>NZ_CP069354.1:4617500-4850000 GCF_016864375.1 Microvirga sp. VF16 | reverse complement strand
GCGGTCTGATGTTCTGATACTTGATGGTGGTCTGCGTCCCACCCTTTTCCTCGTAACGCTTCGCCAGAACGAAACCGAGCTCGGGCGAGTAGAGATCCGTGTGTTCGGATGTCATCTTTCCGTCCGCGTTGAGGAAGCGGTTGCGCACCGCCAGGACGCTGTAGGAGCAGGAACCGAGCTGAAGCTGCTCCTGGCCTGTCACCGTCAGTTCCAATGAGATCAAGGCTCCCACTTTGCCCGGCTGGGCCGGTGCATAGGTGAGCGCCCGTCGGGCCTTCGGTTCGAGCGGGAAGACGGTACGCAGATCGGAGACGGGAATGTTGATGCTTCGGGCCGTGTCGTCGAAACGGCTGATCGGGAAGACCCCCCGGTAGTAGATCACATCCTGCTTTTTCCCACCCGGATACGAGTTCAACACATGGACGAAGTGATCCGAAGCAGGTCGGACCTCCGCAATCGTCCCTTGTCGTTCCAGCACAAAGCCCAGCTTCGCGGTCTGGGCGGTTGGGCAATCGTCGCTCATGGCGGGAGAAGCGAGAAAGGCGGTCAAGACGAAGGAGAGAGCGCATCGAAACATGGCAGGGCTGCTCGGAGTTGTCGGCTGGAACGCCGCATCGGAAGGATTCCAGTGGTTGAAATTCTATAACAATTATTCCTCTGGATTGGAATGCGGATGGAACGTTGCTGCTGCGCTTAAACGGCGTTTCGAATTGCTAAAAGATAGCTACTTTCCTCAGAGGACAGTTGATCTTAACCCCTGTCCCGGATCAAATACCGCCACTGCATTTACGGATGCCCGAAAGGATATGAAGAATGGCTGAGAGGCCTCATCGTCGCACTCCCGATCAGCTTCGCTCACGGCTCTGGTTCGACAATCCCGACAATCCGGGCATGACCGCACTCTATCTGGAGCGCTACCTGAATTTCGGCCTGACCGGCAGGGAATTGCAGGGCAAGAAGCCGATCATCGGCATCGCGCAGACGGGTTCCGATCTGTCCCCCTGCAACCGCCATCACCTCGAGCTCGCCAAGCGCGTGCGCGACGGCATCACGGCTGCAGGTGGCGTGCCTTTCGAGTTCCCGTGTCATCCGATTCAGGAGACGGGCAAGCGCCCCACCGCCTGTCTCGACCGCAACCTCGCTTATCTCTCTCTCGTCGAGGTCCTCTATGGTTATCCGCTCGACGGCGTCGTGCTGCTGACGGGCTGCGACAAGACCATGCCGGCCTGCCTCATGGCGGCGGCGACCGTGAACATTCCTGCCATTTCGCTTAATGTCGGTCCCATGCTCAATGGATGGCATCATGGCGAGCGCACCGGCTCGGGTACCATCGTATGGAAGGCGCGTGAGCGTCACGCGGCGGGCGATATCGACTATCAACAATTCATCGACATCGTCGGCTCATCCGCACCTTCCGTCGGTCATTGCAACACGATGGGTACGGCTTCAACGATGAACGCGCTGGCAGAGGCGCTCGGCATGTCCCTGCCGGGTTCCGCCGCGGTGCCCGCGCCTTACCGTGAGCGCGGACAGATGGCCTTCGAGACCGGCCTTCGCATCGTCGACATGGTGTGGGAGGATCTGAAGCCCTCCGACATTATGACCCGCGAAGCGTTCGAGAATGTGATCGTCGCCAATGCGGCGATCGGCGGCTCCACCAATGCGCCGATCCACATCAACGCGATTGCCAAGCATATCGGCGTGCCGCTCGACAACAACGATTGGGAGCGTCTCGGCTTCGAGATCCCGCTGCTCGTGAACATCCAGCCTGCGGGCGAATATCTCGGCGAGGAGTATTACCGCGCTGGCGGCCTGCCCGCCGTTCTTGCCGAACTGATCGGCGCCGGAAAGATTCACGAGAGCGCGCTGACCTGTACCGGCACGACCATCGGCGAGAACTGCAAGGGCAAGTTCACCTGGGATCACGACGTGATCCGCTCCTACGACAATCCGTTGAAGGAGAAGGCTGGCTTCCTCAACCTGAAGGGAACGCTTTTCGATTCTGCGATCATGAAGACGAGCGTGATCAGCAAGGAGTTCCAGGAGCGCTATCTCAACAATCCTGAAGATCCGAATGCTTTCGAAGGCCGCGTGGTCGTGTTCGATGGGCCGGAGGATTATCACCACCGCATCGACGATCCGTCGCTCAACATCGACGAGCACACGATCCTCATCATGCGCGGCGCGGGCCCGGTGGGCTATCCGGGTGCCGCGGAAGTGGTGAACATGCAGCCGCCGGGCGCGCTCATCAAACGCGGCGTTCTCTCGCTGCCTTGTATCGGCGATGGACGCCAGTCCGGCACGTCCGGAACGCCGTCGATCCTCAATGCTTCGCCGGAGGCTGCCATCGGCGGCGGGCTGGCCCTGTTGCAATCGGGCGATCGCATCCGCATCGATCTCAACAAGCGCAGCGCCGACATTCTCTTGTCGCCGGAAGAACTGGAGAAGCGTCGCGCCGATCTCGAAGCCAGGGGCGGATACGCTTATCCTGCGAGCCAGACGCCCTGGCAGGAGATCCAGCGCTCCATGGTCGATCAGCTTTCCGAGGGCATGACCCTGAAGCCGGCCGTGAAGTACCAGAAGGTCGCGCAGACCTTCGGCGTGCCGCGCGATAATCACTGATCTGCACGAAAGGGAACGGGGGCTGTCATGAACAGACTTCACGGAAAGACGGCCCTCGTCACGGCGGCAGGGCAGGGGATCGGACGCGCCACCGCGAAAGCCTTCCTCCGCGAAGGTGCGAAGGTCTGGGCGACGGATCTCGATGTGGCGAAGCTGGAGGGACTCGAGGGCGCTGAGAGGCGCAGGCTCGATGTGCTCTCAAGTGCGGATGTCGAGCAACTCGTCGCCGAAGCCGGACCGCTCGATATTCTCGTCAATGCGGCAGGCTTCGTGCATCACGGCACGATCCTCGAATGCTCCGACAAGGATTGGGATTTTTCGTTCGACCTGAACGTGCGGTCCATGCATCGGACGATCAAGGCTGTGCTGCCGGGTATGCTGGAGAAGGGCGCGGGCTCCATCGTCAACATCGCCTCCGGCGCGTCCTCCGTGCGCGGCATCCCGAACCGCTATGTCTACGGCACCACGAAGGCGGCAGTGATCGGGCTAACCAAGGCCGTCGCGGCTGATTTCATCAAGCGCGGTGTCCGTGCCAACGCCATCTGCCCCGGCACGATTCAGTCGCCCTCGCTCGACGAGCGGATCGCGGCGCTTGCGGCAAGCTCCGGGCAGAGCCTGGAGACCGTGCGTCAGGCCTTCATCGACCGCCAGCCGATGGGGCGTCTCGGTACGGCAGAGGAGGTAGCGACATTGGCTGTGTATCTCGCGTCGGATGAGGCGAGCTACACGACGGGGCATATCCACCTCGTCGATGGCGGGTTTGCGCTTTAGTTTTGTGAGGATGACACTTCCACTGTCATTCCGGGGCGCACCTCTGGTGCGAGCCCGGAATCCATAAACACAACGTCTCAAGAAAAGATGATGAGCGTAACGATTCTTTCTGTACCGCCAGTGGTTATGGATTCCGGGCTCCGCTGCGCGGCCCCGGAATGACAGCGGATAGGTATTCGCGTCATCCCTGGCCTTGTGCCGGTGATGACGAAGGAAGGAAACGTCGGATCTACCTATCGCCCCTTGTAAGGCGTCTCCGCCACCGGCGTCAGTGGACCCTTGCCGTCGAACCATGAGATCAGGTTGTCGGCGACCAGCATGCCCATGGCGTTGCGGGTATGGACCGAGGCGGAGGCGATATGGGGGAGGAGCACCACGTGTTCCAGGTCGATCAGTTCCTGCGGAACGCGCGGCTCGTCCTCGTAGACATCGAGGCCTGCGCTGAGAATCGTGCCGGACTTGAGCGCGTCGATGAGCGCCTGCTCGTCGACGACGGTGCCGCGCGCGACGTTGATCAGAATGCCATTGGATCCTAACGCCTTCAGGACCTCTGCATTGATGAGATGCTTGGTCGAGGCACCGCCGGGAGTAATGACAATCAGCACGTCGCAAGCCTCAGCGAGGCCAGTCACGGTTGGGTAATAGGAATAGGCCACGTCGTCCTGCTGCGTGCGCCCGTGATAGGCGATGCTCACATCGAAGCCGGATAATCGTTTCGCGATGGCCTTGCCGATGCGTCCGAGACCGACGATGCCGATCTTCCTCTCGCGCAAGGTGGCCGACAGGGGAAAGGATGCTCTCAGCCATTGCCCCTCGCGCAGGTAGCGGTCCGCCTGCGGAATCTTTCTCAACGTCGCGAGAAGGAGTCCGAGAGTGAGATCGGCGACCTCATCGTCGAGAACGCCGGGCGTGTTGGTGACGACGATGTTGCGCCTGGCAGCCTCCGCCGCATCCACATTGTCGTAGCCGACGCCGAAGCTCGAGATGATCTCCACATTGGGCAGGCGATTGAGAAGGGTGGCGTCTACGCGACCGAAGAGCGTGGTGGTCGCCACACCACGAATGCGAGGGCCGACCTCCTTCAGAAAAGCCTCCTTGTCTGTCTGCTCCCACAGACGGTGAAGCGTGAAGGCCTTGTCCAGCGCCTCGATCACGATCGGCATCATCGGCGCTGTCATCAGGATATCGGTTCGGCTCATGGCGTTTCCTTGTGATGTCGGGTTAAAGAGCACAGCGTGCGACGCCGCCCTGGTGAAAGGCTTCGTCAATGATCTTGGCCTGCTGCTGGAGGGCGGCCTTCACGTCCTGCGGCAGGTCGAGCCAGTGGCAGCCGCGCAAGGCGGCCTCCAGGGCATAGAGCGCATTGAGGCTCACCTGCCGGGGCAGCATGAATTTCAGGCGGCGATAGGCCTCGACGGATCCCATGGAACGAAGTTCGCCAACCGTGCGGATGCCGGCATCCTCCAGTCGGCTCTGCGTCACGGGACCGATCCCAGGCAGGGTGTCGATGGCGGCATCACTCAAGAGGACGGCTCCGGCTTTCGATGCTTCACGCGTTCACGGTAGAGCAAATAGAGCCCCGATGCGATGACGATGCCAGCCCCGACGAAGGTCCAAGAATCCGGCCAGTCCCCGAAGAGGACGTAACCTAAAACCAGCATCCAGATGATCTGGCTGTAGATGAAGGGGGACAGGATCGCCGCCGGAGCACGGGCATGGGCGAGGACAAGCAGCCAATGGCCGAAGGCGCCATAGAAGCCTGTCGTCGCGAGAAGAAACCAGATCAGCGGCGAGGAGGGGGTGGACCATATCCAGGGCAGGATGGGAGTGACGAAGATGATCCCGGCGACACTCGAATAAAGGGTCGTGGTCGCGATGGAATCGCTCGAGGCCAGCATCCGCGTCACGATGCTGTAGAACGCATAGGCCACGGCGCCCATGAGCGACAGCAGGGCGGCGGGATGCATGGTGCCCAAGCCTGGCCGCGTGATGACGAGAATGCCGATGAAGCCGACGCCGATGGCGATCATACGTTGCCAGCCGATGCGTTCTCCCAGAAGGGGGCCTGCAAGAAGGGCCACAAGCAGCGGGGTTGCGAAGATGATGGACTGGGTCTCGACCAGCTGCAGGTATTGCAGGGCGAAGAAATTGCACAGGGTCGAGGCGAAGAGCAGGAACGAGCGGAGGAGCTGCAACGGGAGACGGCGCGTCCTCAGCGCCCCGGGCTGGGTCCGGGGGTTGATGACGAGGAAGGTGAGAAGAGCGGCCGAGATGTAGCGGGCCCAGACCGTGACCATGGGGTCGACGGAGCGATTCACCCATTTGGCCGTCGCATCGAGGCACGAAAAGCAGAACAACGCCGCACACATGAGGGCGATCCCCACCATGCGGTTCTGGCGCTGCGAGACGGCTTTTGACGAGGACGTGATAACGGTGTCGGCCATGCCGGGAATGCTAGCCGCTTAGCCGTCCCGAGACGAATGTCCGCCACGCACGAGGGCCGTGCGTGGCACACAGGGGTTTTAGCGCATCGTGCGGACCCAGAGGGCCACGTCAGTGAAAAGTGGGTCCAGTTTTCCGCGCTCGGCGATACGCTCATCCATAAAGGGAGCATCGGATTGGATCCCAAAAGCGCAAGTCCACTTTTGGGTCCGATGCTCTAATCAGGCCGTCGCTGCCATCTCCGGTTCGCTGGAGGCCTCCAGCCCGTCTACCTCGTCATCGGTCTCGAAACCCGTCTGATCGGCTCCGGTGAGACCGGCGAGGTTCTTGGCGGCCTTGCGCAGGAGCTTGCGTAGCCGCTTGCGGTCCTTGTTGTCGAAGCCTTGCAGCAGCTCGCCCTCGACCTCTTCCCATAGGGCGTCAATGGCGGCCGCCTTGCGCTTGCCCTCCTTGGTGAGCTTCACGCGCACGACCCGGGCATCGCCGGGCTCGGTGTGGCGTTCCACCAGCTTCAGGCTGGAAAGGCGGGAGACCGTCTTGGAGGCGGTCGGCGGGCGCACCCGCAGGATGGCGGCCAACTCGCCCATGGTCATGGGACCGGAATTGCCGAGAGCCTGGAGGACCTGCTCTTGGCCGGCGAAGAGGCCGAGTTCCGAGAGCTTGTCGCCCGTGCGGCTTCGATGCAGGCGTGAGGCTTGAACCAGAGCCCATCCGACGCTCTTGATGCCCGGATGCGTGTTATCGGTATCCATGGTCCCTCGCTGTTCGAAGCGTTCTCCTTACCTACCATGGACGGGACTCATGACGGTACGATGACAAGCCGGCACACTATTAACAGGCTAAACAAATGGAAGCGCTCAGGCCTCTCGATTGAGGGCGCTTTCGTGCCAGCGGCGAAGAAGGGCATGATTGAGCGCTGCTAGGACGAGAAACAGGCCAATGCCGGTTGCGGCCAAAAGAACAAGAGCCGCAAACAGGCGCGGGATGTTGAGCCGGTACTGGCTTTCGATGATGCGGTAGGCGAGCCCTGAACCTGCCCCTGCGGACCCTGCGGCCATCTCGGCGACCACAGCCCCGATGAGTGATAATCCGCCCGCTATCCGCAGCCCCGCGAGAAAGGCCGGAAGGGCGGCCGGGCGGCGCAGGAACCACAGGGCCTTCAGGCGCGCCCTCAGGCGTGCCAGCGGATCTTGCGAGGCCGGAGCGCCATAAAGCTGGAACAGTTCCATCAGATTCCGGTCCACGGATTGCAGGCCGAGCATCGTATTCGAGAGAACCGGAAAGAATGCGACGAGCCACGCGCAGGTCAAGACAGCCACATCCTGCGGCATGTAGATCAGGAGCAGGGGCGCGATGGCGATGACCGGCGTGACCTGCAGCACGACGGCGAATGGATAGAGCGAATACTCGACGATCTTCGACAGGCTCAACAGCACCGCGAGTAACACCCCGCCGAGAACGGCGAGGACGAGGGCGGTAAGCGTGGTCTTGAGCGTCGTCATGAACGAGGCAGAGAGCAGCGGCCAATCGGCGACGAGAGTTTGGGCGATCAGGCTCGGCGTGGGCAGGATATAGGGTGGGATGCCCCCGATGCGCACGATGGCTTCCCACGCGGCGATGGCTGCCGCGAAGACGACAAGCGGCAGAACGATTTTCAAAGGGTTGCCCTGCCGGCGTGCGGGCAGCGGAGCCGAGGTCATCACAACCGCTCCTCGGCTGTCTGATCGAGCAGAATCTGCGAGATCTCTCCGCAAAGTCGCGCATAGCGCGCGCTGGTGCGGAAATCCTTCGAGCGGGGCCCGGGCAGCTCACCTTCGATCTCGGCGACGATGCGACCCGGACGTGGGGACATGACTGCGATCCGGCTCGACAGATAGGCGCTCTCATAAACCGAATGGGTCACGAACACGACGGTGCAATGCAGTTCGCTCTGCACGCGCAGAAGGTCGTCGTTGAGCCGGAAACGTGCGATCTCGTCGAGGGCGGCGAAGGGCTCGTCCATGAGAAGCAGCCGCGGCTTGAGCGACAACGCGCGCGCGATCGACACGCGCATCCTCATGCCGCCGGAGAGTTCACGTGGATAGGCTTTCGCAAAATCGTTTAACCCGACGAGGGCAAGGCTCTCGGCGATGCGATCTCGCGCATCACGTTTGGACAGGCCGCGAAGGCGCAACGGCAGCCACACATTGTCCGCCACATTCGCCCAGGGCATCAGCGTCGGATCCTGGAACACGAAGCCGATCTCGCCGCGATGATCCTCATCGGTCGAGCCTGGCCAAGTGACGCTTCCTTCCGTCGGCTGCGCAAGTCCCGCAATGAGGCGCAGCACCGTCGACTTGCCGCATCCCGAAGGCCCGAGGAGGGAGACGAACTCGCCTGCGCGCACATCGAGATTGAAACCGGCAAGCGCCGTCACGCCGTTGGAGAAGATCTTCGTGATCTCTCTGAGAGAAACGAGCGCGGGCGAAAGTTGCGTCATGGGTGTAGCGACATGAAAAAGGCGTCGCTCTCCTCTTACTTCTTCAGGTTCAGCCCGACGCCCTTGTTCACGAACTGGAGCGTATAGGCCTTCCTGTAATCGAGGTCCGCCTTGAAGAGACCCGCCTTCACCATCTTGTCGAAGAAGTCCTTCATGCGCGCATCCGTCATGGCACCGATGCCGAGCTGTTGCGTGTCACCGGAATCGACGATGCCGTATTCCTTCATCTTGGCGTGGGAATAGGCCAGCAGTTCGTCCGTCATCTCCGGATTGTCGCGCTTGATGAGTTCTTTCGCTTTCGTGTTGTCGCCGTAGAGATAATTGTACCAGCCAATGGTCGAGGCATCGACGAAGCGCTGCACGAGATCGGGATTCTTCTCTATCACCTCGCGGCGGGTCTCCACCGTGGTGGAATAGGTGCTGAAGCCATGATCCGCGAGCAGGAACACGTTGGGCTTGAAGCCCGCGGCCTTCTCAATGGTCAGCGGATCGGAGGTGACATAGCCCTGCTGCACCGATGCCTTGTTGGCGATGAAGGGCGCCGGGCTGTAGCCGAAGGGCTTCACCTGCTCGTCCTTGAAGCCGTACTCGGCCTTCATCCATTGGAAGAAGGTAGCGACGCCGTCCTTGGACAGAAGAATGTCGTTCGATTTCTTCAGATCCGCGAAGGTGTCGAGGCCCTGGCCAGGATGGCTCAGCAGCACCTGCGGCTCTTTCTGGAAATGAGCCGCAACCACGATGGTGGGGATGTTCTTCTCCACAGCGGAGAGGGCCTGGATCATGCTGCCGCCCATGTAGAAGTCGAGCTTGCCGACGGTCATGAGCATGCGATTGCTGGCGCGAGGGCCGCCCGGCACGATGGCGACCTTGAGGCCGTATTTCTCGTAAGTCCCGTCAGCGACGGCCTGGTAGTAGCCGCCATGCTCGCCTTGCGCGATCCAGTTGGTGCCGAAGGTCACCTCTGTCAGCGGCTGTTGCGCCAAGGCGCTTCCGCCCAAACAGGCTGCAAACGCTCCCGTGATCCAGGCGTTCAGCTTCATCGCACTCACCTTCCGCTAAGGCAGGGCAAACGGCCTGCCATCCGAGGCACAGCTTCTGCGCGGTTCGGCAGGGCTTGGCAAGGTCTCCCGCCATCTGCAGTCATCACTGGCCTTGTACTGGTGATTCCGATTGCCCGAGGCGGCATGCTTTGCATTATCGGAATGGCCGGGACGAGCCCGGCCATAACGTCGTAAGTGTCATCCCTGGCGGGCCGCAGGCGAGGGAAGAGGATCCACTGTGACGTGCTGCCTCTATGGATTCCCTCCCCCTCCGCTGCGTTCCGGTCGGGAATGACACGGAGAGGATGTGAATCACTCCACGTACCAGGGATAGGTCCAGGTCTCCGTCAGTGCCCGGTTGCCGGCGCGCAGAAAGGCGCGCAGATCCGCGGATTGCCCAGGTTCCAGCCTCACGTCGATGGCGGCCCTGAAGCCGTTCGTGTGGCTGTTGGGCATGATGAAGGTATTGGTGATCTGCCCGGCGGAAGTGGAGGGGACGAGCTGCACCTGCTCCGGAGCGCCGAGATAGTAAGGCAGATTGCCGCCCGCGAAGTCGATGATGAATCGGCGGTGCCGGGGATCGCTCGGCGCGTTCGACCCGCTGGCGCGCGGCGGGGTCTGGAAGGTGTTGATCGCCTTCCCGCCCGGATGCATGGCGCGGATCTCGGATGCAGCGCGCAGGCGGTAGGAGAGAACCACTTCCTGCCCCGGCTCGAGGGCCCGGTTCGGCTGCCAATAAGCCACGACGTTGTCGTGAGTCTCGTCGGGGGTCGGGATTTCGACCAGCTCGACCCAGCCCTCGCCCCATTGCCCGATGGGCTCGACCCAGTAGCCGGGACGCTGATGGTATGTGGCTTCGAGATCCTGGTAGTTTTCGAACGCCCGGTCGCGCTGCATCAGGCCGAAGCCGCGCGGATTGTTGTCGCTGAAGGACGAGATCGTCTTGCGGCTCGGGTTGCGCAGGGGCCGCCAGATCCACTCGCCCGCGCCGGACTGCATGAGAAGCCCGTCCGAATCGTGGATTTCGAGGCGGTAGTCGTCCGTCGGCTTCCGGTCGTTCTCGCCCTCGAAGAACATCGAGGTGAGGGGGGCGACACCCACATTGGTGATGGTCTGGCGCGGGAACAGCGTCGCCGTGACGTCGAGAGTCGTTTCCTTCGACGGGTAGATCTCGAACCGGTAGGCGCCGGCGACGGAGGGGCTGTCGAGAAGGGCGTAGATGATGGCCCGCTCGTCATTGGGCTTGGGCATCTCGACCCAGAATTCGCGGAAATGCGGAAACTCCTCCGCTTCGCCGCCTTCCACATTGATCGCGAGGCCTCGCGCCGAGAGGCCATATTTCTGATCCGATCCAAGGAAGCGGAAATAGCTCGCGCCGAGGAAGGCGATGACCTCGTCGAGCACCTTTGGGTTGTTCAGAGGGTAGTGGAGGCGAAAGCCCGCAAAGCCGAGATTGACGGGCAATGGCCGCTCGATCTTGTTGCGGCCGTAATCGAACAGCTCCCGCTGGTAGGGTACCGGGGTCGGAACGCCGTCGCGGATGATGTTCACCATCACTGGGCGCTGGTAGAGGAAGCCCGGATGGAAGAGCTGCATCCGGAACGGCCCGTTACCGGAGCCGAGCAGGGCCTTGTCCGGGCGGAATCGGATATCCCGGTAATCATCGAAGCTGAGTCGGTTGAGGGGCTCGGGCAGCTGCACCGCTGGCGCCTCGTAGGGGACGGCTGCCAGCTCGCGGGCGCGGCGCACCACGTCCTCGTAGCGGAACGGATTGGGCGCCGGTGCGCCGCTCTGCTGCTGAGCCCAGCTCTGCTGACTGAAAGCGGGCAGCGCGGTGGCTGCGAGCAGGCTTTGCAGGAGGGTACGGCGGGACAGGTTCGTCATGGCTGCGGAGCGTTCTCGACTGAAAGAGCAAAATGGCCGGAATTCGGGCTTTGGAATATGGGCCCGGATCTTCTTCCGTGTACCTGTCCCGCTTAATGGAGGCTGAATGGTGATGCGGGCAAGACACAGGTCCCGGCAGGGTTAAAAAAATCCTCTGAAAGGTCTGAAAAGCTCTTGTGATCCCTGACGAATATGCTTATTTCACCCCTGCCCAATTTCGCACGTGCCTGTGGTCGCGTGCCGGTTGGTGGGCATCCGGACAAGAGGCCGGACAGCCGCCCGAGAGCGACCTAGCTCTCGATACCCCTAACCGGCAGCCGGAGGCGAAAACCGGCGCACCTCGTTCTCAACGGGGGACGCGACTTAAAGCAACGACGAACGGGCTTTTTTGGTCTCGTTGGCCCTCCAAAGGTCAACACCGAAGAGGCTTGTTTATCATTGCCAGGCGTGCGGATGGAGTATCCCCATCCAATCCAAGGCAGCATCGTCGGGTGAAGAGCCCATCGCCGCTTCTCGTGTCTCCATCGCACGAAGCGGGATGTCATCTTCTCTCGCTGACGCCGGACGGCAGGAAATCTGATCGTCTGAACTTCAATCCGGAGGCTGGACAAGACCTCCATTGAACCTTTGGTGGGGAGAGCGCCATGACTCAGCGCATCCGTGAATTCCTGCGCAACCGACGTGAGGACGGCCCGTGCGTGGTCGTCGACCTCGAAGTCGTGCGCGACAACTATTCGAAGTTTGCCCGTGCGCTCCCCGACACGCGCGTGTTCTACGCCGTGAAGGCCAATCCGGAGCCGCAGGTGCTCAAGCTCCTGGCCGATCTGGGCTCATGCTTCGACACGGCGTCCGTGGTCGAGATCCAGCTTGCGCTGGATGCCGGCGCTACGCCCGACCGCATCTCCTTCGGCAACACGATCAAGAAGGAGCGCGATATCGTGCGCGCCCTTGAGCTCGGTGTGCGCCTCTATGCGGTCGACTGCGAAGTCGAGGTCGAGAAGATCGTCCGTGCGGCTGCGACCGCCGGTGTCGATGCCTCTGAGGTGAAGGTGTTCTGCCGCATCCTGTGCGACGGTGCCGGCGCCGAGTGGCCGCTCTCCCGCAAGTTCGGCTGCGTGCCCGAGATGGCCGTGGACGTGCTGGAGCATGCCTATCGTCAGGGCCTGGAGGCTTACGGCGTGTCCTTCCACGTGGGTTCGCAGCAGCGCAACACGGAAGCCTGGGATCAGGCTCTCGGCTCTGCCTCCGCGATCTTCCGTGAATGCGCGCATCGCGGCATTCACCTGTCGATGGTCAACCTCGGCGGTGGCTTCCCGACGAAGTACCTGAAGACGGTGCCTCAGGTGGAAGCCTATGGCGAGTCGATCTTCCGTGCGCTGTCGAAGCACTTCGGCAACCGCATCCCGGAGACGATCATCGAGCCGGGCCGCGGCATGGTCGGCAATGCGGGCGTCATCGAGGCCGAGGTCGTTCTCGTCTCGAAGAAGAGCCGCGATGAGGACGAGGTGCGCTGGGTCTACCTCGACATCGGCAAGTTCGGCGGCCTCGCCGAGACGATGGACGAGTCGATCCGCTACCCGATCCGCAGCGAGCGCGACGAGGACCGCAAGGTGCCGTGCGTGCTCGCCGGACCGACCTGCGACTCGGCCGACGTTCTCTATGAGAAGGAGCCCTACCTGCTCCCCATCTCGCTGGAGATCGGCGACAAGGTGCTGATCGAGGGCACGGGCGCCTACACGACCACCTACTCGGCGGTCGCGTTCAACGGCTTCCCGCCGCTCAAGTCCTACGTGATCTAACTCACGTCCCGCCTGCCTCGTGAAATGAGGCAGGCACCAACCTCCAAGAAGTTGTCCCGGACGGCCTGTTCAAGTTGTGAACAGGTGCGAGGGCTGTCGCTCACCCCACGTGTTTTGGGAGGCCACGGCCATGATCACGATTCGCGAAGAAACCTTCCATGATGTCGATGCACGCGAGGCGCTGCTCGATGCCTGCTTCGGACCCGCCCGGTTCCAGAAGACCTGCGAACGCCTGCGCGAGGGCAGGATGCCGGCCGACGGCCTGTCCCTGGTCATCGACCGCGACGGTGAGATCATCGGTACCGTGCGCCTATGGCACATCTCGGCCGGCCCGAACCGTGCGGCACTAATGCTGGGGCCCATCGCCATCGATCCGTCCGTGCAGAGCCTCGGACTCGGCGGCAAGCTCATGCGCGAAGCGCTGAAGCGGGCGGTCGATCTCGGCCACAAGGCGGTGCTGCTGGTGGGTGATGCGCCCTATTACGAGCGCTTCGGCTTCTCGACGGAGAATACGGGCTCGCTCTGGCTCCCAGGTCCCTACGAGCGCAACCGCTTCCTCGCGCTTGAGCTTGAGGCGGGTGCACTCAATGACGCGCGCGGTCTCGTCTCCGCGACGGGAGACCTGGAAGGAAAGCCGGATCTGACCGCTCTCGTGGCTGCCGCGTCCCAGGGAGTTCTGGGAGGTCTCGCCCGCACGGCCTAAGAACCTGTTTCGACATTGACGTGCGCCGCACCAGGAGCCAATGGTGCGGCGCGTTTCTTTGTCGCTGATCAACCCTAACCCGGCTCCCGAGCGAAGAAGGAGAACCATCGATGACCACTTGGCCCGTTCATGGTCGCATCACCGGCCCCATCGTCATGATCGGCTTCGGCTCGATCGGCAAAGGCATGCTGCCCCTGATTGAGCGGCATTTTGAGTTCGACAAGAACCGGTTCACGGTCATCGATCCCGTCGACACGGACCGCAGCATGCTGGACGTGCGCGGTATCACTCTCGTGCAGAAGGCTCTGACGCCTGACAATTACCGCGAAATCCTCACACCCCTCCTCACGGAAGGTGGCGGTCAGGGATTCTGTGTGAACGTGTCGGTCGATACATCCTCGCGAGCCATCATGGAGCTGTGTCGCGAGATCGGCGCGCTCTACATCGACACCGTGGCCGAGCCCTGGGCTGGCTTCTATTTCGACAAGAGCGCGGGGCCTGAGGCCCGCACCAACTACATGCTGCGCGAGAACATCCTCGATGCGCGCCGAAAGAGCCCCGGCGGCCCCACCGCGGTGAATTGCTGCGGCGCCAATCCCGGCATGGTGTCCTGGTTCGTGAAGCAGGCGCTTCTCAATATTGCCAAGGATATCGGTCTCGAGCACGAAGAACCGAAGACGCGCGAGGAATGGGCCGGTCTCATGCAGCGCGTCGGCGTGAAGGGCATCCACATCGCCGAGCGTGACACCCAGCGCGCGGAGCATCCGAAGCCCATGGGCGTCTTCGTGAATACCTGGTCCGTGGAGGGCTTCGTTTCGGAAGGCGTGCAGCCGGCGGAACTCGGCTGGGGTACGCACGAGACCTGGATGCCGGAGAATGGCCGGACCCATACGAAGGGCAGCGGCGCGGCCATCTATCTGCTTCAGCCCGGCGCCAACACGCGCGTCCGTTCCTGGTGCCCTACGCCCGGGCCGCAATACGGCTTCCTGGTCACCCATAACGAGGCGATCTCGATCGCGGACTATTTCACCGTTCGCGAGGGCGACAAGGCCGTCTATCGGCCGACCTGCCACTATGCCTACCACCCGGCGAACGACGCGGTGCTCTCGCTTCACGAGATGTTCGGCAATGAGGGCAAGGTGCAGGAGAAGCACCATATCCTCACCGAGAATGAGATCGTGGACGGCAAGGACGAACTCGGCGTGCTGCTCTATGGGCACGGCAAGAATGCCTATTGGTACGGCTCGCAGCTCTCCATCGAGGAGACTCGCAAGCTTGCGCCTTATCAGAACGCCACCGGCCTCCAGGTGACCTCCGCCGTGCTTGCGGGCATGGTGTGGGCGCTGGAGAATCCGAATGCCGGCATCGTCGAGGCCGACGACATCGATTTCCGTCGCTGCCTCGAAGTACAGCTGCCCTATCTCGGCCCGGTGAACGGCTACTACACGGACTGGACTCCGCTCGACGACCGTCCTGGCTTCTTCCCGGAGGATATCGACACGTCCGATCCGTGGCAGTTCCGGAACATCCTGGTGCGGTAACCACGCGCGTCATGGCCGGCCGTATGCCGGCCATCCACGTCTTCTGTTCCTGAACAAAGCAGGGCGTGGATACCCGGGACAAGTCCGGGCATGACGGTTGGAGTGAACTGAGATGCCCCATTTCGAGGAATTCTACGCCAACAAGCTCCGTGGCGGCCTTGGCGTCGTTGATGCCGGAAGCGTGCTCGACCTGCGGGGCGTCTCGCGCGAAAAGGCGGAGGCCTCGATTCAGGACATGCTGGAGCGCAGCCGCTTCGCTGCAGCGAAGTCAGTGGCCATCCGTCTCGATCCGCCGCCGAAAGGCGGCGGCGAGACCCTGTTCCAGCCGGTCGGCAAGGCTCTGCTCGAGGCCAAGAAGCGCGGCTGGATCGACAGGCTGCAGACCCTGCCGGCGCAGGACGGTCTGGGATTCTATGTGGTGCTGGCCGGAAAGCCGGAGCGCGAGGCTTAAGCCTGTATTTCCTGCCGGCGTGCGCGCGGCCTCCGCAAAAGGCTACGCAGAAAACCCATCAGAAGAAGAACGCCGCCCCAGACGGCAATGAAGCCGATGGCGGTCGAGAGGATGCCTTCTTCCGTCACCGGCACGGCCGGCTCGAAATCGCGGTAGACCGCCTCCATCACATCCTGGTCTCCGTCGCGCACCATCAGGGCGACACGCGAGAAGGGGCCTGCCTGCATCATGGTTCCGCGATGATTCTCAAGCCGGCCCAGGCGCTCCACATTGGCCTGCATGGCGGTGCCCTGGCGGCTGACGAAATCGTCAGCATTGGAGCGCAGGCGGGTAATGGCGCTCTCCCGCGTCTCGCCGCTCGCCTGCGCGTCGGCATCAAAGCGTGTGATCACCTGTCGCAACTCGTCGATCGCGCCGCCGAGACGCTGACGATATTGCTGTGCGAATTCCGGGCCTTGCGAGGCGACGATGCCGCCGCACAGCCCACAACCGAATGCAATGATGCGAACGACCCGAGACAAGCTTGACCTCTTTTAAGGCTCAAGAGCCTTGAGGATATCTTGTTCCATCACCTCGTCGAGGACCTTGGGGACCTTCAGGGCCCTGGTCTTCCGGCCCGGCTCCATCACGAGGATCACAGTCTCGATGCCCGGACAGCCGGGATCGTTGCAGGCGATCTCGTTGACCGCAAAGGCCGTATCCGGCGAGACCTGAAGAGCCGCACGGGCGAGATTCTTCACCCGGTCGATGGCCTGCTTGTCAGGCTTCGGCAGACCGAAGGACCCTCTCAGGAAGGCACCGAACAGAGCCACGGGCGATCTCACGTCGGCAGGGTCAGGATGCCAGCCTGACCATCCTCGCAGCCGAAGGCGAGGCGTTTGCCCCCCTTGTCCCAGGCCATGGCCGTAATCCCGCTGTCCTTGACGGCGGGGCGGACAAGAAGCTCGGAGGCATCGTTGAGACGGATGAGCAGGATGCAGCCATCCTCGTAGCCCACCGCCAGCACATAGGTGTTGGGATGGAAAGCCACACGGCTGACCTTGGCCGGACGTACACCGCATTCCCGCGGCGCCTTGCCCATGGGGCCTTCCTTTGATTCGAACGGCCAGATGATGGCCGCTTCGGCGCCGGAGGTGGCGAGCCACTTGCCGTCGCCCGACCAGGACAGGGAGCGCGTCTTCGACGGATAGCCGCTCATTCGCATGTGGCCCTTGTCGGGGATGAGCCGCCAGCCGTGAAGCGCGTTCTCCTGCATGGAGGTCACGACGAAGCGGGCATCCGGTGACCAGGTAACGTCGAGATGCGAGCCCTTCCATTCAAGCGCCTCGGGTTTGGCTTCCACGTTGGGAAACCAGAGCGTCGCGCCGTTGTAATGGGAAATCGCCAGCCGGTAGCCCTTGGGCGCGAAGGCGAGGCCGCGCGCGGCGGAGGGCACTTCAAGAGTCTTCTCCCGGCCCTTGTCGTCGCGAGCGATCACGCGCTTGCCGGCGCCATAGGCGAAGGCGCCGCCGGCATTGACGGCAAGCGAGTCGATCCAGGCTCCCTTGGTCTCGGCCAGGGTCTTCGTGGAACCGTCAGCGCCGGTAACGACGACGCGGCCGTCGTCTCCGCCAGTCACGAAGCGCTCGCCGTCGCTCGCCGCCGCCATAACGCCCGCGTCGGGATGAGCCTCGACACGATGGCTTTCTCCGTCCTTGCTGAGAAGAACGCCGCCGTCGCCGAGACCGAAGGCGGCCGTGCCTTTGAGCCAGCCGATGGCCGTGACATGCGCGCCCGCCGTCACGGGCGCCACATTCTGGGTCAAGGACGGAGCGGTTCCAGTACTCATCAAAACGATCCCTTCATGCGCGCTGCCCATAACATAGTTTGGCCGGTTGCGGGCAGGGGCATCACGAATTTCTCAAAGGCGGTGATCTACCAATGAGCCCCAGGATTAGGACTTCTGAGCCGTAGCCCGTTCCAGCTTATTGCCTGAGACTACGCGCTCAAAAACGGAGTGATTGAATGCGAGTTCTGGCTTTGGCGACCTTTGCCCTTGCAGGTGTCCTGTCGGCGCAGGTGTCGGCCCAGGAGCAGAGCGCAGAATCCTCCGCGAGGGAGGCGCAGAAGGCCGCCTGCCAGCAGGAAGCGAACCTGATCTACAGGACGAGCAGCCGGGGCATCGGCATGGGTGAGGATGCCCGCAACCAGATCATCGCCGCCCGCAGGGCCCACGTGCGCGACTGCATGTTGCGGGCAGGCCTGGCCCCGGGCTGAGCCCCGAGGCCGTCAGACGGCTGTTTTAAGCCGCGCAGGCCAAGAACCCTTCCTTGATCGCCTTCTCGTTCAGGTCGCGGCCGATGAAGACCACCTTGGAAGTGTGCTTCTCGCCCGGCTTCCACTCGCCTTGCACGTCGCCGTCGAGGATCATGTGCACGCCCTGGAAGACAAAGCGCTTCGGCTCGTTCGGGAACGCGACGATGCCCTTGCAGCGCAGGATGTTCGGCCCTTCGACCTGGGTCAGGTTCGAGATCCACGGCATGAACTTCTCCGGATCCACTTCGCCATCGATGGCGACGGAGACGGACTGCATCTCCTCGTCGTGATGATGGTGATGGCCTTCCTCCAGGAAGTCGGGCTCGAGCTCGATGATGCGGTCGAGATCGAAGGCCTTGCGGTCGAGGACTTCCGAGATCGGGATGGCGCAGTTCTGGGTCCGGTGGACCTTGGCGTAGGGATTGATGGCGCGGATGCGCGCCTCGACCTCTTCCAGTTCCCCCTCGGAGACGAGATCGATCTTGTTGAGGATGATCACGTCCGCGAAGGCGATCTGGTTCTTGGCCTCGGGCGCATCCTTCAGCCGGTCGGAGAGCCACTTGGCGTCCGCCACCGTCACCACCGCGTCGAGCCGCGCGGTGTCGGACACGTCCTGGTCCATGAAGAAGGTCTGAGCCACGGGAGCCGGATCGGCAAGACCGGTGGTCTCGACGATGATGGCGTCGAACTTGCCCTTACGCTTCATCAGTCCGTCGAGGATGCGGATCAGGTCGCCGCGCACGGTGCAGCAGATGCAACCGTTGTTCATCTCGAATACTTCCTCGTCGGCGCCGACGACGAGCTCGTTGTCGATGCCGATCTCGCCGAACTCGTTGACGATCACGGCGTATTTCTTGCCGTGCTGCTCGGTGAGGATGCGGTTGAGAAGCGTGGTCTTGCCGGCGCCGAGATAGCCTGTGAGGACGGTGACGGGAATCTTGTCGGTCATCGGAGTTTCCAGAATATGTGTGTGTCATCCCCGGCGGCCTGCACGGCAGGCCGGGAAGGGGATCCAGATTCCAGTACGAACCCTATCTGGATTCCCTTCCCTCGCTGCGCTCGCCGGGAATGACCTAAGCGATTCAGCGATAGGGGACCTTCAGCTCGACAGAGCCGTGCTGAAAGCCCTTATATTGTGTCTCATCATGTCAATGTAAGTGGCAGCTGGGCCGTTGCCGTCCGAGAGCGCGTCGGAATAGACCTTGGAGCCGATCTTCGCGCCGGTTTCCTTGGCGATGCGCTCCATCAGGCGGATATCGGAGACGTTCTCCACGAAGATTGCGGCGATCTTCTCGCGCTTGATCTGCTGGATGATGCGGGCCACGTCCTTGGCCGAGGCCTCCGACTCGGTGGAGACGCCCTGGGGGGCGACGAAGTCGATGCCATAGGCCTCCTCGAAATAGCGGAAGGCGTCATGGGAGGTGATGATTCTGCGACGCTCGGCAGGAATGCCGGCGACGAGGCTCTTCACCTCGGCGTCCAACGCATCGAGCTGCTTGAGATAGGCGCTCGCATTGGCCTCGTATGTCGCCTTGCCCGCTTCATCCGCGGCGATCAGCGCATCTCGAATGCCGACGACGTAAATCTTCGCATTGCCGATGCTCTGCCAGGCATGGGGATCAGCGCCGCCATGGCCGTGATCATGCCCGTGGCCTTCATCGTCACTCTTCAGAGGCTTCACACCTTTGGCGGCCTCGACCTTCACGGCCTTGGTACCGGAGGATTTCACGAGACGGTCGATCCAGCCCTCGAATTTCAGGCCGTTGGTGAAGACGATTGTCGCCTCAGACAGGCGCCGTCCATCGGCCGGCGTCGGCGAATAGACATGCGCATCGCCGTTCGGGCCGACGAGGGTGGCGACCTCGACGCGCTCGCCGCCCACGTTGCGCACCATGTCGCCGAGGATCGAGAAGGTCGCGACCACCTTCAGCTTGTCGGCGTTCTGCGCCGCCACCGGCAGCGACGATGCGGCAAGGGTGAGGCATCCGGCCAGAAGGGATACGGCAGCTCTTCGCGTCAGCATGGGTCTTGATCCTTATGAAGGAGGTCAGGCTTCCAGGTGCTTGCCGGGCCATGCGAGCCACAGCAGGCCGCCCTCGCGCCCCAGCACGAGGGAGATCACATAGAAGGCACCCGCCGAGAGGATGATCGCCGGCCCCGCGGGCAGTTCCGCATGGAACGAGAGCAGCAGGCCGCTCAATCCCGAGACGATGCCGATGACGACGGAGACCAGCATCATCATGGTGATGTCGTTGGTCCAGAAGCGGGACGCGGCGGCAGGCAGCATCATCATGCCGACCGCCAGCAGGGTTCCGAGCGCATGAAATCCTCCGACGAGGTTCATGACGACGAGGCCTAAGAAGATCAGATGCGTTGGCGTGCCGGCATGGCTCACGGAACGCAGGAAGACCGGGTCCACGCATTCAAGCACGAGCGGGCGGTAGAGCACGGCCAGCGCCAGCACAGTGATGGTGGAAATGGAGGCGATCAGAAGCAGCGTGTTGTCATCGAGCGCCAGTACCGTGCCGAAGAGCACGTGCAGCAGGTCCACATTCGAGCCGCGCAGCGACACGATGGTGACACCGAGTGCCAGAGACAGCAGGTAGAAGGCTGCCAGAGAGGCATCCTCCTTCAATGACGTGAAGCGTGAGACAAGGCCCGCCGCAACCGCGACGATGACGCCAGCAAACAAGCCGCCGATGGTCATGGCCGGCAGCGAAAGGCCGGCGACGAGATAGCCGACGGCCGCGCCGGGCAGGATCGCATGCGCCATGGCATCGCCGGTGAGGCTCATACGGCGCAGCATCAGGAAAACGCCGACCGGGCCGCCGCCCAGGGCGATGGCGATCACGCCCACGAGGGCGCGCTGCATGAACTCGAATTCGGAGAAAGGCGTATAAAGCAGGTCGAGCATGGGCGGGCGCTCTTACGCGACGTTGCGGTGGCATACATCCGCGTGCGGATCGTATGCCTCGACCATGCGCCGGGCCTTCAAAAGATTCTCGGCACTCAATACGTTCATCGTCTCGCCCCAGGCCACGGGCTCGCGGGCGATCAGCAAGGTCTGCGGGAAGGTGCGCTTGACCATGTCGAGGTCGTGCAGGACCGCAACCACCGTACGGGATTCGTCATGCCAGCGGCGGACGAGGTCGAGCAGATCGGCGGTCGTCTTGGCGTCGATGGCGGTGAAGGGTTCGTCAAGCAGGATCACGGGGGCGTCCTGAAGGAGGAGCCGCGCGAAGAGCGCCCGCTGCATCTGCCCGCCCGACAGGGTCGAGATCGGGCGCCGCTCAAAGCCGATGAGGCCTACCGCCGCCAGAGCCTGCTCGATCCTCGTGCGGTCGCGCCGGGAAATGCCGCCGAAGAGGCCGGAGCGGGACCAGAGGCCCATGGCGACGAGATCGTAGACCGAGAGCGGGAAGGACCGGTCTATCTCGGCCGCCTGGGGCAGGTAGGCGATGCCGGAAGCCGAGCCCTTCAGGCGGATATGGCCTTCGAGGGGCTTCAACGTGCCGACGATACCCTTGAGCAGAGTGGATTTGCCGGCCCCGTTGGGCCCGACCACGGCCATCAGGCTGCCGGCCGGGATATCGCCGTCGAGGTGATGCACGGCCGGCCTGCGGTCATAGCCTAAGGTGACCTCGTCGAAGCGGATGGCGGTCGATCTGGACGGCATGCGTTACCCCATCACCGCAAGGACCAGCAGCCACAGGACAAGCAGGAGGGCGGCGGCGGCGATCAGACGCTGCCCGGCCGACAGGCGCAGCAGCGAGAAGGTCGGAGCGGCGGCAATCGCCCGATGCTCGTGGGTATGGTGATGATGGTGGTGGCCATGCGACATGGCCCCTTACATAAACCGGATCAGCCGGCATTTCTAGGGGCGTATAGTATTTTATACGCCCCTATCAACCATATGGTTTATTTGAAGATATTTCAGAACGTAGGGTGGTATTGGTAGAGCCAGGTTTCGCTTAACACCTCGTTCTCATTGCGCAGGTAGCAGCGCATCTCCACCGGCTCGGTTCCGGTCGCGGTGAGGTCGAACTGGGTGCGCCAGTGCCCAGGCACGTTGTTCGGCACGGCCTCGGTCAGGATGTTCGAGAATTCACCGCGGGAGGCACTGAGCACGGGCTTCGGGATCACGCCGCTCGGCAGCTTGGTCAGGGGCTGGCCGATGAACTCCACCATGAACTTGCGCACGCCCTTCGGCCGGTTGGTGCCGGCCTGTCCGCCGTTGCCGAGGCGGGTGGCGATGACCCGCGCGAGCGGCGTCGGATAAGGTTCGTCCGCCGCCCAATGCATGCGATAGCGCAGCTCGATGGCCTGGCCCGCGCGCACCGGTTCGGACGGCACCCACATGGCCACGATGTTGTCGTGGATCTCGTCGTCGGTTGGGATCTCGACCAGTTGGATCGAGCCCCGGCCCCAGCCGCCCTGCGGCTCGATCCAGAGGGAGGGGCGGCGGTCGTAATAGACGCCGTCGAGATAATGGTCGAAGTTCCGGTCGCGCTGGAGCAGGCCGAACCCCTTCGGGTTCTCGTCGGTGAAGGCCGAGGTGATGATGCGCGGCGGGTTGTTGAGCGGGCGCCAGATCCGCTCGCCCATGCCCGTCCACATGGCGAGCCCGTCCGAGTCGTGAATCTCAGGGCGCCAGTCGACGGCGGTGGTCTTCGACTTCTCCGAGTACCAGTACATGGAGGTCAGCGGCGCGAGGCCGAGCCGGCTCACGTCCTGGCGCATGTAGACGGCGCTGTCGATATCCATGATGACGGCTGCCGCCCGCTGCATGACGAAGCGGTAGGCGCCGGCAACGCTCGGGCCATCGAGCAGGGCATAGACTGTGACCGTGTTCGAACCCGGCTGCGGCGTCTCGAAATAGATATGGGTGAAGTCGGGGAATTCCTCATTCTTCCCGAAGACCGCCACGTCTACGGCGAGGCCACGGGCGGAGAGGCCGTATTGGAACAACTCGCCGATGGCGCGGAAGTAAGAGGCGCCGAGGAAGGCAACCCAGTCGTTCTTACGCCAGTCGAGCTTGCCGTTACGGGCTTCTTGGAAGCGGAAGCCGGCAAAGCCCGAATTGTCCGGCAGCTTATGGGCGGGCGAATCCGCCGGCATGTCGAAATAATCGCTGTCGTAGATGATCTCGCGGGCCCGGCCGCCCTCGACCACGTGCATGCGCACCGGCTTCTGGAAAAAGCGGCCAAGATGGAAGAAGGTGACGGGGAACTCGCTGGGGCCGTTGGCCCAGAGCGCCAGATCCGTCTTGAACTTGATCTTGCCGTGGGCGTCGTAGTCGATTTGGTACAGGATCTCGGGCGAAGGGCTCGGCGGCGCCACATAGGCCGAGCGCGCCATGTTCTGCGCCCGCTTCCTCAAATCCTCGAACGAGAACGGGGCAGGGGCCCCCATTTTCAGGCTTTGCTGCGCCAGTGCCTCACCGGAAAAGCCTTGCGCGGCAAGGGCGGCGGTGGCGGTTGCTGTTTGGAGGAAGCGGCGGCGATTGATCATGAATGAGCGCATATGTCTGTGGAAAGGACGCACCCCTACCGACCAAGGTGGCAGGATTAAGTCCCTCTTAGCCTCTTGAGAAATCTTCGTCAGCGGGCAAAGTTACCCTACACACAGGCGTAGGAATAACTGCGCCATAAAATAGGGAGTACGTCATGCATCGAAAAGTCATGCGCCGCGTCATCGGCGCAGCGGCGGCCATTGCCATTGCCGGAGCGGGCCTGCCCGCCCAGGCCCAGGATTTCATCAATGTCCTGACCGGCGGTACCTCGGGCGTCTATTATCCGCTCGGCGTCGCCCTCTCGAAGGTCTTCACGGACAAGGTGCAGGGCTCCCGTCCCTCGGTCCAGGCCACGAAGGCGTCCGTCGAGAACCTCACCCTCCTGCAGCAGGGCAAGGGCGAGATCGGCTTTACCCTCGGCGACAGCCTCGCCATGGGCTGGGCCGGTGACGAGGAAGCCGGCTTCAAGGGCAAGCTCGACAAGCTGCGCGGCATCACCGCCATCTACCCGAACTACATCCAGGTCGTGGCGACCCAGGAATCTGGCATCAAGTCGCTGGCGGACCTGAAGGGCAAGCGCCTCTCCGTCGGCGCTCCGAAATCCGGCACCGAGCTCAATGCCCGGGCGATCCTCCAGGGCGCAGGTCTGTCCTACAAGGATCTCGGCAAGGTCGAGTATCTGCCCTTCGGTGAATCCGTCGAGCTGATGAAGAACCGCCAGCTCGATGCGACCCTGCAATCGGCCGGCCTCGGCGTCTCCTCGATCCGCGATCTCGCCACTTCGGTTCCGATCGTGGTGGTGGAGATTCCGGCAAGCGTCGTGGACAAGGTCGGGTCGCCCTACGTGAAGGCCACGATCCCGGCCAACACCTATGGCGGCCAGACCGCTCCCGTGCAGACGGCGGCGGTGGTGAACTACCTCGTCACCCATTCCGGCATGAAGGACGAGACCGTCTACCAGATGACCAAGGCGATCTATGACAGCCTGCCGGATCTCGTTGCAGCCCATGCGGCCGCCAAGGACATCAAGCTCGAGAGTGCGCTCTCCGGCATGCCCGTTCCCATGCATCCGGGCGCTCAGCGCTATTTCGACGAGAAGGGCGTGAAGAAGCAGGGCTCCTAAACCCTTCGGCCGATTTACATTCCAGCCGGGGCAGATGAACTGCTCCGGCTTTTTCATGACAATAAGAACAAGGTTTGAGGGAACGCCATGAGCCAGGGTGCGAACAATTCTGAACTCGCCCAGATGGAGGCGCCGTCTGAGGCCGTGAATCCGGAACACGGTCTGCCGGAAAGCTTCGGCGAAGATTTTGCGGGCAAGCTCCTGTTCTGGATCGCCGTCTCGTTCTCCACCTTCCAGATCATCACCTCCTTCGGCATCCCCCTCGACCAGCCCTTCATCACGGGCCTGAGCCTCACCCATCTCTGGGCCGTCACCATGGTGGCCTGGGCGGCCTGGCTGATTGGGCTTGCGGTGCGCCGCCGCGGCATCGTCGATGGCGTTCTCGCCTGGCTCGCCATTGCGGGCGCCTTCGGGCTCGTCCTCTGGTTCGGCGGCAGCATGCCGAGTCAGGTCGTGCGCACCATCCATGTGGGCTTCCTGTGCCTCGTGGCAGGCGCGATGATCGCCAATCACCGCTCCGGCTCGTCATCCCTGCGCGCCGTCGGCTGGATCGTCGGCATCGTCAGCTTTCTCGTGGGTCTGTACCACTGGGCGCTCTACGAGGAACTGATCGTTCGCGCCGGCGAGCTCACCACGCTCGATCTCGTCGTCGGCATCGCCGGGCTCGCCATCCTCATCTATCTCATCTGGCGCGTGATGGGACCGGCACTCCCCATCGTGGCTGGCCTGTTCCTGTCCTATTGCCTGTTCGGGCATCTTCTCCCGGCTCCCCTCGATCATCGCGGCTATTCGCTCGAGCAGGTGGTGGAGCACATGTCTTTCGGAACCGAGGGCATCTACGGCACGCCGACGCTCGTGTCCGCGACATACATCTTCCTGTTCATCCTGTTCGGCGCCTTCATGGAGAAGGCCGGCGTCATCGACTTCTTCAACGACATCTCGATGGCGGTCTTCGGCGACAAGCAGGGCGGGCCCGGCAAGGTGTGCGTGGCCTCCTCCGCCCTCATGGGAACGGTCTCGGGCTCGGGCGTCGCCAATGTGGTGGCCTCGGGTCAGTTCACGATTCCGCTGATGAAGCGCTTCGGCTTCACCTCCGCCTTTGCCGGCGGTGTCGAGGCGACATCCTCCATGGGCGGCCAGATCATGCCTCCGGTCATGGGTGCGGTTGCCTTCATCATGGCCGAGACCATCGACGTGCCGTATTCGAAGATCGTCGAGGCGGCGATCATTCCGGCCATTCTCTATTTCGCGGCCTGCTATCTCGCGGTGCATCTGGAAGCCGGCAAGCGCAACCTGCGCGGCCTGCCTAAAGCTGAATTGCCGAGCGCCTGGACCGAGATGAAGAAGAAGTGGTTCCTCATCGCCCCGCTCGGCGTCCTCGTCTATCTGCTCTTCACCGGCTACACGCCGCTCTTCGCCGGCGCGGTCGGTCTGTCGCTGACGGTGGCGCTGATCCTCGGCACCGCCATCGCCACCGGTTTCGGTACGCCGGCTCTGCGCATCGCGTTCTGGGTCGGGCTCGCCTTGGTCGCTGCCTATTCGCTCGCTTCGACCGTGACGCTGGTCGTTCTCGTCGTCGCTGCCCTGTCGCTGTGGAACGCCTTCTCCGGCCGCGGGCGCACGACCTTGCAGGCCTGCATCGAGGCCATGGCGGACGGCGCACGCCAGGCGCTGCCCGTGGGCCTCGCCTGCGCGGTGGTCGGCATCGTGATCGGCACCATGACGCTCACCGGTCTCGGCACCATCGTGGGAACCTGGATGATCTCCATCGGCAAGGAGAACATCTTTGCCGCCCTCGTGCTCACCATGATCTTCAGCCTGATCCTCGGCATGGGCATCCCGACGATCCCGAACTACATCATTACCTCGTCGCTGGCCGCGCCGATTCTGCTGCAGCTCGATGTGCCGCTCATCGTCTCGCACATGTTCGTGTTCTACTTCGGCATCATGGCGGATCTGACCCCGCCGGTGGCGCTCGCAGCTTTTGCGGCAGCGCCGATGGCGAAGGAATCCGGTCTCAAGATCGGTGTCCAGGCCGTCAGGATCGCGCTGCCCGGTTTTGTCATCCCCTATATGGCGGTCTATGACCCGACCCTCATGCTGCAGCCGGTTCCGGGTCTCGAAGGCGTGAGCTACTGGCTCGCCGTGATCTACATCGTCCTCAAGGCGACGCTCGCCATGACCCTCTGGGGAACCGCCGCCATTGGCTATTTCCTGAAACCGCTGTCCTGGTGGGAGCGTCTCTGGGCGGCGATCGCTGCAGCGCTTCTTGTGGCGGCGATCCCGCTCACCGACGAGATCGGCTTCGTGCTCTCCGCGCTCTTCGTCGGCTATCACGTCTGGCAGACACGCCGGGTCGTCAGGCCTGCCGTCAGTTGATGATCTGCCTGCTCGCCGGCACCACGGTCGCGCCCCTGATGGCAGGCGCATTCACCCTCGCCTGGACCCACTCGGTCGAAAAGATCGTCTGGGAGGAGGATTGGCGCTCGAGCAGGGCAGGGCTCGAACTCGTCGAGGCGCGCGTGCGCGGTTCGGGCGCGGGTATGGATCCGCCGCCGGAAGCGAAGTTTCTGAACGGTGTGTGGTCCTGGAAGCCGAACCTGCCGCCTCAAGGAGAGGTGATCATGCGCCGCTCGGGCGCGACGGCGGATTGGCGCATCTGCATTGCGGGCCAATGCCGCCCGATGGAAGCCTATGTGCCGCCTGCGGCCGACCCGATCGTGATGAAGGTGTGTGAGGGCGGCTAACGGCCTTAACAAACACTGTCCTCATCCTGAGGGGGTCGCACAGCGACCGTCTCGAAGGAGGATTCAGTGCGCTCTGGAACCTCCTTCGAGACGCAGCTTCGCTGCTCCTCAGGATGAGGTTCTTGGGATGATAGGCCTGAATGTTTTGTTTTTAAGCCCGCCCAGTCAGCGGCTCGACGGCGACACAGCGGCGCCAGAGATGGACCAGGATGTAGATGGCGAACAGGCTGAACAGGACCATCAGCGCGTAGCCGACATAGTCGCCCAGCTCGAACAGGCCCGCGATGGCCCAGCCGGCGGCGATCGCCACGCCGAAGACTTCCGCGCCCACCAGGACCATGATGCTCAAGACCGTGATCACATTGCGCCAGTTGGTGCTTTTCGCCTGAGCCACTGCCGTCTCACTCCATTTCTTGCACATGGGACTACCCTAAACGCCCCCTCCGGTGCAAGGTCTGCCCGAATCTCATTCTGTCGCGCCTCACTTCCAAGAGACCATGCCTGAGTCCCCCGTCTTCTCGACAGCCGCCGTCGCGGCTCCTCACAACCTTGCCGCCGAAACCGGCCAAATGATTCTGGCCGCCGGTGGCAATGCGGTCGAGGCTATGGTGGCCATGGCGGCGACGATCGCGGTGGTCTACCCGCACATGAACGGCATCGGGGGCGACGGGTTCTGGCTCGTGCGCGAGCCCAAGGGCCGGATCCATGCCCTCGACGCCTCGGGACCGGCCGGCTCGCTCGCCACCATCCGGCGCTATCGCGACAAGGACTACGACGCTATCCCGCCGCGCGGCCCTGATGCGGCGGTGACCGTCGCCGGAGCGATCGGCGGCTGGGCGCTGGCGCTGGAACTCGCCAAGGCGCTCGGTGGGCAGATGCCTCTCGATCTTCTGCTGGGCGATGCCATCCGCTTTGCCCGCGACGGATATCCGGTCTCCCGCTCCGAGGAGCGGTTCAAGACAGGCGAGGAAGCCGCCCTCTATGAGGTTCCCGGATTTGCCGAGGCCTTCCTGGTCGAGGGCAAGCGAGCGCCGGAGGGCACGCAGAGGCGGGCGCCGCGTCTCGCCGATACCTTGCAGCAGCTCGCGCATGCCGGCCTTGCCGATTTCTACCGCGGCGATGTGGGCCGCGAGATCGCGGCCGATCTCGAGCGGATTGGCAGCCCCATTACCCGTAAGGATCTGGAGACCTATCGGGCCCGTGTGGTGGAGCCTCTGTCGGTTCGATTGAAGCACTCCACAATCTACAACCTGCCGCCGCCGAGCCAGGGACTGGCCACCCTGCTGATTCTTGGCATGGTCGAGCGCCTCAAGGGGCTCCGGGGCGAGACGCCCGAACGCCATCATGCGCTCATCGAGGCCTCGAAGCGCGCCTTCTCCCTCCGCGACCGGCTGGTCGCGGACCCGCGGAACCTTGCCCACGACCCGGCCTCCTTCCTGACCTCCCAGGCACTGGAGAGGGAGGCTGCCCTCATCGACATGAAGCGCGCTGCCTCCTTTCCCCTGCCGCGTCCCATCGATGGGGACACGATCTGGATGGGGGCCATCGACCGTGACGGGCTCGCCGTGTCCTATATCCAGTCCGTGTTCTGGGCCTATGGCTCCGGCTGCCTGCTTCCGGCAACGGGTGTCCACTGGCACAACCGTGGCACGGCCTTCTCGCTCGATCCAGCAAGCAACAACCGACTGGAGCCGGGCCATCGGCCGCTCCATTCCCTCAATCCGGCCATGGCCGTGTTTGACGACGGGCGAGTGCTATCCTTCGGAGCGATGGGCGGCGAAACCCAGCCCCAATTCCTCAGCCAGATCTTTTCGCGCTATGCAGAGGCCGACATGGGGCTAGCGGACGCCGTGGAAGCGCCCCGCTGGCTGCTCGATGCGAGCGGGCGCGAGCGCGAGGCCGTGCTGAAGGTGGAGAGCCATTTCGACCCCGGTCTGATCCGCGGTCTCTCACGGCTCGGCCATACAGTCGAAGAGATGGACGAGGCCTATTCCGGACGCTTTGGCCATGCGGGCATGCTGGTAAAGCACCCGCGCAACGGGCGCGTCGAGGCTGTGCACGATCCGCGCTCGGATGGCGGTTCGCTGGGACTTTAGAGGCGAAGTCCGGTACAGGATCGATCCGAGGAGCCACTGCATGCCTGAAACATCGAGCCTCGTCGCCTTTGCCTTGGTCGCACTCGGAATGGTGCTGACGCCCGGACCGAACATGATCTACCTCGTCTCGCGATCCATCTCCCAGGGGCGCGCAGCGGGCTTCATCTCGCTCGCGGGCGTAGCCGTCGGTTTCCTCGTCTACATGCTCTGCGCGGCTTTCGGCATCACGGCGCTCGTGCTGGCCGTGCCCTATGCCTACGATGCGTTGCGTTTCGGCGGGGCGGCCTATCTTCTCTATCTCGCATGGCAGGCGGCGAGGCCCGGCGGACGCTCGCCGTTCCAGGTCAAGGGCCTTCCCAAGGACAGTCCGCGCAAGCTGTTCACGATGGGACTTCTCACGAACCTGCTGAACCCGAAGATCGCCGTGATGTACCTGTCGCTCCTGCCGCAGTTCATCGATCCGGAACAGGGCAGCGTGCTGATGCAGTCTGTGGTGCTCGGCTTCACTCAGATCGTCATCAGCGTCAGCGTGAATTCCGTCATCACCCTGATGGCCGGGTCGATTGCGGTGTTCCTGGCGACCCGCCCGCACTGGGTGGTGATGCAGCGCTGGCTGATGGGCACCGTGCTGGGCGGCCTTGCCGTGCGGATGGCGTTCGAAGCGCGGCGATAGTCCCTGCTAGCCGGCCACCCAGAGGCCGTAGAGAAGGCTTGCTCCTAGCACCAGCACGAAGGCGGCGGCGAGAAGCTCGAGGCCCGCGATGGCGATCGCGCCCGAGGCCCCGCGTCCGCCGGCGATTCTCAACGCCATGGCCTTGAAGAAGACCGCGAGCGCCGCAATCGCGCTGGTGGTCAGAGCTGTGCCGAGCGCCATGGCGAAGGTCGCGGCGATGCCGGCCGCGAACAGGCCCTGCGACAGGGCGAAGACCAGGACGATGAGGGCACCCGCACAGGGGCGAATGCCTGCGGCGATCGCCACGCCTGCCATGTCGCGAAAGCGCGTCAGGCGGCTGAGCTCCTCCGGCGGCGGCATGTGGACGTGGTCGCAATCGTCCTGGATCTGCGCCAGGGGATTTCGCGCGAGCGCCATGACGCCCAAAAACTTGCCCGCCTTGCGCCAGGCGATGACGGCACCGAGCAGGGCCACGGCGATGAAGCTCGCCAGCTCCACGTTCATGGCGAGCTTGTTCATGGTCGAGGCGGTGGCCCGCAGCACCAGGCTCACGAGAGTGACGATGGCGATGGCGACCAAGGCTTGCACGAGAGCTGCCGCGAGGCTCAAGATAAAGCCTTTGCGCAAGGCCTTTTCGTCGGCCACGAGATAGGCCGAGATCACGCCCTTGCCGTGGCCGGGACCGGCCGCGTGGAAGACACCATAGGCGAAGCCGACAAGCAACAGCGACCAGAGAGCCGAGCCGTTCTCCTTCATTTCGCGCACGCCCGCCTGCAGGCTGCCATAGAAGCCCGACTGCACCGACAGGATCCAGACGCCGAGGCTTCCCGAAGGTGTTGCCTCGCGCAGGCCGATGCCGAAAGGGCTGCGCGGCGGCGGCTTGCTCAACGGTCCGAGCCACAGGCCGATCAGTCCCATCGCGAGGGAAATGGCGGCGATGGCTGCGAACATGACACCGAGCCGCCGCCACAGCGGCGCTCGTCCGGTAGTTGGAAGGGCAGGGGTCTCCGACATCAGGGACATGCAATGATGGCCCTGTTCGAATATTCGATGCCGATATCCTGGGTCTGGATCGCGCCCTCGTCCTGCAGGATCTGCTGCATGGTGGTATCGAGCGGCTTGGCCTTGGCGATGCTGGTCACGCAGCCCTGCGGCGCATTGGCGAGAGAGACGGCCGCCTGGCCCTCAGACAGGCTGAAATAGACGAAGAAGGTCGGGTCCTCGATCTCGATGGACACGGCCCCCGAGGAGGAGGCTGGTGCCTTGAGGGGCAGGAAGAACGACATGGAAACTTGTGTTTTCTCCATGCTCATCCGGGCTTCCCGCGGCGACTCGAAGGCTTGCGGCTTGCCGCGGGCTTTCAGCACCGTGAAATACCCGAATTCGTTCAAGGAGGCGGCATTCTCGGTGGCGAGGTCCTGGAGTTCTTCCGGAGAGAGCTTGCCGTCGTTGTTCGTGTCGAGCCCCTGCGTGACATAGGCCGTGTAGGCCTCGTCGAAGGTCCAGTGGTGGCGAACGCCCGCCACTTTCCCGTCGGGGGCAAAGACGACCTCCGCCTTGACCGTCACCCACACATGGGGATGGGCAAGGGCCGGAGAGGCGAGGCCCAAACACAAGGCCGCCAAGGCAGATTTCAGACCGAAATGGCGTGTCATGCGTTGACCCTGGAACAGCGACGCTCCCGGCATGAGGCCGGACCTGAGAAGCGGTATGAGGGTTTCATGGTTAACAGAGGCGAAACGAAGGCGCGAGCCGAAGGGCTTGCAAAGGGCTCGATTGACGGCCTCTGGAAGATATGTCAGCATTACTGACATATTCCACAAAAGAAGACCGGAACACCGGCAAAGGGGCAGAGCCCCAGGAGGAAAGCGAGTCATGGCCGAAGGTCAGGTGGCGCTCCGTCACGTTTCGCTCGACGACAAGTACGATCTGTCCAAGGATCACGTTTTCATTACCGGCACCCAGGCGGTCATCCGCATGCTGCTGATGCAGCGCGAGCGGGATCGGGTCGCGGGCTTGAGCACGGCCGGTTTCGTCTCCGGCTATCGTGGTTCCCCCATCGGCGGCCTCGACCAGAATCTCTGGCGCGCCCGGAAATGGCTGGAGGCCTCCAACGTCGTCTTCCAGCCCGGCCTCAACGAGGAACTTGCCGCGACCGCCATCTGGGGCTCGCAGCAGGCCGAAATCCGGGGAGACGGCAAGTATGACGGCGTGTTCGGCCTCTGGTACGGCAAGGGGCCCGGCGTCGACCGCTCCGGCGACGTGTTCCGTCACGCCAACATGGCAGGCTCCTCGAAGCATGGCGGCGTGCTGGCGCTGATGGGCGACGACCACACGGCGGAATCCTCCACCGTCGCGCATCAGTCCGAGTTCCATTTCGTCGATGTGATGATCCCGATCCTGAACCCGGCGGGCGTTCAGGAGATTCTCGATTACGGCCTCTACGGCTATGCCATGAGCCGCTTCTGCGGCACCTGGGTCGCCTTCAAATGCGTGAAGGACAACATCGAATCGACCGCCTCCGTCGATGCGTCCCTCGACCGGGTGAAGATCGTCATCCCCGACGACTTCACCATGCCGCCGGACGGCCTCAACATCCGTAACCGTGATGGCGTGCTCGACCAGGAGGCGCGGCTTCAGGATTTCAAGCGCGACGCCATGCTGGCGTTTGTCCGCGCCAACAATCTCAACCGCATCGTGTTGTCCGGCGGCCGCAATCCGAAGATCGGCATCATCACGGTCGGCAAGTCCTATCTCGACGTGCGTCAGGCTCTCGACGAGCTTGGCCTCGACGAGGTCAAGGCGAACGACATGGGCCTTCGCCTCTACAAGGTCGCCTGCCCCTGGCCGCTCTCACAACGCGAGCTTGTCGATTTCGCGCGCGGGCTCGACAAGGTCATCGTCGTCGAGGAGAAGCGCTCTCTCATCGAGGTGCAGCTGCGCGAGGAGCTCTACGGCACCGCCAATCAGCCGCTCTGCATCGGCAAGAAGGACGAGGAGGGCCGCTGGCTCTTCCCCGTGAAGGGCGCGCTCGATCCCAACGACATCGCCATCGTCATCGGTGAGCGCCTGCTCGCCTATCACAACAACGACGATCTGCGCGGCCGCGTGGCGCGGCTGCGCCATGCGCAGGACGTGCTTGTCACGACCAGCGACGTGGCGACCCGCACGCCGCATTTCTGCTCCGGCTGCCCGCACAATTCCTCGACCAAGGTGCCGGAGGGCATGCGCGCCTATGCGGGCATCGGCTGCCACTACATGGTGCAATGGATGGACCGCTCGACCGAAGGCTTCACGCAGATGGGCGGTGAGGGCGCGAACTGGATCGGCGAAGCGCCGTTCTCCAAGCGCGGCCACGTATTCCAGAACCTCGGCGACGGCACCTACAATCATTCCGGCATTCTGGCCCTGCGCTGGTCGATCCACACCAAGACCAACGTCACCTACAAGATCCTGTTCAACGACGCGGTCGCCATGACCGGCGGGCAGCCTCACGAGGGCAAGCTCACCGTCGACATGATCGCGCGGCAGGTGCGCGAGGAGGGCGTGGAGCGCATCGCCCTCGTCACCGACGAGCCGCACAAATACCCGAAGGAGATGCGCTGGCCCGCGGGCATGACGATCCATCACCGCAGCGAGCTCGATTCCGTGCAGCGCCAGCTGGCCGAACTCCCAGGCGTGACGGTGATGATCTACGATCAGACCTGCGCCTCGGAAAAGCGCCGCCGTCGCAAGCGTGGCGAATTCCCGGATCCGGACAAGCGCGTCATCATCAACGATCTCGTCTGCGAGGCCTGCGGCGATTGCTCGGTGCAGTCCAACTGCGTCGCCGTGCAGCCGGTGGAGACCGAGTTCGGCCGCAAGCGGCAGATCGACCAATCGAACTGCAACAAGGACTTTTCCTGCGTGCAGGGCTTCTGCCCGTCTTTTGTCACGGTGCACGGCGCCAAGATCCGAAAGGCCGTGCCTGAGACCGCTTCGACGGAAGGCGTGACGTTCAAGCCGTTGCCCGATCCGGCGATCCCCGCCATCGACCGCACCTTCAACGTGATCGTGACCGGTGTGGGCGGTACGGGCGTCGTGACCATCGGCGCCATTCTCGGCATGGCGGCGCATCTCGAAGGCAAAGGGCTCGGCATGATCGATATGGCCGGCCTCGCCCAGAAGGGTGGCGCGGTCTACAGCCATGTACGGCTCGCCAACAACCAGGACGACATCTACGCTATCCGCGTGAGTGCTGAATCGGCACATCTCGTGCTCGGCTGCGATCTCGTGGTGACGGGCACGAAGAAGGTGCTCGCTTCCGTGAAGGAGGGGCAGACGGTGCTCGTGGTGAACACGGCGGAGGTGATGCCGGGTGAATTCACGCGCAACGCCGATTTCTCGCTGCCGACGGAGCGCCTGAAGCGTGCGATCAAGTCTGCGGCGGGTGCAGAGGGCGTGTCCTTCGTCGATGCCACGGCGATTGCCACCGCGCTTCTCGGCAATGCGATTGCCGCCAACATGTTCATGCTGGGTTATGCCTATCAGACCGGCCGCGTTCCTCTGTCGGGCGCTGCCATCGAGAAGGCGATCGAACTCAACGGCGAGGCGGTGAAGATGAATCTCGCTGCCTTCACCTGGGGCCGCCGCGCTGCCGCCGAGCCCGAATTGATCGCCGCCATGATGAGTGAACTGAAGGCGCCGACGGAGTCGCGCAAGTTGTCCGAGACCTTGGACGAGGTGATCGAGCGGCGCCTGGCGTTCCTCTCCGAGTACCAGAGCAGGCGTTATGCCCGCCGCTACAGCAACCTCGTCGAGCACGTGCGTGCGGCGGAAGGGAAAGCCGTGCCGGGTGCTACCGCGCTCACTGACACAGTGGCGCGCTCGCTCTTCAAGCTCATGGCCTATAAAGACGAGTATGAGGTGGCGCGGCTCTACACGAACGGCCATTTCGAGAAACAGGTCGCATCCGCCTTCGAGGGCGAGAACCTGCGTTACGAGTTCCACATGGCGCCGCCGGTTCTTGCCAAAAAGGATCCGGTCACGGGCCTGCCGAGGAAGATGAGCTTCGGACCTTGGATGCTGAAAGCCATGGGCGTTCTGGCGAAGTTCAAGGTTCTGCGCGGCACGCCGCTCGACGTCTTCGGCTACACCCACGAGCGCCGCACCGAGCGCCAGCTTATTGGCGATTACGAAGGGATGATCGGGGAGATCGTGTTGAGGCTCGATGCGGGCAATCACGCTGTCGCTGTCGGCGTCGCCGGCATCCCGCAGAAGATCCGCGGCTACGGCCACGTGAAGGAGCGCAACCTGAAAGCGGCGAAGGCAGAGGAGGCGGATCTCCTCGCCAAGTTCCGTAATGGGCCGCAACCAATGGCGATTGCGGCGGAGTAAATATCTCGACCATTGTCATCCCGGACGCCATAGGCGATCCGGGATCGTCTGACGAGAATGGTACTTGAGCCTAAACGCTGTCATTCCCGCGTAGGCGGGAATCCATAACCGCTGACGGTGCCAAGCTGGCCGTAGGTCGTGAATATGGATCCCGGCCTTCGCGGGGATGACAGTGCTTTATTGGTCGAACGATCCCGGATCGGCTTCGCCGTCCGGGATGACCGCTATGGTTACTTCTGCATCGCCTCGACGAAGCTCTTCGCGACCTTCGGCACATTCGCCTCGTTGAGGCCCGCCACGCACATGCGACCGGAGCCTACGAGATAGACGCCGTCCCGCTCGCGCATGGTGTCCACCTGCTGCGCGCTCAGACCCGTATAGCTGAACATGCCGCGCTGGGTCGCGAGGAAGTCGACGTCGATCGCGTTCGACAGGGCGCGGATCTCGTCGGCCAAACGCTTGCGCATCGCATCCATGCGGTCGCGCATGATCCCGACCTCGCGGGCCCATTCGGCGCGAAGGCCATCGTCGCCGAGCACGGTCGCCACAAGCAGCCCGCCGGTCATCGGTGGGCTCGAATAGCTGCGGCGCACGGCGAGCTTCAACTGCCCGAGCACGCGCTCGGCCTCGTCCGCATCGCGGCAGACGACGCTCAGGCCGCCGCAGCGCTCGCCGTAGAGCGAGAAATTCTTCGAGAAGGAATTGGCGACGAGGCAGCTCGCGCTTTCCGCATACCGGCGCACGAAGGCGGCATCTTCATCGAGGCTGCTGCCGAAGCCCTGATAGGCCATGTCGAACACGACGATGTGGCGCTTGGCGAGAAGCACTTCGGTGACAGCCGCCTGCTGGCGCTCGTCGAGATCGACGCCGGTCGGATTGTGGCAGACGGGCTGAAGCACGACGATGGAGCCGCTCTCGGCGGCTTCGAGCGCCCTCACCATGCCGTCGAAATCGACCGAGCGGTTGGCACGGTCCCAATAGGGATAGGTCGTGGTCTTGAAGCCCGCGCGCTGGAAGAGACCGTGATGGTTCTCCCAGGTTGGATCGCTGACGAGCACCGTGCGGCCGGGGCAATGCTTGGCGAGGAAGTCGGCCGCGATGCCCACCGCACCCGTGCCGCCGATGGTCTGGATCGTGGCGATGCGCTTCTCGGCAAGCGCCGGATGCCTGTCGCCGAAGACGAGCTTCTGCACGCCTGCGCGATAGCCCGCATGCCCTTCCATGGGCAGATAGGGTCGCTCCGCAAAGCCGATGCGCTCATAGGCAGTTTTGACCGCGCCCAGCACCGGGATGCGGCCGTTCTCGTCCGTATAGACGCCGATGCTGAGATTCACCTTCTCGGATCGCGGATCGGCCTTGAAGGCGTCGTTGAGGGACAGGATCGGGTCGCCCGCGAAGGCTTCCACATGTCCAAACAGTGATTCCGTCATGCTGATCTCCAAGCCTGTCGCGGCGAAAGTGTTTGCATTGCGCGAGACCTAGCTCCTGTGGAGGTCTCTCGGCAAGGTTCTTCGTGAAAACTCAAGGTTCCAGCCGCCAATCCACCGGCTCCAGCCTCTTCTCGGCAAGCCAGGCATTGGCGCGACTGAACGGCCTCGTGCCGCGGAAGTCATTGAGGCGGTTGAGCGGGGAGGGGTGGCCCGCCTCGATTACCAAGTGCTTTTTCCGGTCCACCAGAGTGGCGCGCTTGCGGGCCGGTCCGCCCCAGAGCAGGAAAACCACGGCGGGCTGCTGTGCGGAGATCGCCGCAATTGCCTGATCGACCAGGGCCGACCAGCCGAATTTCATATGCGCCCCGGATTGACCGGCCTCGACCGTAAGCGACGTGTTGAGGAGAAGAACGCCCTGCCTCGCCCATTTCGACAGATCGCCCGATTTCGGCATCGGCACACCAAGATCCTCCGCCATTTCGGCAAGGATCGTGCGCAGCGAGGCCGGCAGCCGGCGGGAGCCGCGATAGGAGAAGGCCAGCCCATGGGCATCCCCAGGTGTCGGATAGGGATCCTGACCCAGAACGACGACTTTGACCTGATCGAGCGGTGTCAGCGTCATGCTGGCGAACACGGCGTCGGGCGGGGGGAGCACTTGGGCCCCCGAGGCGACCACCGCGTCGACCTTGGCCGCTACCGCATCCGCGCTCCCGTCTTGAAAGAACGGGAGCCCAAGCCAGCCCTCGGCCTGCGAGTTGGCGCGGAAATCGGCGAGGGCTTGGCTGATGGGTCCAGTCATGAAGAAAGCTTGCCTTTAGGTAAGATGGAGGCTCTGTTGATGTGCCGGCTAAAGGGTTCGGCGGCGAGCGAGGAAAAAGACATCAGGGATGCCGCCGATCCGGCGCCGGGAATATCGACAGAATGTTACTTCTGTGACACGTTGCCGGTCTAGGTTCCATGACCCTAACCAATGGATCCAACCTTCTACGAGGACCTTCATGATGTTTCAGAGCCGCCCTTCCGCTGCGTTTCGCGCCGGGTTTCTTGGGTTGTCCATGCTTCTGTCGGGCACGGCCCTGGCACAGGAGTCCGTGACCATCCGTTTCGTTCAGACCAACGACATCGACCGCATGAGCCCCGAGAAGGGCCGTGGCGGCTTCGCCAAGCTGGCCACGGTCATCAAGGAAGAGAAGGCGAAAGGCAATGCCTTCTTCATCCATGCGGGTGACACCATCTCGCCCTCGCTCCTGTCGGGCTTCGACAAGGGCGCCCATGTCATCGACATCCTGAACCGCATGGGCGTCGACGCCATGGCGCCGGGCAACCACGAATTCGATCTCGGCGACGCGGCCTTCCGCGCCCGCATGGCCGAGGCCAAGTTCGATGTGCTGGCCACCAACATCGTCGACGGCAACGGCCTGCCGGCCAACACCAAGCCCGACAAGATGATCGAGGTCCAGGGCGTGAAGATCGGCTTCTTCGGCCTCACCACCGAGACGACGCCGATCGAGTCGAGCCCCGGCACCATCAAGTTCTCCTCCACCATCGACACCGCCCGCGCGAAGGCCAAGGAACTGCGCGAGAAGGGCGCCGACATCGTCGTCGCCATCGCGCACACTCCCCTGGCAGTGGATCTGATCATCGCCCGCTCAGCCGGCGTGGACGTGATCATCGGCGGCCATGACGAGCACCTGCTTGCCTTCTACGACGGCAAGGTGGTCCTGTCGGAATCGGAATCGCAAGCAAACTACGTCAACGTGGTGGAACTGGCCGTCACCAAGGCCACGAAGGACGGCAAGACCACTGTCACCTGGACGCCGAACTTCCGCATCGTCGACACTGCCACGGTGAAGCCCGATCCCGACATCGAGGCCGTCGTGAAGGGCTACGAGGACAAGCTCTCCAAGGAACTCGACGTCGAGATCGGCGTGACGGAAACGGCCCTCGACAGCCGCCGCGCCACCGTGCGCGGAGGCGAGGCCGCCATGGGCAACCTGATCACCGATGCGCTCAAGGCAGCCGTCGGCGCTGATGTCGCTCTCACCAATGGCGGCGGCATCCGGGCTGACAAGCAGTATCAGGCCGGTCAGAAACTGACCCGTCGCGACATCCTGTCCGAGATGCCGTTCGGCAACACCACCGTGCTGATCGAGGTCACGGGCGCGCAGATCAAGGACGCGCTCGAGAACGGCGTGAGCCAGGTGCGCGAGCTCGGCGGTCGCTTCCCGCAGGTCTCCGGCATCGTGGCCGAGGTCGAGGTGAAAGAACCTGTCGGCAGCCGCGTGAAATCGGTCAAGATCAACGGCCAGCCGCTCGACCCGGCCAAGACCTACAAGCTCGCCACCAACGACTTCGTGGCTCGCGGCGGCGACGGCTATCGCGCCTTCACCAATGCCAAGTCACTCATCGACGTCTCGGCGAGCCAGCTCATGGCGAGCCAGGTGATCGACTACGTCGCCAAGGCCGGTAAGGTGGCGCCGAAGGTCGAGGGTCGCGTCGTCCTGCGCTGATCTGACGGGCAATTTTTCTTCTTCGCGCCGGGGCTCACATGAGCCCCGGCGTTTTTATGGAACGATGTTGCAGATGTGATGGTCATGCGCGTTCTGCCGCATGCCTCTGGTCAAGTGGACAGCGAGACGCAAATTCCCTCTCCATCATTGGCGTTTGCTGTGCCATTCTGGCCGCGCAACGGCGAATCTCACATTCAAAAGCGATCTCTCCTTGCAGTATTACACGCGCCCAGAATCGATCAGCCTGTCCCAGAAGCGGCGTCGCCGTTCCCTCGCGCGCGGACGACTGACGCTGTTCATGGGCTTGTTCGGTGTCGCGTTCATTCTTTTGACCTTCGGCTACATTGCCTGGGAACAGCGCAACCGCCTGATTCAACGTAACGAGGACGACATCCGGAACGCGGCCTTCTTCTTGGCAGATCACACGGCCAGGCTTTTGGAGGTCACGGACCTGACCCTGAAGCAGGCCACTACGCTGGTGCAGGGGCAGAACTGGGATCAGGTGGAAGCCTCGAAAGCCCTGTGGCATCAGATCAATGCAACCCAGGAGGCTCTGCCCTATATCGAGGATGTCTGGCTCAATGATCCGAGCGGACGCCTGCGCCTGACATCGGCGCAGTTCCCAACGCCTGTATCGAATCTTGCCGGGCGGGATGCCTTCAACGCTCACGTGAATGCGGATCGAGGATTGTTCGTCGGAGAGCCGATCCTCGGGCGGGTCTCGAAGGCGCCGACCTTCATGATCAGCCGTCGTCTCCAGGAGGGCGGCGCGGAATTCGGCGGCATTGCGGCGGTCACCGTCTCCCTGTCCTACTTCTACGATTATTGGTCGAAGATCCGCTTGCCGAAGGGCAGCCGGGTCGCTCTGTTGCGCGCGCCCGACGCCGCAGTCATTGCGCAATTTCCGCCGCCGGCCGACGGCCTGTCCTTCGCCCCGATCGACAAGGCGGCCTTCGACAGGGCGCTCAATGCTTCCTCCCAGGCCGGGCTCTTTTCCTTCGTCAGCCTGGGACAGGAGCGCCTCGGAGCCTATCGTCGGGTGGGCTCGATGCCGCTCTATCTGAATGTCAGCATGCCGGAGGATGCCTATTGGACGCCGTGGTATGTCCAGACGCGGCTCTACGGCGCCTTCGCGCTCATCGCCCTGTTGGCCTTACTCGCACTGACGGCGCTGGCCTCCGAGCAGTTTCACGAACAGGCGGCCAATGCTGCGCTTCTCGAGCGGCAGGTAGCTCTGCGGACGAGCGAACTGCGCACGGAAACCGCAGCGCTGGAAATTCTCAACCGCACCGGCAGCGTGCTTGCGGCGGAACTCGATCTTGATCGTATCATCGAGAGCGTCGTCGAAGCCGGCATCGAGCTGACCGAGGCGCAGTTCGGCGCCTTCTTCTGCGGCGCGTCCCAGGGCGGGAAAGAGCATTATGGAAAATTCGAGCCCGCAGGACTCCGCGACGCTTTCGGCGCCCTGAACATCCGGGAGATCTGCGCCCCGGCTTTCCAGGAGGGCAAGACAATTCGCCTGGATAACATTGCAGTCGAGCAGGGACATGACGGCACGCCCTTCCCCCTGGACGTTACGCCAGACGCGCCCTTAATCCGCAGCATCCTGGCCGTTCCCGTCGTGCTGCGGACCGGGGAAACCCATGGCATCCTCGTTTTCGGGCACGAGATGGCTGGAATGTTCAATCGGCGTTCCGAGCGTCTTCTCGCTGGCCTGACGGCACAGGCGGCCATTGCGCTCGAGAACAGCCGCCTCTACCGCAATGCACAGAGCGAGATCGAAGAGCGCAAGCAGGCCCAGACCCAGCAATCCCTGCTGATCCGCGAACTCCATCACCGCGTCAAGAACACGCTTGCCACCGTCCAGGCGGTGGTGGGCGCAACGGCGCGTTCTGCTTTGAGCATCGACGATTTCTATCACGCCTTCGTTGGACGCATCATCTCGCTCGCCAACACGCATTCCCTGCTCACCGAAGCCGTATGGCAGACCGCTTCCTTGCGCGAGATCCTGGAAAAGGAACTCCGCCCCTACAACGACACCAAGGGCGAGAGGGTCATCCTGAACGGTCCCGCCGTGGAACTGCCCTCGGAGGCGGCCGTGCCCATCGGCATGGCAATTCACGAGCTGACCACGAACGCTGCCAAATATGGCGCCCTTTCGATTCCCAACGGGAAGGTTGCGGTAACCTGGGAAGCCGAGCCCGCAGACGGCGGGACACGGCTGCAACTCGTCTGGGAGGAGCGGGGCGGCCCCGCCGTTTCGTCGCCAAAACGGCAGGGGTTCGGCTCGCGTTTGCTGCACCGGGTGCTGGCGACGCAACTCAACGCCAAGGTCGAGATGGATTTCAACCCGACAGGATTGCGCGTAGCCATCGATGCCGTTCTCAAGCAGGCGCGGTTCCCGGAGATGGGTGTCTGACGCGCGCTCGCACAAGACCGGGTTGCAACCAATCCCGACGATGCGATGAGGCGTCCTGTTGGCGCAGCCGCCTGAAACTCCTATCTAGGCCGCATCGAGAGCGGGATTCGTTTCTCGGATCCTGCGGCCAAGGGGCTTTTTATGAATGAGAGTGTGAGTCTGACCGATCTTCGCCAGGGGGTGCGCCCGGTGGATCATCCGCCCGCCCGGGCTGGCAGGATCGGTGTGCTTCTTCTGAACCTCGGCACGCCCGAGGGCACCAGCTACTGGCCGATGCGTGCCTACCTCAAGGAGTTCCTCTCCGACCGGCGCGTGATCGAGACGCCGCGCCTCCTGTGGTGGCCGATCCTCAACCTGATCATTCTGACAAAGCGTCCCGGCCCCAAGGGCCGCGACTACGCCTCGATCTGGAACAATGAGCGCGACGAGGGGCCGCTCAAGACCATCACCCGCAACCAGGCCGAAAAGGTTGCCGAGCATCTGAAAAGCATCACTGGCGACAAGATCACCGTCGATTGGGCCATGCGCTATGGCAAGCCGGAGGTGCGCGAGCGCATCCAGGCGCTTCTCGACCAGGGCTGCGACCGCATCCTGCTGGTGCCGCTCTATCCGCAATATGCGGCGGCGACGTCGGCCACCGCCTGCGATCAGGCCTTCCGGGCCCTCATGGACATGCGCTGGCAGCCGACGGTGCGCGTCTCGCCGCCCTATCACGACGATCCGGTCTATATCGACGCCGTCATCGCTTCGATGAAGAAGGAACTGGCGAAGCTCACCTTCGAGCCGGAGGTGATCCTCGTCTCCTTCCACGGCGTGCCGAAGGAATACCTGCTCAAAGGCGATCCCTATCACTGCCAATGCGTGAAGACCTGGCGGCTGATGCGGGAAGCTTTCGGCTGGCCGGAGGATAGGTTCCGCATGAGCTTCCAGTCCCGTTTCGGCAAGGCGGAATGGCTGCAGCCCTACACGGACAAGACGGTGGAAGCTTTGGCCAAGAGCGGCGTGAAGCGCATGGCCATCGTCGCGCCCGGCTTCTCCGCCGATTGTCTTGAGACGTTGGAAGAGCTCAACGGCGAGAACCGCGAGATCTTCATGCACAACGGCGGCGAGGAATTCGCCTATCTGCCCTGCCTCAATGACGGTGATGACGGCATGCGCGTGATCAACCACATCGTTGAGCGTGAGCTTCAGGGTTGGATCTAGGACTCTAGGCCTGTTTGCGGTAGCGTGAGCCCTCTGCAACGAGGTTGCCTGGGGGGCTCATGCCGCTGAGTGGTTTCGACATCTTCGTCATCGTTCTGGTGCTCGTCGTCGTGGTGACGATCGCCATGGGCATCAGGACGGTCCCGCAGGGCTATGCCTATACGGTCGAGCGGTTCGGGCGCTACTCGCGCACGCTCACGCCGGGCCTCGGTCTGATCGTGCCCTATATCGATCAGATCGGCAAAAAGGTGAACGTCATGGAGCAGGTGCTCGACGTTCCGAGCCAGGAAGCCTTTACCAAGGACAACGCGGGCGTCACGATTGATGCGGCTGCGTTCTATCAGGTGCTCGATGCGGCCAAGGCCTCCTATGAGGTTGCCGATTTGAACCAGGCGCTGCTGGTCTTGACCATGACCAATATCCGCACGGTCGTCGGCTCCATGGATCTCGATCAGTTGCTCTCGCACCGCGACGAGATCAACGAGCGGCTCCTGCGCGTCGTCGATGCCGCGGCCTCGCCCTGGGGTGCCAAGGTTACACGTGTCGAGATCAAGGACATTCTGCCGCCGCAGGACCTTGCCGGCGCCATGGCGCGGCAGATGAAGGCCGAGCGCGAGAAGCGCGCCGCCGTGCTCGAAGCGGAAGGCTTGCGGCAGGCGGAGATCCTGCGCGCAGAAGGCCAGAAGCAGTCGCAGATCCTCGCCGCGGAAGGCCGTAAGGAAGCGGCCTTCCGCGATGCGGAGGCGCGCGAGCGTCAGGCGGAAGCCGAGGCCAAGGCGACCGGCATGGTCAGCGATGCCATCACGAAGGGCGATCTCGCGGCCGCCAACTTCATCGTAGCGGAGAAGTATATCGATGCGATCCGCGCGCTTGCATCGGCGCCGAACCAGAAGGTGGTGATCGTGCCCATCGAGGCGGCCGGCCTTGCCGGCACGCTCGGCGGCATCGCCGAACTCACCAGATCCGTGTTCGGTGAGGGTGGGGCAGGCGTCAAGCCCGTGCGCAGCGTTCCCACGGTTGCCGGCGGAGCCGAGCGCTCATGATCGCCGACGCGTTCATCGGATTTGGAGCCTGGGCCTGGATCATCCTCGGTGTGATCCTGATCGGCGTCGAATTGATCGCTCCGGGCTCGTTCTTCCTCTGGCTCGGCCTCGCCGCCATCGCCACCGGCTTGCTGGATGCCCTGCTCGGCCTGTCCTGGCAGGTGGCTGCGCTGCTCTTCGCGCTGTTGTCCGTCGGAGCAGTGATCCTGGGGCGTTTCGTCACCCGCTCGAAGACGCAGCCCAACGCTGAGCCTTCGCCGCTCAATCAGCGCGGTCAATCTCTTGTCGGACGGGTCTTCACGCTTGAGACGCCGATCAAGGATGGCGAGGGTCGCATCCGGGTCGATGACAGCTCCTGGCGGGTGACGGGCGCCGACCGCTTTGCCGGCGCCAGGGTGCGTGTCGTGCGGGTCGAGGGATCGACGCTTGTCGTCGATGATCCCTGATTACGCTGCACCCGCGCGCAGCAGGTCGAGATAATGCACGAGGCCGATGGGTCGGCTGTTCTCGACTACGATCAGGGCCGTGATCCGGGAGGCCTCTTCCATCTCCAGCGCGGTCGCCACGAGAGCATCCGGCGCGATGGTGCGCGGCGTCTTGGTCATGATCGCCGTGACCGGCAGGGTCATGAGATCGGGCTTGAGATTGCGGCGCAGGTCGCCGTCAGTGACGATGCCGGCAAGCGTGCCGTCATCGTTCACCACGATCACGGCACCAAAACCCTTGCGGCCGATCTCGCCGATGGCCTCGTCCATGCGCGCCTCGATGCCGACGACGGGCAGGCGCTCGTCCTTGTGCATGATGTCACGGACGAGCTTGAGGCGGGCACCAAGCTTTCCGCCCGGATGGAAGACTTTGAAGTGCTCCGCCGTGAACCCGCGCTTCTCCAGAAGAGCGACGGCGAGGGCGTCGCCCAGTGCCAGCTGGATCGTGGTTGAGGTCGTGGGCGCCAGCCCGTTGGGGCAGGCTTCCTTGGCCTTCGGCAGGGTCAGGCAGATATCGGCGGCGCGCCCGAGCGTCGACTCGGCATTTGAGGTCAGCGCGATCAGCGGCACCCGGAAGCGCCGGGAGTAGCCGAGAATGTCGGCGAGCTCGGCCGTCTCCCCCGACCAGGACAGGGCGATGATCACGTCGTCTGTCTGGATCATGCCCAGATCGCCGTGGCTCGCCTCTGCCGGATGGACGTAATGGGCGGGCGTGCCGGTCGAGGCGAAAGTGGCGGTGATCTTGCGGCCCACATGGCCGGACTTGCCCATGCCGGTGACGATCACACGGCCCTTGGCAGCCGCCAGCGTCTCGACCGCAGCCGTGAAGACGGGACCGAGGCCGTTGCCGATGGCCTCCATCAGGATCGTCAGGCCGTCTCGCTCGGTTTCGAGCGTGCGCAGGGCTGAGGCAATGGTCGGATCGGGCGAAAGGGGAGCTTGTTGTGCAAGTGCCATGGCCGCCCCTCTAGCACAGACGGGCGGCCATGAGGAACCCTCGCGCTTGCTTACTTCTGCCGCAGCAGGGCTTCGAGCTCCCGGCGGAAATCGGCGGACAGCTCCTCGCGCTCCAGGGCGTAGGCGACGTTCGCCATGAGGAAGCCGATCTTGGAGCCCGTGTCGTAGGTCTTGCCCTGATACTTCATGCCGAAGAACGGGTGGTCCTTCATCAGGCGGATCATGGAATCCGTGAGCTGGATCTCGTTGCCGGCGCCGCGCTCCTGGGTGGAGAGCAGGTCGAAGATCTCGGGCTGCAGGATATAGCGGCCGGAAATGATGTAGTTCGAGGGCGCGGTGCCCTTCGGCGGCTTTTCCACCATGCCGGTGATCTCGAAGGTCTGGCCGAATTCCTGGCCGACCGAGACGATGCCGTATTGGTGCGTCTGATCCTCCGGCACCTCCTCGACGGCGATGATGTTGCCGCCATGCTTGTCGTAGGCCGCGATCATCTGCTCCATGGAACCGCGGCTGAGCATATCGGGGAGGATCACGGCGAAGGGCTCGTCGCCCACGAGTTCGCGGGCACACCAGACCGCGTGGCCGAGGCCGAGCGGCTCCTGCTGACGGGTGAAGCTCGTCTGGCCGGCCTGGGGCTGATCCTTGGCGAGAAGCTCCAGCTCCTTGGTCTTGTTGCGGCTCTCCAGCGTACGGTTGAGCTCATAGGCGATATCGAAATGGTCCTCGATCACCGCCTTGTTGCGGCCGGTAACGAAGATGAAATGCTCGATGCCGGCGGCACGCGCCTCATCGACCACATGCTGCACGACCGGACGGTCGACGACGCAGAGCATCTCCTTGGGAACGGCCTTGGTGGCCGGCAGGAACCGGGTGCCGAGACCAGCGACGGGAAGGACTGCTTTGCGGATACGCTTCATTGATTGGGCCATGATTGAGCATCAAGAGGGAGGGATAATCTAAGTCAGGACCGGGAAAAGGGAACCGATAACTGTCAAGCTTCGGCACCTTCCAACGCGGCAGTGCTTTCGATGTTTCGTCGTTGCATGTGCCTCATTGCAGCTCCGACCTGAATTGGAGCTGAAGTGTTGTGGTTAAGCTGCCAACAACGGCGGTTTTGAGGAGGGGCCGCCTTGGCGATGCCGATCATGATTGCCACAGGTGACTACGGTATGACCGTGCGGAAGGCTGCATCAGGATGCACTATCAACCGGCTGTTAACCCGTTTAGTGTCGCATTGGCAGGGCAGATCTGTCCTGTTTCCGTGAGCGACTTCCATGCGCCTGCCGCTTTCCCTGGTGTGCCGCCTTTCCGGCGCGCTCCTTCTCGGTTTGAGCCTCACCATGGGTGGGGGCGGCAGTGTTCCGCCCGTCCAGGCGCAGGACGCTTCCCAGGCCGGGTTCCAGCGCTTCGTGCAGGGGCTGTGGCCTGCCGCCAAGGCGCGGGGCGTGTCGCGGGCGACCTTCGAGGAGGCGTTCCGGGGCGTCGAGCCCGACGCCAAGATCATCGCGCTTACGAAAAAGCAGTCCGAATTCGTCCGTCCGATCTGGGATTACATCAACGGTGCCATCTCGGCTCAGCGCCTGAAGCGCGGCCAGGAGATGGCCGCCGAGTGGTCGAAGACCCTCGCCATGGTCGAGCGGACCTATGGGGTTCCGCGCTCCGTGGTCCTCGGCGTCTGGGGCATGGAGACCAATTTCGGCAGCTTCACCGGATCGATCTACGCGGTCCGGGCGCTGGCGACCCTGGCCTATACCGGCTATCGGGGCGATTTCTTCAAGGAAGAGCTGCTCACCGCGCTCCAGATCCTGGAAGGCGAGCATATCGACCGCTCCAGGATGCTGGGCTCCTGGGCAGGCGCCATGGGCCAGACCCAGTTCATGCCCTCGAGCTTCATGAAATTCGCCGTCGACGGCAACCGGGATGGAATGCGGGACATCTGGTCCTCGGTGCCAGACGCCATGGCCTCGACCGCCAATTACCTGCGTCAGCACGGCTGGCAGCCGGGCTTGCCCTGGGGCTTCGAGGTAGCGCTGCCGCGGGGCTTCGATTACCAGCACTTGCGGCAGGATTTCGCCCGCTGGAACGCCGTGGGTGTCCGCCGGCTGGATGGCAAGGCCATGCCTCGCTCCGGCGAGGCCAGCCTGTTCCTGCCGGGTGGTGCAGGGGGACCCGCCTTCCTGGTGACCCGCAACTACGACGTGATCAAGGCCTACAATTCCTCGGATGCCTATGCCATGGGCGTGGCTCATCTCGGCGACCGGCTCTTGGGCGGGCAGCCGATCCAGGGCGCATGGCCCAAGGACAAGCCCATGCTGGACAAGGATCAGAGCCAGGAGTTGCAGGAGCGTCTCGCCCGCCTCGGATTCTATGAAGGCAACACCGACGGCAAGCTCGGCTCCAAGACCCGGGAGGCCGTGCGGAACTTCCAGCTGCGCCGTGGCTTGATCCCGGATGGCTATGCCGATTACGCGGTCCTGCGGGAATTGCGTGCGACCCGCTGACGGAGTTCCCGCAAGGCTCTATATTCAAGGCTGGTCCGGAATGAAGTGGAACCGCCTATGACCATGGTGCCGATTCTTCGCCGACTGTTCCTGGCCCTGCTGCTGGCAGTCCTTGGGGGCAGTGCGGCCCTGGCCCAGTCCGGCTATTATCAGCAACAGCAGCAGCAGCCTCGGCGCGATCTACGGGCCTATCCGCCCGGCTATTATCCCGGAAAGCTCGTGCAGCCGGCACCTCAGCGACCGCAGGGATTCAGCCTGAGACGCTTCTTCGGCGTTCCGGACGATCCTCCGGCGCCCGCGCGGGCGCCCGTGGCCCGGCCGCGCAAGTCCGCTCCCGCGGCGGCTGCCGTCGCCAGGCAGGAGAAGCCGAAGGTCGATCCGAGCACCCATGTGGTGGTGTTTGGCGATGCCCTGGCCGGGTTCGCCCGCCAGGGGCTCGAGGCGCATTTCGCCGAAAACCAGGATGTGGAAGTCGTCGCGAAGGTGCGCGGCGATGTCAGCCTCGTCCGCGCCGATCCGGCCGAATGGCCGAATTTCATCAAGGCAACGCTCGATGGCGGACAGAAAACGAGTGTCGCCGTCGTGATGCTGGGAACGAGCGACCGGCAGTCGATCAGGGAGGGGGACGAGTCGATCGAGCCCCTGTCCGACCGCTGGAAGGAGCTCTACCGGCAGCGGGTCGATGCGATTACGACCGTCTTCAAGGAGCGTCGGATCCCTGCAGTCTGGATCGGTCTGCCGCCGATGAAGAACAGCAAGATCTCCGACGACCTGGTCGCCATGAATGAGATCTACAAGGAGAGCGTCCAGCGCAACGGCGGCGCCTATGTGGATATCTGGCCCGGTTTCGTCGACGATGAAAACCGCTATACGCCCGACGGTCCCGATGTCGACGGCGAGCCTGCCAAGTTGCGCACCAACGAGGGCATATTCTTCACCCGTGCAGGCTCACGCAAGGTCGCCTTCTTTGCCGATACCGAGATCAAGCGGATCCTCGGGCAGGGCGGGACAGCAACGGCCGCCGCTCCCAATCCGGCCGATATCACACCCGCGGATGGCTCTTCCCCTCCCTCGGTCGAGGCAGCGATCCCCGCGCCGCCGGATGCCGCCGCACCGGTCTCCCTGCCGTCGAAGCCTTTGATCGGTCCGGTCCTGCCTCTGACCCGTCAGGATGTGACTCCGGGCGGAACGCTCGTATCGGCACCGCCGAAGCTCACCGGCGACAATGCCTATACGATCCAGCGTGCCCTGCGGGTCGGAATCGCCCCAGGCTCACGTCCCGGCCGGGCCGACGATTTCCGGTGGCCCAATCCCTGAGACGATCTGAAGACATGAAAAAGCGGCGGTCATCTTGCGATGAGCCGCCGCTTTCATTGTGCAGACTTTCGAAATTCTACTCCGGCAGGATGCTGGAGCCCATCAGGAAGGTGTCGATGGAGCGGGCGGCCTGACGGCCTTCGCGGATGGCCCACACCACCAGGGACTGGCCGCGGCGCATGTCGCCGGCGACGAACACCTTCTCGCTCGACGTGCGGTAGCTCTTGTCGTCGGCCACCACGTTGCCGCGGCGGTCCATGGCGACGCCCGATTCGTCCAGCAGGCCTGCCTTCACCGAGCCGGCGAAGCCGATGGCGAGGAAGACAAGATCGGCCTTGAGCACGAATTCAGTGCCGGCTATCGGCTGGCGCTTCTCGTCCACGCGGGCGCATTGCACCCCGGTTGCCTGACCCTTCTTCCCGACGATGCCGAGCGTTGCCGCCTGGAATTCGCGCTCCGCGCCTTCTGCCTGAGATGAGGAGGTGCGCATCTTGGTCGGCCAATAGGGCCACACCGTCAGCTTGTCCTCACGCTCGGGCGGCTTGGGACGGATGTCGAGCTGCGTCACGGAGAGAGCGCCCTGGCGGAAGGCGGTGCCGACGCAGTCGGACGCCGTGTCGCCGCCGCCGATCACCACCACGTGCTTGCCGCTCGCGAGGATGGGTTCTGCCGTGACCTCCTCGTTGCCGACGCGCTGATTCGCTTGCGTGAGATAGGGCATGGCGAAATGCACGCCGGCGAGATCCTGTCCCGGCAGGTACGGATTGCGCGGATCTTCCGCGCCGCCCGCAAACAGTACGGCATCGAACTCGTTGTGAAGCGAGGCGAAGCTCTTGTCGACGCCGACATTGACGCCGCAATGGAAGATTACGCCTTCGGCTTCCATCTGCTTCACGCGTCGGTCGATATGGTACTTCTCCATCTTGAAGTCCGGGATGCCGTAGCGCAGCAACCCGCCGGGCTTCGCCTGGCGCTCGAACACATGCACTTCATGGCCCGCGCGAGCGAGCTGCTGGGCGGCTGCCATGCCGGCCGGCCCTGAGCCGATGACAGCGACGCGCTTGCCCGTGGTGATCTCGGAAGGCTCCGGCTTCACGAAGCCCATCTCCCACGCCTTGTCGGCGATGGCCTGCTCGATGGTCTTGATCGTGACCGGCTGGTTTTCGAGATTCAGTGTGCAGGCTTCCTCGCACGGAGCCGGGCAGATGCGGCCCGTGAATTCCGGGAAGTTGTTGGTGGTGTGGAGGTTGCGCGCGGCCTCCTCCCAGTCGTCGGACCAGACCAGATCGTTCCAGTCTGGAATCTGGTTGTGCACCGGACAGCCCGTCGGACCGTGGCAGAACGGGATGCCGCAATCCATGCAGCGTCCCGCCTGCTTCTTCAGGTCGTTGTCGTCGAGCGGCAGCGTGAATTCGCGGAAGTGGCGCACGCGTTCCCCGGCGAGCTGATACTTCTGCTCCTGCCGGTCGTATTCGAGAAAGCCTGTGACCTTGCCCATGGGTTTGCCCTAAATTCCTTATTCCGCTGCCTGGAGGTTCCGGAGACGATCCATCTCCTGGAGCGCACGGCGATACTCGACCGGCATGACCTTCACGAACTTGGTGCGGTAGGTCGTCCAGTTGTCGAGGATCTCCTTGGCGCGCGTCGAGCCCGTATAGGTGTGATGGTTGGTGATGAGCTGCATCAGGCGCTCCTCATCGGGGCCGGACATGTTGGCCATGATGTCGATGCGGCCCTTGGTTTCCAGATCGCCGCCGTGATGGTGAAGGCGGCGCATCAGGTCCTCCTCCTCTTCGACGGGTTCGAGATCGACCATGGACAGATTACAGCGCTTGGTGAACGTGCCGTCCTCGTCGAGCACATAGGCGATGCCGCCCGACATGCCCGCCGCGAAGTTGCGTCCGGTCTGACCCAGCACGACCACGAGGCCGCCGGTCATGTATTCGCAGCCGTGATCGCCCGTGCCCTCGACCACCGCGATGGCACCCGAGTTGCGCACGGCGAAACGCTCGCCCGCGACACCGCGGAAATACGCTTCACCCGCGATGGCGCCGTACATCACCGTGTTGCCGACGACGATGGAGTTCTCAGGCAGAGCCTTCGAGTCAGGTGACGGTGCGATGATGATCTTGCCGCCCGACAGACCCTTGCCGACATAATCGTTGGCTTCGCCTTCGAGATTGAGCGTCACACCACCCGCCAGCCACGCACCGAAGCTTTGGCCCGCGGTGCCTTTCAGCTTCACGGTGATCGTGTCGTCGGGCAGTCCCTCATGGCCGTAGCGCTTCGCCACCTCGCCGGAGAGCATGGCGCCCACCGTGCGGTCAGAGCTTTTCACCTTCGACTCGATGGTGACGGCCTCGCCGCTCTCCAGCGCGGTACCTGCCTGCGCGATGAAATCGCGGTCGAGCACGTTGGCGATCGGGTGAACCTGACGCTCCAGATGGCGAATCGCCACATTCGTGGGCACTTCCGGCTTGTGGAACAGCTTCGTGAAATCGAGGCCCTTCGCCTTCCAGTGATCGATAGCCGCGTTCTTGTCGAGAAGGTCGGACTGGCCGATCATGTCGTCGAACGTGCGGAAGCCCATCTCGGCCATCAGCTCGCGCACTTCCTCGGCGACGAAGAAGAAGTAGTTGATGACGTGCTCGGGCAGTCCCTTGAAGCGCTTGCGCAGCACCGGGTCCTGTGTGGCCACGCCGACAGGGCAGGTGTTGAGATGGCACTTGCGCATCATGATGCAGCCGGCCGCGATCAGCGGCGCGGTAGAGAAGCCGTACTCATCGGCACCGAGCAAGGCTGCGATGATGACATCGCGGCCCGTGCGCAGGCCGCCGTCCGCCTGCAGCGCCACGCGTCCGCGCAGGCGGTTGAGCACGAGGGTCTGCTGGGTCTCGGCAAGGCCGATCTCCCATGGCGAGCCCGCATGCTTGAGCGAGGTGAGGGGAGACGCGCCCGTGCCGCCCTCGAAGCCGGAGATCGTGATGTGGTCGGCGCGCGCCTTGGCAACGCCTGCCGCCACCGTGCCGACGCCGACTTCAGCCACGAGCTTCACCGACACGTCGGCGGAAGGGTTCACGTTCTTCAAATCGAAGATCAGCTGCGCCAGATCCTCGATGGAGTAGATGTCGTGATGCGGCGGCGGCGAGATGAGACCGACGCCGGGGGTCGAGTGGCGAACGCGAGCGATCTTCACGTCGACCTTGTGGCCCGGAAGCTGGCCGCCTTCGCCGGGCTTGGCACCCTGCGCCACCTTGATCTGCATCATGTCCGCGTTGACGAGATATTCCGTCGTCACGCCGAAGCGACCGGAGGCCACCTGCTTGATGGCGGAACGCTTGGACATGCCGTTCGGCAGCGGACGGAAGCGCTCCGGCTCCTCGCCGCCTTCGCCGGTGTTGGACTTGCCGCCGATGGCGTTCATGGCGAGCGCGAGCGTCTCGTGCGCTTCCTTCGAAATCGAACCGAAGGACATGGCGCCGGTGGAGAAACGTTTCACGATCTCCTGGGCCGGCTCCACGTCGTTGATGTCGACGGATGCCCGTCCCGTCTCGTCCGCCTTCTTGATGCGGAAGAGACCACGGATCGTCTTGAGCTCGTTGTCCTGCTCGTTCACGAGGCGGGCGTATTCGCGGTAGCGGTCCTGCGCGTTGAGACGCACGGCATGCTGCAGCGTCGCGACCGTGTCCGGGTTCCAGGCATGCACTTCGCCGCGCTGACGATAGGCGTATTCGCCGCCCACATCGAGGGCGTTGCGGTAGATCGGAGCGTCGCCGAAGGCGTCGCGGTGGCGGCGCACGTTCTCTTCGGCCACCTCGTTCATGCCGATGCCCTCAATCGAGGTCGTGGTGCCGAAGAAGTCACGGGACACGAAGTCGGACTTGAGGCCGACCGCGTCGAAGATCTGCGCGCCGCAATAGGACTGGTAGGTGGAGATGCCCATCTTGGACATCACCTTGAGCAGGCCCTTGCCGATGGACTTGATGTAGCGCTTGATCGCCTCATCCGCGTCCACCTCTTCCGGCAGCTCGCCATTCTCGAGCATGTCCGCGATGGTCTCGAAGGCGAGATACGGATTGATCGCTTCCGCGCCGTAGCCGGCAAGGCAGGCGAAGTGATGGATCTCGCGCGGCTCACCGGACTCGACCACGAGACCGACAGAGGTGCGAAGCCCTTTCCGGATCAGGTAGTTGTGCACGGCCGCCGTGGCGAGCAGCGCCGGGATCGGAATACGGTCCGGACCGACCATGCGGTCGGTAAGAATGATGATGTTGTAGCCGCCATGCACGGCCGCTTCCGCGCGGTCGCAGAGACGGTCGAGCGCACCGTCGAGGGCCGCCGCGCCGAGTTCGGCGTCATAGGTGATGTCGAGGGTCTTCGTGTCGAAACGGTCCTCGAAATGGCCGATGCAGCGGATCTTCTCCAGATCCTCGTTGGTGAGGATCGGCTGGCGCACTTCGAGACGCTTGCGGCGCGATGTGCCTTCGAGATCGAGGATGTTCGGGCGCGGGCCGATGAACGACACGAGGCTCATGACGAGCTCCTCGCGGATCGGGTCGATCGGCGGGTTCGTCACCTGCGCGAAGTTCTGCTTGAAATAGGTATACAGAAGCTTCGACTTGTCGGAGAGCGCGGAGATCGGTGTGTCCGATCCCATGGAGCCGACGGCTTCCTGGCCAGTGACGGCCATGGGCTGCATGAGAAGCTTCAGGTCTTCCGCCGTGTAGCCGAAGGCCTGCTGGCGGTCGAGGAGCGACACGTCCGTGCGCGATTCACGCGCCTGCACGGGCTTCAGGTCTTCGAGCACGATCTGCGTGCGCTTCAGCCATTCCTTGTAGGGATGGGCGTTCGAGAGCTGCTGCTTGATCTCGTCGTCGGAGACGATGCGGCCTTCCTCCAGGTCGATGAGCAGCATCTTGCCCGGCTGCAGGCGCCACTTCTCGACGATCTTCTCTTCCGGAATCGGCAGAACGCCCATCTCGGAGGCGAGCACCACGAGACCGTCGTCGGTCACGAGATAGCGTGCAGGACGCAGGCCGTTGCGGTCGAGCGTCGCGCCGATCTGCTTGCCGTCGGTGAAACACACAGCGGCGGGGCCATCCCAGGGCTCCATGAGGGCGGCGTGATACTCGTAGAAGGCACGCCGGTCGTCGTTCATGAGCGGGTTGCCGGCCCAGGCTTCCGGGATCAGCATCATCATGGCGTGCGAGAGCGAGTAGCCGCCGCGCACCAGGAATTCGAGCGCGTTGTCGAAACAGGCGGTGTCGGACTGACCCTCATAGGAGATGGGCCAGAGCTTCGAGATGTCGTTGCCGAAGAGCTCGGAATCGACCGAGGCCTGACGGGCCGCCATCCAGTTCACGTTGCCGCGCAGCGTGTTGATCTCGCCGTTGTGGGCGACCATGCGGTAGGGATGCGCCAGCTGCCAGGTCGGGAAGGTGTTGGTGGCGAAGCGCTGGTGCACGAGGGCGATGGCGCTCTCGAAGCGCTCGTCCTGCAGGTCGAGGTAATAGTCGCGCAACTGCGTGACCAGCACCATGCCCTTGTAGACGATGGTGCGCGAGGACAGGCTGACCGGGTAATAGCCGACTGTCCGCGCATCCTTCATGTCGTAGACGGCGTTGGAGATGACCTTGCGGGCGAGGAACAGGCGGCGCTCGAAGGTCTCGGCGTCGTCCATTCCCTTGCCCTTGCCGATGAAGATCTGGCGGTGCTGCGGCTCGGTGGCCTTCACGCTCTCGCCGAGATCGCTCGAATCCACCGGCACTTCGCGCCAGCCGAGAACCTGCAGGCCCTCGTCGGCGATCGCCTTGGTGACGATCTCCTCGACGAGCTTAAAGCCTTCCGGATCGCGCGGCATGAACAGGTGGCCGACACCGTACTGGCCTTCCTCGGGCAACCAGATGCCGACCTTGGCGCACTCGGCGGCGAAGAACTTGTGCGGGATCTGAACCAGGATGCCGCAGCCGTCGCCCATCTTAGGGTCAGCACCGACCGCGCCGCGATGGTCGAGATTGTGCAGGATGGACAGGCCCTGCTCGACGATGTCGTGCGACTTGCGGTTCTTCATGTCGGCGATAAAGCCGACGCCGCAGGAATCCTGCTCGTTGGAAGGGTCGTAGAGGCCCTGGGCGGCGGGCAGGCCCGGATCGCGCACCACTTTGACCGTATCCGCCATCGTGGCTGTGCGGCTCGGCACTTGGGTTTCCAGGCTCTTGATCGGCTCGTCGCTCATGGCAGATCCTCACATCCGAACGCGTATTCAGGTTCTTTGAGGCGGCTTTTGGGCCTGCCGGATGATCGGATCGTCCGGAGTGCCCGCCGCTTCTTCGGGTTTTCGAGGGTTGGGTCCGGCAGGGGAGCCCGCACCTCGCGGGCACCTTTGGGCTGTCGTCAGCCCAGAGTCGCCCGTTCCGCCCACGTTTTGCGGGCGGTTTTCGTGGTATCTCGTTTCGTTCGCGTCAGGCGAAGCATCAAGAAAACCCCAGGGCGAAGGTAGGAGTGCAGGCACTCCAAAAGGGACAGCATCGCTGTCCTAATAAGGGCAAAGTGCCAGAGTTCGACGCAGCGCACAAGAGGGTTTAGAAATATTTTAGACAAAAGTTACAAGCCGACGACTCAGAATGTAACAAAAGCAGCTTTTAGGCCCTAGGAACGAAAGTCTCCACCGATGGGTCAATGACCTTGACATGTTGTTCGTAGCCGACCCTAGAGCAGTCTAGCCATGTCCGAATGGGCATTTCCCTTTCCCAGGCGATGCTCTAGGAAACGCTTCATGAACTTCGCGAGCGACAATATCGTGGGGGCCAGCGCTCCCGTTCTCCAAGCCATCATGCAGGCCAATGCCGGGACCATGACGGCTTACGGCAACGACGAGATCTCGAAGCGCGTCAGAGCGTGTTTCAACGAGATCTTCGAGCGCGAGGTTTCCGTGTTCTTCGTGACCACCGGGACGGCCGCCAACGCGCTGGCCCTTGCCTCCGCCGTGCCGCCCTACGGCCTCTGCGTCTGCCATCGGGAGGCGCACATCATCGACGATGAGTGCGGCGCGCCTGAATTCTTCATGCATGGGGCAAAGCTTGCAGGGCTGCCGGGCATCGGCGCCAAGCTGAGCGCCGAAGACGTTGTGGCCTATCTCAAGAGCCTCCCCAAGGCGGTCAAGCAGATGCCGCCGAAGGGGTTGTCGATCTCGCAGGTGAGCGAGGGCGGCATGGTCTACAGCCTCGACGAGATTGCGGCCCTCGGGGCGATCTGCCGCGAGCATGGCCTGTCCTTCCACATGGACGGTGCGCGCTTCGTCAACGCCCTCGTGTCGCTCGGCTGCACTCCGGCGGAGATGACCTGGAAGCAGGGCGTCGACATTCTCTCCTTCGGCGCGACCAAGAACGGCGGCCTGATGGCCGAGGCCATCGTGGTGTTCAGGAAAGATCTGGCGGAGGCGCTCGACTACCGCTCCAAGCGCGCCGGCCAGATCATCTCCAAAGGCCGTCTCATCGCCGCGCAGTTCGAGGGCTACTTCGCCGACGATCATTGGCTCGACAATGCGCGCCATGCCAATCGCATGGCAGCATTCCTCTCGGAAGGCTTGCTGCAATTGCCGCGCGTGCGTTTGGCTTGGCCGACTCAAGCCAACGAAGTCTTCCCGATCATCCCGAAGACACTGGACCAGGCGCTGAAGGCCGCCGGCATACTCTACAATCCGTGGACCGAATTGAGCCTGCCCGAGACCGAGCGGGTCGGCGATCACAAGGTGTTGATCCGGCTCGTTACCTCCTGGGCCTCTAGGGAAGAGGACGTCCGCAGGCTGCTGGAGGTCGCTTCTTCGGGATTATCGCGCGAAGCCGCCGAGTGATTGCCCTAACCCTGCCGCAATCACCCGCGATTGCTTTTCTCCAGAGACCCTTGACCGACGGGGCCCCTCCAGCCCCAGCGGGACACCAAGGACCAGGATCCGACAAATAAAAAGCGCCCCGGCCGAACCGGGGCGCTCTTCGTTTGGGCTCAGAAAACTGGTTACGCAGCCTGCTTGGCTTCGATGGCCTGAGCACCGTTCGAGGAAATCGGAATAAGCTTCGGCTTCTTGGCCTCCGGGATCTCGCGAACGAGGTCGAGATGGAGCAGGCCGTTCTCGAGGGCCGCACCCATCACCTGCACGCCGTCAGCCAGCTGGAAGCGCCGGTCGAAGCTGCGCGCCGCGATGCCCTGATGGAGCACGTCGGTTTTACGCTCTTCGGAGGGCTTGCGCTCGCCGCGGACGGAGAGGGTGTTTTCCTTGACCTCGATGGTCAGGTCTCGGTCGGTGAAGCCGGCAACCGCGATCGAGATGCGATAGGCATTCTCGCCGGTGCGCTCGATGTTGTAGGGCGGGTAGCTCGGGGCCGCATCGACGCTGACGAGCTGGTCGAGCATCGAGAAGAGACGGTCGAAGCCGACCGTGTTGCGGTAGAGGGGAGCAAGATCGTACTGTCGCATGGCATATCCTCCGCTTGAAGCGACATGCAGAATGAGGATCCACCGTGAAATGGCTGGATCCGGGTTGATGTGCCGCCATCATGGCCGGCACATTTTTCGATGTGGGAGCCGATACGTTTGCTTTCAAGAGGCACGTTTCTTAAGCTCAGGACGCCCTATAAAAGCGTGAGCTTTTGAGTTGGAAACTCCCGTGGAATTCATCGCCACCCCTGACAATCCCGTGCCCGGCGAGCCGAAGCTCGTCAGTGTCACGACGCACGACGGCATCACGCTTCGGGCCGCCACCTGGATGCCGGAGACCGAGGAACCTCAAGGGACGGTCTGCATCCTGCAGGGCAGGGCGGAGTTCATCGAAAAGTATTTCGAGACGGTGGGCGAACTGCTCGACCGGGGCTTTGCCGTCGTCGCCTTCGACTGGCGCGGGCAGGGGCTCTCCGGACGACAGGTGAAGAATCCCCGCAAGGGTCATGTCCGGCGCTTTTCCGATTTCCGGCACGACCTGGAGGCGATTCGCGACCAGATCCTGGTGCCGCGCATGCCGCAGCCGCATTTCGGCCTCGCCCATTCCATGGGTGGCGCCATCGCATTGAACGCGGCTTATGAAACCTGGCTGCCCTTCCGCCGGCTCGTGACCACGACGCCGATGATCGCGCTCTGCATCATCAAGCGCACTCGCACCAGTGCCTTTTTTGCGAGGAGCCTGCGGTTTCTCGGAATGGGCGGAATGTTCGTGCCCGGCGGCGGTGAGACGTCGATTTCCACCATGCCGTTCAAGGGCAATCGCCTGACATCCGATCCCGTGCGCTATGCCCGCAACGCCGAGGCTGCCCACGCCATCGGAGCCGGTGCCATCGGAGCTCCAAGTGTGGCTTGGCTCGACGGCGCCTTCCGCCTGATGAAGCGCTTCGCCGATCCGCGCTACGCCATCAAGATCCGCCTGCCGACGCTTATCGTCGCGGCCGGTGCCGATCCGGTCTGCGCCACCCCGGCCACCGAGCGCTTTGCCTCACGGCTCAAGGCCGGCTCCGTCATCGTCATTCCGGGCGCCCGGCATGAAATCCTGATGGAGCGGGATGCGATCCGCGAGCAGTTCTGGGCCGCCTTCGACGCCTTCATTCCCGGCACTCCCGATCCGGAAGTCGGAGCGAAGCGCAAGCTCGCTGAAGCCGGTCTAGCGGCTGAGCAGCTCGATGGCGGCGGCGTGGACCCGGCGGTCGCCCGCAGCGACGATGCGCCCGCCATCGGCCGCTGAGCTCCCCTCCCAGGTGGTCACGATGCCGCCGGCCCCCTCGATGATCGGCACCAGAGCCGCGATGTCGTAGGGCTTCAGTCCCGACTCGACCACGAGGTCGATATGGCCTGCGGCCAGCATGCAATAGGCATAGCAATCGCAACCGTAGCGGGCGAGGCGAGCGACGCTCTCCACCCGATCATAGGCGCGCAGCTCGTCGCCCGCGAAGAGGCGCGGGCTGGTGGTGGAGATGACGGCGTCCTTGAGCGAAGCGCAGCGGCGCGTCAGGAGCCTGCGCTCGCCGCCCGGACCCCGATAGGTCGCGCTGCCGCCGTCGCCGAAAAAGCGCTCGCCGGTGAAGGGCTGGTGCATCATGCCGAAGACCGGCTGGCGCTTGTAGGTCAGCCCGATCAGCGTACCCCAGGTCGGAAGCCCGGCGATGAAGGCCCGGGTTCCATCGATGGGATCGAGCACCCAGACGTAATCCGCATCCTCGCGCTCGGCGCCGAATTCCTCGCCGACGATGCCGTGGGTGGGGAAGCTGCGCTTGATCAGGTGGCGCATGGTCGCTTCACTCGCGCGGTCCGCCTCAGTGACGGGATCGAAGGCACCACCGCGGGACTTGTCTTCGGTCGCGATGGCCGTGCGGAAGAAGGGCAGGATTGCTTGGCCCGATTGGGTCGCGAGCTCGTTGACGAAATGCGTGAAGTCGATGAGCCCCATGACGCGCGTATCCCCTTAAAGACTAAAGCATCGGACCCAAAAGTGGATTTGCACTTTTGGGATCGATCCGATGCTCAATCCCTTAAGTGGCGCATCGTCGGGCGCGGAAAATCGGATCCACTTTTCCACACGATGCGCTATGCGGGCGCCCTTGGCCCGCTGGCGATCAGCTTTTATCAAGCGCATGGCGCGCGGCAAGAGAGCGGCAGCGTCAAAGGGGTACGGTATCGATGAATTTTGCGCCCAAGCTTGGCACGACCCGTTCGGAAGCGGCCCTACTCCTGATCGCGGTGCTCGCCGCTCTCTATGCGATCAGCCAGTTCCTGCGCAATTCCATCGGCGTCATCGCCAACGATCTGGCCCGCGAGCTTCATCTCTCGGCCACCCAGACGGGCCTGCTTTCCAGCGCCTTCTTCTTCTCCTTCGCGGCGGTTCAGATTCCCATTGGCATTCTCATCGATCGCTATGGTCCGAAGCGGACGATGCTGGCGACCGCTGTGCTGACGGTGGCAGGTACCGTTCTCTTCGCGCTCGCCCCTGACGCCTCCGTACTCATCGCCGCGCGGGCGCTCATGGGGCTCGGCTGCTCCACCTTCTTCATGGCGCCCCTCGTGATCTATGCCCGGCGCTTCCCGCCGGAACGTTTCGCAGGGCTTACGAGCCTGCAGATGGGCTTGGCGAATTTGGGCACTCTGGCGGCGACGGCGCCGTTAGCCGCCTCGGCGGCCGTCTTCGGCTGGCGTACCTCGTTCCTTGCGGTGGCCGCCCTGACGATCGTCATCGTTCTCGCCATCGCCTGGATCGTGCCCCGGGATTCCGGCAGCCAGCAAACGAAGGAAACCTGGGTGGCCACCTTCCGTGGTGTGTCGGATGCCTTGAAGGTGCCGTCCTTCTGGCCGGTCTTCTTCATGCACCTGACCACCTATGGGTGCTTTGCCTCCGTCGTCGGGCTCTGGGGCGGGCCATGGCTGTCGGATGTGCACGGGGCCGACCTCGGCACGAGGGGCAGTATCCTGCTCCTCGGGGCAACGGCGCAGATCTGCGGCATGCTGCTCTGGGGAGCCATGGACCGGTTCTGGGGCAGCTACAAGAGGCCCGTTTTGATCGGTAGCACGGCAACAATCCTGCTTCTGAGCGTCCTTGTCCTCGCGCCTCTCGACCGAACCTCCGCTGCTGTCTGGTTCCCGCTGTTCGGTCTCTGCATCGCCTATACGCCCATCCTCACCAGTCACGGAAAGTCGCTGTTTCCACCATCTCTGACAGGCCGGGGTATCACGCTGATGAATATCGGCACCATGGGAGGGGCCTTCCTCTCTCAGAGCGTGACGGGAATGCTGATCGATCTGATGGGACGGTCGGACCAGGGCCTCTATCGGCCCGAGGGTTATCGGCTCGTTTTTGCGGCTCTCGCGGGCTGGCTGCTCCTCAGTCTTGCTTTTTATGTCAGAGCCATCGACCCGCATCCCAGCAGCCATGCATATAGGGCATGACAAAAGCAAAGATTTTTGTTGCATTTTGTGCGATGCGGCGTAATTATTGCAGTGCGATATGGCGATGGCGTCGCCTTATCGTAGCCCTTCTTGGGCGTTTCCTCCCTAAACTTCGGGCCGCTGGCAACAGTGGCCTTTTTTCTTGCCTGGTTGAGGGAAATGGCGCCGGGGATTACTCCGCCGCGATGGGCCGGATCGTCAATTCACCCTCGATATCCGCAATCACCTGAGCAAAGGCCTGGGCCAGGTCGTCCGCCAGGACCGCGAAGCCAGGTTTCTGGTGCATGCTGCGCTCGTCCATATAGAGCGCGCGATTGATTTCGATCTGGAGCGCATGCCGTCCGAGGGCCGGTTCGCCGTAATGCTCGGTGATGAAGCCACCCGCATAGGGCTTGTTGCGGATCACCGTATAGCCGCGTCCGCGCAAGGCCGCCTCCACGAGGTCGATCAGCAGGGTGGCGCAGCTCGTGCCGTAGCGGTCTCCCAGCACGATATCGGCCTTGGCCCCGTCCTCGCGGCTGACGCTGGAGGAGGGCATGGAATGGCAATCGATGAGGACGGCATGCCCGAAATGCTGGGCCGTGCGGCGCACGAGATGCCGAAGGGTCCGGTGATAGGGCTTATAGAGCCATTCGATCCGGTGCAGGGCTTCCTCCACATGGAGGCGCGTTCGGTAGATCTCCTGCCCGTCGGCCACGATGCGCGGAATGGTCCCCAGGCCCCCGGCCACCCGCATGGAGCGGGTATTGGTGAAGGGCGGCAGGCGGCCATCGAACATGCGGGAATCGAGTTCGTAGGGCTCCCGGTTCAGGTCGAGATAGGCCCGCGGAAAGCGCGCCGTCATGAGAGGGGCGCCGAGATCCGTCATCGCGCCGAACAGCTCGTCGACGAAGGCGTCCTCGGATCGCCTCAGAGCGACGGCGTCGAGCCGGGACGCAGCCAGAAAGGAAGCCGGATAGACGGCTCCCGCATGCGGCACGTTGAAGACGAAGGGAATCGTCTGGGCCGAAGGTTCGGTGACGGTGAAGGGAGGATCGAACTCATCGACGATGGTGGGCCGCATCAGAAAATGTGCTGTGTTGGAAAGGGAAATCAGGTGTTCGGACTAGTGTAAGGCAGCGTTGCCGCCTGTCCATGACAATATCGTAGCAACGCCGCATCGTACTTTCACGGCTTGTTTACCCCAATGCGCGATGAAGAGGCTAAGACCATCCGCCACGATTCGGGACTGGCAACCGATGAAGATCCTTCTTGCCGAAGACGACAACGACATGCGCCGCTTCCTCGTGAAGGCGCTCGAGAACGCGGGCTACGACGTCGCCTCGTTCGATAACGGCCTTTCCGCCTATAACCGCCTGCGCGAGGAGCCCTTCGAGCTTCTTTTGACGGACATCGTCATGCCGGAGATGGATGGCATCGAGCTGGCCCGTAAGGCCACCGAGCTCGATCCGGAAATCAAGGTGATGTTCATCACCGGCTTTGCCGCGGTCGCCCTCAACCCGGATTCCCAGGCCCCGCGCGACGCCAAGGTCCTGTCGAAGCCGTTCCACCTGCGCGACCTGGTGAGCGAAGTCGATAAAATGATGGCTGCCTAAAAAAGGGCGGCCTTCAGGCTTGCGCCAAGGCCCGCTTGTGGGTATATCGCCCCCACAGCCGAAGCGGGACGTCAAAATCACCGTTTCCCGGGCGCGTAGCTCAGCGGGAGAGCACTACGTTGACATCGTAGGGGTCGCTGGTTCGATCCCAGCCGCGCCCACCATTTTCTTTTTCCGGCCTTCCCGAAGGGCCGCAGGAGACCGGATATGAAGATCCGTAACTCGTTGAAGTCGATCCGCGGCCGTCACCGCGACAACCAGCTGGTTCGTCGCAAGGGCCGGGTCTACATCATCAACAAGACCCAGAAGCGCTATAAGGCTCGCCAGGGCTAAGTTCGCTGCGGCAATGCCGCACACAAGAATCTGAATTGACCGCGCATGCCGGGATCCTAAAATCCCGGCATGCGCTTTTTCGCGTCCATACTGATCGTATCGCTGAGCTTGGCCGCACTCCCGCTGGGTGCGCAGGAGCCTGCGCGTCCCAAGGATTCGAAGGAGCAGGCCCAGCCGCCTCAGGTCCGCCCGCGCGCTTCCACGCTGGATGAGCTCTTCGAACGTCTCGGCAAGGCCCAAACCGAGCGGGAGGCCGAGGGTATCGCGTCCTTGATCGAGCGGCGTTTCGCCCGGTCCGGCTCCGATACGGCCGATCTTCTTCTGAGCCGGGCAGCGGAAGCCTTCAACAAGAAGGATTTCCCGCTCGCCATCGAGCTGATCGACCGCGTCCTGGTGCTCCAGCCCAACTGGGCTGAAGCCTGGTACAAGCGGGCGACCGTCTTCTACCAGCTCGACGATCCGGTCGGCGCCATGGCCGATCTGCACCGGGCGATCAAGATCGAACCCCGCCATTTCAACGCCTGGACCGGGCTTGGCCATATCCTGATGGCCTCGGACGACAAGACGCGGGCCCTGCAGGCCTATCGCCGGGTGCTCACGATCAATCCGCAGATGACCGACGTGAAGACCATCGTGAACCGTCTCGGCCCCGAGGTTGACGGGCACGACCTATAAATCCACGTTGCAGGGATGTCCCTGCTTCTTCTCATCGTTGTTGCGCTTCTCCTCGTTCTCGGTTCGGGGGCCGCGTTCACCTATCTCTATGCCTGGTGCATCGAGCGGCGTTTCCCGCCGACCGGCCGGTTCGTCGAGGTCGAGGGCTGTCGACTCCATTACCGGGAGGAGGGACCGAAGAATGAGCCGCGCGGGACCGTCGTCCTGCTGCACGGTGCCTCATCCAACCTCGTCGAATCCATGCTCGGTCTCGGCTGGGCGCTCTCGCAAAGCTACCGGGTCCTCGCCTTCGACCGCCCCGGCCATGGCTGGAGCGAGCGCAAGCCCGGATTGAGTGAAGCCGATCCTGCCCGGCAAGCGGCGCTGATCGCCGGTGCTCTAAGGCAGTTGGGCGTTCGCAACGCCGTTATCGTCGGACATTCCTGGTCGGGAACCATCGTCCCACATCTCGCCCTCGATCATGCCGACGTGACGGGGGCGATCCTCGTCCTTTCCGGCATTACCTCGCCCTGGCCCGGCGGCACGATCGGCTGGTACCGGCGCCTGATCGATTCCTGGACTGGCTGGCTGCTGTTGCGGACGCTTGCCGTGCCGCTTCTTCTCATGCTCCGGCCCTGGATCAAGGAAAAGACCTTCTGGCCGCAGCCGGCCCCACGGGGCATCGTGAAAAAGGGCTTCATTCCGCTCGCCTTCCGGCCGAGATCCTATGAAGCCAACATGCAGGACTTCGCGGTCATGTATGATGCGGTCGTGCGGCAGAGCGTGCGCTATCGGGACATTCGCCTGCCGACGGTGGTGGTGGCCGGTGACAGTGACGAGATCGTCTGGACCGATCTCCACAGCCTCTCCTTCGCCCGGGAGGTGCCGGGCGCCGAGCTGATCCTGATGCCGGGCATCGGCCACATGCCGCAATATGCAGACGGAAAGACTGTTCTTGTCGCAATCGAAGCCCTAGCCGAGCGGATCGCGCCGGCCAGGGTCGGGGTCGGTTACGCCTGAGCGGCGTGTTCCTGGTTGACGAAGGCGATGCGCACCATGTTGGTGGCACCCGGCGTGCCGAAGGGCATGCCGGCCACGACGATGATGCGGTCCCCGACGGTCGAGTGGCCCTCGCGCAGGGCGAACTTGCAGGCGCGGAAGGCCATGTCGTCGATGTCGCTGGCATCCTTGGTGCGGATCGAATGCACACCCCAGACCAGCGCCAGGCGCCGGGCCGTGTTCTGGCTCGGGGTGAGTGCGATCACCGTCGAGTTCGGCCGCTCGCGGGCGATGCGGAAGGCCGTCGAGCCTGAGAAGGTCCAGGCGGCCACCGTTTTGATGTTGAGCGTGTCGGCGATCTGGTGCGAGGCCGCCGCAATGGCGTCCGAGCCGGTGGCTTCCGGCTCCGCGTTCAGGGTGCGCATGATCGACCAGTAGCTCTGGTCCTGCTCCACCTCTTCCGCGATCCGGCTCATGGTGGCTACGGCGTCAACCGGATACTGACCCGAGGCGCTCTCTGCCGAAAGCATGACCGCATCCGCACCGTCATAGACGGCGGTCGCGACGTCGGAGACTTCGGCGCGGGTCGGCACCGGCGCGGTGATCATCGATTCCAGCATCTGGGTCGCCACGACGACGGGTTTGCCGAGGCGGCGCGCCGTGCGGATGATCCGCTTCTGGATGCCGGGGACCTTCTCCAGCGGCATCTCCACGCCGAGATCGCCGCGCGCGACCATGACCGCATCGGAGATCTCCGTGATCTCGTCGAGGCGGGCGATCGCCTGCGGCTTCTCGAGCTTGGACATCACGAGCGCGCGGCCGCGGGCAACCTTCTTGACCTCGGCCACGTCCTCGGGGCGCTGCACGAAGGAGAGCGCGATCCAGTCCACACCGGCATCGAGCGCCGCTTCGAGATCCGAGCGGTCCTTGTCGGTCATCGCGGCAACCGGAATCGTGGTGTCGGGCAGGCTCACGCCCTTGCGGTTGGAGATCTTGCCGGCGACTTCCACAATCGTGGTGGCCGAGCCCTGCTTCACGCTTTTCACGCGTAGCCGCAGCTTGCCGTCATCGATTAGGATCGTGTGGCCGGGCTCGAGCGAGGACAGGATCTCGGGATGCGGCAGGTGCACGCGATTCTTGTTGCCGGGTGTCTTGTCGGCATCGAGCGTGAAGCTCTGGCCTGGCTCCAGCATGGCGCTGTCGCCCTCGAACGCGCCGACGCGCAGCTTGGGGCCCTGCAGATCGGCGAGGATCGCAATGGGGCGCTTGAACTTGGCCTCGACGGCGCGGATCATTTCGACCCGCTCCTTCAGCTTCTCACGCGGCAGATGGCTCATGTTGAGGCGGAAGACGTCGGCGCCGGCCTGGAACAGCTTGGCGATCATCTCCGGATTCTCGGAAGCCGGTCCCAAGGTTGCTAAAATCTTCGTACGCCTGTCGCGTCTCATCGTCATGGCCCCCCTGGCCGATTCGTTTCGGTGAGCTGGATCGTCCAGCTCTTCTGTTCACCTGTATCGACTTCGAAGAAGCCGCTGCGATCAAAGCCTCTGGCGAGGCAATCCTCGGTTCCGCGAATCGTGAATTCGCGCTCCCGGGTGCACATGAAGGAGCGTCCGCTCCATTCGCCGCCCCGGTCGTAATCGATGGCATAGACGTAATAGAAGCGCCCGCCGAGCTGCCCCTTGAGCAGGGTCTCGCAGCCGCGGGCGGTGAGATTCCACCAGCCTTCCGTCACCCAGCCCTGAGCGTCCCGGTAGCCGAGCGCGATGCCGACCCGGCTCGAGGTCATGTTGCACAGGCGCAGGTCCGCCTTCGCGGGCGATGCGGCCAGCAGGCACCCACCGAAAAGGAACGATACGAGTGCAAGGCTTCGCCGCCAGCGCGGAGACGATGTGAGAAATGCGGCCGTCATGGATGCGGTATGATCGAATCGAAAGGAATGAAATCGCACAATGCTGTGAGAACTATGTCGAATCGTTGTCGGTCAGAAGTTCAGCCGGAGCAAGACCTTACAGCAGGGATGCTGTCAATTTTGCAGGCCGCATGGCCTTTCCGACACTATCGGCCTGTCGCCGCCCTCCATATGGAGAGGCGGGCAACCGTTCTATTCGACGACGGCCTCAGGCTTTGGCCGCGCGATCCAGATGCCGAACAGGATCAAGGCTCCCCCTAGGCTCTGCACAAGCGTCAGTTCCTCGCCCAGGATCGCCCAGCCGAACACGGCCGCCGCAATCGCCTCCAGGAAGATCACAAGGGATGAGAAGACCGCGGGCAATCGTCCGAGCGCGATGGCAAGCAGCCCCTGGCCGCCCGCATGGCTGACATAGGACATGGCGAGAAGCGCCGCGATGCCTTGCGCCGTCTGCGGGATCACCCGCGTGTCGAAGAGAACCGCGATGACGAGAAGAATGGCGGAGGTGATCAGCCCGGCCTCGAAGGTGACCCGCGCGGCGCCTGCCGTCTTCCTGGCCTTGCTCGCAGCCAGGAAATACATGCCGAAGAAGAACGCCGTGGCGACTCCGTAGAGGTCTCCTTCGATTCTGGCCGGATCCGCATGAAGGCTCTGGCCGATCAGGGCGGTGCCGCCGAGAAGGCAGAGGGCAAGGCCCATGAAGGTGCCGCGCGATACCTGCTGCCTGAACACCAGCCAGACAGTCAGCACGACAAAGAGCGGCGCCATGGTGGCGAAGAAGGTGGCGTTCGCCACGGTCGTCTTGAGAATCGCCAGGTGCCAGAAGAAGAGGTCGCCTGCAAAGACGATGCCAGCCAGAATGCTTGCCTTGGAAAAGCGGACTTTTGGCGCGTCGGCGGGAGCGCGCTTCTCCTCGATTCGCATCCACGCATAGAGCAGGGGCAGGCAGAGCGAGACGCGCCAGAAGGCGCTGGCGAACGGCCCCACATCGGCCGGTGCCCCGCCCATATCGGCTGAGGCGAAGCGCACGAATATCGGGGAAATCCCCATGGCGATGGCGCCGAGACACAGGGCGGCAAAAGCAGACGCGAAGCCCGGCTCGAGCCGGGCCGTTGTGGATGAAGCGGGCATAACGTCGTGAAAGTGTGTTGCGCGGAACGTCGCGTTGTCAGGGTTGGAGGGGCAGGGTAAGGCTTTTCCTCCGCCGTTCAATCCATCCTGTCTGAAATCCCTCCTTCGCCATGTCCGCCTCCGCCGCGCTCAAGCTCGACGATCCTTCTCTCGAGCCTCATCCCGTCGAGATCATTCCTGGCTCCCTCGAATCGGGGATCCTGATCCTGTGCGATCACGCCTCCAACGCGGTGCCACCGGATCTCGGCGACTTGGGGCTGCCGGAATCCGAATTCGAGCGTCACATCGCCTATGACATCGGCGCCGCCGCCGTGACGCGCTCCCTGGCTCGCCGCCTCAACGCGCCGGCAATTCTCACGCAGTTCTCCCGGCTGATCATCGACCCCAACCGGGGCCGGGACGATCCGACGCTGGTCATGCGCCTGTCCGACGGCGCGGTGGTGCCGGGCAATGCCCGGGTCGACGAAGCCGAGGTTCGGCGGCGCATCGCCCGATTCTACGATCCTTACGACGATGCGATTGCGGATGCGATCCATAAGGCCATGGCGGCCGGCCATCCGCCCGTCATCGTGACGGTTCACAGCTTCACGCCGATCTGGCGCGGCTGGGCCCGGCCCTGGCATGTGGGAATCCTGTGGGACGCGGATGACCGCTTCGCCAAGCCGCTTCTGGAAGGGTTGGAGGCAGAGGACGGACTCGTCGTTGGTGACAACGAGCCCTATGATGGGGCTCTCGCGGGCGATACCGTCGACCGTCACGCCACGATCCGGGGGCTCGCCAATGCGCTCATCGAGATCCGGCAGGATCTGATTGCGTCGGACGAGGGCGCCGAAGAATGGGCCGAGCGTTTTGCCCGGCTCCTCAAGCCGCTCGCCGACCGGCAGGAACTTCGGGCGCCCAGGATTTTCGGCACCCGCACGCGCGACCGCCTGCGCCAGCACGGAGGGTAAGCCCATGAAGGATATCGACGAGAAAACCCAGGTCGAGCTGGAGGCTGCGGCCTTCCGCAGGCTCGTCGAGCATCTGCGCGAGCGGACGGACGTCCAGAACATCGATCTCATGAATCTGGCGGGCTTCTGCCGGAACTGCCTGTCTAACTGGCTGAAGGAGGCCGCCGACGAGCGGGGCATCGCTCTCTCCAAGGACGAGAGCCGGACACATGTCTACGGCATGCCCTACGAGGAATGGAAGGAGCGCCACCAGCGCGAGGCCTCCCCATCCCAGCTGGCCGATTTTGAGAAATCGAAGCCGGGGCATTAAAACGGCTTCAACCAAATGGCCATAACACTGGCTTCAACACCACAATTAAGGGGCTTCCCTCATGGATGACGCAGCTTTCAACACCGAATCCGTCGCAGCCGACCAGCTGAAGGCCTTCATCGAGCGCATCGAGCGCCTCGAAGAGGAAAAGGCCGGCATCGCGGGCGACATCAAGGACGTCTATGCCGAGGCCAAGGGCAACGGCTTCGACACCAAGGTCCTGCGCAAGATCATCTCCCTGCGCAAGCGCGACTACGCCGAGCGCCAGGAGGAGGAGGCGATCCTCGAGCTCTACATGCAGGCGCTCGGAATGGCGTAGGCAGGCATCGACCGTCGAAAGTTTTTCAAAAGGCCTCGCAGCGTGAAGCTGCGAGGCCTTTTTCATGTCCGAGGCAACCCTGTCAGCATCAGACCCTGCAGGATGTCGAGCGTCTGCGGCGGCAGAGGCGTCGAGCGGCGCGTTTCCTTGTCCACCATGACGATCGTGGCCTCCGTGGTCGCCGCGAGGCGTCCGTCGTTGAAGATGCCCTGAGCCAGGGTGAACGAACTGCGTCCGATTCTCAAAACGCCGGTGCCGATGTCGACGGTGCCCGGCCAAAAGAGCTCCGCCCGGAAATCGATCACCAGGCGGGCGATGACGAAGCTCCGGCCCTCGGTGGCGAGCGGCCGTTCCGGATCGTACATGAAGGCGACCCGGCCGATTTCCGAAAACGTGGCGAAGACCGCATTGTTGACATGGCCCTGCCGATCAAGATCCGCAAAGCGGATGTCGGTGGAGGATCGGCTTGGATAATCCTCCAGGGTGCGGTGGGCGTTCTGATCCGTCATGGGCGGTCCTTGCGATGCGGCCATAGAATACGTTGCGGCGCACGGCTCAAGCAAAAAGCGCTTCCGCCGATCAGCCATGCATCCTTACCGCTCGCTCGGAGCGATCCGGTTTCCTATAAGGAACCGATCATGAAAAGCTGGAGAGATGCATGAAGCTCCCCCGGGACCCAATGTCCGAACCTGTCGACGCGGATGCGCGTCGGAAGATTGCGCCCGTCATCTGCTATCCGGTCGACACGCTGCCACGGCCCGATCTTGCCACGTACCGCGCGGCGCGCGAGGGCTGGCAGAAGATCGACGAGGTGATCGTGCCGCCCCGCGATGCGCGCTGCTTCCAAGTACCCGCCGGCTGCTTTTTCCGCATCGTCAGCATCGAGGGCCCTCAGGTAGGCGATCTCAATCTCTGGTCGGCGAACGATCTCAATGAGCGCTTCTTCTCCGGAAAGACACGGGCTCTCAACGGTACGCATGTGTCGACCGGAGACCAGCTCTGGTCGTCCCTGCCTTACTTAAGGCCGATGGCGACGATCACCCACGACACCCTCGACTGGTATGGCTTCGACGAATTTGGCGGCTCCGTCCACGACGTGATCGGCACGCGCTGCGACCCCTACACGCACAAACTCCTCTCCGGTCACGAATACCACCATTGCTGCCACTCGAACCTGACCCGTGCGCTTGCACATCGCTTGCAGCGTCCGAAGGAGGAAGTCGAGCCTGCGGTGCATGACGTGCTCAACGTGTTCATGTGCACAGGCTTCACCCGCGATACGGGCCAGTATTTCATGAAGGCGAGCCCTGTGCGGCCGGGCGATTACCTGGAATTCTTCGCCGAGATCGATCTTTTGGGCGCGCTCTCCGCCTGCCCGGGCGGCGATTGCAGCGCGGAACATTCGAGCGATGTGGCCGTCTGCCATCCGCTGCTGGTGGAGGTCTACAGGCCGAAGGCGCCGCCTCAAGGATGGACCTCGCCGCCCCGCAGCGGCTACAGCCGCAGGCATGACGACTGAAACGAAAAAGGGTTCCCAGCGCATCGTGCGGAAAAGTGGGGGCCGGTTTTCCGCGTCCGACGATGCGCCGGTTTAAAGCGAGCATCGGATGGATCCCAAAAGTGGGTCCCACTTTTGGGTCCGATGCTTGCGGAGCCCTTCTCTTTTATCTCACCACGTTCAGTGGTTTGACCGCCGGTCCCGTGAAGCGGTTGGTGGCCAGATCGCCCACCGGCTTGTTCGAGAAGCCCATATGCAGGCTGGGCTCCGCCGACATCAGAGCGCTCAGCGCCGTCGTCGGGGATTTCTTTGCGGCCGGAGGTACCTTGACCAATGGCGCCGCTGCCGGCTTTGCCTTTGCCACCTCCCTTGGGGTCGAGCCCGTGACCGGAATATCGACCGGTCCCGCAGCCGCGACCACGATGGGGCGCAGGTCGGGCCGTGGCGGCGGCAGCGGGTGCTGGACCGACGCCAATTCCGTCGAGCCGCGCAGCTCAGGAAGGCCGGGGATCGGGTTCGTGGCCGCGAGCGAGCCCGGACGAGCCGGCGGCAACGGGGCATAGGCGAGGGCAACGGTGCCCGCGATAGCGTCTGCTCCCGCATCATCCGCATCGGGACGCCGCGGCGGCATCGGCGCGAAGGACATGCCCCGGGCGATGGTCATCTCGGACTGCGCTTCCGGTCCCTGCTGCCAGGCTAGGGCCGGGCCCGAGGCCGTCTGGACCGTGCCGGGCGCCCCGTTGATCCGGGTCGGCGGGAGCGGGGCGGATTGAGGCGGCGTCAGATCCTCACGCAGGGCCGGTGCAATGGCTGCTACGACCGCAGGAGCAGGCGGCTCGGGCCGCGGCTGGATCGCGACGGGAGCCCGGCGTGTCGGCTCGGGAGCTTGGCCGGGCTGCAGGGCAGCATAGACCGACGAGTTGGAATCGCTGGCATAGTAGCCCTGTGCCGGCTGCGACTGGCGGGAGGCGATGAGCGCCCGGCCCGGCCGCGAGGCGACACGGATTTCCTCCGCATCCTCCTCCTCGTCCTCGCCGATGCCGAACAGGGTGGCCCAGAAGCTCCTGCGGCGCGGCTGGTTGGCGATGGCCTCCTCGGCGTCCGCATAGGCCGTGTAGCCGGCAACGGTGCCACCCTTGGCGAGGACCTCGGCGCGGGCTTCGTCATAGCCCGGTAAAGGTCTGCCGTCGGAGGGGATGTGCACGGTCTTCCCGTCGGGGAAGATGCTGGCGAGCTGGGCCCGCGTCATGCGCGGCCAAGCACGTACGCTGCCCACGTCGATATGGACGAAAGGCGTGTAGGCATTGGGATAATAGCCGACGCCGCCGTTCTGGATCCGCACGCCGATGGCGCGAAGGCGGACGGTGGACACATCCGGCAGGTAGAAGTCCATGGCCTTGCCCTGCATGTGCTGGCTGTTCTTGGCCACCGCGCTGGAGCGCCGCCTGAGCATCGAGTTGGTTTGCGGAGAACGGTAGCCCGAGTTCACACGCACAGGCTCGTTCGACCCGGACTCGCGATAGACCTCCCACACCGTATCGAACAGGCGCGGGTCCATGCGGGTCGGTTCGTCGCGCCGCCAGTCGCGCAGGAACCAGTTGAGCTGCTGCAGGGCGGCGGAATCATATTGCCCGTTGCGCCGGAAGGTGACGGTGAGGCTCTCTTTGGTATTGTTGTTGTAAAGGCTCAACGTGCGGGTATCGCCATTGGCGACGGCATCCTGCGTGCCGCGCGCCCCGCCCACCATGACGGCCAGAAAGGCCGCAAGACCAATGCCGGCGCGGTGCGCCAGAGCATCGGACCCAAAAGTGGACACCACTTTTGGGATCCATCCGATGCTCCGCTCTTTGAAAAGCGCATCGTTGGACGCGAAAAACCGGGTCCACTTTTTCGCACGATGCGCCAAGCGGTCCGTACGCAATACTCTCACTGTGATACTCGTCTTTACTCGGCTGCACCCGCGGATGCAAAAAACCCTTATAGTGAAAGGATCTTTGCCGAAGACGGTTACCTTCCCGTTAAGTGAGAGAAAGAAATTCGCTGAAAACGCAGTGGGATGAGGGAGCTATTCGGACAGGTTCAGGGCGGCGCGGACCTTGCGGTCGAGGCCGTAGAGATCCTCGAACCGCTTCACGTCGCCCTTCTCGTCGATGGCGAGCGTGAAGTAGGTCAGATGCACGGGCAGGGGATTGGTCAGGTGCACATAGCGTTCGCCCTTGCCGATGAGCCCTCGCAGCTTCTGCTCGGTCCACTTGCCATCCTTGCCCATGATCACGTCTGCGAGCTCGAAGGGCCTGTCGACGCGCACGCAGCCATGGCTGAAGGCGCGCTTGCTGGCCGAGAACAGATTGCGGTTCGGCGTGTCATGCAGATAGACCGCATGCTGGTTGGGGAACATGAACTTCACGAAGCCCAATGCATTGCGCTCGCCCGGCGGCTGCTGCACCGTGATCCGGTCGCCCCGGCGGATGATCTTGTAGCCCCGGCGCGCAGCGTAATAGGGATCGTTGGCAAGCCCCGGCAGGATCTCCTTCTTCATGATCGAGGGCGGGATCGTCCAGGACGGATTGACCACGAGATATTTCATGTTCTCGGAGAAGATCGGCGTCTGCGACTGCTCCTTGCCCACGATCACGCGGGCCTGATGGACCACATTGCGGCCCTCGACCACCTGGAGACGGAACTCGGGCACATTCACCATGATGTGTCGCTGCCCCAGATCGGCCGGCAGCCAGCGCCAGCGCTCCATATTGGTGATCAGGTCGGAGTGCCGCTGCACGACCGAGGATCCTGAGAGAGCCGCGACCGTCTGCGCGTTCAGGACGCCGGTATTCGGCAGGCCCTTTTCCTTCTGGAAGGCGGCCACCGCGGAGGCCACCCGTTCGTCATAGATTGTCTGACTGTCCGCCTCCTTCATGAGATTGAAGCGGGCGCGGATCAGAGGCACGCGCGGATCCTTCATGCCCACGCGCAGGATCGGCCCCCGGGGCAGGCGCACGCTCGGCTGCGAGGGATGGTTTTCGCGCAGTTTTGCCAGCCGCTCCTTCAAGGCCCTGTAGCCGGGATGAGGCGGGTTGTAGGCCTCGAGTGCCCCGCCTGCATCTCCGGCGGAGGAGACTTTGCTCAGCACCTCGTCGATCGCCGGCAGGGCGAGCTTCGGGGTCACCAGAGGCGAGAGGCGGGTGGGATCGATGCGCGCGCCGCGGGCGTCGCGGGCATAGCGGATCACGGACAGGGAGAGTCTTACATCGGCCTGGGCCCATTGTGCCGGCGTTGCATCCTTGCGCAGGCCCCTGTCGGGCAGGGAATAGTCGGCGGGGTCGAGGCCATCCTCGTCAGCGGCCTTCAGGCGCTCCATCGCTCCGAGCGCCGCAGGCGACCACGCACCGTCCTGTGCCCAGATCAGCGGGCGCTCGGCCTGTGCATAGAAAGCGGACAGGGCTTCCCGGTCCCTGCTGTTCACACGCATCTCGCGCATGGCGGCGTCGTCCGCGAACAGACCCTCCACGGCGATGCGGACAAGATCTGCCTGCATCAGGGCTGTCACGGGGGCCGCATCGGGCAATGGAATGTCGATGGCGGGTGCAGGCTTCAGATCGACCGACTCGATAGTGACGGGTGCAGGCTCGGGGAGCGGGATGACCTGGGAGGCGATGTCCTTTTCAACGGCGACATCGTGAAAGGAAGGCTCTGCGGGAGCGGCCTGAACGACCTCGGGATGGGCGTTGGCGATGTCTTCCGCAAGGGTAGTGAGGGGGAGGAGGGAGACCGATCCAATGAGACCAAGCCAAAGTGCCGTCTTGCGCAAGTCACGCATGACCTTGCTCCTCGTCGTAATGAAAGTGGAGGATGGGAGATGCCTCCATCAAGTGAATGTCGTCAGTGTTCCCACGCATGTTCTGTTACGCTTAACGCGCGAAACGTCATGCGGCTTCATCGTCTAGGCCAAGTTCTTTCAATTTTCTGTAAAGGGCCGCGCCGGAGCATGCGTCTCGCATCCCAGGAAGGGCGGATGCCGTCTGCAAAGAGACGGGGAGGGGGCTGAAGGCCCAAGTGCCGCGTGCGGATCGTCCGGGTCATGCTGGGCGAGAAGGGTAAACCGGCTCTTAACGGAGGGGCGGGGGCCGGGTCCAACCCTCGGCCGATATGGGTTGATCCGGAGAGCGCGGCAGCCAATATGTGTGCAGTACTATTCCAGTTCGATCCCGATCAGGCTGTCGCCCGTGACCTCTCAGAAAGTTTCCCCCGTGCCTCATTCATCCTCTGCCGCCGCGCAGGCCGAACTTGGGCCGCTGCCCGAATGGAACCTGTCCCATCTCTATCCCGGCATGGACAGCGAAGCATTCAAGCAGGACCTCGCGAAGGCCGAATCCGAGTGCAAGGCCTTCGCTGCCGCCTATCGCGGCAAGCTCGATGAGATGGCACGGGGCGAGCAGGCGTCCGAACGACTGAACGAGGTGGTGAAGCGCTATGAGGCGCTCGAAGACCTTCTCGGCCGCCTCATGTCCTATGCGGGCCTCATCTATTCCGGCGACACCACGGATCCGATCCGCGCGAAGTTCTATGGCGATACGCAGGAGCGCCTGACAGCTGCCTCGACGGAACTGCTCTTCTTCGCGCTCGAACTCAACCGCATCGACGATGCCGTGCTCGACAAGGCCACGGGCGAGGCGCCGCTCGCGCATTACAAGCCTTGGATCGAGGATCTGCGCAAGGACAAGCCTTATCAGCTGGAAGACAAGATCGAGCAGCTCTTCCACGAGAAGTCGGTTACCGGTCGCTCGGCCTGGAACCGCCTGTTCGACGAGACCATCGCTTCCTTACGCTTCACGGTGCGAGGCGAGGAGCTGCCCATCGAGCCGACCCTGAACAAGCTGCAGGATCCGGACGAGAGCGTGCGCAAGGACGCCTCCGATGCGCTGGCCAAGACCTTCAAGGCGAACCTGCGCACCTTCACGCTCATCACCAACACGCTAGCCAAGGACAAGGAGATCTCGGACCGCTGGCGCGGCTTCGAGGACGTGGCCGATTCCCGCCATCTGGCGAACCGGGTCGAGCGCGAGGTGGTGGAGGCGCTGATCTCCGCCGTGCGCGAGGCCTATCCACGCCTGTCGCACCGCTACTATGCCCTGAAGGCCAAGTGGTTCGGCAAGGACAAGCTCGACCATTGGGACCGCAACGCGCCTCTGCCGAAGGTCGAGCAGCGCACCATCTCCTGGAACGAGGCGAAGGACACGGTGCTCTCGGCCTATTCCGCCTTCTCGCCGCGCATGGCCGACATCGCGCAGCGCTTCTTCGACGAGGACTGGATCGATGCGCCGACCCGTCCCGGCAAGGCGCCCGGCGCCTTCGCCCATCCGACGGTGCCGTCCGCTCACCCCTACGTGCTCCTGAACTACCAGGGCAAGCCGCGGGACGTGATGACCCTGGCGCACGAATTGGGACACGGCGTGCATCAGGTCATGGCCGGCCCGAATGGTGCGCTCATGGCGCCCACACCCCTGACGCTTGCAGAGACGGCCTCCGTCTTCGGCGAGATGCTGACCTTCCGCCGCCTGCTCGACCAGACCACCGACCCGGTGCAGCGCAAGGCGATGCTGGCGGCGAAGGTCGAGGACATGATCAACACGGTGGTGCGCCAGATCGCGTTCTATTCCTTCGAGCGCAAGGTTCATGTGGAGCGCCGCAACGGCGAGCTGACGGCCGACAAACTGTGCGAACTCTGGATGTCGGTGCAGGACGAGAGCCTCGGGCCGGCGATCCGCTTGGGTCCGGGCTACGAGAGCTTCTGGACATATATCCCCCATTTCATCCATTCGCCGTTCTACGTCTATGCCTATGCCTTCGGCGATTGCCTCGTGAACTCGCTTTATGGCGTCTACGAGCGTTCCAACGAAGGCTTCGTGGACCGCTATTTCGCGCTCCTCTCGGCGGGCGGCACCAAGCACTACTCGGAGTTGCTCGCTCCCTTCGGCCTTAACGCCAGCGATCCGGCCTTCTGGCAGATCGGTCTGTCGATGATCGAGCGCCTGATCGGCGAGCTGGAGGCCATGGAAAAAGAAGCTGCGTGATTGTTCTGTCCTGAGCGGCGGGACGACTTGCCGCTCAGGACCGCCGAATTAAAGTACCGAATTCCATAACAATGGCTGCATTGGGGGCAGACCGGGAGGTCGACCATGGCAGTTCGTATCGGGAGTCAGGCCGCAGACAGGCTGAGCGGCACCGGAGCCGCCGATGTGATCTACGGCTACGATCCCAACGCCAGAACCCCGTCCACGATGGCGGCCAATGCGATCGTCTCCGGCCTGGAAAATCCCCTGTACCTGACAGCGGCGCCGGGCAATTCCCAGCATCTTTTCATTCTGGAGAAGCGCGGTCTGGTGAAGGTCTACGATACCGGCACGGGCCAGACCCTCGGCGCATCGTTCCTCAACGTCTCTTCTCAGGTCGCGACCGATGGTGAACAGGGGCTGCTCGGTCTCGCTTTCGCTCCTGATTTCGCGACGAGCCGGAGGTTTTACGTCTATCTCAGCACGATCGCCGGCGATGTGGAGATCCGCGAATACAGAACGCTGGCGTCCAATCCCCTCGTTGCAGATGCCAGCAGCATGCGGCTCATCGATCGGATCGACTACCCGTCGTCCACCACCAACCATCGGGGTGGCTGGATCGGGTTCGGACCGGACGGCTATCTCTACGTGGCGACCGGCGACGGTGCGAACAGCGCCAACTCGCAAAGCCTCAGCCAATTGGGCAAGATCCTCCGGCTCGACGTGAGTGGCAGCGATGCCTTCCCCATGGATGCCAACAGGAACTATGCTCTGCCTCCAGATAATCCGGCGGCGATCGATGGCATCGCGGGTAACGCGGCGCAAACCGGGATCTATGCCGCAGGACTGCGCAACCCGTGGCGCGTGAGCTTCGACCGGCTGACCGGCGAGATGTATATCGGCGATGTCGGCGAAGGCACCTATGAAGAGATCAATCTCGGGAGAGTTGGCGCCAACTACGGGTGGAGCGCCACCGAGGGGCCGTTCAATCCCGGATCGTTCCCGAACTATACGAACCCGGTCCATGCCTATGGCCGCGATCTCGGCCAGGCGGTCACGGGAGGTTACGTCTATCGCGGGCCCGAGCAGGATTTTCAGGGAACGTATGTCTTCTCGGATTTCGGCAGCAGCGGGATCTGGTCGTTGCAACGCGTCTCCGGCTCGTGGTCTTTCAAGGATCTGACGGGTCAGGTCGCAGTGGGCGGCGGCCCGATCGGTTCCGTTTCGTCAATGGGAGAGGATGGATCTGGAAATCTCTACATCGTCGATTTTGGGGGCAAGGTCTTCCGCCTGGATCTCAAGTCAGGCAGCGGTCCGGATCCTCGTGACGATGCTGCGGATGTTCTCAGTGGCGGCGGCGGCAACGATCGGATCTTTGGCGGCGGTGGAAACGACACGCTGTTTGGAGGCAGCGGCAACGATAATCTTCGGGGCGGACCGGGCGCCGATCTCCTGTCGGGCAGCGGCGGCTTCGACTATGCCGATTACCGCGATTCACCGGGCCGCGTGCTCATCGATCTCGCGAAGAGGACCCAGGCCGGAAGCGATGCGTCCGGAGATCGCTTCTCGAGCATCCAGGGCGTGTGGGGCAGTGCGTTCAACGATGTGCTGAAAGGCGCGTCAGGGGACGAGACGCTTCGTGGTGGGGCCGGCAACGACAGCCTCTCCGGCAATGCCGGGAACGACAGGCTCTATGGCGATCTCGGGCGCGATACGCTTGTCGGCGGCCCCGACAAGGATTGGTTATCCGGCGGATCAGGGGCGGATGTGTTTCGCTGGCAATCCATCGGCTCCGTCGGCTCCGCTTTAAGCCGTGCGGATGTCGTGCACGATTTCAGCCGCAGCGCCCAAGATCATCTGGATTTGTCGAGGATCGATGCCAATGCTCTGCGCGGTGGAAATCAGGCGTTCGCTTTCATCGGCAATGCGGAGTTCACGGCAGCCGGTCAGGTCCGGTACGAGGCCGCGGGATCGGAGACGCGGGTCCTCCTGAATACGGATGCCGACCTCGCTGCGGAAGGCATCATCCGTCTTAGCGGTATCCGCAGCCTGAGATCCGGTGATTTCATCCTTTAATCCGGCGGTTGCCGAGAAGGCATATCCGGTCGTCGGGACATAGGATGCGGCCATGGCGCATGAAAGCATCACGGACGAGGAGCTCGCCGAGCTCGTCCAACGGACAGAGGAAGCCACTTCGGCGTTCATGCGCGGGGATATGCATCGCTATCTCGCATTGACGCCTCATGCTTCCGGCTTCGTGCTGATGAACCCTTTCGGCGGAGAGCCCGCCCGCTACGATAACCGAAGTGAGAGTCTGCTGGAGGTCGCCGATTATTTCAAAGCCGGCGAGGCGACGCTGGAAGTGGTGCAAACCTATGCGTCGGGCGACCTCGTCGTTCTTGTGATGATCGAGCGGCAGCATGGCGAAGTCGGTGGTCTGCCGGACCAGGAATGGCCGCTGCGCGTCACCCAGGTCTATCGCCGCGAAGGAAGCGAATGGCAGCTGGTCTATCGGCATGCTGACCCGCTCGTCCACCGCATCGGCCTCGAGCAGGCTGCGAGGCTCGCCCGCGGCTGATCGGCGCTGCGGTCGCCGATGTCGCAATCCCGGTCGAATCGTCCACGCAGCCTAGCGCTTCGCGCAGCAAGCCATATCTTAAGCTCTCCGGTTCAGAGCAAGAGATTCCACGTCATGGCCGATTCCGACCGCGAAGCGAACCGCTTCTCCGCGCGCGCCGCCCGTTATGCCCGCGTGGGCGCCAATATGGGTGGGGTCGCGGCCCGCATGGCAGGATCACGATTGTTCGGGGGTGATGTGCGCGATGCCTCCAACGCGGCAGTGCTGGCGCAGGCGCTCGGCGGACTGAAGGGGCCGATCATGAAGGTGGCGCAGCTTCTCGCCACCATTCCCGATCTCATCCCGCCGGAATATGCAGCCGAGCTGCAGAAGCTCCAGAGCGAGGCGCCGCCCATGGGGGCAGCCTTCGTGAAACGGCGCATGCAGGCAGAACTCGGACCGCAATGGCAGAGTCGGTTCGGTTCCTTCGATCTCAATCCCGCGGCGGCCGCATCGCTCGGTCAGGTTCATCGCGCAACCACGAAAGACGGCGAGCCAATCGCCTGCAAGCTGCAATATCCCGACATGCAATCCGCCGTGGAGGCGGATCTGCAGCAGCTCGAATGGGTCTTCGCCGTCCATCGCCGCATGGATCCCGCCATCGACACCCGCGAGATCGCCAAGGAGATCGGCGAGCGCGTGCGCGAGGAGCTCGATTACGAGCGCGAGGCCAAGCATGCGGCGCTCTACGCAAAGACCCTCGCCGATGTAGAGGAGGTCCGGGTGCCGCGGGTTCATCCGGAACTCTCCACCCGGCGACTCCTGTCGCTCGAATGGCTGGACGGCGAGAAGATTCTCGGATTCACCGAGGCCCCGGTCGAGATCCGCAACCGGCTGGCGGTCGCCATGTTCAAGGCCTGGTGGCACCCGTTCAGCCATGCGGCCGTCATCCACGGCGATCCTCACCTCGGCAATTACACGGTGTTCTCCGAGGGCGGGGAGCCGGGAGGCATCAATCTCCTCGATTACGGCTGCATCCGCATCTTCCATCCGCGCTTCGTCGGCGGCGTGGTCGACCTTTATCGCGGTCTCCAGACCGACGACCGCGCCCGTGTCGTCCATGCCTACGAGACCTGGGGCTTCAAGAAACTCTCGAACGAGCTGATCGACATTCTGAACATCTGGGCCCGCTTCATCTATGCGCCGCTCCTCGACGACCGGGTCCGCACCGTGGCCGACGGGGTAAAGCCCGGCGAATATGGCCGCCGTCAGGCCTTTGAGGTTCACAAGGCCCTGAAGGAGAAGGGCCCCGTCACCGTCCCGCGCGAATTCGTGTTCATGGACCGGGCGGCCGTGGGCTTGGGTGCCGTCTTCCTGCATCTGAAGGCCGAGCTGAACTATCACCGGCTGTTCGAGAACGAGATCGAGCGATTCTCCCTGGAAAGCCTGGAGCAGAAACAGAAGGAGGCGCTGAAAGCTTCCGGTTTACCAAGTCCCGTGTAATGAGGTTGCATCTTTTGCCGTTCGGCCCTAGAGGCTAACGGTAGGTTAGGGGCAGCCGATGAAGATTGCTTTCGTTCACCAGAATTTTCCGGGCCAATTCCTGCGTCTCGCCAGGACCTTCGTGGCCGAGGGGCATGAGGTCGTGGGCCTTGGGATGGTCAAGCAATGCTTTATCCCGGGCGTGAAGTACTTTTCCTACGATGCGGTCCCCGGCCCGGAGGACGCGCCTTACCAGAACCGCTATTCTCCCGTCATCCCGCGCCTGCGCCGCGCCTATGGGGTGGCCCACAAGGCTCGCGAGCTTGCCGGCCAAGGCTTCGAGCCGGACGTGGTGGTGGTCAATACCGGCTGGGGCGAGAACCTGTTCCTGAAGGATATCTGGCCCAGGGCCCGCCACGTGGCCTACTTCGAATATTATTACCACGCCAAGGGCCAGGACCTCGATTTCGATCCCGAATTCCCGGTCACCAACGAGGAGGTGATCTGGCGCCTGCGCCTGAAGAATTCCATGCAGCTCGGCGCTCTCGACGCTGCCGACGCAGCCGTAGCACCGACCCGCTACCAGCGCGACACCTTCCCGACCTATCTGCGCGACCGGCTCGCCATCATCCATGACGGCATCGACACCCATAAACTCCTCCCCGACCCGAACGTCAGGATCCAGCTCGGCCAGGACGGGCCGCAACTCACCCGAGAAAAGCCCGTCGTCACCTATGTGACCCGCAATATCGAGCCGATGCGCGGCGCCCATATCGTCTTCAAGAGCCTGCCCTATCTGCTCGAGATCGATCCGGAACTCCGGGTGGTCATCATCGGAGGCAAGGGCGCCAGCTATTCCGGCTCCGCGCCGAACGGGCAATCCTGGTTCGATGTCTTCAGATCCCGGATCGAGCGGCCGGTCGACTGGTCCCGGGTCCATTTCGTCGGAAACCTGCCCTACGACCAGTTCGTGAAGGTCCTGCAGACCTCCTCGGCCCATATCTACATGACCTATCCCTTCGTGCTGTCCTGGTCGTCCATCGAGGCCATGGCGCTCGAATGCCGGATCGTGGCCTCCGATACGGAGCCGGTGCGTGAGGTCATCCAGGACGGGGTCAACGGGCGCCTCTTCCCCTTCTTCGACGAGAAGGCCCTGGCCGAGCGCGTGCGCGAGACTCTTAACGACAAGGACAAGTCCGCCGACATGGCCGCGGAGGCCCGGCGGATCGCCGTTGCGAAATACGATTACGAAACGGTTTGCCTGCCGCAATGGCGGGAGTTCCTAGGGATCAAATAACCTCGAAAAGCATTCATAAAGTTTTCATTGGAGCCATTCGAAAGATTGCGGCTCCTCACCGCATGCGCTAAACGCAGCAGTTAATACGTGACGCTGAACAGGGCTTTGAAACATGGCCGATACAAAACATGCGCCGCACGGGGGCTACAGTCCGGATATGGACGCTCGCGCTCATGAGGCGACCTATTACGGGTTCATTCAGTTCGCCGAAATCGCGACCGCCGTCATCGTCTGCCACGTGCTGGCTTTGGCCGTCGGCGGCATCAAGCATGCCTGGGTCACAGCGATCTTCGGTGTCATTCTCTCGCTGGTCGCAGGCGGCATCGGCGCCATGGCTCCTTCCGTCGGTGCGCGGGCTCCGGCCGCCGTCGGCGTTCTCCTTCTCCTGGCGCTCATTTTCTATTGAGCGGCGGATGACTTTTGACAGACACAGAAAGAGCTTGATTCCAAGCCGTTGACCACATCCCAGGGGGGCCTACATGCGGATCGCCGTTCTCTCCGAAACCGATGGAGCGGAGACACGCGTTTCCGCCACCCCTGAAACGGTCAAGAAATACAAAAGCCTCGGCGCTGACGTGGTCGTCCAGGCCGGGGCTGGCGCCAAGGCCGGTATCCCCGATGCCGAGTTCGAGGCTGCCGGCGCATCCATCGCCAAGACGGCCAAGGACGCCCTGAAGGACGCCGACGTCCTCCTCAAGGTCCGCCGCCCCGCCGAGGGCGAGCTGAAGGGCGCCAAGCCCGGCGCCCTGGTCATCGCCATCATGGACCCTTATGGCCAGGAAGCAGCCCTCAAGGCCCTGGCCGACACGCAGGTTGCCGCCTTCGCCATGGAGCTGATGCCCCGCATCACCCGCGCGCAGGTGATGGACGTGCTGTCCTCCCAGGCCAATCTCGCCGGCTACCGGGCCGTCATCGATGCCACCGCCGAATACGGCCGGGCACTGCCGATGATGATGACCGCCGCCGGCACGGTGCCCGCGGCCCGCATCTTCGTCATGGGCGCCGGTGTGGCCGGTCTCCAGGCCATCGCCACCGCCCGCCGTCTTGGCGCCGTCGTGACCGCCACCGACGTGCGTCCCGCCGCCAAGGAGCAGGTCGAGAGCCTGGGCGCCAAGTTCATCGCGGTCGAGGACGAGGAGTTCAAGCAGGCAGAGACGGCTGGCGGCTACGCCAAGGAGATGTCGGACGCCTACAAGGCCAAGCAGGCCGAACTTGTCGCTTCCCACATCGCCAAGCAGGACATCGTCGTCACCACGGCCCTGATCCCCGGCCGCCCGGCGCCGAAGCTCGTCTCGCGCGCCATGGTCGAATCCATGAAGCCCGGCTCGGTCATCGTCGATCTGGCGGTGGAGCGCGGCGGCAATTGCGAGCTGGCCCAACCCGGCCAGGTGGTGGAGCATAACGGCGTGAAGATCGTGGGCCACCTCAACGTGCCCGGACGCCTCGCCGCCACGGCGTCCAGCCTCTATGCGAAGAACCTCTACGCCTTCGTCGAGACGCTGGTGGACAAGGAAACCAAGGCTCTGGCCGTGAAGTGGGACGACGAGTTGGTCAAGGCCACCTGCCTGACTCGTGACGGCGCCATCGTTCACACCGCCTTCCAGCCGACTGCTTAAACCGTCCAGGGAGGACACCATGGCAACGCTTACGCCCGAACAGGCCGTCGAGCAGGCCCAAGCGGCGGCAGAGGCTGCCCGCCGCTCGGCCGAGGCGGCCCAGACTATCGCCGATCAGGTGGCCGATGCGGCAGGAGCCGCCGCCGCCGCCGTGACCCACGGGGCCGTCGACCCGACGGTGTTCCGCCTCGCCATCTTCGTACTGGCGATCTTCGTCGGCTATTACGTGGTCTGGTCGGTGACCCCGGCGCTGCACACGCCGCTGATGTCGGTCACCAACGCCATTTCCTCCGTCATCGTGGTCGGCGCGCTGCTGGCGGTGGGCGTCGATGTGGCCCCCGGTCTCGGCGAGGGGCCGATCTGGGCGCGGGCGCTCGGCTTCATCGGACTTATCCTGGCATCCATCAATATCTTCGGCGGCTTCCTGGTGACCCAGCGCATGCTCGCCATGTACCGCAGGAAGGGATGAGGCGATGTCGGCCAATCTAGCCTCGATCCTCTACCTCGTCTCGGGCGTCCTGTTCATCCTGGCCCTTCGCGGCCTGTCGCACCCGACCACCTCCCGGCAGGGCAATCTCTACGGCATGGTGGGCATGGGGATCGCCATCCTCACCACCCTGTTTGTCTCCCCGCCGAGCGGCTTCGGCGGCTGGGCGCTGGTGGTGCTGGGCCTCGGCATCGGCGGCGGCATCGGCGCGGTGGTCGCCAAGCGCGTGCCGATGACGGCTATGCCGCAGCTCGTCGCCGCCTTCCACTCCCTGGTCGGTCTCGCGGCGGTCCTCGTGGCGGCGGGCGCGCTCTATGCGCCGCAGGCCTTCGGCATCGGTTCGGTCGGCACCATCCATGGCGGATCGCTGTTCGAGATGGCGCTCGGCGTCGCCATCGGCGCCGTCACCTTCACCGGCTCCGTGATCGCGTTTTTGAAGCTTGACGGGCGCATGTCCGGCAAGCCGATCCTGCTGCCGAGCCGGCATCTGATCAATGCCAGCCTTGGCCTGTTGCTTCTCGTGCTGCTCGTCTTCTTCATCCGCACGGAGAGCCATGCGGTCTTCTGGCTGATCGTGGTGGTCTCCTTCGTGCTCGGCGTGACGCTCATCATCCCCATCGGCGGCGCCGACATGCCGGTGGTGGTGTCGATGCTCAATTCCTATTCGGGCTGGGCGGCCGCGGGCATCGGCTTCACGCTGGGCAACCTCGCGCTCATCATCACCGGCGCGCTGGTCGGCTCCTCGGGTGCGATCCTGTCCTACATCATGTGCAAGGGCATGAACCGCTCCTTCATCTCCGTGATCCTCGGCGGCTTCGGCGGCGAGACGACAGCCGCCGCCGGCGGTGCGGTCGAAACCCGTCCCGTGAAGCAGGGCTCGGCGGACGATGCCGCCTTCATCATGAAGAACGCCGCCAAGGTCATCATCGTGCCGGGCTACGGCATGGCGGTGGCCCAGGCGCAGCACGCCCTGCGCGAGATGGCGGACGAGCTGAAGGCCGAGGGCGTCGAAGTGAAATACGCCATTCATCCGGTCGCGGGCCGCATGCCCGGCCACATGAACGTGCTGCTCGCGGAAGCCAACGTGCCCTATGACGAGGTGTTCGAGCTCGAGGACATCAACGGCGAATTCCCGCAGGCCGATGTCGCCTTCGTCATCGGCGCCAACGACGTGACGAACCCGGCCGCCAAGACCGACTCGGCCTCGCCGATCTTCGGCATGCCGATCCTCGACGTGGAGCGCGCCAAGACAGTGCTGTTCATCAAGCGCGGCATGGGCTCGGGCTATGCCGGCGTCGAGAACGAGCTGTTCTTCCGCGACAACACCATGATGCTCTTCGGCGATGCCAAGAAGGTGGTCGACGAGATTTTGAAGAATCTCTGATCCGACGATCAGGACAATGCTTCATGCCCGGCCCAGCGCCGGGCATTTTCGTTTTACCGCTGCATCTCCACTGTCATTCCGGGGCCGCGTAGCGGAGCCCGGAATCCATAGCCGCTGACAGTTCAGAAAGAAGTGCGAGGCTGTTCGCCCTATCTCGATACGTCGTGTTTATGGATTCCGGGCTCGGCTCTGACGAGCCGCCCCGGAATGACAGTGTAGGACGCCCACGATGACGAAGCCGGCGAAATCTGCTTTAACGCGAGCCCCTGACGTGCTTCGCCTGGACTTCGCCTCATGTCCTCCATCACACTCCGCACTGCCCTTCCTTCCGACCGGGATGCCGTCATCGAGCTGATCCACCAGCTCAACATCTTCGAGGCCGATCTTGTCGGCGACCGTCGGCGCGATTACGGGGCGGCGGCGGAGTATTACGACGAGCTGATGCAGCGCCTGTCCCGGCGCAACGGTCGCATCATTCTTGCCCAATCGGATGGGATCGCTGTAGGTGCCATGGGCTTTTCGCTCGATCAGGATGCAGCCTATGTGGCCGATACTCTTCGCAATCACGGCACGGTGACGGACCTGATCGTGCACAACGATTGGCGCGGGCAGGGCATCGGCCAGATGTTTCTCAAGGAGGCCGAGCGCCTGACGAAGGAGGCCGGTCTGAAGCGCCTCTTCATCGGCGTCCTCGTCGCCAATGAACGGGCCGAGCGCACCTATCGCGCCTTCGGCTTCGAGCCTTACGTGTCGATCATGTCGAAGGAAGTGTGAGGGGCCGGATAGGCCTCATCCCACGTCATGAGCATCGTCAGTTTCGGCCAGCGGGTTGGCCAGTCCTTGCTCCGTACCCGTTCGCGATAGATATCCATCTTATGTTCGAAGGCTGGTGTCGGCCTCACGATTAGGTTCAGAAGATCCTGAATCCCGTGAGGCACCATCACCTCGACTTTGCCACGGATTGAACGGGCTGCGATGGCCGTTGCGGTCTCTGCCCAATGAGCAACCGCATCGAATGTATTGCGATAGGGCGCATCGCCGTTGCGAAGATGCATGCGCGCCTGATTCTTCACGGACCAGATCACGCCGGGAGCGGATGCGCGGAGGCACCGCTCAAGGTCGCTTTCCCGCTCTCGCCGTGTGTCGTCTGGATCGAAGTAGATCACATCCACGTCGTTGAGACGGGACACATCAATTGCGCATCCGTGCCGTACATCCCAGACCATGTTGCGGATGAAGCCGGCTCCGATCCAGCAATCCGGAAGGCCGAGGCGCTCCACATGCAAAAGAAGCGCATGCAGGTCCGCATGCGCTTCGAGAAGATGTTCGATGTCCGCGATGGTCCGCAGGGGGAGGGGCGGGGTTCATGCCGCCTTCCTCCGTGGCCCTTAAGAGCGGAACAGACCCGCGACGCCGCCCTGGAGTCGGGAGCTGCCCTGGCGGGCGACGCTGTTGCTGTTGTCGAGGGCGAGCGCACGCGAATAGCTCTCGAGCGCTTGGCTGCGATCGCCCTTGCGTTCGAGGGCGACGCCGCGCCAGGCCCAGGAATTGGCGTCCTTGTTGTCGACGTTGAGGGCCGCGTTGAAGTCCTCGATGGCCTTGTCGTACTGGTTCGTCGCCACGAAGCTCTGGCCGCGGGCGGCGTAAGGTGCACCGACGAAGGGATTGCGGTCGATGGTGGCGTCGAAATCCAGGATCGCCTGCTGGTGCATGTTCTGGCGCTGATAGAGCAGGCCGCGGGAATGGAGCGCCTCGGCCGATTCGGGCAGCAGACGGGTTGCCATGTTCAGGTCGCTCAAGGCTTCCTGGTACTGGTTCTGGGCGCGGTAGAGATTGGCGCGGCCGATATAGGCCGGGCCGTAATTCGGGTCCGCCTGGACCGAGCGGGTGAAGTCGGCGAGCGCCTGGTCGTTGCGGTTCGTCTGCCGCAGGGCGAGCGCACGGTTGGTATAGGCCGGCGCATAGTTCGGATCGAGCTGCACCGCCTTGGAGAAGTCGGAGATGGCGCTGCTGTAGTTCCCCACGCGGGCATAGGCCGCGCCGCGGGTGTTATAGGCGCCCGGATCGTTCGGGTTGCGCTGGATCACGTCCGAGAGCGACGAGATGTTGACCGTGCTCGTTCCCTGGGTGTCCTCCTCCACCACGGCGATGCGCTGCGTGGGACCGCCGCTCATGGTGCCGCAGGCGGACAGGCCGATGGCAACGAGGGTCAGGCTCAAGGGGGCCAAATGGCGAATCGATGGGGCGAACACCTTCGTCTCCAACTTAACGAAACTCATAGTACCGGGAGCGGCACTCTGGCGGGAAATCCTTAACAGCCGTGAAACAAGGCATCAAAAAGGCGCCGGCGAGAGAGAAATTGAGAGAGCGGTTCGGCCATTGGCCCAGGGAAGAGGGGGCCAGACATGCAAACAGCGCCCCGCTTGCGCGACGGGCGCTGGTTCACAACCGATAGGCGATGCCTTTTCAGGCCTGCTCGAAGAGCTTAGCGGGTCGGGCGGGGCTTGGAAGGCAGCAGGCCTTCGCGCTGCATCCGCTTGCGGATCAGCTTACGAGCGCGGCGAACGGCCTCAGCCTTCTCGCGGGCCTTCTTCTCAGACGGCTTCTCGTAGTGACCGCGAAGCTTCATTTCGCGGAAGATGCCCTCACGCTGCATCTTCTTCTTGAGAGCGCGGAGCGCCTGATCGACGTTGTTATCCCGGACAAGAACCTGCACGCGAATTCCTCGTATTTGAACCGTTTCGATTGTGATAAAAAACAACGAGGCCCGTCATGCGCACCTCTCACTGGCCGGCGTCGATACCAGAAGAAGCCTTGCCTGTCCAGGGTTACCCCTCAAGAAAAGCGCCGGTCAAGGGTGATAACGGCCCCGGTTCGAAAAGATTCAGCCTCGTTCCGAAAAAACCCGGGTGACATGTCCCATCTTGCGCCCGGCCCGGGCCTCCGTCTTGCCGTAGAGGTGGAGATGGGCACCGGGCTCGGCCAGGATCTCCTCCCAGGCATCGGCATCGTGCCCGATCAGGTTCTTCATCTCGACCCGGCCGAGGCGGGCGGTCTCGCCCAGAGGCCAGCCGCAGACCGCTCTCACATGCTGTTCGAATTGCGAGGTCGTGGCGCCACCGAGCGTCCAATGGCCGGAATTGTGCACCCGGGGGGCGATCTCATTGACGACGAGGCGCTCCTGACCGTCCTCGGTGACGAGAAACAGCTCGACTGCGAGCACACCCACGTAGTCCAGAGCCTCGGCGATGGAGCGGGCGATCCGGAAGGCTTGGCTTTCGGTCTCAGGCGAAACGCCGGCCGGAACCTGGGTGGTGTCGAGGATATGGTTGCGGTGCTCGTTGGCGCACAGATCGTAGGCCGCAAAGGCACCAGAGGCGGTGCGGGCGGCGACGACTGACACTTCCCGCTCGAAGGGCACGAAGCCCTCCAGGATGGAGGCGGCGCAACCGATCTCCTCCCAGGCCGCGACGGGGTCGGCCTCGGGTGTTATCTTCACCTGCCCCTTGCCGTCATAGCCGAAGCGGCGGGTCTTGAGCACAGCGGGTCGACCGATGCGCTCGACGGCTTCGGCCAGCTCGGCCTCGCTGGAGACGGGCGCGAAGGGCGCCACCGCGATGCCGAGACCGGCGATAAAGCTCTTTTCGAGAAAGCGGTCCTGCGACACGGCCAGCGCCTGCGCATTGGGGGCAAGCAGAGCATGGGCGCTCAGGATCGCGGCCGTTTCGCTCGGCACGTTCTCGAATTCGTATGTGACCACGTCCACGGCCTTGGCGAAGCGCACCAGGTTCGCTTCGTCCTCATAGGCCGCGATGGTGTATTCGGTCGCCACCTCGAAAGCCGGGCTGTTTTCCTCCGGCGCATAGATATGCGTCTTCAGGCCCAGCTGCGCCGCCGCCATGGCGATCATGCGGCCGAGCTGGCCGCCGCCGAGAATGCCGAGGGTGCAGCCGGGACGGATCATACTCTAGCCTTCGTTGGAGGGGCGCTCGGCCACGCTGTCGCTCTGACGCTTCCGCCATTCGTTGAGGCGCTCAGCGAGGGCAGGATCGTGCAGGGCCAGCACGGCAGCGGCCAGCAGGGCCGCGTTCACGGCGCCTGCGCGGCCGATGGCGAGCGTTCCCACCGGGATGCCGGCGGGCATCTGCACGATGGAGAGCAGGCTGTCCTGGCCCGAGAGCGCCTTGGATTCCACCGGCACGCCGAAGACGGGCAGGGGGGTCATGGCGGCGGTCATCCCGGGCAGGTGGGCAGCTCCGCCGGCGCCGGCGATGATGACCTGGAAGCCTTCCGCCTTGGCGCCCTTGGCGAAGGCCACCAGCCGGTCCGGGGTGCGGTGAGCGGAAACGATACGGGTGTCGTAAGAAACGCCGAGCGCATCGAGCGTCTCGGCGGCATGGCGCATGGTGGCCCAGTCGGACTGGCTGCCCATGATGATGGCAATGGGGGGACGCGCCATGGCGTGGCTCCGGCTTTAAGGGCCTTAACTGTCCAGCCGGAATAGCGAAGCCGCTCCAGCCAGGCAAGGCTTTCTCAGGCGATGATGTCGGGGGTGAGCTGATCTTCGAGCCGGATGATCTGGTCCTTGAGGGCAAGCTTGCGCTTCTTCAGGCGCTGGACCTGTAGCTGGTCTCCGGCAACCATGCTCTCCAGAGCGTCGATGGCCATGTCGAGATCGCGGTGTTCCTGCTTGAGACGGGCCAGTTCCGTTTCCAGTTCAGCCAATTCGGTCATAAAAATTACCCAGAGCATCGGACCCAAAAGTGGACTCCACTTTTGGGATTGATCCGATGCTCAATCCCTTAAGTGGCGCATCGTCGGGCGCGGAAAACCGGGTCCACTTTTCCGCACGATGCGCTAGATACCCGGCTGCCCTGCGGCCGGGCCAAGAGGGGCGGAAGTATGCTCTTGGGCCCTGTGGAGAGCAAGATCGCTCACGCATCTTCACCTCGCGATTCTTTGAATTTCGCCTTCGACTCGCCACACTCTGTCTGCCACAATGTTCCCCGTCAGTAGATCGAATAGGAGGAACTGACATGCCGCTGCAGAATCACCTGACGGAACTGGAACGGAAGCATCGGGCTCTCGAGCGCGAAATCCAGGATACGCTCAACAGACCGTCGGCAGATGACATGAGGCTGGCAGAACTCAAGCGAAAGAAGCTTCAACTCAAGGACGAGATCACACGGCTGAGAAGCTCTGAAACGGCGTTGCATTAGCCGAACGATTCCTTAAATTTTCCCACCCGAAGAAGCCGTCGCTTCACTGAAGGAGCGGCGGCTTTTCATTGAGATATCTCAAAGAATCGCACCCGCGCCGTCGTAGATCAGCTTGGCGCCCACGAAGACCAGCAGGACATAAACGGCGGTGTAGAACGACTGCCCGGAAACGCGCCGCACGAGCAAGACACCGGCCCAGGTCGAGGCGATGGCCAGCGGAAACAGGGCTCCGGCGGTGGCCATGTTCTCCATCGTGAACTGCCCGAGCGCCAGATAGGGCGGCACCTTAATCCAGTTGACGAGCGCGAAGACGATGGCGCCCGTGCCGACGAAGACGTCGCGCGGCAGCCGCTGGGGCATCACATAGATCTGGAAGGGCGGCCCGCCCGCATGGGCAATCATGCTGGTAAACCCCGTCACCCAGCCCCAGAAGATCCCGCGCGGCACATCGGCCGGCGCAGGCTTCGGCGGGGTCGCTCTGCGCTCCACGACGATGCGGCGAACGGCAAACGCCACCGAAATGACTCCGACCACCAGCTTGACCGCGGCATCGGATACTTGGGCGGCCAGGAGATAGCCCGTGAGAATGCCCGATGTCGCGCCCAGGACCATGATCACGACGTTGCGGCGATCCCAGGTGTGTCGGTAGGCCCAGACGGATACCACGTCCTGGACGATCAGGATCGGCAGCGTAATGGCGGCGGCCTGCACGGGCGAGACCACCAGCGCCATCAGCGGCAGCGAGAGCGCGCCGAGACCCGAGAAGCCGCCCTTGGCGAGCCCGAGCAGGATCACCGCGGGAATGGCGGCGGCATAGAAGAGAGGATCGGTAATCACGAAGGCACTCGCCGAAAGTCGACTCACCGAAAGTCGCCCCTGACCACGGCTTGGTGGCCTGCTACCACAGCAGGCGCTTGAAGTCTCATGCCGTGAACGCAACGGGGAACGCCATGTCATCAACCCAAAGTCGCTATCACGAGGTTTATGCCGGATGGCAATCCGATCCGGTGGGCTTCTGGGAGGAGGCCGCGCGGGAGATCGACTGGATCAAGCCGGCCGGCAAGGTGTTCGACCCGCAGGCCGGCATCTACGGCCACTGGTTCGTCGGCGCGGAATGCAACACCTGCTACAACGCCGTCGACCGGCATGTGGCGATGCGCGGCGATCAGGCCGCGATCATCTACGACAGCCCGGTCACCAACACGAAGCGCAGCATCACCTATGCCGAACTGCAGGACGAGGTGGCGACGCTCGCGGCCGTGCTGCAGGAGATGGGCGTCACGAAGGGCGACCGCGTCGTCATCTACATGCCGATGATCCCAGAGACGAGTTTCGCGATGCTGGCCTGCGCCCGCATCGGCGCGATCCATTCGGTGGTCTTCGGCGGATTCGCCGCGAAGGAGTTGGCGACGCGCATCGACGACGCCAAGCCAAAGATCGTCCTCTCCGCTTCCTGCGGCATTGAGGGCGCCCGCGTCATTCCCTACAAGCCGCTGCTCGACGAGGCGATCGCGCTCTCCGTGTCGAAGCCGGAAGCCTGCCTCGTCTTCCAGCGTCCGCAGCTCGCCTGCGATCTCAATGAAGGCCGCGACCGGGATTGGGCGAACGCGGTCGATGCGGCGAGAGCCGAGGGCCGCAAGGCCGAATGCGTGCCGGTGGCGGCGACCGATCCGCTCTACGTGCTCTACACCTCGGGCACCACCGGCGTCCCGAAGGGCGTGGTGCGCGACAACGGCGGCTACATGGTCGCGCTCAAATGGTCGATGGGCCACTTCTTCGGCGTGAAGCCGGGCGAGGTGTTCTGGGCCGCGTCCGATGTGGGCTGGGTCGTCGGCCATTCCTACATCGTCTACGGGCCGCTTCTCCATGGCTGTACCGCCATCCTCTACGAGGGCAAGCCGGTGGGCACGCCGGATGCGGGCGCCTATTGGCGTGTGATCTCGGATCATGGGGTCGTGACCCTCTTCACGGCGCCTACGGCCTTTCGCGCCATCAAGAAGGAGGACCCGAAGGCGGAACTCCTGGAAAAATATGATCTCTCCGCGTTTCGCGCCCTGTTCCTGGCCGGCGAGCGGGCCGATCCCGACACGGTCAAATGGGCCGAGGATATCCTGGGCGTACCCGTCATCGACCATTGGTGGCAGACGGAGACCGGCTGGCCCGTGGCCGGCAACCCGCTGGGACTCGGTGCGCTTCCCGTGAAGCACGGCTCTCCCACGGTGCCGATGCCGGGCTATACCCTCGACGTGCTGGACGAGGGCGGCAAACCCGTCGCTCCCAACACCATGGGCGCCATCGTCATCAAGCTGCCGCTGCCGCCCGGTGCCCTGCCGACCCTCTGGCATGCGGATCAGCGGTTCCGGGAATCCTATCTTTCAGTCTATCCCGGCTACTACAACACCTCGGACGCGGGCTATCTCGACGAGGACGGTTATATCTGGGTCATGGGCCGCACCGACGACATCATCAACGTCGCCGGGCATCGCCTCTCGACCGGCGGCATGGAGGAGGTGCTGGCCTCCCATCCGGCTGTGGCGGAATGCGCCGTCATCGGCATGAAGGACCCGCTCAAAGGTGAGGTGCCCTGCGGCTTCGTGGTGCTCAAATCCGGCATCGACCGGCTGCCCGAGGAGATCGAGGCGGAGCTCGTGGCCCTGGTGCGCGAGAAGATCGGCCCCGTGGCCGCCTTCAAGCTCGCGATCACCGTCGCCCGCCTGCCCAAGACCCGCTCGGGCAAGATTCTGCGCGGCACCATGAAGAAGATTGCCGATGGCGACGCCTGGTCGACGCCCGCGACCATCGACGATCCCATGATCCTGACCGAGATCGGGGACGTGCTGCGGGCGAGGGGACTTGTAGGGTAAAAGGGCTTACGAATGACGAAGCCGGAAGAGGACGAACAGGCCCGTTTCGAAGCTCTGCTGGCACAGGCCCTCGGAGACGATGAGAAGGCGCTGGCGCATCGGGCCGCCAAGGATCAGCGCAGCGCGGCTCGATCTGATGCCGTCGGAGCCAAGGCAAGCTTCGAGCGTAACCGCGACAGGCCGGCGAAGCCGCGCCGGCGGCAGCCGAAACGGCCGGGTTAAGTGCGCCACCATTTCGAAGCGTGGTGCAGGTCCCCTCCCTGTGGGGGAGAGGGTTCCAGCGCTTTACTCGTCTCGCGATCCCGGATCGGCTTTGCCGCCCGGGATGACATTCCATGAAAACAAAAAAGGCCCGGAGCGCTCCGGGCCTTTTTCGTGAAAAATCTTATTCCTCGTCCTCGTCGTCGCGCTTGAGCTGCTTGAGCTTGGCGAAGACCGAGTTGACGTCGATGGTCTCTTCTTCGGCCGGCTTCGGACGGCTCATGTCGGCGAAGGGGTCAACGCGCTCGGGAGCCGTGGAGATCTCCGCCGGCATGAGGGTGCCGCCATGCTCCTGGGGCTCCACGTGCGGACGGTCCTTGGCGGCGCGCTGCACCTCGAAATCGAGATCGATCTGCGAGCACAGGCCGAGCGTTACCGGGTCCATCGGCGAGAGGCTGGCCGAGTTCCAGTGGGTGCGGTCGCGGACCTGCTGGATCGTGGTCTTGGTGGTGCCCACCAGACGCATGATCTGCGCGTCCTTCAGCTCAGGATGGTTGCGCACGAGCCAGAGGATCGCGTTCGGGCGGTCGTGGCGGCGGGACACGGGGGTGTAGCGCGGTCCCTTCTTGACCCGCTTCTGCTCGGGCAGCTTCACCCGCGACTCGGCGAGCCGGAGGTGGTGGTTCGGGTCCTTCTGGGCCTTCTCAATTTCTTCACGGGTCAGCTGGCCCGTGGTCACCGGGTCGAGGCCCTTGATGCCGGCCGCGACTTCGCCGTCGGCAATGCCCTTCACCTCGAGCGGGTGGAGCTTGCAGAAATCGGCGATCTGATCGAACGACAAAGATGTATTTTCGACGAGCCAAACGGCTGTCGCCTTCGGCATCAACGGTCCCTGGGACATTAAGTGAACCTCCTTCAGGCCGGGCGCCGGACATTTCGGCGCCGCACGGCAAAACTCTCTCGCGCTCCGAACCGGCCCGGACCGGAGCATCTCGTCTCACGATGTGAGGGAAACGAGATGATTATAGGGATCGTGCCGAGATGTTGCAAATTTTAGAGCATGAGTCCCAAAAGTGGACACCACTTCGCGATCGATCCGAAGCGCTAGAGGATGAGAACGATCTTGCCGATATGCTCGCCGCCGTCCATGCGGGCATGGGCCTTGCCCACATCCTCGAAGGCAAAGCTCGAATCCATCACCGGCCGGCACCGGCCCTGCATCAGGAGCGGCCAGACCTTGTCTTCGAGCGCTTCGGCAATCTCGGCCTTTTCCGCCGGCGAGCGGGGGCGCAGGGTCGAACCCGTGTGGGTGAGCCGCTTGACCATCAGACGGCGGAAATCGACCTCGGCTTTCGGGCTCTGAAGGAAGGCGATCTGCACGATCCGGCCATCCTGCGCCGCTGCTTCGTAGTTCCGTGGAATGTAGTCGCCGCCGACCATGTCGAGGATCACGTCCGCGCCGCGGCCTCCGGTCGTTTCCTTCACGACTGCGACGAAATCCTGGCTCCGGTAGTTGATCGCCACATCCGCGCCGAGCTTCAGGCAGGCCTCGCATTTTTCTCGGCTGCCGGCCGTGGCGATGACCGTAGCGCCGAAGGCCTTGGCGAGCTGGATCGCCGTGGTGCCGATGCCGGAGGTCCCGCCATGGATCAGCAGCGTTTCGCCCGGTTGCAGGCGACCCCGGTCGAACACGTTGGTCCAGACAGTGAAATAGGTTTCCGGGATGGCGCCGGCTTCCTCGAAAGACAGGCCGGCGGGAATCGGAAGGACGTTGCTCTCGTGGACGACGGCGTAATCGGCATAGCCCCCGCCGGGCACCAAAGCCATGACCGGGTCGCCAATGGCAAACCGCGCGGCGTTGTGGCCCGTGGCCACCACCTCGCCGGCGATCTCGAGCCCGAGAATATCCGGGGCCCCGGGAGGAGGGGGATAGCCACCCTGCCGCTGGATCACGTCGGGGCGGTTCACACCCGCCACCTTCACACGCACCAGGATCTCGCCCTCTTTGGGCTTGGGAACCGGACGCTGGACGACCTTGAGAACCTCAGGCCCGCCGCTCCCCTCGGCGACCACGGCGCGCATCATGTCCGGAGTTTGCCCCATTTTTCCCTCCTTTGGTCAACAAGCTCCCGAGATATAGGCCCCGTTGGCAAGGAATACATGCCGGATTAAATTCACGATCAACAGTTGAAGAGGAGAATGCCATGGCCCTCGATCCCTTCGCCGATGAACCGCGCCAGATCATGAGCGGGCACGAGATCGGCCAGGATCTCTCGATGCTCTCCATCGACGAGCTCGACGAGCGCGTCGAAATGCTGGAGCAGGAGATCGCCCGCCTCAAGGAGGCGAGGGCCAGAAAGGAAAACTCCCGCGCTGCCGCGAGCGCTTTCTTCAAGCTCAGCCAGGGTTGAGGTTATTGTAACGAGGAAACGTCCTTAACGGCGCGTTAACCATTCTCGGATAGGAATCGGGCATCCAGGTCTCTCCCTGGATGCCGAGTGGCTCTGAAGCCCACTCTGTTCGACGCTTCCCTGTTAGACTTGAAGAGCCGCTCCGAGCGGCTCGATTTTTATGCGATCTCGCGTTTAACCTTAAGAAGAGGTTACCGAGGCAAGTCCGATCGGACCGTCCTATAATCATCCCAACAGTTCAAAACCTCCGACAATTTCAGGCGGAGGACAGGTTTTGGGAGATGTGCGTGAACGAATCCGACGTGATCCAGCTCGACGTCGATCCTGTCCGGTTCGGGCAGAGCTTCGTGGGTTCCGAGGCCTTCAGAGCCCTCTTCCAGGAGGGCATGGAGCTCATCGAGGAAACCGCCGCCTATCTCGATGGTCCGGGCCGCGAGGAATCCCGCAACCTGCCGCGCCAGGAAAGCCTCGTCTATGCCAGCGAGAGCATGCGGCTCACCACCCGCCTGATGCAGGTCGCCTCCTGGCTCCTGCTGCAGCGCGCCGTGGCGGAAGGGGAAATCTCCTCCGATCAGGCCCAGTTGGAGAAGAACCGCGTCCGCCTGAACTCGCACGACACCGCGACGACCATCACCGAATACGAGGCACTTCCCGCCCGCCTGCGGGAGTTAATGGGCCTCGCGACCCGGCTCCACGCCCGGATCCTCCATCTCGAACGCCTTATCGCCGAGGCGGGTGAGGCCCCTCGGCCCTCCGCTCCCAACCCGGTTGCGACCCAGCTCGGCATGCTGCAACGGGCTTTTGGAGTGGCGGAGTAAGGATTCTCGTTCGGACTGTCTCCAGGTCTGTACGTCTGATACCGTGTCTCGTTGATCGAAACTCATGTGCCTAGTCGCGGAGGGCGAAACCTAATGCCTGCGGATGCGGCCATGCTATAGTGCTCCAGCCCCATTAGCGTGGGAGGATTAAATGGCAGCCAACAGGCACGCGTCGTACGCTGGGGCTGGATGCCATGCACCGGTAGGCGCAGGATTACGGTTACCCGACATTACCCTCGCCGCCGTTCTCGCCAGCGCGGTACTCATTGCCCCGAGCCCCGTCGAGAGCCACGATATTTACGTCGGCGTCTATACCAGGCAGGGGGTGCCGTGCTGCGACGAAAGCGATTGCGTAGCCGCCCCATTCCGGGTCACACCGGACGGTGTCGAGATGCTCGTGCGGGGTGTCTGGATCAGTGTTCCGCGCTGGTACATTCAGTACCGTGCCCTGCCGGGGGACACGACGCCTCACAGAAGTCACTGGTGCGGCGCGCTTCACCTCGTGCCAACTAATGGCGTGAACACGATGACCCGTTGCGCGATTTTGCCGCCGCATGCCTTGTAGGCACCCGCAGAGATCGCGAACAAGCTCGCGCAGGAGCTTGCGGGGCGATGTCGTGAGCACCTGGGGACGGCGGGACAAGTAAGGACAGGGACCCGCCAAGTCTGCGCCACACTCAAAAGAGTCAACCCTTCGGAGACTTGGTATGACACATCATTACTGAGGTGCAGGCGCTATTTCCCTCCCCCTTGTGGGAGGGACCAAGGGGGCCGGCGCTGAACTGGACCAGCGTGGCGCTCATACCCCCACCTCCAACTCCTCCCCACAAGGGGGAGGAGGGTTCCTGGCGCTTCATGAGGGCTGTGAAAATCCCACCGCCAAAGAAAAAGCCCCGCCGAAGCGGGGCTTTTTGTATTCTGGTTCAAAGTATCCAGCGCGAGACGCCGGTTTACTTCTTGCCGCCGAGGCCCAGGTTGCCGAACTTCGAGTTGAAGCGCGACAGACGGCCGCCGCGGTCGAGCAGCTGCTGCGTACCGCCGGTCCAGGCCGGGTGGGTGTTCGGGTCGATGTCGAGGTTGAGGGTGTCGCCCTCTTTGCCGTAGGTCGAGCGGGTGGTGTACTCGGTGCCGTTGGTCATGACCACTTTGATGAAGTGGTAATCGGGATGTTCGGTTTCTTTGCGCGCCATTGCCATAGTCCTTCTTGCGGCCAGCCGGATCTGGTCAGCCCGCAATGTTGAGATCGAGCCTGAATTGATGAATGCGCGCCTATACCTCACTTAAGACCTTGAAACAAGCCGGGGCAAAGGTGCTAAACCGCCCGGTATCCCGATTCCGGAAAACGAAGGTGTCATGGCCGATCATTCCCAGGGGCAGAACCGCCCCAAGGCTGCGCTCAGCGCCTTAAAGCCGCTCATTCCCTACGGCCTGGCTTACAAGGGACGGATCGCGGCGGCGCTGGTGGCCCTGGCGATGGCGTCCGCGGCCACGCTCGTCGTGCCCGTCGCCGTGCGCCGGGTCATCGATTTCGGCTTCTCGGAGCAGGGACGGGCCTACATCAACGCCTATTTCGTCCTCCTGATCGTGGTGGTGGGTGTCCTCGCCCTGGCCAGTGCCCTTCGTTACTATTGCGTTATCACGCTCGGCGAGCGGGTGGTGGCGGACTTACGCTCCGCCGTGTTCCGGCACCTGACCTCCCTCGACCCGGCCTTTTTCGATCAGACCAAGAGCGGCGAAATCGTCTCGCGGCTCACGGCCGACACCACGCAGGTCAAGTCGGCCTTCGGGGTCAGCATCTCGATCGCGCTGCGGAATCTCTTTCTTTTTCTTGGCGCGACGGTGCTCATGATCATTACGAGCCCGAAGCTCTCGGCGCTCGTACTCCTCGCCATTCCAGTCATTGTCCTGCCCCTGGTGTTTTCCGGCCGGGCCGTGCGGCGGCGTTCGCGGGCAGCGCAGGATCGCCTCGCCGATGCCTCGGCCTATGCGGCGGAGGCCATCGGCGCGGTGCGGACCATGCAGGCCTTCGGCATGGAAAGCTTCACCGCCTCCCGCTTCACCGCTGCAGCCGAGGAAGCTTTCGGCGCAGCCAGGCTCTCCACCACCATGCGAGCCTTCCTGACAGGCGCGGGCATCTTCCTGGTCTCGGCCAGCGTGGTCGGCGTGCTCTGGTACGGCGCGCAGGACGTGCTCGCGGGAGAGATGACGGGCGGGCGCCTGTCACAGTTCGTGCTCTATGCGGTCTTTGCCGCAAGCTCGCTCGGCCAGCTCTCCGAAGTCTATGGCGAACTGGCCCAGGCGGCGGGTGCGGCCGAGCGCCTCGGCGAGATCCTGGCGGCGAAGCCCGCTATCGAGCGGCCCCGCAACCCCAAGCCGCTGCCCAATCCGCCGCTTGGCACCGTAGCCTTCCAGGATGTGCATTTTGCCTATCCGACCCGCTCCGAACAGAGAGCCCTGCACGGCCTGAGCCTGACCGTTTCCTCCGGCGAACGGGTCGCTATCGTCGGCCCTTCCGGCGCCGGCAAGAGCACGATCCTGCAGCTGCTCCTGCGCTTCTACGATCCGCAGGGCGGCACCATCTGGGTCGATGGCGTGCCGGTCACCGAGGCCGATCCCTTCACCTTGCGCGCCCGCATGGCCCTGGTGCCGCAGGAGCCGACTATCTTTGCAGCATCCGTGCTCGACAACATCCGCTACGGCCGCCCGGAGGCCAGCGAAGAGGATGTCCGGCGCGCCGCCGAGCTCGCCTCCGCCGACGGCTTCATTCAGGCCCTGCCGGAGGGCTATTGGACCATGATAGGAGAGCGTGGCGTGACCCTGTCCGGCGGCCAACGGCAGCGCTTGGCCATTGCCCGCGCCATCCTGAAGGACGCCCCGATCCTGCTGCTCGACGAGGCGACCTCAGCGCTGGACGCTGAGAGCGAGCGCAAAGTCCAGACCGCCCTCGACCGGCTGATGGAGGGGCGCACCACCCTGGTCATCGCCCACCGCCTCGCCACCGTGCGCTCCGCCGACCGCATCCTGGTCATGGACAAGGGTGTGATCGTTGAGGAGGGCACGCACGAGTCGCTCCTTGCCGCGGGCGGCCTCTATGCCCGCCTGGCCCGGCTCCAGTTCACGAGCGCGACGGGCCATATCGAGGCGGCGGAGTAGCGCGCCCAGAGGACCCATGTTTGCCATGCTTTCGTGAGAGACAGGACCGGCATGAGCGATTCGTCCGGCTGGGAGGAGGCGCATGGTGGTCAGCAGGAGACATCCCCAGGACTCGCCCCGCATCAACATCCTTGAGCCGTGGGATCTCCAGTACTGGTCGGACCGCTGGAACGTCCCGCGCCGGCAGGTGGTCGAAACCATCCGCCGCGTCGGCGACCAAGTCCACGACGTCGCGCAGGCTTTGGGCAAGAGGTAGGCGGAGACCTGCCGCCTCGCTTTCAGCCGGACCTAGCGTGGCAATCCGGGCATGATAAACAGGCTCATGCCCGACCTTTACCCACCCCTTGAGCCCTACGATTCCGGCATGCTCGACGTGGGCGACGGGCATCGCGTCTATTGGGAGACCTGCGGCAATCCTGCCGGAAAGCCCGCCCTCGTTCTCCATGGCGGTCCCGGTTCCGGCTGCACCGTGAATGCGCGGCGTTATTTTGGTCCGAGCGCCTATCGCATCGTGCTGTTCGATCAGCGCGGGAGCGGGCGGAGCACGCCGCACGCCAGCGCTCCGGACATCGATCTCTCCACGAACACGACGGTGCATCTGCTGGCCGATATCGAGCGCCTGCGGCGGCATCTCGGAATCGAACGATGGCTGGTGCTCGGCGGATCCTGGGGCTCGACCCTGGCGCTCGCTTACGCCGAGCGGCATCCCGCGCGCGTGATTGAAATGGTGCTGTTCAGCATCGCCACCACCACGGCATCGGAAATCGAGTGGATCACCCGCGGCGTCGGCGCCTTCTTTCCCGAGGCATGGCAGCTTTTTCGGGCAGGCGTCCCGGAGGCGGATCGGGAGGGGAGCCTCGTCGAGGCCTATCACCGTCTCCTCATGGACCCGGATCCCGCCATCCACGAGAAGGCCGCGCGGGACTGGTGCGACTGGGAAATGGCCATCGTCGCGGTGCATCCCGACCACAAGCCCCATCCCCGATATGACGATCCTGCCTTCCGGCTGGGCTTCGCGCGGCTCGTCACCCATTACTGGCGGCACAGGGCTTGGCTCGAAGACGACGCCCTGGTTCGGAATGCGAGCCGTCTTGCCGGCATTCCCGGTATCCTGATCCACGGCCGCCTCGATATCGGCGGCCCGCTCGTCACGCCCTGGACGCTTCAGCAGAATTGGCCGGGCAGCGAGCTGATCGTCGTCGGCGCGGCCGGGCACGATGCGCGCGATCCCGGCATGACGGAGAGCATCGTCGCAGCAACCGATCGTTTCGCGCGCCTCACCGTTCCGTGAGTTTCAGCTCGATGCGCCGGTTGCGGCCAAAGGCTTCTTCCGTGGTGCCGTTGTCGAGGGGCTGGAACTCGCCGAAGCCGGCGGCGACGAGGTGTTGGGGCTGGACGCCACGGGCGATCAGCGCCTGCACCACGGCGATGGCGCGGGCAGAGGACAGGGCCCAGTTTGACGGAAATTGCGCCGTGTTGATGGGGCGCTGATCGGTGTGGCCATCGACGCGAATCACCCAGGGGATATCCGGCGGAACCTGGCGCTCCAGCTCGACCAGGGCCGAGGCGATGCGGTCGATCTCACCAGAAGCCTCCGGGCGCAGAGTCGCCTGGCCTGCCGGGAAGAGCACCTCGGACTGGAACACGAAGCGGTCACCGACGATGCGCACATCGGGGCGATTACCGAGGATCTGCCTGAGGCGCCCGAAAAAGTCCGACCGGTAGCGGGCGAGTTCCTGCACGCGCTGGGCCAAGGCCACGTTGAGGCGGCTGCCGAGATCGGCGATGCGGGCCTGGCTCTCCTTGTCCCGGTTCTCTGACGCCGAGAGCGCCTCCTCCAACGCCGCGAGCTGGCGGCGCATGGCGGCGATCTGCTGGTTGAGGATCTCGACCTGGCTCAGAGCCCGGCCAGTGGCCTGGCGCTCGGTTTCGAGCTGCGTGCCCAGCTCCTGCGCCTGGACCTGCGCCGCGCCGCCGCTGTCGAGAAGGCTCTGCAGGCGCGCCCGCTCGGCCTCGTTGGCGCGCAGCGTCGTCTGGAGAGAAGCAATCGTATCTTCGACACTGCGCCGGTTCGAGCGCTCCAGGGAGAGGAGATCGGTGAGTTCGGAGATCTGGCGGTTCAGCCGGTCGAGCACCGTGTCGCGGCCCGACAATTCGCGGGACAGGAAGAACTGCCCGACCGTGAAGACCGAAATCAGGAAGATGATGGCGAGCAGCAGCGTCGACAGGGCGTCCACGAAGCCGGGCCAGTAATTGATCTGCCCCCCGCGTCCGCGCCGACGTCCTCCCGCGCTCGAGACCGGCATCAGGGCAGCCTTTCACGGGAGAGGCGGTCGAGGACCTGCTTCAACTCCTTCTCACGGGCGGCCTGGGCCTCGACCCAGTCGCGGATCATCTGCTGCTCCGCCCGCATGTGCTGCACAAGGCCCTGGACGCCCTCGGCAAGGTTCGCCATGGCCTGGGTCGCCGCCCGCCCGCCCGCGCCATCATTGACGGCGGCAGTGAGCCGGTTCAGGGCCACCGTCAGATCGTGCGAGGTGGCTCCAGGGCGCAGGGCAGCATCGGTAGGCGTATCCATGGTCGAGGTGGCGAGCCAGTCCTCCAGCTCCGTATAGAAGCGGCTCTGGGCCTGGCCGGCCTGAAGGTCGAGGAAGCCGAGGACGAGGGAGCCCGCCAAGCCGAAGAGCGAGGCCGAGAAGGACAGGCCCATGCCCTGCAGAGGGCCGGCGAGCGAGTTCTTCAGCTCGTCGAAGAGAACGGCGGTATCCTGGCCGGTGCGGAGCGAGGCGATGATGCGCCCGACCGAGCCCACCGTGTCAATCAGGCCCCAGAAGGTGCCGAGAAGGCCTAAGAAAACCAGGAGGCCGGCGAGATAGCGCACGATCTCCCGGCTCTCATCGAGGCGCGCGCCGATGGAGTCGAGGACCGAGCGGGTTGCCGCGACGGAAAATCCGGATTGGCCGGGGCGGTTGCCGAGAAGAGCGGCCAATGGCGCCAGCAGGACCGGCGGGGAGGGGGCGACCAGCCCTTCTTCGGTCTGCCGGAGGGTGTTGACCCATCGCACCTCTGGAAACAGGCGCCAGACCTGCCGAATCGCGAGCACGATGCCGATGAACATCACGCCCAGAATCAGGGCGTTGAGGCCGGGATTGGCCTGGAAGGCTTCCCAGATCTGCCGGTAGAGGATGAAGGCGACAAACCCCGCCAGAACCAGGAAGACCGCCATGCGGATCAGATATATCCGCGGTGGGGTAAGGGGTTGGTCCGCCATCGTTATCCTGTGCATTCGTGCTTCGGGGCTGCACCAATGTGACCGCGCCCGTCCGAAGGATCAAGCGCGACCATGGTCCCCTTCGACGGGCACGAACAGAAATATCAGGCCTTGGCTTTCTTCAGGAGCTTGAGCAGCTCGCGGTGCATGATCTCGTTGCCGCAGGCGATCGTCCCCTTGGCGAGCGGGTCACTGCCGCCGTCGGCATCCGAGACGAAGCCGCCCGCTTCGCGGATCATCAGGATGCCGGCGGCGATATCCCAGGAATTGAGGCCCCGCTCCCAATAGGCGTCGAAGCGTCCGCAGGCCACATAGGCGAGATCGAGGGAGGCCGCGCCCCAGCGGCGCATGCCGCCCACATAGGCCATGACGGCGGCTGCCTCGCGCAGGTACAGACCGTGATCGCCCTTGCCGATATGGGGCAGGCCGTTGGCCACCACCGCGTCGGCGAGATCGCTGCGGGCGGCCACGCGGATGCGGCGATTGTTGAGATAGGCGCCTTTGCCGCGCTCGGCGATGAAGAGTTCGTCCTTGGCCGGATCGTAGATCACGCCGGCGACGATCTGGCCGTCGCGCTCCAGGCCGACGGAAATCGCGAATTGCGGCAGGCCATGCAGGAAGTTGGTGGTGCCGTCGAGCGGGTCGATATGCCAGCGATGGCTTGGATCGGTGCCCTCGACGACGCCTTGCTCTTCCATGACGAAGCCATAGCCGGGACGGGCCTTTTCGAGCGCCTCGCGCAGGATCTTCTCCGCCTTGCGGTCGGCGGCGGACACGAAATCGCCCGGGCCCTTGCGGGAGACCTGCAGGTTCTCGACCTCACCGAAATCGCGCTTCAGCGAGCGCGAGGCCTTCATCACGGCATCGGTCATGACGGTCATGAGGGGCGAACGGATCATCGGGCAGGTCCTGGCAAAGAGCGGTTTTCAAAGAGACGTGTGGTCGATGGACCACGCGAAGGTTGGCGTCAAGCGGTGGATCAACCGAGCAACCGTGCGAATGATCCTATGTTTGCAGTATTTAGCGCGCTCAGCGCATCCCCAAGCGTTCCGCCGCCAGCTTTTCGACGCGCTTGCGGTCCTCGGCGCTCAGGTCTTTGAGCGCGTCGTCGAGCCAGGGATCGGCCAGACCCTGTGCCGCCGCCAGGATATGCCAGGCGGCCGCATCGATCTTGTTGGCAGGCACGCCGCGGCCGGCGACCAGGAGGCGGGCGAGGCGGTTCTGGGCGATGGCGTTGCCCTTGGCGGCGGCGCGGCGGAAATAGCGCGCCGCCTGGGACTCACTGGCCGGTACCCCGTCCCCGTTGAAGAGCAGGATCGCGTATTCCACCTCGCCGATCGAGCTGCCGTTGCGGGCCGCGCGCTCGAACAGGCGGGCGGCCTCCTGCGCATTCTGGGTGACGCCCCGGCCCTTGAGATAGAGCACGCCGAGCGCATGCTGCGCGTCCGGGATTTCCGCTGCCGCGGCCTTCTTCAACAGCTCGACGGCCTTCTGCAGATCCGCATCGTTGCCGCTGGTCAGCAGCAGCAGGGCGAGGTTGTGGGAGGCCAGGGGGCTGCCCTTCGCGGCGGCCTGTTCGAGCCAGGCCCGGCCCTGCGCCGGGTTCTTGGCCATGCCGCGTCCGTCGAGAGCCATGAGACCGAGCGAGGCCAATGCATTGGCGTCGCCGCGCTGCGCCGCGAGACGATACCACTCGGACGCCTTCTTCGGGTCCATCGTGATGCCGAGGCCCTGATTGTAGAGCTCCCCTAAGAGGGTCATGGCGGCGGCATCGTTGCTGTTCTTTTCCAGCCGCAGGTTCGCCTCGCGGAAGGCCGTCTGGTAGAGGCCGCGCTGATAGGCGCCATAGGCGAGATCGGGTTCCGCCGCATGACTTGACGTCGCGGCTGCCACGAGAAGAGCGCCGCCGATGATCCAGGGGAGCCGCATCAGCGCGATGCCTCCTGCCGCTCCAGGATCTCCGCTGCGGCCTTCACGGCGGCGGTGGGGCCGTCCGCATGATTCCAGACTGCATCGCCAAGCGCGACGAATTCCGCATTCGTGGCGGCCAGGGTCTCGACCGCATCGAGGCTCGGGGCATAGGCGACGCAGGGCGTCTCGAAGATCTCGGCCCACCAGGAGGCCCGCTCCACCACGCTCTCCAGGGGGGGGAGGGAACCGTCGGGACGCGGCTCGCCGAAGAGCAGATAATCGACCCCGGCTTCCCCTAAGGTCATGGCGTCATCCTTGGTGCGGATCGCGCCGACGCCGATGGCGCGCTCTGACTTCAGCCGATCGCGCAGCTCGCGCACGCGGGTCGGATCGGCCGGAATATGAACGCCGTCCGCGCCGCCCCGGGCAGCGACGTTTGCGAGATCAGCCTTGCCCTCGGCTGCAACGATCACGGCTGCCCCATGCTCCTGCGCGGCGGGGGCCAGGGTCTTCACCAGATTGATGAGACTTCGCTCATCAGCAGGCGCCAGTCGCAGCAGGACGGCCGCAACAGTGCCTGTCCCGCAGGCTTGCGCGAGACGCGGCGCGAAGGAGGCATCCTCCAGGACGGGAGTGATGAGATAGAGGCGGGCAGCAGTATCGGCCATGGGGCTTTAAGGTCACGAAAAAGGACAGACAGCGTTCCCATAACGAAAACGGGGCCATCTTGCGAGGCCCCGCTTGTCGATCATGATTAAGGCGAAAGCCCGGCCGATTACTCCGCCGCCTGACGGCTCGAAGCAATGGTCGGGTCGAGCTCGCCGGAGGCGTAGCGCTTGGCCATCTCGGCCAGCGTGAAGACGCGCTTGATCTTCGAGGCCTGGCCGGCGGTGTTGAATTCCTGCAGGCGCTGCTTGCAGAGCTTCGTCATCGCCTCCATGGCAGGCTTCAGATATTTGCGCGGATCGAACTCGCCCGGGTTCTCGGTCAGAATCTTGCGGATCTGGCCGGTCATCGCCATGCGGTTGTCGGTGTCGATGTTGATCTTGCGCACGCCGTGCTTGATGCCGCGCTGGATCTCTTCCACCGGCACGCCCCAGGTCGGCTTCATCTGGCCGCCATACTGGTTGATGATGTCCTGCAGGTCCTGCGGCACCGAGGAGGAGCCGTGCATCACGAGGTGGGTGTTCGGGAGCTTCTTGTGAATCTCCTCGATCACATTCATCGCGAGGATCGCGCCGTCCGGCTTGCGGGTGAACTTGTAGGCGCCGTGCGACGTGCCCATGGCGATGGCGAGCGCGTCGACCTTGGTCTCGGCCACGAACTTCACCGCCTCGTCGGGATTCGTCAGCAGCTGGTCGTGCGAGAGCTGGCCCTCGGCGCCGTGGCCGTCCTCGGCCTCGCCCGTGCCGCTCTCCAGCGAGCCGAGCACGCCGAGCTCGCCTTCCACCGAGATGCCGCCGAGATGGGCCATCTCGACCACCTTCTTGGTCACGCCGACATTGTAGTCCCAGTCACCCGGGGTCTTGCCGTCGGCCTTGAGCGAGCCGTCCATCATCACCGAGGTGAAGCCGGCCTGGATTGCGGTCATGCAGGTGGCGGGCTCGTTGCCGTGATCGAGATGCACGCAGACCGGGATATGCGGATAGATCTCGGTCACTGCATCCATCATGTGCTTGAGCATGACGTCGTTGGCGTAGGAGCGCGCACCGCGGCTCGCCTGGATGATCACCGGCGCATCGACCTCGTTGGCCGCCGCCATGATCGCGAGCGCCTGCTCCATGTTGTTGATGTTGAAGGCAGGCACGCCATAGCCTTGCTCGGCTGCGTGATCCAGAAGCTGCCTCATGGTGATGCGTGCCATTTCGTCCTCCTTATTGGGCGGCTGTTTTAAGCGCGCCGAAACTGAACCTGAGCTTAAGCGAGCCGCGAACCGCGTTACTCTTGCGAGGGAGGGTTAATTCCCTTGCCCGAGAGCGATCGTTCAGGCCCTCAGCGCGTCCACGCCGGGCAGCGACTTGCCTTCGAGCCATTCGAGGAAAGCGCCGCCTGCCGTCGATACATAGGTAAAGTCGTCCGCAACGCCAGCGTGGTTGAGGGCCGCGACCGTATCGCCGCCGCCGGCGACGGAGACGAGCTTGCCTTCCCTGGTGCGCTGGGCCGCATGGCGGGCCGCCGCGACCGTGCCCTGGTCGAAGGGCGCGATCTCGAAGGCGCCGAGCGGGCCGTTCCAGACGAGCGTCGCGGCGTCGTTGATCGCAGACGAGATACGCTCGACCGATTGCGAGCCAACATCCAGGATCATCTGATCCTCGGGGATCGCATCGATACCATAGGTGTGGTTGTGGGCGCCCGCCTTGAACTCGTAGGCGCAGACGCCGTCGACGGGCAGGATGATGGCGCAGTTCGACTGGCGTGCCTTGTCGATGATGCGCATGGCGGTCGCCGCCAGATCCTTCTCGGCCAGCGATTTGCCGATACCGAGGCCCGTCGCGTGCACGAAGGTGTTGGCCATGCCGCCGCCGATGACGAGGGCATCGACCTTGGTGACGAGGTTTTCGAGCAGGTCGATCTTGGTCGAGACCTTGGCGCCGCCGACGATGGCGACGACCGGACGCTTGGGCGCTTCGAGACCCTTGGTCAGGGCGTCGAGTTCCGCCTGCATGGTGCGGCCGGCATAAGCGGGCAGCACGCGGGCGAGACCCTCTGTCGAGGCATGAGCGCGATGCGCCGCCGAGAACGCGTCGTTGACATAAAGATCGCCGAGCTTCGCCAGATCCTGCACGAAGGCCGGATCGTTCTTCTCCTCGCCCGCATGGAAGCGGGTGTTCTCGAGGAGCAGGACTTCGCCTTCCCTCAGAGAGCCGACAGCCTTCGTTGCGGCCTCGCCGATGCAGTCATCGGCGAAGGCCACTTGCTTGTGGAGATGCTTCGAGACCGCTTCCGCGACGGGCTTCAGGGATTCCTTCGGGTCGCGTCCCTTCGGGCGCCCGAAATGGGCGAGAAGGATCACCTTTCCGCCCTTGTCCGCGATCTCCCGGATGGTGGGAAGCACGCGCTCGATGCGCGTCGCGTCCGTGATCCGGCCATTCTCCATCGGGACATTGAGGTCCACCCGGACGAGAACGCGTTTTCCCTTGACCTCTGCCTGGTCGAGCGTGCGGAAGGCGGTCATGCTTTGAAAAACCTCATCTCATATCCCCCTCGACGGCGATCACAAAAGCAAAGGCCATTATGGTGCAGATGCCCCATGTGACGAGGGTTGCAGCAAGGATAACGCCGAGGAGCCGCCAGCCGCTTGGAAGCCGGTAGAGACGGCTTTTCGTCTCGGCGAGCGATCCCTCGATCAGTCCCAAGCGCATCTCGATCGAGGCCATGGAGGTCTTGATCTCCTCCATGGTGCTCTCGAGTTTCGCGATGCGCTCGTCCGACATTGAAGCTTAGATGAGCTTCGCCATGGCGACGGCGGTGTCCGCCATGCGGTTCGAGAAGCCCCATTCGTTGTCGTACCAGGACAGCACGCGCACGAAGTTGCCTTCCATCACCTTGGTCTGATCCAGGTGGAACACGGAGGAGTGCGGATCGTGGTTGAAGTCCGAGGAGACGTTCGGCTGGTCCGTGGTGCCTAGGATGCCCTTCAGCTCCTGCTCGGCCGCGCGCTTGATCGCCGCGTTGATCTCCTCCTTCGTCGTCGCCTTCTTGGCGACGAACTTGAAGTCGACCACGGAGACGTTCGGGGTCGGCACGCGGATCGACGAGCCGTCGAGCTTGCCGTTGAGGTCGGGCAGGACGAGGCCCACTGCCTTGGCGGCGCCGGTCGAGGTCGGGATCATGTTCAGGGCCGCCGCGCGGGCGCGGTAGAGGTCCTTGTGCATCTGATCCAGCGTCGGCTGGTCGTTCGTGTACGAGTGGATCGTCGTCATGAAGCCCTTCTCGATGCCGACCGCGTCATGAAGCACCTTCGCCACCGGAGCGAGGCAGTTCGTGGTGCAGGAAGCGTTCGAGATGACGACGTGATCCTTCGTCAGCTTGTCGTGGTTGACGCCGTAGACGACCGTGAGATCGGCGCCTTCGGCCGGAGCCGAGATAATGACGCGCTTGGCGCCGGCGGTGAGGTGGGCCGAGGCCTTCTCCTTCGAGGTGAAGATGCCGGTGCATTCCATGGCGATGTCGACGCCGAGTTCGCGGTGCGGCAGGGCTGCCGGATCCTTGATCGCCGTCACGCGGATCTTCTTGCCGTTGATGACGAGGAACTCGCCGTCGACCGCAACCTCGGCCGGGAAGCGACCATGGACGGAATCGAAGCGGAGCAGGTGGGCATTCGTCTCGACAGGGCCGAGATCGTTGATGGCAACCACCTCGATGTCCTTGCGGCCGCTCTCCACGATGGCGCGGAGGATGTTGCGTCCGATGCGACCGAACCCGTTGATCGCGACCTTCACCGTCATAGTCTTAGCTCCCTTGTGTAACGAGGCTTAAACGTTTCTCGTGCCTCAGAGATTGTGTGTCCGAAGAACCTTTTCAGCCACGGCTTCGGCCGTGATGCCGAAGTGCTTGTAAAGGTCCTTGTAGGGCGCGCTCGCCCCAAACCCATGCATGCCCACGAAAATACCGTCGGGGCCGATGACCGAATCCCAGCCGAACCGCACGGCCGCCTCGACGGCCACCTTGACCGGCGCATCGCCGATGATCTGCTGGCGGACCTTCTCGGGCTGAGCCAGGAAGAGGTCGAGCGAAGGCACCGACACGACGCGAACCGGGAAGCTCTGCTCTTCCAGCAGCTTCTGGGCCGCGAGCGCGATCTCGACCTCGGAGCCCGACGCGAAGATGGTCGCGCGGGCTTTGCCGCTGGCGGGGGAGAGCTCGTAGGCACCCGTGGCCGAGAGGTTTTTCGCGCCGCCCTCTTTCCGAACCTGCGGCAGGTTCTGGCGGGTGAGCGCGAGCGTCGACGGGCCGTCGGTGCGCTCAAGAGCTAGCTGCCAGGCTTCCGCCGTCTCGATGGCGTCCGCCGGGCGGAACACACGCATCTTCGGCATGGAGCGAAGGGCGGCCAGATGCTCCACCGGCTGGTGGGTCGGACCGTCCTCGCCGAGACCGATCGAGTCGTGGGTCATCACGTAGATCGCCGGGATGCCGGCAAGCGCCGCGATGCGCATGGCGGGACGGGCATAGTCCGTGAAGACCAGGAAGGTCGCGCCAGCCGGCACGTAGCCGCCATGCAGCGCGATGCCGTTCATGGCGGCCGCCATGCCGTGCTCGCGGATGCCGTAATGGATGTAGCGGCCGGCATAGTTGCCGGGCGAGATCGCGGTCAGGTTCTTGGTCTTGGTGTTGTTGGAAGGCGTCAGGTCGGCCGAGCCCAGCACCAGCTCAGGCACGGCCTCGGTGATGACCTCGAGCGCGATCTCGCTGGCTTTACGGGTGGCGACATTCTGCGGCTCGGCGACGAGCTTGTCCTTCAGCTTGGCGACCGCATCTGCCAGCCCCTGCGGACGCACGCCCTTCACGCGACGCTCGAACTCGGCGCGCTTCTCAGGCGCAAGCGCCTTCAGGCGATCTTCCCAGGCCTTGCGCAGGCGACGGCCCTTCTTACCGGCCTTCGCCCAGGCGTCGCGGATATTGTCCGGAATCTCGAAGGGCGCGTGGTTCCAGCGGAGCGCCGCCTTGGCGCCTGCGAGCTCTTCGGCGCCGAGCGGCTCGCCATGGGCCTTGGAGGTGCCGGCCTTCTTCGGAGCACCGTAGCCGATGGTCGTCTTGCAGGCGATCAGGGTCGGCTTGTCCGACTTCTGGGCGCGGGAAATGGCGCGCTGGATCGCCTGCGGGTCGTGGCCGTCGACGCGCACCGCATTCCAGCCGCAGGCCTGGAAGCGCTTCACCTGATCGACCGAGTCGGAGAGCGACAGGGGACCGTCGATGGAGATGCCGTTGTCGTCGAACAGTACGATCATCCGGTTGAGTTTCAGGTGGCCGGCAAGCGCGATGGCCTCGTGGCTGATGCCTTCCATCAGGTCGCCGTCGGAGGCGAGCACATAGGTGTAATGGTTGACGAGATCGTCGCCGTACTCGGCGTTCAGCATGCGCTCGGCGAGCGCGAAGCCCACGGCGGTGGCGATGCCCTGGCCGAGCGGACCGGTGGTGGTCTCGACACCCGGCGTCATGAAGTTCTCAGGATGGCCCGGGGTCTTCGAGTCGAGCTTGCGGAAGTTCTTCAGCTCGTCGATGGTCATGCCCTTCACACCCGTCAGGTGCAGGAGCGAGTAGAGCAGCATCGAGCCGTGACCGGCCGAGAGAATGAACCGGTCGCGGTCAGGCCAGGTCGGGTCGGCGGTGTCGTATTTCAGGAACTTGGTGAACAGCACCGTTGCCATGTCGGCGGCGCCCATGGGCAGGCCCGGATGGCCGGATTTGGCTTGTTCGACGGCGTCCATGGCGAGGACGCGCACGGCGTTCGCCAGATCGGAATGGGTGACGCGATCGGCGGAGACGGTATCTTGCACGGCGAGATCCACAAGTCTTGAGGGCCCCGCAACGGGGCGGTCTGTCTGGAAAAGGCGTGGGCTCCTTAACACGCGACAGGGGCGAGTCAAAGGCTTCACGGGGTCAAATCCCCTTACGAAGCGTTGTTTGGCGCAGCCTGCGCGTTCGGGTATTTATCGTATTTTTGGCGGTGAACCGGTGTCCACTGCGCCGGGAAATGCTGGGCATCGATCCCTAAGCGGCGCATCGTGTAGCCCGGAAAACCGGATCCACTTTTCCGCACGATGCGCTAGTGTATCGGCGATTCAGGAGGCATGATGGCGCCGACACTCGAGGAAGCAATGAAGCGGCTCGACATGGCCTTGGGGCTTCTCGAGGCATCGGTCTCCCGTCGCCTGGAGGCCGAGAAGCGGCGCGGCGCCCTGGAAACCGAGCTCCAGCTCATGCAGGACGATCGGGCCCGCCTTGCCGTGGAGCTCGATGGTGCGCTCACCCGCCTCCACCGCTTCGAGGCCGCGACCGACGATGTCGGCCGGAGGGTCCGCCAGGCCATCGGTGCCGTCCAGACGGTGCTCGCCCAGGCCGGCCAGCTCGAGCCGGAGGGGGGCTAGGCCATGCCTCAGGTGATGGTGACGATTGCCGGACAGACATACCGCATGGCCTGCGCCGAGGGTGAGGAGGGGCATCTCGAGGGCTTGGCTGCGTCCTACGATGCGCGGATCGAGGACATGCGCGGCTCCTTCGGCGAGATCGGCGACCTACGCCTTCACGTGATGGCGGCCATCGCTCAAGCCGACGAGCTGCATGAGACGAAAAGGCGGGTCGCTGCCCTGGAAGCGGAAGTGGCGGCTCTGAACAGCATCAACGCCACCCGGGATGAGCGCCTGGAGCGGATTGAGGCCAGGCTCGCCGAGGGCGTCCAGATGGCAGCCGAGCGGATCGAGGAATTGGCGCGCAGCCTGAACGCGGCAGGGCAGGGTTAGCGTGCCCCGTGTCGTCCCGGATTCGATTCGGGAACCGGCGCCCGCCTTTCCGCTCGAACAAGCGCCATCCTGCACCTAGCCGCCATCAATCCCTCCATCGTCACGGCCGGCCTTGTGCCGGCCATCCCGACTAGAAGAGCGCTGCGCTCAAATCCATCGAGATCACCGGCACAAGGCCGGTGATGACAAAGAGGGTATCGGCTCTCGATGAATCGGCCTCTCGGGATCGAAGGATCGCCAGTCAGGCCTGATGGGACAGGCGGTATTGACGCTGTCGGAGCTTGGCCAAAAGCTCCACATAGGGCTCCCGCCGCTCGTGATGGGCCGCCCTGATCCGGCGCTTGACGTGGTCTTTCAGCCTCGGGTCCGAGCTGCTCCTTTCGGCCCGCTCCAGTTCCACTTCATACTCGAAATCGATGTTGCCGAGCATGTGCAGCACTTCTCGCATCATGGCGTCGATGCTGGGAGAATCGGTGCCGTCTCTGCGCCGGAATTCGGCGTCTTTGTTCTGTTTCAGATGGGCCATGATTCCTCCTCCCTGGTGGATGGCACATCCCCCACACGGCCATTTGACGGAGCTTCGGCAGCCACGGCCATTCCGTAATATTACGGATGTGCCGGCATCCCTGGCGGCGCGAAAGATCTCAGCCCGTCCTCACTTTTCCCCTTTCAACCGGCCCCTATCCTCCCTACATAGAGAAGGCGGGGCTGCGGGGCGCGTTAGGAGTTCATATTCCCCGGGGCCTTATCGATCCTGAAGGGAGCTGTCCCTGACCCGGTCCGTGGACTGGGACACACGGCGCCCACCTACTTTGTAGGTTCCCGGGATCGCTTCTCCGACGGTTTCTGTGGCTCCGCACCTTCTATGCAATCTCCTCCCTCTCCCGAACTGAAAGAGCGCCAGCGCCGCGAGATGATCGCGCGTCGCGACGCGCTGGCTGACGATTTCCGCGAGCAGGCCTCCGACCGAATTATTGGACGTGCGCTCGACCTTCCCGAACTGAACGGCATCACCCCCGTCGGGGCCTATTGGCCGATCCGCAGCGAGGTCGATCCGCGCCTTCTCATGGAAGAGTTGGTCGCGCGCGGGCAGGACGTCGCCCTCTCCCAGATCCTCCATCCCCATTTGAGCTGGCGCCTATGGCAGCCCGGCGACGTGCTGGTCAAAGGCGGCTTCGGCGTGCGCGAGCCCGGCCCCGATGCGCCGCAGATCTTTCCCAAGGCGCTGATCGTGCCGCTCGTCGCCTTCGACCGCCGGGGAGGGCGCATCGGCTACGGCAAGGGGCATTTCGACCGGGCCATCGCGGCGCTGGAAACACAGCATCCGGTCTTGACCGTCGGCTTGGCTTATGCGGTTCAGGAGATCGACGAAGTGCCGGTCGAGCCCCATGACCGGCTCCTCGACGTTATCATCACCGAAGCCGAACTCATTCGGACGACATCCGCTTAAGGATCCATCATGCGTCTTCTCTTCCTCGGCGACATCGTCGGGCGGCCCGGCCGCAATGCGGTGATCGAGCGTCTTCCGGCCTTGCGCGATCGCTGGCAGCTCGACTGCGTGGTCATCAATGGCGAGAACTCCGCCGGTGGCTTCGGCATCACCGAGGCGATCTGTGACGAGATCCTCGCGGCTGGAGCCGATGCCATCACGCTCGGCAACCATTCCTGGGATCAGCGCGAGACGCTAGTCTTCATCGAGCGCCAGCCGAGGCTGCTTCGTCCCGTGAACTACCCGCCCGGAACGCCGGGACGCGGCGCCAACCTCATCGATACCCGCTCCGGCCACCGGGTGCTCGTCGTCAACGTCATGGGCCGCCTCTACATGGACGCGCTCGACGATCCTTTTGCCGCCGTCGACCGGGAACTCGAAACCTGCCCGCTCGGTCAGGTCGCCGATGCGATCATCGTCGATGTGCATGCCGAGGCAACGAGCGAGAAAGAGGCCATGGGCTACTATCTCGACGGGCGGACGAGCCTCGTCGTCGGCACCCATACCCATGTGCCCACCGCCGACCATAGGGTTCTGCCGGGCGGCACGGCCTATATGTCGGATGCCGGCATGTGCGGCGACTACGATTCCGTGCTCGGCATGCAGAAGGAGGAGGCGATCCGCCGCTTCCTTCAGAAGACGCCGGGCGCCCGCCTGGAACCGGGCCTCGGCGAAGGCACGATTTCCGGCATCGCCATCGAGACCGACGATCGCACGGGTCTCGCCAAGCGGGTGGCAGCCGTGAGGCTCGGGCCTCACCTGGAGGAAACCTGGCCTCGCTTCTGGGATTGACCTCGGCTTCTTCCCTCCCCCTTGCGGGGAGGGATCAAGGGTGGGGGTCGCAAAGTCAGAGCGCCGCACGCTATTCAGGTTTCTCAACGTAAATACAGCGCCTCGCTGGTCTCGTCCTTCATCCAGCTGAACCACCCCCACCCCTTCCTCTCCCCGCAAGGGGGAAGGGATCATGGTGCCGCTCCCTTGGCGCGGAGCGGAACCGTTCCCATCTCTCCCGTCACGGAGGAAACCGGTGGACGCGGATACTGAGACGGCAAGACCGAAGAAGGGCATTTATCACCAGGAAAGCGAGTTCCATCGGGCGCACGCGCACCAAAGCGCCTCCGCGGTCCTGCGCGCCGTGATCGACGAGGCCAAGGGCGAGGCGATCTCCATTCGAGAGATCATCGAGGCCTTCGGCGAGCGCGCTTTCGGCTTCGTGCTGATTCTGTTTTCCCTGCCGAACTGCGTGCCGGCCCCGCCGGGCATCGCCGGTATCGTCGGCACTCCGGTGCTGATCTTCGGTATCCAGATGATGCTGGGTCACACGCGGCCCTGGCTGCCCGGCTTCATCCTGCGGCGCACCGTCTCGACCGCGAAGTTCAAGCGCCTCATCGACATTGCGGAGCCGAAGCTCCAGAAGCTCGAGAGCTTCTGCAGGCCCCGCCTGCTGCCGCTTTTCGGCCCCCTGGGAGATCGGGCGGTTGGGTTCTTCGCCTTCCTGGTGGCGATTTCGGTCCTGATCCCGTTCCCTGGAACCAACTTCCCGCCGTCGATCGCGCTGGTCATCGCCTCCATCGCCATCATGGAGGAGGACGGCTATCTCCTGATCGTCGGCTACCTCATCGGTCTGGCGGGCCTTGCCTATACGGTCACGGTGCTGGGCGCCTCCTATCACCTCATCCTGGCGGCCATTCACAACCTGCCGTCCTGGTTCGGGTTTTAGGAAGCGGCAGGTATTTTCCCGATCTCGTGGAAGGGGCTTTGCCTGAAGCCCTTCGCCGCCTTATAAGCCTGCCATCGTCAACTTCTCTGGCCTGATGGGCGCTTGAACCACAAGCCGCTCTCGGCCGAACTTTCCGGAGGCCCCGATGGCCGGACATTCACAGTTCAAGAACATCATGCACCGCAAGGGCAAGGTCGACGCGGTGCGATCCAAGGTGTTTTCCAAGCTCGCCCGCGAAATCACCGTCGCGGCCAAGATGGGCATGCCCGATCCCAACATGAATCCGCGCCTGCGCGCCGCGATCCTCGCCGCCCGCGCCGAGAACATGCCCAAGGACAACATCCAGCGCGCCATCAACAAGGCCTCCGGCGGCGACGCGGAGAACTACGACGAGATCCGCTATGAGGGCTACGGCCCCGGTGGTGCCGCCATCATCGTCGAGGCCATGACCGACAACCGCAACCGCACAGCCTCCGATATCCGCTCCTACTTCACCAAGAGCGGCGGCAACCTCGCCGAGACCGGCGCCGTGTCCTTCATGTTCGACCGGGTGGGCTATATCGAGCTCGGTCCCGATGTCGCGGACGCCGATGCGATGCTGGAGGCGGCCATCGATGCCGGCGCGGACGACGTGGTTTCCTCCGAGAATGGCCACGAAATCTATTGCGACCAGGGCTCGCTGAACGAGGTGACCAAGGCGCTCGAGGACAAGTTCGGCGAGCCGAAGGCCTCCAAGCTCGTCTGGAAGCCCCAGACCCCGGTCGCCGTCGACGACGAGACCGGCGAGAAGCTCATGAAGCTGATGGAGTCTCTCGAGGAGCACGACGACGTCCAGAGCGTCTACGGCAATTTCGAGCTCTCCGAAGCTCTCATGCAGAAGATGGCCGGGTAATTTTGGCTGTGCGTCATGCCCGGGCATGTCCCGGGCATCCACGTCTTCTTAACCGTTGATGGCGTGGATGACCGGATCAAGTGCGGTCATGGCGGTGGAGAACATTCTTTGAGCGAACGCGTCCGAATCCTCGGCCTCGATCCCGGCCTGCGCAACACCGGCTGGGGCGTCATCACTGTCGAGGGGACGAAGCTCTCTTTCGTCGCCTGCGGGGTCGTGACCTCGGACGGCGACCTTGAGCTGGCGCTACGCCTCAAGCAGCTCCATGACCGGCTGACGGAGGTGATCCGGACCTGGACGCCCGATGAGGTGTCCGTGGAAGAGACCTTCGTCAACAAGGACGCCCAGGCAACCCTCAAGCTCGGCCAGGCCCGCGCCATGTCCCTGCTGGTTCCTGCCCTTCATGGCCTGCCGGTGGCGGAATATGGCGCCAATCAGGTCAAGAAAACCGTGGTGGGTGTCGGCCATGCCGACAAGGATCAGGTCCAGGCCATGGTGAAGATCCTGCTGCCCAAGGCCGACTTCAAGAAAGCCGACGCGGCCGATGCGCTTGCCATCGCCATCGCCCACGCCCACCACCGCAAGGCCCGCGCTTTGGCGGCGAGCTTTTAGGGTGTTACAACGCAACGACTGTCATTCCGGGGCGGCGAAGCCGAGCCCGGAATCCATAACCACCGGCATCGCAGGATCGAGTGCCGTCGGTGGTTATGGATCCCCGCCTTCGCGGGGATGACACAGGAGGGATGAGAACGTGATCGGCAAACTCAAAGGGACGGTCGATTCCTATGGCGAGGATTTCGTGATCCTCGACGTGCATGGGGTCGGCTATGTGGTCCATTGCTCCTCCCGTACCCTCCAGAACCTGCCACCCACCGGCGAGGCGGCGACCCTGTCCATCGAGACCCATGTGCGCGAGGACATGATCCGCCTGTTCGGCTTCCGCTCGGATTCGGAGCGTGAGTGGTTCCGCCTGCTCCAGTCGGTCCAGGGCGTGGGCTCCAAGGTGGCGCTCGGCATCCTCTCGGTGCTCGATCCCGGCAGCCTCGCCACGGCCATCGCCACGAGTGACAAGGCCTCCGTCGCCCGCGGGCCCGGCGTCGGCCCCAAGCTCGCCCAGCGCATCGTCTCCGAGCTCAAGGACAAGGCCCCGGCCTTTGCCGCAATCGACCCGGCCCTCATCCGCCTCACTGGCGCGGTCGAGGACAAGAGCGCGCCTGCCCCCGTGGCGGACGCCATCTCGGCACTGGTCAATCTCGGCTATCCGCAGGTCCAGGCCTCTGCCGCCGTCGCCGCCGCCATGAAGCAGGCCGGCGACGAGGCCGAGGCCAAGACGCTGATCCGGTTGGGATTGAGAGAGTTGGCGCGATAACCCGCTGTCATCCCCGGCGAGCCGGAGGCGAGGGAAGGGGATCCATTCACATGAGCGGCGCTATGGATTCCCTTCCTCTCCGCTACGCTCTGGCCGAGAATGACAAAGACCTGATCGCCCCATGGGCGTTCCTGTTTTGATCTTGTTAAGAATGGCGTATTAGAGCGTCATCGCCTATATGAAGCCTCTGGAAGGTAAGCCTCTTTGACCGATACCCGCCGCCTGATCAGCCCTGAAAAGCGTGAGGACGATGTTGATGCGTCGATCCGGCCGCTCTCGCTCGACGATTTTACGGGCCAGAAGGCCGCGCGGGCCAATCTCCAGATCTTCATCAATGCCGCCAAGGCGCGCGGTGATGCCCTTGATCACGTGCTCTTCGTCGGCCCGCCGGGCCTCGGCAAGACCACGCTTGCCCAGATCGTCGCCCGCGAGCTCGGCGTCAATTTCCGCTCGACCTCCGGCCCGGTGATCGCCAAGGCGGGCGATCTCGCGGCGCAGCTCACCAATCTCGAAGAGCGCGACGTGCTCTTCATCGACGAGATCCACCGCCTGAATCCTGCCGTCGAGGAAATCCTCTATCCCGCCATGGAGGATTATCAGCTCGACCTCATCATCGGCGAGGGCCCGGCCGCCCGCTCGGTGAAGATCGAGCTGCCGAAATTCACGCTGGTCGGGGCGACCACCCGCGCGGGCCTGCTCACCACGCCCTTGCGCGACCGCTTCGGCATTCCGATCCGGCTCGAATTCTACACCGTCGACGAGCTGGAGCTGATCGTGCGCCGTGGTGCCCGCGTGCTGGGACTGGGCATGAGCGAGGAGGGCGCCAACGAGATCGCCCGCCGCTCCCGCGGCACGCCGCGTATCGCCGGCCGCCTGCTGCGCCGCGTGCGCGACTTCGCCATCGTCGAGGGCGTCCAGACAGTCTCCCGCGACCTCGCGGACCGCTCGTTGCGCCTGCTCGACGTCGACCCCATCGGCCTCGACCTGATGGACCGCAAATATCTCACGATGATCGCCAATTCCTTCGGTGGCGGCCCGGTCGGCATCGAGACCATCGCGGCGGCCCTCTCCGAGCCGCGCGATGCCATCGAGGACATCATCGAACCCTACCTGATCCAGAAGGGCTTCGTGCAGCGCACCCCGCGCGGCCGCATCCTCACCCCCCACGCCTTCAAGCACCTCGGCATCCCGGAGCCAACCCGCGAGACCACGGCGCAGTTCGGGCTGTTCAACGGAGATGGGGATGAGTGAGGGAGATGGCTCAGTTCAACCAAGAAGAGGCTTACTAAGGAGACGGTGGCTTATCTGGTCCGCCGTCACCATAGTGCTCACGGCGTATGTCCTCAGCGGGTTCATCGAGGCAAGCTCAACGACTGCAGAGATTGATCTCGTTCCTGGGCGGGAATTCGATATCAAGGTTCTGCGGATCATGCCGAATCCTATCGAGTTAGAGTTGCTGCTCGATAGGAAGGTGGCGGATAAGGCCTATCGTGATGGGTGCTGCCCAGATCAGGAGACGAGGAGGACCAATGCCTCCGACCTTTCAAAGGTCGGAGCTCCAGTACAAATCGCTCTTTCCTCGTGGTTCGGCGGGCCTGTCACCTATAATGCAGAGCCTGCAATCTATTATTCGGACCTGATTTCAAGAAGCATGATTGCCGATGCGGGCGATGGAAAGCCTGTTTCCTGGGATGAAGCGAATGAAGCCTCTCGGCCTCAGTTTAGGCTCTATCCTGGCTTGAATAATGTTCAGATAAAAGTCGTTGCAGTCGATCCGGCTTTGGTTGGTGAGACAGCGCAAGTCTTAATCGAGAATCCGCTTTCTTTGAAATGGGCCAAGCCGAATAACGGCTGGCTTATTTGGAGCGTGCTCCTGTCACCAATCTTTGCTTTGATCCAGCTGGTCTGGGCTTTGGTTTTACTGCTTCTTGGCTGGATGAACCGTAGAAGATCTAGCGTTCTTAGAGAACAACGAGGGCAGGGATGAGTGAAAAGCGCAACCAGTCTCCCTCCTCCCTTGTGGGGGAGGGTAGGGAGGGGGGTATAAGCGCCAACCTCTCAGAACGAAGCGCCAGCACCCCCCTCTCCAACTCTCCCCCACAAGGGGGGAGAGGGCTGCTCGGTTCCCATCTCTCCGGCTTCATGCAGGGCGGCGCGCATATGCTCCCCATCCGTGTCTATTACGAAGACACGGATTTTTCGGCTCGCGTCTATCACGCGAGCTATCTCCGCTTCATGGAGCGCGGGCGCACGGAGCTTTTGCGGGCGGTCGAGGTGGCGCAGTCGGATTTGCATGCGGATATGGGCGGGCTCGCCTTCGTCGTCCGCAAGATGAATATCGACTTCCGTGGCGGTGCCGTCATGGACGATGTGCTGACCATCGTGACCCGGCCGAAGGAGATGCGCGGGGCATCGATGACGCTCGCTCAGGAGGTCCGGCGCGGCGACGAGGTGCTGGTCACGGCCGATGTCATGGTCGCCGCCGTCAGGGGAGGGCGAGCCGTGCGGATCCCTGACGAGCTGCGGGCGGCGCTGACGGTGGAGCAATAGGACCGTGCCTTGCCCTATGGGTAGGGCGCTCAGGAGGCCTGCTTCCAGCGCATACTAGCCGGAATTTCCATATCAATTTCAGGTAATTCGCCTCTGCGCGGCCGTACTTAAACCAGACCTTAACCTTACTCTGTGCTTAACAGGTAACGGTCCGGGACGATTGCGAGTCTTGTCGCCTGCCGCCCTTATTTTCGACAGATTCCGGGGCGAACGAGCAGTAATACAAGAACAGATTTTCCTAGAACCAGTTGCGGTGGGCCTTGGATCGCCTTCCAAGGCTGCTCGAAGAGCGAGGACGACAGACTATGAACCCGGCTGATGTGGCCCAGGCCGTCCCTGTGGCCCACGACATGTCCTTCTTTGGCCTGTTCTGGCAGGCCCATTTCATCGTCAAGCTCGTGATGCTGGGCCTGCTCGCGGCCTCCGTCTGGTGCTGGGCCATCATCATCGACAAGACCCTGCTCTACGCCCGCACCAAGCGCGCCATGGACCGGTTCGAGGATGTGTTCTGGTCCGGCCAGTCGCTCGAGGAGCTGTATCGCTCGCTCCAGAGCCGCCCGGCCACGGGCCTCGCCGCCGTGTTCGTCGCTGCGATGCGCGAGTGGAAGCGTTCCTTCGAGGGTTCGGGCCGCTCGTTCCAGACACTGCCGCAGCGCATCGACAAGGTGCTCGACGTCACCATTCAGCGTGAAGTGGAGCGGCTCAATGCCCGCCTGACGGTGCTCGCCTCCATCGGTTCGGCCGGTCCCTATATCGGCCTCTTCGGCACCGTGATCGGCATCATGAATTCCTTCACCTCCATCGCGGCTTCCAAGAACACCAGCCTTGCGGTCGTGGCTCCCGGCATCGCGGAGGCGCTGTTCGCCACGGCCATCGGCCTGTTCGCGGCCATTCCGGCGGTGCTCGCCTACAACAAGCTGCAATCGGAGGTCGGCAAGCTGCAGTCGCGGCTCGAGGGCTTCGCCGATGAGTTCTCGGCCATCCTGTCGCGTCAGGTGGACGAGCGCATCGGCCATGCCGGCCACCACCCGGCCAACGCGGCCTAAGGGAGATCCGACATGGCCATGATGGCAGGAGCGGCAGGAGGCGGAAGACGGCGACGCAGGCGCGGCCGCACGCCTGGCGCGATCAACGAGATTAACATGACGCCGTTCATCGACGTCATGCTCGTGTTGCTCATCATCTTCATGGTGGCAGCACCCATGATGACGGCCGGCGTGCCGCTCGATCTGCCGCAGACGAAGGCCGCGCCGCTCAACTCCGATGCGACGCCGGTAACGCTCTCCATCAAGGCGACGGGCCAGGTGTTCCTGGGCGAGACCGAGCTGGTGGACGAGGCCATCGTGGGCAAGCTCGCGGACGTGTCGAAGTCCGGCTTCGACGAGCGGATTTTCGTGCGTGGCGACAAGAAAGTGGATTACGGGCGGGTCGCTCAGGTGATGTCGATCGTGACCACTGCGGGCTACAAGCGCGTCGCCCTCGTGACCGAGGTCGATCAGCGCTGAGCGGGATGAGGACAAGGGGCGAACACACGTGGCGTTGAAGCTGAAATTCAACACCTCAGAGCCGGGCTTCTGGGTCTCGGGCGTCGCGCACGCCTCGCTGTTGGCTGCCGCCCTGATCGGCCTGTCGGTCGGTACCGAATTCCCCGAGGCGCAGGAAGGCATCCCGGTCGAGATCATCACCGACAACCAGCTCTCCCAGATCACCAAGGGTGAGACGAACGCCAAGGCACCGCAGCCCAAGCCCCGCGCCGAGCGCGTCGCCGACAAGACCGAGCTGAAGGATCCGGGCGAGGACAAGCGCGATGCACCCGCTCCCCCGAAGCGTCCGGCCGAGATGAAGGTCGCCGAGAAGGAAGAGCCGGTGGCCGCCCAGCCTCCGCCGCCCGCACCACCGACGCGCTCGCAGGAAGAGAAAGCCGCCGAGGCCAAGGCCGAGGAAGAAAAGAAGCTGCAGGAAAAGGCGGAAGCCGAAGCCATCGAGAAGGCCAAGGCCGCCGAGCAGGCGAAGATCGAGGCCGAGGCCAAGGCGAAAGCCGAAGCGGAGGCGAAAGCCAAGGCGGAAGCCGAAGCCAAGAAGATCGCGGAAGCGAAAGCCAAGGCGAAGGCCGAGGCTGAAGCGAAGGCAAAAGCCGAAGCCGAGAAGAAGCTCGCGGAAGCCAAGGCAAAGGAAGAGGCCGAGGCCAAGGCGCGCAAGGAGGCTCAGCTCGCCAAGAAGCTCGACATGGGCGACCTGAAGCAGTTCCTCGACAGCAAGGAAAAGAACCAGTCCACCGGCGCGACCGGCGCGGAGGTCCAGAAGACCGCTTCGCTCGGCACCGCGACGGGATCGGCCGCGAAACTCTCGCCGAGCCTGCGCGATGCGCTCATCGGCCTGTTGGTCTCGCAGATCGAGCGTTGCTACAGCGCGCCGATTGCCGCCTCAGGCGGACAGGTCACGGCACCCATTCTCGATATCCGCCTGAATCAGGACGGATCGCTCAGCACCGAGCCCAGGATCCTCCAAGCGGGGAGCAGCTCGACCGATCGTGCGGTTGCCGATGCGGCCGTTCGCGCCATTCGCAAGTGCCGCCAGTTCGAGATCCCCGCGAAATTCGTACCCTACTACGCGGATTGGAAGGTCCTGAACGTCCAGTTCGATCCTCCTCTCTCTTAAAGCCCAAAGCTTGGGACATAAGCCAATGATCACTCGCCTCCTCTCCCGTCTTCTTGTCGCGCTGGCCGTTGTCGTGCCCATAGTGGCGCTTGCGCCCTCCGCGCAGGCGCAGCTTTCGTTCCGCGTCGGCCCGGGCGGACAGTTCCAGCCGATGCCGATTGCCGTGGCCGATTTCTCCGGCGAGGGCGATCTCGGGCAGCGCGTGTCCGGCATCATCACCAACAACCTGCAGCGCTCCGGCTATTTCGCTCCGCTCGACAAGTCACGTTTCCCGGAGCGTCCGTCGTTTGACGCCGCGCCGCGCTTCGATGCCTGGAAGATGGCGGGCGCGCAGGCGCTCGTGACGGGCCGCGTCTCGCGCGATCCTTCAGGCCGCCTGCGTGCGGAATTCCGCCTGTGGGACATCGAGTCGGGCCAGCAGCTCACCGGCCAACAATATGTCACTGATGCCAATTTCTGGCGCCGCGTCGGCCACATCATTTCCGATGCGGTCTACACCAAGGTGACAGGCTTCGGCGGCTTCTTCGACACGCGCATCGTCTTCGTCGATGAATCGGGGCCGAAGGAAAACCGCCGCAAGAAGCTCGCGATCATGGATCAGGACGGTGCGAACGTACGCTATCTGACGCAAGGCGACACCTCCGTCGTGACGCCGCGCTACTCGCCCGCCACGCAGGACATCACCTACTCGGCTCAGGTCGAAGGCCAGCAGCCGCGCGTCCAGGTGATCAATCTGGAAACCGGCACGCGGCAGGTGCTCGGCAACTTCCCCGACATGGCCTCCTCGCCGCGCTTCGCGCCGGACGGACAGCGCATCGTCATGAGCCTGCAGCAGGGCGGCAATGCCAACATCTTCATGATGGACTTAAGCTCGCGCAACACCACGCGCCTGACCTCGACCGCCGCCATCGACACCTCGCCGTCCTTCTCGCCGGACGGCAGCCAGATCGTGTTCGAGAGCGATCGCGGCGGCAAGCAGCAGATCTACGCCATGAACGCGGACGGCTCAAATCAGCGCCGCATCTCGTTCGGCGACGGCTCCTATTCGCAGCCGGCCTGGTCGCCGCGCGGCGACTACATCGCCTTCACCAAGCAGCGCGCGGGCGGCTTCGCCATCGGCATCATGAAGCCGGACGGCTCGGGCGAGCGCATTCTGACGGAAGGCTTCCACAACGAAAGCCCGACTTGGGCGCCGAACGGCCAGTACATCCTGTTCTTCCGCGATCCGGGCGGACAGGCCGGCGGCAAGCTCTACATGGTCGACATCACCGGCCGCGTCGAGCAGCCCGTGCCGACCCCGTCCTTTGCATCGGACCCGACATGGTCGCCGCTGTTGAGCGAGAGCCGGCAGAGCAACTGATCGCAATCGAAAAAGGGCGCTCGAAGCGCCCTTTTTCTTTGATCAAGCCGCCATCGGCGCCGCGCTGCCGGTCTCGTCCTTATGGCCCCTGAGCTTGAAGGCGAGAACGAGAAGCGAGATGCCGAAGACCATCGCGTAAGCCCCGAGCCACCAGGTCAGCACTACGGCGCCGACGAGGGGGGCAAGCAGGAGCGCGATACCGAAGAGAACCGACACGATGCCGCTGAAGATCAGCCAGCCGCGTCCGTAGGTCGGGTTCAGCTTGAAGGCGGCGACAATCATCAGGACGCCGGTGATCAGCGACCACACCGCCATTAGGGTGACGAAGAACAGGACCGTCAGCCCCGGCATCAGGAAGGCGATGACGCCGGCCAGGATGTTCAGGATGCCTCCGAGGATGAGGAGGCCCCAACGCTGGTGTTCGGACGCTGCCCTGATGCCGGAGATAATCTCGACCACGCCATCGACCAGCATATAGGCCGCGAAGACCCAGACCAGGGACAGGAGCGTGGCTCCGGGCGAGAAGAAGGCGATGAGCGCGAAGATGATCGCGAAGACGCCGCGAAGCGCCAGGGCCCACCAGTTCTGCGCCAGAAGCTGGCTCATGGCGTGGGTGCGATCACGGGTATCGAAAGGTCCGGTTGTGCCTGTAGCCATAGGAGTCCTCCTCGAAAAAGGAATGTACTGCCTTGCTCGAGATCAACGCCAAGCTTGACCGTTGGTTTCCTTTTCTTCTTTTCGGGTCCTACTCTCCTGGCGAGGCCTCATGCTCCTTGATCTTGGTCAGTTTGCGCCGCAGGGCAAGCTTACGGCGTCTCAGGCGCACGCGTCGCTTGAGTCGGAAGGCGCGGATCAGAAGCGCAATGCCGAGCCAGGCCATCGCGATGACGATAGGCAACACGATCAGAACCGGAAAGAACGTGATCAAGGTCGCGAGCGCCAGCAGAGCGAAGCCGATGATGGCGACGCTGCTTGCCTCGGTTGCCGTCAGCGAGCGCGAGCCGACCGCCTTGCCGACCGTGCTCGAAAGCGCCAGGGCGCCGGCGGCGAGCCTGCGGACGCCGCCCTTCTTGAAGCGATGGCCACGGCGCGAGCGCATATTCCGCGCCTGACGGCGCCGGGATTGCCAGCCGGGAACGATCTCGGTCGCGTTGGCGAGATCCTCCAGATAGACTGCCTCCATGGCCTCGGCGAAATCGGCATCCTCGACCACCACGTCGAGCTCCCAATTGGTGGCCCAGCTCGCAATGTTGAGATTGGTGGAGCCGACCCGGGCCCAGCGCCCGTCCGCCACGGCAGTCTTGGCGTGGAACATCGACCCGTTCCACTCATAGACACGGATGCCGGCCTCGATCAGCGACCGGTAGCCGGCCCGGACCACAGGCTGCAGGGCGGGCACGTCGCTCGATCCGGGAACGAGGAGGCGCACGTCCACCCCGTCCCGCGCCGCTTCGCCCAGAGCCTGCACATAGGAGGTGGTGGCTACGAAATAGGCGTCGCTCAGCCAGAGATTGCGCTGGGCGGTCGCCGCGATGAACTGGTCCACCCGGTAGGTGCGGAACATGCCGGGCTCGCCGCTGATGACCCGCGCCGCCACCGATCCCGCCTGCGGGATCAGGTCGGCTTGGGGCAACTCCGATTTCGGGATCGGCGCCATGCCGGAAAGAACCCAGCTCTCCGCAAAACTGGCGTCGAGATCGGCCACGATGGGACCTTCGAGCGACAGGCCGGTATCCCGCCAGGGCTCGGTGCCGTTCTTGCCCACCCAGCTGTCGGACACGCACAGGCCGGAGACGAAGGCGATGCGCCCGTCGACGGTGATCAGCTTGCGGTGGTTGCGGCGGATCCAGAACGGGTCGGTCAGTCTGGGCGGATTGAAGACGCGGGCCTCGACGCCGGCCTCGCGCAGGCGCCGCCAGTAGTGGGGCAGGGCGCGGAAGGAAGATCCGAGCCAATCGTAGAGCACCCGCACACGCACGCCGGCGCGCGCCCGCTCCATCAGGGCTTCCGCGAACGCCTGACCCGTGTCGTCATCGGCGATGATGAAGTTCTCGAAATGAATGACGATCTGCGCCGAGCGGATCGCCTCCAGCCAGGCCGGGTAATTCTCCTTTGAGTCCCGCAGCAGGGTGATGGCGTTGCCTTGGCGCAGGTCGCTGTCGGCAATGCGCGCGAAAGCTCTCTCCAGGCGGAGATCGTCCAGAGCTTTGCGATAGGGCTGTCTGAGGCTTCCCGGCTGGGGCGTCACGATGTTCATGACCTCTCAACGCTTGAACCCGACGATCGGCGGCAGCCTAGCTTCATTTGCCTTCCAGCGCATCATGAGGAAAAGTGGATCCGGTTTTCCGCCCGAATGATGCACCCTTGTTGAACTGGGCATCGGATGGGTCCCAAAAGTGCATTCCACTTTTGGGTCCGATGCCCTTGCGGTAGGAATAACCGACGCAGCACGAAGCTGTTTACGACCGATTAACCCTAACCCCAACTTCCACAACTTGGCCATAATTGACCTTAATCCCGCATGCGTCCTCACGGTTGACGGAACCCTCCTTTAACCATCCTCCCGATATGAAAGTCACAACGTTCGGCAAACGTATGTGTAAGGAGTATTGCCAATGATGACGCTGCGCGCCGTCAAGTTCGCTGCTGCTATCGTCCTCGCCCTCGGGGCGGCGGCGTGTTCGTCCAATAAAGATGGGGCCGATGGAGCCGGCGGCTTCGGAGCCGGCGGTGCCGCCACCCCGGGCAGCGCCCAGGATTTCGTCGTGAACGTGGGCGACCGCGTGTTCTTCGAGACCGACTCGACCGACCTGACCCCCACCGCCGTCGCGACCCTCGACAAGCAGGCGCAGTGGCTGCAGCGCTACCCGAACTACGCCTTCATCCTCGAAGGCCATGCGGACGAGCGCGGCACCCGCGAGTACAACTACTCGCTCTCCGCCCGCCGCGCCCAGGTCGTCCGCGACTACCTGATCTCCCGCGGCATCCCGGGCAACCGCTTCCGCACCGTGTCCTACGGCAAGGAGCGCCCGGTCGCGGTCTGCAACGACATCTCCTGCTGGTCGCAGAACCGCCGCGCGGTCACCGTGCTCGGCGGCGGCGCCGGGGCATAAAGCCTCACCTAGCGCATCGTGCAGGAAAGTGGATCCGGTTTTCCGCCCGAACGATGCGCCAGCCAAGAGGGGGAGCATCGGATTTGACTCCAAAAGCGGGTCCACTTTTGGGTCCGATGCTCGAGTTCAAGCCCTCGTGAAATCGCAGAGCGCCGCCACATTCTCGCCGTGGCGGCGCTTTTGTGTTATCGGCCTCCTCGATCGAGGACCCTCACGGTATCCCAGCATGTTTCGACGTCTGTTTGTCTTTTTCGCCTTTGCCCTGGCTCTGGCCGCGACTTCTGTTTCCCCTGCCGCTGCGCAGGATGCGGCCGATGCGATCGTGCGCCTGAACCGGCTCGAGAGCCAGTTCCGCCAGATCTCGGGTCAAATGGAGCAGCTCCAGTACGAGAACCGCCAGCTCAAGGAGCAGCTGCGCAAGTTCCAGGAGGATGTGGAATTCCGCTTTCAGGAAGGCCGCGGCGGCTCCCGACCCTCGTCGCCCACGACCACTCCTTCGCGTCCCGCCCAGCCCCCGGCGCAGCCGACCCCGGCCCAGCCGCAGCGACGCAGCGACGTCTTCGATCCCTCCGAAACACCGGATGCTCCCGGCGCTCCCCGTCCGCTCGGCACCACGGCGCCATCGGCACCCCTGACGGCCGACGCGGGCCGTCCCATGCCGTTGCCCGGCGGGCAGCTTGCCGGCATCGGCGACCTGATCGAGCAGGACGAGCAGGGTGGCGCCGACGGCGCTCCCATGGACCTGAACTCCCATAACCGTGCTGCGGCCATTCCCCAGGGCGCCATTGCCGAGCGCCCGGGTCCGAGCGTCGCGGCGACGAGCGTCGGCAATCCGCGCTCCGATTTCGACGCGGCTTACGCCTCCTTCACGCAGAAGCAGTACGATCAGGCTGAGATGGGCTTTCGTCGCTTCCTCCAGTCCAACCCCCGCGACAAGCTGGTGCCCGAGGCGACCTTCTGGCTCGGTGAGACCTATCTCCAGCGCAGCCGCTATCGCGAGGCCGCGGAGCAGTTCCTGAACGTCTCGGCCGAGCATCCCGATGCTGCCAAGGCCCCCGATGCCCTGCTGCGGCTCGGTATCTCGCTGAACGGTCTCGGTGCCAAGGATCGCGCCTGCGCCGTCTTTGCCGAACTCGACCGCAAGTACCCGCAGGCTTCGGCTCCCGTCCGCCAGGCCTCCGACCGCGAGCAGAAGCGCATCAAGTGCAGCTGAGCCGCTGACGAGTTTTGAAGGGCCAAGCGATGGCCGCCCCTCCGCCTCCCGACGATGTGCTCTCGGATGAAGGGCTGGAGAACCTTTTTGCCTCTCTGAACCAAGCCTCAGGTATCGTCGCGGCCGTGTCCGGCGGGCCGGATTCGATGGCTCTGATGCATCTTATCGCCCGCTGGTGCGCCGCCGGTCCACGACCTCCCGTTCTCGTTGCCACCATCGATCATGGCCTGCGGCCGGAAGCGGCCGAGGAGGCCGCCTTCGTCGCGAGCGAGGCCGCGGCTCTCGGACTGCCGCATCGGATCCTCGCCTGGACTGGCGACAAGCCTCGAACCGGCATCCAGAAGGCCGCACGTGCGGCTCGCTACCGCCTTCTCGTCGAGTATGCCCGCGAGGCCGGCGCATCGCATCTTATCACCGCCCACACCCTCGATGATCAGGCCGAGACGGTGATGATGCGCCTTGCCCGGGGGTCCGGCCTGTCCGGGCTCGCCGGCATGCGTCGCGAGACGGATCGGGACGGCATCGTCCATGCGAGGCCGCTGCTCGACCGGCCGAAATCGAGCCTTCTCACTCTCTGCCAGGGGCAGGGCTGGCGCTTCGTCACCGATCCTTCCAACGCGAACGAAGTTTATGCCCGCGTCCGCTGGCGCAGGCTCATGCCGCTCCTGGCCGCGGAGGGGCTCGATGCCGGGCGCCTGGTGCGCTTCGCCGAGCGCGCCGCCCAGGCCGACGAGGCGCTCGATCTCAAGGCGCGGGAGGCGCTGGACCGGGCCGGGCCCGTTTTCGAGGACGGAATCCTCTCCTTCCAGGGCAGCATTCTTGCAAGCGAGCCTTTCGAGATTGCCGTCCGGGTGCTGGAGCGGGCCCTGTCCAGGACAGGGCTCGAGAATAGCCGCCTTCACCGGCTCGAAGCGTGTGCCGGGCGCCTGCGGGAGGCCGTCAGGGCAGGGGAGGCATTGCGCCTCACCATCGCCGGGGCGCTCCTACGACTGAATCGTGCGGGCAGAGTATCCATCGGGCCGGAACCGCCACGCCGCCGCGGTCGTTAGCCAAATCTCTTAGCCAAGGCTATTGGATGATGCCGCACGGGCGCCGCATTCCCTTGGCAAGGCGAGACGGTGTGCCTACATTGAGTTTAACCGCGGGGGGAGACTTCCTCACGCTTCATCTCCCTCTGGGGCAGAACCTGATCCGATGAATTCAAATTTCCGCAACTTCGCCTTGTGGGTCGTCATCTTCCTTTTGGTGCTGGCGCTCGTGACCCTTTTCCAGAGCCCGGGCCAGCGCGGTGGCGGTAGCGACATCGCCTATAGCCAGCTCCTCAGCGAGGCCGATGCCGGGCGCATCACCAGCGTCGTCATCTCAGGCCCGGAGATCAGCGGCACCTACACGGATGGTCGCACCTTCACGACCTATGCGCCGAGCGACCCGATGCTGGTCACGAAGCTGCAGCAGAAGGGCGTGCAGATCACGGCCCGTCCGCAATCGGATTCGACCCCCTGGTTCATCGCGGTTCTCATGAACATCCTGCCCATCGCGCTCTTCATCGGCGCCTGGGTGTTTCTGTCGCGCCAGATGCAGAGCGGCGCCGGCCGGGCCATGGGCTTCGGCAAGTCCAAGGCGAAGCTCCTGACGGAAGCGCATGGCCGCGTCACCTTCGACGATGTCGCCGGCATCGACGAGGCCAAGGAAGATCTGCAGGAGGTCGTGGAGTTCCTGCGCGACCCGCAGAAGTTCCAGCGCCTCGGCGGCCGCATTCCGCGCGGCGTGCTGCTGGTCGGCCCTCCCGGCACCGGTAAGACCCTGACCGCCCGCGCAGTGGCGGGCGAAGCCAACGTGCCGTTCTTCACCATCTCGGGCTCCGACTTCGTCGAGATGTTCGTCGGCGTGGGTGCCTCCCGTGTGCGCGACATGTTCGAGCAGGCGAAGAAGAACGCGCCCTGCATCATCTTCATCGACGAGATCGACGCGGTCGGCCGCCATCGCGGTGCAGGCTTAGGGGGCGGCAACGACGAGCGCGAGCAGACCCTCAACCAGCTCTTGGTCGAGATGGACGGCTTCGAGGCCAACGAGGGCGTGATCATCATCGCGGCCACCAACCGTCCCGACGTGCTCGATCCGGCGCTGCTGCGTCCGGGCCGCTTCGACCGCCAGATCGTCGTTCCGAATCCGGACGTCCTGGGCCGCGAGAAGATCCTGCGCGTCCATGTGCGCAAGGTGCCGCTCGCTCCCGACGTGGACCTGAAGGTGATCGCCCGCGGCACGCCCGGCTTCTCGGGCGCCGACCTCATGAACCTCGTCAACGAGGCGGCGCTGCTCGCCGCTCGCCGCGGCAAGCGCATCGTCACGATGAAGGAGTTCGAGGACGCCAAGGACAAGGTGATGATGGGCGCTGAGCGCCGCACCCTGGTCATGACCGACGACGAGAAGCGCCTGACCGCCTATCACGAGGCCGGCCACGCCGTCGTCGCCCTCAACGTCCCGGCGACCGATCCGGTCCACAAGGCGACCATCATCCCGCGCGGCCGCGCGCTCGGCATGGTCATGCAGCTGCCCGAGCGGGACAAGCTGTCCATGTCCTACGAGCAGATGACCTCGCGCCTCGCCATCATGATGGGCGGCCGCATCGCCGAGGAGATGATCTTCGGCAAGGACAAGGTCACCTCCGGTGCTCAGTCGGACATCGAGCAGGCGACCCGTCTCGCCCGGATGATGGTGACCAAGTGGGGCTTCTCGCCCGAACTCGGCACGGTGGCCTATGGCGAGAACCAGGACGAGGTCTTCCTCGGCATGCAGATGGGCCGCCAGCAGAACGTCTCCGAGGCCACCGCCCAGAAGATCGACTCGGAGGTCCGCCGCCTGGTCGAGGACGGGCTCAACGATGCCCGCCGCATTCTGACCGAGAAGGCGCACGAGCTCGAGGCCCTGGCCCGCGGCCTGCTCGAATACGAGACTCTGACCGGCGACGAGATCCGCCATCTGCTCGACGGCCAGCCGCCGGTGCGCGACACCGGCGAGACCATCACCCCCAGCCGCGGCTCCGCCGTGCCCACCGCCGGCCGTGGCCGGCCGCGGGAGAGCGACGGGGGCATGGAGCCCCAGCCGCAGGCCTAAGAACGCCATTAACTGTGAAATCCAGGACGCCCGCTTTCCGGCGGGCGTTCTTTTTTGTTTACCTCAAAGATCTAATACTCCCTAAGGAACAGGTTTAAGGCTTGTAACAATCGCTTATCACTTGTGATGGCGCGCATTGGCTCAGGTCCCTTGACCGAATTCAGGGAGGTTGCTTTGAAAAAGCCAAAGCGCGCTTCGGCGCTACGGAATGCGGAGACAAAGCACGTGCGTAAATACTTCGGAACCGACGGCATTCGGGGCCGCGCCAACGGGATCATCACGCCCGATCTCGCCCTGCGGGTCGGACAGGCGGCCGGTCTCATGTTCCAGCAGCGCGGCGACTACCGCCACCGGGTCGTGATCGGCAAGGATACGCGGCTGTCCGGCTACATGATCGAATCCGCCCTTCAGGCCGGCTTCACCTCGGTCGGCATGGACGTGCTGCTCCTCGGCCCGATCCCGACCCCTGCGGTCGCCATGCTGACCCGCTCCATGCGTTGCGATCTCGGCGTCATGATCTCGGCCTCCCACAATCCTTACGAGGACAACGGCATCAAGCTGTTCGGCCCCGACGGGTTCAAGCTCAGCGATGACATGGAGCTTCAGATCGAGGCCCTGATCGATTCCGACCTGACGCGGCGCCTCGCCGGTTCCGCCACCCTCGGCCGCGCCAAGCGCATCGAGAGCGTCCAGGCGCGCTACATCGAATTCGCCAAGCGCACCCTGCCGCGCCAGGTCGATCTGGAAGGCATGCGCGTCGTGATCGATTGTGCCAACGGCGCCGGCTACAAGGTCGCCCCGGAAGCCCTGTGGGAGCTGGGCGCCGAGGTCGTGTCGATCGGCGTCGAGCCGAACGGCTTCAACATCAACCACGATGTCGGCTCCACCGCGCCGGATGCCCTGATCCATAAGGTGCGCGAGCTGCGCGCCGATGTGGGTATCGCCCTCGACGGCGATGCGGATCGGGTGCTGATCGTCGACGAGAAGGGCCACAAGGTCGATGGCGACCAGCTGATGGGCGTCGTCGCCCGCTCCTGGAAGGAGGACGGCCGCCTCGCTCAGCCGGGCATCGTCGCGACGATCATGTCCAATCTCGGCCTGGAGCGTTATCTGACCGGCATGGGCCTCGGCCTCGTGCGCACCGCGGTCGGCGACCGCTACGTGCTCGAGCACATGCGCGCTCACGGCTACAATCTCGGCGGCGAGCAGTCGGGCCATATCATCATGTCCGACTACACCACCACCGGCGACGGCCTCGTGGCTGCTCTCCAGCTCCTCACTGTGGTCAAGAGCCTCGGCAAGCCGGTGTCGGAAGTCTGCCACTGCTTCGAGCCGCTGCCGCAGGTACTCAAGAACGTGCGCTACAAGGCCGGCAAGCCCCTGCAGGAAGCCTCCGTCATCCAGGCCATCGAGTCCGGCCGCGAGACACTCGGCAATGCCGGCCGTCTCGTGATCCGTCCCTCCGGCACCGAGCCGGTCATCCGCGTGATGGGCGAGGGGGACAACGAGGACCTCGTCAACCGCGTGGTGGACGATGTGGTGGAAGCCGTGACCCAGGCCGCGTCGAGAGCTGCCGCGTAAGACGCCACTTCCATTTCGAGTTCAAAACAAAAGCCCCGGCGATGATCTCGCCGGGGCTTTTTCATTCTGAGTGCTATTACGCCGCATTTTCCTTCCCCCTGCGGGGAGAGGTAGGGATGGGGGTGGTTCGACCGGGTGAGAGCTTTAACGAGTGCAGCGCTGTAGCGGCGTAATCCTCACTGGATAAGCACAGCGCTCTGACTTTCCAACCCCCACCCTCAATCCCTCCCCGCAAGGGGGAGGGAAGAAGCTCGTCTCACTCCGCCGCCTGGGCGGGCGGCACATGCTTCCTCCGCGACGGCAGATCCTCGCCGTGCGGGACCTGGCCCGTCTGGGCGCGCAGCTTGTCGAGCATCTCGCTCACGTAAGTGGCGGGCTTGGTGAAGCCGCCGATGAGCAGGTAGATCGAGGGCACCACCAGCATGGTCAGCATGGTCGAGACGGTGACGCCGCCGACGATCACCGAGCCGATGGCGTTGCGCGCTTCGGCGCCGGCGCCGGTCGACCAGGCGAGCGGGATGGCGCCGCCGATCATGGCGATGGAGGTCATCAGGATCGGCCGCAGACGCAGCACCGAGGCTTCGACCACCGCGTCCCGCACCGAATATCCGCGCTCGCGCAGCTGGTTCGAGAACTCGACGATCAGGATGCCGTTCTTGGTCATGAGGCCGATGAGCAGGATCATGCCGATCTGGCTGTAGATGTTGAGCGTCTGTCCGGTGATGAACAAAGCCAGCAATCCGCCGGTCACCGCGAGCGGCACGGTGAGCATGATGATGAACGGGTTGATCCAGCTCTCGAACTGCGCCGCCAGCACCAGGAACACGACGAGGAGCGCCATGGCGAAGGTCATGTAGATCGCGCCGGTCGAGTCCAGGAAGTCCTTGGACTGGCCGTTATAACCGATGCGCACTTCCGCCGGCAGGTTGTCGCGCACGATCTGCTGGAGGATCTCCAGGCCTTCGCCGATGGAGACGCCCGGCGACAGCGAGGACTGGATCGTGATCGAACGCAGGCGGTCGAACCGGTTCAGGGCCTGCGGCGCGGCCGATTCCGTCAAGGTGACGAAGGAAGAGAGCGGAACGAGCTCGCTGTTGGCGGCGCGGATGAAGGTGTTGGTGAGATCGTTGGGCGTCGCCCGGTCCTGGGCGCGGGCGCGCATGATCACCGGATATTCGTCGCCGCGGCTGACGAAGGTCGAGACCTCGGTCTCGCCGAACATCAGCTGGAGCGTGCGGCCGATATCCTCCACCGAGACGCTGAGATCGGCGGCGCGCTGGCGGTCGATCTGCACGCGGATGTCCGGCTGCGACTCGCGATAGTTGGAGTCCATATTGACGAACTTGCCCGTCTCCTGGGCCTTCTGCATGACGATGTCACGCCAGCCGCGGATCGTCTCGTAGTCGGGGCCACCGAGCACGAACTGGATCGGCTGGCCGAAGCCACCGGCACCGCCGAAGGCGGGCGGGTTGACCACCGACACGCGCGCGCCGGGGAAGCTCGACACCTTCGGCGTCATCTGGCGCACGATGTCCTGCTGGCTCTCCGTACGGTCCTCCCAGGGCACGAGGCGAACGATCACGATGCCTTCGTTGACCGGGGAGGGGCGCGCAAAGCCGGGCGCGACCTGGCTCAGCATGGAGGCGACGAGGCCCTGCTCCTGTAGAGGCATGAGGGCGCGCTCGACCTCCTTCACCCGGTCGCGGGTGTAATCGAGGCTGGCACCTTCCGGCGCCTGGAGCCGGACGATGATGGCGCCGCGATCCTCGGTGGGTGCGAACTCCTTCGGCAGGGATTGGAACAGGCCATAGGCGGACAGCGACACCAGGAAGCCGATGAACAGGATGACGACCGGAATCCGCAATGCGCGGGACAGCAGCCAGCGATAGCCGCTGTTCATCTTCTCGAAGAGCGGCTCGGTCATGCGCTGAATGCGGCCGTGGGCCGGGACCATCAGCTTGGAGCAGAGCATCGGGGTAAGCGTGCGTGCCACCACGCCCGAGAAGAAGATCGCTGCGGCGAGCGTGATGCCGAATTCGCGGAAGAGCCTGCCGGTATTGCCGGTCATGAAGGCAAGCGGCACGAACACCGCCATGAGGGTGGCGGTGGTGGCGATCACCGCGAAGCCGATCTCGCGCGCACCGTCGAAGGAGGCGAGCAGCGGCGGCTGGCCTTCCTCGATGCGCCGGTGCACGTTCTCGATTTCCACGATCGCGTCGTCGACGACGATACCGATGGCGAGCACGATGGCGAGCAGGGTCAGCACGTTGATCGACGCGCCGAAGAAGGCCATCACCATGAAGGCCGCGGTGATGGAGACGGGGATCGCCACCATGGCCACGATGGTGGAACGCCAGTCGCGCAGGAAGATCAGGATGACGAGGATCACCAGCGCCACGCCTTCCATGAGGGTCTTCAGCACACCGTCGATGGAGGCGCGGATGAACTGGCTCTCGTCATAGGCCACTTCAGCGACGGTGCCGGGCGGCAGGGAAGACTTGAGCTCCTCCAGCTCCTTGCGCACGCCCTCGACGACGGAGAGCGTGTTGGCGGTCGACTGGCGCACGATACCCATGCCGATGGCGGTTTCGCCCGACTGGTAGAACTCGAAGCGCGTGTCTTCCGGGCCTACCTCGACCTGGGCGACTTCACCGAGCCGAACCAGATAGCCGTTCTTGTTGGTGACGATGACCTGCTGGAATTCCTCGGGCGTCGAGAGGCGGGAATCGGTCTTGACGGTGAATTCGCGCTGACTGGATTCGATCCGGCCGCCGGGAAGTTCCACGTTCTGGCGCTCGATGGCGGTTTCGAGATCCTGCACCGTCAGGCCACGGGCCGCGAGCGCCGGCCGGTCGACCCAGATGCGCATGGCAAAGCGCCGCTCGCCGCTTAAGTTGACATTGGCGACACCGGGAACGGTGGACAGGCGGTCCACATAGACGCGCTTGAGGTAGTCGCTCAGCTCCAGCGCATCGAGGGTGGTGGACGTGACGCCCACCCACATGATGGCCGAGGCATTCGCATCGACCTTGCGCACCACCGGCGTATCGGCGTCGTCGGGCAGCCGTCCGGTGACGCGGGACACGGCGTCGCGCACGTCCGAGGTCGCGGCCTCCGGATCGCGGGAAACCTCGAACTCGATGGAGACCGAGGAGCGATCGTTCTGGCTCTGGGAGGTGATCTGGCGGATGCCTTCGATACCGGCGACCGCGCCTTCGATGATCTCCGTCACGCGGCTTTCGATCACCTCGTTCGAGGCGCCGCGATAGACAGTCGAGACCGAAACGACCGGGCGGTCGACCTGCGGATATTCGCGAACCGGCAGGTTCATGAGCGCTGCAAGGCCACCCACGATCAGCAGCAGGCTGACCACGACAGCGAAGACAGGGCGGCGGATGAAGAGGTCTGAAACCTGCATGGCGGTTCGGCTCTAGTCCAGTCAGTAAAACGAAAACCTCCCGCCGGAGCGGGAGAGAAAGATCACTTCCGCTCGGCAGCCTGAGCGGCGCCGATGGCCTGCGGCACGTTCAGCGAGGAGCGGGAGGGCTGCTCCCGGTTCGCCGCGGGCACGGGGGCCGCCGGGGCTGGTGCACCCGAGCCCACCGGGCGGGCGACGACCTCGGCGCCGGGGCGCACGCGCTGGACGCCCAGCACGACGACAGTTTCGCCGGGTTTCAAGCCCTCCACCACCTCGACCTTGCCACCCTGGCGCTGGCCGATGGTGATGACGCGACGCTCCACCTTGTTGTCCTTCACCGGATAGACGATGTGGCGCAGACCCTCGCTGACGATGGCCTCTTCCGGCACCACGACGGCATCGTCCTTGGTCGAAACCTCCAGGGCCACCGACAGGAACATGCCGGGCTTCAAGGCCTCGTCCGCATTCTCGAATTCTGCCGTCAGGCGCGCCGTGCGGGTCGTCTGGTCGACGCGGGGATCGATGGTCGACACGCTGCCCTTGAAGGTGCGGCCCTTATAGGCGGCGGAGGTGGCATTGACCGTCTGGCCCGGCTTGAGGCGGCCCAGGAGGTTCTCCGGCACCGCGAAGTCGAGGCGGATCTTGGACAGGTCGTCGAGGGAGGTAATGCGCGTGCCGGGGGCCACATAGGCGCCGAGCGAGACGGAGCGGGTGCCGACGCGGCCCGCGAAGGGGGCCCGGATCATCAAATCTTCAAGCCGTGCCTCTGCGGCCTTACGCTGGGCCTGGGCGGAGGCAATCGATCCTTCGAGCGACTTCATCTGGGCCGTCAGATCCTCGACCTGGGCGCCGGTGCCGGCTCCGGTGCGGCTGAGCGCCTGGGCACGTTCGAGCTTGATCGCGACCTCGTTCCGCAATGCCGTGGCGCGGTTCGCCTCGGCGACGGCCTGCTCGATGGCGGCGCGGCGTTCGGCGGCGTCGAACTGGACCAGCATGTCGCCGGCCTTGACCTTCTGGCCTTCCTCGAAGCCGATCTCGCTGACGATGCCTGCCACCTTGGCGGTCACCATGATCGATTCATAGGCACGGACCGTGCCGACCGATTCCCGGACCTCGACGATGCGCCCGGTCTTGACCGTATCGACGTCAACCGTCGCAGGTCCGGCCGGACCGCCGCGGCCACGCCCACCCTGGGCGGCCTGCTGGCCTGCGGGTTGGCTCACATACGCGCCGATCACGGGCACATTGGCCAAGTGGCCGCCCTTATAGGCGTACCAGCCGCCAAAGCCTGCTGCCCCCAGCACGGCAATGACAGCGAGTTGACCGGACACACGCATGCTCGCTCCTTACTCAGTCCTTTGGCCTTATCGGCTCTTTGGTCACAATTATCGGAAGTTGTCCTAGCACAATATATGCCAAGTGCTGCGAACATAACGCAGCAAACACGATGTTTTGTATTACGATTTCGTAATCTGAGCCATTGACGCAACGATAGTCGCCTTGACCGCCGGCCGCACCTCATTCATACCGGTTGGCGGGACACCTCTCCCCACCGAGAGGCGCCCATCTGTAAGGATGGATTACATGACAAACCTGCCTGCCGCGCGTCCGCGCGCGCCTTTCTTTTCGTCCGGCCCCTGCGCGAAGCGCCCCGGATGGTCTCTCCAGAACCTCAAGACCGACAGCCTCGGCCGCTCGCACCGCGCGAAGCTCGGCAAATCGCGCCTGAAGCTCGCCATTGACCTCACCCGCGAGGTGCTGGACGTGCCGGCCGATTACCGCATCGGCATCGTGCCCGCTTCCGATACCGGCGCCGTCGAGATGGTGCTGTGGTCGATGCTGGGTGCCCGCCCGGTCGACATGCTGGCCTGGGAAAGCTTCGGCGAGGGCTGGGTCACGGACGTGGTCAAGCAGCTCAAGTTGTCTGACGCCAGGGTCATCAATGCGCCTTACGGCGAGCTTCCCGATCTTGCGCAGGTCGACACGAAGAACCGCGACGTGGTCTTCACCTGGAATGGCACCACCTCCGGCGTGCGCGTGCCGAACGCCGACTGGATCGCGGCCGACCGCGAAGGCCTGACCATCTGCGATGCCACCTCGGCGGCTTTCGCGCAGAAGCTCGATTTCTCCAAGCTCGATGTGGTCACCTTCTCCTGGCAGAAGGTTCTGGGCGGCGAAGCGGCCCATGGCATGCTCATCCTCTCGCCCCGCGCGGTGGAGCGGCTCGAGAGCTACAAGCCGGCCTGGCCGCTGCCGAAGATTTTCCGCATGACCAAGGGTGGCAAGCTCATCGAAGGTATCTTCGAGGGCGAGACCATCAACACGCCCTCCATGCTCGCCGTCGAGGATTACATCGACGCGCTCGAATGGGCGAAGTCCATCGGTGGGTTGAACGCGCTCGTCGCCAAGGCCGATGCCAACGCGAAGGTCATCCATGACTGGGTCGCGAAGACCCCGTGGATCGCCAATCTCGCCAAGGTGCCGGTGACCGCTTCCAACACCAGCGTCTGCCTCGTCATCGCCGATCCGGACGTGGTCGCCAAGGGCCCCGACGCCGTGGCGCAGATCGCCAAGGGCATCACGACGGCGCTCGACAAGGAGGGCGTCGCCCTCGACATCGGCGCCTATCGCGACGCGCCTCCCGGCCTTCGCATCTGGTGCGGCGCGACGGTCGAGCAATCGGACCTCGAAGCCCTGACGCCCTGGCTCGACTGGGCCTTCGCGCAGGAAAAGGCGAAGCTCGCGCAAGCGGCTTGATTTCATGCGTCATCCCGGACGCGGCCATGCCGCGATCCGGGATCGCTCTCACCAGCTAGACTCCCATGACGATCCCGGCTCGCGCTGCGCTTGGCCGGGATGACGCTACAGGCACAGGTGCACCATGCCCGCTCCCCGCGTTCTCATTTCCGATGCTTTGTCTCCCGCCGCCGTGCAGATCTTCAAGGATCGCGGCATCGAGGTCGATTTCCAGCCGGATCTCGGCAAGGACAAGGACAAGCTCGCCGCCATCATCGGCGAATATGATGGCCTTGCCATCCGCTCCGCCACCAAGGTGACGGCGAAGATCCTCGAACAGGCCAAGAGCCTGAAGGTCATCGGCCGCGCCGGCATCGGCGTCGACAATGTCGAGATCCCCGCCGCCACGGCGAAGGGCATCATCGTCATGAACACGCCCTTCGGCAATTCCATCACCACCGCCGAGCACGCCATCGCCATGATGTTCGCGCTCGCACGCCAGATCCCGCAGGCCGATGCGTCGACGCAAGGAGGCAAGTGGGAGAAGAACCGCTTCATGGGCGTCGAGCTGACCGCCAAGGTGCTCGGTGTCATCGGCTGCGGCAATATCGGATCCATCGTGGCCGACCGCGCCATCGGCCTGCGCATGAAGGTGATCGCCTACGATCCCTTCCTGTCGCCGGAACGCGCAGTCGAACTCGGCGTCGAGAAAGTGGAGCTGGACGATCTCCTGCGCCGCGCCGACATCATCACGCTGCACGTGCCGATGACCGAGAAAACGAAGAACGTGCTCTCGGCGGAGAATATCGCCAAGACCAAGAAGGGCGTGCGCATCATCAACTGCGCCCGCGGCGGTCTCGTCGACGAGGCGGCTTTGCGCGCGGCGCTCGATTCCGGCCATGTGGCGGGCGCCGCCTTCGACGTGTTCGTCGAGGAGCCGGCGACTTCCAACCCGCTCTTCGGCCATCCCAACGTGGTCTGCACGCCGCATCTGGGTGCTGCCACCTCGGAAGCGCAGGAGAACGTGGCGCTGCAGGTGGCCGAGCAGATGTCGGATTACCTGCTGCAGGGCGCGATCCAGAATGCGGTGAACTTCCCGTCGATTACTGCGGAGGAAGCGCCGCGCCTGAAGCCGTTCGTGGCGCTTGCCGACAAGCTCGGCTCCTTCCTCGGCCAGCTCACGGAAGCGCCGATCAAGGGCATTCGGATCGAATACGAGGGCGCTGTCGCCGAGATGAACACCCGCGCGCTGACCTCGGCTGCGGTGACCGGCGTGCTGCGGCCCTTCCTGCAGGACATCAACATGGTGTCGGCTCCGATCGTGGCGCGCGAGCGCGGCATCACGGTGGAAGAGGTCAAGCGCGAGAGCGCGGCTCGCGACTACGAGAGCTTCATTCGCATCGTTGTCGACGCGGAGGACATGGCGCGCCATGCGGGCGGCACCGTGTTCCAGGACGGCAAGCCGCGTGTGACCGAAATCCGTGACATCATGGTCGATGCGGAATTCGCGCCGAACATGATCTATGTGCGCAACGACGACAAGCCCGGCTTCATCGGCCGCTTCGGCACCCTGCTCGGCGAGTCGGGCGTGAACGTCGCGACCTTCGCGCTCGGCCGCGACAAGCCGGGCGGCGATGCGATCTGCTTCGTGTCGGTGGACGAGCCGGTCTCCGATGAGCTCCTGCGCAAGATCGAGGAGATCCCGCAGGTCAAGCGCGCCCGCGCCGTACGCTTCTAAAAAGGATGAAGAGGAACGCATCATGGCATCGTCCCTGCGACAGCGCTTCGTTCTGACGCTCGCTTGCCCGAACCGTCCCGGTATCGTGGCTGCCGTGGCAGGGCACCTGTCCGATGCGGGTCTCAACATCCTCGACGCCCAGCAATATGACGACACGCAGACGGATCGCTTCTTCATGCGTGTCGTTTTCGATCCCGTGTCGGGAGAGAGTGATCTCGATGCCTTGAAGAGCGGCTTCGCGCCGCTCGCCGATCGCTTGAGCATGACATGGACCTTACGCGATCCGCGCGAGAAGCGCCGGGTCATGCTGCTGGTCTCGAAATTCGACCATTGCCTCGCGGATCTTCTCTACCGCTGGCGCATCGGCGAGCTCGATTTCGAGCTCGTCGGTGTCATCGCCAACCATCCGGCCGAAACCTACAGCCATGTGGATCTGGGCAAGGTCCCGTTCCACTGCCTTCCCGTCACGAAGGACACGAAGCTCGAGCAGGAAGCACAGGTCTGGGAGATCATCCGCGACTCGAAAGTCGATCTCGTGGTGCTCGCGCGTTACATGCAGGTCCTGTCGGATGGTCTTGCCGCGAAGCTCGCGGGGCGCTGCATCAACATCCACCACTCGTTTCTTCCAAGCTTCAAGGGCGCCAAGCCCTACCATCAGGCCCATACCCGCGGCGTGAAGCTGATCGGCGCGACGGCGCACTATGTGACGTCCGATCTCGATGAGGGCCCGATCATCGCGCAGGACGTGGAGTCGATCACGCATCGCGATTCCGCGGAGGATCTCGTCCGCAAGGGCCGCGACATCGAACGCCGCGTGCTGGCCCGCGCCGTGCGCTATCACCTTGAGGACCGCATCATCCTCAACGGCCGCAAGACGGTAGTGTTCGCGGATTAGCGAACTCGCCACTGTCATTCCGGGGCGCCGGAGGCGAGCCCGGAATCCATAACCGCTGACGATCCAGAACAATCGAAGCGGAGGCCGCTGCGTCTTCTCTCAAGCTGTCGTGTTTATGGATCCCCGCCTTCGCGGGGATGACGGTGGAGGGTCTGATGTCCGTCGGAGCTACGTACTTACCGTCGCTGCTCCGCGAGCCAGATTCCGCCGAGCACGAGCGCCAACCCGATCGCGTGATAAAGCGCAAAAGGCTCGCCGAGCAGCACCACCGCGAGCAGGGCGCCGAAGACCGGCACAAGATTGACGAAGAGACCCGCCCGCGCCGGGCCGATCAACTCGACGCCGCGGATGAAGAAGATCTGCGATAGCAGCGAAGGCAGGAGAGCCACGTAGAGCAGGATGAGCCAGCCCTTCGGCGTGGGAAACTGCGCCGTGCCCTGGATCATCTCCGCGCCGACGAGGGGCAGGGAACTCGCGAAGGCCACGACCGCCATGGCGGCGAAGAACACGAGGCCCGGCATCTCCGGGCGATAGCGCAGGCCGAGCGTGTAGACCGAATAGAACACGCAGGCGATCAGCATCCACACGTCGCCGATATTGATCGCCAGCGTCTTCAGGATCTCCCAATCGGCTTTGACCGATACCGTGATCACGCCGATGAGCGTGACGATCATGCCGATGATCTGAAGTGGGATCACGCGGGCGCGGAAGACGACGATCATGCCGATGAGCACGAAGACCGGAATCGAGCCCTGGAAGATGGTGAGGTTGACCGCGCTGGTGTGATGGGCGGCGGCATAGAAGAGCGCGTTGAAGGCCGTGAAGCCGAAGACGCCCATGATAAGCGTGAAGAACCAGCGAGCCCTGAATTTCGGCCATTCCGCCACGAGCTGGCGCCCGACGAGGGGCAGCAGGATCGCCACCACGACGATCCAGCGCAGACAGGTGAGCACCATGGGGGAGATCTCGCCGATGGCGAGCCGGCCGGCGATGCCGTTACCGGCCCACATGAGCGTGGTGAGAACCAGGAGAAGATAGGCCTGCCCCCAAAGACCTTGCCAGAGCGATTGCAGAAATTTCATTGGAGGCAGGACCTTATTGCGCTTGCTGCTTTGCGCCGTTCGGCTAAACCGGCGCGAAAGAAAGCGGGTGATACGCATGGCCTTACGGTTTCTGGTAGTTGAGGGCAATACGCGGGGCGCAAGGCAGGCCCACAGGCAAGCCTATGGACTAACCCTCTCGGAATCCTATGCGGAGGTGATTCAGGGCATCGAAGGCGATGCCGTCTGCGACATCGCCTTTCCGACGGATGAGGGCGCGAACCTGCCGGACGCGGCGGGCCTCGAATCCTATGACGGCATCGTGCTCACCGGCTCGCACCTCAACATCTACGACCGCACTCCCGACATCCTGAGCCAGATCGACCTGATGCGGGCGGTCTATGCATCCCGCACCCCGTCCTTCGGCTCATGCTGGGGCCTGCAGGTCGCGGCCGTCGCGGCGGACGGAGACGTGCAGGTAAACCCGCTCGGGCGCGAGGTGGGCGTCGCCCGCAAAATCACGGCTACCGAGGCTGGCCGCGACCACCCCATGCTTGAAGGTCGCCCCGCGGCTTTTGATGCGCCCGCCATCCATCTCGACATGGTCACAACCCTGCCGGGCGACTGCACGGTGCTTGCCGGCAATGCGATCTCCCCGGTCCAGGCCGCCGAGATCCGTCGGGACGGCGGCGTGTTCTGGGGCGTGCAGTATCATCCCGAGTTTTCGCTAAGTGAACTCGCCGCCATCCTGAGCCGCCGGACGGATATCCTCGTGAAGGAAGGCTTCTGCCGGACGACCGAGGAAGCCGTCGCTTATGTGCAGGACCTGGTGGCCCTGGACAGGGATCCATCGCGCTTCGATCTCGCTTGGCGGTACGGCATCGACGCGGAAGTGCTCGACCCCCATCGCCGCACCCGCGAAATCCGCAACTTCGTCGAACACCGTGTGAAGGTGGAGAAGAGTGCGCGCGGACGGGCGTGAAGCCTCGCGTTTTCCCGCATACGCATGGAGGTTCCGTCAGGACCGATACCCTCCGCCGTCATCCCCGGACTGGTTCCGGGGATCCACGACTTGAGAACCTCAACGTTGCAAAGATGTGGATGGCCGGGACGAGCCCGGCCATGACGAGCAGGGCAGTCCAGATGCGTCCGCTCAGACGGCCTCCTGTTCCACCGAAGCGAGCTTGCGAATCTGCAGGACGGTCAGACGCTTCGATTCCCCCGTGCGGGTGGTCCAATCGATCGATTGTCCGAGTGGGAGCCCAATGAGGGCGGTTCCGATCGGGGTCAGCACCGAGATCCTTCCCTGCGAGATGTCGGCCTCGTGCGGATAAACCAGCGTGACCGTCTGCACGCGCCCTGTGGTGTCATCCCGAAAATCGACTTCGCAACCCATATGGACCGCGTCCGCACGCTGCTTCCCGCCAGGCAGGATATGAGCCCGGTCGAGCTCCTCGGCGAGCTCCCGTGCCACATCCGGCATCGTGTGCAGGGCCGCTTCGGCAAGGGTTGAAAGCTTCTCGTGATCCACCGCCGTCAGAGTGATCCGTGGCTTTGCGATGCGCGCTGTTTTCTTGGTCATTCGATGTCTCCTGTTCTTGAAGATGCTGCGGCGCGGGACGCCGCAGAGGGCGGCCGGGATCGCCATCGGATTCCGGGGATAGATGGGGTTAAGTTGAAGCGCCCGGGCCAGTCGCACCGGGCTGGTGCTCGTTCCGCCGATCAGGACATTCGGAGGCGGAAGAACGCTGTTGGTCTGGCCCTGGACGAGGCTCGGATTCGCGACGCGGAACGCAAGCTTGAGGCGATAGCCATGCCGCCGTGCCGGGTGAACCGGCATGCGTCCTCACAGGATGTCCAAGGATTCAGATGATGTGGAGCGCCCCGAGCTCGGGGCGCAGACGCGCGTTGAGCTCGGGGCTACTTGCCCGCGATGAGGTTGCCTGCCCGATGCAGGCCGCGACGGTATCGTAGAAGGCTCAACATGATGGGGCGAGGCTCCTACACATCGTTGTGTTTGTCAAATGACAGCGAAGTTACTGCTCCGAAGACGTAGACGCTGCAAACCGTGCTGCCATGACGGGGAAGAGACTGCTGCACCGATGTCATCCCCGGCGAGGGAAGGGGTCCATACGAGGGAAGGGGATCCATAGTGCGGCGTGTGAGTGGATTCCGTTCCCCTCCGCTGCGCGTCCTTCCGGGAATGACACTCCAATAGCGTCCACTGTCATTCCGGCGCGCCGAAGGCGAGCCCGGGATCCATAACCGCCGGCGTTGCAGAACGTGGCGCAATGCTGCTCGCCCTTTTTGGAAACGCCGTGTTTATGGATCCCGGGCTCCGCTGCGCGGCCCCGGGATGACAGTGGTGCATTCCCCTTTCACGTCATGGCCGGGCCTGTCCCGGCCATCCCGATGCTGTGAAGCGCCGCGCCTTGCCGATCGGGATCACCGGCCCAAGGCCGGCGATGACGTGGAGGGTGTCATCCCCGGCGGTCCGCAGGACCGGGAAGGGGATCCATAGCGGTGTGCATGCGGGTGGGTTCCCTTCCCCTCCGCTCTGGCCGGGAATGACACCGCACATGTTCCACTTTTGTTCTTGACAATTGTCCCAATCTTGGCTATATCATTGCCTTAGATCTGCTCCTGAGAGGGGCGCGCTCGCGAGGCGTCGCAGTGTGGGAGCAGGCACGGTCCCGTGCACGTACCGATACGCAGGTGCGGGTGACGGGAGGCCCAGGATGTGGGTTGGTGGTCGGGATCGGTCGCAGGCCGCCGTCGCGCAGACGGTCCACGCCTGAGGCGGTTGACTGAGCTGGCCTCTCCTGTCCGCCTAAAGAAGCCGTGCGCGAAGAGGCAGTTCGGCTCTTCCATCTCACACCAGACATCGAGCCGGGCTGCCTGTCGCGCCACCCTCGATCCATCGTCAGGCTCGCAGCGCAGGCTGCGGGCCACACGGCGCTGGCTCTTTGACACAGACGCATCGACATCCACACCCATCATGGCCGGCCCGTCCCGGCAATCCCGATGCCGAAAAAGAAGCACCGCGTCACCCCATTGAGATCACTGGTACACGGTCGGCAATCGCGGCCTCCGAGCCATCTATGCCGGTTTTTAAGTCAGGTTAGTTTATGTTATCACATGCGCATTCAGGGGGTGGACGATGGGTAAGGTCTATAAAGTTGGCGTGGAGACGATGGTTTCCCCGCCCGGCGGCATGGGGAATGAGATCAGACCGGCCATCACCGCCCTGGAGGATGGAGGATGGCTGGTCGTCTGGCGTCGAGAGATTGGAGGCGGGAAAGAAGACGTTCTCAGCCAGAGATACGGTCAGAATGGCCAGCCGCTCGGCGGTCCCATAAAGGTGCTTGAAGACGGCAAAAACGGCATCAGCCCATCTGTTGTGGCCTTGCCGGATGGCGGATGGGTCGCTTTTTGGGCCGACGGCCCCGGGATCTTTCAAAGGCGATTCGATGACGACGGAAATCCCGTCACCGGCGCGATCCGCGTCAACACGGGAACCGGGACCGTCAATGAACCTGAGGTCTGCGTGCTTCCCAATGGAGGTTGGATCGTCACTTGGGTCTCCCGCGACGGGGCCGGAGATTATGACGTTTATCAACGAATTTTTGACAGCACAGGCAAGCCCAATCCGGATGGGGACCGGCTCGTCGCGCAGAAGACGGCTGGATTGCAGGCAAATCAGCAGATCGCGGCTCTCGCCGACGGCGGCTGGGTCGTCACCTGGCAAGACAGCTCGTCTGGATTTTACCAAAGACGCTTCGATGCGGATGGTGGTGCCGTCTCCGATGATATCGCCCTCGCCACCGTCCCCGCTAACCAATTTCCAAGCATAGCCGGCTTGAGCGATGGCGGCTGGATCGTCACCTGGAACGACAACGGCGGAATTCACCAGAAGCGCTTCGACAAGAACGGTCAGGTGGCCGATGCCGAGACAGTCGTCGCCGCGGCTACCGATGGCTTTGTACAAGGCGTTACGGACCTGGCGGATGGCGGGTGGGTTGTCACCTGGGCCGCAGGTGATGGGCAGGGTCGCGGCATCTATCAGAAGGCGTTCGACAAGTTCGGACGGGCGGCATCCGACGCGGAAATGCCGGTCAATAGCGATCCATCCGGTGATGGAGCTTGGCCCGTCGTCACGGCCCTGAACGATGGAAGCTGGGTCGTCGCGTGGTACTCCGATCAGTCCGGCGTCAGGGAAATTTATCAGCAGCGCTTCAAGATGAACGAAGCGCCGACGGATCTCGCCCTGAGCGCGGCGGCCATCGTGGAGGCGACCGCCAACGGCACCGTCGTCGGCACGCTGTCCGCCAAGAACACGGATGCGATCGCGGGCGATACGCTCACCTACACCCTGCTCGACGATGCCGGGGGGCGTTTTGCGCTTCAAGGGGACAAGCTCGTCGTCGCCGATGGCCTGAGGCTCGATCACGAACAGGCTGCCTCCCACACCGTCAGGGTGCGCGTGGCGGACCGGGACGGCTTGAGCGAGGAGAAGACCTTCACGATCGGCGTGACAAACCGGTCGCCCGAGAAGATCACGGGCAGCAATGGTCACGATGTGCTGTGGGGCGATGTCGGAGCGGATGCCTTCTATGGTCTTGGCGGCAACGACAGGCTTGTCGGAGCCAATGGTCGCGACAGGCTCGACGGTGGGCTCGGCAACGATACGCTGAGCGGCGGCTACGGCAATGACATGCTCATCGGCGGCAAGGGCAAGGATGCGTTCGTCTTCGCCGCGAAGCTCGGCACCTCCAAGACGGACCGCAAGGTGAACTTTGATACGATCAGCGATTTCAAGCCGAAGGAGGACAAGATCCACCTGGAGAACGCGAACTTCTCCAAGCTGAAGAAGGCGGGCAAGTTGAGCACATCGTTCTTCACCATCGGCGACAAGGCCAAGGATAAGAACGATTACATCGTCTACAGCAAGAAGACCGGCGTTCTGTCCTACGATCCGGATGGCTCGGGAGCCAAGAAGGCGATCGAGTTCGCCAAGGTGAAGGCGAAGCTCAACCTGAAAGCCTCCGATTTTCTCGTGATCTGATCCGACGCGAACGGATCGACCAGCACCCGCCATAGCCTGGCCGTGGCGGTTTTCGTCGGCCGCTTCCGAACGGCAACCACATTCCCGCCCTTCACGACCCATATGATCACGGGATCGGGGCGCATTCCGCCTTGACCTGAGGCGCGCGATCCACCATGAGGGTTTGCAAGGTTTTTGACCCAACCCTGGCCTTGCGCCGGGGTTTTTTTATGTGAGGCTTGAGCGATGGCGAATGTGGTTGTCGTGGGCGCCCAGTGGGGCGACGAAGGCAAGGGCAAGATCGTCGACTGGTTGTCCGAACAGGCGGACGTGGTCGTGCGGTTCCAGGGCGGGCACAATGCCGGCCATACCCTCGTGATCGGCGACAAGGTCTACAAGCTCTCTCTGCTACCCTCCGGCGTCGTGCGTCCGGGCAAGCTCTCCGTCATCGGCAACGGCGTCGTGCTCGATCCGCATGCGCTCGCCGGTGAGGTTGCGCGCCTTTCCGAGCAGGGCGTCTCGATCACCCGCGAGAACCTGCGCGTGGCCGAAAACGCCACGCTGATCCTTTCCATCCATCGCGAGCTTGATGCGCTACGCGAAAGCGGCAGCGCCGGCACGAAGATCGGCACCACCAAGCGCGGCATCGGCCCGGCTTACGAGGACAAGGCCGGCCGCCGCGCCATCCGCCTCATGGATCTCGCCGATCTCTCGGCTCTCCCTGAAAAGATCGAACGCCTGCTCACGCACCACAATGCGCTTCGCCGCGGCTTCGGTCTCGACGAGTTCGAGCCGAAGGCGATCTACGAGGAGCTGGCTTCCGTCGCGCCGAAGGTCCTGCCTTACATGGACGCCGTGTGGCGCCTGCTCGACGACGAGCGTCGGGCCGGCAAGCGCATCCTGTTCGAGGGCGCTCAAGGCGCGCTGCTCGACGTCGATCACGGCACCTATCCTTTCGTCACCTCGTCCAACACGGTGGCCGGACAGGCGGCCACGGGTTCGGGACTCGGCCCGGGCAGCGTCGGCTATGTGCTCGGCATCGCCAAGGCCTACACGACCCGCGTGGGCGAGGGGCCGTTCCCGACCGAGCTGTTCGACGAGACCGGCGAGCTGATCGGCCAGAAAGGCAAGGAGTTCGGCGTGGTCACGGGCCGTAAGCGCCGCTGCGGCTGGTTCGATGCCACGCTGGTACGCCAGACGGTGCGCACCTCCGGCATCGACGGCATCGCGCTCACCAAGCTCGACATCCTCGACGGCTTCGAGACCATCAAGATCGGCACCGGCTACAAGCTCGATGGCGAGACCATCGATTACTTCCCGGCAAGCCAGGGTGCGCAGGCGCGCGTCGAGCCGATCTACGAGGAGATCGAAGGCTGGAGCGGTTCGACCGCGGGAGCGCGCTCTTGGGCTGACCTACCGGCACAGGCGATCAAATATGTCCGCCGCGTGGAGGAATTGATCGGGGCGCCCGTCGCCGTGCTCTCGACTTCGCCGGAGCGTGACGACACAATCCTGATGAAGAACCCCTTTGAGGGTTGACGACGGAGCCTGAGCGGGGCAATCCCAAGAGAAATGGCAGATTATTACCCTCTCATCGCCCGAGCCGTCGAAGGCTTGCCCGAGCAAACCCCCGACAAGCGGCACGCCGTCTACGAGCGTGCCCGCACGGCTTTGATCGCGCAGTTGCGTTCCCTTGACCCGCCTCTGACCGAGGCGGAGATCCAGCAGGAAGGCCGCTCCCTCGACGAGGCCATCACCAAGGTCGAGGCGGATTACACCGCGCCGGCCGGGTTCGATGACGATGCCTTCTCGACTATGCCGGCCGCCGATCAGCCGACGCGCGAAGGAACTCGGAGCGCAGGCTCGGTCCATGGCTTGCGGGCGCCCGCTCCTCAAGCCGCTGTGGAAGAAGAGGCCGAGGGCACCTATGCCGAGCCCGCCGTGGCGCGGCCCAAGGTCGACAGCCGGCCTCATCCGGCCATGCAGGGTAAGGGACGGACGCGGACGATCATTTTCGGGTCGGTCCTGGCGCTCGTGATCGCGGCCATCGCCGCCTTCGCCTTCCTGTGGCGCGACAGGCCCGAGGATCTTGCTCCCGAAACCCCGGTGGCCGAGGCGCCGCAGCCGGCTCCCGCCGATTCCAAGATCAACGAGCGGGTCGGCGGTCAGGCCGCCCCCTCGACCACGCCCGCTCCGGCTCCGGCCCCTCGCCAGGAAGCAGGCGTGGTGCAACGTGCGGTCTTCTATGAGGAGGATCCCGCCAACCCGCAGACCCCCAAGGCGCAGGTCGGGCGGGTGACGTGGCGTCTCGAGGACGTCAATCCCGGCCAGGGCCAGCCCCTCGAGAAAGCCGTCAGTGCCCTGATCGAGGTGCCCGATGCCGGGTTGACGATGCGTATGATGCTGCGGCGCAACCTCGACGCGACGCTGCCGGCCTCCCATACGGTCGAACTCACCTTCACCACCCGCGAAGGCGATACGAACCGTGTCATCCGAGACGTCGGATTGCTGCAGTTCAAGGACGAGGAAGCGGCTCGCGGCACCCCGGTTGCCGGCCTGCCGGTGCCCGTGCGCGAGAACCTTTTTCTGATCGGCCTCTCCAACCTGCAGGTCGATGTGGCGCGCAACACCCAGCTCTTCGTGCGCCGCAACTGGATCGACCTGCCGGTGCGGATGGCGTCCGGCCAGCGCGCGATCCTGAGCTTCGAGAAAGGCGCCTCCGGCAACCAGATCCTCAACGACGCCTTCAATCAATGGCAGTAGGGTAACAGGCTTCCACTAGAGCATCGGACCCACTTTTGGGTCCGATGCTCAATCCCTTAAGCGGCGCATCGTTGAGTGCGGAAAACCGGATCCACTTTTCCGCACGATGCGCTAACAAAAAGCCGCGCATCGAGCGCGGCTTTTTCATGAGTTCATGGAAGGTCGATTTAAGCCTCGGCTGCCGAGGTCTCGATCTGGGTCAGGTTCTTCTTGACCGCTTCCTGCACCTTCTCGAAGGCGCGCACCTCGATCTGGCGGACGCGTTCGCGAGACACGCCGAACTCGGTGGAGAGCTCTTCGAGTGTGATCGGATCGTCCGACAGACGGCGCGCTTCGAAGATGCGGCGCTCGCGCGGATTGAGCACGGAAAGCGCGGAACGCAGGGCGGTCAGCCGGTTCTGGCCTTCCTCCTCCTCCACGAGCACCTGCTCCTGGCTCTGGCCGCTGTCGACGAGCCAATCCTGCCATTCGCCGCCGCCTTCGCCTTCGTCGCGTAAGGGAGCATTGAGGGAGGCATCGCCGCCGAGGCGGCGGTTCATGTCCACCACGTCCTGCTCGGTCACGCCGAGCTGGGTGGCGATCTGCTTGACCTGATCCGGACGAAGATCGCCTTCCTCGAACGCGGAGATGCGGCCCTTCGCCTTGCGCAGGTTGAAGAACAGCTTCTTCTGGTTCGCGGTGGTGCCCATCTTCACGAGGGACCAGGACCGCAGGATGTATTCTTGAATCGCTGCCTTGATCCACCACATGGCATATGTGGCGAGGCGGAAGCCCTTGTCGGGCTCGAAGCGTTTGACAGCCTGCATCAGGCCGACATTGCCTTCCGACACCACCTCGCCGATCGGCAAGCCGTAGCCGCGATAGCCCATGGCGATCTTGGCGACCAGGCGCAGGTGGGATGTCACGAGCTTATGGGCGGCTTCGCGATCTCCATGCTCGCGCCAGCTTTTGGCGAGCATGTATTCCTCATGCGGCTCAAGCATGGGGAAGCGACGGATTTCGTCGAGATAGCGCGAAAGGCCCCCTTCATTGGCAAGCACTGGAAGCGCTGCAGCCATGTCTTCTCCTCCTTTGGCTCCCTCACCACGAGGCAAGCCTGGGGCGGCCCCCCTCCAGGGCCGGCCGCCTTGCCCCCTATATAAGCGGTTCAACCTTGTCCGAATAGAGGCGTCAGGCTTCAAGACGTGGTGAACGCACTAGAGCCGCAAGGGTGCCAGCCAGACCTGATTTTGCGACCGATTGACGCTAAATCTCCGCCCGCAGAGCCTGGAGGAGCGCAGCCATATCGGCGGGGAGGGAGCTCTCGAAACGCAGGAACTCTCCGCTGCGCGGATGCTCGAAGCCGAGGATCGCGGCATGAAGAGCCTGCCGGTTCAGGGCATTCAGCGCCTCCTTCTGTGGCTCCGAGAGTCGGTTCGCCTTGGTCTTGAAGCCGGAGCCATAGGTCGCATCCCCCAGGAGTGGGTGGCCGAGATGGGCCATGTGAACCCGGATCTGGTGCGTGCGTCCCGTCTCCAGCTCGCATTGGACTAGGCTCGCGATGGGATTGGCGGGAGGTAGGCCTTCCATGACCTCGTAATGGGTGATGGCGTAGCGGCCGCGATCCTCGCCCACCACGACGATCTTCTCGCGGTTATGCGTCGAGCGAGCAAGGGCTGCCTCGACGGTCCCACGCCGCCGCTCGGGCACGCCCCAGAGGATCGCCAGATAGGCGCGTTCCAGCGGCCCGGTCCGACCGTGATCGGCGAATTGCGCTGCGAGTGCCTGATGGGCGAGGTCGTTCTTGGCGACCACCAGCAGGCCGGAGGTATCCTTGTCGAGGCGATGGACGATGCCGGGCCGCTTCACGCCGCCGATGCCGGAGAGGCTCTCCCCGCAATGGGCGATGAGAGCGTTCACCAGGGTGCCGGAATCGTGCCCGGCCGCCGGATGAACCACGAGCCCCGGCGGCTTGTCGATCACGATCACATCGTCGTCCTCGTAGACGATGGCAAGTTCCATCGTTTCGCCGGCAGGTTCCGCGGGAACGGGCGGCGGCACTGTCAGCGCAATCCGGACGCCGCCTGCAACCTTCCGATTCGGATCGAGGACGGGCACGCCGTCGACGGCCACCTGACCATCGCGGATCAGCGCCTGTAGGCGGCTGCGCGACAGATCGGCCTGCAGCCGTGCCAGCACCCGATCGAGCCGCTCGGCCGTGATACCGTCTTCCAAAAGCCATTCCTGTCGGGTCGCGTCGTTCACCGCATCCTCATTTCACCTGGGCCGTTCGCTTTTTTCAGCAAAAGGACTTGAAGGGATTCGGAAGGGTGGTTATACGAGCGGCCTCCACCTTGCTAGCTCCCTTCGTCTAGCGGTCTAGGACGTCGCCCTCTCACGGCGAAAACAGGGGTTCGAGTCCCCTAGGGAGCGCCAAAGGTTCGATAAGGCCAGCCTCGCCTCGTGCGGGGCTTTTGCTTTTCTGAACATCGGTGATCCAACTCCACTCAGAAGAGCGGCAGATTCTGCAGGCGGGAAAGAGGACTTGCGGATGGCAGTGATGGGTGCTGGAGCGGCAGGAGCCGCCCCATCAGCTTGCTTTTACTCGGCCGGCGTCAGGCGAGCCTTCGGTGACGAGGCGATGTCACGGGTTGGCCTGAAGACGAAGTAGGCGAACAGAACCATTGCGGCGAGCACGATCAGCGACGCGAGCGCGGCAACCGGATCGGCAGCGGTGTAACCAAGATGAAGGGCGGCGACGGCAATGGTCAGGATGACGGTGCCGATCGACCAGATGATGACCTGGATCAGGGCCAAACGGCTCGTGTCGAGGGCCGGGCGGCGCTCGTAATAGATACCGAAGAGAAACAGGGACACCCAGCCGAGCAGGTTCAGGTGGGCGTGGGCCGGCATGATCGAGTGATCCTGGGATGCTGCCATTCCAATTCCCATCGCCATGCCTGCGATGACGAACAGAACGGCAAGCTTAAAGCTGAGCGACGACGCAGTCATAAAGGTCCTCCTGAAAAGTATTCCCGGGTTGGTTTGTTTTCGTTTTCACTACAACCGCGAGCACAATGTCCGATGCGTGGAAAATAACAACAGATTTTCAAGGTTATTTTTTGATGAAATGTTATTAAAAATCTTATATTGCAGGCTGTTCTTCAGAACCATTGCCGCTTCGCTTTTCATGGCGGGCGAGCCCGACAAAGAAACAGCCCGCTTTCGCGGGCCGTCGGAGCACTTCTGAGAGTCTGGAGCATTTTTCGGCGAGGTGGCTCCGGTTCGCCGTCAAAAAATGCGGCACACCAAGAAGAAGAGATGATTCCACGCAAGTGGAAACAGCCCTGATTGCCTTGGGATGCCTGTTCCTTGTTGGAGTCCGATGTCTTCTACTTCCGGGCTTTTGCCTTCTTCCAAGACGGTCTCATGCCGGCCTTCCGGGCCATCGATAAGCTCCTCTGGCTTGGTGTGATCGTCTGCTCACGAAATTCTAGGGTCGGGTTCTCAATGCTTTCGGCTGATCGTTCCCGGTCCCGTGAGGATCACTTGCGGAGTGGTTGCCCTCTTACCCGTTGGATGACGTGCCACCACGTGAGCTGGATCCCATGCCTTTCTGGTCCTGGAGAGCATGTTCGCAACGCTCCACATGGCTTGCCGCGCGCAGTTCCAGTTCCTGCGTGTTATGACAGGGGTTCTCAATATCCTGATGGCAGTATTCGCACTTCATGATGGCCTCCTTGGCGATACGAACAGGAGGCCAACGTGGACGGGAAGTCGGGGTTCCGCTGCCGGAGGGATCGCTGCACGGCGAAGCTGTGGAGGAGCCGAGCTCTTCAATCTTAACCTTGGAGGCAATGCTGAATCCGGAGCTCGGATGCGAGAGGATGCAGAGTATCGCAATGGTAGCCGGGACTGGAGCGATACTGGATGCCCGACCGGCGAATGGGGAATTGTTGGCCAGGGAGAGAAACCGGCATGACAATTCCGCCCTGTTACTGAGAGGCCGATGGGCGCTACTTAGTCCAACGGCACTACCTCGCCTTTTCCTTAGGTCGCGCCAATATAGAGTCTAGCTTAACACGGTAGCATGTTTGGACTATTATCATGTGAGTTAAAAAAGCGCGGCCATAAGAGCCCGCACTTTCGGGAGGAGAGCTAATGACCAAAGTAAAGTCCCCTCTTGGGGAGAAGACTTCGCGCCGTAAGTTCTTGGGCGGTGCGGCGATTACAGCTGCGGCGACTGTTGCGGCGCCGAGCGTCGTCAGGGCACAGGGCCCCATCAACATGCGCTGGCAAAGCACATGGCCTTCCAAGGATATCTTCCACGAATTCGCGCTCGATTTTGCCAAGAAGGTCAATGACATGACCGGCGGTGAGCTCACGATCGAGGTGCTGCCGGCCGGTGCCGTGGTGCCTGCTTTCGGCCTGCTCGACGCCGTATCGAAAGGGACGCTGGACGGCGGCCATGGTGTGAACGCCTATCACTACGGTAAGCAGCCGGCCCTGGCACTCTGGGGGTCTGGCCCGGGCTTCGGGATGGACGCCAACATGCTGCTCGCCTGGCACAAATACGGCGGCGGCAAGGAGTTGCTTGAAAAGCTTTATGCCTCGATCGGCGCCAATGTCGTGTCGTTCCTCTACGGGCCGATGCCGACGCAACCGCTCGGCTGGTTCAAGAAGCCTGTCGCCAAAGCCGAGGATCTCAGCGGCCTGAAGTTCCGGACCGTCGGCATCTCGATCGACGTGTTCACTGGCCTGGGCGCGGCGGTCAACGCATTGCCGGGCGGTGAAATCGTTGCGGCCATGGATCGCGGCCTGCTCGACGCCGCCGAGTTCAACAATGCCTCGTCCGATCGAGCCCTCGGCTTCGCTGACGTGTCCAAGATCTGCATGCTTCAGAGCTATCATCAGAACGCAGAGCAGTTCGAGGTCATGTTCAACAAGACCAAGTACGATGCACTCCCGGACAAGATGAAGGCGATCATCTCTAATGCGGTCGAAGCTGCGTCGCAGGACATGCATTGGAAGGCGATCGACCGCTACTCCAAGGATTATGTGGAGCTGCAGACCAAGGACAACGTCAAGTTCTATAAGACGCCGGACGCTATTCTCAAGAAGCAGCTCGAAGTCTACGACGAAGTCGTGAAGAAGAAGGCGGCGGAAAATCCCCTCTTTAAGGAGATTCTGCAGTCACAGATCGCCTTCGCTCAACGGGCGACGCGGTGGGAGCAGGACACCGTCGTCAACCGCCGCATGGCGTTCGATCATTACTTTGGAGCGAACGCAGCAGCAAAGAAGATCTGATGCTCCCTTGAATCGGCAAAGCGCTGTTCGGAATATCCAAATGGCGCTTTGTCTCTTCACATAACCCTTTGCCAGTCGGCTTCTCCGCATGAATGTCCAAAAACTTCTGCATACGGTCGATGGCATCAGCACCTGGGTCGGCAAGGCGTCGGCATGGCTCATCATCGGGCTTATGACCCTTGTCTGCGTCGAGGTGTTCAAGCGCTACATCATGAACATGCCGACGGCGTGGATCTTCGACGCCAGCAACATGCTCTATGGCTCGTTGTTCATGCTCGCGGGCGCTTACACTCTGGCGCAGGATGCTCATGTCCGCGGTGACTTTCTCTACAGCTCGATGCGACCGCGAACCCAAGCGGCGCTCGATCTTGTCCTGTACATCGTCTTTTTCCTGCCCGGGATCCTAGCCCTCATTTATGCGGGCTACGACTATGCGGCACTGTCATGGCGTATCGGGGAGCATTCGACGGTGACGGCGGAGGGACCGCCAATCTATCACTTCAAGTCGATCATCCCGGTGGCTGGCGTTCTGGTGATGCTGCAGGGATTGGCCGAAATCCTGCGCTGTATCGTCTGCCTCAGGACCGGAGCATGGCCCAGCCGGCTCAAGGATGTCGCGGAGATCGATGTCGTGGAAGAGCAACTCGCGCACAGCGAGTATGTGGATGAGGAAACGCGCAAGGTTGCGATTGCCCGCGCACAACAAATCGACGAAGCGGCACGTCAACGCGGGATGGGGGGAGACCTGCAGACATGAGTGATCCGGCACTGGGACTCACAATGCTCATGCTCATCGTGGTTGTAATCATGATGGGCTTCCCAACAGCCTTTACGCTGATGGGGCTCGGCATGTTTTTCGGGTTCTATGCCTTCTACGACCCGGCGCAGCACTGGGTCGACAACCGCGTCTTCGATCTGATGGTTCAACGCACCTATGGGGCGATGACCAATGATGTTCTCATCTCCGTTCCACTGTTTGTGCTCATGGGATACGTGATGGAGCGCGGGGCGCTGGTGGACAAAATGTTCTACAGCATCCAGCTTTCGTTCCGGCGCGTACCGGCATCGCTGGCCGTTGCAACGCTGATAGTCTGTACGTTCTGGGGCATTGCCAGCGGCCTCGTCGGCGCTGTCGTGGTCCTGATGGGAGTGATCGCCTTCAATCCAATGCTGCGCGCCGGCTACGACGTGAAACTCTCCTCCGGCGTTATCACCGCAGGCGGCACGCTTGGTATCCTGATCCCACCCTCCGTCATGATCATTGTCTATGCGGCAGTCGCGGGGCAATCTGTCGTGAAGCTCTACGCTGCAGCCATGTTTCCCGGCTTCTTTCTTGCCTTCCTTTACCTCGTTTACATCGTCGGTTGGGCGATGCTGAATCCGAAGATCGCTCCGCCCTTACCTGAGGAACAAACAAGAGTTCCGGTGCCGGCATGGATGCGGGAATTTCAGGCGGCCTATTCGCCCAACATGCTTGTCGGACTTTTTTCGGCATTGTTTTCTCCTTCCAAGGCGACAACCATTAAAACCGAGGACGGTCGCCTTACCTACTGGGGTCTGATCAAGAATTTCTGTGCCGCACTGATTCCTCTCGCATTGTCAGCGCTCACACTCTGGTTGCTGTGGTGGTATGTGGTCATCCATCCCCAGGCATCAGCCGAGGAAGTTCCGGCCGAATTGGAACAGCTAGGCTCGCCGACGGTGGGCACGGAGCCGGCAGCTGCCGCCGACGTAGGACCGACGACCAGCTTCTACATAGCCTTCGGCCTGATCGTTGCTCTCACCGCGTTGATGCTCTTCCGGTACTATCGAAGGATGAATGCCGAGCGCCTCGAGGTCGTGAAACTTCTCTCCTCGTCGGTTATGCCGCTGGGGGTCCTCACCATCGTCGTACTTGGCGTGATCCTGTTCGGGATTACGACAGCGACGGAATCCGCTGCGGTGGGTGCGGCCGGGGCCTTCCTGCTTGCGTTTCAGGCACGAACGCTCAACTGGAAGCGCACCAAGGAGGCGGTATTCCTGACGGCCAAGACCACGGCCATGGTGTGCTGGCTTTTCGTCGGCTCGGCGCTGTTCTCCGCTGTCTTCGCAATCCTCGGCGGACAAGCTCTGGTCGAGCGCTGGGTGCTGTCTCTCGACCTGTCGCCGGTGCAGTTCATGATCCTGTCTCAAGCGATCATTTTCATCCTCGGCTGGCCTCTCGAATGGACCGAGATCATCATCATCTTCGTGCCAATCTTTTTGCCGTTGTTGAAACACTTCAACATCGATCCTGTCCTCTGGGGAGTGCTTGTGTTCGTGAACCTTCAGGCGGCATTCCTGTCACCTCCCGTGGCGATGTCGGCCTACTATCTCAAAGGCGTCTCCCCACCTCACGTCACGTTGAGCCAGATCTTCGCTGGAATGATGCCTTACATGCTGATCGTCATCATATGCATGATCATCATGTATCTCTGGCCTGGAATGACCCTCTGGCTTCCGAACTACCTTTATGGCAGCTGAAGACTGGCCGCTGTCCATTCCCGCACGCTTCACATTGATCGATGAGCCCAGGGATGATCAGTGCATGCCTTCTGAATAGGAGGGGCGTGCCGTAGCCTCTTCGCGGGAACCATGAGCCCTGTGGCCTGTTCACTTCAGGTGTTATGACGCGCAACCGCTAGAGTGCCTCGAAGAGATAATCGGGTTCCTCTTTCGAGCGTCTCCGCAGGGAGATTCATATGAAAAGTGCTTTCATTCTGGCCGCCGGTCTTGTTCTCTTCGCGACAGGTGCCTTGGGTCAGGAATCGTCGCGAGATCGTGATGACTTCGGTCGCGGTGCCTGGCGCGAAAGTCGCGACGGCTGGGATCGCGACAGAGATCGCCGGCGCAGCCCGATCATGCGGGATGACGACGAGGACGACCGGAGCGGTCTTTATGAGCGCGGCGCCCGCTTCTTCCTGCGCAGCGGCGATACACAGCTTCGCGTCGTCTGCGGCAATCGGGAATCCACACAATCCTGTGTCGACGCGGCTTTACGCATGTTCGACAGGATGCAGTCCTCGCAGGGTACGACCACCCGAGCACCGTCAACCCCGGCTCCCGCTCAGCCACATCAGTGAGCGGTTTTGCGATCAGGGCCGTGATGTCACGCTTTGCTGCTCCGACATCTGGTCGGACAAACGCGGTGCGCGTCAGACCCTTTCAAGTGCATTGATGAGATCTGCCAACAGATCTTCCTGATGCTCCAGCCCCACTGACAGGCGTACGAGACCATCCGGAATACTCATCTCGGCCCGCTGTTCAGGAGTAAAGCGCTGGTGCGTGGTCGTCGCCGGATGGGTGACGAGGCTTTTCGCATCGCCGAGATTGTTCGAGATCCGGATCAGCTTCAGGGCATTCAGGAAACGGAAGGCGCCGGCCTTTCCTCCCATCACCTCAAGGGCGATCATGGTGGAGGCGCCGCTCATCTGGCGCCGGATCAGCTCGGCCTGAGGATGATCCGGGCGACCCGGATAAATCAGCCGCTGAAGCTTGGGATGATCGTGGAGAGTGTCCGCGAGATAGCCTGCCGTCGCCGTCTGCTTCTCGACACGGAGTGGGAGCGTCTCCAGCCCTTTCAGGAGCACCCAGGCATTGAAGGGCGAGATCGACGGCCCCGTCATGCGCAGAAACTGCTGCACCTTGGTCTCGATGAATTCAGTCGAGCCCAGGATCACGCCGCCCAGACATCGGCCTTGCCCGTCAATGTGCTTGGTCGCCGAATACACGACGCAATCGGCACCCAGCGCGAGGGGTTTCTGGAAGAGGGGAGTGGCGAAAACGTTGTCGACGGTCAGGGTTGCACCAACCTCATGCGCGATGGCGGCAACGGCGGCGATGTCGATGATCTCGAGGCTCGGATTGGTCGGCGTTTCGAGCAGGAAGGCTTTAGTGTTCGGCCGGACCGCGGCGCGCCATTGGTTGAGATCCGCCCCATCGACCAGGGTACAGCTGACGCCGAAGCGGGGCAGCAGATCCTCCACGACCCAACGGCAGGAACCGAAGAGGGCGCGGGCCGCCACCACATGGTCGCCGGCTTGAACCTGCCCGACGATGGCTGCCGTGACCGCAGCCATGCCGCTCGCCGTGGCGCGGGCCGCCTCGGCCCCCTCAAGCGAGGCGATGCGCTGCTCGAAGGCATCAATGGTCGGGTTGGAATAGCGGCTGTAGCTGTACCCCGGCTCCTCGTTCAGGAAGCGCCTCTCGGCACTTTCCGCGCTTTCGTAAACAAAGCCTTGGGTTAGGAAGAGCGCCTCGGACGTCTCACCGAACGGCGTGCGCTGATGGCCCTCATGAACGAGGCGGGTTTCCAAACGATAATCGGGATGCTGAGGCGAGGTCATGAACCGATCCTACGATTGTTCTTTAAAAAGAACAATCGTCTTCTTCCACGGAAAGTTTCATAATTTCATTCTCCGATTGGGCGGTCAGCGAGCGACTTCCTTACGGGCTTCCTCGATCAGGCGCTTCACACAGGGCTCAAGAGAGGACCGCCAGGGCGGGAGTACCACGCCGTGGGCCTCTTTCAGCTTGCTGCAATCGAGCCTGGAATTGGCGGGCCGTTTGGCCGGCGTCGGATAATCTGCCGTTGCGATTGGGCGGACCTTCGCCGAGGGGCCACCGAACCGGGCCGACAGCGCAAAGATTTCCGTGGCGAATTCCGCCCAGCTCGCAAAGCCGGTTCCAGTCATGTGAAACAGACCGCGCAGGCTCCGGTCGTCTGGCTTTTCGAGCAGATTGCGGCTGACTGCGAAAATGCCGTCGGCGATATCGAGGGCGCTCGTGGGGGAGCCGTATTGATCGCCCACCACCCCGAGTTCCTCACGGTCGGCGGCGAGGCGCAGCATGGTCTTCACAAAGTTCTTGCCGAAAGGGCTGTAGACCCAGGCTGTGCGGAGGATGACATGGTTCTCTGCCTCGGCGGCCACGGCCTCCTCGCCCAGGAGCTTGGAGGCACCATAGGCTCCCAGCGGAGAAACCGGATCGTCCTCGCGGTAGGGGCGGTCGGACGTGCCGTCGAAGACATAATCGGTCGACAAATGGATGACGGGGACGTTCATGGCAGTTGCCGCGCCGGCGACGACGCCCGCGCCGATGCCATTGATGGCATCGGCGAGCTCGGGATCGGATTCCGCCTGATCCACCGCCGTATAGGCGGCGGCGTTCACGATCACGTCGCCGCCAGTCTCGATCAGGGCATCCTCGATGCCTGACGGGTCGGCAAGATCGAGCTTGGGACGGCCGACGAGTACCGCTTGCGCCCCATGGGCCTTCGCACGCTCTGCCAGGGCGCGCGCGACCTGTCCTTCCTTGCCGACGACGATGATACGCATGGACACTCGCAATCCTCTTTGCAGTTCACCTTGATAGGGTAAGCGGCCCTATCGGGACAGGGCCGCTTAAGCCATATCAGTTGCCGATGGCAACGCCTTCGCGGCGGCTGTCGGCGCCGCCGACCAATCCTGCAGGCGTCACGACGATAACATGAATGCCGGAATTCTGGTCGATCAGCTTGACCTCGTGGCCCTTTGCTTCCAGCCCAGCCTTCCATCCTTCGGCTTCCGTTCCTGCCTCAAGTTCCGTCGGGCCGTTGCGGCTCCCCATATTGGGAAGATCAGCAGCGACTTGGGGATCAAGCTTCCAGTCCAGGATGCCCACGAGGGTCTTGGCCACGTAGTTGATGATCAGGCTGCCCCCTGGCGAGCCCACGACCGCATAGAGCTTGCCGCTGCCGTCGAGCACGATGGTCGGCGCCATGGAGGAGCGGGGACGCTTGCCCGCCTCGACGCGATTGGCGATGGGTTTGTCGTCTTCCGTTGTGGCAAAAGAAAAGTCGGTCAGCTCGTTGTTGAGCAGGAAGCCGCTCTTCGCCATCAGTCTCGCGCCGAAGCCGTCTTCGATCGTGGTCGTCATCGACACCGCATTGCCGTTGCGATCCACGATCGACATGTGGCTCGTACCGAACTCGATACCGTCCGACGCGCCCCACAGGAAGGTCTTCTGGAACGGCGGATCGCCGGGCTTCGCCTTGCCCATGGATTTGTTCGGATCGACGAGAGCCGCGCGGCTCTTGAGATAGCCGGGATCGGTCAAGCCCTTGACCGGCACATTCACGAAGGCGGGATCAGCCAGGAAGAGTGCGCGATCCGCGTAGGCGAGGCGGCCCGCTTCCGCGATCCAGTGCACCGCATCCGGCCCGGGCTTCAGAACCGCCATGTCCTGCGTTTCCAGGATGCCCATGATCTGCTGCACCGCGACCTGCCCGGAACTCGGCGGGCCCATGCCGCAGATCCTGTAGGTTCGGTAGTTGCCGCATACGGCATCACGCTCCTGGACCTTGTAGCCTTTCAGATCATCCAGGGTCATGTCGCCCGGGTTCGTGGCATGGCCGGTCACGGTCGTCACGATGTCCTGTGCGATCTCACCCGTGTAGAAGGCGTCGGCACCCTTGTCGGCGATGGTGCGCAGAGTCTTGGCGAAGGCCGGGTTCTTGAGAACGGTTCCCACTGCTTTCGGCTTGCCGTCGGCCTCGTAGAAATAGGCGCGCGCGGTGGGATCGCTCTGGAGATATTTCTCCTGGGTCAGAAGGCCGTTGAGGCGCGGTGAAATCGCAAAGCCTTCCTCGGCGAGACGTGCCGCTGGTTCGATCACCTGCGGCCAGGAGAGCTTGCCCCAGTTCCTGTGAGCCGTTTCCAGCAGGCGCAAGGTGCCCGGCACACCCACTGAGCGGCCGCCGACCACGGCATCGTAGAATTTCATCGGCTTGCCGTCGGGCCCGAGAAAGCGTTCGGGCTTTGCCGCGGCGGGAGCCGTTTCACGACCGTCGAGCGTGGTCATGGTCTTTCCGTCCCAAAAGACCATGAAGGCGCCGCCGCCGATGCCGGAGCTCTGCGGCTCGACGAGATTGAGAACAAGCTGAACGGCAATGGCCGCATCGACGGCGCTGCCGCCAGCAGCAAGAATTTCCCGGCCCGCTTGCGCGGCCAGGGGATTGGCAGCGGCAACCATGTCCCTCGTCGCCGTGCCTGCAGGCTTGAGCGTACGCCCCGTGGGAGCTTCGGGGGAAGGAGCGAGAGCCTGGGCGAAGACCGGTGCAGATAAGGGAAGGCTGGCAAGAAGGCCGAGGCCAACAAGACCTCGCCGAAGAACACTCCGAGTGATCATGCTAATAAACTCCCTCTTCTGGCGTTGAACCCAACGGGCTGGAGATGAGCCTAACAAAGGACCGTCCCTTTGCGCCACTTCCATCGTTTCAAAGAGAAGAAGAAATTCTGCTTTTGTTGCGCTGCAATATCACACTCCTGTCACTCTTTTCCGGCAGGGTGCGATTCGTGATGCGAATAAAGGAGCAGGACATGTACTCATATAATCTGTTCCGAAGTACGAAGCCGGACGGTTTGGTTTGTGCTGTTCCGGAAGAGCGTTCGGTTCCTTCGTTCGTCGTCGAGCCGCATTGGGAATTCGGCGGGCGGATCGAGAGCCAGGAGGCACCCCTCGGCTTCGACCGGAAGGCCGCCATGGAAGGCGTGCGCTTCAACGGGTTCTATCTTTTCGCAAGCTTTCAGAAAGATCGTCCAGGCCAGTGAGGACTGGCGGTCTTTGCCGCATGTCCGGCGCATTCGGCCGGGCATGCCGAACCGACTAAAGAACATCCACTCGGTTCGGATCGACTCTTGATCTTGGGCGGCACCTGTTTTCTATCTTACTGACTTGCGTCTTCGCCGCTTCGTATCACCGATTCGATTGTGAACTCCTCCCTCGCCCTCATCTGGACTATCACGGCTGCAACCACCTTGCTGCAGGCTGGGAATGGTCTGCTGCAGGCCCTGATGCCCTTGCGCATGCAGGCGGAGGGAATCTCCGTCGCCTCAATCGGCGTCGTCGCAGCGGCTTACGGACTTGGTTTCTCGACAGGCTGCTTCCTGGCCCCAAGTTTCATTCGTCACGTGGGCTACATCAGGGCCTTTGCCAGCCTTGCAGCGATGGTGTCCGTCCTGATCCTCGTCATGACCCAGGCTCACTCGACGTTGGCGTGGATCATCCTGCGTGGGCTGACGGGCGTGACACTGGCCTGCATCTTCACCGTCACTGACGGGTGGATCAGCGCCCGCGCCACATCGAGCCATCGCGGGCGGATCCTGTCGATCTACATGATCTGCACCAAGGTCGCCCTGATGCTGTCGCCGCTCGGGATCAGCTTCGGGGATATCCGCACGGACGGATTGTTCATGACGGTGAGCGCGCTGATCACGCTCTCGCTCCTGCCCATCGCCGCGACGATGACGAAGGAACCGCCTGCGCCGCAGGGCGTGCGGATCGAGGTGAGAAAGCTGTTCGCGACGGCTCCCTCAGCGGTAGTCGGAGCGTTCGTGGTCGGCTTGGTCAACGGCCCCGTCATCGCCATCACGCCCGTCTTCGGCGTCAGCATCGGATTGAGCCAGGATCAGGCCGCCGCGCTTCTGTTTGCGCTGCAGGCCGGCAGCCTCGCGATGCAATGGCCGCTTGGTTGGCTCTCCGATCGGGCGGATCGCCGCTATGTGATCGCCGGGCTCGCGGCGGGAACGAGTCTCATTTCGCTTCTGATCTTGTGGGCGAGCGCGCAGGGCGTGAACCTGCTGATCCTATGGTCCTTCGCGGCCTGGGGTGGTTTGGCCCTCTGCATCTATTCCGTCTGCGTGGCCCATGCCTGCGATATCGTGGAGCCAGGGCAGATCGTTTCTACCGTCGGTACTCTGCTGTTTTCCTGGGCTGCCGGTGTCACCGTGGGGCCGCTGTTCGGTGCTGCGGCAATGGAGATGATAGGGCCGAAGGGGCTGTTCATCTACTCCGCCTTGGCCTCGCTGGGACTCGTCGTCTTCATCGTGATGCGGATCCTTCAGGTTCAGCGTTCTCCTGCCAAGGGAGGCTTTGCGGACATCGCACCCACCAGCTCCGCCACGGCCAGCCTGACGCCTCGCGCAGACATCAATGCTGTTGAGGATCCGGTTCCGACATCGAGCAATTCGGACGAGGTAGACGAACCCGATCAGAAGGCCGAAGCGTCTGCAGTGGCCCGGGCCGATACCGCCTCGTAACGGTTGAGGCGCTTGTCGATCATATCGTCGATTTTGTCGTAGACCTCGGCCACGCTGAGCTGGCGGGTCTTCTTGCCGTCCTTGGTGAAGAACAGCGACTTGTTGGACTTCGCGGCGGCCGGGAAGGCGTCAGGGGCGCTCTTCTTCGGAGTGTCGTCCACCAGCGCGATGAACTTGCTCGCGCTGTCGACCCCGAAGAAATGGGATAGATAGAATTCCGAGCGGCTCAGCTTGCGCCCGAGCTTGGCTTCGATCTTCGTCTTATCGCGCTTCATCATCTCGGCGGCCATAAGAGCCGAGATGTAAGGGTTGCGGCGCAGACCGAGAATGTGCTGGCGCATGCTTGCATCCGCGACATCGATCTTCGCACCCGCGCCGACGATCGCTTCTGCTTCGGCGATCAAGCCATGCAAGGGGCCAAACGACCGCACGGCTTCGAGCCATGTACTGGAAATAAACTGGAACAGACCGACGGCAGACGATGTCGAAGCCTTATTGCCGGGCAGAAAGCTCGATTCCTTGTCCGCCAGGGCCATCATATAGACCGGATCGGCACCAGTCAGCTTGGAGGCGCGCATGATCGTGTCGACGATCCAGACAGGCACCCGCATCTCCTCGAATTCCATGAATTCGGTGAGTTCGCGGGAAACGGGTTCCTCGTCCTTGCGGGCCTCCGGGGACGGTGCATCGGATAGGGGAATGGACAGGATGATCTGCTTCTGCAGTTCGGCCGGCGTCGCCTCGACAGCTGCAACCGGAACGATCGCTTCGAGAGGATCGGCAGGGGCAGCTTCTTCCGTGGACATAGTGAATGGTGTCGCCGCGGGGGCGGATGGCATCTGAATGGCCCTCTGACTGGCATCGAGGGCAGCCGGCAGCGTTGTCCACGGTTCCGCTGCCGAGGCGGAGCGCGTGTGGACCGCCGTGCCGATAGCAATCGTCAGGCAGGCGCCGAGACCGAAGCACTTGGTGAGGTCCAGCAGGGTTCTTCCCCCCTGCAAGCGTGAGCGCTGGCGGGATTCAACACGGGACTTGGACCCGTTCTGCTTCTCAATTTTGAGGCAAATGGCCGTCTGCTGGCACGCGTCCTGAGACGCTGTCAGAGCGATTTGCATATGAATACGCCCCCAGGAAAGCACCGCTTCTCCGCCACGGCGGGTGCACGGTCGTTCTTCGTTCAACTGAGGCAAGTATGTGGTAGGTCGTTATGTCCAGAATAGGTCAGCTTGGCCTTAAATTTCTGAAATTGTTCCAGCGTGCGACCTTTTGTGCCTACTCATCTACATAGGGTAATCATCGGAAATCTATGATTTGGAAGGAAATAATCTGAACAAATCTTAATCTTTTGACGGCGAAATGTCGCAATCTTAATGATGCAATAGGTAAGACCAGATCTGCTTCCTGGCCCGGAATATCGTTCATGTCTCGACAAGGCTTCAGGTGCCTGCTTGGAAATGTCCTACTGCTCGGCCTGACACTGGCGATTGTCGGCCCGGCACAGGCTCAATCGAAACCTGAGCGGGTCGCTTCCCTTAATCTCTGCACGGATCAACTGCTTCTCGCCCTAGCGGATCGCAGTCAGATCGCCTCCTTGAGCCGTCTCGCGCGAGACCCGTCAATGGCCTTCCTAAGCGATCAGGCCGCCGGGATTCCCCTGAATGACAGCAGCGCGGAAGCGACCCTGTTCAGCCGGCCGGACCTTGTGCTGGCGGGCACCTATGGCCAGCAGGATCAGGTTGCTTTGCTGAGACGGCAAGGATTGGACGTGCTGTCTCTCGGGCCCTGGGCGGGCCTGGAGGATGGCCGTGGGCAGATCCGTACCCTGGCCCGCAGGCTCGGGCATCCGGACCGCGGCGAGGCACTGATCGCCCGGATCGATGCAGCCCTGGAGCGGGCGAAGGAGATCGTCAAGCCTAAGCGCAGCATCCTGGTTTATGAGCGAGGCGGATGGGTCATCGCTCCCCATTCGCCGCTCAGCGAGATTCTGGTTCACATGGGTTTTCGGCTGCACGAGGCCCTGGATCCGGCTCAGGGCGGTGTCGCGCGTCTCGAAGCCATTGTCACGACGCCGCCGGATTTCATGCTCGTCGATGCGGCATCACGCCAAGCGGTCGACAACGGTACCGCGCTCTTCGCTCACCCCGCTCTTGCGGAGTCCGTGCCTTTGGATCGGCGTCTGGCGCTGCCGAGCAAGCTCACGATCTGCGGCGGGGCCTCGACGCCCGTCGCCATCGATACGTTGGGCGCCGAGGTCCGGGCCAAAGTACGCTGAGCGAGGAAGCTTTACTCCAGCCTCAGCCGCAGGGGAGGGGCCGGCTTGAGCAGGATCGGGCAGCCCGCGGCCACGAAGACGACCGCGTCGCAAGCCTCCGCGATCCGCTGATTGAGGCGGCCCTGTTCGTCGCGGAATGTACGTCCCAACGGCGTTGGCGGCACGATGCCCTGGCCGACCTCATTCGAGACCAGGATCAGCGGACCCTGTGCCTCCCGTACCGCCTGAATCAGTCGGTCCGCCTCATGCGTAGGATCGCGCTCGGCCAGTACGATGTTCGAGAGCCAGAGCGTCAGGCAATCGACCAGCACGGCTTTTCGAGGTGCGGCCTGCGCCTGAACGGCTTGCACAAGATCCAACGGGGCATCGACCGTTTGCCAGGACTGATCGCGCTCGGCTCGATGCTGCGCGATGCGCTCACGCATTTCATCGTCGAAGGCCTGGGCCGTGGCGATGTAGGTTCGATCTGGCGACGTGCTCTCGGCCAGTTGAAGGGCTGTGCGGCTTTTTCCGGAGCGTGCTCCGCCCAGCACAAGGACGCGACGATAGAAGGTCATGGTCGATCAAGCTGTCAGGCGATTGAGCGGCAGGATCATATGAACGCGCAAGCCTTCCGGGCGCCAGTCCCGATCGAGCGTACCGCCGAGCTGTCCGGTGATGCTTCGCTGCGACAGCTGGGTGCCAAACCCTTCAAAGGTGGGAGGGCTCTCAATCCGCGGCCCACAAGCCTCGGCCCAGAGAAAATCGACATTCTCATTCTGCAACGTCCACTGAATGGACAACTCGCCCTCTGGGCAGGACAGGCAGCCATATTTGGCGGCGTTCGTAGCCAGTTCGTGCAGCACGAGAGCAAGGCTGGTGGTTGTATTGGAGCCGACGAGAACACTTGGTCCCTCGATCGTGATCTTGTTCTGGCCGGCCTGTCGATAGGGCTCGAGGACCGCTTCGATCAGCCGGGCAAGTTCTACATCGGCACCTGCGCCTATCTCGCTTGCTGAGGCAGGCTGAACCAATTCATGCGCCCGTGAGAGAGCGCTCAAGCGCCCACGCAAGGCATTAGCCATGTCCTTGGGATCTTTGGCCGTGCGGGCGGTCATCGAGACCATGCCGTTTGCGATGGCAAACAAGTTCTTTACGCGGTGATTGAGTTCCCGCGTCAGAAGCTTCTGGCCCTCTTCCAGGGCATGGCGCTCGGTGATGTCGCTGACGACGCCATAGAGGCTGATAGCGCGATAGGTACCGCCTTCATTGGAATAAAGGACCTGTCCGTGCGAGCGGAACCAGCGGAGCTTTCCGTCGGGCAGGATGGCGCGGTACTGGCTGTCGTATTGACCATCGGATCCGGGAGCCGCCGCCGCCGCAATTCGCGCCTTGACTGCCTCCACGTCGTCCGGATGGATCATTTGCCAAGCCTCCTCGAGAGTGAGGCTATACAATCCGTTATGGGGAAGATGGTAGAGGGCGCAAGTACCCTCGTCCCAGGTGATCAGGCTCTTTTCCAGATCGATCTGCCAGGTCCCGAGATCGGCGGCCTCGAGCGCGAGCCGGTATTGGCTCTCGAGCAGGCGAACGGCTTCTTCCGCCGTCTTCTGAGCATCGATATTGGTGCTCGTGCCGAACCAGCGGGTGATCTTTCCGGTCAGGTCCTGGATCGGAATGGCCCGGCTGAGAAACCATTCGTAGCCTCCGGCGGCGTTCCTGACCCGATACTCCCATTCATAGGCCTGTCCGGTTTCAAGGGAACGACGCCATTGTTCCCGAACCTGAGGCAGATCGTCAGGGTGAATGGTAACTTCCCAGCCGTTTCCTAAAAATTGCTCGCCTGAAAGTCCGGTAAACTCACGCCATCGGCGATTCACGTAATCAACAGATCCATCAGGGCGGGTCGACCAGACGAGTTGAGGCAGAGACTCCGCCAGAACAGCAAATTGCGTTTCTGTTTCCTTGAAATCCACTCAAAGCTCCTGAGGCCGCCCCTGTGGCCAAGTCTCCGATCAAGGGAATCATTGTTGTAGGCCTTTTTCGAGGCTGACAACCCACATCGGGTTCCAGTGGCGATTTCTCCGGCGAAAGAGTAGCGCCAGCCTTGCGAAACCATTAAAAGGCCGGCGGCGTCTGGCAGTTCCTCCTGCCAGCGCATAGATGCAGGACAGCCCTCGTACCTCGATGCGATCTTTTCCACGCTGAGGCTGATTGACCGCTTTCATGAATGATATGAGTCCCCAGCCGGTATCGCCACCGGAGATGTCCTCTGCCGAAGCCCTTCATCCGAAGGAGCGTCGCTCCCGTCGGTTCGCCTGGATCGGGATGGCGGCGAGCATCATCCTGTTTGGTGCGTCACTGGTGGTTCTCTGGCACATCGTGTCAGAAATCGATGTCAATGAACTGAAAGCCGCTTTCACAGCTGCCAGCCTGCGCCAGATCGGCCTCGCAATCCTCTTCACCGCCATCAGCTACAGCCTGCTGACCTGCTACGATGCCATCGCCCTGCGGCAGCTCAAGCTGCAGATTCCCTACCGCACGACCGCTCTCGCGTCCTTCACGAGCTATGCGGTGAGCTTTACTCTCGGGTTCCCGCTTCTGACGGCCGGCACGGTCCGTTATTGGATCTATTCCCCGAAGGGAGTGAGCCCGGGGCGGGTGGCGAGCCTCACGGTGATCGCCGGGGTGACCTTCTGGCTTGGCATGGCCCTGGTTTTGGCCTGGAGCCTGATCAGGATGGCCGATGAGCTGGCGAGCCTTGTCTATACCCATATCTGGATGAACCAGCTTCTTGGCCTGGGCGCTGCCCTCTTCGTCCTCACCTATATGGTGTGGGTATCGATCAAGCGCCGCGCCGTGAAAATCCAGGGATGGAAGCTGGAGCTGCCGGGCTTTCGCCTGTCGCTTGCCCAGATCCTGATCGGCGCGGGCGATGTCTGTGCTGGCGCCGGCGTTCTCTTCGTGCTCCTGCCCGGAGGGCACAATCTCAGCTTCGAGACCTTCCTGGCGGTCTATATCTTCGCCGTCATGCTGGGTGTTGCAAGTCATGCTCCGGGAGGGCTCGGAGTCTTCGAGGCCACCATTCTGCTGGCCTTGTCGAACTATCCTCGCGAGCCGGTACTGGGCGCACTGCTTCTTTACCGCCTCTGCTATTACCTCATCCCCTTCGTGATCGCCCTTGCGATCCTCGGTGCCTACGAGATCCGCAATCGCATCCGGTCGGCCCGGCTGGCTTTCAAGCCGGATGAGAACGATGTCCCTGGCGAGGTCGAGCTTGGCGGGAGATGACACTTGGCGGAGCCTGTCCTAAACAGTGCAGGCAGCGCCTCCAAGACATTTTCCCGATGAGCAATCCCGACGACCTCACGCCGGACCCCAGCCGGCAGAGCGCCACTCCGATCCGTGACGCCGCTTTGCGGGGTGCCGTCGTGACCTGTTTCGTGCTGGTCGTCGTCGCGCTGGTGCGGGGTTATGGGGATGCATGGCTCCTGTTCTGGGCCATGGTGGCCATTCTCGCCGGTTTTCTCGTCGCCGGCCCCAAGCGCAGCCTCGGACTTGGAGCCGGAATCACATCACAGCCGAGGGCAGCCCGGCGCTCCAGCGTCGCCGAGGCAGTTCTGGCCCAGATCCCCGATCCGGTCATCCTGGTGGACCAGCGATCAGTGGTGATCGAGGCCAACAGAGCCGCCTACGACCTCCTGGCCGGGCTGAAGACCGGCCATCCCTTGTCCTTTGCCCTGCGCACCCCGGACGTGCTCGACGGTATCCAGGAGGTCTTGGAAATCGGCGCCCCCCTGAAGGTCGAGTATTCCGAGAGAATTCCAACCGAACGGACCTTCGAGGTGCATATCGGCCCCCTCCAGGCCGATGTGGCCGATCCCGAGGTCAAGGCCGGCGTCGTCCTGTTCTTCCGCGATCTCACCTCCGCCCGGCGGCTCGAGGCCATGCGGGCCGATTTCGTTGCCAATGCGAGCCATGAACTGCGCACTCCGCTGGCCTCGGTCCTCGGCTTCATCGAAACCCTGCAGGGCCCAGCTCGCGACGACGTCAAGGCGAGAGAACGCTTCCTCGACATCATGAAGGGGCAAGCGCAGCGCATGAAGCGCCTGATCGACGACCTTTTGTCCCTGTCGCGCATCGAGATGCGCGCCCACCTCTCGCCGACGCAGACCCTCGACTTTGCCTCCATCGCTGCCCAGATGGTGGAAACCCTCTCGCCTTTGGCGAAGGAGCGGGGGGTGGTCATCAAAGTCACGCTACCGGACCGGCCCGTCTTCGTGTTCGGTGACCGGGACGAACTTCTGCGCGTCGCCGAGAACCTGATAGAGAACGCTGTGAAATACGGCGAGAGCGGCGGGAGGGTGGATGTCGAGGTCGCCCGTACCGAGGGGCCGGCTCCGCAGGTTGCCTTCTCCGTGCAGGATTACGGCCCTGGCATCGCGCCCGAGCACCTGCCGCGCCTGACCGAGCGGTTCTACCGGGTCGATGTCGTCCAGAGCAGGGACAAGGGAGGAACGGGCCTCGGCCTTGCCATCGTCAAGCATATCGTCAACCGCCACCGAGGCCATTTCGATATTGCCAGCGAACCGGGGCAGGGCGCCCGTTTTACCGTGCGGCTCCCGGAAGCAGCGCCTCGTCCTTAGCGGCCGATCCTGTCACGCCAACTGTCATCCACTGGCACAAATCCAGGCCTCCCAAGGATCCTTTGGGGGTGTCATGTAATTGTCATCCAACTGTCGTAGAGGAGACATCCGTCGGGCCTAGCTGTCCCATCGCGTGACGCGGCCCAGGCTTCAAAGCGGCCTGTCGCGCTTATGAACAGGAGACTTACCGTGAAGATTTTGTCCTACGCCATTGCGGCTGGCCTTGCCGTCGCGAGCCTTACGACCACGGCATCTGCTGCTGACATCACCGGCGCAGGCGCGACGTTCCCGTTCCCGATCTATGCCAAGTGGGCCGAGGCCTATAACAAGGAAACCGGGAACCGCATGAACTATCAGTCCATCGGCTCCAGCGGCGGCATCCGCCAGATCCGGGCCAAGACCGTCGATTTCGGCGCGACCGATGCTCCTCTCAAGGGAGAGGAATTGCAGAAGGACGGCTTCGTCCAGTTCCCCGCCGTTATGGGCGGCGTGGTGGCCGTCTACAACGTTCAGGGCGTTCCCGCCGGCCAGCTCAAGCTGACGGGCGAGGTTCTCGCCGACATCTTCAACGGCAAGATCTCCAAGTGGAACGATGCCAAGATCGCTCAGATCAACCAGGGTGTGACGCTTCCCAGTTCCGCGATCACTCCGGTCTACCGCTCCGACGGATCGGGCACGACCAGCGTGTTCACCACCTACCTGTCGCAGGTTTCCGAAGGCTGGAAGAGCGGCCCCGGTGCAGGCGCCTCCGTCCAGTGGCCCGTCGGCCAGGGCGGCAAGGGCAACGAGGGTGTCGCCGCTCTCGTGAAGCAGGTGCCGAACTCCATCGGCTATGTCGAATATGCCTACGCCAAGCAGAACAGCATCCCCTTCGCCCAGCTCCAGAATAAGAGCGGCAAGTTCGTGTCGCCGGAAGCGAAGACTTTCCAGGCCGCTGCCGCCAATGCCGACTGGAAGTCGGCGCCCGGCTACGGCATCTCGCTGACCAACCAGCCCGGCGACGAGGCCTGGCCGATTACCGCGCCGACCTTCATCCTGGTTCCCAAGAACCCCGAGAAGCCCGAGCAGGTGGCCGAGGCCTTGAAGTTCTTCGACTGGTCATTCAAGAACGGCGACAAGATGGCTGTCGAACTCGACTACGTGCCGCTCCCGGGCCAGTTGAAGGACCAGGTTCGCGCTACCTGGGCGAGCGAGATTAAGAACGCTTCGGGCCAGCCGGTCTTCACGCAGTAATCTGATCTCGATTGAACAACAAAGCGGATCGGCGAATGGTAGCTCTCTCGCAAGAACGTCTCGTGACGAGCGCGGATGCTTCCGCTCGCCGATCCTCCCAACCGAGCTTCGACCGGCTCTTTCGTCTGGCGAGCCTTGGATCGGCCCTCTTGGTGCTGATCGTGCTCGCGGGCATTCTCGGTTCGATGATTTACGGCGGCCTGCCCGCCTTCCGCGAGTTCGGCTTCGGCTTCATCACCTCGAGCGTGTGGAACGTCAACGAGGATCAGTACGGCGCCTGGGTCGCCATCGTCGGCACCCTGTCGACGGCCTTGATCGCCCTCGTGATCGGCGTGCCTCTCTCCCTCGGGATCGCGATCTTCCTCACGCAGCTCTGCCCACCCTGGCTCAAGCGCCCCGTGGCGACCACCATCGAGCTGCTCGCTGCCGTGCCCAGCATCATCTACGGCATGTGGGGCCTCTTCGTCTTCGCGCCGCTCTTCGCGAATTACGTGCAGATCCCGGTCTCGAACATCGTCGAGGGCATGCCCATCGTCGGCACCATTCTTTATGCCCGCACGCCCTCCGGCGTCGGCATCCTGACGGCCGGCATCATCCTCGCGATCATGATCATTCCCTTCATCGCGTCGATCGCGCGCGATATTCTCGACCAGATCCCATCGGTGCTGCGCGAGAGCGCCTACGGCATCGGCTGCACCACCTGGGAAGTGGTGCGCAACGTGCTCCTGCCGCAGGCCGGCGTCAGCATCATCGGCGCCATCATGCTCGGCCTCGGCCGTGCCCTGGGCGAAACGATGGCGGTCACCTTCGTGGTCGGCAACGCGAACCGCCTGTCCGGCTCGATCTTCGATCCGGGCTCCACCATCGCCTCGCGCATCGCCAATGAATTCAACGAGGCGATCGGCCTGCAGCTCAATGCGCTGATGGCTCTCGGCTGTATCCTGTTCCTGGTCACGTTCGCCGTGCTCGTGCTCGCCCGGTTCCTCGTGTCGCGCGTGAAGGTGGGTTAGGGAGGTGACCATGGATACCGCACTGCAAACGCGCGTTGCGCCGGCAACCACGGCTCCCGCTCCCTGGGGGCGAGTGCGCCGCAGCCGCCATGTGGCCAATCAGGCTCTCAAGATCGTCTGCACCCTGTTCACGATCCTCGGCGCCACAGTGCTCGGCTGGATCCTGCTCATGCTGCTCTACGAGGGCATCGGCGGTCTCTCGCCGGCGGTCTTCACCGAGACGACGCCAGGACCCGGAAGCCAGGGTGGCGGCATTGCCAATGCTCTAGTCGGCAGTCTCATTCTCACTTTCCTCGGCATCGTCGCTGCGACGCCCATCGGCGTTCTGGCCGGTACCTATCTCGCGGAATACGGCAAGGGCTCCAAGCTCGCCGAGATCATTCGCTTCGTGAACGACATTCTGCTCGCGGCGCCCAGCATTCTCATTGGCCTCTTCGTCTACATGCTGATGGTGCAGCCCATGGGCGGTTATTCCGGCTGGGCAGGCGGCGTAGCGCTGGCGATCATCGCCGTGCCCGTCATCGTGCGCACCACCGAGGACATGTTGCGGCTCGTGCCGGGCTCGCTGCGCGAGGCTGGAGCCGCGCTCGGCGCGCCCATGTCGACGGTGATCATCAAGATCAGCTGGAAGGCGGCCCGTGCCGGCATGGTCACCGGCGTGCTGCTCGCCACCGCCCGCATCGCCGGCGAGACGGCGCCGCTGCTCTTCACAGCCCTCAACAACAATTTCTGGTTCAACCCGACTCTGATGGGCGGTGTGTCGAACCTGCCGGTCATGATCTTCCAGTTCGCCCTGTCGCCTTATGAGAACTGGCGCGAGCTTGCCTGGGCCGGTGCCCTCATCATCACCATGTCGATCCTGGCGCTGTCGGTCGTCGCGCGCCTGCTCCTGAGGAAGGATAAAGCCCGATGAGCACGATTGCCCTCAACACGAGCAGCGCCATCGGAAACGCGGCCGCTGCGGATACCGGCGCGCCGGTACGCATCGCCGTCAAAGACCTCAATTTCTATTACGGCGACTTCCGCAGTCTGAAAGATATCTCGCTCGATTTCTACGACCGGCAGGTCACGGCTCTCATCGGTCCCTCCGGCTGCGGGAAGTCGACGCTGCTGCGCACCTTCAACCGCATCTACAGCCTGTATCCGGAACAGCGCGCCGACGGTCAGATCCTGCTCGACGGCCAGAATGTGCTTTCGCCTTCGATCGACGTGAACGAGCTTCGCGCCCGTGTCGGCATGGTGTTCCAGAAGCCGACGCCGTTCCCCATGTCGATCTACGACAACATCGCGTTTGGCATCCGCCTTTACGAAAAGCTGCCGAAATCCGAGCTCGACGGGCGCGTCGAGGAGGCTCTGCGCAAGGCAGCCCTGTGGGACGAGGTGAAGGACAAGCTGCGCCAGTCCGGTATGGGCCTGTCGGGCGGTCAGCAGCAGCGCCTGTGCATCGCACGCACCATCGCGCAGCGTCCGGAGGTAATCCTGCTCGACGAGCCAACCTCGGCGCTCGATCCGATCTCCACCGGCAAGATCGAGGAGCTGATCGAGCAGCTCCGCTCCGAGTTCACCATCGTGATCGTCACGCACAACATGCAGCAGGCGGCGCGCATCTCGCAATTCACGGCCTTCATGTATCTCGGCGAGCTCGTGGAGTTCGGGCCCACGACCAAGATGTTCATGAACCCGACCAAGAAACAAACCCAGGATTATATCACGGGCCGCTTCGGCTGATCGAAGCGGTTCACGGAGGACCTTCATGTCAGAGCATATCGTCAGCTCCTACGACACCGACCTCCAGGGGCTCAGGCAGCGTATCGCCGAGATGGGCGGCATTGCCGAAAAGATGCTGGTGGATTCCGTTGACGCACTGGCTCGCCACGACAAGCCCCTGGCCCAAACGGTGATCGCATCGGACCCTCGCCTCGATGTTCTTCATCGCGAGGTCGAGGAAAGCGCCATTCTCACCATCGCCCGGCGTCAGCCCCTCGCGGTCGATCTGCGCGAGACCATCTCCGCCATCCGCATCGCGGGCGACGTGGAGCGGATCGGCGATCTGGCCAAGAACATCGCCAAGCGCGCGGTTGCCATTGGGGACGATTTCCAGCCGCACAAGATCGTCGTTGGGCTCCGGCATATGAACGATCTGGTGCTCGGACAGCTCAAGGACGTGCTCGATGCCTATGCGCAGAAGGACACGGCGAAGGCTCTCGATGTCTGGAAGCGGGACGGCGCCATTGATGCGCTCTACACCTCCCTGTTCCGGGAACTTCTCACCTACATGATGGAAGATCCGCGCAACATCTCGTTCTGCACGCATCTTCTGTTCTGCGCCAAGAACATCGAGCGCATCGGCGATCACACCACCAACATTGCCGAGACGGTCCATTACCTTGTCACGGCTGAGACGCTGGCTATCGACCGGCCCAAGAATGACCGCTCCATCGATGCCACGGTTGGAACCGGAGCCTGACCATGGGACCTCGCGTTCTGATCGTCGAGGACGAAGAGCCCCTGATGCTGCTCCTGCGCTACAACCTCGAGGCCGAAGGCTACGAGGTGGACAGCGTATCGCGCGGTGACGAGGCGGAAATCCGGTTGCGCGAGCAGGTGCCCGACATCGTGCTGCTCGACTGGATGCTGCCGGGCCTCTCCGGGATCGAGCTGTGCCGGCGCATCCGCGCGCGGACGGAAACCGAGCGTCTGCCGATCATCATGCTCACGGCGCGCGGGGAGGAGGGCGACCGTATCCGCGGCCTCTCCACCGGCGCGGACGATTATATCGTCAAGCCGTTCTCGGTGCCGGAACTGCTCGCCCGCGTGCGTGCGCTCCTGCGCCGGGCGAAGCCGACGCATATCGCGACGCTTCTCAGGGCCGGCGATATTGAACTCGATCGCGAGACGCACCGGGTGCGTCGCGCCGGTCAGGAGCTGCATCTGGGTCCGACCGAGTTCCGCCTGCTGGAGTTCCTGATGCAGAGCCCTGGCCGCGTCTTTTCCCGCGAGCACCTGCTCAATGCCGTCTGGGGTCATGACGTCTATATCGACGAGCGCACCGTGGACGTGCATGTAGGCCGCCTGCGCAAGGCGATTGGCCTGCCGCGCCGGCCCGATCCCATCCGCACCGTGCGCGGCGCCGGCTACTCCTTCGACGAGACCTTCGCTCGCGAAGAGCAGGCTGTGAGCGCCTGAAACTCTAGAAGACATACAAACAAAAAGGCCGCTCTGAAGACGATCAGAGCGGCCTTTTTATTGGAAAGCTTTGCTTTAAGCGCGGGCGAGCTTGCGCTCACGCTTGCGGTCGGCCACAGGCTGGTAGGCGATGCGGGCGTGATGGGTGCAATAGGGCAGGCCCGTGATCGAGCGGGCGCCGCAGAAGCGGAACTCCGGCTTCGTCGGGTCGCCCATGGGCCAGCGGCACATGGACTCGCGCAGATCCATAATGGTCACGCGCTCGGACATGGGAACGGTGATGTCGTCCTCGGCGAAGACCGCAGGCTCGTCGGCCACGGCCTGCAGCGGGATCGGGGCCATCACCACGTTGTTGTTGTGCGGCTGGGGCGCAATCGGAGCTGGCGCGCTGGGAGCGCGGGTCGCCTTGCGCGGGCGGGCAGCGGCCGAAGCGGCAGGCTTCGCATCCTTGGCGCGGCCGGACAGGCCGAGGCGGTGAACCTTGCCGATCACCGCGTTGCGGGTGACGTTGCCAAGCTCGGCGGCGATCTGGCTCGCGCTCAAACCATCGGTCCAGAGCTTCTTGAGAAGCTCGACCCGCTCGTCCGTCCAAGTTCCGCCCGCATCCATCATTTTTAAACTTGCCTCCATCGTGACCGGCTTCAAGCTCAGAATCCCGTATGCCTCGCGGACAGGGTTTTGATGTCCGACCGCGTTGCTTGGGTCGCTCCTGAGGGTGAATGCCGTGGCACGAATGCCGTACTCGACTATCCTTGAACGTTACAGGATGGGTGGACTCCGGCGCAAGAGTCCCCGGACAGGCCCTGTCGTTTTCCCCAAGGAACTCACCCGAGCAAAAATTCCTTGTGATGAGTGACTTCATTTCTCTTGAATTGACAGGGTCTCGCACCTCGTTAGAATCCCCAGCCGTGCCGCCCCCGCTGGGGCGGCGCTTTCTTTTTCGGGCCCGGGTGCGACCTTGGGCCTCTCTAGGCGGAGACAACCTGTGACATCGCCATTGCTGCCGACTTTTGCCCGCGCCGAGCTTTCCTTCGAAAAGGGAGAGGGCCCCTGGCTCTACGGCCGAGATGGCGAGCGATATCTGGATTTCGGCGCCGGCATCGCCGTGAATGCCTTGGGTCATGCGCATCCTCATCTGGTGAAGGCTCTGACCGAGCAGGCCGCCAAGATCTGGCATAGTTCCAATCTGTTCCAGATCCCGGAAGGTGAGCGCCTTGCCCAGCGGCTCGTCGACAACACCTTCGCGGATTACGTGTTCTTCGCCAATTCCGGCGCAGAGGCGAACGAGGCCGCGATCAAGATGACGCGCCGCTATCATTATGTGAACGGCAACCCTGAGCGCTTCCACATTGTTACCTTCGAGGGCGCCTTCCATGGTCGCACGCTTGGCACCATCGCGGCCGGCGGTCAGGCCAAGTATCTGGAAGGCTTCGGCCCCAAGGTGCAGGGCTTCGATCAGGTTCCCGCCGAGGATCTGGAGGCCTTGAAGGCCGTCATCGGCCCGCACACCGCGGCCCTGATGATCGAGCCGATCCAGGGTGAAGGCGGTGTCAGGAACGTGTCGAACGCCTTCCTGCGCGAACTGCGTGCCCTGTGCGACAGCCAAGGCCTGCTTCTGATCTTCGACGAGATCCAGACCGGGGTCGGCCGCACCGGCAAGCTCTTCGCCTATGAATGGAGTGGCGTGACGCCTGACATCATGACGGTCGCCAAGGGCATCGGCGGCGGCTTCCCACTGGGGGCGTGCCTTGCCACGGCAGAGGCCGGCAAGGGCTTGACGCTCGGCACTCACGGCACGACCTTCGGCGGCAACCCGCTCGCCATGGCGGTCGGCAATGCCGTGCTCGACGTGATCCTGGAGCCGGGCTTCCTAGAGAGCGTTGAGCGTAAGGGCCTGCTGCTCAAGCAGCGCCTCGCCGAGCTGAAGGACCGTCATCCCAGCGTCATCGCCGAGGTGAGAGGGCAGGGGCTCATCGTGGGCCTGCGCACGGTCGTGCCCAACACGGATTTCGTCAAAGCCGCCCGCGATCAGAAGCTCATCGTGATCGGGGCTGGCGACAATGTCGTTCGACTTCTGCCGCCGCTGATCATCACGGAGGCCGATCTCGCAGAAGCCATCGATCGTCTGGATGCCGCCTGCGCGGCTATCGAAGCTGAGCAGAAAACCGCCGCTCAGCCGGGAGCAGTTCAATGAAGACCCGCCATTTCCTCGATCTCAGCGATTTTTCCGGTGCGGAGATCCGGCACCTCCTGAATGTCGGCCTGGAGATCAAGTCCAAGCGCCGTCGCGGTGAGAAGGCCAAGGACCGCCCGCTTGAGAGCAAGGTCCTGGCAATGGTGTTCGACAAGCCCTCCACCCGCACCCGCGTCTCCTTCGATGTCGGCATGCGCGAGCTTGGCGGCGAGACGCTGATGCTCACGGGCAAGGAGATGCAGCTCGGCCGCGGCGAGAGCATCGCCGATACGGCGCGCGTCCTCTCGCGCTACGTTGATGCCATCATGATCCGCACCCTCGATCATGCCATGGTGACGGAATTGGCCCAGTACGCCTCGATCCCCGTGATCAACGGCCTGACCAAGGTGACGCATCCGTGCCAGATCATGGCTGATATCATGACCTTCGAGGAGCATCGCGGCTCCATCGAAGGCCGGACGATTGCCTGGACGGGCGATGCCAACAACGTGCTCGCCTCGTGGATCCATGCGGCCGCGCGTCTCAATTTCACGCTGAACATCGCGTCTCCGCCGGAACTTGCCCCGCGCCCGGAGCTTTTGTCCTGGGCGAAAAAGGAAGGGGCTCGGATCAGCGTGACCACCGATGCCTTCGAGGCCGCCGAGGGAGCCCATGCGATCGTCACCGATTGCTGGGTATCCATGGGCGACGACGACGAGTTCCGCCGCCAGAACCTGCTGAAGCCCTATCAGGTCAATGGCAGGCTCATGGGCGTGGCCGACAAGGATGCGATCTTCATGCATTGCCTTCCCGCTCATCGCGGCGAGGAGGTAACGGATGAGGTCATGGACGGATCGCAATCGGTGGTCTTCGACGAGGCCGAGAACCGGCTTCACGCACAAAAGGGCATCTTGGCGTGGTGCCTCGGAGCAGCAAACGCATGAGTTCAGCTTCGCTTGAAGGAATCGATGACGTCGTTCTGCCTTTCGCGGTCGAGCCTCTCGACGTGCGCGGGCGTGTGGTGCGCCTCGGAGCCTCCATCGACACCATTATCTCCCGTCACGGCTATCCAGACATCGTTGCGCGCGTCATCGGCGAGGCGGCAGCCTTGACGGCCATGCTCGGCGCGTCCCTCAAGCTCGAGGGACGCTTCCAGCTACAAACCAAGACCGACGGCATCATCGACATGGTGGTGGTCGACTTCAATGCACCGGACCGCCTGCGCGCGACTGCCCGCTTCGACAAGGACAGGCTCGAGGCGCTCGGGCAGAATTCGCCGGGAACAGGCGAACTCTTAGGGTCCGGCTACCTCGCCATGACCATCGATCAGGGTTCCGAGCGCAGCCGCTATCAGGGCGTCGTCGCGCTCGATGGCCAGGGCTTCGAAGAGGCCGCTCATCAGTATTTCCGCCAGTCCGAGCAGATCCCGACGCAGGTGCGCCTGGCCGTGGCCGAGCAGTTCGAGGACGGCCGCCACACCTATCGCGCCGGCGGCCTGATGATCCAGTTCCTGCCTTCCTCGTCGGAGCGGCTGCGGCAGGCCGATCTGCATCCGGGCGACATCCCGGAGGGGCATCCCTCGAACGATCTGTCATCGCCGTCGGAGGACGATGCCTGGCTCGAGGCCAAATCCCTGGTCGGCACGGTCGAGGATCATGAACTGGTCGATCCGACCGTCTCCAGCGAGACGCTTCTTTATCGCCTGTTCCACGAGCGCGGCGTGCGCGTCTTCGAAGGCCAGCACGTGCATGAGGAATGCACATGCTCGCATGAGCGCATCATGGGCATGATGCGCCGCTTCTCAGTCGAGGATCGCCGCGACATGGTCGGCGACAACGGACGCATCGGCATCACCTGCGAGTTCTGCTCGCGCTTCTACGATCTCGATCCGGCGGAAGTCGAGGCCGAGATCGCGAAGTCGGAAGCTTAGTCCGCAATCTGCCGCAACTGTCTCATCTCACCTTCGTCATGGCCGGGCTTGTCCCGGCCATCCGCGTCTTCGAGGCACAGTGCTGACAAGACCTGGATACCCGCAACAAGTGCGGGCATGACGGTGTGCTGATTGTCACGAATTCGCGCAGGTCGCTGCGAGCCTGCGCATGAACGCCAGACCTGCCTCGAACTGCTCCAGCGTAATGTATTCATCAGGCTGATGTGCCTGATTGATCGAGCCGGGGCCACAGACGATTGTGGGAATGCCAGCGGCCTGATAATGGCCCGCCTCCGTGCCATAGGGCACCGTCTGCGTGTGGTTCTTGCCCGCCAAGCGCAGAGCCAGGACTTCCGCCTCCGAACCGGGATCCGGCGCAAGGCCTGGCACGTCTGCGTGAAGAGCGGTTTCGATCCGCCCGAACTCGCCGAAGCGGTTGAGGCGCTTCAGGGCAACCTCCTCGACAAACTTGTTGAACCGGTTGGGAATTTCCTGCGGATCGAGGCTCGGCAGGCCGCGGAATTCCCAATGGAAGGTGCAGCTCTTCGAGAGGATATTGCGCGCCGTGCCGCCCGAGATCGTGCCCACATGCACCGTCGTGTAGGGGGGATCGAAGCGCCCGCTGGTGTCGCCGCGCTCCATCATCTCGTCGGCGATGCGGTTCAGTTCCGCAATCAGTTCGGCCGCTGTCATCACGGCGCTGGCGCCGAGATAGGGCTTCGACGAATGCGCCTCGAAACCATGCACCGTGGTAGAGAAGGTCACGACACTTTTGTGCGCATCCACCACCTCCAGCATCGTCGGCTCGCCAACGATGACGGCTTTCGGCAAGGGCAGGTCATGTCCGAGGCGACGGATGGTGTCGACGACGCCGAAGCATGTCGTCTCCTCGTCGTAGGAGAGCATGATGTGGATCGGCGTCGTGAGGTTGGCTGCCTGGAATTCGGGCACCATGGCGAGCGCCAGCGCATCGAAGGCCTTCATGTCCACCGCGCCGCGCCCATAGGCTCGTCCATTCTCCACGCGAAGGGTGAAGGGATCGGACGTCCAGGCCTGCCCCGTCACCGGCACCACATCCGTATGGCCGGAGAGCACGATCCCGCCCTGGTCCTGCGGACCGATCGTGGCATAGATTGCCGCCTTGTCGCCCGTCTCGTTCGGCACGCGCACATAAGGCACGTTCCAGCTCTGCAGATAGTTTTCGACGAACTCGATCAAGGGCAGGTTGGACTTCGAACTCACGGTGTCGAAGGACACAAGCTTCGCCAGCATTTCGAGCGGCGTCAGCCGCTGACCGTTAGGGGACATCAAAAACCTCAGTGCAGCACGCGCTTGGTGCGGGGAATGTCGAGAGAGAAGGCGGGAATTTCGGCGTCGAAAGTTTCGCCGCTGGCGGTCTCCATCAGATAGGTGCCCTGCATGGTGCCGCTCGGCGTCGGCAGAGGACAGCCGCTCGTATAGCTGAAGCTCTCGCCAGGGCCCAGCACCGGCTCCTCTCCGACCACGCCGGCGCCGCGCACCTCCTGCACATGGCCATGCTCGTCGGTGATCTGCCAGTGACGCGCGCGGAGCTGAACCCGTTCCAGGCTCGTGTTGATGATCTCGACCGTATAGGCAAAGAAATAGCGCCCTTGCTCGGGAGAGGATTCTTCCGGCATGTAACGGGGTGTCACTGTCACGCTGATGCCGCGGGTCACAGCTTGATACATGAGCCTGTCTCACGCCGGTCGAAGAGTTTATGGACCGTGGTACGGCGACCTTCGAGCCTCGTCAATCGAAGGGGAGGGGTTTAGACCGGTGCGTCAGAACATCCCCCAAGGCTTAAGGAAAGCGATTGAGAATTCCGTAACAACCCTTACAGATACTGCCGGGCTCAACAAATCAATGAGGGCAGGTCCCTCGGAAGACAGACATGGTTGCGTTGAAGGATGGAATCCAATCGGCTGATGCCATCATGCGCCTTGCGGAAACAGGCGTCATCAAACCGGAGACGCCCTTCGCGTCCGACCAGGTCCAGCCGGCAAGCCTCGATCTGAGGCTGGGCCGCCGCGCCTACCGGGTTCGCGCGAGCTTCCTGCCGGGCCGCAATCACACGGTTCGGGATCGCCTCGACCAGTTGAGCTTCCACGAAATCGACCTGAGCAAAGGCGCCATCCTGGAAACGGGCAGCGTCTATATCGCCGAACTGCAGGAAGAGCTGGCCCTGCCGGAGGATCTGTCCGCGGCCGCCAATCCCAAAAGCTCCACCGGCCGCATCGACGTGTTCACCCGGGTCATCACCGATCGCAGCCAGGAATTCGACACCATCGGCGCCGGCTATCGCGGCCGCCTCTATGCCGAGATCTCCCCGCGCACTTTCCCGGTGCTGGTCAGGACCGGAACGCGCCTGTCGCAGCTGCGCCTGCGCAAGGGCGATGTGCGCCTGAGCGATGCCGAGCTCCAGGCCGTTCATGAGAAGGAGCGGGTCGTGACCTCGGCCGAGCCATCCATTCAGGACGGTGTCGCTGTCAGCGTGGATCTCTCAGGGTTCGGCTCCGATAACCTCATCGGTTATCGCGCCAAGCGCCATACGGGCCTCGTCGACGTGGACAAGCCCGGCTCCTGCCGCGTCGCGGATTTCTGGGAGCCGCTCTATGCCGATGCGAGCCGGACCCTGATCCTGGATCCCGGCCAGTTCTACATCCTCGCCTCCAAGGAGGCAGTGCATGTGCCGCCGGATTACGCCGCCGAGATGGTGCCCTTCGACCCCCTCGTGGGCGAGTTCCGGGTCCACTATGCCGGCTTCTTCGATCCGGGCTTCGGCCACGCGGAGGCAGGAGGGGAGGGGGCCCGCGCAGTGCTCGAGGTCCGCTCCCGCGACGTCCCCTTCATCCTGGAGGACGGGCAGATCGTGGGACGACTCGTCTACGAGCGCATGGCCGAGCGGCCCAAGGTGCTTTATGGCTCAGGCGCAGGGTCGAATTATCAGGCGCAAGGCCTGAAGCTCTCGAAACACTTCCGGTAACTCTCTTGGCAATTCCGCTGCCCCCTTGCCGGATCGCGGCAAGGCCGGATATGAATAAAGGAACGCGGGTGTAGTTCAGAGGTAGAACGTCAGCTTCCCAAGCTGAATGTCGTGGGTTCGATTCCCATCGCCCGCTCCATCCAATCCTTTGGCAGATAAGACTTTTCGACGCTCTGCCGCTGATCTTGCGTTCCCCATCAGGCCCCTCAAGGGCCGTTCAGGCTCCGTTCTTCGCGTTGCGGAGCCCGATTCGATGCTCGGCTGCCTTCCGCGATCTCCCAACAGCACCCCTCTCCTGCAAGCGCGGTGGATACACAGGCCGCGGATTAGTACCAAGGCGGCATGCAACGGCAGAAATCTCTGCTTTTGTCTTTGCGTCCCAGCTTCGTGGATCGAGTTACCTCCAGTCACTGTCTGAGATGGGTAGACGGGCGGACGTTCACTGCGTTGCGCTTAAGGAACGCCTTTGATCCTTTGCAGTCCTTCAGGTGACTGACTAAGCATGGCTTCGATTCCTCAATGGAGGCTGAGCCATGGCTGACGATATCCGGATTGCGAACCTTGAAGACGCCGCTGCTGTGGCGCAGTTGGTGCGGGCAATGGATCGTCATTATCGTCCGGGCGAGGATCTCCGGCCTGAGGCTGATTATCGCCGGATCATGGAAGAAACGATCGCCAATGATGAAGGCACTCGATTTGTGCTCGCGCGGGATGCAGGGGGGTGGGATGTTGGTCTTGCCTGTGTGGCAATCATGCGGCCTGGTCGAGACTTACGGGGGTTGTTGTATCTGAAGGACCTCTATGTGGTCGAGGCCGCCCGGGGACTGGGCATCGGCACCCGCATCATCCAATTTCTTGCCGCCTTTGCGATCGAGAACGGGATCGGGCGGATAGATTTTACGACGGATCGCGACAATGCTTCGGCGCAGAGGCTCTATGGCGCATTGGGCGGTGTCGTGAAGGAGAAGGTGTACTACACACTTCCGACGGAGGTGCTGGGCGCTCTCGCGGCCGGATGGTCGGAGACCTGAAAGCGGCCTATTCCGTTCGCGACTGGCAGAGCGGAAAACTATTCAATTGCCAAATGTCCTCAGGTTGTCAGCATCAAGGTCCTTGAAAAGAGAATGCCATGGCGACCGACCACACTCCACGTCCCGCGAATTTGGCTCCTCCTGCCCCTGACTTCCCATGGCCGGATGGCAAGAAATGCGCCTTGTTCCCGGGCTTCGACGTCGATGCCGAATCCGTCTGGCTCGGCATGGATCGCCGCAACGTCGACCGCCTCGTCACCATGTCCTATGGGGGGTACGAGGCCCGAGTTGGTATTCCGAAACTCCTCGAGCTGCTAGCCCGTTACGAGGTCAAGGCGACTTTCTTCATCACAGGATGGACCGTAGAGGCGCATCCGGCCGCCTGCGAGTCCATCCTCAAAGCAGGCCACGAGATCGGTCATCACGGCTACTGGCATCTGCGGCCGGAACCCGGTGATCTCGCCACCATGGTAGAGGAGGTGGATCGCGGCTTTGACGCCATCAAGCGCGTTCTCGGGGTGATGCCGATCGGCTATCGTGCCCCATCGGGTGAAAGTTTCACCGAGCTCCTCGCTCTGCTGCGAGACCGCGGCATCCGCTACTCCAGCTCATGGCGCGACGATATCCGGCCGTATCGGCATGTCCTGCCGGATGGACCGGGGCCCTTGGAAATCCCGGTCAATTACAGCTTCGACGATTGGAATTTCGGCATCACGCACCGCATGAGCTCTCGCGCTCTGTTCGGTCGCGAGGAAGTGCTGTCCATCTGGCGCGACGAGTTCGACCAGACGCGGGAGTGGGGCGGCGTCGCAACGATGATCATGCATCCACAGGTCTCCCGACGCCCGATGCGCTACCGTATTCTCGAAGAGTTCCTGCAATATGTCCGGCGTTACGACGACGTATGGTGGACGACGGGGCGCGAGATCACGGAACATTTCGAGGCGTGCGAACGCGCGGCGTAATAAGCCTTCAGGAGGCGATATTTTGGAGGAGTGTCGTCTCCTCCGGAGGCTCCGATTGCCGTGCCTCCTTGAGAAGCCAATCACGCAAAATGACAAGACCTGCGCTGAGCGGTTTGTTCGCAGGCGTCGTCAGCCAATAACAATTCCGGCTCGCATATCCGAGGCCAAGCGGATTGATCAGCTGGCCGCCTGCAAGCTCGTCGGAGATGAGGCTGCGCGGCACAAGGGCGAGGCCCTGGCCACCGATGGCGGCACGAATGACGAGAGAATAATAGCCGAAGCGGGTGATCCGCGCCGGCACAAACTCGTCGATGTGTAATGCCTGGGCAAAATCGCTCCAGCGCAACGGAGTCTGACGGTGCTCGAGCACCGGATAACGACAAAGATCCTCCAGCGAACTGATACCACCGCCTCGGGTAATGAGCTGAGGGGCGCCGACCAGGATCACGTCGCGTCCCAGGACGTAGTCCGCCTTCCAGCCTGGCCATTGTCCGTCACCAAAGCGAAAGACCGCATCCGCTTCTTCCACGATATCGCTCGATGCGAAGGTCGTGAACTCGACCTCGATCTGTGGATGAAGCTCCGCAAACCGCGAGAAGCGGGGCATGAACCATCGATCGCCGAGAATGGGAAGGACGTGAAGGCGGATTGCCGGTTCGGAGCGACGCAAGGTTGCCACGCGGACCGCAGCGGTTTCCATCGCACCGAGCGCGATGCGGGCCTGCTCGATATAGACCATCCCGGCTTCCGTGGGAGACAGCCCCTGACTCGTGCGGTCGAAGAGCGCCACTCCTACAAGCGTCTCGATGTTCTTGAGCTGCTTGCTCACGGCGCTCTGGGTGAGATGGAGCGCGTCCGCCGCGGAGGACACCGTGCCGTGCTGCGCCAGCGCCGCCACAACCCGCAATCCGATCGTACTCGGTAGGTGCGTCCTAGATGTCTGGTGGCGGAACGTTGTTGGGACCAAGTGCGTTGCGCGATTGAGGAGTATGCTTGGCGCTTTGACGGCCTGCGGCGCCGAGCTCCTCATCGCAGGAGGACATGATGCACTCCCTTCATCCGCAAGCCCGCACCACTCCAGCCGTCCGCCAGGAGATTGCCCGCTCATCCGAGCCGACGGGCGTGCTGGCCCAGCGCTTCAGTGTGAGCACCGAGACGGTCCGCAAATGGCGCAAGCGCGGCCCCAAAGACTGTCAGGACCACAGCAGCCGGCCGCACAAGCTGCCCTGGAGGGCCACCGAGGAGGAACGCGCCATCGTCTGCGCCCTGAGGCAGGCCACCGGCTTTCCGCTCGACGATCTGACCTTCGTGGTCACGCATTTCCTGCCGCATCTCAACCGTGATGCGGTCTACCGCATCCTCAAGGCTGAAGGCTTAGGCCGCCTGCCACCGGCGCAGCAGCGCCAGCGCCGGAGCGGCACCTTCAAGGACTACGATCTCGGCTTCGTGCACATGGACATCAAACACCTGCCCAAGCTGAGAACCGCCAATGGCGAGAGCCGCAAACGCTTCCTCTATGTCGCCATCGACCGCTGCTCGCGCTGGGTGCACCTGGCCGTCAAAGACGACGAGCTGGCCATAAGCGCGATTGCCTTCCTCAAAGAAGCGATCCGCGCGTTTCCCTTCAAGGTCACCCACGTGCTCACCGACCGTGGCTCGTGCTTTACCGCTGATGGCTTCGAGGACGCCTGCCACCAGTTGAAGGTGGAGCATCGCAGGACCAAGCCGTATACGCCGCAAACCAACGGTCTCGCCGAGCGCTTCAATGGACGGGTGCAGCGTGAAGTGCTCGGCATCACGATCTACAGCCATGGGGATCTGGAGACGCTGCTCAAGGGCTTCAACCAAGCCTACAACAGAAGACGCCAGCGCGTGCTCAAGGGGCGATCACCGGACGAGGTCGTGCGAAGCCGCTTGGTCGCTGAGCCGAAGCTGGCCAATCGGCGCGCGAAGCCACCCGATCCACACGCTTTGCCTCAAGCCCTCCAGGTCGTCGCTCACGCCAAGGAGGTCTCGCATCCAGACACCTAGACATCGAACTCCGTCGTCCTCTTACGCTACAGAGTTTCTATTCCATTTTGGACTATCGTCGGGGAAATCAATTCAATTGTCCATATGGGAAACGGGTGCAAGCATTCCTCAGTCAAGAGGAATACCAATGACCCAACCCGTTCGACTCTGGGGAGCAAGGTTCCGGACACCTCCCTCCGCCGCCCTGATGCGCCTTTCACGCGCACCCGAGACTTACTTCCGTCTCGTTCCGGAAGATCTCCAATCCTCCATCGCCCATGCACGCGAATTGGTGCGCGCCGGTATCCTGACGCAGGACGAAGGTGACAGGATCAGCGAGACCCTCGCAGTGATCGGTGAGGACTTCGCTCAAGGAAACATCTCGCCGTCCTCCGCCGATGAGGACGTGCATACCTTCCTCGAGCGCGTCCTCGTGGAGCGCCTCGGTCCGCTCGGCGGCAAGCTGCGGGCGGGGCGGTCGCGCAACGATCAGGCCGCCAACGATCTCAAGCTCCATCTGCGCCGTGCGGCGAAGCGGATCGCGAACGATCTGCTTGCGCTTCAGGAGGCGTTGATCGCGCAGGCCAGCGAACACCAGAACACGCTCGCTCCGGGGTTCACGCATCTGCAGCCCGCCCAGCCGGTCACGTTCGCCCATCAGCTCCTGGCTCATGCCCAGGGATTTTCGCGGGATATCGAGCGTTTGCAGGATTGGGACCGTCGCTCGTCCCGTTCGCCGCTCGGTGCCGCGGCGCTGGCAGGTTCCGCCATTGCGCTCCATCCGGAACTCTCGGCCAAGGAACTCGGTTACGAATCGGCCTGCGAGAATTCGATCGATGCAGTCGGGAGCCGCGACCATGTGGCGGAATTCCTGTTCGCCTCCGCAATGATCGGCGTGAACCTCTCGCGTCTGGCTGAGGAAGTGTTCCTCTGGTCGTCGCGCCAGTTTCGTTGGGTTGTTCTCGACGACGGTTATGCGACCGGCTCCTCGATCATGCCGCAAAAAAAGAATGCGGATATCGCGGAGCTAACCCGTGGCCGGGCCGCACGCCTGATCGGCGGTCTCAATGCGATGATGACGGCCCTGAAAGGGCTTCCTTTCGCCTATAACCGCGACCTTTCCGAAGACAAATGGGCCGCCTTCGAGGCCATCGACACCCTTGAAGTGGTTCTGCCGGCCATGTCGGGCATGATCGCGACCATGCGGGTCGATGTCTCCCGTGTCAGGGCCCAGGCGACCGAGGGCTTCACGCTCGCGACGGAGGTCGCCGACTGGCTCGCCCGCAATGGCGTGCCCTTCAGCGAAGCGCATGAGATCACCGGCGCGCTGGTGCGCTACTGCGAGGAGAAGAATATCGAGCTTTCGGATCTGACACCCGCCGATCTCCAGGCCGTCGATCCGCGCTTGGGCGAGGAGATGCTCGGCTGTCTCACGCCGGAGGCTGCCGTCGCCGCGCGCACGGGCTATGGCGGAACTGCGCCGGTACGGGTTGCAGAACAGATCGCACGCCTGAAGGAAACCGTCACTCGCCAGCGTGCCTGGGCCCAAATCTGATCGATGTCTGATCGGATCCGGCGCGGAGGAAGCACGCCGGGCCCGAACTCCCCTTAACAAAAGCAACGAGCCGCGGAGCAACCGCAGCCTTTCGCTAGCCAAAGGGAACCATATGATGACAAGAGGAAATCGGTCCGCTCGGACCTTCTGCCATGCTGCGTTCGGAGCGGCTCTCACAATGCTCGTGCCGGCGGTCGCATCGGCACAGAGCGCCAATCTCCCGGAGAAGGTGAAGGCTGCCGGCGCCATCACGGTCGGCATCGAGTCCACCTATCCGCCCATGGCCTATAAGGATCCGAAGACCAACGAGCGGATCGGCGTGAACATCGATCTGGTCGAAAGCATCGCCAAGGAACTCGGGGTCAAGGTGAAGTGGGAGGAGATGAGCTTCGAGCAGCTCATGACCTCTCTCACCACCGGCCGTATCGATATGATCGGCACCGCAATCAGCGATCTGCCGTCGCGGCGGGAAAAGCTGACTTTCGTCGACTATCTGGTGACCGGTTCACAACCCTTCACCGTTACGTCGAAGAAAGACAGCATCAAGACTGAAGCCGACCTGTGCGGAAAGACCGTGGGTGCGCCGCGCACGACGAACTATTTCCCGGTCCTGCAGGCCTGGAGCGAGAAGAACTGCGTCGCTGCCGGCAAACCTGCCGCGAGCGTCAACGGCACGGCCGGCGCCACGGCGACGCGCCTCGACCTCAAGCAGGGACGCCTCGATGCGGCGGTTCTGGGCCCTGAATATGTCGCCTATCTCATGGCGGACGAACCGAATACCTATGTCCTGGCGGGCGAGCCTCTGACCAAGACGCTCTTCGGTTTCGCATTCAACAAGAACGACGCCGCCTTGCGGGACGCCGTCGCTGCAGCCCTGACGGCGACGATCAAGAGCGGAGCCTACAAGCAGGCGCTGCAGAAGTTCGGCCTTGAACGCCAGGCCGTGACCGACGTGAAGATCGACGCCGGCACCTGAGCCGGCTTGCTTCGGAGACCGTCATGCGTGCTGTCGTTCTGCCTCATATCGGTGGACCAGAGGCCTTGGTTCTGGTCGAAGTCCCCGATCCGCACCCTTCCTCAGGTGAGGTCGTCATCGACGTTCACGCGACCGCGCTGAACTTCGCCGATCTCCTGCAGCGGAAGGGAGCCTACGGAACACCGGCGACGCTGCCGGGCATCCTCGGCATCGAATGTTCCGGGACGATCCTCGCCCTCGGATCTGACGTCGAGGGCTGGAACGTGGGAGATGAGGTCTGCGCGTTGGTTTCCAGTGGCACCTATGCCGAGAGGGTGGCGGTTCCCGCCACCCAACTCCTTCGACGCCCGCGCAATGTCGATCTCATCTCGGCGGCGGCACTGCCCGAGGCGGCGTGCACCGTGTGGTCCAATCTCGTCGATATCGCGGCGCTCCGCGCAGGCGACGTTCTTCTTGTCCATGGCGGCGCGGGCGGCATCGGCACCTTCGCTATCCAGGCGGCCCGCGCGATCGGCGCGCGCGTCTTTGCCACTGCGGGCGGTGACGAGAAGATGCAACGTTGCGTCGAATTCGGAGCCGAGCGCGCCATTTCCTACCGTGACGAGGATTTCGTGGCTGCCGTCAAGAACGCAACCGGGCAGCGCGGCGCCGACATCATCCTCGACAATATGGGCGCAGCCTACCTCGTCCGTAACATCGAAGCGCTTGCGCCCGATGGTCGGATCGCAATGATCGGCCTGCAGAGCGGACGCGATGTGGAAATCCCGCTGGGCCGCATGATGGCCAAGCGCGCTTCTCTCTTCACCACGTCTCTCAGAGATCGGGCGCTCGACGCCAAGGCCCGGATCGTCGAGGGAGTGCGGCGGGATTTGTGGCCCCATGTGGAACGCGGGGCGATCACGCCGGTGGTTGACCGAATCTTCCCCTTGGCCGAGATGGCCGAGGCGCACCGCTACATGGAGAGCGGCAGCCATGTTGGAAAAATCGTTGTGAGCGTAAAAGATTGGCAGGCATGAAGAAGAACAGCGAAGAAAGAACAGGCCCATGACCGATACAGTCTATCAAGTCAGTCACCTCACGCTCGTCCCGCGCCGCCACTACGGGCGGATGCTCGCCGCCGCATTGGTGATCGCCGCGCTTGCCGTCATCGTCCATGCCTTTGCGGTCGGGCAGATCGAATGGAGGTTCGTCGGTGAGTTCCTGACGGTGCCGGCCATCATGAGCGGACTCGTCAACACCATCGTGATGGCCATCCTCGCCATGGTTCTGGGCATCGTCCTCGGGATTGTCTTTGCCATCATGCGCCTGTCCGAGAACCCGGTCCTCTCGACGACGGCTTTGGGCTATGTCTGGTTCTTCCGTGCCATCCCCGCGCTGCTGCAATTGCTGATCTGGTTCAACCTGGCGCTGGTTTTCCCGACCATCGGAATTCCTGGCCTGTTCTCGGTGAAAACCGTCGAAGTCATGACACCTTTCGTGGCAGCGCTTCTCGGGCTCGGCATTCAGCAGGGGGCCTTTACGGCGGAAGTCGTCCGCGCTGGCCTGCTCTCGGTCGACCGGGGGCAATACGAGGCGGCGCAGACCATCGGCATGACGCGGTTGCAGATGCTGCGCCGGATCATCATGCCGCAGGCGATGCGCGTGATCGTCCCGCCGGTCGGCAACGAGTTCATCGGCATGGTCAAGCTCACGTCCCTCGCGAGCGTCATTCAGTACGCCGAAATCCTCCATAGCGCGCAGAACATCTACTACGCCAACTCGCGCGTCATCGAACTCCTGATCGTGGCGGCGATCTGGTACCTCGTCGTGGTCACGATCTTGAGCCTGATTCAGGGGCGAATCGAAAAGTATTTCTCCAAGGGCGTGGCCGCCGGCAATGCGAAGTGAAGAGGAGCGGGATATGGACGTTCAGAATCTTTCTCCTGATGCCCCGCTCGTCGTCGCGGCCGATGTCCGCAAGCATTTCGGCCCGCTGGAGGTCCTGAAGGGCATCAACGTCAAAGTGCAGAAGGGCGAGGTGCTGTGCATCATCGGACCGTCGGGCTCGGGCAAGAGCACCTTCCTGCGGTGCATCAACCAGCTCGAGCGCATCGATGGTGGTGCCATCTGGGTGGGCGGTGAGCTGGTCGGCTTCCGGCGCGAAGGCAACAACCTCCACCAACTCGACGATGCGCAGATCGCCCGGCAGCGACGATCCATCGGCATGGTCTTTCAGCGCTTCAATCTCTTTCCGCATCTCACGGTCACCGAGAACATCATCGAAGGCCCCGTGCAGGTGCTGAAGGAGAACCGGAACGAGGCGAGGGACCGCGCCCACGCATTGCTGGACCGTGTCGGCCTCATCGATAAGCGCGACGTCTATCCGGCACATCTCTCCGGCGGCCAGCAGCAGCGCGTCGCAATCGCCCGAGCGCTCGCCATGCGTCCTCAACTGCTACTGTTCGACGAGCCGACTTCGGCGCTGGATCCGGAGCTCGTCGGCGAAGTCCTGAATGTGATGCGGGACCTGGCGCAGACCGGAATGACGATGATCATCGTGACGCACGAATTGGGCTTCGCCCGCGAGGTAAGCCACCGGACGGCGTTCATGGATCAGGGGCAGCTCGTGGAGATCGGGGACTCGCGTTCCATCCTCGCAAGCCCGCAACAGGCGCGCACCCGGGAGTTCATCTCGGCCGTGCATAAATGAGATTGTCAGCAACCACAAAAGTGAAGGGAACCTACAATGACACCAAGAACCATCCTCTGCTCCGTCATCGCTCTCATCGCAGCCGGCGGCGTCGCAATGGCGCAGGAACTGCCGGAGCGGATCGCATCCAAGAAGACCATCATCGTGGCTAATGTGCCGAACTACCCGCCGCTTGAGTTCAAGGACCCGAAGACCAACACGCTCACCGGCCTCGATATCGACCTCGGCAATGCGCTCGCAAAGAAACTCGGCGTCGAGATCAAATGGGAAGAGATCAGCTTCGAGCAGATGGTGAGCGCCCTGACCACGGGCCGCGCCGACATGATCCTGTCGGGCATGAGCGATCTGCCTACTCGCCGGGATACGCTCGACTTCGTCGATTACCTGGAATCCGGTGCACAGTTCTATACGACGGCCGACCGCAAGGATGAGTACAAGACCCCGGCTGATCTGTGCGGCAAGACCGTCGGCGCGAGCCGCCGCACCTCGTTCCCCAAGGAGATGGAGACCTGGAGCAAGACCGCCTGTGAGGCGGCCGGAAAACCGGCTCTGAAGATCGTCGGCACGGAGGGTTCGGCGGATGCGCGCACGCAGCTTCGCCAGAAGCGTCTAGACGCTGCCGTGCAGGGCTCCGAGACGCTGCCCTATCTGATGGGCCTCGAGCCGAATACCTATGCGATCATCGGAGAGCCCTTCACCTCTGTCCATCAGGGCATGGGCTTCGCCAAGAAGGATACTCAGCTTCGCGATGCGGTCGCCAAGGCCTTCGCCGAGATGATCAAGGACGGCACTTACGCGGAAGTGCTCAAGAAGTGGGAACTGTCCTCCGCCAAAGTCGACGGCGTCATGATCAACGGTGAAGCCGCTCCGGCAAAATAACATCTGTCGTGGCGCCGGTTCCTCACGGGACTGGCGTCACGTTCGCTGATAATCGCCCGCTTGTCGGCCTCACAGGATCAGCAGGATCGCCAAAGCTCATGAGCACGCATGCCGGGACGTCGCGCGCGGCCACGCTCGCCCAGTTCGTTACCACGACCGCTGCATCGGATCTTCCGCTCGCCATTCGAACGAAGGCGGCGCGTCACACCCTCGATACGCTCGCATGCGGGATCGCAGGCGCCGCTTCGCAGGAAGCACAGGCGGCGCTCGATCTGATCCGGGCTACCGAACCACAGGGGACAGTTCCTGTCTGGGGAACGAGCGAGGCTCTGTCGGTTCGCTCCGCAACCCTCGTCAACGGCATTGCCTGTCATGCCTTCGAGCTGGATGATACCGGCGGATGCGATCATTCGGGCGCTGTCGTTCTTCCCGCCGCATTGGCGGCGCTCAGCCTTGCGGGGCGTCCGGTCCGCGGCGAGGAGTTCCTGCACGCGATTGTTCTCGGATACGAGATTGCGCGTCGTGTCCTGGAAGCCTGCGGAGGATATGCGCCACACAATGAGGCCGGTTGGCACTCCACGGCCACCTGCGGCACCTTCGGCGCAGCGGTCGCCGCGGCACGCATTCTTCAGCTTGACACCACAGGCGTGATGCATGCCCTCGGGCATGCGGCGAGCTTCAGTGGCGGCCTCTGGGCCTTCATTCACGACGGCAGCCAGACCAAGCGGATCCATGCGGGGAGGGCTGCCGAAGGCGGGCTGTTCGCGGCGCTTCTGGCACGTGCCGGCGTTACTGGCCCCTCCCGGATCTTCGAGGACGTTTGGGGCGGCTTTCTGGCGACCTTCGCATCCGCTTCGGCCCAACCGGACGCATTGACGGTCGGGCTCGGGGAACGCTGGCGCCTGGAACGGGTATCGCTGAAACCTTACGCCTCCTGCCGCGGTACGCATTCGTCGATCGACGCGTTGGGAATGCTCCTTGAACGCAATGGCTTGACGGCGGACGATGTCGAGCGGATCGACGTGCGGCTCAGTCCCTTCCTCTTCGAGATGTGTGGTGGCCAGGATGTCGTCACACTGCCGTTTGCGCAGATGAGCCTGCCCTACGCCCTTGCGGCGCGCCTTGTCCTGGGACATGCCGGTCTGACGGCCTATGCGGCGAGCGAGCGGCAGAATCCGTCGCTTCTGGCCGTCATGAATCGGGTCAACCAGATCGTCGATCCCACCATTGAGGCCAATGACGAACCCTTTGTGCAGGTGGTGGCGCGTGATGGCCGTACGGACGAAACACGGGTGCCGATGGCGCTCGGCTCTCCGGCGAATCCGGTCACGGACGAGGCCTATTTCGCGAAGATCCGCAGCCTTGCTGCCATGGCTCTCGATGATACTCGCACCCAGCGCTTGATCGACGGCGTGCTTGGCCTGTGGGAGCAGGACGATGTCCGGTGGCTGGAGGACGCAGTGCGCTCCGATCAAACGCGCCCGAAGATCTTTCGATGATGTTCCTAACGACTGGAGAAGACGATCGTGGACCAGAACAAGCTCGAAGCTCTACGGGCCCGCTACCAAGGAGCAACCGGCGGCGACATTGATGATGCGGATTTCCGCAAGGCAGCAAGCCTTCAATTCTCGGAAAGTGACCGGCGCAAATGGCCGTTCGCCGATCCGGCGACCTTCCTGGACGCGCCTTTTCGCCCAGATGTCGTTGAACTGCCCGATTTCGGTGGGCTCGACGTAGCGCTCATCGGCGTGCCGATGGATCTCGGCGTCACAAACCGGGCAGGCGCTCGCCTCGGGCCCCGCGCGGTGCGCGCCATCGAGCGCATCGGGCCCTATGAACATGTTCTGCGAATGACGCCTATGGCGGATGCAAAGGTAGCCGATATCGGCGATGTGCCGTTCCGCAGTCGTTTCAGTCTCGAGTCTTGTCACGCCGATATCGAGGACTTCTTCAGGAGAGTTGTCAGCGCTGGAGTCCTTCCGCTCGCGGTCGGGGGCGATCATTCAATCACCCGAGCCATCCTTGCTGCTGTCGGCAGGGATCGACCCGTGGGCATGATTCACATTGACGCCCATTGCGACACCGGCGGCATCTATGAGAACTCCAAGTTTCATCATGGCGGACCGTTTCGTCAGGCCGTTCTGGAGGGCACCTTGGACCCAGACCGCGTGATCCAGATCGGCATTCGCGGTGGTGCGGAGTATCTGTGGGAGTTCTCCTATGTGTCCGGCATGACGGTGATTCATGCCGAGGAGGTCCCAAGGATGGGAGTTGCCGCTGTTGTTGAAAAGGCACGGGCTGTCGTCGGCGACGGGCCGATCTATGTGTCCTTTGACATTGACAGTCTGGATCCGGGGTTCGCCCCGGGGACAGGCACACCGGAGGTCGGCGGCCTCCAGCCACGCGAGGTTCTGGAGATTCTGCGCGGCCTCGTCGGCATCGACATCATAGGGGGTGATGTCGTGGAGGTCGCGCCTCAATATGATTCGACGAGCAATACGGCACAAGCTGGTGCACAGGTACTCTTCGAACTGCTTTGCCTCGCCTCCAGCAATCTGGCTCGCCGCCGCAAAATCTGAGAACTTCACTTCAGAAGGCGGTGGACAATACCGATGCATGCATTCTGCGAGCACGGCTATGTCCGTAACGCAGCCCTTTTATGAGGCATGCTGCATTGCAAATAAGCGCCATGCAGCCGATATCACCCTTGGCTGATTTAAACGCGGCACCGCTTTCTTCCTCCCGGCGTTGCCGGGTCGGCCGTTCCCTCTGGAAGGTTTTGACTTTTGTCGGACCTCTACTTTAGCCGGGCTTCGAGCCCGGCTTTTTTCTTTTCAGGGGGCTTAGCGCATCGAATGCCCGCTCACTCAGGGAGTGCCAGATATTCCGAGACGTCGGCGAACTTCGCTGCCTGATCCTGAGCCAGCCTTCGTTGTTCAAGTTGAAGTGAGTGTTTCCGTTGCAGTCCGTCTTGGCTGTTGAAGAAGAGCCGTATGGGATGCGCGCACTTTCTATGGCTCCAAGACTAAGAACGGTGACGGGGAATAGCCCTACCGATGATATCCGGCGCATTTACCTGGACCTTTGGCTGTCGGCCGCCACCTGCCTTCGCTTCTCTATCGACGCAATGGGCTGGACCGGGTGCATGCACCCGGTCCATTGATCCTTACTGCGCTCCTGCAACGGCCAGCATCGTGGTGAGAACTGTCCTCTTCACGGCGTGGTTGCTCTCCGGTTCCGTGTCGATCCACTCATCGAGGGAGTGAGAGCGCTCGGACTTGCCGACACGCGGGATCGTCAGTGCCGGGATATTCAGGCTCATCGGCATGTTGGAGTCGGTCGAGCCGCACTCGTAGGTTGGCTTGCTGCCATTCGCCAGGAAGGCTGCCGTCGTCAGTTGCACCAGATCCGTCTTCTCGTCCGTGCGTCCCGCAGGCCGATCACCCACGAGCTTGATGTCGGCCGAGATCGTTCCCTCCTTGGTGGACCGACCGAAGTTCTCCGTCTCCAGGGACTGGTTCACGATCGCGAGGAAGCGCTTCTCGAGGCGGTCCAGCTCCTTGGCGTCCTCGGAGCGCATGTCGAACTCCATCCAGACCTCGTTCGGGATCGCGTTCACCGAGGTTCCGCCTTGCGTGACGCTCGCCGAATAGGTGGTCTTCGGCTTGGTCGGGGTCTGGACCTTGTAGAGTTCGACGACTGTCTGGGCCATGGCGGTCATGGGGTTGACGAGGCCGAAGGCGCCGAAGCTGTGTCCGCCAGGCCCCTTATAGGTCACGCGGTAACGCTTCGAGCCGACGCCACAGTTCGTGATCCGGGTCGTCCCGCCGCCATCGAGGGAGAAGAAGTACTTGGCTTGGTCCTTGTACTTGCCCTTCGTGAAGAAGTACCGCACGCCGCGCAGGTCGCCCAGGCCTTCCTCGCCGACGTCACCCAGGAACACGATGTCGCTTTTCGTCTTGATTCCGGCGGCATCCATCGCGCGCACGATGCTGAGCAGGGTGGCGAGGCCGCTGCTGTCGTCGCCAACGCCCGGGGCCGCAAGGCGGGTTCCCTCACGTTTGACCTTCACGTCCGTCCCCTCTGGAAAGACGGTGTCAAGATGGGCGGAGACGACGACCAATGGCCCGCCCCCGGTGCCTTTCCGGACGCCCATGGCGTTGCCTTCCTGGTCGATCTCGACATCGCTCAGGCCATGGGCCTTGAGCATCTCCGCATAGGCCTTGGCGCGGGCCTCCTCCTTGAAGGGCGGGGCGGGAATTTCCGTCAGCTTGATCACCTCGCCGACCCAGCGGTCGTGATCTTTTTGGAGCGCATCGACGGCCGTCTTGAAGAATTGGCTGTCCATGATGCGCTTGACAGTCTCGGTGTGGGCTGGCGCAACCTCCTGCGCGAGGACGGGACCGGCCGACAACGTTCCGACGGTCAGCGCAGACAGGATTGCTCTCGACACTATATGCATAAAACTTCCTCCCTCATGACTTCATCTCGGCTCACTCGTGCGAAGGAGCCTTCTTCAGCCAGATATGTCCGGGTGAGATAGCGACGGCGGTCTCCGGAGATCGCCGTCGATTGCGTCCTTGGCCCTCGCGAAGGGGCTTCGGCGCGATTGCGAGCTTCAGTTCTTCGGCTTTTCGAGAACCGGGAACTTGATGCCCAACTGATCGAGATACGTCGCGTACTTGGACGGGTCGTAATAGTACTTCTTCATCTCGGGGCGGTACTGCGCCATGATGTCGGCGTTGATCTGCACCTGAGGTTTGTCCTCGGCCGAGATCATTGGCACATACTTCTGGTTCTTCTGCTGATCCTTGGTGAAGTATTCCTTGGCCTGCCCCAGCAGCTCCGGCTTCGACAGCAGGTCGATGGTTGTCATCGCGATCACCTTCGCTCCCGCAACGATGCCCTTGTGCGCAATCGGTGTCGCCATCGACATCGCGTTCGACCAGTGATGCCCTGGCAGGTTGGGAATGTTCGACGGATAGTTCAGCGTGATCGTCGGCACCGTCCAGGAGATGTCACCGATGTCGTCAGAGCCACCGCTTTCGGGCTTCTCCACGGGTGGCTCGAGCTTCTTCAATTGGGTGGCGAGGCCTTCCTCCTTGCCCTTGACCGTACGCTGCACGGCCTTGGCGAAGACCTGTTCGTCCTCGGTCCATTGCGGCAGCCCGACCTGCTGGATGTTGGCGTAGGCGGCTTCCGCGATCGGCTTGTTGAAGTGGCGGGGCGCTGCCGTGCCGATGATTTTTCGGGTGACGGTGGTGTCCGTCATCTTCGCTGCGGCCTCCGAGATGGTGTTGGCGATCTCGAAGTTCTTGCGGATGTTCTCGAAATCCTGCTCGCGGATGAAGTACCAGACGCTGGCGACCGACGGCACGACATTGGGCTGATCGCCGCCGTCCGGGATGACATAGTGGGAGCGCTGCTCGGGCCGGAGGTGCTCGCGGCGCATGTTCCAGCCGATGTTCATGACTTCAACGCCATCGAGCGCGCTGCGTCCCCGCCAGGGAGCTGAGGCCGAGTGGGCAGACTCGCCACTGAACGTGTACTCGACCGATACCAGACCTGTGCCCGTTGGCTGTCCCCAGGTGGTCTGGAGATTGTTGCCGACATGGGTGAAGAGAACGGCGTCGACACCATTGAACACGCCGTCGCGGACCATGTAGGCCTTGCCGCCGAGAAGCTCCTCGGCCACGCCCGGCCAGAGCATGATGGTGCCGGGGATCTTCTCCCGTTCCATGATCTCCTTCAGGGCAAGCGCCGCGACCACATTGAGCGCCTGGCCGGAGTTGTGTCCCTCGCCGTGTCCCGGCGCACCTTCGATCATGGGGTCGCGATACGCGACGCCTGGCTTCTGGGAAGCCTTCGGGATGCAGTCGATGTCGCTGCCGAGCGCGATCACGGGACCGCCCGAGCCCCACTTGGCGACCCATCCTGTCGGCAGTCCGGCGACATTCCTCTGAATGGTGAAGCCGTTCTTCTCGAGGATATCCGTGATGTACTTCGAGGTCTCGAACTCCTGGAAGGCGAGCTCGCCGAAGCTGAAGATCGAGTCGTTCATCTCCTGGGCGAGCTTGGCGCGGGCTTCGACGCCTTCAATGGCGCTCTTCTTCAGCTCCGCGATCCGCTCGACCAGGGCGGAACTCGGCGCGCTGGTCTGAGCGAGGACGGGTGCAGTGGTCGTGAGCAGGGACGCGAGTAGCAGACTGGGCAGCAGACCGTTTTTCATAAGATCCTCCCGGGTCTTCCGATTGGCGCCGCCAAATCAAGCGGCGCAAACATCATCCGATCAGATTAGGAGCGTCTAAGCTTCACCGTAGGGCACAACCCAGCCATAAAGCAGTGACATGGCTCGCCATGGAACTTTTCCTGACTTCACGAAATCAAGGAGCGTTTGGCAAAGCGCGTCAGAGATATGAGGCGGCCGATGGTGGGTTTGGAACCTGCATTGGAAGGGCGGCTCCTGGCATTCCTTAGACGTCAGCGCTTGGTCCGCTTCTGCACCTAAGAGCCGATATTCGGTGATCTGCCGAATGTGAACGTTTGGCCCCACAGCCGACATTTCGGCTTTCATGCAGCAGGCTTGGCACTCGCACATCTTGCCTCGCAGAGGTATTCGTTCGCTCCAAAGGCACGAACGTTTCTATTGGGCTGTAACCTCTTATGGGCGAGCGACTGTCCGGATCGTCATCGCCAGCCCAGCGCTGGAGCGACATGCTTCAGAATGGCCTCGATGACATGAGCGTTGTAATCGACGCCGAGCTGATTCGGCACGGTCAGGAGCAGCGTATCGGCCTCGGCAATCGCCTCGTCGGCCTTCAGGTCTTCCACGAGCCTGTCCGGCTCCGCGGCGTAGGAGCGGCCGAAGATCGCGCGCATGTTGTCGATGATGCCGATCTGGTCGCTGTCCTTGCCATGCCCGAAATAGGCGCGGTCGCGGTCATCCACGAGTGCGAAGATAGAGCGTGAGACAGAGACGCGGGGCTCGCGGGCGTGCCCCACCTCCTTCCACGCTTCCCTGTAGCGGCGGATCTGCTTGGCCTGCTGGACATGGAAGGGCTCGCCCGTCTCGTCCTCCTTCAGGGTCGAACTCTGGAGGTTCATGCCCCGCTGTGCGGCCCACACCGCCGTTGCATTGGAGGCGGATCCCCACCAGATGCGCTCGCGCAGGCTCTCCGCATGCGGCTCTAGGCGCAGCAAGCCGGGCGGGTTGGGAAACATCGGGCGTGGGTTCGGCTGGGCAAAGCCCTCGCCCTTGAGGACGTTGAGAAGTACTTCCGTGTGACGGCGAGCCATGTCTGCGTCGCTTTGGCCCTCTTCGGGCACGTAGCCGAAATAGCGCCATCCGTCGATCACCTGCTCAGGCGAGCCGCGGCTGATGCCGAGCTGGAGACGCCCGCCACTGATCAGATCGGCCGCGCCAGCATCCTCGGCCATATAGAGAGGATTCTCGTAGCGCATGTCGATGACGGCAGTACCGATCTCGATCCGGCTCGTCTTCGCGCCGATCGCCGCGAGCAGCGGGAAGGGCGAAGCGAGCTGGCGCGCGAAGTGATGAACGCGGAAGTAAGCGCCGTCAGCGCCGAGTTCCTCGGCCGCCACAGCCAGGTCGATGGATTGGAGGAGGGCATCGCCGGCCGAGCGCGTCTGTGACTGTGGCGAGGGTGACCAGTGCCCAAACGAGAGAAAGCCGATCTTCTTCATGAGCCAGTCCTGTGCAAATGCCTTCAATCGATTCGACACGATATCAGGCAGATTGTCCGTTGAAGGAGGACAAACCAAGCAACGAGATTGCTATGGATCTCAGTTCCACGCTAGCTCATGCCGTCCTGGTCTGAAAAGCGTCCGTCACAGTGAGGCTTCCAAATCAGAGTGATCAGTCACGGACCTTGCATTAATGGGCCCTATACGGGCCAGATGTTCCCATCGCCTGAGCCATTGCTTCTGCCCCGTCGGATCGTCCGTTTCCTTGAAGCCGAAAGTAACCCTTGATCGTGCTAACGACCCTATGCAGTTGGTCCGCTCCTACATCCAGATGTGTTACGAAACGGGTGGTCCGGCCGACCGCAGCAAGGATTCCGTTGTCGCGTAGATAGTCCTGCAACGGATTGCAGTGTTCGGCGGGAACTTCGGCAAAGACCATGTTGGTCGCGACCGCTTTCACGCGGATCTCGTCAACTCCATCGAGCCCCGCCGCCAGGATCTGCGCATTGGCGTGATCTTCACTTAAACGGCTGACGTGGTGTTCGAGGGCATATAGACAGGCGGCAGCGAGATAGCCACTTTGGCGCATACCTCCACCCAACACCTTCCGCCACCGCCGGGCAATATCCATCAAGTCCTTGCTGCCAACGAGCACTGAGCCAATCGGCGCGCCCAGCCCCTTGGAGAAGCAGAGCGAGACCGAATCGTAGGGTGCACAAATGTCAGCAATCGAGCGACCACTCGCAACGCCAGCGTTCCATGCTCGAGCTCCGTCGAGATGAAACCCGATGCCGAGATCCCGCACTAACCGTGCGGCCTCCTGCACATAGGCTTCAGGCAGAACTTTGCCGCCGATCGTGTTTTCGAGGGCAAGTAGCTGGGTTCGGGCGAAGTGTGAATCGTCGGGTTTGACTGCAGCACGGATCTTCTCAAGCGGCAGCGTGCCATCGAGCGCATTTTCGATAGGTTGAGGCTGAATGCTGCCCAGAACGGCTGCGCCCCCGCCCTCATACCGGTATGTGTGGGCGTCCTGTCCGACGATGTATTCGTCACCGCGCTGACAATGGGCCATCAGAGCAGCGAGATTGCTCTGTGTCCCGGATGGAAAGAAGACCGCCGCCTCCTTGCCTGCCTGCTCCGCTGCCACCTGCTGTAGCTTGCTAACAGTGGGATCATCGCCCCAGACATCATCCCCGACCAGCGCGGCACTCATCGCCTCGAGCATGCCGCGCGTCGGACGTGTCACCGTATCGCTCCGCAAATCGATCGGGGCATTGGGCGTCGTTTCGATAGGCATCGTCATCAACCCTTCAATGTCTCTTCGTCTTAAATGCCATGGATACGGTGCAAGGGCAGGAGGCCTCTTCGCCTCATGTGGCGCCTGTCCACCCCTCACGTGCAAGACGCTGGAGCTCGGATTTCGACAGGTTCTCCAGACCAAGCTCTGGCAGGAGATTGTTCTCCTTCCGGAAGTCACGGCCGTAAAGGGCCGAGAAAACGTTCAAGCCAGCCTCGTGAAGCGTGGCGGGCGTATTGGTCAATTTGCCAAGCAGCACTGTCGGCAGAAGACCGAAGGGCGCATCCTCCGTCACATAGCGGGTATCGAGAGTGGTGGGGCCCATGGGGCCGCCGCCTCGCTCCGCCAGGACCTGGGCCATTTCACCGACCGGCCCCATAGGGACTCCGTAGGAGAAATGATAGTGCTCGCGAACCGTCCGTACCGATAGGTCGAAGCTGTGGGCAATGTTCAGACGTTCCTCGTCAAGGGCCTCGAAGAGGCGTCCCACGGCCGTCGTCACGTTCTGGTGCTGACCCCAGGTCTCGCCTCGCTCCATGCGCGTCAGGTTGCACAGCGCGATGCCCATATGATTCTGCGGATTCAGGTTGCTCAGCGCAATGGCGAGCAGATCGTCCTTTTCATTGAAGCGATCACCGAACAGCGCGCGGCACATGGCCAGCCCCCGCTCACTGGCCGAGAGAGGCAGAGTCGCCATATCGACCTTGCTTCGCACTGTGGAAACATGAACCTCGGTTCCACTCTTCTGTCGCCCTGTGGTGACCGTCGTTCCCCACGCCACGATGGGTGCCTTCGTCCCCAGCTCGGCGAGCTTCTTGGACAGGTAGAGCGCTCCGAACGATGCGTGAGAGCTGATGATCACAACCTGCTCGCCTGTCACATGGGGTGCGATGGCGTCCATGACCGTACGATGGCCATAGGCAGGAAGCGCGATCAGGACTGCATCGGCGCCGGAGACCAACTCCGAAGCCGAGGAGGCCACCTTCGGGCGATAGGTGCCGGAAACCGCACCGGTCGCTGTCAGGGCCTGCCCGGCGGCCAGCTCCGCCGTCCGTTGCCCCGATGGTGACCAGAGGATCGGGGCATGGCCGTTCTCACTGACAAAGGCTGCAGCGGCAAAGGCGATGCCTCCCGCGCCGGCAATGGCGACACGCATTGTATTCTCCATGTGAAATTGGCAGGCCAGCGGCCGCGAGAAGCTGTCGAAGGTCGAGGTTTTTAGCTCGCTGCAGCGACGGTTCGCAGGTTCGGCCAGCTTTCGGGGTGATAGCAGGCCGCCAGTCGGCCGGAGCCATGCTCTTCGAGCGCGGGAATTTCGGTCAGACACGGACCGGCAGCCCGAGGGCAGCGGGGATGGAACGTGCAACCCGGGGGTGGATTGGCAGGCGAGGGGACCTCTCCCATGATTTTGGTCAGGGTAAGGCGTGCCGTCGGGTCCGGCACTGGCGAACTGTCGCGCAAGAGCTTCGTGTAAGGGTGCAAAGGTGTATCAAGCACTTCGGCCGTCTTACCCTGCTCCACGATGCGCCCGAGATACATGACACAGACGCGGTCGCAGAAATGTCGGACGACGCCAAGGTCGTGCGAGACGAAGAGGAAGGAGAGGCCGCGCCGCTCGCGCAGGCTATCGAGCAGGCGAAGGATCTGCGCCTGAACGGAAACGTCGAGTGCCGAAACCGGCTCGTCGGCGACGATGAGTTCCGGATCGAGCACGAGTGCACGCGCGATGCCGATGCGCTGCCGCTGGCCGCCGGAAAACTCGTGCGGGTAGCGGTCGATGGCCTCCTTCGGCAAGCCGACCTCGGCGATCGCCATCTCCGCCCTCTCGGAGATCTCCCGGCCTGAACCGAGCCGATGCACGCTCAGTGGCTCTTCGAGTGCCTGGCGGATGGTGCGGCGCGGATTGAGCGACGAGTAGGGATCCTGAAAGACAATTTGCATGCGCCGCCGGAGCTGGCGCAGGGCGCTCCCCTTGGCTGCTCTAACGTCAATTCCGTCGAAGATTACCGATCCCGCATCCGGCTCGATCAGGCGAAGGAGTGAGCGCGCAACGGTCGATTTCCCGCAGCCGGACTCACCGACCAGCCCGACGGATGTTCCCTTCGGAATGGTGAACGATACGTCGTTGACGGCCCGGACAACCTTCCGCTCGGGGCCGAAAAGCCCGCCGCCAATTGTAAAGTGCTTCGCGAGGTTTCGGACCTCGAGATTCCCGTTCCCAGTTCCCACGGTCATCAGCCTCTTCCTTTCGCAAGGCGAACGGGACAACGAACGAGGTGTCCGGTATCGTCCAAGGGCATAAGCTCCGGCCGCTTCTCCTCGCAGCTCGGCTGCCTGTAAGGGCAGCGTGGCGCATAAGCGCAGCCGCCCGGCATGGCGCTGACGGCCGGCACGCCGCCAGGGATCGGCTCAAGATTGTCGGTCGCCCGGTCCGCGCGCGGCATGGCGCGCAGGAGCGCAGATGTGTAGGGGTGAGTAGGCTGTGCGAACAACGCGTCGACGGTGGCAAGCTCTACGACCTCACCCGCATACATCACTGCAACGCGGTCCGCGATCTGCGCCACCACGCCGAGATTGTGCGTGATGAACAGGACGGACATGCCGTAGGTCTCTTTCAACTCGTCGAGCTGCATCAGCACTTGCGCCTGAATGGTCACGTCGAGGGCCGTGGTCGGCTCGTCGGCCAAGAGCACCTTGGGGCGGCAGGCGAGTGCCATGGCGATCATCACGCGCTGGCGCATGCCGCCCGAGAACTGGTGCGGATAGTCATGCAGGCGGCTCTCCGCCGAAGGAATCTTCACCTCCTTCAAAAGACGAAGCGCCTCCGCCATGGCCTCGGATCGCGACACCTTCCGATGAATCGTGATGGCTTCGGCGATCTGTTCTCCGACAGTCATCGTCGGGTTCAACGATGTCATAGGCTCCTGAAAGATCATTGCGATCGAGTTGCCGCGGATGTTGCTCATCTCGCGCTCGGAGAGCTGGACGAGGTCCCGTCCGTCGAACTGAATCTCGCCTGCGCCGATCCGGGCACCGGCCTGCGGCAGGAGCCGTAGGATCGATAGAGCGGTGACGCTCTTGCCGCTTCCCGACTCACCGACTATGGCAAGCGTTTCGTTCTTCGCGACCGAGAGCGACAGATCCCGGACGGCGGGGTACCAGCGACCACCGATGCGGAACTCGGTGCGCAGGCCGCGGATCTCGAGGGCTGTTTCTTGAGTGTGCGTCATGGCGGACTACTCGGCCCTCAGCTTCGGGTCGATCGCGTCCCGTAGCGCGTCGCCCAGGAGGTTGAGCGCGAGGACGGTGAGGAGGATGGCCAAGCTCGGGAAGACGGCGAGCCACCAGGCATCCAGGATGTTCTCGAATCCCTCGCGGATCATGCTGCCCCAGGTGGCGGTCGGCGGCGGCACGCCGAGACCGATGAAGCTAAGCGAGGCTTCCGTCCGGATGGCCGATGCCATCCACAGGGAGCCCATGACCACCACGTCTGAGATCATGTTGGGCAGGATATGGACCCCCATGATGCGGACGGGGCCGAAGCCCAGGGCCCTGCCGGCTTCGACGAAGTCCCTCTGCTTGAGAGCAATCGTCGGCGCGCGGGCAATGCGGGCGAAAGGAGCGATCTCGGTGATCGCAATGGCGATGATGAGATTCTCCAGACTCGCCCCGAGCATTGCCGCGATCATCAGGCCGAGCAGAAGGGTCGGGAAGGACAGCATGACGTCAAGCAGGCCCATCACGATCTGGTCGAAGAGCCCTCCCACATAACCAGCAAGAATGCCGATCGTGGAACCGATCGTCATGGCAATCAGGATTGCGATGAAACCGACGGTGAGCGAGATACGTGTGCCGTAGATCAGACGGGAGAGAACGTCGCGTCCATAGCTGTCCGTGCCGAGCAGAAACTCGGCGGACGGCGGCTCGAGCCGGGCGACAATGTTCTGCTCCAGCGGATCATATGGAGCGATGAGCGGTGCGAAGATTGCGACCAGGATGATGGCCGCGAGAAGGACGAGCCCAACCCATGACAGGCGGTTCCTGGAGAACGCCAGCCAGAGGCCTCCGGGCCGTACGGGGGAGGAGACAGCGCTAGCCATTATTTGTACTTCACCCTTGGATCAACGAGGCCATAAGCTAGATCGGTCAAGGTATTCACGATGATCACGCAAATGGCGAATATGATCATCAGGCCTTGCAGCAGCGTGTAGTCGCGGGCGTTGAGCGCACCGAGGATCAGCTTGCCCAGCCCGGGACGGTTGAAGATGATCTCTGTCAGCACCGAGTTGCCGATCAGGGTGCCAAAGTAGAGACCGACGACCGTGATGATCGGAATGAGACCGTTTCGCAGGGCATGTCGGAGGATGAGTTTCGCCGGACGCACGCCTTTCGCACGTGCCGTACGGATGTAATCCTCGCCAAGAACTCCCAGCATGGACGAGCGGGTCACGCGCACCACATAGGCCATCATGATGATGCCGAGATTGAGCGCCGGCAGCGCGAGGTTGCGCAGGCGCTCGATCGGATCGCTGGTATTGCCGGAGTTGAGTACGGGAAACCACCCTAGCTCGATTGCGAACACGATGAGAAGGAGGATTCCGGACACGAAGGCTGGAAACGAAAGGCCTACGAGAGAGACGAGCCTGCCGATATAATCGGTCCAGCCGTTCCGATGGACTGCTGTCACAATGCCGAGAGGCAGGCCGAGCACGATGCCGATCACGATCGACGCCAAAGTCAGCTCGATCGTGTAAGGAAGGACGAGCAGCACCTCGTGGACCACCGAGCGGCCACTGCTGAGCGACTGTCCGAGATTGCCGGTCAATACGTCTCCCAGAAAGCTCAAATATTGTATGTAGACCGGCTGGTCGATCCCAAGTTGCGCGCGGAGGGCACGTAGCGAGGCCTCCGTCGCCTGATCGCCGAGGATGACGGACGCCGCATCTCCAGGCACCAGCCGGACCAGCACGAAGATGGCTGTCAGCATGATGAACAGGGTAGGGACTGCCAGCAGGAGGCGCTTGATGGTGTATCTGATCATGCTGCCGCTCGTGTGGTCATGAGCCGTTCGGCCGAGAAGGGACTGATGTGACGCCGAGTTTCGCCCTGGACCACGAGATCCGAAATGATGGATCCGATAACGGGCACGAGCTGGAAGCCATGCCCAGAGAATCCGAAAGCATGGAAAACACCCGGCGCATTGGGTGAGGGGCCGACGACGGGCAGAAGATCTTTCGTCTTGGCCTCCATTCCAGCCCATGTTCGGGCGATCCGAACATCGCGCACGCTCGGGAAGAGGTCAGTTGCAGCCTGCGCGCCTTTGGCGAGTTCGATAAAATTCACCGTGCTCTTCAACGTGTCGATATCGGCGCTGCCCTGCAGGCCGCCGCCGATGACGAGAGTGCCCTGATCCGACTGCTTGAAGGACAGGGAACGTCCGACGACGCTGACGACCGGATCCAGCAAGGGGGCCAAGCGCTCGGTGGCGATCATCATCGAGGCCTTGAGACCCAAAGGGATGACGTCGCCGACCATGGCGGCGAGCCGGGCCGCCCAAGCTCCGGCTGCGTTCACGATGACCGGCACTGTGAATTCCTGCTCACCGGTACGGATGTGCCAGTCTGATCCGCGCTGTTCAATGGCCGTGACGCCGCAGCCCTCATGGATGACGACGCCGCGAGCTTCGCAGCTGCGCCGGAAGGCATGAATCGTACGGTGCGGATCGGCCGCCCCGTCTCGACGCGCGACGAGTGCGCCCACGCAATGCGGGCTCAAGGCAGGAACCAGGCGCCTCAGCTCCGAGCGATCGATCATTTCCTCATGGCTGTAGCCATGCTGACGCATCGCGTCGGCACGCTTTTCCAAGGCCGGAAGATGGTCGTCAAACTCCGCGACCCTGATCTGGCCATAGGAATGGAAGCCGCAACTGTCGCCGACGATCGTCTCGATTCGATGCCACATGTCCATGGCTTCGAGCGAGATCGGCACCTCGGCCAGATCGCGCCCCAAGGTGCGCACGCCCGCTGCCGTTGCGCCGGAGGCATGACGGCCGACCCACGATCTCTCAAGGACGACGACGCGCCTCCCGGCGCGCGCCAAGTGGAGCGCGGCTGACAAACCGTGCAGTCCGCCACCGATCACCGCGGTATCGGGAATGATCCTGCTCACGAAGCCTTCTCCTGCTCGAGAGAGGCAAGCTCGCCGAGCGTTACCGGTTTAAGCGGCGGACGGACACGGTAGAAACCGACGTCCTTCGGCAGGCGCCCCTCGGCAGCGGCGAGGATCTGCGTGACCGTGTAGCCGCATTGCCGTCCCTGGCATGGGCCCATCCCCGCACGTGTGAAGGCCTTGACCTGATTGGGGCCTGGACGTCCCACGGCCGCCATGGCGCGGATATCGCCTGCCGTAACCTCTTCGCATCGGCACACGATGGTTGCATCGCTCGGGGCAAACACCTCAGGACGGGGTTTGTACATGGCGTCGAGGAATGGCCGGAGCGCAAGTTCCCGGGCGAGCTTCTGCCGGATGGGTCTTGCGGCCTCCTCCGCTGCACGCTCCCCGACGCGCCCGAGTTTCATGGCCACGCCGAGCCCCGCCAGCCTACCGCGATGCAGTGCTGCCTGCGCACCTGCGATACCCGCTCCATCTCCAGCGATGAAGATCCCGGATTGAGAGCTTTCTCCCCAGGCGTTCAGCACCGGCACGTAGCAGTCCTGGTTTTCGCTCCATCCCACCGCACAGCCCAGGGCCAGCGCCGCATGGATGCTCGGCACGACGCCTTCATGCACGAGAAGGACGTTCGCGGGAGAGGTCCGCTCCTGTCCATCCCGCGTGCGATACCGGATGGCCTCGATGCGCTCCGAGCCGATCGCTTCGATATCGGCGACATGCTTTATGATCGGAATCCCGGCCTTGCGGAGCATTCCCCACCAGGCAAGGCCTTTCAGGAGATCGCCCGCTGCACCGACTGCCTTGGCGAGATGGGGCAGGGCGGCCCGGCGCCGGCCTGGAGGAGTCGTGTCGAGATATCCGGCAATCTTGCCACCGGCACGCAGGAGTTGGACCATGTAAAGGAGAGGCAGCGGGCCGCTGCCTGCGATCCATACGGGTGTGCTCGGGATTTGTCCGGATGTTTTCAGAAGGATCTGGGCTGCACCGACAGTGAGGACGCCTGGCAATGTCCAGCCCGGGAAAGGAACGGGGCGTTCCTGAGCCCCCGTCGCCAGGATCGCGCTTTTGGCCTGGATCACGGACGCTTGTCGGTTGCGGGTCACGAAGGCGCGAAAGCCGGGTTCGATCTGCCATAGCTGGGTGCCCGGCTCATACTTCGCACCACTGGCACGAAAGGCCTCCGCGCACGTCTTTCCTGACTGATAAGCCTTGCCAAGAAGCGCGCCGCGCGGCGCCGCAGCAACCGTCTCGACAGAACGCCAGATCTGACCGCCGGGCTCCGGCTGGTCATCGATCACCAGCACGTCGAGGCCGTGGCGCCGCGCCTCGACGGCTGCGGCCATTCCAGCCGGACCGGCACCGACAATCAAAAGATCCACGCTCGTCATGCGCTGAGACTCCGCTTTCCGTATTGGCGCTCGATGCGCATTCCGTCGCGCACGGGGGTGAGGCAGGTTTGAACGGAGGCGACGCCATCGACGATGGCGAGACATTCGAAGCAGACTCCCATCATGCAATAGGGGGCGCGCTTGCTCTGAGTCACCGGCGTCGTGCGGGACCAGTGAGGAGCCTCGCGCAACAATACGGCGGCGACGCTCTCGCCCAGTTCTGCCGGCGCGGGAACGCCGTCGATGAAGACGGTAACAGCCCTCTCGGAGGGCTCATGCAGCTTTCGGAACATCGAAACGCCTATGGTGGAAGGGGGCGAGGGTGGAGGGCAGCTCACCAGCGATGATAGCCTCCGCAATGATCGTGGCATGGACGGCGGCGAGCGTGACGCCGGAATGACATAAGGTCACGAACGCGCCCGGATGGACCGGCGACTGGGCGTAGATCGGATAGCTGTCCGGGGTCATGACCCGCAGCCCGGCCCACTGCCGCACGAGTGTGAGATCGGCAAGCGCCGGCACCAGCTGCGCCGTCTTGCGGCTGAGAAGTGAGGCGGCGTGGCCTGTTGTCGACGTGTCGAAGCCGACTTCCTCCTGCGTCGCACCGATCATGATCGTACCCTCACGGGTCTGACGCAGACCGCTCGCCGGCAAAGGTAGCAAAGGTGCGATCCGTTCCGTCACCAAAACCTGCCCACGCTGCGGACGAAGCGGCACATGAAGGCCGACCTGCGCAGCCAGGGCCGTGGATCCGAGCCCTGCGGCGATGACCACACGGGAGGCAGAGAAGCGTTCCTCCTGCGTCTCGACGGTAAAGCCCTGCAAGCCGGGGATGATTGCTGTAACCCTGCTGCAGTGGCGTAGGGCGCCTCCCTGCTTGGTGATGCCTGAATGCAATGCGCCAAGCAATTTCAGGGGATTCGCGTGGCCATCATGCAGCCCTAGGCTTGCACCGCTGACCTCCCGCCCGAAGCGTACACGGGGGAAAAGCTTTTCGAGCGCCGTCCGGTCGAGCATTTCAAAGCCGAGATCGTTGCCGCCCCGCTGCTCATGCAGGGTATGGAGGTACTGCCGACGCTTCTCGAGCCCTTCTTCGCCGAGACAGAAAGCAAGGCCGCCGTTGTTCTCATATTGGAGATCGGTTGCGGTCAGATCTGCCAGCTCGTTGTTGAACTCCGTCCAGAGATCGACGCTGCGCCGCGTCCATTCCTGATAGGCCGGCATGTTCATGCCTTTGCCCTGCAGCCAGACGAGGCCGAAATTCGCGCGCGCCGCGCGGTAATCCCCGTCGTCGCCATCGAGCACGAGGACACGCTGCCCCCGTTGCGTCAATCCGAAGGCGATTGCGGCTCCGACAGTTCCTGCTCCGATGACGATAACGTCAGTCTGCATTGATTTTCCTCTTGCAGAACATGACGGTACGAAGACAGTGTCTATTTCGTCAAAGTCGTAATTATTGCCGGCCTATTCACGAAGGTTATAGGATGCGTCGCCCACTCAATCTTCGCCAAGTCGAAGCGTTCAAGTCCGTAATTGAGAACGGAACAGTCAGCCGAGCGGCCGAAATGCTTAGCATTTCGCAGCCCGCGGTCAGCAAGCTGATTGCTCACCTGGAAGAGGACACCGGTCTTGAGCTTTTCGATCGGGTGAAGGGTCGCTTAGCGCCAACGGAGCGCGGCATGCGCCTCTATGAGGAGATCGACAGAATCTTCGCTGGCATCCGGCAGGTTGAGAACGCCGTTGCGGCCATCCGCAGGGAGGAGCAGGGGCAATTGCTGGTCGGAGTGATGCCCGCTCTAGCGGGCGCATTCATCCAGCAGGCGACCATGAGCTTCCTCCGCTCGCACCCGAATGTCTACTGTTCAATTCAGACGCGAAGCTCGCAATGGATCGCGGATTGGCTGGTGACCCGCAAGCTGGACGTCGGGCTCATCAGCTCGCGCATAGATAATCCTTACATCATGTCCGAGCCGCTCATGGAGCATCCGCTCGTCTGCATCATGCCGCTCGACCATCCTCTTGCGGAGCGCAGCGTGATCGAGCCTAACGATCTGGACAGCGTACCGTTTCTCTCATTCGATCCGGAGAGCTCTACCGGCCAGCGGATCACGTCAATTTTCGAGAGCTACTCCGTCAGGCTGAACGTCGTTCTGATGACCACGACAGCTCCCACGCTCTGCGAATTCGTCGCCGCGGGCCTTGGCGTATCTCTGGTCCACCCCCTGTTCATCAGCGGAATGAAGGGCCGTGTCGCTGTCCGTCGGTTCGAGCCGCTCGTGCCATTCGACTTTCAGCTCTGTCGCATTCGCGAGAATCGCAATGCGGGTCTTGTCGAGACATTTCTGCGGGAGACACGCCTGACGGCCGAGCGCATCTCCCGCGAACTGCTTAGCGAGACTTGAGCGTGGTTGCTTCGGTAATCGGCGGAGCGAGGTTCATGGCGCCTTTCAGCTCATAACCAAGATCCACCCGCTCATTGCGGGCCCAGACTTGCTGAAGATCGAACAGGGGAATGGCACAGACATCCTCATGGATTTTGCGCTGAGCCTCCTTCCAGAGCGCGAGCTGCTTGGCAGGATCGCTCTCCGCGCGCCCGCCGTCGATTTCCGCATCAGCCACGGAGCAGTGGGAGAAGTTGGTGACCGCGGTAGGCTTACTGACAATGGAATTCGAGTGATAGAATTCCGTCAGATAGGTATCGGCGATCGGAAAGCGTGCCGCACCATAGAAAACAATGGCGCTTGCGTCCTTTCTGCTCTGGCTCTGGTATGTCGGGTGATCGACCACGTTCATATCGAGCTTGATCCCGACCTTGGCGAGCTGCGACTGCACAATCTCCATGATCGGCAGCTGCGCCGAGATGTTGGAGACGACAGACTTGAGAACGAGCCCATTACCGTGTCCGGCCTCAGCGAGAAGCGCCTTGGCCTTCTCCGGGTTATACTCGTAGCTGCCTGCCGAGCAGTCTTCACCAAGATAGCCCGGAGGAACAACCGAGCAGCCCCTCGGGCCCACATCCTTGCCGACATAGCGCACGATGTCGTCGACATTCACGGCATATGCGATGGCCTTACGGACGCGAACGTCATCAAGCGGCGGAATGCTGCGGTTGAGGTGAAGTGTGCGGAACTCCCCCGGCCGGAAGATATCCACGACCATGTTTCCGCGTTTGCGCGCCGTATTGACCCAACGCTGCTCACGCTTCCCGTACATCACGTCCAGTTCACCCGACGCGAATGCCAGCTCACGAGCACTGTCCGACGGGATCATGCGATACATGATCGAATCGATCTTCGGAGCGCCGCGGAAGTAGTCTTTGTGGGCGACGAGCTTGACGTATTGCTGGGTCACATGCTCGGCAAACTTGAACGGCCCCGTGCCGACCGGTTGTGAGGCATATTTGGTGCCGAGTTCCTCTGCCGCCTTTTTGCTGACGATGTTGCCGCCATGGTAATTGGATACGGTCCCGAGGAAGTTCGCATCCGGATATTTCAAGGTGATCCGCACGGTATAATCGTCGACCTTTTCGACGGTACCGATGCTGGCGAAATTGGCAGCGAAGGTTGAGGATTTAGCATCGGCGGCACGCTTGAGCGAGTAGACGACATCGTCTGCCGTGAGTTCACCCCAGTTATCGTGGAACTTTATCCCCTTGCGAAGAAAGAACGTCCAAGTCTTCCGATCGGCAGAGGTCTCCCAACGCTCGGCAAGATCGGGCTGCAGATCCTTCGGATCGGCGCTTCCCGGAGGGAAGCGGACAAGGCCATTGTACATCCAGCCGACCAATGCTTTATCGGTCGTCGCACTTGCCCGGTGAGCGTCGAGGGTCGCGATGTCGGTGCCGCCGGCGCTGATCTGCAGCACCTTCTCCTGAGCCGCAGTGCCCGCGAAGGCGCCGCCCAGCATAAGCATAGCGAGAGCCGAAGTTGCCGATAAAATATTGCGCTTCATAGCCTTTATTCTCCCGTCTGGAAGCCAGAGGCTGTAAGGCAGACAAACTTATGTCAAAGTCGAAAAATTGGGCACTTTATTCCTGAAGGTTATAGGAATGCTCAAAGACCTGTCCGTTATGATGATCGCAATCCGGCCTGCAGCGACTAAAGTAGTATCTGCTTGCTTGCCAGTGGGTTTTCCTAAATGAAACAGCGTCCGCACCCGAGATTTTTCAATAGCGGTTGCCACAATGGAAGGCTCCGGCTCGTCTCTGCTACTGAGTCAGTGGTCCGCATTTGACGCCGCAACGACAGTCTTTAGCCGATTATCGCTCGATGGATGGCCTCACTGCGCCCAAGGTCGACGTCGATCAGTGGCAGGTTGCTATGCGAGTGAAGCTGTGCCTGCTCGCCGCACGCTATATCGAGCGCACGGAAGAATAGCTTCAACGGCAGCTTCATCGCGCTCTTTGGCGGATTGCGGGCAAGCACCAGCATACGTGCGACTGCATCACCCGAGATCACCGATGCTGAATTAAGGCATCGATCAAGATGTAATCTGAAATATACCTGGTAGTCCATCCAGCATTCCGTGGATAACTCCGAGGCCGTTTCAGTAAAAGCTGGATAGCAGTCGAATCAAGCGGTCGCCGTGTAGTCAATATCAGCTTTGTCTTGACTCGGCGGTTCTACCCCGGCGAATCGCATGGCTTCCGCCTTTTCAACAAATCTGTGGTCAGCCTTAACCAATTCTTACAGATCGACTCCACCCGTAACACCGAATCGGACATCTCTGGCGGCGTTACGAGACAATGGAGTTTGCACCGTCGGTACGCTGAGTACCGCGGTCATCGGCACTTCCGAGAAACCTGTCGTTGAGCAGGATTCCGGGAGGCCGACGTGCTTGGCATCTGAGGTCATCGGCGTGGGTTCGACACCCTCGCGAGGGGTGATCGAGCAAGCCGGCATGCGATCGCCCATCGCCCCGCAGCGCTCTTCGATCAGGAGAAGACAAACGTGAACCAAGGCTAGGCAAAGCAAAAGGCCCACGAAGCGGGAACTTCGAGGGCCTTTGGAGTCACCGAGGGACGGCGACGGATTCGTTTGACAGTAATCCTTATGCCATCCCGATAAGCTGGGTGTCAACAACATCGGTTTCGGTGGACGCTCCCGCTTTGCCCTCAACATGGAGGGATACGATGCAGCTTGCATCGTCAGGAGGCCGGCGGCTGAGACATGCTGCTTTGGCCGCGAGGAAGTTTGCGCTCGAAGCCGGGCGCGCCGTGACACGCAAAGAACTCTCGGCGTCCGCTCGCGAAGCCGAGAAGGCGCTTGGATTGAGTGCTCCGCAGCGTCTGGTGTTGAGCCAACTGGTGGCGTGCTGGGGCGAACAGGAGATGGACCGGCTGCTTGTCTGGCCTTCCAATCAGCGTCTGATGTCCACGACGGGGCTATCGGAACGTGCCGTTCGCAATGCCGTTCGGGCCCTCATCGAATGTCAGCTGGTGATCCCGAAGGACTCGTCCAACGGCAAACGCTATGCTGTGCGCGATGCTGCCGGCACCATCGTGGATGCCTTCGGATTCGATCTGACACCACTCTATGCCCGCAGAGGCGAGTGGACCGCGGTCATTGCCGAACAGAAGCGCCTGAAGGAACACCTGAAGCGTTCCTTTGACGAGATTACCATCTGCCGCCGTGCGGTCGAGGAAGCGCTCAGTGCGCTCGCTCAATATCACCCTGCCGTTAATCGCGGTCAGATCGAGAGCAGCCTCGCCACACTGAAGGCCCGCACCCCCAGGCGTTCTGGATCGACCCTTCCAGAGGGGCTGCTCAAAGCGTGGAAAGAGGTCCGGCAACTCGCCGAAGAAGCCTTCTATCAGGCGGGCTGTGGCGGCACGGAATGCCGACAAATAGAAACAGAGAAAGGATTGCCTAGTGAGACTTGTGACAAGGGCATCCGAGTTGATGCTCAGCCTGCCGGTCGAAACCAGCTGCCATCCCGGCCGCTGCTGCCGACTTTGATTTCCGAAGCCTGTCCGGTGGTTTCCCATTGTTCCCATCCCATCCGCGACATCGTCGATGTTGTTGCGGCGGGGCGCTTCCTGAGAGCGTCTCTCGCGGCTCACTCGAGCGCGTGGGATGAGGCCGTCGAGGAGATCGGCGCTGTCCAAGCTGCGACGGCCGCGATTTATGTCCTGCAGCTCTATGACGATGACGTCTCAAGCGGTCGAAACCGCATCCGGAATGCTGGCGGCTATTTCCGTTCCATCGTGCGCATGATCAAGGCTGGTCGAATTGATCTCGAAGCGGAACTGTTGACTTTGAGGAGGCGCAGAATGGTTTGAGGATTTGTGATCTGACACTCTGTTACTCTGAGCGCAGCATGTGTGCTGCGTCCGGCTTTACTCGGTTCAATATCGAAGGGGACAATGTCTTGACAGTTTGAACCACACCGCTCCGGATCCCCAGCCACAGAGGCCAGAGCTGACCGCGTCCGCATTGGCCGATTTGCGTCGTTGTCGCATTATTCGGTCGCGCACCATCACGGCAGGATCAGTGTCGGGCCTGACTCGTGCCCTGAGACCATTCATGACTACCTAAGTGACGGCATATCCCATTTTGATCGTGCGACCGGGAGACAATCGGCGATAGAATGGGCGGCCCCATCCCTGCTGGGACAACGTATGTCTCCGGGACGGCATAATCCGAGGTCATTCGGGGAGGCTTCCCATGGATGCTCTTTGGTCGAACATGACACCTCAGGACTGGATCGCGCTGGGACTGATCGCCCTTGTGCCGATGCTGATGGTCATTGCGATTTACTTGATCCACAGTGACGTGAAGCAAGGCGCACCTCGCACTCCCGTTGAGCCTCCGAGGTCCAGTACGCCGCCACTCCAGTTGAAGACAACTGCGTCGCAGCGTGAGCAGTGGCGCATGGGGAAGCAGCGACATCCGCGGGCCATCGTGGATCTGACGGATGACATCGAGACTCTTCTGAAGCGGGTCAAGGCTGGCGGCTAGCACCCGGGCATCGCTGCAGCGATGCCCGATGACCCAAAGTGTCAAGGGATCGTTACTTTCTATCAAGCTCCGCGACAACAGGATCGATGGGCGCGTCGTCATGAGGATCCAGCCATCCGGACGGGACAGCGAGATCGACTGCGCTATTTGGGAGTGAGTGGCGCGGACTCTCCCGATAGGTCGGGTCCTTTACGCGACCGGCTTCAACGTCAAGGATAATGTGATGACAGGAGTTGTGACGCTGACTCTGAACCCTGCCATCGATGGCGCAGCGGAGGCGGAGGAGGTCCGGCCCATACACAAGATCAGGACCTGGGCTGAGCGCTATGATCCTGGCGGGGGCGGGATCAACGTTGCCCGTGTCGTCAAGGAGCTTGGTGGCTCCGCCCTAGCCGTCTACCTGTCGGGGGGAGCGACAGGGCCGATCCTCGATCAATTGGTGCAGGCTGCCGGTATCGACATCAGGCGCATTCCCATCAGGGGACATACGCGTGTCAGCCACACCGTGCATGAGAGATCGTCCGGCCTGGAGTTTCGCTTTGTCCCCGAAGGTCCCGCCGTGACTGCGGATGAATGGCAGGTCTGCCTTTCCGTGCTGGAAGGAATCGATTGCGATTATCTGGTCGCGAGCGGCAGCCTGCCTCGTGGTGTCCCGCATGACTTCTATGTCCGAGTGGGCCAGATCGCCGCCCGGAAGGGAGCGAAGCTGGTTCTCGACACCTCCGGTGAGGCTCTCCGTCATGCCACACGGCAAGGTGTCTACCTGATCAAGCCGAGTCTGGGCGAACTGGAAAGCTTGATCGGCCGGAAACTCCCGGATCCTGCGGACCAGGAGGCAGCACTTCAGGAACTCATTGCCTCGGGAGCGGCGGAAATCGTCGCCCTGACGCTCGGTCGCGACGGGGCGCTGCTCGGGACCCGAGGCAAGTGTGTCCGTATCCGGGGCGTAGAGGTGGTGCCCAAAAGCGCCGTCGGTGCCGGTGACAGCTTCCTGGCCGGCATGATCTTCGGCCTGTCGCAAGGGCGAAGTCCGGAGGATGCCTTCGTCCTGGGCATGGCGGCCGGGACTGCCGCAGTCCTGACGGCGGGAACCGAACTGTGCCGGCAGGCCGACGTGGAGCGTATCTATCACGATCTCAAGCGAGGCAACCCGGGAGCCTCGGGCTGAGCGATATCTCGAACTTTGAGGGACCGAAGGCCGCGTATCGAGCCGGCAGCGGATCGGAATGATGGACTTACCTTTGACAGCAGCGCCCGGCGACACGAGAGGGATGAAAGTATGAACAGCGACAGGACCAGAACCGTCGCGAAGATCTCATCTTCTCCCACGGCCAGGGAACTCCTCAAGCAATATGCATGTGGACCGGTTCAGCTCACAGGGGCGAGTAACGCGCTCTACGAGCGCCATCTCATGTTCGACAATGTCATGGATCCGAAGGCGATCGGCCCGCGCGAGCAGTACGAGGCCGCCGCCAAGTCCGTAAGAGACGTCCTCTCGCAGCGCTGGCTCCTCACAGAGCGGACCTATGAGCGCGAGAACGCCAAGCGCATCTACTATCTCTCCATGGAGTTCCTCATCGGGCGCTCCCTGGCCAACAACATCATGAACCTCCTTCTTGACCCGATGGTAAAGCAGGCTGTCGATGAGAAGAGGCTCGACTGGCTCGCCCTGCTTGAACAGGAGCCCGATGCCGGCCTGGGGAATGGCGGGCTCGGCCGGCTGGCGGCCTGCTTCCTCGACTCGATGGCAACGATGCAGCTTCCTGCCATGGGCTACGGGTTACGGTACGAGTACGGCATCTTCCGTCAGTCGATCCGGGATGGCTGGCAGCACGAGGAGGCGGACAACTGGTTGCGGCGACCCGATCCGTGGGAGGCCGCCCGGCCGCAGGAGCAGGTGGAGGTCAGGCTCGGCTGCTCGTTCGAGGTGCGGAGCGGAAAGCTCGCCGCAGTCCTTGGTGAGCCATCGATCCTTCTGGGGATCCCCTATGATCGGCCTGTCGTCGGTTACGGTGGCAGGACCATCAACACGCTCCGGCTCTGGGCGGCTGCGGCGCCCGAGGCGTTCGACTTCCATGAGTTCAGCGCCGGCGACTTCGTGGGTGCGCTGGCCGAGCGGCTCTCGGCCGAAACCCTGACGCGCGTGCTTTATCCCGACGACTCCACGAGCATGGGGCAAGGCCTGCGCTTCGTGCAGGAGTACTTCCTCGTCGCCTGCTCGCTGGCCGACCTCGTGCGGCGCTTCCGTCGGAACAATCCCGATTGGCGCGCCCTTCCCGACAGGGCCGCCATCCAGTTCAACGACACGCATCCCAGCCTTGCCGTTGCCGAGTTGATGCGGATCCTCCTCGATGAGGCGCATCTCGGATGGGACGAGGCCTGGGACCTTACCCGGCGGACGCTGGCCTATACGAACCACACCCTCCTGCCCGAGGCATTGGAGAAGTGGCCCCTGCGGTGGTTCGAGGTGCTGCTGCCGCGGCAGCTTGAGATCATCCTGGAGATCAATCGCCGCCTCCTTGACGATGTGCGGAACCGGTTCCCCGGCGACGAGGGCCGTGTCGAACGCGTGAGCCTCATCGACGAACGCGGCGGGCGCAAGGTCCGGATGGCGAACCTCGCCATCGTCGGCTCGCATAGTACGAACGGCGTTGCCGCGATCCATTCCGGTCTGCTGCGAAGGGTGACCGTCAAGGATCTCGCCGAGATGTTTCCGGAGCGCTTCAGCAACAAGACGAACGGCGTGACGCCGCGTCGGTGGCTGCTGTTGGCCAACCCGGCCCTTGCCGGGATCATCACCGACGCCATCGGCGACCGCTGGATCACGGATCTTGCCGAATTGGAAAAACTCAAGCCGCTCGCTGACGACAGGAGCTTCAGGGATGACATCCGCAGGGCCAAGCAGGATGCCAAGTCGCGGTTCGCCGAGTGGCTCAAGTCGACGTCCGGAGTGGTCGTGGATCCGGCATCGATCTTCGATAGCCAGATCAAGCGCATTCACGAGTACAAGCGGCAACTGCTGAATGGGCTGCGCATTGTCGTGCTCTACAATCGGCTGCGGGAGAACCCAGACCTTGAGATGGCTCCGCGCACGTTCGTCTTCGCGGGCAAGGCGGCGCCGGCCTATCAGCTGGCCAAGATCATCATCAAGTTCCTCAACAATCTGGCTGACACGATTGACGCAGATCCGGCCGTCAAGGGGCGCCTGAAGGTGGTGTTCCTGCCCGAGTATTGCGTGTCGCTGGCCGAGAGACTGATTCCCGCCAGCGACGTCTCCAACCAGATCTCGACGGCGGGCTATGAGGCGAGCGGCACGAGCAACATGAAGTTCATGATGAACGGGGCCCTGACGCTCGGGACCCGCGACGGAGCGACGATCGAGATGGCCGAGGCCGCCGGCGAGGACAACTTTTTCCTGTTCGGGCTAACGGCCGAACAGGTGGCGGGCAGCCGAGGCTGGTATAGTCCGTACTGGCATTACGACAACGAGCCGGAAACGCGTGCCGCGCTGGATCTCATCTTCTCAAATCACTTCAGCCGCTATGAGCCCGGCATCTTCGAACCGTTGCGCGATGTCCTGCTCACGCATGGCGACCATTACAGACACTTGGCCGATCTGACGTCTTATCTCGAAGCGGACCAGCGGCTGCTCGATCTCTATGCTGATCCGGATGCTTGGGTGCGAAAAGTCATCCTGAACGTTGCCAGTTCGGGAAGGTTCTCCAGCGACCGGACGATTGCAGAATATGCGTCCCAGATCTGGAACGTGCAGCCGTGCCCGGTGCCCTGAGAGCATCGGCGATACCGAGGGGTGATGCGGCAGGATTGGAGCGGGCCTGAGGGGACCACGACGATGCATCAGCGTAAGGACGAGGGGACGCACCCAAGCCGTTTCCGGGCCTCTGCACTGGGAGTTCCATCGCCGCTGGGAGCGACACCCATGTGCGAGGGAGTGAACTTCAGCGTCTTTTCCAAGCATGCGACTGGGGTGGAGCTACTACTGTTCGACCACGCCGACGAGGCACAGGCGCGGCAGGTGGTCCGCCTGGATCCTACCATCAATCGCACCTATCACTATTGGCACGTCTTCGTCCCGGGTCTGGCGGCGGGACAACTCTACGGCTATCGCATGGATGGGCCGTTCGAGCCCGCGAGGGGCATGCGATTCGATCCCCGCAAGCTTCTCCTCGATCCCTACGGCCGCGGTGTGGCCGTGCCGAAGAATTACAGCCGCGATGCTGCGCGAAAGCCGGGCGAGAACACTTCCACGGCGATGAAGAGCGTGGTTGTGGACCCGTCCGCTTACGACTGGGAAGGCGATGCCCCCCTGCGGCGGTTCTCTGCCCAGACCATCATCTACGAGATGCATGTGCGTGGGTTCACATGTCACCCCAGCTCCGGTGTCGATGAGAAGGTCCGTGGCACTTTCGCCGGTCTAGTCGAGAAGATCCCGTACCTTCAGGAATTGGGTATCACGGCCGTCGAGCTGATGCCGGTGTTCCAGTTCGATGCGCAGGATTGTCCACCGGGCAAGGTCAACTATTGGGGCTATGCGCCCGTCTCCTTTTTCTCGCCGCATCAGGCTTACAGCTCGCGCCAGGACCTGCTCGGGCCGGTGAACGAGTTCCGTGATATGGTCAAGGCCCTGCACCGGGCCGGCATAGAGGTTATCCTCGACGTCGTGTTCAATCACACCGCGGAGGGTGACCGTGATGGGCCGACTCTCTGCTTCCGTGGGGTGGATAACACCGCATATTACACTCTTGAGAGGGATCGCTCGCGCTACGCGGACTACACTGGTACCGGCAACACCCTCAATGCCGGCCACGCCGTCGTGCGCCGGATGATCGCCGACAGCCTCCGGTATTGGGTGGAGGTGATGCATGTGGACGGGTTTCGGTTCGATCTTGCGTCGGTTCTTGCGCGGGATGCGATGGGGCAGCCGATCCCGAACCCGCCGATCCTGTGGGACATCGAGTCGGATCCTGTGCTCGCCGGTACGAAGCTTATCGCGGAAGCGTGGGATGCGGCGGGACTCTATCAAGTCGGCAGCTTCATCGGGGACAGTTGGAAGGAATGGAACGGACGCTTCCGTGACGATGTGCGCGCATTCTTCCGAAGCGATCCGGGTTCAGTGGCGCGAATTGCCGACAGACTGTTGGGAAGTCCCGAGATTTACGGACATAAAGGGCGCGAGGCCGAGCAAAGCGTCAACTTCGTCACGTGCCACGATGGCTTCACCCTCAACGATCTCGTGTCCTATGACCGCAAGCACAACGAGGCCAATGGTGAGAATAATCGCGATGGGGCGGACGACAACCATAGCTGGAACTGCGGTGTAGAGGGCGCGACCGATGATCCCGCCGTGGAGAGGCTGCGAAATCGGCAGGTCAAGAACTTCCTGACGGTGACGATGCTCTCCCTCGGCATGCCCATGATCCTGATGGGCGACGAGGTGCGGCGGACCCAGGCCGGCAACAACAATGCCTATTGTCAGGACAATGAAACAAGCTGGTTCGATTGGTCGCTGCTCGCCAGACACCCGGACGTGCACCGGTTCATGCGTCTGCTTACCGCGCGGCGGGCCCGGCGGGGAACCGAGCATGAGCGTCAGCGCGTGAGCCTGAGCCGCCTGCTCCAGCAAGCGCAGAAGACATGGCATGGCGTTCGGGTCGGCCAGCCCGACTGGGGCCACGACTCCCACAGTCTCGCGCTCGAGGCGGAGGTGCGACAGGAGGGAATCTGCGTCTATCTGATCCTGAATGCATATTGGGAACCCTTGGATTTCGAATTGCCGCCGGGAGCTGATGGCGGACCCGGCACATGGCGCCGATGGATCGATACATCACTCGAATCTCCGGCAGATATTGTCCCGTGGCGGACAGCGCCTTCGCTCGTTGGGCCGATATACCGAGCCGAGGCGCGCACCGTCGTCGTGCTGTTCAGGCGTGATCAAGGCCACGAAACATCCATCTGAACGCCAATCGCAGGATGACGCCGATGTTAGAGCACCGGACGGTTAAACGGACGCATATCCGGCCGCCCTGAGGAAGTTCCAACACTCGTGCGGCTCGAAGAGATTGCAGATGTCGCCGAGGGCGCGCCAAAGCGCGTCAAAGGTTCGGGCTTCAGCTTTGCGCAGGTGTGCCTTGATCTTGGCGAAGGCCTGTTCAATGGGATTAAGATCGGGCGAATAAGCAGGCAGGAACAGAAACCAGGCTCCGCGTTGCTTCAGGCATTGGGCGGCCTTCTCGCTCTTGTGGACCGCCAGGTTGTCGAGGATTACCACGTCTCCTTGGTGCAGCGTCGGCGCGAGCTGGGTCTCGATATAAGCCTCAAACGCCAAGCGGGTGATCGGGCCATCAATCACCCACGGAGCGCTCAACTCGCTGCACCGTAGCCCGGCTACAAAGGTATGGGTTGTCCAGTGTCCAAAGGGAGCTTTCATGCGCAGGCGCTGGCCGCGGCGAGAACGTCCGCGCAGGCGCGTCATCTTGGTGTTGACGTACGTCTCATCGAGAAAGATCAAGCGGTGCGGCTCTTGGCGCATATGCGGCTGACGGTGGGTATGCCAGACGCGGCGCTCATCCCGCACGGCGGCGTGTGCGCATTCCGCCGCCATCAGGACTTTTTTATAGCTGAAGCCGCGGTGGCACAGAAAGCGCGAGAGCATTGCGGGAGCTGCCATCACCCCGTGTTCCTCCAGCAGCCTCGCGGCCAGTTCGGGCATGGTGATGGCGGGGTGGGCCTCGACCGTCTGGATCAGGAAGCTCTCATAAGCCACCAGCTTGCCGCGTCCGGGCGGGCGGCCTTGCCGGGCCGGCGCCGGCGAGCCGGTGTCCCGCGTTCGCCGCACCAGCTTGATGGCGAAGCTCTCGCTGACGTCAAAGTGCTCGGCTGCCGCTCGGCAGGAATGACCGGCCTCGACAAAGTCGGCGACGCGCACCCGCAGATCCAGGGAATAGCAATGACCCATGATCCACCTCCCGTTCCAGCAAGTGAATCACGGATCGCGCCAGCCCAAAACCCCGGGAGTCGGATTTCCAGTCCGGTGCTCTAGCTCCTGAGTTCGGGCTTCGTCTTCAGTTCATGGCGCAAGTACCGGCGCCATCCCTCGCGGCGGCGGGCGGCCACAGGCTCATCGTACTCGCTCGGCAGCATGACCGGCACGAACAGGCAGACGCTCTGCGTCGGCAGAACCTGACGCCATTGCGAGAGAAGCTTCTTGAAGGCCTTTCCCGCGGGACGGATGTTGCGTTCGAGATCATATAGTCCTCGAGGGTTCACGTGGCCCCGCTGCTCGCGGAGAGCGATGTCCCAGTCGATCTGGTCGGTGAGCGAGTACCAGGTGAAGCCGACGATGGGCACGCGGTTATTGCGCACCCGCAGCACGTTGGCCCATTGCTTCCAAAGCCAGTCCACGGCCTCGTCGCCTTCATGGCCCTGGTCGAAGTTGGTCTCGGTATGCATCACGGGCAGCCCATAGCGGTCATGATACTGGCGCGTGATCTCGTCGTAGCCGAACACCTCTCCGGCAGGCAGGATCCTGCCGCTGGCATCCACCCGATGCTCGTTCGAGTGATAGAAATCGTTGCCCATGATGCAGTGGTGGCGAAGCGTGTTGTCGAGGAAGAAATGGTATTCGTCGCGGGTCATCCCGTTGTCCAGCATGTATTCGTGCATGTGCGAGTTGACCGGATAGCCGTAGTTCAGGTCGAGCGAGAGGAACCGCCGCGCGTTGTAGAACTCCGCCGACTTGATGGCCTGGGGATTGTCGGCGTGGAAGTATTCGGTCGACTCGCTCTGGATGAAGATGGCGTCAGGGCGCTCCTCCAGAATGGCGTACATGGCCAGCACATTCGCCTTGGCCATATGCTTCAACGCAGTGACGAAGGCACGGTCGCTCGTCAGTTGTTCGTTCCACCAGCCGAAAGCGGCCGAGAATTGGGCGCAGATGAACATCTCGTTGACCGGGGTGTAGAACTGGACCCATGGGAAGCGGTGCGCAAAGGCTCGGGCGTACTCGGCGAAGAGCACCGGGAAGTCCGGGTTCTGGAAATCGCCAATCCAGTCCGGCACGCCGAAATGGCACAGGTCGACGATGGGGATGACGTCGCGTTCTTTCAGCCAGGCGAACGTCAGGTCGGCGAAGTCCCAGTCATATCGGCCCTGTCCGAGGAAGGTCTTGTACAGCGGAGGACCATAGCGCAGGAAGCGGATGCTCAGATCGTCGAGGAGTTCGAAGTCACGCTGCCAAAGGCGGTAGTGACCGCATTCCTCCATCTGGTCCCGGCGCACACGGCCGTTCTGGATCGTGGGGTAGCTGTTTTCGATGCCGGTCGCGAACAGGAAGAGGGTGACGCGGGTCGGTTGGCGGTCGCCGTCACTGCGCGAATGATCATTCATGATGCCTCTCGTCGATTTCTTCGTCAGGGCATTCAGGATTCTCCAGCCTGGACCGAGGGCTGGAGGCGTAATGCCGAAAGGAAGCCGGGCATGGTCCGGTGCGGCGACGGTCCTTCGGCGGCCGAATGGCGCTCGTCCGACCAGCCCGAGTATGGCACCGGTTGAGCAACTTGCTTGACCGAATGTGTCAGTCCCTTGGCATGTTGGGACAATGGCATGTCGCTGCTGGTGACGTGGCATGTGGAAGTAGGCGAAGAGTGTCAGGCAAGGCCTGAAGTGGATCCTCTTGGCCTTTCCTGGATGACAAGCCCGGGATGCGCTCGTCGACGGGTGTAAGGTTCCCGTGCAGCCTCATGGCAACAAATGCCAAGCGCTTGTCCCAAACGATCAAGCAAGTTTTCGCAGCGGGCACAATGTATTCCACTCATGTCAGCCTGCCCCGCGCGGTGCAGTGCGCCGGGCAGTGAAAGGGAGAACGTCGATGAACAGGACTCTCCTGGCTCTGTGCGCTCTCGCAACGGGCGCGCTTCTGATCCCGGATGTTGCCGATGCCCAGCGTGGTGGTCGCGGCGGAGGGGGCGCCCGCATTGGCGGCGGCGGGTTCGGCGGAGGCGGTGCCTTCCGGGGTGGAGGCGGCTTCCGGGGCGGCGGTATCGGAGGCCAGAGGATGTACGTCCCTCGGGCCGGCATGGGCGGCGGGAATTTCCGCGGCCGGGCGATCGCCGCGCGGCCAGGCGGCGCGCCCGTCCGCGCAGCCGCCATACGTCCCGGTCGTGGAGATTTTCGCCAGGCGGCGATCAACAACCCGGGCGGCCGCTTCGACAATCGCTTCGTCAATCGTGGTGATTGGCGTGGACGTTATCCGTACTATTATGGTGGGCGTTATCCCTATTATGGGCGCTACCCGTATTACGGGAATTATTACGGCGGATGGGGACTGGCCACGGGTGCCGTGATCGGGGCAGCGGCTACATACCCATATTACAACTACCCATACTCCACCTACCAGACACCGGTTTCGTCAACGGTTGGTGGGGCCTGCGTGACGGCGGTCCGAACCTGCGCTTTGACCGATCCGGCGCCGGTCGGGACGGGATGCTCCTGCCGTACCCCGGGAGGGCGGGCCCGCGGCACCGTGCGGTGATCCTCGAGACCACGTGGCTGTTCGACGGCTTCGGATGATTGATCGGGGGCCGCTCGATCAGACCGGCGCAATGTGCGATCCATAGAGGAGTGCACTTTTGGGGCCGATGCTTCTTCTCTTGGCTGGCGCATCGTTGGACGCGGAGCCGGAGGTCCGCGTCAGCGAAAACCGGATCCACTTTTCACTGGCGTGGCCCTTCGAGCCGCCGACGCGGCCCTCTGGGTCCGCACGATGTGCTAGCGACCCGCCGTGGCGACAGGTGAGGTGAAGGCCCCACCAAGCGAAACCCAGGTCGACCCTGTTTCGACTTCACGCTGCAAGTAGACGTAGCCGGTCTGCCGCCATGGCAGGATCGCGTCGCGCTTGTTGTCGAGAATGAAGTCACCACGGTCGGTGCGAACCATCATGACCGCATGGGGTTCGCCATCCTGATCGATCACGGCTGTCATGCGCAATGCCCGCCGGGGAAACCCGGCCGCAACGAGGCGTTTGCGCTTGACGAGTTGGTAATCCTCGCAATCGCCGTAGCCATCCTCGGCAAGATCCCAGCGATCCATCTCGCCCCAATGCTCATGATCGGTGATGGGCCTGATGGCGGCATTCACCTGGCGATTGACCCTCGTGAGGGTCGTCCAAGCCTGTGGCGTGAGGGTGATTGTCGACGGTTCCGAAGACCTGAATGCACATTCCTCAGGTCTTTGCTTGCAGAAGCGGATCCAGCCCGGGACCGGCATGACGGCGTGGTTCTTTGCGGCAAGAGAGTTGGACCGGGAGAGCGAAGTGGTGATTGTTTGGGCCTCCGATCCGCTGCTGACCAGCATGAGAGCCATGGCCAGGGTCGTCAAATGAAACCAACCATTGAAGAAAGTCCGGGCGTTCAAACGCCCGAGGAGAAATTCCCGCATTAACCCCGCCGCTTTGCTGCTGCGATTATTCTGACAAGACCTGATACGGCAAGTCGGGCGATCTCAAGGCAAGAGCCGATAAACAACTCGTTGCCGTGGCGCACAGCGTCCAACTCGCCCAGAGGTTGGGGCTAGGATTCCGGTCCGCGCCAACCTCAAAAGCGGATCTCCAGGACGTCCGGGCGAGCCCATGACTGTTGCGGGTCTCCCTCGCGACCAAAACTGTCAAGAAATTGTCCCCGCCGATCAAGCACGCCGCCGCGACTGGTCTATGCTAATCCCAAGGGATGGCGAATGATCCGCGGGCATCTGCGCAGTCTCCGTGCTGACGGCCGACTGAGGTGCGGGAGGCAGACCAAGGAGGCACCGACAATGAAGCATGTTACCTTTCGACCTCAGGGCGCGACATCCACGAGGACGGCTCTCTGTCTTCTTGCCGCTATGGCCATCACGGGCGCTTATGCGCCTGCCGCATGGGCGGAGGACGGGGAGGCCCAGAAAATCCTGAAAACCATGGCCGACTATGTCGGTCGTCAGGAGAACTTGGCGCTGAAATATGATGCCGATATCGAGGTGGTGACCCCGGCGGTCGAGAAGATCCAGTTCAGCGCCTCGGGCGACGTCACCTTGAGCCGTCCGAACAAGTTCCGCATCAGCCGCACCGGTGGCTACGCCGATGTCGAACTCATCTCGGATGGATCCAACGTGACGATCTATGACCGTGGCGGCAATCGGTTTGCGCAGGTGACCGGGTCCACCTCCTTCGATGAGGCTGTCGACAGGCTCCGCACCGACGCTGCGCTCGAACTTCCGGGTGCCGATCTCCTGCTGTCGAAGCCTTACGAGGAACTGATGGCGGGGGTGCTGGAGGCCAAACACATCGGCCGCGGCGTCGTCGAAGGTGTCGAGTGCGAGCACCTTGCCTTCCGCAACCTCGACACCGACTGGCAGATCTGGGTCGAGATCGGCGACAAGCCGGTGCCACGCAAATATGTCATCACCAGCAAGGCGGTCGGCGCCGCGCCCCAGTACACGCTGCGGCTCCGGGACTGGAAGACCGGCGTCAGCCCGGCGCCGGATGCGTTCGCATTCAAGCCGCCGGATGGCTCCAGCGGCGTGACGATTGCTGTCCTTAAAGACATCGATGAGATCCCCGAGGGCATCGTTCCCGGAGGCACCAAATGAGCACGCTCAAATCCGCAGGCCTTGCGGCCCTCACGTTGTTGGCTGTCGGTGCGGCCCTGCTCTGGAGCGGTAACGGGCCAGCGCCGTTCGGCTCGTTCATCGGTCAGGCGGAGGCAAGGATCGGGCGGCCGGCAACGCCCATGAGCTATGCCGGCGTGGCCCGCCGAACCACCCGTCGTTCCGTAGCCTATGGGGCGGCCGCCGGAGCTGCGGCAGCGGGGACGTACTATTACGCTGCTCCCGGCTGCCGGCAGGTTGTGAATTCCTACGGCCAGATCGTCTACCGCTGCCCGTAACTGACATCGCTTGAATGGGACGGTCGTGGCACGGGCGGCCCGGCATCCTCGGAACATATGCTCAGGCCGATCGGACGAGGTCTGACGCGACGTTGTTCCAGCCGAGCACAGATGTTTGCATCGTCGTCGCATCATCAGAAGTGAGGGCCGACGCAAAACAAGCCATTGGTTTGCATGACGCTGCCGATGAAGTGGAGCAGGCTGGGCTCTGTATTCTGGAGGCGGCAAACGCCAATGAGGCTCTGGCGATGCTGGAGGCCCGCTCGGACGACGTGCAGGTGCTCTTCACGGCTTTGGACATTCCCGGCTCAATGATAGCCTGGCGCTGGCCGAGCGCGTGTACCAGTACGGCCGCACGCCCCATGGGCAATATGAGTGGGGTCTCTCAGCCATTCGCCGCGCAGGCGCTCAACTGGTAGAGGGCGTGCGGAACAGATCCCAAGCCATCATTTCGCAACCTCCCGATGCCCTAGGCCGGCAATTTCTCCGAGGAGTGGGGCAGAGCGGCGTCTGGACCAAGGAAGGGACCACCCATGGAAGGATCTCCCAATCTTGAAAGTATCACCGGTCCTCGCTCCAAATGGGCGCGAGCTCTGCCAGGGGAGGGGACGGTGATTTATGATCTCCGCTAGCGCATCGTGCGGAAAAGTGGACCCGGTTTTCCGCTCAAACGATGCGCTCTTCAAAGAATGGAGCATCGGAATGGATCCCAGAAGTGCAAATCCACTTTTGGGTCCGATGCTCTGGAAGTTGTTCCTAGCTTCTCGCTTTGATTTCAGCCGCTCCCGGGACCAGCCGGTGCGGCGGTTTTCACTTGCAAGGGTCGACTGTCTCGCACGAGAGGTTCCTTTCGTCCGTTCTGGACGAGGAACGTGGGCAAGCTAGACTAACGGCCTGCTTGAAACACCCAAGCTGAATGTCGTGGGTTCGATTCTGTTCGCCCGCTCCAACTTTTCCTAAAACCATCTGCATTGAAGGTGGCTCTTCAAGGAGTGCAGGCCTCCCGGAAACCACGTGCCGTTAATCGGCCGCTCGGGTGTTGACAAACGATCTGGGAATCGACATATCCGCAGCCCCGCCGGAACTTCAGTTCGGGCGAGCTTCAATCTCACAAGACGCCGACGCTGCCGCGATCTTCGGATCTCGCCTTTCGTCCGGGTCTCGATCTCGATCTTAATTGATCCTGATCAACGACACGAGCCTGGATGTCAGTATA
>NZ_CP069354.1:2887500-4610000 GCF_016864375.1 Microvirga sp. VF16 | reverse complement strand
ACTATACTCCGAGGCGCCGCCGCCGCGGCTGTCCAGGATCGTCAGCTCACCCCGGAACCGCTGCAGCACCACCTCGGTGGTGTACTTCTCCTGGCCGCTCTGGTCGGTCCACTTGCGCGTCTGCAGCTGGCCCTCAACATACACCTTCGAGCCCTTCTTCAGATACTGCTCCGCCACCCGCGCCAGGTTCTCGTTGAAGATCACCACCGAGTGCCACTCGGTCTTCTCCTTGCGCTCGCCCGTGCCCTTGTCCTTCCACGTCTCCGACGTGGCAAGCCGCAGATTCACCACCGGCTCCCCGTTCGACAGACGCCGCACCTCCGGGTCCCGCCCCAGATTGCCCACCAAAATCACCTTGTTCACAGATCCAGCCATAACGGCCTCTCCACTTCATCTCTCCTGAACGGCTGAAGCATCAGCGATGCCACACGTTTTCAGGTCGGTTGCACACTCCTGCCCGATGAGAGGCATCGCCTATTGTTCTATCTTTGTTCTATGCGAAACACAAGGGGAGGCGTACAGGCGCCTGCAGGGCGTTCGTCGAGTGAGTAGGACCATGAAACGGGGCGTCGATGTCTCGACGCTCCCCGTTTCGTTTTAGGCAGATTAGGTGTTATTCCGCAGCCTGGAGATACACCACCTTAGACTGCTCGCTCTGAATCTCGCGCAGGGTGCGCGCCATATAGGTCAGCTGCTCGATTGCCTTGTTGAGGTCGAGCTTGGTGCCGTCCTCAAGATCGTAGGCCTGACGGCCCCGATAAAGCCGATTGACTTGGCCCTCCATTTCGGCGGCAGCCTCGCGGATGCGGCGAACGAGGTTATCGGCAATGACATTGGCATTGTCATCGACAACGCAGAAGCCGACATCGCTTGCGCGGACCTTGGCCATCGAGTGATACCTCTTCTTGTTTTCTTGTTGCGTCTCAGGCGACGGCCCGCTGTCCATGCTCTGCATAGACGCCGAGTCGGCGCGCCAGGGAATGTTTCGTCACGGGTCCCACCCACGGCAGCGTTGCGAGAAAGCGCAGCTTGTCGGGACTCGTATTGTAGTCTTCGAACAGGCGCTCGCGCTCGTGCCAAACCCTATCGATCGCTTCAGCCTTTGCTGGGTGACGTAATCCAACTCGAGCCGTCGAGGCGAAGGTAAGCGCGCGCATGCAGCGCTCAAATGTGCGGCGGCCGACGCCTGGCGTCACGCTTGCGTGGCAGATCGCCTCGATGATGTACTGCGCGAACTCATCCGCCGTTTCAGGAAGCATTGTCTCCGTCCCGGCAATGTCTCCCTGAAAAGCCCTCGCGCCATAGCGCATCGTCTCTTCAAGTCCAAAGTTCGGCATTGATCTCACCGTATGGTCCAGGCTGCCTGAAGCAGCTGGACAAGCTTCGTCCCGGTCTTTCGAATCCGACGCTGTGCCCGCCATGGAAGGTCGGCTTCCCGCGCCAGGCTCGGGCGTTCGGGACGGTTGCGCGGTTTCTTCAGAAACAGGCGCCCTCCTGTTTGGGGACATATGCGCCATACATCCTCTGGGCTCTGAAAACCTTGACCGTTCAACGGTTTCTGAGAAGGGCGCGGCTCAACGAAGATGGGATTTGCACCCTGCGAATGCAAGGTCCGCGGGATCAGCGGAACGGGGTTGGATCCCTTTGTAGCCTTCGGCCAGGACGCAATCTCTCTGCGGGCCATCTTGAGGGTTTGCGCCAGCTCCGCGCCTGTCGCGACACCGTAAACGGAAGCGGCACGGGAGAAGGCTTCGGAGAACGGCTGCATGGCACACCAGCTCTTCTCGGCCATATGCAACGGCCATGTCCACAGACCGTCCTCCCGGCGCTGTCCAAGGCTCTCGCGGTCGATGAAGTAGCCGGTTCGCTTGTGCTCAAGACCGCTTTCGATCACGAGCCATTCCTCGTTCTCGAAGATCGGTCGTTCTTCCGTCATGACGGTCATCGCGGGATCCTTTGATGCGGTGAGGCGCGGCTGCCCTAATGGCGTCACATCCACGACGCATACAGAGGATGCGAACAAATGAAGAACATAGCCTCAATGGCCTCTGTGTCAAGCAAAGTCCGCAGGTCAAGTCTGTAATCTTGGAGTAACCGATACTATGTGGAGGATCAGATGCCAGGATTGAAGAGATCGCCTCCGATCCCGTTCAAAAAGAGGCAAAGTCGTTGCGACGAAATATCGCTGGCGATAACTGAAGCTCGACCATTCCAACACAGCGGATTCGCCACGCCATGACCAATCTGACCCGCCTCGAAACGGACCAGCTCCGGCGCCTGGAGGAGATGCGCAAGACCTACGACAAGCTTCGGGCAGAGCGGATCCGGGCGGAAGGCGAGGCCGAGCGTCTCGCGCGCGAACTCGAAGAGGTCCGGGCCCTCGCTCTGTCCGAATTCGGCACCGACGATGAAGGCCAGATTCAGGCTCTGATCGAGGATGCGCAGGCCCGCAATGCCAAGCTTGCCGACGAATTCGGTGCGGCTTTGCGCGAGGTTGAAACGCGTCTCAAGCAGATCGGAGACGAGCGTTGATCGGGCCCTCCATGGATCACGATGTGACGCGGGCGGAAGCGTCGCTCGCCCGCCTCGAAGGACGACGTGATGGCTTGCGGACCCGTCGCGAGGAGCTGACGCGCGCGATCGAACTCGCCAAGGGCCGCCTTGCCGTCAAGGACGAGGTGGAAGCCTTCATCGAAGCGGTACACGGCTCTGCCAGCCGTCGCAGTCTGTCCGCCTTTGAGACCTTGCTGACGGCTTTGGTGCAGGAGGTTCTGCCGGGCGAAAAGCCGGTGGCCTTGGATCTCTCGACCGAACGCGGCCTGGCTGCGCTCGATATCTGCGTGCGCCGCGCGGACGGCTCCCTGGAGGATGTGCTGGAGGACAATGGTGGCGCGCTGACCAACGTAGTCGGTATGGCGCTGCGGCTCATCGCGGTGGTCAAGGCGGATGTCGCCCGCTTCCTCGCCCTTGATGAGGCGGATTGCTGGATCGCGCCGGATCGCGTCTCGTCTTTCTATCGGGTGCTGGAGGACGGCGCCGCACGTCTTGGCGTGCAGTGTCTCGCTGTTTCGCACCACGACCTGTCCCAGTTCTCGGGCAAGTTCCACATCGCGCGCATCGTCGGCGAACCTGCCTCCGGGGTGACGGTCGAGACCTCCGATACCAGGGCCGCCTGGAACGATGAACAGCCGGGCCTGCGCTTCATCAGGCTCATCAACGTGCAGGCCTATCAGGATGCGACGCTTCACTTGAACCCTGGGGTGAACGCGCTGATCGGCCCGAACAACCGTGGCAAATCGACCTTCATCCGTGCGCTGCGCGCCGTGTTCTATGGCGAAGCGCGCGATAGCCTCGTCCGCGCAGGAACGAAGGCGGCGAGTGTCGAGATCGGTGTTGCAGGCAACAGGATTTTGCGCTTCACGCGCCAGCCCCGTCGATCGCCGGTCAATATCTGGTCGCTGCATGAAGCCGATGGCTCCGTCGTCGAGGAGCAGGGCATGCGCTACGAGACCGGCGGACGCAACGTTCCCGATTGGGTCGCCGATCTCATCCGCATCCGCAAGGTGGAAGATCTCGACGTTCACATCGCGCACCAGAAATTTCCCGTGTTCCTTCTGGGTGAAACGCCGTCGCGCCGTTCCGCCGTTCTGTCGATCGGACAGGAGGCCGGCTATATCCGCGACATGCTCCTCATCCATCGCGAGCGCTGCCGGCGCGACAACGATCTCGTGCGTAACGGCGAGCGAGAGCTGATTGCACTCGGCGAGACGCTCGAAGGGCTGAGGGAGCTCGATATTCTCAAGGAGAAGCTGGTTGCTGCTCGTGAACATGCGGAGAATCTCAAGACGGTCTCCGCACACCTGCAGAGATTGCAGCAGCGCGCATCGCAGCTTGCGGAATTCAAGGGCTTGCTGGGCCGGGCACAGACGCGGAGCAAGATCACTGAGCAACTGCCCGGCGCGGAGAGGCTGACGGATCTTACGCGTCGGATCGAGCGCTCCCGTGAGCGTGAGCGCCTCGGAGAACGCATGCTTCGGCTCAACCGTGATCTAACCCGAAGCAAGGCGCGTCTGACGGCATTGCAAAGCCTGCCCCATTCGGTGCCCGACCTTGAAAAGACTTCCTCGGCACAAAACATCCTGAAGCGTATGAATGATCTTAGCAGTGCGTCTCTGCTGGCTCAAAGCCGGATTGCGCAGGTCGACGAGGGAATCACATCCGTTCAGATCGAGATGGCGCGGCTCATCGAGGAAACAGGCGGTCAATGCCCCACCTGCGGCTCGCCGGTGAATCCGGAAAACCTGTTGGACCATCACGCCCATTCCTCTCATTCCTCCACGCCGACGGAGCGGCTGACCGCATGATCCTGTCCGGAGATCGTCTTCCCGCGATCCAATGCAACGGTATCCTCGTGATCGGGGACCCGCATGTGGGCTCACGACGTCCGGGGCGGCGCAAGGATGTCGTCTGGCCTCAGGCCGTACTCGGCAAGCTCGAGCGCTGCGTCGCCATCGCCAACGAACGGCAGCTTGCGGTCGTGATCCTGGGCGATCTGTTCGACCGGCCGGTCGAGACCGATGAAGCACTCAAGAACCAGCTCATCCGCGTTCTCAAAGGCTTTCGCCATCGGCCCATCGTCAATGTCGGCAATCACGATATCCAGCACACGACACTCACCGACAGCGACTCGCTGGCACTGTTGGGCTTATGCGATGTGGTCGATGTGGTCGCGACATCGGCTCCCGTGACCGAGTTCCAGGTCGGCACACAGCGCATCGGCATCGGCATGACTCCTTTCGGCCAGGCGATCCCGACCGATGCGCGCGGCTCCTTCTCCGGCGTCGATCTCCATGCATGGTTCAGCCATCACGACATTGCCTTTGACGGCGGCTATCCGGGAGCGGTGCCGCCCTTTGCCGTCGAGGGCTGCGATGTTCTGATCAACGGGCACATTCACAAGGCGCAGAAATCCATTCTGGCCGGCCGGACGCGCTGGATGAATCCCGGCAATATCACGCGCCAGTCCGTCGATCTCGTGAATCATGTTCCACGCGCCTGGATCCTGGATGTTGGTGGCGAACTGACGCCGCAGGCGCTGCCGTTCGAAAGCAATGTCTTCGATCTGACCGGACGTGTGGTCGACGCGGCCGACGGTGATGTCGTGGCGCAGGAGATCGAGAGCGCCTTCGTCACTTTGCTACAGGCTGAATCCTCGACGGAGCTGAAGCGCAGTGGCGACGGATCCATCATCCGCGACGAGATCGAGGCGAAGTTCGCGGCTGACGATACGCCGGATGCGGTGCGCGCCATCGTGCGCTCACTTCTCGGCGAGGCGGTGGAGCGCCACGCCGCTCAGTCTTAGCGCATCGTGCGGACCCAGAGGGCCACGTCAGTGAAAAGTGGATCCGGTTTTCGCTGACGCGGCCCTTCGGGTCCGCACCCAACGATGCGCTCTTCAAAGAGTGGAGCATCGGACCCAAAAGTGGGTCCGATGCTCTAGAAAGCAAACGGATCGGTGTAGGGCAGGCGGCGACGGCGCACCTGCGTTTCCGGCAGAATGGGGCGGCTGATATCGACCGCGATCAGTCCCTCGCAGGCCAGCGCGAGAATCGCCGCCACGCCATCCTGCGTGTTCATGACGGCGCTGGCGCAATCCACCAGCCGCATGGTTCCCATCTCGTCGAGCTGATGCAGAGCGCGCACCCGGTCGCCAGCCGTCACAGGTGTGCGTTTGCAGGCCATGATGAGGCGCATGGTCGTGAAGCGCGGCTCGGCCCGGATGCTGGCCGCTGTCTCAATGAGGAAGGGCTTGCCGTCCGAAGAGGTGATGCCATGGATAGCTGCGGCACGTAGCGGATGGTTCAGCAGGTCGTCATCCGTCATCACGTCGACCAGATAGGCCGTGCCATCCCTGACGATCTCGAAGTCGGCCACATGTTCGACGGTCTCCTCGCCGATGACAAAGGTGGCCGGATCGGCGGGCGCGCGCAGGGATTCCACTTCGGCATCCAGTTCGCAAAGCGCGAGATAGTCCGCGATCAAAGCGTTGCGCGTGAGTGGCATGGAAGGGCGCTTCTGCGCCCGGCGTGTTCCCGGGCGGCGGGCAGGGCGCCGGTCCGAAAGGTCGAGGAGCGCTTGCGCGGACATCGGAGCCTCCAGCTTGGCTTTTCAAAAAGACGGCCAGGCCACCCAGCATTCCGGTAGCTCATAACCTCACTATGTGATGAGAACATATATAGAACGATATGATGGAGGTCAAACTTTCGGCGGCTCTCGAAGACAGGATGTCACCGCACCATCTTAAGGCTCAGCTTCACGTCCTTAGGACAAAATAGCGCATGATTTAAGTGACTGATAAATATGGAGATATTTCTCCATCGCGCGCGCGTAAAAGTGGACCAAGAGCCCTAAATTTGGTATAGAACAAACAACGAACGCGCCTGCCGAGACAAGGCTGCGACAAGAGCGCGTCACCGATTTGCGGGCCTCTGAGAAAGTTAGGATCGAGGATGAATACGACGGACAAGAAGATTTCCGAGGTGCTTGCGAAATTCGGCGAGCCGATGGCCGGGAACGTCTGGCGCGTCCAGGGCACGGCCGTCATCTATCACAAGACCCTCGAGCGTATCGCCGCCCAGGCGAAGGTCGTCTTCGACGAACCGAAGATCATTCGCGCCGAGCGCGACGAGGCCGTGATCCAGGTGACCGGCCATATGGGCGATCGCGTCGAATGGTCGATCGGCGAGGCGCTGATCGGCGTGAACTACCGCGTCTCCGGCAAGCAGGCGGCCTATGTCTATGCCATGGCCGAAAAGCGCGCGAAGGACCGTGTGATCCTCAAGCTCATCGAGCTGCACGGCTATGTCTATTCCGAGGAAGAGGCCGACGAGTTCAAGCAGGGCCGTCCAGGCTATGCCGATCCGCATGTGGAACTTGAGAAGACCGAGCCGCAGAAAGGCAAGGTTGAAGTGACGGCTACCGAGGGCAAGATCGAGGATGATCTGAAGGCGAAGATCAAGAAGGCCAAAACCATCAATGCGGTCACGGACCTGATGCTCCATGCCGACACGCAGAAGATTCTCGCCGATCTGCCGGAAGGCATCCGCGACGAGATCCGCGACTTCGCTAAGGCGCGTCTCGTTGAACTCGGCTGGCCGACCAAGAAGGCAGCCTAAATTTCGCTGCGATCATGGACGAGATGACTTGAAAGTCATCTCGTCCATTTTTCTTCCCGCGGAAGCGTCCCGGCGCTCCTGGTCTTTCTGATCGATGCCGAAATCCTCCGCTCTCACTGCGGCCAGTCAGGACGCTTTATCCCTCTCCGAACACCTCGTCGGCTCCATCGAGCGTGTGACATTTCACAATGATGAGACCGGCTTCTGCGTGCTGCGCGTCAAGGCGCGCGGGCACCGCAAGCCCGTCGCCGTTGTCGGCCATGCGCCATCGGTCGCCATCGGCGAAGTCGTCGAGGCGAGCGGTGAGTGGTTACACGATCGCAATCATGGTGTTCAGTTCAGTGCCAATGAGCTGAAGACCTCGGCCCCGGCGACCGCAGAAGATCTCCAGCGCTTTCTCGGCTCCAGTCTCCTGAAAGGTGTCGGTCCTACACTTGCGCAACGGCTTATCACTTCCTTCGGATCGCGCATTCTCGACGTCATCGAGAAGAAGCCGCACGAGCTGACCCGCGTACACGGCATCAGCATGGCGAGGGCGCTCAGCATCGGCGAGGCCTGGGCCGAGCATCGCGCCCTGAAGGACATCGCGACCTTCCTCAATGCTCATGGGATCGGCGGCTTTCTGCTCACGCGCATCTACCGCGCCTATGGCGTCGGAGCCATCGACATCATCTCGGCCAATCCCTACCGGCTTGCCCTCGACATTCCCGGTTTCGAATTCACGCTGGCCGATCAGGTCGCCATGCAGCTCGTCATCGCGCCGACGGCCGACATCCGGCTACAGGCCGGGCTCACCAATGTTCTATCCGAGGCCGTGAAGGAGGGACATTCCGGGTTGCCGGCCGAAGCGCTGTTGCAGCAGGCAAGCGTTCTGCTTGAAGTGCCGAAGGCTCAGCTAGCACCGGTGCTCGATGCGCAATGTGCGGCGGGCCAGCTCGTCGCCGACGAGCTCGATCGACATCGCTGCATCTTTCTCAAAAGCCTTTACGGCGCCGAGCTTTTCATCGCGCAGCGTCTGAAGGAAATCGCGCAGGGCTTCCACCCCTGGCGCGGGCTCGATCCCGCGCAGGTGGTCGCTGAAGCCGAGGCCGCCACGGGCGTCTTCTATTCGGTCAGTCAGCGCGAGGCGCTCATCGCCTCCTGTCAGGCGAAGGTGCTTGTCGTCACTGGCGGTCCGGGTGTCGGCAAGACCACGCTCATCCGGAGCCTGACACATCTGTGCACGAAGCATGAATTGCAGGTGGCTCTTTGCGCGCCGACCGGGCGCGCGGCAAAGCGACTGGCCGAGAGCACAGGCTTTCCCGCCAAGACTGTGCACCGGCTTCTCGAAGCCTCCGAGGGCGGGTTCCGGCGCAACGCCAAGGCGCCACTCGACTGCAACCTCCTCGTGGTGGACGAAGCCTCGATGCTCGACATCCGTCTCATGGCGGCGGTTCTTCGCGCCCTGCCGGATGAAGCCTGCCTGCTCCTCGTCGGCGACGTCGATCAGCTTCCCTCCATCGGTCCCGGGCAGATTCTCTCCGACATCATCGCTTCCGATGCCGTCCCGATCGTGCATCTGAAGGAGGTTTTTCGGCAGGAGCGGGAAAGCCGCATCATCACGGTGGCTCATGCGATCAATCGCGGCCTCGTGCCCGATCTCTCGCACCAGCCGGACTCGGATCTCTATTTCGTCGAGGCCGACACGCCGGCCGATGCGATGGCAAAAATGACGATCCTGATGCGTGACCGCATCCCGAGAAAGTTCGGTCTCGATCCCGTGCGCGACGTGCAGGTGCTGTGCCCGATGAATCGCGGGCGGCTCGGAACGCATATGCTGAACGGCGAATTGCAGCAGATCTTCAATCCGCCAGGGCCCGAGAGCCTGCACCGCGCCGGCTGGATCTATGGCCCCGGCGACAAGGTCATGCAGGTTCGCAACGACTATGATCGGGACGTCTATAACGGCGAGGTCGGCATCGTGCGTGAAGTGAACCGGGATCACGGGGAACTCACGGTCGCCTTCGACGATCGGCTCGTGGTCTACACCCTCAAGGAGCTCGACGAACTGGCGCTCGCCTATGCGGTGACGATCCACAAGGCGCAAGGGTCGGAATATCCGGCGGTGATTATCCCGGTGGCGCTGCAGCAGGCTTCCATGCTGCGGCGCAAGCTCCTTTATACGGGCGTGACGCGGGCGAGCCGCCTCGTCGTCCTGGTCGGAAGCCGCGCCGCCTTGGCCCAGGCTGTTACGCACGAGGAAGAACCGCGCCTCTCCAGGCTGCGGAACTGGTTGCAGGCCTGAACTCTTTTCCTTGACGCGAGGGGCCTCTATATTGGGTCTCTCGCAGCGCCTTTTGGGACAAGCAGGGATGAGCGTCGAGACTGGACAAACCGATCAGCAGGAACGGCGGGCCCGTATGGGGCTTATCGCCGGCGCAATCCTGTGTCTTGTCGTGTCCGGCGGTCTCCTGTGGTGGCGCCACGGTGGCGCGGTCTTCAACGATCTGGTGCTGACGACGCTCGCCTGGTGCTTCTAAACCAATCCGCTTCGAGAGGTCCGGGCGTGTCCATGGCTCGTCTTGTTCCATCGGAATGTCGCTGTCGCCAATTCCCATAAGCCTCTCCAGGCAGCGACGCTCACGAGCCCGTAATAGAACGGCAGCAGCAGCACCCAGGGCAGAAGCCGCCAAAGACGGCGCCTGTGCAGGGCGAATATTGCCGGAATGGTGATTGCGGCTGCACCATAGAAAAACAGCGTCAGACTGTAAGCACGACCGGCGACTTCCCAGTGCGAGGTATGCAGGTCGGGCGATCCGAAAAGCCACGAACCTAAGAACAGTACGGAAAAGAGCGGATAAACCAAGGCGCTGAGCACGATGCCCCAGGTCAGGACGAGAGCGCCATAGAAGCGCCAGATGCCCAATTGCCGGAGCAGGACCCAAGGCTTGCGCGAATGACTGGTCGCAGTCTGGACAAAGCCTTTCATCCAGCGGGTTCGCTGCCGCATCCAGGCCCTTAAGGTGCCTGGTGCCTCTTCGAGCGTAGAAGAAGGGAGGTCCTGCACCTGATATCCAAGCCGCGCCAGTCGAATACCGAGATCAGCGTCCTCGGTGACGTTCCAGGCATCCCAACCAAAGATGTTTTTCAAGACAGCTGTGCGGAAGTGGTTCGAAGTGCCGCCCAGGGGGACAGGGCTTCCGATATCTGCGAGTCCCGGATTGAACACATCGAACAGCGCCGCATACTCGATGGTGAAGAGCCGCGTGATCCAGGAATCGTCCGTATTGTCGATGGTTAGGCGCGCCTGAAGGCAGGCGACGTTTCGCGGCAGGTTGGCGAACCGGGACACGGCCAGACGCAATTGGCCGGAATCCGGCACGTCTTCGGCATCATAGATGACCGTATAGCGGCCCCGCGCCAGAGGCAGGGCGACGTTGAGCGCCCGCGGCTTGGTACGGGGCTCGCCCTTGGGTGCGACAATGATCTCGACATCGCCTGGCAAATCGATGGCTCGAAGGGCCTCCTGCGTCTCCTCATCGTCAGCTTCGAGCACGAGCTTGATGTCGAGCTTGGCCGCGGGATAATCGAGCCGCGACAAGGCATGGATGAGACGGGCAGCGATCCGCTTCTCCCGGTAGAGTGCCGCAATGATCGTATAGACCGGCAGATCGGCATCCTCGGCGCGGGGCGGCAGGGTTTCCGGTTCGACGGGGTTCTTCAGGAACGAGGCCGCGAGCCGCAGAACGATCATGCCCAGGAACAGAGGGCCCAAAGCCGTGCCTATGATCGCGAGAGTGACCCCGGGAGCGTGGCCGATTCCGAATGAGATCGGTGTCAGAACGGTGAAGAGAAGGGCGAGCTGCGCATAGCTGACATCGGTTGCCAGATCAGGAGCCCTTTCGGCCAGATCCGAGGCAGCCCGATGGGCGATCCACCGGGCTTGCGCGCGAAAGACCGCGTCTCTCAGCCGTGATGGCGAACAGATCGCAACTGGCCGGCCCTTGGGCCACGTGCTGAAAAGACGAGCGAGTGCTGCGCCGCGAGGCGCCATCACAAACCCGGATTTCGTACCGGCCAAGGGAGCGATGCCCGTCAGGATGCTGTTGGGATAATCAGACGAGCGTGACAGGCGAGGGGCTGCCAGAAAAGGCAGTTGGAGTTCGGCGGCAAGGGCGCGGTAGAAATCGTCCTCATGAACGATGTTATGCTTCAGCAGAAATTCGTCGGCCGATACACCGGCGAATTCGGCGAGGATCGCGGCTTGGCGTAATGTTTCCGGCGAGTACCCGTGATGAGCCAGAAAGCCGATCTCGATCGGCAGCGCTGTTGACTGTGGACGCCTCTCCGCTAGACCCTGCCTCATGAGCACAGGGCGCTTTCGGAAAGTCGTCTTGATGGGTGCCGGGCCACGTGCAAGAGAATATCGGTTTATGGTTCGAGATATCGTTACATTGGTCGCGCGCTTCCCATCGAAGATCAAGCCCTCCGGGTTCATCGGGGCCGCCTTGTCGCTGCTTTTGGCGTCGAGCCTCGCTCAAGCTCAGGCCGTGAACATCCCGAACTTCTGGGATCCAAGAACGCAGCTTGAGCGGCCGGACCTGCCGACGACCCGCACGATCCGCTTTCTCGTCGACGATGATTTCCCGCCGCTTCATTTCCCGGGTCTCGATGGCGGCCCAACCGGATTTTCGGTGGAGCTTGCCCGCGCCGCCTGCGAGCGCCTGGGCCTCACCTGCACTATTCAGGTCCGCCGCTTCGACATGCTGCTCGATGCTCTGAATGAACGGCAGGGCGATGTGGTGGCTGCAGCCATTCCCGTGAATGCGGATTTGAGGCGGCGCTTCGCCGTCACGTCCCCGTATTTCAAGATTCCGGCGCGCTTTGTCGTGCGCAGGGACCGCAATCAGCCGGCTCCCGACGCCAAGACGCTTCAGGGCAAGACCATCGGTGTCGTCGGCGGCACGGCCCATGAGGCCTTCGCGAAGGCCTTCATGGCGGGCAGTACCCTCAAGCCCTATCCGGAGGCAGCCGCGGCTCAGGCTGCCCTTAAGGCAGGCGAGGTCGACTACCTGTTTGCCGATGGTCTGGGTTTTGCTCTCTGGATAGGGGGAGAGGAGGCTGGCGGGTGCTGCGACTTTTCCGGTGGTTCTTATCTGGAGAGCCGCTTTTTCGGTGAGGGGATCGGCTTCATCACCCGCACCGATGACGATGCTCTGCGCCGTGCCCTGGATTTCGCCCTGCAGCAGCTTTGGAAGGAAGGAAAATACGCGGAGCTTTATCTGCGCTTCTTCCCGATCAGCCCATTCTAGGCGTCCCTTTACCTCGGACCAGACAGGTTTACCGCATTGACCCTAACGGGTCTCATCCCTAGTGTGCCGCGCTTCTGGAAGCATTTTCCTGCAAGCACTAGGCCCATGTCCCGACCCCTGACCCTCGATCCTGCCCTGATTGAAGCCGCCCAGACCGCCAATGCCTGGCCTTTCGAGGAGGCGCGCAAGCTCGTCGAGCGGCTCAAACGGACGGGAAAGAAAGAGGCTTTGTTCGAGACGGGCTACGGTCCCTCGGGCCTGCCGCATATCGGCACCTTCGGGGAGGTGGCCCGCACCAGCATGGTGCGCCATGCCTTCCGGGTGCTGACCGGAGACAGCATCCCCACGCGCCTCGTCGCCTTCTCGGACGACATGGACGGCCTGCGCAAGGTGCCGGACAACATCCCGAACAAGGAACTCGTGGCCTCTGCTCTTGGCATGCCCCTGACCCAGGTGCCAGACCCGTTTGGCACCCATGAGAGCTTTGCGCATCACAACAATGCACGCCTGCGCGAATTCCTCGATGCCTTCGGCTTCGACTACGAATTCATGTCCGCGACCGAGTGCTACAAGGCGGGGCGCTTCGACAAGACTCTGCTCACGGTGCTCGAGCGCTACGATGCCGTGATGGCGATCATGCTACCCTCGCTGCGCGAGGAGCGTCAGCAATCCTACTCGCCCTTCCTGCCGGTCCACCCGAAGACTGGCATCGTCATGCAGGTGCCGATCGACGAGCGGAAGCTCGACGCCGGCACCATCGTCTGGCGCGATCCCGATACCGGCGAGCGCTTTGAGACGCCGGTGACGGGCGGTCATGCCAAGCTGCAATGGAAGCCTGACTGGGCCATGCGCTGGGTGGCGCTCGGCGTCGATTACGAGATGGCCGGCAAGGATCTGATCGACAGCGTGAAGCTCTCAGGCGAGATCGCCAAGGCGCTCGGCGGCCTGCCGCCGGACGGGTTCAACTACGAGCTCTTCCTGGACGATAAGGGCCAGAAGATCTCCAAGTCGAAGGGCAATGGACTGACCATCGACGAGTGGCTGACCTATGGCACGCCGGACAGCCTGCGGCTGTTCATGTTCAACAAGCCGCGTGAGGCCAAGAAGCTCTACTTCGACGTCATCCCGCGGCAGGTGGACGATTATCTGACCTTCCTGGAGAAATATCCGGCGCAGGATGCCAAGGCGCGTCTGATGAATCCGGTCTGGCATCTCCACGCGGGTGAGCCGCCGGCTCCCGAGCTGGTCGCCTCCGGCGGCGCCAACCAGCCTGGCACGACGATTTCCTTCTCCATGCTGCTCAACCTAGTGGCCGTGGCGAATTCCGAGGATCCCAACGTGCTGTGGGGGTTCATCCGCCGCTATGCACCGGGCGTCTCGCCGGAAACCCATCCGCGCCTCGACAGCCTGGTAAAGCGCGCCGGTCGCTATTTCGAGGACTTCGTGAAGCCGCAGAAGGCGTATCGTCTGGCGGACGAGGTCGAGGCGGCTTCTCTACGCCGGCTTGAGGAAGTGCTCGGCTCCTTCGAGACCGGAGAGCGGCCCGCGACCGCGGAGGCGATCCAGGAAGAGATCTACAATGTGGGCCGGGCCGAGCCGCGCTATCAGGATCTCAAGGCCAAGGGCGCGACGCCCGAGCGCCCGGGCGTATCCATCGAGTGGTTCAACACGATCTATCAGGTGCTTCTGGGTGAGCCCCGCGGCCCGCGCTTCGGCTCGTTCGTGGCTCTCTATGGCGTGAAGGAGACGCGTGCGCTGATCGAAAAAGCGCTCAACGGCGATCTGGTGCGCGACCACGAGACATTCTTGAAGGAGCGCGAAGCCGGCCGCGCGGCTTAAAAGCGCTTACTGCCGTGCCCACATGATCCGGGCGGCCCAGGAAATCTCTTCCGCCGGGATCACCTGGTCTTCCTGGTCCTTGGCGAGGGACGTCATCTCCAGGGTCTTGGCCGAGCGGCGCTTGAGCTCCTTGGCCAGGATCTTCCCATCGGTCGTGCATACGACGATCCGGTCGCCCTTGCGGGTGCTGGCGGTCGGCGAGACGATGAGGATGTCGCCGTCACGGTAGAGAGGCGCCAAGCCATCGCCCGTGACTTCGAGGGCGAAGACCTTCTCCTGCCCGAAATCGGGGAATTCGATCTCGTCCCAGCCCGGGCCTTCGCTCGGCATGCCTTCTTCGTTGAAGATCTTGCCGGTTGCTGCTTCTTCCATGCCGATCAGCGGGATCATGGATCGGCGTAAAGAGCCTGAGGGTTCGACGAGGCGGAGGAAATCCTCCAGGGTCGCGCCGGTGGCTTTCAGGATTTTCGAGATTGACTCCGTGGAGGGCCAGCGCTCTCTGCCCTCGGGACTCACGCGCTTCGATTTATTGAAGCTGGTCGCGTCGAGACCAGCCTTGCGAGCCAGTCCTGATGCGGTCATGCCATGACGTGATGCCAACGCATCAATAGCAGCCCACACGCGCTCGTGAGATAACATCGGACTAACCTTCGCTAGGAGCGAAATAAATGAAAGCGAACCTATAATTAGGAATTAAGTGTACTCGAAACCTGAGACAACTACCAACAGACTATTGAGACAATATGTCTAATTTGGGTTGCTCCTGATGTGACGCAAGGCTAGCGAAGACTTCATGCACATTATTTATAAAATCTGCCCCGCTTTTCTTTGGCGGGAGGCTGAAAAAGCCGGATCCTTCGAAGGAGCACCCGTCGATATCCAGGATGGGTACATCCATTTTTCAACGGCAAAACAGGTCCGCGAGACGGCCAAGAAGCACTTTTCCGGGCAGGACAATCTGCTGCTGATCGCCATCGATGGCGATTCGCTGGGCCAAGCCCTTCGCTACGAACCCTCCCGCGGCGGTGACCTATTCCCGCATCTCTATGCTCCGCTATCCCTCTCTGCTGTCCGCTGGGTGAAGCCGCTGCCTCTCGGCGCGGATGGGCAGCACATTTTTCCGGATCTTCCCCGATGATCGGCGCTCTCTTTTCCCTGGCCAAACCCGCTCTCCATGCGCTCGATGCGGAGACCGCGCACCAACTGACGATCCGTGGATTGTCGCTGATGCCCATATCGCCCGCGCCCGCGGACGATGCGCGACTGTCGGTCAATGTGCTGGACCGGCACTTTCCCAATCCCGTCGGGCTTGCCGCAGGCTTCGACAAGCAATGCGAAGTACCCGACCAGCTTCTCGGTCTTGGTTTCGGCTTCGTCGAACTCGGCGGCGTGGTGCCGAAGCCGCAAGAGGGCAATCCGCGGCCGCGGGTCTTTCGGTTGCCGCAGGATGAGGCCGTGATCAACCGGTTCGGCCTCAACAGCGAGGGGCTCGATGCGGCGCGCCGGCGGCTCGCAAGCCGTCGCGGACGTCCGGGCATCGTCGGCGTCAATATCGGCGCGAACAAGGATTCGACGGATCGCATCGCCGATTATGTTCTGTGTATCGAGCGCCTGTGCGGGTTGGCCGATTTCCTGACGATCAACGTATCCTCGCCCAACACGCCTGGGTTGCGCGACCTGCAGGGCGAGGCGTTTCTCGACGATCTTCTCGCCCGCAGCATGGAGGCGCGCGACAAGGCGGATCAGGGACGCAAGAAGACGATCGTTCTGTTGAAGATTGCGCCCGATATTTCGCTCGACACGCTCGATGCGATCGTCGCCACGGCGCTCAAGCGCGGCATCGATGGGCTGACCATTTCCAACACCACCATTGCCCGGCCCGACAGCCTGAAGGAAAAAGCGCTCGCCACGGAAACGGGCGGTCTGTCAGGCAAGCCATTGTTCGTGCCGTCCACCAAGCTTCTTGCCGAGGCATTCCTGCGCGTCGAGCGCAAGATACCACTCATCGGTGTTGGCGGCATCGATTCCGCACAAGCCGCCTGGGCGAAAATCCGGGCAGGAGCAAGCTTGGTGCAGCTCTATTCGGCCATGGTCTACAAGGGCCCCGGTCTCGTCGGTGAGATCAAGAGCGGGTTGCTGCATATACTCGCGCACGAAAAGACGTCACTGGTGCAAGCACTCGGTAGAGATGCATCGGCGATCGCGCAGGGTCGATTCTGAGGATCTCTATGTTCCGGACATGCTGGCGAAGGTCTTCTTCGCCAATCTGGGATAAAGGGCGAACTGGCCGAGACCTCTTGCACTCAGGAAGGTCAGGAGGGCGATCCAGAGCGCGGTGTTGCCGAGATGGCCCGCGACCAGAAGAATGGCGCCGTAGATCGCAAAGGCGATCATCATGAGATCGCGCATGGACCGGGTCCAGGTGGCTCCCGTGTAGATGCCGTCGAAGGCGAAAGCGGCGGCGCCGAAGAATGGCGTCAAAGCCGCGAAAACCAAGTATTCTCGTGCGTAGGACCGCACCTCCGGATTCGTCGATACGAAGTCGATGAAGAACCCGCCACCGATCAGGAAGATACCCGAAACGGCAAGTCCGAAGCCGAGGCTCCATCCCAGGCTCAAGTTGATGGCGCGCCGGAAGCCGCGCTCGTCCCGGGCACCGATGCTCTGGCCGCACAGGGTCTCGGCGGCGGTGGCGAAGCCGTCGAGGAAATAGCCGCCGATCAGGAACATGTTGTAGAGCACTGCATTCGCCGCGAGCGTGACATCGCCCGAGCGCGCGCCAAGCGCGCTGAAGGTCGCGAAGGCGAGGATCAGCGCCACGTTACGGATCATGATGTCCCGGTTCATGGCGAGCGTCTGCAGCATCGCCGCCCGGTTCAGGACCTCATGCCATGTGACGGCGAGCGGATTGGAGCCGAGACGGCGCAGGACCACGATGCCAAGTCCGACGCCCAGCACTTCCGCCAAAGCCGTGCCGGTAGCAGCACCGGCTATGCCGAGACCGAAGCCGAGCACCAGCGCCATCGTGAAGATGATATTGGCCACATTGATTGCCACCTGCAGCAGCAAACCGAGATCCGTTCGGCCGCGCCCGAGGGTGGATCCTAGGATGACATAGTTCGCGAGCGTGAACGGTGCGGCCCAGATGCGGATGAAGAAATAGGTCGAAAGCGCCTCTGTCACCGCCTGGCTCGCGCCTGCCATGGGAAACGCGACGGCGGCAATGGGCCATTGCAGCAGGATCAGCAGGAGGCCGATAACTCCCGCCACCAGGAAAGCGCGGGCGAGCGTCAGGTCGACCTCGTGCCGGTTGCCGGCGCCGGTCGCCTGGGCAGTCAGGCCGGCGGTTGCCATGCGTAAGGAACCGAAGCTCCAGAACACGAAATCGAAGATCACGGCCCCCAGCGCCACCGCTCCGAGCAGATGCGCCTCGCCGAGCCGCCCGATCACCGTCGCATCGACGAGGCCCAAGAGGGGTGTCGTCACATGCGACAGGGTCATCGGCAGCGCAAGGGCCAGCATGCGGCGATGGGAAATGTCCAGCCGCTGAGCGGTCGGGGAGCCGTCCATGATCAGCCTCGAAAGTCTCAGCGCCGGTTGCTGAACAGGCGGGAAATGAGCCAGAGCGGCACGACGATCACCGCGCCGTACAGGATCCAGCGGCCGACCTTGAGAACCGTCTCCAAGCTGAGATCGAAAACGGAGGCGATCCAGTTGAACAGGCGCTCGATCAGTTCGAACGGCGTGATTTCGTAAAAGGCCAAGAAGGCGCCGACGAGCAGAGACAGGAAAATCAGCCTCACCAGCACAGAGCCGGGAGAGCCGCCGAGAAAACGGTTCAGGTTGGACATGTCCTCATCTCGTCAGAAAGCTTAACTAGACCTGGGTGTTCGCGTGTGCTTCATCGCAAGGGCCGGCGATGAACGCAACCCAATCCGAGCTTCGCATGATCGATCCCGCCCTTTTCGACCCCTCGGCCATCAGCGATGAGATCCGAGCCCAGAACGCTGAGATCGTGGCAAAGCTCGCCGTTCTGCCCGATCCGATGTCCGTGCCGCCGGCCCTTGTGCGGGAGCGGCGGCGCCAGGGGCTGGGGCCTTTCCCTCTGATGCCCTTGAGCGGCAAAGCCCGGACGATCACCATCGATGGGCCGGCCGGTCCGATCCCGTTGCGCATCATCGCCCCGGACAATCCGCGCGGCGTCTATTTCCACATCCATGGCGGCGGCTGGACCTGGGGCACGGCGGATGAGCAGGATCCCTGGCTCGACCGCTTGGCGGAGCGTTGCGGGCTGGCGGTCGTGTCCGTCGAATACCGCCTTGCACCTGAGAATCCCTATCCGGCCGCGCCCGACGATTGCGAGGCAGCGGCCCTTTGGGTCATTCGCGAGATGGAGAGCCGGTTCGGCACTTCGCGCCTGTTCATCGGCGGCGAGTCGGCCGGCGCCCATCTTTCGGCGGTGACGATCCTGCGCCTGCGGGACAGGCATGGCCTGAAGCCGTTCCGAGGTGCTAACCTGTTCGCCGGTTGTTATGATTTATCTTTGACGCCGAGCGTCCGGCATTGGGGCACCGAGCGGCTGATCCTCAACACGAATGACGTGAAGGTCTTCGCCGACAATTTCTGCGGTCATGTCCCTGATCGTCGCGATCCCGACCTCTCGCCCCTTTATGCCGACCTGAAGGACCTGCCGCCGGCTTTGTTCTCAGTCGGCACCAAGGACATGCTCCTCGACGACACGCTCTTCATGGCCTCGCGCTGGGTGGAGGCCGGGAACAAGGCCGATCTCGCCATCTGGCCGGGCGGCTGCCACGTGTTCATCCGCTTCGACAGCGCTCTGTCCGAGCAGGCGCTGTCGCGGATCGATGAGTTTATCGAGAAGCTTTAATCGGCTCCGGCCGGGGAGGGGCGCTGGGTCACGCCGATCTTCGAGGCGGCGATGACGGCCTGCGTGCGGCTGTCGACGCCGAGCTTGTCGAGGATGGCCGAGACGTGGGCCTTCACGGTGGCTTCCGAGACGCCGAGCTCGTAGGCGATCTGCTTGTTGAGCAGGCCCTCGGACAGCATGGTCAGGACGCGCACCTGCTGTGGAGTCAGGGTCCCGAGGCGGCGGACGAGATCGGCGGTTTCCGCATCTTCCGAGGCGGACAGGTCCACATCCGGCGGGGTCCAGGTATCGCCGGCCAAAACTGCCTGGATGGCGCCGCCGATGCTGTCGGTGTCGATGGATTTCGGGATGAAGCCGGAGGCGCCGAAATCCATGGCCCGGCGGATCACGGTGGGCTCTTCCGTGGCGGACACGATCACGACGGGCAGTTCGGGATATTGGGCTCGAAGCGACATCAGGCCGGAAAAGCCCTGAACGCCCGGCATCGTCAGGTCGAGCAGGATCAGGTCGACGTCCCGTTCCTGAGTCAGCGTGGCGTTCAAGTCATCCATGCCGCTCGCCTCGACCACCCGGGCCTGGGGCATGGTGGAGGCGACGGCCTGCCTCAACGCTCCGCGAAACAACGGATGGTCATCGGCAATGATGATCGTGGTGGTTTGACTTTGCACGTGTGCCTTCTCCCACGAGACGCTTGCTTGAGCCTTAGCCGCATCCCCGATGAAATAGCAAGGCGGCAATCGAAGACCTTGGCTATTCTAGGGGAAAGTACGGAGGCGTCACATCCCATCATGTGGATTACGCCCCGATCAGGTGAAAAATAAGGTCCCGCCGATGAGGCCTGTCCCGGTGCTCAGCAAGGTAAATCCCCTGCCAGGTTCCCAAGCCCATCCGGCCCTCGACCACCGGAATGCTCAAGGACACACCGGAAAGTACCGTTCGGATATGAGCCGGCATGTCGTCGGGGCCTTCTGCCGAGTGGACATAGCTCGCATTCCGGGGCGCCAGGCGATCGAAGGCGGTGAGCAGGTCCCGTCTAACATCCGGATCGGCATTCTCCTGGATCAGGAGCGAGGCCGAGGTGTGGCGACAGAAGACGGTCAGCAGGCCATGCCGGATGCCGGTGCCGGAGACCCAATGCGCCACCGCATCGGTGACCTCGGTCAAGCCTTGGCCCAGCGTCTCGACGCGGAGCTGGCCGCTGGCCTGCTGTGTCACGTCGCCTGCAGAGAGAGTGTCGATCCTCATCCCTTCTGCCTCTTCGCTTCCTTGTCCTGCAGCGGATAGACCTCCTTTTCGCCCCGTTCCAGGATCTTCTCCAGGGTCTCGATCCGGTCGGCCTCGGCCGCTGGCTTGTCCCAGCGGATGCGGTTGATACGGGGGAAACGCATGGCGACCCCGGATTTGTGCCGGGTCGAGCGCTGCAGCCCCTCGAAGGCCACCTCCAGCACGAGGCCCCGATCCTTGCCGTATTCCACCTCCCGAACCGGGCCGAAGCGGTTGACCGTGTGATTGCGGACATAGCGGTCGAGCCTCAAGAGCTCCTCGTCGGTAAAGCCGTGATAGGCCTTGCCGACCGGCACCAGTTCCTCGCCGCCGGGGCCGTCGCGCCAGACGCCGAAGGTGTAGTCGGAATAGAAGGACGAACGTTTTCCGTGGCCGCGCTGGCCGTACATCATCACGGCGTCGACGAGATAAGGGTCACGCTTCCACTTGTACCAGTAACCCTTGGGGCGGCCAGGGAGATAGGGGCTGTTTGCCCGCTTGATCATGCATCCCTCGATGGCATCCGCATCGGGACCGGCGCCGACGGAGGCCGGGTCGGAGCGGGCGGCGGCGAGGTCCTCCCAGCTTGAGAACGGCACCATGGGCGAGAGGTCGATGCGCGGATCGTCGATGCGGGCGACGAGAGCTTCGAGGCGTTTACGCCGCTCGGCGAAGGGGAGGGGACGCAAATCCTCCTCGCCCTCGAACAGGATGTCGTAGACCCGCAAATGCGCCGGAAACTCGGCGATGAGTTTCGGGGTCACGGCTTTCCGGTTCAGGCGCTGCTGCAGCACGTTGAAGCTCTGAACCCGGCCCTCGCGGACGATCAGCAACTCGCCGTCGATGGCGCCTTCGAAGTTCAACGCTTCGACCAGATCGGGAAAGGCGCGGGACACGTCCTCGCCGGTGCGGGAATAGATCCGCCGCACCGGACGCCCGTCGCTGCCGTGGCCGGAAGCCGCCTGGAGGCGGATGCCGTCCCATTTCCATTCCGCCAGGAACTCGTCGGCATCGAGCTTGCCAAAATCCTCGTCCTCCAGCGGGTGCGAGAGCATCGGCGGGCGAAAGGGCGCGGGATTGCTGGTCTCGGGCTTCGGCCCCTTGCCTTCGACCCAGGCGAAAAGATCCTCGTAAGGAGCCTCCAGCCCATGCCAGATCAGCTCGACCTCGTCGGGTTCGACCTGCCCAAGCTGGGCGACTGCCGTCTTGGCAAGCCGCGCTGAGACACCGACCCGCAGCTCACGCGTGATGAGCTTGATCAGCGCCCAGCGTCCGGTTTCATCCAGCGCGTCCATCCACGCAGCAACCCGCGCGGGCAGGTCGCTCTTGCCCGTGGTGGCGAGCGTCTCGATGACCTCGGTGAGGGTCGGGACATGGGGCGGCGGGTTGTTGTGGCCGGGCCCGATCTCTCCTCTCCCTTGCGGGGAGGAGTTGGAGGTGGGGGTGGTTGGACCGGGTAAGCGGCCGCTTTGAGAGGCACTGGCAGGACCGGTTGCGAAGATACTGTCCGCATCCCGTTCTGGCTTTTCGACCCCCACCCCTGCCCCTCCCCGCAAGGGGGAGGGAAGCGCCACACTCTCATGCCCCGGGGACGGCCAGATCAACGCCACGGTCTCGGCCAGATCGCCCACATAGTGATAGGACACCCGGAACAGCTCCGGATCGGTCCGCTCCTCGACAAGCCCGCGGATCAGACCAGGCTTGGCCTCCTTGAACATGAGCGCTCCGGTCATGGCGGCCAGCGCGTAGCCGCGGTCCGGGTCCGGGGTATGGCGGAAATAGTCGGTCAGCAGCCGCAGCTTCGCGTTGCGGCGCGGCTCGTAGCCGAGACGGTCGAGGAGGGCGGCGAAGCGGTTCATGCGGCGCTCCCCTCGGCCGCGGTGGCTTGCGGTTCCTCCGCCTCCTCGTCGCCGTAGCCTAGCATGTGCAGAGGTCGCGCCCTGATGCCATGGGTGGTGCACCAATGGACCAGCGCGTCCTCCTGGCCATGGGTGACCCAGACCTCGCCGGCGCCGGTCTCCTGGATCGTGCGACAGAGGTCGTCCCAATCGGAATGGTCGGAGATCACGAGGGGCAGTTCGACGCCCTTCTGCCGGGCCCGCGCCCGCACCCGCATCCAGCCGGAGGCGAAGCAGGTGACCGGATCGGGAAAGCGGCGGGACCACAGGTCCTGGATCGAGGAGGGCGGGCAGATCACGATGGCGCCGGCGAGCTTCGAGCGCTCGGCGGCCGCGACCTTCGGCGTGTCGCCCAAGGGGATGCCTTCCGACTTGTAGAGCTCGGTCAGGCGTTCCATGGCGCCGTGGAGGTAGATCGGCTTGTCGTAGCCCTCCTCGCGCAGCAGCGCCATGACGCGCTGCGCCTTGCCGAGCGCATAGGCTCCGACGATATGGGCGCGCTCGGGAAACAGTTCGACAGAATCGAGGAGCTTGCGCACCTCAAAGCGCGTGTCCGGATGGCGGAAGACCGGCAGGCCGAAGGTCGCCTCCGTGATGAAGACGTCGCAGGGCACGACCTCATAAGGAAGGCAGGTCGGGTCCTCCGCGCGCTTGTAATCGCCCGAAACGACGACGCGGGTGCCGCCGGCCTCGATGGTAATCTGCGCCGAGCCCAGCACGTGGCCGGCGGGCGTGAAGCGCACATCCACCTCGCCGATCCGCTGACTCTCGCCCAGGGGAGCCTCCTGCGTGGAGCCTGCGAAATCCGCGCCGTAGCGCACCGCCATGATGAGCAGGGTCTCCCGCGTCGCCAGGACCGAACGGTGGCCCGATCGGGCGTGATCCGAATGGCCATGGGTGATCAGTGCCCGTTTCACGGGCCGAACCGGATCGATGTGGAAGTCGCCGAGGGGACAATAGAGCCCTTGCGGGGTCTGGGTGAGGATGTCGGTGGAACGCAGCGCCATGGGATCGATATAGGATTGCCGGATGGGTAATCCGAGTCGCATTGACACTGTTCCGTCTCTCCCTCATGCCACAGCCATGTCTCCGACCACGACCGTTCGATCCACCGGCGATTTTCGCGCCGATCGCCGCTATGAATATGCCCGCGCCGCCTTCGACGAGGGCGATTTCGAGGCTGCCGCCGATCTGGCGCGGCAGGTGATCGAGCTTGCTCCGGATTTCGCGCCTGCTCAGGCCATGCTGGGGCGCTCGGCGGCCGAACTGGGGTTGCGGGATGAGGCGGTGAACGCGCTCCGTCAGGCCCTCGCGCTCGAGCCCGGGGACGCGCTGGGCGTGCGCCTCGATCTTGCGAAGCTCGGTGCGCTCGCGCCCGACGAGGCGATTACCGACGGCTATGTGCGAGCGCTGTTCGACGATTACGCGCCGAAATTCGACCGGCATCTGACCAAGAGCCTCGCCTATCGCGGTCCGGAGTTGATCGCCGATGCGCTGCGGCGCGCCTGTTCCAAGCGGATCCGGGATTATCGCTTCGGGCTGACGCTTGATCTCGGCTGCGGCACCGGGCTGATGGCGCAGGAACTCGCAGGATGCTGTGACACCATCGAAGGTGTCGACCTCTCCCCGCGCATGCTGGAGAAGGCGGAGAAAACGAAGCTCTACAATGCCCTTCACGAAGGCGAACTCGGTGCGTTCTTGAGCGGACGCCGGACGAGCGAGGCCGATCTCGTGGTGGCGGCCGACGTGTTCGTCTACATGGCGGCGCTCGATGCGGCCTTCCGCGAGGCGCATCGGGTATTGAAGCGCGAAGGACTCTTCGCCTTTACCGTCCAGGCTCACGAGGGCGAGGGTTTCGTCCTCGGCGAGGATGCGCGTTACGCCCATAGTGAGCTCTATCTGCGCAGGCTCGCGGACGACACCGGCTTTGCGACGGTGATCGTCGAGCGCGTCTCGACCCGGGAGGATCGCGGTGTACCGGTTCCCGGGCTTCTCGTGGTGCTGCAGCGCTGATTAGTACTGAGACGGCGTCGAGGGGTGCGGCGCGCTCTCGTAGCAGCCCGCCACCGATTGATCGAAATCGATCACAGAGCCGGTCATCATGCCGGATTCCGAACTGCACAGGAACGCGACGGCACGGGCCACTTCGCGCGGCTCCAACAGGCGGCCGAAGGGCTGATTCTTTACGGCGTTTTCGAGCCAGCCGTCCTGGGCCGCGTGGTAGGTCTTCATGATCCGGTCCTCGCCCGGCGTGTTCATCCAGCCGATGTTGAGCGCGTTCACGCGGATACGCCAGGGCATGAGGCTGAAGGCGGCGTTTTTGGTCAGCGTCGCGAGCGCGCCTTTCGAACCGCTATAGGCGGTGATGAAGGGCTGGCCGCCATGGGCCGACATGGACAGGATGTTGACCATCGCGCCTTGAATCTTCTCGCGCCGCATGATCTTGGCGGCTTCCTGCATCAGGAAGAACGGGGCGCGGACGTTGACCGCGAACATGCGGTCGAACAGCTCCGGGCTGGTGTCGAAGATCGTGCCGCGATCGGTGATACCGGCGGCGTTCACCAGCGCGTCGATGCGCCCGAACACGTTGTCCGCCCGCGCGGTCACCTGGCGCGCCTCCTCGACGCTTTCGAGATCGGCCTGGACGAATTCCGTGTGGCAGCCCTGTTCGGAAATCTCGCGCGCCACCGCATGTCCGCGTTCCGCGTTGCGCCCGCAGATCACGAGGCCCTTGGCACCGCGCTCGGCGAAGGTGCGGGCGATGGCCTCGCCTAATCCTTGCGTGCCTCCGGTGACAACCGCGATGGCATTCTGGAATTGGAAATCGTCGGGCATGGCGTTGGCCTTTTCATTCTCGTTGTTGGCGTTAAGCCGAACTGAAATGATCTTGAGGGAGATGGCAAGGGGTTTAGGCCCCGGCACTCACACCTTAAGCTCCTTCACCATCTCCCAGCATGCGACCGAAACGGGCCCGCTCCAGGTCTCCGCAGCTTCGACGATGTCAGCAGCATGGCGCCAGCCGCAGCGTTCATAGAAGGCGCGGGCATCGTGATTGCCGACGAGGCAAAGGAGACGAGCCCGGTCGAAGCCGCTTGCCCAGATCGCATGTTCGCTCGCCTGAAGCAGGGCACGGCCGAGGCCAAGCTTTCGCCCGGCCGGAGCGATGTAGAGTTGGCCGAGCGTGTTTCCCGCCCAGGCGGCGAAGCCCAGAAGCCGGTCTTCGGAATAGGCGGCCAATGGCTGGACGGGAAAGTTCCTCACCCGCTCGATGAAGAAGGTTTCGTCGCGAAAGGCTGCCACGCTCGGTGGCTGCAGCGGAGCCTGGGTCTCCTGCCAGACCGCATGGTAGAGCCTGCCGATCTCTTCCAGTTCATTGTGCCCGGCCGCGCGAAGTCCGTCGCCCATGGCTGTCCCTCCGGCACCCCAGTAGACGTAATGCTGTATCGGGCGTCAAGGAAGTCTCTGGCGAAAGTACCGGCGGCCCTTATGTTGAGGATACATGTTGCAAGCCTCCGCCTCCCTTCTCCCCGAAGCCTTCCATGACTGGTTCAAGCGCCGTGGCTGGGAGCCGCGGGAGCACCAGCTCGAACTCCTCGCCAAGGCGCGGCAGGGTCGCTCGGTGCTGCTCGTGGCGCCGACGGGTGCAGGCAAGACGCTTGCCGGCTTCCTGCCGAGCCTGGTGGAACTGGCGGAGAGGGGGCCGAGCCGGGGCACAGCCAAGGACGGGCGGGGGATTCACACCCTCTACATCTCGCCGCTCAAAGCCCTTGCCACCGATATCGCCCGCAATCTTGAGACGCCGGTGCAGGAGATGGCGCTTCCCGTGCGCATCGAGACGCGCACCGGCGACACGCCCTCGCACAAGCGCGCCCGGCAGATCGAGCGGCCGCCCGACATTCTTCTCACCACGCCGGAGCAGCTGGCGCTGCTTCTCGCCCATGCGGAGGCGCGGGAGTTCTTCAAGGACCTGCGGCGCGTGGTGCTGGACGAGCTGCATTCCCTCGTCACCTCGAAGCGCGGTGATCTGCTGTCGCTTGGATTGGCAAGGCTTCTGTCCATCGCCCCGCAGGCGACGGCGGTAGGGCTCTCGGCGACCGTGCGCGAGCCGGATGATTTGAGACGGTATCTGGTGGGGCGGCGGACAGCAGATTCCCTCCCCCCTTGTGGGGGAGAGGGTAGGCCAGCGCCTGACTCGGAGCCTGTCCCACCCGGCCGCACCACCCCCACCCCTAACCCTTCCCCGCAAGGGGGAGGGGAAACAACCATGGCCGATCTCGTCGTGGTCCATGGCGGCGCGCAGCCCGATATCCAGATGCTGGAGATCGACGAGCGTCTGCCGCTGGCGGGCCACACGGCCTCTCTGTCGATGCCGGCGATCTACGATCTCATTCGCACGCACAAGACCACGCTTGTTTTCGTCAACACGCGGCTGCAGGCGGAATACACGTTTCAGGAACTCTGGAAGCTCAACGACGACAACCTCGCCATCGCGCTCCATCACGGCTCGCTCGACGTATCGCAGCGCCGCCGCGTCGAAGAGGCCATGGCGGCGGGAAAACTGAAGGCGGTGGTGTGCACCGCGACGCTCGATCTCGGCATCGACTGGGGCGATGTGGATCTCGTGGTGAATGTGGGTGCACCAAAAGGCGCGTCGCGCATCATGCAGCGCATCGGCCGCTCGAACCATCGCATGGACGAACCGTCGGAGGCCTATCTCGTTCCGGCGAACCGCTTCGAAATTCTTGAGTGCCGCGCGGCACTGGATGCGGTGCACGAGGCGGCGCAGGATACGCCGGATGCGCGCATCGGCGCACTCGACGTGCTCTGCCAGCACATCCTCGGCATGGCCTGCGCCGAGCCGTTCAAGCTCGATGAATTGTATGAAGAGGTGCGCTCTGCAGCACCCTATGCCGACCTTCCTTACGAGGATTTCGAGGCCTGCGTCGCCTTCGTCGCCACCGGTGGCTATGCGCTTCGGGCCTACGAACGCTTTGCCAAGATCGTGAAGGGCAAGGACGATCTGTGGCGCGTGCGCGATGCGAGGATCGCACAGCAGTACCGGCTCAATGTCGGCACCATCGTCGAATCCACCATGATCAAGGTGCGGCTCGGCAAGACGGCGCGCTCGCGGCCCGGCACCGTGCTGCCGCGCGGACGCATCCTTGGTGAGATCGAGGAATATTTCGCCGAGACACTGACGCCCGGCGACACGTTTCTGTTTGCCGGCGAGGTGCTGCGCTTCGAAGGCATTTCCGAGGACGAGGTGCTGGTCACGCGCGCAGGCTCCGGCACCGATCCGATGATCCCGTCCTACGAGGGCGGCAAGTTTCCGCTTTCCACCTTCCTTGCCGCGCGGGTGCGCGCAATCCTCGCCGATCCCTTCGAATGGGACCGCCTGCCGCAACAGATGACGGAATGGCTGCTGCAGCAGCGCCGCCGCTCGATTCTGCCGGGGCCGCGTGACTTGCTCGTCGAAACCTTTCCGCGCGGCAACCGCTTTTACATGACCTGCTTTCCCTTCGAGGGCAGGCTCGCGCATCAGACCCTCGGCATGCTGCTGACCCGCCGCCTGGAGCGGGCGAAGCTGAAGCCTCTCGGATTTGTCGCCAATGATTACGGCATCGCCGTCTATGGCACGGGCGATATAGCGGCGCGGGCTGCACGCGATCCAACCTTCCTGGACGACCTTTTCTCCGAGGACATGCTCGGCGACGATCTCGAGGATTGGCTCGCGGAATCAGCGCTGATGAAGCGCACCTTCCGCCAATGCGCCGTGATCGCCGGGCTCATCGAGCGTCGCTTCCCGGGAGAGAAGAAGACCGGCCGGCAGGTCACGATCTCCACCGATCTCGTCTATGACGTGCTGCGCAAGCACGAGCCCGACCACGTGCTCCTGCGGGCCGCCCGGGCGGATGCGGCAACGGGACTCCTCGACGTGAGGCGCCTCGGCGTGATGCTAGAGCGCATCCGGGGGCGAATCATCCACAAGCCGCTCGACCGGGTATCTCCCTTAAGCGTGTCCGTCATGCTGGAGATCGGCCGCGAGCGCGTCTATAGCGACAACGCGGACGAGATTCTGGCCGAGGCGGAAGCGGCTCTTCTCGACGAGGCTTTGGCGTGACGGCTTTGGTTAAGAACAAACAGACAACACACGAGATCGAGCTTTCCGGGCAGCTGGCGCTTCTCGACCTGACGGGTGCGATGTATCTGCCCGCGCACGACACATTGCTTGTGGCCGATCTCCATTTCGAGAAGGGATCGTCCTTCGCCCGGCGTGGCATGATGCTGCCGCCCTACGATACCCGCGAGACCCTGATCGCCCTTTCCGATGCGGTGTTCCGCTTCAACCCGAAGACCGTCATCGCGCTCGGCGACAGCTTTCACGATATCGGCGGGCCGGATCGGCTCGGGACTGAGGAGCGCACCACTCTGACCGATGTGCAGAAGGGGCGCGAGTGGATCTGGGTCACGGGCAACCACGACCGTATCCTGCCGGAGAGTATCGGCGGTCAGGTGATCGAGGAGATGGCGCTCGGATCGCTCACCCTGCGCCATGAGCCCATGGCGGGAGAGCAGGCCGAGATCGCGGGTCACCTGCATCCGGTCGGCAAGGTGGTGATGCGTGGACGCGCCACGCGGCGGCGCTGCTTCCTCACCGATGGCAAGCGCTGCGTCATGCCAGCGCTCGGCGCTTATGCCGGCGGGCTCAACGCCTGCGATGCCGCCTTCAAGCCGCTCTTCCCAAAGGGCTTCACGGCGCATCTCATCGGCACCGAGCGCATCTTCGCCATCGCCCGGGCGATGCTTTGTAGGGATTGAGGCTCAGACCCTGCCACTGTCATTCCGGGGCGCCAAAGGCGAGCCCGGAATCCATAACTGCTGAGTTTGCAGAATTAGATCTGACTCTGCTCACCCTTCCCTGAGACCTCGTGTTTATGGATTCCGGGCTCCGCTGCGCGGCCCCGGAATGACAGTCGACTGAAAGCGCGTCTCGCCTAATCCCGCCGGAAGATCGTGTTGGCGAGCCATCCGGAGAAGAGGGCGATCACGGCCGTTGCGAGGCCGTAAGCCAGGGACCAGTCGCGGGCGATGACGCCGATCTGCTCCTCGAAGCCGGTCTTGACCAATTCGAAATGAGTTTGCGTGCGGGCCAGGATCACGGTGTCGGCAAAGAGCGTGACATCCACATCGTAATTGCCTGGCGGGGCGGTGGCCGGCAAGGCAACGCTCGCGCGAAAGATCTCGGGCGTCAGGAAGGTCACCCCGCGCTCGTCCTGGAGGTAGAGGCCTTCCTCGGCTTTGAGCCGATAAAGCGCATCCCGGAAAGGCTGGTCCGCGCCGTCGCGATGGCTCGTGAAATCGGCAGAATTGATGATGGCGTTCAGGCCGATCTTCTGGCGCCGGCGCAGCTGGTCGCTCGTGATCTCATCGATGGGCCGGGAGCTGAGAACGTTCAGATAGGCCGGTGCCGCCGGAAACTTCTGCTGAGACTGATTGATCCAGACCGGACCGAGGCGCTCCCTCTCGCGCACGGTCAGAAACTGGCGCGGGCCGCGAACGGTGACGACAATGTCGTAGCCCGTGGCGCGGGCGATCGTCTGCGCATCCCGCTCGATGGCGCCGAACACGGCGATCTGCGTGCCGGTATAGTTCGAATTGATCAGGACCCGGTGGTTCGACAGTGAGGTGATCAGGGTTTCCGCGCGCGCGGACACCATCATGCCGAGAAGGATCAGGAGGGCACTGATGATCCTCACGTGCGCGTCTCCTGCGTCGTGATGGAGAAGGGTTCCTTCGGCTCCAGCACGAGTTCGAGCCCAAAGCGCAGGCCCACCGCCAGCAGCAGGATCGCGAGCAGGAAACGGAACAGCTCGGCCCGCAGGTGGCGCCCCATCCGCGCGCCGAACTGAGCGCCGAACACACCGCCGACGATGAGCAGGATCGCCAGCACCATATCGACCGCCTGGTTCGTCACCGCATGCAGAATGAGGGCCACGAGGGTGGTGCAGACGATCTGGAACTGCGAGGTGCCCACGACCACGTTGGTCGGCACCCGGAAGATGTAGAGCAAAGTCGGCACCACGATGAAGCCGCCGCCGATGCCGAGCAGCGCGCCGGCAAAGCCGATGAACAGCGACAGCCCGACGATCGGGATGATGCTGACATAGAGCTTGGAGCGGTAGAAGCGCATGCGCAGAGGCCAGCCGAGATAGGGCGCGTGCTCGCCGGCCCGCCGCCGCAGGCGCACTGCGCCGCCCTTCCGCCGGCTCCAGAATTCCCGGATGCTCTCCTTCAGCATCAGGCTGCCCACGATGGTGAAGAGCGTCACGTAGGAGATGACGATGACGAGATCGAGCTGGCCGGCCCGTCGCGCGGCCGCGAAGAACCAGACGCCGAGCGCCGAGCCGACAAAACCTCCGGCCACCAAGATGGCGCCGAGCTTATGGTCGAGGGCGTTGCGGCGAAGCGCCCCGAGGACGCTGGTGGTGGAGGAGGCGACGATCTGGGCCGACTGAGTCGCCACCGCGACGGCCGGGGGAATGCCGAGGAAGATCAGGAGCGGGGTCATGAGAAAGCCGCCGCCGATGCCGAACAGTCCGGATATGAAGCCTACCGCCGCACCCATCCCCAGAATGAGAAGAACGCTCACAGGCATCTCAGCGATCGGCAAATAGATTTGCAACCCGGTTCCCCCAATGGCCGGTGCAGCCACGTTGTTGTTACAGCATCATGCAGGCGGTGTAACGGTCATGTTCTGAACGGAAGATGACAATGCCTGCGAGATTTCAACTCCGGTCGCCCGATGTTCGATCCAGAGCGGCTGTCCGGCCTTGAGCGGTCATCGGCGGCTTGTTGGCAATGGGGTCGACAGCCCTCGGGCGCCAGAGTTCGAGGGCGGCCTTGGCGGCCTTCAGCTCGGCCGGGCCCAGTCGTCCGGCCAGGTCGTCGCGCTTCTGGGCAGCCTCCGCGTCTCCCTGGGTCGCCGCGAGGGAGAACCACTGGAAGGCCTTGGCCCGGTCGGGCTTCGCTCCGATGCCACGGGCGAGAAGGATGCCCATGTTGAACTGGCTGTCGCGGAAGCCGGCTTCGGCGGCCTCGCCGAACCAGCGCATGGCCGCGGCGTAATCCGGCTTCCCGCTCTTGCCGGAGGCGAGGAGGGTGGCGAGGTTGTGCATGGCGCGAATGTTGCCGCCCAGAGCCGCACGCTCGTACCAGAACGTGGCCTGCTTGAGATCGAGCGGAACGCCGTCTCCCTTTTCGCGCATCATGGCGAGCCGTTCCTGGGCCGGAGGGAGACCGGCCTGGGAGGCGCGCTCGAACAGACGTGCTGCGGCGCTCACGTCCTTTGTCATGCCGTGTCCCTCGGCGGCTCGGGATGCGATCTCGTAGAGCACCATCGCGTCGCCGGAGAGAGCCGCGTGCTGCAGCGATGCCGGGGTATCCGTCGGAATGCCGTCGATGGTCGCGGGATCGACGAGAAATTGCCCGGTCGCCAGCGGATCGGCCGCGATGGATCCGGTAGCGAAGGTGGACGATTGGAAGATGTTCTTCTCGTCGGTCAGAGAACCGCTGCCGGCTTCTTCGCCGGGCTTCGCCTCCGCGGGTTTCGCCGGTTCCTGTCGCGCGCTGGCCGGCGCCGGAGGCAGATCATGCGGGTTCCGCGCGATGGACAGGATCTGGTAGGTGCCGGCGGTCAGGATCAGGAATGCGAGCCCGAGGAGGAGAGGGCGGCGCCGGCTGTCGAGGCTCCGGCGCAGGCGCTCGAACAGGGACGAGGCGGGAGATATGGGCTCTTCAGCCTCCAGCAGCTCGGCTTCGTCCGCAGATTCCGCCTCCATCAGAGGCGTCGGGGATGCCGATGGCACCGGGTCCAGTGCCGCACTCTGTGCCGCCCTTCTGGCTGCGGCGATGAAGCTGGCACGCATGGTGCCGAGGCCGGATTCCGGAGTCGTTTCAACGACCGGAACCTTCGGTGCTTCGTGAGAGGCCGTGTCTGAAGCAAGGGGCGCGACCTCTTCGATCTGCGACAGGGTGGCGGCATGAAGTCTGCGCACAGCCGCTTCGAGACGGTCCGCCGGGGGCAACGGATCGGCCGGCAGCGGCGGAACAGCGTTGCTCGTCCCGGTGATGGACGACGTGCTTTCCTTCGGCAGACGGACGGTGAGCGACTCCAGAGCATCATGAACGGCCCGCAGGGTTTCCTGCGTTTTCTTGTCGGACCGGCTATGCATTGCCTTCAGTTCGACAACGCCATGCTTGAGAGCGTCGAGATCTCCCGAACCCGGCAGGGAGGGACGGATATCGTTCAGCGCGGTCCGGGCGGCGTGTTCGGCAATGCCGACGGCCTCATCCCGAAGGTTCTTGAGATGCCCGGTCGCCTCGGTGAGAGCCGTATGCAGAGCTTCTCCGGGCATCTGCTCGAAATGCTTGGTCAGGGCCATGACCTGCCGTTCGAGCGCATCGAAGCCTGCCGGTTGAGGCGGCGTGCGTTCGAGTTTCTCGTCGATGGAGCGCAGCATCTGCGCCATGCTGGAGGTGTCGGACTGTCGGCCAAGTTCGCGCAGCTCCTGCTCGATGCGGTCGAACCGCTGCATCAGGGGCTCATGGGAGGACGCCTCCCGCTCTGCGACGGCCTCGATCCGCGAGGACAGGCGCTCGATGGTGCCGGTCAATGCCTCGCCGCCCTCAGAACGGCTTTCCGACAGGCTCGCCATACGCTCGGTCAGGAGCGCGAGCTGTTCGCTGACCGGGGTGAGATCGGCCGGGGCCGGTTCGGGGCGGCGGGCGAGGAGCTCGATGCGTCGGCTTAAGGTCTCCAGCTGCTCGGGAATCTTGCTCGTCTCCTGCGCCGTGGCGGAGACGTAGAGGGCCGAGCAGACATCATCGAGGGAGGTCTTCAAGGCAGTGAAGTCGCTCTTGCTCACCTGATGCAGGCGAAGCTCCGAGACCTGGCGGCCGAGGATCTCGATGTCGTCGGAGAGCCGGGCGATCTGCTGCGGCTCGGCCCGGTGTGCCAGATCCTGGCGCATGTCGACGATCTGGCTGCTGAGGAAATCGACGACGGAGCGGTCGATTCCGGTCTTGGCCACCGCGTCGATCTTATGCTTGATGAGATCGATCTCATGGCCAATCCGCCGGTACAGGTCTTCGCCCACCTCTCCCGAGAGAGATTGAATCTGTTCGTAGAGAACGGTGATGGAGCCTGCGAGGGTGCGCAGATCCTTGGTCGTCGGTCCCTGTTCGAGATCCTTGGCGATCGAGCCGAGAGCGGCATCGAGGGCTGCGATCTCCTCTCGGGTTGCCAGGCCTTCGATGCCGGAGCGGAGGCCCTCGATCTCGGTGCGGATCGTCTCCACGGCCGGTGCAAGCCCTGGAGCCGGCTGTTCCAGATGGGTGGCGAGACGCGACATGTCGGCCCGCAGACCGACGAGCGTTTCGGAAACGGGGGCGAGCGCCTTGAGCGCCTCCTCCATCGGAAATTCGATGCGCGGCGGAGCGGCCCGTTCCGAGGCGACTTGGCGCTCCACCGTGTCGAGGCGTTCCTTCAGGGATGACAGGGCCTGGGACAGCACCACGGCGATCCGGTCCTGCTGGTCCGCCGAGCCGCGCGCCGCGTCGTTCAATCGGATTTCGGCCTGCTCGATCCAGCTCGCCATGGATTCGAGCGCAACCGCTGTGCGGGAGGACTGGTCCTGCGCTTGGCGTTCGCTCTCGGCCGCTATGGCGGCCATGAGGGCGTCGTAATCCCGCCTCTGTTGCGGACGGGGCGCGGACGACATCCGGGCGATCAGGCTGTCGAGGTCGCTGCCGGCCTTCCGGCGCGGGGGCGTGGGTCTCTCCTGTATCTCGTCGAGCACGGTCGCGACCCATTCCTCAAGGCTCATGCCGGCCCGGCGAGCCGCCGCGGTAATCAGCTCGCGGGCGTCGAGGTCCAGGTCGTCAGGTCTCGAGAAGACGTGTCGTCTCATGATGGGGCTCGCGGGGATACGCGTGAACTCATGAAGGCTGACACGGCCCCGTGCCGATGCCCGCCTGACGGGTGTGAGGCCTGAAAGAGGCGAATCACGACGCTCCCAGTCCCTTCATCCGACCCGCAACTTTTGTCCGGCGTAGTAAAAAACCCGTTAAACAGAGGGGATTTAGAGGCAAGCAGTGCCCGGAAATTGGGCATCTTCCCCTTAGTTATGTGCGAAGCGGCACATTCCTCCGTCTCTGGGGCATGGAGCCTATGCAACACTCTTGCAAGTTAAGAAATTTATGTTCTATTATTTCGTTACCGAAGGGGAAGTGCTCAGGGCGCTGAACCCAAAAGAGAAAATGATGGGGCAGTCCATGGATCAGCTTGCAGGCGCCACCCATGCCGGTGACACCGGAGAGGGCGCGAAATTTTACACGATAGGCGATCTCGCACGCGAGTTCGGAGTGACCCTCCGCACCCTACGCTTCTATGAGGACCGGGGCCTTCTCGCCCCGCGTCGGGATGGGACGGCGCGCATCTACGATGTCCGCGACCGCGAGCGTCTCTCCGTCATCCTCAAGGGTAAGCAGCTCGGTTTCACACTGACCGAGATCCGCGCCATGGTGGCCGAGGAGCGCTCGGGCAATGGGGCGGCCATGAACCTCAAGCTCTCGCTCGACCAGATCGAGGACCAGATCCGTCATCTCGAGCAGCAGAAGGTCGAGATCGAGGAGGCTCTGGCCGAGCTTCAGTCTCGGCGTGCCGGCCTCGCGGCCGCTGCCTGAGCGGCGTTTCCTCAAAAACTCCGGATTCCACAGCGCCCATCCGCTGGCAGGCGATTTGCCTGCTGCCGGGTGGGCGTTGCCGTTTGCTGGTGCAGGCCCTCAAAGGTTAAGTCTCCGAGGGATATGAGCGCGGCTTGGCCGGAAATCGGCTGCCCTTGGTTCCACCAAAGATTTCCCGCCCTACCTCTTTCCAAAACGGCGAGATAGTTTATATGTGAACTATCTACTTGGCCGGCGTTCTTCCCTTGGGGAAGTTTTGATGCCGGTATCCGATCTGGGAGAGTCCGAATGCCGGTCTACAAGGCCCCCGTCGAAGACGTCATGTTCCTCCTGAACGACGTGTTCCCGATTGAGCGTCACAACAATCTGCCTGGGTTTGCCGATGCGACGCCCGATACGGTGGAGGCGATCCTCGCCGAGGGTGCCAAGCTCTGCGAGGAGGTGTTCGCACCGCTGAACCTTTCAGGCGACCAGGAGGGCTGCACCCGCAACGCGGACGGCTCGGTAACGACGCCGAAGGGCTTCAGGCAAGCCTACGAGGCTTATGCCGCCGGCGGCTGGATGGGCCTTGCCGCGCCGGAGGAGTTCGGCGGCCAGGGGTTGCCTTCGGTCCTGAACACGGTCATGCAGGAATTCATCTCCGCGGCGAATCTCGCGCTCGGCATGTATCCGGGCCTGACACAAGGTGCCATCGCGGCACTCCTGGTGCACGGCACCGAGGAGCAGAAGAAAACCTATCTGCCGAAGATGATCGAAGGCGCCTGGACCGGCACCATGAACCTCACCGAGCCTCATTGCGGCACGGATCTGGGTCTCCTCAAGACCAAGGCAGTGCCGAACGGCGACGGGTCATACTCCATCTCCGGCACCAAGATCTTCATCTCCGCCGGCGAGCACGACATGGTGGACAACATCGTCCATCTGGTGCTTGCCCGCATCGAGGGCGCACCCGCCGGCACGAAGGGAATTTCGCTCTTCGTGGTGCCGAAATTCCTCGTGAAGGAGGACGGCTCGCTCGGCGAGCGCAACGGCGTCTCCTGCGGCTCGCTCGAGCACAAGATGGGTATTCACGGCAACGCCACCTGCGTGATGAACTACGACGGTGCCAAGGGCTGGCTCATCGGCGAGGCCAATCGCGGGCTCAACGCCATGTTCGTGATGATGAACGAGGCGCGCCTCGCCGTCGGTGTTCAGGGTCTGTCGCAATCCGAGGTCGCGTATCAGAACGCTGTGGCCTACGCCAAAGATCGCCTGCAGGGCCGTGCGCTCACCGGAGCGAAGTTTCCCGACAAGCCGGCCGATCCGATCATCGTGCATCCGGACGTGCGCCGCACGCTGCTCTCCATCAAGGCCGTCAACGAGGCGGGCCGTGCGCTCATCGTCTGGTCGGGTCTCAACAGCGACGTCGCGCATCGCTCGTCCGACGAGGCGCAGCGTCAGGTTGCCGATGATTACATGGGCCTGATGACGCCGGTGGTGAAAGGCGTGCTCACCGATCTCGGCTTCGACAATGCCGTCAAGGCGCAGCAGATGTTCGGCGGCCATGGCTATATCGAGGAATCGGGCATGTCGCAGTTCGTGCGCGATGCCCGCATCGCCATGATCTACGAGGGCGCCAACGGCATCCAGGCCATGGATCTCGTCGGCCGCAAGCTCGGCAAGGATGGCGGGCGCGCCGTCATGACCTTCTTCAACGAGGTCGGCGCCTTCTGCCAGGAAAACGCAGGCGACGAGAATCTGAAGGTCTACATCGCGCCGCTGCAGCAGGGCCTCGGCCACCTGCAGCAGGCGACCATGTGGTTCATGCAGAACGCGATGGCGAAGCCCGACAACGCAGGCGCCGGCGCCACCGACTACATGCATCTCTTCGGCCTCGTGGTGATGGGCTACATGTGGGCCAAGATGGCGAAGGCTGCGCAGGCGAAGAAGGCTGAAGGAAACGGCGTTGCGGACAGGATGGACGCCAAGCTCCTGACCGGTCGCTTCTTCATGGAGCGCCTTATGCCCGAGACAGCCACGCGCCTTGCCCGCATCACCACCGGCGCGGACACGACCATGGCACTGCCGGCGGAAGCATTCTGACAACACGCGGCATCCCGGCCGAAGGGCCGGGATCGCACGACGAGTAAAGCACTCTATTCTGATAACGATCCCGGATCGCTTTCGCGTCCGGGATGACAGCATGACCGGGAGGCCTCCATGGCTGAAGCCTATATCTACGATGCCGTTCGCACCCCGCGCGGACGCGGCAAGCCGGACGGTTCGCTGCACGAGGTGCCGGCGGTCGATCTCGCCGTGACGGCGCTCGATGCGATCCGCAAGCGCAACGATCTCGATCCGATGCTGGTCGAGGACGTGGTGCTCGGCTGTGTCGATCCCATCGGCGAGGCTGGCGGCGACATTGCGCGCGCGGCGGCACTGAAGGCCGGCTTCGGCAAGGAAGTTCCCGGCGTGCAGATCAACCGCTTCTGCGCCTCGGGCTTGGACGCCGTGAATCTCGCGGCCGCGCAGGTGATGTCGGGCATGAAGGACATCGCCATCGGCGGCGGTGTCGAATCCATGAGCCGCATCGGCATGGGCGCTTCCGGCGGCGCCTGGCCGGTCGATCCCGGTCTCGCCATTCCCACCTATTTCCTGCCGCAGGGCATCTCGGCGGATCTGATCGCGACGAAATACGGCTTCTCACGCGACGATGTCGACGCCTATGCGGTCGAGTCGCAGAAGCGCGCAGCAAAAGCATGGGACGATGGGCGCTTTGCCAAATCCGTCGTGCCGGTGAAGGATGTGAATGGCCTCACGATCCTGGCGAAAGACGAGCACATGCGGCCGCAGACCGACATGCAGTCCCTCGGCCAGCTCAAGGCCGCCTTTGTGCAGATGGGCGAGATGGGCGGCTTCGATGCCGTGGCCACCGCCGCGCACCCTGATGTGGAATTCGTCAATCATGTGCACCATGCCGGCAACTCGTCCGGCATCGTCGACGGTGCCGCCGCCGTGCTCGTCGGCAACAAGGAGGGCGGCGCGAAGGCCGGCCTGACACCTCGCGCGCGCATCAAGGGCTTTGCCTCCATCGGCTCCGATCTCGCACTCATGCTCACCGGCCCCATCGATGTGTCGGAGCTTGCCTTGCGCAAGGCCGGCATGACGAAGGATGACATCGATCTCTTCGAGATCAACGAGGCCTTCTCGTCGGTGGTGCTGCGCTACATGCAGGCGCTCGATCTCGACCCGGCGAAGGTCAACGTGAATGGCGGTGCCATCGCCATGGGCCATCCGCTCGGCGCGACAGGTGCCATGATCCTCGGCACCGTGCTCGACGAGCTGGAGCGCACCAACAAGCAGACGGCCCTGATCACCCTGTGCGTCGCCGCCGGCATGGGCACGGCCGCGATCATCGAGCGGGTTTAATTTCACTGTCATCCCGGGGCCGCGGAGCGGAACCCGGGATCGTAAGACCAGAAATCGGATAACGATCCCGGCTCTTCGCTTCGCTCCGGCCGGGATGACGGGAACCCTCCCGGGAGGACATGATGACGAACTTCACCAATTTCCGCTTCGAGGTTGACGCCGACGGAATCGCGCTCGCGACCTGGGACATGCCCGGCCGTTCTATGAACGTGATCACCCCCGAGGTGATGGGCGAGTTGGAACAGATCATCGAAAAGGTCGCCGGCGACGAGGCCATCAAGGGCTGCGTCATCACCTCCGGCAAGGAGGCTTTTTCGGGCGGCGCCGATCTCACCATGCTCCAGGGGCTCGGCGCCGAATACGGGCGTCTTGCGAAGGAGAAGGGCGAAGAGGCTGCGATGCAGTTCTTCTTCGAGGAATCGCGCAAGCTCTCGCTGCTCTATCGCCGTCTCGAGACCAGCGGCAAGCCGTTTGCCGCAGCCATCCATGGCGTATGCCTCGGCGGCGCTTTTGAACTCGCGCTCGCCTGTCATTTCCGCGTGCTCTCGGACGTGGATTCCACCCGCGTCGGCCTGCCGGAGGTGAAGGTCGGGCTCTTCCCCGGCGCGGGCGGCACGCAGCGCGTGGCGCGCCTGATGCAGACGGGCGATGCCCTGCAGATGCTGTTCAAGGGCGAACAGATCCGCCCGCTGATGGCGCGCAACATGGGTCTTGCCCATGCGGTCGCGCCGCGCGACCAGATCGTGCAGACGGCGAAGGACTGGATCAAGCAAGGCGGTTCGGCCGTCGCGCCCTGGGACCAGAAGGGCTACAAGCTGCCTTCCAATAAGGTCTATTCCGCCGCGGGCATGCAGATCTGGCCACCGGCCAACGCGATCTACCGTCGCGAGACGCAGGACAATTACCCGGCGATCCGCGCGATCCTCGAATCCGTCTATCAGGGTCTGCAGCTGCCGATGGATCTCGCCTTGAAGGTGGAGTCGCGCTGGTTCGCCAAGATCCTGCGCTCGAAGGAAGCGGCGGCCATGATCCGCACGCTCTTCATCTCCATGCAGGATTTGAATAAGGGCGCTCGCCGTCCGAAGGACGTACCGCCGACGAACCTGAAAAAGGTCGGCGTCGTCGGCGCGGGCTTCATGGGGGCGAGCGTCGCCTACGTGACGGCCAATGCGGGCCTTGAGGTCGTGCTCATCGACCGCGACATGGAATCGGCCGAGAAGGGCAAGGCGCATTCGCACAAGCTCATGTCCGACCAGATCATGAAGGGACGCGCCAAGACGGCGGACCGCGATGCGCTGCTCGCGCGTATCACGCCTTCTGCCGATTACGGCGACCTGAAGGATTGCGATCTCGTCATCGAGGCCGTGTTCGAGGATCCCAAGGTGAAGGCCGAAGTGATCCAGAAGGTGGAGGCGGCGATCCGCCCGGATTGCATCTTTGCCTCCAACACATCGACCCTGCCGATCTCGGGGCTCGCCCAGCAATCGAAGAATGCTGGTCAGTTCATCGGCATCCATTTCTTCTCGCCGGTCGAGAAGATGATGCTGGTCGAGGTCATCATGGGCAAAGAAACCGGCGACAAGGCGCTCGCCGCCGCGCTCGATTATGTGCGCCTGATCAAGAAGACGCCGATCGTCGTCAACGATTCACGCGGCTTCTTCGCCAATCGGTGCGTGCTCGCCTATATCCTCGAAGGTCATCTCATGTTCACCGAGGGCCTGCCGGCGGCGATGATCGAGCAGGCGGGCCGGCAGGCGGGCATGCCGGTCGGTCCGTTGTCGCTCAACGACGAGGTCGGCGTCGATCTCGGCCTCAAGATCCTGCGCGCCACGAAGGCGCAGCTGGGTGAGACCGCCATCATTCCGCAGCAGGAAGAACTGCTCACGACGCTGGTGGAGAAGGAAGGGCGCCTCGGTCGCAAGAACCGCAAAGGGTTCTACGATTATCCGGAAGGTGGCCAGAAGCATCTCTGGCTGGGCTTGAAGGATCTTCAGACGAAGCATGTGGAGCCCGAGTTCGTCGACATGCAGGAGTTGAAGCAGCGCCTGCTCGTCACGCAGGCTCTGGAGGCGGCGCGCACTTTCGAGGAGGGCGTGATCACCGATCCGCGCGAGGCGGATGTCGGCTCCATCCTCGGCTTCGGTTTCGCGCCCTATACGGGCGGCGCGCTCTCCTACATCGACTTCATGGGCGCGAAGGTTTTTGTGGAGCTGTGCAAGAACCTGCAGGCCAAGCACGGCGACCGCTTCGCGCCGCCGAAGATCCTTCTCGACATGGCTTCGAGCGGCGACACCTTCTACGGCCGCGCCGCTGGGACGAAGAAGGCGGCGTGAGCCAACGTTGTCATCCCGGACGGCGAAGCCGATCCGGGATCGCGAGGGAAAGAGCGCTGACAGGCCCTCTCCCCCTTGTGGGGGAGAGATGGAGAGGGGGTGTGAGCGATAGCCTATCCGTGTATGGCGCCAGCACCCCCCTCCCTAGCCCTCCCCCACAAGGGGGGAGGGGAATAGCGTCCCTCTTGTCCCACGATCCCGGATCTTCGCTTTGCTCCGTCCGGGATGACGGTATGGTGTCGACGTTGGAAATCGGGACGACCTCAAGGAGCCTTTCCATGGAATCGCACTTTGCCATGATGGCGGGCTACAATGCCTGGTGCAACGAGCGCATCTACGATGCGGCCGCGCAATTATCCGATGCGGATTACCGTGCGGATCGCGGGGCGTTCTTCAAGTCGGTTCACGGCACCCTCAACCATCTCCTCGTCGCCGACCGCATCTGGCTGAAGCGCTTCTCTGGACAAGGCGAGGCGCCGAACCGGCTCGATGCGATCCTGTTCGAGAATCTCGACGAGCTTCGGGCCGCGCGCGAGAAGGAGGATGAGCGGATCGTCGCCTATATCGACAGCCTGTCCGATGCCGATTTGGCTGGACGCATCCGGTACCGGACGATCACGAACCCGATGGAGATCGAGCAGCCGCTGGCACCGGCCCTGACCCATTTCTTCAACCATCAGACCCATCATCGCGGACAGGTCCATTGCCTGTTGACAGGCTTCGGGCTTGAGGGGCCGTCGCTGGATCTCATCCTGTTCCAACGTCAGAGCGGAATGGGCCTCTCATGAACCTGTGGCTGCGTGTCCTTCACCTGATCATCGCATCCTTCTTCCGACCGAGGCTCGATCCGGCGCGGGACGTGTCGCGCTTAGAGTTCCGCGTCTGGCCGCACGATCTCGATACGTCTCTGCACATGAACAACGGGCGCTACTGGACGCTCATGGATCTCGGCCGCACTGACATCATGATCCGCTCCGGCCTGTGGCGGCCCATCCTCAAGCACGGCTGGGTGCCGGTGGTGGGCGCGGGGCAGATCCGGTTCCGGCGGGAGCTTAAGGCTTTTCGCATCTTCACGCTTGAGACTCGCATTCTCACCTGGTCCGAGGGCCATGTGGTGATGGAGCATCGACTACTATCCGAATCCAAGGACGGCAGCCCCATTCTCAACGCCATCGCTCTGGTCCGGGCCGGGCTCTATGACCGCAAGGAGCGGCGCTTCGTTTCCATGGATCGCCTGCTTGGGGAGATCGGCATCGAGGCAAAGGCACCGGCTGCTGCCCCTGAGGTCGCGGCTTTTCTCATGGCCGAAGAGACGTTGAAGAGCGCCGCCTGATGGTCCAAGGTGGGGCCGACGCCGTTTTAGGCCTGAACAACCCCGAATCGGACCCATGCCCCGCACCATCGATTATTATTTCTCTCTCGTGAGCCCCTGGGCCTTTATTGGCCATGTGCCCTTCATGGAAATCGTGCAGAAGCACGGGGTCGAGGTCAATTTCAAGCCGGTCTTCCTCGGTCGCGTCTTCTCGGAGACCGGTGGCCTGCCGCTCGCTCAGCGCCACCCGGCGCGGCAGCGCTACCGGATTCTTGAATTGCAGCGCTGGCGCGAGAAGCGCGGCCTGTCCTTCAATATCAACCCGAAGCATTGGCCCTTCGATGTGAATCTCGCCGACCGTTTCGTCATTGCGATCACCGCTTCCGGCAAGAGTCCCGATGCCTTCCTGCGCCGCGCCTTTGCCGCCATATGGGAAGAGGAGCGTGACCTGGGCGATCCGCTCGTTCTGACGGAGTTGGCGGAGCAGGCCGGGCTCGACTCGTCAGCGCTCATGGATGTGGTGACCGGCAGCACCACCGAGGCGATCTATGCCCTCAACCTCGAAAACGCCGTTGCAGGCGATGTCTTCGGCTCACCGGCCTATGTGCTCGACGGCGAGGTGTTCTGGGGGCAGGACAGGCTCGAATTGCTCGACGATGCCCTGAGTTCCGGTCGCGCACCCTATACGCCGAGCCCTTGAGACCATCATGGAACAGGCGACCATCGGACTCATCGGCGGCATGAGCTGGGAAAGTTCGGCCGAATATTACCGCATCATCAATCAGGAGATGAACCGTCGTCTCGGCGGCGTGCATTCGGCGCAATGCCTGATGTATTCCGTCGATTTCGAAGGGATCAAGCGGCGTCAGCATGAGGGCGATTGGGACAGCCTCGCGGAGGCGATGAAGGAAGCCGCTCAGCGGCTGGAACGCGGTGGAGCGGACTTCATCGTCCTGTGCACCAACACCATGCATCGCGTCGCCGACGCAATCTCGACATCCGTCACAATTCCGCTGCTTCATATCGCCGATCCGACGGCAGAAAAGATCAAGGCCGCAGGATTTGAACGTGTCGGCCTCCTCGGCACGGCCTTCACCATGGAGCAGGACTTTTACAAGGGCCGCCTGCAGCAGAATCATGGGCTTGAGGTCATCGTGCCGGACGAGAACGACCGACGCATCGTGCACGAGATCATCTACAAGGAACTCGTGCTGGGGATCATCAAGCCGAAGTCGCGCCAGGCCTATCGCGAGATCATCGCGCGCCTGATCGAACGTGGCGCGCAGGCGGTCATTCTCGGCTGCACCGAGATCATGCTCCTGGTCTCCGACGAGGACAGCGCCGTGCCGCTGTTCGACACCACGACGATTCATGCGGTGGCAGCAGTTGATGAGGCGTTGAAGTCTGCCTGAGATATACGCTGTGTCATCCCCGGCGAGAAGGCGAGGGAAGGGGATCCATGGCGCTGAGCGTGCGGGTGGATTCCCTTCCCCTCCGCTGCGCTCCCGCCGGGAATGACACGCCAACGACACCCACTGTCATTCCGGGGCGCCGTAGGTGCGCCCGGAATCCATAACTGCTGACGCTGCAGAACGAAGCATGACGCGGCTCGTCCCTTCCTGAAACGTTGTGTTTATGGATTCCGGGCTCCGCTGCGCGGCCCCGGAATGACAGTGGGTCGGTTGTACCTACTCCGCCGCCACCTTCGTCGCCCGCCATTGCGTCAGCAGCGCCCGCAAGGCCGCCGGCTTCAGGGGCTTGTTGAGCACATGGATGTTCATCGCCGCCGCTGCATCGCGCACCACCGGCGTGCGGTCGGCGGTGACAAGGACGGCGGGCGTGTCGACCTGGGTCTTCCAGCGCAGAGCCTTGATGAGTTCGAGACCGTCCGTGTCATCGAGGTGATAATCCGCGATGATGACTTCCGGCAGGGCCTTGTGCGTTCTCAGCGCCTGATGCGCGCTCTCCAGATCGGACGCCGTCCAGGTATCGCAGCCCCAGCCCGAGAGAAGCAGACGCATGCCTTCCAGGATCGCGGGCTCGTTGTCGATGACGAGCACGCGCAGGCCCGACAGCACGGTCGCGGGAGCCTTTGGCGGCTCGGGCGCAGCGGCGGTTGCGGGAAGAGCCGCCACCACCGGCACCTCGACCCGGAACACGGAACCACGCCCCACTTCCGAATTCAGCGTGATCGGGTGTTTGAGCACGCGCCCGAGGCGCTCGACGATGGAAAGGCCGAGCCCGAGGCCGCGTGCGACCTTCATGCCCTGATCGAGGCGCTGGAATTCGCGGAACACGATACGCTGCTTCGAGGGCGGGATGCCGAGACCCGTGTCCCACACCTCCAGCACCAGATGGCCATCGCGCCGTCGCGCGCCGACGAGCACGCGTCCCGACGGCGTGTACTTGATCGCGTTGGAGATCAGGTTCTGCAGCAGGCGGCGCATCAGGCGCCGGTCGGAGCGCACCGTCAGCGACGACGTAACGAAGGCAAGCTTCAAGCCCTTGTTGCGGGCGACAGGTTCGAACTCGCGCTGCAGCTGGCGGAACAGATCATCGATGCGGAAACTCGACCATTGCGGCTTCATGGCGCCTGTGTCGAGGCGGGAGATATCGAGAATCGCGGTCAGAATTTCCTCGACCGCATCGAGCGACGCATCGATGTTTTCGGCCAGCGTTGCATCGCCTGCCTCGCGATCCCGCTCCACCAGGGAGACCGCATAGAGCCGTGCCGCATTGAGCGGCTGCAGAATGTCGTGCGAGGCGGCGGCGAGGAAGCGCGTCTTGGAGATGTTCGCCTCGTCGGCCTCTCCCTTTGCGTTTCTCAACGCTTCGTTGAGGCGCGTCAGTTCCTCGGTTCTCTCGCGCACGCGCTGTTCCAGCGTCTCGTTCGCGCGCCGGCTCGCCTCTTCCGCCGCCACAGTTTCGGTCACGTCGGTGTAGGTGGTCACGTGGCCGCCATCCGGCAGCAGGTTCGAGCGGATCTCGATGACCTTGCCGGAGGGAAAGAGCTTGAGGCGCACGGGCTCCACATCATGACGGAAGGAGTGGAGACGAGCTTCGACAAGCTCATCGATCTTGCCGGGACCGTATGATCCGCGCGAGGCATTGTAGTGAACGATGCGCTCCATGCCGATGCCCACGTGAACGAAATTGGGCGGCATGTCGTAGAGATCGATGAAGGCCTGGTTCCAGGCGAGCACGCGCAGATCGCTGTCGAGCACGGTAATGCCCTGCTTGGCGTAGTTCAGCGCATGCTGGAGCAGATCGCGACTGTGCTGGATCGCCGCGGAGGCATCGTCGAGCAGTTTGAGCGCCGCTTCCGTGGACAGGGTGCGACGGCGCAGCAACAATGAGAGCGCGAGACGCGACGAGGCCGTGCCGATCGCGGAAGCCAACAGGTGCTCCGCATAGCGCAGTAGATGGATATCCGCTTCGGCGCGCGGATCCAGATGCTGCCCGCGGCTATGGGTGAAGCCTTCGAAGGAGCGGGTCGTTCTCTCCTCGCCGAGATAGCGGGCGACGGTGGCGCGCAGCTCGCCGACGGTGACGCTGGCGCGGAACAGGCGGAAGCTCGGTGTCGCGGAGGCTGCGGCCTCACCCAGGAAAACATTGGCCTGGATCTGCTCCATCGCCGTCACCGGCCGCCACAGGGAGAAGCCGATATAGCAGAGGATGTTGAGCGTCAGGCTCCAGACGACGCCGTGCGTGAGTTGAGGCAGGTCGACACCGAACAGGGATGTGGGCTTGAGAACCGTGATGCCGAAGGGGCCGGTGACGACCATGTCGGACCAGAACACGCCATCCCACACGAGGCTCGGGAGAAGAAGCGTGTAGGCCCAGGTGAGGAAGCCAACGACGAGCCCGACGCTGGCGCCGAGCGCCGTGCCGCGCGACCAGATGAGCCCGCCGAGGAAGGCGGGCGCGACCTGCGCGATCGCGGCGAAGGACAAGAGGCCGATGGCGGCAAGCGCCGCTTCCCCGGAGGAGCGGTAATAGGCGTAGCCGAGGAGGATCACGAGGACGATGGAGACACGCCGAACGCCGATGACGAAGTTGCCGGGATCGACGCCGGCAAAGGCGCGCCGCCGCAGCACGATGGGCATGACGAGATGGTTCGAGATCATCACCGCCACGGCGACGGAATCGACGATCACCATGGCCGTGGCAGCCGAGAAGCCCCCGAGGAAGGCGAGGACGGCGACGGTGCCCGCCTTGTCCGTGAGCGGCAGCGCGAGCAGGGTCATGTCCCGGTCGATGGTGCCTTCGGGAAACGAGGCAAGGCCCGCCAGCGCAATCGGGATCACGAAGAGATTGATGAGAACCAGATAGAGCGGAAACAGCCATGCAGTGCGTTTGAGATCCGCGATGTCGTGGTTCTCGACCACGGTCACATGGAACTGACGCGGCAGGAGAAGAGCCGCGCAGGTCGAAAGCAGAATAAGGGTGATGTAGCTGCCGAAGCCCGAAGTCCGGCCCATCAGGTCCGCGCTGGTCCCTTGCGCGTGGAGGCGCTGCACGATGGCATCGTAGCCGTCGAACATCACGAAGGTGATGTACCCGCCGACGACCAGGAAGGCGATCAGCTTCACCACCGACTCGAGGGAGATCGCCAGCAGGAGCCCGTTCTGGTGCTCGGTCGCATCCGTGTGACGGGTGCCGAAGGCGACGGCAAAACCTGCCAGCACGAGGGCGACGACGAGAGCGAGATCGCCGATGAACGGCGGCTTGGACAGGAATGTCTCGTTGGCGGCGCTCATGAACACGTCGAGCGAAGACGAGACGGCCTTCAATTGCAGGGCGATATAGGGAATGGAGCCGACGACGGCGATCACGCTGACGAGGGCGGCGACCCGCTCACTCTTGCCGTAGCGGGCCGCGACAAAGTCGGCGATGGAGGAAATATTCTGCGTCTTTGCGATCCTGACGATCCGGGCGACGAGGGGATACCCTAAGCCGATGACGATGATCGGCCCGATATAGATGGCCAGGAAGTCGAAGCCGGAATGGCTGGCAAGCCCCACTGATCCGAAGAAGGTCCAGGACGTGCAATAGACTGCAAGCGCGAGGGCCGCGATGGTGGAGCGGGCAGGACCCTGAATGAAGCGCCGCCCCCCATTGTCGCCCCAATGGGCCACCGTGAACAGGAAGCAGAGATAAACCAGCGCCGACAGCACGACGGCCCAGGTGGCGACCATAGGCTTTAACCCTCACAAGCAAACGTGGAATAGCTTTAGCGGGTTAAGGGCGTGAAAGCCATCACAGGCCCTTGTCCCATTCCGGTTCCGGCCCGAAGCGCTCGGCCAGGAACGCCACGAAGGCGCGCACCTTGGCCGGAGCCTGCCGGCCCGAGGGCAGGACGGCATGGATGGCGGGTTCGTAGGTCGGATAATCGGTCAAGACCGGAACGAGGCTACCGTCGCGCAGGCTGTCGCCGACGATAAAGGTCGGCTGATAGATCAGCCCCTGTCCGGCGACGGCCGCGGCCAAGAGTGCATCGCCGTTATTGGCACGCAGGTTGCCCTGCACTGGCACGATGGTTTCGGCATCCATGCCAAAGGTCCAGCGGTTCGCCCCGATGGCACTGGGCAGGGTATAGCCGAGGCAGTTGTGCCGGGAGAGCTCGCCCAGATTCTGCGGGGTTCCGTGCGTCTTGAGATAGGCGGGAGAGCCGCAGACGATGGTCCGGCAGGTAGCGAGCCGCCGGGCAACGAGGCTCGAGTCCTTCAGCCGCCCGATCCGGATCGCCAGATCCCATCCTTCCTCGATGAGATCGACATAGCGGTCGGCCAGCCCCAGATCGAACGAGACGGCGGGATAAAGACGACTGAACTCGGTGAGAGCGGGGACGACCTGTCGGAAGCCGAAGGTGAGGGGAACGTTGAGCCGCAGCGTCCCCCGGGGCTCGATCCGGTCGAGGCTGGCAGAGGCTTCCGCTTCTTCGATTTCGGCAAGAATGCGCTCGCAGGCAGCCAGATAGCTTCGGCCTCCCTCGGTCAACACCAGCTTGCGCGTGGATCGATGCAGTAGCTTGACCCCGAGCCGGTCTTCGAGGGCAGCCACATGTTTCGTCACCATCGTCTGGGACAGATCGAGGGCGCGCGCCGCTGCCGAGAAGCTGCCGAGCATTGCGACGCGAACGAAGACCTGCATGCCGGTGATACGGTCGAGCATCGAGACAATTTCACTCTCTGAGTGTGAAGTGATATTCCAGATCGGAGATTATCATATCGATAGTTTGAGATCATAGGGGAGGGGCCACTTCAGGAGATCTCTGATGATCGATACCCGTACCGCCCCCTACGCCGCCCTGGTCCTGCGCATCACGCTCGGCGTGCTCTTCCTCGCCCATGCGGGCCTCAAGGTTTTCGTGTTCACGCCGGCCGGCGCAGCCCAATTCTTCGGCAGCCTGGGCCTGCCTCCGGCCCTGGCCTATCTGACCATCGCGGTCGAAGCGGCCGGTGGCCTTGCCCTCATCCTCGGCTTCTACACCCGCTGGGTGTCGCTCGCCCTGATCCCGGTCCTTCTCGGCGCCATCGTCTTCGTGCACGGCCCGGCCGGCTTCTTCTTCAACAATCCGAATGGTGGTTGGGAATATCTGGCATTCTGGATCGCCGCTCTCGTGACGCAGGCTCTCCTGGGCGACGGCGCCCTTGCGGTGCGGGCCGGATCGGCGAAGACTGCTCCCGCATTGTCCACGCGTTCGGCCTGAGGCCCGTTCCATGATCAAGCCCATTCCCCATGATGCCACCGGAACGCCGGTGGCGCGGCCCATCGATCCCGGCGTCAGGATCGGCCATGTCCATCTGAAGGTGGCCGATATCGACCGTTCGCTCGCCTTCTATTGCGGCGTGCTCGGCTTCGAGCTGATCCAGCGCTACGGCACCCAGGCCGCCTTCGTCTCGGCGGGCGGCTACCATCACCACATCGGCCTGAACACCTGGGAGAGCAAGGGCGGGTCCCCGCCGCCTCCCGGCACCACGGGCCTCTACCATGTAGCGATCCTCTACCCGACGCGGGCGGCCCTCGCCGATGCGCTCTACCGGCTGGCCGAGGCCGGCATTCCGCTGCAGGGCGCGAGCGATCACGGGGTGAGCGAGGCGCTTTACCTGAGCGATCCGGACGGCAACGGCATCGAGCTCTATGTCGACCGCCCCGAGGAGCAGTGGCCGCGAACGGCCAATGGCGAACTCGCGATGGTCACGCAGCGTCTCGATCTGCAGGATCTGCTGGCGGCCCGCGAGACTTGACGAAATTCCCAGATCGGACAGCTTAACCTTGGGGTTAAGCTAAAGAGGTCCGGTCATGTGGAATGAATTCAAGCAGTTCGCTTTGCGTGGGAACGTGGTCGATCTCGCCATAGGCATCATCATCGGTGTCGCCTTCGGCAGGATCGTCGATTCCCTCGTCGGCGACATCTTCATGCCAATCATCGGGGCCGTGACAGGTGGCCTCGACTTCTCGAACTACTTCACGGCTCTGTCGGGCAACGTCACGGCCGGGTCGCTCGATGAGGCCAAGAAGCAGGGCGCCGTGCTCGGCTGGGGCAACTTCATCACTGTCACCATCAACTTCATCATCATCGCCTGGATCCTCTTCCTGCTGGTCAAGGGCATGAATCGCCTGCGCCGCACGGAGGATGCCAAGACCGGCACGGCCGACAAGCCTGCGGAGATCCCCGCCGATGTGAAGCTGCTGACGGAAATCCGCGACCTTCTGAAGACAGGCCGCACGACCTGACATCGATCACGGTTTTCGATCGGACCCTTCGTCTTTTGTCATGAGACGCATTCCATACTTGCCTTGAGCGGGCGAACGGGCCATCCCTGTTCGCCTGTCTTCGAGGAAATCTCCCATGAACGTGTCCGTCTCGATCCCGTCCGTCCTCAACCTGCGCCCCGAGGCGGAGCAGGCGCCGACGAGCGGCATCGTCGACGTGTTCAGCTACGGCCGGCTGAAGCCCGGCATCATTCCGCTCTGGGTGGGCGAGGGCGATCTGCCGACGCCATCCTTCATCTGCGAGGCGGCCGCTCAGTCGCTCGCGAAGGGCGAGACCTTTTACACCTATCAGCGCGGCATCCCGGAACTGCGGCAGGCCATCGCCGCCTATCACGAGTGGGTCTACGGCAGGGCCTTCGATCCGGAGCGCTTCTTCGTCACCTCCGGCGGCATGCCGGCAATGCAGATCGCCTTCCGCATGCTGGCCGGCAACGGCGATGAGGTCCTGGTTCCGACGCCCGCCTGGCCGAACTTCGCCGGCGCGATCACCATTGCCGGCGCGCGTCCCGTCGCCGTGCCGATGAACATCGACGCCAAGGGCTGGCATCTCGATTTCGAGCGGCTCGAGAAGGCGATCACGCCGCGCACCCGGGTGCTCGTCATCAACTCGCCCTCGAACCCCACCGGATGGGTCGCGAGCCATGCGGATTTGCGCACGGCGCTCGATCTTGCCCGCCGGCATGGTCTCTGGATCGTCGCCGACGAGATCTACGGCCGCTTCGTCCACGACCCGGCGCTCACGATCGATGGCCGCACCCCGTCCTTCCGCGATGTGATGGAGCCCGAGGACAAGATCGTCTTCGTCCAGACCTTCTCCAAGAACTGGGCCATGACCGGCTGGCGCCTCGGCTGGCTGGAGGCTCCGCCCGCGCTGGGGCAGGTCATCGAGAACCTCGTGCAGTACCAGACCTCTGGAACGCCGGTCTTCGTGCAGCGTGCAGGTATCGCCGCCATCGAGCAGGGCGAGGATTTCCTGGCCGATCAGATCGCCAAGGCTCGCCATGGTCGGGAGGTCGTCGGGCGGCTGGCGGAAACCGGTCTCGTGGAACTGCCGCCGCCAAGCGGCGCCTTCTATGCCTTCCTGAAGATCAAGGGCGCGACGAACTCTAAGGACATCGCGTTCCGTCTCATCGACGAGGCCAATGTCGGCCTCGCACCAGGCTCCGCCTTCGGCGATGCCGGCGAGGGCTACCTGCGCCTGTGCTACCTGCGCAAGCCCGAGGACGTGGAAGAGGCGGTGCGCCGCATCAGCGAGGCCCTGCCGAGGCTCGTGGCCTGAGCGAAGTTCTCTAAGGAGGCGGGATCACGCCCTTCTTCAGGATGAAGCAGCCGTAGAAGCGACGCTCGCCGGTGGCGACGATGGCATAGGCCTTCTTCGCCCGCTCATAGAACGCAAACCGCTCGACCGATCCCATCGGCCAGCTGTCGCGCCCGGCGTCGCGCCGGGCGACCGCATCGATCTCTCCTTGAGCCTCCTGCTGAATGGCCGGGAGTTCGTCCGGATTGCCGACGACCTCCATGCGCTCAGCGGGAGAGTCGACGAAACTGTCGAGCGGCATGACCGAGAGGATCGCGCGCACGGCCAGTGGCGAGGTGATGTTGTCCATGCGGATCAGCCGGCCGAAGGTCGTCTGACGCGCGATGGAATCGGCGGGAAAATTGGCGTCGCAGATCACGAGATCGTCGCCGTGGCCCATGGCCCGGAGCACATACAGCAGATCGGCATTGAGCGCCGGGTCGATTCCGTGCAGCACCGTTTCCTCCCTATCTTGATTGATCGTGCAATCTCAGCAGGGTTTCGAGATCTCTGCAACGCTTCAGCCCGGAGCCTTGGATATGGTCAGACCTTGGCCGCATGGCATCTGCGCATGATCGGCATTTGACGTCAGGGCAAAGGGCGTCCATGAGCAGAGCCGTGATCCGTCTCGTCTTCGCCCATCTCACCCAGATTCTCGTTGCCGCTCTCGGCGGGCTCATTTTCCACTGGCTCGGCGTTCCGGCCGCGTGGCTGTCGGGCGCGGCCATAGCGGCGACGCTGTGGGGTTTGACCGGCCGGGCCGTGCATATGCCGAAGGCGCTTGCCGATGCCGCCATGCTGATCTCGGGTGCCGCCATGGGCGCGGCGGTGACACCTGCAGCCATCGCCGCCATGGGACGCTATCCGGGCAGCCTGATTCTCCTGGTCATCGGCGTCGTCGCCATCTCGGCGGCGTCGAGCGCCTGGCTCGTGCGGATGTCGGGCTGGGGCAAGGCCGATGCAGTGCTGGCCTCCGTGCCGGGGGCGCTCTCCACCGTTCTCGCCGTCGCCGCCGACCGGAAGGCGGAGGTGGCCTCCATCGCCATCGTGCAAAATTTCCGGCTCTTCGTGCTGATCGCGCTCCTGCCGAGCCTCGTTGTCATGACCGGGGGCGGGGGCAATGCGGGCGTTCTGATCGGCGAGGGGCTTCCCGTCCAGAGCCCGCAAGGCATGGCGTTCATTCTTCTCGGCGGGCTCGCTCTGGGGTTGGTGTTCACCCGGCTGAAGGTGGCCGCACCGATCCTGCTCGGTGCTACCGTCGTCAGCTCCGTCAGCCATGGCACGGAATTTGTGACGGGCGTTATCCCGCCGGTCATCGCCACGGGCGGTCTTGTGCTGATCGGACTCTTCATCGCCGAGCGCTTCCGCCACATCCAGCGCTCGACGCTCAAAAGCGCGCTAGTCGCCGCGCTCGGATCCTTTTCGATCGGCATGGTGGTGGCGGCGCTCTTCGCGGGAGCCGCCGCATGGCTTGCCGGGGTCAGCTTCGCCAACGGGCTCGTGGCCTTCGCTCCCGGCGGGCTCGAGGCCATGACCGTGCTGGCGCTGGTCCTCGGGCTCGACCCACTTTATGTCGGCATCCACCACCTCGTCCGCTTCCTCGGCATCGGACTGGTCCTGCCGTTCTTCATCGGCTGGCTGCAGAGGAGCCGGCCGGAGGCTGCAGAATAGCGCTTAGAATCCCCCGAATTTCCTAAGCACCTTCAATGCCCGGCGAGGGAGCCGTGGGATAGAGCCTAATCTGCTCACGCTTAGCATTCCCTCCATCTTGGCGGCCTGCATTCTCAGCCAAGGCAAAGATTGAGCAAAGCGCTTGGGCGAATGCTGCCTGAGAGGCCATTGGGTGGGGTTGATAGGAATGCTCGATAGGAGCTGAGGTGCGCATTGCTCAATGAGCATTTTAAAAACAGTCGACTTTCTACGGTCCGCTTCAGGAACTCCGAGAAGTGCTTCAAAGATGGAGCGACTGTTAAAGGGGATGAAACAATCGGCATAGAAATCGCGTTCCAATAAGATCATTCCATGCCAAGCGCTCATCCTGTGCTCCCAATAAAATTGGTCCCGAGAATCAAGAATGCCGCGCGCTGCGTTGAAGTCAGTGTCGTGAATGAAGTCAGCAAAATATTCCGGTATTAAACTCTTGTTCTCCGAACCACGCATTCCGTCTATTTTTTGTGCTGACCAATTCGTCGCGGTGAGGGCAAGCTCCGCCATGGATGCAGGAGTTTCGGGCATCTTTTCCGAATAGGCCTGACCTTTGTAGAAAAATCGCCCAATCTCCAAAAGATTGGCCGTGATGATCAGGACATCTCTATCCGCAAAGTGCCTTTGCATCGGCGCAACCACTGAACGATGATGATTAGAGTATGTCGTTCTGTTGAGAACCTCCTTTAGCTCCTCAGGAGTGGAGGTTGGCTGATGAACGATGGTATACGTAATTCCAGCGACACGAGCCAACTCACGAGCGACTTCGCAATCAATCGCAGTCTTTTTTCCGCGATCGTATGTATATCCGTCGAACCGAATTCCTGAATGGAGGGCAAGAGCAAGCACTGTCCGAGAGTCCATGCCCGCCGTGATGCTCAGGGAGACGCGTTTGCCCGATGCAACTTTCTCGAGCGCGGTTGTTGTGCGTTTAAGAACGGCGTCAGTTGCCTGCTGTGGCGTCAATTTCTTAATCGGTCCTCTTGGCCAAAAACGAATGACCTTGGCTTGCACAAAATCGTACAGCGTGTTGGGTGTCAGCAGGCGTGTCCGAACATAAGGCGTATGATTGCCTGGAAAGCCGTAACGAGACGGAAGTTCAATCCTCTTGATCTCTCCACCAAGGGTTTCTTCAACAAGGCGGGCATGGGATGCAACAACTCCCCCATCAGCCGCATAAAAGACCGTACGCATTCCGGTGGCATCGGTGATAATGCGCGGCTTATCTTTTCTGCCGTAAACGATGACGTGTCTGCCACAATATCGGTCGATGGTGTCGAAGAACTGCGTCTCGCTTTTGAGAAGCGCGTCAAACATGTGCTGAGCGGGGGATTCTGAAGCGGAATTTTGACCGCCAAATGTGTTGTGTCCTGATCTCCGATCAGTCGCGGATAGCGATCTTTCATCAGTCTCAGTGCTGACGCACGTCCCTAAGATCACTACGGCAAATTCGCCGTTGGATGCAGAATCAACAGAATTGAGATCATCGATAAAAAAATTGTCGAATATCGGTCCTGCTATGAAATCAACTGGAGGCGTTGTGCTTTCTTGAGAAAGGACAAAGCCCCGAGGATACACTCGGGGTCCCATAAAATAACTGTCTCCTCCCGGAGTGTGTGTTTGGATAAGGCTTTCATATAATATATCATACCATTAATACAGTATATAGATACACTTGTTGAGGGCTCGGAGTTAGATTTTTGGATCTCTTAGCCGCTCGACTGCTTCCATGCGCGGCTTGGCCGTATCCCACAGGCGTTTGGTGACGGTAGCTACCAGCGCCTCCGTCAGCAGCAGAAGGCCGGCCGAAGAATCCCAATTGGACGGGGCGACGATGTGGGCCGGCAGCACGTGCCGGGCGACACGGGCGATGGGCGAGAGCCAGGGATCGGTAAGCAGAACGACGGTCGCGCCTTGCTTGGCCGCCGTCTCGCAAAGGGCCGTGACGTCCTCCTGATAGCGGCGGATATCGAAGGCGACGATCACGTCCTTCTTCCCGATCTCGATCATCCGGTCGCGCCAGAGGGCGGGCTGCCCCTCGATGTAATCCACGTGGCTGCGCACGATGCGGAAATGGCTCTCCGCATAGCGTGCGAGCGCCCCCGTGAAGCGTCCGCCGGTGAAATGGATGTGCCGCCGCGGGTCGCTCAGCAGGATCACCACGGCGTCGAATTCGGCCGGTGCAATGTTCTCCACCGTCGCCCGCAGGTTCCCGATCACCGCCTCTGCGAAGGAGGCGAGCGCCGGCGCACCCTGGCCCTTGTCGGAGGGGCTCGCCTTGGCGAGTGGTGAGAGGAGTTGGGCTTCGAGTTCCTCGCGCAGGTGCTTCTGGAAATCCGGGAAGCCGCCGAACCCCAGCCTTGTGACGAATCGCAGGACCGAAGGGGCGGAGATGCCGGCCCGAGAGGCGAATTCGGCCACCGTATCGAGCCCGGCGAAGGGGTAATGGCTCAGAAGCAGATGCGCGGCGCGCTTCTCGCTGGGGGTAAAGGAATCCATCTCGTGCCGGATGCGCTCGGCGAGGCTCGGCGGGTCTACAGGGGAAATAGCGCTGTCTCGTTTCATGTTGGAATGTTTCGTTTCCCCACCTTGACGGTTTTTAAAAGCTGTACCAAAAATTTCACATAAGAAAAATCCGTAAGAAACGTACCAAGCGTTCAATCGAGGGCTAGGGCCTGCTGCCCGCAGGCAAACGGAGGACCGCATGGCGCATGCGAGTCGGAAGACGGCCGATCTGTCCTCTGCCGCAACGGCAGAGCAGCCGGTTGCCGTCGTGGAGAATCCGCAAGGGCGCTTGCCGATCCTGCTCATCTGCGAGCATGCCTCGAACCGCCTCCCGGCCCGCTATGGCACTTTGGGCCTCGGGCCTGCCGAACTCGAAAGCCACATCGCCTGGGACCCCGGAGCGCTGGGCGTCGCGAAAGAGCTCTCGCGCCTGCTCGACGCACCGCTGATCCATGCCAGCGTGTCGCGCCTGGTGCTCGATCTCAACCGCGAGCCCACAGCGCCGGATTCGATCTGGACGCTGAGTGAACGCACTACGATTCCCGGCAATCTCGATCTCGACGACGCGGAGCGGGCAACACGCGTGCGTGATGTGTACGATGCCTTTCACAATGCGGTCGATGAGTTTGCGAATGTGCGCCAAGCCGCAGGACAGCTGACCGCCATCGTCTCCATCCATTCCTTCACGCCGGTCTATCGCGATGTGCCACGTCCCTGGCAGATCGGCCTGATCTTCGACCGCGACGAGCGCTATGCGCGCAGCGTCGAGGCCGGACTGAAGCAGGATCCGACGCTCGTCGTCGGTATGAACGAACCCTATTCACCGGCGGACCGGGTGTTCCACACCCTGGAGCGCCACGCCGAGAGGCGTGGCCTTCCCCCGCTGATGATCGAAATCCGCAACGACCTGATCCGCACGGAAGACGGACAGGCGTTGTGGGCCAACCGTCTGGCGCCGCTTTTGAGGGAGGGGGCACGGACGCTCTGATGACGGGCATGGCGCATGATGTGCCGTGATCCGAAACGCAGAACTTCTTGGAGGATCAACTCGATGTCAGTCGGACAAGGAAGCACAGGGGTCCATGCCCCACCGGCCGGAGTGCAGGGCGCTGCCGGCATCACCTATACCACGGTGGATGAAAGCTATTTCGAGGCGCGGCGTCTCAAGCGCCATGCCCGCGTCTGGTCGCTCTGGGCGCTCGGCGTCGGCGCGGTGATCTCGGGCCATTATTCCGGTTGGAACCTCGGCCTCACCAACGGCTTCGGCGCGATGTTCTTCGCCACCATCATCATCGCGATCATGTATCTCGGTCTCACCTTCTCGCTCGCCGAGATGTCGCCTGCGCTGCCGCATACGGGCGGCGCCTATTCCTTCGCGCGCACCTCCATGGGGCCGTGGGCGGGGTACATCACGGGTATCGCGGAGAACATCGAGTTCGTTCTGACTCCGGCCGTGATCGTGTTCTTCATCGGCTCGTACCTGTCCGCGATCTTCGAGACGGCGCCGGCTTTCCAGCCCGTCTATTGGGTGCTGTGCTACGCATTGTTCGTCGGGCTCAACGTCATCGGCGTCGAGCTCTCGTTCAAGGTCACGGTAGGAGTGACACTGGCGGCTCTCGCCGTGCTGGCCTTCTTCTACGTATCGGTGCTTCTGTCCGGCCAGTTCGACTTCGGCCGCTGGGCGCTGAACATCGGTCCGGACGGTGCGGAACTGCCGAATGGCGGCGGACCCTTCCTGCCTTTAGGGATCGGCAGCATTCTCGCCTCGCTGCCCTTTGCGGTCTGGCTGTTCCTCGCCATCGAGCAGCTGCCGCTCGCGGCCGAGGAATCGCACGATCCGCAGAAGGATATGCCCAAGGGCATCATCGCTGGCATTCTGACCCTGATCGCGTCCGCGTTCCTCGTGCTCCTCCTGAACACGGGCATCGCGCCGGGCGCCGCGGGCCTCGGCAAGTCCGGCGAGCCGCTGCTCGACGGGTTCCGCACCCTGTTCGGCACGGATATCGCGAAGATCCTGGCGGCGGTCGCGGTGATCGGACTGATCGCCTCGTTCCACACCATCATCTTCGCCTTCGGGCGGCAGATCTACTCGCTCTCGCGGGCAGGCTACTTCCCAAGCTTCCTGTCGGTAACGCATGGCGAACGCAAGACGCCGCATGTGGCACTGGTCGCAGGCGCTGTGCTCGGCCTCCTGGTGATGCTGATCATCTGGTTTGCGCGCGGTGCTGAAGCCGGTGCCACCGTCATCGGCGGCACACTGCTCAACATGGCGGTCGCGGGTGCGATGCTCGCCTACTTCATGCAGGGCATGTCCTATATCGTGCTCAAGAAGAAGTTCCCGAACCTGCACCGGCCTTACACCAGCCCCTTCGGCATCGCAGGTGCGGTGATCTGCATGGTGATTGCGGCGGTAACGCTCTACTTCCAGCTGACGGACTCGGTCTTCCAGACTGCCGTCATCGGCGTCGCCATCTACTATGCTGTGATGATGGCCTACTTCCTGCTGATCGGACGCCATAAGCTTATCCTTTCGCCGGAGGAGGAGTTCGCCCTCACCAAGGGCGAGAGCGAGTACAAGTCGCATTGATGCGAACCGGGAGCGCGCGCAACCGCGCGCTCTCATTTCCCTCTTCGGTCAAGGTTTTTCTTAATGGACGCTCCCAAAATCAAGAACGCCACTGAGGCCGCGGAATATGTGCGCAGCCGCGATCTTCCTTTCGTGAAGGTCGGCGTGACCGATGCCGATGGCATCATGCGCGGCAAATACATGGCCCGCGACAAGTTCGAATCCGCTCTCGAGAAGGGCTTCGGCTTCTGCGACGTGGTGCTGGGTTGGGACTCCAACGATCAGCTCTATGACAACACGAAGCTCACCGGCTGGCATACGGCTTATCCGGATGCATCCGTGCGGGTGTTGCCGGAGACCATGCGGCTCATTCCGTTCGAGAACGATCTGCCGTTCTTCCTCGCCGAGTTCGATGGCTACGCGGAGGCGGCCTGCCCACGTGGCGTTCTGCGGCGTGTCTTGAAGAAAGCGGAGGATATGGGCTTTGCGGTCTCGGCCGCTGCCGAGTTCGAATTCTTCCTGTTCGAAGAGACCCCACATTCCGTGCGCGAGAAGAATTATCGCGATCTCAAGAATATCACGCCGGGTTTCTTCGGCTATTCGGTGTTGCGCTCGGGCGTTCACGCGGATTTCTACCATGAGCTTCTCGACCTCGCGAACAAGATGGATTTCGAGATCGAAGGCCTGCACACCGAGACCGGCCCAGGCGTGCTGGAGGCTGCGATCCGCGTCGACGATGCGTTGAACGCGGCCGACAAGGCGGCGCTGTTCAAGACCTACACCAAGATCCTCGCGCAGCGCCGCGGCTGGATGGCGACCTTCATGGCCAAGTGGTCGCGCGATTGGCCCGGCCAGTCCGGTCACCTGCACGCCTCGCTCAAGGATCTGAGCACCGGCAAGGGCGCGTTCTACGATGCGAATGCCAAGCACAACATGTCGGAGACCATGCGCTGGTTCGTCGGCGGGCAGCAGAAGCTGATGCCGGAACTCCTCGCCATGGTCGCCTGCACGGTGAACAGCTACACCCGGCTCATTCCCGGCTTCTGGGCGCCGACCGATTCCGCCTGGGGCGTGGAGAATCGCACCACGGCGCTTCGCGTCATTCCGGGTTCCGAGAAGTCGCAGCGTGTGGAGTATCGAGTCGCCGCCGCCGACATCAATCCATATATCGCGCTCGCCGCTGCCATTGGCTCGGGCCTGTGGGGCATCGAGAACCGGATCGATCCGGGCGAGCCGATTCAAGGAAACGCCTATGCGGTGGAGCACCCGAAGGAGCGGGCGCTGCCGCGCTCGCTCGGCGAGGCTGCGGAGCGGCTGAAGGGCTCGCAGGCCGCCCGGCAGCTCTTCGGCGACACCTTCGTCGAGCATTACGCTGCAACACGCGAATGGGAGGAACGCGAGGCCCGCAAGGCCATCACCGACTGGCAGCTCGCACGTTACTTCGAGATCATTTAAGAGACTTCATGACACACGAGAGGAGAGGACTATGATCTGTTGAGGATCATAGTCTTTCGAGCATTATCATGGCTGATACCGATATCGTCTGCATTTCCCCCATCGATGGACGCGAGCTCGTCCGCCGTCCCATTATGTCCGAGGCCGCCATCGATGCGGCGATCAAGGCTGCGCGCGAGGCTCAAGTTACATGGCGCAACACGTCCATTGCCGAGCGCGCGCAAAAGGTCTCCACCTTCCTTGATGCGCTGCTGGCCATGAATCAGGAGGTGGTGCCGGAGATCGCCCAGCAGATGGGTCGTCCGGTGCGCTATGGCGGCGAGTTCCGCGGGGTCGAGGAGCGTGCGCGCTACATGATCTCGATTGCGGAGAAGAGCCTACGGCCGATCCCGGCCGACGACGAGAAGCCGGGCTTCCGCCGCATGATCAAGCGCGAGCCGGTTGGCCTCGTGCTCGTCATCGCGCCCTGGAACTATCCGTATCTCACCGCCATCAACACCATCGTGCCGGCGCTCATGGCTGGCAATGCCGTGCTGCTGAAACACGCCTCGCAGACGGTGCTCGCCGGCGAGCGCTTCCAGATAGCCATGGACCGGGCTGGACTGCCGAAAGGCCTGTTTCAAAACCTGCATCTCTCGCACGACCAGACGAGCCGTATCCTGGGCTCTGGTCTCGTCGATCATTGCAACTTCACTGGTTCCGTCTCCGGCGGGCGTTCCATTGAGCGTGCGGCGGCAGGAAGCTTCACCTCGCTCGGACTCGAACTCGGCGGCAAGGATCCGGCCTATGTGCGCGAGGATGTCAATCTCGATCACGCCATCGAGAACCTCGTTGACGGCGCGTTCTTCAATTCGGGCCAGTGCTGCTGCGGCATCGAGCGCGTCTATGTGCATGAGAAGCATTACGACCGCTTCGTGGAGGGCGCGGTCAACCTCGTGAACTCCTACGTGCTCGGTAATCCGCTCGACGATGCGACGACATTGGGACCGATGGCGCATAGGCGCTTCGCCGATCTCGTGCGCCAGCAGAATGCAGAAGCGGTGTCGAAGGGTGCGAAGGCGCATATCGCTGCCAAGAAATTCGCCGCGGATGTGGGCAGCACCGCCTATCTCGCTCCGCAAGTGCTCACCAACGTGGATCATTCCATGAGCGTCATGCGCGACGAGAGCTTCGGACCGACCGTCGGCATCATGAAGGTGAAGGGCGACGAGGAGGCGATCCGCCTCATGAACGATTCGCCCTACGGTCTCTCCGCCGCGATCTGGACCTCCGATGTCGATGCGGCGGAAGCCATCGGCGAGAAGCTCGAGACCGGCACCGTGTTCATGAACCGCTGCGATTATCTCGATCCCGCGCTTGCCTGGACCGGCGTCAAGGATACGGGCCGCGGCGCAAGCTTGTCGCGCTTGGCTTACGAGTCGCTCACCCGTCCGAAATCCTACCACCTCCGTCAGATCTGATTGCGAGTATCATGACTACATCTCCCCGCTCCAACTGGAACTACCCCACCGCCGTCCGCTTCGGCGCGGGCCGCATCTCGGAACTCGCCGAGGCCTGCAAGGCTGTCGGCATTTCGTCGCCGTTGATCGTGACGGATCCTTTCCTCGCCACACAACCAATGACAAAGGCGGCGCTCGAACAACTGAATGGTGCTGGCCTCAGGGCGGCGATCTTTTCGGACATCAAGCCGAACCCGGTCGAGACCAATGTTTACAAGGGGCTTGAGGTCCTGAGGTCCGGCAAGCATGACGGTGTCGTCGCCTTCGGTGGCGGCTCGGCGCTCGATGCCGGCAAGGTTATCGCCTTCATGGCGGGCCAGACGCGGCCGATGTGGGATTTCGAGGATATCGGCGATTGGTGGACCCGCGCCGACCCGAAAGGCATTCTTCCGATTATCGCCGTGCCGACGACCGCGGGCACAGGCTCGGAAGTTGGCCGCGCCGGCGTGATCACGCAGGAAGCCACGCACACCAAGAAGGTGATCTTCCATCCGCTGATGATGCCGAAGATCGTGATCTGCGATCCAGAGCTCACAATCGGCATGCCGCCACATATCACGGCCGGTACCGGTCTTGATGCGCTCGCGCATTGCATCGAGGCCTATTGCGCACCGGGCTATCACCCAATGGCGGACGGCATCGCCGTGGAAGGCATCCGCCTCGTAAAGGAATATCTGCCGCGTGCCTATCAAAACGGCAAGGACATCGAAGCCCGTGCGCAGTTGATGTCGGCCGCCGCCATGGGTGCCACGGCGTTTCAGAAAGGCTTAGGCGCGATCCATGCCCTCTCGCATCCGACCGGAGCGCTTTACGATACGCATCACGGCCTGACGAATGCGGTCTTCATGCCCTACGTGCTGGTCTATAACCGCAAGGCCATCGAGAGCAGAATCGAGCGTCTTGCAGCTTATATCGGTCTCGAGCCGTCGTTCCAGGCCTTCCTCGATTGGGTGCTGCAACTGCGCAAGGATCTCGGCGTGCCGCACACGCTGGAGGGCCTGAAGGTCGACGCGGCCCGTTTCGACGAGATGTCCGAGATGGCGCCCAACGATCCCACCGCCGGCGGCAATCCGGTGCCGATCACCAAGGAGAGCGCCCGCAAGCTCTTCGAGGATGCGCTGGCCGGACGGCTCTAGGACCAATCGACATTCAGGGTTCAAATTCGCGGCGGTGCGTGATTCATAGGTCTCCAGCTTCGATCTGGGGAACCTGCATGGCCAAGCGATATGAACTGACCGGCGAGCAATGGCGGCGCATTGAGGGGCTGTTGCCCGGCAAGTCCGGCGATCCCGGGCGGAGTGGCCGGGATAATCGGGTGTTCGTCAATGGCGTGTTGTGGATCCTGCGCTCTGGCGCGCACTGGCACGACCTTCCCGAGCGCTATGGCAAGTGGAAGACCGCGCATCAGCGTTTCCGGCGCTGGGCCAAAGCCGGGGTCTGGGAACGCGTGTTCGCCGATCTGATCCATGACCCGGACAATGACTACGTGATGCTCGACAGCACCCTGGTCCGCGCCCACCAGCAGGCCGCGACCGGAAAAGGGGGGATCCGAACCAGGCTCTGGGGCGCTCCCGAGGTGGATTGACCACCAAGATCCACATGGTCGTGGAGGGCCAGGGGCGCCCGTTGCGGGTCATCCTGACCCCGGGCCAGCGGGGCGATGTCACCCAGGCGCCGGTCTTGCTCAACGGCTTGTCGGCGAGACGCGTCCTCGCCGACAAGGCCTATGACAGCAACGCGCTCCGCCGCATCGTCGCTGGGATCGGGGCCGAGGCCGTCATCCCCTGCAATCCGACCCGCAAGCAGCCGATCCCCTACGACTTCGAAGCTTACAAGGCCCGCAATCGCATCGAACGTTGCTTCAATAAGCTCAAGCACTTCCGGCGGATCGCCACCCGATACGACCGGCGCGCCGACCACTTCCTTGGCTTCATCCACCTCGCCTGTGCCATCCTCTGGATGCGATGAATGTCGATTCAGCCTAGCACTACAGTTGCACCCGTCGGTTTTGCGCTAATTACCTCCTGATCTGACACAGGAGGCTGCCATGACCGGTGTGGCCGTCGAGCAGATGCTCGAACTCTGGTGCGTGGAGTTGCGTCAGGTCAAAGCTCACCTCAAATCGCTGTTTGCCCATCCCAGCATCGCCGCCTCGGCCGCCGCCTTCCTCGACGGGCTGCTGGGGCCGGAGCGGCGCAAGACCGGCTGGATGCGCGCGGAAGCCGCCGGCGATTCGGGCCCTTGGCGCCAGCAGGCGGTGCTCGGCCGCAGCCACTGGGACGCCGATGCGCTGCGGGATATGGTGCGCGACTATGCGCTCGAGACGCTCGCCTCACCCGGGGCGGTGCTGGTGATCGACGAGACCGGCTTTCTCAAGCAAGGCCAGCGCTCGTGCGGGGTAGGCCGACAATACACCGGATCGGCGGGCAAGATCACCAGTTGCCAGATCGGCGTGTTTGCCACCTACGTGTCGGAGAAGGGCTGCGCCTTCATCGATCGCCAGCTCTATCTGCCCAAGGACTGGACCAACACGCCCGAGCGCCGCACGGCGGCTCAGGTGCCGGATGCCATTCGCTTTGTCACCAAACCCGAGATCGCCGCCGAGATGATCGAGCGCGCGATCGCGGCTGACGTGCCGTTCGACTGGGCGGCGACGGACTCCATCTACGGCGTGGGCTCCATCGAGATGCTGTTGCGCCGGGCCGGCAAGGGCTATGTGCTCGGCGCTCATGCGACCGATCAGTTCAACTCCTGGGGCGACAAACCTGAGGTGGCCGGCATGGCCGAGCAGATCGCAAAGGCTCTTGCTCCCGGGACTTGGCGACGCCTGTCGGCGGGAGACGGCACCAAGGGAGCGCGCCTGTACGAATGGGCTTATCTAGAGTTGGCGGATCTCGAGGCGGATGAGTACAACGAAGACCTCACCGGCCTGTGGACGCGCGGCCTGCTGATCCGACGCAGCATCGCTGATGGGGATCTGGCGTTCTTCTCGACCTGGTGCCCGGCCGGCACGTCGATCGAAGAGTTGGTGCGGGTCGAGGGCCAGCGCTGGGCGATCGAAGATGCGTTCGAGACCGCCAAAACGGAGCTGGGGCTGACGCACAACGAAACCCGCTCGTGGCATGGCTGGCACCGGCATGTCTCGCTGGTGATGCTGGCCTTTGCCATGATGGCGGTGGTGCGCGAGCGCGCCAACACTCTCACGTCACCCCAAAAAAGAAACGACGAAGCCCGGCTCCAGCGCTGGTGCGATGGTCTGTCCAGGAAATCCGCCGTGTGGCCACCCGCCTCCAGCAGCGTCGGATCGAGCCTGCCTTCGTGATCGCCTGGTCCGCGTGGCGACGCGCGCATCAGGCGATGGCGCAAACCTCACATCGCAAACGCAAGGTGCAACTGTAGTGCTTCTGTAATGGGCCGTTGGGTGTCAAGCCCCTGAGTGACTGTCCTGTCGCCGAAGTCTTGCTTCTGTTCGGGGTCGACGCGAGGCCGCCCCACCATGCCATCAGAGAGGATGCGGTCAGCCCATCTAAGGCGCGTGTTCCACCTCGATGAGATGCTCACGGCACTACTTACGGCTTGACCGCCTCCATCGTCCCGGCGACGGGACCTCAGGAGAACGGGACGATCGCCGCCCCGTTCCGAACGCTTGTTTCTCCTATGCGGCAACGCCCTCCCGGTTCCAGCGGAAGGTGGTGCCGTCGATCCAGATGCGATGCAAAATGACCGCAAGCTTCCGGGCCAGCGCCACCTTGGCCCGCCGCATGCCGCGCCGCTTGGCCACCTCCAGCGCCCAGCGCTTGAGCGCAGAGAAGCGCACCGCGCGGGTGAGCAGGATATGGGCTCCTTCATAGAGCGCCGTGCGCACCATCGGATCGCCCACCCGGCTCACGGCTCCCGTGATATCCGTCTCGCCCGACTGATACTTCTTCGGGGTCAGGCCAAAATGCGCGCCCACCGCCCGCGAGCGCGAGAACCGCTCAGGATGATCGACTGCGGACGTGAAGGTGACCGCGATCAGCGCGCCAACGCCTGGCACGCTCATCAGCCGCCGGCAGACCTCGTTCTTCCGGGCGATCGCCAGCATGGCCCGATGCAATCGGGCAAACTCCATTTGCAGCGCGTCCCGGGCGCGCAGCATGGCTTCGGCAATCTTCTCCAGCATTTCATGACCGGCCGTGAGGGTGCGCACCCGGGCGGCAAACTGGCCCTTGCTGATCTCGCCGACCTTCAGGCCGAAGCCGCGCAACAGCCCACGCAGGCTGAGCTCGACATCACGCATCTTGGCCTGCAGCTGCTTGCGGGCCATGAGCAGCGCCCGCACTTCTTGCGCCGGCGGCGACTTGCAGTGGACGGGGCGGAACCAGCCCATGCGCAGCAGTTGGGCGATGCCGCGCGCATCGCGCCGGTCGGTCTTGACGATCATGGCCGAGAGCGCCGCCTTGACATGCCGCGTCTCCAGCAGCACGACTTCGAACCCAGCCTGCACAAGGCCGGCATGCAGCCACTGCGAAAGTGGCCCGGCCTCCAGGCCGACGCGGGTGAGCGGTAGGCTCAGGCTGGCGAGAAAGGCCGCAAGCGCCTCCGGCTCGCTGGCGACCTTCGCCTCGCGGACAATCTGTCCGGAGCCATCGAGGATGCAGACGCTGCTCAGTTCCAAAGACACGTCGATTCCGGCATAGTAGTCCATGGCTGTCCCTCATGATGCTTGGGGCCGATCCGCTCGGACCCCGTTCCAACACACATCACTCTGAGGGACAGCCACCCCGCTCCGCTACTGCGTGAGCGGCAGGCCCATTACGGCATCTAGCATTACAGTTGCAGGTGCCGCTCATGGGCTCATAATCTCCTGATCTGACCCAGGAGGCTGCCATGACGGGTGTGGCCATCGAGCAGATGCTCGAACTCTGGTGTGTGGAGTTGCGTCAGGTCAAAGCTGATCTCAAATCGCTGTTTGCTCATCCCAGCGTGGCCACCTCGGCCGCCGCCTTCCTCGATGGGGTGCTCGGGCCGGAGCGGCGCAAGACCGGCTGGATGCGCGCGGAAGCCGCCGGCGACTCGGGGCCGTGGCGCCAGCAGGCGGTGCTCGGCCGCAGCCACTGGGACGCCGATGCGTTGCGGGACATGGTGCGCGACTATGCGCTCGAGACGCTCGCCTCACCTGGTGCGGTACTGGTGATCGACGAGACCGGCTTTCTCAAGCAAGGGCAGAACTCGTGCGGGGTCGGCCGGCAGTACACCGGATCGGCGGGCAAGATTGCCAGTTGTCAGATCGGCGTGTTTGCCGCTTACGTATCGGACAAGGGCTGCGCCTTCATTGATCGTCAGCTCTATCTGCCGCAGGACTGGACGAACAAGCCCGAGCGGCGCACCGCCGCCCATGTGCCTAACAGCATCCGCTTTGTCACCAAACCTGAGATTGCCGCCCAGATGATCGAGCGCGCGCTGGCCGCCGGCGTGCCGTTCGAGTGGGTGGCCACCGACACCGTCTATGGCGTGGGCAAAGTGGAGATGCTGTTGCGCCGGGCCGGCAAGGGCTATGTGCTGGGCGCGCATGCCACGGATCAGTTCTCGTCCTGGATCGACAAGCCCGAAGTCGCCGGCACGGCCGAGCAAATCGCGCAGGCACTTTCTCCCGAGGCTTGGACGCGCCTGTCAGCCGGCGATGGTACGAAGGGGGCGCGCCTGTATGACTGGGCTTATCTCGAACTCGCCGATCTCGCGGCGGAGGAATACAACGAGCATCTCACCGGCTTGTGGACACGGGGGCTGCTGATCCGGCGCAGCCTCTCTGATGGGGATCTGGCGTTCTTCTCGACCTGGTGTCCGGCTGACACCCCGATGGAAACCTTGGTGCGGGTCGAGGGACAGCGATGGGCGATCGAGGATGCCTTTGAGACCGCCAAAACCGAGCTGGGGCTGACGCACAATGAGACGCGCTCGTGGCACGGCTGGCACCGGCATGTGTCGCTGGTGATGCTGGCCTTCGCCATGATGGCGGTGGTGCGCCAGCGTGCCAACAGTCTGACCTCCCCCCAAAAAAGAAGCGACGAAGCCAAGCTGCAGCGTTGGTACGCTGGTCTGTCCAGGAAATCCGCCGCGTCGCCACACGCCTCCAGCAGCGACGCATCGAGCCCGCCTTCGTGATGGCCTGGTCCGCTTGGCGCCGCGCGCATCAGGCGATGGCACAAACCTCACATCGCAAGCGGAGGGCGCAACTGTAATGCTAGATGCCGTAATGGGCCTGCCGCTCACGCAGTAGCGGAGCGGGGTGGCTGTCCCTCAGAGTGATGTGTGTTGGAACGGGGTCCGAGCGGATCGGCCCCAAGCATCATGAGGGACAGCCATGGACTACTATGCCGGAATCGACGTGTCTTTGGAACTGAGCAGCGTCTGCATCCTCGATGGCTCCGGACAGATTGTCCGCGAGGCGAAGGTCGCCAGCGAGCCGGAGGCGCTTGCGGCCTTTCTCGCCAGCCTGAGCCTACCGCTCACCCGCGTCGGCCTGGAGGCCGGGCCACTTTCGCAGTGGCTGCATGCCGGCCTTGTGCAGGCTGGGTTCGAAGTCGTGCTGCTGGAGACGCGGCATGTCAAGGCGGCGCTCTCGGCCATGATCGTCAAGACCGACCGGCGCGATGCGCGCGGCATCGCCCAACTGCTGCGCATGGGCTGGTTCCGCCCCGTCCACTGCAAGTCGCCGCCGGCGCAAGAAGTGCGGGCGCTGCTCATGGCCCGCAAGCAGCTGCAGGCCAAGATGCGTGATGTCGAGCTCAGCCTGCGTGGGCTGTTGCGCGGCTTCGGCCTGAAGGTCGGCGAGATCAGCAAGGGCCAGTTTGCCGCCCGGGTGCGCACCCTCACGGCCGGTCATGAAATGCTGGAGAAGATTGCCGAAGCCATGCTGCGCGCCCGGGACGCGCTGCAAATGGAGTTTGCCCGATTGCATCGGGCCATGCTGGCGATCGCCCGGAAGAACGAGGTCTGCCGGCGGCTGATGAGCGTGCCAGGCGTTGGCGCGCTGATCGCGGTCACCTTCACGTCCGCAGTCGATCATCCTGAGCGGTTCTCGCGCTCGCGGGCGGTGGGCGCGCATTTTGGCCTGACCCCGAAGAAGTATCAGTCGGGCGAGACGGATATCACGGGAGCCGTGAGCCGGGTGGGCGATCCGATGGTGCGCACGGCGCTCTATGAAGGAGCCCATATCCTGCTCACCCGCGCGGTGCGCTTCTCTGCGCTCAAGCGCTGGGCGCTGGAGGTGGCCAAGCGGCGCGGCATGCGGCGGGCCAAGGTGGCGCTGGCCCGGAAGCTTGCGGTCATTTTGCATCGCATCTGGATCGACGGCACCACCTTCCGCTGGAACCGGGAGGGCGTTGCCGCATAGGAGAAACAAGCGTTCGGAACGGGGCGGCGATCGTCCCGTTCTCCTGAGGTCCCGTCGCCGGGACGATGGAGGCGGTCAAGCCGTAAGTAGTGCCGTGAGCATCTCATCGAGGTGGAACACGCGCCTTAGATGGGCTGACCGCATCCTCTCTGATGGCATGGTGGGGCGGCCTCGCGTCGACCCCGAACAGAAGCAAGACTTCGGCGACAGGACAGTCACTCAGGGGCTTGACACCCAACGGCCCATTACAGAAGCACTACAGTTGCACCTTGCGTTTGCGATGTGAGGTTTGCGCCATCGCCTGATGCGCGCGTCGCCACGCGGACCAGGCGATCACGAAGGCAGGCTCGATCCGACGCTGCTGGAGGCGGGTGGCCACACGGCGGATTTCCTGGACAGACCATCGCACCAGCGCTGGAGCCGGGCTTCGTCGTTTCTTTTTTGGGGTGACGTGAGAGTGTTGGCGCGCTCGCGCACCACCGCCATCATGGCAAAGGCCAGCATCACCAGCGAGACATGCCGGTGCCAGCCATGCCACGAGCGGGTTTCGTTGTGCGTCAGCCCCAGCTCCGTTTTGGCGGTCTCGAACGCATCTTCGATCGCCCAGCGCTGGCCCTCGACCCGCACCAACTCTTCGATCGACGTGCCGGCCGGGCACCAGGTCGAGAAGAACGCCAGATCCCCATCAGCGATGCTGCGTCGGATCAGCAGGCCGCGCGTCCACAGGCCGGTGAGGTCTTCGTTGTACTCATCCGCCTCGAGATCCGCCAACTCTAGATAAGCCCATTCGTACAGGCGCGCTCCCTTGGTGCCGTCTCCCGCCGACAGGCGTCGCCAAGTCCCGGGAGCAAGAGCCTTTGCGATCTGCTCGGCCATGCCGGCCACCTCAGGTTTGTCGCCCCAGGAGTTGAACTGATCGGTCGCATGAGCGCCGAGCACATAGCCCTTGCCGGCCCGGCGCAACAGCATCTCGATGGAGCCCACGCCGTAGATGGAGTCCGTCGCCGCCCAGTCGAACGGCACGTCAGCCGCGATCGCGCGCTCGATCATCTCGGCGGCGATCTCGGGTTTGGTGACAAAGCGAATGGCATCCGGCACCTGAGCCGCCGTGCGGCGCTCGGGCGTGTTGGTCCAGTCCTTGGGCAGATAGAGCTGGCGATCGATGAAGGCGCAGCCCTTCTCCGACACGTAGGTGGCAAACACGCCGATCTGGCAACTGGTGATCTTGCCCGCCGATCCGGTGTATTGTCGGCCTACCCCGCACGAGCGCTGGCCTTGCTTGAGAAAGCCGGTCTCGTCGATCACCAGCACCGCCCCGGGTGAGGCGAGCGTCTCGAGCGCATAGTCGCGCACCATATCCCGCAGCGCATCGGCGTCCCAGTGGCTGCGGCCGAGCACCGCCTGCTGGCGCCAAGGGCCCGAATCGCCGGCGGCTTCCGCGCGCATCCAGCCGGTCTTGCGCCGCTCCGGCCCCAGCAGCCCGTCGAGGAAGGCGGCGGCCGAGGCGGCGATGCTGGGATGGGCAAACAGCGATTTGAGGTGAGCTTTGACCTGACGCAACTCCACGCACCAGAGTTCGAGCATCTGCTCGACGGCCACACCGGTCATGGCAGCCTCCTGTGTCAGATCAGGAGGTAATTAGCGCAAAACCGACGGGTGCAACTGTAGTGCTAGATGTCTGGATGCGAGACCTCCTTGGCGTGAGCGACGACCTGGAGGGCTTGAGGCAAAGCGTGTGGATCGGGTGGCTTCGCGCGCCGATTGGCCAGCTTCGGCTCAGCGACCAAGCGGCTTCGCACGACCTCGTCCGGTGATCGCCCCTTGAGCACGCGCTGGCGTCTTCTGTTGTAGGCTTGGTTGAAGCCCTTGAGCAGCGTCTCCAGATCCCCATGGCTGTAGATCGTGATGCCGAGCACTTCACGCTGCACCCGTCCATTGAAGCGCTCGGCGAGACCATTCGTCTGCGGCGTATACGGCTTGGTCCTGCGATGCTCCACCTTCAACTGGTGGCAGGCGTCCTCGAAGCCATCAGCGGTAAAGCACGAGCCACGGTCGGTGAGCACGTGGGTGACCTTGAAGGGAAACGCGCGGATCGCTTCTTTGAGGAAGGCAATCGCGCTTATGGCCAGCTCGTCGTCTTTGACGGCCAGGTGCACCCAGCGCGAGCAGCGGTCGATGGCGACATAGAGGAAGCGTTTGCGGCTCTCGCCATTGGCGGTTCTCAGCTTGGGCAGGTGTTTGATGTCCATGTGCACGAAGCCGAGATCGTAGTCCTTGAAGGTGCCGCTCCGGCGCTGGCGCTGCTGCGCCGGTGGCAGGCGGCCTAAGCCTTCAGCCTTGAGGATGCGGTAGACCGCATCACGGTTGAGATGCGGCAGGAAATGCGTGACCACGAAGGTCAGATCGTCGAGCGGAAAGCCGGTGGCCTGGCGCAGGGCGCAGACGATGGCGCGTTCCTCCTCGGTGGCCCTCCAGGGCAGCTTGTGCGGCCGGCTGCTGTGGTCCTGACAGTCTTTGGGGCCGCGCTTGCGCCATTTGCGGACCGTCTCGGTGCTCACACTGAAGCGCTGGGCCAGCACGCCCGTCGGCTCGGATGAGCGGGCAATCTCCTGGCGGACGGCTGGAGTGGTGCGGGCTTGCGGATGAAGGGAGTGCATCATGTCCTCCTGCGATGAGGAGCTCGGCGCCGCAGGCCGTCAAAGCGCCAAGCATACTCCTCAATCGCGCAACGCACTTGGTCCCAACAACGTTCCGCCACCAGACAGCTAGAGCATCGGACCCAAAAGTGGACCCACTTTTGGGATTCAATCCGATGCTCCACTCTTTGAAGAGCGCATCGTTCGACGCGGAAAACCGGGTCCACTTTTCCGCACGATGCGCTAAAAGAACACCGCTCGATCAATGACAAAGGCACCGCTGCGGATATCAGCGGTGCCTTTTGCGTTGAGAGTTTAGGCGGCAGCCTTCAAAGGCGTCTTGCGCTCGGCCCGCAGCGACTTGAGAGCCTCCGTCCAGCGGAAGAGTTCGTCGAGCATCGTGGCCGCCGAGGTCTTGTAGATGTCGGGAGCGTTGAGATTGCCGTTCTCGTCCAGGTTCTGGAACACCATCGGCATGGGAACACCTTCCGGGATCGGCATCATCTTCAAGGTCGTGACGATCTGCTTCGCCACCTGAACGGAGCGCAGGCCGCCCGAGATGCCGCCATAGCTCACGAAGCCGGCCGGAGTGTAGTTCCATTCCCGCGAGAGGAAGTTGAGCGCGTTCACGAGCGCCGGGGGCGGGGCGTAGTTATATTCAGGCGTCACGAACACGAAGGCGTCGGCGGCAGCCACGCTCTCGGCCCAGGCCCTGGTGTGGGCATGGCGATAGTTCTGCTTCATCGGGTGCTCGGGCTCGTCGAAGACCGGCAGGTTGAACTCCGCCAGGTCGACCAGGACCGGCTCGAACTTGCCATGCTCGGCCGTATATTTGCTGAACCATTCAGCGATGCTGGGGCCAATCCGGCCGGGACGGGTGCTGCCGATGATGATGTGAAGCTTGGGCTTCATGGGACGTCCTTGATTTGCAATCGGTGAGTGGAACCCGTAAGTTCCGTTTTGTAACCGACGCTCATTAAGTAACTTATCGGCTGCTTCGCAAGGAGGCACTTTCATGTCACCCAGTCACATCCATGTGCCTGACCATTGCCGGACGGTGACCGAAATCCTGTCGCGCGTCGGCGACAAGTGGAGCATTCAGGTCGTGGTCCAGATGGGCGAAGGACCTAAGAGATTCAATGAGTTACGCCGCTCGGTAACGGGGATCTCGCAGCGCATGCTGACTCTGACGCTGCGCGGATTGGAGCGCGACGGGCTCGTGACCCGTACCGTCTATCCGACCATTCCGCCGCGGGTCGATTACCAGCTCACAGGGCTGGGTTGCTCCCTGCTCAGGACTGTACGCGGCCTCGGCGAATGGGCGATCGCCAACCGCGACGAGATTCTGGCAGCCCGGCAACGCTTCGACCAGGGCGGTGATGCTGACGGCGACGTTTCGCAGAAATTCGACGCTGCCTGATTTAGCGACCGGTCCGGTGCTCCAGGATCTCCCAGAGCGCGGGGTCCCGGAAGGTCATGACGGCGCCATCGGCGCCGACATCCCGCATCTCGTCCGCCGTGAGTCCCGTCAGGACGCCGAAGGAGAATAGGCCGGCAGCCTTGGCGGCCCTCATGCCGGAGGGTGAATCCTCAAAGGCGATGGCCTCTTCCGCCTTGATTCCCAGTCGCTCCAGCGCAGTCAGATAGGGCAGGGGATCGGGCTTGCCGCGCTCGACCTCTTCGATGGTAATCTCGACCTTGAACCGCCCTGCCAGCCCGAGCACTTCCAGCATGTGGTCCGCGTTGAGGCGCGGCGCGTTGGTGACGAGCGCGATCTTGATGCCGCTGCCCTCGGCCCAATCGAGGAGATCCAGCAGCCCCTCCAGCGGCTTCAGCTGTGTAGCCATGCGGCGGAAGGTGGCCTCCTTCTCGTCGGCATAGGCTTCGTGCCGGTCGACTGGCAGATGCGGCAGGAGCGAGGCGAAGATGGCCTCGTTGGTTCGCCCGATGATCTTCGAGCGGTAGATCTCCTCGTCGATCGCCACGCCCTCATCCTTGAGGACCTCGGCAAAAGCCTCAAGGTGGACAGGATCGCTGTGCACCAATGTTCCATCCATATCGAAGATCAGAGCTTTGAGCATCGGGACGTCTCTCAACAATGTCGGGCCTCGGGGCGAGGGATAGCTCGCTTCGCCTCGGAAGGCACCCCGTTGGAATTGCAACCCTGCTCTATAGATAATCGGAGACCTGATAAACCGTATAAAGCGTGATCCCACCGATGGTTCGTATCCTTTCCCGCTCAATCGATGAGATCTTCCGATGCGGGTGACCGATAAGCTGAGGCTTCTTTACGAGGGGGACACGCAGGAGGCGCACCAGTTTCGCTATGCGCTCCTGGTCTTCGACGTGACGACGATCCTTTTCATCGTCGTCACCTCCTTCCTGCCGCGATCCCCGGCCTTCGAGTGGATGGACATGATCATCGGCCTGACCGTTCTGGCTGATTTCTTGGCCCGCCTCGCCATCAGCCGGACGCCATTGAAGGATCTGCTGCGTCCGACGACCTGGGCAGACATCGTTGCGATCGTATCCTTTCTGGCCTTGTGGATCGGGGAAGGACTTGGATTCCTGCGCATCCTGCGGACCTTGCGCCTCCTGCGGACCTATCAGCTGACCGCGCGGCTCAGGGTCGATTTTCCGTTCTTCAGGCGCTACGAGGACCTGATCATCGCATCGGTGAATCTCGCCGTCTTCATCTTCATCATGACGGGCTTTGTCTACGAGACGCAGCGTTGGACGAACACGAAGATCGGCAATTATATCGACGCGCTGTACTTCACCATCGCGGCTCTCACCACCACGGGATTCGGCGACATTACGCTGACGAGGACGCTGGGACATCTGATTTCCGTCATCATCATGATCTTCGGCGTCACGCTCTTCCTGCGGCTCGTGCAGGTGCTTCTCCGTCCCGACAAGGTGCGCTTTCCCTGTCCCGTCTGCGGCCTGCAGCGGCATGACAGAGACGCGGTTCATTGCAAGGCCTGCGGCACGACCCTCAATATTCCGGACGAGGGAGCGATCTGATGGCCTTATGCGTTCGGGACGATGGCGACGCCGCGCTGCATCACGAATGAGATCGATACGGGCGTGCCCGGAGCAATCGGTTCCTTGCGGCCGTACTGAACCACGAACAGGTTCCCGATGGCGCTTTCCACCTCGTATTCCACCTGCGTACCGAGATAGGACGCCTTCCGCACTGTGCCGACGAGCGCGCCGGAGGCGGCCGCCGACTCGTCAATCAAAATGGCATCCGGCCGAACGGCGAGTTTGACAGCACCCTGGCTCGCATTCCTGTGTGGAAGCTGGAGGCCTACATTGCCGACATTCACCTGCGCCGTCGATCCGGCGATACTCACGAGATCGCCGGAGACGATGTTGGCGTCGCCGATGAAGTCGGCGACGAACAGGTTCGCCGGCTCCTCGTAAAGCTCGCGCGGCGCGCCGGTCTGGGCGATGCGAGCATTGGACATGACGATGATGTGGTCGGAGACGGCGAGCGCTTCCTCCTGGTCGTGCGTGACATAGGCGACAGTGAGGTTGAGGCTCTGCTGCAGCTCGCGGATATCCTCGCGCACCCGGCGGCGCAGCTTGGCGTCGAGGTTGGAGAGCGGCTCGTCGAAGAGTAGGACCTGCGGCTCCAGCACGAGCGCACGGGCCACCGCCACGCGCTGCTGCTGGCCGCCGGAGAGTTCGGACGGAGCGCGCTTCTCCAGGCCCTGGAGGCCGATGAGAGAGAGCTTCTCCATGGCCATCTCGTACGCGTCCTTCTTCGACACGCCCTGCACGGATGGACCATAGGCCACGTTCTCCAGCACCGACATATGCGGGAAGAGCGCATAGGACTGGAACACCATGCTCACGTCGCGATCCGCTGCGGAGAGGTTCGTCACGTCGCGCCCGCCGATCAGGATCTGGCCTTCACTCGCCATCTCAAGCCCTGCGATCATGCGCAAAGTCGTGGTCTTGCCGCAGCCCGAGGGCCCGAGCAGGGTCACGAGCTGACCCGGCTCGATGGTGAAGGACACATCGTCCACCGCAGTGACGTTGCCATAGCGCTTCGTCACATTGCGGAATTCCACCGATGCCGCCTCCTTCTTGGAGGCTATCAGGCGGGACAGGGGGTTGATGGAGGACATCTTGTTCATGGGACGGCCTGGACGGCAACGGGAGAGGGAGAGGTGCTCGCGCTGCGGCGCCCGAGGCGCCGTTCGCCGACGGCCAGCTGGATCGCCACGATGGCGAGCAGCATGACGAGAATGAGCACGGTGGAATAGGCAATTGCGAGGCCGAATTCGCCCGCCTCGACGCGGCCGACGATGTAGGTTGTCGCCATATTGTATTCGGCTGTGACGAGGAAGATCACGGCGCTTACGGCCGTCATGGCGCGCACGAAGGAATAGACGAGCGAGGCGACGATGGCCGGCCGCAGCAGCGGCAGCACCACGCGGCGCATAGTGGTCGAGGAGCGGGCGCCCAGCGTCAAGGAGGCTTCATCGAGGCTCTTGTCGATCTGGCTCAAGGTGGCGATGCCGGAGCGCACGCCCACTGGCATGTTGCGGAAGACGAAGCACATCACGAGGATGAAGCCGGTTCCGGTAATCTCGATCGGCGGCACGTTGAAGGCGAGGATGTAGGACACGCCGACGACGGTGCCGGGAATGGCGAAACTCAGGAGCGTGCCGAACTCGAAGGCGCGCTGGCCAGAGAAGCGCTGGCGGGTGAGCAGATACGCGGTCAGGAGACCGATGGCGGCCGTCAGCGGCGCCGAGAGCGCGGCTACTTTCACCGTCGCGAAGAACGAATCCCAGGCCGAGCCGGAGAAATAGAAGCCCGAGCCGGACCGCTCGATGCGGAAGGCCGTGAGGAAGTGCTCGAAGGTCGGCGTGTAATCGCGGCCCATGGAACGGACGAAGGCTCCGACCACGATGATCGCGTAGATGGCGACGGTGAAGAGCGCCCAGGGCAGCGCCGTGAGATAGGAGGCCAGTGCCACCCGTCGCGGCAGCGGCAGCGGAATGCCGGCGTCGCCCTTGCCGGTCACTGTGGTGTAGACCCTCTTGCCGAGCCAGGCATGCTGCAGCCAGAAGGCTCCGAGCGTGAAGGCCAGCAGGATGATGGAGAGCACGGCTGCGCGGCCCTGATCCTGCTGCGCGCCCACGACGGCGAAGAAGATTTTTGTGGAAAGAACCTCGTAGTTTCCGCCCAGCACCAGCGGATTGCCGAAATCGGCGAGGCTCTCGACGAAGCCGAGGAGGAAGGCGTTGGCGAGACCTGGACGCATGAGCGGCAGCGTCACCGTCCAGAAGGTCGTCCAGCTCTTGGCGCGCAGGGTCTGTGAAGCCTCCTCGAGCGTCGGGCTGATGCCCTGCACGACGCCGATCAGGACGAGGAAGGCAATCGGCGTGAAGGCGAGAAGCTGTGCGATGAATACGCCGGGAAGGCCGTAAATCCAGCGCGAGCGCGGCACGCCGAACCATTCCCACAGCACCGCGGAGAGCGCGCCCGAGCGGCCGAAGAGCAGAATGAGGGCGAGGCCGATCACGAAGGGCGGTGTGATGATAGGCAGAACGCTCATCACGCGCAGGAGCTTCTTGTAGCGGAAGCTCGTGCGCGTCGCGATCAATGCGAAGGCCAAGCCCAGAGCCGTGGTGCCGACGCCCACGAGCAGCCCGAGGAAGAGCGTGTTCCACGCAACGCCGCAGCGCAGATCGCTCGACAGGCAATCCAGCCCCCAGATCGAACGGTCCAGGAACTTCATGAAAAATTCGTACGGGGCGAAGTTGCCGCTGTTGTCGGCAAAGGCACTCGCCAGGATCGTGGTGACCGGGAAGAAGACGAAGACAGTGATGAGGGCGATGACGACGCCAATGGACGAGGTGACGAAGGCATCGCCGCGACACCAGCCATGGGCCGCAAGGCCGTGGCACAGGATGATGAGGAAGGCGGTTGCGGTCAGGGCTGCGCCATAGCCCATGCCGGCCTGACTGGGACCGGGCTCGCCGAAAAGACCTTTCAGGATGTCGAGGGTCCAACCGTTCAGGCCAATGGAGAAGCCTTGGAGAACGACGAGAGCGAGGCCGAGAAGACCCGATGCGATGAGCCAGTTGCCGTTGGCTTGCGCCGCAGGGCGAAACACCGGAGCCAACGCCATGCCCAGGGGGGCCAGGATCGGCAGGAGCCACCACGCGCCTTTGAACCCGTGGACCAGAGCCGATCCGCTGACGAAATAATCGGCGAGGGTGGGAACGGCAGTCCGGTCGAAGCCGTACCAGGGCAGGAGGGCAAAGCCGACCCAGCTCAGAACGATCCAGCCAAGGGTTGCCCGTGACATCTTCTGTTCTCGCCTCAAGACCGATGCGAAGCTCGGTCTTCACTGTGATCAGGGTATGGGGATGCCTTGGCGAAGTGAAACATCTCTTCGCCAAGGCATGCTTTATGTCCGACTATTTCGGCAGGTTCTTCACCTCGTTGTCCCACTTGGACAGGAGGCGCTTGCGCTCGGCCGAGGAACCGTATTTCGCGAAGTCGAAATTGATCAGCTTGATGTCGGTGAGCTTCGGCGCCTGGGGGGGAACCGGCGTGTTCTTATTGGACGGTACCTGATACGACTTGGCTTCCGCGCCGAGCTTCTGCGCATCGGCGGTGAGCGCCCAATCGTAGAATTTCTTGGCGTTGTCGAGGTTCTTGGCTCCCTTGATGATCGACATGGAGCCGATCTCGTAGCCCGTGCCTTCGCAGGGAGCGACCACCTTCACCGGCGCCTTGTCGACGACCATCGTCACGATGTCGTGCATGAAGGCAATGCCGGCGGTGGTCTCGCCGAGGGCCATGGCCTTGGCGGGGGCAGCACCCGACTTCGTGTATTGATTGACGTTCTTGTGCAGGGCCTTGAGGTACTCGAAGCCTTTGTCCTCGCCCATGATCTGCACGATGGTGGCGAGAAGCGTATAGGCGGTGCCGGAGGAGTTTGGATCTGCGACCTGCACTTCATCCTTCAGCTCGGGCTTCAGCAGATCCGCCCAGCATTTCGGCTCGCCGATCTTGTTCGATTGCGCGAGTTCGGTGTTGTAGCCAAAGCCGAGTGCGCCGGAATAGATGCCGACGGTGCGGTTCTTGGATTGCTCCCACTGGCGCACGGCCCAATCCTGCAAGTCACCCATCTTCGGCGACTTGTACTCTTCGGTCAGCCCTTCCTCTGCCGCCTGCATGTGCGGGTCGCCTGTACCACCCCACCAGACGTCGGCGCGGGGATTGGCAGCCTCGGCCTTGACCTGGGCATAGATCTCACCCGAGCTCTTGCGGGTCATGGAAACCTTGATGCCCGTCTCGCGCTCAAAGGCGGTCGTCATGGCACGGCACCATTCCTCCTGGACACCGCAATACATGACCAGTGCGCCCTGCGCCTGGGCCGTGCCTGCGGACATGAAGGACAGGGCCGTCATGGTGCCCGCCAGCATGGTTGCTGCAACGAAATTCTTCTTCACGCTCATTTTATCCTCCCATGGTATTGTTTTTGTTATTGATTGGTCGGCTAAGCTCTCTCCATTGGGGCAGCGGGTCAAGAGCCTAGCCGGCCATTCAAATCTGAATCTTTAGAATAAGATGCCGGACTCAAGGCTCTTGCGAGATGCCGGTTGCGGCCATCAGCACATCGGCCAGCTCTGGCGTACAGGCGAGAACCGGATTGCCCTTCCTGAGTCCGTCCTTGGCCAGGAAATTGTTGGTCCAGCCTCCGGCTTCCTCGATGATCAGAAGCCCGGCCAGGACATCCCAGGAATTGATGTGGAGCTCGCAATAGGCATCGATGCGACCGTCCGCAACGTAAGCGAGGCCGAGCGTGCCCGAGCCGGCGCGGCGCACATTGGCGCCACTCTTCTTCAGCTTGTCGACAGCGGCGATGTAGGGCTCCGGCGGCAGGCGTGACGACCAGCCGGCCTCCACGGTCGCCTGCCGCATGTCGGCAAGGCCGCTGACCCGGATCGCCTCGCCGTTGAGGAGCGCGCCGCGAAGGCGCCGGCCGGTGTAGAGCTCGGCCTGCATCACGTTGTAGATCACGCCGATCTCGACCGTTCCCTCGCGCACGAAGGCGATGGAGATGGCAAAGTGTGGGATGCCGCGGGCGAAATTCGCCGTGCCGTCGATGGGGTCGACCACCCAGACATCGCGCTCGAAGGAGCCGCCGCCTTCCTCGCCGAAGAAGGAATCGTCGGGAAACAGCTCGCTCAAACGGCGCCGGATCAGCTCCTCCACCTCCGCATCAGTGGCGGTCAGGAAGTCCTGGGGCCCCTTGAAATCCGGCCGCTGCGAGCGCGGCCGTTCCAGAAAGCGCTTGCGCGCCAATACGCCCGCTTCCCGGGCGATGGCGCAGGCGGCGGCAAATCTCATCTCCAGGCTGTCTGTCGTCATCGTGGCGGAGCGTCCTTCGGGATCAAAAGATAGGCTTGCACTGTTATGGGGCAGTCATGAAGCTTTGAGAGGATGGAGAATCGTATGAGGGCGGAGATTGACGATGTCCTCATATCTTTTCGAATTGATCCTTCCTTAGCCGGCTCAAATCATCTACGTTACAAACTATCTCACTAGGAATTCTACTCTCGTCGAATGCCCCAGACACCAAAAGAAGAACTCAGCCAGGTTGCGGCACTCCCTTTCCGAATCAAGGACGGCAGGATCGAGGTGCTTCTCGTCACGTCGCGCGAGACCAAGCGCTGGCTGATTCCGAAGGGCTGGCCGATGAAGGGCAAGAAACCGCACAAGGCAGCTGCTCAGGAGGCTGAAGAAGAGGCCGGCGTGAAGGGCGAGATCGAGAACAAGCCTCTCGGCTTTTACGATTACTGGAAGCGCCGGACCACGCATTTCGATCTCTGCCGCGTCAACGTCTATCCGCTCGAAGTCTCCAAGCAGCTCAAGTCCTGGCGTGAAAAGGGGCAACGCAGAGCCCAGTGGTTCGAGGTGGAAGAGGCGGCGCATCAGGTTCTGGAACCGGCGCTCGCCGATCTCATCCGGAGCCTGCCCGAGCATGTGCAACCCCTCGCATCGGTGGGGTAGCGGGCGGAATTTACAGAAGCCCAGGGAACACGCGGCCCTCCAAGAAGTCTTTCCCCTGACGAATGTGGTCAAGCGGCGGAGCTTGACCATTTCCATGCAGTGAGGAGACTTCGATGAAGGCGCTTGTTTGGCACGGCACCACCGATATTCGTTGCGACTCGGTTCCCGATCCGCAGATCGAGCATCCGCGCGACGCGATCATCAAGGTGACGAGCTGTGCCATCTGCGGCTCCGATCTTCACCTCTACAACCATTTCATGCCCGGCATGAAATCCGGCGACATCATGGGGCACGAGACCATGGGCGAAGTCGTTGAGGTTGGTGCCGAGTCCAAGAGCAAACTGAAGGCCGGCGACCGGGTGGTGATCCCGTTCACGATCATCTGCGGCGAGTGCGAGCAGTGCAAGCGCGGCAATTTCTCTGTCTGCGAGCGCACCAACCGCAACGGTCATATCGCGGCCAAAGCGTTCGGCCACACGACGGCGGGTCTGTTCGGCTACACGCATCTGACCGGTGGTTACGCGGGCGGGCAGGCCGAGTATCTGCGCGTGCCTTTCGCCGATGCCACCCATATCAAGGTGCCGGACGGCATACCGGACGAGAAACTTCTCTTCCTCAGCGACATCTTCCCCACCGGCTGGCAGGCTGCCGTGCAATGCGACATCCAGCCGACCGATACGGTGGCGATCTGGGGCTGCGGACCCGTGGGCCAGATGACGATCCGCAGCGCCGTTCTGCTCGGGGCGAAGCAGGTCATCGCCATCGACCGGATCCCCGAACGGCTCGCCATGGCAGAGGCCGGCGGCGCCATCACGATCAACATCGACGAAGAGAGCGTGATCGAGCGCCTCAACGAACTCACCAATGGCAAGGGGCCCGAGAAGTGCATCGATGCCGTCGGCATGGAAGCGCATGCGACCGCGACGATCGATTCCATGTATGATCGGGTGAAACAGGCGACGATGATGGAGACGGATCGTCCGCATGTGCTGCGCGAGATGGCCTATGTCTGCCGCCCGGCCGGGACGCTCTCGATTCCCGGCGTTTACGGTGGCTTGCTCGACAAGATTCCCTTCGGGGCAATCATGAACAAGGGGCTCACCATCCGCACGGGCCAGACACATGTGAACCGCTGGAGCGACGATCTTCTGCGCCGCATCGAAGAAGGTCAAATCGATCCGTCCTTCGTCATCACGCATACGGTGTCCCTCGATGAGGGGCCTGACATGTACAAGGTCTTCCGCGACAAACAGGACGGCTGCATCAAGGTCGTCATCAAACCCTGACAGGTGAGATCATGCGCTACGAAACCGAAAGAACGCGCCGCCGTGGTCAGGCCGACACGGCAACGGACACTTTGGCCCGCGGACTCGGCCTGTTTTCCATCGCTCTCGGGATTGCCGAGATTGCCGCGCCACGCGCAATGGCACGAGCGCTCGGCATGAAAGGGCAGGAGGGGCTGATCGCCGGCTATGGCGTGCGCGAGATCGCAACCGGAATCGGCATTCTGGCGTCGAAAGACCCGACACCCTGGATCTGGGGACGTGTCGCCGGTGACGGGCTCGACCTTGCAACGCTGGCGACGGCTCTCGAAGGCGACAACCCGCGGAAGGGCAAGGTCGGCATCGCTATGGCGGCGGTCGCCGGCGTAACGGCGCTCGATGTCTATTGTGCACAGACCTTGAGCCGCGAAAGCCCGCATCCGCTGGAGCCGTTACAGGATTATTCCGACCGCACCGGCTACCCGCGCGGTATCGAGCGAAGTCATGGTGCGGCCAGCGATTTCGAGGTTCCGCGGGACTTCCGCACGCCCGAGGCGCTGCGGCCCTATACGCAACCAGAATCGCCTCGACATCCTCGGCCATCCATGTAACTTCGCGGCATGACAAAGCCGCCAGTTTTTACCATCGGATATGAGGGAGCGGATGTGGACCGCTTCCTCACAACGTTGAAGGACGCAGGAGTCGCAACCCTCGCGGACGTCCGCGCCGTTGCGCTCTCGCGCAAGCGCGGTTTCTCGAAATCGGCTCTCCGTGATGCCCTGACGAGCCAAGATATTGGCTATCAGCATTTCATCAAGCTCGGCACGCCGAAGGAGGGACGTCAGGCGGCTCGGGCCGGTGACGGCGACCTGATGCGCCGGATTTATTGCGACGAGGTTCTGGCCACTGAACCGGCTCAGGAGGCTTTTCGCGAACTGGAGGCTCTCGCTCAAGCCCAGCCGATTTGCCTTCTCTGTTTCGAGCGCGATCCGGCCAATTGTCATCGGCGTATTCTGGCCCAGCGTCTCGCCGAGAGGGGCTTCGAGACGGTGGATCTGACGGTTCTCTGACGCTACAAGCGAGAGGGGCACAGGAAGGCAGAGCAAGAGATGCAGGCAGTCGTCACGGCGGTGAGCAGTAGTCCCAGCCATAGCTTCAGCAAGCCCAACCGCGAATCCATCCGCCTTCTCGCTGGCCTCGGGGTCGAGGACGATGCCCATCTCGGCACGACGGTCAAGCATCGCTCCCGCGTGGCGAAGGATCCGAGCCAGCCGAACCTGCGGCAGGTTCATCTGATCCATGCAGAGTTGCACGACGAGCTGCGGGCGAAGGGCTTTGCCGTATCGGCCGGCGAGATGGGCGAGAACGTCACCACGCGCGGCATTGATCTCCTCGCCCTTCCGGCCGGCTCACGTCTGCTGATCGGCGAAGAAGCCGTGATCGAGGTGACGGGACTGCGTAATCCCTGCGTTCAGATCGACCGCTTCCAGAAGGGCCTGATGAAAGCGGTTCTGGACAAGGACGATCATGGTAATCTCATCCGCAAATCCGGTGTCATGGCCATCGTTCTCGAAGGTGGCGAGGTGAAAGCGGGTGATGTCATTTGGGTGGAAACGCCATCCGAACCGCACCGACCGCTCGAGGTCGTTTGACATTTCTCAAGCCGATGAAACAAAACTGCAGTTGCCAAGTTGAACGAACTGCACTACTTTGCGCTTAGGTTTAATTTCTAGAGAGGGAGGACTGCATGGCTTTTGTGTGCTTGCTGAACGTTCCTCCCGCGTTCGGACTTTAGGTCCGACCAAGCGGGGCTCCAAGGCCCGGCAACCCTTACCAAGCTTCCATCATCCATGATTTTCGAGCGACGTCAGACGCTGTAAGCCGCCGTCTCCGCTGTCGCTCTTCAAAAATTCGGGGAGAGGTGCGCGCTCCAGGCGCCGCCTGTTCGCTGCCATGAACCAGCAAAAGAAGAGCGGGGACGCCACCCGCGACGTTTTGAGATTCACTTTCCGCCATTGGCGCGAGGAACCGCGCTATGTGGTGCTGATCGTCGTCACCATGATGGTCTCGACACTCGCCGACGTGTTCATGCCCGTCTTCGCGGGACGGCTCGTCGATGCCATCGCCATGGGCGTCAGCGACCGCGATGCTGCATTGCATGCGGCCCTCGTCGCCTTCGCTTTCATGACCGGCCTCGGTCTACTGATGATCGTCATGCGGCACTTGGCGTTCTACGGCATCGTGGAGCTGACGCTGCGGGTGATGGGACGTGTGGCGCAGGATGCGTTTGCGCGCGTCCAGCGTTTCTCGACCGATTGGCACGCGAATTCCTTCGCCGGCTCCACCGTGCGCAAGATCACGCGCGGCATGTGGGCGCTCGATCTGATGCACGACACGCTCCTGCTCGCACTGCTGCCCTCGCTCACGGTGCTTGCCGGCTCGATGATCGTGCTCGGTCTGCGCTGGCCGGTGATGGGCGTCGTCATCGGCTTGAGCGCGCTCGCCTATATCGTCATGACAGGCTTTCTCGCGACCCGCTATGTCGCGCCTGCGGCGCGGCTGGCGAATGCGTGGGATACACGGGTCGGAGGCACTCTCGCCGATGCCTTGAGCTGCAATCCCGTCGTCAAGGCCTTCGGTGCGGAAATGCGCGAGGACCAGCGCCTTACATGGGTGCTGGGCAAGTGGCAGAGCCGCACGCGCCGCGTCTGGCAGCGCGGCACCAACAGCGGCACGGTGCAGTTCATCGCGCTGCTCGGCATCCGCGCCGCCATCATCGGTACGGCGATCTGGCTGTGGTGGCAGGACCGTGCGACACCGGGCGATCTCGCTTACGTGCTCACGACCTATTTCGTGATCCACGGCTACCTGCGCGATGTCGGCATGCACATCAATAACCTGCGCCGCTCCGTGAACGACATGGAGGAGCTCGTCGAGATCCACCGGGAGCGCGTCGGCGTGCCGGACCGGCCCAATGCGAAGCCGATCCGCATCTCGCGCGGCGAGGTCGCGTTCGACCGCGTCACGTTCCACTATGCCGGACATGACACGCCGCTCTACCGGGATCTGTCCCTGACGATCCGAGCGGGCGAGCGCGTCGGCCTCGTGGGGCCCTCGGGATCGGGCAAGACGACACTCGTCAAGCTGATCCAGCGTCTCTACGACGTGACGGGCGGGCAGATCCTGATCGACGGACAGAACATCGCTCAGGCCGAGCAGGCATCCTTGCGTTCGCAGATCGCCATCGTGCAGCAGGAGCCGATCCTGTTCCACCGCACGCTGGCCGAGAACATCGCCTATGCTCGTCCCGGTGCCGGTATGGCGGAGATCGAGCGGGCGGCACGGCTCGCCAATGCGCACGACTTCATCATGAGCCTGCCCAAGGGCTATTCCACCCTCGTGGGCGAGCGCGGCGTGAAGCTTTCGGGCGGCGAGCGTCAGAGGGTTGCCATCGCGCGCGCCTTCCTGGCCGATGCGCCAATCCTGATCCTGGACGAGGCGACCTCCGCGCTCGATTCGGAGTCCGAGGTGCTGATCCAGCAGGCGATGGAGCGGCTCATGGTGGGGCGTACCTCCATCGTGATCGCGCACCGCCTCTCGACCGTGCGCGCCCTCGACCGCATCCTCGTCTTCGACAAGGGGCGGATGGTGGAGGAGGGGGATCATCTGACCCTCTATCGCAAGGGCGGCCTCTATCGCCGCCTCTGCGACCACCAGGGGCTGGATCTCGCCAAGGCGCCCCGGTCCGACATGGCTGCCGAATAGGGATCTGGACAAGGTCCCTTCAGAATCCTAAGGAAAATCCCATGTTTGAAGTCAAAGACATCCCCATCTCCGACAACAAGCGGGACTTTTATGCTTCGCTCGCCCAGCAGCTTTCCGGACTTCTGGAAGGCGAGCCGGATGCGATTGCGAATGCCGCCAACATGTCGGCCCTGATCTATCAGTTCCTGCCCGATCTGAACTGGGCCGGGTTCTACTTCATGCGCGGCGAGGGCCTTGTTCTCGGTCCCTTCCAGGGCAAGACCGCCTGCGTGCGCATCGCGGTCGGGCGCGGCGTGTGCGGCACGGCGGTGGAGCGCAAGGAATCCATCGTGGTGCCGGACGTCCATGCCTTCCCCGGCCACATCGCCTGCGACAGTGCTTCCCGCTCCGAACTCGTCGTGCCGCTCATCAAGGACGGCAAGGTGCTGGGCGTGCTCGATCTCGACAGTCCCAACCCGAACCGGTTCGACGAGGAGGATCGCGAGGGCTGCGAGAAGCTGGTGCAGATCTATCTCAAGGCTTCCGAGTTCCCACTTTAGTCCTCAGATATGCAGCCCGCCTATATCGACACCTATTACAGCCGGACTGCTGACACGACGGAAACCTATCCGCAGGCGACGGGACGGATCGAGGCGGATGTCTGTATCGTCGGCGGCGGATTAGCTGGACTGACGGCGGCTTTGAAGCTTGTGCGCAGCGGGCGAAAGGTCGTGCTGCTCGAAGCCCAACGCGTGGCCTGGGGCGCCTCCGGCCGTAACGGCGGCTTCGTCTCGGCAGGTTATGCCACAGGACTCGCTGCCATCGAGCGCCGTGTCGGGCCCGATCAGGCGCGAGAGCTGTTCCGCTTCTCCATGGAGGGGGTGGAGATCGTCCGCGGCAATATCGGCGAGTTCGGGATTCAGGATGCGCATCCGGTACCCGGTATTGTGAAGGCGCTGCGGTACGACTCGCGCGGAGCCCTGCAGGCTGCGCGCGAGCGCCAGCAGCGCGAGTTCGGTTTGCAGCTTCGGTATCTGCCCCGCGAAGAGGTGGGGGAACTCTTCGTCTCGCCGAAATATCACGAGGCGGTTCTGGACGAAGGCGCCTTCCACTTCCACCCGTTGAATTACGGGCGTGCGCTGACCCGCGAAGCCACACGCCAGGGCGCTTCGATTCATGAGCACTCGCCGGTGGTCTCTGCAGATCTCGACGGCGTGCGCAAGGTCGTCCGCACGAAGCATGCCGAGATTTCGGCCGAGCATGTGGTGTTCGCAACGGGCGGCTATACCGGCGGCGTTCTGCCAGCGCTCAAGCGCGCCTTCCTGCCCATTGCCACTTACGTCCTGTTGACGGAACAGGCACCGGATCTGGTGCAGAGCGCCATCCGCACGCGGGCCGCCATCCTCGATGATCGCCGGGCAGGAGATTATTATCGACTCGTCGATGACGGAAACCGGATCCTGTGGGGCGGACGTATCACCACGCGCACGACTGATCCGGGCGATATCGCGACCCTGCTCAGGCGCGAGATGGTGACGACCTATCCGCAACTGTCCGGTTTGAAGGTCGAACTCGCCTGGTCCGGCCTCATGTCCTATGCCCGGCACCTGATGCCTCAGATCGGTCAATGGAAGCCGGGTGTGTGGTACTGCACGGCCTTCGGCGGCCACGGCATGAACACGACGGCGATTGGCGGGACGGTGATCGCGGAGGGCATTACCGGAGAGAGCGATCGCTATCGCCTTTTTGCGCCGTTCGATCTGGCATGGAATGGCGGCATCTTCGGCCGTGCCGCGGTTCAGCTTACCTATTGGAGCTATCAGGCCGCCGATGCGGCCAGGGAGTTACGCTCCCGCTGAACAGGCGGAATCGATGCTGAATTACATCTTCGCGGCGGAGGCCACAATCCAAAGGCAGCTGAAGCTGAACGCAAGGGCGATCAGATTCATGAGATAGGCCAGGGCATCATTGGCGGGGTGGCGTTTTCCCGTTTGATCCATCGCGCTTCCTCTCAAGCCGGAAGGTCTTGCGATGTGGATAATGCCTAAGCTTGCCGTCTGTCCAGATGGTTAACACATAATTTTCAGTCAACCACCAATCGTCCCGTGGATCGTTCCGAGGCGCCGGCTTTCGCAGGAGCAATCGCCGCCGCTGGAGCGCGGTTCGGCGATCCAGCACACACCTTTCGGTGTCACGCAGGTTGAGCCCTGGCGGATTCCCGCGCGGGTCCGCTCATAGGCCCGCAGCCGATGCTCACGAAAATAGGTGCGCTCCGTCGAGCGGAAGGGAGCGACAAGACCCGTCTCGGGTAGCGGCTTTTCGCTGTCGGCCGCGAGAACGAAAGTCGGAGCGGCCAATCCGGCAAACAGGGCGAGGCAGGCGGCGATGGGTGTTTTCATTCACGGCTCCCAAGGTCGAATCTGTTCAGCGGATGAAGAAATCCTCCTCGCATCATCACTTGTCAGATGGCAACCCGCCTCTCTGAGGCGGCCGATCACAAAAACCTGATCACAAATAGAAGTCGCTTTTCGACAATGCGGAGAGCGCTGCGACATTGATCTTGAAATCTGCTGACTTATCGCCGTTCACGTCACCTGACACGATGCCGTCGGCAAAGCGCAGCTCACCGGACTTGCCATGGAAAGCGTTCTTGCCAATGAAAGTGAAGGCCTGATTGCCTGTCGCAGAGGTCTTCGCATCGATGCTGCGCAAATCGATATGATCCGAGCCGCGACGGAAATCCGTGATCGTATCGATGACGGATCTGCGGGAGTCGCTCACAGCCTGGAAGATGAAAGCATCCGCTCCACTGCCGCCGGTGAGCGTGTCCTTCCCGCTTTGGCCACAGAGCTTGTCGCTGCCAGAGCCGCCTTCGATCACATCGTTGCCGCTGCGCCCGTAGAGCGTGTCCTTGCCGCCTTCACCCTTGATCGTGTTGGAGGCGCCGTTCCCGCGGAGTGTGTCGCCATAGGCGCTGCCGACAAGACCTTCGATGCTCGCATAGCTATCGCCCGAGGCGTCGCCCCGGTTGCTCGACGAGGATTGCAGATCGGCGATCACGGCGGCCTTCGCCGTGACGTAGCTTGCAATGTCGGTGCCTGTTCCGCCGTTCAGCAGATCCTTGCCGCTTCCGCCGATCAGCACGTCGTTGTCGCTCAAGCCATAAAGCTTGTCGTTGCCGCCATTGCCGCGAAGCGCGTTGCCGGCGATATTGCCCTTGACGACATCGCTTGCGGAGCCGCCAGAGGCATTCTCGATGAGGGAAAGCGTGTTGCCCTGATAGAGAAGAGCATTGGCGATGTTGCCGGCCGCAAGTTTCGAACCATCCCAATGCAACTTCGCACGTTGCTCCTGGGACGTGGTCGTCCAGGCTCCGGGCTGGAGATCGATGGAAAGCTCGGTGGTGTAATTGGCGAAGCTGTAGGTATCGGAACCGCCGCCATCCCAGACGGTCAGCAGGATCTGATTGCCGCCGGGAGCGCCCTGGCTGACGCCATTCACGACCATCTCACCCGTCGACGGGCTCCACGAATACAACGTGTCGCCGGCATTGGTCGCATAGTTTGCGCCGTAGATGTGCTGGACCGCGGCGATGTCGTACATCATGAGAGACTGGGCATAGCCCCAAGTCTCGTTGGTATAGCCCATATCGGTCGAAGCGCCCGCATAGGAGCGGTAGCTCATCACGGTATATTCCATGCCGTCGCGATCGAGCGGCATGTCGCCTTCATGGGCATGCTCAAGGCCAAGGGCGTGCCCGATCTCGTGGACGATGGTGAGATAGGCGTAATTGCCCTTCGCAGGGCTTGCATAGATGCGACTGGAATGGTTGACCCAGACGTCGCCGCCCGTTGCATCCGTTGTCGGGAAATAGGCCCACGCGGTGCTCGGCAGGTCCGATTGCGCAAAACGCAGATCGGCCGATGGGCCACTCACGCTGTCCATCTCCTGGAAGGTCAGATTGCTGACGGCCGAGTAAAGATTCAGTGCCGAACGCGTAATGAATTGCTGCCCACCATTGAACGCGCCAAACCCCTTCGCGGCCTCACCATCTCCATAGGACGAGCCGTATGAGGTGGCTGTCGTGGGAAAGCTGTAGGTCAGGTTGCTCGGCACCCATTTGATGTTGCCGAGAATGGCATCGATGTAAGCGTTTCCCGTTGAACTATATGTCTCGACAGCAGGCATGGTTCTTCAATCGAATAGAGCAGAAACTGATAAGGCGAAGGTTCGCGCGAGATCTGATCGGCAAATGGAAAGCAGCCTTGTTTTCGGAAAATAAGAAAAATCTCTTCCGGAAAGCTTAAGCGTGCCATTCGACAACGCTGCAACGCAAAGCGTTACAATAGATCATGGTATGCCGTCAGATGGAGGCCCCAGCGAGATTGTTTTCGTCAGCTGATTTCGCGCGAACTTTATCGCTTCAGAGCCCATAACGGATTTTCGAGAGGACTAAAAGCGGATCTGCTTGAATATTACCTTGCCCGACAACATGCCGCATGGCAGCATTTCTTGCCTGCCGGTCCCGGGGCAACTCGTGCCAGGACTTTCTGCGACAGGTTTTTCTGTCCCTATGAGGAAAGACGCCCGCTCCGTTTGGCGGGAACTTGGCGGATACTCGCTTTGAAGCGGATTTGCGTCTGGAGAGATGAGACTGCGGTTCTGCCGCTTTCCCCACTCACTCCTATATCGCGCGTTGCGATCGCCTCCTGGGCCAGAAGGCGAACGTCTTCAAGCCGCCATTCCTCGCTCAGCCACGTCCTGCCGATCACCTTGAGAATTTGTTCGAGCGTCGCATAGGGATCCGCGATCTCGGGCGCCGTGGCCGCATCCTTCATGATGTCCCCCCTTATGCCGGAGTTTTCCCCGGTCATTTTGGACGGAATACCTGCCTCAAGTGACAAGTGTTCCTAGGTCACAAGTATGGCAAAGCTGCAGTCTGAAAGAAACTGCACTTTTGGACAGGTTCAGCTGTCGGGGAGTGACGCCAATACTTTCCGGAAAGCGACCGGTCCGGATCGAGATTAGAACCGCCGCGCGTCAGGCGTTTGGCTGGTGCTGCCAGAGAGGATCGAACTCTCGACCTCTCCCTTACCAAGGGAGTGCTCTACCACTGAGCTACGGCAGCGCGCCAACGGGGAGGGCCGCTTACTGCCACAGGGCAGCCCTCCATGCAAGCTTGAAAATGATCTTTATTCAGCTGCCTGGACTTTCGGCTCCAGGGGGAGACGAAGCGCGGTCCAGACCTCCACCAGGGCGGCGGCCAGGGCGTCGATATGGGCGTTCGAATGGAACGGTCCTGGAGTGATGCGCAGCCGCTCGGTGCCGCGGGGCACGGTGGGATAGTTGATCGGCTGGATGTAGATGCCGTGCTTGTTCAGCAGCCGGTCCGAGGCCGCCTTGCAGGCTTCCGCGTCGCCGACCACCACCGGCACGATATGCGTGACGGTGTCCATGACGGGCAGGCCGACGCCGGTCAGGACCGCCTTGGTGCGGGCCACCTGGCGCTGCTGCTGCTGACGCTCGGCGGAGGATTCCTTGAGGTGCCGGATCGAGGCGGTGGCGGCCGCGGCGACGGCCGGGGGCAGGGCGGTGGTGAAGATGAAGCCGGGCGCGAAGCTGCGGATGGCATCCATCACGGCCCGGGTGCCGGTCAGATAGCCGCCCATGACGCCGAACGCCTTGCCCAAAGTGCCCTCGATCACATCGATCCGGTGCATGACCCCGAGGCGTTCCGCCAGCCCAGCGCCGCGCGGGCCATACATGCCGACCGCATGGACCTCGTCGATATAGGTCATGGCACCATAGCGCTCGGCCAGATCGCAGATCTGGCGGATGGGCGCGATATCGCCATCCATGGAATAGACGCTCTCGAACACGATCAGCTTCGGCCTCTCGCCGGCGGCCTGGAGCAACTCCTCCAGATGTTCGAGATCGTTGTGGCGGAAGATCGCCTTGTCGCAGCCGGACTGGCGCACGCCCTCGATCATCGAGTTGTGGTTGAGCGCATCCGACAGGATCAGGCAGTTCGGGATCAGCTTGGCCAGCGTCGCGATGCCGGTCTGGTTCGAGACATAGCCCGAGGTGAAGACCAGCGCCGCCTCTTTGCCGTGCAGGTCGGCGAGCTCGGCCTCGAGCGTCACGATGGGATTGCTGTTGCCGGAGATGTTGCGGGTGCCGCCGGCGCCGGTGCCGAGGCGCCAGGCGGCCTCGACCATGGCGCGGGTGACGTCCCGGTTCTGGCCCATGCCGAGATAGTCGTTGGAGCACCAGACGGTGATCGGGCGCGGGCCGTCCGGGGCATGCCAGATCGCCTGGGGATAGCGGCCAGCGAGCCGCTCGATATCGGCAAAAACGCGGTAGCGCCGCTCGGCCTGCAGGCGCTCGAGGGCTGACGTGAAGAAGTTTTGGTAATCCATCATCTCACCGGGTGGGCAAAGCAATGCCCGGGGATACTGAACCTATTATGCCAGATCACATTGATCCGGGTCAAAGTCCTGAGCCGTGATATTGCGGTTGAGAGCCGCTTGCGAAGCCTCTATTTGATAAAGGCGACGATGGGTCGCGTGAACCATGACTGACGTGAAATCGCAAGAGAAAGCTGATCGGCTGAAGGCGGCCTTGAAAGAGAATCTTAAGCGTCGCAAGGCTCAAGCTCGCGGTCGGCAGGCTGTGAAGACGTCGGAAGCCGAAGCCGGAAGCTTGAGTGTTTCCGACAAGCGCGACAAGCCGTCCGACTAGCCTGGAACGCTCAAGGCGCGCATAGCGCATAGCTCGCTAAAAAGGATTGCAAGGGGAATTCGATGGATCGCATTCGCATCACGGGCGGCGCACAGCTCAATGGCTTGATTCCGATTTCAGGCGCCAAGAATGCGGCCCTGCCTCTCATGATCGCCAGCCTGCTGACGGAAGAGACCCTGGAGCTCGGCAATGTGCCGAGGCTCGCCGACATCTCCTCCCTCCTGCGGATCATGAGCAATTTCGGCGTCGATCACTCGATCGCCGGACGCCGGCCCGGCCAATCGTCCGAGACGGGGCAGACGATCCGCCTGACGGGAAAGAACATCATCGACACCACGGCTCCCTACGAGCTGGTCTCGACCATGCGGGCGAGCTTCTGGGTCATTGCTCCCCTGGTGGCCCGGTTCGGCCACGCCAAGGTCTCCATGCCCGGCGGCTGTGCCATCGGCACCCGGCCGGTGGACCTCCTCATCATGGCACTCGCCAAGCTGGGTGCAGCCATCGAGATCGAAGGCGGCTATGTGGTGGCAACCGCGCCGAAGGGTCTGGTCGGAGCGGAGATCGACTTCCCGAAGGTGACCGTCGGCGGCACCCATGTGGCCCTGATGGCAGCGACGCTTGCTCAGGGAGCCACTGTGATCCGCAATGCCGCCCGCGAGCCGGAGGTCGTGGATCTGGCCGAATGCCTCATCAAGATGGGCGCCAAGATCCAAGGTGCCGGCACCTCTGAGATCGTCGTCGAAGGTGTGTCTAGCCTGGGCGGCGCCTCCCACGACGTCATGCCCGACCGGATCGAGACCGGCACCTATGCCATGGCGGTGGCCATGACCGGGGGCGACCTCGTCCTGGACAACACTCGTCCGGAATATCTCCAGGCCGCTCTCGATGTGCTGGGCCAAGCGGGGACAGAGGTGTCCTCGACCCATGGCGGGATCCGCATCCGGCGCAACGGCAATGGCATCCAGCCGGTCGATGTGACCACCGATCCCTTCCCGGGCTTCCCGACCGATCTGCAGGCCCAGTTCATGGCTCTCATGACCCGGGCGAGCGGCACGTCGCGCATCCGCGAGACGATTTTCGAGAACCGCTTCATGCACGTGCAGGAGCTCGCCCGGCTCGGCGCCCAGATCCGCCTCGACGGCGACAGCGCCTACGTGGACGGTGTGTCGGTTCTCAAAGGCGCGCCGGTCATGGCGACGGACCTTCGCGCTTCCGTGTCTCTAGTCATCGCAGGCCTCGTGGCCGAAGGCGAGACCACGATCAACCGGGTCTACCACCTGGATCGTGGCTTCGAGGCGCTCGAAGCCAAGCTCGCCCGCTGCGGCGCTCAGATCGAGCGCCTGAGGGGTTAAAAGAGCAAAATGGGGCCGGCATCAAAGCCGGCCCCTTTCCTTTCCGGGCCATGACGCGTCAAGGCTGCGGCGGAGAGGTTGCGCCGGGGCAGGGGGCTCTCTACCTAAACCTTAAAGTTCAACAATAGGTTGGTGGCCCCATGGACCTCCTGAAACTTGTCGCTTTCGATCCGGAAGATCTTGCCGTCATCTCCGCTCACTTACAGGATTCGCTGCTGCAGGTAGGCGATATCGCCTATCTGCCCCGGGAACGGCGTTTCGCCATACAGACCCGTCGCTTCGATTGGGAGGCGGCAACGCCTCAGCGCCGGCTGACCTGTATGCATTTCGAGAACGTCACGGGCGTGCGCGTCCGCGGCATCGACCAGACCAACAAGGACGCGGTTCTTAACCTTCTCGCCATCGCCTTCGAGGAGACCAGCGCCCCGTCGGGCACGGCCACCTTGATCTTTGCCGAAGGTGGCGCCATCCAGGTGGACCTGGAGTGCATCGAAATGCAGATGAAGGATACCGGCCCGGTCTGGGCCGCCGAAAGCCGCCCCTCGCACGAGGATCAGCTTCAATCGGTGGGGCGCCCGTAATGGTGCAGAGGCTCGACGCGCGGGAAGCTTCCTTCCCGTTGGCCTTCGCCGCGCTGCTTGCCGCCAAGCGCGAGGTGTCGGAGGATGTGGACCAGGCGGTGCGCGCCATCATCGAGGATGTGGTGGTGCGTGGCGACGAAGCCCTGATCGATTTCACCTATCGCTTCGACGGGCTGGCGCTCCAGCCCGAGACCCTGCGCATTTCGGATGCCGAGATCGACGCCGCCGAGGCCCAGTGCTCGAAGGAGGCACTGGAGGCCCTCGCGCTGGCGAAGGAGCGTATCGAGACCTACCACCGGGCGCAGCGCCCGCAGGATTCCATGACCACGGATCCGCTCGGGGTCACGCTGGGCTGGCGCTGGACCGCGCTCGAATCCGTCGGCCTCTATGTGCCCGGAGGCCGGGCGAGCTATCCTTCTTCCGTCCTGATGAATGCTGTCCCGGCGAAGGTCGCAGGCGTTCCGCGCATCGCCATGGTGGTGCCGACTCCGAAGGGTGAGACGAATCCGCTCGTCCTGGCGGCGGCGCGCCTTGCCGGCGTCGACGAGGTTTTCCGCATCGGCGGTGCTCAGGCGGTGGCGGCGCTCGCCTACGGCACCGCATCCGTGCGGCCGGTCGCCAAGATCGTCGGTCCCGGCAATGCCTATGTGGCGGCCGCCAAGCGCCGTGTCTTCGGCCAGGTCGGCATCGACATGATCGCCGGCCCCTCCGAGGTGCTGATCCTTGCGGATGCCCATGGCAATCCGGACTGGATCGCCGCCGATCTTCTGGCCCAGGCCGAGCACGATCCGGCCGCGCAGTCGATCCTGGTGACGGACAGTCCTGCTCTCGCCAATGCTGTGGAAAAGGCGGTCGAGCGTCAGCTCGAGACCCTGCCCAAGGCAGAGATCGCCGGCGCGAGCTGGCACGATTACGGCGCCATCATCCTGATCGATCGCCTTGAGAACGCCATTCCCCTCGTGGACCGGCTTGCGCCCGAGCATCTCGAGATCGAGACGGAGAACGCTGAAGAGCTTGCCTCCAAGGTGCGCAATGCAGGCTCGATCTTCCTCGGCAGCCACACCCCGGAGGCTATCGGCGACTATGTGGGTGGTCCGAACCATGTGCTGCCCACGGCCCGTTCCGCCCGCTTCTCGTCCGGACTTGGTGTGCTTGACTTCATGAAACGAACCTCGATCCTGAAATGCGATGCGGACGCTTTGCGTGCGCTCGGCCCCGCAGCGATCACGCTCGGGCGCTCGGAAGGACTGGAGGGGCATGCGAGGTCGGTCGCGATCCGCCTGAACCTCTAGCGCATCGTGCGGAAAAGTGGTTCCGGTTTTTCGCGCTCAACGATGTGCTCATCAGGAGCAGGAGCATCGGATGGGCCCCCAAAAGTGCAAATCCACTTTTGGGTCCGATGCTCAAGCCGATCGGAGGGGGGATGGCGAGCGAAGCGAAGGGGCGGACCCGGCTGGTTGCCGTCACGCTCGACGAGGCCTCTATCGGCCGCGGCAATCCCGATCAGGAGCATGAGCGGGCCATCGCCATCTACGACATCCTCGAAGAAAACACCTTCGCCCTGCCGAATTACGACGGTGGTCCCTATGCGTTGCGCATCTCTCTCATCGAGAAGAAGCTCTGTTTCGAGGTCACGGCCCAGGATGGCGCACATCTCGTCTCGCATCACCTGTCGCTGACGCCGTTCCGCAAGGCCATCCGCGACTACGAAATGATCTGCGACAGCTATTATCAGGCCATCCGCTCGGCCTCGCCGGCGCAGATCGAAGCCATCGATATGGGGCGGCGAGGCTTGCACAACGAAGCGGCCGAACTCCTGATGAAACGCCTGGAGGACAAGCTGATCCTCGATTTCGATACGGCACGCCGCATCTTCACGTTGATCTTTGCGCTTCACTGGAAGGGCTGACGCTTGGACGAGCCCCGCTCGAAACGGATCCATTCGGTTCTGTTCGTCTGCGCCATGAACGCGGTGCGCTCCGCGATGGCCGAAGCCATTGCGCGGCATTACTTCGGCAAGTCGATCTATGTGCAGTCAGCCGGCGTTCGTAAAAGCGACGCGGACGCCTTCACGGCATCGATCCTGTCCGAGGCCGGTATCGACGGCTCCAAGCACAAGCCGCGCACGCTCCAGGAATTGGAGGAATGGGAGGGGCTCAATTTCGACCTCATCATCTCCCTCTCGCCGGAGGCGCATCACGCAGCGCTGGAGCTGACCCGGACCATCGCCGCCGAGGTCGAATACTGGCCGACCCCGGATCCGACGATCACGCAGGGCTCGCGCGAGCAGGTGCTCGATGCCTATCGCAACATCCGTGACGGCCTGATGTACCGCATTCGCCTGCGGCTCAAGCAGGGCTCACAGAAGAGCCCGGATCATGGAGAGGGTGCCTAGTCCCGCAAGCAGGCCGACGATGTCGATCCGCGTCACGGCCATGGCCACGATGGCTGCCGTCAGGGCAATGATCGCAGGCCATCCGTTGTCGATCACCACCGGCAGGATCGTCGCCAGGATGATGGAACCGGGGAGGGCACGAAGGCCCCGCTCGATGCGCGGTGTGAGGCGCACCCGGCTCATGACCACGACGCCGGCGATGCGGCACAGGAACGTCACCAAAGTCATGGCCGCGATGGCGAGAACGGACCCCCATGGGCTCGCGATAATAGTGCCGAGCGTATTCATTCGATCAGCATCCCGGCCGCGACGCCGGCGAGCGCTCCGGCGATGATGAAGACATAGCCAGGTACGAGGGCGTGAACGATGAGCGACACGAGACCCGCCACGAGCCAGGGCAGGGCAGGTTTCGCGCCCTTCCACAAAGGCACGAGCATGACGCCGAAGAAGATCGGCATGACGAGATCGAGGCCGAAGCGCCTCGGCCCCGGCACAAGGGCGCCTGCGAAGAAGCCGGTGAGCGTGGCGATGAGCCAGACCAGCCAGAGAGTGATTCCGCAGCCTAAGAGCACGCCGACATCGCGCCCGCCTTCGCTGTGGTAGCGGGTGCTGACAAGCCAACCTGCTTCGGTGATGAGGAAAAGATTGAGGGCAGTGCGGGCGAGCGGCTCATCCTTGAGCCAGGGCTGAAGGGTCGCGCCCAAAAGGATCATACGCGCATTCACGACGGCCGTGACGGTCATGATCGTGAGGATCGTCGAAGGCGTCCAGACCTGCTGCCAGATTTCGAGCCCCACCATCTGGGAGGCGCCGGCATAGACAAAGGCGGAGAGACCTAAGGTTTCACCAAGCGACAGGCCCTTCTGGGCCGCCGCCGTGCCGAAGGCCACGGCAAACATGATGAAGCCGGGAAAGGCCGGCAGGGCGGCGCGAGCACCGTGCCGAAGACCTGCAGTGGAAAAATGAGGGCGGAGAGCGGGGGACATGAGCGACACGCTCTCTGCCTTCCCACATCTCCGCCGTCAATTGGAGATTAGTGATGCGTCGGTGAACAGACGTACGGTTGTTAACCGACGGTGCTGTTGACCATCGGATAAATCTCGAGGAAGCCCTCGTAGATCATCTTGAGCGACACGTAGAGGATGATCGCCAAGCCCACATAGGCGATCCAGCGGTAGCGCTGGAGCAGGCGGGCGATATACGAGGCCGCAACACCCATGAGGGCAATCGACAGAAGCAGGCCGAAGGCGAGAATGTAGGGATGCTCGCGTGCTGCGCCCGCGACCGCGAGCACGTTGTCGAGCGACATCGACACGTCGGCGATGATGATCTGCCAGGCGGCCTGCGAGAAGGTCTTGCGCGGCACGCCGCCGGCAATGATCCCGTCGTTATCGAGGTCTTTGCCCTCAAGAGCTTCTTCAGCCGCTTCTTCCTGTTCATGGGTCGTGCGCAGCTCGCGCCACATCTTCCAGCAGACCCACAGCAGCAGGATGCCACCGGCGAGGAGAAGGCCCACGATCTGGAGAAGCTGGGTCGTGATCAGCGCGAAAATGATACGCAGGACCGTGGCGGCGAGAACGCCGAGCAGGATCGCCTTGTTGCGCTGTTCTTTGGGAAGGCCGGCGGCGGCCAGGCCGATGACGATGGCATTGTCGCCGGCAAGCGCGAGGTCGATGCCGACGACCATCAGGAAGGCGACGACCTCGGGTCCGAAAAACTGCGAAAGTTCAAACATGCGGTGCCTCATACTGTCGGGTTGGGGCAGCGCATGCGAAACGCTCAAAAAGACGCATCTGGCACCGGCCTGGTCCGGAATTCCTCGGACCGGGAGCCGAAATGCAGGCAAAACCGTCTTTTTGAACGAACCCAGGCCGCCCTGGTTTTCATCCAGTCCGACATCGCCGCTCATATTTATGAGCGACCAGAGGGGCCCGGCCTGGCTACAGAGGTCCATCTAGACAAGATGCGGCAGAGGATCAAGTGATCTCCCACGCGGCTCATGCCACTGTCCTATAGTTTAATAGACGGCCCTCCTTCGCCTCTTCATTCGAAGAGGTTCTGTTGAGAAGCCTTCGCTTCAAGAAAACGGAAGCTTGATCCAGGCCGCAGCCTTGGGCCATATCGGTCTCAACAACCTTGGGCGCGGGATGCGCTCGCCGGGAGGTCGTCCATGTCTGTTCTTCACGAAGGCTCCGAGCCTCCGCGGCACCGCGGCCCGGTGCGTGCCCCGCAAAGCTTGGCGGGTGGCCTGCTTCTGATTGCGCTTGCGGCTCTCGCGCTCTGGCTGACGCGGGATCTCGACCAGGGCACACTCAACGCCATGGGGCCTGCCATGCTGCCACGCTGGCTCGCCATCGGGGTCGGGCTGTCGGGTCTGGCACTGGTTGTCACCGCTTTCCTCAAGGACGGCGATCTCCTCGAGCGCTGGAGCCTGCGCGGGCCGGTCTTCGTCATCGGCGCCATCCTGGCCTTTGCCCTCACCATTCGCGGCTATTCCTTCGGATCGCTGGTCATTCCCGGTCTCGGTTTGCTGGTCGCCGGTCCGCTCGCCATCATTCTTGGCGGCTTCGCCACGCCTGAGGCACGGCTGCGCGATCTCCTCATCCTGGCGCTCAGCCTGACCCCCTTCTGCATGGTGTTGTTCGGCGACCTGCTGAACCTGCCGATTCCCGTCTTCCCGCAGGCGCTGACAGGACTCTTTCCCGCCGACTGGTCGCAGAAGGCGGTGCTGCGGGCCACCGCCGCGATCATGGCTGCAGCGGCCGTTGTCGTGTTCGTTGCCACGCGCCGCCGGCGCCAAGCTTCGGTCGATGTGGCCGGCCATAACGGGAGGATCTGATGGGCGATCTCGTCTCCAATCTCAGCCTTGGCTTCGGCGTCGCGCTGTCACTCCAGAACCTAGGCCTCGCTTTCCTGGGCTGCCTCGTCGGCACCCTGATCGGCGTGCTGCCCGGCGTCGGCCCCATCGCCACCATCGCCATGCTGCTGCCGATTACCTTCGGGCTCGATCCGGTCGGCGCGCTGATCATGCTGGCCGGCATCTATTACGGCGCCCAGTATGGCGGCTCGACCACGGCGATCCTGGTCAACATTCCCGGCGAAGCCACCTCCGTGGTCACCGCTCTCGACGGCCACCAGATGGCCCGCCAGGGCCGCGCCGGCGTGGCGCTCGGCATTGCCGCCATCGGCTCGTTCTTCGCCGGCACGGTGGCGACCCTGGTCATCGCGGCGCTCGGCGCCCCGCTCACCGGCCTCGCGTTGATCTTCGGCCCGACCGAGTACTTCTCGCTCATGGTCATGGGCCTGGTGTTTGCGGTGGTGCTGGCCCGCGGCTCGATCCTGAAGGCCATCGCCATGATTCTGGTCGGCGTGCTGCTCTCCACCGTCGGCACCGACCTTGAGACCGGCGAGGAGCGCATGACCTTCGGCCTGCCGTTCCTGGCGGACGGCATCGATTTCGCCGTGCTCGCCATGGGCATCTTCGGCATCGCCGAGATCATGCGCAACCTCGACCACACCGAGCATCGCGACGTGGTGCGCCAGGCCATCGGCCGCCTGCTGCCGAATAAGGAAGACTTCAAGCAGGCCTACAAGCCGGTGCTGCGCGGCACTTTCATCGGCGCTATCCTCGGCATTCTGCCCGGCAACGGCGCGGTGCTTGGGCCGTTCGCGGCCTATACGCTAGAGAAGAAGCTCGCCAAGGATCCGCGCCGCTTCGGCCGCGGCGCCATCGAAGGCGTGGCCGGACCGGAATCGGCCAACAATGCCGGCGCCCAGACTTCGTTCATTCCGCTGCTGACGCTCGGCATTCCGCCGAATGCCGTGATGGCCCTGATGGTCGGCGCCATGACCATCCACGGCATCATTCCCGGGCCGCAGGTGATGACCAAGAACCCGACCCTGTTCTGGGGCATGATCGCCTCGATGTGGGTCGGCAACCTGATGCTGCTCGTCATCAATCTGCCGCTCGTCGGCATGTGGGTGCGGCTGCTCAAGGTGCCATACCGGCTGATGTTCCCGGCAATCCTGATGTTCTGCTGCATCGGCATCTACTCGATCAACTCGCTGCCCACCGACGTGATGTTCATCGGCCTATTCGGCTTCGTGGGCTACGTGCTGATCAAGTTCGGCTTCGAGCCCGCCCCGATGCTGCTCGGCTTCGTGCTCGGCAAGCTGATGGAGGAGAATCTGCGCCGTGCGCTCATCATCTCGCGCGGCTCGCTGGAGACCTTCATCGAGCGTCCGATCAGCGCCGGCCTGCTTGCGGTCGCCGCTATCCTACTTGTGATCGCCCTGCTGCCCTCCATCCGCAAGGGAAGGGACGAGGTGTTCACGGAGTAGCTTGCCTTCGATACGGCCTTGCCCACATGTAAGGCCATTACTTTCCAGGGAGGAAACTGATGAAGAAAGTTGCATTGGCCCTTGCCGCTGTCGCCGGCTTGGCTGCAACGGGCGCGCAGGCCCAAGGCTACCCCACCCGCCCGATCACCATGATCGTGCCCTTCGCGGCCGGCGGCCCGACGGATGTGATCGCCCGCATCGTCACCGACCACATGAGCCGCACCCTCGGCCAGCAGATCGTGATCGAGAACGTGGCGGGCGCCGGCGGCACCACAGGCATCACCCGTGCGGCGCAATCGCAGCCCGATGGCTACACCATCATGATGGGTCACATGGGCACTCACGGCGCCGCGCCGGCCCTCTACCCGAACCTCAAATACGACCCGACCAAGGACTTTGCCCCCATCGGTCTCGCCGCCGGCACGCCGATCGTGATCGTGGCCAGGAAGGACTTTCCGGCCAATGACCTGAAAGGCTTCCTCGACTACCTGAAGACCAATGGCGAGAAGGTGAACATGGCCCATGCGGGTGTGGGCTCCGTTTCCCACTCGACGGGCATCTTCTTCAACTCCGTGGTCAAGGTGAAGCCGACCATGGTCGCCTATCGCGGCACGGGCCCAGCCCTGAACGACCTCATGGGCAACACGGTCGATTTCATGACCGACCAGATCGTCAACGTGGCGCCGCAGATCCAGGGCAACAATATCAAGGCCTTCGCCATCGCGACGCCCGAGCGCTCCCCGGTCCTGCCGAATGTGCCGACCACCAAGGAAGCCGGCCTCGACGGCTATGAGGTCAGCGCCTGGAACGCGGTCTTCGCACCCAAGGGCACCCCGCCGGACGTGGTCAAGAAGCTCAGCGACGCGCTCATCAAGTCCCTCGACGACGAGAACACCAAGAAGCGCCTCCTCGATCTCGGCGGCGTGATCCCGACCGCGGCCGAAAAGACCCCGGAGGCCCTCCAGAAGCTCGTTGAGAGCGAGGTGGCCCGCTGGACCCCGGTCCTCAAGGCCGCCGGCGCCACGGCTGAATAAGCTTTTCAAAGCTTGACCATTCGAGACGGCGGGCCCTCAAGCCCGCCGTTTTCATTTCGAGCCTTGGGATCTCGAACAGGACTTGAAATTGCTCGCCCGGACGATTACACCCTGCCTCACGTGCAGCCGTAGCTCAGTTGGTTAGAGCACCAGATTGTGGATCTGGGGGTCCCCCGTTCGAGCCGGGGCGGCTGTACCATTCAAATCAAGCACTTCGGCATCGTAGGTTCAAAGCCTGCTTCCCAGAAAACGCGACTGGGAAGCATATGGGAAGCAGGGTGTGTCGCTGCCTGCCGAACCCACAGCCTGTGGTTCTCATCTATATCTCCGACGATTAAGGTTTTATGGCCCTCTGCAGCCTTACAGACGCCGATATACGAGCTGCATGATCAGGCTTGGCACTAGCGGCAGAATCGGATCATGTGACATTGAAGCTTCCTAACACATTGTTAGGATTGGAGAGCCGCGGTGACAAAGAGTATCGACGAAATTGAGAGTGCTGAGAAACAAATCCGCGCTCTACAGCAAGATGTAGATTATACAGTACGCGAGTACCCAGTAGAGGTTGTCGTCGGAAAGTATTTAACGGGACTTGACGATAATACCAATGAAATATTCGTGCCAGAGTACCAGCGTGATCTCATTTGGGATGACTCAAGACAATCAAAATTTATCGAATCGTTGCTCATCGGCCTTCCAATACCTTATATCTTTGCTGCGGACGCTGGCAACGAAGACGAAACATTATCCGGGCGCCTTGAAATCATAGATGGGACTCAGCGGCTGAGAACTCTCGCCAGCTTTCTACTCAATAGTCTCGAATTGCGGGGATTGGAGAAGCTGACGGCGTTGAACGGATTTACATACCGAGATCTACCCCCGTCTCGTCAAAGGCGTTTCAACCGCATCACTCTGCGCATGATCGAACTGACCGAACGTGCTGACGAGGAAACTCGCCGGGACATGTTCGATAGGATCAATACGGGATCAGTCCGCCTCAACGATATGGAGTCGCGTCGTGGGCGGCTCCCTGGGCCATTTGTGGCTTTGGTCAAGGACTTGGCCCAGGACAACTTATTTCGACTACTAGCCCCGGTCTCGGGACCAGCAGAGAAGCGATTCGAACGTGAAGAGCTTGTCGCTCGGTTTTTTGCATACCTGGATGAATTTGAGGATTTTGGCAGGACAGAAGCTGGAAAGGTCGTCTCTGATTTCGTCGACGACTATACGTCGCGCATGAATGCACAGCTCGAGGCCGAGGGGACTGGTGGCGCTTCTGAGACTCGGTTGCGCCGCGAGTGGTCGAATATGCTGGAGTTCGTTCGTCAAAACTATCCTTCGGGTTTCACGAAAAGTCCGAACGCGAGGACAACTCCTCGGGTGCGGTTCGAGGCAATCGGTGTTGGCTCAGCCCTTGCCCTGCGTGAGAATCCAAACCCACCTGGGGTTTCCCAAATTCCGAATTGGATTAACGGCGATACCTTCCGCAAGGAAACCACATCTGATGCTGCAAACAACCGCAATCGCGTGCTCAGCCGCATCAAGTTTGTCCGGGATAGGCTTCTTACAGCATGACCTACTTATTCTTGGACGACTTCAGCCGACGGAAGCTGCAGGTCAAAAGGTATCTTGCTGTCGTTTCCCGAACTGAACGAGAGGCGAAGTCCGGTCAAGGTCGGAAGATTGAGACGGAGCGGCTTCACGTTCTCCGAGCAGGGACCTTTTTGATCTTATACAATCTGGTTGAGGCCTCTGCGCGCGGTGCCCTCGAAGGGATCCATGATGTCATGGCAGCAGAGCGGGTCGCATTCAGCGATTTGACCCCCGGGCTAAGGCGCGAGATTGTCAAAGGGTTCATGCGAAACGGCAATCCAGATGTTCATGACAAGATGATCGATGTCCCTGTTGAGTTTGTAACCGCTTCTTTAGATGTCGAGTATCACTTCTCAGGAAACGTTGACGCAAAGCGCATTCGCGAAATTGCCGCCACATATGGCTTCTCGATCGACACTGACAATCGTAAAACACATAATGGCAAAGACCTTCTTGTGGTGAAAACCAATCGGAATGATCTAGCTCATGGGGACAAGACATACGACGAGGTCGGGCGAGACTTCACCGCAAGAGACCTAATAGGCATTGGTTATAGAACAATGTCTTATGTTGAAGGTATCCTACTGAACGTCGCGAAATATCTTGACGATAGCGCCTATAAGAATGTCGATATTGATCAGGCTGAAGCGGAAGAAGCCGCGATGACATGACGGATGATTGCCTGACCAATTGCTCTCCCGAGTGCCGGAGGGACAGCATTGCCAATAAGCCGTCCAATCTCTCGGAAGCTCACCGATTGACCTCTCGGCACAAACTCAAAGGTTTTCGGAAACGATTGCAACATCGCGCCTTCGCGGAGCGTTAGAGCGCGGTCTTGCTCAGGATGGCCAAAGCGACCATTCCCGAAGCCATAGAATTGGGTCGTGATAGTAGGTGAAGGTTGGCTCCAGGACATCCGGCCATACACAGACGGATAAGTACGTCCACGCTCACTCTGGTGGCAAGCAACTCTCATCTCCTCGGGCCATTCTCGCCAAGTACCTGCCGGTCGAGAAGCTTTGATCCGCGCAACGTTGATGGGGGTTAGAGCGCGTGACCGATGGAGGGGATCATCATCGTTAGAACTCCCGGCACTAACAGGAGGAAGGTTGCCAATGCACGACCAAACCGTCCGCGATCGACCAGAATGCCGCTTAGGCATCTCGATTTTTCCTAGGCGCGATGCCATTAGCACGAGCCTATTTCGGTTCTGCGGAACGCCGTAATGTGCAGTGTTCAACACGTCCCAGACAACATGGTACCCACTTGTTTCCAAACTTGAGACGAAATGCTTCCATAGAGCCAACCTACTCAAGCCTGGCACATTTTCCAGTGTTACGATCTCCGGACGTATCTCGTCGACAATTCGGAGAAAATCCAGAAGCAACTGCCAGCGCTCATCACCGGTGCCTTTGCCGGTTGTATATCGCGAGAACGGTTGGCACGGGGCGCAGCCGGCCAGAACTCTAATACCCTCGTCATCGAACAATTCTTGGACGGTATTACCATCAAGGCTGCCCACATCCTCTTCGATGAACGAGGCCTTGATGTTTCTCTCAAAGGGAAAACAGCAAGCAGGATCGAGGTCAATCCCGGCGCGGATCTCGATGCCAGCCTTCTTTAGGCCATACGAGAGCCCGCCCGCACCGCAGAAAAGATCAACTGCTTGGATTTTGCTCACGAGGCGTCCTGGTTCGAAGGGAGATGTTTCTCTAGGATAGGGATGATACCCCGTTTGATTTCGCACTCCCATATAGTCAGGACTGTCCAACCAAGCTTTTCCAGAGCTTCCTCGTCTCTCTTATCCCGTACGCGATTACGCTCGATCTTCTCAGCCCACCACCCATTTCGAGACGTCGGTAGTCGCGCCTTGGAGCACCCGTGATGGCCATGCCAGAAGCATCCGTGTACGAAGATTGCAAGGCGATACCGGGGTAAGACGACATCCGGCGTGCCAGGCAAGTCCTTTCGATGTAATCGAAAACGATACCCATGGGCGTGTAAGGCGCGGCGAACCGCTAGCTCGGGCTTAGTATTCGCCCGGCCGACTTTTCGCATCAACGCGCTTCGCTCTTCTTGGCTTAAGCGGTCTACCATCGCGATGAATGATTAGCACGGAGACGACTGCAGAGTCAGGTGTTCTATGACTGGGTTCGAACGCCGCTAACACCTCCCGGCTCGTTACTGGAAGCTAACTGCCCCAGTCTCCAGATGCGAACTGCAAGCCTCCTCACCTGCCTAGCAACGGCGCGTGTGGAGGCCGTGCCCATTTAGGTCGAGTAAGTCTAGGCCGACGTTCGGCCTTCGCTTCATGTTCTCTCGGACACAACATCGCCCTCCTGCTTGATCTCTGTCCGCAGCCGCTCCTGGACGGCATCGGGCCTGCCCTCGCGCAAAAGGGCCAGGATGTCGCCCGCGAGGTCGCGCCGTCCCTTGCGGTAGGCAGCCTGACGGCGGCGGGCCATGTCTCGAGACCTATGCTTCATCGATTCTTCCTCTCCATCGCACGCGGCTTAAGGCTAGGTGGCTGCGCAGCACGACACGCGGAACCTTTGCCTCCGGGCGCGCATCAGGCCCTGCCTTTCGACGGCAGGCGGAGCAGGTTCCCGCCCTCGGCAAGGCTGGCATTCTCCAGTAGCGCCTCGGCCATCAGCCGCGCGTAGGACGGGTTAAGCCGGAAGACGTCGACCATCTCCGTAGGCATGTACTTCATCGTGCCGTCGATCACGATGAGGCCATCCTCGTCGGTGTCGATCTCGATGCCGGTGTCGAGCATCAGCAAGGCAGCGTTCTTGGTCAGGTAGTCTTTGTTCTCGGTCATGGTGTTGCCCTCTGATCAGGGAGCGTGCCGCTGCGGCCTGAAGACGTCTGGCACAGAATGCTCTCGACGAAGCGACCGAAGACATCGTAGGTCCGCCCGCCCCAATCCTCCGGAGCCTGCAGGTAGCGGGACGCGATCCGCGTCTTCATCCGAAGTCCCTCCGGTGTGCTGGAGGGCTGCGCGAGAATGGCATCCTCAATGTCGGACACCTTCCAGCACAACCGATCGAATTTGGCCTCCGACAGCCTCGCGGGCTTGGCCTCCAAGGCGATTTCGGCCGCCTTGACGCGAGCCTGTGCTTTGGTGTGCTCGTCCATCAGCCGCAGCAGCGCAGCGTCGGGTACGGCTGGGCTGATTTCCTGGGTGACTGGCGGATCGTGGGGCGAGATGTGCTTCGAGCTATGGATCATCTCCTGTTCGTCAGCGGGTATGGGAACGCAGTATCGAGAGGCGGCATCTGAGATATCACTGATATCGTGATACCCTGAGGCTGCTCCCTAGTTAACGAGATCTCAACGATGAATTTGATATCACTGATGTGTCGTGGTAAATGAGAGAGAAGGCGACAATGGCCAAAGAAAAGGTGATGGCACCACAGCGGATCATCCTGAGCATGCCGCCTGATCTAAGGGAGCGTGTCCGCGCCTTCCGATTCGCGAAGCAGATCAATACTGAGGCGGAAGCTATCCGGACGTTGCTCGATCAGGCGCTCGAAACGAACGGCTTCGGAGCAGCGGATCAGCCCAAGCCACGACGGAAGAAGAAGCCCTAAGCAGCCTTTTGGCCGGTAGACGGAGAAGACAGGACGGATGATTCTTAGAACGAATGGAGAACCGAAGCGGGGGCAGCCATGACAGAGAACGCGCCCGATACTCGTAAAAACGAGACGAAAACGAGGGGCGGGCGACTGTTCGAGCCTGGCAATCCTGGGCGCCCTAAAGGCTCCCGCAACAAGGCAACACTCGCGTTGGAGGCTCTTCTCGATGGCGAGGCCGAAGCCCTGACGCGCAAGGCCGTCGAGATGGCGTTGGACGGCGACACGACGGCGATGCGGCTGGTGATGGACCGGATCATGCCGCCCCGGAAGGATCGGCCCGTGATGTTTGCCCTGCCGAAACTGGAGACGCCCGCCGATGCGGTGAAGGCATCCGCTGCCCTCGTCGAAGCCGTTGCATCCGGCGACCTCACACCCTCCGAGGCAGAGGATCTATCCCGGCTCGTGGACCGGTTCATCCGAGCCGTCGAGGCTACTGACATTCTGGAACGGCTGGAAAGCCTCGAAGCGGAGAGACTGAAATGAACCGAACCCTGAAGACCCGGACCCATCGCCTGGAGCAGGCGGCGGCTGCCAGTGACGAGAAGCTGTATTACCCCGTCATCCGCGCGACTGACACAGCAGACGCTGATCGGCAGATGGAGGCCTTGTACGCATCGGGTGCTCTCGATTGCTGGGGAGACCGCCCGATACCGGTCGTGCGGATCATCGGCCGCAAGCCGGAAGAGCCCGAGGCGGCATGATGCTGTCGACTGGATCGGCCTGCTGGCAATCGCCATCGCGCTTCATGGTCTGCATCCAAGCCGGTTCCAAAGCCGACATTGGAAGCGGGGAAGCCTGACTATTGTGCTTGGCTCTTCAGAAACTCAACGGCAGGCCCACGCTCGTCTGTGAACACGCCCGCTGTCAGCGGGCCACCAAACACGGCACCCGTATCGAGATTGGACCGGTAGGGGCGCACCTCTGGGCTGCCGGTCTCACTCGGCGTATGGCCATGAACCACATGCTTGCCGAAGTCGTAGTCGACCGACAGAAACTCGTCTCTGATCCAAAGCTTTGTCTGATCGTCTTGTTCGGAGAGGCTGAGACCAGGCTGAAGACCGGCATGGACGAAGTAGCGGTGTTCATCCTCATACAGGGTCGCAAGACCAGCCATCCAGAAGAGTACGTCAGCCGGAATGTCTCTAGGATGCGAGACGCCAAAGGACGCCAAAGTCGCGTCCCCACCGTTGCCGAGCCACCAAGAGGTGGCGGCAGGTTCCGCCACGGCCTCGAGGAGCATGGCTTCATGATTGCCCTTGAGGCAGATGATGCTCCCTGGCCACCGCTGCTGAAGCCGACGCACCAACGCGACGACACCGGCGCTGTCGGGCCCGCGATCGATGTAATCGCCCAGGAACACGAGCTTGCAAGAGCGCCCGCTCGCATGAGTGATGATCTGAGAAAGCAAATCGATCAGGAGATCGAGGCGCCCATGCACGTCGCCGATGGCATAGGTCAATCTCCCGCTCATGCCGCCATCTTCCATCCCATGCCAGCCCAAGCCCTGCTGATGATACCAGGCCTCAATGTATCCACCTGCTAACGCACAGAATGGAGTAGCCAGTTGCCGACAGAACTTCAGAGATAAAAGCAGGATCTGGTGAGATATGACCAAGGGCGATGCGATCTGCACTCGGCTATAGTTTCTTGGTCTGACGGTAGCGGTCCTGATTGAGCTGTTAGGCGAGGCGCGGAGAGGCTGGGAATTCCCAGCCTCTCCCCTTAGCCACGCTGAAACACGTCCGGGCCAGATGCGTTGTGGCTATGAAGGCTGTTCCCTGAACTCCGGCCTTCCGGCTCCTGGACCCGGCCTCCTTACCCGCGTACCATCCTAGCTAAGGGGGCCTTTCTTCTGTCCATACGAAAACGCTCCCTCGCCAGTGGGGGATCTGGGAGGGAGCGTGGTCTCCGAGGGAGAGAAAGTTGCCGGGCGGAACTTCCGGCAACAGGCCGGATCCTCAGGCTTGAATGCGGCGAATTTGGGCTGGCGCGGCGGCAAGTTGTTTTCAGTATACCCGCTGGCCCGACGGCACCTTCGGAGCCACTTTTACTGCATAGTCGGCGCGGCGTTCCATAGGTCCACATGAAGTCTTCGCGAAGACTTCAAAACAGGTTCCATACTAGCGATTATGCGAAATTGCGCGACCGGTTTTCGCGCGCTCGCTAGCGAGCGGAAGCCCCAATGAAAGAGGGCCGCGCTGGTCTTGCAACCCTCAGTCGCCAGATTGCCGACTGCCGGTCGGCTGCCAACCCGTGCGCTGGGGGATGGCCCATTATCGGCCGGCATCACCTCGATTACCGGTTCTACCTTGATCTCCTGATCGCGTGCTAGCGCCTTCCGATAAGGCCCGGCACCCGCCGTTGATACGCTGCTCCCCCACCATGCATTGTCTCTCTCGAGGGCCAATCTCCGCGAACGCAGGCCCGAGCCCAGCGAGCAAGAACCCAGCAAGTGCGATTCCGTATGCCTTGATCATCAGCCTTCTCCGTTGGTGATGATTGGACTCTGAACCACCCTGCAGACGGGGACTGTGAACTGTGTCACACCGGCGAAAGTCTTTATTCTTGTGGAGCCGCACCTGAGAAAGGAGTTCAGCCTCGCGACGAGGCGACGTGCACCGGTTCCATACTGAGGCTTATGCGAAATTCGCAGCCTGCTGCTAGGTGTTCGCGGTAGAGCCTTGGGATGGGCTTTCCACGACCAGCGACAGCGTAACCCGCCAGACGATCTGTCCGGCCGCGTCCTTGACGTCGACGGTAAAGTCGCGCCGGCTCCCGACCGGCATTTCTTCCTTCACAATGTCGGGCAGGGCCTTCTTGGCCTCAGCCTTGGCCGCTTCCAGGCCGTCCAGGTCCAGCCCTTCACGGTCGGGCGTGAACTCCTCGTCATCATGGATGTCGAAGAAAAAGCGAGGCATTAGGGACTCCGGCGCTTGAGAACAACGTCCGTTAACGCCTCGCGCCCTGTTGTCCGTTCCATACTGCCGGTTATGCGAAATTCGGGCGGATTAGCGGCGGCCGAAACTGTCAAGAGATTGACACAACCGATCAAGCGCGGTGCCTTGACCAGACTAGACTGATGCAATGGAACAGTCGTTCACCGACGAGATGCGGCGCATGCTTCGGGTCGAACTCATCCGGGATCCCTGTACGGCTGCCATGGTCGCCAGCCTCTACTCGGTGTCCCGCCGAACCCTGCACCGGCATCTGAAAGCCGAAGGCCGCACGTTCCGGCAGGTGGCCAACGAGGTCCGCTGCGAGATCGCCTGCACGCTGCTCACCAAGACGAACTTGTCGTTCAGCCAGATCGCTGAGGTCCTGAACTACTCCGAGCACGGCGCCTTCAGCCGCGCCTTTCGGCGCTGGTCGGGCCAGACCCCGTCGGCCTGGCGCAGCAGCCATCGCGGCTTATGCGAAATGGCGCGGTAGGTTTGACGTGCGCTGCTGCGGCACCATAGGCCATCTGGCCGATGTTTCTTTTCCTACATGCCGCTGGTATGGCTGGGTTCACCCGGAGGAGAACCGTGAAGCCTATCGAACGCGACGAGCTCGCCAAGCACCAGAAGCTGGAGGCGATCAACGCCCGCCTGGCCCAGCATGACCGGAAAGTCCAGATCACGCTGCTCCTGGTCGTCGTCCTGAATGTCGTGATCCTCGCCGTGGTGACCTATCTACTCCTCGGCCACCCCTGAGCGCCGGCTGCTCCCCGTTCCAGCCTGAAGGTTATGCAACAGATTACCGTCCTGGACTACCAAGCCCCTCGACCTGGGCAGACGCCGCCTGAGGCGGCAGGATTGCACAGCGGGTGAGATAGAGCGTAGCGAAAGTCTGGATGTAAACCATCCCGCACCAATGCCCTCCGCCGGTTTCGCCGGTGTCGCCCAGCAGCGCACGATACTGGACGGTGGAATGCGGCACCTCGATCCACTGCCCGTCCAGGAACATGTGCAGGTTGCCTGCGATGAACCGATAAGAGGCAGGACGGCAATCCCTGTCGTCGCAACAGCGAGCCCCCTCTGCGTTCGTCAGATGCGAATAGATGTCGTGGGCTTGGGCTGGGTGCAGCAGGCTGATGAGGGCAACGGATAAAACGGCCAATCGTGAAGCCATGTGACGCTCCCGACCCTGAGCGGCGGAGGCGCTGTGTCGAGCACCCAGAGACCGCAAGATGAAGGCCCAGCCACTGCAATCCTCTGCTCTGGATCCCGGTGTTGCCGTGCTTCAGCGCACACGCCGGACAAGCTGGCAGTTTCATACCCGGCCTCCTCGGAAATTCGCAAGGCGGCCAAGTTGGAGTAAACTATCTCTGATCCTGAGGAAGGTCTCGCCATGCGGTGCCTGCTCCTGCTGCTGGTCGTCCCGTGCTGTGCGTTCTCGGTCTTCGCCACCGAGCGCATAGAGGGCGAAATCGCTTTGTCAGCGCCGCAATGTGACTTGTTCGTCGTCCAGACCGACCGCGGCTTCTCACTGCTCCACGAGGATGGCTACTACAGCGTCTTTGAGGGAGACCGGATCAAGGGATCACTTCATACCTTAGGTTCACACGAGGTTGAGATCGTGGGTGAAGTCACGTTGGGTGTGACTGTCGAAGATTGGGGTCTCAAACTCGCGCAGGCAAAGGAGGTCTACTACCGTCGCTGTCGACAGTATTGAGTTCCCTACAGGGATTTATCGGGAATTGGTGGCCGGAACGCTTCCGCCACAAGGACTTTTAATTCAACCGGCGACGCGAGCGTACCATGAAGCGCTTCAAATCAGCCGCCAGGCGCAATGCTGCCTCTCAGTTCACGATCAGGTTGCCAACCTCTTTCGCCGGCCCGCAAACACCAATACCGCCAATCATCGCCGGCCCCGCGCACAGGCGTTTCAGGCCTGGGTTGAGGTGACTGGAGTTGCCGCTGATTTCTGATCTGACGGTCCACACCAACCCGACCTATCTCACATCGCTAAGTTGACGATGCCAACGGTCGTGCCTTCCATGTCTTAGAAGTGATGTGGCCGAGGTGCTTGCGGCTACTTGCCCTGACTGCGGCGCGACAGCGAAATATTGTAAACCGAGGACCGGACCGCGAACATGGGGTCATTCGCCGGGCCAGCGACGCCGTCCGGCAGGTTGACGACCGGATCGAAGGTGGCCGCATCGCAGGTGGCGTTCGGCTCAAGGGCGGTGATCGCGATTGTTCCGAGCTTCACCTGCTTGCGGTTCTCCTCGGGCCAGGTGGCCGTCACGTCATCGGTCGGATCGGTCGCTTCACCCAGGATCGCGACGAGCTCGAAGCTGGCGGGCCCCTTGGCAAGGCGTTCCTTCAGCTCGTCCATATAAAAGTTGTCTGGCTTTGCCTTGAGCTCCTCGTCACTCAGTCCGAGCTGGCCGGCCGTGGCGACAGTCTTGAGCTTGGCCAACTTCGCCTCGCCGCGCGCGTTCGTCAGGGTGAAGGCATGCACGGCCCAGTAATCTACACCGGCAAAGCTCGCCGGCACCGGGCGGGCATTGAGCCAAGCTGCCTGTCGAACCGTCTCCGGATTGGCGGCCTGGAACGCCCGGATCTTCTCGGCATCAGGCTTTCCGTCCGGGCCCGGAAGACGCGCCCTGAGACCCTCGAGTTGCTGTTGCGGCGTTCGGGCTACGAATATCGGAGCGGAGATGAACACGAAGACCATATCCTCCGAAGGGTCGCCGAAGCGCACGGCAAAGCCCCGCGTCACGGGTTTGGTCTTGTCCGAGATGTTGGGGTTGCCGCCAAACATGGAGAAGCGGGCCGTCACTGGGACCGTCTTAGTAAAATGCGGGGCCTTCGATAGGCTCGCAGCCTCGGATGAGGGCGTGAATGAGCCATTGACGCACATACCCTTGGCTCCGCCGGCGCGAACGTTGGGGGGAGTGCCAGACGCGGCGACCATCGCATTCACGATGGCCTCTGAATCAACCGTCTGGGCGGAAGCAGGAGTGACGGTCACGGAGACTACAAAAGACGCAGCACAAACCTGGATAAGGCGTCTCGACGTCATGTTGATCTCCCTGCTGGTATGTCACCCAAGGGAAGAGAAATAATGGTACTCCCATTCCGTCGGCGTGTCCAAGAACCCTGAGCAGATCACCGATCCAACAGCGGCTGCAGAGGGGAGAGATGCAACTCTGCAGTCCTCATCTCCCAGGCCTGGCTCGCTCAGGCTACCTTGTCGCGTCTGGGGCAACAAAAACTGAAGTTGGGGAGGTCTGTTTCGGCTTACACATCATTTCTCTCAGCAACGATGATGTCCGCCTGGCACGAGGCGGAAGTACACCGAATGTCCGCTCACACGGGGAGCACCAGACATTCCGAAAAGTCGGCGAACTTCACTGCCTGACCCTGGCTGTGTAAAAACTCAAACGGGTCCGAACTTGACAAACGATTTGTATAACTTCGTGCCCTTATGCCGGAAGATTCTCGGTCTGCCCGTGCCGCCAAGACAGAAAGTTGCTCCAGCGAGCGACACGTCCGCGTTTTTACCCAACCAAGACCTGCTGCAGACCTTCATCGTAAGCCGCCTCCGCTCGGCCCATGCTTCCCGTGTCTCTTGAAGACGAACCGGCGCTATTCGGTCCCCGCTTCAGGCGGTGGATCTCCGGTGAAGCGATAGGCGGCCCACGCGGCTCTGCCCTTTGCGGTGATCCTGTAGCGAACCATCTCGCGGCCGTCTGCAGCACGGGTGGCAGCTCGCTCCAGATAGCCTTCCTCCACCAGCCTCTTGGCTTGTGCATCAGTGCAGCCATGGGGCAAATGATCCGTGCCGTTTGCAGCCTCCGCCAGCGTTCCAAGCATGAAATAGTCTCGTGCCGTCAACTCGAACTCTTTGCGGCCCAACCCGAGGTCCTCTTACCGAACAACGATCACCGGTTCGTGAAGAGATGATATCCCGCGTCCGGCCATGGAGGCTCTGGACCTTCGCGCTATGCCTCGGATGAAAAGCGGTAATCACGAAAGCTTGGTGCAATTGGTGAGAGGTCTGGGTAGCCACGCCGCCGCTTCGCCCGCACAAGCTCATTCCCTAAACAGCCTTATCCGAAATGCGCGTTACATCTGAGGTGCTGGATTGATGCAGCTATCATCTTGGATATCGTGAAAGCTGATGCGGACTTTGCCGATGTGCTGAGCTGGATCGGCCGCGGCCCCGAGGCCAACCACCGGGTTCATCTCACCCACGAGGCATTCTTCAGCACTGTCGGCCAGTCTGAGCCGCACTTGGCGGTGCCGCACCCGAGCTTCGAAGTCGTTGAGCAGGAACAGGGTCTCCGGGTCTACGTCGACGTCGATGCGGCCATAGCGATGGCCATCGGCACCGGTGACGATCTGAATACCCGCGAGCAGGCGATAGAAATCTGCCGGCCATTCAACAATGGGGTTCTGGCTCTGTGGCATAGGCGACCCCGGTGTTTGGAGGATCCTTCAAAGCTTCAACACTCTAAGCGATGGCCATGCTTGGCGGTTCCAACCAACGAGGAGTATACGGAGATCACTGATGGGACCTTCCCAGAGCTCTTGATAACGTTGGTATCTGCATGGATCTTTCCATCGTTGGGGCCGAGCCCATGGTGCATGTCTATCGTTCCTCGGTTGGACCATAGTTGCAGAGCCATATGAGCACCCAAGGGCCGCCAAGGAGAATCAAGGCCATCACTGCCAGGACTGTTAGAGCCACTGCCTCTTCTGAAGCCATTCGCTCCTCCTCCGGCTGACACCGGCGATCCGGAATCATCTCTTTCAGCGATGATGCGGGATGCGCTGCCGCTTCGGTACGGTTCAGAAGAACTACCTCTCACAAACCTCGATAGCCGCGCCGCGGTTCTCGTCGGCATGGATATCGACCAGCTCCTATCCCTTGGTGCCAATCCGGCCCCAGTCGCGCACCAGGCGCACGGTCCCGAAGAGATCCCGCTCGCTCATGAGGGAATAGAACCGGGCCACATGCTGGGCATGGTCGACCCGTTGCAGTACGAGATGGAACAGAAAGGGGGAACGCTTGTCGTCCATCACGATCCTAGCTCATTCATCTCCCCGGTCTCCCGGCTGCGAAGGAGTTCGCGATGGATGACTTCGGCGGATATTTACCGTGGCTCCTGCTTGCGCTGGGTGTTGCGATAGCGGCCACACTGCTACTGTATGGGCTTGGATATATCCTGTAGACCTCCAAGAACCCAGCTCTGCCGCCTCCATCAAGTTCCGTCGGCTTTGCCGAAAACCTTTTTGGGGGCTCCAATGTGCTTCGAGGTCTCGGTTCAAGAGCAGAGGTAGATAGAGTAAAGCCGCTTCCTCCCCCTCTCTTAGACCCTTGTATTCGCGGGCTGCGCAAATTTGCACCCGTGCTGAGACGGAGCCAGGACGCCCATTCCGTCCACACAGGCTTCTCGGAAATTCTAGATGATCTTTCGCGCCCGTGCGAGGCTGATCAAGCTGGGTGAGTTCGGAGATAGCCCATGCAGGACGAGCGTCACGACGAACAGAGGCAAAGCGAGAAGCTGACGGTCGCTCCATTAAGCTTGTCGACAACGGTATTTGCATCGCCCGATCCCTGCCAACGGCAGAAGCGAACCGGGTCAGATTGCAGATCTTGAACGGAGGGGCAGGCAATCCTCGCCTGAGTGAGATGGTTGGGACGGGGTTTTGCTAAGCCACCTAAGGCCGCTCGGAGCTTACTCGCTGGTCTTCTTAGAAGGTGCACGACGCTTGGGTGTTGAAGCCTTGGCCGGAGCCGTTGCGGTCTCCTCCAGCGCTGCAGCTGCTTTCGCGGCGGTCTTCCGCCGCTGCTGGCCGAGGCCACTGCTTCTGGCGAGCTCGGAGCGCTTCTGCGCGTAGTTTGGCGCGACTATCGGATAGTCACCGGGAAGTCCCCACTTTGCACGATACTGTTCGGGGGTTAGCCCCAGCTTTCCAAGATGGCGCTTGAGCGTCTTGTACTTCTTGCCGTCTTCAAGACTGATCAGGTAGTCAGGCGTGACAGACCTGCGGATCGCAACAGCAGGCTCGCGCTTCTCAGACTCCAGTCGCTTGGGAGCGACTAACCCTCGGAGCGCAGCATGTACGGACGCTATCACGGCCGGCAGATCGGCCCGATGGACTGCATTGTTCGCAACATACGCTGAAACGATGTCGGTGGTGATGCTGGTGAGATCCAGCTTCTGCTGTTCTGCCTGATCCATAACTCATCCCATTACCGGGTATGGTGCAATCAGTTCGCCAAATACGTTGCGGGGTCAAGCATCTGCGCACGCCAGCACCTGCGGACGGTAATCCACCATCCCGGCTGAGGCGGCAGGATCGCACCCCGGGTCGTGTCGACAGGCACCGATCCGAACCACGACCGCTCGACTATGGTTGAGAGTTCGCTCGCTACACATCTGATTGACCCGCCGCATCACGTGCCCATACTGGCACTGATGAAGCGCCTCATCAGTTATATCCGCAGCTCCCTTGCCAAGCGTCGGCCTCAAGACGGCCTCACGGCAGTCGAGTACGAAGCTGTATGCCTGATCGCGTATGAGGGCACAGCGGCCTATGCCCGCGCTCGGCAGCAGGCCTTTTATTGCCGGGCCAGAGGGAGCGAGCAAGGCTTTAGGTTTTGGTCAGCCGTTGCAGGCGAGATTGATCGGCGGGCGGGTACCAGCGCTAAGCGAGCGGACGAACAGTCGAGATAGCATAGGATCGCCGACGCGACGGCAGCCTATCGGCGCTCCTCGTCTGCCGCCAGCTCGTCAAGGTGCTGGGCCGCCTCGAACAGGTGAAACTTGGCTTCGAGGAGCGAGCCTGCTCTCCACCATATTCTCTAACGGAGTACCTCGGCAGAGCCGAGGAGGAGTATTCCTAAATAGGATATTCTACCTCCTGAAGATAGGAGACTTGCATGACCCAAGAGCAAGTCGAGCACGTGGCACGAGCGTTCTACGAGGCCGAATTTCCGGGTACCTGGAATGATGCGCAAGGCGCGATTCAGAGGCACTTCAGAGACCTTGCTCGCACGGCGATTGCCACCCTGAACCGTCAGATGGCCCAGTGTCGTCGGTCAGCTACCAAGGCAAGCGCCATGTCCGACTCGCGCAAGATTGCCTAAGATCAAAGCCGCAGCCTGCCGGAGTATCGTCCATTCCCGACCTAGCCCAACCTGAGGCGAATTCCAAGATCAGCCGTGAGAGAGGCCACAGCGGAACGGCGGCAATTAGAGCCCCTGTTCAATCCCGCTCATAGGTCTGCGGCAGGAGCTGCTGGTAGCGCTGACGAATGATCCCGTAGCACTCACACGTGGCTTTCTGAAGAGCGGGACGGTCAAGGACCGTAATCATCCCTCTGCCTTGCTGGATGAGGCCCTTGTCCTGCAGCGTGCGCGTGACCTCGCTCACCGTCGAGCGCTGCACGCCCAGCATCTCGGCCAAGAACTCATGCGTGAGAGGCAGCTCCGCCTCACCCACTCTGTCCTGCGACATCAGGAGCCAGCGGCAGCAGCGGGCCTCGACGCTGTGAACGGCGTTGCAGGCGACGGTCTGGAGCGTCTGCGCCATCAGCGCCTCGGTGTGAAGTAGGACGAGTTGCCGGATCATGGGGCGGGCTGCCATGGCCTCTTGCATCCGGGAGAGGTCAATCCGCGATGCCGAGCCGCCCAGCTGGACGATGTAGCGCCCGAAGGACTGGCTGCTCACAAAGGCGCTCACCAGCCCGAACAGGCCCTCGCGGCCGAACACCGCCATCTCGGCCGCCTTGCCGTCCCGCATGACGGTAACGAGCGACACCATGGCATCATGCGGGAAGTAGGTATGCGTGACAGTCCCTCCCGGCTCAACGAGGATCTGACCGCGTTGCAGGTCCAGGACGGCCAGGTGCGGCTCCAGACAGGCCAGATCCTCTTTCGCCAGAGCGGCCAGGAGCCGGTTGTCCTGGTGTCGGGGTGGTCTCTGGACCTGGGCCATGGCAACGCCTCCTGCAGACGCCTAAACCAGCAACCCGTCAGATAACGCAGGAGAGATGCGGTACGGTCCTGACGTCCCTTCATTCGCTGAGCACCAAGCCCATACCTCACCTCGATCAGGAGCCTGTAGAAGCGCCGGATGCCCTGCTCTGGGTCGATCCAGTGCAGCACCAGATGGTGCTTGATCGAGGACCGGGCTCGTCATGGATAGAATTGCCTCAGTCGCTTCAGGACGAGCGGTTCTTCCCAGTCGGGCGATTTCGGTAGATCTGCCGCATCTTCTGAAAGCTTTCCTCGCGTGCCTTGGTAGCGAGTTGCTTTTGAACCTCATCAAGACGCCCGTGCTTTCGACCACATTGAACGCACTGCACAACGCTCATTGCTTCGATTTTAGCCGGCAGGATGGCCTGCCCGGCTCCGCATTTCGCGCAGGGATACGCAAACGTGATGGGTTTCGTCATGAATTTGTTGCTCTCCTCCTTGATCCGATCAGAAGCTGGCTCTGCCCTCGCGGTCAACCGCCTCGGCTTTTCCCGATGCTCTGCAACAACCGGTCCAAGGCACCCCTGCACACGAACGCAGTCGCCGTCCAGGTACTCGATGTCCTACCCGTCGGCTTGGGCGCTGGTGGGGCTGCTAAGGGATGCGTTTAAACGCAAGCCTTAGGAAGCCTTCCAGGCGCGGTTTCCTGCCGATGGCAACGATCCTGCCTGCAGGTGCTGAAAAGCCGTCAATGGGCGATGTCCTGAACCTGCCGCAGCAGCACAAACGCCCGTTTTCCATCGCCCAACTTCGGCATAACGTCATCTTTCACGGCTCTGAGTCTAAGCGTTTAAACGCATGCGCGCGGTGGCACCGCCAGCGGCGATTTCCAGGTTCCCGGCTACTATCCCACCGGCTGACGCACTTTTGCCGCTGGTGGCCGGGCATCCGGAATCTCCTGAGCTATTCGGCAGCGAGGGTATGGCCGGACAACTCTGTGAACTCTCCGTTCGCGACGGCGGTCCTTAAACGGACGATCCGGGCGCTGTCCTTGGCGCTCTCCTGGATGGTCAGCCTTGCCGCCTTGCCGATGGTCGACCGCAGCGCGACGATGGCCGAGCCCTCGTGGCGCATGCTCAGCGGCGTGGACGGATCGCGCCCCTGCGCGAGGAGCTGGCGCGCTGCCGCGAAGAACGGCGTAGAGGACCGGCACAGTTCCTGGCTGTCGAGGAGGGCGGCGTAGCGGTCCCGGCCCACCGGGCGAACCGTGAGGTGAAGGGTTGGAATGGAATGCCTCAACTCGCTCTCGTCCGGGTGACCGATCCATCGAGCTCGATCACCTCCACGACATCGCTGCCATGAGCATGGCTGTGCATGTCGGGTGAGCAGGTGCAAGGGCCGCCCCGGAACATCGAGCACCCGTCGTCGTGCGCAATGGTGACGTGATGCACGCCCGGCTTTCCGGCCAGGAGGCTGGTTTGATAGGCAAGGAGGCGGCCGAGATAGCCGGTGCCGTGCTTGCGCGCGCGCGCAGCTCTGGCGCGGCGTTGATGGCGGTTCATCGGGTTGGGCTCCTGTCGGACTTCCCATGAGGGGTGAGCTGACAGACACGTCTCGCCTTGGTCGCTTTCCCTTCGTGGCCTACCTGCTTCACCGCCCCCCACCTCACCGCTCGCTCGTCCTGGTTGCTCCACCTTTTGATCCTTGCTCCACCACCCACCACCTCCCAAGAGGAGGTGGTGGTGGAGCAGGTGTGAGCGCTCCACTGCTCCACCTTTGCTCCACCTTGAGTGAGCAAGGTGGAGCAAGGAGAGAACGCGTCACTAACCCGGCTCCTCGAAGTCCCCAGGGATGACGAAGGCACGCAACTTCCGGCTTCGATCCTCTTTGTCGACGGACTTCAACGCGCCGGTCTCGATCCACGTCTTGATGATGGTCTTGACCTTGGCCTTCGCGGCCTTGTCGGAGAGGTCAAGGCTCAGGACTTCAGCCACGCACTTGCCGACCCAATCCGGGGATTGGGGATCAAGCCGCCATTGCCCGTCGGCGATGCGATGACGGACTTCGTGCATGTGGTCCGCCGTCACGTCGTCAAAGTGTTTGGGAGGTTCCCACTGGGCCACGACGCCGATCCAGTCGCTGGGCCGGGTGTCGGTTGCGTTTCCCAGGTCGATGCTTTCCAGCTTGAACCATGTCGAGTTTTCAGACGGTGGAGCGAGGTTCGCCTTGCCGTCGAAGGTGCGGAAATGCAGGCGGCGGTTCTCCACGCCCCACTTGTCCGCCTCGGCCTGGGTCATCTGGTTGATCGTCCGGGCCGCACGGGCGGCGCTCAGGAGGGCAACCGCACCACGACCATCTTCCACGGTGGCTTCGGCTCCGTTGGTCTTGCGGACGTGATGATTCAGGCCGAAGGCGCAGTTAGTCCGCTGAGCGATGCGGTTGATAGTCTTGGCGACGGCATCGATAGCCCCGTTGTCGTTTTCGGAGACTTGATGCACCGAGACGAACGGATCGAGGATGACAACCCCAATCCCGTTCGCGCGGATGGTTGCCTCCATGGCTTCCTCCACCACGGTGGCTATCCTGGTTCCTTCCCTGGTCTGCTCAGCGAGGCTGATCGGGGAGTCTCGTCCGCTATCGAGGAAGAGCCAGCCCTCGATCTCTTCGGACCGTATCCCGTAAAACATCATGGCCGCGCCGACGCGCCGCTCCAGTTCGTCGCGCGGATCTTCCCCGTTCCACAGCCAAACCTTGGTTCGCTCGTTCGGCGTTACGCCGAGCAGGTCCCGGCCCGTGCAAATCGCCAGGGCTTCCACGATGGCAAGGTTCGTTTTACCGACGCCACCCGGCGCAACCGTCGTCGAGGCGAATTGCCGGATGTAGTGACGGCCATAAATCCACTCGCGCGGCGGAATCGTTTTGGGATCGCGCCACTTGAACGGCGTGGCCGACACCAGCGGCTGGGGCTTCTGCGCCCCTTGCTGACGCTCCTGGCGCGGCGGCTGCTGTTGCTCCCGCTGCTGCTGTTTCGGCTTCAGACGGCGCAGGCTGGTCACCCGCGCAGCATCTTCCGTAGGAGGGGGAATATACTCGCGCTCGAACATCAGGCGTTCCTCCCTTTGGGAGTGTTCAGCGCGTTGAGCGCGTCGTTCATGTCCTTGCCGAAGTCGGGAGTGCCTGCAAACACATCCCGTCCCGCCGCATCCCAGCGCATCGCGCAGGCCTCGACAGCCCGCTCATTCGCGCCATTCCTGTCGTTCTCTGCCAGGAGAGTGATGGCCTCGATACCAGAGAGCACCGGCAAGTTCGCGATGGTGCTCGCCGAGCCCAGCGCCCAGACTGGCGTGAACCCGAGCTGCCGCGCCGCGAGGCATGTCTCGACCCCTTCGCCGACGACGAGCCCCATCGTCACGTCTTCGTCGGGATCTAGCTTGACAGCAGCACCGCGCGAGGGACCGAGCATCATCGGCTTCCCGACCTTCTCGCCCTCCAGCGTGAGCCTGCGGCGGTGGATCGCCACGATCTCGTCGGTCTGGATATCCCGCATCGCGCAGACCATGGCCGGTACGAAGATCAGCTCGCCGCGCTCATCCTTCCAGGGGCACCGAGGATGGTACCTGAGATCGGCTGTATCCTCGGGGAACAGCAATCCTCGGCCCGCAAGGTACTTCTGGACGATGGTCCCGCGCGGCTCTCTTGCCTCGGCCCAGATTTCGCGGAAGCGTTCCCGGACCCAGGCAGCCCGGCGTTCCTGGTCCCTGTCTGGCGCAGCGGGTGCGGGAGCGGCAGGGCGGGTCATGGGAGCCCGTTCGCCCTTGGATGGCCGCCAGGACGGAAGCCCCAGCATCTCGCGCACATGGTCGCGGCAGAGCAGTTCATCGTCGCCCGCGAAGCTTGTGACCCAGAATCCCTCCGGGTAGACGGAGCTGATGTGGACCGACAGGCTGCGGTCTTGTCGACTGTGGCCGGGACCAGAGGCCAGGATGCGGTTGTGGCCGATGACATCACCGCCGAGGGCGTGGGCGACGGAACGGGGGTCGAGGTCGTACGAAGAGACTTTGTCTGCCCACAAAGTCTTGCAATTGTTGCTCATCGAGCTATCTGCCTTGAGCCCTTGCACGCCCCCTTTCCGTGCAGGGGTCTTTCGTGAAAGGGTCAGGCGGCGGTCTCTTCGGAGCCGGGCATGGAAATGTCGGCGGGCTCAGGGGTTGGGGTCCATTCGCCGCGCTCGACGGCCTGAAGGTAATCAATCAGCACGCCAAGCTTCCAGCCTAACTTCCTCTCCCCGAGTCTGAGCGGCGTCGGCATTTTCTTCTCGCGATAGAAACGTCTCAACTGTGGCACGCTGAAGTTAAGCAGGGCGGCGGTCTGCTCGACGCCGAGAACACAGTGACGGTAGGCTTCAGGCGGAAGCCGCCCGATCAACTCGTGCGGCAACGGGCGAGCCGCCGTTCCGGCCCCAAGGCCAGCGCCGATGGGAGAGGTGGAAATGCGAGACTTCATGGTGATGGGTTCCTTAGTCTCGTCGCCCAACGTTTCCGGGCGACGTTGTGACTTCAAAATAGTCGCTATGGACTGAAACGAGAACATACGAGGTGTTGGCACAAACGGCCGGGAATCGTGGAAAGTCTGGTAAATTGTCTTTATAAATCAATGTGTTACGATAAATTTTTCCATAGTCAGGAATGTGGATTGCGGGTACGGCTGTGACTTTCCCCTGCGGAAACTAACAATCGTGACTGATGGACCGCACAGCCGGGTTTTGCGACTGGCGAACGCTCAAGCCGTGGTCGCTTTAGGCCGAGGCCATGCAGCCGTCATTGTGTCCCGGCGTTCCGGCAAGCCGAGTTGCACAGGAGGCCGACTGCGCCCGTTCAAATCTCGTCAGGCATCACTCCGGGAGGACTCGTCTTTCACCAGAGCCGCGACATGAGCGGCCCAGTGGGCGAGCGCCTGGCGCTTTTCCTTGGCGTAGGTCGCTCTGTTGTAGACACCCGCCACACCGGCCTTGTGGCCGGAGACGTGATTGAGGATCGCCTCGATGACGTGGGGAAGGATGCCGAGTTCTCCGAGGCGAGTCGCCACGGTCCGGCGAATGTCATGAAGCCGCCAGGGGCGGACCTTCTTGCCCGCTTCAATGATGCGCTTGTCCAGTGCCGCTTTGGCCTTGCTCCAGCCCTGGAAGCCTCCTGCACCATCGCCGAAGACGAGACCACGCCCGTCGCGGCGCGGGGCATCACGCAGGATGTCCAAGGCGGCATCGCTCAGCGGCACATCATGCGGAAGGCCGTTCTTGGTCCGCTCCCTCGGGATCGTCCAGAGCGCCTGCGCCTCGTCGATCTCGCTCCAGCCTAAGGCCCCGACTTCCGCGCGGCGCTGGCCGGTGAGGAGGAGCAGGCGGACGATGCGTCCGTGGTCGTCGTCGCGGCAGGCCTTCCAGATGGCCGCCAGCTCCTGATCCTTCAGGACATGATCGCGCGAGATTTCGTCGGCGGCCTTGTTGGTGCCGACGACGGGATTGGTCTCGGCCAGGCCTTCTCCCATCGCCCATGTGAACAAAGCCGACAGCGAGGCGCGGGCGCGGTTGGAGGCGAAGGGGCCTCGCTCGCGCGCAATCTCGCTCAAGCGCACAGCCACCGTGCCGCGCTTGATCTGATGCAGCGGCAGTTCACCCATAGCAGCCCAATGATGCGTCAGGTGGCGCTCGATCTCCTCGTAGCTGCGGGGCTTCAACTTCGGCTTGGCGTGTTCCTCCAGGTAGCGTTTGGCCACGGAGCCGAGGGTCACCGCCGCGCGGGCGCGGCTCTCGGCCTTCTCGGTTTGCGGATCGCCGCCGAGCTGGACCTTCGCCAGTATTCCACGTGCGGCCTCGCGGGCCTTGTCCGCATTCAACGCCTCGACGGTGCCGAGGCTCACCCGCCGCTGCTTCGAGCCTACACGGTACTGGGCGATCCAGGTCCGCTTGCCGCCGGCTCGGATGCGAAGGCCGAAGCCGGGCAGGGCATCGTCGAACACGAGCAGCTCGCTCTTGCCCGGCGGCAGCGTCAGGCGAGCGACATTGGGCTTGGTCAGGCGCATCGTGGCCTCGCTGGGAAGCATATGGGAAGCAATCTCGCGATCCAGTATGATCGCTTCCGGCCTCATCAGACTGAGGGTATTGGCAATTTTAGGCGGAAAAGTGGACGTTCTGATGCTTCCCAATCACTCGTGATCACGTAGAACCCCGGATTGTGGATCTGGGGGTCCCCCGTTCGAGCCGGGGCGGCTGTACCACTTCAAAATCAAAGATTTTGGCGGTTTCGAACCCGCGACCCTGTGCTCTCCCCTGAGACTTTGAACATCTGCTCGTCGTTGGAAGATTGCACTCCTTCTTTCCGACAGGTCTCGATGTCCGTATTGCGGGATCATGATCAGCCGCCAAGCTGGTGCATTGGTTTTAGGCATTCTGAACGCTTCATGGTTGTCCTTCGATCATGAACTGAACGGGGACATACGTTCTCCTCGGGCTTACGATGCCTGCGTTTCTGGCGCTCACGATGGCCAGTGCCCGCCTAGCGAAGACAATCCTGCCTGCTTGGAGATTTTCTCGGCGAAGTGGATTCGGGTCGTCGTCAAAATGCGGCAAAGCAAAGAAAAGCAATAGTTTCACGCAAATGGAACCGGCTCTAGCCAAGCCCTGAACTTCGTGCGGTTACAGAGTGCCATCAAGGTCATTTTCAACAAGGAGCCGCGTATTCCGTCTGATGATGCGGATGGATCGCGCCAACGCGCCAGCGGACATCACTGTGCCAAAATTACTTTATATCTGCTTACTCTCTGGAGTGACGCGTCCTCCCGAATAGATCGGCACCGATACTCTTTCTTCGAAGGCACCCGAGAATGTGCCTCTTAGCATGACGGCGCTCGATCTCTGACCGGAGATTCAGGTCATGGCGACATATCCGGGATTCATCCGTGCGTTGCGCAATGAGAGCGTTGAGACCGCTACCTGGCGCTATTATCGGAATACGGCCGACGGAGAGCCGGTCACTGTCACCTATAACTTCATGGCCAGCCCCATGGGGCCCGCTTGGTACGGCGATCCGAGCTACCGTTTCAAGGTTTATTCAACTTCCGACAAGGCTCTCATCGAGACCGCGCTTCGTGCCTTCAGCACAATTTCGGGCGTTACCTTCGCCAAAAGTGCTTCACAAAATGCGGATTTGATGTTCGGCCAGTTCGACATCAGCGGCAGCGTCGCTGGGTATGCCGACATGCCATGGATCGACAAAACCGGTTCAGGGACTCAAAGCAGTCAGATCATCATGATCGATGTGGCCCAGCCGCTGGCCACGACAGGCTGGGGCTATCAAGTGGTCCTGCACGAGATCGGGCATGCCTTGGGACTGAAGCACACTTTTGAAGGACGGAATCGCCTCTCGCTCGCCGATGACAATACGGACAACAGCGTGATGTCCTACACGCAGGGTGTTACCTCTTACGGTCTTGGACCGTATGACATCATGGCTCTTCAGAGCATCTATGGGCCGGCAAATGCACGACTAGGTTCGTCCACCTACAAGTTCGGCGCGAACAAAATCATCTGGGACGGAGGAGGGACCGACACCATCACCGCGGCCCATCTGCGTGAGAAAATCACTCTCTATCTGGATGACGGCACGCAAAGCTACATCGGGCGAAAGCATGCGATCCTGACGAGTAAGCAGGTTTGGCTCGGACATTTCACCATGATCGAGAACGCCGTCGGCGGCGCCGGAAACGATGCGATCTACGGAAACGAGCTGGCCAACAATCTGAAGGGTGGATCGGGCGATGACAGGCTGACCGGCCGCGCTGGCGACGACCGGCTCTACGGCGGCGGTGGTAACGATCATCTTTCCGGAGGCGCAGGTGCAGATACCTTCTACGGCGGTTCGGGGAAAGATCGATTCATCTTTAAGGCGCTCAGCGAACTTGGATCGTTAGACGCCTTCGATCGCATTCAGCAGTTCGACAGGAACGATGTTCTGGACTTTCGCTCCTTCGATGCCAATCCGGCGGCATCCGGTCGGCAGAAGATCAAGTTCACCGGAAATTTCAGCGCAGATGTTGAACATCAAGCCGTGGGAACGGCGTATTATAACCGGGTCGCAGACAAACTGATGATCGAAACGACGGGCGACGGCGTCGCCGATTATCAATTGGCGATCAAGGGCGTGGACGTACTGAAGTCCGCTTACTTTCTTGTTTGAGTGTTGGCGATCGCAGGAGCCAAGTCTTCATCCCTGCAGCATCCGATATGGATGAGCCTCCGATCACCGCGCTTCGTGTCGGACAGCGTCCTCAATTCATGATAGGATATATTGTTTGGGAAGTCGACACGGGCTCTCCCACCGAGCCCCTTGAGAAGGCTCTTGATCAGGTTGAGCCATACCTCGACTGAAAATTTTTCGATTCTTTGAGGAATAAAGCATCGATCAGAGTGTCTCAGGGAAGCGGTTCTGCGCCGGAACTTCTGGTCCATCTGCGGGGGAATGGGTCCGATGCCTCGTGTAATTCCTAAGATCGCCGACGATCCGTTCGACGGGCTGCGCCTGCCCGTGAACATTTGGAAAGCCCTTGAGGACGCGCATATCGCCAGCCTCGAACAGCTCAAGACCATGATCCCCACCATCGAGCAGGTGCAGGGCATTGGGCCGGAGGAGGCCCAGGTGATCAGAGACAGGCTTGAGCGTCTGGCCACACGGCGTGTCGTCCGGGTCAGGCTGATCTTTCCCAAGCGGCCTCGCAGTAAAAAACGAGCCGTTCGACGGACTGCAAATCGCTCGTGATGCTGATCTCTCCTTCCATGCGTTCTGCCGTCCAGCATGGACCGGATTGGCCTGTTGTCTCACCAACATCGGGGCTATCACCTGCACCTGAATTGAAATAGGACCGGGCGAGCGAGGGGACCTCGCGGAGCAAGGCCCGCCCTCTGAGGATCGGGCGGGGCTAGAGGCTAATCATGGAAACAGAACTAGTGACTTCCGAGGCGCGTCGGGCACGGGCCGGCGTTCTTTATGCCTTGGCGGCATTCTTCATGTGGGGCCTTGCCGTTCCGCTGCACTTCAAGCTCGTGTCGGCCGTGCCAGCTCTGCAGATCCTCGCTCAACGCATAGTCTGGGCGAGCGTGTTCGCGCTAGGTCTGATCCTCGTCGGCCGGCAATGGCGCAAGCTTGTCGAAGCGCTGACCTCCGGCAGATGGCTCCTGCTGCTGTGCCTTTCGGCTGGCCTGATCGCCATCAACTGGCTCGTCTATATCTGGGCCGTCAATTCCGGGCACCTCGTTCAGACAAGCCTCGGCTACTTCATCAATCCACTCCTCAACGTCGTGCTGGGCGTTCTCTTTCTCCGGGAGCGGCTGAGCCCGGCGCAGGTCGCTGCCTGCGTGATTGCTGGACTGGGTGTGCTCGTTCTTGCAATCTCCTCAGGTGAGATGCCCTGGGTCGCGCTGGTCCTGGCCTGCAGCTTCGGCTGCTACGGTCTCGTCAGGAAGATCGTGCCGGTTGCTCCTCTGATCGGCTTTTGCACCGAGTCGCTTCTGCTCACCCCTTTGGCCCTGGGCTATCTGGCCTGGGCCGCCGCGAATGGCCAATCCGTGGCGTTCCAGGGCGATTGGAGCCTCGACGCTCTCCTCATCCTGACAGGGCTTAGCACCGCCTTGCCCCTTATCTGGTTTGCGGCAGCCGCTCAAAGGCTGAAGCTCTCTACCATCGGCCTGCTGCAATACCTGGCGCCCTCGGGCCAGCTTGCGCTCGGCGTTCTCGCTTATGACGAGGCTTTCGGGTGGATCGATGCCCTTGCTTTCGGGCTGATCTGGATCGCCCTTGCGATTTACACTATCAGTGCCCTGAGATCGGCTCCGCCGGTGCCTGAGCCAGAGAACCGGTTAGAGAATGGCTTGCGCCTTGCCGAAAAGGGCATTCCGACGGCCCGGTAGACTTTTTGACGGCTTGGCCTGATGCTGTGGGGCAACCGCGGCCGGGCCTGCGCGATGACTTTCAAGTCAGGCCCTGAAGAGGACGCTAGTCTGCGATGCTTGGGCGCCTGTGGGTCAAAGTGCTGTCAGCAGCCTTTTATGGTGTGGCTCTCCTGTTTCTGGCCACCGTCGCTCCTCTAGGAGCCAAGGCACAGCCTGCACCGGCTCCGAGTCCTCCTCCACCCCAGATCCAGCAATTGCTGCAGCTCCTGCAGGATCCTGCCGTCCGCTCATGGATCGACGAGCAGCAGAAGTCTCCCGTTGCAACGACAGCCCCTGCGGCCGCTCCGACGACATCGGAAATCATGATGCAGCGGATCACGGGCCTGCGGGAGCGCCTTGCCGCCCTCGCGGCTGCCGTGCCACGGCTTCCGGACGAGTTTCGGAGTGCATCCGGTCGACTCCTTGAAGAGTTGCAGGGGCGAAGGCCGCTCGCCGTAGTGCTTCTCATCATCGGATTCCTCGCCCTGGGGGCAGGGGTCGAGTGGCTCTTTCGACGGGTGACGGGTCCGTCTCGACAGCGGATTGCAACCCGGCCCGTGTTCGCTACCTCCGAACGCCTACATGCGGTTGCCTTGCGTTTCGTTTTCAATCTGGCCGACATTGCGATTTTTGCGGTCGGAAGCATTGGAGCCTTCCTGGCGCTCGACTGGCCGCCGCTCCTCAGGCAGGTGGTGGTCGCCTACCTCTTCGCTGCCGTCATGCTGCGGCTGTTCCTGATGGTGAGCCGGTTCCTTCTTGCGCCAAACCATGCCGCGTCAGGAGATACCGAGCGGTTCCGCCTGATTCCGACAGGCGCTGCTGCCGCGCAGTTCTGGCACCGGCGCCTCGCCCTGTTCGTCGGCTGGTTCGCCTTCGGGTGGGCCACCGTCGATGTGCTCAAGATCCTGGGCTTTACGCCGGAGGCGCGCGCCGTGGTGGCTTATGCCCTCGGCCTCGGGCTACTCGCCATCGCCCTCAACGTCGTCTGGACACGGCCCACGCCGGCACCAAGCGCAGCCCCGGAAACCGGAGCGCCGAGGCGCGTGTCCCATATGGTCGCGGCCAGCCTGCTTTCCGTCTATTTCGTTCTTCTCTGGGGCCTCTGGGTGGCAGGTCTCATGGGCTTCTTCTGGCTTGCCGTCATCGCCCTCCTACTCCCGGTTGCCATCTCCGTTACGGAGAAGGCCAGTCGCCACGCCCTGCGCCCGCATGAGGAATCGGAAGCCTCGCGTCAAACAGGTTTGACGACGGTTTATCTGGACCGCGGAATCCGGGCGCTGCTCATCGCCGGCGCCGTGTTGCTGCTGGCCGATGCCTGGCACATCGATCTCGTCGAGATGACAAGCCGCGACACGCTTCTGACGCGCCTCCTCCGAGGCGCCCTGAGCGCCGTGGTCATCCTGCTCGTTGCCGATCTGATCTGGCAGGTGACGAAGACCTTGATCGACAGGCGCCTCACACGCGCACAGATTGTCACGGCCACGAATAGTGGAATCGCTTCGCGCGAGGCGCGGCTACGGACGCTCCTGCCGATCTTCCGCAATGTGATTTTTGCCGTTCTGGCGGTCGTCGCGGTGCTGATGGTTCTCTCCGCGCTGGGAGTGGAAATCGGTCCGCTGATCGCAGGCGCAGGTATTGCGGGTGTCGCCATCGGCTTCGGTGCGCAGACGCTGGTCAAGGACGTGATCAGCGGCGTCTTCTATCTCCTCGACGATGCATTCCGAGTCGGCGAATACATCCAGAGCGGCAGCTACAAGGGGACGGTCGAATCCTTCTCCCTGCGCTCGGTCAAACTGCGCCACCATCGCGGACCGGTTTACACAGTGCCCTTCGGCGAGCTTGGGGCGGTGGAGAACATGAGCCGTGACTGGGTGATCGATAAGTTCCAGATCGGCATTACTTATGACTCCGATCTGGAGAAGGCACGCAAGCTCATCAAGAATATCGGTCAGGACATGGCTGCCGACCCGGAATTCGGTCCGAACATCATTGAGCCTTTGAAGATGCAGGGTGTCGAGCAGTTTGGAGAGTTTGCAATTCAGATCCGCTGCAAGATGACGACCCGACCGGGCGAGCAATTCGTCATTCGACGTAAGGCCTTCGCCCGCATCAAGAAGGCATTCGAAGATAACGGGATCAAGTTTGCAGTCCCGACAGTTCAGGTCGCTGGTGGTGGCGAAGCGGCGCCTGCCATCGCGCAGGAGGGGCTTCAACTCGTCAAGCCGGCAGGTGCTGCAGAATAAACCCTACAGCAACTTAACCATCAGATCGCTTCTCCACTTCGATTCATGCCTAGCTTGTAGAAAAGGCCGGCATTCGTGCCGAAGACTGCATCGTGATGGCGGGTCGGGACGAAATCCTGGCACATGGCAAGCCAATCCGCGTAGTCACCGGCAAGCCTCAGGACTGGCCAGTCGCTGCCCCAGATGAGGCGCTCCGGGCCGAACAATTCGAGAAGCGCATCGGCATAGGGCCTGATCGCCGCCGCATCGCGCCGCTCTCCCGCCTCGGTCAGAAGACCCGACAGCTTGCAATGGACATTCGGAAGCGCGGCCAGGCCGCCCATGGCTTCGCGCCATGGGCGGATCTCCCCGGCTGCGATGCGCGGCTTCGCTCCATGGTCGATTACGATGGGAAGATCGGGATGACGCTCAGCAAAAGCCGTCAATGCCCTGAGATGCTGTGGCATCACCAGGGCATCGAAGCGCAGATCCACGTTCTTCATGGCCGCGATGGCAGGATCGAGACGCGGGTCGTCGATCCAATCCACGTCCGCGATGTCCTGCAGCATCGGCCGAAGGCTCTTCAGTTTCGGATGGGCTGCGAGGCGCGTGATATGACTTGCGGCGTCGGAAGCCTTGAGATCGACCCAGCCCACGATGCCAAGGATGAAGGAATGCCGATCCGCCAGTTCCAGCATGAAACCGGTGTCGTCCATCGTCGGCAGCGACTGCACGAGAATTGTACCGCCGATGCCGCATGCCTGTAGGGTCGATTCCAGATCGTGTGGCATGAAATCGCGATGGATCTCTGCAAGATCTGGCGGCGGCCACTGGCCTTCTCGGTTGCGCATCAGCCAGAAATGCTGGTGAGCATCGATCCGCATCGGACTCACTCGCCTTCGCCGGGGAGGGGAGCGGCTTCGTTCACCAATCCGAACTTCCGGAGTTCCGTCCAGAATTCTGCCGGGATGCCGCTCTCAAACCATTCCACGTTGGTCTTAAGCTGCTCGGCATTGCGGGCGCCGGTCACGCAGGAGACGACGGCGGGATGGGCCATGGGAAAGTGAAGGGCCGCCGCCGGCAGTGGCACATCGAATCTGTCGCACACGTCTTTCAGCGCCTGGACGCGCTGCACGACATCCGGTGGAGCATCTTCGTAATTGAACTTGTTGTTGCCGGCGAGGATACCCGAATTGAACGGGCCTGCGATGACGATTCCGGTTCCTGCGCGAACGCATTTCTCCATCAAGGGAAGGCTCATCTGCTCCAGCAGCGTGTAGCGGCCCGCCAGCATGACGACATCGAGATCTGCTTCCTGCATGGCGTCATGAACGACTTCCGCCTCATTGACGCCGAGCCCAATGGCGGTGACACGCCCGCTGCCGCGCAATTCCAAAAGCGCCCGGAATCCACCCCCGGTGGTGAGCTGGCGCCAGTAATGTTCATGATTGTCGCCATGGGTATAGCGGCCGATATCATGGATGTAGAGAATGTCGATCTTGGTGATGCCGAGGCGCTGCTGGCTGTCCTCGAAGGATTTCAGGATGGCGTCGTAGGTATAGTCATAGGTGGGGCGGAACGGGAGGGGATGGACCCAGCCATTCTCCTCGTCGCTGACGCCATCGTCGGGCACCATCAGGCGCCCCGCCTTCGTGCTGATGACATAGCTGTCCCGCTCGCGGTCGCTCAGCAGGACGCCGAGGCGGCGCTCGGAGCGCGTGTAGCCGTAATAGGGAGCGGTATCGAAATACCGGATGCCCTGGGCCCAGGCGGTCTCGGTCGTGGCCTGAGCCTCGGCATAGCTGGTCGGCGCATAAAGCCCTCCCATCGGTGCGCTGCCAAGTCCAAGCGCGGTGAGGGACAGGTCCCTACGGGGAAGCGTACGGTGCTCGGAGACTTTCATGACAGGCCCTCGATTGTCGCCCGACAGGGAGATGCCGCCCACCGCGCCTTTCGAGGCTTGGTCGGACTGTCGATGTAATGGCGGAGAAGAGCTGTCACGTCTCGCATGCTTCCTCCCTCTGCAACATGACCCTGTTCTCAGCAGGGCTTCTTTTGAGAATTGTCGTTGGCCAATGGAGTATGGCCGGGAGGAATAATTGGTCAAGTTGAAAGGGTAAGGCCTACAGCGTCGATCCAAGATGCTTCGAGACTTCATGCTCGGCGCAACGAAAAAGCGGCTCCGGTCCGGACCGGAGCCGCTTTCAAAAGTTCAATAAGACTCGCTTAAATGACGATGAAGTCGGCAGCCGTGAGCTTGGCGAGATTCTCGATGACGGCGAACTTCACCGCGGCCGTGGAGCCGGTGCCATCCGCGTCATAGGAGAGTGCGCCAGTCTTGTTGTCGTAGATGATGCGGTCGCCGGAATCCAATGCCTTCGACCCGACGACGAAGCTGCTCGAGGAAAGCTTGCCGTACTTGAGCTTGGTGAACGCCGTATCGTTGAGGCGGATCGTGTCGTCGGCGACATTGAAGTCGACGATCACGTCCACATTCTTGGTGCCCGGCTTGGTGTCGAAGGTGAAGCTGTCCTTGCCGGCGCCGCCGATCAGCACGTCACTGCCGTTCTTGGCCCAGATCTTGTCATCGCCGCCCTTGCCGTCGATCAGATCGTTGCCGGACGTGCCCGTCAGGCTGTTGGCACTGCTCGTGCCGTTGATCGTCTTAGTGGTGATGGGACGCAGCGAGGGCGTCGGGGTCGGAGTGGGCATTGGAGCCGTCTCGGCCACGTCGGCGACCTTGAAGGTCACGGTGCCGGTGTCGGTGTCGCCGTCCGCGTCCTTGGCCGTATAGTTGAAGCTGTCCGAACCGAAGAAGTTGGACTTCGGCGTGTAGACGAAGGAGCCGTCGGCATTGAGCTTCACGCTGCCGCCCTGAGCGGTGGCGAAAGTGCCGGCCGTTGCTGTCTTGCCGCCATCGGCCGCAACGTCGTTGGCGAGAACGCCCTGTGCCGCGGAGACCGTAAGGACCGAATCTTCCGTCGCAGCATAGGCGTCGTCCGTCGCGGTGACAGAATTGTCGCCTGCGCCAGGATTCGGCGTCGGGGTCGGCTGCGTCGGTGTGGTGACGGTGCCATTATGGTTGAAGCTCAAGGCATAGAACGAGGTCTGGCCGTAGCCTGATCCATTGCTCTCGTTCGCACCGAGATAAGCGCCGGCCTTGAAGTAGAACGTATCCGACTGCCACACGCTGTTGATCTTGCTGACCGATTTGTAGATCTGGCCGTCGGCGAAGACCGTCACTTCGAGGTTATCGCCCTTGGCGTTGATCGTATAGGAGAAGCGCTCGTCCAGGGACACGTCAGGCTGCTGGCCCGAAGCGTTCACGAAATAGAACTTCGTCTCGCTGTTGTTGGAACCGGCCTGATCGTTGGCGAAATAGAGCTTGCCGTTCTCCCAGTAGAGACGAACCAATTCGTCGTCCTGGCCGTGGATCTGGCCGACGATGATGCGCCCGCCCGCGCCGTCGCGGTTAGGAGCGGCATCGACCTCGAGAGTCGCGCTCATGAAGCCGCCGGTCTTGAGATCCCAAGCGGCATTAGCGGTGCCGTTCATCTCGCGCAGCTCAGAACGGGCGTAGGAGGAGCCGCTGGTGGTAGCGCCCTCGACCGGAGCCACGAAGGTCATCGCCCCGTCGGCAGCGGTGTAGAAATACTTGGAATGCTGGTAGCCCGAGAGATTTTTCACTTCCATGGCATTGCCACTGAAGCCGCCATTCGAATCCACGGGAAGGGTGATCTTCCAGTTGGACAGGTCAAAGTTGCCGCTCGGCGCGACAGAAGAATTCAAAGCCATGTTGTCTGCCCCAAAATTGAGCGAGCCCCTTTCGCGAGGCTTCTGAGTAAAAATTGTGCCGTTCTACGGAGAATTTGCCAGGATAATGGCAGGAAGAAACGCAGGGTACATACAGGTAGAGATGAACGCTAATCTATACGTTCATATTACTGCGGATCTCAAGATTTATATCTCGCTATCCGCTGACGGTGTTGTGAATATTGAATAAGGCAACATCGTGGCGTTGCAAGGAGAATCTTACTCGAAGGTTAAGGATTCTATCGCTCAATAAGATTATAGAGATTTACAAGGATTATAAACCTTGAATTTATTATCGCGAATAGTTTGTGTGCTCGGCTAAAAACAGATGAGTGATACTCACGGTGCCTGATGTAGAGGTTGCCTCGAACCTTCCCAAAGAAAGAGCGCCTCGTCGATTGGCGCTCTAGGTAGGTCGCGGTTGCGACCAGAGGGAGGACCGTGCCAGCCAGGCACATGAGAAGGCTGCGCCTGAAAGGTAAACGAGTCGTTACGAAAGACGATAAGACGGCTAGTCTTTCAGGATATCTTCCGGCCGTGTGATGTCCTGCAGATCCGCATTCTGAACAGGCCCGTAGCCGAAGCGCTCCGCGAGGGCATCGAACGAGTCGCTCATGTCATGCCCGCTCTGCACACCATGGCAGACGGCGAAATACTCGATGACGGCATTCTCCTCTGCTCCGGAGGGCGATGCCAGGTTCAGGACGGCCACTTTCCACTGTCCGCCATCGCTCTGCCAGATCGCCGAGGGTTTCGTCTTGGAGCAGAAATAGAAACCGGTTGACACCGCGCCACCCGTCCTGGGGCTGCGCTTGTCATAACTGCCGTTCGGGTGATGGGAGGTCCATTCCTTGGAGACCACCTTGAAGAGGGCACCGTTCGCGTTGGAGCCGACGATGTCCCGGCTCTCGATGCTGAACCAAGCGCAATAATCCATCCGGCAGCGCCCCTGCATCAGTTCGGCCGAAAGCGCAGTTGTTCCGCCCGATGTGATCCCGGCGATGCAGGTGAAGAGAACGGCGGCACGGACGATCGTCATGAAAACCCTTCACGAGCGGCGTGGCCCATCAGTGCAATACCAGGAGCCAGCCAACCAGCGCCACAGGGGCGATGATGCCGAGAACGAAGGAAACAGCACCGTGGGTCATAAAAACCTCCTGCCGATTTCCTTAACGTAGTCTTAAAGGCCGCCGGAAGCGGTGCGCTGCAGCACGTGCTATGGACGCAGATGCCCCGATTCAGGATTTCTGATCGTCCGATGGCCCTGATTCAGGAGGAGAGGCCGTGGCTGGTCCGTCTTCGGCAGGCGTGCCGTTCCGGGCCTTGCGCTTCTTGTCGAGCCATTTGAACAGCATCCACCCCAGACCCGAGCTGAGGGCCGCGATCACCACAAGGCCGGAACTCGGATAATCACGGAAGTTGATACGCTTCGTGCCATTCAGCTCTTCCAACTCGTCGTCCGGCTGTTCGTCTGTCTCGGGCATGAAACGCGTCTCGTAGGGGATGCCTCCCATATAAGTCCCGCAACGAGGGTTTCCATCGCTTTCTGAAAGCGATGGTATGATCTTGAGAAACCTCTCATCTGACGAGGGCAAAAGAAAACGCCCGGCTCGAGCGAGCCGGGCGGGAATGTTGGGTTCTGTTGGACCAGGGTTCAGGCCGCCTTCACGCCTAAGAGGAAGGCCGAAACCTCCTGGCCGAGATCGCTGGAGTGGCGGGCCAGTTCCCGTGCTGCGCCCAGCACCTGGGACGCTGCCGTGCTCGTCTCGCCGGCGCCATGGTGCACGTCCGCGATGCTGCCGGTCACGGCCTCGGTGCCGCGTGCTGCCTCCTGCACGTTGCGGGCGATCTCGGCCGTGGCCGCGCCCTGTTCTTCCATGGCTGCGGCAATCGAGGTGGAGATCTGCGACATCTCAGTGATGGTGCGGGCGATCTCCTGGATCGCCGCCACCGTCTGCTGCGTCGCCTGCTGCACTGAGCCGATCTGGGCCGAGATCTCCTCCGTCGCCTTGGCCGTTTGGGTGGCGAGATCCTTGACCTCGGAGGCCACGACCGCGAAGCCCTTGCCGGCCTCGCCGGCGCGGGCGGCCTCGATGGTGGCGTTGAGGGCCAGCAGGTTGGTCTGGCCCGCGATGGTGTTGATCAGTTGCACCACATTGCCGATCTTCTCGGCACTGGCCGCGAGCTCCTGCACGGTTCCGCTGGTGCGCTGGGTGCCGGCGACCGCCTTTTCCGCCACCAGGGAGGACTGGCTGACTTGAGCAGCGATCTCGCGGATCGAGATGGAGAGCTCTTCCGTGGCGGCGGCCACGGTCTGCACGTTGGAGGAGGTCTGCTGCACCGCGGAGGCGACGCCGACCGATTGCTGCGTGGTCTGGTTGGCAACCGCCGTCATCGATTGCGCGGTGGCCTCCATCTCGGTTGCCGCGGAGGACAGGCCCTGCGTCAGGGCCGAGACGTTCGTCTCGAACCGCTTGGTCAGCTGATCCAGCACCTCAGCGCGACGCGTCTTTGCATCGGCTTCCAGCGCAGCTGCTTCATCGGCCCGCTTCTTGGCGATCATGGCATCCTTGAAGACCTGAACGGAGCCGGCCATCACGCCGATCTCGTCGCGGCGGGACGTTCCCTCGATCGCCACGGAGAGATCGCCACCGGCGAGCGAGCCCATATTCGCAACGAGCTTCTGGATCGGCTTGGAAATGCTGCGTCCGAGACCGAATGCGATCAGGAGGAGGAGTGCTGCAGCACCGGCGACGAGCGTCAGGAACAGATTGCGATAGGACGCGGCAATCGCGGCGAGGTCATCGATATAGACGCCGCTACCGATCACCCAGCCCCATTTGTCGAAGTTGGCGGCATAAGAGAGTTTCGGGAGAGGCTCCGGCTGGTTCGGCTTCGGGAAGAGATAGGCAACGAAGCCGCCGCCGGCTTTGCCGGCATCTCCGATCTCCTTGAGAAAGGCGACCCCATTGGTGTCCTTCACCGCAGAGTTGTCCTTTCCTTCCAGGGTCTTGCTGAAGGGATGCATCAGCATCACCGTCTGATAATCCTGGATGAAGAAGTATTCGGAGCCGCCATAGCGCAGAATGCGCAGCATTTCGGAAGCGCGCTTCTTCGCTTCGTCCTCCGACATCTCGCCCCGCTTCGCACGGGCTTCGAAATCGGCCACGATGCTGACCGCCGTCTCGACGAGGTGCTTCAGCTCATTCTTCTTCTGCTCGGTCAAGACGGTCGAGATCGTGAACGAACCGAAGATTGCGAGCGCGATCAGGGCGACAATTCCTGCTGCGATGCCGGCATAGAACCGGCCGGCCACGCCGGTGAAGGAACGTGTCAGTTTGTTTCGAATGGTAGAACTCGTGTCAGACATTTTTCTTTGTGAACCTGCCCGCATCGCCACGGGGGGCGCGTGCCCCCGCGACACGCTCTACCAGGTCCTGCAAGTCTCAAAGAAGTGCTTTGTAAGTCAATAAGTGGAAACACTTATCGTTTCTGTAGTTGTTGTTATCCGTTTTTTAATAGACTTAATAACGGGCAGGGTTGTGATGTGAATATTGTCATTGATCAAAAGAAAAGACCGTGGATCTTTTCAGATCCACGGTCAGTTGAACTGAGATCATCCGGCAAAAATCGGGATCGTCTTACCGGCCCCAGCGTAACACGATAGGATCGAGGCGGCGGGCGACTTCGATCAGGCCCTTGCGTGTTTCGGGATGCAGGGGTTGAAGCGGATGACGGACGGCTTCCGACCGGATCACGCCACCTTCCTTCATGAGCGCCTTGGCGGCAGACAGGCCGCATTGCCTGTTTTCATAATTGATCAGCGGTAGCCAACGCTCGTAGGCAACGAGAGCCTCCTCCCGGTTGCCGGCCATGTAGGGATCGATGATCTTGCGAATGCCGTCCGGATAGGCTCCGCCCGTCATCGCGCCTGTTGCACCTGCATCGAGATCAGCCATCAGAGTGATCGCCTCCTCGCCGTCCCACGGTCCCTCGATGGCATCTCCGCCAAGCGAAATCAGCTCGCGCAACTTGGCCGCCGTACCGGGTACTTCGATCTTAAAGTAAGAGACGTTGGCGATCTCCTTCGCCATGCGCGCGAGGAAGGAGGCTGACAGGAATGTGCCAGCCATCGGCGCGTCCTGGATCATGATCGGAATGGTGATGGCATCCGAGACCCGACGGAAGAACTCGTAGATCCCAGCTTCCGACACGCGCAAAGTCGCGCCAAAGAAGGGCGGCATGATCATGACCATGGCCGCGCCCGCAGCCTCCGCCCGCCGGCAGCGCTCGGCACAGATCTCGGTTGAGAAGTGGCTGGTCGTGACGATCACAGGAACCCGGCCGGCGACATGGTTGAGCACCGTCGTCATCACGGATTCTCGCTCGCTGTCGGTCAGCAGGAATTGCTCGGAGAAGTTGGCGAGAATGCAGATTCCGTCGGAGCCCGCGTCGATCATGAAGTCGATGGCGCGCTTCTGGCCTTCGAGATCGAGCTTGCCGTTGTCATCGAAAATGGTGGGGGCCACGGGAAACACGCCGCGGTACGGGCGCGTGGAAGTCTTGCCAGACAAGGACATGGTTTCTCCCTTCAAGGTTCAAGATGTCGTGTTCAGTGGTTGTCGCGCGGGACGGGCGATCCAGTCCGTCCGACGAGAAAGTCCAGATCGACACCTTTGTCGGCCTGTAGAACATGGTCGATATAGAGCTTGGCCCAGCCGCGATCCGCATGCGGGGCGGGCGGCACCCAGGCGGCGCGCCGGCGCTCCATCTCCTCGGCCTCGACGTGAAGATGCAGGCTGCGCGCCGCTACGTCGAGGGTAATCAGATCGCCATTCTGTACCAAGGCGAGGGGGCCGCCGGCCGCAGCCTCAGGGGCCACGTGCAGCACCACCGTGCCATAGGCCGTGCCGGACATGCGCGCATCCGAGATGCGGATCATGTCGCGGACACCTTTCTTGAGCAGCTTCTGCGGCAACGGCATGTTGCCGACCTCCGCCATGCCCGGATAGCCCTTCGGGCCGCAGTTCTTCAGCACCATGATGCAGGTCTCGTCGATGTCGAGATCGTCATCGTCGATGCGGTGGTGCAGCTCCTCGATGGTCTCGAACACGACCGCGCGGCCCGTGTGCTGCATCAGCTCAGGGGAAGCGGCGGACGGCTTGATCACCGCGCCATTGGGGGCGAGATTTCCTTTCAGGATCGCGATGCCGGCTTCCGGCTTGAAAGGCTCCTCGAAGGTGGTGATCACCTCGCGGTTCCAGCACGGCGCGTCCTTCACGTTCTCCCAGATCGGCTTGCCGTTGACGGTGAGCGCGTCCTTGTGCAGGAGGCCGCGCTCGCCAAGCGTGCGCAGCACGACCGGCAGGCCGCCGGCATAATAGAAATCTTCCATGAGGAAGCGGCCGGAGGGCATGAGATCGACGAGGCAGTGGATCTCGCGGCCGAGCCTGTCGAAATCGTCGAGGGTGAGATCGATGCCGACGCGTCCCGCGATGGCGAGAAGATGCACGACCGCGTTGGTCGAGCCGCCGATGGCGGCCAGCGTCCGGATCGCGTTCTCGAAGGCTTGACGTGTCATCACCTTCGACAGCACGAGGTCCTCGTTCACCATCTCGACGATGCGCCGCCCGGCCATGCGGGCGAGATGGTTGCGCCGCGCATCGGCGGCGGGAATCGCAGCATTTTCCGGTAGGCCGACGCCGAGCGCCTCGACCATGGAGGCCATGGTGGAGCCGGTGCCCATGGTCATGCAGTGACCGGCGGAGCGGTTCATGCCGCCTTCCGCCTCATGAAATTCCTGCAACGTCACTTCCCCGGCGCGCAGCTGCTCGCTCATGGAAATGATGTTGGTGCCGGAGCCGATATACTTGCCGCGATAGACGCCGCGCAGCTGCGGGCCGCCCGAGACGCCGATGGTGGGCAGATCCGCCGAGGCCGCGCCCATCAGCAGGGCAGGGGTGGTCTTGTCGCAGCCCATGAGAAGGACGACGCCATCGAGAGGATGGGCGCGAATCGCTTCCTCCACGTCCATGGCTGCCAGATTGCGGAACAGCATGGCGGTTGGCCGCATGGTCACCTCGCCGAGGGAAGAGACCGGAAATTCGAGTGGGAAGCCGCCGGCATCCAGCACGCCGTATTTCACATGCTCGGCAATGGTGCGAAAATGCGCGTTGCAGGGGGTGAGCTCGGACCAGGTGTTGCAGATGCCGATCACCGGTCGGCCTTCGAACTGATCCTGTGGGAAGCCGCTGTTCTTCAGGAAGGAGCGGTAATAGAAGCCCATTTTATCCTGACGGCCGAACCAGGCTTGGCTGCGCAGCTGGCGTTTCTTGTCTTCGGTCATTCTCTCGGTGCCTTTGAAACTTTGCATCGCCTCGCCGAGCGAGGGTTTAAGTCCACGACTTTGGTTGAATAGGCGCTCAATTTGATTCATATAATAGTACTAATAGACAGCTGATAAGGCTGCTAAAGTCGAAGAGCAACGACAAATTTAGGGAGAATGTCCATGAAAGCCCGCTACCTTCTGACGACAATCGGCATGGCCACGCTGATGCTGTCCTCAGGCGTCACCTATGCCCAGACCAAAATGACCATCGGATTTTCGCAGGTCGGATCGGAATCCGGCTGGCGGGCCGCCGAGACGAAGGTCTCGAAGATCGAAGCCGAGAAGCGTGGCGTCGACCTGAAGATCTCCGACGCTCAGCAGAAGCAGGAAAACCAGATCCGCGCCGTTCGCTCCTTCATCGCACAGGGCGTGGATGCCATCTTCATCGCGCCTGTCGTGTCGACGGGCTGGGATGCGGTCCTGAAGGAAGCCAAGGACGCCAAGATTCCGGTCGTGCTGCTCGACCGCTCCATCGATACGAAGGACGAGTCTCTCTACCTCACGGCCGTGACCTCCGACACCGTCTATGAGGGCAAGGTTGCCGCCGAGTGGCTGGCCAAGGAAACGGGCGGCAAGTGCAATGTGGTCGAGCTGCAGGGCACGGTCGGCTCGAGCCCGGCGATCAACCGCAAGAAGGGCTTCGATCAGGTCGTTGCCGCCAATCCCGGCATGAAGATCATCCGTACCCAGTCCGGCGACTTCACCCGCACCAAGGGTAAGGAAGTGATGGAAAGCTTCATCAAGGCCGAGGGTGGCGGCAAGAATATCTGTGCCGTCTATGCCCATAACGACGACATGGCGATCGGCGCCATTCAGGCCATCAAGGAAGCAGGCCTCAAGCCCGGCAAGGACATCAAGGTCGTTTCTATCGATGCCGTGCCGGATATCTTCAAGGCCATGGCCGATGGTGAAGCGAATGTCACAGTCGAGCTGACACCAAACATGGCAGGCCCGGCACTCGACGCGCTCATGGCCTTCAAGAAGGATGGCACGGCGCCGAAGAAGTGGATCCAGACGGAGTCCAAGGTCTATACGCCCGAGACGGCAAAGGCCGAGTACGACAAGCGCAAGGACCTCTACTAATATCGTCGAATGATCAGAGCAGCAGGCGGGCGATCGCCTGCTGCTTCGCTTGAGGGATTGAGCATCGGATCGATCCCAAAAGTGCAAATCCACTTTTGGGTCCGATGCTCTAGGGGCCGGTGAGGACGTGATGCCACCATTGACAGAGCAGCCTCAGCTCCTTGAGATCCGAGGTCTCACGAAGGGGTTCCCGGGCGTGCAGGCGCTCGACCATGTGGACTTCACGCTGCATGCGGGCGAAATCCACGGGTTGCTCGGTGAGAACGGTGCCGGCAAGTCGACATTGATCAAGGTACTGACCGGCGTCTTCAAGCGCGATGCCGGCACCATTCGCCTCGATGGACAGGAGATCGCGGCACGGGATCCTGCGGACGCGCTCTCGCTTGGCATCGGAACAGTCTATCAGGAAGTCAATCTGCTGCCGAACCTGTCGGTGGCGGAAAATCTCTTCATCGGGCGTCAGCCGCACCGTTTCGGCCTCGTGCGCACTGGGGAGATGCGGCGGCTCTCCGAAGAGCTTCTGGCAGGCTATGGTCTCGACATCGATGTCGCCAATCCCTTGAGCACCTATTCGGTGGCCGTTCAGCAGATCGTCGCCATCGCGCGTGCGGTCGATCTCTCGGCCAAGGTGCTGATCCTCGACGAACCGACGGCAAGTCTCGACGCGCATGAGGTCGGAACCCTTTTCAAGATCCTGAGGGATCTCAAGAGCCGCGGCATCGGCATCGTATTCGTCACGCATTTCCTCGATCAGGTTTACGCGGTCTGTGACCGGATCACTGTCCTGCGTAACGGGCGCCTCGTGGGCTCCCGTCCCATCGCGGAACTGCCGCGAATCGAGCTCGTCTCCATGATGCTGGGGCGCGAGCTCGCCGCGGAAGCTCTGCATCGCAACCAGCGTAGCGCCGTCACGGGCGAGCCGCTTGTCGCATTCAAGGATTACGGCAAGCGCCGTCTCATGGAGCCGTTCGATCTGGCGGTGCGCCCCGGCGAGGTCGTGGGCCTTGCCGGCCTCCTCGGCTCCGGTCGGACGGAAACCGCCAAACTGGTCTTCGGCATCGAGCGCGCCGACAGCGGTCAGGCCTTCGTCGACGGCAAGCCCGTGCGCATCGCCACGCCGCGCGATGCGGCCCGCCTGCGGTTCGGATTCACGCCGGAAGATCGCAAGACGGAAGGCATTGTGGCGGAGCTATCGGTTCGCGAGAACATCATCCTGGCTCTCCAGGCGCAGCGCGGGTGGTTGCGCCTGATCCCGAGGCGCAGGCAGGAAGAGATCGCCGACCGCTTCATCAAGCTTCTCGACATCCGCACGCCGGATGCGGAGAAGCCCATCGGTCTTCTCTCCGGCGGCAATCAGCAGAAGGCGCTGCTTGCCCGCTGGCTTGCCACCGAGCCTCGCTTCCTCATCCTGGATGAGCCGACGCGCGGAATCGATGTCGGCGCCCATGCGGAGATCATCCGTCTGATCGAACGGCTGTGCGAGGACGGACTTGCCCTTCTCGTCATCTCGTCTGAGCTGGAGGAGATTTCGTCCTACAGTGACCGGGTCGTGGTCCTGCGCGACCGGCGGCATGTGCGCGAATTGTCCGGATCCGAGGTGAGCGCCGATACCATCATGACAACTATCGCAGGCCATTGAATGAGCGGCATGATTCAGGCCAGTTCTCCCCGCACCCTTCCCAAGGGGCTGCCGCAGGTTGCGGCGCTCCTTCTCGTCTTTCTCGTCAACTGGCTCGTCTTCCGCGACTTCTTCGCCCTGCGCCTGCAGGATGGCCGCCTCTTCGGCAGTCTCATCGACGTGCTGAACCGCGGCGCGCCGGTTGCCATCCTGGCCTTGGGGATGACCCTCGTCATCGCGACCCGCGGCATCGATCTCTCCGTCGGCGCCGTCATGGCGATTGCGGGCGCGATGGCCGCGACATTGACGGCACAGGGCTATCCGCTTCCCGTCGCCCTGGCCGCTGCCGCAGGCATCGGCCTCGCCTGCGGCTTATGGAATGGCTTCCTCGTCGCCGTGCTCGAAATTCAGCCCTTCGTGGCAACCCTGATCCTGATGGTGGCCGGGCGCGGTTTCGCGCAGCTGATCACGGAGGGGCAGATCATCACCTTTGTGAGCGAGGGTTTTGCCGCCATCGGTGGCGGCTCCTTTCTGATGCTGCCGATGCCGGTCGTGATCGCCATCGTGATGCTGATCATCACGCACTTCATCGTGCGGTACACGGCCCTAGGTCTCTTCATCGAGTCCATTGGCGCCAATGTCCGTTCGAGCGCCTATGCCGGGATCGGCACCAAGGTCGTGACCATCGCGGTCTACATGTGGTGCGGCCTGTGCGCGGCGATTGCCGGGCTGATCGTGACGGCGGATATCCGCGGCGCCGATGCCAACAATGCCGGACTCTGGCTCGAACTCGATGCGATCCTGGCCGTGGTGATCGGCGGCACGTCCCTGTTCGGTGGCCGCTTCAGCCTCGGCCTCTCCGTCGTCGGAGCCTTGATCATCCAGGCGATGAACACGGGCATTCTGCTGAGCGGCTACCCGCCGGAATACAACCTCATCGTGAAAGCCATCGTGGTGCTCGCCGTTCTTCTCGCCCAGTCACCCGTTCTGTCGGCCGTCCGTTCCGTGTGGAAGGCAAGAGCATGATCAGGCGCCATCTTCCGGTTCTCATCACGCTTGCCGTCTTCGTCGTCGGCTACCTGATCTGCCTCGCGCAGTTTCCGAGCTTCGCTTCGACCCGCGTGATCGGCAATCTTTTGACCGACAATGCCTTCCTGGGCATCGTGGCGGTCGGCATGACCTTCGTGATCCTGTCCGGTGGCATCGATCTCTCGGTCGGCTCTGTCATCGCGTTCACCGGCGTGTTCCTCGCCGTCACCATCGAGAAATACGGCCTCAATCCCTATCTCGCCTTCGTTCTCATCCTGGGGATCGCCGCGCTGTTCGGGGCCGGTATGGGATTCCTGATCCACACTTTCCAGATTCCGGCCTTCATCGTGACGCTGGCGGGCATGTTCCTGGCACGCGGCCTGTGCTTCGTGCTCACCACGGATTCGATCCCGATCAACGCTCCCGCCTATGGCCAGATCACCGATATCGCCTTTCGGCTGCCGGGCGGCGGGCGGTTGACCGTCATCGCCATGATCATGCTGCTCACCTTTGCGATCGGCATCGTCCTGGCGCATTTCACCCGGTTCGGCGCCAACGTCTACGCGTTGGGAGGCAACCGGACCTCAGCGGAGCTGATGGGCGTGCCGGTAGGGAAGACCACCATCCGCATCTACATGCTGTCGAGTTTCCTTGCCGCCTTGGCCGGAATCGTTTTTTCCTTTTATACCTCCGCTGGCTATTCACTGGCTGCGACCGGGGTCGAGCTCGACACCATCGCAGCGGTTGTCATCGGTGGTACACTGCTGACGGGAGGTTATGGGACGATCATCGGCACGCTTGTTGGCGTGCTCATTCAGGGATTGATCCAGACATACATCACGTTCGAGGGAACCTTGAGTTCCTGGTGGACCAAGATCGCCATCGGCGCCCTGCTGTTCGCATTCATCGTGCTGCAGCGGGGGCTTTCGGCGGCATCCCTTCGAACAAGGTAGAGTAGGAAAGCAGGTTGACGATGTTGAACGGTGTCCAGCGGCCTTCGAGAGCGCGATCAGCCCATGATCTCGTCGCCCATGGGATCGGCCATGACATCATGCAGGGTCGCTTTCCCGTCGGCAGCACCCTGCCGGGTGACGCAGAGCTGATGGAGCTTTTTGGGGTTTCTCGGACTGCCTTGAGGGAAGCCATGAAAACCCTGGCGGCGAAGGGGTTGATCGAATCCAAGACGAAGGTCGGCACCAAGGTTCTCGACCGCAACAACTGGAACATGTTCGATGCCGACATTCTCGAGTGGCATCTCGAGATCGGGGTCGATGCCCGCTTCCTCGGATGGCTGTTCGAGATCCGGCAGATGCTGGAGCCCCTGGCCTGTTCCACCGCCGCGGTGCGTCGCACGCCGGAGCAGCTCAAGGAGATGCACAGGGCGCTGCAGGCCATGTATCAGTGCGAGACCAGCCGCCAAGGCTTCACCAAGGCGGATCTCGCCTTCCATCAGGCCATCCTGGAAGCCTCCGGCAATCCCTTCCTGCAATCGATCGGCTCCGTCATCGGCGCGGCGCTCGCCACGTCCTTCACGATCAGTTCCCCGGTTTCCAGCGACGACCGCTTCAGGGAGGTCATGCGGCAGCATCAAGCGGTGTTCGATGCCATCGAGCAGCGCAATCCCACCGCCGCAAGCGATGCCATGTCCGAGCTGATCCTGCAGGCGGCGGAGCGGGTCCAGATCAAGCATGTGGAAAGTTCGCTGGCGACGGTCCAGATTCATGCCTTTTCGGGCGTCGAGTAGTTCGGTCGTTGCCGGGTTTCCCGAAGGATTCGGGATAGCAGGGCTCGCTGGGAGTTCTGTTGTGCAAAAATAGTATTATAGTATGATTTATTGGCTGGCATGAGAGGTCTAACACTCAGCCTGTGAGAGGGGAGTAGGGCTGTCCCACAGGGCAACCCCGCTCATCATAGGGGTCAAAAGCGGCAGCTGGCCAGCATCGAAAGCCCAAGCCGACCTGGAGCCCTAAAGCGAAGAACGCTGAATATGCGCCGGGCACAATGATGTCGTTCCGGGCATGGACGAGAGGGAGAACGACCTTGAAGACATACACGACCACATTGGCGGCCGTGGCTCTTGGAGCCTTCGGCATGCTCGGCGCCGCCCAGGCGCAGGATAAAGGCACGGTCGGCGTGGCCATGCCGACGAAGTCGTCCGCGCGCTGGATCGACGACGGCAACAACATGGTCAAGGTGCTCAAAGAGAAGGGCTACAACGTCGACCTGCAATATGCGGAAGACGACATACCGAACCAGCTCTCACAGGTTGAGAACATGATCACGAAGGGCTCCAAGGTTCTCGTCATCGCGGCCATCGATGGTACGACGCTTTCCGATGCCCTTCAGCAGGCTGCCGACAAGGGCATCAAGGTCATCGCCTATGATCGCCTGATCCGCAATTCCAAGAACGTCGACTATTACGCGACCTTCGACAACTTCCAGGTCGGCGTGCTCCAGGGCGGCTATATCGAGAAGGCGCTCGGCCTGAAGGAGGGCAAGGGCCCGTTCAACATCGAGCTGTTCGGCGGCTCGCCCGACGATAACAACGCCTTCTTCTTCTACAACGGCGCCATGTCCGTGCTCGACCCCTACATCAAGAGCGGCAAGCTCAAGGTTGCCAGCGGCCAGACCGGCATGGACAAGGTCTCGACCCTGCGCTGGGATGGCGCTGTCGCCCAGGCCCGCATGGATAACCTGCTCTCCGCCTTCTACACCGACAAGCGTGTCGACGCGGTTCTCTCGCCTTATGACGGCCTGAGCATCGGCATCATCTCCTCGCTCAAAGGCGTGGGCTACGGCACGCCGAAGCAGCCGATGCCGGTTATCACCGGCCAGGATGCGGAAGTGCCCTCGATCAAGTCGATCCTGGCCAAGGAGCAGACCTCGACGGTGTTCAAGGATACTCGCGAGCTTGCCAAGGTGACGGTCAACATGGTCGACGCCGTGCTCTCCGGCAAGCAGCCGGAAGTCAACGACACCAAGACCTACGAGAACGGTGTGAAGACCGTTCCGTCCTACCTGCTGAAGCCGGTCAGCGTCGATGCCTCGAACTGGAAGGAAGTTCTGGTCGGCAGCGGCTACTACAAGGAAGACCAGTTCAAGTAATTGGTTTTCGCGAAGAGTGGACCCTGCGCACTCGCGCAGGGTCCTTGCTCATTTCTGGAAGGCTTTGTTGCCTGAGGTTATGCGATGAATGCGATCCTTGAGATGCGGGGGATCACCAAGACGTTTCCGGGCGTGAAGGCGCTGGATAACGTCAACATCACCGTCAAGGCCGGCGAGATCCACGCGTTGGTGGGCGAGAACGGGGCCGGAAAATCCACGCTGATGAAGGTTCTGAGCGGCGTCTATCCGCACGGCTCCTATTCCGGCGAGATCCACTACGAGGGCGAGGAACGCCGCTTCTCCGGCATTGCCGACAGCGAGAAGCTCGGCATCATCATCATTCACCAGGAGCTGGCTCTTGTGCCGCTTCTGTCGATTGCGGAAAACATCTTTCTCGGCAACGAGCAGGCCAAGTACGGCGTCATCGACTGGTCGGCTGCATTTGCAAGAACGAAAGAGCTGCTGAAGCTCGTCGGCCTGAAGGAATCGCCCGAGGAGCTGATCACCAATCTGGGCGTCGGCAAGCAGCAGCTCGTGGAGATCGCCAAGGCGCTTTCGAAGAAGGTGAAGCTTCTCATCCTCGATGAGCCGACCGCGAGCCTGAACGAAAAGGACAGCGATGCGCTCCTGAACCTGCTGCTCCAGTTTAAGGCGCAGGGCATCTCCTCGATCCTGATCTCGCACAAGCTGAACGAGATTTCGAAGGTCGCCGATTCCATCACCGTCCTGCGCGACGGCGGCACGGTCGAGACGCTCGACTGTCGGGCACAGGAAGTAAGTGAGGACCGCATCATCCGCGGCATGGTGGGCCGCACCATGGAGGACCGGTACCCGAAGCGCGAGCCGAAGATCGGCGAGACCATCTTCCAGGTGGAGAACTGGTCGGCCTATCACCCGCTCCACAGCCATGTGCAGGTGGTCAAGAACGTCAACCTGAATATCCGGCACGGCGAGATCGTCGGCATCGCCGGGCTGATGGGGGCAGGCCGGACCGAGTTCGCCATGAGCCTGTTCGGCCGCAGCTACGGCCAGAACATCTCGGGCCGGGTGACGCTGCACGGCAAGGAGATCGATGTCAGCACGGTGGAAAAGGCCGTTGCCAACGGGATCGCCTATGCCACCGAGGACCGGAAGACCTACGGTCTGGTCCTGGCCGAGGACATTCGCAAGAACGTCACGCTCGCCAATCTCGAGGGCGTGTCCAAGAACCTCGTCATCGACGATATCCAGGAGCTTGCGGTCGCCAACGACTACCGCGCCAAGATGCGTATCCGCAGCCCCAGCGTATTCCAGGAGACGGTCAATCTCTCCGGCGGCAACCAGCAGAAGGTGGTGTTGAGCAAGTGGCTCTTCTCCGATCCGGAGATCCTCATTCTGGACGAGCCGACCCGGGGCATCGATGTCGGGGCGAAATACGAAATCTATACGATCATCAACAGGCTGGCCGATGCCGGCAAGGGTGTCCTCATGATATCCTCGGAGATGCCGGAACTGCTCGGCATGTGCGACCGGATCTATGTCATGAACGAAGGATCCCTGATCGCCGAGCTCGATATTGCCGAGGCATCCCAGGAAAAGATCATGCACGCTATCGTTAAGTCGGGGAGACGCTGAGATGGACACCAGGACCGCCGACGAGCTTAACGTCCCCCAGCAGAAGACATCGTGGTTGGAGTTCGCCAAAACCCATTTCCGCGATTACGGCATGCTGCTGTCGCTTCTGGTCATCATGCTGTTCTTCCAGGTGGTGACCGACGGCACACTCCTGCGGCCGCTCAACCTCACCAACCTGGTGCTTCAGAACAGCTACATCGTCATCATGGCGTTGGGCATGCTTCTGGTGATCATTGCCGGACATATCGATCTTTCGGTCGGCTCCATCGTCGGCTTCGTCGGCGGACTTGCAGCCATGATGATGGTGCGGTGGGGAATCGATCCTGTCACGACCACCATCGCCTGCCTCATCGTGGGCGGCATGATCGGCGCGGCGCAAGGCTACTGGGTCGCTTATTTCAAGGTGCCGTCATTCATCGTCACGCTTGCCGGCATGCTCGTCTTCAAGGGCCTGACCCTGGCGCTGCTCGGCGGCATGTCGGTCGGTCCCTTCCCGGTGGTGTTCCAGCGCCTGAGCTCCGGCTTCATTCCGGACGTCTTCGGCGGCGAGGGCTTCAACTACACCGCTTTATTCCTCGGCGCCGCCAGCGTGGCTGCGATCATCTATTTCAGCTTCCGCAGTCGCACCAATCAGCTGAAGCATGCGGTCGAGACGGCACCCTTCGGCCTGTTCCTGTTCAAGAACGGTCTGCTCGCTGTTCTCGTGATCGCGTTCTGCTACCTGATGGCGACCTATCGCGGTCTGCCGAACGTCCTTGTCATCATGGCAGTGCTGATCGCGCTCTATGCCTTCGTGACCAATCGCACCACGATCGGCCGGCGTATCTATGCGCTGGGAGGCAATGAGAAGGCGGCCAAGCTGTCGGGCATCAAGACCGAGCGCCTGACCTTCCTCACCTTCGTCAATATGGGCGTGCTGGCGGGCCTTGCCGGCCTGATCTTTGCCGCTCGCCTCAACACGGCGACCCCGAAGGCCGGCCTCGGCTTCGAGCTCGACGTGATCGCAGCCGTCTTCATCGGCGGCGCCTCGGCCACCGGCGGCGTCGGAAAAGTGACGGGCGCGGTCATCGGCGCCTTTGTCATGGGCGTCATGAACAATGGTATGTCGATCCTCGGCATCGGTATCGACTACCAGCAGGTCATTAAGGGCCTCGTGCTGCTCGCGGCCGTCTCCCTTGACGTCTACAACAGGAAGAAGTGAGGGCTGGCGTCAGGCCATCAAGTTCTCAGCACAACGGCGAGCCTCGCGCTCGCCGTTTTCATTTTGAGTTTATTGGAACAGCGCGGCTTCAGCGAGCCGCCGTCATGCCGGCTGCTTCAGGCACCGGGCTCTTGGTCAAGGTCATCTTATTGGCACTGCGGTCGCAGGACACGGTAACGAAGCCATCCGACGCGTTGATCCGAACCGTGACCACATCGCTTGTGTTGACAAGCTTGACAGGTTCCTCGTCCACTTCCTGCGCAGCCTCGTTGATGATGGAGAGGCATTCGCCGAATGGCATGGAGGCAATGCGGGTATCGGCGGACTGAGCCAGAGCAGCCGAGCCGGCAGCAAGGGCACCGAGGGCGCCGAACATGATTGCAAGCAAAGAGGAGCGCATTGACCGATTCTCCCAACGCTCGGAGATCACCACGCCCGAGGCCTTCCCGATGTGTCCTATCGCACACGGGGAAGGAACGTGCCTCACCATGGACCGTTCCTCGCTGTCAATGTCGCAGGGGAGGGGTGCTCGCCGTCATCGACAGATATCGCACGACCACCGTTAGAGATGTCTGAAGAACCTTAGCCGCTCGACTCCTTCTGATGTCCGGACATCTGGCGCCCTCGTTGCTCGGCTCTTTCCAAGGCTTCAGCGAGAAGGTGGCGGCTCTGCATCAGGGCATGCTCATCCGGCATCGCCACGCTCAACGTGGCGAGGATCCGTTCAGCCTCCATCTCATGGCGTATTTCAGGCATGACAATCTCCAGCAAGCTATGCTGATGCAACTGCCTATCGTCCCTCAGGTTCCTGTCCGTCGCATCGGTACGGTGAGGCGACATATTTATGACGTAATAATATCTAGCTTGAACAACATTGCTTGACGGTTTCAGGGACTATGTTCCTGGCCGGCAAAATCGATTAATGCTAAGTCTCTCATATTACGCGTTCAGACATGATTCATCCCAAGATTGTCAGGGATGGTCCCATGACGACCAGCGGACCAGACCCTTTGAAGGATGCTCTCGTTCTCCAGGCTCGGGTGAGGGGCTTGCAAGCCCTGCTCGAATTGCAGCGCTGGCAAATCGAGGTGCTCAACAACAGGCTTTATTCGTCCGAGCCGGGCGGCGTTGCTGCGCGACGTCTGCTGGACCTCAAGCGAAGCGAGACAAAGAGGGATGCGTTCAAGGTGCCGGAGGGCATGAACGATCCCTGACAGGACAGTTGATCCCCAGCCATACAAGAAGGCCCGGTGCTGCCACCGGGCCTTCAGCTTTTTCGGGCTGCTGCGTGATCAGTTGAACTTGTAGTTCACGCCAGCGCGCAGCACGCCGAATTCTGCATCGCGATCCACGTTCACGCGTCCGCCACGGTCGTAGTTGTCCTTCGTGTCGAGATCGACATAGAGGCCTTCGACCTTGGCGGTGAAGTTGTTGGTGATGGCGTATTCCACGCCGCCGCCGAGGGTCCAGCCCCAGTTGATCTCGTCGCCGCTGTGATAGCCGAGCAGCGGATCGTAGCCACGGTTGCCGCCGATATCGCCATAGGCGAAGCCGCCGGTGCCATAGACGAGGGCGCGGTCGAAGGCGACGCCGGCGCGGGCGCGGATCGTGCCGAAGAAGCCATCCGAGTCACCCGGGTAGTAGGTGGTGCCGTAGGAAGCGCCCTTGTTGCCGACCGCAGCATACTGAAGGTCCGTCTCGAGGCCGCCCACAAACATGCCGAATTGGTAATTGTAGCCAGCCTGGGCACCGCCGACGAAGCCGCCGCCGCGGCGACCTTTGACCGTGCCGAAAGCAGGATCGTAGAAGCGGCTGTCGCCGACATTCCAGCCGTAGCCGGCATTGAGACCGGCGTAGAAGCCGGTCCAGGTGAAGACCGGAAGTGCATTATAGGCGGGAGCAGGAGAATAGCGGCCCGGCAGATCAGCCGCGTGGGCCGTCGACGCCGCAATGGCGAGAGCCGCTGTGGCAGCGAGCAGTCCAAGAGCAGAGGTACGCATTACTGTTTTCCGTGCTTAACATAAAGATCAGATAGGCATTTATTGCCTGTCGCGGGTCTAATAAGGTATCGCGAGAGATTGTTGCAATATCGGCGACCGTAACCATTCGAAACATGATTGACGGTTTATGAATGTTTACTGCCCATCAACCATGCTGCCGATGATCGTCTTGAGATAGCCGGCGATTATGTGCAGATCACAGCGTGAAGTTCGGCCGTGAGGCCTCAAAGCAAGAGACAAAACTTGGCGTCGCCCTTTTTCGGGGCGAGGCCTTTTTGTCGTCTCGTGCTGTGTTCAGATGTCGCTCAGGTTCGAAGCCGAGGCCAGAGCGCGTCGGGCAATCACATCGACATCCGCACTCATGGCCAACGTGTTCGGATCGAGTTCCGAAATAGGAAGCCAACGCGCTTCGAGAGCATCATCGCCAGCGATCGGCTCGCCTGAAATCCACCGACATTGCACGGCGATCAGGATGTAATGCTGCTGAATGTCACCACCTGCATCCCGCACCAGAATATCGAGCGTGGTGATGATGCCTTGGGCTTCCGCATGGACAGCGGTCTCTTCAAGAAGTTCTCGGGCCGCTGCCTCCTTGACCGTCTCGCCGAACTCGATCTTGCCGCCGGGAAAACCCCACAGCCCGGCATCGGGCGGATTGGCACGCCGCACGAGCAGTGTCCGGTTGTCACGGATGACGACGGCGATGACGGCGGGAATTGGTGAAGGCGACATGAAAAAGGCCCGGCCTGGAAGGGCCGAGCCTTAACGCATGATGATGCTGACGAACAGCGGAGTTAGCGGCGAAGCGTCGATTGCAGCGGCTCGAGGCTCTTGGTGAACCAGAGCGCCGTGGTCTCGGCGATGTCCTTCCACTGGGCGGACGCCGTCTCGTAGGCCTGGCGCGTTGCTTGGCTCTGAGCCTTGAAGGCCTCTGGCAGGGGGGAAGGGCTGATCGCCGAGCGCCAAAGATCGAGAGCCACATCGCGCTGCGTGTTCACCGCGTCGATGATTTTGTCGTTCACCTCAAGGGCGCCCTTGGCCGATGCGGCCACAGCCTCGCTCACGGCCTGACGGAAGACGTCACCCTGCTTCTTGGCGGAAGAGAAGATGGCTCCTGCCTCAAGGGGAGTCGTGGCAATCGTGGGAAGGGATGCGGGCTTCGCCTCCACAACGGCTTCGACGATCTCGGCTGCCGAGACTGCTGCCATCTCGACCAGATCGTCGGCCTTCTGCACGCTCTTCACTGTACTCTTGGCTCTGGGCTTCTTCACTTCCGCCATCGTGACGTCCTCGCAGGTTTTAGGGAGAAGGAGATTACTTCTTGGATCCCGGCTGCTTCATGGCCGACTGGGCCAGGGAGCCGAATTCCTTCATCTGGGTCTGCATAGCCTCGAACTGAGTCCGGACGAACTCGGCCTGGATCTGCATGGCCTCCTGCATGTCCTTGGCGCGCACCATCTTCTGGGCAAGGTCGAAGGCAGCAGAGAGGTTCTGCTCGGTATAGGAGAAGGTCTTGCGGGCGGCGTCCTTGGCGCTGGCCTGGACGGTATTCGCCGAGCCTTCGAACGTATCCGCCGTCTTCTGGGCGGCGTTCATGAAGCCATCGATGGCCTTGCGGGCCTGCTCGACGCTCTTTTCGGCGAAATCGCGCATCTCCGGGGGAATCTCGTAACCTTGGGTCGGGTTCGTCGCCATGGGGTGCTCCTTGTCGTTAAGGCATTTGTGCAGTGCAATATCACATTGTGCGCCGCAAAATCAACTCCCTATGCCTCGCCTATTAAGGTTACCTCAAAGTAAAAGGATTCAAGTGTCCCGCCTTGCATGCTTGGCCGCAGATATTAGTCTAGAACCTCTCCAAGAGGTGACTCTGAGGCAGTTCACAGCAAGGGCCGTTGATGACGGGTGGTCCCGATCCAATTGAAGCGCTGATCGCGCGGCTTGCCGCCGAACCGGACTTGAGCCTTCTGGCCGGTCCTGGGGCGGGCGTGCTCGTCTGGGATCAGGCAGGAGAGAGGCTGCTCTGGACATCGCCGGCCGCCGAGGGATTGCGGAACGCCTTCACCGATGAAGCCGGCCGGGTAACCTCGGGCTTCAGGGCGCGTGATCGTATCAAGGCGTTGGCCAGAGGGCTGGCGCCCCGACATGGCATCCGGCAGGAGCGCCTGAGGCTTGATCCGACCCGCCCCTGGCTGCCGGTCGCAACCGTCTGTCGCCTAGCATCCCTGGAGAACGGCGAGACGGTTCTGGTCACGGCTTTCCTCGGGGCCGTACCCAAGGCATCCTCTCTCTCGCGCAGGGTACCGCGGGCTGAGCCGACGAGCCCTGAGACTGTCACGCATACCGAAGCCGCTCCTCAGTCGGAAAGGCGTCCTGGCCCGATCCGGTTCATCTGGCACACGGATGCGGAAACACGTTTCACCGATGTATCGCCCGATCTCGCCCAGACTGTCGGAGCCATGGCCGGCGATATCGTCGGGCAGACCTGGGAGGAGGTGTCCGGTTCGGTCGTCGAGGATCCGGATGGAGCCGTCGCGGCTCTGTTTGCCCGTTGCGAGACCTGGAGCGGTCGCACGGTCCTCTGGAGCATCGACAATTCGCGCCAGCAGGTCCCCGTCGATTGGGCCGGCATGCCGGTCTTCGGTCCGGGGCGGCAACTCATCGGCTTCCGGGGCTTCGGCCTCCTGCGCATGGATGCCGTTCAGGAACGGGAGATCCCGGACGCCGCAGCCGATCTGATTGCGCAAAGTCTGGTCAACGACGAGACGCTCCCGTTCCGTCCGCCCGAGGAAATACCGTCGGAGGAGCCGGCGGCTGAGCCCGCGCCGTCGGAGGAGGAAACTTGGTTCTCGAACCTTCGCGACCAGGTGGCCCAAGCGCTTGCCAGCACCAATCCGCCCGAGCCGGAGCCCATCGAACGGGACCGCCCGGCCGAGAAGCCGACTCAGACATCGGGACTCTCCAATGCGGAGCGCAATGCCTTTCGGGAGATCGCTCGCGCGCTCGGAGCGCGCCTGGAGGAGGACGCGCCTAGTCCTGAGGAAGCGGCCTCCGAGGAACTGGAACCTGTTGCCGAAGCGGCACCGTCTCTTCCGCCGCCAGCCGGCCCGGCCAATGGCGATCGCATCCTCGACCGGCTGCCGATCGGGATCCTGGTTCATCGCGGCGAGAGCATTCTGTTTGCCAACCGCTTCCTTCTCGACCTGACCGGCTACGACGATATCGAGCAGATCCGGACCGACGGCGGTCTCGTGCATCTGTTCCGCGGCTCTCCGGCGCTCGGAGAGGCAGGGGGTGAGGATTCCGCTCTTGCGCTCACTAACCGCCAGAACGAGAACATCGCTGTCACCGTGCGCTCCTCATCCACCGATTGGGATGGCGAACCGGCGGATCTCATGGTCATCGGCAAGGCTTCCAGGGTGGATGCTCCGCCGCCCTCTCCGGACAGTCGCATCCATGAGCTGGAGGCGATCCTCGACACGGCGACCGATGGTGTCATCGTGCTCAACGAGACGGGGCGCATCCTCTCCCTCAACCGCTCGGCCGAAGCGCTGTTCGGCTACGACGAACGGGCAGTGGCGGGCGATGCGATTACCGTCCTTCTCGCACCCGAAAGCCATATGGTCGCCCTCGATTATCTCGAAAGCCTGCGCTCGCCGGGCGTGAGAAGCCTGCTCAACGACGGGCGCGAGGTGCTCGGCCGGGAACGCCAGGGCGGCTCGATCCCGCTCTTCATGACCATGGGCCGCCTGGGCGACGGGCCGAACCGCCGGTTCTGCGCGGTTCTTCGCGACATCACCGTCTTCAAGAAGGCGGAGGGTGAGCTGATCGGCGCCAAGCACGCGGCCGAGGAGGCGAGCGCCCAGAAGTCCGACCTCCTGGCCAAGATCAGCCACGAGATCCGCACGCCCTTGAACGCCATTCTCGGCTTTGCCGAGGTCATGCTGGAGGAGCGGTTCGGAGCCATCGGCAACGACCGCTACAAGGAATATCTCAAGGACGTTCACGCCTCCGGCTCCCACGTGATCAGCCTCGTGAACGATCTCCTGGATCTGGCGAAGATCGAGGCCGGCCGGTTGGAACTGTCGTTTACGGGCGTCAGCCTCAACGAACTGGTTTCGTCCTGCGTGACCCTGCTCCAGCCGCAGGCCGCGCGCGACCGCATCGTCATGCGCACGAGCTTCGCGCCGAAGCTGCCCCCGGTGGTGGCGGATGAGCGCTCCATGCGTCAGATCGTGCTCAACCTCGTCTCCAATGCCATCAAGTTCACGGATGCGGGCGGGCAGGTGATCGTCTCCACGGCGATGACCGACCGGGGCGAGGTGGCGTTCCGGGTGCGCGATACCGGCATCGGCATGACGCCGGAGGAGGTGGAGGCCGCTCTCGAACCATTCCGCCAGCTCGCCACCTCGCGCAAGCGCGGCGGCACGGGGCTCGGGTTACCGCTGACCAAGGCGCTCGTCGAGGCGAACCGCGGCGCGCTGCAGATCGCCAGTCAACCGAGCGAGGGAACGCTGGTCGAGGTGATCTTCCCGCCGACACGAGTTCTGGCGGAATAGTGACCCGCTTCACCCTGCGTCGAGCGTTCCTGTCGGACATGCCGATTGTCGCGCGTCTGAACCGCCATGTGCGCAGAACCTGTCTGCCTTATCTGCCCGATCTGCACACGCCAGATGAGGACCTGGCCTTCTTTCAGGAACACGTCTTTCCGACGTCGGAGGTCTGGATTGCGGAGACCGAGGGGCAGCTGGTCGGCTTTGCCGGGGCAAGGCTCGATTGGCTCGACCACCTTTATGTCGATCCGGCCTGGCACAGCCGGGGTGTGGGGCACGCTCTCTTGTCAGCCGTCAGAAAAGAGCGATCTGAACTGAATCTCTGGACGTTCCAGGACAATGCGCAGGCGCGCCGCTTCTACGAGCGGCAGGGCTTCCGGCTGATCGCCACGACCGATGGTTCCGGCAATGAAGAGCGCATGCCGGACGTCCATTATCGCTGGGTGCGCGATCAATCGACATGACGGCGCCTATTGCGGTTATGAGACGTTGCAATAGGTTCTGCCTTGTAAGGCTCCACGAGACGAAGGATCGCCATGTCTACCTATCGCCTCGACAAGCTGCTCGCTCCCCGTTCCATCGCGGTGGTTGGCGCTAGCCCGCGTCCCGGTTCCCTCGGCCTGACCTTTCTGCGCAATCTCATCGCAGGCGGCTTCGAGGGAGACCTTTTTGCCGTCAATCCGCATCACATTGAGGTCGAGGGAAGGCCCTGTTTCCCGTCCCTGTCTCAGCTTCCCGAAACGCCCGATCTCATCGTCGTCGCGGTGCCGCCTGAGCGCGTGCTTGGCGTGATCGAGGAGGCGGGGAGCGTGGGGGTATGCGCCGCCATCGTGGCGACGGCCGGCATGGGCTATGGTGCGGGCTCTCTGGGCGATCAGGTCAGACTTGCCGCGCGCGCCCATGGCCTGCGCATCGTCGGCCCCAACTGCATCGGCGTGCTGGCGCCGCGCGCCAAGATGAATGCGAGCTTTGCGGCCCACAGCGCCAAGCCCGGCGATCTGGCGCTCGTGTCTCAGTCCGGGGCGGTGGCGGCGGGTCTCGTGGAATGGGCGGCACAGCGGCAGGTGGGATTTTCCGCCATCGTGTCCTTGGGCGACAAGATCGACGTGGATTTCAGCGACTGCCTGGATTTCTTCTCCGCCGACAGCGGCACCCGCGCGATCCTGCTTTACATCGAGTCCATCGACAACGCCCAAAAATTCATGTCGGCGGCCCGCGCCGCCGCCCGCGTGAAACCGGTGGTGGTCATCAAGGCGGGACGGCATGCACAAGGCGCAAGAGCAGCAGCGACCCATACCGGCGCGCTCGCCGGGTCGGACGCGGTCTATGATGCCGCCTTCCGTCGGGCCGGTCTGCTGCGCGTGCTCGATCTCGACCAGCTTTTCGCTGCGGCCGAGACGCTCGGGCGGCAAAAGCCTTTCCCTGGCAATCGACTGGCAGTTCTGACCAATGGAGGTGGTGTCGGCGTTCTTGCCGTCGACCGGCTGATCGATCTCGGCGGGACGCTCGCTCCCCTGTCGGACAAGACACGGGAAATCCTCAACGCCATCCTGCCGCCGACCTGGTCCCATGGGAATCCGATCGACATCATCGGTGATGCGGAGCCGGCCCGCTACGCGGGGGCTCTCGAGGCGCTACTGGCCGACCCGGAGAACGATGCCATCCTCATCCTCAACGTGCCGACGGCGATTGCCGGTGCCTCGGACGTGGCTTCTGCCGTCGTGGACGTGATCAAGCGCGACCGCGCCAGGGGCTATCGCCAGAAGCCGGTCTTCGCCGCATGGATCGGCGAGGATCCGGACTCGGCCCGCGTCTTCGAGGAGGCGCGGATCCCGCATTTTGCCACCGAGGCCGATGCGGTGCGCGGCTTCATGCAACTCGTGCGCTACCGTGAGGCGCAGGACCAGCTGATGGAGACGCCGGACAACCTGCCTCACGACTTCGTGCCCGACACAGAGGCGGCCCGGTCTGTCGTCGCGCATGTTCTGGCTCAGAATCGCCGCTGGCTCGATCCGCTTGAGGTCAATGCGTTGCTGCGGGCCTATGACATCCCGACTGCTCCAGTGACTCTCGCGATCACGCCGGAGGAAGCGGCGGAGGCCGCTCGTCCGATCATTGCCGAGGGTGGTACAGTCGCTGTCAAAGTGCTCTCGCCCGATATCGTGCACAAATCCGACATCGGCGGTGTGAAGCTCGATCTGACGACAGAGGAGGTGGTGCGCAAGGCCGCGGCCGAGATCTTCGAGCGTGCCGCCCGCCTGAAGCCACAGGCGCACGTGACCGGCGTGACCGTTCAGCCGATGGTGCGGCGGGCCAAGGCCCGCGAGCTCATCGTCGGCCTGGCGGACGATCCGTCCTTCGGTCCCGTCGTGCTGTTCGGGCGCGGCGGCACGGCAGTGGAGGTCATCAACGACAAGGCGCTGGCCCTTCCGCCCCTCGATCTCAAGCTTGCGAACGATCTCATCGCCCGCACCCGCGTATCACGTCGCCTGAAGGCGTATCGCGACGTCCCGGCCGCCGATGAGTTCGCGATTGCGCTGACGCTCGTGAAGCTGGCGCAGATGGCGGCCGATATCCCTGAGATCCGCGAACTCGACATCAATCCGCTTCTGGCCGACCAGACCGGCGTGATCGCGGTCGATGCCCGGGTGGCGGTCGCGCCTGAAATCCGAAAAGGGAGCGGCCATCCGCGCTTTGCCGTGCGACCGTACCCGAAGGAATGGGAGCGGACGATCACGCTGCGCAACGGGCGGATGGCCTTCGTGCGGCCCGTGCGGCCCGAGGACGAGGAGGAGTTCCGGCGCTTCTTCGAGAAGATCACGCCGGAGGACTTACGCCTTCGCTTCTTCGCTCCGGTGCGCGACTTCAGCCACACTTTCCTCGCCCGCCTGACGCAGCTCGATTACGCCCGCGCCATCGCCTTCGTCGCCTTCGACGAAGACACGGGCGAGATGATGGGGGCGGTCCGTCTCCACGCGGATGCGAACCACGAGACCGGCGAATATGGCATTCTGCTCCGCTCCGACCTCAAGGGGCTCGGCCTTGGCTGGGAGCTGATGCGGCTGATGATCGAATGGGCGAAGGCGGAAGGCCTACGCGAGATCGAGGGTCAGGTCCTGCGCGAGAATTCTACCATGCTCGACATGTGCCGCAGCCTCGGCTTCTCGATCAAGATCGATCCGGACGATCCGGAGCTGCGCCTCGTCACTCTCCCGATTGCCTCCATCGAGGAGCCGGGGAAGCTGGCGCAATCGGCGTGAAACACAAAAGGCACGCCATGAAAGCGTGCCTTTATTATCTCCAGAAGCCTCATCCTGAGGAGGATCGCGTGAGCAGTCCGTCTCGAAGGGTGGGGCGTCTTCAGTGCACTCTGGAACCTCCTTCGAGACGGTCGCTCCACGACCTCCTCAGGATGAGGTTAGTTCCACAGAGCAAATCTTAATCGTGGTCGTCTTCGAGCCCGCCGATATGCTTCTGGGCATAGAGCTCGATGCCGACCTGCTCGACGAGGGTGAGCTGGGTCTCGAGGAAGTCGATATGACCCTCCTCGTCCTTCATCAGATCCTCGAACAGGTTCTTCGAGACGCGGTCGCCGACGCTTTCGCAATATGCCGCAGCTTCGCCATAGAGGTTGCGGGCGTCGTATTCCGCCGCGAGATCGGATTCGAGGATTTCCTGGACGGTCTGGCCGATGCGCAGGGGATCGAGCACCTGCAGGTTGGCGAAGCCTTCAAGGAAGATGATGCGCGCGATGAAGCGATCGGCGTGGTGCATCTCCTCGATGGATTCCTTGCGCCAGGTTTTCGCAAGCTCCTTGTATCCCCAATCGTCCAGGACCCGATAATGCAGCCAGTATTGGTTGACCGCCGTCAGCTCGCTGCGCAGGCCGCGATTGAGATACTCGATGACCTTGGGATCGCCCTTCATCCTACCCTCTCGTCCATTCGACGCCGGATGCGCCGGCTCCTTCTTTAGAGGATTTATGAACTAGGGCAAAAGGCACTTTTTTTAAAGAGTGGGTTCAGCCGCCACTTTTTCGAGGACGGTCGGACAGCAACCTCGGTTGCAGGCGGCAATGGGTTCCACGCCCGCATCGACGAGCGCTTGGTCCATGATGGCACGGATCGTCCGTGCGCAGCGCCCGCAATTGGGGCTGCAGCCGAGACAGCGATAGACCTGCGCCGGAGTGCGGGGACATTCCGGTCCCGGCTTAAGGCACGCTTTGACATCACCGTCGGAGAGGATGTTGCAGGAACAGACGATCATTTGTTGTTCTAGTTTAGAATTACTAAAAACTATATTAGATATCAAAGACTTACCGGAAAAGAGAGCCGGGCGCCAGTACTATTCCGTGTGCCCAGATGTCACGGTTAAGCTGTAACACTTAAGCGCATCGTGCGGACCCGTAAGGGCCGCGTCAGTGAAAAGTGGCTCTGGTTTTTCGCGCCGAACGATGCGCCGCTTGAGGGATCGATCAGATGCTCTAGCCGAGGCGCTTGAACAATTCGGGGTAATCGAGAACGAATCCGTCCTCATCCACGGGAAGGTCGGCGGTGAAGCCGCTCTCCAGGCTCTCGAATCGATAAAGCGAGCCTGCCTCAAGGGCCGTATAGCGCTGGTTGGCAGGCGCGACGGTCAATCCGGGTACCTCGATATAGCAGAGGCGGATGTCCATGCTCTCGCCGGTCTCCAGGCCAAGACGCCGGATCGGGAGCGTGTTCGTAAGCGGCGTCGCCTGGATGTCGATATCGATGCAGCCCTGAAGCCCCGGCTGGTCCTTGCCATTCTCCCGCCAATGCCCCCGACCATCGCTCTCCAGATGCAGCGCGTGGCCGGAGGTCGTTCTCAAGAGAACCTCCTTCGTATGCCACAGGGCATCCAGCTTGAGGCGATAGGAGAGGCCGAACTCGATTTCACCCTCCCGGGCAATCACGACGCCGGAAAGATCGAGCCCGCCATCGGCCGGGCGCACGTCTACGTGCTCCAGCCCCTCCTCCCAGCCGTCCCAGGCCGACCAGCGGATGGCGCGGAAGATGAGGGTCGGGATGGACATATCGAGGCTCCAAATCATCACAACAGGGAACGTTATTCTGCATACGAGAAGACATCCGAGCTATGGCACCCGCTATTCCGTCTCCTCCCCCGTTGGAGACACGGCTCCGTCAGCTACGCGCATGGCTGCGGCCGTTCCATTCAACGCGATAAGCGCAGACACAAAAAACAAGGCTGCAGAAGACAAACCAGGGTTTACTAGAAAAGATATGAAATAACTCAATATATCATGCAAATGATCGAGGGATGGAAAGCCATCTTCTATGGTTATAAAAAATATCTCCAACAATCGTATGACAGCTATCGATAGCACATAGCTTCCTAGTAGGCTTCCAAGTGTGCTGAGGATGGTCCCGGATCGGGTTGATGCATTCAGATAATATCTGAAGACAAGTGTTGACCCAACTATCAAAGAGGCGATGTAGATTCCTGGAAATATGTGGATGAAGTATGCATGTAGCTCATCCACGTAGGTTGGGCCTGAGCCATATCTCAGCAAGTTGATGAAATGGGAGAGGGTAATAATTCCGGTATTCATGCCCGCAAAAAGGGTTGCAACACGATAAAGTCCGTTCTGGCTTAAGAATGGAAGGCCGAGAATAAGCGGCGTGACGACGATGAATGCCCCCAGCCAGTATAGATAAACCATCGTACTCTCCTCGATCTTGAGGAGAGTTATGTATCAACGTTTCAAATATTTCCGTGCTCAGTCGCACACGACGATCACATGCAGCCGCCTTGGCCCATGGGCGCCGAGGAGCAGGGTCTGTTCGATATCGCCGGAACGGGACGGGCCGGTGATCCAGTTCACCGTGCGCGGCATGGTGCCCTTGCCATAGGCGAAGCGGACCTGACTCCAGACGGATTCGTAATCGCCGGCGATGTCCTTGGCCGAGACCACGATGATGTGGTTGTCGGGCAGGAAGTTGAGGGTCGAGGGGTTCTCATGGCCCGACACCATTGCCAGCGTGCCGGATTCGGCAATGCCGCCGAAGGCGTGGCTCACGGCATTGAGGTCGCTGCCCTGGCTTGGGCCATGGGCGATTTCGAGAGTCGTGTCCGACCAGGGCATGGCCTTGAGGCGCGGATCGTCGCCCATGCGCAGAGTCGCGGGCAGATTGTGGTTGCGCAGGAAGAGGGCGATGGATTGCGGCACCTCCGCCGGAGAGGCGACCTCCGTCACCGTGGCAAGCGCGGTTTCGACCATGGTCTTGAAGAGCGCGATCCGCTCCTCGCCCGAAACCTGTCCGCGCTTGGGGATCACGCCCTTGGGGGCGCGTTCCAAACGATCCGCCACGATCTGCTGGCGGATTTTCTCGCTGCCTTTGACGCCGAGCGACCGGCGAATGTTGGCGAAAATCTCGTCGCGGGCGCTCATGCGCGGGCTCCCTTGCGCTCGCGTTTCCAACGCTGCTGGAATGTCTCGCCCTGCGGGGCGGGGAAATCACGGTACTTGGTCCAGCCCTTGGCCATCGGCAGCCATGAGAAGCGTCCGCGCTGGCGGCCCGCAAGAGCCAGCGCGCCCATGGCGGCGCGGGTCGCGAGCCGGTAGAGGGCAGGGCGCTTGGCGAAGAAGCCCCAGAATTTCAGGCCCGAGCGCACGGTCGCCGGCGTCAGGTGCCGTTCGAATTCCCGCTCGCGCCAGTGGCGCATGAGCTTGGGCAGCGGAATCCGCACCGGGCATACGCTCTCGCAGCGCCCGCAGAAGGTGGAGGCGTTGGGGAGATGCCCCGCCTTGTCGACGCCGATGAGGGAGGGCGTGAGCACAGCGCCCATGGGGCCGGGATAGACCCAGCCATAGGCGTGTCCGCCGACCGCGTGATAGACCGGGCAATGGTTCATGCAGGCGCCGCAGCGGATGCAGCGCAGCATCTCCTCGAAGCTCGTGCCGAGCATGGAGGAACGCCCATTGTCGATGAGAACCACGTGATAGTTCTCCGGCCCGTCCGCATCCGCGCTGCGGCGGGGGCCGGTGGAGAAGGTGGTGTAGACCGACATCTCCTGGCCGGTCGCCGAGCGGGCGAGCACGCGCAGGAGCTGGCTGACATCCTCCAGGGTCGGCACGAGCTTTTCCAGCGAGGCGAGCACGATATGCGTCTTCGGCAGGATCTGGGTCAGATCGCCGTTGCCCTCGTTGGTGACGATGATCGAGGTACCGGTCTCGGCGATGAGGAAATTGGCGCCGGTAATGCCCACATCGGCCGCGAGAAAACGCTCGCGCAGCACCGCACGTGCTTCCGTCAGCAGCTGCACGGGCTCCGAGAGATCGCGCTTCGCGTCGAGATGGGTGTGGACGCGCCGGAAGTCCTCTTCCACTTGGCTTGCGTTGAGATGGACGGCGGGCGCGATGATGTGGCTCGGGAGCTCGTTGCGGAGCTGAATGATGTATTCGCCGAGATCCGTCTCGACCGGCCGGATGCCGTTCGCTTCCAGGTGATGGTTGATCCCGATCTCCTCGGAGATCATGGACTTGCCCTTGGTTACCGTCTTGGCACCAGCCTCGCGGCAGATGGTCAGAATGATGTCGCGGGCCTCGTCCGCATTGCGGGCGAAATGCACGTGCCCGCCGGAGGCTTGCACCTTTTCCTCGTAAGCTTCGAGGTAGAGGTCGAGATGCTCCAGCGTGTGGTTCTTGATGTCCCGTGCCGCATCCCGCAACGCCTCGAATTCCGGCAACTTGTCGGCCGCCGCCTTGCGCTTGTCGATGAAGCCCTGCTTCACGTTGCCCAGCGCCTTCTGCAGCTGATTGTCGTTCAGCGCCCGCGCGGCATTCTGCTTGAACTGGGGAGATGTGGAATGAACGGTCATAGGTGAGTTTTACTTGACGGTTTCAGCTTTGGCGACACCGATCGGCGGCTCGTCGGTCATGCCGGCCAGAACCTCCGCCACGTGGCGCACCTGGATCGGCTTGCCGTCGCGGGTGAGCTTGCCCGCCATGTTCATGAGGCAGCCGAGATCGCCCGCCAGCAGGGTCGGGGCGTGGGCCTCCTCGATGTTCTTGGCCTTGGCATCGACGATGGCGCCGGAGATATCGCTGTATTTGACGGCAAAAGTGCCGCCGAAGCCGCAGCAGACATCGCTGTCCTTCATCTCGACGAGGGTCAGGCCCTCGACGCTGGCGAGAAGCCGGCGCGGCTGGGTCTTCACGCCGAGTTCGCGCAAGCCCGAGCAGGAATCGTGATAGGTCACCGCGCCGTCGAAGGAGGCGTCGACCTTGGTGACCCCGAGCACGTCAACCAGGAAGCTCGTCAGCTCATAGGTCTTGACGGCGAGCGCATCGGCCTTGGCACGCCAGTTCGGGTCTTCCTCGAACAATTCCGGGTAATGGGTCTTGATCGTGCCGGCGCAGGAGCCGGAGGGAGCGACCACGTAGTCATAGCCGTGGAAGGCCTCGATCACCTGCATCGCCAGGTCCCGCGTCGTCCCCCGGTCACCCGAATTGTAGGCCGGCTGGCCGCAGCAGGTCTGGACGGGAGCATCGACGATGCAGCCGGCATCCTCCAGGAGTTTGACGGCCGCAAAGCCCACGGACGGGCGCATCAGATCGACGAGGCAAGTGACGAAAAGGCCGACCCGGGGCTTGCCGGGCCGGCCTTGGGAGGGCAGGTCGCTCATTGGGTCGCCTTCTTGCCCGAGGCGTCGAACTGCTTCAGATAGGCGACGAGGTCGTTGACCCGCTGCTCGTCCTTGAGGCCGGCATAGATCATCTTGGTGCCTGGAATCTTGGCCTTCGGATCCTTGATATATTCCCTGAAGGTCGCCTCATCCCAGGTGATGCCGGAGTTCTTGTTGGCGGGAGAATAATTATAGCCCTCGATCGACCCCGAATGGCGGCCGAAGAGGCCGTTCAGAACCGGACCCACGGCATTCTTCGCGTTTTCTCCGGTTTGGTGGCAGGCCCGGCATTGCGCAAACACCTTCTCGCCGGCAGCTGCGTCCTGAGCCTGGGCAGACCCGAGCCCCGCGAGAAGCAGGGCGGCGGAAAGAACGAAGGAACGCATGAAAAACTCCTTTGCTGGACACCTGTCCCATCTTAGAGAGGTTCTACATTATTAGAAAACGCCATCAGGAAAAGCCGCCTTATTGTTAAGGTAGCCATACCTTGAACGCAGCGATGATTCCCCAGGGAGGGTGTCATGACCATTGCATTTCCGAAACCGGACGAAGCGGTTTTGGCGCGCCGGAAGGACATCGTCGAGGGTTTGGGACGCCTTGTCGCGTCAGAGGCCCTGATCGTGTCCGAGGATGAGCGCCGGGCCTTCGAGACCGATGGCCTGACCGCCTATCGCCAGATGCCGCTGGCCGTGGTGCTGCCTTCCACGACGGAGGAGGTCTCGGCCATCATGCGCTTCTGCCACGAGAATGGCGTAAAGGTGGTGCCGCGCGGGGCGGGAACCTCGCTCTGCGGCGGGGCCATTCCACAGGAAGATGCCATCGTGCTCGGCGTCGCCAAGATGAACCGGGTGCTCGCCATCGATTTCGAGGGTCGTACGGCGCGCGTTCAATCGGGCATCACCAATCTCGGCATCAGCCAGGCTGTCTCTTATGAGGGCTTCTTCTACGCCCCCGATCCGTCGAGCCAGCTCGCCTGCACGATTGCCGGCAACATCGCCATGAATTCGGGTGGCGCCCATTGCCTGAAATACGGCGTGACCACCAACAATCTTCTGGGCGTCACCATGGTGCTCCTCGACGGTACGGTGGTGGAGATCGGCGGCGAGCATCTGGATGCGGCGGGCTACGATCTCCTCGGGCTCGTCTGCGGCTCGGAAGGCCAGCTCGGCGTCGTGACGGAAGCGGTGGTGCGGATCCTGCGTGCGGCTGAAGGCGCGCGGCCGGCTTTGTTCGGTTTCAGCTCGGTGGAGGATGCCGGCGCCTGCGTGGCGGCGATCATCGGGGCAGGCATCATTCCGGTGGCTCTCGAATACATGGACAAGCCCGCAATCCAGATCTGCGAGGCCTTTGCCCATGCGGGCTATCCGCTCGACGTGGAGGCCATGCTGATCGTCGAGGTCGAGGGCTCGGATGCGGAGATCGACGACATGCTCCGCCGCATCGTCGCCATTGCCGAGCCGTTCAAGCCGAAGACCATGAAGGTCTCGCAATCCGAGGCCGAGAGCGCCGCGATCTGGAAGGGCCGCAAGTCGGCCTTCGGTGCGACTGGCCGCGTTGCCGATTACATCTGCATGGACGGCACGATCCCGACCGGCCAATTGCCTTACGTGCTCAATCGTATCGACGAGATCGTGAAATCCTACGGGCTCGGCGTCGCCAACGTGTTCCACGCCGGCGACGGCAATCTGCATCCGCTCGTCATGTTCAACACCAACGTGCCGGGCGAGATGGAGAAGGCCGAGAAGGCGGGCGAGGATATCCTCAAGCTCTGCGTCGAGGTCGGCGGCTGCCTGACCGGCGAGCATGGCGTCGGCATCGAGAAGCGTGATCTCATGACCCATCAGTTCAACGCCACGGATCTGGAACAGCAGATGCGTGTGCGCGGCGTGTTCGACCCGCTCTGGCTGCTCAACCCCGCAAAGGTATTTCCGCTCGAAGGAAGGCTCGCCGCGTGATCGTCGATTCCCCTTGCCATACCCCCCGCGACGAGCAGGACGCTTCCATCATCATCCGCGAGGCTGCCGATAGAGGCACGCTTCTGAACGTATCCGGAAACGGCACCAAGGCGACGATGGGGCGTCCGAACCAGACCGATGCCTCGATCTCGTCGTCGGCCATGACCGGCATCACGCTCTACGAACCGGCGGAACTGGTGATCTCCGCCCGCAGCGGCACGCCGGTGCTGGAGGTCATGCGCGTGTTGGCCGCGAAGGGGCAGGAACTGCCGTTCGAGCCCATGGATTACCGCGCCGTTCTTGGCACCAAGGGTGAGCCGACCATCGGGGCGGTCGCGGCCATGAACATTTCCGGTCCGCGCCGCATCATGGCGGGTGCCGCCCGCGATAGTCTGATCGGGGTGCGCTTCGTCAACGGACGCGGCGAGGTGGTGAAGTCCGGTGGCCGTGTGATGAAGAACGTCACAGGCCTCGATCTCGTGAAGCTCATGGCAGGCTCCTGGGGCACGTTGGGTTTTCTCACCGAGGTCACCTTCAAGGTGCTGCCCAAACAGGAGCGCATGGCGACCCTCGTCATTCGCGGGCTCGACGACAAGCAGGCTATCGAGGCCCTGTCGATGGCGCTCGGATCGCCCTTCGACGTGACGGGCGCTGCGCATGTTCCGGACCGCGACCGGAAAGGTGGGAATACGCTGATCCGGCTCGAAGGTTTCAGGGTTTCCGTCGATTACCGCGTGAACGAACTCAAGCGCCTGCTGAAACGCTTCCGCTTCATGGACATTCTCGAAGGTGTCGGGGCCGAGGCGCTCTGGCAATCGGTGCGCGATGCGACGCTGCTGACCGATCAGGGCAATCGCGCGATCTGGCGTGTCTCCACCACCCCGACAAAAGGCCCCGATTTCGTTGCCCAGGTCGCGCAATCTCTCGATGCACAATGGTTCTATGATTGGGGCGGCGGGCTCGTCTGGATCTCGACACCGATCGACGACGATGCGGGTGCCTCCGTCCTGCGCGAAGCGACCAGAACCTTCGGCGGCCACGCCACCCTCGTGCGTGCGCCGGCCGAGACCCGCTCCATTCTCGATGTGTTCGAGCCGCAATCCGAGGCGCTGATGACCATCACGCGCGGCATCAAGGCCTCCTTCGATCCCGCCGGAATTCTCAATCCGGGCCGGATGTATGCGGGAATCTGAGATGGCAGGTACGGCTTCTCTCGCGCCGGAGGCAAAGACCTCGAGCGGCTCGCGGACGGCGCTCATCGTCGGGCTTGCGCTGGGGCTCATTGCGCTCGCTGCCGCGATCCTTCTGGTGATGGGCCGCACGCCGATCTGCAAATGCGGCACGATCGAGCTGTGGCATGGGATCGTGAAGGATTCCGGCAATTCGCAGCATCTGACCGACTGGTACACGCCCTCCCACATCATCCACGGGTTCCTGTTCTATTGCGGAGCCTGGGCGATCGGTATCCTGCGCGGAAAGGCACTTCCGTTCGGCCTTGCCCTCCTGCTCGCCATCGGGCTCGAGGCGACGTGGGAAATCGCCGAGAACACCGACGCGGTCATCGAGCGCTATCGTGCAACGAACATCGCTCTCGATTATTATGGCGACAGCGTCATCAACTCGGTTTCGGACATTGTTGCCATGATCGCCGGCTTCGTGCTGGCGCGGTTCTGGCCGGTCTGGCTGACGGTTCTGGCAGCGGCGGTCATGGAAGCGTTCGTCGGGTTCTGGATCCGCGACAACCTGATCCTGAACATCATCATGCTGATCCATCCCGTTGAGGCCATTAATCAATGGCAAGGGGCGATGTGAGATAAAACAATGCAAACCAATTTCACGCCCGATCAGCTCAGAGATCCCGCCATGGCAAGTTCGGAGAAGATTCTCCGGACCTGCGTTCATTGCGGTTTCTGTACCGCCACATGCCCGACTTACCTGCTTCTCGGCGACGAGCTCGATTCCCCGCGCGGACGCATCTACCTGATGAAGGACATGCTGGAGAGCGGGAAGCCAGCGTCGCCGGAGGTGGTGAAGCATATCGACCGCTGCCTCTCGTGCCTGTCCTGCATGACGACCTGTCCGTCCGGCGTGCATTACATGCATCTGGTCGATCACGCCCGCGCCTATATCGAGGCCACCTATACGCGGCCCTGGCATGACCGGCTCCTGCGCTGGGTGCTGGCGAGCGTTCTGCCCTATCCGGCCCGCTTCCGCTTCGCGCTCGGCGCGGCGATGCTGGCCAAGCCCCTCAAGGGCGTGATCGGCGCGCTGCCGCTTCTCGGTACCCGCCTGCAGGCGATGATCGATCTGGCGCCGGTGAAGGTCCCGGCCCGCTCGCCCTTCGACCAGCCCGGCACTTTCAAGGCGCGTGGAGAGCGTCGGGGCCGGGTCGCCATCCTGTCCGGCTGCGCCCAGCCGGTGCTCAAACCCGGCTTCAACGAGGCCGCTATCCGCCTCCTCAACCGCCACGGCGTTGACGTGGTCCAGCCCAAAGGGGAGGGGTGCTGCGGCGCGCTCGTCCACCACATGGGCCGCGATGAGGAGGCCCACGGCTTCGCCAAGCGCAATATCGATGCCTGGATCGCCGAGATGGACGGAGAGGGGTTAGACGCCATCATCATCACGGCGTCGGGCTGCGGTACGACGATCAAGGATTACGGCTTCATGTTCCGGGAAGACCCGGACTATGCCGAGAAGGCGGCCCGTGTCTCCGCGATCGCCAAGGACATCACCGAATACGTCACGTCCCTGACCCTCATGGAGCCGGTGCGCGAGACGGATCTGGTGGTGGCCTATCATTCCGCCTGCTCCATGCAGCACGGACAGGCGATCCGCACCGAGCCGAAGACGTTGCTGAAGCGGGCGGGCTTTACCGTGAAGGATGTGCCGGAAGGGCATATCTGCTGCGGCTCGGCCGGCACTTACAACTTGCTCCAGCCCGAGATCGCCGTGCAACTCAGGGCGCGCAAGGTCGCCAATATCGAGCGCACCAGGCCCGACCTCATCGCCACCGGCAATATCGGCTGCATGACCCAGATCGGGAAGGGGACCGACATTCCCATCGTCCATACGGTCGAGCTTCTCGATTGGGCGACTGGTGGCCCCATGCCGGAAACCTTGGAGGCGGCAGGGTTTCAGAAGCGCGGTCAGCCGTTAACCATCGCAGCAGAGTGAGGCTGCTACACTCTTACGCAACGAAATTTTATTTCCAAACTGAGCCCTTCTGAGCTAAAAGTTAGGAAAGTGTAAATTTCAGGGGCGTAAGGGCCGGCACATGTCTTCGGGTTGGACGTCTTTCAGAAACCGTTTTGGCAAGAAGCAGGATGAGGCTGATTCTGAGGGCCTCCCTCAGGTTTCCGCTGGCCCTGTAGCTACGGCCATGCCCGTGGCCGCGCCTGTGGAGAAGAGCGAGACGATCGTCGTCCGCCCCAATGGCGCGCTCGATTCCGTCGGCCAGAAGAACGAGCTGATCCGTGTCCGCTTCGCCAACATGATCGACCGGCTGGAGGAGATTCGCAGCCTCAAGGAGGATTTCGCCCTCCTCAACGAGCCGGTGAACGACCTCATCCGCAGCTATCCCCAGCTTCAGTCGCGCCTTCTCGAAACCGAGGCGGTGCTCAAGCAGGAAACCGAGACGACCATCGCCCTGCGCCGGGAGCTCGGCGACCTCAACAACCTTCATGCCCGCACGTCGGACGACCTGAACTCCGCCGTGTCCCAGCTACGCAAGGCCGAGACCAAGGTCCGCGAGCAGGATTCCTTCATCGAGGACCTGCGCCTCAACGTGAAGGACAAGGAGGCCATCGTTGGCGACCTCGAGAACCAGCTCGCCATCGAGACCGAGCGCGCCCGCAACATCACGGAAGAGAACCAGGCCCTGCGTCTCGAAGCCCAGGAGGCCGACCAGACCGTGGCCCGCGCCGAGCGGGAGCTCATCGAGACCCGTGAGCGCAATGGCCTGCTCGATCACGAGGTCAAGCGCCTGCAGAAGGTGGCGGAGGAGCAGAACTATCGCCTCTCCAGCCTGACCAACCGTTATGGCGAGCTGGAGACCCAGCTCGAGTCCACGCGCCAGCGCGCCTCCGAACTCGAGACCAAGCTCATGGCCGAGCAGGTGCTGCGCCAGCGCCTGGAAACCCAGATCGATTCCGAGCGCTCGGCCCACCAGACCGATCTCTCGGCACTCGACATGAAGATCGAGGGCCTCAATTCCCGCCTCTCCGCCACGGACAAGATCCTGGCCCATACCCGCGACCAGTTGCGCGACAAGAACGAGGCCCTGCGCGGCGTCGAGCGCAATCTCAAAGAGACGACCATCGAGAAGAACACCCTCGACCGCCGCCTGGAGGCGACCCAGCAGGAGGTCGAGCGTCAGGTGGCCATGGTCAACGAGCTCCAGCGCTCGCGCATCGAGCTGCAGGAGCGCGTCGAGATGCTCAACAAGGCCATCGCGGCCAAGGACTTCCAGATCGAAAGCTCCGACAACAAGCTCGCCAGCCTCTCCGAGCGCATCGACCAGCTCACCAAGCGCTTCGACCAGGAGCGCAGCACGCTCGAATCCGCCAACCGCCGCCTCACCGAAGAACTGCAGAACGAGAAGGCCGAGCGCTCCCTCGTGCAGGGCGCGCTTGAGATCGCCCGCGAAAGCCGCACCAAGATCCAGAAGAAATACGTGGCGCTGCGCAAGAAGACCCGTCTCGACACGCAGGAAGAGGACCCGATGCTCTTCGACGAGGATGAGATCGAGACCAATGTCCGGCCGTTGAAATCGCCGGACGCGGAGTAAGCAAGATACCTCCAAAGCCCCGCAGAGTTGCGGGGCTTTTTTCTTTGGAGAGGGCGTTCACGGAGCACTGTGGGAGCGCCGTGTTTGATCGTATCGTCAGCACTCTCCCTCCCTCGTCATCACCGGCCTCGTGCCGGTGATCTCGATCCGAAAGGCACTGTGCTTCACAGCATCGGGATGGCCGGCATAAGGCCGGCCATGACGTCGTAGTTGTCATCCTTAGGCCAAGCGAAGCGAGGGAAGGGGATCCACGTACAAGCACGGTGCTATAGATTCCCTTCCCCTCCGCTGACGCTCCGGCCGGGAATGACAATGCGGAGAACGATGTGACGAACGCATATAGCCAATCACTCCGCCGGCCTTGGCGAATGATCCGCTGCGCGCCACTTTGGGCTCATCGTCGAATCGCAAAACGAAGGATCCCAGCGATGGCCCAGCATCCAGCAATCGCCTCTGGCCGCGTCGCCGTCATCACCGGAGCCGCGAGCGGCATCGGGCTTGCGGCCGCCAAAAGGTTCGCGGAGCTCGGCATGAAAGTCTGCCTTGCGGATCTGGAAGGTGAAGCGCTCCGGCACAGCGCGGAGGACGTGGCACGCGTTGCCGGCAAACCGGAGAACGTCCTTGCAGTCGCGACCGATGTCGGGCGGCTGGAGGGTGTCGAGAACCTCAAGGAGAAGGCCTACGCCGCCTTCGGCGAGGTCGCCGTGCTGATGAACAATGCCGGGACCGAGAGCGGCGGGCAGATGTTCGGCGACCTGACACGCTGGCGCGCCATTCTGGAGACCAATCTCTGGGGCGTCATCAATGGCGTGCAGGTCTTCGCGCCGGCCATGATCGACCAGAAAAGCCCTTGCGCGATCATCAACACGGGATCGAAGCAGGGCATCACGACGCCGCCGGGCAATACCGCCTACAACATCTCCAAGGCCGGCGTGAAGGTCTTCACCGAGGCGCTGGCGCATGACTTGCGCAACCGGCCCGATTGTCAGGTGAGCGCGCATCTTTTCATCCCGGGCTTCGTCTATACGGGTTTCACCAAGGCGAGAGGCATTTCCGAGAGACCGGCCGGTGCCTGGGAGCCGGAACAGGTCATCGATTTCCTGCTGCAGGCTCTGGAGCGAAACGACTTCTACGTGCTCTGCCCCGACAACGAGACAACGCGGGAGATGGACGAGAAGCGCATCCGCTGGGCCGCCGAGGACATCATCGAGAACCGCCCGCCGCTTTCGCGCTGGCATCCGGACTACAAAGATGCGTTCGCGAAGGTGATGGAAGGTTAGAGACTTCGTCATGAGTTTCGATTCGGCAGCCTTCCGGCATCAGGTCAAGGCGATCCTCGACGATCACGCCAGGGCGTTCGGGTCGCCCGATGACAGGCATGCAATCCTGCGCCGCCAGATCGAAAGCGGGGATGACATTCATTCCCGCCGCACCTTTCCGGGCCATGTCACGACATCGGCCTTCATCCTCGACCGGACGGGGCAGAACATCCTCCTGATCCACCACCGCTCTCTCGACCGCTGGCTGCAGCCGGGCGGCCATTATGAGGCGCCGGAGGGTCTGCCGGACTCGGCTCTTCGGGAGGCGGTGGAAGAGACCGGCTTGCATGGACTTGTGATCGACCCGTGGCATGACATCTCCGGCATGCCCATCGACATCGACAGCCACCGTATCCCGGCACGGCCCGAGCGGAATGAGCCCGAGCATTGGCATTTCGATATCCGCTATGTCGTGAGAGCAGGGGAGGGCAGTGCCATTCAGCCCGACCTGCGGGAGGTGCATGGTGCCGAATGGCGCGACCTTCACGATTTGGAAAGCATCGCACCGCAGGCGCTGCAGAATATGCGCAGGCTCGGCCTTGTCAGCCCCTAACAAAAGCCGGGGCCATGCTTACATCCTCCTCCAACGATCGATTGCAGGAGGCATGCCATGAACGATCAGGAACGCCAGGTCATCAACGATATCTTCGGACGCCTGGAGCAGGTGGCGAACCAGCCGCGCGATCCGGAGGCCGAGCGCTTCATTGCCGAGAAGCTGCGCCAGCAGCCCTATGCGCCCTATGCTCTGGCGCAGGCCGTCTTCGTTCAGGAACAGGCCTTGGCCAATCTTCAGGCCGAGAACGAGCAGCTGCGTGCCGAGCTCGATCGCGCCAGCCGCCAGCCGCAGCAGGGCGGTTTTCTGTCCAGCATCTTCGGCGGTGGCGTTGCGTCGCGTCCGCCGGGACCGGCCTATAATGCGCCGCCGGCCCGCCAGGCCTCGCCCTGGGGCCACGCCCCACAACATCCGCAGCAGCATTACGGTGCTCCCCAAGGCGGCATGATGGGCGGCGCGCCCGGCCCATGGGGCGGCATGCAGCGCGGCGGTGGAGGCGGCTTCCTTGGAACTGCCCTCTCGACAGCGGCGGGCGTTGCCGGCGGCGTGATGATCGCGAATGCCCTGAGCCATGCCTTCAGCGGCGAGAACAATCCGTTGAGCAATGCCGCATCTGCGGCCGGTCTCGGCGGTGCCGACCAAGCGGCGGAAGCCGGCAATGCCGGCATCACGGATTCTCTCTATCAAGACGCGAGCCAGCAGGAAGATCAGGGCGATTTCTCCGACTTCGGCGGCGATGGCGGAGACGAGGGCGATTGGGCCTAAAGGTCGCTCACCTGCGTTCGGAAGCGCCCGCCATTCGGCGGGCGTTTTGTTTCAGTGGCCGGCGGTCTTCGAGAACACATTGATGATCAGCACGCCCGCCAGGATGAGCGCCATGCCGATGACGGCGGGCAGGTCCAATGCCTGGCGATAGAGGAGGAGGCCGGCAAGCGCGATCAGCACGATGCCGACTCCGGACCAGATCGCATAGGCGATGCCGATGGGAATCGTGCGCATGGTCAGGGACAGGCAGTAGAAGGCCAGTCCATAGCCGACGATCACGATGACGGAGGGCCAGAAACGCGTGAAGCCTTCCGCCGCCTTCAACGCCGATGTGGCGATGACTTCGCTGATAATGGCGGCGAAGAGATAGGCGTAGTTCATGGCATTCCTCATGCGATGGGCAATGCTGCCTTAGATCAGACCGCGTGCGATTCTCAAAAGCGAGTGGCCGGGGCGAGCCCGGCCATCACAAGCAATGATGAAACGCGATGATTGGTGCGATCAGATCACGATGACTCTCGTTCCGACCTTCACGCGGTTATAAAGATCGACTACGTCCTCGTTGAGCATGCGGATGCAGCCGGAGGAGACGGCCTGTCCGATGGTGTGCGGCTCGTTGGTGCCGTGGATGCGGTAGAGCGAAGAGCCGAGATAAAGGGCCCGCGCGCCGAGCGGGTTGTCCAGTCCGCCTTCCATGAAGCGGGGGAGGTCGGGACGGCGGCGCCGCATCTCGGCCGGCGGACGCCAGGACGGCCATTCGCGCTTCATCGAAACCGTCTTGCGGCCGGCCCATTCGAAGCCGGGACGCCCCACGCCGATGCCATAGCGGATGGCGCGTCCGCCCGACTGGACGAGATAGAGGAATTTGTCGTTCGTATTGATGATGATCGTGCCCGGATTCTCGCCGCCGCGATAGGATACGAGCTGGCGCTGGAACTGCGGCGCGATCGCATAATCGATGCTGTTGTCGTATCCCGTGCCGTTCCCGTAATCCTGTGGCAGGGACGCGACCACGCTGCCCGTGGACTGCACGTCGTAAGGATAGACGGCCCCGCGATAGGCCCGAGCGCGAGAGGCAGGGCGCGTCACGAGAGGATAATTCTCGGCATAGCCATCCTCCGTGTGTGCATAGGGATAATCGTAGCCCGGAGAGATGTAGGTGTTGCCGTAGAAATGGCCATTCCTGGCGATGGGCTGTGCGGAGGCCGCAGCAGGAAGAAGGACGGCCAAAAGCATTGCGGAGCAAGGGATCCAAGCGCGCATCGAAGTATCCTCGTCTGTGTTTTGCAGAATAACGGGAAGCGCGGCTTTTGTTTCCGCCAAGCTCGATGAATTTATGCGTAAGTCGGAAGAGCGCTTTCCTGTCGATGCGCTGAAAAGAGGGGTGAAGCCTCAAGGAAAGTGCTGTAAGAGCCTCTTTTCTCGACGGCGCTCATCCCGGACGCCGGTTTTCACATCGTCGTGACATCATGAAATTCGGTCCCGCCCTCCGGGCGGCCGCGGGCATCGCGGTTCTGTCCATCATGGATGCGGTCATCAAGGGGATGTCCGCCCATTACCCCACCTTCCAGGTCGCCTTCCTGCGTTTCGCCTGCGGCTCGCTGGTCGTGGCCGGTGTGGTCGCTGTCCTGAAGCCCGGCTGGCCGAGCCGCGAGACCATCGCGGCCAACTCACTCCGCTCGGTGATCGCAGTCGTGACGGCGGTGAGCTTCTTCTACGCGCTGGGTCAGTTGCCCCTGGCCGAAACCCTCGTGCTGTCGTTCCTGTCGCCAATGTTCATCGCCCTGTTTGGGATGCTGCTGTTGCGGGAGAGGGTCGATGCCCGGATCGTCGGCGCCATTGCCATCGGTTTCGCCGGAACGCTCGTCGTCGTTCTCGGTCAGACAGGGGAGGCCGGTGCCGCCCGCTCTTGGGCCGGCGTCGCCGCAGCACTGACATCGGCGGTGACATACGCACTCAGCCTCGTGCTATTGCGCCAGCGCGCCCAGCGGGACAAGTTCCTGCATATCGTCATCTTCCAGAATTTCGGACCATTTCTCCTGGTCGCGCCGTTCGGCCTCTGGGCCTGGCAGCCCCTGGATTACACCCATCTGGCCTGGTTCATGCTCATGGGCGTTCTCGGCGTGATCGGCCACGTGCTCATGGCGACCGCCTATGCCAAGGCGGAAGCTGCGCGGCTGGCTCCGCTCGAATACACCGCCCTGATCTGGGCGGTGCTGATCGGCTACGGGGTCTTCAGCGAGATCCCCACCTGGGCGACACTCGGCGGCGGCATTCTCATCGTCGCCGCCGCGATGCTGACATCCAAACGTTAGAGCATCGGACCCAAAAGTGGGCCCACTTTTGGGTCCGATGCTCCACTCTTTGAAGAGCGCATCGTGCGGAAAACCGGGTCCACTTTTCCGCACGATGCGCTAGGCCGCCTTACGGGCGGCCGCGTCGAAGATCATGCAGGTTTCGGTGCCGTGGGCGAGAAGTCGGCCCTTGGCATCGAAGAGCTTGCCCTCCGAGGTGGCGAGCGTGCCGCCGCGATGGACCAGGACACCCTCGCAGGTGACCTTGCCCATGTTCGGCAGGATCGGCCGAACGAAGTTGAGCTTCATCTCTACCGTCGTATAGCCCTGGCCGGCCGCCAGGGTCGTGTGGACGGCGCAGGCCATGGCGCTGTCGAGGATGGCGGAGGTCCAGCCGCCATGGATGGTCCCGAGTGGATTGAAGAAGGCTTCCGTCGGCTCGCCCTCGAAGATCACCCGGCCCTCCTCCACATGGGTCATGTAGACATTGGTCGAGCGCGAGAAGGGTGGGGCCGGGTGGCGGCCCTCGAGCATGCTGCGCAGGAAGGCGAGCCCCGGCTCGGCCGTCAGAACGTCCCGCGACACGATCCCATGAACCCGCTCAAGCATCGCCATCTCCATCTGTGCATCTACACAGTATGGCAGGACTCGAGGTGGCGCAATGGCTTTCAAGAAGGGTAGGTCGCCTTGCGCAGGGCGCGCATGGCCCGGCGGGCCTCCTCCGCATCCGTGTCCTTGAGCTTGGATTCCAGCTGGCCCTGCGCCTGCTGCCAGAGCGGGATAGCCGCTTCCAGGATGGCTTGTCCGGCAGGCGTCAGCCTGTGCCGCAGGCCGCGGCCGTTGCCTGGGATGGGTTCGATCCAGCCGTTCTGGGTCAGGACCCTCAGGTTGCGCACGAGGGTCGTGCGTTCCAGCCCGAGCCGGTCGGCCAGAACGGTCTCGGAGGCCGTCGTCCCATGGCCGATGGCGCCGAGGATGCCGAATTGGGGGAGCTTCAGGCCCAGAGGGCGAAGCGCCGCCTCATAGGTCCGGCTCAGGAGACGGGCCGTCATACGGGCATGGAGGGCGAAACAGGTTCGGCCGATGGCTTCCAGGTCGGTCATGAAACGATCATGCCCCGTGCTTATGAGGGGTCAAGGCTCTCTTTTTTGCGGCTGACCTTAAGGCAGATGTCTTGACTCCCCGTCGGCATATGCCTATCTCGCGGCCAGCGTTAGCACTCATCAGTGAACAGTGCTAACAGCCGCAAGACCAGGGTACAGCCAGAGGGGCTGTGCCAAAAGTCAAAGGGGAAGTTCCATGAAGTTCCGTCCGCTGCACGACCGTGTTGTCGTCCGCCGCATCGAGGCCGAAGAGAAGACGGCCGGCGGCATCATCATCCCGGACACCGCCAAGGAAAAGCCGCAAGAGGGCGAAGTCGTCGCCGTCGGCCCCGGCGCCCGTGACGAGAGTGGCAAGGTCGTCGCCCTCGACGTAAAGGCTGGCGACCGCGTGCTCTTCGGCAAGTGGTCCGGCACCGAGGTGCGTATCGATGGCCAGGATCTCCTGATCATGAAGGAATCCGACATCATGGGCGTCGTCGCGAAGTAAGTTCGCCAAAAAGCCCTTTCCTGAATTTTTTGAACATACCTGGAGGCAAAGCCCATGGCTGCCAAAGACGTTAAGTTCTCCTCCGATGCTCGCGACAAGATGCTGCGTGGCGTCGACATCCTCGCCGATGCCGTGAAGGTCACCCTGGGCCCGAAGGGCCGCAACGTGGTGATCGAGAAGTCCTTCGGCGCTCCGCGCATCACGAAGGACGGCGTCACCGTCGCCAAGGAAATCGAGCTGGCCGACAAGTTCGAGAACATGGGCGCCCAGATGGTGCGCGAAGTGGCCTCGAAGACCAACGACATCGCCGGTGACGGCACCACCACCGCGACGGTTCTGGCCCAGGCCATCGTCCGCGAGGGTGCCAAGGCTGTGGCCGCCGGCATGAACCCGATGGACCTCAAGCGCGGTATCGATCTCGCCACCGCCGAGGTCGTGAAGGACATCCAGTCCCGCGCCAAGAAGGTGAAGTCCTCCGACGAGGTCGCCCAGGTCGGCACGATTTCCGCCAACGGCGACAAGGACATCGGCGAGATGATCGCCCATGCCATGCAGAAGGTCGGCAACGAGGGTGTCATCACCGTCGAGGAAGCCAAGACCGCCGAGACCGAGCTCGACGTCGTCGAGGGCATGCAGTTCGACCGCGGCTATCTCTCGCCGTACTTCATCACCAATGCCGAGAAGATGGTGGCCGAGCTCGAGGACCCCTACATCCTCATCCACGAGAAGAAGCTCTCCTCGCTCCAGCCGATGCTGCCGATCCTCGAGGCTGTCGTTCAGACCGGCAAGCCGCTCCTCATCATCGCTGAGGACGTGGAAGGTGAGGCTCTCGCCACCCTCGTGGTCAACAAGCTGCGTGGCGGCCTCAAGATCGCGGCTGTGAAGGCTCCGGGCTTCGGCGACCGCCGCAAGGCCATGCTCGAGGACATCGCGGTCCTCACCGCCGGCCAGACAATCTCCGAAGACCTCGGCATCAAGCTCGAGACCGTGTCCCTGCCGATGCTCGGCCGCGCCAAGCGCGTCCGCATCGAGAAGGAAAACACCACGATCATCGACGGCGCCGGCCAGAAGGCCGACATCGAGGCCCGTGTGGCTCAGATCAAGGCGCAGATCGAGGAGACCACCTCGGACTACGACCGTGAGAAGCTCCAGGAGCGTCTCGCCAAGCTCGCAGGCGGCGTCGCGGTGATCCGCGTCGGCGGCGCGACCGAGATCGAGGTGAAGGAGAAGAAGGACCGCGTCGACGACGCTCTGAACGCCACCCGCGCTGCGGTGGAAGAGGGTATCGTCCCCGGTGGCGGCACGGCTCTGCTGCGCGCCAAGGGTGCGGTCGCGAAGCTCACGACCGACAACCCGGACGTCCAGGCCGGTATCAAGATCGTCCTGCGCGCCCTTGAGGCTCCGATCCGTCAGATCGCCGAGAACGCTGGTGTCGAAGGCTCCATCGTCGTCGGCAAGATCAACGACAACACGAAGTCTGACACCTTCGGCTTCAACGCTCAGACGGAAGAGTTCGTGGACATGCTCCAGGCCGGTATCGTCGATCCGGCGAAGGTCGTCCGCACGGCTCTGCAGGATGCGGCTTCGGTCGCCGGCCTGCTCGTCACCACCGAGGCCATGGTTGCCGAGGCTCCGAAGCGTGAAAGCGCTCCGGCGATGCCGGGCGGCGGCATGGGCGGCATGGGCGGCATGGACTTCTAAGAAGTCCTCGCACCGCGCGAATAAAAAGAAGCCCCGGAGCAATCCGGGGCTTTTTCGTTGTCCGAAGGAATGCTGCGATCCGCGTTAAGCGGCTTGCTTCAGGCCTTCGGCCTCGAGGGCTTGCTGCACGCTCGGGCGCGATGCGACGCGGGCCTGGAAAGCTTGCAGGCTCGGGAACGGCGACAGGTCGATGCCGTGGAAGTTCGTCCAGTTGACGACGGTGAAGAGATAGGCGTCGGCGATGGTGAACTTGGAGCCCGTCAGGAACGGCTGCGAGGCGAGTTTCTCGTCGAGATAGGAGAAGCGAGCGGCAAGACGCTCCTTCGTGGCGGCCTTCATCGCATCCGGAGTGGCCGGGTTCCACAGGGGTCCGAAGCCCTTGTGGATCTCGGTGCTGATGAAGCCGAGCCATTCCAGCAGGCGATAACGCTCCATGGTGCCGTGGGCGGGCGCAAGATCCGTCCCGGGCTGGCTGTCCGCCAGATATTGGATGATGGCGCTGGCCTCGGTGAGCACGGGCCCGTCCTTCAGGCCGAGCGCCGGAACATAGCCCTTCGGGTTGATGGTGGCGAAGCTCGCACCGGTCTCGGTGGTGCGACTGGCGAGATCGACCTTCTCGAGGGTGAGCGGAATGCCGGCCTCGCGGGCCACGATGTGGGGCGCGAGCGAGCAGGCGCCGGGATAGTAGTAAAGCTTCATGATAATATCCTTGTTGGTGGATCAGGCTGCAGTCTTGAGTCTTTTTCCATGCAAGTGCATGGATATTTGACGCAGGTGCATGGGCCTGTCAACTTCAATGCAATTGCATTGAATCCAACAAGGGTTTGCCCGGATGCAAGAACCGTCTGCTGCCGTCATCAAGGCCTGGGGACGCCTGATCCGCGCCGAGCGCGTCGTGGTCGGGCGCATTGAGGCAGAGCTGAAAAATGCCGGCTTGCCATCGCTGCACTGGTACGACGTGCTGCTCGAGCTCAAACGCGGACCGGACGGGCGGCTCACGCCGAGGGAGATCGAGGAGGCGGGGCTGTTCGAGCAGTACAATCTCTCGCGGCTGCTCGATCGGATGGAGACCGAGGGCCTTGTCCACCGCATTCCCTTTCCCGGGGACAAGAGACGCCAGCTGATCGAGATCACCGATAAGGGCAGGGCGCTGCAGGAGCGCATGTGGCAGGTCTATGGAGCCGCCATCAACCGATTCATTGGGGCGAAGCTCGGGGAGAAGGAAGCAGGCCAGCTGTCTACCCTGCTGCTCAAGCTGGTTCAGGAGTGAGGACTGCAGTGGCGACATCGCCACATTTCGGAAAACGATCTGCCCCGATCCGCGTTCATGTGTATACGGCTAAGAATTGCGTAGCTGAGCGAGGGCTATACCGTGAGAGCAGGGCGATCAATCTTGTCGATATGGAGAAACCTGCCGCAGGCCCTCGTGATCGTACAGCTTGCTTTATCCGGCCTTTGGCTGACGACCATGGCTCCCGCCTATGCCGCATCCGAACCCAGGCCAAGCTCCGCGTCGATCCGCACGCCTGATTTCGACGAGAGCGTCCAATGGTACCAGGACAAGCTGGCCTTCCGGCTCCTCGGCAGCCAGAGTCTCGTTCCCGGGCGGCGGGCCGTGCTGGAGCGGAGCGGATTCCTGCTCGAGATCAACGAGACCGATCACATCCTGTCGTCGGAGCCCGACACCACGGCGGCGGTTCAGGTCACGAAGGTTCCTGTCGTCAGCGTGCTCGTGCCGGATGTGGATCAGGAAGTAGCCCGCCTGCGCCGCATGGGCGTCGATGTCCTCCAGCCTCCGGAGGACGATCTGGACGGAACCTACCGGACAGCTCAGATCAAGGACAATGGACGCCACAGGATCGAGCTGCGCGAGCCTCTCGACGATCCGGCGCGTTTCAATCCGATGGGGCGCTGAGACGGTCACGCTTTTTTCGCCCCGATGGGAATAAAGCTTCCTGACGCGTGTCTCTGAGATCATGGTCATCATCGACCTCAGGAGGATATCCATGAAGCTGTTTCTGCGTCCGGCCATCCTGGCAGGGACCCTCGTTGCCGCATCCGTCGCACTCGCGCAAACCGCAGCTCCCGCGAAGGTGGCGGATACGAGCAAGGGCAAGGCCCTCGTCGATGCCAAGGGCATGACCCTCTACACCTTCGACCGCGACACGACCGGCAAGTCCGCCTGCAACGGCCAATGCGCCCAGAACTGGCCGCCCCTCATGGCGGCGGCGGGCGCTGCAGCATCGGGCGACTGGAGCGTCGTGACCCGCGACGACGGCGCCAAGCAATGGGCCTACAAGGGAAAGCCGCTCTATCTCTGGGTCAAGGATACCAAGCCGGGCGAGGTCACCGGCGATGGCGTCAACAATGTCTGGCATATCGCCGCGCCTTGATACTTGCAGGACGAGCAGGTTCATCGTTGAATGATGCTGCCAACTGAGAATTGACCTTGGACGAGATCGCTTCCCTTCTCGAGCCGCAGATTCCAGGCTTGCGCCGCTATGCCTGGGCTCTCCTGCGCGACTGCGAGGCAGCGGACGATCTCGTCCAGGATACCCTGGAGCGTGCGATCAGCCGTTGGAACCAGCGGCGCGAGGGCGATCTGAGAGCTTGGCTCTTCACCATTCAGCGCAACCTGTTCATCAACGGCGTACGCCAGCGCAAGGCGCGCGGCACGCGCGTGGGAGAGGAGGTTCTCAACGATGTTCAGGCGCCCGAGATGAGCCCCGAGAGTCATGCCGGCCTGCACGATGTTCTGAAGGGACTCGATGCCTTGCCGGAGGAGCAACGCTCCATTCTGCTGCTGGTCGGCGTCGAGGACCTGTCCTACGAACAGGCCGCGCAGGTACTGGACATCCCGGTCGGTACGGTGATGTCGCGCCTAAGTCGGGCGCGGGCGCGTCTGAGAGAGTTCATGGAGACCGGACGCGGCGCCGTCTTGAGGAGAGTGAAGTGACGGGCGAGCGACCCATCGGAGAAGACGATCTGCAGGCCCTGGTCGATGGCCGGCTCTCATCCTCGCGGCGTGATGCGGTGAAGGCTTATCTCGCCGATCATCCGGAAACGGCCGAACAGGTGGAGCGCGAGATCGAGCACCGCGAGGCGCTGCGCACGCGGCTGGCCTTCAAGGCTCAGGAGCCCATTCCCTCACGCTTGCGCATTACCAATCTCGTTGCCGCACGACGCCGCTCTCCGCTGGTTCGCCCTGCCACTTTCGCCGCCGCATTGGCATGGCTTACGATCGGCGGAATCCTTGGCGCTTGGGGCGGGGTCTGGTGGACCTCCCGTGCGTATATGCAGGCGGCGGCTCTGACCGTTGCCGACAACGCCATTGCGGCGCATCGCATCTATGTCGGCGAGCGATTGCATCCGGTGGAAGTTCCCGCCGATCAGGAAGCGCATCTCGTACAATGGCTGTCGCGTCGTGTGGGCAAGCAGCTGATAGCGCCGAACCTGAATGCCCAAGGCTACCGCCTCATCGGCGGGCGACTGCTTCCCGACAGCGGCGAGGCGGCAGCGCAATTCATGTATGAGAATGTAGGCGGCAACCGCCTTACGCTCTATGCGCGCTCGGGAGGAAACGAGGCGCAGACATCCTTCCGCTTCGAGGAGCAGGATGGTGTGTCCGCATTCTCCTGGATCGACAAGGGATTGTCTTACGTGGTCTCGGCCAAGGCAGATCGTGCTCAGCTCCTGCCGATTGCCGAAGCGATCTACAAGCAGTTCGAAGCGACAAGCGACCCCGCGAAGGGCCGCTTGTAGCATCCATTGTGATGTTTAGGCGAAGATGGCGGGATCGGGCCCCACACGACCGGAGGCATCATCGAGGCCTTCAATCACGCGCATGTCGTCCGCATCGAGCTTGAAGTCGAACAGGTCGATGTTCTCGCGCATGCGGGAGGGCGTCGCGGATTTGGGAATGACGACGAGGCCGTTGTCGAGGTGCCACCGCAGAATGACCTGAGCCGGCGTCTTGCCGTATTTGCCGCCGATGGCGGCGAGGGTCTCGTCAGCCACGAGGGTGCCCTGTCCGAGCGGGCTCCAGGATTCCGTGACGATCCCGTTCTTGGCATGGAGCGCGCGCAGTTCCTTCTGCTGGAAGCGGGGGTGCAGCTCGATCTGGTTGACCGAAGGCGTCACGCCCGACTCGTCGATCAGCCGCTGCAGATGCTGCGTCATGAAGTTGGATACGCCGATGGACTTCGCGCGCCCATCTTGCTTCAGCTTGATCAGCGCGCGCCACGTATCGCGATAGGCCTCGCTGCCGGCAACGGGCCAGTGGATGAGATAGAGATCCACGGTATCGAGCGCGAGACGGGCCAGGCTCTCATCGAAGGCACGCAGGGTTTCGTCATAGCCATGTCGATCGTTCCAGACCTTCGTGGTGATGAAGAGTTCCTCACGCGAAACGGGCGCTGCCTTGATGGCCTCTCCCACGCCTTCTTCGTTGCCGTAGATGGCCGCTGTATCGATGGAGCGGTAGCCGGCCTTGATGGCCTCGCCGACCACAGTCTTGGCTTCCTCGTTCGAGACCCGCCAGACGCCATAGCCGACTTGCGGCATGGCGTTTCCATCGTTCAGGCGGACGGTAGGGATGGTCGACATGGACTGCTCCATTGATAGTGAGGCAGGAAGGTAGAGCTCATTCGAACTAAGCAAATAGTGATCGCCTCGGGCGAACGCCATGCCGGAACCGGCATGGCCACCCTGCGTTGCAATTCCGGCACACCATTCTCTTGGCGCAGGAGCTCTCCTTGTCCATTCCAGAAGCGCGGAAGGGCACGCCCGACCCGACCCTCGACCAGGCTGAGTTCCGAAAACGGTTTCTCCAACAATTCCAGGATCCTGCCTTCGAGCCGCTGACCGTCGAGCTTCAGCGGGTCGCCGATGCGGCCTGGGATGCCTATAACCATCACCGGAAAAGCCCCAGGACCCGCAAGGCGGGACCCGGCTTTGCCGACCCCGAGTATGATCTCGCCGTCGATTGGATCGCCGCGAAGGAAGCGGTCGATCTCGCGCAGAAGCGGCATGAGGATCCGAACGGTCCCGCTCGCTTTCTCGTGATCGCAGCCTCCTCCCGCAGCGAGCATACCTGCCCTGGCGAGATGTCCAAGAGCTACCGCCTCGTGGAGATCGCCCGTCAGGTTCTCGCGAGCGCCGGAAGCACCGAGGTCGACATCCTCGAGTTGAGCCGTCTCGCCGCCGAGTACGGCCGTCACATCCACCCCTGCAAGGCCTGCTTCTCGACGGCGGCGGCTTTGTGCCACTGGCCCTGCTCCTGCTATCCCAACTACTCTCTCGGCCAGACGCAGGACTGGATGAACGAGATCTATCCTCGCTGGGTCGAGGCCCATGGGGTAATGATCGTCACGCCCGTCAATTGGTATCAGGTCTCATCTCCTTTGAAGCTGATGATGGATCGGCTCGTCTGCGCCGATGGCGGCAATCCGGATCCGACCTCGACGCAAGGCAAGAAAACGGATCTTGCGAAGGAGCTTGAACTGAAGGGCTGGGACTATCCCAAGCACCTGGAAGGCAGGCTCTTTTCTGTCATCGTGCACGGCGACACCGAAGGCGCTGGCGGCGTTCGCCGGAGTCTGTCGGATTGGCTGCGCGCCATGGATCTTGTGGCCGCCGGAGGAGCCGCGGAGCTCGACCGCTATATCGGCTACTGGAAGCCCTATGCGACCAGCCATGAGGAGCTCGATCAGGATCAGGCCGTGCAGGAGGAGGTGCGCAACGCCGCCTGGACGTTGATGGAGGCGGTGAAGGCGAAGCGCGCCGGAAAGCTTGTCACCGCCGGACAGGATCTGAAGGAGCCGCGACAGAAATAGTGCATGGTGCGAGCACTATCGCATCGTGCGGACCCGGGGGGCCGCGCCAGCGAAAAGTGGACCCGGTTTTCCGCGCCCAACGATGCTCTAACGCGCGCGTGAGGTGCACTTCAGACGATGTAGAAATCCGCCGCCGTCAGTTTCAGGTTCTTGCTCATCGCGGCGAACTTGATTGGCGCAGTGCTCCCGGTGCCGTCGGAATCGTAGAACAGGCTGCCGGTCTTCTTGTCGTAGACGATCCGGTCCTTCGAATCCTTGGCGGCACTTCCCGTCGTGAAGACGGATTGGCTCATCTTGCCCTTTCGGATCCCTTTGAAGACGGCATCCTCGAGATAGATCAGGTCACTCACAACGTTGAAATCGGTGATCCAATCGATGTCGCCGGCGGATGGATCGTCGGACAGAGGAGCGTTGAAGTAGAAGGAGTCCTGGCCCGAACCACCCGAAAGCCTGTCATTGCCAGCGCCGCCATAGAGCTTATCGTCGCCCGCGCTGCCTCGGAGCGTGTCATTTCCGAAGTCGCCCTTGAGAGTGTTTCTCGCATTGTTGCCGATCAGCGTATCGGAGCCGGTACCGCCGGTGGCATTCTCGATCGTGACATTGGGGCCGATATAGACGGTGCTTCGAGACGACGTTCCATCGCCGAAATTGATCGCATCGCTGACGGAACTGTACCATCCCTCCCGTAGATCGATCATGCTGTCGACCGAGCCTCTATAGACCACCGTATCGGTTCCGCTCGCATCGTAGATGGTCTGCCAGTATTTCTGGCCTTCCCAGAACGTATAGGTCGAATTGCCCGCATTCGTCTTCGTGTCGCGGCCATAGAGATGCTGGATCGCCAGGAGGTCGAGATACATCGGTGTGGTCGGATAGAAATCCGCCGATGCGGAGCGCGACCATGGCGTGGCTGAATAGCTCATGATCGTCATGAAATAATTGTCGTATTGCGCCGGCAGCACATTGCCGTTGTAGCCCGAGGTCTCGAAGGGATGCTTCAGGCCGAGAGCATGGCCGATCTCATGGAGAAGCGTCAGATAAGCAAAGGTGCCCGGCCTGTGAGCATCATTGCCGGACCGGTTCCAACTGTTGACCTGCAGCCAGATATCGCCGGCATTGGGTGCATCGGAGGGCAGATAGGCATGACCGTCGCTGTTCGCAGAGCCTCGGGAGGACTTGGCTAAGCGGATTTCGCCCACGGTCGTCTGATTGTCGGCAATACGAGAAGCCGTCAGCCCCGATACTGACATCCAAGCGTTCATCGCCCTGGTGGCACCTTGGATCTCGGTCTCGCTGAGGACGTACCAGTCATACTGCTCGCCCCAGGATGAATAGGAATTGGCAAACCAGGCGGTTCCCTGCGGCACGCTCCAGGTGATATGCGTGCCCACCCCTTTCGAAGGCGATCCCCATTTGTAGCCGTAGATCAGTCCAGTGGCGAGGCCCGCAGAGATCGACGAGACGCGACTGGCATCGAGATGGTTATCGCTTGGACTTGCCATGATCGCCCCCAGCTTCGGCAATGATAAGCGTTGTTTGCGGCACTATACCCTCAAGCTTTATCGACGCAACTTGGGCTCTGTTCTTAAGGAATGCGGTGCGGTGAGGAGAGCGGTCTCCTCCATTGACAGGGAAGCGGTGATGCCAGGAGCCCTGTTCCGGTCGTGGTCGGCTCCGCATATTACGGCAGAATTGCTGTCGTAAATCCGGGATTCCAGCACGAAATGACCAATATATCTCTGCATCAACTACCCGAACTAGTAGTATAATGATGATGAATGCCGGGATAAGATCGCTACACACAATGTAAAGAATGATCTGTTGTTTACGTTGCGTCAGGAGAAGGGGATCGTCTTTGTAGGGGAGTCTCATGCAGAATGCTTTGCTCTCTGAGCAGCAGCACATCGGCAGCGGTTTCGCAGGTTTGAACGATCAGAACTACCGCACGCTGATGGAGCTTTGCCCCGATGCCCTGATTGTTCATGACGGTCACATGATCGTCTTCGCCAATCTCGCGATGGCTCATCTCGTCAGAGCAGATTCTGTCAACGACATCATCGGCTGCCCCGTTCTGGAATTCGTGGCCGAGCCATCCCAAGATCTCGTGAAAGAGCGCATTCGCCAGGTGCAGCAGACCGGCTATGCGCCCCTGGTCGATGAGACATGGCGGCGTCTCGATGGGACCGAGGTTCAGGTGGAGGTCGCGGCACGGCATATGTCATGGGTTGCTCCGAAGGCCGCGATGGTCATCGTGCGCGACGTGACCGAGCGCCGCCGTCTGGAAGCGGAGCGCGAGACGCTTCTGGCGGAAAAAGAACTGCTGATGCGCGAGGTGCATCACCGGGTAGCCAACAGTCTGCAGCTCGTGCGCAGCATGCTGAACCTGCAGGCTCGCGGGTCCTGCAATGAGGCCGTGAAAATTCAGCTCAGCGAAGCCTCGGCGCGGATCGGAACGATCGGCATTCTTCATTCGCGCCTGCAACAGGACAGTTCCGTTGTGGAAGGGGAGGTGCAGCCTTACATCGAAGGGGTCATGACCGACCTGCGCACTTCGCTCGGTGAGACCTACCAGCGGCCGATCATCCTGGACCCGGGAGAAATGCCTCCTCTGACGTTGAAGGCGGATCTGCTGGTTGCCCTCGGTCTCATCACCACGGAGGCCGTCACGAACTCGATCAAATACGGCTCGGGGCGCATCCGGGTTCGGCTCGCGAAGAGCGATGCCCATGTGGAAATCAGCATCGAGGATGAGGGCACAGGATTCCCGAAGGATTTCGATCTCGCGCAGGATAGACGCGGCCTCGGCATGCGCATGATTGCAACACTCGCCAAGTCACGGGGTGGAAACGTGACATTCGGACAATGCGGGGGAGGGAACGGCGCCGCATCGAGCCGTATTGCGGCGACGCTCCCTTTGTAGCGACCGACGTACAGCTTTCGCGTTGTCCGGATAATAAAAAGCCGGCCCGAGGGACCGGCTTTCTTCATGACGGTTGGCAGGGAACTTACCAGCTCGTCAGAACGGAGCCTTTGAACTTCTCCTCGATGAACTGCTTCACCTCTGGAGTGTGGTAGGACTCGACGAGGGCCTTCACCCACGGCTTGTTCTTGTCCTCGCTGCGCACGGCGATGAGGTTCACGTATGGACCCTTCGGGTTCTCGCGGGCAATCGGATCCTTCACCGGATCGAGGCCGCCCGATGTCGCGTAGTTGGTGTTGATGATGGCGGCATCCACGTCGGCGAGCACGCGCGGACCCTGGGCGGCTTCGATCTCGACGAATTTCAGCTTCTTGGGATTGTCCGTCACGTCGAGGGGAGTCGGCTTGTAGCCCACGCCGTCCTTCAGCTTGATCAGGCCCTTGTCCTGCAGAAGGATGAGGGCGCGACCGCCATTCGTTGGATCGTTCGGGATCGAAATCGTGGCGCCGTTCGGTAGCGCGTCGAGGCTCTTGTGCTTCTTGGAATAGATGCCGATCGGGAAGTTCACGGTGAGCGCCACGCTCTCGATCTTGAAGCCGCGGTCGGCCACCTGATTGTCGAGATAGGGCTGATTCTGGAACGAGTTCGCCTCGATGTCGCCGCCGGCCAGAGCGGTGTTCGGCACGACGTAATCGGAGAACTCGACGATCTTGATGTCGAGGCCCTTCTTGGCGGCAATCGGCTTCACGGCTTCGAGGATCTGCGCATGCGGGCCGGGCGTGGCGCCGATGCGGACGGTCTGCGTCTGCTGTGCGAGAGCGGGAAGGGCGGCGAAAGAGAGGAAGGCGGCGAGGCCCAGTTTCTTCAGCGACATTTTTGTACTCCTTGTGCGATACTTTTATGCGTGATCAGGCGTGGCGGATGCGTTTGTTGAGATGCCGGGCGAGACGGTCGCCGATGCTCTGCACCGCCTGGACGAGGACGATGAGCACGACCACCACGGCGAGCATCATTTCGGGCATGAAGCGCTGGTAGCCGTAGCGGATGCCGAGATCGCCGAGGCCGCCGCCGCCGACCGCGCCCACCATGGCCGAGAAGCCGAGAAGCGACACGACCGCGAGCGTGAGGCCGAGCACGATGCCGGGAAGCGCTTCCGGGATCAGCACCTTGCGCACGATTTGGAGCGGCGTTGCACCGAAGGCGCGCGCGGCTTCGATCAGACCCTGGTCCACTTCACGGATCGCGCCTTCAATGAGACGCGCGATGAAGGGCGTCGCGGCAATGGTCAGCGGCACCATCGCGGCATTCGTGCCGATGGAGGTGCCGGCGATCAGGCGCGTGAAGGGGATGATCGCAACGACGAGGATAATGAAGGGTGTCGAGCGCGTCGCATTGACGACAACGCCAAGCATGCGGTTGATCCACGGAGCGGCAAACAGCTCACCCTTGCCGGAGGTGGCGAGAAATACGCCGAGCGGCAGGCCGAAGATTGTGGCGAGCAGGGCCGAGACGGCGACCATGTAGAGCGTTTCGCCGGTGGAATTGGCGATGAGGTTAATCATCTCAGGCGACATGGCCGAGAACCTCCGTATCGAGACCGTGCTTGTTCAGGAAATCGAGGGTGGTAGCGAGCGAGGCTTCCGGGACGCCGACCACGAGAGTGCCGAAGGGGCGACCTGCGATTTCATCCACCGAGCCGGACAGGATGTTCGTCTCGATGTTGAGATCGCGGGCAAGCCGCGCGAGAACCGGGTCCGTCGCATGCGGGCCGCGGAAGCCGATGCGGATCACCGCCTGGCTTCCGGGCGTCGCCTCGGCTTTAAGCCTGCTCTGCACATAGGGCGGCAACGCGCGGCCCGACTCGTCGGCGAGGAAGGAGCGGGTCACCTCGTGCTGCGGCCGGGTGAAGACCTCGAACACGTCGCCCTGCTCGACAATGCGTCCGCCTTCGATCACCGCGACCTCTCGGGCGATGTTGCGGATCACCGCCATCTCGTGGGTGATGAGCAGGATGGTAAGGCCAAGCTCGTCGTTGATGCGGCCGAGCAGGTCAAGGATCGAGCGGGTGGTTTCCGGATCGAGGGCCGAGGTCGCCTCGTCCGACAGGAGAACCTTGGGCTTGGTGGCGAGCGCGCGGGCAATGCCAACGCGCTGCTTCTGGCCGCCGGAGAGCTCGGATGGATAGCGGTTGCGCTTGTCGGTCAAACCGACGAGAGCCAGCAACTCCTCGACGCGGGTTTTGATTTCGGCCTTGTCATAGCCTGCCACCTCGAGCGGCAGGGCGATGTTCTGAGCCGCCGTGCGCGAGGAGAGCAGGTTGAAGTGCTGGAAGATCATGCCGATGGAGCGGCGGGCGTGGCGAAGGGCTGCTTCGGGAAGGGCCGCGATATCGGCACCGTCCACGATCACCTTGCCGGAGGAAGGCTTTTCCAGGCCGTTCACGAGGCGGATCAGGGTGGACTTGCCCGCACCCGAGCGACCGATCACGCCGAGGATCGAGCCCTGAGGAACGGCGAGGTTGATCTCCTGCAGCGCCGTGACAGGCTGGCCGTCACGGCCGGGGAAGGTCTTCGACACCTTCTCCAGGCGCACGATGGACTCCGCCGGCACAAGGCGCTGGGCGTGCTGGTCGCCGAGATATCCAAGATGGGCGTTCATGAGGTCGCCTTTTCAGTGACGTCGGGGATGTCGATATGACACATGAAACATCCCGTTCTCTAAGTCAACCTTTTCGTTCGTTAAACAAAACAATCTGTTTTGACGAACGTTCCGAGGCTTCTAGCGAGCTGTCGCTATTCTCACAAGACTGCTATCGCTTCTAACTGGAGGAAGTTCCTCCTTTCTTTCGCCACAAGCGCCATTGATCCGGCTGCTTCGAGTTTCAAAGAGCCGGGCCGGGACCTCGGCAGGAGATGTGTATGATCAAGGCGAGCATCGCGCTGGCACTCGTAGGTCTGGGTGTTCTGGCAGCCTCCCTGGGGGGAGCGGTTGCGGTTCCCTTCTACCTGCCTCTTTCAACCCTGGCCTTGGCCGGGATCGTGTTCGTCGGAAGGGACATCCCCAAGTTCCTGCGCATTTTCGTCGTGATGCTGTCGGCGACGCATCTTGTGCTTGTGGCTCTGATCCTCGGCGCTGTCGCGGGCGCAATCACGGGCGATTACACGGGATACGTCCCGCCGCCCTCCGCCGCGCTCGGTGCCACGGCCTTCGGGGCGATCATCTACGGCCTGTCCTACGTCCCCGTCGTCCGCACCATCTGCCGGATCACGGACCGCTATCTCGACTCCCAGGCCGACAGCGTCATCCGCGTCCCCTTCATCGGTCTCGTGCGGGCGCGTGAAGGTGTCATTGGCACCTGGATGATCGGCATCCTCATCGCGATCAATCTTGCCCAGGTCGCCCTCAACGTGCGCCTCAGCTTCTTTTCGCGCGATATGTTCAACGCGCTTGAAGCCAAGGATGCTGCGGCATTCTGGTATCAGCTCTTCGTCATCTTCACGCCTCTGGCCGCCGTGTTCGTGTCCATCGCCCTGACCGAGGTGCTGCTGCAGAACGTGCTCACCATCCGCTGGCGCGCCTTTCTCAACACCTATTACGTGCGCGAGTGGCTCGGCGACGGGACACATTACCGGATGCAGATCATGGGCCGGGGCGCGGACAACCCGGACCAGCGTATCTCGGAAGACCTGCGCAAGTTCGTCGAAAGCACCTATTCCCTGTCCGTCGGCCTGATGAACCAGGCCGCGACGCTTGTGTCCTTCGTGGCCATTCTCTGGACCATTTCGGCCGGCTTCACTTTTCCGGGGACGAGCTGGGAGGTGCCTGGCCTGCTGGTCTGGGTCTGCGCGGGTTATGCCATTCTCGGCACATGGGTCACGCACCTGATCGGTCGTCCCCTGATCGCCCTGAACTTCGAGCAGGAGCGGGTCGAGGCGAATTACCGCTTCTCGCTAGCGCGCCTGCGTGAATACACGGAGCAGGTCGCGCTTCTCGGCGGCGAGAGGGCCGAGCGGGAGAGCCTCGGGCGGCGGTTCGGACAGGTCGTCGACAACTACATGCGGATCGTCTTCCGCCTCATCAAGCTCAACACCTTCACCTCGGCCTATTTCCAGGCCAACGTGGTGGTGCCCTATATCCTGACCGCGCCTTACTACTTCATCGGCAAGATCACCCTTGGACAGATGCAGCAGGTGGTCGGTGCGTTTTCCCGGGTGGAGTCGGCGCTCACCTATTTCATCACGATCTATACGACGCTTGCCGACTATAAGGCAGTGCTCGACCGTCTCACCACGTTCGAGGGTGCGATTGCCTCCGCTCAGCGCGTCGGCGGCGAGAGCAAGTTGGCAATCGCCCCGAAGGCGAGCCAAGAGCTGCGCCTGGAAGATCTGGACGTGCGCCTGCCTGACGGCAGCGCTCTCTTGCACACGGACGAGCTTGCCTTTCGTCCGGGCGAACGCACCCTGATGACCGGGCCGTCGGGCTCGGGCAAATCGACCCTCTTCCGTGCCATCGCGGGCATCTGGCCCTTCGGTGAGGGACAGATCTTCGTGCCGGAGGGGCAGAGCATGATGCTCCTGCCGCAGCGTCCCTACATCCCCATCGGAACCCTGCGAGATGCCGTGACCTATCCAGGCAAGGTCGATGCCTACACGGATGCCGAGATGGCGGAGGCGCTTCGCATCGCCAAGCTCCCGCAGATCGCGGATCGGCTCGACGAGGAGCGGGCCTGGGGGCAGACCCTGTCACTCGGCGAGCAGCAGCGCCTCGCGGTTGCCCGCGCGCTCCTCGCCAAGCCCGACTGGCTGTTCCTGGACGAGGCGACGGCCGCGCTCGATGAGCCGACGGAAGAGGAGATCTACCGCATCATCAAGGAGAAGCTGCCGAACACGACGGTCGTCTCCATCGGTCACCGCTCGACGCTCGCCGCCTATCACGACCGGCGCATCGACATGAAGAAGATCGAAGGCGGCCTGTCGACGCCCGTCGACATGCGTGAGGCCGAGCCTGCGGAATAGTCCAACGCGTCATCCCGGACGGCGAAGCCGATCCGGGATCGCATGCAGAATGAGGCATCCAAACCTCGACATTGTCATTCCCGCGAAGGCGGGAATCCATAAACACGACGTCTCAGGAGAGGGCGAACAAGCGTCTTACCTCAATCTGAATTGTCAGCGGTTATGGATCCCGGGCTCCGCTGCGCGGCCCCGGGATGACAGTGCTTTACTCGTCGAACGATCCCGGATCTCCGCTCCGCGTCGTCCGGGATGACGCTTTCCCTTCATGCGTAACGAAAAAGGCCGGCTTTCGCCGGCCTTTTCATTCGATCTCAGAGAAAACTTAAAGCGAGCGCTCCAGGATCAGCTGGCCGCCGTTCTGGGTCTGGATGATCAGGTTGCGGCCCTGGATGTCCCACTTGCCCGAGGAGCGGAGCGCCACGAGGAAGGCCTGCTCGAGGGCCATGGTGTTCTTGTCGCAGCTCTTCTTCGTCAAGGCGAAGGGGCCAACGGCCAGGCCTTGCTCGCGCAGGGGATAGGCTGCGGTGGCATAGGTGTTGCAGCCGCTGAAACCCGTGGCCCGGAGCTGGTCGTTGAGCTTGAAGCTTGGACGCTCGCCGGTGAAAGGCTTGCCGTTCAGGCTGACAGCCACCCAAGAGGAGTTCAGCGGGAAGATCTTGCCTCCCTCGCCCGGCTGCGGGACCTTGGTATCCGCCTGGCGGGTCGGGCCGGCGGGCCGGCCGAGCGTCGCGGCCGTCTGGGCATGAGCCACGGAGACGGTGGCAAGAGCCGCCAGGAGTGTCGCAAGTCGAAGGGCGTTCATCGGAACCTCTTCATCGGAAAAACGCAGGGACCATAAGGGGCCTTGAGCCTTCAGGCAACGCCCAAGGTGATGTTGTCTTATGTCTCAGGTAACAGATCACACAAAACCTGAAGCCTCGGTGAAAGAGGCGTAAGGATCTAGCTAGCCGATCCGCCGCAGGAGCCGCTCTGTGAGCGCGTTGGTGGGTCGGAACAGGTAGTCGAAAGCCCGGACCGAAATGTCCTGCGCGCCGATGCCCTGCAGGGCCGCCACGATCTCGAACACCTTTGTCCCGCGACAATGCAGGACGACCTCACGGCCGAGGGCATTGCCGTAGGGGAGAGCGGCCCCGTGGTCCTTCGCCAGGGACACGAGCGCTGAGGCTCGGGCCGGATCGAGCGCCGCGCGGACCTCGCGGCTGGTGCGTGCCTCTTCCTCGGCGGCGATGCGGGTGAGCACGGCAGTCGCGGCATTGCGGGCCCGGTCCGACCAGGGAGCGCGGGCGGAGGCGACGAGATTGGCCTCTGAGCGCAGCATCACGCCGTCATCGAGGATTTTTAAGGCATTTGCAGCCAGCGTCGCGCCGGTTGTGGTGATATCAACGATCAGTTCGGCCGAGCCCGCGCCCGGCGCGCCCTCGGTGGCGCCCAGGCTCTCGACGATCCGGTAATCCGCCACGCCCTTCTCGGCAAAGAAACGGCGGGTCAGATTCACATATTTCGTGGCGACCCGCATCTTGGTGCCGTGGCGCGCGCGAAGATCGGCCGCGACCTCGTCGAGATCGGCCATGTTACGCACGTCGATCCAGGCTTGCGGCACGGCGACGACCACATTGGCATGGCCGAAGCCGAGCGGGGTGAGCATTTCCACCGCCTCGTCGGCATCGGCGATCTGCTCGCGGATCAGGTCCTCGCCGGTAATGCCGAGATGGGCCGTACCTGAGGCAAGCTGGCTCACGATCTCGGAGGCCGAGAGGAACGCAACCTCCACATCCGGAACGCCGGCAAGCGTGCCGCGATAATCGCGTGCCCCGCGGGATTGGGTGAAGACAAGGCCGGCGCGGGCGAAGAACGCGGCCGCGTTCTCCTGCAGGCGTCCCTTGGAGGGAACGGCCAGGATGAGAGGGGAATCGGTCATCAGAGCCTCCCCACGATGCGGTCGAGCCAGAAGGAGCAGCCGACCGCCGGGATCGGGGCTTCGGCACCGAGATGCTCGAGCAGGCGGTCGTAGCGGCCGCCGCCCACGACCGGCTTGCCGTCGCCCCGGCGCGGGTCCTGCACCTCGAAGATGAAACCCGTGTAGTAGTCGAGATTGCGGGCGAAGGTGGCGGAGAAGGAGAAGCTGCCCACGTCGAGCCCGCGCGCGGCCATGAAGCCCGTGCGCTCCTCGAAGGCGGCCAGCGCCCCATTGAGATCGAGCCCTGCATCCTTGGCCAGGGTCCGGATCGCATGGCCTGCCTGGTCAGGGTCGCCGGCGATGGTGAGATAGCGCTCCAGCACCTGCCGCGCCTCGTCGGGCAGGCCGGTGCGGTTTGCGGCGCGGGCCAGGAAACGTTCGGCGATCTCGCCGGCGCTGCGTCCGCCGACGCGGGCGATGCCCGCGATCGAGAGGATGTCTTCAACGAAAGCCTTGGCCGCCTGAGGCGCCTGGCCTTCGATGGCGCCGAGCAGGCCGGCATGCTCCTGGGCACCCGGTCCGTCCTGCTCGGCGAGGCTTGCTAGCCCCTGTCCCGAGACGATGGCGCGGATCACGCGCCGTTTGGCCGCGGGCGCGATCCCGAGGGCGTCGATCAGGGCATGGAGAAGCCCCATGTCGCCGAGCCGCACGATGGGGGCCGGGCCACCGAACTGCTTCAAGCCGTCCAGGGCGAGGGCGAGAATCTCGGCGTCCACCGCCGAGACGTCGAGGCGCCCGATGGATTCCAGGCCGGCCTGGAGAAACTCGCCGCTTTCGCCGGCCCGCATGCGGAAGACCGGCCCGCCATAGGAATAGCCGGAGGGCTGCGCGCCATGGCGGGCGAGGTGCCGGAGGCAGACGGGGATCGTGTATTCGGGCCGCAGGCATAGCTCCGTGCCCGCGGCATCCTGCGTCACGAACATGCGCCGCCGGATATCCTCGCCCGAGAGGTCGATGAACACGTCCGCGGGCTGCAGCACCGGCGGCTCGATCCGCGCATAGCCCTCGCGCTCGAACAGCGCGATCAGCGCAACAATGGCATCCGTCTCCGTCACTGGCCTTGCCCAATCCTTGTGTCGGCATGCTCTCTAGCAATGCTGAGGCACGAAGGCGATTGTTTTTGACGGGAAGGGTGAATGGGCCTGAGGTAAGGTGGTCATCCCGGACGAAGCGCAGCGAAGATCCGGGATCGGGTGACGAGAGAGGCGCTTCATACCTCCCCCGGGCGGGAGAGGTCGTGCCGGGGGCGCGGGGGGCTACGCTCCGTGGTCGGCTCCGTAACCCCTCATCCTGCCCTCTCCCTCAGGGAGAGGGGATTCGAGCCTAATCCTATGCCCGATCCCGGATCGCCTGCGGCGTCCGGGATGACGATGGTCGGCCGGAGAATTACGCCTTCTCGGCGGTGTCGCTCTTCGCGCTCTTGGCCTTGGTCGTCTTGCGCTTGCTGTGATCGCTTGAACGGTTGACGTATTTGACCTTCTTGGGCTCCGACTTGGCGCTCTTCTCGGCTCCGCTATCCTCGCCGACAAGGCTGGCGGGCAGGAAGTGGCGGGCGGCTTCGGTCACGACATTGGCGACGGCGCCAGCGGCGGTCTGGGTCAGTTCAACGCTCTGCGCACCTGCATTGGCTGCCGCAGAGCCGGCCTTCTTCGCCGTGCGGGTCTTGGTGAGGGCGGCTGCGGCGGCGATCAGGGCGTCTGCGAGAATCTCGCGGCCGAGATCAGAATTGATCAGATCCATCAGGCCGGATTTCTTCACGGACTTCGCCAGCTTCCCGCCGGCACCCTTGCCAGAGCTCTTCTTCGATTTCGCAGTACTCTTCTTATCCTTGTCCTTCGCCATATTCATCTCCTGATGGTCAAGCTTGATGGACAACCCCTATGAAACCATAGGGGTTCCCAAAAGGCCAAGGTTATCCGAAATGGCGGGCCAGAACCTCGCGCACGGCCTTGACGAGATCCGCTTCTGACACGGAGAACTGCGCCGGGCGGGCCGCCTTCCACTCCTCGTTGGAGGCGATGGCCCCTGCTGCCTTGGCGCCTTCAATCAGGTCCTTGATCTCGACTTCGCCGCGCTCGCGCTCGTTCGAGCCCTGGATGACCACGCAGGGGCTCTGGCGCCGGTCGGCATATTTCATCTGCGCCTTCATGCCAGACGAGCCGAGATAGAGCTCGGCGCGGATGCCGGCCTGGCGCAGGGTCGAGACCATGCGCTGGTAGGCGGCGATCTGGTCCTTGTCCATCACCAGCACGACCACCGGTCCGGGCTTCTCGGCACCGGACACGATGGGGCTCTTGACCATCTGCAGGGCCGAGAGAAGGCGCGACACGCCGATGGAGAAGCCGGTCGCCGGAACGGGCTCAGAGCGGAAACGGCCCACGAGGCCGTCATACCGCCCGCCGCCGCCGACCGAGCCGAAGCGGACGGGGCGGCCGTCCTCGTCCTGGACCTGGAAGGTCAGCTCGGCCTCATAGACGGGGCCGGTATAGTATTCGAGGCCGCGCACCACGGAGGGGTCGATGATCACACGGTCGCTGTAGCCTGCAGCCTCAACTAATTCAGCAATTGTCCTAAGCTCTTGCACCCCTTTCAAGCCAATCTGGGATGATGAAACTGCGTCCTCGAAATTCGCGAGCGTCACGGTATTAGCATTTTGGGTGCTCTTAGAGCCTGAACCCTGTTCACCCCAGCCCGTAAAATTGATCACTCTGTTGATGGCATCTGGAGGTAGGCCTGCCCCCTTTGTGAAGTCACCACTCTCATCCCTGCGACCTTCTCCTAAGAGCTGCATCACGGCATCAGCCCCGAGGCGATCGAGCTTGTCGATGGCGCGTAGTACCGAGAGTCGCTGTCCAGCCTTGTCCTCGCCGCCGAGGCCGATGGCCTCCATTAGTCCGTCGAGAACCTTGCGGTTGTTGATCTTGATGATGAAGTCGCCGCGCTTGAGGCCGAGCCTCTCCATCGTATCGGCGGCCATCATGCACATCTCTGCATCCGCCGCGACTGAGGCCGCGCCCACCGTGTCGGCGTCGAACTGCATGAACTGGCGGAAGCGGCCAGGGCCCGGCTTCTCGTTACGGAACACCCAGCCGACTCGGTAGCTGCGATAGGGCTTGGGCAGGGCATCGAAGTTCTCGGCCACGTAGCGGGCAAGCGGCGCCGTCAGGTCGTAGCGGAGCGACAGCCATTGCTCGTCGTCGTCCTGGAACGAGAACACGCCCTCGTTGGGACGGTCCTGGTCGGGCAGGAACTTGCCCAGCGAGTCGGTGTACTCGACGAAGGGCGTCTCGACGCCCTCGAAGCCGTAGAGCTCATAAGAATCGCGGATCGCCGCGAGCATGCGCTCGGTGGCGGCGAGATCGGCAGGGGTGCGGTCGGCAAAGCCGCGCGGGGCGCGGGCCTTGATCTTGTCGGCCTTGGACATGGTTTTTACAGCAGCCGTTGGATTGGAAAACGTGCTGCGGTCCTACTCCCTGCCGCCAGGAGGGGCAAGGTGGTGTAGCGATTTCCGCAACATCAACCGTCATCCCGGACGAAGCGTAGCGGAGATCCGGGATCGCGGGACGCGTACGGCGCTTGAACCCTCCTCCCCCTTGTGGGGAGGAGGTGGAGGTGGGAGTGTGAGCGACAGCCTATCAAGGGCAGGCGCTACACCCCCACCCTGGCCCTCCCCATAAGGGGGAGGAAAACATGAGTTTCATTCTACGCACGATCCCGGATCGGCTTGCGCCGTCCGGGATGACAGTGCTGGAAATGAGCCTTACGCCACCGCCTTGATCACCTTGGTCAGCTTGTCGACGATTTCGCCGATCTGCTCTTCGGTGACAATCAGCGGCGGGGAGAGGGCGATGGTGTCGCCGGTGATGCGCATCATCAGGCCGTATTCCTGGAAGGCGCGATCCATGGCCTCGAAGGCGCGCTTGCCGACGGCGTCGGGGCGCGAGGCGAGGTCGATGGCGCCGACAAGGCCGATGGTGCGGATGTCGAGCACGTTCGGCAGGCCCTTCAGCGAATGGATCGCATCGGCCCAGATCGGCTCCAGGGTCTTGGCCCGCTCGAACAGCTTCTCGTCCCGGTAGATGTCCTGGGTCGCGAGTGCCGCCGCGCAGGCGAGCGGATGGGCGGAATAGGTGTAGCCGTGGAACAGCTCGATCACGTGCTCCGGACCCCTCATGAAGGCATCGTAGATCCCCTGACGCACCATCACGCCGCCCATCGGCACGGTGCCGGAACTCACGCCCTTGGCAAAGGTGATCATGTCCGGAACGACGCCATAGCGCTCGGCGGCGAAGGCCGTGCCGAGACGGCCGAAGCCCGTGATGACCTCGTCGAAGATGAGCAGCAGGCCATGCTTGTCGCAGATCTCGCGCAGACGCTTGAGATAACCCTTCGGCGGCGGCAGCACGCCGGTCGAGCCCGCCATCGGCTCGACGATCACGGCCGCGATGGTCGAGGCGTCATGGAGTGCCACGATACGCTCCAGATCGTCGGCGAGATGAGCGCCCCATTCCGGTTCGCCGCGGGAGAAGGCCTGTTCGTCGCGGTTATAGGTGTGGGGCAGGTGGTCGACGCCCGCCAGCAGCGTGCCGAAGAACTGGCGATTCTTGACGATGCCGCCGACCGAGATGCCGCCGAAGCCGACGCCGTGATAGCCGCGCTCGCGGCCGATGAGGCGCGTCTTGCTGCCCTGGCCCTTCGCGTTCCAATAGGCGAGGGCGATCTTGAGCGCCGTATCCACCGCCTCGGAGCCCGAGTTGCAGAAGAAGACGTGGTTGAGGTCGCCCGGCGCGAGTTGAGCGAGACGCGAGGCGAGGGCGAAGCCGCCCGCATGGCCGTACTGGAAGGCCGGCGAGTAGTCGAGTTCCTGCGCCTGGGCCTGGATGGCGGCGGTGATCTCGTCGCGGTTATGGCCGGCATTGCAGCACCAGAGGCCGGCGGCACCGTCGATCACCTCGCGACCATCCGGAGTGTAGTAGTACATGCCCTTGGCGCGGGCGATCATCCGGGGGCGCTGCTTGAAGGAACGGTTGGCCGTGAACGGAAGCCACCAGGCCTCCAGGTCGTTGGGCGCAATGAGGTCGTTGGCGGCTCTGGATGTCTGGGCAGTCATCATGTTCCCCGAAAGTGGCTGGCGATAGGGAACCTAAAGCATCGGACCCAAAAGTGGAAACCACTTTTGGGATCAATCCGATGCGTAGTCGCTTAAGTAGCGCATCGTTGGAGGCGGAAAACCGGGACCACTTTTCGCACGATGCGCCCCGTTTTCCGGTGTCGCAAAAGGAACTTTGGGGAAAGCCATGAGCCGGGCGCAACCCACGCCCTTAGCCGGTCATGGCGCGGGCCTCATAGCCGGCCGCATCGAGGGCACGCGCTACTTCGACGCTCTGGGCGCATGTCGTAACGTGAACGCGACCATGTTCCAGATCCACCTCGACCTTGGCACCAGGGTCGAGGCGCTGAATGGCCTTGGTGACCGAAGTGACACAACCCTGGCAGGTCATGCCATCGACCTGCATCAGCAGATCCTTGCGGGTCTCTTCCATCAATAACCTCTTTGAAATCTTGCCTTTATTCTGCGCAGGCAACGCAGAACTGCGAAAAAATGTCCATTACGGGAATGCGAAACTTGCCCGGCGAATCGCCCTGATTCATTGTCTGTTAACACACTGATTCGCGCAGATGCGCCGAGCCAGGGGAGCGGGGGCACCCATGGTCACCAACAAGAACAAAATTCCGGCCCTGCGGGACCGGAAGGCGGCTTTGCTCGCCTTCATGCCGGCCTTTCTCATGGCCGCGGCTTCGGCCTATGTACCGATGGAGGCGGGTCTCGTCCTGCCGGTTCTCGGCTTCACGATCATGGCTGTCTTCTTCGGTCTCGTCGTCCTGTGGTGGCAGACCGAGACGGAGCGGCAGACCCTGGCCATGCAGCTTGCGGGTCTTGAGCAGGAAGAGCGGGTTCCGACGGCTCCGCTAGTTCTCCGTCCGCCCGTCATTGTTGGCAGCCCGTTGAGTGTTCTGCGCGAGCTGGCAGTTTCCGCCAGTGCGCAGGAGGTTGGCGCGGAGATCGTCCTGGCCCCGACCGAGCGGGTCCAGCCGGCTCGCTTTCCCGAACCTTCGCTGTTGCCCTCCATGCGCCGGTCGTCGGCCGAAGAGGTCAGCCGCATGAGGCTGGTCACCCAGGCCTTTGAGGCTGATCGGATCGAGTTGCACCTGCAGCCCGTGGTTTCGCTGCCGCAAGGAAAGATTCGTTTCTACGAGGCACTGGCCCGGTTGCGCCTTGCGGACGAAACGCTGCTCAGCCCGTCCGAATTCCTGCCCATCCTCGAATGTTCGGGCCGCGCGTCGGATTTCGATCGCCGGGTGCTGATCCGCTCCATGGCTATCGCCCGCCATCTCGTCGCCCGCGGCAGCGAGGCCATCGTGAGCGTGAATCTCACGGCCCATTCCATTGCCGAGCCCGGCTTCCTATGGTCGCTGGCCGGCCTGTTCGACACCAGCCCCGATCTTCTCGGTAAGATCGTCCTGGAAATGACCCAGCACAGCTGGCGCCACCTCGATGCGGATCACAGGGCGGCGCTCGCAACATTGCGTGAGCGGGGCGTGCCGTTCTCCCTCGACCGCGCCGCGGATCTCCGGTTCGATCCCGAGGCGTTGGCCGATCTCGGTGTCCGGTTCATGAAGTTACCGGCCGATCTCTTGATCTCAGTGGCCGAGCAGTCGGATGGTAGGTATGCCGGGCCGGAGCTCGACGTGCGCGATTTCGCCTCGGCCCTGCGCCGCCAGGGCATCCGGCTCATCGCCGAGCGGGTGGAGGAAGATGAAATGGTGCCCAAGCTCTGCGATCTCGGCGTGCCGCTGGCGCAAGGCTTTGTCTTTGCGGCCCCACGCCCGATCAAGCCGGAGATTGCCGGTGAACAGACGGCTTCGCGGCCTTTCGGCCTGGAGGACGCTCCGACCCTTCTGCGGCGCGCCGGTTGACTTGAGCGGCGCAAGGGCCTACCCGCCCGGGTTCATTAAAAGTGAGAACCCATGACCGTTTTGTCCCGCCCTGCTCACGTCGAGGGCCTGCAATCTCTCGCCGAACGCTATGATCTTGTCCTCTGCGACGTCTGGGGCGTGCTGCACAACGGTGTCAAGGCCTACGAGGCGGCAAGCGACGCGCTCAAGCGCTTCCGCGCGAAAGGCGGGCGGGTGGTCCTCGTCTCCAACGCGCCGCGCCCCGGCGCTTCCGTGGGAACGCAGCTCGACGGCTTCGGCGTGCCTCGCACGGCCTATGATGCCATCGTCACATCCGGCGATCTGACGCGACTCTCTATCGAGGAACGCATTGCCAAGATCGTCCACCATATCGGGCCGCCTCGCGACATGCCGATCTATAACGGTCTCGATGTCCGTTTCGGCTCCATCGACGAGGCCGACTACGTGGTCTGCTCCGGTTTCGACAACGATGAAGAGGAGACGGTCGGGGATTATCGGGCTCGGCTCGAAGCCATGCGCCGGCGCGATCTGCTGATGGTCTGTGCCAATCCCGATCTCATCGTCGAGCGCGGCCACATGATCCTCCCCTGCGCGGGAACGATTGCGCTCGCCTATGAGGAGATGGGCGGTAATGTCTTTTACGCCGGAAAGCCCCATGGTCCCGTCTATGATCGGGCTCTCGCGGTCGCAGCCGGGTTGAGTGGCAGGACCATCGCGAAGGAGCGCGTACTCGCAATCGGCGATGCGATCCGCACCGATATCGCCGGCGCTGTCGGCTTCGGCATCGACTCCCTGATGATCGCGCGCGGCATCCATGCGGAGGAGCTGGGTCTTCACGAAGGGGACTTGGTGTCGGATCACGTGCAGGATTGGGTGGACCGGCAGCCGGCGCAGCCGACCGCCTTCACGGAAGTGCTGTCCTGGTAAGGCCCTCCTGGGATTCGGTGTGTCATCCCCGGCGAACGAAGTGAGGGAAGGGGATCCACCCCCACGCTCAGCGCCATGGATTCCCTTCCCCTCCGATGGCTTCGCCATTTTCGGCCGGGAACGACGGGGGTGGCCTCGCGCTCTCTCTTGACCCAGGGGCCGGATTTCGACAGGGTCGCGCCCGCACCGATATCTGCCAGATGAGTTCCGAGATTCCTCCCCTGACGCCCCCCACGTTCGCGATCTGCCGCGATGGCGAGCCCGTACCCAAGCGCCTCAAGGGAGCCATGGCGGCCATCGGCAATTTCGATGGTGTGCATCGCGGACACCAGCACCTTCTGAACATGGTTCGGACTTCCGGGAAGCCGGCAGCAGTCGTCACCTTCGAGCCGCATCCGCGCACCTTCTTCCAGCCTGATCGTCCGCTGTTTCGCCTGACGCCCGAACCCGTGAAGCTCAAGATCTTCGCGCGTCTCGGTCTCGATGGCGTCTTCCAACGGCGCTTCAACGGGAGTCTTGCGGCCCTGACGGCAGCGGATTTCGTCAATCTGCTGGCGCAGGAGATGCAGCTCTCAGGCGTGGTGATCGGTCACGATTTCCATTTCGGCCGTGCCCGTGAGGGTAATCCCGCGCGCATGGTGGAGCTCTGCCGGACGAAGGGGCTCGAATGCGTCATTGCACCAGCCATCGTCGAGGGAACGGAGCCCGTTTCCTCCAGCGCTATTCGCGCCGCTCTGGAGGCAGGCGATATCGCCACGGCCAACCGGCTCCTCGGCTATCGCTGGTTCGTCCAGGCGGAGGTGCGTCACGGCGACAAGCGCGGCCGGGTGCTCGGCTATCCCACAGCCAATATGCGCCTGCCGGACGATTGCCGTCTTCAGCATGGCATTTACGCGGTCAGGGCTTCGGTGGCCGGCAGTCCGGTTGACGGCGTCGCGAGCTTCGGCCGCAGACCGACCTTCGACAACGGCGCTCCGCTGCTCGAGGTGCATCTTTTCGACTTTGCCGGGGATCTCTACGGGCAGGTTCTGGATGTAGAATTCGTCGGCTGGATCCGTGGCGAGGAGCGCTTCGATGGCATCGAGGCGCTGATCGCCCAGATGGACCGGGACTCGGTCGAGGCGAAGCGGATGCTTCGCGAGGACAAGACGATTTCGATGATTGCGTAGCTGTTGTCATCCCGGACGGCGAAGCCATCCGGGATCGTGTGACGACAATGGCGCTTGAACCTCAACACTGTCATTCCCGCGAAGGCGGGAATCCATAAACGTTGACGGCGCCGAACTGGTTGAAGGTTGTGGTTATGGATCCCGGGCTCCGCTGCGCGGCCCCGGGATGACAGTGTCAAGCTGGTTTAGGCGATCCCGGATCGCCTCTGGCGTCCAGGTTGGCGATGTCTCACACCGCCGCCTTCAGCGCCTGTGCCGCCACGGCGTAGCCACCCATGGCGCCGTCGACGAAATGGATATGGTCGGGTCGGGTAGCAGAGGGCACGAAGCAGGTCATAAGGGCGGCGTCTTGCCGGTGCAGCCCGGAACGGGCGATCCCTTTCTTCTCTGCGTCCTGTAGCAACGCCTCAAGGCGATCGGCGAGGGTGGGCGTACAATCCAGCGTCATGCGCAGGCCGTCGTCGAATTTGCGGAAATCCGTGTTCTCGACGAGCTGGTGCCGGTAGCGAGCCGGATCGAACCGGCCGACCGTCAGGCCGAACCGGAAGATCAGGAAGGCGACCAGACGCATGAACACCATCTCCGCGAGCTTCCTGAAACCCGGTCCGTCTTTTCCGTAGGTTTTGGCCTCGATGGCGAAGCCCTTGAACGGTGTGGGCACGGGCGGCCCGTCATCAGGGAAGGGGCGCCCGGCTTCCGGACCTTCAGCCAAGTCCAGCACCTGCCCGACGAGGGCATTGAAAGTTTCTGCGCTCGCTCTCGGATCCGGCAGGATGATCAGGGACAGGACGACTCCCCGCTGCGGTATGATTTCATCGAAGCGGCAGGTGAGGCCTGTCAGGTCGGGCAGGGTGCCCGGCGCGGCCGGCGGGATGGCGAAGGCTCCCTCCTTCATCCGTCTCTCGGCATAGGCAAGGCCGCCGCCGGAGAACATGGCGTAGGATACGTCCGGCGAGGCCGCGAAGCGGGCGATGCGCACGTCATGGCCCTTGGCGCGGATTTCTGAAACCGGGACGATGGCGATGCGCAGCTCGAAATCGAATGAATCCCTGACCCAGGCCGCCACAGCAGCAAGGACCTCCTGAGCGAGGCCGGATTGCGAGGCGGGCAGGGCGAAGCTCGCCCCGTCCCCACCGAACACGAAGGGAAACTCGCTCGTGCCGAGCTTGTTGGAGACCGCCGCGATGACGGAGGCGGCGGCCGTGTTGACCTCCTTGTAGCGTCCGGCCGCGATGGCTGCGGTCGAGCGCACGATGTCGCTGAGGCCCAGCACCCAATCGTCCGGAACAGGCATGTAGAGCCCGGGATCGGTCAGCTGGGAGAAATGGTCGAAGACGGGCAGGCGCGCATAGAAATCCGCACCTTCCCTGTTGCTTATCCCCTGTAGGCCGGCCTCCATGGTCCGGCTCAGCCTGCGACTTCGCCTTCCGGTGCTCCTCGGCCCAGTTCGTCCGGCAGCGGATCGCCTTCGGCGACGAAACGCATGGAGACGGAGTTCATGCAATAACGCTCGCCTGTGGGAGGCGGACCATCGTTGAACACGTGGCCGAGATGGCCCTCGCAGCGGGCGCAGCGGATCTCGGTGCGGATCATGCCGTAGCTGGTATCGCGCACGAAGGCGATATGATCGCGATCGATCGGATCGAAGAAGCTCGGCCAGCCGGTGCCGGATTCGAACTTGGTGCCCGCGTTGAACAGGGGCAGCCCGCAGAGGCGGCAGCAATAGGTGCCCTTCTCCTTGGCTTCGTTGAAGATGCCGCAGAAGGGCCGCTCCGTGCCGTGCTCCAGAAGAACCCGGCGCTCCTCGTCGTCGAGATTGGCCACGAGGGCGTGCAATTGCTCGGAGGTGGGCGGGGCGAGGTCGAAACCGGCTTTCGAGCGCCGCTCGGCTGTGGTGGTCGAGTCTGCCATAGGTCAATCCTTCCTGCCCGTCGCATTGCTTGGGAGACTATAAGGCTGCTTTCTGCCCTTAAATAGGGAGCCGCCCCGGCAATCACCACGCTTTATTATCCGGCCCGGCGCTGCTAAAAGGCTCACCATGCCCATGGTTTCTCAGGATCTGCTGGCGGCCCGCATAGGCGCTGCGCGAATTATCGGCCCGGCTTTCGCATGATCTGCGAAGGTCCGGGATCTTTGCCGTTCGCCCTGAGAGCAGCCTGATGCGCCCGCCGGATCGCGGGCCACACAAGACCGATTGACCGTTATGACCGATAAGCCTGAAAGCGCCGCCCGCGACTATTCCGAAACCCTGTTCCTGCCCCAGACCGAGTTCCCCATGCGGGCCGGCCTGCCGCAGCGGGAGCCGCTTCTCCTGCAGCGCTGGAACGAGCACAAGCTCTACGAGCGCCTGCGCGAAGTCCAGAAGGGCCGTCCGCGCTTCGTGCTGCACGACGGCCCTCCCTATGCCAACGGCAACATCCATATCGGGCACGCCCTCAACAAGATCTTGAAGGACATGGTGGTCCGCTCGCAGGGCATGCTCGGCTTCGATTCCAACTACGTGCCGGGCTGGGACTGCCACGGCCTGCCAATCGAGTGGAAGATCGAGGAAGAGTATCGCGCCAAGGGCAAGAACAAGGACGATGTGAACACCGTCGAGTTCCGCCGCGAGTGCCGCGCCTTCGCCGAGAAGTGGATCGACGTGCAGCGCGAGGAGTTCAAGCGCCTCGGCGTCGAGGGCGACTGGACGAACCCGTATCAGACCATGTCCTATGACGCGGAAGCACAGATCGCCCGCGAGATCATGAAGTTCGCGGTGAGCGACCAGCTCTATCGCGGCTCGAAGCCGGTGATGTGGTCCTCCGTCGAAAAGACCGCGCTCGCCGAGGCCGAGGTCGAGTATCACGAGAAGACCTCCACCACGATCTGGGTGAAGTTCAAGATCACCAACACGCTGGATGGCGATCTCGATGGCGCGTCCGTGGTCATCTGGACGACGACTCCCTGGACGATCCCGGCCAACCGCGCCATCGCCTATGGCGAGCATGTCGCCTACGGCCTCTACAAGGTCACGGAAGCAGCCGAGGACAACTGGGCCAAGGTCGGCGACCGCTTCGTCCTTGCCGACAAGCTCGCAGCCGAGGTGTTCGCGGCCGCGCGTGTCGCCGAATACGAGCGCGTGAAGGACGTGCTGCCGGTGATGCTCGAGCGCTGCGCGCATCCATTCCGCGGACTCGAAGGTGCGAACGGATACTGGGATTTCGGCGTGCCAGTGCTACCGGCCGATTACGTGACCGACGATGCGGGCACGGGCTTTGTGCACACGGCTCCCGGCCACGGCGCGGACGACTACAACACCTACGTGAAGCATCGCGACGTGTTCGCCGCCTGCGGCACGAAGGAAGTGCCGCACACGGTCTCGCCGGATTCGTCCTACTTCCCGGACGTGCCGTTCTTCGCGGGCGAGCGCATCTATGACGACAAGGGTAAGGATGCGGGCGCCAACGAGGCGGTGATCAAGAAGCTCGTCGAGGTCGGTGCGCTGATCGCGCGCGGGCGTCTGAAGCACCAGTATCCGCATTCCTGGCGCTCGAAAGGTCCGCTGATCTTCCGCAACACGCCGCAATGGTTCATCTCGATGGACAAGCCGCTCGATGACAAGGGCGACACCCTGCGTCAGCGCGCGCTTCATGGCATCAAGACCGTCGAGTGGGTGCCGGAGACGGGCGAGAACCGCATCACCGGCATGATCGAGAACCGGCCCGACTGGGTCGTCTCGCGTCAGCGCGCCTGGGGCGTACCGATCGCCGTCTTCGTGAAGAAGGGCTCTAACGAAATCCTCAAGGACGAACGCGTCAACGACGCCATCGCGGAGGCCTTCGAGAAGGAGGGCGCCGACGCGTGGTATGCGGATGACGGATCGCGCTTCCTCAAAGCGGGTGGCTACGACCTTAACGATTTCGACAAGGTCAACGACATCCTCGACGTGTGGTTCGATTCCGGCTGCACACATGCCTTCGCGCTCGAAAAGCGCGAGGACCTGAAGGTCACGCGCAAGGTGGATGGCGGGCCCGATCAGGTCATGTATCTCGAAGGCTCGGACCAGCATCGCGGCTGGTTCCACTCCTCGCTGCTCGAAAGCTGCGGCACGCGCGGCCGCGCTCCTTACGACATCGTTCTGACCCACGGCTTCGTCCTCGACGAGAAGGGGCAGAAGATGTCGAAGTCGCTCGGCAACGTGGTCGCGCCGCAGAAGGTGATCCAGGATTCCGGCGCCGACATCCTGCGCCTCTGGGTGGCGGCCTCCGATTACTCGGACGATTTGCGCATCGGCCCGGAGATCCTCAAAACCTTCGTCGAAACTTATCGCAAGCTGCGCAACACGATCCGCTGGATGCTGGGTTCGCTGGCGCATTTCCGCGATGCCGACAAGGTCGCCGTGAGCGAGATGCCGGAGCTGGAACGCTTCGTGCTGCATCGCCTCGCCGAGCTCGACGGCGAGATGCGCGAAGCCTACAGCACCTTCGACTACAAGCGGGTGATCGCGCTCCTGAACTCGTTCATGACCACGGATCTGTCGGCCTTCTATTTCGACATCCGCAAGGACTCGCTCTATTGCGATCCGATCTCGGGCAAGGTGCGCAAGAGCGCGCTCACCGTGATCGACGAGACCTTCCGCTGCGTGGCGACCTGGATCGCGCCGATCCTGGCCTTCACGGCGGAAGAGGCATGGCTTGCACGCTATCCGGAAGCCGAGTCTGTGCATCTCGAAACCTTCCCGCAGATGCCGGCTGAATGGCGCGATGATGCGCTTGCCGAACGGTGGGCGAAGATCCGCCGCGTGCGCCGTGTCGTTACCGGCGCGCTGGAGATCGAGCGCGCGCAGAAGCGCATCGGTGCCAGCCTCGAGGCAGCACCTGTGGTGCACATCGCCGATGAGAACCTGTTCAAGGCCGTGCAGGGTCTCGACCTCGCCGAGATCTGCATCACGTCCGGCATCCAGGTCCTGCAGGGCGAAGGCCCGGCCGAGGCCTTCCGTCTCGAAGATGTGAAGGGCGTTGCCGTCGTGCCGGCTCTGGCTCAAGGCCGCAAATGCGCCCGCTCCTGGAGGGTCACGCCCGAGGTTGGCACCGATTCCGACTATCCGGACGTGACGCCGCGCGATGCAGCGGCCCTGCGTGAATGGGACCAGCTGAGGGCGGCGGCGGAATGAGCAAGTCCGAGGATACCGGCGCTCCGCTTGCCGATGCAGGCTTGACGTCTCAACCCGGCTCGCCGCGTCCGCGCGCAGCGAGCCGTCCGCGAGCCTCGAAAGGTTCGGGCAGGGCACGCGGGGCCCAAAAGGGCCTGTCCGTTGCTGCGATCCTGGGCTTCTCGACTGCCCTGGTTACCTTGATCCTCGATCAGGTCACGAAGATCTATACCCTGTTCGTCTTCGACCTGCCGGTGAAGGAGCCTGTGGAGTTCGCCCCGTTCGTCAATCTGATTGTGGTCTGGAACCGGGGCATTTCGTACGGCCTGTTCCAGCAGAATTCGGAGATCGGCCGCTGGGGGCTGATTATTCTCTCGATCCTGGCCGCGATCGGCCTGTCCGTCTGGATCCGCCGCACCACGGCCAAGCTTCTCGCCGTCTCCCTCGGCCTCATCGTGGGCGGGGCAATCGGCAATGTCATCGACCGGCTGGCCTATGGGGCCGTGTTCGATTTCATTCAGATCCATTTCGGGTCCTGGTCCTGGTACGTCTTCAACGTGGCGGACGCAGCCATCGTTGCGGGGGTGGTCGGTTTGCTTTATGACTCCTTCGTCCTTGAAGGGCGGCGGGCAAAATAACGATATTTTATGGCGCCTGCTGCCATATGTTCGCCAGAATGAGCGATCAGGCCTTCCGGCCACAACGAGAAACAATGGTGGGTTGCCATGAAGGGATTGCAGATCATAGCCCGTGCGGGGGCCCTGGCGCTTCTGATCGCCGCCACCGGAGCTTCGGCCCAAGAAGGTGAGGCCGTGAAGAGTATCCTCGGCGCCATCGGCATCATTCCCAAGGAAAAGGCGCCCATCACCTACAACGAGCGCGCTCCGCTCGTGCTTCCGCCCAAGATGGATCTGCCGGCTCCGGCTCCGGGTGGTGGCGCCGAGGCGCGCAACGGCAACTGGCCCAAGGATCCGGACGTGGCCGCCCGCCGCAAGGCCGCTGCCGAGGCCCGCACGCCCTATACCAGCTCCGAGTATTACAAGAACACGGAAGGCAAGCGCCTCTCCATTGAGGAGATGCGTGCCGGACGTAATCCCAACGCTTCAACCAGTCCGAACTACCCCGTCGGCCGGCAGGCCGATATCAGCCGCATGACTCCTGACGAACTGCGCGCCTTTGCCAAGGACGACAAGCCGGAACTGCAGGGTAACGGCATCGATCGCCGTTATCTCAGCGATCCTCCGGGCGATCTGCTCAAGGCCCAGGGTGGCGGCAAGCTCAAGGCCTCGGCCGATCCGATCCCGCAAGGCGATCCCGACAGCCCGTCGGCCTATCTCCGCCAGCAGCAGAGCAGGCAGTAAGCTTTGTCTCTCCATTCTTTCTTCAGGCGAACGGGTCCCCCCGCTTCGCCTGAAAACGTTATGGGGGTATCGAAATGCCAAGCCTGTTTCCATCTACTTCGCAATGGAACGCCGCACAGAAAAGATCCGCGGCCTCGCTTGCATAGCCTCCTAATTTGACTATCCCGTAGGAAACATCCTGCGAAACGATTTGATGTCGGCAAGGTTGAAACATCATGGACACCGCCTCAAAGCCTCTTCTTCGTGCCGATGCCGCCTCCTTCGGGCGGACGGAAGGCAGTGGTCCGAACCTGTCTTCGTTCACGCTCGATAACGGCCTCGATGTCGTCGTTATTCCGGATCGCCGCGTTCCCGTTGTCACGCATATGATCTGGTATCGCAACGGGTCGGCGGATGATCCGCTCGGGCAGTCAGGCATCGCGCATTTCCTCGAGCATTTGATGTTCAAGGGCACGGAAAAGCATCCGGCGGGCGAATTCTCAAAGGTCGTCTCCGGGCTCGGCGGCCAGGAGAATGCCTTCACCTCCTTCGACTACACGGCCTATTTCCAGCGTGTCGCCCGCGAACACCTCAAGACCATGATGGAGTTCGAGGCGGATCGGATGACGAACCTCCTCCTGGAAGAATCCGTCATCGGCCCAGAGCGCGACGTGGTGCTGGAAGAGCGTCGCATGCGCGTCGAAACCGATCCGTCGGCACAGCTCTCGGAAGCGATGGCGGCCTCGCTTTTCGTGCATCACCCTTACGGCATTCCGATCATCGGCTGGATGCACGAGATCGAGACACTCAATCGCGACAACGCACTCGACTACTATCGTCGCTTCTATACGCCCGAGAACGGCATTCTGGTTGTCGCCGGCGATGTCGGCGAGGATGAGGTACGCCGTCTCGCCGATGCCACCTATGGCCGCATCGCGCCGCAGGGCAAGCGTCCGGTGCGCTTACGTCCCCGTGAGCCGGAGCCCGTCGCGGCTCGCCACATCACCGTGGCCGATCCGAAGGTCGAGCAGCCGACCATGCAGCGGCTTTATCTCGTGCCGTCCTGCCGCACGGCGTCCCAGCGCGATTGCTATTCGCTGGAGCTGCTCGCCGAGGTGATCGGCGGCGGTCCTACGTCTTACCTCTATCGCAAGCTCGTGATGGAGCGCGGCATCGCCGTGAATGCTGGAGCCTGGTACATGTCCTCCGCCATGGAGGACACGCGCTTCTGCGTTTATGCGGTTCCGGCCGAGGGCGTATCGCTGCAGGCGCTCGAAGAGGCCGTCGATCAGGTGCTCAAGACGATTCCCGCCGAGGCGCTGGACGCGGATTCCATCGAGCGCGCCAAGACGCGCCTCGTCGCCGAGACGATCTATTCCACCGACAGCCAGTCCTCGCTCGCCCGCATCTACGGCTCGGCGCTCGCCATCGGCGAGACCATCGAGGAGGTCGGTCGCTGGCCGGTCGAGATCGAGGCCGTCATGAAGGACGATCTCGCCTCTGCCGCCGAGCGCTATCTCATCCCCCGCCGTTCCGTGACGGGCTATCTGCAGAAATCCGCTTCTTAAGCGCCTGCATAAGAACCGAGGTAACAATGACAGCTTCTGTCGAAACCATGTCCTCGTCTCCGACCACGGTGAAGGCGCTAACCTCAGCCAGTGGCGTCGAGGCCTGGCATGTCGAATCCGATGTGGTCCCGCTGATCGCCGTCTCCTTCATTTTCGAAGGCGGTTCGGCCCACGATCCGGTGCACAAGCCTGGCGTGGCGCAGATGCTTGCACGCCTGCTCGACGAAGGTGCGGGCGAATACGATTCCGATGCATTCCAGGAGCGCCTGGCGGCGCGCGCCATCGAGTTGTCCTTCAACGCGGGCAACGATGCTCTCGGCGGCTCCCTGAAGACGCTGGTCAAGCATGCGGACGAAGCCTTCGAGCTCCTGCGCCTCGCGCTGGCCGAGCCGCGCTTCGATCAGGATTCCATCGAGCGCGTGCGCGCCCAGACCATCGCGGGCCTGAAGTACCAGCAGAACGATCCCGGCGTGATGGCGACGCGCCGCTTCTTCGAGGAAGGCTTTGCCGGCCACCCCTATGGCCGCCCGACCTCCGGTACCCCTGAGAGCGTCGCGGCGATCACGCGGGACGATCTCGTCGCCATGCATAAAGCGATCATTTCTCGCGGCCGCGTGAAGATCGCCGTCGTCGGCGCGATCAGCAGCGACAATCTTTCAGCTCTGCTCGACAAGGTGTTCGGCTCTCTGCCGGAAGCCAAGCCGCTCAGCATCATCGAGCCCGCGACGCTGCAAAAGCTTGGTTCACGCATCGTGGTCGATCTCGATGTACCGCAATCCGTGATCCGCTTCGGCATGAACGGCATCGCGTGGCGCGATCCGGGCTTCATTCCGGCTTACGTGCTCAATCACATCCTCGGCGGAGGCGCCTTCACCTCGCGCCTGTTCCAGGAAGTGCGCGAGAAGCGCGGCCTTGCCTACAGCGTCGGCACTTCGCTGGTAAGCTATCGCTCGGCGAGCATGACCTGGGGCTACACCGCTACCAAGAACGAGCGTGTGGTCGAGGCCCTCGATGTCATCGCCGACGAGATGGCGAAGCTGACGAGCGAAGGCCCATCCGACGACGAGTTGCAGAAGGCGAAGGACTACCTCATCGGCTCTTATGCGCTCGGCTTTGATACCTCGACCAAGATCGCCCACACGTTGGCGCAGATCGCCTTCGAGGGGCTGGGCATCGACTACATCGCCCGTCGCAACGCCTTGGTCTCTGCCGTGACGCAGGCTGACATCCGCAATGCCGCCGAGCGTATCTTCGGTAATGGCAAGATGCTGACCGTGATTGCGGGACGCCCGACGGGGCTTTGATCCGGCTTTCAATCCGGATGGCCAACATATCCTGAGGGCGGAGATTCAGGTTCGAAGCCGCGACCCTAGCCGCGCGTCCCTCTCTGCCCTAATCTTCCGCTCCCACTTTGAACGAGTCGGAGTAAGCTTATGGCCCTGCAGCAATCGATCGATCTTGCCCTTGAAGCCAATATCGGGGGAGGCGGTCTGCCGCAGGCGGCGCTCGACGAGGCGCTGAAGTCCGTCGGCGATGCCATGAAGCGCTTGGCCGAGGACGATGCCTCGGGCCGGCTGCCGCTACTCCACATGCCTCGCACCACCGACGACCTTGCGATCATCCACAAGGCAGCTGCCTTTCTGCGCGACGATGCGACGGATGTGGTTATTCTTGGTGTGGGCGGATCGAGCCTCGGCGGGCAGACTCTGGCGCAGCTGAAGGATTATGCGGTGCCGGGCACCGGCCGTTTCACCGAGAGCCCGCGCATCCACTTCCTCGACAATCTCGACCCGATCACCTTCGACCGCGTCCTGCACAAGCTGCCGCTCTCCTCGACCAAGTTCGTGGCAATCTCGAAATCCGGCGGCACGGGCGAGACCCTGATGCAGACCATTGCCGTGCTCACAGCCCTGGAGAAGGCGGGCCTGCGCTCCCATCCCAACGATCTGTTCCTCGGTCTGTCCGAGCCGCGCAAGGACGGCAGCAAGAATGCCCTGCGCGATCTCCTGGAGCCCGAAGGCGTGCGCTTCCTGGAGCATCACACCGGCATTGGCGGGCGCTATTCGGTGCTGACTAATGTGGGTCTTTTGCCGGCCGCCGTGCTCGGTCTCGACATCGAGGCCATCCGGCAAGGTGCGGCGGACGCCTACGAGCCCTTCCGCAAGGGTGCTGCAGCCAAGGACGCACCAGCCGCCCTGGGTGCTGCGCTCAATGTCGCGGCGGCAAAGGCCGGCAAGGGCATCGCAGTCGCCATGGCCTATGCGGATCGGTTGGAGCGCTTCACCCGCTGGTGGGTGCAGCTCTGGGCCGAGAGCGTGGGCAAGGACGGTAAGGGCACGCAGCCCGTCGCCGCCATCGGCCCCGTAGACCAGCACAGCCAGCAGCAGCTTTATCTCGCGGGCCCCAACGACAAGCTCTTCACCGTGCTGACCACCGGCGTTGCCGGAAAGGGCCCTGTCATGAATGAGGCGCTGGCCAAGCGCGCCGGCCAGCCGGGCTTTGCGGGCAAGACCATCGGTGACCTCGTGGCTGCTCAGGGCCGGGCCATGGCTGATACCTTCGCCAAGAACAGCCGCCCGACCCGTCAGATCCATATCGAGACCCTGAACGAGCGGGCTCTGGGCGAGCTTCTCATGCATTTCATGCTGGAGACGATCCTGGCCGGCTACGCCACGGGCGTCGACCCGTTCGATCAGCCCGCCGTGGAAGAAGCCAAGATCCTGGCGAAGGAATATCTGGCGCAGGGGTGAAGTCTCTAGACGTCATCTCGGAAACCGCAAGACGATCCGGGATCGCGAAATCCGGTCCGTCACTGTCATCCCGGGACCGCGCAGCGGAGCCCGGGATCCATAAACGCTGACGCTCCGGAGCAAGCGAAGGGGAGGCCGCTGCACCTTTCTCCCACCGTCGTGGTTATGGATCCCCGCCTGCGCGGGGATGACGGTGTCGAGGTTCCAGTGCTTTATTCTGCCGACGATCCCGGATCGCCCGAGGCGTCCGGGACGGCATCCCAACTGAGCAGGGGAATAACGTCGCGCGTTCTGGTTTCCGCCGCCTTCAGCCCCTATCTTCTTCTCTCCGAATCTGAAGGTCCGACACCCTCATGCATGTTCGCCGCCTCGATCCTATCCTCGTCGACCGCATCGCTGCGGGCGAGGTCGTCGAGCGCCCGGCGGCGGCGGTGAAGGAACTGGTCGAGAATGCTGTCGATGCGGGTGCCTCCTCCATCGAGATCGCGGTCGAGGCCGGTGGGCGGCGCCTGATCCGCATCGTCGACGACGGTCGCGGCATGACGCCGGAGGATCTGGAACTCGCGGTCGAGCGACACGCCACCTCGAAGCTTCCCGACGGCGATCTGTTCTCGATCAACACGCTGGGTTTTCGCGGTGAGGCCCTGCCATCCATCGGCGCGGTCGCGCGCCTGTCCATCGTCACCCGCACGGCAGAGGCCGCGACCGGCTCGTGCATCGTCGTCGAAGCCGGCGTCAAAGGCCCGGTGCGTCCGGCGCCTGCACCGAAGGGCACCCGTGTCGAGGTGACGGATCTCTTTGCCGCCACGCCCGCGCGTCTGAAATTTTTGAAGAGCGACCGCTCGGAAGCACAGGCCGTGACTGAGATCGTCAAGCGGCTGGCCATTGCACATCCGACTATTCGTTTCACTTTGTCAGGCGAGCACATCACCGCCTTCACCTATCCGCCGGAGGAGCCCGGCGAGCATGGTTTCCTGCGCCGCCTTTCGCGGGTGCTGGGGGCGGAATTCCATGAGAACGCCATGTCCATCGGCGTCGAGCGGGAGGGCGTGCGGCTCACCGGTTTCGCGAGCCTGCCGACTTATCATCGCGGCACCGGAACCTCGATCCATTTTGTAGTCAATGGACGGCCCGTGCGCGACAAGCTGCTGCTCGGCGCCGTGCGCGGCGCCTATGCCGATGTGATGGCGTCCGACCGGCATCCGGTGCTTGCCATCATGATCGATCTCGATCCGCGCGCGGTGGATGTGAACGTGCACCCCGCCAAAACGGAAGTGCGCTTTCGCGATCCCGCTTTCGTGCGCGGCTTCGTGGTGGGTGCGCTGAAGGAAGCGATCACCCGCTATGCCTTCCGCGCCTCGTCGACCGGCGGTACGCGCACGCTGGAAAGCCTGCGTCCGCAAGGAGCGTTGCTGTCGCGCCCGGCCTATCCGCACCGCACGCATGCGATCCGCCCGACCAGCGCCTTCGCCAACTGGCAGGCACCGCTCGATGCGCCGGAGCGATCCTACGCGCCGGCCTCCGGCCTTGCCGAGCGACAGGCGCCTCTTCCCGATCTCGCGGCGCCCTCGGCCGACAGCCGCGCGACGCTGCATGAGATCGAGCCGGAAACGGAAGAGGCGCCTCTCGGTGCCGCGCGCGCGCAGCTGCATGGCACCTATATCGTCGCACAGACGCAGGACGGCATCGTTATCGTCGATCAGCATGCGGCCCATGAGCGCCTCGTCTATGAGCGCCTGAAGCGCGAGCGGGCATCATCCGGCATTGCGCGGCAATTGCTGCTGATCCCCGAGGTAGTCGATCTCGATCCCGTCGACGCGGACCGCGTGCTGGCGGAAGCTTCTTCGCTGGAAAGCCTTGGCCTCGTCGTCGAGCCCTTCGGCCACGGTGCGCTGCTCGTGCGCGAGGTGCCATCGGCGCTTGCTGGCGGTGGTATCAAGGCGCTAGTGCAAGATGTGGCCGATGCTCTGGCCGAGTGGGGGCAGGGGGCCGCAAGTCCTCTGGAAGAGCGTCTCGACTCCGTGCTCTCGCGCATGTCCTGCCACGGCTCCATCCGCGCCGGACGGCGCATGCGGCCCGAAGAGATGAACGCTCTGTTGCGCGAGATGGAAGCGACACCGCTTTCCGGCCAGTGCAATCATGGTCGGCCCACTTACGTGGAGCTTAAGCTGACAGATATCGAGCGCCTGTTCGGGCGGCGGTGAAAGGCGAACTGGATCCATGCTCATGCGGATCTCTGGTTCCGTACTATGCTCTAGCAAACTAGACCCAGGTCGATATCACCAACAGAAGGCGTCTTCATCCATATCGCAGGCAGTGCACTTCTTCTCCGCGATATCGTAGTAGGCCAGAGGGTCTTTCAGCTGCCGTTGGCACCTTCGGTCGTATGTATCGGAATAGGTGCAGACAAAGGGAAGATTGTCGCTGGGTTTGAAACCGCTCGGCCTTAGCTTCCCACCGACCCGCGTGCAATCGGATTGCTTCCTGATCGCCTGCTCGGCTCCGGATGACGCGGTTACGGGGGCAAGCTGCAAGACTCCAAGGGCGGCGAAGAGAAGCAAAATCTTTCGAAGACAAGACATTTTATTTTCCCCCTTGGCCTTAAGCAAAAAGCAATCATGGTAATGTAATTTCGTCAACTATCTTTGCTTTTCAGGTCCATTGGGCCGCCGCTGCGTGAGGTCGCGGCGCGTCGTTCGGAACAGGAAGAACGGGTCCACTTCTCAGTACGGTGCGCTAATTGACTTTCACTGGGCGTTGCTCCCGGGCCGTGCTGTCTGTCTTTTTCTCGGGGCCTGTGCCGATGCGCTTCGGCTATTGCAGACAGCGGGGCCGGAACTCAGACCAACCCCTGAAAGCAGGAGAATGGCGATGAAGATCTCGACGATGGTTGGTGTATCTCTCCTCGGCGCCGCGCTGGCGGTTGGCGGCGCAGCAGCCCAAGGCAAGAAGTGGGAAACCGTCAAGATTGCCACGGAAGGTGCTTATGAGCCGTGGAACTTCACGGGCGCGGGCGGCAAGCTCGAAGGCTTCGAGATCGATCTCGCCAACGATCTGTGCGCCCGCATGAAGGTGAAGTGCGAGATCGTGGCTCAGGACTGGGATGGCATCATCCCGGCGCTCACTGCCAAGAAATATGATGCCATCATGGCCGGCATGAGCATCACCGACGAGCGCAAGAAGACCATCGACTTCGCCGGTCCATACGCCGCCGGTCCCAACGGCTTCCTCGTCCCCAAGGATTCGCCCCTCGCCAAGATGCCGGGCACGGGCCAAGCCTTCAATCTGTCGACCCAGCAGGCCGCCGCCGAGAAGGCGATCGCCGACCTGAAGCCACTCCTGAAGGGCAAGACCATCGGCGTGCAGACCTCGACGATCCATTCGAACTTTGCGGACAAGTACCTCAAGGATGTCGCCGAAATTCGCGAATACAAGACGACGGAGCAGCATGATCTCGATCTCGCGGCTGGGCGCATCGATGCGGTTCTTGCGGATGCGACGGCGTTGAGCGGAACCCTGCGCAAGCCCGAGTTCAAGGACTTCGTGCTTGTCGGTCCTTCGATCACTGGCGGCCTGCTCGGCCCCGGCGTCGGCACCGGTCTGCGCAAGGAAGACACCGACCTGAAGGCCATGTTCAACGACGCGATTGCGGCCGCCATCGCGGATGGGACCGTCAAGAAGCTGTCCGAGAAGTGGTTCAAGATCGACATCACGCCGGTCACTTGAACGGCATCGCAAGCAACTGATCGTCAGCGGACGGTCAGTTGCTGTCGTGAATCGCCGGCTCGATACGAGAGCGCAGCAAACTCACCCGCCGGGACGATGCGAACGGCGATCGATCAGACGGTGGTGCGATAGAGCTTGAGGTTCTTGCGCGCCGGAGTTGCCGCAAGATGGGCCGGCATGGCGGCCTGGGCGAGGCAATCCTCGAACTGCAGTAATTCGGGCACAGGCATGGCCGGGGCCGAGTCTGTCTCCTCGGCGCTGAACGCCACGCCTGCGAAATCGCCATGGCGCCAGCATACCCGTGCGCGGCGAACCTGCAGGTCGTGGGCTGCAATATACAGCTCGAAGCTTTCCGGCAGGTCCATGTGCCGCTTGACCGCGATCTTGGCCCCGCCGGTCGAGATATCCTTCACCGTGCAAGAGATCATCGCCTCAGGACCCAGCATGATCTGTGCCGGGTGATGCGTGGGAAAACGCCTGGCTTGCCGACGATTGTCGCTGGTGGTGACGGAAACCATGGGGATGACCTTAGGTCAGATGGCACTCAAGCTTGGCATTAACCACTTGTTAACCGACTTCTCAAGTCCCTCCGAAGGAGTATTCGCCTAAAAGCTAAGGCTTTTCCCGTGATTTACCGGGAAGGGCCCTTCCGCTCCGCCGAGGCGGCCCAGATGTTCAGGTTGCCCTCGCCGGCGAAGTGGTCGATCTCGGCGAGTTCCTCGGCCGTGAAAGACAGGTTCTTGAGCGCGCCGACGCAGTCGACGACCTGCTCGGGGCGGCTCGCGCCGATGAGCGCCGAAGTAACGCCTCCGCCGCGCAGAACCCAGGCCAGGGCCATTTGGGCCAGGGTCTGGCCGCGCCGCTCGGCGATGCCGTTGAGGCTGCGGATGCGGGTGATATTCTCCTCGCTGAGGAAGCTCGTGCGCAGGGACTTGCCCTGGGCCGCACGGCTCTCGCCAGGAATGCCGTCGAGATACTTCGTCGTCAGCATGCCCTGCGCCAGGGGTGAGAACACGATGGAGCCGAGGCCGAGATCCTCAAGGGTATCGAGCAGCCCGTCCTCCTCGACCCAGCGGTTGAGCATGGAATAGCTCGGCTGGTGGATGATGCAGGGCGTCTTCAGCTCGCGCAGGATGGCCAGCGCCTCGCGGGTGCGCTGGCTGTTATAGGAGGAGAGGCCGACATAGAGCGCCTTGCCCTGCCGCACGGCGGAGTCCAGCGCCATCATGGTCTCTTCCAGCGGCGTGTTCGGATCGAAGCGGTGGGAATAGAAGATGTCGACATAATTGAGCCCCATCCGCTTGAGGCTCTGGTCGAGGCTGGAGAGGAGGTATTTGCGGCTGCCCCATTCGCCATATGGGCCCGGCCACATGCGGTAGCCGGCCTTGGTGGAGATCACCAGCTCGTCGCGCAGGCCGTGGAAATCGTTGCGCAGGATCTCCCCAAACAATGTTTCAGCCGAGCCGGGAGGAGGGCCGTAATTGTTGGCGAGATCGAAATGGGTGATGCCAAGATCGAAGGCCGTCCGGCAGATGTCTCGCGCGGTCGCCGCCGACTTGTCCTCGCCGAAATTGTGCCAGAGCCCGAGCGAGATCGCCGGCAGCAGCAATCCGCTGTGGCCGCATCGGTTGTAGATCATCTCGTCATAGCGGTTCTCAGCGGGCAGGTAGGCCATCTTTTCCTCCGGAGATTATTGTCGGCGCTGGATGCGCGGCCAAATCCAGTCCATCAAGCAAAGCGCGTAATGACGCTGATGCCAAGACCCTCGAACCGGTCCATGGCCATGAGAGCGACGGGCGCCTCGTCAAGGCTGATATGCTTACCGACGAGCCTTTGCGGCGCGAGCTTTCCGGTGCGGATCATCGCCATCATGTCCTGGTAGCGGAAGGCCTGCATGCCGTGGCTGCCGTAGATTTCCAGCTCATGCGCGATGATCTGTGCCATCGGCACCTGTGCGCGGGCATGCTCGCCCACCATCAGGCCGACCTGTATATGACGCCCGCGGCGGCGCAAATTCGCGATGGAGTTGAAGCAGGTCGCAGGATGGCCGAGCGCATCGATGGAGACATGCGCGCCGCCTTTGGTGATCTCCTTCACCGCACCGACCACATCGGCAGCGTCGCGTGCATTGACCGTCGCCACGGCGCCCATCGCTTTCGCGAATGCGAGCTTCTCGTCGGTGAGATCGATGGCGATCACATTCGCGCCCATGGCGCTTGCGATCATGATCGCGGACAATCCCACACCGCCGCAGCCATGCACAGCCACCCATTCGCCGGGCTTCACACGGCCCTGGTCGACGATGGCGCGGAACGAGGTGACAAAGCGGCAGCCGAGGCTCGCGGCGGTGGCGAAGTCGAGTTCGTCGGGAAGCGCAACGAGATTGGTGTCCGCGTAATCGACCGCCACATATTCCGCGAAAGATCCCCAGGCTGTGAATCCAGGTTGGAACTGCTGCTCGCAGACCTGATGGTTGCCGGAATGGCATTCATGGCAATGCCCGCAGCCGCCGACGAACGGCACCGTGACGCGATCGCCCTTCTTCCAGCGCGTCACCTGTTTTCCGGTTGCGAGAACCGTGCCCGCGAGCTCATGCCCCGGTACATGCGGCAGGACCACATCGGGGTCATGTCCCATCCAGCCATGCCAATCGCTCCGGCACAGGCCCGTCGCCTCGACCTTGATCACGACACCTTCCGCGGAAGGCGAGGGATCGGGCACGTTCTGCACCCGCGGCGGCTGACCGAACTGTTCGAAGAGAACCGCTTTCATGGGAGTCTACCTTCAGGACCGACAGGGAAGGGGCGGTATAGCGGGCGGGTGAGGTTGGGGCAAATTCCGAAGTCATCCATCTGCGATGACTGACTGATATTTTATTGCTATGCTTTCTTCATGAAGCAGATCTACGCTTTCTTTTTGATGCTCGCTATCACCGTCATAGGCGCCTCTCCGGCTTTCGCGCATCGTCCCTACTTCACACAAGTCGAGAAAATTCGTCTTCCCGGCGGTGAAATGGGAGAAGCGCGACTTCTGAACGGAGATGGAATTTTAGGTCCTGATCCAGTCCGCGTCGTTCTTGTCGATGGTCAGGGTCGATTACTGGCGCGAAGTCATAAGTCCCGTTCGATGGCCCTCGCGTGTCGGGAAGAGGGACAATGTCTCATCTTCGATTTCTCGACCGGGAAGATACTTGATCCTGATCCCTCGTCTTTTCAGCGAGGACCGATTGTACCAAGCCTTTCAGATGACGAACGCGAAGGTTTGTGGGGATTGGAGGATGGATCCGAGGACTGGGGATTCACGGATCGGGATCCAAGTTTCGGAGAAATGGTTCTGGGTTATAGAATAATCGTATCGAGCAAACTGCCAGAAATAATAGTTAATGCGATCACTGGTGCTTTGTGCGCACTACTAGCAGCGGCCGCCTTTATCATCGCACGACAGATAAGAACGCGCTACTTTGAGACCTTTATGGCTGCATTCGCAATCCTGCTGATCTTTGGGATGGGGCTGTTCCTTACTCTCATATCAGGCTTCTTCAGCCTGATGGGAGGACTAACTCTTGGCCCGTGGCTTGCTTCGCTTTGCCTAGGAGGAGGTTTGTTCGGCGTTGGTGTCCTGATCCGGAAGCGAAGCCAAACACAAGCTGCGCCAGAGTAAGTGGCCCTACCCCGCGAACCGCCCGAACACCACCTTGGTTTCCCCATAGTCCCGCCGCTCGATCTCGTCGAAACCCTCCGGCAATGTGACCTCGACGTCTTGCGCCTCTTCCACGATCACGAGGGCATCGGGCGTGAGCCAGCCGCCTTCGACGCATGAGCGTAGGGCTTTGGGGGCGAGGTCCTTGCCATAGGGAGGATCGCAGAACACGACGGAGAAGGGGGCGTTCGGCGCGGCGTCTCCCATGCGAGTGGCGTCGCGGCGGAAGAGGCGGGTGGCGCCGCCGGCGCCGAGGGCTTCCACGTTCTCGCGGATGATGCCGCGGGATTGCGCGCCGTCGTCGACGAAGAGCGCGAAGGCGGCGCCGCGCGAAAGAGCTTCCAATCCCAAGGCGCCGGTGCCGGCGAAGAGATCGAGCACGCGCGCTCCCTCGATGGGATCGTCATAGCCATGCTGGAGGATATTGAAGAGCGTCTCGCGCAGGCGATCCGAGGTCGGACGGATCGCGTCCGAGCTTGGCCCCTTGAGCGAGCGGCCGCGCCAGCGCCCGCCCACGATTCTCATGGATTAGCTCCTATCAACGGCGGCCGCGCGGGCCGCCCTTGGAACCGCCTTTGAAGCCTCCCTTCGAGGCTCCGCCCTTGGAGGCACCCCTGGGACCACCCTTGAAACCGCTGCCCTTCGGGCCACCGCGGGACGGACCATCGCCGCGTGGGGGGCCGCGACGGGGACGCTCATCGCCGCCACGGGCCCGGAAGGGGCGATCCCCTTGTGACTTGCGTGGGCGGTCGTCGCCTCCTTCGCGGGAGCGGAAAGGACGGTCTCCCTGGGGCTTGCGCGGGCGATCCTCGCCTTCTCCGCTACGAGCGCGGAACGGCCTGTCACCGGTCGCGCGACGCGGGCGCTCGTCATCACGGCGCGGACGTTCTCCGCCCTCGCGGCCATGGCGGGCCGGAGCCGTATCGCGATCATCACGACGGCGCGGACGATCCTCGCCACTAGCAGCGCCACGGCGCCCGCGTGGTGCAGGCGCTTCTTCTTCCTGGGGCTGGCGCACAAGGCGCTCCACCACGACCTTGCGACCCTCGCTCGACGAGATCGCGCCGACGCGCTCGCGCTGGCGTTCCCCGCTCGCCACACGCGCTTCCTTCGGATCGGTACCGCGGCGGGGAGACCTGCGGCGCGGCGCATCCTCATCGGTCTCTCCGGCGCGCCACACGCTCGTCTTCACATCGAGACGCGAGGGACGCTTCTTGGGCTCTTCCTCATCGCGCTCGAAGCGGTCGCCGCCACGGCTGCGGAACGGCTTATCGTCATCGCCACGGCGGTGGCGCGGGCGGTCCCCATCACGGTCGCGGCCGAAGCGCGAGGGGCGCTCTTCGCGCTCGTCGCGATCCTGCTTCTTCGATGAGCCGAAGGGCGCGATGGGCTCGCGCACCGGACTCTCGAAATCGACGCCGGCTTCGAGCGCGAGCGCTTCGCCGAGCTGATCCTTCAGCACCTTGGTGCGCACTTCTTCCACGAGGCCGACTTCGAGGTCGCCGAGCTGGAACGGGCCGAATGACATGCGGATCAGGCGGTTCACCTGCAGGCCCATGTGCTCGAGGATGCGCTTGATCTCGCGGTTCTTGCCTTCGCGCAGACCCATGGTGATCCAGGCATTGTCGCCCTGCAGCCGGTCGAGGCGCGCCTCGATGGGACCGTAATCGATGCCGTCGATGCTGATGCCGTCGCGTAGCTTGTCGAGATCGGCCTGGTTCACCTCGCCATGGGCGCGGACTTTATAGCGGCGCAGCCAGCCGGTATCCGGATGAGCGATGACGCGGGCAAGCCCGCCGTCGTTGGTGAGCAGCAGCAGACCTTCCGTATTGATGTCGAGCCGGCCCACGGCCACCACGCGCGGCAGGTCCTCGGGCAGGCTCTCGAACACGGTGGGGCGTCCCTCCGGGTCCTTGGCGGTGGTTACGAGGCCGCGTGGCTTGTGGAAGAGCCACAGGCGCGTGCGTTCCTTGGCGGGCAGAGGCTCGCCATCCACGGTGATCGTGTCGGCCGCCGTCACATTGACAGCGGGGCTCTCCAGCACCTTGCCGTTGAGGGTCACGCGGCCTTCCGCGATCAGCACCTCCGCATCGCGGCGGGAAGCAATCCCCGCACGGGCGATGACCTTGGCGATCCGGTCCTCGGCGGGCTCCTGCAGCTCGGCCTGGACTTCGGGGCGCTCCTCGCGGGCGCGGCGCGGACGGTCCTCGGTCGTGCGGTCGAAGCGGCGCGGGCGCTCGTCGCCCGGGCGGCCACGGAACGGCTTGTCGCCTGTGCTGCGGGCGCGGAATGGCTTATCGCCACCCTCGCCGCGGGGGCGGAAGGATTTCTTTTCACTACCCTCGAAGCGGCGAGGGCGCTCATCCTTGTCCCGGCTGCGGAAGGGGCGCTCGCCACCTTCTCCGCGCGGGCGGAACGGCTTATCACCATCGCGGCTACGGAAAGGCCGGTCGCCTGCCTCACGCGGCTTGCGCGGGCGGTCGTCGTCGCCCCGGGCGCGGAAGGGGCGCTCGCTGCCCTCGCGGGATTTGCGGATGGGCCTGTCACCAGAGGTGCGGCCACGGTCGGAGCGTCCGGAGGAACGGCCCCTACGATTATCGTCGTTGCTGTCGGTCATGGGAGCCTGATAGCAGAGGAGTGTCAGAGAAGCGAGGATTAAGGAACGAACCGATTGACGGATAACGCCGATTACGAGCCGCTTGATCCGGGCGGGCTGGATCCCATGAGCGTGGCCTTCGACGAGGCCCGCGCCGCCGCCGCGCGCGGGGAGGTGCCGGTCGGCGCCGCCATTGTCAAGGACGGGCAAGTCGTCGCTTCTGCGGGCAATTGCCCGCGCGAGCTGCGTGATCCCTCCGCCCATGCCGAGATGCTCGCCATCCGCCTTGCCTGCGAGGCTTTGGACGACGAACGTCTCTCCGGCTGCGATCTCTACGTGACGCTGGAGCCCTGCACCATGTGCGCGGCGGCGATTTCCTTCGCCCGCATCCGGCGGGTCTATTACGCAGCCTATGACCCGAAAGGCGGTGCGGTCGACAACGGTGTGCGCTTCTTCGACCAGCCCACCTGCCACCACGCTCCCGAGGTTTATGGCGGCATTCGCGAGAGCGAGGCGGCAGCGCTGCTGAAGGAGTTTTTCGGAGAGCGGCGGTAAGGAATTCCGTCATCTCGGACAGGGCGCAGCCCGGGGATGACGCTTATGATTGCAAAAACGCCTGCAGCGCCTCCAGTGTCGCGCTCGGGTTTTCTTCCGCTACGAAGTGCCCCGACGTGACGCCGATTCCGGTTGCCTTGGGGGCGAAGCTCTGGTGCCAGACCTCGAGCGGCTGCTTGCGGTCGCCGACCGGTCCGCTGACGAGATAATAATCGCTCCAGATCACATAGGTCGGGCACAGGATCGTCTTGCCGGCAGCAAGATCCGCCTCATCGGCCTCGATGTCGCGGGTGGCCCCGGCCCGATAATCCTCGCAGAAGGCATGGATACGGCTCGGTTCGTTGCAGCTCTGCCAGTAGGAGTGGAGCGCGCGGTAATCGAAGGCGCTGAGATCGCCGGCTGCCGACCATTGCCGCATCAGGCCTTCGAAATAGGGGATAGGATCGCGCCCGATCTCTTCTTCCGGTTTCGGATAGGGCTGCGAAAGATAGCCCCAGTGAACCTCCGGGATCTTTCCCGATTTCATCTGCTCCCACACGTGGTAGGTCGGCAGGATGTCGAGAAGGGCGAGGCGCTCCACCCGACCGGGATGGTCGAGGGCGAGCCGGTAACCGACCCGCGCGCCGCGATCATGTCCGGCGACGGCAAATTGCACATGGCCGAGCGCTTCCATGACCTGGATCACGTCACGGCCCATGGCGCGTTTGGAATAAGTCTCGTGCTTTGGATCGCCCTCGAGCGCCGTGGACCAGCCATAGCCGCGCAGATCCATGCACACGACCTTGTGGGTTTCTGCGAGCGTCGGTGCAAGGTGGTGCCACATGGCGTGGGTTTGCGGAAAACCATGCAGCAGGACCAATGGCGGTCCATCGCCTTTCGAACGGGCAAAGATGCGTCCGACCTCGGTGTCGATCCAGTGGCTTTCGAAATCGGGAAAGAGATCGTCGCTCATGGACGGCCGCTCGCTGGTTGTAGAAAGGACACCTCAAGAAGGTAGAGCATTTCTTCCCAAAGTGGATCAGGCCCTTTAGGAAAATGCGGTGCAACTCAAACGAGAAATTTCTTCCGTTACGTCATCACTCGATGGAAGTATGCGATGCTCAACTCCGCTCGCGCTCCACCGCACGCCAGCCGATATCCTTCCGGCAGAAGCCCTCCGGCCAGTCGATCCTGGCAACAGCCTCATAGGCCTTCCTTTGCGCCTCGGAGATCGTGCGTCCCAAGGCCGTGACATTGAGCACGCGTCCGCCATTGGCAACGATCCTGTCGCCGTCCTGTTTCGTGCCGGCGTGGAAGACGATGACATCGTCCAGCGCTTCGGCCCTGTCGATGCCTTTGATCTCGGATCCCTTCTCGACTGATCCCGGATAACCCTTCGCGGCCATGACGACGGTGAGGGCCGCCTGTTCCGACCATTGCAAGGAGATGCTGTTCAGAACACCGTCGCAGGCGGCAAGCAGCGCCGTCACGAGGTCGGATTTCAGACGCGGCAGAAGAACTTGCGTTTCCGGATCGCCGAGGCGGGCATTGTATTCGATGAGCTGCGGCCCGTCCTTGGTGAGCATCAGTCCTGCATAGAGGATGCCCGTATAAGGCGTGTTGCGCGCCCTCATGCCGGCGAGCGTCGGCTCGATGATCTCCCGCATGGCGCGGGCCTGGAGGTCGGGCGTCATCACGGCGGCGGGGGAATAGGCGCCCATGCCGCCTGTGTTCGGGCCCTTGTCGCCGTCGAACACGCGCTTGTGGTCCTGCGCCGTGCCGAAGGGGATCGCATGCGTACCGTCGCAGAGGGCAAAGAAGCTCGCCTCTTCGCCCTCAAGAAAGGCCTCGATCACCACCTCGGCCCCGGCCGTGCCGAGACCGCCGCCGATCATCATGTCGATGGCAGCCTCCGCTTCCTCGAAGGAGGTGGCGACCACCACGCCCTTGCCGGCGGCAAGACCATCCGCCTTGACGACGATCGGCACGCCGTAATTGCGCACGTAGGTTTTGGCCGCTTCCGCGTCGGTGAAGCGGCGGTAGGCGGCGGTCGGAATGCTGAACTCGGCGCAGAGATCCTTGGTGAAGGCTTTGGAGCCTTCGAGCTGGGCGGCTGCCTTGCTCGGCCCAAAGGCCTTGATCCCCGCAGCCGTGAGATCGTCCACGAGGCCTGCGACCAGCGGTGCCTCCGGCCCGACCACGACGAAATCGACCTTCATCACCCGGCACAGATCGATCACCGCCCGATGATCAGCAACATCGAGCGCCACATTGGTGCCGTGCTGCGCCGTGCCCGGATTACCGGGAGCGATGAGAAGCTGATCGCACAGGGCACTCGCCGAGAGGCTGCGCGCCAGAGCATGTTCCCGTCCGCCGGATCCGATGAGAAGAATGTTCATGGCAAAGCCTCCCTGTGCTGCCTGGGCTCTTAGCGGCTATGAGCTTTTGCGCCTACCGGAAAATTGAGCGGAACGCGTTCCCCGGGAGCCGCGGCGAAATGCACAGGGGATAGCTTGCCGAACTTGCCGCCTGTTGCGCCGCCGCCCTTGGCAGGCTGTGGCTGAGCGGATTAGGTTCACCTCATGTTCGCAGAAAAAGCCCCCTCGAATGCTCCCGAATGGTCGGTGTCCGATCTCGCGGGCGCTCTCAAGCGTACCCTGGAGGATGCGTTCGGTCATGTGCGCCTGCGCGGCGAGGTGTCGGGCTATCGCGGGCCTCATTCGTCGGGGCACGCCTATTTTTCCCTGAAGGACCAGAATGCCCGCATCGATGCGGTGATCTGGAAAGGGGCCTTCGCCAAGCTCAAGATCCGCCCCGAGGAGGGGATGGAGGTCATCGCCACCGGGCGCATCACCACCTTCCCGGGCTCGTCCAAATACCAGATCGTCATCGATACGCTCGAGCCTGCCGGCATCGGGGCGCTCATGGCGCTGCTCGAGGAGCGCCGCCGCAAGCTCAATGCGGAGGGGCTGTTCGCCCAGGAGCGCAAGCGGCCTCTGCCCTTCCTGCCCCAGGTCATCGGCGTCGTCACCTCGCCGACCGGAGCCGTGATCCGCGACATTCTCCACCGGCTGGAGGATCGTTTCCCGCGCCGGGTGCTGGTGTGGCCCGTGCGCGTGCAGGGCGAGACCTGTGCGGCGGAGGTCGCTGCCGCCATCCGGGGCTTCAATGCGCTGGAGCCCAGCGGGAGGATCCCGCGTCCGGATGTGCTCATCGTCGCCCGCGGTGGCGGCTCCATCGAGGATCTGTGGGGCTTCAACGAGGAGATCGTGGTGCGGGCTGCCGCCGAGAGCGTGATCCCGCTCGTCTCGGCGGTCGGGCATGAGACCGACACGACGCTCATCGATTATGCTTCCGACCGGCGGGCCCCCACGCCCACGGGCGCCGCCGAGATGGTGGTGCCGGTGCGAGTCGAGCTCATGGCGGCCGTCAACGATCTCTCTCGCCGCCATATGGAAGCCACCCTTCGCCTCGTGGAGCGCCGCCGGTCTGACCTGCGCGCCACGGCCCGCGCCCTGCCGAGCCCGGAGGCCTTGTTCTCGCCTAAGCGACAGCGCCTCGATCTTGCCGCCACCAAGCTTTATCCGGCGCTCGCCCGCAATGCCCGTGGCCATGAGGAGCGGTTGCTCAAGGTGGCGCGCCAACTCGCCCACGTGTCGCCGGTGGCGAATGTCGCCCGCATGCGCGCAAGGCTCGATGCGGTGGGGCCGCGGCCCTACAATGCGGTCTGCCGTTCTGTCCTGCTGCGCGAGGAGAGCCTGAAGCAGATCGGTCGCCGGCTGGTGGTGTCACGCGAGACGCTGCTGCGTGCCGAGCGGACGCGCATTGCTCAAGGACATGAACTCACGAAGCGCGTGGCCGAGCGTCTTGTGCCGGCGCTGCAGGGTCAGCTCGCCCGCAAGGCCGACAGGCTGGATGCGGTAGCCAAGCTCTTCGACAGCCTGAACTACAAATCCGTCCTCAAGCGTGGCTTCGCTCTCGTCCGCGATGCGGATGGGCAACCGCTCAACTCGGCCGAGGCGGTGCTCGATGGCCAAGCCCTCGTGCTCGAGTTCGCCGATGGCAAGGCGGATGCGACCGGTGGACGGATCGGGACGCGGCCCAGGGTGGCCAAGCCGAAGCTTGTGGCGGCGGAAGAGCAGGGTGCCTTGTTTTGATTGAGGATTGGAAATCCTCATCTAGCCGGCTTATGTGAAGGGCAGGGCAACGCATTCATTGATGTCATCTATGTTGAACAAGATCGATCGCAGCGGCGGCGAAGCCGTCGTGCAATATCTCGACAGCAATCTCCGGGTCGTGAAGCCCGGGGCTTATGTGCGCTGCGCCGTCACCGGCGTCGAGATTCCGCTTGACGAGTTGAAATACTGGAGCGTCGAAAGGCAGGAGGCCTATGCCTCGCCCGAGGCGGTGATGATGCGCATTACGGGACAGAGCGTACCCGGAAAGTAAGGTCCTTGTTCAGGCGACGCGCAGTCGCCTTTCGTTGATGCGGCGCAGGAGCAGGTTGCGTAAGCCCGCCTCGTTCTCGATCCGAAGTCGCACGGGCAACACCGTCAGGTCCGGCCAGGGCTGCGCATCCTCCACCGCTGCGACCCGTGCAAGATCCTTTTCCGTCGTCACAGCCAGAAGCCCGTGTGTCTCGGCTTCCTGTCGCAAGGTCGTGAGCTCGGCGGTCTTGTAGCGATGGTGGTCGGGGAAAGCGTGTGTCGCTTCGATGACGGCGCCACAGGCGCGCAGGCTGTCGAAGAATTTTTCCGGCCGTCCGATGCCGGCGAAGGCCAGGACCTTCTTGCCATCGAGGGCTTTCGCGGCCTCCACGGGCGGTTCCAGCCTGGCCTCGAACACACGCTTGCCGTGCCGTGCTGCTTCCTCGGCCATCTGCCGTCCCGGTTCGCCGTTACCGATGACGATCACCGCATCGACGGTCGGCCATTGTGCCTCCATGGGGGCTCGCAAGGGACCTGCCGGCAAGGACAGCCTATTGCCGATCCCGGTTATCCCATCCACGACAGCAATGGCGCAATCCTTGATCAACGAAGGATTCTGAAGGCCGTCATCCATGATGACGATGGTGGATCCCATCTCGTAGGCCAGTCGCGCTCCGGCCGGACGGTCGCGGGAGACGATGGTCCGAGCCGTTTTCGAGAGGAGGATGGGCTCGTCGCCCACATCGAAGGCCGTGTGCTTCGACCGCACCTGCACCGGGCCGCGCAGGCGGCCGCCATAGCCTCGCGACAGGAAGGCCGGGCTCTCACCCGCCGCCTCGAGCATTTTGGCGACGGCCAGAGCGGTCGGCGTCTTGCCGGCGCCGCCCACGGTGAAATTGCCGATGCAGATGATGGGAAGGTCTGCCTTCTCGCCCTGCCGCCGCATCCGTTGCGCGGCGATGGAGGTGTAGAGGATGCCGGCCGGACGCAGCAGGCTCGCCTGCAGCGACGGCGAAGGCTCCCACCAGAAGCGCGGCGCGCGCATCAGCGGCGCGCTCCCAGTTTCGCCTGCACGATGAAGGGCTCGACCGATTGCATGGTGCGGTCTACGGCGCCTCCCAGCGCCTGCACCGCCTCTCCCGCCTTGCGGGCCATGTCGCGGGTGAGAGCTGCGTTGTTCAGCAATTCATTGACCGCGCGCGCCAGGGTAGCGCTGTCCTTCACCATCACGGCACCGCGCGACCGGTCGAGAGCATCGTAGATCTCGGTCGCGGTATGGACGTGCGGTCCATGCAGGATGGCGGCTCCGAGCTTGGCCGGCTCGATGGGGTTATGACCTCCGATCGCGACGAGCGTGCCGCCCATCAGGACGATGGGGGAAAGGCGGTAGAACAGGCCCATCTCGCCCACGGTGTCGACCACATAGATGTCAGTCGCCCGGTCCGGATGGATGCCCTCGGAGCGGCGGCTGGCACGCAGGCCGGCCTGCCCGGCAAGGGCAGCGACCTCCGGCCCGCGGTGCGGATGCCGGGGGGCTATGATGGTGAGCAGATGAGGGTAACGCTTTATCAGGGCGCGATGCACGGCGATGATCGCGCTCTCCTCGCCGGGATGGGTGCTGGCGGCAAGCCAGACCGGGCGCCCCGCGATCAGTCCCGAGAGATGCGCCACCACCCGTGGATCGGCCGGTGGGGGAGCCGCGTCGAACTTGATGTTGCCTGTCACAATCACCCGAGGGGCACCAAGCCGCGCCAGCCGCTCGGCATCCTCCGAGGTTTGCGCGAGGCAGAGGGCGAAACGTTCGAGAAGGCCCCTGATGATCCCCGGCATCTTCTGCCAGCGCTGATACGAGCGATCTGACATGCGGCCATTGACCATGACCAGCGGGATGTCGCGTTCGGCCAATGCCATGATGGTGTTCGGCCAGATCTCCGATTCCGCGATGAGGGCCAAATCAGGCTGCCAGTGCTCAAGGAAGCGCTTTATATAACGTGGCACATCGAGTGGGACAAACTGATGGACTGCGCCGGGAGGCAGCCGGCGGGCGATCAGAGAGGCGGACGTCTTCGTGCCCGACGTCACCAGGACCGCGAGGCCGCGCTGAGTCATGCGCTCCACCACCGGCAGCAGGGACAGGGTCTCGCCGATGCTGGCGCCATGGACCCAGATCAGGTGGCCCTTGGGCCGCTGCCGGCTCGGATAGCCCTGCCGCTCGCCGAGACGGGTTTTGTCCTCGCGCCCCTTGTGCTGGCGCCAGTAGAGAAGGCCGAGCACGGCCGGCTCCAGCACGGACACAACCGTGCGATAAGTCTTGAAGATGATTGGGAAGCTCATGCCCGGGAGCCTCCCATGAGCACGGGACTGGGCTTGGCGCCGGGATCCCTCGATCCGACCAGAGCATAGGCCCGCTCGTGCACCCGGTCGAGTTCCCGCTCGACGGTCTTCCTCAAGGATTCCAGGATCGAGTCGTCCGCTTCGCGAGGCACATGGATCGGCACGCCGAGGACCATCGCCCCACGGCCGAAAGGCAGCCCGATGCTGGCCTTGTCCCAGCTGTCGAAGTCGATTCGGCGGTTCGTGACCACGGCAACGGGCACGATGGGCCGGCCGGACAGCTGAGCCAGGGTGACGATGCCCTGGCCGCAGATCCGCGAAATCTTCGGGATGTCGGCGGTCATCACCACCATCTCGCCATCGCTCAAGGCCCGCAGCATGGCCCGCATGGCCTGGGCGCCGCCCTTCTTGCGGATGTCGCGGCCGCGCGCACCGGAGCCGCGAATGGCCCGCACCCCCAGATGGCGTAGCGCGATGGCATTGAACTCTCCGTCGCCCGAGCGCGAGACAAGGCTTGCGGCCCGATCCTGCGGTCTCTTGGCGAAATGGATCATGAAATGCTGCCCGTGCCACATGGCGGCAATCACCGGCATCTCGATCCGCTCATAGGCATCCGCCGGTTCCACGATGAACCGGTTCGTGCGCTGCACGAATTTGAGATAGCCCGCGACAAGAAAGCCCAGGGTTTCCTGGACCGCTCGCGATCGGGTGATGCGCTTGATGAGACCCATCGTGACTTAAAGAATCAGCCGTTCTGCGGATCCAGCAGGCGGTGAAGGTGGACGATGAAATAGCGCATCTGCGCATTGTCCACGGTGGCCTGAGCCTTGCCCTTCCAGGCCGCATGGGCGCTGGCATAGTTCGGGAAGATTCCGACGATATCGAGCTTGGAAAGATCCTTGAAATCGACGGATTCGAGGCTGCTAAGCTCGCCGCCGAAAACCAGATGAAGGAGTTGCTTGCCAGGCGTATCGGTCATGATGATAGGGCTCTTCTGAAGAGGGTTGGAAAGGTCGGTGCTGATGCGAGCCAACTGTGTTCAGGCTCTCATGGCTCCAATAGCACGAGGATGCAACCGTGACGCAACGGCAATCATCTCATCATGGGACGGTTGTGGTTTGTTGTAAGCCGGGGTCGAACCGTCGAGCCCGGTCAGGCGGCCGCCCGCCTCGTGCAGAATGAGGTCGGCAGCGGCGATGTCCCAATCCTGGGAATGGGCAGAGACGAGGCCGATATCGATGGAGCCTTCCGCCACTCGCGCTAGTCTGAGCGCCAGGGATGGCACCTTGGGCAGGCGCTCGACCGGACCCATGTGGCGCTCGAGCCGGTCGATGAGAGGCTTGGGACCCGCAACCCGGGCGTGAGGGACATCTTCGGCCTCGGATACCTGCAGTCTTTCGCCGTTGCACCAGGCGCCTTCACCGATTCTTGCTTCATAAAGTCGCTCGTGGATCGGGGCATGAAGGATGCCGAGAACAGGCCTTCCGCCCTTCACCAGTGCAATGGAAATCGCCCAGTCCGGATGGCCCGAGGCAAAGGCTCGGGTGCCGTCGATGGGGTCGACGATCCAGACATAGCTCTGTTCAAGCCGTGATGGATCGTCCGCCGTCTCCTCGGAGAGCCAGCCGGCTTGCGGAAACAAGGCGGAGAGATGGCTTTTCAGGAAGATGTCGAGGGCGATATCCGCCTCCGTCACAGGGGAGCTATGCCCTTTGTACCAGAGCTTGGCTGCCGTCTGCGCTCCGGCGCGGAAATAGGGCAGGGCCAATTCTCCTGCTCGGCGAGCGGCATCACGCACGGCAGGGGCGAGGGCGGCGACTGGGGCGGATGAAGGTGACAGCATTGAATGTGAGATGGGGGCCATTGGGAGGAGATACCATATCCCTCAGGCCTAAACCTCGTTTTATGAAAGGCCGGCCTTTCTAGATGAAGCAATCGAGCGCCATGGCCGCAAACAGGATCAGGCCCGCATCCCGATTCGAGCGGAAAAGACGCAGCGCTCCGGCGCCGTCTGCCCGGTCGATGCGTGCCACCTGCCAGCCCAGGTGAAGGGCAAAGAGGCCCAAGCCCACAAAGGATGGCAAGTCTGCCCCTGCCAGAACCAGAGATGCCGTAATGAAGACGATGGTAAGGGCGTAGCAGATGCCGACTCCGACCCTCACGTTCTCGCCGAAGAAACGGGCCGAGGATTTGATCCCGGCGATCTCGTCATCCTCGATATCCTGCAGGGCATAGATCGTGTCGTAGCCCACCACCCAGGCGATGCTGCCGAGATAGAGAAGGATGGCGGCCCAGCTCAAAGACCCGAAGGCGGCTGCCCAGCCCATCAGGGCCCCCCAGGCGAAGGCGAGGCCGAGCACGATCTGCGGCATCCAGAAGAAGCGCTTCATGAAGGGATAGAGCGCAACGACGCCCAGCGAGGCGAAGCCAGTTGCGATCGCGAAGGCGTTGAACTGGAGCAGGACCAGAAGACCGACCACACCCTGGAGCGTGAGAAAGGCCAGAGCTCCTTTCAGCGTGACCTGGCCTGAGGGCAGGGGGCGCTGCCGGGTGCGCTCGACGCGGGTGTCGAGGTCCCGATCGACGATGTCGTTATAGGTGCATCCGGCCCCGCGCATGGCCACGGCGCCGACCAGGAAGAGAAGGCAATGAACAGGGTTCGGCCAGGGCTGTCCCGCTGCAATGGCGGCGAGCGCCGCCGACCACCAACAGGGCAGCAGGAGCAGCCACCAGCCGATGGGTCGCTCAATACGGGCGAGGCGCAGGTAAGGATTGAGACCGGCCGGCGCCCATCGCTCAGCCCAATGGCCCTTGACGGCATCGGGCAGAGACGGCGCTGCAGGACGCTCCATCGCTCAAATGGCCTGGCTTAGAGGGCGCCCTTCGGAACGCTCAGGGTGCCGGTCAAACCTCCGCCCATCTTGCCGGCTGGGCCGCCCTGCTGAGCCTGCTGCTTAGCGCGCTTCTCCATTTCGGCCATCTTCGCGGCCGCGCCGCAGGCCTGGCCCTTGAACTGCTGGGAACGCTTGTGGTCTTCAGCAAAGCTCTCGACCAGCTGATCGGGAACCTGGCACCAATCCTTGTTGTCGGTCATCCACTTCTGACCGGCCGAGCCGTTCGTCACGAGCTTGGTGAAGATGGCGCAGGCCGCACGTGGGTCGATCTGCTTGTTCTTGCCGCCATTGGTGAGCTTGTTGACCTGCTGGATCAGGCCTTGCCGCTCCTGCAGAATCTTCTGTCCTTCCTGGCAGGCGCTCGACTGCGCAAAGGCAGGAGCCGTCACGAAAATGCCCGCGATGGCAAACGCAGCCAGGATGTGCGAACGGATATGCGTCATGCCCAAATTCCCTCATAAAGCACGCGACGTCTCGCGCGCCTGCGTTCTGTTAACAGGTTCAGAGCCTTGAGGCCAAGAGGCGAATAGTCGCCTTAAGCATAAGCTGTGCCTTATCGCACCTGAATTTCACGTGACCAAGATGGCCGACCCTCTCCCTCGGAGCGGAGGAACTTGTTACAGGGGAGGCCATTCAGAAGGTTGCCATGGCCGAATACGACTTCAACGCTCCCCGCCTCTTCGTCGATGCGCCCCTCCAGGCTGGAACCAGGATCGTCCTCGACCGAGGACAGGCCAATTACCTGCTGAATGTCCTGCGCCTGAAGGCAGGGGAGTCCGTGCTGATCTTCAACGGGCGGGACGGCGAGTGGCGGGCCGAGATCTCGGTCGAAGGGCGCAAGGCCGCCGATCTCGTCTGCGTGGAGCGGACCCGCGAGCAGACAGCCGCGCCCGACATCGTCTATGCTTTTGCGCCGCTCAAGCATGCCCGCCTCGACTATATGGTTCAGAAGGCAGTGGAGATGGGGGCGGGCGTTCTCCAGCCCATCCTGACGCGCCGGACCCAGGCCTCCCGGGTCAACCTCGAGCGCATGCGCAGCAACGCCATAGAGGCCGCCGAGCAATGCGGGATCCTGTCGATCCCGGAGGTGCGCGAAGAAGAGAATTTGGAGCGTTTTCTCAAGGGCTTGGAGAAAGATCGCTTGGTCGTTTTCTGCGACGAGAATGCGCCCGTTTCTAACCCGGTGAAGGCTCTGGCCGAGCTTGGGAACAAACAAGCTGGTCTGGCCGTTATCGTGGGCCCCGAAGGGGGGTTCACCGATCAGGAGAGAGCGCTTGTCGCTGCCCGCGAAGGATGTGTTTGCGTATCGTTGGGTCCGCGAATCCTGCGAGCTGACACAGCCGCTGTGGCCGCGCTGGCGGTCGTTCAGTCCGTGCTCGGCGATTGGAACTGACCTCAGCGCCCGACAGCGACTTAAGCCGATCCACCATTAGCTTCAAAAGCTTAGCAGTTTCGCGTCGATTCGCCCCATTCTGGCCCCATTGAGCCGGAGTTTGGGCCCGGTCGCTGCAGGCCGGTCCGCATGTGCGAAGGGTCATTTCTGAATAAGAAAAGGACAGGGAAATGAGCTGGGACTTCAAGTTCGGCATCGAGGAAGAGTACTTCGTCAACGATGCGCTGAAACGGGATATCGCCAAGGGGAAAATCAAGGAATTCTTTGCCGCCTGCCGGGACAAGGTTTCAGGCGATATCCAGCCCGAAATGCTCGAGCCGCAGATCGAGATCGCGAGCAAGCCGGCAGTTGAATTCTCCGACGCCCGTGCGCAGCTCGCCGAGCTGCGCTCTTCGGTGGGAGCCGTCGCGCGCGACTACGACCTGTCGATCATGGCCTCGGGCACCCATCCGCTCGCCGTTTGGTCGCGCGTGCGTCCCACGGCGCAGCCGCGCTACGGCAAGGTCATGCACGATCTGCAGATGCTGGGCAGCCGCAATGTGCTGTGCGGCATGCATGTCCATGTGGAGGTGCCGGATCTCGACATGCGTGTCGACATCATGAACCGGATCCAGCCCTATCTGCCGCTGCTGCTCGCACTCTCGACCTCCTCACCCTTCTGGCAGGCGCAGCGCACGGGTCTTCTCGGTTATCGCCTTGCGGCTTATCGCGAGCTGCCGCGTACCGGCTTCCCCGATCTGTTTGAGAGCGCGCAGGATTATCAGCGCTACATCGACACCCTCGTGGCCGCCCGCGCCATCGAGAATTCGAGCTATGTCTGGTGGGTGATCAGGCCATCGCTGAAGCATCCGACCCTTGAGCTGCGCGTGGCCGATAGCTGCACCCGGCTCGACGACACCATCGCAATCGCAGCCCTTTATCGCTGCCTCGTCCGCCGCCTCAGCCTGGACACCACGCTCAATGCCGGGCAGACCGGCGCATCGCGTGCCATCAACGATGAGAATGGCTGGCGAGCGCAGCGTTACGGCATCCATGGCAGCTTCGTCGACGAGAAGACGCGCACCGCCAAGCCGGTGCGGGAACTCCTCGCCGAGACCCTGGATCTCGTCGCAGACGACGCCAAGGTCCTCGGCTGCCAGCGGGAGCTGGATCTGGCCCGTTGGATCGTGGCCCGCGGCACCAGTGCCGATCAGCAGCTGACGCTCTATACTGAAGCGGTCGGCCGCGGCCTGCCGAACCGGGATGCCCTGGCCGGCGTGGTCGACTGGCTCAGTGCGGAGACGATGGGAGAAACGGCGATCCGGCACTGAAGGAAGGTGGCAACGCCCCACCGTTTTGTAGCTTCGTCCTCATTGCGCCTTGGCCTTAAGCCCCTTATTGAGTCCCGACCCTGAGTCAGCGCGCCTTGAACGCGCTTTTTGATGAGGTGATGCATGGCGCGGGACGTATCCGATACGACCCCCATCGGTGCACGGTCGGAGCTCGTGGATTGGATCGCCTCCGGCGAGAAGCCGCGCGAGACTTGGCGGCTCGGCACCGAACACGAGAAGATTCCGTTCTACAAGGCTGATGCCTCGCCCGTTCCCTACGACGGGGGCAGGGGCATTCGTGCGCTCCTGGAGGGATTACAGGAGCGCACCGGCTGGGCGCCGATCATGGAGGGCGACCATCCCATCGGTCTTGCCGACGAGACCGGTGGCGCGGCGATTTCGCTCGAACCAGGCGGACAGTTCGAGCTCTCGGGCGCACCGCTCAAGACGCTGCACGAGACCGCTCGCGAGACGGCGCAGCACCTCGCTGATGCAAAGGCGGTTGGCGAAAAGCTCGGGCTCGGCTTCCTCACGCTCGGCATGAGCCCGCTCTGGACGCGGGCCGAGACGCCCGTGATGCCGAAGGCGCGGTATCGCATCATGACGAACTACATGCCGAAGGTCGGCTCGCTCGGTCTCGACATGATGTACCGCACGTCGACCGTGCAGGTGAACATGGATTACGGGTCCGAGGCCGACATGGTGAAGAAACTGCGCGTGTCTCTCGCGTTGCAGCCGGTCGCCACTGCGATCTTCGCCAACTCGCCCTTCACCGAAGGCAGGCCCAACGGCTATCTCTCCATGCGCTCGGAGATCTGGCGCGACACGGATCGCGACCGCACGGGCATGATGGCTTTCGCCTTCGAGGATGGTTTCGGCTACGAGCGTTATGTGGACTGGGTGCTCGACGTACCGATGTATTTCGTCAAGCGCGACGCGACCTATCATGACGTGGCAGGCTCCTCCTTCCGCGACCTCTTTGCCGGCAGGCATCCTCGATTGCCGGGTGAGCGCGCCACGCGCTCGGATTGGGCGAACCACGTTTCCACCGTCTTTCCGGAAGTGCGCCTGAAGCGCTATCTCGAAATGCGCGGCGCGGATGTGGGCAATCTCGAACACATCGTCGCCCTCTCCGCGTTCTGGACCGGATTGCTCTATGACGAGACAGCGCTCGATGGAGCCTGGGAGCTCGTCAAGAACTGGAGCGCCGAACAGCGCGAGCAGCTGCGCGCCGACGTGCCGAAGCAGGCGCTCAAGGCCGGCATCGCAGGCCGTTCCGTGCAGGATATCGCTCGCGATGTGCTGGCCCTCTCGCGGGCCGGTCTCGCGCGCCGTGCGTATCGCGACGAGACAGGCCGCGATGAGACGGTGCATCTCGCCTATGCGGAGGAGATCGTCGCCTCAGGCCGGACACCTGCAGAGCGTTTGCTGGAACTCTATCACGGGCGATGGAACGGCTCGGTGATGCCCGCTTTCGAGGAGTACGCGTTCTGAATCCCGGCCGCCTGGGCGGGATCTGTTCCGGCTCAGGCAGCTTTCGCGGCCGCAACCCGGTTGCGGCCGCCCTGTTTCGCCCGATAAAGGGCTGCATCGGCGAGCGTGATCAGGCTCTCCGGGCCGTTGCGGGATCGGTCCAAGCTGGGAACGCAGGTTGCGCTGCCGATGCTGACGGTCAGGGTGCGCGAGGGAATGTTGGCTTCGTGCTGCACGCAGAGCGCTTCAACTTTCGCGCGGATGTTCTCGGCTACGGCCGCCGCGCCGACCTCGTCGAGATCCGGCAGAAGAATTACAAGCTCCTCGCCGCCATAGCGCGCCACCAGATCGCCCGGTCTGCGGGCCGCGCTCGCAATCGTCTTGGCGATGGTACGCAGGCATTCGTCGCCGGCCTGATGCCCATAGATGTCGTTGTAAGCCTTGAACTGATCCACGTCGACGAGGAGCAGGGAAACCGGTGATTTCTCCCGAGAAGCCCGGAGCCATTCCGTCTCGAGCTGCTTGTCGAACAGGCGCCGGTTGGCGAGACCCGTCAGGCCATCGGTGACGGCGAGCACCGAGAGTTCGGCCTCCGCTTCCTCACGACGGCGCAACTCCGCCGACAGGATCCAGCCCAGAGCGGCGATCGTGGCGACGAGCAGGCTCATGACCACTGTGCGGAAGACAAATTCCCTATTCCAATCCGCCAGTGTTTCGTCTCGGCCTACGGATGCAAGAACACCGATGGGAAATATGTGATTGCGATGGTAGCCGCCCATACGTGCAACCTGGTCGACGGGGGAGAGGTATTCGTAGGAACCCGAGCCTCTTCCGCTCTGGTAGCTTGGTTCATTCGAGATATCGGCCCCGATAGCGCGCTCGATGTAAGGGTAGCGTGACAGGAGTGTCCCATTCTTGTGAATGAGCGTGATGCTGCCCTGGGTTCCAACATCGAAGCGGCCAAAGAAATTGGCGAAATAGCGAGGCGGGATGCTGGCCTGAGCGACACCGCCGAAACTTCCGTCCGGCTTGTCGATGCGGCGGGAGAGGGTGAGAACCCAATCGCCGCCCAGCGGATCTCGGATCAGGGGGCCGAAAAACCAGTCGCCGCTGGGGGATGTTCTATGGTGTTGGAAGAAAGCCAGGTCCTTGGCGTTCACCTTGCCTCGGTGGCCGGGCAGGGAACTCGTCAGGAGAAATCCATCCTCTTCATAGACCGAGATGGACTTTATGCGCTGCAGGGATTGCACCCGCTCGACGAGGAAGGCGTCGAGTCGTCTCGCAGCGTCGGGGACAATGCCGCCCATCTCGACCCTGTCCACCACATCCACCAGAAGAGCGTCCGCCACCTCGAAGGTATCTTCCGCATGCTGGACGAGCGATTTCGCCAGGTTCAGCGTTTCGGCGTTGATCCTGGCGATTTCCTGCTTCCGCTCGCTCCAGTCACGCCAGCCCCCCAGGCCGAGGATGACGAGGCAGACCACGACGACGAAGGCCTTGAGCCCTCGGGCCGCGGATTTCGGCCTGATGTGAGCGAATGCAGTCATGACCCCCCAACCATAACTGCCGGGGCTAGCCTGAGGCTAACTTCAGGCCAAGGATTCCGGATACGATCAACCCGATGCAGGTGAGGCGCATCGCGGTTGCCGGTTCGCTGAAGAGATAAATTCCCAAGAGAGCCGTACCGACCGTGCCGATCCCGGTCCAGACCGCATATCCCGTTCCCACGGGCAAGGTTTTCAGAGCCAGGCCAAGCAGCACGACGCTGACGATCATGCTCACGGCGGTCAGAAGCGAAGGAATGGGGCGGGTGAAACCGTCGGTGTATTTCAGGCCTATTGCCCAGCCGATCTCGAACAAGCCGGCAAGACCGAGCCAAGTCCATGCCATGACAGGACCTCCGTCATTGGCAGGGCCGTCCCTACCGGTTGTCATGAAGGCGCGAGGTCGTCCTCACCCCTCTGAATATAGAGGGGGCGGAAAAGCTTCTCAATATGCGGCAGGCGCGGCCAAAAGTCTGTTTGTCGGCTTAGTTACCGGCTTCTTCCGAGGGCTGGCCGGAGCGCCCCAGCGACGCGAGGGGATTGAAGGGGGCGTAGATCTGGTGCTTCCACCCGTCGCCGCAATTGATGCAGATCGACCGCATCATGTGATTGCTCTGCTCAAGCCGCTTGAGCAGCTTCTGCTGCCGCTCCGTGGCTTCGTTGGCCTGTGCCTCGTAGCCGGACGGCCGGACGGTCAGCTGGAGAGCCTTACCCTCCGGGGTTCCTTGAGCGAAACCCGGGCTGGCAAGGAGAAGGAAGCTGACGGTCAAGGCGAAGCGGGGCATCAAGGATCCTGTGGCTGATTTGGGCTTTCCCCGACTGGACTCCAGGAGACAGTGTTTCGTCAAGGCTTGACAGCCCGGCTGGGACCTTTGGCAGCGGCAGATTTTTTGCCTGCCGCTGCGGCGCTGGCACATCGTGCGAAAAATGGACCCGGTTTTCCATCCGATCCATTCAGAACCGAATGCTCAGGCTGCCGCGCAGGGTGTGTTCCTGGTCCCGTTGCCCGATGGCCCCGTCATACATGAGGCCGATGGTCACCTTTTCGCTGACCTGCCAGTTCACGCCTGCTTCCACCACGAGGCTGTCGCGGTCGATGGGGGCACCAACCACGAGGAATGGGGCTGGGAAGCCGTTGACCGTGAAGCGCGCCTCGGGCGCCACGTCCCCGAAGGCATGGCGCCAGCCGAGCATGCCCTTGAAGGTGATGAGACCGGCCTCGGTCGGCATCGATGCGACGAGGCGGGCGCCGAGGGTGGAGTAGGTGGTGTCGAACGAGGCGACCTCGCCGGTCGCCTGGAACGGCGAGGCGTTCTCCACTACGTCGTGGCCGCTCACATGCACATGAGCCAGCCCGACGAAAGGCTCCAGGGTGACACGCTCCGAGAGCAGGAACGTGTAGCCGATTTCTCCGAAGACCTGGAGTGAATCGGCCGACGTGTTCGTATCGCCGCCGCGGAAGCGTCCGGAGACGAAGCCGCGGGAGAGGTCGATCTCGTGATGGCCATAGGCCACGCCACCGCGAAGATTCCAGGCTCCGAAGGCGGCCGAGCCATAGGCGCCGATGTGGAAGCTGTCGATGTCGCCGGATGCGGCCACCGCATCGATGTCGAAGGAGGTCGCCAGATAGCCGGCCGCGATGCCGAGGCGATAGGGCGTGCCGAGGCCGCCATCGACGCCGACCACGATGCCGCCCGTGTTCCGCTCCATGGCCGCTGAGGTCGGCGTGGCATCGGTGCGCCCGATGGAGCCGAGGACCTTGCCCCAGATCCCCCAACCGGTTCCTTGAGTGGAGGGAGCCGCCTCGACGGGGGCCGCCGCTGTGCGACGTGCCGGATGATCCGCCGCGGATGACACAGGCACTGAATCGATTGCCACGAAGGAGGGCATGGCGCCCATGGCATCGGAGGACGAGCAGCGCAGACGGCAGAGGATCGCGGCCCGGAACAGATTCTCGTGATGCAGGATCGTGACCGGTGGCGTGGTCTCGGGTTGCAGGGGAGGCACAGGTCTCGGCCTCGGATCCGTTCCAGGATCTATCGGATCCTGATCCGGATCTGTTCCCGGAAAGATAGGCAGCAATTCGAGATAGACGTTGTTGCTGTCCTTGGTCAGGATCGGCTGGAAGAAGATCAGATCGTCCACATCACTGAACTGGCCGGTCACGCCCCGCTGAGCGGTCAGGATGGTCCAGCGGCCTGGCGCATAGGTGGCCTGCTCTGGGTGGACCTCGACCGTACCGCCACGAATGGTCGCTTGCCCCCCGGCGACGATCCGGTCGCTCTCGAACCTGTTGTTGAGATCGACCCGATACGTGGTGCCGGCGGCGATGTTCACATCGCCCCTGACGTTGAGGGTCCGTATGTCTCCGACACCTGCGCGGTTCGAGGCTCCGTCGATGCCGGGAGAGAGAATGCTGCCCGAGAGCGCATCGATGCTGCCGACGGTGCCTGTGCCGCCGAGAGTGGCGCCGCGATACACCGTCATGTCCGAGCCGCCCATGCTTCCGGTTACCAGGAGCATGCCCTCGCGCACAGCCCAGGGCATGGTGCCGTTGTTGTCGTTCTCCGTGGTCCAGATGGAGGTTCCGACCTTTTCGAACTGCTCGAACGAGCGGTATTTGGCGCTCGTGCCGATCTCGCGAACGTCAAACGTGGCGCTTGTCGAGCCCCCGAGCTTGAACGTATCCGTGCCGGCCCCGGCATTGACGAAGCCCTGGATGTTCGAGCTTGCTCCGATGAGGAAGGAATCGTTGCCGCTTCCAAGATCGACGGCGGCACCGCCAGCCATATGGGTTTGGATCAGTCCGAAATTCTCGATCGCTTCCGAACCGAAGCGACCGCGGATCGCCACCTCGTCGCGGCCGATGATGCTGCCGCCTTCCCGGTTGATGACGCTGTTGGTCTGGCCCGCATTGCTGATGATGTAGAGCCCTTCGCCTTCGCTCCCTGTGCCTTGCACGGTGCCGCGATTCTCCACCCGATTCCCGTTGCCTTCCACCTTGATGCCGCGCCCTTCGAGGCCTGAGGCGGTGATCGTTCCGTCATTCGTAATCGTGCCGTCGTTCCCGATCAGACGGATGCCGTCAGCGGTATAGCCGCTCGTGGTGATCGTGCCGCTGTTGGTGATTGTGGCGTTCAAGGCGGGGTTCGTCGTGCCGCCCCCATCGGCGCGGATGCCTTCACCGCCGGCACCCGTGGTACGGATCGCGCCTGTGTTCACGAAGCTGTTGTTGTTGCCTTCCGCGATTAGGCCGCGGGCGGAGGAGCCCGATGTTTCGATGGTGCCGCTGTTGCGGAGAATGTTGTTGTGGCCGCGCGCGATCAGCGCTTCCGACGAAGTCCCCTGTGTCGAGACATTTCCGTTGTTGACGAGCGTGTTCCTGCTGCCGGTTGCCTCCAGCCCATCGACGGAGTTCTGCCGCGTCGAGACCGAGCCGTTATTGGTGAGGGTGCTTCCGTCATCTTCGGCATAGATCGCGTTATAGGCTTGATCCGCATTGCCGCCGGTCACGGTGATTGTGGCGCCGTTTGCGATTGTGACGCTGCTGTTGCCCTCCACACGGATCGCCGCACCGCTCGTCTGCATGGTGGTGCCCGCTTGGACGTCGACCGAGGATGGCGTGTTTTCCCACGCCCAGTAGTGATTGGTCGTCGATCCTGAGCAGACCACTCGCGTCTGACCGCCGGAGACGCTCGACGTGCAATCCGCATGGGCGGTGCCGAGAAGAGAGATAGTGGCGGCAATCGCGAGAGCCGGGATGGCGAAGGTCGATGGGAACCGAAACGATAGGATCCGCAGATGACCCGTGCGACTGCCGGGGCTGTCCGGCTGAACCGCAATAAAACCGTTCTTGAAATGATTGCTATGCATGGCGCTTCCTCCCTGTTTGAAACAGGATAACGTTTCGAATTAGGAAGGACGGGCGGGCAGGCTACTCTACGTTTGGAGGGGAAATGGCAAAGCAAAGAAGAAATATTTTGCTCGACATGCCCTTGATAACGAAAGGACGAGTCTTATTCACGCGTCAGCCTATACTTGCCTTAGTCAAGTATAGGCTGCTTCTTCTTGCTGAAGAGAGGTGCGAATAGGCCGGGCTGGAATGAAAACAGCGCCAGGAAGGCTCATGCCTTCCCGGCCCTGCTTGTGTTTCAATAAACTTAAGGTCAGATCTGCCGGACGGCGCCTTTGGCGGCGCTGGTCGCCAGCATGGCGTATGCCTTGAGGGCTGCCGAGATCTTGCGCTTGCGCGGTGCGGCGGGCTGCCAGCCCTTGGCCTGCTGCTCGGCGCGGCGGCACTCCAACTCGGCCTCGGCCACGGCGAGGTGGATGCGGCGGTTCGGGATGTCGATCTCGATCCGGTCGCCGTCCTGGACGAGGCCGATGGTGCCTCCCTCGGCCGCTTCCGGCGAGACGTGGCCGATGGAGAGACCCGAGGTGCCGCCGGAGAAGCGTCCGTCGGTGATGAGGGCGCAGGCCTTTCCGAGACCCTTCGACTTCAGGTAGCTGGTCGGATAGAGCATCTCCTGCATGCCAGGCCCACCGCGCGGTCCCTCGTAGCGGATGACGACCACGTCGCCGGCCTTGACCTTGCCGTTGAGGATGCCGCTGACGGCGTCGTCCTGGCTCTCGAAGACGATGGCCGGGCCGGAGAAGACCAGGATGCTTTCGTCCACACCGGCGGTCTTCACGATGCAGCCGTCGAGCGCGAGATTGCCGGAGAGCACGGCGAGGCCGCCATCCTTCGAGAAGGCATGCTCCGCGTCGCGGATCGTGCCGGCGGCGCGGTCCATGTCGACGCTGTCGTAGCGGCTCGCCTGGCTGAAGGCTTCTTGCGTCGGCACGCCGCCGGGGGCCGCGCTGAAGAACTCATGCACGGCATGGGAGTTGGTGCGCCGCACGTCCCAGCGGTCGAGCGCCGTCTTCATGGTCTCGGCATGGACAGTCGGCACCGAGGTGTCGAGAAGGCCCGCACGGTCGAGCTCACCGAGGATGCCCATGATGCCGCCGGCGCGGTGCACGTCTTCCATGTGCACGTTGGCGACGGCCGGCGCGACCTTGCAGAGCACAGGCACGCGGCGCGACAGGCGGTCGATATCGGCCATGGTGAAGTTGACTCCCGCCTCATGTGCCGCGGCCAAGAGATGCAGCACCGTGTTGCTCGAGCCGCCCATGGCGATGTCGAGGGTCATGGCGTTCTCGAAGGCCGCGAAGGAGGCGATGGAACGCGGCAGAACGGTCTCGTCGTCCTGCTCGTAATAGCGGCGGGCGAGATCGACGATGAGGTGGCCGGCTTCCACGAAGAGGCGGCGGCGGTCGGCATGGGTGGCGAGCGTCGAGCCATTGCCGGGGAGCGACAGGCCCAACGCCTCGGTGAGGCAGTTCATGGAATTGGCCGTGAACATGCCCGAGCATGAGCCGCAGGTCGGGCAGGCGGAACGCTCGATGACCTTGATGTCCTCGTCCGCAATCTTGTCGTCGGCGGCGGCCACCATGGCGTCCACGAGGTCGAGCTTCTTGGTCACGCCGTTGAGCACGACCTTGCCCGCTTCCATCGGCCCGCCCGAGACGAAGACCACGGGGATGTTGAGGCGCATGGCGGCCATCAGCATGCCGGGGGTGATCTTGTCGCAGTTGGAGATGCACACCATCGCATCCGCGCAATGGGCGTTGACCATGTACTCGACGGAATCCGCAATCAGCTCCCGCGAGGGCAGGGAATAGAGCATGCCGTCATGGCCCATGGCGATGCCATCATCCACCGCGATGGTGTTGAACTCCTTGGCGACGCCGCCCGCCTTCTCGATCTCCCGCGCCACCAATTGGCCCAGATCCTTGAGGTGGACATGGCCCGGCACGAACTGGGTGAAAGAGTTCACGACGGCGATGATCGGCTTGCCGAAATCGGAATCCTTCATGCCCGTGGCGCGCCAGAGGCCGCGAGCGCCGGCCATGTTGCGGCCGTGGGTGGTGGTGCGAGAACGATAGGCTGGCATGGTTTCCCCTTGAACTTTGGGGCTTTGTTCAACTGAAATTGCGCGAGTTGCAAGAAAATTTGCCATTCCTTGTGGTCGCGCCTGCTTTGCCGCAATGGAATTGCTGATAAACGGGCTCGACGCGACCAGCCCTGAAGACAGGAATGCCATGGACCATCCGCCTCATGACCAAGCCCTCCGGCGAACCGTTGCCATCGTGGCGGTCCTGAACCTGGGCTATTTCGGGATCGAGTTCGCGGTCGCGCTCGCCATCGGTTCGGTGTCGCTCTTCGCCGACAGCGTCGATTTCCTGGAGGATGCCTCGATCAACCTCCTCATTCTCGCGGCTCTCGGCTGGGGACCGAGGATGCGGGCGCGGGTCGGGATGGTACTGGCGGGGATCATCCTCGTACCGGGCCTTGCCACCCTCTGGACAGCCTGGGAGAAGTTCTGGGAACCGGTCGCGCCCGATCCGGTGCCGCTGACGCTCGCCGGGGCAGGGGCCTTGATCGTCAACCTCACCTGCGCCTTTCTTCTCGCCCGTTACCGCCACCACAGCGGCAGCTTGACGAAGGCGGCCTTCCTGTCCGCCCGCAACGATGCCATCGCCAATGTCGCCATCGTTGGAGCGGGACTGGTCACGGCCGCCACGCTCTCGGCCTGGCCGGACCTGATCGTCGGCCTTGCCATAGCGGCGATGAATGCCGATGCCGCGCGCGAGGTCTGGGAGGCAGCGCGCGAGGAGCACAGGGCTGAAACGTCTGAAGCCTGAAGAACGTTGTCCTGCTCAAGACATCCCGAACGAGGCAGGACCGCGACATGCTCACCAAAGCCGAATTGGATGCCCCGGCCCATCTGCAATACGAACTGATCGGCACGGCCGGCCAGGGCCAACCGAGTGACGTAAGGGAATTTACCACCCTCCGCGAGGCCGTTCACTGGGCCATGAACAATGAGCCGCCCGCCGGCATGGAGACGGTCATCCGGGCCGCCTCCGGCGCCGTGCTGGGCCCGCGCCATCTGGAAGAGATCTGGTCGAGTCTGCAGGGACCGTAGGGTCCGTCTTCGACGATCACGGCGGGAGGCCGGCATCCTCCAGTCGCCGCCGCAATTGCTGGCGCAGTGCCGGGTCGCGATAACGCTCCTGGAACAGAAATCGGGACACGGTCAGGCTCGGCTTGCTCGCAATGGCCTCCTTCACGAGTGGGGCCGCATCGTCCGGCCTGCCGAGCGCCATCAGAGCGGCTGCGCGGTAGAGGCGGGAGCGGAAGGTCTGGAAGACGAGCCTGCCTAGGGCGGCGAGCGCCTCGTCGTAGCTCCCCAGCGAGTAATGGGCGATGCCGCGCTCTTCAATGCACCACACGGGAAGGAGCGGATCGAGGGCCTCAGCTTCGTCGAGCAGCTTTAAAGATACCTCGGCCTCGCCGATGAAGGTCGAGACGGCAGCGCAGCGCGCCTTGATATAGGCGTCCGACGGGTTCAACTCCATGGCGCGTCGCATCAGCGTCCCCGCATGATCGAAATCGCCCTTGAGGAGTTCGAAGAAGGAGGCGATCCGGTTTGCTTCGGCGTCGCAGGGATCCAGTTCGAGAGCGTGACGGATATCGGGCTCGCTTTCGGGAAAGCTGAACTCCGGAAGATCCGATGCGGCGCAGACCCGCCAAGCATAGGCAGCCGCGTAATTCGGATCGAGTTCGATGGCCCGGGTGAACCATTTCACCGCCTCGCGGGAATACTCCTCGAGCACACCGCCGAGCCGATGACAGTCGATCCCACGCAGCAGACACTCGAAGGCCGTCATGTTCTCGGGCAGCTTGCGCCGGGCCGTGATCATGCTCGCATCTTCCATGCGCCCGAACACCGTTGCCGCAATCGTCGCCACCGTCTTGTCGACCCAATCCAGAAGCTCGGAAAAAGGTCGGGCGATCTTGTCGCTCCACACCACCGAGCCGCCTTCGGTCTCCGTGAGCGTGAGATTGATCCGGATCTGGTCGGCGATCTTCCTGACCTGACCTTCCAGAACATAGCGGACACCGAGAAGTTCGCCGACCCTGACAGGGTCCAATCCGTTCCCGCTGATGGCAAAACTCGCACTGCGCGAGCTGACGAACAGACGCCGGAAGCGTGCGAGTTCGACGATCAGCTCATCCGTCAGGCCCTCGGCGAGAAAGAGCTGGTCCTCGTCCCCGCCCATGACGCGGAAGGGCATGACTGCGATGGAGCAGGGTCGTTTCTCACTGGCCGCCTGTACGCGGGTCGGCGCCGATTGCAGGCGGAACCGGTTGACCTCGTCCCGCAGCCGGTAGATACGGATCGGTTCGGACAGATTCTTGAGATGTCGCTCGCCCAGATCGTCGAAGGCGAAGGGGGAGTTCCGGCGGATGTTGTCGAAGAACACGCCGCTGACACAGATGGTGTCCGATTCCGCGTCCTGCTGAATGCGCGCCGCGACATTCACTCCGTCGCCGATCAGATCCTCGCCATGGATGACCACATCGGCGAGGTGGAGACCGAACCTCAGGTGCAGCGGGTCGCCCTCGGAGACGGAGCTGCCGGCGAGCGAGTTCCGGATCTCGGACGCGCAGCGCAGGGCGTTGATCGGGCTGGAGAACTCGGCAAGCCATGAATCGCCGGAGGAGTTGAATACCCTGCCGTCGAGGCAGGACACCTTCTCCCGGACGAGCTCATGGCAGCCAGATAGACGGTCGGCCATCTGCTCTTCGGCGGCCTCCATCAGGGAGGAATATCCGACGATATCTGCCACCATGATCGCGGTCAGTCGGCGCTGCATGCCAGGTTTCCCGTGTGAGGCAGTGCGAGACTAAAGCGTGCTGCTAGCAGACCAGTTTACGCTGCGATGGCCGGAAGTGCGAGCTTAGATCCATCCCAGGCTCAACGCGGCCACGGCCAGATACCGGCCTGTCTTGGCGAGTGTCACGAGCGGAACGAAGACCCGCAGGGGCTCGCGCATCACGCCCGCCACGATGGTGAACGGATCGCCGATGATCGGCAGCCAGCTCAACAGCAGCGTCCAGCGGCCATATCGATGATACCAAGCCTCGGCCTTTACCATCTGCTTGCGCTTGACCGGAAACCAGCGTCGATCCTCGAAGTGGGCTAAGAAGCGGCCCAGGAACCAGTTCACGATGGAGCCGAGGATGTTGCCGACGCTCGCCACAAGAATGAGGACCCACCACGTGTAATGCTCGGCCACCAGCATGGCGAAGAGCACGGCTTCAGACTGAAAGGGGAAGACGGTGGCCGAGAGAAAGGCAGCGGCGAACAGGGCTCCGTATTCGGCAAGATGCGGCATGAGGCGAGGATCACGCGAGACAGAAGGCAGGTGGAGTTGAGGCTTCGCACGAAGCCTGAATGAAGTGGTCCTTATCACGGTTTTGGGATATTGCCGAGTTGACCTGCCTCGCAGCAGGTCAACCATCGACTCTCATGCGCCTTCGCGGGCATGCCTCATCGATTTAGGATGTCACATGCGTTCGCTGAACGTGCCGTGCTGAGCCCGCGGATTGAGGCGTGCGAAGTCATCGCCTTTCACATGAACCAGCGTGGCGTGATCGCCGCCTTCGAAGTAAATGTCCGGCTGCCGTTCCATGCTGTTCTCGACGATGACATCGAGGCCATAGCACGTACCGACGGGCGGAATGGCGCCGCGATCGCAGTCGCGGAACACCTCGACGATTTCCTCCTCGGAGGCGAGGCGCAGTTCCTGGCCCAGCTCCATCTTGAGATCGGACAGACGTAAGTGGTGCGATGCCGGCAGGACAGCGAGCATATAGTTCTGTCCGTCGCTGAGCATGATGCCCTTTGCCAGCCGGTCGCCCGGCACATGCCCTGCATGAGCCGTGCCCAGCGATGTCATCGCCGGTTCGTGCGGGATCAGATCGTAGCTGATGCCCTGATCCGACATGTAGCGTTGAAGGGTGGGTGCAATCGTCATGACAACCTCCTATGAGACGAGGACTCTCGCATGCCTGGAGGGCGGCTTAACTGACACACCGTCGCTTCGGGATGCGCAGTTGCTTGGTAACCCTCCGATCGTACACCCCGGACGGATTGGCTTCAATCGAGGGGTTGAGCCGAAATCATACTTTAGACCGGCCCCGCTTGAGCGCTACGTAGTTTGGTCCAGCTATGTCTGTACATAAATAAAATGTTATGTCATTAATAAACGATCCTCACGAATGGCCAAGTTTCGGCCACGCAAACTGTATTGGTTGTTCGATCCATGAGCTTCGGGTTTTCAGGTCCTACCACTCTCAATATTGTCGGCACTGCCGCCAACGATGTTCTGACACTGACAGCTTCCGTGGGCGTCTCCCAATGGATCGGGACCATTGACGGAGGCGCGGGAAACGATACGCTTCATCTGCGGTCCGACTCCTATTCAGGATATTTTGATCTGTCGGATCTTACTATCCTGTCCGATGTCGAGATCATTCGCGCTACGTCGAACTACGATACGATCTGGCTTCGTGACGATCATCTGCGGGATGTCGTTACGATTGACGGAGGCGCCGGTTCGTCCGACGATTCCCTTCTGCTGGAAGGAACCAATTTCGATCTCCGCGCGAAGACGATCCTGAATTTCGCCCGTATCAATCTGCTGTCGGACAACTCCGTCGTGATGCTTGCCGACAAGGCCACAGCTTTCAAGATCAAGGGCTTCGGGCAGAACGACCACCTCATTATGAACGGTGTGTCATTGAGTTCGGAAGAGCGCCAAGCTCTCCATGCCAGTGGCATCGACAAGATTACCTATGCCGACGGCGCGGTGAGCATCAACGAAGCTCCCGTCATTGCCAACCTGAACAGATCGTCCGTGCGTACCGTTCCGGGCCAATCCGTATTGCTTGATCCGGGCGCGGATGCCGTGATCACCGATGACGACGGAGTGATCAGCTCCCTGTCGGCTCGGATTGAGGGGTCGAAGCTCCCGACCGAGAGCATCGGAATCGACACGACAGGTGCGGTACGCCTGTCGGACGGCCTTTTTGCCGGAAGCAAGATCAGCGTCGACGGAACCGAGATTGGAGAGATCTACAGCGCTCTCGGCGAGGATTTGTCGGTGGCGCTGACGAGCGGGGCGACGCCGGAATTGGTCAACAAGCTCGTCCGGGCCATCACCTATGTGAACATCAACGCCGATCCGACACTCGCAGTGCATCGCAAGGTCATCGTCACCGCATCCGACGACGGCATGCGGAAGGGCGTCGCTACGATCGACGTCACCGTTGCTACGGCGAACGTGATGGTCCTGACCTCGGGCCTCGATGCATTGAGCGGAACGGCCGCCGATGAGATTTTCGTTGCGGACTTGAACGGTCTCGGGCCCGGCGACGTTCTCGATGGTGCCGCCGGATTCGATACGCTCAGGTTCTCCGTACCGAATGCACAGCCCTAGGATCGTGCCAAATACGATTTTACCAAGCTCGGCGCCTTTATCGGCATCGAGAAGGTGCAGGGGAGCGATGCCGAGGAAATCTTCGAGTTCAATGCGCAGACGCTCTCCACGGTCACAACCTTGGATGGCGGCAAGCCTGGCTTCTCTATCATAGGCGACACTTTGCGCCTTCACGGGCCAAGTCTCGACCTGCGGGGAAAGGCGATCTCCAATATCGAGACGATTTCTTTCGCCGATGATGCCGCCACTCTTCTGATCAGCGACGCGAAGCTCGCGACCTTTATCAGTGGTCAGGACGGAAAGAACATATGGGTCATCATCGAGGGAAAGACTTTCACAGACCTGCAAAGGCATGAACTCCAATCGAATGGTGTCAAGAAGATCACCGACGCCAGCGGCACTTACACTTCATCGGGATACCGTCCGCCGGAAGTCCCTGGAACGACTATCGACGGTTCAGGAAGCTCGGAACTCATGGTTGGTGAGTCAGGAGCGGATACGATCAAGGGCGCCGGCGGCCACGACAAGATCTATGGCGGCAACGGCCACGACATGCTGTCCGGCGACAGCGGCAACGACAGAATCCGAGGGGAGCTTGGCAAGGATGTCCTGAAAGGCGGCGCAGGCCGCGATGCCTTCATATTCGACACCAAGCCGAACAAGAAATCGAACCTCGACAAGATCCTTGACTTCAAGGTCAAGGACGACAGCATCTGGCTCGACAATGCCGTGTTCACCAAGCTCGGTACAAAGGGAATCGAGGTGAAGCCCGTACAGCTGTTGAAGGATGTCTTCGTCGTGGGCTCGAAGGCCAAGGACAAGAACGACTACATCATCTACGACAAGAGGAAGGGCGTGCTCTATTACGACGCCGACGGCTCAGGAAAAGGCAAGGCGGCGGAGATCGCCACGCTGTCCAAGAATCTGAAGATGACCGAGAAGGACTTCTTCGTCATCTGACCGGGGGTGGGTTCCCGGCGGAGACGCCTTGCAAGTTTCTTGGCGATCCCTTAGCCACGGCTATGACAAGCCTGCCTGGTCAGGCCCACTCTGGCAGGAACGCGTCCCTTGAGTCCATTCGATGTTGTAGTGATCGGCGCTGGGGCCGCCGGGATGATGTGTGCGGTGGAGGCCGGCAAGCGCGGGCGTTCCGTGCTCGTCCTCGACCATGCCGCCAAGCCCGGCGAAAAGATCCGCATCTCCGGTGGCGGGCGCTGCAACTTCACCAATCTCAACGCTGCGCCGGCCAACTTCATCTCGCAGAATCCAAGCTTCGCCATTTCGGCCCTGCGCCGCTACACGCAACGCGACTTCGTCGCGCTCGTGGAGCGCTACGGCATCGCCTATCATGAGAAGACCCTGGGCCAGCTCTTCTGCGACGGCTCGTCGAGGCAAATCATCGATCTATTGCTGAACGAGATGCGGCAAGCCGATGTGGAGCTTCGCCTGTCCACCTCCGTCGCGAGCGTGGAGAGGGCGCCGGAAGGATTTTCGCTGCGGCTCTCGCAGGGCGCGGTGCAGTGCCGATCCGTCGTGGTGGCGACAGGCGGAAAATCCATTCCGAAGATGGGTGCCACCGGCTTCGGTTACGATCTCGCGCAGCAATTCGGCTTGAAGATCGTCGAGACAAGGCCGGCACTTGTTCCGCTCACGCTGGAACCGACCATGCTGGAACGCCTCACGCCTCTGGCGGGCGTGTCGGTCGATGCGGTGGCGAGCTGCCGGAAGACGAGTTTTGCGGAGGCGATGCTCTTCACCCATCGCGGCTTGAGCGGTCCCTCGATCCTGCAGATCTCCTCCTATTGGCGCGAAGGCGACGAGATCGTGCTCTCCATGTTGCCGGGCGTGAATCTCTTCGAGGAGCTACGCGCCGCCCGCGCGCAGAACGGGCGGCAGGCACTCCAAACGGCTCTGTCCGCCTTCCTGCCCAAGCGTCTGGCGCAACTGATCGCCGAGACGGAGAGGGGGCCAGCCAATCTCGCCGATTATTCCGACAAGAGGCTTCATGCCATCGACGAAGCCGTGAACCGCTGGCGCTTCAAGCCAGCCGGATCAGAGGGCTATCGCACGGCAGAAGTAACGCTCGGCGGCGTCGACACCCGCGAACTCGACTCCCGGACGATGGAGGCCAAGGCGGTACCCGGCCTCTACTTCATCGGCGAGGTGGTGGATGTCACGGGCTGGCTCGGCGGATACAACTTTCAGTGGGCTTGGTCATCCGGCTGGTGTGCCGGGCAGGCGGTCTGACAGTGCCAGCAACAGCGCGATTTTACCGCTTCATAAGGACCGCGCTTCCAGGGAGGCCGGTGCGCCAGGACACTGGAACGAGCCGTCGCGGAGAGATTCAATCTTAAGGCTATTGAATTCTCCAATTATTGTAACAATATTTAGTTTCAATAATAAGATCCGTTAAGGACACGCTCCACCAAAGGGGCCTAGAGAGGGACTTAACATGAAGATTCTCTATGTCCTGCCACTCCTGCTGGCATCGGGACTTTACGCAGCTGCAGAAGCGAATGCCGCCACACTCGATAACGGTCGCGGCCTGAATGGCCGAGGCCTCAACGGACTCGTTCTCAACGGTACGGTCCATGAGAGTGCGGCCGCAGGCCAGGCGATCACCGTCATCCTGAAGGATGGCGGGCGCGTGACCCTTCAGTAAGCTTCAGTGGCGGACCCTTGCCTTTCAGGCAAGGGTCCAAGGCCGGTTCGCCATGTCGACATTTGCGAATGCCCTTGCTCTCGGGGGGCTGCTTTCCCTGGTCTTGCCTATCCCTGTTCAGGCCCTGAATGGCCGCCTGGAGGCGGATCGGGGCGAATTCCGGCTGCGGCTCGATGACGGGCGCGTGCTCGAGCGGCAAGCCCTGATTGGCACCCGTGTTGTCATTCGGAGCGGCACACAGGACGTGACGCTGCTGATTGACGCGGTCGAGGAAGAGAACTCAACGTCTGGCAAGCCGATCGTGCTCTACCGGCTTCTCATCGACAGCCCAGAGGGGCAGAGATGGCATGACGCATGCGAACCCGATACGCGTGGAAGACGGTTGGGCCTGCCTCTGCTGAAGGAAACCGGAATCGCCATCACCTGTACGAGTGGAGCGGAGGGCAAATGCATCCTCATGGGCTATCGGCCTTGGGAGGCTAGTGCCAATGCACCGATGCGCGATCTTCATGCCGCCTGCATTCATCTGGTGCGCGCCGATTATGGCGGCGACGATCATGCGACGACCCGTGATGGCACGGTGATCGATGTCTATGACCGGTTCGGCATCCAGAAACCTGAGACCACCGATTCCATGCCTTTCGAGGCGGCCTGGGGAAAGCACGGCGCGGTCTGCGTTGCCCATCCGCGTATCGCGCAGAATGTGACGCTGGACGACTTGGCGAAAGCCTATCCGCGGCTTCGCGACACGCTCGGGTCTGAAGCCTGTACAGAGGAAGCCATGCGTGGGCATCCCGAGGTCCTTCTGTTCAACCGTTCGGCTCCGACTGCGCCCTGAAGGGGCCACTCCTGTGCCTCCCGCCACGGGTGTGATATGTTTTCAAGCCCAAGGTCTCATCATGGGGAGGGATTCATGCAATCGGGCATGGTCCTCATCTGGATCGGCGCACTGCTTATCGTGGCAGGGATCGTGCTCGCGGCTGGTCAGGTCCTCTGGAAGGGACGCCTGAGCGAGCCGCATCGCATGGGCCCGACGGGTTCTGGCACAACGCTGGAACCACGGGAGAGAGTGCGCGCCCTGCATCCCAAACACCATTGGCCCAGCATCCTCCTGGTCGCACTGGGCATCATCCTCATGCTGGCTGAAACGGCGATCTGACAGGCGCGAGGATTGTTTCCAAACCGCCTCGCAGCAGCCCGAAAGTGGTAGAGCGGGGAGATTTTCGCCCTCGGGCGCTTGCGTATGGCCGCGGTTCGGGCAACGATCCGCGCATGAAGCCGCTCTCGATCCTCTTGGCTGCCGGCCTTCTCCTGATGCCTGCTTCGGTCGGCGCCTCTCCCATGCTGCTTGTGGATGCGTCCTCCGGCGACATTCTCGCCGCTCAAGAAGCGACCCGCTCCTGGCATCCGGCATCGCTCACCAAGATGATGACGACGCATCTGGCGCTTATGGCTGTCAGGTCGGGCCGCGTCAGCATGGACACGTCCATTGTCCTGAGCCCGAAGGCGGCCGCTCAGGCTCCGACGAAGCTCGGGGTGCCACCGGGCGCGTCTCTCCGGCTGGAGGATGCGCTCACCGTTATCATGGTCAAGAGCGCCAACGACGTATCAGTCGCGATTGCGGAAGCCATCGGAGGCAGCGAGGAGGCCTTCGTCGCGGCGATGAACGCTGAGGCGAAACGCCTCGGAATGACCGGGACCCGGTTCGTCAATCCGACCGGCCTGCATGATGACCGGCAGGTGACCAATGCACGGGACATGGCCGTGCTCATGCTGGTGCTCCTGAGCTACCATGCCGATTACATGGATCTTCTCAGGACGCCGTCCATAACGGTCAACGGTCGGTTGCTCAAGAACACCAACAAGCTGGTCGAGGATTACGCCGGCCTCGAGGCTTCGAAGACTGGCTATGTCTGCGCCTCTGGCTTCAATGTGGCCGTCTCGGCCCTTCGCGGGAGCCGACGGGTCATCGGCGTGGTCCTCGGGTCGCCCAGTGCGGCGACACGGACACTGGTCATGCGCGAGCTTCTCAACACCGGTCTGGCCGAGGGGAAAAGCCCCGTTGGCAATCTGCGCACGACGAAGGCCGCAGCACCTGCGCCTGCTGCGGACCTGCGTCGTCTCAAATGCGGCCGACAGGATCCGGCACGATTGGAAGCCAAGGCCGCTGGAAGCGTTGCGAAGCGGACGGAGGTTCAGCCGCTTCAGCGATGACGAAAGGCAAGACTCGAACTTCCAGCCACGCTTCGGCACATGCATGCGCAAGACAAATAATCCGGTCGCTACAATCGTAGCCGGAATTCACGGATGCCGCGCGATCGCCAGATCCTGAACAGGCAAGTCACATGTTCAAGCGAATGCTGAACCTGTCAGCAAGCAACGGCTCCCTGTTGGCGTCAGGCCGTCAACGGCAATACAGGTTGCCGTAAGCATCCCGATAGGTGCCATAGGGGCATTGGGTGCGCGGGGCGGTTGCCGCGCCGACGATCGCGCCGCCGGCCGCACCGACGGCCGCTCCGGCCAAGGCTCCGCTCGCCCGTCCCGTTGCCGCGCCGCCGACGGCAGCACCGGCGAGACCGCCAACAGCGGCGCCGCCAACTGCGCGTTCTCCTGGCGTGGTGCAGGCGGTGGCGGAAAGCATGAGCGCACCCGCCGCGATGGCTGTCATGATTGTCCTCATTGCACTTTCCCTCCTGAGTTCCGGCTCTCGATCCGGTGACGGAATAAGCTCGGATATAGCCTCACCCGACATTCCGAATTTGGCTATTCGGGAAATCCCTGGATTCTCGTGGTGCAAAGCCTGACCTAAGGCTGCAACGTCGCCCTCCCAGGAGGTCTCCCCCACAATGGCCAAGAATTCATGGCTGCCACGAATGATGCTACGAAGCATATCAAGGTGGAATTTTCAGCCTTACCTCATGATAATCCTGATCCCGCCTCGGGGTTGCACCTGATGGACGTGTCAGGAACTCGCACTACTCTCCGGAGGCTGGCGCTACGGAGGAGGCATCTCATGGCCGAACTGGTGGTCGTTGGATTCGACAACCCAAACGATGCAGACCGCGTTCTGACCGAGCTGACGCGTATGCAAAAGGAATATCTTATCGATCTGGAAGATGCTGTCGTTGCGATCCGGGGATCAGACGGCGCCGTGCGCATCAAGCAGAGCACGAATCTCGTGAAACTCGGAGCAACCTCCGGCGGCCTGTCCGGTGCGCTGTGGGGCAGCCTCATCGGATTGCTGTTCCTCAATCCGCTCGCCGGTCTTGCCATCGGCGGCGCAGTCGGCGCAGGCTCGGGAGCCTTGTCGGGCAGCATGATCGACTACGGCATCAACGACGACTTCATCAAATCCATCGGTGACACTCTCCAGCCCGATACATCCGCCCTGTTCCTGCTGATCCGTAAATCGCAGCCCGAGAAGGTGCTGGCCGAGCTTTCGGGGTTCAAGGGGCGCATCATCCGTTCCTCTCTGTCGCCGGAACAGGAAGCCAAGCTTCAGGCTGCGCTGTCGAAGGCGCACGCGCCGAGTCCGAGTGAAGGTGTGGCGGCTGCGGGCTCGATAGCGGCAGGGGCGCCGTAGACAGATCCGGAAGTTTAAAGCGATACGAACATGCTCTTTCCGTACCCCTGCCAGGGCATCGGAAAGATGGAGATGGGCTGTCTTAGGCCTCTCTCCATGTCACTTGCATGAACGTGCTCGGGCCCTTCTTGTTTGCGCTCCTCTGTGCTTGGAGTAGCATGACTTACGGTCCTTATTGCCCGCAGACATCGAATGTCGTCCGGGCAATCAGGAACCGATGCGAAGGTTGAGGTGGAGGGAGGGCGCGATGGCCATATCGTTGGACGCAGCGGCGGAAGTGTTCCGCGAAGCGATGCGGGACGCCGTGAAGCGTTATTCGCTGTGGTATCTCGTTGAGGGGTTGCTTCTCGTTGCCGCCGGCTTCCTTGCGATTATCTATCCGATTTTCTCGTCGACAGCGGTTGTCGTTCTGCTCGGCTGGCTGCTGGTGATCAGCGGCCTGCTGCAGGGACTCAGTCTCATCAGTGCACGGCATGTGCCGCATTTCTGGCTGCAGCTGATCTCCATCTGCCTTGCTATGCTGATCGGCTTCCTGTTCCTACGCGACCCGGCACAGGGAATGGTGACGATCACGCTCCTCCTCATCGTCTTCTTCATGATGGAGGGTATTTCCAAGGTCGTGTTCGCATTGACGATCCGGCCGTTCCCCCATTGGGGATGGGTGCTGGCAAGCGGCTTGGTCGGTATCGTGCTTTCCCTTATCCTGTGGGTCAATCTGCCGGTGACGTCAGTCTGGCTTTTAGGATTTCTGCTTGGGTTAAATCTGATCAGCGTCGGCTCGGCGATTGGCTATCTCGCTTGGCAGGTGCGGACGAGCTGAAGGAGCGGATCAGAACCGCCAGATCAATGGCACCAGGAAGACCGATACGACGAAGAACCAGATGAGCAGGGGCAGTCCCAGCTTCCAGTAATCGCCGAACGCATAGCCTCCCGGCCCCATGACCATCAGGTTCGTCGGGGTTGCGATGGGAGTCAGGAAGGCACCGGCCGCGGCAACTGCGGTGCTCATCAGAACGGGACGAGGCGAGATGCCCATGCTTGTCGCGGCTGCAACTCCGATGGGAATGACGATCAGCGCGGTCGCCGTATTGCTGATGAGCTGTCCCATGATGGCGGTCAGCACGAAAAGGCCAGCGAGCAGGGCCAAGGGGCCAGCATTGCCGATCATGGAGACGAGGCCCTCGGCCATGAACTGGGCTGCTCCCGTCTCCACCATCGCGATCGACAACGGCATCAGCGCGCCAACCAGGATCACCGTCGTCCAGTCGATGGCGCGATAGGATTGCTCGACAGTCAGGATCCGCGAAAGGATGATGGCGCCGGCAGCGAGAAGGCCCGCGACGGCGGGCGGTATGAAGCCGGTTGCGAGCAGTATGACCATGCCGAACAGGATGGCGATGGCTTGGTAGGCCCCAGGTCCAAGGGGCACGGCCTGGCGCCGCACCAGTTCGGGCGAGTTCACCACCAGCACGTCCGGATCGCTGAGATGGACGTCGAGAGCCTTCCAGGTGCCCTGAAGCAGCATCGTGTCACCGGCATGGAGGGTGATGCCGCCACGACCGGGATTTGGCTTTCCAGTGTCGATTTCGGCTCCCGCGCGCTGCACGGCGAGAACGATGAGGTCGCCACTGTCGGTGACCATGCCCGGAAACACGGTGTGACCGATGAGGCCCGAGCGTGGCGGGATCACCACTTCCGCGAGGCCGGACTGGCGGTTGAACAAGGTCTCTTCACCCTGACCCACGGTCAACTCATCGCGAAACGAGAGATGCATCTGCGCAGCGAGGGCCGCGGCGGCTTCGGCATTCCCACGCACGAGCATATGGTCTCCTTCCCTCACGGGTCGGCGAAGCGGAGCGGCGCTCTCCCCGTCCTGGACAGCGACGAGTTGCATACCGGAAAAGGCCGAGAGATCGATGTCCGACTGAGAGAGGCCGACAAAAGGCGAGGTTGCGCGCACGCGCATTCGGAGGATGCCGTCAGCGAGACCATATTGCTCGACCAGTGTCTTGGCATGACGGCTGAGATCGGCCGGCATCTTGGCGCCGTTGCGCTGGGGCAGAAGCCGTTCGCCGAAGAGGATGATGATGGCCATCGTGCCGGCGAGCAGGGGAACGCCGACGAGGGCGAATTCGAAAAAACCGAATTCACCGACGCCAGCCTCGAGCGCCGCCTCCGAGACGAGAACGTTCACCGGCGTGCCGGTCAGCGCAAGCATCGATCCCGCATGGGCGGAGAAGACGAGCGGCATCAGGAGCTGCGACGATTTCCGCTTGAGGCGCACCGCCATGACGACCACGACCGGCAGCAGAGCGGCGACTGCGCCGTTGACGCTGATCAAGGCGGTCAGCACGGCGACGAGGCTCATGGTAAGAAGGAGGAGGCGCGTCCGGCTCTCGCTGCCGGCGCCGCGGATCAGAAGCTGGCCCGCCCAGGCCGTGACCCCCGTCGTCTCGAGGCCCGCGCTGACAATGAAGAGACAGGCGATGAAGATGACGGCGGGATCGCCGAAACCGCCCAGTGCCTGTCCCAGAGTGAGAACCTGCGTCATCCATAGCGCCAATGCTGTCGCCATGGCGACGATGACGACCGGCAGCTTGTTCCAGATGAACAGGGCGACGGCGGCGGCGATGATGACGGCGATATACGCTAAGGGACTCAATCGCTCATCTCCTCATTAGGCCGTCCGGAGGTACCGCTGGAAAACACGAAACGGATATGGCGCCGAAGCATGGGCCGACGATTCATGTCTGGAGCGATTGGAGCGATGTCGACACTCACCTAGTCCTCGATCGTGGCTAACAGCAGCGCGAGGCGGCATCCCGTCGCGAATTCCGGCAGGTTCACGTATTCCTTGATAGTGTGAATCTCTGCCTGGCCGGCGCCGATGGTGACGGTGGGGACGCCGTGCTTGTCGAGCCAATTGGCATCGAGGCCGCCATTCGAGAACAGGTAGTTGGGCTTGAGACCGAGCATGGTCATCGCCTTGGTGGCGCGCCGCACCACAGGGGCGCTCTCATCCAGATTGAACGGCGGATAGGACGGCTTGTGCGTGAAAGCCACCCCGGCCATGTCGCCCTCATGGTCCTTCACCGCTTCCCGGGCCTTCTGGAAGGCCCCTTCGAATCCTTTCGCGATGGCCGTGGCAAAGGCGGATGTCGGGCTTCTGGCTTCTCCTTTGATGTAAACGTAGTCGGTCACGACATTCGTCGCATCGCCTGCGGCCTTGCCATCCTTGCCGCCGAAGATTCCGACATTGCTCGTCCCCTTGCCGTCGGTCTTCACCACCTTGCCGAACCACCCTTCGCGCTTCGCCTCGGTCAGGGCGACGGCGCCGACCAGCGTCGCGGAGATGCCCTTTTCGGGCGCCACACCCGCATGCGAGGCCTTGCCTTTGATCTCGACCTCCCAGTTCTCCTGGCCGACCGCACCGACAATCAGATCGGACGGGTCCTGGCCATCGACGTTGATGCACATCACCGCGGCGCCGAGATCGGCAGGATCGAGCTCGCGCGCACCGTGCAGGCCGCTTTCCTCACGCACCGTGAAGAGCAGCGTAATCGGCGGGTGCGGTAGGTTGTGCTTCAGGAGCGTCTCAGCAAGGACGACGAGGATCGCACATCCGGTGCGGTTGTCGCCACCGAGAGCGGTGGTGCCGTCTGAGACGATGCGGTCGCCTTCACGCCGTGGCTTGGCACCGGCGCAGAGAGGAACCGTGTCGAGATGGGTCGAAAACAGCAGATGCGGGCCGGGCCGGGTTCCAGGCAGATCGACGATCAGGTTTCCCGTTTCCGTCGGGACGGGAATGCGCTTGTTGACTTCATCGAAGCGGATCGCAGAAGCCGGCACGCCTGCCTTCTTGAGCGCATCGGAGACGGCCGCAGCGATCTTGGCTTCCTGCCCGGTCACGCCTTCAACGGACAGAAACCGCATCAGGTGATCTTCCGCGGCGGCGATATCGAGGGGAATTGCAGAGCTGCTCATCGTCTCATTCCGTTGCTTGCGGTTGCCTCATCCCGGCATGGGCGGACGACCTTTGGCATCAGCTCACAGCCCCCAGGGGAGCCCGAGCATCTGCCAGATGGCGAAGAGGGCGGTCCAGAGAATGAAGATCCACACGACGTAGGGGAGCATCAGCGACACGACGGTGCCGACGCCCGCGGACCGGTCGTATTTCTGCGCGAACCCGACAACGAGCGCGAAATAGGCGTTCAGAGGCGTGATCGCATTCATCGGCGAGTCACCGACGCGATAGGCCGCGAGCACAGCCTCTGGCTCAACTCCGAGCTTCATGAGCAACGGCACGAAGACCGGGGCGAAAATCGCCCATTTGGCAATTGCGCCGGTCAGCAGCAGGTCGATGATCGCGACGACGACGATGAAGCCGAGCAGCAGCGGCAGTGCGCCGATATTGGCTGCCTGCAAAGCGCCCGACAGGCTGAGCGCCATCACTGTGCCCATGTTGGTATAGGTGAAATAGGCGACGAACTGGCTCAGGACGAAAAACAGGAAGATCGTACCGCCCAGACTCGTGACCGACTTCTCGATCGCGGCGATCACCTCGGTCAGTGTCCTGAGAGTGCCGGCGCCGATGCCGTAGGCCCAGCCCGTGACGAGGAACATCAGCATGATCAGTGCAATCAGCCCATTCATGAAGGGCGAGTTGCCGATGAGCTCACTGGTCTCGGGATTCCGCAGCGGTGCACCCGAGGGAATGGTGAGGAGGCAGAAGACCGCGATCAGCCCGAGCATCCCAATGCCGGCGAAACGCAGGCCGCGCGACTCTTGCTCTGAAAGTTCGGCGCTCTGCTCCGTCGTGGTTCCATCCGCTGCCAGATTCGGATCGTATGTCCCCAGGCGCGGTGCGATCATGCGGTCGGTAATGAAGGCGATGATAACGGTGAGGAACAGCACTGAGGCGATTGAGAACCATAGATTCGAGGCGAGGCCGATGGAGCGGTTGGGATCGACAAGATGGGCCGCGTCATTGGTGAATTCGACGAGAACAGCGTCGAGAGGCTTGATCAGCATGTTGACGGTAAAAGCGGCTGCCACGGCCGCGAAACCAAGCGCGAGGCCGGCTAGAGGATGCCGTCCGACGGCCAGATAGGCTATGCCTGCGAGCGGAATCAGGACCAGATAGCCAGCGTCGGCCGCGATGCTGGAGAGGATTCCGACGAAGGATAGAATATAAGTCAGCGCCCAGTCCGGCGATACGATGACGAGCTTGCGGATCAGCGCGGTAACCAGACCGGACTCTTCTGCCACTCCGGCGCCGATCATGGCGACAATCATGAGTCCGACCGCCGTGAAGCTCATGAAGTTCGGGATCAGCGACGAATACATGAAGCGGATGCCGTCCGTGGTCAGCAGACTGCGTATGCCCGTGGTAGCGGTCTCGACCTGATGCGTGTCCGGGTTGATGCGTTCGAAGGAGATGGTCGCTCCGAACAGGCTGAGCACTGCCGAGAGCACGATGACGATGCCGATGAGGATCAGAAAAATGACCACAGGATGGGGAACCATGTTCCCCACGCGTTCGACACCGTCGAGAAACCGCTGCATGACGGTTTTCGACGCCACTTCCGTGCTGCTCGTCATATCCAGCCCTTGAGCCGACAGAGCTCCACTACAGGAGAAAGACACACAGCTACTTTAACTGGCCGGTTGCCAGCAATAATCGGCACCGGTGAACCTACTTCAGTTGTCTTTCGCAAACGGCTTGGAATTCTAAAATGGGAACAAGGATCATATAAGGAGAAAACATAGTCTCCCAGGGGAAAAACCCTCATGCGGATCGTTAAGTGTGCGGATTATGGTCTCTTTTCTATGTCTTGACAAGGAATTAATCTTGAGTTGCTGATGGGATCAGATCGTCTTCCGACCTGCGATCGGGAGCCAGGACCTGTCATTCTTTGACGTCGACGCAGGGCCGATGGCGACAGGTGGCAACCGATCGAGCCGCTGTTCTCAGATGCCAAAGCAATCGGGAGAGACGACGTGGATCGGCCTCAAGCTCCCTTGGAAGAAGCGCATCGCGTACCCTCTGACTTTGGCCTGACGCATTGGGCTTTGATCACGCTCGTGATCCTGGCTTTTCTTGGCGCGATCTATGTCGCCGAGGGGGTGATCGCTCCGGTTGCCTTCGCGCTGTTCCTGATCGCCGTCGTCTGGCCGCTGCAATTCCGTCTCCAGACCTACGTTCCTCGCCTCATCGCCTTGGCGATCAGTGTTCTGGTGCTCGTGATGGCGTTCAGCGGCTTTGCCTGGCTCACCGTCTGGGCCTTCGGTCGCGTCGGGCGTTGGATCCTCATCAACATGAGCCGGTTCCAAGCGCTATACAATCAATTGGCGCTCTGGCTCGAGGAGCAGGGGATTGCTGTGGCGAGCCTCTGGGCTGATCACTTCAACATCAGCTGGATCGTAGGCCTTATGCAGAAGCTCACCGGCCAGGTGAACACGACCTTGAGCTTCTGGCTCGTCGTTCTCGTTTACGTCATCCTCGGATTGCTCGAGGTGGAGGGAACAGCCAGGAAGATCGAAACTCTGCCGAACCATCGTATCGCGCGGGTCTTGCTCGCTGGAAGCAAGGAGACGGCGGTGAAGATCAGGCACTACATGGTGGTGCGAACTCTGATGAGCATTCTCACCGGCGCACTCGTCTGGGCCTTCGCCGTGGTCTTCGGCCTGCCGCTGGCGCAGGAATGGGGCGTCATTGCCTTCACGTTGAACTACATTCCGTTCATCGGCCCTTTCATCGCGACTCTGTTTCCGACTCTGCTCGCGATGGTCGAATTCGACACGTGGCAGGCGGTCATCGTGGTTTTCGCCTGCCTGAATGTGATTCAGTTCGTGGTTGGAAGCTATATCGAGCCGCGACTGTCCGGCAGTGTGCTCGCCATGTCGCCCTTTGTCGTGCTGTTCTCGATCTTTCTCTGGACGTTCCTATGGGGCTTGCCGGGAACCTTTATCGGTCTCCCGATCACGATTGCCGTTCTCACCTTCTGTGCTCAGGATCCATCGACGCGATGGGTGGCGATCCAGCTCGGTCCACCGGAGGAGGAGGACCAGCCGATTCCTGACCATTCTCATCCGGAAGGTTGACCTTCACGCGCTCGGGTGCCGCGAGCTTCAACTCGCCGCCACCGACCGCGAGGGTATGAACGAAGAAGGAAACGCTGCCACTCTGTACCGGGTTCATCACGGGAGAGGAGGCGGAGACGATCCGAACGCCTCCGCATTGCCCGATCCATTCGGTATGCCGGTGGCCGTGGAACACCACCAGCCTTTCGGCGAAGGGACGGAGCTGCCTGACGAACCAGGAGCCGTTGATGAGAGCCGTCCCAACGCGCTCTGAGAATGCCTTCGCCGGCGTCGGATATTCCACGAGATGGTGGTGGAGTGCGACGATCCAGCCGGCATGCGGATATCGCTCCATAGCCGAGATAAGGTCCTGCGCCTGAAGCACAGATATGATGCCAAGGGCATTCGTGAAGGAAAAATGCGCCTCGGCGTTCGAGTTGAGAAGCACCGCGCCGATCCCGTCATCTGTCTTCGGTGGAAGGATCAGGGGGAACACATCGTCCCAGATCTGAGCCAGCCGTAGAGATTGGCGGATTCCTCCTGTATCGGCAAAGGCCTCGATGTCGTCTCTGTAGGGCGCCAGCCTTTCCGTGAGCGTGGGGCCGAGGCGTCCGGCCTCGGAATCGAAGCAGAAGATTCTGTCTCCATGCAGAGCCTCGATGGCGGAGAGAGTGCGCAATTGGCGAAGGCGTTTCCCGGGACTTGTCGGCAGCTCGAGTCGGGCGGGATTGGCGCGGTCGACGACATTCACGTCATGGTTTCCGGGAAGGATCAGTGTGCGCTCGGCAAGTCCAGGATAGACCGCGACGATGTCCATGAACTCCGCCCATTCCGCCGACCGGCCGGCATCCGTCATGTCGCCGGTGATCAAGACAAGGTCCAGAGGATGTTCTGTGTGCAATGCCTCCAGCCGATCGAAGACACGGCGCATTCTCTCGTTGCCCTGAGGTCCTATCCGGCCGCTTTCGATCCGGAAGCCGTATTGCTCTCCAACTGCATGGAGATCGGACAGATGTGCGACGCGCCAGGATCGAGCCTCCGATGGCATATCGGAAAAGACCATGAGATCGGCTGGCCGTCCCAGCGCAGCATCGGCAATCGCCCACACCAGGGCAGCTCCCATGACATAGCATCCGACGATGACCACGGCATTGGCGAGGGCAGGGACGATCAGCTGGTGCGGTGTCAGGACGTCTCCCGCTTCACCGACCCAGCGCGACGCGGGCCATGCAAGGGTGACGAACCAAAAGGACAAGGCGCTCACCAGGATGCCGCCCCCGACTGCCGCGATGGCATAAAGATGTGTGTGCCGACGGGGCCTGAGATCCGGACCGAGCTTGCCGATGATGTGCCGCAACCCTTCCCGAAACAGCGCGTAGATGGGCTGAACGGCCAGTGCATTGAGGGACCAGAAGCTCTGTTCGGCCGCGCGCAACACAGGCTTGCCGCCGATCCACGCCAGAATGAGGAGGCCACCGAGGATCAGCAGGGACCAGAAGCCCGCCAACGCAGTCGCGACCTGCGCAGATATTGTGGTCGCCCAGCCCAGAATGACCAACGGCGCAAGCCCGAGGAGGATGGCAGGAAGACCGATCAGCATGATCCAGGCGAGAAAGAGCTTCGGAAGGCTGATTTCCGCGAGAAGCCGTCCGCCGATGGCAACAAGGGATCGGCTGTTGGTGCTCGCGATGTCATCCTCAGCATCGCCAAGGCGCGGATCGATCAGCATGGGCTTCCACAGATGCGTTCGTGGCACTGAAGTCGGCTCCTGCATGTTCTCCCACCTGCCAAGCGCTGCCGCGGCGGTCCGAGCTGCCGCGAGATCAAGTGTGCATTCCCGTTCCCTTAAGAGTTGAAACGGCATAGAGCGGCATGCGCTCACTCAATCCCTTGAGTGCAAAATCGCCTCTTTCCTCCAGCGGCAGATCGGATCCGGCGACAAGATCACGTACCGTCCGCGAGACCAGAACGTTGCCGCCATCTGCCTGGGAGGCGATCCGGGCCGCGATGTGAACCGCAATGCCGCCGATGTCGTCGCCCTTCATCTCGATCTCGCCGGTATGGACGCCACATCGGACATTTAGGCTCAAGGGATACAGCGCATCGATGATCGCGCTCGCACATCGCACGGCGCGAGCGGGACCGTCGAAGGTCGCCAGAAACCCATCGCCGAGCGTCTTGATCTCCCGTCCTCGATAACGGTCGATGGCGTTGCGGACGATCCGGTCGTGTTCGCTAAGGAGCGCGCGCCAGTCGCGGTCGCCCATTGCTTCTGCTTTCCCGGTGGAATCCACGATGTCCGTAAACAAAACGGTAGCCAGCACGCGGTCCGGTTCGCTCGCGCTATGCATGCCGGTGAGGAACTCCTCGATTTCGTCGGCTAGCGGATTCACGTTTCCAGCCCACATCACATGATCGATGCCGGGAAACTCGACATATTGCGCTCCTGCGATGTTGGCTGCGAGATAGCGGCCTCCCTCCACATTGACCCGTGTATCGCCCGCGCGATGCAGGACGAGCGTTGGCACGCGGATCACCGGCAGGATATGACGCACGTCAATCTGGCTGTTCATCCGCATGAGCGTGATGACGGCCGAGGGGCTGGCGCCCAACCGCTCGAAGCGGGCCCACCATTGCTTGAAGCGCTCGTCCGTCATCTTCGTCGGTGCGAAGGTGCTGAGACTTTCACCCTGCCCCCAGGACTGGTCGATCTTCGCCAGCAACTGCTCGAAACGTTCGGGCGGCAGCACCCATGTATGGAAATCAGCATAGGTGCCATAGAGGATCAGGGCCTGTGTCCGTTCAGGATAGGTTGCCGCAAAAAGCATGCTCATTGCACCTCCCTCGGAGATGCCGAAGAGAGCGGCTCTCTTGCTGCCCACGGCGTCCATGACAGCGCGCACGTCGTCCATGCGCTCTTCGAGCGTCGGCAGGTTCCCGAGACGGTCCGAGAGCCCGGTGCCACGCTTGTCAAAGAGGATGAGACGGCTGAAGGCACTCAGGCGGGAGAGGAAGTGAGCCATGTTCGGCTCCTCCCAGTAAAGATCGAGATTGGAGATGAAGCCTGGGACGAAGACCAGATCGAGCGGCCCCTGGCCGACCACCTGATAGGCGATCCGAAGGTCGCCGCTTCTGGCGTAGTGCGTGTCGACCGGCATGTCCTGGCTCCGAAACTGGCTGTCCAACGCGATCGTCGGAAGCAGGGGCATTCAGGTGGAGTCCGATGCTCCAGAGCAGAGACAAATGCTCTGCTCCGTGCCGCGTCATGTCAAATCGAAAAGCCTGAGAAACAAGATCATCCAGGATAAGCAATAATGTTCCATCGTCCCCCGGCGCGCTTGATGGGGTGGCGAATGGGGATGGCTGTCTTCTTCAAGCCGCCGACGATCTGCTGGGTGGGAGGGATTCCAGCGCGCCCGCCTCGTCGATACGCCGCACGAGATCGTCCACTTCCTCTTCCGTCTGATAGATGCCGAAGCCGAGGCGCAGGCGTTGGCCACGCACGTCGGTCACGGCGCGCAATTCCGCGAGGTCGCGATAGATCGCCTGCGCCTCCGGCGTCTGGAAGGTGAGGAAATTACCGCGCCGCATCTCGTCGGCCGGCACCACGAGCGAGGCGTGGTCGAACAGGGCTGAATCGCCGACGCGACGCAGGAAGTGCTGCTGCAGCGCCTTGGCGTGTGCATGAATGATGCCGGGCGTGATGCCCTCGTCCGCGAGCCAGCGCATCACTGCGTTGAAGCGATAGAGACCCGAGGGATCGAAAGTCGCGCCCATGAAACGCCAAGCATCGTCGCTGTAGCCGACCTGTCCGTTCTGCGCATTGGTGAGGTTGCCGAAGGCCGCGTACCAGCCGGTGTCTCGCGGGCGCAGGCCCCATCCAGGCGGGCAGTGCATGAAGCATGCTCCTTCGCCTGCCATCGCATATTTGTAGCCGCCGGCGATGTAGAATACGCGTTCCGCAATGCTGCCGAGATCCGTCGGCCGCGCCATGAAACCATGATAACCGTCGATCACGATCATCGCGCCATCGCAGGCGCATTCCGCTAGCCGGCGCCCATCCGGTGCGAACCCTGAATTGAAGAAGACCTGGCTGACGAAAACGAGATCGTAGCCTTCCTGCGCAGCCGTGAAGAAGCGGTCCTCGAAAGTTGTGAAGGGTTCGGAGGGCACGCGCGTGACGTCAACGATCCGTTCTTCCTCCAAACGCGCGATCTGGCGCGTGAAGGAATGAAATTCTCCGTCCGAAGTGAGAATGCGGATTGGGCGATCCGCGGGGAAGCATGAGAGAATGCGCTTCAGGAATTCATGGGTGTTCGGCGCAACCGCGATAGTCGAGGGGGCGGGCAGATTGAGGTGCCCGGCCACATGGCCGCGAAACTCTTCCAAAACAGGACCTAGAACATGCTCCCATTTGTCGTCGATGAGACGGGCGGCATCGTCCCAGGCCTGGAGCTGCGCGTCTCGCGTCACATCCGGCCAGGGATGATGGCTGTGGGCTGCAAAGTGCAGGCGGTCCGGCTCGGTGTTGAGGAAGCGGAAGAAATGCGAGCGAAGATCAAGCATAGCGCATCTGCTCCATCAAAGCTTGCCGCGCACGGACCAGAGTTCGGGAAAGAAGTAGCGCTCGAGCGCCTTGCGCAGATAGGTCACACCGGAACTGCCGCCCGTGCCGCTGCGCATGCCGATGATGCGCTCCACCGTCTTCATGTGCCGAAAGCGCCATTGCTGGAAAGCATCCTCGAGATCGACGAGTTCCTCGGCGAGTTCGTAGAGATCGAAATGCTCACCCGCATGGCGGTAGATTTCTTCCCAGATGGCTTCGACGCCTGGATGGGCTGTGTAAGGCTGCGTCACGTCGCGGTCGAGGACCTCCGCAGGAATCGCATAGCCGCGCCGTGCTAGGAGGCGTAAGGACTCGTCATAGAGGCTCGGCGAGCGATAGGCCGCATCGAGCTGCTCCGCAAGGTCGCTCCGGTGGCGGTGCGGCGCCATCTTGATCGGATCTTTGGCACCGAGCTTGAACTCCACGAGGCGGTATTGCCAGGACTGGAAGCCGGAGGATTTGCCGAGCGCCGGCCGGAAGCTCAGGTAATCGGAGGGTGTCATGGTCGAGAGCACTGTCCAGGCCTGAATCAGCTGCTCCTGAATCCGGTTGATGCGCGCGGTGCATTTGAAGGCGGGCTGCAGTTCATCGGCCCGGATATGGGCCAGCGCCGTATCGAGCTCCCGGTTCAGGAGCTTCAGCCAGAGCTCCATCACCTGATGGATGGTGATGAAGAGGAGTTCGTCGTGCTCGGCCGTCAGGGGGATCTGCGCGGAGAGGAGTGTGTCGAGCTGGAGATAGTCCCCATAGCTCATGCCTTCTGAAAAATCGGTGTGAATCCCGTCTGTCGCTGCGGACAAATCCATCTCCCTGATCTGCCTCCGCTTCCTCGCGGATTGTCGTGTTATTACCTTGGTTACCCTAGAAGGGTTCAACGAAAGTAGGACATCCCGAGAGGCTTGTCACGTCAGGTAAGCCGGATTTGGCTTTCGCATTCTGAGAGGGTAGGTTGCCGCCCCATATGACCCGTCCTGGAGACACTTTCGCATGACCGACGCGCTTCCCGACCGCCTGTCCTCAAACCCGAACAGCCCCTATTACAACGAGGAGTTGCTCGCAAAAGGGGTGGGTATCCGTTTCAACGGGGCCGAGAAGACCAACGTGGACGAGTATTGTGTCAGCGAGGGATGGATCCGCGTGACCGCGGGCAATGCCAAGGATCGCTTCGGCAATCCCATGACCATCAAGCTCAAGGGCAAGGTCGAGCCATTTCTGCAGGTCGGGGAATAATATCTTATGGTCTGATAGAGGACTGGACGCGCAGACGAGCGCAGGCCAAGATCCAAGATGAGCTTGTCAATCGGGGAGGGGTCCTCGGGAAAGGCTTGTCCTGGATGGCCGGTGGCTGGCGGCGAACGATACTGGTGGTGGCAGGCTGGCTCCTCACTGCGCCGGCCTCGGCCCATAGCTGGTATCCGACCTGGTGCTGCGACGATCATGATTGCCGCGAGCTGATCGAGGCCATGGGCGAAACCGTGACCGAGACGGCGGAAGGCTGGAGGCTCTGGGACGGGCGCCTCATCGGGCGAGACTACGCCAAGATGTCTCCGGATACGAAATTCCACATCTGCGAGGAGCCGACGACGAGGGCGATCATCTGCTTCTTCGCTCCACAGGGATCGTCGTGACGTCTTTGGCCGGAGAGACCGAATCTTCCAAAAAGAAAGCGCCCGCTTTTCAGGGGCGCTTAAGGTCCGACCCGTAGGGGCAAATATGAAGGTCGGTGGCCCTATCTATTTGTGGAGTAATTTGGCCAAATTGTGACGGTTCGTGACGCCAATGAGGCGTGTCAATAGAATAGCCGCGATATTCTGACGCCACTGAAGAGTTAATTGCAAACTATTGGGGCTTGATACGGCGTAATATATGATTTATGTCGAGCCAGCCGTAGGGGCAAATACGGTTTTAAGGGTCGCGAACACGGTCGTTTAATGACTGGGCGCGGCCCTTTTCTCTATATGGCTATCTTTTCTCTTTATTGCTAGTGTCGACTACCTCTGAGAATAAGATCCGTTACTTGGCCTTGCTGCGCACGGCTTGCAGCCGCTCCATCGTCGCCTTGATCTCTTCCGCTGCTTTCAGCCCACGGATGCCGATCACCCCGCGATCGATGCTCCGCCCGTTCTCGTCCTTCCGTCCGTTGAAGAAGATGTCACGTTGCTCTTTGGACATCTTGAGAACGGTGCGCGCCTCTGTCTCGATCCGCCATTCCTCGGACCAGGTGCTGACGGATTGGCCGGTGAATTCGGAGGTGGCTTTGGTGTCGCGGGAATAGGTCATGTCGATGGTTATGACACGCAGCCATGAACAAAGGCTTTCGTCCCGGCCACTGATCATCGCGTCAATGCACGAACCTTTGCGACCGGCTCATTCCGTCAGACGCGAAAGCACCTGGTGCGCCGCCTTTACCCGCGCCTCGTTGGGATAGCCCTTGTTCGCCAGCATGACGATGCCGATTTTCTTCTCGGGAATGAAGGCGACATAGGCTCCGAAGCCGCTGGTCGATCCGGTCTTGTTGATGATCACGTCTCGCCGCGGCGCCATGGGCGGATCGATCACGGTTGCCGGATGCACTTTCTGGTTCATCGTGTTGCCAGCGATGATCTGAGGCAGCGCGACCGGATAGGGATATTGCTCCCAGATGAGGCCCTGGATCAGTTCTCCTGAGCGGAAATATCCGATATGCGTCGCGTCGACGGCGCGGGCAATCTTCGTCGGCATGGAGCCGATGCCCATATTCACCTCGAGAAAGCGGATCATGTCGACGGCGTTCGACTTCACGCCATAGGCTTCATTCGCGAGCAGGGCTTGAGAGACGCGGATGGACTTGCCGTCGCGGTTGTAACCCCAGGCATATGACTTCATCTCTGCTGCTGGAATGTCGATATAGGTTCGCCGCAAGCCGAGTTCGTGAAACAGGCGCTCCGCCAGAGTTTCGAAGCTTACGCCCATCGCTCCTGCCGTGACGATGCCAAGAAGACCGATGCTCGGGTTGGCATAGCTGCGATAGGTGCCAGGAGCGTGTTGGGGCTTCCACGCGCGATAATAGGCGATGAGCTGCTTTTGGTCCTTCACGTTCCCGGGCAATTGGAGCGGGAAGCCGCCAGTGGTATGCGTCGCGAGATCGCGCAGCCGCACCTTGTCGAGAGCGCTTCCTTTCAACTCGGGCATGTGTCGGCTGACAGCATCGTTCAGCGACAGCTTGCCTTCGGTCTCGGCATAGGTCGCCAAAGTCGCGGTAAAGGTCTTGCTGATCGACCCCAGCTCGAAGAGCGTATCGCGCGTGACCGGAACCTGTGGATTCTTCGACGCCACGCCATATTCGATGAAATGACGTTGTCCGTCGATTGTCACGGCGACTGCCAGTCCGGGAATTCCATATTGGTCGATCACCGGCTTCATCGCTTCATCGACAGCCTGCCGCACCTTTGCGGCCTGGTCGGAACCTGCGGCGGATGCATGGGACATGCCGAAGGTGAAAGCGAGAAGAGCGGCTGCAAGCCTGTGATGAAGTCGCGACAGCAAAAACATCTCCTTATCGGTTCAGGGACAGCCGATGATGGCAGTGGCCTCGCGAAACTAGGTTATGCCCAGGGTATGGCATCAAGGGATGAAGAGATGCTTACATTTGCACGGGCGCGACAGTGAGGTCGATTGAGTGTTGCGATAGGCCCAGTTGTGAGTACATGCATCCAGTGGTGTAGTGGCCAATGAAGGCGCCCGTTGGACTTGGAGTTCAACTCTTTCAACAAAGACCTGCCCATCCCGCCACAAAGTCTTTACTTTGCGACCAACATCTTGAGACTTCTATCGAAACCCTCCTGGAGCCTGACCATGCGCTATGTGACAATCGCTTCGCTTCTGATCCTCGGCTCAACGACCCAAGCCGTGGGCCAAACTGGTCCTGCGCCGTCGAATGACGCCGTGGTCGCGAGCCGAACTGAGATGCGCGAACTGATCGAGGCAATGCAGGCGACGGCAAAAGCATCCCGCGAGAATGTCGATTATGCCCGCGTCGTCCCGGACCTGCTTTATCAGATCCTGACGAAGCTCGATAAGATCGAGGACAAGCTCGACAAGGTCGAAACGACCCTCAAAGCGACCCAGGCCTCCGCATCCAAGAAGCGATAGACCGTCTCTGCATCATTCCACTAGGGGCGCAGTCTGACTGGCTGCTCCTGCCCCTTGCACGCTCACGCCCGCCCGAGCGGCCCATCGATGATCACGTGGGGGCACAGGCGCGAGCATTGCTCGATCCGGCCTTCCACCTTGTAGATGTTCTGGAGCAGGGTAGGGGTGATGACCGTCTCCACTGGGCCGCAGGTCACCATGGTGCCGGCGTCGATCACCATCACCCGGTCGGCCACGCGCAGAACCTGGTTGAGGTCGTGGATGGCGAGGATGACGCAGATTCCGCGATTCTTTGCGAGGGAGCGGATCAGGGCCAGCACCTCGACCTGCCGGTGCAGGTCGAGCGCGCTTGTCGGCTCGTCGAGCAGCAGGATTTTGGGATCGCGCACCAGCACCTGGGCGAGCGAGACCAGTTGCCGTTGTCCGCCGCTGAGTTCGTGCAGGCCCTTGAAGGCGATGGGCTCGATCTGCAGGCTGTGGAGGGCGCGATCGACCTCTTCGAGATCTTCGTCGGTGACCTTGCGTGCCGTGCCCTGCTTGCGGGCGAGCAGAATCGACTCGTAGACGGTCAGCACCGTATTTACGGAAGTGTCCTGCGGCATGTAGCAGACATGGCTCGGGCCGGGCCGAAGCGCCGCGTCGTCGATGCGGATGTTGCCAGGGCCGTCGAGCAGGCCGGCGATGCGCCGGAACAGGCTCGACTTGCCGGCAGCGTTCGGCCCGATGACTGCGGTGACCTCGCCGCCCTTCAGCACCGGCGTGGTGACGCCGGAGAGAACCTCCTGCTTGCCATAGCGAACGCCGACATCGGTGAGTTGCAGGGTCGCTACCATGAGCGCCTCCGGCTGGACATGATCAGGCTGAACAGGAAAGGCACACCGACCAGCGCCGTGATGATGCCGATGGGAAAGATCGTTCCCGGCACGATGGATTTGCTGACGACCGATGTGAGCGACAGGGTCGCAGCACCCGACAGAACGGAGGCCGGCAGGAAATAGCGCTGATCCTCGCCTACCAGCATGCGCGCGATATGCGGACCGACCAGGCCGATAAAGCCAATGGTGCCCACAAAAGCGACAGGCACAGCGGCAAGCAGGCTGATGATCATCATTGTCTCGAGCCGCAGCCAGCGCACGTTGATGCCAAAGCTCGCCGCCTTGTCCTCGCCGAGGCGAAGGGCGGTGAGCGCCCAGGCGCGACGGATGAAAAGGGGAAGGGAAACAGCAAGCACGATCATGGTGATCGCAAGCTTCGGCCATGTGGCGCGGGTCAGGCTGCCCATGGTCCAGAACACCACGGCAGCGAGCGCCTGCTCGGAGGCGAGATACTGTACCAGCGCAAGGAGTGCGTTGAAGGTGAAGACGAGGGTGATGCCGAGGAGCACGATGGTCTCGACGGTGACGCCGCGCTTCTGGCTCATGAAATGGATGAAGAGGGCGGCCGCCAGGGCCATGAGCAGGGCATTGATCGACACGATGTAATCGATGGCCCACGGAAGAAAGCCGACGCCGAAGACGAGGGCGACCGATGCGCCGAAGCTCGCTGCCGCCGAGATGCCGAGCGTGAAGGGGCTGGCGAGCGGATTGTTGAGGATAGTCTGCATCTGCGCGCCCGCTGCGGAGAGCGCAGCACCCACCACGACCGCCATGAGCGCCACGGGCATGCGGATGTCCCAGATCACCACGCTGATCTGCAGCGAGACATCGGGCGAACCCATCAGCGCCAGCACGACTTCGCGCATGGAGTAGCGGGCCGGCCCCAATCCGAGATCCGCGATCACGGAGAGGACCAGAACGAGACTCAGCGCAAGAAGCACGAGCTTCTTGCGCTGGACGAGGACGCGGTAAGCTCCGCGTCCCTTAGGCATGGCGATGGCGGGCGAGTGGGCCAAGGACCTATTCCTTGTCGGTGAGGGAGACCCAGTAGCCGGTCTTGTACGGAACCGGCAGGAAGCGATCATAGAGTGTCTTCATGGTCTGCTCAGGGTCCACGTCCTTGAACAGATCCGGGTGCAGCCACTTGGCCATCTCCTGGATGGCGACGAACTGGTAGGGGCTGTTGTAGAACTGGTGCCAGATCGCGTGGACCTTGTTGTCCTTCACGGCCTTCACACCAGTGTAGGCGGGACGCTTCATCAGCGCGGCGAGCTTCTCTCGCGCCTTCGCCTTGTCCGCGCCGGAGCCGACGCCGACCCAGGCGCCGCCGGGAACATAGAGTTCCCAGTTCGAGCCCGTGACGATCACCTGATCCGGATTGGACGCTATGATCTGCTCGGGATTCACGACACCGAAGGTGCCGGGAATGATCTTGGCGGCGAGGTTCTGGCCACCTGCGACTTCCACAAACTTGCCGAAATTCTCATTGCCGAAGGACATGCAGCAATCGTCGGAATAACCGCCTGCACGCTCCACCATCACCACCGGCTTCGCCGGGTTGGCCTTGGCGAGGCGTTCGGTCACGAGATCAATCTGCTGCTTGCGGAAGGCGATGAACTCCTCTGCGCGCGCCTCCTTGCCGAACAGCTTGCCGATCAGGCGCATGCTCGCATCGGTGTTCTCGAATGGCTTCTCGCGGAAATCCACGAACACGACCGGGATGTTGATCTTGGCGAGCTTCTCGATGAGCTTGGCGTCGTCGGTCGCCGTCTTCGCTTCGATGTTGAGGAGAATCACGTCGGGCTTGAGCGAGACGGCCTGCTCGACGTCGAAGGTGCCCTCCTTGAAACCGCCGAAGGTCGGGATCTTGTCGATCTGCGGATACTTGGCGAGATAATCCTTGTAGCCGTCGAGATCGGCCTTCTGCAGATCGTCGCGCCAGCCGACCACGCGCTTGAAGGGCTGATCCGTGTCGAGGGTGGCGACAAAATACATCTGCCGCCCCTCTCCGAGGATTACTTTCTCAACAGGCGCTTTCACCTCGACTTGGCGACCAGTAATGTCGGTCACCGTGATCTTGTCGGCCGCATGGGAGGGAACGGGCAGGAGCCCGACGAGCGCCATTGCGGCGCCGAAAGCCAGTTTGGAGAGTTGCATAACGCGCCTCGCATCTAGGGAAAGCGTGCCTTCCCTATGTCTCCAATAGTTGCCACGCAAGGAATATCTTTTAGAATTACTATAATGAGGATCAGTATTGGCATAGTTTATAATAATTCTATTCTATAGTTTATAAGAATTATAATTTGACGGCTCGCCGATTTGTGCCTAGAGCAACGCCGAAAATCACCTGCATTCACGGTCCTTCGATGAACTCGAACTACACTCTCCGGGATGAGATCCGCGACTACTGGTCTTTGCGTGCGCCGACCTTCGACGAGCAGGTCGGGCACGAGATATTCACGGAGGCGGAGCGGCAGGCGTGGCGGGATCTTTTTCTGCGCCATCTCGGGACGGGTGAGGGCCGCAGAGCGCTCGACCTCGCCAGCGGCACGGGTGTCATTTCCCATCTGCTGCACGGTCTCGGCTTCGACGTCACGGGAATCGACTGGTCGGAGGCGATGCTGAACCAGGCGCGAACCAAGGCGGCCAAGCGCGGTGCCGATATCCGCTTCGTCATGGGTGATGCGGAGCGCACCCTGGAAAAGCCGGATAGCTACGACGTGCTCGTCACGCGCCATCTGGTGTGGACGCTGGTCGATCCGAAGGCGGCCTTCCGCGAATGGCATTCGTTGCTCAAGCCGGGCGGGCGGCTTCTCATCGTCGATGGCGACTTCGTATCGGACACGCTGGTCAAGCGCATGATCCGGTTCGTCGAGAAGCTGGTGCCGGGCCTCGCCGGAAATCCACATGCGCCCAATGCCATGCGCGAAACCCATGAGCGGATCCTGAGTCGTGTCTACTTTTCCAAGGGAGCGCGGGCGCAGGAGGTGGCGGGGCTGCTGCGCGAAGCAGGCTTTGCGCAAATCGTCATCGACCGTGACCTCAAACCAATCCATCGTGCGCAGGCGAAGAACCTGCCGCTGCTCAAGGGGCTCGAGCGTGCAACGCAACACCGCTACGCGGTTCTGGCGGTAAAAGCCTCCACCTGAAAAGCCATGGTCTCGCGGGCCGGATCGTGCTCTCCTGATGCTCCCGCTATGAAGAGCGCATCGGGAGAAGGCATATGGAACAGGGCCTGATCAAGCTTTTCGTCATCTATGCTGCGCTGACAGGCGGGATTGCGTTCGGCGCGCGTGCGCAGCAGAGCCCCGATGGTGATGTCGCCACGCCGGAAGGCCTGCCGGCCATCGGTAAATGGATGCTGACCGCGAAAGGAGTGCCCTCCGACTGGCTCGGCGAGATCTATGAGGGCAAGAACCTGCGCGAGCCGATCAACGTCATCATCATCGATCAGGGTGCCTCATCCGCCGATGACGCGAAGACGAGGCTGCTGACCGCCGCCGCCCGTGCCGGATACCCCATCCGATTCGGTCATTCGACAGGTTACCAGGGCTCGATAGCCGGGCGGCTTTATCCGCAGCTGCCGCAGGGCAGGGATGATGCCTTCTCGAACGATCTCTTCGAGGTCAGCAACAATCACGGCCGCATCTTCGGCCCACATGAATTCGAGCAGGGCTATCTCTTCACCGCAGCCTTCAGCCGCGAGGAGATCGATCCGTTCCGCGATCCGCCACATAGCTATGGTTCGTTCAACAGGGCACGGGACGACTTCACGCAGCGTCTCGATCGGCATACCGACTACGAGGTGAGCCGCTTCGTCGATCTCGGCAACGCGCTGATCGGCAATCCCAAGCTCACGACCGGCGATCACGATGGGATTGCCGTCGTCGTGCGTGTCGGGCCTTGATGTGCAATGTTCCAACGCGAGCATCCAACATCCTCCCCGTCATCACCGGCCCTGTACCGGTGATCTCGATGGGGCGAGGCGCGGCGTTTCACATGATCGGGATGGCCGGGGCTGATCCCCGGATCAAGTCCGCGGACTGCCATGACGTGGAGGGTGTCATCCCCGGCGAGCCGCAGGCGAGGGAAGGGGATCTACGCACACGTTGAGCGCCATGGATTCCCTTCCCTTCCGATGGCTGCGCCATTTCCGGCCGGGAATGACATCGATGCAGAAGCTCACAAGGAAGGCTAACCCGCCAGGAATCCCGCGAGCGCCCTTGGATCCACGTTGCCGCCGCTGATGATGATGCCGACGCGTTTGCCCTTGCAGGGCACGACGCCGTGGACAGCGGCTGCAGCCGCGAGGCAACCGGTGGGCTCGACCACGATCTTCATGCGCTCGACGAAGAAACGCATAGCGTCCACCAATTGCGCATCCGACACAGTGAGGATGTCGTCCACGAGGGCGCGCATGATGGGAAAGGTCTTGTTGCCCACATAGGTCGTCTGCGCGCCGTCGGCGATGGTGGCGGGCACGGGAATCTTGACGATGGAGCCCGTGCGGAAGGATTGCTGCGCATCGTTGCCGGCCTCCGGCTCGACGCCGTATATCCGGCAATCGGGTGCGAGCGCCTTGGAGGCGAGGGCCGAACCGGCGAGCAATCCGCCGCCGCCGACGCAGACGAGCAGCATGTCGAGCGGGCCGACCTCCTCGATCAGCTCTTTCGTCGCAGTGCCCTGGCCGGCGATTACGTCTTCGTGGTCGTAGGGCGGGATGAGCGTCAGGCCGCGTTCCTGCGAAAGCTTGCGCCCGATGGCCTCGCGATCTTCCTTGTAGCGGTCGTAGAGCACCACCTCGCCGCCATAGCCCTTGGTGGCGGCGACCTTCATGGCCGGCGCGTCCTGGGGCATGATGATGACGGTCGGCACCTTCTGCAACTGCCCGGCATAGGCGATGGCTTGGGCATGGTTGCCAGAGGAGAACGCGACAACCCCGCGCTCCCTCGCGTCGGGAGACAGCCGTGCGATGGCGTTGTACGCGCCGCGGAACTTGAACGCGCCGCCACGCTGGAAATTCTCAGCCTTGAAGAACAGCCTGCCGCCGGTGCGCTCATCGGCGGTGCGGGACGTGAGAACCGGTGTTCGATGGGCCACCCCGTTGATGCGCCACGCCGCTGTGACGACGTCGTCATAGGTCGGCAGGTTCACCGAGGCCGGGGCCACGGGCTCGAAGTTTTGCGGGGTCTGCACGTTCATCGGTCACTCACGCTCTTTTTCGAAGCTTCGGGTAACCCTCGCACCCCCAACCGCGCAAGGCACTGCTTCATTTTTGTCCATACCAAGTGTGCACAATCCTTGTCACCTTTGGGGCTTTTTTTAGAGCCGGGAGGTCTTTTGGATTAGGTTGGGCCAAAGACCATCGCCAACGGAACAGCCCATCCGCTCCGGCCGTTCATGCATATCAAGGCATGACAGGAGGCCTCCGATGGAATTGTGGCAGATGGTGGTAGCGGATCACGCGAATATCGAAGAGCTCTGCCGCGAGGTTTTGCGCGCTACGGGCAGCGGACCGAACAGCCGTGCCGAACTCTTCACCGACCTCCAGGACGAACTGGAGCGCCATATTGCAGCGCAGCAGAACGTGCTCTATCCGGCCCTGTCCGGGCACGAACGCACGGCGGCCTATCTGGCCGATCTTCAGGGCAAGCAGGATGAGATCCTGCGCGAGCTCGATCGGCTCGCCGCCCGCCCCGACAAGAACAGCGCCGATTGGGCGGCGGATTTCAAGGATCTCACCGGCTCGATCCGGCATGCCTTCACGCTCGAGGAAAACGGCGTGATGATCGTCGCCCGCAGCGCTTTCTCGCCGGAAGAGCTCAAACATTTGTGGCGCCGCTACGAGCGCGAGCGCATTGCGTCCTATGAGGCGGAGCGCTGGCATATGCCGCAAGCCATGATGCCGAGCCGCTATGGCTTGCCCACGGGGACTGTGTTTGGTGTTCTCGCAGGCCTCGCTGCCATCGGGGCCGGCGCACTCCTGTGGAACGCAACCCGCTCTCACCGCCCGCGCCCGCGGCAGACCCGGCCGATGCGCGGGGAGCCCTGGTATCCCGAACCGCGTCCCTTGTCCGAGAGGGGCAGGTTCGAAAGCGACCCGGATCGATTCCGCCGTAGCGCGATGAGACGGTCATCCCCCGAGGCTCGGACATACCGGACGGGTGGCCAACAGGAATCGACCTCGGGCGATGATGCGCTGCTTCACGGTGCCGGCGCGATGCCTCCAGCGGCGGGCGGGAGCCCTTCGGACGACACCTGGTTCTCCTCGGTCCATCCGCCACGCGCGCCATCCGGGATCTCGACCCCACTGCAGCCGGGTGGAACGATTCCCGCGGGCAGCACCGCATCCTCGGGCGCCCCTCAGACAGGCGGTGTCGATTCATCAGGATCGCCGAAACAGGACGCGCGGTAAGAAACGAATGGCCGGGTCAAGCCCGGACATAACGGCACAGGTTGTCATCCTCAGGCCAAGCGTAGCGGGGGAAGGGGATCCACTCACGGGCTCGGTCGCTATGGATTCCCTTCCCCTTCGCTGCGCTCCGGCCGGGAATGACAGCGTTTGCCCAGCTATATCTTGGAGGAAGAGAGACTCCATCTGCTCTCGGTTCTTCTTCGGCCGAGCTATGCTTCCTTTACATTCGTTCCCCAGCGCCGATGCAGGAAGCGTTCCCAGGGGGAGAACAGCAGGCGATCCACCAGAAGCCCGATCACCACGATCACGATCATGATGCCGATCACCTGCTCCATGGCGTTCAGTTCGCGCCCGTAATGCAGCAGGTGGCCGAGGCCGAAGCCGGTGAGGATCGTCACGTAGATCTCCGCCGCCATCAGCGAACGCCAGGCGAAGGCCCAGCCTTGCTTCATGCCGCTGACGAGGAAGGGAAGCGAAGCGGGGAGGATCACCCGTGTCCATTTATGGAAGCCCTCCGACCCCATGGTGCGCGCCGCGCGGGCATAGATCGGCGGAATGTTGCGTGCGCCGTGATCGGTGGCGATGATCACGGACCATACGGTGCCCATGATGACGACGAAGAGCATCGCACCTTCTGTCTGCCCGAACCAGACAAGGGCGAGCGGCACCCAGCACACGCTCGGCAAGGTCTGGAAGCCGAGAGCCAACGCTCCGATGGTGTCCTCGAAAACCTGTGACGTGCTGGTCAGAAGCCCCAGCGGCAGGCCGATGAGGACGCCGGCGGCATAGCCGACGAGCAGGCGCTTGAGCGTCACCCACGTCGACTCTGCGAGAGTGCCGTCGAGCAGCGCACCCCAGATGTATTCGCCGACGAAGATGGGTGAGGGAAGAAGAACGATGGACCAGCGGCCGCTGCGCACGGCGAGCTCCCATAGGCCGATGAGCACGGCGAAGAAGAGGAGGGCGACCGCCGTGCGTTTCATTCGGAGACCGCTCCTTTCAAGGTGCCTTTGAGAGCGGCAGCAATCGTCGACGTGTAGCCGGCAAGGTCGGGACTGTTGATGTCGCGCGGATGCGGCAGATCGATCTCGAACACTTGCGAGATGCGGCCCGGCGACGGCGACATGAGCACGACACGGTTTCCGAGGCAAACTGCCTCGCGCACGTTATGCGTGACGAACACGATGGTTTTGCGGCTCTCCATCCAGATGCGCTGGATGTCGTCGTAGAGCTGGTCGCGGGTGAGCGCATCGAGCGCGGCGAAGGGCTCGTCCATGAGCAGCACCTGCGGATCGGGCGCGAGCGCGCGGGCCAATGCAACGCGCTGCTTCATGCCGCCCGAGAGTTCATGCACATGCGCGCGCTTGAATTTCTCGAGGCCGACCAGATGCAGGAAATGATTGGCGATGTCCTTGCGCTCCGCATGAGTCAGATCCGGCCGCAATTTCAGCCCGAACATCACATTGCCGAACGCATCGAGCCAGGGAAACAGGGCTGATTCCTGGAACATCACGAGACGCTGCCGGCCAGGGCCTTCCACGAGCTTTCCGTCAGCAAGCACGCGGCCTGAATCCGGCATGGTGAGCCCCGCCATGATATCGAGGAGGGTAGACTTGCCGCACCCGCTGGGCCCGATCAGGCACACAAATTCACCTTCCGTAACGGTGAGGGACACGTTGTCCAGCGCCTGCACGGTTGCACGCGATGACGTGAAGCGCTTCGAGACGTTCTCCACGAGGAGCTTGGCAGGCGCGGCCGTGATCGAATCCAGCAGAGACACCTCCATCAAGGTGCCTCGATCAGACGGGACAGATCGGGTGTGCCGCGTAAGAAACCGACCTGCTGCGCGCTGGTCACGAAGGATTGGAAGGCTTCCCGTGACGTATCTGGTGTAATCACCATACGGCTCCAGGCACGTGCGACGAGTTCCGGCGACATGTCGAAGCGGAAGGACGCCTGCAATTCCTCGCGGGCGAGACGCTGCGCTTCATCCGGGTTCTTCTGGATCCAGCCGGTGAGTTCGCGATGGGCGACGACGAAGCGCTTGGCGAGATCTCGGTTCCTGGCGAGAAAAGCCGAGCTTGAGACCAGGATCGTGGTGATGGCATCCTTCTCCTCCACCAGCACCTTGCCGCCGGCCTCGGATTCGAGCCGCGAAACCCAGGGCTCCACGGTCCAGACCGCATCGAGCTGCTTGCCCTGGAACAGGGAGAGCTGATCGGGATTGCTGGTGGGCAGAACCTGCGCATCGCCGCCGGTCTGCGTGATGCGCAGTCCGCCAGCCACCAGCCATGCCCGGGCCGCTACGTCCTGTGTGTTGCCGAATTGGGGAGTAGCGATGCGCTTGCCCTTGAAATCGGCGGGCTTCGATAGAGTGGAATCCCCTTGAACCACGAGCGCGGAGCCACCGTTCACGGCACCCGCGATGACACGGATCTCATCCCCCCGGGAGCGGGCATAGGCATTGAGCGCCGGGTTGGGGCCCACATAGGTCAGGTCCAGTGAGTTGGCGAAAATCGCCTCCATGGCGCTAGGGCCGGCATTATAGGCGTACCACTCGATCTTCACCCCAGGCCCGAGCCGCTCGCCGAACCAGCCGCGGCCCTGTCGCTCGAAGGCGCGGGCCACCAGGGCCTGCACATGGGTGATGTTGGGAAAATGCCCAACACGAACCGTCGTGGCTTGCTGTGCGCGAGTTGGCGCGTGCGCCACAACCAGCGATAACGCTGACAAGAGAAGAATCCGCCATCCGTGCCGCATCGGGAGCCCTCCAGTGACAACGAAACAAGGCTAGGGGCGCAGGTTCGAAGGTCAATGGAAGGGGCCGGTACCGGTTCCGAGAACTGTCCTTTCTCAATTCTGAGGAAATATTTCCTTGATGTGGCTCGCGACTGCTCAAAGCCTTGGTTTTCCGCCAAAAAACTTGCTTTCTCTGGGAAATCTTAACCGGGCGGTAACCATAAGAGGCGCCGAATAAGATGCATCACGTGGCGTAAGAAATCCGCGACAGCCTGATCCGCCTCCGCTCTCCGAACATGTTCTGCGGTCCTCCGGGGAACCTGCTGGTGATGCCGTCGCAGGAGCAGCTTTGTAGGGTGAGGAGAACCAAGGATGGCGAAAGTACTTGTCGTGACATCGGGCAAGGGCGGTGTCGGAAAGACGACCTCGACGGCGGCGCTGGGCGCGGCGCTGGCGCAGAGCGGTAAGAAAGTGGCCGTGGTCGATTTTGACGTCGGCCTGCGCAATCTCGATCTGATCATGGGCGCCGAGCGGCGCGTGGTGTTCGATCTCATCAACGTGGTCAAGGGCGATGCGAAGCTCGAGCAGGCGCTCATTCGCGACAAGCGTATCGAGACCCTTCATCTGCTTCCCGCATCCCAGACCCGCGACAAGGACAACCTCACCGAGGAAGGCGTCGAGCGCGTCATCAACGGCCTGCGCGAGAAGTTCGACTGGGTCATCTGCGACAGTCCAGCAGGTATCGAGCGCGGTGCGACGCTTGCCATGCGTCATGCGGATGTCGCTGTCGTCGTGACGAACCCGGAAGTCTCATCGATCCGGGATTCCGACCGCATCATCGGCCTGCTCGATTCCAAGACGGAAAAGGCGGAGAAGGGCGAGCAGGTGGAAAAGCATCTCCTGCTCACGCGCTACGATAATGCTCGCGCTCAACGCGGCGAGATCCTTAAGGTCGAGGATGTGCTCGAGATCCTCTCCATCCCGCTTCTCGCCATCATTCCCGAGAGCACGGAAGTGCTGCGCTCGTCGAATCTCGGTGCACCAGTGACGCTCGGCAGCCCGAATTCCGCACCGGCCCGGGCATATCTCGACGCCGTGCGCAAGCTACAGGGCGAGACCATCGTCGAGGTGCAGAAGCAGCGCGGTCTCTTCAGCAAACTCTTCTCCCGGAGGGCCGCATGAACCTCTTCAGCTTCTTCAAGCGCAACACATCCGCGCCTGTCGCCCGCGAGCGGCTTCAGGTTCTGCTCGCCCATGAGCGCACCATCGTGGGTGGTGGCGAATCCGATCTCGTGGCCATCCTGCGTGAGGAGATCATGGCGGTGATCGCCAAGCACATGTCGGTTCCGCAGGACAACGTGCAGATCAAGATGGATCGCGGCGCATCCGTATCGACGCTCGAGGTCGATATCGAGATTCCGACAGCCATCGCGGCTGGCATGCGTCCGGCGGCATGATCGCCAAAGCCATCTGGAGCGGTCGGCATTTCTCTTGAAATGCCGACCGCTCCAGTCACCTGCTGCATTGATGCGCCTATTGACTGATCATCGGCCTTAAGTCGCTCCAGTTGTCCGCTCCGAACGATGCTCTAGTTTTGCTGGAGTTCCGTTTCTCAGAGGAGCGCCTGATGGGTGACGCTTCCTGGCCTGAACTGCCTTATCCCGCTTGGCGGGATACGGCGGCCACGCTGCAGCTCTGGACGCAGATCGTCGGTAAGATCCGGCTGTCGCTCACGCCCTGGCTCAATCACGGCTGGCAGGTGCCGCTCTATGTCACCGCGCGGGGACTGAGCACCTCGACCATTCCCGCCGGCCACGAGATTCTGGAAATCCATTTCGACTTCATCTCCCATCTCCTGCGCGTGCGTACCAGTCGCGGGGACGAACGAGAGCTGCCACTGCAGCCGCAAAGCGTCGCGGATTTCTATTCACGACTTCTCGCCATCCTGAGCGACCTCGGCATCAAGGTCACCATCAACGAGATGCCGAACGAGCTGCCCGATCCCATCCGCTTTTCCGAGGATCGGGTTCACGCTGCTTACAATCGCGATGCCGCGCAGCGCTTCTGGCGAGCTCTCATGCAGGTGGACCGGGTGTTCAACCTCTTCCGCAGCGGCTTTCTGGGAAAATCTTCGCCGGTGCATTTCTTCTGGGGCAGCTTCGATCTCGCGGTGACGCGCTTTTCCGGGCGTCCCGCGCCTCTGCATCCCGGGGGCGTGCCCGGTTTGCCGGACGATGTCACCCGCGAGGCCTATTCGCACGAGGTCTCGAGCGCAGGCTTCTGGCCCGGCAGCGATGCCTTTCCCCAACCGGCCTTCTATTCCTACGCCTATCCGGAGGCGCCGGGCTTCCGCGACGCCAAAGTCACGCCCGGCGCATCCTTCGACACCACGCTCGGTGAGTTCATCCTGCCCTATGATACAGTACGCCAGGCGGATGATCCGGATGCAGTGCTGCTCGACTTTCTCGTCACGACCTACAACGCCGCAGCCGATGCGGGCAGCTGGGATCGCGCCGCGCTCGAATGCGCCATCGGCGCGCCTGCGCAGGTACGGGCGATCTGAAAGCAAACTTTCGAAAGGTGATGACGTTGCCCGCCCAGGCCCCGGCTGCGTGCAAAAAATCCACACCTATTCAAAATCGCGGTTGAAGCTGCTTTTCAGGTCCTGATTGCCACGCCTGCGCCACATCCCCCGTCTAGCCCTGACCGACATCACGGTTCCGTCGTCGATGAGATGTGCGAGGATCCCATGCAGGTTGGCGATTTGTCCCGAACCCAAACGCCCCGCGAACCGCACGACAACGCGGCCCTCCAGGCCATGCGCGTTCTGCTGGTGATCGGTCTCATGAGCGCCGGGCTGCTGGCCCTGTGGCGATTCCAGGACTTCGGCGCGACCACGGACGGCATGGTGGCCGTCGCCCCACCGCAGACGATCACCGTGGAGCCGAGACCCGCGCCCCCGCCCGATCGAACCGACCGCGTCCAAGTCGCCGATGCGGATCCATCCGCCCCGATTGCGCTGCCCAGGAACCGGCCGGCCGTTGCCCCTCCACTGGCGGCCGACGAGGAGGATTTTGACGAGACTCTGGTCGAACCCGCTATCGATCGCGCTTCAATCGAGATCTCTCGCGATCAGTCCCTGGCCGTCCTCAAACAATTCGAGGCCGCCGTCGGACAAACCTCCCACAACAGACCCTCCAAGCCGTCTCCTGCACCTCGCACCGACATGAACCTAACGGGGACCGTGACCCAGCAGGCGAGCTTGGCGCAACCCTCCGTTCCATCCCCAGCTCCGATCTCTGCCCTCGTCGATCTCAACAAAGGCTCTATCGAGCAGTTGAACACGCTCAGAGGTGCTGGCTCGCTCGGCCGCGCCATCATGAGAGGGCGTCCGTACAAATCCGTGGAAGATCTCGTGAAGAAGCGGGTGGTGCGCCGCACTGCTTATGAGAGGATCAAGGATCAGGTCACCGTTCAGTAGGAAACTTGACCTCGCGTGGCGACCGAGGGCGGCCGCTTGCCATGCTGTGAGAAAAGGTGCTAAGCAGGTCGCATCTGACAGGGGTGCTCCGTATTGCCGGGGCTGAGATGACGGCGCGAGGCCGTTGGACCCTCAAGCTGATCTGGGTAATGCCAGCGGAGCGAGGTGACGATGTTTTCCGGCGCACAGATTTCCCTCTACCCGATGACCGACGATTTCGTCGATGTCATCCTCGGCGCCATCGGGGCACTTGAGCCGTACCGTCCCAACTTCAGAATCGAGACCGACGATATCTCGACGCTGATCGTCGGTCCGCCCGAGCAACTCTTTCCGGCCACGCGCGATCTGTTTCTCGCGGCCTCGCACCGCGGCGTTCACTGCGTCCTGGCAGCTACCGTCTCGCGCGGTTGCCCAGGCGAGCCCGACGATCCGATCTGTACGCCGATTGAAGGCTCGAACCACGATCAGCCGCTCGAAGCACGCATCGCAGCGGCCGTGAGGCATGTGGAGTCTGCTCCCAAGGCCGGGCAGATCGTGGCCGCACAATTCTCGCTCTATCCGCTCGGCAGCGGACACCACATGGACGAGATCTATGGCTGCATCGAGTTTCTCAAGAAATCCGGTGTCTTCGATCGTTCGAAGAATTTCTGCACCAAGCTGCGCGGCGACGCAGGTCCGGTCTTCGCGACATTGAGCGAAGCCTTCCTGCGCTTCGGTGCACCGCAGGGCCATGTGGCGCTCGATCTCAAGGTCTCGGCGAACAGCCCGAGCAAAGCGTGATTTTTCGCAAGACTTTCGTCTCACAAAGGAGGTTGCCATGTCCCTGACTCGTGGCTGGACATTGAGGGAGACCCTCATCATCACCGTGATTGGCGCGGTCTTCGCCGTGCTCTATCTCGGCTGGGTGCAGGTTTGGCTGATCGCGCAAGCGGCCTTCGGCCCCCTGACGATGGATGTGGTGATGGGCTTCTGGTTCATCGCTTCGATGGTGGCTGCCGCCATCATCCGCAAGCCGGGCGCTGCCTTCGCGGCCGAAGTGCTGGCCGCCGCCGTGCAGGTGCTGCTGGGAAGTCCTGCCGGGTTGCTGCTCATCGTCAGCGGCATCGTCCAGGGTGCAGGCGCGGAAGCGGTCTTCGCGGCAACGCGCTGGCGCAATTATTCGCTGCCGGTGCTGATGGCCGCAGGCGTGGGTGCGGCGATCTTCTCCTTCATCTACACCTGGATCCGTTTCGATTATGGCGCGCTGCAGCCGACGCTGCTCATCACCATGTTCGTGCTGCGTACCTTAAGTGGCGCTTTGCTCGGCGGTTGGCTTGCGCACATCATCGTGCAGGCACTCTACAAGACGGGCGCTCTCGCGGGCCTTGCGATCGATGTCGAGAAGCGCTCCGCTGCCGCCTGAACCCGCTGCCGAGTGGCGAGGGGTCGAAGTCCTCTATCCCTTCGCCAAGCACCTTGCGGTCGGGCCTGTAGATCTATCGATCCGGCAGGGCGAGCGGGTTCTCCTGCTTGGCCCGTCGGGCTCCGGCAAGTCCACGCTGCTGCTGACGCTGACGGGACTCATTCCCGACAGCATTCCGGCGGAGGTGAGGGGACAGATCCGCCTCTTCGGTCAGGATATCGGTACGCAGAAGCCGTGGGGCTGGGCTGCACAAGTAGCACAGTACTTCCAGGATGCGGATCAGACGCTCTGCGGCATGCGGGTCGAGGACGAGATCGCCTTCGCGCTCGAGAACCGAGCCCTGCTGCCGGAGCGCATCGCGCAGGCGGTCACAGAGGCCATGCGAAAGGTCGGCGTGCCGGAGGAATGGCGCCAGCGTCGTTCCGCACAGCTCTCGGGCGGCGAGCGTCAGCTCGTGGCACTGGCGGCGACCCTCGTGCAGGGGGCACCGCTCTTCGTCGCCGATGAGCCGACCGCGCATCTGGCTCCTGAGGCTGCGTGTCGTCTGCATGCACTGCTGACGAGCGGGGAGGGCGGGCAGACCATCCTCATCGTCGATCACAGGCTCGACGGCCTGATCGAATCCATCGACCGCATGATTGTGCTCGGCCGCGACGGAACAATCATTGCCGAGGGCGAGCCGCGCGCAATCTTTCGCGACAAGCGCGCGCTGCTGCAATCGCACGGCATCTGGTGCCCCGCCGCAAGCGCGCTCGATGCGGAGCTGATGAGGGCAGGCATTGCAGCCCCGATTGCGCCTCTCTCCATCGAAGAGTCGCTTATGCATCTCGATCCTGTGCGCGCTCCAAATGATCATCTCGATCAGGCCCGCCCGGCCGTCGAGGCCTTCGTCGCCTCTGCCATGCCGTCTATCGTCCTGCGCGACACGCCTACGCTCGTGCAACTGACTCAGGCCGATTGCGCGCCGTTCCTCGGCCCCACGGTGCTGCGCGGCATCGATCTTGCCATCCGCGAAGGCGAGATTTTGGGTGTGCTGGGCCGGAACGGTGCCGGCAAGTCGACGCTGGGCCTTTGCCTCGCTGGCCTCTTGCCGCTGAAGGCTGGCAAGCGCCAAGGCCCGTCGGGCGGCTATGCGTTCCAGCGTTCCGAGAATCAGTTTACCGCCGGAACCGTGCGCGAGGAATTACTTACCGCGTTGCCGACGCGCATGAGCACGGAGGAGAAGGCGGCACGCGCTGACGCTGCACTCGAATCCTGGGGCCTTGTGCATCTGGCCAAGAACCATCCGTTCGAGCTGTCGCAGGGCCAGAAGCGCAAGCTCGCGCTGGCCTCGCTCACCCTGTCGGATCGTTGGCCACTCCTCGTGCTCGACGAGCCGATGGCTGGGCTCGATGCGCATGGTGCAGCGCTTCTCACGCAGGAGATCTTGGCGCTACACGAGAAGGGGCGCACCATTGCGCTGATCACGCACGACATGGATCTCGCGTTAAAACTCTGCCCGCGCTCCATCGTGGTCGGAGAGGGCGGCATCCTGGCGGAAGGTCCCACGGAGAAGCTGACGCACGATGCAGCGCTTCTTGCCCGCGCTGGGCTCACCGAGCCTGCATCGCTTGCGGCCATGCGCTGGCTGAAAGCCGTTGCGCCACGGATGGAGGCCGTCGAGATATGATGAAGGCGCTCAATCCGCTGTCGAAACTTGTGGTCTGCTGTATCTGGCTCATCGCCGCCGTGCTCGTCTTCGATCCGCGGTTCCAGCTTGCTGCGATCCTGACGCCAGCGCTCGTGCTCGTCGTCTTCAATCGCACCTCGCCTTTGGTACTGCTCGCCCTTATGGTGCCCTTCGCCCTGTTTGGCTTCGGCTTTCTCACCACCAGCCTGCTGTTTCGCCAGGAGAGCGACTTCGCGCTGCGCATGGCGAACGAGTCCGTTCTTTCGTCGCCCGAGTTCTCGGCCGGCGTTACCCTGTTCCTACGTGCGCTCGCCTGCGGTATGATCTCCGTATTCTTCGCGCTCACCACCGATCCCGGCCTCTTCGTGCGTGCGCTCATGCAGCACGCCGGATTGCCGCCGCGCATCGGTTATTCGCTGTTTGCAGCCATGCAGCTCGTGCCCGATCTGGCCGGCGAGGCGCAGCAGATGCGGCTTGCTCGCGCCATGAAATCCGGGCGCCGCCTGCGCCGCATCCCGAGCCCGTTCGAGCTCATCGGCCTCGTGATCCCGCTCCTCGCCTTCGCTATCCGCCGCGCTGGCCGCGCGGCGATTGCCATGGAGGCGAGGGGTCTCAGTCCCGATGCACCGCGCACGATCATGAACGCGCCTGCGTTTCATGGGCGCGACGGGGTTTTTGTCGTCGCCGCGTTAGCGGTGTTAGGACTATGCGGTGCTGGGACGGTCATCGGCATCTGAGCAGCCATGCCCGCAGACGTATATTGAACAGAAATCTAGTTCAGGTTTCGAAGTAAATTCAAAGATTATGATGATGGATCGTTCGTTGTTATTGTCGGTCATGACAGCATTTTCATGCATCTGACAACGGTACTGTTATGACCTCGCGATCGACGGCAATTTCCTCTCTCGATAGTCAGGCCGCTGCGGCTAATCGGCTTCAGAGCAAGATCATCATGGATGCGCCTTTCGGCGACCACAACCCGGATGGCGACAATCTGCTCTCCGGCGGCGCGGGTGCCGACCGACTCACGAGTGGCGCAGGAGACGATTGGCTCATCGGCCGAGATGGAAACGACCGACTTGATGCCGGCATGGGTAATGATGGCCTCGATGGAGGTGCAGGCAACGACTGGCTCTACGGTGGTGACGGGGACGACATCCTCGTAGGCGGGGACGGCGATGACATTCTGTCGCCTGGTGCCGGAAGCAACGTCATCTTGGGCGGATACGGAAATGACAGGATCGATCTGCAGGGACAGAACATCATCGTCGGCGGCGATGGTGCCGATCGATATAGCCTGAATGATTTTGTCGAGGCAGTGACTACTCCAGATGTCATCCGTGACTTCGAAGTCGGCTACGGCGGAGATATTCTCGATCTCGCCTCTGCCATCGAGCGCGTGGATCCGCGCAACAACACCGAGTATCCTTGGCTCTTAGACCCCGTCCAACCCTTCACCAGCGGTCTGGTCCGCGTCGTTGCATCCGGCAATGATACTCTTGTGCAGGTCAATCTCGAGTGGATCGGCAAGGGGCTGGGATATGCTACAATCGTGTGGCTGGAGAACCTCGCGCCGGAGCAACTGAGCGCGTACAACTTCAATCCCCCATATCATCCGCTCGGTCAGGTCTCGAGCGCCATCGGCACGGATGAAAGCGACATGCTGACCGGATCACTCGGTGATGACGTGCTCTCGGGCCTTGGCGGACATGACAGCATCCAGGGCAGCGACGGTACGGATCGGATCGATGGTGGCGAGGGCAACGACACGCTGTTCGGGGGTCTTGGCGTCGACACCATCCTGGGCGGTGCTGGCGACGATGAAATCCACGGTGACCCTTTCTTCTGGGGCGGCGATCACTGGTCTCCGGCGCCGAAGCCGGGCGGCGCGGACTCCATCGACGGCGGTGACGGCAACGACACGTTCTACGAGTGGCGAGGTGGATCGAACACGATCGACGGCGGAGCGGGAGACGACGTCTTCCATTATGTTTCGAGCCAAGCGGATTGGGGCGGCTACGAATTCTACCCTGACCAGTCCCTCGATCGCCTGACAGGTGGTGAAGGCCGCGATACCTATCTGATCGGGTATCCGCAAAACTCGCCTGCCGATGTAGTCACCGACTTCGCGACCGGTTCCGGAGGCGACATCCTGGACGTCTCGGGCTTGCTTTCCGGGCTGCCGGGCTACATCGGGGGCACCAGTCCGTTCGTCACCGGGCATCTCGTCCTGGAGCAGTCCGGCACGGACACGGTGCTCAAGGCGCTGATCGCGCCCTACTACGGCGCGGAGGCAAGCCTGCAGCTCATCCTCACCTTGGAGAACACCCGCGTCGACGACCTCGCGCCGAACAACTTCGTGCCGCCTTACGATCCGACCGGTAACCATGGCGCCGTCACAGGAGCGACGGGGGCGGATAGTCTCGATGGGACAATGGACCCCGAGTTCGTCGAAGGTCTCGACGGTGACGGCATCCTCCGTGGTCACGACGGGAACGATCTGATCGAGGGCGGTGACGGCAACAATCGTCTGGAGGGTGGGGCAGGGGGCGACGTGATCGACCTCTCGAACGTGACGCGATACCTGCCGGACTATGTGAATGGCAGCGATCCATTCGAGGCGGGCCTCCTGCGCCTGACCGAGAGCGATGGCGACACGATGCTCCAGGCCAAGGTCTCGACAGCGGGATTTTCGACGGTCCTCGTGATGGCGGATATCTCGCTGGATCCCTTCTCGCCCGAGAATTTCGATTGGATGCCGTGAGGGACCGCAAGGCCGGTTCAAGGGATGCGGCCATGGCGGTGAGGGATCCGGGCGCTTGAAAGGAAGAATTTGTCAGCGGCCCATTCACGAGACGGCTTTACCCCGCTACAAGATTGCTCCCTTTCGCGATTGGATCATACCTCATGGCCGCCAGCGTTACCGACCGTTTCCTCCGCTACGTCGTCATCGACACCCAGTCCGACGCCAAGTCCCAGAGCCAGCCTTCCACCGAGAAGCAGAAGAACCTCGGGCGCCTGCTGGTCGAGGAGCTTCTCGAGATCGGCATTTCCGATGCGCATCTCGACGAGCACGGGTATGTCTACGCGACCATTCCGTCGAACACGCCGAAGAACAACGTCCCGGTCATCTGCATCTGCGCCCATATGGATACGGCGCCGGATTTCTCCGGCACGAACGTCAAGCCGCAGATCGTCAAAAACTATCAGGGCGGCGATATCAGGCTGCCGGGCGACACCAATCAGGTCATCCGGGTTTCCGACCATCCTGTGCTGAAGGACCTGATCGGCCACGACATCGTCACCTCGGACGGCACCACGTTGCTCGGCGCCGACGACAAGGCGGGCATTGCCGAGATCATGGCGGCCGCCGAGTTCCTGATCAACAACCCGGATATCAAGCACGGCACGATCCGCATCCTCTTCACCACCGACGAGGAGATCGGCCGCGGCGTCGACAAGGTCGATCTCAAAAAGCTTGGCGCCGATTTCGGCTATACATTGGACGGCGAGACGGCCGGCACGATCGAGGACGAGACGTTTTCGGCCGATGCGGTGGAGATCGCCATCAAGGGCGTCGCGATCCATCCGGGCTTCGCCTACGGCAAGATGGAAAACGCCATCCGGATCGCCGGCGACATCATCGCGCGCCTGCCGAGGGATAAGGCGCCCGAGACGACGAAGGGCCGCGACGGCTTCATCCATCCGACCGGCGTCACCGGCGTAATGGAAAAGGCGAACTGGAGCTTCATCATCCGCGACTTCACGGAAGAGGGGCTGAAGACCAAGGAAGCGCTTTTGGAAAACATCACCAAGGAGGTGATGAAGGCCTATCCGGGCTCCAGCTACACCTTCACGGTCAAGGAGCAATATCGCAACATGAAGGTCGTGCTCGATAAGAATCCCGAGATCGTCGAGAATGCCGTGGAAGCGGTCAGGCGCGCCGGCATGGAGCCCGTGCGCGGCAGCATCCGCGGCGGCACGGACGGTTCGCGCCTCTCCTTCATGGGGCTGCCGTGCCCCAACATCTTCGCCGGTGGCCATGCCTTCCATTCGCCGCTGGAATTCGTCAGCAGCCAGGACATGGAGAAGGCCGTGAAGACCGTCGTCGAGCTCGCCAAGGTCTGGGAGGAGCGCGCCTAAAGCGGCTCTTTGCCTATATCGGATGCATCTATCGGGTTGACCGCCGGTGATTCCATGCGCCGGCGGGACCGCCGTTCGTTGGTGAGAGCCAACTTCGACCAGGATTATACCTACTCCTGGAACGCCATCTCTCTTCTGACCTGGATGGTCATGGCATTTCCGCGCCACACCACGTTCTTGCCCACCCAGGCGTAAATCCAGATCGCGGGAATGAGACAATCCCGGACGAGGCAGACCAGAGGGTAGCGCCAGGACACGTGCCAGCCCTTGCTTCGTGCCAGCATGAACTCTCCACCATACCAGAGCGCAGCGACACCGATGAGAGTCGCGAGAAGGCTGAATTCATCGCCTCCTGCCGCATAGGCGCCGGCCAGCAGCGGGAGCACGCCGCTGATCAGGATCTCAGGTGCGAAAAACAGCGGGAATGTGACCCGCCGCAGCCTTGCCCAGCGAGCCTGGCGAATCCAGACCTGACGGGCTGTTCGGATTCCTAACGGTTGCTCGAAGGGGGTCGGCACCAGGTGAACCTGCAGACCCGCCTCACGAACGAGTTTTGTCGCAGCCGCGTCTTCCGCGATTTCGGCCGCAAGCATCCGGATGCCGCCTTGAGCCTCGAGAAAGCTGCGTCGCCAGAGCATGCTCTTGCCTTGAGCAAATCCAAGACCGAGACTCTCGCCGGCATATTGCCAGCGGGCTTGCAGGCTGTTCAGGAAGGCACACTCGACCTCGGCCCAGAAGCCTCTGGGTTGGGACCCGATGGGAGTCGAGCAGACAAGTCCGGTATCGGACTTCCACTTCATCAGCATCTGCTGGATGTAGTCCCGCGGCATGAGGACGTTGGAATCGGCGAGGATGACCCATTCCGACCGGGTCGCGTCCCATCCTTTGACGCAATTATTGAGCTTGGGATTGGGGCTGATCCTGTCATCGCCGACGAGAAGACGAGAGGCGATCCCAGGGTGATTGGCCATCAGCTTGCGAATGAGCGGCACGACCGGGTCATCTGAGCGCGCGACGCAGAAGATCAGCTCGTAGCGCGGATAATCCAGGACGAAGCCTGATGCCAATGTTTGCTCGATGCAGGGCTCCAGACCGCAGACGGGCCGGATGATGGTCACAGGCTCGACCGGTTCGTCGGGCGGAGCTTGCCTTGATGGAGCTCGGATCCGTAGCGCCGCGAGGATGATGCTGATCAGATTGATGAGGGTCAGGAGAAGGCACAAGAGCGCTGCTGCTTCGGTCACTAAGCCTCTCCTGTAGGGCATGCCGACGGGCATCGCTGGATCGGTGGAGTTAGACAGCCGTCGCGTTTGCATCCACCAGCATCGGCTGCACATAAAGATCTGTGCTGGATAGATAGACACCCCGACAGTTGTGTGACCGCTTTCTGTCAGTTTTGCTTCAACTCGATCCGCAAAGTACCGTCGGGAGCGGCCCCCGGATGAACCGGGGGCCAACTTTCGTTAGAGCACGAAGTCGGCGCTCGCGAAGGTGTGGTTGCCCAGCACCTTGATGGCGAAGTCGGCAGCTCCGTCCCCGTTCGCGTCGCCAGAAACATAGGTGTTTCCATCGGCGAGACGATAAGTGTGAAGTTCGCCCGCCACCTTGTGGAAGCGATCGGAGCCGATGAACTTGAACGCCTGGTTCCCGGACGAACGGGTGCTGGCGTCGATGCCCGACAGGTTGATCTTGTCGGTGCCATGGACAAAATCGCTGATCGTATCGCCGTTGGCTTCCGATGCCGTGTCGAACAGGAAGGTATCGCCGCCGGCTTTACCCCAGAGCACGTCCCGGCCGCCATTGCCGTTCAGGATGTCGTTGCCGTCCGTGCCATACAGCGTGTTGTTGTAGCTGTTGCCGACGATGGTCTGCCCGGTGGGTGTGGTCGGAACGGTTGGCGTCATGGTGCCGACATCGTTCGCCTCGGTCCGCTCCGCCGCATTCGGCGTGCCGAAGTTCTGCGTCACGAACACGACCTTGTAGCCGTTGATCGTGCCTTCCTTCAGCCCGATTCCGATCTCCTCGAACGAGCCGTTGACGATGTTGGCGTAATGGCCTGGCGAGTTCATCAGATTCGTGTGCAGCTGACGGACGGTCGCTTCCGTCATCGCGCCGCTCACATAGGCGATGTTCTCGCCCCAGCCCTGCCATCCATAGCCGGCCGACGTCATGCGGGCACCTGCGCTGGAGCCGTTCACGCCGGTGTGGGAGAACGTGTCGGTCTGGTCCATCCAGGCGCTGTGAGCGTCAGATGAATCCAGAAGTTCTCCGTCGAATGTCAGCGGCTTCACGCCGGCATTGGCGCGAGCTTCGTTGATGAGCTGCAAAAAGAGCGTTTCTAAATTGGTTGGTGTCGTCATTCTTGAAAATGCCCCTTGGACAAAGGTTTTAGGCTTACATTCCGTCGCAATGGATCGGTCTTGTTAGAGTTCGGAATGCGCGACCGCGCATGGCCCGCCAATGTGTTGACAATGTGATTTATGGGCTGCCGATGCCCCACGAGCCGCATCTCCGGCGGCGCGTTAAGATATTGCTAACCATAGGAGCGAGAACCGGGACTTGCCGCATGCGATGATGGGGATCCTGCGCTAGGGTGTGGGAGTTCCCAGGACAAGCCGTTCATTTCGCACGATACCGCGCGGACACGATTCATTATGCTGCGTTTCCTCATCCTCCTCACCCTTGTTGCCGTCTTTGTCCATTTGTATGGACCCGTGCTCTTCAGCCGGGCGCCGCTTCTGAGCAAGCTGAAACGCATCCCGATCCAAACCGGTGTCTTTGCCGTTCTGGCGCTCGCGACCGTCAACGGGTTCCGCGGCGATCCGCAGGTCTCCGAACCGCAGGTGCCCACGACGAAGCAAACGCCCGATGTCGACACGACGGCGGCCATTACCCCGCCCATCGTGCTGGAGCCTCTGCTGCCGAAGGATGCCGCAGCAGCTTGTGTCGAGAATGCCCTGAGCGAAGCCCGCGCGACGGAAGACGTGGTCGCCCAGACATGGCTGTCCTCCGTCGAAGGCTTTCTGGAGACGGCGCCCGGCGAAGTGACGGTTCAATTCGCCGTCGGCCCGCGAGCCGGTCCGCCCAAGGGCCCGCAATGCCGGTCCGAGGCACGCCTCACCTGCACCGTTGCCGGTCGGGACGTCAGACCCATCACGCCCGTTCACATGACAGGAGCGCAGATCGCCTGCTGAGCGGGACATCCGGGCCAATCTGGCCCCGATCCCAGGCAGCTGTCCCAAAATGTCTTGCAGATGTCCGAGACGATCAAGCAGACCGGCTTCAAAGGGTTACCCTGATAAACCACACTGCCGGCCACTTGTGTGCGAGGAGCATATGCCATGATCGAATCAAGTCGCCTCCGGATTGCCAGAATCGCCCCGATGGCGTGTCCTTTCTCCTTCCTGATGCTCATGACAATGACGGTTCTTGCGCCGACCCCGGTCAATGCCGGACCTTGCAGCGCCGAAATCGACAGCCTTCAGGCCGCCGTCGATGCGCGGATCGACACGACCGCCGGGGTTGGGCGAACGGGGCGTGAAAGCACCGCGGCCACAGCCCATCGTCAGCCGACTCCGGGCTCCATCGCCCGGGCTGAGGAAAATCTTGGCGAAGGGGTGTCCTATGAGCAGGTTCTCGCGGCTCTGACTCAGGCCCGTGCGGCGGATCAGGCCGGCGATGCGACCTCATGCGAACGGGCTCTCGGGGTGGCCCGCAGCGCGATGGAGCGCTAAGCATCGATCCCAAAAGCGACTTCCACTTTTGGGATCGAGCCGAATAGATTGAGACACGCCGTGCGATCCGGTGATCCTGACTCCTATGCTGTCCGAAAAGATCGGGGCGGCGTCAGTGCAGTCCCGACATGATGCGCCGGATGGTCGCCTGGAGCAGCTCGATTGCGGATTCCGGCTGATCGTCGCCGGCAAGCATCGCGAGAGACGCATCGCCACGCCCCATCATCGCCGTCTCAAGCACAGTGTAATAGGCGAGATCCCGTGTCCGGCCGCTGGTCTGATCTCGGAGAGAGCTGATCGCTTCGATGATCCCGAGCGACTGCCCGCTGCAGACGAGATCGCAGGCCTTTCTCAAGACGCCGAGGACAGTTGGTTCCATGGGTGCCCCTGTTGAGCCAAGTTCTGCCTGGCCTCATTCCGTTTGTGATGGTCGGCTCAGATGAGCCCGAGCGCTTTTAACCAGGTTACCATAACGGATTGGTATCGACCGATGCGTATTGTCGCGCCCGCCTTCGTTCGCTTGCCAGCGGTACCCGTCCGGGCCTAGGGAACGGCCCTATAACCAAAACAACGACTGCTCCGGGGCATCTCAGTGGAAAAAGGCTTGTCAACTCTCGTCCGGCGAATGGTCTCGTTCTCCGGAAACAATCGCTTCATTGCCGCCATTCTCCCGTTGACCGTTCTGACAGTCACGGTGGCTGTCCTCCTCGGCGAGCAAGGCGCGATTGATGCACTGGCCCAGCGCTCGGCTTCCTTGCAGGTGGATCTCAACACGCCACTCGACTACCGGGATTTGGACGCGCCTCAAATTAAGGTTCTCATCTTGCTGGCGTCGGCGGCAGCCGTGCTTCCCGCCTGTCGGTTTTACGAGTTCCTCAAAGGGACGTTGAAGAGCCGTGCGGACAAAGCCTGAGGGCGACCGCGTACGGTCACCTTGTGCTGGGGCGGGAGCCGTATAGGTTCAGTCTGGCACGGCACGCGAACGAAAACGCTCCGGCTCATGTGAGGCCGGAGCGTTTTCGTGAATGCCGTTTTTAGTGTTAGCGCGCCTTCACGGCGTGATCGGTGAAGTCGCTGAAGAGGCCATCGACGCCGAGAGCATAGAAGGCTTTGTATTCCGCAGCCGGGTCGCCCTTGAAGTCGGAGGTCAGGCGCTTCGGCTCGCTGCGGAAGGTCCAGGTGAACACCTGGAGACCGGCGGCATGGGCGTCCCTGACCACGCTCGACGGCTCCACGAGCACGCGGTCGCGCTCGTCGATCCTCCCATCGCCGTTGAGATCGTCCGGCTTGCCGTCGTTGTTCTTGTCGACCTGCTTGCTCGCCAGGATGTACGGCTTCCATGGGGCAACGATGTCGGCATAGGTCTTCATCTCGGCCAGACCTTCCTTCGTCAGGAGGTCCTTGTTGGTGCGTTTGTCGCCGACCACCGCGAAGTCGTAAGGCTGCGCATAAGGAGCCTCCATCACCATGTTGCCGTCCTTGTCGACATCGGCTCCGTCGACAAGCTGTGCCAGGTGCACGTCGATCCTGGTGTTGAGATACTTGAGGTTCGCGGTCTCGAAGCTCTGGATCACCACGGGAGCGTCCTTGCCGGACCAGCCGGCCTCCTTGAGGATACCTACGAGGCGGTCTTCGATCGGAAGGCCAAGCGCGCCGTGGAAGGTGGGATGCTTGGTCTCGGGCGCGATGCCGATGGTGCGCCCGCGCGCCGCCGATTCCGTCTTCACCAGATCGATCACCTCCTGAAGCGTCGGAACCTGGAACTGGCCGTTCTTGGACTGGTCGCGGTCCGCCATGGCCTGCTTGGCGCGCAGTTGCTTGATCTCGGCAAGCGTGAAGTCGCTGGCGAACCAATCCGTTGTGTCGACGCCGTCGACCTTCTTGGTGGTCTTGCGCGACGCGAATTCCGGACGGTTGGCGACATCGGTCGTGCCGCTCAGCATCGGTTCGTGACGGGCGATCAGTACGCCGTCCTTGGTCACCACGAGGTCGGGCTCGACGAAGTCGGCTCCCATCTCGATGGCAAGCTTATAGGCCTCAAGGGTGTGTTCCGGGAGATAGCCGCTGGCGCCTCGATGGGCAACCACGATCGTTCGTTCGCCGGTCAGCGTCTTCTCCTGGGCCATGGCTGGACCGAGCAGCGCGGGCATCGATACGGCGAGTGCGCTCAAAATCACAATATGCTTCATGGAATCCTGTTCCTCCTGGACCGGTCACCTGCCATTGAAGCCATGACATCTCAATGACGATGTCGGCGCAATCCCTTCGACCGGCTCGCGGGAGTTATAGAGTTATATTTGTTGATCTCTTCGCTGGACGAAGTGGCCGCAAAGACGCACCATCAGGTCCTCCACTGGAGGCCCCGGATATGGGCGGCTCTGGCAAGTCAATGGTCCAGCGACGTCTGGCAGCGATTCTTGCCGCTGACGTGGTAGGCTTCTCGGCGCTCATGGGCGAGGATGAGGAAGGCACTCTCGCTCAGATTAAGAGCCTGCGCCGGGAGATCATCGAGCCCAGAGCAACAGACCATCACGGGCGAATTGTGAAGACGACCGGCGATGGCTTCCTGGTTGAATTCAGCAGCCCAACCGAGTCTGTCCAATGTGCTGTCGAGATGCAGGAAGCCCTTACATCAGGATGCACGGAGAATGCCGCTCGCCCGCTCCAGCTGAGGATCGGGATCAATCTTGGCGAGGTTATCTTCGAAGAGGATGGGGATATCTATGGCGACGGGGTTAATATTGCGGCCCGCCTTGAGCAGATGGCCCAACCGGGCAGCATCTGTATTTCGGCCAAGGTTTATGAGGAGGTGAGGGACAAGTTGCCTTACACCTTCCGGGACCGAGGCGAGCAGGCCGTCAAGAACATCGCCAAGCCGGTTCGGATCTACAGCCTCTTTGATGACAGCGTGACAGCAAGTCCGGCAAGCTTGGCGTTACCAGACCGGCCCTCGATAGCCGTTCTGCCGTTCGATTACATGAGCGACAACCGGGATGGCGAATTTCTGGCCGAAGGTCTTTCGGAGGACATTATTGCAGCCCTCTCGCGCATACGGTCGTTCTTCGTCATCGCACGCAACTCGACCTTCACGTACAAAGGACGGGCTGTGAACGTGCAGCAGGTCAGTCAGGAACTCGGCGTCCGTTATGTTCTTGAAGGCAGCGTCAGGCGCAGTCGTGACAAGGTGCGCATCACGGCGCAGTTGATCGACGCAACAACCGGGGTTCACCTTTGGGCGGACCGTTACGATGGCGCAGTCGACGATATTTTCGACCTTCAGGACCGCATCACGGCATGTGTGATCGGGGCGATCCAGCCCTCGATCCGAGCAGCTGAGATCGAACGCTCGCGTCGCAAGCGGCCGGATAGCCTGAATGCTTATGATCTGGTCATGCAGGCTCTGCCCCATGTCTGGTCTCTGGACGCGGCGTCTAACGAGGTTGCGAGCAGGTTGCTCAACGAAGCGCTGAAGCTCGATCCCGCCTATGCTCTCGCTCTGTCCCTTGCCTCCTGGTGCAGCGGGCAGCGGGCCATCTATAACTGGTCAACCCACCCGGAGAATGACAGACGTGATGCATTGGAGAAAGCCCGGGCAGCCGCAGACTTGGATTCAGACGATCCGTTCGTGCTGACTGTGCTGGGAGCCGCCCACGCGATCACCCGCGAGTTTGAGACCGCAGTGCTGCTGCTGGACAAGGCCCTGGCACTTGATCCGAACTCGGCTTGGGCCTGGAACCGCAGCGGATGGCTACGCACATTCCGCGATGATCCTGAAACCGGGATCGATCACTTCCAGAGAGCAATCCGACTAAGCCCCTTCGATCCTATGGTCTTCAACTCCTATGCTGGGATTGGGGATGCGCATTTCGTGGCCGGACGCTACGCGGAGGCAGTTCAATGGCTGGAGAGAGCCTATCTTGCTCATCCCAAAGCGTCCTGGATCAACAGGTTCCTCGCTGCATCATATGCACTGGATGGCAGACAGGATGAGGCCAAAGCGTGCGTCCAAAGGCTTCTCACGACGTATCCCGGCCTGACGGTGACAGCAGTGAGAGCTGCTCCTCCATTCAGTCCGGAGGCAATCAATCGCCTGTGTGAGGGTCTACGACGGGCTGGACTACCGGAATGAGCTTGATGATGCAGGCACCAAGCCGATGGGTGCGCGACGAGCACCTCAACGGCCTAGAGCAGCGGACCCAAAAAAGCTCCGGCCGATTGGGCCTGAAGCCGCCACCAGGATTCCTGGTGGCGGCTTTGCCTTCCGAGAAGTGTGAACCTCGCACGAACGTCAGAGAACGAACGTCACGTCATTGATATTGGTGATGCCTTGAATCACCACAATGTCGTTGTCGCCGCCGGCAAGGGTCAGCTGTAGATCGCTCCCGACAACCTGGCTATTGACTACGGCTCCAACGGCACTCAGGTCGACCACGTCGCCCTCGGTTTCGCTGTAGTCGACGATCAGATCGGTCTCAACCACACCGTTGGCGGTCTCGGTCCCGAAGACGAATGCGTCGGCGCCGGCGCCACTGGTCAGGGTGTCGTTCCCGGCTCCGCCTGTGATCTCCAACGCAACAGCGGGGTCCGTCTGAGCCGAGCCGTCGATGGAGTCGTTACCGCCCAGCCCGTCCACGTCGACCCGCTCGACATTGGTGGTATCGACAGTGATGCCGCCGACATCACGGGAGAACTGGAAGCCGCCGGACATCTGTGTGGTGACCGTCATGACCTCGTCGGCGTTCGAGCCGTTGAAGATCAGGCTGTCCGTGCCGGCCCCGCCGTCGAAAGTGTCGTCCCCGTCGCCCGGATTCCAGGTGAAACTGTCATCGCCAGCTCCGCCTGACGCGGTGTCATTGTCAGTATTGCCGATTATGGAATCATTACCCGCGCCACCCGTGAGGCTATCGTTTCCGGCGCCACCGCTGATTTCCAGAACAACACTGGCATTCGTCTGGGCGGAGCCATCAATGGTGTCGTCGCCGCCCAATCCGTCCACATCAACGCGCTCAACATTGGTGGTATCGACCGTGATGCTGCCGACATCACGGAAGAATTGGAAGCCGCCATTGCCCTGCGTCGTGATCGTCATAAGCTCAGCAGCGTCTGAGCCATTGAAGATCAGCGTGTCCGTGCCGGCCCCGCCATCGAAAGTGTCGTCGCCGTCACCAGGATCCCATTGGAAACTGTCGTCACCAAGGCCGCCGGATGCAACGTCATTGCCAGTATTGCCGAGCATCGTGTCGTTGCCGTCGCCGCCGTCCAGAATGTCATTGCCGGCACCACCTTCCAGAGAATCGTTGCCGGCGCCGCCGCTGATGTCGAGCACGACGGCGGCATTGGTCTGAGCGGAACCGTCGATGGTGTCGTTGCCGCCGAGGGCATTGACGTCGACCCGCTCCACATTGGTTGTGTCGACGGTGATATCGCCGACATTGCGGAAGAACTGGAAGCCGCCATTGGCAAGGGTCGTGATCGTCATCCGCTCGTCGGCATCCGAACCGTTGAAGATCAGAGTGTCCGTGCCGGCCCCGCCGTCGAAGGTGTCGTCCCCGTCGCCGGGGTCCCATTGGAAACTGTCGTCGCCGTCTCCGCCAAACGCGACGTCATTGCCGGTACCGCCCCGAAGCACGTCGTTGCCGCTGCCGCCGTCCAGCGTGTCATTGCCGCTGCCCCCCAGCAGAGTGTCGTTGCCTTGCCCGCCGGACAGGCGGTCATTGCCGCTGCCGCCATCGAGAGAGTCGTTGCCTCGGCCTCCCGACAGGCGGTCGCGGCCGCTGCCTCCGAACAGACGGTCGTTACCGTTGCCGCCGTCGAGGGTGTCGTTGCCGTTGTTGCCGAACAGACGGTCATTGCCGTTGTCGCCGAACAGTCGATCGTTGCCGTTTCCGCCCTCGAGGGTGTCGTTGCCGCTGCGGCCGAACAATCGATCATTGCCGTTGCCGCCGAACAGGCGATCATTGCCGCTGCCGCCATCCAAGGAGTCATTGCCGCCCAGTCCGACCAGGCGGTCGTTGCCACCTCTCCCAAAGATTCGATCAGCTCCAATGGTGCCAATCAGAGTATCGCGACGTCCACTGCCAAATATGAGTGCCATTCGATCCTCCCAGTTACGGAGAACTTTCGCTTATGGGATATAGGGCTTCACTACACCTTCTGTGGTACACCTTTTGCAGTACGCAGGTTGCAGTAGCTGGCTGTCATTCCTTTCAATGAGTATATATTGAATGAATATGGCTTTGTTTAAGTTTTCCTGTGAGATGATTCCTGTTTTCTCTTGAAGATCATGTAATTCTTTGTAGTTATCATGCCTCATAAACAAGAGCGATCTTCTCGGTATTGTATGTGAGTACAAATCGCTGACTTCATGAACACATAACGAGAGAAAAAGTTCATTAAGTGCCAAAGCGAGCACATTTCATGAGCGCACCGCCTCGGCGACACGGTTCCAGCCGCGATTAATCGAACCAGAGGATGCAGGCTACCGCATCCTCCCGAAGCGCTCTGTGAGAGCGAACGAGCCGTCGCATCCTTACAAGCTTTGCTGACACGTTGCGGTGCTTAGGATTGCCCATACCTCTCGTGGGGGCGTTCAGGGCAGCGACATCTGTCCATTCGATGATCGGTATCGAAGCGGATAACGAGAGGAGGGGTTGCTGAGGCTCGCTGTCGGCGTTGGAGTCCGATCCGAGGAGGGGATTCGGTACGGGGGAAGATTATTCGAAAGAAATGTCCCGCCCGCCCGATGGTGCTCTTATTCGACGACCTTACGGGCGGGCGGGTTCCAGCAACGGTACGCAACATGCCCCTACGTGCCGGACGCCGATCGGTAGCCGGGAGAGAGTACGCTAGACTTGCTCTCGTGAGCCATTGGCTTGCTCGATTGCGCCTGTTTCGTTGAGGGGGCGGCACTGGATGGAAATGATTACGTCATTGAAATATCCCGCTTCCTCGTTTGCTCGCTCACGAACCCACTCATCCGGCAATAACTCGGAGGAAGCGGATCGAAGTCGACGGTTCCTCAGACAGACCGCCGCTGCGAATGCCGATGCGCCGCAGGTAACGAAAATTGTCATGCTGACGAAGAAGGAGGTGAAGTCGGTAACGTCCGAGGTATCGGCGGTGATCATGTAGGTGTCGTGCAGGGCGAACAGCACCATGCCGACCAAGGCGCCGCAACAGGCGAACTCGATCGGATCCTCTCTCCTGCGCGATGCAGGTTTCATCGTGCCATTCCCAAGAGATTGATCACGGGTTGCCGAGAGTCCCGGCTAACCCCGAAAGTGTCGCGACCGGTTCGGTCAATGCAGCGTCTGCAGGCGATGAGCGACTTCCCAGACGAACGCGACGGCGGCAGCCAGTTCGTCTTCGTCGAACTCATGCCAGCCGATGCTGTCGATCTCCGCGTCGTTCGTCCGCGACCGCAGTTTTAGCCAGAACCGCGGCAGGCCAGCCATCGCAGCCTCGATGTCTTCTGTCAGGTTGATCTCGAAGCTGCCGAGGCGGGCAACCGTTACTGTCCGGGTGGTCTCCAGGTAATCCGGTCCGGCGGCGAGTTGAACATAGGCGCGGATGATCTTCTGTTCGATCCAGTCGGGATTGAACTCAGGACAAACGGCATCGGTCGCGCATATCGCGCGTAGATGGGACATTCCACTCTCCATCGGATTTGCGACAACCGGCGGCAAACAGCCGAACACATCAGGACTGCACAATTCAGCAGCCGTCCCTGCCCATGATGTCGATGGCAGCGTTGATAGCCGAGACATCCTGCGAATGAATTGCTATCGTGGGACAAAGGCTTGTTGGATGGGGTCACCAGCATGCCGCCGACGCGGATCTTCGTGGGCGAATGATGCGGTCATCCGGGCGAACACACCGTAACGTGCCTCCCAGTGCGGGCGGACTCATGACCAGACTTGCCATCGCTCGCCTCGTCGCGGCCGGCATCGATCCTGCTCCTCTTCTCGACCAGACCGGAATCACATCTGCAAAGATCGACGATCCCGATGCCTGGCTGGCGGCGGACGGGCAAGTCATGCTCCTGAATCTGGCCGCGGATGCGCTGCAGGATGATCTTCTCGGATTTCATCTGGCCCAGGAATTCGATCTCCGACAGGCCGAACTGCTCTATTACGTTCTCGCCTCGTCCGAGGCTCTTGGCGACGCTCTGACCCGGGCCGAACGGTATTGCTCTATCGCCAACGAAAGCATTGTGCTGCGTTACATATCCGGGACCATGGCTGGGATCCGCTTCAACTATGCCGGCATTCCACGGCACGTGGACCGGCACCAGATGGAATTCTGGATGACGGCCATGGTGCGGATCTGCCGCCGCCTGACGGGCCGCGACATCAGCCCCATCCGCATGTCCGTGACCCACCCTCGCTGCGCGAGATCGACAGCCATCGAGGAATTCGTCAGCTGTTCCATTGCCTTTGGTGCCGGTGCGGACGAGGTCGCCTTCGCACGCGGCGTAGCCCAGCTTCGGCTGCCAAACGCCGATCCCTACCTGAACAAGGTCCTCGTCAGGCAATGTGAGGACGCCCTGGCCCAGCACGAGCGGCTCGAAGGATCGTTCCAGGCCCGCGTGGAGAACGCCATCGCGCCATTGTTGCCGCATGGCAGGGCACGGGTGGACGACGTCGCGCGAGCCCTCGGCATGAGCCGGCGGACATTGGCGCGGCGTTTGGCGGAGGAGCACCTGAGTTTCACCGCCATTCTGGAGAGGGTCCGGCTCAACCTGGCGCATCACTACCTCAAGGATCCAGGCCTCTCGGTTTCGCGGATTGCCTGGCTGCTGGGCTTTCAGGAGACCAGTGCCTTCACGAATTCCTTCAGACGGTGGACCGGCCTCACGCCGACGCAAATGCGCACTCAGTCGAACGGTCATATGGAGGCTGATCCGTATTGAGCGCCAGGGCCGTGAGTGCCCATGAGTGCCCTGGCTTCGCACAAGGCGGCGCCTCGATTGGGCATCTCGGGGTTGTCATGGGGCTGCTGGGATTGACAGAGAGACGGTCCGGCAGGCTATCGGTGATCGTATCGGCTTGGTGAAACGTTGAATCGCTTCGCAAAAGCCGAAGGAGTTCATCGGCCCGGTCGGCTCACGCATTGCCGTGGCGAATCGATCCGGGCCGCGCCGGATGGGCGGTGCAGTGGGAGGAACCGGGTTTTGGTCAAGCGGATTGGTTCAAAGGCGTGGCGGGTCCAGGTGTCGGATGACGGCGCGATCATCGCTCTGGGCATTCGTGCCGATACGGGCAAGGAATACGAGGTTCTCCTCGGCGCGGTGGATTCCACCCCCATCGTGACGGATCTGCTCAACGAGATGGTGCGAACCCACCGGGACAAGCCGCCCCGGACCTTTGCCGCAGATGCCGGGCCGAACCATGCCAAAAGCGTGCCGGTGCAGCCTTTGAGCACACGGGTCGAGCAGAGCGGCGAAAGACCCGTCCTCGTCCTGGACTTCGGCGGAACCGTTCTGAAGGTGGCAATCGACCCTGCCCAGCTGCAGCAGGCTCTGTCCGCCTCCTAATCTGTTTCGATAGGTCTCGATGCTCCGGGCGCTTTCGAACCTTTGCCCAGGGTTGGCCGTTGCACGTCTAGAGCCTCGGATCGAAAAGTGGATTTGCACTTTTGGGATCGATCCGATGCTCTTTTCTTTGATGTGCGCGTCGTTTCCGCGGCCCTTCGGGTCTGCACGATGCGCTAGTCTCATGCGGAGGGATGCGCCATGGCCTACGATACAGACGACAAGCCCGTCCTGCTGATCAAGAAGCTCGGAGGCGTTCTCCTCCTCATCTGCGGCCTCGCGCTCATGACGCTGGGCTACAGCGGGGACTCGACCGGACTGATCGTCCTCGGACTCCTCGCAGCCGCAGCAGGCGCGGTCCTGCTCGTGCTCAAGATCGTTCGACGCAATCAAGGCCATGAAGTCTGATCGGCGCCGCAGAGCCCCTTGATCGCTGGAGTGGATCCGATGCTCCCTCCTATAAGTGGCGTATCGTTCGGCGCGGCCCTCTGGGGCCGCACGATGCGCTAGATCAAGCGGGCCTATCCAAGGCTCCTTCGCTATAGCCAGCTTCCCGGAGGCGGCCACTTCGCGACCCGGGAAGGGTTGGACTCTTTTCAGAAGAGGTTCGCGCGGGCTTCAGACCGCTACGCACATAGACCTGATGATTGTGGCGTAGGATGTGCGCCGTCTCTCACCCGTATGCGGCACCATTTGCGGGAGCCGAAAACAGCATGCAGGGCTTCTCGCTCCAGTGTCCGCGTTGGTCCGATGCGGCCTTCAAGGAAGGTTCGCTGTGTTATCCTGCGGAAAGTCCGCATGCCGCTCACAAGCCGACCAATGCGTGATGTCTCAGATGTGCCACAAGCCGACATTGAAGCTACTCGATGTACCGCTAAGCGACCCAGCTCGTCATCTGCTCCCTGTGACAAGGCCCAGCCGCAAAAGGCCGGCTTGAAGATCATGCTCAGGCCATTCTGTGTCGGAGCTCATCGATCCGCTCGGCGACCAAATGGCCGAGCACCGCGATCATAACGATTCCGCCGCCGACCAGCGCAAGTCGGCCGGGCACTTCACCGACTGCCAGCCATACCCAGATCGGCGCCAGGACAGTTTCCAGGACGGACGCAAGGCCCGCTTCCGCTGCGGGAATCCGCTGCACGCCGGCCGAAAACATGACGAGCCCGAGACCCATCTGACAGATCCCAAAGATGGCAAACAGCATGAGATCGTTCAGCGACACCTGTAGGGGACTTGCAAGCGGTGCGGTGACGAGAGCGGTGATCAGGCATGCGGCGCACAGCGCGTCTGTCATCTGCAAGTCCGGATAAAGCCGGGCGACGACAATGGTGGCCGCCAAACAGACAGCGACCACCACCGACAGAAGATCCCCGAGCAAGCGGCCGCTCTGAGCTGAATCCGAGATCATGATGCCGACGCCGAAAAGCGCCAGCGAGATCGCCATCAGGGTGCGAATAAGTACCCGCTCGCGCATGAGGAGCCAGGCGCCAAGAGCCGCGAAGAAGGGTGCCGTTGCCTGGATGAACAGGACGTTGGCGACTGTCGTTTCATACAGCGCGGTAATGAAAGAGATCATTGCCGCCGCAAAAGTCACCGCAATGCCGAGGCTCGGCCAGCCGAAACGCTTGACCACAACCCGCCAATCGCCCTGCTCCTTGAACGCGATATAGCAGCACAGAAAGGCAGCGGCAAAGATGGACCGCCAGAAAAGCGTGGTCCAGACGTCCGTCGCGGTGAGCCGCGTAATTATCCCGGCGATGCTCCAGACAGCAGCTGCACCCGCCACCAGTGCAACGCCGCGCCAGCGGCGGCTGACAGCACCCGGCTCAATGGCGATCTCTTGCATGACGATCGACCCGCAACGGCTGCCGCCCCGCCCCGGGCGTGAGCAACTTCCTGCGGGAGAGGCGCGTCATATTCGCCCCCGCAAACCCAGAATGTCAATCAGCGCAGCCTTGCCGGAACCCTGCGCGGGCACAGGGTCAAAGCGTAACGTTAAGCGGACCAAATGAAAGTCCGCTCACGATGCCAATCCAGAAATCTTGATAAGGTCAGCCCGATGCCAGGAGCCGACCTAGATCCTGACTCGCCGCCCCACAAATTGCAGGACGGCGATGCTGGCCAGGATCATAACAAGACAACCAAGAAGGTTTATCGTGTCGCCGACCAGAAGGACGCCAATCGCCGACGCCACGACCAATCATTCACTAACATTGATCCCGGGCCACCTCGTGGGGCCGGCCAGCGACGCCTGACCTCTGCACGGTCAGGCCGGGAGGTCGCTCGCCAAGTCGGGAAGGACCAAAGGAAACCCTTTCCTCTGAGCCGCTTCACCACAGGAATGACTGCGATCGCTTTCGCACAAGCCATGTGTGGCCCCGGTCACGGAAGGACGGGCTGTTTCGAGCGATCCTGGTGACATCGCAGGAGGTCACCATGACACGATCCTCAAAACGCCAGGCCAGACGCTGGATCATCCAAGAGCTGACTCGCTGCATGGAGCAGCGCAGCCAACCTCTCCCCTCATCCAAGCCGATTGGGGAGTGATCATGTTGTACGCGCGGGCCCAGGAAACCTCCGACATCATGGACAGCCAGATCAGGGCCAGGGCGAAGGCTCTCTGCGTCGACGATGGCTTCGATCCGGACCTGAGTGTGACGCACGCGTACGGCGACGACTTCACCGCCGAGGAGTGGGATTCCTGGTGGACATCCAACCCGGAAGTCCCCTTCCAAGAGGTGGTCAGCCCGATGTGGCGGCTGTACCGCGCCCACGCGTTCATGGAGCTGTCGCAACTCCAGAAGGTGCTTGAGACCAGCGCCAACGTCGTCTTCTTCAGGCGAAGGAACGTTTAGCGCATCGTGCGGACCCGGAGGGCCACGCCAGTGAAAAGTGGATCCGGTTTTCGCTGACGCGGACCTCCGGTTCCGCATCAACGATGCGCCGCTTAAGGGATTGAGCATCGGACCCAAAAGTGGGTCCACTTTTGGGTCCGATGCTCTAGCGTGGGGAAACACCCGACGTCGTGCTGACAGTCCCCACCCGCGAATTGCCGGAACGGCCGTTACTTGGCTGCGGTCGCGGTAGGTGCGATCCGATCCCCGAACCAGACCCAGGCCTTGCCCTCCGCTCCCTCACCCTTGACGTAGACGTAACCTGTTTGCTGCCAGGGCAGAACGGCATCCCTCTTGTTGTCCAGGATGAGATCGCCGAGATCCGTGCGCACCCTCAACACGGCATGCCCGGCGCCCAGTTCATCGATGACGACAGTCATGCGCATCGCCCGTTGCGGCAGTCCCCGTTCAACCAGGAGCTTGCGCTTGAGCAGTTGCATGTCCTCGCAGTCTCCAAGCCCGTCGTCCGGATAATCCCAGCGATCCACCACACCCCAGTGATCCTGGTCCGGCACCGCCGCTATCGTTCGGTTGACGTGCTTGTTGACCTCCTGAAGAGAGGACCAGGTGCCGTCGGTCAGCGGGATGGTGTCCGGCTCGGAGGAATCGATCGAGCACTCCCGTGGATGCTGATCGCAGAACTGCATCCAAGCCAAGGTCGGTCCGGCTTCTCCGGAAGAGCGAAGATCCTCGCTGACGATTGGCGGCGCCACAGGAGCGGGTTCGGGCGTCCCGGCGAGGACAGGGTGGGCGCCCCAGAGACACAGAACAGCGGCTGCCTGGCTGGCCCGCCTCAGGACACGATAGACACACGTCTCCTCTTGGGCGCGACGCCGCCTCGATGCATTCCGGTGCATATCTTGCTCGCTTGGCTTATTGCTTGGGCATTGGTCCACGCCCAGTAGACCTGCACAGTGACTAGGCAGGAACCACTTGAATGCCCTTTCTTGGTTCGCCAACCGCTGATAATGTGTGCTTTTGCCTATTGGTTAGGCAACACATTTGCTTTCTGAGACGTCATGTCGTTCGAGGCAAGACTAGCGCCTGAAAATCAGGCTCTCGCCGAGTGGTCTGGCAGTAAGCCTCACCGGACGGCATACCCGAAAAACCGGTCTCATTTTGCGCTGCACAAATTTGTCGCGGCGCCCTGAGCTACACTTCCGGACCATATGCGATACTCTCGCTTCCTGACGGCCCTCGCTATGGAGAGAAAGGACCATATGGTCCAGACATCGTGCCCAAAGTGTTCATGTGACGCGGCATCAGTCCTGAGCGTTGCCACGAAAGACGGGTACTTCACCGCCTCTGTACAGTGCCACGTCTGCGGGTTCGAGAAGAGCACGGATCAGGGTTTCCAGGACGAACGGACCGCCCGCGAGGCCGCTACCCAATCCTGGGTGGATGGAACGGAACCCATCGCTTCAAGCCAACAAGGGTGATCCGGAGTTGCGGGGTCAAGCGTCCTTCGCAACCGGATCTGCTACAGCGACGCGTCGCTTGGACCGCTGCGGGGCGCCCGCATGGGCTTCCGGGTCCCGTCATCTGGCGAAGGTCAGGAAGGGGTCAACGCCGGAAGGCAGGTGAGCCTGTGCAAAGGTCCGTTGATGTTCACGTCTCGGACCTCGCATCATTCCCTCAAATCCCCTCACCAACCTTGAACCACCATTCCCGCACGTCCCAGCCATAGCCTTCCTCGCGCTGGATGCGGTCGAGATGGGCGAAGAGTTCGTCACGCAGCTCTTGGAGGCTGTGACCTTTTCTCGATGTCGGGGTAATCGGGTGACGGGGCAGGGGGACGTGCTCGTCCATCTCGCCCAGCATGCGGTAGCGTAGATCCCCGGTGTGGTTTGTTCGCGGGGAACCGGGCCTGCCTGGGTGGCAGGCCCGGCCGATCCCGGTCAGAGCAGATTGGTCTCGACGTTGATGTTGCCGTGCGTCGCCTTGGAGTACGGGCAGATCGCGTGGGCCGCATCGATCAGCGTCTGCGCGACCTCGCGCTCGATCCCCGGTACGCTGACGTTGAGGCGGGCCTGCAGGAAATAGGCGCCGCCGTCGCGGACCAAGTCGATCTCGGTATCGACCGTCGGCAGGGTCGGGAAGGTGATCTTCCGTTGGGCGGCGGCCAGCTCGAGCGCACCAATGTAGCAGGCCGACCAGGCGGCGCCGAACAGGTTCTCGGCGGCCGGGTGCGGCTGGGACAGCTTGAGGTCGAGGAACCCGTCACTGCTGCGCGTGCCGCCGTTGCGGCCGCCGGCGTTGTGGGTCTTTCCGGTGAAGAGGACGTTCGCCGCCATGATGAAACCCTTTCTGTGCCGTTTGCATCGTATCCGATTAATTCGGATGCGATGCAAATACGCTCCGAGCAAAGGCATGTCAAGCACTTTCGATTTAATCGGATACGATTTATATTCGGGCAACAGCGACACCCGCGGAGAGGCCCATGCCCCAGACCCCAAGACCGAAGACGCCCACCAGGCCCCGGCCTGAGGCCCCGCAGGCCAGCGGCGACGGTCCGAAGCTGTCGAATTTTCTGTGCTTCGCGATCTACTCGGCCAACCTCGCCTTCGGCCGCGCCTACAAGCCGCTCCTGGACAAGCTTGGCCTGACCTACACCCAATACATCGCCCTGGTGGCGCTGTCCGAGGCGGACGACCAGACCGTCGGGGCCCTCGGCGAGAGGCTGTATTTGGAATCCAACACGCTGACGCCGATCCTCAAGAAGCTCGAGGCGACCGGCTATATCCGGCGGCACCGCGATCCCGCCGACGAGCGGCAGGTGCGGGTCAGCCTGACGCCGGCCGGCCGCCAACTGCTCGAGACGGATCCGGGCGCGGCGCTGGTCGACGCCATCGGGCTCGGAGCGGACTTTCCCGCCACGCAGAAGACCGTGGCACGAATCCGTGACAATCTCCTGCGCGCCACCCAGGCTGAATCCTGAGGCGCGGAGACACAGCCAGGGCGTCGAATGGTGGAGACTGCGAGAGGCAAGGGACGAGGCGCCTCCAAGCGCGCCGCTTGCTCGCCACGCCGCCGAGGTATAGCCTGCTAGGGCGTGTATTTATAAAGGCGCTGATGCCGGCTTGGGGAGCTCAGCAGAATCTTCTGCTTGATTAAGCGCGTTGCCGGTTTTGACCTAAACGCGGTCATCATGTTGCGTTTCGCGTGCGAGCAAATTTTTTGACAAGAGATGGGAGTGACCCGTGCCGCGTCGGCGCGTTTGAACGAACGCTCCTGAAGTCGAGCTGCAAATCGAAGCGGAGGAATGACCATGACGAAAATTCCATCCTCGCTGATGATTGTTGCGTTGATACCGGCCGCCTTGGGCGGTATCGCCATAGCCGCACAAGACAAGTACACGGTGCAGGTGCCCGATGGGCTCGCATTCTCCGACTTCAGGGGATACGAAAGCTGGGAGGTCGTCTCCGTCGCGATGACCGACGCGACCGGCCCGGCGATGTCGGGCGAGGGCGATGCGGTGCTCAACGTGATCATGGCCAATCCGGCGATGATCGAAGCCTATCGAAACGGCGTTCCCGGCAACGGCACGAAATTCCCCGACGGCTCGAAGATTGCGAAGATCCAGTGGATACCGAAAAAGAGTGCCGAGTCACCCTTTTCCGTAAATGTGCCGGACACTCTGAGGAATGTTGCTTTCATTGAAAAGGACAGCAAGCGATTTCCCGACAGTGGCGGATGGGGATATGCCAACTTCAACTATGACGCTGCATCCAAGACGTTCACGCCCGATGGGCAAGGCTCCAATTGCGGACACGCGTGCCACACGATCGTGGAGGCAAAAGATTACATTTTTCACTCGTACCAGACGCGGTGAGCACCTTTTCGAGCGGGCTTCCGGCCCCTCCGCGAGACGCTCGGAAGATTGTGGCGCGCACGTTGCGCAAGGCGACATCAGAATCCAGAAGGGCATTCATCGATGGAGCCAAACAAGCTCTTGGCATCCTGACGCTCTGGCCGGGAGCAGAAAGGAGATCGCCATACTGACGGGCGATCCCCATCCACGCGATTTCCGAGTTAGCGCATCGTGCGGAAAAGTGGATCCGGTTTTCCGCCCCGAACGATGCGCTACTTAAGGGATTGAGCATCGGACCCAAAAGTGGAGTCCACTTTTGGGTCCGATGCTCTAGACAATGGCGTCGGAGTTGAACTCACCCGGCTGACCGGCGCCCACGACCGTAATGCCAGTCTCGAAATTGCCGGTCCCGTTCAGGTCCGCCAACAGATAGCCGGTATCGTCGGTTTCGTTGGCGAGGTAGACATAGGTCAGGCCCTCGTTGCTGTGGTTCTGGTTCGCCTCGGCGTGCGCCTCGTCCATCGAGGTCGCTTCGGTGGTTTCCCACACGAAATTGTCGGACGTCCCGGCGATCGGAAGATCAATCTTGTCGTTATCGCCGTTGTAGTGAAAATCGAGGATCCGGTCCGAGTGCGTAGAAGTGGACGGGCTCTCGTTGATCGCGTCATTGTAGTAGAACGTATCCTGACCCGTGCCGCCGATCATTTGGTCTGCGCCCAGACCGCCCATCAGAAGGTCACTGCCGTCCTCACCGCCCAGGGTATCGTCTTCATCTCCACCGAAGAGCTCGTCGTTTTCGGTGTTGCCCCAGAGATAGTCCGGGCCCTCGTCGCCATAGAGACGGTCGGCTCCCGGTCCCCCGTCCAGATGGTCGGAACCTTCCTTGCCGAACAGAGTGTCGTTTCCGCCGCCGCCGTTGACCGTGTCATCGCTTGAACGGCCCGACAGCGTTTCATCGGCCTCGGTACCGTCGATGGTATGTGGGGTGAGTTCGCTGATCTCGGGACGAGTGCTCAGATCACTGGAGTAGGGCTTAAAAAAGGACATGCTGCTCTCCTCTGGTTGCGAGCGCGTTTCTGCTCAGCGAGCCCTATGCCAGAGGGGAGAAGAACATGCTGTGATGCAGTTCACAGCCGTTGAGGGGCGACGCCCGGCGCCTCGTAAAGCCATCATGCCGATAAACGCATTTACGGAGCCGGATAGAGATGCATTTTCAGGCGGCTTCGACGTCCGTCTCCCACGCGGTGGGTATGGGCGCATTCACGTCGCATACAACTCCGGCAGGATCATAGGTGATGGCGACCTCACCCGCGAGTTCCAGCGCCAGGCTGCGCTCGATCAGGCGCGATCCGAAACCCTTTTGGGCTGGCGGCAACACCGGAGGGCCTCCACGCTCCTGCCAGCGTAAGGCGAGGTGTGGCGGATCGCCGGGCGTAACGGTCCACGTAATCGCCACTCGCCCCGTCGGGACGGAGAGCGCGCCGTACTTGGCCGCGTTGGTCGCCAACTCATGCAACGCCAAGCTCAATGCCAGCGCTACCCTTGGTGTCAACCGTAGTTCCGGCCCGCCGATTTCGAAGCGTTGGCGCTGGTAGGGAGCAAGAACCTGGGCGACAACTGCCGCCATTTCGGCCCCGTCCCAGTTCTCGCGTGTGAGCAGGTCGTGAGCGCGGGACAGAGCTTGCAGCCGCGCTTCAAAAATCTCGCGCGCTCCAATGTCCAACGGGCCCGTGCGGAAGCTCTGCCGCGCGATGGCCTGCACGGTCGCCAGTGTATTCTTCACGCGGTGATTCAGTTCATGCACCAGGGTCTGTTGCAGACGCTCGGCCCGCTTGCGCTCGGTGATGTCGCGCGCGATCTTCGAGGCACCGACGACCTCGCCCTGTGCGTTCCTAACCGGCGAGATCGTCAGCGAGATCTCGACCGGACTGCCGTCCTTGCGCTGGCGAACGGTTTCGAAGTGATGGACGCGCTCGCCCCGGCGGAGACGTTCGAGAATCTTCGGCTCTTCCTCCAGCCGATCCTCTGGAATCAGGATGGTGATCGGCCGTCCGATCACCTCCTCGGCCTGATAGCCGAAGAGCAGTTCCGCCCCTCTGTTCCAGCTTGTGATGATGCCGTTGAGATTCTTGCTGATGATGGCATCGTCCGACGACTCGATGATCGCAGCCAGCCACCGCTCGACCTCCTCGGCCTGCTTGCGCTCGGTGATGTCAACCACGGCACCGGGAAATCGTATTGGCTTCCCGGCTTTGTCGTAGAGGCACTCACCGCGCGCCTCGATCCAGTGGATCGAACCGTCCCGGTGCAGGAGGCGGTAGTCTTGAATGTATTTCTCGCCTGTTGCGATGGCCTGATTGACCGCATCGGCGATCCGGCTTCTGTCGTCGGGATGGATGCCGGCGAGATAGTCGGCAAGCGGCGCGCCCTTCTCGCCCTTCTTAGGATCGACGGAGAACATCGTCGCGAACCTCGCATCCGAGTAGAACCTGTCGGACGGGATGTGCCAGTCGAAGGTCCCGATCATCCCCGACGCGCTGAGGGCATGGGACAGACGCTCCTGGGTTTTCGCCAGCGCCCGTTGCGCCAGGACACGCTCAGTCGTCTCACTGACGATGCACAGGACGCCCGCCACCGCGCCTGCCTCATCGTGAACCGCGGAGTAGGAGATGTCGAAGTACACGTCTTCGGGAGCACCGTGTCGTTCGATGTAGAAGGGCCGATCCTTGGCGAAGACCGTCTCGCCCGTGCGAAGCACGCTCTGGAGTAGCGGCTCAAGATCGTCCCAGAGTTCGCTCCAGTTTTCCCGCGCCGGACGTCCGAGGGCTCGCGGATGCTTGTCGCCGATGGTCGGCGCGTAGGCGTCGTTGTAGAGCGCGATGAAGTCCGGTCCCCAGAACAACACGATCTGCGCCTTCGCGGGGAGCAGGAGGCTGACAGCGGATTTGAGACTTGGCGACCAGTCGGAAATCGGCCCCAGGCTGGTCTTCGACCAGTCGTACGCGCCGATGAGCGCGCCCATTTCGCCGCCACGGACGAAGGCGGGGTCAAACGGAGGTGACTTCTTGTCCATCGCGGTTGTTCTTGTTCTGCTGATGATGGCTGGGCTCCACGCGGCGATCCTGTTCAGCCAACAGGCGCAGAGCGGCCCGAACGACCTCGCTGGCACTGCGGTAATGGCCGGTGCCGATCTTCTCGTCGATGAATGCGGTCAGTTCCCGCGTGAGCGACACGCTGCGAACGAACTTGGCGGGCACGGGAGGGCGATCCTGTCGAGGTCGTAAAAGTTAATACCCTTATAGGGCCTTTCCCAAGCGGAACAAGTATAAACCCGTTTATCCCTGTTCCTGCGCCGGTTCATGCTCATCGTCCTGTGAAGGGTTTTGGAGCCTCCAAAGCCGTCAGTTTAAGCGGCGGCCGCTATGCGATTGGTCTTGCCCAACAAAAGTACGATTTGCCAGTAGGCTGCTTTCCTTGGAAATTTTCTCCACCCAACAAGAAGAAAAGGTAGGTAGATGGAGCTGTCAGTCGGCGCTAAGGTGCGTGTGTATTTTTATCCTCCCAAGACGACGCGTAGTTTTGTTGAAGGGGTCATTGACCGTAACGACATCAATACTTTCCGGGGTCTGAGTTTCTCGCTCAAAACTACCCGAGAGGTTGTTCTGGGGCACGAGATCTCAACCCCTCGGAGCCTGCCTTACATCATCGCCTACGTGAAGGAAGACGATTTCGAGGGGCGGATCGAAGTCCTGGAGCCTGCCGTCCGGCCCGCGGCGGAGCCGGTGGTCGAGGGTGTGTCCGAAGCCGAAGCAGATCATGTGCCCCAGACGGAGCCCAGCGAAAGCGTCGAAAAGCTTAGTCCCCAGGTTGAGACGCAAGTTGAGGCGGAAGTCGAACCGGAGTCCCAGACGCGGGGCTGGAGACGGCTGTTCAATCGGGCCGCCTGACGAGGGCCGATCCGCAGCCCGGTACCAGGCGCTGACTTTTCAGCGGCTATGATGCGAGCTGCGACGGCTCATGCTTTTCGGAAGGTTCGGCGCTATCATGTCGGACATGACCGACAAGCTGAAACGGCGGCTGACCACCGTGCTGTGTGCCGATGTAGAGGGCTATTCACGCCTGATGGAGACGGACGAGGCCGGCACATTGGAGACGCTGCGCCGCTATCGCACCGCCATGGCGGCACTGATCGAGCGCCATGACGGACGGATCGTCAACACCTGGGGTGACGCCGTCATCGCCGAGTTCGCCAGCGTCGTCGAGGCGGTGCAATGTGCCATTGAAACCCAGCAGGAGCTTGCCGCCCAAGATCCTCATCTGCCTGAGGCGCAGCGCATGCGGTTCCGCATTGGCATCAATCTCGGCGACGTGATGGTCGACGGCTCGGACATTTACGGCGACGGCGTCAACATCGCGGCGCGACTCCAGGAACTGGCCGATCCCGGTGGGATCCTGATCTCCGGTCCGGTCTACGATCAGGTCCACAACAAGCTGTCCGTGGGCTTCGATTATCTCGGCCGGCAGCAGATGAAGAACGTGGCAGCTCCCGTGACGAGCTACCGGGTGACCGTCAATGGCACGATGGAAGAACGCCCTGGCATCGTCAACGAGGTTGCCACGCAACCGGCCTCGGATGAGCACCCCCTGAAAAGGGGCGTGCGGTCATCCTCCGATTGGTTCGCCAATCTTCCACGCCCTGTCGCGGCGGTCCTTGTCATCAGCGGGTTTCTATTTCTGATCAACGCCTTCAGTGGCCTGCACGAAATCTGGTTCCATTGGCCCACGACCGCAATGCTGTTGATCGTTGGCTTGTGGATGGTGTTCCGGCGCAAGCCAACTCAAGAGCGACAGGAACAGCACCGAACAGGCCGCCGCGAGTGAGGGAGTAGCTCGCGCGTTCTGACAAGGCATGCTTTAGAACGTTTTTCGGCGAAGCGGATTCGGTTCGCCGAAAAATGCGGCAAAGAAAAGAGAGGATTCCACGCAAGTGGAATCCTCTTTAACGCCTTCCTCCGCCTTCGCCTCCGCCTCTGCCGTTGCCGCCGCCGTTCCCACCGCCATTGCCGCCACTATTTCCGTTGTCTCCACCGCCGCGGCCGTTGCCGCCGCCATTTCCATTGCCGCTACCGCCGCCACCGCTGTCTGCGCCTCCTTTGCCGCCACCACCGCCACCGCCGTGATCGCCACCCCGACCGCCGCCGTGATTGCCTCCGCCATTGGCGCTATTGCCGTTGCCGCCTGCACTGGAGCGGTTGCCGGAGGAGCCGCTCTGATCGTCACGCCCGCGTGCCATGCCAGGCGAGGAGTCGTTGCGGAGGGAGCGACCAGATCCAGGTTGCAGATCGCGTTGCGGCGAGGCTCCACGTCCCTGCGCATCGGCTGGCGTGTTGCGGGAATTGCCGGTATCCAGCCCTTGGCGCGGTCCGCTCGAGGGTGTCGGCTTTCCTTCGAGCGAGACACCCTCGATGCCGAGGCGCCCGCGCTGATCGGACACGACGGTTACCACCGCAGGAGCGTATGATCCGACGGGCAGAGCCGAGGAGGCGCTTCCAGCCACTTCTAGCCCCGAACCGAGACGCAGCCCGCTGCGCGTCCGCTCGACATAGGCCTCGATGGAGAGCCGTCGCGCATTCCCACCGAGGAGGTCCCGTTCCCGTGCCGCGTCGGTGACCTTGAGAGCGCCGTTGTCAATCGATCCCTCGAGCACAGCCCTGGCGCCGACGAGCGCAGGATCGACACCGGTCAGTCTCAATTGCTCGATCCTGAAGCTGCCGTCGCGCGATTTGGTCAAACGGCCGGCGACCCTGTCAGGACCCCAATCCCGGCGCTCGATCAAGCTCGCAACGACAGTTCCATCCGGTCGCCGCAGGCCGAACACCGCCACGCGCTCGCCGCGCTGCCACTGACTCGCGGCGCCGAGTGCTTCGAGAGAGACGGTCTGGCCGAGCACTTTCAGCGTCGTTTTGCCGGTGGTCTCGATCGGGCCGACAACTTCACTGGCGACATCGATCTGCCGTGTTGCCAGCACGCCGTTGCGGGTCTCGGCAACCACCCGCACCACCTGACCGATCTTGAGGTCGGCAACTGCCCGAGGCTGTCCGTCGATCCGCACCGGCACGTCCGGCGCATAGTTCACGTGCAAGCCATTGACGATGATGCTGCCGAAGCCGCGGATCCGGCCCATCATGCCCGTGCCGCCGATGCCTCGGTCGCCATCCTGATCATCTGAGATCACCCCGGTGCCGCCAATGCCGCGGTCCTGCGCACTCTGGCTCCGCGCCGTCTCCAGCGGAACGGCGAGCAGCGACAGCGCGGCCAGCCAGCAGGCCGCTTTTCGTGCGATCGAAACGGCGTGATCCGTCACGTCCTAGCTTCCTTTATCGTTGCTCTTGGTGGACGTCTCTGCCGCCGCAGGGGGCGCAACTTCTTCGGAATAGACATAAACGCCGAAGTTCCATCGCCACTGACCGGGCGGTGCCTTGTCGCTGGCGGCGTGGGCTTCACGATTGAGCTGCTGAAGAGCTTCCATAGCAACCTCGCGCGAGCGTTGCTGAAGCTGCTCCGCCAGCTCCTTCGTCAGCCCGTCATAGTGGACGGCCCGTTCGAGGAATTGCGGCGATGAGGCTTCCACGTTCGCGACCGCAGCGGCGATGTGATCGTGCAGATTGCGTCCGAGATAGTAGAGCTGCTGATCGTCCCCGCCGCGCGGCACGTAGGCCGCCTCGACCAGAACGGCGCGGTCCTCGGCATCGAGTACGATCAGCTTGCGATCGAGCCACTCGTCCAGCACCGCGCGAGGCCGCACGTCGCGGGTCACAGAGGCAACGAGGCGCTCGAAGGATGGCTGCGGCGGCTCGGCGATGCGCGGGAGGGGCAAGGGGCGGCCATTGCTGTCGGTGAATTCCGGATCCGCCAGCCAGCGGGCCAGAATCCGGCTCGTCTGAGAGACGGTCGCCGGCACCGTGTTGACGGGCGCTCCCGCCCCCCGCAGCCGGCGAACCTCCTTGCGATGGATGCCGGTGAGGAGGCTGACGCGGCTGTCCGTCTGTTCCTTGCCCTGGAGGGCGAAATCGTACTCGGCGACGTTCACGTAGAGCTCACGCAGCAGTTCCGCCAGCATGGGAAACGTGATCCCGCTCCGGATCAGGAGGCGCACGAGCGGGCGCAGCAGCCTCGCCAGGGGGGCGTGCAGCTTGGCTGGTTCGAGAGAGCGGAGGGCGTCGCCGGACATACCGACTAGGTAAGCGGATTGCATGTGGGAAGCAATCCCACACCAAAGTTGACGTGGGAAATTTTCTCACGTAACTCTCGGGTAATGGGCTCAAAGGCCCAATAATCTCTCGGAAGGAAACTTCATGACACGGTGTCTTGCTCTCACGGCTTCGGCTCTCGCCCTGGGGCTCGCCGTCAGCCTGCAGCCTCTGTCGCTCGATATGACTTCGCTCAAGCTTGAGAAGTCACAGGCCCAGGCCAAGGGTGGCGATGGCGGCGGCAACGGTGGTGGAAATGGCGGTGGAAACGGCGGCGGTGGCGGCAACGGAGGAGGGAACGGCGGCGGCAATGGCGGTGGCAACTCCGGCGGCGGAAATTCCGGCGGCGGGGGCAATGGCGGCGGCCATGGAGGCGGTTCCGACGGCGGTTCGCGCGGTGGCGGCGGTGAGAGCTCCCGCGGAGGCGGCAGCGAGCGCAGCGGCCGTAGCTCCGGCCCCGGCGATGCATCCGCAAAGGGCCAGGAAAAGGGTCAGGCGCGGGCCGAGCAGGCGCGCAGCTCCACGCGCGAGGCCAAGGACACGAAAGTCTCCACCGAAGCGAAGCAGGCAGCCTCGAACGCCAGGACCATCGGTCTCGATACCGCCAAGCTCGGCCGCATGAATGCGGTCAATGCCTCGGCGACAGCCCGGCAGCACGCGGCGGCTCATTCGACGGTCGGCCTCATCGCGACCTACGAGAAGGCCCTGGCGCTGGGCAAGGGCACCGAGGATGAGATCACCGATGCCGAGATCACCGAGGCCGCCAAGGCTCTGGCCGCATTGTCGAAGGCCGGTGTGCCGGAGGAGCCCGTCGAGATCCTCAACGAGAAGCTCGGACTCGAGATCGATCCTGACGTGTTCGATCAGGTCATCGATGAGGCCCGGGACATCCAGGCCGCACAGCGGCGGTAAGCGAGCTGAACGTCCTGCCGCTCACGAGCGGCAGGACCCTTGTTGAAACCGACGACCCTGACCCGCATGGACGATTCCTCGGGTCAAGCGAGGCACACGTCGTCCATTCGAAACAGCGAGGCTCACATGCAGGGATCCATTCACCCGGTCGGGACCATCGCGAGGATTCCGATGCCTGATCAGCGGCAGCCCCGCGTGCTCATCGTCGAAGACGAAACTATGGTATCGATACTGATCGAAGACATGGTGTGCGATCTCGGAGGACACGTCGTCGGCCCGGCCGCCAATTTCGAACAGGCCATGACATTGGCGCTCGAGGCGGATATCGATCTCGCCATCCTCGACATCAATGTGGATGGCCACGTGGTCTATCCCATTGCGGATGTCCTGCGTTATCGCAACATCCCCTTCATCTTCATGACAGGCTACGATTCCAGCGTCATTCCTCAGCGTTATCAGCACAATTGCGTGCTGTTGAAGCCGTTCTCGCATCAGGCCTTCAGTGACACCTTGTCCGAATTTCTCCCTGGATCGTTGGCCGATTTGTCGTCCTGACCTGTCCGGGCCGAGGAATTGACGCGAGGATCAAATGCGGTTGTCGGACGATGCACAAAGGTCCGCTTAGCTTTGCACCACGGAAATCTCGCTAAAGGCGCAGACGTGCCAGAAGCAGTCCTTCCCGGGTTCCGGCTTGATGTCGCGGAGGGACGCTCCTTGCGCACTCGGTTCTCTAAAGCAGCGCCTCGCCCCGGAACATCGGGGTGCAACTGCCGCCGACGCGCGAGTGATAGCCATCTTCGGCGCGCCACGACGTCACCTTGAGCAAGCTCGGCCGGCCCATCTCGACGCCCTGAGTGATGGTGAAGGCGGCCTTGTCGCCGCCGTCGAGCGAGAGCAGCAGTGCGCCCAGCGTGGCGCCGGCGCTGCCTGTGGCCGGGTCTTCCCAAGTGCCCGCGAGCGGTGCGAACATCCGCGCTCGGATCGTATCGCCGTCACGCGCATAGAGGAACAGTGACAAGCGTCCGGCCAATTCGCCATGCAGCCGCACGAGCTTGCGAAAAACGGTGAGATCGGGCGTCGCTCCGGCAAGAGCTTCCGGCTCGACCTGCGTCAGCACGAACTTGACGCCGACCGAGGCGTGCACCGGCTTGTGGGCTGCTGTAACGATATCGGGGACGGAAAGCCCGGCGCAGGCGGCGATCTCGTCGACCGGCAACTCCATACCGAGGGACAAGGCCTGCGGCGCCGCGATAACCGCCCCTGTCACGGCTCCTCCTGCATCGCGCTCCACTGCGATCTCGACGAGGCCAGCCTTCTGCTCGAAGCGCAGCACGCCGTCGCGGTCGCGGCCCTGGCGCGCCAGCACACACGCCGTGCCGACATTGGGATGGCCGGCAAAGGGCATCTCGGCCGTGCGATGGAAGATGCGCACACGGGCATCATTAGCTGGATCGTCGGCGGGCAGGACGAACGTTGTCTCGCTGTAGTTCATCTCCGCCGCCAGCGCCTGCATCTGCGCGTCGGAAAGCCCGCGCGCATCGGTGAAGACAGCCAGCGGATTGCCACCGAAGGGGCGGTCGGTGAAGACGTCGACAGTCTCGTACGGAAAGCGAGGCATGGCAGGCTCCGAAGGCGGATTGGGCTCAGCCGTTCCCTAGCAGCGAAACCGGCTGAAAACCAATGCAGCGATGGAATGCGACCTATCACCTTTGCTGATTGTAGTCAGAGGCATGACCGCAGAAAATGCGCCGGCCGTATCCCTCCGTTTGCCAACGGCACCAAAGGCAGACGGCCCCCTCAATTGCAGAACGTATCTTCTCTCAATTAGGGCATGGTGCATCTACGCTATACCTTTGAGGTGCGTGCAAATTCCTGAGGACGTTTCAGCGGCTACATTAATGTCTTAAGGTCCGGAATGGGTCGAGGCTGTGTCAAAACGCCGGTTGTGACCTGCGGGGCAGGCGCGGATGGTCTTCTGGCGAGCGCTGGCCATCTGATCGTGATGAGGGCTACTGCTGCGTATCCTGTATGACTAAGGGGTTAGCTTGCCTGCCCACGATAGTCGCCAACTCGGATGAGTGCCGGCGAGGGTCCTCATACCCGCATCACCGCCATCAGTGGTCCAGGGCCGAGGATCGCCAGAACCCGCTTCAGGTTGTAGGCGAGCACATGCAGGCTCATCTCGGTGCGCACCCGCTCCAAGGTTCGGGTCAGGAAGTGCGTGGCGCCCATCCACGCCTTGATCGTCCCGAACGGATGCTCGACCGTCTGCCGGCGCAGGCGCGTCGTCTCCGGCGCCCGGTCGAGCCGCTCCTGCATCGCATCGAGCACGTCTTCATGCTCCCAGCGCTTGATGCGTCGCTGCTTGCCGGTCGTGCATTGCTCCTTCAGCGCACATCTTTCGCAGCAGGTGGTCCAGTAGAGGTGCAGCAGCATCCCATGCTCGACGGTGGAGCACCGTCGCGTCAGGCGCTCTCCCGCGGGACAGCGATAGGTGTCATCCTCAGGATGATAGACAAAGTCCTGCTTGCCAAAGCGGCCTTCGGCTTTAGCGCCGGAACTGAGGGTCTTGGGCACAGAGGGCGTGATGCCGGCTCGCTCGCAGGCCAGGATGTCCTCGCCCTTGTAGTAGCCGCGGTCGGCCAGAGCCTCCAGGCTCGGCGTGCCCATGGCCGTCCGCGCCTGCTGAGCCATCCCCGACAACTGGCCCCGATCCGAGCCACTGTTGGTCACCTCATGCGCGACGATCAGATGATGCTGGACATCCACCGCGGCTTGGACGTTGTAGCCCACGACTCCTGTGCCGATGCCGCGGGTGGCCATCGCGCGAGCATCCGGATCGGTCAGCGAGATCTGCTGGTCGGGCGCGGCCAGCACTTGCTGCTCCAACTCCCGGAATTGCTGCATCTGCTCTCTGAGCGCCGCGATCTTGTCCTTGAGCCGGCCTGCCTTCTCCTGCGCCAGTTCGCGCTCCTGTCGATCCGCCGTGTCGAGGGCGGAGAGGTAATGCGCGATGCTGGCCTCCACCTGCTCGATCCGCTTGGCGATCTTGGCTGGCGTGAAATTCTTGTCGCGGGCATTGACCACCTTGAACTTGGAACCGTCGATGGCCACCACCGCCTGTGAGAACAGGTTGAGCTTGCGGCACAGCCCGACAAACTGGCGGCATACCGCCCGGATGGCCGGTCCGTTGTCCTTGCGGAAGCGGGCGATGGTTTTGTGATCCGGCTGGAGCTGGCCGGTCAACCAGATCAGCTCGAGGTTGCGGCTGGTCTCCTGCTCAAGACGACGGCTCGAGGGAATGCGGTTGAGATAGCCGTAGATGTAGATCTTGAGCAGGGCGGCCGGATGATAGGCCGGGCGGCCTGTCGTTTGCGGGACAACGCCGTCGAACCCCAGCGCGCGCAGGTTGAGTTCGTCCACGAAGACGTCGATCACCCGCACCGGATTATCGTCGCTGATGTACTCGTCGAGGCAAACGGGGAATAGCGTGCCTTGGCTGCGCTCCTGGCCTTGGACAAACCGCTTCATCGCGATCCCTCCAGTCCATGCTACTGCACTACGCTACCAGATCCTGCGTTTTGACACACTCTCGGTCAAACAGAGAATTTCGCCAACCTGTCGGAATGTCTGGTTAAAGTGTCTGGTGGCGGAACGTTGTTGGGACCAAGTGCGTTGCGCGATTGAGGAGTATGCTTGGCGCTTTGACGGCCTGCGGCGCCGAGCTCCTCATCGCAGGAGGACATGATGCACTCCCTTCATCCGCAAGCCCGCACCACTCCAGCCGTCCGCCAGGAGATTGCCCGCTCATCCGAGCCGACGGGCGTGCTGGCCCAGCGCTTCAGTGTGAGCACCGAGACGGTCCGCAAATGGCGCAAGCGCGGCCCCAAAGACTGTCAGGACCACAGCAGCCGGCCGCACAAGCTGCCCTGGAGGGCCACCGAGGAGGAACGCGCCATCGTCTGCGCCCTGAGGCAGGCCACCGGCTTTCCGCTCGACGATCTGACCTTCGTGGTCACGCATTTCCTGCCGCATCTCAACCGTGATGCGGTCTACCGCATCCTCAAGGCTGAAGGCTTAGGCCGCCTGCCACCGGCGCAGCAGCGCCAGCGCCGGAGCGGCACCTTCAAGGACTACGATCTCGGCTTCGTGCACATGGACATCAAACACCTGCCCAAGCTGAGAACCGCCAATGGCGAGAGCCGCAAACGCTTCCTCTATGTCGCCATCGACCGCTGCTCGCGCTGGGTGCACCTGGCCGTCAAAGACGACGAGCTGGCCATAAGCGCGATTGCCTTCCTCAAAGAAGCGATCCGCGCGTTTCCCTTCAAGGTCACCCACGTGCTCACCGACCGTGGCTCGTGCTTTACCGCTGATGGCTTCGAGGACGCCTGCCACCAGTTGAAGGTGGAGCATCGCAGGACCAAGCCGTATACGCCGCAGACGAATGGTCTCGCCGAGCGCTTCAATGGACGGGTGCAGCGTGAAGTGCTCGGCATCACGATCTACAGCCATGGGGATCTGGAGACGCTGCTCAAGGGCTTCAACCAAGCCTACAACAGAAGACGCCAGCGCGTGCTCAAGGGGCGATCACCGGACGAGGTCGTGCGAAGCCGCTTGGTCGCTGAGCCGAAGCTGGCCAATCGGCGCGCGAAGCCACCCGATCCACACGCTTTGCCTCAAGCCCTCCAGGTCGTCGCTCACGCCAAGGAGGTCTCGCATCCAGACAGTTAAGTGAGGATTTCTGCCTTCGGGGCTTTGGTCTCAGATGTGCCAGAGCCGAACGTTTATTCCGAGGACACTTATTCCATGAACGTGATGCGCCCGGTGGCGACGTCATGCATTGCCGCGACGATCTTGAGTTCACCCTGAGCGACCAAGTCACGAAGGACTTGGCTGTCCTCCTGAAGCCCTTGGGCGGCCAATTTGGCGTTGGTTGTCGCGACCTGCTGCACGAACTCCTTGTTCTTCGAGGTGTGCTCCCCCGGGGCGTTCCCGTTCGCCGCGATTGCCGGCTTGATGCGCTGGAGCAGATGGGTGAGCTTTCCGAGTTCCGCGCCATCGATGGCGCCCTTGACCGCGCCGCACTCGCTGTGCCCCAGCACGACGATCAGCTTCGCCCCGGCCAGCTTGGTCGCGAACTCTGCGCTGCCGACGACGTCATCCTCGGTGACATTGCCGGCGATGCGGGCACTGAAGATGTCACCGATGCGCTGGTCGAACACCAGCTCGGGCGGCACGCGGGAGTCGATGCAGCCGATGACCACCGCGAAGGGATACTGCCCGCCGGCCGTCGCCCTGACTTGATCCAGGAGGTCGCAATTGCGCATGTTCCGCGACAGAAAGCGCTCGTTGCCGGCCTTGAGTTCCGCCAGCGCGTCATCGGGGTTCAGGGCCGCTTGCCGTTCGCGCGTCTGCACCGCGCATGCATCGGCGGCAAGAGACCCGTCGAAGGCCGCGGTCGTGCCGACCAGGACACCCGCGCAGCAAAAGTGTCGTCGTGACAACATCTCAACCTCCCTCTGCCAATCCCTGCCGTTGCATTGCCACCGGCAGCCCTTCCCATGACGTCCTCCCCGGCACGTCACCGGCAACGCCGGGGTGCCGTCCTGATCGGGATCCGATCCCCGGGATGTCTTGGATGGTCTTATGGCGGGAGGGGCGCCCAAGGCTGCGTTGCCTCCCTGCCTCGGATCTTGCGCAGCCACGCGGTACGCAGCGACGTCGACAGGGATGTCGATCAAAAATGGCCCGTCGCGAGCCGAAGTCGAACGCGGGATCCTTGCTTGTGGCGTCAGCATAATCCTTTGGGCTTCGCCTGTCAGCGGAACGATTGGACGGGATCGCCCCGCCGGAGGTCCGCCACCCACCCAAGCGTTGTTACGGCACGACGGCGAGGAACAGGAATGCCGCGAAGATGACCAGGTGGACGGCGCCCTGGAGCACCGTGGTCCGGCCGGTCCCCAGCGTGATCACGCCAATGAAGAGCGTCAACGCCAGCAGGAGGCTGTCCTTTTCGTCCAATCCAAGCTCCAGAGGCTGGTCCAGCATGATCGAGACGGCGGCGACCGCGGGGATCGTCAGGCCGATGGCCGCCAGAGCCGACCCGAGCGCCAGGTTGAGACTGGTCTGCAAGCGGTTGGCCCGGGCCGCCCTGAGCGCTGCCAGGCATTCGGGCAGCAACACCACGGCCGCGATGATGATCCCCATCACGGCCTCGGGCACGCCGAGCCAGGCGATTCCCACCTCCAGCGTCGGCGTCAGGGACTTGGCGAGCGCCACGACGGCCACCAGGGAAACGATCAGCAGGCCGGTGCTGATCGCGGCCGTCCGGTTCGAGGGCGGTGCGGCGTGCGCCTCCTCGTCGCCGGCCTCGGGCGGGAGGAAGTAGTCGCGGTGCCGCACGGTCTGGATGAAGACGAACGCGCCGTACAGCACCAGGGACACTACCCCTTCGAACACGAGCTGCGGGGTGCTGAACGCCGGACCGGGCATGCTCGACACGAGGTTCGGCAAAACCAACGAGAGGGTGGTGAGCGCCGCCAGGACGGCCAACGCGGCGCTGGCGCCGTGGACCTGAAAGCCCTGTTCGTGATGGCGGGCACCGCCCCAGAGCAGGCACAGGCCGACGATGCCGTTCATCACGATCATGACGCCGGAGAAGACCGTGTCCCGGGCCAGCCCCGCCTTTTCGCCGGGCGCCGCAACCATGACGGACACGATGAGGGCCACCTCGATCACCGTCACGGCGACGGCCAGAACCAGCGTGCCGAACGGCTCGCCCGTCCGGTGGGCGACGACCTCGGCGTGGTACACGGCCGCGAACACGGTGGCGATGAGGACGGCTCCTGCCACTGCTGCCATCGGGCCGCCCGACCCCACGAAGAGCGCCGTCAGGAGGACGGCCCAGGCCACGACAGGCCATGTCCACGCCCACCACGGCATCCGTTCCGCTGCCATGCCGAAACCAGCCTCGCTCATCCTGCCAAGGAGGCCATCATGTGGGCCGCAGCAGTCGGAAGTGAGGCAAGGATACCGATCGATATCGAACGTCCCCTTGGGGTTTGGGCGGGTCGATCTCGTATTCGTGCGCGGGCCTGCACATGGCAGGTCCGATCCGCCCAAGACTCCGTTGATGTCGAGTGGAGAGGCTCGATTCTGCCGGACACGTCAAGATGGCAGCTCAGCGCCGGCCCACCCGATTGACCGGACCGCCACGGTTCATCGGTGTTCCGGGCCGCACCCCTACACCCGGGGCGCCGACGCCCGGCGTCGCCACGGCCCGTGCGACCGGTCGCGGCCGCAACACGACGCCGGGCCGTGCGACGCAGCCGACCGGATAATTGACGTATTGGCAGTAAACCACGGCACGGGCCTCTTCGGTGCTTGCGACCAGGAACCCGCCCATGAGTGTCGATAATGCGATCGGAAGAAGCTTCATCTCTGCCACCTTTCACCCAGTCTTCGTTCTCTCACTATGAGAGTGCGGATCTTGTCCTCGACGGCGTCAGGCTGACCTCCATCCTGGCAAGCGTCGGTCCACATCCGCCTGCGATGCACCGTCAATGCGATTGCCGCCCGCGTCCGCGCCGGCCGCAATCGGCAAGTCTTGCGATCTGCAGCGCGTTACCGGATGGTGCGCCGCTCGCGCGCATGATCGAAGTGAAATTTAGCCTTCCCATTCCATGATGCTTGATCGATCAGGACATGACGTTGACAGTTCGGGTCAGCGGAAGGTCCCTACGGTTCGTGGACTTCGGTTCCGTGCCAGCTCCAGACCTTCGCTCTGCGATCAAGATGCTGCTTCCTGTCGTGGCGTTCGATCGCATCTGGACGAAGTGCAGAGTATTCCAATCTTGGCAGTTGTGATAAGCTCGGGCCAAGGTGCCATGGCAGCATCGGGAGAAGTCGATGACCTCCGAGAACGCCTCCAACACGCCTTCTGACCGGGGCGTTCCTCCCTTCAATCATCAGCAGCTTGATACGTTGATGGAGGCGGAAGGCCTTGACGTGCTGATCGTCACGTCCAAGCACAACGTTCAATACATGCTGGGCGGCTACCGCTTCTTCATGTTCGACTACATGGATGCGATCGGATTGAGCCGCTATCTTCCCATCTTCATCTACTGGCGCGGACGCCCCGAGGCGAGTGCCTACATCGCCAACTCGCACGAAACCTTCGAGCAGGAGCTGGGGCGTTTCTGGCTTCCCAACGTTCAGGCAGCGGCGCGGACAACAACCGATGCCATGCAGCTTTGCGTCGACCATCTTCGCCAGCTCGGATATCCCTTGAAGCGGATTGGGATCGAGGCAGGCTTTCTGCCTGCCGATGCCTATCTCGTCCTGAAGGACGCGACGCCAGGAAGCGAGATCGTAGATGCGGTCTTCACGCTCGAGCGCCTGCGGGCCGTGAAGACGGAGGCGGAATTGCAGTTGCTGCGGCAGGCATCCGAAGGCGTCGTCGACGCCATGCTCGCAGTCTTTTCGACCGTGCGTCCAGGCCAGACCAAACGCGAAGTCGTTGAAGCCCTTCGGCGCGAGGAGACCGTCCGAGGACTGCTCTTCGAATACTGCCTGATCACGGCTGGGAAGAGCCTCAACCGTGCCCCGTCGGATCAGGTTCTCGAAGAGGGCGATATCATGTCGCTGGACTCTGGCGGCAACTACCGGGGCTATATCGGCGATCTCTGCCGCATGGGCATCTTGGGTGAGCCTGATGCCGAGCTCCGTGAACTGCTGGAGCAGATCGATGAGGTCCAGCACGCAGCGCGCAAACCTCTTCGGGATGGGGTGCTCGGTGGGGAGATCTATGCAGCGGTCGAGCCGTTGATGCCGCGGCTGACTGCCGGAAAGGCGAGCTTTGTCGCGCACGGCATGGGCCTGATCAGCCATGAGGCGCCTCGGCTGACTGCAAATAGCCCGTGGCCTTATTCTGCCTTCGACCGGGACCGTCCTCTCCCAGCGGGCATGGTCATCTCGATCGAGACAACGCTTCAGCACCCGCAGCGAGGTTTCATCAAGCTGGAGGACACGGTCGCCGTCACGGTCAACGGACATGAGGCTTATGGAGACGGTGGCCGCGGCTGGAACCGTGCGGCGTCGGGCCAGCCGACGTAAGAGCCCGTCCGTCGAACGCGAGGATGGGGCGGGGCCGTTCCGTCCCACCGCCGATGCCGCTCACTCTCGCTCACGATGTAGAACAGAAAAGCCGGAATGCGAATGCACACCTTAGCTGTTCACCTGTTCAGTCTCGATCGTTTACCCAATCTGCTCGAGAATGATCGCTCGAATTTCTTCGCGCGTGAGACTGGTCTGTTGGGGTTGCCAGGGCGAGCGCGCCTTGCTTGGCTGTTTCTTCGGTGTGGGCTGGGGGAGGGCCTTTGCCGGTTTCGTATGAGGGGTTGTGTACATGGTATCCTTGAGCGGCTTTGGCTTTGGACCGTGCCGCTGTCATTGATTGTTGATGAAGTCGCATGCAGTGCAAAGCGACGGATCCGCTGCCGAATTTCACGCAGCGACCAAACTTCAAAGGTGCGGAAAGCAGGCTCGGCGCTCGATCATGAGCTTCAGAGAGCAGGCCGAACATGTCGGTTGGATCGATATAATATGAATGACTTATCCGCGGATTGCAAGTTAAGCGATCGAAAATTCTGGAAAAGCCGAAACTCAAACATGATCGAGATGCCCCGATAATCAGAGTTTCACATGCTGAAGAGCCCATATCGATCGTGGGATCTTCATTTGCGGCCCTGATTGATCTGCCAAATTACTGCCCGAAGCCGCCTTGTATTCGCCGCAAGTGAGCACTACATGGGTAGTTATCGACATTTGGCCGGACAATCGGGCCGTTACGCCTTGGCCTACCAGGCGCACGTTCAGACACTCTTCCCAAACATCGACGAACCCGAGTGTGAGGTCGTGCGACAGCACGCCCTTTGCTCACGTGCACACCAAGCCTCACCAAGGATACTCTCATGATTACGGGTACCGTTAAGTTCTACAACGATCAAAAAGGCTTCGGCTTCATCCAGCCGGACGATGGCAGCAAGGACGTGTTCGTTCACGCCACCGCTCTCGAGCGCGCCGGCATCCGCGGTCTGCGTGAAGGCCAGAAGGTTTCCTTCGACACCGCCGAGGATCGCCGCTCCGGCAAGGTTGCCGTCAACAACATCCAGGCGGACTAAGAATGCCAGGGCACTTCAATTAAGTGCCACTGCGAGCCGCTCCCGGGTGGAGCGGCTTTTTTCTTTTCGACAGGCCAATGTCCCACTGGCCAGACTGGTGAGAGAACCATGTATACGTTTCGGAAGAACCCCGCCAAATCGGTGATGTTCGTGGTCGATTACGACGACGCTCGCCGCGCCTATCTCTGGATCGACAATCCGGAAAAGGCCTCCGATGCGCGCGCTGTCGAAATGACGGCCCGGGCACAGCAGGAGCAGGGCACTCTTCCTGAAGGCAATATCACCAGCATCCGGCGTGTCCGATAACCGGCATTCCAAGTTCCATAAGATTGACAGGTGACATGAAGCAAAAAGATTTCGGCGAGCGAATTCAGGCGTCTCAGAGTGCGAAGCAGGCCATGTTGGCGAAGTTCCGTCAGCGGCCCGACGCAGACGATCCGGCTGTGGCCGAACGGCGTCTGGCCCGAGCCGCTTTGAGCGCAGCGCGCGATGTTCGTCTCGCTGAACGCGCAGCAAAGCGCGTTGAAGAAGAAGCGCGCCTCGCCGCCATGCGGGAAGCCCACGCGGCGGATCAAGCGGTGCAGGAGCAGCGCGCAAAGGCGGAGCAGGAGGCAAACGATGCCAGACTCGAAGCGGAGCGCAAGGCTGCCCGCGATGCTCGCTATGCTGCCCGCAAGGCACGAAAGTAAGCTGCGCCTCTTCAGCAGCAGGGAGAGTGACTGATGTCTCATAAATTCAAACTCCGGCAGATGGTCCGCCTGGCGCATCCGGGATTCTCCGACGCCCGACTGAGCGCTGCCGGCATCTACGAGGTCGTGCGGCTCATGCCGGCCGATCCGAGCGGAGAGGTCTCGTACCGGATCAAGTCCGGAGCGGTCGAGCGGGCCGTGCGCGAGAGCGAAATTCGAAGCACGTAGTCTCTTAGGCACTTCCTTTGCCGATCCACTGCCGATGGCGTGGTGGAATGGCGCCACCGAATTAGAGAAAGGACATCCCTTGCAGGTTCTCGTACGCGACAACAATGTCGATCAGGCTCTCAGAGTTCTCAAGAAGAAGATGCAGCGCGAAGGAATCTTTCGCGAAATGAAGGCGCGGAAGGCTTACGAGAAGCCGTCCGAGCGCAAGACGCGCGAGAAGGCGGAAGCCGTGCGCCGCAATCGCAAGCTCGCCCGCAAGCAGGCCATTCGGGAAGGGCTGATTGCAGCTCCCAAGCCCAAGCCGCGCTTTGCCGGAGCGCGCAGGCCGGCGGCGGTTCCGAGTGCTGCCCCGCGCACCGAGACGACGGACGCGAAGGTCTAACGAGGCCAAAGTAGCAAAGCCGACGATTCTTTTTCCAACTTGGCAAGCGCCGCCGCTTTCCTGTGGCGGCGCTGCATGGTCCTTGCCCGCGCTCATCGATGTCCGGCAGCGGCCTAGAGCATCGGACCCAAAAGTGGACCCACTTTTGGGATCACTTCCGATGCCCCTGCTCTTGACTTGCGCATCGTTGGGTGCGGAAAACCGGATCCACTTTTCGCTGACGCGGCCCTCTGGGTCCGCACGATGCGCTAAGAGCACCGAGCCTTTTCATTTCTCGATTACACCACACGCAATTTTAAAGAAGCCATTTGCCGTGCAGCGCGCCCGCTCAATTCTGTTCGATATTCTTCTGACCGTCTGGACCGGGCTTTTCGCCCCCGCTTTGGCGGTCCTGTGGCTGCTCGGCTCCCCTGAACGCGGGGTCCGGATGACGTCTCGGTTATGGGCGCGCGGCATTCTCGTCAGCCTGAAATGGCTTGTCGGCCTGACCTATGCCGAACGCGGGCGGAGCAATATTCCCGACGAGCCATGCCTGATCATCGCCAATCACCAGTCCACATGGGAGACGCTGGCGTTCCTGATCCTGGTTCCGAACGTGGCCATCGTCGCGAAGCAGGAGCTGCTGACGATCCCCGTCGTGTCGTGGTTCCTGCGCAAGTCGCCGATGATCCTGATCGACCGGGAAGGCGGTTCGAAAGCGATCCGGAAGATGATCGACGAAAGCCGGGCCGCTCTCGCCGAGGGCCGCTCCGTGCTGATCTTTCCGGAGGGAACCCGAAAGTCGGTGAGCCAGCCGGTCGAGTTCAAGCGCGGCGTGGAGTTGCTTTACACGAGGCTCGACCGAAAGGTCCTTCCGGTGGCTTTGAACTCAGGCCTGTTCTGGGGGCCTGACCGTGACTACAAGCGCGCTGGTACGATCTCGATCTCTTATCTCGATCCAATCGAGCCAGGGCTTTCCGGACGCGAGTTCATCCGCAAGGCGGAACACCTCCTCGAGATCGAGAGGAAGCAGTCGTGGTCACTGGCAGCCTGAGTAAACAGCGGTGAATTGATGCCTCGAAAAGGTGCGCTGGGGCTCTCGCTTAAAACCGTTGATCTACTCTACTTCTAAATCCCTCCGCCATCGCTGAACCACCATTCCCGCACCTCCCAGCCATAGCCTTCCTCGCGGTTGATGCGTTCGAGATGGGCAAAGAGTTCGTCGCGCAGCTCGTGGAGGGAGCGGCGGGGTTTGGGGGCGTCGATCTCGTATTCGTGCGCGGGCAAGGGCGTGCGGACATGCTTGTCCATCTCGCCGAGTGTGCGGGTGAGGCGGGCCAGCGGCTGGATGGAGCGCTGGGCGCGCTCGATGGGCTGGGTCTCCAGGATCGCGGCGTGGCGCTCCGCGAGGGTCCAGAGCCTCTCGACGATCTGCTCGCGCCGCACTCCCGGCGGCGGGGGAGGAGGCGGGGAGGTCCGCTGGTGCGCCGGTTCCGGGTTTGGCCGCAGAATCTGCGGCGTCGGGGCCGCGTTCTCGGGGCGCTTCCAGCCGCCTTCCTTGGCATAGCGGGAGATGGTGGAGGCCGAGACCCCGAGCTCCTTCCCGATGCTCTTGAACGGCCAGGGGGTGCCTTCGACCCAGTCGCGCATGACGGCGATCTGCTCCGGCGACAGCTTCTCCCGAAACCGCGCGGCGGCGCTTCCGGGACCGGACTGGGTGGGAGAGGAGGGCGGGAACGTCATGGCAATCGGCTCTTTGAAATGACTAGAACAAAATAGGAACAATATGGTGGGCCGGTGGGAATGGTCAAGGTTGGGCTCCAGCGCATGGGAGTGCGCGTCCGTCATTCCGGGGCGGCTCGTATGAGCCGAACCCGGAACCCATAAACACGACGCTTCGAAAATGATGCGACTGGCCGTGCGTTTCGTTCTGAACCCTTGGTGGTTATGGGTTCCGGGTTCCGCTGCGCGGCCCCGGAATGACGGAGGGGGCAGATGATCCTTTTACCGGTTCAGGCTGAGACCCAGATCCGACCAGTCCGGGTTCATCTCCTCGATCAGCGCGATTTTCCAATCGCGGCGCCATTTCTTGAGGCTTTTCTCCCGGGCAATGGCTTCGTCGATCCGCTCGTGTACCTCGTACCAGACGAGCCGGGAGACATCGTAGCGGGCGGAGAAGCCGGGAATGAGCTTGCGCTGGTGCTCATCAAGTCGGCGCGCGAGATTGTTCGTCACGCCCAGGTAGAGCGTGCCATAGCGACGGCTCGCAAGGAGATAGACATAATAGGGCATGAACTCATCGCGCCGCGATCGTCATATGGTACAGAGTTGCGATGATGCGACAAGACCGGAGGGCGCCTCAGGCGGGGTGCTGCTTCCGCTCACTGTAGCGACTCGCTCCCTGGAACGCCTGAAACGGCGCGTTCCAAGGCGTTCCAGGGGCGTTCCAGGGGCGTTCCAGGGGCGGGCCGCCTTGGAACGTTTCATCACCGTTCCAACGGAAATCGATCAGTTTTCATCATTTGTGCTGATGCCTCGGCGGGCGTATCCCGGTTGCTTCAACAGGACTACGAAACACCATGAGTCACGCCAGCGCCGCCATGCCCGCGCCGAACCTGAAGGGAATCGACGGGACGACCCTTGGCCTCTATGTGGCTACCGTGTTCCTGTGGGGCGTGAGCTGGATCGGGATCAGGGCGCAGCTCGGGGTGGTGGCGCCGGAGATGTCGGTGCTGTGGCGCTTCCTGCTCGCGGCCGCGCTCATGTGGGCCTGGGTGCTTGCCACCGGGCACCAGGTGCGCTTTCCGCTGGCCGATCACCTGCGCTTCATGGCGGTGGGCTGCTGCCTGTTCTCGTTCAACTTCCTGTCGTTCTATTACGGCGGTTTGAGCGTGCCGTCGGGACTGCTCTCGGTGGTGTTCTCGCTCGCCTCCGTGTTCAATCTCGCTTTAAGCTTCCTGATCTTCCGCCAGACGGTCGAGCCGCGGGTGGCGCTCGGCGGCGCGATCGGCGTGGTGGGCATCGGCCTGCTGTTCTGGCCGGAGATCGCGGGCGCGGGCTTCAACGCGGCGGCGCTGAAAGGCTTAGGACTCTGCGTGCTCGGCACTTTGTTCTTCTGCTCGGGCAACATGATCTCGACGGTGGTGCAGCGCCGGGGCGTGCCGCTTCTCTCCGCCACCGCATGGGGCATGACCTATGGCTGCGCGGTGCTGCTGGCGCTGAACCTGTTGCGCGGCAACGCATTCATCATCGAGCCGACGCTGAAATATATCGGCTCGCTTCTGTATCTCGCCGTCGGCGCGTCGGTGCTGGCCTTCATGTCGTATCTCACCCTGCTGCGGCGTCTTGGGGCCGCGCGGGCGGGCTATGCCACGGTGCTGTTTCCCATTGTGGCGCTCACCGTCTCGACCCTGATCGAGGGCTATGTGTGGACGCCGCTTGCCGTCATCGGCGTCGTGTTGGCGCTTCTCGGCAACGTGCTCGTGCTGCGCAGGCCTGCTGCGAAGTAAGGTTTACTCCGCGGCCAGCGGCGCCATCGTGCGGGTCGAGCCCAGGTTGTCGAGCGACTGCTTGATGTGAAAGCCTAAAGCGTCGGCGAGCGGATTCTCCTCGCCGCGGGCGCGGATCAGGCCGATCTTGCACGACGGCAGGGCCGGGAAGCCGTCCGAGGGGCCGAGGATCCGCATGCCGGGGCGCACCGCGCTCTCGGGCAGCACGGAGACGGCGAGGCCCGCCATGACCGCCGCGCCCACCGCGGTGGAATGCCAGCTCACATAGGCGATGCGGAAGGGCCGGTCGGCGCTCTCCAGCGCCTCCGTGGCCGAGTGGCGCCAGTCGCAGCTCGGGCGGCCGAGCGCCAGCGGAATCGGGCTCTCCTCGTGCACCCCGTGGCGCGCGGAGGTGACCCACAGCAGCTGCTCGATGCGCACGATCTCGGAGGGGCCGCGCCGGTCCACATGGGTGATGATCGCGAGATCGAGATCCCCGTGCTGGATGCGCTCGATCAGGTTCGTCGTCGGCTCGCACATCACCGTCACCTCGGCCTTCGGGTTGGAGCGCGAGAAGCGGGCCAGGATCTCGGGCAGATAGCGGTCGGCATAATCGTCGGGGAGGCCGAGGCGCACGCGGCCGGTGAGCTCGTGCTCGTTGAAGGACGCCATGCATTCGGCGTTCAGGCGCACGATCCGGCGGGCATAGTCGAGCAGGCGCTCGCCCTCGTCGGTGAGCTTCGACAGGCGTCCGTCGCGCTCGAAGATCGCCTTGCCGACGCGATCCTCCAGCCGCTTCATCTGCATGGAGACCGCGCTCTGCGTCTTGTGCACGATCTCCGCCGCGCGGGTGAACGACCCGGTATCCGCAATCGCCACGAAGGTCCGAAGCTGGTCAATGTCGAGCAGGTGCATGGCGTTTAGCCTCATCATCAATAATCATGATGATACATATCTCAAACAATCGTTTCAAGTGATGGAATAAGCTGTGGTACAAGATTTTCGGGATATAAAATGTGTAACAAATTCAATTAGTTGCAGATTCTATATCCGATAGAACGTTCCATGGAACACCGTTGGAACGCCCGCTGGAACGGCGTTGAAACGTCCCTGAAACGGTCGTTCCAACGGCGATAGATCGAATGTGAGAGCCAAGGAGGCCCCCGATGAACCGGTCTGCATTATCGACGATGACCTTCTCAGGAATGGCTACTCTGGGTGTGTTCACCCGTGCGCTCTCGAATCTCGTCAAAGCCCTGCAGCACCGCCGAGAGGTCAAAAATCTCGCCGAGTTCGATGATCGGATGCTCGCGGATATCGGGTTGACGCGCAGCGATGTGACGAGCGCGCTCGACGAGCCGCTTACGCGCAATCCGTCATGGGTGTTGGTTCGAAATGCGGAGCGACATTCCCGTGCCGAAAGGCCGGATCAATCCGCCCAGCCAGTCCGGCCCGTGGTTCCAATGGTGACGCCGCTCAAACGCTGCGCCTAAACCTTCTTACCCTGGCCCTGCCAGGCATCGCTGAAGATCGATTGAAGGGACGCGAGATATTGCAGCTGCATATCGCGTCCCTTTTCCATCATTTCATCGAAAGACGGCGAAGGGAGGGGTTCTTCTTCCGGCGCCTGCGGAGGCGCCACTTTCAGAACGCTTGCCATCATGTCCTCGAATGGATTGGCATGCTTCTTCTCGGGAGCCGTCGCGGTCATCCATCCAGCCCAGAGATCCGCCCATGGATTGGCGCTTCCCGGTTTGCCTTTCGCATCATCCTTCGAGGCAGCAAAGGACTGGATGGCCTGTGCGTGCGCAGTCATCCAATGCGCCATGCCTCCGGCCATGATGCCGGCGAGGATCGGCAGCAATTGCTGCATGGTCTCGGTACTGATGCCGGCATAGTCGGCAGCCTGATGGGCGACGCGACGGCTGATCTCATCGGAGCCGAAGAGCTGGTCCAGCAACCGCCGGCCTTCCTGCTGTGCTTGCTGTGAGAAAGAGTTGCCGGCCGATTGCCAGAAATTCTGATAGGCGCCGGTCATCATGGATTGGAAAAGGCGGGCTGGGTCGCTTGAGGCGGTGGCGTGCTGGAGCCCCATGGCGAAGGCCGGCATGAAGGCCGCCATGGTCTTCTGCGTCTGATCGCCCGAAAGGTTAAATTGCTGCGCGACAGAGGCCAGGGCTGCACTGGTCTGGGCTTGGTGCATCAGATCGAACCAGTTGAACATGGCAGCCTCCTCGAATGCGATACGCTACGGCTGAATCCTTACACGGCTGAAACAGCTTGCCTCTCCAAACGCCGAATTGTCCAGAACGCAGTGATGACTGCGGCGATCCCGAACACCACCGATCCGGCGCCGATCCCCACAAGCGCTCCCTTGGGGCCACCGATCTGTGCACCGAAATAGGCGAAGGGGATCATGCCGAGCGTCGCCCGGCCCCAGTTGAAGAAGGTGGAGAGCAGGGGATAGCCAAGGTTGTTGAACGAGGCATTTGCCACGAAGACGAGACTGATGAAAAACCAGATGAAGCCGCTGAGCTGGCAAAAGACCTGGACGATCTCGGCCGTTTCCGGTGGCGCGTTGAAAGCCCGCGTGAGCGGAACCTGCACGAGGAACAGGATGAGCCACACGGTGCCGACATAGACGATTGTGAAGGTCAGTGCGTCCTTGAGCGTCTGCTTCATGCGGTCATAACGCTGTGCTCCCCAGTTCTGTCCAAGCACGGGACCGATGGCGCCCGCGAGCGCAAAGACACCGGCAAAGGCGACGGGTGTAACCCTGTCGATGATGGCAGAAGCCGCAATCGCCTGGTCGCCGAACTGCGCCATCACGCCCGTGAAGAAGGCGTTGGCAACGGGAGCGGCTATATTGGTGAGGATGGCCGGAACCGCGATGGCGAAGAACGACCGCGCATCGACGGCCATCGCTTTCCAATCCGGTCGAGCCAAAAGGTTGTGAGCACGGGTGAGATACAGGAAGCTCACATAGACATAGGCGACGCGCGCGATGTTGATGGTGAGCGCCGCACCGTTGGCCTTCAGGCCCAGACCGAAGATGAGGATGGGATCGAGGACAACAGTGACGGCCGCCACCGACAGGGTGGCATACATGCTGCGCTTGGCATCGCCTGCGGCACGCAAGACCGTGGAGAATGCCATGCCGATGGCCATGAAGATGTTCGTCGGCAATGCGATCCAGAGAAAGGCTTTCGCGACTTCATAGGCATCGTCACGTGCGCCGATCGTGCTCAGGATCAGCGGGAGCAGAGGCAGAATGATCAGGCTGACCACGGCCGCAACCGCCGCCATGAGAAGGCTGCAGGAGGTTGCCAATCGGCGCGCATCGTCGGGTCGTCGCGCGCCAAGAGCGCGCGAGACGAGCGCTCCGATGGGAATCATTAGGCCCACATTGATCGATACCGTGAAGAACATCACGACCGTGGCGAGGCCGACGCCGGCCGTCAGGCTCGGATCGTTGAGCCAGGAGATGTAGAGGAGCGATACGAGATCGACGATGAAGATCGCAACGAGACCGGCTGCTCCCGTCCCTGTCATGACGAGAACGTGGCGCATGGTGGAGCCGACCACGAAACGTGGGGGCGCGCTCACCGCATCGGTCTTTTGCCCCGAAGGTTGAGCATCCATCACGACACGCCTTCGCCGAGGATGTCCCGCGTCTCCGGGCTGAGGGCTCTCGCTCTGCTCGTGGGAACAGTGAGCGGCTCCGGAGTGATCTTGGCGCCGACCACGAGCTCGGCACCGCCCATGGTGCCGACTTCCTTTTGCAGAATGAGGCGTGCGATATCGCGTTTGCGCACGTCGTTGGCCGCCGCTGCGGCCGCCTCCGGCTCGGTCCCGAGTTCCTCGAGCGCCGCACGCCCGAACACGATGGCGGATTCGAACACCTCGCGGATCTGGTAGTCGACATCGTGATTCATCAGTTCGATCGCATGGATGCGATCGAAGGCGCGCACGAAGCTGCGGGCGTTCTTGAAATTCTCATGGATGATTTCGATGATCTTCATCATCGCTTCCTGATCGTCGATGCAGATGCAGATCATCTCGGCCTTCTCTGCGCCGGCCGCGCGCAGCACGTCGAGGCGGGTTCCGTCGCCGTAATAGACCTGGAGCCCGAAGCGCCCCGCATCGCGGATACGCTCGACATCCTTGTCGATCACGGTCGCTTCGATGCCCCGTGCCAGCAGAACCTGGTTCACGATCTGCCCGAACCGGCCAAAGCCGATCACGAGAACGCGGCTTTCGAGTTCGCCTTCATGACCTGCAAGTCCCTGCAAGTCCGCTTGCTCCTCGCTCTCGCCCCGATTGGCGACCATCGTCTCGACAAAGGTCGACAGGAGCGGGCCGAGCAGCATGGTGATGGCGGCGAGCGCCGTGACCGGCTGCGCCTCGGCAGGAGACATGAGGCCGAGCGCCGTTGCGACAGGGAGAAGGACGAAGGCGAATTCACCTGCCGTGCACAACAGCGTTCCCGAGCGCAGGCCGTCGCGCCAGCTCGCGCCGAACAGCTTCGACAGAACGGTGATGAGGAGGGTTTTGCCGAGAACGACGGCAGGCGCTGCAATGAGCAGCAGTAGCCATTGCTCGCGAACGAGGGCAAGATCGATCGACATGCCCACGCTCATGAAGAACAGGCCGAGCAGCATGCCGCGGAAGGGCTCGATATCAGCTTCGAGCTGGTGGCGGAAATTCGATTCGGCGAGCAGCAGCCCGGCCAGGAAGGCGCCCATGGCCATGGAAAGCCCGACCTCCTGCATCAGCAGAGCGGCGCCGAGAACCACGAGGAGCGCAGAGGCCGTCATCACCTCACGGGCGCCGCTGCGGGCGAGGATGCGGAAGAAGGGATTGAGCCCATAGCGGCCGATCAGCACGACGACCGCGATGCCGAGGATCGCTTCGCCAACCGACAGGAGGCGGTCCATGAGGGAGCCTTGCTCCGTTGCCGCGCCAGAGGCCAGAAGCGGCAGGATGGCAAGAAGCGGGACGACAGACAGATCCTGGAACAGCAGGATCGCGAAGGAGCGCTGGCCGTAAGGCGTCTGCAGATCGTTCCTCTCGCCCAGCATCTGCAAGGCAATGGCCGTGGCCGAAAGCGCGACGGCGACACCTGTGACGAAGGAGGCATTAGGGGAGAAGCCGATGGCATAGGCCGCTGCGCCGAGACAGAGGGTCGTCACGGCCATCTGGGCGAACCCCAGGCCGAAGATGTCCCCTTTCATCTCCAGAAGATGAGACAGCTTGAGCTCAAGGCCGATGATGAACAGGAGCAGCACCACACCCAGTTCCGCGACCGTCGCGATAGTCTGCGGGTCCTCCACCAAGCTCAGGCCCGACGGGCCGATGGCGACACCGGCGGCAAGATAGCCCAGGACGGCACTCAGACCCAGAAGGCGGAAAATAGGCACGGCGACAACGGCCGCTCCGCAGAAGGTCAGGATGGGTGGAAGGAAGCTGACGTGGGAAGCGGTGGAGGCCATGAGCGATCAGGGGAAATGAAGGGCTGTTTCACCTTTCTAGGGATTCTTAAGGGCAAGAGCGAGCATTTCTTGACCAGAATAGCTCCGCTTCGTGCCTCATCGCACAAGGTTGGGAATGGCAAGCGCATTCCCTCCCCCTTTGCGGGGAGGGGTAGGGGTGGGGGTGGTCCGACTGGGTGAAACCCTTCCCGTCATGGCCGGGCCCGTCCCGGCCATGACGATGCTGAAAAGCGCTTTGCTTCACACAATCGGGATCACCGGCACAAGGCCGGATGACGTGGTATGGGAGAGCATCGCCAGCGATTATCCAGCTCAATGCTCTGACTTTACGACCCCCACGCTCGATCCCTCCCCGCAAGGGGAGGGAAAAGGGCGTTTCTCGAGGCCATTCCCGCCGCGAAACTGCGTCGCTCCCGCTTGACAGGAGGGGCCTCGTCTCGCCACATCGCCAGATCATGACGAAGCCTTCTCTCGACATTCTGCTCTGTGCCCCGCGCGGCTTCTGCGCCGGGGTGGTGCGTGCCATCGATGCGGTCGAGAAGGCGCTCGCGATCCATGGGGCGCCGGTCTATGTGCGCCATGAGATCGTGCACAACAAATATGTCGTGGAAAACCTGAAGCGGAAGGGTGCGGTCTTCGTCCGGGAACTCGACGAGGTGCCCGACACCAAGGCTCCGGTGATCTTCTCGGCCCACGGGGTTCCCAAGTCCGTGCCGGAGGCCGCGCAGGCGCGCAACCTCTTCGGGATCGACGCCACCTGTCCGCTGGTGACCAAGGTCCATCGGGAGGCGCAGGTCCACCACAAGCGCGGCCGTCACATCATCCTGATCGGTCATGCGGGCCACCCGGAGGTCATCGGCACCATGGGCCAGTTGCCCGAGGGAGCGGCGACCCTGGTCGAGACCGTGGACGACATCGCCCGGCTGGAGCCCACCGATCCCGACAATCTCGCCTTCGTCACCCAGACGACCCTTTCAGTCGACGACACCCAGGACATGGTGGACGCGCTGAAGGCGCGGTTCCCCTCCATCGTCGGCCCGCACAAGGAAGACATCTGCTACGCCACCACGAACCGCCAGGGGGCGGTCAAGCGCGTGGCGCCGCAGGTGGACGCCATGATCGTGGTAGGCTCGCCCAACTCGTCCAACTCGCAGCGCCTGCGCGAGGTCGCCGAGCGGGAGGGCTGTCCCCTGGTGCGGCTGATCCTGCGCGCCGAGGACATCGACTGGTCTCTCTTCGGCAATATCCGCAGCCTCGGCATCACCGCCGGCGCTTCCGCGCCCGAGATCCTGGTCGAGGAAATCATCGACGCCTTCGCCGAGCGCTACGAGGTCTCGGTCGAGAGCGTGTCGACGGCGGATGAGAGCGTGTTCTTTCCTTTGCCTCGCGAGCTTCGTGAGCAGGCGGCGGAGTAAGCGGTGGCAGTCTATACGGAAGTCAGCGACGAGGAGCTCTCGGCCTTCCTCGAAACCTACGATATCGGCACGGTGCTGTCCTACAAGGGCATCGCCGAGGGCGTGGAGAACACCAATTATTTCCTCCACACCACGAAGGGCTCCTACATCCTCACCCTCTACGAGAGGCGGGTGCGGGAGGACGATCTGCCCTTCTTCCTCGGCCTGATGCAGCATCTGGCGCTGAAGGGACTCAACTGTCCGCTGCCGGTCAACAACCGCCGGGGCGAGCCTCTCGGTCGCGTCTCTGGGCGGCCTGCCGTGATCATCACGTTTCTCGAAGGCATCGCGGTCCGCCGTCCCACGGCGCAGCATTGCGGGGCGCTTGGCGCAGCGCTCGCGAAACTGCACCTCGCCGGACAGGATTTCGCCATGCAGCGGCCGAACGCGCTCTCGCTCGAAGCCTGGGCGCCGCTCTTCGCGCAGGCCGAGGCACAGGCCGACACGGTGTCGCCCGGTCTCGCGGAGCGGACGCGGCGGGAGCTCGCGAGCCTGCACGAGTCCTGGCCCCGCAACCTGCCGTCCGGCGTCATCCACGCGGACCTTTTTACCGACAACGTGTTCTTCATCGGCGCCGAAGTGTCGGGGCTGATCGATTTCTATTTCGCCTGCACGGATGCCTTCGCCTACGACGTCGCCATCTGTCTCAACGCCTGGTGCTTCGAGATCGATGCCTCGTTCAACCTCACCAAGGGCAGGGCAATGCTGGCGGGCTATCAATCCGTTCGCCGGCTCGAGCCGCAGGAGGTCGAGGCCCTACCGACCCTCTGCCGCGGTTCGGCCATGCGCTTCATGCTGACGCGCCTCGTGGACTGGCTCAACGTGCCGCCGGGTGCGCTGGTGAAGCCGAAGGATCCGTTGGAATACGACCGCAAGCTCAACTTCCACCGTCATGTGAAACACGCCCGCGAATACGGACTCGAAGCATGAGCGGCCCGGAGCGCGTGATGATCTACACGGACGGCGCCTGCTCGGGAAATCCCGGGCCGGGCGGCTGGGGCGCGATCCTGTTCTTCAAGGGCAGCGAGAAGGAGATCTCCGGCGGGGAGGCGCATACCACCAACAACCGCATGGAGATCCGCGCTGCGATCGAGGGGCTCAAGGCCCTCAAGCGATCCTGCGCCGTCGATCTGTTCACGGATTCGCAATATGTGCGCCAGGGCATCACTCAATGGATGCACAACTGGAAGCGGCGCGGATGGCGCACGGCCGACAACAAGCCGGTGAAGAACGAGGATCTGTGGCGGGAACTCGACGAAGCCGCGTCCCGGCACGATGTCGCCTGGCATTGGGTGAAGGGTCACGCGGACGATCCGACCAATATCCGCGTCGATGAACTCGCCGTTGCGGCGATGAAGCCCTTCAAGAAGCAGGGCCAGAGGGCAAGCGCTTAGCCCTCTGGTTTCTTAACGCGAAGGATCAAAGATCCTTCATGATGTTCTCGGCGCCGGAATGCTGCGCCTTGGAGGGTGCATCCTCCACATTGACCGCCTTCACGACTCCGTCGTCGACGACCATGGAATAGCGCTGCGAGCGCGTGCCGAGGCCGAAGCCCGAGCCGTCCATGGACAGGCCGATGGCCTTGGCGAAATCGGCATTGCCATCGGACAGAAACTCGATGCCCTCGGCGCTGGAGGCCTTGCCCCAGGCTTCCAGAACGAACACGTCGTTGACCGAGGTCACCAGGATGGAATCCACGCCCTTGGCCTTGATCTCGTCCTTCTTCTGCACGTAGCCCGGCAGGTGATTGCGATGGCAGGTCGGGGTGAAGGCGCCGGGCACGGCGACGAGAACCACCTTGCGGCCCTTGAACAGATCGTCGGTGGTTTTGGCCACGGGTCCGTCCGGCGTCATGATGCGGAAGGTGACCTGGGGAAGGCGTTCTCCAACCTGGATGGGCATGGGCTTAGTACTCCGAAGGGATGCCGTAATGCCTCTTCCCTAGCGCGGCTGGCCGTTGCCGTCGAGGCTGATCTCCGTTTCGACGGACTTGTCACCGGCTACCAGAGTCAGGCGCAGGGGAACCGGGCCTGAAGCATCCTTGGGCTTTTCCTCCACGGTCACGGTAAAGCGGTTCGCATCATCGGGCAGGGAAGTCGAGAGATACCAGCTCTCCGGACCCTCGGCGAAGAGGGAAGGTTTCACGCCCGCCGGAGCGCGCACCGTGACGGAATAGGCGGGCTTGTCCTGGGTCACGGGCTCGACGGAGAGGACGGACAAATCGGCCTGCGCGCCGAGTGCCTGCGGGCGCGGCACCTTCGCCAGAGCGGCTTCGATGGCGCTGCGTTCCGGGCCGTCCTTGGTCAGGTCCAGGGTCAGATCGGCGCGGGCCGGGATGCAGATGTCCTTGCAGACCCCGTATTCGGCGGAAAGGACAAGCTTGACCGGTTTGTCCTTCTCCTTGGCCTTCACGAGAACCGGCAGCACGACTTTCTTACCGTAGACATAGGCGACACCCGCGGCATCCATATGCCGGTAGGGGGCAGGATAGCGGACCTCGGTGCTGGCCACGTTCTCGGACCCCGACCAGTCGAATCGGGGTGGCAGGCCGGAATCGCCCGGGTTGCGCCAATAGGTCTTGAACCCCTTGTCGAGGGTGATCTCGATGCCGGCGAGCCATACCTCGCCTTGCTCACCGCCCGAGATCAGGCGGGCGCGGGAATTGAAGCCCTGGGACGCAGCGGACGGGTTGAGGGGTTGCGCGGCAATCGCGGTAAAGGACAAAATCAAAAAAATCGCAGCCGAAATGGCGCGGAGCATGAATGCCATGGAACTGACACCTCCCTGACGCGCTTCCCTTATGCATTTATCTTCGGGCCCGCCATCCACGATCCTGTGATTGGGCGGTGCGTCCGGCAAGGCAGAATTTAGGATATGGGCTCGCAGCTTCCTCCCTACGATACCGAATCCCCTTATCTGGACGGGCAGGTCCTCGTCGCCATGCCGGGCATGATGGACGAGCGCTTCGCGCGATCGGTCATCTATGTCTGCGCTCATTCGGCGGAAGGGGCGATGGGGATCGTCCTCAACCGGCCTGCCGCCAATCTGAACATGCCGGATCTGCTGGTGCAGCTCGAGATCCTTCCCGAACCGGAACGGATCCGGCTGCCACAGAAGGTGGGCAACATGCAGGTGCTGATGGGCGGGCCCGTGGAGACGAGCCGGGGCTTCGTCCTCCATTCCCCGGATTTTCACCTTGCCCAGTCGACCCTGCCTATCGATGACAGCATCTGCCTGACCGCGACCATCGACATCCTGCGCGCCATCGCCCGCGGTGACGGGCCGGAGAAGGCAGTGCTGGCGCTGGGCTACGCCGGCTGGGGCGCCGGGCAGCTCGAGATGGAGCTTCAGGCCAATGGCTGGCTCAACTGCCCGGCCGATGCGGAGCTGATCTTCAACACTGCCGCCGATCTGCGTTACGAGATGGCCCTGCGCGGGATCGGGATCGAGCCGGCCATGCTGTCCATGGAAACCGGCCACGCCTGAATATTGATGACTTAGGCTGCCGCTGGAGCCGCGCCGACGAGCTGGCGGGCCTGCAGCGTCGACATCGGCTCTCCGAAGACGGGACCCTGCGCATATTCGCAGCCGAGCTGGTAGAGCTCGATGGCTTCCGATTCGCTCTCCGCTCCTTCAGCCACAATCGCCATGCCGAGTTCATGCGCCATCTTGACGATGGAGCGCAGGATGACCGGTTTCCCGGAGGCCATCAGGCGCACGAAGGATTCATCCACCTTGATCGTGTCGAAGGGGAAGCGCTGCAGGTAGGAGAGGGCGGAATAGCCCGTTCCGAAATCGTCGAGCGAGAGGCCTGCTCCGAGATCGCGCAGACGTGTGAGCATCTGGGCCGAGTATTCCGGATTCTCCATCACGAGGCTCTCGGTCATCTCGATCTTGAGCGTGCCCGGGATGACACCGGTGCGGGCGATGACCGTCTTCACGTCCTGGAGCAGATCGTGGCGCAGCAGATGCTGGCTCGACATGTTGACGCTGGCGAAGATCGGCGGTTCGACCTCGAGCGCGTTCTGCCACGCGGCGAGCTCGCGGCCCGTCTGCTCCAGCAGGAAGACGCTGAGCTTGATGATGAGGCCGGTCTCTTCGGCGATCGACATGAAGTCTTCGGGCCCGATGCGGCCGAGACGTGGGTGATCCCAGCGTAGCATGGATTCGAAGCCGGCGATGGTCCGGTCTTCCAGGCGCACGATGGGTTTGAACAGCACCTTCATCTCGTTGCGGTCGAGAGCGTGGCGCAGATCGGTCTCCATCGTGAAATGATCGCTGCGATCCGAGCGCATGGTGGGTCGGAAGACCTCGATCCGGTCGCCGCCGTGACGCCGTGCGTGAGCCATGGCGATCTCGGCATTGCGCAACACCTCCTCGCGCCGCGCGGCGATCTGCGGATCGTAGAGGGCAATGCCGATGGAGGCGGTGAGGAAGATCTCGCGCTCGGCATAGGTGAAGGGCGTCGTCACGACGCGCCGGACCATGTCGGCAAAGGAGATGATGCGATCCGGTTCGCGCTCGGAGAGCAGGATGATCGCGAATTCGTCGCCCGAAATGCGCGCCAGGGTGTCCTGGGGCTTCAGCAGGCGGCTCAGGCGGCGGGACAGCGTGAGCAGCACCGAGTCGCCGGCCGCATAGCCGGCCGAAGCATTCGCGTCCTTCAGCTTGTCGATGTCGATGACGAGAACGGTAGGACGCAGGGAATCATCCTGGCTGGCGAAGGTCAGGGCCGCTTCCAGCCGGTCGTAGAAAAGCTGTCGGTTCGGCAGGCTCGTCAGGTTGTCGTGTACGGCATCGTGCAGCAGACGTTCTTCGGCGGTCTTGCTGTCCATCACGTCCGAAAGCGTGCCGACAATGCGCAGCACCTCGCCGTCCGACCCGATCACCGGGCGCGCCCTGAGGCGGAACCAGTGATGCGCGCCGGAGGCCGAGCGCAGGCGGAAATCCTGAGTCAGGCGGCCGCGACGCTGCTCGATCACCGCGTCGAGGGCGAGCCGGTAGCGGTCCTTGTCGAAGGGATGGATCAGATCGAGCCAAGCGGAAGCCGGGCCTTCGAGCGAGCCGCGCTTGAGCCCGAGCTGGTGCTCGACCTCCGGGCTGACGAAGATGTTGTCGGAAACCACATCCCAATCGAACACGATATCGCCGGCACCGGTCAGGGCAAGTGCCCGGCGTTCCGTGTCGTTCATGAAGCCGCGCGTAAACGCGCCGCCGGCAAAGGCGTGCTGCAGGACCGTGAAGCCGATCAGCATGACCACCAGAACGAGCCCGCCGACGAGGGCTGGGGGGACGAGATCCGACGAGAGCTGACCCACGACCGTGAAGCTCGCCGCCGTCACCCAGGTCACCAGGAGAAGCCAGGTCGGAACGAGCATGACCGCGCGGTCATAGCCATGCGTTGCCAGATAGATCACGAGCACGAAGCCGATACCGGCCACGGCCGCAATCGATATGCGCGCCACACCCGAGGCGACCGGCGGATCGACGATGGCGAGCGCCACCATGGCGCCGAGGAACACCAGCCAGAAGGCCGTCACGTGGCTGTAGCGCACGTGCCAGCGGTTGAGATTGAGATAGGCGAAGAGGAAGACGAGAAGCGTCGCCGCGAGCACCGCCTCGGCACCGGCGCGATAGATCTGTTCCGTCGCTTCGGTGATGGGGAAGATGCGCTGGAAGAAGCCGAAATCGATGCAGGCATAGGCCAGCACTGCCCAGGCCAGAGCCGCGGCTGCTGGGAAGATCAGCGCACCCTTCACCACGAAGACAATGGTGAGGAAGAGGGCGAGCAGGCCCGCGATGCCGATGATGATGCCTTTGTAGAGGGTCAGCCCGTTGACGCGATCCTTGTAGGCGTCAGCATCCCAGAGATGGAGCTGGGGCAGGTTGTTGGAGCGCAGCTCCGCCACGAAGGTGACGGTCGTTCCCGGATCGAGGGTGATGAGGAAGATATCCGCATCCTCGCTGTCGTCGCGGTCGGGTCTGATGCCCTGGCTGGCCGTGATCGCCGCGATACGGGTCGCGCCGAGGTCCGGCCAGAGAACGCCGGAGTCGGTAAGCCGGAAATGCGGAGCGACCAGGAGGCGGTCCACCTGCTCGTCGGTGTCGTTGGTGAGCGCGAAGACGATCCAGTCCGGCCGGGTGCCGGCCTCACGGGCCTTCACGGCAATGCGGCGGACGATGCCGTCGCGCCCCGGGGCGGTCGAGATCCGGATCTCGTCCCCGTCCGAGTTGTAGCGCTCGATGGCCGGGGTGAGGTCGATGGCCTTCATCTTAGGGTCGACGCGAACGGATTCCACCGCCCAGCCCGACGACGGTAAAGCCAGCCCCAGGAAGATCGCCAAAAGAAGGGTTATGGCGAAAGATACGATCCGCAATGCTTCGGTCTTTCGTCCGGTACTAAAACAATGGAACAGGATTGGTACCGGTCAGGAGGCTTGAGGGCAAGGCGGAGCCGGAGAGGCTCCCCACTTGTCCGCAGGACTCATTGATTATTGTTACCAGAGCATCGGACCCAAAAGTGGATTGCACTTTTGGGTTGTATCCGATGCCCCATCTCTAATGCGCATCGTTTGGCGCGGAAAACCGGGGGCACTTTTCCGCACGATGCGCAAGGTGGCCATGAGGCCGGTTTGCGGCGGGATTAGGGAGAATCAGCCGTGATCATAGGGAAGGGGTGGCGGAAAAATTCAGCCACGTAGCCCCGAGGCGATGGCATCCAGAGGCGGCAGGTCCTTGATGGGGCCGATGGCCGCCAAGGTCGGAGCACCCTGCAGAAGCCGGCGTCCCGCTTCGCGGACATGGCCCACCTCGAGGGCATCGACCTTCCTGACGATCTCCTCGCTAGCTACCACGCGTCCCCAGGACAGAAGCTGGCGGGCCACGCGCTCGATCCGGCCGCCTGGGGTCTCAAGGGCCGTGAGGAGGGCCACCTTCATCTGCGCCTTGGCGCGCACGAGTTCGATCTCACTGATGTCGCGGGTTGCCTGCTCCATGCAGGCGAGCGTCACGTCCATCAGCTCGCGCACGTCCGAGCCCGCCGTTCCCGCGCCGATGCCGAAAAGGCCGCAATCGGAGAAGGGCCAGTGGAAGGAATCGATGGAATAGGCGAGGCCGCGAGTTTCGCGCACCTCGTGCCAGAGACGCGAGGTCAGCCCGCCGCCAAGCATGTGGGCGAAGAGGTGAACGGCGTAATAGCCGGGATCCTTGAACGAAAGGCCCGGCAGGCCCAGCACGATATTGGCCTGTTCGAGTTTCCGCGAAATTCGCCGCTCGCCGCCCGTGTACCGCCCTGGTTCCGGCTGCTGCGGGGTGACGGCCGGCATTCCGCCGAAGAGGCGTTCCGCCATGTCGACGATCTGGGCATGCTCCACGTCGCCTGCTGCGGCCAGAACCATCTTGCCGGGCGTGTATTCACGGGCGAGGAAGGCGCGGATCGTCGCCTCGTCGAAGCTCTTGATCGTGTCAGGCGTGCCGAGGATCGGACGTCCGACCGCCTGGCCCGAGAACGCCGTTTCCATGAAGGCGTCGTAGATCAGGTCATCCGGCGTATCCTCGACGGCGGCGTATTCCTGCAGGATCACGCCCTTTTCGCGCGCGAGCTCGCCGGCGTCGAAGGCGGAATTGATCAGGATGTCGCCCAAAACATCGAGCGCGACGTCCACGTTCTCGCCAAGAACGCGGGCCGTGTAGCTCGTATATTCGACGCTGGTCGCGGCGTTGATGTCGCCGCCCACATTTTCGATATCTTCGGCGATCTGGCGCGCGGAGCGGCGCGCCGTACCCTTGAAGGCCATATGCTCGATGAGGTGGGACAGGCCATGCTCATGGGCCTGCTCATGCCGCGAGCCGGTGCCGACCCAGACGCCGAGCGTCGCAGTGGCGATCTCGGGCATGCGTTCGGTCGCCACCATCAGGCCGTTGGACAGGGTGGAGATGTCGACCCGCTTCTCGCGGACGAAATGCTGATTCATGCGGCAGCGCCTTTGACCGCCCGCGCGCGCTCGCGGATGAAGCGCTCGACCGCAGTCTGGTCGTTGGGGAGAACCGTGAAGCTCTCCTTGCGCTCCATCAGATCAGCCATGTGCGGCGGAAGTGCGGGGCGAATGCCCGTCGCGCGCTCGACTGCATCTGGAAATTTCGCGGGATGAGCCGTGGACAGGGCGACGACAGGGACTTCAGGATTCTCTTTAAGCAGAGCGCGTCCGGCGCGCGTGCCGACGGCGCTGTGCGGATCGAGCACGTAGCCGGTGGCGCGATAGGTCTCGGCCATCTCCGCGACGACGTTGTCTTCGTTCACGGCGGCGGCCGAGAATTCCTTGCGGATGCGTGCGAGCGGCTCCGCATCGATGGCGAAGGCGCGCGATTGGTTGAGGCTCGCCATGAGGCGGCGGATCGCCTCCCCGTTGCGGCCGTAAGCCTCGAACAGCAGCCGCTCGAAATTGGACGAGATCTGGATGTCCATGGACGGTGAGGTCGTAGGCTGCACGCCCTTGATCTCATAGGAACCGGAGCCGAGCGTGCGGGCCAAAATATCGTTGGCATTGGTGCCGATCATCAGCCGTTCGATGGGCAGGCCCATGCGCTTGGCGACCCAGCCGGCGAGGATGTCGCCGAAATTGCCGGTGGGCACGGAGAAGGACACCGGCCGGTGAGGGGAGCCCAGCGCAACGGCGGCGGTGAAGTAATAGACGGCTTGAGCGGCGACGCGGGCCCAGTTGATCGAGTTCACGCCCGAGAGCTGCAGTTCGTCGCGGAAGCGGGCATGGTTGAACATGGCCTTCACCATGTTCTGGCAATCGTCGAAGGTGCCTTCGACCGCGAGTGCATGCACGTTCGGCGAAGCCAATGTCGTCATCTGCCGGCGCTGCACGTCCGAGACGCGGCCATGCGGGTAGAGGATGAAGATATCGACCTGATCGAGACCCTTGAAGGCCTCGACCGCGGCGCTGCCGGTATCGCCGGATGTTGCGCCGACGATGGTGGCGCGGGCTCCACGGGCTTTGAGCACATGGTCCATGAGGCGGCCCAGAAGCTGCATCGCCACGTCCTTGAAGGCGAGCGTGGGGCCGTGGAAGAGTTCGAGCACGAACAGGTTGTCGCTAAGCTGCGTCAGCGGGCAGACGGCGGCGTGCCGGAACGAGGCATAGGACTCATCGATCATCCGGCCGAGCGCGGTCTCGGGAATATCGCCGTCGACCAGCGGACCGAGCACGGCTTTCGCAACCTCGGCATAGGGCTTGCCGGCAAAGTCCCGGATCGTGTCAGCGGAGAGGGCTGGCCAGCTTTCCGGCAGGTAGAGGCCTCCGTCGCGGGCGAGACCGGTCAGCAGAGCATCGGCGAAACCGAGCGCCGGGGCTTCCCCCCGGGTCGAGACATGGAGCACGGTGGATCTCCTGGGAAATTCGGCCGGACATTAGGAGGCATGGCCGGACACGGCAAGCCGCATCCGGTCGCAGATTTCAAGCTTTTATCCGCGCCATGGCATAGGCATCGACGAAGGCGCCCGCCCGGAAGGCGAATTCCCGGTGCGTGCCCTCGGTCTCGAACCCGTGACGCTTGTAGAGCGCGATGGCCGGTGCGTTGTCCACATAGACCGTGAGTTCGATCCGGCGCAGGTTCAGCCAGTCGTCGGCGATCATGATCAGTTCGCGCAGCAGCCTTGAGCCGATGCCTTGCCCGTGGAAATCATCGTGCAGGCCCATGCCGAGATAGGCGATGTGAGAGCGCCGGCCCTGGAGGCGCTCGAAACCCCCGTTGCCGATGATCCGGCCGTCCTTCTCGACCACGAGGCTGACATTGCCCGGGGCCATATTCTCCAGCCATTTCCGGGTCGCCTCCGGTGTCTGATGAGGCAGGCGCAGGGTGCCCCAGCGATAACCGGGCATATTTCCCAACGCCGCAATTCCCTCGCAATCGGCGGGACGTGCTGCACGGATGACGATGCCGTCGGCGGGACTGGGTGGATGAATGGCTTCCTGGGTGTTCATGTCGCTCTCCTCTGGATGGGACGGAGGCGAATCGAACTCTTGGAAAAGCCCTGCTCGTCTCCGCAGAGCTTTCGGAAAATGCTTACGCTTGTCAGACGCGCAAAGCCTCTCCCGTACGCCCTGCAAGGCGCATCGTGAGATGGGTTACGGTCGTCATGAGCGTGAACATGGTAGTATGGTACAGTGGCTAGGACGATAAGCCAAGCTCGCCTCGTTCGGAGATGCTTTCGCCCATGCGTATGACCCGGACCGATTGGATCCTGCTGCCTTTTCTGGTCGGCGTGCTGGCGGGCGTGGTCGTGGGGGTGTTCTTGCTCGCGGGCTTCCTGGGCTTAGGCGTTCTCGGCCTTATCGTCGGCGTCATGGCCCAGCGTATCGAGATGGAGAAGGATGGCGCTGTCGGCCATTCCCAGGCGACCTCGCTCTATGCTCAGCAGATCAAGGCCCAGGAGAGCATGACCCGCGCCGAGCGGGCGGAGCGGAAGGCGGAGAATGAGGCGCTATTGAAGGTGCTCTTCATCGCCAAGGTCGTCAGCGCCGGACTGATCATCCTCGGCTTCGGCTTCTTCGTCCTATTCCAGCTCGACTGATTCCGGCCCCTTCAGCCGGCGCCAAGCGAAGGCGGCGAAGACGCCGATCAGGGTGAGCGCGATGCCGAACCAGGTGACCGCATATTGCAGATGGTTGTTCGGCACGGTGAGCGGGGTCTGCCCGCCGCGCGGCCAGCTGCCCGGATTGGGGCTCGCATCCGCATCGATCAGGAAGGGCGCGACACGCTCGAGCTTGTGGGCCGCGGCGATGGCCTGCGGATCGCGGGCGAACCACTGATTCTTGGCGGGGTCGTCGTTCGGCGTGAAGGGATTGCGGGGCTCGGGCGCACGCACGAGGCCGGTGATCGTCACCTCGCCCTGGGGCTGGCTTTCAGGCCGGCGGACCGGATCGCGCAGATCCGTGGGCACGAATCCCCGGTTGATCATCACGATGGCGCCGGTTGCGGGCTTCAGGGGCGTGATCAGGTAATAGCCTTGGATCGGCGCGCCCTGGCGCTCGCCGGGAGCGAGGCCGTAAACGGGGGCTTCGAACTCGTGCAGGAACGTGCCGGTTATGCGCACCTTCCGGAACTCGTCCTGGTCCGCACGCCAGGTGGCCCAGTCCGACTCTGGGACGATGGCGCCGGGATCGCCGTAGGCCCGGGCCTCGATCTGCGCGATCAGGTCTTCCTTCCAGGCCTTGCGCTGGAGCTGCCAGGTGCCGAGACCGATCAGGATGGCGAGTGCGACGAGCGCCGCCAGACCGGGAAGGATCAGCGAGCGGCCATTGTGGGTCGAGGCCGTCACTTCTGGAAGCGCCCTTCCTCGGCCTTGTGGTGGTACTGCAGGTTCACGAGAACGCCCTTGAGCGGCCGGACGAGGAGGAGGCTCAGGATGATGCTCAAGGCCGTCCACATGACGAGGTGGAGCCAGATCGGCGGGGAATAGGCGAACTCGGCCCAGAGAGCGAGGGCCACCACCACGATGCCGACGAAGGACATGACGAAGAAGGCCGGGCCGTCGCCCGTATCGGCAAAGGCGAGGTCGAGGCCGCAGACCTCGCATTTCGGCTGAACCTTCAGATAGCCCTGGAACAGATGTCCCTTGCCGCAGCGGGGGCATAGGCCCTTGAGGCCGGTGGTGATCGGCGAGGGGGCGGAAGGATCGCGGGCCACGGCTTTTCTCCAGAAGCTTACCGGTCAACGAACTCCATGGTCGATGGTGCCGTGGAGTCCAAATGCAAAGGGCGGCTTTTGAAGCCGCCCCTGCTCAATCGTATTGCGGTGAGCGGGGTCAGTGACCGCCGCCGGCCACGGGGCCGCCGTAGCCCCACACATAGATGGCGGCGAAGAGGAACAGCCACACCACGTCGACGAAGTGCCAGTACCAGGCGGCGAATTCGAAGCCGAGGTGCTGCTTGGGCGTGAAGTCGCCGCGATAGGTGCGCAGCAGGCAGACGGCCAGGAAGATCGTGCCGATGATCACATGCGCGCCGTGGAAGCCCGTCGCCATGAAGAAGGTGGCGCCGTAGATGTTGCCTTTGAAGCCGAAGGCCGCATGGCTGTACTCGTAGGCCTGAACGAAACTGAACAAGAGGCCCAGGATCACCGTGAGCCACAGGCCCGCCTTGAGGCCCTGGCGGTCGTTCTCCAGAAGCGCATGGTGCGCCCAGGTGACCGTGGTGCCGGAGGTGAGCAGGATCAGGGTGTTGAGAAGCGGCAGGTGCCAGGGATCGAAGGTCTCGATGCCCTTCGGGGGCCACACGCCGCCGAGAGCCTCGACGCGCGCGTAGAGCTGCGGATCGCCGGCATAGAGAGCGGCATCAAAATAGGCCCAGAACCAGGCGGCGAAGAACATCACCTCGGAGGCGATGAACATGATCATGCCGTAGCGGTGGTGAAGCTGGACCACGCGGGTATGGAAGCCGGTATTGGCCTCCTTCACGACGTCGGTCCACCAGCTCAGCATGGTGTAAAGCACGCCGATGATGCCTGCGCCGAAGATGAAGGGGCCGAGATGCATCCCGGCGATGGTCAGGGCTTTCCACCAGGTCACGAACCCTGCCGCCATCAGGAAGGCACTGACCGCGCCGATGAGCGGCCACGGGCTCGGTTCAAGAATGTGGTAGTCGTGGTTCTTGGCGTGGGCCTCGGCCATTTCGTGTCGTCTCCGTGCCTCGAATGTGAACTCGCTTTAAGACGTTTCCGCCCAGCTTGTCACGTCCCTTATTGAGCAATGGGTTTGGTGGATGATGTCGCCTCCGCCACCGGCTGGCCCCCCTTGGAGGGGAAGTAGGTGTAGGAGAGGGTGAGGGAGGTCAGGTCCTTCACGTCGGCGTCCTGCACGAGGCGGGGGTCGACGTAGAACACGACCGCTGATTCCAGGGTCTCGCCCGGCTGCAGGGTCTGCTCGGTGAAGCAGAAGCATTCGAGCTTGGAGAAATAGGTGCCGGCCAGATCCGGCTGCACGTTGTAGGTGGCTATGCCGGTGCTGGGCTTATCACCCGCATTGGTGACCTTGTAGTAGACCGTCGTGGTCTCGCCGAGCTTGACCTTGACCTCTGGCTTTTCCGGCGAAAAGCGCCAGTTCAGACCGGGCGCGACATTGGAGTCGAAGCGAACGGCAATCGTCCGGTCCATGACCTCCGAGCCGTTCTCGTCGCGGACGATCGGAGTGCCGCCGAAGCCGGTGACCTTGCAGAAGAGATCGTAGAGCGGCACGGAAGCATAGGCGAGGCCGACCATTCCCACGACGACGCCGGCGCAGGCGAAGGCCGTACGGTGCATCTTGCGCTGGAGATTGGATGTTTCAGCCATCGGTTCTATCTCAGGTTCATCTCACATGGGGCGCTGCATGACGCCCGGTCCGAGCTTCGCGATCGTAACCACGTAGAAAATCAGCACGAGAGCACCGAGAACGAGCGCCAGAGCGAGCGAACGCTTGCGACGCCGCTTCTGTTCCTCGGTCGTCAGGCTGTGAGGGGCTTTGTTATCCGCCATTCGATCACCCAAAGACCGGCCGGAAGAAGCCGAAGCCATGCTCCGCGAGAAGCGTTGCGAAGAGCAGGAAGAGATAAAGGATCGAGAAGCCGAAGAGCTGCTGAGCCACCCGCATGGCAGGCTCGCCTTGGCGCAGGCGATAGACCTGCACGGCGAGCGCCAGCATGCCGAGGCCGCCGATCGTCGCGATGATGGCATAGGCCAGTCCGCCGAAGCCAAGAGCCACCGGAGCGAGACCGAGCGGGACGAGCAGAACGGTATAGGCGAGAATCTGGAAGCGCGTGGAATCGGGGCCGGCGACGTTCGGCATCATAGGAATGCCGGCGCGCTCGTAGTCGCCCGACTTCACCAGGGCGAGCGCCCAGAAGTGCGGTGGCGTCCACATGAAGATGATCGCGAACAGCACGATGCTGTCCCAAGCGACGTGGCCGGTGACGGCAGCCTGCGCGACGATCGGGGGGAGGGCGCCGGCCGCACCGCCGATGACGATATTCTGCGGCGTCGAACGCTTCAGCCACATAGAATAGATGACCACGTAGAAGAAGATTGTGAAGGCGAGCAGCCCGGCCGCGAGCCAGTTGCTGACGAGACCGAGAATGATCACCGAGCCGACGGAGAGCGTCACGCCGAAGGCCAGAGCCTCTCCCGGTTGGATCTTGCCGGCCGGAATCGGACGCTTGCGGGTGCGGGTCATCACGGCGTCGATATCCGCATCCCACCACATGTTCAGGCAGCCGGAGGCTCCGCCGCCGACGGCGATCATCAGAAGCGATACGAAAGCCACGACCGGGTGAACATTCGGATGACTCACGACCATGCCGACCAGCGCCGTGAACACGACAAGAAACATCACGCGCGGCTTGAGAAGAGCGAAGAAGTCGGACACGTCACCCTGCGACAGGCCTGCCGTGGCAAGGTGCTCTGCTTGGGTTTCGGTCAAACTGTTCGACATGGTGCTCATAACTGATTGATCTTCCGAAATGCCGGGACGAGGCCAAAAAGGCCTGTGGATTGTCGGCTCCTCGCCGGAAGGCTTGAAATCGCAAGCCCTCTGGGGAGGAGCGGGCGGCGCGGTGCCGCCCACTCGTTTCATTTAGTGCCCGGTGTCGACGACGCGGGGCAGCGTCTCGAACTGGTGGTACGGAGGCGGAGAGGACAGGGTCCATTCCAGCGTCGTCGCACCCTCACCCCACGGATTGTCGGCAGCCTTTTCCTTGCGAATGAAGGAATAGACGACGCCAAACATGAAGATGAAGAGGCCGGCGAAGAAGATGTAGGAACCGATCGAAGAGACGAGGTTCCAGCCCGCGAAGGCATCCGGATAATCCGCATAGCGACGGGGCATGCCGGAGAGGCCGAGGAAGTGCATCGGGAAGAACAGCACGTTGGCGCCGATGAACGCGACCCAGAAGTGCAACTTGCCGATCCAGTCGGGCATCATGTAGCCGGTGATCTTCGGGAACCAGTAGTAGATGCCAGCAAAGATCACGAAGACAGCGCCGAGCGACAATACGTAGTGGAAGTGAGCCACCACATAGTAGGTGTCGTGCATGTAGCGGTCGATGGGAGCATTCGCCAGCACGACGCCGGTGACGCCACCGACCGTGAACAGGAACACGAAGCCCATGGCCCACTGCATCGCTGCCGTGAAGCGGATGGAGCCTCCCCACATGGTGGCGATCCACGAGAAGATCTTCACGCCGGTGGGAACCGCGATCACCATCGTGGCGAACACGAAGTAGGCCTGGGTCTGGAGCGAGAGGCCGACGGTGTACATGTGGTGCGCCCACACGACGAAGCCGACCACGCCGATCGCCACCATGGCATAGGCCATGCCGAGATAACCGAAGATCGGCTTCTTGGAGAAGGTGGAGATGATGTGGGACACGATGCCGAAGGCCGGCAGGATCATGATGTACACTTCGGGGTGGCCGAAGAACCAGAACAGGTGCTGGTAGAGCACCGGATCACCACCGCCGGACGGCTCGAAGAAGGTCGTGCCGAAGTTGCGGTCGGTGAGCAGCATCGTGATCGCGCCCGCGAGAACCGGCAGCGACAGGAGCAGCAGGAACGCCGTCACCAGCATGGCCCAGGCGAAGAGCGGCATCTTGTGCAGCGTCATGCCCGGAGCGCGCATGTTGAGGATCGTCGTGATGAAGTTGATCGCGCCGAGGATCGAGGCCGCACCGGCGAGGTGCAGGGCCAGGATGCCGAAGTCGAGTGCGGGACCCGGATGGCCCGTGGTCGAGAGCGGCGGATAAACCGTCCAGCCGCCGCCGAAGCCGAGCGAGCCCGGAGCGCCTTCGACGAAGAGCGAGCAGAGCATCAGGCCAAAGGCCGAAACGGTGAGCCAGAACGAGATGTTGTTCATCCGCGGGAAGGCCATGTCGGGCGCGCCGATCATGATCGGGATGAACCAGTTGCCGAAGCCGCCGATCAGCGTGGGCATCACCATGAAGAACACCATGATGAGGCCGTGGCCGGTGACGAAGACGTTGAAGGCTTGCGGATTCGCGAAATACTGAAGGCCGGGATCCTGCAGCTCCAGGCGCATGGCGATGGAGAGAAGGCCGCCGACGATGCCTGCCGTGAAGCCGAAGATGAGGTAGAGCGTGCCGATATCCTTGTGGTTCGTGGAATAGAACCACCGGCGCCAGAAGGTCGGAAGGTGATCGTGGTGATCCGCGTGAGCGGCATCAGCTGCATGTGCCATGATGAGACCTCTGTGGTCCTTCTTACAATTACTGAGCGGTCGCGAACTTGAGCGGGGCAGGGCTCTCGGTCGAAGCATACTTCTGCTTCGCCTCGGTCAGCCATGCGGCATAATCCTGCTCGCTCACGACACGGATTTCGATCGGCATGTAGGGGTGGCCGTTGCCGCAGAGCTCCGAGCACTGGCCGTAATAGACGCCCACCTTATCGGCCTTGAACCAGGTCTCGTTCAGGCGGCCGGGAACCGCGTCGACCTTGATGTAGAAGGATGGCATGGCGAAGGCGTGGATCACGTCGGCGGAGGTCACCTGGACCCGCACGACCTTGCCCACCGGCACGACCATGGCGTTGTCGGCGCCGAGCAGTCGCGGCTGGTCGGACTTCAGATCCTTGGCTTCGGTGATCATGTTCGAATCGAACTTGAAGCCGCCGCCCTGGTCGGCCGGGTATTCATAGCCCCAGTACCAGGAAAAGCCGGTGGCCTTCACCACGAGATCGGCCTGCGGCGGCACGAGCTGCTGGCGCAGAAGACGGAAGGACGGGATGGCGATCGCCACGAGGATCAGCACAGGAACGATGGTCCAGGCCACCTCGAGCAGGGTGTGATGGGTGGTCCTTGAAGGAACCGGATTCTTGTTCTCGTTGAAGCGGGCAACGACCGCAAGGAGCAGGGCCAGCACGAAAAGGCAGATCACGGTGATCAGCCAGAGAAGGTAGGTGTGGAAGTTGGACACGCTCTGTCCCAACTCGGTCACCATCTCCTGCATGCCCATTTCCCAGGGGGAGGGCCTGCCGGCGGCAGCGCACGCCTCACTTATGCCCAACACAAGTGCGACCGCTGCCGTGGAGAGGGCGGTCACCGATCGACGTCCAGTCTCGATCCGCATCGGCGTTCCAAAGCTCCTAAAGATGTGATGGCCAAGGGCCATGAAAGCATCGGGGAAGGCGCGGGCGTGCGGAAAGCGGTGCCCGGCTTGCGCCATCACCTTTGATCTGCGTCAAAGATCACAGGACGCGCTTAAGCGCAACGGTAGAAGCGTTCCAAACTGTGCGTCATAACCGCCAAAAATCATTTCGACCCTCCAAACGGTCCCTCTCGCTTGACATCGCGCCCTCTGCCATGGTCCCAACGGGCCAAAGATGGATTTAAAGCGGCGGCCGGCCGCGACCCTCGAACAGGGTTAATGAATGGAGAATCCGATGGGCGCATCGCGATGGGCTCGCCATTGTGCGACGGCAATCCTGGGGCTGACCGCCCTGTTCGGGGCCAGCGGCGCCGGCGCTCAGGGCATGGTCAAGAACACCTATGGTGAGTGGCAGATGCGCTGCGAGACCCCGGCTGGTGCAACAGCCGAGCAATGCGCGCTCGTGCAGAACGTTGTCGCCGAGGACCGCCCCAACGTCACCCTCGTCATTATCGTGTTGAAAACCGCCGACGGCAAAAGCCGGCTCCTGCGCGTCGTCGCGCCGCTTGGTATCCTGTTGCCGTCAGGCCTGGGTCTCAAGATCGACCAGACGGATATCGGGCGCGCCGGATTCGTGCGCTGCCTCGCCACCGGTTGCGTGGCCGAGGTCGTGATGGAGGATAGCCTGATCAACCAGATGAAGACGGGTCAGACGGCCACCTTCATCGTCTTCCAGACACCCGAGGAAGGGATCGGGATTCCCGTGTCCCTGAACGGATTTGCGGCCGGGTTCGATGCCCTTCCGTAACAGATGAACGAGAGCGTGGGGGCAATCATGAGAGATGGATTGAGCCGAAAGGCCGGATGGATGCTCGCTGTGCTCGGCCTGTCGGCCCTGACGGGTTGCGGCGCGCCGGGCGAGGGTGGCTTCGGCGTCGGCGACATGCTGCTGACGGCGGGCACGACCCAGGCGTCGGCCCAGGCGGCCGAGACCCGGGACGTCTATTGCCCGACCATCGAAGTCGTCGACGGCGGTGCTGCCATACAGGCCCGCGGGGGCGGAGAGGGCGGCTCCGTGCGCAGCCAGATCGCCCTGGGAGAGCTGGCCCGCGAATGCATCGGCCAGCCTGACGGGACGACCCTGGTTAGGGTCGGGGTCGAGGCGCAGGCGCTGGTCGGCGTCGGTGGATCAGCCGGCCGCTACGACGTGCCGATCCAGATCGTCGTGAAGGACGGCTCGACCGTCTTCGCCAATCGGACCCGCCGCGTGGCGGCCGCGATCCCGGCCGGCCAGAGCCGGACGACCGTCTCCGTGATCGAAGACGGCATCGTGGTTCCCGCCGCCAATGCCAATAGCTTCGAGATCGAAGTCGGCCTCGGCGGCCGCGCGGCAGGCCGGCGCGGCTAAGCCACCCAATCTACTTAATGGAGAGCGGCAGCGCCCGCTCTCTGGTTGAGGGGAGCGGCCAGGACTTTGTCGATCCGGCGTTCGTCCAGGTCGATGACCTCGAAGCGCCAGCCGAAGGCATCGACGTGCTCGCCCGTGCTGGGCAGATGCTGGAGCTCGCTGATCACCAGTCCGCCCACGGTATGATAGCTACGGGTCTCGGGCAGCGTGACGCCCAGGGCCTCGGCCATTTCATCGACCGGCATGGAGCCGGCGAGCAGCCAGGAGCCGTCCTCGCGCCGGATGGCATCGGGCTCGGGCGCCTCGCCGTCCGAGCGGAAGGCGCCGACGATGGCCTCGAGGGCATCGGCCGGAGTCACGACCCCTTCGAAATGCCCGTATTCGTCATGGACGATCGCCATCGGCACCTCCGCGTCGCGTAAGGTGGCGAGCGCGTCGAGGGCATAAAGCGTATCCGGAATGACGGGGGCCTGCTGAACGTGGCCGCGGATGTCCAGGGGCTGGCCCGACAGAAGGGCCGCGAGAAGCTCCCGCGACTGGACGACACCGATCACGTTGTCGGGCGAACCCTCGCTGACGGGCAGGCGGGAATGCGGGGTCTCGATCAGCAATTCGCGGATCGCTTCGTCGTCATCGTCGAGGTCGATCCAGTCCACATCCGTGCGAGGGGTCATGAGTCCGCGCACCGTGCGGTCACCGAGGCGGAGCACGCCGGAAATCATGCGGCGCTCCTCCTCCTCGATCACGCCGGCGCTCTCGGCCTCGCCGACGAGCATCTTGATCTCCTCTTCGGTGACCGTCGACGAGTCGTCGGACTTGGTCCCCAGGAGGCGGAAGATCAGGCTGGTGGAGGCGTTGAGCAGCCAGACGGCAGGGGCGGCGACCTTCGAGAGTACCAGCATCATGGGAGCCATGGTGCAGGCAATGGTTTCCGAGTTGCGGAGCGCCAGCTGCTTCGGCACCAGTTCGCCGATGACGATGGAGAGATAGGTGATCGCGCCGATCACGAGGCCGTAGCCGAGGGGCTCGGCCGCACCCTCGGGCATGCCCTGGGCGAGGAAGAACTGGGTCAGCCGGTCGCCGAGTGCGGCGCCGGAAAAGGCGCCGGCCAAAATGCCGACGAGCGTGATGCCGATCTGGACCGTGGACAGGAACCGGCCCGAATCCTCCATGAGAATCAAGGCTGTGCTGGCGCCCGAGCGGCCCTGCTCGGCCATGGCCTTAAGGCGGGGGCGGCGGGCGGACACGATCGCGAGTTCGGAAAGAGCGAAGACGCCGTTGAGGGCGACGAGAGCGAGAGCGATGATCAGTTCAAGCAACGATGCATGGAGCTGCTGACCGGATCAGGCCGCGCTTCTCCCCTTCTGTGAATGATGGCGCCTAAGATGGAGCGTCGAAGCCCCGCCGTCAATTAAAGGGTGAGCAGAAAGCCCTTGCTTTGTTGACAGGCGTCCAATTCCTCTTCAGAGCTAAACCCAGCCGATGATCCCCGCGGAAGAGACCGGGCCTTGAGCCCGGCGCCGAAGGCGCAACCGCCCCGGAAACGCTCAGGCCAAAGGACCGCGTGGGAGCTGGCACTCTGGAAAGCGGCGACGTTTCGATAAGCGTCGCCCACCGACGGGCGTAACCTGCCGCAAAAGCGCCAGGGAAATCTCTCAGGTCTCGGGACAGAGGGGGCGCACAGCAACGGGCCACAAGGCTCGATGGAACGCGCACCTTTTGAGGGAACCCGATGGCCGAGCATGCGCATAGCGACGAGCCGCTCCTGCAAACTCCGCTCCATGCCGAGCATGTGGCGCTTGGCGCCCGCATGGTGCCTTTCGCCGGCTACGACATGCCGGTGCAGTACCCCGCCGGCATCCTGACCGAGCACAACTGGACCCGCGAGCATGCGGGCCTGTTCGATGTCTCCCATATGGGCCAGGCCTTTCTCGTCGCCGAGGACAAGAGCCACGAGACCGTGGCCAAGGCGCTCGAGGCGCTGATTCCCGCCGATGTGCTGAACCTGAAGCCGAACCAGCAGCGCTATTCGCAGCTTCTGGCCGATGATGGCGGCATCCTCGACGACCTCATGGTCACCCGCGTCGGCGCCCCCGGCCACGAGGGCTGGCTTTATCTGGTGGTGAACGCCTCCATGAAGGAGGCCGATTACGCCCATATCCAGGCTCGCCTGCCCAAGGGTGTCTCCTTGAATCCTAAAGACGGCCTGGCGCTGATGGCCCTGCAGGGGCCCTCGGCAGAGGCCGTTCTGGCGAAGCTTGCGCCCGAGACGGCGCCCCTTCCGTTCATGATGTCTGCGGATGTGCAGATCGATGGCGTCTGGTGCCACGTCTCCCGCTCCGGCTACACCGGTGAGGACGGTTTCGAGATTTCCTGCAAGGCTGGGGATGCGGCCAAGCTCTGGAACACGCTGCTTGCCGATCCGGAGGTGAAGGCCATCGGTCTCGGTGCCCGTGATTCGCTGCGCCTCGAAGCGGGCCTGTGCCTTTATGGCCACGATATCGACACCACCACTTCGCCTATCGAAGCCGGCCTGATCTGGTCGATCCAGAAGCGTCGCCGTGAGGAGGGGGGCTTTCCCGGAGCCGAGCGCGTTCAGCGCGAGATCAGGGACGGTGCTGCGCGTGTTCGCGTCGGCATCAAGCCGGAAGGCCGCGCTCCGGCCCGTGAGGGAACCGTCATCACCACGCCCGACGGGCGCGAGGTCGGCATCGTGACCTCCGGCGGCTTCGGCCCCACGGTCAACGGCCCGGTCGCCATGGGCTATGTCGCGAAGGACGTGTCCGCTGTCGGAACGGATCTTCATCTCATCGTTCGCGGCAAGCCGCTGCCGGCCAAGGTCGCGACCATGCCGTTTGCTCCTCATCGCTACAAGCGCTGACAACTCACAAGAGGGAATTCATCATGACCACACGCTACACCAAGGACCACGAATACATCCGCGTCGAGGGCGATGCCGGCATCGTCGGCATTTCCGACTATGCGCAGAGCCAGCTCGGCGACGTCGTTTTCGTGGAGCTGCCGAGCGTCGGCAAGACTCTGTCGAAGGGCGATGAAGCCGCGGTCGTCGAGAGCGTGAAGGCTGCGAGCGAAGTCTATGCGCCGGTCTCCGGCGAGGTGGTCGACGTCAATCGCGATCTCGAAGCCTCCCCCGGCACGGTCAATGAGGATCCGGCCGGCCGCGGCTGGTTCATGAAGATCCGCCTGACGAATCCGAGCGAGCTCGACGGTCTTCTGACCGAAGAGCAGTATCAGGAATTCGTGAAGTCGATCTCTTAAAAAGAGAAGACGGCAATGGCGCACGAATACAAGGCGACGATTCGCTGGACACGCGGAGCGGACGAGATCTTCTCCGACAACCGCTACAGCCGCGACCATATTTGGAGCTTCGATGGCGGCATCGAAGTGCCGGGCTCCGCATCGCCCTCCGTCGTGCCGTTACCCCTCTCGCGGGAGGATGCCATCGATCCGGAGGAGGCTTTCGTGGCGGCGATCTCCAGCTGTCACATGCTCACCTTCCTGTCGATTGCCGCCAAGAAGCGCTTCGTCGTCGATCTTTATGAAGACGAGGCGCTCGGCATCATGACCAAGAACGAACACGGCAAGCTCTTCGTCTCCAAGGTCACCCTGGACCCGAAAATCGAATTCTCGGGCGACAAGATTCCGACGCCGGAGCAGATCGCCGACATGCATCACCTCGCCCACAAGGAATGCTTCATCGCCAATTCCGTTCTCACGGACATTGTCGTGGCCGGCATTCCCTCGCACTAACTCACCCAAGGTTTTTTGCCGATGCGCTATTTGCCTTTGTCCGATACCGACCGCGGCGAGATGCTCGCGCGGATCGGCGTCAAACATGTCGACGAACTCTTTGACGATGTGCCGACGAACCTGCTTCTGAAAGAGCCGGTGGATCTGCCGCGCCGCAAAGGCGAACTGGAGGTGGAGCGCATCCTCTCCCGCATGTCCGCGAAGAATATCTCGGCTTCCTCCGTGCCGTTCTTCGTCGGCGCCGGCGCCTACAAACACCATGTGCCGGCGACCGTCGATCATCTGATCCAGCGCTCGGAGTTCCTAACGAGCTACACGCCGTATCAGCCGGAGATCGCGCAGGGCACGCTGCAATATCTCTTCGAGTTCCAGACTCAGGTTGCAGCGCTCACCGGCATGGATGTGGCGAATGCCTCCATGTATGACGGCTCCACCGGCACGGGCGAAGCGGTGCTCATGGCGCATCGCGTCACCAAGCGCCGCAAGGCCATTCTCTCGGGCGGTCTGCATCCGCACTACACCGATGTGGTGAAGACGCTCTCCGACATGGCGAGCGATGAAACCGTCATCATGGCGCCGGATGTGAGCGGCACCGAGGACATCCTCTCGCAGATCGACGACACGACATCTTGCGTCGTCGTGCAGTCGCCGGACGTATTCGGCAATGTGCGTGACCTGAAGCCTATCGCCGACAAGGCGCACCAGCATGGCGCGTTGCTGATCGCCGTGTTCACGGAAGTGGTGTCGCTCGGCCTGCTCAAGTCGCCCGGGAGCCAGGGCGCTGACATCGTGGTGGGTGAGGGGCAGTCGATCGGCAATGCGCTGAACTTCGGCGGCCCCTATGTCGGCCTCTTCGCCACCCAGTCGAAATATATCCGCCAGATGCCGGGCCGCCTCTGCGGCGAGACTGTGGATGCGGACGGCAACCGCGGCTTCGTGCTGACGCTTTCGACCCGCGAGCAGCATATCCGCCGCGACAAGGCGACCTCGAACATCTGCACCAATTCGGGCCTCTGCTCTCTGGCCTTCACCATCCACATGACGCTGCTCGGCGAGAAGGGCCTCTCACGCCTCGCCCGCATCAATCATGCCCATGCGGTGAAGCTGGCCGATCAGCTCGCGGCCGTGAAGGGCGTCGATGTGCTCAACAAGACGTTCTTCAACGAGTTTACCGTGAAGCTGGCGAAGCCTGCGGCAGACGTCGTCGAGCGTCTCGCCGAGAAGGGCGTGCTCGCAGGCGTGCCCGTGTCGCGCCTCCTGCCGAATGCGGGCCTCGACAACCTGTTGCTCGTCGCTTCGACCGAAGTGAACACCGATGATGATCGCGCGGCCCTCTGCGCCGCCTTGAAGGAGGTTCTGTGATGTTGAACCGCCAGGGACGCCCCTCTTCCGCCGGCGAAGCCGGCACCACAACGCATCCGACTTTCACCGGCAACAAGGCGCTGGCGCAGATCGAGCCGCTGCTCTTCGAGATCGGCCGCTATGACACGACCGGCGTCGATTTCGACGAGCCGGAGGATTTCGAGCCGCGTCTTGGCGGTTTGGAGCGCAAGGAGCCCATCGGTCTGCCGGGTCTCTCCGAGCCCGAGACCATGCGCCACTACGTGCGCCTCAGCCAACAGAACTACGGCATCGACACGGGCCTCTTTCCGCTCGGTTCCTGCACCATGAAGCACAACGCGCGCCTGAACGAGCGCATGGCGCGCCTGCCGGGCTTCTCGGATGTGCATCCGCTGCAGCCGGTCTCCACCGTGCAGGGCGCGCTTGAGCTCATGAACGAACTTGGGCGCTATCTGGTCACGCTCACCAACATGACGGCCGTCGCTCTCTCGCCGAAGGCCGGCGCCCATGGCGAGCTCTGCGGCATGATGGCGATCAAGGCCGCCATCGAGGCGAAGGGCGAGGGCAAGACCCGCAACGTGGTGCTCGTGCCTGATTCGGCACACGGCACGAACCCGGCTACCGCCGCTCTCATCGGCTTCGTCGTGAAGCCCGTGCCGGCGCGTGAGGACGGCTTCGTGCATGTGGAGGACGTGAAGAAGCTGCTCGGCCCCGATGTGGCGGCGATCATGCTCACGAATCCCAACACCTGCGGTCTCTTCGAGCCGCAGGTCGCGGAGATCGCGAAGGCGATCCACGATGCGGGCGCGTACTTCTACTGCGACGGTGCGAACTTCAACGCCATCGTCGGCAAGGCCAAGCCCGGGGATCTCGGCGTCGATGCCATGCACATCAATCTGCACAAGACCTTCTCGACGCCTCACGGCGGCGGTGGTCCAGGCTCGGGACCCGTCGTGCTCTCCGCGCGTCTTGCGCCCTTCGCGCCGGTGCCGTTCGTGCGGGCCGGCAAGGAGGGCTTCGAGCTGGTGGAGCAGGAATCGGATGCAGCTGAAAAGCCTTTCGGCCGCATGACCGCCTTCCACGGCCAGATGGGCATGTATGTGCGCGCACTGTCCTACATGCTCTCGCATGGCGCGGACGGCATGAAGCAGGCGTCAGAGGATGCAGTGCTCAACGCCAACTACATCCGCGCCGGCCTGTCCGATCTCCTCTCGCTGCCCTTCGGCAACAAGCCGTGCATGCACGAGGTGCTGTTCGACGATGCGTGGCTGAAGGACACGGGCGTGACCACGCTCGATGTGGCCAAGGCCATGATCGACGAGGGCTATCACCCGATGACCATGTACTTCCCGCTGGTGGTGCATGGCGCGATGCTGATCGAGCCGACGGAATCCGAATCGAAATCCTCCCTCGACCTCTTCATCGCAACCCTGCGCGACCTCGCCATGGCAGCGAAGAAGGGTGACACGGAGCGCTTCACCGGTGCCCCCTACCACGCCCCACGCCGCCGCCTGGACGAGACCCGCGCCGCCCGCAACCCGGTCCTCAAGTGGACGCCACCGGCGCCCATGGCGGAAGCGGCGGAGTAAATCCTGCCTTCCATATCGATCAAGAGAATGCCGCCCATTTGGGCGGCATTTTCATTTGCGAACCGCCAAGCTTCTCGACCCGAGCAATCAGGTTCGGACCCTACATGTTCGGAGAGGAGGCAAATCGCCCTGTCTGGTCTATGCGTGTTGTAACGTAACGGCAATGTGCACGATTCCAGGGAGACGTGTGCGGCATGGGTTCTCACCGTAGTCAATACTCTGCGGGCAGGGTTTCTCAGTTGAGCGCCTGAATTCGTGAGGCACGCCGCGCCCCGACATCGTGACTGATGCAGACAGACGCGATGACGGATTCCAAGAAGGCTTCTTCCAACTATCGTCCCGAAATCCAGGGAATTCGAACGATCGGTGCCCTGCTCGTCGCCGCCTTCCACATCTGGGGTGGACGTGTTTCTGGAGGCGTCGATGTCTTCTTCGTCATCTCGGGCTTTCTCATCACGGGTTCGCTTTACCGGGAGATCAAGCGGACACAGACAATCAATGTCATTGCCTTCTGGGGGCGGATCGCCAAGCGTATCACTCCGATGGCCTGTGTCATTCTTGCACTGACGCTGGTTGCGGCTCTGTTATGGATGCCGCAGTCTCGTCAGCAAGGACTTTTGTCCGAGGTCATCTATAGCGCCGTTCATCTCGAGAACATCAAGCTCATGATGAGCTCGGTCGACTATCTCGCCCGCGATGAGGCTCCAAGCCCTGTCCAACAATTCTGGGCCCTGTCGGTGCAGGTGCAATTCTATGCCGTGTGGCCGTTTTTGTTGCTCGGCATTGCAATTGCTGCAAAGAGACTTCGCGTTTTCACCTCTGCTTACATCGTTGGCTTGGCTGCGTTACTCATAGTCTCCTTGGGCTATTCGATCACTCAGACCAATCTCAATCCTTCGCCAACTTACTTCAACACCCTCGCACGCGTATGGGAATTCGCCCTTGGCGGAATGCTGGCAATTGCACTTCCTTACCTGAATCTCCCAGCGGCTCTGCGCTTGGTTGCCGGGTGGGTTGGCTTGGCCATGGTGGTGAGTTGCGGCTTTCTTGTGCCTGCCTCTGCACACTACCCCGGCTATGTCGCGCTGTGGCCGACGCTCGGGGCTGTGCTGATCATTGTCTCCGGTGGCGGTGGTGTCCGGTTCGGGGCCGACCACATCCTTGCCTCGAAGCCGCTCGTGGCTTTGGGAGAGATCTCATTCTCCTTCTACCTCTGGCACTGGCCGATTCTGGTATTCTTCCTGATCGTTGATGGGCAGACACAATTGGGCCTCGTGGCCGGGCTCTCCGTGATCGCGATTGCCCTATGCGGAGCTTATGCAACGCACCGCTGGTTCGAACAGCCTGTTCAGCAATCGTCTATCGGCAGAAGCAACCCATGGCATGTTCATGCCATGGCCGTGGGACTGGCCCTGCCAATCGTTGCCGCATCCGCGGTGTGGTACAAGTGGAACGATGTACAAGAGCGTCGGCAGAGTGCTGCGCTAGAGCAGATGATGAGGAGATATCCAGGAGGTAGCCAGCCGATCTCGCTGGCGAAAGCGATCAAGCCTGGTGTTCCCCTTCACCCAACGGTCTCTGAAGCAAGAAACGCTCCCGCCGACTTCTGCTCGCAGGAAAAGGGGGAACAGGGAATTGTTACTTGTATTCATGGTGTGATTGAAGGTTATCAGAAGACGATTGCGCTTGTCGGCGGCTCCCAGGTCGAACAGTGGTTGCCTGCTCTGGAAGCGCTTGCATCCGCTCAAAAGTGGAAAATCGTCGTGCTTGCCGAAAGCGATTGCTCGTCCTGTGATGTATGGAGCGAGGCGATGCATGACGCCGTGCTGAAGCTTCATCCGAACGTCGTGTTCACGGTAGCGACCTCTCAGAGGATGCAGCAGAGTGAGGCGAGGGAAGCCATTCCAGGGAGCTATCTCACGCAATGGAAGAAGTTGGCTGATAACAGCATCACTGCGATAGCTCTGCGTCATACTCCCAGCATGGGAGAAGATGTTCTCGACTGTGTAGAAGTCAATCTGCACGATATTGCGAAATGCGCAATTCCTCGCTGGCGACTGTTCGACGAGATCGATCCAGTATCCAAGCTCAGCCCGAAGCCGAGGAACGTCAGATTTATCGACCTCACCGACAGGTTCTGTGACGAACAGCTTTGCCTGCCCGTGGGGGGCAATGTGCTGGTGTATCGCGACGCCCGTCACATGACCCCCGAATATGCCCGCACTCTCGCTCGCCGTCTCGGACAGCGGATGCAGCAGGTTCGTCCAGATTTGTTCCTGTCGAATGCGTTGGAGGAGCTGGGAAGCGACTATCCTGGTGGCTCCATGCCTATGGCCGTTGAGCGCGCTGTGAAACCGAACGTTCCGGTCTATCCGAGAGCTGCGGCCGTCAAGTACAAGCATCCCAACTTCTGTCAGCAGAATGAGACAGAGGCGGAGGTTCTCACCTGCGTATATGGAGAGGTGAAGAATCCCTTCAAGACGATCGCGCTTGTGGGTGGTTCTCATGCCGAGCACTGGTTGCCGGCGCTGGAACGGCTCGCTCACGAGTACAAGTGGAAGATTGTCGCCGTCACCAAGAGCGCCTGCCAATACAGCACCGAGGTCGAAAGCGTTCCATCCTGTACTCAATGGAACCGGGACGTTCACGATGTGGTGCGGAGGATTAATCCTGATGTGGTGTTCACGACGTCAACCCGACGTCGATCGCGCGTCGGAGGCTTGATCGAGTACATTCCGAACGGATACCTCGCGCATTGGAAGCGTTTGGAAGGCGACAACATTTCTGTGATTGCGGTGCGGGACAGTGCGCGCACGAGGCCCGATGCTCCAGATTGCATGGAGGCCAATCTACGCGATATTTCGAAATGCGCGGTTCCCCGGAGTGAGCTATTCGACGAGGTCGACCCGACCTCCATGCTCAGCCCGAAGCCTGCGAATGTGAATTTCATCGATCTCACCGACAGGTTTTGTGACGAGAAACTCTGCCTGCCCGTAGGCGGCAATGTGCTGGTGTTCCGAGATACCCATCATATCACGATCGAGTATTCTCGTACGCTTGCAATGCCTTTAGGAGAACGGATGAAGCAGGTTCGCCCCGACCTGTTTCCCGCGAAAGCGCAACCGAGTTCAGGTCAGCAGAAAGATCCGAGCGCAAGTCAGTAGTTGCAAATAGGTCTTCAGGAGAGAGCGACGAGCTCAGACGCCGTTCCCCATTGATCGACTATGCAATTGCTCGAATTGCCTCCGAAAGTTCAGTCATCCGCTCGATGATGCGCAGTGCCCCTGCCTGCCGCAGCTTTTCTGCGTGCTCCGGCCCGCAATGACTGCCGCCGGTGAAGCCGATGACGTGCATGTCTGCAGCACGGGCTGCCTGAACGCCTGCGCTGGAATCCTCGATGACGATACATTCCGTTGGGCTCGCCTTCATCTGGGCCGCAGCATGGAGGAACAGGTCTGGGGCCGGCTTTCCGCGTGCGACTTGAGACGAGCTGAAGATGTTGTCGAACAGGTCTGCCAGACCCGTGACCCGCAGGGACAAAGCGATTCGCTCCGGTATGGAGGATGAGGCGACGCAGCGGGGGAAGTGGAGGGATAGGATGGCATCCCGCACCCCCTCGATCGGTTTCAGATCCGTTTCGAAGCGCGCAAACAGGGTGCGGTTGAGGCGCTCGCTGAAGTCGCCAGGGAGCTTGCAGTTCCGCTCGGTCTCGATTCGCGAAATCATGGTTTTCAGGCTCACCCCGAGAAATTGCCGCGCAATCTCCTCTGCCGTGTAGGGGATGCCGATTTGCGTGAGAAACTCGGCATCGATCCGGCAGCTCAACACTTCCGAATCGACCAGCACGCCGTCGCAATCGAAGATCAGCAGCATCATGTCCTCACTAGCGCGTCGTGCGGACTCAGAGGGTCGCGCAGAACGATGCGCTCTTCAAAGAGTGGAGCATCGGATCAATCCCAAAAGTGCATTCCACTTTTGGGTCCGATCTCCAAGCAAAAAGGCCGCCTCAAGGGCGGCCTTTGAGATCTTTTATCCGGAACGAAGCTCTTATTGCAGCTTCGTGCGCACGTCGTTGAGGCTCTGCGTCACGAACGAGGCGGCGGTGGCACCGGTGATCTCGTCGCGCAGGACGCGTTCGGAAGCCTTGATGGCGGCGTCGACGGCAGCGGCGCGGACCTCGGCGGAAGCCTGAGCCTCGGCCTGGGCAATCTTCGCCTCGGCAGTGGCCGTACGGCGCTTCACGAAATCGGTGATCTTCTCCTGCGCCTCGGCGGCAAGGCGCTCGGCCTCGGCGCGGGCGTTGGAGACGATGTCGGCGGCCTCCTGCTCGGCGGCCGTGCGCTTGGCCTCGTATTCCTTCAAGAGCCGCTCGGCGTCCTGGCGCAGGCGCTTGGCCTCGGCCAGTTCACCGGCAATGCGCTTGCCGCGGGAGTCGAGCTGACCCAGCACCTTCCCGGGAACGCCGTAATAGAACAGGATGCCCCAGAAGATGACGAAGGCGACCGCAACCCAGAATTCAGCGCTAGCAAACATGCGGACCTCCCGATCAGGCCTTGATCTGGTTGAGAGCGGCTTCGACCTTCTGTGCGGCCGGAGCCTTGCCGGTGAGGCGCTCGATGATGGCGGAAGCCGTGTCGCGGGCGATGGCATCCACGTGGCTCATGGCCTCCGCCTTCTTGGATGTGATCGTCGCTTCCGCATCGGCGAGGCGCTGGTTCAGGTCGGCCTCGAGCGCCTTGCGCTTAGCGTCGCTCTCAGCCGCGAGCTTGGCGCGGGTTTCTTGCGCGAGAGCCTGTGCACGGCCCTTGGCCTCAGCGAGAGCCTTCTCGTAGGCGGCGCCGGCTTCTTCTGCGCGGAATTTCATGGCAGCCGCGTCGTCGAGATCGTTGGCGATCATCGCGCGGCGGTTCTCGATGATTCCGCCCAGACGGGGAAGGACCAGCCGAGAGAGCAGGGTGTAGAGCACCACGAAGGTGATCGCCAGCCAGAGGAGCTGACCGGCATAGGTTTCCGTCTCGAAGGGCGGAAAGCCGACATCCGCATGAGCGCCGCCAGGGGCCTCTGTTGTGGCATGGGTCGTCTGAGCCTGAGCCATGGAGCAGATCCTATAAAGGACGAGTAATCCTAGCATCGGACCCAAAAGTGGTTTCCACTTTTGGGATTGATCCGATGCTCAATCCCTAAACTGGCGTATCGTTCAGTACGGAAAACCGGTTCCCACTTTTCCGCAAGATACGCCTGAAACATGAATGACGGCGGTTCAATCCGCCGTCACCCCTGTTGAGGCGAAGCGCCTTAGCGCGCCTCAGCCTCCCGATCACCGTCTTGAGATTAGGTGAAGAGCAGAACGAGAGCGACGACGAGACAGAAGATGCCGAGACCTTCTGCGAGCGCCGCACCGATGAAGGCGCGGGCGAACTGGCCGTCGGCAGCCGACGGATTGCGCAGAGCGCCGGAGAGGAAGTTACCGAAGATGTTGCCGACGCCCATAGCGGCGAGACCCATGCCAATGCAGGCGAGGCCCGCGCCGAGGTACTTGAAAGCAATCGGATCCATTGTGATCTCCTTGGGAATACTGTGATCGGGAGGGAGGGAAGTAACTCGGCGCAGACCTAGTGGCCCGGGTGCAACGCGTCGTTGAGGTAGATGCAGGTCAACACCGTGAAGACGTAGGCCTGCAAAGCGGCGACGAGGAACTCGAGCGCCATGAGAGCAACCGCCATGAGAAGCGGCAGCGGAGCGAGGATCGTCAGCGCTCCGCCGGCGCCCAGCAGCGCCACAACGAAGCCAGCGAAAACTTTCAGCGCGATGTGTCCCGCGAGCATGTTCGCGAAAAGACGCAGACTGAGCGAAATCGGGCGGGAGAGGAACGAGACGAGTTCAATCACCACGATGAAGGGCAAAAGCCATGCCGGCACGCCCGACGGCACGAAGAGACCGAGAAAGTGGGTGCCGTGCTTCATGAAGCCGTAGACCACCACCGTGCCGATGACGAGCATGGCGAGGGCAAAGGTGACGATGACGTGGCTGGTGACGGTGAAGAAGCCCGGGATCATGCCGAGCAGGTTTGCCGTCAGCACGAACATGAAGAGGGAGAAGACGAGAGGGAAGAACTTCATCCCCTCCTTGCCTGTCGCATCGACCAGCGTGTTCGCGACGAAATCGTGCAGGACCTCGGCCACCGACTGGGCACGGCCCGGGACCACGGCGCGCTTACGCGTGGCATACAGCAGGCCGCCCACGATCACGGCGGCGGCGCCGACCATGAACAGGGACGAATTGGTGAAATTGATGACCGGAATGATGGGCTTGATCTGGAATTGTTCGATCGGGCTCGCCATGATCCGCTCTCAAAGTTCGATGTTATCAAATGCCGTTCGGCGTTCGAAAGCCTAAGTCCTTCACCGCTTATCGTGATACCGGGCGGGTTTCACCATCCCAGCTGCTCGCATCAAGTTGAGCATCCCGGCGCAGAAGCCGAGTATCAGACAAACGATCAGACCCCAAGGGGAAGTCCCGAACAGGCGATCGACAAGCCAACCCAGAATTCCACCGGCCGCAACTCCTGCAACGAATTCGGCCGAGAGCCTGAAGGCTTGGCCGATGGCGTTGGAATCTGACGTCGGGCGGGCGCGAGGCTCTGACTCGGCTCGATGTGCGGATGCTTGGGAGATCCGTTCGTCGAGAGATTTCAGTCTCGCTGACAGGTCGGCATCGTCGGCGCTGCCCGGTTTCCGCTCACTTTCACCGTTCCGCTCATGAGGGCCCGCCATTGCGATCTCCTTTGAAGCGTTGCGGGAAAATGCTTGGAAGCCCAGCCCCGAAAGCCGGGCGCACCATATGAGCGGGGGTCCCCCCTGTCAAGGACCGTCTGCAAAGATCTAAGTCTTTGAAATATTTTAGATAAGTGTGTTTTCGAGCGGTCTCGGGCTCAAAGCGCACATGTTTTTGAGGCCGAAGCAAGGCGGGCCTGAAAGCCTTAGGCTACCTCAAGAATGCGCTCGGCGCTCTGCAGGTCAACGGAGACGAGCTGCGAGACACCCCTTTCGGCCATGGTGACGCCGAAGAGACGGTCCATCCGCGCCATGGTGATCGGGTTGTGGGTGATGACCACGAACCGGGTGTCGGTCTGGCGAGCCATGTCTTCCAGAAGGGCGCAGTAGCGCTCCACGTTGGCGTCGTCGAGCGGTGCGTCCACTTCGTCGAGCACGCAGATCGGCGAGGGATTCGTGAGGAAGACCGCGAAGATCAGCGCGGTGGCCGTCAGGGCCTGCTCGCCGCCGGAGAGCAGGGTCATGCTCTGGGGCTTCTTGCCAGGCGGCCGGGCCAGGATCTCGAGGCCGGCCTCCAGCGGATCGTCCGAATCGACCAGGGTCAGCTCAGCCGTGCCGCCGCCGAAGAGGGTGGTGAAAAGACGCTGGAAGTGGGCATTCACCACATCGAAGGCAGCAAGCAGCCGCTCGCGGCCCTCGCGGTTGAGGCTGCCGATGGCCTGGCGCAGACGCTTGATGGCCTCGACGAGGTCGTCCCGCTCGCCGGTGATGCCGTTGTACTTGGTCTCGAGTTCGGTCAGCTCCTCGTCGGCACGCAGGTTCACGGCGCCGAGGCGCTCCCGATCGGACTTCAGTGAATGAAGCTTGGATTCGATCTCCCCGTGCGAGGGCAGCTGGACCCCCTCTTTCAGGCCAGCAAGCTCGATGAGGCCAGCCGGGGTGGTCTCAAGGTTTTCCGCGATGTTGCGGGTGATTTCGGCGAGGCGCGCGATGGCGGCTTCGTGGCGGGCTTGGGAGCCGGCGCGGGATTCGCGGGCGGCGGAGAGCGCCTCCAGGGCGGCGCGGGCGGCGCGGTCCGTCTCGGCGAGGCCTGTCTCGGCATCGGCGAGGTGATCGGCGGCATCCTTGCGCTTCGCTTCGGCCTCTTCGACCTCACTGATGAGGGCGCGGCGGCGCTGCAGATAAGTGTCGGGCGCTTCCAGCAGCCGCTGGTGCTCGTCCTGCGCGCGCTCCAGGCGCTCGCCGAGATCCTCGAAGGCCTTGGCGGCGCGGGCAGTGCGCTCGGTCCAGAGGCGGATATCGGCGGCAATCGATTCCTGTCGGCGGCGGCGCAGTTCCGCCTCGTGCATCAGGGATTGCAGGGCAGCGCGGGCCTCAGAGGCGGCGGCCCGACGCTCGGCCACGCGGGTACGCTCTTCGAGCAGGCGGCTTTCGAGATCGGGTGCCGGGGCGAGATCCTGCAGGGCGCTCTCGGCATCCTGCACGCGTTCCAGCGCTTCTGCCTCGCTCTCGGAGAGGCGGGCAAGGCCTTCCTGCAGGGCCGAGCGGCGCTGGCCGAGCTCGGCCTCCTTGCGCTCGGCGGCCGCCAAGCGGGTGCGGGAGGCATCAAGCGCCTGCCGGGTCTGGCGGGCGGCCTCGATGGCCTGCATTTCGTGAGAGGCCGCCCTGCGCACGGCTTCGAGCGCCCCTTCGGCCTCGTGGCGCAGGTGCTCGGCCTGTTCGCGGGCTTCAGCGGCCTCGCGTTCCAGGTCGCCGAGGCGATTCTTTTCCGCCAGACGGCGCGCGGCCGGGGAGGGCGTCTCGGCGGCGGTGGTGAAGCCGTCCCAGCGCCACAAATCGCCTTCCTGCGAGACAAGCCGCTGGCCGGGTTTCAGGAGGCCGCGCAGACGAAGCCCGTCGGCCTTGCTCACCACGCCGATCTGGCGCAGGCGGCGCTGCAGCTCTGCCGGGGCGCGAGCCAGCTCGGCCAATGAGCGGACGCCATCCGGCAGGGATGGATCGTTCTCGCCGATTCCGGTCATTTCCCAATGGTGAGGAGCCGACGGATTGGTCGAGGCTTCGAGATCGTCGCCGAGAGCGGCGCCCAGCGCCGTCTCGTAACCCTTGTCGACTGTGATCTGGTCGAGGGCCGGAGGCCAGAGGTCGCCGATGGCGGAGGTCACGAGCTTCGCGAGCGTCAACGCCTCGGTTTCAAGGCGCTGCGCCTTGCGCTCTGCCTCGTTGAGGGGCTGGCGCAGGCGGTTCTCGGCCTCCCGGGCGGCGGACAGGGTCTCGCGCGCCTCGATCACCGCCTCTTCGGCGCTCTGAGCCGTCTCCTCAGCAACCGCCGCTTCCTCGCGCAAGTCGTCGAGGGAGGGCCCGTCCTCGGGCGAAGCGGAGAGCGCCGCGATCTCGCGCTCGAGCCGCTCCTTCTCGGATCGGAAACGGGAGGCGCGCTCCATCTCCTCGCGCACGGCGCGCTCCAGGGCGGCGCGGCGGGCATTGAGGTCGGAGGTCTGGGCCTGCAGGGCGCTCAGGGCCGCTTCGGCCTCGGCCAGCTCAGCCTCGGCATTCTGCAGGCGCTCCTCGGCCTCGGCGCGAACGTCGTCCGCCCCGTCGGTGGTGAGCGAAATCTCGGCGGCTTCGGACTGGAGACGCTCGATGGTGGCCTCGGCATCCGTGCGCTGCGCCGCCTCGCGGGCGATGTCGCGGTTGAGATCGCCGATATGGCGCTCCAACTCGACCACGCGCTCCTTGGAGCGGCGCTCTTCCGATTCGAGCTCGTTGCGGGCATGGGTCAGGCGCTGCAGGGCAGCGGCGGCGGCGGCCTCGGCCTGCCGCAGGGCCGGGATGCCATGGGCGGAGACGGCCTGAGCCGTGGCGGCCCGGGTCTGTTCCTCGGTGGCGTCGGCGACCGCCTTGAGGTCTTCGGCGACCTGACGCTCGGCGGTGGCGGCCTGTTCCCGCGCCTCCGAGAAGCTGATGGCGTACATCAGGGCTTCGAGCCGGCGGATTTCGGCCGAAAGGTTCTTGTAGCGGGAGGCCTGGCGGCCCTGGCGCTTCAGGCTCTCGATCTGGCTTTCCAGTTCGCGGATTACGTCCTCGACGCGAACGAGGTTGTCCTCGGCGGCCTTGAGGCGCAGCTCCGCCTCGTGCCGCCGGGCATGGAGACCGGCGATGCCGGCGGCATCTTCCAGGATGCGACGGCGGGCCTGGGGCTTGGCGGAGATGATCTCGCTGATCTGGCCCTGGCGCACGAGGGCAGGCGAGCGGGCGCCGGTGGCCGCATCCGCGAACAGGATCTGCACGTCGCGGGCGCGGACTTCCTTGCCGTTGACCCGGTAGGTCGAGCCTTCCTCTCGCTCGATCTTGCGCGAGATTTCCAGGAGATCCGTGTCGTTGAAGGCAGCCGGGGCCGTGCGCTCGCCGTTGTCGATGGTGAGCATCACCTCGGCCCAGTTGCGGGCCGGGCGGCCTCCTGAGCCGGACGAGCCGGAGAAGATGACGTCGTCCATCCCCGTGGCGCGCATGTTCTTGTGGGAGTTCTCTCCCATGACCCAGCGCAGAGCCTCGACGAGGTTGGACTTGCCGCAGCCGTTCGGCCCGACGACGCCGGTCAGACCCGGTTCGATCAGGAAGTCGGTCGGCTCGACGAAGGTCTTGAAGCCTGCAATGCGAAGGCGCGTCAGCTTCATGGACGCGCCTTCCTGTCCCGCCCTTGAGGGGCAGGGTGATGGAGCTTATTCGCCCAGGATAGGCTTGATGACCTTTTCAATCTCATCGATCGACAGGCTTCCAGGATGACGCTGACCATTGATGAAGAAAGTCGGCGTGGAGTCCACACGGAACTGCTCCATACCCCGGTTCTTCACCGCGTTGACTGCGTCATATAGTTTCTGGTCCTTGAGGCAAGCGTCAAATTTTTCCTGTGAAAAACCTGCCTGGCGCATGAGCCCGCGCAGCGCGTCCAGCGGCTTGTCGGTGAAAGCCCAGTTCCGCTGCTGCTCGAAGAGAAGGTCCGTGATCGGGTAATACTTGTCGTTGCCGTCGCAGCGGGCGAGCATGAAGCCGGCCGTGGCGAGCGGGTCTAGGGGGAACTCGCGTAGGACGAAGCGGATCTTGCCCGTGTCGATGTAGCGCTTCTTCAGCTCGGGCCAGGTGGTCTTGTGGAAATTGGCGCAGTGCGAGCAGGTCAGCGAGGCGTACTCGATGATCGTCACCTTGGCGTTTTCCGGGCCGAGGGCCACGTCCCCGAGGGGGCCCTGGACCGCGAGGTCCGATACAGCCACGTTCTGGGCGAAGGCCGGCAGGCTCGTGGCGAGATAGGCCGTCGCGGCTGCGGTCCCGAGAAGCTGAAGCGTCTGACGCCGGGTGATCATTTTAGGGAGGCTCCTGAAGAGATTTCGTCCTGCGGTAGAATGCCTTGCCGTTCCTGGCAAGCGCCAGCCATCTCACGCTTTCGTGCGTGAACCGGAGCTGACGATCGCCTGACCCAGCCGGTCGAGCGCTGCCTTCAAGGATTCCTCCTCGATGGGCTCAACGGCCCTGTCGACCTTCTCCCGATCCGCGGGAGTGAGGACGGGAGGAGCCGGGCGCTTCTTCTCAACCCGCCGCACAGGCCCTTGTTTCAAAACGAGCCTCCCGATGCAGCGCCAGCCGTAATAGGTGTTCACCCGGTCGATGACGGTGGGCGCGAGGTGCTGGAGTTCGAGGGCGAAGGCGCTCTCGACCCGGATCACGAGCGTTGCAGGGTCTGGACGCGCCTCCGGATCGGCATGAGGGCTCTTGCGCTTCCACTCGATCTTGAGCGGCTGGGTGAAGGCGGCAAGCCGCTCGCCGACGATATCGGGCCAGGTCATGATGATGTCAGAGGTCGCAAAGCCTTGCGCCGCCAGGCTGGGAGACAGGCAGACGTCGAGAAACTCGGCAAGGGGGCGGGCCAGAGGCCTTGGGCGTCTCAATGTCGCCTCGGTCGTCTCATGTTGAATGTCCAAAAGCCGCGTTGGAATATGCGGTGTAGAACGCTATTCCGAATTCCATGTTAACGCCCGCCCCGAGCGCGACCAAGCCCGATCCTCAAGACCTTCTCGCCTGGTACGATCGTCACCGGCGCGAATTGCCGTGGCGCGCCCTGCCGAGCGTGATTGCGGATCCTTACCGCGTCTGGCTGTCCGAGATCATGCTGCAGCAGACGACGGTGGCGGCGGTCAAACCCTATTATCTGAATTTTCTGGATCGCTTTCCGACCGTCGAGGCCCTGGCCGAGGCGCCCTCAGAGTCGGTCATGCAGGCCTGGGCCGGCCTCGGCTATTACTCCCGCGCCCGCAACCTCCATGCCTGCGCCAAGGCGGTTGTGGACAAGCATGGCGGGCGCTTTCCGGGGACGGAGGCAGAGCTCCTGAAGCTTCCCGGCATCGGCGCCTACACGGCAGCGGCGGTCGCGGCCATCGCCTTCAACGAGAAGGCGGCGGCGGTCGATGGCAATGTGGAGCGGGTGATGTCCCGCCTCTTCATGGTCGAGGAGCCGCTGCCGAAGGCCAAGTCCCTGATCCGCGCCTTGACCGAGGAACTGGTGCCCGACGACCGGCCCGGCGACTTCGCGCAAGCGGTGATGGATCTCGGCGCCACCATTTGCACGCCCAAGCGGCCGGCCTGCGCGCTCTGCCCCTGGATGGTGCCATGCAAGGCTCGGGCCGAAGGCCTGCAGGAGACCTTCCCGAAAAAGCAGAAGAAGGAGAGCGGGCAATTGCGGAAAGGCGCGGCCTTTGTGGTCTTGCGCGCCGATGACACGATCCTGCTCCGCACCCGTCCGCCGCAGGGACTTCTCGGCGGCATGGCCGAGCCACCGACGAGCGAATGGATGCCCGATTACGAGCCCTCGCGCGCCGTGCTCGACGCCCCCATCGAGGCCCGCTGGCAGAGGCTGCCGGGCACGGTGAAGCACGTCTTCACCCATTTTCCGCTCGAACTCACGGTGCTCTTCGCCAAGGTCGCCAAGGGCACGCCCGCGCCTGACGAGATGCGCTGGACGCCGCGCCTTTCTCTCCACGAGGAGGCACTGCCCGGCGCCATGAAGAAGGTGCTGGTGCATGCGCTGGGAGACATCCCGGGCGGGAAGGCGAAGGCTTCCGCGAAAGCCTGATCAGGCGCCCACCAGTGCCTTCTGGTTCTTCTTGAACAAGGCGGCCAGCGCATTGGCCACACGTGTCACGTTGGGGCGGTTGCGGCTGCGGCGGTGCATGACGAGGAAGACGTCCTCGATCAGGTCGCCCTCAGGCTTCGTCACCTGAATGAGATCCGGGTCCGAATCGCCGAGCCAGCAGGGGAGGAAGGCGGCCCCTAAGCCTGCTTTGGCTGCCTGGTAGCGGATCGGCATGTCACCGATGCGGGCGGCGATGGTGCGGCCTTGCGCGAACTCGGCCACATAGGCCGCCTGACGGGAGAGGGTCGGATCCTCGGGCGGCGCGATGACAGCGGTCGGATTGTCCGTGCGGGCATAAATGGCAAAGGCGATCTGCCCGATCTTGCGCGCAATGAGATCGTCCGTCCCTTCCGGCAGGTTGCGCATCCGCAGGCCGATATCGGCCTCGCCGGAGGCGAGATCGAGCCTGCGGCGGGTCGGGATATAGGCGATCTCCACGGGCGCTGCAGCTTCGTGCAGCTCCGCCGCGTAAAGGGACAGGAAAAGCGTCACCGAAGCAGTCGCCGTGACCCTCACCGGAGCGTCGGGATCCGGCCGGTAGGCTGCCGCTGTTCGCGACACGATTCCGGCCGCTTCGCCCATGGGGCTTGCTGCTTCGAGGATGGCCTGGCCTGCTTCCGTGAGTTCGAGATTGTTGGGTCCGCGCTGAAACAGCGAAAGCCCGAGCGTCTCCTCCAGCACCTTGATGCGCCGCGCGATGGTCGGCTGGCTCTGTCCGAGCGCCTTGGCGGCGCTGTTCATCGATCCATGAGCCACCACGGCGAGAAAGATCCGCAGGTCGTCCCAGGACGGTTCGGTGAAGGCGAGACGGAAGGGATCGAGAGACGAAGAAGCCATGAGAGGATGCTAAAGCGTTGAACCGGGTTCGGCATAGGGGGATGTTCCGGCTTGGGGACAACCGGACCATCGCGCAAAGGCCGTTCGCCCGCAGCCCGCCAGGAGCATGGGAGACCTGTTCAGTTTTGATGAGGCTTCAAGCGCCGAGCGCCGGTTTTGGCTCAAGCTGGTTGATCGTTCGAGCGCGAGCCGGTGCATGAAACGGCTTTGTGCTCATGCGCAGCTCATTGTCCGTCTCGCATTGCCAGGGCAGGGCACCTGCCGGCAGGTATCTGCCCAGAGCATCGAGGATGAGCATGGTGATGGTCACGACGCCGATGATAACGATGGCGACGGCAGAGGCCTGGCTTGCGAGCCCGGCTTCTTCGAGGTTGTAGAGCACCACGCCGATGGTCTCCGTTCCGGCCGACCAGAGCAGGGCCGAGACGGTGAGCTCGCTGAAGGCGAGCAGGAACGCCATCAAGCCGCCCGCGACGGCGGCGGGGAGCAGGGAAGGAAGCACGATGCCGAAAAGGCGCTGCGTCAGGCGGGCACCGTCGATGGCTGCGGCTTCCTCCTGCGCGACATCGATCTGCACCATTCCCGCAAGCACGGGTTTCAGCGCCACCGAGAGGAAGCGGGCAAGATAGGCGAAGACGATGATCCAGGGTGTTGCATAGAGTGAGAAGCCAAGGAGCGGCAGCGGCTTCAGGAACAGGAGAATGCATGCGATGGCGAGCACGATACCTGGCAGCACGTAAGAAATTTCGAGGAGAGATATCGCAAGAATTCTCCATCGTCCCATCAAGCGGATCAATCCGTAGGCAATGGGCACGACGATCAGCGCCAGCAGAAACGCCGCGCCGCCGGCATAGAGCAGCGAGTTCGTGAAAGCGCGGATCGTGACATCCTGGCGCGCCAGCACTTCGATGAAGTTGTCGAGGGTAATCGTCGTGAATGACAGAGCCATGCCGTAGGATGGAACGAGAGCGGAGGCCAGCAGCGACAGGATCGGCAGGACGAGGGTCACAGCCAGGACGAGACCGACGAGGATCTCGACGCCGATGCGCGCAGACCCAAGAAACCAGAACGGCTTCACCGGCGCGTCATCCTCCAGATGCACGCCATCCTTGCGCGTGAGAAACTGGCTTGCTCCAACACAGACGAGCGCGATGGCCGCGACGAGAAGGCCGAGGGCCGAGACATCGCCGATCATGCCAGTGCCGAAACTCGACAGGCGTCGATAGATGAGCACGGGCAGCGTCAGATAATTCACCGGTGCGCCGAGGAGCGCGGGAATGCCGAAATTGCCGATGCCCGCCACGAAGGCGAGCAGGGCCGCGCTGACGAGATGCGGACGCAAGAGCGGCAGAACGTGATCCGTGAGGATTCGCCACGGCTGTGCGCCGTCGATGCGCGCTGCCTCGGTGACGGCGAGAGGAATGCGCTTCAAGCCGGCGCTCATCACCACATAGACGAGCGGCGCATGGTGCAGGCCGAGCACCAGGATGATGCCGCCGCGCCCGAGCATCGGATTGGCGCTGCCCGCTTCAGGTGCGAGGCCAAGCGTGTTCAGGATCGGCGAAGCCGGGCCGACGAGATGGAGAAAAGCAAGCGCGATCACCTGGGGTGAGATCATCACCGACAGGACGAAGAGAAACGATGCGATGCGGCGTCCGCGGATATCCGTGATGCCCAGCACGAGCACCATGGCCGTGCCGAGCGGCAATGCCAGGAGCGTCGACCATAGCGCCGTTTCCAGTGAGGCCTGTGCTGCCCGTAAAGCCGAGCGGCTGGAGAGCGCCGAGAGCATCGCATCGGGATTGAAGACGCCGCCGGGAAAGAGCGCAGCCAGCAGCAACCGTAAGGCGGGCAGAACGTCGAAGACGAAGATGATCAAAGCGACAAGAGCGAGGAGGCCGAAACCTCCCCGCTCCAGGAATGACTTGGTTTGGATGTGATGTCTCACTGTCCGAAGATATCGGCGAAGGCCGCCTTGTTCTTGGTTTCATCGGCAAGCGCTTTGGCCGCGTCGAAGCTCATGACCTTGATCTGATCGCGCGCCGGATAGCCGGCCGGCAGCGCGACAGCGGGATGAGCCGCGATGTAGCCCTGCTTCAGCGCGAGTTCCTGGCCATCCTTCGAGAGCACGAAATCGACGAAGGCGCGGGCCGCATCCGGATTCTTCGTGGTCTTGAGAATGGCGACGGGCTCGGACACGGCCGAGACGCCTTCCTTCGGGAACACGAACTCGACGGGCGCGCCCTTGGCCTTCTCGCGGATCGGCATGTAGTCGACGATGACGCCATAAAGCTTCTGGCCGCCGGCCACCTGCTTGAGCACGTCGCCGTTGCCGCCGCCGGCGATGGCATCGTTGTCCTTGAGCGCCTCATAATATTTCCAGCCGCCGTCCATGGTGCCGGTCAGCGTCGCGGCGTGGATGAGGGCTGCGCCCGAGGTGAGCGGGCTCGGCATGACGAGCTGGCCCTTGACCTCAGGCTTGGTGAGATCCTGCCAGGAGGTCGGCTTGAATGAGGCCTTGGTGTTGTAGGCGATGCCGGTGGTGATCAGCTTGGTGGCGAACCAGAATTTTTGGGCATCGTGAATGCCTGCGGGATAAGCCGAGACATCTGCCGTCTCATGCGCCAGCAGGCGGCCCTCCTTCTTCAGGCCCTCCATGGTGACGCTGTCGGCAATCAGCAGTACGTCGGCCTGGGGTTGACCGGCCTCGAACTCGGCACTCAGCTTGGCAAGAATCTTCGGGGTGCCGTCGCGGACGAAGGTGACGTTGACGCCGGGATGCTTCGCTTTGAAGGCATCGATGGTCTGCTGGGCGTCGGTATTGGGTTGGCTCGTATAGAGAACGAGGTTGCCGGAGAGCCCTTGTGCCTGCGCGAAAGCGGGCACGAGAACGGCGAGCAAGGGCAGGAGGCGCTTGAAGGACACGGGACAATCCTCTCTTTGGGTAAGGCTTTCCCCGCGCTAGCGGTGTTGGATGACGCCTCTGTGACGAAAAGCCTAGTGCGGCAAACGAAAAGGGCCAGCGCACGGCCAGCCCTTTAGCAGATTTACGATGTCGCAGTGAAGTCTCAGGCCGCCAGCTCGGCCCGCACCTTCGCACGGAACTCATCGATGGAGACGAGCTTGCCCTGCCGCTCCACATTCCAGAAGGTCCAGCCGTTGCAGGACGGAAATCCTTGCGTGAGCGCGCCGATCTTGTGGATCGAGCCAACGATGGCGCCGAGCGCGAGCGTGCCGTCGGCACGCACCACCGCCTTGTGGCGTCGGCGCTCATCCACCAGAACCTCGCCCGCCTTCACATGGCCGCTCTCGATGAGCGACAGGAAGGGCACGCGCACTTCCGTGCGCTTCTCGGGTGCTGCGGCGATCGACACGTCTGAGAGCGGCTCGACCGCATCGATGCGCTTGCGCGCCGCCTTGGCATAGGTCGAGTCGCGCTCGAGGCCGATGAAGTTGCGCCCGAGCATCTTCGCCACCGCACCCGTCGTGCCGGAGCCGAAGAAGGGGTCGAGCACCACGTCGCCGGGATTGGAGGAGGAGAGCAGGATGCGTGCGAGCAGAGCCTCCGGCTTCTGCGTCGGGTGCACCTTGCGGCCTTCGGCGTCCTTCAAACGCTCGTCGCCGGTGCAGATGGGGATGAACCAATCCGAGCGCATCTGCACGTCTTCATTGCCGGCTTTGAGCGCATCGTAATGGAAGGTGTAGCCCTTCGAATCCGCGCCTTTCGAAGCCCAGATCATGGTCTCGTGCGCGTTCGTGAAGCGGCGGCCCTTGAAGTTCGGCATCGGGTTGGCCTTGCGCCACACGATGTCGTTCAGGATCCAGAAGTTCAGATCCTGCAGGGCCGCGCCCACGCGGAAGATGTTGTGGTAGGAGCCGATGACCCAGAGCGTCGCGTTCTTCTTCATCACGCGGCGCACGGCCAGAAGCCAGGCGCGGGTGAACGCGTCGTAATCGGCAAAGCTCGCGAACTTGTCCCAGTCGTCGTCGACCGCATCGACGAGGCTCTGGTCCGGACGCGTCAGCGCCTGTTCGAGCTGGAGATTGTAAGGCGGATCCGCGAAGACCACGTCCACGCTCTCAGGGGGAAGCTTCTCGAGATTGGCGATGCAATCGCCGAGAAGGATCTCATTGAGAGGAAGAGAATGCGGCAGGACGGAGAGGGGCGGTTTACGCCCCGTCCGAGGAGCCGGCGCAGACCGCCCGGTACGCGAGACACTGATCCGGGAGGCGGCGCCGGCAGCCCCGGTACGCAAGGTACCCATGGGTGATCACCGGTTACGCAACTGACACTCCGGATCATGATGGGATAGGGTAAAGAGGAGGTTTCCAAACGCGCAGAATTCCAAATATTTTGGATCGGCAAATCTTGCCTACGCATTGAAAAGATTGAGTTTTTTCGTTAATTAGCGTTAAGGGAGGTTACAGGTCCAGTAACCCTTGGCGTAAGGGTGAAAAACTCAAGCGATGGAACGGGCAGGGACCCTCGCTCGCGATCACCGTGAGATGTGCCTTCGTGCTGTAACCTGCGTTGCTGGCAAAACCGTAAGCGGGATAAGTGTTCCCAAGCCGCGTCATCATGCGGTCGCGGACCACTTTCGCCACGATGGACGCGGCAGCGATCGAAGCGATGTGCGAATCACCCTTGATGACCGCTTGCGTCACGCAGGGTAGGGCGGGTGGATCGTTGCCATCGACAAAGGCCATATCCGGCTTGCAGGGAAGGGCAGCGAGCGCCCGGCACATGGCGAGCAGCGAGGCCTGCCGGATGTTGATGGTGTCGATCTCCTGATGCGACACCGAGGCGATGCCAACATGAGAGGTCGCGAGGATTTCCGCAAACAGCGCCTCGCGCCTGGCGGCCGTCAGCGCCTTCGAATCGGCCAAGCCCTGAGGCACGTTGTCGAGATCGAGCACCACCGCCGCCGACACCACCGGTCCCGCCAGCGGCCCACGCCCGACCTCGTCGAGCCCGGCGATGCAGGTATAGCCCTGCTTACGGGCGGAAAGCTCGCTGTCGAGGCCGAGGCCGGATTTGGGAGGACGAATCAGGATGGTCATTGTGTGGAAGCTTATAGGCGATCTGCTTCCTCTCGTGGACCGGGCCATTCCGCGCGGGCCATCGGGTCGACGACCGTCATGCCGATGCCTTCCGTGGCTCGGGTCGGGATCGTTGAAGGATCGAAGTCGTCGAGGCAGAAGATGTTCACACCGTAATGGTCGGGCGCGGCCCGCTTGCGGTGAAAGGTGTAGATGCCGCAGCGCGAGCAGAAGTAGTGCTTCGCCCGTCTCGTGTTCCACTGATAGAGCGACAGTGCCTCTTCGCCTGACAGGATGGTCAGGGCGCTCTCGTGGACCTTCGCCATCAGCGCGTTCTTCTTCATGCAGAGCGAGCAGTCACAGGTCGTCAGTTCAACGATCTCCGCGTCGATGCAGAAACGGACGGTGCCGCAATGGCATGACCCTGTGTGGCGCAGCACGATGGACTCCGGTGCTTGATGAGGACGGGGCACTATAGCGATCGGTTGCCGCGTGGCCAGAGCGGGGCTGGGTGAGGGAGTGGATTCGTCATCCCGGACGGCGAAGCCGATCCGGGATCGCCAGACCAGTAGAACCCTGTCATCCCGGGGCCGCGCAGCGGAGCCCGGGATCCATAACCGCTGACGATGCAGAAAGATGCACGACGCTGTTCGCTCTCCTGGGAGGTCGTGGTTCTGGATCCCCGCCTGCGCGGGGATGACAGTGTCGAGGTTCGTGCGCCACATTCTGCACACGATCCCGGATCGCCTCCGGCGTCCGGGATGAAACTCACGGCAAGCCGTTCGCTCAAAACAAGCTCAACTGCCCTGCCTCCTTCGGCGGCACCTGGAACAGGTCCTTGCGCAGGCGCAGGTTGCGCTTGTTCAGGCCGAGACGCTCGGCGGCGGTTTCGAATCTCCGGCCGAGCATCCAGGCATAAGGGCCGATGCCGGATTGGCGGGTGCTCCACTCGGCATCGTAATCCTTGCCGCCGCGCGCCTCCTGCAGCAGCGTGAAGACGTGCTTGAGCTTGTCCGGGTAATGCTCGGCCAGCCAGTCGCGCATCAGATCCTTGAGATCGTGGGGCAGGCGCAGGAGCACGTAGCCCGCTTCCTCAGCGCCTGCGGCGGCGCAGGCCTTCAGGATCGCCTCGATCTCGTGGTCGTTGATTGCCGGGATGATGGGCGCGACCAGGACCGAGACAGGAATCCCGGCCTCCGTCAGCCTCCTGATCGTCTCCAGGCGTTTCGCTGGCGTGGCGGCGCGGGGCTCCATCCTGCGGGCGAGCTTCGGGTCGAGCGTCGTCACCGAAATAGCGACCTTGGCGAGCTGCCTCGCAGCCATCTGGCTCAGGATGTCGATGTCGCGGGTGACGAGGGCCGATTTCGTCACGATGCCGACGGGATGATTCATCCGGTTCAGCACTTCGAGGATGGATCGCGTGATGCGGAAGCGCCGCTCGACCGGCTGGTACGGGTCGGTGTTGGAGCCGAGCGCGATCGTCGTCGGCTGATAGTTCGCAGCCCGCAGCTCCTTTTCCAGAAGCTCCGCTGCATTGGGCTTGGCAAAGATCTTGGTCTCGAAATCGAGCCCCGAGGACAGTCCCTGGTAGGCGTGGGTGGGCCTCGCGAAGCAATAGGAGCAGCCGTGCTCGCAGCCGCGATAGGGATTGATCGATTTGTCGAAGAGAATGTCCGGCGAGTCGTTCTTCGTGATGATCGTGCGTGGCTTCTCGACGATCACTTCGGTCGGCAGGGTCGGAAGGTCCTCCTCGATATCCCAGCCGTCGTCGAAGCTTTCGCGCTGCGCCGGCTCGTAGCGCCCGGACGGGTTCGCGGAAGCACCCCGGCCGCGCCGACGGTCCACCTCGACGCGATAGGCCGGATCGTCCATGCGCCGCCGCGCTGCCTCCGCCGCCTCCAGAGGCGTGCGCTTTACAGGCCGGGTAAGGAAGGGATCGCGGGCAGGATCTTTAGCGCGAACACTCATGGCGGCCTCAAACGAATCTGTCGATTAAGGCTCCAAGCTTAAGAACAAACAGGGAACAAAATCAAGAGATCATCGGCAAGAATGTCCTAGCGACGACATGGCGCCGAGGGGCTATAGTGTTCACATGATTACGGTTCTTGTTCGCGTCACGCACGGGCCCGAGGCCTTGGCTGCCACCTTGAGCGCCCTTGTTCCGGCCGTCGCCGCCGGGCTGATCGGCGATGCCGTCATCCTGACGGACAAGCTGGATGAAACCCTGGCGAAAGTGGCGGATGCCGCCGGCGCAACTTTGGTCATCGCGAAGCCCGGCTCATGGATCGAAGGAGCCAATGCTGCACGGCGCGATTGGCTGTTGTGTCTTGACGATGGCGACATCCCGCAGGAGGGCTGGATCCGGGTGCTCGACCGGTTCGTGGCGCTCTCCAAGCCCGAGCAGGGGCTGGCGCGGATGCGGCGTCAGCGGGCGGGTGTCATCAATGCGCTGGTCAACCTGTTCGCTCGCACATCGGTGCGGGGAGGCGATCTGGTCCAACGCCGCGTGCTGATGAACGAGATCAGGGCCCGCATACCCGTACGGCTTTCCGCCACCATCGAGCGCGATCCGGTATTCGGCTGAGTCGATTCAGCCCTTCAGCTTTCCGCGCTTCAGGTGCTCGTCGAGCCTCGGCATGATCTCGACGAAATTGCACGGCCGGTGCCGGTAATCGAGCTGATGGGCGAGAATACCGTCCCATGCATCCTTGCAGGCGCCGGGTGAGCCCGGCAGCACGAAGATGAAGGTCGTGCCGGCCACGCCCGCTGTCGCCCGCGACTGGATCGTCGAGGTGCCGACCTTCTCGTAGGAAATGCGGTGGAAGACGGCGGAAAAGCCCTCCATCCGCTTGTCGAACAGAGGCTCGATGGCCTCGGGCGTCACATCGCGACCGGTGAAGCCCGTGCCGCCGGTGGTGATGATCACGTCGACGGTGGGATCGGCGATCCAGGCCTGTATCCTGTCGCGAATCGCTTCCACATCATCCGGCACGATGGCCCGGTCCGCGAGTCGATGCCCAGCCTTTGTCAGCCGTTCGGCCAGCGTCGTACCCGATGTGTCATCCTCCAGCGAGCGCGTGTCGGAGATCGTCAGCACCGCGATGCTGAGGGAGATGAAGGGGAGGGATTCGTCGATGCCGGGCATGGAAAGCTCTCGTGTGATCGGCATCGTTCTAGCGCAGAGACGCTCAGGCTTCCACAAATGCCATCCCCGGACGAAGCGCCGCGAAGGTCCAGGATCGCTGAACGAGAAGGGCTCCTTATCCTGATGACGATCCCGGATCGCCTCTGGCGTCCGGGATGACGCTCAGCCTTTTCTTAAAGCCTGCTCGCCCTGAACGTATCGCAGGCCTGGATCTGCCCGGTCTTCAGTCCCGTCGTGAGCCAGCGCATGCGCTGCTCGGAAGAGCCGTGAGTGAAGCTGTCGGGCACCACGCGGCCTTGGCTTTGCTTTTGCAGCCGGTCATCGCCGATGGCTTCTGCTGCGCGGATCGCCTCCTCGATGTCGCCCGGTTCGAGCGATTGCCAGCGCTGATTGGAATGGTGCGCCCAGACGCCGGCGAGGCAATCCGCCATCAGCTCGACGCGCACGGAGAGCTGGTTGCCTTCCGCCTGCCCGACCTGACGCTGACGCTCCTGCACGCGCGGCAGGATGCCAAGCTCGTTCTCCACGTGGTGACCGACCTCGTGCGCGAGCACATAGGCATAGGCGAAGTCGCCGCCGGCGCGGAAGCGGCGTTGCATCTCCTCGAAGAAGGAGAGATCGATGTAAACGGTCTGGTCGAGCGGGCAGTAGAACGGACCCATGGCCGATTGCGCGCCGCCGCAGGCGGAGCGGGTGGCGTCCGAGAACAGCACAAGCTTCGGCGGATCGTATTTGATATTGACCTGCTGCGGTAGGACTGTGTTCCATACGTCCTCCGTGTTGCCGAGAACGGCCGAGGCGAAGCGGCCCATCTCGTCCTGCGGCGTGCCCTGGCGGCCCTGCTGTTGCTGCTGATAGCCGGAGCCGCCGCTCATCATCTCGGCGCCGCCGATGAGGATGCGCGGGTCGATGCCGAGCGCCCATCCGATAAGGCCCAGGATCACGATCGTTCCGATGCCGAGCCCGCCCGCGCCACCGGGCAGACCCATGCCACGACGATCTTCCACATTCGACGAGGTTCGAAAGTCTTCCCAGCGCATGATCCACCTTCCAGCCGCGGTATAAAGCTCCGCAGGGGCTTAAGGCTTAAGCATATGAACCGGTTCCGAAACTGGCTCGGACGAGAGCCTTACTCCCTGCCGTCGAGTGCGCGCCTCAGAGCCTGGAAGTCCCGCCAGCCGAGCCGCTTCTGCAGGGGCTGGCGCAGGAGATAGGCCGGGTGAAGGGTCGGCAGCGCCCTGATCTCGCGTCCGTCTTCGGTCTTGTAACTATACCAGCGTCCGCGCGAGCGGAGAATGCCATCCTTGATGCCCAAAAGATTTTGGGCGGCAGGACCGCCGAGGCAGAGCACGAATTCCGGGCTCGCCAGCTCGATCTGCCGCGCGATGAACGGCTTGCAGATCGCCACCTCCTGGGGAGTCGGCGTGCGGTTGCCCGGCGGGCGCCAGGGTACGATGTTGGCGACGTAGACCTGGGTGCGGTCGAGCCCGATGGTCGCGAGCATGCGGTCGAGCAATTGGCCGGAGCGGCCCATGAAGGGCTTCCCGATCCGGTCCTCGTCCGCGCCGGGCGCTTCGCCCACCAGCATGACACGGCCTTCCGGATTGCCGTCCGCGAAGGCGAGGTTCTTGGCCGAGAACTTCAGGGCGCAGCCGTCGAAGCCCGCGAGAATGGCCTCGAGCTCCTCCAGCGACTGTGCATGGCGTGCCTGTTCGCGAGCCATGCTCGCCACTTCCTCCGGCGCGCTCGCCGCCGCTTTCGGCAGGGCGCGGGGAGGGGGAGCAGAGGGGGAAGCCTTGGGTGAGGCCTGAGCCGCGGCCTTGGGTGAGGCCTGAGCCGCGGCCTTGGCAGGCGGGCGCTCGGCCTTCGGCTCGGCAAAGCGATTGTGCGGGGTCTCGTCGAGCGCGAGATCGACTCCCGCCTCGACATGGAAGTCGAGCAGCGCCTGGAGAGCGTCGCGGTCGGAAGGGAGATCCTGCATAGGGCCTATGTAAGCATTCCAAGGGCTGTGGACAACTCAGGACCCACAAAGGATCCCGACAGATCTTGCTCTCACGAGATCAGGTCGAAGAGGGTCGGGCTCTCATCTCGTCGGGCGCCTTCGATGGCGAGGAGGCGACGCTTGGTCGTGGCGCCGCCATTGGCCGAGAAGCCTCCGAGTTTGCCGTCCGCCGCGACGACCCGGTGGCAGGGGACGATGATGGCGAACGGATTGCGCCCGAGCGACTGCCCGATCGCCCGGGCGTTGTCGATGCCGAGCCGGGATGCGACCTCGCCGTAGGTCAGCACGCGGCCCGGCGGAATGCTGCGGGCGACCTCGTAAACGCGGCGGTCGAAGTCGGACACGCCGTCCATGTCCAATTGCACGTCGGACAGATCGCGTGCTTCACCGTGCAGCAGAGCCGTTACATCGGCGATGATGCCCTGAATGGTCGGTGAAGCCACGGCTTCGCAGATCCCGGGGAAGCGCTTGGCGATGCGGCCACGTGTTCTCGATACATCGTCCTCGGGAAGCTGAAAGCCGATGACGCCGCGCTCGTTCCAAGCAAGCCCGCAGAAGCCGATGGGCGTCTCGAAAAGCGTATAGAAAGCCGCGTGGTTGGACGGATGATCCTGCATGCCTTTTTGTAAACCTCCCATCGGTGTCGAACAACTCAGGATGACCTTTTCCACTGCATGATCGAGCCCGTCCATTTCCCTCGGAACAGACGGCATAATCGGGTTTCGGCATAACCTTATGCGGAAAGGGAACTTTCAGACGGGCCGCAATGAAGCTAGGACAGTTCCAAAGAAGGCTGCACTTGAGAAGTCGGCGAGATTGTTCATATGTAAACGATCTGGTCCTTGATGCTTCGAAGTCGCGTACAGGAGAACACTCATGTCCGATCTGCCCGCCCGTGAATCGATGGAGTTCGACGTTGTCATCGTCGGCGCCGGCCCTGCCGGTCTCGCGACGGCGATCCGGCTCAAACAGCAGGCGGCGCAAGCCGGGGCGGACCTCTCCGTGGTGGTGGTCGAGAAAGGCTCCGAGGTCGGAGCCCACATCCTCTCCGGCGCGGTGATCGACCCGATCGGCCTCGACGGCCTCCTGCCGGAGTGGCGCGAAGATCCCGACCGACCTCTGAAGACGCAGGTCACCGCCGACGAGTTCATGTATCTCGGCCATGCCGGCGGCGTGAAGTTCCCCAACGTGTTCATGCCCAAGCTCATGAGCAACCACGGCAATTTCGTCGGCTCGCTCGGCAATGTCGCCCGCTATCTCGGCCGCAAGGCGGAAGAACTCGGCGTCGAGATCTATCCCGGCTTCCCGGCCTCCGAAGTGCTGGTCGAGGACGGCAAGGTGGTCGGCATCGCCACCGGCGATATGGGCATCAGCCGCAATGGCGAGCCGAACGCCAACTTCACCCGCGGCATGGAGCTGCGCGCCAAGTACACGATTTTCGGCGAAGGCGCCCGCGGCTCGCTGACCAAGCAGATGGTCGAGCGCTTTGGTCTGAATGCGGGCCGTGACCACCAGAAATACGGGATCGGCATCAAGGAACTCTGGCAGGTGAAGCCCGAAAAATTCCGGCCGGGCCTGGTGCGCCATTCCATGGGCTGGCCGCTGCCCAACAATGCCGGCGGCGGCTCCTGGCTCTACCATTTCGACGACAATCTCGTCTCGGTCGGCTTCGTGGTGCATCTCAACTACAAGAACCCGACCCTGTCACCCTTCGACGAGTTCCAGCGCTTCAAGACGCACCCGATGGTGCGCGACGTGTTCGAGGGCGGCAAGCGCATCGGCTACGGGGCACGGGCGATCATGGAGGGTGGCTGGCAATCGGTGCCGCGCCTGAGCTTCCCGGGCGGCTGCCTGGTCGGCGACTCGGCCGGCTTCGTCAATGTGCCGCGCATCAAGGGCAGCCACAACGCGATCCTGTCGGGCATGCTCTGCGCCGATCACGTCTTCGCGGCGCTGCAGGCGGGCCGGGCCCATGACGAGATCGCATCCTACGAGGAAGCCTGGCGCTCCTCGCCGATCGGCTACGATTTGAAGCGGGTGCGCAACGTGAAGCCGCTCTGGTCGCGCTACGGCACCGCCATCGGGGTGGCGCTCGGCGGCCTCGACATGTGGCTGACCGAGATCTTCAACTGGTCGCCCTTCGGCACCATGAAGCACGGCAAGCCGGATCACGAGTGCTTGCTGCCGCTCTCTGAGGTGACGCCGATCAAGTACGACAAGCCGGACGGCGTGCTGACCTTCGACAAGCTGTCCTCGGTGTTTTTGTCGAACACCAACCACGAGGAGGACCAGCCGGTCCATCTCAAGGTCAAGGATCCCGCCCTGCAGAAGGCCTCCGAGCACGATGTCTATGGCGGCCCCTCGCAGCGCTACTGCCCGGCGGGCGTGTATGAGTGGGTCGAGGGCGAGGGCGGCGTGCGCTATCAGATCAATGCCCAGAACTGCGTCCACTGCAAGACCTGTGACATCAAGGACCCGAACCAGAACATCAACTGGGTCACGCCCGAAGGTGGCGGCGGGCCAAACTACGTCAATATGTGACATTATTCGCCGGTTGGCGGTCATCCCGGACGCCGCAGGCGATCCGGGATCGCAAAAGAACATAGCGCCATTCTCGTCCTGTGATCCCGGGTTCTGCTCCGCAGCCCGGGATGACGCTTTGTTGTTTCTGGCCTTACCCACTCCCTCACGCGGCTTTTACGTCCCCAGCGGCAATTGTCCCCTTGCGGCCACTGGAGGGAGACGCCATTCTCCGGCCTGATTTGACGCACATCTCCACCATCAAGAGATGTTGCGATGATTGGAGCCGCGCTTCGTGCCCACTTTGAAACTGCCTTTGGCCCGTAAGGGCCTGCCTGCACTGATGCTTATGGCTGCCGGCCTGCTGGCCGCGCCGGCCGTAGCCGCGAATACGGAAGACGAGATCGTGAGGCCCGCCCAGAGCCTGGAGGGCAACTATCTTTCGGCCTATGTGGCAGGCTCCGCGCGGGATACCGAGGCTGCGACCATCTTCTTCCGCGAGGCGATCCAGGAGGATCCTCGCAACCAGGAGCTTCTGGAGCGTGCCTTCGTGGCTTTCCTGGCCAACGGCTCCATGACCGAGGCTGTCCGCGCGGCTGAGCGCCTGTCCGCCCAGGACCCGTCGAACAACCTGGCGCAGTTCGCCCTCGCGGTCCGCTCCCTCAAGAGCCAGAAATATGCCGATGCCCGGTCGCGCCTCACGAAGGGCGCCCGCGGCCGTCAGGCGGATCTGACGGCGACGCTTCTGACCGCCTGGACCTATGCCGGCTCCAAGGACGGCAAGCAGGCGCTGGCCACCGTCGACAAGCTTAAGAACGAGCGCGCCTTCGACCAGTTCAGGGAATACCACGCCGCCCTGATCGCGGACGTGGTCGGCAACCCGACCGAGGCCGAGAAGCGCTTCAAGGCAGCCTATGAGGGCGAGCGCAACACCCTCCAGGTGGTCGATGCCTATGGCCGCTTCCTGGCCAAGCGCGGCCGCAAGGATGAGGCTCTGAAGATCTACCAGGCCTTCGACGAGGTGGCGCCTCGCCACCCGATCGTCCGCGCGGCCGTGAAGGCCCTGGAGGAGGGCAAGCCCCTCACACCGCTTGTCACCAATGCGCAGGACGGCGCGGCGGAACTGCTCTACGGCCTCGGCGTCGTCGGCAATACGCAGGGCGACGAGCTCACCGCCATCATCTATCTGCGACTTGGTCTCGATCTGAAGGGCGATCATCCGCTCGCCCTCGTGACACTCGGCGACGTCTACGAGCGCCTGAAGCAATACGACAAGGCCAACGCGATCTTCGAGAAAATCCCGAAGGATTCGCCCGTGCGGCCGAGCGCCGACATCTCCATCGGGCACAATTTCGAGCTGATGGGTCGGGGCGAGGACGCGATTTCTCATCTCGAGAAGCTCATGAAGGAGCGTCCGGACGATGTGGAAGTCGTCATGGCGCTCGGCAACGTGCAGCGCTCGCGCAAGAAATTCGCCGAGGCCGCCGAAACCTATTCCAAGGCGATCAACCTCATTGGCCAGCCCGAGCGCGGCCACTGGATCCTCTACTTCTATCGCGGCACATCCTACGAGCGCGCGAAGCAGTGGGACAAGGCGGAGACCGATCTGAAAAAGGCCCTGGAACTCGTTCCCGAGGGGCTTCCGGCCGGCCGGGCGCAGGTGATGAATTACCTGGCCTATTCCTGGGTCGACCAGAACATGAATATCGACGAGGCCTTCAAGATGCTCACGAAGGCCGTGGAGCTCGCGCCCCGCGACGGAATGATCATCGACTCGCTCGGCTGGGCCTATTACCGCATGGGCCGCTACGACGACGCCGCGCGCGAACTGGAAAAGGCCGTGGAGTTGAAGCCGGGCGATCCGACCATCAACGATCATCTGGGCGACGCCTATTGGAAGGTCGGGCGCAAGGTCGAGGCGAAATTCCAGTGGGACCACGCCAAGTCTTCCGATCCCGAGCAGGAGGAATTGGTGAAGATCCTCAAGAAGATCGATAACGGTCTCGAAGAGGAGCCGAAGCCGGCCGCCGCCGAGAACGTGCCTGCGCCCCAGCCGGAAGCGCCGAAGAAGAACGGCGGGTAATCTCCACGTTTATTATATTGATCTCATGGCCGGGCTCGTACCGGCCATTTTCTTTTCTGAGACGCTTTACACTGTCATTCCGCGGGGCCTGCGGAATGACAGTGTAGCGTTAGAGGCAATCCTTCCCAACGGCCCCGCTCTCGGGCATTGAGACGCCATGCTTCAGCCGCTTGCAACCCGCGCGCCCGCCAAAATCAACCTGACGCTCCACGTGCTTGGGCGCCGGGCGGATGGCTATCATGAGCTGGAGAGCCTCGTGGCCTTCGCCGGCACGGGCGACGATCTGCGGCTCGAGCCTGGAGCAGGGCTGGCGCTTGAGGTCAGCGGCCCGACCGCCTCTCTCGCCGGAAGCGATGCCGACAATCTCGTCCTGAAGGCAGCGCGTCTTCTGGCGGATCGTGTGAGAGGCCTGCGGCTCGGCACCTTCCACCTGACGAAGCGCCTGCCGGTGACGGCCGGGATTGGCGGCGGATCATCCGACGCGGCGGCCGCCCTGCGGCTGCTGGCACGTCTTAATGACCTGCCGCTGTCTCACCCTGCCGTGCGCGAAGCAGCGCGCCTGACGGGTGCGGATGTGCCCGTTTGCCTGGAGCCGAGGGCGCGCATGATGCGCGGTGCAGGTGAGGAACTCGGCGCACCTCTGAACCTGCCGCGCCTGTTCGCCGTGCTAGTCAATCCACGCGCGCCGGTCGAGACGCCGGCGGTGTTCAAAGCGCTTGGGTTGCAGCTCGGTCAGAATCTGGCGGGAGCGAGTCATCCGAGCGTTGAGCGAAGTGCGCTGATCGATGCTTTGAAAAGCGCGCGCAACGATCTCGAACCGCCTGCACTGCAAATTCAGCCCCTGATCGGCGAAGCGCTCGCTCTGTTGCAGGAAACGGCAGGCTGTCGCTTGGCGCGCATGTCGGGCTCGGGTGCGACCGTGTTTGGGATCTATGACAATTGCGAGGTCGCTGCCGAAGCCGCGAAGGCCATCAGGCGCGTGCGGCCGGATTGGTGGGTGAAGGCGACGAGCCTTCGGTAAATGCCATTCTCGCCGTCATCCCCGGGCTTGTCCCGGGGATGACGTCTTTGCTGTGCTGAGGTTCTTAAAACGTGAATGGCCGGGACTGATCCCCGGATCAAGTCCGGGGACGGCCATGACGTAGAGATATCAGAGTTGCATTGAAGCGTTTCTTACCACGCCGGGATGATGGCGCCCTTGAAGCGCTCTTCCAGGAACTTCGCGACTTCCGGCGACTGATAGGATTCCACGAAGGTCTTGATCTCCGAGCGGTTGTCGCCCTGACGGGCGGCGATGAAGTTGGCGTAGGGATTGCCCTCGCGCTTCTCCACCGCGATCGTGTCCTTGCGGATGTCGAGACCGGCATTGAGCGCGTGGTCGGTGTTGATCACGGCCGCATCGAGATCGGGCAGGGCGCGCGGCAGTTGCGCCGCATCGAGCTCGGAGAATTTCACATTCTTCGGGTTCTCAGCAATGTCGAGCAGGCTCGGCGACAGACCCTTGCCGTCCTTGATCTTGATCACGCCTTGAGCGGCAAGCAGGTTGAGCGCGCGGCCGCCATTGCTCGGATCGTTCGGAATTCCGATCTTGGCGCCGCTCAGTAGATCGGCGACGCCCTTCACCTTGGACGAATACAGTCCGATGGGCTGCACGAAGGTGAAGCCGACGGGGACGATCTTGTAGCCGCGGGCCGCGATCTGCGCGTCGAGATAGGGCTTGTGCTGGAAGGCGTTGGCGTCGAGGTCCTTGCGCTCCAGCGCCTCGTTGACGAGAGCGTAATCGGAGAAGGGCACGAGTTCGACATTCAGACCTTTCGTGGCCGCGACCTTCTTGACGACCTGCGCCACTTCTTCCTCGGCGCCGGACATGACGCCGACCTTGATGCTCTTCTGCTGGGCGGTGGCCGGCAGTGCGGCGGCAACGACGGCACTGATGGCGAACGAAGCGGACAACAGGGTGCGACGGGAGAAAACGGACATGGGAGGTCTCTTTCAGACAGAGTTCGTCGCGGCTTCAACACGAAGCCGGACAGGTTGTTCGAGCGTTTGGGAGATTTCAGGCCGCGATGCGACGACAGCGTTCAGCCGGGAAAGGCTGACAAGAAGGCGTGAATTGAAGATGCGTCATGGCCATCGATCCTCGTGAACCACGAGGCGGAGATACGCCCGTGGCGCTTTAGCCTTTGGTCACGCGGGGCAAGCTGCTCGTCTCAAATCGCCGCGGCCGTGAGGTGGCGAATGCCGCCTCACAACAAGATTGTTTTTACCGCTTCAGGACTTTATGTCAACCGTTTTGTTCTGTAAAAAGAACAGAGCTGCTATGCTCAATAGGCTCGGGCGATGCAGAACTCGACAGCATCGAGCAGGGCCTGCTTCATCGGGCTCGACGGGAAGAGAGCAAGCGCATCGCGGGCCATGGCGCCGTAATGGCGGGCACGTTCGACGGTGTCCTCCAGCGCGCGGTGACGGCGCATGATGGCAATGGCCTGTTCGAGATCCGCATCCTCGATGTCGCCCTGTTCGAGCACGCGCTTCCAGAAGGCGCGTTCCTCGTCCGTGCCGCGACGGAAGGAGAGGACCACGGGGAGGGTGATTTTTCCTTCGCGGAAATCGTCGCCCACGTTCTTGCCGAGCGTCGCGGCCTTGCCACCGTAATCGAGTGCGTCGTCCACGAGTTGGAAGGCGATGCCGAGATTCATGCCGTAGGAACGGCAGGCAGCCTGTTCGGCCTTAGGGCGACTGGCGATGACGGGCCCGACCTCGCAGGCGGCGGCGAAGAGTTCCGCTGTCTTGCCGCGAATGACTGCGAGATATTCGTCTTCGGTCGTTTCGGTGTTCTTGGCGGCGGCGAGCTGCATCACCTCGCCCTCGGCGATCACGGTCGCGGCGGCGGAGAGGATGTCGAGGGCGCGCAAGGAACCCACTTCCACCATCATGCGGAAGGCCTGGCCGAGCAGGAAATCGCCGACGAGCACGCTCGCCTCATTGCCCCATTTGATTCGGGCCGCAATCTTGCCGCGGCGCATGTCGCTCTCGTCCACCACGTCGTCGTGGAGGAGGGTGGCCGTGTGCATGAACTCGACGGAGGCCGCGAGCTTCACATGCCCGTCACCCTGGTAGCCGGAGAGGCCGGCGGTCGCGAGCGTCAGCATGGGCCGCAGGCGCTTACCGCCGGAGGAGATCAGGTGGTTCGCCACTTCCGGGATCATCGTGACCTCGGAGCCCGTGCGCGACAGGATCATCGCATTGACCCGTTCCATGTCGGAGGCCACAAGGGACACGAGCTTCTCGATGCTCGCATTCTTCTCGGGATGCTTGTCTTCGAACGGAACGACGACGCCCACGTCTCACTACCCGGGTTGCCGGCCAGTTTGGCCGGTAGGAATATCAGTCACCGGCATGGCACTTTCCATGCTGCAATGCAAACGCTTACCGCAGGGGAAGGATCTCAAGCCGATGGTCGAAATCGTCCGCACCAACGATCTCGTTCTGATCGGCTTCCTACAATCCCTCTTGGAAAACGCCAATATCCCGGTTCTCGTCGCCGACATGCATATGAGCGCTCTGGAGGGCATGATCGGCGCCTTCCCCCGCCGCATCCTCGTGCCCGAGGATCATCTGGCGCAGGCGCGCCGCCTGATCAGCGATGCCGGGTTAGAGGCTGAGCTGCGGCATGGTTGAGATCACGGAAGATTTATTGCTGGGCGAGCGCGTTCACCTCGTCCAGCCGGCCAAGGGACACCGCGCCGGCACCGATGCGGTGTTGCTCGCGGCCTCCGCCCCGGCAATGCCGGGCGATGTGGTCGTAGATGTAGGCGCGGCGACCGGCGCCGTCGGTCTCATGGTGGCGGCAAGAGAAAAGAAGGGGCGCTTCGTCTTCGTGGAGCGGGATCCGGCTCTCGCGGAATTCTGCCGCCGGAACTGCCAGGACAACGGTGTTGAGGGCCAAGTGGCGGTCGCGGATGTGCTGGACAAGGCTTCGCGCCTGGCTGCGGGACTCAATCCGGAAGGAGCCGATCTCGTCCTCACCAATCCGCCCTTCTTGGAGGAGGGACAGGCCCGGATCTCGCCCGACCGGGGCCGGGCGGCGGCTCATGCCCTCCCTGCGGGTGGTCTTGAGGCCTGGCTCAAGGCTTGCACGGGGCTTCTCAAGCCCAAGGGCCGGTTCGTGATGATCCACAGGGCGGATCGGGTGGCTGAATGCCTTCATATTCTGGAAAAATGGCTCGGGGGCTTGGAACTCCGCTTCGTCCATCCGAGCGCCGAGAAGCCTGCGATTCGCTTCCTGATCTCCGGCATCAAAGGCAGCCGGGCTCCCTTGAGCATCCTGCCGCCGCTGATCCTGAATGGTCCCGACGGGCAGTTCACCCTGCAGGCCGAGGCCCTGCATCGGGGCGAGGCCAATCTCTTATGAAGAAGGGCGCCTTTCGGCGCCCTCAGTCGATTTACCAGCGATAGCCGGGTCTGCCGACCGTACGGCAGACCTCGACCGGACGACGCACCCAGCGATAGCCATTCCAGGCCCGCCGCGACTCGACCCAGCAGCGGCGCGCGGTGCGGACGGGACGGTAAGCTCCATACGGACGCCCATAATAGGGACGTCCATAATAGCGACGTCCGTAATAGGGTCGCCCGTACTGAACAGTCACAACCGGCGCAGGTCCCCCGTAGCCATACCCCCGATAGTAGGGCTGCGCCTCAGCCGGCTGTACTGACAGTGCACCGAATCCCAGGGCCGCAAAACCAAGAAGGCCGAACATCAGCTTACGCATTCATTCTCTCCTCAACTCCGCCCAGACACCGACTGAAACGATGTCGCGACCGGGCTGTTGTCCATGATGAAGATTTAAACGGTCTTAACTGAACGCAGACCGACAATTTCCCTAACGGTATGTTCATCTTGGGAAGCCGGGCCGTGCACCCTACATAGAGGCTATGGCACAAACAGCGTTCTCCTCCATGCTTCCGGCACGTCTGCAATTCCTTCTTCCGAGCAAGTACCGCACCTATCCTAATCCCATCGTGTCCGTCGTGCGCCTGTCGGGTCCCATCGGCGCCATCATGCCCCTGCGGACGGGCCTCGCCATGTCGAGCGTGGCGCCACTTCTGGAGCGTGCCTTCTCGGTGCCGGGCGCGAAGGCGGTGGCGCTCGTCATCAACTCGCCGGGCGGATCGGCGGCGCAATCGCACCTGATCTTCAAGCGCATTCGGGCCTTTGCGGAGGAGAAGAAACTTCCCGTCATCGCCTTCGTGGAGGATGCGGCGGCCTCCGGCGGCTACATGATCGCCTGCGCGGCGGATGAGATCTATGCCGATCCGGCCTCCATCGTCGGCTCCATCGGGGTCGTCTCTGCGAGCTTCGGCTTCCACGAGCTGATCGAGCGCATCGGCGTCGAGCGACGGGTGCACACGGCCGGCAAGAGCAAGGCGATGCTCGATCCGTTCCGGCCCGAGAACCCGGATGACGTGGTGCGCCTGAAAGGGCTCCAGCGCCAGATCCATCAAGTCTTTGAGAACCTCGTCCGTGACCGCCGGGGTGAAAAGCTCAACGATTCCTATGACGATCTGTTTTCCGGCGCCTTCTGGGTCGGAGCGGAGGCGGTCGATCTCGGTCTCATCGACGGTCTCGGCGATATCCGCACCATCCTGCGCCAGCGCTTCGGCGAGAAGGTCCAGTTCCGCATGATCGAACCCGCCCGCCCGCTGCTGCTCGGCCGCTTGCTGGGGCGCCGTTCGCTCAACCAGGGCAGCCTCATCGATCCCGGCGAGATAGTGGGAGCCCTCGAAGAGAGGGCCGCCTGGGCGCGGCTGGGGCTTTAAGCCTGCCCCTGTCATTCCGGGGCGGCCAAAGGCCGAGCCCGGAATCCATAAACACCACGTCTCAAGACAGGGCGAGGAGCGTCACGCCCTTTTTGCGTTGTTAGCGGTTATGGATTCCGGGCTCCGCTCCGCGGTCCCGGAATGACAGTGCGGAGGTTGCGAGGCTCCCAAATGGCCCCAGCGCTTGACTTGGGCCGCCCATCATCCCAAGGGTTCGCCTGACATTTTTGAGACAAACCGGACGCCGACATGACGAGCGAACCCGCGCATATGAACCCTGCGCGCTCTTTCCAGGGCCTCATCCTCACGCTCCAGCGCTACTGGGCCGAACAGGGCTGCGTCGTCCTCCAGCCCTACGACATGGAGGTCGGTGCGGGTACGTTCCACCCGGCCACCACCTTGCGGGCGCTTGGTCCCAAACCCTGGCGCGTGGCCTATGTGCAGCCCTCCCGCCGCCCGAAGGACGGGCGCTACGGCGAGAACCCGAACCGACTCCAGCACTACTACCAGTTCCAGGTGATCCTGAAGCCGAACCCGCCGAACCTGCAGGAGCTCTATCTCGGTTCGCTGAAAGCCATCGGCATCGATACGAGCGTCCATGACATCCGCTTCGTAGAGGACGATTGGGAGAGCCCGACGCTCGGCGCCTGGGGGCTTGGCTGGGAATGCTGGTGCGATGGCATGGAAGTGTCGCAGTTCACCTACTTCCAGCAGGTGGCCGGCTTCGAGTGCTCGCCGGTCGCAGGCGAACTGACCTACGGCCTTGAGCGCCTCGCCATGTATCTGCAGGGCGTGGAATCGATCTACGACCTCAACTTCAATGGGCTCGAAGGCGACCGGAAGGTCACCTACGGCGATGTCTTCTTGCAGGCCGAGCAGGAATATTCGCGCCACAACTTCGAATATGCCGACACGGAGATGCTGTTCCGGCATTTCCGCGACGCGGAAGCCGCCTGCCGCAAGTATCTCGCGGACGGCGAGCCGAAGCCCGGTTCCAACGATAACCGCCATCTGATGGCGCTGCCGGCCTACGACCAGTGCATCAAGGCCAGCCACGTGTTCAATCTCCTCGACGCCCGCGGCGTGATCTCCGTCACCGAGCGCCAGAGCTACATCCTGCGCGTCCGCGAACTGGCGAAAGCCTGCGGCGCCGCATGGCTGAAGACCGAGGGCGGAGGCGTGGCGGCTTGATTGCTGCCTCCATCCGTTTCCTTCCTCAGACATAAAGTTCTCCGATGCCCGATCTTCTCCTCGAACTCTTTTCTGAAGAAATCCCCGCCCGCATGCAGCGCCGTGCAGCAGAGGATTTGAAGAAGCTTGTGACCGATGCGCTCGTGGAGCGTGGTTTTCTCTATGAGGGCGCCAGGGCCTTCGCCACGCCGCGTCGTCTGGCGCTGCACATCGCAGGCTTGCCCGTGAAGGGGCAGGACGTGCGTGAGGAGCGCAAAGGTCCACGCGTCGGCTCGCCGGATGCGGCGATCCAGGGCTTCCTGAAGGGTGCGGGGCTTTCTTCCATCGAGCAGGCGAAGATCGAGAGCGATCCGAAGAAGGGCGAGTTCTACGTCGCTATCATCGAGAAGCCCGGCCGCTCGACGCCGGACGTGCTGGCGGAGATCCTGCCCGGCATCGTCAAGAACTTCCCCTGGCCGAAATCCATGCGCTGGGGCGCGGCGTCCGCTGAGCCCGGCTCGCTCCGCTGGGTGCGCCCGCTTCATTCCGTCATCTGCACCTTCGGGCCCGAGACGGAGGATCCGGAGGTGGTGCGGTTCGACATCGATGGCATCACCACAGGCGATGTCACCAGGGGCCATCGTTTCCTCGCGCCGGACGAGATCCGTGTGAAGCGCTTCGACGATTACGCGCCGGCGCTGGAGCGCGCGAAGGTCGTGATCGACACCGATCGCCGCAAGGACATGATCCTGCACGACGCGAAAGATCTCGCCTTCGCGCAAGGACTCGAACTCGTCGAGGATGAAGGCCTGCTCGAAGAGGTTGCCGGCCTGGTAGAATGGCCTGTGGTGCTCATGGGCTCGTTCGACGAAGCTTTTCTCGACATCCCTCCGGAGGTGATCCGCACCACGATCCGCGCGAACCAGAAATGCTTCGTGCTGCGCGATCCCAACACCGGCAAGCTCGCCAACAAGTTCCTGCTCACCTCGAATCTCGTCGCCAGCGACGGCGGCAAGACCATCGTCGGCGGCAACGAGCGCGTGGTGCGCGCGCGCCTCTCCGATGCGAAATTCTTCTGGGAGACGGACCAGAAGGTGAAGCTGGAAGACCGGCTGGAGAAGCTGAAATCCATCATCTTCCACGAGAAGCTCGGCACGCAATACGAGCGCGTGGAGCGCATCGCGGCGTTGGCCAAGGAACTGGCGCCTGTCGTCGGTGCCGATCCTGAACTCGCAGAGCGCGCCGCGCGTCTCGCCAAGGCCGATCTCGTCACCGAGATGGTGGGCGAGTTTCCCGAACTGCAGGGCCTGATGGGCCGCTATTACGCGACGCTGCAGGGCGAGCACCCGTCCATCGCAGCCGCCGTCGAGGAGCATTACAAGCCGCTCGGTCCGTCCGACCGCGTGCCGACCGATCCAGTCTCGGTGGCTGTGGCGCTTGCCGACAAGATCGATACGCTCGTCGGCTTCTGGGCCATCGACGAGAAGCCGACGGGATCGAAGGATCCGTATGCGCTTCGCCGCGCGGCTCTCGGCGTGATCCGGCTGGTGCTGGAGAACAATCTCAAGCTGCCGCTGATCTCCCTGCTGGCGAAACCCTTCGCTCGCGACGCGAAGGACGTTCTCTTCGAGGAATTCATGCAGGCCAAGAAGCTTGTGGAAGCCATCGAGGGCAGCGCTCTCGCCGGGCTCGTCAATCATCCGACGCTGCCGGATCTCGAATCCATCTTCCGGCAGCGGCAATTGGGGAATTCCGAGAGCCTGGCGCGCATCATGTATGTGCGCGCGCTCGACCTTCTCTCGTTCTTCGCCGACCGCCTCAAAGTCTATCTCCGCGACCAGGGTGCGCGCCACGATCTCATCGATGCCGTGTTCTCGCTGGAAGGACAGGATGACCTGCTCATGATCGTCCGCCGCGTGGAGGCGCTGGGCCGCTTCCTCGACACGGAGGACGGCAAGAACCTGCTCGCGGGCTATCGCCGTGCGGCCAATATCCTGCGCATCGAGGAGAAGAAGGACGGCCGCTCCTACAACGAGGCACCCGATCTTCAGATCGTGAACGATCAGGGGCAGATCGAGGAGAAGGCGCTCGCCGTGGTCCTTCACGGGGCCAAGGAAGAGGCGAAGACGGCTGTCGAAGCAGAGGATTTCGAGGGCGCGATGCGCGCCCTGTCCCGCCTGCGTCAGCCCGTGGACGCGTTTTTCGACAAGGTGACCGTCAATGCGGAGGATCCGGCGCTTCGGGCCAACCGCCTGCGGCTCCTCAACGACATCCGCGAGGCGACCCGCACGGTGGCGGACTTCTCTCGCATCGAGGGATAGAAATCTCTGCCGACGGCCGCTCGGGTCCGTCGGCAGGGACATCCACTCAATCCGAAAGAGGAAAGTTCCCTCCTCCTTGGAGACCATCCTCGGGAGTTAATTCATGTTAAGGTGTGGCGCGAGGGGCACAGCCAACTGGCCACCTAGGCTCTAGGTAGGCGGCAACTGATTCATTCAGAAGACCGATGATGATTCGACGCCTCCTGATTGCCGCTCTTCTGAGCGCTCCTCTCGCTGCTTGCCAGACCGCCCAGCAACAGCCGGTCGCCACGGCGGGCGATTCCGCCTGGTATATCGGCTCCATTCCGGACAAGCCGCACAACATCCCGCTGGTCGACCGCCGCAAGATGGAGGCGAAGTACGCCCGCCAGACGGTCGAGTACAAGGGCCCCGAGAAGGCGGGCTCCATCGTGGTCGATATCGATGAGCGCATGCTCTATCTCGTCCAGCCCGAGGGCAAGGCAATCCGCTACGGCGTCGGCGTCGGCAAGCAGGGCTTCTCCTGGAGAGGCATTGCGTCAGTCGGTCGCAAGGGCGTGTGGCCGAACTGGTCGCCCACCAAGACCATGGTCGGCATCAAGCCGGACCTGCCGCGCTACATGGAAGCCGGGATCGACAATCCGCTCGGCGCCCGCGCCCTCTATCTGCACCAGAACGGCGCCGACACGCTGTTCCGCATCCACGGCACCAACGAGCCCTGGAGCATCGGCGAACAGGTCTCCTCCGGCTGCGTGCGCATGCTGAACGAGGATGTCGCCGACCTCTACGAGCGCGTCCCCGTCGGCACGACGGTCTATGTGAAGCGCAACGGGCGCTACCGGGTTTGAGACAAGGCGGCCTTCGGGCCGCCTTTTTCGTTAGGGCCATGACGTATTACGTCTACATGCTCGCAAGCGGTCGCCATGGTACATTGTATATCGGCGTAACGAACGATCTCGTGCGACGTATCTGCGAGCATAAGACAAAGATTATCAAAGGCTTCACCTCGAAATACGACGTAACTCGCCTCGTCTGGTATGAGTCCTATGAAAGAATCGATGAGGCGATTACCCGCGAAAAAGCTCTGAAGAAATGGCAGAGAGACTGGAAGATCCGTCTGATCGAGGAAATGAACCCCGAATGGGAAGATCTCTACCTCATCCTAAACCGGTAAAGCTCTGTCATTCCGGGGCGACCATAGGTCGAGCCCGGAATCCATAGCCGCTGACGATGCAGAATAATACGCGACGCGGATCGCCTCACCTTGAGCCGTCGTGTTTATGGATTCCGGGCTCCGCTGCGCGGCCCCGGAATGACAGGGGCAGTCGGGCGCTCGTGGCTGGAACCTTGCCCTCCTGAAATTTCCCGGAACCTCGGCTGTTCAGCTTGCGTTTGGGCTCCACATGTTTCAAGCCAACACCTGCGCTGCAGCAGGGCGTATTCAGAGCCAAGGGATCGAGCGATGACGCAGTGGGTCTATACCTTCGGGGACGGTAAGGCCGAGGGCCAGGCGGGAATGAAGAACCTGCTCGGCGGCAAGGGGGCCAATCTGGCCGAGATGTCCAACTTAGGCCTGCCGGTGCCTCCGGGCTTCACCATCACGACGGAAGTCTGCACCTATTACTACGACCACGGCCGCTCCTATCCCGAGGAGCTGAAGACCCAGGTCGCCAATGCCCTGGATTTCGTGGGAAAGCTCACCGGCCGCACCTTCGGCGATGCCGCCAATCCGCTCCTCGTCTCCGTCCGCTCCGGTGCCCGGGCCTCCATGCCCGGCATGATGGACACGGTGCTCAATCTCGGCCTCAACGACGTCACCGTCGAGGCGCTCGCCAAGGGCGCCGGCGACGAGCGCTTCGCCTACGACTCGTATCGCCGCTTCATCACCATGTATTCCAACGTGGTGCTCGACATCGAGCACCACCATTTCGAAGAAATCCTCGACGAGTACAAGGACCGCAAGGGCTATACCCTCGACACGGACATGAGTGCTGCAGACTGGAAGGCCATTCTCCCGCGCTACAAGGCGCTGGTCGAGAAGGAGCTCGGAAAACCCTTCCCGCAGGAGCCGCAGGAGCAGCTCTGGGGCGCCATCGGCGCCGTGTTCGGCTCGTGGATGAACAACCGCGCCATCAAGTACCGTGAGCTGCACGCCATCCCGGCGAGCTGGGGCACGGCGGTGAACGTGCAGGCGATGGTGTTCGGCAACATGGGCGAGACCTCGGCCACCGGCGTGGCGTTCACCCGCAATCCCTCGACCGGCGAGAAGGAGCTCTACGGCGAGTTCCTGATCAACGCGCAGGGCGAGGACGTGGTGGCGGGCATCCGCACGCCGCAGGACATCACCGAGAAGGCCCGCATTGCATCCGGTTCCGACAAGCCTTCGATGGAAGGCGCGATGCCCGAGGCTTACAACGAGCTGGTACGCATCTACGGCATCCTCGAGAAACATTACCGTGACATGCAGGACATGGAATTCACGGTCGAAACGGGCAAGCTCTGGATGCTCCAGACCCGCAACGGCAAGCGCACGGCGAAAGCCGCCTTGCGCATCGCCGTGGAGCTCGCAAGCGAAGGCCTGATCACGCAGGAAGAGGCGATCACCCGCGTCGAGCCGGCGGCCCTCGACCAATTGCTGCATCCCACCATCGATCCCAAGGCCGAGCGCAAGATCCTCGCCAGCGGCCTGCCGGCCTCGCCGGGTGCTGCGTCCGGCGAGATCGTGTTCAACTCGGACGATGCGGAAGCGGCCAGGAAGGCCGGTCACAAGGTCATTCTGGTGCGCGTCGAGACTTCGCCTGAGGACATCCACGGCATGCACGCGGCGGAGGGCATCCTGACCACCCGCGGTGGCATGACCTCGCACGCCGCCGTGGTGGCCCGCGGCATGGGCAAACCCTGCGTCTCGGGCGCCGGATCGATCCGCGTCGATTATGCCAAGCAGACGCTGACGGTGGCGGGGCAGACGCTGAAGAAGGGTGATGTGCTGACCATTGACGGTTCCAACGGCCAGGTGCTGCTCGGCCAGGTGGAGATGCTGCAGCCGGAGCTGTCGGGCGAGTTCGCCACCCTCATGGGCTGGGCCGACAAGGTGCGCCACATGAAGGTGCGCGCCAACGCGGAAACGCCGCTCGACGCCAAGACCGCGCGCAACTTCGGCGCGGAGGGCATCGGGCTCTGCCGCACGGAGCACATGTTCTTCGAGGGCGACCGCATCGTTGCTGTGCGCGAGATGATCCTCTCCGACGACGAGGCTGGCCGCCGGGCGGCGCTTGCCAAGCTGTTGCCGATGCAACGCCAGGACTTCGTCGAGCTGTTTTCGATCATGAGCGGTCTGCCCGTCACGATCCGCCTGCTCGATCCGCCGCTGCACGAGTTCCTGCCGCATTCGGAAGAGGAGATGGAGGAGGTGGCAAGGGCCATGAACGCCTCCGTCGACAAGCTCAAGCACCGCGCCCGCGAGCTGCACGAGTTCAACCCGATGCTCGGCTTCCGCGGCTGCCGTCTGGCCGTCGCTTACCCTGAGATCGCCGAGATGCAGGCGCGCGCGATCTTCGAGGCGGCGGTGGAAGCCGGCAAGACGACGGGCCGGCCGGTCGTGCCGGAGGTCATGGTGCCGCTGGTGATGACGAAGGCGGAACTCGACCTTGTGAAGGAGCGCATCGTCGCCATGGCGGAAGCCGTGGCCAAGGAAAGCGGTGTCGCCGTCGAGTATCAGGTCGGCACCATGATCGAGCTGCCGCGTGCAGCCCTGCGTGCGGCTGAGATCGCGGAATCGGCGGAGTTCTTCTCGTTCGGCACCAACGATTTGACGCAGACGACGCTCGGCATCTCGCGCGACGATGCGGCGTCGTTCCTCGGCCCATACACGCAGAAGGGCCTGCTGCCGGCTGATCCGTTCGTGACCATCGATCAGGAGGGGGTCGGCGAGTTGGTGAAGCTCGCAGTGGAGCGCGGCAAGAAAACCCGTAGCAACATCAAGCTCGGAATCTGCGGTGAGCACGGCGGCGATCCGGCGTCGATCCATTTCTGTCAGTCGGTCGGACTCGACTACGTGTCCTGCTCGCCCTACCGCGTGCCGATCGCCCGCCTTGCGGCCGCGCAGGCGGCGCTCGGCAACAAGGCTGCGAGCCAGGCGTGACGATGATGGCTCTGTCGCGTGTCCGCTTGCTCTACATCGTCGCGGTGCTGGCCTCCGGCATCGCGATCGGGTTCGTCGTGTTGCAGCAGCCCCATCTGCAGCAGGCCGCCGTACCGCCGGCGGCCTGGCCCTTTGCCGTGTCGCTGGTGCTCGATCTCATCATCGGCCAGATGGCGGCGCAGGGTAAGGTCGAGCCGCTCACGATGGGCGATCGATTCGTTGCGGTCATTGGTGCTGGTTTGATCGTGACCGCGATGGTAGCTTTGGGATAACAATCTCGAAGAGGGGGCAAAGATGGCGTTGCACAAGGGTTCCTGCCATTGCGGCAAGGTGGCGTACGAGGTCGAGACGGATCTCGAACAGGTGATCGAGTGCAACTGCTCCATCTGCAGCCGGCGGGGCTATCTGCTCACCTTCGTGCCGCGCGGTGCGCTGAATGTGCTGCGCGGTGAAGAAGATCTCACGACCTACACCTTCAACACGCACACCATCCACCATCGCTTCTGCTCCACCTGCGGCGCAGCAACCTTCGGCGAAGGCAAGCAGCCGACGGGCGAAGCCACGGCGGCGATCAACGTACGCTGCCTGGAGACGGTGAACCTGTCGGACATCAAGCCGATCCCGTTCAACGGACGGGATCGATAGGGACGGTCCGTATCGTCATCCCGGATCAGCTTGCGTCGTCCGGGATGACGCGCGATGTGTTGAGGCTCACGCTACCGCTTCTGCCGACCGGCGCAGGCCCACATACTGGAATTCCGCATACATCAGCACCACGAGCGCCTGCGCGATCACGAAGGCATAGCCTGCGCTTGTCGGTGACACCCATCCGCTGGCCAGGAGCAGGAAGCTGTCGGCAACCCACAGCGCATTGCCGAACACCACCGCCCAGGCGATGGGCTTCAGGATCTGCTCGCGCAAGCCGAGCCAGCCGATGAAGGCCGCATAGGGCAGGAGCACGGCACCTGCGATGCGCAGGAGCACCTCCGGCAGCCCGAAGATGCCGCTTAGCGGCCCGGCACCGATCAGCATCATGAGGCCGAAGGCGGCGCTGGTGGTTGCATCCGCCACGAGAGCCTGGCGAAGAAGGGGGGAAGATTGGATCGTCATCATGGCTGTCTCCTTTGACCGGTTGAGAGCTTCAACCTTGCTCCAAGGATTTCGGAAGGAGTGAGCGCCGTCGATTACCTCCGAGGTCATGGAAGATGAGCGCCGCTCACGCTATGGTCCGCCCATGACAACAGCGAGCACCCGACCCGTGACCACCGTCCCCCATGTAGGCGATTACCTGCGTGAATGGCGCCAGCGCCGCCGCCTCAGCCAAATGGATCTTGCACTCGAAGCCGAGATCTCCACGCGGCACCTGAGCTTTCTCGAAACCGGCCGCTCGCAGCCGAGCCGCGAGATGGTGCTGTTGCTGGCGGAGAAACTCGACATGCCGCTGCGCGAGCGCAACATCATGCTGGTCTCGGCGGGCTTCGCGCCGGTCTATTCGCAGCGCTCCCTCGACGACCCGGCGCTGGAAAGCATGCGCCAGGCCGTGGACCTCGTGCTGAAAGGTCACGACCCCTATCCCGCGCTCGCCGTCGACCGGCACTGGTCGCTGGTGTCCGCGAACGATGCGCTCGTCTCGCTGATCGGCGATGTCGACCCGGCCCTGATGAAGCCGCCGGTCAACGTTCTGCGTCTGAGCATCCATCCGGCGGGCCTTGCGCGGCGCATCGTGAACTTCACCGAATGGCGCAGCCATCTGGTGCAGCGCCTGCACAAGCAGGTGGATGCGACAGGCGATGCGGTTCTGGCCGCCTTGATCGAGGAACTGCGTGCCTACCCGACACCCGATGCGGCTGCGCGGGCTCCGAGGACAAGCCATGATTACGCAGGCATCGTCGTGCCGCTGCAGATCATGACGGAGGAGGGTGTTCTGACGCTCTTCAGCACCACCACGATCTTCGGCACGCCGGTGGATGTGACCTTGTCGGAACTCGCCATCGAGGCCTTCTTCCCGGCCGATCCCGAAACGGGCCTCGCGCTGCGGCGTCTCGCGGAGAAGCGTCAGGCTGCCGCAGCCGGGTGAGGAGAGCCCGGCCTTAACCACCCATCAACTTTAACCCGCGATAACTTTAAGACATCGGAGCCCTCCTGCTGGATGCTCCGAGATGTTCAAGAGTTTTTGCAGGGTGTTGCGCGTGCGTCTTCCGTATCGTCGATCTCGGGTGAAATGGATCTGCGCCACGACGGCTCCCTGGGCGCTGGCGACCGGCCTCCTGATCTCGTTCACGGCCTCGGCCAGCAACGATCTGCATTCAGGCGTGAGCTTCGCGCCGCGCAGCGCGACCGCCCGTTTGGTCGACACCGCGCTCATCCCACCCACCGGCGCCTCCCTCGCGGGGGGGAAGCTCGGGATCGATCGGGACATCCTTCGTTCCCTGCCGCGTTACGACCTGCCCGATGAGACGGCCGATTCCGCGCCCCTCAAGGCCGACAGGAAGGCCGATATCAGCGCCGATGCCATCGTCGACCGCTCGCTGAAGAGCAACCCGCTGGTGGCGCCGCATGCCACCCTGTCCCGCCGCGCCAGGCAGTTGCGTCCGACGCTCAATGAGGTCGGCAGCGCGCGGCTGCTCTATGGCCAGGACGAGCGGCTCCTGCCGCCGACCGTTCTCATGGAAGGACAGCTCGAGGCGCCTGAGACGGAGCAGGTCTTCGAGCCCTGGCAGGCGCCCGAATTCACCACGACCCGCCAGGCCACCTCGGTGCAGTCCCCGGCGGCAGCTGCAGCAGGTTCTACCGGCGCCTCGGCAAGCCCGACGACTCCCATGGTCAGGCGCGCCATCGCCCTGTCCTCGACGACGCCGGCGCCGGTCGACGCGACGCCCATCGAGATCGCGGCGGCTCCCGTCTCCCTGCAATCGCCGCGCCTCGACCGCGCTGATAGTGACCTCTCCATCTTGCTGAAGAGCGACGACACGGATCGTCCGCGCTACGCAGACTTGATCGATCCGGACAACCTGGGCAAAGAGCAGCGCTGCCTGGCCGAGGCCGTCTATTTCGAAGCCCGCAGCGAATCCGTGGAAGGGCAGGCCGCGGTGGCTCAAGTGGTGCTCAACCGCGTGAAGAGCGGGCTTTATCCCTCGTCGATCTGTGGCGTGGTCTACCAGAACAGGCATCGCCATCTCGCCTGCCAGTTCACCTTCGCCTGCGAAGGCAAGGCCCTGCGCATCCGCGATACCGAGTCCTGGGAGCGCGCCAAGAGCGTCGCGAGTGCGGTGCTCGAGGGCAAGACCTATCTCGCCGATGTGGGCGGAGCCACGCACTACCACGCGGACTACGTCAGACCTTACTGGGCGCGGCGTTTGAAGAAGATGGATGTGATCGGACGGCACATCTTCTACAAGCTTCGTCCCGGTCAGACCTGACAGGCAGCGTGCAAGTTCATCTGACACTTGCGGGAATGAATGGGAAATGGCTGAGGCACAATAGCTTCTGATGCGATTGCGCGGAAGCTCCAGTCTCAGACAACGGAAAAGTCGATCCTGAGCGTCGTATCCTGATCGATCGTCGCTGTCTGGATGGCATCGACATCGACGCCGAAGCCGCCGTCGGCGTAGTTGATGTCGATATCCGCATCCTGGTCGGCATCGATGGCCTGCTTTACGCCGATCGCCACCTTGATCGCGAACTTCTCCTCGAGTTCGTCCTCGATATCCACGTCCACATCGACATTCTGACGGACATCGAGATCGTTGTTGACGAAGAATTGGCTCTTGCCGTCCCAGCCGTCCATCATCAGATCGAGTTCCGCATCCTGCACGATATCGACCTCGTTCCTGAGATAGAGGTCGACATAGAGGACGCCCTCGGCCTCATAGATATCGAGGTCGATCTCGGTCCCCTGGTCGATCAGCATCGATTGATCGAGGCGCAGGAACATGCGCTCGTTCCCGTCGATGTCGAGCTGAACGTCGGCGTCCTGAACCATCTCGGCATCGTTGTCCATGAAGACGCGGATCTTGCTTTCGCCCATCCAGCCGTTGAGCAGCACGTCCGCATCCTGGTCCACGAAGGCGGTCTGGACGATGTGGATGTCGTCGCCGTCCGGAACCGCGATCGGGATCCCTGCGGGAGTCGGCGTTCCCGATGGCGTGACCGTTTCCGGCGGAGCTCCGGCGGCCGGCACCGGATCCGATATCGGAGTGTCCGTGCCCCTGTCGCCCGAAACATGATCGGGGTCGTCCCGGTCCTCGTCCGTCACATCGTCATCTGTCGAGTGAGGCGAGAGGCCGTTGGGGATGAGCACCGTCGCATGGGACGGGCCCGAGGAGGCCCCATGGGCCGAGAATGTGTCCGACCGGCTGCCGACGTCGTCGATCTCGATGTTCGTGCGCTCGACGTCAATCGCATCTGCGCGGCTCAAATCGACAGGGGATGAGGAAGCATGAGCAGCCGGGTTCTGTGCCGCCGGTATGGAGTTTGCTTGAGGTGATGAGCTGGCGTCCTGATGGATCTGGCCGGTCTGTGGAAGCGCGGGATCGATCGTTGGGTTGGAGGATTGGGAGGTCAGGAGCTCAGGATCCGGGACCGGACGCACATGGCCGTCATCGTCGTCGGCCGCCTGAACGATCTCGTCCTCCTTGTCGATCAGGATCGGGAGCAGGTTGCGTGTTCCCCTGTCGGGCGGCAGCATCAGCGTCGACCTTGCGCCAACATCATGGAACAATCAGTTTAGGACGTGGATGCGAGGATGCACCAGTCACCCATTCAGGCGGCGTCGACCCACCCTGGCCAAGCATGGCGCATCCGACGATCGATGCAGGTAACCATCATGACTTCGATCGATCCCGGCCTAATTCCAACGGACGACACCTGAATGGATTAAGGAACCCTAACTCAATCCATTGAGCTGACGATGTCGAAAAACCGCTTCCGTCCTGTTGGTGGCGTGCAGCTTGCGCATGATGCGCTGGATATGCACCTTGATGGTGTTCTCGGAAATATTGAGGGAATGAGCGATCCATTTGTTGGACCATCCCTTCTGAAGCGCTTCCAGGACATCCAGCTCCCGCGCCGTGAAGATCACGGTTGCTCCGTTTGCCTCTGTCTTCAGCACGTCCCCGGTTTGCTCCACGATTGCGAAATAGGGCCGTTCATTGTCATGAGACAGGACAAGTGGATCGGATCCTTCCGGCATCAGCTCGCGTGCATCCTTGACCCCGTTGACGAATTGCAAGTCTCCATTCACGAAACGCGGAAAATAAGTACCGCCTACCATGACGAGCTGAAGGGCCGCGATGGCGACCTTGAAGGAGGTGCTCATCGGGATGATGCCGCGCACGCCCATGGCCATTGCCTCTCGGATATCCTCGTTGCTCACGCACATGGTGAGAATGACGATCGGAACATCCGGATAGCGCTGAAGGATGCTTCTGGCTTCATTCGTGAGATGACTTCCCGAAAGTGAATGCGATTGAGTCCTCAACAGCACGAGTCCAACCGCTATCCCGTCGGCGTGAGAGAACTCGGCAACAGTTGAAAACCCCATGACTGGCGTGTGAGGGGATGCGCTGCGTATCGCGTGGACAAGGCATTCCCGCGAGAATGGTTCGTCATCGATGATAACGAGGGCCTCCTGAATCATACCATTCGGGTCACCATCAGGCGCTGTGTACGAAAAATGCATCACAACCCTCCATCATGTGAGGCGAATCTCGCTGAATGGGTTCCCAAGAATTTTTGCGCTTCTTAAAGCGATTAATCTCACGCAACGATCGAACACAAGGACCGGATAAGCACTAGTGCCAGCGCTATTCCGCCAATGACCTGCCATACAGCGTAACTTGGCATTTGAGGTCGAATGCGCAATGATACGCATTGGCTATTCTACAATAATCAGGTGCTTATTTTAACCGTTTTTCATGCTGATTTCTAACAATTCAATCGTTAAGCTTGGCTTCAACACGATCATGCCTTGAAGCACTCGTCGGGACTATTACTTTCGAAGCGTTGTTCCAGTGATCCTGAAGGGCGCTCTCAATAGGTCGATTGTCATAATGACTCCCTCCGCGTGATAAGGATGCTATCCCATCCTCTAACGGCATAAGTATTCATTCAGATCAATCGGGCGCCGTGAGACGCGGTGCTACTTTGAGGTAAGTCTCATTTTCCAAGTCTTGAGAGAGCCTCAATAACGAGATTCTCGGATGACTATCATCAGGTTAGAGGATTTACGGCGCATTTCGCTCGTTAGGATTACCGCATTAACCGACGTACCCGTTCGGCTGATGCAATAAGCAATGCAACACCTGTTGATGTGCGCCCATCACCTGAGTGGGCGACCCGAACCGACACCTCACCCATTCTGCGGCATGCAAATCGGCAACTTTCTCTCGCTTCGCGCATGCGGGAAGCTGTGCCAAACCGTCTCGAAACTCCGCGAGACGGCTGTGATCATTTGAGGAGACTCGAGAATGGCAGACCTATCAGAACTCCTGAGCGGATTCGGGTTCGACTTCGATCTCGACGTCGAGCTGAAGAACAGTCTGGATCAATGGCAGGATCAGAACATCGATACGAAGACCGAACAGAAATCCGACATCGATCAGGACAACGACAACTTTGGAGCGGTCAAGTACAGCCCGACTCAACTCGCCTACAACGATGCCAGCGCCAACAACCGCGCCTGGACTGACGTGGACACGGACAATGACTCGACTGTCAGCTCGACCGTGTCGTCCGGTGGCGACTCGAGCGCCTCCACCGATAACGATGCCAATGGCGGTACCGCGACCGCAGGCAGCCCGACTGGTGGAGCCGCCACAGGCGGCGGCACCTTCGGCGGCTGGACCGACAGCGGAGATTCGACCTCTGGTGATACGACGGGAGGCTCTGCGACAGGAACCGGCGGCGCAGGAGGCGGCGCGACGGGCGGAGACGGCACCGCGGGCGACACCTATTCCGGCGACGCCGACACCGGCGATGGCAAAGGCGGAGATGGATATTCCGGCTGGGTCAAGACCGGCTATGCCGATGCCGACGGCGGCGACGGCGGCGACGGCGGCTGGGCCAAGGGCGGTGACGGTGAAGGCGGCTGGGCCAAGGGCGGTGACGGTGAAGGTGGCTGGGCCAAGAGCGGATCCGGCGGTGACGGCACCGGTGGCGACGGCACCGGCGGGTCCGGCACCGGCGGGTCCGGCACGGGCGGAGCTGGTGGCGCAGGCGGCAGCGGCACTGCGACCAGTGGCGACGGCACCTCTGGCAGTGGCACAGGCGGCCCGGGCACTTCGGGGAGCGCGACGACTGGCTCTGCCGATGGCGGTGATGGCACTGGCGGCGCTGGCACCGGTGGCGCCGGTGCAGCCGGGACAGGCGCGGTCGGCAACACGACGGGCGGCAGCTCTACCTCCGGCGCTGCGACGGGCGGCGACACCACCGGCGGCAACACGTCCGGCGGTTCTGCGTCCGGTGGCAATGCCGCCGCCAATGGCGGCACAGCCAGCGGCAATGCCAACTCGCAGGCTGACAACGATGCCATGTCGAGCATCGACTCCGCGGCGAGCGGCAATGCCATGTCCAACACCGAGCAGGGCGGTGGCGGAACCGCCACCTCCAGTCAAGATATCGGTGACTTCGCCTTTGACCAGCACAACGACTCCGACGCCACGTCCACGCAGGACCAGGCGGTAACGGTCGATGTCGACCAACTCATGGAGGCCGCACAGGATGCCAACCTGTCGCTCACCTTCGAGTTCGGCGACTTCGACTTCAGCTTCGGAGTCTGAACTCGGAACAGGCAATCCGGGACCGCGGCACCACCGCGGCCCCGGATCGGCGCTCGCATAAACCTGCTCCTGTCGTGCGAGCGCCGGCCCGATCCCGACTGACGTGCCTGGAGACCGCGTATGGCCATGAACTGGATGAAGGTCCGCCACCAGACTGAGGTGGAGCATGCCTTCCGGCTTTGTCGTTACTCGCTGGCCCTCGTCGCGGGCTTGAGCTTCTTCGTCAATCTGCTCGCCCTGACCATGCCGCTCTACCTGCTGCAGGTCTACGATCATGTGCTGTCGAGCCAGAGCCTCGACACGCTCTTCATGCTGACCCTCATCGTCATCTTCGCGCTCGCGCTCCACGCGGTCATCGAGGCCCTGCGGCGCGAGATGCTTGCCCGCGTCGGAGCCTGGCTCGAAGAGCGCCTGCAGGCTCCTGTGCTGACTGCCGCGGTGCAGGCGGCTTTGCGAGCCGATCCTGCCGGAGCGGCACAGGCATGGCGCGATCTCGGCACCCTGCACCAGTTCTTTGGCGGCTCTGCCTGCACGGCTCTCTTCGATCTGCCGTGGACGCCCATCTTCCTGCTCGCCATGACCCTGGTGCATCCGTTGCTGGGCGCCATCGGCATCGTGGCCTCGCTCATCCTGTTCGGCTTCGCCTGGATCAACGAGACCGTGACGCGGGCTCCCTTCGCGCGCGCCGCTGCGGCTTCGTCCGAGAGCCAGCACCGTTTCGAGTCGCTGATGCGCAATGTGGAGGCGATCACCGCCATGGGCATGCTGCCCGGCGTGGCGCGCATCCTGTCCGACGAACAGGCGCATGCCAAGGAAGCGCAGTTGACGGCTGGAGCGCGCGCCTCAGCAATCCAGGCGCTGGCCCGCTTCGTCCGTTTCCTCGCCCAGGTTCTGGTGATGGCGGCAGCCTCGTTCCTCGTGATCCGGCACGATGTCAGCCCGGCTGCGATTTTCGCCGCTTCGATCCTGCTTGGTCGCTCGCTCGGCCCCGTCGAGGGCGCGATCGGCACCTGGAAGGCCGTCACCAATGTGCGGCTCGCCTATGACCGCATCCGGCGCATCATGCAGGCCGCTCCGCCGCCGGTGAAAGGCATGGAGCTGCCCCCGCCCAGCGGTCTTCTCGAAGTCGAGCAGCTCACCTATGTCCCGCCCGGATCGACCGAGCCCATCGTGCGCCGGCTCTCGATGATGGTCTGCGCCGGCAAGGTGCTCGGCGTCGTCGGTCCCTCGGGTGCCGGAAAATCGACACTCGGCCGCCTGATTGCCGGAACGGTGCCGCCGACCACGGGGCATGTGCGTCTCGACGGGGCCGATGTCGGCGTGTGGATGGCCTCCGGCGGTCACCGTTACTTCGGCTACCTGCCGCAGGACGTCGAGCTCTTCGCCGGCACCGTCGCGGAGAATATCTCCCGTCTGTCCGAGGCGAGTTCCGCGGATGTGATCGCGGCCGCCCGGCTCGTGGATCTCCACGATATCGTCATGCGGCTGCCCAGGGGATACGATACCAATATCGGTGAGGGAGGGACGCGGCTCTCCGGCGGTCAGCGCCAGAAGCTCGGGCTCGCGCGCGCGTTCTTCGGCGATCCGCGCCTGATCGTTCTCGACGAGCCGAATGCCAGCCTCGATCCCGAAGGCGAGGAAGCATTGCGTCGAGCCATCGACGAGATGAAATCCCGTGGTGCGACGATCATCGTCATCGCTCAACGCCTCGGCATCCTGTCCGTCGCCGACAGCGTGCTCGTGCTCGACAACGGCATGGTCAATGCCTATGGCGAGCGCCGCGAAATCGCCGAGAGGATCGCACAGGGCCGCACGGCGATCAGGGTCGTGCAGGCGAAGGCGAAGCCGGACACGCGCATGCCAAAGGTCAACGAGGGGCCGATGATCACTGCATCGGGCCAGCAGGCCGATAAGGGAGCTGCGTGATGGCCAGGACATCTCCCGTCATCGACCTTTCCGATGTCCTGCCCCCACCGCCGCCGACGCCGTTCCAGCGGATCCGCTGGCTGATGGCAATCGCCTTTGGGCTTGTGGTCGTATTCATCGGAGGCTTTGGAATTTGGTCGGTCACGGCGCCGCTGGAAAGCGCTGCCATCGCGGTAGGCTCGGTCGAGGCCGAGACCAGCCGCAAGACGGTGCAGCATCTGGAAGGCGGAATCGTTGCCAAGATCCTGGTGAAGGATGGCGATGCCGTGACGATCGGCCAGCCGCTGATTCAGCTCGACGACACAAGAGCCCGGGCGACCGCGCAGGCGCTTCAGGGTCAGCTCCGCGAGGCGCAGGCCCGCGAGGCGCGGTTGCTGGCTGAACGTGATGGGCATGATACGGTCCTGTTCCCGCTCCGGTTGCGCCAAGCGGCGCAAGAAGACGCTGCTCTCGCCGAGATGCTGTCCGGCCAGCAGCGCATCTTCAACAGCCGCCGGCAACTGTACCAATCGCAATTCGTCGTACTGGTGCAGCGGCAGCAGCAGATCTCACGCCAGATGTTCGGCCTGCGCTATCAGGTCGATGCTGCCGATAAACGGGCCGAGATCATCAGGAGGGAGATGGAATCCATTGCACCGCTCGTCGCCAGAGGCGTCATTGCCCAGCCGCGCAAGTTGGCTCTTGAGCGAGAACAGGCCGAGATTGAAGGAAGGAGAGGTCAGGCAAGGGAGGAGATGGCCCGGGCCGAGCAGGGCGTCGGCGAGGTCAATGCTCAGATCCTCAAGCTGCGCAGCGATCGGGAGGCGGAGATCGCCCAGAGCCTCCGCGAGGTCCAGGCGCTCGTCTTCCAGCTCCATGAACGCTCGGAGGCCGCTGACGATGTCCTTGCCCGCACGCAGGTGCGTGCGCCCGAAGACGGTGTCGTGACCGATCTCAGGATCCGGACGCCGGGCGGTGTGGTGGCGGAAGGCCAGCCGCTGCTCGATCTCGTGCCGAAGCACGACCGCCTCATCGTGACCGCCCAGGTGAGGCCGGATGATATCGATGTCGTCCATCCCGGGCTGCCGGCCCAGGTGCGGCTCATGCCCTATAAGCACCGCCGTGTCCCGCCGGTTGAGGGTACGCTCACCTATGTCTCGGCCGATCGCCTGACAGACAAGACCACCGAGCGTACCTATTACACTGCGCGCATCCGGCTGAGCGAGGATTCGCTGTCTTCGCTGCCGGGGATCGAGGTGATGGCGGGCATGCCGGTCGAGGTCCTGATCAAGACCGGCAAGTTCACGGCAGCCGGCTACATGCTGCGCCCCGTGATGGACAGCTTCAATCGCGCTTTCCGCGAGGATTAGCGGCTATCTATCGACGGTGAATCGTCGAGGAAGATGCCTTGCGCCTCCATGTCCAATGCTCAATCCCTTGATTGGCGCATCGTTTGGTGCGGTTCTTTGATTCCGCACGATGCGTTGGTAGTGGGATTATCTTGGATACTGTGAGGACCTCGTTTCAATGTCTGCATGTGCGCTGAGATACTTGAAGCGTGTAATATAGTACGGCAACATCTTGGCGCGGCGTGTTGGGTGAGGGGATTGTGGCGAGTATCCGAGGTTCAGTTCCGGGCTCCGGCTATGGCAATGGCTTTGTGGATTCCCTCGTTTGGGGAGGCATGGCCTGGGATGTCGCGGGCAGGCCGATCAAAGTCTGGTTCGGCCAAAGCGAGGATTTTGCTGTCGCCGGCGCCGTTCACGGCCCCAGCGAAATTCTGACGAGAGGCGCATCAGTTCAGAATTGGAGCGACCTGGAGAAGTACGTCTTCGATTATGCGACCCGGGTTTACGAGAGCGTCTGCGGGCTGAAATTCGAGCGCGCCAGGTCCGCCGTGGAGGCGGATATGGTCTGGTGGAAGAGCACTTTGGACAATAACGTCCTCGGCATCCACGAAGTCCCGTTCAACGACCAGATCTGGGGATACTTCAACCCTGAAACTCCCTCGTGGGGCAGCCTGTATTTTGGCGGCGACGGTCTCTACACCATACTGCACGAGTTGGGCCATGGCGTGGGCCTGGCCCATCCGCACGATGGTGGGGCACGTGAGGACGCAACGACTTTTCCGGGTGTCGAGGATCCCTTTTCAACCGGGGCATACGGTTTGAACCAGGGTATCTGGACGATCATGTCCTACAACACCGGATGGGATGAGGCAGGATACGACCTGATCTATGGCAATCAGGCCGGACTGGGAGCCTTCGATATCGCCGCGTTGCAGGCGCTCTATGGAAAGAACTTGAAAACGGGCCAGGGGAGCGATGTCTATACGTTGCCGACTTGGAACCTGAACGTCGACCTACGAGGATGGTCTTGCCTCTGGGATGCGGGCGGGCAGGATACGATCACCGCAGTGTGGGCGTCCGCTGGGGTCACTATCGATCTTCGTGCCGCGACCCTGCGGTCGGACGATCCTCATGCGGGCGGCTTCATCTCGCGGGAGAAAGGCGTTGCCGGCGGCTATACGATTGCGAACGGCGTTGTGATCGAGAATGCCATCGGCGGACGCCGTGCCGACAAGCTTCAGGGCAATTCCGCCGCGAATGTGCTGAGCGGCGATGGCGGCGCCGACAGGCTCCTCGGACATGCCGGCAATGACATCCTTCGCGGAGGTGCAGGCAACGACAAGCTCTATGGCGGCGCGGGGCGGGATATCTTCGTCTTCGACTCCACGATCGGCAAGCGTACGAATGTCGACCGGATCTACGACTTCAACTCGACTGACGATTCGATCCGGCTCGAGAACAATATCTTTACTGAACTGGGCTCCGACGGCTCGTCCGGGCGGAAGACCTTCAAGGCCGACATGTTCGTTCAAGCGTCGAAGGCGCAGGACCGAGAGGATCGGATCGTCTACGACAGCAAGAAGGGCGTGCTCTCTTACGATCCGGACGGCAGTGGCGCAGCCGCGCAGGTGAAAATCGCCATGCTGCCGAAGAACCTCAAGATAACCTCGAACGACTTCTTCGTGATCTAGCGACAAGCAATCCTTGTAAGAGAAACGATGGTGCGAGAGCACCCGCACCCATCACAAAGCGTCATACCAAAGGCTACAAACTTTCAATGTTGCTGATGGTGGACTTAGGTTAGTCTGCGCGCCCTTGTTTCCCCTTGAGGGCCCTTGAGCATGTCTACTTCTCCCGCTCGATCCCGTGTTTCGCCGGAACTCATTGTCGTCTGCGGCTGCCTGATCGCCCTGATCACCTTCGGGCCGCGAGCGTCCTCCGGGCTGTTCCAGCTGCCCATGATCACGGAATATGGCTGGGGGCGGGATACCTTCGGCTTTGCCATCGCGATTCAGAACCTGCTCTGGGGCTTGGGCCAGCCTTTCGCGGGCGCCGTGGCGGATCGGTTCGGGGCCTTCCGGGTGCTCTGCACCGGCGCGCTGCTCTATGCCCTCGGCCTCGTCGTGATGGCCTATGCGACCACGCCCGGGATGCTGCATATCGGCGCCGGTGTGCTCATCGGCTTCGGTCTCTCCGGCTGCTCGTTCAATCTGGTGCTCGGCGCCTTCGGCAAGCTGCTGCCGGAGAAGTGGCGCCCCATGGCCTTCGGCGCCGGCACGGCGGCAGGCTCCTTCGGTCAGTTCTTGTTCCCGCCCATCGGCAACGTGCTGATCGATTCCTTCGGCTGGCATCAGGCCCTGCTGGTCTTCGCCGCGAGCGTGCTCCTCGTCATGCCGCTTGCTCTCGCGCTTGCCACACGGCCGACCGACGCCGCCCAGGCCGGAGCGTCCGTGCCGAGTCAATCGATTCGTCAGGCCCTGACCGAGGCGTTCCAGCACCGCTCCTATGTGCTGCTCGTGCTTGGCTTCTTCACCTGCGGCTTCCAGCTCGCTTTCATCACCGTGCACCTTCCGGCCTATCTCAAGGATGCGGGGCTCTCGGCCGCCGTCGGCGGATGGACCCTCGCGGTCATTGGCCTTGCCAATGCGGTCGGGTCGCTGGGTTCGGGCTGGCTCTCCACCCGCATGTCGAAGCGCTGGCTGCTCGCCTGGATCTATCTCGGTCGCTCGGTGGCGATTGCCGCCTTCATCCTGGTCCCGGCGACGCCCGTGACTTCGATCCTGTTCGGCATCTCCATCGGCCTTCTGTGGCTCTCCACCGTGCCGCCCACATCCTCCCTCGTGATGCTGATGTTCGGCACCCGCTACATGGCCATGCTCTACGGCTTCGCCTTCTTCTCGCATCAGGTCGGCGGCTTCCTCGGCGTGTGGCTCGGTGGTCTGCTCTACGAGATCAACGGCAATTACAGCGCGGTCTGGTGGCTCTCCGTCGTACTGGGCCTCGCCTCCGCCCTGATCAATCTGCCGATCAAGGAGCGGCCGGTGCAGCGCGAGCCGGGGCTGCAGCCTGCCGAGTAAGTTTTGTTCTGCTGCGAAGGGCTAAGGCCTTCCTGCTTGCTCTGATCCTCTGCCGCACCACAAATGGGTGCGGGGAGGAATCGGCATGAGCACGTTCAAAGCTGTCGTCATCGACAAGAGTGAAGCAGGTCAGAATGTCGAGATTCGCGCGTTCAATGAGGCGGATCTCATGGACGGCGACGTCACTGTACGCGTGTCGCATTCGACGCTGAACTACAAGGATGGTCTCGCGATCACCGGCAAGGCGCCGGTGGTGCGCCGCTTTCCGATGATTCCCGGCGTCGATCTCGTCGGCACCGTGGAAGCCTCCTTGAATCCCGATTTCAAGCCCGGCGATGCGGTGGTGCTCAATGGCTGGGGCTTGGGCGAGACCCATCTCGGAGCCTATGCGGAGAAGGTGCGGGTGAAGGGCGACTGGCTGATCCCGCTGCCGCAAGGCCTGTCGCCGCTTCAGGCCATGGCCATCGGCACGGCGGGCTATACGGCGATGCTCTGTCTGAAGGCGCTGGAGCGTCATGGCCTACGCCCGGATCGTGGCCCCGCCATCGTCACAGGTGCGGTCGGCGGCGTCGGCTCGGTGGCCGTGGCGCTGCTCGCCAAGGCCGGCTGGCATGTGATCGCCTCGACCGGACGGCCCGAGGAAGTCGATTACCTGAAAGGCCTCGGAGCCGCCGAGATCCTCGACCGCAGCGAACTCACCGGCCCGGCACGGCCACTTGCCAAGGAGCGCTGGGCGGTAGGTGTCGATACGGTCGGCTCCACGACGCTGGCCAACGTGCTGTCCATGACGAAATACGGCGGCGCGATTGCCGCCTGCGGGCTTGCAGGCGGGATGGATCTGCCGACGACGGTCGCACCCTTCATCCTGCGCAACGTGGCGCTGCTCGGCGTCGATTCCGTGATGGCTCCCAAGGCATTGCGGATCGAAGCCTGGAACCGGATCGCCCACGAACTCGACCACGACAAGCTCGCCGCCATGACCTCGACGATCCCTCTCGATCAGGTCTTGGAGGCCGGCAAGAAGATCGTCGAGGGCAAGATCAAGGGGCGCGTGGTGGTGGAGATCGCGCACTGACAACTCTTCACGCCATGGCCGGGCTTGTCCCGGCCATCCCAATTCGAAGAGCACTGTGCCTCTCAAATCGGAATCACCGGCACGAGGCCGGTGATGACGTGGAGAGTTTCCTGATCAAAAACTAAGCCGCCGGAGCAGGGCTCGGAACTTTTCTCCCGGCGCCCTCGATCCATTTCTTCTGCTTGGCGATCTCGGTGGCCATGAAATCCATGAAGGCGCGCACACGCGCGGATTGGCGCAGGTCCGGATGGGTCAGCAGCCACAGGCCCGCAGAGAAATCGCCATTGATGTCCGACAGACGGACGAGATCGGGATTCGAATCCGCGATGAAACAGGGCAGGGGGCCGATGCCGGTTCCGGCCTGGACCGCTTCGGAGAGGCCGAGCACCGTGTTGACCTTGTAGACGATGTTCTCCGGCGTCACGTGCTCGCGCACGAAGCGAGCGACCTTCATCGTCGCCAGATTGTCGCCGAGCGCGACCCAGTGACGGTCGAACAGATCGGCGAGGCTGACATCGTCCGGGCCTCTGACATCGGGAAAATCCGCCACCCGGCCATAGATAGCCCAGGCAATCGTCGCCACGCGGCGTCCGACAAGGGTCTCCGGCGGATCGTCGGTGGCGCGGATCGCCACGTCCGCGTCGCGCTTCGACAGGTTCAGCGCCTGGTTGGCGAGCACCACATCGAGCCGCATCTCGGGACAGGCCGTGATGAAGCGGGCGAAGATCGGGGTCAGAAGGTGGACAAGCAGCGTGTCATTGGTCGTGACCCGCAGCTCTCCGGTCGGGGCCACGGCTTGGCCTGCGAGTTTGCGCGTGAAGGCGGTGACATTCTCGTCCATCTGCTCGGCGAGTGCCGACATCTCTTCCCCGGCGGGCGTGAGGACATAGCCGGTTCGGTGACGCTCGAAGAGCTTGACCCCGAGATTGTCCTCCATCTGGCCTAGTCTGCGAAAGACTGTCGAGTGGTTCACCCCAAGCTTTTCAGCCGCGCCGGCAAGGCCGCTGGCCTCGGCGATGATCTTCACGAGCCTGAAATCGTCCCAGTCGAGATGCTGCTGCTTGGCCATCTTTATGCATTCACGCAAGAGAGACCCTGCATATCTAACACTGGTTTTGCAGCGAGGAAAGGTTATCTTCCACGGCGTCAAACAACGGCAGGCGATGCTCTTCCGGTCCACGCAACGGGAGTCGGAGACGGGTCGTTCTGCATTCCAACGCACTGGAGATCACATGACCAAGGTTCTGGTTCTGTATTATTCGTCCTGGGGGCACATCGAGCAGATGGCCTATGCCGCCGCCGAAGGTGCCCGCGAGGCCGGGGCCGAGGTCGTGGTGAAGCGCGTGCCGGAGCTCGTGCCGGCCGAGATCGCGCAGGCTGCCCATTACAAGACCGACCAGAAGGCGCCCATCGCCACTGTCGAGGAGCTGCCCGAATACGACGCCATCATTTTCGGCACGCCGACCCGCTACGGCACCATGACGGCGCAGATGAAGAACTTCCTCGACCAGACCGGCGGTCTGTGGGCGCAGGGCAAGCTCATCGGCAAGGTCGGCTCGGTCTTCACCTCCACCGCCACCCAGCACGGCGGCCAGGAAGCCACCATCCTCACCACGCTGCCGGTGCTGCTGCACCATGGCATGGTGGTCGTCGGCCTGCCTTACTCGTTCCAGGGTCAGATGGGCGTGGACCAGATCCGCGGTGGCTCGCCCTACGGCGCCTCGACCATCGCCGCCGGCGACGGCTCGCGCCAGCCGAGCGAGATCGATCTCGACGGCGCCCGCTTCCAGGGCAAGCACGTGGCCCAGATCGCGGCCAAGCTCGCCGCGAAGTAACAAACTCTCACGTCATGGCCGTCCCCGGACTTGATCCGGGGATCAGTCCCGGCCATCTCGAGCTGTGAGGCACGGCGCGTCAACCAATCGGGATCACCGGCACAAGGCCGGTGATGACGCGTTGCGGTTCGATGATTCCCTCGGAGCGGATCACCGCTCCGCTGCGGCGCGCTTCAGGCGGTCGTTGATGGCCTCGCCCAGGCCGGTCTCCGGAATGGGGCCGACCGCGATGGTGGCAGCGCCCGAGGCGTCGAGCTGCCTGAGATAGGAAAACAGATGAGCGGCGGCCTCCACGAGGTCGCCGTTTTTGCTGAGGTTCAGGGCGGCGTGCGCCGTGTCCGCTCCCGGAACGGACTCGCCGCCGAAGAGCAGCGCAGCCTCGCCCGGCTGGATGTGCGTCGCGTTCAAACGCACCTGCGCCCGCGGAGCGTAATGGGACGCCAGCATGCCTGGCGCGAGCGGATTGGCCCCTGCCTCTACACCCACCTCGAGCTTTTCGCCGATCAACGCCTCGATGGCCTCACGCGGCACGCCGCCCGGCCGGAGCAGGCGCGGGGTGCCGCCGAGGCACGAAACGATGGTCGATTCGACGCCGACCCGTGCCATACCGCCATCGAGCACCGCCTCGATGCGCCCATCGAGATCCCCCAGCACATGATCCGCATCGGTCGGGCTGACGCGGCCCGAGCGGTTGGCCGAGGGCGCAGCGACGGGGCGCCCAGTCGCCTCCAGAAGGGCATGGGCGAGGGGATGGGCGGGAACTCGCAGGCCGACGCTGTCGAGGCCCGCACGGGCGAGATCGGAGATGGTGCAGGTGGGAGCGACCGGTACCACGAGAGTCAGCGGACCGGGCCAGAAGGCCTCCGCCAGACGCGTGGCCGTCTCGTCGAATGCGCCCTCCCTCTTGGCGGACTCGAAGCTGTCCAGATGAGAGATCAGCGGGTTGAAGCTCGGGCGCTCCTTGGCGGCGTAGATCCGGGCCACGGCTTCCGCATCGGTCGCATCGGCGCCCAGCCCGTAGACCGTCTCCGTCGGGAAGGCCACGAGGCCGCCGCGTCGCAGGATGGTCGCCGCCTGAGCAAGACCCGCCGCATCGGCTGCCAGACGCTCCGTTTGGCGCATTGACCCGTGATCGTTCACGTCTAAACTATCCTCTGCCTGTAAGGCATTTGCCTGTCTGTCTTTGCCCTTGCCGGGCGGGTTTAACGGCGCGAGAACACGCGTCAATATGAAAAGCCTTACCTTTGAGAGGAAACCTTGATGACCTACCGCGCGCCTGTCCCGGACATCGTCTTTACCATGCGGCACGTGGCAGGCCTCGACAGGGCCGTGGCCGACGGGGTCTATGGCGATCTCTCCGCCGATCTGAGCCGGACGATTCTGGAGGAGGCGGGCCGTTTCGCCAACGATGTGATCGCGCCTCTCAATCGGGAGGGCGACAAGTGCGGCGCGACCCTCAAGGACGGTGCAGTAACCACTGCCCCCGGCTGGAAGCAGGCCTACAAGGCCTGGACCGAGGCCGGATGGAACGCGCTGCCGGGACCGGTGGATTTTGGCGGGCAGGGCTTGCCGACCCTGCTCAATTCGGCCTGTGTCGAGATGTGGAATTCCGCCTCCATGGCCTTCGGCATCGGTCCCGTGCTGACCATGGGCGCCATCGAGGCGCTCGTTCAGCATGGCTCGGAGGATCTCAAGAGTCGCTATCTCGAAAAGCTCGTTTCCGGCGAGTGGACGGCGACGATGAATCTGACGGAGCCGCAGGCGGGCTCCGATCTTGCGGCGATCCGCTCGCGTGCCGAACCCTCGGGCGACGGCACCTATCGCATCACGGGCCAGAAGATTTTCATCACTTATGGCGAGCACGATCTGACCGACAACATCGTTCACCTCGTACTCGCGCGCCTGCCGGACGCGCCGGCCGGCACGCGCGGCATCTCGCTCTTCCTGGTGCCGAAGTTTCTGCCCGATGGCACGCGCAACGACGTGCGTTGCCATTCCATAGAACACAAACTCGGCATCCATGCCTCGCCCACCTGCACCATGATCTTCGGCGATCACGGCGGCGCCATCGGCTGGCTCGTGGGTGAGGAAAATCGCGGTCTCGCCTGCATGTTCACGATGATGAACAACGCACGCCTCGCTGTCGGTCTGCAGGGCGTAGCCATTGCCGAGCGCGCCTACCAGCAGGCGCTTGCTTACGCCAAAGAGCGCAAGCAGGGCCGCGCCATCGGTGCGACGGAGGGCATGAGCCCCATCGTCGTGCATCCGGACGTGCAGCGAAACCTGCTCACCATGAAGGCGCTGACCGCAGCCGCGCGTGCGATCTGCTATTTGACGGCAGAGGCCATCGATCGCGCGCATCTCGAAGAGGATCCCACGCGTCGGAAAAAGGCCAATGAGCGCGCCTCCCTGCTCACGCCGGTCGCAAAAGCCTTCTCGACCGATATCGGCATGGAGGTAGCCTCGCTCGGTGTGCAGGTCCATGGCGGCATGGGCTTCGTCGAGGAGACCGGCGCCGCGCAGCATTTCCGCGATGCGCGCATCGCGCCGATCTACGAGGGCACGAACGGCATCCAGGCGATCGATCTCGTCACGCGCAAGCTGCCGCTCTCCGGCGGCGAGACGGTGCGGGCGCAGATCGCTTCCATGCGCGCGACCGTGGCGCGGCTCCTGAAGGAGAATACACCGGCCTTCGGCGCCACCGCGCCGCGCTTGCGCGATACCATCGAGAGTCTCGACCGCGCGACGGGCTATCTCCTGAAGGCCGTCTCGTCCAATGCACAGGGCGAGGCGCTGGCCGGTGCAACGCCATACTTGAGGCTCTTCGCGCTGGCGCAGGGTGGCGCGGCGCTGGCCGAAATGGCGCTCGCTGCGAATGCCCAAGCGGCGGCTGGCGACGCGGATCCCGCCCATGCCGGCCGCATCGCGCTCTGCCGCTTCTTTGCCGAGAACATCGCCGTCGGTGCCAAGGGACTGGAAGATACGGTGATGGGCGGGGCAGGTTTCCTGCAGGATGCAACCCTGGCGCTGGCGAGCTGACAACATGAGTCTCGAAGGTAAAACTCTCTTCATCACCGGCGCCTCGCGCGGCATCGGTCTTGCCATCGGACTTCGCGCCGCGAGGGACGGTGCGAACGTGGTCATCGCGGCCAAGACCACCGACCCGCACCCGAAGCTTCCCGGCACGATCTATACGGCGGCGGAAGAAATCGAGGCGGTGGGCGGCAGGGCACTGCCGCTCGTGGTCGATGTGCGCGACGAGGAGGCGGTGAAGGGTGCGATCGAGAAAACGGTCGAGACATTCGGTGGCCTCGACATCGTGGTCAACAACGCGAGTGCCGTCAGCCTTACCCCGACGCCGCAGACCGACATGAAGCGCTTCGATTTGATGCACCAGATCAATGCGCGCGGCACCTACATGGTCTCGAAATACGCCATTCCGCATCTGGAGAAGGCGAAGAATCCGCACATTCTCATGCTCTCTCCGCCACTCGACATGAGCGAGAAATGGTTCGCGCCGCATCTGGCCTATTCGCTGGCCAAATACGGCATGAGCATCTGCGCCCTGGGTCTTGCAGGGGAATTGCGGGGCAGGGGGATCGCCGTCAACGCGCTCTGGCCACGCACGACGATTGCCACAAGCGCGATCAGGAACCTGCTCGGCGGCGACGAGCTTGTGCAAGCGAGTCGCACCCCCGAGATCCTGGCCGATGCGGCTTACGCGATCTTCCAGAAACCCTCGAAGAGCTTCTCGGGCCAATTCCTCATCGACGATGTGTTCCTGCACGGCGAAGGTGTGACCGATTTCGAGAAATACCGAGTCGATCCGACGAAGCCCCTCGCACCCGACTTCTTCGTGCCGGATGACACACCGCCCCTGTCATCCTTGCGTTAAATGGGTCTGTCCATTGTCACCCCCGGCGAGCCCTAGGCAAGGGAAGGGGATCCACCAAGGCGCTGGGCCCGATTGTGGATCCCCTTCCCCTCCGCTACGCTCCGGCCGGGAATGACAAGGGTTACCTGGTCCAAGCCAAGATTCTTGAGGGGCGAGAGCGCTTATGATTGTGATCCACAAGCCGACACAGGTGATCGGACCGATAGGCGAGTCCCTCGACCGCCATGTTCTCCCGCCGGGCGAGCCGATCCCTCATGATGCCCTGTGGATCGACCTGATCGAGCCGACGAAGGAAGAGGACAGACTCGTCGAGACCTATCTCAACATCGAGATCCCGACCAAGGAGGAGATGGCGGATATCGAGCCCTCTGAAATTCTCTACAACGAGAACAACGCGCGCTACATGACGGCTCGCGTTCTATGCAGCTCCGATACCGAGAATCCGAAACTCATCGATGTCTCCTTCATCCTGACGGAGAAGGCACTCGTGACCGTGCGCTATGGCGAGCCGCGCTCCTTCAACATGTTCATGGCCCGCGCGGTGAAGCCAGGCGGCTGTCGGCACAGACCGGAGGCGGTGCTCGATGGATTGTTGGAGACCATCATCGACCGTGCCGCCGAGATCCTGGGGGCTGTCGGGACGCGCATCGAACGACTATCGCAGGCGATTTTCGAGAACGAAAAGCAAGGTGCGCGCCGCGCTGCCTCCTACCGCGTTGCCCTGAGATCCATCGGTCGCAAGGGCGACATCATCTCAAACGTGCGCGAGAGCATGGTATCGGTGGAGCGCATGTTGCTGTTCCTGTCCGCCAGCATGCCGCGGCCGCAGAAGACGGCGGGCTATCAGTCCGAATGGCGCACGGCGCTTCGCGACGTGCAATCCATCGAGGAGCATGCGAACTTTCTCTCCAGCAAGGTTCAGTTTCTGCTCGACGCAACGCTCGGCTTCGTCACCATGGAACAGAACGACATCATCAAGATCTTCTCGGTCATGTCGGTGATCTTCCTGCCGCCGACCCTGGTCTCGTCGCTCTACGGCATGAACTTCAAGATCATGCCGGAACTCGAATGGGAGTTCGGCTATCTTTGGGCGATCGCCCTGATGGTGCTCGCCGCCGTGCTGCCCTATCTGTTCTTCCGCTGGAAGCGGTGGCTCTGATGTACAGCACTGTCATGCCGGGGCCGCGTAGCGGAGCTCGGAATGGCAGTGGGATAGCCTAAGAACCGAGGAGAAATCCATGTGCGGACGTTTCGCCATCTCTCTCGACCCCGAGATCTATCGGGATTTCTATGGCTATCCCGAGCAGCCGAACTTTCCTCCGCGCTACAACGTGGCTCCTACGCAACCCGTGCCGATCGTGCTGGAGGATCGGGGCGAGCGGCATTTCATGCTGGTGCGCTGGGGCTTCCTGCCGTCCTGGGTGAAGGATCCGAAGGATTTTCCTCTCGTCATCAACGCCCGCGGCGAAACACTGCAGACGAAGCCGACCTTCAAGGCGGCGTTGAAGCGCCGGCGCTGCATTTTCCTCGCCGATGGCTTCTATGAATGGCAGCGCCATGGACGGGAGAAGACGCCATTCCTGATCCGCCCGCGCGACCGCAAACCCATGCCGATGGCAGGCCTGTGGGAAACCTATAGCAGTCCTGACGGCGGCGAGATCGATACGGCCGCCATCGTGACGACCGATGCCAATGGCACGCTTTCCGCTGTGCACGATCGCATGCCGGTGATCCTCTCACCGGACGACATCGCAGCATGGCTTGATGTGCGCGACGAGCGCGCCGACGTGATGCGCCTCGTGCGCCCCTGTCCCGACGAGTGGCTCGATATGGTTCCAGTCTCGAACCGCGTGAACAAAGTCGAGAATGACGATCCGGGTCTGTTGGAGCCGCTGAGCCAGCCGGAGCCTGCGCCGGTGAAGGAGAAGAAGAAAGCGAAGAAGCCGCTCTCCAGCGACGAGGATGGGCAGGGGAGCTTGTTTTAGGCTTTTCCAGCACGGTCATCCCGAACGGAGTATAGCGACGATCCGGGATCGCAGGACCAGTCCAGCACCGTCATCCCGGGGCCGCGCAGCGGAGCCCGGGATCCATAGCCACGACAGAAGTTCAGCTGGCACCGCCAGCGGTTATGGATCCCCGCCTTCGCGGGGATGACAGTGGAGGTTCGGGCGCCTCATCCTGCTGACGATCCCGGATCTCCGCTCCGCTTCGCCCGGGATGACGGTTTGGATTACCGCCGCTTCTTCACCGCGTCCCGCTTCAAGATCCCGACGACTTCCAGATGCGGTGAGTGCTTGAACTGATCGACCGGGATGACGCGTTCCAGGCGATAGCCGCTCGCCATCAAAATCGCGGCATCGCGGGCGAAGGTGGCGGCGTCGCAGGAGACGCTGACGACGAGCGGAACTTTCGACACGGCAAGCTGCTTCACCTGGGCTTCGGCACCCGCGCGGGGTGGATCGAGCACGACGGCGTCGAAGGCGTTGAGCTCAGGCGTCAGCAGCGGTCGACGGAAGAGGTCGCGCGCTTCGGTCGTGACGCGGCGCAGACCCGGCGTCGCGCGCGCGGCCTTGTCGAGGGCTGTCATCGAACCCTTGTCGAATTCGACGGCGTGCACGTCCGCTTTCTCCGCGAGCCGCAATGAGAAGGGGCCTGTTCCGGCAAAAAGATCGGCGACACGCTTGGCACGCGTGCAGGCCTCAACGACGAAACCGGCAAGCGTCTCCTCGCCGAGTCTCGTCGCCTGAAGGAACGAGCCCGGAGGTGGAACTACCGAGGCACGGCCCATGACGATGGCGGGAGGCCGGCGCTCCACGATCACGTCGCCATGGACCGACAGACGCGAGAGATCGAGTTCGCTGGCGAGGTCGATGAGGCTCAGGCGGTCCGCATCCTTCATCGGTCCGTGCCCGCGCACATCCACGTCGAAGCCGGTCTGCGTCGCGGTGATCTGGATGTCGAGCGGCTTGCGCGGGCCTTTCAGATGCTCGCCGATCGCGCGCGCAATCGCCGGTGCCCGTTCCTTCAAAGCAGATTCCGTAATGGGACAGAACGCAATCTCGACGATCTGGTGGCTGCGCGGCGCCATGAAGCCCACATGCATGGCGCGGTCGGGAAAGCGCACGTGCAGCGTGACGCGCCGGCGCCCCTCGCCATGGGCGTCGATGAGCGGCTCGACAGGCGCTTCGATCCGTGCCTGCTTCAAGGTATGGACGAGCGCTCCGTATTTCCACGCCTGATAGAAACCGTGCTTCATGTGCTGCGTTGCGCAGCCGCCGCATGCGTCGAAATAGGGGCAGAACGGCGTCTCGCGCTCGGGCGATGGAACATCGACGCTGATGAGGCGCGCATGCGATCCGTCGCGCTCGATGGTCACAATCTCGTCCGGCAGCACCTTGGGCACGAAAACGGGGCCGGAGGCGCCATCCGCGATTCCGTCACCTTTCGCACCGAGGCGCTTGATCGTTACCTGTTCAACCACGACGGGCTCCCAACAAGAATTCACGATTGCCGTCGCCGCCCTCGATGGGCGAGGGGACGAGCCCGATGATGGTGAAGCCGAGCGAGGCGACGAAAGCCGTCATGTCCTCGGACACGGCGCGATGCACCGCCTCGTCGCGAACGATGCCCTTCTTCACGTAATCGCGTCCGGCCTCGAATTGCGGCTTCACCAGAACGGCGAGTTCTGCGCGGGGCTTCAGCAGGGCGATGGCAGGAGGCAGAACGAGTTTGAGCGAAATGAAGCTCACATCCGAAACCAGCAGATCGGCGGCTTGCGGGATGAGCCCTGTCGTCAGCGAACGGGCATCCGTGCCCTCGAAATTCGTCACCCGTGCATTGCCGACGATGGTGGGGTGCAACTGGCCGTGTCCCACGTCCACCGCGTAGACATGGGCCGCACCGCGCTTCACCAGCACTTCCGTGAAGGCGCCGATGTCGAGGCATATCTTGTTCTTCGGGTCGATGTGGAAGGCGTCGAGCGCCGCCGCCAGCTTCACGCCGCCGCGAGACACGTAAGGATGCGGCTGCTCGGCCGTGATGACCGCTTCCTCAGGGACCGCATCGGACGCCTTGCGGATGACGGCCCCATTCACGGTCACGAGGCCGGCCGCAATCGCCTCCTGCGCCCGGGCGCGGCTTGCAAAGAAGCCCCGCTCGACCAGAACCACATCGGCGCGCCTGCGGGTCATTAAGGCCTCGAATCCATCCGGTTCACGATCCCTTCATGGCCGGAACCTGAGTCCCGCCCTAGAACATCTTTCGTTCACAATCCCTACAGGCCCACGGAGATCCCATGATCAGCCGTCGACATCTTTTGACAGGAGCGACCCTGTTCGCCGCCAGCGCTGCCATTCCCCGCGCCTGGGCGCAAGCCCCATCGGGCCCCTTCAAGCTCGATCCCTTGCCTTATGCGCCGTCCAAGAACGAGCCGCATATTGACGCCCAGACCATGGAGATCCACCATGGCAGGCACCATGCGGCCTATGTCAACAATCTCAACGCGGCCCTGAGCCAGAATGCCGAGGCGGCCAAGATGCCGCTCCAGGACATGCTGGCGAACCTGAACAAAGTCCCTGAGTCGATCCGGGCCGCGATCCGCAACAATGGCGGGGGACATGCCAACCACACCATGTTCTGGCAGATCATGGGCGGGTCGGGCGGCGAGCCATCGGGTGATCTGAAGGCAGCCATCGACCGGGATCTCGGCGGATTCCAGAAGCTCCAGGAGGATTTCAACAATGCAGGGACGCGACAATTCGGCTCCGGCTGGGTCTTCGTGACGGTTGCCCGTGACGGCAAGCTCGCCCTCGTGGCGAAGCCCAACCAGGATACGCCCCTCATGGAAGGGCAGAGGGTCCTGATGGGCAACGACGTGTGGGAGCATGCCTATTACCTGAAATACCAGAACCGCCGGCCGGACTATCTCAAGGCATGGTGGAACGTCCTCGACTGGAACAAGATCGGCCAGCGCTATGCCGCGGCGAAGGCGGGAACGCTGACGGTTTAGGGTCTCAGCTCAGCAATCCGACCGTCATTCCGGGGCGGCCAAAGGCCGAGCCCGGAATCCATAACCGCTAACGTTTCAAGGCAGATTGAGACGCCGGTCGCCCTTTCCTGGGCCGCGGTGGTTATGGATTCCGGGCTCCGCTGCGCGGCCCCGGAATGACAGTGGTGAACCTTTAAGCCCTGACCTTCCGGGCCTCTTCCTTGCCGAGGGCCTCGAACACCTTGGTCACGATGCCGGCCGCGTCGAGGCCAGCCTTGGCGTACATGCGCTCGGGCTTGTCCTGGTCCTGGTAGATGTCCGGCAGGACCATCGAGCGCACCTTCAGGCTGCCCCGGTCGAGCGCACCCTTGTCGGCGAGAAGCTGCAGCACGAAGGAGCCGAAGCCGCCAATCGAGCCTTCCTCGACGGTGACGAGAACCTCGTGATCGCGGGCAAGCCGCAGGATCAGCTCCTCGTCCAGGGGCTTGGCGAAGCGGGCATCGGCCACTGTGGTGGAAAGACCGCGCGCCTCCAGTTCCTCCGCCGCCTTCAGGGCTTCGGAGAGGCGGGTGCCGAGCGACAGAATCGCGATGCGGCTGCCCTCCTTGACGATCCGGCCCTTGCCGATGGCAAGCGGGATGCCCTTTTCGGGCATGTCGACACCAACACCCTCACCGCGCGGATAGCGGAAGGCGATGGGGCCTGAATCATAGGCTGCGGCGGTCGCCACCATATGGACCAGCTCCGCCTCGTCGGCGGCGGCCATGACCACTATGTTCGGCAGGCAGCCGAGATAGGCGATATCGAAGGAGCCCGCATGGGTCGCGCCGTCCGCGCCGACGAGGCCGGCCCGGTCGAGGGCGAAGCGCACCGGCAGGTTCTGGATCGCCACGTCGTGCACGACCTGATCGTAGGCGCGCTGCAGGAAGGTGGAATAGATGGCGCAGAACGGCTTATAGCCCTCCGTCGCCATGCCGGCGGCAAAGGTCACTGCGTGCTGCTCGGCAATGCCCACGTCGAAGGTACGGACGGGGAATTCCTTACCGAACATGTCGATGCCGGTGCCCGACGGCATGGCGGCAGTGACGGCGACGATCTTGTCGTCCTTGTGGGCCTCCTTGATCAGGCTCTCGCCGAACACCTTGGTGTAGGAGGGGGCATTGGCCTTGGCCTTGGTCTGCGCACCCGTCACCACGTCGAAGGTGACGACGCCGTGATACTTGTCGGCGGCGGCCTCGGCGGGCGCATAGCCCTTGCCCTTCTTGGTCACCACATGGACGAGGACCGGGCCAGTCTCGGTGTCGCGCACGTTCTTCAGGATCGGCAGCAGGTGGTCGAGATTGTGCCCGTCGATCGGACCGACATAGTAGAAGCCGAGCTCCTCGAACATGGTGCCGCCGGTCCAGAAACCGCGGGCGAATTCCTCGGCGCGCTGAGCCTTCTCGTAGATGAATTTCGGCAGCTTCTTCGCCAGCTGCTTGGCCGTCTCGCGGATGCCGCGATAGGTGCCGCCCGAGACGAGGCGGGCGAGATAGGACGACATGGCGCCGGTGGGCGGCGCGATCGACATGTCGTTGTCGTTGAGGATGACGATGAGCCGCGAATGCATGGCACCGGCATTGTTCATGGCCTCATAGGCCATGCCGGCCGACATGGCCCCGTCGCCGATCACGGCGATCACGTTATTCGTCTTGCCCTCCAGGTCCCGCGCCACGGCCATGCCGAGACCGGCCGAGATCGAGGTGGAGGAATGGGCCGCGCCGAAGGGGTCGTATTCGCTCTCGGAACGCTTGGTGAAGCCCGACAGCCCGTCCGCCTGGCGCAGGGTCCGGATCCGGTCGCGGCGGCCTGTCAAGATCTTATGGGGGTAGGCCTGGTGGCCCACGTCCCAGATCAGCCGGTCGCGGGGCGTGTCGAACACGTAATGCAGCGCCACCGTCAGCTCGACCACACCCAGGCCCGCGCCGAGATGCCCGCCGGTGACGGACACGGCGCTGATCGTCTCCGTCCGCAGCTCATCCGCCACCTGCCGGAGCTGGTTTTCGGGCAAATGACGCAGATCGTCCGGAGTCTTGATGGTGTCGAGAAGGGGTGTGGACAACGTTTTACTCGCCAAGCTTCAGCCGGAGGTCAGATCCTTTGAAATAGGGACTTGAGGCGAGGGGGTCAAATCGGAAAGGCCAACCTTGACCGGTCCGCGAAGAAGCCAGGTCACGTAGACTATGCCCAGCCAAGCTATGCCAGCACCCGCAAGACCGGATCCGAAGTTCCCTTTCCAGGTCGCGAAGATACCGAAGACGACCAGACCGAGAGAAAGGAGGACGGTGAGGACAACGAATACTGTGAAGGAGTGCTCGATCCAGCGGGATCCGCTGCTTGGCAGCGGCGCTGCCTTGCGCCATCGAACTTGGCCCTGACGTATCAGAAAGGCGGTGAGCCAAGCCTCAAGAGTCATGACGGCACCGAGGCCGAAGGCAAAATACCAGCGATCTATCAAGGTAAGAAACCCGGCGAACTCCTTTCGAAGCGGCAGGACGCAGACGTCATAAAGACCGTGAAGGAGGAAGGGCGCGAAAAATGCGCCAACAATCCACCATATCTTGTGGGCCTTCTCGTCGACGCTCCGTGCGAGCAGGCAACCCATCAACACACCAGTGATGGTGTGGCTTGGAACGGCCGTAACAGCCCGAGCGAAGGCAATGCTCAGCCATCGGCTATCCTTGCCGTTCAACTCTCCGAAAACATAGAAAATGTTCTCAAGACAAGCAAAGCCCAGACTGACCCAACCGGCCGCCAGGATGTAGTCCAGACGACTTTGAATATCTTCATGCCGATAGACGATCGTGAGGAGAACGGCGAGCTTGGCCGCCTCTTCGGGCAGGGCGGCGCGCAAGAAGCTGATAGCCACCACCCCTTTTAAACCGATCACATTGCCCTCTGCTACCGATGAGGCGGTGAGAAAAGATATCAGGACCGTTAGGGCCGATAAGAATCCAGCAATGAAGGCCACATTTGCAGCCTCCGCCATCATCCTTCTTCGAGATGCATAGACGAGCAGCAGGCCGAGCCAGACGACAGGAAAGATAGCGCTGAAAAGAGCGGCCGAGCGCAGCAGATAATCCGGCACGGCTGTCAGCCGCGCCCGGCGACGCTGCTCATGAAGGCCAGTACGTTGAAGCCGATGAACAAAAGAGTGCCAATGACCGCGCCGGGGATGGAAACGCCTCCGGCCTTCTTGACCAAGATTTCAAGCTCCTCTTCGCTGGTGGCGCGGATGCGCAGTTTTTCGATGCGCTTAAGAGCGTGTTGGACATACAATGCTTTGCCCATCATGCCGAGCATTGTGTAGAGTCCGAGCATCCCACTATTCGAGCTCGTTGGAAAAACGAGTGAAAGGATTATACCTCCGCCGATTAGGCCGGCTGCCCAGCCATAGAGTTTGCGATAAAGCAGCCAGGGAATGGTGATGAGGAAGGCCGGCCAGCACCACGTCAGTGGGAGTTTGCGCAGGGTGGGATCCTTTGCCCGCATCTTCTCCAGTGCACGACCGTAGGCTTCGTGATTGGGCCCGACAAACGCTGCGAAGAAAGCATCGGTCTTGGCTGATTCTTCAACTTCGTGCGTTTCCGTCGCACTTATTACTTCTGTCGCCGGCATTTTGCCCCCGCAATCCCAATGTGATTACGTTTGCACAGGCCGGCAAAGGCTGCAAGGCGACGGGTGCTCGAATCCCCATGTCAAAGAATTCAGGGCTGCTCGTTGGAAAGTGCAGCCCTTGTTGAATGCGCGGCCTATTCCGCCACGTCCAGCGGCGCCGTGCCGGAGGCGGCTCCGTCGGGGCCGATGGTGATCTTTTCGATGCGGGCCTCGGCCTTCTTGAGGAGCTGCTCGCAATGCTTCTTCAGGGCCTCGCCGCGCTCATAGATCGCAATCGAATCCTCCAGGGGCACATCGCCGCGCTCGAGGCGGCGGACGATGTCCTCCAGCTCGGCCAGGGCCTTCTCGAAGGGGAGGGTCTTGATGGAAGCGGTATCGGTCATGCGGTTATCCGTATTCATCCTGGCGCCATCTCACGATGGAATTGCGGCATCGCTTGGTCGGCGTGCGAGGAGTCTCTGATAGACGAGACTGATGCTGATGAGAACAAGCCCGAGCCCGATAAATGACAGGGCCCGCATCACGCCCTCCAGATTGGCGAGGTCGACGATGAAGACTTTGAGGACGGCCAGCACCAGATAGACCGCCGAGACAAGGCGAGCGGAGCGGTTGTTGAAAACGAGGCCCAGGCCGAGCAGCAGGATGCCGATGAGGAGCAGAGCCAGTGAATAGCTCCATTGCTCCCCTTGGGTGAATCCCTTCCAAAGCGCCAGCTGGGGGCCCGCCGCGATCCGCCTGATCGCAAGGCCGATATAGGCCGAGAACAGGAGCAGGCTTAAAACGGCCGAGGACAGGCTGTAGGGGCGCGGCCGGGCGCGCCGCTCGATGAGAGCGAGCGCGGCGGCCAGGACAGCCGGCAGTAGATAGGCGGGGATCAGGGCGTTGAAGAGCGGACCGCCTAAGACCTCGTCCTCGGTCAGCAGGGGGTTAACGACGAGAAGAAGTCCACCCGCGCAGAGGACGAGGGAGAGGGCTTTGAAGATCAGCGAGCCCCAGCGATAGACCGGATCGGATTGCCGGATGTCGAGGCGCGTGAGCACGAGTGCGAAGACGAGGCTTTCTGTCGCAACAAGCCCGATCTCCAAAAGATCGGTGGTCGCGGCCAGCGGATCCCCGGCGCGGAGCGCGTGGCGGATCTCGAAGAAGATCAGGAAGGCCGCAAAGGCGATGCCGAGACTTTCCGTCAGCCGCACGGTCCAGTCGCGGCCCGTGCGCTGGAGCAGGCGGCCGGCGGCGAGGAAGGCCAGGGCCGGAACGCCGTAGCCCCAGAGGAGCCAGTTGAACAGGACCGGGCCAGGATCTCCGCCGACGATGGTCGGGTCCCAGATCAGGCGGCCTAAGATGATCACGCCGATGGTGCCGACCGCGTAGCGCAGGGCCGGAATGGCGATCCGATCCGCGACCCAGGCGGTGCCGAGGGCCGTGAGCGCAAAGGCGACGGTGAGCATGCCCTTGTCGAGGGCGAAGGTCAGGCCGAGCGCGAGCGCCGCGAGGGCCGCCGAGGCGGTGGCGCCGAGGGTCAGGCGGATCGGGTTCTCCGGGCTGGAGGGCTGGCGGTTCAGCCAGCCGGCGGCGGCGATGAAGGCGAGGGCAAGCCCGCCCGCGACCAGGGCGAAGGGCAGGCTGCGCTCGAACTCCGCCACCCGCCAATAGGCCGCGATGAGCGCCAGCAGCGGGCCGATGACGGCCGTTCCCGCATACCAGGCAGCGGTGGATACACCGAGATGGGGCGAGCGCGCAGACCGGACCAAGCTGGCGCCCGCGATGGCCGCCGGCAGAAGGAGAGCGAGCGCCAGATAGGCCTGAAGGGCATGGGGGCGCACCGCAAAGGCATCGCCGCTCTGATAGAACAGGTTTTCGGGCGTACCGCCGATCTCAGCCGCAATCGGCCAGACGAGAAGGGCGCCGGCGACGGTCAACGCTGCCCAGGCGGTGGCGGGAGCCGCTGACGAGAAGCGGATGCCCGTCGCGAGCAGGACGAGCGCCATCGCGGCGACGAAGACCGGGCGGGCATCTCCGGCGATGACCGAGCTGGAGATGGCGATGCCGGCCAGCCCGAAGGCGAAAAGAATGCCGCTGGCAGGCCAATCGATGCCGGATTCCGCGTCCGAAACATGGCGGTAGGGGATGACCGCCAGAAAGACGGCGGCAAGGCCGGTCTGGACGACGAGATGCACCATGGCTGGCAGGGCATCCGTGTCGTCCATGATGAAGATGAGAAACGTCCAGGCGAGCACGCCGATGGGTGCGGCGAGCGCAAGCCAGCGCCAGAGCCGCAGATGCGCGACGCCATAGGCGGGCAGCACCACGAAGGCGAGATAGATCACGAGCGCCCAGGGCTGCGGCTTGTCGGAGGAGACGAGGAGTGGGCTTCCTATCGCGCCGAGCAGGCCGAGGGCGGCGAGGATCGGGCCGTGCAGGGTCGCCGCGATCATGGTGAGAACCGCGATGAGGCCGAGCAGCACGAAGGTCGTCGCCGGAGTGATCAAGTCATAGAGCGCATAGGCTGCATAGGCCGAGGCGAAGGCGCTGCAGGTTCCGGCGGCTGTGAGGATCGCGGGCACGTTCGCACTCGGAATGCCGGGCAGAACGAGTTCCAGCTCGCGCCGGCGCAGCCATTCGCCGGCGCCGATCAGGGCAAGGGCGAAGAGCCCGCCCAGGGCGATGCGGGTTCCAGGGCTGAGCAGGTTCTGCTCGATGGAATAGCGCACCAGGAAGATGCCACCGAGCGCCAGCGCGATGCCGCCGATCCAGACGGCCCAGCGGGCTCCGAGCTTCTCCTCGAAATCCTGGCGCGCTGGCGCCGGCTGCGGAACCGTGGCTTGAACGGTCGGCACGGACACGGTCGGTCGGGAGGGTTCCGGCTCGGGAACGACGACGGGCTCTTCGACCGGCGTTTCAGGAGTTGCAGCGGGAGGCGCTTCACTCGCGGAAGCGGTTTGGCCGCCGGTCTGAGCCTTGGCCAACCGCAACTCAGCTTCGAGAATGGCGATGCGCTGGTGCAGAGCATCGAGCCTGCCACGCGCCGAGAGGCCGAGGACCAATCCCGCGATGGCGCAGATCGGAATGCTGAGCACCAGCAGGGCGAGAAGGATCATGTCCAAGAGGAGGCCTCGGCAATTGGCATGGCGCCGCGGCCGTTCCGGATGGAATCGGCTAGCGCCCGTTAAGCTGTAACATGAAGGGCGTGCCCTCCATAGCCTCGGCGCCCCGGCCGATGGCGCGGATCGCATCGACCATCCGGCCCTGGCGTCCCAGGAGATCGTCGGCGAGGGTGATGAAGCGGGCATTCGGCGTTGCGCTGGGGGAGGCTTCCCGGAGGGCCGCGGCAATCGCTGTTTCGTCACGCTCCGGCTTAAGCGCGCAGGCGGCGATATAGGCCGCGGCGGTGGAGCGGCTGATTCCCGCCCAGCAATGGAAGAGGAGAGGACTTTCCCGGCCCCAGGTCCGGACGAAGGTGAGCAACTGCTCGATATGCGCCGCCTCGGCCAGGACATAGCCCTCCCTGGGCTCCACGATATCGCTGACGCCGATGAAGAGGTGGCGCTCGGCTGCGATCGTCGCGGGGCGCTCGACCTCGGCGCCGACGCTCATGAGGCTCACCACATGGCTGGCGCGGATCGCCGTCACGGTGTCGTGCAGGCGGGAGAGGGGGCAGACGTGCAGGGTCGGCATGGGGTTGGTCTCAGGGCTGCTTTTTCCCTCCCCCTTGCGGGGAGGGGTCAGGGGTGGGGGTAGTGCAGCCGGGTGAGTGAGTAAACTAGTTAGACGCTGTAGCGATCTTGGTCATCTGGAAGAAGCGTAATATTCCGACTTTTCGACCCCCCACCCTTTATCCCTCCCCGCAAGGGGGAGGGAAACACGCCTCGATTATACAATCATCCAGTCCTGCAGGACGAAGCGGCTTTCCTATCTTCACCCCGCCAGCGCCGCCATGACTTTCACCTGATACCGCTCCTCGGCCTCCGCCACGGGCCAGGGCTCCAGAAGGGCGAGCACGGACCGGGGCAGGGGCTCGGGCCGGCCGAAGAACCTGATTGCTTCCTCGCGGCCGAAACCCGCGAGATGCGTCGCCTCCAGAAAGGCCGCCTGGCGGTCGGCCTGCTTGATGAATCGCTTGAGCGTTGCCGCCGGCTGGGCGGGCAGGCCGAAATGCACATGGATGGCGCCGAGCAAACCCGCCTCGATGGTCTTGTAGGCGTCGCCGATCACCGCCTTGAAGGGCGAGATGATGTCGCCGATCACGTATTCCGGTGCATCGTGCAGCAGCACCGAGAGGCGCCACTCGCGCGACATGCCCGGATTGATATGGCTCGCAATGGCTTCCACCAGCAGGCTGTGTTGCGCCACGGAAAAGATATGTCCGCCGATTGTCTGCCCGTTCCATCGGGCGACGCGGGCAAGACCGTGGGCGATGTCGTCGAGCTCGACATCGAGCGGCGAGGGGTCGAGCAGGTTGAGGCGGCGGCCGGAGAGCATCCGCTGCCAGACGCGGGGTTCCTTCGCCATTTAAAGCTTCTCAGCGAGAGCGGTGCACTCCGCGTGGCGATAACAGCCAGTGAGATGGTCGTTCACCATGCCCACTGCCTGCATGAAGGCATAGACGATGGTGGGGCCGACGAAGTTGAAGCCCTCCTTCTTCAGCGCCTTCGAGATCTTGCGCGAGACCTCCGTTTCCGTCGGCACGTCCTTGCGCGTCTTCGCGTTGGTCTGCACGGGGCGTCCGTCGATGAAATCCCACAGAAAGCGCGAGAAGCCGCCGCGTTCCTGGATGACGAGCCAGGCGCGGGCGCCCGCAATCGTCGCCTCGATCTTGGCGCGGTTGCGCACGATGCCGGTGTCGAGCATCAAGGCCTCGACCTGCGCCTGATCGAACTGGGCGATCACCGCCGGTTCGAAGCCTGCGAAGGCGCGGCGGAAGTTCTCGCGCTTGCGCAGGATCGTGATCCAGGAGAGGCCCGCCTGGAAGCCGTCGAGAATGAGTTTTTCGAACAGGGCGCGGTCGTCGAATTCCGGCACGCCCCATTCCGTATCGTGATACTCGACATAGAAGGGATCGGTGCCGGGCCACCAGCAGCGGGTCTTATGGTCGGGATGCAGGATCAGTCCGTCGGTCATGGAACGTGTGTAGCGGGACTGTCGGCAAACGGGAAGAGACGCGCCGCTTTTCCCTCCCCCTTGCGGGGAGGGGCAGGGGTGGGGGTGGTTTGACTGGGTTAGCCTTCCCGTCATGGCCTCTCCTGGCCATCCCGATCCGAAGCGCACCGCGCCTTTCTCCATCGGGATCACCGACACAAGGCCGGTGATGACGCGGTAGAGGCTGTGTTGTCTTGCTTAATTCAGCGTAGCGCTCTGACTTTGCGACCCCCACCCTTCATCCCTCCCCGCAAGGGGGAGGGAAGCACTTCAGCGCGACAGCGGCTTTCGGTAATAGACGACCCGATCCGTCTCCTCGAAGCCCAGGGCCTTGTGCATGCACTGTGAGCCAACGTTTTCGAGGAGGACGTCGGAGGCGAATTCGCGGCAGCCGAGGCGTCGTGCCCAATCCTCGACGGCCTTGCACAGCATGCGAGCCAGTCCCCGGTTGCGGTAGTCCGGCTCCACGTAAATGCCTTCGAGGAAGGCGACCGGCGACGTCTCGCAGCCGTTTACATAATCATGGCGCAGAGCCGCTTCCGCGAAGCCGGCTGCCCTGCCGTCGGGCAGACGCACGAGGAAGGCCACGGCCTTTTTCTGCTCCCACAGCATGGCCTGTGCTTCGGAGCGATGCTCCTGCACCGGACCCTCCGGCCAGAGGGCATGGCGCAGGGCCGCCCATTCCTCCAGCGATTGCAGGGTGCAGGGCTCGATCCTCGGGCCGTTCCCGTCATTCACGGCGCAGGGCTCCGCGCTCATCGACCAGATCCGCCATCCTGTGCGAGGTATCGTCCTCGGAGAGCCGCAGGCCTGCCGAGACGCCGAGCCGGTCGGCCTCGGCGCGGTTCTGGCTCACCTTCCACTTGCCCTCGATCCGGGCGATCTCGATCTCGATGCCGACAATGCCCTTGAGCTGTGCGGCCACGAAGGGCGCCGGCGCATCGCTCACGGTCCAGGGCTCCGGACGCGGCGTCTCCTGTAGGTCCGTCATCGCGGTGATCTGCTGCAGCAGCCAGTCCGGATCGTCTTTGATCGTCAGGCGCCCGCGGGCCTGGACGATGGCGTAGTTCCAGGTCGGCACGACCTTGCCGTGCTCGCGCTTCGCCGCATACCAGGACGGCGTGATGTAGGTCTCAGGTCCCTGGAAGACCACGAGGGCTTCCTGCTCGAGGTCGAAGTTGCGCCACTGGCTATTGGCGCGGGAGAGATGGGCTTTGAGGGTTCCCAAGGCCGAGGCGGAGGCATCCAGCACGAAGGGGATGGGATTGGCCTCGAGCCCAGCACTGCCGAACGTCACCAAGAGCCCGAGCGGATGGGCCTTGATGAGAGCGTGTTGAACCGCAAGGTTATCTTCGCGAAAGTGAGGCGGCTGATACATGGCTTTCCCGGCTTAAGAGGGCGGGAATGTTAGCGAGTCACGCCGGTTCGGACCAATCAAAAATCCCGATGCTGATCATCACATGCGGGGATGTGCCCATCAGGCCCCGGTGCGGAGCACCCGCAGCTTCTCAGCCAGTTCCGTCCAGCGGTAAGGTTTGCTGATGAAGGAGACGCCTGTGCTCAATCCTTGGGAGGGCAGGGCCGACACGGGATAGCCCGAGGCGAGAAGAATCTTCAGGTCGGGGCGCATCTCACGGGCCTTGCGGGACAGCTCGACCCCATTCATGCCGTTGGGCATGATCACGTCGCTGAACAGGACATCGATGGAGGGATTGCCGTCGAGGATTCTGATCGCCTCGCTGGCATCGGTCGCCGTTACCACATCATAGCCCAGGCTGTCGAAAATATCGCTCGCAACCTCCCTGACAGTCGGTTCGTCCTCGACGATCAGCACGGTTCCCGCACTGTCCCGAATGGGGTGCGTCGCCTCGGCGTCGTCCTCGATGACCTCCTCACCATTCTCCTGGGCCGGCAGCAGCATGGTAACCTTGGTCCCCTGGCCGGGGGTGCTGTCGATCTTGATGGACCCTCCCGACTGGGTCACGAAACCGTAGACTTGGCTCAGACCCAGGCCTGTTCCCTTGCCGAGTTCCTTGGTGGTGAAGAAGGGCTCGAACACTCGGCTGACGATGTCGGGCGTCATGCCGACGCCCGTGTCCTGTACCGAGATGGAAGCATATTGACCCGGTTGCAGGGTCGATGAAATGGGATTCTGCTCTTTCACCAAGACGTTGCCGGTCATGATCTTGAGGGAGCCGCCATCCGGCATCGCGTCGCGCGCGTTGACGACGAGATTGAGCAGTGCCGACTCGAATTGCGGCGCATCGACCGAGACCCACCGGATCTTCGAGGCAAGCGAGATCTGCAGCCTGATCAATTCGCCGCAGGCTCGCCGCAGAATCGACTCGAAGCCTTCGATGAGTGTGTTCGGATTGTGAGAAGCCGGCTGCAGGGGCTGACGGCGTGAGAAGGCGAGGAGCTGGTGCGTCAGCTTCGCGCCGCGTTCGGCCGCGCTCTGCGCGCTTTCGATCAGCTTGATGTCTCGGGGATCGCGCGCGTTGCGCATCAACAGATCCAGGTTGTTGACGATGACCGTCAGGAGGTTGTTGAAGTCGTGCGCGACGCCGCCCGTGAGCTGCCCGACCGCTTCCATCTTCTGCGCCTGGAACAGAGCGGCCTGCGTCTCCTCAAGCGCCTCCTGCGTCTGCCGGCGTTCGGTGATGTCGCGCGTGACCTTGGCGAAGCCGATCAACGTGCCCTGATCGTTGCGGATCGGATCGATGACAACGCTGGCCCAGAAATGCGTGCCGTCCTTGCGGACGCGCCAGCCTTCGGCCTCGAACTTGCCCTCGCGCGCCGCCGTCTCCAATGCGCGTCGCGGCAGACCTGTGGCGCGATCGTGTTCGGTGTAAAACTGCGAGAAGTGGCGTCCGACGATCTCGCTTTCTGCATAACCCTTGATACGCTGCGCTCCGGCATTCCAATTCGTCACATGGCCTTCAGGGTCGAGCATGTAGATCGCGTAATCCGTGACTCCCTGCACCAGCAGGCGAAAGCGCTCTTCGCTTTCTTTGAGAGCCTCCTGAACCTTCTTTCTCTCGGTGAGGTCACGGGTGATCTTGGCAAAGCCGAGCAGGTTGCCGCGGGAATCGCGAATGGGATCGATGACCACATGCGCCCAGAAGCGCGTGCCGTCCTTGCGGACGCGCCAGCCTTCAGCCTCGAACTTACCGTCGCGCGCTGCCGTGTCGAGTGCGCATTGCGGCAGGTTCGTCGCACGGTCCTCCTCGGTGTAAAAGCGCGAGAAATGCTGGCCGACGACCTCGCTTTCCACATAGCCCTTGAAACGCTGGGCTCCCAGGTTCCAGCTTACCACGATGCCGGTCGGGTCGAGCATGTAGATGGCATAGTCGGTGACCGCGTCAACGAGGAGCTGAAATCGCCCCTCCGGTAACGTCGGCCTGTACTCTGGCACCGCGTTCATCAATAAGTTCCCCGGCAGGACCGTCTATACGTTTCTTTGGTACATGAACTGGCCTAGCGGTCTATAACAAAGGTTGTGCTCCTGTTGTTCCTCCGGTCTGACGAGAACTTAAGCCGGTAGATCAGTCTCTCCCGGAAACGGAAAACCGATCCAGGACGGCTTCTCGAGCCGCACCGGGATACCGCCGGCCCGGATCGTCTCGCCTGCCTGAAGCGCATCCGCCGCCCGGTCGAGACGGATCATCAGGAGCCCCCTGCCTGCGGCGCCGGTCCCGGTCTTGCCCAGAGCCTTCTCTCCGGCCGTGACCTCGACGCCCACATCCGCCGCGAACCCGCCTTCGTAGATGGCGGGTACGATCCGCGTGCGGGCCGTGCCCCGGTGCTGCATGCGCGAGACCACCTCCTGGCCCACATAGCAGCCCTTGTCGAAGTCGACGCCCTGCAGCTGGTCCATCAGGGCTTCGTGCGGGAAGGCATCCCCGAACAGGAAATCGCGCCCGCCCTCCGGCACGCCGAGCGCGATCCGGTGGGCGTGATAGGCTTCGGCCGGGTCGTTCGCGAATTCCGCCGCGTCGCCGGTCGCCACGATGGCGCGCCAGCCGAGGGCAGGCAGGCGTGGATCCTCGACCACGAAACCGGCCTCGTCATCCGGCTTCGGAGCATCCCAGCCGGCCACGACGGCAAGCTGCTCGGAAAGGTCCTCGATCGCCACCTTCGCCCGCAGCTTATAGAAGCCGAGCCGCTTGGCGAGATCGGGCGCGAAGACTTTCAGGACATCGAGATAGTAGGCGCCGCCGATCTCTTCCGGTGCCTGGAAGACGATGAAATCGAACAGGATCTTGCCCTGCGGCGTCAAAAGGGCGCCGAGGCGCGCATTGTGCGCTGACACACGGTCCAGGTCGCAGGTGATGAGATTGTCGAGAAAAGTCTTGGCGTCTTCGCCCGAAACCCTTACCACGCCCCGGTCGGCCAGATGGACTGACGGCATGTGCCCGCTCTCCTTGATCCTGTGAGAGCTGTGACATATGCCCGTTCCGCAGCGGCCTCAAGGGATGAGATTGTTATGCCCCAGACCTTCGACCTGATCCTCAAAGGCGGCATCGTCGTGAACCACGACGGACGCGTGGAGCGCGATATCGGCGTGCGAGGCGGGCGGATCGCCGCCATCGGCGACCTGTCCCAGGCCTCCGCCGCGCGGGAGATCGAATGCCGGGGCCTGCACATCCTGCCGGGCGTCATCGACACCCAGGTCCATTTCCGCGAGCCCGGCCTCGACCACAAGGAGGATCTCGAATCGGGCTCCCGCTCGGCCGTCATGGGCGGCGTCACGGCGGTATTCGAGATGCCCAACACCGACCCGCAGACCACGACGCCGGAGGCGCTCGCCGACAAGGTGCGGCGCGGCCATCATCGCATGCATTGCGACTTCGCCTTCTGGGTCGGCGGCACGCACGAAAATGCGAATGACGTGCCGGAGCTGGAGCGCCTGCCGGGTGCTGCCGGCATCAAGGTGTTCATGGGCTCGTCCACCGGCTCGCTCCTCGTCGAGGACGACGAGGGCATCGCCAACATCCTGCGCCGCACGCGCCGCCGCGCCGCGTTCCATTCCGAAGACGAGGCGATGCTGCGCGAGCGGAAAGGTCTACGCGTCGAGGGCGATCCGCGCTCGCATCCGGTCTGGCGCTCGGCCGAAGTGGCACTCGCCTGCACGCAGCGCCTCGTGCGCATCGCTCAGCAGACGGGCGCGCGCATTCATGTGCTGCACATCACGACGGCGGAAGAGATGGAGCTCCTGAAGGAGCACAAGGATCTCGTCTCAGTCGAGGTGACGCCGCATCACCTGACGCTCGCGGGGCCGGAAGATTACCAGCGCCTCGGCACCTATATCCAGATGAATCCGCCCGTGCGCGACGAGCTGCATCGCGCCGCGCTCTGGCATGGATTGGATGAAGGCATCGCCGACATTCTCGGCTCCGACCACGCGCCGCATACGCGCGAGGAGAAGGACAAGACCTATCCCAACACGCCGTCCGGCATGACCGGCGTGCAGACGCTCGTGCCCGTGATGCTCGACCATGTGAATGCGAGCCGCCTGACGCTGGAGCGCTTCGTCGATCTCACCAGCGCCGGTCCCAAGCGCCTCTTCGGCATCGCCAACAAGGGCCGCATCGCGGTGGGCTACGACGCGGATTTCACCGTGGTCGATCTGAAGCGCACGGAGACGATCACCAACGACTGGATCGCCTCCAAATGCGGCTGGACGCCCTATCACGGCAAGAAGGTTACCGGCTGGCCCGTCGGGACGATCGTGCGCGGCAACGTGGTGATGTGGGACGGTTCGCTCGAAACGCCGTCTCAAGGAGAGGTGGTGCGGTTCGAGGAGACGCTCGCGCCTTCGTCCTGAATGAAACTGCACACCCTGCTACTCTTAAACTCTTGAGCTCAGCGGCGCATCGCAGATGCGTCGCCGCCGAGTGCAAGGCGCAGGCCGAGGCCGACCATGATGAGGCCTGCGAAGCGCTCCTGCCAGGCGATCAGGCCCGGCCGGCGTGACAGCCAATCGCCGATCGTTCCCGTGCCCAGCGCGACGCCACCAAGAACGACGAATCCGGAAAGCTTCTGGACAGCGCCAAGAAACAGCAATTGCGCGGTCACGGACCAGCTGCCCGTCGGGTCGACGAATTGCGGTAGGAAGGCCAGCATGAACACCATCGCCTTCGGGTTGGTGAGATTGTTGATCATGCCCTGGCGCAGGGCGGCGATGTCCGAGATCGGCTGCGGCGTTTTTCGCTTGAGCTCATGAGAGCCGAAGGATCCGATGAGGAGCTTGGCTCCAAGCCAGACGAGATAGGCCGCGCCCGACCAGCGCAGCAGATCGAAGGCCAATGGTGATGCCTGGAGGAGCGAGGTGACGCCGAGAGCCAGGAGCGGCAGCTGCACGAGGGCTGCCAGCAGCGTCATGCCTGTCGCCGTGAGAAGAGCCGTGCGCCGCCCTTGTCCCACGCCGCGGCTCAGCAGCAGAACCATATCGGGTCCGGGGGCGAGCTGAAGGGCCAGAACGGCCGTATAGAAGGTCAGAAAAGTCGGTAGATCCAGCATGGTGGAGCCTTCCGCGAACAGGCTTCGATGATGGATAAAACCGCTACTTCACCCAGGCCATGTTCTGCAAGACGACACGATAGCCGTCGGGATCCTCGAAGGTGACACCCTGTCGGTCCCAATAGGGATTGAAGGACGGGACCGGAGCATATCCGTTGTCGCGCATGCGCTGCACCGCTGCTTGCCACTCCGCTCGGTCGGGCAGATAGAAGACGAGGAGGTTGTCCTGTGTCGGAGCGCGACCGGCGCGATGATCTCGGTGCTGCGTGAATTCGAGGTGCCAGGGAGCCTGCGGATGGCCGAGCATCCGGCCATCGAATCCGTCATGGTCGTCGAAGCTGGCGACGGTCTCGAAGCCGAGACCGTCCCGATAAAAGCGCACGATGTCATCGAGCCGATCCGTCGGCCGGGCGACCCGCAGCGTCACGCCCTTCTTCATGGGCGAGGGGCCGCGTTCAATGCTTCAGCGCCATCGCCATCGAGAACGCGCCGGTGCGGATCTTGTCGGGCAGGGTGGCGGCATATTCCGCAACGGCATCCTCGCCATAGGTGGCGACGAGTTCGGTGAAGGCCGCGAAGAGGGCGGCCTGCGCCATGCAATCGCCATCGAGCCCATCGAGTTCGGCCTCGGCAAAAGCCTCGGTCACATAGCTCAGGGCCGCCTGCTTGAGGGCGCTGAGTTCGGGCAGCTCGTCGAGAGGGACGTCGTTATCGTTCATGATCCAGGCCCCTTTGAAGGGGCGGCGCGCGAGTTCGGTTGATTCATTTCTAGACGTCGCGCCGGCCCACCGCCAGCATCACCTTGCAAGGAGGTTAACGCGAGAGGCTAAAGCTCGAAAAATGTGGATAAGAGGCATCGCTGCAACACCTCGGGATGCGGAGCACAATCCTTCGATCACCCGCCGTAGCGGCCGGTGATGTTGCGGGCGAGCTGTTCGCCCTCGCTCAAGAACCGGACGGAAGCTTCCTGGGCCGAGGGGGTGCAGACCCGATAGGTGAGGGCATAAGCCTGATAGCCCTTGTTGTAGGCCCCGGCGAGACGTTCGCGCCGGCCGGGCGTCGTGCCTTCCGCCTCGAGCAGGACCTGCATGCGTCGGCCCCATTCGGTGCCGTCGGGCGCGCTGCAGAGGGGGCGCAGCATGGCGAGCGATCCGATGATTTCGGCGAGCCGCAGCAACTCCTTCTCGTACGGCGCGGGCGGCGGCTCGACCATGGGTGCGGGCTCCGCCTGCTGCTGCGGTTGCTGCTGGCCGGCAGGTCGCTGCGATTGCGGTTGCTGCGGGCGCCGCTGCTGTTGGGGTTGCTGCGGCCGATATTGCGGCTGGGGACGATATTGCTGCTGCGGCACCGGCTGGCCCGGCTGCGGCCGCGGGGGAAGGCCGAAGAGCCGTTCGAAGAAGCCTTGAGCTGCCGCAGGTTGAGGCGTTGCCAGTAAGATGATGGGAAGGGCGAGGAGCAGGCCTGTCCGCTTCATGGCCTTGGATCCTGACCTGCGAGCCTGAAAGCCCGCTCCAGAATCCCGGTAAGCCCTGCCGTCATCGGCAGATCGACGATGTCCCGTTCCGTGACCCAACGGATTTCCTTTGCTTCCGGACCTGTCTGGGGTTCGCCCGAAACCCAGCGGGCAGCATGGGCGGCGATGACGACGTGATGCTTTATATGGCCTTTCTCGTCCCTTTCAATGAATTCGACCGGGGCGATCAGGCCGATGAGCTTGGCCTCAACCCCGACCTCCTCGCGAAGTTCCCGCAAGGCTGCCTCACCCAGGGTCTCGCCGGCCTCGACCATCCCGCCGGGCAGCGAAAACAACCCCTCGCTCGGCGGCTTGCCCCGTGCGGCGAGCAGGATACGCCCGTCCCGGATCACCGCCACCGAGGCGGCGAGGATCGGGCGAGAGGGATAGAAGCGGTCGCTGGTCATGGGAGAAATGGTTCGCCAGCCACCATATAGCTGGCTCTGCGGCCGCTTAGCGAGTCCAAAGACGGCCTTGGGATAGACGCCAGAGCGTTCGGACACAGTGTCACATACATAGATCCTCGCTCCTTCGGGCAAGAGCTTGACGAGCTTATCCATCGCTGCGCGCCGGCAGGATGCAGCTTGCCACCGGTTTTGATCCTGAGTATCAGCCGCCAGGACTTGGCAGGGTTCAGAACCCTGCCGGAACCAGGACGCCAATGCACCATACCCGCGATCACATCGTCAAAGAGGTTCAGGGACTTCGGGCCGTCGCGGTGGTGTCCGTCCTGATCTATCATATCTGGCCGGCAGTCCTGCCGGGTGGATATGTCGGCGTCGATGTGTTCTTCGTGATCTCCGGTTTCCTGATCACCGGTTCGCTGATCAGGGAGTTCGAGACCAAGGGACGGATCAGCATTTCGGGATTCTATGCCCGTCGGATCCGGCGCCTGCTTCCCGCGGCAACGCTCGTCTCGGCGGCGGTCGCGCTGTCCATTCCTCTTTTCCCCAAAGGTTACTGGGCCGACATCGTCAACGGCATCATGGCGAGCACCGCCTATGTCCAGAACTGGTTTCTGGCTGCGCAGGCAGTCGATTACCTGGCCGGCGATGCGAAAGGGCCCATGAACCATTTCTGGTCCCTGTCGGTCGAGGAACAGTATTATATCGTCTGGCCCCTGATCCTGGTCCCCGTTGTCGCCGTCGCTCGCAGAGCTGGCCTCGATCCCCGTCGGGCGTTCGGATGGATCATCGCCATCGTCGGCGGTGCTTCGCTCGCCTATTCGGTATTTCTCACCCCGCTCGATCCCGGGACGGCCTATTTCGCGACAACCACCCGGGCCTGGGAGTTGGCGCTTGGCGGCGCTCTTTCCATCCTTCTTACCCGAAACGCTCTCGCCGATTCTCAGCGTGCGATCCTGGGGCTGCTCGGCGTCGTCGGCATCGTTGTTGCCTCCATAGCCTATAGCGAAAGCACCCCTTTTCCCGGTTACACGGCGCTCCTCCCGACCCTCGCAGCCGCCGCCGTCATTGCATCGAGCGGCTCGCAGGCACCCTGGTCGGCGCGTGGGCTCTTGAGCTCGCGCCCGTTCCAGTATTTCGGCGACATCTCGTATTCCCTCTACCTCTGGCATTGGCCGCTGATCATCGTCTACGGCGAGGTCACAGACCGAACCATCGGACTTCCCGACGGTTTCGCGCTTTTCCTGGCATCGTGCGGCCTTGCGCATTTGAGCAAGGTCTATGTCGAGGACCGTTTCCGGATCCCGTCCTTCTCCACCGAACGCACCGTCGCCGCTGGTGCCGCATGTATCGCGGCGACGCTTGTGCTGGGTGTCGGCTATCTCGGAATCAGCACTCACGATCAGGATGCGCTGGCTTCGGGGCAGAACAGACGCGGAGCTCTCGCGATGGTCGATCCGCAATACGATTGGCGCTCCGAGGATCTGACAAAGATTATCCCGAAGCTGGAAAACCTTCGCGCGGATGTGCCGAACATCTATGCCAGCAAGTGCCATCAGGAGCAGCGCAAGACGGAGGTTCTCGTCTGTGCCTATGGCGATCCTCGCAGCAAGCGACGGATCGCCATGATCGGCGATTCCCATGCGGGGCATCTCTATCCCGCCTTCGAGGAAATGGTCCGCGACAAAGGAGTTGACTTCCGCGGCCTGTCCAAATCCGCAAGTCTGTTTTCATTGGAGGCTTTCTACTACCAGCCGCTCAAGCGCCCCTATACGGAATGCCTCGAATGGTCGAAGAACGTCATCGCCTGGCTCGAGCGCGAGCGGCCTGACATCGTGCTGATCTCGCAATCGCCGGCCTATCCTGAAACGACCCGTCGGGGCATGGCGGAAGCCTGGTCGCGTCTGCTCGCGATGGGATTGGATGTCCGGATCGTTCGCTCGACGCCCTGGTTGCGCTTCGATCCCGATAAATGCCTGGCAGAGAGCAAAGATTGGAACGTCGATTGCGCGCCTCTGCGGGAAGTCGCTTTCAGAGATGATCCTGTGCTTACGGCCGCTCAGGAACTGAATCTGAATGTGTTGGATCTGACCGATCACTTATGTGATGCGGCGCGCTGCCCGACCGTGATCGGCGGAATCATGGTCTATCGCGACCGGCATCATTTCACGGCGACTTTTGCCAGAACCCTAAGCGGCATATTCGGAAAGGCATTGTCGGTCGAAGGCGCGATCAACTCGAGCATCGGATCAATCCCTTAAGCAGCGCATCGTTGGGAGCGGAATACCGGGTCCACGTTTCACTGACGCGGCCCTCTGGGTCCGCACGATGCGCTAGCGCTTTGAATGGAAGCGAGACCCCGAGTTCCTGCGAGGCGGGCAGCGGAATTGAGAACGGCCGCCGTTGATCATGAGGAAGATTTCTGCGCCGATGGTTCGTCAGTCGCGACATAACGGGCCCGCGGCCGGATGAGGGCTGCTTGGCTGCGCTGCTCGATGGCGTGAGCAAGCCATCCGGCCGTGCGTCCGATGGCAAAGAGCGTAAACGCAGCGCCCACCGGCAGTCCATAGGCCCGCTCCATCATGACGAGAGCGACATCGATGCTGGGACTGCCGCCGGAGGCACTTGTGATCGTCTTCAGGGTCGTGGCGTCCGAAGCCAGAAGCGGCACGTTCTCCAGAAGTGCCCGCCCTCGGGGATCCCCGTCCGGATAAAGGCGGTGTCGGAGGCCAGGGGGCGACGTCGTTCCGGGATTGTCCAAAAATGCCCTGACCCGCTCCGTCATCCCGCCGTGATAGGGGCCGCTCAGGGTCACGAGCCCCGCGATGATGGCATTGCGCAGGGAGGCACCGGTCGAGGCCGTGACCCGGACCGCGAAGGCGGATGAGCTGAGTTCGTGGTCGGCGCAGAGAACGAGGGCGCGCCGGATCTTATCGGCGGCCTGCGGGGAGGTCTTCCAGACAGAAGCCAAGTGGATATGAATCGGCTCGATGCCGGGATCGCCGCCGCTGGCGGCGGCCGTCATCAGGCGCAGGATCGCCGCCACCTCCGCTGCCCGGGTCTCCCTGGGGGCCGGCTCCGAGAGAAGGCGGACAGCCTGCGCCACGTAACCATGGGGGCCGAAGGCCGGACCGGGCAAAGACCCGGGGATCCGGGAGTGCTTAAGGAAGGCATCCTCGTCCAAGGCGCCGACCAGCAATCGCGCGGTGTCCTCGAGGCTGGCGGTGCGGGCGAGCGCGATGGCGTCCTGCCCGCGATAGAAGAGGTGCCCATCCTTGATCTGCGTGATGCTCGTTTCGAGCACCGGCAGTCCCCAGTCGAGGGCGGTCGCGGCCGCGGCAGCGGGGCGGCGGAAGCGGGCTTTTCGCTCCACCAGCGTCTCCACATCCTCGACGGCATAGAGCCGCTGACGCGAATCGTGCGGCGAGGCAAAGGAGCGAACCAAGCCTCGGCTCACATAGGCATAGAGGCTCGCACGGCTGATGCCGAGGCGGGACGAGGCCTCGTCGGCCGATGCGAGATCGAGGGATGCAGTGCTCATATGTTGATATGTTGATTCAAGATTGACCGCCCGGCAAGACTGGCGCGAAGCTCTCCCGCAACACAGGAGAAAGCTCATGACCATCGGACTTGACGACGTCGTGGCGGCCGAGACTACCCTCAGCCATGTGGACGGTGAGGCGGGGCGTCTAATCATCTGCGGACACGATCTCGAGGAGTTGGCTGGCCGAGTGGCCTTCGAGGATGTGGTGGCGATGTTGTGGAGCGGCCTCGTCCTGGACGCCGCAACCGATCCTCATGCCCTTCTCGGTAGGGCACGGGTGAGGGCTTACAGGCATCTTGCTCCGCTTGCCCCATACCTCGCCGGGCTCACACCGGTTGAGGGCATGCGTCTGCTCCTTGCGAGCCTGCCCGATGCGGAGGAGGACCATCCCGCTCTGGCGGTCGGGGCCGCCGGCGTTGCGGCCGCCATGGCGGTTCGAGGAATGCAGGGTCTCGCACCGGTGGAGCCAGACGCATCCGCAGGTCACGCCGCCGACATCCTGCGCATGATGCGCAACGCACCGATCTCAGCGAGTGAGGCGCAGGCCCTCGACACCTATCTCGTGACGGTCATCGACCACGGACTCAATGCCTCGACCTTCACGGCCCGCGTGGTCGCCTCGACACAGGCCGGCATCCTGTCTTCCGTCGTGGCCGGGCTCTGCGCCCTGAAGGGGCCGCTGCATGGCGGCGCGCCCGGTCCGGTGCTCGACATGCTGGACGCGATCGGTTCCATCGAGAATGCGGATTCCTGGCTCGACGATGCCATGGCACGGGGCGAGCGCCTCATGGGCTTCGGCCACCGCATCTACCGGGTGCGCGATCCTCGGGCGGACGTGCTCAAGGCCGCCGTCGGACGGCTGAAGGGAAAGGGCAACCGCATTTCCTTCGCGGAGGCCGTCGAGGTAACGGCCCTGAAGGTGCTGGAGCGCCGCAAGCCGGGCCGCCGGCTCGACACCAATGTGGAGTTCTACACCGCCATCCTGCTCGACGCCCTCGGCGTTCCGCGCGAGGGCTTCACGCCGCTCTTCGCGGCGGGCCGCGCAGCGGGATGGGTGGCCCATGCCATCGAGCAGAGCCGTACCGGCCGCATCATCCGGCCGCAATCGCGCTATGTCGGGTCCTGGCCCGCTCAGGCGGCGTAATGCTAGTCCTCCGGCCGTTGAAGAAGGCATCCCGCTGCTCCTTTGACATCTTGAGGAGGACTCAAGCTTCCGTCTCAATCCACCATTCCCTAGATCAGGTGCTTCTGGTCGGTGAACTCGGAGATGGTGGTGGTGTCGCGGGAGTAGGTCATATCGCCGTTTTGCGCTCAGGACGTAATTTTTCCGCTTATCCAGGACGTGTCGACCACCTGTGACGCATCTCACAGATCAGTCTTTGCGGAGTGGGCCAAAGTGACCGTTCGCCGTCGGAGAACATCCTCGGCGGAAGCTAGCAGCCTTACTGGAAAGGACGTCTCATGAACGGCTACAATATACCTTACGATTCGAGCGGCAACGAACCGCCTGCAATTGCTGTGGGAGAACCCAATCCGGGAGAACCCATACCCGTGGAGCCGAACGGCGGTCCTGGCGGTGATGTAGGTCCGCTATACGGCGGAAATCCATTGTCACACCTGTTAGAGGATCTCTCATCGTGGTTCCCTTCCGGGAATGACCATGGCGGCGGCTATCCTCCGTTTTATGCAACGCCCCCCGGTTCGGGAGACGGTCCCGTCATCATTCCCGGCTATGCCGAAAATCCTCCCGGTCCTAACGAGCCGCTGGAGTGCTGGTAACTCACCTCAGAGCGTCGCAGGTCAAATCTTGCGACGCTCTCTCGTTGAGTCAGCGGCAAATGGCCAGGGCAATGCTGCCGGTATGCTCGGAGCCGGCACGGTGGTGTCACGGGAGTAAGTCATGGGGAGGGTATAGCGGGGAGAAATGGGGCTGGCTACGCTAGAGAGCCTTTGTCACTTGGCCATTTCACGGAATCGAAGAACCGCTTCGACTCCTCTCGTTCTCGCTCCTGCAAGTGCAAGTAATCCAGCGGTTCACCCCTGGCCACGCTCATCAAGCGTGTCATCGTAGATATGGCCGCTACTACTAGAGCATCTGTATCCCCATCCTTGATGAGTTCAATCGCTGCCTTTTGATCATTATAAGTCCATAGCAATGGGTGCGCGATAAACTTGTCGCGAAAATTGCGAACACGCATGATCTGGTCTGAGGCTTCGATCTCCTTAATAGTCGAAATCGCCTCGTCAATCCGGCTCAATTCTGACCTGAGAACCTCTGCGCTCTGATGGGTTGTACTAAGCTGCTCCTCAACAATCTCTAGGACGTTCGGATCGTCGAGCAGAGCGGCTATTGTGGGTAGACCAAACTTTGGCAGGGCCGCCTTATCCCAGAGGCGGCATACGCTGGAAACTTCGAAATTTGTGACGGTCACCAAAAGGGTGAACACTGGTCGTGGCATGTTGTCGTGCCAGAACTCGGCAAGTGTCGGTAAGATCGCCCGCCTTTGTTCCGAGTAGTTTATAGCTTCATGCAGTAACCTATGGGCGTGATCCAGGTGCGTCAGTGAGATATTTATCCGCTCAAGAGGTGAAAGAGCGGCTATAGCCTGAAGTGGGTTTACCCTTATACTTTTCTTGCTCACACTCACGATTTCTCCATAGCAGTCCGGGGCTTGGACTACCATAGCCCGATTGCCTGCCGCAAAGCCACGCCAAGAGCATAGCCAGGCTCATAGGGCAGGGTCCTGATGGCTGCCTGAAGCAGCACCACGAACAATGCCCCTCGCATGAAGTCCGACACCTACTCCCCTCCCTGTCCGGGAGAGCGGAGGGAGGCGCGGCCTGCCGTCGTGATGCGGTAATAGCCCGGCCCGTGCAGGCGGTGTAGCGTCCTATTGCGCTGTCCCGTCCGGCCGCTGCGCCAGACATGGGTCGAGCACGATGAAATCCGGATTCGGGCGGCTATAGCCGCCCGTGATCGTCACCACCTCGCCGACCTTCATGTCGTTGGTCTGGTAGGTGATGCACAGAACCTTCGGTTCGGGCGCGGTGCCGCACAGGCCGAGATAGGCCAGCGTGCCGTCGAAATGCACAAGGGCGAGGGGGCCGGTGACGCTGAAATCGATCCGGGTCGAGCCCGTCTCGCGATCCTTGGTCAATTCGCGGACTTCATGGCATTGCGCCCGATACGAGGGCTGCATGTCCGGATCGGCGAACGGGTTTTTCTCAGGTTCTTCCTGGCTCAGCGCATCCGATACTGAACCGAGGATCAGCACGGCCGCGACGAGCTGCGAAAGGCGCGGAGTCATGTTTCGTCCGTTCAGACGTGCTGACCACCATTGATGTGGAGCTCCGCGCCGTTCACGTAGGAACTCGCATCCGTGCAGAGGAAGTAGATGGCCTTGGCGACCTCGTCCGGGGTGCCCAGCCGCCGCATCGGCAATTGCTCGACGATCTTCTCCGTGCCGGGCGAGAGGATCGCGGTGTCGATCTCGCCGGGCGAGATGGCATTGACGCGCACGCCCAGAGGCCCGAAATCGGCCGCCATCTCGCGGGTGAGCGCGGCGAGCGCCGCCTTCGAGGTGGCATAGGCCGCGCCTGCAAAGGGATGGACGCGGGAGCCCGCGATGGAGGTCACGTTGACCACCGAACCCTTGGCCTTCGTCAGTTCGTCCTGCAGGCCCCGGGCCAGCATGATCGAGGCGAAAAAATTCACCTGGAACACCCGCATCCAATCCTCATGGGAGGTATGGAGCGCGTCCAGCCGCGAGCCGCCTTCGCCCTTCGGCGAGATGCCGGCGTTGTTCACGAGCGCATGCAGGCAGCTGCCCTCGGCGGCGAGCCGCTCCTTCACCTCCGCGATGGCGCGGCGTGTGTCCTCGGCGTCGGCCAGATCGACCTGGAGGTGATCCTCCGGTCCCATCTCCCACGGGCAGTTTTCGGGAAAGCCATGCCGCGAGCAGGTGATGACCCGCCACCCGGCCGCGGAGAAGCGCTTGACGGTCGCGTGTCCGATCCCCCGGCTGGCGCCGGTGAGCAGCATGATGCGGCGGGAGTTGGGGGTGGAGGAGGACATCAGGTTTCTCGCGTAAGGGGCCAGACCCTTATCCCGGTTCAGGGCTAGGGTCTACGGTTTGGGTCGCAATCAGGGATAAAGCCGTACTTTCCGCCAGCCGTCGCCCTCGCGGGTGAAGATGACCCGGTCGTGGAGGCGGAACGGCTTGTCCTGCCAGAATTCGATCGAGACCGGTTCGATGCGAAAGCCCGTCCAGTAGGGCGGGCGCGGCACCTCGCCGATGGCGTATTTGGCCGTGTGAAGCGCGACTGCCTTCTCCAGGGCGAAGCGGCTTTCCAACGGGCGCGATTGCTGGCTCGCCCAGGCGCCGATGCGGCTGTCGCGGGGGCGGCTCTGAAAGTAAGCATCGGCTTCCGCGTCGCCGACGATGGTCACCGGCCCCCGCGCGCGGACCTGCCGGCGCAGGCTCTTCCAGTGCAGAACGATGGCGGCCTTCTTCTGCCCCAGAAGCTCTTGGCCCTTGTTGGATTCCGTGTTGGTGTAGAACACGAAGCCGTTCTCATCGAAGCCCTTGAGGAGAACCATGCGGACATTCGGCAGCCCGGTCTCGTCGACGGTCGCCAGCGCCATCGCGTTGGGATCGTTGGGCTCCGAAGCCTCGGCCTCCGTCAGCCAGGTCTTGAAGAGCGTGAAGGGCTCGTCCGATTCAGTGAAGTCACCGGTTGTTAACGGGTTCAATGTCTTATCTCGTTCTGTGACTTTTGGTTCTGGGGGGATCCGACGCGTGACGTCGACCAATGCGCGCCGTTATAGATCAGATGCTGGCCGGAGCGAAGCCGTGAAACTGCTGGCGGTCGGTCTGATTGCGCTGTCCACGAGCGCATGCAGCTTCTCCTTCGGACTGTCGGCCCTGGACGATGACGAGCCCAAGGCGACCGGCGCCATCGCGGCCAAGGCGGTCACCCCCCTGTCGGCCGATCTCGACAACGAGGACTGGCGTCGGGCCAAGGCGGCGCTGGCCGTCGCCCTCGACCCGCAGGGCCCCGGCACCCAGGTGTCGTGGGACAATCCCGATACGACCCGCAAAGGCACCTTCACGCCCATGGGCGCGCCTTTCGTGAAGGACGACGAGATCTGCCGCACCTTCTCGGCCAATTTGAGCGGCCCTTCCGCGGCCTCCCTGCACGGTATGGCCTGTCGGCCCTCCGGCGGCGAATGGGCGATCAAGGAGGTCAAGCCTCATAAGGGCCAAGCCAAGGTTTAGCTCTTGCAAGGACAAGCTTTAGCCGTTTGAGGCGTTGCAAACCGGCAACACTTCGACCATATGACCGTCAAAGCCGTTGAGCTCTAGCGCATCGTGCGGAAAAGTGGATCCGGTTTTTCCGCTCCGAACGATGCGCCAACTCAGAAGATAGGCATCGGATATATCCCAAAAGTGGAAGTCCACTTTTGGGTCCGATGCTCTAGGCTCCAATCCGACGGTTCATGGATTCCACAATGCGAAACCCCTACGACGTTCTGGGCGTATCCCGCTCCGCGAGCGAAGCGGAGATCAAGAAGGCGTTCCGCAAGCTCGCCAAGACCTATCATCCCGACAGCAACAAGGACGATCCCAAGGCGAAGGACAAGTTCGCCGAGGCGAATGCCGCCTACGAGATCCTCGGCGATGCCAGCAAACGGGTCCAGTTCGACCGGGGCGAAATCGACGCCGAGGGCAAGCCGCGCTTCCAGGGTTTTGAGGGTTTCGGCGGCGGACGAGGCGGTGCGAGATCCGAGGATTTCTCCGGATTCAGCGGCTTCGGCTTCGGCGGCGGCTCCCGCCGCTCGAGCCGGAGCGGTTTTGGGGCCGATCTCGGAGACGATGTCTTCTCCCAGTTCTTCGCCGACGCCTTCCGTTCGGGAGGGGAGAGCACGCGCCAGAGCCGCGGCCGGGCCCAGAAGGGCGAGGACGTGGCCGCGACCTTGACCGTGACCTTGGAAGAGGTGGCCCAGGAGGCCAAGAAGCGCATCAGGCTCTCCACCGGTCGCGACGTGGACGTGGTGATCCCCAAGGGCGTGAGCGACGGCCAGGTGATCCGCCTGCGCGGCTTGGGGCAGGGGGCTCCCGGCATCGATCCCGGCGATGCGCTGCTCACTATCAAGTTCGCGCCCCATGAGCGCTTTACGCCGGAAGGATCCGACCTGCGCCTGCGGCTGCCCGTCGAGATCGAGGAGGCAATCCTCGGCGGCTCGGTGCGCGTTCCGACCCTGACCGGCTCGGTGGAGATGAAGATCCCACCCATGACCAATTCCGGCCGCACCTTCCGCCTGCGCGGCAAGGGTCTGCCGACCAAGGCGGGTCACGGCGATCTCTTCGTGGCCATGGAGATCAGGCTGCCCGAGGTCGTGGATGAGGAGCTGATGGACTATGCCCGCAAGCGCGCCTCGGCCAAGGCCAAGTAGCAAAGCGTGGTAGAAATTCAGTCCTAAGGCGTTCTGATTGTCTCAAGGGGTGCCAAGAGGGCTTCCCCGTGGTCGCTCGGTCGGCTAAAGAGGCCGTTCTTTATTGACCTGTCCTGTGACGATCTAGGTGAATCATGGCGGAGACGAAGGCCACCGGCATCCTGTCCGGTAAGCGTGGCTTGGTGATGGGCGTGGCGAACAACCGTTCGATCGCCTGGGGCATTGCGCAGGCTGCTCGCCAGCATGGGGCGGAGCTCGCCTTCACCTATCAGGGCGACGCCCTGAAGAAGCGGGTCGAGCCCCTGGCGAGGGAACTCGACGCCCATGTAGTCGGCCATTGCGACGTGACGGACGGCGCCACCATCGATGCCGTGTTCGAGGAAGTGAAGCGCCTCTGGGGCTCCATCGACTTCGTCATCCACTGCATTGCTTTCTCCGACAAGGACGAGCTCACCGGCCGCTATGTGGAGACCTCCGAGGGCAACTTCACCAAGTCGCTCCTGATCTCCTGCTATTCCTTCACGGCCATTGCGCAACGCGCCGAGAAGCTGATGAACGACGGCGGCTCGCTCCTGACGCTCACCTACTACGGCGCCGAGAAGTGGATGCCGCATTACAACGTCATGGGCGTGGCCAAGGCGGCGCTTGAGGCGTCCGTGCGCTATCTCGCGGCCGATCTTGGCCCCAAGAACATCCGCGTCAACGCCATCTCGGCGGGCCCGATCAAGACGCTCGCCGCCTCCGGCATCGGCGATTTCCGCTACATTCTGAAGTGGAACGAGTACAACTCGCCGCTGCGCCGCACGGTCACCATCGAGGAGGTCGGCGAGACGGCCGCCTATCTCGTGTCAGACATGTCCCGCGGCATGACCGGCGAGATCCTGCATGTGGACGCCGGCTACCACGTGGTCGGCATGAAGAACCCGGAAGCGCCGGATCTGTCCCTCGATAAAGAGTAACGTCAGCGTATCGGACTTGAAGAAGTGACCCCGTCCCGCCCCAAGATCTACTTCATTCGCCATGGCGAGACGGACTGGAATCTGGAGGGACGACTCCAGGGCCAGAAGGACATTCCGCTCAACGACGTGGGGCGCGTCCAGGCCGAGGAAGCCGCTCGCAAGCTTAAGGCCCTCGTGCCGCATTATGAGGACCTCGCCTATGTGGCGAGCCCCATGACCCGCACCCGCGAGACCATGGAGATCCTGCGCAAGACGCTCGGCCTCTATCCCGAGGGGTACAAGCTCGACGAGCGCCTGGTCGAGCTGACCTTCGGCTCCTGGGAAGGCATGACCTGGAAGGAGGTCCGCAAGGCTGAGCCGGCACTCGCCGCTCTGCGTGAGCAGGACAAGTGGCATTATGCGCCGCCCGGCGGCGGCGAGAGCTATGCCATGCTGGTCGACCGCATCCGCCCGATCCTGGACGATTTCACTCGCGATACCGTGGTCGTCGCCCATGGCGGCGTCGCCCGGGCCTTCCTGTCCATTTCCTGCGGGGTGAACGCCCGCCAAGCCGCCAGCATGGACATCTGGCAGGGCCGGGTGCTCGTGATCGAGGGGCGCAGCTACCGCTGGGTGTGACAGAAGGCCGTTGAGACAACCTTCGCCGCGTTCCCGCGTTGACAGGTTATGCAATACGTCTGCGATGCTCCAGGGACGAAGACTTGGTTCCGGATCGAGACAGAAGGCGAGGCTGCGCTCGAATCGGACGCGATGGGCCACGCTGTCGAGAAGCACTTCCGACACGCCTGGGAGACTGCCGCCAACAGCTATCAGGCGACCTCAAGTCCATTCGTCGAGCAGAATATCGGTCTCAAGGCTCACATCCAGCGCGTCATGCCGCTGTTCCTGACGCTGCGAGATGCGGAGGGCGTGGCTCTCGTCACGGCGATGCTGCCGCCGGGCGGCGAGGACGATCCGGATTTCAGGATCATCATCGTCGGCCCTGAGAACCGCGATCCTTACCCTGAGCATGGCGATGCTATCGCCGCGCTGGGCGATCACTTCGGCCTTTTCCTCGACCGCGACCACTGCTTTCCGTATCGGTGAGTTGTCCGTGATTTCCCCTCTTCCGTGCGGGAGAGGGAGAAGCGCCGCGCCGGTGTCAGGTCTCATCCGATAAAGAACAGTGCCGCGCCTCTTCCTCATCCAGGAACTGAGCAGTATTCTCCCGGTTATACCTGAGCGCGGAAGCCGCATGGACTTGCCGTGCATTCGGACCGTCATGGCTACAGTCGCTGACGCCCATGCTGATGACGCGAGAGCCGGAATCGCCTCACGGGCGGTGGTCCTCGGCGCCCTGGGCGTCGTGTTCGGCGATATCGGCACCAGTCCACTTTACGCATTGAGGGAAGCGGCGGTTGCGGCCAATCACGGTGTCCTATCTCCGGCAACGGTGATGGGAGTGCTGTCGCTCATTCTGTGGTCGCTGATCGTTGTCATCTCGATCAAGTACTGTCTGTTCATTCTCCGGGCCGACAATCGCGGCGAGGGCGGGATCATCGCATTGCTTGCGCTGTTGGGCGTCCGGCGCATTCAGCCGGGCTCCTGGCGCATGTATCTTACCGTCATCGGTCTCATCGGAACGGCTCTGCTCTATGCCGATGGTACGATCACGCCTGCCATTTCCGTCCTGAGCGCCATCGAAGGCCTTGCCGTCGATGCGAAGGAGTTCGAGCCCTATGTGCTGCCGATCACGATGGCCATTCTGGTGACGCTGTTCTCGGTTCAGCGCATGGGCACGGGACGGATCGGGCGCATTTTCGGTCCGTTCATGCTGATCTGGTTTTCGGTGCTGGGTCTGCTTGGGCTTGGTGGGATCGTGGCCGCTCCGGGCGTGATTGCCGCCATCAACCCTATCTATGCGCTGGCCTTTCTGATCGAGACGGATATCGCAGTCACGCTCGCGGTCCTTGCCGCCGTTTTCCTCACCGTGACCGGCGGCGAGGCGCTCTATGCGGATCTCGGCCATTTCGGTCCGGCTCCAATCCGCAATGCATGGTTCTTCATTGTCCTGCCGGCCCTCATGCTGAACTATTTCGGCCAGGGGGCTCTGCTGCTGACGAATCCGGGCGTGATCGAGAGCCCGTTTTACCATCTCGCTCCCGATTGGGCGCACTATCCGCTCGTGGTCCTTGCCACTCTCGCCACGGTCATCGCGTCGCAAGCCGTCATCACGGGCGCTTTCTCGCTGACCCAGCAGGCGATCCAGCTCGGATTCATGCCCCGGATGCGGGTCATTCATACGTCGAGCCACGAGCGCGGACACGTCTATGTGCCCTTCGTGAACTGGACTCTTGCCATGCTGACCTTCGTGGCGGTCCTCGGCTTCGGCTCGTCCAGCAATCTGGCCGGTGCCTATGGTCTCGCCGTGTCGCTCGACATGGTGATCACGACGATTCTCGCGACCTTTGTCGCCCTGCATTGGGGCCATAGACCAATTCTCGTCTATCTGCTCAACGGAACCCTGCTGCTGGTCGATCTGGTCTTCTTCGCCGCCAACACAACGAAGCTTCTGGAAGGTGGCTGGTTCCCGCTTCTGATTGCATTGAGCGCGGCGTTCATGATGCTGACGTGGCGCAAAGGGCAGCAGCTCGTCCAGCGGGCGCGGACGCATCTGCGCATGTCCACGAAGGATTTCCAGCACTTGCTGGAGCGTCAGCCGCCGATCCGCATCCCGGGAACCGCGGTGGTCATGTCCGCGTCGACATCAGGCGTTCCCGGAACTCTTCTGCATCACTTGAAGCACAATAAGGTGCTGCACGAGACAGTGTTCCTCGTCTCGGTGGTGGTGACCGATGAGCCGACCGTCGAAGGAGATGAGCGCGTTCATCTGATGCCAATCTGCGAAGGCGTTCAGCGTCTGGTCCTTCGTCTCGGCTTTACCGAGACACCCGACGTCCCCACGGCGCTGCGTCTCGCGGTAGCTCGCCTCAACCTGCCCGATCTCGACCCCGACACCATCACCTATTATGTCGGCCGCCAGACGGTCGTAGCCTCCAAGAAGCTCCCCGGCATGGCCTTCTGGCGCGAGGTGATCTTCGCCATGCTGAACCGCAACGCCGAGCTGACGGCGGATTATTTCTGCATCCCCGCTGCGCAGGTCGTGGAGATCGGAAGTTCAATCGAGATTTGAGTGAGCGCCTCGCGCTTTCTCACACGAGAGGGAGATAGGCGCCGGTGCCATCTTCGGCGCACGAAGTGCGGGAAGGGGATCCAGAGTACGGAGTGAGAGAGTGGATTCCCGTCCCCCGCGATGGCTACGCCATTCCGGCCGGGAATGACACTGTCATCAAACCCTCTGCCGTCATGGCCGGGCTCGACCCGGCCATCCACGTCTTTGCAACGTTATGGTCCCAAGGCGTGTATCCCCGGGCCAAGCCCGGGGATGACGCGATGGGTGCTTAGGCAATGTTCTCATTTTGTTCTTGACAATGATCCTAACCTCAGCTATATCATTGCCTCAGATCTGCTCCTATCGAGGGGCGCGCTCGCGAGGCGTCGCAGTGTGGGAGCAGGCACGGTCCCGTGCACGCACTGAACGCAGGTGCGGGTGACGGGAGGCCCAGGATGTGGGTTGGTGGTCGGGATCGGTCGCAGGCCGCCGTCGCGCAGACGGTCACCGCCGGCGGCGGTCGACTGAGCTGGCCTCTCCTGTCCGCCTCAAGAAGCCGTGCGCGAAGAGGCAGTTCGGCTCTTCCATCCCACACCAGACATCGAGCCGGGCTGCCTGTCGCGCCACCCTCGATCAACCCTCAGGCTCGCAGCTCACGCTGCGGGCCCACAGGTGCTGGCTCTGACAATGGCCGACAACCAATCCCGGATGGACAGAGACGACTACCGCTGAGTGCAAGTTCCGAGTGCTCATTGCTACCTGTTGTTGTGGTCTTTCTGAGAATATGCTCTTAATAGATACTTTGTTGCAATTTCAGGAGTTCGTTATGTCTCGCATCGTTGCCGCTGCAGCGGGTTTGACCCTGCTAATGAGTTCCGCCTCCGCCGAGACCATCGAGCGGACCGTCAAGGCGAATACGATTACCGCCATCGGCGGGTTCCTCGCCTACGAGATGAATACCTGCTATCCCTCGAACATCCCCGATGTGAAGGTCCGCTAGGCGCCTGCCAGCGGAACCATCCAGATCCGTCCCCATGAACAGACACTCGGCAAGGATACGGTCTGTCCGGGCACGAAGGTTCGCGGCATCGCTTATGTCTACACGCCGAGAAGGGGCTTCAAAGGCATGGATGAGGTCGTCCTCGACATTCCCTGGAGTTCGACCGATGTCGGTCCTGAGACGATCATGACCCGGACCTATCGGATTCGCGTGGAGTAACGCCGGGCAGGTTGCGGTGGTCGAAGAGGCCAGCGGTCGATCTGGAAGCGGGAATGCCGAGAGGCAGATTGCATCGCGCGTGACACCGGGGCGCTTTGGTTCTAAGACGCCCTGAACATCGAAGAAGCGCCATGTCCCACAACACCTTCGGCCACCTGTTCCGCGTCACCACCTTCGGCGAAAGCCACGGCCCCGCGCTCGGCTGCGTCGTCGATGGCTGCCCGCCGATGATCCCGCTCGAGGCCGCCGAGATTCAGGCGGAGCTCGATCGCCGCCGTCCGGGCCAGTCGCGCTTCACCACCCAGCGCCAGGAGCCGGATCAGGTCAAAATCCTGTCCGGCGTGTTCATCGATGAGCGCACGGGCCGGCAGGTGACGACCGGAACGCCGATTGCGCTGCTGATCGAGAACGTGGACCAGCGCTCCAAGGATTATTCCGAGATCAAGGATTCCTACCGTCCGGGCCATGCCGATTTCACCTATGACGTGAAATACGGCATCCGCGATTATCGCGGCGGCGGTCGCTCCTCGGCCCGCGAGACGGCGGCCCGCGTGGCTGCCGGCGCCATCGCCCGAAAAGTGCTGCCCGGGGTCACCATCCGCGGCGCTCTCGTGCAGATGGGACCGCACGCCATCGACCGCGGCAACTGGGATTGGGAGGAGGTGGCACGCAACCCGTTCTTCTGCCCGGATGCGAAGGCGGCTCAGTTCTATGAGGACTATCTCGACGGCCTGCGCAAGGACGGCTCTTCCATCGGTGCGGTCCTGGAGATCGTGGCGGAGGGCGTGCCGGCGGGCCTCGGCGCTCCGATCTATGGCAAGCTCGATTCCGATCTCGCCGCAGCGCTGATGTCGATCAATGCAGTCAAGGGTGTCGAGATCGGCGACGGCTTCGCGGCAGCAAGCTTGCGCGGTGAGGAGAACGCCGACGAGATGCGTCCCGGCAACCAGGGTGCGCCGACCTTCCTGTCGAACCATGCCGGCGGCGTGCTCGGCGGCATCTCGACCGGCCAACCGGTGGTGTGCCGCTTTGCCGTAAAGCCGACCTCGTCGATCCTCACTCCGCGCTCCAGTGTCACCCGTACCGGCGCCGAGGCCGAGGTCCGCACCAAGGGCCGCCACGATCCTTGCGTCGGTATTCGGGCGGTGCCGGTGGGCGAGGCCATGGTCGCTTGCGTTTTGGCAGACCATCTCTTGCGCCATCGCGGACAGGTCGGGCATGGAGCCTCTTGGCCCTTCGAGCTCTGATCCCCAATTTTAGTTTTACTAAAATCGGTTCATCGGCTAAGCCCCCGGCATGAGACTGGCTGAATGGTTGTCCCGCAACAAGGTGTCGCGCGTCGCGTTCGCGCGGCGGATCGGCGTCACTCCTGGCGCCGTCACCCAGTTGTGCAATTCGGGGCAGGCCTGGCTCTCCCGGGACACCGCTGAATTGATTGCCCGTGAAACCCGAGGGGCCGTTACGCCCAACGATTTTCTGCCTGAATCCGCCAAGGAGGCATGGATGCCCCATTCCGTCACCGAAGCCATCGAGGCTTTCGCCCGCGGTGAAATCGTCATCGTCACCGATGACGACGACCGCGAGAACGAGGGCGACCTCATCGTCGCGGCCTCCCTCTGCACGCCGGAGAAGATGGCCTTCATCATCCGCAACACCTGCGGCATCGTCTGTGCCCCGCTCACCGTCGCGGAGGCCCGCCGCCTGCGGCTCGACCCGATGGTGCAGGCTAACGACGCGCCGCTCGGCACTGCTTTCACCGTTACTGTCGACGTGAAGCATGGGCTGACCACGGGCATCTCGGCCGAGCAGCGCTCCAACACCGTGCGGGCGCTCGCCAACAACAATATGGGCGCGGCCGATTTCGTGCGTCCCGGCCACGTCTTCCCGCTCATCGCCAAGGATGGCGGCGTGCTCATGCGCTCCGGCCACACGGAGGCTGCGGTCGATCTGTGCAAGCTCGCAAACCTGCCGCCGGTCGGCGTGATCTGCGAACTCGCCAATGACGACGGCACGGTGATGAAGGGGCCGCAGATCGATGCCTTCGCCGAGAAGCACAATCTCAAGCGCATTTCTGTCGCCGACCTGATCGCCTACCGCCAGGCGCGGGAAAAGCTCGTCGAGCGCATCGGGACTTTTCCGGTGGAGACCCAGTGGGGCTCGTTCACCGGCTACGCCTATTCGACACCCTTCGACAGCGTGCAGCATATCGCGCTCGTCCATGGCCGCATCGGCGACGGCACGAACATTCCGGTGCGCCTGCACCGCGCCAATGCGCTGACCGACGTCTTCGAGGGCGGCAAGACGGTCAACGCGGCTCTGCAGCGTTTCGTGAAGGAAGGCAGAGGCGTTCTCGTCTATTTGCGCGACGGCACGGCCGGCGTTCCGACCACGTCCTTCTCGGAGCATGACGAGACAGGCTCGGAAGCGATGCGCTCGAGCCAATGGCGCGAGATCGGTCTCGGCGCGCAGATCCTGCGGGATCTCGGTGTTGCGTCGATCCGCAATCTTGCGACGTCGAGCCGTTCCTATGTGGGCCTGAGCGGGTTCGGGATCGAGCTCTTGAGCCAGGAACCGATCGAGTGCTGAGGCCGGCTCCCTAAAATCTCCTCGCGAGATCACCGGCCTTGTGCCGGTGATCTCGATCCGTAAAGCGCTGAGCCTCATAAAGGCGAGATTGCCGGGACGAGCCCGGCCGTGACACATGTGATGCGTGGGACCTCGTTTAAACGCCCGTCTCACGTCCCATGAGGGCGTCGAGATGAAAGGCCGTCGATCTCGCAAGGCCTTCGAGGTCGTAACCGCCTTCGAGGACGGAGACGATCCGCCGGCCGCAATGGTGTTCTGCGAGATCCATCAGCTTCTGCGTCGCCCAGGCGAAATCCGATTCCGTCAGGTTCAGGCTGGCGAGCGGATCGCGCCAATGGGCATCGAAGCCGGCCGAGATGATGATCAGGTCGGGCGCAAAATCATCGATGCGCGGCAGGACGACGTTGTCCACCGCCTCGCGGAATGCCTCGCTGCCGTCGCCCGCGCCCAACGGCGCGTTGACGATGGTGCCGTGCTCGCCTCTCTCAGAGAGGGCACCGGTCCCGGGATAGAGAGGGGCTTCATGGGTCGAGCAATAGAGCACGCTCGCATCCGACCAGAAGATGTCCTGCGTGCCGTTGCCGTGATGCACGTCCCAGTCGAAGATCGCGACCCGTTCCGCCCCATGGCGCTTCTGGGCATGGCGCGCGGCGATGGCCGCGTTGTTGAAGAAGCAGAAGCCCATGGCCCGGATGCGCTCGGCATGATGCCCCGGCGGGCGCATCGCCACGAAGGCATTGGTCGCCTGGCCGGACATGACCTCGTCCACCGCCAGCACCGCGCCGCCGGCTCCCCGGAGGGCAGCCTCGTAAGTGCCCGGCGACATGAGCGTGTCCTCGTCAATCCTGACTAACCCTTCTCGGGGGCTGATATCCCGAAGCCGGACGATGTATTCTTCCGGATGGGCGAGGGCGAGGCTCTCCATCTCCGCCATCGGCGCCTGCTCGCGGATGAGCGAGGTGAAACGCTCCTTCTCCAGCGCGCGCTCGATGGCGCGGATACGGTCGGGCCGTTCGGGGTGCCCAAGCGGTGTCTGGTGTTCGAGGCTGGCCGGGTGGGCGATGTAGAGCGTGGACATGAGCATTCTTGAATAGAGATCACCACGAGTGTCGCAGCGTCACGAGCGGCTGTCTATGTTGTTGTGATGCAACACCTTCCGATGCGGAGCCGTGCCATGGTGTGTTTCGATTCGACTTAAGGACCTCGCGGTCTATAACCCCGACTGAAACGACTATTGGCCCAAGCTGAGTCTGCAGAGCTTACACAATGCGCCTTTCCCGTCTGCCCCTTCTTTTGACAATGATCGCGGCTCTGGCCGGATGTAACTACAAGGGCATCCCAGATCCCCAGGTCTCGACCCGCGACACGGAGTGGATGGCGCAGACTCCGAAGGCTGAGGACGATCCTCGCTTTGGTCGATATCTGATCGATGACCCGACGGGTGAGGCGCCGGGCACCATCGTGGTCGATACAAAGGAACGCCAGCTCTACTACGTGCAGGCCAACAAGAAGGCGATCCGCTACGGCGTCGCCGTCGGCGACGAGGCTTATGGCTGGGCCGGCACGGCCACCATTGCCCGCAAGGCGGAATGGCCCGACTGGAATCCGCCGGCCGAGATGAAGGCCCGCTGGCCGCACGTCCAATACACGAAAGGCGGCCCTGAGAATCCGCTCGGTGCGCGGGCGCTCTATCTCTACGAGGGCAACAAGGACACGCTCTATCGCATCCATGGCACGAATGAGCCAGAGAAGATCGGCCACGCAGTGTCCTCGGGCTGCATCCGGATGCGCAACATCGATGTGATCGACCTCTACAACCGCGTTGCCCTGAACACGAAGGTCATCGTCCGCTAATACATCAGCTCGGAAGCAAACCCCGCTTTCGGATTTCATCCGATGCGTCCTTATCGAGAGGCGCATCGGAGAAGCTCTTCCAAACATAAGCACTAGATTCGCGATTCATACAGCTTAGCTGTTCCGGGGTCGAACGGAATGCAATCGCCCGACGTTCTGTCGCCTTTGCTGTTCTTCCGCATGTCATGCCGAGCTAGCCTCCAGCGAAATACTGGGCATACGCAGGATATTGCTTGGTCTTGGAAAACAGCTCTGTGTCCAGCTTGGCTATGAAGCATTTTCTATTGGCTTAGATCACATTTACGTGGTTGAGCCAGAAGGCATGAGCGCGCTTCTTCTACCGACGGATTAATCCGGCCGTTCGTTATGCTGAGTTATCGTATATCAAAGCTGAGGCCTGAGCCTTTTCGATCTTGCTACAGCTTCGCTTTGATCTACGCAGTTCGAGTTGGGGTGTCATTATTCGATAAGATCATTTAAGTAAACTAAGTTTATTACTTTTAAATAAACCCATGATAATTGCCATTATGGCTGTGTTGTTTTCATAAAATATGCACGAATGTTCATATTGGAAAGTAATCGCTCTGCAATTACAGAATTTTTGGCAAGTTTTTAACTTATGATCGCCACAAATTCTGGTCCTACTCCTCCGTCCCACCGGGCCAATTCGGAGGAGACATGTCATGTTGCTCATTCGGTCCGATCTCGACTTCATCCTCTCCCAAATTCTCCAGAGCGAAACGCACACGCCGATCAACGATCCTTCCCTACCGTTCGGGCTTCGAACGGTCAGCGGCACAGGCAACAGCATCGTATCCGGCCACTACGACTACGGCGCCGCCGATCGTGTCTTTCCCCGCCTGACCGATGCTGAATTTCGTGAAGCCGAGAGCGGGACGTCATACGAGCAGGTTCTTAGCGACACGAGAGTGATGGATTCGGAACCCCGCACCATCAGTAACCTGATCGTGGACCAGAATGGAGACACCAACCCGGCAGCACGCGCTGTCGATGAGAACGGGGACGGCCTGATCGCCAATGTGGCGCCCGACGCCGGCGCGGCGCCGTTCAATCAATGGTTCATCCTGTTCGGCCAGTTCTTCGATCACGGCCTCGATCTCGTCAACAAGGGCAAGAGCGGATCGGTCATCATTCCATTGCAGCCGGATGATCCGCTCTACGTGGCCGGCAGCAATGAAAATTTCATGGTGCTGACGCGGGCGACCAATCAGCCGGGACCTGATGGAGTGGTCGGAACGGCAGATGATATTCATGAACACACCAATCAGACCACGCCGTTTATCGATCAGAACCAGACTTACACCTCGCATCCCTCGCATCAGGTGTTCTTGCGCGAATATGCACTCGATGCGAACGGCAAGCCGGTGACCACCGGGGCCTTGCTCGACCATGCCGGTGGCGGGCTTCCGACCTGGGGCGATGTGAAAGCCCAGGCCAGAACTATGCTCGGCATCGAGCTCACCGACGAGGACGTGACCAACATCCCGCTGCTGGCGACCGACGAATATGGCCAGTTCCTTCGGGGGCCCAATGGATTCGCGCAACTTGTGCTGCCGGGTGAGGACGGGCGTGCAGGCACGGATGACGACATTCTTGTCGAAGGCGATCCCTCGGCTCCCGTGAAGACGACCGGCGCTGCCCATACGGGCCACGCCTTTCTCGACGATATCGCGCACGACGCCATTCCGACCGGAAAAGTTGCCGACGGCGACCTCGAGGTCAGCCTCGCCAATCTCGACGGCTCGGACACGACCGGCAATTACGATAACGAACTTCTCGACGCGCATTTCATCACGGGTGACGGGCGTGGGAATGAGAATGTCGGTTTGACGGCGGTGCATCACATCTTCCATGCCGAGCACAACCGGCTGCTCGATCATATCAAGGATCTGATCCGCGCCGAGTTGCCCGCCGATTCCGATTTCGCGCGCCAGTGGCTGCTGCCGGGAGCAGACCTCACCGATGGCATCCAGGAGAGCGAATGGAACGGCGAGCGGTTGTTTCAGGCTGCGCGCTTCGGCACCGAGATGCAATATCAGCATCTGGTGTTCGAGAATTTCGCGCGGCGCATCCAGCCCAATATCGACGAGTTCGAAGCGCACAACGTCAATATCGATCCTGCTATCGCGGCGGAGTTCGCGCATACGGTCTATCGCTTCGGGCATTCCCTGCTGCGGGAGACTGTCGACCGCATCGATGCCGATGGTAATGTGGTCGATGCGGATCCCAATGCTGCGGGCGATCAGCAACTGAGTCTCGTGGGCGCTTTCTTGAATCCAGTGGCTTATGCGCAGCGGGGCATATCCGGCACTGCAGCGGGAGAAATCGTGCGCGGCGCGACCAATCAGGCGGGTAACGAGATCGATGAGTTCGTGACCGACGCCCTGCGCAACAGCGTCTATGGATTGCCACTCGATCTTGCCGCCATCAATCTCGCTCGCGGTCGGGATACGGGCATTCCCTCTCTCAACACGGTGCGCGAGCAATTTTTTGAGGGAACTAACGACTCCGATCTTAAGCCCTATGAGAATTGGGCAGAGTTCGGTGGCAACATCCGCCACCCCGAGTCGTTGATCAATTTCATCGCGGCCTATGGCATTCATCCTCTTCTCGATGAGGCCACGACGGCGGCGGAAAAGCGCGCCGCAGCAACCGTGATTGTCGAGGGGCGAGATGATGATCCTGCGACGGCCGAGAATGAGAGTACTGCTTCGGACACCGACTTCCTGAATGGAACCGGAGGCTTCGCAGGACGTGAGACAGGCATCGACGATATCGATCTGTGGATCGGTGGGCTCGCCGAGAAACCCTTGGCATCCGGCGGCCTTCTCGGTTCGACGTTCAACTTCGTCTTCGAGACGCAGATGGAAAAGCTGCAGAGCGGGGATCGCTTCTATTACCTGTCGCGACTGGAGGGCACCAATTTCCTGACACAGCTCGAAGGAACGTCCTTCTCCGAACTGGTGATGCGAAACACCGGCGCGAAGCATCTTCCCTTCGATGTCTTCTCGGTGCCGGACTACACGATCGAGATCGGCGATCCTTCGACCTATCCGACAGGCGGCTCGGTCGGAGTCGTCTGGCGCGATGGCTGGATCACTTACAATGGCACAGCCCATGTGGTGATGGGTGGGACCGAGCGGATCGATCGCGTAAGGTCCGGCGCCGGTGACGACACGCTCTGGGGCGATGGCGGCAACGACGTGCTCGTTTCAGGTCTTGGGAACGATGCGCTCATCGGCGGCGACGGCAACGACAGAATGTCGGGCGAGGGCGGAGACGATTTCTTCAAGGGTGCGGGCGGAAACGACAGCATGGAAGGAGGGGCTGGAGACGACCTGCTCGTCGGTCTGGAAGGCCGTGATCGCATCTGGGCCGGTGCCGGCGACGACGAGGTCTTCGGCGGCCTCGACAACGACCACATCGACGGCGGCAGCGGTGAGGACGAACTGCTCGGGAACGAAGGCAACGATTGGATCAAGGGCGGAGCCGGCAACGATCATCTGATCGGCGATAACGGCAATCCATTCGGTGAGCCGTTGGCGGACACTGACACGGCCGCCTTTTCCGGCCGCTTCCGCAACTACACCATCAAGCACAGCGCCGACGGCACCGTGACCGTCACCGACAAGGTAGGAAAGGACGGAACCGATACTCTCGAAAACATCGAGAAACTGCAGTTTTCGGATCGGTCGATTCTCGTCGATGATGGATTGGGATTCAAGCATCAAGCAGTTGCGGACTCGGCGACGCAAGACATTGCTGCTGATTTTGAAGGCTTCGAGTCAAGTTCGTCCGAGGATGGACAGGCGCTTTCGGGCTCTGCAGGTGATGAAGCCGTTACTCTGGATCTGTCGCATTCGGAGCCCAGCCCGCAACCACTGTCGTTCGGTTCAAGCGATGTCATTTTGGCCTGAGCGGAACGAGTGACGTGGCGGACGCATAACGGTGGAGCTGCCCAACATCAGCAGGGTAGCTCCACCTCAATATTCGGGTCGGCTGGAGTCAGCTTAATCCAGCACGGCTTCCTTGCGCAGGATTGCAGGAAGCTCGGAGGTCTTCGGACGGCTCTGCTGGAACTTGGCAGCCTGGACGGCTGCGGCGAGAGCGGGCAGAGCGACGGCCTTGAAAGCCGGAATGGAATGGGCGGCGTTCTGTTCGCTCGGTCGGATATCGCGGTCTGAAGCTTGCTGGGTCATGAATCCTCTCTGGAAGTCAGGCTGTCTTGGCAACCTGCTGTTATGATCTGCAGGGCTGTGACCGCTTTGGGGCGGACCTGTGATCATGTGCTGGCTTGGCTGCAGATGAACTCTTCAAGCTGAATCAACCCTTAACGGTGCAACATTCCTGCCGAGGCTGCGATTAGTCTCTGAGCATCTGCAGTCGTCTGGGATGCAGGTCTTGGACGCAGGGCGAGGATCGACACCAGAATGAGCGCGCCGATCATGCCCACATGCTCACCGGCTGTATGGAGCGCCATGACGGCCCGCTCGCCCTCAAGGCGCCAGAAGGCATGAACGATCAGGATGGTCAGGAAGGTGAAGACGCCTAGAGCTCCGGCACCGAGCCAGGTCCAGCGCTTCGCGATGATGAGGGCGGACCCCGTCAGCTGAACGAAGATCGTGAGGCCGTTGAAAAGCCAGGCCGGCTCCAGACCAAACTGACGCATCTCCGCCACGCCGCCCGGGAAATCCAGGAGCTTGATGAGACCACTGGCCCAGAACGGAAAGGTGAGCAGAACCCGGGCGGCAATTTCCGTTCCCCGATTTGAGAGCAATGTGTCGATCCAGCGTGGCGTCATGATGGCTTCCCGTTGCTGACGTTAGGACAGGTAGGGGAGCTTCTAAGGTCAAGCTTCGTTACAAGCTGTGCGCACCCGCACCTTTTGCAAAGGCCTCGCCATCCCTCAAACCCATCTCATAGGCTTTGCGGATGCCAGCAGGATTGGTGATGTCGAACTGCCCGATGGGGACCGGTTCGGAGGGCTGGATATAGGTGCGGCCCTTCACTTTCGGGAAGGCACGATAGAGGCGCGAGAGAATGACGAGGGTTTTGCCGCCCTGCTCCTCGACCGGGAGGAGGGGTTCCGTCGGCACGTTGTCGACAAGCCCGCCATCGAGCGCCGCCATGCCGCCGATACGACCGACAGGCATAAAGGGCGGCACGCTGGCGCTCGCCATCAGGGCAGCCGACAGTTCAGCCGGGGAGGTGAGATCCTGCACCTGGACGAATTCCGGCCGGAAGCCCAGAACGCGTCCGCCGCGCGGATGAACGGGAGAGCGCCATTTCTTCTCGATCTGATAGGTCGCGATGCCGAGCGGAATGGCGAGCGAGAGGGGCAGGCGGCGCGGCTTGCGGGCAAGCCCGATCAGGATGCTCGGGCCCTGCTTCAGGCGTTCCAGCGCATTCTCGTTGATGATGGCTTCGATCAGGCTGCGATACATGAGCGAGACCGGCCAGGGCGAGCCTTCGCTGCGCCAGGCGCGCCATTCGAAGTTGCGGCGCCCGAGGCTACAGCCTTCCGCCACCATCTCGTTCACACGCCGTCCGAGTCCGAGAAGGCTGTAGCAGGCGGACCAGGCGCCCGCGCTCACGCCGACGACCATCTCGGGCTTCAGGCCGAGCAGGGGCGCGGCCGCTTCCCAAAAACCGCCCTGCCAGTAGCAGCGGTTCCCGCCGCCCGCGAATGCCACCGCATCGAACATGGATGGTCCTATCGAGGTTTGGAGGCTGGGGGGTCTTCTTCTGCGCGCGCCCGATCCCGCCAGGCCAGAACGATGCGCTCCAAGTCGGCCAGATCCTGAGGTGGGAGCGTTCCGAGCGTGCGCATGACATAAGCCCGTTGCGCCGCGATCCCGCGATTGGCGAGGTCCCGTCCCTTCGATGTCAGGTAGAGGGCATTGGAACGCCGGTCGCCGGGGATCGAACGCCGCTCGGCGAGTCCGGCCTCGACCATGCGGTCGAGAAGTCCTGAGACGTTGCCCTTGGTGACGTAGAGCCGCTCCGCCAGTTCCTGCTGGCTCATGCCCTCGCGCTCCGTGAGTGTGGAGAGCAGATCGAATTGCGGGATCGACAGGCCCAGCTCTTTCAGTTCCGTAGCAACCGCGTTCGTCGCCCGGCGGTTCAGGCGGATGAAGCGAAACCAGATCCGCAACGGGTCGGCGGTCTCGATGGAGGAAGGGGCTGGCGAGAGAGACGTCAAAGGCATCAGGCTCCTGATACGGGCAAATAGTTTACATTGAAACCGTTGCGCCCGTCACCCCTCGAACAGGAAGCGGGCATTTACCAAGAAATTGCTTTGGATCCCCGAATGGCAGGGCAACTTGCCGCACGATATGTTCTATTGTTGACTTGCCGTGGTAAGAATGAGGCAGAACACCTTTGAAGGTTTCCTCATGACTGCCTCTCTTCATGCGGATGGATCGCTTCCCGCATTGCAAAGCTCACCCATGTCCTTCTCCGGACAGGGCCGCGAATTTCTGAAGCTTCTGATCACCGGAAGTCTTTTCCAGATTCCGACATTTGGCTTTTATCGCTTCTGGCTGATCACGAAATTGCGCCGTCACCTGTGGGCCAATACTCAGGTCGAGGGCGAAGCATTCGAATATACCGGCACGGCCAAGGAGCTGCTCATCGGCTTTCTCATCGCCCTGGCCGTTTTGGTGCCGCTCTATATTGCGTACGCGCTTCTCGGTGTCATTCTCGAGGAGCAATACGCGTTCGCCAGCGTGCCGCTCGTCGTCATCATGTATGTGCTTGCCCACTTCGGCAGCTATCGCGCCCGCAAATATCGCGCAAGCCGCACGGTTTTCCGCGGCGTGCGCTTCTGGATGAAGGGATCGGGCTGGGCCTATGCGGCCAGGGCGGTTCTCTGGGATCTTGCAACGCTTCTCACCCTCGGTCTCGCCCTGCCATGGGCGATGGCCGCGCTCGAGCGCTACCGGATGCGCCACACGTTTTTCGGCAGCATCCAGGGCGGGTTTGCGGGAACCGGCTGGGCGCTCTTCAAGCGCGGTTGGTGGGTTTGGGCCCTCGGCCTCGTTCTGCTGGCCTTTACCTTTTTCGTCTTCGTCATTTCGACCCACATTGCCACGGGGAGCGGCAGGCCCGCCTTGCTGGCCATCACCTTTTTGCTGGGTCTGCTCATTCTGAGCCTCCTGCCGCTCGCGTTGGCCATCTTCACCCGTTGGCACATCGATGGATTGCGCTTCGGCGACGTCACGGCGGTTAGCGATTTTCGGATCGGCACCTATTACGGCTTGTTCTTCAAGCTGATCTTCTCGTCTCTCGGCTTCCTGCTGGCCTTCGGCCTCGTGGTCGGATTGCTGGGCTTCGTCTTTGCCGCTGTTTTCAAAGAAGCGATGGCGGCAGCAGAGGGTTTTTCCTGGGTTTCGGTGAGTGCCGGCCTCTTGGTGGCCATCGGGTATCTCGTGGCCTTGCTCGGACTCGGCGTCCTTCAGCGCTACTTCCTCGGGCGCGGGCTGTGGGCTGCCATCGTGACTTCAACGACGATCACTAATCTGCATTCTATCGATGCAGCCGTGGCGGCTGGCAAACCGGCCGGCGTTCTGGGAGAAGGACTGGCCGACGCTCTCGATTTCAATGTCGGCATATGAGGTCAGTCATGGCGGGTGCGGTGTTCTATGACGGCGAGAGCGCCCGTCGAAGAACGGTTTCCCTAAACGTTACCGCGTCCGCCATCGACATTCATGAAGGCCCTGAATGGATTGCGTCCTGGCCTGTCGGCGAAGTCAGACGTCGTGATTCCCCTGAGGGAATCTTACGGCTCACGCGGGACGGCGCATCCAATCTGGCACGACTCGACATCGCCGATGCTGAGATGAAGGCTGCCATTCGTCTCCATTGTCGGCATCTCGATATATCCGATCACCGGGAGCGGACAGGTCGGATCCTGTTCTGGTCGTTCGCCGCTACCGCGTCGATCCTGTTCTGCGTCTTCGTCCTACTTCCCATCCTGGCGGGTCGGCTGACGCCGCTCATTCCCGTTTCCTACGAGCGCCGCCTCGGTACGGCGGTCGACAATCAAGTGAGAGCGATCTTCGACGACAAGATATGCGAGGAGCCTCGCGGCCTTGCAGCCTTAAAAGTGCTCACGGAACGCCTGCAGAAGGCACAGGATCCGCCGGTGGAAGTTGATATCGCAGTCTTGCAATTGACGATCCCGAACGCCATCGCTCTGCCCGGTGGAAGGATCTATCTGTTCGAGGCTCTGCTCGACAAAGCGCAATCATCCGACGAGATCGCCGGCGTGCTGGCTCATGAAATGGGGCATGTCGCCCATCGCGACGGGCTCCGGACAATGATCCGGGCCGGCGGCACCTCCTATCTGCTCGGTCTGCTGCTCGGCGATGTGACGGGCGGCGGCGCCATCGTGGTCGTCAGCCGCTATCTCATCGACAGTGCCTATTCCCGAGAGGCGGAAGCGGCGGCGGACGATTTCGCCGGGAAGACCATGGCAGCCGTGGGACGCCCGGCCCGCGGGATGGCCCTGCTGCTCAAGCGGATCGAGGGGGACAGAAAGAGTGATGGGAACGATTCCGAGATCCCGGCTTTTCTGTCCACTCACCCCGTCACCGACCAACGGCTGAAAGCTTTGGAAAAACAGGTGCCATCCCAGCAAGGCGAGCCGCTTCTCGATCAAGAGGAGTGGCGCGCGCTCAAAGAGATTTGTAAGACGACCTGATGCGCCGTCTCATCATCGAAGAACCGGTTTCCCGCCCGGCGAAGTGGTCCCCCACGCTGGCATGGTTCGCGCTTGTCGTGACCGTCCTCGCGGTGCTGCTGATCCGCTTCAACCGGATCGATTACCAATCGGGCTTTATCGTACTTGGGACTGGCACCGCCATCGCGCTCCTCGCGGTCGGCATGGCCTTCATGGGCTTCGTGCGGATCTGGCAGGAGGGGCGTCAAGGACTGGGAAGCGCCATCAAGGGGCTTTTCATCGCGGCGATCGTTCTCGCCTATCCGGGCTTCATGGCGCTCAAGGCCGCGACCTTGCCGCCGATCGCCGATGTCAGCACCGATACAGACGACCCGCCGGCCTTTTCCCGCTCACGGGCCGCGCTCCAGGCTCGCGAGGGCCGAGTTCCCCCCGACGTTTCGGCGGAGGCGCGAGAGATGCAGCGTGCCTCCTATGTGCAGATCGCGCCGCTCACGCTGGATATCGGCCCGGAGGAAGCTTTCACCATCGTTCAGAAGGCGGCCCAGAATCTCGGTTGGCAGGTGATCGAGGCCGTCCCGCCTGGAGGACGCGTTGGATTGGGCAGGCTCGAAGCGGTCGACCGTTCGCTTGTGCTCAAGATGCCGAGCGACATCACGGTGCGGGTCCGTCCGCGCGTCGATGGCACACGCATCGATATCCGGTCGGCTTCCCGCTTCGGCAACCACGATTTTGGCATCAATGCGGGATATATTCGCGACTTCCTTGAGGAGGCCTCGAACCTCGCGATCGCGGTACGCTGATCAGGCCGGTCGATATTCGCTGTCGAGAGCGGGAATGCCATCAACGGCCGCCTGTCCCTTGGCGACCAGATCCTCCAGATGCGCGAAGACCGAGAGCCCAGCGGCTCCGACGAGCGCCGGATTCAGACCCTGATAGATTGCGGCTACGATCTCGGGGATCGTCCGGTCACCGGCTTTCAGTCGATTGAGAATCGAGGCCTCGCGCTGGCGCCGGTGATGGATGAGGGCGCGGATGAAACGCTGAGGCTCCTGCACCGGGCCGCCATGACCGGGCCAATAGAGATTTTCCTCGCGGCCTTTCAGCTTGTCGAGGGACGCCATGAAGGCGCTCATCGATCCGTCCGGCGGCGCGACCACGGTCGTGGACCAGGCCATCACATGGTCGCCCGAGAACAGCGCCTTCTCCTCGGGCAGCACGAAGGCGAGGTGGTTGGCCATGTGTCCCGGCGTGGCGAGCGCCTCCAGGGTCCAGCCGGGTCCTTCGACGGCATCGCCCTCGCGCAGTTCCCAGTCGGGCGCATAATCCTTGTCGGAACTGGCCTCAAGCGAATTGACCTCGCCCGAGAACAGGGGGCGGGCACTGTGATGTGGCGCGCAGCCGACGATCTCGGCTCCCGTGGCGGCCTTGATGGCGCGGGCGGCGGGCGAGTGATCCTTATGGGTATGGGTGATGAGGACATGAGTGACCGTCTCGCCTCGCACGGCGTCGAGAAGCGTCTCAATATGGCCGAGCACGTCGGGGCCCGGATCGATGATGGCGACGTTTCCTGAACCGACGATATAGCTGCAGGTGCCCGTAAACGTGATCGGGCCCGGATTGTTGGCGACGATTCGGCGGACGAGGGGGCTCACCCGCACGCATTCGCCCGATTGGGCCGGAGGGCGGATGTCGAAGGTGAGATCGTCGGCCATGCAGGAATCCTCATGGATGCGATTGGAAGCGTCTGGCGCTTCCTAACCATCATCAATCCAGCCGCAAGAGTTTTTTGTCCCGCTCCGGACCATCGGATTAATGGTGTCCACAGCGCCCGGAAATGCCCGAGCCGCGGCTTGAGGCACGGACCGGACCTCCCTATAAGGCTTCATGAGCCGCCGCGCGAATGGCGGAACGATCTGGAGATTCAATTCATGACGACCGGCGTCTCTTCGCTGTCTTCTCCGTCGACCCTCGTCGGCCTCCTCTGGCCCTCCCGGGACGATGCCCGCTTCGCCGCCCTTCGCGCCATCGTGCTGATGGTTGTCGGTACGGCGCTTCTCACCGTGTCGGCCAAGGTTCAGGTGCCGCTGCCTTACGTTCCCATGACGCTGCAGACCCTGGTCGTGCTGATCATCGGCGCGTCCTACGGCTGGCGCCTCGGCGGCGCGACCGTGGGTCTCTATCTGCTTGAGGGCGCCATGGGCATGCCGGTTTTCGCGGGCCCGACCGCCGGCATCGGCTATCTGATGGGTCCCACCGGCGGCTTCCTCTTCGGCTTCCTGGCTGCAGCCATCGTGATGGGCTTCATGGCCGAGCGCGGTTGGGACCGTTCGCTCCCGCGTGTCATCGTCATGATGACCATCGGCCACGCCGTGATCTTCGCCTTCGGCTTGGCGCAACTGTCCTTGGTCATGCCCTTCGCCAAGGCCTGGACCGTGGGCGCTGCCCCGTTCGTGGCTGCTACCCTCGTGAAGACCGCTCTGGCCGTGGCCCTGATGCAGGCAGCCTGGTCGATCACCCGTCGCGGCGGCAAGGCCTGATCGGGCCTTCAAGGATAAAGTTTTCGGAAGCCGCCTTCGGGCGGCTTCTTCATTTTGGGAATTTGCTTGCAGGAGTTGGAGGCAGCTGAGCTTTATCAGCCGACCGAATGCACCAGACGGAGCTTGGGCTTGGCTTTGGTCGTGCCATAGAGGAAGGTGATCTCCGCCCATTCCTCATCGCCGCCGCCTTCCTCGATGCGGTAGCCCATCTGCTTGGCGATGGCCTCGACCTGGCTGAGGTTCGACCGCGAGATCCAGCGGGAAAATTCGCTCAATCCCTGATCCATCAGAACGGCAATCATGCCGATCTCGACGCCTTGATCGAAATCCTCGCTGCGGCCGGGAAAACGCAGCCGCAAACCGTCATCTAGATGGATATGTCGCATAATGGGAAGCCCCCAAATCACCCTTTCCGGGCACCTTTTGTTGGAATGTATCAAGGAACGCCCATCGCTGGAAGGCGGCATGGACGCGCATCTCCCGTCCTGCCCCGAGCGAGAGGGGAACTTGCCCGGCAAGCCGCTCATTAGCCCTGCGATCGGTTTGAAATCAGGAGGCCTCTCATGGCCGAACGCAGGATCACCGCCTTCTTCGACAGCTATGATGAAGCCGCACGGGCGGTGGAACGGCTGGAGGTCGCTCATATTCCGAATTTCGAGATCAGTCTCGTCTCCAACAACTCCAACGATGCCTATACGCATCACGCGACGCGCTCCTTCGACGAGGACGGCTCCTCCCATGAATTCGCCGGTGCTACGGCGGCAGCTGGTACGGTTGCCGGGGCCGGGGCAGGCCTCTTGGCAGGGCTCGGCACGGTGGCCATTCCGGGCTTCGGGCCCGTGGTTGCGGCGGGATGGATTGTCTCGACCCTCGTCGGTGCCGGCGCCGGGGCTGCCGTGGGTGGTCTCGCGGGAGCTCTGGTCGATGCGGGGCTCAGCGACGAGGATGCGCGGAATTACGCCGAAGGCGTTCGTCGCGGCGGAGCGCTCGTGACCGTGAAGGTCGATGAGGCACAGATGGACAGGGTGGTGAAGATTCTCGACGACGAGGGCGAGATCGAGCCGAGCGAAGAGGAAAGGGTAAAGGATGAGGCTCCGGCTCCTCCGATCGGTGCCGCAGCATCGACCACGACGGGCTTGACGACGGATCTCATGCCGATCCCCGTTGACGAGGATGATGGCGACCATACGCTCCATGTCGAACTGGAGGATGAGCGCCTTCGCCGCTCAACGGGCACGAGGTCTGAATAGGAAAATGGCGAGAGACATGAGGTGCCTCTCGCCTTCCATTTTGTCAGTTCACTTGATCAGGCTGCACGACCGTTGCGCAGGATGCGATCCAGGCTCCATGCGCCGCCGCCGGCCGCTGCGATGAACAGGAAGACGAAGCAATAGAGAATGGCCGCATCGCCGCCGTTCAGAACGGGATAGAAGCTGCGCGGAGCATGAGCAATCCAATAAGCGGCGGCCATCAGACCCGAGAGGACGAAAGCGACCGGACGCACGAACAGTCCAGGGACCAGAAGCGCTCCACCCACGATTTCCAGAACACCGGCGATCCAGGGCAGGCTGAAGGCTGCCGGTCCGGGATTGGGAGAGACCGGGAAGCCCAAAAGCTTCTGCGTGCCATGCGCCATGAAGATGAGCGCGGCAACGATGCGCAGGATGCTGAGAAGGCGTGGTGCCCAAACGGTCTCGAGCTGAGTGGTGTTCATCAAGGGGTCTCCAGGCTGGGAAATACAGCGGATGGCTTGGCCGATCCGCCAGTGAGCGCAACTCCGATACAAGTTCAGCCTGGATCTTCCCACCCCTTAAAGCGCAGCTTCCGGTAACGAATTGCTTACCACGTTGCCAACACGGTTTGATCCACCGTAGGGCTCAGGCGTTTCTCCTACGCCAACAGAAAAGGAGGCTTTCATGACCATCCTCGATCCGAAAACCGGACAACTCGTCACCATCGATCTCACCTCCAAGCCGCGCCGCGCGTGAGGCGGCTCACTGTAATTGCCGGCAAGCAGTGAGATCTGAATTCAAGCCATCCAAAATACTGTCTTTCTCCCACTTATTTGATCGACTTCTCCGCTGATCAGCGGCGCGACGCGCCATATTTAACTTCGAGCGGCATGGGCTCGTGACCTAACGCACATCGAAAATGTGCCGTCTTGTCGATAGTCGAAGGGCCGGAACCCTTGCTCTGCAACGGCATTGGCTAACAGGAATGGATTCATTCGAGCGCCAAGGCCGAAGTTTTTGGCTGACTGATCAGCAACCGGAGCGTTGGCGCTCGACCTTTTGAAGAGATCGACAGTTGAGGAGAGTCGGATGGCTCTGACAGGACGTTTTAATCTTCGTAAAACCTTGACCGGCCGCATCGTTCTGCAGGTCGAGGAGGAGGTGACGGGCTTTTGGAGTCGGATGTTCGGCAAGGCCAAGCTGCACCGCCGCTGGCGTGACGCCAATGTGCTGGATCTTGCAGCCCCGGAACTGCGAAGCCTCGTCGATCTGCGCTTCCGCCCGCGCTACATGCCTCAGGCCAACGAGACACCGCAGGACTTGCCCAAGTCACCGCGTCAGCTCGAGGCAATGCCAGCCCAGAGCCTTCACTATGAGACCTACCACGAAGACGGGCGCTTCTCGACGCATTAGCGGCCGCCGCAAGGGGGTGGAGGCTCCAATGAGCGTCCCAGCGTGCGCATCACATGGCGAGCGTCATTAATCCCACCAGTCGCGGGGACCTTGTTTACAGCGGTATCCGACAAAACAAAGCGGCGATTCACGGCTCGGCACATATGCTGCCTGTGCATATTCTGTCACATCGCAGAATGTGCGGTCGCGAACAAACCGATCATAGGTACTGCCGCCGGTGCCCAGGACGATTGCACCTCTTGCGAACACTAACTGGCGACTTGCGCCGCACGGCATGTCCACCGTCGAAGGGCGTGTTTGAGCCTGGGCACTGGTCGCCAACAAGGTAAGAGACAACGCGATTACACCCTTCTGCATTGTCACCTCCTGGTGTCTGCGCTTCCAAGTGCCGATTACCTAGAGCACCGGACGGTTAAACGGACGCATATCCGGCCGCCCTGAGGAAGTTCCAACACTCGTGCGGCTCGAAGAGATTGCAGATGTCGCCGAGGGCGCGCCAAAGCGCGTCAAAGGTTCGGGCTTCAGCTTTGCGCAGGTGTGCCTTGATCTTGGCGAAGGCCTGTTCAATGGGATTAAGATCGGGCGAATAAGCAGGCAGGAACAGAAACCAGGCTCCGCGTTGCTTCAGGCATTGGGCGGCCTTCTCGCTCTTGTGGACCGCCAGGTTGTCGAGGATTACCACGTCTCCTTGGTGCAGCGTCGGCGCGAGCTGGGTCTCGATATAAGCCTCAAACGCCAAGCGGGTGATCGGGCCATCAATCACCCACGGAGCGCTCAACTCGCTGCACCGTAGCCCGGCTACAAAGGTATGGGTTGTCCAGTGTCCAAAGGGAGCTTTCATGCGCAGGCGCTGGCCGCGGCGAGAACGTCCGCGCAGGCGCGTCATCTTGGTGTTGACGTACGTCTCATCGAGAAAGATCAAGCGGTGCGGCTCTTGGCGCATATGCGGCTGACGGTGGGTATGCCAGACGCGGCGCTCATCCCGCACGGCGGCGTGTGCGCATTCCGCCGCCATCAGGACTTTTTTATAGCTGAAGCCGCGGTGGCACAGAAAGCGCGAGAGCATTGCGGGAGCTGCCATCACCCCGTGTTCCTCCAGCAGCCTCGCGGCCAGTTCGGGCATGGTGATGGCGGGGTGGGCCTCGACCGTCTGGATCAGGAAGCTCTCATAAGCCACCAGCTTGCCGCGTCCGGGCGGGCGGCCTTGCCGGGCCGGCGCCGGCGAGCCGGTGTCCCGCGTTCGCCGCACCAGCTTGATGGCGAAGCTCTCGCTGACGTCAAAGTGCTCGGCTGCCGCTCGGCAGGAATGACCGGCCTCGACAAAGTCGGCGACGCGCACCCGCAGATCCAGGGAATAGCAATGACCCATGATCCACCTCCCGTTCCAGCAAGTGAATCACGGATCGCGCCAGCCCAAAACCCCGGGAGTCGGATTTCCAGTCCGGTGCTCTAGACCAATACTCTGCTTGCAGAGTTGCTGGAAGGTCGATCTGCCATCAATTCTGCTTGAGTTCGAGTTGTCTTGGCACCTTGTGGTGATGATGGTGCCACCTCTTGTCCAGGATTCAAATTTTCGAAGGTTACCCCCGCAGCGTACGCTCCATGGTGGCCTTCGCATCGGATACTGACCCAATCCGCTATTCCTCAGGCCAGTCCTGACGGATCAGCCCTTGAACTCGGGGATTGCGGCGGTGTCGCGAGGGTCGATCGGAAGTACTGGAGGGAGAGGCAATTAGGACATTAATCCCAAGCGGTTCATGAAGCGGTCCGCGAAAAATCCGCCCCAGTCGGGGTCAGATTATAACTCTCTGATGATATCGAGGAAAATGGTCGGAGTGGCAGGATTTGAACCTGCGACCCCCACGTCCCGAACGTGGGGGATTCAGAGAAAAAACCAATTATTTCAAGGAGTGGGCGTCTATAGCAGTGCGCTGGAATAGGCATTTTCCCGGCATTTTTTCGGGAATTTTTCGGGAAGTCCCTGTCTGTTCACCGTCCGGGTTCTGCCCCCGTTCCAACCAACGGCCAAAAAGAAAGCCGCCCGAAGGCGGCTTGTTGGGGATAGCTGGATAGGGCGGTTAGTCGCGGGAGATCACCATTTTCAGGTGGGACCGTTTGCGTTCGGTGGCGGTCTTCCGGTGGGCCTTGAAGCCCTCGCCGATATTCGCCTGATAGTCCGGGTGATGATGGGCGTACACCTCCTTCAGCACCTCAACAGTCATGCCCAAGTACTCGGCTATGTCTTCCCAGGTGAGGCCAGACCCCTTCATGCCCTGGACGAGCCACGTGGCCGACGTGTGCCGTAGCGTGTGTACATCTGCGTCCTTCTCGATGCCTGCGTCTTCGAGGACCCCCTCCCAGGACGTACGGACGCGATTCGCCAGCGGTTCGCCATGGTAGTGGATGACGTACAGGACGCCCTCCTTATGGTCGAGCCGACGCCAGCGCCGCAGATGGCGCAGAAGCTCCTCCGGGATGCTGCACGTCGGGGTTCGCTTCTTGGTTTCCCGCACGTCCCAGCCGCGCCGGTAGAAAAGGCCAGCCTCGACATCAATATATGGGGCATCCGGAGTGGGCTCCCACATCGCCTCAAGCATTGCCGTATGACGGGTGCCTGTGTACACGCCCATGATGAGAATGCGCGCGGTATGACGACGACGGTTACGCTTCAAGACACGCACGGGGGCGTGCTTGCTGCCGCCGATCTCATGGGCCATCTGGCCCTTCTCGGCATCCCATTTCCAGCCGAGACAGGCCATGAGCATACGGGCGACCTCACCACGCTCAAGATACTTTTGGCGGCTTGTCCCGCGATCTGCGAGCTTCAGCCGAGGTGCCACGATCCCGTACGGCTTCAGGAACTCGTCCTCGTACACGGTCAGGGCCGCGTTCATTATCTGCCCCTCGCGCCGAATCGTACCGGTGGATACTACCTTAGCAAGCGCCGCTTCGGTCTTCGCGTGCGGGTTCCTCTGCAAGAGCCGCCACGCCATGTACGCTTCTGCTGTCGAGGGCTTGATGTCCGACACGAACTTGTCGTGCCACCACTGCATTAGCCGCTTCACGTTCACGTACGCATTGTCATACGACTTCTGCTTCTCCGGTTTCGCCTCCACCTCCTTATGCTTCACCTCCAGGTAATAGAGGAGCACATCGTTGACGCGAACTTCGTCGAGCTTCTTCCGCCCGATGGTCGAAGGCGTGACTGCATTCTCCTCGATGTAGCGGCTCAGCGCCGCTTGAGCAGCTTCAACTTCGTCAAGTCCGAAGCCGGTGCTGAACTCACGCTTGCCGTGCCTGATGTAGTAGAGGCGCTTACCAACCCTGCTGCGGGGATCGCGAATGACGAGATGCGGGCCTTTCGCGGGGCGACCAGTACGCTTTCCTGTGGACATGCCATCCATTCTTTCATTGTAAGTGGTGTAGTGACGATCCGCCCTGCCTTGTTCCAGGCCCGCAGACGTTTCGCGTAGTACTCGTTCCGGAGGGTGGCAGCCGAGAACAGCCCAGGGGTGAACACGTCGGCAGCCTCCTCCAGCGTCATCAATTCATCGTCTCGCCACTGGTCCGGGTTTGGGCGTTCCAGTGCGCGACTGCGAGCTTTCACGCGGGCCATGTTGAGCCCTCGTGATCGGAAGAGATATTCATGAAAAGTCTCGAAATACCCGGCGAAAAGCCAGGACCAGGGATGCCTACCCCGGTCTTCGGGACTCGACGGAGAGGTGGCTCCAGAGCGTCTTATTCATATCGTGCAGGCTTAAATTCGTATGATGAAGGCTCGTGCGCGGGCTGCCGAGATTGGCAGCCTCTGGCTCTTGTCCGTCTTCGTGGACGACCAAGGGCTGATCAATAAGTCGATGTTAGGAGTTGGCAGATCGCGCCTGCAATATTTTTCTGATCAATGAGAGTTAGCTGCCGAAGTGTGACCAGTTGGTTCAAGCGGAATTCCCTGGTCTTCCGTGCTTTCGCGCAATGCCCTCTCAAACTCCTGCCGCTTTGCCGATGCGCGCCTCTGGCATTTGCAGCCAGAGTTTGCGTCCCACCACAGCGCCTCACCCTGGTGTGCCTTGGTCCATCACTGTCGTAATCGCATTGTGATGATTACGAGCGCAGTCAACCAGCGACCGAGAACGACCGGAGAATAAAGCGTATACAGGCTCAAATCTGGAGGGGCTTTATGAACACCTCTGGTACGTGGTCGATCAGGGAGCCGCACACAGCTTATCGCTGCCGAGTTACACTCCAGATAATCACCCAGGTACAGACGATCCGGAAACGACCTCGGTCCTTATCCGGCCAAGCACCCGAAGCGGCTTACGAGCGCTGCCGAATGCCCTTCGCCCAGCCCAACCCGCAGCCGCCCTCGATTGTAATCCGAATCAGGGGAATGGGAAGGAAACGTCAAGTTGCAATCATCAACGCTGGTGCCACCTGATCTCTCATAGGGCTCACTCCATCACGCGACACAGCATGGCCGCAAAAGGTATTTTTAGCTCCAGTAGCAAGAGCAAGTCAGATCAACTGACCGCGATCTGTAGTTTGCATTATTCCGAGGACAAGACACGAATTCCGGGGATGTCCTCACCATCAGTAATATATTCGAGAACATTTCAGCGCATATTCACGTACTTCTAAAGCGCACTGTCTTTATCATTTTGTCGTATGCTTACGTTTACTCAATTATTCCGCTCAGGAATATTCTATTCTTCTGGATATTTCATAGCGAATATTGCTGGTGCTCCCAACAACAGCGTTGACTTCCTTCGACTTGCCCTCTACGAAGTCATCATCTGATCTGCGCAACTTCGATGTCGGTTGCGTATTTCAGGACTCAAGACATGTCTTGGAAGCCAAACGGGCACGCACCTACACGTGCCCGGACGAACAATTGTGCCTACATTTGGAGTGAAATAAGTCGTGAATACTACCAGTTCTATTGTCGGTCATGCTGGTGTCCTAGTGACGCCTTACAGCCTTACTGCCAGTTTCTTGATACCAAACGAGAATCTCTCGTATTACGAGGTCTCATTCACCTCAGACCTCACCGAGGCTGATGCAGGTCCCGCTGCTCTTCCACTCGACATAGCATTGTTTGGCGGTCGCTTTGATGTGGGGCACGCACGCATTCGTGCCATGATAAAGGCTCTTCAGGCAGGTGATCGCCGCATGGCAGCGGCGAACGCCAAAATGGTCTCAGAAATTTACGGCGTGCGCTGCTACGTGGTCATCACAGACCACCACGGAGACTTACTGGAACAGGGTGTCCGTTCCAGCGGGATTGAAAACCCAGACGAAGCGAGGCGGATGTTCCTAGACCGCGTTTCAGCCGTACAACCAGCAGCGTCAATGTGAGGCCGAATACAAGAGGCTACTAAATTGAATTATCCGCACCAACACCAAATTGATCTGAGCGACTCCGACGTAGAGACCGCACTGAACGTAATCCGCGGCGTGACAATCGCTGCGACCCGGACCTTGGGAGCCTATGGCGGCCTCTGGATGTGGCAAGCTGATGGCACAACCATTACGCTCGGCCTCGACAGCGAGGACGACCTGGGTAAGTTTGCGCAGGCACTCAGCGATGACCTCGGTCTCGCCAAAGCTTGCCCGGAGAGCGACTATGCACTCTGAGGCTTCCTGTGTTCACGTCATCCCTCATGCGCTTATCTGCGACACCCAAATGCGCATCTGGAAAGCTCTCATGGACGAGGGGCTCTCCGAAGCTCGTCACATACGGGGCAGCAAACTCGCCGAAGAGATTGAGGTTCTAAATCTGTATGCTATGGCTGACCGCCTCGGTATCGACCTGCGCGGGCTGTACTCCAGCATTCCTCACCCAACCGGTCATGACGGGCTAACCGTCCTATGTGTGTTCGGTACACAAGGAGACATGGAAAAGTTCCAGAGCGCCGTCGCGTGCAAGGGTCAAAATAGCAGTCGCTGATCAAGGACTGTGATCAAGGATGAAATGAGAGTGTCCTGGTAAAATCCAGGGCACTCGTCGAGTTGTGATGGAACGATCATTGATCCTATCGAAATCGCAGCTTCCCTAGAGCGGAAGATGGCGGTAACCGCTTCCAGCGGATATGCCAGCCCTGGTCAGAAGGAGAATAGCCAAATCTTCCTCCCAGGATCGCCTCTCATTCTCAGCCGCAACTCGGCACGGATTAACGACTGTCGTGAACTTTCAGGACCCCGCAAGAGACATCCCGAATGCCGAACATTGGGTTCTCGACGTGCATCTTACCGACAGGGAAATCGAAGGACTTGGTTTCTCCAGGAGCCACATGGATGGCGGTGCCGCCATAGATGGTCTCCACGCGACCCAGTTCATTCATGAGAGCCGAACACGACAGGCTCAAATAGCCGATGTCCGCATTGCTGTTGTTGGTGATCGAACCTCGGGCCAGGATCGGCGCATATTCGCGCCTGATCTGACCGAGGCGAGTTTCCACTTGGATGGCGCTTCGCGCGAGTAGCAGATCGTCTGGGGTCTTGGGATGCACAAGGCCGCTCCTCATGAGGTCAGCCTGATTCATCCGCACACTTGGTTCGCATTCGAAAGTCGAGGGGATCGCATCTGATGCTGCATCGCGGAGCCAGAATGAGAGCCGCTTGCTCTCTCCCGGATGAATGACGCTGGTTGTCCCCACAGGTGTAGTGAGTCTCCAGGGTTCATTCTCGTCTGGACGAGCGTAGGTACATTTAAAAGCTACATTGGAGATACGCGCTACCGAGCCATTAGAGATCGTCGCTGTGACTTCTCGAACTTCATACTTCTCGAATCTGACCTGAACTTGGGAGGCGGTGATCCTACGCTTCTGATCCTTGATCCGCTCGTACTCGTCACGGCGCAATTCGATCTCATGCTGTTCGCGGATCGGGTCGGTTGTGAGCCAGCCGTACAGCCACCATGCCAACAGAGCGAATAATACAAACCCAACATGGCGGAACAGGAGGCTCAGGAGCACTGCAATAACGCCTCCGATGACTCCAAACGTGATCCACATTCTGGGCTTGTCTCTCGTCAGCCGCTAATGCTTCTGGCCGATTTCAGGGGATTTATTAGAGCGGATTGAACGACAGATCGGTAATCCCTACTATGAGAAGATGACCGCCTGGGGTCTCGACCACAAAGGTCGGAAGCGGCTTGACCCGGACGTTGACCACAGTGCCTGCCGTCCCTGCGGGACACCCAGAAACTGATGACTTTAAGGTGACTGGCCGGTGTAGATGCCGTTGCGCAAAGGAATGGTCTCGGCGGATCGCTTCATTCCAAGAGAGCGAGAGCCATTCGAGAATCTCATCTCCAGTAGTTAGTTCGGGCATCTGCACGGTCACCCCCTGAGCAGCCTCGATGAGCATAGCTGCGAATACCGGGTCAACGTGGAGTCTGGATATACAGGCATTGCGACGGTCGTGCTTCCACGAAGGGCGGCGACGGGCTTCTTGGGCCATGGTATGTCAATACCTCGCAGCCGTTAGTCTATATAGACCTGCGACCTCAACATGGTGCTGCTCCCTGTCACCATATTTGCGATTACCGCAGCGATCTTGTTACCGCCCTGCGCAGATGGCTCGATTGGATTCGCATAGTCTCCCGGCTCATTGCAGATCAGGCGAAGGTCGATCAGCATCAGACCGCGCCGGAATGCCTCCCGCGTAATGACATCGTTGAAAATGGTGAGTGCCGTTGTATTGATCCGCTGTTGTATCTCGTCATCGGCACACCCGTCATAGATCGTACAGATCGCGACCGGGAGCTTCCGTGCCGTGATGGTGTCGAGCATTCGCCGGTAGTCCCTGGCGAACTGCTCTCTAATGGCAGAGAGTTTCACGAGGGCCACCGCAACGGATCGGACGTTCTCGAACAATACATGTGCTGCGCCCAAGGCATCATTGCCTCCGACGCTCACAACGATGTGGCTGGCATCAGTTGGAAGGGATCGAAGCTGGCGCTCGACATCGCGGGTAACGGCCCCATCCACGGCGCATAATGTGGCGCGTCAGTCTGGCGGTAGCTTCGCCCGGACTTGCTGGATCACGGCTGGGTGGCCTGGAACGTAGGCAGCATTATCCAGAACAGAATCGCCGAGAAGGACAACATGCTGCATAGGCGTTCGAGGACTCCGTTGGTGCGAGTGGTCATCACACGACCTCACTTAGGTCTGCCACCTCAATAATAAGCCCGAAGTTGGGATTCACAATGAAACTCACGGATCAACTTCGCTCGCACGCCTCCAGACATCAGTGCGGAATTCAGCGCTCCGTTCCCAGGTTGCCTCGCTAGTCGAATGCCGCAGCGTCACCTGAGCTTACTAACTCGGATGCACTCCATTGGTGACCCCAGAGACCAACCATGCAAGGAAACAGAGGATCGACAATCCGGACATGGACAACCCTATGGCTGTCCAACGGGAGACCCGCTTCTCCCAGACATGGGTCAGATGCTCGACCTCCTCCGTAAGCGGGGCTTTTAGCAGGGCTCGGAACCTGTTGCGGGCATACCAGCCGCCTCCGAGCGGAAGAATCGCCAGCCATCCAAACACAATGGCCAGAAGCCCAAACAGGTCACGAAAACTGCCAACCGTCACATCGGCCCCCTAATCAATCGCGGCTCTCGATCAAACCTGATGCGAAAGGAATGTTGGAAGCCGGTCGATTCCGGTGCCTTGCGGGCGGTGCAGCTTGTGATGAGACCTGTTCATCATCCGCTCGATAAGGTGAGGGCACGGATTCGATCCGGCCCTACCATCTAGTGTGGCTCCATCGCCCGGAGGCTCATTCCATCTATCATTTCGGCTCGACGGGCTTCACACAGCTTGATTTTCCCTGCGATCTGCTCGCGTGTGCTCCTGCTCGATCCGTAAAAGACTATTCCGACGAGTGTGGCGGCAATCCCAACCAGGAGGGCAACCGGGTCAGACCAGATCATTCCGAAAAGCGTCGCTCCGAACACCAGGAAACCGCCGACGATTGCTACCTTCGCAACGATCATGCTCTTTCGGCATCGCTCCGCCACATCAGACAGGGCGTCGATGTCAGCTTCGAGATCAGCAATCTGTTGATGGAGATCGGTCATTCGGTCGCGCCACAAATCAATGGGTTTTGAGCAACAATCTAACCTTGTTCCCGATCTGCGGGAATATAGGGGATCATACCCTTCTCAAAGGCAATCTCCTGAACCTCTCGCGGCATGTCACGAAGGTCCACCAGCAGACCATTCACCTCGGCCATCCAGATTAGCGGGTTCTGTTCCAGGAGGCTCGGTAACGACCATTTCGGGTTCAGCCGGTGGGCATCAAGCGCTCGCGAGATCACCTGCGCCTTGGCGCTCGCCGTACTTTGGCCAACCCCGAACCCGGCGCAGACATCCGCCATAGGCATATAGGGTTCGAACGACTTGTCCGAGAGAAAGTTGATCTGACCCAGCGTATAGATGATCCCACAGGCCCAGGTACGCGGCTGGCCAGAGGTAACTGGACTGGGGCGCTTCCGGCATAGTGCTGCCGCCATGTCCTGTGCCAGTTCAAGGTAGTCGTCATTCAGGCGGTCTCGGCAGAACGCGTTCGTCAGAGCGGTGATGGTGTCATAGGTCACCTGCATGGCTTTCGGCACAGACCTAGAGCGGGAGACTTTCGTCATGTCAGACCCTTGCACCTTTTTGCGTCACGCCTGCTGGCCTCGAACGTCGGACCAGCCCCATGGGTCATCTATCATGACACGGATAACCCAATCGTGCAGGATCGTTGCGCCGGGGCTACGAGCAGATAAACTCACCCACACAGAACCAGGGTAGTCGCGAACGGGGTCACTTCAGGATGAAAAGTTTCGACACCATCGTGATTGGTGTAGGCGGCATGGGCTCTGCCGCCCTATGGCATTTGGCGCGCCGGGGTCAGAAGGTGCTCGGGATCGAACGGTTCGATCTCGGCCACAATATGGGCTCGTCCCATGGTCTGAACCGGATTATCCGCCTCGCATACTTCGAGCACCCGAACTATGTGCCGCTTCTGCGGCGGGCCTATGAGCTATGGCGCGAAACCGAGCAGCTTACCAAGGAGCAGCTTCTGTTCGTGACCGGCGGGATTGATGCGGGAGCGGAAGACAGCCGGATCGTCCAGGGTGCCTTAGCGGCCTGCCGGGAACATGACCTCCCTCATGAAGTGCTCACGGCTCGTGAGACAACACAGCGCTTCCCCGGCTACAGGCTTCCCGATCAGTATGCCGTCGTTTACCAGCCCGACGCAGGCTTCGTTGCGTCAGAACGCGCTATCTTGGCTCATGCCTCCCTCGCCGTCGCGGCTGGCGCGGCAATCCATGGGCGTGAGAAGGTGCTCGCGATTGAGCCTGCCCAGGGGCGGGTAGTGGTCGTGACCGATCAGGGTCGCTATGAAGCTGGTAGGGCCATCGTGTCAGCAGGAGGGTGGATTTCCGATCTAATTCCCACACTCAAGGCCAAAGCCGTACCGGAACGCCAAGTGCTGGGCTGGTTCCTGCCGCAGAAGCCAGACCTTTTCAGACCAGAGGTGTTTCCGGTCTCGAACATCCTGAGCGAGGTGGGTCATTTCTATCAGTTCCCGACCTGGGGCATCCCCGGCTTCAAGATTGGGCTGTACCATCACTTCCATGAGACCGGCCACGCCGACGAGCTTTCCCGCGAGCCGACGCCTGCCGATGAGGAAGCCCTTCGCAAGGGCATCCGACACATGTTCCCTGACGCCGATGGACCGACGCTACGGCTTGCGGCCTGCTTGTTCACCAACACTCCGGACGAGCATTTTGTGATCGACGCCCTTCCAGATGCTCCGGAGGTTGTGGTTGCCTCACCGTGCTCCGGGCATGGCTTCAAGTTCGCCAGTGTGATTGGCGAGATGCTGGCGGACCTCGCCACTAAGGGGACGAGCCAGCTTGATCTGTCGCTGTTCAAGATCAGCCGATTTGACCGGCCCCAACCTACCTGATTGGCACGACTACCAAGAGCCGCTGCCGTCTCAGCTTCCCGCAGATTGGTTTCGACATTCGATCAGAATGTCCAATCGCGCGGAATTTTCGGGTAAGGATTGAATCGCTCTCCCCAAATCAGCGCCTCTTCCATCGAACGCGGGCGGTGCGGGCTCGTCTCGGCGTAGGCCATCCAGGCAGCGTCCAGGGCGCGGGCGGTTTGGGCATCCTGGCAGAGGACTTCGATCTCGAAGACAGGGATGATGGGCACCCGCTCGACACCGATAATCTGGATCGGGCCGTGTTGCTCACATATTGCCCGCAGGTCGGCCCACTCCGCTGTGTAGACGGAGAGCCTTGCGATGCAGTGCTGGTTGTCACGTCTGGCGGGATGGTCGTTGAGTTCATGGTAGCGCATGGTGGCTCCGGGGCTGGGGATATGATGTATTTATCTGCCCGCCCGAGCAGTTTCTGAGGCTACCAACCCTTTACCAAGACGAGCTATACAGTAGCGATCTTGCCGTCGAAGCTCGACTGGTACATTGTCCTATTGCAAGACCCTGACTATCCGCCGTCGCCACGCTGCTAAGCTGAAAGTCCTATGGTCCAAAGTCCTGTCTGGTCATAGCGTGAGTAGTTGGAATCCAAAGAGGGAAATTTGCATTGTTTCCTCCGCGATCAATGATATAACAGACATAAACGCGAAGGCAGAGAGCTTGCTCGGTGCCATTGTGAATTTCTAGGGGCAAAAATGGCAGTAGTACTCACGACCGTAAAGCGGCGCGCGTTCCTTAATGCTCTGGAACTGAAGCTGCGGCGTTCCCGTGGGGACATGTTGCAAGAGTTCCTCGGTGCCCTGATGATCAAAGTGCATGGGGACAATTTCGTACCTGCGACCGCTCACTATTCTCATGGCGATCTAAAGTGCGATGGCCTACTTCATGAGCCATTGACCATCTTCGCCTGCTACGGTGCCACCAACGGCGGTGATGGCATATCGACAAGCGCTCTGGCGCATGCGGTCGCGAAAGTTGCAGAGGATTTCAACGGGGCAGTTAAGCACTGGCCCGATCTGAAGGAGTGGGTTTTTGTTACGAATTTCGTCAAAGCCATCCCACCACAGATAACGAATGAAGTTCTGAAGATTCAGAAGGGCGAAGCGAATCGCCAGTTGAAGCTCTTTGGTCATGCCCAGTTCGAGAAAGCAATCCTGAGCCTTGATCCCGAGGATATCGAAGACCTCATCGGCGATGCGGCTACGGATGCCGACTTCCGTCAAATTCAACTTCCGGAGGTTCAGTCAACTATTAATGACGTGATGGCTGCAATGAACGATGGATTGATACGGGATGATCAACCTATCGAAGTTCCGGCAGAGAAGCTGGACATCAATCAGTTGTCGGAAATTTATCGCTATAGGCTCAAGCAAGGCTTTCAAAGCGCTGGCCGCGTCGGCACCTATCTTCTTGATCATCCAGACCCGATGCTAGACGGAAGGCTGGCAGGCGTGTTCAAGACGAAGTACCTAGAACTCAAGGCGCAGGGGTTTGTATCGGACGAAATCATGAATGGGCTCTACGACTTTGCCCTTGGCGAGCATCGTGGCATAGCGCGAGAAGTGGCAGTTTGGAGTCTCCTCGCGCACTTGTTCGAGAAATGTACGATTTTTGAAGACGATCCGTCGAAGGTAGTAGCTGCATGATCCTGCCGGGTAAACATATTCGACAGGACAGGGCACTCATTTCGATTGGAGGAGATATCCTCTCCGTCCTGAGTGAACCTGCGCCTGTTTCAGACATATGGCAGAACGTTCGTAGTTTGCGGGCTACGCGCCCCAACTCGTCACCGCTTTCATATGATTGGTTCATCCTTTCACTTACCCTCTTACACGCGATTTACGCCGTGGAACTTAAGGGGGACAAAATCGTGCCCGCGAAGAGACGTACATGATCAGGTCGATATCCAGTTCAATTGAAAGCTTCAAGGCGATCTCGTTTCGCCCTGGGCTGAACGTTATCCTGGCGGATGTCACCCGATCCTCGACGGAGAAGCAGACACGCAACAGTGCCGGAAAGACGAGCATAATTGAGATACTGCATTTCCTCCTCGGAGCAGATGCCGACAAAACATCGCTTTTCAAGAAGCCGGAACTAATCAACGAGACCTTCTCAGGCACCTTCAACATCAAAGGTGTTGATCTTGTCGTCACCCGAAGTGGAGCAGATGATCGGAGAATTCTCCTTCCACAAGACGGCTCGCCTGCCTTGCTTGGCATCTCGCTACGTCGCGATGACAAAAGCGGTGCCCAGTACGTAAGCTTGGACGAATGGCGAAACCTTCTTGGTCATCTCTGGTTTGCGCTGCCGTCGAACCGGGAGGGTACGGAGTTCGACGGTCCCTTCGCTCCGACATTCCGCTCGCTGATCGGCTACTTCATCCGGCGGAGGAAAGCTGGAGGCTTTGGCTCTATCGAAAAGCAGAACTTGTTCCAACACCCCTGGGACTGGCAGGTAAACCTTTCGTACCTACTTGGGCTTGACTGGCAGATACCCCGCGAGATTCAGGACCTGAGAGCGCGCAAGAAAACACTGACTTCACTGAGACGAGCAATCAAAGAGGGTGAACTTGGTGAAATGTTCGGCACCTCGGCGGAGATCAGGCCAGAACTGGCCCGGACAGAGGAACGGATCGAGCGCCTCAAGGTCCAGATCGCGAACTTCGAGGTTCTTGAGAGCTACCGCGAGTTGGCGGACGAGGTTGCACGTCTAAAGCACCGAATTTCGGACGAAACTCTTGAGCTTGCGTCTGTTCAGGAGACCATCGCTTATCTCTCTCGCTCGGTCGAAGAAGAGCAGCCGCCGCCGTATGCAGCCGTCGAGAAACTCTACGCGGCAGCCGGGATCGAACTTCCCCAAGTGGCTCTCAGGAGGTTCGACGAGGTCAAGCAATTTCAGCGATCTGTCACGGAAAATCGTCGGCGCTACCTTGAGCAGCAGATCGAGGATGCTCGCAGCAGACAATCTGAACTCCAGACCGATCTCGCAGGTCTGGATCAACGCAAATCCCAGCTACTAAAGGTACTGGATGGCAAGGGAGCATTTGAGGATTTAGTCCGCTTGCATGAAGAGCTTGCAACAATCACAAGCCGTGCCGAGACACTCCGTACGAAGCTCCAGAACGCTAATATCCTTGAGAACAATGTCGCCCAGCAGAAGCTAGAGGCTGCTGACCTTCAACTTAGGTTGCAGGAGGATTACAAGAAGAACGAACCCGCCATCAAGAATGCAACAGTCAAGGTAGATCACGTCATCGGCGAACTCTATGATGATCGGACAGGGAACCTCATTATCACTGCTGGTAGAAATGGTCCGGAGATCAGCATCTCGATTCAGGGCGGTGGTAATCTGGGCGGCATCGACATGATGAAGATTTTTTGCTTCGACATGATGCTCAGCGAGATCGTTGCAGAGCGGCTGGGTGGCCCCGGTTTCGTTGTCCACGACAGTCACTTGTTTGATGGCGTTGATGCGAGACAGGTACGCGCCGCGCTTGGTGTAGGTGCAGCGACTGCTGAGCGCATCAACGGTCAGTACATCGTCACCCTGAACAGCGATGAGTTCGGAAAGATCGACCTTGCCGATGCACCTGAGATCGAAGCCTCAGTTCTTCCAGTCCACCTGACTGACGATGAAGCAGGTGGGCTTTTCGGCTTCAGGTTCGACTAGGGTTAGAATCTAATCAGCGTGGCCGCCTGTACGTCGTACGAGGAGACGATCTTCGAGGGGCCGCTGCCTTCCTGACCGAGGATGGTGCTGATGGATGTCGTGCGACGGTCCTGATCGAGATCGGATTGACGGACATCTCTCTTGCATCCGCCAAGTATAACAAGATCGAAGACGGTCGCCCACGGCGTGGGAGCCGTACGCACCGTTACGCCTCAGACCTGTTGCGGGTTCGCTCAAGGCGCAACTTCAGACTTGTGGAAGTCAATATCTATGGGATCAGGGCTGCTGTCGCATCCCCGATCCGCTGAATGACCTGCGTTGTTCGGGATCGCGATCCCTCACACTTCGGTCCTCCAGCTATGAGTTGTTCGAAGTTCATCAGTCAGATTCTTGAGTGCATCTCGTACCCAAGATTTGATGCGTTTCTCCCCCTCCCGTCCTCTGGATAATGATGAGGACAGGAAGGGGAGATAAACGCAAATTCTCGTACCCTGAGTCCGGAATTGCTCAACAAGCTGCATGCTGGGTTTATTCAGCGGCTGGCGGTTTCCCGATACCAGCATGGGCAGCCCTATCTCCGATCCACTCCGTCCCACGAGGTGAGCTAGGGGTTGCCCGTCTGGGTGTGCTCCGTAGAGCCCTTTCGCACGCGACGGACCTTGCGCTCGGGTGAGTGTTAAAGATCGAAACGGTTAATGATCGGATGATCATAGCTCATACGCCCGACTGTTGAGGGATCGGGCTGTATGCGGAGAAGGGTCAAAGCAGTCTCAAGACACACTTCTCCTCTTTGTGAAGTGCCTTTCGCAGAAATTCCTTTCCGCCGAGCAGCCGTTTCTCACCAAGTCCGTTACGGGCCTCCCCGCACAAGCGTCAACTGATGATGTCCGTCTCGTCGGTCGCCCTACCTCATAACCTCCGGTCAGGCGGCTGACGCCATCACACGTCCTTGCCTTCGATATCTTCCCGGTTGTCGTTTTGGGGCGAAGTCACCCCGAGATTAGCTTCTGAGCGTATGTCTGATGACGAAACACAATCGTGCTTCATACATTCTATTTATCAAAGCACGTTACCGACGCGAAAAACAATAATATAAACTGTCTGCTACAGGCTGAACTGCGTGTACTTAGAATTATAATCCAAGTTCAGTAGTAATCGCGTTTGCAAAAAGGCTGCCCTCGCGGATGTATCTGCGGAGCACATCCATATTCTTATGGCGAGTGGTCGAAGCGATCTTTCGCTCTTCCACTCCGCGTCGAGCAGCTTGCGTCGCGAAGCCAGCGCGCAGGCTGTGGCCGGAATAGTCGCCTTCAAGACCTGCACGGCCAGTGAGCTTCTTGACGATGAGGGCCACACTCTGGTCCGTCATACCGGCTTTGACATTGCCGTGCCTGTCGATGGCCCTGAAAACACGACCCCCGGTAATGCCCGCCCGCTCCAAGTAGGCTTCCAAGTTGGCGACGGGACAAAGGTTTGTACTGGTGCGTCCGATAGCGATTACTTGACCTTCCCCATGCTGATCCCCTTTGGAGCGTCGGATCACGAGCCGCACCCCCTCCGGTGAGAATGTCAGGTCCGAGACTTCAAGCGCGACAAGTTCAGAGCGACGGAGAGCCCCGGCCATCCCGATCAGGATCAGAGTCCGGTCTCGCTGATCCGCTAGGGATTCAAATGTCTTGTCGAGAGCACGCTTGAGGAGCGGCGTGGTCAACGCTGTGACCTGCCGCTGGCGGACTGTCTTAGTGCGTCGTAGGCCGTCCATTACCAGTGCGATTTCACGACACCGAGTGTCGAAAGGGTGATCAGCCATTCTGTGGGCGGCTGCAATCGCGGACAGGCGGCGATTGAGAGTCGCCATGGCATAGTGGTTCTTATGTGCCGACAAGTAGAGGGCGGTGGTCCGGGGCAGGGCAGGGAGCGCCTGGAGGCCCATATCGCGGCACCATGAGGAAAAGTGTACCCAGTCATTCCGGTAAGCGCGAACAGTATTGGCTGCGCGCGCATGTGAGGCGATCTCGGCAGCGTCTTGTTCAAGCTTGATCAGGTCAGGTGAGGGAAGGGCATGCGCAGCAACAACAAGGTCGGTCATTGGCTTCTCAGTATTGATAGCCCAGATTACCACTAATCAGAATTTTGGCCAGGAAACTGCTGCTCGCACGGATTGCCGTCAGAGCGAAGCAAACGGCCTTATCACTTCGATAATGCGGTATGTGGCGTTGCTTTTCAATAGATTGGGGAGGCCGAAAACGCTTCCGGGTGATAAATCATTGTATGAGTGGAATATGTCGAACTAATCACCGATGCGGACAACTTGCGTGCGAGAAATGCGCCCGCCGATATGCAGGCGGTGTCACTCGCCGAATGATGAGAGGGGAAGTTCGCAACCTCTGTGTCGTCGAGATCGAACTTGCACGGTCATCGTTCGCCGACTTTTGGTCTTGGCGTGTAGAGGTACGCAATGTCGTTGATTATCGCCGCCGTACAGATCGGTGGTGGCGCGACCTTGCCCTGAGCGTCTGGCTGAACCAGGACGGCATGATGCGTGGGATCGTTGCCCTGGGACCTGTGACGCCCGATGAGTTTCTGGTAGTGTTCTCACGATGGCCGACTGCATTGCGGCCAATCACGCCATCCACGTTGCGCGGCGAAATCTACGCGATTGTCCAGCCATCGCGGCTTGCTTTCACCGCGTTGCCACCCAGGCGATATCAGAGTCTGAAACTCACAATAGCGGCTCGACGCAACGCTCCGAAAACGATCTCTCCACTGAGCGAGAATGCCGTTAGCCGCTACCTCGAACCAATGCCTATTCTCTTATGAAAGGAATTCATGAAATATCGTACCCCGAAACTGATTATTTGCGGACAGACCTATCATCAAGTCATTGACATCATCTGTCGCCGCAAGCTCCTCAATTGTGAGCCCGAGAGCCAGCCTGTCCTGGGTCTCTTATTTCAAGATAAGAACGATCTGATCGCCTGTGCGCTCGTCTTCAATGATAGCATCGAGATCGACGGTAGCCTTGCCATTGTGCCTGCCGTGCAAAAAGTTGAAGTAGAGAACCTCATTGAGCAGTTGAGCATGGAAGGCCGCGTCGAGTGGGTCGAACTACTTGGAGTATGGTTCTGGGATAGCGCCGATGAGCTTGCTTTCAATCAGGAACTAGATGCGCTCTGAAGGCAGCTTATGCAACCGCGTTTCCGTCAAGGCGGTGGTCGGGGTGAAGGCCGGAACCTGCTGGACCAAGTAGCAGCATCTGGGACCCGGTGTCGCGATATGAAGCCGCTTGATATAGAGCCTCGATGACTTTCAACCAGAAACAGGGTTTAGCGGAGCGCCTCAATAGACGGAACAGCGCGTAGGTTGTTAGCGCTGGCTCAATCCTATCCGGCCCCTTTCACACCCAGGCGGCGTTCTGTCGTTCACGTATTAGTTCTGTATCTCTTCCTGACGTGAGCACTTGTTCGTTCAGGCCGAAGGCCGGAATGTATTTACTTCGTGCCCGACCTGAGCCCGTCTGGGTGCAGGTCGGTTTATTAGCTGAGGACGTGAGCGCTGAAGGCGTGGCGTCCAATTTATCAAAGGACGTGAGGCCGCAGGCCAAGGGTCCGCCTATTAGCTTTCCTGAAGGCCGAAAGGCCGAAGTGCGAAAGCGCAATTATTCGCTCGTCTGAGCGGAGAAAACATGTTTCTCATTAATAATATTATTCTTATTAGCTCTTGTATTATTAATGAGAAACATATTGCATAGCAAAGTTGGTAACTTCTACAATACAAATAATGAGCAGGAGATGTTCGGGAACGAGCTTGAACCTCACGAAACTGCCCAGGATTTTATACTGAAACTATTTTATCTCTATTATGGCCAAAAAACTTCAAAAGGCTTCCCAGGACGCATCCTGGTCGAAGCTCCCGCGCATTGGCGCAATTTCCGTAATTAACGCCCATTTCTTTGACAACACTCAGTCAGCTTCGGGCGTGAAGGGTCAATCTGACCTTGCCGTGAAACTGTTCGTCTATCTCCGTGATGAGAACATCACTCTCCAAGGCGATCACGAGTGGTGGCGCGTCGTTCAGCTTCTCGAACCAAAAACCTTCTTCGGTTGGGCCAAGAAGAAGCATGCTCAGGGTGGCATGACCGACGACGAGTACGCCATCTACGAGAAAGTTTATTCCGGTGCCGTCGATGCACAGGCATCAGGTGAGTTCGAGATCGTTCGTCTGGGTCACATCGCCAGCCCTCCTGGGAAGCAGTATTTTATCGGGCAACTTGTCTATTTCACCAAGCGTAAGGACAACGGCGACGAAAAGGGTGCTGTCAATCTCATGATCGTCAACGGACTGGAGGTCGTCCTCCTAGATGACTGGCAGCCGACGAAGAAGCGTGGCAAGTACCGCAAGTCTGGGACGCCAGTGCTCTATTGCACCTATGATCCTTGTGATTTTGTTGGTCGCACACATCGCGAAAAAGAGGCACTGGAAGCTCGTGGCGGACGCGGTGGGGGGCTGGATATCCAAGCGGAAAGCCTGTCCACAGACCCTGCGGAGCTTCTTAACAGCTTCATCAACCGGCCTGGATCGGGGGTGTTCTGACCCGCCTCTGCGGCTGGGCTTGCCTCTCGGCGATAGAGCGGCCCCAGGATACCAGCAAACTTGCTTTCCAGGCTCTGCGAGCGATCCGGCTGATAATCAACGATGTCTGGGGTGACATTCACCCTGACCTCGATGAGACCCAGCCGTCCGTCAAGAAGGCCAACACGATCAACGCGAGCGCTCGGCCTTCCTCATCGGCGAAAGCCCCTGAATACCCGCGATGGCAGATGAGCCAGTTTTTTGCCGCAAGCTGGATGGCCTTCTCAGGATACCGCAAAGCGGAGGTCTTCTCTGATCCCATCAGACGTTCGTTCTAAAACGGATACGGCTCGCAGGCGATTCCGTCACCATCCCGGTCCAGGCTCGCCCTGTACCCTGGAAAGCCCCTGTACAGAGGTGCGATGCCCAACCGACGAGCCGAAGCGCAGTCGGTGATATAAGCCGCTTGGAGCCGCACTTGCTCGGATAGCCAAAGGTTCGATTTCCAAGCCCAAGTGTAGAAGATGTAGATCGCGGCAGCGGCTAACCTAGCAACGACGATGATCCTGTCCCAGGAGCGGCGTTTGAATTTGCGAGGACCTCGGGTGCGGAAGCTCCGATCCGAAACAGCCTGAAACCGGCGTTTGAGCTTCTGCGCCTCGATCTGCGGATCACGCCTGCTATATCGGCTCGATCTCTCTGGTAGTCCCCTCATGTGCCCCTCATACTGCAAGCGCAGTCGGACTGTGTCCGTCAGGCCGTACTCACTCGCTTCTTTGGTTGCTCCGTTTTGAGACGGCAGGGCAATATGAGCGGAGCGCTCCCGCCCTTTTACCTGAAGCTCCTCAGTGGACCGCTTCCGTCCGCACCGGCACCTCGACCTTGAATCCGACCACCGCATCGAAGAGGGCAGTCTTCCGGAATACGGAGGGCCGCATCCAGTCGGCCTGGACCTCATCATCTCGGCGGGCCATCTCCATCAGCCCCAACCACGTGAGCGGGCGGAGCACGCGGCTCCTCATGGCATGCCCAGAAAAGTCCCTGACTGTACGGTCGAGACGCTCGTCGCGTACCGTGCAGACTTGGGCGAGCATATCGGCATCCGCCCAATTGTTGGCCGCCACGGACAAACACCAGAGCACAATGCCGATATGGTCCTGCGGCCAGTGCTCGACCGGAGCCCGATCAAAATAGGTGAGGCTGACCCGCCACAGGGTAGTCTCGAACAAGAGCGCAAAGAGATCGGCGGATGCGTTCGGGTTCAGAAAGGCTTGAGCCTTCTTAGTGGCGATCAGCATCTTTCCACGACGGCGCAGCAGGCCCGCCACTTGGAGCACGATGCGGGTGATGTGAATTGGCAGGGCATCGGCTTCATTCAGCACCTGATTGACGGCAAGGACTTCATTCTTGGGATAGTCGGGCCAGTCGATCAGATCAAAGAGTGCTCGCGTATCGACCCGTGACAGGGCACCGGTTGCGGTGAGGGGCAAGCCGCCTTGTGCGATAGCCCGTTCAATCACCTGACGGGCGGCCATGACCAGCGGGACAACACTGATCTCGTGCAGCGCACGATCTGGGGTAAGGAAGATGCCCTCGGGTAGGCCGCGCCTTGGTGTCTCCACGAGCGCATGAAGACCCTCTCGATCCAGAAGCCGCCAAGCGGGAATGAGGCGGGTTTCCGCTGTCATGGTGACGCTCGCAATGATTCCAATCCTGCCGATCCGCAGTGACCCGGCGGCACCCTATTCCTGCGCCGCCTTATGGTAACTCGGTCCGATCTATCCCCTTACTGTATCCCACCTGTGGCCAGCAAAGAAAAAGGACGGTTCTGGACTGCCCGGTTGCGCGGCAAGCAAGCCGCCTGAGTGCGCTTGGTGATGTGAGCGCGGTAGGCTGCGGCTGATTTCACTGAAATGGTGCCCACTTCGGTGAGTTTCGTGATCTCGGACGTGGCCCGTCGTGCGCCCTGTGGCAATTGGTAATGCCTCTCAGCCGATGATGCGGGCGAGGAGGACGACGATCATCGCTCCAATAGTTGCGGTCGCAATGCGGCTGGCGGTCTGATTGCGAATGCCGAGATCAATTCCAAAGCGCTCCAGAAGAAAGCCGCCGATGAGTGATCCGGCAAGCCCGGTGACCACGTAGTGAAGAAGGCCAGAGCCGCCAACAAGCCAGCTTGCCAGCCAGCCTGCCACGATTCCGATCCCGACCTGGACAGCGATGGCGCGTTTGTCCAAGGCGTTGAGGGCCTCCCGATCCACGCTGATGCGGATCGGTAGCCGAGCGCCAGCGGGCTCAGGTGATTTGCGCGCACCTCGCCTTTGGCCTGGGTTGCTCTTGGATGTTTTCGCCATGCCGTTGATATGGATGGTCGTGGAGACACTATCCAGGAGTCATGACGGGAGAACCGTAGACCCGTCTGTCTCTCAGATCATCAGGACAGCAAGGGCTGCCGTGACTCCCGGAGGTCTGCCTGAGCGGCCATTCTGCTCGGCGGCTGGACCTTTGCTCCAGCCTTCAGCCTCGCGTTCTCGGCCCGGAGCGTCTCAATCTTCGCTACATGCTCCCGGTTCGCGCGGGTCAGTTCCCTGGTCTCGCCCTTCAGGTCGGCGACCTCAGCCTTGAGTTCCTCTCGCTCGGCAGCAAGGCCATCCTCGTGCTTGGCTTGAGCCTGTAGCTCGCGAATCTGCTGCTTCTGATCCGCGACCTTCTCTTGGAGCTTTCTGATCTGCTGCTCAGCTTTTGCGAGCGTCCGCTTCATGTCCTTCACCTGCTGCTCGGTCTCACTCGGCGCGGCGAGCCTTCGGTCTAATCCTATGCGAATCATGATCTGGTGCCTCTCTCATTCAATGTCGCAAAAAGAACAAACATAGAACATACGGAGTGGTCAAGGTATGACATGACATCCTGCCGCTTGCTTTGAACTTCCTAACACCTGCCCACGAGGGCGGTGCGGGTGGTTTCGGACGGATGCAGGGAGCGAGGAGACACACCTCGTCAGCAGTGCCATCCAGCGATAGATTCGAAGAGGCCGGGAATTCCTCCCAGCAGATAGCATGAACCAGATGTTCCGACCGCCACAGGCTGATCAGAGACCTGTCCCAGAAACTCTTGCGGGTTCGGTGGAGCGCGTCACTTTCCACAATGCGGAGAATGGCTTTGCCGTCCTGAAGGTGCATGCCCGAGGCAAGCGTGACCTTGTGACGGTCGTCGGCCATACCCCTGCCGTCTCCGCAGGCGAATGGATCACCGCCAGCGGCCTCTGGATCAGCGACCGAGATCATGGCCTCCAGTTTAAGGCCGAGGTTCTGAAGACCACCCCGCCGACCGGGGCAGAGGGCATCGAGAAGTATCTTGCCTCGGGGCAGATGCGCGGCATCGGACCAGCCATGGCGAAGCGCATCGTTGCTGCCTTTGGCGTGGACACCTTCGAGATCATCGAAGCCAGTCCTGAGCGCCTGACCGAGGTTTCTGGGATCGGACCCATGCGCGCCTCCCGCATCATCTCAGGCTGGGCCGAGCAGAAAGCTGTGCGGGAGATCATGATCTTCCTGCATGCGCATGGCGTTGGGACGGCGCGGGCAGTGCGCATCTTCAAGACCTACGGCTATGAAGCCATCCAGGTCATGACCGAGGACCCATACCGTCTCGCCAAAGACGTGCGCGGGATCGGTTTCCGGACGGCTGATGCCATTGCCACCAAGCTCGGGATGGAAAAGATTGCCCCCCAGCGCATCCGGGCCGGTATCTCATTCGCACTCCAGACCGCCACCGATGAGGGGCACTGCGCCTTGCCTGTCGAGGCGCTCACTCGACTGGCGGAACAACTGCTTGAGGTGGACGCGGCCCTGATCCGCACGGCCATCGTCGAGGAACTTTCGAAGGGAGAAGTCGTCTCGGACACGATTGGCGACGAGACCTGCCTCTTCCTCAAGGGTCTCTATCTGGCCGAGCAGGCAATCGCATCCCGGTTGATCGAGCGGGCGTCGGGTCCACCGCCCTGGCCCGAGATCGACCTCGACAAGGCAATTCCTTGGGTCGAGGGCCGCACGGGCAAGACCCTGGCGGCCTCGCAACGCGAGGCTCTGAAACTGGTGCTCGGCTCCAAGGTGGCAGTGGTGACCGGCGGCCCCGGCGTCGGCAAGACGACGCTGCTCGACACGATCTTGCGCCTGCTCGTTGCCAAGGGCGTCAAGGTGGCCCTGGCGGCTCCTACCGGGCGCGCGGCCAAGCGCATGACGGAGCAGACTGGGCTGGAGGCGAAAACCATCCACCGCTTGTTGGAGATTGATCCGAAGCACGGCGGCTTCTCGCGCAATGAGGAGAACCCGCTCGATTGCGACCTTCTGGTGGTGGACGAAACCTCGATGGTCGATGTGCCGCTGATGAATGCCCTGACGAAGGCGATTCCGACTCATGCGGGCCTGCTGCTGGTGGGTGATGTGGACCAGTTGCCTTCGGTCGGCTCGGGGCAGGTGCTGGCCGATATCATCGCCTCGGAGCGCATTCAGGTGGCGCGGCTGACCGAGGTCTTTAGGCAAGCGGCGGAGAGCCGGATCGTGGTGAACGCCCACCGCGTCAACAAAGGCCAGATGCCCGAGCCACCGAAGCTGGGAGAAGAGAGCGACTTCTACTTCGTGGAGATCGCCAATCCCGAGGAGGGCGTGCCGAAAATCATCCAGATGATCAAGGAGCGCATGCCGCGCCGGTTCGGGCTCGATCCGATGAAGGACATCCAGGTGCTCTGCCCGATGAACCGAGGTGTGCTCGGAGCCCGCAACCTCAACATCCAGCTTCAGGAGGTGCTCAACCCCAACCCACCAGCCAAGGTGGAGCGGTTCGGCTGGCGCTTCTCGCCGGGAGACCGGGTGATGGAGACGCAGAATGACTATGACCGGGAGGTGTTCAACGGCGACCTTGGGACCGTGGTGCGGATCGACGATGAGGAAGGCGCTCTGATCGCCTCATTCGACGGGCGGGAAGTGTCCTATCCGTTCGGTGAACTCGACACCCTAGTACCCGCGTACGCTACCACGATCCACAAGTCACAGGGCTCAGAGTATCCCGCCGTGATCATTCCGGTCGTGACCCAGCACTTCACGATGCTGGCCCGCAACCTGCTCTATACCGGTGTGACCCGAGGCAAGCGTCTGGTCGTGTTGGTGGGACAGAAGAAGGCTGTCGCCATGGCGGTCAGAGGCGGGCAGATGAAGAAGCGCTGGACGAAACTGCGAGAGTGGCTCTCGCGTGGACCTGCGCCCTCATAGTTGCTGAGTGAGCGACAATGCCAGTGCTAATGGCTTTCGACGGACCTCACGCAAGAAACGTATGGATTGGACAGGAACGCTTACGCGTCCCTGTGCTGATTGCCTTCTCGTTCGCACTCCCTCTTGGGTCGGGAGCGCTCACTTTCAGGCAATCAGCGGATTGCACATAATTGACCAGAAATATTGTCGTGCGCAGGGCGCGCCGAGCCCATTCGCTAGATTTTGCTTGCACACTTTTATCCCCCTGTCCCTTCCAAGGCTGATAGAACAATCGGTCCAATGATGTTCGTCCTTTGGAAGAGACAGGGAGAGAAAAATTGAAGAGAAAGTCGGTGAATGAAGAGTTCATTCGCTGAGTTCCGCCCACAGTGGCTTGGCGACGTACCATCTTTACGATGGAGCAGGTGGCTACCCGAACCCTGCCTGTATTCGCCCTTCCCGACAGGCCATAGCCTGTCTAGCGGTTCAGCGCCGGTGGGCGCTGGCGTCTACACCAAGCCAAGCCTACTCGACAGGGTGCAGATGGATCGTTGTCAATGTGGCCGTGCCGTCAGACAGCGCGATCCTCTTTCGAACAATTACGCCAGAGAGCCTGGGAACGACCGTTCTACGTTCTGGTGCATCCCACACCGCGCACTGGAGGCCCACACTCAGAGGCACAGTGGTTTTGATCCGGGCCAGATCAACAGGTCGGTTCCCGACGCCCTGAAATGTATGCCATTCTTATTTATGATAGCGGCGCACCGAGCCCACCAAAGTACCTATTTTCGGGGCGATTTCGGGCGAAACCGCTTACGCTCCCGCTTGATGGCCATGTTAGTTGGTATGGTTCGCGCGATGCGCGCTTTTATGTTTTGAGTATCGAAGCTCGATCCAGGCTCCGATGAATCCCCTGGTTTTTTTGCCTTCAACGCTTTGAGAATGCCATTCCATTTCTTCATTTGCTCGTCTGTAGGTCGCTGCATAATCAATCAAAAATACTTCAAAATGTAGCCCGAAGCGGGCTGTCTCTATGTATAAATGAATAAAACCATAAGCTGGGGCGGCCTGTCGATTTCTTTAATTATCACGCATGTCACATAGCTCGGGTGCCACTCGAAGCTCTTCGACATACGACTCCTGAGCGGGAAGTGCAGTTTTCTATCGTCAAGTCCTGACGTTGCGGATCATCGCCCTATGTGTCTCGGCGATCATGCCTGAATTCAAAGCCTCCTCTCCCCAAACGGTTGTCCTCGTCGTTGAACCGGACCCCTATGTTCGCGCCATGGCAGCCGACGTGCTTGATCAGGAGGGCTTTGAAGTCATCGAGGCGTCGTCAGCCGACTATGCCTCCACCATCCTCCAAAGCCGCAACGATGTCAGCGTACTGTTTACGGAAGCCGCGACACCCGGAGTTCTCAACGGCTTTGATCTGACCCGTATCGCGCATACACAGAATCCGCAGATCGTCGTGATTATGGTCGTAGGCGCATTGCCATCTGGATTCTCCGGAGCCGCTCCGGAGGCTCGGTTCGTCTGTAAGCCCTACCGCATGGCGGACGTGATACCATTGATCCGTGAACTGACCAGAGATCAATCTCACTCCGGATGAATACCTGTGCAGGCGTTTCCCATCGCGGGGACGCCCGGTTGTCGAACATCTGAGCAGGGCAATGGGGAATGTTGGACGCGGTTGCTGTTCACTGGTGTAGGCAGCAACGAGAGTTCACAGGCTTATGGTGCTTGCCGTGTGAGCAGGATCACGTTTGATGTACCAGCGGGGTGATCTACTGACGTGATCTCTCGGATCGCAGTGAGCAGCACATCAGGCGGGTAAGGCTTGATCAGCAGCGTATAGCCTTCCTCAGTCGCCCGGTTGGCCGCAGCGCTGTACCCCGTCGCCAGCAGCACCGGCAGCGCAGGCCACTTCGCTTGAATGCGGTGGGCCAAGTCCAGCCCATCCAGGTCACCGGGCATCACCATGTCGGAGAACACAAGATCAAAGGCCGGTTCGGCGTGGAGCCGCGCCAATGCCTCATCGGCTGTGCTCGCATGGGTAATCGCATGCCCGTGCTCCGTGAGAAGTGCGACGGCAACATCCGCCACTTGAGGGTTGTCCTCGACGAGCAGGATGCGCAGCGGACGGGATTCGATGGCAGGCGTATCGGCATTCTCGTCTGGCTTCTTGACCGGGTCTTTTGCCTTGGGCAGGTACAAGGTCACTGTCGTGCCCCGGCCCACTTCACTGCGAATATCGACCGTGCCGCCCGACTGCTGCGTGAAACCATAAACCTGGGCCAGCCCGAGTCCGGTGCCTTCGCCGACCTCTTTGGTCGTGAAGAAGGGCTCGAACACCTGGGACAGAGCCTCCTCGGGGATGCCGACCCCGGTATCCGTCAGGCTGATCGCCACCGCCTCCCGCATCTGGCCGCTGCGCAGAACGATGTTCTCCGTCTTCACGCGGAAGGTGCCACCCTTCGGCATCGCGTCACGCGCATTCACTGCGAGATTGATCAGCGCGATCTGAAGCTGGGTTGGGTCCACCTCGACCGGCCAGACCCTCTCAGCCAGATCGAACTCCAGCCGGATGTCGCCGCGTAGCGATTGAGTGAGCATGTCGTCCATTCCGGCGATCATGCCCTTCAGGTCCACTGGTTCCGGGACTAGGGTCTGGCGGCGGCTGAAAGCCAGGAGCCTGCCGGTCAACTTGCGGGCCTGTTCGACCGCTTGTAGGGCATTGTCGATCAACCTGGGGCGACGCTCTTCCTTGGCTCGTTTGAGCATGTCGAGGTTGCCCATGACAACGGTCAGCAGATTGTTGAAGTCGTGGGCAATGCCCGAGGCCAGTTGGGCGATAGCCGCCAGCTTCTGGGACTGGTGGGCCTCAATGCGCGCCTTCTCAAGCTCTTCCTGAGCCTGCTTTCGCTCGGTGATGTCACGGGTGACCTTGGCGAATCCGATTAGGTGGCCCTGCTCATTCCGGATGGCATCAATGATGACATGGGCGAAGAACCGGCTGCCATCCTTGCGGACGCGCCAGCCCTCCTTCTCGAACCGGCCTTCTCGGGCAGCGGTCTCCAGAGCGTGCTGTGGCAGACCGGCCTCGCGATCCTCGGGCGTGTAGAAGGTCGAGAAATGCTGGCCGACGATCTCGTGCTCCCGGTAGCCTTTCAGGCGCTGTGCTCCGGAGTTCCAGTTGGTCACATGGCCTTCAGGATCGAGCATGTAAATGGCGTAGTCGGTGACGCCCTGGACCAGCAGCCGGAAGCGCTCCTCACTCCGTCTCAATTCCTCCTGAGCCTCTTTGCGCTCTGTGATGTCACGGGTGACCTTGGCAAAGCCGATCAGGTGGCCGTGGTCGTCCCGGATCGGGTCGATGACGACATGCGCCCACATGCGAGTGCCGTCCTTGCGCACCCGCCAGCCCTCCTGCTCGAACTTTCCCTCGCGGACTGCCGTCTCCAGCGCCCGCCGTGGCAAGTCGGTCTGCCGATCCTCGTCGGTGTAGAAGCGAGAGAAGTGCTGACCGATGATTTCCTCCTCGGTGTAGCCCTTGAACCGCTTTGCGCCGGGATTCCAACTTGCTACGACCCCTTGTGGGTCGAGCATGTAGATGGCGTAGTCGGTGACCCCTTGAACGAGCAGCCGAAACCGTTCCTCGCTCTGACGCAGCGCTTGCTGGGCCACCCGCCGTTCCGTGATGTCGCGGGTGATCTTGGCAAACCCAATCAAGCGGCCTTGCTCATCCCGGATCGGGTCGATCACGACGTTGGCAAAGAATCGGGTGCCGTCCTTGCGGACACGCCAGCCTTCTGCCTCGAAGCGGCCCTCTCGGGCGGCGGTCTCCAGAGCCAAGGCGGGAATGCCTGCGGCCCGGTCTTCCGGAGTGTAGAAGGTCGAGAAATGGCGACCCAGAATTTCGGGGGCAGCGTAGCGCTTAAGGCGCTGGGCTCCGGAGTTCCAACTCCTCACATGCCCCTGCATATTGAGCATGTAGATAGCATAGTCGGTGATGGAATTGACAAGAAGCTGGAAGCGCTTGTCATCGCTCATGGGCTCTTGGTGAGCCTGTGCAACATCCATCCTGAAATTCCCCAACAGCCCTGGCCTGTGCCCTTGCTTCTGACTTCGGCGGCAAGCCAACTTGCCCTAACGCGGCTTGGCCGTAATGGTTCCCGATGTGGTGGTCGGGACCGTCAATAGTCGCTTGGACCATGCTCGATAAAAGCGGGCTGTGCTCCTGGACCTCTGACCAGTGAAGCCGAACCTGGACCCAACGATGTGACCAAGGCGGCGCTGGCGGCCCGGTAAGCTGCTGCCTTAACCCAAGTGATCGTCAAGCTTGCCCATTATTCAGCATAGATTCAAGCTGGGTGGGCAAAGGCTTTTCCGATGACCAAGCAGGCTCACGGCAAACCGCTTATCCTCCTCCTGGAGGACGAGGCCCTCATCGCGCTCGACCTCCAGGACGAGTTGCAGGACGCAGGCTATGGGGTGGCTGGTCCCTTCCCCACCTGCTCCGCCGCTCTCGAATGGCTCCGGACCGAGACACCTGACTCAGCCATTCTGGATGCTGCTCTGAAAGATGGTCCGTGCCGCGAGATCGCCTTGGAGCTAAGTCGCCGTGAGGTGCCGTTCCTGATCTACTCGGGACACCACGAGGACCGCGAGCTTCTTGCAGAGTTTCATCACCTCACCTGGATCGAGAAGCCAGTCCCGTCTGCGGTTCTGGTCCAAGCTTGCCAGCAGATTCTGGTCGGCTGCCCCTAAATTGCTTTGGGATAAGGTCAATTTGGATTGAACCCAGTCCCAAACAGCACGTTCTTACGGATGTCCCCAGTGGTAACTGGCTCGTGTTGAACGATCAACTGTATCCCTCCTGGACAGAAAGTAACCGGCTCGCAGCCCTGCGCAGCTATCGGGTTCTCGACACGCCGCCAGAGCCTACATTCGATGATCTTGTGCAGGTTGCGGCCAGCACCTGTCAGGCTCCTATCGCCCTTATCAGCCTCATTGACGAGGGCAGGCAGTGGTTCAAGGCCGAGGTGGGGCTTGGGGTGCGCGAGACACCGCTCGACCGCTCAATCTGCCTCAGCGCCATGCTTCAATCTGGGCTGACTGTGGTTCCGGACCTGAACGAGGACCCGCGCTTTGCCCGTAACCCGCTGGTGGCAGGGGAGCCTTACCTGCGCTTCTATGCCGGGGCGGTGCTGGAAACGCCCGCTGGGGTGCCCTTGGGAGCGTTATGTGTGCTCGATCATGCGCCCCGTGCTCTGACAGAGGAGCAGGCTTCCACCCTCACTATGCTGGCGCAGCAGGTGATGTCACAATTCGAACTGCGTCGCATCATCGCCGAGCAGAATGAAAGGCTGGCAGCCAATCGTCAGGTCGAGCAGCGGCAAGCTTTGCTGGTTCGCGAGCTTCATCATCGGGTGAAGAACACCCTGGCGACGGTTCAGGCGCTCGTTGGAGCCACGGGCCGCTCCACCGGCAGCTTTGACGAGTTTTATCGGTCGTTCTCGCGCCGCATCGCCGCATTGGCGAAGACCCATGATTTGCTGACCGAAGACTACTGGCAAACAGCCCCGCTTCGCCAGATTGTCCTCAACGAACTCAAGCCATTCGCTGAGAGCCGAGTGCCTCGATTTATGTTGATTGGACCATCACTTGAGTTAGCGGCTGATTTGGCCGTGCCGGTCGGCATGGCACTTCACGAACTGACCACGAATGCCATCCGCTATGGGGCTCTGTCCGTTCCGGCTGGATACGTTCAGATCAAGTGGAACGTGGTTGAGAGTGATGAGGGCAGAAGGCTTCATCTGGAATGGACAGAGTTCGGTGGTCCACCGGTGAGTGAGCCGCAGCACCAAGGCTTCGGCTCGACATTGCTCCAGCGGGTTCTGCCCATGCAGTGCAATGCCCAGGTGGAGGTTCACTACGACAGGGAGGGGTTGCTGTTCCGGATGGACGCGCCGCTGGTCGAGCAACGGCTTGTGCCGGATTATTAAGGGCTTTGTTGGATCGGAAGGTATGGCCGTGTTCAGCCTTTGGCTTTCCTTCGCACCCCTGACGCCGATTTCTTGGATGGACGTGTTTTGGTCGAGGACGGAGAATTCGGTCGGGTCATCTCATTCAACATGGCCTTCTGCTGGTGGTGCATCTCTGCCGTCCAGAAACCACGGGCAGCACCAGTCCAGGTGTTTGCGGCACTGAGCCAGAGGCTGAGCCAAGGGTTCTTTATCATTTTGAACGCAGCCTTCAATCGCTGTGTGAATGTCTGGTATTATCTGAGGGCATATTGGACCTATACATGGCTCAAGGCTTTCGCGAGCAGAAGTCCAGCACCTGCTACTCCGCAAAGCGAACAAACGCCCTAAGACCCTTGATCAGCAACTCACGCTGATCATCCGGGAGATAGCCCTTGCACGTGGCATCGACGAGTGCTGCCAGTTCCTCTCTGCTTGGTCGCCGCTCTCTGATCTCGCTCGCCCACATGATTATGTCAGAGGCGCGGCTGGCACAGGAGGGGCACTCGTCGGCGATCTGGCGGGCCAGTGCAACGATGCTGTCGAGAGGTGAGGCTTCAGGGTCGTCGGGCATCCTGTGCTATTCCCGTCTGACATCCAGCCAAAGGGCGGTGTGGCCCTTTGGCTCGTGTCTGCTGCCTTCCGATAACCGCACTTGCGACTTCAGATCGGCCAGTAGTACGGGGCTCGCCAGTAGTCGTGCAGTTCCCGTTCGCGCTCCCGGTCGGACCAGTCGTAATCATCGCGATCCCGGTAGAAGGTCGGAGCGCCGCGTAGCTGCTCTTCGGTGATGTCCGTGCGGTAGCCGCCCAGGCCAGTGTCGTAGGTCAGCTTGCCCCACGGGATGGTGTGCTCGTCCTCGCCCATCCCGAGGAAGCCGCCGAACGACATCACCGCGTAGGCGACCTTGCCGCTGAGCTTCTCGATCATCAGGCGCTTGATTGAGCCGAGGTGGTCGCCTTGCGGATCATACACAGCCGTTCCCTCGACCCGATCACTCTCGATCAAGGGCTTGCCGGTCATCACTCCCGGTGCGTCGGTGCGAGTTGTCGTATCAGTTTGTGCCATCACTTCCTCCTTTGAAAAGTGTTCGAGTGACCTTGCTGCTTCCTGTGCGCTGGTGCGCACATCACCACCGATGGTGGGTGTCACCCTGCGAAGCATAGTCGCGTCTGGTTCGGGCATAATCCGGCACGCGCCTGCCGGGACCGCGCTGTTTGCCATGGATCATCCAGGCTAGCCCGTAACCAATCGCCCCCGCCACAAAAAGCGAAGACCATGGGTTGTCCGTCATCCACTGGTGCAGCGTCCGACGACTCGCCCGATAGGAGCGCTCAGCCTCGGGATAGCTGTCGCGGGCATGCCGCACATAGCGCTGGCCCAAGCGGTAAGCCTCGCGCGCCGTCCCGGAGGCCGTCTGCGCCATGTCTTGTAGTGCCTCGTTCACCTGATCCAGAAGCTTCTCGGCGGTTGCCTGCTCAGCTTGATCCTGACCCGCACGGCCCTGGCCCCTGGAGGCGGTGGCGATCACCTCCTGCTGGTCGGGGGCGACGGCCTTTTTGGTGACGATCACCGAGATCGGATCGCTGCTCGGGAAGGTCTCCTCGATGGCATGGTCGAGCCTTGCATCGAGGTTCTCTTGCGAGTTCTCAGGCAGGTCGCAATCCGGCGGACACGTCACAGGCTGACTTGGCGTCTCACCAGGGATGGGCTGGCCGGGGGCTGAGGATGCGTGGACCATCGCCGTTCTCCGCCAGGAGACCGGACTTAGAACGGCATCCGGCTCCGCTTCACCAAACCAACTCCGGGGTCGAGAGTGCCGTTCCAGGCCAAGATCAATATGGGGACAGCATAGCTGAAACCCAGATGAGCGTCGGCGGTTGGGGTCGAGAGCCGTATGAATAGTCTGAACTGATCAGGGGCAGCCGAAAAAGGATCATGGCTGCAAAGTCTCGGTCGCAGGATGGCGCTACGACTCCCGCTAGAGCCGAGGGACGGGCACCCCCAAAGCGCCCCTTCAACGGCTCGCCGACAACGCCACAGCTTGCCGCCGAGATCGGACGCTGTCTCCGATCTCGGTACTCAGTACTTCTCAGGGGCCGCTCTCCATCGAGCTTGCGATCCGCGTTCGCTAGCTACAAGAGCGGGAGGGCGCACGTCCGCTAGGGCAGAGGGAGCCGGACGCCAAGCCAACTGAGCCATAGGTCATTTCTCTGTCAAAAGCGCACCCCCTGACGGTTCTTTGAAAGCACGGGAGGAGATCGACATGCCACGAACTGTCTCGACCCGCCGACGGGCCACTCAGGTAGATCGCACCGACTGCTATCCCGACGATCTGCTCCCCGAACTTCAGATGACACTCGCGGCTCTGGCTGATGTGGAAATCCGCTACGAGGCTGTCTGCGAGCGCCAAGAACACGAGTCCCCTGCTGTCAGACAGCGGTTTCTTATGGAGACTGAGGCACGCTTCCAGCGGGAGCGAGAGCCATACATTCAGCGGCTGGAGCAGCTAAAGCATCAAATCAGGTGTTGCATTCTGTCCGGTTTGTAGTGCGCGAGGGAAGACAGGGACGAGCCCAATCCTGGGACGATGAATGGGCTACCAAAAGTTGCTTCGTGAAGAGGAGGTCAGAGATGGCAAAGGCCAAGATCAAACTCCCGAAGACCATCGCGGGCATGAAGGTGCCAAAGCCGCTGCGCAAGTCGGCGGCGGTCACATCCTTCCTCAACGATCCTGTTGGGCGCGCCGTGCTGGCTGATGCCCTGATCGCTGCCGCTGGAGCCGCCGCCGCGACACTGGCGCAGCACCGGCCCAGCGGCGCTCAGGTCGCACAGGCAGGCGAGACGGTCGTCGATAGGGGCGGGCGGGCTGGAACCGCATCGGCAGACACGGTGCGGTCGGCAGTTGGCTCCTTGGGCAGCATCGCCTCCGAGGTGGTGCAGTCAATCCTGCACAGCGGCGATAGGAAAGCTTCGAAGGGAAAGAGGAACAAAAAACACCGCAACCAGAAAAGCCACCAGACTGGAGATCATAGCTTCGTCAGGCACCATTGAGAGAGCCCTGTGGTCGCGTGCTTTCTGTTCAGCCCGCGCCCTTGTAGTCGCGGCTGACGAAAATGATGCGCCCGCTGAACTTAACTGAGATGATCGGCGATCCCCGGAAATCCAAGAGCGGACGCACCGGACCCGTTCTGCTGGACTGGGTATTGCCGATGCTCAGGCTGCTAGAGTCCGCTTGGTGATGTGCGCCCGGTATGCCGCTGCTGACTTCATGGTGATGGTGCCAGCTTCAGTCAGTTTTACAATCTCGGCTTTGGCTCGCCGTGCCGCCTGTGCGGTGTAGGACGGCTTCAACGTCACCTGAACTCGGCTGGTGATGTGTCGCCGATAAGCACTGGCCTGTCGTGGATTGATGGTCTTTTTGGCGACAAGCTGATCCAGTTGCACGTAGGCCCGCTGGGCTTCTGTGGGTGTATAGCTCTGCTTCTTCTCAAACAAAGGAATATCCTTTCGGCGATTAACGGGGCCATAGGGGTACTGGCCTCGGTTATTTTCAAAGGCCCTCCTATCTTACTACCCAGACGGTTGCCGCGCCTAGAATGGGAGAAATCCATGGCTATGAAGTATGTCATGCTCAAACTCGATGGTGGCGAGTTACTCCCGCTGCTCTTCCCCGAGTTCATGCAGCACGCCCACATGGCCCAGTCTGTTCCAGTCACCGTGGTGAGTGCCGGTCGCGTCTATCTGGAAAACGGAAAGATCACTGCCGGTGGCGCGTCAAGCTCGCTGAATGTTTCTTCACGAGAAGAGGACAGCGGAGTTATCCAGGCGTATTTTGTGGGCAGAATGTCATCCAGCAGGAGCTTTAATCCTCTGCCAGTGGAGCCGTGATGGGTCTTGCCAGCCCGGTGCTTTTACCAGCGGCAGTCTGCTCTAGCGCAGCGATCTTCCAACAGGAACAGGAAATGGCCGCACCAAGCACCTCAACTCTCCAGGACATCTTTCTGAAGCATCTCCGCGACCACAGGATCGAGGTGACGATGTTTCTTGTGAACGGGATCAGGCTCCAGGGCCAGATCAGATCGTTTGACAGCTTCACCGTCCAGCTTGTGCGAGGCAATGGCACACAGATCGTCTACAAGCATGCCATCTCGACTATTCATTCTGTGGAGCCTGTCGAACTGATGGACCAAAATCTCTCTGGGTAGCCTAGCCCTTCCCAGACCCTTTTGACGATGCGGCTCAGGTCCCATAAGGCAACTTCCGACCGCGCAGAGGACGCTTTCTGCCTTCTGTCTAATAGGTACAATAAGCGCGCTATATCCATCCGACAGGAACTCCTATGAAAAAGGTGCGCAAGCTCTACGAAAGCTCAAGCGGTGACCGCTGGTACTTGATTGCAGACCCTTCAGGTGCTGTGTTCATCCGTCACGAGGCCAATGTGGCTTCTGGAGGCAGGTGGAACATGAGGAGATCGCGGCTTTCCTGGGACGCGGCGCAGGTCCGGAACAGCAGGAACTGCTGCGCCTGATCAGAACCCTGGTCGAGGAGGACTCCGCCCACGTGTGACCCTTCGATGAGAGCGGGATTGAGTTGGTGATCGTGAGAACTGCTTGGCGAGGCCGATCAGTTTGGACAGCACGACGAAGGGAAGCCCAGCCAGACGGCGTGCTCTCATTCAGTTCTCGTCCTCTTCTGGCAAGGACTCGATACTCCCAATGCTCCAGGCGCGTTGACCAGCCTGTCTTTCCAGAGCTTCGACCTGCCGAAGAAGCTGTGTCGCGAGTGTTGCTTCGCGCCGGAAGCCCTCATCGCCAGGGTCGCCTCCCAAGCGCGTGTGCATGTCACGTACTCTCGCTTCGAGGGCGCGCCTGAGAACGCCCAGTTGCTCTTTGCTCAGGTCAAGCACCATGGGTGTCTGGCCTCGCGCTCCCGCTGGCGATCAGTTTCATCCCTAGACGAAGAGCATGACCGCCCACCAGCACAAGCCAATCCCGACCACGACGGCTATCCAATTGAGCATACGAGCGAAAAGTCCACTCACTGGAGCCATCTCACGATCACTTGGCTTCGGCGGCGGGTCTACGGGCATGGCATACCCCCTAGTGACGTGAGACCTTCACAGGGTGATCTGGCTCTGCTGGCACCTTCTTGATCTGCGTCTCGCCAACGACGCATTCGGTAGCACTCGACAGCGCCCTGATCCGGTATTGAGACCCGTGCGATGTTTCAGGCAGCGCCTGAACAATCACGTATGTATCGGGATTGGCTCGCCTGGGATGGGCCGGGAGAACCGTCTGACCAACCTGGAACTTGTGCGCCATGAGACACCTCGCCTCGAAACCTCACCGGTACTCGCGCTCGGACTGAACCTGTGATGACAACTGAGGATGATCGGAGCCCTCCATCAAGGCTTGGAGTCGCACAGATGCTCGATGATGACCAGCACTCAGTTGGCGGCCACGTTCCCACTATTCCTAACCTATGTAAACAGTTTTGCAGAAACTGGACCTCCTGCTGCGGGTTGTTTCTCACAACGGGATGAACGGATTTCGCGGGCTTGGGGCAGCCGGAAGATCGCGATGGCTGCGGATACACCGGACGATGGCGAGCCTGATGCTGCGAAGGCTGACAGTTCTTTAGGATCGCATAACCTATACAGAGGCTCGTTGACGCCAGCCGCGCTTACTGCCGAGATTGGACGTTGCCTCCGGTCTCAGAACCCGGTCGCCTTAAACGAGCCCCTTCCGGAAGAACTTGCCTTCCTCATCCAGCGACTGCGGGAGCAGGAGGACGGGGCAAGCTGATTGGAACCCGCTCTGTTGATGCTGTACGGCATCGCGCTATTGCCGATCTCTGAAAGGGACGGTTGTGCCATGCAGGCATACTCGCTGCTCGCAGTCGCGAAGCTCCCGCTCCATCGTCAGGTCGCGAGAATGATGCTCGGGTGGCCCCTGTTCCGACGCAAACCTCTGTCAGGATCACTCTGTTCTGAACGAATATGTTTGGTGTGCAGATGATCGAACTCTGCCACCATCCGGGGTTGCTTCAGCAGGCACAGGTCCTTGAGCATTGGGCCGAATGTCGGGAGCGGGCTGTTGCGAGGCTTGACCTTAAGATCAAGCTACTGGAAGATCAGCATCAATCGGATGAGGCCACCCGCCTGCGGTCTGCGGCCCGTTACCTGCGCAACGCTGCGCTCCGCGAGCGAGTTCACGCCGCTGAACTGAGGCGAGTGGCTCAGCGATAACCCACCACTCAGATCGCTATCCCCAGAAGCTTGCATAGCTTGCCCTTTACCGCATTTCACTTGAGGTGCTGGGCGAGGTGCTTGTTCATCTCGAACATGCTGGCTTTGTTCTTACCTCCGAACACCGCCTGAAGCTTCTCGTCCGCCATGATCTCACGCTTGTTCTGCGGGTTCTGAAGCTTGTGTTTCTTGATGTAGTCCCAGACCTTGCTCACCACCTCCGGGCGCGGCAACGGAGCCGCGCCGACAATGGCAGCGAGTTCCGGCGAGGGCTGGAGCGGCTTCAGGAAAGCGGAAGTCGGCTCTCGGGCCGCACTCTCCGCTGCCTTCGCGTCTTTCGCTGGTTTCTTAGGTTTCGAAGTCGGCATTTGGTCCTCCCTCGGGGTGGAACCAAGAACGGGTTTAAATGGCAGCCGCAACCTTCGGATGTTGGAGTGCGGCTTGCATTAGCCGATCCGGGCCAAGATCATGCCGGTTCTCCATCTGCAATATCGCTACAAGTTGGGTGCGTGCGCGGTTCACGCGGCTCTTGATCGTGCCCTCCGCGACACCGCAGAGAGCCGCCGCATTCTCGTAGGTCTCGCCTTGCTCCGCCACCAGGAGGAGAGCCTCGCGCTGCTCGGGCGGCAGACGCGCCAGCGCGTGTTGTAAGTCTTGCAGCATCAAGTGATGCTCCTGCTCGGGATAAACCATCAGGCGTCTGGCATAACCGCTGTCTGGGTCTTCAACCTCCCGTCTGTGCTTGCGGTGCTCCGAGTAGAAGCTGTTGCGCAGGATCGTGAACAGCCATGCCTCAAGATTCGTGCCCTGCTGGAAGCGATCCAGGTTCGCCCATGCCCGCAGGAGGGTGCTCTGCACAAGATCATCACTCCGGACCGGATCGTGGGTGAGATGCAGCGCAAACGCTCGTAGATGCGGCAGAAAGGCCGTAAGCTGGTGGCGCACGGACTGCGAGCGACGGCCCGCACGAACCTCCTCAACCAGGGCGAGGTGCTGCGCATGAGTGAGGGGATGAGTGTGACGCAGCCGCGCCCGCTTGCGCCGTGCCGACCGGCTGCGATCTGTCTCTTTGAGAATGGGATGGCGGTGTTGGCGAGCGGCTGTGATCATGGCCTTGCTCCACCTTGGCTACAGCGTCAACATACACCTGCGGTTACCCGTCAGCCAGCCCATTCGGCGGCGAACCTGAAGTCTGCTGACGGCTTGACCCCCTGCTGACGCAGGCGCACCCTCCTATCTCCAAGCCTCAGCCCCTGGAGGCTGTCATGGCTGAACAAGATGACGACGTTACCCTGATCCGCCGCTGGTTTCAGAAGCTCCAACTCTGTATTCAAACGGTGGATTTCGCGGGCTCCCGCCCGCTCTTCGCCGCAGACATGATCACCTTCGGCTCGTTCACAGCGTTCACGATGGGGCGCGAGGCAACCGAACAAGAGCAGTGGCGTCATGTCTGGGGGCATATCGACCAGTTCCGCTGGCGTCTTGATGATCTACGTACCATTATCTCGGGCGACCGCCTCACGGCAGTCGGCATGGCGGTGTTCGAGTCCACCGGCTACACCGAAGGCGGCAAGGCATTTGATCGGCCTGGGCGCGCGACGGTTGTGCTCGGGCGGCAGGCCGTGGGCGACGAATGGGTGGCCCAGCACACGCACGTGTCACTGTTCCCTGGCACCCCCGCACGCTCCTTCGGCACCAAGCGGGAGCAACCGCCTGCTTTGTAGAACCAGCACCTCAGCCGCAGAGACTTGGCGCTTCCGAGCACGGGGCTGAGGTGCAATGTCTCGCACAGGGAGGTCATCCATGACCGAGCGAACCTACAATGTCTTGTTCCTCTGCACCGGCAACTCGGCCCGGTCGATTCTGGCGGAAGGCATTCTGCGCAAGGATGGCGCGGGCCGCTTCGTAGCCTATTCGGCAGGCAGCCAGCCCAAGGGCAGCGTGAACCCGCTGGCGCTGAAGGTGCTGGGCGACCACGGCTATCCGATAGACGGGTATCGCTCGAAAAGCTGGGACGAGTTCGCGGCTCCGGGAGCCCCTGTGATGGATTTTGTGCTCACCGTCTGCGACAGCGCGGCTGGCGAAGCCTGCCCGGTCTGGCCCGGACATCCCGCAATCGCGCATTGGGGCATCGACGATCCAGCCGCTGTCGAAGGTTCTGACGCCGACAAGGAGCAAGCCTTCCTTCGCGCCTTCGAGTTCCTGAAGAGCCGGATTGGCACGTTCATTCGCTTGCCGAGAGCAACTCTTGATCAGTTCGGGATTGGCACCCGGCTTCAGGCCATTGGTCATGTGGAAGCGGCAAGCACGGTTCCAGCAGGTGGGGCCGACCCGCATCAAACGTAAGGGATGAGCGGCGGTCGGGACACTCAGGTCTAAAGACAAAAGGGGAGTGGCTGGATCAATCTCTGAGCTTCTGAATTCAAGCCCGGATGGGTTCAGGCGTGAATGGCGAGCGTTCTACCAGCAACATCTTGGCGACTACTCCAACCGACAGCAACTCATCGAGAACATGCTTCATCGGTTCCGATGCTGCTGCGTGTCGAGCATCCTCCATCGTGCGGAACTCCAGCATCGTGAACGGACGATTACGATAGAGTTGACTCTGAGGCTCAGGCATTCGTTTTGGCCGCTTTGCAGACGAGCCATCGGTCAAAGCCTGAAAAATTGATCAATCTCGATCTCCCATCCGATATTCGAGTTACCCCTAACCCGAATGCTGCTATCCTCTCCTTCTTCGTGAGAAGAGGGAGGGTGTTCCATGCCGCATACCTCTGTCGCGCGACAGGCTTCTGCTCTGTCGATGCAAGGCCCATGGTATCCAGCCGACCTGCTGCCCCAACTTCAGAGCACCCTGGCGGCACTGGCGGATATTGAACTTCGCTACCACAGTGACCAGGAGCAGCTTCAGGCGTGGGCAGGCCCCGAAGCCATCAGAACGCGGTTTGCTGCCCAGCTTGAGGAGCGTTACCAGCGCGAGCGTAATCCCCATGTTCAGAAGCTCACCGAGCTACAGCATCTGATGGACCAGATAGTGGTCCGTTCTTAGCTCCGTGACCTTCCGACGCTTACTTGAGAGAAATCAAGGAGGAGCACATGCGCGATGTTCTATCCGCCTCACTCTTAGGGACTGCCCTGCTTGCGTTCTCATCCTCAGTGCTCCTGGCTCAGACGACCGCCCCAGCGACACCCCCTGGCGATGCGGCAGCGCCTGGGGGCGGGCTCGCCACTTGGTGGTGGGTTCTTCTGCTGGTCATCGTGATCGCTGCTGCGGTTTGGTATTTCACCCGCAGGCGGACGACCCTCTAGGGAGGGCGAACCGATCATGAGCAAGACGCCGCTTAGTCCCATTCAGAGGGTTGTCAACTCGGTCTGGAAAGCCGTGCGGATGCTGGAAGAACGCCCCGCACCGACCTCGAAGGTCAAACTCCACGGGCGGCGCGGCTATGGCGACGCCGATGTTCCCGCACCGGACCGAACCCCTGATGGTGGCTGATCCGAAGCCTATGCGTTTCACCGATATCAGCACGGGAAGCATCTGGTGGAAATGGAGTGAGGGGCATTGGGTCGCGGTCGTGAAGCCATACGTTTCGCCTGCGCAGAAGCGGCACAAGATCAACCGCTACGAATAGCTAAATCCACTCTCTCAGGTAGGCACGACTCTACGTGCCTCTGAGACAGCAGCAAAAAGCCGAAGGGGCCGCTCGGCCCCTTCGTGCCAGGATCATACTTACCGAGCGTATTTGAACTCGGGAGCCGCCTTCAACTGATCCTTGGTCATGTTCGTCGTCAGCATCGCATGATCCGGAGCCGCGCGAGCAGCCGCATCGGCAGGCCGATCCGTGGCCACTGTGCCGGTGGTGGTCGGCGCAGTCGTCGGGCTGGCCGCCCCCGGAGCCGTCGCGGTAGCTCTTGGAGCAGCCGGGGCATTCGGATCGGTCGTCGTGGTTGTGGTCGCCACAGCGCGCGGCTCATTCACGAATTTAACCTGATCGAACGGGATCGCCACATCTCGCTCACCGATCCCCAGGAACCCGCCGACGCCGACGACCACGGCCTGTATCTTGCCGCTACTGTCCACGAGCAGTTCGCTGATGTCGCCGATCTTCTCATTGTTCTGATTGTAGATATCCAAGCCTTCGAGCTTGGAGGCCCGCCATTGCCCCGGCTGCTCCTGGGCCAGCCAGTTGCCCGTGTTCATGCGTGCTGGTTCATTCGCGCCGAAGCTGCGGTCACCCGCCGAAGGTGCTGGCGGCGAGCCTGCGGGCGGGCTGGTTTGGGCGAGAGCCGGGGCGGCAATCAGAGTTGTACCAAGAAGAGCTAACGCAAGATGCTTCGCAAACATGTGTTCCTCCATCGGTCGTTCTTGCGCCACGCGGCGCATGCCATAACAACGGGAGGCCCAGCCCCTTCGTTCGGCTCAACTTTCTTTCTTCAGCGGCAGGAACTGACCCAGGTGGGGCGACATTGCCTTACACAGCATGGTTTCTCCTGAAACTCTAACCCCGTCCGCAGACGGGGTTTTTGTTGCAACCCGTCAGCCTCGACGCTGATCACTGCCATAATCCTTCGCAAGGCTGAGTTAGGAGGGTGAGATGACCGACACGACCGTGACAAAAGTGAACAGCGCTTACTCGCCGACCGGTGATCAAGGTGAGGTCTATCTCGCGTCAGGCAAACGGGTGTCGATGCGGCTCTGGCGCGACGAGGAGCCCACGCGAGACAAACCCATGCACAAGCACGACTACGAGGTGGTCGGCTACGTCATCTCCGGACGGGCTGAATTGGAAATCGAGGGGCAGTCCGTGCGGCTGGAACCAGGGGACTCCTGGGTCGTGCCCGCCGGGGCCGAGCACACGTACCGCATTCTGGAGACGTTCACGGCGGTCGAAGCGACCGCTCCTCCTGCTCAGGTACATGGCCGCGAGCAGTCTTAGCGTCACTGCGCCAACCGCCACATTTAGCTGTACTTGATCCCTTTTAGGCTTTTGAGAGCCTTGTCGCACCGCTCGATGTGATCGCGAGCCCGCCGTTGCATCTCAACGGTATTATGGCAGGGTTCATCGACCTCTTGCTTGCAGAATGGGCACATCATCGGACTGGCCTCTCGTGGTTGGGGTGTGTCAGGCCAAAAGCGGTGCGGGAATACGCGTGGCCTGACAGATGGTCGTTAGCATTCGGTTTTCTGCTTTGTGGTGGTGCCTGTTACGTCCGTGGTCTGCTTCGTGGTTGTCGAGCAGCCGGTGCTGCCGGTAGTGCCAACATCCCGGTTCTCAATCACAATGTTCTTCTGGTCTGGTCCTGACGCCGCATCACCAGTAGCGCCACCCACACCGGCACCAACTGCTGCACCAACTGGACCTCCGACGACGGCACCCACTGCACCGCCTGCGGCGGCACCCGCTGCTGCACCACCGGGATCGGCGACAGCGAGGGTCGGGAACAGGAGGGTGACGGCAAGAGCAGCATATTTCATCCCTGCGCGCATGACTTTTCTCCATGAGCCAATCGCGAACCGCGATCTATTGTCCAGTCAACGGCTGTAGCGCGGGAGCGTTTCAGCTTGACGTTTCCCGGCTCGAAGGGTTTCGGGATATTCGAACCCAATCGTGAAGTTTAGTGGCACAAAGGCAATGATTAACTTCAATGTCGGAGGAGGGCGTTGCCAAACTTCAGCAAAGGACATAGGTAAGGCCAAGATCACAGGTATCTGTTGTGCTGCACGGGTCGTGCCTGTTGATCCTGTTAGAACATCATCTTGTTCTACTCACCTCGCGAAAACTATTCCCGTACAGCCAAGGACAAGAAGATCATGAGCGAGAGCGCAACCTCTCCGAGCTACATCGAACTCTGTGCGGACATCGTCTCGGCTTACGTCAGCAACAACTCCGTTCCCGCTGCCGACCTGCCAGTGCTGCTCAACTCCGTCTATGCCGCGCTGACGAAGACCGCCCAAGGGCAGAGCCAGGAACCGTCAGCCGAATTGACACCTGCTGTCGCGATCAAGAAATCCGTCACTTCGGATTACATCATCTGCCTGGAGGATGGGAAGAAGTTCAAGTCGCTCAAGCGCCACCTGCGCTCCACTTACGATATGACCCCTGAGCAGTACCGCGCCAAGTGGAACCTGCCAGCGGATTACCCGATGGTTGCGCCGAACTACGCCAAGGCACGTTCTGAACTTGCCAAGACCATGGGGCTCGGCCAGCAACGCAAGAAGAGGGCGGCTCCAATTGAAGCCCCTGAAGCAGCCGCTCCTGCCAAGGGCCGTCGCACCAAGAAGGCAGCCTAATTCCATCGCTCTATTGCGCGGGTCGGTCCTCGCTGGTCAGACGAAATCCCTTAGACCTGGTGCTGGGTAGCACCGGGTTTTCTTCTGCGCTCTTCCAGTACCTGTGCTGGTGTTCTCAGGGCGCTGAATTTCCTGGAGGTAAAGCGACGCGCTACTTTGCCGGAACAGGCTCTTTTGCTGGTGTGGACGCCGCTTTCCGAGCCGCTGTGTCAGCCTCCTGCTTCAGCTTATCGACAGCTTGGGTGCGTTTAGCCTCAAGCTCCCGTTGGCGATCAGCCTCAGCCTTCGCCCTGTCCTCGGACACATATGATCCTCGATAGTGGCACATGGTGTCCTCCGTTCATGCAGAACAAGAGCCAACGCGATCCAGATACAATAGTTCCGGCTGAGCACTGCGCCTACGCGCAAGAGCCTCCTGACGGCTTTCGGTGTGATGACAGCAGGCTGTAAGCCACGGCTTGCTTGTTTGTGTTCCAGATGTCGGTTGCGAGCTTCCAATCACTCCCGACCTTCTCCCAGACCACCACATACTTGCCAGTGATCTCCTGCGGCTGCGCTCCCTTCGTCCGGAACGTGAAGGTGCCGATCTCTCGCACTGCCTCACTGCCGAGCGGCTTCACATCGACGGTCGTGAGCTTCCCATCGCCAAGTTGCTCGGCAGCGCCTTTCCAGAATACCTGAATGGCACGCCTGCCCTTCATCATCTCGCCCCCTGGCGGGAGGATAACGGCATCTTCGGTATATAGGGCCGCGACTGCTGCTGCATCAACTGAAAGGGACGAAGCAAATGGCCGGTAAATCGCGCATGCGCCCATCATTCAAGAAGCACATCCGCCGCTATAAGGAGGTAATTGTCCCAGCCAAGGTGCGCGAAGGGCAGAAGGACCTCGCGAAGAAACGCCGCTATGCCAATCGCCACGGGTAGCTCCGAAGCGCGTCACAGGAAACAAACCTCAGCGGGGTGCTCTGAACTCGGGAGCCGTCCGCAATTCATCCTTGATGATACTCATTAGCAGAACGGCATGATCGGGGATGGGACCGCTCTTGGCAGCGCCCATTCTTCCCATTCCTGACACTCCTGGTGTGCCAGAGGCAAGAGCGTTGTTGGGAGCCATATTCAAGGCGGCTGGAGCGTTGGAGTCTGCTGGCACTGCTGCTGTTCCGGCTGCGGCGGGGGAGGCGACGGTGCCGCCACCAGGACTGGTTCCTGGCAATCGGGCCTCGCCTGTGGTCGTGCCAGTGGCGTTGCCACGTGGCTCGTTGACGAACCTGATCTGGTCGAACGGCACTGCAATGTCGCGTTCGCCGATTCCCAGATATCCGCCAACCTCGATCACTACGGCCTGGACTTTGCCGCTGTCCTCGAAAAGCAAGTCGCTGATGTCGCCAATCTTGTCGCCGTTGTTACTGCTGTAGACATCCAGCCCCTCCAGCTTGGAAGCCTGCCACCGATCCGCCTGTAACTGGGTGATCGAGCCGCCCGCAGCGGTCTGCGGGGACGACGCTGTGGGCGGGCTCGGTTGCGCCAGAACCGAAGCCGTGATCAGGGCGACACCAAGGACCGGCAGCAGACAGTGATAAACACGCATGTCGCTCTCCAGAGGCTGTAAACGCCCTGCATGAGGAACGAAGGCGCAGCACATGGAGCTAGACTGCCCATGTCACTCGCGACTGATTGTGCCGCTCGCTCAGACCCAAAACTGTCGCACTACAGACCAAAGCGGCAGAATTGCCTGCGTTCCGAGGATTTAGTCAGCCTACGTCGCATCCGTGCTCTTACGTACTGCCGAGTTGCACGAAGTTGTAGACCCCAAGCGCGCTGACGGTCAGGGCCACAAGGCTCATCAGCACCTTCTGCGGCAGCACACGACTGAACCATCCGGCGAATGGAGCCGCCAGAGCCCCACCGATGATCAGGCCCAGAACCACCTGTCCGTAGCTTGCAAGGTCCAGCGTCATGACGAAGGTCGCCGAGATCGCTGCTGTGACGAGGAACTCCGCAAGGCTCACCGACCCGATGCTGATCCGAGGCGTTTCGCCTCGGGCGATCAGGGTCGAGTTGACGATAGGACCCCAACCCCCGCCGCCAACCGCATCCAGAAATCCGCCCGCCACACCAATGGGCAGTGTTCCCCTCACGTGCTTTCGCTCAGCACCGCCGCTGATGACCCGGCGCAGGATCAGGAGGGCCATGCCGAAAAGGTAGAGGATGACAAACACCTTCACCGGCTTCTCTGGTAGTTCAGTGAGGATATAAGCGCCTATTACACCCCCGAAGACACCAGCAGCCGCAAGGCGGCGGAACGTGCGCCACTCCACGTTCTGGTGCCAGACGTGGGATGCACCTGCCAGACCGGTGGTCACCACCTCTGCCGCATGGACGCTGGCGCTGGACAGCGCGGGCGGCGCTCCGGAGGCCAGCAGGACCGAGGTGGCGATCAGGCCGTAGGCCATGCCCAAGGCCCCATCGACAAGCTGGGCACCAAAGCCGAGCGCGATGTAGAACGCGAGGTCGCCCGAGATCATGAGGGCTGCTCCTCAGACTTCGACCCCAACGGGCAGCGCTCACCTTGGTTCCGGCGTTCGCAGTGAGCCAGAAGCGCTTAATTCGAAGAATCTCGGGACCAAGTGGAGCCAGAGGACCTCTCCCGAAAGCAGGCGATGCTGTCCTGGATCATGGCAAAGACCTCTGCGGTCGAGTGACGGCTGCTCAACGGCTCATGGGCCTGCGTGTGCCAGAAGGACAGAACGCGGTCGATCTGGTCCGTTGTCTCAGCTTCCCCGATAAGGCAAATCACAGGACAGGGCAGATAGCCCAGCCATGTGGCATCGGCCCATAATGTGCGCCCACCGCTCAGACCAGGATCGTACCCTGCGGCCCAGCGGAGAAACGCCTGATGCTGGTCGTGCATCTGACCGTCCGGATCGAGCGCCGTTCCAAACCGTGCCCGTTCGCGTCGCTGAAGCCGAGCCAGCCTGATCTCGGTCGGCACATACAGGAAGACCACAAGATCGAGGCTCGGGATCAGAGCATCGCCCCAGCCTGCAATGGACCCGGACAGCACCCATTGGGGAGAGAATGCTGTTGCGTCTGAAAGCAGGCGCACTCGCTCAAGTGTGGGCCGCTTGCTCTGGAAGGCTGGCGTGGTCGGAAGCCAGTGGAAATCGTCGAGGTCGAGGTGCTGACATGCCATCCGTTGCGCCAGCGCCCATCCCAGTGTGGACGATCCGCAACCGGCGGCTCCGACGATGTGAACGCGCTCCAGCGGTCGCATCACTCACCTCAGCAAACCCAGGCATTGGTGGGACAGCAACCGCGCTGGGCTGTACGACTTCGGCCTGTCATTCTCCCGTAATGCCAGAGCGCGGTCAAAGTTTGGGTAGAGGGTGAAGGACAAAATGCTGCTCCATTGGTGCTCTACCTGGAGGGGCACTGTCCCGGAGCGATGAACATCAACGGAGGCTGGTCCGATGCTAAAGCCCTTCTCGCGATATCTGACGGCCATTGAGGAGCACCTTCCCTCCGAGCATCACCAGCTTCTGCGAAATGGCCTCTATTTGGCGATCCTCGATTGGTACACCGATGGCATCGAACCCATAGAAGCTGCTGCTCGGATCAGACATGCGGTGACGGGATAGATTCGGCAACCGAGCACGGCGATCACCGTTCTCCAAAGGATGTGCTGTCCCGAGGAGGTGGCCGTGGCAGGAAACAAGCAACCGAACGAGGATACGGGATTAGAGAACCTGAGCGTCAACAGCAGCCGACGCAGTGGTGTGCAGGAAGACGGAACCGGCAACCCGGCACACCAGGATAGGAAGCACGATCCGAGCGAGAGTGCCAAAGTGCCGGATCAGCAGATACCCGTCGAACAATCACCTGGGATCGAGGAAACGGAGGGGCATCCGACCTGAGAATGCGATTATGCTCATAGGCGGGGCACTGGGTCTGCCCGTTGCGCAAATTCTTGATCCGCGTGTCGGGACTCGGACGGGAAAAGCAAAGCTGAATCGCTCAGAGAGTGGAGTTTGCTGAAGGACCGTCATTGCTCATCCTATCGAGCTATCTCAACAGTATTCGGCTGCGGTGCTGGGCGGAAACTTGGCTTTTTCTTCGTGTGTGTTGGGAATCCGACAGACAAAACCGGCGCGAATCGACCTACTTGCCACCGTACGAGTGGCCCAGCATGAGGCTGGCACAGACCGCGAAGCTCTCCGTAAGAACTGAGCGCGCGCGGTTGGTAGGGGAAATGCCATGACAATGATCCATGCCTCGGCGGCAATCGGTACGGTCCTGCGGGGGTGTGCGTACAACCTCTTCCGCAACAATCAGCGACCCAAGCTCTTCTGCGCGGTGCCTGAAGACCGTCCCATTCCCGGCTTCATCGACGCGGAGGCATGGTCGTTTGAGCGCGTTCTCCGCTGCCAGGATGTCGCGCCACCCGGCTTCCACGACAGAGCAGCCCGTGCTGGTGTGCGGTATAACGGCTTTTACGTATTTCAGGTCACAGTCCGAGAAACTTCTGGCGAGCAATCGGCTCCTCAATGCAGGGCGGAAGAACCAGAAGTCTGCGACGGAGCAAGCTGTCAATAGTCGATCCTAAGACAGTGGTCTCAATCTCTCGGTGAAGATGAGCATAGATCGCTGGTCTGCGTTCTGTATTGCTGAGCTTAGGGAGGGGAATAACTACCGGTAACACTTCGGACTATCGGCTGATCTCTTTCGTCGGGTTTCCGACAGACGAAGCCGTAATGACCTGTTTACATGTGCTTGACGGGGGAAGCTAAACAGGGGCACAGATGACTGCGCAAACGCTGACGCTTGTACACAACCGCCCGTCTCGCAGCGATTGCTTGCCCACCAGTCTCACTCCAACGATCCCGACGGCTCTGATCTGTGACAACTCTCTGCTCCGCTCAGGGCTTCAGCAGATTCTGTCAGGAACTCGCTTTGTCGTTGCCGAGACCGCCCCTGTCGCAGGGCCACGACGGCTCCGGGAATTCGTTTCACAGCCCGCCCTGGTGATCATCGAGGCCAGCCAGAACCCCAGGCGCGTGCTTGAGATTGTTAGGCAGGTGAGAGAACGGATTCCGGAGGTTCGGATCGTGGTTCTGGCGGCTCAGTTCGACCTCAGCTTCGTGCGGCTGGGACACGAGACAGGCGTAGATGGCTTCTGTCTGGCAGCCACTTCTCCCGAGGTTCTGACAAAATCATTGGAACTCATCATGCTCGGCGAGACTGTGGTGCCCTCAATGGTGCTCCGCTCAATTGCGACTGGGGCTGCCCCGTATCGGAACGAACTGCTCCGGAACAACACGGCAGAGTCACACTGGTCTGATTTGAAGGCTTGCAAGCTCTCGGCGCGGGAGAGGCAAATCCTGAGTTGCTTGAGGGAGGGAGCGCCCAACAAGCTCATCGCCCGCAAGCTCGATGTGACTGAAGCCACGGTGAAGGTCCACGTCAAAGCCATCCTGCGCAAGATCGGCGCAGCAAATCGCACCCAAGCGGCCATGTGGGCGTCACAGCGCCTGCCAAGAACAGGAGTATCGACTCTGGATGTCTGAGACATTGCCCATGAAGATTGCGGTGGGGGATGAAGTTCGCGTTCACTTCCATCCACCCGGTCCGATGAGGAGCTATTCCGAGGGAATGATCAGGCGGGTTGATGTGACAACACCAGAAGGGCGCTTCTTTGAGGTGGAGGTCACACGCGAGGTCATCCTTGATCAGGAGCATCGCATCAGGCCCGGTTTCCAGGATTATGTCCGCTACGAGGGCCAGAACGACTTGCCGGGTCGAATTGAACCTTTATCCGCCATAAAACAGAGCGGGATGGAGAACGATGAATCCAGGCGGGACACAGGGCTGAGCCCGGTTGAAATCCCAGATGAGATCGCACAGGAGCTAAAAGCTGAGCAAGAACAGTTCCTGGTTCACCTTGAGCGCCAGGAAGTCCGCCGACGCGGAGGACTGATTGCAGCGCTCTTCGGGCGGCAGAGATAAGTCGTGCCTGCCCGTCGAAAATGAGCACAATTGATTTCTCGTTTTGTCGGCTTCCAGACAGATACGATGAGGGTGTTGTGATTGATACAGGGCGACGCATCAGCGGGAACGAACCACTGTTGTAAGCCGGAAGTCTACTTGCAGGTTGCCTGCGGCTTTCGCTAGAACAGGCCACCTAAGAAAAAAGGCCGCTAGAAAGCGGCCCGAAGTTTAGGGAGGAAACGCCCAAGAAGGGCAGCAACGCTGCGACGCCAATCGCCGTGTTGCAGTGCAAAAGATAGTTCTTGTCTGAACAGTAGGCAAGCTTAAACGGGCAGCATCGCTGCCCTTTTTTGTTGCCGCTGTTATGCAACGGGTGCATGGCGTTATATACCCGCGAAGCCCTTCGCAATTCCCCGAACACTACGACGGAACTCTCCGCCCCTGGTCGGCAGACCGACAAGGTCAACCATCTAGCATGGGCTGGCAAGCTCAAGTAGCCTCGACCTTAAGGAAGATTAGGGGGAGGGCGGCTAGTCACCGCCAAGTCGGTGAACCGAGCCTTGCAATTCAGATCGAACTGGTTCGGAGGCTGCTCCTATGGGAGGCTCTGACGAGGGCGGTCGAAGGCGATCTTATCGAGAAGCTCGCATAGCTGAATGTCGGCCCCGAATTTCTCGCCCAGCCGAGCCAACCGATGCTGACCCTTCCGGTGAGGGGCAGAGCGGGCAATCAATGCGGATGATCACTCATGGAAATTGACGAGCCGTTCAACCATAGCCGTGGCAGAGATGTAGAGCCCAGAACAATCAGAGAGCGAATTTATTGGGCTCGGGTTCGAGTTACTGGGAGTAGGAGAGCCAGCAACGGAGGCTCTGGGTGAGCTAGGGAGTTCACAGGAGGACGCTGCGATCAGGAAGTAATGGATTTTCCCAGATGACCCCTGCTCTGGGAGAACCGGAGAGTTCTTCGGGAACATTTTCGGGAAGGAATTTTGCCTCAGCATATCGCTTCTACTAAGGCATTGATTTTGCAGAAGAAGAATGGTCGGAGTGGCAGGATTTGAACCTGCGACCCCCACGTCCCGAACGTGGTGCGCTACCAGACTGCGCTACACTCCGACACCGAAAATTCTCGGGAGGCCGGTCTTATAGCGGCGAGGTGGGAGCGCCGCAAGGGGAGAATTGAGCCTTTCTTGCAGATAAATGTCTCCTTGCAAAACGGTGTTGCCAGCCGCCATCGGGCCGATTATGTACACGCCACACTATTGGGGCGTCGCCAAGTGGTAAGGCAGCGGTTTTTGGTACCGCCATTCCCAGGTTCGAATCCTGGCGCCCCAGCCATTCTCAACTGAATAATTCAGTTTCCTCCTAGAAAACTCGCAGTTTCCTCGTCCGGGATTGTCGTCGGCGCGGCCTTGTTCGTTGAAACGCTGTGCGCTGCCTCAGTGCAGAGAGGGCCCAAACTCATCTCTCGCGTCGACGAAGGCTTACTTCTGAGAGGAGATGACGCGCCTGCGGATTTGGGCAGGGCAACATTCCGCTGAAGGAGGGCTCCGGTCGAACGGGAGATCCGCCAGCTGCTCCAAACTCATGCGTTGCAGGGCCGGATGGGACAGAGGATCGCCGCTCCAGTCATCCGCGTCCCGTTGCCGGGGGCGGTTGCGGAGAAGCTGCTTTGCTATAGTGAAGGGGTTTAACATCTCTGCATCATGCGCCCATTCTCGCCTTCGAGGGATGGTTTTTCTCTGCATGAGGCTATAGAAAAACTATATGCGAAACTTGAGCCGGTTCCATCTCACGGGCCTGCGCGCCGCCGAGGCGGCGGGCCGATTAGGCAGCCTGAGGGCGGCAGCCGACGAACTCGGCGTCACCATCGGGGCCGTCAGCCAGCAGATCCTGAAGGCCGAGGAGCAGTTCGGACGGTCCCTGTTCGAGCGTCTGCCGAAAGGCCTGAAGCCGACGCCGTTCGGGCAGGACGTCCTGAAATACCTGAACGCTGGATTCGCAGAGATTTCGGTCGGACTTGCTCTCGCCGAACGCCGCCGCGACGATGTGCTGACGGTATCCGTAGCACCCGTCTTCGCAAGCAAGTGGCTGGTGTGGCGCCTGCAGCGTTTTCACGAGCAGTATCCCGATATCCGCATCCGCATCGATGCGGATGTGGCGCTCGTCGATCCGGATACATCGGATGTGGACGTGTGCATCCGGGTCGGTTGGGGCAACTGGCCCCATGTGAAAGCGGAGAAGCTGATCGATCAGCGTATCTTCCCCGTCTGCAGTCCACCGCTTGCCGAGGGACTGCGAAAGCCCGCCGACCTTGCCGGCGCTCCCATCATCCGCGAGCCGACGCCCATGTTCGGCTGGAACGATTGGCTCGGCCCGAACGGTCTCGACGAGTCGATCCTGGGCGATGGGCCGGTCTTCTCGGACGCCTCGCTCTGCCTCGATGCCGCGGTTGCGGGGCAGGGGGTGTTTCTGGCGTGGGAGACGCTGGCAGGAGATGCCATCGCTTTCGGGCGTCTCTCGGCTCCTTTTCCGGACCGCTATGCCACGGGTATCGCCTATTGGTTCGTCACGTCCAAAGCCCTGCCGCAGACGCGGGCGGTATCAGCCTTTCACGATTGGCTGAAAGGCGAACTGGCGAGCATGGAGAACTGATTGCGCTTGGGAGGCGGCTCTGCATGGTTGAATAGTTTGCCTGGAGTCCCTTGTTTCTGGCGTCCCTTGTTTATTGAATGGATGAACGGCCGTGCGGAACGCGCACGGCCGTTCATGATTTCTGTCGAAAGGTTATCCGACCCGAGGGCGAAGCGGAGTGGCAGAACCGAGGCCGAGAGTCAGGGGCTTCATCGCGAAGGCGCCGTCGCCGATCAGGACATGCGCAAGGGCGGCGATCGCCAGAAAAGCGGGATATTCCCAGCCGCCATTGGGAGCGTTGAACACCCAGCCGTTCGGGGCATGCACGAGCAGAGCGCCCAGGAGAACCGGCAGCAGGACGATAGATACTGCGCGACCATAGAAGCCCAGCAGAATGGCAAGGCCGCCGATCAGTTCGGCCAGGATGATGGGCCATGCCAGGAAGGCAGGGAAGCCGACCTGCGAAAGGAAGCCGGCAAAGCCCGGAACCGTAAAGACGGCGATCTTCAGATAGGCATGGGCGATGAACATGATGCCAAGAGCCGCACGCAGGGCGAAAGCACCATAGGGAGCAAGGCGGGTGTCGATCATGGTTTTGTCTCCAGGACCCCTGTGGTCCGTGTGCCAAGAACCTGATCTTTTCATTCATGCAATGCAATGGCACAAAACGCAGTCATTTCATTGCATCAATGCAATGACTGCCCTCCCATGAGGCGGCAGGTCGGTCTCAACTGTTCCTCGTACGCGACCGAATTGCGCCGAAAGGTGCCCTAGCCCGGTGACAATGTCCGTGGCGAACGCCCTTCGAGTGGGTAGGCGGGGTCGTTGTATCCGGGGCTGGAAGGATGCCCGGTCGCGACGAGGCGGTCGACCAGCGCTTCATCCTCGGCCATGAAGCGATAGTCGAGGGCCTTCAGGTAATCGTCCCACTGCTCCTCCGTGCGCGGGCCTGCGATGACGGCCGTGATGAAGCGACTGTTCAACACCCATCCCACCGCGAACTGGCCTGCAGTGATTCCACGCGCCTCGGCATGGCGCTTGATGTCCTGCGCGATCTGCAGGGATTCCGGACGCCATTCGGTCTGCATCATCCGTTTGTCCTGCCGACCGGCGCGGCTCGTCTCCGGTGGCGGAGCATCGGGGCTGTACTTGCCCGTGAGGACGCCGCGCGCGAGCGGCGAGTAGGGCACGACGCCGAGGCCATAATAGTCGCAAGCCGGCAGATGCTCGACCTCCGGCATCCGGTTCATGGCGTTGTAATAGGGCTGGCTCACCACCGGACGATCGATGCCGAGATCGTCGCAGAGGCGGCAGATCTCAGCCACGCGCCAGGCCCGATGGTTCGAGACGCCGAAATACCGGATCTTGCCTTGGCGCACGAGGTCGCCCATGGCGCGCACCGTCTCCAACAGAGGCGTCGTGTGATCTTCTTTATGGAGATAGTAGATATCGATCCAATCCGTGCCGAGGCGCCGCAGGCTTGCCTCTGCGGACTCCATGATGCGCCGGCGCGAGAGACCGCTCTCGTTGGGGCCTTGCCCGGTCGGGTTGGCGACCTTCGTGGCGAGCACCCAATGGGAGCGATGCGCCTTGATCGCGCGTCCCGTGATCTCTTCGGACAGGCCGCCGTTGTAGACATCGGCCGTGTCGATGAAGTTCACACCCGCCTCATGTGCCTTCGCAATGATGCGCGCGGAGAGAGTTTCGTCCGTCGGACCGCCGAACATCATCGTGCCCAGGCAGATCGGCGAGACCTTGAGGCCGCTCCGGCCCAGGCTGCGGTAATCCATGTGAAGCTCCATCATCTTTGTGCGTTGGACGATAATGTGATTGGTCCGACATCCCTATGACCAGAGAGCATGAGACCTTTCACCGCTGAACATGCGGGGCAGCTTGATCATCACGACCACTATAGCGGTCGCACATCTCTCTCCGGATTCTTACCGCAAGTCGGTTGGGATCGAGATCCACATCGTCCTCCGTGACCACGGAACCCGCAGCGACGTCACGGGTCAGGCGGACGCCGTGCGCAATGCCGATGGGCAGCATGCGCTGAGCCTTGCTGCGTGCCGCTGGCGCAAGCCGTCCATAGACGGTGTAGCCGCCTTCGCCGTCGAGACTTTCCCCCGCCTTGAGATTGCGCTTGGCAACCGCAACTGCATCGCCACGCCATGTCCGGCATGAGCCCGTCGGCTCACCGCGCAGCGCGGCGCTCAGAACGGAGATGGACAATTCGAGGCCGATCAGATGGAAGGGCTTGTACATGGCCGCATAGCGGCCGGTCGAATCCGTGGGAAGGCCATATTGCTTGAAGCAGGCTGCCGCATAGTCGTTGGGGGCCTTGAGCACCACGTAGACGCCCCAGCGCAGATCCCGGAATACCGGCCTGCCATCGCGCTCGAGCGAGGACACCACCTCCACCATGCCGTCATGACCGAGTTGACCGCCGATGGCACGGGGACGGAGGATATGAGCGAGATCGTCGACACCGCAGGGCGGGAAGAGCAATCCGTCCTCCGGCACATCGAGGTCGCAGGCATTCGCGATGGCGGCCATTTCGATGGCGGATTTGGTGCCATCGAGGAAGGAGTTGAACATCTGCGGATTCATGCCCGCAGCTTTGGCCTGCTCCGGCGTCAGGCCATAATGGGTCCAGACACCGTCCGGAGTGACCGCGTGGTAGGCCGGCAGGTATTTCGTTCCTTTGCCCGCCGCAGCGACCGTGAATCCCGCGGCACGGGCCCAATCCACCATCTCCGACACGAGTGCAGGCTGGTCGCCATAGGCCATCGAATAGACGATGCCGCGCTCCCGCGCTTTCTCGGCGAGGAGGGGACCTGCCAGGACATCGGCCTCCACATTGACCATGACGATGTGCTTGCCGGCCTCGATGGCCGCCAGCGCATGCTTGATTCCCGCCTCGGGATTGCCGGTCGCTTCGATCACCACCTCGACATCATCCGCCGTGCAGGCCTCCGTTCCATCGGTGGAGAAGCGCATGCTCGCAATTCTCGCCTCGTCCCAGCCGACAGTCCGGCAGGCCTCACGGGCTCGGTCCGGATTGAGATCGACGATCATCGCGACCTCGAGCCCGGCGATGGTCGGCACCTGGGCGAGAAACATCGAGCCGAACTTGCCGGCGCCGATGAGCGCCACGCGAACGGGGCGGCCTGCATCAAACCGTTGACGGAGCAGTGCTGACAGGTTCATGGCGTCTTGCCTCTTATGCTGCGCTTTCTCGTCCGGTCAGGCTCGAAGCTGAAGGCGTGCAAGTCAATGGGCTTCGCTTGGTCTCGAAAACTTGATGAGACGTGCGACATGTTTCCTTGTCACGGACGCTGCCCTCCGCGAGTATCGGCCGGTCACATTGCGCGAGGTCGGACATGGATCGCCGCCACTTCATCGCACTCGCCGGATTGACCGCTCTCGGAGGTTCCCGCGCTCTGGCCCAGCATGCGGGGCACAATGCGCCGCTGCCCGAGGCGGCACCCTCGCCGGATCCCTATACCCGCCTGCAGGGCGGCGTGCCGCATCATCTGACGCCCGAGCAGGAGGCGCAGCGCGTGACCGACAGCCCGGCTCCGGCCGGTGCGCAGGGACGATGGGTCTCTCGTGCGGCGCTGCCCATTCCGCGCAGCGAGATGGCCTGGGCCACGGTTCTGAACGATCGTATGCACATCGTTGGCGGCTATGGCGAGGGTCGGGTCGACCGCGCCTATCATCACGTCTATGATCCTGCCCCGGATCGATGGTTCAATGCGGCCCCGCTGCCGCGCGGAGCCAACCATGTGGCGGTCGCGGCCGATGCCGGGCGGGTCTATGCCTTGGGCGGGTTCATCGAGCAGAACCGCAATCCCGACCCTAATGCGTATGTCTACGATCCAGCTACGGATCGATGGGCGCCGATTGCGCCGCTGCCTCGGCCACGCGGTGCCGCTGCGGCCGTGGTGCTCGATGGCAAAATCCATCTGATCGGCGGAGCCTCGCTACCGGTTGCGGAGAGGGCCAGCGTCGGCTGGCATGAGGTCTACGATCCGCAGACCGACCGTTGGACGCAAGCCAAGGCACTGCCCGGTGCTCGGGATCACGTGGGTTGTGTTGCTCATAACGGTGTCATTCACGTCATCGGCGGACGCTTCAACACCTTCGAATACAATACCAACCTGCATCATGTGTATCTGCCGGCCAAGGACTCATGGGAGGAGCGGGCGCCGCTTCCGACTGCCCGTTCAGGGCACGGGCTGGTGACCTACCGGAACCGGCTTTTCGCCATGGGCGGCGAGGCGGGACGCATCGAGCAGGGAAGGCCGATTCAGGCAAAGGTCTTCGGGCAGATGGAAAGCTACGATCCCGCCTCCGATACATGGCAGCATCACGCGCCGATGACGACGCCGCGGCATGCGGTTGGGGCCACGGTGATCGGCGACTGGATCTATGTGGCCGGAGGCGGCGCCGTGCTCGGCGGCTCGGTCCAGTCCGCCGTGCACGAAGCCTTCACGCTCGGCTGACGAGATCAGCGCCCCGGCAAAGCACCGAGAGCCGACAGTTCCGTCTCGGTCTGGGCGACCGAAATCGCTCCGGGCTTGAGCCCTTCTCGTGCCATGCGGGCTCCCAGCTCCGTGAAGTAGGTGTTCGCGGGCACCGATACGCCGTGAAGGCGTCCGAGCAACACGATTTCGCCGTTGAGGTAGTCGGTCTCGATCGATCCGCCGCCGCGCGCAAGGCTCTGCGTCGTCGAACTGCCCAAGCGGTCGATGCCGGCGATCGGCTGTTGCTTCATCAACTGCGCTCTGCGGGCATCGGCGGCGCCGACATCCAGCCAGGGGATGCCGGCAGCCTTGTAGGCGGCTTCAGCCTCGGTCCGAAGCAACGCTTCCAGGTGCTTGAAATCGGCATCGAGGCCGAGCGCGGCCTGCAGGATGTTGCTCAGGTTGAGAAGCAGCTTGCCGTATTTGCTCTGCATCACGTCCTGCGAGACGAAGGCCGCGACATTGGCCGCCTCTAGAGCTTTCGCGAGCTTGATGTCGTAATCGTTGCTGCCGCCGGGGTAGCGCCCGATGTCGAAGATGCCGTGACGCGGCACGGAAAAGGCGCTGACCTCGCCGGGTGCCGAAATGGCAGCCGGCATCATCACCGTCACGCCATGTACCTCAGGGAAATAGCGGAGAGCCAGTCGCTCGTTGGTCACGCCGTTCTGAACGCAGAAAATTGGCTGCCCGGTGACGCCTGCGGCGCGCAGATGATCGAGCGCGGCAAGTGTATCCTGGGTTTTCATCGTCAGCAGGATGGCGTCATTCGGTCGGAAGTCGATTTCAGACGGATCGGACACGCAGGGAAACTGCGCCCTTGCGGTCTTCTCCGGCGTACGCAGAAACAGCCCATCGGCCTGGATGGCCTTGAGCTGAGCGCCCCGCGCAATGCCGATCACTTCCTGTCCCGAGAGCGTCAGGGCTGCGGCGACGGTCCCACCAATTGCGCCGACGCCATAGACAATGATCCGCATGATGTTCCCCGCGTGAACGTTGGATGGATAAGAAAGACGACTCCAACATCCTTAAACGCGATATCCCGCGTCTTCCAGCGTTTCGAACAAGGCGGTAGATATCAGTCCCGTGCTGCCCACACCATGCCGCGCCGTAGGATGGTGCCCATCTCTGGCACATCGAACTCCCTCGCCACATGGCCGAGGGAGCTGTAGAAGACGCGGCCCTGGCCGTGGCGGCGCTTCCAGACGACCGGCATCACGACGCCTTCGATCCAGGGCGCATGTTCGCCCGAGAAAGTGGTCGTGGCGAGAACCTCGTTCGAGGGGTCCACGTGCATGTAGTACTGCTCGGAACGATAGTCGAAGTCCTGGACACCCTGCATGACCGGATCGTCGGGGCGGGTGATGTTCACGCGGTAGTCGATGATGTTGCCGGGATGGGCCACCCATTGACCGCCGCACATGAACTGATACTCGACCGCCTCGCGGAAGGCATCGCCCATGCCGCCGTGAAAGCCGGCTAGGCCGGTTCCTTCACGGACGGCCTGGGAGAGGTTGGCGACCTCCTCCTTTTCGATCTTCGACATGGTGTAGATCGGCACGATGAGGCTCATCATGGAGAGCTGAGGACTGGCAAAGGCTTGGGTCGAGTTTTCCAGGTGAACCTGAAAACCCTCCTCCCGCAGCATGCCGGCCACGATCGTGGCACATTGTTCCGGCTCATGGCCGTGCCAGCCGCCCCACACGATGAGTGCTTCCCGCATCGTCCGTTCTTTCTGTCTTTTCAATCGATCTCAGGCCGCTGACGCCGTCTTTGGCAGGCCCTTCCAGAGAAGGGCTGCATCGGCATCCTCCAGGACAGCCGGCCGTTCGAGCGTTGTCGTGATCGCCCGAGGCTGTCCCGTCGCCGCGCCTTCGAGGATGCTGTGCATGACCTCCAGAACATGCAAGCCGAGGCGGCCGCTGGAGCGGTGCGGGGTGCCGTTCAGCACGGCGCTCGCGAGGTCGGCGAGGCCGAGGGCGCGGTAGTTCGCCTTGTTCGGAATATCGGGAGCCCAATTGGGCGAGCGCCAATTGGGCGAGCCCAACGGCATCTCGCTCGAGTCGACGGCATGCCAATCACCGCCGCGTTCAGTGATCTCCACTTGGCCACCGAAGAAATTCGGGTCCGGCACGCGCAGCGAGCCCTCCGAGCCGTAGATCTCGATGGCCGGATGGCTGTGCTTCCACACGTCCCAGCTCATGCAGAACGTCACCTGCGCGCCCGAGGCGAATTCGAGGAGCGACATCACATGGGTCGGGGTTTCAACCGCGATCCGATGGCCCTTACGTGGTGATTCCGATGTCACGATGCGCTCGGGGAATCCGATGCTCGACATGGCGAAGACGCGTTGGATCGGACCGATCAGGTTGATAAGGGCGCTCAGATAATAAGGCGCCATGTCGAGGATCGGGCCGCCACCGGGCTTAAAGAAGAATTCCGGATCCGGATGCCAGTGCTCCATGCCATGCGACATCAGGAACGCCGTTCCAGAGAGGATATGCCCGATCTTGCCATCATCGACGAGATTACGGGCGAGGCGTCCGCCGGCGCCGAGGAAGGTGTCGGGGGCGCAGCCGAGATGAAGGCCGCGCGCTTCCGCCTCGTCGACGAGCTTGCGTCCCTGCTCGAAATCGACCGCGAGAGGCTTTTCGGAAAAGACGTGCTTGCCGGCGGAGAGCGCTGCGAGCGAAACGCCAAAATGGGCAGCCGGGACAGTGAGGTTGACCACGAGGTCGATGTCATCGCGGGCCAGAAGCTCGTCGACCGAAAGCGCCTCGACGCCGTGCCGGCTCGCTTGAGCCTGCGCCACCTCCGGCTTCATGTCCGCGCAGGCGCGCAGGGTAAGGCCGCGATAGGCCGGAATGTTCTGGAGATAGATGCTCGAAATGTTGCCGCATCCGATGATGCCGACGTTGAGGGAGTTCATGATCCTAGTCCTCGATTGTGCGCAGGAAGGCGAAGCTGTTGCGGGCCGTCGCGGCCGGGTCTGCCGGTTTGTCGTGCTCGACCACCATCCATTCGGCACCGGCATCGCGGCATACGCGCCAGAGCTCGCGCCAGTTCAAAGTGCCCGAGCCGACATCGGCCCAGCCGTCCTGATCCTCGTTTTGTCCAGCCGGTGCGATGTCTTTCACGTGAGCGGCCGTGATCCTGCGGCGATAACGGTCGATCCATTCCTTGGGATCGACATCGCCACGCACGAGCCAAGCCACGTCGACCTGCCAGGTAAGGGGGCTCGAGCCGGCCGCTTCGAAGATCAGTTCGAGGGCGGTCTTCGTGCCGTCCTTCGGCTTCAGCTCCCAATGATGGTTGTGGTAGCCGAGACGGATGCCCTTTGACTGAAAGCGCTCCGCGATCTGTCCCAATTCACGGCCGAGCGAGAGCCAGCCGTCGGCGGCCATGTCGCGCTCTTCCGGCGGAACGGCCGGCATGTAGAGATGCGTGAGGCCCAGCGTCTTGCAGGCATCCACAATGGCATCGGGCTTCTCGCGCAAAGCCGCCATGCTCACATGGCTGGAGGAAGCCTTGAGGCCCCGCGCATCGAGCTTCGCGCGAACCTCCGCGGCCTTGTCCAGATGCGATCCGACCGTCTCGACATGGCGATAGCCGGCCTCAGCCACCGTATCGAGGATCAGGTCGAGATCCTCCAGGGATCGCAGCGTGTAGAGTTGAATGGAAAGACTATCCGTGACGCTCATGGTGTCCTCAAGGTTCGTGATGGCGGGCGCGACAGGTCATGCGATGAGGCCTGCCGCAATGATGGTGTGGTTACAGGCGCTCGCCGGTCTCGGCCGAGAAGAGAGACACCTGCGTGGGATCGACGTGGAGCGTCAGGCTCTCGCCCGGTGTCGCCTTGCGACTGCCGGTCGTACGCACCTGGACCGAGCCGACAGGATCGCTGCACCAGATCACCGTGTCGGCGCCCATGGGTTCGACGATGTCGACCTTGAAGCCCGGCCACGTGCCGTTACTCGCAATCTCCAGATGCTCCGGCCGAACACCGAGCACGACCTCCTGCCCGGCCGAGGGCGAGGCAGCAAACTGATATGCTGAGAGCGACAGGCGGCGGTCGCCGGCAAGGAAGCTCAAGCCTTCTCCCGTGTTCTCGATCCGGCCCTTGATGAAGTTCATCTGCGGCGATCCGACAAAGCCCGCGACGAACAGGTTGGCCGGACGGTGATAGATCTCGTCGGGCGTGCCGATCTGCTGGATCTTCTGCTCCTTCATGACCACGATCCGGTCGGCCAGTGTCATCGCCTCGATCTGATCGTGCGTGACATAGACCATGGTGGTCTTGCCGAGACGGGCATGCAGACGCTTGATCTCGACCCGGAGTTCGTTTCTCAGCTTGGCATCGAGGTTGGAGAGAGGTTCATCGAAAAGGAACACGGCGGCGTCGCGCACGAGGGCACGACCGATGGCAACACGCTGGCGCTGGCCGCCGGAGAGCTGGTCCGGGCGACGGTCGAGGAGGGGCGTGATTTGCAATAGCTCCGCCGCCTTCGCGACACGCTTTTCAATTTCGGGCCTCGGCGTCTTCGCCATCTTCAGGCCGAAGGACATGTTCTCGCGCACGCTCATGCGCGGATACAGGGCATAGGACTGGAACACCATGGCGATGCCGCGATCTTTCGGCTCCTCCCAGGTCACGTTCTTGCCGTTGATCCAGATCTGCCCCTCGGCAACGTCGAGCAGACCTGCGATGGCATTAAGCAGGGTGGACTTGCCGCAGCCCGATGGTCCGAGCAGGACAATAAATTCGCCCTCGGCGATATCGAGGGAGAGGCCGTCGAAGACCTGAACGGCTTCGAATGCGACGGTCACATCACGAACGGAAACGGTCGACATGCCTTATCCCTTCACAGCGCCGGCGGCGATGCCACGGACGAACCAGCGTCCTGAGACGAAGTAGACGACGAGGGGAACGAGCGCCGCGAGCATGGTGGCTGCCATGTCCACGTTGTAGGCGCGCTCGCCCTGCGTCGAGTTCACGATATTGTTGAGCTGCACGGTCATGGGCAGGTTCTCGCGGCCCGCGAAGGTCAGGCCGAAGATGAAGTCGTTCCAGATGCCGGTGACCTGCAGAATCGTCGCAACCACGATGATGGGCGTCGACATGGGCAGGATCACCCGGAAGAAGATCGACCAGAAGCCGCCGCCATCGATGCGCGCCGCCTTGAACAGCTCGATGGGAAGGCCCGCATAATAATTGCGGAACAAGAGCGTCATCGTCGGCAGGCCGAAGATCACATGCACGAGCACGATGCAGGCGAGGGAGTTGTAGATCCCGGTCAGCGAAAAAATCCGCACCAGGGGATAGAGAAAGACTTGGTACGGGATGAAGGCGCCGAGCAGCAGGATGCCGAACATGACGTTAGCACCTTTGACCCGCCAGAACGACAGGGCATAGCCGTTGATGGCGCCGGCGATGATCGAGAAAATCACCGACGGGACGAGAATGCGCACCGAGTTCCAGAATCCGACGCTGATGCCGTTGCATTCAAGCCCGGTGCAGGCGGAGGACCAAGCCTTGCTCCAGGCCTCGAAGGTCATGGCGGCGGGTACAGCGAGAATGTTGCCGAGCCGGATCTCCTCCATGGGCTTGAGCGAGGTCATGACCATGATCCAGAGCGGCAGCAGGAAGAACAGTGCTGCCGTTACCAGAAAGGCATAGACGCCGATGCGGCCCGCTGTGAGATGTTGCGGGCGACGGCCCTGAGGCACTGAGGGGGTCATGCGTGCCTCCCTTCGGAGCGGACGTAGCGAGCATAGACCCAAGGGGCCAGCACAATCACGACGGTGATCAGCATGATCGTCGCAGCGGCTGTTCCGAGACCGATGTTGTTACGCTCGAACAGGTGATCCATGACGAATTTTGCCGGCACTTCGGTGGCGATACCGGGACCGCCCAGGGTCATGGCGACCACGAGATCGTAGAGCTTCACGACGCCGGTCGCGAGCAGCACGACGGCTGTCACGACCATGGGGCGGAGCAGAGGAAGGACAACGGAGGTATAGACGCGCCAGGTCGGAATGCCATCGACCTTGGCCGCCTTCCAGAGATCTCTGTCCACTCCACGAAGGCCTGCGAGCATGATGGCCATGGTGAGGCCGGATCCGTGCCAGAGTCCGGCTATGACGATGGTGTAGATTGCCATCTTCTGATTCACGAGCCAGTCGAAGGTGAAGGTCTCGAAACCCATATCGCGCACAAGCTTTTGCAGGCCGAGGCCGGGATTGAGGAACCATTGCCACGCGACGCCGGTGACGACGAAGGACATGGAGAAAGGATAAAGAAAGACCGTGCGGAAGAGGCCTTCGCCGCGCACGTTCTGGTCGATGAAGACCGCGAGCAGGAAGCCGATGATCAGACAGCCCGAGATGAACAGCGCGCCGAAGATGACGATATTCTCGGCCGAGGTGAGAAAGCGGTCATTGGCAAAGAGGCGGGTATATTGCGTCAGGCCAAACCAGTCGAGCTTGGGCAGGAGAGTCGAACTTGTGAACGAGAGCCGCACAGTCCAGAGCATGCAGCCAATGTAGACGACAAGGACAATGAGCGCGGTTGGCAGAAGGGCTATGGCGGCGGGCAGGCGTGTTCGCAGGCTGCGTCGGACCTTCGTACCGCTCGGGCTGACGCCGGGAGCGCGGATCGAGATGGTGTCCACCAGACAGGCTCCATTGAAAATGCTTCAAGATCCGTGACCGAAGCCTCGCCCCTGCATGCAGGGGCGAGGCAGAATTCTTTAGGTCGCGTCCCGCATGGCGTTGGTCACCTTCTCGATGAAGGCATCGACCGACATGTTCGGGGTGTTCCAGTACTGCGTGACCGCATCCTGAATGGCGCCCTGGAAATTCGGTGTGGTGAGCATTTCCATCGACTCGACCTGATTGGCGGGATCCTTCAGCACGGCATTGGATCTCTGGGCGCAGACGTCCATGGAGGAAACGTCCACATCCATGCGCACCGGGATCGAACCCTTCTTCTTGTTGAACTCGAGCTGGGTGTTCGGGTCGAGCAGGACCTCGATCAGCTTGTCCTGGGTGGCGAGGGCCGTTTTGTCCTTGGTCGTCGGGAAGACGAAGACGTCACCACCGATCACTTCCTTCGGGCTGTCGCCCACCAGGGTGCAGCCATATTCCTTGCCGGGCGTCTGGCCTGCCGCGGTGAACTCGCCCTTGGCCCAATCGCCATTGAAGTGCATCGCTGCCTTGTTGGTGATCACGAGGGCCGTGGCGTCGTTCCAGTTGCGCCCGGGGCTGCCGGGATCGACAAGGCCGCGCATCTTGCCGAAGAGCTCGACGGTTTGCCTGAATTTCGGATCCTTTAATACATCCGGTTTGCGGACGCCGTAAAACTGACGGAACATCTCGGCACCGCCGTTGCCCACAAGCACAGCCCGGAACAGATTGTGCTCCCAGGTCGGCTGACCGCCAAGGGCGAGCGGGATGACGCCCTTGGCTTTGAGCTTCTCGCCAGTCTCGATCAGCTCAGGAAAGGTCTTTGGAGGCTGAAGGCCGGCGTCCGCAAAGATCTTGGTGTTGTAGAACATCCAGTTCTGGCCGTGGATATTGACCGGGACGGCGTAGAATTTGCCGTTGCGGACCGCCGCCTCGACGATGGGCTTGGGCATAATCTCCCGCCACTTGCCCGCCTTTGCCTGAGCGTCGACGTCGCGCACCAGATCATTGCTGACAAGCTCGTCGAATTGCTTGCCGGTATTGAACTGCATCATGGTCGGGGGATTGCCGCCCACCATCCGGTTGATGCCCGCCGTGCGGGCGTTGACGCCGCCGGCGATGGCGTTGTCGACCCAGGTGCCGCCGGCCTTGGTGAACTGATCCGCGAAGACCTTCACGGAGGCGGATTCACCGGCGGATGTCCACCAGTGAAGAACCTCGGCCTTTTGCTGTGCGAAGGCTCCGGTGCTGCAGAGTAGGGCAATAGAAAGGGTATAGGCGGAAACGCGTGTCTTCATGCTCATGGCTTCCTCCCCAGAAGCGTTTTATCGATTTTTGTAATCGATTACATCTTGCGATATAGGTTGTAGTGGCTTTTTAGATTAGTCAAGACACTAGTTGATGTAAGTTATTTCCTATGAGAGAAGGTAACATATCTTGCCAAGGGTACTGAGGTAACCTGCATGAGTCGGAAAAGGTGGCGTTCCGTGAAGGAGATACGCATCGCCGATGTGGCTCGACTTGCCGGAGTGTCGACGGCAACGGTCAGCCGGGTGCTGTCGGAACCGGAGAAGGTAAGGCAGAAAACGCACGATCTCGTGATGGAGGCCGTGCGCCGCAGCGGCTACATTCCGAACAGCACTGCACAGAAACTGCGCACCCGCCGCACCATGAACGTGCTGGTGGTGGCGCCGCGACTCACCAATCCGGTCTTCGCCGAAATCCTTCGCGGTGTCGATGATGAGCTGACGCAGTCGGGCTATGGCATCATCATCGGCAATCTGGACAACCGCAGGGAGCGTGAGGCCCGCTATGTCGATCTCGCCCTGTCCCGGCAGGTGGACGGTGTTCTTCTGCTGACGGGTTACATTCCGGAGAACGGCACCCGCGACATGAGAGAATCCGGACTGCCGATCGTCGCCATGTGTGCTGCCATCGATGACGACAAGATCCCGAACGTGGTTGTTCAGGATCGCGAGGCATCCCGCCGGGCGGTTGAGTATTTGGCGCAACTCGGGCACCGCAGGTTCGGTTACATTTCGGGGACGCCGAGTTCAATCATTGAACACGAGCGATTTCGAGGATTCCAAGAGGGGATTGCCGCGGCCGGCTTCAGCCCGGACGACTTCGTGCGTTGGGAGGGGCCCTTCGTGTTCTCGACCGGTGTTGCCGCCGCCGAATCCTTCCTGAGGATGAAGGATCGCCCGACCGGAATTTTCGCCGCTTGCGATGAGAGTGCCATTGGCTTCATCAAGCGCGTCCGCGAGGAACGGATCCGCGTTCCGCAGGATGTCTCGGTCGTCGGCTTCGATGGGATCGAGTTTGCCGATTACACCGAACCCACGCTCACCACGTTCCGGCAGCCCCTGTATGAGCTGGGGCGCACAGGTGCCGACGTTCTCATGAAGCTGATCCGGAACGACATGAAGCCCGAAGATTGGAATCTCCGGCTGCCACTGACCCTTTTGGAGCGCGACACGACCGGACCGGTTCTGCATAAGGATTACAAATCTCTGCGACGGTCCGCGATTTGAGATCGCAGCCCTATCAACAGGTATCGAAACATGAGGAGAGCGCCATGCAGCCGGTCCGTTGGGGAATCTTAAGCACCGCGAAGATAGGACGCGTGAAGGTCGTCCCGGGCATGATGAAAAGCCCGCTCTGCGATGTCATTGCCGTTGCATCGCGAGACGAGGCGTCCGCCCGTGACATGGCGGCGGAACTCGGGATCGCGAAGGCTTACGGTTCCTACGAAGCGCTGCTTGCCGATCCCGAGATCGAGGCGATCTACAATCCGCTGCCCAACCATCTTCATGTGCCGATGACTTTGGCGGCCGCTGCCGCCGGCAAGCATGTCTTGTGCGAGAAACCGATTGCCATCACGGCCGACGAGGCGAAGCAGCTCGGGCAGGCTGCATCTCAGGTGCTGGTCGCGGAAGCCTTCATGGTCCGTCATCATCCGCAATGGCATCGCGCCCGTGACGTGATCCGAAGCGGCGAGATCGGAGAGCTGCGCGCCATTCAGATCAGCTTCTCATACTTCAATGTCGATCCCGCGAATATTCGCAACAAAGCCGATATCGGCGGGGGAGGGCTCCTCGATATCGGCTGCTATGCCGTCGTCGCAGGGCGTTACTTCTTCGATGCCGAACCCCTTCGCGTCGTCACGCTCATGGATCGTGACCCGGCCTTCGGCGTCGATCGGACCACCAGTGCCCTGATGGATTTCGGGAATGGTCGGCAATTGTCCTTCACGGTTTCGACCCAGTCCGTGCCGTATCAGCGGGTCCAGATCTTCGGAACGAAGGGGCGGATCGAGATCGAGATCCCCTTCAATGCGCCACCGGACAAGCCGACCCGCATCTTCGTCGACGATGGCAGCGCGCACGGCAATCAATCGGCCCGCGCCATCGAGTTTCCTGTGGTGGATCAATATGGGCTTCAGGGCGAGGCTTTCAGTCAGGCGGTCCGAGGCACTGCGCCTCTGGTCTATGGCTGGGAGGATGCCATCCTGAACATGCGCATCCTGGATGCCTTGCGGCGATCGGAAGCATCTTCCTCTTGGGAAAAGGTCTAGGATCCTCTGTGGGCAACCGTAAGGCCTAAGACTGCAATGCCTTTGGGGTAGGTCAAGTCATTGCCTCCCCCATCCGAGTGACCCGTTCGAGCCTACTGGGTGCGTTGACTTGGACCGCCGCGCTCGGAACTATTCTCATGATCGAATATCGGAGAATGCCGCTCTTTGATTGAGGCGCGGCATCGAACGCCCAGGTTACAGACAGGCAATCCCTTATGGACATGCATCCAGCCATCATCCCGTCGTCCCTGAAATTCGGCACGAGCGGGCTGCGAGGGCTTGTCGTCGAGCTGAACGGTGTTCCGGCTTTCGCCTATACCCGCGCTTTTGCCGAGATGCTCAAGGCGGACGGCTCGGCGGCCGCGTCCCAGAATGTCGTGCTGGTTGGACGGGACCTGCGCGAGAGCAGCCCGAGCATTGCCCAGCTCTGCTATGCAGCCCTGCGCGAATCAGGGCTCACTCCGCTCGATTGCAGCGCTCTTCCCACGCCGGCGCTTGCCTATCACGGCATGCGATTCGGCATCCCGGCGATCATGGTCACCGGAAGCCACATTCCGGAGGACCGCAACGGACTGAAATTCTACCGGGCTCAAGGGGAGATCGATAAGAAGGATGAGGCTGCCATCCTGGCGTGGCATGCCAAGCTCGAGATCACGTCGGTACCCAAGAGCATCAGCGCCTTTCATGCTCAGACGCCTGACATTAATCTGATCGATGCCTACAAGGCCCGCTACCGTGACTTCTTCGGGGCAGGGGCGCTGGCGGGTCTTACTGTCGGTGTCTACCAACATTCCTCGGTGGCCCGCGATGTCATCGTCGAAATGCTTGAGGACCTGGGCGCTCAGGCGGTGCCGCTGGGGCGGGCAACGAGCTTCATCCCCGTCGACACCGAAGCCCTGCGCGAGGAGGACGAGGCTCTGGCGCGGCAATGGGCCCAAGAGCAAGCACTCGATGCCATCGTTTCGACCGATGGCGACGCGGACCGTCCCCTGATTTCCGATGCCAACGGCAACTTCCTGCGCGGCGACCTGGTCGGGGCAATCACAGCCAAGGCTCTGGGGGCGGATGTGATCGTCACCCCCGTGACCTCCAACTCCGCCCTGGAGGCATGCGGTGCATTCAAGACTGTTATCCGCACGCGGGTCGGTTCCCCTTACGTCATCGAGGGCATGGTGGAGGCATCTGAGGCAGGGGGGCGGGCTGTCCTCGGCTTCGAGGCCAATGGCGGTGTCCTACTTGGTTCGGACATTGTACGGGATGGCCGTCAGTTGGCGGCGCTTCCCACCCGGGATGCCATGCTGCCCATCCTCTGCGTTCTCAGCGAGATCGTCACACAGGGCAGGCCTCTCGCCGAAATCGGAGCCACCTTTGCCTTCAAGGCGGCGGCCAGCAACCGTCTGCAGAACGTGGAGACGGACAAGAGCACTGCCTTTGTTTCCCGGTTGCAGCAGGATGGGGCATTTCTCTCCGAACTGATGACTCCTCTAGGAGGTGTGGCCGGGGTCAATTCCTGCGATGGATTGCGGATTACAGCGAAGAATGGCGAGGTCGTGCACTTCCGTCCTTCCGGTAATGCGCCGGAATTGCGGGTTTACGTGGAGGCTACGACCCCGGAGCGCGCTGAGAGTCTGCTTGCTTGGGGACTGGCCGAGGCGGGGCAGCGAATGGGCTGAGCACAGAAGCCGGCTAAGGATCTGAAAATTAAACTTTTCCCTGGTTTAGCCGACCGAGATGTCCGGTGAAGCTGTCCCAGATCCCTCGACAGATGAGTTGTAGCCTTAAGATTCTTTTGTCGACGAGGGTCGTGTAGGCAGCCAGGAAGCCCAGGCTTCGGCTAATGAAATAAAGTTTCCAGGCCGAGGGCGTGTAGGGCTGGCGTGCCAACCACAATGCGTTCCTGACCCAGTAGTAGTTTCTGATCGGGACATGGACGGCAATCTGACGTTTGCCGACTTCTATTGTTCCGCTGCCGAGGTGGTGATCCACCTTAGCAGTGGGGGACAGGAAGCTTCTGTACCCTGCCGCCCTGGCTCGGAAACACCATTCCACATCGACTAGGTCGATAAAGAGATCCTCCTTGAAGCCGCCCACCTTCTTCAGGACGGCCAGTGGAATCAGGGAGCCGGAGGCAATGATGAAGTCGCTCTCCACGGGGTGGTCCGGGCCCTCCAGCGAAATCCGGGACAGACGGAGCCCGTTGGCTCGATAGGCCCGCGTCTGCTTCTGGCTGTTAAGCTCGTAGTAAGCTGGCCCAATGGCAGCCACTCCGCCATGTTCTTTCTCCAGAACCGTCAAGTTGTTCGACAGATCGGCCACGACGCCAGGCGTCAGGACCGTATCCTGGTCGAGCAGCAGGATGTGCGAGTAGCCTTCTGTCTGTGCCATGGCCGCACCCTGATTCTGGGCCGCTGCTATCCCGAGATTCTCTTCATTTGCAAGGACATGCGCCTGAAAGGCTGACGCGACTTCTCTCACTGTCCCGGCATTCGCAGAGCCATTGTCGACCACCACGACGCCCTGGACCTGGGGGGCAGAAGATCGCAGGACCTGGGCCAGCAGGTCCGTGTCTGGATTGTAGGTGACCGCCACGGCCAGGACGCGCATTCAAATTCTCCGGGATCGGAGCTGTCCTAGTAGATCGATCATGGGGGGCGGGCAAGCGAAGGAGGCGCAGGGTTGGGGCTGGGCTCGATGTGAGCTTAATCCTTTGCCGACGGTGAGGTTCGTGGCGCGTGGGCAACTATACGCCGTACGGAGAAGCCCGAAATCTCTGTCATTGCGTCAGGTTGACCCGACGGTGAGTCAGGGTTGCTGGAGCAGGGTCAAAGCGGTATAGCGGCGTCCGAGGGGCTCCGGCTAGGCTTGTTGGCTGGGCGATCTTCCGTTTCGGAAGGCGCGGCACTATGGCGCTTTCCGGAGGTATGCGGGTTGGGTCAATCCCCTTATAGAAGGATCGCGCGATCCCACGCGCCTGAAGCCGAGATTTCCGATGCACAAAGACACGCTGCTGAAAAGATTGAACGACAAGACCGCTGTTATCGGTATCGTCGGACTGGGTTATGTCGGTCTGCCGCTGTCTCTTCGGTATTCCGAGGTCGGGTACAAGGTCGTCGGTTTCGATATCGACCAGAGCAAGGTCGATATCCTCAAGCAGGGACAGACCTATATCGAGCATATCGGCTCCGAGGGCATCGCCAGGGCCATCAAGGACGGATTCGAGCCGACCGCCGATCTGTCGCGGGCTCGCGATGTGGACGCGCTGATCCTGTGCGTTCCCACCCCTCTCAACAAATACCGAGAACCAGATCTCAGCTTCGTGCTGAACACCGTCGATGCTCTTCTGCCGCACCTGAGGACCGGCCAGGTCATGTCGCTGGAAAGCACAACCTATCCCGGCACGACCGAAGAAGAGTTGCGTCCTCGGATCGAGAAGGCCGGCCTCACGGTGGGAGAGGACGTGTTTCTCGTGTTCTCGCCCGAGCGTGAGGATCCAGGCAATGCCAAGTTTACGACACACACCATTCCCAAGGTCTGCGGCGGCAGCACCCCGTCCTGCCTCGAAGTGGGTCTTGCCCTGTATGGCCAGGTGATCAACACGGTCGTTCCGGTGAGCTCCACCCAGGCCGCTGAACTGACGAAGCTGCTGGAGAACATCCACCGCGCGGTGAACATTGGTCTCGTGAACGAGATGAAGATCATCGCTGACCGGATGGGGATTGACATCCACGAAGTCATTCGTGCGGCCGCGACCAAGCCCTTCGGCTTCGTGCCGTACTATCCCGGTCCGGGGCTGGGTGGACACTGCATTCCGATCGATCCGTTCTATCTGACCTGGAAGGCGCGTGAGTATGGTCTGCACACGCGCTTCATCGAGCTTGCCGGTGAAATCAACAGCACGATGCCGGAGTGGGTGGTCGAGAAGATCGCCGATGCTCTGAACGAGCGCGAGAAGCCGATCCGGGGCAGCAAAATCCTTGTCCTCGGCATCGCCTATAAGAAGAACGTCGACGACATGCGGGAGTCGCCGTCCGTCGAGCTGATGAGCATCCTTCAGGCAAAGGGCGCGGAGATCGCTTACAGCGATCCACACGTTCCGAGCTTCCCGAAGATGCGGCGCTACTCTTTCGATCTCGAGAGTGTCGAGCTGACTCCGGAGACGCTGGCTGGGTACGATCTGGTGCTGCTGGCGACGGACCACGACAGGTTCGACTACGACACCATCGAGAAGCACGCCAAGCTCATTGTCGACACGCGTGGGCATTATCTCGGCGTGCGCAGCAATGTGGTGAAGGCTTAATTTGTGGATGTGACACAGTCCGAGGCGAAGCCCGGAACCACGGTCACCGGGCGCATAAGCTTCAGACAGAAGCCGCCCTGTATCTCGGATTGTCGTCTATTGCCGGAAATGGGATCAAGGAAGCGAAGTTGAGAACCGACGGTTCGAAAATGTTGGAGGTGTTGCGCGAGGTTCGCGACGGCTGGCGTTGGCGTGAATTGTGGATGACGCTGGGATGGCGGGACGTGCAAACGCGCCATCGCCGTTCGCGCATCGGACCGTTCTGGAACACGCTCAGCCTGGCGTTTGTGGCGACCTGCATCGGCACGCTGTATGGCGGGATCATGGCACGCCCTATGTCCGACTATATCCCCCATCTCGTCACAGGCTACATGATTTGGGGCTTCGTGCAGGCGTTGGTCATCGAGGGCAAGGACTCTTTCGCGAGCAATGCCGCCGCCATTCGGGAGATCGCGGTTCCGAGGACGGTGTACATCTATAAGCTCCTCTGGAAGAATCTCGTCATCCTTGGCTTCAACTCCCTTGTGTATGTCGCGGTTCTTGCGATTTTCCGGGTGTGGCCGTTCCCGAACATCATCCTGATTCTGCCAGCGCTGGCGATCGTGTTGCTGAACGGAATTTGGGTTGGCCTTCTGCTCGGCCTCATCAATGTTCGCTATCGAGACCTGGGGCAACTGGTCCCGAACGCCATGCGTCTTGCGTTCTTCGTGACGCCGATCCTCTGGTATCCGGAAGACGCCACTGGATTTCGCACGATCTTCGTGGATTTCAATCCCTTCTATTATTTTATCGAAGTGCTGCGTGCACCGCTGCTGGGACAGGCGCCGGATCCTTTGATCTGGATTGTGACCTTGGCGATCACGGTGATCGGTTGGAGCATCACTGTGCCGGTCTATGCCCATTGGGGTCGGCGGATCGCCTTTTGGGTTTGAGGTCTGACAATGGCGCTGATCAAGCTTGAAAACATAACACTGGAATTTCCGGTTCAGGCCTCGAAGTCCGACCGGCGGCGGTCGTCTTCCGAGGAGAAGCCCATCGGCGGGCAATTGTCCTCGGGGCAGTCGGGCCACTTGGTGGTGCGCGCCCTCGATCAATTGTCGCTCACCCTGGGACCGGGCGATCGTCTCGCTCTTCTGGGGCACAATGGTGCAGGCAAGACCACGCTCCTGCGCGTGATGGCCAAGCTCTACGCGCCCACGCATGGACGGGTGACCATTCAGGGACGCGTGGCGCCGCTGTTGAACCTCGGCTTCGGTCTCGACATGGATTCGACCGGGTACGACAACATTTTCATCCGCGGTCTCTTTCTGGGGATGAGCAAGGCCGAGCTGAAGAAAAAGGCCGATGTCATCGCCGAGTTCAGCGAACTCGGCGACTTCCTCGATCTGCCGATGCGCACCTATTCGTCCGGCATGCGCGCGCGTCTGGCCTTTGCCATCTCGACCCATGTCGAGACGGACATCCTGCTGCTGGACGAGGTCGTGGCCACGGGCGATGCCCGCTTCTTGAAGAAAGCTAACGAGAAGCTGGAGAGCTTTGCACGGGAGTCGAAACTTCTCGTTCTGGCGTCGCACTCCAACAAGGTGCTGCGCGAAATCTGCAACAAGGGACTTCTCCTGGAGCACGGCCAGATCAAGGCGTTTGGACCCATTGAGGATGTTATCGAAACCTACGCCGCTGCCACGGGCACGGATGCTAAGGACGGGTGATCCTGGCATGCTGTCAGAGAGGGCAAGGATGATGGGCATGAAACTGATGCGAACAGGTTGCTCGTCTCGGGCTCAGCAATCTCATGCCGTCCCTGGACGGGCTTGCGGGTTATGAGCGGCAAGGTCTCGGACACATGACCCAGGATGCTCTGCATTCTACATCCCACGGCACCGATACGAGCGTTGTAACGGATACCGTCTCCCTGCAGGAGCAAGTCCAACGACAAAGGGACGAGATCGCTGAGCTTAAGGCCACGATCCGGGAACTGCGAACGGAGATCAACGGGCTGCGGGGCTCCTTGTCCTGGACAGTGACACGTCCCTTACGCCTGCTGGCCAGGCGTCTTCCGCGCGTGGCTGCAGGGGTGCAGCGCAGTCTTGATCGAACCAAGGACATTTTAGCCACAAGGTTGCCGAGAAGGGCCGCCCAGGCTTTGTTCGACAATCGCTGGGATGTGAAGGACGATATCGCGCAGCAGATTTCTGTCTATCGTTCCTCTGGCGCGGGAGGGCGAAGGATTGTCGTCTACACGGCCATCTTCGGTGAGTACGACAACCTGCTGCTCCCGGAGCGCATCGATCCGAATGTCGATTACGTGTGCTTCACGGATCGCCCGCGGAACGATTATGGCGTCTGGCAGATGCGTTCCGCGCCGTACTTCCATCCCGATCCGACGAGGGTCGCCCGCTGGGTCAAGACGCACCCGCACGAGCTTTTTCCCACCCATGAGATCGCGGTCTGGCTCGATGCCAATATCGTCTTGAAGGGCGATATCCATCGCTATGTCGAATTGATCGAGCATCAGAATGCCGATCTCGGCCTGGTCCCGCATCCGCATCGCGCCTGCTTCTATGACGAGGCTGAGGCCTGCAAGCGGCTCAAGAAGGATGCCTCGAAGCTCATTGACAGGCAGGTCGAGCATTATAGGAAGGCCGGTTTGCCCCTCAAGCAACCGCTGTTCGAAACCGGCTTCATGATCGTTCCCCTCAGGAAGCGGGAAACAGCGGATGCCCTTCATCTGTGGTGGCAACAGATCGAAGCTTTCAGCCGTCGGGACCAACTCGGTTTTGCATGGGTCAATTATCGACATCCCCACCTCCGGATTGCTCCTCTGCTGCCGCAAGGAGCATCAGTCCGGGATCATGAGGATTTTGTCTATTTCCGACACAGTTTTGCCCGGGCTCTGGTGATCCCGGACATGCTCTTGAAACTGGGCACTCTCTCCAGTCCGTCGACGGGACGCACGTTCGCTGAGGTCAAGAGCCAGCGGCTGGAGCCCTTGACCGAAGCCCCTATCGATATCGTCGTATGCGTTCATAACGCTTTGGAGGATGTCCGCCTCTGCCTGGAGGCGGCAGGGGCATGCCTTCTGCCAAGCCACAGGATCATCGTCGTCAATGATCGCTCCAATGAGGAAACGACCTCCTACCTGCGTGAGTTCGCGAAGGACAGGAATCAGGTCACTCTGCTCGAGAATGAGGAGAACCTGGGCTATACGCGCTCGGCCAATCGCGGTCTTGCCGCCGGAGCCGCGGCCTTTCGCATTCTGCTGAACAGCGACACCATTGTCAGCCCGGATTGGGCCCTGAAGCTTCTCGAAGCCGCCAATCGAAGCGAGAGGGTCGGCATTGTCGGTCCGCTCTCGAATGCTGCTGGCGCTCAATCCATTCCCCACATCAAGGCCACTGGAAAAAACACGGCGATCAACACCTTGCCGAAGGGCAAGACATCTGCCGATCTTGACAAGGCCTGCGAAGCCTGGAGCGATGCGGATCTCCTGCCTCGCGTGCCGCTGGTCCACGGTTTCTGCTTCGGCATCAAGCAAGACGTTATCGAGAGCATCGGCTTCTTCGACGAGGAGAATTTCAAGCTCTTCTACGGCGAGGAGAACGATTATTGCTTGCGGGCGCTCGGCGCCGGCTTCGAACTCGCCGTGGCGACCAACACCTTCGTCTATCATCGCAAGTCGCGGAGCATCGACGAGGAGAAGCGGGTGGTGCATATGGCCGAAGCCTGGAAGCGCCTGCGGGAGCTCTACGGTGCGGACAGGATCCTGGCCGCCTACCGCCAGGTCGAGGAGCACCCCGTGCTGGAGCGGATCCGCAAGGAGGCCGGGCGCTATTTCCAATCGAGGCAGTAGGCGAAGTAGAGATCCGGCATTCTACCTAAGATTGAATATGCCGTTTGAATGTGGCTTATTGCCCCTCGCGCCGAGGTGAGCCCGTAAGCCGTGGACGATATTACCATTATAGGCTAGTACCCTGCCGAAGATGGAGAAAGCGGGGCGCCCATGCCGGATGGTGGGGTTTGCGCGGCAATTGGGGACAGAAAAGAGCAGGGGTCATGGCAAAGCGATACTTGGTCACCGGGGGCGCCGGATTCATCGGATCGGCCGTCGTCCGCAAGCTTATTTCGAACACGCCGCATCAGGTTCTCGTCGTCGACAAGCTTACCTACGCGGGCAACCTCGATTCCCTCCAATCCGTTGCCGGCAGTGACCGCTATCGTTTCATGCGGGCCGATATTGCTGATGCCAAGAAGATGCAGGCTGTGGTCGGTGAATACCAGCCGGACGTGATCATGCACCTTGCGGCCGAAAGCCATGTCGACCGCTCGATCGACGGCCCGGGGGAGTTCGTGCAGACCAACGTCGTCGGTACCTTCTCATTGCTCCAGGCGGCCCTGGCTTACTGGAACAAGCTGGATGCCGCGCGGCGGGACGCCTTCCGCTTCCATCACATCTCGACCGACGAAGTCTTCGGCTCCCTGGGTGAGGAAGGCTTCTTCCACGAAGAGTATCCGTACCAGCCCAACTCGCCGTACTCGGCCTCCAAAGCTGCATCCGACCATTTCGTGCGCGCCTGGCACCACACCTACGGCCTGCCGACGCTGATCACCAACTGCTCCAACAATTATGGGCCGTATCATTTCCCCGAAAAGCTCATTCCCCTCATGATCCTGAATGCGCTCGAGGGAAAGCCTCTGCCGGTTTACGGCAAGGGCGAGAACGTGCGCGACTGGCTCTATGTGGAGGACCATGCCGAGGCGCTGATCCTCGTGGCTGAAAAGGGCAGGGTAGGTGAGAACTACAACATCGGCGGCTGGAATGAGCGCACGAACATCGATGTCGTTCGCTCCATCTGTGGCCTCATCGACGAGATGGTGCCGAGCCATTCGATCGGGCCGCGGGAAAAGCTGATTTCCTACGTGACCGATCGGCCCGGCCATGATCTTCGCTACGCCATCGACGCCAGCAAGATCGAGCGCGAACTGGGATGGCGCCCGGCCGAAACCTTCGAGACCGGACTCCGGAAGACCGTTGCCTGGTATCTCGACAATCGGGCGTGGTGGGAGCGCGTGCGTTCAGGCGTCTACCAGGGAGAACGGCTCGGGATTGCCGTCTAGGGCCGATGTGGCACCGTCTTTTGGGCGGGGCGTCGATACTGTTAAGGCAACATAACGAGTGCCTTGCGAGCAGAGTGAGGATCGAGTGTGCTGACTGTCGAGCCGACAGCTATACCTGAGATTAAGGTGGTCACGCCAAAGCGTTTCGGTGACAATCGCGGGTTCTTTGCCGAAACCTATCACAAGCAGCGCTTTGCTGAAGCCGGGGTCGATATGGAGTTCGTGCAGGACAACCATTCACTCTCGGCCGTCGCCGGCACGGTCAGAGGACTGCATTTCCAGAGCAACCCATTCGCACAGGCCAAGCTCATCCGGGTTGTCCGAGGCCGGGTTCTCGATGTCGCGGTCGACATCCGCAGATCATCGCCGACCTTTGGTAGGCATGTTGCCGTGGAACTGTCCGCTGAAAATGGGCGACAGCTCCTCGTGCCGGTCGGATTCGCTCACGGCTTCTGCACGCTCGAGCCCGATACGGAGATTGTTTACAAGGTCTCGGCCTATTACTCAGCTGCACACGATCACGGTTTGCGTTGGAACGATCCGGCGCTCGCCATCGATTGGCCTGTCGCGCCGACCGATGCGATTTTGTCGGATAAGGACAGGCAGCAGCCGCTGCTCGCCGAACTGCCGGCCTACTTTGCATAAGATGACGATTGGACATAGGGCCCCTCGTGGTGACCCCCTTGTATCCAAGGAGATGAAACGATGAAGGGCATCATTCTGGCGGGAGGCAGCGGAACACGGCTGCATCCGATGACGTATGTGACGTCGAAGCAGCTGCTTCCCATCTATGACAAGCCGATGATCTATTATCCGCTGACCACACTCATGCTGGCCGGCATCCGCGATATTCTCATCATCTCGACTCCGGACGATCTACCGCGCTTCCGCCAGCTGCTTGGAAGCGGAGAGCAGTGGGGTATTCGCCTGTCCTATGCGGAGCAGCCGAAGCCAGAAGGACTCGCGCAGGCCTATATCATAGGAGCAGATTTCGTCGCTGGCGGCCCCTCGGTGCTGATCCTTGGCGACAATGTCTACTACGGGCACGGGTTGACGGAACTCCTCCGCTCTGCAGCAAGCCGCACTTCTGGAGCTTCGGTCTTTGCATACCATGTCACCGATCCCGAGCGTTACGGCGTCGTCGAGTTCGACAGCAACGGCCGAGCAATCTCCATCGAGGAGAAACCAAAGGATCCGCGTTCGAACTGGGCGGTGACGGGGCTGTATTTCTACGATCATCAGGTCGTTGATATTGCGGCAAATCTGAAGCCGTCTGCTCGTGGCGAACTTGAGATCACCGATGTGAACCGCGTCTATCTCGAGAAGGGGCAGCTTCAAGTTGAATTGATGGGGCGTGGTTTCGCCTGGTTGGATACTGGGACTCCTGACAGCCTCGTTGAAGCTGCGGAATTTGTGCGTGCTCTAGAGAAACGCCAAGGTTTCCGGATCGCTTGTCCGGAAGAAATTGCATATGCCTCAGGATGGATTGAGCGGGAGCAACTCGTGGCCCTTGGGACTACGCTCTCAAAAAGCACCTACGGGCAATACTTGCTCAGGATTGCTGCCGGAATGTAGAAGGCGGTGGATCGACTTTCAAACCTATGCCGCGTGTAAGGCGAATAGAGTCTAGGCCAAAGCCTATTATGCCTCGCACTCAAATTGACCCGGACTGCGACCTTGCAGAACGGCCTTAACAAATGGGACGCCAGAAGATGTATAGCCGAAACTTGGAGAAATCGGTCTATCTAGACTCTAGCTCGCGTCAGATGGCTGAGAAGTTAGCCGGCGAGATCCTCAAGGTTTGCGGTTGGGGAAGTGCACTCGATGTCGGCTGTGGGATGGGCGATCTTGTTGCTGCATTATCCGCCCAAGGCATCGCGGCTTCCGGCGTTGATGTGTCAGAAATTGCTGTCGCCGTAGCCGATCGCAAATGTCCCGGCCGGATACGACAGGAATCCATGTTCGCACTGAGCAATCCCAATTGCTCAGTAGATATCGTGACGGCAATTCATAGCCTTGAGTCCATCGCTCAAGAGGACGTGACAGTCGCTCTTCATGAGCTGTTCCGGGTGGCGAAGCGGTCTGTTTACATTCGCGTCAGGACGGAAGTGGATTCTGCTCAATCGTCGGGCGCTCCCCGTCGGGATCGAGCCTGGTGGGAGACGCAGCTTCTTCAAGTCGGCTTCCGGAAGCATCCCAGATACTACGTTGCTATTCCATACGAGAGTCTGGAGAATGAGCCGGACGATATCACCATTGTTATGGAAAGGCCGCCTGCCGCGGTCCTTGAGCGCTATCCGTTGAGCGCACTCGCCGCCGAGCGGGATCTTCATATGGACATGGCTCGGGAGCAGGGTCGTCGCTCCGACGCCCACATGATTCGGTACTTCGAAGCGGCTCGATTCATTCGGCCCGGAGATCGCGTCTTAGATGCAGCGTGTGGCCTTGGATACGGAACACACATTCTAGCCCACAACTCACTTGCGTCTGAGGTCACTGGTATCGATGCCAGCGACTATGCGGTGGAGTATGCGTCCCTTGCCTATGGAGCGCCGAACCGCGGTATTACGTTCCGTAAGGGATTCCTGCCGGACGCGCTTAACCAACTTCCCGAAGGCTCGGTGGATTTCATTGCCAGCTTTGAAACCCTTGAGCATTTGGAGCATGCCGACCCGTTTTTGCAGGCGTGCGCCCGTGTTCTAGCTCCCGGCGGGCGCCTGATGGTCAGTGTCCCACACGATTGGAGTGACGAAACCGGCGTCGACCCCAATCCTCATCATTTCAGACTCTATGATTGGCATGCTCTGATCCGCGAGGTTGGAGCGGAGTTTCTGCTCGAGCGAGCCTTCGTTCAAAGTGCAAGCAGAAAGAAGATTGATGGCGCTTGGAGCGTGACTCCTCGGGAGTGGCGATCACTGCCGGTCGACGACGCTCCGCGGCAAACCAGCGAGTGGTGCCTCCTTCTCGCGATGCGTGATCCGCTTGCCGCAGCAGGTCAGCGATACGAGGAACGTATGTTTCCGCCGGCCGCAGTTGAGGCCAAGCCTGCATTGCTGGACTTCTCGGGCCAGTACAAAAATCCATGGCTCATAAGAAGTATGGTTTCCATCGGGCCACGCATGAGTGACCCAGTTGAGCTGGAGAAAATTGCGGACCGCGTCCTAGAATCGACGGTTGGGGGCTCCGACGAAGCGGCGGCACTCTGCGTAATAGCCTACCGTATGCTGGAAAATGGACGGCCAAAAGCTGAATTTGCGCATCTTATTAAGCGCTTTATGCCTTATACGTCACTGGAGCATCCAGAAACGAGTTCACCCATCGCCATCCGTTGGGCAGTCTCTCTTCTGTATGTTCAAGGCATTCTCGAAATGGGAGCTGGCGATCATCAGGCCGCCAAACAGAGCCTTGAGCGATGCGCCGCACTTCCATTTTGGATCTATTCGCCTTTGCTCGGGACCAAAACCATTGACGCGGCCTTCCGGTTGGGCGTTCTTTCTCAGGTCGAGGGGGATCGGGAGAGCGCTAAACGGTGGTGGCGATGTGCACTTGATATGGCCCAACGAGCTGTTCAATCAGACTGGAATGAACAGTTTGGCAGCCTAGATGCTCCTCCTGACTTTGCCTTCAGAGAGATGACGCAGTTGCTTGATTTGGCAACGCGCTGTGCGACTGCCCTGTCCGTGCTCGATCAGATCTCTGACAACCCGGCTGCAGTTGAGCGTACACTTTATAACAAGGCGAAGCAAGTATACGATCTGCGGGAGGCGGCAACGATCGAGCGGACACGCCTCGAAACCGGCGCTGCGATGGAGAGGGAACATTACCTGGCTGTCATTGGCCGCCTGCAGGCCGAAGCAGAGCATATGAACGTCCATGTTCAAAGCCTGCAGACCGAAGCAGAGCATATGAACGCCCATGTTCAAAGCCTGCAGACCGATATCACGCGTTTGGAGACTGACCTGCGAGCCGCGCGCGCTGTTGGAAAAAGAGTCCCGGAACTTGAGGCGAAGCTTGCCAAGGAGCGCCGCCAAACTGCTCCCTACAGAGGCCAGGTGCCGACATACCGTTGGCTGCTGGGGCATCTTCGTCGGAAGGTCCTTCGAAAAGGAATTCCGATTCTTCCACTGATTCCGGACGCCAAAAAGCAACCTCGCAAGGCACGGCCGAATGCCACGCCGGACAGGCGGGAGCCGAGCAAGGACAGCCCAAAACGGGTCCCGGTCCTCTCTTCAGGCCAAACTCAGACCGTTGCTCAAACGATTATAGATGTCGCCAAATTTGAGCCGGACATCGCGGGTGCTGCGTGCTTTAACGATCTCGATCAGTTGCTCGTCAACCGAAGCATTCCACGAGGTTCACATGTCACGGCGTGGAAGCAACTTTTTGAGTCACTCGATCGGCCGTATGATTATCTGATATTCGTACCATGGTTGACGCGCGGGGGAGCTGACCTTGCTGCGGTGAACGCTGTTCGAGCGGCAATTCAGTTAAGGGGGACCGAAAGGACTCTCCTTGTCGTCACGGACTATGACCGTGTCGAAGCGCGCGACTGGCTGCCAGAAACTGCCAACATTCGAATCTTCTCTGACCTGTTGCCCGACCTCTCGGCATCTGATCGTGTGCGCCTCGTCCAAATGCTGATCATGGCGCTGAAGCCGCGGGCCGTCCTTAACGTCAATAGCGTGGCTTGTTGGGAAGCAATAAAGAAGACCGGGTCTCCTTTATCGACGATGACGGACATTTATGCCTCCCTCTTTTGCAGGGACTATACCTCCGACGGCCGTGCGGCTGGCTACGCCGACACACATTTCAGGGCCTGCCTTCCGTTTACAAGGAAGATTTATTTCGACAACGAGACTTTCGCTCAGCAGATGATCGAGGAGTATGGTGTTCCGCCCTCACTTCAGAGCCGGATCGAGGTCTTGCGGCAGCCTACGTCGAATTCTGCGCAACCACGCGGCTTCGTGCGTCAAGAAGGTGTCGGGAGACTTCCAGTTTTCTGGGCTGGACGGTTTGCTAGACAGAAGAACGTCGATCTCCTCATTGAGATCGTCTCATCGGCACCAGATTTCCATTTCGACGTCTACGGGGATGGAGACGAGAGTTATAAGCAAAAGCTCAATTCAGTGGGATTGAACACTGGCAACCTGACAATGAAGGGAGCTTTTCCATCATTTGAAGCGCTGCCTACGCAGCAATATGGAGCATTCCTCTACACCTCGCTCTGGGACGGTATTCCCACGGTCTTGATTAATGCCGCTTCTCTAGGAGTTCCTATCGTTGCGTCAAACGTCGGTGGCATCGCTGAGCTTGTCGACGACGACACAGGGTGGCTCATCAATGACTACAAGGATCCCAGCGCTTACATCCGGGCACTTGTAGAGATCCGAGCGAATCCAGAGGAGGCCGCGCGTCGGGTCCAATGCATGCTCGAGCGGGTTAAGCGCCTCCACTCCTGGGACACGTATACAACCACCCTTTCCGAAACTCCGTCTTTCTTGGCTTCATGAGAACTGCGATGGATTCATTTGACATCACCGCAATCGTGAATGGGCATCGCGAGGGCCTCATTGCTCAACCGTCGCTCCTGAGCCTGAAGCAGGCGATCGAGCAGAGCGAGCGGAGTGACATTCTGGTTGAGACTGTTATCGTTCTCGACAAGCCTGACACTGTGACGGAAGAACTGGTACAGAGCTTCAGTCATAGTACCAAGAATACACGTGTGGTAACGGTCGATCACGGTGATCTGGGCTTATCACGTAATAGTGGTGTCGCCGCAGCTCAAGGGAAGTGGATCGCATTTCTCGATGCCGACGATCTGTGGGGCAGTACCTGGCTGTCCGCTGCTTTCAATGCGGCGGAGAGTGATCCGCGACCCATTGTATGGCATCCTGAACTGAGTGTCTTGTTCGGGAGCCATCCTCACCTTTACTTGCATATCGATATGGAGGATCCTGAATTCGACCACGCGGCCCTCGCAGTGACGAACTACTGGACCGCGTTGTGCTTTGCTCCGCGCTCGCTTCTCCAGAGCGTCCCATACCGCTATACGCGGATGAGCAGCCAGATCGGATTCGAAGACTGGGGCTGGAACATGGAGACTATCGCGCAGGGATGGTTGCACAAGATAGTACCTGGAACTGGCCATGCAGTTCGAAGGAAAGAGACCTCTCTCTTGCAGCAAACGAAATCTGCAAGCTGTCTTCCCCATCCCTCTAACCTGTTTCGGCAACTTCTAGAGAAGCGTGCTAAAGATGGACGCACACGATCAGTGAGCAGTTAGAGCTAATTCCGCGGTCGCGGAGGGATGTTCGCCATTCCTCGGATGATAGCTTGGAGGCGCTCAGCTAGGGTAGTATCGGAAGTGTGGCGGCAATGGTTCTTGACGGAAGACATAGAGTAGGCATCAGGATGAGCCCGTACGGTGAAATCTACGATAAAGTCTTTTCGGAGCATTCTGGTTATCAGAACCCAATAGGATCGCCGGGCTTCCGGCTTTGCCTTCAGAACCAAGAACGGCTGATGAACCTCGGACCGCATCATCTTGATTACGGCAGCGGGGCAGGCTTCGCGGTCGAGCTTATGCGGTCACATCTCTTCCGCAAGGAGTCGTTCGGTGTAGATGTCAGCGCGAAGATGGCCGCCAGCGCCAATGCTCGGATCGGGGCGGAAGTGATCCATCTTCTTGAGAATAGCCGCGCCCCATTCCCTAATGATACTTTCGACCTTGTGACATGCTTCGATGTTCTGGAGCACCTTGATCCGCCGGATATCTTTGCGACGCGGGATGAGATCCAGCGCGTCCTAAAGCCTGGTGGAACATTCTTCTGCAATATTAGTCTTAGGCTTTCAGGAACGATCGATCAAGAAGGGAGAAATCTACATCGGACGGTTGCAAAACCTGACTGGTGGGACACCATTTTCCAGTTTGATGAGTTCACGGTGACGAAATCCGACATGGAAATGACGGCCTGGAAGCGGCTGCCTGCGTAACTGGCCACGGTAACTGCGCGGCGGGAGATATGCCATTCCGCCGCGATCGCGATCGTCGTACAAGTGTCAGGGCTATTTGATGCGGATGGCGGCCTGGTAGAAGTCTGAGAATGCGATATATTCATACTCGTCATCTGAGAATACTTCTGTCAGGGCCTTATACTCGTGAAAGCGCCATCCCGCATATCCGACAAGTTCATCAAAAAGGATAATTGATCCGCGTCTTAGACGGTTCTTGCACAGCGATAGAATAGTTTTAGCGGGTTCGTAAATGTCGACATCAACATGAACAAACGCAATAGTTTCATTTGGATACTGTGCAAGGAACGCCGGCAATGTGTCATCAATCCAGCCTTTGTGAAGCGACACATTGGGTAGAACGTCAGGAAGGTGGCCATTCAGGTTGAACCTGCCCTTTTGCCAGACGAATCCAGGTCCATCGTGAGATAGGCCTTCAAACGAGTCAAATCCGTGAAGCGTTCGCGTATCATCCCGTCGGACCAACTCGCTTGCAATATAGTTGGTGGACTCTGCGTTGAACACTCCGAATTCAAGGACAAGGCCTTCCTTGGGTATATGACTAAGAGCATAGTGGCGGATCTCTCGGTCCGTTGGAGCTAGGTATACGTGGTCCAAGTGGGCCCGGATTAGTTCAACCGACTTCTGAACCTCCTCTTGAGAAATTCGTGTAAGCAATCGTGGATAACGCCAACCGCCTTGGCCCTGGAGTTCAGGAGCAAGATTGCCGACAATTACGGTAGGTTGATCAGACAACCTAACATTTAAGATCTCCGTTGAAGTAGTCTTTGGTGCCTCAGCTCTCGGTGTCGTAGCCTTACTCACTTCGCGGACGTTGAACACTACATTAGCGGCTACGTACTGCACTAAGGGTAACAGCGTGCGATCTACAAGCCACTTTCCCGCGCTCTTAACTGCCATCCCGGTTCTCTTCTCTTGTCCGATTGCTAGGTAGCCATTGTTCTACTGATACATCTAAAAAACACAAGCACCCGATCCTTGCCCAATCCACCATGCTTGCTAAAACACTCTGTCGTGGACTGAATTGCGCATCCTACCTGGCGCCTATGCCATCTGCGCTCGAATCGAATTCTATTCGCTCCATTGGCTGAACGGGTAACTGACACTAGGTGCTGGCGATACATCCCAGATCTGAGCCAATCAGTCCATCGACATTCAGCCGGAGACGCGGCCGATTCAGAATTCTGCCGAGCAACCCTTGGAGGCGCCGTCGGTCAGGTACTAGAAATAGTTGCCATGGCCTTAACCATTCAGCAGGCCACACAACAGCGGTCTCGTGCACAGCCTTCCACATCAGCCTGTTTACGCCTGTCGGAGGTCACGCCAGGCGCCACCAGCGCCTGCAATGGCGGCAGGTTTGGCCGCTCTGGTGCAACGCTGGTTCTTCGCGCGCAGCTTCGCTTGGACAAGCACCGGGGGGCCTTTCCGTCGACAACGATCCTGGACTTACCTTTTCTTGAGACGCCCAATATGGCCGCACAATCGTCCTAGGTGCCATTTAAACACCGGACTCCCTCGATCCGTCGGCATATTTGGACTAACCTGACGAGGAGGATTATTGCTATCAGAAATGGTGTGGGCCCATGGGCTGAATTGAAGCGCCTTTGCTGCGGTTCCCCGCCGGCCCGAGGGCCTTGAAAGTGCTCAACTCCGTGATCAGTACGTCCCTCGTCAGATGATAAGCTCAGAACGAGTGGCGAGCTGTCGCACTGCTCCGCCTTTTTGCAAGATTGCGCCTCCTTGCGCGACAGTGATCAGTCCATCTATAGAATTTGGACTGACGGGAAGACACACCCTACGGGCGCAGAAATTCAGGCCATGACCTCAGACGCTAAGATCAAAATCTCGGCAATTCATCTAACAGCCATTATTCTGACTATTCTTGCCACTGTGCACGTAGTATTCTTCGTGCAAGGGGAGCACCATGTATATGTCAACGACTTCCGGAATTTCTGGATTGCTTACTGGGAGTCTTCGCTGAGGTTCAAAGAGAGCGTATACTATTGGGCTGTTCATTTGCGCAATGAAATCTGGGCAAGCGACTACAATTCGATGCCGGCTGTTCTGTTGCTCCCGTTCAGCTTGACCTTCGGATATGCCAGAGTTGGCTACATACTAGGAGTGGCTCTGACCTACTTTGTGCCTGTTGCTCTACTCTCTGCAACGGCTGCGTATCTGACCGTTCAGCCGAAAAGCAAACAGACGTTCGCCTTTGTTGCATTCAGCATGTTTGCAGGGTTGTACGTGCCTTATTGGACGCCGACCCTGCTGGGCTTTCCCGATATTGTCGGCCTCATTCCGCTCGCACTTGCGTACATCGTCATCCGTACCACGGGCCTTGGATACCGGGTTAGACCAGGTGTCGCACTTCTCTTAGGTGCGCTGATTTGGATGCCCTTCTTGTTCAGGCGGTGGTATGCATTCACGATTGTCGCTCTTGCTCTGTCCGCCCCTCTTTACTGTCTGGTAGGGGCAGTCATTGAGAAAGGTATCTCTTGGCGAGATGCGCTGAGAAGCACAACTGTCAATTTTGCAATTGGCGGCGCTACGTCAGCCGCGCTGGCTCTCATGCTTCAAGGCGGCCTGATCCAGACTGTTTTGAATACAAGCTATTCAAGCATATATGTGGCGTATCAGCGCCCAGCCTGGGGACACATCACAAATCTCTGGCAGACTTTTGGGACGATCTATCTCGCTTTGGCTGTAGCTGCTCAGGCTTTCCTTTTCGGATCGCTGAGGAAGCGGCTCGATGTGCTCTTCATTAACATCAACATCGCTGTCATTTTCGCGCTGTTCACGCAAACGCAGGGTTTCGGGCCGCAGCATTACCTCCCTCTTGCATTTTGGTTTTTCCTACTGAGTTGTCTTGGGCTATCGCTGCTTTGGTCTTCAATGGCCAAGCCCGTACCCGCAGTTGCTGCAGGGCAGGCGCTTGTCGCTCTCGGAGTTTTTGCAGCCTCGTTTTATCATAGTATCCCTCGGCCGCAGTGGGCCAGCGTTCTCCTCCCTCGTCCGACCTACAAGAATCTCATCGGCAACCAAAGGGAATACGTAAGGCTCACCAAAAGGCTAAACAAACTTTTAGAACCTGGGGAGAAATTTACCGTATTCGCATCAAGCATGTCTCTCAATCGGGATACTCTTCTCAGTGCATCAAGAGAAGCTCTTGCTGGGAAAGATTTGGATGCGTCTCACGTTGATCTTATTCAAGGGCTCACCGTATCCCCGTTCATGGCTCAGTACGCGGTACTATCGAATCCTATTCTGACGCATTTGCCGGAGAATACTCAAAGCGTAATTACAATTCCGGCGAAAGCGATACTCTCTGGCCAAGGCATTGGAGCCGCATACAAGAGGATAGATGGCTCATTCAGGATAGCGAATGGGCTTGAGGCATTCATCTATGAAAAGCAACGCCCCTTCACGTCGGCCGAAGTGAACGCTCTGCTGGAGGAGTTCTACGCAATCTATCCTAGCTGGCGCGATGTTTATGGGAATGCTGCCTTCAGGCTTGCTATGACTTCCGCAATCGAGCTTGGAAACAAATATGGCCGGTTCGAGTATGCAGCTAGTGGTGAACTGATCGTTCATCCTGGGGAGACTGCGCCCACTCGATTCACGTTCCTATCTTCCGGGGCACCGTTGAGGTTAACAGTGGGAGCGCCATGCGCTGATGCTGACGGCGTAGACGTCCAACTCCTGAGGGCCCAAGAAACTATAACTCACATTGAAATTGCCCCAGAAGGAACCGCGACACTTTCTTTGCCCGATGCTGGAGCAATGCTCACGATCGTTATCAGCAAGCGCGGCAATCCTTGGTGTGATGTTGTCCGGATTGCGGAGTTACCTAGCCAACGTTAATGTTGCCCATCGTCGACAGACTGACGTTTCCATCTGCTTTATCGACACGCTAATGATATTCGGGAAGGCAGATTGCAGCTTTAATATTGGCGTTATGGGAGTGTTCTCATAAAGATCGAGAAAGTGTCATTCACTAGAGTTCCTCATGCAATCGCCCCTCAAGACGATCAAACATCATCAAATTTCACTCCTGGTCGTCTTTGGCCTCGTCTTGCTGGCCAAGGCGCCAGCGTTTCTTGGTCCTCTTTACTCAGTTGACGCTTGGATTGCTGCTACTGCAGCGGATGAAAGCAAGTATTTCAGTGATATTACTTTGGTATTGTCTCAATATCGATTCGGCTTGGCAGCGCTGTTTTTGTTCTCTCGACTCTTTGAGTATGGCGCCGCACCTGTCGCTTTCAATTCGGTTCTCCTGGCCTGCGGTCTGCTGACAATTGCAAGCCTATTCTCTTATCTAACGATAGATCCAGAAGGGCGCAGAACTCCATATTTGATTTTCTCTGCGATTTTCTGCCTGCATCCGTTTACGGTGGAAATATTTACGTTCGTCGATGTTGCGTTGTTCGCAAGTATGTCGCTGGTTCTCGGCCAGCTGGGCGGCCTAATACTCTATAAGGGCACGTCGCGACGGGAATGGGCCGGTGGGGTCGCTCTTATCATCGCCGCTCTATCAATTTATCAGATCACGCTGCACTATATTTTTATCACACTTTTGTTTGCTTCGGTCGCTGCGCTTATGCGAGGCGAGAGCCTCCGCCCAGTTCCTCGCGCGATCATCGGCGTAGCAGTGAGTGCAGCTGTTTGCCTCTTAATGGCAAAGGGCATCAATGCCATCCTGCAGATCCCGAGTGAGGCTCGTGGGAGCCTGATCAGCCTTTACGAGATACCTGGTCGAATTGGGGCTCTGCGTGACGCTCTCGTGCGATCGTTCTACCCGCCTCCGCGCCTTGTTCCTCCTGTCACGACGGGCATCGCAGCGTTGGCTCTTACTGCAGCATTATTTGTTTCACTCCGGGTCGTTTTCGTCCGCAAAGGCATTTCAGCAGTTCTCTTGGCGATGGTCGCTCTCGGTGCTGCAGTCTGCTGGATTGCCGGACTTTCGATAGTGGGAAAAACCCTTTGGCTTGTTCCGAGAACCTTGAGTGCCATCGCGGTGTTCCTCGGCGCAGCTGTGGCGCTAGGGTGGCTGGGAGGTGGTCAAGTCATGAGAGGCATTCTTGTCTCAACGACTTCGCTTCTCGTCTTTGGTTACATCGCGTCTAACAACCGCATTCTTTATGATCAGTGGCGCGTGAACAATTGGGATGCTCAGCAAGCGAACCGCATCCTGGCGCGTCTTGAGACTCTCCAGGAGTTTCCACAGATGAAGCGGCTTTCTGTGCAAGGTGGTTTCACTAGATATCGAGCTAGACTACCTACCGCTTTTGCAGACTTGAACATGAGTTCATTTGCGCCGGGACTGTTCAAGAATTACACGATACAGCAAACTACAGGTTACAAGTTCTTGCCTCCGACCCCAGACCAGGGAAAGCTGGCAGTTGGCTATTGCAAGACTGCCCCAAGGTGGCCCGCTTCACAATCGGTCACGATCATAGGAGTGCTTGGGATCGTTTGCTTGAGCGATTGAGGCCGAATCCAAACGTGCCGATCTAGCTACAACAGGAGCCTCTTGGCCTACGCGTCTCGGCTAGCTTCTGGTGGCGGGCTACCACGGCCGCAGCCACATTGTGGTAGCCATTATTGCCGTTGGGGCAGGGATGCGCCGAAGACACGTTGCCTCCGTCGCTAGCAGTCGTCTGCTTACTGCGCTTGCGATGGAAAAGGCTGCAAAGCATGGAGCGGAACAACAACATGCTCCGATTGAACGAGACTAATTTATCGTTCTACGAAAACCCAAATCAAGAAGACCACAAAGTTTGCAATAGGGATAACTCCGGAAACGACTGCGGCACCGATCCAATAGGGCAAACCGGAAATGTGCACCGCCCAATGCATAACCAATGCAGCGACAAGCAAACCGACGAAAGAAACCGAGAGAAATTTCATGATTTGTACAGCTGTGTCGTTCCTGATGCTAAAGGTAAAGCGACTCTGGAGGAAATACGAGACGACAATACAGATCACATAGGCTAGACAAGAAGCCGTTACTGGAGAAACGTCGATATGGCGCACAGCCAGTGTAGCTATAAGAAAGTACAAAGCCGTCGAGATAGCCCCTGCGAGAGCAAAGCGAATGAGCTTCGCGAAAACGCCTTTTGCGGGAACTGCCTTCGTGGAAGGCGCCTCGGAGGGCGCAGTTTGATTATCGTTCATGACCGTCTTGTCTGTAGAAGCAGGCTTCTTCCTAAGTTAGCTTCTGGCTGTTGGTAGGCATTGAAGTACAAGTTGGGAATCCGAGTAATTTCATGTGCGAGCGCTGAGGAAATACTGCGCTCCGGATGGCAATCGTCCCACAATGCGGTCAATGCGCCTCGTGAAGGGTCCGAAGCTCGGAATGTTCAGAATGGATCGTACCTGAATGTCGCGGAATCCTGCCCCATTAAACAGGCCCTTTGTCACATGAGGCTTGAGGAGAACCGCATCGGCATCGAAAGGGCAACGGTTGACGACTTTCATCGTCAGAGGGTTGTAGGGATTGTGCTCGAAAACCAGCGCTAACCCTCCCTTGCGCAGGACCCTGCGCATCTCCCTCACAAAGTTCGTCCATGCTGGAGGAGGAACATGATGCATGACACAGATTGTGAAGGCCACGTCGAAAGTTCCATCGTCGTAGGGCAAGCGGCTTCCATCGTAGCTCTGGTACACTAAGTCAGGATGCCGTGTACGGGCTCTCTCAATACTCTCTGATGAAACATCGCAACCATCAATAGAGCCGAAGCGGCCCTTGATCAACCCATGATAGTTTCCAACGCCACAGCCAATATCAAGGGCCGAAAGCGCGGTGGTTTCGCCAAGGACTTCCCGCGTAAGATCCACAAGGTATTCAGATTTTACTCTTGTGAAATAATCGACATTCATCCCTGGAACGAGCAGAGCGGCATTGACAGCCTCAGAGTATTTGGAATTATAGCGGTCGAACTCTTCCGCAATTGCTTTTTGCTGAGGATCCATCGTGTCACTTTCTATCTGTCGCGGTGCCTTATAGTTAAGGTTCGTCACTCATAAAGAGTTGTGATATTCCAAAAGATCTTGGTATCGAAAGTCAACTTCTGCTACATGACCGAAGCTACCTTGTTAAGGTCCAGCTTGGTCTTTTAATATGGCTGAGCAGATACTTATTCGCTTCGGACGAAAGCTCCACGTAACTGGAGCGCCGTTTGCCGGATTCCGGTATCCAGATCGGTTGGATTCCAAGTGACAGGAAGAGCACTTTTGCAAAAACTGATGTGGCTTGCGTTGGACGGTTGGGAATCAAACTGACAATATAGCTTTCGTCCGACCGCCTGTTCGATCTTATGCAGCATCTCGAACATTGAGCTCGGCTTGCCGCTGGCCAGCAAGAAGACCTGCGAGTTGCTCGGTGGCACGGTAAGTTGTTTCGCCAAGAATGATCCTATGTCCGAGGCCAAAACATAATCTCTGATTGTATGAGGTTCACCGAAGATCCGGGAAACACGATGGCGGATCCCGTTCTGAACCAAGGCACTGACCAGTCCGATGCGCAGTCCGGTTCCGGAGTAACCATAAACCGAGCTCGGTCGATATATCAGCTTCGTGACCTCTTCGGAAGTCGCTGCCAAGTGCTTCTCCTGTTCGAGCTTCAACGCTCCGTAGGGGCGTATCGGCGCGGGAGTACTCTCTCGGTTGACCTGACGCTGCCCTTCGAACAAGCCGCCGGCAGAACTGAAGAGATGAATGGCATGTTGTGCCATTGGCACTTGCTGGCAAAGGCGCTCACTGATCTTCAACACATCTTGGAATGCCTCGAGTTCCTGCTCTACTTCGGCCTGCGACGAGGCGAACCCGGCCCGCCCAGCCGCCCAGACGATATCGAGCCTGCCTATTCGATAAACGTCACCTCGCGCCGGGAGAGCTGTGGTGCTGATCAAGAACTGCTCTATCTGTTTTCTATCCGCAATGCGCTGGCTCGGGTCGCTCCAGGAAAAGGCGAGCTCCTGTGAGGTCCAATCTGATAAGCGCAGAAGCGAAGCGGCAATGGCACGCCCGACGAGCCCCATGCCGAACATAGCGACCACATGCCGTGATCGTTGTCCGAGGCCAATTACCGGGCGCTGAAAGATGATCATGACTTTTTCGGTGCGAAGTGCTGGATAAGAGCCAAATCCATGCTGCGATCGACGATAAAGAAGATAGGACGCCCATGAGCGCTGGTGACAAGAAATGATAGGTATTCGAGGGCAACCCCTATCAAGAAGGTAATGATTCCTCCGAAGAACACTACGGCGAGGATCAGGGAGGTCCAGCCACCGACCAAGATCGTTTCCGGGAAGAGAAGCTTCCTTACCAGCAGTACGAGGCCAAATACCACACTCGCGCCCAGAATCAGCAGGCCTGAGGCTCCACCAATGCGACTCACTTTTGCTCCGCTCGACATCAGCATGCGCCTCGCGTGCGACAGGAGCTTTGAAAACTTGTATCCACTTTTACCTTCTTCGATGAATCTATGATCCTTGAGACGCATCGGTACAACGCCAACCCGTTGAGTGAACCACGACAGGGCGACGTCGAAGTACGTGTCATGGCTACAAACGCTGCCGGCGGCCCGTCCTACGGGCCCTCGGATCAGGCGGAAGCTGTTGAAGAAGCGGATGTTGGAAATGCCACTGAACCTTTCGATAAAGCGCTTGTACAATGAGGAGCCCAGATCCCTGACGCGGTTCTCATGAACCTTCCCCTCGGCCTTCGCATACACCACGTCGCAGCTTGATCGCGCCACTTCACGAAAAAGCTCGTCGATATGAGTTGGAGGATGTTGGAGATCCTCGTCGAGGGTTACGATCCAATCGCCAGAGGTATGTAGAATGCCCGCAATGGTTGCAGGGTGCTGGCCAAAATTGCGCGCAAGGTGAATGGCCGTCACCCATGAATATTGACGTGACAGCTGATCGATCAACTCTGGCGAATTATCGATCGCGGCATCGTCAACAAAAATAGCCTCCACGAGACTGACAGGGGCATTCTCATTTTCCCAGCGATCCTTCAGAAGCTGAAGTTCATCAAAAAGCGCATGTAAATATTGAGCCCCTGAGTAAACGGGAACTACAACTGATACCGTTACTTTCTTCTGTTGGGCATCGCTTGCGATAGACGGTGACCCGGTCATGTTCAATTCGTCCTACTCAGTTCATGCGTCTCTTGCCCAGCAACACTACGGTTAGCCGACAGGTCGCAATCTTGCCTCATCTGTGAGTTGTATCGATATACAACCTTTAGTAACGGAGGGTATGATCGATGTTTCGCAACAAGGAAGCTGAAAATCAAGCCATCATTGGCACCCAACTTGTCATCCGTGCGAGCGAAGATAGTCGCTATTTCATGGCTTGCGGCAACTGTTTCCGTGTTTTGCCAGGAACTTGAAAGTTCTGTCCGGCAAGCTCCTACTAGGCTCGTGAGATCGGTTTTGGTTAGATCCTCATTCATCCACAAAAACTGTGCCTGATGAAGAGGGCAAAACTCGACTAAGTAGTCGACGCTATGATCACTGAGAAGTGTTGTTTCCTAGGTAAATTATCCTTAATGTGAATAAAGTGAGATACGAGCCTCTCATTCAGACCAGACAATAGGAGTCTTTAGACTCCGTCGATGGGCAGGAACTATACTGTCAGGCTTGGCTTTAATAAGCGATAGTTTCCTTTAGTCCCACAAGCCACCACTCAGCCAGAAGTCTGAGTATTACTGCCTTTTGAGGGAAATTTACTGAAGTATCCACCTCCCGATAGAATAGCGGCAAGTCGAGCCTTGTATCCCAAGCACTTTCTTTCGAATGTATGCCAAGTTATATAGCCGCAGGCTACTGTGATAATGAGGGAAACTACCATCGAAAGCCAAAAATCTCCCATAGAAAGAATAGCTAATTGCTGAATTGGGAATGCAAGGATATAGATTCCGTACGAGGCGTCACCGTATCGGCCAAAGGCTGCAAACTTGCTTGTCGTGCAGATAAGGACGACGAGAACGGCAAGTGATATCGTGTAAACGAGGTTGTCCGTAGGAAGAAGCGAACGCGATAAGCAAATCCCTATCAATGAGCAGGATAGTGCTATTAAACGACGGGCAGAAATCAGCGGCCATAATACGGCAACCAGAGCTCCACTGAGAAAATAAAGCCCGAGCTTTCCGACGAAGAAAGAACGAAGGAAAAAGATTCTGCTTTCTTCGGACGCGAACAGGCACAGGCCATTGGCTACAATTACACCTATTAATAATGCTGCCAGCCGGTAGCGTGATGGCAGCAGGAAGATGCAAAAGAGCGAGACATAAAGCCAGAACTCGTAGGGTAGTGTCCAAATAGATCCATTGATGCTCTGTGATGGCTGCCCCGTAAGTATGCCAGGAATGCGTGATCTTGCTCCGTGGAAGAACATTCCCAGGTTGTGGATCACGTAGTCGATGTGGAGACTCAAATTAGCATAATTTGAGAACCATAAGAGCATCACCGCTGAGGCGCAAACCAATGCAAACGCGAGATTGGGCATGATGCGTAGAAATCTCGCGGCGAAAAAGGTACTCCATCGGTTCGAGCGTTGAAGGCTCTCGCAGATCAAATAGCCGCTCACGACGAAGAATACGGCTACGGCAGATCCGCCAAGGGTGTCTCGGAACACCGGGATAAACGGCTCAATAAAGCCACTAAGCGCAAAATGGTGGCTGACCAATACGGAAACGGCAGCCGCGAATCGGATGAAATCGAAGGAATTGTTCCGGTCGCTTGTGCCGATCATAATAAACTCACGTATTTAGAATAAGATGCTTATCGCATCTGGCGACGAATTCCAAAGCTGGAAGGAACTCTCAGACTTGGCGACAGGTCGAGTTGATGCCGTAGACAAAACTACTGTCAGACAAATACAGCAGGGACTGGTCTGATGATTGCCATTACACTCCTAGGGAGGTGAAGGGCAATTGGCTGCTCAGCCAATTTGATCATGTGTTGCCGCAGATCAGAGGCATGCGTGAGGAGCATTGTTGGAGGGAGTTGCATTGATGATGTCTTCGCCAAAATTAAGCGCTTCGTTCGCGCAGGACTTCTTGTCGCACATGTCTGCCAATGCATCGATATCAGACGCAACGAAATCGATGGTCGCCAATGCGCCGAAAGCTAATGAATTATCATTGGGATTGGCAACTTTCTGGACAGAATAGCTCTGATTCGTGCTAGTGGTTTATAAATCAATCGTACAGTGCACTGTTGAAGGTTCTTATGTCCTCCTATCTTGTCACAGGTGGTTGCGGGTTCATTGGATCACATCTCGTGGAGACTTTGCTAGCCGATGGACATTCTGTCCGGGTCCTTGACAACTTCTCGACCGGCAAACGGTCTAACTGCCCGGCTGAAGTGGAAATTATTGAAGGCGACGTTGCTGATGCTGCACTCGTTGCTGACGCCATGCGCCGAGCCGATGGATGCTTTCACTTAGCGGCGGTTGCCTCAGTGGAACTCGGAAACCAGGATTGGCTCGGCACTCATCGCGCCAACCTGAGTGGAACCATTGCGGTCTTCAATGCAGCAAGGCAAGGTAAGAGTGGCCGACCGATCCCAGTTGTCTATGCTTCGTCTGCCGCCGTTTATGGGAACAATCCAAACGTTCCGCTCCAAGAGCATGCTACCAAGGCGCCGCGCTCAGCCTATGGTGCCGATAAGCTTGGTTGTGAACAACATGCACTTGTGGCCGGCATTGTTCACGGAGTCCCTACCTGCGGCTTGCGCTTCTTCAACGTCTATGGGCCCCGGCAGGACCCAAACTCTCCATATTCAGGAGTGATCTCCATCTTCTGTAAGCGTCTGAAGACGGGTGAGCCCATAACCATCTTCGGTGATGGATCGCAGACGCGTGATTTTGTTTATGTTAGTGACATTGCAAGGGCCCTCATCGCTGGTATGGAGCACGCTTCCATCGACGGAAACGTGTACAATGTTTGTACAGGCAGGCCCACAACAATCGTTGATCTCGCCGGCAAGATTGCTGAATGTCTCGGCGTTGATGCCAGGCCCGACTTTGCCTTGCCCCGTAAGGGCGAAATTCGGGAGTCAGTCGGAGACCCCATCAAAGCATCTTTGGGGATCGGATTTTCGGCGAGCGTCGATTTAAAGCTCGGTCTTGCCCAAACCATAGACGCAATATGAGCCTGCCTCCGGAATGTTCCACTAGAGGGGTGATTGAAGTGCTTGGGAGGCTTGACCGAAGCCAAGCGACGTTTTGACCCCTTTGATCCCTTCGGCTAGCGAGGCGCCGGTGGATGCTAAGAGTGTACAAAAGGGGTGAAGGTGTAACGCGCTATGACTGCCGTCGTGGTGGGAACATGATGTCGTTTGGGCGATCCGAGGTGACTGGCCATGCCGATCCAACGCAGAACTGGATTTGACCCGCTGCAGCTTCATTCATTTCCCAGTCTGGGAGGGTGGCCCACCCGCTGGCATCAATGACCTGAACTGCAGGCTGCACCGTCCGTGCAAATTCGATGTCGATGGAACTGATGGAACCCTGGTTTGCAAACCAGGGTCCAACCATCCCAGCTTATCAGCCTTCATCGTCAGGATCGGATCCCGGTGAAGTCAGAGCAGTCGGGTCCAGCCGTCTATTCGAGAGCCTCCTCAGAACAGCTTTCGCTTCAGCCAGCGCAGAGTTTTCGCCACTTTTCTTGGGAGCACTCTCTCGATTAGAAAAATGCGCCCAACAAGCATCCTTTCCTCTATGCGATAGCGCCTCATGAAGAAGGCAGAGACGGGCTGTCGGGTTAAGGCTTCGATGGCCTTAAGACGCGGAAACGGCCGGATCTCGTTTTTGCCTGGGAAGCTGTGTGCCACCTCGGCGGCGATGGTTTCGAGCGAGGTGAGGTACTGCTCCATCGAGTAGTCCTGGTGGCGGGCGAAGGCCGCCTGCGACAGCCGGACAAGCGTGTCCGGGGACAGGCTCTCGAGCCGATCGACCACGGCCTCGGCCGAGTACTCGTCGAGCAGGAAGCCGTCCACGCCATGCCGGATCACCTCGGCCGGGCCGGGCGCATAGCTCGGCGCAATCACCGGCACGCCGAATGAAAATGCCTCCAGGATGACGTTGCCGAGCGACTCCTTCTTCGACGGCAGCAGGAGAACCGAGGCTTCCTCATAGAGCTTGGGTTTGTCGGTGACGTTGTAGGTGATCTCGACCCAGTCGCTCACCCCGGCCGCGGAAAGCTGTGCCAGGAAGGCCGGCAGGTCGGGGGAGTTGGGGCCGTCGGTGGTGAAGATGCGCAGCCGCAGCAGGCCGCGCGCCTTCATCAGCTTTGCGATCGGCACCAGACGCTCGGCGCCCTTGGCATGAAAATCGATGCGCCCGACGTAAGTGACGAAGCGGTTCTTGTCCGGGCTGTAACCGTTATCGGAGCGGGTGGCGACCGGCAGCCGGACCTTGGTCAGCTCATGAAGGCCCATTTGGCGATGGAGCAGCATGTCCATGTCCGACAGGCACAGGATGCGCGAGACCTTGTAGCCGTTGATGTAGCTGGAATGCGCCAGAACCTCGGAATCCTGCAGGAAGAAGGAAAGCTGGCCCGAGGCCATGTGGAGGATGGGCAGGCGATCAAGGTGCGCCCGGACGGCGGGCGAGAAGCCGCGGATGATGTTGTTCGGGGTGATGACCACCGTGTCGGTGGGATGGCACGTACTCAGGAAGGCAAGCACGCCGGCCTCGTCGTCCGCGGCGCGCAGCGCCCCCGGCACGGAATGGTTCGGGTCGCGCCGGGTCAGGCAGACGTGCCGGATGGCTCGGCCCTGGGCGGCGAGCACGGTGTTGCGCACGCGGCTCGAGATCCCGCCGATATACGACAGATCATGAACCAGATGAATAATCGTGCGAAGTTTGAACGGCATGATGTCATTCAATGCCTTACGCAGCGCCAATTTTTCGCTGTCCGTCTGGGACGGATCATCGCTCACGACCGCGAGCAGATTGCGATGCAAATTCTTGAGATAGGTATCGTCGATTCCGTACCGCTCCTTGAGAGTGTGATAATTCTCCACCCTGGTCGCGATTTCCGGTAGAAGAATGTTCTTTGAAAGCGTGGACTTGCGAGCGGACGCGATCAGATAAAAGGGGGCTGTGTCGACCAACTGGACGCGATCAAAGCCGCCTAAGAGAAGCCGTATATTCAGACGCACGTCCTCGCTGCGCCCTTTGACGCTGTCTTGCAGGTGCAGACGAAGCGCATCCCGGTTATAGATTTTTCCTCCGATGCCGGAAAGGATACGTGTAATCGTGTGACTGGAAATCGGGCGCTCAGGATCAATCGCTTCTGGAAACATTCTGTTCCGCCCGATCTCGAAGGGCGTGACGATCATATCGAAACCTGGCGTCAGGCGGCTGGCCATTGCCATGAGAGCTTTCGGCCGGATGAGGTCGTCGCCATCGATAAAGATAACATAAGGCGCTCGTGCCTGGTGGGCGATGAACTGGCGACCAGCGGATGGGGAACCGACATTGACTTTTGCCAGGTGAATCTCGAAGTGGCTCTTCCTCGATATGGGATGCTGTTCAATCAGGGATGCAGTGCCGTCGGTGCTGGCATCGTCGAACAAAACGATTTGAAAGCGCTTCTCGTCCAGCACGGCAAGCCGATCGAGGAGGCGCTCGATGTTGTCCCGTTCATTGTGAGTCGTGACGCCAACCGTCAAAATGGGATGCATGCCTGATCTCAAGTTCACTTTGGAGAAACGACGTTATTCATAGGATATCCATTCGCACCCGCTGAAGCTTGACCGGCATTTTGCTCATGTCCTGGTGCAAGGACTGCCTCCAACAGCTCTCACAAGTGGCGGCAATCATCTCGTGCGCGCTATCGCGATACTCTTCTAGGGTTGAGACTTCCATGTGAGCTTCGCCCGAATGAGACGGAGCGGCTCTGTCATACGCCAAGACAGCGTCCTTTTTATCAGACTTAACCGCAGTTGAGTCCGTTCCAGCCGAGCTGTCAGCATTTCTATCGACTTGATGACGGGGTAGGGTCTGATTTCATTTCTCCCTGAAAAGGTGAGGGCGGTATCGGCGGCGATGGTTTCGAGCGAGGTGAGGTACTGCTCCATCGAGTAGTCCTGGTGGCGGGCGAAGGCCGCCTGCGACAGCCGGACAAGCGTGTCCGGGGACAGGCTCTCGAGCCGATCGACCACGGCCTCGGCCGAGTACTCGTCGAGCAGGAAGCCGTCCACGCCATGCCGGATCACCTCGGCCGGGCCGGGCGCATAGCTCGGCGCAATCACCGGCACGCCGAATGAAAATGCCTCCAGGATGACGTTGCCGAGCGACTCCTTCTTCGACGGCAGCAGGAGAACCGAGGCTTCCTCATAGAGCTTGGGTTTGTCGGTGACGTTGTAGGTGATCTCGACCCAGTCGCTCACCCCGGCCGCGGAAAGCTGTGCCAGGAAGGCCGGCAGGTCGGGGGAGTTGGGGCCGTCGGTGGTGAAGATGCGCAGCCGCAGCAGGCCGCGCGCCTTCATCAGCTTTGCGATCGGCACCAGACGCTCGGCGCCCTTGGCATGAAAATCGATGCGCCCGACGTAAGTGACGAAGCGGTTCTTGTCCGGGCTGTAACCGTTATCGGAGCGGGTGGCGACCGGCAGCCGGACCTTGGTCAGCTCATGAAGGCCCATTTGGCGATGGAGCAGCATGTCCATGTCCGACAGGCACAGGATGCGCGAGACCTTGTAGCCGTTGATGTAGCTGGAATGCGCCAGAACCTCGGAATCCTGCAGGAAGAAGGAAAGCTGGCCCGAGGCCATGTGGAGGATGGGCAGGCGATCAAGGTGCGCCCGGACGGCGGGCGAGAAGCCGCGGATGATGTTGTTCGGGGTGATGACCACCGTGTCGGTGGGATGGCACGTACTCAGGAAGGCAAGCACGCCGGCCTCGTCGTCCGCGGCGCGCAGCGCCCCCGGCACGGAATGGTTCGGGTCGCGCCGGGTCAGGCAGACGTGCCGGATGGCTCGGCCCTGGGCGGCGAGCACGGTGTTGCGCACGCGGCTCGAGATCCCGCCGATATACGACAGATCATGAACCAGATGAATAATCGTGCGAAGCGTCGAGGCCTCCGGAAGCATCGACACTGAAGGTAACTCTGTCATTGCTGAGCTGCTCCAAGCTGCATTCCGTCGGCAAAGATTCGCATATGAGAGCCAAGGTGTAGTCGTAAGGATAACGAGTTGGATTGGGTAACTTGGAATTGTAATTGAATCAACTCTTCATAGGAAGCGTATGTATAAGATGAAGATGATGATGTTGTTTGCAAAATAGTCCCTTGACGTACCGTCAGGCCGTGTTGCCCGAGAGAGGTGTATTATACTAGCCAGAATGAGGGGATTGCGGAACGTTCTGGTTGAGGCTGGCGGTATCCGATCCCTGGCTCAATTGTTGTTGTCTGATAATGTTTCTCGGTTCTAACGGCCGACTTTTGCTTGGAAGGCTAGCAAGAAATCCTTCATCTGAAGATTTTCTCTTCTGTGTTGCGACGCCCTGAAGGTGATATACCTTGCTGTGGGGTGTATAGATAATCCGCTGGTTCATGTGTCGTCGGATAAAGTCGCACAGGATCCAGTCGGAGCGGTAATGCGGACCGTTGCCGCTATCGAGCCCGCCAGCAGCCCTCATTGTTTCCGGCCGTACGAGACCACAGAACAATGGAGCATAGGTGAGTTCGACAAATCCATCCTCCCGGTCGAATTCCAAGTCGATGATGTTGTTGTGGTGAGCGGAAAGATTAATGTCGCATTCGATGGCGCTTACTGCTCCCGGTATATGTACCTTGGAGGCTTTACTATTGGCTGGGAGGGTTTGCCGCGGAACCGCCATGCCCGCGTCGGCATGCTTGAAGAGAACGTAGCGTAACTCATCAAGCCAGTCGGGCGTGGCCAGCGTATCATTGTTGAGGATCAGGATTTTTTCGTCCCGGTCCACGACTTCCGCCAATCCGCGGTTCACGGCAAAGCTGAACCCGGAATGCTTGTCCTCCTTGATCAGACGCACATTCTCAAACAGCGTCGGCAGTTTTTCCAACTGCGCATAGGTCTCCTCGGAGGATCCGTTGTCGACAATCACGACATGATAAGGGGTTGGCGTATGTTCCGCGATGGACCGCAGGCACACCTCGAGTTCGCTCGCTGACTCGTAGTTTGGAATCACGATTTGAACCGGCTCGACAGGTAGTCGAGACAGCTTCGTCTGACGCAGATCCCGTGATCTTTGTCCGATTGAAAAGGCGAGATGTTCTTTCTCGTCCATGGTTGTAAAGGGCTGGGTCCACGCCGACCGTTCAACGAGTCTCAACTGCACAGCCTTGAGGGCGTCAGCGTCATCCCGCGCAGCGCTGGCGTTATCGGTCGGTTCCGTCTGGCTCCCGGCGGCGATGTTTTCGTCGGCCTTTGCCTGACCAGCAGTGCTGAGGGTTTCATCCGCTTTTGCCTGATCGGCCGCGGCGATGTTTTCGTCTTCTTCTGCTTTGGCTTGGAACGAGTGGCCCAGCAGGCAGGGAACAGCAATCGGCTGTGCGACTTCCGTCATCCTGAGGACGAGGTCCCACCCGCCATGCTGCTTTAAAGAGGCATCGAACGGCCCAATCTCATCCAAAAGATCGCGCTCGTGCACGAGTGTGACGGGCGCAATGTAATTGGTATTTTCCAGAAGGGGCCGGTTAAACGGCGCGAACCGAACTCCTTTGAACGTACGGCCTAGCCGAGCGTCGGGATCGAATTTCTCCCACATGACGTGAGCGCAGTATGCGATCCGCGCTCGCTGCGACCGCATCTGATTCAAGAGAATCAGGAGGAAGTCGGGATCCCATTGATCCTCATCACCAAGATAAGCAATGACGCGGCCAGATGAATGCTCAATTCCTGTATTGCGAGCGCCGCCGACCCCAAGCTGCTCGGCAAGACGGACATACTTTATGCGATCATCGCCGAACTGTTTGATCAAGGCCTCCGTCTCGGAATTGTCGCTCGCATCGTCGGCAACGATCAACTCCCAGTTCTTGTATGACTGCATCAGGACCGAGACGATCGCATCAGCAATGACAGCCGCACGATTGCGCGTAGGCATGATGATCGAGATGAGAGTGTCTTGTGGGAGCGTGGAATAATCACGCGCCAACTTTTTCTTGTTGTTGTCCATATAAGCAACAACGCGGAGATCGCTTTCCCATAACTCGGAGCCGATTGCATCGGGCAGAGTCATGGCTCTGTGGCAGTACTCCTCGAACGTATTGTAATGCTTGTGGAGCCGGGTCTTGATCTGATATGGCGCCAGAAATCTCGTGGGCGGCACGCGGCAGAGAACCGGGGAGGCTGTGACGCGATAGAGATGTTCCTGAGGAATATTCGCGCGATCCAGATAGCGGACGTTCTCGAAGACTTGAGCGGGCTGATGGCCCATCTTCATCCCGCTCTCAAGGTAAGTCCGGTATGCCTCTTCAGGGTCCTTCGGGACCTCGGGGTGGCGCGCAGTATACCAGTCCGCGTCGAAGAGTTGTCGCGCCGTTTCAACCCGTGGTGGCTGCGGCGCAGTCTCGGTTTTGAGTGGCTTCTCGACTTTCGGGGGCGGAGGCGGCGGAGCGGGGGCGACAGTGATGCGCTCAGCGATAACTTTCACTGTCCCATGAGGCAGAATGGGCCTGATCCACTGCCGAACAGGCTGGGGGATGAGGAAGAATGCCGATTTGAGAATGCGCCGTATCATGTCCGTTTGCATGCGTTTGCCGGAACAATGCGTTAGCCGCGAGTGCTCCCAAACGCAACCTCATGTGACATGATATCTAAGGGTCGAAGAGCTTCGCCCCAGGTAAGCCTCAGAGGAGTTGCCGTTACGCATGGATTAGGAAGATGGCCAGTCCGGTACCTAAAGTCGCATGCTCGGGATGGCGGTCGGAATCATAGTCGGTCTGGTCAGCACTGCCTTACGATTGCCCAAGCTTGCATGTTGATCAGGACTTTGGCTATGAGCCAAGAGCTATCAGGTTATAAAGTTTTTCATGCTTCTCTCTCGCCATCACCTTGTTCCAGAGATCCAGGGGCTTCGCGCTGTGGCGGTGCTGGCGGTACTGATCTATCACCTCTGGCCTAAGATCTTGCCGGGTGGCTATGTGGGGGTGGATGTCTTCTTCGTCATCTCCGGCTACCTGATCACCGGCTCTCTGTTCAAGGAGTTTGAGGGCACGGGCGGGATCAACATCGCCGGCTTCTATGCCCGCCGGATCCGACGCCTCCTGCCGGCTGCCGCCCTTGTCTCTCTGGCGGTGGCCGTGTCGGTTCCGCTCTTCCCGCGGGGGCAGTGGGCCGATATCGCCAACAGCCTCGTGGCCAGCGCCTTGTACGTCCAGAACTGGTTCCTAGCCGCTCAGGCCGTCGATTATCTGGCCGACGACGCCAAAGGGCCAATGAACCACTTCTGGTCGCTCTCGGTCGAGGAGCAGTACTACATCGTCTGGCCCTTGATCCTCCTGCCCCTCCTGCAGCTCGCACGCCGGACCGCCTTGAGCCCCCGCGCGGCCTTCGGCTGGTTTGTGGGCTTGATCGGGCTGGGATCGCTGGCCTACTCGATCTGGGCGACCCCGCTCAACCCGGACATGGCCTATTTCGCCACCACCACCCGCGCCTGGGAACTGGCCCTCGGGGGAGCCCTGGCTGTCTTTCCGGTAAGGCACGTCCTGCCCCCATCCACGCGTGGGACTCTCGGGCTTGCCGGTCTGGGAGCGATCGTCCTCGCGTGTCTTGCCTACAGCGATGAGACGAGCTTTCCCGGATACATGGCTCTGCTGCCAACCCTTGGCGCGGCGGCGGTGATCGTTTCCAGTGGCGCCCAATCCTCCTGGTCGACTGGTCGGCTGCTGAATTCGCGTCCCTTCCAGTATTGCGGCGACATCTCCTACTCGCTCTACCTCTGGCATTGGCCGCTCATCGTGCTCTATGGCGAGGTGACAGGCCGGGCTATCGGTCCTCGGTCCGGTCTCGTCCTCTTCCTGGCATCAGTGGGCCTGGCTCATCTGAGCAAGATCTTCGTCGAGGATCCTTTCCGAGGCGCACGCTTTTCCATCGGTCGCACCCTTGCTGCCGGTGCGGGTGGGATTGCACTCACCGTCATCGCCGGCGCGATTTATCTCGCGCGGGACGGGAGCGAACCAGTGCCGGGTGCCATTGCGGAGCTCCCGCGGGGGGGACCGGCAATGAAAGATCCGCAATACAATTGGCGAAGGGAAGATCCTTCAAAGGTCATACCTAAACCCGAAAGGGTCAAAGATGATGTATCATCTGCCTATGCTGCCAAATGCCATCAGATGATTGAGGGAACTGAGGTTCTGACCTGCGACTACGGGGATCCCAAGCGTGGTACGAAGATCGTCATGGTCGGCAATTCCCACGCCACGCACTGGTTTCCTGCCTTTGAGGAACTCGCACGCGCACAGCCGATTTACTTTCGTGGACTAGCGAAATCGGCGTGCATATTCTCGTTGGAACCGGTTTACGACGCTGGTCTCAAGCGCCCCTATACGGAGTGTGCGGAATGGTCGAAGAACGTGATCGAGTGGCTCGCGAGGGAACGCCCGGATGTCGTTCTCATTTCCCATTCTCCGGCTGACAGAAAGATCAAGCCCGAAGTACTGGCCGCGACTTGGAAACGCTTGATCGAAATGGGGATGGACATTCGTCATGTCCGATCCATTCCGCGGCTGTCATTCGATCCCGGCAAATGCCTTGAGGGAAATGAGGATTGGATGGCCAAGTGCATACCTTCACGTAAGCGGGCCTTGAAGCAGAACAATCTCTATGTTGTGGCAAAGATGCTGAATGTGGAGATATTAGACTTCTCTGAATATTTCTGTGATGCTGATCGTTGTCCCGTGCTGATCGGTGGAGTTCTCGTTTACCGCGACAGCCATCATATGACGGCGACCTATGCGAGGTCACTTAGTCGGGCTATGGAGGAAAAACTCGCGTCCGTCATACGAGTTAAGGCTGCTGACCGATAGTCGTGTATCCAGGCTTCTGAAATCCTATCTGAATGGTGACGGATTGTTCTCGCCAGTTCATGCTCCTGGGTACGATCTGACCGGATACCTTTCGCTTCCACGCGCTGCTTTTTCCACATGGCAGCCGCCACTTAGGGGCATAAGCTCCGATGTAGTGAATCTTTTGACGCTTGGGCCAAGCCACCGATCGCCGCATGCATCGACCCCAAGGTGCACGTGATTGCCAGTCAATCTAGCGTAGTGAGGGCTGTGCTGCCGTGTGAGAAGCGCGAAGCACACGAATAGTGTCAGCGTCGAGGCGCCCGGTTACTGGCAGCCCTTGGGCTTGCTGGAAAGCCTCAATTGATCGCCGGGTGCCTGGGCCCGATACGCCATCTGGTTTCACGGGCCCATATCCCAGCACCGTGAGCGCCTGCTGTGCCTTGCTGACTTCCTCCTTTGAAAGGGGGATGCTGGCTTCCGCAGGTCGGGCGGGGCTCACCTGTGACGATCCTGTCTCATTTGGAGCTGCTGCTTGAGCCGGACCGTCGGTGGGTTGGGGACGTATCAGGTCAATTTCGCCACTGACTCGAGCCCGAAGATACTCCAGGTGCTTTAGCTCTTGGGTAGCGGCGGCGATCTGCTTTTGCACGTGCTGCAGATCCCGATCCCCCTCTTTGAGACGCTCCAGTTCCACAGCAAGTGCATCACGATTCGCACTGGCCGTCTCAGCTACCTGGGACAAGCGTGCAATCTCAGCTTGAGCATCCGCCTGGGACGATTGGGGACCCAGGACTGAGAAACCATACAGAGCCCACCCCGCTACGGCCACCACAGTCACTGTCAGACGGTTTATCACCACGCACCCCGGTCCTATCCTGCTTCTTGTATGCCGCTGATATGGGCTGCCGAGGGTGTGGCAGGAAGGGGTGACGAGAGGGTTTCATCGATTTCTGTCCGCTGGCTTCTGCCGGCGGAACTCCTTATCGTCTCGCGCTAATCCAAGTGAACCTAATAGGGAAGGTGCATGTCCGGACTTGATATTGTGGGCTGACTCAAGTCCGCCTTAGAATACGAGGGAGATGTACCTCCCAACTAAGTTCAGGTACTCTTCATCGAGGCCGCCGAGACGATCGAGTGCCTTCGGTCCCTGTAGGAACCATTGGATGACGCCGGGCTACAAGACTTGCCGCCCAACGGCAATGCTTAGGTGTTCGGTTGCGGAATGTTGTTGGGGTCGGGTGCGTTGGGCGATTGAGGACTACGCTTGGCGCTTCGCTGGCATGCGGCGGCCATCTTTTCGCCGCAGGACGACGTGGCGCTCTCCATTCATCCCTGTGCCCGCACCCCTGCTATCCGGATCAAGATTGCCCGCTCGGCCGCGCCCGCAGGCGCATTGGCCAAACCTTCCGGCGGGAGCATCGAAACTAGCCGTAAGTGACGCAAACGCAGACCGAGGACTGCCAGGACAGCTCCAGTCGCCCGCACAAGCTGCCCTGAAAAGCCATGGAAGAGGAGCGAGCCAGTGCATTGGGCGATGAGGATCAGAAGAAGAATGTCAATCATCCATTAACATTCATCCGTGACCACCTCATGGGGCTGGCCAGTTTCCAAACAAGCGAACAGGGCATGTCTCATGCTGGTCGCTGATATGACTGATTGCTCATTATATTTAGGTTGTTTAGCAATGATCTGGCCGGAGATCTTCCGCTTCCATGGACTACGCTTGCCACATGGCAGCGGCCTCGTTGACCGTTGGGCGCTGATATGCCGGATCTTCTGCCGCTTGACCCGGGTCGCCCCGCGATGATTATCGCTGCTCTTTATCAAAGCGCGGGCCTCATGGGCCGGTCCCCTGCTGTCAAGATTGTCAGCGCCTCCGAGTTCCAGGGCCCGAATATGCTCGGCAATCCAGCGGTCGCGCACGCCATCGATCTGCTGGTGCGCACCACACACCGGCCGCGTGTCCTCTCCCACATCCTCAGCCGCCGGTAGGGGGCAGCTTCCCACGGGGCGTTGTCCCCACATCCTCAACCTCGACGAACGCCATGCCATTGTCCTTCAGGAGCTGGTCTGCGATCGCGAATAGCGATGGTCGCGTCATCCGTGACGTTCTCCGTCGAGAAGATCGACGATCCTGGAACAGCCGCTCGCATTCACCGCGCAACACCTCACATGAGGCGATGAGGATTGCGATTTCTGACGCGCTTGGGGTCGACGGGAACTGCAGGCCTGTCGAGGCCACGATTCACCCAGACGCTTCTTCACAGCTTCTCTCTGGTGGGCAGACTTCCTCGGTAGGTGAGATTGATCACGGCAGGTCGGAAAAGCCCTCCTGCTGCAGGGATGAGGATTCTTGCCTCGTCCACCGAGCTTGGAGGGGAATGGCCCGATACCAACAGGGGCCGCAAACTGTGCATGATCAGGGCTGCAGGACATGGTTGACATCCAGTTCCAGACTCTGGAAGACGCTGGCATTCCGACGATCATGAGCGTGAAGAACGGGGATTGGTGTTCGCTTGCGCCATCCCAAGCATCCCGCCTCCGGCACCGATCGTCGCCCCGTTCGATGGCCAAAGGAAGCAAGACAACCAGCTTAGGGTTCTCCTGGTCCCGAAGCGCGAGGCTCGTTGGTCCATCTTGTGCAGGATCAGCACGGATGCCCCAGGCCACCGGGTCGCACCCCCGGCATATAGGCCGCGTTTACCGCACAGCCTGCATAATCAGGGCTATGAGTAAGAACAAACCCACACCCAAGCAACCCGCCGAGCAGAACCACGCCTTTGATGGCAACCGGCCACCGGCCGGCGTTGTGTCGATCCTCCAGCAGCGCGCCCTGGTTTGGGGTGAGTCGGCGGCGGACTATGATGCTCTCTTCTCGGCAATCCTCGAAGAGATCATGCCAATCACGACCTTGCAGTGGCTGCACGTGAAGCACCTCACCGACCTGGCCTGGGAGATCCACCGGTACCGTCGCCTGAAGACCAACATCATCAACCTTGCCCGGATCGATGCGGTCGAGACGCTTTTGACGCCCCTTGTTGTTGGTCGCCCTGACACGCTCCAAGCGTATGAACAAGAGGGTCAGGTGCGGCGCGTTGCCCACAATCTGCAGTTCGGCAATGAGGCCGAGCGGTCGGCGGCGTGCCAAACCCTGACGAATTTCGGTATCAAGCCTGATGATGTCACCACTCAATCCATGGTGATGTCGCTCCCCGATGTGATGAAGCTCGAGAGCCTGATTGCCTCGGCCGAGGGCCGGATGGTGCTGCTCCTGCGCGACGTCAATCGCCTCAAGGATGACTTCGCCGCCCGGCTCCAGAGGACCGCCAGCGCCCTTCAGGATAGAACGTTGGCGGGGCCCGCTGCTCCAGATCCGGAGCTGCCCCAATGACCTCCCCACAGCAGAGGGCCTCCAATCGCGCCAACGCGCAAAAGAGCAGTGGTCCACGGTCAAAGGAGGGCAAGGCCCGCTCGGCCCGCAATGCCCTGAAACACGGCCTGGCCGCTCCGGTGGCCCTCGACAACGCCATCGCCTGGCACATCGCGAGCCTCGCCCGGAGCTTTGTCGGGGATCAGGACCCCAACTCTCTGATCTGGATCTATGCCCGGCAGATCGCCGAGGCCGAACTCGATCTCGTGCGCATTCGGCAAGCGCGCGTAAAAGCCTGGAATCAGCAGGCGGCGGAGTGGACGAGCCCCCCAGGACGGAGTTTGCCCGATGAGCGAGGAATCCAAACATACAGGACTCTCAGCAGCCTGCTGGCCAGGATCGACCGCTACGAGCGCCGAGCACTGTCCCGCCGACGGACAGCGATCAAAGCCCTCGACACCGCCCTGCAAGCTCTCAAGGGCAATCACAGCTCAGAGTGACGTGACCGGCGCAGACCAAGTCTTGTCCTGATGACCTCCGTGCGTATATACTATCGTGTATATACGGAGAGTGCGCATGGCATTCGCTAAGGTTTTCCGGTCTGGCAACAGCCAAGCCGTTCGGCTGCCCAAACAATTTCGCCTCACGAGCGACGAGGTCGAGATTTTCCGCCGCGGCGACGAGATCGTCCTGCGCGAGAAGCCCAGAAGCCTGGCACGCGCCTTCGAATTGCTGTGTGATCTTCCGGAAGTCGAGCGCGACGATGCTCCCCCTCAGGAGCGTAAGGGCCTGTAATGCCCGAACCCCGATATCTCCTCGATACCAATATCTGCATCTACATTCGCCGGGAACGCCCACCATCCGTGCTGGATCGGTTCAAGGCCTTGAACCCCGGCTCGACGGTGATCTCCGTCATCACCTATGGTGAGCTGGTCTACGGGGCCCGCAAAAGCCAGGACTCCGACAAAGCGATGATGATCTTGGACGAGCTCACAGAGCTCATTCCCGTGGTCCCCATGGCGACGGATGTGGCAGACACCTATGGACTGATTCGGTCTGATCTGTCGGCGCGCGGTGCCTTGATTGGCAACAATGATCTTTGGATCGCAGCCCATGCCATGAGCCTGAACTTAACTCTCGTGACAAACAATGAGAAAGAGTTTCAGCGGGTTGGCGGCCTCACACTCGAAAACTGGGCCAAGAGATAGGCCTCGGTCATTGCCGGCACGAGCCGGCTGCACACGTTGGCTCAGCCTCCAGCTGGCCTGAAGACGAAGACGACGCGCTACTGGCGCGGCACGATGGTGCCATCAAGTCTTTTCTTCCAGCGGCTTTGCCGGCCACAGGGCATCGGACGTTTGGATTGCGCAGCACCGAGATGCTGGATCTTCTGCTTCTTGGCTTTGGCGGCGCGGCGATGGTCATCCTGTGTCTTGCGCAGCCCACAGGTTTCATGCGCCGGTCCCATGTTGTCCGGTTCATCCAGGCCTCCGAGCTCGAGCGCGCGAATGTGTTCGATGATCCAACGCTCCCGAACACCATCGATCGGTTGCTCACACAGGACGCAGATGCCGCGGGCACGTTCCCAAATCGCCAGTCGCTGGCGCGGCGTGAGCTTGCGCCGCCGTGTCGTTCCCACATCGTTTGGTGCAACAAGGGGCATGTCGCATAGCCGTCATCGTTTGAGGGGCTTGGGATTCGCGTCCACTTCAAGCCCATGCTGATCATGGTCTCGATCGCCGTGGGACGAGGCGGCTGCTTCACCGCCATCGATCGGAATGAGCCGAACCCGCAGACCGGTCGCGGCGACGGTGAGAGCGGAGGCAGCAGGGGCTTGTTGCCGGAAGACGGGTGTCCTGTCGGTGTCGCGTTGTGCACAAGGGACACGCGGTGACGGGTCTTTCTGTGTTGGCACACCCACAAAGGTCAGCACGTACTCTGCGCGCCGGGCCAACCATACAAGTTCTGCCTGAGTGCACGTCAGCTGGTTGAGGTCATTCGTCGTCAGCACCGCTGCAAGATCGCGAATGAGGCGGATCAGAAGATCACAGTCGCGGCAGGTGCGCAGAGCGGCTTCTTCGGCCGCATCGCGGTCCCGCGCGATCAAGGCCATAACAACCGCGCGAGCCGAGGCGATGGCGTAAGAGAGGTTGGCCGAGCAGGCATTGGCAGGATCATGATCACCAAGCATGGGCGGCCTCCTCCATATCGACAATAATATTATATCGTTACTTACGTTACGTCAAGTGCGATGTCATCAAAACTCGCTGATCCCCTCTTGGACGGATACCAAGGGGCTTGCAGAAGCGTCTGGCGATCAGGTTTTGGCAGAACGAACCCAACGCGGTGGCACCGCTTGCAGCCGACCCGCTGACACCATCAGCTTGCCTGATCAGACAGAACGCGGCAAAGGTGCATGACCTTTTCCCGCCCTCATGTGTTGTGCCTCCTGTGAGGCCAGCGGGGAGATCATGCGGGCATGGGGTCGAACGGGGACATTCTGGATTGCCTGATCGTTGGCGGAGGGCCGGCAGGGCTGACGACGGGACTGTACCTGGCCCGTTTCAAGCGCCGGTTCGCGGTGGTGGACGGCGGCACGCCGCGGGCGGCGTGGATTCCGACCAGTCACAACATTCCCGTCTTTGCCGAGGGTATTTCGGGCGAGGACATTCTGGCCCGCGCCCGGGCCAGCCTCGAGCAATACGGCGCTCCGATCCGGACGGGGCAGGTCACCGGCCTGCGCAAGCAGCCGGACCGTTTCATCGGGGTCGTGGAAGGCAATGATGGCAGCACATGCCAGATCGCGGCCAAGCGCGTGGTGCTCGCCACCGGCTCCGTCGATATCGAGCCCGATCTACCCGACTTGCCCAATGCGGTGCAGCGTGGCCTCGTTCGGTATTGCCCGATCTGCGACGGTTATGAATCGCGGGATCGGAAGATCGCCGTCATCGCCTATGGTTCGCACGGGATAGGGGAGGCGGTTTTCATCGCCCGCACCTATTCCCGTGATGTGACCCTGCTTACCCTGGGGCAGCCTCTGGAGCTGAATCCGGAGCAGCGGGGCAGGCTCGAGGAGCACGACATCAAGATCGTGGAAACGCCGGTCGAATCCCTCGACATGGAAGACGACCGGATCTCCGCCGTGCATATGGGCGGCAAGGAGCACCGCTTCGACGTGCTCTATTCGGCGCTTGGGCTCAAGTACCGATCGGATCTCGCGATCTCGCTCGGCGCCGAGCATGACAAGTCGGGCGCTCTCATTGTCGACCGCCATTGCCAGACGAGTGTCAAAGGCCTTTATGCCGCGGGCGACATCGTCCGCGGTCTCGACCAGATCGTGGTCGGGATGGGGCACGCGGCGCTCGCCGCGACCCATATCCATAATCACTGCGAATTGCCGACCGAGGACGAGCCCGGCGGGGCGTGATCCAACCTCTTAAGTGAGCGCCTTCGCCAGAAGCGGCAGGCTGATGTCCATGCGGTAATCGACCGAAGAATGGTCGTCGTGGAATTCCTCGTAAGTATGCGCAATCCCGGCAGCTTCGAGCTTCCGGTGCATGATCCGCGAGCCATAGACCATGTTGTATTGGTCGATGTCTCCGCAATCGATGAAGAAGGTCTTCAGCTTGCGCAGATTCGCCTGATACTCGGCCTGATCGACCATGCGCAAAGGATCCCAGCGCAGCCAGTTGTCCCAGCGCTCCTCGATGATCTCGCAGGTCTCAAGATCGACCGGCAGGCGGATGCCGTAGAACTGGCTCGGATCGGGATCGAAGCTCGCGGCCTGGGCGAGCAGCATCAACGTATGCCAGTCCTTATCCTTGGCCTTCGGACCGGCCTCGAATTTGCGTAAGAAAGCCTCGATGGACATGTTGTGGTCGACGAGGTGGCGCAGCGCGCCGGCGAATTCGCCGAGGTGATAGAGATACTCGAAACCCACATCGCCGGAATGGGAGGCCGCCGCCGACCAGACCGAGCCGCCGTGGCGCAGGGCATGGACCATGGCTCCGAAGCCGCCCGAGCTCTTGCCGAACACGCCCCGGCGCCCGTCTCCGCCGCAACCGAAGCGCTCCTCGACGAAGGGCAGCATCTCCCGGATCAGGAAGGTCTCCCAAAGCCCCATGGCCGCGCTGTCCACATATTGGTTGCCGCCAAGGCGCGTGAAGCAATCGGGAAAGGCCACGACGACCGGCGGCATGGCGCCCGTGCCGATCAGGCGGTCGAGGCGCTCCGGCACGTTCTCGCTGTAGTTCTTCCAGTTGGTATGGGCCGGCCCGCCCGCCGTGTAACCGACGAGATCGACGAGGAGGGGCAGGTTCCGGCCGTCATGGCCCGCCGGTACATAGACATCGATCCGGCGGCGGGACGGGTCCCCGAGAAGGTTGCCCTTGAGGCTTTGGCTGTCGAGCCAGAGGCTATGTACCGTGCCGACCGGCACATCATGGTCCTTGCGCATCGTCACCCTCGTTCATCACGTCGCCCATGATGTGAGCGCCCAACGGGCACTTGTCCAGAATCCGGGCCCTTACGGCGGTTAATAAGTCCTTATCCCACCTAGCCATTCCACCGATAGCGAGTCTACGGTGCAGCCCCAGGAACCATAACCAGGGTCATTTTGGGGGTGTAATCATGACCGACAGTTTCTTGCCACGATGGAGCCTGAAGACCGAAGGCGTCATCATGCCGGACGAACGGCTGCCGACCGGCCAGATGGTGATCGTGGGCCTGCAGCACGTGGTGGCCATGTTCGGCGCAACCGTGCTGGCGCCGATCCTGATGGGTTTCGACCCCAACGTCTCGATCCTGTTCTCGGGTCTTGCCACCATCATCTTCTTCTTCGTGGTCGGCGGCCGGGTGCCGAGCTATCTCGGCTCGAGCTTCGCCTTCATCGGACCCGTTCTCGTCGCCACGGGCGCGAGCGTGGGCAGCCCCAATCCGAACATTTCCCTGGCGCTCGGCGGCATCATCGCGGCGGGTGCGCTCTATTTCCTGATCGGCGTCGTGGTGCAGATGGCGGGACACCGCTGGATCGAGCGGCTGATGCCGCCGGTGGTGACGGGCGCCATCGTGGCCGCCATCGGCCTCGTGCTGGCGCCGATTGCCATCAACAGCGCCTCCGGGGTCACGCCCGATAATGCGGCCGGCAACGATTTCGCGCGCTGGATCGCGCTCGCCACCGTCGTGGCGGTGGGCCTCGTCGCCGTCTATGCGCCGGGCACGGCGCGCCGCCTGCCGGTGCTGATCGGCGGTGCCGCCGGCTACCTGATCTACTACATCTGCGCCAACATCTTAGGGCTCGGGCAGCCGATCGACTTCACCAAGATCAGTCAGGCCGCCTGGTTCGGTCTTCCGACCTTCCAGAGCCCGGTCTTCGATGCGCGGGCGATCAGCCTGATCGCTCCTGTGGCGATCATCCTGGTGGCGGAGAACCTCGGGCACATCAAGGCCATCGGCGCTATGACCGGCCGCAACCTCGATCCCTATCTCGGCCGCGCCTTCATGGGCGACGGTCTTGCCACTATGCTGTCCGGCTCTGCCGGCGGTACGGGCATGACCACTTACGCCGAGAACATGGGCGTGATGGCCGTGACCCGCATCTACTCGACGCTGGTCTTCGTCATCGCGGCCGGCTTCGCGCTGCTTCTCGGCCTGTCGCCCAAGTTCGGAGCCTTCATCGGCACCATTCCGGGGCCGGTGCTCGGCGGGTTGTCCATCGTGGTGTTCGGCCTGATCGCCGCGACCGCGGGCCGGATCTGGGTGGAGAACCGGGTCGATTTCTCGAACCCGCGCAATCTCATCACCGTGGCGGTGGCCCTTGTCCTCGGGGCCGGCAACTTCAAGCTGAACGTTGCGGGCTTCACGCTCGACGGCATCGGCACGGCCACCTTCGGCGCGATCATCCTCTACCACATCCTGCGGATGGCGCCTGCGCCGGCCGAGCGTCCGCACGCAGCGGAATAGGTACGGTCCTTTTCCAGGAACACGCCTTTGGAGCCCGCGTTGAGCCTCAACGCGGGCTTCGTCTTGCATGGCCTTTCTCGATCCCGGCCGTTCGAAGCTCCGCATCCTTTTCCTGCATGGGAGATGCCATGAGCTCCGAACAGAAACAGACCTTGCCGCCTCAGGTCCAGGATCAGCAGCCCGGTCATGAGACCGAGATGAATCCGCGTCCCGACTACGAGCCCCGCTATCCCGGCAGCGGGCGATTGAAAGGGAAGGTTGCCCTCATCACCGGCGGCGACAGCGGTATCGGGCGGGCGACAGCCGTTCTCTTCGCCCGCGAAGGCGCCGATCTCGCCATCCTGTATCTGAACGAGTGCGAGGATGCGCAGGAGACGAAGCGGCTCATCGAGCGGGAGGGGCGCACATGCCTGACCATCGCCGGCGATGTCGGCGATCCGGATTTCTGCCGCTCTGCCGTCGATCAGGTCATCAAGCGTTTCGGCAAGCTCGACGTGCTCGTCAACAACGCGGCCGAGCAGCATCCGAAGAAGGACATCGGCGAGATTACGCCGGATCAGATCGACCGCACCTTCCGCACCAACATCTTCGGCTATTTCTACATGGTGCAGGCCGCCAAGCCGCACCTCAAGAAGGGAGCTGCGATCGTCAACACGGCCTCGGTGACGGCTTATCGCGGTAGTGGAGATCTTCTCGACTACAGCGCCACCAAAGGTGCCATCGTGGCCTTCACGCGCTCGCTGGCGCAGAAGCTTGCGAGCGAGGGAATCCGCGTCAATGGCGTCGCACCCGGTCCGATCTGGACGCCGCTCATTCCATCGACCTTTCCGGCCGAGAAGGTGAAGCAGTTCGGGGCCAACACGCCCATGGAGCGTCCCGGACAACCGAACGAGGTGGCGCCGTCCTTCCTGTTCCTGGCTTGCGAGGATTCCTCTTACATCACCGGTTCGGTTCTGCATCCGAATGGTGGCGATCCGACAGAGGCTTGAATAACAAAAAGGGCGGCCTGACGGGCCGCCCGCTTTACGATTGCCGTTATGACATCAGTGTCTGCGACGGACACGCACCGGAACGAGGCCATGCGCAGGTGTCGTCAAGGCGAAGAAAAGCATGATGGCTGAAAGCGAGCCGCCGATCAGGAAGAGTACTTCTGCAATTTCGACCTGAGAAACCGCACCAGTGATGGCTGAAAGAGCAGTAACAACGGCAAAGATACAAAATGCACGAAGGGCAACTGAACGAGTCATTGACCATCTCTCCCAAGTGATCTGGAAAACGTATGGGTTGAAGACGAGTTCCATGCGAATAAAAGCCTGCCAAACTACTTTTGAATGATTGATGAACGCCGACGATCATGCTTCGCGCAATGGAACCCTACAGTCGCGCTTGGCGTTGTTTGAGCATCGTCGGCTTGAAGTCGATTGTACTTTAGCGAGGTAACACCATGCTCGGTTGGGCAGTCACTTTTCTCATTATCGCTCTGGTCGCCGCTCTGTTCGGCTTCGGTGGTATCGCCGGTACCGCTGTCGAGATCGCCAAGCTGATCTTCTTCGTCGCGATCGTTCTCTTCGCCATCTCGGCCGTCATCGGCCTGCTGCGTGGACGAAGCCCCATGTGATGGCAGACGCATCCTTATTCGCAAACGCCGCTCCGAAAGGGCGGCGTTTTCGTTTGTGCTGCTGACATGGACAGGGCGTGCGAGGTCAGCCCTGCAGGGCAGCTCGTGTCATGCTGTCGGGGCCGAGGTCCTCGATGTCGTCGACATTCAACAGCGAGGCGAGACGAAACCGCGCCCGGTTCACGCGGCTCTTGATGGTGCCGACCGCGCAGCCGCAGATATGCGCAGCTTCCTCGTAGGAAAAGCCCGAGGCGCCGACCAGAAGCAGTGCTTCCCTTTGGTCCGGTGGAAGCTTGGAGAGAGCGCTCCGGAAATCCTCGAAATCCAGGTGTGAGCCCTGTTCGGGCTGCACCTTCAGGCGTCCGGCATAGGACCCGTCCGGATCCTCGACCTCACGGCGGCGCTTGCGATATTCGGAATGGAAGAGATTGCGCAGGATGGTGAAAAGCCAGGCATTCAGGTTCGTTCCCGGTTCGAACCGATGCAGATTGGCCAGAGCTCTTAAGAGGGTGTCCTGGACGAGATCGTCGGCCCTGTCGACCTGACCCGAGAGCGAGATAGCGAAGGCGCGAAGGCTGGGGACCGCCGCGAGAAGGGCATCTCGTAACTCCGGTTCGGGTTCTGGGGTCATTGAGACCCCCCCTTTCCTCCGTTCTTCTTGTCCAGCTGGTCAAGCAGTTCCTTGAAACGGTCAGGGACAGGTTGCTGCATGAGCTCGTCGTACATGGCGCGCAGTTGGTCGCCGATGCGCTTTTGGCTGCCGCTGTCGAGCTTAGGATCGGTTGCAAGCTTATTGCTCACGGACGTGTCCAGAATGGTCCGAGCAAGCTTGTTCCCCTTATCAACCGTCATCGTCGTCCCCTTGCCATCCCATTATCTTTCAGAGGGATAGCCAACCTTGGCAATATCCATATATTGGTTTTCGAGCAATAACGCTGGTTGCGGCACCCGGTTCCATTCATGGAACTTTTGCAGCTTTGCCACGTTGAATGGTCCGTCGGTACAACGAGTCAAAAGCACAGTTAAGGGGAAGCGAATGTCGACAGCGCAGCTTGTCGTCCAGCATTTACCGTATCTTCGCCGCTACGCACGCGCTCTCACAGGCAGCCAGATGGCTGGAGACGCCTATGTGGCCGCCACCTTGGAAACCCTCGTCAGCGAGCCTGAGACCATCGGCCCTTCCGGAAACGTAAAGGTCGAGCTCTTCCAGGTCTTCACCCGAATCTGGAATTCCCTGTCAGTGAATGGCCGCAGCGAGCAGATCCAGCGCGATCTGCCAGCGGAAGTCCGTCTCGGACAGATCACCCCGCTGCCCCGCCAGGCCTTCCTCCTGTCCTGCCTTGAAGGTTTTGGAGAGGAAGAGGTCGGCCAGATCCTCGACGTCGATACGAAGACCGTTCGCGAACTCGTCGACGAAGCGGGCCGGGAACTGGCGGCCGACATGGCCACCGATATTCTCATCATCGAGGATGAGCCTCTGATCGCCATGGATCTCGAGGCTCTGGTTGAAGGCCTCGGCCACAACGTGACGGGCGTCGCCCGCACCAGGACAGAGGCCGTGAAGCTGGCCACGGCGAAGCAGCCGGGTCTGATTCTTGCCGATATCCAGCTCGCGGATGGCAGCTCTGGTCTCGACGCCGTCAACGATCTCCTCAAGGCCTTCGAGGTACCGGTGATCTTCATCACGGCTTACCCTGAGCGCTTCCTCACCGGTGAGCGGCCTGAGCCGGCCTTCCTGATCGCCAAGCCCTTCCAGCCGGCGAATGTTTCGGCCGTTATCAGTCAGGCCCTGTTCTTCCAGCAGAGCGCCCGGCGTCGCGAGGCGCGTGCTGCCACGGCCTGATCCCAAAGCGACAGGGGTTACCAAGTAATCGCCCGGCCTCTGGCCGGGCTTTTCTTTTATGATGATGTATTCAGGGCAAAAAAAGACGGGCTCATGAGCCCGTCTAAGGTGCCGGCCAATGCACAAGGGGAATGCGGGGAGGACCAGGAGGCCGGTGCTTTAAGAACGCCCTATCGAAAACAAAGGTTCCCAGCTTTTTTATGTCCCTTTTTATTCGTCACTCCTACGGAAGCAGGCAGGAACATCAAAGATATGGTCGCGTTATTTTCTCGAATTGCTGAGGTGGATAGCAGGAGAGGGGAATGTTCCGCACACCCGTAGCTTTGGTCGGACTGGCTGGGGCTTTCTTCGTGGCCGGAAGTTTCGCCCCCGCGTCCTTCAATATGCCGCCCCTGATGCAGTCCGAAGCTCTGGCTCTCGCGGCCGCCGGATCGGTCAAGGGTGACCGGCTTGCTGCGCCGGTCCCGGCCAGCAAGCCGGCAGCGGTGTCGATCGTAGAACTGATCGGAGTCACCAATGCTGCCGTGGTCCTGCGCGACCATGATGGAAAGGTGCTTTACAAGTCGGATCCACGCACCGGGATCACGATCTTCGCGCGAGACACGGATCTGCCCGTCGTCACTCTCAAGGACGAGACGGACAACCCTGTCGCCCAACATCCCGCCCGCCGTCAGGAAGGCATCGAGGCTCCGCGGGAACAGAAGCCGAAAGCCCGCAATCCGGTCGGCTGTGTGGGCGATGTCAGTCCGTTAGTGAAAGGCAACGCTCATCGGATGCCGAGCCTCTGCCTCGCGCTACTGGAGCAATCCCTTTCCTGAAGGCGATCAGAGCCGCAATAATCGCACCGAGAGCGAATGTCGTCGCAGCCTCGCTGTCGGATGGCGTCCTGTTCTCGCCGTGATTGAGCCTAGCGCATCGTGCGGACCCGGAGGGCCACGCCAGTGAAAAGTGGATCCGTTTTTCGCTGACGCGGCCCTCCGGGTCCGCCCTAACGATGCTCTAGTGATCGCACGTCAGTCAGGTCGTGGCATCCACCTGCTTTTCATTGGAACCAATCGTCTAAGAGTTGGTTGCCGTTATCGGTATATCTGAGCTGCTTGTCGCTTGATGAGTGGCAATGGAAATGTGTTGTCTCTGAATATTAACAAGTATTCATGTTTAATATGGAAATATAAAGCCAGATAACATTGTCTTGATTAAGGCGTTATTCGGAACGGTTGCTGGTGCCGCGCGTTACACTCCCGCGCACTTCGGTGCCAACGCGATTTAATGGATCCTCAGGAGAAAAAACGATGCTGAAGAAGCATATGGCAGCTTGCCTTGTCGTGACGGCCTTCGCGGCTGCACCCGCCTTCGCACAGACCTCGGCCCCTTCAGGTTCGACCGACCGTCCGGCTGCAACGGGTTCCGGCTCGACCACCACGGGCTCGCCAGCCATGCAGCCTGGCGCATCTACCACGAGTCCGTCTTCGACCACGGGTCAGAGCAGCGCCATGTCCGGCCAGTTCATGACCAAGATGGACGCCAACCAGATCATGGCCTCCGATCTGATTGGCACCCGTGTGGTCAGTGCCAACAACGAGTCCATCGGCGACATCAATGACGTCATCCTGGATCGCAATGGTCAGGTCATGGCGGCTGTCGTGGGCGTGGGTGGTTTCCTCGGAATCGGCGAGAAGGATGTGGCCGTTCCGTTCAAGTCGCTTGAGTTCATGAGCGCCCAGCAGGCACAGGCCCTGGATAGCAGCAAAAACGTCAACACGACCGGCTCGACGGCTACGACGACTGCTCCTGGCTCGTCCAACACGGCGGCGAACACGTCCTCGAGCAACCCGAACGAGCCCGAGCGGGTCGTTCTCCGTATGACGAAGGCCGAGCTGCAGGCTGCTCCGGCGTTCGATGATGACGACGACGCCAACCGCTCGACCACTGGTACAACCGGGACGACGACTGTTCCGAAGCAGTAATCGGAACGCGGTTCTGTCGGTAAGCGGCGTCCGGGGCACACCCGGGCGCCGTTTCTGTTTGCGGTGCGCTGGCCCTCCAAGGCATCGGACCCAAAAGTGGACCCCACTTTTGGGTCCGATGCTCTAAGCGGTTGAGATCGGAACGTGATCCCAAGGAGCTGCTTCCGAAAACCCGAAAGAAGATTTCCCGAGTCCGTTCGGTTCGATCCAATCGGGCAAGACGTCTTGCCGCACGGAACCGAGGATTGGCGCATACGTTGCCGTTTCAAGAGCGATGAGAGGGAACGACCAATGACCGCCACGAACGAACTGGACGCGGTGCTGTGCCAGGAGGAGCTCCCGGACGAGTTTTCCCGGCTCACTTCGAGTTCTCCTCCAAGAGACAGGCCGTCTGTGGCCTCGATGCTCAGTGGCATCATTCCCGTTTGCTCTCAGGACGAGGTGACCTGTCCTCTGTTGTTGAGGCGGCATCTCCTCGTCCCGGCGCTGCCTCATGTGGTGCCGACGGGAACCGTGCCGCGTATCTAAGGTTCGCCCATTGATGGTTGAAGTGTCGTCCTATTCGTCAGCACCTGGATCCGTCGCATTTCTGCTCCATCCGAGTACGGTGCCGGTCATCGACGTGTTCCGGTCGCTCAGCAGTCTTGACGATCAATACGATCTTTCCCTGCTCGATGGGCCTGAACAGGCGCTTGCGACCTATACCAAGCCAGAAACGGCCAAGGGGATCGTTTCCGATGCGCTTCTGCTGGCATTCGCTCTGACCCGGCAACGGGGGAGGCCGTTCTCGCACCGTCCCATCGGATCTCGCCATGGGAGCCTGGATGAATACTGCCTGCTGACCCTGCTCAGTTCCGCACGCAATCCCGCATCGGACGTAGCAATCGAGGCGGCGGCATTTCTGGATATCGTGTCGCTGGATTTCATGGTGGCTCTTGCGGGCGACCTCATCCGCCAGATGGATCTCGGCGCCATCGTGTTCGAGCCCCCGGGCCTGACCGAGTTCAGGGCTCTTATGGGCGATGGACCGTCCGAAGAGATCCTCATCGAGGCTGCTTCGGGCAAGGCCGAATTCAACTTCCGAAACTAGGGTGCTCATAACCGCTACAGGACGGCGGCGAGATGTACGCTGCCAAGGTAGACAGCGGCGGGCCGGTCATACCGAGTAGCAAGCCGCCGGCAGTCTTTCAGGTGGCAGATATACGCTCGATCGCGTTGTGTCTCCTGAGAGCATGCGGCTGAAGCAGCTTTTCCAGCGCCGGCTCGCTTTGAGCGGAATGTTTGGGACGGCGCTCTGGCTCTTGATCAGGGTGCGGATGCGGTCGCTGTCGTAAGCGCGGTCAGCATGCACGATGCGACGCTGCGGCTTATCGGGGAGTTTCTCAATGACTGAAACCGGGCGGCTGCCCGCTTCGATATCATGGCAACCTTTCTGGTCGAGCAGGCCTTCGCACCGAACCTGCCCGGAGGAGAGCACATGAACGTGCAGAAGATCTACACCGTATTGCTGACCGCAGACCTTGCGGCGGCCGAAGGCTGGTATACGAAGCTGCTCGGTCGCGGACCTGACTATCGGCCGATGGACACGATGGTGCAGTGGGAGGTCTTCGATCAGGGTGGGCTAGCGCTTTCAACCGACGACGAGATCGCCGGCAGGGGCGTGATGTTCTTGATCGTCGACGATGTCGCGGCCGAGCGCCGTAGGCTGGAGGGCCTGGGGATCGTGCTTGGAGATGATATTGCGGGCGACTACTCGACGCTGGCGCAGGTGCGTGATCCTGACGGCAATCTGCTCACGCTGGCGACACCGCCCTCGCGGCCCTATCCGCCGGCATGACACGCCGGAGGAGCGAAATCCGCTTTAAACAATCAATGTGCCGGCCGATGAAGGCTGGCTCCCGAGTTGGATTCGAACCAACGGCGCTCGATTAACAGTCGAGAGCTCTACAGCTGCGCTATCGGAGACCACTTGCGGAGGCGGGCGTATAGCAGCGTCAGGTCACGCGGCTTGTTCGGCAGCAGCGGCGCGAGGCGCGCCCATTGCTCGTCGCTTAACCAGAACTCCGACGCCACAAACCTCCCCAATCTACGGAGAGGCTGAGTCACAACGCGACGCCCCTGTGAATCCCCTTTATGGATCTCAGCCCCAGGTCCTTTCCTGGACGGGCGCTGTGAAAAGCCCCGACATCCGTCTGTTCAACCCGACCTACCGCTGCCACGATACCGCCTGTCGGAAATCATTCGTTCGGACGATGGAATGATCGTAATCGGGTCCCCAGCGTGAGTCGCATCGCAGCCTTTGCCCTGATGGCGCTCATCTGGGGGCTGACGTGGTTGCCGATGAAGGTGGCCTCCGAGGTCGTGCCGCCGATCTTTCTCGCTGCGGCCCGTTTCCTGCTCGCTGGACTTGGCTTCTTCCTGATCGCAAAGGCCCAGAGCCTGCCCCTGTATTCCAACCAGTTCGGCCGCGTTGTTGCCGCCTCGCTCCTAATCACCACGGGTTGCTACAGTTTCCTGTTCTGGGGTGTCGCAATGGCTCCCAGCGGTCTATCAGCGATCGTGAATCTGTCGTTGATGCCGATCTTCCTCATCATCATCGGGGCCCTCTACGGCCAGGAGCGCATCACGAAACGACGCGTGGGTGCCATTGGGCTGGGAGTCCTGGGGCTCATGCTCCTGTTTTCCGGTCGAACAGGTGCAGCTCAAACTGGCACCATGGCAGCCTTTGGCCTTGTCGCCGTTGCCATTGGGACCGTTTCCTATGCCTGGGGCTCCGTGATCAGCCGGCCGCTGACCCTGTCCATGCCGCCTCTGGTGCTGGCCTTCTGGCAAAGTCTCATCGATGGGATGGCGCTCGTTCCCGTTTCCCTCCTCATCGAAGGATACGATCCGGCGTATTTCGCGGCCCTTTCCGAGCCGAGAGCTCTTTTCGGTCTCGGTATTCTGGTGCTGGGAGGCTCGCTGATCGCCTTCTGGATCTATCTCGGGCTCGTGCGCGACTGGGGCGCCTTTCGGGCCGGGCTGTATTCCTTCGTCAGCCCGGTCATCGCCGTCGCCGTCGGGGGCATTTATGCGGCCGAGCCGTTCGGGTGGGCTGAAGGTCTCGGCATGGGAATCATGCTGGCCGCAACTGCTCTCTCCCTGTCGGAGAAAAGGGCCGGCAAGGCCGCTGCCCTGGCTTGAGCCTGTCGCAAGAGGCTTCTGACGCGCTCAAAAGTAAAGGGGCCGTTCGGCGGCCCCTAAACCGTAAGAAATGGAAATGAATTATTCCTGGTTGCCGCGGGTGCTGCCTGAGGCCTGACCGCCTTTGCGGCCCGCTTCGGAGGCGAGTTCACGATCCTGAGAGAAGGAACGCTTCTCGGCGGGAACGCTCTTGCCGCCTTTGCTCGCAATCTCCCGCTGCCGGTCAGAATCCATCGACGCGAAGCCACGCTTCGAGGTCGAACTACCTGGCGTCATTTAAGCCTCCTTATCGAATGGTGTTCGTGATTCTTAACCGCTCGCGGATTCGATGGTTCCGGTAAGGAAGAGGGAACCTTTGCAAAAAATTTCATGAAAATATTCATCCAATACGAATTGTTACGCTTAGCTCAAATGTTTGAGCCCGATAAACGTGGCAACAACATGATCATGGGAATATGAACCAAGAAGGTACTTGCCTGGGGCCAAGTTGAAAGGCGGGCTCTATTTACGAATAAGTCGGATGCCAGGCTCAGCCTCTTCTCCTGAAAAGACCGCGCTGCACAACGGCGAGCACTGATCTTCCATGGGAGGACTCGGCATCGACGATGGCACTGAGACCGGAGGAGATGATTGTCGGCTCCGATCAGTATAAATGGCTTGGCGCAAGCGTTCCTCCGGGGACGCTCAGGACGATGCTCAGGAGGAGAGGGCGGGATGACCTACGACGACAATAACGTGTTCGCGAAGATTCTGCGCGGCGAGCTTCCCTGCCATAAGGTCTACGAAACGGATCAGGTTCTCGCCTTCATGGACGTCATGCCGCGCGGCGACGGGCACGTGCTGGTGATCCCGAAAATCAAGGCCCGCAATCTGCTGGATGTCGCACCGGACGATCTGGCCGAACTGGTGAAGGCGGTTCAGATTGTGGGAAAGGCCACGAAGAACGCACTGTCGGCTGATGGCCTGACGATCCAGCAGTTCAATGAGAGCGCAGGCGGGCAGGTGGTCTTCCACATCCACTTCCACGTGCTTCCCCGCTTCGAAGGGGTGGCGCTGAAGCCCCATACGGGTCAGATGGAAAAGCCGGAAGTCCTGGCGGATTTCGCCTCCAAGATCCGCGCCGCCTTGGCGGCATGACCGGGTAAGTATTGGGCGGCAGTAGCGCATGCCTGCCGCCGCCCGTTCACGGGGTCAGTCCACCCAATCGAGAGAGTGGGCTATGGCCTTGTCCCAGACGGCGTTCAGCCGTTCGCGGCGGGATGCCTCCATGGCCGGAACCCAGCGCTTGTCGACGGCCCAATTGCGCACCAGTTCGTCGGTTCCGCTCCAGAATCCCGTTGCCAGCCCGGCGGCATAAGCGGCGCCGAGCGCGGTGGTCTCGATCACCTTGGGACGCACCACGGGGACGTTCAGGATATCGGCCTGGAACTGCATCAGAAGCTCGTTGACGACCATGCCGCCATCCGTGCGCAGCTCCTTGACGGCGATGCCGGTATCCTTGGTCATGGCATCCAGCACTTCGCGGGTCTGGAAGGCGGTGGCCTCGATCGCGGCACGGGCGATGTGGCCTTTGTTGGCGAAGCGCGTCAGGCCGCCGATCAGGCCGCGAGCATGGGAGTTCCAGTGCGGTGCATAGAGGCCCGAGAACGCGGGCACGATGGTCACGCCGCCATTGTCGTCAACGCCGCGGGCGAGAGTCTCGATTTCGCTGCTGTTCCGGATGAGGCCGAGATTGTCCCGCAGCCACTGTACCAGCGCGCCGGCAATGGCGATCGAGCCTTCCAGGGCATAGACGGTCTTTCCCTGGCCGAAGCGGTATCCCACGGTGGTGAGCAGGCCGCATTTCGAAGGGTAGGGGGTCTCGCCGGTGTTCATCAGCATGAAGCAGCCAGTGCCGTAGGTGTTCTTCACCTCGCCCTGCTGGAAGCAGGCCTGCCCCACGAGCGCCGCCTGCTGATCGCCGAGAATGCCCGCGATGGGAACGCCAGCGAGGCTGCCGGTCGCCTCGCCATAGACTTCGCTCGACGAGCGGATCTGCGGCAGGCAGGCTTTCGGGATGTCGAACAGGCTCAGGATCTCCTCGTCCCAATCGAGACTCTGGAGATTCATGAGCTGCGTGCGGCTGGCATTTGTCACGTCAGTGATGTGGCACCCACCATTGGCACCGCCTGTCAGGTTCCAGACCAGCCAGGTGTCGATATTGCCGAACAGCACATCACCGGCCGCAGCCTTGTCCCGGGCGCCCGGGACATTGTCGAGGAGCCAACGCAGTTTCAGACCCGAAAAGTAGCTCGCCAGCGGCAGGCCGGTCTTGTCGCGCAACCGGTCATGGCCGCCATCCTTGGCGAATTCCTCGACGACGGAATCGACGCGGGTGTCCTGCCAGACGAGGGCATTGTAGAGAGGCTTGCCGGTGCGTCGGTCCCAGATCAGCGTCGTCTCGCGCTGGTTGGTGATGCCGATGGCGGCGAGGTCCTGGGGCTTTAAGCCCTTCTTCGCCAGGGCGTCCTGGATGACCTCCTGCGTGTTGCGCCAGATCTCGAGCGGGTCGTGTTCCACATGACCGGGCTTGGGATAGATCTGCTCGTGTTCCTTCTGGCCGACGGAGACGATGGCTCCTGCCTTGTCGAACACGATGAAGCGCGAGCTGGTCGTGCCCTGATCGATGGCGCCGATATACTGAGCCATGGCCTCCCCCGAAAATGTTGTTACTGTGCAGCTATGGCGGCCGCGCGGTTCTTTGCAATGTACGCGTCGATCTTGCCTGCGGCGTCGGCCGGCACGTGCAGACCGAGCTTGGAGCGCCGCCAGAGGATGTCCTCAGCACTGCGCGCCCATTCACGGCGCACCAGATAATCGACCTCCGCTGCCGTCAGTCCGGCGCCGAAATCTTCACCGAGATCGGCGAGCGACTTGGCGGAGCCCAGGAGCTCTTCCATCCGCGTGCCGTAGGCGCGTGCCAGGCGATGGGCGAGATGTTCGGGCAGGAAGGGCCATCGCTGGCGCACGGTGGCGAAGAAGCGGTCGAAATCCGCATCCGGCATGTCGCCGCCCGGCATCTTGGCCTTTTCCGTCCAGGACGGCTTCATGGTGGGGAAATAGGCCTTCAGTTCGTCGAGCGCATGCTCGGCGAGCTTGCGGAAGGTGGTGATCTTGCCGCCGAAAATCGACAGAACCGGCGCCTGATCCTGCGGCGCATCCATATCGAACACGTAATCGCGAGTGACGGCGGAGGCGTTGGTGGAGCCGTCGTCGAAGAGCGGGCGCACGCCGGAATAGGTCCAGACCACGTCCGCCGGCGTCACCGACTTCTTGAAGAAGTGGTTCACGACGTTGCAGAGGTATTGGATCTCGTCCTGGCTGATTTCCACCTTCTTGTCCGGCACGGCCTCGACCGGGATGTCGGTCGTGCCGATGAGAGTGAACTTCTCCTGATAGGGGATCGCGAAGACGATCCGCTTGTCCGTGTTCTGGAGAATGAAGGCTTCCTTGGTGTCGAAGAGCTTGGGCACCACGATGTGGCTGCCCTTCACCAGACGCACGTTCTTGGTGGTGTTGAGACCGAGCTTGGAGTTCAGTATGTCGGCCACGAAGGGGCCGCCGGCATTGACGACAACCTTGGCGCGAACCTCCTCGCTCTGCCCCGTCTCCACGTTCTGGAGGGTGGCCACCCAAATGTCGCCGTCGCGGCGGGCGGAGACGAGCTTGGTGCGGACCCGGATGTCGGCACCTTTCTCGAAGGCGTCGAGGGCGTTGAGGGCAACCATGCGGCTGTCCTCGACCCAGCAGTCGGAGTAGACGAAGGCCGTGTCGAAGCCGGGCTTCAGGGCTTGGCCGGCAAGGTGGCGCGTCAGGTGGATCGTCTCGGTGCCCGGCAGTTTCTTGCGCGGGGCAAGGTGGTCGTAAAGGAACAGGCCGAGACGCACGAACCAGGCTGGGCGGATGCCCTTTTCATGGGGTAGGATGAAGCGCAGGGGCCAGATGATGTGGGGGGCGGATTCCAGCAGGCGCTCGCGCTCGAACAGGGCCTCGCGCACCAGCCGGAATTCGTAGTATTCCAGATAGCGCAAGCCGCCATGGATCAGCTTCGTGGAGGCGGAGGAGGTGTAGCCGGCCAGATCGCCCTGCTCGCAGAGCACCACCGAGAGGCCCCGGCCCACCGCATCACGCGCGATGCCTGCGCCGTTGATGCCGCCGCCCACAATCAGAAGATCAGTCACTGTCGTCACGAAATTTGTCTTTCCTGCAACCCGGTTACCCCGAAGTCCTGCACATGATTTCTTTAGCCGTCTAAAGCAAGCGAATTTTTGCGGACGTCAGGGCTCCCTTGCCAGGGCTAGGTTTAGCATGAAAGCGACCAGGGAGCACACGGCCATGCCTAGGCACAGCAGCAGCACGGCGTCATAATTGCCCCGCCACGCCCAGAGGGCGCCGAAAGCGAAGGGGGCGCCTGCCATGGCGATCCGGACCGGCATGGCAATCATGCCCTGAATCGTCCCGTAATCCTCACGGCCGAACAGTTCCGGTGGGAGGAGAGCCCGCACGATGGTGAGCATTCCGTTGGCTGCGCCGTAGAAGGCAGCAAAGCCCAAGATCAGCCAGGAGCCGGCTGGGACGAAGGGCAGGAGGATGAAGGCTAGGACGCTCAGGGCCATGGTCGCCACCCCGATCCCTCTCAGGCTCATGGCGCGCTCACCAAACCCGGTCAGGAACCGGGCCGCAACCTGGGCCGGACCGATCACCGTATAGGCAGTCACGGCAGCGTCGATAGTGAAGCCCCTCTCAAGCAGGATCGGGATCAGATGAACCGGAATTCCGGTCGAGATCATCCCCTGAAGAATATTGGTAACGACAAAGAGCCAGAAAGCCGGTTTGGCGAGGACACGGCGGGGATCCGAAACAGGGCGGGTAGCGATGTGGCTTTCGCTGCTGTGCTTTGGCCGGACTGGCGCAGCCGGGATGCTTGCCGCATGCAGCAAGGCGCAGATTGCCAGGTTCAAGGCAGCCAGAACGAGCAGCGCGCCGCGCCAACCGTAAGCCTCGATGAGCAGATGGGTGAGGGGGATGAAGACCGTGCTGGCAAAGCCGCCAACCAAGGTCATGATGGTGATCCCGCGGCGGGTCAAAAGGCCGAGCCGGGAGGCCAGAACCGCAAAGCCCGGTTCGTAGAACACGGCACTCATGGCCGCGCCCATGCCGAGCCAGATCAGCACGAAGGCCGGATAATAATCCGTCCAGGCCCAGAGCGCGAGAAGGAGGGCCGCGAGGACGGAGCCGCCTGTCATGACGGCCCGGCCATAGCCCCGGTCGATCAGGCGGCCAATGGGGACCGCAAAGAAGGCGGAGGAAGCGAGGGCGAGGGAGTAGGCGGCGGTCAGGGCTGTTTTCGACCAGCCGAGCTCCCGTTCCATGGGCTCGATGATGAGGGCGAAGGCATAGAAGAGCGTCCCGTAGGAGATCAGCTGCGTGAACGACAGGGCCGAGACGAAACGCCAGGGCATGGAGCTGGGAGGAGACATTCTTGCTTTATGTCAGGCCTTGCGGTTGACGGATAGGTTTTTAGCCTCCATATGCACAGCAGGCGACGGCGCTCGATCACCGAGCAGCTTGAGCGGGACTGCGTGACGGATATTCGCGAAACGGCGAAGACCCCGGTCCCCTTCTTCAATCGCTCACCTCATACGACGGCCCCATCACGCGGGCCTCGCCTCAAGAGCCCTGAAGCGCCTGAGCTTTCCCTAGCCGAACCTGCTCTGCGGCTCACCGCATCCGTTCGAAAGACGATACCACTTTGACACTCTTCACCGATTTCGGATTGGCTCAGCCGATCCTGAAGGCCTTGTCTGCTGAGGGCTATGAGAAGCCCACGCCGATCCAGGCCCAGACCATTCCCTATGCCATGGAAGGCCGCGATGTCTGCGGCATTGCCCAGACCGGCACCGGCAAGACGGCGGCCTTCGCGCTGCCGATCCTGCATCGCCTGAACGCGAACCCGAAGCCGCGCAGGGGCAAGAGCGCCCGCGTGCTCGTGCTCAGCCCGACCCGTGAGCTCTCCGGCCAGATCGCCGACAGCTTCCGCGCCTATGGCCGGAACCTTCGCCTCACCACCGAGGTGGTGTTCGGCGGCGTCACCATCTCCCGTCAGGAGAAGGCGCTGGCGAACGGCGTCGACGTGCTCGTGGCGACGCCCGGCCGCCTGATCGACCTCGTGGACCGCAAGGCCCTGTCCCTGCGCGACATCGAGATCCTCGTCCTCGACGAGGCCGATCAGATGCTCGACCTCGGCTTCATCCATGCGCTGAAGCGCATCGTGACCCTGCTCCCGAAGGAGCGCCAGAGCCTGTTCTTCTCGGCCACCATGCCGAAGACGATCTCGACCCTGGCCGATTCCTTCCTGCGCGATCCGGCGCATGTGGCCGTTACCCCGGTGGCGACGACCGCCGAGCGCGTGGAGCAGAGCGTGATCTTCGTGCAGACCGGCCGCAAGCAGGTTCTGCTCGAAACGCTCCTGCGCGATCCCTCCATCGACCGCGTTCTCGTCTTCACCCGCACCAAGCATGGGGCGGACAAGGTCGTGCGCGGTCTCGACAAGGCCGGCATTGCCGGAGCCGCCATTCACGGCAACAAGTCGCAGCCGCAGCGCGAGCGTGCGCTTGCAGGCTTCCGCGACGGCTCCTGCCGGGTTCTGGTGGCGACGGATATTGCCGCGCGCGGCATTGACGTCGAGGGCGTGAGCCACGTCATCAACTACGACCTGCCGAACGTGCCGGAATCCTATGTCCACCGCATCGGCCGTACGGCCCGCGCGGGCGCTACCGGCCTTGCGATCTCGTTCTGCAACGACGAGGAAAAGGCCTATCTCAAGGACATCGAGAAGCTGACCCGCCTCAAGGTACCGGTCATGCCTCTGCCGGAGGGACTTCCTGCTGCTCCGGCCGCTTCCGAGACCTCCGAGCGCCGCGAGCCGCAGCGCGGTCGTCCGGCTCCCCATGCCCGCGGGCATCAGGGCCACGGCCAGCCGCGCAATACGGATCCGAACGCGGAGCGCGGCCCCAAGCGTCGTCGCGGTCGCGGCGGCAAGCCGGGCGGCAACGGCCAGCAGCAACAGGGCGGCCATGCCGCCGGAAACCAGCAGAGGCCTGCACAGGGTCAGCGCCCGGCGCAAGGCCAACGTCCGGCTCAGGGACAGCGTCCGGCCCAGGGAAAGCCATCATCCGGTCGTCAGGACGGACGCCGCGGCGATGGAGCCCAGGTGGCGTGGCTCGAAAAAAGCCCGCGCCGCCGCTAAGGCTGAACATGGAAAAGGCGCCTCAGGGCGCCTTTTTTATTGGATTTAGTTCGACGCCTTCCATGGCAGATGTTACACAGAAACGCTTGCTGCGGGGTAGGTGATGCATTGGTACGCCTTGAGGCTATTGCTTTTTTGGTTACGCAATCTGGCTCTTGGCGTGGGCGTCTTTTTTTTTAGGGGTGGCTTTTGCTGCAAGCTTCTGGGGAGCTTTATCGACAGAGAGTAATCGCAGAGCCTTTGCACCAGCTTTTATCGATCAGCTAATCATTTATGGTTTGCCTGCTCTTCTAGCGGGGTTGTGTCTTAGCGTTGTTATCACATCTGGCCGGAGACGCCTCTTTTGGGCGTTAGGAATTATCCCTGGTTCTCCAATCTTGCTTCTGATGCTTGCCTTTGCCGGCCTTGTCTCTGGAGCACCTAGCGAGGTCAATAGGGCTCAGCTCGAAGATGGCAGATTGCTAATGTTAGGTATTGAATCGATTCCAACCGATGTTGTGTATAGGCTTTGGCAGGCAGAGGATCGCTATGGGCTTGTTTGGCGGAAATTGTCAGACATTCAACTTACTTATTCCGAGGATGGCTCTTGGACAGATGATCCCGCGTTGATTGCCACGCCTGATGGCAAGCGCGTCCTTATTCGACGAGGTGGTATCTGGACCGATTGCCTTGAGGCGACGCAGGAATTTAAGCAGTGCCCGGGGGTTCACGGCGCGCTTGATTGGACAAGACCTACAGAATGGCTCCAACAATCAGAGCAAATTGCGAGCATCACAGGTTTACTACCCGGTCCAATAGAAAAATAGCCAATCTGTGAGGCGCTCGTCCATGAAATTGCTAGTGCTATAGAAATCTCCCGCGATACCTCAGATCGTTAGTTTAAGGAGACATCACTCGATGGCGAAACGGGCCGGAAGTGCCGACCTGCCGCTCCATACCGGTCATGTGCCGAAATGGCTGGCCGATCGCATGACGCGCCTCGGTGGCGTGGTATCCGAGGCCATCGTGCACCATTATGGGCGCGACGAGCTGCTGCGCCGGCTTGCGCATCCCTTCTGGTTCCAATCCTTCGGCGCGGTGATGGGCATGGATTGGCATTCCTCCGGCATCACCACCAGCGTCATCGGCGCTCTGAAGCGCGGGCTGACGCCGCTCTCGAAAGAGCTCGGGATTCACGTCTGCGGCGGACGGGGGAAGAACTCACGACAGACGCCTCATGAATTGGTTGCCATCGGCGAGCGCGTCGGCTTCGACGGTGCTGCACTCGCAGATGCCAGCCGGCTCGTGGCGAAGGTCGACAGCGCGGCGATCCAGGATGGTTTCGATCTTTATCTCCACGGCTTCATCGTCACGGATGACGGCAAGTGGGCGGTGGTGCAGCAGGGGATGAACGACACGTCCCGGCTCGCGCGCCGCTACCATTGGCTGTCCGAGGATCTGAAGAGCTTCGTCGACGAGCCGCACACGGCCATCGACGGAAAAGGGCAGGGAACAATCGTCAATCTCACCGACCGGCGAGCGGAGGCCTCGCGCAGGGCCCAGATCGAGATTTTGGGCTCCTTGGGCCCTGACGGTGTTGCCCGCAAATTCCTGGCGCTCGAAGAGCGCGAGCCGGAGGCGACGCCCGCCGCGAGTCCACAGCCTCTTCTGCCGCATCTGGTAATGCCCGAGCATCACGACGTTCGAGCGAAGGATGTCGTGCTGCGACGCCTCCACGGGACGCTTGCAGCCGCCGCGGACAGAGGACCTGAGGACTTCCCCGATCTGTTGATGACGCCCGGTGTCGGCGCACGCACGGTTCAGGCGCTCGCCATGGTGGCGGAGGTGGTGCACGGCACGCCGTGCCGCTTCAGCGATCCGGCCCGCTTCTCTCTCGCCCATGGCGGCAAGGACCGGCATCCCTATCCGGTTCCGGTGCGCGTCTATGACGAGACGATCCGCGTGCTGAAATCGGCGGTCCAGAAGGCGAAGCTCGGACAACAGGAAGAGCTGTTCGCTCTGAAAAGGCTCGACGACCAAGCCCGTCAGCTCGAACGCCATGCCAAAGGTCCGAACGTGGAAGAGCACATCCGCCGGGAGCGGGCAAAATCCCATTCCTATGGCGGCCGCTCCATCTTCGGAGACGAGCCGCCACCGGAAGAGACGCCTTAACGCTGCGCCTTCTGCAGCAGGCTCTTGTCGAGCATCACGTGGACGCCCTTGTTGCCGTTGACCACCTGCGTGATCCGTAAGTCAGCCGCGAGGCTGCACAGGGCATAGGCCTCTGGCTTCGTGATGCCGGTGCGGGCGACAATCAGGTCAATCATGTCGCGTAGCGCGATGACCACGCAATCGTCGAGATCCGGATCGAAGGCCATGGTCATGACATGCGTCGGCGTCTCGGCCATCGGCCAGGTGAGGTGCATATCCTCGCGCAGGTGCAGCTCGAAGGTGCCGATCAACCCAGTCTCGATGGCAGTGACGCAGACCTCGCCATCGCCCTGCACGCCGTGCCCGTCGCCAACGGAGAACAGGGCGCCATCCACATGGATCGGCAGATAGAGAGTTGTCCCTGCCACCAGTTCCTTGTTGTCGAGATTGCCGCCGTTGCGACGCGGCGGCAGGGTGCTGAGCGCACCCCAGGCGGCGGGTGGTGCAACGGCCATGACGCCGAAGAACGGCTTCAAGGGCAGCTCCAATCCCCACGGCAGCTTACCCGTCATCCGCTCGCGGTCGAGCGGAATGGTCATGAAGTGAATCTCGTCGAAATCGTCGGGCAGGGCGCCTTTGAGTGGTGCGGAATAGGTGAAGCCCCAGTCGTAATGCAGCTCGATGTCCTTGATGCGCACTTCCAGAACCTGACCGGCTTTGGCGCCGCGGATTGCGACCGGGCCGGTGCAGATGTGACCCGGCAGCTTCGGCTTGTGGGCAGCATGTATGGCCGACAGCGCTTGCGGGATCACGAAAGGCGCCTTCGGCATCGCCTCCGGGCCGCCCGACACGGTGGAAATCGTGATCGCGTCTCCGGAATCGACCGTCAGCAGCGGCGGCAGTTGTGCGTCGAAATAGCCCCAGTGAACGGTCTCGGGGGATGCATCGAGTCGGTGTCTGGCCACGGGATACCTCGGAGTGAAATCGAGCGATGCCGATGCGTCGCGCAGCACCGGTCCTGGTTGTGTCGCATGTTCTGCCGTCGATGAAAACGGTTCCGCAGCCCGGCTCGATCTAGAAATTTCCGAGATTGAAAATGTTGCCGTCCGGATCCTTGAACCATGCCACGCGCAGCTTGCCGAAAACATGGATGTCTCCGTCACGCGTCGCGTCCGGCATGTCGTAATGTTCGAAGGTGACGCCCTTCGCCTTCAGGGCCTGAATGACGGCGTCCAGGTCGTTGCCGAGAGGCCACGTGACAGCGGTTGCTTGGTTGGTTCCAGCGAATGCCGATTCATAGACAAGGATGGTTGAAGAGCCTGCACGATAGCCCTGCACGCCACTCTCATCGCCTTCAACAGGCTCGAGGCCCAGTGTGTTCTCGTAGAAGGTCCTGACTTTAGCCAGATCCTTGACCGCAACGGTCGCGAACGCATCCTTCGTAGCGAGCAGTGTCGGCTTCATATCCACCTCCGTAAGGACGTCTAGTGGTACGGGTCCGCTGCATCGCGCAGGCCGTCACCCATGAAGTTGAAGGCAAGCACGACGATCACCACCGGCACCATCGGGAAGAGGAGCCAGGGGTGCAATTGCACGGCGGCGAGGTTCTGGGCCTCATTCAGCAGCACGCCCCAGCTCGTCACCGGCGGGCGCAGGCCGAGTCCTAGGAAGGAGAGGGCCGTCTCGCCGAGGATCATGGAGGGGATCGAGAGCGTTGCCGAGGCGATCAGGTGGCTCATGAAGTTCGGGATGAGGTGGCGTGCAATGATGCGCTGCTTCGAGGCACCCATCAGTTCCGCGGCCTTCACGAAATCCTCCTCGCGCAGCGATAGAAGCTTCGAGCGCACGGCGCGGGCAAGGCCCGGCCAGTCGAGAAGGCCGAGGATGATCGTGATGCCGAAGAAGACGAGGATCGGGCTCCAATTCGCCGGGAGCGCAGCGGAGAGCGCGAGCCACAGCGGCAGTTCCGGAAGCGAGCGCAGGATCTCGATCATGCGCTGGATCACGTGATCGACCCAGCCGCCGAGGTAACCGGCGAGGCCGCCAAAGAAGAGGCCAAGCGCGAACGATACCGCAATGCCGACAATGCCGATGGTGAGCGAGATCCGCGCTCCGTAGATGATGCGCGAGAGCAGGTCACGTCCGAGCCTGTCGGTGCCGAGCAGGAACATCGTGCCGTCTTCCGGAGGACAGACGAGGTGGAAGTCCATCTGCCAGATGCCCCAGAACTGGTAGGCATCGCCTCGGCAGAAGAAGCGGATCGGCTGCGGCTTCGACGTATCGACGGTGTAGACGCGTCGGAAGCTCTCCAGGTCGAAGTTGTAGGTGTAGGGATAGGTGAAGGGGCCGACGAACCGGCCCTCATGCATCAGGTGGATGCCCTGCGGCGGCGCATAGAGGAAGTCGCCGTGGCGCTTGGTGTGGTTGTAGGGCGCAATCACCTCGACGAAGGGAACGATCGCATAAAAGACAAGAAGCACGAAGGCTGCTGCCACCGCCACCTTATGGCGGCGGAACTTCCACCACATCAGCTGCCAGGACGAGGCGCGATAAAAGCTCTCGTTCTCGGCGCCGACAGGTTCGGTCTTGCCGGGGTCGAAGGGAGCCGGGTCGACGTAATGGCGCTTGGTGGGAAGGGCCGTATTCATCGTCCGCCTCCCATCCGGATCCGTGGATCGAGCCAGGCCAGCAACAGGTCCGAGATCAGCATGCCGACGACCGTGAGCACCGCGACGAACATCAGGATGAATCCGGCCAGGAATTGATCCTGGCTTTTCAGCGCGCTCAGCAGGATCGGACCGACCGTCGGCAGGCTCAGCACCAGCGACACCAGGACCGAGCCGGACACGAGATGCGGCAGCAGGTTGCCGATATCGGCGATGAAGGGATTGAGCGACATGCGGAAAGGATATTTCAGCAGGGCCTTGGTGGGCCCAAGGCCCTTCGCCTTCGCCGTCACGTAATATTGCTTGCCGAGCTCATCGAGCAGGTTCGCGCGCATGCGCCGGATCATGGCGGCCGTGCCGCCGAGGCCGATCACGATGGTCGGCACGACAAGGTGCGAGAGGAGGGACTGTGTCTTGGCCCAGGTCCAGGGCTCGCCCGCATACTCTGCATCGTAGAGCCCACCGATGGAAATGCCGAACCAGCGGTTCATGTAATAGAGCAGAATCAGCGCGAGCAGGAAGCTCGGGGTCGCAAGGCCGATATAGCCGATGAAGGTGGCGAGATAGTCGCCGATGGAATATTGCCGCGTCGCGGAATAGATCGCGATGGGGATCGAGACCACATGGATGAAGATCACCACCGCGAGGTTGACGAGAAGGGTCAGCCACAGGGCATCGCCGACCACATCCACCACGGGTTTGTCGTATTCGAAGGACCAGCCCCAATCGCCCTGGAGCAGACCGGAGAAGCCGTTCGGTCCAGGCATGACACCGAGCCAGACCAGATACTGCTGCCAGGCGGGCTTATCGAGTCCGTATTGCTTGATGAGGAACTCGGCTTTCGCAATCGAGGCGGATTCTCCCTGCGCGCGCAATTCGGCGATCTGATTGGACAGGAAGTCGCCGGGCGGCAGCTTGATGATGAAGAAGACCAAGGCCGAAATGATCAGCAAGGTCACCGCCATGGTGACGACGCGACGCAACAGGAAGCGGATCATCGACGGGCCTCTTTGCCGGCGGCTTTGTTCCAGAAGATCTCATCGACGCGATAGATGCCGAGCATCGCCGTCGGCTCCCAGCTGTAGAGCGCCTTGGCAGGAAGTCCCTGCAATCCGTTGCGGACGACAATGGGCTGCAGTGCGCCGGAGATAGTGCCGATGGACCATTGATTCTCAGCATGATTGCGCAGCATCTCGGTCCAGGCATCCCTCTGCACATCTCGGTTTCCGGTGTTCATCCAGGTGGAATAAAGATCGAGAAGGCGCTGGGCTTCTGGAATATCGACCTGCTCGCCGTTCTTGCCTTTGGTCTCTACGTACTGGCCCCATTTCGGCCAGGTGTAGTTATCCTGACGCATGGGCGCGAGTTCGGTCGGCGGCATGATGGCGGTGGGGATCGCGTTGTCGAGACCGGGAGCCGCCACCATGACGGTCAACCCGGCATAGGAGCGGTTGCGCAACACGGTGCGGTCCTGCGGCTTCACGAAGAGTCTCACGCCGATCTCGCGCCAGAACTCGCCGATCAGGGTCAGGCCGTCGACCACGAGGGTGCTCTCGCCGTCCGTCTCGACGATGATCTCCAGTTCGCGTCCGTCGGGTAGCAGGCGGATTCCAGCGCCGTTGCGTTTCGTCAGGCCGATCTCGTCGAGCAGGCGCGAGGCCTCGTCCGGGTCATAGCCGGCATGGGCTGTGCGCAGTTCCTTCGAAAAGAGCGGGCTTTCCGCGACGATGGTGTTGTTGCCCTCGGTGCCGAGCCCGAAGAGCAGCGCATTGTTCAAGGTCTTGCGGTCGATGCCGAGCGACAGCGCGCGGCGGAAGCGAATATCCCGGTTGAGCTTGCGCCAGACCGGATCCACCGTGTTCAGGTTGGGATAAAGCGCAAGCTCGGTACCCCGTGCATAAGGCCAGAGCAGGGTGGTGTAGCCCTTCGCCTTCTCGCCTTCCTTGAGAACCGGGATGTCGCTCATGGAGAGGCCACGGAACAGGAGGTCGATTTCGCCCGCATTGGCTTTGGCCGCGAAGAGACCGGGAGCCGACACGTCCATGATGAGTCGGTCGACGTAGGGCAGCTGCTGTCCCTGATTGTCGATGCGGTGGTAATAGGGATTGCGCTCGAAGATGAAGCGATTGGCCGGCGCCGCATTCATGACGCGCCAGGGCATGAGCGTGGGAAGGGCAGGATTGGTCTGCTCCTTCATGTCGTCCATGCGATTGTGCAGGGCAGCCCAGGATTTCAACTTCTGCTGCTTCGCCTTTTCCTCAAGGGCGGCCTTATCCGCATATTTGGCGTGGAACTGCTTCAGATAGGCGGAAGCCCGATAGATGCCGGGATCGAGCGGTCCGGCCAATTGCGGCAGGAAGCGCGGATTAGGCTTGTCCCAGGTGAAGCGTACCGTCTGTTCGTCAAGGATCTCGAAGCGCGGAGGCTTGCCGTCGACCAGCATGAATTCGGGCGGTCCGGCCGGTGAGAGATCCGCGTTCTGCGCCACGTCCTCCCAATAATAGCGGAAATCCTCTGTCGTGAAGGGAGCCCCGTCCGACCAGCGATGGCCGGGGCGCAGGACGAAGGTGAACACCCGGTCGTCCTCGTTCTCGAGTTTTTCGAGGAGATCGGGCTGAAGCTGCAGGTTCCTGTCGTAGCCGACAAGGCGGGTATAGGCGAAGGTCGAGATGTAGCGAATGTCGCGCGGTCGCGGCACCAGGGTGATGATGTCGCCGCCATATTGGCCCGCCGCTTCGACGACGATGGGCGCTTTCGGCAGCCGCTCGGCCAGGGGCGGCAGCTTCTTGTCCTTCACCTGATCGGCGAAGAAAGGAGCGTCCTTGAAATCCTGTGCCCCGGCGGGCAGCGCGAGCAGACCGAGTGCGGCGGCAAGGATGAGCGAGTGTGTGCGGGTTTTGAGCAGCATCACGCAGCCTCCTGGGCTGTCAGGCGCCCCAGACGAACCTTATGGCCAGGTTCGATCTCTTTCATCAGGCCGAACTCACCGGGTTTGATGCGGAAGGGTTCTGGCCATTCCGACGGGTGAGAGAAGCGGCCGGTTCGCAGTTTGGCAAAGTCCAAGGGCCGGTCAATATCCGGATCCGGCACGGCGGCAAGGAGCGCCTGCGTGTAGGGATGAACCGGATTACGGAAGAGCGAGGATTTCGGTGCCTCTTCGACGATATAGCCCCGACACATGACCGCGATGGTATCGGCGATATAGTCCACGACCGCGAGGTTGTGGGACACGAAGAGATAGGACAGCCCGAGAGCCGATTGCAGATCCTTGAGCAGGTTCAGCACCTGTGCCTGGACCGACACGTCGAGGGCTGAGACAGGCTCATCGCAGAGCAGGACGCGCGGCTCGAGAGCGAGTGCCCGCGCGATGCCGAGACGCTGGCGCTGGCCGCCGGAGAACGAATGCGGATAACGCCTGAGCGAACGCTGATCGAGACCGACCATGTCGAGGAGCTGCTTCACGCGCTCATAGCGCTCGTCCGAGGTGCCGATGTCGTGGATGCGCAGGGGCTCGGTCAGAAGTTCGTAGACCGTCATGCGCGGATTAAGCGACGAGAACGGATCCTGGAAGATGAACTGCACGGAGCGGCGATAGGCAGTCAGTGCGTCGCCTTCCAGTTTATGCACGTCCTTCGGGCCCGTGCCGTCGTCGAACAGCACCCGGCCCGAATTGGGCGTGAGAGCGCGCATGATCATCTTGGACACGGTGGTTTTGCCACAGCCGGATTCGCCTACGAGCCCTAGCGTCTTGCCTGCGGGCAGGGCCAGATCGACTTCGCTGACTGCGCGTATCTCCTGGGTCTTGCCGGAGAACCAGCCCGACCGAAGAGTGAAGCATTTCGTGAGGTGCTCGGCCTTCAGGATCGGTCCCTTGGGCTGGATGCGTTCGGGTGCATCGGCCGATGCGAGGGTTGCGCTCGTCACTTCGCGGATCGGCGTCAGGCGCTCGTTCTCCGCCATGGCAAAGCGCGGAACGGCGCGCATGAGCGCCTGGAGATAGGCGTGCTGCGGGTTGCGGAAGATGTTCTCCCGTGATCCGGCCTCCATGATCCTGCCTCGATACATCACCACCACCTCGTCAGCCACGTTGGCGACGACGCCGAGGTCGTGCGTGATGAGAAGCACCGACATGCCGGTCTCGATCTGGAGCTCCTTGATGAGATCCAGGATCTGCGCCTGCGTCGTCACGTCGAGTGCCGTCGTTGGCTCGTCCGCGATCAGGAGGGCGGGGCGGGTGATAAGCGCCATGGCGATCATGGCACGCTGGCGAAGACCGCCAGAGAGCTCGAACGGGTAGGTTTTCAGGGCTCGCTTCGGATCGGGGAAGCCGACCCGGGCCAGCACCTCCATGGTCCTCTGGTTCGCCTTGGCCTGATCCGCGTCGGAATGGATCATCAGTGCTTCGGAGATCTGGTCGCCGATGGTGTGGAGCGGAGACAGGGATGTCATCGGTTCCTGGAAGATCATGGCGATGCGCCCGCCGCGCAGGGCATGCATGGCGTCGCTCTCGGGCTGAAGCGCCGCGATATCGACCGTTCCGCCGTTTGCGGGATCGTTGAAGAGGATGGCGCCGCTGGTGATCTTGGCTTTCTTCGTCAGGATCTGGAGGATGGCCTGCGCCGTCACCGATTTACCGGATCCGGACTCGCCGACGAGCGCCACCGTCTTCCCCTTGGGAATATCGAATGTCAGGCCATCGACCGCGCGGAAATTTCCGGCATCGGTGTTGAAATCAACTGTCAGTTGGCGAACCGACAGGAGTGGCGCTTCCATATGCTCCTCCAGGAACTATGAGCATAACGCATCAAATCCCATTAGATCTCAAATGTGATCTTGTTTCCAAGCCGAAACACACATCGGGACACAGGAAACGTATGTCTCTGGCGGCGAGGTGGGCGATAAGTCTTTCGCATAACGCCCAGATGACGTGGTCATGGACGAGATGATGGGTCAGAAACCCGATCGGCTCGTCGCGATCCGCTTCGCCGGCCACACGCCGCTCGATCGCTCTGGCGAGATTGGCAATGATCAGAGCCGGATCGGCCAGACTCTTCGTGCCGTGCCAATCGATGGGATCCGCGTGGGTGTTGATCTGAATCAGCCCTTCGGCGGGGAAGGAGGCCTTCCGGTCGGTGAAGGTGGATAGGCCCCGAAATCCCAGGCGGGGCAGATGAGGGATGAGATCCTGAGAGATCCGATTCCAGGGCGGCACGAAGACAGGCAGGAGCTTTAGCCCAAGGCGTTCTCGCGCCACGTTCAGCGCCTGCTCCGTTTGCGCCGCCATGATGTCCAGGGAGCGATGGGCGCCGAATTCTGCCTTCTTCTCGCCGGCGGCGCCATGATTGGCATGGCTCCAGCCGTGGACGAGGGCGAAGGCCTTGCCCTCTCCTGCTAGACGTGGGGCGAGCGATGCTTCGATGCCTTCAGGAATGACGGCCAAGCCGATTCCGGCGTCGTAGTGGCGGGCGAGACCGAGAAGTCGGTCGAGCTGGGGCGTATCGGCCACCGCATCGTCGTCCCGCCACCAGAAGCGGATGGGGCAGCCCTGATCCCGGGCCTGGTCCAGTGCCAAATCCAAGGGGGCCCAGTCGATGCGTTGCTGAAGAGCGGGCCCGGAGTGCGCGAGGCTTTCGGCCACGGCAACGCTCCGCCGGGCTCCGTCGACGGATATGGACGGAGGCGCGGCGGTCGCACGGGTTAGCCCGCGCCGGATTGCGTCAGCCAGATTTTGCGGTGACAGCTCTGCTTCGGGCACGATTTCAGCAAGGCCCAGCGCATGAAGACGCTCGGCGCGCAGGCGCTGTTCCGTCTCGGACCCGGCCTCGAACGGCACGAGAACCGATGTCACGCCGCTGCGCAGGAGATCGATGGTCGTATTATAGCCAGCTTGGCTCAGGGAGAGTTCGGCGCCGGAAAGCAGAGAACGGAAATCTGACCGTGCGCGCTCGACGGTGACGTGAGGTGGAGCGCCCTCCTGAAGGACCAGGAAATCGGCTTCCCCAACGCCCCGTCCGATGAGGATGCGCCAGGACCGGTCGGCGATGTCTCGGGCTGCCGCAAGGGCCGTACGATAGAGCGGGAGGCTTGCTCCGCTCGATCCACCGGAGACCACGATTCCGTGCCTGTGAGTGTCCGGAACAGGTTCCTCGTTCTCGTCCACATAGCCGGTATAGCGGATGAGAGGCCTGATCCGCTCGTCCAACGGCCAGGAAGCCTCCAGTGGCACCAGCTCCGGATCGCCATGAACGAGAACGGCGTCGTAATCGCGAAGCACACGCTCATGCGCTTCCGCGATCCGCGAGGCTTTCGAGGAGGGCACGAGGATGTCTCGGATCGAGCACAAAACCAGCGGGCGTGGATTCGCATTACGCGCGGTATCGAGCAAAGCGCTGAATTCATCCTTCAGAACGCGACGGCCGAAGGGAAAAAGCTCGGTGATGAGAATATCGGGCCGAGTTTCTTTCAACGCGTTGAGCAGAAGGGTTCGGCGCCGTTCAAGATAGGTTGCATCTACCGGCTCAAAGCGTTCATCGAGCAGCGTCTTGAAATCCGTGCCGACAGTCTGCACGGGTGGCAGCTGAACGAAGGTTACATTCTCCAGATCGGGCAGCCTGGCAGGGCTTCCGCCCGACACCAGCGTCGTTTCATGTCCTTTTCGCGCAAAAGCTCGTGCAAGGGCCGCCGCCCTCGTCAGGTGGCCCGATCCCAACAGATGCGTGACGACAATCAGAATGCGCAAGCTCATTCTCCCGCTCTAAGTCGTGAGCGGTTCGAGCGCATTGCGCAAGCGCAAAGCGGCATGAGCGAGATCGCGTTCCTGTTTGACAAAACGAGACGCGACGGCGCCGAGGCTCCGCAGCCGTTCCCGATCCTGCAGGAGATTGCTCAACGCATCGGCGAAGGCCGCAATGTCGCCGGGTGGCGTCAGTCGTCCGGTCTTCCCGTCGCGCATCACGCTGGCAACTCCGCCATAGGCACCGGCCACCACCGCGCAACCAAGAGCCTGAGCCTCCAGCAGCACCATACCATAGGCCTCGTTGACGGCAGGCCAGACGAAGAGATCGGCTATCTCGTAGAGCGCGGTCAGATCGGCTCTGCTCTCGATCTGACCGTGAAACCGCACACGTTGTGCCATGGGAGAGAAGAGCCGCACGATTTCTTCCCGTGCCTCCCCATCACCCACCACGTCCAGGGACCATGGCAGGTGCTGAATCCGCTGAAGAGCTGCCGCCAGAATGCGATAGGAGGCAAGCTTGTCGCCCTCACGCATCATCGCCACCGTGAGAAGGCGCGGTTCGGTTTCCGGCGAAGGATGTGCGCTCGATGCAGGCCATTCCGCCAAATCCAGGAATGGCGGCAGATCAACCAGAGCCTGATGCGATGGCCTTGCTCTCTCCAGCGCCTCCCGGTCATGCGCGGTCATGACGAAAATCGCATCGGCCCGATCCAGAGCAGCTTCCGCCCCTTCATGACCAAGGGCCCACGAACCTTGCGCACGTTTCGCCGCTCTCGATCCTTCAGCGATCACATAAGGAATGCCGAGAGCTTTCGTGACAGGCGGGCCGATCCAGTCCGGCGCCTTGTAATAGACGTGATAGGTAAACCACAGGCAGGGGCGGTTCTCTTCAGGTAGTGCTTGATAATGCGCGATGAGGCGATCAGCCTCTTCAAGCGATTGTTGCCGAAGGCTTTCCTGATGCTGCCGCTCACCTGCCTTGTCGAGCGTTCGTATTTCGCTGGCGAGAAATGGCGAATAGCCTGCCCGGTCTAAGGCCTTCATCAACAGGCGCGCCATGGTGCGGTCGCCCGAGGGAAGCGGATGGTTCGGGCTCTTCAAGGGGGCGTAGAACGCAACAAGCCTTGAGATGGTCACACCCGCTCCGGTTCTCTCTTTTGTACGTCGGTCACGGCCCGGAGGCGTGCCTCCAGCACATCGATCCCGCCTTCCATGGAAAAGTCCCGCCGCAGGCGCGAGAAGGCGGCATCCCCTAGGGTTTTCCGGCGTTCCGGATCGCGAGCGAGGAGATTGAGGGCGTTCGACAAAGCCTCCCAATCGCCTGGCGGCACAAGCTGGCCTTCCAGGCCGTCGCGGATGAATTCGGGAATGCCCGCGAAGTTCGTCGCCACGATGGCAAGCCCTTGGCTTGCCGCTTCCATGATGACGTTCGGCAATCCGTCCCGGTCGCCGGATTTCGCTTCCTTCGAGGGCAGGACGAAAAGGTCGGCTTCGCGCAGGAGGGCAATGATGTCTGGCTGCGCCTTGGAGCCGAGGAAGGCCACCCTGTCGGCGATGCCTGCGTCCTGCGCCTGCCTTTTCAGGGTGTTGAGCAACTCTCCGCCGCCCACATGGGCGAAGCGCCAGTGAAGATCCTGGGGCAGGGCGGCGAGAGCTTGAATCAGATCACCATAACCCTTCTTCGCTACGGCTCGCCCGACGGACACGATCCGCACCGGATCGAGCGGGTCCGAGCCATCCCTTACAGGGCGGCTTTCAGAGGCGGCCGGAAAGCGGGAAAGATCGAGCCCGTGATAGACAAGCGATACCTTGTCAGAATGCGACAGTGATTGAAGATTGCCCGCTCCCTGCGCCGTGCAGGTCACACCCCAATGGGCTTCCGCCATCTTCTCGCGCTTTTCCCAATCGGGCGTCGTCCAGATGTCCTTGGCATGGGCCGAGAAGGTCCAGCTCCGGCCCGTGAGCAGGGCGGCATAGCGGACGACGGATGCCGGCGTGTGAAGGTAATGCACATGCAGGTGCCGCACATCCTCCGGCATCTCCCGGGCCATCACGAATGCCTGGCCGATGCGGCGTATCCGGTTGGCGGTGAAATCGCGCTTCAGATCGCGCCAGAAGGCCTTGATCGTCGCCTTGAAACCCTTTTGCCCCATGCTCCAGAAGGCGCCGCGTAGCACGCGCAGCGGCTCCTCGTAGAGATACTCGGGCAGATAGGTAACCCGCGCCTTGATCGCCTTGTGCATGGGATGCACGGCCCGTTCTGTCGGATGCCGAAGGGACCAGATCTCGAGCGCGAGGCCGCGTTGCTCGAGGGCTAGGATTTCCTGCGCAATGAAGGTTTCGGAAAGGCGTGGATAGCCTTTGACGACGACGGCGATGCGCCGGGCTGTCAATGAGGGAAGCATCGATACTTTTACTCGGCCGCCTGATGGTAGGCAGGGGCAAATGGCGTCTTGGACCCCGTGAGAGCCTTGAGCCGCTCCTGCACCCGGTCAAGTCCATCAAGCAGGCCGGGAACGGTGACATCCGACGGGCGCGGCTGCGATGACAGAGAACGCAGGGCGGCGGCCATGCGCTCCGGCGTTCGCGGCTTCTTGTAGTCGCTCAGCATGCTCACCAGCCCGAGCCGCTCGCCTTCGACGGCGCGGATATATTGCTCCAGGCGGGGCCTGGTCCGCGGGACGATCAGCGTGCGCTTGTCGAAGGACAGGGCCTCGCAGAAGGTGTTGTATCCGCCCATGGCCACGATGGCATCCGCCTTCTTCATCAGCCATTCGATCTTGTTGTCGAAGGACATCACATCGAGCTTCGGCTGCTTGGCGATGCGTTCGACGAAGGAGCGGCGCTTGTCCCGGTCGATGAACGGCCCGAAGAGAATGAGCGCCGGCTGTTCGAGTTCCGCATCGGTCTCGTAGGCCGAGATGACCCAGTCGATCAGATCGTCGCCATCGCCGCCGCCGCCAGTGGTCACCAGAATGAAGGGCTGCTTCGTGATCTTGGGGTACTTGGTCAGGGACTGGGTTGGTGGCAGGTCCCGGCGCAGATAGCCGGTATAGGTGATGCGCCTTTTGACCTCCACGGGCAGATCGAGTGCCCTGAGCGGCTGATAGACGTCCTTGAGACCGTAAACCCAGATCTCGTCGTAATAGTGGATCAGGGCTTCCTTCGCGCCCTTGCGCTCCCATTCCGGCACGAGAAGAGCCGGTTCATCCATCACGTCGCGGATGCCGAGCACGAGGCGGCAACCGGCCGCCTTAAGGTAATCGAGTGCCGGAACGACCTCGCCGCGAAAGCCCGTCGGTTCCTTGTCGACGATGAAGACATCCGGCTTGAAAGCCTTGGCGGCTTGCAGAATGAGCGCCTGGCGCAGGCCCACCGCCTCATCCAGCTCCACATTGAGGTTGAGGCTGCGGTAATCCCCATCCGGCAGCTTCGTGACCCCCGGGATGCGGATGTAGTCGACCCCGCTGTCGAATTCGAAATTGCCGATGACGGGCGAGCCCGAGATGATAACGACCGAGGTGTCCGGACGGTCCTGCACGATGGCATTCGCAATCGCCCGGGACCGGCGCAGATGGCCGAGGCCAAAGGTGTCATGGCTATAGATAAGAACTCTCGTTCCGCGGGCGCTCTCCGGCTGCACCGAGGCAGAACCTGCGTCCTGATCAAAGTCCATCACCAGGTCTGCCATGCGGCTGCCCCTACGGTCAGGCGGTCGCTCGATTGACGACCCATTCGCCTTCTCTACCTTCTAGAGCATCGGACCCAAAAGTAGACCCACTTTTTGGGATCACTTCCGATACTCCCTCTATACATAGCGCATTGTTGGGGGCGGACCCAGAGGGCCGCGTCAGCGACCCGAAGGGCCAGGTCAGTGAAAACCGGATCCACTTTTCCGCACGATGCGCTAAAGTCCCTATCGATCAAATAAGGCATTGCCCGAGATCGGAAAGAGGTTCATCCAGGCGTACAGAAGTGGTAACCGTTGGGCAATGGAAAAGAGCCTCTTTAGGTATATTTGGATACATTCCAAGCGCGACCAGCTGATTGTCTGCGCCGTTGTGCTCGCTTCCCTGCCGTTCTATTTCATGTCCCTGGATCTGCCTCGCCAGATCGTGAACCAGGCGATCCAGGGCGAGGCTTTCAGAGACGGCAATCCTACGGCCCCCTTCCTTCACCTCAGCTATAACTTGCCGCGATGGCTGGGCGGCGGCACCCTGGAAATCTTTGAAGGCTTCCAGGTCGGCCGGCTTGGCCTGCTCTTCGGTCTCTCGTGCCTGTTCCTGTTCTTCGTCGTCGTCAACGGGGCGTTCAAGTACTGGATCAACGTCGCCAAGGGTATCCTGGGCGAGCGGATGCTGAGGCGCATGCGCTTCGACCTGTTCGCCATGGTTCTGCGCTTTACCCCGGACGCCCTGCGCACCGTCAAATCCTCCGAGACGGCCACGATCATCAAGGACGAGGTCGAGCCTATCGGTGGATTCATTGGGGATGCCTTCATCACCCCGATCTTCCTCGGCCTGCAGGCCATCACGGCGCTTGCTTTCATCATGATCCAGAACGTCTGGCTCGGTCTGATCGCACTGGCGGTGATTGCCATACAGTTCACGATCATTCCGCGGCTGCGGCGAGAGCTGCTTCGCCTGGGAAAACAGCGGCAGATCGCGTCCCGTCAGTTGGCAGGGCGCATTGCCGAGGTCCAGGACGGCATTGAGGTCGTTCAGGTTCACAATGCTTCCAATTGGGAACGAGCGGAGATTGGACACAGGCTCTTCAATCTCTTCACCATCCGGCTCAAGATCTATAACCGGAAATTTTTCGTCAAATCGCTCAACAACTTCCTTGCGCAGCTGACGCCGTTCTTCTTCTACGCCATCGGCGGCTATTTCGCCCTGCGCGGCACCCTCGATATCGGTCAGCTCGTCGCCGTCATCGGCGCTTACCGCGAGCTGCCGCCGCCCTTGAAGGAGTTGATCGATTGGGACCAGCAGCGTCTCGACGTTCAGGTAAAGTACGATCAGGTCACCCAGCATTTCGCGGAAGAGCGGCTCATGCCATTGCTCGAGGCGCGCGAGGAGGCGGAGCAGGATGCACCGCTGATCGGGCCGCTCGTGGCCGAGGACATCCGCGTCGCCGGGCCCCATGGCGACATGATCATCGAAGGAGGGGCTTTCGCGCTCGATCTGCCCGCGAGTGTGGCGCTGGTGTCCAATGGTGGCGCGGCAGCGAGCTCTCTGGCGCGCATCATTGCGCGGCGCATGCCGGAGTTCAGCGGCCAGATCCGCATCGGCGAGCGCGATCTGATGCAGCTTCCCGGATCTGTGGTCGGGCGCAGGATCGCCTATGCGGGGGTCGATCCCATTCTCTTTCCCGGCAGCATCCGCGACAATCTCGTCTATGGCCTGCGCTCCAAACCTCTCGGCAAAACGGAGGAGGAAAGGCGGGAAATGGACCGCCGAATCGCCGAGGCGATCAGAACCGGCAATCCGATTGAGAGCATCGGAGATCGATGGGTCGATTACGAGCGGGTCGGGGCAAGGAATGAAAGCGATCTCGATCGCATTCTCCTCGATCTCCTGGACCGCATCGGCATGGGGGACACGATCTACCTGTTCGGCTTGGCGGGCAGGATCGACCCCGAACGCCACATGGCTCTTGCAGAGCGTATGGTCGAAGCAAGGCGGCGCCTGCGTGAAACGTTCCAGTCGAACGGCATGGCCGATCTGGTCGAGCCCTTCGATCCTGCGCGCTACAACAGTCAGGCCACCATTGCCGAGAATCTTCTCTTCGGTGTGCCGATCTCGGACGAGTTCAAGGGGCGCAATCTGGCAGAGAACAACCGGTTCCGCAGCGCCATCGACAGGGCGGGGCTGACCGACGATCTGGTCCGCATGGGCCTGCAGATCGCCGAGACCATGACCGAAATCTTCGAGGGACTGCCCCCCGGCCATTCGCTGTTCGAGCAGTTTTCCTTCATCGGCGCCGAGGAACTGCGGGACTTCGAGGTCATTCTGCGCCGGCATGCCCGGGGCGAGGGCAGTCTGAGGCGGGAGGACCGGACACGACTTCTGGCCCTGCCTCTGGCCTATATCGAAGCCCGGCACCGCCTCGGTCTTCTCGACGGCAGGCTGATGGCCCGGATCGTAGAGGCTCGCGGCCTCGTTCGGGAGGTGCTCGCCAAGTCTGCCTCCGAGGGTGTGGAGTTTCTCGATCCTGAGCGCTTCTGCGCCGCCGCTCCCCTGCGGGACAACCTTCTGTTCGGGCGCGTCAGCTATCAGGTCGCCAATGCCCGTATTCGGGTCGCGGAGGCGGTTGCGACGGTGGTGCGGGAACTCGACCTGCTGGAGGATATCGAGCGCATCGGCCTCGATTATCAGGTCGGCACGGCGGGCCGGCTCCTGACGCCGCAGGAGAGGGCGAGCGTAAGTCTCGTGCGCTGCCTCGTGAAGCGCCCGGACGTTCTCGTCATCGATGGGGCGCTTGCGCCGTTCGAAGAAGCGCGCGGTCATCAATTGCTTGAATTGCTGCTGGGGCTTCTCGATCAACAAAGCCTGTTCATGGTCCTTCCGAATGATCGACAGGCAGGCGCTTTCGATGTTCAGTTGCGCTTCCGCGACGGACAGATCATCACGGAAAAGACGGCCGCTCCGGCTCTCAGGCCCGCCAGACCTGAACTGGATACCGCCCAAAAGATAACAGGAGAGGTGGCATGACCCTTGAAACCGAGGTTCAGTCCTTGCGGCAGGTCCCGATGTTCCGGGATGTGGATCCAGCCCGCCTGAAGCTTCTCGCCTTCACGAGCGAGCGGGTGCAGTTTTCCGGCGGGCAGCGCTTCTTTTCGCAAGGGGATCCATCCGACGCCGCCTACGTGATCCTCGACGGACGGGCGAGCGTGCTCCTCAATACCCCGGGAGGGGACATCCAGGTGGCCGAACTCGGGAGCAATGCCCTCGTCGGCGAGATGGGCATTCTCTCGGACACGCCCCGTTCCGCCACAATCATGGCAGCTGAGCCGACCACGGCTCTGAGAATCGACAAGCGAGTCTTCCTCGAGCTTCTCGCCCAATTCCCGCAGATGTCCCTGGCGATCATGCGGGAACTGGCGAAGCGCCTTGAGCGGACGAACGCACAGCTTGTCGCACAGTCCTCATCCTAAATTTCCAGGCAAACCCTGAGAATTTTTCGGGGAAAATGCCGGTAAGGTTAGCGAAATCCTACCTCTTATGGTCAAGCTGACCGATTCTCGTCACAACTACCCGTCAACCCTTGTCTTAGAATGACACAAGGGAAGGCCCGACCGTCAGGTCGGGCTGTTGCGGGATAAGTGATGATGAGTAACGCGAGAACGCTGCTTTGCGCGGTTCCGCAGCCCGTTGCGGATGAGCGCAAGAATGTTAGCTACCGCCGTTTCCTTCACTTGACCTTGGTCGCGGGCCTGATTGTGGGCCTTCAAGGCCTGACGGCAGGCCCCGCCGCCGTCGCGACCCTCCCAAGCGCTCTGTTGGCAAGACCCGTTACCGCTCCCATGGTGAAGCCGGTCGTCATGGCCTCCATGGATTTCACGCCGAAGCTCGGAAAGGAGCCGGGGCTTTTCCAAGCCATCCTCGAGGGAGCGTTCTCCTTCGTGAAGCCGCGGGCCGTGAAGCCGGCGCCCGAAACGTTGCCGGAGGAAGTGGCCGGCGATCCGGACGAACTGATCCCGTTCAACGGCCGCAATGTGCCGCGCTGGCTGGTGCATTCCATTCTCAAGGCTGCCCATGTGACCGGCGTAGATCCGGTCTACATGATGACTCTGGCCGATGTGGAATCGAGCCTCTCGCCGGAGGCCAAGGCCCCGACCTCATCCGCCCAAGGGCTGTTCCAGTTCATCGACAGCACCTGGATCGAGACCGTCTATGCCCATGCCGCCGACTACGGGTTCGGCGCGGCAGCGGAGGCAATCGGCTACGTCAACGGCGAGCTGGAGGTGGATGTCAAGCACCGGGAATGGATCATGAGCCTGCGGACGGATCCCTATTTCTCGGCTCTCATGGCTGGCGAGCTGATCAAGGACGTGGAGCGCGCCCTGCAGGCCGAGGGCGAGCGCGAGCTGGCCGAGGCAGAACTCTACTTGGCTCATTTCCTGGGTGCATCCAGCGCCGTTCGCTTCCTCGAAGTCCTCGATCAGGACCCGAATATGAAGGCCTCCAAGCTCTTCCCGAAGGCGGCCAAGGCCAATGCCGGTCTGTTCATGGAAGGGAAGGGCCGCAAGCGCCGCTCGGTCAGCGTGGCCGAACTCTACGACAAGATCGACTCGAAGATCGTCCGCCGTCTCGACCGCTATGAGAGTATCGGTCCCTATCTCGCAGAGATCACCCGTCGGCCTGAGCGGACGGCCGAGGCTGCCCCGCTAGTGCAATAAAGGCGGGAGCCTGAAGCTAGCCGAAGGGCCACGCCAGTGAAAACCGGGGCCATTTTCCGCACGATGCGCCAAGCCTTCGAGAAACGTCTCTGTTCGATCCCGCCGTTCTCGGTTTACGCCGCCGTGTCGTAGCGCTTTTGCGCATCGATGACCTCTCCGATATGCGTCTCCGCCCAAATTCTTAGGGCGTCTACCGTCGAGGTAAGGGTCTGGCCGAGCGGCGTGATGCTGTATTCGACCGTGACCGGCACGGTCGGAAAGGCCCTGCGGCCGATCAAGCCATCTCGCTCGAGGCTTTTGAGAGTCTGCGAGAGCATTTTCTGCGACAGGCCCTCAATCTGGCGGCGCAACTGGTTGAACCGCATCGGCCCTTTCGCCAGCAGCCCCAGGATCAGCACCGTCCATTTGTCCGCAACGCGGTCGAGCACGAGGCGTGTCGGGCAGGCGGCGGCATAAGGATTGGGTACGTTCATGCCGGTATCTCCTAGGTAACCAAGTGATCTGAAAGTGCCTTCTTTACACTAATAAGGCTTTATCACACCTAGTATCTGATAGAAACTTGTTGGAGACCAATCATGAAAGTTGCACTCGTCGGAGCCACCGGTAACGCAGGCTCGCGGATCCTGGTCGAGCTTTCACGCCGCGGGCATGAAATTACAGCCATCGTCCGCAATCCGGACAAGGTGCCGGCCCAGGCCAATGTCACTGCCAGAAGGGGCGATGTGAGCGATCAGGGACGCCTGTCTGAACTCCTCGCTGGCCATGACGTCGCTGTGAGTGCGGTCCATTTTACGCAGAGCGACCCCCGCAAGCTGATCGGAGCCGCCCGCAGCTCCCAGGTGAAACGCTATCTGGTCGTGGGTGGCGCCGGCAGCCTCGAGGTCGCGCCGGGTATCAGGCTGGTCGACACGCCGGATTTCCCGAGCGCTTACAAGGCCGAAGCCTCGGCGGGGGCCGCCTTCCTCGATCTTCTGCGGCAGGAGAGGGAGCTCGATTGGACGTTTATCTCACCCTCGGCAATGTTCGTTCCAGGAGAGCGCACCGGCCGCTTCCGCCTCGGCAAGGACCAGCTCCTTACCAACGAGCAGGGCAGCAGCATCTCCTTCGAGGATTACGCCATCGCGCTCGTCGACGAGGTGGAGAAGCCCGCCCATTCCCGCCAGCGCTTCACGGTCGGTTATTGACCGCTGTCGATTTCGGGAAAGGGCGCGCGCCCTTTCCCGATCATCCAACTGCGCTAATGGCTGAAGATGCCGAAGCCGGCAGCGAGCGTGTATGCACGAAGTCGCCCTTGGCGAGATAGGTCAGCTCCTCCGGCGTAGAGGTCCGCCCGAGAACCGGATTGCGGTGCGGGAACCGGCCGAAACGGGAGATGATATCGAAATTGGCCTGGGCCTGACTGAGAGAGAATTGCCAGACCGCCTTGAGATCGTCCGGAGCCTCATCAATGGCCCGCTCCGAGATGGCAACGATGCGCCTCATCCGCTCCAGATGATCCGGACCCTCCGCATGGGCGAGGGGAAGGAAGTGGAAGAACTTCTCGTAAGGAGTGGTCAGGGCCTCGTAATGCCCATTCCTGAAACCCTCCTCGGCGATCCTCAAGGTGACCGGGTCGGAGGAGTAGGCCTCCGGCGTGCCCGCGAACAAGCCGCGCGGAAACTGATCGAGCACGATGATCAGGCACAACCGGCCGAGAGGCGTCTCAAGCCAATGGTCGAGCTCGCCAGCCTTGGCTGCGTAAACCAGGGGGGCGAACTGGTGCAGTTCCGCATTAGCTCCGCCACGCATCCACCAGGCCATCATCTGCCAGTGCGCCGCGATGCCGGAGCACGACAAATCGACCGGGAACCAGAAGTCGTAGACCCTGTGCCAATCCGTATGAGATGACATCGGCTCCTCCCTGAAGGAGCCCGATATTATCTCGGGTGGAATCCCCGTGCTGTGCTTGGAAACACCTGAAATTCGTCCGGGGCTTCAGAACGCCTTGAACGTGATGATCGTGTGCGTGTCGGCGATTTCGGGGATGACCTGCACGTTCTCGGCGATGAAATGGCCGATATCGACTCCGTCATCCACGTGGAATTTGGCGAGGATGTCGTAATTGCCGGCCGTCGAGTAGATCTCGGACGCGATTTCCCGGTCGGCAAGAGCGTTCGCGACGGCGTAGGTCTTGCCGAGCTTGCATTTGATCTCGACGAAGAAGGTCTGCATGGGGGGCTCCAGGTGGGGCTCTCTATCTCATGGCATCGGGACGAACGGCGCGCAAGCCGATCTCCCCACTACAACTCAGGACCGTCCGACGCTCACATAGGTGAAGCCGTGGCGGCGCATCTCTTCGGGGCGGTAGACATTGCGCAGGTCGACCACCACCGGGGCGGCGAGCGTCGCCTTCAGACGGGCAAGGTCGAGCGCGCGGAACGTATCCCACTCGGTCACCAGAACCAGGGCATCCGCATCGCGGGCGCAATCATAGGCGTCTTTGGTGTAGGCCACGTCCGTGAGCACGGACCGGGCTGCCCCCATGCCCTCCGGATCGTAGGCCTTCACCCGGGCGCCCGCATCCTGCAGCGCCGTGATCACGTCGATGGAGGGTGCATCGCGCATATCGTCCGTATTCGGCTTGAAGGTCAGGCCCAGCACTGCGATGGTCTTCCCACGCACGGAGCCGCCGCAGGCCGCGATCACCTTGCGCCCCATGGCGCGCTTGCGCTGGCTGTTGACCGCCGCCACCGTCTCGACGATGCGGATTGGCGCCGCATGATCCTGCGCCGTCTTGATCAGCGCCAGCGTATCCTTCGGAAAGCAGGAGCCGCCATAGCCAGGACCGGCATGGAGGAATTTCGAGCCGATGCGGTTGTCGAGCCCGATGCCACGGGCGACGTCCTGCACATTGGCGCCCACCTGCTCGCAGAGATCGGCGATCTCATTGATGAAGGTGATCTTGGTGGCCAGAAACGCGTTGGCCGCATATTTCGTCAGCTCCGCCGTGCGCCGGGACATGGCGAGCAGGGGCGCCTGGTTGAGATAGAGCGGGCGGTAGAGCTCGGTCATCACGGCCGTGGCGCGCTCGTCCTCGGTGCCGACGACGATGCGATCCGGGCGTTTGAAATCGGCGATGGCCGCGCCCTCGCGCAGGAATTCCGGGTTCGACACCACGGCGAAATCCGCATCAGGACGGATCTCGCGGATAATCCGTTCCACCTCGTCGCCGGTGCCCACGGGCACGGTCGATTTGGTCACGACGACGGTATAGCCGTCGATAGCGGCAGCGATGTCGCGGGCGGCCTGATAGACGTAGGACAGGTCAGCATGGCCGTCGCCGCGGCGGGACGGGGTGCCGACCGCGATGAAGACCGCCTCGGCGCTCCTGACCGCCTGCGACAGGTCGGTCGTGAAGGTCAGGCGATCCTCGCGGACGTTCTTGGCGACGAGTTCGGCCAGGCCCGGTTCGAAGATCGGGATTTCGCCCCGGTTGAGAGCCTCGATCTTGGCCGGGTCCTTGTCGACGCAGCAGACCTCATGCCCAAAGTCCGCAAAGCAGGCGCCGGAGACCAGGCCGACATAGCCCGCTCCGATCATCGCGACACGCATCGAGAACTCCCTGTTTGGTTGAAACCAGGGTTTAGAATGGCGGCCGCCCTACCGCAACCCGTGGCTTTGGATGATCTCGGGGCACTTTTTCTCGCTTTTGCAACAATGCCCCCTTTGACTTCTCAAATAAGTGCCTCCACAACACCGCCGCTTTTCATACGGGGCATTGATGGACAATCCTTTTCTTGTCGAGGTTACCCGCGGCAACCTGGTCGAGTCGCGCCACAGGGGCAGCGTCTCGGTGGTCGATGCCGAGGGAGCCTCGGTTCTGTCGATCGGCGATGTGGATCGGCGCGTTTTTCCGCGCTCCGCCGTGAAGGCGCTTCAGACCATGCCGCTGGTCGAGAGCGGCATGGCGGACAAGTACGGCCTGACCGACGAAGAGATCGCGCTTGCCTGCGCCTCCCATTCGGGCGAGCCGGCGCATGCGGCAACCGCCAAGGCCATGCTGGCCAAGGCCGGCCAGGATGTCGGCTGCCTCGAATGCGGCGCACACTGGCCCATGGGCGAGGCCGCCAATCGGGCACTTGCTGCCTCGGGCGGCACCCCGAGTGCCCTGCACAACAATTGCTCGGGCAAGCACGCCGGTTTCATCTGCCTTGCCTGCGGTCAGGGCCAGAACCCGAAAGGCTATGTGCTGGCGGACCATCCGGTCCAGCGCAGTGTGCGTGAGGCCCTGGAGGAAATCACCGGCGCCTGCCATACGGTCGAGAAGAGCGGCATCGATGGCTGCTCCATTCCAACCTATGCGATTCCGCTTCCCTCTCTCGCTTTCGGTTTCGCCCGGTTCGGCACCGGAAGCGGCCTGCCGGGCGATGGAAAAGCCGCGGCGGCCCGGATCCGCAAGGCCGTGGCGCGCCACCCCTTCATGGTGGCAGGCACGGACCGCTTCGACACCAAGCTGATGGAACTTCTCGGCGAGCGCGCCTTCGTGAAGGTTGGCGCCGAGGGTGTCTATTGCGCCTCCCTGCCCGAACTCGGCTATGGCGTCGCCTTGAAGGTCGAGGACGGCAATGCCCGCGCGGCGGAGGCCATGATGGCCGGGCTCGTCCTGCGCTTCCTCACCCTGAGTGCCGAGGAGCGCAAGGCCGTCGAGGCCTTGGCCCAGCCGGTGCTGAAGAACTGGAACGGGATCGAAGTCGGCCAGATTAGGGTCACGCCGGAGATCAAGGGTGCAGCCTAAGGCTGCCTTACGGTCGCGGGTTCATCTGCTGGCGGGCATGGGCGAGGTCGTCCGGCTGAAGGCCGTGCGCGCCATGGAATGGCCGGTCGAGGACGCTGACCATATAGACGACCAGGCCGACGAAGATCATCAGCACGCCGCCGAGAATGAAATGAGTCGATCGTTTCAGGTCGAACAGCCATAGAATGAAGACATTCAGGCCGGCGCCGACGATGACGACCGCCCAGATCACCTTTGGAATGCTGGTCCCCGCCGCCTGAATGCGCAGGCGGCGCTGTTCGATGAAATCCTCGAAGATCCGCAGAGCTGCCTGATGGATGAAATCCTCGGCAGCATCCCGATTGGGCTTGAAGTCGAGGAGCTGGCGGCTCAATTGATCGACCAGCAGCGTTCCGCGTGTGGAGGCCCGATTGCTGCGCTGGGAAGCCCAGCCCGGTCCGATCTCCTCGTCCACATATTGGCGCAGCGTATCCGACATGGCGGTGCGGATCGGTTCCGGATAACCGCTGAAGGTGCGGTAGAGCGCGATGACGCTGGACGCCTCACGCGCCACCGCATCCTGCGCCTTGCCGTAATTATCGAAGACCGCGATGGACAGCAGCGCCAGGAGAACGCCGTAATAGAGCGTGAAGGAATTCAGGAGCAGGCCGACGACCATGTTCGGGTCTCGTTCGCCCCGCAGCAGGCGCCCGACGGCAGGCTGCAGCAGCGCCGAGCCGATCAGCGTCGGCACGACGAAGACAAGGCAAACGATCACGGCGCCCAGGGGAAGGGGCAGTTGATGCAGCCTATCGATCACGACGCGGTTCGCTCTCTTCGTGGCTGACAGTCGTTCCCTGCCGATAGAAGCGGATTTCCCGACCGAGATCAGGTGGAATTCCGGATAATGCCGACAGGGCTTTCCGCTATATCCTTAGCAGCTTTACGATCTCGCTCGCCCCGGCATTCGGCGACAGGGTGCCGTTCGCGATGGCCTTTTCGATCTCCGGCACGCGCTGACGCAGTGCCGGGTCGTGATGAAGACGCTCGTGCAGGCGTTCGTGGACGAGGGCCCACATCCATTTCGTATCCTGCGCCCGGCGCTTGGCGGCAAGCTCTCCCGTCGCTTCCAGGCGCTTGCGATGATCCAGGACCTTGGTCCAGAGCTCGTCGAGGCCTTGCCCGGTGAGCCCTGAGATCGTGAGCACGGGGGGCGTCCAGGTCGCAGAGGCGGGCGCCAGAATATGAAGAGCGGCCTTGTATTCGGCCGCGGCGGCCTTCGCCTTTGCGCTCGCGTCGTCGGCCTTGTTGACGGCGATCAGGTCGGCGAGTTCGAGAATGCCTTTCTTGATGCCCTGCAGCTCGTCGCCCGCGCCCGGCAGCATGAGGACGAGGAAGAAGTCGGTCAGGTCCGCGACGGCGGTCTCCGATTGGCCGACGCCTACCGTTTCCACCAGGATGACGTCGAAGCCGGCGGCCTCGCAGAGCAGCATGGTCTCCCGCGTCTTCGCCGCGACGCCGCCAAGCGTGCCGGAGGAGGGGGAGGGGCGGATGAAAGCATTCGGGTCCGTCGCAAGCCGCGCCATCCGGGTCTTGTCGCCGAGGATCGCGCCGCCGGTGCGGGTGGAGGAAGGATCCACTGCGAGCACGGCGACCTTGTGCCCCTTCTCGGTGAGCATGGAGCCCAGTGTGTCGATGGTGGTGGATTTGCCGACGCCCGGAACACCGGTGATGCCGATACGCACCGCATGGCCCGTGTGGGACATCAACTCCTGAAGGAGCGCACGCGCCGCCTCGCGATGATCCGGGCGGCGCGATTCCATGAGAGTGATGGCACGCGCAAGCGCAGCCCGGTCGCCTTTCGCGACCATCTCCGTCGTCACAGCCGTTCTTGGTGAGCCCCCGGTCATGTGAGAGCTTTAGCGCATCGTACGGAAAAGTGGATACGGATTTTGACCCCTCTGGTGTCCATTGCTTTCGCTGCAGTCAAAAGGGAAGCCAGCGTCGCTAATGGCGGATCATCACCTCCGCTTCAACTTCGACGGCGAAGTTGAAGGGAAGACCTGCGACGCCGATGGCTGAGCGGGAGTGCCGTCCGATCTCGGGTCCGAACACGTCGAGAATCAGTTCTGAAAAGCCATTGATCACAGCCGGCGGCTTATCAAAGCCATGCACGCAGTTCACCATGCCAAACACCCGGTACCAGCCGGTGATCCGATCGAGGTCGCCCAACTCGCGCTGAAGGCTCCCGAGCATCGACAGGCCCACCTTCCTGGCGATTTCTCGTCCCTGCTCGATCGAGACCTGATCTCCCACAGCTCCGAAAGGACCAGCAAGGCGACCGTCCGGTTCCTGAGGGCCATGCCCCGATATCAAGGCGCGGTCGCCTCGCACATTCACCCAGGGGAAGGGCAAGACTACGCTGGGAGGAACCTGCACGGGGGGCGGCAGGGCCAATCCAAGTTCCTTCAACCGTGCTCCGACCTTCGACATCCAATCCTCCTCGTTCGTTGCTCAGATCGAAGATGACTGTCGCGCATGCAAATGAACAGAGGTGCTGACTTTCGATAAACAGATCGATGGAGCGCCGGAGCTTTCTCCCGAACGATGCGCTCATCAATGCATCACCAGATGATCGGATCCATGCCGATTCGTCCCCAGGCGGGAATCTTGATGGCGGGGCGGCGGATATCGATGCCGGCCACGAGGCCCATGAAGTCGATCTCGATCCCCTCGACCCAGCCGAGCGCGATGCCGGCATAGCCGCCGAGCGAAACTTGGATTCCGGTGCGGCTTGGGGTCAGGCCGACGATGTCCCGCCAGGGCTGCCAGTCCTTCCCGAGGGCCGTGGGCGGCAGAGCCGCGCCGAGTTCGGGAACCGAGCGCATGACATGGGCCACGAAGGTGTTCGAGTTTGGACCGGGCCAGGCATTGTAGGCGCCGAAGGACTGGTAGGGATAGCTCGCCACTGCCTGACGTACCTGTGGGATCAGCCGTTCCGCTGCTTCGCCCTCGATCACGACGACAGGGTGCGGCGCATTGCCGAACCAACGGCCATCCGGCGCCCAGCCGTTGGTGCGGACCGGGCTGCCCCAACCGACTTTGTCGTAGCGGGTATAGGTGGTGGCGCCGGCTTCCTTCACCACGACCCAGGTGTGGTGGGCGAAGATGCCGCGCCAGCGGCCGACGCGCGCCGCGTAGATCGCCACGAGGGCCTGAGGCGCTTCGGTGATCGCCGGCAGGAGTTTCGCACTGGTCCAGTCGGCCGCGCGCCAGCTCGGCGCGATATCGTCGCGCATGGTCCACCAGAGCGCATGGGTCCCGAGAGGCAGGAGAAAAAGGCCGACGATGACAAGGAAAATGCGGGACAAAAAGGCAAGCATCACGGCACGGTACGTGCGCTCCCTCAGAGCATCAAGGCGACGGGCCGACGCCCTCGTTCACCATTGAGTTACCATATTTCCGATTGAGGCGACCTCTGCCTTGCGCATGCCATGATCGCGGACAAAACAGCACTGCCTCATTGTCTCTTGAAATCCGGCCTCATGCTCTTCCCCGTTTCCCGTCTTGCTCTCGTGTGCCTTGCCAGCCTTGCCCTGTCCGGTTGCCTCGGAGAGGAAACGGCCCTCACAAGCCCGATCTCGTCGCAGGTCGGGTTGGCAAGAGATCCAAAGCTTCTGGTTGCGACCACGCGGCTCCCGGTGGGCGATCCGCCGAAGAGGCCCTGGTTCAGCAGCGAACGCTCCGCGGATCTGGTCTTCGCGGAAGCGCGCCTGAAGCCGCCATCCGATTCTCTCATCGGGACCAGCGGCTGGAGCATCGCCAAGGTCGATTCGGTGGATCGCAGCAATGCGGCGCAGGCTTTTGCCCAGGCGGCCTTCGGACACAACCTGCTGCTCTACATTCACGGCTACAAGGAAAGCTTCGAGACGGCGGCGACCTCGACCGTCGATCTCTCGGAGGGCATCAAGTTCGGCGGTGTGACGGGTCTGTTCACCTGGCCGTCGGCGGCCTCGACCTTCAGCTACGTCGCCGACCGCGAAAGCGCCATGTGGTCCCGCGATGCCTTGGAGGACCTGCTCACCGCCATCGCCAAGACCCCGAGCGGCGGGCGCATCCACATCGTCGCCCACAGCATGGGCACGCTGCTGACGTTGGAGACCTTAAGGATGCTGCGCGCCTCCGGCGGCGAGAACGCCATGGAGCGCATCGGTGCCGTGGTGTTGGCAGCTCCTGACATCGATATCGACCTTTTCGCCCGCGGCTTGGAGCGTCTGGGTCCGGATGCGAAGAAGATCACCGTCATCAGTTCCACCAATGACCGGGCGCTCGCCGTCTCAAGTCGTCTTGCGGGCGGCATCATCCGGGCCGGAGCGGCGGATCGCGAGCGGCTGGAATCGTTGGGCGTGCGCGTGGCCGACGCCTCCGAGTTCGGCGGCGGCATCATCAATCACGATCTCTTCCTGACGAACAAGGAAGTGCAGCAGGTGATCAAACGGGCGATCGAGCGGTCTTAAAGATCGCCGTTACTCTGCCGCCTGCTTCGGGCCGTATCCGAGCCGTTTGTTCAAGTCTCCGATCAGGTTCACCGCCGCGTCCGCGATCACGGTGCCGGGCGGGAAGATCGCCGAGGCGCCGGCTTCGTAAAGCGCGTCGAAATCCTGCGGCGGGATCACGCCGCCGACCACGATCATGATGTCCGCGCGATCGTATTTGGCGAGTTCGGCTTTCAGCTCCGGCACCAGCGTCAGGTGGCCTGCCGCCAGCGACGACACGCCGATGATATGTACATCGTTCTCAATCGCCTGACGGGCCGCCTCCGCCGGTGTCGCGAAGAGCGGGCCGATATCCACGTCGAAGCCGAGATCGGCAAAGGCGGAGGCGATCACCTTCTGGCCGCGATCGTGCCCATCCTGGCCCATCTTGGCGACGAGAATGCGCGGACGGCGACCGTCGTCATGCTCGAACTCTTCCACCAGATGGCGGACTTTCTCTATGGCTGGCGACGTCACGCCTATCTCCCGCTTGTACACGCCCGAGATCGACTTGATCTCGGCCCGGTGGCGGCCCCAGACTTGTTCCAGCGCGTCGGAAATCTCGCCGACTGTCGCCTTGGCGCGGGCTGCCTTCACGGCCAGATCGAGCAAGTTGCCTTCGCCGGACGCGGCCACCTGTGACAGGGCGTTGAGAGCGGCCTCCACATCGGTCTGATTGCGTTCGGCTTTGAGACGATTGAGCTTCTCGATCTGGCTTGTGCGCACGGCGACGTTGTCGACTTTCAGAATGTCGATGGAGGCTTCATCCGTCGTGCGGAAGGCGTTGACGCCGACGATCTTCTGATGGCCGGAATCGATGCGGGCCTGCGTGCGGGCGGCAGCCTCCTCGATCTTCAGCTTCGGAATGCCGGCTTCGATGGCCTTCGCCATGCCGCCCAGTTCCTCGACCTCCTGGATATGCGCCCAGGCCTTCTGCGCGAGCTCATAGGTGAGGCGCTCGACATAATAGGAGCCGCCCCAGGGATCGATGATGCGCGTCGTGCCGCTTTCCTGCTGCAGGAAAAGCTGCGTGTTGCGCGCGATGCGGGCCGAGAAGTCGGTCGGCAGTGCCAGCGCCTCGTCGAGCGCGTTGGTGTGCAGCGATTGCGTGTGGCCTTGCGTTGCCGCCATCGCCTCGATGCAGGTACGGGTGACGTTGTTGAACACGTCCTGCGCGGTGAGCGACCAGCCCGAGGTCTGTGAGTGCGTGCGTAAGGGAAGCGACTTCTCGCTCTGCGGATTGAAACCCTTCACGAGCTTGGCCCAGATGAGGCGCGCGGCACGCATCTTGGCCACTTCCATGAAGAAGTTCATGCCGACCGCCCAGAAGAACGACAGGCGCGGCGCGAACCGGTCGATGGTCAGCCCCGCCGCGATGCCGGCGCGGATGTATTCGACACCGTCCGCGAGGGTATAGGCCAGTTCGAGATCCTGCGTCGCGCCGGCCTCCTGCATGTGGTAGCCGGAGATCGAGATCGAGTTGAACTTCGGCATGTTCTGCGACGTATAGCCGAAGATGTCCGAGATGATGCGCATCGACCCTTTCGGCGGGTAGATATAGGTGTTGCGCACCATGAACTCTTTCAGGATGTCGTTCTGGATCGTGCCGGAGAGCTTTTGCGGCGGCACGCCCTGTTCTTCCGCCGCGACGATGTAGAGGGCGAGCACCGGCAGAACCGCGCCGTTCATGGTCATCGACACGCTCATCTGGTCGAGCGGAATGCCGGCGAACAGCGTGCGCATGTCGTAGATGGAATCGATGGCAACACCCGCCATGCCGACATCGCCCGCCACGCGCGGATGATCGGAATCGTAGCCGCGATGGGTCGCGAGGTCGAAGGCGACCGAGAGACCCTTCTGGCCGGCCGCAAGGTTGCGGCGGTAGAAGGCGTTGGAATCCTCAGCCGTGGAGAAGCCGGCGTACTGGCGCACGGTCCAGGGCTGGTTGACATACATGGTGGGGTAGGGACCGCGCAGGAACGGCGCGAGGCCCGGATAGGTATCGAGGAAATCGAGCCCGACGCGATCCTCAGGGCCATAGGCTCCCTTGACCGCGATGCCCTCCGGCGTCAGCCAGGGCTCGGAGGCAGGCTGCGAGGAGGATGCCAGGGGAGCGTCCATGAAAGCGACGCTCGAAAAGTCCGGGATGCTGGTCATGGCCTTGGAACGGATGCCCTTGACGAATGAAACAATGTGAACAGCTTCATTTTAGGACATCCGGCACCGGGATGCTATCGGAGCATGGTAGGGGCTGCCTGCGATGCCATCCCCGGCGAGCCGAAGGCGAGGGAAGGAGGTCCACGATCAGGCGCGGTGCTATGGATTCCCTCCCCCTCCGCTACTTTCCGGCCGGGAATGACACTGCAACTCATCACCCGCGCTTCTCAGCATTCCAATAACCCGAGCAGACCCGACCGCCCGAGGTCGACCAGGTGCCGCGACCCATATTCCCCGACAGCCGGCCGGAGACATTGGCCCGGTCCTGACCGCGGGAGATGCTGGCGGAGACGGAGCCGTTCGGTCTGACTTGGCCGTTCACGTTGAAGTTCTCCGGCCCGCCGTAGCGGGCGCGGCCGTTCTGGACGACGACCGCGTAACGATAGGCTCGGTCGCAGGCGCCTTGCTCGGTGACGACTTCCACGCTCCAGTTGCCATCGAACCGGTTTGTCTGTGCTTGGGCGTGGGAAGCAACAAGCGACGACATAACAACGGCTGCGCCAAGCCAGGACATCACACGCATGGAACGCTCCAAAACATTAAGAATGGGCTGAACCAACGTGAGGTTTCCGGGCGAGTTCCTGCTTTGTCTTTCAGCTTTGTGTGAACCATGAAAAAGCCGCTGCATCGACGGATGCAGCGGCTTTTGGAGCATCAATGAAGGGATAATCAGACGTCGCGAGAGCGCTTCTGCGCCGTCCAGCGTCCGGAACAGCCGAGCATGGCAAGTTGCCAAGTTCCAGATCCGACTTTGCCGTTGAGGCGTCCATTGGCATCCACCTTGGCAATGCTTCGGCGGATATCGAGATCAACCGCGCCGTCCGAGCCGATCCGACCCGACACAGTGGTCGGAGAATCGCCGGGATTGAGCAGATAGCGCACATTCCCGTTCTCGATGGCGATGGAATAATTGTAACTGCTGTCGCAGACACCGGAATCCGTCACCATCCGCACGCTCCAGGTACCGTCGTGACTGCTGGCGGGAGCAGCAACGGCGCTGCCGACCAGGATAGTGCCGAGGCCCAGGGCCACAGCCAATTGCTTCGTGAAAGTCAAAACCGTGCTCCTCTCCGGTCATTGGCCAGGAGGAGCCTCACAGATCTAGGCGCAGGACTCGTCGAGAGCCTGGCTCAGAACCTTGAGGGTGTCGCACCCAGCAAAAATAAAGTTGGTGATGCCGGCGCGGGTCAGCTCATTTTCGCGTTCGCCCGGGCGCCCTGCGAGGTAGATGAGTTTCGATCCCGCGGAACGCAAGGTTTCTGCGGCATCAAGAGCGTGTTTTTCATAAATTTCATCCGTCGAGCAGATGCAGGACAGCTTGGCTTTGCTTGCCAGATAGGCTCGCTGAAGCTTGTCATTGTCAGAGAAACCATCGTTCATGATGGCTTCTATTCCGCCGGCCTCGAAGAAATTCTTGGCGAAGGTGGCGCGGGCCGTGAAGGCGGAAATCGGCCCCAGATTGGCGAGAAAGACCTTGGGGCGCTCGCCGGTCTTGGCCTGATAGGCATCGGAGAGATCGCGCAGGCGCTCGAAATGTTCGGCCGTCCGGATGGAGGGCAGGGGCGCGATGGAGACCGGCGAAGGGCCGGAGGCAGCGTTAGCGAGTTGGGGCAGGGTTGCGCCTTGTCCGGCCATCTGCACGAGTGTGGCAAAAGACGTTTCTGCAGAGGCCGGGGATGAAGGCGATGGCGAGGAAGCTGCGCTTTTCTCGGTCTCGGACATCGGCAGTAGGACCGTGACATCCGCCTCATTGATGTTCGGGAACTCGCTGGTGCCGGTGATCGGCTCCTTGCGGGTGGCGGCGGCCTTCTCCCGCTGGGCTTGCACGGCGGCGATGCCGGCCTGAAGCTTGTCGCTCTTCAGGCTCTCCAGAATGCCACCTTCACGCTCGATCTCCTGGAACAGCGACCATGCCTTTTCGCACAGCGCCTCGGTGAGCGCTTCGAACCCACCAGCGCCCGCTGCCGGATCGGCGACGCGGGCGAGGTTCGATTCATCGAGCAGGATCAGCTGCGTATTGCGTGCGATCCGGCGGGCGAAGGCATCGGGCAGGCCGAGCGCGACGGTGAAGGGCAGCACCGTGATCGTATCCGCCCCGCCGATCCCGGCCGAGAAAGCGGCCACCGTGGTGCGCAGCATGTTCACCCACGGATCGCGCCTTGTGGTCATGCGCCAGGCGGTTTCCGCATGCAGGCGGATCGGGCTCGGCTCCAGGCCGCAGGCCTGCTCGATCCGCGCCCAGAGACGACGCAGGGCGCGCAGCTTGGCGACGGTGAGAAACTCGTCCGCATCGGCCACGAGCAGGAAAGAGAGCGCTCGGCGGGCGGCGTCGAGCGCATGGCCCCGCGCCTCGAGCGCTCGCAGGTAGCCGACACCGGTTGCCAGCACGGCGGCAAGCTCCTGCGCCTCGCTGGCGCCGGCCTCGTGATAGACCCGTCCATCGGCCAGGAAGGCGCGGCCGGCAAAGCCTTGAGCCGTCAGATGCTCAAGCGTGTCGCCCATGCGTTGGGCCATAGCATCCCAGGAGGCCGACATCCGCCCTTGAGCGGCCATGGCGCCAATGGGATCGAGGCCGAGATCGGCGGAGAGCTCGGACAGCTTGTGGCCGCGCCGCTCGGCCAAGGCGAGGATCAGCGCCGCCATCTGCCGGCCATGGACGCCGGCATCGATGCGCAGGTGGATGAGATCGAGCATCACACCCGACAGCGCCCGGTCGAGCTCGTCGAGGCTGTCGATCCGCACACCGAAGCCCCGCGCGGCCGGAGCCTTATGGGTCACCAGCGTCAGCGCATCCGCACCGCCTTCGAGATCGAGCAGGGCGAGTTCGTTCGCCTTTTGCTGATCGGGATGGTCGATCCGCTGCGACACCCGCCAGCGTCCGGCCTGCTCGCGCGCAATCGGCGTGGATCCTTCCGCTTTCGGATAGAGCGGCTGGATGGCGATGCCGTCATGGCTGCGTGAGACAAGCTTCTTCTGGAAGTCCGCGCCCTTCAGTACGCCTTCGACGAGCTTGAGCCATTGCTCGCGGGTTGCTAGCGGGAAGTCGGTGGCAAGGGGCAGATCGTCCATGGGTATCCTCATCGGGAGGAGGGCAGCGCGAGTTGCGCCGGACAATACCGGGACGAGGAGGTGGTGGGAATGCCTCTAAGGAACGAGAAGCCGGTGTCATCCCGGACGAAGCGCAGCGGAGATCCGGGATCGTTGGCAGAATCAAGCGCAGATCTCTGGGAACGATCCCGGGTTCTGCTGTGCAGCCCCGGGATGACGAGTTGTGACGCCGAAACGCTTAAACGAACTGCGAGAGGCCGGGGATTGAGCCGACAATGGGGCCCATTACGTCCTCGCCCGCCTTCTCGCGGCCATAGGCGAAGAGTTCCTTGCCCAGCGGCTGCATCTGGCCCATGGAGACGCCGATGCCCATGAGTTGGCCGCCGAGCGCCATCACGCCGCCGCCCATGGAGCCCATCATGCCCATGAGGCCACCACCGCTGCCGCCGCTCTTCGATTCCTTGATCGCTTCCTGAGCACCCGGTAGGGCCGCGATCAGCTGATTGACCTCAGCCTGCGGTCCTTCCTTCTGGAGATAGCCCAGAATGATGCCGATGGCCTTGCGGGCGGTTGCCTGTTCGAGGCCGGTCTTCTGCGTCACGCGGGCGATGAGCTCTTCCATCTGATTCTCCTGAAACTGGAATGGTGTTGATGGTTCACATATAAACCATCAAATCAAGAAATCCGAGAGTGAAAACTCGCGGCAACGCTTCTAAGATCCATGGACAGATTCTGGAGAGACGCAATGCTTCAAGACGGAAAGATCTTCATCGGCAAGAGCACCAAGCCGGAATATCTGGATCTGAGGCTGGCCAATCGCCACGGCCTGGTGACGGGCGCTACGGGCACGGGCAAGACCGTTTCGCTCCAGGTGCTGGCCGAAGGATTTTCCAACGCGGGCGTCCCGGTTTTTGCTGCGGACATCAAGGGCGATCTCTCCGGCATGGCGGCTCCCGGCAACGGCAAGGAGCCCCTGGTCAAACGCGCCAAGGAAATCGGCATCGACTACGTGCCCGATAAATTTCCGGTGGTGTTCTGGGACCTGTTCGGCGAACAGGGCCATCGCGTGCGGGCGACCATTTCCGAGATGGGGCCGCTGCTTCTCTCCCGCCTGCTCGACCTCAATGACACGCAGGAGGGCGTGCTCAACATCGCCTTCCGCATCGCCGACGAGCAGGGATTGCTGCTGCTCGATCTGAAGGATCTCCGGGCGCTGCTGCAGCTCATCGCCGATAATGCAGGTGAACTGACAACCGCCTACGGCAATGTGTCGAAGGCCACCATCGGCACGATCCAGCGGCAGCTCCTCGTGCTGGAAAACCAGCAGGGCGACGAGTTCCTCGGCGAGCCGGCGCTCGACATCAAGGATCTGATGCGCACGGATCGCGACGGACGCGGCGTCGTCAATATTCTCGCTGCGGACAAGCTCATGAGCAACCCGCGTCTCTACGCCACTTTCCTCCTGTGGCTGATGTCCGAATTGTTCGAGGAACTGCCGGAAGTCGGCGATGTCGATCAACCCAAGCTCGTCTTCTTCTTCGACGAGGCGCACCTCCTCTTCAACGATGCGCCGAAGGCTCTCGTCGAGACGGTCGAGCGCGTGGTTCGCCTGATCCGTTCGAAAGGCGTCGGCATCTATTTCATCACGCAGAACCCGGTCGATGTGCCCGAGAGCGTGCTGGCGCAGCTCGGCAACCGGGTGCAGCATGCGTTGCGCGCCTATACCCCGCGCGAGCAGAAGGCCGTGCGCGTGGCGGCACAGACCTTCCGTCAGAATCCGGCCTTCGATACGGAGAAGGCCATCACCGAACTCGGTGTCGGCGAGGCCCTGGTCTCGACGCTGGAAGGCAAGGGCGCGCCGTCCATGGTGGAGCGCACGCTGATCGCTCCGCCGATGGCGCAGGTCGGGCCGATCGAGCTCACCGAGAGGCAACAGATCATCGCGTCGAGCCCCATGAGAGGCAAATACGACCAGCCGGTCGATCCGGAATCCGCCTATGAGATGCTTGCCAAGCGGGCCGAGCAGGCGGCCGTCGAGGCCAAGGCGGCGGAAGGAGGTGGCGGCATCCTCGACATGCTCGGCGGCCTCTTCGGAACGACCGGCGCGCGCAAGGGCTCGATGACCGTGACGCAGCGGGTGACCCGTGAGGTCACACGCACCATCGTCAATCAGACGGTGGGGAACTTGGCCGCCGAGATCGGCAAGTCCATCGGCGGCCGTCAGGGCAGCTCCATCGGCCGCGCCATCGTGCGCGGAACCCTGGGCGGATTACTGAGGCGGTAAACATCAGCCGATATCTCGCTTGGCATGGACGATGCAGAATATTCGCCTCGCATATCCCATAGATCTTGCCGCTGTCGAAGCGATCGTCCGGGCCGCCTATACACGGTATATCTCGCTCATCGGGCAAAAGCCCGGACCGATGAGCGACGACTATTCTACGTTAATCGAGAATCAGTGCGTCTATGTCCTCGTCAGCGAGAATAAACTCGTTGGCATGCTTGTTCTTCTTCCAGAGGGCGAAGTCATGCTTCTCGATAATGTGGCCGTCGATCCGGATATGCAGGGGCGGGGATATGGGCGTGAGCTAATCGCTTTTGCGGAAAAGCTTTCCGTCGAACGCGGGTTCAGAGCCATCCGGCTCTATACGAACGAGGCTATGACGGAAAACATTGGTCTCTATAAACGTCTTGGGTTTGTAGAAACGCATCGAGCCGAGGAGAAGGGCTTTCGGCGTGTCTATATGACGAAGTCTCTGGCCCCCTCATCCTGATTCAAAACCTCGGACTTGCGATCACCTGGGCGATGAGAGTACCTCTTGATGCGACCCCGTCCACAAGGCAGTTGCTCTCCATGTCCCATCTCGACCAAGTTCTTCAGCGCATCGACTCCGACCTCGACGCCTCTCTGGAGCGGCTGTTCCAGTGGCTGAAAGTGCCCTCCATCTCCACCGATCCTGCCTATAAGGATCATTGTCGCATTGCCGGGCAATGGCTTGTCGATGAGCTGAAAGGCATCGGTGTCGAGGCCTCCTTGCGCGAGACGGGCGGGCACCCGGTGGTGCTCGGACATGCCAGCGGCGAGGCGAAGTTGCATGTGCTCTTCTACGGCCATTACGACGTGCAGCCCGTCGACCCGCTCGAACTTTGGGAAACGCCGCCCTTCGAGCCGCGTATCATCACGCTTGCCGATGGCCGCAAGGCCATCAGCGCACGCGGCTCTGCCGACGACAAGGGGCAGGTGATGACTTTCGTCGAGGCCTGCCGTGCCTGGAAGGCCGTGACGGGTTCGCTGCCGATCAACATCACTTTCTTCGTCGAGGGTGCGGAGGAGGACGGCTCCAAATTCCTGCCCGAATTCATCGTCGCCAACAAGGACGAGCTGAAGGCCGATGTGGCCCTCGTCTGCGACACGGGCATGTGGGATCAGGATACGCCGGCCATCACGTCGTCCTTGCGCGGCATGGTCTATGAGGAGGTGATCGTTCGCTGCGCCGATCGCGACCTGCATTCCGGCGCCTTCGGCGGTGCTGCGCGCAATCCGATTCATGTTCTCTCGAAAATCATCGCGGCCATTCACGACGATAACGGTCGAATCACGATCCCGGATTTCTACGAAGGCGTACCGGAAACGCCGACGCAGGTTCTCGAACAGTGGAAAGGCCTCAATCTCACCGAGGAGGAATTCCTTGGCCAGATCGGCCTGAAGCATTCCGCCGGCGAGAAGGGGCGCATGCTGATCGAGCAGATCCAGTCGCGCCCCACATGCGACGTGAACGGCATCATCGGCGGCTATACGGGCGAGGGGACCAAGACCGTGATCGCGGCCGAAGCCCGCTGCAAGATCTCCTTCCGCCTCGTAGGGGATCAGGATCCGGCGAAGATCTCTGCGAATTTCGAAACCTTTGTGCGCGAACGCATTCCCGCCGATTGCTCGGTGGAGTTCATCCGGCACAAGGGCTCGCGAGCGCTCGCCCTGCCGCACGACTTCCCGGCGATCACGGCGGCGAAATCGGCGCTTCACGACGAATGGAAGAAGGATCCCATCGTCATCGGCATGGGTGGTTCGATCCCGGTCGGCGGCGATTTCAAGCGCACGCTGGGCCTCGACACCCTCTTCGTCGGCTTCGGCCTCGACGACGACCGCATCCATTCGCCGAACGAGAAATACGACCTTAAGAGCTTCCACAAAGGCACCCGTTCCTGGGCGCGGATTCTGGCGGCATTGGCGAAGTAGTCTCCACTCCACATTGTCATTCCGGGGCGGCTCGTAGAGCCGAGCCCGGAATCCATAGCCGCTAGTGCATCGTGCGGAAAAGTGGACCCGGTTTTCCACATCCATCCGATGCTCTAACGATGCAGAATGACGCTCGACGCTGATCATCTCTCTTTGAGATGTTGTGTTTATGGATTCCGGGCTCCGCTACGCTGCCCCGGAATGACAGTGAAGCGTCTCACACCAATTCCCTGAGTGACGAAATCACCGCGTTTGGGGCAAGCTCAACATATTCATCCGGCAATCCGAGCCGGTTCACCCAGACCGGCGTGAACCCGATTGCGGCAGCGCCTGCGATGTCCCAGCGATTGGAGGAAACGAAGACCACTTCGTTTGTAGCGACGGACAGCGCCTGCAACACGAGTTCATAGGTACGCGGGCTCGTTTTGAATACCTGTGCCGCATCAACCGACAGGATCACGTCAAGATCGTCGGCAAGGGCTGCTGACTCCACCGCGGCGTTCAACATGCCCGGATCGCCGTTCGACAGGATGCCTGTTTTTAGCCCTTGACCTCGCAAGGCGGTCAGCGTCTCTCGCACCTCCGGGTAGGCATCAAGACTGCGATAAGCTTCCAGCAGGAGCGGCCTGACCGAACTGTCAATCTGTGGAAACCGCGCGAAGGCATAATCGAGCGCCTTCTCGGTCAGGGTCCAGAAGGGCTCGTAGCGGCCCGCGAGCGACAGCACCCAGGAATATTCGAGTTGCTTCGCGCGCCAGACTTCCGAGAAACGCGCCGCATCCGGACCGACTGCAGCCATGTGGCGGACGACAGCCGAATGCACATCGAACAATGTTCCATAGGCGTCGAAGATGACGGCCTTCGTGCTGGCGGGGATAAGAGCAGAAAAGGACATGGGGCGATGGTCTCATTGGCGAAAAGCCATGGCAATCCGACCAATGATCAGTCTGTCTCATGGAACTCATCACAAGTCTTTATGCCCTAATCGCCGAAGGAACGATTGACGGTCGGGCCTCTAGGGGATTCGATACGACAGGCATTCTGACCCAAAGGACGAGACAAGTGGCTTGGCATTCGCAGACCTGGAACTGGTTCAATGGCGCGTGGCATGAGGGCAATCCGCCCCTGATCGGGCCACGTTCCCACGTATCCTGGCTCGGCTCCTCCGTGTTCGATGGCGCCCGCGTGTTCGAGGGCGTTGCGCCCGATCTCGACCGGCATTGCGCGCGCGTGAATCGCTCGGCGCCCACCATTGGCCTCAAGCCCACCATGGATGTCCAGACGATGCTGGATCTCGTGCGCGAGGGCGTAAAGAAGTTCGCTCCGGGCACGGCCCTATACGTTAAGCCCATGTATTGGGGCGAGGCCGAGGGCTTGGCCACCATCGCGCCGGATCCGGAATCGACCCAGTTCTGCCTCTCTCTCTTCGAGGCGCCGATGCCGGTGCCGGGTGGCCTCTCGGTGATGAAGTCGAGCTTCCGCCGCCCGACGCTCGAATCCATGCCGACCGACGCGAAAGCGGGCGCACTCTATCCCAACAATGCCCGCGTGCTTCGCGAGGCGAAGGAGAAGGGTTTCGACAACGCGCTCGTCTGCGACGCGCTCGGCAACATCGCCGAAACCGGCACGTCCAACGTCTTCATGGCCAAGGACGGCGTGGTCTATACGCCTTATCCAAACGGCACGTTCCTGAACGGCATCACCCGTCAGCGCGTGATCCAGCTCCTGCGCGACGACGGTGCGACGGTGGTCGAAGGAACCCTGCGCTATGAGGACTTCGCCAGCGCCGACGAGATCTTCATCTCGGGCAACTATTCCAAGGTGATGCCGGTACTGCGCATCGACAGCCGCGATCTTCAGCCTGGCCCGTTCTATCGTCGCGCCCGCGAGTTCTACTGGGCCTTCGCCCACGACAAGGGGATTCTCAAGGCCGCTTGATGCGGTCGGAAATTTCCCTAACGTCATCGACTTGTCGTCGATCTGTTAACGGACGGACATCGGGCTCCTGCAAGAGCAGCCTCGCTTGAACAAGCAAACGAGGTTTTCACGATGTCCGTCCGTCTTCTCGCGGCGCTGCCGCTGACCGTGCTGCTCTGCACAAGTGCCCTGGCGCAGCAGCAATTTCCGGCCGTCCTTGCAGGCCATGCCGTTCTGCCCGCCCTGAGCTTCGTCGATGCTCCTGCGGATGCACCCGCCGATCTGAAGATTTCCGGCAAGTTCACGACGGGCAAGCGCGTCGAGGCTCTAGGAGCCGTCGAGGGCACCTCGGGCGACCGTCCGACCGGCGTGAAGCTGCCCTTCCGCGGCCAGCCGCTTCAGGGCCATTCCGGCATCAAGTCGGTCGGCGACGGCACCTTCTGGGTCATCACCGACAACGGCTTCGGCTCTAAGGCCACCTCGCCGGATTCGATGCTCTATCTCAACCGCCACCGCATCGACTGGAACAAGGGGGCGGTCGAGCGTCTCGAGACGGTGTTCCTGCACGATCCGGACAAGAAGGTCCCGTTCCGCATTGCCAATGAGGCGACCGAGAAGCGGTATCTCACGGGTTCCGATTTCGACATCGAGAGCTTCCAACCCATCGGCGACAAGATCTGGATCGCCGAGGAGTTCGGCCCCTACCTGATCAAGGCTGACCGCTCCGGCAAGATCGAAGCCATCTATGAGACCCTGATCGATGGCAAGCCCGCCCGTTCGCCCGACCATTATGCGGTGACGACGCCTGCGGCTCCTAACGCGACCGTCAATTTCAACGTGCGCCGCTCCAAGGGCTATGAAGGCATGGCCGCTTCCAAGGACGGCAAGTTCCTCTATGCGCTTCTCGAAGGTCCCGTCTGGGACGCTGAAAAGAAGCAATGGGAGAATGTCGACGGACGCGAATATCTGCGCATCCTCGAATTCGATGTGGCGAACGAGAAGTGGACCGGCCGCCACTGGAAATACGGTCTCGACCAGAACGGCCTCGCCATTGGCGACTTCAACATGATCGATGGCACCACCGGTCTCGTCATCGAGCGCGACAACGGCGAAGGCACGGCCGACAAGGCCTGCCCACAGGGTGTAAAGCGGCCCGATTGCTTCCAGGATGTCGCGAAGTTCAAGCGTATCGTGAAGATCGAATTGTCGGATGCGAATGTGAACAGTGCCGTGCGCAAGATCGGCTATGTTGACCTGATGCAGATCGCCGATCCAAACAAGAAGGCGAAGAAGCCCCTCAATGACACTATGCTGACCTTCCCGTTCTTCACCATCGAGAATGTGGATGTGGTCGACGAGCGCCACATCGTCGTCGGCAACGACAACAATCTGCCGTTCTCCACAAGCCGCGAGCCCAACAAGCAGGACGACAACGAATTCGTCCTGCTCGACGTTACGGACCTGCTGAAGGCTCAGTGAGCGCGTCGTGTCATCAGCGCCGGCCCAGAGGGTCGGAATGACATCCTCTACGTCATCACCGGCCTTGTGCCGGTGATCCCGATGCCGAGAAGCACGGCACTTTTCGTATTGGGATGGCCGGGACAGGCCCGGCCATGACGGAAGGGTGTTGCCCTCAGATCAGGAGTTGATCGGAAATGACACGAAGAGCTCCAACAAACTTGTGATCGCCGGGAGAGGCAAACCTCCTTGAGAAAACCCTAAATGGCTCCAGCATTGTGCCCAAAGCCGGAGCCATCGATGCGATTTGTTCTGAATAGCTTATTTGCCTTCAGCCTGCTCACGGCTCCGGCCGTTGCGGAATCGGTTGATCTGGAACTGGTCTTTGCGGCCGACGGCTCAGGTTCTATCGACGACGCCGAATTGCGCCTCCAGCGCCAGGGCTGGGCCGATGCGCTCATGAGCCAGGACGTGCTGAACGGTGTCAAGGACGGCCACATCGGTGCGCTTGCCGTTGCCTTCATGGAATGGGGCGGGCCGAGCTCGCAGGTGCTCATCGTCGACTGGCATGTGATCCGTGACGAGGCGAGCGCGCGGGTCTTTGCCGACAAGCTCATGAGCGCGCCGCGCGGCGCCTATGGCTACAACTCCATCTCGAACGCCATCGACTTCTCCGTCCGTCTCGTGGAGACCAACGCCCATGAGGGAACGCGCAAGATCATCGATGTGTCCGGCGATGGTCCCAACATGAACGGCCGGTCGCTGGAGCAGGCGAGGGCGGATGCGCTTGCCAAAGGTTTCACCATCAATGCCCTTGCCATCCGCCGCCCCGGCAGCGGACGGCCGGGCGGGCCTGGGGGGATGTCGCTCGAGGATTATTACGGCGAGAGCGTCATCGGCGGTCCCGGTTCTTTTGTCGAGATCGCCGACGAGACGCGGCCCTTCGCGGTGGCCGCCCGCCGCAAGCTCCTGACGGAAATCGCCGGAACGGGCGGAGCCTTGCGCCATGCTAGCCGCTGACCCCTAAGCCGGGGCTTGAAGACATCCTGGAGCAGGATGGTAAGGTGAGCCCATGGCGAATCTCGAAGATTGGATCATCGAACAGGGACTGCGGGGCACGAATGTCGGATCGCTGCTCGCCGGCCTCACCGAGCGGCTGGTCGCCGAGGGTATGCCGCTGGTCCGGTCCTATGTCGCCCTGCCGACCGTCAATCCGACAATCCGCGTCTATACCCATGTCTGGACCCGCTCGGCCGGCATGATCGTCGAGGGCGTCTCTCACGAGCGCAACGCTTTTGCCTTCGACCGAAGCCCCTTCGCCTACATGATGCAGACCGAGCAGACGAGCTGCTATTGGCTGATCGATGATCCAGAGGCCCGGCAATTCGATGTTTTTGACGATGTGAGGCGAGAAGGCGGGACGGATTATCTGGCACGCCTGTTCAGTTTCGAGAACACCAGCGCTCCGGATCTCCGGGGCATCGGGATCTCCTTCTCCAGCTCTCGTCCCGAGGGATTCCGACCGGAGGAAATCGCTCGGATCGATTCGCTTCTGCCCCTGCTGGGCTTGGCCGCTTATCGCATGACGCTCTTTGACCTCACGGTTGCGATGCTCGACACCTATGTGGGGCTCTCCGCCGGCCGACGGGTCCTGAGCGGCGAGATCCGGCGCGGATTCGGCACGACCATCACTGCCGCGCTTCTGTTCGCGGATCTGCGCGGCTTCACCACCCTGGCCGATACGGCCGGCATGGACCTGATCGCACGGCTCGATCAGCATCTCGAAGCCATGGCGGACCCCGTGGCGGAGCAGGGCGGGGAAGTGCTCAAGTTCATGGGCGACGGCGTTCTGGCGGCATTTCCGATCACGGAGGAACGCTCCCGGGAGAGCGCTTGCGCGGCAGCAATCCAGGCTGCGCAGACTGCGCTCGATCGCAACGCTGCTGTCAACCGCCTCCATGCCCACGAGACGCCGCTCAGCCTTGATATCGCGCTCCATTGCGGAGATGTGTTCTACGGTAATATCGGCGCGGCCGGCCGCCTCGATTTCACGGTGATCGGCCCGGCCGTGAACGAGGTCAGTCGCATGGAGGCGCTCTGCAACAGCCTCGACTGCTCTGTCATTCTGTCCGATAGCGTCGCCTCGGTGAGTCCGGTTCCCGTCCGCTCCCTCGGTCGTCACCGATTGCGGGGCATCGCAGTGGAACGGGAGCTCTTTACCTTCGCCTCACTCAGTTCCTGGACAGCTTGAGCCTGACTGCACGCAATCAGGGCTCCGCTACCTCCAATCGATCCAACACGGCTTGCGTGATCCTTGCGCACCGGGCGCCGGCGAAAGGAAACGCGTCGGTGAGAGCGTTCGAAAGCGTCTGATCGAGGCTCTGCCGCAGGAGGCGACGGGCACGGTGAAGCCTCGTCTTCACTGTCTCGGGGCGCAGGCCGAGATGAGATGCGGTTGCCTCGACGCTCATTTCCTCGATATCACGAAGAACGAAGACGACACGGAAAGCATCCGGCAACTGATCCACGGCCCTTTCGATCAGGCGGCGGACTTCAGCGCGGGCCGCGGCGGCTTCGGGGTCCCCTTCCTGACGGGCCGAGGGCAGGTAGATCACACGGGCCTCTCCTTGTTCGTCGATCGTGTCGATATGCTTCAATTCGACGGAGGGACGTCGCTTTCGGAGACGCTCCAGCGCCTCGTTGAGTGCGATCCGCGTGAGCCAGGTCGCAAGGCGCGCTTCGCCACGGAAGCCGTCCAGATGGGTAAAGGCGCGAAAATAGGCTTCCTGTACTACATCCTCGGCCTCGGCATCGTCGCCGAGGACACTGCGCGCTATCCGATAGAGCTGCCGATTGTGGCGCTCCATGATCAGACGGAGGGCCGCCCCATCCCTGCACCGAGCCCTCTCGACCAGGGCCAGGTCATCCAGGTTGTCCAGCTGAGGCTTTACGACGAACCTCGGTTGCATCGCCTATCTCCTGCGTCTTGCCGTTAGATGGTCCGGCGTCCCAAAGGTTCCCAAATGATACGGACCGCATTCATGTTCGGCGAACGATGCCTCGCTGTATGATCTCGTCAACCGATGGGAACGCCTGCAAAGCAAGGTCAGGGAGCGCCTGTGCTACGGACCCGCCCGGAGGAGGGCTGCCAGGACGCCCCACGATGATCCGCCCGACCATTCCAGCATGCTCGTGAGGGATGCAGAAGAAATCATACACGCCTTCCACTTTAAGCGTGACTGCAAAGGTCTCACTGGGAAGAAGATAATCCGAGTTCCAGGGCTCAGCCCCTTCAGGCATGCGGAGCGGGTGATCGAAGTTCTTCGGATGATAGGCCGTAGCCGTATGCGAGTTTCCCGGATCCAGGTTGATCCAGCGGATCGTCTGGCCCGGTTCGACGTGCAGGCCGATGGGATCGAACCACACATGGGAGCCGTCTGCCTTGCCCTGCATTCTGATCTCGATCGGTTCGCTCGCGAAGAGCAGGCGGGGCGATGCCAGACCGGCGAGGATACCCCCGCCGATCTGCAGGACATGCCGTCGCGAGGGCATCACTTTGCCGCCACCCGCGTCTCATCGGCCTTCGGCACATGCCACAGGACGACATGGGCATGGGGCTTCTCGACACCGGGATGCCCGGCATTGAAATAGACATCCACATGGTCGACCTTGCCGCCGGGCGCGGCGAGATCTTCGAAGCGCTTGTCCTTGTTGGTGAGGTCCTCAACGGGGAGCATGTAGACCGTGCTGACGAGCTTTCCCTCGCGGTCATAGGCCAGGAACGGACCGGCAGGCAGGGTCTTGGGGTCGACATAGAGCTGACCTAATCCCGGCAGGAAATCGGGCAGCTTCACGAGTTCGCTTACCTTCTTGTAGGCCCCTGACGGCGGAGCCTTCTCGACCTGGTCCGCGGACAGGGCCGGCATGGCGAGCGCGGCAATTCCAATCGCAGCAACGGCGAAGCGCAAGATCATGGTGTCATCCTCTCTAGAGCATCGGACCCGAAGTGGATTTGCACTTTTGGGACCCATCGATGCTCCATTCCTTAGTGAGCGCATCGCCGAGCGCGGAAAACCGGATCCACTTTTCCGCACGATGCGCTGGACCGGCATATCCCGGCACATCCGATTGGATGGATCCTCGGCAAGAAGGTTCCCGAAGAAATCTCGGACTTTGGGAAACGATCAGCGGCGGGACAATCGAACTCCCAGCACCTTGAGCCCGGCGAAGAGCGCACCGCCATAGATCAGCGCACCAATACCTCCGAGAACCGCGAGCAGGATTTCGTTGCGCCAGACAGGGAGCATGGCGGTCCACTCTGCGAGAGGCTCAGGCGCGAACCAGGCGAAGGCAGCAAGCAGCAGGCTCGCCACGGCCACCGCGGCGGCGGTGCGGCCGAGGGTGTTGCTCGGGTTCATCCAGTCCTTGCGCATGGCGAGGAGCACGAGGAGGCCGAGATTGACCCAGATGCCGATGGCGGTGGCCAGCGACAGTCCGACGACGCCGTAGGGACCGGTCAGGACGATCTTCAGGGCCACGTTGACGACAACCGCCGTAAGCGAGGCGATAAGCGGCGTCACCGTATCCGAGCGCGAATAGAAGCTCGCCACGGCCGAGCGGATGAGAACGGCTGCGGGCAGGCCGATGGCATAGGCCGCGAGTACCGCACCGGAGCGCTGGGCGGCGGCGGCATCGAACGCGCCGCGCTGGAACAGAGCCGACATGATGAGACCTGGCATGGTCACGAAGGCCACGACGAACGGCGCCGCGAGCGCCAGCGTCAGGCCCACCGCCCGGTTTTGTGCACCATGGGCGCCCGCCACATCGCCTGCCGCGATCCGGCGGCTCATCTCCGGCAGCAGCACGGTTCCGGCCGCGATGCCGATGACGCCGAGGGGCAGCTGATAGATACGGTCGGCATAATAGAGCGAGGCCACCGCGCCTGTCGGCAGGAAGGAGGCGATGATCGTGTCGGCAAACATCGCAAGCTGCACGCCCGCCGAGCCGATCACGGCAGGCCCCAGAACCTTGAAGAAATGCTTCATGGCTGGGTCGAAGCGTGGCGCTTCGATCTCCGGCGCTACGCCGAGCCGCTTTGCTGAGACCCAGACCAGCAGCAATTCGAGCACGCCCGCGACCGTGACGCCCCACGCTGCGGCATAACCGGCATTGGGGAACAGGAAGGCGATGGCCAAAGCCGCCACGATGGAGACGTTGAGCAGGACGGGGGCAGCAGCAGCTGCCGCGAAGCGCTCATGGGCGTTGAGGATGGCGGAGAGGATCGTCACCAGGGTGACGAAGAGGAGATAGGGGAAGGTGATACGGGTGAGCGTCACCGCGAGATCGAATTTCGCGGGATCGTCCGAGAAGCCGGGGGCGAGCAGCGTCACCACCACCGGCATGGCGATCAGTGCCAGGACGAGCAGCACGATTTGTACGATCAGCATCAGGGTGCTGATGCGGCTGGCAAAAGATCGGGCAGGGACGGCGCCTTCCCGTTCCAGCACGCCCGCATAGGTGGGCAGGAATGCGCTGTTGAAGGCGCCCTCGCTGAAGATGGCACGGAAATGATTGGGGATGCGCGAGGCGACCACGAACGCATCGGCGATGGGGCCGGCGCCCATGATGGCAGCCAACACGACGTCGCGGATGAAGCCGGTGAGGCGCGAAACAAGCGTCCAGCCGCCGACGGAGAGGATCTTTCGAAACATCGGTCAGACCCGGCGCATGCGGTAGCTGTCGGGAACGAGGTCGCTCGACACCTCCGCGGCGCCGCCTATCCGCTCGGCCACCACATAGAGTGGTCGCCGTTTCACCTCCGCGAAGATGCGGCCGACATATTCGCCCACGATGCCGAGCGACATGAGCTGGATGCCGGAGAAGAACATGATCGAGACGATGAGGCTCGGGAAGCCGGGGAGATCGGTGCCGAACAGGAGCGTGCGGATCATGAAGAACAGGGCGGTGGCAATCGACAGGATCGAGATCAGGAAGCCGATATAGGTCCAGATCCGTAGCGGCACGGTCGAGAAGGCGGCAATGCCGTCGAAGGCGAAGCGGAAGAGCTTCCTGAAGCTCCATTTCGAGGTGCCGAACTGGCGCTCCTCCACGACGAAGGGCACGCCGGTGGCCTTGAAGCCGATCCAGGCGTAGAGGCCCTTCGAGAAGCGGGCTTTTTCACCGAGGGTCCGCAACACCTCGACGCCCTTGCGGTCGATGAGGCGGAAATCGCCCGCCCCTTCGGGCAGGCCGATTTCGCCGAAGCGGGAGAAGAGCTGGTAGAACAGATGAGCGAAGCCGCGCTTGACGCGGGTCTCATCGGACCGGTCCGTGCGCTGGCCATAGACCATCAGGTAGCCGTCCCGCCAGCGCTCCACGAAGGTTTCGATCATCTCCGGCGGATGCTGCAGGTCGGCGTCCATGATCACCACCGCGTCGCCCTGGGCGTGATCGAGGCCGGCCGCGATGGCGATCTCTTTGCCGAAATTGCGGCTGAAGGACACGGCGCCGACCCGGGGCTCGGCGAGGCTGATCTCCTTGATTCTGTCCAGGGTATCGTCCCGGCTGCCGTCATCGACGAAGACCACCTCCCAGACCGACGTGATCCGGTTGAGGATGGGGAGTAGCCGTCTGCACAGCGGCGCAATGTTCGCGCTCTCGTTGTGCACGGGAATGATGACGCTGAGCTGAGGCGACGCCACTGAAAGAACCCTTGATTGTCGGGCGCATCAAGAGCCGAGTTTGCGCCTTTGCTCAAGAGCATTAGGGTGCGGCAAAGCCGATTTTAAGGACATTCATGGGTTCCTTTCGTTACGTCATACTCTGCGCCGACGATTTCGGCCTTGCCGACGGGGTCAGCCGGGGCGTCGTGGAACTGGCAGAGATGGGCCGTTTGTCCGCAACCGGAGCGATGACCAATATGCCCGGCTGGCGCCGGGCGGCACCGAGCCTGATGCCTCTTCGCGATCGGATTATAGTCGGATTGCACCTTAATCTGACCACAGGATCGCCTTTGAGCCCTATGCCCGGGCTGGCCTCGTCGGGAGTGTTTCCGGCCTTGAAGGACCTGTTGCCGAAGGCCTTGAAACGGCGATTGCCTAAGGCGGAGATTGCCGAGGAAATCGGCCGCCAGATCGACGCCTTCGAGGAGGTCTTCGGTGAGGCTCCGGCCTTTATCGACGGTCACCAGCACGTCCATGTCTTGCCGGCGATCAGGCCAGCCTTGATCGAGGCTCTGAAGGCGAGGAGCTATGCCGGGCGCGTTTGGCTACGCGATCCATCGGACAAAATCACCGCGATCCTGCGCCGCCCCATCGGGCGCAATAAGGCGCTCATCGTCAAATCCCTTGCCCGAGGCTTTTCCCGAAGCGTCCGTGCAGCGGGCTTCCAGACGAACAAGGGCTTTTCGGGCTTTGCTCCGCTCGATCTTTCAGTTCCGGCCGCTCGGGTCTTCGAAGAGGCGTTCTCGAAGCTCGGGCCTCGCCCCCTCGTCATGTGCCATCCGGGCTACGTAGACGATGAGCTACGGGCCCTCGATCCCGCTCTGGAAAGCCGGGTGGAGGAGCTGAAATATTTGAAGTCGGACGCTTTTCGCGAATTGCTGGAGCAGCGGGGGTTGCGACTAAGCCCTGAGATTGCATGAGACCAAGGCCCTGAAAGCCTCGTCTTAAGGTCAAAACCGACTATATTTCCTGGAAATCCGAGCCTTGAGTTGGTTCACTCTGAGCTATTCCTCAAGGCCGTGCTGTCAGGGGCGATGTCCGCTGGGCTGAAGGGCCCGTGGGAGCGAGACGATGCAGGATGCGCCCTCCGTCAACGAGACCGATCGGGTGGCGACACTCGCCCTCTACCGGATCATGGATACGCCGCCGGAATTCGCCTTCGACGCCGTGACAGAACTCGCGGCCGAGGTGTGCGGCTGCCCGGTCGCGCTGATCAGCCTGATGGACGAGCGGCGCCAGTGGATGAAATCGAAATACGGCCTGCCTGCCGATTATACCGAGTGTCCGCGCGAGATCACGGTCTGCAACGCCACCCTTAACTCAAACGATCTCGTCTACGTGCCGGACCTGACCACCCATGAACGTTATAAACATCTGCCCATCGTCACAGAGGAGCCGCATGTGCGCTTCTATTGCGGCATGCCGCTCATCAATCGGGAAGGCTATGCCCTGGGTACGCTCTGTGTCGTAGCGTTCGAACCGCATGAGCTGCGCCCCTCCCAGCGCGAGGCCGTCCGCCGTTTGTCGCAGCAGGCGATGGCGCTGCTCGAGCTGCGACGACAACTCATTGAACGTGATGCACTTCTGGAGGAGTTGGCGCAGGCCAAGACATCCGCCGAGCACGCGAGGGATCAATCCGATGATCTCCTGCGCAACATCCTGCCTCAGAAGGTGGCCGAGGAACTGAAGGCTAGCGGTCACGTCGAGCCTCGCTTCCACGAGGCCACAACGATTCTGTATGCGGATTTCAAGGAATTCACGCTTCTGACGGAAACCCTCGATCCAGCCCGGCTTCTCGCCCAGCTCGATCAGAATTTCGGGCGGTTCGACGACATTGCCAAGAGGAATCGGCTAGAGACTATCAAGACGATCGGTGATGCTTATCTCTGTGCAGGCGGCTTGCCCGAGGCCAATCGCACCCATGCCATCGATGCCTGCCTGGCCTCTCTGCAGATGCAAGCCTTCATCCATAATGCCAACCGGCAGCGCGAAAAACTCCGGCTTCCGTCCTGGGAGCTGCGCATCGGGGTCAATTCCGGCTCGGTGATTGCCGGTATCGTGGGACAGCGGCGTTTCACCTACGATATCTGGGGCAATTCGGTGAATGTCGCTCAACGCCTGGAGGAGGCCTGCGAGCCGGGAAGGGTGAATATCTCGGCGAGCACGCTTCACCACGTGGCACGCTTGTTCCAGACCGAGCCGCGTGGGCAGGTGGAGGTCAAGCATATCGGCGCGGTCGACATGTATTTCCTCGACCGCATCCGGCCAGAATTCAGCGCGGATCCCGAGGGGTATATGCCGAATGCGGAGTTCTGGAGAGCGAGCGGGACGGCCTGAAAGCAAGACGGCCCTCTGGGTCCGATGCGCTAGGCTGAATCGACATTCATCGCATCCAGAGGATGGCACAGGCGAGGTGGATGAAGCCAAGGAAGTGGTCGGCGCGCCGGTCGTATCGGGTGGCGATCCGCCGGAAGTGCTTGAGCTTATTGAAGCAACGTTCGATGCGATTGCGGGCCTTGTAAGCTTCGAAGTCGTAGGGGATCGGCTGCTTGCGGGTCGGATTGCAGGGGATGACGGCCTCGGCCCCGATCCCAGCGACGATGCGGCGGAGCGCGTTGCTGTCATAGGCCTTGTCGGCGAGGACGCGTCTCGCCGACAAGCCGTTGAGCAAGACCGGCGCCTGGGTGACATCGCCCCGCTGGCCCGGGGTCAGGATGACCCGCAACGGGCGCCCCTGGCCCTCCACGACCATGTGGATCTTGGTGGTCAATCCACCTCGGGAGCGCCCCAGAGCCTGGTTCGGATCCCCCCTTTTCCGGTCGCGGCCTGCTGGTGGGCGCGGACCAGGGTGCTGTCGAGCATCACGTAGTCATTGTCCGGGTCATGGATCAGATCGGCGAACACGCGTTCCCAGACCCCGGCTTTGGCCCAGCGCCGGAAACGCTGATGCGCGGTCTTCCACTTGCCATAGCGCTCGGGAAGGTCGTGCCAGTGCGCGCCAGAGCGCAGGATCCACAACACGCCATTGACGAACACCCGATTATCCCGGCCACTCCGCCCGGGATCGCCGGACTTGCCGGGCAACAGCCCCTCAATGCGCCGCCATTGCTCGCCGGTCAGTTCATATCGCTTGGCCATGCAGGTTCCCCAGATCGAAGCTGGAGACCTATGAATCACGCACCGCCGCGAATTTGAACCCTGAATGTCGATTGGTCCTAGCGTATAAGAAGCGCGGTCGCGTAAAGGCCCAGGCCGAAGACGATGTGTCCGACGATGTTGAGCATCCTGATCTGGTTCGCATTCGGCCGCTTGGAGGCCGCGATGCCCGCGCCCATGCCCGGCTGAAGCAGGAACCAGCCGGCACCGACCGTGACGAGACCGACGACGAGTGGTGGGACCAGCGTGGGCTGCTGCGCCCAGCCGGAGGGCGTCACAGCGAGCAGGATGGCGGCGAAGAGGATCCCGACGAAGTAATGGCCGATCCAGCCGGCTGCCAGCTCATGGGAGAAAGGCGGAGCCTTCGCGATATCGTCGTGAAAGACCTTGCCGCCGGCAAGATGGCAGAACCAACGCCCGACAGGAGCCCAGTTGGCGCCGGGAAGCCCGAAGACATGCTTCAGCAGCAAACCCCACAGATCGAAGATGGCGGTTGCACCGACGCCGATCAGGATGGAGCGGAAGAGGAAATCGGCCACGGCGCAGTCCTTCGGAAAATGACATGAAACGGGCCTCCGAAGAGGCCCGCAAGACAGTATGAACGTTTCTGCCTACTTCGTTGCAGCCTCGAACATCTCTTCCACATGTTCCCAGTTCACGAGATTGTCGAGGAAGGCTTTGAGATAATCGGGACGGCGGTTGCGGTAATCGATGTAGTAGGAATGCTCCCACACGTCGCAGCCGAGGATCGGCTGGGCGCCGTGCACGAGGGGGTTCTCGCCATTCGGGGTCTTCATGATCGTGATCTTGCCGTCCTTCACGGCAAGCCAGGCCCAGCCGGAGCCGAACTGGCCGACGCCGGCCTGGATGAAGTCCTCCTTCATCTTGTCGATCGAGCCGAGGTCCTCGACGATCTTCTTCTCGAGCTTGCCGGGAAGGGCGCCGCCGCCGTTCGGCTTCATCCACAGCCAGAAGTGGATGTGGTTGTAATGCTGACCGGCATTGTTGAAGAGGGCCTGATTCTTGCCGTAGGAGCCTTTCACGACCTCTTCGACGCTCTTGCCCTCGAATTCCGTGCCTTTCAGCAGGTTGTTGCCGGTGTTGACGTAAGCTGCATGGTGTTTGTCGTGGTGAAACTCCAGGGTTTCCTTCGACATGTAGGGCTGCAGGGCATCATAGGCATAAGGCAGTTCGGGCAGAGTGAACGACATCGGCGTCTCCTTTGGATTGAGCGACCTGGAGCATCGGACCCAAAAGTGGAAACCACTTTTAGGATCGATCCGATGCCCCTCTTGCGACTGCGCATCGCCCGATGCGGAAAACTGGATCCACTTTTCCGCACGATGCGCCTGAGCGTTAGTTAAAGCGCGACCTGCCCGAGAGCAACGGCCAAGCTGCGGACTTTTTTCTGCTTAAGCTTCCCAGCCCGTTGCCTTTTGCCTATAGAGGCATAGCTTTGCCTTGATTATCTTTGGTTTGCGTATGATGGAGACGGCATGATCATCGCTCTTCTGGCCCTCGCTTTTGCGATGATCGTTGGTGGGCTGCTCGCTGTAATTTTCGGATGGGATATCGTTCTGGTCGAACGTGGCTGGACGATGGTGATTGCCGGCAGCGTCATGGCTGCAAGCGGCGCCCTCCTGCTCGGCATCGCCGCCGCAGTCTCCAAGCTGGCTAAGATCGAGACCCGGCTGTTGCAGCTCCAGGGCGGCCCCGATGAGGAGGCCCTCCTCGGAACGCCGAAGTCCGCGAAGGGCCTTTCGCTGGCAGCGCTCTCCGGCGGCCTCGTAGCCGGAAAGGCGGCCGCCGAGGCCGAGGAGGTCGAGCATCCTGAGGAGGTGCAACCTACGCTTCCGCTCTTCGAGGAAGAGGACAAGCGGGAGCCGATCAAGGAAGAGGTGAAGGTTGCCGAATGGCCGGAAGAGTCGCGGACCCCCGAATCGGTTGTGCCGTTCCCGCCCAGAACCAGCCTGCCCCCGGCGCCCTCCCGTGAAGAAGACGAACTCGCCATGAAGGTGCCCGACTTCCTCCTGGCGGAGCGGACGCGCGATGCGGATGAAGAACCACGTGTCATCGACGGTGCCGACATCTATCATCGCGACCAGGATGAGCGTGAACCCGAGCCGCGCGATCTCGACGAAAGTGATGATCGTCCGAAGCCTGTTGCTGAGATCGTTTCAGAGCGTGAGCTGGAGCCCGAACCTGCCGTAACGGAGGAAGTCGAAGAGAAAGCGGAATTGGAAGACGATACCGCTGCCGATATGTCTCGTTCTCCCGTCGTCGTCGGGACCTACAACTCAGGCGACAACAAGTATGTCATGTTCTCGGATGGGTCGATCGAGGCGCAGACGCCGAGTGGCGTGTTCCGCTTCCAGTCCCTGGACGAGCTGAAGGAGTTCATCGCTGCGGGAGGCGAAGGTAAATCCTCGTCCTCTATCTGAAGAGGGGAGCCAGTGCGCGGAAATCGTCCGTGGCCGCTTCTCCCATCCATTCGAAGACAGCCATCTCCGTCGTCACCCAATGGCAGCCTGCATGAAGCAGCCGTGCGCAGGCGGTGTTGACACTGTGGCTTGAGCGGCTCGATACCGCATCCCCAACCACAAAGACGTCCAGTCCCATGCTTCTGAACTCCAAAGCGCTCTGCAACACGCAGATATGAGCTTCGGTTCCGCAGATCACGAGCTGATTCAGGCCGCTGCCACGCAGGGTCGCAATGCGCTCGGCAATCGCGGGATCGCGTGCGGCTGAGAAGGTGGTTTTGGTCAAAGTGACCGCGTCAGGCGGCAGCACCTCCTGCACCGTCGGCAGGGTTGCTCCGAGGCCCTTGGGATATTGCTCCGTTACCGTAACGGGAATGCCCAGCCTATTCGCGGCTTCCAGCAGGATCCGCACATTCCTTAAGGTAGTCTCGCCTTCATGAATGGCAGGCATGAGGCGCGCCTGGAGGTCGACGACGATGAGGTGAGAGCGTTTCGCGTCGAGCAGCATGGGCGCCTTACGTGTCCGGATTGAAGGTGGGGGGCTCGGTCGGGATCGGCATCTGCATCGAGAAGCGCAGTCCCTCCTCAGGGAAATCCATGGACACATTAGCCTGCAACTGCGTGGCCAGCACGCGCTGGAGCAGACGGGTGCCGAAGCCCTGGCGCGTCGGCGTGCTCACCCGCGGGCCCCCTTTCTCGATCCAGGAGAACTGCAGCAGCGGACGCTCCCGGTCGAGGATCTCCCAGCGCACCGCGACCTGGCCGCCGAAGGTCGACAGCGCCCCGTGCTTGGCCGCATTGGTGGTCAGCTCATGGATCGCCATGCCGATCGGCACCGCCGCCTCCGACGGCAGCTCGAGCGGCGGCCCTGCGACCGTGATGCGGTTGCGCGCCTCGTCCTCGTAGGGCCCGAGCTCGGTCTGGACGAGCTCCTCCAGGTCGGCCTTCTGCCACAGGTCCTCGGTGAGCAGGTTGTGGGTGCGGGCGAGCGAGACGATGCGGCCGACGAAGCCCTGGTAGAACTCGTCGATGCTCGAGGCGGTGCGGGCGGTGGATCCGACGATGGCTTGGACGGTGGCGAGCGTGTTCTTGACCCGATGGTGCAGCTCTCGGATCAGAAGCTGCTGACGCTGCTCAGCATGCTTATGTTTGGTCACATCGATGTTGACGCCGATGATGCGCGATGGGCTGCCATCCTCGCCGTAGAAGATCATCATGCTGCCTTCGATATGGCGGAAGGTGCTGTCCGGCAGCGGAATGCGATGCGCAAAGGCCAGTTCGTGATCGCCTCGGGCGATAGCCTCGCGAAAGGTCTTCTCGAACTTGGCGACATCGGCAGGATGGATGCGCGAGCTCCACCCTTCGTAGTTTCCTTCGAAGCTGCCGGGCGCGATCCCGAAGAGATTCTCCTGCTCCGGCATCCAGGTGATGGCTCCGCTGGCTACGTCCCAGTCGAATACGCCGATCCGCGCTGCGCGCTGCGCCAGAGCCAGGCGCTCCTCGCTCTTGCGCAAGGCCGCTTCCGTCTCCTTCAGGTTATGGATGTTGATGCTCGTTCCGATCTTGCCCTTGAAGTCGCCGTCGGGGCCATAGAGAGATCCAACCCGCACGGCGTGCCAGTGATAGGTCCCATCGGCAGCTCGGTAGCGCATTTCGGCTTCCAGCACGTCGGATGTGGCGTTCTTGGCGTCAGCCATGATCTTTGCAAGATCTTCCGGGTGGATGATCGACAGCCAGCCGTGACCGAGCGTCTGTTCGCGGGAGAGACCAGAGAATTCAAACCAGCTCTGCTCGTTCACGTAATAGATCAGCTCGAGCTCCGGCGTCGCGATCCATGCAAAGCCTGGCAGTGCCCGGGTGAAGGTGTGAAACCTGAACTCGGTTTCGTGCAAGCTACGTTCAGCGCGCAGCTTCTCAACGGCTGTCCAGGCGCGCTCCGCTACGTCCTCTGCCAGCGATACATCACTATCCGACCAGGAGCGAGGGGTGGATGAGATCGTATAGAGGACGGCCGTGATGTGACCGTCCTTGAGCAGAGGGACCGTGAGAACGGCCCTGGCGTTAAGCGTACTGTAGAAGCTCTGGAGGGCAGGGGTTCCCGTTCGTGGATCGGTTGCGACGTCCTCGATGGTCAGGGTCTGCCCCAGCTTCGAATCGTCGATCATGCCGTGCAGAAATTCCTGCAGGCGGTAGGCACGGCCCTCATTGCTGATCGCGCCCCTGGACCATTCCCGTTCGACGAGAACGACGCCGCGGCTGTCGTCGACCTCGCCGTAGCCGACACAATCCGCCTTCAGGAGCTGGCCGATGCGCTCGGTCGTCGCTTCCATGATCGCAAAGGGATCCTTGAAGCTCCGGAGTTGCTCGTTCAGGTTCAACAGATAGTCCTGGCGGCGCTGGACGTCCTTGAGCTCTTCCTTAGCACGCTCCCGCTCGGTCACATCCTGCGTGACGCCGACCAAGCGGACGGCCTTGCCATTCTCGAAAATCGGAGTGCCTCTCACGCGGAGACGACCGATGTAGCCGTCGGGACGGACGACGCGATGCTCCACGTTGAAGTCGGATCGGGTGGCCAGGGCATAGGTAACAGCCTGGTTGATCCTCTCGACATCACCCGGGTGCTGCAATTTCTTCAGCTTTTCAAAGGTCAGAAGTTCATCGGATGCCAGGCCAAGATGAGCTTTGCAGGTTGAATTCGCGGTTATCTCGTTGGTCACGAGGTCGCGTTCCCAGGATCCCAGCCGGCCAATCTCGAGCGCCAGCCGCAGCGCGGCACTGTTCCCCCGCGCGTCACTCTCGATCGCGGCGTGGCTCCTTTCCTGCGTGCCCGCCAGCCTCTCGGCTTGCGGAGCAACGGCTCTTGGAAAGTGAGGAATTTCGACCCTGTTGGTCATGAACAATGCTCTTGAGCTGCGCCTGCTGCTTTCTAAGCCCTTATCGAGGCTACGTCACCTCGTGCCCTAAAGTCATGCCAATGAGGCAGCAATAAAGCAGAGGAGGTACCGAACATTAAACAGAAGGTTAATTCACGGAATGATCGGGGTTGAAGAGCGGGGGCTCGCCGGGAATAGGCATGATCATGGTAAAATGGAGGCCTTCACTCTGGAAATCCATGGACACATTAGCCTGCAACTGCGTGGCCAGCACGCGCTGGAGCAGACGGGTGCCGAAGCCCTGGCGCGTCGGCGTGCTCACCCGCGGCCCCCCTTTCTCGATCCAGGAGAACTGCAGCAGCGGACGCTCCCGGTCGAGGATCTCCCAGCGCACCGCGACCTGGCCGCCGAAGGTCGACAGCGCCCCGTGCTTGGCCGCATTGGTGGTCAGCTCATGGATCGCCATGCCGATCGGCACCGCCGCCTCCGACGGCAGCTCGAGCGGCGGCCCTGCGATCGTGATGCGGTTGCGCGCCTCGTCCTCGTAGGGCCCGAGCTCGGTCTGGACGAGCTCCTCCAGGTCGGCCTTCTGCCACAGGTCCTCGGTGAGCAGGTTGTGGGTGCGGGCGAGCGAGACGATGCGGCCGACGAAGCCCTGGTAGAACTCGTCGATGCTCGAGGCGGTGCGGGCGGTGGAACCGACGATGGCTTGGACGGTGGCGAGCGTGTTCTTGACCCGATGGTGCAGCTCTCGGATCAGAAGCTGCTGACGCTGCTCAGCATGCTTGCGGTCGGTAATGTCCTGAAGAACGCCAGTAATTCCGCTTAACGAGCCGTCTTGCGCATAGGTGGTCTGCCCTTGTGAAGCGACCCAGATTTGCGCATCGTCATCGAAACGCTTGATGCGATACTCGACGCTATAGGGTCCCTGATGCTCGACCGCTTTCTCCATAGCGGCCTCCATGCGTTTCAGATCAACCGGATTCATCCTTTTCTGGAGATCTGCTGCTGGAAGGATCGAGCCGTTAGGAAGACCAAAGATTTCAGCCGCCCTATCTGAGAAAGTAATGAGATTGGTTGCGGCATCCCAACTCCAATCACCCATCTTGGCGGCCTGAAGGGCGATGCGGAGCTGCTCTTCGCTCTTGCGCAGGGCTTCTTCCGTTTCCTTGAGATCATGGATGTCGACACTGGTGCCGACCCAGCCCTTGAACTCTCCGGTTGGAGAACGAATGGGAGCGCCCTGGATCAAGTGCCAGCGATAGGTGCCCTCATGCGATCGGTAGCGCGCCTCGGTTGTATAGGACGTCTGATGGGTGACGACAGGCACCAGCTCTTCCCTCATCCTCGTCATGTCGGCGGGATGAATCACTCGCATCCAGCTATGGCCCAGAGCCTCCTCGGGCGGCAGGCCCGAATAGGCCACCCAGCGCTCATTCGTGTAGAGCAGCTCGATATTGGGGTTGAGGATCCATACCAGAGCCGGGAGCGATTCCGCGATGAGACGGAAGCGGGCATCGGTCTCGCGCAGTTCGATTTCTGCGCGTGCTTTTTCAACGGCCGTCCATGTTCGCTCAGCCACATCCTCCACGAGAGATAGCTCGTCACCGAACCACGCCCGGGGTTCGGCGGAATGCATGTAGAGCACGGCGGTCAGCCGCTGGTTCTTCAGGAGCGGGACCGCAAGAGCCGCGCGGGCATTGATCGTGCTGTAGGCCGTCTGAACTGCCGGATTATCTGCCCTAGGATCGCTCCTGATGTCCTCGACGAAGATGGGATGCCCCTGTTTGAGTTCCGCCATCATGGTCGGGAGGAAATCGTAGAGACGGTAAGCGCGACCCTCGTTGCCGATGACGCCCTTGGACCATTCGCGCTCCACAAGAATGATGCCGCGTTCCTCGTCGACCTCGCCGTATCCGGCACAGTCCACTTTCAAGAAGCGTCCAAGATGTTCGGCCGTGGTTTCCATGATCGCATCGGGATCATCCAGGCTGCGCAGGTGGTCGTTCAGGTTCAGGAGGAACTCCTGGCGGCGCTGAGCCGAATGCATGTCCTCCTTGGCCTTCTCCCGCGCCGTCACATCCTGGGTGATACCCATGAGACGGACGGGCTTGTCGCCCTCGAAGACCGCGCCGCCGCGCACGAGAACGCGCCCGATGCGTCCGTCCGGACGGATGACCCGATACTCGACATTGAAATCGGTCTTCGTCTTGAGCGCGAAGGCCATGGCCTGGTTAATGCGCTCGACATCGCCGGGATGAACCAGCTTCTGGAACTCATCCTGGGTAAGGGTGGTCTCTGGCGGAAGGCCGAAATTGGCCTTGAAGGCAGGTGTGCCGGTGATTTCCCCGGTCTCGAGATTGCGTTCCCATGCCCCGAGCCTGCCGATATCAAGCGCCATGCGCAACTTGCCGTTGCTCAGGCGAAGAGATTGCTCCGTCTCACGGAGGCGCCGTTCCAGATCGGCAAGCAGCTGTTTGTCGCTTTCCCTATGGGAAGCAACATCGGCGGCCGTCTCTGAATGGCCCCTCTTCGTCATCGACGCGTGCTCTCGAAAATCCCTGATGTCTCATTGCCGCCTCAACTTGTGCGGCAGGATATGGTACAACGGGACATAGGGCTTCGCGTCAAGTCTGAAAGCCCCCGATCGACTTGATGGCGAACGTGTAGGCGAGGGCAACCTCCTCCAGCCGATCGAAGCGGCCTGCAGCGCCGGCGTGCCCGGCCTCCATGTTGAGTTTGAACAGAATCGGCCCGCCGCCCGTCATGGTGGCCCTGAGTCTGGCGACCCATTTCGCCGGCTCCCAATAGGTCACGCGAGGATCGGTGAGACCGGCAAGTGCCAGGATCGCCGGATAGGCCTGTGGCTTCACATTGTCATAAGGCGAGTAGGACAAAATCGTGTGGAAAGCCGTCTCGTCCGCGGCTGGATTGCCCCATTCGGGCCATTCGGGCGGGGTGAGGGGCAATTCGCTGTCCAGCATTGTGTTGAGCACATCGACGAACGGCACCTCGGCGATGATTCCGGCAAAGAGATCCGGCGCCATATTGGCCACCGCTCCCATGAGCATGCCGCCCGCGCTGCCGCCATGAGCGACGATGCGACCGCGGGACGTGTAGCCGGCCTTGATGAGCGCCTCCCCGCAGGCGATGAAGTCCGTGAACGTATTCGTCTTTTTCTCGCGCTTGCCGTCCATGTACCAGCGCCAGCCTTTTTCCGTGCCGCCGCGGATATGTGCGATGGCATAGACGAAGCCACGGTCGACGAGAGACAGGATTCCAGTGCGAAAGCTCGCGGGCATGGACATGCCGTAGGAGCCGTATCCGTAAAGCAGGCACGGTGCGGATCCATCGAGCGCGACCTCGCGTCGATGGACAAGCGAAATGGGAACCTGCTCACCATCGGGAGCCGTGGCGAACAGGCGGCGGGTTACGTAGTCGGCCGGGTTATGGCCGCTCGGTACCTCCTGCCGCTTGCGGAGAACGCGCTCCCCAGTGCGCAGATCATAGTCGATCACCTCGCTCGGCGTGGTCATCGACGAGTAATGATAGCGGATGACATCCGTGTCGAACTCATAGCCTGCCGAGAAGCCGAGCGAATAGGCTTCCTCTTCGAACGCGACCGTTTCCTCACGGCCCGTCGAGAATTCTCTCAGGACGATGCGTGGCTTTGCATTCTCCCGCTCCAGGCGCACGAGATAGCGGGCGAGCGCCACGACGGAGAGGATCATCGTGCCGGTGCGATAGGGCACGAGATCCTGCCAGTGGGTGCGTCCAGGCGTTGCGACGGGAGCCGTGACGATCTTGAAGTCTTCAGAGCCATCCGCATTGGTGAGAATGATCAGGCTATCGCCGTGATGCTCCACATCATACTTGAGCTGTGGTGTGCGCGGTTCGACGAGGCGAGGCTTGGCCGACGCATCGGCTCGGTCGAGCAGCCAGATTTCGGAGGTTTCGTGATCGCTTGCCTCGATGAGGACGAAGGCTTCCGATTGCGTGACACCAAGTTTGACGAAGAAGCCGGGATCCTTTTCTTCGTAGATCACTTCGTTCTGCTCAGGGCTTGAGCCGAGAAGGTGGCGCTTGATACGCACAGGCCGGTGGTTCTCGTCGAGTTCGACATAGTAGAAGCCGGAGGAATCGTTGAGCCATACAGCACCGCCGGAGGTTTGAAGAACCTCGTCGGGAAGATCGGTACCGGTCTCAAGATCTCGCACGCGAATCGTGAAGTATTCCGAGCCCTTGATATCCGCGCCCCAGGCCATCAGACGATGGTCGGGTGAATGATCCGCTCCGCCGAGATCGAAGAAGGGGTGGCCCTCGGCCTCCTTGTCTCCATCCAGCATGATGGTCTCGGACCCACCGTCGCGCGGCTGTCTGCAGACGAGGGGATGCTGACCGCCTTCACGGTAACGGGTGAAATAGGCAAAGGGCCCATCCGGCTCCGGAACGGTGGAATCGTCCTCCTTGATACGCCCGCGCATCTCTGCCACGAGCCGGGCTTGGAATTCCTCCGTGCCGGTGAAGGCTGCCGCTGCGTAGGCATTCTCCTGTTCCAGGACGGTGCGGATGGGGAGATCAAGGGCCGACGGATCCTTGAGGACCTCTTTCCAATTCTCCGCCTTCAACCATGCGTAATCGTCTTGAACCCGAATCCCATGTATTTCGTCGGCCCTGAATAATGCGGCTGCACGAGGCGGGCGCTGGATTTCACGCGACCTGAGAAGGATCCGATTGCGCGGATGAACTGATCAGGGCTGCCATGAGCCAGGCGACAAAAAGCCTGAGCCAGTTCAGGATCAGTCTGAGATTGTGCCCGGCCGCCACGAGGAGCGCATTCATCGCATCCCCGGCCGCTCCGAGCAGGTGACTGCGTCCCAGTCGCCCGTCCGCCTTCATGTGCCCGATCATCGGCTCGATCGCGGATCGGCGTCGCAGTTCCCGCTTGATCGTCGGGGTGAGCCCTCGCCGCTGCCGGGTGATGAACACCCGATCCGTCTTGGCATAATCATGCCCACGATAGCCGCTGTCGACGTAAACGCGTGCGGGCTCCACGTCAGTCATGGCCACGACCTGATCGATTGTCGTGGTGAGCGTATGGCCGTCATACGGATTGCCCTCCAATGCCTTGGAGGCGAGCACGAACCCTTCGCGGTTGGTCACCGCCAGTGCGACCTTGCTGCCGAACTCATACGGCCGATGCGCCTTGCCTTTGGCGATGCACACCACCTCGGGCGCATGCAGGCTGTAGAGTTTGTTCTTGCTCGTGCGCTCCTGCATCAGAAGACGCTCCGTCAGGCCAAGCAGAGGAGCAAACCGACGTGAGAGAACCTCATCCCCGGCGACTTTGCGGGCGATATCGCGGTAGACGCGCCCGAGATAGGTCTTCAGCCGCTTCAGTTCGCGGCGCATGCGCCGCATCTGACGGGCATGGGCATAGCGCCCGACCTGCACGGCCGCGCGTTTGGCCAAACGCGTGTGGGCCTGCCGCAGCTTGAGACCGCACTTCTTGGCCTGCCGCACCAGAGCCAGTACTGCCTTCAGGTACAGCTTCGCGTCGGTCGGATGGGTGATCGCCTTCGGCTGCACCGTGGTGTCGACGCTGATCCGTTCCAAACTGGAGGGCCGCACCGCGCCGCTCTCCAGCCCGGCCTGGATCGTTTCAGCCAGCAGCTTCTCCAGTCCGTCGGGTCCGAGCCGCTTGCGCCAGCGGGTGAGCGAGCTGGGATCACAGGGCAGCTCATGCTGGAAGTACTCGCAGCCACAGAACCATTGCCAGTAAGGGTTTTCGATCCAGCGCTGCACCACCGCCTCATCGGAGAGGTTGAAGGTGTGCTGGAGATACGACAGCCCGACCATCAGGCGCGTCGGCTTCGCGGGCCGTCCGAGCGGGCGATAGAAGCGGCCAAACTCGTGATCGAAGCGGTGCCAGTCGATCAGACCGGCGAGCCGGAACAACTCATGGCGGGGATCGAGGATCTGATCGAGACGGCTGCGGTAGAGATCGCCGGAGCTCGGCAGCGTCGGCTTGGGTCCCATGGCAAAACACCAAGTTTAAGCGGGTCAGTCCCCAGATGCTGGCATTCTACAATGCTTCGCGAAGACGAAGAATCCTTCAACCTCAATCAGTTGTGGGTTGTTCAGGGCCGACTATTTCGACAGCATGCGGTTTGGTTGGAACGCTGGGGGTTGCTGGCTGGGGATGGAAGGGAGGGCGCTCAATATTCATGAAATCGTCCGGTCAAATCATCAAGAAGGGGATTATGCACAGATAACCGGGATTTCCCACGGCAGGTCCATGTCGGGCTTAAAAGCCCTCAATCGTCCAAAACAGGTGCCTTTCTAGTTACTTCTTCGGATCGGAATGATGAAATTTATGTGATGAAAGCCTTAACCTATGGCTGAAGGCATTAACTGTTCAACGTAGGTTTATTGCACAGTGATAGTTGATACGAAGTTTTCCAAAGTTTTCCTTTTGCACATCTTGCAATACGGCTGAATTTGCCATACTTGGACGAGCGAGCACGATTTCTGTGCAAGTACGGTGCGGCTCAAGGAAGAAGCAAGCATTGCTTCAGACAAGAATGCTCAAATATAGGTTGAAATGCTTTTTTGAGCCATTCGAACGGGCCGGAAAGGAAGAAAATCAAAATGAGCGACAACATCGCTGCTTCGAACTACATTGAGTTGGCTGCGGATATCGTTTCGGCTTACGTCAGCAACAATTCTGTTCCTTCGGGCGACCTGCCGACCCTGATCAACGACGTCCATTCGGCTCTTCTGCGTGTCGGGGGCGGCACCGTGGAAGCGCCTGTTGAGGCGCCGAAGCCGGCAATCCCGGTGAAGAAGTCCGTCACGCCGGATTACATCGTCTGCCTCGAGGACGGCAAGAAGTTCAAGTCGCTGAAGCGCCATCTGCGCACCCAGTACAACATGACCCCCGAGCAGTATCGCGAGAAGTGGGCTCTGCCCGTCGATTACCCGATGGTGGCTCCCAACTACGCCAAGGCTCGCTCGGAGCTCGCCAAGGAAATGGGCCTCGGCCAGCAGCGCCGTAAGCGCCGCTCCTCGCGCAGCAGCAGCTAAGGTCAGCCTTCAAGGCTGAAATCAGCCGCCCCAAGGGGCGGCTTTTTGCTTTTTGAGGCCTGCCTGTCGGCTGCTTGAGCAAACCGGCTCCGATAGGCGGCAGGGCTCGTGCCGAGCCGCGCCCGGAAATGGTGGCGAAGAGTGGCCGCGGAGCCAAAGCCGGTCGCATCCGCAATGCTCTCGATGGAATGGCTTGTGGTTTCCAGCAATTCCCGGGCGCGAACCAGGCGCTCGTTGAGCAGCCATTCCCCCGGCGGCTGGCCGGTCGCCGCCTTGAAGCGGCGCAGGAAGGTGCGCACGCTCATCCCCGCTTCCGCAGCCAGCTCCGCGACCGGTTGTTCCTCGCCAAGGCGCGCCCGCATACGGTCGAAGAGGGGCGCAAACCGGAGGCCCTCGCGGGCCGGCGGCACGGGTCGCTCGATGAATTGCGCCTGGCCGCCCTCGCGATGGGGCGGCACCACGAGGCGGCGGGCGAGGCGGTTGGCGATCTCGGGTCCGAAATCCGCACGCACGACATGCAGGCAGAGATCGATGCCCGCCGCGCTGCCAGCGGAGGTCAGAACCCTGCCTTCGTCCACATAGAGAACATCTGGCTCGACTTTGATATCAGGATAGATCGTCGAAAGGTTTTCGACATGGTGCCAGTGCGTGGTCGCGCGCCTGCCAGACAGAAGCCCTGTCGCGGCAAGTACAAAGACGCCGGAGCAGATGGACATGAGGCGCGCGCCTCTATCGTGAGCCTTCCTCAGAGCTTCGATCAGCACTGTGGGGACAGGCTCACTATGGGCCCCGCGCCAGCCGGGGATGACGATAGTGTCCGCCTGATCCAGCAATTCGAGCCCGCCATCCGCCATGATCTGGAAGCCGCCGATGGCCCGCAACGGACCGGGCTCAATGGCGCAGACCGCGAAGCGATACCAATCCGGGCCCATCTCGGGCCGGGGCAGGCCAAAGATCTCGACGGCGATGCCGAATTCGAAGGTGCTCAAACGGTCATAGGCGAGGGCGACGACGAGGCGGTTTGGCATGATGTTTACGTCTGTTGGCAGAAGCGCCACTTTCCACCATGACGCCTTCCGGGAAATCTGGCGACGGCTTTTTCACAAGGAGGTTGTCATGCCAACGAGTACCGTCGCCGCCATTCCCGCTGCCGCGCCGTCCAGGGCCGCTGAGCATTTCGCAGGTCGCCTATCGTTCGAGACGGATTGCGCCGACGTGCACCAATCCCTTTCGGGCGGACCCGTCGATTTCGTGCTCCTCGATGTGCGCGGTCCCAACGCATATGCGCGCAGCCATGTGCCCGGCGCGCTCAATCTCCCGCATCGGGAGATGACGGCGGAGTGCATGGCCACTTGGCCCGAGAGCACGCTGTTCGTGGTCTATTGCGCTGGGCCGCACTGCAACGGCGCGGATCGCGCGGCCTTAAGGCTGTCGCAGCTCGGCCGCCCGGTCAAACTCATGCTCGGCGGCATGACGGGTTGGGCTGACGAAGGCTTTCCCTTCGCGCAGGGCTCCGAGCCTGGCTCGCTGAAGCTGTCGTCCGCCGCCTGATTCAAGCTCGGTCCTTCGCCTGAAAAGGCGGAGGACCTTTGCGGCCTTTGTGGGGAGCGGTCGCCTGCCGGCCGACTTATCCTCGCTCTTATCAACAGTTTTGAATCTTCGTTGACAACTAGGAATATGCCCCCACTATCGAGACTGGAAGGGGTAACCCTTCCTTAGTTTATTTATAGGAACAAAACATGAACATTGAAGACGGCGATGCGGTTCATCAAAGTATTGCCGCACCAAGGATTTCAGCTCCGAACGAGACCCATTCGAAGAGGCGGAGGCGGAACGAAAGCGGCAAACCGGGAGCGACGGCCGGACATGTGGCGGGCGATTCCCTGTCCAGGGAGGCGCGAAGGCTCTTGTCAGCGCTCGCGCAGCCGGAGACCTGGGCCATCGTCGATCCGACGGACCCGGCAAGCGTGCTTGTCCACAGGCGCCGGTCGGGAATCTCCGTGGGGGCAGGGCGCTTTGCCTATGCCGCGGCGGAGGCCCTCGTACGCCGGGATCTCGGCCATTGGGACAAGGCTACCTCCGGGCGGAAAACCCTGCTGCTGACGAAGGCAGGCGGAGCCCGTCTACGCCGTGCGTCGGCGCCTGATGCCGATATGGCGTTCTTTCACCAGCATCGCGAGACGGATCTCGCCACCGTCGAGGCGGAGGCGGGAGCGACGCGAGTGCGCGTGGACGCGGACGAGAGCCCGCTCGATTGGTTGCGCCGCCGTAAGGGGCGTGATGGCGAGCCAATGATCGATAAGGCGTCCTATCAGGCCGGCGAGCGTCTGCGGACCGATATCATGCTCGCCGGGTTGATGCCGGGCGTGACGGCCCGTTGGGACGGCATGCCGAAGAGCGGTGGGCCCGTCTCGCCGGGCGAGGCGACCGACCGCATGGTCGCCGCCCGCCAGCGCCTGCGCAACGCCTTCGATGCCATCGGCGGCGACTTCAGCGACCTGCTCCTTGATCTCTGCGGCTTTTTAAAAGGCCTGGAGCAGATCGAACGTGAGCGGCAATGGCCGCCGCGTTCAGCCAAAATCGTGGTGAGACTTGCCCTGGCGCGGTTGGCCGAGCATTACGGCATCGAGGCTTCAGCCCGCGGCCCGGCCGCATCGCGCGGCATCCGTGCTTGGCAGGCGGTGGTGATCGAAGGCGGGCGGGTTTAAGAGGTCGCCACGGCCATCTGCGCATCGCGGCGAATGCGTTCGACCATGGATCTGACGCCGTTCGAGCGTTGCGGCGTCAGATGCTCCGACAAGCCGAGTTCCTTGAACAGGGCCAGGGCGTCGGTGGAAAGGGCTTCGGAGGGCGTCTTGCCGTTGTAGAGCGAGATCAGGAGGGCGACGAGGCCGCGGACAATGTGGGCGTCGCTGTCGCCGCGCAGATGCAGCACGGGTTCACCGTTCGAGGAATCGAGATCGGCCTGGAGCCAAACCTGGCTGGCGCAGCCCTGGACCTTGTTGACGTCGTTATAGGCCTCGTCCGGCAACGGCTCCATGAGCCGGCCGAGCTCGATGACGTAGCGATACCGCTCCTCCCACTCGTCGAGCAGTTCGAAGTTGGAAACGATTTCGTCGATTGTCGGCAGCATGGCAAACCTGTGTTGTCTGCCTGTCATATAATCATCGCCGCGCCGTTTGGCGATGGAAGGCGCCAAATCTAGGTGCGAGGCTTGGACGCAGCAAGCTCGCGGTCTTCCGGCCGCAGGGTGTCCGTAGACTTGGTAGTGCCGGCAACGGGAAAGCCCGAGGTGGTGAGGATCTTGTCGACCACGGCCTGCTTGGCGCTGTCGGGAAGGGCCTTCCACACGGTTTCGAGATGGCCGGGCTTGTCTCCTGCGGGAACGGGGTCGGCAACGGCCGGTTCGCTCTTCCTAGGGGTGAAGAAAGCCTCGATCGCAGCCGTACCCTCGCCCTGCTGGCGCACCGGCGAGTAGTAGAAGATGGCGCCGACGATAAGGACGAAGCGGAGGATCGAAAACATGAGGCGGCCGGTTGCCTGAAACGAGGAATGATGCAGCACCATAACGTAGGCAGGCAGTGCCGCGTAGGAGGGGAGCGAGGAATCTGGAAACAGGATGAACAAAACATTGCCAGGACCATTGCGCCGCAAACTATTGAAAAATATAGGTAATTTATCGTGTTTGCTTGCCCTTCCTCCTTGTGCGCGTCTCTTCCGGGTTTCTCTCCGCCGCGAGGTCCAGAGCAATTAGGTTTCGCTTAAACCCGCTCTGTCAGGCTTTGCCGTGAGAAAGACAAGAAACGGTGCCTTGCCGTCTTGTCTTGCAGGACGCGCGGACCAAAACGACATCATTCTTCGAAGACGGAAACGACTCCCTTGCGTGAAGCTTTTGTCGATCATCCCGATGACGATCTCGACCTGCCCGCCGTCGTCCGTCGGAAGGCTCCGGCGCGGCCGGCGCAGAAGCGCACCGCCAAGCCGCCGCGCAGGCCGGGCATCGGCGAGAGGGCGGCCACCTTCGTCTTCAGCCATCCGCGCCAGATCCTCGCCGCCCTGTTCCTGACCGGCTGCGGCGGCGCGATCGCCTGGAACGCGCTGGCGCTGCAAAGTAGCCGTCATCCTGCGCCGCTCTTCAACACGCGAGAGATCGTGTTAGCACCGGAGCCAGCGCCCGAGGTCGAGGGCGACACGTTTCAGCCGTTGCCGCCCATGCGTCCGGGAGCGCAATCCGCGGAGGGATTGGCTTCCGCGCCGGCTGCTCACGAATCCGCCGCGCATCCCGTTCCGGAGGCGGCGCCGGCCGCTACTGTCGTTACGCCCAAGGCGCCTGCGCGCAGCCCCATCGCGGAGATGATCCGCAATGGGGGGCAGCCTGCTCCCGCGGCAACACCGCCAGCCCGCGCCCCGCAGGCGGCCCCCGCCGCGCCAGCGCCTGCACCGGTGCGAAGCGCTGCGCGCGACCCCATCGCCGATATGATCCGCATGGGCGGCCCCGTGCCGACGCCGCCCGCCAATGTGGGCCGTTCCGACCCTGGCGATATCGTCCTCGCAGGCCAGCGCGCACTTGCGCGGCTGGGCTACAGCGTGAAGGTGGATGGTTTGATGGGCTCCGGCACGCGACAGGCCATCGAGCGCTTCGAGCAGGATCGTCGCTTGCCCGTCACTGGCGAGTTGAATGCGCGGACAGCCCGTGAGCTTTCCGCTGCATCCGGTATCGCGGTTCAGTAGTGTCCCGCCTCCGCTCGGACTTCTGGGTGTCTGCCTATCTGCGCCGCTGCTCGGTGGAGGGAGTCGAAGCGGCTCTGCGCAAGCGTGGCGCCGCGGAAGCCGGTGCCGTTTTCGTCAAAGTGGACCAGCTCGACGGCACCGCAAGCCTCTATGGTCCTGCGCCTCAGCTCTTCCTCGACGAGAGCGGCGAGCGACTCTTCTCGCCGATCCTGAAAGCTGTGATGCCGCTCGATGTGGAAGAGCGCATGGCGCGCGAGCTCCGCTTCGATCCTGATCTCTGGCTCGTGGAGGTCGACGACAGGACAGGGCGCCACTTCCTCGACCTCGCCGTGGAAGATTAAGCGACAGGAACCGTAGGACGGTCGAGCAGGTCGAACTTGCCGCCGGCGCTGCGCTGCTGTGTTCCCGGTTCATGGATCATCGAGTAGGGGAAGACCGGCGGGAGGCTGCTGACATCGTCGAGCCGTGTGATCTGCTCAGGAGACAGCTTGACCTTCGCCGCCGCGAGATTGCTCTCAAGTTGCGCCGTCGTGCGCGGTCCGATGATCGGGAGCGAGCCCTTGGCGGCGACCCAAGCGATGGCGACCTCGCCCGGCGTGGCGCCAAGCTCTTCCGCCACCGTGATCACCGTGTCGAGCACAGCACTGCGCTGCGCGGAATTCTCGGCCTGGAACACCTTGCCGCCGAGGCCTTGCGCGCGGCCGGATTCTCCCTGCCGATACTTGCCGGTCAGCATGCCGCCGCCGAGCGGAGACCATGCGACGATGCCGAGGCCGAGGGCCTGACCGGCGGGGATGAGTTCCTGCTCGGTCGTACGCTCGACAAGGCTGTGCTCGACCTGCAGCCCGGCGATGGGAACGCTGCCGCGCAATTCCGCGATGGTGGCAGCGCGCGCTACGCGCCAGGCGGGGAAATCAGAGAGGCCCGCATAGAGAATCTTACCCGCCCGCACGAGATCGTCGAAGCCGCGCACGATCTCCTCGATCGGTGTGACACCGTCCGAGTAATGCACCCAGTAAAGATCGATGTGATCGGTTCTCAGACGCTTGAGGCTCGCCTCCACCGAGGACACCATCGCCTTGCGGCTGTTGCCGGTGACGAGAATGCCGTCCTTCGGATTGGCGCGCTGCGTGAATTTCGTCGCCACGACGAAATCATCGCGCCGTCTTTGCAGCAGCTCGCCTAAAATTTCTTCGGACTGCCCGAACTGATAGCTGTCCGCCGTATCGATGAAATTGCCGCCGGCCTCCGCATAGGCGTCGAAGATGCGGTGGGCCTCATCCGGCTCGGTGCCATGACCCCAGCGCGTGCCGAAATTGCCGGTGCCGAGAACGAGTTCTGAAACACGAAGACCCGTATGCTGACCGAAGAGCTTATAGCGCATGGTTTAAGCCTTTCCACGCTTAGGGAGGAACACGATGAGGGCAAGGGCTGAGCCGCCGGTGAGGATGACGCTCAGTGCGCCGACTGGCGACAGCGGAAGAGCCGAGGTGAGGGCAGTGCCGGTGGCCGCGCAGGCCATTTGCAGGAAGCCAAGAAGTGCGGAGGCCAAACCGGCCTGCCGTCCGAACGGGTGCAGCGTGATCGCCGTGCCGAGCGGATTGACCAGCCCCATGCCGAGGAGGAAGACCGCGATCGCCGCTGCGAAGCCGAAGAAGGTCGGCGCTCCGCTCATGAGAAGCAGGAAGCTGCCGCCGAGCACCGCCAGAACGATGCCGATGATGGCGATGGAGCGCGCTCCCCATCTGTGCGCAAGCCGCGGCGCCAGCAACCCACCGGCGAACACGACGAAGACCGTTGTGGCGAAGAACAGACCGAGCTGCAGCGCGGAGAGGCCGAGGCTCAGCATAAGAATGGCAGGTGCCGCGGCAAAGAATGCATAGAGTCCGCCGATGATGAGGCTGACGGCAAGCGCCGGCAGAATAAATCGGACGTCTGCGAGAAGTTGGCCATAGGCGCGCAACGTGGCGGAGAGCGAGATTGCCGAGCGGCGATCAGCCGGGTGCGTCTCGCCTGCCCCAAGCGCATAATAAGCCGCGAGGAAGGCACCTAGAGCACCAACCACGATGAAGGCCGCACGCCAGCCGAACTGCGCATCGAGTGCACTGCCGATGAGAGGGGAAAAGCCCGGTGCGGCCGCCATCGCCACCATGGTCAGCGACAGCGCCTTCGCAAGGGCTTCGCCATCGAAGAGGTCGCGCGCGATGGCACGGGAGAGAACGGATGCCGCGCAGACACCGAGCGCCTGAACGATGCGTCCGACGATCAGCATGGGAAAGCTTTCGGCTCCGCCACAGATCGCGCTGCCGATGATGAAGATCGTCAGACCTCCGAGCACGAACCATCGCCGCCCGTAGCGGTCGGACAACGGGCCGACGAACAGCTGTCCGATGGCGAAGGCGATGAAGAAGCTCGAGAGCGTTAGGCCGAGATCGCGCGCTGGAACGTTCAGCGCTGCGCTGATCGATGGAAAGGAAGGAAGAATGATGTTGGTGGAGAGCGCGCCAATGGCGGCCAATCCTGCTAGCAGGACCAGACGTCCGGCCATCAATTTGCGCTCTGCCGCGGGTTCCGCCACGTTGGTCGATAACGTCTCGATGATGGACACAAGTGTTCTCCTGCAGGATGTGCGGGGACGGATCGTCCGCTGAGCCGCCTATTCCGATTTGGCCGCGATTTCGTCGGCAGCGGCCGACAGGATCTTCTGCGAGAGCGCTTCATCCCCGACTGCACGTGACAGGACGAGGGCTCCGACCAAGGTTGACAGAGTCACGATCGACTTGTTGCGCCGGGCTTCGCCGGACGATGCAGGCACGATACTGTCGAGAAGCTCCAGATATCCCTCGATGCCCTCCCTAAAGGCGGACTGAAGCTCGGGAGAGGAGCGCGGAGCGTCTCCGCCAAGGGCCGCAAGCGCGCAACCTTCGCCGCGCCGGTCCCGATGAGTATCCGTCAGGTAGAGGCGGGCGAGAGCGCCAAGCTTGTCGTTCGGTGTCTCGGCTAGGACTTCGGCCCATCTGTCCTTGCTTCTGGACAGGGCGCGACGGCTCGCCTGGACCTTCAGGTCATCCTTCGACTTGAACTGCCCGTAGAACCCGCCGTGTGTGAGGCCGGATTCCTTCATCAGATCGGTAATGCCAATGCCGTCGAAGCCCCGCTCCCTGAAGAGGCGGCTGGCGACATCGATGACATGATCACGGTTCTTATCCGCCTGCTCCCGGCTGACGCGCATCGGTCCTCTCCATCAAGGAAGATCGTGATGCGTATATATGATGATCATAATTTAAATGCAAGAATAAATGTTGATCATCATTTAAGTTCGCGCTGAGGAATTGAGAGCCGAAGCGGCTTGCAAGCTTGGCTCAAGCCGGGGATCGCCTGTCTGGAGGATGGGCGGCTTTGCTCCCTCCCTCTGCCTGGTGCATCGTTGAGCGCGGAAAAACCGGGGCCACTTTTCACTGGCGTGGCCCTCTGGGTCGCTGACGCGGTCCTCTGGGTCCGCACGATGCGCTAGACGGGGCGGCCGACCGTCATGGTGCTTCGAAATTCCACATCGTTGTCGATGAAGGCGGCCTCGGTGCCCGCGCCGACGGCGTCGAAGAAGCGGCTGACGTAGCAGCGGAAGGCGGCGCAGAGGGCGATGTCGCAGATCTGTTGATCGGAAAATCCGACCGAACGCAGGCGGTCGATATCGGCTTGGGCGATCCGCGATGCGTCCTGCGCGATTGCCTCTGCGTAGGCCAGCATCTCAACATCCTTGTCCGACAGGCCGGCTTTCCGAAAATCCCGCTGGACGGCGAGCACAGCTTCCTTCGAGCCGAGATCCTCGATGAGCTGCTTGCTGTAGACGTGGGAGCAATAAGTCGAGGGAATGTGCTTTGCTGCGATCAGCGTGATCAGACGCCATTCCCGCAGGCCGAGCGAGAAGCTGGCGCGGACGTTGTCGGAGAAATCGGTATAGATCGGCAGCAGATCGGGCCGGGCCGTGAAGCACTTGGCGGCTTCCATGACGAAACCGAGTTGCGCTTTTTGCCTCTCGTAAATTTCGGCCACCCGACCGGTTGCTTGCTCTTCCTTGATCGTCTGCAGGAACATCCGACCCTCCAGGCAAACTGCGAAGATGCCGAATTTAGCAGAAATCCTGTTGAGCCGGCATCCGTCCTGCCTATCGCTCTTAAGGTGAGGGCGCCCAGCGACTGGGCTACAATCTATGCGAGGGCTTCACCTGAGAGAGTCTTCACGCCCAGAATGGTCTCGACGAGAGCAAGGGCGACCGGGCTTGGGACATCTCGCATTTCCCGCGCCAATTCCTTGATGACGGAAAGTGGGTACGACAGCGCAGGATGCAGGGTCAGAAAGATCTTGAGCGCATCCTTCTGCGTCACGCCCAGAGCTTTCAGGGCCAGAGCGAGAAGGCGATGGCGTCCGATTTCGAGAATGCGCCATTCCACCGATGGTGGGAAACCGAAGAGAGTAGTCAGGATAGCTTCCAACCGACGGTCATCGCCTTTGAGACCTGCAGCTCGGAGGTCTGTAAGATCCTGCTCGGTCAGATTGAAGGACAGACTCACACGCCGGCTTGCGAGGGATGTTGCGACACGTTCTCCGATCGCTTCGCGGCGCTCGACATTGGCTGCGAGATAAAGAGAGGCCTGACCGGCTGTCGGAAGATCGGCGCGCTCGAGAAGAATGCGTGCGAGGGCTGGGCGATGGCGCGCCCGCCGCAGCAGATCCGCGAAAAGTGCGGTGTCGGGAGCAAAGGCTGGATTGGCTGCAAGCGCATCTTCGACTGCGCTCTCCCTCAGCGCCAGCAGCTTCTGAATCGTCGTCGCATCGAGATCCGGCTGTGACGCGAGGCGCAGCCGCCCGTCGGGTGTCGCAAGCTGTCTGGTATCCGGCAGAGGCCGCTGTGTCGGGTGGTCGAGTACGAGGTCGCGCACATCGGATGAATGCCGCACCAGGTAATCGAGAATGGAAGCCGGCGTGTCCGGACAGGGAGCCAGGATGCGGGCGAGGTCGAGCAGAGTCGCAGGGTGGGTGTTCGGCAGGAAGCCCAGAACGAGAGCCTCGAAGGTTTCGATGCTCTCACGGTCGCGCGCCGGGGCGGCGACGAACATTTCAGCATTCACTTTCAGGAGAGCTGCGCGCGCATCGGGACCGCCGTCCGATGATCCGAAACCCGACAGGTCCAACCAGAGGTCCGGATTTACAGAGGATGCCATATTCGAACTCGCTTCAACGCAACCGGCCGAAGGCTAGGGGCCGCTCCTTAGCGCATCTTTAACGAGCGTGAACGCCTTGGATTTTAAGCGCTCCGCCGGGGAACAGAAGCGCGACAGTGATTGTTGTTTTCATGTCAGGGTAAGTAATTTTCTCCAGTGCAGAGCCCGGCGGAAACGAACTGTTAACCATACGTCTCCTTTTGTGAGTCAGTCGTCGAGGCAGTCCGCGGCACGATAGAGGAGGGCAAAATGCGAGACATCTGGACCAGATCACCGGGAGTGGTGATCGCATTCCCGGATAGCACGGAGCGGCCACAGCGCCCGCTCTTGTCCGCAGATGAACCCAGGGGCGAGATCCTGCTCTTCACCGGCGTTCGCTATGAGAGGCCTTCTCCCAATCCAGGTCCTTCCCGCCCACTGGCCTCCAACAGTCCTGGACGTCGACGCTCGTAATTCAATAGTGATTTTCATGACGATGAGACGCTGTTAGGCGTCACGTATCGGGCTTGCCAGATCGTGCATCATGAGCACGGCATCCGGCCCGTAGCCCGCGAGCTTCGCCTCCAGGCCCGGTATGGCCAGTACGCGAAAGCCGACTTTCTCCCAGAATGCCTGAGATCTGTTGACGGCGACGAGCGACAGATTGCTGAAACCCGCCTCGCGCGCATGCGCGATCAGCATGTCTGCGATCCGGGCCGCAGCCCCTTTTCCCCGCACAGCCGGCAGCAGGGCAACGTCATGGATGTAATAGGTCGTGGCGTCGTCGGGGAGTTGCCCTAACGGCTCGTTCAGGGGCGGCGGCTCACCCAGGCGCCAGGGATGGGTGAGCGCATAACCGATCGTCTGCCCGTCCTCGACCAGCAGGAAGCAGCCCGGCGGATAGAGGTGCTGCCGTTCGGCCAGAACCTCGAAGTCTTCCGGGTGATTGACATGGATCGTATCCGCGAGACCCTGCACCTGAGGCAGATCTTCGGGCGTCATGGAGCGCCAGCGCATGGTCGTTATGCGTCCTGCTCGGCCATGCAGGACACGGCCCTTGCGGCCTCTTCCGCCTGTGGCCGGAGGCTCGGTGTGGGAGCAGCCACGCGCACGATGACGAAGCCCTGCTGTTCGGGCGCGACGATCCTGACATCGCGGGAGGGATCGTTCTCGTCCTCCGCTGCGCGGGCCTCATCGAGCTGACGGGCGGTCATGGCGACGATCTCGAGTTCGCCGCGCACCGCTGCGCGGTCTGTGACCGCAAAGAACACGCCGCCCGACTCCTTGTGAAACGAAAAGGACAACGGGAGCGGTCCCGTCCGGGCCGCGATGCGCATGGGGCCGTTGCGGAGATCGAAGGCGCAAGCCGCCACAGCGATAGCCGGATCGGGACTCGACAGCCAGGTGTCCTCACCGCCGGGTGCGCTGATGATCTGCGCCTTGTCGGCGGTCAGCGTGGTCTGGACCTTGGCGAAGGCATCCTGCTCGGCAAGGTAAGGGCTTGCGAGGATGGCCACGATATGAACGCCCGCTGCGATCACAATGCCGCAGAGGGTGGCGATCAGAAAACGACCGAAGCCTCTCATGTTCCACACTCCACGCGCTGGATGAGGGGAAAGTCGCTCTCTTCAAGGTTTGCCCCGGCAGCGCCTGGAGGATCGTAAAGACGCAGCACCAAGGTAAAGGGTCCGGATGCCGGGAGCTGGAGCCAGTTGCCCGGCTGCAGATTACGGGACAGGGCAATGGTGAAACGGTCTTGCGAGTCCCGGAGCACTTCCGCCGAGGTGAAGTTTCTGCGTCCTAGCTCGGTTGCGGGCAGGTGTCCGTCGCGGTCGTACAGTGTCAGCGTCCAAAGGCGCGCGATAGGTGCGACCGCGCCGATGTTGTACGTGCAGGCGGAGTCGAGCGGCCGGCCTTCGCTGTCCGTCCTCGCCGTGAAGCCTAGCCCTTCGCCGGTGGCCAGCGGAACGTCGCTGCGCCGGGCGATGATCGCGCGCATATATGGATCGGCCTCGGGCGAGCCGAGCTTCGGCCAGGCCTGCCACGGGCCGAGACGAAGGCTGCCGAAGGGCGGATTCCCATTCATGACCCAATAGGCCGAGCTCAAGCCCAGTCCCAGCGCCAGCAGCAGCGCGTAGACGATGAGAAAGGCGGTTGGGACACGTCTGAAAGTCACGGGCGATAACAGGGTCGATGGCGCGCGCATGGAAGCGGCCGCAGGGGCGTTCGTCAAGTGAGCCTCTGTCTGCATTCTTCAGGGCATTGCAACCTGGCGGCGGTCGTCCGCGACAGCTGAGCTGCGCAGTGTTTCTAAAACCTTGCCCATCGTCACGGAGCGTTCGACCGACTGGAACAGGGTCCCGATCCCGCCAAGGACCTCATAGGACTTGCGGGAGAGGGTGCCCGCCAGGAAGGCTTGCGTAGGCGCCTGAGCCTGATCCGTCGTCGGGCCCTTCGCGGAGGCCACGCGGGAGGCATTGGCAGGGCTCGCTCCCGGAATCGGGCGGATCTCCAGGTTCTGGTGGGCGAGGTTCATCACCTCATGCCATGTCATGGCGGGGAGCGTGCCACCGGTCATGTCGTCCATGGGTGAGGAATCGTCGTTACCGTACCAGACACTGGCGACGAGGTTGCCGGTATAGCCCACGAACCAGGCGTCCTTGTAGCCGTTGGTGGTGCCGGTCTTGCCCGCGACCGGAATGCCTTCGAGAGCCGCGCGCTTGCCCGTGCCTTCCTCGACCACCTTATTGAGCATGAAGTTCATGTCCTGGACCACGCGGGTGTCGAGCACCTGCTTGGGCGGCGTGTCCCGGTCATGGCGATAGATGACGTCGCCGGCGGAATTGCGGACCTCCCAGGTGGCATAAGGATCGGCTCGCTTGCCGCCATTGGCGAAGACCGCATAGGACGCCGCCATGTCGATGGGGGTGACCTCGGCGGCGCCGATGGGGAGCGAGCTCGAATCCGCGAGCGGGTGGGTGAGGCCCATGCGCTTGGCCGTATCCACGATCACGGCGCGGCCTGCCTTGGCGTTGCCCTTGCCGATCTCGACGGACATCTGGACCGGAATGGAGTTGATCGAGCGGGCAAGGGCCGACACCAGTGGCATTGAGCCAGAGAAGGAACGGCCGTAGTTCTGCGGGCACCAATTGCCGAGGCAGATCGGCCGGTCGACGACGGTGGAGTTAGGCCGCAGTTTCGGATTGGTGGTCAGGGCTGCCGCATAGACAAAGGGCTTGAAGGAGGAGCCCGGCTGGCGCAGGCCGGCCGTCGCACGGTTGAACTGGCTCTGTCCGTAATCCCGTCCTCCGACGATGGTGCGCACGGCGCCGTCCACGTCCATGACCACGATCGCACCTTGGCCTGCCTTGTACTGGCGGCCGTGCTGGCGGAGCATGTTCTCGAGGGTCTGTTCCGTGTGCCGCTGCAGCGCGGTGTCGAGCGGAGTCTTCACGATGAGCACCCGTTCGCTGCCGAACTTCTTCTGGGAGGCGAGGCCCTTCACCTGTTCGAAGGCCCAGTCGAGGTAGAAATCGGGGGTCGTCTCGCGCTCGCGGTTGACCGGTGTTGCCGGGTTGCGTCGGGCCGTTTGGATCTGCCCCTCGGTGAGGAAGCCAGCCTCGACCATGTTGCGCAGCACCTCGTTCGCCCGGGCGCGGGCCGCCGGCAGGTTCACGTGCGGGGCGTATTTCGTCGGCGCCTTGAACAGGCCGGCCAGCATGGCCGATTCCGCCAGGGTCAGGTCCTTGGCCGGCTTGCCGAAATAATAATCGGCCGCCGCCACCACGCCGTGGGCGCCGCCGCCCATATAGGCGCGGTCGAGATAGAGCTTGAGGATCTCGTCCTTGGTCAGATGGAACTCGAGCCAGACCGCCAGGAAGGCTTCCTTGATCTTGCGCTCCAGGGAGCGCTCATTGGTCAGGAATAGGTTCTTGGCGAGCTGTTGAGTGATAGAGGAGCCGCCCTGCACCACGCCGCCGCCTTGGGCGTTGACCATGAGGGCGCGGAAAGTACCGATCGGATCGATGCCCCAATGATCATAGAAGCGCCGGTCTTCCGTCGCCAGCGCGGCCTTGATCATATAATCGGGGAAATCCTCAAGCTTGTAGGAATCGTCGAGGTGCAGACCGCGCCGCCCGACCTCCTGACCGTAGCGGTCGAGAAAGGTGACGGCGAGGTCCTGGGTCTTGAGCCAGTCATCCTCCGTCTCCCGGAAGGCGGGGAGGGCGAGGGCCAGCATCACGATACCACCGACGGTGCCCAGGGTCGTCGCCTCACTGGTCAGATCGAGAAGACCACGAACAGGGCCGCGAAACCGCAGACATTTCAGCTTTTCCGAATACCATCCTCCAGCGCTGGCGAGGCTACGCCGGCTTTGGAACAGAGCCGAATTGAGCCACGCATCGAACCAAAGCGCGCCACGCTTGATCCGCGTCATCAGAGGGATGGGGGGCTGCTGGCTCACGGTGGTCCTCGGGCAGGTCTGGGGCCTGACATGCCTTGCTTATGATCGTTGAATTCCCCTGCGGCAACGCCGAAGCGTGGCGATGACGATATATATAACTCAGAACCTTGTTTGTAGGTTCACGGAGATTTACCTCTTCGGAAGTATTAGGCTGCCCGATGTGCGGTTTAGCACTTCCCTCAAACCGCCTCAAAGAGACGTCAAAGCGCCCACATGCCAAATGCCGCACCTGTCATCCGCCCCGAGCCGGAGGAGCAACCCTTCTGGCGCGTGAAGTCGCTCGAAGCCATGAGCCTCGACGAATGGGAGAGCCTGTGCGACGGCTGCGGGCGCTGCTGCCTCGTCAAGCTGGAGGACGAGGATACGGCCGAGGTGATGTACACGGATGTGGGCTGCACTCTCCTCGATGACCAGACCTGCCGCTGTCGCGATTACCCGAACCGCCAATCGAAGGTGGCCGATTGCGTGCGCCTGACTCCCGATGCCGTGCGCAGCCTCTCCTGGCTGCCCCATACCTGCGCCTACCGTCTCCTGGCCGAGGGGCACGATCTCTATTGGTGGCACCCGCTCGTCTCGGGCGATCCGGAGACGGTCCATGCAGCCGGAATTTCCGTCCGGGATCGGGTGGCTGGACCGGAGGAGGACTTTACGGTCGCCGAGCTCCTGGAGCGCATCACCGACTGGCCGATGGAAGACATGGCGTCTGAGGACGCGCGAACGTAACTCAGGCAATTGAGGATGAGCCTTACTCGCCGGCGATTGTGGCCGGATGAGTCAAGCCTTGTCCGCGGCGCTTACGCAATTCGCCGGCACGACAGGCTGGGGCCCTGACCGCGTGAAGCGCCTGTCGAACAAAGAGCGTCTCAACGGTGTCGAGGAGCAAATTACAGGGCAAAGCGTCGCAGATTTGACCATCCCGATCATCTGACGCGGCCTCCTCTCTCCTAGGAGAGAACGCGGTGAACGCCCATGCAACCCAAGCGTGGCTGGGGAAAAGCGAATAGCAAAGCTGAAAAATACCTCTTTTGGGGTAATTGCCAGCCTCACGTTCAAAGGCAAACCTTGTCGGTCCTGCAGCAGTTCTGATCCCGTATTCTTCAGAATAATTTCCGAACAGGATGGTTTTATGCCTGCTATTGCTACTTATGGCCTGACTGGAAATGCGTATATCGATGGGGTTCTTGGCGGATATAAATGGGCAACTAACAGCGTAACCTACAGCTTTCCTACGAGCGGATCATATTACGGAAATTCATACGGCACAGCAGAGAATATTACGAATTTCGGGAGCCTTAGTGCAGCTCAGCAGACGACCGCCCGCAATGCATTGAAGACATATGCGTCGGTCGCGAATCTGACCTTTATGGAAGTCGGTGAAACCTCGACGCAGCACGCCGATCTGCGCTTGGCCATGTCGGACAAGACCGGATCGGCCTGGGCGTATCTTCCCAACACCGCCGCTGAAGGCGGAGATGTCTGGTTCAACAGCTCCAATGGCTATTTCACCAGCCCCGTGAAGGGCAATTACGCTTATCAGGTCTTCCTGCACGAGATCGGGCACGCGCTCGGGCTTGAGCATGCTCATGAAGGCAACGCCATGCCGCAGGACCGGGACTCGCTGGAGTATACGGTCATGAGCTATCGCTCCTATGTCGGAGGCTCGACGACCGCGGGCTACACGAACGAAACCTGGGGCTATGCGCAGTCGCTGATGATGTACGATATCGCGGCCGTGCAGCACATGTATGGCGCGAACTACACGACGAATAGCGGCAACTCGACTTATTCATGGAACGCGGCAACCGGCGCAATGGCCATCAACGGCGTCAGCCAGGGCACGCCGGGTGGCAACAAGGTCTTTCTGACCATCTGGGACGGCGGCGGGAACGATACTTACGACCTCTCCAATTATTCGACCAATCTCAAGGTCGATCTCCGCCCCGGCGAATGGAGCAAGACGTCCACCACTCAGCTTGCGAAACTGCATTGGGACGGCTCAAAGGTTGCTGTCGGTAACATCGCCAATGCCTTGCTCTATCAGGGCGATACGCGCTCGCTCATCGAGAACGCGGTGGGTGGGTCCGGCAACGATTCATTGACCGGCAACGATGGCATCAACCTGCTCAGAGGAGGTGCCGGTTCGGACAAATTGTACGGGCTCGGAGGAGGCGATTCCCTGGATGGTAATATTGGGGCCGATACGCTCTCCGGAGGCGCTGGGGCGGACATCTTCGATTTCAACTCCGTCAAGGATTCTCTTTCGAGCGCGCGCGATACGATTCAGGACTTCGTGCGGGGCGTGGATCGCATCGATCTGCGCACCATTGATGCCAGTACCGCAGCCGGCGGAGATCAGGCTTTCTCGTTCATCGGCAACAAGGTCTTTACGGGTCAGGCCGGGCAGCTGAACTTCACAGGCAGCGTGCTCTCCGGAGATGTGAACGGCGATAGGACTGCGGATTTTCGCATCAACATCCCAGGCATCTCCATGCTGGCGACCACTGACTTCTATCTTTGATAGGAGCTCTTGGGGACGCGTCGATGAGTGATTGGATCGATTTCGACCAGTGGCAAAACTGCGCACGGATGGCGCGGCCCGGCTACGTGTTCGAGGTCCGGAACGGCGAGGGACGGAGTCTGCTGACCACATGCACCGTTCCTCTCCAGCTGCCACCCGATTGGAAATCGCCTCCGGTGCATTTCCGTCTGGTTGAGGCACCGAAGCCGCGCCACTCGAATCCCGTCCCAAAACCGCAGGTCTGACGACGGTTGCTCACGATGCCGATCGTGAGCGGATCAAATGGATTCGCCTCGCGTCGCTATTGGGCGGGCTTCCGGCGGCGCGACACCGCCGTCGGCGTCGTTCCCTGGGCGATCTGCAGGCAGGTGAGCATGTCGACATAACTCGGCGTCCCGCCGATCTGCGCCTCCTGCCCGCAGATATCGCGCTGACCCGCTGCCGCACTGCTCCAGATTTCGCGAAGCTGACGTTCCGCGGCCGTCTCGTCCCTCATGCAGCTTTCATACGGGTTCGTGTCCTCGGCAGTGAGGGGCTGAGCCGCCTTGCAGGTCGCCTCAACATTGAACCGAGGAGGCTCTTGGGCCGTGGCGGGAAAGCTCGCAAGGCTTCCGAACAGCACCATCAAACCAAGCGTGTACGCCTTCATGGCAGCCTCCCTGTTTTTCCTGTCGATCCCGTACGACCACAATTTCGATCGCCAATCCCCGAAGACAAAAGCGCTCGAGGCCTGAGTGATTTGACCGGCAATACAGCGCGCATGGCCTCAGTGCGCCGCGCAGGAGCTTAATCATAGTGTAAGGCACGCGCTCTTGCCCTCAAGTGCGCATGTTGTTGGGATTTCGGGTTGGTTTGCGACAGGCTTAAATCCGCTTAAGTCTTTAGGGCTGTTGAGCGGAATGGAAGACTTCCTCCCGGGCTAACGCCAACGTTATGAGCCGACCTCCCGGTGATCGTCATTGCCGGGCTCGCCCGGGACGTCCGTTTGCTCCCCCAGAGTCTCCCGAACGTACAGCTTTTTCACCAGCACATAGGTGACGACGGCGAGGGGGAAGCCGAAGATCAGTCCGAGGGCGCCGAATAGGACGCTGCCGATCAGGATTGCGAACAGCGCCAGGGCGGGAGGAATGCTGATCACCCGTCTCGCGATCAGAGGGAAGATGACATTCCCTTCGAGTTGCTGGATGGCGATGACCGCGAGTACGGTCCAGAGTGCCGTCTCTCCACTCATGCTGAAGGCGATCATAACGGCGGGAAGGGCTCCCAAGATCGGGCCGAGGAAGGGGATGAAGTCCGCAAGTCCCGCAATGAGGCCGAGGGCAATAGCCGAAGGCAGGCCGATCAGCCGGAAGGCAATGGCCGATAGCACCGCAACGCAAGCCATGGCGATCAATTGCGACGTCAGCCACAATCTCAAGGCCTGGCCGGAGGCCTGCAGCGAACTTTCGACCTGTGGATGGTGGCGTATGGGGAACAGCTTGACGAACCCTTCCCGATAGAGGTCTGGTGCCGCGGCAATGTAGATGCCTGCGATTACCACCAGGGCGAAGTCCGCAAGCCCATCGAGAATAGCACCCCCGATGCCTGCGAGACGGGCTGCCATTCCACCGGCCGGTGCGTTGTTCACGATCTCCGAAAGGTCGTCACTCACCGCGCCGAGTCCAAGCTGCTTGGCGAAGTTGTCGACGGCGAAGGGAAGTTGTTCGACCACGTTGGAGAATTGGGAACGAACCTGGGCTCCGAAGAGCGTGATGATGGCGAGGAACACCATGAAGATGAGGAGAGTAGCGACCGCCAGGCTCCAACGCTCGGGCACCCATAGAAACCGCACGAGCGCATCTGACGCGGCGCGCAGGAGAATGGCGACCAGCACAGCCCCGAAAGCCAGGAGAAGCACGTCCGACAGCTTCCAAATCAGGAAGGCGAGTAATCCCAGACCGAGCACGATGAGCGTTTTGCGGACGAATTCAGCATCCTCTATGAAACTTCGCGCGGGACGGCCCTGATCCTTCATCGTTGACACCTCACCTTCCTCGTTCTGACAATCGAGGGGGCGAGGCTCGGTTCCCTTCGCGAGCGCGATCGATGTAAACCGCAGTTATTTCAGGCTACATCGTCATGGATTGACTTTCTCTCTGTTTGCGTCGTGCCGTAATTCGTCGGAACGTATTTTAATGTTTCTGGTTGTTGTGCCATGGAGGGAAATCGAATGACCTCACAAGTCATCTGTTTTATTCTTGGCGCCGTGTTTCCTCTTGCCTTGGTTGGGTGGTTATTCGTCCACTGAGGCGGTTTGGAGTACTCTGTTCTGCGTTCGAGGATATGCCGGAATTGTTGCGTACCGAGTATCGAAAAGCCCGCCTGATTGAACAGGCGGGCTTTTCGATACTCGGTAGTTCAGAATTTATCGCACGACATCCATGCAGGCCTGATTGCCGTAAGCATCGACAGTGCAGGTTCTTTGCCGGATCGAACCTGTTGCTTCCGGACCGGGGATGACCACAACTTCCGGGGTCGTCTGTATCTTTGCATTCTGCTCGGCAAGTCCGCCCGCGATGCCGCCGACGCCCGCGCCAACCACCGCACCGACCGGCCCGCCGATGATGGCACCTGTCACTGCGCCGGTTGCGACACCAGCAGCAGTTCCCTCCTGCGCTGCGGCAAGTTGAGGGGCAATCAAAAGGCTTGCCGTGGCGATACCTAAAGCAAATTTACGCATACTTGATCCTTCATCAGATGATATTCTGACTGGAAACGTTCTTGTTATGCTCCAGGTTCCGGTAGTAAGCTCGCTGATAATAGTTTTACTTTGCTGCGGCCGCTGCGCGCTTGATCAATTCTTCCTTGATTGGCTCGGGAAGCTCGATCCCGGTTACCCGCCAAGTGATGCCTCTCAGGCGCAGAGTAACCTTGAATTGCTTGTCTTTGGGTTCATCCGCTGGGAGCGGGATGGTAATGGCGCGAAAGCCCTGCGTCTCCGACATGATGAAGGTCCGCCAGGCTTTTCCGAGCGATGAAGCATCGAAACGGATCGGAGAGAGAGCGCCGTTGCCGTTCTGGGCTCCGGCCATCTGCTGCAACTGCCCGTCCTCGAGAAGGTCGATAACGGCCTGCGGCGTAATGAGTTCTTCCAGGACCGGGTTGAGCGTCGCAGTTCCGGCCTGTGCGGCGGTCTGTCGGTCGAGTCCATCGAGGTCCTGCGTCTTCAGGTATTCGCCTAGGATCTGCCGGGCGAGGGAGACGCGAAGAGCGTTGAAATTTACCCGCTCGGTGATCCGGTCCATGTCCCGCGCCTCGACAGCCTTGGATAGATCGTAGAGCGCGACGAAGGGCGAGACCATGAAGATGGCCCAGGCCAGAAAGAGCAGAAAACTGATCCGCAGAGTCCAGCGCATCGTCTGTCGAATGCCCCTTGATACTCACAGGATGAGCGCCCTGCTCGAAGAGAGTGGTGGCAGGACGTCCGTCAGGAAGAATCTTATGTGGGTATGCCGAGATCAACAAAAAAGGGCGACCGAATGGTCGCCCTTCTTCAGGTTTATGGCGTTAAGAAAGATCAGCCGCGCGCACGAGCACGGATCATGAAGGTGTCGTAGGCGTATTCGGCCACTTGGAACCAGAGATATTCTTCATTCCGGAAGCCGCGAACGCTTTCGTAGACCTTTTTGAAGTCGGCATTCTTGGCGGAAACTTCGTCATAGACCTCGTTAGCTGCTTTGTAAGCCGCTTCGAGGATTTCCTGCGAGTAAGGACGCAGTTGCGTGCCGGCGCCGAGCAGGCGACGCAGGGCCGCCGGGTTGCGGGCGTCGTACTTCGCCAGCATGTCGTTGTTGGCGTAGCCGGAAGCAGCGGTCAGGATCGCCTGATACGCCTTCGGGAGCTCTTTCCATTTTGCCTGATTGACGAACAGATGGATCGCGGGGCCACCTTCCCAGAAGCCCGGATAGTAGTAGTAAGGTGCGACCTTCGAGAAGCCGAGCTTCTCGTCATCGTAGGGGCCGACCCACTCGGCAGCATCAATGGTGCCGCGCTCAAGAGCCGGGTAGATGTCGCCGCCGGGGATCTGCTGCGGCACGGCGCCGAGCTTCTGCATCACCATGCCGGCAAGGCCCGCGATGCGCATCTTGAGACCCTGCAGGTCCTGGACGGTCTTGATCTCCTTGCGGAACCAGCCGCCCATCTGCACGCCGGTATTGCCCGCAGGCATGCCGTAGAGATTGTGCTTGGCGTAGAACTCGTTCAGCAGGTCGTTACCGCCGCCGTGATACATCCAGGCGTTCATCTGGCGGGCGTTGAGGCCGAAGGGCAGGGCGGTGCCGATGGCGAAGGTCGGATCCTTGCCGAAATAGTAATAGGAGCAGGTGTGGCCGAGCTCGATGGTGCCGTTGCCGACCGCATCGGCCACCTGGGGCGTGCCGACGATTTCACCGGCCGCGAAAGGCTGAATCTGGAACTTGCCGTCGGTCGCCTCGGAGACGAATTTCGCGATCACTTCGGCTGCGCCGTAGATGGTGTCGAGCGACTTGGGGAAGCCCGATTGCATGCGCCACTTGATCTCCGGCATCGACTGAGCGATGGCCGGAGCGGCAACCGCTGTCGAGGCCGCGCCGACCGTTGCGGCCTGCAAAAACTGACGACGTTTCATAGTAATCTTTTCCTCTCTGGATCGTGACCTTCGTCACTTGCGCGCTATTGACACTAAATACGGTTCCATTCGCAAGATATCTGGCGCCCCCTATCGACTAATGATCTATGCGTCTTTTGAAAACGCCCCCCAGCCCTGCTCAAGAAAGAGGCACGTCGATGGCACAGACGACGCCCTCGGGTTCGTAAATCAGCCGCACATCACCATTCAGCTCCCGCGCCAAGCCTTCCTGAATCAGCCGCGATCCGAAACCCTTGCGCGAAGGCGCAAGGACCAGTGGGCCGCCACGCTCCTCCCACCGCATGACGAGGCGCGAGCCCGTTGCGGTTTTGAGCGTCGACCAGGAGATGTGAACCCGCCCGTCGGGAACGCCCAGGGCACCGTATTTGACGGCATTCGTGCAAAGCTCGTGCAGGGCCATCGACAGACTCAAAGCCATGGGGGGCGACACGCGAAGATCCGAGCCGTCGATCCAGATCCTGCTGCATTCCTCGGACAGGTCGCGGTACGGGGCGAAGGCCTGGCTGACGATTTCGCCGAGACTTGCGCCCTCCCAATTCTCCCGGGTCAGAATGTCGTGGCCGCGGGCGAGGGCGAACAGGCGGGCCTCGAAGGTGGCATAGGCGGAGGGAAGGTCCTGGACGTTTCGGGTCCTGAGGCTGCGGAAGCTCTGGGACGCCAGGGACTGGACGGTCGCAAGCGTGTTCTTGACCCTGTGATTCAGCTCGTTGAGCAGCAGTCGCAGATGCTCCTCGGCCCGCTTGTGCTCGGTAATGTCGATCTGAATGCCGTCCCAGACGATGCTGCCGTTCTCCAGCGTCCGCGGGGTCACGATGATGCGATGCCACCGGGCTTCGCCCGTTCTCGCGTGCCACATCTCGAATTCGGATTCGAATTCCTTGAGGTTGCGATGTCCCTCCAATTCCCGTGCCAGCATCTTGGAGCGATGGTCCGGCAGGACGAGATTGTAGAGAAGGCCAGGGTTGGCCTGCACCTCGGCGGCGGGAATACCGGTGAGCCGCTCGCAGGTCATGGACACGTAGAGAACCTTGCGGTCCTGGAAATCCGAGGAATGGCTCGTCTGGTAGAACATGCAGGCGGGCACGTTGTTCGCGAGCGCACTCAGGCGCGCCTCACTGGCGCGCAGCTCTTCCTCCGCCCGACGGCGCTCCGTCCAGTCGCGGAAGCTGACGCCGATGCCCCCGTTATAGGGAAAGACGTGGAATTCCAGATACCGGCCCTGGCGTCCCACAGCTTCCGACTCGAAGGAGAGGGGCCGGCCTGAGGCGAAGACCTCTTCGTAGCGGCGCCGCAGGTCGGTCCCTTCGGATTCCGGGAACACGTCCCAGATCATGCTGCGCAGCATGGCGTGGCGGGGAATACCGAAATAGCCCTCGGCCGCCCGGTTGATATAGCTGAAGCGCCACTCGGCATCGAGGGAATAGAAAGCATCCCCGATCCCCTCCAGCAGCACCGCGAGTTGCGCGTTGACCTTCGTCTCGACCGTGTGGGCAAGGGCCTGCCGCAGGGCGCTGTCCAGCGCCCCCCTGGGGCTATCGGAGACCGAGGCGACGAGGTCGCCCGTGAGTTGCTCCAAATCGACGGATGCGGCCAAAGCGGGGCTGGGCATGCTCATGATATGAAACATAATCACGAATCTGACCCATGGGCAATATATTAACATTTCCCATGGGTCAGGAAAAGATCAGACATTGGGATGAGGAGGCCCGCTTTTCGAGGGCGTCAAAGGAAACCGCCGGCGCGCCGGGCCCTAGGACTCGGACTGGGCGTGGCCTTTGTCGAAGGGCGGGTTCTTCGGGATGCTGAAGACTTCCGCGGCACAGACCAGGGTGAACAGGACGATGACGCCGCCGATTTCAGCTAGGCTGACAAGGGCCGAAGAGAGGTCGCCAACATAGACGAATGCGCCCGTTGCGAGCGCAACAATAGCAGCCCAAAAGACCATGGGCTTCCTCCCGGCAAAGCTTGATGCGCTCACATAACGGCCCGTACTTAAAAAAGTTCCTAAGGCCAAGCTCAAAGATTCCTGAAATTCGCAGGTCCGGCAAGAGGCGCGACGCCCTAATTGGCAGGAGGCCGAGAAAGTTTTTGAGAAGCTCCTGCACCATGCGCGCTGTGATCGATCGGGTCGTGCAGAACCTCGATGCTCCCGAGGCTTCCATCCTGGAGGAAGCGCGTCGGGCATCGGTGACGGGCGAGGATGCGCATGCGCGCCTGCTGCAGCAGATCCCAGCTTTTCGGGAGATCGAACAGGTGCCGCCTGAGCACGTTCGGCCCTGTCCTGAAATCATCAGAATCGCGGCCTTCAACGCCGAGCGTCTCAAGAACCGGCCGGCGGCTCGCCTCCTCATGAAACAGGCCGGCGCCGACATCGCGCTGCTCAGCGAGGTCGATCTCGGCATGGCGCGCTCCGGCAACACGCATAACCTTCGCGACCTGATCGCAGGCACTGGCGAAGGGTATCTCTACGGGGTCGAATTCGTAGAACTCGATCTCGGGGACCAGGGCGAGATGCGCAAGCATGCAGGCGAGCGCAATATTCGCAGCCTCCACGGCAACGCCATCGTGACCGGACTGGCCTTGGAGCAACCGCACCTGATCCCGCTCGATGAGAGCGGGTTATGGTTCTCCGGCTTCAAGGGCGCGCAGCGACGGATCGGCGGGCGCATGGCGCTGGCCGCCCGTATCGCCGATGCGCCGAGACCTTTATGGATCGTCAGCACCCATCTCGAGAGCAAGACCGATCCAGCCGACCGTCAGGCGCAGATCCTCAACCTGCTGCAAGCGCTTGATGCGATCGCACCGGGCGAGCCTTGCGTGATCGGTGGCGACTTCAACACAAAGGCGCTGCCGCGCGAGGAGAACGAACGGCATCTCCTGCTCGAAGCGCCGGAGCGTTACGAACCGCTCTTCGCCGATCTTCAAAAGGCGGGGTTCACTTGGGCGAACGCCAATCTCGCGCTCCCGACGCAGACACCGGGCCCGAAGAACAAGCACAAGCCGCCCTTTGGCAAGCTCGATTGGATCGTCGTGCGCGGCCTCGCGGCAACAAATCCGCAGATCGTTCCGGCCCTCGACGAAGAGGGCCGGGCGGTGTCGGATCACGAAATGATCGTGGTCGATCTCGTCCTGTGAAACGTCCTACACCACGAAGAAGTCGGTGGCCTTGAGGCCGAGACCTTTCTTCAATTGGGCGATCTCGACAGCGACCTTGGAGCCCGAGCCGTCGACGTCATAGGAGAGGATCCCGGTCTTCTTGCTGTAGATGACGTAATCGTCCTTGTCCTTGGCCTTGTCGGTGGCGAAGTAGCCCTTCTTCAGCGCAGTGGGCTTGGTGATGGAGCCAGCCTTGCCGAGTTTCGTGAACACCTTGTTGTCGAGCCAGATCGCATCGTCCTTCACGACGAAGTCGGTGATCTTGTCGAGATTGCTCTTCTTGTTCGGCCGGGTGTCGAACGCGAACACGTCCTGTCCCGCATCGCCGGTCAATGTGTCCTTGCCCAGTCCGCCGTAGAGAACGTCATTGCCCGTTCCGCCCTTGAGCACGTCAGCGCGGGACGTGCCCTTGACCGTCTCGACGGGAATGTCGCTGAGCATGATCGTGAATGCCGCGTCGGTGATGATGCCGCCCTCATCAACGATGCGCACGACGATGCGATGCGTGGCGCCACTCTCGTAGTCGAGCAGGCTGCCGTTACCCGCGACGATCTGATTGCCCGACAGGGCAAAGCGTCCACCGGCATTGTCGATCAGCTCGAAGCGCAGCCCGTCGCCCGGGGTGGGATCTATCGCCGAGAGCGTCCCGATGACGGTGCCGGTTCCGGCATTCTCCTCCACCGCGCGCGTGCTCAACGAGGCTTGCGCCTCCTGCAGAACGTGGACTCCGCCCGCATCCGTGACCTGCCGGATGCCCTGATGGTAGAGCTGGGTGCGCTCGGCCACTGTGAAGCTGTCGTCGGTCAGGATGACGGCGCCGTTCTGCGTCTGGCTGTGCGCCAGCAGCGCCGTCGCCTTGTCGGCGAAGGTGAGGGAGCCGGTTCCAAGAAGCGTGATGGTCTCGATGCCGGAGACGACTTTGGCCGAGAGATCATAGGTGCCGGCCTGCAGGCGCAACTCGTCACGCCCGGCGCCGCCCTGGATGCCGACGATCTCCGTCAGGCGCGTGGCGTTCGTCGCGATGGTGTCGTTGCCGTTCGAACCCTGGACGATCTCGATGCCGGTCAAAGTATCCGGTGCGGTGAGATCGAGGCTGCCGGCCTCGATCATCTTGAGAACATCGATGCCGCCACCGGCCGCGAGCGTGTCGCCCGCCTCCAGGCCGCCGTTCCTGACCCGAAACACCTCATGATCGCCGGTCCCGGTTCCGCTCTCCGTGCCCTCGCCGAAGGCTGTGACGGGGGTGAAGCGCTGCTGGTAGATGCCGAGACCACCGGGCTCGTCCTGGCTGTTGGAGGTCCAGGTGACGACCCAGCTGCCATCGGCAAGCACCGTCACGCTCGGAGTCGATTGATCGTTTGTCGTATAGGTATTGACCTGCAACTCGCTGCCGCTGAGCGAACCGTCGGCACTGTAGCGCTGCTGATAGGTGCCATAGCCGGAGCCGTCTTGGGTGTTGGAGGCCCACGTCACGACCCAGCCGCCGTCGTCCAGCGCCGTCACGCTCGGAAACGCTTGGTGTTGGTCCGTGACGGTGTTGACCCTCTGCTCGCTGCCGCTGAGCGAGCCATCGGCCTTGTAGCGCTGCTGGTAGGTGCCATAGCCGGAGCCGTCCTGACTCAAGGACATCCAGGTGACGACCCAGCCGCCATCGGCGAGCGCTGTCACGCTCGGAGCCGATTGGTTGTCTATCGTATAGGTATTGACCAGCCGTTCGCCGCCAAAAGGACCGTCGGTGACGGGCGAGCCATCGGCGTTGTAGCGCTGCTGGTAGATGTTATAGGTGCCGTCCTGACCGTTGGAGGTCCAGGTCACGAGCCAGCCGCCATCCGTCAGCGCTGTCACGCTCGGCTCCGATTGGTTATCATCCGTCTCGGTGTTGACCTGCTGTTCGCCGCCATGGGGACCATCGGTGACGGGCGAGCCGTCGGCCTTGTAGCGCTGCTGATAGACGCCCCCGAAAAAGCCGGCATCCTGATCCCAGGACATCCAGGTGACGACCCAGCCACCGTCGGCCAGCGCCGTCACGCTCGGAGCCGATTGGTCGCTTGTCGTATGGGTATTGACCTGCTGTTCACTGCCGCTAAGCGAGCCATCGGCCTTGTAGCGCTGCTGATAGATGCCCCTGAGAGAGCCGTCCTGATTAAAGGATTGCCAGGTCACGACCCAGCCGCCGTCCTTCAGCGCTGTGATGCTCTGTGCTTGTTGGCTGCTGGTCGTGTGACTGTTGACCTTTTGCTCGCCCCCGAGCCGAATGATTGATGCCGCCATGTCTGCTGCCCCCGTTCCCATCCTGTCGTTTCTCGTCCAACCCATCCTGCGTAATGCTCGTCAGGAAGATCTCGTTCCGTAACTTTGTATAGGAATTTCCTGGCTCTACGCCATATGGAATTTTGGCGGAGCGGAGATTCGGTTTCCGAGGCTGGACGAGACAATGACCGGGGAGCCGCGGCCGTCGGGGGCAGGCGTTCAACGAACTCTATCGCAGGACTCTTGTCGTGGAGGGGAACAGGATAACGGTGAAATCCCGCATCGGATGAGTAGCATCTTTGTAACCTATATGAACATGTAGGTTATTATATGATAGTTTTCAGTATTCCTACTCGAATGCGTAGCTATGCATTTATATGGTTTTCTTAGTATACTTAAAAAGTACGGTCAAACGTTGTCTCTTCATTGCTCATATGTTCCGATTTTGATCGCGAAAACATGTAACAGTATCCACTATATTGCTTGATAGGAGAACTTTCAGAGAACACCTTCGATATGAGAAGAGATTCGAGGAGCGATGCCGATTCGCTGCCTAATCTCGTCCCCCTTGTCGCTCCAGGCGAGGGGCAGGGCCATGCAAAGCCTTGCTGCGCATCGGAAGTTCGAAGCGGCCCAGACTCACCTTGACAGCGTGACGCTCTTGGAGTACAAAACGTGAACACTGGCGAAGTGTGAATGAAGCCCCGTCCGCATTCATCGCCCCGGTGCAACCTCCGCCGCTCAAGCTCCCGCTTGGGCGGTTTTTTATTGGATTGTCCCCGATGGCTGTCGCGATCGAAGTGTCTGCCGAACAGAAGCGGCGGGCTTACGAGTATTATTTCAACTGCCCCTCCATGAATCTGCATGAGATCGCGGCCCGGATCGATGTGAGCCGCAGGACCTTCGTGCGTCTGCGGGACAGCTGGGGATGGCCGCACCGGGCGGCCGCACTCGCTCTGAAAGATCGGGATGGTGTCGACGCGGCGGTGGAAGGCCGAGCCGACGATCCATCCGAGGCTTTGTCTGCCCCCGCGGCCTTGCGCGATACCGCGCGATCGCTGGCGCGCGTGACGAAATCTCAAATCAAGGCTCTCGTGAAGGAGCAGCGCGCCGGGCGCGTGACGAGCCACGCCAAGACGGCTCAGATCCTGGCGTCCTACGCCAAGACGTTGATGACGGCGCAGGCCCTTCTGGAACAGGAAGGCTCACCGCTCGATGAATCCGAGCATCATTCTAAACCAAGACGCAGCCTCCACGAGCTGCGCGACGAACTTGCTCACCATCTTAACCGGGTTATCGCGGAAGAGGAGGCTCGCGGATGCGACGGCATCCTGGTCTGAAGACGATTTCGAAAGCGTGCTGCGGCATTGGCCGGTGCGCTGCCGTCCGGAGCAGCGCTTGCCGGGCCTGGCGCGCCTGCACGATCCCTGGACGACTTGGCTCATGCTCGGCGGGCGAGGGGCGGGCAAGACCCGCACCGGCGCCGAGTGGGTGCGCGGCATCGCGCTCGCCGAACCGGATTTTGCGCATCACGCGTCACGGCGCATCGCGCTGATCGGCGAGACCTTTTCGGATGCGCGCAACGTGATGGTGGAGGGGCCTGCCGGCATTCTCTCCATCCATGCGCGCCATGAACGCCCCACATGGTCGCCGTCCTTGCGCAAGCTCGAATGGTCGAACGGCGCGGTGGCGCATGTGTTCTCGGCGGAGGATCCCGATTCCTTGCGCGGTCCGCAATTCGATGCCGCCTGGGCGGACGAACTCGCCAAGTGGAAGCACGTGGAGGAGACCTGGGACATGCTGCAATTCGGTCTTCGTCTCGGCGCGCATCCGCGCCAGATGGTGACGACGACGCCGCGGCCGATCCCGCTCATCAAGCGCTTCCTCGCCGATCCGCATGTCGCGGTGTCGCGCGTGCGCACCGCCGACAATGCGGAGAACCTGGCGCCGGTCTTTCTCGACACCGTCATGCGTCGCTATGCCGGTACGCGTCTCGGTCGGCAGGAGCTCGATGGCGACATCGTCGAGGATCGGCCCGATGCGTTATGGACGCGCGACATCGTCGAAGCGAACCGCGTTTCGTGCGCGCCGCCGCTCATGCGCATCGTCGTCGCCGTCGATCCGCCGGCCTCGTCGTCGAAGCGCGCCGATGCCTGCGGGATCGTTGCAGCAGGCATCGATGACAACGGTGTTGCTTACGTGCTGGAGGATGCAACGGCGTCAGGCTTGAAGCCACCGGAATGGGCGGCGAAGGCCGTGGCGCTGTATCGACGGTTCGAGGCCGATGCGCTCGTCGTCGAGACGAACCAGGGCGGCGAGATGGCGACCGGCGTGATCCGCGAGGTCGATCCGTCCGTGCCTGTCATGGCGGTGCGCGCCACGCGTGGCAAATATTTACGCGCGGAGCCGGTCTCCGTGCTGTACGCACAGAACCGCGTGCGCCATGTGGGCGCGCTGCCGGAGCTTGAGGACGAGCTCTGCGATTTCGGTCCCGGCGGTCTGACATCGGGTCGCTCGCCTGACCGCATGGATGCACTCGTCTGGACGCTGACCGAATTGATGCTGCGGGAGAGGCGGGAGCCAAGAGTGCGGGTGTTGTGAGACTGCTCATGCAGGACCGACAACCTCCTCACGTCATCACCGGCCTTGTGCCGGTGATCCCGATTGGAAAGGCGCGGCGCTTCACTGCATCGGGATGGCCGGGACAAGCCCGGCCATGACGTGGAGGATGTCACGCGAACACCCGCGAATGACACGAGGGAAGAAAGAACGCCCCAGCCGAAGTACAGCGTTCACGCATATCTCCAGCCGGGGCGCCGTGACTCCCGTAGGGGCAAAGAATGGAGCCACTGCGCATAAGCTATTGTGCAGCCGACGATCCTCAACGTCTCCTGATGGAGTGAGCCTTTCGGGCGCATCTGTCTCCAAAGAGGCAACGCGGCGCAACGGAGGGGCTCTCAAAGGTGGGAGTGCTGCTGGAAGGCAGGGGCGGATGGCAGTCCATCCGTGCCGATCCGCCCCGCCATCTGCCTCATGCCGTCCCGAATAGGAGAAAGGACGACAGAGCTCGAGAAACTTGATGGTCGCGCCAGCCGAGTGGGGAAACCAGCTCGGCTGGCGCGTGAATGTCGCCGGATGCCCCGCAACATCTAAAGATTACCTCACGGCATGTGACCGCCCAATGACAGGATGGCGAGAATTGCCCGCTTCTTCATCATCGTCTGCGGAAGATGTCGCCATTCTGAATCAACGCAGAGCAGAGATGTGCCGTTGTAACGGAAGAAGACGCTGGGCCGTCATCCCCGTCCCCGGACTTGATCCGGGGATCAGTCCCGGGGATCCACGTCTTTGCCTCCGTTGAAGACGTGGATGGCCGCAACAAGTGCGGCCATGGCAGGAGGATTGGCAGGAGGAGGAGCATTTCGTTGCTCACACGGCCCTTCATTTTTCGTCATGCCCTCATCCTGGGCAGGAGTTTTTGATGTTCAATCGATTGACCCGCTGGCTTCAGGCGCCGCCCGAGGCCAAGGCTTCGCGCGTGCAAAGCGCCATCGCGCTCTATGTCGCCGGCCGCGCCGTATGGACGCCACGCGATTACGCGGCCTTGTCCCGCGAAGGCTTTCAGAAGAACGCCATCGTGCATCGCGCCGTGCGGCTGGTGAGCGAGGCGGCGGCGGCTTTGCCCCTGGTGCTCAAGAGCGAGGGCAGGGAACTTACGGCGCATCCGCTGCTTGCGCTGCTCGCCAGGCCCAATGCGCGCGAGGGCGGCCAGCGTTTTCTGGAAAGCCTCTACGGCCACCTCATGGTCTCCGGCAACGCCTATGTGGAGGCGGTAAGCCTCGATGGCGCGCCGCACGAACTCTATTGCTTACGGCCCGACCGGATGCGCGTGGTGCCAGATGCCGATGGCTGGCCTGCTGCTTATGAATATGCGGTCGGCACGCAATCCGTGTGCTTCGCGATCCGCGATGACGAGACGCTGCCGCCGATTCTGCATCTCACGCTGTTTCACCCAGTTGATGATCATTACGGTCTCTCGCCGATGGAAGCTGCGGCCACCGCGCTCGACATTCACAACGCGGCGGGCGCCTGGAACAAGGCGCTTCTCGACAACGCGGCACGGCCCTCCGGCGCGCTCGTCGTCGGTGGCGCGACGCTGACCGATGCGCAGTTCGATCGCTTGAAGAGCGAACTCGAAGCGAATTACCAGGGTGCCGGCAATGCGGGACGCCCCCTGCTTCTCGAAGGCGGCCTCGACTGGAAGCCGCTCTCGCTCTCGCCGAAGGACATGGACTTCGTCGAGGCGAAGGCGGCCGCTGCGCGCGAGATCGCGCTCGCCTTCGGGGTGCCGCCGCTGCTGCTCGGTCTTCCCGGCGACAGCACGCACGCCAACTACGCCGAAGCCAACCGCGCCTTCTATCGCCAGACGGTGATCCCGCTCGTGAAGCGCACGGCGGACTCGCTGTCACATTGGCTGGCGCCCGCCTACGGCGAAATGCTGCAACTCGAACCCGATCTCGACGCCGTCGAGGCACTGGCCGACGAACGCGAAAGCCTCTGGCGCCGTGTGTCGGCGGCGGCGTTTTTGAGTGATGATGAGAAGCGTGAGGCGGTGGGGTATGGGCGGGCAACGGTGGGGAAGGGGAGGCAAGTGCGATAAGTGTTGCTTCGACATCATCACCGGCTTTGTGCCGGCGATCCCGATGCGAGGAGCACGGCGCGAAAACCAGTTCAGCACTGTCATCCCGGGGCCGCGCAGCGGAGCCCGGGATCCATAAACGCCAACATTGCAGAACAAGGTATGCCGGCGCCCACTCTTTCCCGAGACGTCGTGGTTATGGATCCCCGCCTTCGCGGGGATGACAGTGTTGAGGTTCCAGCACCAGATCCTGCAAGCGATCCCGGATCTCGCTTCGCTCGTCCGGGATGACGCTCCGTCGATGTCTCGCAAATCCATACGCGCAAGCAACCACCCGAACCACTAGCGCATCGTGCGGAAAAGTGGACCCGGTTTTCCGCACCCAACGATGCGCCGCTTAAGGGCTGAGCATCGGATTAGATCCCAAAAGTGGGTCCACTTTTGGGTCCGATGCTCTAACACCATCCCAATTCCCACGTGCACCCACCCTCAACGGAGTTTTTCCGTAGGAACAAATCATGAACATGTTTGACCAGATCACCGAGGCCGTCATCCGGCGCGGGGATCTTGCCCATCTCGCCCTGTTCGTCTGGGCGAGCGGGGCGTCCGCTTTGCTTGCCATGACCCTGCGCGATCTGTTCGCAGCCAATCGTCGGTTCGATGCGTTCGTGCGCGAGCTGTCCCTCTTCAACCGCCGCCATTCGGGAGAACCCTGATGACCCGCACCATCACCCGCACGCCACGCAAGCCGAAGGCCGCGCGGGACGGGCAGAGCCGCGCCGCGCTCGTGTTTCGCGATTTCGTGCGCCAGCTCGAAAAGCTCGATGCCAAACCGAAAATCGTCCGCGGAGCCGCGCGATGAAGCCCGGCATTCCCATCATTCAGGAACGAAAGTTCCTGTCCGAGCCGCTGAACGCGGTCGATGTCGACGGCGTGTTCGAAGGCTATGCCAGCCTGTTCGGTGAGGCCGATCTCGGCAAGGATGTGGTCATGCCGGGGGCGTTCTCGGATACTTTAAGAAAACGAGGCGCGGCCGATGTGCGGCTCCTCTGGCAGCACGATCCGGGTCAGCCCATCGGGCGCTGGCTTTCCATCGCGGAGGATCGGCGGGGCCTGCGCGTGCGCGGCAAGCTCAACCTTGCCGTGGAGCGTGCGCGGGAGATCCATGCGCTCATGCGCGAAGGCGCGGTCGATGGGCTCTCCATCGGCTTTCGCGCCGAACGTGCGCGGGCCGAGCGGCCCACGGGCCTGCGCCGGCTGGAGAAGCTCGACCTGTGGGAAATCTCCGTCGTGACCTTTCCGATGCTGCCCGATGCGCGGGTCGAAACCGTGAAGAACGTGAGGCCGCAACTCGCCGCCAGCATCCGCAGGGCGGCCGTGCGATTATTGTCCTGAACCTTGTCCTTGGGAGCGCGTTAGATGAACGCCCGCACGGATGCGGAAGTGGCGGGTCCCTTCTTCATCCGGAAGGTGTCGGATCTCCGCGTTTCTTGGGAGGTTGTCATGAAGAAGCTCGTTTTCGTTGCGCTCCTCGGCCTTGCGGCCGCGGCCTGCACCACCACGGAAGAGCGGGTCGGCGGCGCTGCCGTCGGTGCCGGTGTCGGTGCGATTGCAGGACCGCCCGGTGCGATCGTCGGCGGCGCGGTCGGCGCAGCAACCGGGCCCACGGTGGCCAATAGAGTGCAGAGCAACACCCGTCGCGCTCGCCGCTAATCATTCCCTTTTACCGGGAATTAAACGGGCCCGCCCACCGGCGGGCCTTTTCATTTAACAAACCGATTGATTGATATGATCCCCATTGTAGACACCAAATCCGTTTCCGACGATGTCGCCTCGGCTTTCGACGATTTCGCCCGCGCCTTCGAGGCGTTCAAGGATGCCAACGACACGCGCCTGTCCGAGATCGAGACACGGTTGTCGAGCGATGTCGTGACGGACGAAAAGCTGATCCGTATCGACACCGCCCTCGACGATGCCAAGCGCCGCCTCGACCGTCTTGCCCTCGATCGCTCGCGTCCGCCGCTGGGCAGCGGTGCGGACCATGCCCGCGATCCGGCTAAAGGAGAGCACAAGGCAGCGTTCGATTCCTATATCCGCACCGGCGAGGCCGCAGGATTGAAGCGGCTCGAGGAGAAGGCGCTCTCTGCCGGCTCCGGCCCCGATGGCGGCTATCTCGTGCCCGATACGGTCGAGAGCGAGGTGCTGCGCCGTCTCTCGGCCGTTTCGCCGATCCGCGCCATCTCGTCGGTGCGTGTGATTTCCGGTGGCCAGTACAAGCGCGCCTTCTCGACCATGGGTCCCGCGACGGGCTGGGTCGGCGAGACGGCGGCACGTCCTCAGACCGCAAGTCCGACGCTCTCCGAGATGAGCTTCCCGGCCATGGAACTCTATGCCATGCCGGCTGCGACCCAGACCCTTCTCGACGATGCGGTGGTCGATATCGATCGCTGGATCGCGGAGGAAGTCGAGGCTGCCTTCGCCGAGCAGGAAAGCACCGCCTTCGTGACAGGCGACGGCATCAACAAGCCGAAGGGGTTTCTTTCCGCCGATACGATCGAGGAGGAAGTCTGGGAATGGGGCAAGCTCGGCACCGTGCAGACCGGCGGCGCGACCTTTCCGGCCGCCAATCCCTCCGATGTGCTTGTCGACCTGATCTATTCACTGAAGGCCGGCTATCGTCAGAACGCCTCCTTCGTCATGAACCGCAAGACGCAGAGCGCGATCCGCCGGTTCAAGGACGATAACGGCCAATATCTCTGGGCGCCGCCCGCTAGCCTCGGCCAGGCCGCCACCCTGATGGGCTTCCCTGTGGTGGAAGCCGAGGACATGCCCGACATCACGGCGAATGCCTGCGCGGTCGCGTTCGGGGATTTCAAGCGCGGTTATCTCATCGTCGACCGTGCCGGCATGCGTGTGCTGCGCGATCCGTATTCCGCGAAACCTTATTTGCTGTTCTATACCACCAAGCGCGTGGGCGGCGGTGTGCAGGATTACGCGGCGATCAAGCTCTTGAAGTTCGCGGCGTAACGCTACCCTCCACGTCATCACCGGCCTTGTGCCGGTGATGACGTTGGGGCGCAAGCACTGTCATTCCGGGGCCGCATAGCGGAGCCCGGAATCCATAACCACGACATTGCAAGGTAAAGCGAGCAGCGTTACGCTTCTGCCTGCACTGTTAGCGGATATGGATTCCGGGTTCGCCTTCGGCGCCCCGGAATGACACGGTGATTGAAGATCGGTTCAGTTCCCCGTCCACATGCTGCGCGTCCCGTTGAGGCCGCGCATGCTCGATGAGATCCATCCGAGATGCTCGACGATCGGCGTGACGGCCGTCAGGCCGCCGCAGGCGCTCGGCTGGCGGCTGCGCAAGGGGCCGCTCGACCAGCTCGTGATGCCGTAGAGTTGATAGCCTGCGGAGGTCGCGGCCAGGACCGGCCCGCCGGAATCGCCCCGGCAGGCGCCGGCCCCGGCCGTCTCCGCCAGGCGGTTGCGGTCGACGACGATCAGGACGCGGTTGGCGACCTCGATGGGACCGAGCGAGATGAGGTTGGTCTGGCGCAGTGTCCGGGCCGTGCGCCGGGCCCGCTCGGACAACACGCCGAATCCGGCAATCGTCACGCCGTCGCCCACATCGATCCGGCCCGCCTGGGTCGGGTCGAGAGCCAGGAAGTCGGGTCCGAGTGGCCGATCGAGCTTGACGATTGCAAGGTCGATGCCCGGTTGGGTGCGCGGCGTGGTGCCGGGGACGAATGTGGGATGGACGGCGAGCGCGGCGACGTTGAAGCGCTGTTGCCGGAAGGCGCGGTTGAGCGCGGTGACACGGTAGGCGGCCCGATCCGTCATGCAATGGGCGGCGGTGAGCACGAGATCCGGCCCGACCACCACGCCGGAGCAGAGCTCGCCGGTCGAGCTCTCGATGGACACGACCGAGCGCCGCAACCCATTCGGGTCGCGTGTGGTGGCGCCTTGGAGGATGGCCCATGCGGGATTGGCAACAAGGATGAAGACGGCAAGAGCAAGAGTTGGCAGCGCGCGCATGGGATGATGATGCCGTGAGGGGAAAGGATTTTTTAAGGCAAGACCTTGGCCGTCAGGATAGTTCCGTTCCCTTAGGAATTTCTAACGGCAGGGGACAGGGCGCAAAGGTGGATCCTCCTTCTGAGTCGGATGTCCTAATTGCCGCTCCATAACGCTGCGCGATTCCAGCCTTTCAGAATCCGGTCGACCCATTCGCGCTGAGGGCCGACGAGGATGCCCTGCGTCACGCCTCCGCAGCTTCGACCCTTCGCCGGAGATGACCAGCTTGTGATTGCCACAATAGCGGTTCCGGACGCCATCGGACCTCCGGAATCGCCCTGGCAGGCGCTTGCCGTGCCGGATCCCTCGGCCCAGAGCAGAATTTTGCTCGGGCCGTATGGCTCGACCGCGGTCAGGGAGGCGGTGCGGAAGGTGCCGGAGGTTTTCGCATCGCCCTCGCGGGCAAGGCCGTAGCCGCCGACGATGACGGCACTGTTCTCGGCGACTTTCGCGGCCGTGAGCGTCGCCCGCTCGAAGCGGGCGGGCAGGGCCTCAGGGATACGCACCAGGGCGAGATCGACCGAGCGCTGCCGGGTTTCGATGGCCTTCGCATTGTAGCCGGGATGCACGGCCTTCGCGGCGGGCGTGATCAGCACGGGCTCGCCCGTCTCGTCACGAAAATGCACCCGGTGCTCGGCTGCGCCCGTCACGCAATGGGCGGCGGTGAGCACCACGTCTTTGGCCAGCACCACGGCGCTGCAGACGCCGCCATTCGAGCTCAGGACCATCACGCTCTGGCGGGCGAGGGGACCTTCATTCTCGGCACCGCCGACGATGGCATTCGCCTCCGTCGCCATCAGCGACAGGGCAAGACAGAACGTAACCAGACGTTGCATGACTCATAAGGATTCCTGTTCAAGATGATTCCCATATTCATCAGCGGCCCTGCCGTCGAGCCCATAACGCTGGGGGAGATGAAGGCCTATCTTCGCGTCGATGACGATGACGGCATGCAGGATGACCTGATTGCCGGTCTCATCAAGGCGGCGCGGCTCATGATCGAGGCGGCCTCACGGCGGATCCTGATCGAGCAGCGCTGGCGCGTGGTGCTGGACCGCTGGCCCGCTGGCGGAACGATCCTGCTGCCGCTCTCGCCGCTGATCGCGGTCGATGGCATCAAGGTGAGGGATGCTTCGGGTACAGTCACTGATGTTCCGGCGAGCGCCTTCGAGGCGGATATGTTGAGCGATCCGCCGCGCATTGCCGCCACCCATGCACCGGAACCGGGCAGGCCGAGGAACGGCATCTCCATCGAGCTGCGGGCCGGCTACGGCACCGCATCCGAGGCGGTGCCCGCCCCGTTGAAGCTCGCGATCCGCATTCTCGTCGCCCATTGGTTCGAGAACCGCGGCGACGTGATCGGCGAGCAGATCCTGCCGTCGGAGGCATTGGCTCTTGTCGCACCGTTTCAACGGATGCGGCTGTAGACGGGCCCTCTACTGTCATTCCGGGGCGCCGCAGGCGAGCCCGGAATCCATAACCACGACGTCTCAAGACAAGGCAAGCAGCGTTTCACCTCTTTCTGCTCCGTTCGCGGTTATGGATCCCGGGCTCCGCTGCGCGGCCCCGGGATGACAGCAGAATATGTTGTTCAATCACATTCATTCCAAGACATTGCCATGAAAACCAAACCCATTCCCATCGGCGCGCGCTCGCGCCGGTTCGTGCTCGAGATGCCGCTCGAGAGGCCCGACGGTTTCGGCGGCGTTGTCCGCACCTACACCTCCGGCCCGCAGCTCTGGGGTGCGATCGAGATGCTCTCCGGCTCCGAGCGCGTGCGCGCGGACCGATCCGAGCAGAGCCTGACCCATCGCATCACCCTGCGCTATCGCGAGGGCGTGACCGGCGCCATGCGCCTGACTTCGGGCCTGCGCCGCTTCGCCATCCGCGCGGCCTCCGATCCGGACGGCTCGAAGCGCGATCTCGTCTGCCTCGTCGAGGAGATGCGGGCATGACGAGCCCCGTTCTCGCGCTTCGCCGCGCAATCCTCGACACGGCTGCCGCCGATGCGGAACTGCGAGTGCTCATGGGCGGTAGTTTACGCCTCTACGACGAGCCGCCGCGCGGCGCCGAGCCGGTTTACGCGCTGTTCTCGGATGTGCGTGCAACCGATTGGTCCACCGATCACGATCGCGGCCATGAGCAAAGTCTCGGCATCGTCATCTGGTCCGAGCGCGGCAGCGCGCGAGCGGCGCTCACTGTGGCCGAGCGTTTCGATGCGATCCTCGACGATGCCTCGCTCGCACTCGACGGACACCGCCTCGTCAACCTGCGCGTCACGGAGCTTTTCTCCGAGCGCGACAAGGACAGCGGGCTCACCCGCGTTGCCTTGCGCCTGCGCGCGGTGACGGAAGTGGCGTGATCGGCGTGCGTTGTTCCCTCCCCCTTGCGGGGAGGGATGGGGGTGGAACGACCGGGTGAGACAGTAAACGACAGAAGTGCTGTAGCAGTCTTCGTTCTTATCGAAGCGCGCTCCTCACTCTGACTTTTCGACCCCCACCCTTAATTCCTCCCCGCAAGGGGGAGGGAAGAAATCCAACTCTCACGCATATTCACTTCTTCACTCAACAAAAGGACATCCCATGCCTGCTCAGAAGGGCAAGGATCTGCTCATCAAGATCGGCGATGGCGGCAGCGGTTTCGTCACCGTGGCGGGCTTGCGCACGCGCCAGATCGCCTTCAATGCCGAGACCGTCGACGTGACCCATGCGGAATCCGCCGGGCGCTGGCGTGAACTTCTGGCCGGCGTCGGCGTGCGCCGCGCCTCGATCTCCGGTTCCGGCGTGTTCAAGGACGAGGCCTCCGATGCACGCATGCGCCAGGTTTTCTTCGACGGCGACATCCTGACCTATCAGATCGTTATTCCCGATTTCGGTCGCATCGAAGGCCTGTTCCAGATCACGAGCCTGGAATATCGCGGCGACCATGCCGGCGAAGTGACTTTCGAAATGGCGTTCGAATCCGCCGGCGCGCTTGCGTTTGTCGCGCTGTAAACGCGCATTCGAGCCATTCTCATCAACCGAACTCTTCACCGTCATCCCCGTCCCCGGACTTGATCCGGGGATCAGTCCCGGGGATCCACGTCTTAGGAACCGTACCGTTGCAAAGGCGTGGATGGCCGGAACAAGTCCGGCCATGACGGCGAGTAGTTTTCCAGTCAGGAAGAAAACCGATGCCCAACAGACGACGGGGCGAGGTGGCGCTGCAACTCGGCGAGACGCGCTACACCCTCTGCCTCACCCTTGGTGCGCTGGCCGAACTCGAAGAGGCTTTCGGCGTGCAGGATCTCATGGCGCTGGCCGAGCGTTTTGGCACCGGCTGCCTGTCGAGCCGCGACCTGCTCACGCTGCTCGGCGTCGCGCTGCGCGGCGGCGGGCACGCGATGAGCGACGCGGAGGTGGCGAGCCTGCCGCTGCATGACGGCATCGAGCCCGTGGCTGCGGCGCTTGCCGATCTCCTCGTCATGACCTTTGGCGGAGGCGATATATCGCCAAACCCTCCGCATCCGCAGGACTCGAATGCGAGCCTCACGCCTTCCCCTGGGACGATGCGCTGACGCTGGCCTTAAGCATCCTGCGGTGGAGCCCGGAGACCTTCTGGCGCGCAACGCCGCGCGAGCTGATGGCGGCCTGGGAGGGGTTGCAGGGTGGACGAAAGAGCGAGTCTGCCTTGAGCGGCGATCTCAGGCGGTTGATGGAGGCGTTTCCGGATGAGTGAAAGGCTGATCAGGACTTCTGCCTCTCAAGGTTCAAATGCGTCACTGATGGTAGACGACGCCTTTCTGCTTGTAGCACGAGACCTCAAGATCTTCTTGCAGCTCGTCCCGTTGGCGTGAGACAGGGCGCCCGGCCACGGCCGATCTTGCTTCTGCCTTGCAATGCTCAAGAATTGGTTTCCATTTTTCATCGGGCATTGTGAAATCGCCGACATATGTGATGCCTTTCAGTTTCAAGCACATGTTGTAAAGCTCGAACTGTCTGTATCCCACGCTCGTCTTCGCGCTTGCCGATGCCGTCGCCTTTTTGGCTTCGTAAAGGCATTCGTCGTAAATTCGACCCGTTTGAGCAGGGCTAAGGCCGGGCGTCTTGTAAGTCGATCTAGTCGGCGGAGCACTCACGCAGGCATTCTGGGTACACAGCACGAGCGCGGCAAGGATCAGCTTATCCTTCAATCGGAATGAGGCCAATATGCCAGATAATCCTTTCAAGCAGAAACTCGACGAGATTCGGGATGACAAGAAGCAGGCTGCACGGCAGCTTGATACACTCATCGGTCTTTCCGATCGTTTCGGTGAATCCCTGTCCAATGCATTCGCCAAGAACGTCTCGGAAGGCAAGAAATTTGATAACGTTCTCAAAGATCTGCGCAAGTCATTCACAGAATTTGCGCTGAAGTCGGCCATGGCTCCACTGCAGATGGCGCTCACCCGTGGCATGCAAACACTGATGGCAGGCTTGTTCGGCAACGCGCTGCCGATGGGGCCTGATTTGTCCGGCGCAGGGCAAAGTTTAGGCGGTGGGCTGTCGTCTCTCCTCGGCTCCCTGTTTGGCGCCGGCGGGCCTGCCTTGGCCAAGGGTGGCGTACTCTCTCGGGGTATGGTGATGCCGTTCGCGCAAGGCGGGGTGATCGGTGCTCCGACCTATTTTCCGCTCGGGCGCGGGCTCGGCCTCATGGGCGAGCAGGGCGCGGAGGCGGTGATGCCACTGGCGCGCGGGCCGGACGGAAGGCTCGGCGTGCGCTCAGGCCACGGCGGGCGGCCGGTTTCCGTGACGATGAACATCTCGACGCCCGACGCGGAGAGCTTCCGCCGTTCCGAGGCGCAGGTCTCGGCCGCGCTGGCGCGAGCCGTCGCGCGCGGGCAGCGTGGGATGTAGCGCTTCTCAGCCGCCCGCACCGTCGAGCATCGCCATGATCTCGTCCTTGATCTGCAGGCGGCGGCGTTTGAGCTCTTCCTCGACTTCCTCGGGCTTCGGCTCCACCCGGGTTTCGATCCGGTGGATGGTGCGGTTCAGCTCGTCGTATTCGTCGTAGAGCCGCGCGAAGCGGTTGTTGCTCGTCTTGAGCTGGTGGATCCGGTCGCGCTTGTCGGGGAAGTCTTCCGCAAGGTCGTTGGGAGCGTTGCTCATCGCCTGCCGTCTCCTTGGTGGGGCCTTTCCAGGGTCAACGCCACCCTCTTTCTTTCGTTTCACATTCCAAAAGGACGGATCATGACCTCCGATTTCCACGAGGTTCGCTTTCCGCTCGATGTCAGCCTCGGCAGCCGAGGCGGGCCCGTGCGGCGGACCGATATCGTCGCGCTGTCCTCCGGCCGCGAGCACCGCAACAGCCGCTGGGCCGGCTCTCGGCGCCGCTACGATGCGGGGCTCGGGATCAGGACGATCGATGCGCTGCACGCGGTGATCGCTTTCTTCGAGGAGCGTCGCGGTCGGCTCCACGGCTTCCGCTTCCGCGACCGCACCGATTGGCGCTCCGGCCCGCCCTCGAAGGACCCGACGCCGCTGGACCAGCGCATCGGCACCGGCAACGGACAAAGCGTGAGCTTTCCGCTGGTGAAAGCTTATGGCTCGTCCTTTGCGCCCTATAGCCGCTCCATCGCCAAGCCTGTCGGTGGAACGGTGCGGGTGGCGGTCAACGGAATCGAGCAGAGCGTCGGCTCCGGCTTCAACTGCGATCCCACGACGGGCCTCGTGATCTTTGCCGCCGCACCGCCTGCAGGCGCTATCATCACGGCGGGCTTTGCCTTCGACGTGCCGGTGCGCTTCGACACGGACGAGCTCGACATCGACCTCTTCACCTTCGATGCCGGCGGCATCCCGCAGATCCCGCTGATCGAGATCGTTCCTTGACACCCACTGTCATCCCGGGGCCGCGTAGCGGAGCCCGGGATCCATAAACACGACGTTCGCGGAGAAAGCGCAACGGCTGCCGCTGCACGTGTTCTGCTGCGTTAGCGGCTATGGATCCCGGGCTCGCCTTCGGCGCCCCGGGATGACAGTGCGGCCTCGTCTCACATCACATGCAAGTTCGATCTCATGCGCACCATTCCCCCAAACCTCGCTGCCCATCTGGCGGATGGGGTGACGACGCTTTGTCATTGCTGGAAGCTCATCCGGCGCGACGGCGCGACCTTCGGCTTCACCGATCACGACCGCGATCTTTCTTTCGGCGGTACTATCTTTGCGGCCCGAACCGGGCTCGAGGCGGCGGAGGTCACGACCGAACTCGGCTTCGCGGTTGGCGGTGGCGAAGTGTCGGGCGCGCTCGTTTCCGCGGGGCTCACCGAGGACGATATCTCCTCAGGGCTCTATGACGATGCGAGCGTCGAGACCTGGCTCGTCAACTGGAGCAATGTGGAGGAGCGTCTGCTTCTCGATATCGGGTCCATTGGCGAGATCCGTCGCGCGGATGGTGGCTTCGTTGCGGAGGTGAGGGGGCTCATGCACCGCTTCGACGAGGAGCGCGGGCGCCTGTTCCGCGCCACCTGCTCGGCGGATCTCGGTGACGAGCGCTGCGGCATCAATCTTTCCTCGTCCACCTATTCCGACACGGGCACCGTCACCGGAACGGATGGAGCGCTGACCATCGCGGGCTCCGGCATCGGCTTCTCGGACGGATGGTGCACAGCAGGCCAACTCACCTGGATGAGCGGCGACAATGCCGGTCTGTCCGTCGAGATCAAGGTACATCGTGCGATCAGCGGCACGGACGAGTTCGATCTGTGGCAGCGCGCGCCGCAAGCCATCAAGATCGGCGATACGTTTCGCATCACGGCCGGCTGCAACAAGACCCATGCGACCTGCCGGGCGAAGTTCAAGAACGCTGTCAACTTCCGCGGCTTCCCGCACATGCCCGGCAACGACTTCATCATCCGCATGCCGCAGCAGGGCGAGCCGGGCCTGGACGGCGGCAGCTTTTTCAGGTGAGACACGAGTTTCCCCTCCCCCTTGCGGGGAGGGGCAGGGGTGGGGGTGGTTCGGCTGGGTGAGCCCCGAGACCAGCGGGACGCTGGTTCACCTCTCCTTGAGGGAGAGGTCGACGCGCGTCAGCGCGGCGGGTGAGGGGTTACGCCCTTTCTGGAGAACGCTCTCCCCCTCCCCCTCGCTGCGCTCGACCCCTCCCCACCGGGGAGAGGTGAGGCGGTAGCAGCCTCAGTGCCCTCTGGAAGAAGCGTAATACTCCGACTTTTCGACCCCCACCCTCAATCCCTCCCCGCAAGGGGGAGGGAAGTCCCGCACCGTTTTCATGACCAACGCCATGCCCGATACAAACCTCATCCTCACGGAGGCCCGCTCCTGGATCGGAACCCCTTACCGTCACCAGGCCTCGCTCAAGGGCATCGGCTGCGATTGCCTCGGGCTGTTGCGCGGTGTCTGGCGCGGCGTCATGGGCGAAGAACCTGAATTGCCGCCGCCGTACTCGCCTGACTGGGCCGAGGCCGGGGCCGATGCGCTGGTTACGGCCGCGCGAAAACATCTTGTCGAGATCGCGTGCAATGAGTTTGCCGCCGGCGACGTCCTGCTCTTCCGCTGGCGAGCAACCATGCCCGCCAAGCACTGCGCGATTGCGACCTCAGACCAGACCATGATCCACGCCCATGACGGCGCGTCGGTGGCCGAGGTCGCGTTTCACCCCTGGTGGCGGCGACACCTCGCCTATGCCTTTCGCTTTCCGGACAGAAACTGATGGCCACAATCGTTCTTCAAACCGTCGGTGCCGCGGTCGGCGGCATGATCGGCGGGCCTATCGGCGCCATGGCTGGGCGGGCGCTCGGCGGGCTTACGGGTGCCGCCATCGACAACGCACTTTTCGGTGGCGGCGACACCAAATATGTCGAAGGCCCGCGCCTCAAGGACATCGACGGGCTCACCTCCACGGAAGGTGCGCCGATTCCGCGAGTCTATGGCCGTGCGCGCATCGGCGGGCAGCTCATCTGGGCGACACGACTCGAGGAGGTAGTGAACACGAATGTCGATCGCTCGAGCCAGGGTGGCAAGGGCATGGGCGGGCCGAAGACGGTCTCGACCACCTATTCCTATTTCGCCAATCTCGCGGTGGGATTGTGCGAGGGGCGTATCGCCTTCATCCGTCGCGTCTGGGCCGATGGGCGCGAGCTCGATCTCAGCACCATCACCATGCGCGTGCATGCGGGCAGTGAGACTCAAGATCCCGATCCGCTGATCGTCGCGAAGGAGGGCGCTCAATACGCGCCAGCCTATCGCGGCTTGGCTTATGTGGTGTTCGAGCGCCTGCCGCTGACGGATTTCGGCAATCGCGTGCCGCAATTCTCCTTCGAGGTCGTGCGTCCCGTCGATGGCCTCAACCGCATGATCCGGGCTGTCTGTCTCATTCCCGGAGCGAGCGAGTTCGGCTACGACACGCTGCCCGTGACGCAGGTGCTCGATCTCGGCAAGACGCGGCCGGAGAACCGCCACCAGATGCAGCGGGATACCGACGTGGCGGCTTCCCTCGATGCCCTGCAGGCTCTCTGCCCGAACCTCAAGCGCGTGTCGCTGGTGGTGAGCTGGTTCGGCGATGACCTGCGCGCCGGTTCGTGCCTGATCGAGCCGCGGGTGGATGTGAAGACCAAGACCAATGACGGCGCCACATGGTCCGTCGCGGGCCTGACGCGCGAGGATGCGCAAGCGGTTACCCTCGTCAACGGCTCACCGGCCTATGGCGGAACACCCTCAGACGAATCCGTGATCCGGCTGATCAAGAATCTGAAAGCACGCGGGCTGGAGGTGGTGCTCTATCCCTTCGTGATGATGGATGTGCCCATCGGGAATACTCTTCCGGACCCCTATGGCGAGACGGGCCAAGCGGCTTACCCCTGGCGCGGGCGCATCACCTGCCATCCTGCGCCGGGGAGGAGCAGCTCGCCCGACGGGACGAATGCGGCTGAGACGCAGATCGATCAATGGTTCACGCGCAGTGCGGGCTTCAACCGCCTCGTCCTGCATTATGCGAACCTGGCCGAAGAAGCCGGTGGCGTACATGGCTTCATCCTGGGGAGCGAGCTTGTCGGCCTCACGCGCGTGCGCTCGGCATCGGGTGTCTATCCCGCCGTCATGCGGTTGAGGACGCTGGCGGGGCAGGTGCGCGATATCCTGCGCTCGTCCACGAAGATCGTCTATGCGGCGGACTGGACTGAATATGGCGCCCATGTTCTCGACGGCGGCGACGAGGTTCGCTTTCCTCTCGACCCGCTCTTTGCAAGCGAGAACATCGATGCGGTCGGTATCGATTACTACCCGCCGATCTCGGATTGGCGCGACGGTCCAGGCCATGCGGATCTCTCCGCGGCCCGCAGCATCTACGATGTGGATTACTTGCGCACGCGGCTGGGAAGCGGCGAGGCGTTCGACTGGTACTATGCGAATTCGTCCGAGCGGACGGCGCAGACACGCCGGCCCATTACCGATGGCGCCTATGACAAGCCGTGGATCTTCCGCGCGAAGGATCTCGTCTCCTGGTGGTCGAACCGGCATGTGGAGCGCGTGAACGGCGTCGAAATCGGATCGACGTCCTGGCAGGCACGATCGAAGCCGATCTGGCTCACCGAAATCGGCGTACCCGCCGTCGACAAGGGACCCAACGGTCCGAACGTGTTTCCCGATCCGAAATCCTCGGAATCGGCCTATCCGCCGTTTTCGCGCGGAGTGCGTGACGATCTCATCCAGGCGCGCACGCTGGAAGCCATTCTCTCGCGCTTCGATGCTGCTCAGCGAGGCTTCTCGGCAGAGTACAATCCACCATCGTCTTCCTATGGCGGGCGTATGGTCGATCCGGACAACGTCTTCGTCTGGGCCTGGGATGCAAGGCCATTTCCGGCCTTTCCCGATTTCGACATTGTGTGGTCGGACGGCCCCAACTGGGAGACTGGTCACTGGATTACCGGGCGGATCGAGGGCGCGACGCTCGACCGCCTGTTGGCGCGCATTCTGAGGGATTACGGCTTCGCCGATCCCGGCGTCATTCCCGTCGACGGCTTCGTGGATGGTTACGTGATCGACCGGCCCATGTCGGTGCGTGGCGCGATCGAGCCGCTGCTGCGCCTCTTCGGCGTCGATGCGGTTGCGCGCGGCGGCGGCATCGCGTGGCAGGGGCGCGGTGGTCGGGCCATCGTGCATCTGGCGAAGGACGATCTCGTGCTCGGTGACAAGGAACCGTCGCTCAAGCTCACCCGCGCTCAGGAGACCGAACTGCCGCAGCAGGTGGGAATCGGCTTTACGGAAGGCGACACGGATTACCGCCGCGCCTCCGTGGCCTCGCGCCGTCTCTCCGGATCAAGCCGTCGGGAGGCGAGGGCGGACAGCGCCGTCGCCACCCGCCGCGCCGAGGCGCAGCGCCTGGCCGATACCTGGCTGCAGGATCTGTGGGCGGGACGGGAAGGCGCCGAATTCGAGCTCTCGCCTAGGCGGATGGAGCTGGAGCCCGGAGATGTAATTTCTCTTCCGACCGATGCCGGGCCAAAACTTCATCGCATCACCCGCATCACTGACGGACCGACGCGCAAGATCAGCACGCGCGCCGTGGAACCTGCCGTCTTCGAGCGGCCGGGCTCCTCGATGCCAAGGCCGGTCAAACGTCCGCCGCCTTCACCCGGCAAGCCTGTCGCCATCGTGCTCGATCTGCCGGCAAGTCTCGGCGACCCTGTGCCTCTGCAATATCTCGCGGTCGCAGCCGATCCCTGGCCGGGCGCCATGACGATCTGGCGCTCGGGCAACGGCGCGAGCTTCACGCCCTATCGCATGCTCGATCTGCCCGCCGTGATCGGGCGAACGAAAACGGCGCTCGTGCCGGGGCCTCTCTGGCGTTGGGATCCGCGTGCGGTTCTCGACGTGGAGATTTCGTCCGGCGCATTGAGCAGCATCGATGACGAGACAACCCTTGGCGGCCGAAACCTGTTCGCGCTGCAGGGCGCGAATGGCCGGTGGGAAATCTTTTCTGCGGCGCATGCCGAGATGATTGGCGAGCGGACCTATCGTCTGTCGCGCTTCCTGCGCGGCCTTGCCGGGTCCGAGACCGAAGCGAGCCGCACGGTGCCTGCCGGGGCCTTGCTGATCAAACTCGACGAGGCCGTCGCGCCTCTCGCCACGAGCCTGCAGGATCTAGGAGGGACCTGGCGCTACAGGATCGGTCCCGCCGGCCGGGATCATGCCGATCTGTCTGTCACGGAGATTGCCGCGACGGTGGGACGTGAGGCCCTCAAGCCATTGAGCCCCGTTCACGTGACCGCCTATCGTGAGGCCGGCGGCATTCGTATCGCCTGGCTGCGCCGCACGCGCCGCAACGGCGATGGATGGGAAGCCCTCGACGTTCCCTTGGCCGAGGATGCGGAGCGTTATGAGATCGATATCCTTAGAGACAATGTGATCGTGAGGACGCTCACGGGCACGCAAGCCTCAGTTCTCTACGGCAACGCCGAGGAGACCGCCGATTTCGGTGCGCTTCAATCCGCGCTCAGCCTTCGCATCGCGCAGATGAGCGCCGTGGCCGGGCGCGGCTTCGAACGCCACGCGACGATTGCCGTTCGCTGATCCACGCATCATTTTTGCCCTCACTTACGTTTCGGATGACACCCCACTGTCATTCCGGGGCGCCGAAGGCGAGCCCGGAATCCATAACCGCCGACGCTGCAGAACGAAGCATGACGCGGCTCGTCCCTTCCTGAAACGTTGTGTTTATGGATTCCGGGCTCCGCTGCGCGGCCCCGGAATGACAGTGAATGCATCTTTTAACGCGTCATGGCCGGGCCTGTCCCGGCCATCCCGATTGTTTGAAACGCTGCGCTCTTCCAATCGAGATCACCGGCACAAGGCCGGTGATGACGTGAGAGGCTCACTACCAATTTTTCGATCCCTTGCCGGAGCACCTCATCCGATGTCATCGACACCTCATCTCGCCCTGCCGCTGCTTGCAGCGGCGCAGGCCCAGAAACATGTCACTCACAATGAGGCTCTCGCCTCCCTCGATGCACTCGTGCAATTGGCCGTTAAGGAGCGTGATCGAACCGCGCCGCCTACCTCGCCCGCGGAAGGCGACCGCTTTCTCGTCGGTGCCGGGGCAACAGGCGTCTTCGCCAATCAGGAGGGCAACATTGCCCTGTTCGACCTTGGGATCTGGCGGTTCTTCACGCCGCGTCCCGGATGGATCGCCTATGTGGAGGCTGAGGATCTGCTCGTCATCTTCGATGGCAATGCGTGGAAAACATCCGGTTCGGTTCTCGAACAGATCCATAACCTGCAGCGGCTCGGGATCGGCACAACGGCCGATGATCTCAACCGCTTGTCGGCGAAGCTCAATGCGGCCCTGTTTGCCGCATTGGCGGCGGAGGAGGGAGGTACGGGCGACTTGCGCTTCGTGCTCAACAAGAGCACCGAGGCCAATGTTCTCTCGCAGCTCTATCAGCGCGGATTCAGCGGGCGCGCGGAAACGGGATTGATCGGCAGCGACGATTTCGGCATCCGCGTCTCGGCCGACGGAAGCCAATGGCACGACGCGCTGCTGGTCGATCGCCGCACGGGCGTTGCATCCTTTCCTTGCGGTCTTGCCGATGTGCCGAGGCCGAATCTCCTGATCAACTCCGCCTTTCTCGTGAACCAGCGCAAATTCTCGGGTGGGGTACTGGACGCAGGTATCTATGGGTTCGATCGCTGGAAAGGAGGCCCGGGGGGCTGTACGCTCAGCCTCGCAGCAGACGGGACCATCACGCTTTCCGGTGCTCTCGAGCAGGTGATCGATGTGGCTCAGGCCGCCGCCGAGATCGGCGCGGCCAGTTTCGCCGGAGCCTCTTTGACCCTCTCCGCCGACGATCCCTCGGAGCCCTTGCCGGTTGTGATCGGCTCAAAGACCGCCACGATTCCCGCTGGCCCCGGCCGCCGCTCGGCGAGCGTAACGCTCGATGGAGTCGAGACAGGCAACATCACCGTGCGTCTCCAACCGTCCGTCCCATGTTCCTTCAAGCGCGCGAAGCTGGAGGTTGGAGCCCATGCAACGCCATGGGTGGGCGTTCCGTTTGATGTCGAGGAACTCCGCTGTCGGCGTTATTATCAGCGGCTTTCGGTCAGTGGTGGAACACCTGCGATCCTGGGTGCGCTTGGACAGCGCGTTGCAGGCAACAACATCGATGTCCCCTGTACCCTGCCGGTGCCGATGAGAGCCGATCCGGTGTTGACGACCAGTGGTTTCAGTTGGTCGAATGGATCTCCGACCGGCAATCAGATCGGCTTTCATAATAACAGCGGCGCCTCGTGGTTGGCCCTTTCCGGAAGTTTGACGGTGACGACGGTGTCGGCAGCCAGCCCGTCCTGCGTCGCTCTGAGATTCCAGGCCAGTTCCTCGTTCAGCGGTGTGTCCGGAGCCGTCGGTAACCTCTATCTGGGCAATCTGGCCTTCATCGCCCTGCAGGCGGAACTGTGAGGATCGCGCATGAAAGCTTCTCCAACGCGTTTCGAACAAGCCGTCGAGCATGTGCTGAAGCATGAGGGCGGCTTCGTTCAGCATCCCCGCGATCCGGGTGGGGCGACCAAATTCGGCATCACCCGTGAAACGCTCGCCCGGGCGAAAAAACGCCCGGCATCCATCAACGACGTTCGCCGCCTGAGCCGAAAGGAGGCGATCGCCATTTACCGGCAGCTCTATTGGGATGCGGTACGCGCCGATGAGCTTCCGCCGGGGCTCGACCTCGCCGCTTTCGATCTTGCGGTCAATTCCGGTCCGACTCGGGCCGTGAAGATGCTGCAGACAGTTCTCGGGGTCGAGGCGGATGGGATCGTCGGACCAATCACGCTGGGCGCGGCCCTCGAGGCCGACGTCCCGGAGACTATCCGCCGACTCACGAAAGTCCGTCTCGGCTTTCTCGGTCGCCTCGCCACCTGGCCCGTCTTCGGTCTCGGCTGGCGCAGGCGTGTTCTCGCCGTCGAGCAGGAGGCTCTCCGGCTTGCATCCCTTCCATCCTCGTCTTCAAGGACTGTTTGATATGTTCGATACCAAGACCATCCTCGCCAGCCGTACGATCTGGGCCAACCTGATCGGGCTTGCGGCCCTCGTTCTCGGCCTGTTCGGCTTGTACAGTTCGGCTCTTGTTACGGGCGCTTTCGAAGAGGCGCTCGTTCAGCTCATTGCCGCCGGCAGTTTCATCGCCTCGACCGTTTTCCGGATCCTGGCCACGAAACAGATTCTGAACTAACCTCGCGCCGCCCGGCCAGCTTCAGCCCACCATGAAAAATTTTGGAAAAAATTTCGCTCAGGCTGTCGATTCTGCCGATGCTCGTTCGTCGTATGGACAGGAACCCGCATGGGCTTCCTTCAATCAGAGGAGAAAAGACGATGCGCGTGATGGTCATGGTGAAGGCGACGAAGGATAGCGAAGCGGGCATACTGCCTACGAACGAGCTCCTCGAAGCCATGGGCAAATACAACGAACAGCTGGTCAATGCGGGCATCATGCTGGCCGGCGAGGGGCTGAAACCGTCGTCTCAGGGCAAGCGCATCGCCTTCGACGGCCCGAGCCGCACCGTCATCGACGGGCCGTTCGCCGAGACCCGCGAACTCGTGGCCGGCTATTGGTTCTGGGAGGTCAAGGACATGGCCGAGGCCATCGAGTGGGTGAAACGCTGCCCGAATCCGATGCCCGGTCCGAGCGAGATCGAAATCCGACCGGTCTACGAAATGGCCGATTTCGGCGAGGTCATGACCCCGGAAGTCGCCGAACTGCTCGACAGGACAAGCGAGAAGCTGGCCGGCCGTTAAGATCCTGCTGTTGCTTCCGTTGCCATCGTGGCTTGCCGTTCGCCCCGCTTTCCTTTTAAGCGGGGTTCATGACGGCGACGGAAACCCACCGAACGATCGAGACAATCTTCCGCATCGAACAGGCCAGACTCATCGCAGGCTTGGCTCGCATGGTGCGGGACGTGGGCATGGCCGAAGAGCTCGCTCAGGAGGCGCTCGTGACGGCTCTGTCGGAATGGCCGAAGACCGGGGTTCCCCAAAACCCCGGCGCCTGGCTGATGGCCGTGGCCAAACGCCGGGCCCTCGACGGGATCCGGCGCGACAGGATGCTCGCGCGCAAGCACGCCGAAATCGGCCGCGAACTTGAGGGTGAGCACGACCGCAGTGTCGAGGCCATCGAGGCGGCTCTCGATGACGATATCGGCGACGAGCTGCTGAGCCTGATCTTCACCGCCTGCCACCCGGTGCTCTCGCCGGAAGCGCGTGCGGCCCTGACCCTGCGGCTGATCGGCGGACTGACGACGGACGAAATCGCCCGCGCCTTCCTTTCCAGCGAAGCGACCATTGCCCAGCGTATCGTCAGAGCCAAGAAGACGCTGAGCAAGGCCGGCCTGACCTATGAGGTGCCGCGTGGATCGGAACGGGACGAGCGCCTCGCCTCGGTGCTGGAGGTCATCTATCTGATCTTCAACGAGGGTTACGCGGCCACCGCCGGCGAGGATCTGGTCCGACCGGCCCTGTGCGCGGAAGCCCAACGTCTGGGCCGCATTCTCGCCGGCCTCATGCCCGACGAGCCCGAGGTCTTCGGCCTCCTGGCGCTAATGGAAATCCAGGCCTCGCGCATGGCGGCCCGCACCGCGCCGGACGGCTCGCCCATTCCCCTGACTGAACAGAACCGTGCCCGTTGGGACCAGCTCCTGATCCGACGGGGGCTCGCGGCCCTGGAGCGCGCCGAAGCGCTGGGCGGCGCCAAGGGCATCTATGCCCTGCAGGCGGCGCTCGCCGCCTGCCATGCGAGGGCGCGCAAGGCGGAGGAGACGGACTGGACGAGGATCGCCGCGCTCTACGACACGCTCCGCGACGTCATGCCGTCGCCGGTGGTCGATCTCAACCGCGCTGTGGCCCACAGCATGGCCTTTGGACCCGAGGCGGGCCTTGCGCTCATTGGCGATCTCGAACGCTCGGAGATCCTGCGCGGCTATGCTCCCCTGCCGGCAGCAAAAGGCGATTTCCTCTACCGCGCGGGGCGTCTCGCAGAAGCGCGGCCCCAATTCGAGCATGCGGCCGCCCTCAGCCGCAATGAGCGCGAGAAAGCCTTTTTTCTCAAGCGCGCAGCGGATTGCGGTAACTGAACTACCTCGGAGGATCGTAGCTCGGCCGGCCGTTCACACTCGTATAACCGGCTCTAGATAAATTCAGAATTCGTTCATTGCGGCAAGGGCATGGTCGTTTCATGCGTGTGGTTTGGCTGGTCATAGCGTTGTGGGGAATCACGGGGGCAGCGTCCGCGCAAAGCGCGGCGACGGCCCTGAAAAATTGCCTGCCTCCTCGCGAAATGCAGGAGGCGGTCGCCTCCAAGGGCGTTGTCGCGCCGGCCTCGGCCGTGATGACGGCACGGCGTCAGGTCCCGGGGGCGGACGTGGTCCGGGCCAGCCTCTGCCGCAACAGCGACAATCTTGTCTATGTGATCATGGTCTTGCAAAAGGATGGTCGCATCGTGCAAGTGATGATCGACGGCTCTTCCGGGCGTGTGAAGTCGGTCCACTAGCGCATCGTGCGAAAAGTGGACCCGGTTTTCCGCACCGAACGATGCGCCGCTTAAGGGATTAAGCATCGGATTGATCCCAAAAGTGCCTTCCACTTTTGGGTCCGATGCTCTGGAGAAAGCTCGAACCGTGCGCCTACTCGTTGTCGAGGATGACAGAACCCTCAATAAGCAGATCGTGACTGCCCTTGAACAGGCAGGCTACGCGGTGGATACCGCCATGGACGGCGAGGAAGGGCAGTTTCTTGGCGAGACCGAGCCCTACGATGCCATCATCCTCGATCTCGGCTTGCCGAAGGTCGACGGCGTTTCCGTCCTGACGGCCTGGCGCCGCGAAGGACGCAAGACCCCCGTCATCATTCTCACGGCCCGCGACCGCTGGAGCGACAAGGTCCAGGGCTTCGATGCCGGCGCAGACGATTACGTTACGAAACCCTTCCATATGGAAGAGCTTCTCGCCCGTGTCCGCGCTCTGCTGCGCCGCTCGACCGGTCACGCCACGAGCGAGATTGCCTGCGGCCCCGTGAAGCTCGACACCCGTTCCGGCCGCGTCGCCGTCGACGGCAATCCGGTGAAGCTCACCTCCCATGAATACCGGCTCCTGTCCTATCTCATGCACCACACGGGCCGCATCGTCTCGCGCGGCGAGCTGACGGAGCATCTCTACGATCAGGATTTCGACCGGGATTCGAACACCATCGAGGTCTTCATCGGCAGGCTTCGCAAGAAGCTCGGTGTCGACATCATCCAGACGGTTCGAGGCCTGGGTTACCTCCTTGACACGGGCCAGACGAAGACGTGACCCGTCTGCCATCGTTCGTCAAACGTTTCGCCAGCCGGCCCATCGCGGTCCGCCTTGCGGTTTCTTCCGTCTTCTGGAGCTTCGTGATCCTGCTGATTGCAGGGCTTATCCTCTCGACGCTCTATCGTGACAACACGGAGCGCGCGTTCGACCAGCGCCTCCTCGTCTACGCTAATACGCTCGCCTCCAATCTGGTCGGCCCGGGCGATCCGGATCGGGATCTCGGTCCCATCGGCGATCCGCGTTTCGAGCTGCCCCTGTCCGGCTGGTATTGGCAGGTGGCGCGGCCCAATGCGGCGGCGGGCGAGATCCGGTCCTCGAAATCGCTGTTCGGTGGGCAGTTGCCGAACCTCGCCTCCGGCGACAACCGCTTCGGCCAGATCCGTCGCGGATACGGGAAGGCGCCCGACGATCGCAATTTGCGCATCATCGAACGCGACATCGATCTCGGCGAAGATGGACGTTACATCATCCGTGTTGCGGGGCCGGCCGACGAGATCGAGGTGGCCGTGCGGGATTTCATCTTCGCGCTGACCGTCACCTTCGCGCTTCTCGGTCTGGCCCTGGGTTTCACCACGCTCCTGCAGATCCGCTTCGGCCTGCGGCCCCTGTCCAATCTTCGCAGCGCGCTCGGCGCCATCCGGCGAGGGGAGGCGGAGCGGATTGCGGGCGAATATCCCAGGGACATCTCTCCGCTCGCCAGCGAATTGAACCTCCTCCTCGACACCAACCGTGAGATCCTGGAGCGCGCCCGTACCCAGGTCGGCAATCTCGCTCATGCGCTCAAGACGCCGCTCAGCATCATCATGAACGAAGCGGAGAATGCTCCTGAGGACGTTGCCGCCAAAGTCCGCGAGCAGGCGACAACGATGCGCGATCAGGTCAATTACTATCTCGACCGGGCCCGCGCAGCGGCGCTTGCCGGGACGCTCGGAACGCTGACGGAGGCCGAGCCCGTCATCGCGGGCCTCGCCCGCACCTTCGCCAAGATCTATCGCGACAAGGATCTGGAAGTCGAACTGGCCATTCCGCCGAATCTGCGCTTCCGCGGCGAGAAGCAGGACCTGGAGGAGATGGCCGGCAACCTGATCGACAATGCGGCTAAATGGGCTGCGCACAAGGTCGAGGTGGCGGTCGAGATCGTGCGTGAGGACGACAGGTCGCGCTTCCGCCTGCTCATCGACGATGATGGTCCGGGCCTGCCGGAGGCAGCGCGAGAGGAGGTGCTCAAGCGCGGCCGCCGCCTCGACGAGACGAAGCCCGGCTCCGGCCTCGGCCTGTCGATCGTCAGCGATCTCGCTGCTCTCTACCGGGGCTCCTTGATGCTTGATGCCTCCCCCATGGGCGGGCTGCGGGCCATCCTCGAACTCCCCGGGGATAGGGGTTCGCCGTAAGGATATTTACGCGTGACACCGTGCCACCGTCGTGCTTGAGGAGGACACGCAGTAAATAGGACTTTATGGTGATCTGGGTAATCCTCCTGGCAATGACGGCGGCGGCCGTGATGGCGGTGCTATGGCCGTTGTCGCGCCACTATGCCGTGGCGAGGCAGGCGGATCCGGATACGCAATTCTACCGTGAGCAGATCGCTGAGATCGAGCGGGACCAGGCGCGCGGCGTACTCTTGGCCAGCGAGGCCGAAGCCGCCAAGGCCGAGGCCGGGCGGCGTCTCCTGCGGGCGACCGGCATGCATGGCGAGTCTTTTGCGGCCGTCGGAGAGCCGGCCCTGCGCCGCCGCCGCGCCGCCTCGACCCTCGCCCTGTCGATCATCCCAATCCTCGCGCTTGCGACCTACGAGATCTATGGCTCGCCGCAATCCCTGACCCAAGCGCCGAGCGCGCAGATGCCGCAACAGGCCGGTAATATCGATCTCATGCAGGCAGTGGCCCAGATCGAGAGCCACTTGGCGAAGAACCCGCAGGATGGCCGCGGCTGGGAGGTGATCGCCCCGGTCTATCTGCGCATGGGGCGGATCGACGATGCCGTGAAGGCCTATGAAGCGGCGATCCGCCATCAGGCGCCCGATGCCAGCCGCTTCGCGAATTACGGCGAGGTCTTGGTGATGGCCAAGGACGGGCTCGTCTCGGCAGAAGCTCAGGCCGCCTTCGAGGAGTCGGTCAAGCTCGATCCGACCTCTCCCAAGCCACGCTTTTATCTCGCCCGCGCCGCTGCACAGGACGGCCAGATCGAGAAGGCCAAAGCCGCCTATGCGGAACTGATTGCCTCGTCGCCTGCCGATGCGCCCTGGGTCGAGGCCGTGAAGCAGGAACTCGCTTCCCTCGACGCGCCTCAGGCGCCTGCGGGACAGGAAGGCGGAGGACAGATCGGGCCAGAGGCGATCGCCGGAATGGTGGCCGGCCTCGCCAGCCGCCTGGAATCCCAAGGTGGCACGGCGGAGGAATGGGCGCGACTGATGCGCTCCTATGCGGTGTTGGGCCAACGTGATAAAGCCATTGCTGCAGCCCAGCGAGCCCGGGAGGCGCTGGCGAAGGATGACGCCGCATTGAAAACCATCGATACGATGGCGCAAGAACTGAAACTGACCGACGCCCAGCCATGACGAGAAAACAACGCCGCTTGTCCCTGATCGGTGTCGCAGGATGCGTCCTCGCGGTTGCGCTCGGTCTCGTGCTCTACGCCATGAACGACACGATCGTGTTCTTCAACTCGCCGGCCGACATCCAGGCGAAGAACGTGCAGCCCGGCACGCGCATCCGCCTCGGCGGTCTCGTGAAGGAGGGCTCTGTCCAGCGTGGCTCCGATCAGCAGATCACCTTCGAGGTCATGGATGCGCGGGCCGCGATCCAGGTAAACTACAAGGGCCTGCTGCCCGACCTGTTCCGCGAAGGGCAGGGGGTCGTGGCAGAGGGTGTGCTCGTCAGCTCCAGCGTGTTCCGGGCCGATTCCGTTCTCGCCAAGCACGACGAGAACTACATGCCCCGCGAGGTGGCGGATACGCTCAAGAAGCAGGGGCACTGGATGGGCGAGGCCAGTACCGCGCCCAAGACGCAGTAAAAGGGAGAGCCCACGTGTTGGTCGAGGCCGGACATTTTGCACTCGCGCTGGCGCTTGGGTTGTCCCTGATCCAGTTCATCGTTCCGCTCTGGGGCGCACGCGCCAACGATCCCGTGCTGATGGCCGTGGCTCCTGCAAGCGCGCTCGCCGTGCTCGCCTGCATCGCGTTCTCGTTTCTTGCGCTGACCTTCGCTTATCTGAACTCCGATTTCTCGGTGCTCAACGTCGTGCAGAACTCGCACTCCGCGAAGCCCCTGATCTACAAGATCTCCGGTGTATGGGGGAACCATGAAGGCTCCATGCTGCTGTGGGTGCTGATCCTCGCCCTGTTCGGCGGTGTGGTGGCGCTGTCGCGCAACAGCATCCCCATGCGCTTGCAGGCGAACACGCTCGCGGTTCAGGCCTCGATCACACTCGCCTTCCTGCTCTTCATTCTCACGACATCGAATCCCTTCACGCGCGTCATCCCGGCACAACTGGAAGGACAGGATCTCAATCCGCTCCTTCAGGATCCCGGCCTCGCGATTCATCCGCCGCTGCTCTACATCGGCTATGTCGGCTTCTCGATCTCCTTCGCTTTTGCCTGCGCGGCCCTGATCGACGGGCGCATCGATGCGGTGTGGGCCAGGATCGTTCGACCCTGGACGCTCGGCGCTTGGGCTTTCCTGACGCTGGGCATCGCCATGGGCTCCTACTGGGCCTATTACGAACTCGGCTGGGGCGGCTGGTGGTTCTGGGATCCGGTGGAAAACGCCTCGCTCATGCCATGGCTCGCGGGCACGGCGCTCCTGCATTCCACCGTCGTGATGGAAAAGCGTGATGCGCTGAAAGTTTGGACCATTCTTCTCGCCATCCTGACCTTCTCCCTGTCGCTCCTCGGCACTTTTCTCGTTCGCTCCGGCGTGCTCACCTCGGTGCACTCCTTCGCGGTGGATCCGGAGCGCGGGACGTTCATTCTCGGCATCCTGATTTTGTTCATCGGCGGATCGCTGACGCTGTTTGCGTCGCGCGCGCCGATGCTCAAGCAGGGCGGCCTGTTCGCGCCTGTCTCCCGCGAGGGCGCGCTCGTCCTCAACAACCTGTTCCTCGCCACGGCCTGCGCCACCGTGTTCATCGGCACGCTTTATCCGCTGGCGCTGGAGGTGCTGACGGGCGAGAAGATCTCGGTGGGTGCACCGTTCTTCAACTTTACCTTCCTGCCGCTGATCGTGCCGCTGCTGCTGCTTCTGCCGCTCGGTCAGACGTTGTCCTGGAAGCGCGGCAACTTCCTCGGCACGGCCCAGCGTCTCTATGCCGTGTTCGGCATTTCGCTTCTGGCCGCCATCGCCATGTTCGCGTTCCAGCACGGCGGGCCGGTGGCTGCACCGCTCGGTGTTGGCCTCGGCGTCTATCTGGTTCTCGGCTCGCTCAACGAGATCGTCACGCGCTCCTGGTCCAGGGGGACGCCACTCTCCGTTGCATGGCGGAAAGCGCGAGGCCTTCCGCGCTCGGCCTGGGGCACGGCCATCGCCCATGCGGGCGTCGGCCTCACAGTCATCGGCATCGCGGCGACCGCCTGGGGTGTCGAGGCCATCGGCAGTCTCAAGCTGGGCGAGCGGCTCAAGGCGGGCGACTACGAAATTCGGCTTGAACAGATCATCCCGCGCATCGAGGCCAATTATCGGGAAGATGTCGCCGTTCTGACGGTCATCGGCGGCGGTCGCGAACTCGGGACTCTCGAGACCATGAAGCGGCTCTATGTGACGCGCGGCATGCCGACGACAGAGGCAGGAATTCTGACCACGGGCCTCGGCCAGATCTATGCCAGCATCGGTGAAGTGCAGACGGACGGATCGGTAGGCATGAGGCTCTACTACAAGCCGCTGGTTCTGCTGATCTGGATCGGCTCCCTCGTGATGGCGGCAGGTGGCGCCCTGTCCCTGACGGATCGGCGCCTGCGCATCGGTGCTCCGGCCCGTGCGAAGGTGGCGCCGCCAGCCGCGGTTCCCGCGGAGTAGGCGATGCGCTTCATCTTCGTCCTTATTGCAGCTTTCATGCTCGGCGGTCCGGTCTTCGCGGTGCAGCCGGACGAGGTGCTGAAGGATCCCGCTCTGGAAAAGCGCGCACGCGAGATTTCGGCGGGACTGCGCTGCCTCGTCTGCCAGAACCAGTCCATCGACGATTCCGATGCGCAGCTCGCCAAGGATCTGCGGCTGCTCGTTCGCGAGCGCTTGGTGACCGGCGACACCAACCAGGAAGTGGAGAACTTCCTCGTGCAGCGCTACGGCGAATTCGTGCTGCTGAAGCCAACCTTCGGAACGCATACCCTGCTGCTCTGGCTGACGCCGGCTCTCGTCCTGATCCTCGGCGGCATCGGCGCTTATGCCGCGATGAGACGCCGCACACAGCCGGCCGCTGCGCTCGATGCGCAGGAGCAGAAGGCCCTTGAGGATCTGCTCAAGCGCGACGAGGGCGCTTGAAGGCGGACAGCAAGAGCAAGTGAAACACAATCCGCAAAAGGACGTCGAGCAGCGGAGTAATCTGCGCCGAAATGGGCAGAATTCCTTTTGTTAAGCATTTCCGATCCTTGTTGTTGATCATGCCATTTTGTCGCGGTGCCAAGCTTAAAAGCGGCTGATATCGGGCACTCACATCTCCCGATATTCCGCGCGAAAGGTACGGTCGTGAAGCTTGCGGCCTGTGGATTGTGTCTGATCCTTCTTGCCCTCCCTTTCGCATCGCGAGCGAGTGAGAATCTCGTCGCCAAACGCGAGGCCTGCCGCATCGAGGCGAGGAGCCGTATTGCGCCGAAGAGGAAGATCGAAGTTGACGATTACCGGCGCATTGTCGAACGGCGCGCGGCCTATGTGACGCAGTGCATCAACCGAACCGTCGTGGCTCACAGCAACGTCCCGCTTCCGCCGCAAAGGACACTCGACGATGCGATGGATAACGACAAGCAGCGTGTCGTCAGAGTGAGCCGCAAGGAACCCCGTCGTCTTGCCGGGCGTGCGAACCGAGACCGGGCGAAATTGGCTTCGATCAGGTCGACGAAGCTCAAAGGCAAGAAGATCAGATTGTCGCCACGCAGGAGCAAGTGACGCTCCTCGGAGTCTGGCTCGTCGACCTCTTACCTCGTTCTAAGAGGCTGCGCACCGCTAAGCCCTCCTCCCCACAAGGGGGAGGGAAGATGCGTCTGAGTCTCAGAACGAATGACGAGCCAGATTATCAGGTCTGCTCATCCTGAAACCTTACCAACATTTCATCTTGAGGTGAGAGTACCGTAAGGCTTGAACCCCCATCTTGCTCCCATGACGAACCGGCAAGGTTCTTCCAAAGGTTCTTCGAGGAGAGACAAGACATGTTGGACAAGGTTTCCACTCCTGCCCGCAAGCGCACCGCAAAGTGGCTCGGCGCGGCGGCCGTGGCCGCGATCGTCGCGGGCGGCGCCGTCGAGAGCGGTCTGGTTGCTCCCAACCCCGCTCATGCCGAACTGCGCTCCATGGCGCAACCGGTTCAGGGCGCCCCGTCCTTCGCCGAGGTGATCGACCGGGTGAAGCCCGCCGTCGTGGCCGTGAAGGTCAAGGTGCAGAACGTCGCTGACCGAAACGACGACGAGGACGGCCCGCAGTTCTCGATGCCCGATCTGCCCCCCGGCCACCCGATGGAGCGCTTCTTCCGCCAGTTCCGCGACCAGATGCCCGGTGAGCGCGGCGACCGCTCTCCGCGTCGCGAGCGTCCCCGTCCGTTCGGCCAGTCGCTCGGCTCCGGCTTCTTCATCTCGGCTGACGGCTATGTCGTGACCAACAATCATGTGGTCGACAACGCCTCCGAGGTGCAGGTCACCATGGACGACGGCAAGACCCTCGACGCCAAGGTCATCGGCACCGATGAGAAGACCGACCTCGCCCTGCTGAAGGTCGAAGGCAAGGACTTTCCTTACGTTCGCCTCGCCGGCCAGAAGGCCCGGATCGGCGACTGGGTGGTCGCCATCGGCAATCCGTTCGGCCTCGGCGGCACGGTGACGGCCGGCATCGTCTCGGCCCAGCATCGCGACATCGGTGCCGGTCCCTATGACGACTTCATCCAGATCGATGCTTCGGTGAACAAGGGTAATTCCGGCGGCCCGACCTTCAACCTCTCCGGTGAGGTCGTGGGCGTGAACACGGCGATCTTCTCGCCGTCCGGCGGCAATGTGGGTATTGCGTTTGCCATCCCGGCGAGCACCGTCGAGAACGTTGTGGCGTCCCTGAAGGACAAGGGCTCTGTGACCCGCGGCTTCATCGGCGTGCAGATGCAACCGGTGACCAAGGAGATCGCCGAGGCCATCGGCCTCAAGGAGCCCAAGGGCGCCCTCGTGGCTGAAGCCATCAAGGACAGTCCCGCGGCCAAGGCCGGTGTCCGCACCGGCGACACGATCATCGCCGTCGACGGGCAGCCGATCAATGAGGCCAAGGATCTGTCCCGCAAGGTGGCCAATGTCGCTCCGGGCAAGTCCCTGTCTCTCACCCTTTGGCGTGAGGGCAAGGAGCGGACTGTGACCCTGGAGGTCGGAAGCCAGCCGAAGGGTGTCTGATCCACATAAGGTAGTAGGGCACCAGGGTTTATAGTTGATTGCCCCTGACACCTGGTGTCTTCTGCCCACGGCAGGCCGGCCTCTTCCCCCTCCAAGGCCGGTCTGCCGTCGGGTCCTTCATTGCGTTACAAGTGGGCTTATGCGGATTCTCATCATCGAGGACGACAAGGAGGCAGCCTCCTACCTCGTCAAGGCATTTCGCGAAGCGGGCCATATGGCGGATCACGCTGCCGATGGGCTCGATGGCTATGCCATGGCCGAGGAGGGGGATTACGATGTGCTCGTGGTCGACCGCATGCTGCCCAAGCTCGATGGCCTCTCTCTGATCCGTTCCCTGCGCGAGCAGCGGGTCGAAACGCCGGTCCTGATTCTCTCTGCCCTCGGCCAGGTCGACGATCGCGTGAAGGGCCTGCGCGCTGGCGGCGACGATTATCTCCCCAAGCCTTATGCCTTCTCCGAGCTTCTCGCGCGTGTCGAGGTGCTCTCGCGCCGCCGGGCATCGGCCCCCAGCGCGGAGTCGACGGTCTATCGCATCGCCGATCTGGAACTCGACCGCCTGTCGCACCGTGTGACGCGCTCCGGCCATGAGATCGTGCTGCAGCCGCGCGAGTTCAGGCTGCTCGAATATTTGATGAAAAACGCCAATCAGGTGGTCACTCGAACCATGCTGCTCGAGCATGTGTGGGATTACCACTTCGATCCCCAGACCAACGTCATCGACGTTCATGTCTCGCGACTGCGCGCCAAGATCGACAAGGGGTTCGACAAGCCGTTGATTCACACCATCCGGGGCGCGGGTTACATGGTGCGCGTCGGTGCGGAGGGCGACGAGGAATGAGCGTGAAGCCATGAACGCTTCCATGAGTGCGCTCGGCAAGCTCGTCCGGACGACCGCTTTCAAGCTGTCTTTTGCCTACCTGCTCATCTTCACCATCTTCGCCTTCGTGGGCTTGGGCTATGTTGCCTGGAACGCTCAACGGCTGCTGACCGATCAGTTCGTGTCGACCATCGAGACCGAGATCAACAGCCTGTCAGAGCAATACAGGTTTGGCGGTCTGCGCCGGCTCGTGAACATCGTCGAACGCCGCTCGCGTGCACCGGGCGCCATGCTCTACCTTGTCACGACGGAAGCGGGAGAGCGGGTTGCCGGCAATGTGGGAGCGCTGCCGCCCGGTGTGATCGGCCGCACGGGTCAGTTCGAGACGCTCTACAACCGCACGGATGAAACGGAAGCGCGGCCCGACATGGCCATCGTGCGCGTCTATCTTCTCCCTGGCGGATTCCGGCTCCTCGTCGGGCGTGACATCGAGGAGCGCCGGCGCCTGCAGGAGGTCATCTATCGCGCCTTTGGCTATTCGCTGCTCTTCATCGTCGTGCTCGGTTGCGTCGGCGGCTGGTTCATTACGCGGCGCGTCTTGAAACGTGTCGACGACATGACCGAGATTACGCGCCACATCATGACGGGTGATCTGGGAGGACGGTTGAAGATCGCCGGAACCGGCGATGAGCTTGATCGTCTCGCCAAGAACCTCAACGACATGCTCGACCGCATCGGCGAGCTGATGCGCGGCATGCAGGAGGTTTCCGACAATATCGCCCACGACCTGAAGACACCGCTGACGCGCCTGCGCAACAAGGCGGACGAAGCCCTGCGCACTGCGAGCACGCCCGACGAGCTGAAATCCGCTCTCGAGGCCACCATCGAGGAGAGCGACAATCTCATCCGCATCTTCAATGCTCTCCTCATGATCGCGCGCCTGGAGGCCGGCAATGCCCGCGAAGGTCTGGCGGATTTCGATGCTGCCGAGGCGGTGCGCGACGTGGCCGAACTCTACGAGGCTCTCGCGGAAGAGGCGGGCGTGTCGCTCGAGGTTGCCGTCGAGGACGACCTGCCCATCCACGGCAGCCGTGAACTGTTGGGGCAGGCCATGGCGAACCTTCTCGACAATGCCTTGAAATACGGTGCTGCAACCGGCGAGCAAGCGCAGGCGATCAGTGTTTCCGCTCATCGGAGCGACGGCGAGATCAGGATCGTGGTGGCCGATTGCGGCCCCGGCATTCCGGAAGCGGAACGCAGCCGCGTGCTGGAGCGCTTCGTACGCCTGGAAACGGCCCGTTCGCGTCCTGGTTTCGGCCTCGGCCTCAGCCTGGCCGCCGCCGTAGCCCGGCTCCATGGTGGAACCTTGCGGCTGGAAGACAACGGGCCCGGATTGCGGGTCGTCCTGGCTTTGCCGCTGAAGGCCGTCGAACTGCCGCAGTCCCCGCTCCAATCTGCGGCCTGAAAACTAAAGTTGGGATCATAACGGCACTTTTCGATTGCCTCCGGCTCTCCGGCGTGAACACTCAGGGCCATCGCAGATACCCGATGGATTGGCCGTGCCGGACCAGACGAACTCTCTTCTCAGCCGCCTCACGAAAGCTCCGCCTGTTGCGGATACCAGGCGCGCGAAGGCGCAACTGGCGGATTTCGTCAAGCGCGTGCGCGAGGAACCTGAGGCAAAGATCCTCTCAGGTCCCCTCGAAAGCGGATTGTTCCGCGACCTCCTTCTGGCCCTGGCCGACCATTCCCCCTTTCTTTGGCAGCTCGTCGTCAACGATCCGGCCCGGATGGCAAGACTCGCCTTCGAGCCGCCGGAGGAGACGCATCGCGCCATCATCGAGAGCCAGTCCGGTCTTTTCCGAGAACTGCGTTCAGGCGCAATCACGCGCGACGAGGCCGTACGCGCGTTCCGCCGGAACCGCAACGCCCATGCGCTTCTCGTTGCTCTCGCCGATATCGGTGGCCTCTGGAGCACGGAAGAAGTCACGCAGGCTTTGTCCGACTTCGCCGATGCCTCCGTCGCCGGCGGCGTGAACCTGGTTCTGACAGAGACCGCGGATCTCGGTCGTATTAAGCTGCAGAATCCCGACTCTCCTGGCGAGGGCTCCGGCTTCACGGTGCTGGCGCTCGGCAAGCACGGCGCAGGCGAGCTCAATTATTCGAGCGACATCGACCTCGTCATCTTCTTCGATCCCGAGGCGACGGCGCTGAAAGACCCCTACGAGGCGGCCACAGTCTATACGCGCATCGCGCAGCAGCTCGCCAAGCTCCTGCAGGAGCGCACGGCCGACGGTTACGTGCACCGCGTCGATTATCGCCTGCGCCCGGACCCAGGTTCCACGCCGACGGCGGTGTCGCTGGCTTCGGCTTATGTCTATTACGAAACCGTCGGCCAGAACTGGGAGCGCGCGGCGCTCATCAAGGCAAGGCCGGTGGCCGGAGATCTCGCGCTCGGTGAGAATTTTCTGAACGAGCTGCGTCCCTTCATCTGGCGCAAATATTTCGATTTTGCGTCCATCGCCGATGTGCACGCCATGAAGCGGCAGATTCATGCCGTGCGCGGACATGACCAGATCGCGGTCGCCGGCCACGACATCAAGCTCGGACGCGGCGGCATTCGCGAGATCGAATTCTTCGTGCAGACGCAGCAGCTCGTCTTTGGCGGGCGCCGTCCCAACTTGCGCGGACGTCGCACCCTCGACATGCTCAAAAGCCTCCACGTCGAAGGCTGGATCACCGACAAGGCACGAGACGAACTCTCCGACGCCTATCGTTTCCTGCGCACCATCGAGCACCGGCTGCAGATGGTGGCGGACGAGCAGACGCAGCGCCTGCCTTCGGACGAGGAGCAATTGAAGCGCTTCGCCAAATTCTGCGGCTATCCCACTCTCAAAGCCTTCTCCAAAGCCCTCACGGATCAGGCGAAGATCGTGCAGGGGCATTACGCGCTGCTGTTCGAGGAGGGGCCTGAGCTTGCTTCCGATGTCGGCAGCCTCGTCTTCACCGGCACCACCGACGATCCGGAAACTCTCGCAACGCTCCGTCGCCTCGGCTTTCACGAGCCCGAGCGCGTGGCGGAAACCGTTCGCGGCTGGCATTTCGGCCGCCGCCCCGCGATCCAGAGCGCGAGGGCGCGCGAGGTGCTCACCGAACTCACGCCGGCGTTGCTTTCGGCCCTCGGCGGCACGGCCGATCCTGACGGCGCGCTTGCCGCTCTCGACCGTGCTTTCGGCCGCATGCCGGCCGCCGTCGAGCTTCTCACCATCCTGCAATCGCATGACCGCCTGCGGCTTCTCTTCGCCGATCTTCTCGGCACCGCGCCGCGCCTTGCCGACACCGTCGCGCAATCGCCGCATGTGCTCGACGCGCTCATCGATCCCGCCTTCGGTACCCCCACCACCGACGACGAGACCATTGAAGAACAGGTGAGGCAGCTCATCGGTCCGCCGCGCGATTTCGAGGATTTTCTGGATCGCGTTCGAGATGCGACGCGCCAGATGCGCTTCGTCACGGGCGCGCGGCTCCTGTCCGACGTGCTTTCACCCGCGCAGGCGGGAGAGGCCTACGCGGCCATTGCACGCGCCGTCATCCGTGCATCCTTCGATGAAGTGCGCCGCGCCTTCGAGGCCGAGCACGGCACCGTGCCGGGTTCACGCATCGCCATCCTCGGGCTCGGTCGCCTTGGCAGCCGCGAGCTGACGGCGGGCTCCGATCTCGATCTCGTGGTGATCTACGATTTCGACGAAGACATGCGCGACAGCAACGGCCCGCGCAGCCTCGATGCGGTGGTCTATTACACGCGCCTCACGCAGCGCCTCGTCTCGGCGCTCACCGTGCCGACGCGGCGCGGCCTGCTTTACGAAGTCGACCTTCGCCTGCGCCCGCAGGGCGGCAAGGGCCCTGTCGCGTCGCAGTTCAAGGGCTTCGTGAATTACCAGAAGACCGAAGCCGATCTCTGGGAGCATATGGCGCTCACCCGCGCCCGCGTTCTTGCCGGCGACGAGGACTTCGGTGCGCAAGTATCGCAAGCTGTAAAGGACATCCTCACCTCCAAGCGCGATCCGAAAAAGGTGTTCGAGGAGGTGCGCGCCATGCGCGAGCTGATCGCGCAGGAGAAGGGCGACAGCGATCCCTGGGACATGAAGCTCGCCCGCGGCGGTCTCACCGATCTCGATTTTTTGGCGCAAGGCTTGGTGCTGTCTTATGGGAATGCGCATCCGTCTCTGGTTGGGTTATCGACCGAAGGCGGTTTTGCGAAGGCTCAGGCTGCGGGTCTCTTGCCGGAAGATGACGCAAGGACACTCATCGATGCGCACAAGCTCCTCAACGATGTCTTCCAATGGCAGCGCCTGACGATTGAAGGCAAGTTCGACGCCGAAGCGGTGCTGCCCGTGATCCTCAAGCGCCTCGCGACAGTGGCGGGGCTGCCGAGCGCGAAGGTTTTGCTGGAGTATCTGGATGAAACGCGCAGGTATGTGCGCGAGGCGTACGACAAGGTTTGATGCCAGAATTGTAGTGCTACCTGTACTGATCACCTTCCGTTGCAGCATGCAACTTAGAATGATTTTTCGACATAATTTTCAATAAGTTATACAGCTATGGCTATATGATTAAGGGGTAGACTCCTGCCCTCAGTATCCGACAAATGGACCTTGAGTTACTGGGCGAGAGGTTCTTTTACGGCCGCGCCACGGTGAGGGCTCATTGAGGGGGGCTCAATTATGGCAACGATGGATTATCTCTGTTATCTGCACGAAATAGCAAATGGTGGAACTCTGTCATGTTGGTACGGCAACGGGACCTTCATTGGACCGGGTTCGTCACCCACCTCACAAACAGGAAGCACACCAGTCGGCGGGGGCACATCCGCCCCCGCACCGGGCTCGAGTTCCAATACTTCAACTCCTACCACGCCGCCTGCTTCAAGCGGGACCGGCACAGGTGGCACCGGCGGTTCGGGCACTGCAGGGACGGCCGTCCTTACTTTTGATTCTTGGGAGTTCGCAGGTGTGATAGCCGCAATACCCATTGTGAATTTTGTTGTTTTTGATGCTGCGGCTGCTTTGGCTAGCTCCGGTGTAGCCGGCGTCACGACCTATAGCGCCGGGCTGACCTATAGCGTCGAACTCTCCACCGCTGGCATCGTTGGCAGCGGTGCCAGCTTGGCCGTCGTTCCAATCGGTCTAGTCATCGCCGGATTCCTCTTAGGTCCTCCCAGAGATCCCAGAGAGATCGAGCAGGACACTGACTGGGGTGACTCTACGTTCGTCCCAAGGCCTGAAACTCCGGAGAATCCTCAGCCCGTCCACGAAGTCGCACAGTTCGCCGTCGGTGGGAAGGCGTACTTTGTGGAAATTCTGCGAGGGACTGCCAAAGCTGACCACTTGGTCGGAAATGGAGGTCTATCGGGTTTCGAGGGCGATGATACTCTCACTGGTGGCGACAGGGCCGACATCCTCATGGGCGGCTCTGACAATGATTTGCTGGTGGGCGGGCTCGGTCATGACATCCTAACCGGCGGTCTCGGCGCTGATATCCTTGATGGCGGCGAGGGTTTCGACCTCGCCAACTATGCGCAATCTTCTGCCGGTGTCGTCGCGAACCTATCGAACGCAGCCGAGAACACGGGCGAGGCGGCGGGCGACCGCTACAGCAGCATCGAAGGCTTGACCGGCTCGGCCTATGATGACCGCCTGGTCGGCAATGCTTTGCACAATGTCCTGCAGGGCGGGGCCGGCGATGACCTCCTGGAAGGCGGCGAAGGCAGTGATCAGCTCGTGGGCGGCGAGGGCATCGACTACGCAAGCTATGAGAACGCCGCTGCCGGCGTGACGGCAAAGCTGACCCTCAATCATCACAATGAAGGCGAGGCAGCGGGCGATGTCTATGCCTCCATCGAGGGCCTCATCGGCTCGCGCTTCAAGGACGAGCTTGCCGGCGACAAAGGCACGAACGACCTGCAGGGCCGCGACGGCAACGATGTGCTCATCGGGCTGGGCGGCCAGGACCGTCTCGACGGCGGCTTAGGCGACGACACCCTCTATGGCGGCATCGGGGCGGATCACCTTGTCGGCAGCTTCGGGATCGATTGGGCGGCCTACAGCGTCGATGGCACCGGCGTGACGGTGCATCTGGCCAAGCCGCACCTGAACACGGGCGAGGCCGCCGGCGACACCTATGACGGCATCGAGAACGTGTCCGGCACCAAGCTGACCGACACCCTGGTCGGCGATGCCAAGAACAACGTCCTGTCCGGCCTGGGCTCGGACGACATCCTGCGCGGCGGGCTCGGCGCCGACACGCTCGACGGCGGCGAGGGCTTCGACTGGGCGTCCTATGCAGAAGCCACCTCCGGCGTGCGGGCGGATCTCGCCAACCGGGCGCTCAACACCGGTGAGGCGGGAGGCGACGCTTACGTCGGCATCGAGGCGCTGGAAGGCTCGAACCATGGCGATCAGCTCGCCGGCGACGGCGCCGGCAATGCGCTCTCAGGGCTCGGCGGCAACGACGTGCTGCAGGGCCGCGACGGCAACGACACTCTCGACGGCGGCTTGGGCGACGACACCCTGTATGGCGGTACCGGCGCGGATCATCTCATCGGCAGCTACGGCACCGATTGGGTGTCCTATGCCGATGCGATCCGGGGGGTGAATGTGAGCCTGGCGGACGGGCGCGGCTACCACGGCAGCCTCAATGGCGGCGCCGAGGCCGCGGGCGACACCTATGACGGGGTCGAGAACGTCGAGGGATCCAACGGCGGCGACGTGCTCGCCGGCCATGCCGGTGCCAATCACCTGCGCGGCCTGGGAGGCGACGACATCCTGCAGGGCGGGGGCGGCGCCGACACGCTGGACGGCGGCGAGGGCTTCAACTGGGCCTCCTATGCCGGTGCCACGGCGGGCGTGACGGCGAGCCTGAGCTACAGGTCGCTCAACACCGGCGAGGCGGCGGGCGACGTCTACATCGGCATCCGCGGCCTGCAGGGCTCGAACCACAACGACGTGCTGGCCGGCGATGCCACCACGCTCGGCAACGCGCTCTCAGGGCTCGGCGGCAACGACTCCCTGTTGGGCCAGGCCGGCGGCGATCATCTCGATGGCGGCGACGGCGACGACACGCTCTCCGGCAACGGCGCCAACGACATCCTGCTCGGCGGCAACGGCAGCGACCGGCTTTCTGGCGGGGCCGGCGCCGATCAGCTCACGGGCGGGGCGGGGGGGGACAACTTCCGCTTCGACACGGCGCTGGGCGGCGGCAACATCGACACGATCACCGACTTCACGGCGGGCCAGGACCTGATCGTGTTGTCGCGCGGCGTGTTCACGGCCTTCTCCGGCGGCTGGATGCCGTCGCTGACGGTGTCGGCCTCGGCCTTCACCATCGGGGCTGCGGCGAGCAGCTCGGCGCACCGGCTGGTCTACAACGGCGCCACCGGCGCGCTGTCCTACGACGCCGACGGGGTCGGCGGCGTGGCGCAGGTGCAGTTCGCCACCCTGGCCAAGAACCTCGCCCTGACCGCCCACTCATTCCTGCTGATCTGAGCGCCGATCGCAGGCGCAGTTCGCGGCAGCGATGAGCGACCCAGAGCGGATAAGAAAGCCAAAGCCGGCGCCACACGCGCCGGCTTTTGATGGCGTGAGATCGTCCCCGACGATGCAGGGCTTTTAGGCGGCTGCATCCGCGAGCGCAATCTCGGTGCCGGTGTTTTCCTTCAGCGGCCTGAGCGAGGTTGAAACGCGAACGCTCACGGAGGCGCACAGGCTCTTCAACGATGTCTTTCAATGGCAACCCCTGACCATCGAAGGCAAGTTCGACACTGAGATGATGCCGCCCGTGATCCTCAAGCGTCTCGCGACGGTCGCAGGGCTGCCGAGCGCACAAGTGCTGCGGGAGCGGCTTCAGGAGACGTACCGCCGCGTGACAGCGATCTCCGCGACAATGGTCAAGTGAGAACCTTGATGTCGGCCCCCGTGTAAATTGCCGTCTCGGAAGAGACGCATCACGGGTTGCGCTCCCCCACGGGAAGGTAAAACTTTTCGTTATTATTGAAGGACTTAGGGGATAAAGAATCCTTCAATCCTACATATCCCGAGAGTTCTCTACCTCCCGGAAATCTGCTCGGAATGCGGTGCGCGTGGGCGAACTACAAACGTGCAAAATTGACGTTGGGGGCGGTTTGATATGGCGGATAGGCAGCTTTCGGTTCTTGAGGAGGAATATCTCCTGCATACAGGGCGCTATGGTGGGTCGGTCGGATACGGTGGCGCTGTCAATGGCGGCACGAGTGGCGGCGGTGTCACGAGGATCAATACCAATGGAAGCGTAAGCACAGGTAATGTGAGCAACCTCGTTGGCGTAAAAGAAAATTCCGATGGCAGTACGACCAGAACTTACCAGAATCCGGATGGGAGCCTGACAAGTCAAACGCATCCAAATGAGTGGGGTAAGACAACAACGATTACAACGTCAACTGAGGGTGGTCTTACGACAGTAACTTTAAATCGTGGTGGGAATTCAACTATTATAGAAAGATTTCAACAAGTTGGGAGCAGTAATAGACTTACAAGCACATCTGTTGTGACCGATCAGCCAACTGAAAACGGAAATATAAGGACTGTCCATACAATAGATTTCGGATCTGAATATAACGTAGTTTCTTATCTCGATACCAAGGGGGATATGATAACTTATCGGACATATCCCGACGGTACGACATCCCATCACGAAAGAATTTCTGCCGAGCGGCGGTTGAAGGATTTTCAGAACTTTATGAGGGAGCGCTATGGGGAGGGATCGGAAAAGCAATTTCCAGATCGCGCCGAGAGCGAAAGCAGCGAAGATCAAGCTCTGCTGCAGGTTTCTATCGGCGATAAAACATTCTTTGTTTTTGCAACCCTTGGAACGAGCGCGGCCGATCTGCTGACCGCAGATGGTGTGTTGAGCAGCGGGGGCGGTAACGACACTCTTGCGGGAGGGGTGAGTGACGATATCCTTGTGGGCGGCGATGGCGATGACATCCTCAATGGTGGTGCGGGGGCGGATCTGCTGATCGGCGGCGACGGCACGGGCGACACGGCGGCTTATACCGGCCTCAACGGCCAGGGCGTGACGGTGAACCTGGACAACACCGCCTTCAACACTTGGGAGGCGGCAGGCGATACTTATCACGGTATCGAGAACGTGTCCGGCACCGCCTACGCCGACATCCTGACCGGCGATGCTCAAAACAACATGCTCTGCGGCCAGGGCTCCGACGATCTCCTGCGCGGAGGAGTCGGCGCCGACACGCTCGACGGCGGGGTGGGCGATGACACCCTGCTCGGCGGCGGTGGCGCGGATCATCTGATCGGCAGCTACGGCATCGACTGGGCGTCGTATGCCGATGCGATCCAGGGTGTGAATGCCAGCCTGGCCGACGGCCGCGGCGGCTTCGGCAGCCTGAGCGGTGGCGGCGCCGCCGCGGTCGGCGACACCTACGACAATGTCGAGAACCTCGAGGGCAGCCACGGCTGCGACGTGCTCGCCGGCGATGCCGGGGCGAACTGGCTCAAGGGGATCGGCGGCGACGACATCCTGCAGGGCGGGGGTGGCGCCGACACGCTCGAGGGCGGCGCCGGCTTCAACTGGGCCTCGTACGCCAATGCCACATCCGGCGTGGTCGCCAACCTGGCGGCCAGCGCCGCCAATGCCGGCGAGGCGCATGGCGACATCTACATCGCCATCCGCGGCCTGCAGGGCTCGCAGCATGCCGACCGCCTGACCGGCGACCGGAGTGGGGCCGGCAGCGCGCTGTCGGGGCTCGGCGGCAACGACATCCTGTCGGCCTGGGCCGGCAACAGCCATCTCGACGGTGGCGACGGCGACGACATCCTGCAGAGCAACCTCGGCGCCGACGTGCTGGTCGGCGGCGCCGGCTCGGACTGGGCCTCCTATGCCAACGCCACATCCGGCGTGACCGCCAACCTGGCCAACCGCTGGGCCAACACCGGCGAGGCGGCGGGCGATGTCTATCTCGACATCCGCGGCCTGCAGGGCTCGCAGCACGGCGACTATCTGGTGGCGGATGCGACCGGCAACGCGATCCTGGGCCTGGGCGGCCACGACACACTGCAGGGCGGCACCGGCGGCGATGCGCTCGAGGGCGGCGAGGGCAGCGACCAGCTTGCGGGTGGGTTGGGTTCGGATCAGCTCGTCGGTGGCGGCGGGGCGGACTGGTTCCGCTTCGATGCGGCGTTGGGCGCGGGCAACGTCGACACCGTGACCGACTTTGCGGTCGGCCAGGACTCCCTGGTGCTGGCGCGCAGCGTGTTCACGGCGTTCGGCCCCAGCAGCGGCAGCGCAGTGCCGTCGGTCCTGGCCTATGTGGCGCCGGGCGCCTTCACCACCGGGGCGGCGGCGACGAGCACGGCGCACCGGCTGGTCTACAACAGCGTCACCGGCGCGCTGTCCTACGATGCCGACGGCGTCGGCGGCGTGGCGCAGGTGCAGTTCGCCACCCTGGCCAAGAACCTGGCCCTGACCGCCAACTCATTCCTGCTGATCTGAGCGCAGGCATCGGAGCGGACACACAAGCCAAAGCCGGCGCCACACGCGCCGGCTTTTTGATGGCGTGAGATCGTCCCCGACGATGCAGGGCTTTTAGGCGGCTGCATCCGCGAGCGCGATATCCGCGTTGGTGGCCTCCGTCAGCGGCAGGTGGACCAGCACGATGGTGCCGAGGCCTTCCTGGCTTCTGATGCGGAGTGAGCCGCCATGCAGTTCGGCAAGCGAGCGGGCAATGGCGAGGCCGAGGCCGGAACCCTTGTAGCTCTTCGAGAACTCGGTCTCGACCTGTTCGAAGGGCTGGCCGAGCTTGTGCAGGGCGTGATCGGGAATGCCGATGCCGTCGTCTTCCACATAGATGTTGACGGCATTGCCGGCCTGGCGCGTGCGCACCGTGATGCAGCCGCCGTCGCTCGTGAATTTCGTCGCGTTCTGGAGCAGGTTCACGAGGATCTGGTGCAGCGCGCGCTCGTCCGCCGGCACGATGATGTCCTCGGGGTTCACGTCGACGGTGACGGAGAGGTTCTTGGCCTTGGTCTGCTCGCCCACCAGCTTGAGGGCGCGCTGGATCGAGGCGTGGACTTCGATCGGCTGCTTGGTGAGCGTCGTACGGCCGGCCTCGATGCGCGACATGTCGAGAATGTCGTTGATCACCGACAGAAGATATTCGCCGCTCGAGCGGATGTCGGAGCAGTATTCCTCGTACTTGTCGGATCCGAGCGATCCGAAGATGCCGCTCTGCATCACTTCCGCAAAACCGATGATGGCGTTGAGCGGCGTGCGCAGCTCGTGGCTCATATTCGCGAGGAACTCGGACTTGGCGCGGTTGGCGCTTTCGGCCTGAGCCTTCTGGTCGAGATAGCGCTCGGCGAGATCGGCGAGCTGATGCGTCTGCGCTTCGAGCTTCTGGCGCGATTGCTTGAGGTCGAGAACGGTCGCGATCAGCTCCTTCTCGGATTCGACGAGGCGGTGCTCGTGGCGCTTGAGCGCGGTGATGTCCGTGCCGACCGACACGTAGCCGCCGTCCTTGGTGCGGCGCTCGTTGATCTGCAGCCAGCGGCCGTCCTGGAGGCGCGCCTCGAAGGTGCGTGCGCCCACATCCTGCTGCTCCCGGCGCAGGAACTGATGCTGCACCTCCGGCGGCCGGCCGAGCGCCATCACGTCCGCATAGGACTTGCCCTGGAGCTGCGCGTCGGCAGGTAGTTCGTGCAGTTTCTGGAACTTCGAATTGCAGAGCACGAGGTTGTTGTTGGCGTCCCACAGCACGAAAGCCTCGGAGATCGCCTCGATGGCATCGTGCAGGCGCGCATCGGCCTTCGCGGTCTTCTCTTCCAGGCCGCGCTGCTCGGTCACGTCGACGGCAATGCCGACGAGGTGGCTTGCGGCGTCGTCCGGATCGTTCATCAGCTCGGCGCGGGCGCGCAGCCACACCCAATCGCCCGAGATGCTGCGGATGCGGAACTCGTAATCGACGAGCGAGGTGCTGGCGGAGGCGAGCTGCTCGGCGAGGGTGAAGAGATCCTGATCCTCGGGATGGATCATGGTGTTCACTTCGCCGAAGGAGAGGAACTCGTCCTGGCGCTCGTAGCCCAGGAGTTCGTACATCGAGTCGGACCAGTAGATGCGGCCGCGGCCGATATCCCAGTCCCACAATCCGCAGCGTCCGCGATTGAGCGCGGAGTCGATCCTGTCGCGCACCTTCTCGCAGACCTCGTCGGCCGCGCGGGCGCGGTTGGCCTGCATCACATAGGCCACGCCGATGCCGAGCAGAACCATGATCGTGGCGCCGAGCAGCGAGACATGGCCGATGGTGCGCGTCCACCACCCGGACAGAATGTGCGGCATCGGCTGCACGAGCGCGATCTGGCCGGAGGAGGCGTGGAGCGCACGGACCGTCGCCATGCCCTCGGAGCCGCCGGGAAGCTTGATCGTCATGACGCCGGCACGGTCCGCGAACAGCATCAGGGGCTGCGCTTCGCCCAGGATATCCGTGAGCTTCGCCGGTGCGTCTTCCATCGGCGGATGGACCGCGAGGATCGCACCAGCTTGGTCGACCAGCATGAGGGAGCGGTTCTGCGTCAGGGCGCTCGGCGGCATGTCCTTCGCCAGACGCTCAAGCTGAGCTGCGGCCTGCATGCGGTCGGCGGGTGCCCGCGCGGTGCCGAGCTTCGCGGCCGAGAGCGATGCGATGATATCGATGTCGTTGATGGCGTCGAAAAGCGTGTCCTTGCGGCCGTCGCGGATCTGGATCCAGGCGCTGCCGGCCAGCGTGACGAGGAAAAGAACGAGGAGGGCAGGGACTGCGAGCCTCAGCAGAGGCTCATATTGCTCAAGCCGACGATAGGCCGGATTTGCGTCCGATCGCGTCACCCCTAGAATCGTACCCGCGCGTGCGGGTACGCATGCGGTCACCGCCCCCGCCATGCGATGTTTCCTCCGGAACCATTTACGTCCTGTTTCGGAGGACGTGCCGCATCTCTCCGAATCACTAACAATAGAATCTTGAGCGGGTGATTTGTCTAGTTAGTAGAACCCGAAGGTTAATAAAAAATTTCCCATTTTGCATTCCCTTGGGGAAATCTTGGACAACTCGGTAACCTATTCATTTGAATAGGTTATTTCCCCTGGCTCTCCTCGAGGGAGCGGCTCACGATGTCTCCTACATCGCGGGAAAGGTTGGGCTTTTGGGCGATGGAACGAAGGGCCTCTTCCGCATGCGACCGGCGGGCGCTTTCCATCATGCGCCACGTGCTGAACGCGGTCAGAAGACGGGCCGCGAGCTGCGGATTCAACTCGTCCGCGCGTAAAACGATGGAGGCCAGGAAGCGGTAGCCTGCTCCGTCCGCACGATTGAACTGAACCTGGTTCAGCATGGCAAAGCTTCCGATGAGCGAGCGCACGCGATTGGGATTGGCGATGGAGAAAGCCGGATGCTGCATCAAACCCTTGACGCGCTCCAAGGTGCCGTCCTCCGGAATGGCTGCCTGCAGCGTGAACCACTTGTCGAGGACCAGGGGCTCGTTGCGGTAGCGGTCCCCGAACCGGGCGATGGCCTCTTCGCGGACTGCGCCGGGCAAGGTCGTCAGAACGCTCAGTGCTGCAAGGCGATCGGTCATGTTGCTCGCCGATTCAAGCTGCCTCACGGCGAGTGCCTCGCCCACGCAGGGGTCGGATGCAGAGAGAAGGTCGAGGGATGCATTGCGCAAGGATCGGCGTCCGGCGCTTGCCGCATCCGGACTGTAAGCCCTTGCAGCGGACAGGGAATCGTAGAAGCGGTGCAGATGCGTGGCGCAGCTTTGACCGATGCGGCGACGCATCTCCGAACGAGCGCCATGGATGGCGTCGGGATTCACATTCTGCCCGATCTCCTGCGCAATATCCGCCTCGCTCGGAAGCGTGACGACAAGCGCCGCGAAGGCCGGATCGTCCAGGGCATCCCTGTCCATGAAGGAGCAGAGCGCTCCGGAGAAGGCATTGATTTCCTCGTCGGTGACTTGAATGCCCGTCGAGAGAGAAGCCAGCAGACGCATGGCAACGGTCTGAGCCGCCTGCCAGCGATTGAAGGCATCGGTGTCGTGCCGGAGGAGGACCAGCAGTTCCTCATTCGGCAGATCGAGCGATACCTTGACCGGAGCCGAGAACCCTCTGAAGAGCGAAGGGACAGGCAGGGACGTCACACCCGTGAAGGTGATGGTGGCCTCAGGCTTGTCGAACAGGAAGACACCGCGCAGGTCCACGCGGTCGCAAGCTGCAGTCGCCGGTGATCCGTCATGCGTCACCAGACCGAGCGCCACGGGAATCGCCATCGCTTCCTTCTTCGTCTGGCCGGGCGTCGGGGGCGTGCTCTGCGCGAGATCGAGGCGGTAGGTCTGCGCCTCCGGGTCGTATTGCCCCTTCACCTTCACCCGTGGCGTCCCCGATTGCTCGTACCAGCGGGCGAAGTGGGACAGGTCCCGGCCCGTCACGTCGGCGAAGGCGTTCAGGAAATCCTCGACCGTGGCGGCGGTGCCGTCGCAGCGCTCGAAATAGAGATCCATGCCGCGTCGGAAATCTTCTTCGCCGATGATCGTCTTGAGCATGCGGACGATCTCCGCGCCCTTTTCATAGACCGTCGCGGTATAGAAGTTGTTGATCTCACGATATTGGCTCGGACGCACCGGATGGGCGAGGGGACTCGAATCCTCCAGGAACTGCCGCGCCCTTAAAGTTTTCACCTCGGCAATGCGATGCACGGGGCGGGAGCGTTCGTCCGACGAGAATTCCTGGTCGCGGAAGACCGTCAGCCCCTCCTTTAGGCAGAGCTGAAACCAGTCGCGGCAGGTGACGCGGTTGCCGGTCCAGTTGTGGAAATACTCGTGCGCGATGATCGCTTCGATATGGGCGTAGTCCATATCCGTCGCGGTCTCAGGGCTGGCCAGGACATACTTGTCGTTGAAGATGTTGAGACCCTTGTTCTCCATCGCGCCCATGTTGAAGTCGGACACAGCGACGATATTGAACACGTCGAGATCGTATTCGCAGCCGAAGACCTTCTCGTCCCAGCGCATGGAGCGTTCGAGCGCGTCGAGGGCATAATCTGCGCGGTCCTCCTTGCCGGGCTCCACGTAGATCGCAAGCTCCACCTCGCGTCCGCTCATGGTCGTGAAGGTTTTGGAGATCCGGCCGAGTCTCCCTCCCACCAAAGCGAAAAGATAGGACGGCTTCGGGTGCGGATCGTGCCAGACGGCATAATGCTTGCTGGTTCCATCGACAGGCCCGCTTTCCACGGGATTGCCATTGCCGAGAAGAACCGGAACGTCGTCGCGATCCGCCTCGATGCGGGTCGTGTAGACGGCCATCACGTCGGGCCGGTCGAGGAAATAGGTGATGCGCCGGAAGCCCTCGGCCTCGCATTGCGTGCAATAATTGCTGCTCGACCGATAAAGGCCCATGAGCTTCGTGTTGGCCGTCGGGTTTATCTCAGTCTCGATGGTCAGGGTGAAGGGCTGGCGGGGGGCTTGCGCAATCGTGAGCGATTGCGGAGAGGCTTCGAACTCTTCATCGGTCAGGATTCGTCCATTCAGGACCACACCCTTCAGGTTCAGTTCGTCGCCGTCGAGAACAAGGGGGGCGTCCGAGCGCCCCTCTGGATTAGGTCTCATGACGAGGGTGGCGGTGACCCGGGTCTCGGTCGGGTGCAGTTTGACGTCGAGCTCGACGCTGTCGATCAGGAAGTCGCTGGGCCGGTAATCCTCAAGGCGAACAATCGGGCTTGTGTCGGTGCGCATCAGATACTCTTCTGAAACTTAATTACATAAGAGGCTAGGGCCTTGGGGAGAGACTTCCAGTCTGCTTGAAGCAGCATTCATTAAAAGTCACCTGATCTTGAGCAAATCCAAGGCTTTTTCGGCACAAGAAAAAGGTACCCCTTGATCTCCTCGGCAAATACGCCATCACCAGCGCATCGTGCGGAAAAGTGGATTCCGGTTTTCCGCGCCCAACGATGCGCCAGTTTGAAGAAGAAGCATCGGATGGATCCCAAAAGTGCACCCACTTTTGGGTCCGATGCCATAAGCGTGACCCATAGAGAGGCTGATTATGGAATATCTCCACACCATGGTTCGTGTCGCGAACCTCGAAGAATCTCTCGATTTCTTCGTCAATAAGTTCGGTCTGGTCGAGGTCCGTCGGACGGATAACGAGAAGGGACGCTATACCCTCGTTTTCCTCGCAGCTCCCCGCGATGTGGAGAAGGCCAAGGATTCGAAGGCGCCGCTGCTGGAGCTCACCCACAACTGGGACGAGAATGAATATGCCGGGGGCCGCAATTTCGGACATCTCGCCTACCGGGTCGACGATATCTACGAGTTCTGCCGCAAGCTGATGGACGCGGGCGTCACCATCAACCGTCCGCCCCGCGATGGTTACATGGCCTTCGTGAAAACCCCGGACAACATCTCCATCGAGCTGCTTCAGCGCGGCGAGCCGAAGCCGGTCCAGGAGCCCTGGGCGTCCATGCCTAATATCGGCACCTGGTAAGCTTGAGCCTTTGGCCCGTAAAAGACCTGCCTCTTCTCTGGGGGCAGGTTGAGGATCCCCTTGGCGAAAAAGTCTTGCTCCGCCATTCTACCCGGCTCACCATAACAAGGCCGGGTGTAACCGGCGGAGGATTATCGTGGTACGAGACACAATCCGCTTCTGGCGGAACGGACAGGCGGTCGAGGTTTCAGGCTTTCATCCACGCACCACGCTTCTGGACTACTTGAGGCTTCAGGAGCGTCGCGTCGGCACAAAGGAAGGTTGCGCGGAAGGGGATTGCGGCGCCTGCACCGTGGCGTTGGGCCGAGTGAGGGGCGGACGCGTTCATTACGAACCTATCAATGCCTGTATCCTGCTGCTAGGCCAGGTCGACGGAGCGGAACTCGTCACCGTCGAGGATCTTGCGGCCAACGGAGAATTACACCCTGTTCAGTCCGCCATGGTGGAAGCTCATGGCTCCCAGTGCGGGTTCTGCACGCCAGGCATCGTGATGAGCCTGTTCACCCTCTATCACGAGGGCAAGCGGCCCTTGAGCCGCGAGAGCGTCAACGATGCGCTCGCCGGCAATCTCTGCCGCTGTACCGGCTACCGGCCGATCGTGGATGCCACCCTTCAGGCCTGCAGCCAGCAAGCTGACGATGCGTTTTCCGCGAGCCACGAGCAAACCGCTCAGGGACTCATGAGCCTTGCCGACGGACGCGATATCTTCATCGGCAGCGAGACCCGCTTCTTCGCCGCGCCCGCGAGCGAAGCCTCGCTCGCGGCTTTTTACGCGCAGCACCCGGACGCCACGCTCGTCGCCGGCTGCACCGATGTGGGGCTTTGGATCACCAAGGCCATGATGGAGATCGAGAAGATCATCTGGCTTGGTCGCGTGGCCGGCTTGGATCTGATCGAGGATTCCTCGGATGCTCTCGGCATCGGCGCGACCGTGACACATTCGGAGATCTATCCGTCTCTTGCACGGATCGATCCCGATCTCGGCGAGATCATGCGCCGGTTCGGCTCGCTTCAGGTGCGTGCTTCGGGAACGGTCGGCGGCAGCATCGCCAATGGCTCGCCCATCGGCGATCTCGCGCCGGCCTTCATTGCACTCGGCGCAGAGCTCGAACTGCGGCAGGGCGAAACTGTTCGCACCCTGCCGCTCGAAAACTTCTTCATCGCCTATCGCAAGCAGGACCGACTGCCCGGTGAGTTCGTGCGTCGGGTGAGGGTGCCGAAGCTGAAAACTAACGAGATCTTTCGCGCCTACAAGATTTCCAAGCGGTTCGACGAGGACATCTCCTCGGCGCTTGGCGCTTTCAAGTTCACGCTCGACGGACGGCGCATTGCCGACGCCTGCGTCGCCTTTGGCGGCATGGCGGGAACGCCCAAGCGCGCCGCCGAGACAGAGCGCGCACTGACCGGCCTGTCCCTGGACGAGCCGTCGTCCTGGGGCGAGGCGATGGCTGCCATCGCGCGCGACTATCAGCCCCTCGACGATCACCGGGCCTCATCGGCGTACCGCTCGACGGTCGCGCGCAATCTCGTATTCAAGGCTCTGAGCGAAACCGCATCGGGCGCGACACGAGCCACGCGGATCGTCGGCCAGCGCGAAACGCTCGATGCGGCGGAGTAAGGCCATGAACGCACCCGCCAAACCGACGATGGATGCGGAAGCGCACCGTCATATCCGCAAGCCCCTGCCGCACGATTCCGGCGTGAAGCACGTTCAGGGTTCCGCGCAATATATCGACGATATCCGCGAGCCCGAGGGCACGCTGCATATCGCCATTGGACAATCGCCGAAAGCGCGGGGGCGTTTGGTGTCCCTCGACGTCTCGGCCGTACGAGCCGTGCCCGGCGTCGTGGCGGTTCTCACTACGGCCGACATTCCCGGCAAGAACGACGTGTCGCCTGCCTTCGGCGACGATCCGCTTTTCGTCGATAAAGAGATCAGTTTCCTGGGTCAGGCCCTTTTCGCCGTCGTTGCGACGAACCGGGATATAGCACGTCGCGCCATCAAAAAGGCGGTGGTGGAGATCGAATCCGAAGCGCCGAGCATCACGGTCGAGGATGCGCTGGAGCGTGGCGAAACCGTGCTGCCGGATTACGCTTACGGCCGCGGCGATCCTGATGCGGTGATTGCGCGGGCGCCGCAGAAACTGGAAGGCCAGTTTCGTGTCGGCGGGCAGGAGCACTTCTATCTCGAAGGCCAGATCGCCCTCGCGATTCCGGGCGAGGATGGCGACATCCATGTCTATTCCTCCACCCAGCACCCCACAGAGGTGCAGCATGTGGTGGCCCGCGTGCTCGACATTCCCGATGCCTATGTGACCTGCGAGACGCGCCGCATGGGCGGCGGCTTCGGTGGCAAGGAAAGCCAAGCAACGCAATGGGCCGTCACGGCAGCCCTCGCCGCGCGTGTGACGGGAAGGCCGTGCAAGTTGCGTCTTGATCGCGACGACGACTTCGTCCTCACCGGCAAGCGCCACGATTTCCGCTGCGACTGGAAGGTCGGCTTCGACGGCGACGGACGCATCCAGGGCTATGCGGTCGATCTGCTGGCCCGCTGCGGCTATTCGGCAGATCTTTCCAGCGGTGTCGTTGATCGGGCCATGTTCCACGCCGACAACGCCTATTGGATGCCGGCCGTCCACATCGCGTCGAAGCGGCTGAAGACCAACACGGTCTCGAACACTGCCTTCCGCGGCTTCGGCGGCCCGCAGGGCATGCTCGCCATCGAGCATGTGATGGACCAGATCGCCTGGGCGACGGGGCGCGATCCGCTCGATGTGCGCTACGCCAATTTCTATCGGGAGGCTGAGAACGTCACGCCCTATGGCATGGAGGTGGAGGAGACGGATACGCTCCTCAGTCTCGTGCGCACGCTTGAGCAGACTTCGAACTATCGCACGCGCCGCGAAGAAATCGTGGCGTTCAACGCCTCCTCGCCGATCATGAAGCGCGGTATCGCGCTGACGCCTGTGAAATTCGGCATCAGCTTCACGCTCACCCACATGAACCAGGCCGGCGCGCTGGTGCATGTGTATCAGGACGGCTCCGTGCATCTGAACCACGGTGGCACCGAGATGGGGCAGGGGCTCTACATCAAGGTGGCGCAGGTGGTGGCCGAGGAATTCGGTATCGCCATGGAGCGGGTGCGCATCACGGCGACGACGACCGCGAAGGTGCCGAACACCTCGCCGACCGCAGCGTCCTCCGGCTCGGATCTCAACGGCATGGCGGCGCGCATCGCGGCCGGCGCGATCAAGAAGCGCATGATCGCCTATGCGGCCGAGGCCTATAAAGTCCCGGAGGAGCAGATCGAATTCCGCGACGACCGGGTTTTCATCGGCAACGAGAGCCTCGCTTTCGACGAGCTGGTCAAGAAATGCATCCTTGCCCGCGTCGCGCTCTCGGAGGCAGGTCACTACAAGACGCCGAAAATCACCTGGGACCGGGCGAAGGGGACCGGGCGGCCTTTCTTCTATTTCGCCTATGGCGCGGCCTGCTCGGAAGTGATCGTCGATACGCTGACCGGCGAGAACCGCCTGCTGCGCACCGACATCCTCCACGATGTGGGCCGCTCGCTCAATCCGGCCATCGATATCGGCCAGATCGAAGGCGGTTTCGTGCAGGGCATGGGCTGGCTCACGACGGAGGAGCTGGTCTTCAGCAAGGAAGGGCATCTGCTCACGCACGCGCCTTCCACCTATAAGATCCCGGTCGCCTCCGACGTGCCGGCCGATTTCAACGTGGCGCTCTATCCCAACGAGAATCGCGAGGAGACGGTCTACCGCTCCAAGGCTGTGGGCGAGCCGCCGCTCATGCTGGCGAACAGCGTGTTCTGCGCGCTGGCGGACGCGATCCATGCGCTCGATCCGTCAAAGCCCGTGCCGCTGAATGCACCCGCAACGCCGGAGGCGATCCTGCGCGCCTGCGAGGCGCTTCGGGGGAGGCCAATGGGGTGAGGGTTTGGCGCCAGCTCACCGATTTCGTGACGCGGCACGGAGCCGCCGCCCTCATCACTGTGCATGATGTGAAAGGCTCCGCACCCCGGGAGGTCGGCGCGCATATGGTCGTGCGGCCCGATGGGGCGTTTCACGGCACCATCGGTGGTGGGCAGCTAGAATTCCGCATGCTCGACATCGCCCGCGAGATGCTCGGTTCAGGACGCGGCCCGGCACGGATCGTCGATCAGGCACTCGGGCCCGATCTCGGTCAATGCTGCGGCGGCCGGGTGAAAATCCTTATCGAGACTTTTGATAGACAGGACATGGACGATCTCGCGCCGCTCGTGGAGGCTGAAGCCGAGGGAGGCCTGTTTGAGGTCGAATGCCGGATGGAGGACGGCCGTGTGAAGCGCGAATTCGCCTCCGCCGTGGGCGACGATGATTGGACCGGCTGGCGCGAGACCCATGGCGAGGTCCGCATGCCCGTTCTCGTCTTCGGTGCCGGTCATGTCGGCCGCGCGCTCGTTTTGTCGCTCGCGCCGCTCCCCTTTGCGGTGCGCTGGCTCGACGACCGGGAGAACGCTTTCCCCTCCCACATTCCGGCGAATGTAAAGGCGGTCCGTATGCGCGACCCCGAGGCCGAGATCGCCGAGGCTGTCCCCAACTCCCTCGTCCTGGTCATGACTCATGACCACCCCCTCGACATGGCGATCACGGCAGCGGCCCTGAAGCGGGACTTCCCCTATGTCGGCCTCATCGGCAGCGCCACGAAACGGGCGCGCTTCGAGAAGCGTTTCCGGGAGCTGGGTTTGCCCGAGGAGAAAATCCACTCCCTCGTCTGCCCCATCGGGCTCCCCGGCATCGCGGACAAGGACCCGGCCGTGATCGCCGCCTCCGTGACGGCGCAGCTGCTGCAGGTTCGGGAGAGGGTCAAGCAAGGCTGATCCCCTTTGTCATCCCCGGCGGCCCGCAGGGCCGGGAAGGGGATCCACTGACAGACTCGGCGCTATGGATTCCCTTCCCCTCCGCTGCGCTCCGGCCGGGAATGATACTAAGGAAATCTCTCGCCACCTGCCGCCTCAAACGATACATAAGCTCCATGAGCACCATGAAGACCGACGATCAGCTTTATCTGGCGCGTGCCATCGAATTGTCCCGCGAGCACATGGACAGGGGAGCCGGAGGCCCGTTCGGCGCCCTGATCGTGCGCGAGGGGAAGGTTCTGGCCGAGGGCTGGAATCAGGTGACCTCCTCCAACGATCCGACAGCCCATGCCGAGGTCACGGCGATCCGCCGCGCCTGCGAAGCGGTTGGCGATTTCTCGCTGGAGGGCGCCACGCTCTATACGAGCTGCGAGCCTTGCCCCATGTGCCTCGCCTCGGCCTATTGGGCGCGGGTGAGCCGGATCGTCTTCGCCAATACCCGGCAGGATGCGGCCGATATCGGCTTCGACGACAGCCTGATCTATGACGAGATTCCAAAACCCCACGCCGAGCGCATCCTCCCCATGGATCACCTGCCGAGCCTGGAGGCGAGGGCGGTATTCGACGCCTGGGCGGACAAGGACGACAAGATCGCCTATTAATATCCGGCTGCGCTTCCTATCTGAGCCTCACCCGACATCTACCTGAGACACACCCATGCCCCGCGTCACCACCATCGTCCGCAAACCCGCCGTGAAGGCCGACCGCGTCGTCGACACGATCACCCTCGACCACGAGGCGCGCAACCGCCGCCAGGGGAAGCTGAGGGCCGAAGGCGGGACGGAGATCCTGCTCGATCTCGACATGGAAACCACCGTCAATGACGGCGATGCCCTGCGGCTCGAGGATGGGTATCTCGTCCAAGTGAAGGCTGCCGCCGAGCCCCTGCTGGAGGTGAAGGCCGAGAACCCCTTACGCCTCACGCGCCTCGCCTGGCATCTCGGCAGCAGCCATGGCCTGGTCGAGGTCACGGCGGACGCTCTCTATGTCGAGAACGATCCGGCCGTGGCCGAACTCGTGCGCGGACAGGGCTGCACGGCGACCCCGGTCGAGCGTCCCTTCAGGCCGGAGCGCAGCATCCATGTCTGCGACCACGACCATGGGCATCACCACCATCATGGTCACGGCCATAGCCATGCCGAGAGCCACAGCCACGCTCATTCTCATGCCCACAGCCATGAGCATCATGACCATGGGCACGATCATGGGCATGACCACAAGCATGATCACGACCATCATCACCATGACCATGCGCATCATCATGAGCACGGTCCCGGCTGCGGATGCGGCGGTCATAACCACCATGGGCACAAGCACGATCACTGATCGGCCCTAAACGACCCGGCCATGTCCAAGACCACCCGCGCGACGTTAGCCCTGCAGCAGGCGGGCGTTTCCTTCACGTTTCACGCCTACGAGTACGATCCGAATGCGGACCGCATCGGCCTGCAGGCGGCCGAGGCCATGGGGGCCGATCCCGCAAGCGTGCTCAAGACCCTGATGGTGCTGGTGGATAACAAGCCCGCCTGCGTGATCCTGCCCTCGGATCAGGAAGTGAACCTGAAGAAGCTTGCCGCCGCTCTCGGCGGCAAGGCGGCCCAGATGATGAAGCCCACGGACGCCGAGCGCATCACCGGCTACCACGTCGGCGGCATCAGCCCTTTCGGCCAGAAGAAGCGCGTCCCGACCGTGCTGGAGCAGTCGGCCTTCGAGCACGCGCAAGTGTTCATGAACGGCGGCCAGAGAGGCCTGCAGGTCAAGCTCGATCCTCGCGATGCGGCGAAGGTGCTGGATGCCAAAGTAGTCGGCGTGATTTGAACAGCATCCCCTGTTCGGCATGGCCGCAAAGAGTGCCGCCATGCCGGGGTGGTCACTAGAAGGTGAAATCATCAAAGTTGACGTGGAAGCCGAGTTTCTTCGGCAGAGCATCCAGCACTTGCTCCTGGATTGTCGGAAGAGTCTCATGGTTTGCCACGGCGAGCTCGATCAAGCTCTTCGGGTGCCACGGGTCGGTGACGAATTCCAACGCGTCTGTCAGGAAATTGCTTGCTCCTCCGAAGACGTAAGCAAAGGCGTCGTCGGTGAGATCGATGGGGATGGCAGGGGACTTCGTCTGGGAGATTCTGGCGGCGAGATCGAGCAGCTTGTCCGCCGCAAAGGCGAAGATGGGCTCGTCTCGCGCGGCAAGCACGGCGGCGGTTTGCTGCTGTTGGAGTGGACGGCCCCCTTACGGCATCGCTGTGCCAGAATGAGGTCGTTGCAGATCTCAGTCACAGGAGACCGTCCATGGACCAGATTATCCGCATCGGAATGGATACGTCAAAGCACGTCTTCCAACTGCACGGCGTGAATGCCGCCGAGGAGCCGGTGCTGCGCAAGAAGCTGCGGCGCCAGGATCTGATCACCTTCTTTGGCAAGCTTCCGCCCACCGTAGTTGCCCTTGAAGCCTGTGGGGGCTCGCACCATTGGGCGCGCCTTCTGCAGTCGTTAGGGCACCAGGTGAAGCTGATCGCGCCGCAATTGGCCAAGCCGTACGTCAAGCGTGGCAAGAACGATGCGGCTGATGCCGAGGCGATCTGCGAGGCGATGAGCCGGCCCACCATGCGCTTCGTGCCGGTCAAAACAGCCGACCAGCAGGCGGCCTTGATGCTGGTGGGCGTGCGCGATCGCTTGATCCGGCAGCGCACCCAGCTGGTCAACGTGATCCGCGGCTATGCGGCGGAGTTCGGGCTCATTGCCCCTAAGGGGCTGTGCCGGATCGAGCCTCTGCTGGAGCGGGTCAAAACCGAGGAGACCTTGCCGGCTCTCGCCCGGGAGCTGTTTGCGATGCAGGCCACGGAGTATGCGCAGCTGCAGGCCCGATTGGAGGAGATTGAAGATCGCCTCATGGCTTGGCACCGCGCCCATGAGATCAGCCGACGCTTGGCCAGGATTCCTGGGGTGGGTCCGATCGGCGCTGCGATGTTGGTGATGAAGACGCCTGCACCCGAGGCCTTTCGCTCGGCCCGCCACTTTGCCGCCTGGCTTGGCTTGACCCCGAAGGATCATTCCACCGCCGGCAAGGTGCGGCATGGGGTGATCACGCGGGCCGGTGACGAGGCCCTGCGCAGCGTGCTGGTGGTCGGGGCGACTGCTGTCATCCGGCAGTTGCGGCGCGGCCAGAGTGCGCCGCCTTCGCCGTGGCTGGTGGCGTTGCTCCAGCGCAAGCCGCCCAAGCTGGTTGCCGTGGCGCTGGCCAACAAGATCGCCCGCATTGCCTGGAAGCTGATGGTGACAGGGGAGAGCTACAAAGCCCCAGCGTCAGTATCGGCAGCGGCGTGCGCTGTGTAGAGATCAGCCCGACATGAGAACCCTTCAAGCGCTCTCGTGTTGAGCTGGTGTCGGACCTTGCAAGGAAGCGAGCAGATGGTGTGATCGATCGATCCAGACGGTGAGACACTCCGCACATGACTGTGGTCTGGCGAGGCCGCGGTGCTGTTGGGAACTCACAGAGCGGACGCCATCTTGGCCAGCGGTCATGTGTGACTGCAATGAAAGGCCGGACATATGACCGCAAGCGATCCGATCAAACCATGCCGAAATCTTCTTGCGAGGCGGGGGCCGTCCACATAAGCCATGTGGTGAGGGCTGCGACTTCCTGCGGCTCGGGCGTGATGCTGCCGTCCTCGATGCGGTCGAGAGCGCCCTGGATGATCTTGCCCAGATCGACCTTGGCCAGAAGTTCGGGATGGCCGTTCACGACCGCGATCTGGTGGAGCATGGCCAGCACGGCAGCCCCTGCATAAAGATCACCTTCGCCCGTGACGGCATCGGGAGACTGCTTCAGGATCTCCTTGATCAGTCGAAGATCGGCCTTGGCCCGCAGGAGGGTGTCGGGTTGATCATAGGCCTTGTCATGGCGGCGGAACAGGGCGTCCAGCGGGTCCTCGGGCTTGACGGTATAATTCCCTGGCTCGTCGTCACCGACAAATTCGCCGCCCGACCAGTTGGGGCCGCCATATTGGCCGTAAGTGGGGATGGGAATGCCGCTAGGACTTTCTGTGAGAAGCAGCCAATTGATCTGCATGGATCCGTCCTCATCTGAATCATATGGTTTTCGAACGGGATTCGGCTCAGCCGAGCTTGCAGGTCACAGGCTCAATCTGGCCAGAATGCGGTGAGCTCGACCGTTGAAACTTTGGCAATCAGCGCCTGTGGCATCGGATCCCGCTTATTTTCCTTGAGATTGCAAGCACCATATTGGAAAAGCCTCGCCAACGCCCGATCGACCGGAAACCTCTCCTAGAAACTATTCCGAGATGACTCAGAAATTTCTCACCGTTGCGCCCATGATGGAGTGGACCGACCGGCATTGCCGGGCGTTCCACCGCGTCCTGTCGCGCCGGGCACGGCTTTATACGGAGATGGTCACCACGGGAGCGGTCATTCATGGGCCGCGGGAGCGGTTGTTAGGCTTCAGCCCTTCCGAGCATCCGGTGGCGGTGCAGCTTGGCGGGTCGGATCCGGCCGATCTGGCGAAAGCCGCCAGGATCTGCGCCGATTTCGGTTATGACGAGATCAACCTCAATGTGGGCTGCCCCTCCGACCGGGTGCAGAACGGCCGTTTCGGCGCCTGCCTGATGCAGGAGCCGGTGCTGGTCGGCGAGTGCGTGGCGGCCATGAAGGCGGCCGTGTCCCTGCCGGTGACGGTGAAGTGCCGGATCGGCGTCGACGATCAGGATACGGAAGAGGCTTTGAACCGCCTGACCGATTGCGTGGTGGCGGCCGGCTGCGACGAGCTGACGGTCCATGCCCGCAAAGCCTGGCTGCAAGGTTTGTCGCCGAAGGAAAACCGAGACATTCCGCCGCTCGATTACAACAGGGTCTACCAGCTGAAGCAGGCCCGCCCGGATCTTCCCATCGCCATCAATGGCGGCATCAAGACCATGGCCGAGGTGCACGAGCACCTGAAGCATGTGGACGGCGTGATGCTCGGCCGCGTGGCCTATCACGAGCCTGAAATCCTGCTTGGGGTCGATCCCGAGCTTTATGGCGAAGCTTCCCCCGTTGTGGACGGGTTCGAGGCGGTCGAGGCCTATGAGCCCTATATCGCGGAGCAACTCGCGAAGGGCGAGCGCCTGCACAACATCACCCGCCACATGCTCGGTCTCTTCACCGGCCGCCCCGGCGCACGGGCCTATCGCCGCCATCTGGCGACGGAGGCGGTGAAGCCGGGCGCGAATCTGCAGACCTTGCGGGATGCGGTGGCGCATGTGGCGCGGAGCGAGACGGTGCCTGCGCTTAACGCTGCCGAGTAAGTTTGCTGTCATCCCGGGGCCGCGCAGCGGAGCCCGGGATCCATAGCCACAACCTTCAACCAGTTTGGCGCCGTCAGCATTTATGGATTCCCGCCTTCGCGGGAATGACAGTGTTGAGGTCAGACACCTCATCCTGCATCCGATCCCGGATCGGCTTTGCCGTCCGGGATGACAGCGTGCTAGCTGGCGTCTTCCTTGCCCCGCAAAATCAGACGGTTGCCCCGCACCTCGTAGGAGCCCAGCCGCTCGAGAAAGCTCATCCCGAGCAAGTTGGCATGCAGCACGCCTGAGCGGGCGATCAGCGCGCGGACGTTGCGCTCGGTGATCGAGCCGATGGTCAGGCGGTCGATGACGATGGGGGCGGCGAGGGCGCTGCCATTGGCGGTCGCAACGGGGATGGAGTAGTTCAGGCTCTCAGGCTTGAAGCCGAGGGCTTCGGCATTCTCCGCACGCAGCACCACGGTGCTGGCGCCGGTGTCGAAGATGAAACGGGTCTCGTGGCCGTTCACCTCGCCCCGCACCATGAAGCTGCCATCCGTCCGGCGCGCGGCCACCACCTCGCCCTCCGGTGTGACGACAGTGCGGCCGACCGCGATGTCGCCGATGGCGCGGTCGATCACGGTCTGCAATTCGCTTCGCGATGCATAGATCGCCAGCAGGGCGATGAGAATGCCGCCGCTGATCGCGATGGATTGAACGCCATAGGTCCAATGGCGGGAAAAGCCTTCGACGATGGAACCGGCCATGAGGAAAGAAAGACCGCCGAGGGCTAAAAGGCCGGACGCTTCGAGAGCCGAGAACTCGCCGACGGGATCATCGGCGAACAGCCCGACCAGGAGGGCGGCCAGGAGAAGGAGGAGGCCCGCGCCGCGAATCCCCAGCATCATTCCGCCTTGTCGGGTTCGGGCGCGAAGGGAGACACAAGGGCGAAGGCCTCGCGCATGCGCTCTGGCAGCTCGGCCATGATACGCTGGCGTTCCTCCTCCGGAATTCGGTACCAGCTGGCGATTTCCTCCCGCGTGCGGCCGCAACCTTCGCAGAGCCCGGTTTCAGGGTCGAGAGTGCAGACTCGGATGCAGGGGCTGGAGACGCGGGTCATTCTACCTTCATGTCGTCACGGCTGGACAACGGTCAAGAGGCCGATCAACGCAGCGATTTCCGCCACCTGCTGCGCGGCGCCCGCAACATCTCCCGTCTGCCCGCCGAGGTGGCGCGAGGCGAAGCCGGTGAGCGCAGCACCCGAGAGGGCCGACAGCACCAGCATCAGGGCGATGCCGGATGGAGGCAGGCCAGCAATCGCTCCCAGAATGACGGAGATTCCGCCCGCGATCCCCGCCGCGAGCCAAAACGTCTCTCGCGCCGGCTGCCCGACAGACCGGGCGATTCCGTCCCGGCGGGCCGGGGAGAGGAAGACAAGGGGCATGAGGCCTGCCGTACGGGACAGGGAAGCGACGATGAGAACCACCGCGATAACGGCGCTGCCGTCGATACGCGAAGCAAGTGTGGCGAGAGCGCCGATCCGGAGTGCGAGGGACAGGAACAGGGCCGAGGCGCCGAAGGAGCCGATTCGGCTGTCCCGCATGATCTCCAGGCGCTTTTCGCGGGTCGAACCGCCGAAGCTGTCTGCCATGTCGGCAAGCCCGTCCTCGTGAAGCCCCCCGGTCGTGATCACCATGGCGGCGACCGCGAGGATGGCGGAGAGCCAGGGGCCGAGTCCGAGCGTCAGCGCCAAGCCCAGCAAAGCCGCCGGCAAGAGGCCGATCACGAGGCCAGCGAGGGGAATCATCCGTACCAAGCGCGGAAAACTCGGCAGCGCATGGGCGTTCTGCTCCCACGGCAGGGCTGGCACCGGAAGGCGGGAATAGAAGCGCACGCAATGGGCTAGGTCGGCCGCAGCCGCCTGCCAACCACTCAAGGTCGCGGCCTCGCCCTGTTCAAATTGCTCCGACATGCTTCACCCCGCGTGCATGGGTCGTTATAGGTCACGCCTCTTCGCGTTCTGCAATGCCCCTTGGGCCGGAGCCCTCCATGTCTGATGCCGTGTCCTCACCTTTCGACGATATCCGCCGCCTGATCACGACCATGCCGGGTCCGGACGAGGCCGCCGTCGAGGCCGTGCGGCTGCGGGATCAGCAACTCACCAAGCCCGCCGGGAGCCTAGGCCGTCTGGAGCGGATCGCCGAGTGGCTCGCCGCCTGGCAGGCCAAATCGACCCCCAGCGTCGACCGTCCGCTCGTCTGCGTCTTTGCGGCAAGCCATGGCGTTACCGCCAGGGGCGTCTCGGCTTTTCCCTCGGACGTGAACCGCCAGATGCTGGAGAACTTCGCCGCGGGCGGGGCTGCCATCAACCAGATCTGCGCGGCCTACGGCCTGGGCTTCAAGGTCTTCGATCTCGCCATCGACATGCCGACCGGCGACATCACCGAAACTGAGGCCATGGACGAAAAGGCCTGCGTCGCCACCATGGCCTTCGGCATGGAGGCGATTGCCGGTGGCACCGATCTTCTCGCTATCGGCGAGATGGGCATCGGCAACACGACCATCGCGGCCGCGATCTATACGGCGCTTTACGGCGGGCCGGCCGAGCATTGGGTGGGACGCGGCACGGGCGTGGACGACGAGGGCCTCAGACGCAAGGTCGCGGCGGTCGAGGCGGCCATCGCCCATCACGGCGACAACCTGAAGGATCCGCTTGAGGTGCTGCGCCGCCTCGGCGGACGCGAGATTGCCGCCATGGTCGGCGCGATCCTGGCCGCGCGGCTGCAGCGGATCCCGGTGGTGCTCGATGGCTATGTGGCGACGTCTGCCGCTTCCATCCTCCACGCCATTCACCCCTCGACCATCGATCATTGCATCGCCGGCCATTTGAGCGCGGAAGGCGCACACCAGGATGTGCTGACCCGACTGGGTAAGGTCCCGCTGCTCGCGCTCGGCATGCGGCTGGGCGAGGGCTCGGGCGCGGCTTTGGCGGTCGGTCTCGTGAAGGCGGCGGCGGCGGTCCACAGGGACATGGCCACCTTTGGGCAGGCAGGAGTTTCCGAGCGCCTGTCGTGAGGTTTCGACGTCGCCGCTCCCGGTCGAGCGGCATCACCTCGCTGATCGTTGCGCTGGGGCTCGCCGGCGGGGCCGGGCTCGTGCTGAAGCCGAGTGGGCGCTTGCTCGAGGGCAGGGCGCAGGTCACCGATGGGGATACGATCCGTATCGGCGAGACCCGCATCCGCATCAAGGGCATCGACGCGCCGGAGCTGGAGCAAAGATGCGCTCGCGCTGGGCGGACTTACGCCTGCGGCGAGATCTCACGCCGGGCGCTGATCGATCTCGTCTCCGGCGAGACTGTTCGCTGCCGCGCCGCCGGCCGCGACCGCTATCAGCGCATCCTGGCGCGCTGCACGGTGGCTGGTCGAGACATCGGCGCCCGTATGGTGGAGGACGGCTGGGCCGTCTCCTATGGGCGCGATTACGACTATGAGGAAACCCGCGCCCGCAATCGCTCGGCGGGTCTCTGGGAGGGCGAGTTCGAGCGGCCGCAGGACTGGCGCAGGGCGCATGTTCACGGCGGCTGATTTTAGCCGAGACTGTTCCGGTCAATCGGTTGGGAGGAAGGCCGGATTCCAGACGATTTCCCAAACATGCCCGTCCGGGTCCTGGAAATAGCCGGCATAGCCGCCGTAGAACGTGTCCTGCGCTTCCTTGAAGATGGTTGCGCCGGCTTTCCGGGCCTGTTCCATCACCGCGCCGACTTCGCTCTTGCTTGCGACGTTGTGGCCGATCGTGAAGCCAGTCGGAGAGCGGGCCGTCTTCGGGAGGCCCGTGTCATGAGCGATGTCGTTCTGCGCCCAGACTGCCAGCTTCAATCCCGATTGCAGGTCGAAGAAGGCGACGGCACCGTGTTCGAACTCCTTGCCAATGATGCCTTCGGTCGCGAGCCCCAAGCCATCGCGGTAGAAGGCAACGGATCGCTCGAGATCGTCGACGCCAAGCGTCAACACTGAAATGCGCGGTTTCATGGATCCTCCCGATGGGCTCCTCGTTCCGATGGCGACAAGCTGCCACCGCGCGGGAGCGCCGGCAATCCTCGATAAATCCCGTTCCGATCCCCATCTGGCGAGGATGGATTCCCCACACAATTTCGACGTTCTCGCCTCACAACTGAGAGCCTGCCGCATCTGCCGGGACGCACCGCGCTATGGAGCGGCCCTGCCGCATGAGCCGCGGCCGATCATCCAGGGCAGCGTGACCGCGCGCCTGTGCATCGCCAGCCAAGCACCCGGAACCCGTGCCCATGCGAGCGGAATCCCGTTCGACGACCGCTCGGGCACACGGCTGCGCGACTGGCTCGGGATCGACAAGGCCACCTTCTACGACGCCTCCAAGATCGCCATCGTCCCCATGGGCTCCTGCTTCCCGGGGCAGGATGCCAAGGGCGGCGATCTCAGCCCGCGCCGGGAATGTGCAGAGGCCTGGCGCCAGCCGCTCTTCGAGGCGCTTCCCCATCTCGATCTCGTCCTGCTGATCGGGCAATACGCCCAGGCCTGGCATATGGGCGACGATTTCAAGGATGGGCTGACCGAGACCGTCCGGCGCTGGCGCGAGATTCTCGGCAATCCGCAAAAGCCCCGCATCCTGCCCCTGCCGCATCCATCCTGGCGCAACAACGGCTGGCTTAAGACTAATTCCTGGTTCGAGGCCGAGCTTTTGCCGGTTCTCCGGTCTGAGATCCGTACTATGTTCCAGCCCAACCAAAAGGAGCTTGAGGCATGAGCCCGACCACCCTGCGCACGACCGTCGACGGCCCCGTCGCGACGATCACGCTCGCGCGGCCCGAGAGGATGAATGCGTTCAACGCCGCCATGCATGCGGAATTGCGTGAGGCGCTGGACCGGTGCGAGCGGGACGAGGCGGTGCGTGTCGTGGTTCTTACTGGCGAGGGGCGCGCCTTCTCCTCGGGCCAGGATCTGACAGTCGACCCGAAGCGCGATGAACAGGGGCGCCTTGATCTCGGGCCTGCCCTGGAGCGCGACTACAACCCGCTTGTTCTCAGGCTCTCCAATTATGCAAAGCCGATCATCGCGGCCCTGAACGGGCCTGCGGTTGGCGCTTCCATGAACATCGCGCTTGCCTGCGACATCGTCGTGGCGGCGCGCTCGGCCTATCTGCAGGAAGCCTTCGCCAAGATCGGCCTGATCCCGGATGCCGGCGGCACCTGGATCCTGCCGCGCCTCGTCGGCCCCAAGCAGGCTCTCGCCCTCATGCTGAGCGCCGAGGCCGTTCCGGCCGAGGAGGCCCAGCGCATGGGGCTCGTCTACAAGGTGTTCGACGACGTGTCGTTTGCCGTCGACGTGGCGGCCTTCGCTGCAAGGCTGGCAGAAGGGCCGGGGCTCGCCTATCGCCTGACCAAGCAGGCAGTGGCACAAAGCCTGTCCAACGATCTGGAATCCCAGCTTAAACTCGAAGCCAGGCTTCAGACCGAGGCCGGATCGAGCCAGGATTTCATGGAGGGCGTCGCCGCCTTCCGCGAGAAGCGCGCTCCCCGGTTCGCGGGACGATAAGGAGATCAACCCGATGCGCCCCACCTACTGGATTCTCGGCCTTGCGACTTTAAGCATCGTGATCGGCCTCTTCATGTCGCGCGATCCGGAGCGCGCTGAGCGACTCAACCAGATGTACCGAGACGCGGCACTCACGGGCGAGACGCGCCAGATGGTACTCATGGGACTCGCCATCGCGATCGGCGCCTTCGTCGTCTATCTGACGATGACGCGGCGGTGACGCTTCAACCAAGGCCGCTTGTCCCGTTTTGTTCACGGCCCATTCAACTGTCCTGACCTTTTCTGTTCGCGAATACCCGCAGAGCGGGTGAAAGGGTGCGTGAACCGTGTCTTATCTGAAACGTGCTATCGTTTTTGTCGCCTTTGCTGTTGCCGCCGTCGTCGGTCAGGCGTCCTTGGCGTCCGCTCAGGATCGTCTCGCGCTGGTCGTCGGGCAGGGTGCTTATCAGGGCCGCCCGCTTCCGACGACCGTCAACGATGCCGGCCTGATCGCCCAGACGCTCACCAGCGCCGGGTTCGAGGTCATCCAGGGTCGCGATCTTGGCGCCAATGACCTGCGCAGCCTCGTCCGCGACTTTCTCGACAAGGCTCAGGACCTGGAGCCCGACTCCACGGTGATGGTCTATCTGGCCGGACATGGGGTGCAACTCGAAGGCGATAACTATCTCCTTCCGATCGATGCCCGCATCGAGCGCGACGTGGACGTCCCGATCGAGGGCTTTCGTCTCTCCGATCTCATCCGCTCCCTCGAGCGCAGTCCCGCAAAGGTGCGCGTGATCGTTGCCGATATGGCGCGGGATTATCCGCTGGGCTCCACCGGTGAGCCGATGGCCAAGGGGCTTGCCCTCATGGAGCCGCCGGCCGGTTTCGTGATGGCTTTCTCCTCGGCTCCCAACATCGTCGCCAGCGATGGACAGGGACCTTATGGTGCCTATGCGACGGCGCTTGCCGAGATGATCCGCCAGCCGGGCATGTCTCTCGACGAAGCCTTTGCCCGCACGCGGCTTCGCACGCACGAGGCCACGAACGGCCTGCAGATCCCATGGCATTCGGCCAATCTCGGCAATGCTTCCTTCGCCTTCTTCGAGCAGGCGGAAGCCGCGGCCCCGCTAGTGCGCGAGGTCCGTCGGATCGAGGATGTGCCTGCCGAAGAAGCCTATGCCATCGCTGTCGAGCGCGACACGATCCAGGGCTATCAGGACTTCCTGCGCCGCTATCCGGACCATCGCCTCGCCCGCCGGGTGACGGCGCTGCTGGCTGCGCGCCGTGAAGCCATCGTCTGGCGCCGCACGCTCGCGAGTAACACGCGGGAGGCCTATTGGACCTATCTGCGGCGCTATCCGACCGGCCCGCATGCGGCGGATTGCCGACGCCGGCTGGTGCGGCTTTCTGCGCCTTACGCTCCGCCGGCGGCTTTCGAGGAGGTGGTCTATGATGACCTCCCGCCGCCGCTGCCCGGCGTGGAGCGGGTCGAAGTGGTGGAGGTCGTGACGATCATCCGCGATGTGCCGCCGCCCCGTGCGCCAGCCTATCTTTTGCCGCGGTGGGACGAGGATGAGGAGTTCGTCACGATCATCCGTGAGCCACCTCCGCCGCCGATCATGGCCGGCGTGCTGCCGATCCCGATGGCGATCCCGGTTCCGATGCGCGCCCGTCCTCCGCGCTCGTTCTATCAGCCCATCGCGCCGGTGACGCCGCGCGGGCCGATGGCCATTCCGGTGGCCGCCCCGCCGGTCTTCGGCGCCCTCATGGGCGACGAGCGCGGTCCCCGGCCACGCCGCGGGCTTCGTCCCGAGCCGGTCGTTCCGCGCCAGCCCGGGCTTGCCGCGCCGATCCGGCCGATCCCGGTCTCAGCGGAGCCGCGGGCTCCGCGCGAGGAGAGGGGCGCCCGCCCCGGCCGCATTCCCGCGCGCCCGATCCCGCTCGTGAACATCCCCGAGGAGCGGCTCCGTCCCGGCCGGTCCGATATCGGTGAACCGGCCCGCCCGGATGTCACGCGCGGCTCGCGCCCCGAGGCGCCAGTACGCGACGCTGCTCGTCCCAGGGATCAGAGACCTATTCCGGACGAGGTTCTTCCGCGGACACAAAGGCCCGAGAGGCCCCGGATCGACATCGACCGCGATCGCTCCGACAGGGACAGAGATAGGGACAGGGGAGGGCGTGATTCCGACCGCCGCGATGCATCCCGATCCGTGAGGCCGCTGCCGGATGCACCAGGCCTGACGGTGCCGGAGGAACGTCGTCGCTCACGGGACGTGGATGCTCCGCGTTCGCGCATCGAACGACCGGCTTCGGTGGAGCGGCCGGACAGGGAGCGTTCGTCGCGTCCCCAAAGGCCGTCTCCGTTCGACGATCCGCGGTTCGACGGTCCGGCGCGCGGGCAGCCGCGCGGAGACGACAGGGCGGAACGGCGGATGCGCCAGCTCCAGGAGGAGCGCCCCGCAGCGCGGATTGCGCCTCCCGTGGAGCGTCCACGTCCGTCACCTCGGATCGAGGCGCCGGCGCGCGAGGAACGCGCCTTCCGCGAGCAGCCTCGTTCAGGTCGCGATATGGACAGGTCGCCCCAGATCCGTCCCTCTCCCTCCGGAGGACGCCAAGGCGGCAACAATTCCGAGCGCTGCCGTCCCGGACGGCCCTGCGCCGAAGAAGTGCGCTGAATAGAAAAGCGCCGGAGCCCTTCAGCTCCGGCGCTTTGCTTTCGATATCGCTCTTAAAAAATCTTACTTGTCGAGCCGGGCGATCAGGCTCGACGTATCCCAGCGCTTACCACCCATCTTCTGCACGTCGGCGTAGAACTGGTCGACCAGGGCGGTGACCGGCAGGCTGGCGCCATTCTTGCGGGCTTCGCCCAGCACGATGGACAGATCCTTGCGCATCCAGTCGACGGCGAAGCCGAAATCGAACTTGCCCTGGTTCATGGTCTTGCCGCGGTTCTCCATCTGCCAGGAGCCGGCGGCACCCTTCGAGATCACCTCGAGCACCGCCTCGATGTCGAGGCCGGCCTTCTTGCCGAAATGAATGCCCTCGGCGAGACCCTGCACGAGGCCGGCGATGCAGATCTGATTGATCATCTTGGTGAGCTGGCCTGCACCAGCCGGGCCCAACAGGCGCGAAGCCCGAGCAAAGCTCATGATCACAGGCTCGGCCTTGGCATAGACATCCGCATCGCCACCGCACATGACCGTGAGAACGCCGTTCTCCGCGCCGGCCTGACCGCCCGAGACGGGAGCGTCGATGAAGTTAAAACTCCTGTCCTTGGCGGCAGCATAGAGTTCGCGTGCCACTTCAGCCGAGGCGGTGGTGTGATCGACGAAGATGGTGCCTTTGCCCATGCCATGGAAGGCGCCGTCGGGACCGAGCGTGACTTGGCGCAGATCGTCGTCATTGCCGACGCAGGCAAACACGATCTCCTGCCCCTCGGCTGCTTCGCGCGGCGTCTTGGCGGAGCGCCCACCGTTCTCCGACACCCATTGTTCGGCCTTTGCCGTCGTGCGGTTATAGACCGTCACCTCGTGGCCCTTCGCCTTGAGGTGGCGCGCCATGGGATAGCCCATCACGCCAAGTCCGAGGAATGCAACTTTCGCCATCGTCTGCTCCCTGAATGTTCTGCCGGTTCTAACGCATCGCGTGAAAAAGTGGACCCGGTTTTTCACATCCCCCACGTCATCACCGGCCTTGTGCCGGTGATCCCGATTGGAAATGCGCGGCGCTTTACAGGATCGGGATGGCCGGGACAGGCCCGGCCATGACCTGAGAGAGTTGATCGAGCATCTCTACTTAATATCGAAGGAAAAATATTTGGCGCGGATCCGGTCATAGGTGCCGTCGGCCTTCACCTGTGCGATGGCGCGGTTGAACTGCTCGCGCAGGCCGTCGTCCCCCTTGCGCAGGCCGATGCCGTAGGCTTCACGCTTATAGGCGGGCTCGGCCGGCGCGTCACCGAGGATATGGCAGCAGGCTCCCTCGCGGCTTTCCAGGAATTTCGACAGGAGCAGTTCGTCGGCGAAGACGGCATCGATGCGGCCGACGAGCAGATCGAGATTGGCCTCCTCCGCCTTGGCGAAGAGGACGATCTCGGAGTCCTTGTAGAAGGTCTTGAGATAGGTCTCGTGATCGGTGCGCTCGATGGTGCCGATCTTCTTTCCCGCCATGGCGGCAGGCGTAACCTCGCCGGGGGCCGTCTCCTTGGAGCCGATAAAGACGGCGGGGATGCGATAGTAGGGATCGGAGAAGGCGATCCTCTTCTGGCGCCGCTCCAGGATCTCCAGCGACGACATGATCGCATCGTATTCGCGGTTCACGAGTCCCTTGACGATGCCGTCCCAGGCATGGGGCACCAGTTCGCATGTGGCCTTCATCGCCTCGCAGAGGCTCTTGAGCAGGTCGACCTCGAAGCCCTGCAGCTCGTTGTTGGCATCGATGAAGTTGAAGGGCGGATAGGCGCCTTCGACGGCGACGCGGATCGTGGGCTTTTGTGCAGCGGCATCCTGCGCAAGACCTGCATGACTCCCGAATCCGATGAGCAGGCCCGCAAGGATCGCGAGCCTTCGCCCGAACATTGAAACTCTCATACTCATGATAAAGCGCCTTATCCCCCTGTGACGCTCATGTGGCGGCTCAGCGCAGGGCGGGCGTGACGCCGGTCGATGATGAAGTCGTGGCCCTTCGGCTTGCGGGCGATGGCATCGACAATCGCTCGATCAAGAAGCTCGTTGCTCTCGGAGGCGCGCGCCGGCGCCCGCAGGTCGGCGGCGTCCTCCTGGCCGAGGCACATGAAAAGCTGGCCGGTGCAGGTGAGGCGCACCCGGTTGCAGCTTTCGCAGAAATTATGGGTCATCGGCGTGATGAAGCCGAGCCGACCGCCGGTCTCCTTCACCCGTACGTAGCGCGCCGGTCCGCCGGTGCGGTCGGCGAGATCCTCCAGCGTGTAATGCGCAGCGAGACGTGCGCGCACCAGCGAGAGAGGCAGGAACTGGTCGATGCGCTGCCCGTCGATCTCGCCGAGCGGCATCACCTCGATGAAGGTCAGATCCATGCCGCGTCCGTGCGCCCATTCAAGCAGCGACTCGATTTCGCCCTCGTTCACGCCCTTGAGGGCGACGGTGTTGATCTTGATCTTGAGACCGGCATTCTGCGCGGCATCGAGGCCTTGGAGCACCTTGGTCAGGTCGCCCCAGCGGGTGATGCGGCGGAACTTGTCGGCGTCGAGAGTGTCGATCGACACGTTGATCCGCCTCACGCCGCAGGCGGCGAGATCCTGCGCATGGCGGGCGAGCTGCGAGCCGTTGGTGGTCACCGTGAGTTCGTCGAGCGCGCCCGAAGCCAGATGGCGGGACAGGGTACGGAAGAGTTTCATGATGTCCCGCCGCACCAGGGGCTCGCCGCCGGTGATGCGCAGCTTACGCACCCCACGGTCGACGAAAGCCGAGCAGATGCGGTCGAGCTCTTCCAGGGTAAGCAGGTCGCGCTTGGGCAGGAAGGCCATGTCCTCGGACATGCAGTAGACACAGCGGAAATCGCAGCGATCCGTCACGGAGACGCGCAGATAGGTGATCGCCCGGCCAAACGGATCCAATAGGGACCGGCCGGTATCGGAATTCTCGAGATGAGCCGGAATGGCTCCCATGGCGGAGAAATCCTTGTTCGCGCGAGAACTTGCCTTCAACTTGATGATCAAGCAGTTAGCGTGAAATCGCAAACCAGGAAAGAGGTGTACGCCTATGACATCTGAGCGCTGGCCGACGGAGCTCCGGCTTGCCAAGGACAAGCGCAGCCTCCGCATCGCCTTCGACGACGGCAAGGCCTTCGACCTGTCGGCCGAGTATTTGCGGGTCACGAGCCCCTCGGCGGAGGTTCAGGGGCACAGTCCCGCCGAGCGCAAGACGGTTCCGGGCAAGCGGGAGGTGGAGATCATCGGCGTGGAGCCGGTCGGCAATTACGCGGTCAAGCTCGTCTTCGACGACATGCACGACACCGGGATCTACGGCTGGGATTATCTCTACCAGCTCGGGGCAGAGCAGGGGGAAAAGTGGCAGGCCTATCTCGACGAGCTAGCGGCCAAGGGGCTGTCGCGGGACCGGCTGCGCTGACAGTGGAGAGAGTGCATTTCCGACGAAAGTGGCCGGGACAAGCCCGGCCATGACGCGCGATTTCTGAACTCTTACCGAACAACCACGACACGCGCGCCGACCTTGGCGCGGTTGTAGAGGTCCGTCACGTCCTCGTTGGTCATGCGGATGCAGCCCGAAGAGACGGCCTCACCGATGGTCTCCGGCTCGTTCGAACCGTGGATGCGGTAGATCGTGCTGCCGATGTAGAGGGCGCGAGCGCCGAGCGGGTTGTCCGGCCCGCCCTTCATGTAGCGGGGCAGGTCGGGACGGCGCTTCAGCATGGCCGCTGGCGGGCGCCAATCCGGCCATTCCCGCTTCATGGTGACGGAATGGGTACCGGACCAGGTGAAGCCCGGACGGCCCACGCCGACGCCGTATTGAATGGCTTGACCGTTACCGAGCACGTACCACAAGCGGCGTTCGCTGGTGGACACGACGATGGTGCCGGGCGCGTAGCGGCCAGTGAAGGTGACGATCTCGCGCGGGACCGGCGCAGCCTGGGCCTTGAGGGCGTCTTCCGCGCTGTAGAGCGGCTGGCGGGTGAGAGGGTCGATTGCCGTAAATGCCGCAGCCGGCGTCGCGAGGGCGACGAAGGCGCAGACGAGCCCGGAGAGGGCAACGCGAGTGCGTCCCATAATTGCCTCAGATAAAACATGGTTGCTGGCAGGTTCTGCAATTGCTCAACGCAACAGCCCCGCTTCGGATCCAAGCTTTATCAAGGTTCTGCTATAAAATCCTAGTGCGGAAATGCCCCATTTCCGTCACATCGTAAGCAACGGGTTAAAGTTACGGTGCCACAATTCGTGAGGCAAAATACTTCGCCTAAGGTGCGCTTCTTTGGCTTGACGCAGAGGGTTCTACGCCTTTAGAAGGCCCTTGTCAGGGCGCGTAGCTCAGCGGGAGAGCATTCGCTTCACACGCGAAGGGTCACAGGTTCAATCCCTGTCGCGCCCACCATTCCTTCCTGACAGGCAAGCTTCACTTTTTCGTGTGTGCACCCGCATGCACGATGGATGTTGCGTGTCAGGCCGCCATCGGCCGCATGACGGCCCGAACGGCGGTGAACAGCTCATCGAAATGGTTGATAACGAGGTCCGGCCCCAATTCACGGACCGGCACGTCGGTATAACCGAAGGGAACTGCGACCACCGGAATACCGGCGTTCTGCGCGGTCACGATATCCGTCCGGGAATCTCCGATCATTACTGCACGGCCCGGGTGTCCGCCGGCACGCTCGATGGTCAGGGTCAGGTGGCGCGGGTCGGGCTTGAAATAGGGAAACGTGTCGCGCCCGCAATTGGCCGCGAAGCGATGGCCGACACCGAGCTCGTCGAGCAGCTTGACTGAATGCTCCTCGACCTTGTTGGTGCAGACCGCCAGGATGAAGCCTGCCTGTTCCAGCTGGTCGAGGGCCGAGGCTACTCCGGGATAGAGGCGCGTCTGGACGCAGATATTCTCCCCGTAATGGATCATGAACTGTTGGAACAGCTCGTCCAGATAGGCGGGCGTCAGCTCCTTGCCGGCGGCTTCGAAGCCACGTTGGATGAGGGCGCGTGCGCCTGCTCCGATCATGTCGCGCGCCTTGGCCACCGGCAGGGAGGCGAGCCCCTCTCGCTCGAGGATGACGTTGAGGGTCCCGACGAGGTCGCCAGCCGTGTCGGCCAGGGTTCCATCGAGGTCGAAGACGGCGATGGGCGAGACGTTGTGCGGGGTATCAATGGCCATGAAGGTCGGCTACCTGCTGGAGGCAAGGGAATCAAGCTTCGGGATGATATGGTGCCGATGGTTGATTCGTTCTTACCGAATGGAGTGGTGAATGCGGCTCTCAGCGCATCGTGCGAAAAAGTGGATCCGGTTTTTCGCACCGAACGATGCGCCATTTAAGGAATTAGGCATCGGATTCGTCCCAAAAGTGGGAACCACTTTTGGGTCCGATGCCCTAGGTTCCGCGGCGTTGAGTTTGGCAGTCCTGGCGCTGGGAGGGCTTTTCGGTTCCGCCCTGGCCGCATCCTATGATTTTGTGCCCGCGCCTCAGACCGATCTGAACCGGATTTATAGGATCGATCGGATCACGGGCGAGGTGAGTTCCTGCCAGTATGGACTACAGGAAGGCACAATTGGGGTCACGCTGTGCTTCAGCGCGGGCGAGGGCGCAGGTCCACAGGCTCCGGGCGAGTATGGGCTCGTTGCCTCCCGCCACGAGCGGGAAGGGGGCGTCTTCCGGGTCAATTTCCGGACCGGGCAGATGAGCATCTGCTACGTGTTCGATGAGCGGGTAGTATGTACACCTCAGATGACCCCATCGCCTGCCGCATCGACGGCTGCGCCGACCGCTGCGACGCCGAGCGTCGGCTCGGGGACGGGCGCCTCGCCGCAGCGTCCTTGAGGGCCGACGAGATTTTTCGGGCTCTGCCGAAGGTGAAACGTTCTTTCTTCCAGCCGTCCTGACATGCTAGAGGCGAACAAAACAGTCTTTCACAGGCCAGAGCGGACATATTCTCAGAGGATTTCAGTGAGCGACAATCTCAAGCGCGCTGCAGCCGAACGGGCTGCCGAGCTCGTCACGGACGGCATGAGACTGGGCTTGGGCACCGGTTCGACCGCCGCGCATTTCGTTGCGGCCATCGGTGAGCGCGTCCGCAGTGGGCTCAAGGTGGTGGGTGTTCCCACCTCCGAGGCGACCCGCGACCAGGCGCAGCGCGAGGGCATTCCCCTGTCGACCCTCGACGAAACCCCGGACCTCGACCTGACGGTCGACGGAGCCGACGAGCTCGATGACGACCTTCGCCTCATCAAGGGCGGAGGTGGCGCTCTCCTGCGCGAGAAGATCGTCGCGTCCGCGAGCCAGCGGATGATCGTTATCGCCGACGGATCGAAGCACGTCTCGAAGCTCGGCCGCTTTCCTCTCCCCATCGAGGTCGTGCCCTTCGGCCTCACGGCCACCGAGCGGGCCATCGTCCGGCTCCTGGATAGCCTCGGCATGAGCGGCGAGCTGCATCTCCGGCATGCTCCCGATGGTGCGGCCTACGTCACCGATGGCGGCCATTTCATTCTCGATGCGCATCTTGGGCGCATCGACAAGCCGAACGTGCTTGCCTCGACGCTGAACAACATTCCCGGCGTCGTGGAGCACGGTCTTTTCCTGGGCCTTGCCACCGGCGCGATCCTCGCAACGGGTGACGGGCTTGTCGAACTCGGTCAGCTCTGACCATAAGCTATGACGATTGGAGCCACTTCTATGATCCGCAACGCCTCCCGCCTGGCCGCGACCTCCGTCGCGCTGTTCATGCTCGCGAGCCCGGCTTTCGCGCAGCAGGCGCAGCAGCCCAGCGCCAGCCACCTTGCCGCCGGCCGCGATGTCGCCGTCAGCTCCGGCATGACGGCCGCCTTCGACGCGATGACCGGCCCGCTGCTCAACCAGCTTCAGCAGATGAACGTGACCCGACCGGAGATCCGGCAGGATCTGGAGCAGGTCGTGGCCATCATCCGACCTGAGGTCGAGCAGAAGAAGCAGGAGATGATCGATACCACCGCGCGCATCTTCACGACACGGATGACCGAGGCCGAGCTGAAGGAGGTTGCGGCCTTCTACAAGTCTCCGGTCGGCCAGAAATACGTGCTGATCCAGCCCGGCGTCCTCGACGACGTAGTCCGCGATCTTTCCGTCTGGTCGCAGCGGACTTCGGAGTTCATCATGACGCGCGCCCGCCAGGAAATGGGCAAGCGCGGACATCAGCTGAACTGAGGTTCTGCCCGTTCACTTCCCAGTGTCAGGAAAGCCCGGCTTGCCGGGCTTTTTCATTGCGGGCGCCAACCCTTGCCGCTGCCAAGCTCAGCACTAGCATTGTCTCTGCAGGGCTTTCTCCTCAGGTTTGCCGGCCCGCATGCCGCGCGCCGCCAATGGACGAAGCCTTTCCACCTCCCCGCCCGCAGGGCAGGGGCCTCAGAGGAGTGAGCCATGGCTGAAGACTGGGCTGCCGATGTCAAGAAATATGCTGCGAATGCCGACGACAAGGCGATCGCCGGTATCGTGCGATACCTCGGCATTGCATTGCAGAACCGCGACTCCGCACTCGTCTCTTTCTCGGACAAGGAGGAGCTTGCTCGTGTGCGTGACAATTTCCTGAAGAAGAAGCTCGGGCTGACGGCATCGGACGCCGAACTCGATCAGGCCGTTCTCGCGGTCGGGGAAAAGCTCAAAGGCGACCGCAGCAAGAACCGGGTGACGGTTTATTATCTGCTGGCCGAACAATTCGGAAAGCTATCGGCCTTCTCATCGTAGACCGCTTACGACCCTCCTAAGGCCGCTGTGCTCCTCGCCCTCAATGAAGGGCGAGGAGGGGTTTGTACATTGCGAGATTAATCCTCGACAGCCTTGAAGCGGCTCAATCCCTTCAGGAAGAAGGGCAGGAGCAGGGCGATCAGGGCAATGACGAGCAGCGTCGCCGAGATCGGGCTCTGCAGCAGCACCATCGGATCGCCGAGGCTGATCGAGAGGGCTCGCCGCAGCTGGCTCTCCGCGATCGGTCCCAGGATCAATCCGACGACGACCGGAGCGATGGGGAAGTCGAACCGCCGCATCAGGAAACCGAGCACGCCGAAGATCGTCAGCATGATGAGCTCCACCGGCGACGGATTGGCCGCGATGGTGCCCATGGTGGCGAAGACCAGAATGCCCGCATAGAGCCAGGGCTGCGGAATCTTCAGGAGACGGACCCAGAGGCCGACCAGCGGCAGATTCAGCACCAGCAGCATGACGTTGGCGATGAACAGGCTGGCGATCAGGCCCCAGACCAGTTTCGGCTGGTCGGCGAAGAGCAGCGGGCCTGGGTTGAGGCCGTATTGCTGGAAGCCCGCCAGCATCATGGCCGCCGTGGCCGAGGTGGGGAGGCCGAGCGTCAGCAGGGGCACGAGGGTGCCGGCGGCCGCCGCATTGTTGGCCGCTTCGGGGCCTGCCACGCCCTCAATGGCGCCCTTGCCGAATTCCTCCGGATGATTCGTCAGACGCTTCTCGGTCGAATAGGACAGGAAGGTCGGAATCTCTGCGCCACCGGCCGGAAGCGCACCGATGGGGAAGCCGAAGGCGGTTCCGCGCAACCAGGGCTTCCACGAACGCTTCCAGTCCTCCTTTGTCATCCAGAGAGAGCCTCGGACGGCCTCGAGCTTCTCCTCGTGCACGTGGCGGCGCGAGGCCACATAGAGCGCCTCGCCCACGGCGAAGAGACCGACCGCCAGGGTCGTCACCTCGATGTTGTCGTAGAGTTCCGGAATGCCGAAGCTCAGGCGCGACTGGCCGGAGAGAATGTCGATGCCGACAAGGCCAAGCAAGAGGCCGATGGCCAGGCTGGTCAGGCCGCGCACGGGAGAATCGCCGAAGGTGGCCGAGACGGTCACGAACGCGACGCACATGAGGGCGAAGTAATCCTCGGGGCCGAAGCTGACCGCGATGTCGACGAGGTAGGGCGCCAGGAAGGTCAGGCCGAGGGTGGCGACGGTCCCGGCAACGAAGGAGCCGATGGCCGCCGTGGCCAGCGCCGGGCCGCCGCGTCCGGCCTTGGCCATTTTATTGCCTTCGAGCGCGGTCGCCATGGAGGCGCTTTCGCCGGGTGTATTGATCAGGATGGCCGTGGTTGAGCCGCCATACATGCCGCCATAATAGATGCCGGCGAACATGATGATCGATCCGCCTGGATCGAGCTTGAAGGTGATCGGCAGGAGCAGGGCCACGGTGAGCGCCGGGCCGATGCCAGGCAGAACGCCGACCGCGGTGCCGAGAAGAACGCCGATGAGCGCGAACAGCAGGTTCATCGGCTGGATGGCGACGGCAAGGCCGCTCGCAAGGGAGGCAAAGGCTTCCATGACAGGCCTCAGAATAGACGTTCAAGCGGCCCGGCCGGCAGGGACAGGGTCAGGAGCTTGGCGAAGAGCACATAGATGAAGACGGCAATCACCGCGCCGATCAGGAGATCGGTGAGGAAGGCGCGACGACCGAAGGCCGCTGAGGTCGTAGCGAACAGGATCGCCGTACCGATCATGAAGCCGCCGCCAATGGCGATGAGGATGATCAGGCAGGCGAGCCCACCGAGGATCAGGGCAATCGGCTTCCAGTCGAGGTGGTCGCGGGCGGGCAAGTCACCGCGCAGGGCGCCGATGGCGTTGCCGATGGCCAAGAGCGCAAGGCCTATCGAGACGATGACGGGCATCACCTTCGGGCCGAGGTCATAGGGGGAGAGAATCTGCAGCTTGGACATGTCCCACCAGACCACGCCGGCGAGGACAAGAAGAATGAGTGCGATGACGAGGCCTGCCACGTCGATGCGCCGCTGGGAAGATGGTGCCATGGAATATCCCAAAAAAGAAGCGCCGCGCACATGACGCGGCGCTTCCAACGGCCTTTATCTTGAAATTTAAGACTTCACCAGCCCCACCGCAGTGAGCACTTCTTTCGTGCGGGACTGCTCGTCGGCCAGAATCTTAGTGAAGGCATCGCCGGAGATGTAGGCGTTTTCCCAGCCCTTGGCCTTCAGGATTTCCTGCCACTCCTTCGACTGGGCCATCTTGTCCATGGCGTCCGTCAGGGCCTTCTTCTGATCGGCGGAGATGCCTGGAGGGGCAACGACGGCGCGCCAGTTGGCGATCTCGAGATCGATGCCCTGCTCCTTGATGGAGGGCACGTCCACATTGGCCGTCTTGGTGGCCGAGGTCAGGCCGATGAGGCGCAGCTTGCCTGCCTTCACCTGGCTCTCGAACTCGCCATAGCCCGAAATACCCGCCGTCACCTTGCCGCCGAGGATGGCTGCCAGAGCCTCGCCGCCGCCGGAGAACGGAATGTAGTTGATCTTGGTCGGATCGGCGCCCGCTGCCTTGGCGAAGAGGGCAGCCGCGATATGATCGACGCCGCCGGCCGAGCCGCCAGCCCAGGTCACCTTGGCCGGATCGGCCTTGATGGCCGCGGCGAGATCCTTGGCGTTCTTGATCGGCGAGTCGGCCGGAACCACGATCGCTTCGTATTCGGTCGTCAGGCGCGCGATGGGCGTCGTCTGTTCGAGGGTGATGGGCGACTTGTTGGTCAGGAGTGCGCCCACCATCACGTAGCCCATGACCATGAGCTGATGGCCGTCGCCCTTGGAATTGTTCACGAGCTGGGCGATGCCGATGGAGCCGCCGGCGCCGGGAACGTTGGTGACCTGCACGCTCTTGGCGATGCCGGACTGGGTCAGGGCCTGCTGCATGGAGCGGGCCGTCTGGTCCCAACCGCCGCCCGGCGCTGCCGGAGCCATGATCTTGAGCTCCATCTGAGCTGCAGCCGATGTCACGAATCCTGCCACGGCCGCCGCAGCGAGAGCGCTGCGCCAAAGACCTTTACGGAACTGGCTCATAAGTTTCCTCCCTTGACGCTGAAAATCGGGTCAGCGCGTCCGGGCAGACCCTAATGAGGGAACGCGGGAGCGGCAAGCGGCTTGCTTCTTTATCGCTGTTGAACCTTCGCGTAAGAGCTTCACTCTCAGGCGGACAGCCATGTGCCCGAAGCAGGGCTGGCGGGCGACTTCGTCCGAAACCGTCACTATATGAATAATCAAGTTTACAGAATTGAGCGGAGACCGCGCCATGTCCTCATTCGACGTTGACCTATTCGTGATCGGAGGCGGATCCGGCGGTGTTCGCGCAGCGCGTATCGCGGCGAACTACGGCGCGAAGGTCATGCTGGCCGAGGAAGACCGGCTCGGCGGAACCTGCGTCATTCGCGGCTGCGTGCCGAAGAAGCTGATGGTCTATGCCAGCCGTTTCGCCGACGATTTCCACGATGCGGAAGGCTTCGGCTGGAACATCGGTGAGACGCGCTTCGACTGGGCGACTCTGATCCGCAACAAGGACAAGGAGATCGACCGGCTCGAGAGCATCTATCGGGCAAACCTGGAAAAGGCGGGCGTCGAAATCGTCGACAGTCGGGCCGTGATCGAGGATGCGCATACGGTCCGCCTGCTCAAGTCCGGCGCGCGCATCCGCGCCCGCTACATCCTGGTGGCGGCTGGCGCCCATCCGACCCTGGAGCCAGCTATTCCGGGTGGGGAACTCGGCATCACGTCCAACGAGGTCTTCCATCTCGAGAGCCTGCCGAAGCGCATCCTGGTGGTCGGCGGCGGCTATATCGCCGTCGAGTTCGCCGGCGTCTTTGCTGGTCTCGGCAGCGAGGTCACGCTCCTGCACCGGGGCGACAAGCTCCTGCGCGGATTCGATGATGATGTGCGGGAGGCGCTCGGCGAAGCCTACATTCAGCGCGGAATCAACGTTGCCCTGAACAGGACGGTGACGCAGCTCGCCAAGACGTCGGACGGCATCGCCGCGACCCTGTCCGACGGCTCCGTGCTAACGGTCGATCAGGCTCTCGTCGCCACGGGACGGCGTCCGAACACGAAAGGGCTCGGACTGGAGAATGCGGGCATTGCCGTCGACGAGGTCGGTGCCATTCCGGTCGACGGCTATTCGCAGACAATCATTCCTTCCATCTATGCCGTGGGCGACATCACCAACCGGGTCAATCTGACCCCCGTCGCCATCCGCGAGGGGCATGCCTTCGCGGACACGGTGTTCGGGGCTAAGCCGACCATCGTGGACCACGACCTGATTCCCACGGCCGTCTTCTCGACCCCCGAGATCGGCGTGATCGGCTGCGGTGAGGCGGTCGCGCGGGCGGTTTATGGCGAGATCGACGTCTATAAGACTGCCTTCAGGCCGATGAAGGCCACGCTCTCGGGCGGGAAAGACCGAGTCTTCATGAAGCTCATCGTCGACAAGGCGACCGACAAGGTCGTGGGCGTCCACATCATGGGGCACGACGCGGGCGAGATGATCCAGCTTGCCGGCATCGCCGTCACCATGGGCGCCACCAAGGCCGATTTCGACCGCACCGTCGCGGTTCACCCAACGGCAGCCGAAGAGCTGGTCACCATGCGCACCCCTGTGGTGGTCAAGAAGCCGGTGGCAGTGGGATAATGGTGTTGAAATTGATCTTGAGGGACCTGAAGCCATGACTCTCCTGGAAGCCTATGTCTGCTTCGGCATCCCGGTCATCGCCGTGGCGATGGGGTTTGGCGCCCTCTGGATGTCCCGGCGCGAGAACCTTCAGCGCCACGCACGCTGAGGAACACTTTTCCCATTTCGCAGGATTCAAGATAAAATTGGGATGCTCGCAGCATGCGGTCTCCGAATGCTCGGCGTCTCTCTAACGCACTCGCCTTTTTGTTTATGTCGTGTATAGGTGCCCGTTCGTGCCGCTTGTTGCGGTGAACGATGAGGATATTTGAGAAAGGACACGGGGGTAAGGGTCATGACCGAGCGGTGGACGCCCGATAGCTGGAGAAACAAGCCGATCCAGCAGGTTCCGGCCTATCCGGACCTTGAGGCACTCGAGAGCGTCGAGCAGCAGCTCGCCGGCTTTCCCCCGCTCGTTTTTGCAGGCGAGGCCCGCAAACTGAAGCGGACACTCGGTAAGGTCGCTAAGGGCGAGGCCTTCCTGCTCCAGGGCGGCGATTGCGCCGAGAGCTTCGCCGAGCATTCGGCCGACAACATTCGCGATTTCTTCCGCCTCTTCCTCCAGATGGCCGTGGTGCTGACCTATGCGGGCGGCTCGCCGGTCGTGAAGGTCGGCCGTGCGGCCGGCCAGTTCGCCAAGCCGCGCTCGGCCCCGACGGAGACTATCGACGGTGTCGAGCTGCCGAGCTACCGGGGCGACATCATCAGCGACATCGCCTTCACCCCGGAGGCCCGCACGCCGGATCCGCGCCGCCAGCTCATGGCTTACCGCCAGTCAGCCGCGACGCTCAACCTGATCCGCGCCTTCGCCACCGGCGGCTACGCGAACCTTGAGAATGCCCATCGCTGGATGCTCGGCTTCGTGAAGGATTCGCCGCAATCCTCCCGCTACAGCGAGCTCGCCGAGCGCATCACCGAGAGCCTGAACTTCATGCGGGCCATCGGCATCGATCCCGAGACGCATCCCGAGATGCGCTCGACGGATTTCTATACCAGCCACGAGGCTCTGCTGCTCGGCTACGAGGAGGCCATGACCCGCGTCGATTCCACGACCGGCGACTGGTATGCCACCTCGGGCCACATGCTGTGGATCGGCGACCGTACGCGTCAGGTCGACCACGCCCATGTGGAATACATGCGCGGCATCAAGAACCCGATCGGCCTCAAATGCGGCCCATCGCTCTCACCGGACGGGCTGCTCAAGCTCATCGACACCCTCAATCCCGAGGACGAGGCCGGACGCCTGACCCTGATCTGCCGCTTCGGCGCAGACAAGGTAGGCGATCACCTGCCGGGCCTGATCCGCGCGGTGCAGCGGGAAGGGCGCACGGTCGTGTGGTCCTGCGATCCGATGCATGGCAACACCATCAAGGCGGCCTCGGGCTACAAGACCCGGCCGTTCGAGCGGGTCATGGGCGAGGTTCAGGACTTCTTCGCCATCCATCAGGCCGAAGGCACCCATGCCGGCGGCATCCACCTGGAGATGACCGGCAAGAATGTGACGGAATGCACCGGCGGCGCCCGCGCGCTCACCGATGCAGACCTGCGCGACCGGTACCACACCTATTGCGATCCGCGCCTTAATGCCGAGCAGGCGCTCGAAATCGCCTTCCTGACTTCGGAGCTCATCAAGCGGGAGCGCCAATCAAGGGAACTACCGGCCGCCCTAGCGGCGGAATGAACGACTGGGCTGATTAAGAAAAAGGGGCGCCAAAAGCGCCCCTTTTTCTTTACGCATACGCAACTCTACTCGTATTCGCTATCAGCTCAGATAGCCCATGAAGAAGAGAATAAGAATGATCGGCAGCGGAATGCCGATGAGCCAGAGCAGGCCGCCTTTCAACATGTCAGTCTCCCAGAGTTTCGTGTGGAAACAACGAACTGAACTGTTGCAGGTTCCCATAAAGCTTGAGCTTTGCCGAAGTTATTGAAGCGCGAAATTCAATCCACCGTGAGACCTATGCAAAGGCACCGGATCAGCCTTGCCCGATGAGCGTTTAAGAGTTCATGGGAAAGCTTTACCCTTGCATTGCTGCGCCCTCGGTGGCGCGCTAAGTCATTGGTGCCATGGCTCAGAACACGCTCAAGATCGCACTCGCGCAACTCAACCCCATCGTCGGCGATGTGGCCGGCAACGAAGAGAAGGCACGGGTAGCCCGCGCGGAAGCGGCCCGGCTCGGGGCCGATCTCGTGATGTTCGCCGAGCAGTTCCTTGCGGGCTATCCCGCCGAGGACCTCGTGCTGAAGCCCGCCTTTCAGGATTCCTGCCGCGCCGCTCTCGAACGGCTCGCCCGTGAGACGGCGGATGGCGGCCCCGGCGTGCTCATCGGCCTGCCATGGCGGGAAGGTGGTGAGCTTTACAATGCCTATGCGCTGCTCGACGGCGGCGCTATCTCCGTGCGTTTCAAGGTCGATCTGCCGAATTACGGCGTCTTCGACGAGAAGCGCAATTTCGCGGCCGGGCCTCTGCCAGGGCCGGTGAATTTCCGCGGCATCCGCTTAGGCCTTCCAATCTGCGAGGACATTTGGACCGGCGATGTGGTCGAGTGTCTTGCCGAGACCGGCGCCGAGATGCTCCTCGTCCCCAATGGCTCGCCCTATTGGCGCGGCAAGACCGAGGAGCGGTTCAATATCGCGGCGGCCCGCGTGACCGAGAGCGGACTTCCGCTCGTCTATCTCAATCAGGTCGGCGGTCAGGACGAACTGGTCTTCGACGGCGCCTCCTTCGTGTTCAACGCCGATTGCTCTCTTGCCTGCCAGCTGCCCGCCAACGAGGAGATCGTTGCGCTCACGATCTGGGAGAAGGGCGAGGATGGCTGGGTCTGCCGCGACGCGCCGATCGTCACAGTGGAGGAGGGCGAGGAGGCCGATTATGCCGCCTGCGTTCTGGGCCTGCGCGACTACGTGAACAAGAATCGTTTCCCTGGCGTGGTGCTGGGTCTGTCCGGTGGTATCGACTCCGCCATTTGCGCCGCCATGGCGGTGGATGCGCTCGGACCTGAGCGGGTGCATTGCGTGATGCTGCCCTACCGATACACCTCCGGCGAGTCGCTCAAAGATGCGGAGGAATGCGCCAAGGCCCTCGGCGTTCGCTACGACATCCTGCCGATTGCTGAGCCTGTCGAGGGTTTCGAGGCCTCGTTGCAGCCTCTGTTCGCGGGCCGGGAGCGCGACATCACGGAGGAGAACCTCCAGAGCCGCGCCCGCGGCACCATCCTCATGGCGATCTCGAATAAGTTCGGCGCCATGGTGGTGACGACCGGCAACAAGTCGGAAATGTCGGTCGGCTACGCTACGATCTACGGCGACATGAACGGCGGCTTCAACCCGATCAAGGATCTCTACAAGATGGAGGTCTATCGTATCTCGGCTCTGCGCAACCGTTGGAAGCCAACGGGGGCGCTGGGTCCGGACGGCATCGTCATCCCCGAGAACATCCTGATCAAGGCTCCGACCGCCGAACTGCGCGAGAACCAGAAGGACCAGGATTCGCTGCCGCCTTACGAGGCTCTCGACGAGATCCTGCGCGGCCTCGTGGAGGAGGAGCTTCGCGTTTCCGAGATTGTCGCGAAGGGCTACGACCGCGAGGTCGTCAAGAAAGTGGAGCGACTGCTCTACATCGCCGAATACAAGCGCCGTCAGGCTGCACCCGGCGTGAAGGTCACCCGCAAGAATTTCGGCCGCGACCGCCGCTATCCCATCATCAACCGCTACCGCGATCAGGGATTGGAGGCGCACCAGAAGGATGAGGCGCTCGAGCGCGCCATCGGCAAGCCGCGCACTGGTTCGATGGATGTGTGATCTTTCCTTACCGGCGCCCCCTTGCGCCGCGGTGCGCGCTTCGCCATAGCATCTGCATGTCCAAGCCCATCGTTCGCTTTGCCCCGTCCCCGACCGGGCACATCCATATCGGCAACACCCGCGTTGCCCTGCTCAACGCGCTCTACGCGCGGCGGGAAGGCGGCACCTTCATCCTGCGCTTCGACGATACGGACGTGGTGCGGTCGAAGAAAGAATATGCGGATTCCATCGAGGCCGACCTGCACTGGCTCGGCATCCCGCCCGATGTGATCGTGCGCCAGTCGGACCGGTTCGACCTCTATGATGCCGCCGCCGAGCGCCTCAAGGCGGTCGGCCGCCTTTACCCCTGCTACGAGACGCAGGAGGAGCTGGAATTCCGCCGCAAGCGCCAGCTCGCCCGCGGCCTGCCGCCGATCTACGACCGAGCTGCCCTCAAGCTCACGGACGAGGATCGGGCCAAGCTCGAACAGGAGGGGCGCCGGCCCCATTGGCGCTTCCGGCTCGAGCCCACAAACGTGACCTGGGAAGACCTCGTGCGCGGCCATTGCCATGTGGATTGCAGTTCGCTGTCCGATCCGGTGCTGGTGCGCGAGGACGGGACCTACCTCTACACCCTGCCGTCGGTGGTGGACGACATCGAGCTTAACGTGACCCATGTGATCCGCGGCGAGGATCACGTCACCAACACGGCGGTGCAGATCCAGATCTTCGAGGCTCTGGGTGCTGACGCTCCCACTTTTGCCCATCACAGCCTGCTGATCACCGCGAGCGGCGAGGGCCTGTCCAAGCGTCTCGGGCACCTCTCGATCAAGGGCCTGCGCGATGCCGGGCTTGAGCCGCAGTCGGTGGCCTCGCTCGCCGTGCTGGTCGGCTCCGCGGAGGCCGTGCGTCCGGTGGCCGATCTCAACGAGCTCGCCCGCCTGATCGATTTCTCCCACATCTCCCGCGCGCCGGCGAAATTCGACGAGAGCGAGCTGGAGCACCTGAATGCCCGCCTCATCCACGAGATGCCCTACGGGGCCGCGCGGGAGCGCCTCGCGCAGCTCGATGCGGATGCCGGCGAAGCCTTCTGGCTCGCCGTGCGCGGCAACCTGACGAAGGTTCGGGATGCGGTCGAGTGGGCGAAGGTCATGCGCGGTCCGGTAACGCCGGTGATCGAGGACAAAGCCTTCATCGAGGCGGCCACGGCCGTTCTGCCCGCGGAGCCTTGGGATGCTTCGACCTGGAAGGCTTGGACGGAGGCCGTGAAGACCGCCACCGGCGTGAAGGGCAAAGCCCTGTTCATGCCGCTGCGCCTCGCGCTCACCGGGCTCGATCACGGGCCGGAGCTGGGAGCGCTGCTTCCTCTGATCGGACCTGAGCGCGCGAAGGCGCGGCTGTCGGGGCAGGTGGCGTAATCGCGCCCAAACGTTATTCTCGTCATGCCCGCACTTGTTGCGGGCATCCACATCTTTGAACCACCGCGCCATCAAGGCGTGGATGGCCGGGACAAGCCCGGCCATGACGACGTGGCGAAACCTTAAGCTTTGATCTTGTACCCCGTCCTGAAAATCCACCAGACGGCGGCGAGGCAGATCAGCATGAATATGAGCGTCATCGTGAGGCTGATGCCTACGCCCACATCGGCGACGCCAAAAAAACTCCAGCGGAAGCCGCTCACCAGATAGACCACTGGGTTGAAGAGCGCGACCGTCTGCCAGAAGGGCGGCAGCATGTTGATGGAATAGAAGCTGCCGCCGAGGAAGGCGAGAGGCGTCACGATCATCAAGGGCACGACCTGCAGCTTCTGGAAGCTGTCGGCCCAGATGCCGATGATGAAGCCGAAGAGGCTGAAGGTGACGGAGGTGAGCACCAGGAAGGCGATCATCCAGAAAGGATGCTCGATGGAGAAATCCACGAAGAGCCGCGCGGTGATGAGGATGATGGTGCCGATGATCACCGACTTGGTGGCGGCTGCTCCCACATAACCGATCACCGTTTCGACCGCTGAGATTGGCGCGGAGAGGAGCTCGTAGATGGTACCGGTGAATTTCGGCATGTAGATGCCGAACGAGGCGTTCGAGATGCTCTCCGTCAGGATGGAGAGCATGATCAGGCCCGGCACGATGAAGGCGCCGTAGCTCACGCCGTCGATATTGGCCATGCGCGATCCGATGGCGGAGCCGAAGACGATGAAATAGAGCGAGGTCGAGAGGACCGGCGAGGCGATGCTCTGCATCAGCGTGCGCCAGGTACGAGCCATCTCGAAAAGATAGATGGCCTTGATTCCGTAAAGGTTCATGGACGCCCCCTGACCAGGCTGACGAAGATCTCCTCAAGCGAGCTTTCGGATGTCTGCAGGTCCTTGAAGTCGATGCCGTGCTCGTTCAGGCGGCGCAGAAGTCCCGCGATGCCGGTTTCATGGTTTTGCGTGTCGAAGGTGTAGACGAGCTCGGTGCCGTCGGCGGAGAGGTGCAGGCTTTCCGATTGCAACTCGGGTGGCAGGCTGGTGAGAGGGCTCTGCAGATGCAGGGTGAGTTGCTTCTGGCCGAGCTTCTGCATCAGGACATTCTTGTCCTCGACCAGGATGATCTCGCCCTTGCTGATCACCCCGATCCGGTCGGCCATCTCCTCGGCCTCTTCGATATAGTGGGTGGTCAGGATGATGGTGACGCCGTTCTCGCGCAGTCTCCGGACCATGTTCCACATGTCCCGCCGCAGCTCCACATCGACGCCGGCGGTCGGCTCGTCGAGGAACAGGATTTTGGGCTCGTGCGACAGGGCTTTGGCGATCATCACGCGACGCTTCATGCCGCCGGAAAGGGTCATGATCTTGCTATCGCGTTTCTCCCACAGGGAGAGATCCTTCAGGATCTTCTCGATATAGGCCGGGTTGGGCTTCTTGCCGAAGAGCCCCCGGCTGAACGTCACCGTCGCCCAGACGCTTTCGAAGGCGTCGGTGGTGAGTTCCTGCGGAACGAGGCCGATCTTGGTGCGTGCGGCCCGGTAATCTCGGATGATGTCATGGCCATCGGCCATGACATGGCCTGTGCTCGGGTTGACGATCCCGCAGACGATGCTGATCAGCGTCGTCTTGCCGGCACCGTTGGGGCCGAGCAGCGCGAAGATCTCGCCTCGGCGAATCTCCATGTCGATCGTCTTCAAGGCTTGGAAGCCCGATGCGTAGGTCTTGCTGAGGCCAGAGACAGCAATAATCGGATCGGACGCGCCCGTGGGCCGGGGCATCTCAAGGGAATCGAGCGGTTTCATGTCGGGGGTAATAGCATGACGGGGAGCGATGCGGAATGTGTACGAAATTGACACCCGCCACCGTCATCCCCGGGCTTGTCCCGGGGATCCACGTCTTTATCCCGCTGTGGTTCCTAAGACGTGGATGGCCGGGACAAGCCCGGCCATGACGCGAGAGGTGTTAATCCAAACAATCAGTTCTGAGCGTGCGGAACCGGGATCAGGTTGGGGGCGATCACGCGCACGGTCTTCTTCTGGCCGTTGCCGGCGACAACCTCCTGCTTCGAGCCTTCGCCTTGGCTGACCACGGCGTTGGTCTCGATCGATTGCGGGCCGATACCGGCTGATTCCTTGCTCGCGGTCGGAGCGGCAGCGGCGATTTCGGCGGCTTCCTTGGTCTCCTCATCGGCCTTCTTGTCGGCGGCCTTGCGGGCAGCCTGCACCTTCGGCCGGGACAGCTCCTCCGCCTTCTCGGCGGTCACGATCATGTCGCCCTTGCGCTGCTCGAGCATGCTCTCCGCCTTGCGCAGAACCACGGCCCAGCTCTCATCCTGCTTCTTGCAGGCGCAGCTCTCGTCGAAGGTCTTGCGGAACTTGAAGGCGTTCGCCAGCGACGTATAGGCCTGGTTCGTCGAGAGCGAGGCGGCGCGGTTGAGGCCGCTGTCGCCGCCCGGATAGGCAAAAGCCAGGGTTTCCGTGCCGGGGCAAAGAGACTGGCACATCTCGTTGGCGCTCTGTCCGCCGCCCGGGGGCGTGGTGAGCGGGAAGAAGGATCCGTCGCAGGTCTTGACGCAGATCAGGCGCCCGCCACCGAGGGAGGGCGGTCCGTCATCGGCGATGATCGGCTGTCCCTCCGGCATGATCTGCTGCTGTTGCTGACGCGGGGCGCCGAACAGCGATTCGAAAAAGCCGCGAGGCTGGTCGGTGGAGCAGGTCTGCTGGATGGCGACCTGCAACTGCCGGCGGCGGGCCTCGATCTGGCCTGCATCAAGGGACTGCGAGGCAAGGCGGGCATAGCCGCCCTCGAGCTGGCGGATCTGTTGGGCGATCGAGCCGCATTCGGCCGGGGCCGGGCCGGAGAGGAACCCGAGGGGGCCGCGCTCGCAGCCGATATTGCGATAGTAGCCGACGAGACGGTTGATCTCAGCCCGCTGGGCCTGCATCTGGCCGCTCGGCGCGCTTCCGCCGCTGCGCTCCAGGGAGGCCAGTTCAGCCTGGAACCGCTGGCACTGCGCCGACTGGGCATAGGCGGCCTGGCCGGCGGCCAGGAAGGCCGTCACGGCGATGAGGGAGCGGAGAAAAGATGTCTTTGCCATAGAGCTGATCGCAGAACCGGTCCGTTGCGGCGTCAAATGCCTGGGGAGGCTCGTCATGTGCCGCTGGAATTTGACCCTATTGTGATTAACGCCTTGCCGCCTTTCGGGGAAGCTGTCTAGCTTTCACGGAACAGCGACTCCGAAAAGAGATCCAGCATGTACTCTCATACGACCATCGGAGCAAACGACCTCGATCGGGCGAAAGGCTTCTACGACGCCGTGCTGGCGCCCCTTGGGTTGGAGGTTCGCTATTCGGGAGACGACATCATCGGCTGGGGTTTGCCCGGCGGGCGGCCGCAATTCCTGATCGTCCGCCCCTTCGATGGCAGAGAGCCCAGCGTCGGCAACGGCTCCATGATCGCGCTGCTGGCCGCGAAGCGCAGCCTTGTCGATGCCTGTTATGCCGCCGCCATGGAGCAGGGCGGGACGGATGAGGGCGCCCCGGGCCTGCGTCCGCACTATCACCGCAACTACTATGGTGCCTATTTTCGCGATCTCGATGGCAACAAGATCTGCATCGTCAGCCATCACGCCGAATAGGCTCTCGTCAAAGGCCAAAACCATCCCCACATGACAGCGTAACCGTGGGAGTTGAATGGAAGATGCTTGCTCGAATCGCTTTGGCCCTGGCCCTGACGATGGGTGCCGTCACCGGTGCCGCCGCTCAGGAGCCTGACCTGATTTTCAAGAAATCGACGGTCTGGCGGGCGCTGACTCCGGATGACAAGCTCGCGGTCTATGGGATCGACGATCCCGTGGTCGAAGGCGTGGCTTGTCATTACACGACCCCGGAGCGCGGCGGCATTTCCGGCACCTTCGGCGTCGCCGAGGAGGTCTCCGACATCTCGCTCTCCTGCCGACAGGTCGGCCCGGTCAAGTTCAAGCAGAAATTCGGCCAGGGCGACGTGGTGTTCAGCGAGCGCCGGTCGCTGATTTTCAAAAAGATGCAGATCGTTCGCGGCTGTGACGCGAAGCGGAACACCCTGGTCTACATGGTCTATTCGGACCGACCCATCGAGGGCTCGCCGAAGAACTCCACCTCGACCGTCCCGCTGATGCCCTGGGGAACCGAGGTTCCCGCGAAATGCGGGGACTGGCTGAAGTAAGCCGCGTCGTCCTCATCAGCCCTCGTTCAGCAGCAGCCTTGCTGCGGTCACCCACATGATCAGCCCGATGGCAACGTCGAGAATGCGCCATGTGACGGGCCGGGCGAAGAGTGGCTTCAGCAGACGGGCGCCGAAGCCGAGGGACAAGAAGAAGGCGAAGGAAGCCAGCATGGCGCCTGCCGCAAACCATCCTTTGCCCTCCTCGAACTGCGTCGAGATCGAGCCGATCAGAACCAGCGTATCGAGATAGACATGCGGGTTGAGCCAGGTCAGGGCGAGGCAGGTAAGAAGCACCCGGCTGAGGCTTTCAGGTGCCGCCTCGGACGGCCTTAAGGAGGCGGACCCGAAAGCGGCTATGAAGTTGCGCGCGCCGTAGGCGAGCAGGAACGCGGCACCGCCATAAAGCAGAACCGTCTCGGCCCAGGGCACGCGTGCGCTGAGTTGCGCGAAGCCGGAAACGCCGGCCAGGATGAGCACCGCATCCGAGAGCGCACAGGTGAGACATACCGCGAGCACATGCTCGCCGCGCAGTCCGATGCGCAGCACGAAGGCGTTCTGGGCGCCGATGGCGAGGATGAGGCTAAGGCAGAGCAGAAAGCCTGCGAGAAAAGGAGCGGTCATATCGATTTTCCAAGGAGTCGACGCTTCCTAGTTCCGGCCTTAGGATTAGGATAGTTAAAGTCTCTGATCTCAATTTAGTAAAACTAATCCAATGCTGGATTACGCCCTCCTCTCCGCCCTGGCCTCAGTGGTGCGCACCGGTAGCTTCGAGCGGGCAGCACAGCAGCTCAACGTGACGCCTTCAGCCGTCTCCCAGAGGATCAAGCTGCTGGAGGAGCGGATCGGGACCGTTCTTGTCGTCCGGGGCCAGCCCTGTCTAGCGACTGAGGCTGGCCAGCACCTGTGCCAGCACGTGGAGCAGGTCGCGCTGCTCGAAAGCTCCCTGCGTCAGAACCTGCCCGGCCTGGAGCCCGAGACGCGACCGGTGACCCTGCGCATTGCCGTCAATGCCGATAGCCTTGCCACCTGGTTCATCCCGGCGATGGCCCAGACGGAGGGCTTCCTGTTCGATCTCGTGGTGGACGACCAGGACCACAGCGCCGAATGGCTGCGGCGCGGCGAGGTCGTTGCGGCCGTGACCTCCCACGGCAAGCCGATCCAAGGCTGCAATTGTTATCCTCTCGGCACCTTGCGCTATCTCGCGACGGCGAGCCCGGGATTTGTGAAACGGTGGCTGCCGGATGGGCTGAACGAGCAATCGGCCGCCCGGGCGCCGTGTCTCGTCTTCAATCGGAAGGATCAGCTCCAGGCGCTTTGGCTTCGGCGAGCCCTTGGGGTCGACATCAGGCCGCCAGCCCACTGGCTGCCGTCATCGCAGGCCTTCGTGGATGCGGCTCTCGCGGGATTGGGCTGGGGGATGAACATGGAAACGACGATTCAGAAGCATATTCGCTCAGGGCGCCTTGTGGCGCTCGAACCGTCAGAACCGCTGGAAGTGCCTTTGTTCTGGCAGCAGAGCCGGATCGTCGGTCCTCTGCTTGCCGATGTAACCCGGGCCGTTCTTACGACCGCCCGGGCCATGCTTTCGCCGATGCCGACTTAGTTCGAGCAGGTCACGGAGACCGGTCGTTCCTTGGAGTCGAGGGAGGCCTTCTGGATGCTACCCGTCACCTCGTCAGGGGTGATCTGCCGATAAGAAACTGCCTTTACGTAGCCATGGGCCTCGCACCAGGCGTTTGCCACAACTTGGCCACAGGCCTGGTTTGTGATCAGGCATTCCGCAACGCCGTAGCCGTCGGCGGCAGGAACCATGAAGGTCGCTTGGGTCGAAGAGGCCTTGGTGCCGTTGGGAAGCAGCGTCAGGGACGCGGCTGCAAGAAACACGACAGTACCCATTCCGAGCATGGTGAATGCGCGGCGCATCGAAGACCTCTTTGGTTGAACTCGTGCCATAATGTCACGAGTGTGCGTGAACAAAGCTCTAACGCGCTTGGCTGGAACGCGTTTCATGCGGCTGTGCAAATAAAATATGCTTACCAAATAGGAAACCTTGACGTCCCAAGGCTGAAAAGGCATTGATGGCTTCATGAACACGGCAACGATCCTCATTTCCGGGATTATTTGCGGCTAGCGCATTTCGCTGGCTGGAGCCGTCTCGTTCTCATTCCAAGATCGAAACCATCCTCCGGCCTGCGGCCTGACAGGGATTTGGTTTCATGGCGGCAAGCTTGAGGCTCTACAACACGCTGACCCGGTCGAAGGACGCTTTCGTTCCGATCGATCCTGAAAACGTGCGCCTCTACGTCTGCGGACCCACCGTTTACGACTACGCCCACATCGGCAACGCCCGCCCGATCATCGTCTTCGACCTTCTCTTCCGTCTGTTGAGGCATGTTTACGGTAAGGAAGCCGTCACGTATGTGCGCAATATCACCGATGTCGACGACAAGATTAACGCCCGCGCCGCCCGGGATTACCCGGACTTAGGCCATAACGAGGCCATCCGCGCCGTCACCAGCAAGACGGAAGAGCAGTTCCACGCCGATATCCGAGCGCTGGGCGTGCTCATGCCGGAGGACGTGAACGAGGCGGGGAAGGCTCCGCGCTTCGTCGAGCCCCGGGCGACCGAGCATATCGACGAGATGCGCATGATCATCGAGCGGCTGATCGCTCGCGGAGCGGCCTATGTGGCCGAGGAGCATGTGCTCTTCTCCGTCGCTGCCATGCAGCGCCTCTCGAACGTGCCCAAGTACGGCACCCTCTCCAAGCGCTCCCTGGACGAACTGCTCTCCGGCGCCCGCGTGGATGTGGCGCCCTACAAGCGCGATCCGATGGATTTCGTGCTCTGGAAGCCTTCGGGGTCACAGGATCCCGCATGGCCGTCGCCGGCCGGCATCGCGACGCCGGGTCGTCCGGGCTGGCACATCGAGTGCTCGGCCATGTCCTGGAAGCATCTGGTCCAGGCTTTCGAGACACGGCTTTCCTGCACCGATCCGACAGCTCGCGAGATCTTCGACATCCACGGCGGCGGCATCGACCTCGTCTTCCCGCACCACGAGAACGAGATCGCGCAGAGCTGCTGCGCGTTCGACACGCCGCGCATGGCCAATGTGTGGATGCACAACGGCTTCCTGCAGGTGGAAGGCGAGAAGATGTCGAAGTCCCTCGGCAACTTCTTCACCATCAACGAGCTGCTTCAGGATTGGCCCGGCGAGGTCTTGCGTTTCAACATGCTGCGCACCCATTACCGCCAGCCCATCGACTGGACGGTGAAGGGGCTCGAGGAGAGTGAGAAGACCCTCGACCGCTGGTACGAACTGGCGGGCAGGGGAGAGACGGCTTTTCTCTCCGACCATATCGTCGATGCGCTCACGGACGATCTCAACACGCCGAAGATGTTGGCGGAGCTGCATGCTCTCGACGGGCAGGGCGCTCATGAGGAACTCGGCGCGAATCTTCGTGCGCTCGGTTTCCTTCTCGAAGGAGCCGAGGTCTGGAAGGCGCGCAAGCAGGCTTCGCTCAGCGTCGATCCTGCACAGGTCGAGGCGCTGATCGCAGCCCGCAAGGAAGCACGCGCTGCCAAGAACTGGGCCGAGTCCGACCGCATCCGCGACGAGCTCGCGGCGCTGAATGTCGTCGTAAAGGACAACAAGGACGGCACGACCACCTGGGAGGTCGCGCGATGAGCGTTCTTATCCCCACCACCGTCATCCCCGGGCTTGTCCCGGGGATCCACGTCTTCAACCACGGCAAAGACGTGGATGGCCGCAACAAGTGCGGCCATGACGTGCGTTGTAGCCTAACCGAGAGAAGGGCACGCTGATGGGACAGGCTTTGCCGAAACCTGGGCTTCGTCCTTTTCTGCCGGCGGATCTGCCGATCCTCGTCGACATCTATGAGGAGAGCATCGCGGAGCTGACGGGCGAGGATTACAGCGAGAGTCAGCAGGAAGCCTGGATTGCTCGTGCCGAGGACGATTCTTTCGCTCAGAGGCTGACACAGAGCCTCACGCTGATTGCGACCGTCGAGGGCTCTCCCGTCGGCTTCATCGCGCTCAAGGACAACGAGCTGATCGACCTGTTCTACGTACATCCGGCCGTGGCCGGGCAGGGGATCGGCACGATGCTCTACGATGCCATCGAGAAGCTTGCCGGCGCGCGCGGAGCGGCGCGCCTCGTGGCGGAGGTCAGCGACAATGCACTGCCCTTCTTCCAGAAGAACGGATTTCAGCCGCAGCGCCGCAACACGATGCCGCTCGGCGACGAATGGCTCGGCACCACCACCATGGAAAAGCGCCTGGCGCCGCAGGAAGATAGGAAATTGTCGTCATGAGCCGTGAACGCGTCTATCTCTTCGACACCACCCTGCGCGACGGGGCGCAGACCACAGGCGTGGATTTCTCGCTCGAGGACAAGAAGGCAATCGCCACGCTCCTCGACAAGCTCGGCATCGATTACGTGGAAGGCGGTTATCCCGGGGCAAACCCGCTGGATACCACCTTTTTTTCTGAGAAGCGCACGAAGAACGCCAAGTTCACGGCCTTCGGCATGACGAAGCGGGCAGGGCGTTCCGTCTCCAACGATCCCGGCGTCGCGGCTTTGCTTGAGGCTGAGGCCGATGCGATCTGCTTCGTCGCGAAATCCTGGGACTATCATGTGCGCGTTGCGCTCGAGACGACGCCGGAAGAAAACCTCGCCGGCATCCATGAGAGCGTCGAAGCCGCCCGTGCGAGGGGTCGTGAGGTGCTCGTCGATTGCGAGCATTTCTTCGACGGCTACAAGGCCAATCCCGATTACGCCCTGTCCTGTGTGAAGACGGCCTACGAGGCTGGGGCGCGCTGGATCGTGCTCTGCGACACCAATGGCGGCACGCTGCCTCACGAGGTGAGGGAGATCGTCACGGCAGTGACGAAAGTGGTGCCGGGCGCGCATGTCGGCATCCATGCGCATGACGATTGCGGCTGCGCGGTTGCCAATTCCCTTGCCGCGGTTGAGGCAGGTGCGCGCCATATCCAGGGCACGCTCAACGGCCTCGGTGAGCGCTGCGGCAACGCCAACCTCATCACGCTTATCGGCGCCCTGAAGCTGAAGGATGGCTATGCCGCCCGCTTCGATCTCGGCGTCACCGAAGATTCACTGAGCCAGCTCACCCATGTCTCGCGGCAGGTGGACGAGATCCTCAACCGACAGCCGAACCGCCATGCGCCTTTCGTGGGCTCGAGCGCCTTCGCGACGAAGGCCGGCATCCATGCCTCCGCTGTGCTGAAGGATCCGCGCACCTATGAGCATGTGGAGCCGGAAGTCGTCGGCAATGTGCGAAAAGTCCTGGTCTCGGATCAGGGCGGACAGTCGAACATTCTCGCCGAGCTGAAGCGCTGCGGCTTCGAGCTCGAAAAGGGCGATCCGCGCATCGCGCGTGTGCTCGATGAGGTGAAGCGCAAGGAGGCGCAAGGCTTCGCGTTCGAAGGCGCGGACGCGTCCTTCTACGTGCTGGTCAAGCGCATGCTGGGCGAAGTGCCGGCTTTCTTCGACGTGGAGCGCTTCTCCGTCAACGTGGAGCGCCGCTTCAACGCGGTCGGCGAACTCGTCACCGCCTCGGAAGCTATTGTGAAGGTGCGCGTGGGCGACGAGGTGCTGATCTCGGCCGCCGAGGGCAATGGCCCGGTGAATGCGCTCGACGTGGCATTGCGCAAGGATCTCGGCAAGTATCAGCACCTGATTCAGGATCTGGAGCTTGTGGACTATAAAGTGCGCATCTATCAGGGCGGTTCGGATGCCGTGACGCGCGTGCTGATCGAGTTCATGGACGGCTCCGGCGAACGCTGGACCACCATCGGCGTCTCGGCCAACATCATCGACGCTTCGTTCCAGGCGCTGACGGATTCGATGGTCTACAAGCTTCTGAAGGGCGGCGCTTCGCTTTGATGCGAGGCGCGTTCTCCCTTCCCCTTGTGGGGTGGGATCAAGGGTGAGGATGTGAGCGGTGGCCAATCCACGTGTGGCGCCGACACCCCACCTCCAACTCCTTCCTACAAAGGAGGAGAGTTCCAGTGCTCTCTGGATCCTCTTCGAGACGCAGCCTGATGGCTGCTCCTCAGGATGAGGCGGGTGTGAATTTATCTGTCGCTGAAATCGAACCTGCTCCAGGCCCTCCCATGAACATCTCGATCCTGCTGCCGCTCTTAGGGATCCTCCTGGGCGGCATATTTCTCTCCTCTCAGGCACCCATTAATGCGGCGCTGGCTCGATCTCTCGGCGATCCGGTGCTGGCAGCCTGTGTCTCGTTCGGAATCGGCTTCGTCATTCTGGCGGCGATCAGCGTCTTTCGCGGCGCATGGCCGTCCGGCGCTGCCGTTGCGGCGGCGCCCTGGTGGTCCTGGTTCGGCGGCTTTCTCGGCGCCTTCTATGTTGCCGTCGTGATCTGGGGGGTGCCGCAGCTCGGTGTCGTCAGCACCGTGGCCGCATTGATCCTAGGACAAGTCGCGGCCGCCTTGGTGCTCGATGCGGTGGGAGCCTTCGGCCTTCCCGTGCAGCCGATCACGTGGCAGCGGCTTCTCGCGGCGGGCATGATCCTGGGCGGGCTTGTGTTGTCTCGCGTAGGGTAAGAACCTCAGAAGTGGCTTTCGATGGCCTCATCGTTGCTCACGATCCCGACGCGCCGGGCCGCATTCTCGAGCATCGGAATGACCTCTTCGACCCGCTCTGCGACGAGATAGTTGAGCTCAAGGCCCGGTCGGATGAAACCTTGTTCGCGCATATGGGCGATCAGGGTGAGGAGCGGCTTCCAGAAGCCCTTGGTACTCAGCATCAGGATCGGTTTGGTATGCCGGCCGAGCTGCGACCAAGTCATCTGCTCGACGAGCTCCTCCAAGGTCCCGATGCCGCCGGGCAGGGCGACGAAGGCGTCGGCCTTCTCGAACATCAGTCGCTTGCGGGTGTGCATGTCGGGCACGACGATGGTGTCCTGCACATCGTCGAGAAGCTTCTCACGGGACTTCAGAAAGTCCGGGATGATCCCTGTGACATATCCGCCATGGTCGAGGACGGATTGGGCCACCGTGCCCATGAGGCCTACATTGCCGCCACCATAGACCAGATTGATCCCTTGCTCGGCCATGGAACGGCCCAATACCGCCGCATTCTCAGCGAAAACGGGGTCGTCCCCGAAGCCGGAGCCGCAATAAACACAAATCGATTTGATCGTTCTGGTGGATGACATGGGCATTTCGGGGAAGCGGGGAGCCTCCCGCGCTGAATCATAGGGCATTATTTGTCCTTTATGGCCGTAGCCTTTTGAAAGATAAACGGTTTAAATGCACGAAAGTGCCGCGTTCGAGAAAAAGCACCATGGCGCATCCGAAGGAAATTAAAGGTACAATTGCGTTACTGGGTGCCGCTGCGGCAGCCGTTGTCGCAGTCCTTCTCGGGGTTCTCTACTGGTCATGGTCTGGCAAGCCTGAGACCTCGCAGAATACAGCTCCCGCCCAGACGGCCCAACCCTCCGCTCCGTCACAGACAGCACCGGGACAGCAGGCCGCTACCAAGCCGGCAGCCCCGAGCGAGGCTCCCGCGGCTCAGCCCAAGGATGCATCCATCGCGCCTTCCTTCGATCTGGTGCGGGTCGAGCCGGATGGCGAGAGCGTGATTGCCGGGCGCGCAGCTCCGGGTGCAACCATCGAATTGTTGAGAGGCGATCAGGTCCACGCTCGTGCTGCAGCCGATGCCTCAGGTCTGTTCGCCATCGTGCCTCCACCCTTGCCGCCGGGCTCCCATCTGGTGGTGCTGCAATCCATCGCGCCGGACGGTACCCGTCAGCGCTCCGCCCAGAGCGTGACGGTTGTCATCACCGATGCCAAGACACGACCGCTCGTGACTTTGACGGCTCCGGACAAACCGACGGTGGTCCTGTCCAATCCCGAGCCGCCGGCCAAGGTGGCAGAGGAGCCGAAGCCTGACACGAAGACGGCCGAAGCCCAACCTGCAGCGCCTCAGCCAGCTCAGCCGGCTCCACAGCAGCAGGCCGGCGCTGCGCCGACGGTGTCTCCGCCTCCAGCGCCTGCGCAACCGGCGCCACGACCCGAGATCAAGATCGTGACCGTCGAGGCCGAGGAGGGGAAGCTCTTCGTGTCCGGCCAGTCGGCACCCGGTGCGACCGTGCGTCTTTACCTCAACGAGAGCCTGATCGCTCCCGGCGGAGCCGGCAGTGATGGCAAGGTGTCCTTCTCGATCGGCAGCGGTGTGAAGCCCGGCGATTACCGAATCCGCCTCGATGATGTGGATCCGGTCTCCGGTCAGGTGAGGTCACGCGCCGAGGTGGGCTTCAACGTGCCCGTCCAGGTCGCTTCTGCACAGCCGCAGGGGCCGGCATCGTCTCAGCCGACCGCTCCGACCGCCCAGTCCCAGGCTTCGCAGGATGTGGCCTCCGCCATGCCCCACGGACAGGTGGCCGGTGCCGGAACGGTCGTGATCCCCAACATCAACACCACCATCGTGTCTCGCGGAGACAATCTCTGGCGCATCAGCCAGCGGGTCTATGGCAAGGGTTTGCGCTATACGGTGATCTATGGCGCGAACCAGGAACAGATCCGCAATCCGGACCTGATCTATCCCGGTCAGGTTTTCGTGCTGCCCGGCGAGCAGGAGCCGAAGAGCAATTAAGCTTCCGACACACTGGAACAATTACAGACTTAGGGTGAATTCATCCCGTCGATAGCTTATATCGAGGTCCAAGATTTCGATTGGATTCTCGCGTATGCCTCCCTCCACCGCCGTCCCACTGACGAGCGCTGCTGCGCCAAAGCCTAACGGCTTGGCGGCCACCTGGACAAAACTCTGGCCCTATCTCTGGCCCCACGGCAGGCCCGATCTCCAGCGACGGGTCTTCCTGGCCTTCGGCCTTCTGCTGGTCGCGAAAGGCGTGACCATGGTGACGCCGTTCGCCTTCAAATGGGCAACGGACGCACTCGTGGCGGTCACGAGCGGCGGTGGTCAGGGTGCCGAGGCGGCGGCCACCGCAGGCTCATGGCTCTGGAAGGCGCCGATCCTGCTGACTGTGATCTACGGAATCACCCGCATCCTCATGGCGGTGCTGACGCAGGTGCGCGACGGCATCTTCGCCAAGGTTGCCATGCATGCGGTGAGGCAGCTCGCCCTGCAGACCTTCGAGCATATGCACCGCCTGTCCCTGCGTTTTCATCTCGAGCGCAAGACCGGCGGCCTGACCCGCGTGCTGGAGCGCGGCCGCGAGGGCATCGAGGAGTTGTCGCGGCTGGTGGTTTTGACCCTCCTGCCGACGATCCTCGAATTCGTCCTGGTGCTGGGCCTGCTCGCCTGGGAGTTCAACTGGCTTTATTCCGCCGTCGTCTTCGTGATGGTGGTCGTCTATCTCGCCTATACCTACAAGGCGACCCAGTGGCGGATCTCGATCCGCAAGCAGATGAACGACTCCGACACGGACGCCAACACCAAGGCAGTCGACTCGCTGCTCAACTACGAGACCGTGAAGTATTTCGGCGCCGAGCAGCGGGAGACCGCCCGTTACGACCGCTCCATGGAGCGTTACGAAAAGGCCTCGACCCAGACCTATACGTCGCTTGCCGTGCTCAATGCGGGCCAAGCCGTGATCTTCTCCATCGGCATGGCCATCGTCATGGTCCTGGCGGCGCGGGACATTATGGAAGGCCGCGCGTCCATCGGCAGCTTCGTGCTCGTCAACGCCATGCTGGTTCAGCTCTATATACCGCTGAACTTCATGGGCATGCTCTATCGCGAGATCAAACAGGCTCTCATCGATATCGACGACATGTTCGCAATCATCGAGCGCAATCCCGAGATTCAGGACAAGCCCGGTTCTAAGCCGCTGCAGGTGGCGGAAGGCGTGGTGCGCTTCGAGGATGTGCATTTCGCCTATATCCCCGAGCGCCCCATCCTCAAGGGTGTGAGTTTCGAGGTGCCGGCGGGCCATACGGTCGCCATCGTCGGGCCTTCGGGCGCCGGCAAATCGACCATCTCCCGCCTGCTGTTCCGCTTCTATGAGCCCACCAGCGGCCGCATCCTCATCGATGGACAGGATATCGCCGGGGTGCAGCAGGCAAGCTTGCGCAAGGTCATCGGCATGGTCCCGCAGGATACGGTGCTGTTCAACGACACCATCGGTTACAACGTCCAGTACGGACGCTGGGACGCAACGCCGGAGGAGGTGAGGGAGGCTGCCCGCCTAGCCCAGATCGACCGCTTCATCGGCCTCCTGCCGGAGGGCTACGACACGCCCGTGGGCGAGCGCGGCCTGAAGCTCTCAGGCGGCGAGAAGCAGCGCGTGGCCATTGCCCGCACGATCTTGAAAGCGCCCCCGATCCTGGTGCTCGACGAGGCGACCTCGGCGCTCGACACCTTCACCGAAAAGGAGATCCAGGACGCCCTCGACCGGGTCAGCCGGGGGCGGACCACCCTGGTGATCGCCCATCGGTTGTCCACAGTCATCGGAGCCGACGAGATCATCGTTCTCGACCAGGGAAGGGTAGTCGAGCGCGGCAATCATGCGAGCCTGCTGGTCCATGGCGGGGTCTATGCCGCCATGTGGAACCGCCAGCGCGAGGCGGATCAGGCCCGAGAAACCCTCAAGCGGGCCGAGGAGGAAGAGCGTAGCCCCGAGAGCGTGGCAGGTTGACGGACGCTCTTTCGCCTGCCATCCCACGCTAGAGCATCGGACCCAAAAGTGGATTTGCACTTTTGGGACCTATCCGATGCTTATTTTTGACTAGGCGCATCGTTCGGGGCGGAAAACCGAGGCCACTTTTCCGCACGATGCGCTGGCGCTCTGAGGCTGTGAAAATATGACCGATATCCTGGAATCGATGCGCCGCATCTTCGTGCCGATCCACAAGGAGGGCTATCCCTTCATCCTGATCGCGCTGTTTGCGACGATTGTCCTGGCGTGGCTCTGGTCGCCCCTGGGCTGGATCGGCGCGATCCTGACCGTGTGGGTCTGCTATTTCTTTCGCGATCCGCCGCGGGTGACGCCCCTCCGGGAGGGTCTTGTCGTTTCTCCCGCCGACGGCCGGGTGAACCTCATCACCACTGCCGTGCCGCCGGCCGAGCTCGACCTGCCGCCCGAACCGATGACCCGCATCTCGGTGTTCATGAACGTGTTCGACTGCCACGTGAACCGCTCGCCGGTCTCGGGTCGGATCGCCCAGATCCTCTATACGCCGGGCCTCTTCCTCAATGCCGAGCTCGACAAGGCGAGCGAAGACAACGAGCGCAATGCCCTCGTGATCGAGACGGCGGGCACCAAGATCGGCGTCGTTCAGATCGCCGGCCTCGTGGCGCGCCGCATCGTGTCCTTCGTCAAGATTGGCGATCATTTGAGCACCGGCGAGCGCTTCGGCCTCATCCGGTTCGGCTCCCGCCTCGACATTTTCGTGCCGCTCAACGCCCAGGTTCTCGTGGGCCTTGGCCAGACGGCGGTCGCGGGCGAGACGGTGCTCGCGGATCTCACCGCCAACGAGCCCGCGCGCCAGTACCGGGTGGGCTGATGCATTGCGTCGGCAGGGGAAAGCTTTCCCTGCCGGCCCCCTGGACGGAACCGTCCACAGCAGTTTGCGCTTCTTCCATCACCCGCAAACTGCCCAGCTCTGCTTGTCGGTCAGGCTGGCTCCTCTTAGGTTGTTGCCATGAGTGACCTTTTCCCGCCCTTCGCCCCGGATCCGAACGAGCCGCGCAAGCGGCTCTTCAAGCCGGTTCCGTTCCGGATGATCGCGCCCAACATCATCACATTGATCGCTCTCTGTCTGGGACTCTGGGCGATCCGGCTGGCTTTCGATGGGCAATACGAGCGAGCCGTCGTGGCCGTCATCGTCGCCGCCTTTCTGGACGGCGTCGACGGGCGCATCGCCCGGCTTCTGAAGGGCACCTCCCGCTTTGGCGCGGAACTCGACTCTCTGGCTGACTTTCTGAATTTCGGCGTCACCCCGGCCCTGATCCTCTACAGCTTCGTCCTGCACGAACTGGGGCGCGTGGGCTGGATCGGCTCCATCGTGCTTGCGATTGCGGCGGCGCTTCGCCTCGCCCGGTTCAACGTCATGATCGACGATCCCAACCGGCCGGAATGGAAGAAGAACTTTTTTGTAGGCATGGCGGCACCCATGGGTGCCATGAGCGCGCTGCTGCCGCTTTACCTGTCGTTCCTCGGCATGCCGATCCAGGATTCCTCGGTCGCGCCCGTGATCCTCGTTTATGTGGTGGGCATCGCGTTCCTCATGGTCTCGACGATCCCGACCTATTCGGGGAAGACCATGGGCAAGTACGTACCGCGCCAGTGGGTTCTGCCCATCTTCGTCCTGTCCGTCGCGGCGTTCGGCCTGCTCGTCAGCTTCCCCTGGGAAATGCTGAGCCTGATCACCGTCATCTTCCTGCTGACGATCCCGGTCAGCGTGATGCGCTATCGCAAACTGGAACGGGCCGGTGCCGCGCGCGATGACGAGACCACGTCGTCCCCATCCGGTACTGAACCGCCGCCTGTCGCTTGATCGACTTGATTCAACTGTCTCCGGTGCCATGTTGTCGCCGGGACAAGCTTAGACGGTTTGAGCATTCTTGAGGGGTCCCGAAGGATCCCGGAGCGTGGAGAGAAAAGTGGCGTCTTCTTCCGAGGTGTCGAAGCCCAGCGGGCGTCCGAAGCTCATTCTCGCCTCCGCCTCACCGCGCAGGCTCGCCATCCTGCAGCAGGCCGGCATCGAGCCTGATGCCCTTCTGCCCGCCGACGTGGACGAGACCCCGTTGAAGAACGAGGGCGTCAAGGAACTGGCGAAGCGCCTGGCACGCTCGAAGGCGGAAGTGGCCCGGAAAGTTGCCCGCACCCGCGAGGATCTGAAGGATTCCTATATCCTCTCCGCCGACACGGTCGTGGCGGTCGGGCGGCGTATCCTGCCCAAGGCCGAGGTGGTGGACGAGGCGGCAGGCTGCCTGCGCCAGCTCTCGGGCCGCCAGCACCGGGTCTATACCTCGATCTGCCTGATCACGCCGAAGGACTCCGTCCGCGAGCGTCTGGTAGAGACACGCGTGCGCTTCAAGCGCCTCTCACGGGACGAGTTCGAGCGCTACCTCGCCTCCGGCGAGTGGCGCGGCAAGGCGGGCGGCTATGCCATCCAGGGCCTCGCTGGAACCTTCGTGGTCAAGCTCGTCGGCTCCTACACCAATGTGGTGGGCCTGCCCCTCTACGAAGCGGCGACCTTGCTCGACGGGGAGGGCTATCCCGTCCGGTTCAGCTGGCTCGACGCGGCCTGAACTCGCTCTCTGCATTTATAGGCCGCCTTGCACAATGATGAGCCGATAACCACGTAGTTGCTCCGCAATGGAAGGAGGCGCGAGGCATGAACGCCGCCAATGAAAACAATCCCCTGGCTTCATCCGGCAAGTGCCCGATCTGCGGCAAGCCCACTCAAGCTGAATACCGGCCCTTCTGCTCCAAGCGCTGTGCCGACGTAGACCTGAACCGCTGGCTCTCCGGCAGCTATGCGATTCCAGCCGTTGAAAGCGAGGAAAACGACCGGGATGAGGATGACCGGGAAGCCTGAACACATTTCCCGGAATTTTTGTCGCCTGAACCGCTGGACATGCGATCCATGTCTGACTATACACCCCTCCACGACGCGCACGGCTCCGCCGCGCATCGGATGCCCAGGTAGCTCAGTTGGTAGAGCATGCGACTGAAAATCGCAGTGTCGGTGGTTCGATTCCGCCCCTGGGCACCACTTAATCCTTGAAAACATTAGACATCAGTTTCGCACGCAACCGGGTTAGACACTCTCGCGTGCCCAACGGTCCAATTTCTCCACAGCCCTTCGAACCGTCGACCTTTTCTTCGCTCGCTCCGAATAGTGCTGTGCCATGGCACTGGTCCCTTGACCCGGCGCCCTACCTGATCTTGTCCAGGCCGGCTTCCGACTCCGCCAGCATCTCGCCAACCGTGTGACGCAGACCGTGGATTGTCAGGCCTTCTCCGATATCCCCGTTCTCGTGCAGCTTGTCCTTGAAGCGGCCCCAATCCTCAAGAGCCGCCAGCCAAACGATTAGGAATTCTCATCTCTCAACTTACAATTACCTGAAAGCTGAGCAATATGTGGACACCTGAGCGCGAGTTTCGGGAACAGCGAAGAGGACACAGAATGACCTTGCACCAGCACATGCAGAGACACTGGAAGACCGCTGCCCTCCTCGTTGTAGCCGGCATCCTTGCTTATAGCATCTCTTCCTTCTGGTGATGTGGCGGCTGTCCTCGCTACGGGAGATCCGACGCCTGAAGAAAGCGTAGAGGGCTCACTGCAGAAGAAGTTAGGGAGAGAAACGATGTCGAGGTCACCAAGCGGCCGGCGCCCAAGCGATCCGATGAAGGCCGCCGAGGCCGCCTTCAAGAAGGCTACAACGAAGCCGATCGAGGGGCCTCCGAAGGCTGCAGCGATCCCTGGCGTGAAAGAAACCGTTACCCTCCGCATTGATCAGGATGTGCTTGAGTTCTTCCAGGAGGATGGTCCCGGCTGGCAGGATCGCATCAACGCGGCCCTGCGAAAGGCCGCTGGCAAGTCCGATGATTGAGAAGTGGCCGCCACGCTGAAACCCGATCTTCGCGAGCGGGTTGCCTCATTAATATGGGTTAGGGGAATGCCAGGCAAACGGAGCCTGGTCATGCTGACTGATGACGAGCAGATCCAGGGGCTTCGGCTCCCCAATACCCTTGCACTGCCGCCAAGCCATACAGCTGCGATGGTGGGACATTTTCTCAAGGGCCTTTATGCCGACACCCTTAGGGCAGATCATCCTCGCCACCTGATGGATCTGGTTGAAAAGATCGATATAGCCGAGCGCAGGTCTATGAAGTCGAGCCGGCGCTGATACCAAACGGGAATGTGAAAACGGCAAGCTGGAATTTGCCCTTTTCCGTCAGAAGTTGCTTTACCAGGAATCCCCATCCTTTCCACAGGTCGCTCCGGGGGTGCTTTCCCTGCGGAAATAGGGTCTTTGTCCACACAACCTGCTGCTCCCGCTGCGTCAGTTTGACTCTGAGGCAAATGAGAACATAATAGGAACATCTTGAAACGACGGACAGGTTGAGCAAGGCGCATGCGGGCCGGGCAACAGACGACGCTTGCCGATTTGCGGCACCGGATCGAGCGCCTGGAAGGAGGGCGGCACAGGCGTCGCCCTCTGCCTTTTGCCGTTGCTGCCGTCGACCGGCGACTTCCTCAGGGAGGCCTTGCTCTTGGGGCTCTGCACGAGATGGTCGAGGGCGGTCCTGCGGCGGAGTTCGCGGGCGCTGCGACCCTCTTCATCGCCGGCATCGCCGCACGGCTCAAGGGACCCGTGCTCTGGTGCCTCAACCGCCGCGATCTATTCGTGCCCGGCCTGATGAGCGTAGGCCTGCATCCCGACCGCGTGATTTACGCCGAGACCTTTCGCGAGCGCGAGGTTCTGGCCGTCATGGAGGAGGGGCTGCGCGAGCGGGGGCTTGCCGCCGTCATCGGCGAGGTGACGAGCCTCGGCCTCACCGCATCCCGCCGTCTGCAGCTCGCGGCCGAGGCCTCGGGCGTTCCGGCTCTTGCACTGCGGCGCTGGTGGACTGTGGCCGAGAAGGAGCTGACAGGCCTTCCCTCCGCAGCTGTCACGCGCTGGCGCATCTCTCCCTTCGCCTCTCATGCTCCACCGACACCGGGCTTAGGTCGTGCCCGATGGCATGTCGAACTCCTGCGCTGCCGTGGCGGCGAACCTTACTCCTGGATTGTCGAGGCCTGCGATGCGAAGGGTCGTCTCGCTCTATCTCCCGACCTGGCCGACCGACCGGATCAGGCGCCGCAAAGGCGCGCCGCCGCACGGTGAGCCGCTCGTTACCGTGAAAACGGAAGGTTCGCGCCGCCTGGTCGCTTCTGTCGATCACGCGGCGCACGAACTTGGCCTGCACCCCGGCCAGACCATCGCTCACGCGCAAGCGCTGGTGCCGAACCTGCATATCGTCGATGCGACGCCGGAGGAGGACGAAGCCTCTCTCACTGAGCTGGCGCGCTGGTGCATCGGCTACTCGCCCATCGTCGCTCCCAATCCTCCTGACGGCGTGTGGATCGACATTGCCGGTGCAGATCATTTGCACGGAGGTGAAAAAGAACTCCTCACCAAACTCGTCCGACGTATTCGTGACCAAAAGATTGGCGCAGATGCCTGCGTGGCCGATGCGCCGGGCACGGCCTGGGCCGTCGTGCGATATGGAAAAGAGATTGTCATTCCTCCTGGCCGTTCCATAGAAGCGGTGGCGAATCTGCCAGTTCCTGCTCTGCGCGTGCCGCCGGCAACAGTCGAGGCGCTGCATCGACTTGGGATTGAACGCATCGGGCAGCTTGCAGCCATGCCGCGCGCGCCGCTGGTTCGTCGCTTCGGCAAGGAAGTGGCGCTTCGGCTCGATCAGGCTTTCGGGCATGTCTTCGAGCCGCTCAATCCGCTCGTTCCGACAGAAATGCCGGCACAGCGCGTCACCTTCGTCGAGCCGATCGGACGGCTCGAGGATCTGCAGAGCGTGGTGAAAAGGCTTGCTGACAGGCTCTGCCGCGATCTCGAACGCGCATCTCTCGGTGTGCGCCGTCTCGATCTTGTGTTCGAGCGCATCGACCGGCGCAGCACTGCGCTTCGCGTCGGAACCGCGAAAGCGACACGCGAGGCGGGCCATCTTGCAAAGCTATTCCACGAACGCCTGCAAACGGTCGATCCTGGCTTCGGTATCGAAGCGGCCATGCTTATTGCCAGCAAGGCCGAGCCGCTGAGCGAGAGGCAAATCGAGGCGAATGGATTGACGGAGGGCGACACGGCCGATGTGGATTTGAGCCGCCTCGTCGATCGACTCAGTGCACGGCTCGGGCCAAAGCGCGTCTACCGTCTCGCTCCCGTCGAAAGCCGCGTGCCGGAACGGTCCATGAAGCGCGTTCCGCCTCTCTCTCCTGCAATAGGCGTTGTCTGGCCGGAGAACCTGCCGCGGCCGACGCGTCTTCTCGATCCGCCCGAGCCTGTGACGGCCATGGCACTGCTGCCGGATCATCCGCCCCGCTTTTTCGTCTGGCGCCGGGTGCAGCATCGCGTGGTGAGAGCCGACGGACCGGAGCGCATCACGGGCGAGTGGTGGAAGTCCGAGCGTGAACGCGCGTCCCTGCGGGACTACTACCGGGTCGAGAATGAGCAGGGTGCGCGTTTCTGGCTCTTTCGCGATGCGCCGGCGGCTCAGGGCGGGCGCTGGTGGCTGCACGGGCTGTTCGCATGACCTATGCGGAGCTCCAGGTCACGACGCATTTCTCGTTCCTGCGCGGCGCTTCGAGCCCGCGCGAGCTGTTCGAACAGGCGAAGCTCGTCGGCTTGTCCGCGCTCGGAATTGTCGACCGCAATTCCTTGGCCGGAATCGTGCGGGCCTATGAAGCTGCCAAGGAAACGGGCGTGCGCCTCGTGGTCGGTTGCCGGCTCGATCTCATGGATAATACTTCGCTTCTTGTTTATCCGACGGATCGCGCGGCCTATTCGCGCCTGTGCCGGTTGCTGAGTCTCGGCAAGAGCCGAGCAGGGAAGGGCAAATGCGCGCTTGCGTGGGAGGATGTGGAGGCTTGGAACGAAGGCCTGCTTGCGGTGCTGCTCGGCGATCATGCCGATGAAAGCCTGTCGTTCAATCTGCAGCGATTGAAGCACACCTTCGGCAATCGCGCCTATATGGCGCTGATCCGCCGCTTCGCATCCAATGAGCATCTTCGTCTGTGGCAGGTCGAGCAGGCGGCGCAAGCTGCGGGCGTGCCAACAGTCGCGATGGGCGATGTCCTCTATCACCATCCCTCGCGCCGGATGCTACAGGACGTCGTGTCCTGCATCCGCCAGGGTTGCTCCATCGACGAGGCTGGCTTCCGTCTGGAGCGGCATGCGGACCGCTTCCTCAAGGATCCGGCTGAGATGGTGCGTCTGTTCGAGAGGCATCCTGAAGCGCTCGCACGAACGGACGAAATCGTCAGACGCTGTCGCTTCTCCCTTGATGAGCTGCGCTATCAATATCCGAGCGAGACAGAGCCGGGCGAGACCGCACAGGAGAAACTGGAGCGGTTGACCTGGGAGGGAGCCGAGAGACGGTACGGCAAGGATTTGCCGGATCGAGAGGCATCGCAACTGCGGCATGAGCTCAAACTGATCGAGAGCCTCAACTACGCTCCTTATTTCCTGACCGTTCATTCCATCGTGAGCTTCGCCCGCGGCCAAGGCATCCTGTGCCAAGGACGCGGCTCGGCGGCGAATTCCGCCGTATGCTACGTGCTCGGCATCACCTCCATCGATCCCGTCCGCTCCGGTCTTCTCTTCGAACGCTTCATCTCGCAGGAACGCAACGAACCGCCCGACATCGACGTGGATTTCGAGCACGAGCGGCGCGAGGAGGTGATCCAGTGGATCTACGACACCTATGGCCGCAACCGGGCTGCGCTCACCGCCGTCGTGAGCTGTTATCGCGCCCGTGGGGCGGTGCGCGAAGTCGGCAAAGTGCTGGGCATGCCGGAGGATGTGACGAGTGCTCTGTCAGGCCTTGTCCGAGGCTGGGGTGCGGAAGGCGTGAGCGAGGAAGAGGTCAAGGACTTGAACCTCAACCTCGATAATCCGCGCCTGCGGTTGACCCTTGAACTGGCCCGCGAGTTGATTGGCACGCCGCGCCATCTCTCGCAGCATCCGGGTGGCTTCGTGCTGACGCAGGACCGTCTCGACGATCTGGTGCCCATCGAGCCCGCCGCCATGGAGAACCGGCAGGTCATCGAATGGGACAAGAACGATATCGAGATCCTGAAATTCATGAAGGTCGATGTGCTGGGCCTCGGCATGCTCGGCTGCATGCGCCGGTCCTTCGAGCTCCTGCTGGAGCACAAGGATATCAGCCACGATCTGGCGTCCATTCCGGCGGAGGATCCTGAGACCTACGCCATGATCCGCCGCGCCGATACGATCGGCGTGTTCCAGATCGAAAGCCGCGCGCAGATGGCGATGCTGCCGCGGCTGAAGCCCGAAACATTCTACGATCTCGTGATCGAGGTGGCGATCGTCCGGCCCGGACCGATCCAGGGCGACATGGTTCATCCCTTCATCCGCAGGCGGGAGGGCCGCGAAGAAGTATCTTATCCGACACCGGAGCTTGAAAACGTTCTCGGCAAGACGCTCGGTGTGCCACTCTTTCAGGAACAGGCGATGCGCGTCGCCATCGAATGCGCGGGCTTCACACCCTCGGAGGCCGATCAGCTGCGGCGCTCCATGGCGACCTTCAAAGCCCACGGCGATGTCTCGAAATTTCAGACCAAGCTCATCCAGGGGATGCTGGCTCGAAACTACACGCAGGAATTCGCCGAACGCATCTTCAAGCAGCTCGAGGGTTTCGGCTCCTATGGCTTCCCAGAGAGCCATGCCGCAAGCTTCGCTCTGATCGCCTATGCCTCGTCCTGGATGAAATGCCACCATCCGGACGTGTTCTGCTGCGCTCTTTTGAACTCGCAGCCTATGGGTTTCTACGCGCCGGCGCAGATCGTACGCGATGCGAGGGAGCATGGGGTCGACGTCCTGCCGGTGGACGTGAATCACTCGCGCTGGGACTGCACGTTGGAACCGACTGGCCGGAAGGGCCGCTATGCTGTACGCCTCGGGCTTCGCATGGCAAAGGGGCTCGCCAATGGCGATGCCGCCTCGATTGTTGCGGCACGCAGTTATGTCCTCTTCGGTTCAATCGAGGATATGTGGCTTCGCGCGAAGGTGAAGGTTGCCGCTCTCGAACGGCTCGCCGAGGCCGACGCCTTTGGCTCCCTAAATGTCAATCGCCGGGATGCGCTTTGGACAATCAAGGGGCTGAGCGATACCCCTCTGCCGCTCTTTGCGGCGGCGGACGAGCGTGATGAACGATTCCGTGCGGAAGGGTTCGAGCCGGACGTGTCCTTGACGCCGATGACGGCAGGGCGCGAGGTGGTCGAGGATTATCGCTCGAAAGGCCTGACACTGCGGCGTCATCCGGTCGCCTTCCTGCGAGAGGAACTGGAGCGTCGCCGTATGATCCGTTGTGCGGAGCTCAAGAACATCCGTGATGGCCGGCGCGTCAGCCTCGCCGGTTTCGTCCTCGTGCGTCAGAGACCGGGATCGGCGCAGGGAGTGACGTTCATGACGATCGAGGATGAGACCGATGTGGCAAACCTCGTCATCTGGCCGTCCCTCTTCGAGCAGCAACGACGGTTGATCCTGTCATCGGGGATGATTGGCTGTCGTGGCCGCGTGCAGAAGGAGGGAGACGTGATCCATGTGGTGGCGGAGCACATGCTGGACCTCTCCGATCTTCTCAGGAGTGTCGGGGACCGTGAGGAGCCATCCCCCTTGCTGTATGGGTGTGGCGACGAAGCCATGCATGACAGCCGCTGCGATTCGCACAAAGCGCCGGCGATCGAGGACAAGCTTCGAAACATGGATACCATGCATCAGCGAGTCGGGAACGGGATCAGGATCAAGGCACGGGATTTTCGGTAATGATGCCGCTCCAGTCTTCGTGCCAAAAAGGCGGCTCCATTCAGGGCCGCCTTTCACTATGAATGCCTTATTAAACCTTCGTGCCCGAAGGGATCAGAGCACGAAGTAGGATTTGGAGATGCTGGCGATATTCTTCATGTGGATCGAAAAGTCCGCATTGCCGTCGCCATTGACGTCGCCGCTGATCAGGACGCCGCTACCATATTTCTCGTAGCGCAGCTCGCCAGCCTTGTCGTGAAAGTCGTTGCGGCCGATGAAGGTGAAAGCCTGGTTGCCGGCAACGGTTGTCTTGGCGTCGATGGAGCGCAGGTCGACCCTGTCCTTCTGGGAGGCCGAGAAGTCCTGGATCGTGTCGCGCTCGCCTGCATCGACAGCGCTGTCCCTGACGGACTTGAACGTGAACGCATCGGCACCGGAGCCGCCATAGAGTCTGTCCGCACCTTGCCGTCCATACAGGACGTCATTGCCGCCGAAGCCTTCCAGCTTGTCGCTGTAGCTGCCGCCCGTGATCCTGTCGCTGCCGGAGAGAACGGATCGGAAAACTTTGAGGTCGTCCGAGCTCGAACCGGTCGCGGCCGCATTCGCCAAAGTTGTCACGGCAATCGATGCGCCATCGATCGAGCCGACCTTCCGGCCGAGATCGTAGGACGCATAGCTGGTGACGACACCCCCTGTCGGAACACCATCGACATTATAGGTGAAGCCGGAGCCCCGGAATTCATCCCGCGTGGAGCCGCTGTAATTGTATTTGACGACAAAGTGGGTCGAGGTTTGGGTGTAGTCGATCCCATAAGCAAGATTGCTCAGATCGAGGTCGGCTAGGTTGAACCCGAACGAGCCGTTCCACGTGAGTGTCGCCATTGCTGCCCCCTATGAATGGATAGGGCGCTGTAGCTCGTCACACGAGGTGACGCAATGCCACAAAAGGATCGAGGGCTCCATGTCTCCAACGGGAGACGTTAATGCTGCCGCCATGGCAATCAGGACAGAAGTTGAGCTGCTTCCTTCTCATGCGCGGGCTCGGACATCTTCGTCCGCATGAGGGATGCCCGGCAGTGGGAGATCTGCTGTTGCAGGAGCGTGATGGCCGTGCGGGCCAGATCCCTGAACTGCTCCTGCAGGAGCTCGGGAGCGTCGTCCCAGTCGCCGGAATGCTCGGCAGCGTAAAACGCCTGCGCGACAAGCTCAACCTGGTTTGGCGTCATGCAAGTTCTCCCTGCACCTATTAACCAGATAGGTACCAAGAGAGGCATTCGTTCCCCGACTCTTTGGGATTACCACTTATGAGCAGATAGAAGTCATTGATATTCTTAGTCTTGCTACCGCTTTCGAGTAAGAGGCGATCTTAGGACCATTTCCATAGACGAATAGGGACGCGTCCGACGTATTGGATCTGTCGCCAGCAGGCTCGACCTAGATGCGACACATTGAAGGATCTTCTCTACTACTCTTGGGTTACACCTATATGCTATTACGAGCTTCGGAATGCAGTCCAGGTGCGCGATTGCACAATCTGAGACACGGGCGATGACGGATTTGGACCAACTGAAGAAGAGCATTGTCGCGACGTGGCGCGACGAGGAAATGGTGTCGTCCGCGTGCTACGGTGTCGATGCCTATTCGAGGCTCTGGCCTCATGTCTTCATGGTCAATGATTGGCGTGTCTGGAACGAGAGCGGGCGAGATCTGAACCATGAAGTTGTCCGATGGCTCGACGAGCAGGGAAGTGCCTGGGACTTCTATCACCTGCTCGATGAGTGGGGCTTGGTGGGTTTCGACGACCTGAGGACCGCAACGCGCTTCAGGCATCGCTGGTTCGGTGCACTCAAAGTCGTGTCGTCATCCGACAGCACTTGGAACCCGCATCCGCTCAACAGCACCTTTGCTCCGAGCCTCGTGGGCTGAGGCTCTTAGAGCATCGGACCCAAAAGTGGACTCCACTTTTGGGATCGATCCGATGCTAATCCCTTAAGTGGCGCATCGTCGGGCGCGGAAAACCGGGTCCACTTTTCCGCACGATGTGCTAGCGCGTGACGGGATTCTCAGCCGGCCGCTCTCTCCGTCCCGAGCGGTTCACTTCTTCGCGCAGATCGCCCGAGCAATCATACCCTTCGGGCTCTCACTCGTAGAGAAGCAATACACGCCGACTTCATCCATATCGAGACGGTCGCCGCGGTTGCATGTGCCGTTGATCGGGTATTCGTCCTGGTCGCAGCGCGCCATGCATCGGCCCTGGGAAGCACATTCCTGGACGAAGACGCGCAGGATCGTTCCTGCCAGTCCCGCCTTGCCTTCCGGACCCATCTTTCCCTCCGGACCCAAGGGACCGGGAGGCCCGGCAGGACCCGTGAGGCCGGCTGGACCGATGGGCCCAATGGGGCCCGGAGGTCCGATGGGGCCGATGGCTCCGGCGATCCCCTGCGGTCCTGGAGGTCCGGCAGGTCCCACGGACCCAATCGGCCCTTCCGCTCCCACAGGACCAGGCTGCCCGATCGAGCCGGGTGGGCCGGCGGGTCCGGGTTCGCCTCGCGGCCCCGGAACACCCTGGGGCCCCTGCGGTCCCTGATGGCCTGCAAGACCCTGGGGCCCCTGCGGACCGGGAGGACCCGCCGGGCCTTCGGGCCCGGTAGCTCCTGCGGGCCCCGCGGGACCTGGCTGCCCTTCAGGGACGGCACGTGCTTCCATATTCCCGGGAGGCCCAGCAGGCCCTTGCGCTCCCACCGGACCGGCCGGTCCGGGCTCGCCGCGCGGTCCTGGAGGGCCGGCGGCTCCTTGCGGACCTTGAGGCCCCTCCGGTCCCGCAGCACCCTGCGGACCTGGCGCTCCGTCGCGGCCGGGTTCTCCTTGAGGACCGGGCGGTCCCACGGGCCCAGGCTGGACAGATGCAGCGGCGGCGGATTGCTGTGCTGTGCCCGATCCGTCCGGGCCGCGCTGACCGCAGAAGCCGATGACCGCCTGCCGCTGCTCGGTCTCTGCCTGAAGGTTCACGATGCACGTGGCGGGATGATAGGCGATCCGGAAGGTGAAGCGACCGTTGGCATCCGCTTTCGTCTCGAACCGTTCGTCGAGGAAGATCGATACCTGCCGCGGTTTGCTCAATCGACCGACGATGCGCAGCTCACCAGCCGTGATCATGGCTTGATCGATGAGAATATCCGCCATGGCCGGCGTGCCGCTGGCGATCAGGATGGACCCGGCTAACAGGCGCTTGAACATCGTGCCTTCCCCGTATCGGAGACACGAAGCGTCGCCTGAAGAGGGCGGAAGCGTCAATTCACCCGGAAGAGTACCGCAAATGCCTTATGTCATAGGCGCAGCGAATTAATGCACGCCTTCCGCCTGCATCGCTTCCACGCGGATCTCTTCCGTCAGCTGCGCCTTCAGGGCCGAGAATTCCGGTGTCGTCTTCATGGTGTAGTGACGGGGATGCGGCAGGTCGACGGGGATGTCGGCCTTGATGCGGCCGGGGCGGGCCGACATGACGATGACACGCGAGGCGAGGAAGATCGCTTCCTCGATGTCGTGGGTCACGAAGAGCACGGTTTTCTGCTCGCGCTCCCAGATGCCGAGCAGCAATTCCTGCATCAGCCCGCGGGTCTGGTTGTCAAGGGCGCCGAAGGGCTCGTCGAGGAGCAGAATTTCCGGATCGTTGGCAAGCGCGCGAGCAATCGCCGTGCGCTGCTGCATGCCGCCGGAGAGCTGCTTGGGATAATGGTTCTCGAAGCCGCGCAGGCCCACTTTCTCGGTATAGGAGGCGACGATGTCCTGGCGCTCCGCTTTCGGAACGCCCTTCTCGCGCAGGCCGTAGGCGATGTTTTCCGCAATCGTGAGCCAGGGAAAGAGGGTGTAGGATTGGAACACCATGCCACGGTCGGCACCGGGGCCTTTGATCTCGCGGCCGTTGAGCAGCACGCGCCCATTGCTCGGGCGGTCGAGGCCGGCGACGATGCGCAGGAGCGTGGATTTTCCGCAGCCGGAGGGGCCGAGGATCGTGATGAAATCGTTCTGCGCCACCTGCAGGTTCGTGGGCTCGAGCGCACGCACCGGTGCGCCGCCACGCACGCCGGGAAACACGCGCGAGACATCGTCGATCTGGAGGATCGTCTTCGTCATGCGAGCCTCCAGGGAAAGAGCTTGCGGTTGGCGGCCTTGAACAGGAAGTCGGAAATCAGGCCGATGATGCCGATGACGATGATGCCGAAGATCATCTGGCCTGTCGCAAGCAGCGCCTGGCTGTCGATGATCATGTGGCCGATGCCGGACGAGGAGCCGATGAGTTCCGCCACGATCACATAGGTCCAGGCCCAACCGAGCACGAGGCGCAGGATCTCGGCGATCTCCGGCGCGTTGGCGGGGATGAGCACGCGCTTGACCACACCCCGATCCTTCGAGCCCAGCGTATAGGCGGCCTCGACGAGGTCGCGGCGCGTGTTGCCCACCGCAACGGCGACCATGAGAATGATCTGAAAGACGGAGCCGATGAAAATGACGAGGAGCTTCTGCATCTCGCCGATGCCGGCCCAGAGGATGAGCAGCGGCACGAAGGCCGAGGCTGGCAGATAGCGTGCGAAGGACACGAAGGGCTCAAGGAACGCCTCGAAGGATTTATAGGCGCCCATCATGATGCCGAGCGGCACGGCGACAATGGCCGCAAGGATGAAGCCGCCGACGACGCGCCAAACCGTGATGCCGATATCGCCTAGGAAACCGAAGCGGGTGAGCAGCAGCCAGCCGTCCTGCATCATGGTGATTGGATCGGCGAGGAAGGTGCGCGACACGAATCCGCCCAGCGTCGCGAAGGCCCATGCTGCAAAGAAGAGAATGAAGAACGAAATGCCGAGCGTGACGCGCGTGCTCTGGCTGACCGGTTCGAGAGGACGAGGCATGAAGGATCTGTTCTGTCATCCGGACACGGCGTGCCGGATAGTGCTCCTGAGAAAATGAAAGGCGATGGCCCGCAAGAAAACGAGCCATCGCCGCGGTGAGGTCACTACTGGATGAAGCTGGTATCGGCCAGCGCTTCCATGTCCGGCTTCTGCTTGATGATACCCGTCTCAAGCAACAGGTCGGCCGCCTCGTTCGAGAAGGTCTTGAATTCGCCGGCGAAGAACTTCTTGTTGGCTTCGCGATCCTGCCAGCGCAGGAACTGAGCCGACTTGCCGAAGGCCTCGCCCGTCTGCTTCACGTCCGCGCCCATGATCTCGTAGGCCTTCGCCTGATCCTTGGCGATCATGTCGAGGGCTTCGAAATAGCTGTCGGCGAAGGCCTTGGCGGCCTTCGGGTTGTCGGCGAGGAATTTCGGCGTGCAGCCGAAGGTATCCATCACCATCGGATAATCGAGCGTCGTGGCGATGATCTTGCCGGATTGCGGCGCGGCGCGCACGGAGGAAAGATAAGGCTCGTAGGTCATCGCCGCATCGTTCTGCCCCGCGATAAAAGCCTGGGCGGCAGGGCCCGGCTCCATGTTGACGACCGTCACGTCCTTCACGGACAGCCCGTTCTTCTTCAGCATCCAGGCGAGCGCGAAATAAGGCGACGTGCCGGGCGCTGAGGCCGCCACCTGCTTGCCCTTGATGTCCTTGATCGAGGCGATGTCGTTCTTCACCACCATGCCGTCGGCGCCGTAGCTCTTGTCGAGCTGGAAGATCTGCTTGGTGGGTACGCCATTCGCATTCCACACGATCCAAGTCTCCACCGTGGTGGCGGCGCATTGGATATCGCCAGACTGGATCGCGAGGTGGCGGCTCGCCTGCGGCACCTTCTTGATCGTGACGTCGAGGCCGTTCTTCTTGAAGATGCCGGCCTCCTTCGCGAGCGTCAGGGGCGCAAAGCCCGTCCAGCCCGAGATGCCGACAGCCACCTTCGTTTCCTGCGCCGAGGCGGATCCGACCGCCAGCGCCAACACGGCCAAACCACCCAATACCGCCTTCATTACAGCCTCCGTTCTATCCAAATTCCTGTCTCGTTCCGCCGACCGCGCCCTCTGGAAGGTTTCTCATGTTTCGCGTGTCGGGCGTTCTTCAAATCGAGCGGGCGAATGGCACCATGCCCGAACGGCAATGTCAAATGTATAGACATTTTGACCTGCCGCTGTTTTGGGCATCGCGCACCAAAATTTGCGCTCCTACGATACACCGGGGGCAATCTCGACGAGGATCGCCCGCCCGCTCCCGGAGAGCAGGATCAGCTCCTGCGTCGCCTCCAGCATCAGCGTATCAAGCACCTGGAGCGAATGGATCGTCGAATCGAGCGTCACGTCGAAGGGGGCGTCGAGCGGGACGAGAAACGCGACGCTCGTGTCCTCCGACAGCAACGCGACACCCGACTCGACGAACCGCGTCCGCTGCCGGAACTCGCCGCGCCGGGTCATCACGTTGAGATCGCGGATCGCGCCGGAGAGCAGTCGGCCTGTGGTGATGTCGTCGCCGGAGAAGGAGAGCTTGGGAGACGTTTTGTCGAGCGGATAGGCGATGCCCTCCACATCGAGCTCGATGCCCTCGCCCTCGACGACGATCAGCGTGCGGTCGATCCCGGGAAAGGCCGAGAAGGGTCCGTCGGAGGCGACATCCGCCATGCTGATGCGCCAGCCGAAGGTCTCGAAACTCGAGCCTTCCGGAAAGGCGGCGACCTCCGCGGTGGTGCCGCCGCCGTTCTTCCACGGAACGCGGACGAGATCCGCGTTGCGGATAATCCGCGCCGCCATCAGCGCAGGCTCGGCAGATTGAGGCCGTGCTCGCGGGCGCAGTCGATGGCGATGTCGTAGCCCGCATCCGCGTGGCGCATGACGCCGGTGGCCGGATCGTTCCAGAGCACGCGCTCGACGCGCTTGGCCGCTTCCGGCGTGCCGTCGCAGACGATCACCATGCCTGAATGCTGCGAGAAGCCCATGCCGACGCCGCCGCCATGATGCAGCGACACCCAGGTCGCGCCGGACGCGCAGTTGAGGAGTGCGTTGAGGAGCGGCCAGTCGGAGACCGCATCCGAGCCGTCCTTCATGGCTTCCGTCTCGCGGTTCGGGCTTGCGACCGAGCCGGAATCGAGATGGTCGCGACCGATCACGATGGGCGCCTTCAGCTCGCCCTTGGCCACCATCTCGTTGAAGGCGAGGCCGAGGCGATGCCGGTCGCCGAGACCCACCCAGCAGATGCGCGCGGGCAGGCCCTGGAACTTGATGCGCTCCTTCGCCATGTCGAGCCAGTTGTGCAGATGCTTGTTGTCGGGCAGCAGCTCCTTCACCTTGGCGTCGGTCTTGTAGATATCCTCCGGGTCGCCCGAGAGCGCGGCCCAGCGGAACGGGCCGATGCCGCGGCAGAAGAGCGGACGGATATAGGCCGGCACGAAGCCCGGGAAGTCGAAGGCGTTGTCGACGCCTTCCTCCTTCGCCATCTGGCGGATGTTGTTGCCGTAGTCGAGGGTCGGAACGCCGGCCTTGTGGAAGTCGAGCATGGCGCGCACGTGCTCGGCCATGGATTGCTTGGCGGCGTGTTCCACGGCTTTGGGATTGCTCTCGCGCTTGGCTTCCCACTCGCTAAGCGTCCAGCCCTTCGGCAGATAGCCATTGATGGGATCGTGTGCCGAGGTCTGGTCGGTGACTGCATCGGGGCGGATGCCACGCCGGTAGATCTCGGGGAAGATCTCGGCGGCATTGCCGAGGAGGCCGACCGAAACCGGCTTCTTGTCGCGGCAGGATTGCTCGATGATGGCCAGCGCCTCGTCGAGGGTGTCGGCGCGTTGGTCGACATAGCCCGTGCGCAGACGAAACTCGATGCGGCTCGGCTGGCATTCCACCGCCAGGCAGGAAGCGCCCGCCATGGTGGCGGCGAGAGGCTGCGCGCCGCCCATGCCGCCGAGCCCTGCGGTGAGGATCCAGCGGCCGGAGAGATCGCCGTTGTAGTGCTGGCGGCCCACCTCCACGAAGGTCTCGTAGGTGCCCTGCACGATGCCCTGCGTGCCGATATAGATCCAGGAGCCGGCCGTCATCTGGCCGTACATCATGAGCCCCTTTCGATCGAGCTCATGGAACTTGTCCCAGGTGGCCCAGTGCGGCACGAGGTTGGAATTGGCGATCAGCACGCGTGGCGCGTCCGGGTGTGTGCGGAACACGCCGACCGGCTTGCCCGACTGCACGAGCAGCGTCTCGTCATCATTAAGGTTCTTCAGCGCCGCTACGATGCGGTCGAAGCTCTCCCAGTCGCGCGCGGCGCGGCCGATGCCGCCATAGACGACGAGCTCGCCGGGCCTCTCTGCAACGTCGGGGTCGAGGTTGTTCATCAGCATGCGCAGGGGCGCCTCAGTCAGCCAGCTCTTGGCCGACAATTCGGTGCCGTGGGGGGCGCGGATCACGCGGGCGTTGTCGATGCGGGTCATGGGACGGATCCTCGGGTCAGGCTTTGGATTGGGTGAAAGTGAGACAGGTCTGGAGAATGAGGGTCAGCGCCGCACGCATGGGTGCTGCATAATGCTCGTCGTAAGGCGTCGGCCACTTGTCCTCGGCGACGGGGCCGAGCGGCTCCTTCATGTAGCCGCGGCAGGCGAGCTCCATCTGGACGGCATGAACACCGGCCTCAGGATGCCCAAGGCTGCGCGTGATATAGCCGCCCTTGAAGCGGCCATTGACCACATGGCTGAAGCCGCTGCCGGAGCAGATTTTTTCAATGGCGTCACTCAAGGCAGGCGCGCAGGTGGTGCCGCCATTGGTGCCGATGTTGAAATGGGGCAGGGTGCCGTCGAACAGGCGCGGAATGACCGAGCGGATCGAGTGACAATCGTAGACAACGACAGTGTCATGCCGTGCCCGCAGCCTCTCGATCTCGGCGCGGAGTGTTGCGTGATACGGATCGAAGAAACGGGTACGACGCTCGGCGATTTCCTCGGTACTCGGCTCGGTTCCAGGCTCGTAGAGCGGCTCGCCGTCGAAGGTGGTGGTGGGACAAAGCTCGGTCGTCGCCTGGCCCGGATAGAGAGAGATGCCGGACGGATCGCGGTTCACGTCGATCACCGTGCGGGAGATCGTCGTTCGGATCACGGTGGCGCCGAGCGAGGGAGCGAAATCGTAGAGCCGCTCGATCCACCAATCCGCATCCTTGCGCGCGAGCCAGGGCGAGACGAGGCCACGTTCATACGCGGCCGGGATCTCGGTGCCCGTATGCGGCAGGCTGACAACGAGGGGCGCATCGCCGCGGGTGACGGTGAGCCAGTCTGGATGACTCATCACGCCGCCTCATCCGTCACGAGCGGCAACGCGTCGACACCGGCGGCTTCCGACAGAGCGCCGGAAACAACGAGAGCCGTGGCCTGCTCCATATCGGGCGCCATATGCCGGTCGTCATCGAGATGGGGCACCTTCGAACGCAGCAGCGCGCGGGCACGCTCCAGACGCTCGCTCGATTGCATCGGCGCGTGGAAGTCGCAGCCCTGGACGGCGGCGAGAAGCTCGATGCCGATCACATTGGCTGTGTTCGCCGCCATCGGCAGGAGCCGACGTGCGCCATGGGTCGCCATGGAGACATGGTCTTCCTGATTGGCAGAGGTCGGGATCGAGTCGACGCTCGCCGGATAGGCGCGCTGCTTATTCTCGGAAACGAGGGCAGCGGCCGTCACCTGTGGGATCATGAAGCCGGAATTGAGCCCGGGCTTCGGCGTAAGGAAAGCCGGAAGGCCCGACAAGGCTGGGTCGACCAGCATGGCGATGCGCCGCTCGGCGAGAGAGCCGATCTCGCACAGCGCCATGGCGATCATGTCGGCGGCGAAGGCCACCGGCTCGGCATGGAAGTTGCCGCCGGAGATGACCTCGCCGGTTTCCGAGAAGACGAGCGGGTTGTCTGAGACGCCGTTCGCTTCCGTGCCGAGCGTTTCGCCCGCCTGACGCAGCAGATCGAGCACCGCACCCATCACCTGCGGCTGGCAGCGCAGGCAGTAGGGATCCTGCACGCGATCATCGTTGGTGAGGTGCGAGGCGCGGATGGCGCTTCCCTGCATCAGAGTGCGGAGGGAGGCGGCAACTTCGATCTGCCCGCGGTGGCGCCGCAGCTTCTGGATACGCTCATCAAACGGACCATCCGAGCCTTTGGCGGCATCGGTCGCGAGCGCTCCGGTGACGAGCGCGGACTGAAACACGCGCTCGGCCTCGAACAGGCCAGCCAGCGCCAGGGCGGTCGAGACCTGCGTGCCATTGAGAAGGGCTAAGCCTTCCTTCGGGCCGAGAACGAGCGGCGAAAGACCTGCGCGTGCGAGAGCCGCTTCTGCCGGCAGGCGCGCTCCATCGACGAAGAACTCGCCGACGCCCATGAGGGCCGCCGTCATGTGGGAAAGCGGCGCAAGATCACCCGAGGCACCGACCGAACCCTGACCCGGAATGACGGGAACGAGGTTCGCCTTCAGACAGGCCGTGAGATGCTCGATGGTGGACCAGCGCACACCCGATGCCCCTTGTGCGAGGCTCGCGAGCTTGAGCGCCATCACGAGGCGCACGACGGAAGGCGGCAAGGGATCGCCGACGCCGGCCGCGTGCGAGAGCACGATGTTGCGCTGGAGTGTCGCGAGATCGGCCGTGCCGATGCGCACACTGGCGAGCTTTCCGAAGCCGGTATTGATGCCATAGACCGGCTCGCCGTTGGCGACGATGGCCTCGATGGTCCTCGCCCCGGCCTCGATGGCGGCGCGGCAATCCTGATCGAGCGCTATCTCTGCGCCGAGATAGACTTGGGCCCAATCGGCCAAGGCAACGGAGCCGGGATGAAGTGTTACTGTTTTGGTCACTGTCCTCTCCAGACGCGGGCGTGAAGCGGGTTGAATCCGATGCGGTAGACGAGTTCCGCAGGGCGTTCGATGTTCCAGATGGCGAGATCGCAGGACTTGCCCGTCTCCAGCGTGCCGATTTCATCGAGTTGACCCAGCGCACGCGCAGCCTCGCGCGTGACGCCGGCGATGCATTCCTCGACAGTCATGCGGAACAGAGTCGCGCCCATGTTCATGGTGAGCAGAAGCGAGGTCAGCGGCGAGGTGCCGGGATTGCAATCGGTCGCCAGCGCCAAGCGTGTGCCGGCTTTGCGGAAGGCGGCGATCGGCGGCACTTTCGTCTCGCGCAGCATGTAGAAGGCACCGGGCAGCAGCACGGCGACCGTGCCGGCCTTCGCCATGGCGACAGCGCCATCCCCATCCGTGTATTCGAGATGATCGGCCGAGAGAGCGCCGTAATCGGCTGCGAGCTTGGCTCCATGCAGGTTGGAAAGCTGGTCGGCGTGGAGTTTGATTGCGAGATTATGTGCCTTCGCGGCGTCAAACACGCGCGCCGTCTGTTCAGGAGAAAACGCGATGCCTTCGCAGAAGGCATCGACCGCATCGGCCAGCCCATCGCGGGCGAGCACCGGCAGCATCTCACGGCAGATCTTGTCGATGAAGGCATCCTTGTCGCCGTTCACCTCCGGCGGCAGGGCGTGGGCGCCGAGGAAGGTGGTGGTGACGGAAATCGGACGTTCCTCGGCGAGGCGTCGCGCGGCGCGTAAGGAGCGAGCCTCGGTTTCCAGATTGAGGCCGTAGCCCGACTTGATCTCGATGGTGGTGCAGCCCTCGGCGATGAGGTGATCGAGGCGGGGCAGGGCGCTCGCCACAAGCTCATCCTCGGTCGCCGCGCGGGTCGCCTTCACGGTGGAGACGATGCCGCCGCCGGCCCTGGCGATCTCCTCATAGCTCGCGCCTTTCAAGCGCAGCTCGAATTCATGCGCCCGGTCGCCGCCATAGACGAGATGCGTGTGACAATCGACGAGCCCGGGAGTGATCCATCGTCCTTCGCAATCGATCCGCTCGGCGGCGTCCCAGCCGGTCGGAAGGTCCCGTTCGGGCCCAGCGAAGGCAATCCGGCCATCCTTGGCGGCAACGGCTCCATGCTCGACAATCCCCAGACCGTTGCCGGTAAGCGTAGCAAGGCGAGCATTGAGCCAGACCCGGTCGAAGCGCATGTTTCTGCTCCGGTGAGGTTTCGATAATGTCTATACATAATCGCAATTAATCGGTAATGTCTAGACTTATTCGATCGGTTTTTGATGATTGGGCGTTGGAATGGCTTTTTGGCGGCTTCCGATGCTCAGGCCGATCCGCAGCAAAGGTGACAGCAATGCGTAGGCTCATCCTCGATCACGCCCTTCTCCCGGAGGGCTGGGCAAAGAATGTCGGAATCGACATCGAAAGCGGAACGATCACGGTTGTCCATCCGAATGCCTCCGCCGAGGGGCGCGAGCGAATCACCGGAATTGCGCTGCCCGGATTGCCCAATCTGCACAGCCACACCTTCCAGCGTGGCATGGCGGGCCTTGCCGAAACCCGCGGGCCGGAAGGGGACAGCTTCTGGACTTGGCGACAGGTGATGTACCGGTTCCTCGGTTCCCTCACGCCGGACGATGTCGAGGCGATCGCGGCCTTCGCGATGATGGAAATGCTCGAGGGTGGCTTCACCGCGCTCGCCGAGTTCCATTACCTCCATCACGATGTGAACGGTCGCCCCCATGCCGACATCGCGGAACTCTCCCACCGCATCGCTGCCGCGTCGCGGGAGACCAGCATGGGGCTGACGCTGCTGCCGGTCTTTTATGCGCAGGGAGGCTTCGGCGGCACGGCGCCTGCAGAGGGGCAGCGGCGCTTCATCAACGATGTCGAGACTTATGCGCGCCTGCTCGAAGGCGCCCGTAAGGCCGTCGCAGGCCTCGAGGATGCCGTCGTCGGCATCGCGCCGCACAGTCTGCGCGCGGTGACGCCCGAGAGCCTGCGCGACGTCGTCGCGATGGCGGGCGAGGGGCCGATTCACGTCCACATCGCTGAGCAGGTGAAGGAGGTCGAGGATTGCCTCGCCTGGTCCGGGCAGCGTCCGGTCGCATGGCTGCTCGATCACGCGCCCGTCGACAAGCGCTGGTGCCTGATCCATGCGACGCATCTCGATGCGCAGGAAGTCAAGAACATCGCCAATAGTGGCGCGGTGGCGGGCCTGTGCCCGATCACCGAGGCCAATCTCGGCGACGGCATCTTTGAAGGTGTCGACTATCTCGGCGCCGGAGGCTGCTTCGGCGTCGGGTCCGATTCCAACATCGAGATCTCGGCTCCGGGAGAGCTCAAGCTTTTCGAATACAGCCAGCGCCTCAAACACCGCGCCCGCAACGTGCTGGCCGAGCGGGAAGGCCAGTCGACCGGGCGCAGTCTCTATGACAAGGCACTGTCGGGCGGAGCCCAAGCGCTCGGCCGGCGCATCGGCGCCATTGCGGCAGGGTATCGGGCCGATCTCGTAGTGCTCGATGCTGCTCATCCAGATCTCTCCGCCGTTTCAGGAGACCGCTGGATCGACTCTTACGTGTTCGTGACCGGCACGGCTGCCATCGATACAGTGTTCGTAGCCGGCAAGCCTGTGGTAAGGAGTGGCCGGCATCTTCATCGCGAGGCAATCCGCACTCGCTATGAGCGCGCCTTGGCCCGCATCCTGGTTTAAGAGAAACGTCGTTCGGCATGAAACATCTTCACCAGCGCATCCGCGACGATATCGAGGCCAAGATCATGTCCGGCGAATGGGCGCCAGGTTACCGCATCCCGTTTGAGCACGAGTTGATGGCCGAATACGGCTGCTCGCGCATGACGGTGAACAAGGTGCTCTCGACTCTCGCCGCCAACGGCCTCATCACGCGCCGGCGCCGGGCAGGCTCGGTGGTGGCGGAGCCGAGCAACCAGCAGGCCGTGCTGCAGATCCAGGATTTCGCCCTTGAGGCGGCACGCGCCGGCACCGAATACCGCTTCAAGATCCTGTATCGTGCCATCGAGCCCATCGATGCCGCCGCCGCGCAGCGGATCGGTTTGCCCGCGGGGACCAAGATGCTCTGCCTCTCCACGCTTCACGTCATGGACGACGTGCCGCAGGCCTTCGAGCAGCGCCTGATCAACCTCGCCACTGTACCCGAAGCCGACGAGGAGACGTTCAAGGACGATCCGCCGGGAACCTGGCTGTTGCGACGCGTGCCATGGACGGATGCGGAGCACATCGTGCGCGCCGTCAATGCCGACAGCGTGATGGCGAAGCGTCTGCAGATTCAAACGGGAACGGCCTGTCTCGTGCTGGAGCGACGCACTTGGCAGGCGGGTGCCTTCGTGACCGAGGCGCGCATCACCTATCCCGGCGACAGGCATCAGCTCGTGGGACGGTTCTCGCCGGTGGCGTGAATGGAGCGTGTCATCCCCGGCTCCCACTGTCATTCCGGGGCGAGCGTAGCGAGAGCCCGGAATCCATAACCGCTAACGTTGCAGACAGAGGCGCAACGCTGCTCACTCTTTCCTGAGACGTCGTGTTTATGGATTCCGGGCTCCGCTGCGCGGCCCCGGAATGACAGCAGCGTTACCTCTCAAAGCGAGATCACCGGCACAAGGCCGGTGATGACATGCAGTCAATCAAGCTGGCTCTTAAGCCAAAGCCGAGCGCAGATCTTGAATGAGGTCGTCCGCATCCTCAATGCCGACCGACAGGCGCACGAGGCCATCGTCGATGCCGAGCTCGGCCCGTACGTCCGGCGGCACGGAGGCATGGGTCATGATCCCCGGATGCTCGATCAGGCTTTCCACTCCGCCCAGACTCTCAGCGAGCGTGAAGAGCTGGCAGCGCTCCAGGAAACGCGTTGCACCATCGAGGCCGCCCTTGATGCGGGCGGTGATGATGCCACCGAAGCCGCGCATCTGACGCTTGGCAAGTTCATGTTGGGGATGCGAGGCGAGGCCCGGATAGATCACGCCGTCCACGCCCGGATGGGATTCGAGGAACTGGGCGATCTTGAGCGCCGAGGTGCAGTGCCGCTCCATCCGCAGCGAAAGCGTCTTGAGACCGCGCAGGGCCAGGAAGCTGTCGAAGGGGCCGGAGACGGAGCCGACTGCGTTCTGCAGGAACGCGATCTTCTCGCGAACCTCCTGGTTCTGATCCACGATCACCACGCCGCCGACCATGTCGGAATGGCCGTTGAGGTATTTCGTGGTGGAATGCAGCACGATGTCGAAGCCGAATTCGAGCGGTCGCTGCACATAAGGACTCGCGAAGGTGTTGTCAGCGACGAGCCACGTGCCATGTCCGCGCGTTGCGGCCGCAATGGCTTCGAGATCGGCAAGTTTCAGGAGCGGATTGGTGGGCGTCTCGACCCAGACGAGCTTGGTGTTCGGACGCAGGGCCGCCTTCACTGCATCGGGGTTGCCGAGATCGACATAGGTAATCTCAAGTCCGGCCGACTTCTTGCGCACGCGCTCGAAGAGGCGGCGCGTGCCACCATAGAGATCGTCGGAGGCGACGACGTGCGAGCCTTGCTCCAGCATGTCGAGCACGGTGGCGCTTGCCGCGAGTCCTGAGGAGAAAGCGAAGGCCGCCGAGCCACCCTCGAGATCCGCGATGCAGCGCTCGAAAGCCATGCGGGTCGGGTTCTGCGAGCGGGCATATTCGAAGCCCTTGTGAACGCCGGGGCTCTCCTGCGCGAAGGTCGAGGTGGCGTAGATCGGCATCATCACCGCGCCGGTAGTGGGATCCGGCGACTGGCCCGCATGGATGCAGCGGGTGGCGAAATCGAGCTGGTTGCGGGCAGTCATTATGGATGGATCCGGTAGAAGTTGATGAGGTCGATGCGGGTGGCGAGGCCGACGAAGGAATCGCCATCCATGATCACCGGCACGAGGCCGGCGGCGAAGAGCGGCAGAAGCTTCTTGACGGGAGCATCGGCGGCAATGGTCTTGAGGCGCGTCACCATCACGTCACGCGCCGGCTTGTTGAACACGCTTTGCGGCGCATTCTCGTTGGCGACGAGCGCGTCGAGGATGTCGCTTTCGTCGATCAGCCCGACCACGTGCCCGTCCTCGATTACCGGCAACTGCGAGATGTCGGAGGAGCGCATGCGGGCGAAGGCGGAGCGCAGGGTCTCATTCGGCGAGACGAAGATGGTGGCGCCCTCGCCGAAGGGATTGATCACCACGTCGCGCGCCGTGCCGGTCATCTTGCGATCGAGCCAGCCTTCCTGTGCGATGAAGGCATCGTTGAACACCTTCGACAGATATTTGGCGCCCGTGTCGCAGACGAGGGTGACGACCCGCTTCGGCTCGGTCTGCTCGCGGCAATAGCGCAGGGCCGCGGCCAGCAGTGTGCCCGAGGACGAGCCTGCCAGAATGCCTTCCTTGCGGAGCAATTCGCGCGCGGCCGAGAAGCTCTCCTTATCGCCAATGGAATAGGCCTTCTTCACCAAGGAGAGGTCGCAATTCGGCGGCACGAAATCCTCGCCGATACCTTCAACGGCCCATGATCCAGCCTCGGTCATCTGCCCGGTTTCGACCAGTGGGGCGAGGACCGATCCTACCGGATCGGCCAGCACCATGATCGTCTTGGGCGAGGCCTTCTTGAGATATCGACCGACTCCCGTGAGCGTGCCGCCCGAGCCGACGCCGACCACGACGGCATCCACGTCGCCGTCCATTCCTTCCAGGATCTCAGGGCCGGTGCTCGCCTCGTGAGCCGCTGGGTTGGCGGGGTTTTCGAACTGATTGATGTAGACCGCGCCAGGCGTCCTGTTTGTGATCGCCTGAGCGAGGTCCTGGTAATAATCTGGGTGGCCCTTGCCGACATCGGAGCGGGTGATAACGACCTCGGCGCCCAGGGCCTTGGCATGGAGAACTTTCTCCCGAGACATCTTGTCGGGCACCACGAGGAGAGTGCGATAGCCTTTGCTCGCGCCCACCAGCGCCAGCCCGACCCCGGTATTGCCGGCGGTCGCCTCGACGATGGTGCCGCCCGGCTTCAGGCGGTCATCGGCTTCCGCCGCCTCGATCATGGCGCGCGCGGGACGGTCCTTGATCGATCCGCTGGGGTTGGCACTCTCAAGCTTGAGGAAGAGCTTGCAGGGACCGGTATCCAGAGTCGTCACCTCCATGAGAGGAGTTCCTCCGATCAGGTCGAGGGCTCCATGCGCGGCCATTTTGCATCTTTCTAATGTAAAATAGATTATTTGTTTCTTTTTTGATGTGAAACAGAAGCGTCCTTACAGATCATTATGTGGATTGTCACCTGCCGTTCTCTTCATTCAACTTCAATCCACTGCCTTTGGTCCCAAGGGTTTAAGTCTCCCTAAGGGGGCCCCGCATCCATTCTCGCCCTGACAATCGAAATCTCCCGAAGTGCCCGAAAAGAGAAAATCCTTCTTTTCTGTTCGTTTAAACGAACATTCGAATTGACAGAGCGGATTTGCCGGATGAACCTGACGTTAGTTCCATGGTCGGCGCAGGCTGGTGACGGAAAATTGATCCGTTGCTCAGAGCGAGGCCTTGCTCATCGTATCAGAAAGGGTTCCTCCCATGGCGCACCCTCGGATCGTCGGCATCGCCGGCAGCTTTCGCCGTCCCTCGAAGACACGGTCTCTTGTCGAAGTTCTCGGAGCCGAGATCGGGCGGACAAGATCGATCGACTTCATTGTCCACGATCTGGTGGAGATCGGATCCGGGCTGGGCGCTGCCTTCTCGCGCTCACAATTGCCGCCGGATGCCGCGCGTGTTCTCAAAGATATCGAGACCGCGGATGCCCTAATCGTCGGAACGCCCGTCTTCAAGGGATCCTATACGGGCCTGTTCAAGCACCTGTTCGATCTCGTCGAGCCAGATGCCCTGAAGGATGTGCCCGTTCTGCTGACCGCCACAGGCGGCGGATTGCGCCATGCCCTCGTGGTCGAGCATTATCTGCGCCCGCTCTTCGGCTTCTTCGAAGCGCTTACCATTCCGACCGCCGTCTATGCGAGCGAGAGTAATTTCATCGATGGCACGCTCGTGGATGCTGCCGTGCGCGAACGCGCCTCGACGGCTGCCGCACAGCTCTCGGCTGTGCTGAGTCAGCGAGTCGAGCAGATACGCAGCCGCGAGCCGGTGCGTCTCGCCGCCGTCCGCTGAGGGCGGTTTCAGCGAGTGGTTCTGCTCAAGCAGGTCAGAATGAGAAGGCCCCGCGCCTGCGCCGGGGCCTTCTTTCGATCCGAGTAATCAGATGACGAAGAAGTCCTTGTAGGCCAGCTTGAGATTCTTGGAGAGTTGCGCGAATTCCACGGCCTCCTTGGAGCCCGACCCGTCGGCGTCGTAACTGAGAACGCCGGTCTTCTTGTTGTAGATGAGGTAGTCGTCCTTCTCACGCGCCTTGGTGCCTGTGACGAAGAACTCCTTGTTCAGTTGCTTCGGGTTGGATGATATCCCGCTTCCGAGCTTCTTGAAGACGGCGTTGTCGAGCCAGAAGCTGTCGAACGTGACGTTGAAATCCTTGACTGAGTCGAAGTTGTATGCGCGATCGGTCTTCGCCGTTCCCAACCTGGTATTGAAGACGAACGTGTCCCAGCCTGAATTGCCGTAGAGCGTATCGTTGCTGGCGCCGCCGTAGATGGTGTCGTCGCCGGTGCTTCCGGAAATTCTGTCCTTTCCGGCATCGCCGTAGAGACGATCGTGGCCTGCACCGCCATTGATTGAGTCGTTTCCGGAGCCACCATAGAGCCTGTCGTCCGCCCCACGGCCCATGATCACGTCATTGCCGCCCATTCCCTTGATGAAGTTGATGTTTTCATTGCCGAGAAGGTTTTCGGATCGTGACGAGCCGACACGGGTCTCGACTGGGATTGCAGGATTGCTGGGATTGCTGGGCGTGTTCGGATTGCCAGGATTATTGGGCAGGACGACACCCGGCTGCCACACCTCGCCGACGAGGCGACCGTCGGAGAACTGGATAATTTCGACATTCTTGAGCGTATCTGCGCCCTCAGCGCTGGACACGGTTCGATCTACGAGAGTGCCGTTTAGCGCGTAGCTGGCGCGCGTGCCTGCATAGACCACCGTGTCGGTATCGGCTCCGCCATCAATGGTATCGTCTCCGAGCCCGCCCTGGAGCGTGTCATTTCCAAGCCCACCCGAAAGTTTGTTGGCTCCATCATTGCCGACAATGAAGTTGGCGAGGGTGTTGCCTGTCCCGTTGAGAGCGGCGAAGCCCTGGAGGATGAGGTTCTCGACATTCGGGGCAAGCACATAGGAAATGGAACTGTAGACCGTATCCGTGCCGCCGTCGGCATTCTCGGCGACGGTGTCGCCGGAATGATTGACGTAGTAGGTGTCGTTCCCCAATCCGCCTGTCATGAGGTCGGCGCCGGCCTGACCGTCGAGAATGTTGTTGCCTGAATTTCCGGTCAGAACGTTGGCAGAAGCATTGCCGATGGCATTGATGTGGGCCGAGCCCGACAAGACAAGATTTTCGACGTCCTTCGAAAGCGTGTAGCTGGCCGTGGTGTAGACTGTGTCCGTGCCGCCGGCGCCCAGGTTTTCCTTCTCGACGATCACGTCACCGGCGGAATCAACATAATAGATGTCGTTGCCGTCGCCGCCCTGGAGATTGTCATCACCGGCGCCGCCGTCGAGAATGTCATTCCCGCCGAGGCCCTTCAGTTCGTTGACGGCAGCATTGCCCGTCAGCTTGTTGGCAAGTTCGTTGCCCGTGCCGTTGATGGGAGCGGCCCCGACCAGCGTCAGGTGTTCGACATTGGCGCCCAGTGTGAACTTGACGGAGGCAACGACGTGGTCCTCACCTTCACTCGCCTGTTCGATCACGACGTCGGTCGAATGGTTCACCGTGTAGACGTCGTTGCCGGCGAGACCTCTCATCTCATCGCCGCCATCGGTGCCCAGCACAAAGTCGTTGCCGACCGTGCCGACGACAGGATTGAGAAAGCCCGGAACGGACACGGATCCTGAATTCATGCCGTAGAACGTGTTGTTCTGCAGGAAGGTATTGGTCGGCCCGTTGTCGTCGTTCGTCGGCTCCTCCCGGACACCATAGCGGGCGTTGATGGCGCCATCGGAGTAGATCTGATTGTTGATGATTTTCGTGTTGAGCGAATAGTAGGTCTGCTGGGAATAGTCGTCGTCGAAACGCAGTCGAATATTGACCTCGTCGTAAAGGCCGTCGCCTTCCTGCGAGTTGTTGTAGATCCGGCTCCCGTCGACAGTCACGTTCTTTGAGCCTTCGATCCTCACACCCTGTCGCTGGTTGCCAAAGATATCGGCATCGGTGATCGTGATCTTCTCCGACAGTTTGACGAGGATGCCTTCCTTTCCGTTGTTGTAGTATGAACCGCCGATGATCTGGATGTCGGACACCCATGGGATGACCGTCGAACCGACCGGAGGGATATTCCCGCGCTGAATGGTGATACCGGCGCCCCCGGCGAGCTCACCGTTGAACATGTAGCGGTAGCCGTTATCGTATGCGACATTTTCTCTCAGAATGAGATTCTTCGTCTCGTTTTGAATGTTGAATCCATGACGATCGTTGTCATAGGAAGTGTTGTTTGCGTATTCGCCGCCGAAGACCGCATCCGCCACGAAGCCGTCGAGGCCATTGTTGTGAGCAATGGAGTTCTTGACGATCATATTATACGTGATCTCGTGCGGGTTGATTCCGTAAGCCGTACAATTCATCACCTCGACACCGTCGATCGTGATGTTGGTTTGTGTCCGACCGGATCCATCTTCCTTGATGCCGCAAATGAAGCCTGCCTGGTGACCCACATTGTTGGCGCGGTTGCCATCGATGACGAGGTTCGAGACTTTGACGTTGTCGACTGTCTCCAGTGCGGTGCGAACGATGCCGTTGAGTCTCGCATTGAAGCCATCTTCGAGCTTGATGACCGTTTCACGCACGCCTGAGCCGGTCAGCTCGACCCCGGAGAGAAGCTCGATGGCACCTTTCGAAGCGTTGTTCTTGTCGCCCGTGACAACCCAGGTTCCCGCGGCGAGCTGGACCGTCACCCGACCCGCGGAAGGGTCCGCCATATATTGCTGATGGGCTGCTTCGATGGCGGCCTTGATCTTCTCTACGTTGTCCGCCGCATTGGTCGTCGGGTTGGTCACCAAAATGGTCGGCATTATGAAAATCCTTACATGTTTGGAGATGCGCGAGCGAGGGCGTGCGTGAGCGCCATCGTCACCAGAGCATCTCCGGTGCGCGCATTGCGAAAGCCGATTGTTCTTGAAATGGCCGCTAGCGGAGCGGCGGCGTTCAGATCTGCGTCGTTATTGATCTGAAGAAACGATTCTGCCGCAAGGGCAGGTTATCCATCCGGATCTTCGAGACGGGATCGGATTCCGTCTCGCTTGAAGTCATGAGCATCGGGGCGTTTTCCTCTGCGGTATCGGCCTGATTACTCAGAATTAAATAGGCATATCCGGCAAAGTGAAATGGATCTATTTTATACGCGCGAGGCAATTCGGAGTTAATGAATCGGGTGTCGTGAACAGCTGTAATGCTGTTGAAGTATAGACCTACCTCAAACGGGATGAAGCCTTTTTGATAGTATCCCTATACCTATATCGATAAGCCTGCGCACAGGCCTTCATTTGATGAGGTCGTAAAGCTGCCCTGAGCATTGGGCGACGAGGATCAGCAGAAGAATGCCGATGAGCCATAGCCAGGAACCGCTTCGCTGCGGTCCGGTTGCCGGTGGTTGCGGTATGTGAGGTCTGATGACCGGCATCGGAGGAGCGGGCAGACGCTCGATCAGCTCGGCCGATGCGGCGGGAATGCTGTCGGCCATTCCGATGAACCTGAAGCTCACGGGAATGCCGCCGACGAATTCGACCTCGGCCGGCTGAACCATAGCCTCATGTTGAACCCACCAGTATTCCTTGCGGTCATCCATTCCGCACCCTTTCAAAATCGACCCGCTAGCCTTCCCTTGATCTCAACTTGATCTAGAAATCTAGAGCCAATAAAGCCAGCATGGTGAAACGTTAAGCAGGGTTTTCAGGAGATCCCATGAACGTTCTCGTAACAGGCGGGGCAGGGTATATCGGAGGCCATATGGATCTGGCCCTGCTCGATGCGGGCCATAAGCCGATCGTGTTCGACAACCTGTCGACCGGCTTCCGCTGGTCGGTTCCGGACGGCGTACCTCTCGTCGTCGGCGACGTGGGCGATTACGAGTTGGTTCTGCGGACGCTTCAACTGCATCAGATTGATGCCATCGCCCATTTCGCCGCTAAGCTCGTGGTACCGGAATCCGTCTCCGATCCGCTGGGCTATTATCTGAACAACACCGTCAAGAGCCGCTCGCTCATGGCTGCGGCTGTTGCGGCCGGCATCAAGAAATTCGTGTTCTCGTCCACGGCTGCCGTCTACGGCGACACCTCCGACAAGCCAATCGATGAGAACGCGCCTTTGGGTCCTCTGTCACCTTACGGCAGCTCAAAGCAGCTGACCGAAGTGATGCTGCGGGACATCGCAGCGGCCCATGATATGCGCTACGTGGTCCTGCGCTATTTCAACGTCGCAGGCGCCGATCCGCTGATGCGCCATGGTCAGTCGACGGCGAATGCCACTCATCTGATCAAGGTGGCGGTTCAGACGGCGCTCGGCATGCGGTCCCACATGGAAGTCTTCGGCACGGATTATCCGACGCCAGACGGCACCTGTATCCGCGACTACATCCATGTGAGCGATCTGATCGCGGCTCACATGCAGGCCCTGGCCCATCTCGATAGTGGGGGTGAAAGCCTCATCATGAATTGCGGCTACGGGCACGGCTATTCCGTCTCCGAGGTCATCGAGACGGTGCGGCGGGTCTCGGGCAAGCCGGTGGATGCGCGGATCGGGCCGCGGCGCGCGGGCGACCCGGTGACCATCGTGGCGGATTCGACCCGCATCCGGTCCAAATTGGGATGGGCCCCGCGTCATGACGATCTCGACACCATCGTGGAACACACCCTGCGGTGGGAGACGATGCTCCGGGAAAGAAATCTCAAGCTCTAAAGTCTGGTGGATCGCAGCCCGCCGCTAAGGGCGGGTTAAGAACCTCTGCCTCAAATGCTCGTCAGGCGCCGGCCGATTCCCGGCGCCGCTAGGCAGGCGAGTGGAGGGCAAAAGCATGGGCGAGGACAGAGGAGCGGGCGTCAACGGGATTCTGCTGCTGAACCGCCTGCTGCTGGCGGGCTGCTTTCTGCCGGCTGCCATTGGGCGCCTTTCGAATATTTCCGGGCTTGCCGCCACGCTGACCCTCAAGGGGATGCCCTATGGCGATGTGGTGGCGACCCTGATCGTCCTCGCCGAGGTGTTCGGGCCGCTGGCCCTGATCTTCGGATTCGCGCCGCGCCTGAGTGCCTCCGTTCTCATTGCCGCTTTGGTGGTGACGACCGGCACGATGCATCGCTTCTGGGATTATGGCGGCCTGAACCGCCAGGCCGAGCAGGCGATCTTCCTGTCTCATCTCGGGGTTCTGGCCGGTCTCCTCTTCTATGGCCTAGTGGGGGCAGGGGCCTGGAGCTGGCAGGGCTGGTGGAAAGGGGTGAGCGGCAAGGCGAAGCCCGCCAAGGGGAAAAAGAAGCAGCCGTCCCGCCCGCGTACTCCCAAACCCCGGCCTGCGCCAGCCCGTCCCATGGCGGATGAGGACGAACTGGCGGATGCAGCTTGAGATCCCCGACATAGGGTGCGATCTGTCTGGACGCGACTCGCTTTCGCCTACAGGGTGCTGCCTTCATTCAGCCTCTTATCGAAGCCATAAACCATTGCTGCGCCGTGCTTTTGCGCACAGGCATCGATGATTTCTCAGGTTAGCAGTGGCGTCATGCTCAATTTGTCTTCGCGTTGCATTCTCGGTCTGGCTCTAGCTCTCTCATGCGCTTTTCCCGCCATTGCCCAGCAGCCCCCCGATCCTCTGACGCGCTTCCTCGACGGCATCTTCAAAAAGCCGGGGACTCCTGCCACCAACGCTCCCCAGCAGCAGCCTGCACCGCAGGCGGTCCCCCAGCCGCCTGCGGCCCCGCGCGCTCAGGCGCAGCCGCAGCAGGCGCCTAAGCCAGCGGCGGCGGTTCAGAAGCCTCAAACGCCGCCGCAGCGTGCAGCCCAGCCGCGGCCTCAGCCTGCGCCTCAAACCGCAGCGAAGCCCGAGCCTCAGCCCCGCACACCGACCTCCGAGAAGGTGGAAGCCAAGCCAGCTGCCTCCGAGCCTCAGAAGCCCGTGGCCGAGCCATCCGTGCAGGCGGCCGAGCCGGCTAAACCCGCCACACCGCCCCCGGCCAAGGTGGCGGAGCCGCCGAAGCCTGCCCGATCCACTCCGATTCAATCTGCGGCGCCCGCTCTGACCTCCGTCGCCGCGCCGTCCACCGCCCCGACGCCGACATCGCCGCCCGGACCCCGCACACCCGAAGAGGCGCTCGACCGGGTCAACGCCTATTTCAACAGCCTCGATGTGATGTCGGCCTATTTCGTGCAGAAGAACCCGAATGGCCAGCAGGCCGAGGGCACGCTCTCCATGCGCCGCCCGGGCCAGTTCCACTTCGCCTATGCCCCGCCGAGCACCCTCGAGGTGGTCTCCGACGGCCGCAACGTGGCGATCCGCGACAAGAAGCTCGGCACCAACGACGTCTATCCCGTCGGGCAGACGCCTCTGAAATTCCTTGTCCAGGACAATATCGACCTGTCCCGCGACACCAAGGTACGCGACGTGCAGGTGGGACGCGACGGCATCGTCACGGTCCGTTTCGACGACAGCGCGACTCTGGGCGGCACCTCGAAGATCACCCTGCGCTTCGACAGCCGGGCCAATGCACTCAAGCAATGGACCATTGTCGACGCCCAGGGCTACGAAACCACCGTGACCCTGTCGGGCCTCAACGCGACCTATCGCCGAGACGCCAGGGCGACCCAATAAGGCTTCGGCCGGCTGTGCTCGTGGAAAGAGCTATTTTTTGCCGATTTGGGCCTAGCGTGATGAGGATTTCGGTCTAGAACACGGCCAGCGCGCTATGGGAGCGCGGCGCCCGAAATCCTTGGCAGGTGAGCATGGTCGATAAAGCAGCCCTTGGAGCCTATGCCGGTTACGTCCTCGAAGATGCGACCATCCCGGAACTGCCGAACCATTATCGCGGCAAGGTGCGAGACAATTACGACCTGCCGGACGGACGCCGCATCATCATCGCATCGGACCGCATCAGCGCCTTCGACCGCAACCTGGCGGCCATTCCCCTGAAAGGCCAGGTGCTGACGCAGACCGCCAAGTTCTGGTTCGAGGCGACGGCGGATATCTGCCCCAACCACGTGATCGAATATCCGGATCCGAACGTGCTCATCGGCCGCAGGCTCACCATCCTCCCCGTGGAGATCGTGGTGCGCGATTACCTCGCCGGCACGACCGGCACGTCGATTCTGTCCCTCTACAAAGCCGGCCAGCGCGAGATGTATGGCATGAGTCTGCCGGACGGCATGCGCGACAACGAGAAGCTGCCGCAGACCATCATCACGCCGACCACCAAGGCCTTCGATGGTGGCCACGACGAACCCCTGACCGCGCAGGAGATCGTCGAGCGCGGACTTCTCACGCCTGAGCAGTGGAAGACGGTCTCCGATTACGCCCTCGCGCTCTTCGCGAAGGGCAGGGAGATGGCCCGCGAGCGAGGTCTCATCCTCGTCGACACCAAATACGAGTTCGGCATCGACGAGAGCGGGAAGATCATGATCGCCGACGAGATCCACACGCCGGACTCGAGCCGCTACTGGTTCCTGGACAGCTACCGGCAGCGCTTCGAAGCCGGCGAGAGGCCCGAGAGCTTCGACAAGGATTTCATCCGCACCTGGGTCGTCGCCCGCTGCGATCCCTACAAGGACGAGATTCCGGAAATCCCGCAGGATGTCGTGCTGGAGACCTCGCGCGTCTATATCGACGCCTTCGAGCGCATCACAGGCCAGACCTTTGCGTTGCCGCCGAAGGATGTGCCGGTGCTGGAGCGAGTGAGGGGGAATTTGAAGGCGTATTTTTGAAGCCGGTTGACGATCCGGCCTCATATCCGTATTTTGCGCCCATGATCACCGGTCGCTACAGCTTCGTGAACTATTTTACGCCGTCCCCATAGGGCGGCTCCGTTCGGTTGCGACCAGACGTTCGATGCCGCCGCTCTCCGGCGGCATCTTCATTTGGTGATCAGGTCTCCGGGCAGCGGCTCCCGCCAATCCCCAGGAGACGAGAAGATGAGCACCCCGAAATCAGACTTCCTGAAGACGCTTTCCGAGCGCGGCTTCATCCACCAATGCACGGACCTAGACACCCTCGATGAGCGCCTCTCGGCCGGTCCCGTCGCGGCCTACATCGGCTTCGATGCCACGGCTGACAGCCTGCATGTGGGCAGCCTCGTGCAGATCATGACTTTGCGCTGGCTGCAGAAATGCGGCCACAAGCCGGTCGTGCTCATTGGCGGCGGCACCACGCAGATCGGCGATCCGAGCTTCCGCGATGCGAGCCGACCATTGCTCGACGATGAGCAGATCGCCAAAAATGCCACGGGTCTGAAGCAGGTCTTCTCCCGTTACCTCACTTTCGGCGACGGGCCGACCGATGCGGTGATGGTGGACAATGCCGTCTGGCTCGATCCCTTACGCTACCTGCCATTCCTGCGCGATTTCGGCACCCATTTCACGATCAACCGGATGCTGAGCTTCGACAGCGTGCGCCAGCGGTTGGAGCGCGAGCAGCCGCTCACGCTGCTTGAGTTCAACTACATGGTACTTCAGGCCTTCGACTTCCTGGAGCTGTCGCGCCATCATGCTTGCGTGCTGCAGATGGGCGGCTCGGACCAGTGGGGCAACATCGTCAACGGCATCGAGCTTGCGCGCCGCATCGACCAGCGCCAGCTCTTCGGGCTGACGACTCCGTTGCTCACCACCTCTGCCGGGGCCAAGATGGGCAAGACGGCCGGCGGCGCGGTGTGGCTCAATGCCGAGAAGCTCAGTGCTTACGATTTCTGGCAGTTCTGGCGCAACACCGAGGATGACGATGTCGCCCGCTTCCTGCGCCTCTTCACGGAACTCCCGCTCGACGAGGTACATCGTCTCGGCCAGTTGAAGGGCTCCGAGATCAATGAAGCAAAGCGCGTTCTCGCCAACGAGGCAACCCGCCTCGCGCATGGAGAGGAGGCCGCACGGGATGCCGCCGATACCGCGCGCCGCGCCTTCGAGGACGGAGAGAATGCCTCCGGGCTTCCGAGCATCGGTCTCTCCCGGTCCGATCTCGAAACCGGCGTCACCGTCGCGCAGCTTCTCGTCCTTGCGGGTCTTTCAAGCTCCAAGAGCGAGGCGCGCCGTCTGGTTCTGAATAGTGGAGCAAGGCTCAACGGACATGTCGTGCAGCATGCGGATGCTCAAGTCGGCATGGCGGACCTTGCCGATGGCGCCTTAAAGCTGACGGCCGGCAAGAAGCGGCATGTGCTGGTTCATGTGAGCGATTGATACACGAAGCAGGAGCGGCGGCTCTAACGGGAGCCGCCGTTCTTCGCCGATTGTTGCTTCTGGAGAAACCGTGCAACTACCTTCGCCACGTCCCGTGACCGCTCGACGGGAAGCATATGCGTCTCGTTCTTGAACAGTTGCAGGTATGCCGAAGGAATGAGCCGGGCCGTTTCTTCGAGAGCCGCGATATCGAAGAATGGGTCGCGCGTCGCACCGACGATCAGGGTCGGCGCTGCGATGCGTGTCAGCCATGACGGATCGCTGCCGAAATCCTCCCCTGCAACGGCATTGAGGCCGCGGACGATGACGGCAGGATCGTTCATCGTCTCATGCAGTCGCTGCCGCTCCTGCCTGAACCGCCAGCGGATCAACCAATTGAGCCAGGGGCGACGGAAGACGAGGCCGAACTCGTCGAGAAATCCTTCGAAGTCGCCTTGCCAGGCATAGTCGATCTGCCGATCGATGCTGCGGCGTCCCCTTGAGGAGAAGCGATGCGCGCTGACCATCAGGATCAGCCCCTTCACGAGATCGGGGTGATCCGCTGCGAGCCGCGCGGCCACGAAGCCACCGAAGGAGATGCCCATGACGGTTGCTGGACCGATCTCGTCCCGCAGAATCTGCGCGACATCCCGCACGATTGTCCTGATGCAATAATCGGCGGAAGGTGCCGGATCGTAGCCCAGCACATAGACTGTCCGGTCTTTGGGCAGCAGACGCGCAATGCGCTTGGCGTCCCTCTCGGCACGGGCAGGCGTCGGGCGTCTGACAAAGGCCTGACCGCCATTCAGGACGATAATGGGGGCAGGGCCCGAGCCTGCTTTCACATAGGGAATTCTGTCGAGGAACAGACCCGTTTCGAATCTTGTCATGGTCGTATCGCCGGAGGGCAGCCGTTGCAGCGTCTGTGTCTGCTTTGAAAGTGCTGCTCGAGGTTTCGAAAAAACATCTGCCTGAAAGGCCGTCGCTTTTTGTGCTTGAGCGACAGGGCGCGCCAACCACAGGGCTGGAGCGGTAGGAAAAGGCAGGAATGAGAGCCGACGGACACTGGAAGAGTGGCGGCGGCTGGCGGGCCGGGAGGAAGTTCCTAGTGACTCTGTTCCGTATAGTCAACTGCTTGGATTGCTTCCACGGTTTCGATGTGTGCCGGAGCACCGTCGAGTGCGCCGTGACGGCCTAAAAGGGAACGGACGGGCGGGGGCGCATGATGCGGGAGTCGCATTCATGACCGGCGGCCGATTTGTCTTTCCACCCTCGAACGAGGCGATCTTTCTGACCGATGGCGGCCTCGAGACGACGCTCGTCTTTCTCGAAGGCATGGACCTTCCCTGCTTCGCGGCGTTTCCGCTTCTGCGCAGCAAGGAGGGGAGGGCCAAGCTCGAACGCTATTTCGAGCCTTATATCCGCACCGCTATCGAACGGGATGTGGGCTTCATCCTCGACACGCCCACATGGCGGGCCAATACGGACTGGGCTGCGAAGCTCGACGTCTCACCCGAAGATCTCGCAGATGTGAACCGAGAGGCTGTACGCTGGGCATCCAGCCTTCGCGATAGGCTCTCAGACAACAATGAACGTGTCCTCATCAATGGCGCCATCGGTCCCCGCGGCGACGGCTACAGGGCCGATGCGCAGATGTCGGCAGAGGAGGCGCAGGCCTACCATGCGCCGCAGGTCGAAGCCTTTCGCGAGGGCGGAGCGGACATGGTGAGCGCCGTCACCATGAACTATGCGGAAGAAGCCATCGGCATCGCGCGGGCGGCAGAGGCTCTCGGCTTGCCGGTGGTGATCTCGTTCACGGTGGAGACGGACGGCAAGCTGGCTTCCGGCGAGACGCTCCAATCCGCCATCGAGCGGACGGATCGCGAGACAGGTCATATTCCGGCCTATTATATGATCAACTGCGCGCACCCGACCCACTTCGACGGCATTTTGTCCGAGAGGGACGAATGGACCCGGCGTATCCGCGGACTTCGCGCCAATGCATCAACAAAGAGCCATGCGGAACTCGACGAATCCACGGAACTCGATCCAGGCGATCCCGACGATCTTGCTCGACGCTACCGGGGCCTGCGTGAGCGCATGACGCAGCTCGCCGTGCTCGGCGGATGCTGCGGCACTGATCACCGCCACATCGCGGCGATCTGCGAGGCCTGCGTGCCGACGTCAAGCCGTTTGTCGTGATGAGCTGCCGCTTTCGCCCTTGTGCCGGTCCCAGGGCCAGCGCCCTTCGATTTCGACTTCGAGCGAGAAGCTGAGGAAGGTTCGGATGAGGACGATGCCGCCGAGGATGAGGAGGCTCTGAAGGGTCGGCTCGATGGCTACCGTGTTGATGATGTCGGCCGCGACGAGGAATTCGAGGCCGAGCAGAATGGCGCGCCCGACATTCGAGCGATAGAGGTTGAAGGCGGTCGATCCGGAGTGCCCGTGCAAGATCTGCCAGAGGACCGCAACGCTCGATCCGAGGATTCCGAGGACGATGATGGCGATCCCGCCGACCTCGATGGCGCGTGTCGTCACTTTGAGCGCCAAAAAATACCAATCGTCCATGAGCGGTCCTTCGCAAGCCTCATGGATATTGATTCATAGGACAGCTTGGCAATGCCTCCAGGGGAGGGCAGTGCTGGCGTGTAGATCAGGTGAAGCCGGGTTTGCTCGGCAGCCCCATGCGCTTGAACACCATCACGACCGGGCATAGTCCCGTGAAGGATGCCTGTACCAGATGGGCGCCCAGGAGTCCGGTGAGCCAGAGCCAGTTGATGTTGACGGTAACGGCGAGCAGGACACTGACGATGATGAGCCCGCCGACGGTCAGAAGGATCGCACGTTCTACGGTCATGACCATGCCTCCAGCAGAGACTGGCCGATTTTATATCAAGCCTGGCAGGGACAAAAGAAAAAGGGCCGGCCAGATGATCAACCCCTTTGAACTTATGCAAATACCGTCAGTAGGCTGCGGACACCCGCATTTCATCCTCCACGTCGAACAGGCGCTGTCCCTGGAGCACGACCACGGGTGAACCGACCGGCACACGGCTATGAAGGTCGATGATGTCCTGATTGAACAGGCGGATGCAGCCGCTCGATACCGATTGGCCGATCGACCAGGGCTCGGTGGTGCCGTGAATGCGGTACATGGTATCGCGACCGCCGTCATAGAGATACAGGGCGCGCGCGCCGAGAGGATTGTCCAGGCCGCCCTGCATGCCGCTGGCCCACTTGGCATTGCGCTCGGGCTCGCGCCGGATCATCGCAGCGGTGGGCGTCCAGTTCGGCCACGTGGCCTTGCGGCCGACGCGGGCGCGACCACCCCAGGCCAGGCCTTCCTTGCCGACGCCGATGCCATAGCGGATGGCCCGACCGCCTTCACGCACGAGATAGAGATAGCGGGAGGCGGTGTCGACTACGATGGTGCCGGGCTCCTCGCGGCCATAATAGGCGACCTCGCGGCGCAGGAAGCGCGGATCGACCTCGGAGATGTCGGTGGCCGGCAGCGGATGTGCCTCGTCCGGACGGGCTCCGTACATGGCAGCATAGGCGGGATCGATGCGGCGTAAGGCTTGCTGCGGAGGCGCTTGTGTCGAGACACAGGCCGCCAAGGCCATCGGAAGAAGAAGCGTGGAGAAGCGAAGTACGTTTCGCAACGAGGGCAGGCTCGGGGCCGGTGCAGCAAACATCAGTGGGGTGACCTGTAGTTTCTGGTTTTTGGCTTCATTCGCCGACGTTTAGGAGCGACGGCATTACTCTCGAAGAGACATAGCCCCGGCGGTGACGACAAGGTGGATCTCGCATGGCAGAAATGTGGCAAAGGTCCAGTGTGGTTTGCAAGACACAGTATTTTGAACGTGTCGATCCAATCAGTTAGAAGTGAGTTAACTGTTTGGTGAGGGGCGTTAAGGTTCATGTCTCACTTCAGCTGCGAACGAGCGGTTTTTCATGCAACGCGTACCCATTCAAATGCTCACGATCTGCGGCATCTCGGAACTGCCGGATCAGTGTGAGCGGTCCGTGACCCACGTTCTCTCGATTCTCGACCCGGATCATCCCGATCCGGAAGCGTTCGGAGCATACAACCCCCATCACAGAACGATCCTGCGCTTTCATGATATCATCCACCCGATCCCAGGCATGATCCTGCCCGCGCCAAAGGACGTGGAGGCCGTCCTTCGCTTCGGGGATGAGGTGGCAGAGGGACGGACCGAGTACGCGGAGGGGCACCTGCTCGTCCATTGCCATATGGGCGTCTCGCGTTCGACCGCCGCGATGCTAACCCTCATGGCGCAGGCCAATCCGGATGAAAGTGAGGACAGGTTGTTCGAGCGGCTGGCGAAGATCCGGCCCCAGGCCTGGCCAAACTCTCTCATGATCGACTTCGCGGACGAACTCCTGTCGCGCAACGGCCGTCTCATCGAGGCGCTGAGGCGGCATTATGGTCGTCAGATCCAGCGCATGCCGAACTACGTGCAGCTGATGCACGATCTCGGCCGTGGCCGCGAGGTCGAGATGGCGGCTTGAAGGGCCGCCACTCGCTTATTGTTTAACGCGCCAAAGCCTTTCCCAGTGCGCCGAACTTCGCATCCGGTTTGACAGTGAGAGGTTCAGCGCCGTCGCTTGCCAGTTCCTCAATGATCGGGCAATGCGGGCGCGCGTCGCCATGACAATTCCTGGCGAGATGCTTCAGAGTCGAAGCCATCTCCTGCAATTCCCTGATCTTGCGCTCGAGCACGCCGACATGTTCGAGCGCGATGGCTTTCACATCCTTGCTTGCGCGCTCGCGATCCTGCCAGAGCGACACGAGATCCGCGATTTGCTCGACCGAGAAGCCGAGGTCCCGCGAGCGACGGATGAAGCGCAGGGTATGCACATCATAATCCGAATAGACCCGGTATCCGGATTCCGTGCGCACTGTCTTCGGGATCAGTCCGATGGATTCGTAATAGCGGATCATCTTGGCCGAAACGCCAGAGGCCGTGGCTGCCTGTCCGATATTCATGCGACACCTTCGACGGTCTGAGAGTGAGTGACGGCCTGCGCCGATGCGATGGGGGCCTTGAAGCGGCGCAGGCGTAAGGCATTGCCGAGAACGAAGACGCTGGAGAGCGCCATGGCGCCGGCCGCAAAGATCGGCGAGAGCAGAGTGCCATCGACAGGATAGAGCACGCCCGCAGCGACCGGGATCAGCAGCACGTTATAGGCGAAGGCCCAGAACAGGTTCTGCTGGATGTTGCGGATAGTCGCCTTCGAGAGGGCGATGGCATTCACGACACCGCGCACGTCGCCGGACATCAGCACCACGTCGGCGCTTTCGATGGCGATATCCGTGCCTGTGCCGATAGCGATGCCGATATCGGCTTCGGCAAGCGCGGGCGCATCGTTGATGCCGTCGCCGACGAAGGCGATCCTGCCGTGCTCTTCGCGCAGGCGCTTCACGACCTCGACCTTGCCGTCGGGCAGAACTTCTGCCACCACCTCGTCGATTCCGATCCGCTTCGCGATGGCCTCGGCGGTCCTCCGGTTGTCGCCGGTGACCATGGCGACCTTCAGGCCGAGCGCATGCAGAGCCGCAATGGCTTCCGGAGTCGAAGGCTTGATCGGATCGGCGACCGCGACGATGGCGGCAAGCCTACCGTCGATGGCAGCATAGAGCGGGCTCTTGCCCTCGGCCCCTAGACGAGTCGCGATATCGGCGAAATCGGAGACGGTCAGACCGAGCTTCGCCATGAAGCGGTCCGCGCCCACATCCACTTTCCGTCCCTCGACTATCGCCGAGACGCCGAAGCCCGGCACGGCCTCGAAGCTGTCGGTGGCGGGCAGAGCGAGCCCGCGTCGCTCGGCGGCTGCGACGATAGCCTGCGCGATCGGATGCTCGGAGCGGCTTTCGACGGCAGCGATCAGCCGCAGGGCCTCGCCTTCAGAAAAGCCGGAAGCCGTCACGAAATCGGTGAGTTCGGGTCGTCCTTGAGTCAGGGTGCCGGTCTTGTCCAAAGCGACGACGCCGACCTCCTTGAGGCTCTGCAAGGCCTCTCCCTGGCGGAACAGCACGCCGAGCTCCGCCGCCCGACCAGTGCCGACCATGATCGAGGTCGGCGTCGCCAGACCCATGGCGCAGGGGCAGGCGATGATCAGCACGGCGACCGCATTGATCAGCGCGAAGGTGAGGGCTGGCTCAGGTCCGAGCGTGAGCCAGACCAGGAAGGTGAGGGCAGCCGCTGCCATGACGGCGGGCACGAACCAGGCCGTCACCTGGTCGACGAGAGCCTGGATCGGAAGCTTCGAGCCCTGCGCCTGCTCGACCATCCGGATGATCTGGGCCAGAACCGTATCGGAGCCGATGCGAGTGGCTCGGAAGGTGAAGCTGCCATTCTTGTTGATGGTACCGCCTACCACTTCGCTACCTTGAGATTTCTGCACCGGAACCGGCTCGCCCGTGATCATGGATTCATCGACGAAGGAGGAGCCTTCCACTACTTCGCCATCGACCGGAATCTTCTCACCGGGACGGACCTGGACGACATCGCCGGTCAGGACCTGATCCAGCGGGATCTCCAGAGCCTCGCCGTTCCGCAGCACGCGGGCGGTTTTTGCCTGGAGCCCCATGAGGCGCTTGATCGCCTCGGATGTACGACCCTTGGCCTTGGCTTCGAGATAGCGCCCCAGCAGGATCAGGGACACGATGACGGCTGCAGCCTCGTAATACACGTTCTCCATGCCGGCCGGCAGGAAGCCGGGCAGGAACGTCGCCACCACGGAATAGGCATAGGCCGCGCTCGTGCCGAGAACGACAAGCGAGTTCATGTCCGGCGACAGGCGCAGGAGGGCAGGGACTCCTTTCTGGAAGAAGCGCAGACCGGGGCCGAACAGGACGAGGGTTGTCAGGGCGAATTGCAGATACCAGCTGTCGCCGTGACCGAGCGTTCCCATCACCCAGTCGTGGATGGCTGGGATGAAATGCGAGCCCATTTCGAGGATGAAGACCGGCAGGGTCAGGACCGTCGCGATCAGCACGGAGCGACGGAGGCTGGCGATCTCGATGTCCCGAGCCTCCCGTTCGCGGTCCGTTTGAGCATCTTCCCGTTGGATCGGCCTTGCCTCGTAGCCCGTCTGCTCGACGGCGCCTATCAGGCGCTCCACGATATCCACATTGCCGAGATAGCGAACGGAGGCCCGCTCAGTGGCGAGATTGACGGACGCATCCACCACCCCGGGAACGCGCTTGAGCGCCTTCTCGACCCGGTTGACGCAGGAAGCACAGGTCATGCCATCGATCTTCAGCTCGGTCGTCTTCTCAGACGGCTCGTAACCGGCCGCCCGGATCGCCTCCGCAACTGCCGTAGGGTTGGCCTCGGAAGGGGCGAACTCTACATGCGCCCGTTCGGTCGCCAGGTTGACGTTGGCTGCCGTGACACCGTCCACAGATCGAATCGCCTTCTCCACGCGACCGACGCAGGAGGCGCAACTCATGCCCTGAATGGGAATGTCGATGCTGTCGATGGGGCTAAGCTTGCCGGCGGCCATGGTGAATCTCCTGATCCTCATATGGGATGAGGGTGTAATCCTTCCAATCATGGGAAGGTCAAGCCACCAGCAAAACTGTCTGTGAAACTCTTGGTTGGCTCGGCCCTAAGCGCCTACCAAGGGGAACCAAGCTTGAGCCTGGGTCATTGATCCGACACGTTTGCCAATTAGGCGGCCAGATGGGCGGTGGGGGTAATTTCCCGCTTGTGCCGAATGACGCGGTGCTTTTACCTTTAACGACTGACGAGCCGGTGCTGACCTTTGAAGCATAGCGACAAACAGGGGCGAACCCTTCGGATCCTCACCTACAATGTCCATCGCTGGCTTGGCACGGACAGACAGATCTCACCGAACCGGATCGCGGAGGTTATTGCCTCCTGCGACCCGGACATTGTCGCGCTGCAGGAGGTCCGCGTCGGACGCGAGCGGGCAGGCGAGATCGACCAGGCGGCTGCCGTCGCGGCGAGGCTCGGGATGGATCTGCATTTTCAGCCCACGATCCGCATTCTGGGCGAGCAATACGGCATCGCTGTCCTGACCCGCCATTCTTCGAAAATCGTCAGGTCCGGGCGCCTGCCCACACAATCGACGAGGCCGTCCTTCGAGAAGCGCAGTGCCCTCTGGGTCGCTGTCGAGATCGAAGGCCAGACCATCCAGGTCGTCAACGCTCACCTGTCTCTAAGGTCCGGAGAGCGGCGGACGCAGGCGGCTGCTCTGATCGGGCCGGATTGGGTCGGCCATCCCGATTGCGCCGATCCAGCCGTCCTGCTGGGCGATTTCAATGCTCCACCCTATTCACGCTCATACCGGCTGATCGCCAATCGGATGCAGGACGCTCAACTCGCCAATTCCTTTGGAGAGCCTCAGCCGACTTTTCACACCCGGGCACCCGTTCTGCGCCTCGATCATGTCTTCGTGACAAAATCCATCGAGGTGGTCGATGCCGGGCCTGTCCGGAACCCCTTGACCCGGGTGGCGTCGGATCATTTTCCGCTCCTAGCGGAGCTACGCGTCCGTAAGCGGCTCGGGGCCGTTACGACACGCCACGCGCGTGAGGGCATGCTTCTCTAAAAATCCTTGTTGCTGAGTGAGTGAAATATTGTAGCAAATAGTCTAAGGCGCCTTGAATGCGCCATTGTGTGACGTACTAATAACGCATCTTGTTACGTTATAAATTTATATTCTCAGCAGGTAGGGGGCGCGGAACTGTGATGAAGCTGTACTACACCCCAGGAGCCACCTCCCTTGCACCGCGTATCATTGCTTTCGAGGCCGGCCTGGAGATCGAGTACGACAAGGTCGATCTGAAAACCAAAACCACCGCCTCTGGGCGTGACTTCATTCGGATCAACCCCAAGGGTCATGTTCCAGCCCTTGCATTGCAAAGTGGCGAAGTCCTGGCCGAAGTTCCCGTTATTCTGGAGTACCTTGCAGACCAAGCGCCATCGGCTCAGCTTCTTCCGAAGCTGGGCTCCTGGGAGCGTTATCGGGTTAGAGAATGGCTCGATTTCACGGGTACGGAGCTTCATAAGGGCTTCGATCCGCTATGGGAGGCCCCCATGCCCCCGAAGGCACGTCAATTGGCCGTGAACCGCCTCCAACGACGCCTCGCTTATCTGGATCAATGCCTGAGAGGGCGCCTCTATCTGGCAGGACAGCAATTCACCGTTGCCGATGCCTATTGCTTCACGGTTCTGAGTTGGGCCCGCTTCCACAGGATCGATTTATCGGACTATTCCACGGTCACAGAGTACATGCAGCGGATTTTCAATCGACAGATGGTCAAGCGGGCCCTGCTGGCTGAGGGACTGCCTGTTGCAGCTTGATCGGAGGCGCAGACGACAGTACTGCGGCCATTTACTGGGCCCAAAGCCCTTGCCATGACCCCTCAGGGCGGCTAGGCACCCGAGGCCATGCTTCCTGTTTCCGTTTTCATCATTGCCAAAAACGAGGCCGACCGGATCGGAGCGACGATCCGTGCGATCCGAGGGCTGACGGACGATCTCGTCGTGGTCGATTCAGGTTCGACGGATGGAACCCAGGCGGTAGCCCAGGACCTCGGCGCCCGGGTGATCTTCAATCCCTGGCCAGGCTACGGTCTCCAGAAGCGTTTCGCGGAGGATCAGTGCCGGCACGAATGGCTCTTGAATCTCGATGCAGACGAGGAGGTCTCGCCAGAACTGCTGGCCGAGATGCGTGCGCTGTTCGCTCATGGACAGCCTCCCTGCCAAGCCTATGGCATTCGGATTGCTGAAACATTCCCCGGAGAAAGTGCTCCTCATCCTCTGGCTTATCGGGTCGCGCCGGTCCGGCTCTATCGCCGGGATGCGGGCCGGTATTCGTCTTCGCTCGTCCATGACCGGGTCGACCTGAAGCCGGGAACCAGGATTGGCAAGCTGAAGGGACTCGTGCACCACCGGTCCGTGCGCTCCCTCGGCGACCAACTCGCCAAGCTCAACAGCTACACCGACCAGCAGGCCATCGACCTTGAGGTGAGGGGCATTTCGATCCCCACATGGCGGGTCTATTTCGAGTTTCCCGCGGCCTTCGTGAAGGCCTATTTCGGTCGGCTGCATTTCCTGCGCGGCACCTACGGTTTCCTGATCGCCATGAACTATGCCACGTGGCGACACCTACGTCTGGCAAAGCACTATGAGCGCAAGCGCTTGGGAGCTCTTGCGAAATCGAGCTCCCAGACGGAGCGGGCATAGAGAGCTGCCGGACCAGATCAGAGGGCAGCGATGACCTGGATCTCGAGCTTGTAATCGGGGTCCGCCAATCTCGACTCGACGCAGGCGCGCGCCGGAGCTTGACCCGGGACAACCCAGGCATCCCAGACCGCGTTCATCTCGTCATAGAAGGAGATGTCTGCCAGCCAGATCGTCGCCCGGAGTAGCTTGGCCTTGTCGCTGCCGATTTCGATGAGGGACTGTTCGATCTGCCCGAGAATATCCTGGGTCTGTTCCGTGACCGAGAGGCCCAAGGTCGTCTCGGGCACGTAGCCCGAGAAATAGGCCGTTCCATCATGGATCACGAGGTCGCTATAGCGTGCGGCGACGCCGATCCGCCTGATGTCCACCACGATACCGCTCCCCTTTGTACGATCACCGTTTCGGCTCCTACCACAGGTCGGGGCATGAGTGACAGCCGAAGGTCCTTGGACGGGCCGATGCCGGGAAGCCGCGGGAAGTAAACGGCGGACACGGAGGCCGCCAAACCATGCCTCCCCGCGGTCCGCAGGTGCATCAAAAGGACCAGTAACTTAATGGTGATAAGTCTTCTGGCATCCACGTTCGTCCGCGAAAACCCGGTTAATTAGGTCGGGACGGCGCATGGCCCTTTTAGACGTCTGATGGCCCCTGCGCGCGTCCGCTTAAATCCCGTACCCCCACACAGAGCCTACTTTGGACCGACTGTTGCAAGAGCGACAAAGCCAAATACTTTATCGGATTACTCTTTTCGAATTAGCTGTATCCTACTATTTTGCATGAGAATCGGGAGCGAGGTTCCTCATGGCAGGACTGACATTAGCGGTTATCGCTTGGTTGGGCGGGTTATTCGCACTTGCTGTACTTTGGCCCTACGGAGTTTTCGCAGCGCTTGCCGGGATCCCGATTGGGGGATTCTTAGCCGCGTTAGCGGCAGGCCTGTATCTTGCCTATCGACGCAGGGGTAAAGCAGAGGCCAGATTCCAACCTGAGCCTGAGATGCCGCGCGCGACAACCCGCTAATGTGAAACGGAAGAGACCCAATTCCAGTAAAGCATGGGTGAACATCGTCGACGCGTTACGTCAGCGACGGCCTTGCCCACTTCATCTGCATAGTTTCTCCACTTCGTTCCTCTCGCCGCTCTAATCCCATTCGTATTGAGACACATAGCGATTGGTCTGAGAAAAACTGCGGTGAGGGCTATCAACTGCGAAACCAGCGGCATTCATCGCGGCAGCGATATCGAGCTGTTGAATCACGAACTTCCGCTTGCCCCGCCCCGATAGCGGGATCGATCTGACAACTTCTGGAATGAAGGACAACCCGCCAGCTGCCCGTTCCGTCACGAGCTTGACATACGAGTCAAGGGTATGCGGCGGCGCCCCTTCCGCGAGCACCACCCGTATGAGAACCTCGCCGGGTGTATGCTGTTCAAACTGGTAATCGGTCACAAATCGGAGGACATCGTCCGCCATAGCAAGGGATGTCGCTGGAATGAGATGGTTGTATCGCGACAGAAAGAAATCGTGAGCCCGTCTCGGTACGATATTCGCGACGCGAAGACGATAGCCGTTGCGCCTTTCTGGAGGCTCGACGAGCGTGGCCTCGTCGCCGGTGTCGTAGCGAATGAACGGCATCCCGGTGAACTGAAGCCCAGTTGACACCACCCGCCCAACCCGGCCTGGCTCTGTGATCGGAGCGCCGGATTTGTCGAGGAGTTCGGTGAAGCCATAGAGTGGATCCATCTCGTAGAGGCCGGGCACGTCTTCGACCTCGGTGCCGAACGCACATTTCTCACTCAGGCCATAGAACGGGATGATCTTCGCCCTGGGAAAGCCACGGCTGATGGTGCGGCGAAAGTCTGAGTAGATCGGTTCGGAATGTAGCATCACTCCCCGGATCTTGTGGCGTATGGGCAGATCCCGGCGGGTCAGGAAGGCTGCGAAAGTGGCAATGGCAGAGGGGTACCCCTGCAGGAAAGCGATCCCGCGCCGCTCCAGTTCCTGCGCATAGCGTTCCATCAGGTCATCGCATAAGTGAAATACCGAGATCCTGACTTCGCGCAGGCCGAACTCGATCTCGAACGGCTGTGTGTCGACGTTCGGAATATGCCACCCTCTGAACGAGGCCCGCCATGTGTCGGGGCAGCATCCGGCCCGCGCCCACTGATGCACCACGAAGGCGTACTCGATCGGACTGCGGTCTCGATCGACGAAGAAGGGCAGTGGCTGGCCTGAGGAGCCGCTTGTCATCGCTCGATCGAGCCTGTTCAGCGGCCGCGTGCACATTCGCTCGGCCTCGCGACGGACGATCTGGTTGGAGAGAATGGGGATGCGCCGCCACTGCTCCGCGACGATAAGCTCTTCCGCCTTGATAGATGGGCCGAAGACCGCCGTAAGCGTCTCGCGATAGTAGCTTGATTGGTTGAGAGCCGTTGCCAGGACGTGCCGCAGCCGGTTCTGTTGCTCATGAATGGCCAAGTCCGGATCGTTCCGTGCCTGCTCAATGAGCGCGCGGCAGACACGGTAGGTTGTGCCGAGGCGTATATCCTTCGGCAGGCTTTGAAGGGCGCGCCCTAAATACTGTCGCAGTGAAAATGGAATTTTAAGGTAAGCTGTTCGGCCGATATCAAGTAATTTTCCTGAATAAATATCGTCCATAGCGTAACCTTCGCGCTTTTCCCCTAATTTGCTGTCATTCTAATGGTTTATATGATCCTGTTCAGTGCAAAGATTTTGCAGTTTTACGCATTTGTAGCCTTGGATCACAAAAAATTTATCATGTTTTTCTGAGTTTTTCGGCATCTCAAAGAGCTAACTAACAAATCCTTGGGATTACCCCGCAACGCACTCCGATACTCCCATCTCCATTGCGGGCGGTCTTGATCCCCCTCCGGCGCGGTATCGAGTATCATTGTACAAGCCGTGCGGCGTTATGTGCTTACCCACAGGTTGGCGCGACAAAACACACCGCAAAGCTGCTATAAGCAGCGTTGCGGACGACACGATAAGTACTTGAAATTATTGAGAAAAGTTGGGTGGCGGAGACGGAGGGATTCGAACCCTCGATACCCTTTTGGGGTATGCTCATTTAGCAAACGAGTGCCTTCAGCCGCTCGGCCACGTCTCCAGGCGAAAAGACCGGATCTGGGATCCCGCTTCGCAGGTGGCGCAATAGACGCGAACAGGGTTCTTTCGTCAAGGTCCAAAATGGCTTGATCGCGTCAGTCGCCGAGGGAAAGCCGGCTCTTGGCTGACCCGAGGGCGGGTTCTACCAAATCAGATAGGATAGGGCGAGACTCGCAAGCCCGATGCCGGAAAGGAAGACCGGAAACCACTTCGGGCATGAGCATTTTGCTTCGTTGAGTTCCACCCCATCCCTCCAATTGGTCCTGAGCGGGGCCCATAAAAGCGGTTGTGGGCCCAATAGGGAAGAGGGCAGGTTGATGAAGTATGAGCCAATAAGCCCAAATGCAGGGCATTGTGAATATCGGAGGAGCCTTAGCCCACTTCGCTCATGACGCAGGTGCCATCTCCGCCTTCTCGTAGAGATGCCGGATCTCCTCGAGGCTGCGGATGGTCGGTCCCGACTGCCGCACGATGACGGCACTCAACTGCCTGAACTTGTCATCGGCCCAATCTTCGATGACCAGGGCGATGGCATCCCGAAGCGGCAATGTTGCGATCTTGCATGCCATGTTCATACCCCTCGATCTCTCAAAGGGCCGGCTTAATGCAAGAAGATCCACCATCTCATCGAAATCGTGGGCTGTGGTCACAATCGTCTCCACTGCAAAGGCTCGAACGATCTCGGCCATTGGCAGTGAATTGTGGCGACCGAATGCCCAAGCTTGCCGCAAGCTTGCGTTTGAACGCCGAATTCAGAGGAAAAGGCTCGCCAGCTTAAGGCAGCGGCCTTCTTGCTGGGTACCTGAAGTGCTTGAGCAACTCGTCATTGTGGCCGACGAGCAGTGCAGCCTCCGAGGGGAGTGCATCCTCGGTCACGCACTCGAACCCTGAAAAGAAGCCGAGGAATGTCGTGTTCGGGAGACTCATGAGGAAGATCGATTGGCCGGATGCCGGGTCGGATGCAGAAGCGAGCATCATCTGCTTCGGGCTTCCAAGCTTGACGAAAAGCTCTTCGAACTGATCCTGCGTCGGGCCCCATTCGGCGGGGTCGATTGCTTTCTTTGCCCAGAGCATTGCCGACGTCCCGCTCCAAAGAGCACATCACGTATCAAATCCTAACCTAGTGCTGGCGCACAAGCGAGCGAATGCTCAAAGGAGAAACTATTGGGTTTGAAAAGAAAGCTGTTCGGATGAGGACGTTCGCCGAGCCCATCCCGATCTGCAAATGCGGTTCACGCGATAGGTTGGTGTCGGTCGACGCGGAGATGGCTCTAATTCAGGTTCTTCTTCCGAACGGATCCTTCCACGTGCGAATAGGGTTTGGAGACGTCGTCCGAGCCATCTGGAATGATAAGCACGGATACGGCATGGCCATTGGATGCGAGTATATCCGCCGCGTCAAAAGCCGACCGTTCCGCGTCCTCGCGTGTTGCGAATGATGTCTGTTCCCGATCTGCGTAGGTTACCAGCCATTCGTCCTGAAACTTGAAGACGACAAAGCGGTCCGTATGCATCAGCCCCTCCCATCCTCCGCTTCGCAACCGAGTGTTGGAAAGGCTACCTGATTGCGGCTTTTCCGGAACGAAGCGTCGGAGGTAGCAGGCAGGTCAAAAGGATAGAGCGCCCAGCCCCTTAAGGAAGCCGCGGCGCTCTGCACTCATCCGGAGTATTGCGCCGCAGCCGCTCATCTCAACCGCGCCCCGTTTGTAAATGAACGGGCAGACCGGTTCAGGTCGTAGGGATCCGTCCGTCCGGTGTGTATCTGTCGACAGCTTGCGGAAGCTCCCTCGACAGCCTAGCAAGGATCTCGTCTCGCGACAGGCCAGTCTGCTGTGCCAGAGTTGCCAACACATCGGAGCCGATCGCCTGCTCCAGTTGCTGAGGCGCGACCTCCTTGTTGGGGCCTGTGCCAACCCAGGAATCGGCAATATCGCCCTGGCCGTTCTGGCGGAAACTATCGACCAGTTCGCCCAGACCGCCGCTCAGAAGGCCACCCGGATTTTGCCCGCCCAGACCACCCAGCAATCCGCCTAGGCCGCCTAAGGCACCGAGATCGCCCAAGCCACCTTGCGGCTGGCCAGGTTTTCCCGGTGTGCCTCCAGGATTGTTGGATGTGAGACCACCGAGCATCTCGGCAATCTTATCTCTGTTCTGAAAGCCGGCGACGGCAAGTAGCCCCAACAGGGCCGTCATGGATGGAAAGCCTCGGCTCATCTGATCCTCCTCGTCCGATGCACGAGAACCGCAGCTACGTCGAAAGGGTTCCAAGACCCGGCATCTGAACCACGGTCCGCCGATCAATATAGGTCAGCATGAATCAATGAGGATGGCGGAAGCTTTTCGGGCGCCGCATCCCAGAATGTTCCCTCATTCAAGTAGCGGTCTGCAGGCAATATCAATTCAAAGCTGCAGAACGTTATTCCGTGCAATGTGTGGCCCCGCACGGCCCGGGACAAGCCGTTCAGCATTAAAAAAATTGCCAAGCTGTTGCAAAGATTAGCAAACCGGCTGCAGCGATCATTTTCGACAGCGTACTCCTTCGTCTTTGCAATCTTGCAGGCTCTCTTTGCACATGCGTAAACGGCCGAGCTTAGGCCTGAGCAAACAATCCTAGAAACGTATGTTCGAAGTGGACGAAACTTTGTCTGAACAACATCAGTACCTCGACGATTCAACCAGCTTGTCGGCCTTGGCTGCGATTGAGCCGGATATCATTCACGGCAATGACACCGCTGAAACGCTGAATGGACACAACGACATTTCCGTCGACTACGCCGACATCATTTACGGTCATGGCGGCGACGACACGATCAACGGCGGAGACGGCAAGGATTATCTCGACGGTGGCGCCGGCAACGACGTTCTCAATGGTGGCGACAACTATGATGACACTCTTGTCGGCGGAGAAGGCGCGGATGTTCTGAACGGCGGTTCCGGAAGCACGTATTGGGACTACGCGTCCTATGCAGGCTCTGGGATCGGCCTGACCCTGAACCTGCGCAACACGACGCTCAGCACCGGCGAAGCGAAGGGCGATGTCTACAACTCCATCGAGGGCATCATCGGCACGGCTCACAACGATCTGATCATCGGCAATGGCGAGAAGCATAAATTTCTCGGCGGCGCCGGCAACGACACCATCATCGGCGGATCGGGCCAGGAGGTCATGGATGGTGGTGATGGCATCGACACCGTGTCCTATGCTCTGTCAGGCCAGGGTATTTCCGTCAGCCTCGGCGCAGGCGGAGGCGGGGTCAACGACTCGCAAGGCGATACCTGGGTGAACTTCGAGAACGTCGTCGGTTCCAATTACAACGACTCTCTAACCGGCGATGGACAAGCCAATTCCATCTTCGGCGGTTTCGGCAATGACTCGCTCTATGGTTCCGGAGGCAATGACACCTTGGATGCCGGCGCAGGCACGGACCATATGCAGGGCGGCGACGGCAGCGATGTCTATTACGTCGACAGTGCCAAGGATGAGGCCCGCGAGCAGTCGTATCACGCCGGCACGGACACCGTGATCGCGAGCGTGAGTTATGACATCGGCATGAGCGCCGTGGAAGTTCTGCGAGCTGCCGATGGCTATGCTCCGATCAACCTGACGGGGAACGAGTACACCACGACCCTGGTCGGCAACGAGGGCAGCAACGTCCTCAGCAGCAAGGGCCGCGGCAGCGTCATGCAGGGCGGTGGCGGAAACGACGTATATTACGTCGACAACGTCAATGACGTCATCGTCGATACCGGTGGTGTGGATGTCGTCTATGCCAGCACCAGCTTCACGCTGGGGTCGAACTCCGGAATCGACACGGTTTATGCGGTCGGCAACGTGCCGGTTCTCAACGGCAATGCGTTCGACAACGTATTGCTCGGAACCTCGTCCAAAAACACGATGAATGGCGGCGCCGGAAACGACAAGATCTACGGCAAGTCCGGAAAGGATGTTCTAACCGGCGGCATCGGAAAGGACTGGTTCGTGTTCGATACGACGCTAGCCAAGTCAAACACCGACACTGTCAAGGATTTCAAGGCGGGGCAGGACAAGATCGTGTTGGACAACAGCTTGTTCAAGTCGAGCAAGTCCTTCTACAGCGCGATCAAGAAGGGCAATCCGGACAAGCCCCTCAAGCTTGCAAAGGCGTTCTTCACCATTGGCAGCCATGCCAAGGACAAGAGCGATTATCTCGTCTACAACAAAAAGACCGGTGTCCTCTCCTACGACAAGGACGGTTCAGGCAAAGCTGCAGCTGTCGAGATCGCCAAGTTCAGCAAGGCATCCATCAGCGAGAAGGACTTTTACATTATCTGAGCCATGCGCATCGGCCCCGCAGGAGACTGCGGGGCTTTCGCTTGGGACAGTGAGGTTGCGCCCGAAGTGCCTCTGAGAGTGCTAGATTGACGAACCATCGATCACTGCCGAATGTAGGCGCCCTCATTCGGGAGAGTCTTGAAAGGTTAGGTTGATGACGACGTTCGATGTGGCGGTGATCGGGCTTGGCGCCATGGGCAGCGCCGCTCTCTTCAACCTCGCTCGCCGGGGACAGCGCGTCATCGGCATCGAGCAGTTCGAGCCGGGACATGACAAGGGCTCGTCGCATGGCGAGAGCCGGATCATTCGGCTCTCCTATTTCGAGCACCCATCCTATGTTCCGCTGGCGCGCCGGGCGATGGAGAAGTGGCGCGAGTTGGAACAGCTCTGCGGCCAGACCATTCTCACCGTCACCGGTATCCTCGAGGCAGGCTATCCGGGCTGCCAGGTCGTCGAGGGCTCTCTCGAAGCATCCAGGCTCCATGGCCTGGACCATGAGGTTTTGAGCGCCGCCGAGATCAACCGGCGCTTTCCCGCTTTCAAGGTGCCGTCCCATTGGACAGGGCTGTATCAGCCCGAGGGCGGTTTCCTGCGGCCGGAACTCGCGATCCAGCAATTCGTCGGACTGGCGGAAAGGCATGGCGCAGAGGTTCGCACGCAGACCCGCGTCCTGGCCATCGAGCCGCTTGGCTCCGGCGTGCGTGTGCGAACGGAAACCGGCGAGATCGAGGCCGGGTCCGTGATCATTGCGGCAGGTGCCTGGATCGGTGATTTTGCGCCCAAGCTGAAGCCGCATCTCAAGCTGACGCGTCAGGTGCTCGGCTGGTTCGAGCCCCTGCAACCAGCCTATTACTCTCCGGATCGATGCCCGGTCTTCATTCTCGAATCCGAAGACGATGCCTGCTATGGTTTCCCGGATTTCGCCGGCACCGGCGTCAAGACCGCCTCTCATCGCAAAGGTGCCTATCTCACGTCGGCCGACGACCTGACTCAGGACGGTGGCCCCGCCGACGAGGCGCAGATCCGGCGCATGCTGGCACTTGCGATGCCGGACGCGAACGGTCCGCTCAAGGCCATGCGGACCTGCATCTACACCCGCACGCCAGACGAGGATTTCGTGATCGATCGTTCGTCTGTCGATCCGCGGATCGTCCTGGCCTCGCCCTGTTCCGGGCACGGCTTCAAGTTCGCAAGCGTGATCGGGGAAGTGCTGGCCGATCTCGCTCTTGGAAAACCGCCTGCGAACGACATCTCTCGTTTCAAGCTCGATCGCTTCCGGCTGCAATCGGCCTGAAGTGTCGAAGCATGAAGCTGGAGGCATAGCCATGAAGAGAGGGTACGCCTATCACCTATCCGTCCTGGCCCTGCTGGCGGGAACCGGATTTGCTCGCGCAGAGGATATCACCATCGCCGTGGCCGGTCCGATGACCGGAGCAGTGGCCAGCATCGGCGAGCAGCTTAAGCACGGCGCCGAACTCGCGGCAGAGGCCATCAACAAGAATGGTGGCGTGAACGGGAAGACCGTCAAGGTTGTCGTCTACGACGATGCCTGCGATCCCAAGCAGGCCGTTGCCATCGCCAACCGTATCGTCGCCGAGGGCATTAAGTTTGTCGACGGCCATGCTTGCTCAGGCTCCTCGATCCCGGCCTCCGAGGTCTATGCCGAGGCGGACGTCCTGATGATGAGTCCGGCCTCCAGCAATCCGGCGATGACCGAGAAGGCGGCCGAGCAGGGCTGGTCGACCATCATGCGCCTTTATGGCCGTGACGATGCGCAGGGCAAGTTCATCGGGCCATGGATCAAGCAGAACTACGGCACCAAGAAGATCGCCATCCTCCACGACAAGAGCGCCTACGGCAAAGGCCTCGCTGATGTGGTGAAGGCGTCCCTCAATGGGGCCGGAGTGAAGGAGGTGCTCTACGAGGGCATCAACGCGGGCGAGAAGGATTACAAGGCGGTGGTCAACCGCCTCCAGAGCCAGGGTGTCGAATTCCTCTATTTCGGCGGCTACCACACCGAAGCCGGCCTCATCATGCGTCAGGCCGCGGATCAGGGTTACAAGTTCCAGCTGATGATGGGAGACAGCATCGCGACGCCGGAATTCGGGGCTGTGGCGGGCCCGGGGGCCGAAGGAACCCTGTTCACCTTCCCGCCCGACGGTCGTGACAGCGAGGCGGCCAAGGGAGCGCTGGAGCAGTTCAAGCAGATCGGTTTCTCGCCGGAAGGCTTTACGCTGTTCTCCTACGCGACTGTTCAGGCCCTCGCCGAAGGAATCGGCAAGGCCGGCAGCACAGATCCGAAAGCCGTGGCAAAGACCCTGCGCAGCACGAATGTCGATACGGTGCTCGGGCCGGTGACCTTCGATGAGAAGGGCGACATCAAGGATCCGAAATACAACATCAATGTCTGGAAGGGTGGCAGCTACAGCAAGCTGACTCAGTGAGGGAAGACTTGCTCGGGCAAAGCAAAGGGCGGCTCCTGACGGAGCCGCCCGGATGGTGTTAAGGGTGGTTTATTCGCCTGCCGCAGCCTTGTCGGGCTCCTGTGTTGGAACGAGGTGCTCGATGGAAACCCAGTCAGTGCAGGCTCTGAGAATAGGGGCGAGATATGCACGATTGCCCTCGATCTCGACAACCCGGCAGGAATAGGCTCTGCGATCACCTGGCGGACGGTATACGACCGTCGTGCCGGGCCTGATGTCCTCATGGACCGATGAAGGCAGTCCGCCGCTCGAGGACATCTCGCCCTGGCTATTGTCTTGCGCGAGGGTGGCCTTCTGACCGGCCCGATAGCGCTCAAGGGCTTGAATAGCCACCCTGGCCCTATCGCGGTAACGGTCGCAGACGACCCTCATGAGGGTTCCTTTTTCGCGTCCTGGATACCAAGTCACGCCACCGATCTTGGCCAGTTCCTCCGCAACGATTTCGATTTCTTCCTCAGTCATTGTCGACAATCCCTCATGAGCAGTTGGTATGTGCTCAGGTCTTGTGAACGCACCCATCTAACCTGACTCGTTGAGTGCTTATGCCCCTGGAGAATTACTGTTCTTGGCTTCGGCGGCTGGCGTTTGGATCGCGCCGAATGATGAGACGTTTGACTACGCTCTTAATTCCATCATGCGTTTCTGCAGGACGGCGAGTTGCTGGATGTAAGGCTGCCGGCGCTCATAGTGGCGGGCCTTCAGCTTCTCGAGAGCGCGGATCTTGATGTTGGTGTCTGGTGAGGTGTTGCTCAGCTTCTCGCGTTCCTTTTCGTAATCGAAATCGATATCGGCCAAGGTCGCAAGGAGAGATTGAAGCAACGGCTGGTAGGTGGGCGAGTACATTCTAGGAAGGAGAGCCCCGTTATTAGGTTCATTGTTATGAAACTTAGTATCGCTCATCTCGTCCCTCATATTAACTTTTCGTTAATAGGGTTTGAAGGTACTAAGGTAGGGTTACTCCGTCTGTTGGGAACCCGACAAAACCAGAAGAAATCTTTCTTTCCGATCAAGCCACTGTGTTTCGATGCTTTGCCGGGGTAAGGCGAGAACTCGCGCTTGGCTCAGTCCGTTTGTGGCCTGCCGGCAGGAGCCTTTCGAAGCTTTGATGGATCGCGTGGTAGCACTCGCAGGCCGTTTCCTCGAGCCCGGCACGGTCGGTAATCCTGATCGTTCCCCGACCCTGGCTAATCAGACCCATCCGCTGGAGCGCACTCGTGACGCTGCTCACTGTCGAGCGCTGAACCCCGAGCATCTCGGCCAGAGTTTCATGGGTGAGAGGGATGTCGTCCTTGTCGGTTCGGTCGTGGGTGCTCAGAATCGCGCGACAGCATCGGGCTTCCACACCGTGCACAGCATTGCAGGCAACGGTCTGGAGGGTCTGGGCTAAAAGGGCTTCTGTGTATCGGAACAGCACCCTGCGTATTTTGGGGCGTTGGTCGATGGCGTCGCTCAGCCGATCCAAAGCAACGCGAGATGCCTTGCCGGAAATCTGGGTGATATAACGGCCGAACGATTGCCGGGTGACGAGCGCGCTCACGAAGCCTAAGACAGATTCCTTGCCGAATACCGCCATCTCGACGGATCCGCCATTCTGCAGCACGGTGACCAGAGAAACGACGGCATCATGTGGGAAGTAGGTATGCCGGATGGTCTCGCCGCTTTGATAGATGACCTTGCCCCGAGGCAAATCCACGATTTCGAGATGAGGTTCGAGCCATGAATAATCGTCCGGCTCCAAAGCGGCGAGGAGCCGATTTCTTCGGTGAATGGCAGCCTTCGCACCATTCTTCATGGCAGGGTATCACCGTGTTGCAGATCCCCGGTCGGAGAACCGAGCATCTCCTCATGATAATAATAACACAACCTTAAGATGTGCAATTTCGCACATTACTTATAAACAGACGGCTCAGGCTCTGAGGGGACGCCTCACAGGAAGGCGGTCGGCTGCGGAGAAACTATAGGGGCTCCGCTTTGTGCCGGAATCTGACGGACATGCCTCCAAAGAGTATGACGCCGCAAGCGCTTACGGACGCCTTCCTGGCCTGCCTCTGCGTTGATGTCATGGGCCCATGCACATGATCAAAGACAAAACCGGTTTACCGGTCTCATGGAAGAATCCAGCATGGCTGCGGCCGATTCCTTGAGGAGAATTTCGCATTGAGTACGCAATCGTCTTCGTATCAGACACAGGGCAATTCACCGGCAGATTTGGCCGATTGGTCCGCTCCTCAGCTTCTCGAAGCTTATGGCCGCAAGGCGGTATCTCCTGTCGAGGTCACGAGGGCTGTGATTGCACGTATCGATGCTTATGAGCCGAGACTCCAGGCTCTGTATGCCTTCGATCCGGATGCGGCGCTTCGCGATGCGAAGGCGTCGGAGCAGCGCTGGATGAACGGGGAGGCGAGGGCGCTCGACGGCATTCCCGCGACGATCAAGGAGAACATCGCCACCAAGGGCACGCCGGTGCCGCTCGGCACGGCGGCGCGTCCGCTCATCCCGGCTGCAGAGGATGCCCCCTCGGCAGCACGCCTGCGCGAGGATGGCGTGGTCATTCTCGCCAAGACGACCATGCCGGATTACGGGATGCTTTCGTCTGGTCTTTCGAGCTTTCACCCGCTGGCGCGAAATCCGTGGGATCTGTCGAAGAACCCGGGCGGCAGCTCGGCGGGCGCGGGCGCTGCGGCGGCGGCCGGCTATGGACCGTTCCATATCGGCACCGATATCGGCGGATCGATCCGCCTGCCGGCCTCCTGGTGTGGCGTATTCGGCCTGAAACCGAGCTTCGGCCGCATTCCTATCGACCCGGCCTATTATGGCCGCGTGGCCGGGCCGATGACGCGCACGGTGCGTGACGCCGCTCTCATGATGACGAGCCTCACGCGTCCCGATGTGCGAGATCCCATGAGCCTGCCTTACCAGGATCTGCCCTGGCTCGATCTTGGCATAAACATCAAGGGGCTGAAGATCGGCGTGATGATGCAGGCAGGCGTTGGCATGACGCTCGATCCGGAGGTCCGCGCCACGGTCGAGAGTGCAGCAAAGGCATTCGAGGACGCCGGCGCCATCGTCGAAGAGGCGCCGCCCTTCAGCACCCGTGAGATGCTCGATGGCCTCGACGACTTCTGGCGCCAGCGGGCCTGGATGGACATGGCGCCGCTAAGCGATGAGGAGCGCGCGAAGATCCTGCCCTACATCCTACAATGGGCCGAGGGCGGTAAGGCGCTGACGGGTGCGGAAGTCTATCACGGCATGAATCAGATGCTGGCGATGCGGCATGCCGCCGTTGCCGCCACGCACCGCTTCGACTTCGTGATCTCGCCGGTGGCGCCCTGCGTTGCCTACTCTGCCGAGTTGGCATCGCCCATCCACAATCCGGAGGAGCCGTTCGAGCATATCGGCTACACGGTCGCCTTCAACATGTCGGACCAGCCTGCATCCTCCGTCAATGCCGGCTTCACGAAGGCGGGCCTCCCCATCGGTCTCCAGATCATCGGCCGCCGCTTCGACGATGTGGGTGTGCTGCGGCTCTCTCAGGCCTGGGAGGAGATGTGCGGGGATAAGCGGCCTTGGCCGAAGCTTTGACGGGATTTGGATTCCCTTCCCCTCCGCGTCGCTTCGGCCGGGAATGACACCACGGTTAGCGCCACGCTGTCATCCCCGGCGAGCCGTAGGCGAGGGAAGGGGATCCATTGAGCCCATGCATCCGGGGCGACATCGAGGCCTGGGGGCATGGGTTTCTTCGCGTGAAGGCTGCTGATAAACAGCAGCCATGACGTACAAAGTTGCCGCTCTCTACCAGTTCGTCCCGCTGCCTGACTTCCGGGAGTTGAAGGATCCGCTGCACAAGCTTTGCCTGGATCTCGGGATCAAGGGCACGCTTCTGCTCGCCCATGAAGGCATCAACGGGACTGTGGCCGGGGACGATGAGGCCATCGATGCCCTCGTGGCCGAGCTGCAAGAAGGTATGCTCTTTAAGGGTCGTCTCGACAATCTCGAGCTGAAGTTCTCGACAGCGGCCGAGATGCCGTTCAAGCGGATGAAGGTGCGCCTCAAGAAGGAGATCGTGACCCTGGGCGATCCGCAGACCGACCCGTCGCGCCGGGTCGGGACCTATGTGACGGCGGCCGAGTGGAACAGGTTGCTGGACGAGCCCGGCATCGTGCTGCTCGACACACGCAACGATTTCGAGGTCGAGATGGGCACCTTCGAAGGAGCGGTCGATCCCCGGATCAGCCGCTTCGGCGAGTTCAAGGATTTCGTGAAGAACGAACTCGATCCGGCGAAGCATAAGAAGGTCGCCATGTTCTGCACGGGCGGCATCCGCTGCGAGAAGGCCAGCTCCTACATGCTCGCCCAGGGCTTCGAGGAGGTCTTCCACCTCAAGGGTGGCATCCTCAAATACCTGGAAGAGGTTTCGGAAGCGGAGAGCCGCTGGAACGGCGGATGCTTCGTCTTCGACGAGCGGGTTGCGCTCGGTCACGGACTCCTGGAGCAGCGGGGCGAGATAGGATCATCCGATGAGTGATCTTGAGGCCCACATTGAAGCGCTCGAGGTGCGTGTCGCCTATCAGGATCAGGTGATTGAGGATCTGAACCAGACCGTCATCACCCAGTGGAAGCAGATCGACAGCTTGAAGCGGCAGCTGAACGAGCTCCTCGACCGCGTTCAGGAGGTCGAGGACAATGCGGGCGGGCCATCCGCACCCGAACCTCCGCCGCCGCATTATTAATCCAGATGATGTATACTTTGTGGGATTGGTTTTCCTGCCCCTTCGCTCTGGCCGGGAATAGCAGCCGGATGTCGTCCCCGGCGGCCTGCAAGGCCGGAAAGTGGGGCTGGAAGGAGAGGGCTCTTAAACCTTCTTCACGAAGCTGGTCTTGAGCACGAGGCCTTTGATCTGGCTTGACCGGCACTCGATCTCACCTTCGTCATCCGTCAAATGAATGTTCTTGAACACGGTTCCTCTTTTCACCACGGTGGACGAGCCCTTCACCTTCAGGTCCTTAATGACCTGAATGGAATCGCCCTCGTTGAGGGTGGCCCCGTTGCTATCCTTGACAACCATGCCGTCTCCTTGATGCTCATGCGAGATTGTTAAAGAGGGCTTTGGAGCCTGGCGGCTGAAATGTCCATCAGGTTATCGTCGATGCTGTGCCCGGGGCTCTTCTGCGATGAATACCAAAAATTTTTCGCGACCCCTCATAAGGCCGCAAGCTCTTCGGGCAGGAGATCGCGTTGCTATAGTCTCGACGAGTTGGGGCGGGCCGGCCACTTTTCCTCATCGCTATGAGGCGGGCAAGAAGTACTTGGCGGAAGCCTTTGGTCTCGAACTCGTCGAGATGCCCCATGCGTTGCGTGAGGCGGCTTGGCTCGACCAGAATCCGCAGGCACGGGCTGAGGACATCAACCGCGCTTTCGCGGATTCGTCGATCAAAGGTATCATTGTTAGCATCGGCGGTGACGATGCGATTCGTCTGATCCCGCATATTGACCTGAACGTGATCGCGGACAATCCAAAAATCTTCCTCGGCTATTCCGATCCAACCGTCCTGCATTTCGGCTGTCTCAAGGCAGGCCTCGGCTCCTTTTACGGTCCGACGATCATGACGGGCTTCGCCGAGAACGGCGGCATGCATGCTTATGCCGAGAACTCCCTGCGCAAGGCGATCTTTCAAACGGCGCCTATCGGCGAGATCGAACCGAACAGGGAAGGGTGGACCGTCGAGCACCTACCTTGGAAAGACCCTGAGAATCAAAACCGCCGCAGAACGCTGATGCCCTCGACGGGACCGCGAACTCTGCAGGGAACCGGTACCATGCGCGGGCATCTCATCGGCGGATGCGCCGAGGTTCTGGAGATGCTGAAAGGCTCGGATTGGTGGCCGCCGCTGGACTACTGGAACGGAGCGATCCTCTTCTACGAGACCTCCGAGGAGGCGCCGCCGGCAAATCTGGTCCTGCGCTGGCTGCGCAATTTCGCTGCTCAGGGCATCCTGTCCCGGCTATCCGGGATCGTTCTCGGCCGTCCCGGCGGCCAGACAGATGAGACATACAGGAGCGAGCAGGAAGAGGCAGTCGTGCGTGCGCTTGCTGAGGCAGGCCTGGAAAGCCTTCCGGTTCTGGCCGAGTGCGATTTCGGGCACACTGATCCGATCGCCACACTGCCCTATGGCGTGATGGCTGAGATCGATTGCAGCCGGGCCCGACTCACGATTTTAGAGCCGGGCGTGTCAGACATTCGCGGTTGATGCTGATCTGAAAACTAGCGATGCCGGATCAAAGAGCCGTCCTCCGGTTCGGCCACGCTGGTTACGATCGAACCGGTCGTTTCCTCAGGCGCGACTTTGCGCAGCTGTTTCACGAAAGCCATCAGACTGTTTGTGTTCTCCGGTTCGGGAGCGAGGAAGGATAGAGCGCTGCTGTCAAACGGCTCCTCCTCGATCGTACCGTCGATCATGACCGTCGTCTTGATGCCGGACTGGATATCGAAGGAGACGGACTTCACCTTTGTCTGACGCTCCGGATCGACCGGTTCGGCGATGACGAGAGCCACTGGAGGCGCTACCCGCGTCGGGCTGGCCGGTGCCCGGACCACGACGATGGATTTTTGCGGAGCCTTGGCGATGGAAGCTGGACGAGACGGCTTGTCCTGGGGCTTCTTGTCGGAGACGTCGGCAGGTTCGCGGGCAGGTTCCGAAACCGCCATGTACTCAGGCGGCCCGGAAAGGAGTTTCTGAAGTCGCTCCTCCGCCTCTGAGGCTTCTCTCTGCGCTGATGAGCCGAAGGCCGCAGTGAGAGGGTACTTGGACTTTTCCGCCTCGGCCTTTGCTTTCGCAGCTTCTGCCGCCTTCGCCGCCGCAATCCGCTTCTTGGCCTCGGCAGTCTGGGCGCGGTTGTTGGTGCTGTAGGAGTACTGTTTTCCGTTGATCTCATAGCGGACCAGCCGGGCCTCCGCACCGCTAAACATCATCCCATGCGTGACGATGGAGGCTCCAAGCAAAATAAGCGTCTTGTTCATCGGCCTATAAGAGCGCGTTGGCCCTTCCCCTTGCTCGGGTAAAACTCATTTAATGACTGTGGCAAATCTGTGGCCAGGGATAAATAATCCGATGACTCGTAAGGGGTATGCTTTCGTAATACTGATGCTTCACAAAGTAATTGCTACAAGATTCTCATAGTTTATTTATGAGAATTATTTTTCGCGATGATGATTAAGTTCATCTACTTTATATCATATGCTATATGTTATATCATTTCATTTAATCAAGCCTGAAGAGGCGATCGATAAGCTCAAATCGGGTAGCGCCTCTTTAGATTTAGCTGCCCCTCGTCATGCTTCTCATGCAAGCTTGGCAGGGACCCGTTGCATAGAAATCATGCCCGGGCAATTTGTGGCGATGCCATTCAGCTGGCGCCTCGTTCGTCGGAGTCCGCTACATCTCCGTCAAATCAACGGTTTGAGGTGGAGGCAGCCCACGGAACAGGAGGGAGGGCTATCCGGTTGCCAGGGACGCAGCTATGCGAACTTCGCCTTTCGTCTAACTTTACTCGGGCTCAGCCATCCCTTGTTACCGAGCCTCTCTCAAAAGCGCGACATGCCCTCGAACTGGAGTAGGCACTCATGAAACGCCGCAATTTTCTCGCCACGGCTGGCGCCGGCCTTGCCGCAGGCGCCGTCGCCAAGCCCGCCATTGCTCAGTCCAGCCCGGAAATCCGTTGGCGTTTGACCTCCGGCTTCCCGAAGTCGCTCGACACCATCTATGGCGGCGCCGACTTTTTGGCGAAGTACGTATCTGCAGCCACCGACGGCAAGTTCCAGATCCAGCCGTTCTCGGCCGGTGAAATCGTTGGCACCTTCCAGGCTGCCGATGCGGTCGCTGCCGGTACGGTCGAGATGTCCCATACGGCGGCCTATTACTACGTCGGCAAGGACCCGACCTTCGCGGCAGCAGCGGCACTTCCGTTCACGCTCAATGCCCGCCAGCTCAACGCCTGGAACTACCACGGCGGCGGCATCGGCCTCGTGAACGAGTTCATGGCCAAGCACAACCTCTACGCCCTTCCCGGCGGCAATACCGGTACCCAGATGGGCGGCTGGTTCCGCAAGGAGATCAAGACGCTCCAGGACCTGCAGGGTCTGAAGATGCGCATCGCCGGTATCGCCGGGCAGGTGATGCAGAAGCTCGGCGTCATTCCGCAGCAGGTGGCCGGCGGCGACATTTATCCGTCGCTCGAGCGCGGCACCATCGATGCGGCCGAATGGATCGGCCCGTACGACGACGAGAAGCTCGGCTTCCAGAAGGTTGCGCCGTATTACTACTATCCAGGCTTCTGGGAGGGCGGCCTGACGATCCACTTCCTGTTCAATAAGGGCAAGTGGGAATCCCTGCCGAAGAACTATCAGGCGATCCTCGAATCCGCCTGCATGGCCGCCAACATGGACATGCTCGCCAAGTACGACGCCAAGAATCCGGCCGCTCTGCGCAGCCTCGTCGGCGCCGGCGCTCAGCTGCGCCCGTTCTCGCAGGAGATCCTCGACGCCGCCTACAAGGCGACGAATGAGGTTTATGCTGAGATCTCCGCGCAGAATGCGGACTTCAAGAAGGTGATCGACTCGATCCGCGCCTTCCGCAACGAAGAATACCTCTGGTTCCAAGTCGCCGAATACGCCTTCGATACCTACATGATCCGCGCCCGCACCCGCGGCTAAGCATTTTGCCGTGACTTGATTGAGAGCCCGGCGCTGATCCTTCAGTGCCGGGTTTTCTTTTCGCTGCATCCCGCGCACGGCTCAGTTGAGCTCAACGGTGCGGACCGTGACTTGCATTGAGGACCCGCAGACCTGATCTGATAAGTCTCTGCGGCTCAAGCGCAGAAGCAACCAGAAAGCTGCCTCGCCATGCCTCTCTTTTCGGTCCTCGATCTCGCGCCCGTTCCTGAAGGCTTCACACCTTCCGATGCCTTGCGCAACACGCTTGATCTGGCCCAGCACGCTGAACGATGGGGCTACAATCGTTACTGGCTTGCCGAGCACCACAACATGGTCGGCATCGCGAGTGCTGCGACGAGTGTCGTGATCGCCCATGTGGCCGGCGGCACCAACACCATGCGCGTCGGCGCGGGCGGCATCATGCTGCCGAACCACTCGCCCCTGGTGATCGCAGAACAATTTGGTACGCTAGACGCCTTGTTCCCGGGCCGCATCGATCTCGGCGTTGGGCGTGCGCCCGGCACCGACCAGCGTACGCTTCGTGCGCTACGTCGCGACCCCACCAGCGCCGATACTTTCCCGCAGGACGTGCTCGAATTGCAGGCTCTGCTCGGAGCCGTGCAGCCGGATCAGGCGATCCGGGCGGTGCCGGGAGCGGGTTCGAACGTGCCGATCTGGGTTCTCGGCTCCAGCCTGTTCGGGGCGCAGCTCGCCGCGATGCTGGGTTTGCCTTACGCCTTCGCGTCGCATTTCGCGCCCGGCGCCCTGATGCAGGCGCTGCAGGTTTATCGCGAGCGTTTCCAGCCATCAGTCCAACTCGACCGGCCATACGCCATGGTCGGCGTCAATGTGATCGCCGCCGATACGGATGACGAGGCGCGCCATCTCTTCACCTCGGCGCAGCAATCCTTCACTAATCTGTTCCGCGGCGCCCGCGGCAAGCTCCAGCCGCCCATCGACGACATCGAAAGTTACTGGACGCCCAGCGAGAAGGCGCAGGCCATGAACATGTTGTTGTGCTCCTTCGTCGGATCGCCCAAGACGGTGCAGGACGGGTTGGAGAATTTCATCGCACAGACCGGCGCCGACGAGGTCATGGTCGCAGCCGCGATCTATGACCATTCCAAGCGCCTGCGCTCCTACGAAATCCTCAGCGACGTGCACAAGACGATGTCCGCCTGAGCTTTAGGCCGGAGCGCCTCGCCCTTTCAACGTCGGATCAAGCGCATCGCGCAGGCCGTCGCCTAAGAGGTTCAGACCCAGCACCGAAAGTGCGATGGCGACGCCGGGCGCGATGGCGAGGTGAGGAGCCTGCGAGAGATAGGTCTGCGCGTCGCTGAGCATCCGGCCCCAGCTCGGATTGGGCGGACGCACGCCGAGGCCGAGATAGCTCAGGCCCGCTTCCGTCAGGATCGCGAGTGCAAGTTGGATCGTCACCTGGACGATGAGCGCGCCCGCGATGTTGGGCATCACGTCTTCCCAGGTGATGCGCAGCGGATGCTTGCCGATGGCGCGGGCTGCTGCGATGTAATCGAGCGTCCAGACTTGGAGTGCGACGCCGCGCGTGACGCGGGCGAAGACGGGAATGTTGAACACGGCAATCGCAAGGATCGCCGCAAGCGGACCCGAGCCCACCAGTGCGCCGATCATGATCGCGGAAAGCACGGCAGGGAAGGCGAAGACCACGTCCGAGACGCGCATGGCGATCTCATCGGCGAGACCCTTCCACGCGGCCGCGGCGCAGCCGATGGCGGTGCCGATGGCTGCGCCCAGGAGAACCGCCGGCCAAGCGATGGCGAGCGAGTTCCATGCTCCCACCATGAGAAGCGAAGCGACGTCGCGGCCGAAATGATCGGTGCCGAGAAGTCCCACTTCGCCAGGGCCTTTTAGGCGCATGGCGACGCGCACGCGCGTCGGCACTTCCGGAGTCCAGACGAGCGACACGAGCGCGGTGGCAATGAGCAGCGCGGTGAGAATTCCGCCGACGATGAGGGCAGAATTCAGTGGGATGCGGGAGCGCTTGCTCATGACCGACCCCTCAAGCGCGGATCGAGAATGGCGTAGCCGATGTCGACGAGGAAATTCACGACGATCACAAGTCCGGAAAAGATCAACACGATGTCCTTGATCACCACGAGATCGCGCTGGTTGAGCGCCTGATAGGCCAATCGTCCGAGGCCCGGCAGGTTGAACACGTTCTCGACAAGGATTGCGCCACCGAAGAAGAATGAGAGCTGCAGCCCGAGGATCGTCGTAACAGGAATGAGCGCATTCGGCACCACGTGACGGCGCAGGGTCCCGCCCTTGTCGACGCCCTTGGCCCGCGCCGTGCGCACGAAATCGGCGCCGATCACTTCGAGAGTCGCGGAGCGTGTAACGCGGGTGAGCACAGCCGCCTGCGGCAGGGCGAGCGCTACAGCGGGCAGCAGAAGCGCTTGGAAGGCCGGCCAGATTCCGGCGCTCCAGCCGGGAAAACCGCCGGCGGGAAACCAGCCGAGCCAAGTCGAGAAGAAGAGGATGAACAGAAGGCCGATCCAGAAATTCGGAACGGCCACACCGAGTTGGCTGAACACCAGCACGGCGCGATCCACCGGCCCGTCGCGACGCGCCGCGGCTGCAACCCCGAGCGGAAGTGCAAGTGCGGTCGAGATCAGAATCGCGAGCAGGCTCAGCGGCAGAGTCACGTTCATGCGCTCGGCCACGAGAGTGGCGACCGGCATCTTGTAGGTGATCGACGTGCCGAGATCGCCGTGAAGAATCCCGCCGATCCATTGCAGGTAGCGCACGAGCGCAGGCTGATCGAGCCCGAGCTCCTGCCGCAGAGCCGCAAGCGTATCCTCACGCGCGGCCGTGCCGAGCATGATGGCGGCCGGATCGCCCGGCAGGACTTCCATGATGAGGAAGATCGCCAGCGAGACGGCAAGCAGCGTGACGGCTAGCGAGACGAGGCGGGAGAGAATGAGACGCAGCATGAATTTACTCGACGCCTGCTCCCCCTTGCGGGGAGGGGTAGGACGGGGGTGTGCAAGTGTCATCCCCGGCGGCCGCAGGCCGGGAAGGGGATCCATAATATAGCACGTGTCCGTGGATTCCCTTCCCCTCCGTTGACGCTTCGGCCGGAAAAGACACCCACTCGTCATGGCCGGGCTCGTCCCGGCCAACCCGATTATGTGGAACGCAGCGCCTCTCGCATCGGGATCACCGGCACAAGGCCGGTGATGAGGTGGCGTTCCAGAGGAAACGGCGCGCGTCGATGCGCCAGGCTCACTCGCTCCACGAAACCTCCGTCACATCGTTCGACGGGATCGGTGAGTTTTCCCACAGACCCTTCACCTTCGCGTTCCACACGCCGAGCTTCGGCAGCTGGAAGAGGAATAGAGCGGGGACATCTTCCGCGAGGATCTTCTGAGCTTCCGCATATTTGGCGTAGCGTGCCTTCTCGTCCGTTGTCTTGGCGGCTTCCGCCAGAGCGGCCTTGAACTTGTCGTTCTTGTAATTGAAGTAATAGTTGTCGCGGGCGAAGATATCGATGTCGAGCGGCTCCGTGTGCGACACGATGGTGACGTCGTAATCCTTGTTCTTGAAGACCTCTTCGATCCACTTGGCCGGAAACTCCGTGGGAATGATCTTCAGGTCCACGCCGACCTCGGACATCATGGCGGAGAGCAGCTCCGCCGAGCGGCTGGCATAGGCCATCTGTGGACTCTTGATGGTGATCGACAGACCGTTACCGTAGCCTGCTTCCTTCAGCAGCGCCTTAGCCTTCTCGACATCGTAGGCAACGATATTGGTCGTATCCACGAAGGCCGGATGGTTCGGCGAGAAGAAGCTGCCGATGGGCTGGCCGAAGCCGGAATAGGCTCCCTCGACCAGCGCCTTGCGATCCACCGCATGCATGAGCGCGCGGCGCACGCGCACGTCGTCAAACGGCTTCTTCGCGCTGTTGAGGCCAGCGACGATCTCACCTTCGGTGTTGCCGGCAACCGCCTTGAAGCGCGAATCCTTCTGGAACTCGGCGAAGAGTTCGGGTGCGCCGAGATTGGAGAAGGCATCGACATCGCCGGCTTTAAGGGCTGCGACCTGCGCCTGCGCATCATTGATGAAGCGGAAGGTGACGCTGTCGAGCTTGATCTTGTCCTTCTGCCAGTAATCGGGATTGCGCACGAGTTCGACCCGGTCGCCGCGCGTCCAGGACTTGAACTTGAAGGGCCCGGTGCCGACCGGATTGGCTTTGTTGTTCTCCGCCGTCTCCGGCGCCACGATCACCGCGTCGCCCCAGCCAAGATAATAGAGGAAGTTGCCCGAAGTCTCCTTCAGCTTGATCACCACGGTCGCGGGATCAGGCGTCTCGATGGAGGCGATCGGCGCGAAGATCTGCTTCTGCGCGTTGGTCGATTTCGGATCGCGGGCGCGGTCGAAGGCGAACTTCACGTCGGCGGAATCGAAGGCCGAGCCGTCATGGAACTTCACACCCTCCTGCAGGCGGAAGGTATAGGTCAGGCCGTCCGGCGAGACCTCCCAGCTCTTCGCCAGAAGCGGCTGGACCTTGCCGGTCCGGTCGATGCGCACGAGGCCCTCATAGAGATTGACCCAGGTCACTTCGCGAATGGCCACGGGAGCGGCCACGGTCGGATCGAGACCCGGCGGCTCGATGGGCATGCCCACCACGAGGGAGGTCTTGGCGGCATAGGCCGGGATGACGCTGACGGAGAGAAGAAAGGCGGCAGTCAGGAAGCGCTTCGTCATCAGGCTTGAACTCCATCCGGTATAGGCGGCGACAGATCGCGGTGGCCTAACCTTACGCAGGACGGCGCCGGATGGAAGATGCTCATTACCGATTCTTCACTTAACTTCAGCGTGACTGAGGCTTAAGCATTGGAGTGAACAGATCCGCCGGATGCCGGCCGGTTCGAGGCTACAGGCGGAATGAAAGGCTAAAAGAATGGCTCTTGAGACCGCGCGGGTGTCCACCGCGAACGGCGCCAGATACCTCCAGCAGCTTTGCAAGCACTGGAGCCACAAGCTGGACGTTCAATTATCGGAGAACGAGGGCATCGTGCGCTTTCCGAGCGCAGTTGCCACCATGAAGGCTGATCCCGAGGCATTGACGGTGAGCGTGGAAGCGCAGGACGATGAGACCCTTCAGAGGATGAAAGGCGTCGTGACCTCGCATCTCGACCGGTTCGCCTTCAAGGAGGCGCCGCTGCCGTTCGAGTGGCGGAAGAATTGAGGCGGGGACGTCTTGTGTCATCCCGGACGCCACAGGCGATCCGGGATCGCGGGACGAGGATAGCGCGGGTATCCCCTCCCTCCTTGTGGGGGGAGGGCTAGGGAGGGGGCTGGCCGCCGGACCTTGATCGGCTATCGCTCCCACCCCCTCTCCATCTCTCCCCCACAAGGGGGGAGAGGGCCTGTTGCGCCTGATCAGTGAGGCTTTAAATACACCGCCCGCCGTCGACCTCCAGCACGACACCGGTGATCATGCTGGCTTCGTCCGAGGCGAGGTAGAGCGCTGCGTTGGCGATATCCTGCGGGGTGGAGAAGCGGCCGAGGGGAATCGAGTTGACGAACAACTCACGCTTCTGGGGCGTGTCTTCACCCATGAAGGTGGCGAGCAGCGGCGTCTCGCCGGCGACTGGGGCCAACGCGCAGACGCGGATCTTGTTGGGGGCGAGCTCCACGGCCATGGATTTGGTCATGGTGTGCACGGCGCCCTTGGTGCTGTTGTACCAGGTGAGGCCCGGACGCGGGCGCAGGCCAGCCGTCGAGCCGACATTGATGATCGCGCCGCCGCCTTGACTTTGCATCAGCGGAACGGCCGCCTTGGCGAAGAGATAGATCGACTTCACGTTGACCGCGAAGACGCGGTCGAACTCATCTTCCTCGACCTCCAGCATCGGCCGGTTGCGATGGCTGATGCCGGCGTTGTTGACGACGATGTCGAGCTTGCCGAAAGCGGCAACGGTCTTCTCCACGGCCGCGTTCACATCGGCGGCCTTCGACACGTCGGCGGCGAGGCCGATGGCGGATGCGCCGATCTTCTCCGCCGCCGCCTTGGCTGCTGCTTCATTGATGTCGATGATAGCGACCTTTGCACCCTCGCGGGCGAAGGTTTCCGCAATCCCTAAGCCGAAACCGGAGCCGGCGCCTGTGATCAGCGCGACCTTGCCTTCAAGGCGATTCATATTTCTTCCCTTTTCAAAAAGTCAGCTTGTTTCATCCTCGGCCTCATTCTGAGAGGCGTTCGTTTTCGTGTCCCTTCCCCTTGTAGGTAGGGTAGGGGGATGGTGAGATGGGCAAACCATTCTCTGACGTCATGGCCGGGCTTGTCCCGGCCATCTCGACTGGAGGAGCGCGGCGCTTCACCGAAGCGGGATCACCGGCACAAGGCCGGTGATGACACGGGAGGGGCGACCCGTGGCCACCTATCCATGCGCGATCACGAGCGTCTTCGTCGTTGTGAACTCGATCAGACCCTCAAAACCCTTCTCGCGGCCATGGCCCGAGCGGCCGAAGCCGCCGAAGGGCAGCTCGATGCCGCCGCCGGCGCCGTAGCAGTTCACGAAAACCTGGCCCACGCGCATGGAGCGGCCGACGCGGGTGGAGCGCATGGCATCGCGCGTCCATACGCCTGCGGCAAGGCCGTAAGGCGTACCGTTTGCCAGCCGGATTGCGTCCGCCTCGTCCTCGAAGAGCGTCGCCACCAGAACCGGGCCGAAAACCTCTTCCTGCGACAGGATGCTCTCATGCGGCACCGGCGCCAGGAAGGCCGGGGCTACGTAAAAGCCGCCTGCCGGTGCGTCGAGCGCGACCACGCCTTCGCCAATGACATTCAGGCCCTCGTTGCGGCCGCGCTCCAGATAGCCGAGGACGCGGCGCTGCTGGGCCTGGTTGATCATCGGCCCAAGATCGGGCTCGCGCTCAGGATGTCCGGCGCGCAGGCCGCGGAAGCGCTCGGCCACCGCATCGACCACGTCCTGGAAGATGGCGCGCTGGATCAGGAGGCGGCTACCGGCCGAACAGGTCTGGCCGCCGTTCTGGATGATGGCGTTGACGAGGGTGGGCAAAGCGCGTTCGAGATCTGCATCGTCGAAAACCAACTGGGCCGATTTGCCGCCGAGTTCGAGGGTGACGCCTACATGGTTCTTCGCCGCCGCCGTCTGAACGGCCGTGCCAGTCTCCGGGCTGCCGGTGAAGGATAGGAAATCGATGCCCGGATGAGCGGCAAGGGCCGCGCCCGCCGTGCGGCCGAGGCCCGTCACGATGTTGAGCGCGCCATCGGGGAAGCCGACCTCGCGGGCCAGCGCCGAGACGCGCAGGATCGTGAGCGAGGCATCCTCCGCAGGCTTCACCACGGTGGCGTTGCCGGCGGCAAGCGCCGCACCGACCGAACGGCCGAAGATCTGCATCGGGTAGTTCCACGGCACGATATGCCCGGTCACCCCATGCGGCACCCGCTCGACACCGATGAAATGGGTGTTGAGATAGGGGATCACATCGCCGTGCAGCTTGTCGGCGGCGCTGCCGTAGAACTCAAAATAGCGGGCGAGCGCGATGGCATCGGCCCGCGACTGGCGCAGAGGCTTGCCGTTGTCGCGGCTCTCGAGAATGGCGAGTTCGTCCGCATGGGCCTCGACGGCCGCAGCGAGCTTCATGAGCAGGCGTCCGCGCTCGGTCGCCGTCAATTTGCCCCAGGCACCGTCAAAAGCCTCACGGGCGGCCTTGACTGCCTCGTCGATGTCCTGGGCGGTTCCGGCTGCGATCCGGGCGAGGAGCGAGCCGTCGATAGGCGACAGGACGTCGAGGGTCAGGCCGTCTGAGGCCGGGCGGTCGCGTCCGCCTATGAGATTCTGGAACACCATGTTGGGCGCGAGCGTCGCACTGACCTGATCGTTCACGGATTTCGTCTCCCTAAATCATCTTGTTCATGCCCGGCACGGCGGCCAGGAGCTGGCGCGTATACGCGTCCCGCGGATGGGCGAAGAGTTGCGCGGTTTCGGCCATTTCCACAATCCGCCCTTTTTGCATAACTGCCACGCGGTCGCAGATCTGGGCTGCAACCCGCAGATCGTGGGTGATGAAGAGAATGGCAAGGCCGAGCTCTTCCTGCAGCCCTCGGATCAGCTTGAGGATATCGGCCTGAACCGACACGTCGAGGGCTGAGACCGCCTCGTCCGCCACCAGCACGTCCGGCTTCATGGCGAGCGCCCTGGCGATGCCGATGCGCTGGCGCTGGCCGCCGGAGAACTCGTGCGGATAGCGCTCGATGGCCTTGGCGGGCAGGCCGACTTTCTCCAGAAGGATGCGCGCCTCGTCCAGGGCCTTGGCCGGGTCTTCGCCTTGCGTGATTGGCCCCTCGGCGATGATGCGCCCAACGGTTCGCCGTGGGTTGAGGGAGGCGAAGGGATCCTGAAACACCATCTGGATCCTGCGCCGGTAGGGACGCAGCTCGCGCTGGGACAGGGAGCTGAAACTCAAGTCACCGATCTCGATGGCGCCGCCGTCCGGCTCGATGAGGCGCAGCACGCAGCGTCCCACGGTCGACTTTCCGGAGCCGGATTCGCCCACGAGCCCCAGGGTCTCGCCGCGTCTGATGTCGAAACTCACCGCGTCGGCGGCCTGGACCTCGCGACTTCTCCGGAAGAAGCCGCGCCCGCCATAGGATTTGGTCAGGGCATCCACCTTCAGGGTGATCGGTTCACCGGCGAGGAGCTTCGGAGCGGGAGGGGTCAGCGATGGCACCGCTGCCAGGAGGCGCTTGGTATAGGGATGCTGCGGGCGGGTGAGCACCTCCACGGCCGGTCCCTGCTCGACGAGTTCGCCGTGCTGGAGCACGGCGACCCGGTCGGCGATCTCGGCCACCACGCCGAAATCGTGGGTGATGAAGAGCACCGCCGTGCCCTTCTTGTGGCGTAGGTTGTCGATCAGCTTCAGCACCTGGGCCTGGGTGGTCACGTCGAGCGCGGTCGTGGGCTCGTCGGCAATGAGGAGTTTGGGTTCCAGCGCTAGGGCCATGGCGATCATTACCCGCTGGCGCTGACCGCCGGAGAGCTCGTGCGGATAGGCTTTCGCGATCAGCTCGGGGTTCGGCAGGTTGACCTCGGTGAGGAGGTCGAGCACTCGACGGTCGCGCTCGGCAGGGGTGAGTAGGCCGTGGGCGCGAAAAGTCTCTGCGATCTGGTCCGCCACACGCATCACCGGGTTGAGCGAGGTCATCGGCTCCTGGAAGACCGTGCCGACCTCCCTGCCGCGCACGTCGCACCAGCCAGCCTCATTGAGGGCGAGAAGATCGCGCTCGCCGAGCCTGATCGAGCCGGACAGGGCCTCCACGCCAGCGGGCAGGAGGCCGATGGTCGCCATGGCGGTCATCGACTTGCCCGAGCCGGATTCGCCCACGACACAGAGCGTCTCGCCCGGATTGATGGAAAGCGACAGATTCTTGATCGCGTGCTGCCGGTCGGCCAGGGCAGGAAGGCCGATGGAGAGGTTTTCGATCGACAGCACAGGGGAGGGGCTGCTCAACATCATGCTCCTGATAACGATTGAGCTCATCCTTGCGATCTCTGCCGCTTCGTCAATCCGTCTTGTCCGATGCCGTGTTGAGAATGGTTTCAGTCTCGATTCACGAGATGAAGATCGCCGATCTCTAGGCTGCCGCACTCGCCGTGTGAGCGAGGGGGACAGAGATGTCATAGGCGACGCCGCCTTCCGCGAAGTTGAGCACCATGTAGCCGCCCAATTCACCCTCGATGCTGCGGCGGATCAGGCGCGAGCCAAAGCCCTGGCGTTTCGGCGGCGCGACGGGCGGCCCACCGCTCTCGGACCAATGGATTCGCAATTGATCCGGGCGATCATCGTTCTCGACGATCGACCAATTCATTTCGAGGCGCCCCGCATTGGTCGAAAGCGCTCCGTATTTGGCGGCATTCGTCACCAGTTCATGCAGCACAAGGCCCAGGTTGATGGCATAGCGCGCCGGTAGCCTGACATTCGGCCCATTGAGAACAATCCGTTCATCGCCCTGCTTGCGATAGGGTGCCAGTTCCTGCTCGGCCACATCGCGCAATTCCGCCTCGCGCCAGGATTTGCGCGTCAGCAGGTTGTGCGTTTTCGACAAAGCGAGCAGGCGGCCCTCGAAGGCTTCCTTGAATTGGGCCGGGGTCTCGGTCGTGCGCAGGGTTTGGGAGGCGATGGATTGCACGGTGGTCAGGGTGTTTTTCACCCGGTGGTTCAACTCGTCGAGGAAGAAGCGCTGCTGCTCCTCCGCATGTTTCTGTTCCGTGATGTCCTGGAAGATCCCGATGAAATAGACCGGCCTTTTCTGGATGTCGAAGAAAACCCGGCCCCTGGAATTGATCCAGCGAAGACTGCCGTTCGGCAGCCGGATCCGATATTCGTCCTGGTAATCCCCCTGGTTTTTTACGGTATCGTACCATTTCTGAACGACACGATCCAAATCCTCGGGATGGAGGATGTCCAGCCAGTATTGGTGGTCCATGATCTCGTTCGCATGAGGAAGCCCTAGCATCGCGGTTGCCTGGCTGGACCAGCCGCCGACACTCTTGGTCGGGTCGTACCACCAGGTTCCCATATGCCCAGCTTCAAGGGCCAGGCGTGCTCTCTCTTCGCTCGCCTGAAGCGCCTTCTGGCGCTCGGCCACGTCATCCATCAGATCGTTGAAGGCCCGCGCCAGGATGCCGAACTCACCGGACTTCCCCGGAAGATCGATGCGCGCCTGGTAATCGCCCTGGCGCCAGGCTCGGATGCCGTTCGTCAAGAGTTCGAACGGTCTCGTGATGAAGGCGCGGCTGAGGAGGGCGGACAGGGACAGGGCCAGGATGAGCGCCGCTGCGATCAGCATGAAGCCGCGCCTCGCTGCCTGGTTGATCGACGCGAAGGCGGCCTTCGTCGACAGGCCTACGTTGATGTAAATATTTCTGGGCGGGACTCCGAGGGGGATATAGCCCAGAACCCGCTTGACGCCGTCCGTGCTGATGGTTTCGGCAGTCCCGGCGGTCTTCGCCCTGGCTTGAGCCTGATACTCCTGGGGAAGCAGCTTTCCGAGCATGCGTTCCGGATGAGGGTGCTGCACGATCACAATGCCTCTCCGGTCGGCAATCGTCACCGAGCCGTCCTCCGGCACGGTGCGCTCTTTCACCTTTTGATTGAGCCAGCGCAAATCCAGGGCCGCCGCCAGGACGCCGACCACGTCACCTCGGTCGTTCCAGATCGGCAGAGCCAGGGGCAATACGGGGTGGGGCCCAAGACCCCCTTCCTCGAAGACAGGAGTATAGTCTCCGACAACGAATCCCAGCTTGCCCAGCGCATCATGGAAATAGGCGCGATCGGCGAAATAGTGCTGTGTGTCGATGGTCCCGACCGGCCGACAGCGAACATGTCCGCTGATGTCCATCGCCACGAAGGACAGGATGTAGGGAACCTTTTCCTGAATGGCCTTCAGATAGGGGCTGCACGCAGCTGTGTCGAAAGAGCGGATGGAGGGGGTCTCGTCTACGGCAAGCAGAAGGCTGTGGATGCCGTCGAAGATCCGCTCAAGCTCCGCTCCCACCAGCTGCGCTTGCCTGATGGCGAGGTCGTTCACCTCGGCTTCCCGGGCGCGGCGCAGAGAGACTTCCGTGTAAGTCCAGATGACGATCGCCGGCAGAACCGAGATCACAGCAAGAAGAAGCAGACGCCTCGTCAGTGTCATTCAAACGCTCAGCTTAACGTTGGAAGGGGAACATAAAGTTCGACGACCGTCCACCCCGTAACAAAACGGAGCGGCCTTGCATCTGCGACTAAGAGGTGTCAGGTGAGCGGCGATGGCGCTTCCTCCTCTTCTCCTCCTCCAAGACATCGCTCTCACGTTCGGCGGCACGCCCCTGATCGAGAGCGCCGAGCTTTCCGTCTCCCCAGGCGAGCGGGCCTGCCTTGTCGGCCGCAACGGTTCGGGCAAGTCCACCCTGCTTAAAATCGCCGCAGGTCTCGTCGAAGCCGACCATGGCAAGCGCTTCGTGCAGCCAGGAGCCACAGTGCGCTATCTGGCGCAGGAGCCGGATCTCTCCACCTATCCGACGACGCTCGCCTATGTGGAGGCGGGGCTTGGACCAGGCGACGATCCCTACCGGGCCCGCTACCTGCTAGAGCAGCTAGGCCTGACCGGCGAGGAGAAGCCCGCTGACCTTTCCGGCGGCGAGGCCCGGCGTGCGGCGCTCGCCCATGTTCTGGCGCCAGAGCCCGACATCCTGCTCCTCGATGAGCCCACGAACCATCTCGACCTGCCGGTGATCGAATGGCTCGAAGGGGAGCTGAAGGGTCTCCGCTCGGCCCTCGTGCTCATCAGCCACGACCGCCGCTTCCTGGAGAGCCTGTCCCAGGCGGCCATCTGGCTCGACCGCGGCAGGACCCGGCGCATGGACCGAGGCTTTGCCCATTTCGAGGAATGGCGCGATCAAGTCCTGGAGCAGGAGGAAGCGGAGCACCACAAGCTGGGCCGCAAACTCGTGGCCGAGGCCGACTGGCTGCGCTACGGCGTGACAGCCCGGCGCAAGCGCAATGTGCGGCGCCTCGGCAATCTCCATGCCATGCGACAGCAATTCCGTGAGCGCACCCGCGCCGTCGGCACCGTCAATATGAGCCTGGCAGAAGCCGAGCAGTCCGGCACCCTTGTGGTCGAGGCGGAGGGCATCGCCAAGACTTATGGCGACCGCCCCATCGTCTCGAACCTGTCCCTACGCGTTCTGCGCGGCGACCGGCTCGGCATCATCGGGCCGAACGGGGCCGGCAAGACGACCCTCATCAACATGCTCACCGGCGCCCTGGAGCCGGATGAGGGCCGGGTGCGGCTCGGCTCCAACCTGCAGATGGTGACGCTCGATCAACGCCGCGCGAGTCTCGATCCCGACGCCACCGTGGCGGAAACACTCACCGGTGGGCGCGGCGATACGGTCACCATTGGTGGCCAGACCAAGCATGTGATCGGCTACATGAAGGACTTCCTGTTCTCGCCCGAACAGGCCCGCACCCCCGTGGGTGTGCTCTCCGGCGGCGAGCGCAACCGCCTCATGCTGGCCCGTGCTTTGGCGCAGCCCTCGAACCTGCTCGTGCTCGACGAGCCGACCAACGATCTCGATCTCGAAACCCTCGATCTCCTGGAAGAGATGATCCAGGATTATTCCGGCACCGCGATCCTTGTCAGCCACGACCGCGATTTCCTCGACCGCACGGTCAGTTCCGTCCTGGTCTCGGAAGGCGAAGGGCGCTGGCTCGAATATGCAGGCGGCTATACCGACATGGTGGCCCAGCGCGGCCGTGGTGTTCAGGCCCGCGTGGTCGAGAAGGAAGCAAAGCCGAAGAGCGCCGATAGGCCGGCCACGGTTGCTCCGGCTCAAGCAAAGCGTAAGCTCTCCTTCAACGAGCAGCACGACCTTAAGACTCTGCCTCAGCGCATGGGTGAGATTGAAGCCAAGATCGCCAAGGTGCAGGAGATCCTTGCCGATCCGGAACTCTATTCCCGCGACCCCGCCCGCTTCCAGAAAGCCATGGACGCGCTTACGCAATTGCAGACGGAGCTGCACGCGGCCGAGGAGCGGTGGCTGGAGCTTGAAATACTGCGCGAGGAACTGGAGGGGTGATGTTTTTTTGCAACATCCTTTCAAAAGCGCGTTGAATACCTCTTCTGGGATATACTCCTAGGCCCATGGATGAATAATCTGAGACGATATATCGTCTTGGAGGGACATCGTGGCCAATTTTAGCATTATCTCCGACGAGGGGTTCGCTCTCGACCAGTTCTTTCCCGCGCCCTTCCCAGAGGTGCCTGACGGAGAGTCTACCAGCACGAGACTGGTCTATACGATCGGGATTCGGAAGGTCGTCGTCACGGGAACCGGCCTCAATACGGGTGCAGGGACGATCAGCGAAATAGAGCTGGTCGAAGCGGACGGCACGACTGTCGTTGCGGAATTCACGGGGCTGAACCTTGCCCAGTTCGTGTTCGATGATGCGCTGGCGAATCCCGCCTACACAATCCGTGACATCTTCGACCTGTTTCTCGTCGGAGATGACGCGATCTTCGGGAATGACAATAACAATGAACTGGTCGCGGGCTTCGGGAACGACACGATCGATGGCGGCGAGGGGTTCGACGATCTCATCTACCTCGCCGAATCCAATCTGATGAACCGGCCGAATGGCATTACCGTTGAGTTTACGAGCGAAGGGACCGGAACGGTTCGGGCCAACGGTTTGAACGAAATCGACACGTTCACCGGCATCGAGGCGGTTCACGGAACTCAGTTCGACGATCACTTCATCGGCCATGATGGCTTCCAGCGTTTCCGCGGCTTCGGGGGCAACGACACCTTCGACGGCGGGGCCGGTGACGACGAGGTCGATTATCGGAACGATGCACGCGAGAGCGGCATTGGCGTCGACGTCGATCTGTCGAAAGTCGGCGCCGACGGGTTCGTGACCGTTTCGTGGTTCAACGGCGACGTCGACAAGCTGAAGAACATCGAGTTCCTGCGGGGAACCCGCCATAACGACCACCTGATCGGGGACAGCCTCAACAACCGGCTGCGGGGCGACAGCGGCAACGATACGCTGAATGGTGGTCTTGGCAGCGATACACTGGATGGCGGTGAGGGCAACGATGTCATGATCGGCGGCATCGGCGGAGGTTTCGGGGAGGATCTGTTCGAGGGCAGCGCCGGCGACGATACGATCCATGGCGGCAAAGTCGGCGCAGACGACGACCCGGACGCGAACTGGAATGTGCTCAACTACCACAACGCTGCCGGGTTTACGGGCATCACGGTCACATTCGGCGCGACCTCTCGGGCCGGAACCGTACAAAAGACGGGCGGCGGTGGCGGCATTGACACGTTCCACGCCATCGATGCCGTGTTCGGCACCGACGGTGCGGACATGTTCATCGGCGGCTCAGGCGCCAGCAACCAGCGCTTCGTCGGTTATGCCGGCGATGACGTCTTCGACGGCACCTTGGGCATCAACGAGGTCGATTATCGACAGGAAGGGCGGAGCACGAACCTTACGTCAGGCCTAACCATCGATCTCGTAGCGGGCGAGGTAACCGACGTCTTCGGCGATACCGACACGCTGATTAAAATCGAGCGTGTCCGCGGCACGGACCTCGCCGACACGATCATCGGCAACGAACTCAACAACCGGCTGCGCGGCGCCGGCGGTGACGACACATTGAGCGGCGGTCGCGGCAATGACACGCTGGATGGCGGCGACGGTAATGACGTTCTCGTCGGCGGTTCCAACGTGGGATCAGGCGAGGAGGAGGATCTGTTCGTCGGCAGCGCCGGCAACGATACGATCCATGGCGGTGAGATCGGGGCTGACGACAATCCGGACCTGAACTGGAATGTGCTGAACTACAGCAATCTGGGCTTCACGGGGATCGTAGTGACCTTCGGTTCGACCGCCCGCTCTGGAACTGTCAAGAAAACCGGCAACGGTGGGGGCACCGATACTTTCTTCGCCATTGACGCGGTGTTCGGCACCGACGGCGCGGATACGTTCATTGGCGGCTCGGGCGCCGGCAACCAGCGCTTCATCGGCTATGCGGGGAACGATATCTTCAACGGCACCCTCGGCATCAATGAGGTCGACTACCGGGCTGATGCAAGAGCCGTGGGGCTCCAGACCGGATTGACGATCGATCTCACCAAGGGACAGGTCCGGGATGCCACGGGTAATCTCGACACGCTGATCGCCATCGAGCGTATTCGCGGCACGGACAATGCGGACACGATTATCGGCGATGGCCTCAACAATCGCCTGAGAGGGGAAAACGGCAACGATACGCTCTCGGGTGGGGCAGGCAATGACACGCTGGACGGTGGGACGAGCGTCGACGTCGTGGCCTATGCGGGAAGCCGCTTGAACTATGCGGTCACAACGAATGGGACCGATCAGGTCGCTATCATCGACAACCGAGCCGGTGATGGTCAGGATACCGTTCTCGGTGTCGAGTTCTTTGATTTTGCCGAAGGCCGGTTCACCCTCGACCAATTGCTGGCTTCACCGACGGTCCAGGTCACGAAGAGCGTGACGCTGGACCCGGGCGTGGTGAGCGTCACTGCCTCCGGCAAGTCCAACCTGAACATCACCGGTAACGCCCTCGACAACACGATCAAGGGCAATGTCGGCAAGAACACGATCAAGGGCGGCGAGGGAGATGACACGATCTCCGGCGGTTCGGGCAGCGACAAGCTCTATGGCGGTGTGGGCCGCGATATCTTCGTTTTTGACGCCAACAAGCCTAGCAAGAGCAAGAACCTCGATACGATCTACGACTACAAGGCCGCAGACGACGCGATCTGGCTCGACAACAAGTACATGCCAAAACTGGGCAAGGGCTCGGAGGTCAATCCGGGCAAGCTGAACAAGAAATTCTTCATGATAGGCGACAAGGCCAAGGATCAGAACGATTATCTGGTCTACAGTAAGAAGACGAAGACCCTGTACTACGATGCCGACGGCTCGGGCTCGAAGAAGGCGATCGAAATCTTCAAGTTCTCCAAGGACGTCAGCAAGGAACTGAAGTACACCGAGTTCTTCATCCTATGAACCAGCGGCTTGCTTCATGAAGGGGCGCTACGGCGCCCCTTTTTACAGAATGCAGGCTTTCTTCCTCCACGGAGAGGATGGGCGGCGTCAACGTCATGGCCGTCCCCGGACGCGACCGGGGCAGTCCCGGCCATCCTGATCCTGTGAGGCGCGGCGCTTCAATCCCTCGGGATCACCGGCACAAGGCCGGTGATGACGTGAGATTTGGGGCAGGCGTTCGGCTCTTCGTAGAGATCGCGGGATAGAGATCGCGGGGCGCTATCATCCTCTGCGGCCCAGGATGACGGCCTACTTGCGCGTCGCCAGGGCTGCGGTGACCCCGAGGCCGATGAACGAGGTTCCGGAGAACCAGCGCAGGAGACGCTGGAGACGCCGGCTGCGGCGAAGGGCATCGCCGGCTGCCCCGGCCAGCAGCGCGAAGATTCCATCGCTCAAGATGCCGAGCCCCATGAAGGTCAGGCCAAGGATGAGGATCTGCCAATGGAGCGCGCTGCGCGCGGGATCGACGAATTGTGGCAGAAAGGCGAGGAAGAAGATCGCCGTCTTCGGATTGAAGAGATTGACCACGAAGCCGTCGCGAAAGGCGCGGTGCAGTGGCTCGGCGGGGACCAAGGGCATTTCGGGGCTGGGATCCTTGGCCATGAGGGTGCGGATGCCCATCCAGATGAGATAGGCGGCACCGAGATACTTGACGATCGCAAAGGCAAGGGCCGAGGACACGATCAGGGCTGAAAGCCCGACCGCTGCCGCAACGATGTGGACGATGGTGCCGAGATGGATCCCCATCACGGAGACGAGCCCCGCTGTCCGGCCCTGCTGGACCGAGCGCGCGATGATGAAGAGCACGGCCGGGCCGGGTGTCAGAAGCAGCACCACCGATGCCACGACGAACAACCCCCACAAGGTGGGATCGGGCATGGATATTCTCCCTCGCATTGCACTTTTTGCGACCAAGCCACATCGCGGCGGTCAAGACAAGAGGCCCAGAAAGGAGGCCCTCGACTAAAACGTCTTTACGAATGGATAGCGGGACGTCGGGCGCGACACTAAACTGACATCACCCGCTCGTTAGAAGCGGATCGTCACTGAAGGAGGAACGCGATGGGCTGCTTTTCGAGACGTTGCCTGACTACGATTCTGACGATGCTCTGCCTCGGGGCTGCGCCCGCGGCCCTCATGGCTGCGGAGCCCGACCGGGACGCGCTGGCCGAGCGCGTGACGAAGCTGTCGCGCGGAACACAGTGGAAGCCCGTTTCCGCTGTTCCGGTCAATTTCCTCACCCATCATCCGCAGGGCATGGTGAAGATCGGCGATACGCTGTTCGTGTCGTCCGTCGAGATCCAGCAACCGACCAAGCGGTTTCCGCAGCCGGTGGACGGATATGATCGCGATACGGGCGCCGGTGTCGGGCACCTGTTCAAGCTCGACATGAAAGGCAATCTCATTGCCGATATCACCCTGGGTGAAGGTACGATCTATCATCCGGGCGGGATCGACTATGACGGGAAATATATCTGGGTTCCCGTGGCCGAGTATCGGCCGAACAGCCGTTCCATCGTCTATCGCGTCGATCCGGAGACCATGAAGGCCGAGGAGATGTTCCGCTTCGCCGATCATATCGGCGGCGTGGTGCACAACACCGCCGACAAGTCCCTGCACGGAGTGAGCTGGGGTTCGCGCCGCTTCTATCGCTGGTCTCTCGATTCCAATGGCAAGCCCACCAATGCGAACGAAAGTCCCGAGAAGCTGCGGGCGCTCAACACCTCGCATTCTCTCGATTACCAGGACTGCAAATATGTCGGCAAAAGCCGCATGCTGTGCTCCGGCGTGACCGAGATGCGCGTGACGCCGGAGGCTGCTCCGTTCCGTCTCGGCGGGCTCGATCTCGTCAACCTCGCCGACGGCCGCCCGATCTTCCAGACGCCGGTCCTGCTCTGGTCGGCCGGCGGTATGGACATGACCCACAACCCGGTCTGGATGGAAACGAGCGATTCCGGAATCCGCGGCTACTTCATGCCCGAGGACGACAAGTCCACGCTCTACATTTACGAGGCCGAGGTGAAGTAGCGGACTGACTGCGGAAGGATCCAGTGCGTTGCACGCCTAGAGCACCGGACCTAAAAGTGGGCTCACTTTTGGGTCCGATGGCCCACTCTTTGAAGAGCGCATCGGTCGGAGCGGACCCGGAGGTCCGCGTCAGCGACCCGAAGGGCCACGTCAGTGAAAACCGGGTCCACTTTTCACTCGCGTGGCCCTTCGGGTCCGCACGATGCGCTAGACCGAAACTCTCACGTCATCACCGGCCTTGTGCCGGTGATCTCGATGAAGTGAGGCTCAGCGCTTTTCCAATCGGGATGGCCGGGACAAGCCCGACCATGACGAGGCGGTTGTCATCCCCGGCGAGCGAGGCGAGAGCAGGGGATCCAGCTGCACGCTAACATCGTGAATTCCCTTCCCCTCCAATGGCTCCGCCATCTCCGGCCGGGAATGACACCGGGGAGCGGCCGGTTACCCACCTGCCTCCAAAGTAAATCCAGCCTTGATCACCACCTGATAATGCCGCACCTCGCCGTCCTCCACATGGCCGCGGGTCTGGATGACCTCAAACCAGCGCAGGTTCCGCAAGGTATGGTTCGCGCGCCGGATCGCCGTCTGGATGGCATCCTCGATGCTGGTCTCGGACGAGCCGACGAGTTCGACGATCTTGTAGACATGGTCATCCATGGGCCGCTCCATGCTTTGCTGGAAGCATGAACGTAGAGCGCCGAATGGCGTCGCCTATGGGGCCTTTCAGCCTTCCTTGCGATAGGCCTCGACCTTCTGCTCGATGGCTCCGAAGATCGAGTGGCCCTGCCTGTCCTTCATCTCGATGCGGATCGTGTCGCCGAAGCGCATGAAGGGCGTCTTCGCCTCGCCCTGAAGGATCGTCTCCACGGTGCGCAGCTCCGCCAGGCAGGAATAGCCGAGGCCGCCATCTGTGATCGGCTTGCCCGGTCCGCCTGCCTCGTCCTTATTGGAGACCGTTCCGGAGCCGATGACCGTGCCGGCTCCGAGCGGCCGGGTCTTGGCCGCGTGAGCGATCAGGGTCGGGAAGTCGAACGTCATGTCGACGCCCGCATTGGGCTTGCCGAAAGGCTTGCCGTTGAGGCTGGAGAGCAGGGGGAGGTGGAGTTTGCCGCCGTCCCAGGCCTCGCCCAGCTCGTCGGGCGTGACGGCCACCGGCGAGAGGGTGGAGGAGGGCTTGGCCTGGAAGAAGCCGAAGCCTTTTGCCAGCTCGTCGGGAATCAGGTTCCGGAGCGAGACGTCGTTCACGAGGACGATCAGGCGGATGGCTCTGGCTGCCTCCTCGCGGCTCGCGCCCATCGGGACGTCGTCCGTGATCACCGCGACCTCGGCCTCGAAGTCGATCCCATGGGCCTCGCCCATCGCCAGGATCGGATCCCTTGGTCCCAGGAAGGAATCGGAGCCACCCTGATACATGAGCGGATCAGCCCAGAAAGAGGCCGGCATCTCGGCACCGCGCGCCTTTCGCACCAGCTCCACATGGTTCACATAAGCCGAGCCGTCGGCCCATTGATAGGCGCGGGGCAGCGGCGAGGCACAGTCATGCTCGTGGAAGCGGAAGGCCGGTACGGAACCATGCTCCAGCTGCTCTGCGAGGTCACGCAATTGAGGCTCGACTTTTTCCCAATTGTCCAAGGCTTGCTGAAGCGTCGGAACAATGAAAAAAGCATCTGTCGCGCGGGTCAGGTCTTTCGAGACGATGACGAGGCGGCCGTCACGGCCTTGGTTGAGGGAGGAGAGCTTCATTGCCACCGACCGGGTTGTTATGGTCCATTCAACTTGCAACAGAATGCTTTCCGGGGAAACGCCAATGACGACGATGAAGAGAAGAAACTTTCTGAAAGGGGCAGGGCTTGCTGCTGCGGCCGGAACGGTGGCGGCCCCGGCCATCGCCCAGAGCATGCCGGAAATCCGCTGGCGTCTGACCTCGAGCTTCCCGAAATCCCTCGATACGATCTTCGGCACCGCCCAGACCTTCGCCCAGTACATGGCGGAGGCGACCGACAACAAGTTCCAGATTCAGGTCTTCGCCCCAGGCGAGATCGTTGGTGGCCTGCAGGCCATGGATGCGGTGCAGAACGGCGTCGTGGAATGCGCCCATACCCCGCTCTACTACTACATCGGCAAGGAGCCGGCCCTGGCCATGGGCACGGGCCTGCCGTTCAGCCTCAATGCACGCCAGCTCCATTCCTGGTGGCACTTCGCCGGCGGCAAGGAAATCATCAACGAGGTGATGGCGCGGTATAACTGCACCTCCCTCGTCTGCGGTAATTCCGGCGCCCAGATGGGCGGCTTCTTCCGCAAGGAAATCAACACCATCGATGACCTTAAGGGCCTCAAGTTCCGCATCGGCGGCCTGGGTGGGCAGGTTCTGGCCAAGCTTGGCGTCGTGCCGCAGCAGATCGCTCCCGGCGACGTCTATCCGGCGCTGGAGCGCGGCACCCTCGACGCAGCCGAGTTCGTCGGTCCTTACGATGACGAGAAGCTCGGCTTCCTGAAGGTCGCCAAATACTATTACGCTCCCGGCTGGTGGGAGGGTGGCGCGATGCTGCACCTCGTCGTCAACCAGCAGAAGTGGAACGAGCTGCCGAAGCAATATCAGGCCATTATGAACCAGGCGACGGAAGCCGCGAACAACTGGATGCTGGCGAAGTACGATGCGGTGAATGGCCAGGCCCTGCGCCGCATGGTCGGTGCGGGCGCTGAGCTGCGTAGCTTCTCCCCGGCCATCCTGGAGGCCTCGCTCAAGGCCGCCAACGAGCTCTATGCCGAGCTCTCCGCCAAGAACGCGGACTTCAAGAAGGCCTATGACTCGATGGTAGCCTATCGCAACGATGTTCTACCCTGGTGGCAGCTCAACGAATATGCGTTCGACACCTTCATGATCCGCACCCGCGGACGGGCGTAGTCCTTGAAGGATGTTCCCGGAATGGGGCGGCGCATATTCTGGCCCATTCAACCGGTCGCGAAAGCGCCGCCAGTTATATTGGCGGCGCTCGTCTGCATGGCGACGATCGGGAGCTTTCTTGGCCCCTGGTCGTGGCAGCTCGATCTCCTGACGCATTTCCGCCCGCAGCTTGCTACCATAGGATTGGTCGCCATCGTGATGGCGCTTCTGACGTCTGCACGGATGGCTTTGGTCGTGAGCCTTATAACGACCCTGATCAACGTTGCTCCTCTGGCACCTTACCTATCCGGCGGCGTCCGTGCCGCTGAAGGCAGTAGTGCCGCTGATCATGTCCGGCTTCGCGTTCTGACCTTCAACATGCATGGGCAAGGCGCCGACCCGGATGCTTTTCGGCAGATGGTCGAGCGGGAGAATCCGGATGTGATCCTGTTGGCCGAAGCGCCACATGACACAAGCTATCTCCTGCATGGATGGGAGAACCGCTACCCTCATCGCATCTCAGATTATCAGGGCTTCCCGCTCGGTGTCGTACTCCTCAGCCGCTGGGAGCCCAGGAGTTGGTCCGCGGACAGGAGTGCCGCGCGATTTCGCTCTGTCCTGACGACGCGTCTGTGCCATCCCAACCTCTCTACCCGTTGCTTCACATTGGTCGGCCTGCATGCCGCTCAACCCTTCGGGAACGATCTAAAACGACAGCGCACACAGCTCGATATCGCCGCACGCGAGGTCAAGGCAGCTTCGACCGATGCTGTCATCCTTATGGGGGATCTCAATTTGACGCCCTGGTCGCCGGCATTTCAGTCGCTGATCGGCGATGCTGAATTGTACGACACGGCGAGAGTGCGCAAATTCACGGCAACATGGTCTTCTCGGTTTCCGTTGTTCGGGCTGCCGATCGATCACATTCTCATCAATCGAGGCTTTAGCGTTATCGAGAGCAGGGTGGGCAGGGACCTGGGATCGGACCATTTCCCAGTCCTTGCTGACCTGATGCTTGCCGCGAAACCATAGGTGCGGGGAAGGTTGTCGCAAGTTTCGCCTGGGCGTTGAAATCCTGAGCTCATCGCAGAAGTCCTCGTCTCCGCCCAAACATGTTGGTGCTCCGAGGGAAACCAGGAGTTCTCAAACCTGGTTGCATGCGCAACGAACTTGATCTATTGGTTGCATGAGCAACGGTTTTTGTCCACTATGGCACCTCAGTCTGCAATGAAGAACGAGGACGCGCCAGGCCCCCTGGTGGTTCTGGAGCACTTCCTCCCTTATCGCCTGAATGTTCTGGCGGGCCTGACGTCGAGTGCGCTTGCCCAGATTTATGCCGAGCGATTTGGCCTCTCGATTCCCGCTTGGCGGGTCATCGTCACGCTTGGGCAATATGAAGTCCGCACGGCGCGGGACATGGCACCCGACGGTGTCATGCATAAATCCACCGTTTCACGGGCAGTCTCGGCTCTCGAGAAGCGCGGGCTCGTTGTTCGCCGCCCCAATCTCGACGACCGGCGCGAGGAATGGCTCGCCCTGACCCCGGAAGGGCGGGCGATCTACGAGGCTGTCGCTCCCGAGGCTCTCGCCGTCGAGGAGCGTCTCCTGTCGGCTCTGACCCCGCAGGAGCAGAAGATGTTTGCTGCCTTGATCGACAAGCTCACCCAGCAGGCCCGTTCGCTGGCGCCTCAGGACGTCGAGGGGGATGACGCGTGAAGCTCTATACCTATTTCCGCTCCTCTGCCGCCTACCGTGTCAGGATCGCTCTCAACCTGAAGGGCGTGACATACGAATCCGTGTCGATCAATCTGCTGAAGGGGGAGCAGCGCGAGGATGGCTACAAAGCCGTCAATCCTCAGCGACGCGTGCCATCCCTCAATATCGGCGCCACGACCCTGATCCAGTCTCCGGCCATCCTCGAATATCTCGACGAGGTTTATCCCGAGCCGCCCCTGCTGCCGGTCGGTGCGGTCACTCGCGCAAAGGTGCGGGCGATTGCCAGCCTGATCGCCTGCGATATCCATCCGCTCAACAACTCCGGAACGCTGGCCTATCTCAAGAACCGACTCGGGCACGATAAGGCCGCTGCCGACGAGTGGTATGCGCATTGGGTGCGCGAAGGTTTCGAGGCTATCGAAGCTCTCATCGGGCCCGGGCCCTATGCCTTCGGTGCCCGGATCACCCTGGCCGATATCTATCTGGTGCCGCAGGTCTTCAATGCACGGCGCTTCAACATCCCGCTCGAGGCCTATCCGAAGATCGTGGCAGTCGATACGGCCTGCGCCGCGCACAAAGCCTTTCAGGATGCAGCCCCGGCCAATCAGCCCGACGCGGCCTGACGAAGAATCGCATCCGTTCCAGGGCGAATGCGTTGTTTTCAGAAGCACAGGCCTCTCGATCGTCAGAGGCAAAACAGGAGGATAATCATGGGACCGTTCCCGCACGATGCGCCGCCAGCCGCCATCTCTGAAGAGAATCCCATGGGCACGGACGGCTTCGAATTCGTGGAATATTGCCATCCCGACCCGCAGGCCCTGGATCGCCTTTTCAAGACGATGGGCTTCAGCGTCGTCGCCAAGCACCGCTCGAAGAACGTCATTCTCTATCGCCAGGGCGATATCAATTTCATTGTCAATGCGCAGCCAGGCTCCTTTGCCGAGCGTTTCGCCGCGCAGCACGGCCCGTCGGCGCCGGCCATGGCCTTCCGCGTCGCCGATGCGAAATACGCCTATGAGCGCGCACTCTCGATGGGCGCCAAGCCGGTCGAGACGCAGGTCGGCCCCAACGAGCTCGAGATCCCGGGCATCGAAGGAATCGGCGGCCTGCAGATCTATTTCGTCGACTGCTATGGCGCGAAAGGCTCGATCTACGATGTGGATTTCGAATGGCTGGGCGAGCCCGATCCGAAGCCGAAGGGCGTCGGTCTCTATTACATCGACCACCTGACCCATAACGTCTATCGCGGGCGCCTGAATGAGTGGGCCGGCTTCTACGAGCGCCTCTTCAACTTCCGACAGATTCGCTACTTCGACATCGAGGGCAAGCTGACGGGTCTGCATTCCCGCGCCATGACGAGCCCGGACGGCAAGATCCGCATCCCGATCAACGAGGATGCAGGCGAGACCGGGCAGATCGAGGAATATCTGCAGGAGTACAAGGGGGAGGGTATCCAGCATGTGGCTCTTGGCTCGCACGATCTCTACGAATCCATCGAGGCGCTTATTGAGGGTGGGCTGGAGTTCATGCCGGCACCGAACGAGATTTATTACGCGCGTGTCGACAAGCGCCTGCCCAGCCATGAGGAGCCTCTCCACCGTCTGAAGAAAAACGGAATTCTCATTGACGGGGAGGGCGTGGTCGAAGGCGGCTTCACGAAGGTCCTGCTCCAGCGCTTCGGCAAGACCGCCATCGGACCGATCTTCTTCGAATACATCCAGCGCAAGGGCGACGACGGATTCGGTGAGGGCAACTTCAAGGCGCTCTTCGAATCCATTGAAGAGGATCAGATTCGCCGAGGCGTGATCGGTCCCAAGGTCGCCTAGCCTCTGACAGTCCTACGATTCGAGAGAGGCCGGGTCCGCCCGGCCCTTTTCCTATGTGCCTTGGTAAGCGAGCTATCGAAATTGTGACGGGCGTTATTCACAGCCCCGGTCTATGGGTTGCCCTCCAATCATTGCCTGGCCTCTCCTCCACCGGCATCCGGGCTCAAGCTAAAATCCTTGTTCCTTAAGGATTTCTGAAGAACGGGCGCATAGTCTTAACAAGCAGTTAAGGGGGAGGTGCCGAACGTTGCGTTTGTGCAACATGCCCCTGAAAAGCCCCCTCTCTTGCCCATTTTGTGCCTTCATTCGGTTGCTTGCGGAAATGTCCTGGATAATGTGGCTGCAGCGACGGGGGCACCCCAGTCGTCATCCTGGTGAGTTCGAATGAAAACGGGCCGCCGGGTACTAGGGGAAAAGGGACGTGTTTGAAGGCTTCGTTGAAGCTGCCGAAGCACAAAAACCCGGCCCCCCAGGGTCTCGAAACTTTGGAGGTTTAACCATGAAGCTCGCTAAGAGCCTCTTCCTCGGGTCGGTCGCGGGTCTCGCGGCTGTCGCCGGGGCTCAAGCCGCCGACCTTCCCGCGAAGAAGGCCGCTGCTGTCGAATACGTGCGCGTCTGCTCCACCTACGGTGCAGGCTTCTTCTACATCCCCGGCACCGAAACCTGCCTCCGCGTCGGCGGCCGTGTTCGCGCCGAGTTCCGCTACCTCGAGCCGACCGATCGCGCCCAGGATGCGATCGGCTTCCGTGCTCGTGGCCGCATCCAGCTCGATGCCCGCACTGCCACCGCTTACGGTCTGCTCCGCACCTTCGTGCGCTTCGAGATGACCCGCGACACCGGCGTCTATGGCTTCAGCGCCACGACGGCCAACGTCGACCAGGCCTTCATCCAGTTCGGCGGCCTCACCGCCGGTCGCGTCGTGTCGTTCTACGACAACAGCGACCTGCCGACGGGCCACTTCGGCACGCTCCGCTTCTCGGACGCCCCGACCGTGAACCTGTTCGCCTACACCTTCTCGTTCGGCAACGGCTTCTCGGCCACGCTGTCGGCTGAAGAAGGCCGCTTCGCTGGCACCACCTTCGCTGGCACCTCGGTGTTCGCCGAAGCCGGTCAGACGATGCCTGACATTGTCGGTAACCTGAAGTACGCCGGCACCTGGGGTTCGCTCCAGCTCTCCGGTGCTCTGCACCAGCTGCGCAGCGACAACCTGGTTGAAGTTGCTCCTGGCATCTTCGACTTCCCGGACTCCGAGCTCGGCTGGTCGGTCTCGCTCCAGGGCTCCGTGAACCTGCCGATGCTGGCCGCTGGCGACGCCCTCTGGCTCGCCGCGTCCTACGCTGACGGCGCGCTCGGCTACCTCGGCTTCGGCTCGTCGGTCACCGTCGGCTCGCTCACCGAGTCGGTTGTCGACGCTTACGTCGGCGTGGACGGCGACATCCACACCGGCGAAGGCTGGTCGATCGCCGGTGGTCTGCGTCACTACTGGACCCCGACCATCCGTCAGAACGTGTTCGGTTCGTGGGCTCGTGTTGAGTACCCGAACGTGGCTCCGGCCGTGTTCCCGGGTGGCCTCGGCATCGGTGTTGACTTCACCGAGTGGCGCGCCGGCACGAACGTGATCTGGACGCCGGTTGCTGGCCTGGACCTCGGTGTCGAGGTTCTCTACGCCAACATCGATCCGCGCGGTCCGGATCCGGTCGACCTGAAGAACGACGTTTGGGAAGGCCGTATCCGCGTTCAGCGCGACTTCTAATCGGCTTGTCCTGATCGGATGAGAGAACCCCGGTGGCAACACCGGGGTTTTTCTTTTCGTCAGCGTGAACGATCAAATGGTTCGTTCACGCTGACAAAGCGTTCTCGGCAACGTGGATTGGTTTGGCGTTAGAAGAAGCGGAAAACCGAAGAAGTGGAATGGGCCACGGCACTGAAAAAGCTCGCAAGCCTTTTCCATCTGATCTCGGGGAGAAGAAGCTTCCTGTCAGTCCTGGACATCAACCCCGACGGCAAAATCTCTGATGATCTGAATGAGATCGCCGTCGAGAGAGGGGGTATGACCCTGGTCCGGCAGCGTGATGGCTGTGAGGTGCGGATGCCGCTCCTGCATCATCCGCAGGGTTTCGACCGTCAACAGGTCGGAATTGTTCCCCCGAATGACGAGAAGGGGAACCGGCTTCAAATTCTCGAACAGCGGCCACAGATCCGGCAAAGGCCCTTCGAGATCGAGAGTCTCGAGGTTTTTCGCCAAGTTAGGATCGTAGTTGAGAACGAAGCCGTCTTCACTCTCACGCCAAGTACCCCGCGCCATCCTTTCCCATTGCTCGTAGGTGTAAAGAGGAAACTGAGACTGCGAGATCTGCCGCAGGATTTCTGCGGCTTCACTCATAGTCCGGGGGGTAGAGAGCTTGCCGACATAGCCTCGGATCCGCATCAGCCCTTTGGCTTCAAGGACCGGACCGACATCGTTCAGAACCGCGCCGGCGATAAGTTCAGGACGGACCGCACTCAAGGCCATCGTGATCAGGCCGCCGCGGGAAGTTCCGATGAAGATTGCCCTTTCGATCCCGGCTGCTGCCAGCATTCGTAATGTATCGTCGAGTTCGATCTTGAGGTCGTAATTGCGCCAGTCCTCGTCCCATTCGGAGCGCCCACGTCCTCGATAGTCCAGAGACAGAACACGGCGCGGGTGGGATGGATCCCGGCTCAGGGCCTCGGCCAGATCGTGAAAGTCTTCAGAGGTCCTGGCCAGTCCAGGCAAGCATATGACGGGAAGCGCATCCCCGGTCTCAGAGCCATAGTCGCGGGCGTAGAGCTTCAGCCCGTCGGTGGCAGATACGAAAAAATCGCGATAGGAGCAGTTCATCTCAGTCCGAACTCAAGGGGCGCAATGAGCCGCATCCTGCATCATTAATTGGTGCTTGTCGCATCCGCCGTTGCCGGAACGAGCGGCGCGGGCTTTTCGTTCAGCCGCTGCCGGTAGACGCGCAAATTCTCCAGCACGCGTTGGACGTAGTTGCGAGTCTCATAAAACGGGATCCGCTCAATCCAATCGACCTCGTCCACGTCCGGCCTGCGGGGATCGCCATAGGTCCTGACCCACTTGATCACATTGCCGCCGCCCGCATTGTAGGACGCGAAGGCGAGGATATAGGAGCCCTTCCAGTCCTCCATCAGCTCGCCGAGATGGGCCGAGCCGATTTTGGCGTTGTAGGATGGGTCCTCGATCAGCCGCTTCAGATCGAAGCCGACGCCGAACCGCTGTGCGGTTCTCTTCGCGGTAGCCGGCATGAGCTGCATGAGGCCCCGGGCCCCTGCGCTCGAGATGGCGCGTGGATTGAACGCGCTCTCCTGCCGGGCGATGGCATAGATCATGGCGGGCTCGACCTCGTCGCCGACCGGCTGGAAATCCGGGATGGCCGCAAGTGGATAGGCATGCTGGTCGAGCGGGAAGCCCCGCTGCAGGGCCATCTTGCCGATCGAGAGCACCGCCCGGGGATTCTGCTGAGATGTGGCTAGGCTCGCCAGCGCATCGAGCTGTCCCGGATCGCTCAAGGACTGGGCGAGATCGGTGTAGAGGCTGAGAGCGAGATCCTGCTCGCCGATCTGCTGCAGCAGTTTCACCGCCTGAACGGGAATGAGAGCATCGAAAGCCTTGCGTTCCTCTTCTGTCAGGGGATCGACTTTTCGCAGCGAGATGGTCTGACCGAGCTTCGCCTGGGCCAATTGGCCGTAATAGGTCGTCGGCTGGTCGGCTGCGCGTCCGTAGAAGATTTTGGTGTCCTGTCCCAGGCCGGCCGCCTCTGCCGCGCGTCCCTGCCAATAGGCGATGCGCGAGATGGAGATGGGAGTCGAGGCCGTTTGGGCGACGGTCGCGAAATGCTTGGAGGCCGTCGCGGGATCGTTCAGGAAGCGAAGGGCTATCCACCCCGCGTGAAACTCCGCCTCGATCTGCTGCACAGGCGATTCCGCGGCATGATGACTCGCTACTTCATAGGCGGTCGTGGCATTGCCCTTGTCGAGCAGGGCACGGGTGATCAGGCGCTGTTCGGCCCACCATTCATCGCCGTCGACCCGTAATTCGGGGTCCCGTGGCGCCTGCATGATGATCGCGGCCGCTTCCACCAGGTTGTTGCTTCGGCGTTGGAGGAGCGCCTTGGAGAATAGATAGGAGGGGTCGCTCCGCAGGGAGGCCGGCACGGCCGCAAAGGCCTTCTCGGCCTTCTTCTTGCCTTGGAAGACAGCCATGCGTGCCTTGACCAGCAGTTCATATTCCTTGCCTGCACGGCCGGCCGCGCGCTGGGCTCCGCCCCAATTCTCCTTCAGGAGAAGCCGCTCCATGCGAAAGCGGTGATCGGCTTTTGCCAGGACGTCCGGAAAGCGGTCGAGGATGCGGCGCTCCGCGTCGGGGCCGAAGGTATCCTCCCGCCAGATATGGCGGATTTTCTCATTCGCTTCCTGCGTGAAGCCCTCGGCCTGAAGTGCGAAGGCGAGGGCGATCCGAGCGGCGGGTGTTCCTGGAGGCTGCTTGGCGAAAAAGGCGCGCACCTGCGACGGGGGCCTGCGCTCGGCCAGCAGCGCGTCCTCACTCCGTCTTCGAAGCTGGCTGGTGACCGGCCAGCCCGGATAATCCTTCTGAAAGGCCAGGATGCGGTCGAGACCCATGGTGAAGCCGCTGCGGATCGCAAACCACTCGACCAGGGCGTGGGCGGCGGGCTGGGAGAGCTTCGTCTTGAGGATCTGAGCCTCGGTCAGATCGTTGTCCCGATAGGCCTTGAAGATCCCCGGCAGGTGGTCCAGGTCTCCCGGAACCGGGGCGACGGGCACGAAGCTTTCCAGAGAAGGTGGTTGGGTCGGTTCCGGCGTGTTGAGGGGAGTTTCGGTTGCGTGGGCAGTAAGAATGGAGAGTTGGACAAGCGCGACGGATGTCACAAGACATATGAGAGGACGCATGTTGAGGCTCACCCGCTAACCCCCTTGCCGCCGTCTTATATCTTATTGTGACGACGTTTCTCTTGAGGAAACACTAAGAGCCGAGCTAGGACAACTCCCCGAAGGAACGTTTGCGCGCATGCGCCGCACCCCCTATGTGTTAAACCCTTGTGGCTTCGAAGAAGAGCCGGCGCGATTATTGAGGATAACCCCATGACCCAATTCAAAGGCTCCATCACGGCTCTGGTGACCCCCTTCAAGGATGGAGCCGTGGATGAAGCGGCGTTCCGGTCCTTCATCAATTGGCAGATCCAGGAGGGGACGAACGGATTCGTGCCCGTCGGCACGACGGGCGAGAGTCCCACGCTCAGCCACAAGGAGCACGAGCGGGTCGTCGAGATCTGTGTCGATGAGACGAAGGGCAGGGTGCCCGTGATCGCTGGCGCCGGCTCCAACAGCACGGCGGAGGCGGTGGCCTTCTCCAAGCATGCCGAAAAGGTCGGCGCCGACGCGGTGCTGATCGTGACGCCCTATTACAACAAGCCGACGCAGGAAGGCCTCTACCAGCACTTCAAGGCCATCAATGATGCCATCGGGATCCCGATCTTCATCTACAACATCCCCGGCCGCTCGATCATCGATATGTCGGTGGAGACGATGGCACGGCTCTATGAGCTGAAGAACATTGCCGGCGTAAAGGATGCGACCGCCAATATGGCGCGCGCGAGCCAGCAGCGGCAGGTGCTGGGGCCCGATTTCATCCAGCTCTCCGGCGAGGACGCGACCGCGCTCGGCTTCATGGCCCATGGCGGTCATGGCTGCATCTCGGTGACCTCGAACGTCGCGCCTCGGCTCTGTGCCGAGATGCAGAACGCCTGTCTGAATGGCGATTACGCTTCGGCCCTGAAGGTGCAGGACCGCCTCATGCCCCTGCACACCAACCTGTTCATCGAAACGAACCCGACGCCCGTGAAATATGCCGCCTCCCTGCTCGGCCTGATGGAGGATAATGTGCGCCTGCCGCTGGTGCCCGCCTCCGAGGGCGCGAAGCAGGCTGTCCGCTCGGCCATGGTCCATGCGGGGCTGATCAACGCTTAAAATTGCTCATGTCAAAAGATCCAAAGAGTGCCAACCGCGTCGTCGCCGACAACCGGAAGGCGCGGTTCAATTACGAGATCCTCGACACCTACGAGGCGGGGATCGCGCTGACCGGCACGGAAGTGAAATCCTTGCGTCAGGGAAAGGCGACTATCGGCGAGGCCTATGCCGGGCCGTCGGGCGAGGAGTTCTTCCTCTTCAACGCCTATATCCCGGAGTATCTCCAGGCGAACCGCTTCAACCACGAGACGAAGCGTCCGCGCCGTCTGCTGCTGCACAAGCGCCAGATCGACAAGCTGATCGGCGCCACACAGCGCGAGGGCTTCACCGTGATCCCGCTCAAAATCTATTTCAACGACCGCGGACGGGCGAAAGTGGAACTCGGCCTTGGCCGAGGCAAGAAGCTGCACGACAAGCGTGAGACGGAGAAAGAGCGCTCCTGGAACCGGGAGAAGGCGCGTCTCATGCGCGAGAAGGGCTGACGGAACGTTCTCCCGCGCTAATTCCCTCTCAATCTTTGGGAGGGAAGAATGGTGTCTGTTGCTCTGGTCTCGGTTCTGGGCCCCGATAGGGTCGGTCTTGTCGCGGCGATCGCGGAACATCTGTTCGATGTCGGCGTGAACCTGAGGGATACGACCTTCGCGGCCCTCGGCTCGGGCGCCGAATTCGTCGCGCTCTGTGAGCTTCCCACGGATCTGACGGCCGCCAGCATCGAGGCCGGCCTGAAGCGGCTGCCCGAGCTGGAGGGGGCCGAGATCCGGGCGGTTCCCTATGCCTTCGACCCGAGCCCCGGTCCTGCAGGCAGCATCACGCACCGTATCGCGATCAGCGGCGGCGATCAGCTCGGCCTCGTGGCCCGGCTCTCGGAAGTCTTCAAGCAATACCAGGCCAATATCGTGCGCCTCGAAGCGCGCAAGCTCCCGGATAGCGAGGGCGGTCTCTATGTGACCCGGTTCGCCGTGTCGATCCCCACCGGACAGACGGATCTGTGCCTGGCGACGGTCAGCAACACAGCCGGGTCGCTCGGCTTGAACTGTCAGGTCGAAGAGAGTTCATTCTAAAAAGCAAATGGCCGGGACTTGCCCAGCCATGGATGCTCTGTGCGGAATCCGACACTCAGATGTCGAAATCGTCGTCCTGCGGCTGCCGGATGCCGTAGCGGCTCTCGAGGGCACCGTTGCGTGGCGGCTGCTGCGGGCGCACGCGGTCCTGACGGTCTCCGTTCTCATTTCCGACACGCTGCGGACGGTCGGAGGGGTCGCGCCCGATGCGGGACGCGAGCTGTGACAGGTCAAGGAATTCGTCGGCCTGGCGGCGCAGCTCATCGGCCACCATCGGCGGCTGAGTCGTGACGGTGGAAACGACGGAGACCCGCACGCCACGACGCTGCATGGCCTCGACCAGAGATCGGAAATCACCGTCGCCGGAGAACAGGACCATGTGGTCGATATAAGGAGAGAGCTCGAGCGCATCGATGGCGAGCTCGATATCCATGTTGCCCTTCACCTTGCGGCGGCCGGCGGAATCCACGAATTCCTTGGTCGGCTTCGTCACCACCCGATAGCCATTGTAATCGAGCCAGTCGATCAGTGGGCGGATGGAAGAATATTCCTGATCTTCCACAAGCGCAGTGTAGTAAAAGGCCCGGACCAGAACACCCCGACCCTGGAACTCCTTCAGCAGACGCTTGTAATCGATATCGAAGCCGAGGGTTTTAGTGGTAGCGTATAGGTTGGCGCCATCAATGAAAAGCGCGATCCTCTGCTGGCCTGACATAAGTATTCTCTATTTGTATCTGCCGAAGCGGCATAACAACCTTTATTATTCAAGCGGCATCTATTATTTACGTTCGCAATATAATTGCGCGATAAAATCACGACGCGCCTTAGAACAGGCTGCTATTAACCCTTCGGACGAGCAAAAACGACAAAGTAAAATACTTAATGGCGTGTAAATGCCAAGAGTCAAGTTGGCAGAACCAAGGCAGTCAAGCCTGTGTGTGACAAATAAACAGCTTTTATGATTTAAGACTGCGACTGCCCGGTTTGGTTGCCGGAAGGACGGCCAATTCGGCCGGAACCTGGTCCGGTGCATAGGCCGGGATGTCGAGTTGAACCAGGGACACCAGGGGGACGCCGAGATCCGCCTTGCCACCGGAGCGGTCGATGAGGCAGGCGGCGCCGAGAATCGTGCCGGGATATTCTTTCAGAGCCGCCAGACATTCCCGAGAGGAAAGTCCGGTCGTGACGATGTCCTCCACCATGACGACGCGAGCGCCCTCCGGAATGGTAAAGCCACGTCGCAGGACGAAAACACCGTTCTCGCGCTCGACGAAAATCGCCTTGGCCCCCAGATGCCGAGCGGTCTCATACCCCGGAACGATGCCGCCGACGGCCGGCGAGACTACGTAATCGACAGCCCCGAAGGTCTCCCTGATCTTCTCCGCCAGTGCCCGGCAGACCCGCTCGGTGCGCGCCGGATCCTGGAACACGAACATCTTCTGCAGGAAGACCGGGCTGTGCAGCCCCGACGACAGAATGAAGTGCCCCTCCAGCAGCGCACCGGCAGAGCGGAATTCGTCGAGAACGTCTTTCGGGGTCATGGGCTCAGGTCTCCTGCGTCGGCGCTGTTTGGCAGGGGCAAGGGCAGGAGGCAAGGGGCAATGCCGCAACAGAAGCAGCCACGCTAAGAAACTTACTTGACGAATACAGTTCTCAGTGCTGTTGTATCGTATCGACTTGCGGGGGCAAGATGAGCGTCGAAGAGAAGCTACGTATTCTGTCAGAGAAAATAAGGTCTCACTCAAGTGCTATGGTCACGGAGGAGGCTGTGAAAACAGCTGTCGTCCTGCCATTTCTTAATGCTTTGGATTACGACATATTCAATCCTCATGAGGTTGTGCCGGAATTCACCGCAGACGCAGTTGGTAAAAAAGGAGAGAAAGTCGACTATGCAATTAAGATAGATGGGTCGATCAGAATACTTGTCGAATGCAAGCCGATAATGACTAATTTGGATAAAGTGCACCTTGCGCAGCTTTACCGATACTTCTCTGTCACTGACGCTAAGTTTGCGATCTTAACTAATGGGCGTACGTTCCATTTTCATACTGACCTTGAAGCCCCAAATAAATTGGACGAGCGTCCATTTTTAACTTTCGATTTGTCGGATCTTCAGGGACATCTGACTCATGAGTTGAAAAAATTCTCCAAGGGAGAATTCAGTGTCGACAGCATTCTGCAATCTGCGCACCAACTCAAATATACATCAGCTATCAAGAAAGAAATTATCAATCAGATAGAAGCTCCATCTGAAGACTTCGTCCGGATGATGATAGCTGGCCTGCAGATCCCTCGATTCACAACTGCCGTCAAAGATCAATTCACTCCAATGGTGAAGGTCGCATTTCGAGAAGTTGTTCGAGATGCTGTTCAAGCTCGCCTATCGACTGCTCTCGCAGAAACAGAAGTCATTGAGCCTGGTGTTATAGAGATAAATGCGTCGACGGGAGACGATGAGATCGTAACGACAGATGAGGAACGCGAAGGCTTTATGATCGTTCGCGCAATTGTGCGTGACATCCTCAAGCCTGCACGTATCGTGATGCGTGATCAAAAGAGCTACTGTGGCATTCTGGTTGATGACAACAACAGAAAGCCATTGGTTCGTCTCCACTTTAATAGAACCGTGAAATATCTGGGTCTGTTCGACAAGGAACAGGAAGAGCGAGTAAAAGTCGATACGCTCGACGAGATATATGAACATGCGGATCGCATTCGATCAACAGCTCAAATTTATGTAAGCTAGATCGATCTACGAACTGCGCTAGTTTGTGTGGAGTTTTTGCAGAGCATCTAACTACGTAGTTTGGATCATAACGAACCAGAAACCTCAGCCAGCCATCTCGGCAGCTCCGCCAGCGACGGCAGTTCCGTGAAACGCGGATGCGCGGTTGGGGGCGGGGCGTCCTCGTGCGCCCAGACGAGATGGTAGGGAATGAGGGCGGCGTAGCTGCCGGCTTCGAGGGCGGGCAGGACGTCCGAGCGCACGGAGTTGCCGGCCATCGCGGCATGTTCTGCGCCAGCGCCGTGACGCGAGAAGATGCGCGTGTAGGTGTCTGCCTTCTTCTCGCTGACGATCTCGACCCCTGAAAAGAAGTTGCCCAGACCCGATGCGGCGAGCTTGGATTCCTGATGGAAGAGATCGCCCTTCGTGATCAGAATCAGCCTGTATTGCGCAGAGAGTTCTTCGAGGGCCTTATGAACCCCGGGGAAGGGCTCTACCGGATGCCTCATCATCTCCCGCCCGGCTGACAGGATCTCCGTGATGACATGATTGGGCACCTGTCCCTTGCTGACCGCAAGCGCCGTCTCCAGCATCGAAAGCGTGAAGCCTTTCGCGCCGTAGCCATAGAGGCCGAGATTGCGTTTCTCCGTCGCTTCGATCTCAGCTTCGAGCGTCTCGCTATCCGCGAAATTCGCGAGCAACTCGTTGAAGCGCTGCCGCGTCACTCGATAGAAGGTTTCGTTGTGCCAGAGCGTGTCGTCGGCATCGAGGCCCAGAACGGAGATGGCCATCTGGAAGCTCTATCGCAGTCCGGTCAGTGTTGCGTCGCGTGTACGAACGCGTCGAACAATCTGTTGCAGGGATGATCCTGGTTTGCAAAGGCCTCCGGATGCCACTGGACGCCAATGGCGAAACGCCTGGATGGGATCTCGACGGCTTCGATTACGCCGTCATCCGCCCTAGCCGCAATGACGACTCGACCGGGAACTTCAACAACGGCTTCCTGATGGCGGCTGTTCACGTCCACGCGCCCCGTGCCCACGATGCGCGCAAGCATTGTGCCCGGGACGATCTCGACGGAATGCATGGCGGTCCGATCATCGTGGGTGAGAATATGCGGCCCCGTTTTCCGAACCTCATGCACCATGTGACCACCATGGAGGCAGGCGAGCATCTGCATACCGTTGCAGATGCCGAGCACTGGCTTGTCACGATCGAGGAAACCTCGCATGAGCGCCTGCTCAACCTCAAGCCGCTCAGAGGCCGGGTATCGCGATCGGTCGCCAGTGACGTACCATTCATTGGGGAACTGGATGCGTCCGCCGACGCTGACGAATCCGTCGAACTCCTCGACCACCGGCTCGATCATCTCATTGATATAAGGAATGCCGAAGGGCAGGCCCCCGGCGCGCTGGATCGCGACGAAATAAGCCTTAGTCGTGTCGTAGCGCGTTCCGTCGACACTGGTGTTCTCGTCCATGATGACGGCGATACGGGGTTTGCGAGACATTGGAATCCTAACCGGTTATGCGATCCACACGGCTCACCACGCGCTTCGCGCGCAACTCCGCGATGATGGCATTGAGATGTTTCAGGTCCCAGACCGTGAGGTCGATGGTCATATCGGTGAAGTCCTGTGTCCGGCGCTTCATCGAAACGTTGTCGATATTGCCGTCATGATCGGCGATCACCTGGGTGATCTGGGCAAGAGATCCCGGCTCGTTGATCGATTGCAGCTTGATGCGTGCGGGGAAGCGCTGCGTGGAGCCTGATTCCAGATCCCATCGCACATCGATCCAGCGATCCGGCTCGTTGTCGAAGGCGGCCAGCGATGGGGACTGAATCGGATAGATCGTGACACCCTCGCCGGGCGTGAGAATGCCGACGATGCGGTCTCCCGGCACGGCACCGCCTTCCGACGCGAAGCGAATCGGCATGTCCTTGTTGAGGCCGCGGATCGGAATGCCATCCGGGTGCTCGCTTGCCGCTTTCTTGCCCGCACCGTCGGGCTGTCCGCTGCCCTTGCCGTCGGAACCGGCGCGGCGCTCTTCCAGGTAGTCGGGATAGACGGCCCGCACGACGTCACCCGAAAACATCTCGCCCCGGCCCACGGCTGCGAGAACGTCCTCGACGGAGACCCGCGCCAGACGGGGCAGGGCACCTTTCAGCTTCTCGTCGGAGAAGGGGCGGCCGGCACGCTCGAAGGCGCGTTCCAGGATCTGATGGCCGAGGCCGGTATATTGCCGGCGCACGGCGGTGCGGGTGGCACGGCGGATCGAGGCGCGCGCCTTGCCGGTGACCACGAGCGATTCCCAGGCAGCCGGCGGAGTCTGTCCTTCGGCGCGGACGATCTCCACCTCGTCTCCGTTCTGCAATTCGGTGAGAAGCGGCGACATGCGGCCGTTGATCTTGCAGCCGACCGCCGTGTTGCCGACATCGGTGTGCACTGCATAGGCGAAGTCGATGGGCGTCGCGCCGCGGGGCAGGGCGATGAGGCGGCCCTTGGGCGTGAAGCAGAAGACCTGATCGTGGAAGAGTTCGAGCTTGGTATGCTCGAGGAACTCCTCCGGATTGTCGCCCTCGGCCAGCAGGTCGATGGTGCGCCGCAGCCATTGATAGGCGCGGCTTTCCGTGGCGAGGCGCGAGTTGTCGTTGACGCCTTCCTTGTAGAGGGCATGCGCCGCGATGCCGTATTCCGCTACCTCGTCCATGTCCTCGGTGCGGATCTGCAGCTCCACACGCTGGCTGCCGGGGCCGATCACTGTGGTGTGGATCGAGCGGTAATCATTCTGCTTCGGCGTCGAGATGTAATCCTTGTAGCGCCCCGGCACCATCGGCCAGCTGGTATGGACGACGCCAAGCGCCCGGTAGCACTCGTCGATGGTGTTCACGATGATGCGGAAGGCGAAGATATCGGACAATTGCTCGAAGGAGACGGACTTCCGCTCCATCTTGCGCCAGATGGAATAGGGACGCTTCTGACGTCCCGACACCGTCGCCTCGATTCCCTGCGCGCGCAGCTTGGTCGTCAGTGTCCGTTCGATCTCGTCGACGAGCTTCTCATTCTTGATGGAGAGTTCGTGCAGGTGCCGCTTGATGGCCTCGTAGGCTTCCGGATCGAGATTCTGGAACGACAGCTCTTCCAGCTCTTCGCGCATCTCCTGGATACCCATGCGTCCGGCAAGCGGAGCATAGATGTCGAGGGTCTCCTCGGCGATGCGCTTGCGCTTCTCCGCTGGCATGAACTGGAGGGTGCGCATGTTGTGCAGGCGGTCGGCGAGCTTGACCAGCAGTACCCGCACGTCATCGGCAACGGCCAGAAGCAGCTTGCGGAAGTTCTCGCCCTGGGCTGCCCGCTTCGAGACGAGGTCAAGACGCTTGATTTTCGTCAGGCCGTCGACGAGGGCGCCGATCTGAGGGCCGAAGGTCTTGTTGATCTCCTCCAGTGTCGCCTGGGTGTCCTCCACCGTGTCGTGGAGAACCGCAGCCGCGATGGTCGCATCGTCGAGCTTCAGGTCCGTGAGGATAGCCGCCACCTCGAGGGGATGGCCGAAGAACAGGTCGCCGGATGCGCGCTTCTGGTTGCCATGGGCCATCATGGCATACACGTAAGCGCGGTTGAGAAGCGCCTCATTGGCCGAGGGGTTGTAGCGCTTGACCCGCTCGACGAGTTCATATTGGCGCATCATGCGGCCGACGTCTCCTTTTGGCCCGGTTATCTGGCTGAAATCACGAAGCTATTGAAGATATTGTACAACGTCTTCCGACCGCAAGCCGAATAGCTTGCCGCAGGCGGCCTATGCTGGGGCGTGGTTAAGCCGGCCAACAAAAAAGCCCGGCATCGAGCCGGGCCTTTGGAAATGCGGTGCGAAGCTTATTCGCGGTCGTCGTCGTCCGCGCTGCTGCTCGGAGGAACGAGACCCTCCAGGCCGCGGAGCAGGTCTTCCTCGCTCATGCGATCGAACTGGACATCCGCGTCGTTGTCGCTGCCGGTCGAAGGCGCGGCAGCCGTGTTGCTGAGCATGGGGACAGCTTCGGCCTCCGGCTCGTCCACCTCGACATATTTCTGCATCGAGTGGATGAGCTGCTCCTTCAGGTCGTCGGGAGCAATCGTCTCGTCCGCGATCTCGCGGAGGGCCACGACGGGGTTCTTGTCGCGGTCGCGGTCGACCGTGAGCGGCGAGCCCGACGAGATGAGGCGGGCCCGGTGGCTGGCCAGCAGCACGAGCTCAAACCGGTTGTCGACCTTGTCGATGCAGTCTTCGACGGTCACGCGAGCCATGCGGGGCTCCTTCTTCAGTCATTGAGAATATCGGAAGGGGGACCGGATACACCGGTTGCCTTCAGAAAACAAGAGGAAGCGTTTCCCGGCAGAAGCTTAACAGGACGTGCGGGTGCACACGCCGGAGGTATCTCGGAATAGGTAGGTTCTCCTATGGTCAGGCCTGGGAGGGCTGGTCTTGAGAACTCCAAGCTTAGCTTTGCAAAGCCTCGCGCGCGTCGTTGCGAGGGTGCTGGGGCGCCTTACGTTCCAGAAGGCCGAGATTGACCGAAACCTCTTGAGAGGCTGGCGGCGCCTTATCTGATAAACAACTCAAGTGCCCGATTGCGGGCGCTTCGCCTTGACTCCTCGGCGTCCTGGTGCGAGTCCCGCGCAAATTCGATAATCGAGGGAACCGTTCCTGATGAAGCGCGCATTCATTTTCCCGGGTCAGGGGAGCCAGGCGGTCGGGATGGGCAAGGCCCTTGCCGACGCCTTTCCGCAGGCCAAGGCCGTGTTCGACGAGGTGGACGAGGCTCTCTCCCAGAAGCTCTCCACAATCATGTGGGAGGGGCCGGCGGAGGAACTGACGCTCACCGCCAACACCCAGCCTGCCCTGATGGCTGTGAGTCTGGCGGCAATCCGGGTCCTGGAGGCCGAGGCCGGTCTCGACCTCAAGAAACACGCCGCTTTCGTCGCCGGTCACTCTTTGGGCGAGTATTCGGCGCTCGCTGCTGCCGGCAGTCTCTCGATCTCCGACACTGCCCGGCTCCTGCGGATCCGCGGCAATGCCATGCAGAACGCCGTTCCGGTAGGGCAGGGGGCCATGGCCGCGCTCCTCGGACTGGAATATGACGCCGCCCTCGAAGTCGCCCGCGAGGCAGCGCAGGGCGAGGTTTGCGATGCGGCCAACGACAACGGGGGCGCCCAGGTCGTGGTCTCGGGTCACAAGGCCGCCGTGGAGCGGGCCGTGGCGATCGCCCAGACCAAGGGCGCCAAGCGTGCCGTGATGCTGGCCGTATCCGCCCCCTTCCATTGCGCCCTCATGCAGCCGGCCGCCGACGCCATGCGCGAGGCTCTGGCGGGCGTGACCGTCAATGCCCCGGTCGTTCCGGTCGTCGCCAATGTGGAAGCCGCCGCCATCACCGACCCGGCAGCGATCCGCGATGCTCTGGTCCGCCAGGTCACCGGCACCGTGCGCTGGCGCGAGTGCGTGGCCTACATGGCCGCCCAGGGCGTTGATTCATTTTATGAGGTTGGGTCGGGTAAGGTCCTGACCGGACTCGTGAAACGCATCGCCACCGGGGTGTCTGGCACTGCCATTGGCACCCCCGAGGACGTTGCGGCGTTCAAAGCCTCTCTGAACGGATAAGAGGAACTCTGCATGTTCGATCTCACCGGCCGCAAGGCTCTCGTCACCGGTGCCACAGGCGGCATCGGCGGCGCCATCGCCCGCGCGCTCCACGCCCAGGGCGCGACTGTGACCCTGTCCGGAACCCGCCGCGCTGCCCTCGACGAACTCGCCTCGTCCCTGGGCGAGCGGGTCCATGTGGTCGAGGCGAACCTATCCGACAAGGACTCAGTCGAGGCTCTCGTTCCGGCAGCCGAGGCCGCCATGGACGGGCTCGACATCCTGGTCAACAACGCCGGCGTGACCAAGGACAACCTCTTCATGCGCATGAAGGACGAGGAATGGGATACGGTCATTGCCGTGAACCTCACCGCCGCCTTCCGCCTGTCGCGGGCCGCCGTGAAGAACATGATGCGCCGCCGCTACGGTCGTATCGTCAATATCGGCTCGGTCGTGGGTTCGACCGGCAATCCGGGGCAGGGCAACTACGCCGCCTCCAAGGCTGGCCTGATCGGCATGACCAAGGCACTGGCAGCCGAGGTCGCCAGTCGCAATATCACGGTCAATCTGGTTGCTCCGGGCTTCATCGAGTCGCCCATGACCGACGTTTTGAACGAGAAGCAGCGTGAGGGGATTTTGGGCACGATCCCGATGGGAAGGCTCGGCCAGGGCGAGGAAATCGCTTCTTCCGTCGTCTATCTTGCCTCCACCGAGGCCGCCTACGTGACGGGCCAGACCCTGCACGTAAACGGCGGAATGGCTATGTTCTAAAGGAACTTATCGCCGTTTCCGGAATCTGTTTGCAGGTGCCGTTCACCTCTCGCCAGACCGGATAAGCTTGTGTTAAGCATGATCCCGATCAGGTCAAAGGGGTTGACCGGCGCTTAAAAATGCGGCTTTGCACGGCGCAGGGTAGCCGTTTCAGCGTTGTCAGCTGAACAGCTGATCTAATTTGATTTCTTAATCCGCCCAATTCCTGAGGCGGCAGCCACTGAGGAAAAAACGATGAGTGACGTCGCTGATCGCGTGAAGAAGATTGTTGTCGAGCACCTCGGCGTCGAAGCCGACAAGGTGACCGACAATGCCAACTTCATCGACGACCTGGGCGCGGACAGCCTGGATACGGTCGAGCTGGTGATGGCGTTCGAGGAAGAGTTCAACGTCGAGATCCCGGACGACGCGGCTGAGACCATCGTCACGGTTGGCGACGCCATCCGCTTCCTCGAGAAGAACGCAGCCTAAAAGCGCTGAAGGGGCGTCGGATGACTCATTCGACGCCCGAATTTTATTGATCGATAGGGCAGGAATTCATGCGCCGGGTAGTTGTTACAGGTCTTGGCATGGTCACTCCGCTGGGCAGCGGGGTCGATGCCACATGGTCCCGCCTCGTCGAGGGGCAGAGCGGCGCCAATAAGATCACCGATTTCCAAGTCGATGATCTCGCCTGCCAGATCGCCTGCCAGATCCCGCGCGGCGACGGTTCCAACGGCACCTTCAATGCCGACGAATGGATGGAGCCCAAGGAACAGCGCAAGGTCGATCCCTTCATCGTCTATGCGATGGCCGCCTCCACCATGGCGCTGCGGGATTCCGGCTGGGAGCCCAAGTCCTATGAGGACCAATGCGCGACCGGCGTGCTGATCGGCTCCGGCATCGGTGGCATTGGCGGCATCTATGAGGCCTCCGCTACCCTGATCGAGCGCGGCCCACGCCGCATTTCGCCCTTCTTCATTCCCGGCCGCCTCATCAATCTGGCCGGCGGCTACGTGTCCATCGAGCATGGCCTCAAGGGCCCGAACCACGCGGTCGTGACGGCTTGCTCCACGGGCTCCCATGCCATCGGCGACGCCGCCCGTCTCATCGCCTTGGGCGATGCGGAAGTCATGGTCGCTGGCGGCACGGAATCGCCGATCAACCGGCTATCCATCGCAGGTTTTGCCGCCTGCCGCGCCCTGTCCACCAATTTCAACGACGATCCGACCCGCGCCTCGCGTCCTTATGACAAGGACCGCGACGGTTTCGTCATGGGCGAGGGCGCCGGCGTCGTGGTGCTGGAAGAATACGAGCACGCCAAGGCGCGCGGCGCCAAGATCTATGCCGAAATCATCGGCTACGGTCTGTCGGGCGATGCCTACCACATCACCTCGCCGTCGGAGGATGGCGACGGGGCGTATCGCTGCATGGCCGCAGCCCTCAAGCGCGCCGCCGTCGATGTCTCCGAGATCGATTACGTGAACGCCCACGGCACCTCGACTCCGCTCGGCGACGAACTGGAGCTGAAGGCGGTCGAGCGCATCATGGGCAATGCAGCGGGCAAGCTCTCCATGTCCTCGACCAAGTCGGCGATCGGTCACCTCCTGGGTGCAGCGGGCGCCGTCGAGGCAATTTTCTCGATCCTGGCCATGCGCGACGGTGTCATCCCGCCGACCATCAACCTCGACAATCCGTCGGTGGAAACGGCTATCGATCTCGTGCCCAAGCAGGCCAAGCGCAAGGAGGTCAACGTGGCTCTGTCGAACTCCTTCGGGTTCGGCGGCACTAACGCTTCGCTCATTCTTCGTCGCGTATCTTAAAGCTGGCGACGGCACGTTACGGCTTTTCGCCATAATCCCTGTTAGGGTGTCGGCGGACCGGCAGGACCGCCGGCCGATACCAGAAAAGCGGCGTAATGTTCGGACGAAAGAAAAAGATCCTTTTGCCACCTACTGACGAAACCGACCACGGTTCGGCACAGCCCCGCTTGGCACCACGATCCCCGAGCGAGGCTATCAAGCCATCGATGGCGCCGCCCCCGCCACCGAAGCTTCGCCGCCGCCGCCGGGGCATGCTGTCGCTCCTGAGCGGCCTGCTGACCCTTTTCGTCGCCCTGGCGATTGCCGGAATCTTTGGCTTTTCCATGGTGCAGCAGGAGGTGACGGCCCAAGGGCCGCTGCAGAGCGACAAGGTCGTCGTCATCCCCCGCAACACCGGCACGGGCGAGATCGCCAACATCCTCAAGAATGAGGGCGTGATCGATCAGCCGCTGTTGTTCCAGGTCTATGCCCATATCAATCGGCAGCGCGGCCAGCTGAAGGCGGGCGAATTCCAGTTCAAGGCCGGCACCAGCATCGAGGACGCCATCGATACTCTCATCCAGGGTAAGGCCATTCTGCATACGGTGACGGTTCCCGAAGGGCTGACCAGCGAACAGATCGTTGGCCGTCTCTACGAGCATGAGATCCTCACCGGCGACGTCATCGAGACGCCGCGCGAGGGTTCGCTTCTGCCCGATACCTACAAGTTCGAGCGCGGCACCACCCGCCAGCAGATCATCAGCACCATGCAGACTGCCCAGCGTCAGGCCATTGAGCAGATCTGGCAGCGCCGCACCAGCGAACTGCCGATCAAGTCGCCGCAGGAGCTCGTGATCCTGGCTTCCATCGTGGAAAAGGAAACGGGCCGTGCGGACGAGCGCACCCGTGTCGCCGGCGTCTTCATCAATCGCCTGATGAAGCGCATGAAGCTCCAATCCGACCCCACCATCGTCTACGGGCTTGTCGGTGGTAAGGGCACGCTGGGCCGTGGCATCCTGCGCAGCGAGATCGAGGCGGCGACCCCCTACAACACCTATGTGGTCGAGGGCCTGCCGCCCGGCCCCATTGCCAATCCGGGCCGCGCGGCTCTCGAGGCGGTAGCCAATCCCTCGCGCACCAAGGATCTCTACTTCGTCGCCGACGGTTCCGGAGGTCATGCCTTCGCCGAGAGCTACGAGCAGCATCAGCGCAACGTGACCCGTTGGCGGCAGATCGAGAAGAGCCGTCCGGCTCCCGATGCCAACGATGTGGACCGGGTGGTGCCCGATGCCGATCAGACGAATCTGCCTCCGGGTGTGGCCCCCGCACTGCGTGGCACCGCAAATGCGTTGCCCGCTTCCGGGGGACGGCTGGGGCGTGGCTTCGATGCGAGCGAGGGGACCGACAAGGATCCGCTCAAGAACAAGACCTTCGACCTGAACAATCCGAAGAACGTTCCGCCTCTCCGGCAGCCTTAAGCTACGGGGGCAGATCCTAAATCCCTGTAATCGACTCTTGGATCGGCGCGCATTATGGTCGCGCCGATTTTTCATTCCGTTCGAGGTTAACGCATGTCCATTGCGAGCATGACCGGCTTTGCCCGCGAGGCCGGCGTCACCGGTTCCTATCAATGGGCCTGGGAACTCAAGACAGTGAACGGACGCGGGCTCGAGGTGCGCGTTCGGACTCCCTCTGGTCTCGATGCCATTGGCGAGGAGGCGAGAGGGCAGATCCTCAAAGCGCTGACCCGCGGCCAGGGCCAGCTCAACCTGTCGCTCAGCAAGGCATCATCCGTACCCAAGCTGCGTGTAAATCAGGACGTGCTGCAATCGCTGCTTTCAGCCATCGGTGGCCTGAGCCTTCCTGCCAATGTGCAACCGGCTTCTCTCGACGGTCTGCTGTCCGTGCGCGGCGTAGTCGAGCTCGATGACGATGCCGCCGATCCGGCCCAGGACGAGGAGCTCATGGTGGCCCTCAGAGCGGGAATCGGCACGCTGATCGAATCCCTCAAGGCGGCGCGGCTGAAGGAAGGTCAGGCGCTCGCCACCGTTCTCGGACAGCAGCTCGATATCATTTCGCGTCTCGTCGATGACGCAGAGGCGGCACCGGCGCGCCAGCCCGAAGCCATCCGGGCTCGGCTGGAAGCGCAGATTGCCGAGCTATTCGAGGCCAAGGCGACACTCGATCCGGCCCGCCTGCATCAGGAGGCGGTGCTTATCGCCGCCCGGGCCGACATTCGTGAGGAGCTCGATCGGCTGCGCGCCCATGTGGACGCTGCCCGGGGGCTCCTGCAGGAGGGTGGATCTGTCGGCCGGCGGCTCGATTTCCTGGCCCAGGAATTCGGCCGCGAGGCGAATACCCTGTGTGCAAAGGCCAATGATGTGTCTCTCTCGCGGATCGGGCTTGAATTGAAGGCCGTGATCGAGCAATTCCGCGAGCAGGTTCAGAACGTGGAGTGATGCGGTGAGCCCAGATTCGAAGTCTCCAGTCGGTCGGCGCGGCCTCATCCTCATTCTGTCCTCGCCATCCGGTGCGGGAAAAACCACGCTCACCCGCAGCCTCGTGGAAGAGCGGGCCGGTGTTCTCTCGGTTTCCGTTACGACGCGTCCGAAGCGCCCCTCCGAGATCGAGGGCAAGCACTATCACTTCATCGATGTGGAAGAGTTCAAGGCGATGCGCGATCGCGACGAACTCCTGGAATGGGCCGAGGTGCACGGCAATTTCTACGGCACGCCGCGCAAGCCCGTGGAGAAGACGCTGGCCGCCGGCCAGGACATGGTCTTCGACATCGACTACCAGGGCACTCGCCAGGTGCGGCAGAAGCTGCCCGACGATGTGGTGACCGTGTTCGTCTTGCCGCCGAGTTTCAAGGAGTTGAAGGCGCGGCTGGAACGGCGGGCCGAGGACGCGCCCGAGGTCATCGCCAAGCGTCTCGCCAATGCCCGCGTCGAGATGGAGCGCTGGGTCGAGTATGACTACGTGATCGTCAACGAGGATCTCGGCAGGTCTTTCGAGAGCCTCAAAGCCATCCAGGCCGCCGAGCGCCTGAAGCGCGATCGCCTCGTCGGTCTCTCGGACTTCGTCGAAGGATTGCTGGCGGAAAAGATCGACTAGAGCTGTTTCCACTGACGTGGAATCATCTCTTCTTTGCCTTGCCGCATTTTTTGTCGGCGAACCGGATCCACTTCGCCGAAAAATGCTCTGGCCCTGCTCACACCAGAGCGAGCGCGTTTCTGCGCTCGTGGCGCGCGATGGCATGGCCGATCAGCACTTCCATCAATTCGCTCTGAGGCAGGCCGCCGGCCTCCCAGAGCTTGGGATACATGCTGATCGCCGTGAAGCCTGGCAGGGTGTTCACCTCGTTGACGAAAAGGCCGTCGTCGTTCTTCGGATCCAGGAAGAAGTCGACACGGGCCAAGGCCTCGCAGGCGAGAGTCTTGAAGGTCTCGACAGCGAGTTCCTGGATGCGGCGTGCCTGGGTCGATGAGAGTTCCGCCGGGATGCGCAGGAGGGCGCCATCGGCGTCGATATACTTGGCGTCGTAGCTGTAGAAACCGTGGCTGTCGGCGGGCACGATCTCGCCCAGCGGAGACGCCCGGACTTCGCCCGCGGCATCCTCCAGCACCGAGCATTCGATCTCGCGAGCACCCGTGACGCTGCGCTCCACGAGCACCTTGGCGTCATAGCGGAAGGCCTGCTCGCAGGCCTTATCGAATTCTGCTGCGGACGAGGCGCGGGACACGCCGACGGATGAGCCCATATTGGCCGGCTTGACGAAGAGATCGGGCGTGCCGAGTGCGTCCACGGCTGCCCGGTAGTCGACACAGGTGCGCGGCGTCAGCGTCAGAAAGGGAACGACCGGCAGGCCGCTGTCGCGCAGCAGGCGCTTGGCGATGTCCTTGTCCATGCCGGCCGCCGAGCCCATCACGCCGGAGCCGACGTAAGGAACATTGGCGAGTTCGAGAAGGCCCTGAACCGTACCATCCTCGCCGTTCGGCCCGTGCAGCACCGGAACGACCGCGTCGAGGCGCAGGGAACGTGGCGGCGCGCCACCATTCAGCACGATCGTCTCGCCCGCGCCACCGGGAAGCAGGGCAACCTGCGGCGCTCCCTCCGGGATCTCCAGGGATTGAGTCCCCCTTCCGCCGCCATTGCCGTTCTCGCAGAGAAGCCAGCGTCCGTCCCGGCCGATGCCGATGGGGATGATGTCGTAGCGGTCCGGATCGAGGGCACGCAGAACATTGGCCGCCGACAGCTTCGAGACCTCATGCTCCGCAGAGCGCCCTCCGAACAGAAGCCCGATTGTCTTGCGCGGCTGCGACATGCCCGCTTCCTCCTCTCGCAGCCATCAGGGCCGCATATATAAATCCGATCATGGAAGAGGCGCAGTTAAGGTCTCATGAAGAGGAGCCCCGCGCCGATCCAGGGGCTTCATATAGGCGGCGATGGCGATAGGGCGAGCGATGAGACGGCGCTCAGCCCCGTGGAGGTCTCATGGCATCGAAGGCATTGGCGAGCGCCACATAACCTTCGACCGGGATATTCTCGGCGCGGATCGTTTCCTCAAGGTCGGCTGCCCTGATGATCGCGGTCGGGTCGGGAGCAATGGATTTCAGGCTCTGGCGCAGCATCTTGCGGCGTTGCCCAAAGGCGGCGCGGGTGACGGCTTCCAGCGCGCCGATGCGGCAGGGCAGCGGGTTGGTCCGTGGGGTCAGATGAACCACGCTCGACGTGATCTTTGGGGGCGGCACGAAGGCGGAGGGTGGCACGTCGAAGAGGATGCGCGCTTCCGTCCGCCAGCCGCAGAGAACGCCAAGCCTGCCATAGTTCTTCGGGTCGCTCTCGTCCGCGACGATACGCTCGGCCACCTCCCGCTGGAACATGAGCGTGAGCGAAGCCCACCAGGGCGGCCATGCGTCTCCGGTGAGCCAGCCGGTCAATAAGGCCGTCCCGACATTGTAGGGGAGGTTGGCGATGATCCGCACAGGCCCGTCGCCGACCAGGGGCCGCGGGTCGAATTCCAGCGCATCGGCTTCGATTACATCGAGCCGGCCCGGATAGCGCTCGGCGATCTCGGCCAAGGCGGGCAGGCAGCGGGTATCGCGTTCGACGGCAATGAGCTTCCTGGCGCCGGCCGCCAGGATCGCCCGGGTCAGGCCGCCGGGGCCTGGGCCGACCTCGATGACCGTGGTCTCTTCCAGCGGTCCTGCGGAGCGGGCGATGCGGCTGGTGAGGTTGAGGTCGAAGAGGAAGTTCTGACCAAGCGACTTCTTGGCCATCAGCCCGTGCGTGCGGACCACCTCGCGTAAAGGAGGAAGATCGTCGATCTGGCTCATGGGCCACCTAAGCGGGCGGCGAGCTTGAGGGCGGCCATCAGGCTGTCGGGCCGGGCGATGCCCTTGCCGGCGATGTCGAAGGCCGTGCCGTGATCGGGCGAGGTGCGGACGAAGGGGAGCCCTAGGGTCACGTTAACCGCCTCGTCGAAGGCGATGGTCTTGATCGGGACGAGGGCCTGATCGTGATACATGGCAAGCGCCGCATCGTAGCGGCTCCTCGCGCGGGCGTGGAACATGGTGTCCGCCGGCAGGGGACCTGCCACGTCGATGCCGTCGGCGCGTAGGATATCGATGGCCGGGACGATAACGCGCCCGTCTTCCGCTCCCATCGCACCGTTTTCTCCGGCGTGAGGATTGAGACCCGCGAGGGCGAGCCTTGGGTTGGCGATGCCGAACCGCTCCCGCAACTCCCGGGCGACGATGCGTCCTGTGAGGACGATCAGGTCCGTCGTCAGGGATGAAGGAACATCCGAGAGGGGAATATGGACCGTGACGGGGACCACGGCGAGTTGCTCACTCCAGAGCATCATCACCGGATGGTATATTTCCTTCCCGCCTTGCGCAGCGAGTGCAGCGAGAAACTCCGTATGCCCCGGATACCGGAAGCCCGCCTCATAGAGTACGTGTTTGGCGATGGGATTGGTCACGACAGCTGCCGCTGCGCCCGCGCGGACGAGCCGTACCGCCGTCTCGATGGATTCGATCACGGACGGCGCATAGGCCGCGTCGGGCTTCCCCGGCTCAGCGGAAACCGAGACGCTCAGCGGAACAACGGGGAGAGCGTTTGCAAAGGTCGGCAGGATCTGCCGCGGCTCGACGGACGCGATGGGAATTGTCCATCCGAATGCGTCGGCGACCCGAGCGAGATGATCAGGATCGCCGACAATGGCGAAGGGTGGCAAGGCGGCTCGATCCCGTTTAAGCCATGCCATCAGGCTCAGTTCCGGCCCGATCCCAGCCGGATCACCTTGGGTAAGCAGGAGAGGGTGCTGGTTCAAACCTGACACCGGGCCTCTGCCCCATCATTCATCGTCAGTGCCGCTGAGATTCTGAGTATATCCCACTTCGCCGAGAGACCGGAACTCGAGGCTGAAGGCAATGGTGTGGTTCTGGTTCTTTTCGCCCGAGTTCCGCACCACTTCGCGCGGGGTCACGCTGTAACTGATCGAGAAGGTCGTGCACTCGTCGATATAGCCCAGGCCGAGCGACATGCCGCTGACATAAGCGACGTTGTCGTTCTGGTCGATAACCGCTGCCGGATTGATGGCTTGTTGCTGGCGCACCAGGAGGTAGCGGTCAAGATCGAGAAGGACCGAGCCCGTCACATACCAATTTGGCGAAATGTCCCACCGGGCGGAGCCGAGCAGGCCCTCGCGACGCAACGGGAAGCCGATGGCGGGCTGAGCAGCATAGTTGGCATAGGTCAGCGAGGTCGATACCGGCAGGTACGGATTGAAATTCGCCCTGAAGCCGGCTTCGATCCGGTTGACGTCGAAGTCTTCCTGGTCGAAGCGCGCACGGGTCACGACAGCGAAGTTCGCGTTCGGGGAGATCTGGAAGCGGCCAACATAGTCGGAGGCGCGTGAATCAAGGCCTGAGTCCAGCCCCACGTTGGCGAGGTCAGGCTCCCGGAACGAGTTGAGGCCTGCGATCTGGTAAGACTGACCGAACAGCACGTTGGCGTAGAAATCGTCGGCGCCCGTCACGGTGTACTGGACGCCGAGGTTAGCGCGAACGCCGCCCTCGACCCTGTCATAGCCGGAGAACTTGTCCCAGTCGAACAGGGAGGTGTCGTCGAAGACAAGGCTCTGGGCATCCTCGTTGGGGAGGCTGCCGACCCGGGTTTCGCTCGGACGGGCGATCACCTGCGCGATCGGCTCGAGGATCTGCTTGCCGGAGGTTCCGAGGTTGGCGATGAAGGGATAGCGGTACTCGACGCCGACGGCCGGCATGGCGCGGAAGAGATAATCGTCGTCCGCGTCGATGAAGTTGCTGAGTTGAGCGTTCTGATACCCGTTGAAATCCGGGGAAATCCAGAAATTGTCGGCCCGGACATAGGCAAACGGTGTCCAGACCTGTCCGATCGGATCGACAAACTCACGACGCCAGGACGCGGTGACCGACGCGCGGGAGGTTGAACCGCTGATTCCGCGGACGAGGCAGGATGCTGGGTCGAAGACGATGCAGGTCTGAGCCACGCCGAAATAGGTCGTGTTGGCGACCGACAGCGGATCGTACTGGGCGGCCTGGCGCGAGAGGCTCGTCACGTTCACGTCGAGGGCGAACTCGCCGCCGATGGTCGAAGGGGTGAAGCGCTTGTTGTAGTCGAGGACCGGAGCGACGACCGGCTGCTGCTTCTGCCACTCGTTGCTCGACAGGGTTTGGAAATAATAGCCCCGCACGTCGAAGAAGGAGCGATCCCCCTGGCCCTGGAGATACAGGGTCGAGATTGATTCCTTGATGTAGTACGCGCTCAGGCTTTCGCTGCGGATCTTGTAGTTCGACAGGAACCACTTGTCCGAGAGCAGGGCGATGTCCCAGCCCCAGCGCCAATTCTGATTGATGTAGAAGAGACCGGTCGTCTCGAGCGAGCCGCGGAAGTCGCGATTGCCGGCCCCAAAGGGGGGCTGGAGGAAGGCTTCGGGCTCCTGCTGCGAGATGCCGGCCGCCCGGACGGTGTAGACGCCGGTCTCGAGCCGGTGGCGCCATTCAGCTTGCGCCAGGAGGCCCTGCCGGCTCAGGAAGGTCGGGCTGATCGTCAGATCGTAATTCGGTGCAATCGCCCAGAAGAACGGGACGGAGACGCCGTAGCCGATCGAGGTGGAATAGACATAACGCGGCGACAGGAAGCCCGTCTTGCGCTTGACCGTCGGATCGGGGGTCCAGAAATAGGGCAGGTAGGCGACTGGAATGCCGAGGAGCTCGAGGGTCGCATCCTCGTAATAGATCGTCCGCTCGCTGTTGTTGTGGATGATCTTGGCGGCCTTGACCTGCCACAGCGGGGGCCGTTCCGGATTGTCCTTACAGGGTTCGCAGGCGGTATAGGTGCCGCGCTCGAAAACCGTGGTTTCGCCCTCGGCGCGCTCGGCGCGCGGAGCGGAAAATCGGGTCGTGAGGGGGCGGCCCTGCTCGACAGTGGTCTGAACCACCCTCAAGGAATCGATAAAACCGTTCTTGAAGTCGTCCGTCAGCTCGAATCGGTCGCCCGTGGCGACGGTTCCGCTGGCATCCGTCAGGCGGGCATTGCCTTCGGCGAAGACGCGGCCGGTGTTGCGGTCGTAGGTGACCCGGTCGGCCTGAAGCGTCCGGCCCTGGTAGTTCATCTGGACGTCGCCGGAGGCGGAAATCGTGTTCTTGTCGTTGTCGTAGATGATTTCCTTGGCGTCGACGAGGAGGCGGTCCTGGCCCGATCCCGACTGGGCGCGCCCTGCGATGGCCTCGTTCAGGGTTGCCTGGGCAAGCGCAGGCATAGACCCAGCGGCATAGAACAGAGCCGCTGCGACCGCAGACGTTGCGATCGTTGTCTTAAGCCGCCGCATCCCCACTCCTTCGCAAACCTTCTTATTGAGGCCGGTCAGCCGTCCTCTTGGTGCAATAACGCCAAGGTCCCTAAGAGACTGCCTACTACAGCCGGGAACCAGGCCGCAACAAGGGAACTGATGATTCCGGAGGCGCCAAGCTCCGCCATAAGCTCCGTGGCGACATAAAGCACGAAGCCAGCCGCGACGCCACCCAGAACCATCATCGCTACACCGCCAAATCGAAAGAATCTTAACGATACGGATGCGGCCACGAAAACCATGGCGATGAACAGCAGAGGACGGGCCAGAAGCAGGTCGTAATGGAGCCGATAGGTGGTGGTGTTGATATCCGCCTTCTCCATGCGATCGATGGTATCCTTGAGGTCCCAGAACGGGACTGCATCGGGGTCGATGAAGCTCTGTCGAACCTGCGAGGGCTGCAGACTTGAGGCGATCAGATAGCGGTCATGGGCCTGAGGCTCCTCGGTAGCCGAGAGGATTCGAGCATCCTTCAGCTCCCAGAAGCCCTCATGCAGGGTCGCCTCCCTGGACTCGACACGGTGAGTGAAGGTTCCCGCATGATCGAAGGCATAGACGGTGACCCCGTAAAGGGTCGCCGAGTCGGTGGCTGAGCCATTCGCTCGGAAGATGGCCTGTCCGTCCTGGCTCCTCTGGCGGATCCAGATCGGCTTCTCCCTGGTCTGAACGGCCCGGGAGAAAATCTGCGTCTCCAAGGCAGATGCGCGCTGTTTGAGGACGGCCGAGACCGGGTTGTAGACGGTCACGGACACGACGCCGATCAACAGGGCGATCAGAATCCCCGGCTGCAGGAATTGCCACGCGGAAATGCCGGCCGCCCGCGCTACCACCAGTTCGAGCTTGCGGCTGAGCTGGAGGAGGGCGGCCATGCTGCCGAACAGCACGGCGAAAGGCATGACCTGCTCGGCGATGGCCGGTGTGCGGAACAGGGCGAGCTGGGCGATCACCCCGGTCGTTGCGGCCGGCGCATCACCGGCCCGCCGCATGAGTTCCACGAAGTCCAGGGTATAGACGAGAGTGAAGACAGTTGCGAAGACCAGGAAAATAGTCTTAATAAACTGTCGCGAGAAATAGAACCCGAGGGTGCGGCCGATCAGCATGGTCAGGCCTTCTGAGGTGCGGGAGAGCGCGACGTTAGCAGATTGCGGATGGCCGCATGCAACCGGGCTTGTGCCGACCGCATGGCCGGTCCCTTGAAGATGAGCAGCAGACTGACGAGAATCCCTGCCAAGGGCACACCGTAGATCGCAACCACCGCCAGAGGCGTCCGTGCGACAGCGCTCGATGCGGCAAAGCCGAGAATTCTCAAGAGCACGATCGCAACGACCGCACCGGCGATGGCGAGGCCGCGGCCCTGCCGGGTCGTCCGGGCTTCGCCTAGGGCAGCGAAGGCAATGACCATCATGGCGAGCGGGTAGAGCCAGGACGACAGGCGATCGTGCAACTCGGCCCGGAAGCGACCCCGCTGCTCCTGATAGAGCGGTTCGTTTTTATCCGGGAAGAAGAGCTGAGTGGTGCTCCGCTCGCGCGGCTTGTAGATGACCTCCCCGCCTTCCTTGTTGAAGGCGGACAGGTCGACCGCATAGCGCTCGAAGGCCACGATCGACGAATCGCGGCTGCTCGGTTCCTTCCGCTGAACGCTGCCCTTCTGGAGCACGAGATAGGCGTTTCCGCCCTGCTCGACGGTCTGGCCGCGTTCGGCGAGATAGACGATGGCTTTGTCCTTCTCCCGGAGGTCTTCCATGAAGATTCCGAGGAGGGCATCTCCCGAGCGTTCCCGGTAATGGAAGGTGATGCCGCTCTCCAGGGTGATGAACTGCCCTTCCTTGGCCATGGTGCCCACGAAATCGGCCCTGATCTTCGTGAACAGCTGGCGCAGCTCCTGGAAGCTTGCGGGCATGAGATAGATCGAGATGATGGCCACGACGGCGCAGACGAAGGTGGCCAGGGCCAAGAAGGGCCGCAGAAGACGCTGCGGCGGCATGCCGCCGGCGCTCATGACGATCAGCTCGGAATCGCCGTTCAGCTTGTTGAGGGTGTAGAGCGTGGCGAGAAACAGGGCGACCGGCGCGATGACGTTGATCAGGGCGGGCAGGGACAGGCCCGTCACCGTGAGGAAGATCATCAGAGTCTGCCCCTTGCCGGTCAGCAGGTCGAGTTCGCGCAGGGCCTGCGTGATCCAGATCACGCCCGTCAGCGCGACGAGGCATGCGGCGAAGGCATTGAAAGTGTTTTTGAGGATGTAGCGTTCGAGAAGTGTCATAAAGCCCTTCGCCCCCGGGCGGTGGAGCCCTGGGTATCGTGTCACATGATCTCAGGCAAGACGGCTGTTTTCAACAGCCCGAGATTGCGCCGATTTCACGGCAGCTTCCCCGTGCCTTAACCCGCCATATGATATATGTCCCAATCGTCAGCGTCGCAGCCGGCTCGAAGACCGGCGATGTGCATCAAAACAAAGAGGATTTCATGGCCGACAGCTTCAAGATCGACTTTCAGGCCCACGGCAAGGTCGAATCCGGCGATCTCATCGTCTTCGTTGGAGAGAATCTCAAGCCCACGGCCGCGGTTGCCAAGCAGCTGGGCCCGAAGTCCGTCGATCTCATCGCCAAGGCTGCGGCCGCCGAGAATTTCAAGGGCAAGGCGAAATCCGCCATGTCCATCGTCGTTCCCGCCGGCCTGCCGGTCGATAAACTGATCGTGATCGGCACAGGCGGAGAGAAGGACCGGGCCAATCTCGATTTCGCTCAGTTGGGTGGCCTGATCGCCGGAAAGGTGAACGGAAAGCTTGCGACGGTGGTGCTGGATCTGCCCGAGATCGAAGTCTCGCCGGATGCGGTTGCCGATATCGCGCTGGGCGCTCAGCTGCGCCGCTACAGCTTCGACCGCTACAAGACCAAGAAGGAGGACAACGGCGCCAGGAATGACGGCCGCCTCGTCCTCAATGTAGCGGATCCCGCGGCGGTCAAGAAGATCTACAAGGCTCGCGAGGGCGTCCAACAGGGCGTCATCATGGCCCGCGACCTCGTCAATGAGCCGCCGAATGTCCTCGGTCCGCAGGAATTCGCCGCCCGCGCCCAGGCCCTCACCAAACTGGGCGTCGAGGTCGAGATCCTCGACGACAAGGCCATGCGTAAGCTCGGCATGCATGCGCTTCTCGGCGTGGCGCAGGGTTCCGTACGCGGCGGCCGGGTCGCCATCATGCGCTGGAACGGCAGCAAGGCCAGCGACAAGCCCATCGCCTTCATCGGCAAGGGCGTGGTGTTCGATTCCGGCGGCATCTCGATCAAGCCGGGTGCCGGCATGGAGGACATGAAGGGCGACATGGCGGGCGCAGCCTGCGTCGTCGGCCTCATGCATGCGCTCGCGAGCCGCAAGGCGAAGGCCAATGTGGTCGGCGCCATCGGCCTCGTCGAGAACATGCCGGACGGCAACGCCCAGCGCCCAGGCGACATCGTCACCACCATGTCCGGCCAGACCATCGAGATCATCAACACGGATGCCGAAGGTCGCCTCGTACTGGCGGATGTGCTCTGGTACGTGCAGGACCGCTTCAAGCCGAAGTTCATGATCGATCTGGCGACCCTGACCGGTGCGATCCTCGTGGCGCTCGCTCAGGAATATGCGGGTCTGTTCTCGAACAACGACGAACTGGCGGAGCGCCTGACGGCAGCCGGCAAGGCGACGGGCGAACGCGTGTGGCGCATGCCGCTGGGGCCGGAATTCGACAAGATGATCGAATCCAAGTTCGCCGACATGAAGAACTCGGCGGGCCGCTTCGGCGGTTCGAGCACGGCCGCGGCATTGCTCCAGCGCTTCGTCAACGACGTGCCCTGGGCCCATCTCGACATTGCCGGCACCGCCATGGGCTCGCCGGCGACCGAGATCAACAAGGGCTGGAGCTCCGGCTGGGGCGTGCGCCTTCTCGACCGTCTCGTGCGCGATCACTACGAGGCCTGAGGATGATGGTGGAAAAGGACCTCGCACGCACTGCAACCCTTTGCAGTCGCAAGGGATTGTGATCATCGATGACCGAGGTCCTTTTCTATCACCTCCAGCATCAGCCGCTCGAGGCCGTGCTGCCCACGCTCCTGCAAAAGACCCTGGAGCGGGGCTGGCGCGCGGTGGTGCAGGTGACGACGGAAGAGCGCATGTCCGCGCTCGACGATCACTTATGGACTTTTACCGACGAAAGCTTCCTGCCGCACGGCACGGACCGCGAGGCCCATGCGGCGGATCAGCCGATTCTCATCTCCCTGTCAGGTGAAAATCCCAACGGCGCCTCGATCCGCTTTCTGGTTGAAGGCGCCGAGCTGCCGGGAGACATCGCCTCATATGAGCGACTGGCGATCCTGTTCGACGGCAACGACATCCAGGCCCTCGCCTTCGCCCGCGACCAATGGCGCGCCGTGAAGGAGGGCGGCCACGACGCGACCTACTGGCAGCAGGACGAGCGTGGACGCTGGCAGCGGAAGGCGTGAGGGTGCTCAACTCCGTGCGTTCGTTGCGCAGCCCTAATCGACTTGAATATTTTTATGTAATGTAGTTTCATTGTTGTTGATAATTTTTCAGCCGAGAATGCAGCCGTGTTTCCCATCTTGCGCCTCTTCAAGATTGCCCTGCTTGTCACGTTAGTGCATGCCGGGAATGCGCAAGCCCAACACCGAAGCCCGATCGTTAATCGGACAGCATTTTCTCAAAGCTATACGACGCGTCATGAACTCGACCTTCCGGGCCGGAAAATAAAGTTTACCGCGACCGCAGAGAATCTCGTTTTTACGGAACCTCGAGGCTTCCCGCGTGCTGAAATCACCTATGTTGCCTACACCAAAGACGGCTCTGATCCAGCCACGCGTCCCGTTGCCTTTATCGTGAATGGCGGCCCTGGCGCGTCCTCTGCTTATCTGAACTTGTTGGCAATCGGTCCATGGCGGACCTCCTTGGGAGGGGCACGCACCTCGACCAGTCTTTCGACACTGCAACCAAATGCAGAGACTTGGCTCGATTTTACGGATCTCGTCTTCATCGACCCGCCCGGCACGGGCTACAGCCGTGTAACCGGCGGTGAGAGGTTGCGGCAGCATTACCATTCCGTTGGCGGCGATATCGACGGTCTTGCGAGTTTCATCCATCGATGGATGATAGAAAGAGAGCGTCAGAATTCCCCAATATATTTCGTGGGTGCAAGCTATGGCGGCTTTCGCGCGCCGCTCTTGGCGCGCAAAATTCAGAAAGAAAGGCCGAAAGGCTTCAGTGGCCTGATTCTCATTTCTCCTGCTCTTGATTTTGACCTGTTGCCATTCGGCCGCGCGATCCGACATCCGTGGGTCAGCGCATCGATCCTTCCGAGTCTCGCCGCAATATGGGCAGAGCGAAACTCGTCCTTTACGCCTGAGCTTTTGCAGGAAGCGGAAACTTATGCTTCAGGCGAATACATCTCAGATTTGTTGCGAGGGGTAGACGATACGCCGGTGATCGATCGTATTGCTCAGAAGGTTGGAAAGCTGACAGGTATTGCTCCTGAAGCGACGAGGCTTTCAAAGGGGCAAGTTGATATTCAGGCTTTTCTACGGGATTTAGGGAGATGGCCCGCGCCAAATCTGGGATCCTACAATGTCTATGAAGCGCGGAGAACGGTTGAGTATTCAGAGGATCATGATCTTGAGTATTTGACCCGTATTATTTCTGGAGAAATGGATGTATACTTCAAGAACATGATGAAATTTCAGACAAGCGAGAAATATAAGGTTATAGATCTTGAATTAAACCGAGCCTGGATATGGAACAACGGGCGTTATGGTGTCGAGTCGCTCTCAAGTCTTGAGCAAGCGCTTAACGCCGACAGGGGGATGAGGGTTCTCATCGCCCACGGTACAAGCGATCTGACAACACCATACTTTGCAACAAAGATGCTTGCAGCGCAGATAGAGGTAAGAGAGACGAGCCGGTTGGACTTCAAGCTTTATGGCGGCAACCACTTGTTCTATACGCGAGAAGTATCGCGAAGGGCCTTCCGCGACGATGCCAGAGTTTTCTTTCAACATGGGCAGGACGCACAGACTCCAAGTCATCGATAGGATAGCGCCTGCTTAGCGCCCGAACACGAAGACTTCATCGCCTCGGAACTTGCAACGGGAGGGATGCTCTCCAGTTTCAGGAAAGCCAAAAGGATTTCCTGATGACCCGAGCGATGCGTCTTCCTCTCTATGCTGCCCTTGTCCTGTCTCTCGTGATGCCCCTTGGGGTTGGGGCACAGGAGCAGGCGGGTAATCGGGAGCAGCAGTCCCAGCAACAGGAGGCGCGCCGGCCCCGTCCAGAGACCAGGGAGACGCAGGCGCTGCCGCCGGAATCGGTGACGCGCCACAGCCTGCAGCTTCCGGGGCGGACCTTGTCATTTACCGCCACCGCAGGACATCTGACGCTGACGGATCAGCAGGGCGCGGCCCAGGCCGAGATCGGATTCGTCGCCTATACGCGCGACGATGCGGATCAGGCGACGCGGCCGGTGACATTCGCCGTGAATGGCGGGCCGGGGGCATCCTCCGCTTACCTTCATCTTCTTGCGGTCGGTCCCTGGCTTCTGCCGCTTGATGGACCGACGATCAGCCCCTCGGCTCCGCCAGCGCTCGTGCCGAATGCCGAAACCTGGCTCGACTTCACGGATCTCGTCTTCATCGATCCGCCCGGCACCGGCTACAGCCGCGTGATCGGCGGCGATCAGGTGCGGGAGCGGTTCTATTCCGTTGGAGGAGATATCGACGGACTCGCTGCCTTCGTCATGCGCTGGCTGAAGGAGAAGAACCGTCTCAATTCGCCGAAATTCTTCGTCGGCGAGAGCTATGGCGGCTTCCGTGGGCCGCTCTTGGCGCAGAAGCTGCAGAGCGATCAGGGCATCGGCTTCAGCGGTCTCGTTCTCGTCTCGCCAGTCTTCGATTTCGATTGGCTGGAGCAGGGAGCCGCGGGGGCGCCCTGGACCAACGCGGCGCTGCTGCCGTCCCTTGCTGCTGCAAAACTCTCGCGCACCGGGCCGGTATCGCGCGATGCCCTCAAGGAAGCGGAGGCTTACGCATCAAGCGAGTATCTTGTCGATCTCATGCGAGGTTTGCAGGACAAGGAGGCGGTCGATCGGATCAGCCGGCGCGTGGCGGAATTGAGCGGGCTCGATCCCGAGCTGACGCGCCGCCTCGCCGGGCGCATCGACATGCGCACGATCCAGCGGGAGCTGCGGCGTGCTTCGTCCGAGATCGTCAGCGCCTATGATACCAATGTCGCCATCGCCGATCCCAATCCCACATCCCAGTCTTCGCGCTTCGAGGATCCGGTGCTCGATGCGATGACAGCGCCCCTGTCGAGCGCGATCATCCAGCATCTGACTCATACCCTGAATTACAAGGCAGAAGGGCGCTACAACCTGCTGAATGGATCGATCAACGGTGCATGGCGCTGGGGTGGGGGACGCAATGGTCCCGAAAACCTCGACGAGTTGCGTCAGGCCCTCTCTCTCGACGGCAAGCTGCGCGTGCTCGTCACCCACGGCTTCACCGATCTGGTGACGCCGTATTACGCCTCCCAACTTCTCCTGAACCAGCTTCCCGAACTCGGCCCGCAGAAGCGTGTGGCTTTGAGTGTTTACGAAGGCGGCCACATGTTCTATTCGCGACAGGCGTCACGGCAGGCTTTCAAGGCCGATGTGCAGCGGCTCTTCGAGGAGGCTCTGCAGGCGAGGGCGGCCGACAACAGGGATTGATGGTGATGCGTACAAAAGTTCTCTCGGGCGTCGCTTTTGTGGCGTTGGCTTTGGCTGGCTGCACCAGCACGAGCAGCACGCTGCCTTCCGCCGCAGTTGCGACGGCTCCTGCGCCCACAGCCTCATTGGGGCCGGTCATCGAAGGACCGGTTCTCGGGCCGGACGGCCGCTGCACCGGAACCGCCTTGGGTACAGCTTCCGCCATCGAGCCCGGCATCACGGAATGCGATCTTGTGCGTCTGAAAGGCAAGCCCGCCACGGATGTGCTCGTCGGCGAGAGCGGCAAGGGACAGCGCGAAGTTCAGGTGCTCTATTCAGAACCCGGTGGACGCGAGCTCTATTTCTTCGTGAACAACCGGCTCGATCGGGTGGTGAAGCCTTAAAGCATTTGGGGTGAATTGTGCTCGTCTACGCGGCTGCTCCTAGCGCATCGTGCGGACCCAGAGGGCCGCGTCAGCGACCCGAAGGGCCACGTCAGTGAAAAGTGGACCCACTTTTGGGTCCGATGCTCTAGGAGGGACCACGAGGCGATGGCGTGACCGCGATATCGAAATGCAGCACCTCCTCGCGGGTGCCGAGCTTTTCGTAGAGTGCGATGGCCGGATCGTCGCCGTAATCCGCCTGCACATAGACGACCCAGCCGCCGCGGTGCGCGGCAATCTCGCGCACGTGTTCGATGAGCGTGGTCGCGATGCGCCGACGCCGATGCTCGGCTCTGACGGCGAGATCGTAGATATAGAACTCGCGCCGCGCCTTCTCGAATTTCTCGAGCTCATAGGCCACGAGCCCGCCCAGAACCTCGTTGTCCGCCAGCGCTACGAGGACGACGACGTGTTCTTTCGCGAGCAGGTTCTCCAGATAGGCGTCGCTCGGTGGCTTGGATGCATAGGAAACAGGATCGCCGAAAACATCGGCGAACAAAGCATTCAGCTTGCGCAGAAGCTGGATGTCTCCGGAACCGAGGCGATGGATTGCAAAGGGTTCTGACCGCATGGCGTCGGTATAGCGCAGGCGAGACGCAGGCGCCATGACTGACAGTTTTTTTGCAGGAAATGGATCAGACAGACCGCTTGGCACAGCACCCGGTGACGGTGACCGCACGATCATAAAGGCGTCTGATGTCGTCGAGGTTGCGGATGGCCGGACCTGAGCGCCGTTGAATGACAGCGCTCAACTGCCTGAACTTGTCGTCGGACCAATCCTCAATGACCAGGGTGACTGCTTTCTTGAGAGGAAGGGTCGCGATCTTCACCGGCAAGAGTTCGGCGTTGCTCGACGGCCTGCCGATGGCAAACAGATCGACGATCTCTTCAAGATCATGAGCAGCGGTCAAAGTCCTCTCCATCAGGCGCTGGGTCGGCGCAGTCAACGGCAGAGGAATGTCGCAGTCCAAGCCACGACCGTTCAAATGACCAAAGGAGGTAAGTAACAGCCATCATGGGCGAGCACGTTCCGGGTTCGCGACATCGGAGCTTCTCTTTATCGCCACACGCACGGGAACGGAGCCAACGGATCGTTGTCGTTGCCCGGTTCGACCGTCCTGGCCTTGAACGGGGCGAGCGGCACGAGTGCCCGCGTGAAGAGCCGTGCGGTGCAATAGGACAGGACTTGGTTCATCGTGGCCTCCATCAAAGGCAGCAAAAGCTACCTCACGTATGGTCAGCCAGATGTGCTGTCCCGCACTCCATATTTACCTAACGGCATGTTGGGCGAGACAGCCCATGCGCTTCCAATGCAGGCGAACTTTCGATTTGGTCTGAGAGCGGGCCGCATTGTCGTTGACGGCCAGCGCCGAACTCTCGGTCAGATAGGCCATCGGCAGCAGGCCCTCCGAAAACACTTTATCGGTGCAGGCGGAAATCTGGATCCTCATCTGTCAGCCTCCCCCATAAGGCTCCTTCGAGAATACGTTCCTGTTCCGATTCTGCATGGACGCCGAGTAGGTAACCCGGCGCCCTGGGGGAGTAGACAGGAGGTGGTACGGGTTGGGATGACGCGGTCGCGTCGTCAATTTGGCGGCTGGGTGGCCGCCGGCCCGTGCCTTCCATCAGTAGACGTCGTAGCGTCGGACAGGCCGGTCATAGCCGTCATCGTAGTCCCTGAAACCACGATCGTAACCGCGCTCGTATCCGCGTGGCGGAGGCCCACGGTAATAGCCGTCGTCGCGCCAGCTTTCGCCCCGGTCATAGCGGCGGGCAACATAGGCGCAGCGCTTGGGCACGCCCGGCGCCGGATCGCCGAAGACCCGGTTCGAGCAGGGAATACCGCGTTCCCGCACGAAGACCTCTGTGCTCCGTCCGGGAATGCCATAGACGACGCGAGTGGGATAGGGGACGCGGCAGAACCCGTGTTCCCGCGCACAGGGCACCAGGCTTTGCGCCTGGGCCTCCGGCAGCGCCCCAAACATTACTCCAGTGGCAAGCACCGCTGTCGCCAATACCGTGCGAAGCATTTTTGTTCTCCTTCTCGAGAACGCCAATCTATGGCTCCGAGGATGAACGCCGCTCTAACGGTCGGGATCCTTGGTTCGCGGCAGCTGGGGCTAAACGCTCGCTTCCTCGATCTCGCTGCTGAGCATCAGCCATTCCTCCTCGACGGAGACCAGGGTCGCGGCAGCCTCTGCGCGCATCTTGGACAGCTCGGTCGCCTTGGCCGGATCCTTCTGGAAGGCGGTGCCGTCGGCAAGCGCCGCATCGACCTTGCCGATTACGCCCGTGAGCTTCCCCATCCGGCTCTCGAGCGCCTCAAGCTTCTTGCGCAGAGGAGCCAGCGCCACCCGGCGCTCTGCTGCGGCGCGGCGCTCGTCGACCTTGGACGCAATGGGCGCCTGTGGCTTGTCGGGGCGCTTCTGCGGATCGAGATCGCCGGAAAGCACGAGCTGGCGATAATCGTCCATGTCGCCGTCGAAGGGCTTCACGCTACCGTTGCCGACGATCCAGAGCCGGTCGGCGCAGGCCTCGATCAGGAAGCGGTCGTGGCTCACCAGAATGACAGCGCCGGTATAGTCGTTGATCGCCTCCATGAGCGCTGTGCGGCTGTCGATGTCGAGGTGGTTCGTGGGCTCGTCGAGAATGAGCAGGTGAGGGCCGTTGAACGCCGCCAATCCCATCAGCAGGCGCGCCTTCTCGCCGCCTGACAGCGCGGAGACCGGTGTGTCGGCCTTCGCGCCCGGAAAGCCGATCTGCGCCGTGCGGGCGCGGATCTTGGCGATCGGCGTGTCCGGCATCCGCTCGGCGACGTGGTCGTAGGCAGTCGCCTTCGGGTTCAGCTCGTCGAGCTGGTGCTGAGCGAAATAGGCGACATCCATGCGGGTGGGTGTGCGCATCTCGCCCTTCATCGGTGCGAGCCTGCCGCCGATGAGCTTGCAGAAGGTGGACTTGCCGTTGCCGTTAGAGCCGAGCAGCGCGATCCGGTCGTCCGGCGCGATCGTCAGGTTGAGGCGATCGAGCACGATCCGCTCACCATAGCCGACGGCACCGCTCTCGACCGTGATCAGCGGCGGCGCAGAGGGGCGCTCCGGCCCCGGCAGGTTGAAGGGCAGCACATCGTCTTCCACGATGGTGGCGATGGGCTCCAGCTTGGCGAGCCGCTTGACGCGGGATTGCGCCTGCCTGGCCTTCGAGGCCTTGGCCTTGAAGCGGTCGACGAAGGCCTGGAGATGCTTGCGTTCGGCCTCCTGCTTCGCCGCCATCTTGGCAGTCAGCTCGCGCTTTTCCGCATATTGCTTGGCGAACGAGGTGTAGCCGCCGCGATAGATCGTGAGCTTGCCCCGGTCGAGATGGAGGATGTGATTGACGCAGGCGTCGAGGAGCTCCCGATCGTGGCTGATGACCAGCACCGTATGTGGGTAGCGTCCGAGGTAATCGTAGAGCCAGAGCGTGCCCTCGAGGTCGAGGTAGTTGGTCGGCTCGTCGAGAAGCAGCAGGTCCGGTTCGGTGAAGAGCACGGCAGCGAGCGCTACGCGCATGCGCCAGCCGCCCGAGAAATCCGAGCAGGGCCTGTTCTGCGCCTCCGCATCGAAGCCGAGGCCGTGCAGGATCGCGGCCGCCCGCGCAGGCGCGGAATGGGCACCGATATCGGTGAGGCGCGTCTCGATCTCCGCCCGGCGGATGCCGTCCGCCGCCTCGGCCTCGGCCATGAGGGCAGAGCGCTCCTTGTCGGCGGCGAGCACCACCTCGATCAGGGTCTCAGGACCGCCCGGCGCCTCCTGGGCCACGGCGCCGATCTTCATGCCGCGGGGGAGGGTGACGCTGCCGCTCTCGGTGGCAAGCTCCCCCTGGATGATCTTGAACAAGGTGGTCTTGCCCGCGCCGTTGCGCCCGACGAGCCCCACCTTCGCGCCGGTGGGCAGGTTGAAGGAGGCGTGGTCGAGGATCAGCCGGTCGCCGATGCGGTAGGTCAGGTCGTTGACGTGAAGCATGCCGCCTTTTGGCGTGGGATGGCGGCGCTGGCAAGGTCCCTGGAGGTCTCAGGGGGCAGGCGAGGATGCTTCCGGTCGCCCGCGAAGCCTAGCCTGAATCGCCAGTGACAAAATCGCTGAGGGCTGAGAAAGGGATAGGCGATAGGACCATACTGGCTATGGAAAATTTATGCTATAGCCAAGGATAGCATTCAGGGGGAGAAGACCGATGGCGCGGCTCGCCGGGATTAAGCTGTTCAAGGGATTGGATATCGACCTTGAGCGTTTCGAGTCGCGGGCCAATTGGCGCCGGTTCGATCCCGAGGAGGTCCTGGTCGACTTCGACGAGCCCTCGACGGACGTCTATTTCCTCCTCTCAGGCGAAGTCCGGGTCCTCATGCGGACGGCCTCGGGCAAGGAGGTCATCCTCTATGAGATGAAGCCTGGTGACTTGTTCGGGGAGCTGGCCGCGCTCGATGGCGTGCCGCGTTCCGCCAATGTGACGGCGCTCACCCGTGGCGAGGCCTGCGTGATGCCGGCTTCCGTCTTCAAGGAGCTTCTCTTCTCGCATCAGCCCGTTGCCGAGCGGCTTTTCTGCCTCATGGCCTCTCGCATCCGCGAGTTGAACGCCCGTTTCATGGAGCAGACGGTGCTCGATCTCCGGCACCGGCTCTATTCGGAACTGCTGCGCCTCTCGACGCCCCGGCAGGATCGGTCGGGGGAGCGGGTCATCACGCCTCCGCCCTTCCACCATATCGTGGCGGCCCGTATCGGCTGTCGCCGCGAGCAGATCACGCGGGAATTCACCATGCTGACCCAGGAAGGGCTGATCGAGCGTACGCGCGGCGCCCTGATCCTGCGGCAGCCGGACGTGCTCAAAGCGCGCGTAGCCGAGGCCCTGCAGACGGATCACTAGACGGATCTTTCGGCCCATAGGCCGCGAAGAATACCCGGAGTGCATTTTCCACATTCTTCTGAATCTCGGCCTCCGTTGGCGGTTCTCCGACGGAAAAGAGCATGCGGCGCAGGATGCCGGAGACGCAGAGATCGAGGAGATGCTGTGCGGCGATGCCGGTATCCTCGATGGAGAGTCGGCCGGCCTCGACCTGCCGATCGAAATAGGCACTGAGGCGGGCGATGCCCTGGCAGGGACCGGCTTCGTAGAAGGCCTGTCCCAGGCGCGGAAACTTCTCCGCGGCCCCCATCACCATCCGGATCGATGAAATATGTTCGGGCGTGCCTAGGCGACGCAGGTAGCTGATCCCGAGCCTCGTCAGAGCTCCCCGGACGTCGGGATCCTCGGCATCGAGCTTGAACAGAACCTCGGCCAGCCCCTGCTTCTCTTCCGTTGTCAGAGCCGCGAACAGACTCTCCTTGCTGTCGAAATAGACATAGAGCGTGCCCTTGGAGACGCCGGCGACCTTGGCGATCTCACCCATGCTTGCGCCGTCGAAGCCCTGCGCCAGGAAAACCTTCCGGGCGCCCTCCAGGATCTGGCGGCGCTTGGCGTTCTCGGGGCTTTCGTCAGCAGCGGGGGAAGGATTCCGGTCCCGGGTGCTGTCATGGACGGCGCTCATGGTGTCTATTATTTCCTTCTTCACCTATTGACCGAACGGTTCGGTCAAATCATATATGGCAAGCATTCAACAGAGATCAAGGCTGAACGATAGTCCCGAGCCGCTTCGGCTCAAGGGCTTTGTGCCGGCTTTGAAGAGGTTTGAGATGGCTTACCGGGACGAGTTTGAGCAAGGCGCAACGAACGGCTCCGAGACCGCCCGGGAAGGGCAGTCCGGTCAAGCCTCCCAGCCGGTGCAGATGGCTCCGGAGACGGCAGCGCCCACGATCAAGAAGAAGAGGGGCCTCGGCAAGAAGCCGATCATCCTGGCCGTTCTAGCGGCAGTTCTAGCCTTTGGCGGCTACGAGGGCTTCCACTGGTGGACCGACGGACGCTTCATGGTTTCGACCGACGATGCCTATGTTCAGGCGGACATCACGATCCTGTCGGCCAAGATCTCCGGCTACGTGTCCTCCGTGGCGGTCACGAACAACCAGAGCGTCAAGGCGGGCGACCTGATCGCCAAGATCGACGACGGAGATTACCGCCTTGCCCTCCAATCCGCCAAGGACAAGCTCGCGACGCAGCAGAGCGCCATCGCGCGCATCGGCCGCCAGATCGAGGCAGGGCGGGCCTCTGCTGCCCAGGCAGACGCCCAGATTGCGGCTGCGCAGGCAGAAGCCGAGCGGGCCGAGAGCGATTATGCGCGCCAGCAGCAGCTCGCCAAATCCGACTATACCAGCCGGGCCGCACTCGAGAATGCCAAGGCCGCCCGCGACCGCGCCGACGCCAATGTGAAGAGCGCCCAGGCCGCGCTCGCCGCCGCCCAGGCCAATGTGGAAGTTCTCTCCGCCCAGCAGATCGAGGGTGAGCGCCTCGCCGCCGAGTACCAGACCGCCGTTGATAAGGCGCAGCGCGACCTCTCCTTCACGGAAATCCGCGCTCCTGTCGATGGTGTCATCGGCAACAAGGCCATGGAAGTCGGCACCTATGTTCAGCCCGGCGCCCGTCTGGCGGCTCTCGTTCCGCTGACCAGCGTCCATGTGGATGCCAATTTCAAGGAGACGCAGCTCGCTTCCGTGAAACCCGGTCAGAAAGTGCATGTGAAGGTCGATGCCTTCCCCGATTCCGACATCGTCGGGACGGTGGAGAGCGTTTCGCCTGCTGCCGGCGCGGTGTTCAGCCTGCTGCCGCCGGAAAATGCCACCGGCAACTTCACCAAGATCGTCCAGCGCGTGCCCGTTCGCGTCACTGTGAGCCCCGAGGTCGCCCAGCAGGGACTGCTGCGTCCCGGCCTGTCGGTGGTGGTTGACGTCGACACCCGCACCTCGGCCGAGCCTTCAAAGACGGCCAGCATCAAAGAGTAAGGAACCATGGCCGCATCCGCTGCCATCTCGCAGAGGCCGCAAGGCCTACCTGCCGCGAAGCCGGCGCCGCTCGACCGGCGCCGGACCTTCGCGTTCTTCTGCATGGTCTTCGGTATGTTCATGGCGATCCTGGACATCCAGATCGTCTCCGCCTCGCTCGCCGAGATCCAGGCTGGCCTGTCCGCCTCGTCCGAGGAAATCTCCTGGGTGCAGACGAGCTACCTGATCGCGGAAGTGATCATGATCCCGCTCTCGGGCACGCTCTCGCGTGTGCTCTCGACCCGTTGGATGTTCGTGATCGCGTCGGGTGGCTTCACCTTCATGAGCTTCATGTGCGCGACCGCGACGAATATCGAGCAGATGATCGTCTACCGCGCGCTGCAGGGCTTTATCGGCGGCGGCATGATCCCGACGGTGTTCGCTTCGGCCTTCACGATCTTCCCACCGGAGAAGCGGCCCGTGATCTCGCCGATCATCGGCCTCGTGGCGACGCTCGCACCGACGATCGGTCCGACGCTTGGCGGTTACCTGACCGATCTTTTCTCGTGGCACTGGCTGTTCCTCATCAACATCGTGCCGGGCATCTTCGTGACCGTGTCGACCTATCTCCTGGTCGATTTCGACGAGCCGGATCTCAGCCTGTTCAAGTCGTTCGACTGGGCCGGCCTCGGCCTCATGGCGGCCTTCCTCGGCAGCCTCGAATACGTGCTGGAGGAGGGACCTCTGAACGACTGGTTCCAGGATGAGGCGGTGCTGATCCTGACCATCGTCTGTGTCGTCGGCGGTGTCGGATTTTTCTACCGGGTGTTCACGGCAAAGCATCCCATCGTGGATCTGCGCGCCTTCGCCGACCGCAACTTCCTCGCGGGCTCCGCCTTCAGCTTCGTCATGGGCATCGGCCTCTATGGCCTGACCTATCTCTATCCGGTCTATCTGGCACGGGTGCGAGGGTACTCGTCGCTTCAGATCGGCGAGACCATGTTCGTGACAGGCGCCACCATGTTCCTCATGGCGCCGGTCGCGGGAATGCTGTCGCGCAAGATGGATCCGAGATTGATGATGGCCATCGGTTTCGGCGCCTTCGCCTTCGGCACTTGGCAGATCACCGGTCTCACCAAGGATTGGGACTTCTGGGAGCTGTTCGTGCCGCAGATCTTCCGCGGCGTCGGCCTCATGATCTGCATGGTGCCGATCAACAACATCGCGCTCGGAACGCTACCGCCGGATCGGATCAAGAATGCATCCGGTCTGTACAACCTCACCCGCAATCTTGGCGGCGCGGTTGGTTTGGCGGTCATCAACACGCTCCTGAACAACCGCCTCGATCTCCATCTTCAGCGCCTGCGTGAGAGCGTCACGTGGGACAGCTCCACGGCGATGGAGACGCTTAACGCCTTGACGATGAAGTTCCAGGCGCTCGGCACGGACGCGAACGCGGCAGCACTAAAGACCATGGCGAACATGGTCCGGCGCGAGGCCCTGGTGATGTCCTTCGCCGACGTGTTCCTGCTCCTGACCGTGCTGTTCCTAGGCTTGGTCTGCGCCTTGCCCTTCATCAAAAAGCCGCGCGCCGCGCCCGCGGGAGGCGGGGGACACTGAGAAAACCTCCGAAACTTCAGCCCGGCCTCGAGCCGGGCTTTTTTTATTCCTTCGCTTTCAGCTTGAGCTTGCGCAGAAGGTCATAGACTTCATCCACGGAGCGACAGGTCCGGTTCAGGACGATGGGCTGGCGCAGCGACACATGAATGTGGTTCGGCGCATGCATGCGGATGGTGCCGAAACCGGGGAAGCGTCCGTTGCCGGGATGCCGATTGTTCCAGCGGTTGGGTGGCCGTCCAATCCAGGGGCGGTAGGTGTGCACGACGTCGAGCAGCCGCGCGCATTCCCGATAGAAGCTCTCTTCCAGAGCATGCTGTTCCGCTTTCATCGATCTTCGGCGGCATTCTCACCCGGCCAGCCTACCATCCTGGAGGGATGAGCATGCTTCAGGCTTCGCGGGAGAGGCGTGTCTCGTCGATTTCCATCTCGACCCGCGTTTTGTCTCCAGACGGAGCAGTTTCCGGCCACAGAACCCGGATATCCTCCGGCAGGGCATGCCGCACCTTCTGTATCTGCCCCTCGGGAATGTGCCGCGTCAGCACGGTGAAGACGGCGACGGCTGCATTCCGCGGCTCGACGGGGCGGGTCGAGCTCAAATCTACTGCAAGGATATCGAGAAATTCATCGAGCGAGCGATAGCGCTCGGGCGCCGCCGCAGGCCGCCACCGATCATAGTAGAGACCGCGCACAAGGAGCGGCAGCTCCGCGCTTAAGTGAGCGGTCAGCTCCACCGGGATGCGGTCACGCAAGGCGCGCAGCACAGAGCCCAGCACATGCCAGGCCACGTGACGGTCGGTGCCGAGCGCCTCCATGATTTCCTTGAGCCAAGTATTGGTGGTGTGAAGGGTTTTATCGAAAACTTCGAGACCGGTGGCGCTCATGGCGAACCTCCTTGGCCATTGCACGCCGAACGATAGAGACAGCCGGTTGTTCCGACTGTCCAGCTCAAAACACCCCGATTAAGACAAGGCAATGATGAGATACGGATCTTGTCTCAGGTGCGCCGCGCGTCGGTGTCGACGCTCACCACCACCGACATGCCTGGCGACAGACGCTCCGCGAGCGCCTGGCCGGGATCGATGGCGATGCGCACCGGTACCCGCTGCGCAACCTTGGTGAAATTGCCGGTCGCGTTGTCGGTTCTGATCACGCTGAATTCCGAACCCGCGGCTGGCGAGAAGCGTTCGATATGGCCCTTCAGCTCGGCATGCTGGAGCGCATCGACGGTGAAGGTGACGGACTGGCCGGCTTCCATGCCGGCGAGCTGTGTTTCCTTGAAGTTCGCGATGACCCAGATCCGCTCCGGCACGAGGGCGAGGAGCTGCGTGCCGGCGGCCACATATTGCCCGACGCGGGCGCCGACCTCTCCGAGCTGGCCGTCCGCCGGCGCCACGATGCGCGTGTTCTGCAGGTCGATCTCGGCAAGCCTGACGGCCGCCTCGGCACCTTGCACCGCAGCCTCCAAGGACTGGCGGCTCACGAGCGTCGCGGCAAGGTCCTGGCGCGACACCTCCAATGCGGCTTGTGCCTGATGCAGGGCCGCTGTGGCCTGATCGAGAGCGGCACGGGCCTGGTCGGCTTGGCTCTGCGTCGTGACGCCGCGCTCCAGCAGCGGCTCGATCCGCTTCCAGCTCGCTTCCGCCGCCTTGAGCGCCGCCTGGGCGCTGGCGACCTGGGCCTCGCTGGAGACGATACGCGCTTCGTCCGAGCGGCGCTTCTGCTCGGAATTGGCCAAAGCAGCCTGCTGGCCGGCAAGCGTCGCCTTCGCCTGTTCCAGCTTCTGGGTGAAGATGCGGTCGTCGATCTTCACCAGAAGCTGACCGGCCTTCACGCGCTGGAAATCCTGCACCGCCACTTCGGCCACGTAGCCGGCGAGCTGAGGGCTGACGAGCGTCACCTGTCCGCGCACATAGGCGTTGTCCGTGATCTGGACGGAGCTCTCGAAGGGCGGCAGGCGCCAGGCATAGAGCACCAGGACGATTCCGATGGCGCCGATGGATGTCGCGATGAGTATCGTGGTGGAGCGAAGGAACTTGAGCATGGCAATCGGTGTGGTGTTAGGCGACAGCGGTTTCGGGAACGGTTGAAAGACGTGCGCCGATGGCCCGGACCGCGACGTGGGCAATCAGGGCTGCGAGCGCGAAGGCGGCGAGCAACGCGATCGCCAGGAAGGCATCGTTGTAGGCGAGTACGGTTGCCTCCCGGTTGACCTGTTGGCCGAGCAGGACGATGCCCTCGGCGTTCAAAAGCGACTTGTCCGTCATCACGCGGCCATAGGCACCGGAAAGCTGGCTCAGGCGCTGCGCGACCAGTGGATCCGTGGATATCAGATGGTTGGCGAGATCCTGGACGTGGAATTTCGTGCGCCACGTCATGAAGGTTCCGACGATGGCGGATCCGAGCACGCCGCCGATGCTCTGGGTGGTGAGGAAGACGATGACGAAGCTGAGAATGTAGGTCGGTCCCTTCTTCAGAGCCATCATGAGGCCCGATGCCATGGCTGGCGGCAGGAAGAGCGCGCCTGCGAAAGCGATGAGAGCCTGGCTCAGATACATCTCGGCAGGACGCGTCAGGTTCGTAGCGCGACCGTCCATGACGGCACCAATGATGAGGAGCGCGAGAGCAACCATATGGATGGCAGGCTCGCGCCCGGGCTTCATCACCGCCGCGCAGGCAAGACCGCCGGTCACCGATGCGGCGAGAATGATCAGGGAGAGCACCTGCATCTGATCGTTCTGCAATCCGAGAGCCTGGAAAAAGCCGAAGGCGCCGCTCGTCTGCTCCGACAACACGATGCGGAAGATCAGGAGCGCGCCGGTGAAGTGCACGACTTCCCGGCTCGCGAGCCAGCGGATATCGAGCAACGGGCTCTCGCGATTCAGTTCGAGCACGATCGCGACGGTGATGGCTGCGATGCCGATGGCCAGCATGATGCCGAGCCAGGGCGCCTCGAACCACCAATAGACGCGACCCAGGGTGAGCACCATGGCGGTCAGCCCGAAGCCGACAGCAATCAAAAGATAGCTCACCACATCGCGCCAATGGATCACCTTCGCGCGGGGCTGAGGCGTCAGCGGCAGAAGATAGACGGCGGCGAAGGCCATCATGGCAATGGCGATCTCGAACACGTAGAGGCCGTGCCACTGCCCGATCATCAAAAGGTCTGGCGAAATCAGCCGTGCGAGCGGCGCGCCGAGGGAAATGTTCGTAAGGGCCAGGGACAGGCCGATGTTCAGCTTTTTGGCCGGCGGAAACGCTTCCAGCATGTAGAGAAAGCCGAGCGACGACATCGGCGCTGCCGCAATGCCGCTGAAGAAGCGCACGATCAAGGCCGAGTGCAGATCCTCGACGAAAAGATGCATGAGCGTGACGAGCACGAAGACGAGGATGCTCAACTCCGCGAAGTTGCGCAGGCCGTATTGCGTCCGGATCTTGATGAGGGCGAGCGCGAGGCTGACATTGGGCGCCATATAGGCGGCCATGAGCCAGGTGGCTTCGTTGGTGGTTGCGCCAAGCGCGCCCTGGATCTGCGGCAGGTTCGCCGAAATGAGGTTCATGCCCAAGCCCTGGGTGAGGGCAAGGAGAAGCGAGGCGAGCATGTAGCATGCCGCCCTTAAGGCAGGCATGGGGGCAGGTGCCGCCGGAGGGGAGGGCGGAGCCTGCGGTGTCTCGATCCCGGAGCGGCCGGCGTCGGAGCTCTCGTTCTCAGTTGCGCGGCTTTCGGACATTGCAGTCACGGGAGGAACACCATTCAGTTTGCGGCTTCGATGTTCCGGCCCATGGCCTCGCAGACGCGAATAGCGACCTTGAGATCGTCCTCGCTGATGTCCTTGAGTACGTCGCTGCGGAATTCCTTCACGAGCCGATCCACATGGGCCGCCTGTTCCTGACCCGTTGCGGTCAGGGCAATCTGCTTGGCCCTCCGGTCGCCGTTCACCGGCCGGCGCTCGATCAGGCCCTGTTTCTCCAGGCTGTCGAGTAGCGGGACAAGGGTCGGGCCTTCGATCTCGAGCATCTCTGCAAGCTCCGTCTGGGTCATGCCCTCTTTCTTGCTGAGAAAGATCAGCGTGCGCGCCCGCGCCAAGGTCAGGCCTTTGGCCCGCACGCGGGCATCGAACAGGGTGCGCATCTTCCGACTGACCTTCCAAAGTTCCTCGGAGAATATCGCTTTGGCCGGGGGCATCATCTTTATCCTAGTGGGCATATTATTAGTATGCTAATAATGTGGGTGCTTGGTACTCCCATTCCAAGCCCATCGCAAGGCAGTTTGCGGCTCAGATCCGGCAGGGCAGGGTTGCGCCCAGCATCGCTCTCAAGCAGGTGAAACAGCGCGTTTAAGCTGTTGTTCTCGGAGGCCGAACATCATAGCTTGCCCGCTGGTTTCCTCGTTCAAGGTTGAAGTCAAAACATCTTGCCTCCTCCGTCTCGACAATCCGCCTCCGTCGGCGCCGTGCGCCGCGCCTTCGCGCCCTGGTCCAATCCCGATGCCAAGCCGCTCATCCGCTTCGAGAACGTGACGAAGCGGTTCGGCGATGCGATGGCGGTGGATCACCTCTCCCTGAACATCTTCGAAGGCGAGTTCTTCTGCCTGCTCGGCCCCTCCGGCTGCGGCAAGACGACCCTCATGCGCATGCTCGCGGGCTTCGAGACGCCGAGCGAGGGTACGATCACCTTGGGCGACCAGAACCTTGCCGGCGTGCCGCCCTATCGGCGACCGGTGAACATGATGTTCCAGTCCTATGCGCTCTTTCCCCATATGAGCGTGGAGAAGAACATCGCCTTCGGCCTGAAGCAGGACGGGATGCCGAAGGACCAGATCGCGGAGCGCGTCGGCGAGATGCTTCGCCTCGTCCAGCTCGAAAAGCTCGCCCGGCGCTATCCGAGCCAGCTCTCCGGCGGCCAGCGCCAGCGCGTGGCGCTCGCCCGTGCGCTTGCCAAGAAGCCGAAGGTGCTGCTTCTCGATGAGCCCCTCGGTGCCCTCGACAAGAAGCTGCGCGAGGAGACCCAATTCGAGCTGATGGACATCCAGCACGAACTCGGCATGACCTTCGTGGTCGTCACGCACGATCAGGAGGAGGCCATGACCATGGCCGACCGCATCGCCGTGATGGACCAGGGCCGCATCGCCCAGGTCGCGACGCCGGGTGAGATCTACGAGCAGCCCAAGACCCGTTTCATCGCCGAGTTCGTCGGCGACGTGAACATTCTGGAAGGTCATGTGCAGGGGCAGGAGAACGGTCTCTGGCGCGTGGAGACGCCGTCGGCTCGCGCACCGCTGACCATTGACGATCCGGACGAGGTGCTGCATTCCGGCCAGGCCGTGGCGATTGCCGTGCGGCCCGAGAAGATGGTGATCCAGCGCGACCCGCCGGGACCCGGCGCCATCAACGTGCTCACCGGCGAAGTGTGGGATATCGGCTATCTCGGCGACTGGACGGTCTATCGCGTGAAGCTCGCCACCGGCGAGATCCTGCGTGTGACCCGCGCCAATGCTTCGCGCTTCGTCGAGAACCCCATCGACTGGGACGAGCAGGTCTATGTCACCTTCGCGCCGGATGCGGCCGTGATCCTGGCGGAATAGCCATGATGGACCGCTCTCTCACGCGACGCCTCACCGCGGGGCTCGTGCCGGCCATTCCCTATCTCTGGCTCGGCGTGTTCTTCCTCGTGCCGTTTCTGATCGTCCTCAAGATCAGCCTGTCGGACCCGGCCGTGGCCCAGCCGCCCTACAAGCCGGTCTTCGACTGGAGCGATATTTCCGGATTCTTCAGCGGGCTCGATCTCGAGAATTTCGAGCTCCTGACCCAGGACGACCTCTATTTCCGCGCGACACTCTCCTCCGTGCGCATCGCGGCGATCTCGACATTGCTGCTGCTTCTGGTCGGATTTCCCATCGCCTATGGCATGGCCCGCGCGCCGGAGCGCTATCGTCCGCTGCTGGTGGCGCTCATCATTCTACCGTTCTGGACGAGCTTTCTCATCCGCATCTATGCCTGGGTCGCAATTCTGAAACCGGAAGGGCTGCTCACGCAGGCGCTCATGGGGATCGGTCTGATCTCCGAGCCGCTCGACATCCTCAACACGGAAACGGCGGTCTATATCGGCATCGTCTACGCCTATCTGCCCTTCATGGTGCTGCCGCTCTATGCGACGCTGGAGAAGATGGACGATACGCTTCTGGAGGCAGCGCTCGATCTCGGCTCGACGCCCTGGCGCTCGTTCTGGACCATCACCGTGCCGCTCGCCATGCCGGGTATCATTGCCGGTTCGCTCCTGTGCTTCATCCCGGCGGTGGGCGAGTTCGTCATCCCCGATCTGCTCGGCGGCTCGGAGACGCTGATGATCGGCCGTCAGCTCTGGAGCGAGTTCTTCTCCAACCGCGACTGGCCGCTCGCTTCCGCCGTGGCGATCCTGCTGCTCATCATCCTCGTCGTGCCCATCGTGATCTATCGCGATGTCGAGGCGCGGCGCGTGGAGGCACGGCCATGAACCGGCGTCTGAGCCTCTTCAATGTCACCTCGCTCGTGATCGGTTTCGCGTTTCTGTATCTGCCGATCCTGCTGCTGGTGATCTATTCCTTCAATGCCTCGCGCCTCGTCACCGTCTGGGGCGGATTCTCCACGCAGTGGTACGGGGCGTTGTTTCGCAATGAGGGGCTTATCGAAGCAGCCTGGGTGACTTTGCGCATCGCGCTCCTGTCGGCGACGCTGGCGACCGTCCTCGGCACCCTCGCGGCACTCGCGCTCACGCGCTACGGGCGTTTTCCCGGCCGCACGCTCTTCACCGGCATGGTCTATGCGCCCATGGTCATGCCGGAGGTGATCACCGGCCTGTCGCTGCTTTTGTTCTTCGTCGCAGTGGATCTTGACCGCGGCTTCTGGACGATCACGCTCGCGCATACCACGCTTACCATGTGCTTCGTGACGGTGGTGGTGCAGTCGCGGCTCATGACCTTCGACCGCTCGCTCGAAGAGGCGGCGATGGATCTCGGCGCGCCGCCCCTGCGTACGTTCTTTTCCGTGACGCTGCCGCTGATCGCGCCATCCATCGTGGCGGGCTTCCTGCTTGCCTTCACCCTGTCCATGGACGATCTGGTGATCGCAAGCTTCAACGCGGGGCCGGGTGCGACGACCCTGCCGATCAAGATCTACAGCCAGGTGCGGCTCGGGCTTTCGCCGGAGGTGAATGCGGCATCCGCCATCCTGATCGGCATCGTGACCCTGGGTGTGATCTCAGCGACCCTGCTCAGCAAGCGCTCGGCCCTGCGGTCGCGGCGCTAGAGCATCGTTGATACGGAAAATCGGATCCACTTTTTGCTGATGCGGCCCTCTGGGGCCGCACGATGGCGAGGCTCACTGAGCAGTAGCCTGAGGCCGCTGCTGGTTGGCCGGAACGCGCTCGGAAGGGAAGAGAGGCTTCGCTGCGCCCGAGCGCTCGATAAGGGAGCGGACCTGCGGGGACACCGCGACATTGTCCCAATCGCCCATGACGTTGAAGACGAGGGCGGGTGACTGGCCCGTCTGGGCATCGGCCGGCGAAACATTCGCCGTCATGCTGAGCTGGCGGTCGACCAGAAGCACCTGCCCCTTCAGGTCGGCCTGCACGTCAGGTCCCCAGAGACGGGCTTCCGCGATCTCGCCGATACCGTTCTTCACCACGACCTGCGCCTGTGCCTTGTCGAATGGTGTGCGCCCGCCCTTCCAGTTGAGCGAGGCAAGGAGCGGACGCTTCTCCACCCGGCGAAGGGCGTCATGGAGGGCGATGCCCACGAGCTCGCCTTCGGTGACCTCGATCGAGGAGCGGCCCTGGGCCTCACGGATCACATCTGCAGGATTCTTGCCCAGTCCCTCGAAACTGAACTGCCCGGTCGCCTGGCCGGTGATCCAGCGCGGCTCGCCCATGGCGGCGAGGAAGGGAGCGATCTTCACGCCAGCAAATGTGCCCTGACTCTTCAGTTCGACCTGACCGTTGTGCTTCACCAGGGACAGACGGCCCTTGAGGCTGCCGTCATGGAAGCCGGCCCGTCCGATGGAAGCCTCGATCCGGCCGGGTTGCACGAGCACGCTAGCGGCCATGTCGTCGAGGCTGAGGCGGCCGAGGCTGGCGCTCGCGGCCGAGAGGCGCAGGTCGAGATCGGTGCCGGTGGCCCGCGTCAGATCGATGGTTTCCTCGCTCCAGGAGCCGGAGGAGGTCCGGGCCTGAGAGAAGGGCGCGAACAGATCCGACAGATTGAGCGTGTCGGCCGCGAGCGTCCCGGTGATGACGGGCCGGTCGGTATCGAAGCGGACACCCAGAGTGCCTTCGAGCTTGTCGTCGCCCAGCATCACCGAAACGGCGGGCCATGACAGGCGCCGACGGTCCATGGAGAAATCACCGCCGACGGAGACCGCTCGCAGCAGCGACCCGAAGGGCAGCTCCACGCCGCTCCAGCGGGTGAAATCGCGCACGGATTTGGCCTGGATGGTGCTCTCCCCGGTGATCCGCGGGGTTTCGCCGAGTTGCGCCTCGCCTTCGGCCGCAATGCGCGCCGAGGGAGTGGCGAGAGTCAGGGTGAAGGGGCTGATCCGGTCGGAGACCAAAAGATCGGGGAAAACCGAGGCCTGTTCGAGGGAAATCACCTCGTCCCGCCAGTGAGCGGATCCCACCATGGTCATCGGCTCGGCCGCGTCGGCCCAGCGGATGACGAGGTTGAGCTGGTCGAGATTGGCTTCCTTCAGATCGGTCCAGCGCAGGGTGGATTTGCTCACGATGAGGCGCCGGGCATAGGTCGCGCTCGACCGATCCTTGAGAATCTCCGTCCATTTGACCGATTGCAGGGCCTGGAAGGAACCTGTGATGCGCGTTTCTGTCAGGTCGAAGTCGGAGAGCTCGATCCGCCCCATGAGAAGCGGCAGGAGGCGAAGCTCGCCCCTCAGGGTTCCGCCCTCGGCCTTAAGGGCCCGATCCGGGAACTGAAGCGTGACATTCTCGAACTTGACCCGGGGAATGGGGAGGACGGCGAAGGTGCTGCGACCTCTGACCGTCAGCTCGAGGCCGTATTTGTCTTTCACGTGCTTGGTCAGAGCCGCCGAAAGGCCGCCCCCTGGAAGCGTCCAGGGAGAGGCTGCCGTTCCGAGAACGGCGAGCGAAATCAACGCAATGAGGAGGACAACGCGGCGGGACATGGGATGAATGTTGTAAACCTTAAGTCCTGCCTCGCAAGCGGGGATGAGGGAATGTCCTCAGGCAAGACCGAAATCATGGATCGTTTCCATATATCCATATGAAGGGATTGTCTAAATTGAGGCCAGGTTGCAGGGTGGCCGCCATTCGAGCCAGACCTGCCCTGCGACCTAATGGCCGCGGGTCGGTTTGGAGTGCTTCGAAGGGCAGGAATCTGCTCACAGGGAGAAGTTTTGATGGATAAAGTTTACAGCGATGCGCGGGCAGCGCTGGCTGGAGCGGTCAAGGATGGCATGACCATCATGGCCGGCGGTTTCGGCCTGTGCGGCATTCCGGAGACGCTGATCGAGGCGATCCGTGATTCGGGGGCGAAGGACCTGACCTTCATCTCCAACAATGCCGGCGTCGACGGCATCGGCCTCGGCCGCCTGCTCGAGACCCGCCAGATCCGCAAGATGATCAGTTCTTATGTGGGCGAGAACAAACTGTTTGCCCAGCAATATCTCTCCGGCGAGCTGGAGCTGGAATTCAACCCGCAAGGCACGCTGGCCGAGCGCATCCGCGCTGGCGGTGCCGGCATCCCGGCCTTCTACACCAAGACCGGCGTCGGCACGCTGATTGCCGAGGGCAAGGAGGTGCGCGAGTTCAACGGCGAGCCATACGTCATGGAAACGGGCCTGTTCGCCGACATCTCCATCGTGCATGCCTTCAAGGGCGACACCGAGGGCAACCTCGTCTACCGCAAGACCGCCCGCAACTTTAACCCGATGATGGCGACCGCTTCGCGCCTCACCATCGCCGAGGTCGAGCATCTGGTCGAAGCCGGCAAGATCGATCCGGATGGCATCCACACGCCGGGCATCTTCGTCAAACGCATGGTGCATGTGCCGAACCCGGTCAAACACATCGAGCAACGCACGACCCGCAAGCGCGCCGAGGCCGCGCCTGCCGGAGCAGGAGAGGAAGTCTGATGGCCTGGACCCGTGACCAGATGGCCGCCCGCGCGGCCAAGGAGCTGCGCGACGGCTTCTACGTCAATCTCGGCATCGGCATTCCGACGCTGGTGTCGAACTACATCCCGAAGGGCATGCGCGTGCAGCTGCAGTCGGAGAACGGCATGCTCGGCATGGGCCCATTCCCCTATGAGGGCGAGGAGGACGCGGACCTGATCAATGCCGGCAAGCAGACGATCACCGAGCTGCCGACCACGAGCTATTTCTCCAGCTCCGATTCCTTCGGCATGATCCGCGGCGGCCATATCGACCTGTCGATCCTGGGCGCCATGCAGGTGGCCGCAAACGGCGATCTCGCCAACTGGATGATCCCCGGCAAGATGGTGAAGGGCATGGGCGGCGCCATGGATCTGGTGGCGGGCGTCAAGCGCGTCGTCGTGGTCATGGAGCATGTCGCCAAGGCCAAGGATGGCTCGGAGGATCCGAAGCTGCTGAAGGCCTGCAACCTGCCGCTCACCGGCACCGGCGTGGTCGATCTGGTGATCACCGATCTGGGCGTGTTTGCCATCGACAAGAAGGGCGGCTCCGGCATGACCCTGATCGAGCTCGCCGACGGCGTCACCCTCGATGAGATCAAGGCCAAGACCCAGGCCGAGTTCAAGGTCGCCCTGAACGGAAGCCAGTCCAACGCGGCCTGATCGTTACGGCGCGTTGCACGTCAAGTCAGTTCTCTTTCCTGCAGGTCCCGGGGTAACCCGGGGCCTGTCGTTTATCATGAGTGGCCAAGCGCGGAACTGGGCTCCTGCTGATCCGTTTTTCTTTCCACCATGAGTGGCCAAGCGCGGAACTGGGCTCCTGCTGATCCGTTTTTCTTTCCACCATGACGCCATTAAGCCCCGCTACACTTCACCTTTGCATCGATATGCAGCGCCTCTTCTCGGTCGATGGGCCGTGGCCGACCCCGTGGATGGAGCGCGTCCTGCCAACTGTTGCGCAGATTGTCGAGCGGGCTCCCGACCGCACGGTCTTCACCCGCTTCATTCCCCCGTTCCGTCCCGAAGACATGCCGGGGACATGGCGCGGCTATTACGAGCAATGGCGTCAGGTCACCCGCGAGTACTTCGATCCGCGACTATTGGAGCTGATGCCGCCGCTGAAACGGCTTGTTCCACCCGCAGTCGTCCTGGACAAGCCGGTCTATTCCGCCTTCGCCGGCCACAAGCTGCGCGATCTCGTGAGCGAGCGCGGCATCGATACTCTGCTGATCACCGGCTCCGAAACCGATATGTGCGTGCTCGCTACCGTGCTCGGCGCAGTCGATCTAGGATTGCGGGTCGTGATCGTGGCCGACGGCGTCTGCAGTTCATCGGACGAGGGACACGATTCACTTCTGACGCTTTATTCGAGGCGCTACCGCTATCAGGTCGAGACGGTGAGCAGTGAAGTCGTGCTGGACCAATGGCCGTCGTGAAGGATGATTTCTAGAGCATCGGACCCAAAAGTGGAGGGCACTTTTGGGATCGATCCGATGCTCAATCCCTTAAGTGGCGCATCGTTCGATGCGCTAGGCGAGCGTCAGCGTCTGTATTCAAGCTGCATGGCGACGAGATCGGCCGTGGGCATTCCATATCGGGTCGCAATTCCCTGCAGGGCCTGATCCAGTGCCTGGGCCGGCCGCTGGCTTCCGATGGCTGGCAGCAGGTGTTCCGCGGACCAGTTCGTCGCAACCTTGTCGGGAATGATGCGGATGTGGTTCCGGGTCTCGAGCGCATCTGCCGTCCGCGCAAATGTCACCGCGTGTGACCGGTAGGTCCTCGACCAGGCATCCGCCACGAGGGCGAGCGAAACCTCGTCGGCGCCGGCCCGAAGGTCGATGCCGAGCTGCTCGCGGTTCCAGAAGGCGAGCGTATTGGCGAGGGCCGTAAGGGCGAATGGCCGTGTGAATGTGAACGCGTCGCTTTCATGGCGCGCGTCCCAGTGAGGAAGACCGAGATCACGGGCGACAGCCTCGGCCTTGTCCCGGCCCGCGATAGCCTCGATCAGTGTGAGCGACATCGGCATGGAGGCCGTGATTCCCGTCGTCGTCACAACGCCCCGATCGACCACCAGCCGTCGGTCCGCGACATAGCGGATCGCCGGATGCCTCTTGCGCAGCTCATCGAGATAATACCAGTGCGTGGTCGCCAGCTTGCCGTCGAGGAGCCCGGTCTCGCCAACGATCTTGGCGCCTGCGCAAACGCCGATGACGGTTGCGCCCTTGGCGGCCTGGTTTCTGAGCCATTGCAGGACGGTCGGGTCATCGTCCCGGCTCATGGCGGGAACAATGACATAATCGGCGCCATCGGGGTGCCGCGTGTCGAAATCCGCGACCGTCATGTCCGGCACGACCTTGAATGCCGGGTAGAGTGTCACCGGCTCCGGTTTCGTTGCCAGCGCCACCACATCGGCAACATCGGCGCGCCGGAGAATGCCATAGGGCATGAGATAGTCGGTGGTCTCAGTGGCGTCGTTGATGCCGATAATCGCGATAAGGGGGCGCTGGCGCTTCGGCGGCTTCAAGGCCGCGAGCATGGCATCGGCCTCCTCCTTCGCAATCGGTGGCGCGGCGCCGACATCCGGTGCTGGCGGCAGGGAGAGGACCCAAGCCGCGCCGATGGTCGCGAGGAGCGCGGCGACGCCCAGGCTACTCCACAAGACAAGCCGCTTCTTCATGCCACTCACGCTCCGATGAGCCTGTTGTCAGACATCTTAAGTCGCGTTCCTGACCTGGTCCACTCTATCGGGAGGTGATAGCTCCGAAGTCTAGCTTGGTTAGCCTATCGAGGATGTGCCTCAGCTCCGATCGTCCGGGCTCGGAGAACCCGATGCTGAACTGCCTGGGCTCTCCGGCACTCTCGGCCGGGCTTCGGCGCTGCGCACGAGCTGGATCACCGGAAGCAGCCCGACGAGGACGATGACGAGAGCGGCAAGTGATCCATCCTCGAAGCGGCCCCGCGAGGCATAGGTGTAGACAAGCGTCGAGAGCGTCTCCGTGTTGAGAGGCCGCAGCAGCAGGGTCGCCGGAAGTTCCTTGATGCAATCGACGAAGATCAGCAGGGCGGCGCTGGCAAGGGCTGGGCGCATGAGCGGGATCTGGATCGCCCAGACCATTTCCCTTCGCGAGGCGCCGAGAGTGCGGGCCGCATCCTCAAGGCTCGGCGACACCCGGTCCAGCCCGGCTGAAAGCGAGCCGGTCGCAATCGACAGGAAGCGGATGACATAGGCGATGACGATGCCGCCGGCGGCTCCCATGAGAAGGAGGCCGAGGCGCTCTCCGGTAAGGCTGCGCCAGACGGTGCCGATGAGATTGTCGATCCCGACCAGTGGCGTCATCAGTCCCAGCGCCAGAACAGTCCCGGGAAGCGCATACCCTAAGCCTGCGACGAAGAGGGCTCCTCTGGTCAGGGAGTTCTTGGCGAGGCGGGCTGCCGAGACCAGAACGACGGCGAGAAGCAAGACCATGCACGTCGCCACGACCGAGAGGCCGATGGTCGTCATGAAATGGGCGAGGAAATCCGCGTCGAACTGGCCGAAGAGACGGCCGCGAAACGTTTCGCGCAGCAGGAAGGCCGTCGGCAGGATGAAGCCGAGGACAACCGGCATGACGCAGAGGAATGTTGCAATCCAGCCGCGCGGGCCAAAAAGGGGAACGGGATGCACGGTGCGGTGCCGCTTGGGTGAAGCGGCATAGCGCCGGTCACGCCGTCCGTAGCGCTCGATCAGGATCAGCGCGATGACAAAGGCGAGCATGACACAGGCGATCTGAGCTGCGCCCGCAAGACTGCCGCGATTGAGCCAGGTATTGTAGACGGAGACGGTGAGTGTGCGCACCCCGAGATACTCGCTCGCGCCGATGTCGTTCAGCGCTTCGAGCAGCGCGAGCGACACGCCGACGGCGAGAGCCGGGCGGGCGAGGGGAAGCGCGATGATGCGGAAGAGCTTGATGCGGCTGGCGCCGAGCGTGCGCGCCACTTCCAGCATGCTGGCGCTCTGCGTCAGGAACATCGCGCGCGCCGCGATATAAATATAGGGATAGAGCACCGCCGACATCACGAGGATGCAGCCGGGGAGCGAGCGAATCTCAGGAAACCAATACTCGCTACGCGACTTCCAGCCCATCATGTCGCGCAAGGCCATCTGCACGAGGCCGGCGGAGTCAAAGATTTCGACGTAGATATAGGCCGTGATGTAGGTCGGCACCGCGAGCGGCAGCGGCAGCAGCCATACCAGAATGCTGCGGCCTGGAAAGCGATGCGCGGTGACGAGCCAGGCCGTCGTGATGCCCATGGAGCCTGCGACGATTCCGATCCCGGTCAGCAGGGCCAGCGTGTCGATGGTGCTCGCCGGCAGCACGTTGGCGATGAGGTGCGGCCAGATCTCCGCATCGCCTTCGGCGGCGATCCCGATCAGCGCGGCAAGCGGCAGAAGAACGATCAGGCCGATCGCAGCCACAGCGGCCGAAAGCCACCAGGGAAGGCGCTGTGCCTTTCGTCGGAACGAGAGGCGGAATGCGGACTTCGTTTGTGCGATCACGGTCAAATGGAAACGGCGCCACCGTCGCTGGCGGCGCCTCTCTGAAATAGGAGAGGGCGGCTGGAGCAGCCGCCCTTTGTCTTATTGGTCAAAGCCAACCTTGTCGACCAACTCGCTGGCCTTCTTACGCAGCTTCGCGATTTCGGCGATCTGGATATTGTCGGCCTTGAGCTCGCCGAAGGAAGCGATGGTCGGGTGGATCTTGATGCCGGCCTTGATTGGATATTCGGAATTGGCTTCGGCGTGGATCTGCTGAGAGGCGTCCGAGACCATGTATTCCATGAACTTCACAGCGTTGGCCTTGTTCGGAGCGTTCTTCGCCAGGGCCAGACCGGAGACGTTCACGTGCGTGCCGCCGCCCTCGAAGGTCGGCAGGATCACGTTGATGGCCTCGCCCCACTTCTTCTGCTCGGCGTCGTTGCCATTGAGCATGAGGGAGACGTAGTAGGTGTTGCCAACGGCGATATCGCAGACGCCGGCCAGGATGTCCTTGGCCTGCTCGCGGTCACCGCCCGAGGGCTTCTTGGCGAGATTGGCCTTCACGCCCTTCAGCCATTCCTCGGCCTTCGCCTCGCCCTTGTGGGCGATCATCGCGGCGATCAGGCTGATGTTGTAGAGGTGCTGGCCCGAACGGATGCACACCTTGCCCTTCCACTTGGGATCGGCGAGTTCCTCATAGGTGATCTTGTCCTGCTTCACACGCTCCTTGGAGGCATAGACGACGCGGCCGCGCAGGGCGATGCCGAACCAATGGCCTTCCGGATCGCGATAGACGGCCGGGATGACCTTCTCGAGCGCCTCGGACTTCACCGGCTGCGTCACGCCGTAATCCTTCGCGGCTGCCAGACGGCCGATGTCGACGGTGATGATCAGATCCGCTGGGCTGTTCTGGCCCTCGGTGCGGATGCGCTCTTCGAGACCGTTGGCGATGAAGATCGTGTTGACCTTGATGCCGGTCTCCTTGGTGAATTCGTCGAGGACAGGCTTGATCAGGCCGGGCTCGCGGGTCGTGTAGATGTTCAGCACTTCCTCGGCAGAAGCCGAGAGGCTCGATCCTGCCAGGGCACCAAGAGCGGCTGCACCGGCAATGAGACCGCGTCCAAACGAAAGTTTCACCATTATGAAATCCTCCAGCAAACCGTGGCAGGCGGGCGATGTGCCCTGTCACCTTGGTGCTGGAGGAACCATGATCGGCATGCCGCGTCAATTAAAAATCGAGTGATTTCAATACCTTATAAGATTTCTAAACTGGGCTTTTCTTATAAGTATTCTAAGCTGAGGCCGCCTTCTGAACCGACGCGACCTCGGGGAGGACGGCACGAAGACGGGCGATCTCCTCCTCCATTTTCTCCATGTTGGAGAAGAGCCGTTCGCTGGTGAGGCGCAGGAAGTAGAAGCCGAATTCTGGGTTCTGGAAATAGAGCTGGCGCACCTCGTCATAGGAGATGCTGAGCACCTCGCCCGCCTCCAGGCATTCGAGCGTCTGGGTGCGCGTATTGCTCGGCGACATGAAGCCCATCTCGCCGACGACCTGACCCTGAAGGAGATCGATGCCGATCTCCTTCAGGCGGTAGCGCCCGGAAATCGTAAAGAACATGCAATCGGCGACATCGCCCTTGGCGAACAGAACTTCTCCCGCCTTCGTCTTGCGGCGCGTCATGAAGGGCTTGAGCCACTCCATGGACAGATCGCTCTTGGAGGCGTGTTTTACGCGCTTGATCAGGCCCAGCATCTGATACAACCGCACGCCATTGAGCGGTAAAAGGATCAGGTTAACGACGAGGCTCGGATAATTGCCCGTAAAGGAGGAGAAGATCAGGGAGCAGATATTGGCTCCGATCCCGATGCAACGCAGCGGGATGATGGTCTTCATCGCGCTGCCCGTGATGGCAAGCGCTGCCCCGAGCCAGCCGATTGCCTCAAACCAAGTCATGAATCGTCATCCCGCAAGCTTATTGGTCGTTACGGCATATAGCACCAGGGTAGGAATCTGCGCCAGCTACGCATTGGCGCAGGATGAAATGCTCTTTGGGAGATGTTGCGCCTCAAGCAAAAGCATCGGCAGATCCGGTCCGATCGATGCAGGCATTCCGAGGCGATCAGGGACGGGGCGCAGGGGTTTGTCCGGGCACGCTCAGGCCGCGGCGCTGGGATGTGGCACCGGTCCGTGGCGTGGCGGCAGGGCGCCTCGCGCTCTCACTGGAGACGGACGGCGGGGGAGGAACGGGCTCGCGCGGCAGGACCCCCACTGGGGTCGTGGAGGCGACGCAGCCGCCCAAGGCGAACCCGGCAAGCACGATAACGGGAAACGTTACGGAAAGGCGCATGGTTTTACTCCACAAGGATCGCTGCAGAAGCTAGACCATAAGAAGTGGAAGTCGAGTCTTGTATCGATGCTTCCGTCTTCAACCAAGACATCGTTCAGTGTGCAAAACGAAGCCACTTTTCGGCGGCTCACGCCAGGAAAGTTGCCCCGGAAGGGCTCCCCTGGCGGGGTGCGATGCCTAATTATTGAAAGAGAAACCTGAGAGGACATTATGGAGGATCGTTTTCGCGTGAGGATTGCGGTAGTCTTGTTCGCTGTTGTCGTCTGTTCCGGGCCGGCTTTGTCCAAGTGCCAGGATGGCCCGGGTCCCGGAGTCGACTGGTCCGGATGCTCCAAGGCGCGCCTCATGCTGACCAACGAGGATCTGACAGGCACGGTCTTCCAGCGTTCTCTTCTGACCTTGAGCGATTTTGCGTCCTCGAAGATGGCCGGCGCCAATTTGAGTGAAACGGAGATCAGCCGCACCCGCTTCGAGGGGGCCGACCTGACCAGGGCGGATTTCACCAAGGCGCTCGGCTGGCGCGCCAATTTCGGACAAGCCAATCTGACTGGTGCCGTCTTCAGTGCTGCGGATATGAACCGCTCGAACTTTGCCCAGGTCAAAGCCGCGGGAGCGAATTTCAGCAAGGCCGAACTGAATCGCTCCGACTTCAGCGGCGCTGATCTCACCGGCGCCAACATGTCGAAGGCTGAACTCGCGCGGGTTCTCTTTCAAAGTGCGAGAATGACCGGTGTCGACTTCAGTTACTCCAACCTCTCTCGGGCTCGTCTGGATGGCCAGGACCTGCAAGGTGTGAACCTCACGGGCTCGTATCTGTATCTGACGCAACTCGGCGGTGCGAATTTGAGCGGGGTCACGGGGCTCACTCAAGCGCAAGTCGACATCGCCTGTGGGACGGCTCAGACGAGGCTCCCAGCCGGTCTCAATCCACCGAAGGCCTGGCCCTGCAAGGATGAGGAGGAGTGATTCCGCCTAGCGCATCGTGCGGAAAAGCGGATCCGGTTTTCCGTCCGAACGATGCGCTCTTTAAAGAGTGAAGCATCGGACCCAAAAGTGGATCCACTTTTGGGTCCGATGCTTCAGGTTTCAGTGAAACCAAGCTGCAGCGTGGCCGTTGAATTTGTTGAAGGCGTAGCATCGAGAGGTCTCTCATTTCCGTTTCTTCGAAGGAGTGCGTTCGATTTGACCACGCTCAAGGAATTCGAGGATGCCCTGCGAGAGCAGGGAATGCACATGGCGCTCGCCATCCTGCAGAAGCTTCGCGATCGGGATCGCACCAAGCGGTCAGTGGCGCCCGCCCGCCGCATCGCCGGCCGCAAAATGACACCTGAACTCGCCCGGCGGATCCTGGAGCTTCATGGAACGACGGAGATGACGCAGCAGGAAATTGCCTTCCAGCTTGGTGTCAATCAGGGACGGGTCAACGAGGTCATCAAGCGCGGCAAATGGCTGGACGACAATCCGGCCTCGACGGAAGCGATTGCTCGTGACAAGGCCAAGGCGCGGATGCGCGGCGATGACAGTCGAAAGCGGCCTGAACAGCGCGCCATGAAAACTGTCTCTTCATCTCAGAAAAAGAGCTCGATGCTGAAGTCGAGCAATCAGGCGCAATTGCTGCTGGGCGATCTGTAGCAGCGACCCACAGGCCTTCATTTTCCAGAAAAAACCCCGCCCAAAGGGCAGGGTTGAGTGATCTCCTCGCCTTCGGTTGTCAAGCCGAAAACGCGATTATTAGGGCATGTCTTCAAAGTAATGTCAAATGACTTTCAAGATCTTGTTAAGAGACTTATTTTCTGCATTATTGGACAAAATTCTTTATATCAAAAGTAGTACTACTTTTGCACCCATTGAATACTGATCCAACATGTAGGTGTTGCACCTTTGCCATAGCATTCCTGAACGGAAGAGGCGTAAGTTTTCACCGTGAGTCCTCACACTAAGGGGTTACGGTTATGAGAAAGTGCGTACTTAGCCTCCTTGCAGGGGTTGCAAGCGTGACGCTTGCTGCAACCGCTGCCTCTGCGGCGGATCTCCCGAGTCAGGCGCCGCCGCCGGCACCGATCGTGGCGCCGATCTTCACCTGGACCGGCTTTTATGCCGGTGTGAACGCCGGCTGGGGCTGGCGCGACAGCAACCGCGAGACCGTCGTGCTCGGCGGCGATGTGCCGGGCACCCTGTTCTTCCCGGACAATGGCGACGGCGGCTTCACCGGCGGTGCCCAGATCGGCTACAACTACCAGATCGGCTCCTTCGTGATCGGTCTCGAGACCGACATCCAATGGGCCGACACCGATCAGGACGAGACCGTGGCCTTCATCCCGGCCGGCCTGCCCGGCACCTTCGTGCCCGGCGAGTTCCGCTCCAACCTGTCGGACTGGTTCGGCACGGTGCGGGCCCGCGCCGGTGTCGCGATCGACCGCGTGCTGATCTACGCCACCGGCGGTCTGGCCTATTCCGATGACACCACCGGCTGGGTGGCCGGCGGCGGTGTCGAGTGGGCGCTGCCGGTGAACTGGTTCGGCTCCTCGGCGGTGACCTTCGGGCTCGAGGGCCTGTGGCTCAGCTTCGATGAGGACGACGACGATTTCGGCACCGGCTTTGTCGGCACCTTCACGCCGGCCGGCGGCGGCGCCCCGGTCGACATCTTTGCCCCCGCCGTCGGCAACGACGACAACGACTTCTTCGTCGCGCGGGCCAAGCTGAACTTCAAGTTCGGCACCTACTGAGCCGGCCTCCCCAACCACCGACAAGGCCCGGAGCTTGCTCCGGGCCTTTTTGTTTGCCTGGGTCAAAGGGAAAGGGAATTTGGCTGTCCGCGATAGTCCGTGCGGTTCTTAGGAGACCACCGGGCTGCGTTCTAAGCGGCGCCCGCTTTGGATCCGATGTCCATCGTCTCTCACCTCAATAGCCGAGCTTGAGAAAAGAGATGGCCGCGACCCGTCCTTGAAGGATCTATGGTCGCGGCCCCGGCCCGTGTTTGCCCCCACGGGAAGCTCAGCCCTAGACTCTGAAAACGTGACCTCAATGAGGCGTGGGCTTGGCTATAGAAATTTTTCGAAAAACTTTGGAACCAACTCTACGAACCAGCGTTTATTGGCATCTCCGGTCTTTTTTGCCCCTACGGCCGGACACCTTAAGAGCACCCCATGGGTGCTCTTTCTTTTTGAAGTTTCAAGATTCCCGCCTCGAATCGCCGATAAACTTGAGCTTATGGAGGGTGAGTCTGGCGTTCAAGGCTAAAAGCTTCGATTGTCTTGCAGTGTCGCAAAGCTAAATTGCCAGAATGAAAGAATAGAGGGTCAGTCGTACTTGCGCTCGTCTGCAATTACCTTGCCGTCGTTTGGAAGGCTTCCTGGGGCGGTAAATTTTACCAGCCCTTTGAGCTTTGCGATGCTTTGAAGCGTTGCGTCCACAGCCGCGGAGAGAGCATCGCTCGGCTCGACCGTTTCCGCCGCGAGGGTCATGACATCCGTCTCCCCTTCGCGCGTAACGATGAGGCGCAGACGGCCGAGCTCAGGATGCCGCCGACCGATCTCTGCCACCTGTTCGGGACGGATGAACATGCCCTTAACCTTGGTGGCCTGATCGGCGCGACCCATCCACCCCTTGATACGCATGTTGGTGCGCCCGCAGGGGCTGACCCCGCTCATGGCTGCGGTCAGGTCTCCGAGAGCGAGGCGGATGAACGGCCGGTGCGGATCGAGCGTCGTCACGACGATCTCACCCACATCGCCCTCTGGTACCGGATCGCCCGTTCCAGGGCGCACGATCTCGACGATGATGTCTTCGTTGACCACAAGCCCTTCGCGGACAGAGGTTTCATGCGCGATGAAGCCGAGATCCGCTGTGGCATAGGCCTGATAGGCCTCAATGCCTCTGGCAGAGAACTCCTCCTGCAGGGATTTTGGAAACGCGGCCCCGGAGACGAGCGCACGCTTGATGGACGAAATATCGCGTCCGGACGATGCCGCGCCGTCGAGCAGGATCTTCAGGAAATCCGGCGTGCCGCAATAGGCGACAGGACGATAGGCCTCGATCAGCTCGAATTGCTGTTCGGTATTGCCGGGTCCCGCCGGGATGACGGCGCAGCCGAGCGCGCGCGCACCGGAATCCATGATGAAGCCGCCAGGCGTCAGGTGATAGCTGAAGGTGTTGAGAACCACGTCGCCGCGTCGGAACCCGGCGGCGAAGAGGCCTCGTGCCGAACGCCATGGGTCGGATGTGGTTGCCTCCGGCTCGAAGATCGGACCGGGTGATGTGAAGAGGCGGCCGAACGAGCCTGGCGCCTCGGAGACGAAGCCGCCGAAGGGCAGGGCTGCTTTCTGTAGTGCCGGCAGTTCGGCCTTGCGCAGTACCGGCAAGGCAGCGAGTGCCTCGCGGCTTCGGATGTTGTCGAGGTCGATGCCATTGAAGCGCTCCGCATAGGCGGGAGCCCTGGCGGCCTGCTTCAGGATTTCCGGCAGTCGTGCGAAGAGCGCGGCATCGCGTTCGGCAGGGGAGCGGGTTTCACGATCGTCATAGTGATCTGCCAAGAGCCTGCTCCGAAAAAAATTTCTATCTTGAGCATGCCGTCAGGTCGAAGATCGCGCCTGACGGCATGCGAGAGATGGTGTGCACTTGCCTCGCGGCAAGAGATTTAGGTGCCGGCCATATGTGCGCCCGAAATGGAGGCCTGCAGAGGATCGGGCCCGAACTGGTTGGGACCGACCGTTCCGCGCTGGCAGAAGAATACGATCAGAACGATGGCGCCGACCACCGGAATAAGGCCGAGCAGCAGCCACCAGCCCGACTTGTCCGTATCATGCAGGCGCCGCACGCCTGCAGCAATGCTCGGGAGGAGAAGAGCCAACGTGGCGATGAGGTAGAGGACGGACATGTCGCCGAATATTGCGGTGTCCAGAATACTCGCCACGATGTCGACGATGATGATGAACAGAAAGAAATACCAATACTCCGAGCGCTGTGCGCGTCCGGAAAAGGTCGCGTATTTGTTGAGACAGGTCTTGATCGCTTGTCCGAAGTCCATGGAATGCCCCCAGAAGAAATTAGGTGAGTCGTTGATCGCTCACAGGTTTCGACCGTAGGAATAGTTATCACGTAACGTCAAGTGCGGTTCGACACATCGCTTCTTCACGCGAGCCAGCGCTTGCGGCGCTTGTAGCTCTTCACGGCGCGGAAAGATTTGCGGTCTCCTTCCGAAACGCCGAGATAGAACTCCTTCACATCCTCGTTCTCGCGCAGCATCTGCGCGGGCCCGTCCATCACCACGCGGCCGGTTTCGAGGATATAGCCGTAGGTGGCGTATTTCAGTGCCATGTTGGTGTTCTGCTCGGCGAGCAGGAAGGATACGCCCTCCGTCGCATTGAGCTTGCGCACGATCTCGAAGATTTCCTCCACGATCTGCGGCGCGAGGCCCATGGAGGGTTCGTCGAGCAGGATCATGGAGGGACGCGACATCATCGCCCGGCCGATGGCGCACATCTGCTGCTCGCCGCCGGAGGTATATCCCGCCATGGAAGAGCGTCGCTGCTTCAGACGCGGGAAATACTCGTAGATCGCTTCGAGATCGCGGCGGATTGCGGCGTTGCCGTCCTTGCGCGTGAAGGCGCCGGTCAGCAGGTTTTCCTCAATGGTGAGGTGTCCAAAGCAGTGACGGCCTTCGAGAACCTGGATGCAGCCGCGCCGCACCAGTTCGTTCGGCGAAAGACGGTCGACACGCTCGCCCTTGAACTCGATCGAGCCCTTGGTCACTTCGCCGCGCTCGGCGCGGAGCAGGTTGGAGATGGCCTTGAGCGTCGTCGTCTTGCCGGCGCCGTTCGCGCCGAGCAGCGCCACGATGCCGCCTTTAGGCACATTGAGCGAGACGCCTTTCAGCACAAGGATCACGTGGTCGTAGACGACCTCGATGTTGTTGACGTTGAGGACAATATCCGCCGGTTGCGGTTGGTCCTGCAGGTGCGTCTGAGCAGCGCTCGTCATCGATGGCTCTCTCCCTTTCCCTCTCCCTTGTGGGGAGGGATTAAGAGTGGGGGTGCTGGCGCCAGACCTTCATAGGTTATCGCTCACACCCCCACCTCCAACTCCTCCCCACCGCAAGTCGGGTGTTCCCGACTTGCGGCAGACCCAAGACAAGTCTCGGGCAAGCCCGAGGCTTGCGGGGGAGGAGGGCTGGTTGCGCTCAGATCAGCTCGCCTTATCGCAAGCCTCAGTCCGCTTGGGCCAGCCGGCGTTCTTCTCGGCATAGTCCTTCGCGGCGGCATCGAGCTGGCCTTTCACGCGGTCGGTCATCGGCTCGATGGGGTTGGAGATCTTCACCCATTTCGTGCCGTCCCATTCCTGCATGAAGGCGGCGCGGTGGCCGTTATGGTCGTTGCAGGAGAGAACGAGCTGGTCGGTGAAGCCCTCGAGCCCGAGCTCCTTCAACCGGGCCGGATCGAGCTTGATGTTCTCCATGCCGCGGCGCACGTCCTCGCCGGTCACGGCCTTCTTGCCCGTGAGCTTCTGCGCCTGTGCGATGCCCTCGGCGATCAGCAGCGAATTATAGATGCCGCGGTTGTAGAGAAGCTCGCCGACCTTGTCCTTCGGAGCCTTCGACAGACCCTTGTCGACCACGTGCTTCTGGATGTCCTGGATCGCGGGGAAGTTCGCACCCACCGCATGCCAGTTGAGCATCTTGAAGCCCTTGGCGCCCGCACCGCCAGCGCGGGCATCGTCCTCACCCGGCCACCAGACCGAGTAGAACTTGTCCATCGGATAGCCGGAGCGGACGGCCTCCTTGACCGCCGCGCCGTTCATGGAGCCCCAACCCCACATGATCATGTAGTCGGGACGATCGCGGCGAGCGCTGAGCCATTGCGAGGACTGGTTCTGCATGTCCTGCGCGGCGACGGGATAGAGCGCAACCTCGAAGCCCAGTTCCTTCGCTGTTTCCTGGAGCAGCGGGATCGGCTCCTTGCCGAAGCTGGCATCGAGATGCAGGAAGCCGATCTTCTTGCCTTTCAGCTTGTCGAGGCCGCCTTCCTTCTCGCCGATGTACTTGATGATCATCGACATGCCGTCCCAATAGGTCGCCGGCGGGTTGTAGACCCAGGGGAAGATATCGCCGCGGGCGGAGGCCGAGAGGCCGTAAGCCATGGAGAGGATCGGGATCTTGTCCACGGAGGCTCGCGGGATCAGCGGCAGGGTGATACCGGTCGACCACGGATTGACGATGACAGGGTTCTTGCCCTTCACCGCTTCATAGCATTCGACGCCCTTCTTGGTATCGTAGCCGGTCTCGCATTCCTCGAGCACGAGCTTCACGCCGCCGATACCGCCATCGCGCTCATTGAGCATGCGCAGGTAGTCGTGCATGCCGTCGGCGATGGGCGTGCCGGAGCCGGCAAAGGGACCGGTGCGGTAGGTGAAGAGAGGCACATAGACCGAATCCTGCGCGAAGGCAGGCAGGGCAATGCCGGCGAGCATCGTCGCGGCGGCTAATCCAAGACCAAATTTGCGAAACGACATGGTTGCGTTTCCTCCCGTTGTATCGGCTGAAGGCCGAATTCTTGTTTCATGTCTCGTCTCCTTCTCGGACCGCTGTCAGTAGGGGAACGGCCAGACCAGGAGCTTCTGTTTGCCGATCTGCCAAAGCCGCGCGAGGCCGTGCGGTTCGACGATCAGGAAGAAGATGATGAGCGCGCCCACGATCATGAAACGCAGGTGCTCGATGACATCGGCGCCGATCGAGATGCCGAAGGGCGCCAGGATTGCCGGCAGAACGATGCCGAGGATGATCGGCAGAATGAAGATCAGCGCCGCACCGAAGAACGAGCCGATGAGGCTGCCGAGCCCTCCGATGATCACCATGAAGAGGATGAAGAAGGACTGGTTGATGTTGAACACGTCGTATTCCGCACCGCCGTACCAAAGGAAGACGAGCAGGGCGCCGGCCACGCCGCAGTAATAGGACGAGACGGCGAAGGCGAGCAGCTTCGTTTGGAGCGGTCTGATGCCCATGAGTTCGGCCGCGAGATCCATGTCGCGGATCGCGATCCACATGCGTCCGATGCGGCCATGGACGAGATTCGAGGCGAGCCAGGTGAGCAGGATGACGATGGTGAGCACGACGAGATAGCGCGTCTGCGGCGTGGCGGTGGCGCCGATGATCGGAATGCCAAACAGGGTGCGCAGCGGTGCGTCGAGCGCGCCCGAGACATTGTAGTTCACGAGCCACGGGATGCGGATGAAGCACCACTGCAGGAAGAACTGCGCGGCGAGCGTCGCGACGGCCAAGTAGAAGCCCTTGATGCGCAAGGAGGGCAGGCCGAACAGGGCGCCGATGCCGGCGGAGAAGAAGCCGGACACGAAGATCCAGACGATCACGTTCACGCCGGGAAAGGCCGTCATCAGTTTGTAGCAGGCATAAGCTCCCACGCCCATGAAGGCGCCGGTGCCGAGCGACAGGAGGCCCGTATAGCCGGTGAGGATGTTGAGCCCGATGGCCGCGAGCGAGAACACCAGGAACGGGATCATCACCGCCTGGAGCAGGAAGCTGTTGCCGACGAATGCCAGCGCATAGGCGGCCACGATGATGAGGGTGAGCCCAATCCGATCCTCGCGCAGAGGAAAGATCGCGCTGTCCGCAACATAATTGGTCTTGAACTGGCCGGCTTCGCGGTAGAGCACTGAAGACGTCTCCCTAAATCCGTTCGATGATCTTTTCGCCGAACAGACCCTGCGGCCTGTAGAGCAGGAAGAGCAGGGCGATGACATAGGCGAGCCAAGTCTCGACGCCTCCACCGACCAGCGGCCCCCAATAGAACTCGCCAAGCTTCTCGCCAACGCCGATGATCAATCCGCCGATAATGGCACCCGGAATGGAGGTGAAGCCGCCGAGGATAAGGACCGGCAGGGCCTTGAGCGCGATGATCTGGAGCGAGAACGACACGCCCGAGCGCGCACCCCACATGATGCCCGCAACCAGCGCCACGATGCCGGCGGCAAACCACACGATGACCCAGATCTGATTGAGCGAGATGCCGACGGAGAGCGCTGCCTTGTGGCTGTCGGCCACGGCCCGCAGCGCACGGCCGATGCGCGTCTTGGAGAAGAATACCGCGAGCAGGCCGATCATGATCGAGGCGATGACAGCGGCGGCGATGTCGAGATGCTGGAAGCGCACCATCCCTCCCAACATGTCCACCTCTGTCGTGCCCTGCGGCAGGAAGAGCTGACTCGTGATCATCTCGCGCGGGCTGCCGCCGAAGATGAGCTCGCCGAAGCCGATGAGAAAGTAAGTGAGTCCGAAGGTCGCCATGAAGAGGATGATGTCGGGCTGGTTGACGAGCGGGCGCAGCACCACCCGCTCCACCACCACGGCGAGCACGAGCATGGCGAGAACCGCCAAAATCAGTGCCAGGAAGGCCGGCACGCCTTTCTCATAGAGGCCCACCAGGATCAGGGCCGCGAACACGACCATGATCCCTTGCGCGAAATTGAACACGCCGGACGCCTTGAAGATGAGCACGAAGCCAAGCGCGATCAGCGCATAGAGAACGCCGGATACGAGACCTTCCCAGAGGGTCTGAATCAGGAGATCCGGGGCCTCGCCCATGAAGACGAAGGGTTCGATGAAGACCTTGTAGAGCATGTCCATCGTCAACAACCCTTCAATGCGCCACGCCGAGATAGGCGTCGATGACGCGCTGATCGCTCTTGACCTCGGTCGGCGTGCCGTCGGCAATCTTGCGCCCGTATTCCAGCACCACGACCCGGTCGGAGAGATCCATCACCACGCCCATGTCGTGCTCGATCAGCGCGATGGTGGTGCCGTATTGCTGGTTCACCTCCAGGATGAAGCGCGACATGTCTTCCTTCTCTTCGAGATTCATGCCGGCCATGGGTTCGTCGAGCAGGAGAAGCTCCGGTTCCATGGCGAGCGCCCGCCCGAGCTCGACGCGCTTCTGGAGACCGTATGGCAGCCGTCCTACGGGGGTCTTGCGAATGTGTTGGATCTCGAGGAAGTCGATGACCTCTTCCACGAAGCGGCGATGCTCGACCTCCTCCTTCATGGCAGGGCCATGACGGAAGAGCTGCCAGAAGAAGTTCGAGTGCATCTTGATCGAACGGCCGGCCATGATGTTGTCCAGCGTCGACATGCTCTTGAACAGGGCGACGTTCTGGAACGTGCGGGCAATGCCACCACGCGCCGCCTCATAGGGGCGCATCTTCGGGCGCTTGATGCCCTTGAAGGTGATGCGGCCTTCGGTTGGATAATAGAAGCCGTTGATGCAGTTGAGCATCGAGGTCTTGCCGGCACCGTTCGGTCCGATAATGGCGCGGATCTCGCTCTTGCGGATATCGAAGGACACGTCGGTGAGCGCCTTCACGCCGCCGAAGCCCAGCGACACGTTCTCGACGGCAAGCAGCACATCGCCCTTGCTGAGGACGGGATGGTCGGGCGCTCTCATTCCGCTGCCTCCAGCACCGATCCCGGCTCCCGTGATGGATGAACCTTCATGTCTCTGATCTTGACCCGTGCGGAGATCACGCCCTTACGCCCGTCCTCGAAGGTGACTTCGGTCGAGATGTCGGCCTCCGACGAGCCGTCGTAGAGCGCGTTGATGAGTGGGGCGTAACGCTCGGCGATGAAGCCGCGACGCACCTTCTGCGTGCGCGTGAGTTCGCCGTCGTCCGCATCGAGCTCCTTGTGCAGGATGAGAAAACGCTTGATCTGCGCGCCGCCCATGCGCGGCTCGGCGGACAGCGAGCGGTTCACCTCGTCCACGTGCTTCTCGATCATGTCATAGACCAGCGGATGGCCGGCGAGTTCCTGATAGGAGGCATATGTCACGCCATTGCGCTCGGCCCAGTTGCTCACGGCTACGAGGTCGATATTGACGAAAGCGGCGACATGGTCGCGACCGTCGCCGAAGCAGACCGCTTCCTTGATGTTGGGATAGAACTTCAGTTTGTTCTCGACATATTTCGGCGGGAAGAGCGCGCCGTCGCGCATCTTGCCCACATCCTTGGCGCGGTCGATGATCTTCAGATGGCCGTTCTGGTCGAAGAAGCCGGCGTCGCCCGAATGCACGAAACCGTCCGGTGTCTTGGTCTCCGCTGTCTTCTCGTCGTCCTTGTAATAGCCTACGAACACGCCGGGCGAGCGGTAAAGAACCTCACCATTGTCGGCGATGCGGATCTCCACCTGTGGGGCAGGACGGCCCACCGTGTCGGCGCGGATTTCGCCGTTCGGCTGCATGGTGATGTAGACGGAGGCCTCCGTCTGTCCGTAGAGCTGTTTCAGGTTCACGCCGATGGAGCGGTAGAAGCGGAAGATCTCCGGCCCGATGGCCTCGCCCGCCGTGTAGCCGACCTTCACTCTTGTCATGCCGAAGCGGTTGCGCAGCGGCGCATAGACGAGCACGTTGCCAATGTTCCAGAGCAGGCGGTCCCAGGCTCCCACACCCGGTTCCTTGTTCAGGATCTTCTCGCCGACCTTGTTGGCGTGGTTGATGAAGTAGTGGAACATGCGCCGCTTGAGCGCGCCCGCATCCTCGATGCGCACCATGGTAAGCGTGAGCATGCTCTCGAAAACGCGTGGCGGAGCGAAGACGTAAGTTGCACCGACCTCGCGGCGGTCCTCCGCGATGGTTTCCGGGCTCTCGGGGCAATTGACGCAGAGCCCAGACAGGATCGCCTGCGCATAGGAGAAGATGTGGTCGCCGACCCAGGCGATGGGCAGATAGGCGATGATCTCGTCCGTCTCGTCGAGCTTGTCGAAGTCGCAGCCGATTTCGGCCGCTGCGATGACGGCATCGGAGGTCAGCATCACGCCCTTGGGCCGCCCGGTCGTGCCGGAGGTATAGAGAATGATCGCGAGATCGGAGCCTTGCCCTACCTGCAGCGCCTGCTCGATTCCAGCGGCCTCAGCAGCATCGGCAAGGCGCGTGCGGCCTTCCTCTACAATGGATTCGATGGAATGAAGCCGGCTATGATCGTAGTCCCGCAGGCCTTTCTGCTCGTCGTAGAGCACATGCTGCAATTGCGGCAGCTGTTCCGAGACGGAGAGAATCTTGTCGACCTGCTCCTGGTCCTGCACGGCCGCGTGGGTCACCTCGGCATGGCTCAGCACATAGGCCATCTCGTCGGCGACCGAATCCGCATAGACCGGGATCGGGATCGCGCCGAGCCATTGGGCGGCGCAGATGGTCCAATAGAGATAGGGCCGGTTGTATCCGATGATGGCAATCTTGCCGCCGCGCTTCAGGCCGAGGGATTGCAGACCGCTGGCATAGGCGCGAACGATGTCGTGCACCTCGTCCCAGGTCCAGGATTGCCAGATCCCGAGATCCTTGTGCCGAAACGCGGTGCGTTTCGGGCGTAGGCGCGCATTGCGCGCCAACAATTTCGGGAATGTATCCGCGCGCGCATCCGCAGCCGTCGTCAACGACGTCAACCTCCCTGGCATCCGCGCGTCAAACGCGTGGTATGGCTTCGCTTCCTCTGATGCATGGAAGGCTCTCCATGCGCCTGCCGATCTGTGCCGGCTTGCCCGTTCGGGCGTTGTTGGAGGGTATTCTGTCGTGCCCGTCAGGGTACGGCAAGGTGCCTGCCACCGCTACCATGGGCTAATAGGCAGATGGGCGCCGTCGGTGCAGGCGAGGCTATGCCGTTCGAGCCCGGAACGGCGAGACCGTTATGGCACGGCGGTCAGCGCCGCGGGTTCGATCTCGTCGGGTTTGACGAGATGTTCGATCCCGACCGTATTCTTGATGCGGTAAAGCGGGGTGTCGTCCTCGTCCGGCACGAGGCAGACGATGCAATAGGTGCGATGGTCCGCATAACCCGAAGACGTTTTGGCAATCCGGACAAGCTGTCCGAGATGGAATGCCTCTTTCATCAGCGCCTCCAATGCCCTGGGATGCGATGAACAGGAGCTTGGGCGATCCGAGGCGCGGGTCAGGGACCCGTCCGCCGATCCGTCAAGCTTGATTGTCCTCCCCGACCCCTTTCAGGCTTCGATACGGATCAAGAAGGATGGCTGGGGCGAAACGATGGCGATTTGCCGTTTCGGGCCCATGCCGCGTCACGATGTCGTCTCCCCGATCCGGAAGCGCTTCAAGGAAATCGCGAGCAGGCTGGCCCGCATTAACATGGGATAAGCGCTCGAAGACAATGCCCCGAGCCGGAGAGCCCCGGTCAGCTTTGGGGTATCAACCGCGCCGTGCCGCCTCGATCGCGGCGACGTCGATCTTCCTCATGTCCATCATCGCTTCGAACGCGCGTTTGGCTTCAGCGCCGCCCGCCGCCATCGCCTCCATCAGGACGCGCGGCGTGATCTGCCAGGACACGCCCCACCTGTCCTTGCACCAGCCGCAAGCGCTCTCCTGGCCGCCGTTGCCGACGATGGCATTCCAGTAACGGTCGGTCTCGTCCTGATCGTCGGTGGCGATTTGGAACGAGAAGGCTTCGTTATGTTTGAACGTGGAACCTCCGTTGAGGCCGATACAGGGAACACCCGCAACCGTGAACTCGACCATCAATACGTCGCCCTCTTTGCCGGCCGGGTAGTCACTGGGTGCACGGTACACGGCACCCACTGCGCTATCAGGAAAGGTCTCGGCATAGAAGCGGGCCGCAGCCTCGGCATCCTTATCGTACCAGAGGCAGATCGTATTCTTTGCCATTGCGTGTTCCCTTCGCTTTGATGCCGCTATTCCGGCCTTTTTTCCCACCGCTCTTGCGAAATAGGGAGTGAATCGCATTTCTCCACCCCGGATGGGCCAGTTCGGACGGGCCATCGTCGCATGCGGCAGGGGCGAACAGCGGGGCCAGGGGCAAGATCATCCCTGAGCGATGGCGTGGAAGAAGCTTCCCGTCACGAGCCCGCGGCGATGTCCGGCAAAGCCGAGATCGTTGCCCTCAGCATCCGCAATACGGGCAAAGGCGGCCTCCCGTGACGTATCGCTCTGCGTGACCGAGGCATAGTGAAACTCGTGGCCGACGAGGCGCCGGCCGGCTTGTCCCATGGCGCTGTCACCGAGCAGATGCGCCACCCGGTATCCGAGATGCATCCTGCGCTTGGCATAGCTCGTCTCGACGGGGAGCAGGCCTGCCATGGGATGAGCATATCCCTCCGCATCCTCCAGGGACCGGCCCAGCACCATGTAGCCGCCGCACTCGCCATGGACCGGACGGCTTTCGGAAAAGGCTCGCAATCCTTCGAGGAAGTTTTGCGCTCCCGCGATGCGGCCGGCGTGAAGCTCTGGATAGCCCCCTGGCAACCAGCAGACGTCGCAATCGGATGGCGGGGGCTCGTCGGCTAGGGGGGAGAAGGGAACGATCTCGGCCCCGGCCGTACGCCATCCCATAAGCACATGCGGATAGACGAAAGAAAAGGCTTGATCCGAGGCCAGCGCGATCCGCTGGCCCGGCGGCGGCAGAGATTGTGCGTTGCCGGCGGTCTCGAGCCGGGTCGGGCGGGACAGGGCCATCAGCCGGTCGATGTCGAGCGCGCCTTCCACCGCGTCGGCAAGGCGCTCCAGCCGCGCGTCGAGCTCGTCGGTTTCGCCTGCCTGGACGAGGCCGAGATGGCGCTCCGGGAGGGTCAGCTCGGTGTTGCGCATGAGGGCGCCGAGGACGGGGAGGCCGATGCGCGTCATGCCGTCCTCGACCAGCCTGCGGTGGCGTTCGCTCGCGACCTTGTTCAGCACGACACCGGCCACGTCGATGCGGGGGTCGAAGCGGGCGCAGCCGAGGGCGACGGCGGCGGCCGACTGCGCATGGCCCGACACGTCGAGAACGAGGATCACCGGCCAGCCGAACAGGGCGGCGATGTCGGCGCTGGCGCCGGTGCGGCCGGTCTCCTGGCGGATGCCGTCGAAAAGGCCCATCGAGCCTTCCGCGATCACAAGCGTCGCATCGCCGGCCGCCTCGGATGCGAGCGCTTGCAGAAGCGGTCTGCTCATCGCGAAGCTGTCGAGGTTGAAGCTCGGGGCGCCGGTGGCGGCGGCGTGGAAGGCCGGATCGATGTAATCCGGCCCACATTTCATGCCGCGCACACGCAGGCCCCGGCGAGCGAGGGCCCGCTGGAGCCCGAGGACGATGGTCGTCTTGCCGGAGCCGGAGCGAGGCGCAGCGATAAGGAGGCCGGGACCGACGCTCACTGAGCCGCCTCGCTGCCGAATTCGAGCAGATGATTGGCAATGGCCGAGCGGAAGGCGGCGATCGCCCCGATGGCAACGATGGCTGGCGAGCGGATGAGACCGTCCTCGGCGAGCTTCGGCAGGGTTTCGAGCGTTCCTTCCACCACGCTTTCCTTGGCGGTTGTCGCTCCATACACGGCCAGCGCCGGCGTATCGCCGGAAAGTCCGCCATCCATAAGCCCCTTCACGATGGACGGGAGGCTGGACACAGCCATGTAGAGCACGATGGGAGCACCGGTGCGGGCAAGCGAGGTCCACTCGATCTCCGAGTCGGGTGCGGCATGGCCGGTGGCGAGGATGACCGCATGGTTCGTTGTGCGCATGGTTGCCGGCACGCCGTGGATGGCGAGCGAGGCAAGGCCGCTCGACACGCCGGGGATGATGCGGAACGGAATGCCGGCGTCCGAGAGCGCCAACGCCTCTTCGCCGCCGCGGCCGAAAATGAAGGGATCGCCTCCTTTCAGCCGCAGGACACGCTTGCCCTCGCGGGCGAGCTGGATCAGCCGCTCGCAGATATCCCGCTGGACGGCCGAGGGCTTGCCCCCGCGCTTGCCGGCGAATTCCAGCACGGCGCCCTCGCGGGCAAAGGACAGCACGGCCGAGTCGACGAGGGCGTCGTAGACAACGACATCGGCCGCTGCGAGGGCGTTCAACGCATGGATCGTGAGCAGGCCAGGATCGCCAGGGCCTGCGCCCACGAGCCAGACCGTGCCCGGCGCAAAGGGGGGCGAGAGGCGAGAGAGGGAGGTCATGCGGGCCTCCGGGCAGGACTGGCGGTCACGAAGCGACGATTGGAATTCATGGCGACGATGTAAGAGCGCGTATGGACGAGAGTAAACCCGCGGCTGCAGGAGCGGCGTATCTTGGTGGTAGACAGAAGATTTTCCCGATCAGCCCGAGATCGCCGTTTCACGCTGTTGCCCGAAGCCATGCACATCATCGGCTATCCTCCCGGGCGCTGGGGCGGAAGCGGCGGTCGTAATCGGTCGAATAGAGCGCGCTGTCACGAAATTCTTTTGCGGCAAGCGTGTGTCCGACCAGGATCAGCGCCGTACGCTCCAGCTTTTCGGCCCGGACCATGGCGGCAATCGTCTGCAGCGTGCCCTTGATCACCCGCTCATCCGGCCATGACGCGCGCCAGACGACCGCTGCGGGACAATCGGCGCCATAGAACGGCAGCAGGTCCTCGACCACCTGCTCGATTACATGGATCGACAGATGGATGGCGAGCGTCGCCTTCGTCTGCGCGAAGGTGGTAAGCTGCTCCGTTTCCGGCATGGCGGAGGCGCGGCCCGAGGTGCGGGTGAGCACCAACGACTGGCCGACCTCCGGTACCGTGAGCTCGCGTCCTAGTGTGGCAGCGGCGGCTGCGAAGGCGGGAACGCCCGGTGTGATCGTGTAGGGGATGCCGAGCGCATCGAGGCGCCGCAACTGCTCGCCCATGGCGCTCCAGATCGAGAGGTCACCGGAATGGAGACGCGCCACGTCTTCACCCTGCTCATGGGCCCGTACGTATTCAGCCGTGATGGCATCGAGATCGAGAGGTGCCGTATCGACGAGCCGCGCGCCTTGCGGACACCAGGACAGGATCTCCGGCGGCACGATGGACCCCGCATAGAGGCAGACGGGACAGCGTTCGATGAGCGAGCGACCGCGCACGGTGATGAGATCGGCAGCGCCGGGGCCAGCTCCGATGAAGTGGACTTTCATGGAGCGATCTCCAGGCGCGCGAGGGCGCAGGTGGCGGAGGCAGACGCGATGCGCTCCAGAATGAGGTGGGCGCGGGGGCCGGCCGCGGTGAGTGCCGCCGCTTCCGCGACGGAGCCGACGCCATGCGCCGCGATGGAACGGGCGGAGTGCGTGCGTATGCGAGGCGCCGCTGCAGACAACTCGCTCTCTTCCACCGCAATCGCAGAAATCGCAAGCCTGCGGGCCGCCTCGGTAAAAGCTGGCTGGTCGGCGAGGGCTTCGATTGTCGCGAGTTTGGCTAAAGCATCGCGTGCAAGCGCCGCACGCTCCAATGCCTGTTCCACGAGAGTAACGATTTCCTCGGCAGTGACGCTGCGCCTGAATCCGATACCTGCGACGATCATGGCTTCGTCACCACCCATTGCGTGACGGGCATTGCCGCCCGCCAGCCATGCATGCCGCCGACGGGTTCGAGGCGCGAGACCGTCAGGCGCCGCATCGTTCCTCCATGCTGCGCGTAAAGCGAGCCGAGCAACGTCTCGGTTTCCAGCGTGACGCCGTTGATGACGAGACGCCCGCCTGATTTCAGCACGGCCCAGGCGGTGTCGAAGACGCCGGGCTCCGAGGCTCCACCGCCGATGAAGATGGCATCCGGTGCGGGCAGATCGTTGAGCGCCCCAGGTGCGCGTCCAATGCGGATGTCCAACGCCGTTGCGCCGAGTTCAAGCGCATTGCGGCGCGCGCGCGCGGCACGCTCAACACGTTCCTCGATCCCGATGCAGCGGTTGCGCGGATGGCGCAGGCACCATTCGATGCCGATGGAGCCCGCGCCCGCGCCGATATCCCACAACAGCTCACCGGCCCTCGGGGCAAGCGCTGACAGCGTCAGCGCACGGATCTCCGCCTTCGTGAGCTGACCGTCATTCTCGAAAAAGGAATCGGGCAGGCCCGGCGCGAGAGTGACCACCTTGGCATCGCTCGCGGCGACGACTTCGATAGCAATTGTATTGAGCGGATCGATCTCGGCGATGGCGAAGTCGGCAGCGACCGCGCGACGGATGCGCTCGCGTGGACCGCCCATGGCTTCGCAGACGGTGATTGTCGAGGCTCCGAAGCCGCGCGTCCTCAGCAGCTTTGCGAGCTTACCCGGTGTCGAGCCGTCCCAGGACAGCGCGAGGATGCGGGCGCCCGGCTGCAGATGGGGAACGACCCGCTCCAGCGCCCGGCCGTGCAGGCTCACACAGTCGCAATCCGGCAGCGACCAACCCAGGCGCGCCGCGGCAAGGCTGAAGGCGGAAGATTGCGGGAGGCAGGTGATTTCTTCCAGCGGGACGAGGCGTGCAAGCTCCGCCCCGACACCGTAATGGAACGGATCGCCGGTCGCCAGAACGCAGGTCGGCCGGCCGCGACGGGCGACGATCCACGGATAGCCCTCCGCAAAGGGGCTTGGCCAAGTCTGCGTCTCTGCTGAGAGAGGAGCCGCCAAGTCGAGATGGCGGGCTCCACCGATGACGAATTTCGCGCGATCCAGCGCGGCGAGTGCCGTAAGAGAGAGCCCCGCGCGGCCATCCTCGCCGATGCCGATGATAGTGAGCCAGGGTCCATTGGGCGCCATGCTCGACTCCTGCTCAGAATTCGGGGAAAAGGAGGCCATGCGCATCCTCATTCTGGGCGGCACGACGGAGGCCTCCGCACTCGCGGCGCGTCTGGCCGGACGGCCCGATTTCAGCCCGCTCCTGTCCATGGCCGGTCGCACCAGCGATCCGCGACGGGCGCCGATTCCGACCCGCATCGGCGGCTTCGGCGGCGTGGCGGGGCTCGCGGGTTTTCTGCGCGAAGAGGGGATCGAGGCCGTGATCGACGCGACCCATCCCTTCGCCGCCGTGATGTCCCAAAACGCGGCCGAGGCCTGCGCACAGACTCGGGTGCCGCTGCTCGCTCTGCGCCGTCCGGCCTGGACGCGTCGGGACGGCGACCGCTGGACGAATGTGACGTCGATGGAGGCAGCCGCTCGGGCTCTCGGAGATACGCCTCGTCGCGTGTTCCTCACCGTGGGACGCCTCGAACTCGCAGCCTTCGCGGCTGCGCCGCATCATACTTACCTCGTGCGCAGCATCGAGCCCATCGGCGATGTGCTGCCGGTGCCGAACGTCATGACCATCCAGGATCGCGCGCCCTTCGACGAGGCGGCCGAGCGCGCGCTTATGGAACGCGAGCGCATCGACGTGGTGGTGACGAAGAATTCCGGCGGGGCGGCGACCTATCCAAAGATCGCGGCGGCGCGGTCTCTCGGCCTGCCGGTCATCGTCGTGGCGCGACCGGACAAGCCGCCCGGTGTCGAAGAAGTCGCCAGCGCCGAGGCCGCGCTCGATTGGCTGGAGCGTCTTCACGGTCGCTCTCCATAAAAGCGCGGCGTATAGACGTAAGGCGCTTCGCCTCCGATCCGCTCGATCAGCCGTGTCGTAGTCGCGCCGATGATGATGACGGTCGACATGTCGGCCATGGATGCTTCCACTTCGGACAAAGGTAAAATCCGGATCCGTTCGTCGGGCCGGCCCACGGCGCGGGCCAGGATGATCGGCGTGTCCGGGCCGCGCGTCTCCGCGACGATCTCGAAGGCCGCACCGAGCTGCCAGGGGCGGGCGGAGGAGATCGGGTTGTAGAGCGCTACCACGAAGTCCGCCATGACGGCTGCTCTCAGACGTGCCTCGACGACCTCCCAGGGCTTGAGGTTGTCCGAGAGCGACATGGCGCAGAAATCGCCGCCGAGTGGTGCACCGATGCGAGCTGCGGCGGCGAGCATCGCCGTGATGCCGGGCTCGACGCGGATGTCGAGGTTGCGCCACGCCGGATCGCCATTCTCCACCGCTTCGAACACCGCCGCGGCCATCGCAAAGACACCGGGATCCCCGCCGGAGACCACGGCGACGCGGGCTCCCTTCGCCGCAAGATCGAGTGCGAAGCGGGCGCGATCAAGCTCGACGCGGTTGTCGGAGGCGTGCCGCCGCAGGCCCGGCCTGTCCGGTACGCGATCCACATAGGGACCGTAGCCGACGATGTCGGTGGCGGAAGCGAGTGCCTCGGATGCGGCGGGCGTCAGATAGCGTGGATCGCCCGGGCCGAGGCCGACGACAGTGAGGACGCTCATCATACACGCCTCCCTTGGCCCGGCACGATGATGAGTGAGAAATATGGCGCCTCGACATCGCTCGGCAGATCGGGCAGCGGAACGATCTTCTCCTCTGCCATGGTGGCGCGCTCCACATAGATGGCGCGCTCGAAAAGCCCGGTGGATTTGAGTGCCGCACGAACCTTCGGCAGATGGCTTCCGAGTTTCATCACCACGGCGGCATCGGTGCCTGAGAGGCGGCGTGTCAGCTCCGCCTCGGGCAGGGTTGCGGGCACGATTGTGAGCACGTCGTCGCCCCAGGTGATCGGCGCGCCGGCGCGGGTCCAGGCGCCCGACATGGCTGTGACGGCGGGTACCACTTCGATGGGAATGCGATCTTTCAGGCGCCACCAGAGATGCATGAAGGAGCCGTAGAAGAACGGATCGCCCTCGCAGAGGACAGCGATGGTGCGCCCTTTCTCGACCTCGGCGAGAAGCCGCGCTGCCGCTTCCTCGTAGAAGGGATTGAGAGCTGCCGCATAATCCGGATGATCGGCCGGGATCTCCGTCGTCACGGGATAGGCAAGAGCGATCTCACGCTCCGGGTTCTGGCCGACGACGGCATCCGCGATCGTGCGCGCGTTGCCGCGCCGCCCGCGCTTGCAGAAATGGACGAGGCGGTCGGCGCTTTCCAGCACCTTGCGGGCGCGCACCGTCATGTAATCGGGATTGCCGGGGCCGAGCCCTAAGCCGAAGAGGCGGATGGGATCCTGCATCGTCATAGGTTCACTCGACCGGGTTCGCGAGGGCGTTGACCGCCGCTGCCGCCATGGCGCTGCCGCCGCGCCGTCCGTGGACGACGAGATACGGCACGCGTCCGTCACGGGCGAGCGCCTCCTTGGATTCCGTCGCGCCGATGAAGCCGACCGGAATGCCGATGATCGCGGCAGGCCTCGGTGCGCCAGAATCGAGCATTTCGAGAAGTCGGAAGAGAGCAGTGGGCGCGTTGCCGAACACCACCAGCGCACCCTCCAGCCGCTCGCGCCACAATTCCATGGCGGCGGCCGAGCGCGTGTTGCCGAGGTCTGCCGCAAGCCCCGGGACGCGCGGATCGTCGAGGGTGCAGACCACGTCGTTGGTCGCCGGCAGCCGCGCGCGGGTGATGCCGTTCGCGACCATCTTGGCATCGCACAGGATCGGCGCGCCGCGCTGCAAGGCCGCTTCCGCCACCTCTGCGAAGTCTGGCGAGAGATCGACATCCTTCGGCAGATCGGTCATGCCGCAGGCATGGATCATGCGCACGACGACGCGTTCCGCCGTGCCTGAAAAGCGCGAGAGATCGGCCTCGGCACGGATAATCGCGAAGGAGCGGCGATAGATCTCCGCGCCCTCGCGGATGTAGTCGCGGGAGCCGGTCATCGCTTGCACTCCGGGAAGGTGCGGTGCAGACCGGCAGGCGTCTTCGGCAATAAACGGGTCATGATCTCATCAACGGACAGATGAAGCGAGGAAACATCGCGGGGGGAGCCATGGGGCACGACGTCATAGCGGCCATCGTCCCGTCCGACCAGTGTCAGGTCGGCCCTGCCTGGATGGGCGCAGCCTTTCGGGCAGCCTGAGACGTGAACAGCAGCGCCTTGGGGCAGGAGATCGCCCCAGGCTTCGGCGAGCCGCACAGCATCCGCGGGAGCGGATGTCAGAGCGCTGGCGCAATCCGGCTTGCCGGGGCAGGCGATCAGCGACAGGCGGGGATCGTTCGCCTCGGTGATGAAGCCGGCGCGGGTGGCTTCGTTTAGAAGCACCAGCACATCCAGATCCGACACTGCTGGTACGAGGAGGCCGCGCGTGAATGAGAGGCGGATCTCGGACGTGCCGAAGCGCTCGCTCCAGGCCGTCACATGCAGCAGCTGTTCGGTATTACAGCGGCCGAAAGGCAGCGCGAGAAGAACAGCATATCCGCCCTCGATCGGGATGACACCCGCGCGCAGGGGCGCTGGGCGCTGAGGGATAGCGGCTGCCCGTTCAAGACCAGCCAATGCCGTCAATTCCTGAACGAGATGCGGCTGGAGATCGCGAAGACGCCGCGCATCGGTGCGTCCGGTGCGCCTCATATCCGCGAAGTTCGATAGGATAGTGCAGGCGGCCTCGGGGGCGTGACAGAGGGCTGCCGCACCGATCACATTCAGGTCCTCGGACGATGGAACGCCGAAAGCAACCGTGCCATCCCCGCCCGCAACCAGCTGAAGATCGGCGCCGATGGCATCGAGGGGCATGGAACCGCCACCGTCGACCGCGACGAAGAATTTAGCGGGCAGGCCGTCCAGGTGGCTGGCTCCGACTTCGATGGCTTGTGCCAGAGCGAACGCATCGAAGCGGTCGAGCGGATCAAGACCCGCCAGCGGGGACACGGCGGTGAGGCGGTTCGGGACATCACCCTGCGGTTCGGCGAGGCCTTCGCGTTCGAGGAGAGAGAGCAGCGCGGGATAGGTCTCGTCGCTCACGCCGCGGATCTGCAGGTTGCCGCGGGCGGTGATGTCGAGATGGCCGTTGCCGTGCTCGCGTGCAGCCCCCGCGATGAGACGTGCCTGATCGGCACTGAGCCTGCCGCCGAAGGGATGCAGACGCACGAGCAGGCCGTCGCCAGTTTCCATCGGGCGGCGGACGCCGGGGCACCATCCGCGGCGCCGTTCGCTGACAGTCCGCGCGCTCATTCGGCCGCCTCCTTTCGCTCATCGTCGAAAAAGGCTGCAACGGAATTGAGGCGGCTTTCCCACAGGCCGCGACTGCGGGCATCGGCCAGGCGATCGCGAATGGCCTGCGCGGCAGGAGGATTGGCGTCCTCGATCCGCTTCCAGGTTGGCTCGTCGGCGACCAGGGCGGTGAAAACGAGATCGAAGGTCGTCGAGGGAACCGCATCCGTGGTCGCGGCAAAGGCGAAGAGAGCATCGATCCCTTGCGCAATCTCCGCCCCGCCGCGCCAGCCATGGCGGAGCTGCCCCTCGATCCAGTGCGGATTGGTCAGGCGTCCGCGCACCAGACGGTCCACATCCTCGGCGAGCGTGCGGGCTTTGGGCTGTTGCGGACGGCTCGTGTCGAGACTATAGACGGCAGGCGAGGCGCCAAGCGCCCGGGCCGCCGCCGCAAAGCCGCCGATGCCGTCGGCGGCGGAATCGCCGTCGAGGATATCGCGCTCGGCCACGTCGCTCACATGGACGAACGCTTCTGCCTGCTCGACGCGTTGCGGGAAGCTCTCGTCGGTAGAGGCCTCACCTGCGGCGCCGAAGGCATGGGAGGTGCCTTCGAGATAGGTCCGGCCGAGATCGCCTTTCGTCGTCCATTCGCCATCGAGTGCCTGGGCCGATACGCCGGCGCCGTAGGTGCCCGGCGCTGAGCCGAAAACGCGCGACAGCTTTTCGCCGCGCCGGCGCGCGGCGGCAAGCTCGTTCCACTCGTCGTCTTCATTGAGTGCGGCAACGGCGCGGGCCGCCTGGTCGAGCAGGGCGATCTGATCCGGGAAGGTATCTCGGAAGGCACCGGAGACACGAACCGTCACATCGGCGCGCGGTCGGTCGAGCAGCGGCTGCGGCACGATCTCGAAGCCGGTGACGCGGGTGGAGGCATGGCCCCAGGTCGGGCGTGCGCCCATGAGGGCGAGCGCGTGGGCGATGTCCTCGCCGCCGGAGCGCAGGGTCGGTGAGGCCCAGAGATCCATCACGATCCGACGCGGCCAGTCGCCTTCCTCTTGCAGGTGCCGACGCACCACTTCGGCTGCTGCGCGCTGCCCAAGTTCCGTGGCGGCGCGGGTGGGGATCGAACGCGGATCGAGGGTCGCGAGATTGCGGCCGGTGGGCAGCACATTGGTTTGGCCGCGCGAGGGGGAGCCGGAGGGGCCAGGGACGACGAAGCGGCCGTCCAGCGCCTTCAGCAACCCTTCGCGCTCACCGGTGGCGCAGGCCTCGAAACCGTTAGGAGCGCTGCCGAAGATGTGGAGCCCGCCACGGATCGTCACCTCGCCGAGATCGCAGAGATGCGCATCGAGGCGCGTCAACGCCTCGTCCATCGGCATGCCATCATCGACACCGCAAGCGGCCGCAAGTCCACTTGTCCTGGCACGCTCCAGAATCTCTTTCGCAACGAGTTCGGCGCGGCCGGGATGGAGCACCTGCGCAGATGAGAATTCCTCGACCAGTTCGCGTAAGGCGGCCGCCTCGCCATCGAGACCCGCTTCCGCCGTCTGCGGCGTGAGGTGGCCGATGGTGACGGCGCCGATGCGGCGCTTGGCGGGAGCGGCCTCGCCCGGATCGTCGACGATGAAGGGATAGATCACCGGCACCGCGCCAATGGCGAGACGCGGCCAGCAGGTGGTGGACAGCGCCACCGCCTTGCCGGGCAGCCACTCGGTGGTGCCATGGGTGCCGAGATGCACGAGCGCGTGAATGTTCTCCAGCGCGCGCAGGCCGCAATAGAAGGCGAGATAACTGTGGCTCGGCGGGCATTCTGGGTCGTGATAGAAGCCCTTGCGGTCGAGGCCGTGACCGCGATCGGGCTGCAGGGCAACGAAAATATTTCCGGCACGGATCGCGCGGAAGCGGAAGGCATCGTCGGCGAATGCAGGATCGTCCTCAGGCTGGCCCCAGCGCTCGTCGATGACGGCACGCTGCTCGGCCGGCAGCGCGTCGAGCCACGCGCGGTAATCCGCCAGCGGAACGGCGAACGAAGCTTCGCTCTCGGTAAGACGCGGCATCAGTTCATCGGCCGTGAAATCCCGCGCGGCCGCGTAACCGGCTTCTGTGAGCGCGTCGAGGATTGCGCAGGTGCTGGCCGGCGTGTCGAGGCCGACCGCAAAGCCGGCGCGTCCGCCGCGCGCGGGGTAATCGGAGAGAACCAGCGCGAGCCGCCGCTCGTGACGCGGCGTTTGGGCGAGGCGCACCCACGCAGCGGCCATATCGGCAACGGCGGCGATGCCAGCAACATCCGGAGCCTGCACGCGGCGCGAGAAGGCGAGCGTTGCGTCGGCAGGCTCTTCGGCCTTGAACGAGACAGGACCGGCTGCGATGCGGCCGTCGAATTCAGGCAGGGCGATCTGCATGGCGAGATCGGCGGCGGAGAGGCCGCGCGGCGAGGCTGCCCAGGCTTCCTTCGCGCTGCCGACGGGGGTCGCCTGCAGGATCGGGCAATCGGCTTCGTCGAGCACGAAAGCTTCATCGTCGCGCGACGAGAAGGCGGTCGTGGTCACGATGATGTCGGGATGGCGCGCTTGGGTGGCCCGCCGCACGACCGCGACGGCCTCCGGATCCTTCAGGCTCGAGACGGCGAGCACAAGCGAGTCGATGCCGCGCTCCGTGAGAGCCGCTGCCAACGCTTCGATGGCCTGCGTGTCGCCGGAGAGAACGGCGGAACGGTAGACGATGAGGTGAGCGAGGGGGCAGTTGCCGGAGAGGCGGGTAAGAGCGGCTTCGGGTTCGAGGATGCTACCGGCCTCTCCCCCCCACAAGGGGGAGGGAAAAGCGCCTCGGACCTCATCCTGAGGAGCAGACGAAGTCTGCGTCTCGAAGGAGCTTCCAGCCCGCATTCGATCCTCCTTCGAGACGCCGCTGACGCGGCTCCTCAGGATGAGGTCCGAGTGATGGGTCGGAAAAGCAGGCAGCCACGCGAAAGCGCGCGGAGCCGCGCGCGGCGGCTCGATGGCCTGATCCGTTTCCCCGATCTCTACCCCGACCCGCGCGAGCAGGCGGCGCATGTTGTCGAGGCCGCCGGCCTGGAAATAGGCCTCCAGCTCGTCGCAGAGCATCTGTGAAACCGTGGAGTAAGCCGACAGGCGCGGATCGGGTCGGTCGTCGCCCGGCAGCACCGCGAGCCTCACGCCATGAGATCGGCACGCCTGCGAGAGGTGCTCGATGCCGTAGCGCCAGTAATCGAGCCCGCCGAGACAGCGCACGAGGACGAAGCGCGCCTTGGTGGCGGTCCTCTCGATGTAGAGATCGACGGAGAGGGGATGGCGCAGGCGGCGCAGCGAGGCGAGGCGCAGCGATGCTCCGCCTGCCGTCAAACGATGTGCCGTCGCCAGTGCGCCGAGGTCACTGTCCGCGAAGGAGAGGACGACGATATCCCCCGGCGGCTGCTGGAGGTCTGTGGCCTCCGAGCCTTCGTCGAGGAAAATCGCTGTGACCGGAAGGAGGTGCATCTCATCCTGCGCGCAAAGCGGCTTCGACGGCCTTCACATCGAAGCCTTTGAGGCCGATCACCACCATGCGGCCGTCGCGCGCTTCGCCGGCCTTCCACGGCCGGTCGAAATGATGCGCGACGCGCTGGCCTACGCCCTGGACGACGAGACGCATCGGCTTGCCGTCCACGGGCGCGAAGCCCTTGATGCGCAGCACGCCGGCCGCTTCGGCCGCGCGTTCGACGCGGGCGACGAGAGCCTCGGGTGTTGAGACAGGATCGACCGGGATTGCGACGCTGTCGAAATCGTCATGGTCGTGGTCTTCGGCCGTCTCATGATGGGAGGGACGGGAATCGAGATCGGCTTCCGCCGCAGCGCCCATGCCGAGGAGAACGGTCGGGTCCACTTTGCCGTGTGCGGTCTCGATCACTTTCACGGCGCGGGGCAGATGTTCCTCGATCTCGGCGATTACCTTGCCCTTGTCGCCGGCTGCCATTTGGTCGGTCTTGTTGAGGATGATGAGGTCCGCGCAGAGGAGCTGGTCCTCGAAGACTTCTTCCAGCGGATTCTCGTGATCGACAGACGAATCCGCTGCGCGCTGCGCTTCGAGCGCATCGGGATCGTCCGCGAATGCGCCGGAGGCAACGGCCGGTCCATCGACGACGGCTATCACGCCGTCGACCGTGACGCGGGAACGGATATCCGGCCAGTTGAAGGCGCGCACCAGCGGCTTCGGCAGGGCGAGACCCGAGGTCTCGATCAGGATGTGCTCGGGCGGATTCGGGCGGTTGAGCAACGTGTTGAGGGCCGGGACGAAATCGTCGGCCACCGTGCAGCATATGCAGCCATTGGGCAATTCGACGATGTCTTCCTGCGTGCAGCCTTCGATGCCGCAGCCTTCGATGAAGGAGCCATCGAAGCCGAGATCGCCGAATTCATTGACGAGAACGGCGATGCGGCGTCCACCGGCATTTTCCAGTAGATGGTGCACCAGGGTGGTTTTGCCGGCGCCGAGGAATCCGGTGACGATGGTGCAGGGGATCTTTTGAAGATCGCTCATGAAGTGAGCCTTTCGGCAGCTATATTAAGCCGCGTTGTTTGTCTTAAGGGGGGAATCCGGGCGACAACGCCTTTGCGGAACGCCTCAGGGCGCTCGCGCCAGGGCACGAGGCCGTCGGCCGTCGCCGCATAACGGCGCAATCCGTCGAGGATGGTCTCGACCGAGGTATCGGGGTTCAGGTCGCCATAGATATAGGTCCAGCGTCCGGGGCCCGAGACCGCGATGGTGCAGGGGCGCTTGCAGACGGAGAGACACTCCACCGCCTCCACGCGCACCTTCGGTGCATCGGGATGCGTGAGTGCCTCCGTGAGGGCCCGGTGAAGGATCGCACCGGGCCGGAGTTCCCTGTCGTCCGGGCCACCCGCCTGACGACAGGTGACGCAGACATGCAGGCAGATCTCCTCATGGGATGAGGGCATGGCCTCAAGCCGACGCGATCAGGCGGAGGCGTGCAGCGACAGGATCAGGGTTGCCGTTCCCATCACCGTAACGGCAAGTCCGGCCAGACGCAGCTGGAGGGAGGGCGTGAGAGACGCCTGGGTGAACCGGCGGGCCGCGAAAGCGATGCCGGTCGTGAGTGCCGTCTGAATCACGACCAGACCGACGAGATAGGCCACAAGCGGAGCGGATTCAGCACCGATGATAGACTCGCCCAGGGCATAACCGTGAACGGCACCTCCAACGGCGAAGAGAGTTGCGATCGCTGCATAGGGCAGGGTGGTGCGCACGGTCGCCGCGATGCCGATGATCACGACACTCAGCGCCACGAGCGCCTCGGCATAGGGTAGGTCGAGGCTGGCGAGGTGCAGGCCGACGCCGGCCGCCATGGCCACGACCCAGAAGGCGGGAAGCGTCAGGCCACGGGCGAAGCGGGCGGCGACCAGACCGACGCCGACGAGGGCGGCGAGGTGGTCGAGACCGATGACCGGGTGACCGAAGCCCGAGAGCAGACCTTGCATGAAGGTCGTAGGCGTCATGCCGCCCATAGGATGGTGGGCCAGAGCGGGCGTCGCGGCGACAAGGCCGGCGAGGGTCAGGGCTGTGAGGTGGGTCTTGGTCAGCAGGCGTGCGGTCATCGTTCTCTCCGTCGGGAGACTCTTCGGTTCGAGTCTGTTGCGCTTCCACGGACGGAACCGAACGACGGAACGTCATTCGACTACGGTCACCGTCGGCGCACCCCGTCCGACAGACCCGATAGAAGCAAAGGCTGACGGCAGGTCTCCTGGCTCGCGGGTCGATGCTTTTCTCCGCCTTCCCGGGTTTTAAGGCCCAGTGGCAATTGGAGCGAAGGCTCGCCGCTTACAGTTGCGGGGGCAGCCGCGGTGTCTCACCGCATTCCCTTTTCACCCCGTGTCCGGGGCACCGTCTGTGACATGCTTACCGGGGTGAGTGGCATCTTTCAAGCCTGGGCATGGCTCTCGGGACTGGTCTTGAAATCGGGCTCTAGCCTGTTCATGGTGCGGCCCTCTGATGCGAAAGCAGGCCCCGATGACCCAGGAAGAAGAGGCGCGCCATCGCGCCAAGATGATCAAGCGCAAGGAAGTCCAGGACAGGGAGGTCGCCTCGAAGACGGTCGAGAAGGGGCTCCTTATTGTCCATACCGGGCCGGGCAAGGGCAAGTCGACGGCAGCCTTCGGCCTCATGCTGCGGGCGCTCGGGCGCGGTTTTCACGTGGGCGTTGTGCAGTTCATCAAGGGCGGCTGGGAAACCGGCGAACGCTTGGCTCTCGACCGATTCTCCGATCAGGTCGAGTGGCACACCATGGGCGAGGGTTTTACCTGGGAGACGCAGGACCGCTCCCGCGACGTGGCGGCGGCCGAGCGCGCGTGGGCCAAGGCCAAAGAGCTGATGGCCCGGGAGGATATCCGTCTGCTCGTGCTCGATGAGCTCAATATCGCGCTTCGCTATGAATATCTGGACTTGGCCGAGGTGGTCGAGACCCTGCGCCAGCGTCGGCCCGATCTCCACGTGGTCGTCACTGGCCGCAACGCGAAGCCGGAACTCATCGAAGCCGCCGATCTCGTGACCGAGATGACCCTGGTCAAGCATCACTTCGCAGCCGGCGTGAAGGCACAGGAAGGCGTCGAGTTCTGATGCGTGCGCTCATGGTGCAGGGCACCGGCTCCAATGTGGGCAAGTCGCTTCTGGTGGCGGGCCTATGCCGGGTTTTTGCGCGGAAAGGTTTGAAGGTCCGGCCGTTCAAGCCGCAGAACATGTCGAACAACGCTGCGGTGACGGCCGATGGCGGCGAGATCGGCCGCGCCCAGGCGCTGCAGGCGCGGGCGGCGGGCGTGGCACCCAGCGTCCACATGAATCCGGTGCTGCTGAAGCCCCAGAGCGAGATTGGCTCGCAGGTGGTGGTGCAGGGTCGCGTGGTCGGAAACGCCAAGGCGCGGGAATACCAGGCTTGGAAACCGCGCCTCATGGAGGCGGTGCTCGACAGCTTTTCCAGGCTTTCCGAAGAAGCCGATCTCGTGCTCGTCGAGGGCGCGGGCTCGGCATCCGAGGTGAACCTGAGAGCCGGCGACATCGCCAATATGGGCTTTGCCCGCGCGGCGAATGTGCCCGTGGTGCTCGTCGGCGACATCGACCGGGGCGGCGTGATCGCGAGCCTCGTCGGCACCAAGGCGGTGCTCGATGAGGCCGATGCCGCGATGATCCGCGGCTTCATCGTCAACCGCTTTCGGGGCGATCCTGCCCTGTTCGAGAACGGCATGCGCTTCGTGTCCGAGCGCACCGGCTGGCCGGCGCTCGGTCTCGTGCCGCATTTTTCTGACGCCGCGCGCCTGCCGGCCGAGGACGGCCTAGGACTTCGGCGCGAGGGACGCAAGGGCGCGGTCGTCATCGCCGTTCCGGTGACGCCCTGGATCTCCAACTTCGACGATCTCGATCCTCTTCGCGAGGAACCGGGCGTCGAGGTGATGCTGGTCGAGCCCGGCCAGCCGCTTCCCGTAGTGGCCGCGCTCATCCTGCTGCCCGGTTCCAAGACCACCATCGATGATCTCCTGTTCATTCGCGCGCAGGGCTGGGACATCGACCTCAAGGCGCATGCTCGCCGGGGAGGGCGCGTACTCGGCCTCTGCGGCGGCTACCAGATGCTGGGCCAGCGGATCGACGACCCCTTCGGCATTGAAGGTGAGGCGGGTCGTTCCATCGAGGGCTTGAGTGTCCTCAATGTCACGACGACGCTCACCTCGAGGAAGCGGCTGGAGGCGGTGGTGGGTGCGACGATAGCCGATGGCACACCGCTCTCCGGTTACGAGATGCATATCGGCGAGACGTCAGGGCCTGATGCAGCCTCGCGTCCTTTCGCGGAATTGGCGAACGGGCAACGCGATGGCGCTGTCTCAGCCGATGGTCGGGTAACCGGCACCTATGTCCACGGCCTGTTCTCGGATGATCGTCAGCGGTCGCGGTGGCTGCAAATGCTGGGAGCCGAGACAAGCGATCTCGCCTATGAGGCGCTCGTCGACGATATTCTCGACCGCTTCGCCGATCACCTGGAAGTGCATCTCGATTGCGAGCGGCTGCTCGCGATCAGTGTCCGATGATCCAGGCGAGTGTCGTCAATCCCGCTGCCAACGCAAACAGCAATCCACAGGCCGTGCGGTAGAGCGCAAGCGCCCGGTCGATATCGTCCGCATTCGCCTCGGCGCGGCCGTCGCCCATCCAGCGGTCCTCGACGCGCACATCGCCATAGACGCGCGGTCCGGCCAATCGCAGGCCCAGCGCTCCCGCCATCGCGGCTTCCGGCCAGCCGGCATTGGGCGAACGGTGATGCGAAGCATCGCGCCAAACAGCGCGCCACGCGCCTCGCGGCGACGCGCCCCGGTTCAGGGCGGCTGCGCTGATGATGAGCAGCGCCGTGAGGCGCGAAGCAGGCAGGTTCACGAGATCGTCGAACCGGGCGGCAGCCCAGCCGAAGGCCTCGTGCCGGGGCGTGCGGTGGCCGATCATGCTGTCGGCGGTGTTCGTGGCCTTGTAGAGGGCCGCACCCGTCAGCCCGCCGAGCCCGAGCCAGAAGGCAGGCGCCACGATTCCATCGGAAAAGTTTTCAGAAAGGCTCTCGATGGCGGCACGGGACACGCCCGCTTCGTCCAGGCTCAGCGGATTGCGTCCGACGATCATCGAAACCGCTGAACGTCCGCCCTCGATCCCGCCCACCCGCAGCCCTTTCGACACGGCTGCCACGTGCTCATGCAGGCTGCGCTGGGCGATGAGGGTAGTGGAGAGAAGAGCGAGGATCGCAAAGCCCACCGGGCCGAGCGGCAGAAGGGCCGTCTGCAATGCCCAGGTCGCCGCTCCCGTGATGGCCAGTAGCAGCAGGAGGGCGAGGACACCCGCAGCGCGGCGGCGACCAAAGGACCAGTTCTCGCGGTTCAAGCTCTGGTCGAGCCCTTTGATCAGCCGCCCGATCCAGGTGACGGGATGCCCGATCCACGTGTAAAGGCGGTGGGGATAACCGAATGCCGCCTCTGCTGCGAGGACGAGGCTCAAAATCAGCAGGCTATCGGAGAGGGCCATGGGTGAATCGGATGAGTGAGGCGCGGATCTGGCACGGGGGCGATCTGGACGAGGCCCGGCGACTCTTTCCGGAAGCGCCCGAACCGTGGATCGACCTGTCGACAGGGATCAATCCCATAGCCTATCCCATGCCCTCCTTGCCAGCCTCCCTGTTCGAGCGGCTGCCGTCGCCTGCCGACCATAAGGATCTGGAAGCGGCTGCAGCGGAGGCCTATGGCGCGTCAGACGTTACAAAAGTGGTGGCCGCACCGGGAACGCAGGTTCTCATCAGCCTGCTGCCGGCCCTGTGGACCCCGTCGCGCGTGGCCATCCTCGGGCCGACTTATGCGGAGCATGCTCATGCTTGGCGCGGGGCGGGGCACGAGGTTGCGGAGATCGGCACGATCGATGCGGCTGAGAATGCGGATATCGTTGTTGTGGTGAACCCCAACAATCCCGATGGGCGTCTGCTCGGACGCGAAGCACTGCTCGAAGTCGCCGCCAATCTGCAACGGCGCGGAGGCTGGCTCGTGGTCGATGAAGCCTTCGCCGATTTTGACGGGGGCGAGACGCTAGTCCCGGTTTTGCCGGAGAATGCCATCGTTCTGCGCTCCTTCGGCAAGACATACGGGCTTGCAGGCGTGAGGCTCGGTTTTGCGATTGCAGCCACTGGTGTTGCGACGAAACTGCGAAGGGCGCTTGGCCCCTGGTCCGTCTCAGGTCCCGCCATGGAGGTCGGACGTTGGGCAATGCGCGATCACGGATGGAGACTAGCGGCACAGGAGGCGCGAACTGCGGATACCCGCCGCCTCGACGCGCTGCTCGCGCCGCATTCGGATCGGGCGCTTGGCGGCACGATCCTCTACCGTCTCATGGGCAGCAGCCGCGCTCCTGAGTTGTTCGCTCATATGGGGCGTCACGGCATCTGGGTTCGACGCTTCCAATACGATCCACGTCTACTACGGTTCGGGCTGCCGGGTTCGGACGAAGCTTGGCGGCGTCTCGAGAGCGCGCTTGCCAGCTTTTCTTAAGTTTTCCAGTTGAATCCGAGAAAGAGAAAAAGCCGCGTCCGATCTTTCAATCGGGACCGCGGCTTACAACCGTGCTAAGCCCCCCAGGCACGGTAGTTTTGAAATATATCTTTGGTGACTGTTGTTTTAATTGTCCCGCATCAATGGTTTGAATCTATAACCTAACTCCCGTGGAAAAATAAATAGTGGAAAATACGTACCACTAATGATCGAGCTTGGCCGTACTCTGCGTATTGTTAAGTTTACGAATGAGAATCCTGCCTGGTGTTAAACTTTCACAGAGCTTTCTTTGAATGGAGGACAAGGAATGCTTGTCCAAGCATACGGGATGGTGAATAGTTTAGGAATAAATATTTATACTGAGTTTTCGGATTCTGATCATGCAGGAACCTATCGACGAAACGGATGGAACGCCGGCGTGGGCCAAGGCGATGTTTCGCCGCTGGCAGGCCATTCGGACCAGCATCCTGGTCCTGATGACGATGGTGGGGCTTCCATTGATCGGCGGCTACGAACTCTATCGCGCGGTCTTCCACGGTCAGGTTTGGCGCATCACACTCGGGCGCTCCCGCGGCTTGGTCAGTTTTGCGGACGAGCCAGTCCATTTTACCTTTGGCGTGGCACTGGCGATTTTTCTTCTGGTCATATGGGGCATGGGGTTGGCGCTGTACCACCGCGTCCGCAGAATGCCGGAGCAATGGAACGGATCCGGGAGGCTTGAGTCTGAAGGACACTGATGAGACATCGAGAGATGAGGTTGAATGTCATTTGGGCGCATTGAAGAGAAGACCATCAGGCCCTGGAACACGCCCGGGCTGGCCTGTCTCGGCGCATTTGTCGGCATCGGACTCGCAACGGCCCATCAATTCCATCATGTAAGTGCCGATGATCTCCCCGAGCAGAGTGCCATCGTTCACATCTTCGGCGAACTCTTTGTCGTGACGATCGGCGGTGCTGTTCTGATGGCGATTATCTCCGTAATTCGGAATTGGCTTGTGGGACGTGAGGCTGAGGGGAGAAGCCGCTCAAGAGCCGATTTTGAATCTTGATCTGATCTTTTCGGTCGGCGTTTGCGCGGACATCGAAAGTTTTTCGGCGAAGTGGATCCGGTTTACCATCAAACAACGCGGTAAAGCAACGAGAAGAGCCGATTCCACGTCAGTGAAATCAGCTCTCATCGTCACCGCCTCAGGCGCTTCACATTGGCCCGGACTTTCTTGCGATATCCCTTCACCACCTTATGGGCCGACCCGCCGGTTGCGAGTGTGGCGGCGGCTTCCGCAAAGGCGGTGACCTTCTCCGTCACCATCAGCAGATTTTCCGCAGCGGAGCCCTGGCCCATGGCGGCTCGGGACAGGCGGGCCCAGATCACCGTCTGAGCCTCGAAGGCAAGCATCGTGGTGTCTGTGGCAAGTTTCATCCAGGGCAAAAGCATCGTAACTCCTGAAGAATATATCGGCGTATGGAAACTATGGGCTTGGGTATTCGATCCGCTGAACGCGGAGGAAGAGTGGGCAAGGCCATCAACGTGGTGTCATGGACGTCATAAAGGATAGGGCCTGTCCGGAATAGTGAGCGGGGATTCAGAGTGAATTTCAAGATCTGTCATTGCAAATTAACATAGGTGAATATCATGATGGGAGCGGTCCCATCAATTCAGAGTTGCCGAGGGGATGCGTCGTGCCCCGCTATTACATTGATGTCAGGAGCCATTTCGGCATTGATGAAGATCCAAGTGGAATCGTGTTGCCCGACATAGCGGCCGCCAAGACAGAGGCCTTGAAGGTGGCCGAAAAGCTCCTGAAAAGTTGGGCCGGAATGTCGCCCAGTTACAGCAGCGAGATCGTGATCGAGATCGTAGGGGAGGATCTCCGTCCCGTCCTGATCATCCCATGTGAGGATCTCGGGCTGATATCTCGCGAATAAGTTCGGAACATGGCCGGTCGCGCAATTCAGGGTTCCACGCCCCTGCCTGTTCGTGAACGAGATATGCGCAAGATGCTGCGCACATCTGACATCATCTTCGACATCGCTGCCGTGATGCGCGACTGAAAGCCTGGTCCGGCGTTCTGCGCAGCCAGTTCAATAATCCTGCTGCTTCACTTAAGGATTAGCCCGAGCGGCGAAGAGCCAATGACCGTACCTTGAACCTTATGGACTGCTGGCCCAGCTCACCAGAGCACTTTCAGGATTCTGGTCCAAGGGAGTTGCCACATTCACCGGAGCAGGAGGATTGGCCCTGGTCATACAGACCTGCATATGAGCCTTGCGGGCCTCCTTGATCTCGTGCCGGTAATCGTCGAGCGACAGGTTACGGGTTCGGTAGATCAGTCTCGTCTCCTTGTAGCATGCATTCCAACGGGCTTTTCCCTCCGGTGCAGACGCCCAGCGATGTTCCTGTGCGGAGACGCCACCGGAGGTAAGTGCAGCTACGGCCAGTATACCAAGAGTTAAATGACGCATATGCAGTGCTCACGTTGTGAGTATTGGCTCACTCGGCGAGTATAAGCACTCAAGGCCACTTATGTCTCAATGAAGGGAGCTGAGCAAAAGTGGATCCACTTTTGCTCCATCGCTTCACGGTTGGGTCCGAGGAGATCGTTCAGCTGCGACTAAAGTCGGAAAAAGCTTCCTGATCGCATGGAATTTTCACGAGCTATGCGCCTTGAACCTTCAATGTGCACGTCATCAGCAAACGTTATCATCGCCAGTGAATTTGCCGGATCGGCGCATGGAATCCTCCCGCATTACGGGAGCTGACAGCACAAAAGAAAGGCCGCCAGGGCTGCTGTCACGGCCGTAGCGATCAAGCCCTTGTCGATGACATGGTCCATCAGGGCAGTGCGATTTGGCATTCGCTTGATCAAGCCGCGGCTCGCTTGCAGGGGTAACTAGGCTGCCTTAGCTGGGGCAGGCGATTGCCAAGTCAACAGTTCAACTCAACGGTCCAACCGCCCCCTCCTATGGCATGGAGTGCGGCAGTAGCTGGGAAAACTTCCGGCGGATGATCTCGTAGCACTCGCAGGATGTCTCTTCGAGACCGCGGTGATCGACGATGGTGATGACGCCTCTGCTCTGACTGATGAGGCCGGCTTCATGAAGGGTGCGAGTGATGGCGCTGACCGTCGAGCGCTGAACGCCCAGCATCTCCGAGAGGAATTCATGCGTCAGGGGCAGCTCATCGCTGCCCCAGCGGTCGCGTGTGCTGAGGATCCAGCGGCAGCAGCGAGCCTCGACACTGTGAGTGGCATTGCAAGCAACGCTCTGGAGCGTTTGCGCCAGCAGAGCCTCGGTAAAGCGTAAGACGAGCTGCTGAATGCTGGGCCGTGTTCTGAACGCATCATTCATCCAGTCGAGCTCGATCCGAGATGCTGAGCCCGAGACTTGCACGATATAGCGTCCAAATGAGCTGCGGGAGACGAAGGCGCTGACGAGACCGAACAGGGATTCACGCCCGAAGGTCGCCATCTCGGCCGATTTGCCGTCCAGCATGACGGTGACGAGAGAGATCACTGCATTATGAGGAAAATAGGTGAATTGGATCGTCTCCCCGGCCTCGTAAATCACCTGACCTCTTTGAAGGTCAACGAGGTTCAGATGCGGCTCGAGACAGGCGAAATCCTCAGGATCCAGAGCGGCCAGAAGTCGATTCGAGCGGTGAGGGCTGTCCAACTGAACCTGTGCCATGGCGAAGGTCCCGTTCTGAACGGGTGTCATTCTACCACAATGAGCAGGCTAAGGATTGCCGAATATGGGCCCAACTGGGACGCGAGAGGCTTTTAAAAAGTCCATCGCGCTTCTCCTTGAACATCTTGACGAGTGCGGCCCTAGGTCCCGATCCTCAACCAACCTTCGAAAGGCGGCAGAGGCACGGCAAAATACGTCAGAACTTCAGTCTGGCGACGAAGGAAACCATGGTATGCTTCCTTAGCGCAGTCGCGGTGAGGGTTCCATCGGTCATCAAATCCTATCTCCGTCATGGAAATGCCTGGGAGAGGGGCAGGCCGAGGTTCTGCATGAGGGAATGAGGTCATTGACGAGCGAGCACGAAGAAAAGCCGCGCCTGATCCTTTTGGCGGATTAAGGCGCGGCCCCGGCCCATAGTTGCCCCTACGGGAGGCTGTTAGGTAAAAATTAACCTTGACCGGAATGCGGCTTAGCTTCGGACTTTCCTTGACCATTCTGTGGAGCTGCCATCCCTCGGATCAGGTGCTGGCGGGCTGGCCGGAAGGCTCGGAGGGGCAGGAAGAGGCCGGGGTCGCCTAGGTTAGGAGGCGAGGCGATCCAGAGGAAGCCGTCATTATCTTCGGCTGGTCAGGAGAGTTAGGGGACCGTTCGACCGCAGGTGGCTGTTATCTAGGAGCGTCCCTTCCAAGCCGTCTGAGCCCCATCAGGAGGGCCCTGCCTGATGAGCTCCCTTTTGTGCGGGCAACGATAGCTCAGCGTGACGCGCCCCATCGGTAAAGTTCGTCCCCGTAGGGGCGAATGCCGGTCAGCTTGCTTTCCGCTTCCGGGTGGCGGCCGCCTTTTTTGCCGATGCAGACCGAGCTGCGGCGGGACGCTTGGCTGAGGCCGCTCCGCCACGAGCACCGCCCTTTTTCGCGGATACATTCGTATCCTTCTTGCCGCGTCCAGAGCCGCTCTTGTTGCCGCCCCCGCTTTCCTTGTTGACGGTCGCCCAAGCACGCCGCTCGGCCTCTTTTTCCGGAATACCACGCTTCTCGTAGCCTTCCTCGATGTGCTCGGCTTTTCGCTTCTGCTTGTCAGAATAGGCTGACTTGTCACCGCGGGGCATCGACGCCTCCATGAACCGTACGCGAAATGCATGAGGTCCAGCCCGTTTCCTGCTGACCACAAGGGTCATAGAGCTCGGACCTCGTCCATTTGCGGAAACGAGGAGTCGAAGCATCGGTTCCGGGCCATGCGTTGGACGAGGCAGGTCGATCCCGAGGAAGCCGTCATTGCCTTCGGCCAGGTATCAAAGGAGTAAGCGAGGCTGGCCATCGTCAGGGGAGCAGCGTTCCTTCCGAGCCCCTACCGGAGCCCTGCCAGCCCGTCCCGAATGAGGCTTCTTTTGCGCGGGCATTCGAGCAATGACGGGCAGGAGGCTTCTCATAGATGTTTAGATGGCCACGGAAACAATGCGGGCTCCCGCGCGTCCAGTGCTCGTAGCCAAATCACCAGGGAGTGCACCATGACTACAGGATATGGAGCCGCAATTGTCGGTTTCTTACTCGCTGGGCTCGGGCCTGCAGTTGCGGAGCCCGGCCCTCGCGAGAGACCGTGCATGGTGGGGGAGCGGCGTGTCGATGGTGAGTGCCGGCCCTTAACGCAAGGCTCCGGCAGTCGAGGAGACCAGGGCAATACGGGGAATCGAGGTGATTCCGGCAGATAGCGGGACCGTTTCCCAGCCCACGGGTTCGCCGATAAGGAGTGGCGGTGGTGTCGCGGGAGCAGGTCATGGGGAGGTCATGGGATGTGGCGACCACCCCTGGAAGAAATGCAGCTCCCTCTGCATCGCAGACATGCTATCCGGCCTGACTCCGACATCACTTCTGTATGAAGGTCCCGCACCTTGGTTCATGCTGAGCAGCGGCCTTGGCGGCGATGATCCCCTTTTCTGTGGCACGCCTCCCGGCCCTAGCAGCGACCCTGGCATCGACCCGCTTTTTTGCGGCACGCCCCCCGGACCTAACGAGCCGCTGGAATGCTGGTAAGCGAACCTGGAGCGTCGCGGGTCAGAGAATTGCGACGCTCCGTCGTTGCGCGGTGCTGAGGCCCCGGGCTGAGCAGTCAACGGCCTCCGCATGCATGGAGCAGCAGGTACAAGGATATAAGTGCGCCTACTGCGAGGATCACGACAGTGGCGACCAGAGTGGGCCAGCCAATTCTGGTCTCACGGGCCAAACGCGTTGTCACCTCTTGCCGCTTTTGATCGAGTACTCTGTCAGTCTCGTTAGCCCCGTGAACCATCGCTGCCCCACTGTAAAAGGCGCATCTTGGGTAAGGTTCGCCAAGCGCGCTCTTGTTTCCATTTTTAGACAGCCTCGGAACGAGGGACCATGTCCCTAAAGGGGTAGAGCAGTGCGGCGGTACGTCATACCGAGGGTATCGCAGGAAGGGGCGAAGAGAGCGCCTCGCATGAAGTCGCCCAAGCCCCTTCTCGTCTGGAAGAGAAGCTGGATGGGACGTGCCTTACCGGCTTCTAGAGCTGTTCCACTGACGTGGATTATCTCTTCTCCTTGGTTTGCTGCTTTTTTGACGGTGAACCGGATCCACTTCGCCGAAAACTGCTCTAGCGCTTTGCTTGGCTGACAATGTTCGTGGGCTCGGGTGGAATCAGCTTCACGATTTGGCCGAACACGAGCCCAACCACCAGTCCCAGGATGATAACGATAGGCAGATCATGCCATGCACGTCCTGTGATCATCGGGAGCTCCATCGGCCGACCGGTCCGGAGCGTTGCTGCCGCCAACGCACCGGCACCGGCAACTATCGAACCTGTGATGCTGACGATCACAAGTCAATGTTCGGGCTACTGGTGGATAGGGCGTGTCCTACGGCTTGGACGTAAAGCAGTCTCTGCTGAAGTTGTTCTTCTCTCGTCATAATGTCTTCCATCGGTTGAGTCGCATCTCCGATGGTACGAGGCTGGGATCATCTCCCAAGCTGCTATGCGGAGGCTCAAATGACCATCGACCGCAATATAGTTTTGGCACGTTTGGAAGTCGTAATCGACAGCCTCGGACTTCCCGAGCTAGACCCGAAAGCCATTGCCGAGGATGATGAGCGCCTCATTGATTTTGCCATTAAGCACGGACAGAGCCTCGATTGGCTCGTTATGGGCGATATCCGGAGCTACATCCTGATGGCTGCGAAGATACGCTGAGGAGACGGTGGCGAGGCCGGAATCAGCTCGCAAGGCTGCCGGCCATTTTGAGGGTCTATGTTGGACGATTTGCGCGCACCGCGCTGGCGATAGCTCGCGAGGTATTTTGATCCGCATCCCATTCGGGTTTGCGATTGAGAGTGAATTCATAGAGAACGCGCGGCAGAGTAGTTAAATAGTACCTCGATTTTTGCGGATCCTCGTAATAATATCGCGTATTAATAAAGGCATCGCCACAATCTGTGAGTGCCTCTCGCAAGTTCCTTTTTAGCTTTTTTCCTTTCAATCTCTCGATTTCGTCAAGATGTAGCTGCGCATCAATCATTGATACGCGCCACCTCACATCAAGCTCATTCTTGGATTTATTATCGAGTCGCTTATAGAGCGTGTTTAGATTGTGCGTTTCTATAGGGAGCTTACCTTCCAAAACCATCAATGTCTTGAAGAAGAGTTCGCATGCGAAAGCCGAAAGAACCGTTGAGGGGAGTGCCAGCCAAACAAATTCGTGGAGCTCGGATGTTCCGCCGTCGCCCTTTCGTCGGACTTGCTCATCGGCAAGCATAAACCGACACGCATGGGTGAAGACCTTGAACGGGTCTGGGAGCGGCTTTGCACGCTTCGGATACGCCTTCGCCGCCCGCTTCTGTCCTTGCTTAACCAAATTCGCCCCCACGATTTTGAAGCAGGCTATCGTGCAGGCGTACGCGCGAAAACCCCTCCCGACTTGCCGGGCGGTGGGTGGCGAAGTGACGAAGGTTCGAAACCTAACGTGTTACATGCCTGTTGCACTGAGCCGCCAGCAACGGTTGGGAATTTCTTGATTTTCCTTGGTAATCGTCGGGAATGGCTTGCAACACAATTTTGAGCCGTTTTGGGCATGAAAAAACCCGCTAAGTCATTGACCTAGCAGGCTAATCAAATTGGCTGGGGGACCTGGATTCGAACCAAGACTAACGGAGTCAGAGTCCGCTGTGAAATCAGCTTTATCAATAGCTTAGGATGTAAACAGCAGTATTTTGCGACCCTACGTCTCCCTTCGAATGCGATTTCAACTGTAAACCGTTTGGCCATTACAGGTGACGTAAAAAAGGGCTCCGAAGAGCCCTGTTTCTGATGTCCCAATGATCCTGCTAAAGCATCGCAGCATAAGAGATCACGCTACCTCTTTCTCCTTCACAACGCGGCTGGCTTCTAACTTGTCCATGGCGTTTTCGGCCATCTTAATGGTTGGGGCGAGATAATGAGCTTTGAGAATCTCGTTCACATATCGCTCGTCGTGACCGGTTACTGCCGCGATCTCCGGAGTTGTGCATCCTGCCTCGGCGAGCCGCGTTATCGCGGTCCCGCGCAAATCGTGAAAGGTCTTACCTTTTAGGCCGGGAACCTTGTCACGTGCCTTCCCGAAGGAGGAGCGAAAACCATTCTCAGACCAAGGCATGCCAGTTCGTTGGGTGACGAGGATGTGGTGGTCTCGCTTACTTTGCTCCTCGGGCGACGCAGCCTTAGCGCGCGTCCACTCGGCATCGAGAACCTCCTTCAAAGGCTTTGTAGCACGAACCTTTACGAAGGTGTTGGACTTACCTTGGCGAACAAAAAGGTGGGTTCCATCATACCAAGGTTGGGTACCATCGCCTTTTCCAAAACGGAACTTCAGAATGTCGCCTTCGCGCTGGCCGGTCCATTCGGCAATCTTAACCGGCAGCTTGAGATGCTCGGGAGCCTGCTCGTAGAATTTTTCGAGGTCCGCGTCCTCCCAGATGATCTCCTGACGATTAGCCGTGTAAACTCGTCCGCCTCTCTCGCAGGGGTTGGTCTCGATCTTTCCTCGGTTCAAGGCAACCGAGCAGACACGGGCGAGTACCGTCCAGTGATAATCGGCCTGCCGAGGCGACTTCTTGGCGAGTTCGTCGCGCCATTCCAGAAAAAAGCCCCGAGTGCGATGCTTATTCGACGGCTTAAAGGCTGAGAGGGGCAGGGTCGCAAATCTAGCTCCGATGGTGTCGAGGAGTCGGTTGTAGTCCTTCTGAGTGCGCTCGGCCTTGGGGAAATCCGTCGATGCCTTGAAAAGGGCGATTAGGCTCTGGAACGTGGGCTGGGGAGTCTTGGCGGCTTTCCGGTCACTCGTCAGACGCTCGAACTCGCGAACGAAGGCTATGGTACCATAGCGCTCCTTTAGGGCAGGACCGCCTCGCCACGCATAGTAATGGGTGCGGATTTCACCACCGACAAGTCTACGCTCGACTCGGTGCAGACCCTTCAGTTCCTTCGAATCAAGTTTCACTTCACGTTCTCCCTGATCCAGCGCTTGTAATCATCGTCAGCTTCTGCGGTGATCTTGTGCGTTGCAATCCCGGAGAGTTCATCTAGCCGCAAATCAATGGCTTTGAGATCCCACCGCCGCGTGCCGGGAATAGGCCCAGGCAGCAGACCTTTGTCTACCCATTGGTCAAATCCTCGCAAACTGAGGCAACAATGCTCGGCAGCCATTTTCCGAGTGACCCCTCGGCCTGCCGTATTTAACGTCTTCATTGAAAATGCTCAAACGATGCCAGGACGTACTGGTCCCGACGAGGCGGCCAATTCCGCCTCGTGATCGCTCTGCCGTGTGCTGCTTTAGGAGTGCTGCATGCATCCTGAAATCCTCAAAAACAATTTTAGTTAGCTATGACCGGGCTCCCACACGGTGACCTCGGTGATCTCTTTGACCTCCTCGCCAAGTGAGCGGGAGGCCCACTCTAGCATCTCTTCGTAGCCTCGCCGGGTCATCCCATAACGGGTCACACGTCGGTCGTTAGAATCGCGTTCGCTGCGGATCAGTTCGAGTGCGGTGAGACGCTTGAAAACACGACTGGCAGCGTCAGGGGAGAGATTCTCGGCCTCTGCAATATTGGAAGCTGGAGTTCCAGGATGTGCGGCAATGTAAGTGAAGGTTCTGCGCTCAGTTGGCGTCAGCGGGTCCACATAGCGGGCGATACTCAGCAGCCGCCTCAACTCAACGAACTGGGGTGCTTCGGTCATCAGGTGTTCTCCAGTAACCGGACTTATAGACGATATTTGATGTATATGTCAACTATCTTTGTTGATGCCAAATTTTGGTTGACGATGCGGAACGGAAAGAGTACTACGCGTTCATCCCAGTTCGTAGTCGCTGGGACAATGGCAAAAATCGGAAGGGCCACCGAGGTAACTCGGTGGTCCTTTTGCGTTTCCTCGTAGGCAAGTCAGCGCGGGCGAGCCTCCTCGAATCTGACTGCATGCCGCTTGTTTATCATCCAGTCGCTCATGCCATAGAAGGTGGTGGTCATATGGCTCACCGCACGTGTCAGAGCCGAGTTCGCACCGCGACCTCGTAAGGACCGCTGTAGATATAGGTTTGCCCCCTGCTAGACCGGGTGCCCTTCTCGAAGGGAACTTTGCCGGGACTGTTGTCCATGAGGCGCTTCATCTCATGGCCCCACTCGTTGATCGACAGACGGCCATACGAGCCGGGGAACATGACCCCTTCCCACTCGCTGTAAAGCTGGAACAGATCGCTCGCCTGAACCCGATTGCCCTTGGAAATTTGGGCGAACGTGATGCCATAGTCGCCACGAGAAGACGGGGCGTTCGGATCGAAAACGGACAACCACTCTTCGACACGGCCTTTCTCACGCTCATCCTCCTGCTTCACGGTCAAGAAACCCATGAAAGGCAGCATCGGATCGGCAGCATTCGGATCGACCGAAAGCCACAGGAGACTGTAGTCGATGCTGTTCATGGTCTGCCAGCAAGGGCGCGACGAGAACTGCAAGCCAACGAACCTCCTGATTCCGGTCGGATCTTTGATCAACTGGGCCACGGTCTTGTTCGAGCAACCGATGAAGGTGGCGTTCTGCTGAACCATGACTTTCGTGTTGGTCCGCATTGGACGACGAGCCAGATGGTTGGCCGTGATGCAGTGCTTGATGGTGTCCACATTGGCCTTGGACGCGTAGCCCATCTCGTCCAAGAACAGGATGAACGAAGACCAAATGTCGATGTTGCGGTCATCCTCGATCATCCTGAAATCGACTTCGAGGGTGAGTTCCCGCAGCGGTGTGATGAGCTTGTTGACGAAGGTCGATTTGCCTACGCCCTGCGGCCCCAGGAGAACCGGCATTAGGTGGTTGGTCACGGGAAGAACGGTGCCGGGAGCGTTACGGATCTTGCGCTTGGTCTGCCAAATAAACTTTTTCAGCACGGCGATCACGAACTCTTCGCTATCATGGCTGGTGTCAAAGACCTTTGCCGCAAGGTCATGCCATACCTTCTCAGCATCCTGGATCTCTTTGGGCAGCAGCGGATAGGCTCCGATGTGTCCGTAAAGCTCATACAGACGGGCCTTCTTGGAGGTTTCGTACCACTGGGTCAGGGCATCAGAAATCGCGTCACGTGAGAAACCGAGCTTGAGATCATCGTTGAGGATGCGAAGCTGGCGCTCGAAATCCAGGAAGTTCAACGTCTTCGGGAAATGGAACTCGCAATAGGTTCGGACCGTCTCGTCCTTCATCGACTCGGCGTCGTAGAAAAGCTTCTCCCCAGTGGCCGGACAGATCATGTGAGGGGTAACACTGCGGGTCAGCATTCCATCATACTGGCACTCTATCTTGTCCCGCTTGACGACAATATCGACGAGATGGGTGGCCGAAACCGGGATGGTGCCAAGCTCTTCCTTGATCTTGGCTCTACGCAGGATGTCGGCAAACTGGGACTTCGTGCAGATGCCGTTTTTGAGCGCAAAATCACGGAACAGGCTGTTGTCGAGATTGGGATCGACTAGGATCTCGAACTCTGCCGGATCGACTTTGTCACCCTGAACAATCCGCGAAGCCATCTCCTGGATCATCTGGCGCTGAAATTGATTGTGCTCCTCCCACTTGTTCGTCGGGGCGACGACCTGGATAGGAGTGGAAGTAGTCTCGTTGGTAGGATTGGTATTGGTGTTGCTCATATTACCTTTCAAAAATACATTGAGGTTAATGCAGATGGGATGTTTGTGTTGAGTGTAGTTCTCGTGCTGACATCATCTGCATTTCTATTTATCACGGAGGTTGTTTTCCGTGCAATATTATTCGATTCCGGAGCGTTTGGGAGGGTTTTAGGGCGCGAGGGTGCGGGAAATCGTCATCTGCACCGAGATCTACACGGCTCTAAATGCATTACTATGTAAGGCTTTGTGTAGTAGATGTAGATGATGTATATCTATTTCTTTATCAGAAATAAATTTAGATATAAATAGATTGGAGTGATGAGGAATAGGGGTCGTGTACAGCATAATTTACATATCAGAGCAAAAAGGAGCCGTAAGAGATCACCATGTAATACGTGGCTTCGCTACGAATTATTCGTTGATCTCGGTGCCAATACGTCGATTAGATGTCGGTATGAACACTTGTTGCACGCGCTTGCAGTCCCCCACGCGCAACAATCGCACAAAACCCGCCCCCGAAACGCAACAGTTTAAGGTGCAGCGACGAACTAGATAGTCGGCTATGTAGTTCGTGATGAACAGGGAAGCGACGCCGAGCCATCCATAGGACCGGTCAAGGCCGTACAGGACATGCCGGGCGGTCGAGTGGAAACAGCTTCATCAGTAATGGTCCGTCAGCCTTCCCGCAGGCACCGTTCACCTGATCTCCAGACGATCTCAAAATGATTTTACGGAGACGAGGGACAGACAGAAGGTGTCCCTGCTGAAACGTGGGGAGGCTCTGGAGACGATCCGGAGAAAGGTGAACCGGAGCGAGGATCAGGGGAAGGAGAATCCGGAGAAAGGTTCACCGGAAAGCCGCAAAGATGAAGGAGGTTGGGTCGCGGGGCAAGGCGATCCAAAATTGTTTTGGAAGAAGATGTGATGGAGGTTGAAGTCCGACTGGGAGGAGTTCTGGACGATGGGGACCAGAACAAGAAGGATGAATAGCGAGGTAATGTCCATCCACCCCACTGAACGAGAACGACAACTACTCTTGTCCGCGCTGAGGCGACAACCGCGTCCTTTTACGAGAAGCTCCAGTTATGTGGCAGCCGATTTCAAGCAGCTACAGAAAGTTTTGCCGCTCCCCTAGTTGTGATCGCTGCCACAGACATCGAGCACTAACGGGCTGAAAATGATTGTGGACTGGGCCGACGATCAGGACTGTCGTTCGTTGCGTCAGGTTCGGGTCACGACGGCGAGGTTTCCTAACCCTGCTTCCCTTCTTGCAGGATACGCTCGGGTAACTTGAGGCGAAGTACGCGGTCTACAATAGCGTCTCCATACTTCTCTCTCATTCGGTTCACGAAAAGTGGTTCATTGGCAAGGCTGAAACCGAGGAGTCCTTTTAGATGGCCAGTTGATTCAAGATCGAGTTCCCCAAGCAATGCCTTATGTAGCATCGCCGAAATGGTTCTCTTTCGCTCGCGCCCAATCGAAAGAGTGCCATTCGGCGTTATGATCAGACCGGTAACCATGCGCCGCTGCCCGCGAGTGTAAAGACCACGCTTCTCCTCATTAAAGATTAGTCGCGGAGATCGCAGTGACTTTACGATCTTACGTGCAAGTTTTTCAAACGCCGTCACTTGCTCGACTGTCGAACCCGAGACTGTGATATCATCGGCATAGCGCGTGTAATTAACACTACACTTCCTCGCAGCTTCATCTAGTTGCTCGTCGAGCGTGAACAGAAGAAGGTTCGAGAGCATAGGTGAAGTAGGTGCGCCAATGGATAAGCATCTCGGCGTTCGAGACCGCTGCCCCCAGAAAAGGATTTTGCTGTATAATTTAATATCCTCAACTGGAATTACTTGGACAGGGTGCTTCTTGGCGAAGGACTCCCAGTCCTTCACAAGGATGCTCGGGAAGAAGTTTTCGAAGTCAAGCTTCAGTAAGATATTTCCGTTAAGGTGCTCCTCAGCGTTCCTCGCGATATTCTTGCCAGGAAGATAGGCCATAGCTGATTTATGGACCGGAAATTTCACAAGTTTGGTTGATAGGATGTATCGCTGGAGCGCTTTGAGTTCGCGTGACGGTTGCGCAATCGTTCTGGTGCCGCCACTCCTTTTAGGGATGTCATAGACCTTGTAACGCGCGGGTGCCGTTTCAACGATTGTTTCAATCTCTGCGGTCCCTAGACCGAGATTGATGGCCAACTCTTCAAGGAGCCTCATCGCGACCCGCCCCTCTTACGGACAACCACGGTTCGAACATGATTTGGTGCAGCCTCAATCTTCTGCATGGCTGCTGTAATTTTGTGCTTTCGCCTGATGGAGTCCTTCTCACGCACGCTGTCCTTGTATGCGTAATCAAAAGGGTCAGCCGAGCTTAAAGTGTAGTAATAGTCTTTGCCTGAATAGGACTCTTTACTAATCCAGCCAGCAAGCTCCATGCAGTAAAGTCGGTTTCTAAGATCTGATGCAGTAAGAGTTGGATATAGCAGAGCCATATAGCCGTGCAGAACGGTTTGGGATACAGCCATAGCTAGGTATATAACCCAATATGTTACGTAAAATTGCTTGGCATCTCCGAGGTTGCGAAACAGTTCAGAGGCGGGCGTTTTGTCTATGTGCTGGTTTATGAACTTTACTATTTCCCCGTAATGGGGTGCGGCTGAGCCTGTGACTACGACACCCCGCTGATTGATCCGCCAGGGATAGAAGCCAACAAAGCTCCTCTCGACCCGTTTTATGCGCTCGACGGGTCCGAAGCGAATGAATGATTCTGTGTTTGCGTATTGCGCCTGCATCACAATGCGCAGAGCCCGTGCTATTGTATTGTTTGTCGCGAAGGCTCCCAATTCAGCGAGCGAGCCTGGGCTCTCAGCAATAACGAGTACGACTGCGGCGATACGAGCGATGTCTTCTTCGAATGATATCAGATCGCCATAGTTCGTCTCGCGGTATAGTTGGTTAGCCTTCTCCGCTAAAACTATCGGCCCCTTGAGCTTTTTCTCGATCCCGCGAATCCGAAACAGGTAATCTCTGAGGCTAATAGCCTTCGAATGAGGGACGGACGAGATAACACCGCCACACAGAAACACTAACTTTGACGGACGGGTAACACGTAATTTGTCCTGATTTATATCGTTATACAGGATCGCAAGCTCGTCAGGCACTTAGTGACTCTTTACCTTTGAAGGTATGAAGGAGGCTGGAGAGGTCATCGTACCGAAGGGCGAGGAGCTAAAGGCGACGAGAGATGAACTCTCCAGCCTCCTTCATGCCGATAAACCTACCCAATAACGGTCTGTCTGGCGAAGCGCCCGACCGAGTTTCACAAGGGGAAACCTTGATCGACTCGAAACGCGTAAAGAGTGCGCGTAATATGATCTGAGGCTTGGACGCGGTCAAGGCGCTGATCCTGTCTGTAGATATCGGATGGATCTCTTCTACCGGTCTCTCAGCCACGTCCTGACGCATACCGCACCTGAATTTGCCTTCCCTAGAGCAGGGAGCATAAAAAGCTGAAACTCAAACACGTTCATTGCACCGGTTAAACTCTTTGCAATCCAAGAAAATGCTCGTTTTCGTCGAGCCATGCCTTCCGGATCTCCCAGTCAGGCAGGATGCTGCCGACCAGTCCCCAAAACTCGCGATGATGATTGCGATACCTCAGATGGCAGAGTTCGTGGACGACTGCATATTCGAGGATGGTCCTTGGTGCGAAGATCAGGTGCCAATTCAGGTTCACGACCCGATCTGGTCCGCAGCTTCCCCACAAATGCTTCTGATCCTTGATCTCGACCCGCTTGGGCTTGAGGCCATTCGGCTCTCCATGCTGGCGGACGAAGCTCGTCACATCCTCCCGTAACCGCTTGCGAAGCCATAGGCGCAGGGCACTCTCGATGAGGGTGGCACGCGATGCGTCCGGAACCGTTCGTGGGCAGTGGACGATAAACCCGTTCCGGTACGAGACCTCAACCAAGGTTCCATCTGATGGTTCGACTTTGAGCCGCATCAGCCGACCGCGATAGGGAATCTTGGCTCCGGTCACGAAGTGAACAACCTTTGGGGCTGCTGCCACACGGTCCGCCATATGCCGGGTCTGCTCAACCAGCCATTCCTTACGACGGTGGAGAACGCCAGCAATCTCATCATCCGAAGCCGATGTCGGCACCACAACCTCGACGGCTTCAGGGGTCACAGTGATCCGTGCGCTCTTCGCCCTTTCGGAGCGGCGCAGAGTGTATGGGATCTCTGTTTCGCCAATCGTCAGGATCGGCATAATCACACCTTGGCAAAGTGCTTGAGGGCAAAGTCCTCCACCTGTTCGGGGATGGCCTTCAGGTCCGCCAGCTTGAACTCGTGCGCCATGCTGCGCACCCTCTGGCGCAGGCCCTTGCGGAGTTCTGGCTTGTCTTGCCAGCCGGGTGGCGCGGTAGCACCGTCGGAGTAGAGGCTCTCAATACGGATCGCCAGATCCTCGGCCCCACCATCTGCCCCGAAGGCGTGCAGAACTTTCAAGATGCCGTAGGCTCCCGCCGACAGGCCGGTGCCTTCATGCGCCTTCGCCTCAATGTCCAAGTCTTTGGCAAGCTCTTCAGCGATCTTCAGCTTGTCGGCCCAGGACAGTTGGGCTTCGTCCAACTTTTCGAGCAGTTCACGGAGCCGGTCGGAGAACTTGGCATACTGATGATGGTTCTGCGCAATCCGCTCGGTCACGACCTTCCGCAGTTCGGTCGTTTTGCGGATCGCCGCCGTCTTTAGATCACTCTCCGTCTTGCCCTCGACCTCGAAGTCCTCCCAGAAGTCCGGGTCAGTGATATGACGGAGTTTCACCGTGACGCTCAGCCCGGTGGCATCGAGATGCTGGGCCAGCATGTCCCGGATCTTGCGGCTGTAGGTCTGCTGGTCGAAGGCTTCACGCTTTTCAAAGACCTGGGTGCCGTATTGCAGGAATGCAGCCAACCATTTGAGGTCGGCGGTAAACTCAAGGACACTGGGATCGGGGCTGACGGCCTCGTAAAGGCTGATGAACTCCCGCGCCTTGCTCCGGAACTCGAACCATTTGTCCTCAGTCTTGAGGAGGTTCACAAGCTGGTCGAACTCGGCTTTCAAGCCGTCCTTTGAGGAGCCGGTCTGCCGCTTCAAGCCTTTCATAACAGCCATGACAGCAGCGTGCGCAGCCTGAAGCTGGCTCCGGAGATCGTCCAGGTTCCGCATGGCGTTCTTCACGTCGTCGGCCCTGTAAGACGACAGCGCCTCCTCCAAATGGGACGACACGCCGATGTAATCGACAATCAGGCCATTCTTCTTCTGAGCATCGGCGACCCGATTAGTACGGGCGATAGCCTGGAGGAGCCCGTGCTCCTTCAGAGGCTTGTCGAGATACATCACCGACTCGATAGGGGCGTCGAAGCCGGTTAGGAGCTTGTCGCAGACGATCAGGAACTCCGGGTTTTGGCCCTTCTTGCCGAAGTTCTGCTTGATGATGGTTTCGGCCTGTTGGTCGAGATAGTGGGCCTGAAGGTCGTTCCTGATGGATTGGATATAGCTGTCCTCGCTTGGTTTGCTGTCCTCCTGGGAGGCGGAATAGACACAAGCCGACATGGCAGCAGCCCTGGCCCTGGCCTCGCCCTCGGGGATATCTTGAGCCATCAGGTCTTCGGTGATCACCCGGTCGAGTGCTCGCTTATAGAGAATGACCGCTTCCCGGTCGATGGCGACAATCTGGGCTTTGAAGCCGTCAGGGCGAGCATATGCCTTGAAGTGGGTCCAGATATCGTAGGCGATGAGGTCGATGCGCTTCGGGTGCTTCACCAGATCGGCGAATGTCACACCCCGCTTCTTGACCTTCTCTAACTTGTCATCGGGGAGATCCGCGAACCACTGGTCGAAGAGGATGTCGATCTTGGCCTCATCAATATGCCAGTCGGTCTTGCGACCCGTGTAGAAGATCGGGACTGTCGCCCCATCAGCTACGGCGTCGTCGATGCCATATTTGTCCAGGTAGCCTTCACCGACCACGCCGAAGTTGGCGTAGGTATCCTTGTCGTTCTTCTTGATCGGGGTGCCGGTGAAGCCAAAGAACCGGGCTTCCGGCATGGTCTTGCGCAGATAGGCCCCGAGATCCTTCTCTTGGGTCCGGTGGCACTCATCGACCATCACGATCCAGTTCTTCGAGTTCGGGATCGGCTCCTGGGAACCTTGGAACTTGAAGATTGTGGACAGGACCGTCAGGCCGTCTGTGCCCTTGGATATGAGGGCTTGGAGATTGGCAATGCTCTCCACAACAATGGGGTTTGGCAGTCCGCAGGCAGCGAAGGTGCCACTGATCTGACCATGAAGATCAAGACGGTCCGTCAGCACCATGATGTTGGGATTGGTCAGTTCGGGCGAGGAGACGGTCAGGTGCGTCTTCAGCTTCAGGGCTGCAAACACCATCGTCAGGGACTTGCCCGATCCCTGCGTGTGCCAGATCAGGCCACGACGGTGCTTGTTCTCGGTCACCCTTTCGACGATCTTGTTGACCGCTCGGAACTGCTGGTAGCGGCACATCTTCTTGACCGTGCCGCTCTCGGTCTTCTCGAATACGATGAAGTGGGCGATCAGGTCGAGAAGTCGGGAGGGTTCCAGCAGACTCCAGAGCCCCTTCGAGAGAGCGTCTCCAAAATCATTGTCCTTCCGAGGCCACGGGTCACACCACTCGGCCCAGAACTTCGAAGGGCTGCCAGTCGAACCGTAGAGGCAATTGGTGCCGTCCGTAACGATGTTGAAGCAGTTCGAGAGGAAGAGACGCGGGATTTCCGCCTCGTATTGTTTGATTTGCTCGAACGCCTCGCCCGTCTTGTCCTTGGCATTGATCGGGCTCTTGCACTCGATCACGACCAGAGGAATGCCATTCACATACACTACCATGTCCGCGATCCGGGTCTTTTCGGCCTTGACCCGGAACTGATGGGTGACGGTGAAGAGATTGTTTTCGGGCTTCAGGAAATCGATGACCCGGAGAGTACGACGCGTGGCGTTACCCTGAACCATACGGCTGAAGTTGCCCCGGAGAATCGAAAGCCATACCTCGTTATCCGATACGGAGGCGAGATCGGCATATGCTGCTTGGGCATCAGCCTCCGATACGCCGTTGATCCGTTGGATTGCTGCGATCAGATGGGATCGGAAGAGAACCTGATTGTCGCCCTCGCGAAGAGACGAGTGATCCGCAGGCGCGACGAACGCGTAACCCATGCCCTTCAGGCATTCGAGCGTTGGCTGCTCGGCCAAATGCCATTCCATCCCCGCCATGTTAATCCCCTACTTACTCTGCGGCCATTAGAAGGTCGCTGGAGACCCGTTTTCTGCCCGTGAGGAGGTCGGTCATTAGGGCGGACTTGAGACCGTTTAACCGGTCCAAAACCTGTTCCTGCTCATGGTAGGTCCGATCAATTGGAGCGAGACATTCCAAGATCCTATCCTGCTCGTCAGTAGGTGGCAGAGGAAACATCATTTGCTCTATTCGAAACAAAGCGAGCTTTGGTACGCCACCGCCAATGCCTTTTGCGGTAGCGATCTGCTTTTGTACTAGATCTGCTTCCATAGCCCTCGCGAGGAATGCGGGTCTCAGCTTTTGGATGTCTCCGATAACAATCTTTGCAGCGTTCTCGGTCAGTTGAGCGCCATCAAGATCTGGCGGAACCATGCCGGTGACGCCAATAGTACCGGCGATAGAAATGTACACGTCTGAGATGATATCGTATAATTTCGGATTAACTCTCTGTCCTCGGGAAGTACATAGACAAGACTCTCTCTGGAGATTGTTCCGTCCCTGAAGTCACTTACGCGAATATAAGGATACGGAGTGACACCAGTAGCAAAAGGGCGACCCTTCGGCATTCTCTTCCCGCCCTTTGCAGCGGCGACATCGGCGATACGAACTAACTCCCAGTCTTCCGGGATCTCCCCGACCTCCGTTCGCGTAAACCGGGTATGTCCAATACCTTTAGTGAGCAGGCGCTTCAGCACACCCCCTTTGACCTTACGGGTCTGCTCTATTACTGCCTGCGTTGTCTGAATGGCCTCATCCACGCTGGAGAGGATTTCCGCGATCTGTCTCTGCTCAGAAAGAGGAGGGAAGACGACCGTTTCTTTATGGACGATGTTGCGATTTAGCGTCGGAACGCCAGTGCCTGTTCCAAACCGCTGAAGGTCGAAGTGCTCTAAAAACCGGTGAACGAAATTAGGATCGTTGCCGTGAAAATCCCTCACGTATAGCGTCGTGTTGAGTGGCCAACATCCGTCTGGGTAGTAGAAAACCTTGCCAAGCGTACCGCTTCGGCCCGTCACCACTGATGGCCCAGAAATACGTGCCTCACAGTGGTCCCCGATCACTCCGTTCGAGGCATAAACGGGTACATCTCCAGGTAATCTATCCTGGACCGGAAGGTCGAAGCCTCTTTGAAGAGTGATGAACCTCTCGAAGGCACCTTCAGACCAGCCATTGGGTACCTTATGCGACATATCCAAGCTCCTTCAGGAAGCCCATCATCTTGGCCTCAGCAGCATCCCGCTGCTCGCACAATTCAAGGAGCTTCTTGACCTCTTCAGCCACATCGAGGTCTTCTGTCTCCTCAGCGACATGGACGTAGCGGCTGATGTTGAGGTTGTGGTCGTTAGCTGCAATCTCCGAGAGCGGCACCACGCGAGCAAGACGATCCACATCCGCATAGTTATGGAACGCTTTTGCCAGGGTAGCGACATTCTCGTCCGAGAGATGGTTTTGAGCTTTTCCCTCGACGAACTGCTCGACGCCATTGATGAACACCACCTTGCCCTTCCGCTCGGCAGGCTTGTTCTTCCGGATGATCAGGATGCAGGCCGGGATGCCAGCGCCATAAAACAGGTTGGGAGCAAGGCCGATCACCGCCTCGATCATATCCTCCTTCAACATCCCTTCCCGAATGCGCTCTTCGGCCCCACCCCGGAAAAGGACACCGTGCGGGAGAACCACACCCAGCATTCCATCCGACTTCAAGCTCGCGATCATGTGTTGGACAAATGCAAGATCGCCAAAGGATCTCGGTGGGCAGCCGAACCGGTCGCGCCCAAAGGGATCGCCGTTGCTCCAGGTCTCGTAGCCCCAGGATTTGAGCGAGAACGGCGGATTGGCGAGAACCCGGTCGAAGGTGCGGATCGCCTTGGTGCCGTCGCCCGTCAGGTGCTTCGGATCGAGCAGGGTGTCTCCACGGGCAATCGACGCATCGTCGATGTCATGGAGAAACAGGTTCATCTGGGCGATGGCCCAGGTGTTTAGGTTCCGCTCCTGACCGAACAGGGACAGGCTCTTGGGGTTTTTATCCTGCCGCTCCAGGTGGTGGACTGCTTCTAGCAGCATTCCACCCGAGCCACAGGTCGGATCGTAGACCGACATGTTCTCGTCAGGCCGCAGGCATTCCACAATGAGCCGCACGACCATTTTCGGCGTGTAGAACTCGCCACCTTTCTTGCCTGCATCGTCCGCAAACTGGGCGATCAGGTACTCGTAGGCTTGCCCGAGGACATCCGGTTCCACATCCGAGTTTCGCAGCCGGTAGGTCTCGAAGTGCTGGAGGAGCTTTTCGAGGGTAGCGTCTGGGAAGCGCTCCTTGTTGTTGAAGTCCACGTCCTGGAAGATACCCCGGAGGCGCTGGTTTGCGTCTTCGACAGCGTGGAAGGCAGCATTCAGATGCTCACCAATGTTGGTGGTGTGCTTCCGGACATCTGCCCAGAAATGCCCTTCGGGAATGTGGAACCGATGCTCATCCGGATCGGCGGCAAGCTCGGCATCGCCGTACTTCTTCAGGCGGTCGTCATACTCCTCCTGCCAGACATCACAGAGACGCTTATAGAACAGAAGGCCAAAGATATAATGTTTGTAGTCGGAGGCGTCGATGGCACCCCGGAGGATGTCAGCGGCTCTCCAAAGGTGAGCTTCAAGCTGATTGAGCGTCAGAATGGCCATGATTCAAGTGCTTCGGTGACAGAAATTGATAGGGCGGATATCCTAACAGCCACGGTTAGATAGACAATATCGTTGGAATGGGGTGGACGTGGATCGGGCACAGGGTGTTTCTTCAATATCACTAAGCAACCGTGTTACCGGTTGCCTTCTTGGTGGGGCCTGCGGCGACGCCCTTGGCTGGCCTATCGAGTTCAAGAAGCTGCCCGAGATCGTTCGGATCTACGGACCAGAAGGAGTCTCCCGCTTCGACCAGACCCGGCAGGGTCAGGTCACCGACGACACCCAGATGACCCTCTTCACGGTCGAGGGTCTCATCCGGGCGCATATCCGGGGATCGCTAAAGGGCATCTGCCACCCTCCAGGCGTGGTGCACCACGCCTATTTACGCTGGCTCGAAACTCAGGAACCGGGCTCGTACCGGAGGGCGTTGGGCCAGGAGCCAGATGGGTGGCTCATCACCGAAAGGCGTCTGTGGGCGCAACGTGCCCCTGGCAATACGTGCCTTGCTGCCCTGCGCTCCAATCGAACCTTTGGAGCAGCCTCCGAAAACGACAGCAAGGGGTGCGGGACGGTGATGCGCTCGGCACCCTTCGGGTTCTTGGCGCAGCGGCGGGAGGATATGACCTCTATGTTCGAGATCGCGGTCGAGAGCGCCCGCACCACCCACGGGCACCCATCCGGCTACTATGCCGCTGGAGCATTTGCTTGGATCATCAGCCTGATCGTTCAGGGATTGCCTCTCCAGGATGCGGTCCAGCAGACCATCCGGATGTTGCACGAGCATGACGGATCGCAGGAAGTCTGGACCCGGCTGGAGCAGGCGCTGCAAGTGGCCGAGGAACCCAGTTGGCAGGAATTGCTGCCCCGGCTCGGCCAAGGCTGGGTTGCCGAGGAGGCACTTGCAATAGCCGTGATGTGTACCCTGGCTGCCGAGACGCCGCGTGACGCTATTCTCGCCGCAGTCAATCACGATGGAGACTCGGATTCCACCGGATCAATTGCTGGAAACATTATTGGCGCAATGTATGGGATTGAGGCTCTACCGCAGGACTGGGTTGGGAGGGTTGAACTTCGGGATGTGATCGAGACCCTTGCAGAGGAGTTCACGGCGATGCTGGAGGGTCGGGTTGATCCGGAGAAGCTGTGGGATCGGTATCCAGGATGGTGAAAGTTCATGACTTCCATCAGCAGATCGCTGATCTCGAAATCGAGATCAATCAGTTATCTGATGCCGCCGAGCAGTGCCGGAAGAGTATGATCGTGGCGCGGGTGGCGACTGTGGTTGGTATCCTGGTGTTCGGAGCCGCTCTCCTGGGCTTGTTCCGATCTGATCCGATAGTCCTCGTCATATCGATTGCGGCCACACTCGCCGGATTAGGCTACTATGGATCGAGCCGAGGCTCCCTGGAGCAAATCACTGGAAAAATAAGAACCTATGAGGCACGTCGAGCCGAGATGATCGATGGAATGGACCCCCAGACGGTGCAGGATCATCAATAGGGGCGCTGAAAGTCATTTGAACGGGCAGTGATCTCAAGAGCGGGAGCCTTTGTGAGCCCCGTTCATGTAACCCCGTTTTAACGGGCCTCGTAGTCCATTCGGTCCCGCCGCGCGGGAATGCAGCCGCACCAGAACTGTCGCGAGCCCAGGTGAGACTAGGAGGGAGTTCATGCTGACCCGAAGCGAGGATGCGGCCCTGCTCCTTGGCCGTGTGCTGATCGCTGCTCTGTTCCTGCCCTCTGGCTACAGCAAGCTGATGAATTTCTCGGCCTTTGCGGCTTCACTTACGGCTAAGGGAATGCCTTATCCGACCATCATCACAGGCGTGCTGGTGGCAGCAGAATTTCTCGGTCCCTTGGCTCTGATCATTGGCTTGTGGCCGCGCTGGACAGCCCTGGCACTGATCGGCTTCACCGCCGCCATGCTCTGGCTGACATATGGCCCATCAATGACGGGGCTGGTCTTCCGTCCCCGGCAGAATGTGGAGTTCTTCCAGAACCTCGCCATCATCGGCGGGTTGCTGATGTATTTTGCCTGTGGGCCAGGAGTATGGAGCCGAACCCGTCTCCGGTAAAACCAACCTTAGTTGAGATGGCTGGGCGAAGTGGGCGCGGATAACGTATTGAAATGCCCAATGGTCTTGGATCAGGCTTGATTGATGGAAAACCTACTAACGCTTACCCATGCAACTGAGCGGGACATCGATCTTCTGTTAGTCGAGGAGCTAAAGTGCAGTTCGGACTTTGTCCGATGGTTTGTGAACGAGGCGCAAGGCAAAGGGCAGTCTCTAGGTACATTTTCGACAAGTAGTGTCGCGCATAGCAAGCGCCGAACCCATAACCGACGTGAGATCGATATTTGTCTGAAACTCTCCCCGAGAGCGGGGCTCCCGAGCTACGTCCTGATTGAGAATAAGCTCGATACTAGCGAGCAACCTCATCAGGCGGAATCGTACCGGGAAGAGGCCGAACTCCTGGTCCAAAGGGCTGAAGCAGCGGCTGTTCGTAGTGTTCTCGTTTGCCCATCCAAGTATGCGGAGCAAAACCGGACGTTTGCCGGAAAGTTTAATGCAGTCGTACTGTACGAAGATATATCCCGCTATCTGGCCGAAAGAAGTCTGGGTTTCGACGGGGAATTGAAGGCAAGGCTCAACCATAGGCATGAGCTTCTTGAACAAGCCATCCAGAAGTCGCGTCGTGGCTATGAGGCGGTTCCTTTGCCGATCATTGAGGAATTTAACGCCAAGTATGTCGCTCTGTGCCAAAAGGAGTGCCCAACCCTTAAACCGGGTCCATCCATGCTCAAAGAGGGCCGTCCTGGGGAGAGCAAGACTATGATCTTTGCTCCCGATACTCTGCCTGACTGGTCCTTCCTTCCTCAAATGCGGATTGTGCACCAGCTTCGCGAAGGCAATGGGAACATCAATTTCTATGGCTGGGGCGATCACTTTACAACGCTCGCTGCCACCGTGGCCGCTGACCTGAAAGGCACTCCGTACCGGGTCGTTCCGACGATCAACAAACGAGCAAACGGGCGCTCTGGCCTGATGATCGTCGTAGAGACTCCGCAAATCGATAACCTCAAAGGCTTCGACGAGCAGCGCGAGGCAATCCTCTCAGGGATGCGAGCCGTAGACACCCTCAACGCCTGGATCTGGAAGAACCGCGACGCAGTGGAGCAATGGGCTGAAACTGTGGCTCGGACCTAACGCCGTCCTCGTCGCCACTCCGAGGGTGGGATGAAAGCTCCCGCCCATAGCCCTTCACGGGCTCGTTGGGCAGCCAATTCATCCGGAACATACTCCCGGCTGTACTCCCGATAAGCAACTGCCCATCCCTGGCGGACCATCCATCGATTAATCTCCGTCCCTCGGGTACGGCAGACGGCGACCACCCGGCCATACCGGTCGGTGTCTCGCGGCTCGCAGAGAACGGTCGCCCGACCGATCCAGTCGGCCAGAGCAAAGGCTGCCCGCTGACCGCAGCGAAAATCCCGGCCTCTCGCGTCCTGGCATGTTTGGCCACTCTCGGGCGCATCGATCCCATGCAGTCGGATGCGCGTTCCCGCGATCTCAATGGTGTCACCATCTATGACAGTCGCTTGCCCTCTGATCGGTTGTGCAGAGGCAGGGAATGAGAGGAGAGTCAGAAAGAGGGTAAGGAGAAGGCGCAAGTCGAGTTCCTAATGATGCCGTAGGAGGCGAGCAGAATCTCTGAAAAAATAGTTTACAGCTAAAAAATCCGTGAGACCCTGGATCGATCAGAGGCAATCACGGAGCCTGCCATTGACACCGATGCCTGCGAACAAAGTTTTGAAACCTCGCCCTTTTGGAGGAGAGCAGTTAATTCGAGCTATTGAACTCGATGCCCACTGTCCATCCTTCTTGGCATACACGCTCTCAGCCTCAGTTTTGAAGCGGCAATCCATCTTTGCGGCCTTGGGAATGCTCGAACAGGAAGGGCCTGATCTCCTTGCCGCCCGCCTGAGCGCCCTGACTCCTGCTCATTATGCTGTGCCGTCCCATCCGATGGCGCGGATTGCCCAGGCCCTTACGGTGATGCGGGCGCGTACTATTGTGCAGGCGGTGTTCGGCGCTGCGCCACCAGGACTGCTGGGAATGCTCAGCCGCTTGGGCGACAGCCCGCTTCCGCAACGTCGATTCTACCGCCTCATTTTCGAAATGTTTTCAAACCCCGAGCATCGTCAGCGTGCGGAAGCACTCCTGCAAATCACCGGAAAGATCAGCCCATCACACATCGAGATTGCTCGGTATCTCGACCCAGTTCTTATGCACCGAAACATTTTGAACCGCATCAGCCTTTCTCAGGTGGATGACGTGAACGCCACCCTTACGCTCATCCGCAAGACCGTTTCAACCGCCACAGATGCAGCCCTTCGCCAGTCCATCGAGCAGATCGACCCGAAGACACGACTTGAAACCTTCTTCTCTCGCTGGCTCAAGAAGGTGGACCAGCCGATTGCGTCTCCCCAGATCCCGGCTGACGATCCCGACCTCACCCTTCTGGCAACAGGTGAGGCGATGGTGGCGCTGGGTCGGCGCTTCCAAAATTGTTTGGGCAGCAAGACCCCATTCGTTGCGACCGGTCGGCACGCTTATGTCCATTGGCGGCATTCGCCAGAAGCTATCGCTGAACTCCACCGGCTCTCGAATGGTCAATTCGTGCTGGCCGATGTACATACCGTCCTGAACCAGCGGCCCGACCCAGGATTGGTCGCAGCAGTCCGGAGCAAACTCCAGTCGCTCGGTATTCCAGCCCTTGAGACCAGCGAGCACGACCTACGTGCATGCGGCGTCCTTCGGCTCGCGGGCGCGTTCGACATCATAATCGGCCCCCGAGTTTTCGGGGACATCGACGAACAACTGAATGAATTGGAGCGGGAGTTCGCTGATGCCGCATGATCGCACGTCTCCCTACCAGGAGCGCTGGGACGAAGTTCGGCGGCAGCGCAATCAACGTGAGAGGCAGCAACGCCAAGAGCGTGCTCGTATGGACCAGCAACAGCGTAGCGAATCCAGCGTCGGCGCGGACAACATCGAAGCACTGTTTGCGAAGGGCGATCAGGCTATCCTCGACTGGTCGGCCACGGCGGCAGACTACAGCCGCTTCAGGGTCGAGGATCACCACACGGACGCTGACGCGGTCCAGATCGTGCTCTTAGCCCTCAACTGCATGAAAGATGAGCGAGACCGGGCGATCTCGCTCATTCAACTCCTCGTCTCTGAACGGAAGGCTCTTCGCTCGCATATCGCGACTTTCCATCGTCTCGATACACCCGCCCACCGACTTTACGCGAGGGTAGGGTTGCACGAGGGTTGCCCCAACTTTGTCTTACAGGCTGCTCGAATGGCTTATCGAAGGGCACTCCACCCAGATGGTCAGCCCGAGCAATATCGAGCCGATGCCCAGCGCCGGTTCGTAGAGGCAGAGGGGGTATTCGAGGAGATTAAGCGTCTACGAAGCCGTTGATGTTGGTCGCAGCCGGTTCGACCTTCTTGCTCGTTTGCCTCGGCGGGATATTGAGACGCTGACGCATTTCCTTGCCAGCCTTGAAGACAGGAACAGCCTTTTCGGAAACGGCAACGGCTTCACCCGTTCGTGGATTGCGGCCTGTGCGGGCACCCCGTTTCTTCACCGCAAACGAGCCGAAGCCGCGAATCTCGGCCCTGCCACCCTGTGCAAGAGCATCAGCAATGGTGTCGAGGATCGCATTCACGACCTTCTCGATGTCACGCTGGTACAGATGCGGATTCTGCTCGGCCAGCTTCTGGACCAATTCGGATTTGATCATTGATGGCGTATGTCTTTGATGTATCGTTATTTTCTTGGATGCTGCCAGAGCCTTACGAGACCGTCAAGTAATTGGCAGCCACCGTCGTTTGCCCCACCACCCTGTTGGCTCACTCCACGAGTTGCTTGAGCCGGGGGCGTAGAACATTGACGTACTGATTGAGAACCGGCTTTAGCCACTCGCGTTTCTCATCATCGTTTTTGAAGGTGCCAATCAACCTTGTCGTCTTGATCGCCATTCCTCCCGAAGACCGGACGTTGCCGATCTCTGTACCTTCGGGGAGTTCAGAAGCAATCTGGTCTAACTGAGGCGAAAGGAGATGGAGAACTTCCTCAAGTTCATGTTCGCGTCCCGCGAGGAAAACACCGCATGTTTTCGTACTCTGGTAGGCAGTAATCCAAGTCCCAGGCCATGGGAGTTGCGCGCGAACATTGTTCGGCCAGTACAGCTTCAAGGGCTCCTGATCAGGATCATCGAAGCTCATGTCGAGGACAGGCTGCCACCATCGGCGATACTCGGCCTGTTTCGGGTTTTCGGCCCCTCCCGGACCGCCTGTTTTCTTTACGGAATCGGCACTCTGAATACGTTCTGCCTCCTGCTCGGAGCCAATTTCCTCGACCTCAACTGACCCATTCGTTTGATAGATGACGACATTGCGTTCGAAGACGTGCGTCCGCGCCGTTACGCGAGGTTGGATCGCGAGGTCACCCGCGCCGAGATCGTAGAGCCCGACCTCGACAAGGCCAAAGGAGAAGCCAAGGGCCGCATTGCGGTTGATGAGTTCCGCCAGAGCACCAATGTCCTCCCGAATCCCATCTCCCGCGATCAGGAGAAGGAAGCGGCCCGAGCGCATCGTGCGGACGACCGCGTCGGCAAACTGGTGCTCGACCAGCGTTGGATTAACGGCCTTCGCGAGTTCGAACGGGATGTTGCCCTGCCTGCCGGTTGCCATTGAGACTTGGCGTTGTAGGTCGGAGTAGCTCCAGCGAGAGATCGCCCGCGCATAGTCCAACACTTGGGCAACCACTTTTCGCCGCGCCTCCGGGTTGCGCCAGAGCTTGCACTCCACCAGCGTCAGTCGCCCGGTTGGGTTGATGTAGGCGATGTCGAGCGGTCCTGCTTCGGTTCGTAGTTCCCGGCACAGCGGCAGGAGCGGTCCGAAGGAGGGGTCAATGTCGTTGATCGGCAATAGCTCTGGGTTGGAGAAGAGCGTATCCCTGAGCCAAGCCTCGTTGCGGCCACCGGTATCCCCGATGGGGAGCCTGACCGCCCGCTTCGACGGAATGCCTGCTTTTTCGACCAGAAAGAAATCGCCGTACATCATAAAAACCAAAGTGGAAGCCCGCGCAGCACGTGTTGCAGATTTGGATTAGGTTTGCCAATCAGCCTATTGGTTCAGATCGATGAAACCGTCACACTGTTGCCGAGATGTGACTGGGAGAACGCCATGGCTATGAAGTACGTCATGCTGAAGCTGGACGGCGGTGAGCTATTGCCGGTTCTGTTTCCCGAGTTCATGCAGCACTCCCACATCGCCCAGGCAGTTCCAGCTACAGTGGTGAGTGCCGGTCGGGTCCACTTGGACGATGGAAGGATCGTTGCCCATGGCGCGTCCTCATCTCTTGGAAGCTCGTCGCGAGAGGAGGATAGCCAGATCATCCAAGCCTATTTCGACGGGCAGAATACCATTCAGCAGGAGGTTTGATCTCCGCGATCTAGCCCAGGCCCGCTCGAACGCACGATCTGGAGTTTGCAGGGATCGCCTTCATAACGGGGGTGGTTTTTCCCTGAAGTCCGTCTTCTTGCCTGGGGTATTATGCAATTAGAAAGGGCATCGGATCGTCGAATGGATCACGTGCCTGTGCATCAGCAGGGGCAGGATCGGTCGGTGTTACGCGAGAGCGACTTGGGCGCACTGTCATCTGTCGGTGCTGATAGCGAGCATGGCTCGAATCGTCAGCCAGGATGACATCCGGACGAACGACCTCGCAGAGTTCGTCATACAATGCTTCTGGCATGATCTGGCGAAGGGTCATCGGCCACCGTGCTCCAAGGGCGATCAGAAACTCGTTTTCAGTGATCGACCCGAGAGCGACCAGCCCGCGAATGCATCCGTCGTGGCAACACCAAACGCGCAGATGGATATCGTTCCACCAGCGGCATACGCTCCTCCTGTAGGAAGCAGCATTCCATAGGCTGACCCGCCATCGTCTGAATGCATCAATGCTGTCGATACCGGCAGCGATGGAAATCGCATAGATCGGCCCCGTGACCCGGCACTGGAAATCACGGGCAATTCGGCGGGCATATCTCTTGGCGCATGTGGGGCACTCGATCCGAGCACATCGATTTGCGGAACAACATCTGCGGAACATGTAATAATTTATCAGATCTGCGCCTGCGCAACGTCTGACGATCACGTTCACTAGGTGTGCGATATTGCCAAGGACTGGTTTTCAGCGGTGCAGCTTTTCCGGTATAGGGGCGCGAAAGACCAACGTCCTCGCATCCTCCGATACCCATGAATGTCCCGATTTTTGAGGGTGGGTTGACCACTCTCGGTGCTGAAATTCGTGCCCTTCGCCGTCACAGACGGATCTCCCAGGTTGGGCTGGCAGAGGCAGTCGGTTTGGTGCCGGATACAGTTGCCGGATTGGAGGCGGGGCGTGGGACAGTGAGTTCGTTGTTTCTGATCCTGAATGCGCTTGAAGGACGGCTCGATGGCCAGCCAGTCAACGAACCGCTCTCGAAATGGATTCGACAACTTCGACTGGCGAGGCACCTGTCGCAGGAGAAGGCCGCAGTAATCGCTGGTCTGGCAAAGCGGACGATCATTGCGCTGGAACGTGATCATGGGAATCTTACGAGCCTCGTCACGCTCTTGAGCAGCTATGGGGTAGTGGCGCGGATTGTCCCCCGAGAGACGGATAGCCTCTGGCCAAGAGTATCCCGGCCCTTTGAGGTTCATCACGGCGATGCCGGTGCAGTCTTAAAACAATTTGAGGATGCCCGGTTCGATGCGGTGATTACGGACCCGCCGTATGGCCTCGGTGAGTTGAGCCCCGCGCTTGTGGCCGAGATCGCTAGAGCCTGGAGCAACGGCCTCGACTGGGATGCCGCAGGATCTGGTTTCAAGAGCTACATGCGCTCGCAAGGGCAAAAAGTTCATTGGGACGACGGGCTTCCGCAACCGTCAGTCTGGGCCGAAGTTCTGAGAACTCTGAAGCCTGGAGCCCATGCATTCGTCTTCTCCGCTCCAAGAACCAGCGATCTTATCAGCCTGAGTCTGCGATTGGCTGGCTTTGAGATACGTGATCACATCGTGCGCGTTTACGGGACCGGCTTGAGAATGGGCATGAACGTGGGCGGCGTCCTGGCGAAACGCCATATCCATGCGACGAAACCGGCTGATGAAGTCGCAAAGGTGTTCTCCAAACGCCGTCGTTTTCCAGTGCCAGGGGCAAGAGGAGCACCTCGGAGCGGTTTCGACGTGAGCCCAGACGAACTGATCGCAGCCTTTCCTGATACCGCTCCCATTTTAGAAGAGTACGGCGGTATCCGAGGGCATCTGAAACCGGCCCATGAAGTTGTGATCGTCGCCCGTAAGCCGCTGGAGAACGGCAATCTCAGCGACAATGTGGTCCGCCATCGAGTGGGCGGCATCAATGTCGGTGCAGCACGACGCCTTCACCAAAATGGTTTTATGCAGTTGCCGACCAATGTCTGGGACGAACTTGGTGAACTTCCCCGGTACTTCCACGCGCCGCGTCCCACGCGCGAGGAGCTTGATCGTCACCTTCCCGAAGGGATGACGAACTCGCATCCGACTGCAAAGCCGATCTCGATCCTGAGTTTTCTGTTGCGGATATCGACCCAGCCGGGGGTACTTGTCTTGGACCCATTTAGCGGAAGTGGATCGACTGGTTGTGCGTGCATAGTCGAGGGCCGATGCTTTGTCGGGATTGAGCGCGAACTTGAGTATGTGACTTTGGCGCGGAAACGGCTTGAAGGGTGGGCAGACTATGTGCGGAGATCACCGGAGCAGGGCGCGTCTACTAAATAGAGGATGGTATCAAAAACTCTTGGATGCGCCGCAGCAGCAATGGCTTGCTCAAAAGCTGGCTTTGTCACCGACGAGCGCCGTGCCGCCACGCCCTACATCGTCGATTCTGCTAGCCTCAATGGCGAGGACTTAGCTTACAGTGTGTATGTGACCTAGTTACGTGAGCGAGAGAACTGGTGTCGGCAACACTGCCCTCGTGATCACGAAATCGAGCCTCTTTACGAGCATGGACGCCTCATTGGTCGGCGCTATCGATTTGCTCACGAAAGTGATGCTGCCCTGTTCAAGATGCTGTTCGTGTGACTGCGGGGGACAGAAATGCTTGAGAGGGAGTCCCACACGACCAATCTCGTGTGGGACTCTGTAAAATCATTTTGGAACGTCCCACACGAGTTGTCCCATTTGACGAGCTTGGCAATTCCCATTAGATTGTCCCAAAATGAGGGGAAATTGGCATGCTCGTGGGACTGGCCCGGACATCGACAACGGAACAGCAGGCTGGCCTGGAGCATCAGATCGAGACCCTGAAGAAGCTGGGTTGCGAAAAGCTATTCATCGAGGAGACCTCCTCGGTTGGTCGTCGCCCAGTCTTGGAGCAGGCCATTGACTGGGTACGCGAAGGAGATGCTCTCTGCGTGACAACGCTCTCCAGGCTGGCAAGGTCGGTGCCTCACCTTTGGCAGATCATCCAGCGTCTTGAAGAGAAGAAGGTCAGCCTTCGTATCCTTGATATGGGCGTGGACACTGCAACCTCTCATGGGCGTCTTTTGCTGAATCTGATCGGCTCTATCGTTCAATGGGAGCGAGAGGTCATGTTGGAGAGGCAGGCCATCGGAATAAAAAAGGCCCAGAAGGAAGGGAAATTCCGGGGGCGGGTTCCCGTGGCACGTCGTCAAACGGATGAAATCATTCGATTGAGGAATGATGGTTTGAATGCGGCTGATATAGCCAAAACCCTAAAAGTCGGGCGGTCGAGTGTCTACAGGGTTTTGGCTGACAACCCGCTCAGGATTGAAATATAAATCAGCCATGAAGAAAACCCAGTAAGGACACCGCTTCGGTGCTGCCGCCGTCAATTAGCTGCTAGGACAGTGTCCGCAGAGTTCTAAATTGGTTCGCAAAATTATACCTCTGCGGATTTTGCCGATATATCTAAGAGGGTGAATTGTTTCGGTGAAAGCATGCCTTAGAGGTCAGTTTATCGCATCGACGGTAACCTCTTGATCGGCTTCAAGCACTTCACCTTCGTGTATGTACTCTTCATTTTTGTTACCCAGGGTCGCAAGTTCAATCACATCCTGCTTTTCCCAGAACATCAAACGTAGGGCTCGGTCACTTTTCGTGACATGAACCCGCTTTGCTCTGGCATCATCCCGTTTGCGAATGCGGACTTCAGTTCGAGTGGTGTCGGTGTGAAAGTCGTTGATTTCGAGATTTTCCGCTTCCGCAAGAACTTGCGCGCACTTCTTTCGAACAACCGATGCAAAAATCCCATCTCCTGCGGCGTCATTCGCATTGAGGGTAGACAGAAATTCACTTCCGATCCTGAGAGTCTTCATAATCGGCCGCCTCTGCTCCTTTGCTATCTCTTGAGCTTCGAGTTCAATTGCCATCTTGATATGGATTTCCGTTGAGGCATTTTTCCAAAGCAATTCCGCATCAAAGCAATTTAGGTATTCATCAGGCTTCCGAATAACATTCATTTTCACAGAGATCGGACTTCCAACCACTGGCTCAAGTTCTTGCGGATGTAGCCCAGAAACATCGCAGTTTACTACAATAGATGTTTCTCCGGAAACGTCTCTGCTGTATCCATAAATAAAGCTATTGCCCTGTTTTATGTTCGCTGCGACGAGACATGCATTATCAGCCGACATGGTTTTCATGGCGTCATCGTTGATGCTGTCGAATAGGCATGGAGTTGCGGAAAAGCTCTCAAAAAGCCCATCTTTTACGGCGGCTTCATCCTCGAAAATATGAATATTAGCTAGGAATCGAGAGATGTCCCTGGCAAGTTGCTTTGGTGACACCACATGCGACAGTCCCGTCGCTTCGATCACTTTTGTAAAGTGAGGCTCTGCTGGAAACATACCCGCTTGTTGTAGGCGAGTAAGAGCGCGTTCAGAAATTACCAATCGGGCAGAGTGCCTCGTGTCGGGTTTGATCCACTTTACAGCTTGCTTCAGAAACTCTTCCGCGCGAGCACTCGGTGACTCCGAACCATCAAGAAGCCAAAGAACAACAGGGTCAAGCACAACCGTCGGGAGCATCACTTTTCACCCTGCTGCGCTTGCGCTCTCTCCACTCTCCGACGTTCAAGCGCTTTCATAACGATGCGCTCTGACTCTTTTTGCGACTGATCGAAGAAGTCCTTCGGCCAATCGTCGATTGCTCCGTAGCGCGTCAATGGAACGTCTCGATATTTGGTGGCTCCATCCTTCTGTTCGAAGAAGTAAATTTTGGTGTCGTTGATGATTGTATTGTTAAAGTCACTGACGATTCGGAAACGGAGCCTCTCCACGAGGTATTCTCCGTGTGTTTCAATAATGCACTGTTTGCCTGCGAGGAGCATAGCGATGAAAAAGTCCGCAAGCCGTGCCTGAACTGCTGGATGCAAGTGCAATTCTGGTTGTTCAAGGATGATGGTGGAGCCGCGTGGTGCAAGTAGACAAGTTACAACAATCGGTAGAACTTGACTGACACCAACGCCGACGTTGGTCAGATCTTGGAAATCTGCTGTGGGATTCGTCCGAACACGGAGTTCGTGGCCAAACTTGCCCTTTTCTGAGCTTTGAAAATCTACAGCGACACCAAGATATTTTAGCCAGTCAATGACAGCATTGCGGAGTTGGGTTTGCTGAAGTCCGTCTTTTACTTGGTCGTCTGAGAAATTTTTTGCGGGGATGTATTCAACAGGGCGCTTTTCATTCAGATGCAGCACAGCGGCCGTTAGTTCGCCCTTCGGGCCAACATCAGTCGGGCTTACCAGTGCGTGAAGCGGGTACAGCGGCTTCGGCTCATCTCGTAAAGGACCAAGATAGCGAACCGAAAATTTGAAGAAGTTCTCATTGAGAACCGCTGCGTCGCGCAGCGTTTCTACCCGTGCTCGCCCTAATGTTAGATCTTTGCCAAAAGCTTCCGCCAAGAGCTTTTCGATTTTGCCTCTGCGTTTGCTGAGAGCGGCCTGAATGCTACGTCTTGTGGAAAATGGTAACTCGCCAAACCTCCGGAAGAGTTCGATTGCAGAAATATTCTCTCCATCAGTGGGTCGGAGAAGGGAATGTATGACCTCGTCGGCCCGGGCATCAGGTAAGGAGCCCTCGCGGAGTGATGAACCAATCACTCCGATTACAGTTTCGGGAAGAATGACGTTGAAGAGCGTAGCCCGTCTAGAATTGATAGAGGTTCTCGTGTTGCAAATGAGATGTGCAACCTGTGATGCCATCTCCTTGTTACGGTCATACCGCAATACTGGCGCTATGGGAAAAAATTGTTCAGTAATAAAACCGACTACCTTCGCGTCTGGCTTCCCCTCTACTGCTCTAGCAGAGGTTTCACTATCGACCTCCTCAATAGCGAGGGCAAAAGGGTCCGACAAATCATCAAAGAAGGTAGAATCAAATTTGATTTTACGTTTTCGGCGCAATGGCCTTTTCAACTTCACACAAAGTTTGTGAGTGTTGTTCTCTAGATCACGATAGTCAGCATTGACCTCAACATCACGCAGGCTGGGCTGGATCTCAAGAGTTTCCTGCTCTGTGATCCGCCCATTCGTGTCAAACGAGAAGTCTACTGAAACACTTTGCACTTCCTCCTGAACGATGCGGACGCTCTCTGGGGTATCACTGCGGGCGCGCTTCCGGATTTCCCAGCCGATCCCAACGAAGCGTTCGACCTCCGACTCCCGAGCCTGAAAGTTCTCAATATCAGTGAAAGTCCCTAACCTCACCAATGGACCGTTAAGGGCTATCGCTCGGCTGGCAGGGGCATGCTGTAATGTCTGCTTAATTAGCAGTATCGATTGAAGCACACTGCTTTTCCCGGAGCTATTCGCTCCACAAATTAGCGTGAGTGCTCTCAATGGAAGAGGGTTGTTGCCGTGGAATGATTTGAAGTTTTTTAGAGTCCACTTGTCGAACATTTGTTCCCCCAACTGCCTCTTGGGCAGAATTTAGGCGCAACCTACCTTATTGCTGCCATGCCCTCAATCATGGAGCAGCATGCTTGGAGCCATGCTCCTGCATACTCGTTGGCAAAAAATTGAACAGCGGTCTTATCCTTTTTGTCAGGGCAGGCACAACCGGATGCACACTTATCCAGAGTGTTTCCTGAAGGCTGTGACCACTTTCGGACCCGCTACGTGAGGAGAAGTTTCAGGAGCCACTGGCCCAGAACAGATCTCAGTAATAGGAGTCGCCATCTCGCTCCTCAGGCATTGCTCTGTTCACGCGGCTCCCTGTTCATAGTCTGTTCGACTCTTTCCGTCAGCATCTAATTCAAAGACAATATCACGGAGGGCAGTGATGTTCGGCCAGTCACATTCGCATAGGATCTGGCGCATGATGAACGCCCTGATCGATGCTCGCCCCGAATGGGCTGACCAAGTCATGTTCGAAGCCGACCGGGAGAAGATGCTCCAGCACGGCCTCTCAAACGGCATGACGCTAGAGCATCTTCTCAGGATCACCGATCCTGATGAGATCTTGGGACTGTGGACGGCGGCTGAGGCAAAAGACGCTGGAGTGTGAGAAGCTTCGGCTTTCTGGACCCGATGACAGGGATAGCTTCGATGACCACAGGCATTCTCTGTGCGACACCCGAGGAGTTCGATGCTCTTCACCACCGCTTCGAGTTCGACCCGTAGCCTACAACCCTTGCCGGTTTCCAGTTCTGGCGAGGGCACGTCCCAGACCGTGCTCGATCCATCGTCTTAGCTCATCAGGTGCGAATAGCCCGCCACGTAGGCAGCGAAATGGTTGACAGCCGCTGTTCAACCTTATGCTCTTACGTCCCCATGACGGCCCCAGCGGACAGATCGGACCTCACGTTGTCCCTGCTCGGGAGTAGCGTCCAGATTGTAAGACACGGTAGTAAACTCAGAGGCGATATTCGCAAGACCGGGCTTTGAGCGGCCAGAGTAGATGCCACTGTTTCTCGTCAGCCCAACTTGTCCTGATGCCATTCTTCTAAGGACGGACCTCGATCATGCCCTCCAGCATGATCTTATCAAAGTCCGACACGAGCGCATCGACCCGCACCAGCCACTGTCCAGGAATAGGAACCACCAGATCATCGACGTGCCAAGTGCCCCCGTCCATGCGGACACCATGCCGTTCGAAGGGTTCAATGCCTGATGAGGGGTTGGAGAAGGCGATCACAACGTCCTTTGGGTTCAAGGGAGCACCTGACGCCGAGACAAGTTTGATCAGCATCGTCGTCCTACCCGCCCGTCCGGGATCGAGGGTGATCTGAGCCATCGCTTTACTTGTATGGAAGTGGGCCGATATTGGTTCAGGTGCCGCAATGGACGGACTGGCGGGAATTGGAACAGTGGCCCGTGGAGGCGGCGTGAAACGCCAGCCAGCCACCAAACCTAAGATCAAGAGGACTAGCACGCCTTCCGCTGCAATCGAGCGGGCGAACCACGTCCTCTGCTGCGCTTGGTTCTGCGCAAGGACTGGCGTGAGCACCAGACGGTTGGCTGCTGCAAGAGCCAGAAGGCCGACGACAGCTAGGAGTTTAAGGAGCAGGATGGTGCCGTACGGAGTGCTCCAGAGCGCCTGTACAGATCCGACCTGAATGACAGCGAGGACCGCGCCAGCAATCATCAGTATGATCACAATGGGAAGGATTGCGACCGAGAAGCGGTTCATGATGGTCACGCCCTGCGGATCAGCGCGGCGCAACATCATGAGCAACATCATGAAGAGAGGCATGAGGGCACCGATCCAGAAGGAAAGCCCCGTGACATGAAGGAAGATGCTGGTCCGGGTGAGCCACTGCGGCTCTGCCGTGCTTGCGTGCCCGCTCGCGGCGAGAGCTATGCCGACGCCTACCAGCGCGGCTCCCGAGAGGACTTGCGCATACCAGCGCTTCTTGACAGCGAGAGAGAGCAGCCCCGTTAGGAAGCCAAGGAGCACAAGGACAGCCGTGATCCCAAAAGCCGTCCTGAACCCCTGGAGCCAAACAGCCCCATTGCCAAGGGCCTGGAGCGGAAGAGCAAGAGCATCGAGCCCTTGCAGGCCCACCGACAAGACCGTGGCGAAAGCGCCACCCCACAGGGAGATCACAATGCCCAGGCGGGCTGAGCCCCAGAGATTGGATCGACCCGCAATCCAGGCAACGAAGAACGCACCGCCGCCTCCGACGAAAGCCCCGATGTACATGAGCCATCGCGCGGACCAAAGGCCAACTTGGACTGGTCGGCTCGCCTGCACCGTGCCTGCCCGCTGGCCTGGGGACAGCGATCCAATGGAGAAGATCAGCGATCCGCCGATAGGATGACCATCAGCCGATATGACACGCCAGCTAAGGGCATAGCTTCCGCTGCGAAGGCTCGCAGGCGGTGTGATCTCGACTGCTTGATGTCGCACCTGACCTTGCGTGAGATCCGTTGCTTCACCATTCGGGCCGATCAGCCGCAGGATGAGAGGCGAAACGGGTTCAGTGAAGTGGAGAACAATTCGATTCGGGGCTTGCTTTAGCACGGCTCCATCAGATGGCTCGGTGGTCATCAGCGAAGCATGAGCCCGCGCCTCCCTTGGACCGAGCGCGACACACGCGGTCATCAGCAACAGGGTGAGGAACATCCGAACCATCATCGACGCACCGGGGGTGGACGCGCGGATACTCGATGCACCCGCGCGTCAGAGCCTTATTGCGTGGCTTTCGCCGGGAGCAACTTTACCCCAGGAGCGGGATACTTGTAGTCGTCGGCCCTCTTGCCCTCTGCTGGAATCTCGATCCAACGGTCGGCCTTGCCGCCCTCGCAATCCTGCACCACGGGGAAATAGAGCGTCGTTCCCGGCTGAAGGCTGTCCGTCAGGGCTCCCCGGAAAGCGAACTCATCATAGTGCTTGTCCAACAGCTTCCCGGTCCAGACGATCTCCTGGACGCCTTCCGACATAGGCGTGCCGTGATTGTCATAGGTCTTGGCGTACGGCCCTTCGACGGTCTCCAGTTCCCAGCCGGGTTTAGGCATCGGCTTGACGGCGATGACACCCTCGGGAATGCGGACGCGGACCTTCAGGGTCGCTGCGCCATCGCAGCCATGGCCGATGCGGATAATGCCCTTGTAGGTTGACTTGATAGGAGCCTCTTGAACCTCAAGGGTCGCATGGCCAAAGGCAGCAGAGGCAGAAAGGCATAAGGATACGGCGGCACCGAGCATGCCGACGTGATGGATAAGAGACATGGTGTTCGTCCAGTTGTTCGGGTTGATCTGAGAGGCGGGCATCAACCGGGAACTGGTGGTGCGCGTGCTCCTACTGGAAGAACGGACGCCACTCTACTCAAAGTCTGATGGTCTTGGGCAAAACGGATGGTCGAGGCGACCAGACGCAGGACCGGGAGGGACAGGGGGACGGGAGATGGGCCGATGGCTGTCCCAAGCTTGCTGCACAGAATGCAGCAGAAGCGAAGGTCGTGGCTGTTTTGCTGGTTATCGGCTGGTGCAGGGCCTCGGTCGTGATCGGGGCTGCCAGCGTGAACATGGATGAGTGACGCTGCGGCTTGAGTACGTGGTTTCGGCGAAACGGCAGACGCGAGCAGCAGAGCATGCAGGACCAGCGACAAGGCCGCAGTTAACGAAATTACCTTCCTCAAGAGATATGGTCCGAGGTGCATGGTGTATAGATCTCGATGCCGTGTAGCTCCAGTACATCTTCTAGTCGGGTCCGCCCTGCGTCTCTTTGATCAGCCGCAATCTACTGTCCAGATTGGATGCAACAGCCTGATAGCAAGTTCCCTTTATCACGACGGTTGAAATCATACCGACAAGGAAGCGGCGAGTATCAAGAGGTACATAGATGCACCTTGGGTGCACATTGTGCGTGGGAGTGGTCTCCTCAAAGCAGACCCATAGGAGTATTCTGCTTATGCCGGTCGCGTTTTGACAGGAGGTGAGCCATGAACAGGCATCACACTCTAGCTTGGATCGCGTGCAGTGTTGTTACCTTAGCTTCCATTGCCTCGGCCTCAGCCCAGCATCAGCATACGACTGGCCCGATGAGCGATGAGGACATCATCAAGAGTGCCATGACGGCAGCCCCACCCGCCATCGTCAAGGACGCGACCATCGTGGACGTGTCAGCGGATGGCAAGACACGGGTCGTGCGCAAGGGGACGAACGGCTTTACCTGTCTGCCTGACAGCCCGAGCACACCAGGGCCTGATCCCATGTGCGGTGACCAGAATGCCATGGAGTGGGCACAAGCTTGGATCGGGAAGAAGGAGCCGCCGAAGAATAAGGTTGGCTTCCTGTACATGTTGGCGGGTGGCACGGACGCCAGCAACACCGATCCGCATGCTGAAAAGCCCGAACCCAACAACAACTGGGTCGAGACGGGTCCACACGTGATGATCGTGGGAGCCAAAGGCATGATGGAGGGCTACCCAAGAGCCGCCAAGCCAGACACCACGAAGCCTTACGTGATGTGGCCAGATACGCCCTATGAGCACCTGATGCTCCCAGTGCAGATGCCTGAAACCGCCACGAGGTAGGCTCGAACCCTGCCGCCGTGCCTCAGACTGGCAGCACGGCGGTTGCTTGAAACCTCAACGGCCCTCAAGCGAGAGCCGTAAGCTCGTGCCACAGCACGTCGAACGCTGGAGGTTGGATGATGAAACGCAGGATTATTGCAGCATTCATTCCAGGATTGTTCGTCTTGTCCTCGTTAGCGATGGCGCAGCAAACCTTTGTCGCGAAGCCGCTGGTCGAGAAAAGGGTGACGGAGTTGCCACCCGGCGAGCTTTTCTGGCGCATTGATAACTTCGAAACCAAAGAGCAGGCGCAGCAGGCCGCTGGTCCGATGGGGCTGGTAGCTGAGGCTAAAGGCAAGTTTTGGCTCTTCACGCTTGGCCCCGCAGGAGAAGCCTCAATGGGCGGCAAGAAGGTCGCCGAGATTGGACCGATCCCCCGGATCAATGCAACCCAGTATCTGCTCCGCGTCAATGAAGCAGGCGGTCCTCCAGGCAGCGTCACGTCCGTCCACACCCACCCTGGTTCGGAGGCGTTTTACGTCATCAGCGGGGAACTGACCCAGAAGACCCCGCATGGCGTGATTCGAGTCCCTGCTGGCCAGACCACGGTGGGCCATGGTGGCGATACACCGATGGAGGTGTCGAGCAGCGGCTCAACCAACTTGGAAGAGTTTGCCCTGTTCGTGGTGGACGCCAATAGACCATTCTCGTCCCCAGCCAAGCTCGACTGAGGAGTGCGGGCGTTGAGTGCTCCGGACTTCGATGGGGCACCTAACCGCAGCAGCGACGCTTGGGAAGTCGAGTAGGATACTTTCATCAGCTAGGAAGAACCGGTTATTGCCGCTTCCATAGCCATGCGGGATCAGCTTTCTCGCGGAACAGTCGGAGTGCTTCTGGGGACAAGCTGAGCAGAGGCTTGGACACAACTGGCTGGGTCAGCCTGGGACCGCGCCGCTCCTCGCGCTTGTACGACCGCAGGGCTTCTGCTGAGAGCTTCGGCAACCCCTCAGTGGCTATCCGGTGACGCAACTCCTGCAAGATCTGATCAGGGTCGTCGGGCATGGCTGGTCCCGCAGCCAGAAGAGCACAGAATCGATATCAGCGCTCAAGGGCAGGGGAGGTTCCATTCCGTGTCCTACCCAAGAAGGAGAACGGATCGGGGAGGGCGGCTGAGGCCAAGGAGGCAAAAACGTAAGGCAGAGCCAACGTAGATTCTTGCTAATGGGCTCTGATAGCGATTTCAGTGCTCTATGATTGAACGAAGAGCCATAAATTATAATAGCCTCAATGTAAATGTCTTTGGATGTGAGTGTTCACGGGCGTGCACATCCAAAGAATTTGCGTCAGTACGCATTAATCATAATTAACATTGCGGTAAGCGTTTTTAGACTCGAAGGGAATTAATAAGGAATTGTTGATTGCCCACACCCTACGATTGGCCAATTCGCTCGGCCCATGCCCTCACGCTTCTTTTTCACTCTTGTCAATCGTGAAGACGTGATCCCCGATGAAGAGGGCGTGCTGGTAGCAGATGCTCAGTCAGCCTTGAACTCTGCGATGGAAGTTATCCGGGAGCTTCAGGCTGAAGATCCATCGGCAGCGGCGGAATGGAAGGGCTGGAGGCTTGAGATTACAGGTGAGGCCGGGCAAGTGATCGGAAGTCTCGCCCTCGACGAACCACTCTCGAAAATGCCATCACGACACTAGAGCAGACCCACACCTATCCAGAACTAAAATACTGGGGTTGGCTATCGTTGTATCTCTCCAGACGCTTTATCTGAACACCATCATCTTAAAGCTGATCTGCAAAGAAGCAGCGGGAAAACTTTGAAGTTCGGAGAACTGCCAATGACGGTAGAACTTAACCATCTTAGTGAGTTCAGTTCTGTGGCCCTAGCGCTATTGTCCTTACCTGTGCTGTAATCGATTACATAGGTCTGAGATCATCACAGGAGGGGGGGTGATGACTGAGGAAGAGATTGATGCAGTCGCACAAGAGCTTGCCAAGGTCGGTGGACTGTCGTGGTATCCAGGGCGGAAACGCGGTCCTCTCCTACGAGCGGTGAGCGAGCGCTACCGAGACCGGGCACGTGTTGCTATTGCAGCCCTTGAGCGACTGAAAGCTAGCAAGGAGGAAAGGATAGCACCACAGGACATCCTGTCCGACCGTTCAACGCATACTCACAGTGCAGCGTCAGACCACGAGGAGCACCTCCAAGTTGGTGCTGTCGTCATATACCGTCCCCCAGGTGACCGCAGGGCGATGCCGTGCCAGATCGAGAAGATCGAGGATGGCCGAGCCTACTTGGTTCCGTGTCCCCGGCCTGACATTGGTTGGGTGTCCCTCGCGGATCTCTCGTTGCCAACTAAGGCAGAGTCCCCAAGCACACGATAGGACGTGTAGGCAAGCATTGAGACGGCGAAGGCTCATGAGAACGCGACTGCCATCCAGCGGCAGTGCTCGAAGTAGCCCGCCGCTTCGATAAGGCAGCCTATATCATCCGCACCGTCTCGGATGGGGCAGGGGATGACAGTCACCTCTCCTATGCCGAGATGGTCGCTACCGTGGCCCACAACTCCGCGCTGTGCGTTGAGGATCTGCTCAGGATCATGCCCTGACGGGAGCATCAGTCAGGGGTGCGGACAGTCGCGGGAGAGTTGGAACCGGCTTATCTTTTGCCATCGCATCCGACAAGCGATGGAGAAGCTTAATACACTTGATCCCAACAACGTTCCGCTACCAAGCAAGTCCAGTATCAGAATCACGTGTGGAGGGGCCTATTCGGGGAGCCCCAATGCCCGAAAGGCTTCGACGAACTTTCCCCTGGAAAAATCACTGCCCGGCGTGCGCTCAAGAAGCCCAGAGATGGTCAGATCGGGGAAGTTCTTTAGAAGCGTCGCGTACGTTATTTTTGCCTCATCAATTCGCCCCGCATGATAAAGTGAGGCTGTCAGAGCGCGATTGGCCCAAACCGCGTCTGGTTTCTCTCGCAGCCCCTTCTCAATCCAACGTGCTGCCTCGTCATATTCAGTCTTCGCGAAATAAGCGCATCCGATCCCGATGAAGATGTTGAATATAAGCGGGTCAACTGGACTCAAGCGCATCGCACGATTGAAGTGCTCAAGCGCTTTGTCAGACTGGCGGACGTAGACGTTGATCCAGCCGCTGCGTTGACATGTCCATGCCGAGTTGGGGTCTAGTTTCATAGCTTTTTCGATCAGGCTTTGGGCGAGCGCGTGCTCCCTTAAAATCGAGTGAGCGGACCCTGCACAGGTGAGCACCAGCGGATCATTGTCGTCCAGTCGGACCGCATCTTGGGCCAGGGTTGTGGCTCGGCTTCGATCCTCGGCAGGATTCTTGGTTCGCAAGTAGGACAGGCGCTGCGCGTAGCACCATGCGGCGAGCGCCTTTGGAAGAGCATAGGTGGAGTCAAGTGCAATTGCCTGTTCAGCCAGTCGAAGTCCCTCCGCTGTGGTTTCGGCATCCTGCGACCAGATGGCGGGCAGCGCCCGCATCACGCAATCATAGGCATCAAGACTGTCCGGACGCTTGCGCTTGGCCCGCTCGATCTCGCTCAGAGTGATGGTCGGCTCGATAGCTCCGACTATCGCCTCTGTCACCCGGTCCTGAAGGTCAAAGATGTCGGCAAGTTCCCCGTCATACCGCTCGGACCAGATGTGGTTGCCCACTGTGGCATCAATCAATTGGGCGATGATGCGAAGGCGGTTCCCCGCTTTCCGGACGCTGCCCTCCAACACGTAACGAACTCCAAGCTCGCGGCTGACTTGGCGCACATCAACAGCCTTGCCCTTGTAGGTGAAGGTGGAGTTACGGGCGATGACGAACAGCGACCGAAAGCGCGACAGAGCCGCAATGATCTCCTCAACAATTCCATCGGCAAAATAGTCCTGCTCTGGGTCGCCGCTCATGTTCGTGAACGGGAGCACGGCAATCGACGGCTTATCAGGCAGAGGGGGTGATTTGACGGTCTCTGTCCTAGATTGGGCCGTTGACGTTGCCTTCAGAGCGTAGGCTCGTACGGGCTCCCCGATATTCTTGATCTTCTGGGGTCCGAGGTCCGTGAAAGCGAGAGGAATGACCTTTCGCACATATCCGTAGGCGGCTTCAGAGAGGCAAATGCCCCCTGGATCAGCAAGGCTTTCCAGCCGAGCGGCGATGTTCACGCCGTCCCCGAGCAGATCGCTTCCGCGCACCATAACATCACCAACATGAACCCCGATCCGGAACTGGAGGCGGCGCTCCCCCGAGGTGTCCTGGTTTGCCGCTGCGAGGGCATGCTGGATGTCCACAGCACATTGAACGGCCTCCACAGCGCTGGGGAACTCGACCAGGACACTATCGCCTGCGGTGTTGGCGATCCGTCCCCCATGCTCGACGATCAACCGGTCCATGATCTCGCGATGGTTGGTGAGCGTGCGGAGCGTTCCTACTTCATCGTGCTCCATGAGCCGCGAATAGCCTGCCACGTCAGCCGCGAAGATGGCTGCCAGCCGTCGCTCGACCTTGTGCTCCTGCGGACCCATCGGACCCCCGGTGCAGTTTCGGATCAGATTCTGATGTGGGTAGGGTAGGGTGTCCAGCCCGCATCCAGGGTATGATCTCACAGCCAAGTTTTTGCAGGATGGCGGCTGGGCGAATGGCTAAGCCTTATACGCAATGAAGTTACGCATCTCCCAGGATCTCCTGAGTCGCTCGTTCGATTTGATCAATCCAAGATGGATTGGATACGGGGACGAGACGCGCGAGGCTCCCCTCGGCATCGCTGGTGGATCGGATCTCAGACGCCGCAGAATGAGCCTGACGGGTATCGCCGAGCGTCTTGCAGCAAAGGACAACCACCTTCAGCGCAGGAATCCAGTGGGGCCGTAGGGACAGCGCTCGGCGGGCAGCGCTAAGCCCTGGCTCTGCGTTCCCCGAGAAGTAGTAGGCCACAGCAAGCAAAAACAGCCATGCGAAGTTCTGTGGATCATAGGGAGAGAGCCGTAACCCGTGCTCCAGAGGCTCAATCGCATCCTGTGGACGACTCGCATGGAGGAGCGCCGCCCCAAGGATCAGATGGCCGAGAGCGAAGCTGGGGCTGAGGCGAATGGCTCGCTGGGCGGCTGGAGTGGCGATCTCAAACTCGCCCCCAAATACGTGCGTCACGGCGACAGCGTAATGGGAATATGGATTCTTCTCATCAAGCTGCACGGCTTTCAATCCAGCAGCCATGCCGTTTCGGAGATCTGCCTCAGCATCATCACCCCAGCCATACGCCGCAAGACCGGCTTCGACGCGAGCCAACCAGATGTAGCCGTCCGCTGAGTCGGGTTCGACCTTGATTGCCTTGAGGAAAAGCTCGCGGGCACGACGATGCGACTCCGGTCTGATCTTGTGGAACTCCCACATGCCGCGACGAACGAGATCCCACGCGGTCAAGCTCTGTGGCCGCTGTGCCCCGCGTTGCCCTTCTTTCTTGAGAAGTTCGGGCTCGATGGCTCCGCAGACTTCTTCGGCAATTTCGTCTTGGAGAACGAGAATATCCCCGAGGTCGCGGTCGTATCGCTCGGCCCAGAGCGATCCACCCGTTTCAGCTTCCATCAGTTGAACCGAAACACGGACGTGAGAACCACTCCGACGTATGCTGCCGCTGAGGATGTAACGAACCCCAAGCCGCTGCGCGACCTGTTCTGTTTCGATGGCCTTTCCCTTGAACGGAAAAGAGGAGTTGCGGGGAATGACGAACAGCCATCGTGTCTTCGCGAGGGCTGTGATGATGTCATCCGTGATCCCATCCGCAAAATACTCCTGCTCAGGATCACCGCTCAAGTTCGTGAAGGGCAGAACCGCGATAGAGGGCTTATCAGCATGGCTTGGGCTTGATCGTGCCGCCTTCGGCTCCCCGGATGACGTGTTCTCACGTTTAAGGGCATAGACATGGATGGGGCGGGCAATGTTCTTGAGGCGGTGCTCGCCCCGATCCTCGAAGGGCAGGGCCAACTTGCCCTCCAGTTCGTCGAAGACCTTGGCCGAGACGCAGATTCCGCCAGGATCGGCAATACCTTCCAGGCGAACCGCCACATTGACGCTGTCACCGAGGATGTCCCCGTCTTCACCGACGATGAGGTCACCGAGATTGATCCCTATCCGGAGCAGGATGCCCTGACCGTCAAGCTCGCGCTCAACCCGGTCGGTGACACTGGCCTGCACCTCAATGGCGCAGAGGACAGCCTCGACCGGGCTGGCGAACTCCAGCAGTGCCCCGTCCCCCATGGTCTTGACGACCCGTCCATGATGCCGCGCAGCGGCTGGCTCAAGAACCTCTGCCAAGATCGTGCGGATGGCCGAAACTGTGCCTTCCTCGTCCTTCTCCATGAGACGCGAGGAGCCCACCACATCGGCAGCCAGAACGGCAGCGAGCCTGCGCTGTGACCTGGGACGCAAATCGGACATGGACGTGTCCACATGCTCACAGCAGTGCAGTTTGCGACGATCCTCGACCTGGGTCTAGCGCCTCATAGGTTCTCAAGAGTGAGATGAATCACGCTATTGGGTAGCGTGATTACACGGAGGGATGGTTCTGTCGAGGCTTTGCCTCAGCCCTTTCCACCCTGGATGGCGGTGAGTTTCCGCATCATCGGTGGAAGGTCCGGGGGGCAACGCACAGCCTCCAAGTCGGTGAAACGGGCCTTGCACCTGGGATCGAAATGGTCAGGAGGCCGCTCCCATGGGAGAGACTTTCTCGGGCAGTCGAGGGCGATCCTGTCGATGAGGTGGTGTTGGTGGGCTTTCGTTGGGTCACCATCCAAGACCTTCGGGCAGAGGCCACGCTGACCACAAACGCACGAAGACCTAACGTTTGAGAGCGCGGTCGAAGAAATCATGCGCGCGGCGCAGCGAGTCCTCTGCGGCCTGCGCGTTGTATCCGACTTTGAACCCTTGGCCTGAAACCCAGTCCTGTTCGACAAAGCCGTGATGAGCGCCGGGATAGATCGCGAGGTCCACAGAGGCGCTGTCACTCGCTCGTCCCGCCACCAGTTCTTCGCAGGCCCGAGCCGGGGTCCACTGATCCTCGCTGCCCACCATGATTAGCAGCGGGAACATGGTCTTGTCGGCCAGCACCCCACATCGCGGATAGTATGCCACCCCGGCCTTGAAGGTCAGGTTGTCAGGGTTCACCACCCCTTCACTGACTTGTCGTTCAGCCATGGCGAGAACCGCCCTCGCGCCCATCGATACGCCGAGAAGACCGACGCGGTTGCGGTCCACAAAGGGTTGAGCCGCGAGGTAGGAGAGAGCGCCATAGGCATCGGCAACCCGATCCACTGAAGCTGGCTCTTTCACACAGGCGTCCTCAGCCTTCCGGCTTGTGAAGCTGTCAACCGACAGCGCGACATAACCCCACGAGGTTAGGAGTTCCGGCAGCTTCTGGCTCTCAAGTGCTGATACTCCTCGGCAACCATGGAGCACCACGACCGCAGGGAAGGGGCCATCGCCCTCTGGCTTTGCAAGATACGCTTGAAGGCGGCTTCCAGGGGTTGGTTTCGGGTCTTCTCCCCGCTGCCGAGCCCGTTGTTCTTGGAACTTGCCAAGAGGACGAGCCGCACCGTCGAGTTCAACTTTCGCGATCACGGGAGTAGCCGAATCCGATGGCTTGACTGGCTGTCCCCAAGCGTGGCTCGCGAAGACCATCCCAAGCCCGATGAGGGATAAGGCAACTGATCGACACATGGCACCCTCCGCGCCAAAGACCGCTCAGCAGCGCCATCATCCTACCTGTGACAGTGGTGTTCAAGAGGAATGCGGGCACCTGATCTTGGGCGGGCGCAGAAAACGAAGTAGATCCGTTTTGAGCGAGCCGCCGAGATCGCTTACCGCTCAGAGGGTGAGACGGCAGTTCGTGAGCCACAGGTATCAGCATCCCAAAAGGATCATCTCTTTCCACCCAGGATCACCGTCAGCTTCCGCATCATCGGCGGTAGGTCTGGGGGAGGGCGGCTGGTCGCCTCAAGATCAGTGAATCGAGCCTTGCAACGGGGATCGTACTGGCCTGGAGGCCGCTCCCACGGAAGAGACTTTCTAGGGCAGTCGAAGGCGATCTGCTCGATCAGATCGCAAAGCGGGATGTCCGCTCCGAACTTCTCGGCCAACCGGGCTAGTCGATACTGTCCCTTCCGGTGAGGGCAGATGGGACAATCGACACGGACGACCACCCGTGGGAAATCCGATAATCGCTCGACCATTGCTGCCCCAAAGCTATATGCGAACGAAATGAGAACGAATGGGCAGGGGTTCCAAACGATTTGCGAGGACCGGGTTGCGGCTCTTTGCACCTCCCAAGCAAGGAAGGTTCTGGGCCGAGTTATAGAAGCCTGCCGGTGGGCTGGAACTCAACTCGAACTACGCGTCCGAGCGGAGAGGGTAGGGTGAGTAAGAGCAGCCTCATAAGGTGGGTAATAATGGGGTCAGTCCCCTTACCCACCTCAAGCTAAGCCTTTGATATGCAATGGTGTTGCGACCCCTCTCCTGGGCAGCACTTTCACTGATGTTCAGCCAATCACATTCTCACCGGATCTGGCGGATGATGAACGCATTGATCGATGCAAAGCCGGAATGGGCCGACCAGGACACGTTCGAAGGCGACAGGAAGAAGATGCTTCGTTACGGGATCTCCATCGGCCTGAGCATTGAAGAGCTTTTTAGGGTCGCCGATCCTGATGAGATCTTGGGACTGTGGGCGGTAGCTGAGGCAGCCAGCAGCGCTGAATGACAGAGACAAGTCCCTCAAAATAGGTTCCTTCTCAACTCTCAGGCACCCCTGCCTTCGACAGTCCCTCAGCGATGATCGGTCCAGTGGCGTACTTTTTCAGTTGGCTCCGGTTTAGGCTGACGGTGAGCGGCGGGCCGAGAGTGTTCCGGTGTTCCAGGAGCATTTGAGCCTCCTCCCGCAGCCCCAGATGGCCACAGCAGCTAATGAGGAGCGTATAGTGGGTCGGGAACTCGGGAAACGCCGCGATGGACTTGCGCAGAAGGGGAAGTGCTTCACCGCATCGGCGGGAGACCAAGAGCGCGAACCCGTGGAGCAACTCGTAAAAACTGAGAAAGCTGTCGGCAGGGCTCAAGCGGAGAGCCGCACCGGTCTGCGCCACCGCTTCATCAAATCTTCCGGCTCGTGCGAGAGCCCAACCATAGATCGAGTGCGCCAGTGCGAAGCTCGGGTTGATCCGAAGGGCGTCTTCCAGTTCACGCAGCGCTCTTTCATGATGACCTTCAGAACTCAGGCAGAGACCCAGCATCATCCGAGCCCATGGCTCACTCGGGTCAAGAGTCAGAGCTTCCTGAGCATGTCGCTTGGCGTGTTCAGCCCCTTGGGACTCATCAGGCAGCCAGTAATTCCATGCTGCCCACCAGACGGTCCAACTCAGAATGGCGTGGGCTTTCGCATAGGTCGGCTCGCTGGCAACGGCTCGCCCGAGCAGTGATCGAGCTTCTGCGTTGTAGCGCTGGCCGAGATGGCTGGCCAAAACGATGGCTCGGACGACAAGGCCCCAGGTACTGATGTCATCGGGAGGCTGGCCTGCCAAGCGAATGCCCTCTTGGGCGTACAGATGCGGCTCGATTGCGGCTATGACGCTCTCGGTAATCTCATCCTGTACCGCAAAGACATCTTCGAGGAGGCGGTCGTATTTTTCGGCCCAAATGTGCTTGCCCGTTTCAGCGTCGATTAGCTGCCCGGTGATGCGGATGCGCTTGCCCGACGCCCTGACACTCCCTTCCAGTACGTAGCGAATCCCAAGCTCCCGCGATACCTGACGAACATCAACGGCCTTGCCCTTGTAGGTGAAGGTCGAGTTCCGGGCGATGACAAATAGCCACTTCAGACGCGATAGGCCCGTGATGATGTCCTCGGTCATTCCGTCCGCGAAGAACTCCTGCTCGGGATCGCCACTCATATTTGTGAAGGGAAGGACGGCAATGGAGGGCTTGTCGGGCAGAGGGAGCGGCTTGGCCTGTTTGGCACCGCCTGGAGCGAAGGACGGCGCATTCACAGAATAGGCCCGGATCGGCTCCTCAATATTCTTGACCCGCTGTGGTCCGAGATCTGTGAAGGCGAGGGGCAGGGCCTTTCGAACATGCCCATAGACAGCCTCCGAAAGGCAGATGCCTCCTGGATCAGCCAACGCTTGTAGGCGGGCAGCCACGTTCACGCCGTCGCCGAGAATGTCGCAGCCCCGGAGCATCACATCCCCAACGTGGATGCCAATCCGAAACTGGAGGCAACGATCCTCGCCGATATCCTGATTCAATGACGCGAGCCCCTCCTGGACCTGGACGGCGCACTGGACTGCATCGACAGCACTGAGGAACTCGGCCAGAACACTGTCGCCAGCGGTGTTGGCGATCCGTCCACCGTGCTCCGCAATCAGCCGATCCATCGCCTCGCGATGAGTGGACAGGGTCCGGAGTGTGCCGACCTCGTCTTGCTCCATAAGGCGCGAGTAGCCTGCCACGTCAGCGGCAAAGATCGCCGCGAGTCGCCGCTCGACCTTGTGCTCCTGTGGACCCATCGGACCCTCGGTGCAGTTCCACAGGGATTCTGCTGTGGGCGGCGGTTTGTGTCCAGCCTACGTCCACTGATAGACAGGCTCTTACTGTTAAGCTTGGTACGAGACGAGATGGGTGTGGATGGTCGGAGAATTTGAACAGGAGAGGGTCATACTCGTACACCAGCCTTTCTCAAACCGTCGAACAAGAGTTCCCGCTTCTTAGGATTGCGGTAGCATGACCGGTTCAAGTGGGTTCGCATCGCTTCCCAGCGGGTGGATTGCAACACACGTCCGACTTCCGCCGCCTCGGCCAGTCGTCCCATCTGTGCCAACGCTGCCGTCAAATAGCGAAGCGCGATGGGATGATTGGGGTTCATCTCCAGGGCTCGCCGCGTGAACTGCTCCGCCTCTTGGAACCGGCTCCCCATGAAATGCACCGCCCCAATTGCGTTCAGCGTAATATAACCACGCGGGTCCAGTGGGTTGAGCCGACGTGCCTTCTCCAAGCAGGCGAGGGCGCGCTCGCACTCGTCGGTGTAGATCAGCACCCACCCGCAATTCGCCAGGACAAACGATGAGTTGGGCTGAAGATACAGGGCGCGCTCGCAGAAGGTGACGGCTCGCTCCAGCACGCCTGAGAGCGAGGCCAAGGACCACGCAGCAACGGCGAGCACCCGCGCATTGTCCGGATCGCACTGAACCGCTTGGAGAGCCGCCTCTCGGCTCCGGGCCGCATCCGCATCCCAGTCCTCGGTCCAACCTCCCACCACAAGGCGGCCTCGACAATCAGCGAGCGCCCCCCAGGCTTCGGCGTAGCCGGGATCACGTTCGACGGCTTGCCGCAGCAGCGCCTCGGCGCGGCGAAAGCCCTGCTCCGTGAAGGCATAGAACTCGGGCAGGGCGCGAAGATAGAGGTCATACGCCTCCAGGTTATTGGTCGCTTTGGCTCTGGCCCGCTCGATCTCAGCCGCCTGCAAGCTGGGCTCAATGGCTGACACCACACTCTCGGTGATCTCATCCTGTAAAGCAAAGATGTCGGTCAGATCGCGGTCGAAGCGCCCGGCCCAGATATCTGTGCCTGTGACAGCCTCGACCAACTGTGTCGTGATGCGTACCCGATTGCCCGCCTTTCGGACGGAGCCCTCCAGCACATAGCGCACACCAAGCTGACGACTGACCTCCTTGATATCCACGGCCCGGCCTTTCAGCGTAAAGACGGAGTTGCGGGCGATGACGAACAGCCAGCGGCACCGGGAGAGAGCCGCGATCAGGTCTTCTGTGATCCCATCGGCGAAATACTCCTGCTCGGGGTCGCCGCTCAGGTTGGTGAAGGGCAGGACGGCAATGAACGGCTTATCAGGTACCCGCAATAGGTTGGCGTCGGCTGTCGGGGTTTCGTTCATCGGAGCAGAGGTTAGGTTGCAAACCGCATAGGCGCGGACTGGCTCCTCAATATTTTTCACCTTCTGTGGTCCGAGATCGGTAAAGGCGAGGGGCACAGCCCTTCGCACATACCCATAGGCAACTTCCGAAAGGCAGACGCCACCTGGATCAGCGAGGCTTTCCAATCGGGCGGCGATGTTCACGCCATCGCCCAACAGATCGCTGCCCCGAAGAATGACATCCCCAACATGCACGCCAATCCGGAACCGGACGCGGCGCTCCTTGGGAGTATTCTGGCTCGCCAGTGCCAGGGCTTTCTGGACATCTACGGCGCACTGCACGGCATTCACCGCACTTGGGAACTCGGCCAAGACACTGTCGCCAGCCGTATTGGCAATCCGTCCACCATGCTTGGCAATGAGCCGGTCCATAGTCTCGCGATGGGCGGTCAGGGTCTGGAGGGTGCCGACCTCATCTTGGCTCATCAGGCGTGCGTAGCCCGCCACGTCGGCGGCAAAGATCGCAGCCAGCCGCCGCTCGACCTTGTGCTCCTGCGGACCCATGAGTCCCTCAGTGTCGTTCCAAGCCGGATTCTGCGGCGGGCCGCGTTAGGTGTCCAGCCTGAGTCTGAGATAAGCGAGATCCGGCTACCAAGCTTGGCTGAGTGTATTAGGCGGGGTTAACTGTTTCGGGAGAGTTTGAGGCGTGTAAGCATCCGGTAGATGCTTTTATCGTGTGATCCCGTCGATTGCCGCCGCGATGCCTCGCTGCATAAGAGACCCGTCAAACCCTATCACCAGGGCGCGACAGCCGCGTTCGATCATCGCAGTGGCTTGCGGCGGTGCGACCATCGCGCCAAAGGGCCTTGAGGCGATTGAGGCTACCAATTTCAGCCGTAGCGAGCTTTCGCGATTCGCTCAGCCACAAGCTCCTGCAAGTGCCAGAGATTTCGATCCTGAATACCATGTTCGGCGAGATGAGCGGTGGTGTTGTGAAGATACTCAGCGCATGAGCCCCAATGGCCACAAGCCTTGGCCAGAATATCCGCTGTCTCTTCTGGGGAGAGTTTGCCGACGTAGAACCGGGACTGCCGGTTCATCACGAAGGCAATTGCCCGAAGCGGTCCGTGCTCGGTCTCAACGGTGATCCAGCGCGGGATATTATTTGGGGGCTTCACTGTGATCTCGCGTCGGACCAGCTTTTGTAGCTGCGCCTCCAGATCCTCCGGGGGCAGCCTGAAAATGACGCCCTGACACTGGCCTCCTCGGTCGAGGGACATCATGAGCCCTGGCTGGTCTTTGGTGCCCCGGAACCGTTCAATTCGGAAGCAGAAGGAGCGGTGCCAACCTCGGGCCGTAGCCCTGCGCACTTCAACATGAGCGAGTTCAGGTTTCCAGATCAGGGAGCCGTAGGCGAAGAGCCACGTGTCCGGCCCACTAGGATGGGAGGCGAGCAGGCCCTGCACGAGAGCGTCATAGTCCTCGTCGGTGTGGTACGTCCAAGTCGGGTCTGGACCAGGATCTTCCAGCACTCGATGAACTCGCGCCACGAGGTCAGGGGTAAGCGCCATCTGCCGGGGAGCCCTCATGAGCCATCTCCAGGTCCGCGATGTGTCAGGCTGAGCTTAGCACCGTCTGACCTTCAATCAGACCAGAGCATTCCTGCCCTTTCGGGCCATAGCTTGGTTGGCGCGGACGGTCACGGAAGGGCGGTCCCGTTGGAGATTTATGCCTCACTCCTTCCCACCCTGGATCACCGTGAGCTTCCGCATCATCGGTGGAACGTCCGGAGGAGGGTGGCTCACAGCCTCCAAGTCGGTGAATCTGGCCCTGCACAGGGGATCACGCTGGTCCGGAGGTCGCTCCCAAGGGAGTGACTTCCTCGGGCAGTCAAGGGCAATCCTGTCGAGTAGATCGCATAGGAGGATGTCGGCTCCGAACTTCTCTGCCAATCGAGCCAGTCGATACTGACCCCTTCGGTGAGGGCAGAGGGGGCAATCGATTCGGACGATCACCCACGGAAAATCGGAGAGCCGCTCGACCATCGCTGCCCCATAGCTGCATGCGAACGAAATGAGAACGACAGATCGCGAGTTCCATAGGTTTCAGAACAGGCTTCGAACCCAAACTGTAAACCGAGATGTAAACGTGGAGATTCGGGAGGCTATCTGACCGGATCGTGAAGCGAATTTCGCTTCACTGTCAAACCTTTAGAATGGCTGGGGGACCAGGATTCGAACCTAGACTAACGGAGTCAGAGTCCGCTGTTCTACCATTAAACTATCCCCCACCGAAGCCATTGAAATCCTTTGCCATTTCTGAAATTCGTCTCAGCATTTCAGGCAGGGATTCGAAACCGGCGTCGCGGTTGGCGCTGAGATAGGGGGCTTTTGACGCCTCGTCAAGCCTTGAAATGGGGTCGGGGCGGGCGGGCCGCTACTCGTCCAGCGCACCGTCTTCGGGCGGCCCCTCCATGTCGACCCCTTTCCTGAAGGCGGCTTCATCCGCTGCCTCTGCCGCAGCGGCGACGATCCGCTCGTAGCGGTCCAACGCCCCTTGCAGGATGTAGGCGGCGGCCATCTTGTCGACCGCGTCGGCCCGCTTGGCCCGGGAGGCATCGGCGTCGAGCAGGGTGCGGGTCACCACCATGGTGGACATGCGCTCGTCCCAGAAAAGGACCGGGAGAGGCAGGAGGGGCTTCATGTTGCGCACGAAGGCACGCGTCGCCTGCGAGCGGGGCCCCTCCGTGCCGTCCATGTTGAGCGGCAGGCCGAAGACGAGGCCGCCGACCTCGTGGCGCGCGGCGAGATCCTTGATGCGGCCCACGTCGGGCGTGAACTTTACACGCTTGATGGTCTCGAGCGGGGTGGCGATGCGTCGCTCCACGTCCGAGAGGGCAAGGCCGATGGTCTTGGTGCCGAGATCGAGACCTATGAGGCGCGCGCGGGGGGAAAGTCCGTCGATGAAGGCGACCAGTTCGTCGTCTCGTGAGATCATGGGCCGCCTCCTCGTGCACCTGCCGGACCCAGCCAGTATAGGGGAAGTGGCCCGGCGTCGAGACGGGAGGTCGAAGGCTCTCCGATACTCCTCGGCGTCATCACCGGCCTCGTGCCGGTGATCCCGATCAGAGAGGTGTCGCATTTTTCCAATCGAGATGAGCGGGACACGCCCGGCCATGACGAGGAGGTGTCATCCTAAGCTGCGCTCGTCAGGTCAGGCGATGACGGGGTGGGGTTCACGGCGCCGGCGCGAGACGGCAGGGCCTCTCCGGAGCGGTCGAACAGGTGGCAGAACTCGCGGGTAAGGTCGAGGCTGACGGTCGAGCCCACATCGTGTCGTGCATCGCCCGGCTCGCGCACAGTCAGGCGATGGCCCTGGCCCACATCGACGTAGAGAAGGTGGTTTTCGCCCAATTCCTCCACCAGCTCGATGCGGCCGGTGAGCGGCCCTCGATCGGTCACCCGCACATGGTCGGGCCTGACGCCGAGGGTGACGGTCTCGCCCGGCTGAACCTCCGCCGGCGAGACCGGAACGGACAAGGGGCTGCCACCAGGAAGGTTCACCACCACCTCATTCGGTCCAACGCCGGCGACCTGGCATTCGATGAAATTCATCTGCGGCGAGCCGATGAAGCCGGCGACAAACCGATTGGCGGGCCGATGATAGAGCTCAAGCGGCGTGCCGACCTGTTCGATCCGTCCCGAATTGAGCACGACGATCCGGTCAGCCAGCGTCATTGCTTCCACCTGATCGTGCGTGACATAGATCATGGTCGCACGCGTGTCGTTGTGGAGCTTCGTGATCTCGATGCGAGTCTGTACGCGCAGCGCCGCATCGAGATTGGAGAGCGGCTCGTCGAAGAGAAACACCTTCGGGTCGCGCACGATGGCACGGCCGATGGCGACGCGCTGCCGCTGGCCGCCCGAGAGCTGGCGCGGCTTGCGGTCCAGGAGATGCTCGATCTGAAGCATGCGCGCGGCCTCGCGCACTTTGCGGTCGATCTCCGCTTTCGACGACTTCGCCAGTTCGAGGCCGAAGGCCATGTTGTCGTAGACGTTCATGTGCGGATAGAGCGCATAGGACTGGAACACCATGGCAATGCCGCGTTTGGCCGGAACAAAGTCGTTCACGCGCTCGCCGCCGATGAAGAGGTCGCCCGCCGTGATGTCCTCGAGGCCTGCAATGAGACGCAGCAGCGTGGATTTTCCGCAGCCGGAAGGACCGACGAAAACGACGAACTCGCCATCGCGGATGTCGAGATCGACTCCATGGATGACCTTCATGCGACCGAAGGATTTCCGGACATTCTTGAGAACGACATCAGCCATTGCGTTGCATTCCCGATTAGCCTTTCACCGCGCCGGCCGTGAGGCCAGCCACGATCTTGCGCTGGAAGACGAGCACCAGCGCGATGATCGGCAGGGTCACGATGACGGAGGCCGCCATGATCGTGCCCCAGGGCAGCTCATAAGCCGTTGATCCCGTCATGAGGGCGATGGCGGGCGGCACCGTGCGCCGTTCGTTGGTGAGGGTGAAGGTGAGGGCGAAGAGAAACTCGTTCCATGAGACGATGAAGGCGAGGAGGCCCGTGGTCACCGCAGCGGGCGCCATGAGAGGCAGGAACACGCGCCGCACGACGATCCCGGGCGTCGCACCATCGACGAAGGCCGCTTCCTCGATCTCCTTGGGCAATTCGCGCATGAAGGTCGTGAGAACCCAGATCGTGAAGGGCAGGGTGAGCATGAGGTTGGCGAGGATCAGGCCGGGCAGGGTGTTGTAGAGCCCGAAGCTGCGGATCAGCTCGAACATGCCGGAGAGCACCGCCACCTGCGGAAACATGGAGACGGCGAGGATCGTCATGAGCAGCAGCGAGCGGCCGCGGAAAGCGATGCGCCCGAACGCATAGGCCGCCGTGATCCCTAAGCCCAGCGACAGGGCGACGACGGAGCCAGCCACGATGATCGAGTTGATGATGTTCTGCCCGAAGGGTTGGCGCTCGAACACGGCGAAATAGTTCGAGAGGTCGAACCGCTCCGGGAAATACGCCACCGAGAACAGCTCGGCGCCCGAGCGGAACGACGAGATGATCGCGTAATAGAACGGGAAGACGGAAAACAATCCAATGACGATGACGAGGAGCCAGAATCCGATGCGGGCGAGAACCTTCATCGCGGATCCTCCCCAAGCCGCACGCGTCCCGCGGCCAGCGTCATGACGACGAGAAGCGCAATGATGAGGAAGATCAGCGTCGAGGCGGCGGAGCCTAAGCCCACCTCCTGGAAATCCACGAGTTGCTGGCGGGCATAGACCGACATCGACATGGTGTCGCGCGAATTGGCGGTGAGCACATAGATCAGGTCGAAGACGCGAAGCGCATCGAGCGCACGGAAGATGATGGCGACGATCAGTGCCGGCTTGATGAGCGGCAGCGTCACGCGGAAGAACACGCGCACTGGATGAATGCCGTCCACCTTCGCGGCTTCGTAGATGTCGCCCGGCAGCATCTGCAGGGCGGCGAGGATGAGGAGCGCCATGAACGGTGTCGTCTTCCACACATCGACCATCACGACGGTCCAGAGCGCAGTGTCGGGATTGGCTGTCCATGAAATGGGAGCGGCGATCAGGCCGAAACGCAGGAGCATGTCGTTGATCACGCCGAACTGGTCGTGCAGCATCCAGTTCCACATGCGTGCTGAGACCACGGTCGGGATCGCCCAGGGAATGAGGATGACGGCGCGCATGAGGCCGCGACCGGGAAAGGTCGCGTTGAGGATCAGCGCCACGATGATGCCGAGCACCGTCTCGATGGAAACTGACACGAGGGTGAACCACACCGTATTCCACACGGAGTGCCACCAATCGGGATCAGTGAGGAGACCGAGCCATTCGCTGTCGTAGTTGGCGAGGTAGTTCTCGAAGCCGATGAACTCGTAATCGCTTAAGTTGTTGAGGTCGGCATCGGTGAAACTGAACCAGATGGTTCGCGCCAGAGGCCAGCCCGCAATGAGCGCGACGGCGATCAGGCTCGGCGCGATGAAGAGCCACGCCGCCCTGATGCGCGAACGCGTGAGGGAGGAACGGCGGCGGCGCACGTCGCTCTGCATGGGAGCGCCTGCCTGGGCGACGGCGCCGCTCATGATCATTGCCAGCCGTTGCGCTTGATCCGCTTCAGGTCACGGTCGAGGCGGTTCAATGCCTGTGCGGGTTCTGCGCGCTTGGACAGAACCTGATGCACCGCGTTGAAAAACTCGGTCGAGACCTTGTTGTAGTTCTGGCCCGTCACGGTGGCGGGGCGGGCGACTGCGTTGCTGAACACGTCCACGAGATCGCCGATGAAGGGATTGGCCTTGGCGATGTCCGTGTCGCTGTAGAGCGACACGATGGTCGGGTTGAAGGAGCCTTCGACCGCGCGGCGCTTTTGCTCGGCCTCGCTCGTCAGGTACAGGACGAGGTCCGTCGCGGCTTGCGCGTTCTTGGAATATTTGGAGACGGCAAGAAGCTGTCCGCCAAGTGTTCCCGCATGGCGGCCGTCCGCGCCACCCTTGGGCAGGGGCGCGATGCCCACCTTGTCCTTGATCGTGCTGTCAGCTCCTTGAGCCAATGCCCAGGCATAGGGCCAGTTGCGCATGAAGAGGGCGTTGCCGGCCTGGAAGACGCCGCGCGATTCCTCCTCCGTGTAGTTGAGTACGCCTTCCGGCGTGACGGTGCCGACCCAGCCCGCCGCAGCCTTCAGAGCCTCGACGGCCTTCGGGTTATCGATGGTGACCTCGCCTTTCTCGTCGACGATGGTGCCGCCGTTGTTCGAGGCGATCCATTCGAGAGCATTGGTCGTCAATCCCTCATAGGCGCGGCCCTGCCAGGTATAGCCCCAGAACTCGCCCTTGCCTTCCTTGCGCTCGCCTTCCTGGATGAGGCGGGCAGTCTCGGTGAGATCCGCCCATGTCTGCGGTACGGGGCGCTTGTATTTGTCCAGGAGGTCCCTGCGGTAATAAAGAAGGCCGGCATCGGCGAACCACGGCACGGCCATCAGCTTGCCGTCGACGCGGCTCGTTTCGACCATGGCCGGAAGGTGGTCGCCAATTGCACCTTGCGCCTTCGATGTCAGGTCGAGCAGATGATTGCCGAGGGTGCCGGTCCAGACCACGTCGATCTGGAACACGTCGATATCGCCGGCACCGGCGGCGAGAAGTTGCTGGAAGAGGGCAAGGCGCTCGGTGGCGGAATTCGGCGTCGAGACGATCTTGACCGTGTTGCCGGTTCGCTGCGCCCAGGTATCGACGCCCTGCTTGCAGATCTCGTATTCCTTGCCAAGCGCGCTGCACGCGATGGAAATCTCGACCGCCCAGACGCTGGTCGATGCGGCGATGCCGGCCGCTGCAACTAAGCTGGTGACGAGGCGTGGCATGACTATCCTCCTGCAGGCCTGATGTTTATTGCTTAGCTTCTTAAAGCTCCCACCTTGGTTTTGTTCCTCTGGAACGTGGTCATGAGACGAGGATGCCCCATCTCATGTTCCCAAAACGAGGATGCTTCCATGAAAATCACTTGGTTCGGCCATTCCGCCTTCCGGCTCGACTTCGCGGGCAAAGCCGTGCTCATCGATCCGTTCTTCACCGGCAATCCGGCCTTCGAGGGCGACAAGGCGAAGATCGCTGAAGGCATCTCCCACATCCTGCTCACGCACGGTCACGGGGATCATGTAGGCGATACCGTCGACATCGCGAAGAAGACGGGTGCCCAGGTCGTTACCAATTTCGAGCTCTGCATGTATCTTGCCAAGCAGGGCGTTCAGAACTTCGACCCCATGAACACGGGCGGCACGACGGACCAGGGCGGCTTCAGCGTGACGCTCGTGCGCGCCGATCATTCGTCCGGCCTCGTGGAAATGGATGTGAACTTTCCCCTCGGCAGCGCGAACGGAATCATCGTCAAGGCGCCGGGCGAGCCGACGATCTACCACATGGGCGACACGGACATCTTCGGCGACATGGCCCTGATCGCGGAGATCCATAAGCCGGATGTGGTCATCGTCCCCATCGGCGACCGCTTCACCATGGGCTCCGAGGTCGCGGCCCTGGCGGTCGAGCGCTATTTCAGCGGCGCCAAGGCCGCTATCCCCTGCCACTACGCCTCGTTCCCGCCGCTCGTCCCCAACGCCGACCGCTTCGTCGCTGCACTGGACGGCAAGGGCGTTCAGGTGGTGGTGCCGCACAAGACGGTGGGCGTGACGGTTTGATTTTCTGAAGAATTGTCATCCCGGACGACAGAGGCGATCCGGGATCGGCTAAACCAGCTTGACACTGTCATCCCGGGGCCGCGCAGCGGAGCCCGGGATCCATAACCACGACCTTAGACCAGTTCGGCAATGTCAGTGGTTATGGATTCCCGCCTTCGCGGGAATGACAGTGTTGAGGTTCAAGCGCCACGTCCTGCCGACGATCCCAGATCTCCGCTTCACTTCGTCCGGGATGACGGGTGAATATCGGGGCTCACATCCAACATTGCCCCCCGAGGCGGGCGGGTGCTATAGGCCGGCCATCAGGTTTCCAAGAGGTTAGACCATTCATGTCGGTCGATGAGAAAACGGTCCGCCGCATCGCCCATCTCGCGCGCATTGCCGTGACGGATGCGGAGGTGCCTCATCTCCAGGGCGAGCTCAACGCGATTCTCTCCTTCGTAGAGCAGCTTAACGAGGTGAACGTGGAGGGTGTCGAGCCCATGACCTCCGTGACGCCCATGGTCATGAAGAAGCGCCAGGACGGCGTGACCGATGGCGGCTATCCGGAGAAGATCGTCGAGAACGCCCCCGCCACGGAAGATAGCTTCTTCCTGGTGCCCAAGGTCGTTGAATAACAACGTCATCTCGGCCGGAGCGTGAGCGGAGAGCCGGGATCGCCAGACCAGTTTTCATTTCCAGACGATCCCGGATCGCTGCAGGGCAGCGTCCGGGATGACCAGGATACCGCCGTGACCGAACTCACCCATCTCACGATTGCCGAGGCCCGCGATGGCCTGAAGGCCAAGACTTTCTCCGCAACCGAGCTCGCGAAAGCCCATCTCGCCGCCATGGAGAAGGCAAGGGCGCTCAACGCCTATGTGCTCGAGACGCCGGAAAAGGCGCTCGCCATGGCCCAGGCCTCGGACGAGAAGATCGCCAAGGGCGAGGGCGGGGCGCTCGAGGGCATCCCGCTCGGCATCAAGGACCTGTTCTGCACCGAGGAGGTCACCACGACCGCGGGCTCCAAGATTCTCGGCAGTTTCCATCCGCCCTATGAATCCACCGTCACCCGGAACCTGTGGAACGACGGCGCGGTCATGCTCGGCAAGCTCAACCTGGACGAGTTCGCCATGGGCTCGTCCAACGAGACCAGCGCCTTCGGGCCGGTCGTGTCGCCCTGGCGGCGCGAGGGGTCGAACGTGAGCACCGGTGCGTCTGGCGCCGTCGAGGGGACCCATCTGGTCCCCGGCGGCTCCTCGGGCGGCTCGGCGGCGGCGGTTGCCGCTCATCTCTGCCTCGGCGCTACCGCGACCGATACCGGCGGCTCGATCCGCCAGCCGGCAGCCTTCACCGGCACCGTCGGCATCAAGCCGACCTATGGGCGCGTCTCCCGCTGGGGTACCGTGGCCTTCGCCTCGTCTCTGGATCAGGCCGGTCCGATCACCCGCACGGTGCGGGATTCGGCCATCATGCTGCGTTCTATGTCCGGCCCCGACGCCAAGGACACCACCTGCGTCGATCTTCCGGTGCCGGATTTCGAGGCGGCGGTCTCCCGTGGCGTGAAAGGCCTCAAGATCGGCATTCCGAAGGAATACCGGGTCGACGGTATGTCGCCCGAGATCGAACAGCTTTGGCATGAGGGCGCCGAATGGCTGCGCGCGGCCGGCGCCGAGATCGCCGAAGTCTCCCTGCCGCACACCAAATATGCACTTCCGGCCTATTACATCGTGGCCCCGGCCGAGGCCTCCTCGAACCTCGCCCGCTATGACGGCGTGCGCTACGGCCTGCGCGAGAACGGCCGGGACATCGTCGATCTCTACGAGAAGACCCGTGCCGCCGGTTTCGGCCGCGAGGTCAAGCGCCGCATCATGATCGGCACCTATGTGCTCTCGGCAGGCTATTACGACGCCTATTACGTGCGGGCGCAGAAGCTGCGCACCCTGATCAAGCGGGACTTCGAAGAGGTCTACGCTCAGGGTGTTCATGCCATCCTCACCCCAGCCACGCCCTCCGCCGCCTTCGGCATCGGCGAGAAGGGCTCGGGCGATCCGGTCGAGATGTACCTCAACGACATCTTCACGGTGACGGTGAACATGGCGGGTCTGCCGGGTATTGCCGTGCCGGCCGGGCTCGACGCTCAGGGCCTGCCGCTCGGACTCCAGCTCATCGGCCGCGCCTTCGACGAGGAGACCCTCTTCGCCGCCGGTCAGGTGATCGAGGAATCCGCCGGCCGCATCAAGCTACCTGAAGCTTGGTGGGCGTAAGCGACGTGCATCCCACCGTTCCCGTCGTCCATCTCTGGGACTGGCTGCCCGCGGCCTTCGACCCGGTTCTGGTCCTCATCGCGGTCTGGCTCGGCTGGAAGGCCGACCAGTTCGGCAAGGTGCTGATCATCGGCATGGCGGCGCTGGCGGTGTCGGCGCTGGTCTCCTGGGTGATCAGCAGTTTGGGATTGCCCTGGATCGCCCCGGTGCGTTCCGATGCACTGACCCTGTTCCCTGTTCGCTTCGTCGCCGCGATGCTCTGGGCCAGCGGCGCCTATGCCGCCCGGCGGGTGGCGAGGCGCTAGGCAGGTCGGCGCTGCAATAGTTCGGCCGGCGCCGAAGCGTCGTGGGGCGACAATCGGCCCGGCTCGTGTCAGATTCGTGCCACCCTCCCACGCAGCGCACGGACCCTCATTCATGGCGAAGAGCCACCTCAAGCCCAACTACCCTGTCGAGCTCGCGCTCCTGGCCACCCTCGCGACGCTCTGGGCTTCGTCCTATACCTTCATCAAGATCGGGATCGACACGATCCCGCCCGTGACCTTGATTGCCGTCCGCACGCTGATCGCAGGCGGAATCCTCATGCTCATCATGCGGTGGCGCGGGATCAGCCTTCCCCGGGATGCGGCCAGCTGGCGGAACTTCGCGGTTCAGGCCTGTCTCAACAGCGTCATTCCCTTCATGCTCATCGCCTGGGCGGAAAAATCCATCGATGCCGGCCTCGCCGTCATCCTGAACTCGATGACGCCTGTCTTCACCTTCCTGATCACGGTGCTCTGGTCCCGTCACGAGGCGACGTCGTTCCGTAAGTTCGTCGGGGTCGTCCTTGGCCTTGGCGGGACCTGCATCATCGTCGGCGGCCAGGCTTTCACCCATGTCGGCCAGGAACTGGCGGCGCAGCTTGCCGTCGTGCTGGCAACAATCTGCTATGCCGGAGCTGCCATCTTCGGCCGCAACTTCAAGAATCTCGATCCTATGGCCCCGGCGGCGGGTTCGCTTCTCTCGGGGGCGACGATCCTGCTGCCGTTGAGCCTCATGGTGGACCGGCCCTGGACCCTGGCTCCGTCAGGAGCCTCGATCTTGGCTTTGATCGGCCTTGCCGTGTTCTCGACCGCCATAGCCTTCGCCATCTATTTCCGCCTGATCCGTACGCTGGGATCGGTCGGCACCACGGCCCAGGCCTATCTGCGGGCTCCCATCGGCATCGCCATCGGGGCGTATTTCCTCGGCGAGAGCCTCAGCGAGGCGGCCTGGATCGGGCTTCTCTGCATCCTTGCCGGCGTGGCCTTCATGACGATCCCGGACGGCAAACGGAAGGCCGCCGTGCAGGCGGCCTGACCAGGGTCAGGTCTCGGCCAATCCTGCGCCAGCCCCCGCCGGGTTGCCCAGCGCCGTGGCGATTTCCTCCAGGGTCGCTTTCTCGGCGTCGCTGACGGCGACACCGCCGAAGCCAAGGAAGCCGCCTTCCTTGCCGGCCTCCGCCGATTTCTGTGCGACACTCCAAAGCCAGGCTTTGAAAGATGCAGCATCTTCCGGAGCCTTGGTGTCGAGCAGGTTCGAGACGGCGCGAAGCTCCTCGATGGCCTTGCGTTTGATATCGGCGAACTGGCTGCCCTTGAACTGCGCCTGGAAGGACTCACGAACGGCGTTTCGCGTTTCCGTGTTGGCGATATCGTCGGCGACCGCCTTCACCAGAGGTGTGGCCTGCGCGTCCTGCTTGGCCTCCAGAAGCGCCCAGCCGCTCGCCATGGATTCCTGCAGCAGACTCCACAGCCCGCCCGGATCCGCAGCGGTGATCGCCATGCTGGCGACGACGGGACTCGCCACGAGGCGGGACCATTCCTCAGGGGTGAAGCTCGACTTGCTCGCCATCTCAATGCTCCTTGTGCGCTGCCGGGGGAGGCGGTTTTATCAAGCCTAACCGTTCGCGCTTCGGCTTGGTTCCTCGGGAAATGAGCGACGGCCCACGCAAAAAATGGGCCTGACCCAAAAGGGTCAGGCCCATCATGCGCAGTGTTACGCAGGACGCGAGGTTACTGCGGATTGGCCGGAGCCGACGGAGCGGCCGGAGAAGACGGGGTCGCCGGGGCTGCGGGAGCCGACGGAGCCGACGGGGTCGTCGGGGTGACCGGAGCGGTCGAGCCGGTGCTTGGCGAGGAGCTCTCGGTCTGGGTACCGGTGCTGCCGGTGGTGCTCGGTTCGTTGCTGCCGCCGTCATAGAAGAGGAAGGCCAGCAAGCCCAGCGCGACAACAAGGCCACCGATCACGTAAGCAAGAGTGTTCGAACCGCGTCCCGTGTTATCGTAGACATTGGTCTCGCGATTGTAGACATTCGGTTCGCGATCCATGGGATCCATAGCCATTTTGAAACTCCTTGACCGTTTTACCTCCCGAACAACGCAGTATTTCCGATGGGGTTTCATAGGAGCGTGGCAATTATTTTCGAAATCTGTGCATAATTTACGTCTAATCTTAACGATTGGTTCATCATCCTGAACATCCGTTCATCTTGAAGGGGGTTGACCCATTCAAGGGTCGCTCTTACTCCGGGCAGGCAAAGGCGAGAGATAAAGGCGCAGGTTCATGAACGCTCCGGTCAACCCTAAGAAGCTCATCAAAGGCGCGACAGGCGATTGGGAAGTCGTCATCGGCATGGAGATCCATGCCCAGGTGACGAGCCAGGCCAAGCTGTTCTCCGGCGCCTCGACGGCCTTCGGTGGCGATCCGAACAGCCACGTTTCCCTGGTGGATGCGGCCATGCCCGGCATGCTGCCCGTGATCAACGAGGAATGCGTGCGTCAGGCCATCCGCACGGGTCTGGGCCTCAAGGCCGAGATCAACCTGCGTAGCACCTTCGACCGCAAGAACTACTTCTACCCGGACCTGCCGCAGGGCTACCAGATCAGCCAGTACAAGAGCCCCATCGTGGGCGAGGGCGAGGTGATCGTCGACGTTCCGGAGTCCGGCGAGACCATTACCGTGCGCATCGAGCGCCTGCATCTCGAACAGGATGCCGGCAAGTCGATCCACGACCTGCACCCGACCTTGAGCTTCGTCGATCTCAATCGATCGGGCGTCGCGCTGATGGAGATCGTGTCGAAGCCGGACCTGCGTTCGGCTGACGAGGCGCGCGCCTACGTTACCAAGCTGCGCACCATCCTGCGCTATCTCGGTACCTGCGACGGCGACATGGAGAAGGGCAACCTGCGCGCCGACGTGAACGTCTCCGTGCGCCGCCCGGGCGAAGAGTTCGGCACCCGCTGCGAGATCAAGAACGTCAACTCGATCCGCTTCATCGGCCAGGCCATCGAGGTCGAGGCGCGGCGCCAGATCGCGATCCTGGAGGACGGCGGCAGGATCGATCAGGAGACTCGCCTGTACGATCCGGGCAAGGGCGAGACCCGTTCCATGCGCTCGAAGGAAGAGGCGCACGATTACCGTTACTTCCCCGATCCGGACCTGCTGCCGCTCGAATTCGACCAGGCCTACGTGGACGACCTCGCCCAGCATCTGCCGGAACTCCCCGACGAAAAGAAGGCCCGCTTCATGTCGTCCTATGGGCTGCCGGCCTATGATGCCGGCGTGCTCGTGGCCGAGCGCGTCTCCGCCGATTTCTACGAGGAGGTCGCCAAGGGCCGCGACGGCAAGGCCGCCGCGAACTGGGTGATCAACGAGCTCTTCGGCCGCCTCAACAAGGAAGGCAAGGATCTGACGGAATCGCCGGTCTCGGCCGCGCAGCTCGGCGCGATCATCGAGCTCATCGGTGAGAACGTGATCTCGGGCAAGATCGCCAAGGACCTGTTCGAGATCGTCTTCACGGAAGGCGGCGATCCGCGCGAGATCGTCGAAAAGCGCGGCATGAAGCAGGTGACCGACACGGGCGCCATCGAGAAGGCCGTGGACGAGATCATCGCCGCCAACCCGGACAAGGTGGAGCAGGCGAAGGCGAAGCCGACCCTGCTCGGCTGGTTCGTCGGCCAGACCATGAAGGCCACGGGCGGCAAGGCCAACCCGCAGGCCCTCAACGAGATCCTGAAACAGAAACTCGGGATCGAGTAAGGCCGCTCGGCCATTCCCGGCGGAGCACATCCGCCAGGACTCTTGCAAGGCGCTTCATCCTGTGACCTCGCAGCCCAATCCCTTCGCTCCGCACTGGCTGATCCGCGACATCGTGATCAGCTCGCACAAACCTGCAGTCGGGCCGGGCGGGCTGCTGTTCATCGGCGATTCCCTCGTCGAAGGCTTCTACTGGAACCGCATCGGGGCACTGCCTTTGCTCAATGCCGGCTATTCCGGCATCTGGACCGAAGCGCTGGAGCCGCGCGTGCCGCTTCTCCTGCAATCGGCCGAGCCCAGCATCGCCATGCTGCTCGTCGGCACCAACGATGCCAAGAAGGATTGCACCGATGGCGCGCTCGATGGCGCGATGGAGCATTTCGAGCGGATCGTCGGGCATTTCAGCGACGCGCAAGTTCCCGTCGTCGTGTTGACACCGCCGCCGATCGAGCAGGCCAAGCGCCTGACGAGCTTCTATTCCCTCGATGCGATAGCATCCTTGAGCCGCCGTATCGTGCAGATCGCAGACGGCCGCGTGGCCGACATCGTCGATCTGCAGCGAGCATTTGCGGATGACAACGGCACTGCGAGGGAAGGGATGACGACGGATGGCATTCATCTGTCGGCGAAGGCCTATCGCCTGCTGCACGACATGCTTGAAACGACGATCGCCGCCGTGACGGCGCGAAGCGAGGGGCGATGAACGAGGCCAGTCCGCCAGATAGCAGCCCTGCCTCTTCGCGAAGCGGCGCGCATTGGCCATTCCTGGACTTTCTGCGCCTCGGTGCGGCGTTGCTGGTGCTCTTCGGGCATACCCGCGGCCTTGTCTTCGTGAGTTTTCAGGATGTCGCTCAGGCAGGATTGGGAACGAAGGTTTTCTATTTCCTGACGGGCATCCACCGGGAAGGCGTGGCGATCTTCTTTGCCGTCAGCGGCTTCCTGGTCGGCGGTGGCGTGTGGCGCTCGCTGCAAAAGAGCAGGTTCAATGCGAAGACTTATTTCGCCAGCCGCTTTGCCCGCATTTACGTCGTCCTCCTGCCGGCCCTGGTGCTGACCCTGCTGCTCGATTGGATCGGACGATCCTACCTGATTGACACACGCTTCTTCGGCGAGCGGCCCCTGATGCCAATCGGCGTCACTTCGGATTGGAGCTGGGGGCAGATCGCCTGCAATCTCGCCGCCGTGCAGGGGATTTTCTGCAAGCCGCTCGGCCCAAACCCGCCGCTCTGGTCGCTCGGCTACGAATGGGTGTTCTATCTTCTCGCGCCCGTTCTGTTCGGCACCTGTCTCGCGAAATTCCCGAAAGCGCTCAAGCTCTGTGTTATTGCGCTGCTGTTCCTCGGCGTGTCCTCCCTTGCAGGCGGGCTATTGCGATGGACGCCTTGGTTCATCATCTGGCTCGCGGGGGCCTTGGCGGCCCAGATCGTTCGGGCGCGCGATATGCCTATGGCTGCAGGCCTCGCCGGACTGGTTGTGATTGCAGCTGGATTTTTCATCTCACGCCTGCAGATTCTGCCGCCCTTCGGCACCGATCTCATGGTCGGATTGGGAACGGCGCTCGCCATCGCAAACCGGCCGTTGCTGTCCTGGTGCCCGCTCGCGGGCCCGGTACGCATCGGAGCGGATTTCTCCTATTCGCTTTATCTCATCCACGTACCGGTTACCGTGTTTCTGGGCGGCCTTCTCGAGTGGTACGGTTGGCCCTCGATGCTGGTTCGTCCAAGCGTGTCGGCCTATGCGGCTTTCGCCGGCCTCGCGCTTGCCGCACTCGTCGCAGCCTTTGCCTTCTCCGTCTTCACTGAACGCCGGACCGGGTTCATGCGCGATCTCCTTCTTGGGCGCAGGGCCACCGCTTCCGTGCTCCCGAAACCTGTCTGAACCCATTGCACCGGCCAAAAGACCAATCGATCATGACGATGTCCCACCTCACGCCGCTCCTCGCGGCGGCTTCCTCCACACCCGTCATCCGGTCTGTCGTCGATGCCGACGCGCAGGATCTCTTCGGGCTTCTCTCGCTGTGCTTCGCGGAGTATCCGGGTTGCTTCGTCGATCCGCACGACGATCTGCCGGACCTGATCACCCCCGGTTCGTCCTATGCCGGGACCGGTGGCGCCTTCTGGGCCGTCGAGGATGAGCGCGGACGCGTCTGTGCCTGCGGGGCCGTCGACTTTCCTGAGGGTGGAACGGCGGAACTGCACCGGCTCTATGTGCGCTCCGACCGGCGCGGACAGGGGCTCGGCTCCCTGCTCGTGCGGCAGGCGGAGAGCCACGCCCGGACGAATGGCGCCAGCCGCATCGTTCTCTGGTCTGACACGCGCTTTACGACCGCGCACAGGCTTTACGCGAGGCTGGGCTACACGCAGATCGATGGGCAGCGCCAGCACACCGACATTTCGAAAACGGCGGAATATCGGTTCGAGAAGAAACTTTAGAAGATCTGTCTGGCAAAACGACTGAAGATCGAGTAATCTGTTCGAGCGGCTGATTTCTCAGCCGCTTTTTCATCAACCTCAGCCGAAGGAGGCGTCACATGGTTTTGCACTTTGTCCCATGCACCCACGCCGCAATCCTTCCATTCAACAACGCTGCAGGTTTCGATGAAGCAGATTACGCTTTCCCTCGTCTGGCTGACCATTCGCATTGATCTGATTCCAACCGTGCGTGAGCGCGGCCAGACATCCGCAAAAACATCCCCATCCTCCGAAGTGCTGGCTTCCCTTCGCGCAAGGCTCAGTCCTCATTTGCTCAAGGACATTGGGGAGGATGCGAGCGGGCGCGACTGACCATGATCGACGGTTTTTCGGAAGGGTACGGTCGTCCCGTATCCTTCCGCGATCCGCCATGAGGAATGTAAGGTCAGCCCATCACGGAATCTCGTAGACAGAGAACTCGTCGTTGATTCCGCGAAGCGCTGTCTTCTGCAGGGTGGGGCGCAGGCCCCGCCGCTCGATGATATGCGAGGCTTCCGGATATTCGACCACAGCGCCCGTTGCGAAGATGGAGCGCGAGACCGCAAGTCCCTGGACGCGGGAGGCGATGTTCACCGTCTGGCCGAAGTAATCCTGCCGGTCGTTCAGCGTCACGGCGAGGCATGGCCCCTCGTGGATGCCGATCTTGAGCAGCAGATCTTCGTTTCCACGCTGCTCGTTGAGCCCGCGCATCGCATCGCGCATGCGCAACGCCGCCGAGATCGCGTGGTCCGGTGTGGGGAATGTCGCCATCACCGCATCGCCGATGGTTTTCACGACCGCTCCGGCCTCGGCCGCGACGATCTCGTGGAGGACGCGGAAGTGCTCGCGCACGAGGTCGTAGGCCACGAGATCGCCGACGCGCTCGTAGAGTTCCGTCGAGCCCTTCAGGTCCGTGAACAGGAAGGTGAGGCTGGTGATCTTCAGGCGCTGATCGATGTCGAGTGTGTCGGTGCGATAGAGATCGCGGAAGGTCTGGTTCGTGAGCAGGCGCTTCGCCGTGAGGAAGGCCCGCCTCTGCTTCATCATGTGATGCAGCTCGTTGCCTGCAACCCATACGGCGGGCAGGACACGCCGGTTCGTGCGGTTCTCGAGCGAAATCCGCAACGGTCCCGGCTGCATGGTGAGTGTCTGGTTCTCCGGATGGCTCTCGTTGAGAACGAGCGAGAGGCTCTGGCGCTCGCGGGTAGGCTCGCCTTTCACGTCGATGAATTGCGCCGCGTGGGTGACCGGTTCGAAAACGATCACGAATTCCGCCGGAAGCTGAAGCGACAGGATCGCTCGCTCGCCGGGCGGAAGCTCCACTGCATCGAGCACAATTTCGTCGATCAGGCGTTCGAAATCGTCCGGGAGATCGATCCCCGAACTCCAGAAGATCTGGCGCATGTATTCATGCATGGGCATGGTGTCGGGATCATGCGCTGCGATCTTGCGCACCCTGGGGCTCACTGTGAACGTGACCTCGACCATCTCATCGAGGGTCGGCTCGTATCCGGCGGCGCAAAGGGCGCAGCTGTATTCGCACTGATTCACCGATTTGAGGCTCATGCCTGACTCGAGCACGCCGCCGCACCCAGGGCAAAGCACGTTCCAGGACATCTCAAACAGCCCGAGCCGGGCCGCGTGAAGGAAGGTGCCGATGACCTGTTCCTCATCGAGCTCATTCTTGGCCGCGAAGGCAAGCGCATTGATGCGGTTCAGTTCGTGGTCGGGCGCCTCGCGGATCAGGCGCTCGATGGCATTAACGACATCGGTATCGACATCGGCAGATTGTCGGAGAATCGCGAGGAGTTTCTCGTCTTCGCTCATGGTGCAGCCTTCTTAAGAGGTGCGAACTTGCAATGGACGATCTCGGAACGCTCAGGCTCGGAATGGGGGCCAACCTTCCGATTATCCAACCCCATGATAGCAAAGCTGGTGCAGTCAGGCACGTTCTTCAAGCAAAACAAGAACCGAGGCGGTACGAATACCGCCTCGGTTCCATCGAATAAACTCAAGCTTCGTCTCGGGAGGCTCACGAATGTTCAGGCGATAAGGCCGAGCTTCCCCAATCCCTGAAGAGCGATGATGGTGCCGATCACGAAGACGAGCGCCGCCGAGACATAGGGGAGCCTCTCGCCCCATTCCTCCAGCCTGGCCCATCGTGCTCGCACAACCCGTGTTCCCCAGGCTGCGAAGACACCGACGGCAATCAGCGTGATGGCAAGCCCGATGCTGAAGGCCGCCACCATACTGATGCCGAGCGTGAAGGCGCGCAGCTGCAGGCAGATCAGGAGCACTGCGATGGCTGCGGGGCAGGGCAGCAGGCCACCAGTGAAGCCGAACCAGGCGATGTCAAAGTTCGTGACATTCCGATTGCCGCCGAAGCGTTGCCGAACCTCGTGGGCATGAGCTGCGGCGTGAGCATCGAGACGTTCGCGAGGTTCATCGTGGTGGTGGTGATCATGATGATCATGATCCCTGTGATGAGTTTCATGGCCATGGTCATCATGATCATGGCCATGATGATGCATAGCCCGCAGCATCCAGAAGATGCGAAAGGCAAGAGCCATGATCAGAAGTCCTGAAAGCAGGACAAGCCACGGTTCCGCGCGATCAAGGATCAGCTTGTCGCCTAAATACAAACCGAGCAGTGCCAATGCCCAGACGACGATCGTGTGGCCGATAGCGGCCGAGATGCCGAGCAATGTGGCCTGCGCCGGCGTGCCCCGAACGGCCACGATGAACGCTGCCATCATCGATTTGGAATGGCCAGGCTCCAAGGCGTGCAGGGCGCCGAGCAGAATGGCGGCGGGAAGATAGAGCCATGGATTGGCAGCTCCCGCCTGAATGAGACCGGCAAGATCGGGCATAACCGCCTCGCTACTTCAAATAGGTGCGCACGACGTCGATCAGTTCGTCGGCGCCGCGCATCCGGTCGGATTCCTGCACCGGTTCCACCACATGGTGATGGATGTGATCCTCGATGAGTTCCGCCGTGAGACCGTTCATGGCTCCTCGCACAGAAGCGACGAGTTGAAGCACGTCGGCGCAGCCGAGCTCGTTCTCGAGCGCCCGTTCAATCGCCTCGACCTGACCGCGGATGCGGCGCACGCGAGCGAGCAGCTTCGTTTTGGCCTGAATGGTGTGAGACATCTCGATTTCCTTTAACCATAGTATAGGGGGGTACCCTATATTTGTCGAGGGTTCAGGCGGTCCGGTCGAGTGTATTCTTGGAGGGGCGCATCTAACTCTGCCTCATCCTGAGGAGCCTGCGCAGCAGGCGTCTCGAAGGAGGATCCAGCGTGCTCTGGAGGCGCTCCCGTCCTTCGAGACGCCGCCTTCGGCCCTCTGGATGCGGGCTCGCGGAACATGAGTCGGACTTTGAGGTCGAGCGAAGGCTTACGCCTCCGCGACCCCGTTACGCCTCCGCGACCCCGTATTCCTCGGCGTAGAGATTGGCGACACGCGTCTGCCATAGGCACAGCACCGGCGCGACGACGAGTTCCACGAACAGGCCGCCGATCATGAAGAACGAGGGCAGACCGGTCAGCCCTAGGCCGATCAATCGGCTCAAGCCCCCAATGACGACGAGCAGGGTTAAAAGCCGGAAACGGCCAGTCCTGATCTCGATGGAGGGTAGGGTGCTCCAGAAACAGAGACCGATGCCGAGGAGAAGGCCGGACATGAAGCGGAAATGGCTTTCCGCCGAAATCGACACCGCATCCCCCGTGAGCGCCTGCCCGAACAGGACACCGTAGAGCCCCGTGGCGACGGGAAGAGTGGCCACGATGGCCACACTCTGCTGCAACAGTTTCCGCTCTCGTTCCATGCTGGCCATGACATCCCCCGTTGATGAGATTCTGCTCCTTCCCGAGAAAGAGACAATCGACTAGGTTCCCGGGCCACAGAATTATCTCACAGGGGCACACATCATGCCGGCGCGCTTCGAACTCCACGGATTTGCCTATTCGGGGCCGACCTACAAGGTCGCTCTCACCCTGTCGCTCATGGGCGAACCGTTCGATTACGTGCACGTGAACATGATGGAAGGCGAGCACAAGCAGCCTCCCCATCTGTCCCGGCAGCGCTATGGTCAGGTGCCCCTGCTGATCGACCGGAACAATGGGCGCCATCTGTGCCAGTCGGCAGCGATCCTGGAATATCTCGCCGACATGACGAGCCGCTTCGGCGGCGCCAATCTCGACGAGCGCCTGCAGGTGCGCGAGTGGATGTATTGGGATTTCGACCGCCTCGCTGCGCCCTTGTACAAGGCTCGCGTGGTCAAAGCGGGGTTCCGCAAGGCTCCTGCCGAAGTGGTGGAGGATTGCATCCAGGCGGCCAAGAGCGCCTTGGGCGTTCTGGAAAGTCATCTTGCGGGCCGCGACTGGCTGGTCGGTGAGGGTGTGACCATTGCCGATATCGACATCTACGGCGTCGTGACTTTCGCCGGCGAGGCGGGGATCGACCTCGCCGAATTTCCTCGGGTGAGCACATGGGCGAAGCGCATCGAGGCTTTGCCCGGCTTCAAGGCGCGTGCGGATCTGCTGCCGATGGAATCCCAGGTGGCGGCATGAGCGCTCTGTCGATCCGCGAAGCGCAGGCCGGTGATCTCGAAGCGATCATCCGCCTGCACGAGGAGGACGAACTCGGTTCTCACGGCGATGTCTGGTCACCCGAGACCCGACCCGCCTATGAGGCCGCCTTCGCGGCCATTCAACGAAGCCCCGACAACAGGCTTTTCGTCGCTATCGATGGTGACGAAGTCGTCGGCACGTTCCAACTCACCTACATCCCCAACCTTACCGGGCGCGGAGCCATGCGCGTGAAGGTGGAAAGTGTGAAGGTGAAGGCGGCGCGGCGCTCGGGAGGCATCGGCGCGCAGATGATCGCCTTTGCGGAGGACCATGCCCGCACCCATGGGGCGAGGGCGATGGAGCTGACCTCCAACAAGACCCGCAAGGACGCTCATCGCTTCTATGAGCGCCTGGGCTTCGCCCGCAGCCATGAGGGGTTCAAGAAGAAGCTCTGAAGGGCTGGCGGAAACCTCACTGTCATCCCCGCGAAGGCGGGGATCCATAAACACGACGCTTAAAAGTGGGGCGTCTCGCTCTATTCTACATTGTCAGCGGTTATGGATCCCGGGCTCCGCTGCGCGGCCCCGGGATGACGCGGAAATCGTGATGCCTCAGGCCTTCGTTTCGCCCTTGAGGCGGGTGTTGCACTCGCTCCAGAACTTCGGCCACTTGGCGTCCTTGGCGAGCTTGCCGCCGGCCTTGGCATCCTTCCATTCCACGCTGCACTTGGCCATGCGCTCGCGGGCGGCTGCTTGAGCGGCGGTCGGCTCCTTCTTCGGCTTCGTCTCGGCGGCGGCCTGAACGGCGCCGGCCGTGGACAAGGCCAAAGCGGCGGCGAGAGCGGAGCTCACAATTCGGTTCATGATCGGATCCCCCTGGGCGCTTTTGAGCGTCACAGGATATCTCATCTGAAACAGTAAAACATGCAAGGCCTTGGGGGCAGCCATGCATCGTTTCCACGGAATTTCATTGCAGGCGCTGGTGCCAGCCCCGATCTTATGTCTTAACGTCCAGTCACCGACCCCTGTCGACCCGCAAGAAGAGGCTTTTCATGGCGGCTTCCGTGCAGCACCCGATCGATCTCTATTACTGGCCGACCCCGAACGGATGGAAAATCACCATCATGCTCGAGGAATGCGGGCTGCCTTACGCGATCCACCCGGTCAATATCGGCAAGGGTGACCAGTTCACGCCTGAGTTCCTGGCGATCTCGCCCAACAACAAGATGCCAGCCATCGTCGACCACGACGGGCCGGGTCATGAGCCGATCTCCGTGTTCGAGTCCGGTGCCATCCTGCAATATCTCGGCCGCAAGACGGGCAAGTTCTATCCGCAGGACGAGCGGGGTCGGGTCGAGGTCGATCAATGGCTGTTCTGGCAGATGGGTGGCTTCGGCCCCATGCTCGGCCAGACGCACCATTTCCGCATCTACGCGCCGGAACAGGTACCCTACGCCATCGACCGCTACACCAACGAGACCAACCGCCTCTATGGCGTGCTGAACAAGCGCCTCGCCGACCGGGAATTCGTGGCCGGCGATTATTCCATCGCCGACATGGCCATCGCGCCTTGGGCGAAGCTCTGGGAGCGCCAGGGCCAGAACATCGACGAGTTCCCCCATGCCAAGCGCTGGTTGGAGACCGTCCTCGCCCGCCCGGCGGTCCAGCGTGGCATCGCGGTGAGTTTCGAGGACCGCGAGAAGACCGACCTGACGGACCCGAAGGTCCAGGCCGTGCTGTTCGGTCAGCGGGCGCGGTAACCTCTAGATGGTCATCCCGGACGGAGCGCAGCGAAGATCCGGGATCGTCTCCAGGACAGCACCATTCTGGTCTGGCGATCCCGGGTTCTGCTGCGCAGTCCCGGGATGACGGCATTCGGTCAGGGCCTCAATTCGCCTTCGTCCAGGTCTGGGACCGGCAGATCAGGCCGCCGAGGACGCAGCCGGAGAGCTGCAGGGTGTTCGGGGTCATCACCTTGAGTTTGCCCGTATAGGTCTTGCCGTCCTGGGGGTTGTAGAGCTGGCCGCTATAGCCATCACTGGATGGCCTGATATCGGATATCATCTGGACGCCGACGATGTTGCGGTCCCGCAGCTTCGGATCTGCGTTGTTCGTATCTTTCTGGTAGGTCGAGGACACGATAGTCCCACAAAGGGCGGCTCCGCATTTGGCGATCCGCACGCGGGTATCGCCGCTCTGAGTGAGCCAGGTCCCGCTCGGATCAGCGGATTGGGCCATGGCCGGGACGCTGAGCAGGGCAAGGCCGACGGCGGCAAGGATCACTGGTTTCATTAGAAACTCCCTCCAGAGCCTCGGACCCAAAAGTGGACACCACTTTTGGGATCCATTCGAGGCTCATCCCTAAAGTGGCGCATCGTCTACGCGGAAAACCGGGTCCACTTTTCCGCACGATGCGCTATGTCGGCCTTCACCGGGCCGATCAGAGGGAGAGATTAGGGGAGGCGGTTAAGGTTTCCAAGCGGGCAGGGGCAAAAGGCGCTTGAGGGCAGAGGGGCTCGCCGCTATAAGCGCCGCACCTCATCATTTCCCATCTCAAATCAAAGCGAGTTGTCATGGCCATCGAGCGCACTTTCTCCATCATCAAGCCCGACGCGACCGAGCGTAACCTCACCGGCGCCATCAACGCCGTCATCGAGAAGGCTGGCCTGCGCATCGTGGCGCAGAAGCGCATCCTGATGTCTCGCCGCGAGGCCGAGACCTTCTACGCGGTCCACAAGGAGCGCCCCTTCTTCGGCGAGCTCGTGGACTTCATGATCTCCGCTCCGGTCGTCGTTCAGGTTCTCGAAGGCGAGAATGCCGTTCTCCGCTACCGTGAGATCATGGGCGCCACCAACCCGGAGAGCGCCGCGGAGGGCACGATCCGCAAGCTCTACGCCAAGTCGATTGGCGAGAACTCGGTCCATGGCTCCGACAGCCAGGACAACGCCCAGATCGAGATCACCCAGTTCTTCTCGGGCAACGAGATCGTCGGCTAACGCGCCGCTGTCATCCCCGGCGGCCCGCGAGGGCTGGGAAGGGATCCATGGCTGGAAGCGTATGGGTGGATTCCCTTCCCCTCCGCTACGCTCCGGCCGGGAATGACATCAAGATCAAAAGGCCGCCTCCGGGCGGCCTTTTCATTTCCGGCCCTTTCCCCCATCATGCGCCCGCCATGAACCAAGCTCCCCGCATCGAACGCCGCGCCTCCGTCTGCCCCCATGATTGCCCCTCGGTCTGCTCCCTCGAAGTCGAGGTGATCGACGGGCGCAGTATCGGGCGCGTACACGGGGCGAAGTCCAACACCTACACGGCCGGCGTGATTTGCGCGAAGGTGGCGCGTTATGCGGAGCGCATCCACAATCCGGACCGGCTGCTCTATCCGATGAAGCGCACGGGTCCGAAGGGCTCAGGATCGTTCGAGCGCATCTCCTGGGACGAGGCGCTCGACATCGTGGCAAGTAAGTTCCTGGAGGCAGAGCGGGAGTTCGGCTCGGAATCCGTCTGGCCCTACTACTATGCCGGCACCATGGGCTATGTGATGCGCGACGGCATCAACCGCCTGCGCCATGTGAAGAAGTATTCCGGCCAGTATTCCACCATCTGCACGGCCATGAGCTGGACCGGCTATGTGGCCGGTACCGGTCATCTGCGGGGAGCCGACCCGCGCGAGATGGCGGCGTCCGACTGCATCGTGATCTGGGGCACGAACCCGGTTCACACCCAGGTCAACGTGATGACCCACGCGATGAAGGCCCGCAAGGAGCGCGGCGCCAAGATCGTCGCCATCGACATCTACAATAATGCCACCATGAAGCAGGCCGACATGGCGCTGCTGGTGAAGCCGGGCACCGATGGCGCGCTTGCCTGCGCGGTGATGCATGTGCTCTTCCGCGACGGTCTGGCGGACCGGGATTATCTGGAGCGCTACACCGATCATCCGCGCGAGCTCGAAGAGCATCTGCGCACGCGCGATCCGGCCTGGGCCTCGGCCATCACAGGCCTGTCTGTGGAGGAGATCGAAGCCTTCGCGAAGCTCGTGGGCACGACCAAGCGCACGTACTTCCGCCTCGGCTTCGGCTTCGGCCGCCAGCGCAATGGCGTGGTCAACATGCACGCAGCGCTTTCCATCCCGGCCGTGACGGGCGCCTGGCAAGTTGAGGGCGGCGGTGCGCTTCATTCCAACAGCGGCATCTTCCATTGGAACAAGGCACTGATCGAGGGCCATGACGCCATCGACAAAAGCATCCGCATTCTCGACCAGTCGCAGATCGGCCGCGTTCTCACAGGTGACGCCGAGGCGCTCTACAATGGCCCGCCGGTCAAGGCGATGCTGATCCAGAACACCAACCCGGTCTCGGTCGCCCCTGAGCAGGAGTTGGTGAAGCGAGGTTTTGCTCGGGAGGATCTTTTCGTCTGCGTCCATGAGCAGTTCATGACCGAGACGGCGCTCATGGCCGATATCGTGCTGCCCGCGACCATGTTCATGGAGCACGACGATCTCTATTCCGGCGGCGGGCATCAGCATTTCCAGGTCGGACCCAAGCTCATCGACCCGCCGGGCGAGTGCCGCTCGAACCACGAGGTTTTTCGCGGCCTCGCCGAACGCCTCGGTGCCGAGCATCGTGGTTTCGCCATGGAGCCGCGCGAGATCATCGACTGGACGCTGCAAAACTCCGGCTGGGGCTCGCTCGAGAACCTGGAGGCTCACGTTCATTTCGACGCACAGCCGCCCTTCGAGGACGCGCATTTCCTCAACGGTTTCGGCTATCCGGACGGCAAGTTTCGCTTCAAGCCCGATTGGACGAAGGTACCGTCCTACAACAACGGCGCAATGGGCCCCTGGGCCAGCATGCCGGCCTTGCCCGACCATTGGGGCGTGATCGAAGCGGCGACCGAGGAATATCCGTTCCGCCTCGCCACGAGCCCGGCCCGCAACTTCCTCAATTCCAGCTTCACGGAAACCCCGACCTCCCTCGACAAGGAGCGGCGGCCCGAGGTGATGATTCACCCGCTCGATGCGCATCCTCAAGGCATCGCCGACGGCGATTGGGTGAAGCTGAAGAACCATCGCGGCGAAGTCTTCTTGCGCGCCAAGCTCTTCGACGGCGTGCGGCGCGGCGTGCTGATCGCCGAGGGTATCTGGCCCAACGCGGCCCACCCTTACGGGCGGGGCATCAATACGCTCACCGGCGGCGATCAGGTGGCACCCTATGGCGGTGCAGCCTTCCACGACAACCGCGTGGCATTGGAAAAAGCCGATCTCGATCCGGCGCTTGAGTTGCCGATTGCGCGAAAGCACCATCGCGCTGAGGCGGTTGTTGGCTAAGTCTTAAGCCTGTTTTCGGCTTCCCCCTTGATCCTCAACGGCCAAGCCTATTCTTAAGGCCGAACGTGATTTCGTCTCTGGGAAGCCATCCATGACCTCGATCGTCCGCACGCTGCTCGTCGCAGCCTCCGTCACTCTTGGCGCAACGGGCGCCTTCGCCGCCGCCTCCAACACGCCGACGCAGTATCAGCCGGATCCGGCGCTGAAGACTGAAACCGTTCCTCAGCTGCGCGCCCGGGTGAGCCAAGCTTGCACGATCATCCAGGCGAAGCTGCAGAGCGGTGTCAGCGAGGCGTCGCTCAGCCGCCCCTGCGACTGCTATGCCGGCCGCACCATGCGCTCTCTGAGCGCCGACGAGCTCCAGGCGTACCGGGACACAGGCGTGTTCAACGACGCGGCCCGCGCAAAGGCACTCACGGCTCTCGATGCCTGCAAGCTGCCCCGTCCGCAGATTTAAGACAGTTACGCTTTCGCGCGTCATGGTCGGGCTTGTCCCGGCCATCCACGTCTTCGGGGTCAAATCGGAGGAAAGACGTGGATCCCTGGCACAAGGCCGGGGACGACGGGCTGGATTAAGCTGATGTCGGAGAATGCAGCGACCCGCTCGCATTCCAGCCCTTCGAAAACACCACCCGTCCGTTCTCCAGCCAGGCCGTCCCGTCGCAGATCATCCGCAGTGCGTGCGGGTAGAGCTTGTGCTCCTGCACGATCACCCGCGCGGCGAGACTCTCTTCCGTGTCGTCCGGCACTACCGGCACGACGGCTTGGGCGATGATCGGACCGGCGTCGAGCTCCGGCACCACGAAATGAACGGTGCAGCCATGCACCAGCACACCGTCCTCTAACGCCCGCCGATGGGTCCGGGTGCCGCGATAGAGTGGCAGGAGCGAGGGGTGGATATTGACCATTCGTCCGGCCCAGCGTTCCACGAACCCATCGGTCAGCACGCGCATGAAGCCGGCAAGGCAGATGAAGGCGATGTCGTGCGAGGCCAGTTCCGCATCCATCGCCCGCTCGAAATCCTCCCGGGTCGGATGGGCCTTGTGATCGACGATAGCTGTTGCGATTCCGGCCGCCTCTGCCCGCTCCAGTCCCGCCGCATCAGGGCGGTTCGACAGGACGAGAGCGATCTCGGCCGGGAAATCCGGCTGGCTCGCGGCCTCGATCAGCGAGACCATGTTCGAGCCGCGGCCCGAGATCAGGATGGCGACGCGGCGGCGGGTCATCAGAGCTTCAAGGTGCCCGAGGTCTGGACGCGCTCGCCGCCCGCATGCGCCACGGTCTCGCCGATGCGCACCGGGCTCTCACCCGCTTGGCGCAGACGCTCTATGACGGCATCGGCCTTGTCGGCGCTCGCCACCGCGATCATGCCGATGCCGCAATTGAAGGTGCGCAGCATCTCGGCCTCAACGACACCGCCGGTTCGGCTAAGCCAGCCGAAGACGGGCGGGGCGGCAATCGCATCGAGATCGAGCCGCACGCCAACGCCGTCGGGCAGGACGCGCGGGATGTTGTCCGGGAAGCCGCCGCCGGTGATGTGGCAGAGGGCATTGATGCCGTCGCCGCCTTTGATCACTTCCAGCAGGGCCTTCACGTAGATCCGGGTCGGCTCCAGCAGGGCCTGAGCCAGTGTCTTGCCGGAAGCAAAGGGCGCGGGCGCGTCCCAGGCGAGGCCGGAATGTTCGACGATCCGGCGCACGAGCGAGAAACCGTTGGAATGGACGCCGGAGGAGGGCAGGCCGATCAACACGTCGCCGACGCTGACATCCTTCGGCAACAGCGTGCCGCGCTCGGCGGCGCCGACCGCAAAGCCCGCAAGATCGTAATCGCCCTTGGCGTAGAGGCCAGGCATCTCGGCCGTCTCGCCGCCGATCAGCGCACAGCCGGCCTGGAGGCAGCCCTCGGCGATGCCCTTGACGATATGGACGCCGACTTCCGGCGAGAGCTTTCCGGTCGCGAAATAGTCGAGGAAGAAGAGGGGTTCGGCGCCCTGCACGATGATGTCGTTCACGCACATGGCGACGAGATCGATGCCGATGGTGTCGTGGATGCCTGTGTCGATGGCGATCTTCACCTTGGTGCCGACGCCGTCATTGGCCGCCACCAGGATCGGGTCCTTGAAGCCGGCCGCCTTGAGGTCGAAGAGCCCGCCGAACCCGCCGATTTCTGCATCGGCCCCCGGCCGGCGCGTCGAGCGCACCAGGGGCTTGATCTGGTCGACCATGGCATTGCCCGCGTCGATATCGACGCCCGCTTGGGCATAGGTCAGGCCGTTCGTCTGCTTCTCAGTCATGGCTCACCCCGTGTTGAGGGGGCAGTAAGACGAGAGGGGGCGAGAGGCAAGGGAAGAATTCGCATTTTGGGAAACCCATTTATCCCGCGTCATCCCCGGACTTGTTCCGGGGATCCACGTCTTTAGCAACGCTGTGGTTCCAAGATGTGGATGGCCGGGACAAGCCCGGCCATGACGGGTGAGTGGCATCTTATCCCCACCCTCAGACCCGACGATTGAACTCCGCCCCTCAACCGGCCATCATCGCCCCGATGACCATTCCGAACATCATCACCATCGGCCGCCTCATCATCGTCCCCATCGTGATCGTCATGATCATGCAGCAGCGGTGGAGCGCGGCCTTCATTCTGTTCGTGGTTGCGGGGATTTCCGACGCGGTAGACGGCTTCATCGCCCGGAAATTCGACATGCGGAGTGAGTTCGGGGCCTATATCGACCCGATCGCCGACAAAGCCCTTCTGGTGTCGATCTACGTGACGCTTGCCATCGTGGGGGCGATCCCGAGCTGGCTTGCCATCATCGTCGTGTCCCGGGACGTGATGATCGTGGCGGCCGTGCTTCTGTCCTGGGTCATGAGCCGCCCGGTCGAGATCAAGCCGATCCTCCTGAGCAAGCTGAATACGGGAGCGCAGATCGCCTTTGCGGCCTTCGCGCTCGCCGCCAATGCCTTCGGGGTTGATCTCGCCGGGCTGGAGGAGGTCGCCATGGTGCTGGTGGCCACCTTGACCATAGCCTCCGCCGGTGCCTATCTCGGGGGCTGGCTGCGACACATGACCACCTGAAGGCCAGAATTGTTGGCTATGGAGTACCGATGACGGTCCAACGGCAGATCGGATTCTGGATAGCGGCGCTCGTCGTCACGGTGCTGCTGCTGTTCATCCTGCGCGGCATCCTCCTGCCGTTCGTGGCGGGCTTCGCGCTGGCCTACCTGCTCGACCCGCTCGCCGACCGACTGCAGAAAATCGGCATTGGACGTCTGGGCGCGAGCCTGCTGATCCTCGTCCTGTTCGTCCTGATCCTCATCATCTCCCTCATGATCCTGGTTCCCTTCGCGGCGCAGCAGGTGGCGGCCTTCGTGGAAAGGCTGCCCGGCTACGTGACGAGGCTCCAGGAACTGGGGGCAGAGCAGCTCGGTCCGCTGATCCAGAAACTAGGACTCGAAGATGCTCTGCCCGCGGCGCCGCCCTCCGTCGGCAACCTCATCAGCCAGGGAATCGCCTGGATCACCGCCTTCCTGCAGGGGCTGTGGTCGGGCGGGCAGGCCCTGCTCGGCATTTTCTCCCTGTTGGTCGTGACGCCGGTCGTGGCATTCTACATGCTCGTCGACTGGGATCGCATGGTGAAGACCGTCGATTCCTGGATGCCGATGAAGCACCGCGACACGATCCGCGCCATCGCCCACGACATCGACCGGGCCATTGCCGGCTTTGTGCGCGGCCAGGCCATGGTCTGCATCATCCTCGGCACATTCTATGCGGTCAGCCTTGCCCTGGTCGGACTGAATTTCGGCGCGCTGATCGGCATGACGGCGGGGCTCCTCAGCTTCATTCCCTATGTGGGTTCTCTCACGGGCCTCATCCTGTCGGTCGGCGTCGCCATCGTGCAATTCTGGCCGGACTGGACCATGATCGCGGCGACGCTCGGCATCTTCGTCTTCGGCCAGTTCGTGGAAGGCAACATTCTCTCACCGAAGCTGGTGGGCGATTCCGTCGGCCTGCACCCGGTCTGGCTCATGTTCGCCCTCGTGGCCTTCGGTGCTCTCTTCGGCTTCGTCGGTCTGCTGCTCGCCGTGCCGCTCGCCGCCGCCGTTGGTGTCATTGCACGCTTTGCTCTGAGGCAATATCTGGCAAGTCCCCTCTATCGCGGCGCGGAATCTGCGATCATCAAGCCCAAGGTCGAGCTTGAGAAGGTCGATCTCGATGCGTGAGGGTCCCAGACAGCTGACCTTCGATCTCCCGCTCGATCCCCGTTTCGGAGCGGAGGATTTTCTCGTCAGTCCGTCGAATGAGCAGGCCTATGGCCTCATCGAGAGCTGGCCCGACTGGCCGGACACGATCCTGCTCCTCGTCGGCCCCCGCGGCAGCGGCAAGAGCCATCTCGCCTCGATCTGGGCGACGAACGCCCGTGCCTGGACCATCGACGCGTCCGAGATCACGCAGAACAAGGTTCCGCATCTCGTTTCGAACGGCGCGCTCGCCATCGAGGATATGGACCGGGGCGAGCGGGACGAGGCGACGCTGTTTCACCTGCTGAATCTGGCGCGGGAAAAGAAAGCCTCGCTCCTGATCACCTGCGAGACGCCGCCCGACCGCTGGGGTTTGCGGACGCCGGATCTGCTGTCGCGCCTGCGCCTGGCACCAAGCGTATTGCTGGAGGCGCCGGACGATGCCCTGCTCAAGGCAGTTCTGGTGAAGCTTTTCGTCGACAGGCAACTCGTGGTCGACACCTCCGTTGTCGACTATATTGCTCTGCGGATCGAGCGTTCGCTGGCGAAGGCCTCCGAACTCGTGGCTCTCCTCGACAGGGAGGCCCTGAGCCGGGGGCGGCGCGTGTCGCGAGCGATCGCGGCGGAGATCCTTGGTGCCGCGCAGGAAACGGATGAGAACGAGTGAAGCCCGAGACCAACGCCGCGTTATCGAACCGTCGTGAAACCGTCACGAAGCCGAGAGCAAAACGGTCGCCGAAGAAGGAAACGGCGGAGAATGAAGTGCGCAGCGCGATTGCTCTGAAAGAGGTGGAGACCGTCAGCGAGGCTCCGCTGCCGAAGGCTCCGCCGGATATCGAACTTGATGGTGCGGTGCTCCGGAAGTTTCCCCAGCGCTTCATCAACCGCGAGCTGTCCTGGCTGCAATTCAACCGGCGGGTGTTCGAGGAGGCATCGAACCGCAATCATCCGCTCCTGGAACAATTGCGCTTCCTGTCGATCTCGGCCGACAACCTGGACGAGTTCTTCATGGTCCGCGTCGCGGGCCTGATCGGACAGGTGCGCTCCGGTGTTGCCACAACGTCACAGGATGGGCTCACGCCCCAGGAGCAGCTGGCGAAGATCGCCGTGGCCGTCTCGAATCTCGCTTCGGACCAGCAGCGGCGCTGGCGCGAATTGCGCGACGCTCTTCTGGAGGAGGGCATCGTCCTCACCGAAGGGGGAGGCCTGACGAAGGCGGAGGCCTCCTGGCTCGAGGATTACTTCCTCAACCACGTCTTCCCGGTCCTGACGCCGCTCGCCATCGATCCGGCGCATCCGTTCCCGTTCATCCCCAATCTCGGCTCCTCCATCGCCCTGAAGCTGGTGCGCCAGAGCGACGGCAAGGTACTGAATGCGCTGATCCGCCTGCCGTCGCGCGCCGAGCGCTTCATCCGCCTGCCGGATTTCGCGGAAACGGGCGCCACCCGCTTCATCGCGCTGGAGCAGATGATCGTGCTCTACACGAGCCGCCTGTTCCCTGGCTATGAGGTGCAGGGGCAGGGCGCGTTCCGGGTGATCCGCGATTCCGATATCGAAGTGGAGGAAGAGGCGGAAGATCTGGTGCGCCTGTTCGAGACCGCGCTCAAGCAGCGCCGTCGCGGCAGCGTGATCCGCCTGGAGGTTGAGGCGGCGATGCCCGAGGACCTGCGGCTCTTCGTGGCCGAGGAACTGGAAGTGTCCAAGGATGAGGTTTTCGTCGTCGAGGGCATGATGGGCCTGCGGGATCTGTCGCAGCTCGTCGCGCTGGATCGTCCGGACCTCAAGTTCAAGCCCTACAATCCGCGCTTCCCCGAGCGCATCCGCGAGCATAGCGGTGACTGCTTCGCGGCGATCCGCGAGAAGGACATCATCGTCCACCATCCGTACGAATCCTTCGATGCGGTGGTGCAGTTCCTGCGTCAGGCAGCGCGTGATCCGAACGTCGTGGCGATCAAGCAGACGCTCTACCGCACCTCATCCGATTCCCCCATCGTCGCTGCCCTCGCGGAAGCGGCCGAAGCGGGCAAGTCCGTCACGGCCCTCGTGGAGCTGAAGGCGCGCTTCGACGAGGAGGCCAATATCCGCTGGGCGCGCGATCTCGAGCGCGCCGGCGCGCAGGTGGTGTTCGGCTTCATCGAGCTGAAGACGCACGCGAAACTGTCGATGGTCGTGCGCCGCGAAGGCAGCCAGCTCATCACCTATTGCCATGTGGGTACGGGCAACTACCACCCGATCACCGCGCGCATCTACACCGACCTGTCCTACTTCACCGCCGATCCGGTCATCGGACGGGACGTGTCGCGCATCTTCAACTTCGTGACGGGCTATGCGGAGCCTGCCGAACTGGAGCGCATGGCGGTCTCGCCCCTGACCCTCAAGAAGCGCCTGCTTCAGCACATCGCCGAAGAGGTGGAGCATGCCAAGGCGGGGCGGCCCGGTGCGATCTGGTGCAAGTGCAACTCCCTGGTCGATCCCGACATCATCGATGCGCTCTACGACGCGAGCGCGGCCGGCGTTCAGGTCGATTTGATCGTGCGCGGCATCTGCTGCCTCAGGCCTGGCATCAAGGGCCTGTCGGAGAACATTCGGGTCAAGTCCATCGTCGGGCGCTTCCTGGAGCACACGCGCATCTATGCCTTCGGCAACGGGCAGGCACTGCCGAACCCGAAGGCGCATGTCTACATCTCGTCCGCCGATCTCATGTCGCGCAATCTCGACCGGCGCGTCGAGGCGCTGATGCCGATCCTCAACCCGACCGTGCATCAGCAGGTGCTCGACCAGATCATGCTCGCCAACCTGCTCGACAACGAGCAGAGCTGGAATGTCCTTCCCGACGGCACGAGCCATCGGGTCGTGCCGGCCAAGGGCGAGGAACCATTCAACGCGCACAAGTATTTCATGACAAACCCAAGTCTGTCGGGCCGTGGCAAATCCCTCAAGACCTCCAGCCCCAAAGCGCTCGCCAAGCGCGGGCAGCGCTGACATGCCGGCCCTCAGCTTCGAGGCTCCAGGGCGGCTCAAGATCGGCCGTCCTGTCGCCATCATCGATATCGGCTCGAACTCCGTGCGTCTCGTGGCCTATGAGGGCCTCTCCCGCGCCGTCACGCCGATCTACAACGAGAAGGTCCTCTGCGGTCTCGGACGCCATGTGGCGACCACCGGCCGCCTCGACGACGAGGCCGTCGATAGGGCCTTGCGCGCGCTCGCGCGGTTTCGCGTTCTCTGCGACACGATGAACGTATCCGAGGTCTTCGTTCTCGCGACCGCCGCGGCGCGCGATGCCTCCAACGGTCCCGCGTTTCTGCAAGCCGCGGCCGAAGCCTGCGGCCAGCCGATCAGCCTGCTTTCGGGAGCCGAAGAGGCGAGGGCCTCGGCGCTCGGCGTCGTCGCCGGTTTCCACGAGCCGGACGGCATGGTCGGCGACATGGGCGGCGGCAGCCTGGAGCTGGTCGACGTGCAGGGCTCGCAGGTGGGGCAGGGGATCACCATGCCGCTCGGCGGTCTCGCCCTGCAGGACGTCAGCGGCGGCTCGTTGCGAAAGGCCCAGCGCATCGTACGCGAAGCGCTCGAGCGCGCGCCGGAATATCTCGAAAACCTGCATGGCCGTACCTTCTATGCGGTCGGTGGCACGTGGCGTGCGCTGGCGCGGCTGCATCAGGCGGCGCGGGACTATCCGCTCCATGTCATGCACGGCTACATGATCGACCCGGATGACGGGCTCGACTTCCTGCATCTCGTGGAGGAGGCCGATTCCAAGACCCTGAAGGACATCGAGAGCGTGTCCGAGGCCCGCCGTCCGCTGCTTGCCTATGGTGCCATCGTGCTGGAGGAGATCATCCGGCTCGGCGAGCCGAAAGAGGTCGCGATTTCCGCCTTCGGTGTGCGTGAGGGTATTCTGTACGACAGGCTCGATCAGGAGACACGAGAGCAGGATCCGCTGCTCGCGGCCGCCAACGATCTCAACCTCCTGCGCTCCCGCTCACCCCGCCACGGGGTCGAGCTGTGCCAGTGGACGCAAGCCTTCATCGATAGCCTGGGCCTGCCGGAAACGGAGTACGACACCCGCCTGCGCCGTGCCGCCTGCCTTCTGGCAGATATCGGCTGGCGCGCGCATCCCGACTACCGGGGTGAACAGAGTCTCAACCTGATCGCCTACGGCGCTTTTGCCGGGCTCGATCATCCGGGCCGTGCCTATCTGGCTCTGTCGATCTTCTTCCGGCACGAGGGCCTCTCGCCGGACAAGGTGAGTTCACGCATCAAGACCCTGGCCGGTCCAAGGCTCATCGAGCGCGCTCGCCTGCTCGCCGCATTGATGCGCATCGCCTATCCGGTTTCGGTCGCCATGGAAGGCGTCCTGGCGCAGACTCCTCTCATGGCCCGCGGCAGTCAGGTCGTGCTGCGATTGCCCTCCCACATGGGACCGCTCGCCAATGAGCGCCTGATGGGCCGCATGCGCGCCCTGGGCAAGCTCCTCAATATGGATCCGGTTGTCGAGATCGTGTGAGCCGGTCTCAGTTTCGGACGATAATCCCAGCAAAAAAAGCCTTTTCAAATAAGCGTTTACAGAAGATTACGCTACGTTACCATGCGGGCCGCAATAAAGCGCGACTAAGCGGGGAAACGCCAATGGAATTGATCGATCTCACAGCGGTTCGCAATGCGGAGCGCTCCAGCGAACCGTATGACTACATTCTCGCATCACATCTCCTGAAGCAGGACCGGATCGACGAACTACGGCGAGACTTTCCCGACATTAACAAGCCCGGCTACCTCACCGTAGACGAGGTTAACCTCCACGGAAGCTTCAAGCGGCTCATCGAAGAGCTCGAAGGTCCGGAGCTGACCGAAGAACTGTCCAAAAAGTTTGGCCAGGACCTACACCGATATCCGCGCCTGACCACCATCATGAAGAAGTCGCAGCCCAAATACGGCGCCATCCACACGGATGGGCCGTCCAAGGTCATGACCATGCTGGTCTACATGAACGAAGAATGGCAGCAGGGCGAGGGTGGCCGCCTGCGCGTTCTCTACGACGAGAAGAACTACGACCGCTACAAGCTCGAAGTGCCGCCCACCACGGGCACCATGTTCGCCTTCCTGCGCGCCGACAATTCCTGGCACGGCCATCTGCCTTTCGCCGGCGAGCGCCGCGTCGTCCAGATCGCCTGGGTGAAGAGCCAGGCGGATGTGGATCGCAAGAAGAAACACAATAAACTGGCCCAGGTCTTCAAGGGTATCTTTGGGCGATAAGAGGTCTGTGCATCATCCTGGTCGGTGTATAAGCGATGGCCGGGGTCCGCCCGGCCATCTGCCGATTGGGGGACTCGTGGCGCCGGAAATCAGAACCACTGTGACGCGCATCGTCTACGAGAACCACTGGATGCGCGTGCGCGAGGACGCGATTATCCGTCAGGATGGCTCGCCGGGCATCTACGGTGTCGTCGAGAAGACAGACTTTGCCATCATCGCTCCCATCGAGAACGGTATGATCCACCTCGTGGAGCAGTACCGCTATCCTGTGCAGGGCCGCTATTGGGAATTGCCGCAGGGCTCCTGGGAGGAGGCGCCGGCCATCGATCCTCTGGAACTCGCCCGTGCAGAATTGCGCGAGGAGACCGGATTGACCGCTGAGACCATGCGGCATGTGGGCCATCTGTTCGAATGCTACGGCTATTCGAACCAGGGTTTTCACATCTACCTCGCGCAAGGCCTCCGGCAGGGCGAGACCTACCGCGAGCAGACCGAGCAGGACATGATAAGCCGCGCCTTTCCGATCGACGAAGTCCTGGCGATGATCACGGAAGGTGTCGTCAAGGACGCCGCGACCGTCGCAACATTAGGATTGCTGCGGCTGAAAGGGCTTATTTGACCGATCAAGCCTGAGCAATCGCCCTGAGCCTCACTCGCCCGCGCTCCAGCACCAGGCCGAGCTGGCCATTCTTCAGCGCCAGGGCCTTTTCCCCGAACAGCTTGCGCCGCCAGCCGTGCAGGGAGGGGACATCGGCGTTGTCGCTCTCGGCGATGGCTTCCAGCTCTTCGACGGTGGCGATGATCTTGGGCGCCACGCCCTCCTGCTCGGCCACGGCCTTGAGCAGAACCTTCAGCAGATCGACGACGGAGCCGGTATTGGCGCGGCCGCGGCTGCGCTCGGGCATGGGGATCGTCGCGGGATCGCGGGCGAGCGCGCGCTCCACCGCCTCCAGGATCTCGCCACCGGTGCGGGAGCGCTCGAAGCCGTTGGGGATTGTGCGCAGGCGCCCGAGGGCTTCCACGCTGCGGGGAGCGGAGGTGGCGATGTCGATCACCGCATCGTCCTTGAGGATGCGTCCGCGAGGCACGTCGCGGGCCTGCGCCTCGCGCTCGCGCCAGGCGGCGACCTCCATCAGCACGGCGATCTCGCGCGGCTTGCGCAGGCGGCCGGCCAAGCGGCGCCAGGCGTTGTCGGGGTCGGCCTGGTAGGTCTCGGGCGAGGTGAGGATCGCCATCTCCTCGGTGAGCCATTCGAGGCGGCCGTTTGTCTCGAGCTGGGCCATAAGCGCCTCATAGACCTTCACCAGATGGGTGACGTCGGAGAGGGCATAGGTGAGCTGCGCGTCCGTGAGGGGACGGCGCGACCAGTCGGTGAAGCGGGAGGACTTGTCGATCTTGGCCTTGGCGAGGTCGTTGGTGAGCTGCTCGTAGGAGACCGAGTCCCCGTAGCCGCAGACCATGGCGGCGACCTGGGTGTCGAACAGGGGAGCCGGCACGATGCCGCCGAGATTCCAGACGATCTCCAGATCCTGGCGGGCGGAATGGAAGACCTTCACCACATTCCTGTCGGCCATCAGCGCCATAAAGGGCTCAAGGTCGATGCCTTCGGCGAGCGGGTCGATCAGATGGGCTTCCGCAGGGTCGGACCCCGCCACCTGAATCAGGCAGAGCTTGGGATAATAGGTCGTCTCACGCAGGAATTCCGTATCGACGGTCACGAACGGATGCTGGCGGAGGCGGTTGCAGGCGGCGGCCAGGGCGTCGGTGGAGGTGATCAGGTCCATGAAGCGTACATAACCCATCAGGATTGGCGCTGCGAGTCCGCCGTCAGGATATCCGCCAACGGCCCTAAGATAAGGTAAAACGTTGCGATTGACTTACGTAGCCGGAGCTTTGTTATTTTGTATCACTGGCCGCTGAGCCAGAGTTTGGTGCCTAACAACACCTCAAGTGTGGGGGAGGTCTTCATGAAGAAGACGCAGACCAGGACCGATAAGAAGGCTGTCAAGGCCGTCGTCGAGCTGAGCGAGAAGGAACTCGCCGGCGTCGCAGGCGGTCGCCGGATTATCATCTATCAATGCCGTTGATGGTTTCCGGCGCGTAAGCGCCGGATTGCCAGGCACGGGGGCGCGGTTTCTAAGGGACCGCGCCCTTTTTCATGTCAGGTCCGGCTAAGGCCCTGCCGGGCGGCCTCGGCGAAGGCGAGGGCATCGCCGTCCATGGGCGGGGAGACCCGGCCTTCGCGCAGGACTACAATCCGGTCCGCGGCGCGGATCGTCTCGGGGCGGTGGGCGATGACGATGCGGGTGATCTTGAGTTCCGCCAGCGCCCGGTTGACCTCGCGCTCCTTGTCGAGATCGAGATTCGAGGTGCCCTCGTCTATGAAGAGCATGCGCGGGCGGCGGTAAAGCGCGCGCGTGAGCAGCACTCGCTGCCGCTGGCCGCCTGAGAGCGTGGTGCCCATGTCGCCGATGAGGGTGTTGTAGTTCATGGGCATGGCCATGATCTCGTCGTCGATCCCGGCCATCTTCGCGCATTCGCGCATCCAGTCGAGATCGAGAAGCATATCGAAGAAGCAGATGTTCTCCGCGATGGAGCCCGATAGAAGCTGGTCGTCCTGCATCACCACGCCGATCTGCGAGCGGAAGGACTGGCGGCCGAAATGATCCAGGGGAATGCCGTCGATCAAAACGATGCCGGCCTCCGGCTTGAAGAGGCCGAGCATGATCTTCAGCAGTGTCGTCTTGCCGCCGCCCGAGGGGCCGGTGATGGCGACGAACTCGCCCGCCTCGACCTTCAGATCCGCGCCGGACAGCACCTCCGGTTCCGTATCGGCATAGCGGAAGCTCACGCCCCTGAGCTCCATTGCGCCGGCGACGGGCCGCGTCACGAGGCTTTCTCCATGCCGGTCCTGCTCGCGCTCGGCGAGCGCGATGTCGGAGAGCCGATCAAGATGGAGATCGAGCATGCGATATTGGATGCCGGTCTCGATCAGGTTGGTGGCCTTGTCGAGGAATTGCTGCTTGTAGGCCATGAAGGCGTAGAGCATGCCGATGGTGAGTTCGTTTCCCATGATGGCGCGCGCGCCGATATAGATCACGAGCACGTTCTCGATACCGTAGATCAGGTCGTTCGCCGTCTTGAAGCCGATGGTGAGGCGGCCCTGGCGGATGGAACGGCTGATCGATTCCGCATTGCGGTTCTGCCACACGGCTTCCCGATCCGATTCACGCCCGAAGATCCTGATGCTCTGGATCGCCCGCGCCGTCTCGATGAAGGTGGTCTGCTCCTTGGCGGCAGCCTCGATCATCTCCTCCTGTCGCTGACGCAAGGAACGATAGAGGGCAAAGCGCAGGAGCGCATAGAGCGCGAGCGCCGCAAAGACGATGCCGGAAAGCTTCGGGCTGTAGATCAGGATCATCACGAGAGTGAGCGTCGCCATCGCCCCGTCGACCAGAGCAGCGACCAAGCCTTCGGAAATGAGCCGCTGGATCGGCTCGGCCGAGCGGAAACGGGAGACGAGATCGCCGATATGGCGCTTCTCGAACCAGCTCAAGGGAAGCCGCACGAGATGATGGAAGAGGTTCGCACCCATCTGGAAATTGAGCGCGCCACTCAAGAACAGCAGCACGTGCGAGCGCAGCCAATCGGCGCCGATATGGATGAGGGTGAACAGCCCGAAGCCGAGAGCGAGCGCGGTGAGCAGGCCCTGGTCGTTCTTCATCACCGCTTCGTCGACGGCTAGCTGCATGTAGAAGGGGGCCGCGAGCACGGCGAGCTGCAGCACGGCGGAAAGAACGAGCGCCTGGGCGAGCGCCCGCTTGATGCCGCGCATCCGGCCCCAGAGGGCGGTGAGGCTCAAGCGCGAGGTTTCCTTCCTGCGCTCGAAGGTGCTCGTCGGCGTCAATTCCAGGGCGATGCCGGTGAAATGGTGCCCGACCTCGTCGAGGGTCAGCGTGCGCAGGCCGACAGCCGGATCGTGGATCGTCACCTTCCGGGCGCTAACCTCTTTCAGCACCACGAAATGGTTCATGTCCCAGTGCAGGATGCAGGGCAGTTTGATCTGATTGAGCTGCTCGGGCTCAAGCCGCAAACCGCGCCCGGTCATGCCGAGGCGCTGGCCCATGACGAGCACATCCTTGAGTGTCACGCCTTTGAGCGAGATCGAGAACAGGCGGCGCAGGGCCGTAAGGTCTACTTCGCGCCCGTGATAGGTCGCGACCATGGCAAGGCAGGCGAGACCGCATTCCGCCGCTTCCGACTGCATGATGGCGGGCAGGCGAGGGGAGCCGAAATAATCGAGATGGGCGAACAGCTTCACATCCGCCCCCTGACGCTGATCAACGGCTCGAACAGCCAGGCGACGAGGGAGCGGCCCTCCAGCACGATATCGGCCTTGAGAGTCATGTCGGGCTGAAGGGCGACGCGCCGGCCGAAGGCCTCGATGTCCTGCCGGTCGAGGCGCACGGTGACGCGATAGGCGGGCTCGGTGAGCGCGACCCGGCCGATGACGTCGCTGGGCGAAAGCACGGCCTGCGAGACGGTCTCCACGTGGCCGCTCTGCGTGCCGAAGCGCTGATAGGGAAAGGCATCGACCATCAGCCGCACCCGCTGTCCCGGCTCGACGAAGCCGATGGCGCGGCTCGGCACGAAGAGTTCCGCGAGCAGGCTCGCACCGTCGGGGAGGAGGGTCATGAGCGGCTTGGCGGAATCGACGATCTGACCGTGTGCGGCCTGCAGTGCCGTGACCCGCCCGCCGATGGGGGCGGTGATGACCTGCGCCCGCTGTCCTTCAGCTTCCGCCCGCTGGCGCTCCCGGTCGGCGAGATTGAGGCGAAGCTGCGCCAGCCGCTCGGCCTGCTGCACCGGCAACTGCTCGCGCTGGAGCTGGGTCTGGCCCAGCTCCTTTTCGGCTTCAGCCAAGTCGCGGTCGATTTCGGCCAATGACTGGTGGCGGGCGAGCAGCGTCTCGTCCTGCTCCTGCAGGGCGGCGCGGGTGGCGTGTCCTTGTTGGGCAAGGCGCGCGATGGTATTGCGCCGCTCCTCGGTCACCTGCACACGCTCGATCATGAGCCGGCGCTGGACGATGAGCGCATCCCGCTCTGCCGTTGCGGCAGCAATCGCTGCGTCGAGACGCCGGATCTCGTTGGCCGTGCGGGCAGGATCCGCTGCAATTTGCCCCTTCAGAACGTCGACCTGTGTTTCTAGGGACGCGAGAACCGCACCGTCCAGGGTGCCGCCGGCCTCGAGTCCCTGGCGCGACGCGACCGTGAATAGCGACTGGCCCGCCGCCACCCGGTCGCCTTCTTTCACCATCAGCGCGGTCACCACGCCGCCGCGCATGGCGGCCACGCGCACCGCTCCGCCCGCAGTGACGAGGGCCCCGCTCGCCGTCTCCTTGCGGGCATATTCGGCCGTGCCGAGGAAAAGGGCGACGACGGCCACGCAGGCGACGACGAAGCCGCCGAGGAGACGCCAGGAGAGGGGAGCAACCGGCAGCGACACGGACGAGTGCTCGCCCGAGGCTGCCGCCATGGCCTGTGGCCGAAACAAGGATTGCTGAGCCACCCCGACCCCTCAACGCAACGAGTTATGTGACTATGTTGCAGAAAGGGCGAGGCTGCACAAGGGAAGTTGACGCTTTGCTGTCGCAGCAGATGTTAGACTTACAGCCGTCAGAGGCTGGCCGGAACGCGCGCAAGGTGCTTCTTCCGCACCTTGGCCTGCCGCTCGGCGCGCTTCATGAGCCAGTCGAGGATATTGTGCTCGACCACCAGCCCGGTTTCCGCATCTTCCAGACGCTGGATCCGGTCGACCCGGAAGCCGCGATAGCCGTCTTCGGACAGGATATCGATCCCGCCGAGCAGCATCTTGCCGGGCCCCACCTTCAGCTCGCGCGCTAGCACCCAGCGCCGGCTCGCATGGCCGGCCTGGTCGATATAGTCGAGTTCCAGCGCCCCCTCCAGCGGATAGACGTGCCAATTGCCCTCGATCCGCTCCTCAATGGGAGCGTTCCGGACTGGCCTCAACAGGGATGTTGCAAGGGTGCTAACCATAGGCAGAATATGGGTATTCACTCTTTGTTCTGCAAGGAATTTGGGACCGCTGAAGGTAGAAAAAGCAGCGAAAAATCTAGGAAAACTGGGTGCGGTGGCTGCCCCCATATCACCTCTGCTTGAATATCCGGAGGCTCTCCTGAGGAGCGAGGCCCGCCGCCATGCCGGGGTCGCCCCTCAGGAAGTCAACCACACTGCATCCTGGAAGAGAGGCTCGCTGAAAACCTAGGGCTATTGAGACAGGCCAGCGACGTCCGTGTCCAATAATCGGATCACCGCTGCAATCAGAAGTATCGTGGTGAGAATCCCACTTGCGATCACAACGAACCGGAAGACGTATTCGGCGAATTCCTCAGTCGGCAGCTTCATAAGGCCCTCTCCTGTAACTCTTCTAGAGAGGGGCGCGCCAGTTGGCGCTAACCTTTGCTAGAGCTATGCCTCAGGCTCCTTCAATGGTTAACAGGCCGGAATCTTTCGCGGCCGATCCATAGCGGAGAAGCTGCTGAGAGGTCAGAGTTGCCCGGCAGAACGATGAGGGAAGTCATCGGTGAATGTGTCCGGGCGCACACGAGAAAGGGGTACTCCCGGCGCGACGATTGTTCGGCTCCCGTTAAAAGGACAGAATTCCCGTCAAATCCATGACGGGCGATGCCATGCAGACTCTTTTTATCATCTCTCTTTACCTTAGTGTGACCCTGACAACCTTCATGCTGTTCGTCAGCTTGGCCAATTTCGCTGGTCCTGTCGTCGGCTTGACGATCCATTGAGTCGCTCTCTGCCGTCCTGATCCGAAAACCGCCGCGCCTTTCACATCGGGGCACCGGTTCCAAGGCCGGGGATGACGACCGAGCTGATGGACAAGTCTGACCATATGTTCATCTTTTGTTCTTGACAATCATCCTGATCTTGGCTATATCATTGCCTTAGATCTGCTCCTATCGAGGGGCGCGCTCGCGAGGCGTCGCAGTGTGGGAGCAGGCACGGTCCCGTGGCTGAGGTGACGCAGCCTCATTCGACGGGAGGCCCAGGATGTGGGTTGGTGGTCGGGATCGGTCGCAGGCCGCCGTCGCGCAGACGGTCACCGCCGGCGGCGGTTGACTGAGCCGGCCTCTCCTGTCCGCCTAAAAGAGCCGTGCGCGAAGAGGCATCCCGGCTCTTCCATCTCCCATCAGACATCGAGCCGGGCTGCCCGTCGCGCCACCCTCGATCACCACTCAGGCTCGCAGCGCAAGCTGCGGGCCCCACGGTGCTGGCTCTTTGACAGACCCATCCCTACCCACAGCCATCATGGCCGGACGTGATCCGGCCATCCACGCCTTGGGAACCACAGCGGTGCCAAGACATGGATCCCCCTGATCCCGGATCAAGTCCGGGGACGGGGATGACGACAGAGGACGTCATCCCGGACGAAGCGCAGCGGAGATCCGGGATCGGGCAAACCAGTCCAGCGCGGTCATCCCGGGGCTGCGCAGCGGAGCCCGGGATCCATAACCACGACGTTCAATCAGTCCGGCACCGTCGGCGGTTCTGGATCCCCGCCTGCGCGGGGATGACTGCGTCGAGGCTCAGAAGCCACATCCTGTCAACGATCCCGGACCTTCGCTCGCGCTTCCTCCGGTATGGCGAGGGATGCAGCCCCGTCTGCTACGGAGATCGCCCCTGCATGGCCTCATTTCGTCCTTCCGCCTTGACTTCCCCCGCCTCCCATGGATGTTGCGCGTAAATCGAACCAGCAGGCTTTTCCATGTCCGCCTCCATGCACCGTTACCGTTCCCACACCTGCGGCGCGCTCCGCGAATCCGATGTCGGCCAGGTCGCCCGGCTTTCCGGCTGGTGCCACCGCATCCGCGACCATGGCGGCGTGCTCTTCATCGACCTGCGCGACCATTACGGCATGACGCAGTGCGTGATCGATCCGGATTCCCCGGCCTTCAAGCAGGCCGAGGCGGCCCGTTCGGAATGGGTGATCCGGGTCGACGGCAAGGTGCGCAAGCGCCCGGCCGGCACCGAGAACCCGGAGCTGCCGACCGGTCTGGTCGAGGTCTACATCACCGATATCGAGGTCTTAGGTCCTGCGGCCGAGCTGCCGATGCCGGTCTTCGGCGACCAGGATTATCCGGAGGAGACCCGTCTCACTTACCGGTACCTGGACCTGCGCCGCGAGAAGCTGCACAACAACATCATGAAGCGCGGCGCGATCATCAACTCGCTGCGCACGCGCATGCAGAACAGCGGCTTCTTCGAGTTCACGACGCCGATCCTGACGGCCTCCTCGCCGGAGGGCGCGCGCGACTTCCTGGTGCCGTCCCGCATTCATCCCGGCAAGTTCTATGCGTTGCCGCAGGCGCCGCAGCAGTTCAAGCAGCTGATCATGATCTCCGGCTTCGACCGGTACTTCCAGATGGCTCCCTGCTTCCGCGACGAGGACCCACGCGCCGACCGTCTGCCGGGCGAGTTCTACCAGCTCGACGTTGAGATGAGCTTCGTCACCCAGGACGACATCTTCCAGACCATGGAGCCGGTGATCCGCGACACCTTCAAGGATTTCGCGGACGGCAAGCCGGTCACCGAGGTGTTCCCGCGCATCCCGTATTTCGAGTCCATGCTGAAATACGGCTCCGACAAGCCGGACCTGCGCAACCCGCTCGTCATCGCCGACGTCTCTGAAGTGTTCACCCGCGAGGACGTGACCTTCAACGCGTTCAAGAACGTGATCAAGTCCGGCGGCGTCGTGCGCGCCATTCCGGCGACGGGTGCCGCCTCGCAGCCGCGCTCCTTCTTCGACAAGCTCAACGACTGGGCCCGCACGGAAGGCTCGCCCGGCCTCGGCTATATCGTCTTCGAGGAGGAGGGCGGTCAGATCATCGGCAAAGGGCCGATTGCCAAGTTCATTCCCGAAGCCGCTCAGGCCGTCATCCGTGAGAAGGTCGGGATCAAGGCGGGTGATGCGGTGTTCTTCTCGGCTGGCGCCGAGGATAAAGCCGCTTCGCTTGCCGGCAAGGCACGCACTCGCATCGGCGACGAACTCGGCCTCATCGACAAGGATCGCTTCGAGTTCTGCTGGATCGTCGACTTCCCGCAATATGAGTGGAACGAGGACGAGAAGAAGATCGATTTCTCGCACAACCCGTTCTCCATGGCGAACTTCGACCACGACGCCTTCATGGCGCTCGACCCGATGGACAAGGACACGATCCTCAAGATCACGGCCTTCCAGTACGACTTGACCTGCAACGGCTATGAGATCGCTTCGGGCTCGATCCGCAATCACCGCCCCGACCGGATGGTGAAGGCCTTCGAGATCGCCGGCTACGGCGAGAAGGAGGTCATGGAGCGGTTCGGCGGTATGTATCGCGCGTTCCAGTACGGCGCACCGCCCCACGGCGGCATGGCGGCCGGCGTCGATCGCATCGTGATGCTGCTCTGCGGCGCGCATAACCTGCGCGAGATCACGCTCTTCCCGATGAACCAGAAGGCGGAAGACCTGCTGCTCGGAGCGCCCTCCGAGGCGACGCCGAAGCAGTTGCGCGAGCTGCACATCCGGACGAACCTGCCGGAGAAATGAGCCGCGCGGACGTCACAGCCATCGTCGTGACCTTCGACAGTGCTCATGCGCTGCCGGAGTGTCTCGGCGCATTGCAGGCGGATGGCGTCCCGGCCCTCGTGGTCGACAACGCCTCGACGGATGGCACGGCCGCCATTGCCGAAGGGCAGGGTGCGAGGGTGATCCGCAACGCCCGCAACGAGGGCTATGGCCGCGCCAACAATATCGGGGCGCGGGCGGCCGACACCGAATTCATCCTCGTCGTCAATCCAGACTGCATCGTCGATAAAGGCGCGGTCGCGGCACTTGTCGACGCGGCGCGGCGCTATCCGGATGCGGCGCTGTTCGCGCCGCAGATCGTCGAGCCGAGCGGGCGCGTGTTCTTCCAGCCGCGCTCGCTGCTCGCGACCTCGCTCACCAATCCGAATGGCAAGCTCGCTCTCCCCGAGGGCGAAGCCTGCGCGCCGTTTTTCTCCGGCGCCTGCTTCCTCATGCGCCGCGATGTTTTCTTGAAACTCGGCGGCTTCGACGAGAACATCTTTCTGTTCTATGAAGACGACGATCTCTGCCGCCGCGTTGCGGATTCCAGATCTGCGTTGATCTACGTGCCGCAGGCGGTGGTGCGCCACGGGCGTGGACAGTCCAGCGGCGAGAAGCGTGGTCGCATCTTTACCTCCCGCTGGCATCAGGCTTGGTCGCGCGCCTACGTGAGCCGCAAATACGGATTGCCGAACCCGGCGCCAGGCATGTTCGCGATCAATGCATTGAAGGCTGTTGGCTCTGGCCTGACGTTTCAGCGCAAGCTGATCGAGCGCTACGGCGGCTCGGCAGCGGGGGCTTGGGCTGCGATGATGGGGCGGAAGGCGTTTTGATACACGCCGCTCAGGTCGCTTCTGCTCAGCGAGGCGCGCAATCTGGTATTGATATTACATAATATTTCAGCGTTAATGCCTTCGCGTCCAGTACGAGAACCCGGACCTAGAAGCGAAGGTGGACCCGCGCGATGGCTTATCTGCCTTCCTTGAGAGGCATATCCGTTGATGATGCTTTGAAGCAGCCTCACAATCATTTCGCCACTCTCCGTCTGGGACTCGCGATCGCCGTTGTGATCTCTCACGCCTTCAGCGTCACCACCGGCATCCTCACTGATGAGCCCCTGACCGTTTCCACGGGCTTCACTCTGGGCGAGCATGTCGTGAACGGCTTTTTTGCCATCTCCGGCTTTCTCGTCACCATGAGCTTCGACCGGCGCGGCTGGCGTGATTATGCCGTCGCCCGGACCTTGCGCATCGCCCCGGGACTGATCGTAGCGGTGCTCGCGGTATCGCTCCTCCTCGGTGCAGCGATGACGACACTGCCTCTTGGCGAGTACCTGCAGAGCCCGGGCCTGCGCCGCTTCATCACGGCCACACTCACGAGCTTCAAGAGCAGCATCGCGCTGCCGGGCGTGTTCGCCGACAATCCGTTTACATTCCCGATGGGGACAGTCTGGACCCTCAAATACGAGGGCATCTGTTACGTAGGCGTCCTCGTGTTCGGCCTCGTCGGGCTGCTGCGCTCCCGCATCGCAGCGCTCGCACTCGTCGCCGGGTTGGCGGTGGGTTTGGCCGGGCTCGATCTGTTGCGGCCCGATGCGTCGAAGAGCATGGAAACGGCTCTACGGCTGCCATTGATCTTCGCCTTCGGCGGTGCGCTCTATATCTGGCGCGATCACGCCCGTCTCTCGGGATTGCTCGTCCTAATGCTGTTTCTTGCCACGTGGCTGAGCAGCGGAACGTTCCTTTACAAGACCATGCTCTTCGTCGGCTCTGCCTATGGCATCCTGTGGCTCGCCCTGTCGCCCCTGGTCACGCGCTTTGCCTATGAACCCACGGCTGATCTGTCCTACGGCACCTATCTCTATGGCTGGCCGATTCAGCAGAGCCTGCATGTACTCTGGCCGAAAGCTGCCGCCAGCGTGCTGCTGATGCCGTCGCTTACGATCACGCTGCTGGTTGCGGCGCTCTCTTGGTACCTGTTCGAGAAGCCGGCGCTTGGTCTGAAGGCCAGGACTCTCGGGCGCCGCGTGCTCAAGACGATTGAGCCCGCAGTACCTTGACAGCGGCAATCAACTCTCGGATCCGGTCGCTCTGCAGGAGCGGGATGAGGGTCGCGATCTTTTCCCGCGGCAGGTCCCACCATTGCGTGCCGAGGAGCGCCGCAATGGTCTCCTCGTCGAAACGGTAGCGGATGACCCTGGCCGGGTTGCCGCCGACGATGGCATAGGGCGGCACGTCCTTGGTCACGATGGCGTGGGCCGCGATGACGGCGCCATGCCCTATGGTCACACCTGACATGATAATGGCGCCGGAGCCGAGCCAGACGTCGTGGCCGATGGTCACATCGCCACGGGAGGTGTGGTAATCCTCGCTCTTGGGCGCCCCGGGCCAGAGTTCCCGGAAGGCAGAGAAGGGATAGGTCGTGCCCCAATCGGTGCGGTGATTGCCGCCGAGCAGGATTTCCACTTTGTCGGCGATGGAGCCGTAGCGGCCGATGGTGAGCTTCTTCCCCGATTCAGGGAAACGCACCTTCGGCTTGCCATAGGTGAATTCGCCGATCTCGTAGCCATAGCGCTCGGCCATGCGGGCAAGGTGCACGCGGGCCTGGTTGTGCGGGTTGCGCCAGTTCTTCAAACGATGTCGCAGCTTCATCGTCCGGCCCTCTGGACCAGAGAAGAACATTGACGGAAGGGGGGCAGCGCGCGCACAAGGGCCTCCGAAGCGGTTTGGTCAGTGCAAGGAGCGTCGGGGATGGGAGACAACATCTCGCAGGATCTGAAATCGGGAGCGATGTTCTACCATCAGCACCCACGCCCCGGAAAGCTCGAGATCCAGCCGACCAAGCCCCTCGGCAACCAGCGCGACCTGGCACTGGCCTATTCGCCGGGCGTCGCGGCCCCCTGCGAGGCGATTGCCGCCGACCCGGCCGAGGCCGCCAATCTCACCTCCCGCCAGAACCTGGTCGCCGTAATCTCTAACGGCACGGCGGTGTTGGGCCTCGGCGATATCGGCCCGCTCGCCTCCAAGCCCGTGATGGAAGGCAAGGCGGTTCTGTTCAAGAAGTTCTCCGGCATCGACGTGTTCGACATCGAGGTGGCCGAGAACAATGTGGACAAGCTGGTCGAGGTAATCGCGGCGCTGGAGCCTACCTTCGGCGGTATCAATCTTGAGGACATCAAGGCGCCGGAATGTTTTGAGGTCGAAGAGCGGTTGAAGGCCCGCATGGGCATCCCGGTCTTCCACGACGACCAGCATGGCACGGCGATCATCGTCGGTGCTGCGGTGATGAACGCCCTGGAGCTTGCCGGCAAGCGTATCGAGGACGTGAAGATCGTCACCTCCGGTGCGGGTGCTGCGGCGCTCGCCTGCCTCAACCTTCTTGTATCGCTCGGCGCCAAGCGCGAGAACATCTGGGTCACGGACATCAAGGGCGTGGTCCATGAGGGCCGTAACGAGCTTATGGATCGCTGGAAGTCGGTCTATGCGCAGGACACCGATGCGCGCACGCTTGCCGACGTCATCCCCAATGCAGACGTGTTCTTAGGCCTCTCGGCCGGTGGCGTCTTGAAGCCTGAGCTGCTCGCCCAGATGGCGCCGCGACCGCTGATCATGGCGCTCGCCAATCCCTACCCGGAGATCATGCCGGAGGAGGCCGAGGCCGCGCGTCCGGACGCGATGATCTGCACCGGCCGCTCGGATTATCCGAACCAGGTCAACAACGTCCTGTGCTTCCCCTACATCTTCCGCGGCGCGCTCGATGTCGGTGCGACCACCATCAACGAGGAGATGAAGGCAGCGGCCGTGAAGGCCATTGCAGGCCTTGCCCGCGAAGCGCCGTCCGAGGTGGTGGCGCGCGCCTATGGCGGCGAGGCTCATCCCTTCGGTCGCAAGTCCCTGATCCCGAGCCCGTTCGATCCGCGCCTCATCCTGCGCATTGCGCCGGCCGTGGCGAAGGCCGCAATGGATTCCGGCGTCGCGACGCGGCCGCTGGAGGATCTGGAGGCTTACGCGGAATCGCTGGGCCGCTTCGTGTTCCGCTCCGGCTTCATCATGAAACCATTGTTCTCGCAGGCGAAGGCCGATCCGAAGCGGGTGATCTATGCCGAGGGTGAGGACGAGCGCGTGCTGCGCGCCGTGCAGGTCATCGTGGAAGAGGGCATCGCCAAGCCGATCCTGATCGGCCGTCCGAACGTGGTCGAAACGCGCATGAAGCGCTTCGGCCTGTCCATGGAGATCGGACGTCATTTCGAGCTGGTCAACCCGGAGGACGATCCGCGCTACCGCGATTACGTCGCCACTTACGTGGAGGCGGCAGGCCGCAAGGGCATCACGCCGGATGCGGCAAAGACACTGGTGCGTACCAATTCCACCGTCATCGGCGCGCTCGCGGTGAGGCGAGGGGATGCGGATGCGCTGATCTGCGGCCTCGAAGGACGCTTCCAGTCACGCGTCAAGCACATCAAGGATATCATCGGACTTGCGCCCGGCGTGCACGAGATGGCGGCCCTGTCGCTCGTCATTACGTCGAAGGGTGCCTACTTCCTCGCCGACACCCATGTGCAGGTCGATCCGACGGCCGAGGAAATCGCCGACATGACGATTGCCTGCGCCAGCCATGTGCGCCGTTTCGGCATGGAGCCCAAGATCGCGCTGCTCTCGCATGCGGATTTCGGTGCGGCCGACACGCGCTCCTCCATCAAGATGCGCGAGGCTCTGGCCTGCATCAATGAGCGTGCGCCGGATCTCGAAGTGGATGGCGAGATGCAGGCTGATGCGGCCCTGTCACAGATGATCCGCGACCGGGTGAACCCTGCTTCGCGTCTGAAGGGCGAGGCCAACGTGCTGATCATGCCGAACCTGGACGCGGCCAATATTGCGTTCCAGTTCACCAAGGTCCTGGCGGATTCGCTTCCCGTCGGGCCGATCCTCATCGGCCCGGCAAAGCCCGCCCATATTCTCACGCCATCGGTGACGGCGCGCGGCATCGTCAACATCACGGCCATCGCGGTCGTGGAGGCGCAGGCCGCGGAAGAGGATCAGCCGACGCTGATTTGAATGGCGGCGACAATACGGCAGCCTTCTCACCCAGTCACCCGTTCCCAAGTCATGGCCGGGCTTGTCCCGGCCATCTCGATGCGAAGGGCGTAGCGCCTCATTCAATCGGGATCACCGGCACAAGGCCGGTGATGACGACGTGAGGGGATGTTTTGCGAAAGGATGAGCGTCACTCAGCCTTCGCGCTGATATTCAGCTTGTCGAGAATGGCCTTGGGATCCTGCAGCAACGCCGCTTCCGCGATGCCGAGACCCGAAGGGTCCTTGGGGGTCGCGCTTACCGTGAGCTTGCCAGGCTTGGCGATGAAACGTGAGATCGCCTGACCCAGGGTCTGAGCCTGTTCGGAACTGCCGATCATCGCCGGCACGACGAACGCCGCTGCCGCGGCATAAGTCCGGCGCAGCGATTCCGGCGTCGTCTTCTGCTCCTTCGCGGCCTTCGCCATGTAGCGCTCGAACAGGCCCTTGTTCTCGACCGTCAGATCAAGCGCCTTTGCCTTGGCACCGAGCAGAGCGACCGTTGCAAGGGCGGTATCGGCGTTGAACGCATCCTTGCCGACATTGCCGATGACGCCCGTGAGGGCAACATTACCCATCTCCTGACCCTGGAAGGAGACTTCGCTGAGCGCGATCTCGTTGGCGGCCTCGTGCCAGGTGGCGGCAGCGAGGAAGGAGACGTCGACGTCCTTGTAGCCGAGGGCGACAAGCTCCTTGATCCCGTCGTCGGTGCTCTTCGAGGGCAGTGCCATCGTCAAGTTCTGCAGCCCAAGCCGAATATTGGTCGGAATGGCGTTCACCGGCTTGTCTGCGGTGAGTTCGAAGCCTTTCAGGGCTGCCTGCACCTTTGTCGTCTTGCCATCCTCCTTCGTCATTCCATCGATGTTCAGACCCGACAGGCGTAAGGTGCCGAGTGTCGGAATGAGGCTGCGTATCGCGGTCGGATCGAGGTCGTCGAGGGATTTGCCCTGAAGCGTCCTCAAGCCATCGAACGTCTGGCGAAACGAGAAACCGGTGAGGCTCAAGCCATCGAATTTGACGCGGTTGTCCTTGTCCGAGAACTCGAAGCCGTCCCAACGCAACTCCGGGGATTGGGTATCCGTACCGCCGGAATAGGCAATGCGGTTGATGCGGGCCAGACCTGTAGCGTCCTTGCCCTTGATGGCCACCTCGATCCCGGATGCTTCCATCAGGCCGATCTGGAACGCATCGACGAGGTCAGCGATGGCGGGAAGAAGGCGCGCCTGATCGTCGGAGGACAGATCCGTGCGCTCGGCCATCTCGGCGAAGAGGACCGTGGTGCCTGTCCAGGAATCCTTGGTCGGACGACCCTGAAAATCCTTGCCGCCGAGGCGTGCGATCTTGAAGGTCGTGCTGGTCTCGTTATCGGCAAACTCCATATTTTCGATGGCAAAAGCCCCGTAAATTTTGGTGAGAGGAGCTGAGGCGCTGTCGGCTTTCGTCTCGTAGAGCCGCGCGAGAGCCGGCAGATCGAACTCGTCCACGTTTGTGCGGCCGGTGCTGATCAGCACGTTGCTTTTGGCGCCGCTCGTTTCCGTTGCGCTCGTGTCTATCGAAACCGACGCGATCCGGCCTTGGGCGACATCGTCGAACGTGGCGTTCCGATAGGTCGTGGTCTGCGTTTGCTTGCCGAATGTCTGCTTCACCCGTGCTTCAGGGATCGTGATCTTTTTCACGGTGATGCGCTTCAGGCGGCCTTCCATCGGCTCCGTCGAAGCCGAGGAAAATAGCGCTTCGATATCGGCCCGCGACGAGGAGACACCAGAAAACTCGATCCGCTTCGCCTCATAGGTGGCGGAGCCGAGGGTGAAGCTCACATTGTCCAGGCTGAAGCTGTCGGCGGATTGCGCGAACGCCGCACTCCAGAGCGGAACCCTGACCGCTCCCACGACGATGCGGTGGCTGCCGTTATCGACGACGAGGTTCCGGACCACGGCAGGTTCGAAGGATAGGGCCGCGGCGCCTGCGATCAGGGCGAATGCGCAGACACCTGCGCGGTAACGAAGTCCCATAGGGATCCCCCAAGCTGGCGAATCTGACGCCAGCCAATTCAGAATGGAAATGCTGGCGGGAGAATAGGACGTTACGTAACGGTTTTACAACGAGAACGAGGTGCCGCAGCCGCAGGAGGCAGTGGCGTGAGGGTTCTCGATCTTGAAAGACTGGCCGATCAGGTCGTCGACGAAATCGATGACCGAGCCATCCATGTACTGGACCGAGACCTCGTCCACGACCACGGTCGCCCCATCCTTTTCGATGATGAGATCGTCGTCCTGCCGGGTCCGGTCCACGTCGAAAGCATACTGGAATCCCGAGCAGCCGCCTCCGTTAACGCTGATTCTCAAATGGGATCCTGTCGGCTCGGCGGCCATGATCTCGTTGATGCGGCGGGCGGCGCGGTCAGTCAGGGTAATACCGGTCATGGGCACTTCCAGTCCTCAGGAGGACGTAATAGCACTTTCAGGCGAAGTGGATACCGGTTCGCCGCCGGAAAGTGCGATTCTAAGGGATGACTAGAACGGTTTGCGAGAGCAAACCGTTCTAGTCTTGCATAGGCTGTTATGAGCAAGGTAAGTGCGCCCTGACAAGGCTTCAACCCGGGGATGATTGTGCGGCCCTTTGGCGAGAGATGGCGAGCCCCTTATGCCTGCGACCCCTGGGGGAGCCGCGGCCGGCTTTTTCCCGAGGCGGTCTCGCCCACCCGCAGCGAATTCCAGCGCGACCGGGACCGGATCATCCATTCCTCGGCCTTCCGCCGGCTCAAGCATAAGACGCAGGTGTTTGTCTATCACGAGGGCGATCACTTCCGAACGCGGCTGACCCATACCATCGAGGTGAGCCAGATCGCCCGGGCACTCGCCCGCTCCCTGGGGCTCGACGAGGATCTGGCCGAGGCGCTCGCGCTCTCCCACGACCTCGGCCATACGCCCTTCGGCCATACGGGCGAGGACACGCTCGACGAGTGCATGACCGGCTTCGGCGGCTTCGATCACAACGCCCAAGCTTTGCGGGTGGTGACCCGACTCGAGCGCCGCTATGCGGAATATGACGGGCTCAACCTCACCTGGGAAACCTTGGAAGGACTGGTCAAGCATAACGGCCCGCTTCTTGATGCGGAGGGCAAGCCGACCCTGCGCTACGCCGCGCGGGGCGTGCCGCTGGCGATCCTCGAATACAATGCCCAGCAGGATCTGGAACTCGCGACCCATGCCGGCGGGGAGGCGCAGGCCGCGGCCATTGCGGACGACATCGCCTACGATGCCCACGACATCGACGATGGCCTCCGGGCTGGGCTGTTCAGAATCGAGGAGTTGCGCGATGTGCCGTTTCTCGAAGGGCTGCTGCAGGAGATCGAGAGGCGCTATCCGAATCTCGATCTCTCCCGCCGAATCCACGAGCTGACCCGGCGCGTCATCACCCGCTTCGTCGAGGATGTGGTGGCCGAAGGGGATCGTAGGATCGCGGCTCTCGATCCGACGAAAGCCGAGGATATCCGGCAGGCCGGCGACACCATGGTCTGCTTCTCGAAGGCCATGAAGGAGGCCGATGCCTCCATCAAGCGCTTCCTCTATGCTCGCATGTATCGTCACCCGGACGTGATGCGGGTCCGCGCTCAGGCCGACGACGTGCTGCGGGATCTGTTCAGGCGCTTCAAGGCCAAGCCTGAGCTGATGCCCGAGGAGTGGCAGACCGATCTGCCGAAGGACGACGAGCCCAGGCTTGCCCGCCGCGTGGCGGATTATATTGCCGGCATGACGGACCGATATGCGATCCTTGAACACCGGCGCCTGTTTGACGTAACGCCGGACCTGCGTTAGGCGGCTCCACGGAATTCCAGGGCCAAGAGCCCTTCAGAGACAAAGTACCATGAACATTTTCGGGCTGTTTGAGAAGCGGGTTGCGGATGCGCTTGGCCGGTTGGCCGAGGCGGGCAAGATTCCATCGGGGCTGGATGTCAGCCGCGTCGTGGTCGAGCCGCCGCGCGACCCCTCCCATGGCGACCTCGCCACGAACGCCGCCATGGTGCTGGCCAAGGAAGCGCGCATGAACCCGCGCGCCCTGGCCGAGCTTCTCGTTGCCGATCTCCAGGATGATCCGCGGGTCACCAAGGTCGAGATCGCCGGTCCCGGCTTCATCAACATCCGGCTCGCGCCTTCGGTCCTGCACGAAGTTCTGCGCGCGGCTCTCGTCGATACCAACGGCTTCGGTCGGAGCGGGCAGGGCGCGGGCTCGCCAATCAATGTCGAGTATGTCTCGGCCAATCCGACTGGGCCGATGCATGTGGGCCATTGCCGCGGCGCGGTCTTTGGCGATGCCCTCGCCGGGCTGCTCGATTTCGCCGGCTACAAGGTCACCCGCGAATATTACATCAACGATGCCGGTGCGCAGGTCGATGTCCTCGCCCGCTCGGCCTATCTCCGCTACAAGGAGGCCCTGGGCCATGATATCGGCGAGATCCCGGAAGGGCTCTATCCCGGCGACTATCTGAAACCCGTCGGCGAGCGTCTGGCGAAGGAATATGGTCCGGCCCTGCTCGACAAATCGGAAACCGAGTGGCTGCCGCTCGTCCGCGAGGTTTCCATCAATGCCATGATGGACATGATCCGCGACGACCTCGCGGCGCTCAACATCCATCACGACGTGTTCTTCTCGGAACGGTCCCTGCAGCTTGGCCCGGTCGATCAGGTGAAAGAGCTCATCACGGAGCTTCGCGGTCGCGATCTCGTCTATATGGGCCGCCTGCCACCCCCCAAGGGCCAGAAGGACGAAGATTGGGAGGACCGGGAGCAGCTTCTCTTCCGCGCCACTGCTTTCGGTGACGAGGTGGATCGTCCGCTGCTGAAATCGGACGAGTCCTACACCTATTTCGCCTCCGACATCGCCTATCACCGCTCCAAGTTCGAGCGTGGCTTTGCCTCCATGATCGACGTGTGGGGCGCTGACCATGGCGGCTACGTAAAGCGCATGCAGGCCGCCGTGAAAGCTGTTTCGGACAGCAAGGCCGATCTCGACGTGAAGCTCTGCCAGCTTGTGAAGCTCCTGCGCGGCGGCGAGCCGGTGAAGATGTCCAAGCGCTCGGGCGACTTTGTGACCCTGCGTGAGGTGGTCGACGAGGTGGGACGGGATGCTGCCCGCTTCATGATGATCTTCCGCAAGAACGATGCGACGCTCGATTTCGACCTCGCCAAGGTGGTCGAGCAGTCCAAGGACAACCCGGTCTTCTACGTCCAGTACGCCCATGCCCGCTCGGCCTCGGTGTTCCGGCAGGCAGCGGAAGCCTTCCCGGATGCCGACTTCTCGGTAACGCAGCTTGAGAAGGCCGATCTTTCGATCCTGAGTGACGAAGGGGAAATGGATATTATCCATCGCATCGCTCAGTTTCCCAGGATGATCGAGGCTGCGGCGGAAGCTCATGAGCCTCACCGGGTTGCGTTTTACCTTTACGATCTGGCGAGCGCCTTCCATAGTTTATGGAATAAGGGCAAAGACTTGCCGCAATTACGCTTTGTTAATCTAACTGATAAAGATTCAACACAAGCGAGACTCGCTCTCGTGCATGCCCTGAAGGGCGTGCTCGCATCTGGTCTCGCAATCCTGGGCGTCACGGCACCCGACGAAATGCGATAGTGTTTCTTGAGGCGAATCAATCGCTTACGAAGCACTCGCGTCGGGTTCTGTCACGTCGTGCCGGCGGAGCAACGGGTGCTCCTGTCGCGTAACTGGAGATCCGGCGCATGAGCGAATCAGTGAAGCCCCGTTTTGCCATCGACTTCAACGACATCGAGCGGCAACTCGCCCAGGCGGGCACCCCTCAGACCCAGCCGGCCTCCGCCGGGCGGAGTGATCCGCTCGCGGAATTGGCCCGGATCGTGGGACAAGACGATCCATTTCAAGCCATTCTGGCCAATGACGGCACCAATCGTCCGCGCCAGCAGGGCTCGTCCATCGACGACCTTTTCGCTGTCCGCGACACCATGCCGCAAGCCCCCCGCGAGGCGCCGGTCCGCGCCCCGCAGGCTGGCCAAGCGGCTCCTTCTTACGATCTTGGCAGCTACCCGCAGAGCAACGTCCGTGGCGCCGAGCCTGCCTACGCGCACCAGCCAGTTCATCAGGATCACGACGCCTACGGCAATGAAGCCTATGCTCAGGATTACTATGCCGATCAGGCGGCGAATTATGCCGACCAAGACTATGATCAGTCCCAGGACTACGCACCCGTTGAGAAGGGTCGCTCCCGCAAGGGTATGATCGCAATCGCCGCCGTCGTCGGCGCCGTCGTGCTTGGCGGTGGCGGAGCCTACCTGATGTCCGGCTCTTCGGCTGTCACGGGCGGCGAGCCCCCTCTTGTGAAAGCGAACAACGAGCCGACCAAGGTACAGCCGCAGAACCCGGGTGGGGTCGAGATCCCGAACCAGAACAAGCAGATCTACGAACGCGCCAACCCGACCACGGCGACCAAGGTCGTGAACCGCGAAGAGCAGCCGGTCGACGTACAGCAGGCCGTGCGCATGAATGGCAACGCCGTTGCCGACGCTACCGGCGGCACGATTCCCGGCGGTGCGGTCAAGCCGCATCAGACCGCCAGCCTGAATCTCGGCGAGCCGAAGAAGGTCCGCACCGTCACGATCCGCCCAGACGGCACCGTCGCTGGCGCCGAACCGTCGGCCGCTCAGCCCGTGGCTCCTGCGGCAATGGCCCTGCCGCCCCAAGCTCAGCCTGCAACCCCTGCTCCTATTCAGGTGGCATCGGCCCAGCCCCGGCCGGCCGCGAGCACCCCCGTGGCGGCTCCGTCCACGCCTGCTCCGACTCCAAAGCCCGCTCCGGCGGCTTCCACGCCAGCCGCGACGCCGGCTCCGCAGCAGGTCGCTTCGGTTCAGCCCGTCGCCCCGGCGGCCGCAGAGACGACCCCGACCGGCGGCTTCGCCGTGCAACTCGGTCTCGCCAATTCCGAGGCCGGCGCTCAGACCGCCTTCGCATCGTTCCAGCGCAAATATCCCGATCTCGGGGGAATGCCCTCGATGATCCGCAAGGCCGAGGTGAACGGCAACACGATCTATCGCGTGCGCGTCGGACCTCTGTCCAAGGAGGAGGCTTCCTCCCTCTGCTCCAAGCTGCAGGGGCAGGGTGGACAGTGCTTTGTCGCCAAGAACTGATCCGAGCGTAGCGGCTCAGAATTCTTGACCCTGCCGAGCAGGGGACTTAAGGCGCGGGTATGAAAACCCGCGCCTTTATTGCTGGATGCTCCGGCACCGAGCTCACTCCCGACGAGGTCGCCTTCTTCAAGGAGGCGGATCCCTGGGGCTTCATCCTGTTTCGCCGCAACGTGGAGAGCCCTGAGCAGGTGAGGGTGCTCTGTGCCTCCTTGCGGGATGCGGTCGGGCGGACCGATGCGCCGATCCTGATCGATCAGGAGGGCGGCCGGGTCCAGCGCATGGGGCCGCCGCATTGGCCGAAATACCCGTCTGGCCGCACCTATGGCCTTCTGCATGCCAACGACCCGCTTGTTCAGCGCGAGATCACTCGTCTTGGAGCGCGGCTGATTGCCCATGACCTGCGTGCGGTTGGGATCACCGTGGATTGTCTCCCTGTGCTCGACGTGCCGTCGCCGGGCGCCCACGACGTGATCGGCGATCGGGCCTATGGCAAGACGCCGAACCAGGTTGCGGTCCTGGGCCGCGCCGCCGCCGAGGGCCTTCTGGCCGGTGGCGTGCTCCCTGTGGTCAAACACATGCCGGGCCATGGCCGGGCAGGCGCCGACAGCCATCTGGCGCTGCCGGTGGTCGAGGCTTCCCGCGAGGAACTGGAGAGGCACGATTTCGCGCCCTTCCGGATGCTCAGCGACATGCCCCTCGCGATGACAGCCCATGTGGTCTACACGGCGCTCGATCCCGATCGACCCGCGACGACCTCCCGCATCGTCATGGAGGAGATCATCCGCGGCCATATCGGCTATGACGGGCTGGTGATGACCGACGATTTGTCCATGCATGCCCTTTCGGGCTCGTTCCGGGACCGGACCGAGGCCGCCTTCGCGGCTGGGTGCGACATGGCCCTTCATTGCAACGGCACCATGGAGGAGATGAGTGCCGTCGCCGAGGCCGCCCCCATTCTGAGCGGCGAAGCCTTGCGCCGAGCTAACGCTGCGTTAGCTCGCATCACCCATGATCCGGAGCCTCTGGATCCTGTGGATGCCCGGGCCAGGCTCGATTCTGCTCTTGCGATGATCGCCTAAAGCTAATGAAGCTCTTAGCGCATCGTGCAGAAAAGTGGATCCGGTTTTCGGCGCCGGACGATGCGCTCTTCAAGAAGAAGAGCATCGGACCCAAAAGTGGTGGCCACTTTTGGGTCCGATGCTCGAACCCCATGAGTTGAGTACGGTCGATGGCAAAGCCCTTACCCTTCGAGGATGTCGAACGCACGGAGCGAGGCGAAAGCGAGCCCGCCCTGCTCGTCGACGTGGACGGTTTCGAAGGGCCGCTCGACCTCCTGCTGGAACTCGCCCGCCGCCAGAAGGTGGATCTCCACCGCATCTCGATCCTGGCGCTGGCCGAGCAATACATCGCCTTCATCGAGGAGGCGCGCCGCATGCGCCTGGAACTGGCGGCGGATTATCTCGTGATGGCGGCTTGGCTCGCCTATCTCAAGTCACGCCTCCTGCTGCCCGAACCGCCGAAGGGCGAGGAGCCGAGTGCCGAGGATCTCGCCTCCGCCCTGGCCCTGCGCCTGCGCCGCCTGGAGGCGATCCGCGAGGCGGCCAAGAAGATGGGCGAGCGGGCCTGGCTCGGTCGCGACGTCTTCGCCCGCGGGGCGCCGGAGCCCGTCATCATCAACCGGGATTCCCGTTACGAGGCGAGCCTCTACGACCTCCTCAAGGCCTATGCCCAGCAGCGGCAGATCCAGTTCAATTCCAAGGTGTCTCTGCACAAGCGGAATGTCTGGTCGCTGGTCGATGCGCGGGAGGCCCTGGAGCGGCTTGTCGGTCACCTGAGCGATTGGGTAACCCTCGACGCCTATCTCGTGGAATACATGGTCGAGCCTGCCATGCGCCCGACCATTCTGGCCTCGGCCCTGTCCGCCACCCTGGAAATGGTGCGCGAAGGCAAGCTCACGATCCGGCAGGACGAGGCCTTCGCTCCGGTCTGGGTCAAGCCCGTCGCAGATCCGGTCGAAGCAGGAGTTTAAGGTGCTGCCCGACATGCACGAAGATGAAGATACGGTCGATACGCCCGAAGCCCATGAATCCGAGGTCAGCCACGTTCCCGATCATGGCGAGGCCATGCGCATCGCCGAAGCGTTGCTGTTCGCCGCCGCCACGCCTCTGAGCATCGAAGAACTGACCGGCCGCCTGCCGGAAGGTGCCGATGTGGCAAAGATCCTGCAGGATCTGACCGAGCTTTATGCGCCCCGCGGCGTCAATCTCATCCGGGTTGCCGGCAAATGGACCTTCCGGACCGCTAGCGACCTGTCTTTCGTGCTCGCCCGCGACGTGGTCGAGCAGCGCAGGCTTTCCCGCGCCGCCATGGAGACCCTGGCGATCATCGCCTATCACCAGCCGGTCACCCGCGCCGAGATCGAAGAGATCCGCGGTGTCGCCACCTCGAAAGGCACCATCGATACGCTCCTGGAGACGGGCTGGATCCGCCTGAGAGGCCGCCGGAAGGCTCCGGGCCGTCCGGTCACTTACGGCACGACGCCAGGCTTCCTGGAGCATTTCGGCCTCGATGCCATCGAGGATCTGCCGGGCCTTGAAGAACTTAAGGGCGCCGGATTCATCGAAGGGCGCGTTCCTTCCGACTTCTCGGTGCCGGTGCCATCCGATGCGGATGCCCTGCGCGAGGACGAGGATCCTCTCGAGGACGATCCGCTTCAGCCTCTGGACATGCACCAGACCGAGGCAGGCCAGGAATGATTGCTAGGCCCGTCGGGTCCGCGCGCGACCGGTTTCGTCTGCCCCGCTGGGGGCAGCGCGGCACGGCGGGCGCCTCGATCCCGGCCCAGCTCACCTTCGAGAACATCGTCCAGGCCTATGACAGCCAGCGGGCGCTCGACGATGTCTCGCTCACCGTCGAACCGGGGGAGATCGTCTGCCTGCTCGGCCATTCCGGCTGTGGAAAGACCACCCTGCTGCGCATCGCCGCGGGAGTCGAGGCACCGACCTCGGGCCGAGTGCTCATGGACGGCCGGGAGGTGAGCGGGCCACGGACATTCCTGGAGCCGGAGCGGCGCGGCATCGGGCTGATGTTTCAGGATTATGCTCTGTTCCCGCACATGACGATCCAGCAGAACATCATGTTCGGCCTCAAGGATCTTTCGGCCTCCGAAGCCGGCATCGCCGCGCGCCGTGCCCTGTCCCGCGTCGGGCTTGAGCATTACGCCAACGAATATCCTCACACCCTGTCCGGCGGCGAGCAGCAGCGCGTGGCGCTGGCGCGCTCGATCGCGCCGCGGCCCGGGGTTCTGCTCATGGACGAGCCATTCTCGAACCTCGACCGGCGCATGCGCGATGCCATCCGGGACGAGACCGTCGCAATCCTGAGAGAAACCGGCGCTACGACCATCGTGGTGACCCACGATCCCGAGGAGGCCATGCGGATCGCCGACCGGATCGTGCTCATGCGCGCCGGAACGATCATCCAGCAGGGCGAGGCTGAGGAGATCTATCGTCGGCCGGAGAACCTTTTCGCCGCGCGCTTCTTCTGCGACTTCAACGAGCTTGAGGGTGTGGTGCGCAATGGCCAGGTTTCCTGTCCTGTCGGCGTGTTTCCGGCGCCGCATCTGGAGGATGGCCCCGCCATCGTCTGCGTGCGTCCGCAAGGGCTCAAGCTCAAGCCTGCCGGTTTCTGCCTGCCGGGACGTGTGGTGTCTCGTCGCTTTCTCGGCGAGGTCGATCTCGTGCACATTGACGTGCAGGGGGTGGACCGCCCTCTCCAGGCCCGCGTTCACGATCCTGTTGGTGTGAACGAGGGACAGGATGTGGGCATCGAGATCGATACGAAGGATGTCCTTGTTTTCGCCGCCTCCGACGCATAGGTTGGCGACAAGTTCATATTGGGAAATCGCGCCTCTTCAGGCGCAGGAGGAATTGCCATGGGTGGCACGAGTATTTGGCACTGGATCGTCGTGGGTCTGATCGTCGTCCTTCTGTTCGGACGCGGCAAGATCTCCGATATGATGGGCGATGTCGCGAAGGGCATCAAAGCCTTCAAGAAGGGCATGTCCGAGGACGATACCCCGGCAAAGCCCGCTCAGCCGTCCGAGCCGGTCCGCACCATCGACCATCAGGCCGGTGCTCCGACGAGCACTGCGACGACGGACCACAAGGTCGGCTAAGCTTCGTGCGCCGTCGCTTCACAGCGGCGTGTCAGTACGCGTGAGTACCTAAGGGGCAGGTTCGAGGCCACGTCATGTTGGACATGAGCTGGGGTGAGATCATGGTGATCGGCGCCGTCGCGCTGATCGTGATCGGCCCGAAGGATCTGCCGAAGGCGCTGCGGACGGTCGGGCAAATGACGAGCAAGCTTCGCCGCATGGCGGCGGAGTTTCAGGGCCAGTTCAACGAGGCCATGCGGGAAGCCGAGCTCGACGAGGTCAAGAAGCAGCTCCAGGGCGTGAATGATTCCGTCTCGTCGGCGACCAATACGAGCTTCAACCCGATCCAGACGATCCGCGACGAGTTGAAGACTTCGATCGAGGCGCCTGTGTCGGCTCCTCCCGAGAAGGCCTCTGAGACCGAGACCGTGCAGGAGGTCGCCCTGGTGACGACCGATCAATCGTCACCCGATCCGGAAACGCCTGCTCAAATCACCTCCGATGCCTCGGTTCAGGCAGTCGTGGAAGGGCGGGCACCGGTTCCCGCCGATCCGTTGATCGATCTGCCGCCTCCGCCCACGGTTGATCCCGCCAAGGAGATCGCCGAATCCTTGCGGCGCGAAGCCGAGTACGAGGCCCAGCAGGCAGCCCTTGCCGAACAACTTTCAGAAAAATCGGACGCGAAAGCCGGATGACCACCGCCATTGAAGAGGATGAGGTCGAAGCTTCGCGCGCGCCTCTGATCGAGCATCTGACCGAGTTGCGCTCGCGCCTGATCAAGGCGCTGGTTGCGTTCGTGGCCATGTTTTTCATCTGCTTTGCAGGCGCAAAGTACATCTACAATGCGCTCGTCTGGCCCTACGTCCTCGCTGTCGGCTCGCCGGACAGGGCGCATCTCGTCTATACCCACGGCCTCGAGTATCTGTTCACGCAGATCCAGGTCGCGGCTTTCGGCGCAGGCTTCCTGGCTTTCCCGATCATCGCCATTCAGATCTACAAGTTCGTGGCGCCGGGCCTCTACAAGAACGAGCGCCGGGCCTTCGTGCCGTACCTCGTCGCCACGCCGGTCCTGTTCGTCATCGGTGCGGCCTGCGTCTATTTCATCGCCATGCCGCTGCTCATGCGCTTCTCCGTGGGCATGCAGCAACTGGCGACGGATACGAGCCCTGCCATCGAGTTTCTGCCCAAGGTCAGCGAGTATCTGTCGCTGATCATGACCCTGATCTTCGCCTTCGGCATCTGCTTCCAGCTGCCCGTCGTCCTGACCCTTCTCGCCCGAGCCGGGATCATCGATTCGCAGTTCCTGAAGGACAAGCGTCGCTACGCCATCGTCGTCGTCTTTGTGATCGCGGCCGTTCTCACCCCGCCGGACGTGATCAGCCAGTTCGCCCTTGCGGTCCCCACCTTGCTTCTTTACGAGGCATCCATCTTCTCCGTCCGCATGGTCGAGAAGAAGCGTGCGGAAGCCGAGGCCGCGCGCGCGGCAGAGGGATAGGCCTCGAAAGGCCTCTCCATCGACCGCCATCCTCGGCAAGAGTTGAAGGGGCGGTCTTGTCGAAAGGGCAGGGCCGCTTGACGAAGCAGGTCCTCATCCCATGCACGATATCCGTTCCATCCGCGAGAATCCCGCGGCTTTCGATCAAGGCCTCCGGAACCGGGGCATGGGGCCCCTGTCAGCGCACCTGATCTCCCTCGATGACAAGCGCAAGGCCGCCATCTCCGCCCTGCAGGCCGCAACCGAGCGCCGAAACGCGATGTCCAAGGAGATCGGCCAGGCGAAAGCCAAGAAGGACGAGGCGAGGGCCCAGGAGCTGATGGCCGAAGTGGCCCGGATCAAGGATACGATGCCGGAGCTGGAGGAGGCCGAGCGGAGTGCCGAGAAGGCCCTGTTCGATGCGCTTGCGGCGATCCCGAACATCCCCAAGGACGATGTGCCGGTGGGTACCGACGAGCATGGCAACGTGGAGCGTCACCGCTTCGGCACGCCGCGCACGCTTAACAGCGCCAAGCAGCATTTCGAGCTCGGCGAAGCTCTTGATCTTATGGATTTCGAGACGGCGGCAAAACTCTCCGGCTCGCGCTTCGTCGTGCTGAAAGGCGGCTTGGCTCGTCTTGAGCGCGCGCTCGGGCAGTTCATGATCGACCTGCATGTCAACGAGCATGGCTACACGGAAGTGAATCCGCCGTTGCTGGTGCGTGACGATGCCATGTTTGGCACGGCGCAACTGCCGAAGTTCGAGGACGATCAGTTCTGGGCCTTTCCCGGCAACTCGCTCGAGCAGGTCGTTGCTGCGGCTCTCGAAGGCCAGCCGCGCGACGCGATCGCCAAGATGATCAAGGACACCCGTTATGGCATGATCCCGACGGCGGAAGTGACGCTCACCAATCTCGTGCGCGAGCAGATCCTCTCCGAGGAGGAACTGCCCCTGCGTTTCACTGCGCTCACGCCGAGCTTCCGCGCCGAGGCCGGTTCCGCGGGCCGCGACACGCGCGGCATGATCCGTCAGCACCAGTTCGTGAAATGCGAGCTTGTCTCAATCACCACGCCGGAGACCTCGACCGACGAGCACGAACGCATGCTCACGAGCGCGGAGAACGTACTCAAGAAACTCGAGCTGCCGTTCCGCACCATGACGCTCTGCACCGGCGATATGGGCTTCTCCTCGACCAAGACCTACGACATCGAGGTCTGGCTGCCGGGGCAGGGGATGTATCGCGAGATTTCGAGCTGCTCGGTCTGCTCCGATTTCCAGGCCCGCCGCATGAATGCGCGCTATCGTGCCGCGGGCGAGAAGCAGCCGCGTTTCGTGCACACGCTCAACGGCTCGGGCCTTGCGGTCGGCCGCACGCTCGTGGCCGTTCTGGAGAATTACCAGAACGAGGACGGCAGCGTCACAATCCCGTCGGTGCTCCAGCCCTATATGGGCGGCATGACACGCATCGAACGTCAGGCCTGACATGCGCATTCTCTGCACCAACGACGACGGCATTCATGCTCCAGGGTTGAAGACCCTGGAGTCCATCGCCCGCGCCCTGTCTGACGATGTGTGGGTGGTCGCGCCGGAGACCGATCAGAGCGGCGTTGCGCACTCGCTGTCTCTCAACGACCCACTGCGCCTGCGCGAAATTTCCAATCGGCATTTTGCCGTGAAGGGCACGCCGACCGATTGCGTGATCATGGGCGTGCGCCATCTCATGCAGGACACCAAGCCCGATCTCATTCTCTCCGGCGTCAATCGCGGGCAGAACGTGGCGGAGGACGTGACCTATTCCGGCACGGTGGCAGGCGCCATCGAAGGCACGATTTTGGGGATTCCTTCCATCGCGCTCTCGCAGGCCTATGGCCCGGGCACGCGCAATGCGCCGCGCTGGCAATGCTCAGAGCATCATGGTCCCAAGGTCGTGCGCAAGATTCTCGAGGCAGGTGTCGACAAGGGCATCCTCGTCAACGTGAACTTTCCGGATTGCGAGCCGGAGGAAGTCGAGGGCACGGCTCTCGTCAACCAAGGCCAGCGCACGCAGGAGCTTCTGCGCCTCGACGAGCGCCGGGACGGGCGCGGCAATCCCTATTTCTGGATTGCCTTCGAGCGCCGTCCCTTCACGCCCGGCAACGGCACGGATCTCTGGGCCATCGCCAACCGGCGCATTGCCGTCACACCGCTTCGCATCGACATGACGGACGAGCCGACCCTGACGCGTTACGCGCAGGCCTTCGGCTGATGAAAGTGCGGGCACGATGAACCAGGACATGCCTTTCCTGCCTGAAGCGGAAGCCCGCGACGAGCAGGAGGCGATCGGTGCTGCGTCCTTCATCCTGTCCTTGCGCGCCAAAGGCATCCGCGACACGGCTCTCCTTCGCGCCATGGAACTCGTGCCGCGCGAAGTTTTTGCGCCGCGCCGCTTCACCGATCTCGCCCGTACTGATGTCGCCCTGCCGCTGCCCTGCGGTCAGACCATGACGGGACCTGCCACGGTCGCGGCCATGCTGCTTGCCCTCAGCGTGCAATCCGGCCAACGCGTCCTCGAGGTCGGCACCGGCAGCGGCTATGTGACGGCGCTTCTGGCACGGCTCGGCGCGGAGGTGACGAGCGTCGAGCGCTTCAACACGCTCGCGGAAAGCGCGGCGCAGCATCTCAAGATCGTGGAGGCCGGCAAAGTCCGCCTGGAGGTGGGCGACGGCCTTGCCGTTCGTGTGCGCGACCGCTTCGACCGCATCCTGCTCAATGGCGCCCGTCCAGAGATCCCGGAGGCGGTGATGTCGCTCCTCGGGCCAGGTAGCCGTTTGATCGGGGCGCTCACAATCGAGGGCGTGCCTCACCTCGTGCGGATGGAACGCAATGCCGACGGTGAGTTGACGCAATCGGTCGGCGCGCCCTTGCGCATTTCGCCTCTCGTCACCGGCGTCGCGGCAACTCTTTAGCGCATCGGGCGAAAAAGTGGATCCCGGTTATTCGCTGACGCGGCCCTTCGGGTCGTACCGAAGATGCGCCAGCTAGAGAATGAGCATCGGACCCAAAAGTGCAAATCCACTTTTGGGTCCGATGCTCTGACCGGATCGAAAAATTTTCGGACAAGGTTACGACAATCTGCCTAGCGTCAACCGTTGCTTAACCTGAACAGGCTTTTAATGGCTTCATCGAGTTGCGTTCGGTTGGGGTTGAGTGATGCGGTTGCGTGTGTGTTCTGGGCATTGGGTTGCGGTGTCGCGGATCGCTCTGGTGGGTGTGATCGGCAGTGCGGCGGCGGCTTGCAGTACCGACAGTGCGAGGTTCGCCGAGAACCCGTTCTCCAATCCCTTCGCTACCAGCGAGCGCATGGATACGACCGCCTCGGCCCCGTCGCAGCCCCAAAGCTACCCGTCCTATTCCGCGGCTCCGATGCCGACACCTTCGGTTCAGGCACAAGCTCTGCCCCCCGTGCAGTCCCAGCCGTTGTCGCAGCCTGCTCGCATCGCCTCCGCTCCCACGCCGATCCAGCCGCGCCCCATGCCGGTTGCTCAATCGGTTGCCGCGCAGCCGGCCACCCAGCCGAAGTTCCGTCTCGTCGATACCTCGAAAGTGCCTGCCGCCACCACGCCGGTTGCCGCCACCGAGCCGGCTAAGCGCGTTCGTCCCGGCATGACTGCGACGGCGCAGGCTCCGGTCGCTCCGGCTCCCGCCAAGTCCGCGCCGATGCAGGTCGCATCGGCAACGAACGAGCCGCTGGTCTCTGCGGCGAAGCCTCTGGTGTCCGCGCCGAAGCCTGTCGTCGAGCAATCCAAGGTGGCCGCTCTCACCCAGCCTGAGCCCGTGAAGCCTGCAGCGGCTGTTCAGCCGGTTGCTCCGGTTCCGCAGGAGGCCGCGAAGGCCCCTGTGCAGGAGCCCGAGCAGACCGCCAGCGTCACTGGCGACTTCCGCTGGCCGGCCCGTGGCCGTGTCATTGCCGGTTTTGGCGCCAATGGCGGCAACGAGGGCATCAACATCGCCGTCCCCGAAGGTACGCCGGTCAAGGCTGCCGAGGCTGGCACCGTGACCTACGCGGGCAGCGAGGTGAAGGGCTACGGCAATCTCGTCCTGATCAAACACGAGAACGGCTTCGTCTCGGCTTATGCCCATAACGGCTCGCTCAGTGTGAAGCGCGGCGAGCAGGTGAAGCGCGGTCAGGTGATCGCGACCTCCGGCCAGACCGGCAACGTGACCTCGCCGCAGCTGCACTTCGAGATCCGCAAGGGTGCGCAGCCCGTCGATCCGCTGAAGCATCTCGGCGGCTGATCAAGCAATCGGTTTAGATCGGTCCTCGGCCTTCGAGGCCGGTCGAATGAGGGGACGGTGGAGCTCAGCCACCGTCCCTTTCTTCATGGGGAGCGTGAGCAAGAATGTTGACCAGCTTGCCGAACGGGTCCCGGACATAAAACCGACGCACGCCCCAGGGTTCGTCGGCCGGACCGTAAAGAATGGGAAAGCCGGCATTCTTCATGCGCAGGAGGGCCGCGTCGAGATCGTCCACTTCGATGGAGAGATCCGGCAGCGGCGTATCCGAACCACCCTGAGTCGCCACGCTGATCTGCGCGAGTGCCTTTTCGCCACTGCCGTAGGTTACAATCCAATCCAGGTCCATGAGGACCTCAAGTCCGAGGGCGTCCTCGTAGAAGCGCTTGGCCGCCGCCAGATCGGACGCCTGGATATTCGCGACGATCCGTTTGACCCGCATGGCGGTGGCCCCTCTTATATTGCCGTGCCCAGCCGCCCGGCCAAATCCTGGATGAACTGCCACGCCGTGCGTCCGGAGCGCGCGCCCCGGGTGGTCGCCCATTCCAGGGCCTCGGCGCGAATAGCGTCACGGTCCGCCTGCAGGCCGAGATGATCGACATAGCCGAAGACCATGTCGAGATACTCGTCCTGGCTGCATTTGTGGAAACCCAGCCAGAGGCCGAAGCGGTCCGATAGCGAGACCTTCTCCTCGACGGCCTCGCCCGGATTGATGGCGGTGGAGCGCTCGTTTTCCATCATGTCCCGCGGCAGCAGGTGACGGCGGTTGGAAGTAGCGTAGAAGATCACGTTGTCGGGGCGACCCTCGATCCCGCCCTCCAGCACGGCTTTGAGCGACTTGTACGAAGTATCGTCCGCATCGAAGGAGAGATCGTCGCAGAAGACGATGAAGCGGTGCGGATCAGGGCGCAGGAGGCTCATGAGATCGGGAAGGGTCTCGATGTCCTCCCGGTGGATCTCGATCAGTTTGAGGGGGAGCGAATCGCTAGGTTTGGCGAAGTTGATCTCGGCATGAACCGCCTTGACCAGGGACGACTTGCCCATACCCCGGGCTCCCCAGAGAAGCGCATTGTTGGCCGGCAGGCCCCTGGCGAAGCGCTGGGTGTTCTCAGCCAACTGATCCCGAACCCGGTCGATGCCACGCAAAAGGCTCATCTCGACCCGGTTCACCTTCGGCACGGGAGAGAGCCTGCGCCCCGCCGCCTGCCAGACGAAGGCGTCGGCCGCCGTAACATCGGCGTGAGCGGTGCCGGCGGGCGTAAGGCGCTCCAGGGCATCGGCAATGCGCGTCAAAAGCGCCAGGGATTCAGGGGAGTTCAGGTCTGCAGGCATCTTGAGTCAGAACCATCCAAGGTGGGTGAGGGGACTGCTTAGCGCAAAAAGCGTCAAAGGGTCCATGGAAGGAGCCTTGGGAAAGGCCTTCAACTTCATTGATTTCGGCGAGTCGATGGGTATAGTCCGCCACGCTTTGTAATCCCGTCTGGCGCGGGTGGGCCCAAAATGTGCCTGCCACGCGCCTTTATCCATGGAGAGCCGCTTGTTCATCACACCTGCCTTCGCACAAGGGGCCCCCGCGGGGGGCGGAATGGAGATGATCCTTCAATTCGTCCCGTTCATCCTCATATTCGTCATCATGTGGTTCCTGATCATCCGGCCTCAGCAGCGCCGGGTGAAGGCCCATCAGGAGATGATCAAGAACGTGCGCCGCGGTGACACGGTGGTCACCTCCGGCGGCATCATCGGCAAGGTGACGAAGGTCGTCGAGGATTCGGCTGATGTCGAGGTCGAGATTGCCGAAGGCGTGAAGGTGAAGGTGGCTCGGGCCATGATCTCTGAAGTTCGCTCCAAGAGCGAGCCGGTCAAGGCCTGATGTGAAAAGAAGCCGGCCCTTCCCATCTGCGAAAGGGCCGGTTCGCCGCAGATCGATGCGGCAGGGTGTGTGAGAAAGGTTGAGCTGACGATGCTGCGCTTCTCGAGGTCGAAGATCATCGCCACCGTGGCGATCATTGTGATCGGCCTGCTTCTTGCGGTTCCGAGCACGATGAATCGCGAGCAGCGTCAGGCCTATTTGAATGCCATCCCGAGCTGGGTGCCGTCCTGGCTCGTCCCGTCCCGCGCCATCGTGCTGGGCCTCGATCTGCAGGGCGGCTCCCACGTCCTCCTCGAGGTCGACAGCCAGGATCTGCTGCGTGGACAGATCACGATTCTCCGCGATGACGTCCGCCGCATCCTGCGCGACACCCGCGTCTCGTCCCAGAACGGCATTCAGACCGTTCCCCGCGGCGTCCAGATCCGCGTTCCGGATGCGGCAGACCGCGACCGGCTGATGCCGCGCCTGCGCGAACTGGCGCAGCCCATCGGCAATGCCATGTTGGGCCAGGCCGGCGGCAATTCCATCGAGATCAACACGACCCCGGATGGCGTGATTACGCTGACCTATACGGAGGCCGGCATCAACGAGCGCGTGCGCCGCGCCGTCGATCAGTCCATCGAAGTCATCCGTCGCCGCGTGGACGCCACCGGCACCACGGAGCCCAGCATCCAACGCCAGGGTGCCGACCGCGTTCTGGTTCAGGTTCCGGGCCTGCAGGACCCGCAGCAGCTGAAGGCGCTCCTGGGCGAGACCGGCAATCTCGAGTTCCGCCTGCTCGCGCAACCTGGGGCAACCGATGTCGACATGCTTCCCATGGAGGATGCGGGCGGCCAGCGCGTTCCGGTCGAGCGCCGGGTGATCGCCGAGGGCGGCGACCTGACCGACGCTCAGCCGGCCTTCGACCAGCAGACCAACCAGCCCATCGTCAATTTCCGCTTCAACATCCGTGGCGCGCAGCGCTTCGGACAGGCGACAACGGAAAATCTCGGACGCCAGCTCGCCATCGTGCTCGACAACCGGGTGATCTCCGCACCGACGATCCAGTCGCCGATTACCGGTGGCGCAGGCCAGATCTCCGGCAGCTTCACCGTGGAGCAGGTCAACAACCTCGCCGTTCTGCTCCGCTCCGGTGCTCTGCCCGCCAAGCTCACCATCGTCGAAGAACGCACCGTGGGCCCGGGTCTCGGACGTGACTCGATCGAGGCCGGCAAGATGGCGACCTATGTGGCAGGCATCTTCGTGATCATCTTCATGTTCGCGACCTATGGTCTCTTCGGTCTCTTCGCGAATATCGCGCTCCTCGTTCATGTGGGCCTCATCTTCGGCCTCATGTCGGTGCTGGAAGCCACACTCACGCTGCCGGGCATTGCCGGTATCGTTCTGACCATCGGCACGGCGGTCGACTCGAACGTGCTGATCTATGAACGCATCCGCGAAGAAGCGCATGCAGGAAGGTCGATCGTCTCGGCCATCCAGGCGGGCTTCGACCGGGCCTTCGCAACCATCGTCGATTCCAACAGCACCATGGCGATCGCGGCCGTGATCCTGTTCTTCCTCGGCTCCGGTCCGGTGCGCGGCTTCGCCGTCGTGTTTATCCTCGGCATCCTGACGACGGTTCTCACCGCCGTGACCCTGACGCGCATGATGATTGCGCTCTGGTATCACTGGATGCGTCCCAAAGCTCTTCCGTTCTAAGGAGTGCGTATCGTGCGCCTCGTTCGCCTCTGGCCCGAAAACTCACACTTCGACTTCATGCGCTTCCGGCGCTTCTCGTTCCCGCTGTCGGCTCTCATCTCGATTCTGACGGCGTTGATGCTCTTCAGCGGCGGCCTCAACTTCGGTATCGATTTCCGGGGTGGCACGCTCATGGAGATCCAGGCCAAGTCCGGTCAGGCCAATGTCGGCCAGATCCGCCAGACGGCCGAAGGTTTCGGTTTCGGCGACGTGGAGGTGCAGGAATTCGGCACCGCTGGCGAGGTCTCGCTGCGTTTCCCGATCCAGTCGGGCGGCGAGGCTGCGCAGACGGCCGTGGTGCAGAAGGCGCGCGACACCTTCGGTGCGGATTACGAATTCCGCCGCGTCGAGACGGTGGGTCCGCGTGTTTCGGGCGAACTCGTTCAGTCCGGCACCATCGGCGTCGTGCTCTCGGTCATCGCGGTGCTGTTCTATCTCTGGTTCCGCTTCGAGCGTGAGCTGGCGGTTGCGTCCATCATCGGCACGCTCCACGACATCGTGCTGACCATCGGCTTCTTCGTGATCACACGGCATGAGTTCAACATGACCTCGATTGCGGCGATCCTGACCATCGTGGGCTATTCGCTCAACGAAACGGTGGTGGTGTTCGACCGAACCCGCGAGCTGATGCGCCGCTACAAGACGATGCCGGCCGAGGAGCTGTTGAACCTGTCGATCAACCACACCATGTCCCGAACGGTGATGACGGCGGCGACGACTGCGCTCTCGCTTCTGGCGCTGGTGCTCTTCGGAGGCCAGGCGATCCAGGGCTTCGCGCAGGTCATGCTCTATGGCGTCGTCATCTGTACGTATTCGGCCATCTGCATTTCGTCTCCCATGCTGATCTATATCGGCTTGCGCGGGTCGGAGACCGTCAAGGTGCCGGAGAGCAGGGCCGCCGCAGCGGAGTAAGACCATGAACAATGGTCGCCTCTATGATGGCTTCCTGCCCGGGCGCTATCCGTTCGATGCCTATGGCAATGGCGGCTTCCGCTTCGCGGACATGTCCCATCGCGGCTCGCTGCTGGCTCTCCCGTCGGGGATCAGGGCTTGGCCCATCAACTCCGTGGCCGAGCTGACGGATGAGGCGCTCGATCCCATCTTTGCCGAAAGCAACGAGCTGGAATTGCTGCTCTTCGGAACGGGAACGGATATCGTGGCCTTTCCGGCCGCGTTTCGCGCGCGCTTTCGCGACGCGGGGATCAGTCTCGACGTGATGCAGACAGGAGCGGCCGCTCGCACGTACAACATCCTGCTCGCCGAGAACCGCAAGGTCGGCGCCGCCCTGATCGCCGTTCCCTAAGATGGCACCACAGGCAATCTCCAACTTCGCCCATTGCGAAGCCCTCGTGCGCGAGGCCGATCCGGACCGTTACTGGGCGAGCCTCTTTGCGCCCGCCGACAAGCGCCCGCACCTTCACGCGCTCTATGCCTTCAATTTCGAGGTTGCCCGCGTTCGCGAGGCGGTGCGCGAAGCGCTCGTCGGCGAGATCCGCCTGCAATGGTGGCGGGATGCTCTGCAGGGTGAGGCGCGGGGCGATGTGCGCGCCAACCCCGTGGCGGCAGCGCTCGACGACACCATCGTGCAGTTCCGCCTGCCCCGACAATCCTTCGTCGACCTGATCGATGCCCGGATCTTCGATCTCTATGACGATCCGATGCCGAGCCTGAACGACTTGGAAGGCTATTGCGGCGAGACCTCGTCGAGCCTGATCCAGCTTTCGAGCCTCATCCTCGCCAATGGCACCAATCCTGGCACGGCGGATGCTGCCGGCCATGCAGGTGTGGCTTACGCGATCACGGGTCTGCTGCGCGCTTTCCCGCATCATGCGCGGCAGGGGCAGGTCTATGTGCCTGCCGACATCCTGACGCGTCATGGAGTGGTGCGCGAGGATATCGTGACCGGACGCGGCGGGCCGGGACTGAAAGGTGCGCTGGCCGATCTGCGCGCCGCCGCCCGCAGGCACGTCGAACAGGCACGCACCTTGCGAACGACCATTCCTGATGCGGCGAAGCCAGCCTTCCAGCCGCTTGCGCTGGTGGAGCCTTATCTCAAGACGATGGAGCGGCGGGACTACGATCCGTTCCACACCGTCGTGGACCTGCCGCAATGGCGGCGGATCTGGGCGCTCTGGCGCGGGCCGTTTTAGAGAGCGCAGTATCTTCCACGTCATCCCGGACGAAGCGTAGCGCAGATCCGGGATCGTTTTCAGAATAGAACACTGTCATCCCGGGGCCGCGCAGCGGAGCCCGGGATCCATATCCGCTGACGATGCAGAACAAGGTGTGCCGCTGCCGCCCTGTCCTGAAGCGTCGTGTTTATGGATCCCCGCCTGCGCGGGGATGACAGGTTGAGGTTTTGGCGCTTGTCCTGCGTCCGATCCCGGATCGCCTGACGGCGTCTGGGATGACAGTGGGTATTACTCCGCCGCTGCCGGAAGTTCCCCGCCTGACATCCAAGCCACCAGATCCGCGCGCGCGCGATCCGTCAGCGCCTTTTTTCTGGCGATGGCCTTGGCCGGGCCACGCAGACGCTTGCCGTCTTCGGCCTTCGGAGCTTGGGCCAGCGGCGGGAACAGGCCGAAATTGATGTTCATCGGCTGGAAGGAGCGTGGCCCCTCGTCGATGGTCTCGATATGCCCGCCGGTGATGTGGTTAATGAGCGCGCCGAGCGCCGTGGTATGCGGCAACGGCTGGATCGGCTGGCCCAAACGTTCGGCGGCGGCGAAGCGGCCGGTCATGAGGCCGACGGCGGCGCTCTCCACATAGCCTTCGCAGCCGGTGATCTGACCTGCAAAGCGCAGGCGCGGCATGGCCTTCAGGCGCAGGGTCGGATCGAGGAGCTTGGGCGAGTTGAGATAGGTGTTGCGATGGATGCCGCCGAGACGCGCGAACTCGGCATTCTCCAGGCCCGGGATCATGCGCAGGATGCCGGTCTGTGCGCCGTATTTCAGCTTGGTCTGGAAACCGACCATGTTGAAAAGAGTGCCGAGCGCATTGTCCTGGCGCAGCTGCACGATGGCGTAGGGCTTCTTGTCCGGGTTGCGCGGATCGGTGAGACCGACCGGCTTCATCGGTCCGTGGCGCAGGGTCTCGCGGCCGCGCTCGGCCATGACCTCGATGGGCAGGCAGCCGTCGAAATAGGGGGTGTTGGCCTCCCATTCCTTGAACTCGGTCTTGTCGCCAGCGAGCAAGGCATCGATGAAGGCGTCATACTGCTCCTTGGTCATCGGGCAGTTGATATAGTCCTTGCCCGTGCCGCCCGGCCCGACCTTGTCGTAGCGCGACTGGAACCAGGCCACGTCCATGTTGATGGACTCGCGATAGACGATGGGCGCGATGGCGTCGAAGAAGGCGAGCGACGTCTCGCCCGTCAGCTGAAGGATCGCCTCGGCCAAAGCCGGTGAGGTGAGGGGGCCGGTGGCGACGATGACGGAGGACCAATCCTCCGGCGGCAGACCAGCGATTTCGCCACGCTCGATGGTGACGAGCGGATGCGCCTCAAGCGCCGCCGTCACAGCGTCAGAAAAGCCCTCGCGATCGACTGCCAGCGCGCCGCCTGCGGGCACCTGATTGGCGTCGCCTTTCGCCATGATGAGTGAACCGAGGCTTCGCATCTCCTGATGGAGCAGGCCGACCGCGTTGGTTTCTGCATCGTCCGAGCGGAAGGAATTCGAGCAGACGAGCTCGGCGAGACCTTCCGTTTTGTGCGCGTCGGTGCCGCGCACAGGACGCATCTCGTGGAGGATGACGGGCACACCGGCCTGGGCGATCTGCCAGGTTGCTTCTGAACCAGCGAGGCCGCCGCCGATGACATGGATGGGTTCGATGGTGCTCATATTCATTCTCCCGAGCGGCTTTGTTGACTCCCTCGGGAGCCCTGGTCAAGCTGAGCTGGTTGAGTTTTGGAAAGGCTTTGAACGCCATGCAATCCAGGCGTCCCGTCGTCCTTATTACAGGTGGTAGCCGCGGCATAGGGGCTGCTTTGGCGCAGCTCGCGGCAGCGCGCGGCTACGATGTCGCCATTACCTATCGATCCGAGCGCGAGGCTGCCGATCAGGTCCTTTCCGCCTGCCGGGCGTCCGGGGCTGCTGCCGTCGCGTGCCAGGGCGATGTCGCTATCGAGGCCGATATCATGCGTATGTTCGACGAGGCGGAAGCTGCGCTCGGACCGATCTCGCATGTGGTCAACAATGCCGGGATCACGGGCAAATCCAGCAAGCTGGATCAGGCTTCTTCAGAAACCATTCGGGCCTGCATCGATATCAATGTGCTGGGAGCGATCTGGGTGGCCCGGGAGGCTGCGAGGCGTCTGTCCACAAGCCATGGCGGACAGGGCGGAACCATCGTCAACATCTCGTCCGTTGCCGCGGCCCTGGGGAGCCCGAACGAGTATGTCTGGTACGCCGCGTCGAAAGGGGCCGTCGACTCTCTGACCGTCGGATTGGCGAAGGAGCTTGCAGGCGAAGGTGTCCGGGTCAATGCCGTGTCGCCTGGCATGACGAAAACCGACATCCACGAGCGGAGCACCCAGGATGCCGGCCGCTTGGAGAGGCTGCGTCCCTTCATTCCGCTGAACCGGATCGGAGAGCCCGAGGAAATTGCCGAGGCAGTGCTGTTTCTGATGTCGGATGCCGCATCTTACATCACTGGCGCCAATATTCCGGTCTCGGGCGGGCGCTGACCCCGCCCTAGAAAAGCGAAAGCCCGCCAGAGGCGGGCTAGGGCCTTTTGCTGCGATGCAGCGAAGTTTTACGCGAAAGCGTTCTGGCGAGCAATGCTCTCGATCTGGAACCGGGAGATGCCGAGATCGTCGAGCTCGCGGTCCGAAAGCAGCGACAGCTCACGGACAGTCTCGCGATAACGCAGATAAGCGCGGACTTTAGAGAGGATGTAAGAAACGAACATTGGGAACTCCTATTCAGTTGCCGGCCGGTGTTGACCGGTGCCTTTGTTCTTGCGTTTGCAGTGCGGTATATACGCATGTGCGGCGCCGAAGAGGAGTGGTAATAATGTAGGTCTGTTATGCTTTGGTAGCATAACGTCCTAATGCCACGTTAATTGTGCTGCAGGTCGGGAATGGCTTGCCGTTGGAGATTTTGGGGTCAGAAATAGAAAACGGCCCTGAAAACAGGGCCGCCCTGAGGAGCGGAGGCTCCCTTCTATAACTTCTATAAGTGGCGCATCGTTCTCGCGGAAAATCGGATCCACTTTTCACTGGCGTAGCCCTCCGGGTCCGCACGATGCGCTAGAGCACGAAGAAGTCCGCCTTGGTGAGGGTCAGCCCGGTGCTCAGCTGGGCGAATTTCACGGCCGCGACGCCTCCGACGCCGTCGGCATCGTAGAGAAGGGCGCCGCTCTGCTTGCTGTAGATGATCCGATCAGAGGAATCCCGGGCGCCTGAACCGGTGGTGAAGACCCCGCTCGCCAGCCAGCCGTCACGCCCGACTCGTGTGAAAACCGCATTGTCGAGCATGATCGTATCATCGACGGGCCGGAAATCGATGATCCGGTCCACATTGGTCCTGGACGATCTCGCATCGAAGACGAAGTAATCCTTGCCGGAGCCGCCGGTCAGCTGGTCGCTGTCAGCTCCACCGCTCAGGTAATCGCTGCCGGCACCTCCGCTCAGGATGTCGCGGCCCGTGCCTCCATACAGATCGTCGTCGCCCCAGAGCCCGTAGAGCTTGTCCGCACCGCTGTCGCCGTAAACGATGTCGTCGCCATCATAGGAATAGACGGTGTCGTTGCCCGCTCCGCCGCGGATGATGTCGTCGTAATCGTTTCCGTAGAAGGTGTCGTGCCTTCTGTTGAGGGTCACGTACCAGGCATAGCCCTGAAGCTCGTCGACCGTCGTGTAAAGATCGAGGCCCCGGATGGAGAGAACGTCTTCGCCGTCATTCTCGTAGAGCAGATCGTCGATGATGACGGTGTAGTCGTCGCTCCAGTACCAGGCGGTGAAGTAGTCCACCAGGGCGCTGCCATAGACTTCGTACTCGGCGACCTTTCCGTCATCATAGACGAGGTCTGTCGTGACCGATGGGCTGGCTCCTATGAATGCCCAGCCCGAACTGCTGGTGCTGGACATGTTGAAGCCTACACCCGCTGCGTTGAAAGCCTGAAAAACTGCCATGGCTGCGCTATTCCCGATGAACGATCGATAGCGCTAAGCTAGAGCGTTAAACGTGAACTTAAGCTGTATGGACATGAAGTTCGACGTTCATGGTTATGGTAAAGATTTGGTTGAAGTTATTATGCTGGCACTTCTGCTCGCCTCATTATGACAGTTTCGAATTTTGAACAAATGTTCATCTTGGCTCAGAGCTTCCCATGTAAGATCTGTTACTTAAAGTTATTCGGAACAGTCTCCAAAGGCCGGCGTTCATCCCGCACCTTTACTTTTTTGGAGATGGTTCCATGAGAAAGATTGCTCTTGGCGCCGCCCTTCTCTTGTTGAGCAGCGCGGCCTATGCCCAAACATCGACTCAGACGAACACCAATACCAACACGACATCGCAATCGTCTTCGGATTCGAACACGCTGCTGCGCAATCAGACCGGCAGCAGCAGCCGGACACAGACCGAGACCACAGGTGCAACGCGCGGCGAGTCGTCCGGCGCGCAAATTAACGTCCGCAATCGTCAGGAAACGGGTACGCGCGTCGGTGTCGAGACCCGTGAGCGCTCCGGCGTGTCCGTCCGCTCCCGCACGATCCGCGAAGTCGAGGAACCGAGCGTCTCGGTGACCCGCCGCCGCAGCGTGACCACCTATGAGGAGCCCGACACTGAGATTCGCCGCACCGTTGTGAAGAAGAAGCCCGCCAAGAAGGTGGCGGTGAAGAAGACCAAGCGGTCCAACAAGGTCGTGACGAAGAAGCGCCGCTATCAGGTGGTCGAGGAACCGGTGGAGGTTCGTCGCCGGACCGTGCGTCGCTATGAGGAAGTCAATGAGCCGAGCGTATCGGTGCGAAGCCGCACGACAATTCGCCGAACTCGGGATACCTCGCCAAGCGTCGGCGTGTCGGTGGAGCAGCGCCGCTCCAATGACGTGAATGTTTCGACGAGCCGGACGCGCTCGAGCGCGCCTGAGACGACAGGCAGCGTTTCGACCCGCAGCCGAACCGATGTAAACAGCGGCTCGGGCGGCAACACGTCGAACTCCGGCAGCGGCTCCATCAACATGCGTCTGCAGCAGCGCGGCTCCTCCTCGGAGGGCGGCAGCCCGAACCAATAATGGCAGTGGTTGGGAAAGGGGCAAGATCGATGGCTCCTTTCCGGATCATCCGATTCAAGACGCGTTCAGGAGTATGAGGATGAAAAAGCTTTTGGTAACGATCAGCGTCGCGCTTTTGGCGGCGACGTCCTTCAGCGGCGCGGCGGATGCCCGCCCCGGCAAGGGCAAGGGCCACGCCTACGGCCATTACAAAAGCCACAAGGCCCAGCGCTACTACGTTCAAAGACGGAACAACAACAATGCCGCCATCGCGGCCGGCGTGACCGGTGCGATCATCGGTGGTGCGCTTGCTGCAACGGCCCGGCCAACATACCGGACCTATGATAGGTCTTATTACAGGACCTATGAAGCACCCAGGCGGACCTATTATCGTGAGGACTATTACGATTACGGGTACTGAAACGGAAAGGGCGCCTTTGGCGCCCCTTCTATTTTTCTCGCCGATTGGATTTGGATGAGTTTCGGAGGCAATTGATACCTTAGTGGCGAGCGCTCATGCTGGCGATGGCCTGTCGGCAGGCCTGTTCGCAACGGCGGCAGGCCTCGGCGCAGACGCGGCAATGCTCATGCATGCTGGCATGGCGTTCGCATTCGTCTCCACAAAGGCGACAGGCGGTCATGCAGGCATTGAGCATGTGACGAATGACATCCTCATTGGAGCCGGTTCGGCGCGTGGCGACCGTTCCGGTTGCCATGCATATATCGGCACAATCCATATCGAGGCGGATACATTGCGTGAGCTGGGCAACCATCGGTTCGCCCAGGCATGCATCGGCGCAGGATGTGCAGGCCTGTGCGCAATCGAAGCATTCCTCGATGCAGCGGATCAGGGCGTCGTTGGTGTCGCCTTTCACATGGGGATGGGTGCTGATCATTTCATGAGCATGCATGTTTGCCTCCTTGCCAGACGTGAGAGGAGTGCAGGCTTTCAGCCCTTGTCCGCCCAACGGAAGGAGATGTGAATGGTTCCGGGATCAGCGCCCCAGATTCCCGGCGGAAATGACGGCCCGTAAGGGACCGTATTCCGTCTGCTTCCTCACGTCGAGCTTCACGCGACCGCCCGCATGCGTCCCGTAGGCATCGGAGGAGCGGTTGCGCGTTGAGCCGACCAGCGTTTCCGCTCTCACCCGACCGCTGATGCGCACGCAGGTATCGGAGGCCTGAAGCATAGCAAAGCCAGGCGGGCAGGCGGTGACCGCCTGCGCCTGACTGATCAGCGCAAGGCTGGAAAGAACGAAGGCAAAGGCGCAATGCTTCATAGCAAGCTTGAGTTTAGCGGCCTCGCCCCGAAAATGACAAGGTAATTGCCTTGCAGAACTCAAACGCCACCCGATCCGGTCCGCCGCCCATAGGATGCGGCAACGTCCGATCGGTCCACCTCCACGTGGAATTGCTCGGCCTTGGGGCTGTAATCCCGGATGGCGCCGATGCCATAGCGGTAAGCGAGCTCGCCACCGAGCCAGCCGCTGAACAGGAGGAGAGCCGTCTGGATGCCTGACAGCCAGATACCCCAGCCCTGGACCCCCGCAGCCGGATCGCCCAGGCGGACGCCGACATTGATAAGGGCCAACGCGACCACCGTGAGATTGGCGACCATGTGCGCCCAGGAGACCCATACGTTGCGCACCCGGTCGATGGTCACGAAATCGATCATACCGGGAATGGCGGCAATAAGTGCGGTAACGATGCCTGCGATCAGGAGCCAGTAGGAAACCTGGGCCCAGAACGCATCCTGGGTCGCGAGGAAGGCGATATCGGTTCCGAAAGCCCCGATCAGGAATGCGACGGGGAAAACGATCAGCATGTGGTGAAGTGGGTGGCCGGCGATGGCCGCGGTGCTCTGGACGCCATGACGATGGTACATGCCCATGAAGGTCTCCCTCTACGGTGCTTCGCTAGGAAAATGCCCCGGTCAAGTCTTCGTTCCGGAGCCCTGGCTCAAAGCGCCGCCCCGATCCGTCGCAGGGTTGGGTTCTGGACATCGGGGAGCGGATGGGGGATAGCGTAGGCATGCATTCCCCTGCGGAATGGGTCGTAGGGGTCCTCTGCGACTGTCCGGTCGAACTCCCATGGCAGCCGCTTCGATGGTCCTTGATCCTGCCACGCTTACCGTTGCCTTCGTACTGCTCTCGGCAGTGCTTGGAACTTTGTTGCTTTTCTCCTGGATGCTGAATCGCACGGTTAAGGCTTTGGCATGGTGGGGCAGCGCCTTCTGGCTCATTGCCGTGGGAATCGGATCGGCCAATCTTGCGCAGGGACAACCGGCTTATGCGATTCTGCTCGTGGCGAACGCCTTGGCCCTGTTGTGTTATGGCGTCCTGTACACCGGCTGCAGGATCTTCAACGGACGATCTGCGCCCCTGACGGCGATGCTTGCCGGGGTAGCTGTCTGGATCTGCGCTTTTCCATTCATCTATAGCTCGCACGGCTATAGGCTGATTCTCGCGTCGGCGATCACCTTTGTCTATTCGTCCCTCTCGGCCTGGGAACTCGGACGCCATGCTTCGCGGCCGCTGGCCTCCTCGCGTATGGCCGTCGTGCTTCTGCTGGGGCTTGCCGCTTTCAATTTGTCCCGTGGGACGCTCGGGATCGCCCTGACTTCGGTCTCCTGGATCGATACCTTCGCGAGCCGCTGGTCGCCATCGATGGCGCTCGTGCTGGTCATGTTCGGCCCGACCTTGGCCTTCATGTTTCTGTCCATGGCCAAGGAGAGCGTCGAGTTCGAATATAAGCAGGCTGCCTTGGTCGATCCTCTGACCGGCGTTCCCAATCGGCGCGCCTTCATGGAGAACGCTTCTCAGCTCCTCGCCCGGCTCGGCAACAGGCCGACGAGCTGCCTGCTGTTCGACCTCGATAACTTCAAGACCATCAACGATAGCTACGGCCACGATACCGGCGACCGCATTCTCACGATCTTCGGAGACGTGCTGGCAAGCCATCTGCCGCAACGAACCTTCGGTCGTTTGGGCGGGGAGGAGTTCGGCGCGATCCTGCCGCTGGATTCCCGCGAGGCGGCTCTCCTGGCGGACCGGATCCGACATGCCTTTTCCATGGCCGGAGCCAACACCCTCGGTGGCCTGGCTAACGTGACCGTCAGCGTCGGCTGCGTCACGGGAGCAGGCATCGATGCTGGGGCGCTGCTCCGGCGTGCCGATGCGGCGCTCTATCAAGCGAAGCGCAGCGGCCGCAATATCGTCATCGCGGCCTGACGGGCTTAGAGCATCGGACCCAAAAGTGGACCCACTTTTGGGATTCAATCCGATGCTCCACTCTTTGAAGAGCGCATCGTTCGCTGCGGACCCGAAGGGCCGCGTCAGCGAAAACCGGGTCCACTTTTCCGCACCGAACGATGCGCTAGGTGCTCAGACGACGAAAAAATCGTGATGTGTCAGGGCAAGGCCCTTCTTGATCTGTGCAAATTCCACCGGCTTGCGTGAGCCAGAGCCATCGGAATCGTATGACAGAACGCCGGTCTTCTTGTTGTAGAGCACGTAGTCGTTCTGATCCTTTGGCCTGTTTCCCGCGTTGAAGAATTCCGCATTGAGCTTGGTCGGATGGGCGGACGAGCCTGGTCCGATCTTCCGGAAAATGGCGTTGTCGAGCCAGATCGAATCGTCCCTTACGGAATAGTTGGCGATCGTGTCGAAATTGACCTTCCGATCCGTCGTCGAACTCCCGAGCTTGGTATTGAAGATGAAGACGTCGCGGCCGGCATCGCCGCTCAGAATGTCGTTGCTCAAGCCGCCGTTGAGGCGGTCGTGACCGTTGCCGCCGAAGACATAATCCCTGCCGGAATCCCCATAAAGTTTGTCGTTGCCGCCATCTCCGAAGACATGGTCGTTGCCGCCCATTCCCCGGATCGTGTCGTTGCCGGAGCGGCCACTCAGTTCCTCATCCTGTCCAGTGCCCTTGAACGAGTTGGATGAGGCGGACCCAATCCAAGTCTGTCTCGAGGTGAAGATTACGCCGGAATCCACACCGTAGATCGTATTGCCGAGCAGTAGAATGCCCGTCTCGCCGGCGAGGGTGTTCGTCCGCTCCTCGCGGATTCCATAGCGTGCATCGATCGCGCCGTCGGAGTAGATCGTATTGTTGAGGATCTGCGTGTTCGTGGAGTAGTAGGTCAGCCCGGTGGTCGTATCGAGACGCATGCGGATGCTGATCTCGTCGAATTGGTTGTCCGCAGCCTGCGCGTTGTTGAAGATGTGACTGTTTTGAACAATGGTCCCGGTCGATCCTTCGATCCGAACGCCACTGCCCTGGTTGCCGAAGATCATGGCGCCGTCAACAATGACATTGGCGGCCATGTTGAGCAGGACTCCGTCCTTGACGTTGCCGTAGTATTGGCCTCCGACGATCTGGACGTTGCTCGGCCACGGGATCGCCTCCGATCCGCGCTGCACGACCACACCTGTCGACCCGTTGCCATAGGCGATGTTGTCCTGCAGGAGGAGCCCGGTTGTCGTGGTGGTGATGTTGAAGCCGTGTCGATCGTTGCCGTAGGCGATGTTGTTCCGGTAGATGCCGTTGACGATGTAATCCGCCACGAAGCCATCGAGCCCGTTGCCGTGAGACACGCTGCTTTCGATGGTCAGACGGAGGGTCTGCTCATGCGGGTCGAAGCCGTAGCCCGAGCAATCCATCACCTCCACGCGCGCGACATGAATGTCGCTGTCCTGTAGCGGGCTGCCAGGTCGCACGCCCGTGTAGAAGCCGTCGATCTTGCCTGTCGTGGCATCGCGGTTCCCGTCGATGGTGATATCGAAGAGGCCCACATTGCTTGTCACCTCATCGAACGGCGTGCGCACCACGCCGGTGATGTCTCCCGCCCAGCCGTCGGCCACTTTAAGAACCGTCCGGCCCATGCCGGCACCCTGCATGGCCGTGCCGGACAGCAGTTCGACCGCACCGTCGCTCTTGTCGCCGTTGCCTTTGACGAGCAGGGTGCCCGTCGGCAGAAGGACAGTCACACGGCCCACAGCGGGGTTCTTGATATAGGCATCGTGAGCCGCTTTGACGGCGACGTTGAGGGCAGCGGTATCGTCTAATGCATCATTCGCTTTTGCGCCGAAATCCGAAGCACTGATGAACAAGGCCATGCAGATAATCCTTTGTTTCAAAAGGAAGCAAGCCTGCTTACCCATCTTTGAGAGATTTTGGGTGTGCTATTCTTGGGAAATGAATTGCCTTTGAGGTAGTCATCATGAAGGGGCGGGCGACATACTCATAGGATAGGAAATTGCTCTAAAGTTTATTCGACGGACAATTCAGATATCTGATGCGATGACTCTCAATTTTCCACCTTCCATATGCAGGTCTGACGATGTCGCTCACTGCGCCAAGGAAGGGTATGGGGAGACATTAACGACACGAAGCACCCATTGCCCAATGTTGCATCGACGTACTTCAGTCCCGTACGAATAGATAAATGAAATGTAGTTGCGGAAAGAAGGCGAGCGGTCCTATTGTCTGCGAAGGGGGCACCGCCAATGAATGGTTTCATTGCTACAGGTCTTGCCATGCTCATTGCCATGGTCATGACAGCTTGCGTTTCCGCCGGTGATAAGCGTGCAGATCTGCGGGCGATCTTCCACGATCAAATCGCCCACTGTTATGCTCTTCCGAAGTCTGCGATCGGCGCAGATGCCACGGTCATTGAAGTACGGCTCAACCTAGATGGATCATTGGCCCAAGCGCCGAAGGTGCTGCAGGGCATCGCTAACTCCGCCCAGGCCAAAGCCGCCTTGGCTGCTGTGAAGCGGTGCGCACCTTTCCATATCCCAGCGGGCCTTGTTCCACGCTATGTGCAGTGGAGGGTCATGGTTATCACGTTCAATACAGGTATGATGTCACTCTCGACTGGCGTTTTCCGTGGAGGCGGTGAGCGTCCTGCCACGCAGGCGTAAGGTGTTCCCGAGAAAGGCCAAACTCCCGCCTCTCGTAACTTGTGTTAAAGCGCTCAAGCTCAGGGCGCGTAGTCTGCGGTTGGATAGGAATGAGAAGCACCGATGCCGCGCTATCATTTTCACGTCCAGCTTGGAGATCGTTTCATACCGGATAGGGAAGGGATCGATCTGCCGAATTTGAAAACAGTGCGGGGAGCCGAGGCTCAGGCGGCTCATGCGTCCTGGGATCGTGTTTTGTGCTTCATTCAGAGCTTGCCCCATAGAACCACCGTCATCACCGACGAGGCGGGCCGGATTGTCTTTGTCCTTTCTTTGTAGCGTATGCTTCCACCCCGTAGAAATACGGTCCGGGTGAGTGTTCCACCATCGTGAGATGATCGCTGCAACAGAGGGGAGCGGGATGCCCCGCTATTACTTCCATCTCCGTTCCAAGGATCAGTTTATCTGGGATCGGGAAGGAGTCGATCTACCCGATCCCGCCACCGCCAGAGGAGCTGCCGACAAGGCAGCAGCTGAACTCCGCGGCGATCTGCTGCACGAGAGCAGGCATGGATACTGCTGGACCGTCGCGGTCACGGATGAAGGCGACGAACTCATCCATGTCACGTCGCTCTAAAGCTGCTTTGCGGGTTTGCTGGGGTGAAATCATCACTCTCGTTTCGGGTTGGAGCAGCAGGATGGGCAACCGGGTCCCCTTCTGAAATGAATCGCCTTCAAAAAGAATGACTTCCGCTTTCGAAAAGGGTGGTCACTGCAAACATGCGTCGAAATGGTATTAAATTGGTCCCAATCCTTTGGGGGAGGTGCTCTCCATGGAAAAACTAATGTACTAAGGTCTCTCCATTCCTGACACTAAACTTGCGCATTACTCTGCGTTAAGCTCTCGGCAAGCAGATTTGTGCAATGGTTCCTACAGTATCGTGGTCTATGTCTGGGGGGCAGGCGTGACAGAGGAAGAGATTGAAGCCGTCGCAGAAGAATTGGCGAAAGCGGGAGGCACTTCCTGGTATCCGGGGCGTACGCGCGGCGCGCTTCTGCGGCCGGTAAGCGAACGCTATCGGGATCGCGCGCGACTGGCGATCGCCGCTCTTGACCGGGTGAGAGCAAACCATGGGGGTATGCAGTCAGAGTCTCAGCAGACACCTCCACCGCATCAGAACGCGCTGGCGAGCAACCCAGATGACGTCCATGTGGGTGCCGTCGTGGTGTATCGTCCGCCGGGAGACCAGCGGGCGATCGCTTGCCGCATCGACCGGCTTGAGGAGGGCCGCGCTTATCTGGTCCCGGCGCCGCGACCGGATATCGGCTGGGTTTCCCTGGATTCGCTTCACCCGCTGAGGGCAGAGACTCCGACCAAAGACGAATAGGGTGGGGGTCCAGAAGGTCTCTTCACTTCATCGGCAAAAAGGGTTAGCAGACTCCATCCTGTCCGAGTGGGTGTTTGTCCCAAATGCGCTGCTTCTTCCATCTTGTGAACGATCACGAAGAGATCGTCGACAACACGGGAATTGAAGTCCACGACCTGGAAAGCGCCAAGGTCCAGGCTCTCCTTGCCATCACCGAGCTGCGACAGGAAATCGGCAGCGATGCGCAGGATTGGACCGGATGGCGGCTCGATATCGTCTGCCCCCAGGGGACCCTTCTTCATTCGATGATGCTGAACAGCACTGTGCATTGAAGATCGGGCCTCTGCCCAAGATCAGTTTGTTAACAATAAAGTCGCGCCGAGCCGATTACTGGCATTTTCGCCAATCTCTCGTAATGATATGTTATAATTTAAACAATCATCAAATTGCAACTTGGCACATTACATCATAACTCGTGATGAATTGCAGGTATTGCTGAGGTCGAATATCAAAAGTTGTGGAACTTATTTCCTCGGGTCGGAGTCTTTTCACGCGAGATGCCCGTGAGGGTTAACCCGGAGGAGTAGGGAGATGAATTCGCGTGGACGCTCGATTGCCTCGGGCCGTGGGGCTTCAATTTTTGGCACGGCTGTTCTTGTTGCTTGTTTGATGGGGCAGCCTGCGACGGCTCAGGTCGGCCTTGGTGGCGGAGTGAATGTTGGCGGCTCGGACGGTCTTGGAGCCGGCGTTGGGGCGAATATCGGTGGTGACAATGGCGTTTCGGCCGGTCTTGGTGCCAGCATCGGCGGATCAAGCGGCACGAGTGCCGGCGCGGGTGCCAATGTGGGTGGCTCCAGCGGGGCCTCGGCCGGCAGCGGAGCGAGAATCGGCGGGTCGAGCGGTGTCTCAGCAGGAGCGGGTGCGAATATTGGAGGCTCCGACGGCATCAGCGCAGGTGTCGGTGCGAATGTAGGCGGGTCTGACGGCGTGACGGCAGGTCTGGGCAAGAGCATCGGTGGATCAGACGACATAACCGCAGGTGTCGGCGCAGGCATCGGCGGCTCGAGTGGTTTTGATGTGGGCGTCGGTATTGGGGTTGGTGGCGGTCGTGCCACTGGCGGCAACAGCGGAACAGGCAATACCGGCGGCACGGGTGGGCTTACCAATCCAGGCTCCATGGGAACGGGCAGCGTGCGCAATCCATCCTCAACCGGCAGCGTCAACCCGAATCGGTCGGGCAGACCCGGTCAAACCGAACGTCTCAGGGCGGAGATCCGCAACATGAGCGAAGATGAGCGCCTGAAGCTGCGTCGCAGCTGCGCCATGGTCTCAGCCTCTCCCGACGGGTACGATTCCGACATGCAGGCGCTCTGCCGCCTGATGAGCCGAATGTCGGTGCTCTAAATGGCATCGGCGACGAGAAGGCGTGACCCATCGATATCACGCCTCTTGTTTTGGATTGGTCGTGTGGCGACTGTCAGCGCCAGGCCGTCACCACGAGAGCACTCATGCGGTTTTCAACGGCCGATGTGCCGAAGCGGGTCGTGAGAGCCTCAGTCGCCTTGGTCGTGACGTCCTCCAAGCGCTCCGCAGCGCGGGCCTCGATCTCGGATCGTAGGGGAGAGCCCTGGCAAAGTCCCATCGCGGGAGCGTGGGGTGAGGGGGCTTGCGTGACCTTTTCGACGACCTCGATATCGACGTTCTCAAAGCCTGCCTGCTGAACCTCGCCGCGGATCCGGTCCGGATCGAAATAGCCGAAGGGCACGCGCTCGATGAAACGCGGCGGGTCGTCGGGAAAGCATTTGCCCGCCGCGTCGGAGATGATGCGACTGACCTCGTTGTGGTCGAGGGAGTTCCAGACGTTGAACACGAAGCGACCACGGGGTTTGAGCACGCGCAGCGCCTCGCGATAGGCTGTCAGCTTGTCGGGAAAGAACATGACACCGAACTGGCACACGACCACGTCGAAGGATGTGTCCTCGAACGGAAGCGCCTGCGCATCGGCCTGTTGCCATTTCACATTGGGTGCCTGCAGTCGCTTGGCCGCAACATCGAGCATCGCCTGATTGAGATCGGTCGCGACGATCTCGACATTGGGCGGCAATGCCTTCACCAGCGCGCGAGTGACGATGCCCGTCCCGGCGGCCGTTTCCAGAATGCGGCCCTGCGCGACATCATGCAGACGCGCCGCCAGGTCTTCGGCGTAAGGCTCGAAGAGGATTGAACCGAGATATTGTTCGTAGATCGCTGGAATCGAGCCCGCAAAGGCGGCATCGGTGGCACCCATCGTTTCCTCCACCGTGAAAGGGAGGGATGATCGCGCCGAAGGCTAGGACGGGCAAGTGTCTCAAAAGGGGAGGGCCGACGACCTGATCGCTCGAGATGAGACAAAAGCCCGAGCGGAGATACGCCGGAAAAGCCATGGCATGGGAAGATATGACATGCTCTCTTTTGCGCGGCCAAAATCCAGGAGCAAGCATGACGGCCATTCTGCAGCTTCCAGCCTGGCTGGGCGCGATCCTTGCGATGCTGCTCGCCATTGCGGCCTCCGCCATTCCCTTCGTCGTGCTGCGCCGGCTGTTGAGCGAAGAGCTGCCGACGAGGACCCGCGATGTGGCCGAAACGGTCGCCGTGCGCATCGGAACGATCCACGGTCTCATTCTGGCGCTCGTATTCGCGGAGGCGCAGTCCACGCACACAAACCTGCAGCAGGAGGTCTCAAAAGAACTCACAACGATCGAGCACATCGCGCTCGAACTGAATCAATGGGACGGGCCGGAGAAGGATGCGCTACGCGGCCAGCTTGCCGCCTATGTGACGGCGGCCCTGCAGAACGAGTGGCAGGCTTCCGCGAGCCTCAGAGGCAGCCGCGAGGCGAGGCGGGCTTACACCACGCTCGACCATGCCATCCTCAATCTCAAGGCCGAGACGCCGCAGCAGCAATCCCTGCGGACCCGGATGATCATGAACATGGATACCCTTCAGGACCATCGAAAGGCGCGGCTCTCGCTCGCCCATCGTGGTCTTCCGAGCCTGTTCTGGTGGATGGCCCTGACCGGCTTCGCCATCATCGTCGGCTTCTTCCTCGTCTTTCCGGCCAACCTCGTGCACATCGCCATTCTTTCTGTCTACGGAGCCTACACGGGCCTCGCGCTCTACTTCATCCTGGCCTTGAGCCATCCCTATGCAGGCCCGGCCGCCATCGATACGGTGCCCTATGAGATGGTGCTTGAGGATGAGTTGGGAGCGCCGAGAGTGACTTCGAGCCAATAAGGAAGCCGAGGCAGTGACAGTCTTGGGGGCGGGACTCAGGGCTGAGCAACCTGATTGACTTCAGCAGCGCCTCTCACGTGGTGTGCTACAAGGTGTGGAGGAGCCTGCTCCCGCATTATCCTAGCAGCCAGGCAAAGGCCCGTTTTAGGTTGGCTGTGCCATCGCGCTCGAACCAGCGGCCGTGGCCGATGATGACACGTTGTGGGCTCCAGGCGACGATCCGCGAGACGGCTTCCTTCGCCGCTCTGCGGCGCAGGCGAATGACGAGGCGCAGATACGCCGGAGCCTTGCCGCCGGGCGCCTTTACGCCGGTGAGCGTCGCGAAGATACGGGTTCCCAACGGCAGCTTCTCCGGCTCGAGATTCTGGATGAGGTCGGTGAGAATGAGCGTGCGCGTAGGCCGGTGGAAGAAGGCGACCTCGCGAAAGCCCGCGCCGCCCGGGACGACGATCTGCTCGATCTCACCGCTCCATTCCTCGGCGGGCTCGTCTGTCAGGTCGCGATCGAACCGCAAGCCCTTCTTCTGAACCTGGGGTCGCCGGCGCAGTTCGGGCTCGGCGGATGTCTTGGCGGCCGGGCAGCCGTACTGCCATTCCTTGAGATGCGTCCAATGTGCGACATTGGGAGCGATGAGATGGCGAATGGGGCCAAGCGTCTCGATCTCGCGTCTCAGCTCCGCGTTGAAGCGCGTCGGCGAATGGAGCCAGACATTACCATTGCTCAGACGGATCACTGTCATCCGCACCGGCAGGCTTAAGCCCATCGCCTCCTGAGGCCCGCTGTCGACAATCCAGACATTGTCCGCGACGGGCTTGAGCACGTCGAGGGGAGGATAGGTTACCTCTTGATGGGACATGGTTCACCTTGCACGACCCCGCGAGGGCAAAAGGGGCCCTGTCGTCTCTTGAGGACTAGGCCCTTCGTCAGAAGCTTCAACTGATGGCAAAAATGCCGATCACATGCGAAGGTTGCGCTCTTGTGCGGGCCGCCTATCGGGCCTAGCACTGGGATGCTGGATTCTTGCAGCACAGGACAGGTGGCGGCTATGTGGAACGACCGACGCATTCTGGACCTTCTGGGCATCGAGCTTCCCATCATCCAGGCTCCCATGGCCGGTGCCAATCTCTCTGACATGGTCATCGCTGTCTCGGAAGCTGGGGGGCTCGGATCTCTCCCCTGCGCTCTGCTGAGCCACGACAAGGCCAGGGAAGAACTGTCCAGAATCCGGCAGAAGACCTCGAAGCCGATCAACGTCAATTTCTTCTGCCATCGTGCCCCGGTTGTCGATGCCGAGCGGGAGGCAGCGTGGAAGCAGCGCCTGAAAGGCTACTATCTGGAGTTCGGGCTCGACCCGGATATGTCGACTCCTCCCTCGACGCGCGCTCCCTTCGATGAGACATTCTTAAGCCTTGTCGAAGAATTCAGGCCGGAGGTCGTGAGCTTCCACTTCGGACTGCCGCAGCAAAACCTTCTGAAACGTGTGAAGGATACAGGCGCCAAAGTCCTTTCCTCGGCGACGACAGTCGCCGAGGCGCGCTGGCTCGAAGGCGAGGGGTGTGATGTCATCATCGCACAGGGCTTCGAAGCCGGTGGCCATCGCGGTATCTTCCTGACCGACGATATCACGACTCAGATTGGCACCATGGCGCTGGTGCCGCAGGTGGTCGACGCGGTGAAGGTGCCAGTCATTGCTGCGGGCGGGATTGCCGATGCGCGGGGCATCATCGCGGCTTTCGCCTTGGGAGCATCGGCCGTGCAGATCGGAACAGCCTACCTGTTCACGCCGGAAGCCACGATATCCCCGGTTCACAGGCAGGCGTTAAAAGGCGCTGGCGCTGAAGAAACCGCGCTGACGAACCTCTTTACCGGGCGCCCGGCCCGAGGCATCGTCAACCGGATCATGCGCGAGGTCGGCCCCATCTCGGTGCTGGCGCCTGAGTTTCCGCTTGCAGGCGGAGCGCTCGCCCCTCTGCGTCAGAAATCCGAGCCCCTCGGTTCGGGAGATTTTATGTCTCTCTGGTCCGGCCAAGCGGCACGCCTGGCCCGTGAGCTATCCGCAGGGGAGCTGACGAAGGCGTTGGCGCGGGAGGCGCTTGATCGGCTGGACGTGCGTTCAGCCTGAGAGAAGAGCACCTCCAGCCGCCTTACTCCGCCGCCTGTCGCGTCACTTTCTTGTCCTTCTTCGCCGGCGCCTTCTTGGCGGCTTCCTTCGGAGCTGCCTCCTTCTTCAAGGGCCTGCGCTCCAGCACTTCCTTGAGGAAGCGGCCGGTGTGGCTGGCTTTCGACTCGGCAATCTCTTCCGGTGTGCCCTGGGCCACGATCTGGCCGCCGCCGTTGCCGCCTTCGGGGCCCATGTCGATCACCCAGTCGGCGGTTTTGATGACCTCGAGATTGTGCTCGATGACGACGACCGTGTTGCCCTGGTCGACGAGTTCATGGAGCACCTCGAGCAGTTTTGCCACATCGTGGAAGTGAAGGCCCGTGGTGGGCTCGTCGAGGATGTAGAGCGTGCGGCCGGTGGCGCGCTTGGAGAGCTCTTTCGACAGTTTCACGCGCTGCGCCTCGCCGCCCGAGAGCGTCGTGGCCTGCTGGCCCACATGCACGTAGTCGAGGCCGACGCGGGCGAGCGTCTGCATCTTCTCGCGGATCGACGGCACTGCCTTGAACAGGTCGCGTGCTTCCTCCACCGTCATGTCGAGCACGTCGGCGATGGACTTTTCGCGGTACTTCACCTCCAGCGTCTCGCGGTCGTAGCGCTTGCCCTTGCACACGTCGCAGGTGACGTAGACGTCGGGCAGGAAGTGCATCTCGATCTTGATCACGCCGTCGCCGGAGCAGGCCTCGCAGCGTCCGCCCTTCACGTTGAAGGAGAAGCGGCCGGCCTGGTAGCCGCGCGCCTTAGCCTCGGGCAGGCCGGCGAACCATTCGCGGATCGGCGTGAAGGCGCCGACGTAAGTGGCCGGATTCGAACGCGGCGTGCGGCCGATGGGCGATTGGTCGATGTCAATGACCTTGTCGAGATGCTCCAGTCCCTCGATGCGATCATGCGGGGCCGGGTGCTCCAGCGCGCCGTTGAGCTTACGCGCGACGGCCTTGTAGAGCGTGTCGATGACGAGCGTGGATTTGCCGCCGCCCGACACGCCGGTGATGCAGGTGAAGGTGCCGAGCGGGATCTCCGCCGTTACATCCTTCAGGTTGTTGCCCTTCGCGCCTACGAGCTTGATCTTGCGCTTCGGGTCGGGCTTGCGGCGCTTGCCCGGCACCTTCACGGACATTTCACCCGTCAGGTACTTGCCGGTGAGCGATTTCGGGTTCGCCATGATCTCGTCCGGTGTGCCTTCCGCGACGATCTTGCCGCCGTGGATGCCGGCGCCGGGACCGATGTCGAACACGTAATCGGCATGGAGGATTGCATCCTCGTCATGCTCCACCACGATCACCGTGTTGCCGAGATCGCGCAGGCGCTTGAGGGTGACGAGCAGGCGCTCGTTGTCGCGCTGGTGCAGGCCGATGGAGGGCTCGTCGAGCACATAGAGAACGCCCGTCAGGCCGGAACCGATCTGGCTGGCGAGGCGGATGCGCTGGCTCTCGCCGCCCGACAGGGTGCCGGAGGAGCGGGCAAGCGTGAGATATTCCAGGCCCACGTCGACCAGGAAGGTGAGGCGCTCGCGGATTTCCTTGAGGATGCGGCCGGCGATCTCGTTCTGCTTCTTGGTCAGCTTCTTCGACAGATCGCCGAACCAGAGATGCGCGTCCTTCACGGAGAGCGCCGTGGCATCGCCGATATCGGAGCCCGCGATCTTCACCGCGAGCGCTTCCGGCTTCAGACGCTTGCCGCCGCAGGCCTCGCATGGCGTCTCGCCCATGAAGCGGCCGATTTCCTCGCGCGCCCAATCGCTCTCGGTTTCCTTGTAGCGACGCTCGAGATTGGGGATCACGCCTTCGAAGGGCTTTCTCACTTCGTAGGCGCGCATGCCGTCGTCATAGGCCATGCGGATGGAGACGCCGTCCGAGCCGTAGAGGATCGCATCGCGCACTTCTTCGGACAGCTCGGTCCAGGGCTTCGTCATGGAAGCCTTGTAGTGCTTGGTGATCGCCTCGAGTGTCTGGCCGTAATAGGGCGAGGTCGACTTCGCCCAGGGCAGGATGGCGCCGCGCTTGAGCGAGAGCGTCTCGTCCACGACGAGAGCCTCATCGATGCGCATCTCGTGCCCGATGCCGCCGCAGGTGGGGCAGGCGCCGAAGGGGTTGTTGAACGAGAACAGGCGCGGCTCGATCTCGGGGATCGTGAAGCCGGAGACCGGACAGGCGAACTTGGACGAGAAGACGATGCGCTTGGGCTTGCCCTTCTCATCCGTCTCGTCGGCATATTCGATGACGGCGATGCCGTCGGTCAGCTCAAGTGCGGTCTCGAAGGATTCCGACAGGCGCGCGGCAATGTCGGCGCGGACCACGATGCGGTCCACCACCACGTCGATGTCATGCTTGAACTTCTTGTCGAGGGCTGGGGCCTCGTCGATGGCGTAATATTCGCCGTCGATCTTCAGGCGCTGGAACCCCTTCTTCTGGAACTCGGCGATTTCCTTGCGGTACTCGCCCTTGCGGCCGCGCACCACGGGAGCGAGCAGGTAGAGGCGGGTTTTCTCCGGCAGCTCCAGCACCCGGTCGACCATCTGGGAGACGGTCTGGCTTTCGATGGGCAGGCCCGTGGCCGGCGAATAGGGAATGCCGACGCGCGCCCAGAGCAGGCGCATGTAATCGTAGATCTCGGTGACGGTGCCGACTGTCGAGCGCGGGTTCTTGGAAGTGGTCTTCTGCTCGATGGAGATGGCAGGCGACAGGCCGTCGATCTGGTCCACGTCCGGCTTCTGCATCATCTCCAGGAATTGGCGGGCATAGGCCGACAGGGACTCGACGTAGCGGCGCTGCCCCTCGGCATAGATCGTGTCGAAGGCAAGCGACGACTTGCCGGAGCCGGAGAGCCCCGTGAACACCACGAACTTGTCCCGCGGGACCATGAGGTCGACGTTCTTGAGGTTGTGCTCCCGCGCCCCGCGCACCGAGATCACGCGCGCATCCGGATCGCCCGCCTTGGCGCGGTTGAACAATTCGTCGAGTTTAGCCATGGCCTTCAATAGCCTTCAAAGAGGGGAAAACGGCCAAGTGAGGCCGGCTCCGGGATATGTGACGTCCCACCCGCCGATGCAATGCGGCGGATGATTCCAGGTCTCAAATCCTAGAACAAAGAGGGTACAGAGGGCAATGGGCGTCATTTGGAGAAAGATGTGCAATGGAAGGCTCCTGCTACGGCATGAGTCTTCCGCCAAGGTTGCAGCTAGCGGCGCCGGAGCCGTCGATGATGGCTCCCGTCGTGGCCCCGTCACGTTTCCGATCGTTGTGGACGAACAGGCTGAAATGGCGACGCAGGCCTGTGGCCTCAAAGCCCACGGCTTTTTCTTGAATGTCGTCCTATCGCCCCTTGCGAGATGGCACAGAGCAACATTACGCTACGTTGCAACTAAACCATCGCTTGGTGCTCCATGCCATTGACCCTGACTATCCAATCCTTCAGCCGCCCTACGGCCTCATCCATTATCTCGCGTATAGTCTCGGCCGAAGATGGCACACAGGCCAATGGCCACAACGGTTTTGCGTCTTTCAGTGCCGATGGACACTACTTGGTTTTCGAAAGCCCAGCGAGCAATCTGGTCGCCGGAGACACGAACGGAAGCGCGGATATCTTCCGTAAGGATCTCTTGACGGGCGAGGTGGTTCGGATCTCGACCACGAGCACGGGTGCCGAGGGAAATGGCCATAGCAATAACGTGGCGCTCAGCGCCGACGGACGTTATGCCGTGTTCACAAGCAGCGCCGACAATCTGGTCGCTGGCGATACCAACGGCAAGGCGGACATTTTTCTCAAGGATCTGGCCACGGGCAACGTGACACGGGTCAGTACGGATGGCGGCAGGCGACAGGTCGGCGGGGATAGCGACAAAGCCCTGATCAGTCCCGACGGGCGCTATGTGACTTTCGAAAGTTACGCGTCCGATCTGGTGGCGGGCGACACAAACAACACGAGAGATGTCTTTCTGAAGGATCTGTTCACCGGCGCCGTTGCCCGTCTTTCGACGAGCAGTGACGGAACGGGCGGAGACGGCGACAGCCGATCCGCGCAGATCAGTCCCGACGGGCGTTATGTGTTGTTCGAGAGCAATGCGACCAATCTGGTGGCCGGAGACACCAATGGCACCTCCGATGTGTTCCTCAAGGACCTGCTGACCGGCGAGATCCGTCGCATCTCTACCGACAGCAGCGGAACTGAAGGTAATGGCTATAGCTATCAGGCCCGCTTCAGTGCCGATGGGCGCTCTGTCGTGTTCACCAGCAGGGCGAGCAATTTCGTCCCTGGCGACAACAATGCCGATTACGATGTCTTTCTGAAGGATCTGGCCACCGGGGCGATTGATCGCCTTTCAACAACCAGCACGGGGGCTGAAGTGCATGGTTGGAGCGAGGAGCCTCGTCTCAGCAAGGATGGACGCTATCTGATTTTCGCAAGCGCCGCGGATGACGTGGTGCCCGGCGACAGCAATCACAAATACGATCTCTTCCGCAAGGACCTCGTCACGGGGGAGGTCATTCGTCTGTCCATCTCTGCGGAGGGCATCCCATCCGATGACGATACGGGTTATGGAATTGATGTAAGTCCCGACGGACGGTTCGTGGTCGTCGGCAGCCGCGCGAGCACTCTGGTGCCTGGCGACACCAACGGACAAATCGATACCTTTCTCATCGATGCTGTCCTGATGAAGAATGCACCGGCGGTCGTGGCTGGGCGGTTCGTGGAGTTGCGTCTCGCCACCGGCGCAGCCTCCAGCGTCCGCCTCGACTGGGGCGACGGTGCGGTCGATACCCTTTCTCCGTCAGGCGGTGGCGCCAATTTCAGCCATACCTATGCTGGCAGCGGAGCCAAGAACGCCGTTGCAACCGTTGTCGAGAATGGCCATTCATGGTCCGTGCCTTACGTCATCGATCTGGTATCCGGGCAGATGACGCGAAACGCAACAATGATGGACACCCTCGTCGGCAGCCAGGGAGCAGACCGGCTTGATGGGGATGCTTGGGCGAACCGGATCATCGGCCAGAACGGCAGCGACAGGATCGATGGCCGGTCCGGGAACGACATCCTTTGGGGCGGAGCTGGCAACGATACGCTCATCGGCAATGCCGGTCATGATACGTTCGTGTTCGGCGCGAGACCCAATAAGCGGACCAACAAGGACAAGATCGTCGACTTCAAGGTGAAGGACGACTCGATCTGGCTCGACAACGCCGTGTTCGCCAAGCTCGGCAAGAAGGGCTCGGAGGCAAATCCCACCAAGCTGTCCAAGTCGTTCCTCGCCATTGGTGACAAGGCGAAGGATAAGAACGACTATATCGTCTATGACAAGAAGAAGGGCGTTCTCCTCTACGATATAGACGGTTCCGGCAAGGGCAAGGCGGTGGAAATCGCCAGCCTCTCCAAGAATCTTAAGCTGACAGCGGCTGACTTCTTCGTCATCTGACCCTGGGCGAGGCGGCTTTACGCCGCCCATCCTTTCTGGGGACAGGCCTGTGCAGAACCCTCGGCCCGGCTTGCCCCCGGCGCCCCAGGGGCCCAGAACAGCCTCCTGAGAATGAGGAGAGGCCGTTATGGCTGGATCTGTGAACAAGGTGATTTTGGTGGGCAATCTGGGGCGGGACCCGGAGGTGCGGCGTCTGTCGAACGGGGAGCCGGTGGTGAATCTGCGGCTTGCCACGTCGGAGACGTGGAAGGACAAGGGCACGGGCGAGCGCAAGGAGAAGACCGAGTGGCACTCGGTGGTGATCTTCAACGAGAACCTGGCGCGGGTGGCGGAGCAGTATCTGAAGAAGGGCTCGAAGGTGTATGTTGAGGGCCAGCTGCAGACGCGCAAGTGGACCGACCAGAGCGGCCAGGAGAAGTACACCACCGAGGTGGTGCTGCAGCGGTTCCGGGGTGAGCTGACGATCCTGGACAGCCGCGGCGGCGGCGCCTCGGAGTATAGCGACGAGGAGCCCGGCCAGATCAGAAGCGGCGGCGATTTCGGTGGGCGCTCTCCCTCACAGGATCGCCGGCCGGCGCCGTCCTTCGGCGGAGGCGGCAGTGGCGGCAGCGGGGGCGGCGGCTCCCGCTACAACGATCTCGACGACGATATTCCGTTCTAGCGCATCGTGCGGAAAAGTGGATCCGGTTTTCCGTCCGAACGATGCGCTCTTTAAAGAGTGAAGCATCGGATTGGATCCCAAAAGTGGATCCACTTTTGGGTCCGATGCTTTAGCCGTCCCGTCCCTGCGCAAAGGCCGCCCTCGTTGGCGGCCTTTTTTCTGGCCTGACGCCTGAGAGTTGACGGGAGAACGGCGGGCTCTAATTGTGATATTATAAAATCACAAAACCTCTGATCCAGGGAGAGGGCACGATGAACAATGCTTCCGTGACAGGCGAGACCCGGGTCAATGCCGCCGCCCATAGCCAGAACTTTTCCTCCGTCTCATCTCTCAAGGACGGGGGCTGGGTCGTTGCTTGGACGTCCAAGGGGCAGGACGGGTCTCAGGAGGGGATCTACCAGCAGCGTTATTCTGCCAAGGGCATCGCTGTTGGAGAAGAGGTCCGGGTCAATACCTCGACATTGAATGCGCAGACGGAACCATCTGTCACAGATCTCGCCGATAGTGGTTGGGTCGTCACGTGGATCGGACAGGACGGCCAGTCCACTGGCATCTTTCAGCAGCGTTACAATGAGCATGGCTTGAAGGTCGGTCCTGAGATCAGGGTCAACACGACAATTGCCGGTTCTCAGGAATTTCCGGCGGTGACGGCCCTCGCACGCGGCGGCTGGCTTGTCATCTGGGCCTCCGATACGCCGGACGGCTCCAGCAGCGGTGTCTATCAGCAGCGGTACGGAGCCAATGGACATCCCGTCGGTTCGGAAACGCAAGTGAACAGCAGCCCATCCGATTCAAACTCCCGCTCATCGGTGACGGCGCTCTCGGACGGCGGCTGGGTGGTGACCTGGACAGTCTATTCTCAGGATCATTCCGAAGCCGATATCTACCAGCAGCGCTACGATGCCGATGGATGGACGATCGGGGACGAAACCAAGGTCAATACGATCAGTGAGAAGATACAAGCCCTTCCGACGGTCACGGGCCTGAAGGATGGCGGCTGGGTTGTGACCTGGTCTTCCTACACAGGTGACGATTCCGGCCTGAGCGTTCGCCAGCAGCTTTATGCCGCGAGCGGTCAGAAGGTGGGAGGCGAGACGCAGATCAACACGACCACGGCTCTCGAACAATACGACTCTTCCGTGACCGCGCTCCCGGATGGAGGTTGGCTTGCCACTTGGACATCCAGTCCGTCGAGCGATGGTCCTGCAGACATCTACCAGCAGCGCTATGCCGCCGATGGGCAAAAGGTCGGCGGTGAGAATCGGGTGAATACGACGGTTTCAGCCGATCAATCTCTGGCCTCCGTCACGACGTTGGAGGATGGCGGCTGGGTGGTGACCTGGAACTCATACGATCAGGAAGGAGACAATTACGATATCTACCAGCAGCGCTACACGGCGGATGGACGGCAGGTCGGGCCTACGACACCCACCGGCCTCAGCCTCAATGGTGATGCATTCGACGAGGGGACGTCCAGTGCCTCTGCGATGATCCAGCTTCATGCCAAGGCTTTCGTCACCGAACGCGGTTTTATCTATACGCTCCTCGATGACGCCGGAGGTCGCTTCGCACTGAGCCCGAGCGGGACGCTGACGGTCAAGGACGGCATCCGGCTCGATTACGAGCAGGCTCGATCGCATCAGGTCCTAGTCGAGGTGAAGGATGCGCTCGGAGCTGTCTATCGGACGTGGCTTACGATCAAAGTCAGCGATGTCGCGTCCGAGAACGTGAGTGGCGGCATGCTCAAAGGCGACTTCGGAAAAGATGCGTTCAAAGGCGGTTCCGGTGACGACAAGCTCTGGGGCGGTTGGGGTAACGACATTCTCGCCGGCGATGCTGGCCGTGACATCTTCGTGTTCGATACAAAGCCGAACACAAAGGCGAACCGGGACAAGATCGTCGACTTCAAGGTCAAGGACGACTCGATCTGGCTCGACAACGCGGTGTTCACCAAGCTCGGGAAGAAGGGCACGGAAGACAAGCCGGCGCAACTCAGCAAGTCGTTCTTCACCATCGGCTCGAAGGCCAAGGACAAGAACGACTACCTCGTCTACGACAACAAGAAGGGCGTGCTCTCTTACGACGCTGACGGCTCCGGCAAAGGCAAGGCCGTGGAGATCGCGTCTCTCTCTAAGAATCTGAAGATGACCGACAAGGACTTCTTCGTGATTTGACCTGGAGCATTCTTGGCGAAGGGATCCCGTTTGAGAGTCAAGGATTCAGCAGCAAAGGACGAGATGATTCTCCGCATGAGGAAGCAGCTCTCGTTCTTGAACCTGAGCAGGAAGACGCCCTGCTTCTTATGCTCAAGCTTGGCCGCAGCCGACGACGCGGGAGATCCGCATCTGCGCCATAGGGAGAGGATCCAGGATAATATTCTTCGGGTAGACTCTCAGATGTCCGCGAATCCGAAAACTTACCTTGCGTCATGGCATGGAAGCTGCTCATCTAGCGGCAGATTCCGGGTCATGGCGAGACCCGACGATTGAGTGAAGATTTCCGAGGTTGCCCCAGCGTGCACTGTTACTTTCATCTTGTGCACACGCACGAACGGATCGTCGACGAGGTTGGGATTGAAGTCTCGGACCTGGAAGCAGCCCATTATCAGGCCGTTAAAGCCATTCAGGAACTGAGGCAGGAAGGCGAGGACGAGGACGTCGAGTGGCGCGGCTGGCAACTGGAAGTCGCCGACGAGGCCGGAAACGTCCTCCTGTCGATCCCGCTGGATATGGCGCAGCATTGAAGGCTTGTCCTGAGACGCACACCCTCGATCCATAGGCCAGGGGGGAGAGCGACCATCCGCATGAATGTGATGTTTGGCTCGATGGCCGAACCGAAGAAACTCAAGGCGAACGCGTTCGCCGAGGGCAAGAAGGCGAGAGATGCCGAGGACTTGATCAAAAGCGCAGATCAAGAGCATCACGATCTCCAACAAGACCACGACGGCCTACAGCGACTTCTTCGTTGTTTAGGGTAGAAGGTGGGCCTGCGAAGGCGGGGGCGATAAGGCCCTTGCCCTCAAACCTGTTGATATGATTGGAGAATCTTTCCCCACAACCTAAGGTCAATCCATTCTTGATATGATATATCGATAACTATAAGCTGCGGTCGGTTGCTATATCGGCCCTGCAAATCCGCCTTGAGCTGCATGAGGACCTGATCGTGACCAAAGCATCAGGGGGATCAGCCATGGCTTTTACAGTATTGCGCGGCAGCGACGAGCAGCAGGTCAACTTCATTACTGCCGGCAATCAATCTCATCCGACGATTGCAGCGGTCCAAGGGGGCTGGGTGGTAACCTGGACCGGACAGGATGCCAATGGCACGGGCATCTATATGCAGCGTTATGACAATGACGGTAACCCGTTGCTCGAGACCGACGGGATAATCAACGACCGACTTGTTAATACCAAAACGGACAACCATCAGATGTTCTCCTCCGTTGTCGGTCTCGACAATGGCGGCTGGGTCGTAAGCTGGATCGAACAGCGGGACGGGGAGACGAGTGCAACCGTTTATCAGCAACGATACGACGCCAATGGGCAGGCTCAGGGCTCACAAAACGCCATCAATGGATCCCAGCCGGTGGAAGGCGCAAAGCATCTCGCGATGACGGCCCTTCCCAATGGCGAATGGCTCGTTACTTGGCAGGCTGGGGACGGTAGCAATTTCGGTGTCTACCAGCAGCGTTTCAATGCGAATGGTATCCCCCAGCTTGGGCCAGACGGTCAGCGCGTCAACGCCCAGTCGGCGGGCTACCAGCGTTATGCCGATGTCGCGGCACTCAAGGACGATCCGGCCAATCCGAATGATGGCGGCTGGGTTGTCGTTTGGGTCGACGGAAGCACATTCGATTCATCGGCGAATATTCATATGCGACGCTACAACGCGATGGGAGTCGCGGTGGGTACCGTGGATGTCCCGGTCGCTGTGATGGCTGGGAAGCAGACCTTGCCGAAGGTCGCCGCTCTTCCCGATGGCGGTTGGGTTGTGGTGTGGTACGGCGTCGGCGCGGATGGGACCGACGACATTTTCCTTCAGCGATACAGTGCTGCAGGAATCGCCCGCCAACCCGTCGTCGTCAATACGGAGGCCGCAAGAACGGAAAGCTCTCCAGATATAGCCGTCCATACGGACGGCAGCTTCGTTGTTACTTGGGAATCGAACTACGATGTTCACCAGCGCTACTTCGGCATAGATGGGAATCCGTTAGGCTCCGAAATCGTGGTGCCAGCCTGGCTCGGAAGTGTGTTCAATGAGAACCCGGAGACGACCTTCCTTCCCGATGGGCGGTGGGTAGTCACCTGGCAGACGCAGAACCAGGATGCTGCCCCAGGAGCCGGCATTGCGCAGCGCATCTTCACGCCGACGTCGGTCCAGATGGCGACCGCTGGCCAAGAGATCGCAACAGGCAGCGGCTTAGGCGAAACCCTTCAGGTTGAAGTGGACGGTCTTTCCGAAGGTGACATCCTAGACGGAGCCGGTGATGTCGACACGCTGGAAATGATCGCAGCGGGGACGATTGACCTCACCCTTCCGACCAAGCTCCTCAATTTCGAGCGACTCATCGGGTCCGATGAGAACGATACCATACTGACTGACCAAGACCGGCTTGCCCAGTTCACCACCCTCGATGGCAGAGATGGCGACGATAAGCTCGTGCTGTTCAATGCCGGGGAATACGACCTGAGCAGCAAGACGATCACCGACATCGAGAAGATCGTGCTCACGGATTTCGTCGAATATTCAATCACCGTCCGTGATGTAGAAACCGCGCGCCTCATCCAAGGTGGTCAAGGCTTTGATACAGTGAGCTTGGTCAATGGGACTTTCTCCCTTGAGGATCGGATCCAGCTGTTCAGCCAAGGCATCGAAAGACTTCACGACGAAAACGGCGACGACACGAACGATCGTCCGGAGATCGCCAACTTCAACGGCGACTATGCCAGGACTCTCATTGGCGGATCCGTCCGGCTCGACGCAGGCGGGGATGCTGTCGTCTCGGAGGATCTAGGGCAATTTGCATCCCTTAAAGTGGTCATCTCGAACCGAGTTGCAGGTGAGGATCGGCTGACGATCGTCACCGGCAACGGGGTGACCCTTTCCGACGGCATGGAGGTTGAAAGCCGAGTCTCTGTGGTGGATTCAGGAGGCACATCGGTCGAGATCGGTACGATCAAGAAGAATGGCCTGACTAAAGATGGCTTGCGGATCGATTTCGATGCAGACGCGACGCCGGCCCTAGTCCAGACGCTCATCCGATCGCTCAGTTATGTCAACACAGCAGGCGATATCGCCGTCCTCAAGCAGCGCGATGTCGTAGTGACCCTCACCGACGCCGCCGGGGCTTCCGATACGTTCAGCGTCGGTGTCGACCTTGCGGTCAATACAGGGGGCGCCGGGAACAAGCCCCCGGTCCTGGGAGGGCTGAGCGCTATACCGATCCGGGTCAACGATACCGGGATTCTTTCTCCCTTCGCCCAGGCCTGGGTCGCTGATACGGACGATGTTGTGGTCTCGGTTACGATCACGCATGATCCGGCAAAAGGCACTCTCGTCCTGCCAGCGAACAACATCGGTCATTACGATCCGAAGACCGGCATTTACACGATCGAAGGCGCTCGACCCGACGATATCACGGCAGCCATTCGCACGCTCCAGTTCAATCCAACGGATCGAACCAGCCCCATAGGATCCGTCGATCCGACCGTGTTCACGATTACGGTAATCGACGGCGCCAATGCCTCTGCCGAGGAAGAACTCACTGTCGAAGTCGTCACAACGGATCGTCCCCCTTCTGTGCCGGTCCTTGACGGCACTGCAAGCATCGCCGAATTGGCGGGGGATGGCACATCCATCGGGCGGATCAGTTCGACGGACCCCAATGGACAGGGTGTGACCTACTCACTGCTCGGTGCCGAGAAAGCTCCCTTCGAAATCGTCGGCAACGAGCTTAAGGTGAAGAGTGGCATCGCGCTCGATTATGAGCAGACGCAAAGCTACACATTTACCATCCGCGCGACGGCGAACGGACTTTCGAATGACCGCCTCGTCACGATCCAGGTGACAGACGTCAGTCCGGAAAGAACTTCGGGCAGCACCGCAAATGACAAGATCGTTGGTGGCGTGGGCAAGGATACGATTTACGGGGGTTCCGGGAACGACACGCTCGCGGGTGGACTTGGCAATGACACGTTGCGGGGGGACGGGGGCAAGGACGTCTTCGTGTTCGATACGAGGTTGAACAAGAGCACGAATGTCGACAAGATCCTGAACTTCTCCACGAAAGATGACAGTGTCTGGCTGGACAATGTGGTCTTCACCAAGCTGGGGAAAGGCACGCCTACTAAACCAGTGAAGTTCAAGTCGGACATGTTCGTCACCGGCACCAAGGCGCAGGATCGGGAGGACCGGATCATTTACGACAAGAAGACTGGCTCACTCTATTATGATGCGGATGGTACCGGCTCTTCGGCACAGGTGAAGATCGCCACGCTATCCAAGAGCCTCCAGATGACTTACGCCGACTTCTTCGTCATCTGAGGCGCACTCCAATCCGCTGGCTTATCTCCGGCGGATTGGCGTTCTTTGATCGAAGATTTCCATTATTTCAGACAAAAGGCCCGGAGTGCATCCGGGCCTTTTCACTTAGAGAATGAAATCTGCCGCCGAAAGCTGTACCTTCAGCACGTTTTCGAGCTTGATGTAATGGCTCGTCCCAGACAGAGTGACGAGGGAATAGCCTGTTCTGTCGGCGATGCTGAGGTTGTCGAAGGAGCCGAAACGCCAGGCGCGCAGATCGATCTGGTCCTCGCCCGGGCGGAAATACTGGATCGTGTCCCTGCCTGACGACAGATCGAAGGCGAAGAGATCGCGCCCGCCGCCACCATCCATCGTGTCGTTTCCGCTGCCGCCGTTCAGATAGTCGGCACCCGTGCCGCCATAAGACGAGTCGCCGATCAGGCGGTCATTGCCTGAGCCGCCGAGCAAAGTGTCGTTGCCGTAGCCTGCATTGGCGCCGGTGATGTGGGCATCACCATAGAGCACGTCGTTGCCAGAGCTTCCATTCAGATAGTCGTGCCCACCGCGACTCTGGTCGTTCAGGGATACGGCATCGCCATAGAGCGTGTCGCTCCCGGTGCTGCCGTAGAGGCTGTCGTTACCGCCGACGGAGGAGGCGATCATAGTGTAGGCATCGCCGTAGAGGGTGTTGTTGCCGCTTTCTCCCGACAAGTAATCCGCTCCGCCGATCGCATTGTCGTAGAGCGTATAGGCGTCGCCGTAGAGCCGGTCGTTGCTCGAGCCGCCGTAAAGTCTGTCGGCTCCGCCCACGGCATAGTAGCGCATCTCGTGGCCATCGCCGTAGAGAATGTCCTCGGAGCCGCCACCTCTGAGAGTGTCGTGTCCCCCGATTGCGGAATGGATCAGGGAGCTTGCATCGCCGTAAAGCGTATCCCGTCCACTGTCGCCATTGAGCGCGTCGGATCCGCCTCGCGCGGCACTCCTCAACGTAAAAGCGTCCCCATAAAGTCGGTCGTCGTCGTTGCCGCCATAGAGGAGATCGGCGCCGCCCACGGCAGAACCTGTCATCGAATGCGCATCTCCGTAGAGAGAGTCGCTGTCGTTGTCGCCATAGAGCCTGTCGGCACCGCCACTCGTCGTTGCCGACATGGTATAGGCATCGCCGAAAAGACTGTCGTTGTCATAGCCGCCATAGATCTTGTCGGATCCACCTCTCGCGGAGCCGGACATGGTGCGGGTATCACCATAGAGTTTGTCGTATCCGGCCTCGCCCCAGATCCTGTCCGAACCGCCAGCCGATGAGGAGCTCATCGTGTAGGAATCGCCATAGACCGTATCGCCGTCGAAACCGGCCCAGATCGTGTCGGATCCGCCACGCGCCGAGAGCCGTAAGTATCTCGCATCGCCATAAAGATAGTCCGCGCCATTGTAGCCGTGGAGCGTGTCGCCCCCGGTCGTGCCTGAACTGCGAGTGGCGCTGCTGTCGCCATAGAGACTGTCGGAGACAGTGGTGCCTTCGAGAAAATTCCTGCCCAGAGAGCCAACTTTGCGTGCCATTCTTCGTGGATCCAATCGAATCTGTAACTTTGGAGCGTGTAGCTTATTTTCCTGTTACAGGATATCCATACGGAACCGCTGCGTCATATGGCCGTAGCTTTGTATTGTGCTGGTCCCGGTCCTCATCATCTCAGGCTTGATGTTTCGGGCGAGGAGTGGTTAGCCAACAGGCACCATCATTCAGAACGAAGACATCATGAGCCGCTCCTCGCCATCCCTCGACACGCTCTTCACCTGGATCCGCACCGAGAGCCCGACCCATGACCGGGCCGGGGTCAACCTGATGATGGATCTCGTCGTCGCGCAGATGCAGGACGCGCCGGTCGCGGTCGAGCGCATTGCGGGCGAACAGGGCCTGGGCGATGTTCTCGTCCTGCGGGCCGGCCCGCAGACGTCCGAGCCTGGCATCCTGGTTATGTCGCATCTCGATACGGTGCATCCCGTCGGCACCATCGAGAAGGACCTGCCATTGCGAATCGAGGGCGATCGTCTCTACGGACCCGGCGTCTACGACATGAAGGGGGGCGCCTATCTGGCGTTGGAGGCATTCAAGGATGTCGCCCGCAGGGGTGCGGCCGCGCGGCCCATCATTTTTCTCGTGACGCCGGACGAGGAGATCGGCTCGCCGATCACGCGGCCGATGATCGAGGATCACACTCGTCGTTCGGCCTACGCGCTCGTGACGGAACCGGCCCGCGATGGTGGCCAGATCGTCACCGCTCGCAAAGGGGTGGGGCGTTTCGACGTGCATGTCGAAGGCCGTCCCGCCCATGCGGGCTCGCGCCACAAGGACGGACGCAACGCCGTCTATGAGGCTGCGCGCCAGATCCTCGCCATCGAGGCTCTCACCGATTATGCGCGTGGCGTCACCACGACGGTCGGCATGGTCTCCGGCGGCACGGCGGTGAACACCATTCCCCAGCACTGCCATTTTCCCGTCGATCTGCGCGTCGAGACGGTGGCGGATGGCGAGGCACTGACGGCCGCCATTCTCGGCCTGAAGCCCTCGAATCCGGATTTCAAGGTCACCGTCACGGGCGGCATGAACCGGCCGCCCTATGAGCGGACTGAAGGCACGTCGAAGCTCTTCGATCATGCCAAGTCGCTTGCGGCCGAAATCGGCTTCGATCTCGTGTCGTCGCCCCGCGTCGGCGGCGGATCGGACGGGAATTTCACGGCGGCTCTCGGCACGCCCACCCTCGACGGTCTCGGCATCGACGGCGACGGAGCGCATACGTTGCAGGAATACGGCCTGATCTCCTCGATCGCGCCGCGTCAGCAACTCATGACGCGCCTGCTGGAGACCTTGCGCTGAGCACAATCGCTATCTCCGATCTGCGCGACCGTCCCGGCTTCGCCGATGCGGTTGCGGATCGGATCTGGCGCGCCTTCTGGAAGAAGGATGGGCATCCGCTGAGCCTTCTCACTGGGCTCGTGCAGGAGAGTTTCGGCGAAGGGCCGATCCCTTCGGCCTTCGTGGCTCACGAGGGCGAACGATTTGTCGGCACCGTATCCGTCATCGCCTGCGATGAAGATTCCAGGCCGCAATACACGCCCTGGGTCGCAGCGCTCTGGGTCGAGCCCGAGCATCGCCGGAAGGGGATAGGAGCCGCGCTGGTCGGCAGGGCTTCCGCATTCGCGTTCAAGGCAGGTGCGGAGCGGATCTATCTGCTCTCAAGGGCGCAGAGGCGACCCTTCTATGAAAATCTTGGATGGGCGGTTCTCGAGGCGAATGCGCCGGAGGAGGGCATGTTCATTCTCGTCCGGGACAGGTCTGCCTGACCGAGATCGTCAGGCTGCCGGCGCCCGAAGCAGCGCCAACACCCCGTCGATGATGAACTGCACGGCAAGACCGGCGAGGATCACGCCGAGGAGGCGGGTCAGCACCACGTTGCCGGTCACGCCGAGCCAGCGGGAGACCCGCTCGGCGGCGGAGAACACAACGAAGCAGCTCACGATACCGAGCGCGATCAGGATCAGCAGCGAGGTGAGATGGACGATGTTGCCGTACGCCCGTCCGGCGAGCAGGATCACTGCCGTGATCGCGCCGGGGCCTGCCATCAGCGGAATGGCGAGCGGGAAGGCGGCCACATTGCGAATGTGATCCTCGGTGATGGCGATATCGGCCGTGTGCTGCTTGCGCTCGTTGCGGCGCTCGAACACCATCTCGAAAGCGATCCAGAACAGCAGCATGCCGCCGGAGATGCGGAAGGCCGGGAGGCCGACGCCGAGCAGCCGCAGAAGCACCTCGCCGCCGAGGCCGAAGAAGGCCAGGATGCCGAAGGCGATCAGACAGGCCCGCATGGACACCCTGCGGCGCTCCGCGGCGTTCATGCCGCGGGTCAGCGAGACGAAGATCGGCGCCAGCGCCACCGGATCGAGTGTCACCAGAAGCGTGACGAGGGCGGCGGAGATAAAGTCGAAGAGCATCGGCTGGACCTTCCCTTAAGCTTTGCGTTATGGCGTCCCCAGGCGGATTTGGCGAGGGGTGGAGTGACAATGTTCACGGTTTTGGATCGGATCAGCTGGCCGGGGCACCCGGACAAGCCCAACGAGGACATCTGCGGCGTTTCCGGCGACTGGGCCTGGGTCATCGATACGTCGATCTTTCCCGGCACCGCGCCCGTCGTCCACGAGACAAGCGACGCCACCTGGCTCGCGAGGTTCGCCGATGGGCGGCTCTCGAACCTCGCTCCTCAGGCCGAAGACGGCGTGACCCTCCTGCGGCGCGTCATGGAGGAGGCCCGCATTGCTTATCGGGCCGTCGCGCCGGCAGAGAGGCATGAGGATTTCATCACTTGGCCGCTTGGAGCCATGACGCTGGTGCGCCGGAGGGGGAATGTGCTCGATGCCTGGACCTTCGGCGATACCACGGCTTACGTCCGGCAGCCGGATGGATCGGTGCAGGTCCTGGGCGATGCGCCCGGCCTGCGTGATTTCGAGTCGGCCAAGGCGGCGGAACTGATGCAGCAGGCAGGCTCCAGGCCCACGGCCATCCTCGGTGAACCCGTCTTTCTCGCGTGGCTCGGCGAGCGCCGCGAACGGCAGCGTAAAAGCGGCATCCCGGCCGCCGTCTTGAGCTTCAATCCGGACGCCGTCGACCGGTTGCGGCACGAGACAGTGCCTTGCAGCGAGGGTACGGCGATCCTCCTCGCCTCGGACGGCTTCTCGGCGCTCGTCGATCTCTACCAGGCGCTGGACGCTCGAGCCCTCATGGAGGCCGCGCTCACTACCGGCCTCGAACCCCTGGTGAAGCTGGCGCGGGAGATCGAGACCGAACGCGACCCGGATGGCAGGCTCTATCCAAGGTTCAAGATCAGCGACGACACGACGGCGCTTTTGCTGCGGGTGTAGCCTGCTCACCATTCGCGAGGGCCGGAGCACATTCTGCCATGCAGACCGGATGTCATCCCCGGCGAGTACAGCGAGGAAAGGGGATTCAGAGCACCGCGTGTGAGCGGTTTCCCTTCCCCTCCACTGACGCTCCGGCCGGGAATGACACCGGATTCCACCCCGCCGTCATCCCCGTCCCCGGACTTGATCCGGGGATCAGGCCCGGGGATCCACGCCTTTGCAGCGCTGCGGTTCCGAAGACGGGATGGCCGGCACGAGGCCGGCCATGACGCGGTGAGGCGAGTGTAATGTTCTATTTTTGTTCTTGACAAGGTTCCTAGCCTTAGCTATATCGTTGCCTCAGATCTGCTCCTGAGAGGGGCGCGCTCGCGAGGCGTCGCAGTGTGGGAGCAGGCACGGTCCCGTGAGGCTGACTCGCAATCGGCTTCGACGGGAGGCCCAGGATGTGGGCGGGTGGTCGGGATCGGTCGCAGGCCGCCGTCGCGCAGACGGTCACCGCCGGCGGCGGTTGACTGAGCCGGCCTCGCCTGTCCGCCTAAAGAAGCCGTGCGCGAAGAGGCAGTTCGGCTCTTCCATCTCCCATCAGACATCGAGCCGGGCTGCCTGTCGCGCCACCCTCGATCACCACTCAGGCTCGCAGCGCAAGCTGCGGGCCCCACGGTGCTGGCTCTCTGACACAGACGCATCGACACCCACGCCCGTCATGGCCGGACGTGATCCGGCCATCCACGCCTTTTGCAGCGTTGTGGCTCCAAAGACGTGGATCCCCGGGCCTGATCCCCGGATCAAGTCCGGGGACGGGGATGACGCCAGGAGAACCCTCATCGAGAAACGTCATCCCGGACGGCATCAGCCGATCCGGGATCGCAAGACCATTCTGGGGCTGTCATCCCGAGGCCGCGCAGGGGAGCCCGGGATCCATAACCACGACGTTCAATCAGTCCGGCATCGCCAGTGGTACTGGATCCCCGCCTGCGCGGAGATGACAGTGGAGGTGCAGGAGCCACATCCTGCCAACGATCCCGGATCGGCTGCGTCGTCCGGGATGACGGGCGTAACAAGTGCGAATTTCCGGGATTGATCGAGAATGGCGCTGAGTGAAGTGCCAAAGTTGAGGTAAATCAGTTATTTAGGTTCGGTTGCTGCATCTGTGTGTTAGCTTCTGCGCTGCGCTGCGAAAGTGCCACAGGAGCGAGCCTGCCCACCGTCCAGCCCAACCCTACAATAAGTTGCTGAAACGTAAACGGATTTCGGCTCTCGCCTTGCCTCTGGAAAACCCGTCAAAAAGCTTGAAAATTCCGGCGTTCTCGCCCATCTAAGAGGCTGATTTCAATTGGATTCGCGGGCCTGCCGGACGGCTTGACGAAGCGGCATCGACAAGCCGCCTCTCGCGAAAGGGCAGACCGTTTTAAGAAAGACCAACCTTGACCGATCCGAACGATAACCGCCCCGGCGGCCCCGGTGGGGACCAGCCGGCGAGCGACATCAAGCTGATTTCCATCGTCGACGAGATGAAGCGCTCCTATCTCGATTACGCCATGAGCGTGATCGTGAGCCGCGCTCTGCCCGATGCGCGCGACGGTCTCAAGCCCGTGCACCGGCGCATCCTCTATTCGATGCACGAGAACGGTTACACGCCGGACAAGAAATACGTGAAGTCCGCCCGCATCGTCGGCGACGTGATGGGTCAGTACCACCCGCACGGCGACAGCGCGATCTACGACGCCTTGGTGCGCATGGCGCAGGATTTCTCGCTGCGTCTCATGCTCGTGGACGGCCAGGGCAATTTCGGCTCCGTGGACGGCGATCCGCCGGCGGCGATGCGCTACACCGAGTCTCGCCTCGCCAAGGCGGCGATGCCGCTTCTCGACGATATCGACAAGGACACGGTCGACTTCACGCCCAACTACGACGAGTCGAAGGACGAGCCGTCGGTTCTCCCGGCACGCTTCCCGAACCTGCTCGTCAACGGCGCCGGCGGCATCGCGGTCGGCATGGCCACCAACATGCCTCCCCACAATCTGGGCGAGGTCATCGACGGCTGCCTGGCGCTCATCGACAATCCCGGCATTTCCGCCGAAGAGCTCATCGAGATCATCCCCGGTCCGGATTTTCCGACCGGCGCGCTGATCCTCGGCCGCGCGGGCGCCAAGTCCGCCTACACGACGGGCCGCGGCTCCATCATCATGCGGGCGAAGTCCGAGGTCGAGGAGGTCCGCAAGGATCGCGAGGCACTGATCTTCACCGAGATTCCGTATCAGGTGAACAAGGCCTCGCTGATCGAGAAGATCGCCGAACTCGTGCGCGAGAAGAAGATCGAGGGCATCGCCGATCTGCGCGATGAATCCGACCGCGACGGCATGCGCATCGTGGTCGAGATCAAGCGCGACGCCATGGCGGACGTGGTGCTCAACCAGCTCTATCGCTACACGCCGCTGCAGACGAGCTTCGGCGCCAACATGGTGGCGCTCAACGGCGGCCGTCCCGAGCTGATGACGCTCAAGGACCTGATCCAGGCCTTCGTCGATTTCCGCGAGGAAGTCGTGTCGCGCCGGACCAAGTTCCTGCTCAACAAGGCCCGCGAACGCGCCCACGTGCTGTGCGGCCTTGCGATCGCCGTCGCCAATATCGACGAAGTGATCCGCCTCATCCGCACCTCGCCCGATCCGAACACGGCCCGAGAGGCGCTCATGGGTCGCGACTGGCCGGCGCACGACATCGCGCCGCTGATCGCGCTCGTGGACGATCCGCGCCACAAGATCAACGACGACGGCACCTATCGTCTCTCCGAGACGCAGGCCCGCGCCATCCTCGACCTGCGCCTGCAGCGCCTCACGGCTCTCGGCCGGGACGAAATCGGCGACGAACTCGCCAAGCTCGCGGCGGAGATCTCCGACTACCTCGAGATCCTGCGCTCGCGCGCTCGCATCATGGGCATCATCAAGGGCGAGCTGACGGAGGTTCGCGAAACCTTCGCCACGCCGCGCCGGACGCAGATCGTCGATTGGGACTCGGACCTGGACGACGAGGATCTGATCGCCCGCGAGGACATGGTCGTCACCGTGTCCCATGCCGGCTACATCAAGCGCGTTCCGCTCTCGACCTACCGGGCGCAGCGCCGCGGCGGCAAGGGCCGCTCCGCCATGGCGACGCGGGACGAGGATTTCGTCACCCGGCTGTTCGTGGCGAACACGCACACGCCCGTCATCTTCTTCTCCTCCGAAGGTCAGGCCTACAAGGAGAAGGTGTGGCGCCTGCCGCTGGCGGCTCCGAATGCCAAGGGCAAGGCTCTGGTGAACATGCTGCCGATCAAGCAGGGCGAGCGCATCACCACCATCATGCCGCTGCCCGAGGACGAGGCGTCCTGGGACAAGCTCGACGTGATGTTCGCGACTTCGCGCGGCACGGTTCGCCGCAACAAGCTGTCCGATTTCGTCCAGGTCAATCGTGGCGGCAAGATCGCCATGAAGCTCGATGAGGGCGATCACATCGTCGACGTGCAGATCTGCTCCGAGCACGACGACGTGCTGCTCACCACGGCGAAGGGCCAGTGCATCCGGTTCCCGGTCACGGATGTGCGCGTATTCAAGGGCCGCGACTCCATGGGCGTGCGCGGCATCAACTTGGCCTCGGGCGACGACATCATCTCGATGGCGATCCTGCGCCACGTGGAAGCGACGGGTGAGGAGCGTGCGGCCTATCTCAAGATGCGCCGCGCCGTCACCGGCGAGCAGATGGGTTCGGATGCCGATGCATCGGAGGATGCCGAGGAGACGGAAGGCGCAAACTTCTCGCTCTCGCAGGAACGCTATGCGGAGATGAGCGCGCAGGAACAGTGCATCCTGACGATCTCCGAGAAGGGCTACGGCAAGCGCACCGTGTCCTACGAGTACCGGATCACCGGACGCGGCGGCAAAGGCATCACGGCCATGGCGGTCAACAGCCGCAACGGCAAGCTGGTGGCCTCCTTCCCGGTCGAGAACTCGGACCAGATCATGCTCGTCACCGATGGCGGCCAGCTGATCCGCGTGCCGGTCGACGGCATCCGCGTCGTCGGCCGCAACTCGCAAGGCGTCACCGTCTTCTCGACCAAGGACAAGGAAAAGGTCGTCTCGGTCGAGCATGTCGAAGGTGAGGAAGACGAGAACGGCGAGAGCGTCGATGACGCTGCGACCGAGGGCGGCGAGGCTGCGGAAGAGTAAGGTTCCTCAACCGTTTGGAATTATGGAACCCGCCGGCTTAGGTCGGCGGGTTTTCTCATAGGCTCTGTCTTCCCACCGTCATTCCGGGGCCGCGGAGCGGAGCCCGGAATCCATAGCCACTAAGCTTTGTCGATAAATACGGTTCGGATTGCGCATCGTCCTATCTTGCATCCTCAGCGGCTATGGATTCCGGGCTCGGCCCTATAGGCCACCGCGGAATGACGGCGGGTGCATCGGCGCGATCTTCGAAACTCAACCCAAACTCGCCAGCGCGGCCGGGCTCAAAACCGCGACGGCGGTGACAAAGACGATGCAAAGACGAAAGATCATATCTCTCTCCTGACCTAAGGTGAGCTATATCTCTCATGACCCTGTCCAGCTTGCCGTGTGCCAGCGCACGGCTTGCTTGGCAGCCCCAATCCGGCTACGCCTTGGCCCCATGACACGCACCGCGCTCTATACCGGCAGCTTCGATCCCGTCACCAACGGGCACCTGGACGTCCTGCGCCAAGCCTGCAATGTGGCGGACAGGATCGTCGTTGCCATCGGTGTCCATTCCTCGAAGGCTCCGATCTTTTCCGCCGAAGAGCGGGCCGAGATGCTGCGCGAGGTCTGCGGGCCGATGCTCAAGGCCAGGGATGTCGAGCTGGAGGTCGTAACCTTCAGCGATCTGGCGGTCGAGGCGGCCCGGCGCCATGGCGCCAGCCTGATCGTGCGTGGCCTTAGGGACGGCTCGGATTTCGACTACGAGATCCAGATGGCCTCCATGAACGCCACCATGGCGCCGGAGGTCCAGACGCTCTTCTTTGCGGCTTCGCCCCCGGTTCGCCCCATCACGGCCACGCTTGTGCGCCAGATCGCCGGGATGGGTGGCGATATCTCGGCCTTCGTGCCCGGTCTTGTCGCCGAGCGTCTGAAGGCCAGATTCAAGCAGCCTTAAAGTTTCATTTCCTCGAAGGGAGACTTCTCACCATGAAGCGTTTGCTCGCAGCCGGAGCGTTCGTGCTCGCTGGCCTCGTTCCTGCCATGGCCCAGCCCGCCAATGACCCGCAGAACACGATCTTCCTCGACACCAAGGACGGTCGCATCACCATCCGCCTGCGTCCGGATCTGGCGCCGAAGCATGTCGAGCAGATCAAGGCTTTGACGAAGCAGGGTTTTTATAACGGCGTCGTCTTCCATCGGGTGATCGACGGCTTCATGGCTCAGACGGGCGATCCGACCGGCACCGGCACTGGCAAATCCAGCCTGCCCAATATCCCGGCCGAGTTCACCAAGACCCAGTACAAGCGTGGCTCGGTCGGCATGGCCCGCTCCCAGAGCCCCGATTCCGCCAACAGCCAGTTCTTCATCTGCTACGACGGCTGCGGCCCGCTCACAGGCCAATACACGCTCTTCGGCGAGGTCGTGTCCGGCATGGACGTGGTCGACAAGATCAAGAAGGGTAACCAAGCCGCCAACGGCATGGTGTCGAGCCCGGACAAGATCGTGAAGATGCAGCTCGCCGCCGACGCGAAGTGATGCGCTCTCTGCGACCATACAGGGCATGGATCGCCGTGGTTCTCCTGAGCCTGGGCCTTGCTGTGCCGGCGCTCGCTCAGGGGAGCCTGTTCGACGACTCGGACGAGCGGCGCGAGCCGGCTCCATCCCTGCCGCAGAGCTTCAACGGCATCATCCGTCCGCCGAGCGGGGAGGAGTTGCCGAAGCAGGTCGATACCCTCAACGACATCGTGCGCGCGATGCAGGCCTGCTGGCGGCCAACGGGCGTGCGCTATTCCGGCCAGTCGGTAACGATCCGGATCAGCTTCAAGCGGAACGGCGAGGTACTCGGCAAGCCGATGATCACGCATTACCGCGAGGGCGAGCCCGACGCGGCGAACCGGGGGGCCTTCACCCAGGCCGTGCGGGAGGCCCTGGTACGTTGCTCGCCCATGCCGTTCACCGAGAAGCTCGGCGCGGCGGTGGCCGGTCGTCCGTTCACCTTCCGCTTCGTCGATTCACCGGCGACGGAAAAATTGCAGTCCCTCTAGCGTCGCATACGCCCACTAAAGCAGGGCATCGGATCGGCCCCCGAAGTGCAAATCACTTTTGGGCCCGCTGCTCTAGTGACTGGCCGCCGAATCCCCTAAATACACGCCATTCCAAGGAGATTTCCCATGGCAGATCCCGAAAACACCATCATCATGGAAACCACGAAGGGCCGCGTCGTCATCGAACTGCGCCCCGATCTCGCTCCCGGTCATGTGGAGCGCATCAAGACGCTGTCCCGCCAGGGTTTCTATGACAACGTGCCGTTCCACCGGGTGATCGACGGCTTCATGGCCCAGACCGGCGATCCGACCGGCACCGGTACCGGCGGTTCCGATCTGCCGGACCTGAAGGCCGAGTTCAACGCCGAACCGCATGTGCGCGGCATCTGCTCCATGGCCCGCACCAACCAGCCGCATTCGGCGAATTCGCAGTTCTTCATCGTCTTTGACGACGCTCGCTTCCTCGACAAGCAATACACCGTCTGGGGCAAGGTGACCGAGGGCATGGAGAACGTGGACAAGATCAAGCGCGGCGAGCCCGTGCGCGATCCCGACCGCATCGTCTCGATGAAGGTCGCGGCAGACGCGGCTTAACACGACTGATGGGCCGTCATCCCGGGGCCGCTCTGCGGAACCCGGGATCGCTCGCAAGAAGTGGCGCTATCTCGTCACGCGATCCCGGATCGCCTAACGGCATCCGGGATGACTGCTAGAAATTCTTATGCGCGTTGATCTCTTCGACTTCGATCTTCCCGAGAGCAGCATCGCACTCCGTCCCATGGAGCCGCGCGATGCTGCGCGTATGCTCGTGGTCCGGCCCGATGCCGCATTCGAGGCCCGCATCGTTCGCGACCTGCCGGAGCTGCTGCAGCCCGGCGACGTGCTGGTGCTCAACGACACCAAGGTCATTCCATCCCGTCTTTATGGCCTGCGCGTTCGCGAGGATACCGCGGCGCATGTCGAGATCATGCTGCACAAGCGCGAAAGTGCGGACCGCTGGCGAGCCTTCGCGCGGCCGGTGAAAAAGCTCAATGTCGGCGATCGCATCCGCTTCGGCGACGATTCCGAGGGCACGGCCTGCGAGCTCGTGCGTCTCGACGCAGAGGTTGAAGAGAAAGGCGAGGGCGGTGATGTAGGCTTACGCTTCTCCTTCTCGGGCGCCTTCCTGGACGAAGCCATCGCCCGTCTCGGCGAGCTACCGTTGCCACCGTATATCGCCGGCAAGCGCCCGACCGACGACAAGGACCGGAGCGATTATCAGACCGTCTATGCCAGGGACGAGGGGGCCGTCGCAGCTCCCACTGCCGGTCTGCATTTCACCGATGACCTTTTCCGCCGCCTCGACGAGCGCGGCATCGCCCGTCATTTCGTGACGCTCCATGTAGGAGCGGGCACGTTCCTGCCAGTGAAGGCCGACGACACCGCCGAGCACCGGATGCATGCGGAATGGGGTTCGGTCTCCGCGGAGACCGCGCAGGCCCTCAATGAGGCGCGGGCCAGGGGAGGGCGGATCGTGGCAGTCGGCACCACTTCCTTGCGGCTTCTGGAGAGTGCAGCGCGCGAGGACGGCTCCATCGCGCCCTTCTCCGGTGACACCGCCATCTTCATCACCCCCGGCTATCGCTTCAAGGCTGTGGATGTGCTCATGACCAATTTCCACCTGCCGCGCTCGACTCTCTTCATGCTGGTTTCCGCTTTCGCCGGGCTGGACTGCATGAAGGCGGCCTATGCCCACGCCATCGAAACCGGCTATCGCTTCTACTCCTATGGCGATGCGAGTCTGCTGTTTCGGCGTTGATGCCCCGTGTCATCCCCGGCGCGCGGAACGCGCGGAAAGGGGATCCATTTACATGTGTTGCGGATCCATGGATCCCCTTCCTCTCCGCTTTGCTCCGGCCGGGGATGACAAGACGAGGTTTGAATGACCACCGAGACCTTCACCTTCACCATCAACAAGACCGACGGAATGGCACGTACCGGCGAGATCCGAATGCCGCGCGGTGTCATCCGCACGCCGGCCTTCATGCCCGTCGGCACGGCGGCCACTGTGAAGGCCATGTATCCCGACCAGGTCAAGGCGCTTGGCGCCGATGTGGTGCTTGGCAACACCTATCATCTCATGCTTCGTCCCGGCGCGGAGCGGGTCGCCAAGCTCGGCGGGCTGCACCAGTTCATGAACTGGCCCTATCCGATCCTCACCGATTCCGGCGGCTTCCAGGTCATGTCGCTCTCGGCTCTGCGCAAGATCGACGAGACCGGCGTCACCTTCCAGTCCCATATCGACGGCTCGACACATGTCCTGACCCCGGAGCGCTCCATCGAAATCCAAGGCCTGCTCGGCTCCGACATCCAGATGCAGCTGGATGAGTGCGTGAAGCTGCCGTGCTCCGACGAGGTGGCCGAGAAGGCCATGCGCCTGTCGCTCCGCTGGGCCGAACGCTGCCGGGTCGCCTTCGGCGAACAGCAGGGCAAAGCCATGTTCGGCATCGTCCAGGGCGGGGCAGTGGAGCGGTTGCGCATCGAGAGTGCGAAGGAGCTCGCTGCCCTCGATCTCAAGGGCTACGCCATCGGCGGCCTGGCCGTGGGTGAGCCGCAGGAAATCATGCTGCGCATGATCGAGACGGTCGAGCCGCATATGCCCAAGGAAAAACCCCGCTATCTCATGGGCGTCGGCACGCCTGACGACATCGTCGAGGCGGTGCGCCGGGGTGTCGACATGTTCGACTGTGTCATGCCCACTCGCGCCGGACGCCACGGCCAGGTCTTCACCCGCCATGGCCGGATGAACCTGCGCAACGCCCGCTTCGCCGAAGATATCAACCCGCTCGACCCGGAATCGAAGTGCACGGCCTCGAACACCTATTCTCGCGCCTATCTCCATCATCTCGTCCGCTCGAACGAGATTCTGGGCATGATGCTGCTCACCTGGAACAATCTGGCCTATTACCAGGAACTCATGGCCGGCCTGCGTAAGGCCATCGCCGAGGGGCGGCTCGAGGACCATATCGGCGAGGTCAAGGAGGGCTGGGCCAAGGGCGAGCGGGACAGCAAGGTGGAAATCGGCCAGCACGCCGACAACATTGCCATGGTGGCGGAAGGATAACTCCGACGCCTAGGGCGGGCTTCTCCTGGCAAATCATAGAGAAATCAGCTTCTTTGCACCCGAAGCTGAGGATTTACCCACCCAGGCGGGGCTTTTCGATTGACCCGGGACCTAAGAGCCCCTATCTCCGGGCTCACCTCTGGGAGCGCGTAGCTCAGCCGGTAGAGCATCTGACTTTTAATCAGAGGGTCCTGGGTTCGAGTCCCAGCGCGCTCACCAAACCTTATCAAGCACTTAGCTGCTGGAGGTTTGGTCCTGCTTCCCAGGAAACCGGAATGGGAAGCAAGCTCAACTGAGTGAGCTATTTCCCCCGCTATGGCAGCAGTTCACCCGCAGATCGACCCTTACTGCCAGAATCAACGAACGTCAGAAATCAGCCAGAGAGCGGACCTTGTTACGGTCACGCTGAATGACTCAGATTGACTGATGCCGTTGAAAAACTCTTCTGGCTGAGTCGCTGGTTGCTTGGCTTTCGCTCTCTTAACGGCTGGGGTGGAGGTGACCGGACCTGGGGGTGCCAGCTCACCCCATTACCCCGCTCAGGCGGCCGCTACCGCCGTCAGTCGAACCACGCGTCGGAGGTTCTGGACCATGGCGGCGAGGTGGAACTCGTCCCTGGCGCCGTCAGTTCTCGCAGGCGCATGCGTTTGAACCGCAAAGTGGTCTTGAGATGAGCAAACGGCATCTCAACCTTCTTCCGCTCGTTGCGCGAGGTCGCGAACCGCGGCGTCCCGGCAAGCTGACGAGCCTGATCGCGAGCCCCTTCGGCTTGAGGCCAAATCGCGCCCGGGTGCGCTCCAGCATGGTTGCGGTGGCTCGACATCGACAATGATAGCATGCTCGTTGTCGATACTGGACACGCTTGTTGGCCTTGGCCGTCCAGGCGGAAGCCGGATCGGAGGGCGAGATGCCCTTTGGAGCCTTGCGTCCGGCCTCTGGCTACTCGGCGCCGTCGAGTGCTTCAAATTACTCGCGCACGGCCCGGCCCGGCCGCTCGACGGCATTCCAGTCGATCTTCTCCGACTGGATGCCATGAGAGTGGCTGGCGTCGGCTTCGATGACGCTTGCATCGACCGCAAAGCCTTCGCCCTTGGTCAATCCGGCGAGCAGGCAGATGCCCACCACGCGCTCGAACATCAGGCGCAGCAGATCGCCGTTGCGGAACCGCCCGCGCCTGTTCTTCGAGAAAGTCGAATGGTCCGGCACCGCATAGTCCAGATCGAGCCGGCAGAACCATCGGTACGCCAGATTGAGCGAGACCTCTTCGCACAGCTTGCGCTCCGATCGGATGCCGTAGCAGTAGCCGACGATCAGCATGCGCGTCATCAGTTCGGAATCAACCGAAGGTCGGCCCGTGTGGCTGTAGAAGGCTGCGATCTCACGATGGATGCCAGCCAGCACCGGGGGTGACAAAGACGTCGATTTTGCGGAGGAGATGGCCGGCGGGAATGCGCTCTTCCAGATGAAAGAATAAAAGAGCAGCGCTTGGTCGTTCCGCTGACGCCCTATCATCAATGCGTCTCCCCGCAAATCCTGAGGAGAGCGGAATCATGCCCATCGTTTCGACACAACCGAGTTCCTCAACAGCATCGACCCGGACCGGTCCTTCGGAATGATTTGGCTTCCGACGGTTCGAATACGCGATCGATTTGGAGCTGCGGGCGACAGAACCGAGTGCAGACTTCGCACTACTCAACCAATCAGTCATGGCAATCCGCTGCTGTCAGAATGACGTCCTACAAAGGGTGTCGACTAAGACCCGTTTGGGCCGCTGACCAGACGCGAGGCTCGGCAGGCGTCCAACTCGTCTAAGTATCTCACAAGGCGGTAAGCCTGCCGATTGTAAACGCTATAACGGAAAATTTCATGGAAGGGTAAGTAGCTGCCGCCGCTATAAATAAACGCTATAGCGGCAGAATGGAGTTGTGTTGGCGGGCCTGCCTTCCTGAACCTACTCTCGTAGATTAACAGGCCAAGAGGAAGATGGCCTGGCTCAAGAAGCGAACCGCATCAACGCGGCAAATAAAACAGCGTGCGATGGCATAGGGCCAAGCTCGTGCGTTCCAGTAAAATGGAGTGGGAACATGACCAAACTGATCAGCCGTAGAGCATTCTGCATCTCGACCGCAGTTCTAACACTTGCCGCCGCAATTCCGAACTTTGCTGGGACAGCCTATGCGGCGGGAGAGACGATCAAACTCGGTCTCGTGGCGCCGATGAGCGGGCCCAATGCGCGTTACGGCTCATTTTCGATGCGTGGCGCACAGCTCGCTGTGAAGGAGATCAACGATGCGGGTGGCGTCGATGGCCGAAAGATCGAGCTTGTCTCGGGAGACAGCCAAGGTACGCCTGTCGAGGGTGTTTCAGCAACCCGCCGCCTGATCGATAGCGACAAGGTCGATTACATTATCGGTGACGTCTCCAGTTCCGTCACCCTCGCCATGCAGCCCGTTGCAGAGGACGCCGGTATCCTTCTCCTCAATGCTGCTTCGTCAAATCCCAAGATCACCTATGGGGCCGGTGTGGGCGGCTACAAGTGGACCTTTCGTAACTACCCGACTGACGAAAACCGTGCCTTGATCGTCGCAAAGTATGCCGCCGAGCAGCGCGGCTTCACTAAGTTCTCCGTTCTTTCAGTTGATAGTGACTATGGTCGTTCCGCCATCGAGTTCACGAAAAAGTATCTGCCCCAATTCAAGGGCCAAATCCTGACAGAGGATTACTACAAAGAGGGTGAAGTCGATTTCCGCAGCGTTCTGGCAAAAATCCGCGATTCCGGTGCCCAAGCCATTATCCTGTACGGCTTGGCTGACACGACCCCAATCATCGCGCGGCAGATGACCGAAGTCGGACTTGCCGGCAAAGTGCCGCTGATTGGAAACGGCGAATTCAACGCTCCGTCGAACATCAAAGCTGCACCGCGTGCTATGGAAGGGGCCGTCGAAGCCGCGGCATGGCTTCCCGCATGGGACTCGCCCAAGAGCAAGACTTTCGTCGACAAGTTCACGGCAGCCAACAAGGAAGGGCCTAACAACCACGCCTACGTCCATTGGGAAACCGTTCATCTCCTGGCGCAGGCTATCAAGGAAGCCGGAAGCCCGGACCGCGAGAAGGTTCGTGAGGCCCTGTCGAAGATCAAGTATGACAGCGCTGTCGGCGAAGTCACGTTCGACAATCACAATCAGGCCCGGCTGCCGATGATCCTGCTTCAGATCGAAGGCGGGAAGCCCAGCATCAAGGGCGCCTACACGGCTGACATTCAGTACCCTGCACCGTAAAAGCGTCGAGAGACGAGGCCATGTTCTCCACTTTTGCAGAACAGATCATCAACGGCATCGTAACAGGCTCTGTCTATGCGATCGTTGCCGTCGGCATGACGATGATCTTCGGTGTTCTACGGGCCATTAACTTCGCTCACGGCGAATATTATATGCTTGGAACGTTTGGGGCATGGTTCGCCATCGACTATTTCGAGCTGTCCTACGAGGCGTCGATCATCGTCGGAGTTCTGGCCACGATCGTCATAGCCTATGTCATTGGTAGGCTCGTGATGCAGCGCATGGTTGGCGCCCCGGCGGAGGCCGGCGTGCTCGCCACTCTCGGCATTGCCCTCATCCTCCAGAACACCGTGATCCTCATTTTTGGTGGCGGTTACAAGTTCTTTTCCGGCGGATACATCGAGCCGGTTTCGGTTCTGGGCTTCACCCTCGCTCAGCAACGCATCCTGATCCTCGTCGTCTGTGCGCTCGTTTTCATCGGACTTGAACTGATGGTGACGTACAGCCGTATGGGAAAGTCTATGCGGGCTGTCTCGCAGAACATCGAATGCTGCGAGGTTGTCGGAATCGATGTGTCCCAGGTCGTTCTGCGAACTTTTGTTCTCGGCGCGGCCCTCGCGGCTCTATCCGGAGTGTTGACTGCGCCGGTCAACGTCAACGTCTATGGCGGAATGGGTGAACTCATCACGTTCAAGACCCTCCCGATCATCATCATGGGCGGGCTCGGGAATGTCCGAGGCACATTCTTTGCAGCCATGCTCCTGGGTATCGCTGAAAGTCTGGTTGCGACCTATATCGGCTTGCAATTTCGCGACACGGTCGGGTTCGCGACCCTGATTCTGACGCTGATGTGGCGCCCCTACGGCCTGTTCTCCACAGAAGCACGATTTTGACGGCATAGCCGAACTTCTCTCGAACCTGAGGACTCACTATGTCTCTCACCCAAACATCGCGCGAGACGTCACTCGCTGAACCGTCCCTCGAGGTCCGACGCCGCGATTTGCGGCTGCCGCTGGGGATCATCGTCGCCAGCACGGCGCTGGCGGCTCCTTTCCTCATCGGCTCGTATGCGCTTCACGCCATTATCATCGCGTTGATCTTCCTGCTTCCGGCCCATGGGCTCAACCTCCTGGTCGGATATACCGGCCTCCTGTCGCTGGCTCAGGCCGCATTCTTCGGCATCGGAGCCTATACCGCCGGTCTTCTGGCTGTTCACTACGGGACGCCTTTCTACGTCAACCTAGTCGCTGCCGGCCTTACGGCAGGCTTGATCGCCCTCCCACTCGGGGTTCCGGCGCTGAGGCTTCGAGCAACTTCCTTCGTCATGTGTACGCTGGGCTTTGTCATCATCGGTCAGGCGATCGCCAAGAACTGGATTAGCGTGACGCGCGGTGACATGGGTCTCTCCAGCATCCCGAAACCCTATTTTGCGCTGGGGCCGGCGTCGTTTACGGTGTCCGGCACTACCGGGTTCTACTATCTCACTCTGGCTGTGGCCGTTCTTGCAACCCTTGCTGTCTGGGCGATCGTCCGCTCCCCGGCGGGGCGCAACATGATCGCCATCCGGGAGAACGAGACGCTGGCGGAGTCCGTCGGTGTGCCGACCTGGCGCTACAAGCTGATCGTTTTCATGATCAGCGCAGTCTTTGCCGGCATCGGTGGCAGCATTTACGCCCATTATCTCACGGTCGTCAGTCCGCTCACCTTCCAGATGTACTATTCGACCACGATGCTGATCATCGTTCTCGGTGGTGGAGCTGGAACGATCTCAGGGGTGGTGTTTGGCAGCCTTCTCTTCGTAGGCTTGTCGGAGGCGCTCCGCGTCGCCCCGGAACTGCGGATGATCGCCTACGGGTTCTGCCTTCTCATCCTGGTCTTCTGGTTCAAGAAGGGCTTCGCCCCTCTTATAAACCGCTTCTGGTCCTTTGTCGGAGGTGTGAAATGAGCACTCTGCCGATCCTCGAAATCTCGAACCTCACGAAGTCGTACGGTGCCGTGAAAGCCGTCAACGATGTGAGCGTTCACATTCATCGCGGTGAGATCTGCGGGCTCATCGGACCGAACGGCTCCGGAAAATCGACCTTCTTTGATTGCAGCACCGGGCTCGGCAAGCCCGACTCGGGCAAGATCGTTCTGGACGGGCAGGATATTACCGGCTGGTCCCTCAACCGCATCGCCCGCGAGGGCAGGATGCTGCGATCGTTTCAGAAGACGGTTGTGTTCAAGGCGCTCGACGTGGAGGAGAATCTGATCATCGCCGGTCAGATGTTCACGTTTCCTAGCCTGTTCTCGACCTTCAGCCTGGGACGAATGTCGCGTCAGCGCATCGCAGCACTGCGAGATAGGGCTCGCGAGCTCATCAGGATGGCTGGGCTGTGGGACGTCCGCCATATGCCGGCGGGCAACCTCTCCGGCGGGCAGCAGAAGCTGATCCAGTTCGCTTCCATGCTGATGCCGGAGCCTAAGATCATCCTGCTTGACGAACCCATGGCTGGCATCAATCCGAAGATCATCGAACGGGTCGTAGATACCATCAAGTATGCCAACAAATCACTCGGCGTGAGCTTCCTTGTGATCGAGCACAACATCGACGTCGTCACCAGTATCTGCGAGCGGGTCGTCGTCCTCGATCAGGGCCGCAAGCTCGCCGAAGGCACGCCTCAGAACATCGTTCAAAACCAGCAGGTGAGGGAGGCCTACCTCGGTGGCTAATTCCAACCTTTCCATCAAGAACCTGCGGGCCGGCTATGGCTCCCTCGATATCCTGAACGGCGTTGATCTCGACATCCCGCAGGGTCAGTTCGTGGCTCTCATGGGTCCGAACGGCGCCGGCAAATCCACCCTCCTCAAGACGCTGTATGGCATGACCACGATCAAAGAGGGTAGCATCGACTGGCAGGGCAAGAATATTGCCGGATACAAGTCGCGGGCGATCCTCGGCGAGGGCATTTCCTTTGTGCCGCAAGGCCGGTGCAATTTTCCGGTCATGACGGTAGAGGAAAATCTGCAGATGGCGGCCTACACCCTGCGCGACAGCCAGGTCAAAGCCGACCGCGATTATGTCTACGACCTCTTCCCGATCCTGAAGACGCGGCGCACGACACTCGCCGGCAACATGTCCGGTGGTGAGCAGCAACTCCTGGAAGTGGCGATGGCCGTCCTCCAAAGGCCGAAGGTCCTGCTGGTCGACGAACCGTCTGTCGGTCTGTCGCCCGCCGCGATCGGCGTCGTCTTCAATGAACTCCTGCGGTTGCACGCGTCGGGACTGACGATCCTGCTCGTTGAGCAGAATACCAAGAAGGCCATGGAAGTGGCCGAGCGGGCCGTCATCCTCCGTCTTGGCAAGGTGATCTGGGACGGTCAGCCGAAGGACATTACCCACGACGAACTCGGTGAGCTGTTCCTGACCGGTAAAATGCGCGGCGAAACGGAAGCCGTCCACTAGATCCTGTTGCACCGCCTCGGTGCTGCGAACCGTAGCGAGATAGAGAATACTTCCATGAGCAACTTCGTGCCCGCTTCCCGCGTGTCGCGCATCAAAGTTTCACCCAGTACGGCGGCGTCGGCGCGTGCAAGAGAGCTGAAGGCTGCCGGACGTGACATCGTCGATCTCACAGTAGGCGAGCCGGATTTTGATACACCAGAGAACATCAAGGCGGCGGCTCATGCTGCAATTGATCGTGGTGAAACAAAGTATACGCCGGTCAACGGAACTCCGGCACTGCGTAAAGCCATCATCAGCGACTACCGCCGCAGGCTGGATCTTTCCTACAAGGACAGCGAAATCTGTGTCGGCGGTGGCGCCAAACAGATCCTCTTCCTGGCACTTATGGCAAGCGTCGAGAATGACGCCGAAGTCATCATTCCGGCTCCCTACTGGGTGTCCTACCCCGACATGGTGATCGCCAACGAAGGCAAGCCGATTATTGTAGAGTGCGCACAAGACAAGGGATTCAAGCTTACGCCGGAGGCCCTTGAGACCGCCATCACGCCGAAGACCCTGTGGCTTATCCTGAACACACCCTCGAACCCGACCGGCGCGGCCTACACCCGGGCTGAGCTCGAGGCCTTGGGCGAGGTATTGCTACGTCATCCTCACGTTTTCGTGCTGTCGGACGACATTTACGACCAAGTCTGGTTCGAGGATGAGCCGACGACGACCTTGGTTGCGGCGGTTCCCGCGTTGAAGGATCGCGTCGTGCTTACGAACGGTGTGTCGAAGTCCTACGCCATGACGGGGTGGCGGATCGGCTACGCCACCGGCCCTGAACCGCTCATTGCGGCGATCAACAAGCTGCAATCCCAGATGTCGTCCTGTCCATCCTCGGTGAGCTAGGCGGCCGCCGCATACGCACTCACCTCGGATCAGACATTTGTGACCGACAGCGTGAAGGTCTACAAGGATCGTCGCGATTATGCCTGCGCTCGTCTCAACGCGATTCCAGGCCTCTCCTGTTTGACGCCAGCCGGTGCCTTCTACCTGTTCCCGAACTGCGCTGGCGTGATTGGGCGAAAGACACCTGAGGGCAAGGTCATCGAGAATGATCTCGACTTCGTGCTCTACCTGCTGGACGGAGTTGGCGTTGCCGCACTGCAGGGCGCCGCTTACGGCCTTTCCCCCTATTTCCGGCTGTCGATTGCAACGTCGATGGAAATGATCAAGGCTGGCTGCGACCGTATCGAGGCCGCCGTCGCGGCGCTCCAATAGCACTCCCGGCCGTGCGGAGAGGGGATTGCGCCCTTCCCGCCCGATGCCCTAGTTTCGGCAAGAAAGAGGCCGGAATGATGAGCGTCGACTTCAGAAAACTGAAAAGCTTCGTCAAGATCGTTGACACGGGCAGCATGTCACGCGCGGCCAGCATCCTGCGTACGGCACAACCTGCGCTCTCGCAGCAGATCGCGTCGCTCGAAGCCCATTTCAACCACAAGCTTTTGATCCGCAGCAACGTCGGCATTGCTCCGACCGAGGCCGGCCTCATTCTTTACCGTCACGCCCAACTGATGCTCAAGCAAATTGAGCAGGCTCAGGTCGATATCAATCAGTCGGCAACATCAATTGCGGGACGCGTTTCCATCGGGCTTGCGACCTACTCGAGTTCCAGTGCCCTGTCCCTGCCGCTGCTGAAGGAGATGAAGGCTCAGCATCCGCGGATCGTCGTGCACATCAACGACAGCTTCGGGCACATCCTGAGCGAGTTGATCATGACCGGCAAGATGGACATGGCGCTCATCTATACGGCGGACCCGATGAAGGGCGTAACCCTTCAGCCGCTCTTTCGTGAGGAGATGTTTCTTGTCTCGCCTCCCGCTCTGGAGCTTCCCGGCGAGGCTGGCGAGCCTCTGCCCCTCTCGGACCTGAGCGGTGTTCCCCTTCTGCTGCCGAGTAAGACCCATCTTCTCCGCCGCCTGATCGACGAGGCCCTGTCGCGGGCACGGGTCACGCCAGAGGTTACCTCGGAGATCGAATCCGTTCCGGCGCTCAGCGCCGCAGTATTGGAAGGCCTGGGATCCACGATTTTGCCGGCTTCGGTGGCGACCGAAACCGCAAGCTTCGCCGGAGCCCAAATCAGACCGCTCGTGCGGCCGGTCATCGAGGCCACCGTGTCCCTGTGTACGTCCGACCACCTTCCACTCTCCGAGCCTGCTCTGGCAGCACGATCCGTCCTACTTACTACGGTCGAAAGGCTAATGCGTGATCACCATCAAGGCATACGTCCGGCCTAAGCGTCAGTTTACATGGACGCTATAAAGAAAGGCTATAGCGGCAGACCGTAGTTGTGTTGGCGGCCGCAAAATCCTTCGCCTAACCTCATCAGCGACATGGAAATTTGGCTTGGCCAAATTCGCTGGAACGACGCCAAGCGTCGCCTGCTCGCTCGAGGGAAACATGGCAAAACTGGCTTTCGACACCGGAGGAACCTTCACGGATTTCGCCCTCCTGGACGACAACGGCGATCTTCATCTTCACAAGGTCTTGAGCACACCGAAGAACCCGGCTGAGGCTGTGGTGCAAGGCGTCACGGAACTACTCGAGCAATTCGGGCAATCGATCTCCCTCGAAAACCTCCAGGTTCTGGGTGCGACTACGGTCGTCACAAACGCGGTTCTGGAACGCAAGGGCGTCGAGACCGGCTTCATCACGACGGACGGCTTCCGCGACATGCTGCGGATCCGGAACGAGGGCCGTTACGATCTCTACGATCTGAATATCAAGTATCCCGATCCGCTCGTCAGCCGGGCAAACAGCTTCGGCGTCGGCGAACGTATTGCCGCCAGTGGCGATGTCATCACGGAACTGAAGGAGGAAACGGTCCGCGAGATCGCCGGCAAGCTCAAGGAGAAGGGAATCCGTTCAGTCGCCGTCTGCCTGCTGCACGCCTACAAGTATCCGCAACACGAGCAGCGCGTTGCAGCTCTCCTGCGTGATGAGGATCCGGACATCTTCGTGTCGCTATCCTCGGAAGTCTGCCCGGAGGTCCGCGAGTTCGACCGCGCCTCGACCACGGTCGTCAATGCCTATACCCGTCCGCAGATGTCCGGCCATGTGGCCCATCTCCAGCGCGAGTTCGCCAAGAGGGGCATCGACCGGCAAGTTCTCTGGATGACGTCCTCAGGCGGACTGGTTCCAAGCCGCCGCGCCGCCGAGCTGCCGGTGCGTCTGATCGAGTCCGGTCCAGCTGCAGGGGCGGTCGCCGCTGCCGAATTCGGCCGGATCGCCGGCGAGGGAAGCGTGCTGTCCTTCGATATGGGCGGCACCACCGCAAAACTTTGCCTGATCCCGCATGGCGAGCCTACGGTCGGCACTGAGCTGGAGGTGGCTCATTACCAGCGCTTCCGCAAGGGATCGGGCTTCCCGTTGAAGATCCAGTCCATCCAGATGATTGAGATCGGTGCCGGCGGCGGTTCCATCGCGGCCAAGAACCCGCTGGGTCTGCTCGATGTCGGCCCACGGTCGGCCGGTGCCCTGCCGGGCCCAGCCGCCTATCAACGCGGTGGCACGGAGCCGACCGTGACCGATGCCGACATCCTGCTCGGCTATATGGGTGTGGAATCGTTCGTTGGTGGCTCATTCAAAGTCTCGAAAGACGCAGCTCGAACCGCAATAGAACGGCTTGCCAACGACCTCGGCGTCAGCGTCGAACGCTGTGCCTGGGGAATCCACGACCTCGTCAACGAATCCATGAGCAAGGCTGCGGCCATGCACGCGACGGATCTCGGCGTCGACCCGCGTTCGCTGCCCATGGTAGCGTTCGGCGGCGCCGGACCGGTCCATGCTTATGGCATCGCCCGCAAGCTTGGCATCAAGCGGATCATCTGCCCGACGGGCGCCGGGGTGACATCGGCCATCGGCCTCCTTATTGCGCCGGTCGCAGTCGATCTGTCGGCCAGCCATCCGATGACGGTCGATGACTGGGACATGGATGTCATGAACCAAGTTCTCGACGATCTTGCGGCTCAAGGTTCCGAGGTGGTCAGCGCTGGAGGCGTCTCTAAGGACACGATCACAAATCGCTATACGGTCGACATGCGTCATATCGGCCAGGGTTATGAGATCACCGTCCAACTCCCAGACCGCAACCTGCCGAAGGATGAGTTCCTAAAACAGTTACTCGATAACTTCTACAAACTCTATCGCGAGCTGTTCGGACGCACCGTCGCCGCTCCGGTCGAAGTGATTACCTGGCGTTTGCGGGCAAGTGGTGAGAAGGATCAGGTCACCCGCCCGCACCTCACCGATATCGCCGATGCCCTCAAGGGACATCGTGAGGTCTATTTCCATGAGCTCGGCTCTTCTGTGGCAACGCCGGTCTATGATCATTACCGCCTGCCGGTGGACAAGCCCATCCAAGGGCCGGCGGTCGTCGAGCAGCGCGAGTCGACCGCTGTGGTTGGGCCGAGCGGCACGGCACATGTCGACGCCAAAGGCAATCTGATCATCAACATCCTGTAAAGGGGGTAGAACCATGTCGAAATCCACGCCCGATTTCAACGACCCGATCAACCTTCAGGTCATGTGGAACCGCCTGATCTTCATCGCCGACCAGGCCGACAAGGCGCTCGGCAGGACTGCCTTCTCGCCGATCGTGCGTGAGAACCACGACTACGTGACAGTGCTGATGGACAGCCGCGGGCGGGCGCTCGCGCAATGCACCTGGTCGATCCCAGTCTTCATCAGCTCGCTTCCGGCCGCGGCACAGCAGTACTTCCTACCGAAATTTCCGGCCGACAAGCTCGAAGAAGGTGACGTTCTCGCCACCAACGATCCCGAGATCGGTACCGGCCATCTTCCCGACGTGACGATGATCACGCCGATCTTCAAGAACGGCAAGGTGGTGGCCTATGCGGGATCAATCGCGCATCTTCCCGATATCGGCGGCCGCCCGCTCCATTCGGAGGCGAGCGACATCTTCGAGGAAGGCATTCGCTTTCCGATCGTCAAGCTCCACAAGGCCGGAGTTCCGAACCAGGACGTCCTCGATATCATTGCCGCCTCCGTGCGGATGCCGACGGAAGTGCTCGGCGACCTCGAGTCGATGGTCGCCGCGAACGGGGTCATGGCGCGCGAACTCCTGAAGTTTCTTGAAGAATATAATTTGGATGATGTGGATGGTCTCGCCGATGCCATCCAGTCCCTCTCTGAGGCACAGACCCGCAAGGCCATCCGCGCCTGGCCGAATGGCACTTACAGCGCGGAGGTCCTGCTCGACGGCTATGGTACCGACGTGAAGCTGAAGGTCTCGGTGATTGTCAAGGACGACTCCATTCATGTCGACTATGCTGGCACGTCGGACCAGATTGCGGACTCATCCATCAACTGCCGCACGAACTATCGCTACGCGCATTCCGTCTATGCGTTGAAATGTCTTCTGGATCCCGACACCCCCAACAATGAAGGCTGCATCACACCCATCACCGACGAGGCACCAAAAGGGTCCATCCTCAACCCGGAATCATGGGCGGCCGGCAACTCGCGCAACGTGATCGGCCATGTCATCCCATCGCTCATCTTCAGAGCACTTGAGGGCGTGGTGCCCGATAAGGTGATCGGCGACAGTGGTGGCGCGCCAATCTGGGCCACGAACTGCGTGGGTCAACACGATGATGGTACCCAGTACTCAGCCGTGCAGAATTATCACGGCGGCCAGGGAGGCCGGGCGGAATTCGACGGCCTTGATACGCTGAGCTTCCCCTCGAACTGCAAGGTCACAGCCATCGAGATGTTCGAGATGGCCGTGCCGGTCCTGACCGAGTGCAAGGAACTCGTGGCGGACTCGGGCGGCGTCGGAAAGTATCGCGGCGGCCTTGGACAACGGGCCATCCTGCGCAACCTCGGCAAGTCACCGATGCGCATCTATCTCGCGTCCGAACGCGTTCGCCACCCATGCTTCGGCGTCGTTGGCGGTGAGTCCGGCATGCCCGGCAAGGTCCTGAAGAACGGCGAGGTTCACTCCCCGAAGGGCAAGGCCGTTCTCGCGACGGGCGACCGCCTTCAGGTCGAAACGCCTGGCGGCGGCGGTTGGGGCAGGGCGGCTAATCGCCCCGTCGAGCTGATTGAACAGGATCTTGCCGAAGGCCTTATCACTCCCGAGGCAGCCAAGAAGCGTTATGGCTATGGTGGGTCAGCCGCCTTGGCTGCGGAGTAGGAGATTTCGATGGGACTTCTTGACGGCAAGGTTGCTCTCGTTACCGGGGCAGGGACCGGGATTGGTCGTGAAGCTGCAATCCTATTGGCGAGGGACGGCGCTCGCGTGATCCTAGCAGGTCGCCGACTCCAGCCCCTTCAGGAGGTGGCCGCGCTCATCGAGGCAGAAGGCGGAACGGCGGTTGCCCGTTCCCTCGATATCGAGTCCCGTGACGATATTTTCGAGACGGTCGCGTGGGTCCGCAACACCGTCGGTCCGATCGACATTCTCGTGAACAATGCCGGAAGCGCGAGTAAAGTCCTGAACGCCCGCTTTCTGAGCGAAGAGGAGTGGAATTCGACCGTCACTGTCAACCTGACGGCCGTTTTCAATCTGACTCAGGCCGTCCTACCCGACATGATTGCGAAACAGGATGGCACCATCATAACGGTATCGTCCCTCGCGGCCCTAAACCCGAACCTGTTGGGTGGTGCAGCCTACGGCGCCGCCAAGGCAGGCGTGAAGAACTTCATGACATTCCTGCACAACACCTATCGCAATCAGGGTATCCGGGCGACGACGATCCTGCCGGGCGAGACTGATACGCCGATCATGAACAACCGCGCACGACCGCCGCTCGAAAGTGAACGCGCGAAGATGCTCGACCCACACGATGTCGCACGCACCATAGCGCTGTGCGCAAGCCTACAGAAGGGGGCCGTGATCCCCGAGCTTCATATCTGCCCAACCTACATGCGTGATACGTCTGCGGATATCGAGACCGCCCGCTGGGTAGGCGCTCCCGCGGAGACACCTGATATGCCGAAAAAAGAAAAGACGGGAGAAGCCTTATGAATGGTGCGAAACTGCGCGCGCGACTGCAGGCCGGCGACAGCATTACCATGTTCAATCCACATCATGTCTCACCAGGCCTCTCCGTTCGACTGGTGGAGCTTGGCGCCGACAGCATCTTCATCGACTGTGAGCACGGAACGTGGAGCTTCGAGGATGTGCGGATCACCGGCCAGGTTGTCCGTGGTGCGGGCGGTGCCGCCATCGTGCGGCCGCACTCCCACGAGCGTCCCATTCTGATCCGCTACCTCAATGCCGGCGCCGACGGTCTCATGGTGCCTATGGTAGACACGGCGGATCAGGCACGAGCGATTGTGGATGCAGTACGCTACGGTTTGCCGTCTGATCATGAGAAAAGGCTTGTGGTCAGCATGGTCGAAACCCCGAAAGCTATCGAGAACCTCGACGAGATGCTCACAATCGATGGCATCGACGTGTTCTTCATCGGCCCTGGCGATTTGTCACAAAACATGGGGTACCCACCTGCACCCCCATTCGGCGAGCCACGTCCGAAGGAGGTTATGGAGAGGGTCGCTTATGCGGTTCACAAGATCCGTGATGCGGGGAAGGTTGCTGGGACATTGGTGACCGCCGACGAGATGCCCTACTGGCTGAAGAGGGGTGTGCAGTACTTCTACGTTCATTCCGATCCCTTCCTGCGCATCGGTATGAACGGCATCAAATCGATACTCAGGCGCTGATCGAAGGCAGAGTAGACATTATGAGCTTTCCACTTTTCTCTCTTGAAGGCCGACGAGCCCTTATCACGGGCTCGTCGCAGGGCATTGGCTTTGCGTTGGCCAGGGGCTTGGCGGAGCACGGCGCGGCGGTGGTTCTCAACGGCCGCGACCCGGGCAAGATCGAGGCCGCGGCCGCCGACCTGGCGGCGGCGGGCCACACGGTCTCGACGGCGATCTTCGACGTGACCTCGGCAGAAGCGGTCCGGGACGGGATCGCGGCCATCGAAGACGAGGGCCCGATCGACATCCTGATCAACAACGCCGGCATGCAGTTCCGCACCCCGCTCGAGGACTTTCCCGTCGAGCGCTGGGAGCAGCTGCTCGCCACCAACATCTCCAGCGTGTTCTATGTCGGCCAGGCGGTCGCCCGGCCCATGATCGCCCGCGGGCGCGGCAAGATCATCAACATCGCCTCGGTGCAGAGCGAGCTCGCCCGGCCCGGGATCGCGCCGTATACGGCGACCAAGGGGGCGGTGAAGAACCTGACCCGCGGCATGTGCGCGGACTGGGCCAGGCACGGCCTGCAGGTCAACGCCATCGCGCCGGGCTACTTCAAGACGCCGCTCAACCGGGCCCTCGTCGACAACCCGGAGTTCTCGCGCTGGCTCGAGCAGCGCACGCCGGCGGCCCGCTGGGGCAACGTGGACGAACTGATCGGTGCAGCGGTGTTCCTCGCCAGCGATGCCGCCTCGTTCGTCAACGGGCACACGCTCTACGTCGATGGCGGCATCACCACCTGCCTGTGACGCGACGACCCGCTCCATGCTTACCGTCATGACGGGCCCAGATCCCCGTCCGATCAACGATCGCGGCTGCGCCTGAAGCACGCCGCAGCCCGCCAAAAAGCCGACCTGGGAGAACGCTCACCATGACCAAGCCCGAGATCCTGCTGATGGGGCCGTATCCGGCCTGGGACCTGGACGGCCTCGAGAACACCTACACGGTGCACAGGCTCTGGGAGGCGGCCGACCGGGCGGCCTTTCTCAAGGATGTCGGCGCCAACGTCAGGGCCATCGCCACCCGCGGCGAGATCGGCGCCTCGGCCGAACTCATGACGGCACTGCCGCGGCTCGAGATCGTCGCCTGCTATGGCGTCGGCACCGATGCCATCGACCTGTCGCACGCCAGGGCGAACGGCATCCGCGTCACCAACACGCCCAACGTCCTGACCGCCGACGTGGCCGATATCGGCGTCGGGCTGCTGCTGGCGGTGGCCCGCCAGATCCCGCAGGCCGACGCTTATGTCCGGGACGGACGCTGGCGCAACGCCAACATGCATCTCGTCACCCGCGTCCACGGCAAGAATGTGGGCATCGTCGGCATGGGCCGCATCGGCGTCGAGGTCGCCAAGCGCCTGACCGCGTTCGATTGTCCGATCGCCTATTGCGACGTCGCCCAGCGATCCGACCTGCCGTATACCTTCGTGCCTGATTTGGTTGTCCTGGCCGAGCAGTCCGAGTTCCTGATCGTCACCCTGGCGGGCGGTGCCAGCACGCAAAAGATCATCACCGCCGATATCCTGCAGGCGTTGGGGCGCGATGGCATCCTGATCAACGTCTCACGCGGCTCGACCGTCGATGAGGCCGCCCTGCTCGATGCGCTCGAGCGCAACGTCATCAAGGGCGCCGGCCTCGATGTGTTCTGGAACGAGCCGGCCATCGACGAGCGCTTCCTGACGCTGGAGAACGTCGTCCTGCAGCCGCATCACGCCTCGGGCACCGTGGAAACACGCCAGGCCATGGGCCAGCTCGTGCGCGACAACCTCGCGGCGCATTTTGCCCGTCAGCCGCTGCTCACGCCCGTCATCTGAAGGATTGCCCCATGAAAGCCGTCGTCATTCATGCCGCCAAGGACCTGCGCATCGAGGAGCGCGCGCCGGAGGCGCCCGGGCCGGGGCAGGTCGAGATCGCCATCGAGGCCGGCGGCATCTGCGGCTCCGACCTGCACTACTACAACCATGGCGGCTTCGGCACGGTGCGCGTGCGCGAGCCGATGATCCTGGGACACGAGGTGGCCGGCACGATCCGCTCCCTCGGTGAGGGCGTCTCGGGTCTTGCCATCGGAGACCGGGTCGCGGTCTCGCCGAGCCGGCCCTGCCAGCACTGCGAGTATTGCCTCAAGGGCCAGCAGAACCAGTGCCTGAACATGCGCTTCTATGGCAGCGCCATGCCGATGCCGCACATCCAGGGCGCCTTCCGGCAGCGTCTGGTGGCCGAGCACTGGCAATGCCACAAGGTGGCCGAGGGGGTCTCGATCAACGAGGCGGCGTTGGCCGAACCGCTGGCGGTGACGCTGCATGCGGTCAACCGGGCCGGCTCGCTCCTGGGCAAGCGGGTTCTGGTCACCGGCTGCGGCCCGATCGGAGCGCTCGCCATCATCGTCGCGCGGGCGCATGGGGCGCGGGAGATCGTCGCCACCGATGTCATGGATGCGGTGCTCGAGAAGGCGCGGGCTGTCGGCGCCGACCGGACGATCAATGTGGCGACCGATCCGGAAGCACTGTCGGCCTATGCCGCCAACAAGGGCACCTTCGACGTCCAGTTCGAGGCCTCGGGCAATGGGAGCGCCGTGCGCTCCGGCCTGGAGGTGCTGAAGCCGCGCGCGGTGCTGGTGCAGCTCGGGCTCGGCGGCGACGTGTCGATCCCGCAGAACCTGGTGGTGGCGAAAGAGATCGAGATGAAGGGGACGTTCCGCTTCCACGACGAGTTCGCGCTCGCGGTCGACCTCATCAACGCGCGGCGCGTCGATTTGAAGCCGTTGATGAGCGGGATCTTTCCGATCGCCGATGCGGTGGCGGCCTTCGAGGCGGCCGGCGATCGCAGCCGGTCGATGAAGATCCAGTTGAGCTTCACCTGATACAGCGCCAGAGCAGGACAGTGACCATGAGGATCGGAACTCTGAGGGAAGTCTTCCCGGGCGAGGCGCGGGTGGCAATGACGCCCGAGTCTGCTCTCCAGCTGCAGAAACTCGGGCATGCGTGCTTTGTCGAGGCCGGGGCAGGGGAGAAGGCGGGCTTCGCGGATGCCGCCTACACGGCTGCCGGGGTGAGCGTCGTGCCGGATGCGGCAGCCCTCTCTGCCGCGACCGACGTGATCACGAAGGTGCGCCCGCCGACGGAGGCCGAGGTGGGCCGCCTGCGCCAGGGCCAGACGCTGATCGCGTTCGTCTGGCCGGCGCAGAACGCCAGCCTTCTGGAGCAGGCCAGAGCCCAGGGTGCCACGGTCATCGCCATGGACATGGTGCCGCGCATCTCGCGGGCCCAGAAGATGGACGCGCTCTCGTCCATGGCCAACATCGCCGGCTACCGTGCCGTGATCGCGGCCGGCAACGCCTTCGGCCGCTTCTTCACCGGCCAGGTCACCGCCGCCGGCAAGGTGCCGCCCGCCAAGGTGCTGGTGGTGGGCGCCGGCGTGGCGGGGCTCGCGGCCATCGGCACGGCGACCGCGCTCGGCGCCGTCACCTATGCCTTCGACGTGCGGCCCGAGGTGGCCGAGCAGATCGAGTCGATGGGGGCCGAGTTCGTCTTCCTCGACTTCGAGCAGACGCAGGACGGCGCCGCCACCGGCGGCTATGCCGCGCCGTCGAGCCCCGAGTTCCGCGACAAGCAGCTGGAAAAATTCCGCGCGCTCGCGCCCGAGATCGACATCGTCATCACCACGGCCCTGATCCCGGGACGGCCGGCGCCGAAGCTGTGGACGGCCGACATGGTGGCCGTGATGAAGCCGGGCTCGGTCATCGTCGATCTCGCGGCCGAGCGCGGCGGCAACTGCGACCTGACCGTGCCGGACGAGACGATCGTCACCGAGAATGGCGTTACGATCATCGGCACCACCGACTTCCCGAGCCGCATGGCCGCCCAGGCCTCGACGCTGTACGCCAACAACATCCGCCACTTCCTCACCGACCTGACCCCGAACAAGGACGGCGTCATCGTCCACAACATGGACGATGACGTGATCCGCGGCGCCACGGTCACGCACCAGGGCGCCATCACCTACCCGCCGCCGCCGCCCAAGGTGCCGGCGATCGCGGCCGCCAAACTGAGCGAGAAGGTGAGGGAGCTGACCCCGGAGGAGAAGCGGGCTAAAGAAGCGGCCGCCTTCCGGAGCCAGACAAAAAACCAGGTCGGGCTCCTCATCCTGGGTGGCCTGCTGATCGCGCTGGTGGGCGCCTATGCGCCGGCCAGCTTCATGGCCCACTTCATCGTCTTTGCGCTGGCGTGCTTCGTCGGCTTCCAGGTGATCTGGAGCGTCAGCCACGCGCTGCACACGCCGCTGATGGCGGTGACCAATGCCATCTCGGGCATCGTGGTGCTCGGCGCCCTGCTGCAGGTCGGCTCGAGCCACTGGCTGGTGGTGGCCCTCGCCGCGCTCTCCTTCCTGATCGCCACCATCAACATCGTCGGCGGCTTCCTGGTCACGCGCCGGATGCTGGCCATGTTCCAGAAGTCTTAGAGGATCCTCCGATGAGCTTTGGACTTGTCTCCGCCGCCTCTGTGGCGGCCGCCATCCTGTTCATCCTGGCGCTCGGCGGCCTGTCGGGCCAGGAGAGCGCCAAGCGCGCCGTCTGGTACGGCATCGCCGGCATGGCGCTCGCCGTCGGCGCGACCGTGTTCGGCCCCGGCGTCGGCAACTATGCCGTCATTGCCGCCATGCTGGTGATCGGCTCGGCCCTCGGCTGGGTTGTGGCCAAGAAGGTCGCGATGACCGCGATGCCGCAGCTGGTGGCGGCGCTACACTCCTTCGTCGGTCTCGCCGCTGTGTTCATCGGCGTCAACGCCGATCTCGAGCTCACCCGCGTGCTGGCGCTCGACGAGGCCGCGCGCCAGGCGCTGACTGGCTTTGCCGGGGTGCTGGCGCACAAGAGCGGCGTGGAGATCGCGATCCTGAAGGTCGAGGTCTTTCTCGGCGTGTTCATCGGCGCGGTGACGTTCACCGGCTCGGTGATCGCGTTCGGCAAGCTCGCCGGCAAGGTCGACGGCAAGGCCAAAAAGCTGCCGGGCGGCCATGGGCTCAATGCCGCGGCTGCCCTGGCTTCGCTCGTCCTGCTGGTGCTGTACGTCAATGGTGCCGGCATCTGGGCGCTGGTGGCGATGACCCTGCTGGCGTTCTTCATCGGCTACCACCTGATCTTAGGCATTGGCGGCGCCGACATGCCGGTGGTGGTGTCGATGCTCAACTCCTACTCGGGCTGGGCCGCCGCGGCGATCGGCTTCACGCTCGGCAACGACCTCTTGATCGTCACCGGGGCGCTCGTCGGCTCGTCCGGTGCGATCCTGAGCTACATCATGTGCACGGCGATGAACCGCTCCTTCATCAGCGTGATCCTCGGCGGCTTCGGGGCTACGACGGGACCCGTCATGGCGATTGCCGGCGAGCAGATCGCCATCGCTGCCGATGGGGTGGCGACCGCCCTGGAGGAGGCCGACAGCGTCGTGATCGTGCCGGGCTACGGCATGGCGGTGGCCCAGGCGCAGCAATCGGTGTCGGAGCTGACCCGCCGCCTGCGCGCCAAGGGCAAGGACGTGCGCTTTGCCATCCACCCCGTCGCCGGGCGCCTGCCGGGGCACATGAACGTGCTCCTGGCCGAGGCCAAGGTGCCCTACGACATCGTGCTCGAGATGGACGAGATCAACGCGGACTTCTCAGAGACGGATGTGGTGATCGTCATTGGCTCGAACGACATCGTCAACCCGGCCGCGCAGGAGGATCCGAACAGCCCGATCGCCGGCATGCCGGTGCTGGAGGTGTGGAAGGCCAAGCAGGTGTTCGTGTCGAAGCGCGGCCAGGGCACCGGCTATTCCGGCATCGAGAACCCGCTGTTCTACAAGCACAACACCCGCATGTTCTACGGCGATGCCAAAGCCAGCATCGATCTGCTGGTGCAGGCCATATAAAAACTCTTGGGAATGGGCGGCGCCAACAGTGAGCCGTAAAGGTCTCCTCCTGGCAGATTGCGTTGACAAAGTCGGTGCTTAGGTCGGCTGAGACGGCAACGATGCTTGCTTTGCTTAAGTTGGGTCTGAGGTGGGGTGTGTCTTTCGGACCTTCTCAGGCCTCTTGGGTCATCTGAGGCCCTGATAACGTGACCAGTTTGGCGAGCTTTCTCAGGTTCTGAGCCGTTGCGGCCAGCAGGAACTCATCCTGGGCCCCGCACGGACCTCTCAGACGCAGACGTCCCATCTTCAGGATCCGCTTGAGATGGGCAAACAACATCTCGATGCGCTTGCGACCCTGACGCGACCTCTCATAGGCCGGCGTGCTGGCCAGCGCTCGGGCGACCTCTCTTGCGTACTCATAGATGCTGCGCGGGATCTTGCGCGCCGGCGTCTTGGGACAGCACTTCTCCTTGAGATGACAAGGACCACAATCGAACGTGCTGCCCAGGTAAATGCGCGTCGTGCCCTCGTTCACAATCCGGCCGCTGGTCGTCAGCGTCTTGCCCTCAGGACAGGTGTAGGTGTCCGTTTCCGGATCATACGTGAAGTCAGATCGTGAGAAGGTGCCGTCCTCACGGGTCGACTTGTCGATGACGGGTACATGCGGCTCGATCTTCTGTTCGTCCACGAGCCAGTGCAGCATCTCGGCCGAGCCATAGGCACTGTCACCCGCCAGCCGCTCGGGCTTGAGGCCAAAGCGCTCAGCCGTGCGCTCCAGCATGGTGCGGGCAGCTCCCACCTCGGCTTGCCGTACAGCACGGCTGGCTTCGACATCCACGATCACGGCTGACTTGAGGTCGATGAGGTAGTTGTCGGCATAGGCAAAGAACGCCGGGCCGCGCAGTGCTCCGGTCCACTGAGCCGCTGGATCAGAAGGCGAGACGAACTTCGGCTCAACCTCTGTCGCCGCACCCCAGGCGGCCTCATCGAGGGTGGCAAGATACTCGCGCACGGCCCGCGGAGCATCCTGCAGGTGGTCCAGCGCGACCCATTCGGCACCGGGCAGAGAGCGCTGTTTGTTGGCATCAGCCTGGATCAGGCTGGCATCGACCGCAAAGCCCTCGCCACTCACCAGCCCCTCGTCCAGGCAGCGCTGCACCACCGCCTCGAACAGGTGACGGAACAGATCGCTCTCGCGAAAGCGCCCGTGCCGGTTCTTGGAGAAGGTGGAGTGATCCGGCACCTTGCCCTCCAGCCCAAGACGGCAGAACCAGCGGTAGGCAAGGTTGAGGTGGACTTCCTCGCACAGGCGTCGCTCGGAGCGGATGCCGAGGCAGTAGCCGATCAGCAGCATGCGGATCATCAGCTCGGGATCAACCGAGGGCCGGCCGGTGGTGCTGTAGAAGCTCGCCAGACGCTGGCGCAGCCCAGAGCAGTCGACAAAGCGGTCGACGCGCCTCAGCAGGTGATCGGACGGGATGTGATCCTCGAGCCGAAACTCATAGAACAGGCTCTCCTGCATCACGAGACGCTCGCCCATCATGGCTCGATCCCCTGCTGAGAATGCTCCAACAGGGAATCATGATCCGCCGCCGATCACGAGGACTTTTTCAACGAAATCGGCACAAGGGGGAAGTAGGGCTTTGGTCTGCTCACGCGGGCGGCAAGCAGACATTCATTTCAAGCAGACTTTCATTCCATGTGCGGTTCGTTACTCTTTGACCCTAGGGAGACCTTGTCAGCGAACTCAGTGATGTTGCTGCTTCAGCAGCGGCCCGGAATAGGCGATGCATTCCGGACCGTGACTTCTAACTAGCGGCGGTAGACATCGGGATCGGAAACTCGTGCGCGATCGCGCGACTCAGGGTGACGAAATCACTTCATTTCAGGTGTCGCTCGAGCAAAACCAGGAGGTCCGCTAAAGCATGAGATATGTTGGTATCTGAACACTTGAGAACGGTTTGACGGTCGCCGTCCTCCACCGTGATCGTGTAGCTCATAGCATCGCGGGCACGCCCAGGGCCATCCTCTTCGGCCGGCGATGCGGCTGTTGCAGCCTCGATCAGTCTGGAAATTTCCTCTGCGGCTGTTGGCGGCAGTGTGCTGGTATCCAGGACCCGAGGAGGACGGCCAAGAAGTATCCCGGCCGCCTGCCCACCATGTTTTGCCAAACTGACCTTCATCTCAAGTCTCGCGCCTATCAGGGGTCTCCGAAGCAGCAGTCAGGAGTTTGCTGAACGAGGGGATCTGGAGTTGCCTGGGCGCGATGACGACAACCCTGGCTCTGTTGGCATCCGCTTCCCCTTCAGAGTGCTGACCTCCTTGGCCAGTGCAGTCACCTGACTGGACACCGCCTCGATCTGTCGGGCGAGGGCGGTCAGCGTGTCTCCTTCATGGCCTGCACCTGCGCTCGCGATGATCGCACGGCCCCGGCCCCGACGGGGTCTCACCGGCAGACCGCTGATCCGGATCCCCACTTCTCGCCATCCAGCCAGCACGGCCTGCTGCTCCATGCTGTCTGTCCCGTATAACTCACCAGCCATGAGATACGTTTTGTCGGCAAATTCCTGGAACTCGGTTGTCGGGCCGGAGGCTTTCAGTGCCTCGTACCAGATCAGAGCAGGCGCCTCCCAGGCATATCCCCCGATCGCCGTGGCCGTAAGGTAGAATGCCTTGTTGGGGATGCCGGAGTTGATATGGACGCCGCCATAATCGCCTTCCTCAGTATCGGGCAAATGGACGAACTTGCTCATGTGGTCCGGCTGCGGATCCTTGCCGAAGGTCTCGTTATCATAGGCGGTGCCCGGCGCCTTCATGGATCGCAGGGCGTCTGCTTCAATGCCGGGAGTGAACACTTCCGCTCCGATGAGCCAGTCGGCCTGTTCCGCCGTTTGCCCGAGCGACCACTGTTTCACCAATGACCCGAATACGTCCGACATCGACTCGTTAAGTGCCCCGGATTGCTTATGGTATTCCAGTCCAGCTACGTGTTCGGTCACCCCATGAGTGAGCTCATGGCCGATCACATCAAGGGAGCTGGTGAAGTCTGTGAACATGACTCCGTCCCCATCTCCGAACACCATCTGCTGCCCGTCCCAGAACGCGTTGTTATAGCCCGCGCCGTAGTGGACATATCCGTCGAGACGCATTCCCTGGTCGTCAATGGAATTGCGGTCGAGCACCTCGCGATAAAATTCCCGGGTGGCTCCCAAACCATCGAATGCGCGATTGACGGAGATGTCGGCAGACTCCTCACCTTGCTCTGTGCGGACCAGGACAGCGCCAGGAAGCCAATTGCTGTTCTGACAATCGAAGATGCTCCGACGGCCATCTGTGGGAGCAGCCGAAAGGCCAATCCCGAAGGTAGCCCGCAGTGACCGTTGGCCTCGTAATCTGGCTGTACCCAGGAGAGTGTTGAGAGCGGCTTGGCGGACCTCTTTGTTGTCGCTCTCGAGAAGTTTACGAAGCAGGTGTGGAGGAATAATGCAGTTGAGGCAGCGGCAGGTCTGGATCATATAAAACCTCCAGCTCGAACCCGATATACAGACTTTTCGTCCGCGACACGCAAATCCTCTTGTTCGCTCAGCAACGACGGCGGGCACGCGGTGTATTTTTGAAGTATATCATTCTTGGCGGGTAAGGATACTCGGACTTCACGACGCCTTAGCCAACCCAGCTTCAGAGCTTTCGCCAGGTCGCAACCCGAAGGTTGATGGGCAGTTTCATTGCTTGACTTGTAAAGCTGCTTCGGAGTGGAAGAGAGATTGGTCGCTGATATGGGTGTACGCTGTTTCAGGATCTTAGAGGCCTCCGCAAAGGATGATTGTCTCGCCGCAAGCGACAAGAGTGACAGGGAATTGGCGCTGGTGCAGTCCTTTGTCCGCCGTAGCCATTTGGCCACGCGGCGACAATCGTCAGGCTAAAGGCCACAAGCATGAGTGAAAGTCCGGTTGTGGCACTCCTGAGACGTAAAAGCTTGGTCCGCTTCGGAGCTTGAGAGCCGACATGGGTCACCTCCGGTTCGGAGGCGCAAATGCGGCCCGCATCCGCGACGCGCGGTAAACGCCACGAGTTTGCGACAGGCCCCTACGACCCGGTCGGAATGCATCCGAGCTGCTGGAAGAGGCCGAGCCGGTCCAGCTCGACCCAGTCCTCTTTCAGCTTGCCGCCGGCGAAGCGGCCGATGATGATGACGGTCCACGTCACGTTGCGGCCGGACGCGGCGATCCCTTGCCATTCGCCCTGCTGGGTCGCCTGCCAGTGGCCACGCCAGACGCCCCGGTCGCCGCCGAAGAATATGTCGTCCAGGGTGTAGACGGCGTCCGGAAAAGCGGCGAAGAAGCTTTCCATCGCTGCGCGCCAGGCAGGCAGACCATGGATCGTCTCCATGCCCAGCCAGTGCGATGTCAGATCGTCATCCCAGTACTTTTCCAGAGCGTCCACACGGTGCCCGTTGAAGACCTCGTCGATGTAGGCGCGGATCAACGCCTCGTGCTGGTCTCCCGCCATGGTCCTTGCTCCTCCGGGTGCTGAAGATCGACTGGCCCGTGCAGTCGTCCAACACGCGCTGGGATGGCCGGCGAGTGCTGTCCGGACGGGAGGTGAGTGGCGCGATGCTCATGGCGCATCTCCTCGAGCAAGTGACGAGTGCCACGTTTTCCGCAGGTCGACTATGCCCGCATGATAGCGCGGAATTTCCCCAAATGCATGGGTCATCACTGGGGCGGAAGGGCCGCAACTGGCATGTTCCGGAAGTACGCTGAATTTCCGCATTGGCGGTAGCGTCGCTTTTCCGCTCGCATTGGTTGAAGTTCCTGACGGGTCCGGTCCCGGTCCTGATGGTGAATCGGGAGGTGGAGCAGCCCTACCGGACGGCCCTGGCCGCCGTCGACATGTCCGACCCGTCCGCGAATGCCATCAGGGTTGGCATGTCCCTGGGATTGCCCGGCGCGACCCGGCTTGCGCTCGTCCATGCCTTCGAGCCGCTGGCGAAAGGAAAGCTGGTCTATGCCGGGCTCAGCCAGGACAGCATTGACGGGTATGTGGCCGACGAGCGTGACCGGGCCAGCAAGGAGCTGACCGCGTTCCTGGACGCGAACGGGCTCGATGCACCCGGGCGGTCGATGCGCATCGAGGAGGGGGCGCCGTTCGCGGTGATCGCCAGGGTTGTGGCGCAACTGAAGTCCGATGTCCTGATCATGGGGACGCACGGCCGCTCGGGCATCGCCAAGGCGCTCCTGGGGAGCGTGGCCGAGGAGGTCCTGGGCCGCCGCCCAGCGAAACGGCCAAACCATACCACTCCGACAGAGGAGCAGAAGTCAAAGCACGCGTTAAGGCGAGCTGGCGTCGACGGCATCGGAGATCGTTGATGAACTTGACTCAACCCAGTTCCGCGGAAGGAAGAACAGCCACGTCACAAGCACGAAAGGCGCGGTGAGAGCCGGGATGGCGAAAGGCATCAAAGCGACGTTCAGGGCAGACTGTGCGATGACTGTAAATACAGTACCCACCGCCGTGTACACAGCGACGCGCCCGCTCGGCCGATAGAAGACGGTTCCGAGTGTAATGGCCGTCAGGACTGGGCTGAAACCCAGGAGGCCGCCGGTAATCAAATCGCTCTCGGCGCCAAAAAGATGGGCTGTGGCAACCGCGATTATTGCACCCGCTAGAGCGAACGCAGCCGCGGCAAGCGAATTCACCGCGAGCCCAATGAGCAAGATCAGCGCAGCCACGCCGCTGGCCTTCAAGAAGACCTGTGAAATGCTCTGGAGAACTCCCCCTGTGAGGTCTATCAGGTGAAGAGGGCTTGCTTGATAGGGCTGGAATGGAGCGACAACGCTGCCAGTCGGAAGCGATGTGGCCGTGAGCCCGGAGAAGCCATAGGTGGCCAATAGGAGGAGCCACGTCACGACAACGAACGGAAAAGTCAGTGCCGAGACGCCCCAGGGCTTCAGAGCAGTGGCGATCCCGCACATTGCAACGACCGAGACAGCTGCCCCCAGCACCACGTATGCCCAGAGAAGTGGTCCAGGTGCAAGAAACGTTGCTAACGCGAGCCCGACAAGGACACCATTGTATCCGTATAGACCAGCGTTGAGAGACGCTTGGTCGAGGTGCAGCCAGTATGCCGTCAAGGTTGCAACAACAACTGCCAACAAACCCGCAAGTGCCACATGGGGAACACCGGCCGTGTACGAGCCCCAGCCGATCGCAACGAGGAAGAGCAAGCCGGTCAGTGGATTGTCCTGCAGCATCACCTGACCGATGCCACGCAAATTGATGTCAGCAAATCGCAAGAGGCCGGAGGACATGCACAGGCTCTCCCAGCTTGCCAGAAGCTTCTGCATTGCTACCTCCACGAAACCGCTGATCCCCAAAGGGGAGATCAGCTGCAAGGCCAATCGCCTCATCGCCACAGGAACGGAGGCGGAAGGTCGGCGCCGGTGACCTCCTTGCGCACGATTCCCCAAAACTCCCGCACCTTTGCCTTTACCTGCGCCGTGTCACGTCCGAGTACCTTGTAGATCAGACCAGCGTCATTCGGCAGCCGGCACGCTCCAAAGGCCATGGCATCTGCCAGTTGAACGTCGGCCTCTGCCCGCTCCAGGATGCGCTCTGCCTTGTCCGCGGGCGTACATAGGATCACATTGCCGAACACGTCGAAAGAACCCATTACACCTGTCTGCCGCATCGCAAATCGCTGAGGCTCGATCATGAGCTTTTCCGTAAACAGAGTGCGGCCCTCAGGACGCACCGCGGCAGTGGAGAATGAGACCACGGTTGCGCCGAAGCATTCGTCGGGATGATGATACTTCCGACCGGGCTGCAGGATCTCCGCCAGAAGCAAAGTGGCCGATGGGGCCACACAGATCTGAGTGTGGCTGATGAAGCGCGCATGGCGATGCGGGATAATCGGATCGGGGAGGAACTCGAGGTATGCTTGCTCGGCAAGAGTGATGGTCTGGATCTGAGCCGCATAATTGGCGTCCATCCCATGGATCTTGGTTGCCGATTGCGATGTAACGTGCGCCTGCGCACCGGGGCCGAGGTCTATGTCAAGCGCAAGCCGGTCTCCCTGAAGAAGACAGCCCGTCGTGGTGATCAGGAAAACGTAGGGTAGGAATGGCATTTCCTGATCACAATACAGAGCGCGCTGCGCCATGTATGGAGCACGGCGCTCGAGGTTCGCCAGAATGGTACGGCTCCCGCGGGTCTCAAAGCCGAGTCGCAGGAATCCGGTCTTGCCGACTGTCCCGCTCCTCATCTGGGGCGGTTCATCCTGATACGCCGCCAGTTCCGGAATGGATGCGCCAAGTGCTTCAGCCACGGCCCACGGAGGCGAGCCCGCCGGCTTCATGCGGATTTCCTCTCTTCTAGCTTGATGTCAAACAGGAACTCCCGCTCGATCAGTTCGACCAGTTCCGGAATGCCTTCGCCGGTCTTGCAGTTGGTGAACAGAAATGGCTTGCTGCCCCGCATCAGCTGCGAATCCTCACGCATGACCTCAAGACTCGCGCCGACATAGGGCGCGAGGTCGATCTTGTTGATGATAAGGATATCGGAGTGTGTGATCCCTGGTCCGTTCTTCCGTGGAATCTTATCACCCGCGGCAACGTCGATGACATAAATGAAATAATCGACGAGCGCCGGCGAAAAGGTGAGCGTCAGATTATCACCGCCACTTTCGATCAACATCACATCGCTGTCCGGGAACCGCTCCTCCATGTCCTCGACGGCCGCGAGATTCATACTTGGATCCTCGCGTACGGCCGTATGGGGGCAGGCGCCGGTCTCTACCCCGAGGATACGTTCCTGCAATAGAACGCCCTTCAGAGAGCGCTGCACGTGCTTGGCATCCTCGGTCGTCACCACATCGTTGGTAATAATTAGAATGCTGATGCCACGATCGAGCAACCGCGGGGTAATCGCTTCCACGATTGCAGTCTTCCCGGATCCGACGGGACCACCGATGCCAATTCGGGTGATTTTCTTTGTCATTCACCACTCCACTCAATTCATGAAAAGACGCACATGCGCCTTGGTGTGAACTGCAGCCAGGATTTCCGTAAGTGGCGCATAGCCGGACATGTCGGACAGGCGTGCTGTGGCGGCTCGCTCGTAGGACGCTTCTATCTGCCCGCTCAGGTCATAAAGAATTTTCTGCGTATCGACGTGGCTGACCTTCATCAGCCGCAATGCAGCGCCGAGAATTGGCGCCGCGGCACCATACTGATGTGCGGCGAAAGCATGTCGCTCAGGCAGATTCTGGACAGCAAAGTTGATTGCCAATGCAACGGGGTAGCATCCCGGGCTGAGGGTCTTTCGGATGCAATCCTGCCATGTGCGAAGCAGCGGAGCTCCGAGGACATGCACACCCATTTCCGTGAACTTCTTGCCCATGCGAACCGACATGGCACGGGTCTCTTCCGAGAGCTTGCGGACGTATACCATCTCATCGATTCGCATGAGCTCGCCGACATCGCTGGCAGTTGCTGCACGGTGGGCGGCAATCAAAGCGATTCCGTCACCACGCGCGGCCTGCTCGACCGCGGTGCGCGTGAATTCATGTAGCGTCGTCGCGTTTGTGACAACCCCCTTCTGGACAGCCGACTCCAAACCCGACGAGAATGAAAAGCCCCCAATGGGAAACATCGAGTCGCCAAACTGCAATAACCGCACGAGGGACTCTGCCCGGCTCTCTGCCTCGACAGCGCTAGTGCCCGTGACGGTGCATTTGGCTGGTATGTGCGGATTGTAGGTGTTCATGGGCGTGGCTGTGAACTGGACCCTCTGCGCCGCCGAAAAGCCGGCGCGACTCGTGCGGTGTAAGATACGTGATGACTTCTGTTCCTGGCGTAAATTCGTAGTTGATATGCTCAAAGGCGTGCGTCTTCATAACGGAGGCCATTACCTTGCGGTCGACGGTCAGCGGCACATAGACGACACTGCCCTTGACGAGGGCCGGCCAATGCTGGTTTCCCATGGCGTGACCGAGTTCGATGCAAGTCCGCATTGCCTCCTCGGGAGAAACACGCATCAGTTCGTCCAAATGCACGATCATGACCTCACGCAACTCAATCCGCGCGATGACCGCCGCAGGCGCTTTGGGATCCCAGAGCAGCACATCCCCGTCGCGGATATTGGTGCCGCGGTTCAGCGAAACCGCCAGCTCGACACCCATCTTGGTGTTCTTCCGGAAACGGCTCTTCTGCGCCTCCCATTGATCGAGATGCAGAACATCAACCTCGACCTCCGCCAGCCGCGCAGCCCAGTCCGGGTCGCTGATGTTGCCTAGAACGGCTTCAATGATGACCATGTGACAATCCCATCAACTGAAGAAGTATTTTTGGTTCAGAGAGATCGTTTTTAGGGGCGGCACCGTCGCATGCTTGCCGTCGACAGTGACGGCGAATGTCTCCGGGTTCACTTCGATGTTCGGGGTGCCGGTATTGCGAAGCATGTCGCGTTTGCCGATCTTGCGCACATTCTTGATCGGATGAACCTGCCGCCGCAGTCCAAGCCGCTCCTTGATCCCGGCGGCATGGGCCGCGCCGGACACGAAGGTGATGCAGGTCTCAGCCAGAGCATTGCCGTAGGCGCCGAACATCGGCCGATAATAGACGGGCTGCGGCGTCGGCAGGGACGCGTTCGGATCGCCCATGACCGACCAGCTGATAAACCCGCCCTTGATGATCATCTTCGGCTTCGCCCCGAAGAATGCAGGCTCCCATAGGACGAGATCCGCGACCTTGCCGACCTCAACGGAGCCGAGCATGTCGGCGATGCCATGGGTAATGGCTGGATTGATCGTGACCTTCGCGACATAGCGCAGGACCCGAAAGTTGTCGTTGCCTGGAGCATCCTCTGGCAGTTTGCCGCGCTGGGTTTTCATCCCATCCGCCGCCTGAATGCACCGCAGCCAGACCTCGCCGATCCGGCCCATTGCCTGGGAATCGCTCGAAAACATCGAGATCACGCCCATGTCCTGCAGCACGTTCTCCGCCGCGATGGTCTCGGCACGGATTCGGCTCTCGGTGAACGCCACGTCGGACGGGATGTCAGGGCTGAGGTGGTGGCACACCATGATCATGTCGTAGAGCTCTGCCTGGGAGTTGATCCCGTAGGGAAGCGTCGGGTTCGTCGAGGACGGCAGAACGTTGGGAAGGCCAGCGATCTTGATGATGTCCGGGGCATGGCCGCCGCCCGATCCTTCGGTATGGAAGGAATGTACGGCGCGGCCCTCGAATGCCGCAATCGAGTCATCGACGAACCCGGATTCATTGAGCGTGTCGGTGTGGATGCAGACCTGGATGTCCATGTCGTCAGCGACGGTGAGGGCGGAACGCAGCACTGCTGGGGTCGTGCCCCAGTCCTCGTGGCACTTGAAGCCGACGGCACCGGCCTCGATCTGTTCGACCAGCGCGGCCTTGCCATGCCCGTGGCCCTTGCCGAGAATGCCGACGTTGATCGGCCAGTTCTCGAAGGCGCGCAGCATCATCGTTATATTCCCCGGTCCAGACGTGACCGTCGTGGCATTTGAGCCGTCCGAGGGGCCCGTGCCGCCACCTATCAATGTTGTGGTTCCGTTCGAGAGCGCCGCGTGCGCCTGCTGTGGGGAAATGAAATGAATGTGCGAGTCGATGCCACCCGCCGTCAGGATCAGATGCGACCCGGAGATTGCGTCGGTAGCGAGACCAATCTCGAGGCCAGGAGTAATCCGGTCCATCGTCTGGGGATTGCCGGACTTGCCGATGGCGCAGATGCGGCCGTCCTTCACGCCCACATCGGCCTTCACCACGCCGAGGACTGCATCAATGATGGTCACGTTAGTGATCACCAGATCGGGAGCCCCGCCGGGCCGCGTCACCTGGTTGTCTATCCCCATGCCTTCACGCATGCTCTTGCCGCCGCCGAAAACGATCTCGTCGCCGTAGCCGCCACGGAGGTCCCGTTCGATTTCGACGAACAGGCCCGTATCGCCCAAGCGGATGCGATCACCGGTTGTGGGGCCGAAAAGGCCGACATACTCTTGTCGCGAGATGGTTGGCATGGGTGCCTCCAGGCAAGCGGATCGACGCGAGATCTTGACCGATAAACTGCTTCAGGACTGTCGCGATGACGAACGGAAGCCCCGTTTCTCCGCAAGTGCCACAGCCTTTGACTTGCGTTTGGCAGAGTCCTTACCGTCCGTCGGTCCGTCGACAAGGTTATTGAACCCATAGACGGCCTGCTTGCCGCCATAAGGGACGAGTTGCACTTCGCGTTCATCACCGGGTTCAAAGCGTGTCGCCGTGGATGATGGAATATTGAGGTGCAAACCGAAGGCCGCAGTTCGGTCGAACTCCAGGGCAGGATTGACCTCGAAAAAGTGGAAATGCGACCCGACCTGGATGGGACGGTCGCCGGTATTGCGTACCTTGAGCGTCGTTACCGACCTGTCGTCATCAAAGGTGATTGGTGCCGGGCCGCAAACGTAGCCGCCGACTGGTACATCGAATGAAGCCGGGTCTACATCGGCGGCGACTGCCGGTCCTATCTTCGGGCCACCCATCCTGCCACCTCCTCGTTGGACGAACTTCCTGTCTTACTGAATTGGCCTGTGCACGGTTACGAGCCGGCTCCCGTCGGTAAAGATGGCTTCGATCTGCACCATCGGGATGAGATCGGCGACGCCGTCCATGACGTCGTCTACGGTCAGCGCCACACTGGCGTCCTTGGTCACATCCTCGATCGTCTTACCGGCTCGGGCACCGTCGAGGGCGACCGCGGATATGACAGCGACGGCTTCGGGATAATTGAGCTTCAGGCCCTTGGCTTTCCGTTTCAACGCTACATCGGCCATCATATAGATGAGTAGCTTGTCGAACTCGCGCGGAGTAAGTTGCATCGCTGCCTCCAGTTCCTGGACTCAAGACAACAATCGAATCGCGGCGACTGCGTCCTGCTGGCCGATGGAGCCTGTCATCGACCCCTAAATCGGGTCAGTTGCGTCAATGCACGGTCGGACTCGGTTGGGTAGCGGAACTCAATGGGCATCAATTGAGCCATAAGAGATCCTCCTCGCGGCGAAAAGCGGGGCATTGCTGCTCATGAGAATATCAAGTGCGAGGCACACGTCTATCGGGACTAACCTTGGATTTATCCCGAGAAAACCCTGAGGCGAGTTGAAAAATCTGCCCTATTGTCGGGAGCTCCAGTGGCCCTGCCCAAGCGAAACGACATGTCGGCAGATCACGGTTCAATGCAGAGCGCCGTTTGCGCTCGCCCGCGTCCGTAGTCCTGCCGTAGAATTTGAGGGTTTACCCCGATAGTCAGAGGCATCGTGAGAGGGGACAATCGCACCGCCAAGGCTTTGCCCATTCACTGTCTTTTGGCCAAGCAGCATTATTGTTGCTCCTGTTCGGTGAAGCAGACGTCTCGGCTTGTTTCATAGTCCCGTGTGGGCTTTGGGCATCTTCTTCGGTTGAATAAGGAGAGGGTCATGAAACGTGCAACCATAGCAATACTAGCCTCGGCAGTCATGTTGGCTCCTACCGCTACGCTTGCGCATACCGGGCACGGTGATGTGGCCGGGTTCACGCATGGCATGGCTCACCCCATCGGTGGGATCGATCATGTCCTGGCCATGGTTGCGGTCGGCATATTGGCCGCGCGGATTGGCGGGAGAGCCCTATGGCTGCTGCCATCGACATTCATTTCCGTCATGGCAGGCGCAGCCGTTCTCGGAATGGTCGGGTTCGACCTCCCGTCCTTCGATGTTTGGATCGCCGGCTCCTTGGTCGCGTTTGGGCTGGCCGTCGCCTATCCTTCCCATCTGTCATCCCTAACGGGTGCGGGCCTCATTGCCGTGTTTGCCATCTTCCACGGTTATGCTCATGGAACCGAAATGCCTGCCGGTGTGTCCGGCCTCGCGTATGCCGCGGGCTTCCTCATGGCGACGACCCTTCTGATCGGCCTCGGTGCCGGCAGTGCACTCCTGGTTGGTATCATGGGAGGTCGGATCGGACATCGCGCCGTCCAAATCGGCGGAGGCGCAGTCGGACTCTATGGCCTGGCGGTTCTGTCGACAATCCTCTGAATCGCAACGGAATGATCACTGTGAGATGCGCCGACAACCCCACGCGATGAGGCGCTTATATGGCGGAAACAGGGGCTATCGGCTCTATGATACCAAACGATGCACATCGTGGTGACAGAATGGCAGGCTCTATTCCGCCCTCTCGTGGGCCCAGCCATCTAGCCCGAGCAATAGCGTGGGCGCCGGCGGTGCAGTGACCGGCCCGCCGGCCTGAGACGGCAGACATGGCGGGGCGCCACAATCCGCCTTCAGGGGGACAGATAGACCATGGGACTCTTCGGCATACTGGTCGCACTCGCGCTGCTCATGTGGTTGGCTTATCGGGGATGGAGCGTCCTTCTGGTAGCCCCGGCAGCGGCGCTTCTGGCTGCCCTTATCTCTGGTGAGCCGCTGCTTGCCCACTGGACGCAGACTTTCATGGCCGGGGCTGCGCGTTTTGTCGCGCAATGGTTTCCAATGTTCCTGCTCGGTGGGTTGTTCGGCAAGCTCATGGACGACAGCGGTTCGATCACTGCGATTGCGCGCTTCCTGACCAAACAGCTGGGAGTAGGTCGAACGATGCTTGCGGTCGTGCTCGCCTCGGCCGTCGTCACCTATGGAGGGGTCAGTGTCTTTGTAGCCTTCTTCGTTCTCGTACCGATGGCGCGCGAGATGTTTAAAGCCGCGAACCTCCCGGCCCGGTTGATGCCGGCGACCATCGGTCTCGGTGCCTTCACGTTCACCATGTCGGTGATGCCGGGAACGCCCTCGGTCAACAACGCCATTCCGATGCCTTACTTCGGCACGACGACCTTCGCAGCGCCAGGGCTGAGTATCATCGCGTCGGCGATCATCTTCGCATTCGGCATGTGGTGGCTCGGCCGCGCTGAGGCGGCCGCGCGCAAGGCTGGCGAAGGTTATGGTGTCGATGCGGAAACCGCTCCCGCCCTTGATGAAATGATTCGCGAACAGGCGGCGCCGGCCGGCGACTTCGACCCGGCCGAGTTGCCGCATGGCAAGCGGGCCGAGAGTGGGCCTCCCTTCTTCCTAGCCGTGCTCCCCCTCGTCGTCGTTATCGTCACGAATTTCTTGATGTCGCTTATCGTTTTCCCGCGCCTCGACTTTTCGTTCCTGTCCGAGCCCCAGTGGGGCGGTACGACGATCGGAGCCGTGAGTGGCGTCTGGTCAGTTATCGTGGCTCTCGCGGCGGCAAACCTGACGGTCATTGTCATCAATTTTCGACGCTTGCCATCTCCTCGCGAAAGTCTGGACGCCGGTGCGAATTCTGCAGCCCTGCCGATGCTGATGATCGCCAGTCTTGTCGGCTTCGGCGCGGTCGTTGCCGCATTGCCGGCGTTTGCGACGGTTCGCGATGCGGTATTCTCGATTCAGGGAGGACCGCTGGTCTCGCTGTCCGTCGCCATGAATGTGTTGGCGGGACTGACCGGTACCGCGTCCGGCGGGATGGCAATCGTCCTCAATGCTTTCGGCGGCGACTTCCTGCGCCTTGCCAGTGAGCACAACATCGATCCCGAATTGATGCACCGGATCACGACGATGAGCGCCGGGACGCTGGACGCTCTTCCCCATAATGGCACCGTGTTATTATTGCTGCAAATTAGTGGTCTGACCCACGGTGAAAGCTATTTGGACATGGTGATGACCGTGATCGTCAGTTGCGTTATCGCACTTGTTGCCGTCCTGATACTCGGTTCAGTTTTCGGGTCGTTTTGACGGCCGAGTTTCGGTAGCACCAGTGCCGAGACTGTCAGCATCAGCAAAGCTGCTATCATTCGTGGCATCCGGCTTTGGAATTTCAGCAAGTCGTGGCGTGCGCTGCTAGGCACCAACGCAACGCCAAGGACCGGATCGGCGGCGACTGAATATAGGAGCCCGGCAACGGCTACAGCCCCGGAATAACCCAAAAGAGCTCATCTCTCGGCGGGCGTGACCGCATGGTACATGCGTGGTTCGTATTCTTCCGCCGCAGATAACCATATTAACGAGACTATAAGCGCAACCCCTTGATAGATGACCGATCACTGAGCGGCATGAGCGACCATAGCATGAGCTTGTTTCCGGGAAACGGAGAGCCACTCACCTCGCTTGCAGGAGGCCGGATGAGACAAGGTCCGACATCTTCGGGCGCGGCTCTAGGGTTTATCCCGTACGCCCTCGGGGATTTGCCCGATTGCCACGCAGCCTAGCGCCGATATCTACAAAGCTTACTGGAAAAGGGCCTCGTTGCTTCCAGTGGAGTATGGTCCATGGCGGAATTGGTGATCGTCGGCTTCTCTGTCCCGAGCCCATCCGCCGAGCCCGAGCGATGGCATCGAGGCCGCGGGCACGATGACCAAACGGCCGACATGATGACCCGTGCCGTTCGGCAAAGGAGATCGATATGCTCACACGACGGATCCTCCTGAATTGGTTGGTCGGAGCGGCGGTGTCTATCCCGCTCGGCACGGTCGTATCGACCGACGCGGACGCTCAGCCCCGTCCCGAACGTCGCCCGCCGCCGCCCCGGCGTCCGGGAGGGCCTCCCCCGCCGCGGCGGCGGGAGCGGCGGCCACGACCCCGTCCCGGCTTCGTCTGGGTGCCGGGCCGCTGGGTCTGGAGCGCCCGCCGCGGCCGCTGGGTCTGGGTGTCCGGCCATTGGGTCCGCCGCAGAGGCAGGTGGTAGGCCGTCCGATGCAGCCGACACCGTCCTACGATTTGGACTGCATCCGCAAAGAGATGCTTTTTGACTGCCTGAACGAAGGTCGCTTTTGGCACTGGTCTGACGTAGGCCAAACTTCTGCAATAGGAGAGTGAAGCGGATTATGGCTCGCCCGGGCTTATGGACTGTGTTTGACCCGCAACGGACCCTGGCGTCTTTGCCCTGGAGGGACATCGCTTCCGGCATGTGCACTCCCGCGGGGACGTCGCCATCGGATCGTCTCGGTGGTATCCTTGACGCGCAGGGTTGCGATGTTGGATAGCCTGACGGTTCCAGGCCGTGCAGATTTCCCACAGCCGTAAACCAGCAGATCTCCTCAGGGAGAGACAGCCATGGCGACAGCTTGGGTGGAGCGGCGGCTGGCCGCGATCCTGGCCGCGGATGTCGTGGGCTACTCCCGCCTCGTCGAGCAGGACGAGGCCGGAACGCTGTCGGCCCTGAAGGCTCTTCGCCACGAGGTGATCGATCCACTGCTGGCCGAGCACCACGGCCGCCTCGTCAAGCTGATGGGTGATGGCGCGATCGCGGAGTTTGGCTCGGTGGTCGATGCCACGACCTGCGCGGTCGCCGTGCAGAAGGGCGTTGCCGAGCACCAGGCTGATGTGCGGCCCGAGCGCCGGATCGTGTTCCGCATCGGCGTCAACCTCGGCGACGTGGTGGTCGATGGCGAGGACTTGCTCGGTGACGGGGTCAACATCGCGGCGCGTCTGGAGCAGATCTGCGACCCGGGCGGGGTGATGATCTCCGGCACCACCTACGACCATCTCCGGGGCAAGCTCGACCTGCCGCTTGAGTTTGCCGGTGAGCAGCACGTCAAGAACATCGACAGACCGATCCGAACCTACCGGGTGCGGCTCGACGGGGCACAAGCGATGCTGCCCTCACGCGGCCGCCACCGGTGGCTTATGCGCGCCGCCGCCGCCCTGCTGATCCTTGGCCTCGGCACGGGCGCCTGGTTATGGCGGGGCGCGGACGTTCCGACTCCAGCCTCGCTGCGGCCCGGCATCGCGGTCCTGCCGTTTACGACGACAGCAGCGGACGAGGCCACGAACCGTCTCGCGAGCGGCCTGACCGACGACATCATCACCGATCTCGCCCGCCAGAACAGCTACGATGTGATCGCCCGGGCCTCGACCGAAGCCTACAGAGGCCGACCCATTGACGTGCGCCAGATCGGGCGTGATCTCGCCGTGCGCTTCGTCCTTGACGGCTCGATCCAGCGCGAAGGGGACCAACTCCGCGCCAGTGCCCGGCTGAGCGACACCACGACCGGGGCTCAGGTCTGGTCCAACCGCTGGGATCGCCCAGCCACGGATCTGTTCGCCATCCAGACGGACATCACCGAGCAGGTCATCAGTCAGTTCGAGATCCTCACCGGCCCGGTCAAGAGCCAGGTTCTGGCCGCCGCCAAGCGCAAGCATCCGAACAGCCTGACCGCCTATGAGCTCACCCTCCTCGCCGTCGAGAAGACCTTGAGCCCGACCCGGGAGGGCAATGCCGAGGCCATGGAGATCCTGAAGAAGGCGCTCGAGGTCGATCCCGACTACGCGAAAGCATGGGTGAATCTTGCCTGGGCGCATACGGAGGCGAGCAGTTTTGGCGCCGATGCCATGACATCGCGCGAGGCTGCCCTGAGCGCCGCACGGCGTGCGGTCCAGTTGGACGCCAGCGATGCCGAGGCGCATTCCGTGCTCGGCCACGTCCTCGGGACGAAAGGGGAATTCGACCAGGCCAAGGCGGCGTTTGAGACCGCCCTGCGGCTCAACCCGAGCTCGTTCTCGATCCTGGTCTACTACGTCGGCTGGGCCAGCACCTTCGGCGAACCCGAGCGCGGGGCTCTGCTGGCGGACCGGGCAATCCGGCTCAATCCCAGCTACAGGCCCTGGGCCAGCGGGTTCCTGCGTTACGCCTACTTCATGGCGGGCCGCTACAAGGATGCCCTTCAGGTGATGGAGCGGCAGATGCCCGACAACTATAGCAGGCTCGCCTGGGTGCAGAGGGCAGCGAGCTTCGCCATGCTGGGGCGGTCGGAGGAAGCACAGGCGACGCTTGGCGAGGCCTTGAAACGTCATCCCGACCTGACGATCGAGGGATTTGTCAGCGACCCGAGTTTCAACGGCACCGAACGCGAGCACATGATCAGGACGATGCGATCCACCGGCTTCCCGGCCTGCGCCACGCCCGAGGCACTTGCGCGCTTGGCGCAGCCGGTGCGCCTACCGGAGTGCGTCAAGTCATAGGGGATGTCGAGGATGGCCGGCGAGTGACGTGCCGCGAGGCTTGTGAATGGCAGGTTCTGGCACGAATCAGACCTTGTCCGAATTTCCGCATTGGCGGTGTGAACTGACCTACACAGGCATGAGGTCAATGGCTCGGGTTGACTCCGAGCGGACCTCGCCCTGGTTGGATCTCTTTCCTGATAACTGACCAATGCCGTTCGGCCGTGCGTTCGATGATTCCCGTCTTTCCCGAATTACGCACTCCAAGGCTGCGCAGGCTGATCCTCGACCTGGGCTCGTTCGAACCAAAGCGAGACGGTCACGGTGATCAGGCGCTCTTTGCTTTCGTTGCAGACCTCAACAATGACAACATGGTTCGAGGGTTCCAGCGGCATGGCCTTGGCGATCTCTCCGGCAAGGCCCACGGCGTGGGCTTTGGCAGAGCCCAGATCCTCGAACTCCTCGCCGGCACGATCAGGACGGAATCCCAGCCCCTCGCGGATGTCGAAAAAGTAGCGCGGCATGGCTGTGCATCCCTGGCGGATGGTAGCCATAACGCTCAGGTGAGCATTGTGTTCGCCGATCCAGATCGGCGCCTACCGGAAAATCATGCCCCTGATCGAGGCTCCGGCTGGGCGCCGTCGGCCTGAGCACGCCGTTCCTCTTCCTCCGCGAGCCCTTCAAGGCGCGCGGCGGTCTCAAGGAGTTGCTCGCGGGCCTCATCGACCGAGAGCTTCTGGACAATGGCCCGGATCTCCTGCGCCTGATGGCGATATTCAGCCGCCTTGTCATGACAGGGATGTTGCACGGCCTACAGCCTCCACCACAGCCCGAGATTATCCCTACAGCCAAGGGGGCGACGCCGGCGCGATAGGGGTTGGAGAGCCTCCCGATCGGCCGGCGTCGGGGCCTCGCGATCAAGGCCGTCCAGCGGACCAGGCCATGAGAGGCCACTGACCTCAGCCTACTCCCGCAAGCCGCCGCTTCGAAGCTCTCCTTTGGTTTAGGCCGCGTGCCCAATCCTCCGCAGATTGGACGGTATGGAGCGAGACCCCTTATCAGCGTGAGCGCCCTCTGTGAACCGATAAGGGTCCGGCGGGAGGCATGGCTTGGAGGCTGGATGGCCTTCTCATGGCACTTCTCGGAAGTAAGCCGACTGTCTGCATTTCTGCGGTGAGCAGACCTTAATTCGGTCCGCTCTATTTACTGGTTTGACCCACTCCGGACATTCCGGGACAGCAGCATAGATAAATCAGGTGGGCGTAGACTGGTTTCACGCCCACTCCACATGTCGCGCGGGATGCCCCAACCAACTCTTGCTCGGCCCCTCATCGATCAAGGGACTTCAGGATACCTCTACACCAATGGGCGCGGCGGCTGGCTGGCGAAGCCCTGATCGGACGGTGCAAGATCAGAATTTCTCCGGACCTGCCTCTCGGGGCTTCACGACTGACCTCGCGCCACTCACTCATCGCGCCGGCCCGGGCGACGGTCGCGTCTGAGGCCAGCAAGGGCACGGCAAACCGCTTGGTCGCCTGTTCGATCCGAGCCGCAACGTTGACCACGTCGCCCAACACCGTGAACTCCAATCGCCCCGATGCTCCCAGCACGCCGCAGAAAGCTATCCCCGTATGTAGGCCGATGCCCACCCGGATAGGCAGGCGGAAGCGCCGCTTCGCGTTCCAGCGCGCAATGAGCCGGACAATCTCCTTGGCACATCCGATGGCACGTTTGGCGTCATCCGGCCCTGGCTCGGGAACCCCGAAGATCAGGAGCGCACCATCTCCGATGAACTTGTCGACGATTCCGCCATATGCCTGCGCGGCTTGCATCACCCGGCGCCGGAAAGCCGAGACAAAGATCGATAACCGTTCCGGATCCATGTGCTCGGCCAGGGCGGTCGAGTCCCGAAGGTCGACGAACAACACGGTGATCTCCTGCCGTCGGCCACTCCGCCAGGCATCGAGAGTGCGCCCCACCATGAGAGGAGCGATCTCGGCCGGCAGAAACCGCGCCAGGCTCGCCCGCTCATCGGCCTCCCTCACCGCACGATGCAGCAGGCGGCGGGCCCGCAGCGTGACCAGCGCAGTGATCGCGCCGGTCAGGGCCAGGATAAGGGTTCGGGTCAGGTTGGCCGGAAGGGAGAGTAGATCGGCGGCGCCGGAGGCCGCGAGCATTGCTTCCTCCGCAGGTCGCAGGAAGGTGCTCGTCTCGAAATCTGCGGCGACCAGCCCGAGTCCGATCACCAGCAGTCCCGTGGCCCACAGTTGAACGCCTGGACGATAGCGGAAGGCCCCAGTGGCGAGGATGAGAGGCGCGGCCCAGATGGCCGGAACGGCGGCGATCCAATTGCCCACGAGGTGGGCGTCACGGAGCGTGACTCCGACCAGCAGGAGGATGATGGCGGCGTCCCCGGACGTGGACGCGAATGCCATCCATGGCGCGTACCAACCGGTGCGCACGAGCACGAGGGATGCCACACCAAGTGCCAGTAACGCGCCCACGGCCAGCCCGGCCAGTCCGAGCCGCCGCAGAATGTCGAGGTCGCCGGCGACCACCGCGATCCGGCTCGAGATCAACAGGCTTCCCACCAACGCCAGGGCGAGCGCGATGCGAACCCAGGCCGTGGTGAGTTCCGCCTCATTCTCCGCATCCCTCAGAAGGGGAGTGATGGCGTCTGCGTGGATGTCGTCCATGTGCATCACCATTCGCGAGGCCGATGAAGGTCTTGCATTGTGTCCGTCAGGGCTCAGCGCGTAAATCGGCTTCTGGCGGGGACTGCTGCTTGAGGCAGTGCGCAAGATCAACGCTCTCCCGGGCACCACGCCATGCGCAATGCTCAACGACAATCCTGGTGACCTGTGGCCCAGGTGCTGTCCTACGGCTTCTCAGGGGTTTACCTGATGGCGTCTCCTCGCGGCCCTGATCGTCTCACGTCGACAACGCGAGGACAGAGCCTCCCTCAAGCCCCATCTGCGGGTGTGAGATTTGAGGTGCGGGAAGCACATCACGCCACTGGGTGGGGCAAGGGTTTTCCATCGGATTGCTGGAGGCTTTCACGTCGGCGGTTGAAGTCACCCGATCTACTCGACGCAAGAACGCGCAGGGAGAGCGGCGACCGCGGCACAAAGATGTTGCGTCGTCAGTTCAACCACGCGCGAGATGGCGATCCCAACCGCATCGCTTCCTGCTCGGACGCCAGGGCTTCTTGCAAGGCGAACCATCGGGCGTCAAGCTCGCGCAGGCGCGCTGCGGCGCGATCATAGGTCGCCGTCGCCACCTGCTCCTCTCGGAGAATGTCGTCCGTCAGGCTGGATCCCAGCTTGTCCCAGACGCGGCTCAAACCAAGAAGCGCTCGACCATATTCAAGCTCCGCGTGACAGAGTTCCTCATCTGCCCTGTCAAGGGCCGGCTGCGACACGAACGGGGTGGAGGAACGGGTGATAATCGGTTGCGGGGCAGGGGCCGGCACTCGGGCCCTTCGGGGATGGGTGCCGACCGAGCCAACTAAAAGCGCGCGGGACTGCTCGATGACACGATGTGAATCCGCGATGACTTTCTCGGCCCTTTTGAGTGACGTTCGTGTTTGCTCAAGACGCAGACGTGCGGCGCGGATCGTGCCGTTTGCGTTGTCCGGCCGGGTGCGGTGATCAATGTCTGCCGTGCTCATTCATGCCGCGCTTTCCCGAAAGGCCTCCCGTCGCCCTTTGTGGGACCAAGAGGTCCGGGGGATCAACCTATAATCGCGCGCGGCCGACAAAAGGAAACAGCCTGGCTGCGCCGCGTGCGGGAAAAAGGGATAGATCATCCCCACACATTGGCCCGGATTGTCTATTCACCTCAAGGGCGTTCAAGGGGCTGAGTTCTCGGACGACATCCGGCGGCCGCTTGCGGCCAGCCCGGTGGAGACGTGCAGAGGCGCAAGCCTCGACCCACCGCCATGCCAGCGGACTATCGCTGAGGCCCCATGAGGGTGAATGCGTGCTCGGCACAGAACATGTGGCTGTGAAGGTTCGCGATCCACTGGCGGCCCGCCGCCGTCACGTTCAGGTAGGCAATCGCTTCACTTAAGTGAGGCGAGACTTGGGTCCAGTAGAAGTCGGGAAATCGCTCGACCAAGTCGGCCGGGGAGGCGTAGCCGAGCTGCCGGTTGAGGCCGATCTCCTCGAATTCATAGAACAGGGCATTGGCCTTTTTCAGGTAAAGAGGGTCGCCGAGCTGCCCGATCAGGTCAGCCGCCTGGACCAGCCGCCCCTCCCGGTCCTCCGGCGCATCGGCGGAGGGCTGGCTCGTGGGGAAGCGGGTGAATTCGACCGCACGCGCCACCCGCTCGGCATCGAGCAACGGCGAGCCTGCCAGCCGCTCCATGACGAAGAGCTTGGAGCGGTCGACGTGATAGGGGGCGAGCGCCGCATCCGATGCCCCGCGCGGCAGCGTCACGGTTGCCCCATTCGCGTCCACCACGCAGCGGTCCTGCCCGTCGCCCTTCAGGATGCCGCGGACATAGCCGATGTCATGCAGCAGGCAGGCGACGATCAGGTGCGAGTAGTCGTCCGGCTCCAGGCGCTCGGTCAGGATCCGGCCGTGGAGGAGGTCCCGCCCGACCAGCGTGACCAGGAAGGTATGCTCGATGTTGTGGTAGAGGGCATCGCTCCGGCCGAGGCATTCCAGGGCCATGCGTGCGGCGCCGTCGAGGCGCTCGGCCTTGTCCTGTTGCGCCGAGCCGAACAGGCGGCGAAAGTCGCTTGCGATATGCCTCCCGAGCTCGTCAGCCATGATTGCCGGCATGGTCATCATGCAAGCCTCCCGGATGTAGGTCGTCCTCGGAAGGAGACTATAACCGAGTTTGCGCGGAAATCCCGCGACGCTTGATCCAAGGACGTCGATTCCTCCGATCACCCTACCGCAAGCCGACAATGTCGATCCCGTCGCTCGCACCGACCTCAGTTCCGACGGCCGCCTTGACATCGTCAAAGTCCCTGAAGAACCGCATCGTGCATCATGGTCATCGAGGCTACCGCCGCAGTCGCGACTTCTGCACCGAGCTCTCGTCGCGCGATGAACGCGACAATGCCCCTTCACCCTCGGGTTAAGCTGACGGTACGATCAGGCTCATGGGTCTGGGCTCAAGCGAGGAGGTCAGCGATGCCCCAGGAAGAGACCGCCATGTACTCGCATCTGAGAACACCACGGGCGGCTGCCGTTGCCGGCATCGTCTTTTCCGTCCTGTTGATCGTCATCTTTTGGATCTTCCGGAGCGCGGTTCCCGCCGATCCATTGGATCCTGGCACCTGGCTGGCCGATGGCTCCGGGCACGTGGCGTTGGCACTGAATCTCATTCCCTTTGCGGGCATCGCCTTCCTGTGGTTCATCGGCGTGCTGCGCGACCGCCTCGGTCCGAAGGAGGATCGCTTTTTCGCGACGGTGTTTCTGGGGAGCGGCCTGTTGTTCCTGGCGACCCTGTTCGTTGCGGCGACAATTGTCGGCGCCTTGCTGCTCATTGCTCCCTCTACCGAGATGACCGGAACGAGTCCCACTCCGACGTTCCGTCTCGGACGCGCGGTCGCCTACGTCCTGTTCAACGTCTATGCGATCAAGATGGCCGGCGTCTTCATGATCTCGACGTCCACGGTCGTGATCTACACCGCGATCGCCCCCCGATGGATGGCGGCGACCGGCTATGCGCTGGCTGCGCTGGTGCTTCTCGGTAGCTTCTATCTCAACTGGAGCATCATGGTCCTGCCCATCTGGGTACTGCTGATCAGCGTGCATATCCTGATCGATAACTTGCGCGGGCGAGACAGCAATCCCCATCCGCCATAGAGCAAGACCCTGGCGCATCATGAGGCGCGAAGAGCCGGGGTGCGTTTCCACGCAGAGCGCGAGGGAGTGCTCAAGCACCCGAGCCCCGAAGAGCGTTTCCCGCGCGGGCTCGATCCTGCTGCGGCAACCGACCGGGCATTGCCACGTTAGCAAGAGACCCCTTCGCGGGCGATCACAGCCCGCGCAGAGGCCGAAGACCAGCATCCAGAAGAGGAGCGGCAGATGTACAAGCTCGCTTTAGCTCTGTGTACCTGCGTAGCGATGGCAGCCTGTTCACCGACGACGACCGGAACCGCGGCGGGGGCCGCCACCGGGGCGGTGGTCGCCGGTCCCGTCGGCGCGGTGGTCGGCGGCGTCGGCGGCGCAGCCGTGGGTACCGCCGCAGGTGCCCGGACCGCCCAAGCTTCTCCGGGTTACTGCTACATGTACGACCCGAACGGCCGCATGATGATGGATGCGTCCGGGCAGCCGCGGCTCCGTCGCTGCTAGCGGATCGTGCGGAACCCGGCCCCTTGCTCTCAGGGCCGGACGTCGATCACTTGGTGGGCCGAAGGCCGTCCTGCTTAACGCTCTTCGGCCCGAATACTAGGATGCCAATGCCGCCACCCGCTTGGCTCGTGACCTGACCTTCGGTCGGCACGGCCCGATCAGGTCGGCGCGCACCGTGAAGGCGTCCGGTTCCGTCCGCTCCGGGGCCGGGGCGTCGTAGATGACAATCAGGCCCCCGGGACCTGCCTCCGGCCAGTGATCGATGCCCTCGGGGTGATCGGCGTGCAACCGATACGGCAGTTCGGCGACCGTCTCGATACGGTCTGGGGCGATGACGCCGGAGACGTCGTCGCGAACCGCATTCCGCCAGCGCAGCACGAAGGCCGGTCCTTCCAGGGACATCGTGGGCCCGACCAGCAGAAGGAGGTCGTCGCCGTCGAACCGCATGTCGCGGATGCCGAGACCGCGCGTGTCGAGCAGGTGCTTGCGGTAGCGCCGCTCACTCTCGATGCGGCGTGCCTTGAGCCGACCCGGTGCCTTCTCGGCGATCTCCAGATCGAGCACCACCGCGTGGCCCCGCAGTACCGGGCCACGCAGGCCGAGCCAGATCCGGTCGCCGCGCACCGCCAGCCCCTCGACGTCGAACCCGTTCTCCTTGGCGGAGATCGAGAGGAAGGGGCCGAGATGCGGATCCTCGGCGAGCCAACGGGTGAGGGCGCTGCTCCTCTTGTCGAACTTGATCCAGGCGGCTTGGCGCTTGCCGTTCGAGCGCGTCGGCATGAACAAGCCTGGCGCCTCCTCGACGAGTGGGATCCGGCCCAGGAAGTGCCGGTTCGGCTCGCGGTTCACCTGTTCCATCCGACGCAGGGCGTCATCGGCGTCGCTCTCGTCGCGCTTCGGCTTGCTGCGCTTGAGCGCATGCGAGCCAACGATCCAGAGAAAGCCGTCAACAACGCACAGACCTTCGATGTCCATTTCACCTTCGGCGCCGGCCGGCAGGTCAATGAGTCCGTCGAGAGCGAAATGCCGATGCTCGCCGAACCGGCCGTCCTTGATGCGCCGCAACCGCTCGACGCTCGCGGTCTCGTCGCAGGCGAGAAAGAGGCTGTTGCCGACACGCGCGACGGCGGACAGATCCTTGTGAAGCGGGTCCTTCAGGTGTTGCAGAGGCCGCCAGTCCGAAAAGGCGAGATCGACCTGTCCGAGAGGTTCGAAATGGCTGGCGTTGGGCATGGTCGTTCCCTCAAGTGGCGCTGACGAGCCTGACGAAAGGCAACCAACAACGGCTCGGCCGCGAGGGGACCGAACCGTCAAATAACCTAGGCCAAAACTGCTTGTGACAAGGGTGCGGTCGAGCCCGCACGGTTCTCCCCGCCGCCGTCGACCAGCCTTGTCGTCAGGTCGCCTCCGAAACATCCCATGCTGCCATCCTCTTGCCTGAGTCACTTCCGAGCAGCTTGCTAACAGCGATCGACGGGCGCAGTGTAGGCGTGAGCTTGATGGGAGAATTTCAGCCCCAGGGCTCGCCTTTGGTGTGCTCTAGGACCAAGCCTATCACTCAACCGGCAAGAGGTTGAGTGCTCATCGGGAGGCGCGAATGGAACAGATTCTAATCAATCTGATCGCAGGCGCAGTGGGAGGTGGAGCGGCGGGGAAAGCATCCCCTAACTTTGACCTGGGCACTGCCGGAAACCTTATCGCAGGCGCTGTCGGTGGCGGAGTTCTTGGACAGATCGTGGCCCTTGCAATGCCGGCCATCGGTGCATCCCTTGCAAGCGGCAATTTCAGTGTCGGGGGAGTCCTCGCCAACCTCGTCAGCGGCGGTGCTGGCGGGGCTATTTTGACCGTCCTTATCGGTGCACTCAAGAACAGGGCCGCTTGAGGAGCGCCCTGCTCAAGCGAGTTAGACTTATGCATTCGCCCGTGCCCTCCGCAAACGGGCTCCTGCACTTGTGCTCCTGCCGATCGGATCACCCGCGGCAGGCAAGGGTGGCGACCAGGTCTTCACGACCTATCCCGATATCTCGGTGGCCTTTGCTACCGAATTCCGAAGCATCCGGTCCACGAAACTCGCTGACCGGAAGGGGCATTCCACGGAAGGCAATCGGAGGTTTTCGATGACCAGTGCCGACGATGTGGGAAAGACGATCCTGCGCAACAAACTCCTCGGCAGGTGGGCCGCCGAGAAACTGGGAATGACGGGCCGCGATGCGGAGGTCTATTCGGATGCCCTCGCCAGGGGCACGGTCGATCCGGAGCGCAGCGACGTGTTCGGCAAAATCCGCAAGGACTTTGACGCCGCGGGCGTGGTCGAGTCAGACGAACGGATCCTGCACGTCATGACCGAGTTCATGCTCAAGGCCGGGAACCTGATGCCGACAGCGCAGGGGGATTCCCTCGATGCCGCGGCGGTGACGCTCGCGCGCAAACTCATGTTGCCATGAAGGTGGCGGTCCGTTTCCCGTAGAGCGATGCCCAGTTCGCGGCTCCCGAAGGTGTCGTTGCAGATCCCGCGTGATTGATTTGCCGAGGAGGAGGCGTCAGTCGGTGGACGCGAGTCCGAACCGGAGCTCGAGACGCAACCTGTCAGTAGAGCACTTGCCATAAGCGCGGTGATAATCGTCTGTGTGGAAACGCGTTGATCGATCGTTGGATACCCGAGCGGCTCACCAGGCAAGGACCATCGTCTATGCGCTAGCGGACATTCCGAAGGTCGCAGGACGGTCGAAAGCGATCAGGACCTTCGGGCCAGAAGACGCACCGTCCCTGTTTTCGGGGCTCGTGCCGTGCAGAGATGCACTATGGATCAGGCCGGGAAGCGGTGAGCTGAAACACCGCTTAGCCGACGCCGAGAACAGGAACGTCCTTCTCCAGACCCTGCCGACTCTACAGCACCCTCTTCAACAATCTGGATGCTGGCGTCGCCAACCTGGAGTCTTGCGTGACGATAAAGGTCGCCTCGTCGACCTTCCAGGGATCGCCACCCGCACCATCGCTCAGACTCCAAGAACGGGCCTGTTGTTTGCGCTGCCCGCACCGGCAGCGCCAAGACGACCAGGGCTGCCGGGGCTGGCGCCGTTGCTAGGCCGGCAGGACGACCACCTTCGTCTTGACCGAGGTTCGGTCGTAAAGGTGCATCATGTCCTGCGTGAGGAGGCCGACGCAGCCGCTGGTGATGCCGTTGCCGATCGATTCGGCGTCGAGGCTGGCATAGATCGTGTAGAGCGTGTAGGCGCCGTTCTGATAGAGATAGAGCGTGCGGGCGCCGAGCGGATTGTCGAGGCCGCCCGGCATGCCGCGGGCCCATTTGGCCGCCTCGGGCTGGCGCTTGATCATCTCCTTGGGCGGGGTCCAGGTCGCCCATTCGCCCTTGCGCCCGACATACGCGTCACCGCTCCACCGGAATCCGTCGCGGCCGACATTGGCGCCATAGCGGGTGGCGTTTCCGTCCTCCTCGATGCGGTAGACGTAGTAATTGCCGGGATCGACGATGATCGTACCGGGCGCCTCTTTGGTGTCGTAGCGAACGGTCCGGCGATAATATTTCGGATCGACCTTGCTGACATCGATCGCCGGGATCGGGAATTTCTCATCGGGCACCGGCCCGTAGACCTTCGCCGCCTCAGCGAGGCTCATGCCGTCGGATGTCACGCAGCCGGCCAGCCCCAGCGCGCCGACACTGGCGGCCGAGCCGGCCAGAAACGACCGGCGGCTGAGAAGCCCCGTCCGAGGCCCGGGCAAGGCTGCCTTGTCCATCTCTCCAGCATCGGCATTCCTACCGTCCATGATCATGATGGCAGTTTCCCTTGTCCTGTTGCCCGACGAGACAATGCTCCGGCATACACCCGCTGAACGTCTTGTTGAGCTTAAGATTGCCGTCACACGGCTCGATTGGCAAGCCCGGGCCTCCGCTGCGCGGGGCTTGCCATACACCAAAGTCGGTAACGTCCACGCGGTCTCACGTCGCGTGGCGCTCGGCGTGGCCCCATCTGATCGCCCCCTAAAGCCGGGCCGATCGCCACCATCCCGATGCACTCAAGGCGCTCGCGTTGAATATCTGACCCGCGGGCCGTCATCGGCCCAATCTATCGATTCCGCGGGACGTGCTGGGTCGGCTCGATTCCGACCAATGCTATGGTCTGCAAATGGCACTTTCCGGACCTGAGTTTTATGGTCAGGGGAGGGGCTTAAGGTGGACGTCTTGGAAGGGCGGGGAATTTCCCTCGCCCTCGACTCCATCAGGATCCTGCAATGTTGTCGATCCACCGGCCAAATAGGTGTGGCCCAAGGACGATCCGTGATGTGAATCCGGTTTGCCGTCAAAAAATGCGGCAAACCAAGGAGAAGAGACGATTCCACGTCAGCGGAAATAGCTCTAGCACGGACGTAATCATCATCAGCCAGTAGAGCAAACTTCTCCTGTCCGCAGGTCTCGGAGAAGATTTTGCTCGCCCGATGCGTTCTAAAAAAAGAACATTTCAGTTGCTTTAACGGACATTTCGGCACGATAATCCATCAGTCATTCAGCTCGAAGCCCAATCGTGCAGGGGATTTATCGTGACACTCGAAACTCGCTTCAGACGCAAAATCGGCCCTGCGGCCTTGGTGGGGGCCACATTCCTCGCAGGCTTCTCGATATGGAGTACCGGCGCAGTGGCCGCCGGATCCGAGGGCGCGCCCGTGAAGGGGGGCACGCTTGTCTACCTTGAGCAGCAGGCCCATACCAATCTCTATCCGCCGGCGGGCGGATTTTATCCCAATGGTGGCATCCTCAACCAGATCACCGACAAGCTGACCTATCAGAATCCGAAGACGCTCGAGATCGAGCCCTGGATCGCTGAGTCATGGACGGTGAATGCGGATGCGACGGAATACACCTTCAAGATCCGAAAGGGCGTGACATTCTCCGACGGCACGCCGCTCGATGCTGCCGCTGTCGCCAAGAACTACGACACGTTCGGGCGCGGCAACAAGGACCTGAAGCTGCCGATTTCGGAGGTGATCAACAACTACGACCGCAGCGAGGTCATCGACCCGCAGACGGTCAAGTTCACCTTCAAGAAGCCGTCCCCCGGCTTCCTGCAGGGCACCTCCGTGATCGGCTCCGGTCTCGTCTCCCTGAAGACGCTTGCGCTGCCCTATGAGACGCTGGGCGATGCCACGAAGATCATCGGCTCGGGTCCCTTCGTCGTTGCCAGCGAGACGCTTGGGCGTGAACTCACGCTGAAAGCGCGTCCCGACTACAATTGGGGACCGGCCAAACTCGAGCACCAGGGCCGCGCCTATCTCGACGAGATCAAATATCTCGTCACCCCCGAAGACAGCGTGCGCATCGGCGCGTTTGTGGCAGGGCAGGCCGATGTCATTCGCCAGATCCAGGCTTATGACGAAAAGCAGGTCGAGGATGAAGGATATCTCATCTACGCGCCCTCGACCCGCGGTGTGAACAACAGCGTCGTCTTCCGTCCCGACAATCCGCTCGTCGCCGATGTCCGCGTTCGCCGCGCGCTGCTGCAGGCCACCAATACGGATGAGATCGTTGCGACACTGTTCTCGACCAATTACCCGAAGGCGACATCGATCATCGCCAAGACGGCGCTCGGCTATATCGACCTCTCGCCGAAGCTTTCCTACGACCTTGCGAAGGCCAAGCAACTGCTTGACGAGGCGGGCTGGAAGGTCGGCGCGAACGGCCGGAGGCAGAAGGATGGCCAGACGCTGGAACTGTCGGCCTACGAATCCCTGCCGCAGCCGCAGAACAAGGAGACGTTGCAGCTGGTCGCGCAGCAATGGGAAAAGGTCGGCGTGAAGCTCAATGTTCTCACCGCCGACTCAGGCAGCGCAACGGTGAACAATCTCGATCCCGCCAAAGCGCCAGTTTCGCCGGCCATGGTCGGTCGCGCCGATCCCGACGTGATCAAGAGCCAGTATTACCCGACGAACCGCAACGTCCTCCTGCAGAAGGGCGGGAACAGCGACAAGGTGCAGTCCTTCGCCGACGAGCGGCTGAATGCACTCCTGGATCAGCTTGCCTCCGAGCCGGACCGCACCAAGCGTCTCGCGGTTGCGGGCGAAGTCCAGAACTACGTGGTCGACCAGGCCTATGCCATCCCGATCTTCGAGGAACCCCAGGCCTTCGCAGCCGCTCCTTACGTGAAGGGCGTGTCCTTCGAAGCCGTCGGTCGTCCCAGCTTCTACAGCACCTGGCTGGCGCCCCGCCGTTAAGGGCCGCGTAGAGCCGGCCGGGCATCGCAGAAACGATATCCGGCCGGCCCTCGTCGAACCTCTCGATGATCAGACAGGGATCTCCCATGCCGCGCTACATGATTGGAAGGATCGGGCAGGCGGCCCTCGTGCTCTGGGCCGCGTTCACCGTGTCATTCATCCTGCTGCAGGCCCTGCCGGGCGATGCCATTCTCATCAAGTTCCTCAATCCCGAACTCGGCTTGGGACCTGAACAGATCGCGGATATCCGCGCGTCCTATGCGGCGGACAGCCCGCTCTGGGTGCAGTATTTTCATACCGTCGCGAATTTCCTCACCGGACATTTCGGCTATTCCATTCATGCGGGCGTCCCCGTCGGCGATCTGATACTGGCCAACCTGCCGCCGACTCTGTGGCTTGCAACACTGGGCTTTCTGCTGTCGGTTATCGTCGCGGTCAGCCTTGCCGCTCTCTCGGCATTGTCGCCCTTCTCGTGGCTGCGCTCGTTCATTCAATCGATTCCGTCACTCTTCATCTCCACACCCGTGTTCTGGCTGGGGATCCTTCTGATCCAGATCTTCTCGTTTCAGCTGAAACTCATTCCAGTGATCAATCCTGGCCCCTGGCAGGCCCTGATCCTTCCCGTTCTGACACTGGCTGTTCCGATCTCGGCGCCGCTCGCCCAGATCCTGATGCGCAACATCGATCATGTGCTGACGGAACCGTTTGTCGCGGTCGCCCGCGCCAAGGGCGCTTCTCGTCGCTGGGTGCTGTGGAAGCATGTGGCGAAGAATGCCGTTCTGCCGACCCTCACCATTGCCGGCATCCTCTTCGGCGAGCTTCTGGCTGGCGCGGTGGTCACGGAAGCGGTGTTCGGTCTCAACGGCCTCGGCGGGCTGACCCAGCGCTCCGTCAACGATCAGGATATCGCGGTGCTTCAGGCGATCGTCGTGTTCTCGGCGGCGGCCTTCGTGCTCATCAATCTCACGGTGGACCTCCTCTACCCCGTCTTCGATCCTCGCCTCAGAGTGAGACAAGGAGCTCTCGCATGACCGGCCTGAACACGATCGGACGCAGCCTGCTGCGCGACGATGCGGATATTCTCAAGAGCTCATCTCCCGGATCGAGGCGCGTTTCCTCGGGTGTGGATTGGCTGAAGGCTATCAGAGGCATTCAGCCTGGCCTGATGTTGTCCTGGTTCGTCATGGCTGTCGTCGTGCTCTGGGCCCTGTTCCCGCAATGGTTCACCAGCTACAGCGCCACCGTCGGGGTTGCGCGCCAGCAGCTTCGTGCGCCGAGTGCCGAGCATTGGCTCGGCACGGATGCGCTCGGACGTGACCTTCTGGCTCGCATCATCTATGGCGCAGGCAATTCGCTCTCGGGAGCCTTCGTTGCGGTCGGCGTCGGCCTCGTGGTCGGCACCACGCTCGGCATCGTTGCGGGGTCGGCGCGCGGCAGGATCGATGGGGCCATCATGCGCGGTGTCGATGTGCTGCTGTCGATCCCTCAGCTTCTCCTGTCGCTCAGCATCGTCATCCTCCTTGGGTTTGGAATCCTCAATGCCGCTATCGCGGTCGGCGTGACCTCGATCGCCAGTTTCGCGCGGCTTGCCCGCTCTGAGGTGGTGAGGGTGCGCGCCAGCGATTATGTGGAAGCGGCCTTCGGCAGCGGTGGGACGTTCGGCCGGGTCCTGCTGCGCCACATTCTGCCGAACTCTCTCACGTCCGTTATCGCGTTCGCAGCCCTGCAGCTCGGTTGGGCCATTCTGACCATCTCCACGCTGGGCTTTCTCGGCTACGGCGCGCCCCCGCCGACGCCGGAATGGGGCCTGCTGATCGCCGAGGGGCGGAATTACATCGCACGGGCGTGGTGGCTGACGACCGTTCCCGGCGTCGTGGTGATCCTCGTCGTCCTGTCGGCGAACCGCATCAGCCAGTCCTTCGGAAGGGCCACAGCATGACCATGGCGATCAACATCAGGCCTGCGCCTGCGGACGTCTCGAATTTGCCCGTTCTCGAGATCAGCAATCTCGCCGTGGGCTATCGCGGCAGCGACGGGTTTCAGCGGGTCGTCCACGAGGTTTCTCTCCTGGTGCGGCCGGGCGAAGTCGTGGCCCTCGTCGGCGAGTCGGGCTCCGGAAAGACCACGACCGCGCAGGCGGTGATCGGCCTTCTGGCAGAGAATGGCCGCTTGGAGACTGGCGCTGTCCGGCTCAACGGTACTGACGTTGCGGGCTGGTCGCAGAGGCAGCTCGACACCATCCGCGGCAGCAAGATCAGCCTGATCCCGCAGGATCCGACGAGTTCGCTCAACCCGGTCAAGACCATCGGCGCCCAGGTCGCCGAAGTGCTCCAGATCCACCGGCAGGGCAGCAGGGCGGAAATCGAAGCCCGCGTGATCGAACTTCTGGCGCGCGTCGGCCTCCCCCAGCCGGAGCTGCGCGCCAAACAATTTCCGCACGAATTGTCGGGCGGCATGCGACAGCGCGTCTTGATCGCTATCGCGATTGCCCTGCGTCCGGCGCTGATCATCGCCGACGAGCCCACCAGCGCGCTCGACGTGACGGTGCAGAAGCGCATCCTCGATCTGATCGACGAGCTGCGCCGCGAATACGGCACGGCCGTTCTGCTGGTGACGCACGACCTGGGTGTCGCGGCCGACCGGGCCAATCACATCGTGGTGCTGAAAGGCGGGCGCATTCAGGAGCAGGGGCCGACCGCCGAGGTTCTGGCCTCCCCACGCAGCGAGTATACGCGCAAGCTCCTGGCTGATGCTCCCTCTCTCGGCAAGGCTCGTGTCGTTCCCGGGAACAGATCCCCGCGCGTCGGCGGGAGCGACGATGCCATTGTTGTCGAGAACCTCGTGCAGGATTTCTCCGTCGGAGGCCGCCGGGAGGCGTTCCGTGCGGTGGATGGCGTTTCCTTCACTGTGCAGAGGGGAACGACACACGCCATCGTCGGCGAATCCGGCTCGGGCAAGACGACGACCGCGCGTAGCATCGTCGGCTTTCAGAAGCCCACATCGGGGCGAATCCTCGTCGACGGCATCGATGTCACCACGCTGCGCGGGGAAAAACTGCGCCAGTTCCGCAAGACGATTCAGCTCGTCTATCAGAACCCCTTCGTCTCGCTCGATCCGCGGCAAACCATTTTCCAGATCGTCGAGGAGCCGCTTCTGAACTTCGATCCTCTGCCGCGAGAGGATCGGGCGAAGAAGGTCTATGCGATTCTGGAGCGCGTCGGTCTCCCTCAATCGGTTCTGGGTCGCAAGCCACGCGCCCTTTCCGGAGGTCAGCGGCAGCGTGTCGCCATCGCCCGCGCGCTGGTGCTCGATCCGCAGGTGCTGGTGCTGGACGAGGCCGTCTCGGCTCTCGACGTCACGGTGCAGGCGCAGATCCTGGCGCTTCTCGACGAACTCCAGCAGGCCTTTGGGCTGACCTATCTCTTCATCTCCCACGACCTCGCGGTGGTTCGCCAGATCTCGGATACGGTCTCGGTCCTCCACAATGGCCGGCAGGTCGACGGCGGTCCTGTCGAGGATGTGTTCCTGCGCCCGGGCAGCCCCTACACGCGCGAACTCATCAGTGCGATCCCCGGACAACGCGGCACCAGCCCGCACTAATTGCAAAGATCAAGCGGAGCAAACCGATGGCAATTTCCTCGCAACCCAAAAGGCTCGGCTTCTTCACCCGTCTGCTGGATGAGGCGAGTGCAGGCGAGCGTTATCGCCTCGCGGCAGAACAGATCATCCACGCGGAGCGACATGGATTCGACTCAGCCTGGGTGGCGCAGCATCACTTCCATGAGGCGGAAGGCGGGCTGCCTTCGCCTCTTGTCTTCCTGTCCCATGTGGCGGCGCGGACCTCGAACATACGCCTCGGCACGGGCATCATCACCCTGCCGCTCGAAAACCCCGTTCGAGTGGCGGAAGATGCGGTCGTGCTGGATCTTTTGTCCGCCGGCCGCCTCGAGGTCGGCGTCGGGACCGGCGGTACACCCTCGTCCTTCACGGCCTTCGGCCTGGACAGCGCCAGCCGCTCCGAAATCTATGAGCGGCATCTCGCTATTCTGCGGAACGCCTGGAGCGGCGGGCGCTTCGAGGGCGGGGATTCTCTTTATCCGGCCGCGCCGGACCTCAATGAACGCGTCTGGCAGGCGACCTTCTCCGTCGGGGGCGGGATCCGCGCCGGCAAGGCCGGCGACGGCCTCATGCTCTCCCGCACGCAGCCGCGACCGAAGGATACGCCGCACGCGTCGCTTCCCGACATTCAGCACCCCATCATCGATGCCTATCTCGAGGCGCTGCCGGAAGGCCGGGAGCCTCGCATCGTCGCGTCGCGTTCGCTGTTCGTCGCCGACAGCAGGGAGGAGGCCCTGCGCCTCGCAGAGAAGGGCTTGCGTCGCGTCGTGGCCGATTTCGCGGCCAAGGGGCACGTGATCCCTGGCGACACCCTGATGGACATCATTGCCGCTCTCGACACGCATGTGGGCACATCCCAGGACGTGATCGAAAGTCTCAACCGGGACACCACACTGCCAAGGGTGACGGATCTCGTGTTCCAGGTCCATTCGGTCGACCCGCCGCACGAATACATCCTGCGGTCGATCGAACTGATCGCGAGTGAGGTCGCTCCGGCTCTCGGCTTGCAGAAGCCTGCAGTCAGAACTGAAAAGCGCGTTGCCCTCGTGCGTTGACCCAACCACACCAACAACCGGAATGTGAGAAGACCATGAGCACAATCATATCGGATGTGATCGATCATCTTGCCGGAATCCAGCCGGGTTCCAGCCTCGACACGTTGCGCGATCAGCGGCCGCAGGCCCGGGAGAACGCGCAGAAGAGCTTTCTGGCGCTGTTCGAGCCGGAGTTCCCCGGCAATGTCACGACTATCGAGCGTTATGCCATCGCCACGTTCGTGGCAGGTCTGCATCGGCAATCCCATGTGACCGAGTTCTATGCGGCGTCCTTGCAAAAGCTCGGACATCCCAGGCTTACCGATGCCATCCGGGCGGAGACTGCCCGAGGTTCCGTGGCAGGCCCTTACGGTCGCTATCCGCAAGGCCCTCTCACGGTCGAGGATGAGGAGGGACCGGATTACCAAGTCTCTGCGGACAACAAGGAGCGTCTCGGATCCCGGCTCGTTGCCGGCCTGCAGCATGCCCATCTGCTCGTCTTCCATCCCCGTGACGCAAGCCCGGCCGCTCTGCAGAGGCTGCTCGATGCCGGCTGGTCGACAACGGATGTGGTGACCCTGTCGCAACTCGTCGCCTTCCTGTCCTTCCAGATTCGCGTCGTCGCAGGGCTGCGCGCCCTGGCGGATGCGTCTGCGGTCGAGAGTGCCGACATCGATCACACGCAGATCTTTACGGGCGTCCTCGCATCTGGCGCCGTTTGAGAGGGAACAATTCCATGACCGAGACAACGCTGTCGTATCCGGAAAACCGGGAACCCGCTGTATTTACGCAGGAGGAATTGGGCTGGCTGCCCTGGCTGGAGCCATTTTCCGCGGAACAGCTGACCGAAAGGCACTGGGCTGGCCTCGTCGACGCGTCGCGCGCCAAGTCGCCATACTTCCTTCTGCTCGCCCGCGATCCGGATGTTCTGCAGGCCAGAACGAAGACCGATAAGGATATCTTCTATAACACGAGCAACGGCCTTCCCCGAGCCGAGCGCGAGCTCGCAGCGACGGCCACCTCGCGCTCCAATGGTTGTATCTTCTGCGCTTCCGTCCATTCCCGGTTCGCCACGCAATATTCGAAGCGGGGTGCCGATGTCCAGCGCCTGCTCGACGAGGGCACTGATGTGGATATCGACCGTCGTTGGAATGCCATCATTGCAGCGTCGGTGGCATTGACCGATACGCCAATCGCGTTTGGTGACAGGCAGATCAATGAGTTGCGCGCGGCTGGACTCAGCAATTTAGAGATTGTCGACGTCATCAATGGCGCAGCATTTTTCAATTGGGCCAACAGACTGATGCTATCTCTCGGCGAACCAACACCGCAGGCCAAGCCGTAGGTGAAGTTGGATCCATAGTGTGACTAGTCTGGTGCCGCGAAGGAATGGCAGCTTTTGGCACGTCCCTGAAACACGTTGAATGTTCATTCACGCAGGGGGCACCAGACATTATTGATCGGCCGCATTTCATATCACGGCTCGTGCAGCCCCGCCTGCCGCCGTCCGAGCCAGTCGGGCCGCAACAAGTCCAAGTTGACGAAGACCGCACCAACCGCAGCCATCAGCGCCAGAGCGCCCCAGGTGAGGGCGTAAACCAGGTGATTGTTGGAGAAAGAAATCACTGTCAGTCCAGCTACGGGCAGGCCGCGTTCCTCAGACTCACGCTCTGCGTCGATGAAGTAGGGCGCGACGTTCTCCAGGCCACGTGACGCGGTGATCGCGGCTATGTCGCGGGAGAACCAGCGGTCGGACGTAGGGTCGTTCGTGCGCAGAAAGGCGCCGCCCGGCTCGGACATGCGCAGCAGGCCCGTCACGGTGACTGGTCCCGTACTCCGAGGCCGCCAGGAGACAGGGTCGCGCTGGGTCGCGGGAACGAAGCCGCGGTTGACGAGGATTGTCGTTCCGTCATCCCGGGCCAGGGGGGTCATGACCCAATATCCGCCGCCCAATTCCGTTACGGCCTGGACGAGCGCCGAGCGATCCTCGAGCCACTTGCCCGTCACAAACACGCGCCGGTACTCCTCCGCAGCGGCCGACACTTGCGCCCAGCTTTCCGGTCTTGGCGCAGGCGTTGCGACCGCGTGGACCCGCGCCTCCACGCGCGCGATCAGGTCGAGCTTATGGGCGCGGCGATGGACCTGCCAGACGGTGAGCGCAGCGAGACAGGCTACAAGCAGAACCGCCACGATGTCGAAGGCGACCAGCGTCGCGATGCCTTTACCCGTCAGGGCCTTTGCAACGCCTCCTGTGGCGACGTCGGCATCATGTTCTGATCCATGTGATACATGACCCATATGGAGCCAACCAGCGTGATGACAACGAGAGTAAGCGTGAACAGCAGCGCGAGGAAGGTCCAGCCGCCTTCAGATTTCGTGTTCATATGCAGAAAGTAGATCATGTGAACCACGATCTGCACCGCCGCCAGCGCCATGATGACAATGCTGGTCAAGAGAGTGTCGTTCAGGACGTTGGCCATCACGAGCCAGAACGGAATCGCCGTGAGGATGACCGACAGGACGAAGCCGATCATGTAGCTTCTGAACGTGCCCTGTGCGTCATGAGAATGATCCCCGTGCGCCTCGCCGTGACCGTGCGGCTTCCCGGCGAACCCGGGCTCGGTGACCTGACTCATCGCATGGCCCCCATCAGGTAAACGAAGGTGAAGACGCCGATCCAGACGACGTCAAGGAAGTGCCAGAACATGGAGAGACACATGAGACGGCGCTGGTTCGCCACGATCAGTCCGCGTTGGCGCACCTGTACCATCAGCGTCACGAGCCAGATGATGCCGAACGTGACATGCAGCCCGTGCGTCCCTACCAGCGCGAAGAAGGAGGACAGGAATGCGCTGCGCTGGGGGGTAGCGCCTTCACGGATCAGATGGGAGAATTCGTAGAGCTCGATCGCGATAAAGGCCGCTCCGAACAAGCCGGTGACCGCCAGCCAGGAAAGGGTCGGCCTGATCCGATCCTTCTGCATCTCCAGCATGGCAAAGCCATAGGTAATCGAGGACAGGAGTAGGAATCCCGTATTGACGGCAACGAGCCGCAGGTCGAACAGATCCGCTCCCGACGGGCCCGCCGCATAGTTGCGGCCGAGCACGCCGAACGTGGCGAACAGGGCCGCGAAGATGAGGCAGTCGCTCATCAGATAGAGCCAGAAGCCGAACAGCGTCCCCCCATCGCCGTGGGTGTTCCCTTCCTCATCGTAGAAGACAGGCGCGGTGGCGCCGGGCGGAGGAGTCTTTTCGTGCATCGTCTCAAGCTCCTCCTGCGAGTTCCACCGTTCTTTGGCTTTCAATCCGGACGACATCCTCGGCCGGGATGTAATAGTCTCGGTCGTAGTTGAACGTATGGATGATGGCGACCGCGAGGAGGCCGACGAACGACAGGGCGGCCAGCCACCAGATGTACCAGACCAGGGCGAAGCCGAGCACGGTGCTGAGCACGGCCAAGATGACGCCCGTGCCTGTGTTCCTGGGCATGTGGATCGGCCTGAAGCCTTCCATCGGACGATCGTGACCGCGCTTCTTCATGTCCCACCACGCGTCGAGATCGTGTACCACCGGCATGAAGGCGAAATTATAGGGTGGAGGCGGCGAAGTGGTCGACCATTCAAGAGTCCGACCGCCCCAGGGATCGCCGGTGAGGTCGCGCAACTGCTCGCGTTTGAAGAAGCTGACGACGAGCTGGATCACGAAGGCCAGGATGCCGGCCATGATGATGAAGGCGCCGATCACAGCGATCATCAGGTAGGGCTGGACAGCCGGGTCCGCGAAATGCTGCGTCCGGCGCGTCACGCCCATGAGGCCGAGAATGTAGATCGGCGTGAACGTGACCCAGAAGCCGACCAGCCAGCACCAGAACGACGCCTTACCCCAGAAAGGATCGAGCTTGTAGCCGAAAGCCTTTGGGAACCAGTACTGAACGCCCGCGAGCAGCCCGAACACAACGCCGCCGATGATGACGTTGTGGAAATGCGCGACCAGGAACAAGCTGTTGTGCAGCACGAAGTCAGCGGGCGGAACCGCGAGCAAAACGCCGGTCAACCCGCCGAGCACGAAGGTGGGGATGAAGCCCATCACCCAGATCATCGGCGTCTCGAACCGGATCTTCCCGCGGTACATGGTGAACAGCCAGTTGAATACCTTCGCGCCCGTCGGGATCGAGATGATCATCGTCGTGATGCCGAAAAAGGCGTTGACGTTGGCGCCAGATCCCATCGTGAAGAAATGGTGAAGCCAAGTCAGCCACGACACGAGGGCGATGACCGCCGTCGCGTAAACCATAGACGTGTAGCCGAACAGCCGTTTGCTACAGAAGGTCGACACGACCTCCGAATAGATGCCGAAGGCGGGCAGGACGAGCACATAAACCTCCGGATGGCCCCAGATCCAGATGAGGTTCATGTACAGCATCGAGTTGCCGCCGAAATCGTTCGTGAAGAATCGCGTTCCCACGTAACGGTCGAGCGCGAGGAGCGCCAAGGTGGCGGTCAGGACCGGGAAGATCGTGACGATGATGGCGTTGCTGGCAAGGGTCGTCCAGGTAAAGACCGGCAGCTTCATCATCGTCATGCCGGGGGCGCGCATCTTCACGATGGTCGCGATCAGGTTGATGCCGGACAAAGTCGTGCCGACGCCCGCGACCTGGAGCCCCCAGATGTAGTAGTCGACCCCGACGCCGGGACTGTAGGCCGCCCCCGACAGCGGAGGATAGGCGAGCCAAGTGGCCCGCGAATACTCCCCCACGAACAGGGACATCATCGTGAGGACGGCGCCTCCCACCGTCATCCAGAAGCTGAAATTGTTCAGGAAGGGGAAGGCCACGTCGCGCGCGCCGATCTGCAACGGCATGATGTAGTTCATGACCCCGGTCACGAAAGGCATGGCCATGAAGAAGATCATGATCGAGCCATGGGCGGTGAAGATCTGGTCGTAGTGGTGCGGCGGCAGGTAGCCCTCCGATGCGCCGACCGCCAGAGCCTTCTGCGTGATCATCATGATCGCGTCGGCGAAGCCGCGCAGCAGCATCACGATGGCGAGGATGATGTACATGATCCCGATCTTCTTGTGATCGACGCTCGTGAACCATTCCCGCCACAGATATCCCCATTGGCCGTACCAGGTGACGGCTGCGAGCAGGGCCAAGCCGACCACGGCCACGACAAGGAATGTCACGACCAGGATGGGCTCATGATAGGGAATGGCTTCGAGCGATAGGCGCCCGAAGAGGATTTGGCTGAGATCTGAGTTCGAGAACATCGGCGCTCGTCCGGATCAGTGTTGGTGGGTGCCGGTGGGCGGATTGTTCAGTTGGGCAGGCGCCGGGCCATCGCCGGTGGCAGGCGGGACGTTGCCCTGCCCTTGGCCGCCCTGCTCCCCGTCGCGCGGGATCAGACCTTCCGGCTCTTCGGGGCTCCTGGGCGGACGACCCGAGGCAGGGAAGGTGGCGCCGGACGGTTCGTCGCCCTCCTGGACCCGGCGGCTGTCGTATTCAAGCCGTTGACGGTTCACCTCGCTGTCCTCGGCTGCGCCGCCCATCCTGTCGATGTGGTGCATTTCGTGCACGCACATCCGGCCCGGTATGACACACAAGCCGAGAATCGCGTCGTAGAGGCCGCTCTCCACAGACCCAAAGAAGCGAACCGGCTCCGCCTCGCTCGGCTTTTCGAGCTGGAGATAGGCTTCGCGGTCGAGGGGCGTTCCGGCAGCCTTCGCTCTCGCCACCCACCCGTCGAAGCCCTGCGGCGTGAGGCTTCGGAAGCCGAAGTTCATGCGGGAGAAGCCCGATCCGCTGTAGTGTCCCGAGATGCCGGTAAAGTCACCCTCTTCGTTCATGACGGCATGGAGCCTGGTCTCCATGCCCGGCATGGCGTAGATCATGCCCGCGAGGGCGGGAACGTAGAACGTATTCCACACGGAGGAGGACGTGATCTGGAAGGTGATCGGAACGTTCTCAGGCGCGGCCATCTCGTTCACGCTCGCGACGCCAAACTCAGGGTAGATAAACAGCCATTTCCAGTCGAGCGCGACGACCTGGACGGTCAGGGGCTTGATGTCGGCAGACACCGGCTTGTTGGGGGCAAGCCGAGAGAGCGGCCTGAAGGGATCGAGCGTGTGCGTGCTGATCCAGGTCATGGCGCCCAGGGCGATGATGATGAGTAGGGGCACGGTCCAGATGACCACTTCGAGCTGGGTCGAATGGTGAAAGTCGGGGTCATAGGTCGCGTCTGTGTTCGACGCGCGGTAGCGCCACGCGAATAGGAACGTGAGCGCGATCACCGGAACGATCACAAGCAGCATGAGCGCGGTGGATGCGATGATGAGGTTGCGCTGCTGGACCGCGACGTCGCCGGAGGGGCTCATGACGACCATGTCGCATCCGGCAAGCAGCACCGAGGCAGCGATCAGCACCAAGCCGCGAAGGGTTTTGCGCTTCAAGGACCCGCCCGGGCGGCGATACGCATTCTGACGGATTGGATGCATCGACTTTCGCATGGATCAAACCTGCCGGATTTCCGAGCGGGACAGGCTGAGCGCCACCAGGGTGGTGACTGCCCCCGACAGCAGATACAGACCTACGCAGGCGAGGCCGTAACGAGCTGACAGGAACAGAACAATCAGTGGAGCGAAGCCAGCGCCGAGCAGCCAGGCGAGGTCGTTGGTGAGGGCTGCACCGGTATAGCGGTAACGTTGATTGAGCTGCGACGTGACCGCGCCGGATGACTGCCCGTAGGACAGACCAAGCAACAAGAAGCCGGCATTGACGTAGATTGTCTGACCGATCGCATTTTCCTCGACGATCAACGGAGCGATGGTACTGCAGATCGCGAAAACAGCGATCAAGCCTGCCGAGATTATGAGAAGCATGCGGCGGCCGATCTGGTCGGCAATCAGGCCCGAGGCCACGACCGCTCCCGCGCAGATGACGGCGCCGGAGCATTGCACCATGAGGAACTCACCCGCCGACCGCTGAGTGAACAAGGTAATCCAGCTGATGGGAAAGACGGTTACGAGATGGAACAACGCGAAACTTGCCAGCGGAATCAGGGCCCCAATCAGGAGAACGCCAGCGTAACTCCGGATCAGCGGGATGATGGGCGAGGGTTCGAGCCGCCGCCGTTCGAGAAGGCGCGAAAACTCCTCGGTGGCGACGAGACGCAACCGCGAGAACAAGGCTACGACGTTAACGGCAAAGGCGCAGAAGAAGGGATATCGCCAGCCCCAGTCCAGAAAATCGGCCTCTGATAAATTGAGCAGGAAGAACGAGAACAGCACGCCGGCCACCATGAAGCCGAGCGGCGCGCCGAGTTGCGGGATGGCGGCGTAGAAACCGCGGCGCTCAATGGGCGCGTTGAGGGCGAGAAGTGAGGCGAGCCCATCCCATGCCCCACCCAGAGCGAGGCCCTGTCCGATCCGCAGGATGCCGAGGAGGTACAGGGACCAGGCGCCGATCTGCGCGTAGCCGGGCAGGAAGGAGATCGCCATGGTGGAGAAGCCAAGCAGGAAAAGCGCGATGGTCAGCTTGACGCCACGGCCGTGCCGACGGTCGATCGCCATGAAGATAATCGATCCGATCGGCCGGGCGATAAAGGCAAGCGAGAACATGGCGAACGAGTAAAGCGTTGCCGTCACGGGTTCCGCAAAGGGAAAGAACACCTTGGGGAAGACCACCACTGACGCGATGGCGAAAACGAAGAAGTCGAAATACTCAGCCGCTCGGCCGATGATGACCCCAATGGCGATCTCACTTGGCGCAACCTTATGATCAGTGGACACCAGACGGGCGTCGCGCTCGAGCGGTGTGGAGGAGGGCTGCGGTCCTTCAACCTGATCCATCGTCATCTGGGCGATCGCCTCCAGTGAGAATAGTTCAGCTCAGTCGGCAGATCGGGTTCAGGCCCATGACGGCCTGTCCTCAGCTACCCGGTCTGAGGTTTTGCTGCCGTAATTCAGGTTCAACTTGACCGCAGGTTTTAGGGTCGATGGTCGGTTCAGCAAGCCGGTGTCCGAGCATTTTGGTGTGCGACAGGTATTTCGGATGTCGGAGCAGGAGCTGATGTGATGGCCGGCGCAGTCGCGGCAGAGCGGCACCACCCTCACGGATTGTGTTTCAAAGATACAGAGCCCGGCTCGAGAACATTTTGGGAGCCACAGACCGGCCACTGTCACCGCCGCTTCAATGATGCCGTGCCATGCCGGATGTCCTCCGGCCCGGTCGTTTCCTGTGCTCGCGTCATTAGACGAGCCTCGTCTGGTACCTTATCAGGCCAAGCCCATAGATGGTGCGGCTGGATATGCAACTATATCCGTGCCGTCGTCCATGCGCCCGGGCTTTCCTTCATAGGCCTACCTTGAGCCGACGGACCGGCCAATCGTCCAATGCTTGCGAACGTCCGGATTTGGCACGCCTGAGACCTATGCTTGAGGATGGCAATTCTGCCTGACCCGGTGCAGGCATTCCAGCTTGGTGACTTGGCCAGAGAAGGCCTCTCTCATCTCGACCAAGGCACGTTGTACAGCAAGAAGGATCTCACCCAAGACTACCGAGTGCCGCGAGTTTGATCGAGTCTGCAACGAACTCATAGCGGTCCGTGAGAATTCCGGTTGCGACCCTGATGTGGTTGGTTGGCCGTACTGAGCATTTCATGCCGGGAAGCACCGCGATCCCGCGGGCCGCCAAGGTGACGAGGGCGTATTGCTCGGATTCCACGGGGACCCAGATGCACAGCCCTTCTCCCGGCGGGATGTCGATGCTGCGCTCGCGCAGCCGATCGGTGAGCGCCATCTGGCGCCCCGCGTAAATGCCGCGCGCGTGAGCGACCATGTGCATGCTCCCGGCGTCTTTCAGGAGCCATGCTGTCGTGGCTTGCAGCAGCCGGCTCGTCCAGCCGGAGCTGAAGCTGCGATAGGACTGGATCTGCTTGGCGACGGTGACTGAACTCGACAGGACTGCGAGGCGAAGGTCCGGGCCGAGCGATTTCGAGAACGACAGGATGTGGACGACCCGCTTCGGAAAACGGTCGCCCATGCTGACCGGGAGCAGCGGAGACACATCGCCCACGCCGTCGTCCTCGATGATGTAGCAGTCGCTTCCCTCCAGGGCTTCGGCGAGTTCCGCCAGCCTCTCCCGTGTTACCGCGCGGCCGGTGACGGAATGGGTGCGCGGCTGATAGATGAAGGCCGTCGGATTCTTCTGCAGCGCTTTCGCGAGCGAGGAGGGAATCGGTCCCTCCGCATCGCATTCGACCGGGATGATCTCGGCCCCGAGATCCTCGATGATGTCGAGGATGCGCATGGCGGTCGGATCCTCGATGGCGATGGATGCGCCTGGCATCACAAGGGCGTGCAGCGTCGAATAGACGGCGTTGTAGCCGCCGTTGGTGGCGAGGAAGGTTTCCGGCCGGTAGGGCCAGCGCGGCTCCACGGCCGCTCGCAGTTCGGGAAGGATCGGCGTGCGCTCGTAGCTGTTGAGGTTCTCCGCCTGCGCGGCATGCATCAGCGCCTGCGTGAGGGGCGGCAGTAGGTCGTGATCGGGTACCGCCATGGTCAGATCGAGCACCCCTTCGCCGAAATGCCCGACGCTTCCCATGCGGGCTGGACGCGGCGTGACCGTGTTGCCGAAGACATAGGTACCGGTGCGGCCGCGCCCGGTGATCATCTTCTGGCGGCGCAGCTCGCTCCAGGCCTCGGAGACGGTCGCGGGACTGACGCCGAGCTTGTAGGCGAGGTCGCGCACCGTCGGCAGGCGCATGCCGATTGGCAGCGCCCCCGAGCGGATGAGGGCGCTCGTCTCCACTGCGATGCCGCGCGCCGTGCGCTCCTTCAGCCGTTCGGCAAGCCAGTCGGTATCGGGCACGTGATCCATGTGGTTCGTCTTTTTATGTTCAGTAACATAATAATTATTGATCAGGCGAATTGAACATTTAATTTTCTTTCCAGGCAAACATTTGTCCGGCGGCGACGTTCTGCTGGCGAACGGCTGGAGAATGCTGTGAAGATCACTGTCTGTCTGGCTCTGCGCGATTGGGACTACATGACGCCGCTGGTGCTGGGCGATGTCCGGTCCGAGCGCCTCGATGTGCGAGTGGATCGGGTCGCTACCCTGCCGGAGGATTTCGCCAACGATCCACGATATGATGCGAGCGAGATCTCCTTCAGTCGCTACACGACCGGGCGTGCTCGCGGCGACACGGCTGTCTTCGGCGTGCCGAACTTCCTCATGCGTGGGTTCCGCCATCGCTGCATCATCACTGCCCGCACCAGCCCGCTGACGCGGTTGGAGGAGCTCAAAGGTGGGCGCATCGGCGTCACCGGTTGGCAGGACTCGGGTAATACCTGGACGCGGGCGGCCCTTGCATATGCTGGCGTCGGAATCGAGGACGTGCGCTGGTATGCGGGCCGCCTCTCGGAGGCGCATCCCATCGTCGACCGGCTCGGCCCCTACGCGCGGCCCGGCAGGATCGAGGCGGTGCCGGGCGAACGGCCCATGCTCGACCTCCTGGAGAGCGGCGAACTCGACGCGGTCTTTACGCCGTTCATGCCGCCTGGTTTCTTCAACCGTGGCTCGAAATTCCGCCACCTTCTGGCGGACCTGCACGGAGCGGAACTCGCATACTTCAATGCCGTTGGTTACATTCCCGGCATCCACATTCTCGGTATCAAGGCTGCGCTCGCGGCAGAGCATCCCTGGCTGCCGCAGGAACTGAGCGACCTCCTCGACGAGTCTCAGCGCGTGTGGCTGGAAAAGCGCCGCAAATACGCAGACACGACACCATGGATCATCGAAGAATTCGGCCGCTGTGGACGTGATCTGCCGACCGACTGGAACGTCAGCGGCCTGGAGGCCAACCGCAAGATGATTGCCGATTTTCTCGCCGAGGTTCGCAGCCAGGGCCTCGCTGATACCGATCTGACGCCGGACGATTTATTTCCGGCCGTTCCTCATCTCGTAGGAGAGCCCGCATGAAAGTCGCCCTTGGTCAGTTCGCCGTCAGCCGCGAATGGCAGGACAATGCCGAGACCTGCCTCCGGCTCATGAAACAGGCGGAGGCCGGCGGGGCCGATCTTCTCGTCCTGCCCGAGGGCATTCTGGCGCGTGACATCGCCGATCCCGACATCGTGCTGAAGACCGCACAACCGCTTGACGGTCCGTTCATGACGCAGGTGCTGGAAGCCAGTCGCGGCTCGAACCTCACGATGATGACCTGCATCCACGTGCCGTCTGGCGCAGGGCGCGTCTTCAATGTGCTCGTCACCGTGCGCAACAGGGAAATCGTTTCTCAGTACCGCAAGCTGCATCTCTACGATGCCTTCTCGGCCAAGGAATCGACCAATGTTCAGCCAGGCGAGGAGATTCCGGAAATCATCGAGATCGCCGGTCTCAAGGTCGGCATGATGACCTGCTACGACCTGCGCTTCCCCGAGTTGTCGCGCCGCCTCGCCGTGGACGGTGCCGACGTGATCGTGCTGCCGGCGGCCTGGGTGCGTGGGCTCGGCAAGGAAGCGCACTGGGAGGTGATGGTGACGGCGCGCGCGCTCGAGAATACCTGTTACGTCGTGGCCGTCGGCGAATGCGGTGAGCGCAACATCGGCGCGAGCATGGTGGTAGATCCGCTCGGCGTGGCAACCGTCCGCGCCGGGGAGACGCCCACGCTTCTCTTCGCTGAGATAGATCCCACACGCATCGCTCATGCGCGCGCCGTGCTGCCGGTTCTTGCCAACCGACGTTTCGCGCGGCCGGAACTCGCCCGCGCCGAGCAGTCTCAAACACAAGCTGCCTGAATCAATAAACTAGAAAGGGAACGAAGACATGAATATTCACAACGTCCTGTGCGCCGCGGCGGTCGCCGTGATGATCTCCGCCCCGGCCTTCGCCCAGAGTGCGCCGACCGGCGCGATTCCCGAGCAGAAGGTCAACGAGGCACTGCGCGCCAAGCTGCCGGAAGAGATCAAGACCGCAAACAAGCTGACCTCGGTCAATAGCGGTTCATTTCCTCCCTACGAGATCGTCACCGACACCCGCTCCATGACGGGCGCCAGCGCTGAAATGACCGATGCCATTGGTCAGCTGCTTGGTGTCAAGATCGAGCATGCTACTGTCAGCGGCCTCTCGGCCCTGCTCAGCGGCATCAAGTCCGGTCGCTATCAATTCGCGATGGGCCCGGTCGGCGATTTCAAGTCCCGCCAAGAGGCGAACGACTTCGTCGATTGGGTGCAGGAATACGTCGTATTCGCCGTTCACAAGGGAAATCCGAAGAAAATCAACTCCCTCGACGACGCCTGCGGCTCCCGCATCGCCGTGCAGGCGGGCGGCTCGGCTGAAAAGGTGATCAAGGCGCAGGCCGAGAAGTGCACGGCGGAAGGCAAGCCAACGCTTGAGGTCCAATCCTACACCGACCAGCCGACCTCGATCCTGGCGGTCCGTTCGAAGCGCGCCGACGCCTTCTTCTCCTCACAAGCGCCGCTGACCTATTTCGTTCAGCAGTCCAACGGCGAGCTCGAACTCGCGGGCGTTGGCAAGTCCAATGGTTTCGATGACCTGTTCCAGGGTGCCGTCGCGCCGAAGGATTCGCCGCTCAGCGAAGTGCTCCTCGGTGCCATCAAGGAACTGATGAAGAACGGCACCTATGCCCAGATCATGAAGAAGTGGGGCCTCGAGAACAACATGATCGCTGAGCCCGGCATCAATCTGGCGAAGAAGTGATGGACATGACCGAGCGCACCATCAATCCTCCTATCGAACTCCGGGATGTCGCCAATGCGCATCGGCCGATTGAATGGGGCCGCTGGCTCCTCTGGCTCGTTGTGCTGATCGTAGCGGCGAACTTCGCCTGGATTGTCGCCCGGAACGAGAACTTCGGCTGGCCCATCGTGGCGGAGTGGTTCACGGCGGATTCGATCCTGAAAGGACTGTCGGTGACGCTCGGTCTCACGGTGGTGGCGATGATCATCGGCACCGCCATCGGCCTGATCCTCGCCATCGCCCGCATGTCCAACGACACGCTGTTCAGCTCGCTGGCGGGTCTGTCGCTCAACGAGGCGGCCTATATGGCCGAGATCATCCGCGGCGGCCTGCTCTCCGTCGACAAGGGACAAGTGGAGGCGACGGATGCCTTCGGCATGACTCGCAGTCGCGCCCTGCGGCGCATCATCATCCCACAGGCGATGCGCTCCATCATTCCGCCGACCGGCAACCAACTCATCAGCATGATCAAGGCGACGTCGCTCGTCAGCGTCATCGCCATGTCGGATCTGCTCTACTCAGTGCAGGCGGTCTACAACCGGACCTTCGAGGTCATCCCGATGCTGATGGTTGCGGTGATCTGGTATTTAGTCATCACGTCCCTCCTCAATGTCGGACAGGGCTTCATAGAGCGCTACTACGCCCGTGGCGAGCGGGGTGCCTCCGACGCCAATGTCCGTACCGCCATCCGAGTGGAGGAGCCGGCATGACCGCCGTTGCCAAGATGATCGTGCCCGCAGCCGGTGAGCCTCTGGTCCGGGCCCGCAATGTCCACAAGTCGTTCGGCGAGAACGAGGTTTTGAAGGGCATCGATCTCGATGTGATGCCGGGGGAGGTCGTGGTGATCCTCGGCCCCTCTGGGTCGGGCAAGTCCACCTTCCTGCGCTGCATCAACCATCTTGAAGCCATCAACCGCGGTTCGATCGAAGTTGATGACGAACAGATCGGCTATGAACTCCGGAAGGAACGGCTGCACAAGCTCTCCGACCGAGCGATTGCGATGCAGCGCCGCAAGATCGGCATGGTGTTCCAGCAGTTCAACCTTTATCCCCACATGACGGCGCTGGAGAACATCATCGAAGCTCCGGTCGGTGTGCACAAGCAGAGCCGCCGGGAGGCTGAGGCCTATGCCATGGAGTTGCTCAGGAGGATTGGTCTCACCGATAAGGCGAACGCTTATCCGCGCCAACTCTCGGGTGGCCAGCAGCAGCGCGTCGCCATCGCCCGCGCCTTGGCGATCCGCCCGAAGCTGATGCTGTTCGACGAGCCGACCTCGGCGCTCGATCCCGAGCTCGTCGGCGAAGTCCTGGCGACGATGCGGGATCTAGCCGAGCAGGGCCTTACCATGATCGTGGTGACGCATGAGATCGGCTTCGCCCGGGAGGCTGCGGACCGCGTCGTGTTCATGGATGGGGGCGTAGTGGTCGAGCAGGGCCCACCGGAGGTGGTGCTGTCGAACCCGTCTCATCCGCGCACGCGCCTCTTCCTCAGCCGTTTTATCCAGAGTCACTGACGTCTGCCCCCTCATCTAAGAGAGAGGCATGACCCCTCGAGGGCTTTGGTGATCGAACCGATATTCCTCGCCGGAATGGTCGCAAGGAGTGCCGGTTTTTGGCACGGCTAAGACGTAAGCGCTCGGTTCGCTTCGGTACTTAAGAGCGAACATTCGTCGAGCAGCTGGAACGTGAAAGTTTGATCCGGTACAGATCTTGTGGTCGAGGTGCCAGAAGAGCCTCAAGAATGACGCGCTGCACATCGTCCGCGTCGATGTTATCGCGCCTCATCACGAGTTATGTGATGGGGGCGGCCAGCATCGGCTGGAAGCTCGTGGACCTCATGATCTGTTCCTCTAACGCCTTAGACATGCGGTAATCCTGGATCGTGGCCGAAGCATTCGAGGAACAGTCGCGGAAGCCAATCCGCGTCCGCCCCCTGGGTGTTTGGCACTTTGACATTATCTCGAGGCGGCGGACTTGGTGCTCGAAGGCACCTGCATCCTGTGACTGGCCAGAAGCTGCATGGTGGCGATCGTCACGATGCAAAGCCCAATCAGGACGTGCGTCCACATCGGCGTCTGCACCGATCCGAAACCAAGAAGGAATGGAGCGATCACCGCCCAGCAGCCCAGGATGAGGTTGGACCATTCGGCCCAATCCCCATAGCGGTAGAGCGCGGCAGCGGAGCAGCACCCGATCAGCGTGCCGACGATCCCGGCATTCCAAGCGGCGGCAGGTAGCTCGGCGAGCACGAATCCTGCGCAGGCCAAACCTATGCCGAGAAGCAGGTTAGTCCACTCCAACCCCTTACTTGGTCCTTCATTTCTCATCTTGATCTCCTTATCCGGTCCGATACCGGACCACCTCTCCCCATCTGGGCCGGGGTGGCGGGTGTGAGAAGAATGGGGCAGTGCGGCGCACCCGCCTATTCTACACAGGCACCTGTTGGGCTATGCGAAGGCCTAGGGTGGCTAGATGCAGTGGTGGAGATGGGTATCCAAGCGCTAGGGGCATACCGTGCTTTGGCATAGGAGAAACCACCTTTTCGGTAGATAGCCGATCGCTGTCCGATATGGATAGATGATTACCGGAACGACGAACCGCATGAGCGGCAGTCACTCCGACGCAATCGGACACTGTGCAAGGAGTTCCAAATGCCCCACAATATTAATGGTGCACCCTAGCTGGCATCGAACAAGGAACGTGCCTGCTTCTAGATATCACGCACTAGCGAACTCAACTCGCTCTTTACCCTCAGCAACACGTTCTACGCCGAGTTGAAGTTCGACAATCGATGACCACGCGATTGGCTTGGGGCATTCCATACGAAATGCCATTGGGAGGACCGGTAGTTGGTTTCCTATGGAGCACGGACGAGGCATGTGACTGGAGCCTGGCCAGCCTCCGCAGTTTGCTGGGTCCTGGTCGTCACGCTCGTCGTTGCGCTCGGCGCGTGTGTCGGACGGCCTGGATCCGAACTCCTGCAGCCGGCAAGAGCGGAGCGTGGGAACAGGAACGTCACCATCTTTGTCGCGACGCTGCGAACGCCAGAGCCCGGATCGGGAACTGCATTCACTAGCGGTCACTCGCAGACACTTCGCTTCGCCCGGTACGTGATCTCGATCCCACCGACACATCGAACCGATGTGATCGAGTGGCCAAGTGACCCGCCTGATCCGGCCACTGATTTCGTCACCGTCGAAGCGGCGCGTCTGTCGGAGGCCGAGTTCCGAGCCGGCATGGCCAGCGCAGAGGGCGACGGACGGTCCATTCGGCTTTTCGTTCACGGATACAATAATAGCTTTCAGGAAACAGTTTATCGGCTCGCCCAGATCACCGCGGATGCCCACGATAACCGGGTCGCAGTGCTGTTCGCTTGGCCGTCCAAGGGAAGGACACTTAGCTATAGTGCGGACAGAGCGGCGGCCGCAGCATCGACCGACGGCCTTGCGAGGACCATCGACATTCTGGCTGCGCGGTCGCGCGCACGGGTCGTGGTGCTTGCTCACAGCATGGGAGGATGGCTCACGATGGAGACGCTGGCCAAAATGAGCCGGGAGCGTCGTCGAGCGGTGTTTGAGAAGTTTTCAAACGTCGTGTTGGCTGCTCCTGATATCGACGTCGTCGACATGGTTCGCCAGCTCGAGATCATCGGTCGACTTCCTCGTCCGCTCACGCTGCTGGTATCGAGCGATGACAGCGCTCTAAACCTGTCTCGCATCATCACCGGAGGCCGGCGTGTCGGCGCCGACGATGTCCACGATCCGTGGGTTCAGGCTGCGGCTAAGCGATACGGCGCCCGCGTTGTCGACATCTCGGAACTGACGACGTCCGACAGCTTCAGGCATGCTCGCTTCACCGCGATGGTAGCGCTCTACTCAAAATTTCAGGCGCAAATCGAAGACCCGTTGGGGAAGCGCTACGCTGGACCCGGCGTATTCGTGTTCAAGGCCGCGACCTCGACGTTAGAGCCGGTCGACCGGTAAGCAGCCAATCCGATCAGCACTCTTAAAGTTGGGTCAGGACAAGATGACGTCGTTGCAAGGAACAGAGAATGCCTGCACTCCGCCCCAGCACCAAGGGTGGACAGGCCGGCTGGCGTGCGCACCGTGCTCTATGTCGCTCTTGCCCTGTGTCTGATCGCGCTGACAGTTGCCGTCCTACTCGCCATGGGCCAAACGGCGATCTGCACCTGCGGCACGGTCGAGCTCTGGCACGGGACGGTCAAGGATTCTGGCAGTTCCCAGCACCTGACTGATTGGTACACCCCGTCCCATATTATCCACGGCTTCCTGTTCTATTGCGGCACATGGCTCGTCGGATTCGTGCGAGGGCGGCCGCTGGCGCTGGGTGTGGCGTTCCTGCTGGCTCTCGGCGTCGAATGCGCGTGGGAGGTCGCTGAGAACACGAACATGGTCATTGACCGCTACCGTGCAACGAATATCGCTCTCAACTATTATGGCGACAGCGTTATCAACTCGGTCATGGATGTCAGCGCCATGATCGCCGGATTCTGGCTTGCCCGGATCTGGCCTGTCTCGCTGACGGTAGTGATCGCTCTGCTCATGGAGCTGATCGTCGGATACTGGATCCGAGACAACCTCATCCTCAACATCATCATGCTGATCTATCCCATTGAGGCCATCAACCGGTGGCAAGCGGGGAGTTAGCGTGACGGGCCCAGTGAGGATTTCTCGCAGCTTTGTTTCGTCTAGCTGGAGATCTTGTGCAGCCAACCGGTTATCAAACTGACCCACACTTCTTCATGCTCTCAAGCGGACAGCCGAGCAGGCCTAATCGCGTTTTCTCAGCTCGGCCAAAGCAGCAATCAAGCCGGATCGGCACTTCTCGCGCATGAGCGCCATAACATTGCTGGCGCTCTTCCCTCCAATTCTGTCGGTCAGGAAGCGGTTTAGACTGCCCTCTCTGGCACGGCATCGATCAAGCGCTTGCTCCGCTAGCCGCTCTTCCGTCTGACGCGTTTGGAGCCGTCCCCTGATAAAGGACGCGGCGCAAGCCTGCCATTGATCGTTCAGAACGCTCGCCTCTTCATAGACGACGAGAGGGTCGAACTCATCAGCCTCGACAGAGGGACCAGCAATCAACAAGATGACCAGGCATCCGGCAGCCAATGCGTTACGCCAGCCATTCATGCGAAAGATCTGACACTTCTTAAGGATGCTCCGAAGATCAGAGGTTCGCCCATCGCCCGCAATAGGGATGTTCCCGAGCATGCTAAATCCCTAACACCTGTCACGTGATTGATGTTGGGCCCCGGCAGCGGCGCCAGGGCCCGGCGGGATGCTCAGGGAGCCTGCGTGGAGGGGGCACAGGGCTGCAAGTTGAGCTTCCCGCAATGGGGCGATCGTTGTTGGTGTCGGCCTATGCCGATTTAGCCGAACGCCTGAATCGGCATCTTCTCCGCCTCTTGTTTGACCGGCAGCCGGGGCTGTAACACAACCGTTTCCGGTGATTGCGCAGCGTGCGATTTCGCGTACCGGTGTAGGCCGATCTTGATGGTCACCAGCACGGGCGCGGCGATGACAAAGAGCAGGGCGACGGCATTGAATGCCGTGTCGAAGGCAATCACGGTGGACTGACCTATGACCGACCTGCCCAGCAGGCTCATGGCTGCACGGCCTGCCGCCGCGGCGTCCATGCCTTTTGCTGCCAGCATGGCCGTCGTCGTCGTCAACCGGTCGCTGATTGCAGGAGCGCCTGCCGTGACGTGGGCGCCGAGCACCGCGAGATTGGCGGCAACGTTATGCTCGATCAGGGTCTGAAGGCCGGCGACCCCCATAAGACCGCCAAGCTGGCGGCCGGTATTGAAGAGGCCGATGCCGGATGCGAGATTGCGGCTGTTGAGATTGCTGAAAGCGATCAGGGTGATCGATAGAAACAGAAAGCCGAGGCCCAAACCGCGCAACAGAATAGCCGCCATCATGTCGTCCGCGCCGCTTTCGCTGGTCGAGCCGGACAGCATCCACATCGCCACCATGATCATCAGAATCCCGAAGGGCACGGTTGCGAACGGAGGAACGCGACGGACCTGGATGAGGAAGGCGGCGATAAGGAGCGCGCCGATGAACAATGCGCCACTTGGCAACAAGAGCTGGCCGGCGTCGGTCGGTGTGAACGCGAGGACAGATACGGCAAACGAGGGAATCAGGAACGCGCTTCCGAACAAGGCGGCGCCGGCAACAAAGCTGACGATAAAGGCGAAAGAAAAGTCGTCCGACCGGAACAAGGTAAAATCAAGCAGTCCCTGTCCTTTGGCCATCACTTGTTGGCCAAGAAATGCCAGCAGAGTCGCTGCGCCGATCATTGTCAGCCACAGAATGCGTGGTTCCTCGAACCAGTCCCATCGGCTGCCCTGGCTGAGCACATAGGTGAAGCAGAAAAGCGTGACGGAGATCAGTGAGAGGCCGATCCAATCAAACGGACGGCGTGCGGTCGTAAGGGGCATCGGGCCGTCGGCGATCAGCAGGAGTCCGGCTGCCGCCAGGGCCACGGGAACAACGCCAAAGAAGATCCATGCCCAGGAGTGGGTGTCAATCAGCCAGCCCTGGAGGGCAGGGGCGATTGTCGCGGGAGCCACGACCGAGCCCATCGCAAACAAGGCCTGCAGGATCGGTTGGTGGGATCGCGGATAGGCGAGAAAGATGATCGCCTGGCCGCCAACAAGGAGGATCCCGCCGGAAAAGCCCTGTATGGTGCGAAGCGCGACCAGCAGGTCCAACTGAGCCGTGATGGCGGCAATACCGCAGGCTGCGCCCATGACGAGGGTTGAGCCGATGATCAGGCTGCGTGGGTTGATCCGGGTCATCAGCCAAGGGGCTGCCATGAACCCGATCAGCTTGAGAGCGGTGTAGCCGACATCCAGCCAGGCGAACTCATCCGGCGTGGCATAGGTGTCGCCGATGATATCGCCGCGCCCGAGGGACAGGACGGTGCTGGCGATCGCCTCCATCAGCGTGGCAAGCACGACGCCTGCGACAAGAAGGGCTCCTGTCGCAGGCTTGGTGCGGCTCGGCAGGGAGACGACAGCCGTGGTCATGAGCCGCTTCCTTCGGTGATCTCGACCCGCGCGGACAGGCCAGGCACGAGGCGGCCTGGCAACGGATTGTTGGCAAACCGGATCTTGACCGGAACGCGTTGGACAACACGAACGAAGTTCCCAGTCGCATTGTCTGTGGGGAGCAAGCTGAAGGCGGACCCGCTCCCGGGCGCGAAGCTATCCACCACGCCTTCAAGCGCCTCATTCGGGTAGCCGTCGATGGTGATCCGGGTGTGCTGACCCGGCCGGATATGTTCGAGCTGGGTTTCCTTGAAGTTTGCCACGACCCACACGTCGGCGACCGGGACGATGTCGAGCAAGCCGGCGCCCGGCGCGACCAGCCGGCCGATCCGGACCTGGCGGTTGCCGATCACGCCGTCGACTGGCGCACGGACCACGGTGTTGTCGAGATCGATCTCTGCGAGATCGCGTGCGGCCTGTGCCTGCGCGACGGCCGCCACAGCCGCTTCGCGCTGCGTGGCAAGGACGGCGAGGCGGCGCTGCTGCGCCTCGACTGTTGCCGATGCCGCCGACACGCCGGCCTCGGCTCGCGATCGCGCTGCATCGCTTTCATCGATCTGGGCCTGGCTGACGGCGTGGCTGCGGATCAGTTCGCGATGGCGGTCGGAGGCCTTGGTCGCGCGGTTCAACTCGGCCACAGCCGATTGCTTTTGGGCTTCCGCCTGCCGGATGAGAGCGTGCTGCAGCTCAGTCTCGGCATCGACATTGGTCAGGCGGGCTTGGGCCGCTTCGATGTTGGCCACCGCTTGTGCAAGCCGAGCACGGTAGTCCCGATCGTCGATCCGGAACAAGACGTCTCCTACTCGTACGGGTTGATTGTCCTCAACCTCAACGGCCGTGACGTAGCCGGCCACCTTCGGGGCGAGGGCAGTCACGTCTCCGCGGATGTACGCGTTGTCAGTCGATGTCTCGCCGCTTGAGCGAGCCCAGGCCCATCCGGCAGCTGGGACCGCCACGGCGCCGAGGCATAGCAGCAGGCCAATCCGCTTCTTCTTGCTGAGATGCGCCATGGCGCCCTCCTGGTAATAGGTGTTACCAATGATACATACGGTAACGCTCGTTACCAGTCAAGAAGACGCTGCGACATATTGCGACCGCAGTCGCGCTCACCGCGGATCTCATGCTCGATCTCCTTGATGCACTCTGTCAGTGCCTTGCCCTCGAAGCATGCCCTTCCAAGGGAGATCGCGCTATTGAGCCGGCGGCTTGGGCGCCCACGCGATAAGTCTACGATGACTAAACTGAGGTCTAGGGCGGACAGGAGACAGCGCTGATCGCTACAGCAGAGGTGTGCCGTGAAGCAAGCTGTTCCACTCTAACCCTTACGTGGTCCCTTCCTCGGCTGTTCGGATTTTGATGTAGAGCCGGGGTGGCTGGAGCGGCGCAAGATGCCCTGCAGAGCTGCGCCACGTGATCTCCGGCAATCAGCGCTATCGTTGACAGGCCCGGTAACGGGCATTACCAGTCTAGAGGACGCATTGAGATACGAGGTTCGAAGCCTGTGGTTACAGCAAAGTCAGGGCGGCTAAGCGGCCGCCGGGAAGCCCTTCTACAAGCGGCCGCCGAGGTTTTCTTCGAACAGGGGTATGTGGCGACAAGCATCGACGCGATTATCGAACGCGCCGGTGGATCGAAGCGCAACATCTACAGTGAATTCGGGAGCAAGGAAGGCCTGTTCTCCGCCATCGTCACAAATAGCGCAGACATGGCGTTGTCGACCTTGGCGACTGAGGAGATCAAAAGACACAGTTTGCGGGAGACGCTGACCGCATTCGGTCAGCAGCTCATGGACATTTACATGTCACCCACTGTGATTGGCGTTTATCGAATTGCCGTAACTGAGGCCAATCGCTTCCCTGCTCTTGTGAAGTCGTTCTATGAGCAAGGACCGGGACGAGCCGCGTCCCAGCTCGCCGACGTGCTTGAATTCGCCAAGGAACGAGGGGAAATTCGGACGGATGATTGCCAGCGCGCAGCCGGGCATTTTGTAGGCATGATCCGCGACAACCTACATCTGCAGGTCCTTCTTGGACTCCGCCCGCCGCCGTCGGACGAAGAAGTGCAGGAGGCGGTTGCTTCCGCCGTAGAGATTTTTTTGAACGGTGTCCGTCCTAGTCCGGACAAGTAGGATCTCCTCATACGCATGATAGTACTATCGCTCAAGGGTTCGGCCGTGTCGCTTATGTTCACAATTCAAGCTGGCATGAGTTGAACCGAGCCATCATGCGAAGGGAGCATTTCGCCGCTCAGGCAGCGTCGGAAACGTTATCACAAAAATTGGACCGATGCCTTCAACTCGCTACCTCAAAGATTTCCACGAGGTACGCCTGACCATGGGACCAGAATTGGGTGTGGGTTCGCCGACTCAAATATTGGGAGCGAGTGTTATACTAATCGCCGACAGTCCCCAGGCCTTCTTTGTCCGGCAGGAGAAGCCGACCATGTCCGTCTGGTATAGTCGCCCTCGATTGTTGCACCTGGGGTTGTTTTTTACTGCCTACGTCTTGGGATGCGGATTCGCTCAGGCGCTCGCAATCGTCCCAGGTATAACCGTTTCCATTTGGCCTCCGGGAGGGGTTTTCGTCGCGACGCTCATCCTTACCTCTCCGTACAGTTGGCCGTGGTGGATGCTGGCCGGCTGTTTAGCTGAGATGTTCGCGCAACTCGTATGGTTCCACAGTCCCCTGGCTGCGGGCTTTCTAATTTATGTCGGCAACGTGCTCTGCGCGGCGACTGGCGCAACGCTCGTGAACTGGACCTGTGGCCGGCCCGTTCGACTGGAAACCTTGCGGGAAGTTCTCGCATTTGTGGTGCTGGGCGCTGGAGTTGCACCCCTCGTAAGCGCGACGGTGGGAAGTGCGGCGCTTTCGTGGTTCGGCGTAGAATCCCAAACCTTCACGGAAGTATGGCCGCTATTTTGGATTGGAGACGCCACCGGAATCTTGCTCGTAGCGCCACTGGTACTGGTCGTGATCCAGTACTGGAGCAGCAAGACCCAGCTCTCTGCCGCGCAGTGGATGGAAGCCGGCGCCTTAGGTGTGATCTTTCTCGGTGTTGCCGCGCTTTCCTTGAGCACCGACTATCTTGCCTCCGCCTATATCATCATGCCACCGCTTCTTTGGGCCGCCGTGCGTTTTGAGTTTAAGGGCGTGGCCGTCGCCTTGACCCTCCTCGCCCTCATCACGATGGCACTCACGATATCCGGTGGCAGCCATTTTGTCGGCGATCCCGAGACCCAGAGGCAAAAGCAGGTCATGCTGCAGCTTTTTCTGGCGATCTCGGCATTTTCGGCACTCATCGTGGCCGCCATTTCCCGACAGAACCAGCAAGCGCTCCTCACATTGCGCGAACGGGAGCGAGAGCTGTCGCAGCTCGTGGATATGGTCCCAGTCCATATCAGGCGTATGACGCCCGAAGGCGAGCCGACCTTCTTCAACAAGCGGTTGTTGGATTTCTTCGGTCTGGGGGACTTGGCCCATTTGGACAAACCGGGCGTGAGCCGGCTGGCGGCGGCCATCCAATCCCTTGTCCACCCTGATGATGCAGACAGTCTGCTGACGACGGCCCGTCATTCCTTCGCCACCGGCGAACCCTTCTCCATGAAATACCGTATGCGTCGTGCGGACGGCGCGTATCGCTGGGTCGATGGCCGCGGGGAGCCACTACGGGATCAGAGCGGAGCGATTGTGCAATGGTACGTGATATCCATCGACATCGACGACGAGATGCGCGCAGAGGAGGCGCTGCGGCGGAGCGAGCGCCAGCTTCAGCAGATGATCGACACTGTGCCAACTCTCATCTGGTGTATGACCCCGGAGGGAATACCGTGCTACCTTAATAAGCAAGTCACGGAAGTCACCGGTATCACTCTGGACGATATGACCGCCCCTGACGGGTCGCGATCGCTGTCGGTTATTCATCCCGATGATCGGCACGCGGTGGATCAGGTGTTCGCACGCGCAATCGCGACGGGTGTGCCCCTCGTCGTCAGATATCGTCAGCGCCGGGCCAACGGCCCTCATCGGTGGGTTGAGAGCCGCGCGGAGCCGTTGCGCGACGACTCTGGCAAGATCATCCAGTGGTATGGAGTGAGTTCCGACATTGACGACCTGTTAACCGCGCAGGAGGCATTGCGCAATCGGGAGCGGGAGCTCTCACAACTCGTTGATATGGTTCCGAGCCTGCTCTGGCGACTGTCTCCTAAAGGCGAACCGACCTTCTTCAGCAAGCGCTTGATCGAGTTCTGCGGCCTGGATGTGGGAGCCCTTCAAAAGGCGGGCACCAACCGACTGGCGGCCGCCATCACGACTCTCTTCCATCCCGACGACATCGCCAGGCTGGAGGAGGCGCTCAACCGATCTCTGGCTACCGGCGAGAGCTTTTCTCTCAACTACCGCATGCGCCGGGTGGACGGGAACTATCGTTGGATGTCGGGCCGCGCCGAGCCGCTGCGGAATGAGAGCGGACGCATCGTCCAGTGGTTTGGCCTCTCACACGACATCGACGGTGAAGTTCGAGCACAGGAAGAGCTGCATCTTGCGCGGGAGAGTCTGGCGCGGGCAAGCCAAGCAGCGAGTCTTGCTGAGCTTTCAGCCGCCATCGCACATGAGGTGAACCAACCATTGGCCGCAATCATCGCCAACTCCAATGCATGCCAACGCTGGCTCTTGGCGACCCCTCCGAATCTCGAGCGCGCGCAGAAAACGGTGGAACGCATTATCCATAACGCAAATTCCGCCGCCGACGTGGTGAGCCACATCCGCGCCTTGTTCAAGCACTCCGTGGAGACGAGGACAAGCACGACACTCGACAGCGTTATCGCCGAGGCGCATAACCTCATGGCCGAAGAGGCGGCACGGCGCCGCATTCGTATAAATGTTCAGGTCGAAGGCGACCTTCCGCCTGTCGCGCTCGACCGCGTCCAGGTTCAGCAGGTTCTCGTCAATCTCATCCGCAACGGCATGGATGCAATGGACTCTACTGCGAGCGACAGAGTTCTCGGAGTGCGCGTGCGCCAAGTGAAGGATGAGGTCCAGATCGAAGTCAGTGACCGCGGCCGGGGCGTCGAGTTTCCGGAGAGGATGTTCGAACCGTTCTTTACGACAAAGGAACACGGCATGGGCATGGGACTGGCGATCTGCCGATCGATTGTCGAGTCTCACGGCGGACGATTGTGGGCTGAGAACAACGAGCCACAGGGGGCGACATTGATCTTCACGCTGCCATTTGAAGCGAAAACGGCACCATGATGCCCGGACAGCGGATCGACCCTCTTTCGCGCCTTGCTGCCCAAACCTCGGAGGCATTCCTGTGATCACACCTGATGCCAAAGAAGACCGCTCACTGGTTCTCATCGTTGACGATGACGAAGAAGTCCGGACCGCGCTTCAGGAGCTCATGCTATCCATAGGCCTCGATGCGATTTGTTTCGCTTCACCTCGCGAATTACTTGAATCCGAGCTTCCCGACCGCCCCGGCTGCTTGGTGCTCGACGTTCGCATGCCCGGCGCAAGCGGCCTCGATCTTCAGCACCAATTGGCAGCAAAGGGCAACCTGAAGCCAATCATCTTCCTCACCGGCCATGGCGACATTCCCATGTCGGTCCAAGCCATGAAGGCTGGAGCCGTCGATTTCCTCACAAAGCCATTCCGCGACCAGACTCTGCTCGACGCAGTAACGATTGCAATCGAGAAGGATGTTGCGCAAATGGCGGTTGCCCGTCGCGCCAGACAGCACTTCGCCCGGTTTTCAACTCTGACGTTGCGCGAGCGGCAGGTCATGCGCGAAGTGGCGCGTGGTCGGCTCAACAAGCAGATCGCCTTCGACCTCGGCATCAAGGAAATCACGGTCAAGCTTCATCGCGGCAATGTCATGCGTAAGATGCAGGCGGCGTCAGTTGGCGAGCTTATCCGTGCGTGGGAGACGCTGCCCGCCGACCTTCGTGATAAGTCGTGAATCCTAAACCTCGGTATGGTTTCCATGTGGCGTGATTGAGCGCAGCCTTGGGAAGTCGGCCTGACGGGCCGCAGCAGCAAAGGCTACCCGCTTGTTCAATCCGCCTGTCATCGCGGTCGTGGATGACGAGGAGGCCATCCGTGATGCCCTCTCCGATCTCCTTCTGGTCATGGGTTACACCTGTCACGTCTTCGACCGGGCCGAAACCTTCTTGGCGGCCGACCCACCCGATCGGTTCGACTGCCTCATCACTGATATTCGGATGCCTGGCATCAGCGGCCTGGAACTGCTGCAGCGGCTCAAGGCCCAGGGCTCGACCATGCCGGTGATCGTTGTGACCTCCGTGACCGATCCTTTGACCCGAGGCCGGGCGCTCGCGGGAGGGGCTCATGCGTATCTGACGAAGCCGGTTACCGACGATGTCCTCCTCCAAAGTATCAAGACCGCGCTGCCGGACAAAGACAACCCGTCCAACAATGATGAAGAGCCAACTGATAACTAGGATCGCCGGGAACCGGCTCGACCCCAAGTAAAACCTAAACTTCGGTATAGTCGTCGTAGACTTACACAGGGGGCATCCAGGCCACGGGAGTAATAGAAAGGCCTCCGTCAAGCATGCATCCTTGAAGGGCACACAACGACAGCGCCCATCAAGGAGAACGAGTGTGGACATCGCAACTTCAGAACAGGCCAAGACGCTTCACGCAACGACTTCCATCCAGCGTCTGAACTATGCGACGCAGTCGCCGGAACTCTTCAAAAAGCTCGCCGACTTCTCGACGGGCATCAGGAAGAGCAGCATTGAGGAGTCGATCATCAATCTGATCGAGATCCGCGCGTCTCAGCTCAATGGCTGCAGCTTTTGCCTCGACATGCATGTGAAGCAGGCAAAGCTCCACGGTGAGCGTGAACTGCGGCTGTACCACGTCGCAACGTGGCACGAGTCCCCTCTGTTCGAGCCGCGGGAGCGCGCAGCTCTCGCCTGGACCGAAGCGCTCACAAGGCTGCCCGAGGGCGGTGTGCCGGACGATCTCTATGAGCGCGTCCGCAGCCAGTTCTCCGAGAAGGAATTATCCGACCTGACCTTTGCGGTGATGGCGATCAACGCCTGGAACCGGGCAGGGGTGGCCTTCAGGTCCGTGCCGGGATCGGCCGACAAGCTCTACGGCCTTGACAGGGCGGGGCTGAACTGAGTCGGGTCGCCTCGGCACACGAGCATCGGCGCCCCAATCCCGCAGAAATGACTCTGCTACAGGAGATCGGTTATGAAGATCGTCATCAACGGTGGAACTGGCCTCATCGGTTCGAAGACAGTCGCACGATTACGCAGCGCTGGGCATGAGGTGGTTGCCGCGTCACCGCAAAGCGGCTTTAACTCGGTAACCGGCGAAGGAGTCGCTGAAACGGTGAAGGGCGCGCAGGTCATCGTCGACCTGTCGAACTCGCCCTCCTGGGAAGATGCCGCCGTTCTCGAGTTCTTTCAAAAGTCGACAGGCAATCTCATCGCCGCAGCGACGGCGAACGATGTCAAGCATTACGTGGCCTTGTCAGTCGTCGGAACGGAGCGTCTGCAGGCGAGCGGCTATTTCGTAGCCAAGCTGGCACAGGAGACACTGATCAAGAGTTCCGGGGTCCCCTATACCATCGTCCATTCGACGCAGTTCTTCGAGTTGCTGGGCTTCTTGGTCAACTCTTGGGGGCTCGGCGATAAAGTGGTTGTGCCCGCCGCGCTGATCCAGCCGATCGCCTCCGATGATGTCGCAGATGCCATGGCGGAAGTGGCGCTCGCCTCGCCCCGCAACGGCACAATCGAAATCGCCGGCCCTGAGCGGTTCCGCATACGCGACCTGATTGCAAAATACTTGGCTGCGACGGGGGATGCCCGGGCGGTCGAAGCCTCGACGGGGGTCCCTTATTCCGGAGCCAAACTCGAAGAGGCCACGCTGGTTTCGGACAACAATCCACGCCTTGGCAAGATCGATTTCGACCAGTGGTTCGCGTCCGGAGCCAAAGCCGCCTGAACGCGCCGGCAGCCACAGCCGATTTAGCGAAGACTATCCCGTTCTGACAGGGGACAACACCATGAGCACAGTCACCACCAACGATGGCGTCGAGATCTTCCACAAGGATTGGGGCCCGAAGGGCGCCCAGCCCATCGTCTTCCACCATGGATGGCCATTGTCGGCTGACGATTGGGACAACCAGATGCTGTTCTTCCTGAACCAGGGATATCGCGTCGTCGCGCACGACCGCCGAGGCCATGGACGGTCCGCGCAGGTGTCGGACGGCCACGACATGGACCACTACGCCGCCGACGCAGCGGCGGTGGTCGAGCATCTCGACCTGCGCAACGCCATCCATATCGGCCATTCGACCGGCGGTGGCGAGGCGACCCGCTATGTCGCCCGCCATGGCCAGCCGCAGGGCCGCGTGGCCAAGCTGATCGTCATCGGCGCCGTGCCGCCGCTCATGGTGAAGACACCGGCCAATCCGGGAGGTCTGCCGATCGACGTGCTCGAGGGCTTACGTGCGCAGCTCGCAGCGAACCGCGCGCAGTTCTATCTCGATTTCGCGAGCGGTCCGTTCTACGGCTACAATCGCCCTGGCGCTACGCCATCGCAGGGGATCATCCAGAACTGGTGGCGCCAAGGCATGGCAGGCAGCACCAAGGCTCACTACGACGGCATCAAGGCCTTCTCCGAAACCGACTTCACCGAGGATCTGAAGATCATCGACGTGCCGACGCTAGTGATGCACGGCGACGACGATCAGATTGTACCAATCGCCGATTCCGCGTTGCTTTCGATAAAGCTGCTGAAGAATGGCACGCTCAAGGTCTATGAGAAGTTTCCGCACGGCATGTGCACCACCCACGCTGAAGCGGTGAACTCGGACCTTCTGGCCTTCATCAGATCCTGAGGGTCGCTCAACGCATATGCACCTCTGGCATCGAGCAATCTGTAACTCAAGCCGAAGGGCGCCTGATGAATATCGACTTGGCAGAGTGGCTTGTACGCGAGCACTGCCCGAAGGGAACAGCGTCGGCCTAAAATGGAGGACATCCAATGAGAATGACGATGAGTGCCGCGGTTGCAGCTTTTTTGCTGACCACGGCTAACGCCGGCGCTCAGGCGCCAGGCTCTTCGGATAGAGGCATAACTCTTCCCGGCTCCAAGAACGCGAAAGTCACACAGGTCTACCAGCACGCTTTGCCGGGAATTCCCGGCAAGAGTCTCAAGGGAGTCGTGGTCGAATACGGACCGGGCGGATACTCGCCGTCCCATAAGCATGCGAAATCAGCGATCATCTACGCGACAGTCATCGAAGGCGCTGTCCGCAGCCAGGTCAACGACGGATCTGAAGTGACTTATCAGACCGGGCAGAACTGGACGGAGATGCCTGGCGATCATCATTGTGTCAGCGCCAACGCGAGCCAGACGCAACCAGCGAAGATCCTCGCCGTATTTGTCGTCGATGACGTCGATGCCGAACTCACGATCCCGGATAAGAGGTGATGGGTCGCACTGGACTTCGGTCTGTGTAGTCGACCGAACTACACCAGACTGAAATTACGACAGCGGATCGTCGGCTTATGCCGGTCCGCGGCGTTCTCTTTCGAACCAGATTGATCTCGCACGGGAAGTGAGCGATGAGAATCGTTGTTGTAGGTGGCACCGGACATATCGGATCCCGGCTGGTCACAGCGCTACAGGACTGCAACCAGGATGTTGTGGTGGCCTCACCGTCCTCGGGCGTCAACACACTTACCGGCAAGGGGTTGGCTAAGGCCTTGGATGGCGCTCAGATCGTGGTGGATGTGTCGAATGCGCCAACGATCCAGGACGACATTGCCCTGGACTTCTTCAGGACGTCGGGACGGAATCTTCTGGCAGCGGAGCACGCGGCCGGCATTCAGCATCACGTCGCCTTGTCCGTCGTCGGCACCGACCGTCTGCCCGAGAGCGGCTACTTCAGGGCGAAGATGGCACAAGAAAATCTGATTCGTGCATCGCGCATACCGTATACGATCCTCAGATCGACGCCGTTCTTCGAGTACCTGACCGGGATCGTCGAAAGCGCCGCCGACGGCAACGTGCTTCGCCTTTCGCCGGCTCCGATCCAACCCATTGCGGCCGATGACGTTGTGGTCGCGTTACGCGACGTGGCGATGGGTCGTCCCCAGAACCGCGAGGTTGAGATCGTCGGTCCGGATAGGTTCTACCTCAACGAGCTCGCTGAACAGATCCTGGCCGCCAACGAGGATACCCGAAGCGTCGTTGCCGATGCTCACGCTTTGTACTTCGGAGCGGTTCTGCGCGACGATACCCTGGTTCCGGGCGATCATCCACGATTTGCGCCAACCCGGTTCGAGGACTGGCTCAGGCGCTATGTCGCCGATGCGTTACCTGTGGCCTTTTAAGAGACGATTGAACAGGATCGGGTAACGAAATGTTCAAGCATAGCAATTACGAGCCGAAAAGCCGGCTCGAGCGGTGGCTTGAGGCGAGACTGCCCATCATCGGCTTTTCCTATGATACGGCCGTGTCGTACCCGGTGCCGCGGAACTTGAACTACCTCTGGACCTTCGGCGGTATCCTGACCCTCATGCTCGCGTCGCAGATCGTGACCGGCATTTTCCTCGCGATGCACTACGTGCCGAATGCCGATCTGGCGTTTCAGTCGATCGAGCGGATCTTGCGTGATGTCAACTATGGGTGGCTCATCCGCTACCTGCACGCGACGGGCGCGTCGATGTTCTTCATCGTGGTCTACATCCACATCTTTCGTGGCCTGTACTATGGATCGTACAAAGCGCCGCGCGAGATCCTCTGGCTCCTGGGTGTCATCAACTTCCTGATCATGATGGCGACCGCGTTCCTGGGCTATGTCCTGCCCTGGGGCCAGATGTCGTTCTGGGGCGCGACCGTCATCACCAATCTGTTCTCCGCCATTCCGCTCGTTGGTGAAACGATTGTCGAGTATTTGTGGGGTGGCTACTCAGTCAGCAATGCAACCCTGAACCGGTTCTTCTCGCTGCACTACCTTTTGCCCTTCATGCTCGTTGGCACCGTCACGCTTCACGTCTGGGCGCTTCACCATGTGGGACAGAACAACCCGACCGGTGTCGAGATCACGGACTTCAAGAAAGATACGGTGCCATTTACCCCAGAAGCCACGGTGAAGGACATCTTCTCGATCGTCACTTTCATGGTCTTCTTCACCTTCTGGGTGTTCTACATGCCGAACTATCTCGGCCACGCAGACAACTACATCCCGGCGAACCCAGCCGTGACACCTGCGCACATCGTTCCGGAATGGTACTTCCTGCCGTTCTACGCGATCCTGCGTGCCATTCCCGACAAGCTCGGCGGTGTTGTTGCGATGGCCTCCTCAGTCCTTGTGCTGGCCTTTCTGCCTTGGCTCGACACCTCCAAGGTACGCTCCATGTCCTACCGCCCGATCGGCCGGTGGATGCTCTGGGCTTTTGTTGCGGCGTTCATAGGCCTTGGGTATCTCGGCAGCAGGCCGGCGGAGGGCGGCTACGTGATTGCCGCTCAAATTCTCACGGCTGTTTACTTTGGCTATTTCGCCGCCCTGCCGGTCGTTGACCTGTTTGAAACGCCGCTACCGCTGCCCGTTTCGATCAACGAGTCCGTGCTCTCCCGTCACAAGGCGCCTGATCCGGTGTCCGACAGGTCCATCATACGCATCCGACAACTTAAGGGTGGTTAGGCCATGCACTTAGGTCGACAGTACAAGACCACCGACTTTCTCGCCTGGACGAGATGGGAGACCGGCTGGATTGTTGCCTGGTCATTGTTTGCCACCTTGTTCCTCCAGCTCTCGGGCTGGAGCTTTTTGACGGTACCGGGGCCGATCCTAACAATTGTAGGATCGGCGCTCGCGATCAGTCTCGCATTCAAGAATCAGCAATGCTATGCGCGCTTCAACGACGGTCTTACATTGTCTGGGCAAGTCAGCACCGCCAGTTTGGTCTTGGCCAACAGGTTGATGGTGACGATAGGCAGTCGAGATGCCGCGTCGGACCAAGGACTGAAAAAGATATTTTACCGCCATTTTGCCTGGCTGACCGCACTGCGCTTTTACTTGCGCGAAAGGAGATCCTGGGAAAATACGTTTGACCCGGGGAACGTTAGTTTCCTTGCCAGGCTCCCGAGTCCTGAAAGTCAATCTGTCCTTGAGGATGAGCTGGCAACCTATTTGTCGGATGCCGAGTTGCAAAAATTCAAGGCGCATCGCGGCGACAAGGAAGCTCTCATTCTTCATTGGCAATATGAAGCTATCAAGGATCTCCATAGCAGAAGCCGCATCAGCGAATTAATCTTTACCGTGTTGGCGACCGCGCTCGATGAACTTCTTCGATTGCAAGGAGGCTTGAAGCGGGTCAAGAACTATCCCTATTCGCGCAACTACTATTCCATCGCCGTTATCGTGGTGAAGATCTTCGTCGCGATCATGCCCTTCGGTCTCTTTCCGTACGCCCGGGAGTTGGGCGAGGCGGCTGGGATCGCGGCTTGGACGGCCTGGTTGAATGTCCCGCTCAGTGCGGTCGTCGGCTGGATATTCGTCTCGATGGAGAAGGTCGGAGATAATTCCTCGAATCCGTTTGAAGGGAATTCCAACGATGTCCCGATCTCATCGATCACGCGGCGAATTGAGATCGAGATGCGGGTTATGCTCGGTGAGCAGACAGAGCTCAAACCGATCGAGACAAGGGACAGTATTCTGTTCTAAGGTAGAGCGCATGGTGCCACTCCGTCAGACCGCTGCCTTGGACGACTGGACACGCAAGGGGAAGCAACTCGCGGCGTGGTTGATCGGGCCGGGGCGCTTGTCTGGCGATGCAGTTGCGTTGACATCCGGGTTTGCAGAGCAGTTGATCGCGACGGGGGTTCCGTTGCACCGGCTGCGCATCGCGATGCGTGTCGATAATCCGCTGCTGACCGCTTGGGGCATCATCTGGGCACCGGAGACGGCGGCCGAGCTCTTCACCATCAGCCAGGCTCTGCGCGAGTCCCCCACCTATTTCGGCAGCCCTTCCCAGCACGTCATGGAGATTGGGACTTCGGTCCGGTGGCGGCTCGACCAGCTCGTGCCCGAGGATCACACTGTTCTCCATGAGTTGGCGAGTGCCGGCTTTACGGACTATGTTGCGGTGCCGGTGACCTTCGGCAACGGGATCATCCAACCGGCAATGTTCGCCACGCGGCACGGCAGCGGGTTTGATGAAAGCCACATCGCTCTGATCAAGAGCCTTTCTGTGCCGCTCTCGGCTGCGCTGGAAGCCATTGCCATGCGCCGTTCGACAGCAAGCCTCCTGGCCACATTCCTGGGCGAGGGGCCGGCTGCACGCGTGCAAGCCGGCGCGATCCATCGCGGTGACATCGTCGAGACCGAAGCGGCCATTCTGCTCACAGATATGCGCGGGTTCACACCGCTTTCTCTCGCGTCATCCCCATCACAACTCCTGGCCACGCTGGGACGCTATTTCGAGGCCGTGGCCGATGCCGTGCGGGCGGAGGAAGGCGACGTTCTCAAGTTTCTGGGGGACGGGGTCTTGTCCATCTTCCGGGTGGGTGAGGGTGGTCGCACGGCGGCGTGTGCAGCGGCCGTGCGTGCCGTATCGGGAGCGATCGCAGTGGCCCGGGCCGAGGGTCTGCCCCCGTTCGTAGCGGCTTTGCACGTGGGATCTGTGATGTATGGCAATATCGGCAGCCTAGACCGGCTGGACTTTACCGTAGTCGGGCCGGCGGTGAACATGGTCAGCCGCCTGGAGGGGATCGCCAAGGCGAGCGGCGAGACGGTAGTCTGCTCCGAGACCTTCGCCTCCGCCTTGCCGATGACGCTCACCCGTCGCATAGGCCGCTTCGAGCTCAAGGGGTTGGACGGAGAGCATGACGTTTTTGCCATCGCAGCCGAACAGGGCCATCGAGCGTGAACACCAGGGCCCTTATGCAAGAAACTACACAGGAGAGGTCTCATGAGCTGGAACCCCGCCGAAGATCCGGAACCTGGTGACAGGTTCGCCTGCGATGCCATCGAAACCGTGATCGTACCTCGCTCCCGTGACCTCGGTAGCTTCGAGGTCCGCCGCGCGCTCCCATCGGCGCAGCGGCAGATGGTCGGCCCGTTCATCTTCTTCGACCAGATGGGCCCATCGGAGTTCCTGCTCGGATCAGGGATGGATGTCAGACCTCATCCTCATATCGGACTCTCGACCGTCACCTACCTCTTCGACGGCGAGATCATGCACCGCGACTCGCTTGGAACCGAACTGCCCATCCGGCCGGGGGAACTCAACTGGATGACCGCCGGGCGCGGCATTGTCCATTCTGAGCGAACCGCACCGGAACTGCGTACAACGGGCTCAAAGCTCTTCGGCATCCAGAGCTGGGTGGCCCTGTCGGCGCAGGACGAGGAGGCAAATCCCGGCTTCGTCCACTACGATGCGGGCGAGATGCCGGTACTCACCGGCGACGGCAAGACTGTACGGCTCATCGCAGGTTCCATTCTCGGCGCGAGCTCGCCCGTGCAGACGTCTAGCCCGATGTTCTATGCCGACGTGGCGTTGCAGGCCGGAGCCTCCGTGCCGCTCGACCCAACCTACGACGAGCGGGCGATCTACACCGTCTCTGGCCAGGTCGAGATCGCCGGCGACGTGTTTCCGCCCGGCGAGCTCCTGGTCTTCCGGCCGGGCGACCGTATTACGATCCGGGCGCGGAACGACGCCAGATTCATGATGCTGGGCGGTGAGCCGATGGACGGTCCACGCTTCATCTGGTGGAACTTCGTCTCGTCGCGGCAAGACCGCATTGAGCAGGCCAAGGCCGATTGGAAGGCGGCCCGGTTCGATACGGTACCCGGCGACGAGGCCGAGTTCATCCCTTTGCCCGAGCTGCCACCGCCGCCCGTGCGCTATCCATAGCCGCAATCCGTCTGTGATAAGGACTGTTTGGAGCAGAGCAGAACCAACCCGAAAGGAACCTTTTGCATCTGTAACCAAGCCTGACCGCGGAGGCGGTTATGGCGATGCTCATCCAACGACGAGATCGTTGACCTCAGGGTGGCGGCTAACCCAGCTCGCCATGAACGAACATCGGACGACCACCTGACGCCCACTCTCACGGATCAGCCGGAACACTCCCTCTGCCAGTTTGGAGCCGATTCCCTGACCCGATAGCTCTTGGGGCACTTCGGTATGAATGAGGACGACCTTGCTATCCTCCAGCCGGTAGTAGGCTGCTGCAATAGCATCCCCGATGGCCATCTCGAAGCGATGAGCGACTGGATTCTCAATGACGCTGTAATCCATAAGTTTGTTCCTGTTAATAGGCGGTGAGCAGACGAAATCCTTGGCGACTCTGCTCAACCACCCTGGCAATCACCAACGCGTCTCAGGGACGCACTGCAGCCATCGGCCGATGCCGTCTTGGACAAACTCGCAAGATAAACTCACGAAAAATCCAAGGTTCCTGCAAGGACTTTCCGCCGGCCCATCGCCATCCTGCGATCACAACAAACGCTGCCAAGTCTGACAATGGACCGTGCGGCATGAAGAGCATCATCGGAGGCTGGGGCTGCCATGGGAATTTATAGTGCAATGCGGACAAGCGTTTCAGGCATGAACGCTCAATCTTCCAAGCTTTCAACGATCTCGGACAATATCGCCAATCAAAACACCACGGGTTACAAGCGGGCATCGACTGAGTTCGCCTCCTTTGTCACCGCAAGCGGCTATGGCTCCTATGACTCTGGATCTGTCACAACAAGCGTCAGATATAGTGTCAGCCAACAGGGCACCAAGCAGTACACGACCTCAGCGTTCGATTTTATGATCGACGGAAACGGTTTCTTCCCTGTGGCTGACGCTGGCGGATCCCTGGCCTACACTCGCGCAGGCTCGTTTGCCCCAATTATTCGGCTGGTTGAGACAGATGCCGGAACGAAGCAAGCGGTTACTCGCCTTGTCAATACAGCTGGCTTTGAATTGCTGGGTCGGAAGCTAAATGCCGATGGAACACCCAGTGGGGCAGGATCCCTCGTGCCGATCGAATTGCCATCGGGTGAGTTGAAGCCAAATGCCTCAAAAAGCGGGGTGTTTAAGGCAAACCTACCGGTCAGCACAAACGTTCGCTCGCCATGGACGCCCCCAGCCGGCACGCTCCCTGCAGAGGGGACCTACGATCTCAAAACAAGTATAGTGACATATGATCCCCTAGGAACAAAAGTGACGCTCGACGTCTATCTCGCGAAGACAGGTGACAACGAGTGGCAAGCTGCCGTCTACGATAGTGGCGGCGCGTCTCGCCCGGCCAGCCTCCGCGGAACAAGTACTATCGCCTTTGATCCGATGACCGGGAAGGGTTCCGGCGGAACCCTTTCGTTCAATATTCCGCATGCGACAGAAACGGGAGCGACCTTCCCATTCACTCTCGACCTGACTGGCATGACGCAGGTATCTGCGCCATACACTGTTTACAAGGCAGAGGCAGATGGAAACGCCGCGAATTCGCTCGATGGCTTTGAAGTGTCAGCTGATGGAATATTATACGAGATCTATTCGGATGGAACACGCAACCCATCGTACCAGATCCAGCTCGCGAGTTTCGAGAGTCCTGACCGCTTAAGCACCGAGCCAGGAAACGTCTATCGAGAAACGCAGGGCTCAGGCGAAGTCAAGTACGGCATAGCTGCAAGTGCCGGCTATGGTACCGTGAATTCGGGAACTCTCGAGGCATCGAACGTCGATTTAGGCACTGAGCTCGCGGAGATGATTCAGTCCCAGAGTGCCTATACGGCCAACTCGAAAGTCTTCCAGACCGGATCAGAGCTCCTGGATATCTTAATCAACCTTAAGCGTTGAAGCTTCTACGAGGTCAGAGGGCACATGATGCAGACTCGTGCAGCTTCACTCATCCTGGCTGGCTTCATTGAAGCAGAAGGAGGCACAGCCACCTTGGTGACAGACAACTCCTCTCTTGTTTCACTCCGCGGTGTTGCAGGCGGCAGGCCGTTCAACATTCACGTGGCGGGCGCCAAGCCGGGTGAGGGAGTATACCGATGGAAGATATCAATTCCAGCCGAAATCCTGGCGGATGATCGAGGTATCACCATCATCGGGGCGATCAAAACCACTCCTATGGTGTGCACGTACATCTTCATGCCAAGAGCATTCCTTCCGTTTTAGGCACAAGGCACGGTAATGATGTCTCGGTGGGGCTGACGGTGAACCCCTTCAAGGGAGGCTTTGTGACTGATAATCGCCCCTGGCCGATCATAGAAGGGACTTCGGCGGGGTTTCCGCTAGAATCTACGCTCCATCCTCACGATAAGGAAACATGCGTTGTTCCGGCCCTCCAATCTTAGTTCAGCGTTGATCTCAATGGAGGTCTGCTGCGGGCAGGCAGGCCTCCGGATGCGAGTGCGAGACGGTCATGTGCCTCCCCCACGGAGCGGACAACAACCTCCTTCCTGTCAGAACGAGATTGCTGCACTCCACTCTGGACACGCCCTATGTTGACAGCGAGAAAGCCGCCTTGCATAGCGAGGCAATCGAATGGGCCACTCCCGCGCGGCAAACCTGGGTTGAAGTATCCACGTCTGGCCGACGCCTGATCAAAGAATATCGTTTCCTCCAAAACTCATATAAGCAGCACATGCCATGAAGTGACAGGAGCGTCATAACTCTTGGTCTTAATGCAAAAAGCCACGATGACAGAGTTCTTCGGAGTGCGTCGGCAACATCCTGGAATTTTGATCGGTCGGATTTAGGAGCGATCCAGCGCAGTTCGTTTTTGGCAGCTACACGCTCGATCCTGACCGGCGCGAGCTCATCAGAGGGTCCGACACGATCGCGCTTGGTCCCCGGGTGTTCGACCTGCTGCTCTATCTGGTACAGCATAGCGAAAGAGTCGTCAGTAAGCAGGAATTGCTGCACGCGATCTGGGGCGGGCGGATCGTCTCTGAATCAACGATGACGAGCCATGTCAACGCGGTGCGCAACGCCATTGGCGATAGCGGGTCCGAGCAGCGCCTGGTGCGTACCGTCGCCCGTAAGGGATTCCGGTTCGTTGCCGAGGTTCGGATCTCAGATCAATTGGATCGAATTGCTACTCCCGGTCAGGGTCTCTCCGGCTCGAATACACAACCTGCACCTGTACTGATCATTCCTGAACGACCGTCCATTGCTGTCCTGCCGTTCCTAAACCTAAGTGCAGATCCGGAGCAGGAGTACTTCGCTGACGGTGTGGTAGAGGACATCACCGCCGCATTATCGCGTATTGGCTGGCTCTTCGTTATCGCTCGCAACTCGAGCTTCACCTACAAGGGCCGTGCGGTTGACGTGAAGCAGGTGGGGCGGGAACTGGGCGTCCGGTATGTGCGGGAGGGCAGTGTACGGAAGGCGGTGGACCGCGTGCGCATCACAGGTCAGCTTGTTGACGCGACCACCGGTCTAAATGTTTGGGCGGAACGCTTTGAAGGCTCGCTCAACGACGTCTTTCAAGTGCAGGACGAGATTGTGGCCAGCGTTGTCGGCGCAATCATTCCTCAACTGGAGCGGGCCGAGATCGAGCGAGCCCAACGCAAACCGACTGAGAGCCTCGACGCCTATGACTATTATCTGCGTGGCATGACGAAGTTCCACCAGGGAACCAGGGAAGCGATCGACCAAGCCCTGCCGCTGTTTCACAAGGCGATCGAGCTCGATCCGGACTATGCGGTCGGTTATGGAATGGTGGCTTGGTGCCATGTCTGGCGCAAGATCAATGGTTGGATGACTGATCGGGCACAGGAGACAGCTCAGGGTGCCAGATTGGCCCGCCGAGCAATCGAACTTGGGAGGAACGACGCGGTAGCTCTCACCCGCGGCGGTCACGCCCTTGGCCATTTTGGAGGCGATCTCGATGGCTGCATTGCAATGCTTGACCGGGCGCTGGTGCTTAATCCCAATCTCCTGGCAGCGTGGTACCTTAGTGGATTCCAAAGAATTGCCCGTGGGGAACCAAACGATGCAATCGAGCGCTTTGCGAAGGGCACGCGACTGAGCCCTTTGGATCCAGAATTGCCTCGTATGCAGACCGGGATGGCACTGGCTCATATGCTGGCCGGAAGCTATGATCTCGCTTCATTATGGGCTGGCAGGGCATTGAGAGAATTACCGAGCTTCGTGCTTGCCGCCGGCATTGTTGCCGCAAGCGAGGCACTTGCTGGCCGAATGAACGAAGCAGAGCGCGCAATTCGTGATTTACGCAAACTCGATCCTTCTCGGCGCATCTCCAATCTCAGTGACTGGGTGCAACTCCGGCGGCCGGAAGATTTGGACCTGTTCGCGGATGGTTTACGGAGATCAGGCCTGCCGGAGTAACGCTGGATATCCCGAGTTATCGGTCGGCTAATAGCGGTCTTCCCCAGGGCGCGACGAGTGTATCCGGACCTCCTTTGCCAACCCATGCATCTACGCTTGACCAGGATTTTGGAGATGCCAATCGCGCTGGATCGGAACGCTCTCTGCCGTATCACTCAGCACTGTAGTCGCTCTTGGTGGAACGATCACTTCCGCATCAGGATCGCGCTTGGCGATGGTGTCGTAGATGCCGGCCCGTGCAGTCCACCAGCAGGGGAACCGGCCCTCTGGAGATTCGACATGGTATTGGCACCTCCGATGTCTCGGCTCAGGGTCGAATGATCCAGGATAGCGAGATCATTGCCCAGGAGCCTCAGGATTGAGCCGAGCAGCCCTCGGTTTGTCGCAGCGCCAGCCTGAACACAGCCCGCAGCGTCAGGGGCGATTTGATGGCCGGAACCGAATAGCGAGATTAACCGCCCAGGGCCGTGCGGGGCTCCGCATCCCAAGCTGGGATTGCCTCTTCGGTAAACTACACCGTAAGGCTCCCGCGCTGGCGCCGGGCAGCATTGTGCTCTGCCAGGTCCGGAACTGGCACATGCCGGAAGTAAGGCTGAATGTCGGCTTAGGACGGGAACAGCAGACGTTCCTGGCGGATAGGGAATTTCTTAGTTTGACTCGATTCGGGCTTCCTACAGAACTGATCGGATCTGGGAGAAGGTAACCAGTCATGTAGAACTTTGAGAGAACTTTCGTGACAGGATCTTGCATCATCGGCCGGCACGGGTCGATCGAGGTCGCCATGCCTGACGCTTTCCGGGCTCGTTGGAGTTGGCCTGCTGGGTTAATGGGCAGGCCGTCTCACAGTCCGCCGTGCAGGCATGTTTTTGAGCAAGGGTCTGATCCATGATGGAACGGATAGTGGTGGCGCATCGGCCACATTGGGGTCCGCAACCAAGGCAGCGATAAACCTGGGCAGGAGTGCGTGGGCAATCCGGCCCGGGGTTCAGGCAGGTGCGCACTTCGCCGTCCGAGAAGACATTACAAGAGCAGACGATCACGAAAGTCTCCAGTTCGTATTGGCGTCGACAAGCGCTAGTTCCCGTCAAGTTCGCCCTTTACTCGTGTTCCGGCTATTCCGGAATTCCCCGGAGGCGCCGTGGCGCGATAGTGTGGCCGAATGACGTAGCTCTCGACGCTCTTTATCAGAGCCGAGTGAGCGTGAGCTTGTGCTCGGTCAAATCCGGATCGCCGCATCGGTGCTACCGAAGCGAGTGATTGCAAGCCCGGAGACATGGAGCATGACTCGCAAGCAACGACGCCTGACCTTCATCGGGAGCGGGCTGGCCATGATTGCCGCCGCGCTCGGACTCGTCTCCTTCGCCATGCGCGATACCATTGTGTTCTTTCATACGCCGAGCGAGGTTCAGGCGAGCCGCGTTGCTCCCGGCATGCGCTTTCGCCTCGGCGGACTCGTGCAGAAGGCATCCGTCCGAAGGAGCGATAACCAGATCATCGCCTTCGGGATCGAGGATGCGAACGGGGCCGTGGATGTTGAGTACCGGGGCCTTCTGCCGGACCTGTTCCGCGAAGGGCACGGCGTCGTAGCCGAAGGCATGCTTGACCTCGCCGGCGTCTTCAAGGCTGACACCGTGCTCGCCAAGCACGATAAAAACTACATGCCGCGTGAAGTGGCTGATACCTTGAAGAGTCAGGGCTACTGGCAGGGAGGTGACTTCACACCGGGCTCACAATAGAGCGGGCCGCATAACCCTCATTCGCCGGTGATACCCAGCCTGAGCTGATGGCCACCAAGGTGAAGCAGGACGTAGATTTGAATAGCCGCACTTGTTGAATTAGTCACGAGACCTCAGCCCATGCACGCCCACCCCCGCCGCCGCCCGGCCTTGTCCTTCGTGGTGATCAGCGTCGCTCTCGACCTTTTGGCTTTCGGGATCATCATTCCTGTCCTGCCGCGATTGGTGCAGGAACTCCTGGGCGGCGAGACTATCAGCGCGGCCCAGGTCTATGGTCTCTTCGGCCTGACCTGGGCCGTCACTCAGTTCTTCGGAGCGCCGGTGCTCGGAGCACTTTCCGATGCTTACGGACGCCGCCCTGTCATCCTGTTATCCAATCTGGCACTGGGTCTCGATTATCTCTTCATGGCCATCGCTCCCGGGGTGGGATGGCTGCTGGTCGGTCGTGCCGTGGGTGGCTTGGCCTCATCAAGCTTCACCACGGCCTTCGCCTACGTGGCTGACGTTACGGATGCAGACCGCCGCGCCGCGGGGTTCGGGGTCATCGGCGCCGCATTCGCCTTTGGTTTCATCGCTGGCCCGGCCCTTGGGGGCGTGCTCGGAGCCTTTGACCTGCGCCTACCGTTCTGGATCGCGGCAGGGCTCTGTCTCGCCAATGCGCTGTATGGGGTCTTCGTCCTTCCGGAGTCCCTGCCACGAGACAAGCGGGCATCGTTCGTTTGGCGGAAGGCGAACCCTTTGGCGGCTCTGCGGCTGATTCGAGTTCATCCTGAAGTGTTTCGGGTTTCTGCGGTCCTGTTTTTCTCAAATCTCGCCCACGAGGTGTTTCCGGCCGTGTTTGTCCTCTATGCCGGCCATCGCTACGGGTGGGACCAGATCACGATTGGTTTGGCTCTGGCCGCCGTCGGTATTGCCTCAGCGGCGGTGCAGGGCGGGCTCGTGCGTCGCGTGGTGCCGCGTATGGGCGAAAGGTCAACGATGATCGCTGGCCTCGCCTTCGGTTGTCTCGGCACCTTGCTGTTCGGCCTTGCCCCGAGCGGGGCATGGATCTGGCTGGCAATTCCCGTGGCAGCCCTGTGGGGCCTGTTCGGTCCCGCCGCCCAGAGCCTGATGACCCAACGGATCGCGGCCTCGGAGCAGGGACGGTTGCAGGGAGCGCTCAACAGTTTGCGGGGCGTGAGTGGACTTATAGGTCCTATCCTGTTCACCGCGAGTTTTGCCGCAGGCGTGTCGCAGCCGGGCCCGTCGATTGCCTGGGGTATGCCATTCTTCGTGGCGGCCGTCCTCCTCCTGATGGCCCTTGTGCCCGTAGCGCGTATCGTCAATGCAGAAGGAAGTCGCGGGCGGAAGGATGCTCCGCGTCGGATATCCGGCTTGGGGCCACGGCCACGATTGGCCCAGAACCGGGCATAAGTTCTACTCATTTGTTATGCCGCAGGCCTTCGTCGGTGTGCCAGGGACAAATTGCGTGTCCAGAGCTCGCTGATGCGATTGACGAGGCTATAGTCCGCTCCAGGACCCGGCAAGTGCAGGAATGTCGAGATCGAGCAGATCGATAACCCTGCGTGCCGTGTGGTCGACGATCTCGGAGACGGATCGAGGCTTGCGATAATAGGCAGGAACGGGAGGAGCGATGATGGCTCCGAGTTCGGTCGCGGCCGCCATCAGGCGGATATGCCCCAGATGGAGCGGCGTTTCTCTGGTGAGCAACACCAGTCGACGCCTCTCTTTCAAGTGGACATCGGCTGCCCGGACAAGAAGATTGTCGGCGGAGCTGTTGGCGATGGCAGACAAGGTTCGCATGGAGCATGGAGCCACGATCATCCCTGCCGTCCGGTAGGAACCGCTTGCGATCGTCGCTCCGATATCGTCGATGGAATGGTGGCAGGCGACTATCGCCTGAATCCGATGGAGCGCATCGTCACCCGCTTCGTGCGCGATCGTCCGCTCCGCGCTACGGGAGACCACGAGATGGGTCTCGCACCCAGCCGCAGCGAGAAGCTCCACCGCTCGAATTCCAAGCAGAGCGCCCGAAGCGCCACTGATCCCGATTATGACGCGGGACGATTGCATCAGGCTGTCCCCTTGAGATGATTCACGTCGAGCCCGAGCCGGCCCCAGATTTCGTCGACGCGAGCCGCAACGGCAGGATCCATGGCGAGGACTTGTCCCCATTCGCGATCCACTTCCGGAGCGATCTTGGTGGTGGCATCGATTCCGAGCTTGCCGCCCAAACCCGACTTCGGAGATGCGAAATCAAGATAATCGATAGGCGTGTCGTTGATGGCGACGAGATCCCGTGAGGGGTCTGAGCGGGTCGCTACGGCCCACATGACGTCGTCCCAGGAGCGCACGTTGATATCCTCATCGACCACGATGAGGAGCTTCGTGTAGGTGAACTGAGGGAGTAGGGACCACAGCCCGAGCATCACCCGGCGGGCTTGCCCTGCATAGCGCTTGGCGATGGAGAGGACCGCGATCCGATAGGAACAGGCCTCCGGCGGCAGCCATACGTCCCTGACCTCTGGAAACTGGCGCCTTAGATGCCGTAATGGGCCTGCCGCTCACGCAGTAGCGGAGCGGGGTGGCTGTCCCTCAGAGTGATGTGTGTTGGAACGGGGTCCGAGCGGATCGGCCCCAAGCATCATGAGGGACAGCCATGGACTACTATGCCGGAATCGACGTGTCTTTGGAACTGAGCAGCGTCTGCATCCTCGATGGCTCCGGACAGATTGTCCGCGAGGCGAAGGTCGCCAGCGAGCCGGAGGCGCTTGCGGCCTTTCTCGCCAGCCTGAGCCTACCGCTCACCCGCGTCGGCCTGGAGGCCGGGCCACTTTCGCAGTGGCTGCATGCCGGCCTTGTGCAGGCTGGGTTCGAAGTCGTGCTGCTGGAGACGCGGCATGTCAAGGCGGCGCTCTCGGCCATGATCGTCAAGACCGACCGGCGCGATGCGCGCGGCATCGCCCAACTGCTGCGCATGGGCTGGTTCCGCCCCGTCCACTGCAAGTCGCCGCCGGCGCAAGAAGTGCGGGCGCTGCTCATGGCCCGCAAGCAGCTGCAGGCCAAGATGCGTGATGTCGAGCTCAGCCTGCGTGGGCTGTTGCGCGGCTTCGGCCTGAAGGTCGGCGAGATCAGCAAGGGCCAGTTTGCCGCCCGGGTGCGCACCCTCACGGCCGGTCATGAAATGCTGGAGAAGATTGCCGAAGCCATGCTGCGCGCCCGGGACGCGCTGCAAATGGAGTTTGCCCGATTGCATCGGGCCATGCTGGCGATCGCCCGGAAGAACGAGGTCTGCCGGCGGCTGATGAGCGTGCCAGGCGTTGGCGCGCTGATCGCGGTCACCTTCACGTCCGCAGTCGATCATCCTGAGCGGTTCTCGCGCTCGCGGGCGGTGGGCGCGCATTTTGGCCTGACCCCGAAGAAGTATCAGTCGGGCGAGACGGATATCACGGGAGCCGTGAGCCGGGTGGGCGATCCGATGGTGCGCACGGCGCTCTATGAAGGAGCCCATATCCTGCTCACCCGCGCGGTGCGCTTCTCTGCGCTCAAGCGCTGGGCGCTGGAGGTGGCCAAGCGGCGCGGCATGCGGCGGGCCAAGGTGGCGCTGGCCCGGAAGCTTGCGGTCATTTTGCATCGCATCTGGATCGACGGCACCACCTTCCGCTGGAACCGGGAGGGCGTTGCCGCATAGGAGAAACAAGCGTTCGGAACGGGGCGGCGATCGTCCCGTTCTCCTGAGGTCCCGTCGCCGGGACGATGGAGGCGGTCAAGCCGTAAGTAGTGCCGTGAGCATCTCATCGAGGTGGAACACGCGCCTTAGATGGGCTGACCGCATCCTCTCTGATGGCATGGTGGGGCGGCCTCGCGTCGACCCCGAACAGAAGCAAGACTTCGGCGACAGGACAGTCACTCAGGGGCTTGACACCCAACGGCCCATTACAGAAGCACTACAGTTGCACCTTGCGTTTGCGATGTGAGGTTTGCGCCATCGCCTGATGCGCGCGTCGCCACGCGGACCAGGCGATCACGAAGGCAGGCTCGATCCGACGCTGCTGGAGGCGGGTGGCCACACGGCGGATTTCCTGGACAGACCATCGCACCAGCGCTGGAGCCGGGCTTCGTCGTTTCTTTTTTGGGGTGACGTGAGAGTGTTGGCGCGCTCGCGCACCACCGCCATCATGGCAAAGGCCAGCATCACCAGCGAGACATGCCGGTGCCAGCCATGCCACGAGCGGGTTTCGTTGTGCGTCAGCCCCAGCTCCGTTTTGGCGGTCTCGAACGCATCTTCGATCGCCCAGCGCTGGCCCTCGACCCGCACCAACTCTTCGATCGACGTGCCGGCCGGGCACCAGGTCGAGAAGAACGCCAGATCCCCATCAGCGATGCTGCGTCGGATCAGCAGGCCGCGCGTCCACAGGCCGGTGAGGTCTTCGTTGTACTCATCCGCCTCGAGATCCGCCAACTCTAGATAAGCCCATTCGTACAGGCGCGCTCCCTTGGTGCCGTCTCCCGCCGACAGGCGTCGCCAAGTCCCGGGAGCAAGAGCCTTTGCGATCTGCTCGGCCATGCCGGCCACCTCAGGTTTGTCGCCCCAGGAGTTGAACTGATCGGTCGCATGAGCGCCGAGCACATAGCCCTTGCCGGCCCGGCGCAACAGCATCTCGATGGAGCCCACGCCGTAGATGGAGTCCGTCGCCGCCCAGTCGAACGGCACGTCAGCCGCGATCGCGCGCTCGATCATCTCGGCGGCGATCTCGGGTTTGGTGACAAAGCGAATGGCATCCGGCACCTGAGCCGCCGTGCGGCGCTCGGGCGTGTTGGTCCAGTCCTTGGGCAGATAGAGCTGGCGATCGATGAAGGCGCAGCCCTTCTCCGACACGTAGGTGGCAAACACGCCGATCTGGCAACTGGTGATCTTGCCCGCCGATCCGGTGTATTGTCGGCCTACCCCGCACGAGCGCTGGCCTTGCTTGAGAAAGCCGGTCTCGTCGATCACCAGCACCGCCCCGGGTGAGGCGAGCGTCTCGAGCGCATAGTCGCGCACCATATCCCGCAGCGCATCGGCGTCCCAGTGGCTGCGGCCGAGCACCGCCTGCTGGCGCCAAGGGCCCGAATCGCCGGCGGCTTCCGCGCGCATCCAGCCGGTCTTGCGCCGCTCCGGCCCCAGCAGCCCGTCGAGGAAGGCGGCGGCCGAGGCGGCGATGCTGGGATGGGCAAACAGCGATTTGAGGTGAGCTTTGACCTGACGCAACTCCACGCACCAGAGTTCGAGCATCTGCTCGACGGCCACACCGGTCATGGCAGCCTCCTGTGTCAGATCAGGAGGTAATTAGCGCAAAACCGACGGGTGCAACTGTAGTGTTAGGTGTCTGGATGCGAGACCTCCTTGGCGTGAGCGACGACCTGGAGGGCTTGAGGCAAAGCGTGTGGATCGGGTGGCTTCGCGCGCCGATTGGCCAGCTTCGGCTCAGCGACCAAGCGGCTTCGCACGACCTCGTCCGGTGATCGCCCCTTGAGCACGCGCTGGCGTCTTCTGTTGTAGGCTTGGTTGAAGCCCTTGAGCAGCGTCTCCAGATCCCCATGGCTGTAGATCGTGATGCCGAGCACTTCACGCTGCACCCGTCCATTGAAGCGCTCGGCGAGACCATTCGTCTGCGGCGTATACGGCTTGGTCCTGCGATGCTCCACCTTCAACTGGTGGCAGGCGTCCTCGAAGCCATCAGCGGTAAAGCACGAGCCACGGTCGGTGAGCACGTGGGTGACCTTGAAGGGAAACGCGCGGATCGCTTCTTTGAGGAAGGCAATCGCGCTTATGGCCAGCTCGTCGTCTTTGACGGCCAGGTGCACCCAGCGCGAGCAGCGGTCGATGGCGACATAGAGGAAGCGTTTGCGGCTCTCGCCATTGGCGGTTCTCAGCTTGGGCAGGTGTTTGATGTCCATGTGCACGAAGCCGAGATCGTAGTCCTTGAAGGTGCCGCTCCGGCGCTGGCGCTGCTGCGCCGGTGGCAGGCGGCCTAAGCCTTCAGCCTTGAGGATGCGGTAGACCGCATCACGGTTGAGATGCGGCAGGAAATGCGTGACCACGAAGGTCAGATCGTCGAGCGGAAAGCCGGTGGCCTGCCTCAGGGCGCAGACGATGGCGCGTTCCTCCTCGGTGGCCCTCCAGGGCAGCTTGTGCGGCCGGCTGCTGTGGTCCTGACAGTCTTTGGGGCCGCGCTTGCGCCATTTGCGGACCGTCTCGGTGCTCACACTGAAGCGCTGGGCCAGCACGCCCGTCGGCTCGGATGAGCGGGCAATCTCCTGGCGGACGGCTGGAGTGGTGCGGGCTTGCGGATGAAGGGAGTGCATCATGTCCTCCTGCGATGAGGAGCTCGGCGCCGCAGGCCGTCAAAGCGCCAAGCATACTCCTCAATCGCGCAACGCACTTGGTCCCAACAACGTTCCGCCACCAGACAGTTAGGATGGGAACGAACAGCTCGTTGAGGGCCTCGCCAATGCGGGAAGGCTCGTCCGGCGCGCGTCCGGTGAAGGTGGACAGGTAGATCGGATCCCGGCGCATCGTGATGGCGATTACCTGCATGACGGGAAATCGTTCGACGGCATTGTAGTAGCCCGTGTGATCCCCGAAGGGTCCCTCGGGTGCGGTCTCGCTGGCGGATACCAACCCCTCGATGACGATCTCCGCGTCTGCCGGCACTTGAAGAGGAATGCTGACGCAGGGCGTGAGCCTGGAGCGCCGCCCTCTCAGAAGACCCGAGAAACGCAACTCCGACAGGTTCTCCGGGAGGGGCAGAACTGCAGCCAGCGTCGTGGCTGGATCCGTCCCGATCACGACAGCGGTCGGCATCGGCTCGCTGGACGCTTGCCACTGTCGATGATGACGGGCTCCACCACGATGCGCGAGCCAGCGCATGATGGTCCGATCTCGACCGAGCACCTGCATCCGGTACACGCCGACATTGTAGTCGTTCACGTGAATGCTGTCCGGCGGGCGCGTGATGACGAGCGGCCAGGTGATGAGCGGCGCGGGCTCGCCGGGCCAGCAGATCTGAACCGGAAGTTGTCCGAGATCGACGGCATCGCCGGTCAGCACGGTTCGGGACAGTCCCGTCACCTCCATGGCGCGCATGGCGAGGGCCGCTCGTGCCAACGGGAGTTTTCGCCAGACATCCGCGATGTCCTGGGGCGGGCGCGGCTCGCGCAGCTCGGCGAGCATCTCGCCAAGGCTGGGGAGTTCGCCCGGGTCGACCCCGAGCCCCCAGGCGATGCGCTCGGTCGTCCCGAAGAGATTGGCGAGGACAGGCATGTCCGCAGGCCGGCCATCCGGCTGGACGGCACGCTCGAATAGGAGGGCAGGTCCGTGCTCCCGGAGCACCCGCCGATGGATCTCGGTGATCTCATGCACCACGGATACCGGCTCCCGGATCCGGACGAGACGACCGCATGCTTCCAGAAACGTCATGAAGTCGCGAAGGTTCTGAAAAACGGGCAGGTCATGATTTCGCATCGCTATCCTCGGCTCAGTGTCTCGTTCGATGGGCCAGTGAGGTGTCTCTGTCCTTGCTCCAGCGCAAATACAAGCTTGGCCGCAGCATGTAGATCGACCTCAAGGATGCTCTCATGACGCCACTGCACACGCCCGTTTCAACTCTTCCTCCTCTCGTCTCGGCTGTATTGCGGCCTCTACCCCTCCCGCCGCTCGAACTGTTTTTGAAGGCAGTGCTGAGAAGGATTGTGCGACAGCATCCGCGCATATTCGGACGTCTCGGGTTGCATGCCGGAAAGCGATATGGTCTCGCTCCTTGCGACGTGCCTTTCGCGTTCATCCTCGACACGACCCCACAGACCCCACAGATTCGAGCAGTACGCCGGCTGACCGCTTCACTCGACGCCAAGATCTCCGGCCCGCTGGCCGCATTGCTCGGCATGGCCGACGGATCATACGACGGCGACGCTCTGTTCTTTTCCCGCACGATCGTGGTGGAGGGCGACATCGAAGCGGTCCTTGCTCTCCGGAACGCGGTCGATGACGCAGGTGTCGACGTCCTCAGGGAAGCGGCTGCCTTGTTCGGACCTCTGGGACAAATCGGGGAGGTTTTATTCCGACACCGACGGGCGGTGGAGGAAAAACGCGAGACCGCAGTGCATCGTCAGGAGCCAAAAGGACAAACGCCATGGAACTGATCTGTCCGGCCGGAACACCGGCCTCTCTGCGCGCGGCCGTGGATGCCGGAGCGGACGCAGTATATTGCGGCTTCCGAAACGAGACGAATGCCCGGAACTTTCCGGGCTTGAACTTCAGCCTCGAAGAGCTCTCGGATGGCGTCGCGTATGCTCACCGGTATGGCGCGAGAGTGCTCGTGGCCATCAACACATTTCCCCGTGCGGGAGCCCAGGGTTTGTGGCGAAAAGCGGTGGATGATGCGGTGACGGCCGGGGCCGATGCGCTCATCCTTTGCGACGTCAGGCTTATGGCTTATGCTACGGAAGCTCATCCCCGAGCGCGCTTGCACGTCTCGGTACAGGCTGCTGCCGCGAATCCTGATGCGATCGATTTCTATGTCGAGCGGTTTAATGCGAAGCGCGTGGTCTTGCCGCGCGTGCTGAGTGTGCCCGAGATCGCAGCCATCACGCGTGCGACGGCCTGTGAGGTCGAGGTGTTCGTCTTTGGGGGGCTTTGTGTGATGGCGGAAGGGCGTTGTTCCCTGTCATCCTACGCAACCGGACTGTCACCCAACATGAACGGTGTGTGCTCGCCTGCGAGCCATGTGACCTATGACGAAGAGTGCGGCGCGGTCATCTCACGGCTGGGCGGCTTCACCATCAATAGGTTCGAGAAAGGCGAAGCGGCGGCTTATCCCACTTTGTGCAAGGGGCGGTTTAAAACCAAGCACTCGACTGGATACATTTTCGAGGATCCTGTCAGCCTCGATGCTGCCACGCTCCTGCCCGGCCTGCGGGATGCGGGCGTCACGGCGCTGAAGATCGAGGGAAGGCAGCGCAGCCGCGCCTATATCGAGAACGTGGTGCGCTCGTTTCGCGAGGCCCTTGCGGCCTTGGATCACGGGCGATCCATTCCCGTCGGCATGCTCCAGCAGATGAGCGAGGGGCAGAGCAACACGCTGGGCGCCTATCGCAAGACATGGCGCTGAGACAGGGAGATACCACCATGAAGCTGACGCTCGGCCCGGTTCTGTATAACTGGGAACCTTCCGTCTGGCGGGACTATCATTTTCGGATTGCGGACGAGGCACCCGTCGATACGGTCTGCATTGGCGAAGTCGTCTGCTCGAAGCGCCTTCCTTTTCTCCAGGACATGATCCCGGAGGTCGTTGAGCGTCTGGCGCAAGCCGGAAAGGAGGTTCTCCTGAGCTCGCTTGCGCTTGTCACTCTGGAAAGGGAGAGAAAGCAGATGGCCTCTCTGACGCGGGAGGCGGATCATCTGGTCGAGGTCAACGACATGTCGGCGCTCGTGCATCTTGCCAGACGCCCCCATGCGATTGGTCCCTACGTGAACGTCTACAATGAAGCGACGTTGAACTGGCTGTCCGACAACGGCGCGCGTCGGGTCTGCCTGCCGCCGGAGCTGCCCACTGCATCCATCCGCATCCTAGCTGAAGCCTGTCCGGACCTGGAGCTTGAGGTCTGGGCCTTCGGGCGGGCTCCGTTGGCGATCTCGGCCCGCTGCTACCATGCCCGGCTTCACAAGCTCACGAAGGACAATTGCCAGTTCGTGTGCGGAAAAGATCCCGACGGCTTGGCGACAGATACCTTGGACGGGCAGCAATTCCTGACGGTGAACGGCGTGCAGACACTGTCATCAACCTACGTCAACCTGATCGAGAGCATTCCCGATTTCAAAGCAATGGGTGTCGCATCTTGCAGGCTCTCGCCGCAGACTTGCGATATGGTGGCAGTCGCGAAAATCTTTCGTGACGTCTCAGACGGTCTCATCGATCCCGAGCAGGGTAGGGTAACTCTCGCCTCGCTATGTGACGGCATCTCCTTTTCCAATGGATTCCTTCATGGTCGCGCCGGCATTCAGTATCAAACTGGCCATGGTGCCGAGGCGTGACGGTGTTCGTGTCGTCAAGCAGCCTGAGCCGGACAGGTTTCAGGATCGGCATCCGAAAAGGAAGCCGCTCGAGTGAGTGTCTCCATCGCAACGCCAAGAGATGAACTTTGGAGCGTGAGAGCAGCAAGGCGGGACTCGAGCTTTGTCGCGGGCAAACGTTTCGGGCCGCATTCGCACTAGCGTGTCTGTCAGCGATCAACGCCATGGCTGTCCTGGGCCACGACGGCTCGCACCCGCGCGACCTTTTGGTGAGCTTCGTACCAATACTTTTGATTGGCTTCCTGTCCGTGGCGCTTCCGCGCTGGACCAGGCACGCCATCGCGCCTCCTGGAGTCCTCGAGGTTCTGCTTGTCTGCCATGCACTGGCATTACTACTGACATGGTGTGCGCCGAGAGCGAGCCTCTTTTTGCAGGTCATTGCCACCATTGCGGCAAGTGCTGTTTTCGTGCGCCACGCGATCGTCGCGAGAGTCCGCGGCACAGCGTACGTGGTTGCTCTTGTCGGTATCCAGGCTATTACAGGATCCCTAGTTCCGTACGCATCCCACTTGGGTCCGGTCTTCACCCGAATCTGTCTCTCCGCGATCATCTTGCTTTGCCTTGAGCTTGGCGGTCGTATTGCATTCGCCCTTGTGAGTGCTGCATTTGAACGCGAGGGCTTGGTGCCACCTGCCCCTGTAAGATCAGGTCTTGTGCTTGCTCATCGCGTTTTTGCTGCCGGGGCACTTGCGTTATGGTCGCTTGACATTCCGTTCTGTATTCTGGCGTTTGTCGCGGGCTTTGTGGGATTTAAGCGGCTGATTCTCCTGCGACCGTGGGGAATCCGCCCAATTGCTGGCATCCTTGCCGGACTTGCGGGTGTTGCCTGGATGAATCTCGGTTTCGTGGGACTGGGCATCGTCCAGGCAGAGATTTATCCCATTCCAGACTTAGCCATCATTCACGTATGGTCGGTCGGAGGCCTCGGAACGATCGCGATAGCCGTCATGACCAGCGTCACGCGCAAACGTGACCAAATGTCGTTCCAGCCCTCATCTCTCACCAACACGTCCTATGCCTTGATTGCCATGACCGCAATTGTAAGGATTTCCGCTGCCATGATCATGGCCAGTCCTGTTTTCCTGTTCGCAGCAAGACTCGGCTGGATAGCCGCCTTCTCCTGTTGCTTGACCTTCATCGTATCCGGCCTGTGGGGCAACAACAGGACAAGAATTTCATGGAGCTGACTGCGACCTCTCTTTTCAGCTGCACCTTTCACGCAAGCGTCGATCCCCACTGGCCGATTGGGTCCCGGTAGAGTTATGCCGCGGGCAGGGTACGGTCGCCGCGAGCACGGCTGTCATTAGCCTGCTGGCTTCCAGGGCGAGGGGGTGAACACAGCAGGCTACTACCCACACATGCCGCGCGACAGTCGTTGCGCTAGCGCAATGAATCGCGGAACCTAGTGTGTCTTCTTATTCCAGGCAAACCAGCAGGAGGCCGGAATGGAAGAACAGTCAACCGACCAAACTCCGTCACATCTCTTAGATCGCGTCCGTGCAGTTCTGGGAACGCTTGAGTTAGACTGCAGATGCCGCGAGAAGCTTGATGACGCCCTGGAGCGCTTTGAGGCGCTCGAAAGCCGACGGCAGCTTCGCGCCCTCATCCTAGATGCGAGGCATCAAGCTGAACGTATTGCAGCGCTCCTGGAGCTTGTCAGCGAGCTCGATACGGTCACGTTCGATGAGGCGGATCTCAGCGTCTTCGATGAAATCGCGCTCCTCTTCGCGGATATCGGTCTCGCAGCTGCATGCGGTGCCGAGGACATGACAAGAGCCAGGGGGCTTGCGTCCTGTCGGGAAGGTCTGACATCCGCGTCGGGAGATTGCGATGGACGATGAAGCACTGTCCATCGGACTGCTCAGCGGGCTCGAGAAAGACGTCGCGAGAGATCTGTTGCGCCAGGCAAAGCGGCGGCTTCTCGCGGCGGACACTGTGTTATTCGCGGCTGGACAACCCGCCCGGGCTGTCCATGTCCTTGTCTCCGGGGTCGCTCAGCTCGTGCAATCCACGCCGCGAGGTTCGCGCGTGGTCGTCAAGTACGTTGGACCGGGTGAAGTTTTCGGCAGTCCGGCGCTGCTCGACAGGTTCTACCCAGTTGATGCTGTCGCGATCACGGAGTGTGAGGAGCTGCAGTGGCCGGCACCCGCGCTCAGGGCAATCGTTGACCGTTATCCTCAGGTGGCCCTCAACGTTATCCGCGATCTTGAGACGCGTCTGCGAGAGATGGAGGACCGGGTGCGGGATCTCTCCGGCGAATCCGTTGAACATCGATTGGTTCGCGCCATCCTCAAGCTCGTCGAGAGGTTTGGCCGACAGGGACCGGAAGGGATCGAGATTCCATTCCCCGTCAGTCGCCAAGATCTCGCCGATCTGATCGGAAGTACCCTGCCAACAGTGAGCCGGACACTCCGCAATTGGGAGGCGCAGCGCCAGATCAGGCGGTATCGGCGTCGATTGGTGATCGCCGACGTGGAATCCGTGGCCGGGATTCTGTACAAAAGCACCTCGCCCCAACCGCAGGTGAGAAGAAGCCATCGACGTGGCGGGCGGGGTTAGAGCATCTTTCGGCGACGTAGATCCGGTTCTCCGTCGAAATGCGGTAACTCAATGACGGGAGATGATTCCATGCACATGGAAACAGCTCTACATCACAAGGTATTGCCTGTGGTCGAGAGGTGCCCCATCAGCCCGTCAGGACACGTAGCTCCCCCTGTGCGGTAACCAGCCTGACCTCTCCGCCCTCCGTTTTTAGGATGCTCCCGATGCTGTCTTCAGACACGAGACTGAACGCCGTCGACAACGCATCGGCCGCCGTCGCCGTCGGCATCAAGACGGAGACGCTCCGATACAGGTGGGCCGAGGTGCCCGTTCGCGGATCGAGCAGATGGTTGAAGCGGCCCTCCGGATCGAAGCGGAAGCCGTACCCTCCGGAAGTGGCAACGGCCTGATCGACAGCCTCCAGCGTGTCGTTGATCCGCTCGGGGCGGCCGGGGTCGGCGATGCCGATACGCCAGGGTTCGCCCGAGGGGCGGGACCCGATGGCTCGGGGCTCTCCCATGTCGACGAGCGTATTGCGGATGCCGCCCGCGCGCAGAATATCCACAACCCGATCAGTCACGTAACCCTGGGCAATGCCGTTCAGGGTCAGTCCCATTCCACGCTGGGCAAGGACGATCCGGTTAGCGTCGAACCTCACTTGGCCGAACCCGACCCGTTCCATGGTTTCACGGAGGGCAAGAGTGGACGGCCCCGAGGGATTCGCATCGGTCTTGGAAAAATGGTCCCGGTATAGAACCCACAATGCCTGCACCGTCGGGTCGAAGGCACCTCCGGTCAACTCCCAGTAACGGCGACATTCGGCCAGGACCGCGATCAGCTCCGCGGGTGGGGCGACCAGGACGCCGTGACGGTTCAGCGCCACCAGGGCAGAATCCCCCCGGTAGAGGCTGAACACCGCCTCCAGGCGGCGGACCTCGGCGAGCGAGCGCTCGACCAGCTGCCCTGCGACGATTCTGTCATGGTGGTGCACCTGCAGCGTCGCCACCGCGCCCATGACTTGGCCGTGCCATGTGACCAGGTGGGCCTCGGCCTTTGCCGGGCGTTCGAACGGCGCGAGGCCAAGTCCTGCCGCGGCGGCGGTGATCCCGATGAAGCGTCGGCGGGAGAGAGGGGGGGGCATGGCTGGTTTCCTAATGGATGTGGCCATCCTTTGGGGCAGGGGCAGTATGGTCCTGATGTTGCCCGCTTGCGTCATGGTCTTGTCCCACCGCGCTGGTAGTCTCACTCGTGCTGCCCAGGACATAATCCTTCGGCACTTCCGCGAAGGCCACAACGCGGCCGCCGTTCTCGGCCGCGAACTTCTCGGCCGCGCCCTTGTCGGAGAACGGCACTGCCTCGTCACCGCCCATGCCGCCTTTCATGCGGCTGCCGATCACGAACGAGGCCTGCTTGGCATCAACCCAATTCGTCGTCCCGGGGGTCTCCCAGTTCGGGGCCTTGGCCATGTCGGAGACGTAGATCGCTCGGATGTCCTTCGGCTCCTCCGGCAGCAGCGTGAACGAGATCGCGTCCCGTGCCGACGAGAACCAGACCGGATCCTTGCGGCTCGCCAGGATGATCTGCCCCTTCGGTCCAGTATGCTCCAGCACGTTCATGCCGCAATAGTGGCCGATGGCCGAGGCTGTCATTTCGTACGGGGGCGGTGGGGCCTCGGCGGTCTTCTGGTCGTTGCAGCCCGCCAGCGCAAGCGCACCGGTGAATATCGCGAGGAAAGCGATCTGTCTCATAGTTCTCTCCTGGAGAAGGCGAACGCCGCGAGCCCGAGCGGCAGAAGTGCCCAGGCGGCAAGCGCGGCGAGGAGGACGGACGGGCTCAGCGTCGTGGTCTGGGCGACCCCGGCCATGCCGGAGAACGCGCTCACATTGCCAGACCCGGTCAGGTTGAACAGGCGGTAGGCATCGGTCGGATTCAGCAGGAGCAGGGCATTCAGCAGCCCGCCCGAGAGAACCTGTCCCTGGTCGACCACGAGCAGCCCGAGCAGGGCCATGTCATAGATCAGCACGAACACGAGCCAGATGCCGATGGCGATGCCGGCGGCGGTGCCGCGCTCGCGCACCAGCGCGCTGACGAGATAGCCGACCGCGATGAACGCAGCCCCGAGCAGGATCGAAGAGCCGATCATCGAGGCGAACGCCGTCCAGCTCTCCCAGTCGATGGCTTCACTGGTTGCGGCCAGTGCGCCCGCGGCGGCCCCATAGCCGAGCAGCGTCGCGAAGGCGAGGATCGACAGGTGGCCCACGAACTTGCCGAGCAGCACCTGCCAGCGCGCCACCGGGTAGCTCAGGAGCAACAGCATCGTGCCCCGTTCCATCTCGCCGACGATGGCGTCGTGCGAGATCAGCAGGGCGATCAGCGGCAGCAGGAAGATGGTGAGGCTGGACAGGCTGACGATCACCACGTCAAGCGCCCGCACCCCGACGGTGCCGGTCGGGGCGCTGCCGAGGAAGGTGAGCGAGAGAGCAAGCGCTGCCAATAACAGCGTCGTCGCCAGGACCCAGCGATTGCGCAGGCCCTCCTGGATCTCCTTGCGCGCGACGATCAGGATGTTTCTCATCGCGCGGCCTCCTGCGAGAGTAGGAAATGGGCGTAGAGTTCGTCGAGAGTCGGCGGGACCACATCGAGATCCTCGACGGGAGCGCCTTCATCGGTCGCACGCCGCAATACTTCGATCTTGCTGTCAGGGCCCGCATCGATCTCGACCATGTGGCCGTTGATCCGGCGCCAGGCATCGACAGGACCGAGCCATTTCGGCACGGTAGCCAAACCCGCATCGGTGACTTTCAGCCGGATGCGGGTCGGCAGGCGCGCGATGCGGCGCAGCTCGTCGAGGGTCCCGTCCGCGACCTTGATCCCGCGGTTCATGATGATTACCCGTCCGGCGCGTTCCTCCAGCTCGGTCAGGGCATGCGAGGACAGCAGGAGCGTTGCGCCGCGCCCGCGCAGCTCCTCGACGATCTCGTAGAAACTGTGGCGCAGGGCCGGGTCGAGGCCCGTGGTCGGCTCGTCGAGCAGGAGGACGCGCGGTTCGCCCAGAAGCGCCTGCGCGAGCCCGAGACGCTGGCGCATGCCCTTCGAGTACGTGCCGACCCGCCGGTTGGCAGCATGGGTGAGTCCGACCCGCTCGAGGAGCGATGTGACCGACTTCGCCGGTTCCCGCTTGAGGCGCGCGTAGAACGCCAGCGTCTCCTGGCCGGTCAGGGCGGCGTTGAACGAGACGTTCTCCGGCAGATAGCCGAGCTTGCGGCGCGCTGCGAACTCTCCCGCGGCCGGATCGTCGCCGAGAACGGTGATGCCGCCTTCGGTTGGCCGAATCAGGCCCAGCATGAGCTTCATCAGGGTGGTCTTGCCGGCGCCGTTGTGGCCGACGAGAGCCACCGTCTCGCCTTCCTTCAGCTCGAAGGAGACATCATGGACAGCTTCGACTTGGCCGAAGCGCTTGACAACATGACGGATGGCAACCGTTGCGCTCATGGTTTGCCTCCTTCGGCGAGCTTCGGGCGCTCGGGCGGCGCCATGAGAGGATGACTGTCGACCAGGCCTCCCGGTAGCAGCGCTGGGAACTGCGCCTGCGCCCAGCGGATCACCTGCACGGCAGGACTGTTCATCAGCACCTTGGCCTGCGGCGCGGTCCAGAGCACCTTGTCGACAAGATCATTCGGACGATAGGCGTTGTCGCCCAGGCCGTCGCCGTTCAGGTCGAAGGCCGGGTTGTCGCTCCAATAGTTGCCGCGTCCGCCTTTCGACCAGTCGAGGTAGCGGGTGCCGACATACTTCACCTGGTTGCGGTTTTTGATGAAGGCGTTGCCGGCGATCTCGTTGCCCTCGGAACCGGCAGTGAAATGGATGCCGATCTCGCAGCCCTCAAACCAGTTGTCGCGGAACCGGTTCTGGTTGGCGTTGTAGATGAATACACATTTCTCGGGGCCGATACGGTCGCCAGCTGCAAGGGCCGGCTCGGCCTCACGCTCTTTTGGCAGTCCGTGTTCGCGCGCTTCGGCGTCATGCAGGCCGGCGGACGTCCAGCGCGAAGCCGGCTGGAGGCGGCCACGCACAGTGTTGCCCGTGATCTGCGAGCCGTTTGCGAAATTGAACAGGAAGCCGCGGTCGCGGTCGCCATCCGAAACATTGCCGCTGACCTTCAGCCGATGCGAGTACATGATCGCATACCCGACCGTATTATTGACGGACACGTTGTTCGTCACCTGTCCGTCGTTGGTATACATGTAGTGGATGGCAAAGCGCAGGTCGCGGAAGCGGTTGCCGCTGAACACATTTTGCCGGCTGGCGACGGAGAAGATGCCATCGCGCCCGAAGCGGAAGCTGTTGTCGAGAACCTTCGCGCCCGGCGCATCCCAGACCGAGACGCCATTGCCGGCGTCGTTCATGCGGCCCGCCTGGATGCCGATGATCTCATTCTCGCGTACGACGGCATCGCGCGCGCCATGGATGTAGATCCCGTAGAGATTGCCCTTGACGTGATTCTTCTCGACGAGGGCGCCGACCGCCGACTTCTCGATGAAGACGCCGGAATCCATCTTCTCAAGGTCTCGGCCAGAGCCTTGGATAGTCAGGCCGCGCACGACAGCTTCCGGGGCGGAGAGGGTGACGACGCTGCCCTTGCCCGGCCCGATGAGGGCCGCGCCCGGTTCGCCCTCGAGCGTCACCTTGCGCGTGAGGCGAACGGGGCCGCGGTGCTCACCCGCCTTGAGGACGATCACGTCTCCCTCTGCGGCGAGGTCGAGGATTTCCTGAGGATTGTCGGCCGAGCCGACCGTGATCCGCTCCGCCCGGGCGGGCAGGACGAGACTGGCGGCGAAGATCGCCGCCAATCCCCAGCGTACCATGGTACGAAGGCTTGCCATAATGTCAGGTCGCCTGTGGCTCGACGAGCATGCGGCCCTGCATCTCCATGTGCATCGCATGGCAGAACCAAGTGCAGTAGTACCAGTACACGCCGGGCTTCGAGGCCGTGAACGTGACAGATGCCGTCGCCTGTGGCGCCACCTCCATGTTGATGCCATAGTTGACGATACAGAACCCGTGGGTCAGGTCCTCGACGTCATCGACGTTGGTGACGTAGACAGTGACTTCGTCGTTCTGTTTCACCTGGAAGCTCTCGAGACCGAACGCCGGTGCGGCCGAGGTCATGTAGACCCGCACCTTGCTGCCATCGCGGATCACCTTGGAATCCACCATGAGATCCACGCCATCCGCCTTGGCCTCCTGCACGGCGTCGGCGAAGAATGGGTCGTCGCGTTTCCACACATGCAGTGGGTTGATCTTCGAGCGATGTACGATGGTGGCATCGTGCGGTTCGGCGAAACTTGGGCCGTCATGCACGATCACCATCTGGTCGCCTGAGATGTCGATGAGCTGATCGTTCTCGGGCTTGAGCGGGCCGACGTTCAGGAACCTGTCTTTCGAGAACTTGTTCAGCGAGATCAGCCATTTGCCGTCCGCCTCCTTGGTCTGCCCCATGGAGGTGTGGTTGTGGCCCGGCTGATAGTGGACGTCGAGCTTCTGAAGAACCGGATTGACCTTCTCTCCCTTGTAGGCGCGCTTCGCCAGGTCGATGTTCCATTTGCACACCTGACTGTCGAGGAACAGCGTCGTGTAGGCATTGCCCTTGCCGTCATAAGCGGTGTGCAACGGTCCGAGGCCGAGCTCCGGCTCGGCGACGACCACGTCGCGCGGCTGAATCTTGTCGTCGAACAGGTCGTCGAGCTTGCGTGCGTCGAAGACTGTGACGGTGGGAGACAGCTTGCCGTTGGCGACGAAGTGGATGCCGTCCGGAGCGGTGTTGATGCCGTGCGGGCTGTTGGCCACCGGGATGTAGCGGGTGTACGGAGAACCCTTTTTGCCGTCGAGGACGGGTACGCCATTGATCATTTCGGCCTTGCCGGCCTTCACCGCCTCTTCGATGCGCTTGAGGTTGAAGATGACGACCCAGTCCTGCTCCTTGGCCATCATCTCGGCCAGCGTGACGCCTTCCTCGGAGTTGTAGCAGGTCGACCAGGCGTACTTGCCCTGGTAGTCGGCATCGACGTTGTCGAGGTTGCCGTCGACCTTGATCTGCCAAGCGATCTTCATGGTCTCGCCGTCGACGGCGGTGAACATCGAGGTGTACTGCTTCGGGTCGTCGAGGATCTTGCCGTCGTTCGGGATCGGCACCCGATCCTCGCCGTTGCAGAACACGTAACCTGTCTTCGGGTACTTCTGCACGCGCAGACCGTGCACGGTGGACTGGTTCGGCAACTGAACGATCTTGTCGCACTTCATCACATCGAGGCGGATGCGGCAGACGCGGGTGTTGGACTTGTCATTGGCGAAGAGGTAGCGCCCGTCGTAGGTGCCCTCGGTGAAGGACGGATGCGGATGGTGGAGATCGCCGTTCATGTAGATGCCGCCGCGGTCCTTCAGGAACTCGCGGTTCTGCGGCGTCAATCCTTCGGTAAGGATCTTGAGGCTTTCATTCGTCTGGCCCCAGCCGGTGGCACTGTCGCGATTGAACACCGGAATGCGCATCAGTTCGCGCATCGATGGGAGACCGACGATGCGGACCTCGCCGGTCTGGCCGCTGGAGAAGAACACGTAGTACTCGTCGAGTTCGCCAGGCTTGACCTCATATTTGGCCGCGGTGGCGGGCCGTGCGGCCGGCGTGGCCGGGCGCGTCTGCGCTTCGGCCGGCGTGATTACGCCTGCATCCTTCAGGGAAACGCCCCCCGCCACACCGGCGGCTCCCGCCGCGGCCGCGGCGGCGGTCGTTCCGAGCATCTGACGGCGACTGAAACCATTCTTCTTTTCTTCCTGTGACACGTGAGCCTCCTTCTTGCTCATGAAGCGGTGGTCGGGACATCGGCCGTGGTCGGCGCATCCGTGGGCGTTCCGACTACCTTGCCCTTATGGGTAATGATGGGTTTAGCGGGGCCTGTGCCGCCATCTTTGCTTTGGCGCATGGACGGGGACGAAAGCGCTTCGCGCTTCTCACGCTTGAGACGCACCTGGATCATGTGCGGGCAGCGATGGTCGTCGTGGTACAGCTCCTGGCAATGCATGCAGTAGATGCACTCGTTGACGTTGATGAAGCCCTCCGGGTGGATCGATTGCACCGGACATTCCTTGGCGCAGCGCTGGCATGGCGAGCCGCATTCAGGCCAGCGCTTGAGCCATTCGAACATCCGGATCTTGCCGGGGATCGCCAGCGCCGCGCCGAGGGGGCAGAGGTAGCGGCAGAAGAAGCGCTCGATGAACAGGCCGATCGAAAGCAGCGTCAGGGCATAGATGACGAAGGGCCAGTCGCGGACGAACTTCAGGATGATGGAAGTCTTGAACGGCTCGACCTCCGCGAAGACCTCGGCGAGCGCGATGTTGTAGAGCGAGAGGCCGAATAGGCCGAGGAAGATGACGTATTTGATCGGCCACAGACGCTCATGCAGCCCCCATGGCACCGTGATCTGAGGCACCTTGAGCCATTGGGCGATGTTGTTGGTCAATTCCTGGAGCGCACCGAACGGGCAGAGCCAGCCGCAGAAAGGGCCCCGTCCCCAGAACAGCAGCGCTGCCGCAACCGCCGCCCACAGGACGAAGATCAGCGGAGCGGCGAGGAAGAATTCCCAGTTGAAGCCCGTGATGAGCGAATTGGTGAAGGTCAGGACGTTCACCACCGAGAGCTGGGCATTGGCGTACCAGCCGAGCCAGATGAGCGTGAAGGTGAGATAGGCGCGGCGCACCCAGACATAGACCTTGGGACGCCGCACCAGGGCGTCCTGGAAGAAGAAGATGCCCGTGAGGACCAGAAGCGCCACGGCAGTGATGCCGATGGAGACGGTGTTGGTCTTCCAGATCTTGAGCCAGAGCGGCTCCTCTACCTCTCCCGCGGCCAGCGCGTTGGCGTCGTTCAGCGATGGTTCGGTCGATGGGGCAGCAGGGGCGGGTGCGCTTGGTTGCCCTTGCACCTGGGCCTGAGCCGGAACTTGAGCAGGAGCCTGCGCGACGGGCGGCAGGGGTTGCTCTATCCGGAGATACTGATCCGGCAGTGTGTATTCGAGGTTGTAGGTCAGGAAGGCCTTGTCGCGCGCGCCGACATTGCGCTGCACGAGCAGTTGCAGTTGCCACGGCTCGGTGAGATCGAGCTTGAAGTCCTCGGGCACGATGAACAACGCGATTTCGCGCAGAGGCGGAGCCCCCTCCGCAGCAAGGTCGCCGAGGCGGGTGTGGTTGCGGTCGCGGAAGCGGGTGCTCTGGCCCTCTTGAAGCAATTCGATGCGGTCGAAGATGCCGCCGCGGACATAGCCTGAGCCCTTGAACGAGTAAGCTCCTTCGCCCGCCACGACGATGGCCTGCTGGTCCGGCTTGAGCCTTGCCTTGAGCTGCTCATAGCCCGTCTCCCCGAGCAGGCTGCGCCCGATGGTGGGAACGCTCACGGGTGCGACATAGAGGTCGATGAAGATGTCGGCCGGATCGGCCGTCTCCGCGTTGGCTGCAGCCTCCTGGTTGCCGGCCTTGGCATAGGCATCGTTGACCTCGCCAACGGTCAGCGACAGGCGGCGGACCGAACCGTCGCCCAGGAGAGTCTGCCAGTCGCGGATTTCGCTCTGCGACAGATCGAGCGTTCTCACGGCCGTCGAGGCAGGGGCGGCCGTTCCTGCGGCAGCACCTCCCGCACCGAGGCGGCCGCTGCGGATGAGGCGCACGGCCGAGCGCACGACACTGTCGCCCATGACAAGGACAGTCACGGTGGCGCCGCTGACAATGTCGACCTGAGGCGGCCGCTCGGCTCCGGTCGCGACGGGCTTCATGTCCTTGCCGACGAGCGTGTTCACCGCGGCGACGATCCGGCGCTCGGGAATGCCGACGAGAACGATGGGCTCCTTATGGTCGACCAGCTTGATTCCGGTGATGACGCCGTTTGGATTGATCCCAACCAGAAGGTTGATCGGCTTGCCGGAATAGCCGGTGGAGCCGGTGAAATCGGTGTTCAGGTAGACATAGCCGAGCAGGCGGTCTCCCTGATGGACAGGAACGAGCGGCGGATCCCCTTGGGGCGCTCCGAAGCGGTCGGCACCGGGGAAGAACTCGGCAGGCTGAGCCTTGGGTAGGAATTCTTCCATTCGCCCTGCAGCGAGAACCGGGCCTGCGCCTGCTAGCAGCAGGAAAAGCATTCCGAGGATCAGCGCACCGCAGATCGAGTGTACGGAGCTCAGGCAAGTGCGCCGTCTAGGTTGCGGGATGCGTTCTCTTTCCAACAGGGGACCGTCCACGGTGGAGCATGTGATTCAACTCGGGAAGATGTCGGTCGCGCCTGAGTTGGAATGTCCAGGCAGTCGCAGCTTGATCTTCCCGGGGTTCTTGAAACGTGGCCAATGAACCCAAGGCACTTTATGGGCCATGCGAGCGGGAAGGTCTTTGATCTGGCGCAAGTCACCCCTATGCGGATGCGTCTAACCTGTCTCGTATGCGCCACAATTTACGTCGGAGATCGCGATGTCGCTGTTGAAAGCTGAACCGTCAGGTGCCGTGAAGTCCTTGGAGGAGCTTTTCGCCATCGCCTCCGCCATGGAGCATGAGGCTGCGACGCGTTATGCGGAGATTGCTGTGCGAATGCGCCTGGAAGGCAATCCATCACTGGCAGAAGTGTTTGAGCGACTGTCGGCAGATGAACAGGGGCATCTCGATAGCGTTGCCGCTTGGTCGCAGAGCGCCAAGGGGCAAAATCCCGATCCGACCGCAATTCGTTGGAAGCTTCCGGAAGCTTTCGACGATGAAGGCGTCGCGACGACCGATCCCAAGCTGCTGAGCGCCTATCGGGCGCTCTCGATGGCGGTGCGCAACGAGGAGCGCGCCTTTGCCTTTTGGAGCTATGTCGCCGCCCATGCGGAGGCACCCGAGATCCAGGATGCGGCGGAGGCCATGGCCCATGAGGAGCTGGGGCATGTGTCGATCCTGCGGCGGGAGCGCCGGAACGCCTTCCATGCCGAGCGCAGGAAATTGAGAGCCGGTCCCGCAGACGGGACAACTGGGAAAGACCTCGCCGCTCTGGAGCGGCACCTCGCCGATCTGCTCGCCCCTCTCGCGACCAGAGTAGCCCCTCAGGACAGCGCGCGCGTTAAGGGCTTCGCCGACGAGGCAAGGCGTCATGCGCAGGAGCTTGATCAATTTCCCATTGCTCTGCCAGGGAACCTGGGCCGAGGGACTCCTCCGGACGATCCTGTGTCCTTGGCCGAGCTTCTCACCGACCTCTACCTCGAAGCCGGCGACGCCCTGCGGAACGAGGAAGCGCTGGCGCGGGTGCAGGCACTGGCTGGACGCGCCATCATTCGCTTAGCTTGGTTGCGGGCCGATCTCCCGGAACTGCGGCGGGGTGAGGGTTGAGTGCTACCGCTTACTACGGCCTAACCACGATCTTTCCCTCGAGGCTTGCCTTTTCGAAGTCGTCTATGAGGATCTCCACCTTGGTTTGCCAAACGCCCGCTGGGGCCAGAACCAAGGCATCGATCTCCCATCCATCGTGCTCTGCCTTGCGGGCCCGACGTTTGATCGGTTCGATCCCGTCATCCGGTTTCATCAAGATCAGGGACACTTCCTTGGGCGCGATTTTTTCGGCGTTTCCGGAAGCAATGACGATCCTCGCCTGCACGGCTCCTGCCCGTCCAGGAGAGAGCGTCACCTGTGCCATGAGGCGCGGTGAATGGAGATGAGTGCTGGCTGATGCGGTTGTCTCTGAGGCGACCGCCACCGCCCGCGGCGGTGGCGTGAACCGCCAAAGGCCGACCAGCGCCAGCACAGCAAATACCAGGACGATTTCGGTCGCGATAGAACGAACGAGCCATGCGCCGCCGGAGTTGCTTGGGACAACCAATGTGGGCGTGAGCCGAAGGCGGTTCAGAGCAGCCAGACCGATGAGCGCTGCAACGATCAGCGTCTTGGCGATCAGAACGCGCCCGTAGGCGGAACTCGTCAGGTTCGCGGGATCGGCCACCTGGATTGCGGCCAGCAGGAGACCGGCCAGCGTCAGGATTGCGACCGCAACGACGGCGCCGATCGAGAACCGACGGACAGCGGCAAGGGCCTGCGCATTCGCCTGTCGGACTGTCCAGAGCAAAGGGATCAAGGCGCCGACCCAATAGGCCACGCCGACCGAATGGAGAAAGACGGCGGAACGTGTCAGCCATTGCGGGGCCGCCGTGCTAGCGTGACCGCTCAATGTCAGGGACAGACCGACTCCGATCATGGCCGCAAGACTGCATGCCCGCCGCCATCTTGTGGATCCGTGCAGGCCAATCCATGCGATGAAGAGGGCTGTCATTCCGGCCGCCACTGTTGACCCGAAAGATGTCTGCCATCCGGCAGCCCACCCGGCATATGCTCTCAGGCCTGCTAGAGGCAGCCCCAATACATCGAGCCCGTGAAGGCCCAACGACGTGATGGCAGCAAGGAGGCCCATGACAAGGAGGCCAGCAAGCACACGCTTCCTTCCGCTTGTCGAGATCGGAGCCAGCCAAGCCTGGAAGAACACACCTCCCGCGCCGACGAACAGTCCCAAATACAAAGCCATCCGCGTCAGCCAAAGGGTGCGGTGCACTCCCACACTGCCTTCCATCTCGGGAGTGAGACCCGATTTGGTTGAGACGCCGATCGAGAACACGATCAATCCGCCGATGGGGTGACCATCGCCTGAAGTCACACGGTAGCTTAGGATTTGACTGCCCTGAGGCAGGTCGGAAGGCATCGCGACCTCAAGCACTTCGTTGTGCGCAGAGGACGCCAGACCGCGGTGCACGTTCCCTTTAGCGTCGGTCAGACTGATGGCCAAAGGCGACACGGGTTCATTGAAGCGCAGCCGAACGCTCGATGGCGCGAGTTCGACAATGGCACCGTCATAGGGATGGGACTCGATCAGGGCTGCATGCGCGAGGGCGGAATTGCAGCCGCAGAATCCCACGAACACCAGGGATATCAAGCTGACGACGACACGAATCATGACTTCAGGGGGGCCGCATCGCGGCCCCCTTTCTCCTTATCTGTCAGTGCGCGCTTGTCTTTGCCGGCAGAAGTTTTAGTCCCGGAGCGGGATACTCGTAGTCATCGGCGCTCTTACCCTCAGTCGGCACTTCAATCCAACGATCGGCCTTGCCGCCTTCGCATTCCTGAACGGTGGGGATGTAGAGCATGGTGTTCGGCTGGAGGCTGTCCGTCAGGTAGGCGCGGAAGACGAACTCGTCGTAGTATTCATCGAGCAGCTTTCCTGTCCAAACGATCTCCCGCACGCCTTCGGACACTGCCGTGCCGTGGTAATCGAAAGTCTTGCCATAGTGCGTCTGAACAGTCTCTATCGTCCAGTCAGCCTTGGGCATCGGCTTGACGTTGATCACGCCATCCGGAATGCGGATGCGCAGTTTCAATGTCGGCGAACCTTCGCAGCCGTGGCCGACGCGCAGCACCGCCTTGTAGGTGGATGCGACAGGGGCTTGCTGGCTTTCAAGGGTCGTATGGGCTTGGGCTCCATAGGCGAGCGAGATCAGTGCGGAAGCGGCGAGCACCCCGCGGGAAAGGATCGTCATCATAGTTTTGTCCTGTCTGCTGGAGATTGATCATGAGTTGAGATCAGGCCAGTATCGGTGGCGCCCGGGCACCGACAGGATAGGGAAGGGAGAACTGGATCAGCGCAGGCGCGGAGCTCTCCTTGAAAGTCAGGATGGCCGAGATCGGATGCGGCAGGAACCAGCCCCCGTCTGGCGGAGGCAATCCCTGAAGGTAGCTCAGGATGCAGCAGACCTGGGGGTGTTTCTCAGTCTTCTTCGGATCGCTTGAATGGGACAGTTTCGCATCATCGGCATGATGCAGATTCTGCGCCGCGGCATTGCGGATGATAGTCGGTCTCGGCGCTGTCCCGAAGGCCATCAGGCCGATGTGGAGGATCAAGGAGAGGGCAGTCACCAACGAGGCCGCGTGGCGAGCCCGAATTGGTACCCGTAAGGACTTCCTCATGGCACGCGACCTACATTCGCATGCGATGGGACCGAAGGCGGTGGTAGAGGCTCGGAGCCGATCGGGGCAAAGGAGCCTTTGTTGCGCCAGCGGGCGAACGCCAAGCTGCCGACAAACGCCATGAGGGCCACGAGCGTGAGGATGGCGCTCCCCATTCTTCCGGCCTCCCAGCCGATGAGACCTCCTCCGACCCGCAGGATCACGGACGCGTGCAGAAGGAGCAGCGGGACGTAAAGGGCAGAGGCATACCTGAGCCGGATACGGACGATTGCAGGCAGGATGATCAGCGCATGCCCGAACACCATCGACAAGACGAAGCCAATCAGGACCGCGTGCAGTACGACGTCGTATGCGAAGCCGTTGGTCGGTGGAATGACGATCAGGACAAGCCCGGCCACGGCCAGCCAGGGATAGCCTGCAAGCATGCAGATGGCCATGAAGCGGACCTGCCCCGTCCTGCGCACGTTCAGGCGCGCGATGTCGTGCCGCAGCAGCCACAACGCAGTCGCAAGAAGGGCAACGCCAAAGAGCACTGCTCCATTTGGGCTCGGCAGTCCGTTGTGTGAGCCGACGGCAAGGAGGCCGATCGAAAACAGGAACAATGCCTCGGATCCGCGTCGCTGCGGCATCAGGCGGCTGAGCTCAAGGCGTTCACCGGCGATGGTCAGGATCAGGAATGCCAGCCACCACCCCGTCACGTCAGGCACCGATTGCCCCATGAGACAGAGGCTGTTGCCTGCGAGCCATGCGAGCGCACCGAACAGCAGAGTACCAGTGAAAAGCGCCGGCTGGTGCACGGTGATCAGCAGCGATGATCCTGCCAATGCGACCGACGCGGCGGTGTATAGACCTGCTCCGAATTCCACCGGAGCGCCGAAGAACAGGGCAAGGGTTCCGCTGCCTGAAAGGATGGGAGCAGCATAGGTCCAGGGGCGACGGAGAGCGACAGCACGCTCTAGGCTGATCAGCGCCCCGAACAATCCGGAAATCATCAGCGGCCCGTGGATCTCGGCCAGTGAGGAGCCATACGGAAGACTCAGCCCGAGCCGCCACCATGCTCCACAAAGACCGGCCCCGAGTGCGATCAGGCCGAGGATCAGAAGGATACCATGGAGCCATGCCTTGGCGCTTGTTCGGCCGGGCCGAAATGAAGGGAAGGAGGACGGCATGGACATCGAGAATCCATCGAGGCGGCGGAGCAGGAGCTGTTCCAAACTGCGTTGAATGTTGCACCACACGGCAAACTATCTCTTTGACGTCGCTCAAACATGACCGCGAAATTCCGAAGCATTGCGCCGCGCCTCACTCCTCCATCAGGACCAGACGATGTCGGTACGAGGGAGGAGACCTGACAACGCGCTCAACGAGGATCTGCAGATTCATTCCCGCATTCTGTGCGACGCTCAGCCGCTCTTTGGACTTGGCTAGGAGTGTCAAGAAACGAATGCGGGGATGATCATCTCTAACGCCTGCAGTGACCGAGCAGGTAATCTTTCGGCGGTCAACGATCAGGCAAGCTTCATGGGCAACGAATCGGTCGGAGCAGTGCCCGAAAGTGAAGATTGTAGGAATAAATCGCTTTATCTGATCTAGCGCATCGTACGGAAAAGTGGCCCCGGTTTTCCGCGCTACCGATGCGCTCACCAGGAATGGGAGCATCGGATGGATCCCAAAAGTGCAAATCCACTTTTGGGTCCGATGCTCTAGCGCGAAGTCGAACGCTTCAGAGCGTATTGCCATTCCATCGGGCCAAATGAGCGGCCCCGGATTTGTGCCCGGGGCCGCTCACATTCAGCATCTTATCATCGGATTAGTGGCCGCCGGTCGACTGGGCCGATTTCTGCGGGTTGTAGTCCTTGAAGATCGCTTCATCCGGCGGACCATCGACCTGGAGGATGCCGGCCAGTCCGCGCTCGACGCGGCTCAAGGCATGGTCGACGAGGATGTAGTTGCCGGGCACCTCGACCTTGAAGTCGACCACGCTCGCGCCGCCGGGAGGAGTGGTGATCGTCTGCACGTCCTTCAACGGCGAGCTCAGCGAGGCCATCGGATAGGCCTTGTCGAAGATCTCGCCGATCACGTGGAAGGACGAGGTGTAGTTCGGGCCACCGACGCCGAAGTAGATCCGCACCGTCTCGCCGACCTTCGCCTTGAGCGGGTTTTTCTTCAGGGCATCGGTGCTGCCGTTGAAGATGAAGTACTCGGGACGCTCACTGAGGAGCTTGTCGATGCTCTCTTCCGCATGGCCCTTCGTGCCGAAGGCCTGCTCGGTGTAGATCTCGCCCTGCATGACGTAGAACTCGTGATCGACCTTCGGAAGCCCTTCCTCCGGCTCGACCAGGATCAGGCCGTACATGCCGTTGGCGATGTGCTGAGCCACCGTCGGGGTGGCGCAGTGATAGACGTAGAGGCCGGGGTTCAGGGCCTTGAACTCGAAGCCACGGGTCTCGCCCGGAGCCGCTTCCGTGGCCTTGGCGCCGCCACCGGGGCCGGTGACCGCATGGAAGTCGACGTTGTGCATCATGACGCTGCCATCGTCATTCTTCAGCTTGACCTCGACCGTGTCGCCTACGCGGACGCGGACGAAAGGACCGGGGACTTTATTGTTGAAGGTCCAGTAGAGATAGGTCGTGCCATCCGCCAACTGGCCGGTCACCTCGGTGGTGTTCAGATCGACCTTGACCCGCTGCGGGCCACGTTTCCCGATGGGGCCGGGCAAGTCGGTGGACAGGCGAACGATGTTCATGGGGGTCGCAACGGTTCCGCTCGCGCCGGAATGGCTGTGCATCTGAGGTGTGGCTGCGGCGAGCTTGTCGCCAGCATTGGCTGCGAGCGGAGAACCGAGCCACGCCGCGGTGGCAAGGGCTAAAACGGCAGCGGTCGCAAGCAGCGGCCGGCGTCCCGAGATCTTCAGAGCATTCATTGTTGCCTCCTTTATGGGACCGCCTGGCGGATCGGAATTGGTCCGTCATCGGATAGCCAAGGTGTACTCCTCAGTCGCGGGGGCTATTTGTTGCAGCGCAAATAGGAGGGCGAAAGCGCGGCCTTTCGCCAAAATCATTCCAAACCGCTCCGACGGATCCAGCGCTTGCTACGGCCGAGAAACGGATTCCGGTCCAATTGAGGAAGGTCAATGAACGCGCTGGCTATTTCCCGTAGACGTCATCGCATGACATCGACGCGAGACACCTAAGGTGGCAGGCGTCCCAACGAGAGCTTTCGCGATGAGAGAGACCCTGAGAGCGCAATACGGGGAGGAGCGGCTTCCTCGTTACACGAGTTATCCCACGTCACCGCAATTCTCAGACGCAATACAGCATGAGACCTATGCGGAGTGGCTCGCCGCCCTGCCGGGTGAAACAACAGCCTCTCTCTACCTCCATGTGCCGTTCTGCCGCTCCATGTGCTGGTATTGCGGCTGTCACACCACGATCACCCAGCGGGACGCCCCGATCGTCGACTACCTGGAGATCTTGCGCCGGGAAATCGGGCTCGTCGCGGACCGCCTGAGCAGTCCTCTGCCGGTGCGCCACGTGCATTTCGGTGGCGGAACGCCGACTATCATGAATCCCGCCGAGTTCCTCGGCCTGATCGGCCTGATGCGGCAAAAGTTTTCATTGGGCGGTGATGCCGAGATTGCGGTCGAGATCGATCCGCGCACGCTCACCCGCGCCATGACGGCGGCGCTCGGAGAGACCGGCGTCTCCCGGGCCAGCCTCGGCGTGCAGAGCTTCGATCCGGTGGTGCAGCGCGCGATCAACCGTATCCAGGTTTCGAGCAGACGGCGAGGGCGACAGAGGGGCTGCGGGTCGCGGGCGTGCGCGGCATCAACTTCGACCTGATCTATGGCCTGCCGCATCAGACGGTGGAATCCTGCGTCGACACGGTGCGCAAAAGCGTCGAGCTGCAGCCCGAGCGCTTCTCGGTCTTCGGCTATGCGCATGTGCCCACATTCAAGAAGCACCAGCGCAAGATCGACGAGACTGCGCTGCCCGACGGCGAGGCGCGCTATGCGCAGGCCGAGGCCATCGCGGAGGCGCTCATCGCGGCCGGCTACCGCCGGATCGGGCTTGATCACTACGCCTTGCCAGATGACTTCATGGTTCAGGCTCAGGTCGACGGCGTTCTGCACCGCAATTTCCAGGGTTACACCACGGATCCAAGCGATGTCCTGATCGGTTTCGGCGCCTCGGCTATCGGACGGCTCGCGCAGGGCTATGTTCAAAACGAGGTCGTGCTGGGCCACTACGCCGAGCGCATCTCAGAGGGAGAATTGGCGACGGCGAAAGGCTATGCCCTGACAGCAGATGACCGTCTCAGGGCCGACCTGATCGAGCGAGTGATGTGTGACTTCCAGGTCGACGTCGCGCAGGTCTGCCGCAGGCACGCAACCGAGCCGGAGTCCCTCCTGGGGTCGATACCGCGGCTCAAAGTGCTCGAGCAGGACGGCGTCATCCGCCTGAACGGGAATGTCCTCTCGGTGAACGATGATACCCGTTTCCTCGTCCGCACCGTGGCATCCGCCTTCGATGCCTATCTCGGGCAAGCGGGCAGAACCCACAGCCGCGCTGTTTAAAGAATATCTTGCAAACCAAATAGGGTCGGCCATCAATGAATGACGGCCGACCCTTTTGCCTATCCCGGATTGTCCTACCTCGCGAGTTGGCGGTAGATCGCCGGTAGTGCCGAGGGAAGTTTCGCCACTTGGCCGACGATGGCATAGCCGCCGCGGCCGAAGAGGTGCGGGAAATATGATTGCGCCTCACGGTCCACCGTCACGCCGAACACGGTGATGCCTGCACGACGAGCTTCGATGACGGCGCGGCGGGTGTCCTCGATGCCGAAGCGGCCTTCGTAATGGTCGATGTCGTTCGGCTTGCCGTCGGTCAGGACCAGCAGAAGCCGCTGCCGGTTCGGACGCTTTGCCAGTCCGGCCGTCGCATGGCGAATCCCTGCACCTATGCGGGTATAGTAGCCAGGCTTCAGGGCCGAGATGCGTCGTTCCACGGTTTGACTCATGGGTTCGTCGAAATCCTTCACGGTTTCCACGCGCACCCAGGAGCGCCGGCGCGAGGTGAAGGTCAGGATGGAATGGGAATCGCCGCAGGCTGCCAATCCGTGCACCAGGACCATCAGAGCCTCCTTCTCGACGTCCAGCACACGCTTGTTGTCGATCCACGCATCCGTCGAGAGCGAGACGTCGACCAGCAGTGTCACGGCCAGATCGTGCGCTTGGCGCTTGCTGGCGAGGTGAACGCGGTCCGTGCCGGATCCACCTGCCACCAAGTCACTGCGGGCGCGGACCAGCGCATCGATGTCGAGTTCCTCACCATCGGGCTGCGCCCGCAGCATTTCATGCTTAGGCCGCAGCGCCTCGAATTGGCGACGCACGCGCCGGATGCGGCGTTGAGCCTCCTCGTCGGCCTCCCAAGTCTCGCCTTTGTCCGAAGCACGCGCGGCTAACACACGGCAGTGGTTCGGCAGGTAGGCTCTGCGGGTATAGTCCCACTCCGGATAGGTCAGGTCCGCCGTCAGGCTCGTCGTATCGACGGCCTCCGGAGGGAGATCGAGGTCGAACTTGAGCTTGGTCGCCGGCTTGCCCATGTGCTTGGCAAGCGGAATCTCCTCCATTTCGTCAAGGGCCTTTTCCGCATTCTCGTCTTCATCATCCGAGGGGCGGTTGACGTTGACCATTTCAGCCATTGCCAGGATCTTCTCGAAGCGATTGAGCACGAATGGATCGCTGCGCCGTGTTTGGTCGGCCTCGCGTCGCGCCGTGAAACGCTTCCGCGTGTCGGAGGCAGCAAGAGCGCTCTGTCCCGCCGGTTCGTCGCTGTTGCGGCCCGATGCTTCTGCCTCGCGCGCCCAGCTTTCACCCCAAAGCGGAACGGGTAGGAAGGGTTGGTATCCCGCCGGCGCTTCAAGCGGCAGACCTGCATCACCGATCATCATGTCCCAAAGGGGAGGTGGTCGGGCGCTCTCATCTCCGAGAAGGGAGAGCACGACTTGTTCGATTCTGTTCTCCATAGCGGGAAGGGGACGCTGCGGTCGCGCCTCGCGCATCGCTGCGCAAAGTTCCTCGTACATTTCGGTCAGGCCGGGGCATGCCTTCAAAACCGTGGCGGTCGTCCGCCGAACCCGCTGAAGAGTAAGGAGATCCCGGCGGAGCGGATCGGCCTCGACAATCGGGGTCGTCGGCACATAGGCAAAGTAGGCTCCAAGCCACAGGTACAATGAGCGATTGAGCATGCTTGATGGAAATAGCTCAATCCTTGGTGGCAGGAAGAGGGTTGCCGTGTCGCGTCCCGGCTGCTCCATCCGCTCCTCGGCGATCCCGATGCGCTGGCGGAAGTTCAGACGGTGGGCCGAGGCACGGGCGGAGATGCCCGCAAGCTGCACACCTGCCTCGCCGCCGAGGCCGCGGAAGAACACCGCCAGTTGTGTGCGAACCTCGTCAAGGGACACGCCGAGCCCGGGATACCTTGGATAGGTGGCCGTACGGCCGACCAGCTTATGCCAAAACTGGCCGACGGTTTCTTCGAGTTCCAGGAAGTCGAGCATGACGGATCTCCAAGTCAGCCGAGCGTCGCGCGAGCGACCTCGATCAGAGCCTTCTTGACGTCAAGGTCGTCGGTGAGGGGCTCGATCATGGAGGCCGTCACGGCTTCTTCCGGCGCGACGCCCGCGGCGATCAGCGAAGCGCAGTAGACCAGCAGCCTCGTCGAGACGCCTTCCTCCAGATCCTGGCCCTTCAGTGCCCGCAGGCGGCGGGCCAGCAGCAGGAGCGGACGGACGCGATCTGCGGGCAGGCCACTCTCGGCAGCGACGACAGCGATCTCGTGCTCGATTGGGAGGAAGTCGAACTCGATGGCAACGAAGCGCTGTCGCGTCGAAGGCTTCAAGGACTTGAGCAGGGTCTGGTAACCCGGGTTATAGGACACGACCAACATGAACGAGTCCGGCGCCTGCAGTTCCTCGCCCGTGCGGTCGAGTGGCAGGATACGCCGGTCGTCGGTGAGCGGGTGCAGCACGACAGTCACGTCCTTGCGCGCTTCCACGATCTCGTCGAGATAGCAGATGCCGCCTTCGCGCACGGCGCGGGTGAGGGGGCCGTCGGCCCACACGGTGTCGCCGCCTTTGAGGAGGTAGCGGCCGGTGAGATCGGCGGCGGTGAGGTCGTCATGACATGAGACGGTATGCAGCGGCAGTCCGAGCCGGGCTGCCATGTGCGCCACAAAGCGGGTCTTGCCACATCCTGTGGGGCCTTTCAGCAGCAGCGGCAGGCGCTTGCGCCAGGCGAGCTCGAATAATGCGCATTCGTTGCCGGCTGGAACATAATAGGGCAGCTCGACCGCAGGTTCGGGAATCGCTTGCAGGAGAGGCTTCATCGGTCAAGTCCTTCGGGATGAAATTGGAAGGGCGGGGTGGCCGCAAACGGTCACCCCGTTGCACTCATTCGGCAGGCTGCAGGCCTTGTGCCAGTTGCGGAGCCTTCTCACGCCCGGGAACGAACACCGCGTAGATGAACATCAGCGCTGAGATCAGCACGAACACGCCGGAGCCAAGACGGATCCAGTAGAACAGCGCAAGCTGGTCCTGGACGTCCATGTACGATTGTCCAAGGACACGCTGCAGATGCACCTGGATGACGCCGGCGAAGGTGAGCGCGAAAGTCATCACCGACATCGCAGTGCACATGATCCAGAAGCTGATGATGCTGAGCATCTGGTTGTACGGAGCTCGGCCGAGGATCTGCGGCATCGCATAGGCCATGACGGCGAGGTTGAGCATCACGTAGGCGCCGAAGAAGGCAAGGTGGCCATGGGCGGCGGTGACCTGTGTGCCATGGGTGTAGTAGTTTACCGATGAGAGGGTATGCAGGAAGCCCCACACGCCCGCACCGAAGAAGGCCATCACCGAGCAGCCGATCGACCACAGGAGCGCCGCACGGTTGGGGTGACGGCGGCCTGCTTTCCAGGTCATCTGGACCGTGAAGATGATCATGGTGAAGAAGGGCGCGACCTCAAGCGTCGAGAACAGCGAGCCGATCCACTGCCAGTAGCCGGGAGCGCCGATCCAGTAGAAGTGGTGACCCGTGCCGAGGATGCCCGAGAACAGCGCCATGCCAACGATGACATAGAGCCACTTTTCCACCACTTCGCGGTCGATGCCGTTGAGCTTGATCATCAGGAAGGCGAGCACGGAGGCCATGATCAGCTCCCACACGCCCTCGACCCATAGGTGCACGACATACCACCAGTACATCTTGTCCACGGCCAGGTTCGACGGGTTGTAGAAGGAGAAAAGGAAGAAAATCGCCACGCCCCACAGGCCGAAGAGCAGAATATTGGTGACGACGGTCTTGCGTCCTCTCAGCGCCGTCGTGGTGATGTTGAACAGGAACATCAGGCACACGACGACGATGCCGACCTTGATGATGAAGGGTTGCTCGAGAAATTCGCGGCCCTCGTGGATCTTGAACATGTACCCGACCACCGCGATGCCGGCGGCGATGAAGAACATCCAGAACTGGAGTTTGGCGAGGAACGGGCTGAAGAGCTCGTTCTCTGTCTCCTCGGGGATCAGGTAGTAGGTCGCACCCATGAAACCGATCAGCAGCCATACGATCAGCGCGTTGGTGTGGATCATCCTGACGACGTTGAACGGCAGCAACTCGGACAGCGTGTTGGGAAGAACATAGATCGTGCCGGCAAGAACGCCGAACAGGACCTGGGCGATGAACAGGCCGAGCGCTCCATAGAAGTAGAGCAGGGCCACCTTTTGCGTCTGGTATTTCATGATGATGTTTCCCCTCTCAGCCGGCCTTGTTCGGCGGCCAGCTTTGGGTCTTGATGCGACTGGTCCATTCCAGGAAGTCGGCAAGATCGTTGAGTTCCTGGTCCGTCAGATTGAACTGGGGCATCTGGCGGCGGCCCTCGATGCCGGTCGGTTGCGCGGCCATCCAGGCCTTTAGCGTCTCGCGGGCTCCGGCTGGGTCCTCCTTCCCGCTATAGCGATCCCAGACATTGCCGAGCTCCGGCGCGAAGTAGGCGCCTTCGCCCAAGATCGAGTGGCAGTTGATGCAGGAGTTCTTCTCCCACACATGCTTGCCGCGGACGACGGAGGATGACAGCGTCGACGTGTCTGTCGATGTGGTGTTCATGTAGTAGTGGCTGTGGGCCGTCAGGCCCACGAAGATGGCGAAGAAGAAGAACGAGCCCCCGTAGAACACGTTTCTCGCCGCCGATTTGGTGAGGACTTCAGCCATCACGCGATCCTTTCTGAGTTGGCAGGCGGGCGCGGCTCATGCCGCGATACAGGTGCTGCCCTGGAGGACTGCGGGATTGGGACGTGCCGACGATGGAGCGGAACATGGATGGTGTCTCGTAGGGAAGTTGCTGGCCGCGAGCAGCGGATGGTCAGCAACCTATAGAAGCGGGTGGAACGCTCTTTGTTCTGGCACAAGCTTCAAGGGGAAGTGGTCAGGTCAGCCATGCAGCAGGGGAATAGCCGCGGCAATCCAGGCCGATACCGCAATCAGGACCAGCCATGAAGACAACAGAGTCCGCCAGCCGGACGGCACATGACGGAGCTTGAGGAAATCCATCAGCATCCACCGCCCCTTGGCGACGGCAGCTGTGAGTACGAGGCCACTTCCGGCGATACTTCCTGCAGCCGAATGCGAGGCAATCATGCTGAGGAGAGTGAGTACGACGAGGACGATCCAGGCGCGCGTGACATGGCGTACTGTAATCCGCATCGTTGCCTCATCCGATCAAGTAGATGAGCGGGTACATCACGACCCAGAGCAAATCGACCGTGTGCCAGAACGAAGTGCCGGTCTTCAGGTTGTCCAGGCTGTCATGCAGCGTAACCGCCGCGATGATGACGATTCCGAGCACGACATGAAGGAGATGGAAGCCAGTCAGGAGAAAGTAGAGAGTGAAGAAGGTATCCGTCTCGAGGCCGATCCCGGCCTTGGCCTTGGCTGCGTATTCTACGATTTTGATGACTGTGAAGACGCATCCTAGGGTTGCTGATCCAATGAGCAGCATGCGCGCTGTTTTCCGGTGTCCGATAGACCGGTGCTCCACGGCCAGCGCGGCCAGCCATCCGCTGGTGATCAGCACGAGTGTGTTCACTCCCCCAAGGATAGGATCGAGCTGTGCCCGGCCTGCCGTGAAGACATCGGGATGAACGGCTCCCGTGACGGCGAAGGTCACGAAGAGCAGGCCGAAAGTCACGACCTCGGTCAGGATGAGCACCCACATCATGGGGTGCCCCGGCAGGTCGGACAGCACGCCCCAGGATCTATCCTCTTGCGCAGCGTTCATTATTCCAGTCATTCCGTCATTGCCGCATCAACCCTTATGTCCGGCATCGGGCGTTCTCCTTGCGCTGTCGCAAACAAGTCCCAGACATTTCGGTTCATAGGTGGACGAAACCTCAGAGCAGGAGAAAGACGTATTATGAGCGATGCACAGGTCGGACTGGTGATGGCGACGCCCCTCATCGTCATATTCGCCGTGATGCTTCACAGGATGGGGGTGCTGCGCCTAAGCGGCACGATCGCTGCCGTGATAATGTCCGTCGCCATCGCAATCGCACTCTTCGTGACGCAATAGTGTCCTTCTGCTTCTGTCGCCTAGCTCATTGAGAGAAGACCCGAGAGCGGGTCGGGGCCGATGAGGAGCGCGTGACCCTGGAGTACGAACCAAGCATAGGCAGCGATCGCGGCCAAGGCGGGCAGGATCAGGGGACGCAACGATCTCGGTCCGGAACGGCCCCGCGCCATTGCCAAGAATGGGATGATTGACGTTCCGGCGCTGCGTGCATTCCACTGCGCGAGGCCCATACGCTTGCGAGCCTTGAAGTCGAGAAGCAGGAACCCGACATTCGAGAACGCGACCATCCCGCCGAAGAGTAGGATCGCCACGAGGGTGCCGTTCGCCGGGATGTGCGACGCGGCCCAGATTAGGAAGCCCCCAGAGCACAGGATGGCGCGTGACGGCGACGATAGAGCCCGGCTTCTCACCGCTCCGCAGCGAGATGGAGAGCGGGTTCGGCCACATCAGGCCCGCGATGACGAGAAATGCGGCGAACGGCATGGCAAGGAAGGGATATGCCACTGCCAGGGGGCAGGATCCCAGAGGAGGATTGTCTCTGCCCGCCGAGCGGCCACGATGAGCCAGCCGAGCAAGCCGAGAGACAGGACCGAATAGACCATAAGGTACATTGTCCTGCCCATCCTTCCGATCAGATGCGACCGAAGGCCGGGACTTGCCGGTATCAGGTGAGCCACGAGGAAGGCGAATAGAGCAAGATAAAACTCGGTCATGGCTGATGTTTCAGACGGTCCATGCAGTTACAAAAAGCTGACTAGGTCATCGAGTTTCACGGATCTGGCAGACTTCAACGGAGAATGACGGGATCGGAAGGCCAGGATCCCGCCAGTTTGATATGGGATTGCTGCACAGGACGCGGACGGACGATGTAACAGCTTGAGCGACGCCCCGAAGGAGTCACTCCCGGAAGGCATCCGTCAGGCAGCTTCGCGGCTGATGCGCACCTGCCAGAGCTCAGGTCCATTGACAATGTAATCCCAGTCGAACTTGCCCGGGTAATGAACACCGAATTGGTACAGGAGTGGCCTCGGGTCGTGGTCATTCACAAGTAGGAAGCTCTCGCCCGGTTGGAGTTGGTCGAATGTGCTGAAGATCAGAGGGTGACGCATCCGCGGCGTGATCTGGCGGACATCGATGACAGTCTCGGAAATGTTGCAGGTGCACATCAGAAATCACTCCTTGGCGAACGGCCGAGCAAACGCCGACCACGATCCGTAATGAGGTCCGGGCTCCAGGGTGGGTCCCAGACGAGGCTGACATCGATGGAGGAAACATCCCTAAACCGGCGCTGGAGGCGCTCCCGCGCGTCCTCGGCGATCATTCCGCCCAACGGGCAGGCGCGTGTCGTCAAGGTCATGGCAACCTGGATCGCGTCGCTGGTGCGGGAGGCGCCGTATACGAGGCCCAGATCCACAACACTGAGGCCGAGTTCGGGATCCAGAACATCCAGAAGACACTCCAGAACATCCGGATCCACGGCAAGAGCCGTCGTGTGAGCGGCCTTCATGGGGGCGTCCCTCCTTCGATGGCTGGAACCATCATCCACCAATGCGGGAGCTTCTTTGCCCCACGTCAAACAGAATGCACCTAGCGCATCGTGCGGAACCGAATGTCCACATCAGCGAAAAGTGGATCCGGTTTTCCGCTTCCTATGATGCTCTACGTGCCGGCATCCTTCGCCTCGTTGATGCCGCGCAAAGAAGGACAGCAGGAAGGTGAGAATATGGGTTCATGTCCAATCGAACCATCAACGCGGAGGCCACGATGCCCGTTGAAGCCACCCAACTCGTCGATGATGTCATGCGGCGCTGGCCCACGACGATCCGAGTGTTCCTGAACCACCGGATGCACTGTGTCGGGTGTCCGATCACCTGTTTCCACACGGTGGCCGATGCCTGCCGTGAACATGGCGTGGATCAGGTGAAATTCCTTTCGGAACTGAGTGCCGTCATCAAGGGACAGGCTGTCACCTCACCTGAGTCTGGACCCAAGGCAATCGTGGCCCGCTGGCCTGCATGAAGAGAACAGGCTCAGTTTGATGGAGCCTCGGCAAGAAGAAACAGCTTGTGGGGGTTCCGGATCGAGATCCTTTGGCGTCCGCTGTCGACGAGCCCCTGATCCTCCCACGCGCTGAGGAGGCGGCTGACCGTGTGAAGCGTAGTCCCGGTCATTTCCGCGACGTCCTGCCGCGAGATTGGAAAGTCGATCTGAATTCCGTCCTCGCCTTTCCGTCCGGCCTGCTGGACGAGGCGCAGGAGTGCATGCGCAACACGTCTCTCGACCTGCTCGGTTGACATCTCGATGACACGGGTATGTGCGTCCTGAAGACGGCTTCCGACCGTCTTCATCGTATTCACAGCAAGAGACGGATGCTTCGTGACCAGACGGGGCCATGCCGCAGCTGGCCAAATGAGAGCGACACTGTCGACCACGGCAAGCGCCGTTGCCGGGTATGTCGTCCGCCCCATGGCCACGGCGATGCCAAAGATCTCACCCGGCGTTACGAAGCGGACAACGACCTGCTGCCCGTCGGGCGTGACTTTCATGACCCGCAGGTGACCGTGAAGCAGGATGAAGAAGGAGTTGGCCTCCTCGTCCTGTTGGAAGACGCTCGAACCCTTCGGATAACGGATCGACTGCGCTTCCCGAAGGATCTCGCTGAGCGCATCCGTCTCTACTCCCGCGAAGATCGAGAGATTGGCCACGAGTGACTTATCCAGGTTCGGCATTCTGCGAGTCCCATCTCCCACACAGGTGTCACGCTGATCACTATCCTCGGCGACGAAGAACGTCGTGCCCTTCCGCTGCGCAAGGTTGCCAGGGATCGACCCCGGGCCATCGTCAGACTTCCTCTCCGGAATCCCCTACACGGACAGCCGGTCGGGCGAATTGATGTATCTCAAATGGCATAAACCTTCTCAGGGCACTGATCCGGGGTGTTCAGTCCTTCCGACAAAGAATGTCTGCGAGTTTGCGGCAGATCAAACAGGGCACAAGCGACGAGGACTATGAGTCCTCCTCAAGAGCCGGTCCGGCTCGCAGGTATCACATCAGGAGAACAATCATGCGGAAGGTTATCGTGCTCGGCGCCCTCGTGGCAGCTCTCGGCTTCGCCGGCGCCGTCAATGCTGCCGAGGTCGAGGTGAAGATGCTCAACAAGGGCACCGAGGGTGTCATGGTGTTCGAGCCGGCCTTCGTGAAGATTAACCCAGGCGACACGGTGAAGTTCGTTGCGGCCGACAAGGGTCACAACGTCGAAAGCATTGAGACGATGCTGCCGGAGGGCGGCAAGGCCTTCGTCGGTAAGATAAACGAGGAACTCGCGATCACCTTCGACAAGGCCGGTGTGTATGGCTACAAGTGCAAGCCGCACTATGGCATGGGCATGGTCGGCATGGTCGTCGTCGGCGAGCCGGCGAATGCAGATCAGGCGAAGGCCGCCACCCACCCCGGTAAGGCCAAGCAGGCCTTCAGCAACCTCTTCGATAAGCTCGCTGCAACGAAGACCGCCGCGAATTAACGGCGTGTCTGGAGAGGCCCTTGCGCTGCCGCGGAATGGTTACTGCGGCGGCGCCAAAATTTTCATTTTCATCGTGCCCGATGGCCACTCTCGATACTAGCTTCAAGCCCGAGCGGGCCCACCTGCATACTCCGAAGCGCGGCACCATCACGGAGCGGGTCGTTCCACAATCCGTCTCCGGCCGCTACCGACGCCTGAAGTGGATCGCGCTGATCGTCTGCTTGGCCGTCTACTATGCCTTGCCGTTCATTCGATGGGCCCATGGCCCCGGTCAGTCTGACCAAGCAGTGCTTCTCGATCTGGAGCGTGGACGCCTCTACATTTTCTTCATCGAGATCTGGCCTCAGGAGGTCTACTACCTCACGGGCCTGCTGGTGTTGGCGACGCTGGCTCTCATCTGGCTCAATGCCGTCGCGGGGCGGATCTGGTGCGGCTACTTCTGCCCACAGACTGTCTGGACCGATCTCTTTCTGCTCGTCGAGCGTTGGGTCGAAGGCGACCGCAGGGAGCGGCTGAAGAAGAAAGGGGCACCGCTCACGTTAAGGCGCACTCTTGAGATAACGCTCAAGCATGCGGTCTGGCTTCTGATTGCCATGCTGACCGGAGGAGCCTTCGTCCTCTATTTCATCGATGCGCCGACGCTCCTGGTCGACCTTGCAACAGGCCGCGCCTCCGCCATCGCCTATGCCTGGGTCGGCATACTGACCTGCACCACCTACACCTTGGCCGGCTTCGCGCGCGAACAAGTCTGCACCTGGATGTGCCCCTGGCCCCGGCTTCAAGGCGCGATCTGGGACCCCGAGGCGCTGACGGTCAACTATCGCGATCACCGGGGCGAGCCCCGGGCCTCCGCTAAGAAGGCTCTCGAGCTGAGGGCGAAGGGTGAGCCGGCCGGAGATTGTGTGGACTGCATGCAGTGCGTGAATGTCTGCCCGATCGGCATCGACATTCGAGAGGGCCCTAACTTCGCCTGCATCAACTGCGGCCTGTGCGTCGATGCCTGCGACGGGGTGATGGTGAAGCTCGATCGCCTGCGCGGTCTTATCGACTACGAGGCCTGGACCAACATCGAGCGGGAGCGCAGGAACGAGCCTATCCGACAGCGTGTGATCCGACTGAAGTCCGTGAGCGTTGGGTTGTCCATCGTGGCACTCGCCGGCGTCATGGGGGTGAGTTTGTCGATGCGGAGCGACGCCAAGATCACTGTAGTCCATGACCGCAACCCGATTGCCGTAAAGCTGTCGGACGGTCGTATCCGGAACGGCTATGCGGTGAGGCTTTACAACAAGGCGGATGTGGAACGCTCGTTTGAGCTGACGGTATCCGGGCTGCGCGATGCATCCGTGGAGGTGGTCGGCGAGGACGGACCGGTGAGTGCGGCCTCCGATGCGACCCGTGAGTTGCGGGTGCCCGTCACGACCGCCGAGGTCGACAGGCAATCCATAATCTTCACGGCAATAGATGTCGAGACAAGACGCGCCGTGACGGCCCAGGACGTATTCATTCCAGCTGAAGGAGGCCGATGATGGCCCCGATCCCACGTCTGCGCGACTATACCGGACCCGCGCTCCTCTCCTACGGCTTTCGGCCGTTTTTTCTCCTCGGCTCCCTCTATGCTGGCATCGCGATCTTGGCATGGCTGCCGATGTTCTATGGAGAGCTGGAGCTGTCGACCACCTTCGCACCACGCGACTGGCACATCCACGAGATGCTCTATGGCTATCTTCCGGCCGTAATCACGGGTTTCCTGCTGACAGCGGTTCCGAATTGGACCGGGCGCATGCCGCTTCAGGGACGGTCACTGCTCATTCTCGTGCTCGTTTGGGTGGCCGGGCGTGTCGCTGTCACCACCTCGGTCTGGATTGGCTGGGAGGCAGCGGCCGTTATCGACAATGCATTCCTGCTGCTTGTCGCGGCCGCAATGGCCCGCGAGATCATCAAGGGAAAAAACTGGCGCAACCTCAAAGTTCTGATCGCATTCAGCATTCTCACGGTCGGCAACATCGCCTTCCACGCCGAGGCTCATCTGCTAGGGGCCGTGGATTACGGTCCCCGTCTCGGAATCGCAGCCACCATGATGCTCATCATGCTGGTCGGGGGGCGCATCATCCCGAGCTTCACGCGCAACTGGCTCTCGCGGGAAAATCCTGGCCGTCTACCAGCGCCATTCGGACGGTTTGATTCGATCTCCATGATTGCAGCCGGCGTAGCTCTCCTAGCGTGGATCATCGTGCCGGAGGGGAGCGTGACCGGAGCGGCGCTGATCGCCGCAGGGCTGCTCCAGGCAGTGCGGATGGCGCGCTGGGCCGGAGAACGGACATGGCGAGACCGGCTCGTTCTCATCCTCCATGTCGCTTACTTATTCGTGCCGCTCGGTTTCCTTCTGACGGGACTGGCTTCCTTAAGGCTTCTCCCGATTGCGGCCGGGATCCATGCCTGGACCGGGGGAGCCATGGGGGTAATGACGTTGGCCGTGATGTCCCGGGCAAGCCTGGGGCACACGGGCCGAGTGCTTGTCGCGTCCGCGCCTATGCAGGTGCTCTATCTCTTGCTCGTCACCAGCGCGCTCGCACGGATCTGCGCTGCCATCCACCCTGGCTGGAGCGATGCGCTGCTGCATGTCGCCGGAGGCGCATGGGCAGCCGCTTTCGTCGGCTTCGGGGTGGTCTACTGGAACATCTTCACCCGCCCGCGCGCGACGTCGTGAAGCGGGTAATGGGCTGGTCCGCGTCGCGCCGGTTTCAGTTGGACTGAGGCTTGTCCTGCTTTGGACGTTGTTTATGTCGGAAGGGATAGAGCATGCAGTATCGTCGTTGTCTTCCACGACATCGGATTTGGATGCGCTGCTACTTCCATCTCGTGAGCGGCCACAATGTGATCGCCGACGACACCGGGATTGATGTGGCCAACCTTCAAACTGCAGAAGCTGAAGCCCGCAAGGCCATCCAAGAGCTTCGCCGGGAGGGCGAAGAAGCTGACGAGATATGGGACGATTGGCAGCTTAACGTCGCCGATGCCGCGGGTCGCGTGTTGTTGTCTCTCCCGCTGAAGGCAGTGCTCTAATCACTCTGGATCGTTACACCCCGTACCCACCACTTCGCTCTTGCCACTCATCTGCACCGCCTCAATGCCGTGTCGGAATGGAGAAACGCGGCAGGGATCATCGTTTGAGCCAGTCGAGCGGTCGAGTTGCCCTCGATGTACCTGATGTCAGTTAATGTGACATCGCCTATGAATCTTCATCAACAACGCTCGCCGGTCATCATTGAACCATGTCAGGTACAGTATCGCATAAGCAAGTCAGCAGTTCAGTAGTTGAGTACTATCCGCCGACTGTACCGCTGCTATTCCTTGGAGCGACTGTTCCCGCGGTGAATGCGATACCGTGAGTGGTTCCGCGGCTCCACACCAAGTGCGCCGAAACTTGTACATCTCGGGTTGAGATTAATAGTTCGAACTCTTGCGGAAGATTGAAAACACCATCAAAAGAAACAGCCGCTCCTGCATCTGAGAGGTCTTTCACAATACAGTCAAGGACCGAAGAGTTGTTGTTGAAGACAAGCTGTCCCTTCAGAAAGGTACGCCGGCGCCTGCTTGAACGACGCTCATGTTCGTCACTCATCAATCCCTCCAAATGTTGATCACAGTTTTGCGGAGGGATTGAATCAATGACAAGTCACGGTTGTGGAGTGTCAACAACTTCCCCGAATACATTCTTCTCAGCATTAATTTAGAAGAAGCTGTGAGCCTGCGGCCGCGACCGCGGCCCGTGATCGAGCCCCGAAGGCGCGGAACAGTGCCGCTATATGGATCTTGATCGTGCCTTCACTAAGCTTCAGAGCCCGTGCGATTTCCTTATTCGATTTGCCATGCATCAAAAGCCCAAGAACCTCTCTCTGGCGTGTCGGGAGACGGATGACCTGGTGCTTTCCCGCCGAGGTCTCGTTTAGCGCTTCCTGCTCATCCGAAGGAGACGGGATCGCCGTGACCGACGATGGGATGTAGATTATCTCGTCCATGATCAGTTTCAGCGCCGCCGTCAGATCCGCGGGGCTGATGGTCTTCAGTACAAAACCGTGAACGCCAGCCTCAAGTGCTGCCAGAATGTCCTGTCTCTTGTCCGACGTCGATATGATTGCCAGCCGGAGAGCTGGGAAACGCTGACGCAATGCGGTTAAACAAGCAGGACTCTTGAGGCCGGGGATGGTGCGTTCAAGTACCGCCATGGATATATTCGGTTCTTCTGAGAGATGTTTGACTGCCTCATCGAGAGAGGTTGCTTGTACGACTTTAGAGAATCCTAGTTGATCTCTGAGAATGCTGTGCATGGCTAGTCGGAAATACTCATCCCCATCAGCAATTATTGCTGCTCTGCTAACCTTACTCATTCGCCACCCCTTGTCAGACCCGCAAAAGGCTGAGCTGTCGGGTAATGAGCCCTTACAAGGCGCATAGAGGATCAATGCTGATGCCGGATGGCTCCTCAAATAAAGCTTCTTGTTAATCTTGGAACCGGCGTAATCAGACCATCCATCGTCCTACCCTTCGGGGTAAATCATAAGATTCAGCGACTAAAATTTGCAACGAAATCTTACACTCTCTTAAGGAGTAGTCCCAGACCGGAGGCCGATGTCGGTTCTTGTTGCAGCACTGAGGATTTTTCGATGGCTTGGATGATTGTATCTCCGTGTGAAGGAGTCGATCAATTGTTCCCACGACCTGAACCCATGTCCGGTCACCGGAATGCGTCCAAGCCAGAGCGAGCGCGGGTCGGGTAGTGTCGACGGTGCCTGAGCAAGTTGCGGTCGCTCATGAAGGCAGACCCCAATCTGGAAAAGCCACTAGGGTTTCTTTGGTAATGCTAAGCAAATGATGCGGTCGCAGGAATACTAACCTAAGGGTACTGCAGATAAGCAGGGCAGCTTAACCATGTAAAAACTAAGTAGATTTACATATAGGCGACAATTTGGTGCTATAGTATAGGAATAAGCGGTTGGGCTGTTTGCCGGGTTTTGCTGTGTTCGATCGGGATCGGTGTGGTATTTTCATATTGAGGTCGATGGGGCACGATCGAGCCAGAATAATGCCAAGAATGGAGTGCAGTTCTTCGGTTAACGGTCGGACGATTTCTTTGTGGGGGCAGAGTTATGAGTTCGTCGGGGCGCGTCGGTCTGGTGGCGGATGATGATGCGTATTTCCGCATGGCAGTTGGGACAATTCTTAACCGCCAGTTCGGATTTGCAGATGTTGTCGAGGCGGCGTCGCTCGATGAGGCGTTGGACTGCTTGAGCGAAAATGCCAGCATTTCGACTGCTCTGTTTGACCTCTCCATGCCAGGAATGCGAACCCCTGCAAATCTGCGGGCGGTTCGAGAGTGTTTTCCTGATACCCGAATCGCCGTAATCTCGGGCTCAAGTTCGCGTAGGGACATCCTTTTGGCTCTCGAAGCGGGCGTCCATGGCTATATGCCCAAGAGTTTGAGCATCAAAGACCTAGCAGGGGCCCTTAAGACCGTTTTTGATGGCGGAATATATGTTCCCGCATCGCTGGCCGATATTTCGTCCATGCCAGTGCAGCCAATGGTCCAAGAGCCCTCCGAGGCTGCGCTCCCTGATGGCTCGAAAACTGCTCCACCGCTGACACCACGTCAGCAGGACGTGCTCGATCTTTTGATCCGAGGCAAGAGCAACAAGGAGATTGCGCTGGCCCTCGGCCTTGGAGAGGGCACTGTCAAGATCCACATGGCAGCCATCTTCCGCTACTTCGGTGTGAATAACCGCGCCGCAGCCGCTGTTGCAGGTGCGCGCCCTTATCCGAACCGCAAGCGCAATTTGCTCGGTGGCTGATAGTCGCAAGCGTTCCTGCCCCCAGAGGATCACCATGCGAGCACGGTTGCGGCTTCGGTGGCTCGATCGGAACAGTCTCCTGTGGCGCTTTCTTCTGATCGGTATCGCCGCCCTCGCGCCTTTGAGCGCGGCCCTGGTCCAATTTGCCAGCAATGAGCGCAGGGTGGCTGTTACCGCGACCCGAGAGCGGACCGAACTTCTGGCGTCATACGCACTGGATCGACAAAATCAGGTCGTTGACGAGGCTCGGGCCGCCTTGCGATTTCTGAGCCATTCACCCGAGGTGCGCTCCTTGGGGGCAGAATGTGAGCAATTCCTGCAGCGCTACATCTCACTGCATCACTGGATGCACTCGTTACGTCTGTCAAATCCGGACGGAAGTGAAGCTTGCAGTGCTCGGAGTACGGCGAGCACCTTCAATCCGGCTGGGCGGGAGTTCTTCGTCAAAGCCCTGCGCGAGCAGCGATTCGTCCTCAGTGACTTGGCTGCTGATCAAGAGACAGGTGCTCTCCAGATGATAGCTGCAGCACCCGCGTTGGACGGCAATCAGACTGTCGGAATCCTGTCTGTTGGAATGACAGTAGACATTCTTGGGAACCACCATCCGGTTCCGCTCGGCTCGGTCCCTGAAACCACGGTGCTTGTTGTAGATCGCAAAGGATATCTGATTGCGCATCAGCCTCCGAACCTGGATCTCGTAGGGACTTATATCGGCGATAAGCCAATGATTCAGAAGGCTCTTGAGTCCTCCCAAGAGGCTGCAGAGGTTCCGGATCTGTCGGGCATTTCGCGATACTTCGTCTTTCGCCCCCTGCCTGAGACCGATGCTGTCTTGGCTGTTGGCCTGAACGAGGCCTCCGTCGTCGGGGCTATTAATGAAACGCTGCGTTACCGAGTTGTCCTGATCACTCTCATCATCGGTGGATCCCTCCTGCTTGCGATGCTCGGGGTTGAATGGCTCATCCTTAAACCATTGCGGATGCTCGTGCGAACGGCCGAGGCTCTTGAGTATGGCGATATTGGCAGCCGCTCCCCCCACAGGGGGGTTGGCGAAGTCCGGCTTCTTGAGCGCGCGCTCAACCGCATGGCAAAAGCTGTCACGGATCGCGAGCGCGACCTGATGGCGGCCAGGGATATCGCAGAAAAAGCTTTGAGCCAAGCCAACAGCGCCAGCATGGCCAAAACGAACTTTCTCGCCTCCATGAGCCATGAGATCCGAACGCCTCTGAATGGCATCATCGGCTATACTGAGCAACTGCTCGGCGAACCGCTGAACCCGAAGCAACGGCGATATACCGACCTCATTCAAGTCTCTGCTTCGGCCCTGCTCACAGTGGCAAATGACATTTTGGATTTCTCGAGCATAGAGGCCGACCAGATCAAGCTGCAGCTTGAGCCGTTCCCACTGGTTGCGCTGGTGGACAATACGGTGTCCATCGTGAGCAGCGGCGCTGGTAAAGAGGGAGTTCCAATCAAAGTTGACCTGGATCCGCGAATTCCCAGGTTGCTCATAGGTGATGAGGCGAGACTTCGGCAGGTCCTGCTCAACTTGCTGAACAACGCCGTCAAGTTCACGCGCGAGGGGCATATTACAGCAGTTGCACGACATCTAGGCAGTACTGATCGCGGAGAGCGAATCCGCATTGCTGTCGTTGATACTGGGATCGGGATTGCACCAGAGCAGCACGAACGCCTTTTCAAGCGGTTTTCTCAAGTGGATCCATCCGTCCGGCGAGAATTTGGAGGAACGGGGCTGGGCTTGGCCATCAGCAAGCGTTTGGTGGAACTAATGGAGGGCGAGATCGGGGTTGAAAGCCAGCTCGGGAAAGGTTCAACCTTCTGGATTGAACTCGTACTGCCAAGCACCACGTCGATACCGTTGGAGCGGTATGAAGGCGAGATGCCTGTCGCTGTGGCTCCCGCTCGCGTACTCGTCGCGGAGGATATCGAGATCAATCAGGATCTCATGAAGATCCTTCTAGAGGGCGCAGGTCACCGGGTGGATCTCGTTTCAAACGGCGATGAGGCAATCGCCGCCGTTCAAGCGAGAGCCTACGATTTGATCCTTATGGACATTCAGATGCCCGGCATGGATGGCATTACGGCAACCAAGATCATCCGCGACCTCGATCACCCCTATAGCCGGACCTTTATCGCCGCTATGACGGCCAATGTCCTGCCGCAGCAGATCAGGAGTTTCCTGGAGGCCGGTTTCGATGATCATATCGGTAAGCCCATCAGGCGGGATCAACTCCTTCGCAAGCTGAGCGAGTGGCTGCCGCAGATAAGGGAAACTGGCTCAACAGCTGCGATGCAGCCCCAGACGGATGCCTTTGACGAAAGGAACTTCAAGGATTTCGTCGATATGATGGGTCAGGACCGCGTCGGGCTTTGGCTCACACGTCTGGAGGAACAGCTGATGAGCAGCTTCCTCAACGACATGGATTGTGAGCCGAATTTTCGACAGATCGCCAACAACGCCCATGCAATCACGTCGCAAGCAGCCCTCCTGGGTTTCTCTCAGCTAGCGGAGCTCTGTACGAAGCTTGAGCAAGCCTGTCTCGCCGGCGAGGACGTGATGCTGCTGCTTGAGGCTGTCCGCTGCGAGGCGAGGCGGGCCTGCGAAAAGATTGAATGGCTCAGCAAGGTCGTAGCCTGATGGCTGGCCTAGGCCATTCAGTTGAATGGAGTGGCGCGGCCAAATCAGACACCATATGGAGAAACCTCGGCAACCCTCCTGACAACCCCTTGCACCGATGATGCTCGAAAAGAAACTTATGAACCGTCTGTGCTCCTGGGCTGGCGACGTGAAGTCGGGCCTCGGTAGGCTGAAAGCCGACGACCGCGGGGCCGCCGCGGTGGTTATGGGACTTGTCTCGCCCATTCTGATCGGCGGGATGGCACTTGGTGCGGAGACAGGCTACTGGTACTATACGCAACGCAAGTTGCAGCACGCAGCCGATGTGGCGGCCCACGCTGCGGGCATACGCAAGCGCGTTGGCGACAGTCAGATGCGTCTTGAGACGGCAGCGCTGCAGGTTGCCACCATATCTGGCTTCGTTCCCGTCAAAGTCGCTGAAGGACAAACGCAAACCGTCACCAATTTCGCAGTCCACAATCCGCCGCAGAGCGGGGCCTATACGAAGCAGTCCACGGCAGTTGAGGTCAATCTCTACGAAACACATCCGCGGATGCTCTCGTCGATTTTCTCTGACGACCCGATCCGCATTGCGGCCCGTGCCGTCGCCAAGCTGGAAGGCGGATCTCCAGCCTGCGTCCTGGCGTTATCCGAGACCAAACAGAAGGCGATTGAAGTCTCCGGCAGTTCCTCGGCAACTCTGAAGGACTGTAGTGTTGCAGCGAACTCTGTCCAGCCCGATGCCTACTACATGCCCAACTCAACGGCTTATCTGTCCGCCGATTGTATCAGCACGGTTGGAGAGGCTGCCATCAAGAACCCCAGTCCGGATCTTCTCGATTTGAAGGTCTGCACCAGCGTCCAGGAGAATGCACCGAAAACGCTGGATCCCTACGCTGACGTCTTGGAGCCGAACTTGAGCACAGCTCCGGCGTGCGAAGCGAAGAACAAGTTCGATGGTCCGGTGACAATTGCTCCGGCGACTGGAAACATCATGCGATTCTGTAACGGTTTGACGCTCAAGGGGGCAATCACATTCAAAGAAGATGTGCTCTACATTATCGATGGAGGGGAACTCAAGATCACCGGGGGGGAGCTCCACGGAGACAGAGTCACGTTCTTCTTTGCCAATGACGCGACAGCCGATCTCGCGGGACGACCTCTCCTTGATCTCTCTGCACCTTCGACAGGTCCCTATGCTGGTCTCCTGTTCTTCAGCTCCCGGTGCGATCTGTCCCCAACCACCTGCGGCGAGGTGTTCAAGATCACAGGGAATGTTGGCTCGACAGTTCAAGGGGCTCTTTATCTGCCGGGCTCGGCGGTCGAGTTTCTTGGAAACTCCGAGTCGACGAACGATTGTCTGCAAGTGATAGCCGACAAGGTGACCTTTACTGGTAACTCGACCATCAAAATGGGTTCAGCATGCAGTGCGGCAGGAACGCGAGATATTGTGATGGGACAAGTTGTCAAGCTGGTCGAGTAACTGCTTGATGCCCTTTTTCTTGGCTTGCGCTTCATTTGGGTGCGGACAAACCACGATCCAATCGCCCCGACCGTGGACCTTCGTTCGTTTCGAACTAGGCGCGAGCAGACAGCGGTAGTTGGGCTTTATTTTACGCCCATGATCTGGATGACGGCAGGCGTGATGATGATAGCGAAGAGGACCGGCAGGAAAAACATGATCATTGGCACGGTCAACTTGGGAGGCAAAGCGGCCGCTTTCTTCTCTGCGTCGCTCATGCGCATATCTCTATTCTCTTGAGCCAGCACACGGAGGGAATGGCTCAAGGGGGTGCCGTACTTCTCAGCCTGGATCAAGCTTGTAACGACACCTTTTACTCCATCTAGGCCGGTCCTCTCCGCCAAATTTTCATAAGCCTTGCGACGGTCCTGCAGATAGGACAGTTCTGCGGTCGTCAGGCTCAGTTCCTCGGCCAGTTCTGGGCATTGTGTGCCAATTTCCTCGGCGACCTTGCGCAGGGCGCTCTCAATGCTCATGCCGCATTCGACGCAGATCAACAGAAGATCGAGCGCATTCGGCCAAGAACGGCGAATAGCTTCCTGGCGTTTGACAATTCTGTTCTTCAGATAAAACCATGGAGCATAATAGCCGATCCATGCGACAGCCACGGTGATACCGAGCTTAATGAAGAGCGGCTGCTGAAGGCGCAGAATCATGAATACGTAGACGGTCGCGAGAAGAAACATCCCCAAAGGCATCAGAGCTCGTGTGGCCAGAAATGTGACGACCGGCCCTTGTCCGCGGTAGCCAGCGAGGCGAAGCTTCCGAACCAATTCTCCATCTTCGAGCTGCTCTTTGAGATTGAATCGGTCGACAATTTCCTTGAAGAACTTCCTTGGCTCTTGTCTCAAGGACAATTGCCGTTTGGCATGGTTGAGTCTTGCCCGCTCGCGCAAGCGGATGCGCTCCCGTTCACTCGCAACCTGCGCCATACGAGCGCTGAGCTGATCTCGGGAGAAATAGGGCCAGGATACTACGAGCACCGAAGCGGCGACGGAGATTCCGGCAGAGACCATCAAGAGCAGGTCATGGTTCATTGAGAGGAGACCAAGATCCATTTCGCGTCTCAGAAGTCGAAGTTGATCATTTTGCGCATGACAAGGATGCCGATCATCATCCAGAAGGCGGATATACCCAGAACGATATTGCCGATGAGGGTTGAGAACAGCAGGCCGATATAGGCGGGCGCGGTAAGATAGATGGCGCCGGCGACGACAAAGGGCAGGGCACCGATGATCCCAGCCGATGTCTTGGCTTCCGAACTAACGGCCTTAATCTTTGCCTTCATCTTCTTCCGCTCTCGCAGAACTTTAGAGAGGTTGCCAAGTGCCTCCGAGAGACTTCCACCGGTGCGGCTTTGGAGGGAAATGACAATGGAAAAGAAGCTGGCCTCCGGCAGCGGCACACGCTGCGGCAGGCGCTGCACAGCCTGTTCCATGGGCAGTCCCATAGTCTGGTCTTCCAGAATGAGCTTGAATTCGCCTCGCACTGGCTCTTGAGCCTCCTGTGAAATGATTCTCAGGCAGTCAGCGAGCGGTAAACCGGCCTTGACGCCACGCACGATAACATCGACTGCATTCGGGAATTCTGACGAGAAGGTCGCGAACCGGCGACTGCGTCGAAAGCTCACGTAGAGGTGGGGCAGTAGGAGGCCGCCGGCGAGCGCAAAGCCCAGGGCAGGTAGGATCCCCAGCCCCGACAGGGCAAGGGTAAGCAAGAGACACAAAGCTCCGGCTCCGACACTCAGGGCACAGTAAGTTCTGCTACTCCAGCTGAGACCGGCTTGGCGTATGCGTCCAAGAAGCGTTGGCTTTGCCGCCTTCTGGGCTTTTTGTGCGTCTTCGATCTCGCGCAGGGTGCTCTCAATGCTCTTCTTGCGTGAGTTGAACGATTGGCCGGAGACCTCTCGTGGGTTCCCGAGGGCTGCAATCGTCGCGAGGCGTTTATGGCTCTCCGAGCGCCGCTCGATGTAAGAGTAGAAGAGGGCAATGACGATCCCGCCGGCGCAGAAGGTCGCCAGCAAAGCGATCACGAGGGGAGTAAATTCCGGGGCCAGCATCCTTCACCACACTTCAGGAGAGAGCCTATTTGTTGGATGCCTCAGCCGCGTCGAGTGCTGTGGCGAGACGCTTCTCTTCTCCATAGTACCGCGCCCGGTCCCAGAACCGGGGCCGCCCGATGCCTGTGGAGCGATGCCGGCCCAGGATGTTGCCCTGTGCATCCTCGCCAAGAATATCGTAGAGAAAGAGATCCTGCGTGATGATCACATCTCCTTCGAGCCCGAGAACCTCGGTGATATGCGTGATGCGCCGTGAGCCGTCACGCAAACGTGCCGCTTGAATAATCACATCGACAGACGACACGATCATTTCCCGAATTGTCCTTGACGGAAGACTGAAGCCGCCCATCGTGATCATCGACTCCACGCGGGAGATGGCTTCCCTCGGTGAGTTTGCGTGCAGGGTTCCCATGGAGCCGTCATGGCCGGTGTTCATGGCCTGCAGCAGGTCAAAGGCCTCAGGGCCACGCACTTCTCCGACGATGATACGCTCGGGACGCATGCGCAGACAGTTCTTGACCAGATCACGCATGGTAATCTGTCCTTCTCCCTCGATGTTCGGTGGGCGTGTCTCCAGCCGCACGACGTGCGGCTGCTGCAACTGAAGTTCGGCAGCGTCCTCGCAGGTCACTACACGTTCCCCAGGTTCGATATAGCGGGTCAGGCAATTCAGAAGCGTCGTTTTTCCGGAGCCCGTACCGCCCGACACAATGACGTTGCAGCGGACGCGGCCAATGATCTCGAGCACCGTAGCGCCCTCAGGCGAGATGGTGCCGAAATTCACGAGTTGGTTGAGCGTAAGTTTGTCCTTCTTGAACTTGCGGATCGTGAGCGTCGGACCATCAATGGCCAGGGGAGGGGCGATGACATTGACACGGGATCCGTCCGAGAGGCGAGCGTCGCAGATCGGACTTGATTCATCCACCCGCCGGCCGACTTGGCTGACGATCCGCTGACAGATGTGCAGGAGTTGAGCATTGTCGCGAAACTGAATGTCCGTCTTCTGAACCTTGCCCGCCACTTCAATATAGACGGTATCCGCTCCGTTAACCATAATGTCGGCAATATCATCTCGGGCCAGCAGAGGTTCGAGCGGGCCATAACCGAGAACATCATTGCAGATGTCCTGGAGGAGGTCATCTTGCTCAACGATGGACAATACGAACTTCTTGGCAGTTACGATGTCCCGGACAACGTCCCCGATCGCCTCCCTGGCTTGGTCGACATCCAATTTGCCGAGCTGAGCAACATCGATAGCCTCGATGAGAGCGGCGAACACTTGAGCCTTGAGGGAGTAGTACTCTTCGGTTTTGCGCGATGCCGATGGGCGAACGCCATATCCTGTTTCTGCGTTGGGAGGGACAATGTTGGATGGAGCCTGCAGGATTCTAGTGTTGGTCTTGTGAGAGGATATCTCAGCCTGGGGAACGACCAGAGGTACAGGTGCCCGTGTCACGTGCTCGTCCTGCAGAACTCTCTTGCCAAACATCACTGAAGTCCTCGCTTGCCCTGTCCTCCGCTCTGCCGGAAGGCGCGGCCGCCCGACACCGCAAGATGCTCATTAAAGCCCGTTGTAACCACCGGTCCATTCGGCCGCATGGCCTAGATGACGGGTGGGTTCTATCGGCTAAATGGTCTAATTGCCTGCTCGCTGGCAGACATGGTTTGAATAGGCTGGTGACTGAACGGGAGTTTCAGATGTTGAGTGCGTCTTGGAGGGCCGTTATCGCGACCGTTCTGGTGGTTGCTGGAGCCGCCTCCACACAGGCGCGCGCCGACGAGCTGGCCGACCGTATCTCGGCTCCACGAAAAGGATCAAGCTCGCTGGTCAGTCCAGATGCCTCTAGCCTGCGTGTCGTGATCGATTTTGCCAAACTGCTGTCGTTTGATCAGCCCGCCCGCACGATCATTCTCGGAAACCCGGCCGTTGTCGACGGGACACTGAACGACGAATATACCCTGATCCTGACGGGAAAATCCGTTGGAACGACGAACATGATCGTCCTCGACGGAGAGGGGCGGGAGATCCTCAACACGACCGTGAGCGTCGTCGGGAACGCGCGTCAGCTGACGACAGTTCATCAGGGAGCTGTGCAGCAGGTTTATTTCTGCGACGGTTCATGCAGGCCGCTTTCGGCACCAGCGGCCCCGACAACCAGCAAATGAACATCTAGCTTGTACCTGACCGAGGCAGATTCCTCAGGTGATCTTCGGAATACGTCGTGTGACGCCGAGGGTGAATTGTTTATCAAGCAGGTCCGGGATCAATGGCTTGAACAACATCCGTGCCGAGAGCACCTTGAAGTCGAGGCCACTCGGAACATCGACAAAGGTAATCTCGACGGTTGGGCGCACGTCACTCAAGGTCCCTGAACCTGACGCTGCTCCGGATGTCACGAACTCAGCGAGAACCTCGTCGGTCAATTGCTGGTCGGTGGCCTCGGGATGAGTTATGCCGATGCGGACTGCGCGATCCACTGCAAAAGACATCCTGTTGTAGAGATAAAGCCCTCTGCCGAATTCGATGATGCCGAGGATGAGGAGGAGCATAGGCAGCGCAATAAGCGCGAACTCGGCAGCGGTCGATCCGCTCTCGCAGTTGGACAAGCGCAGGAATGGACCTGATGTCCTGGTCAACGGACCTCCACCTCGAGAGTTGGACTGAACCTGAGATTCGGAATGAGCATGCCTGTATAGGTGCTGGAGCCGGAAAGAGAGTAGAAGGCCAAGGTGGCCGGAGCCGTTCCCGTGCAAATGGTCGAACAGAGCACCTTGGCGCCCTGGTTGCTCGGACAGACGCAGTAGCGCTCAATCGTGAACGTCAAAGGCGGTTTGCCTCCGCTTGGTGTGGAGCTGCCGATCGCGAACGTATCCCCTGCAACGGTCTCGAGAACCGTCTGAACTGTGCTGGCTCCCGGATCCATCATGGCGCTCTGGGCCCCGGCACGCAGGACGTGGTCGATCGTCATACGCTGGTGGGCGGCAAGGCCGATGTCAGCTGTCATTACGAAGCCGATCACAAAGAGCGGAACGATCAATGCAAACTCAATCGCCGACAGTCCACGCTCGTTCTCCATCAGAGCCGCAAGTCTGGCCCTGGATCGATCGAGTCTGCTGCTTTTCTGCGCGCTCATCATGTGGTCCAAAAGCCTCCGCTGCTTATCGCGCTACATCGTCTTTACCTTGCCGATCAAAGAACCTAGTCCGAGCAATCGCTTCCTTGAGCGATTCAATCCGTGCCGACCGGAGAGAGCGTCAGCAATGTTCGCAAACGCCTTGGCGGCAGCGCTCTTTCCGGAGGTTTCTGCAACCACTTTCCCCTTGTTCGCGGCATTGCCGAACAGGCTCGCGTCGAATGCAATGCAAGCAAGCGGCTCGATCTGCAGGGACTTGGCGAACTCCTTTGGTGAAATTTCCGGCCGCTTCGGCATTCCCACCTGGTTGAGGACGAGCTTCGGCGGTGGGTCGTGAGGGCGCGCTTGTTTTAGAACATGGACCAGGTTCTTGGCATTGCGCAAATTGGCGAGGTCCGGGGACGCTGTGATAACAATGTCATCGGCTGCGACAAGTACGTTCCTGGTCCATGAGGTCCACTGGTGAGGCACATCCAAGACCATGAACGGCACGTTCGCCTGCGCGACCTCGAGCAGAGGCTCCATGACATTCGAAGGCAGATCATAGGGTCTCTCCAGATGAGCGGGAGCGGCCAGCAAGCTCAAGTGATTATCATGCTTCAGCAGCAGACGGTCGAGAAGGACCTCGTCGAGCCGGCCTGTATCTTGAATGGCGTCGGCAATACCCTGATCAACGTCAAGATTGAAGTTGAGAGCCGCCGTCCCGAAGGGCAGATCCATATCCGCCAGAACAACATCGCAGCTGAGTTGATGCGCGATTGTCCAAGCAACGTTATGGGCTATCGTGGATGAGCCGACCCCGCCCTTCGCGCCGATGAAGGCATAGCTTCTTCCGAGCTTGCTCGAACTCTGCTCTTCGAAAATTCTTGAAATCGAGGCAATGAGATCAACAGGGGAAACCGGAGCCAATAGGTAGTCGCTGACCCCTCGCTTGAGGAGTTCGCGGTAAAAGGTGATGTCGTTCGTATAGCCGATCGCCAGAACGCGCGTGCCGGCATCGCAGACCTGCGCGAGTTGATCCAAGTGCGTCAGAAAGGCGTCACCCGCGGAGCCGCTCTCGATGATCACGAGGTTGGGTGTCGGCGTCTGCTGATACTGCCTGATGGCAGCGGTGATACCCCCCATATGGCAGCTGACACGGGCACGATGCATCAGCCGGTCTTTCGCGGCGCTTTCCAGGGCCGCGGCAATATCCGGGGTGTCGCAGAAGGCTTGAACGGCGATTCTCGGAATCCTGAGCGCCGGGCGAGGAGTGCTGGACACATGAGCGCCGTTCTCCGCACGGAACGTATGCTCATCCCGGCTATCGGCGTCCGCAATCTGCCGTGAAGAACCGTTGGCCACGTCGAACGTCAAGTCCGTCATCGACAAGTCTCCGCTCACCAGTCCTTCAGAATTTCACGATTTCGCTCTGTCCGGCGCGTAGGAAGCGCACGGACACATTGCTCGGACGCTGAAGCGTCGGCTCTTCCGAATTGTCGGAGGACGAGCGTAGCGCCAAAGAGAGAATACCCGCAGCCTGCCCCGCTGCGATCGCCTCGGCCTGATCCGGGCTGAGCTCCAGGGTTGCCGTCTTGCCGACCACCGCTTGGCCTTTGGTTTCATCAACCTTCTGGTCGACGGCAAGGACTCGAATGTTGGTGAGAAGGGTGCGGCTCAGGTTCTCGGTTTGCCCCTGACCAGGGCGTGCAACAGTCTGGATCACGTCAACCCTGTCATTGGGAAGGATGAAGCCGCCGGCCGTGCTTTCCACGGAAATCCTGATCGCAACCGCGCGCCTGCCTGGCGACAGCATGGCCGCGAGCAGATTTGATCCACGGGACAGTTTGTCCTCCCGGATCGGTTCGCCGGAGATGAAGTGGCTTCGCACCATCATGCCCGCCATTTTTTTGACTGCCTCGGGCTGCGCGGTTCGAGTTACAAATCCAGAGCTGACGGCGCTGAGGGGCCAGGATTGCCAGCGAACACCCTTTTCGTCCAGGAGCCTCCCTTGCTCCAAGTCGGCGGCTGCGACCAGGACCTCCGTCATCTGTTGAGGAGGAGAGGGTGTCTCGATTGTGGTAACGGCGACGCCGGGCTGCATCGACAGAGCGAGCCAGCCCGCAAGACTACCTGCACCGATGGCAACGATCAGAATGAAGACACGCAGCATGGTTCAAAGCCTCGTCTGTGGTCGGATGCCGATGGCCCGCCATGATCTGCTGAGAGCCGGTCTATGACAGAGCCTTCAGCCAGGGCGTCCCTGGAAAAATCAGCAGCGCCGCTACCGCAATCGCGACGCCGTAGGGCACGCCCGAATTGCGGGCGTGAAGCTGCGTCACCCATGGGATGCGGCGAAACCCTGCCGGCAGCGCTATCGCACGGAACTGAAGCAGCAGAAGCGTCAGCACGCTCCCGGCGACGGCCATGTACAAGGCAAAGGGCAAGGCCCGATCCGCCCCGAGCCACAGCACGACGACAGCGGCCAGCTTGGCATCGCCGCCACCGATCCAGCCGAGGCCGAAGAAGATGAACATCCCGGCCAGGACGGCCAGAGCGGCGGCGGCATTGAGGCCGATCTCAACCGCTCCGAAACCCGCAAGGGGAGCGAAAGCGGCATAGGCGCCGAGAAGAAACAGAACAAGTTCATTCCGGATCTTCATCGTCGTCAGATCCATGGCACCGGCCCAGAGCGTCGCGGACACGAAGCACAGGCTGGCTGCCAGCGAAAACAGGGCGGAAATCGTCATGACGTTATTGCGCGTGGATGGATAATCAGCGCCTGACTTTGGCCAGAGCAGAGGGGGTGCGCCCCTCTGCATCTACCTCGGCCACGATTAGCTAAGGTGTGCCAGTTCCGCCCGTTCCACCAGTTCCACCGGTTCCGGTGCTGTTCTTCACCTCCGTCGCTGTGGAGGAAAGTTTGCCTCCAAGCTCAGTGAACGTCTCCTTGAGCCCATTGCCGAACGTTGATATTGCAGTAATAACCAAGACTGCCATCAGGCCTGCGATGAGGCCATACTCGATGGCAGTGGCGCCGGATTCATTCTTGATGAAGCGGGTCGCAAGGGACTTCATGGTATTCTCTCCTCGACTAGTCCATTGAACAGCTGCATCTCCGATACAGCCCCCCACAAGCCCATACGGGTGTGTCGTCTTGATAAGAGAATGGGACGCAGGAACAGTCCATTCAGCCTGATGGCCTAGAGCCTTGAGCGGCCGTGCTTCAGCCAAATGGTCTATGAGCTTGGAGCAGGCCGGGCGGATGCCAACGTGCTGCCGAGGGGATGCTCCGAGGGGACTACTTTCGAACCTGCAACTCGCAGTTCTACCGGGACTTTCTCAAGCCGTCACGCAGGAGTTCGAGATTATTGTTGACGGTGACGCTTGTCGGATCGATCTCGTGAGCTTTTAGAAAGTTTGCACGGGCTTTGACCGGGTCGCCCCGGAGCAAGAACGAATAGCCGACATTATTGTAATACTCCGCTCGATCGCCAATCAATCGACCAGCCTCCCGATAGGCGCGGTCTGAGAGATCGAACCGACGAACACGATCGTAGGAGGCGGCAAGACCGAGCCAGGCCTCCGGATCATTGGGCGAAATTTCGACAGCGCGCTCGTAGTAGCGGGCCGCGTGGCCATAATTGCCCTCGGAAAACTGCAGCTGAGCGACTTGGAGAACTTCTCCATCAGGGTAGGGATCGACCGAGTCCGGCAGAGCCAATTCGGCTGCACCGTTGCCGAAGGCCGAGAGAGTGCCACCGGTGCTATTGCAGGCTCCAAGCAAGGGAACAGCACAGACAAGCAGACCAATCGCGGCGGTCCGTCCAATCAATCTCATCGCCATCTGCCCCCACGTCATTTTGTTCCGGGTGATCCGGAATCTCGTTGATTCTCCACGAGGCCCATGCTTGCTCGGCCATTTGCAGGCCTTGTATGCCGCTTTCGGCGCCAGCCAGGGCCACGAAGTGCACCAGAACTTGCCTCCAGATGTCCCGCCGCGCATCGTCATCGCGAGGAGATTGGAAAACCTGTTCTACGTAACTTAGTCGAACAGTCCTTTACGTGACGTTAACCATGATGGTCTTTCATATATTGACGTCTAGGTCAGCTGATCGAGGAAGTATTTCCTGGGAGGTGACCTAGAGAACACGAATACCGGCAGGGGCGGGCTTTCCAAGATGCGAGTGAACTATGGCCTTGCGCGCCTTCGTGCTGCGCTGAGCGGGATCGTGTTCACGATGGTTGCTGGATTGCTCGTCCTGCCGACCTTCTCTGCACAGGCGCAAGAAAAGCTGCTGCGATTCAACAAGGGGCGGGCCACCGGCGAGATCAACGTTGCCCAGGGACAGTTCCTGACCGCCACGACTGTGTCCGATGTCGGGCGCGTCGTTGTCGGAAATTCTGATATTGCGACTGCCGTTCCGCTCACCGGACGCTCCTTCTACGTTTTGGGAAAGACGGAAGGGCGTACCAATGTCGCCGTCTATGACGGAAGCGACCAACTGTTGGGCATCGTCAATGTGGAAGTCGGCGCAGATACGCCCGATCTTGCTATGGCGATCCAAGAGGCCATCCCCAAGGCGAATATCAAGGTCGAAACGGTCAATGGCCGACTTCGGCTGAGCGGCACGGTTCCTGACGCCATCATGTTACGCAAGGCGCTTGAGATTGCGGAACAGTATGGATCTGATGGAGTCATCAATGCTTTACGCGTCACAGGCGGCCAGCAGGTCTTGCTAGAGGTACGCTTCATCGAGGCGAACCGGAATGCGGGCCGCGAACTCGGCGTCAGCTGGTCGGCCCGCCGTGCCAATGACAAGAGCGGACGCGGGGTCACGACAGGCGGCTTCCTCCCCACCTCGAACAGCGGAGTCATCAGCTTCAATCCGCTTCTTCCTAGTGGAAGCGTCCCATTTGGGACCGTTCTGGCGCAGGTTCTCGGAGGAGGCATCAGCGCGGATATTCTAGTCCAGGCACTTGAGGACAAGGGTCTCGCCCGCCGCCTGGCGGAGCCCAATCTCATTGCGCTGTCCGGCGAGAAGGCAAGCTTCCTGGCCGGCGGCGAGGTTCCGATCCCGGTTGCCTCTGACGACAACAACATCACTGTGACTTACAAGGAATACGGCGTCCGCCTGAACTTCACCCCGGTGGTGCTCGATAACGGCTTGATCAATCTCAAGCTTGAGCCCGAAGTCAGTCAGGTCGACGAGTCGATCAGGGTGAGCACGGGAGCGATTTCGATTCCTGGCTTCATCACCCGGCGTGCCAGCACATCGATCGAGGTGCGAGACGGACAGAGCTTCGCCATGGCCGGGCTCCTGCAGAGCGTCCACACCAAGAATCGCGAGCAGATCCCCTGGCTCGGTCAGTTGCCAATTATCGGCACGCTTTTCAGTTCCTCCTCCTTTCAGGAGGAAGAGACCGACCTGGTGATCATCGTGACCCCACATCTGGTGAGGCCTGCGAAGCCAGGCCAGCCGATACGCACGCGACTTGATGGCGCCAAGCCTAGCAATGACCCGGAGTTCTTCCTTCTCGGTGCCATGGAGATCGACAGTGACACGCAGAAGCGATTCGCTGACGGTGCCGGAGTGATCGGTCCCTATGGTCACATCGTCGAGCTCAAATCTGGAAAGCGAAATGTCAGCAGAAAAGTCGTCAAACACTAGGCGTTGGATTCAGGCGTCAGCTGGCTTTCTGATGCTGTCGGTGCTTGGAGGATGTGTCGATTATCTGGAGCATCGCGATACGATCACCCTCCGGGCAGGCGATGCGCAGGCGTGGAACAAGACGGTTCATACGGCCGATCCCTGGCCGCCCTACGTCATGAACAATCATATCCCAGGTGATGGGCAGCGCACAGCTGCCGTTATCCAACGCTACAGCACAGGCGATGCCGGTTCTGTCGATGGATATGCAGCCGCCGGCGCGGCAGCGGCGCGCCCTACGAAGTGAGGGCTCAAGAGGGTGCCTGATTCCATACTTGTCAGTGCACCCCAGCGCTATTGTTAGGGAATGCCCAAAAGGCGGTCATCCTGGTCAACGCCGCGGAAGGACAAGGACGAAGCGGCGCCGCTGATATCGACGAGATCGCTTTCGATCTCTCGTTGAAGGTCTCAGCCCACCCAGAGGTCGACAAGTGTGCCGAGGACACTCTAGCCCTGAGAGCCATTGCTCCTGAGATTTTTGAAATGGCGGATTGTGACCACCCTGGAAACTGGCAAGACTTGGGGGCGACGAGCTAAGCCCCGGCAAACTCGCTCGACACCGCAGGTGGCCTCGTCATGAATCCTCGGACCAGAGAGTTGCTGAAACGCATAGTGGAACTATTCGACTCAGGGCGCCCCCGGGTTGTCCGGCTTGCCAGCGGTTCGCCTCCCACTGCACGCTATGCGTTGGTCCTGAAGTGATCTTGCTTGCCGGCTTGCGAGTGAAATCTGCCTCGCAGGCGTCAGGCGGTAGGACACGATCAGGGAGTGTTGGTTCGATGTGAGACCAACCTTGCTCGTCGGCGACCCGCTCATCCCTCTGACGCGTGAACGAAGCGGGGTGGGACGATCCGGCGTGTTCCTGCCAGCGGGCGAAAGTGACGAGTTGCCAGGGGGTCGCCGAATTGCGCAACGGTGTCGAGATGAGGAGCGAAAAGTCCGGGATGCGCCGGCGACGATTCGTGGCTTCGATCAGCTCGCATCGTAATCGCTTCACAGAACTGCTGGCACCACTCGAGAAGTTTTGTTGCCAGAGGCGGGGACGACGGTTGCGCCGGGGCATCGTCTCGGCCGATATCGACCCTGCCTCTGAGGGCCCACGTCGACGGATCGCTCGTCGGCTGCTCCTGAGGCCTCTGTGCGGCCGCCCACCGGGTTTGTGCTTCCTGGTATCGGGTCGGCGAGCGGGTGTCCCGGCGTTCCAGGACCGTGCGAGCGCTGAATTGGATTGCCGGATGGCTGCCGCCGAGAACCGGAACCACTGTCCGATCCTTTGAATTCACGGTCACCTGTATCCCCTTCATCGCTGGGCTAAAGCGAAGAGCGGTGGGGTCGGAAGGTGTGGCAAAACTTATGGTGCAGCGGGGAAAATGGCGCTCGCATGCGGACTGCTCATCAAAGACCGGGACACTGTCCTCGAATTCGGCCTCCGCATTGGCAAAAGCATTACGGCACTCGGCGGGAGAGAGGAGGCCAGCGGCAAGGCACGCGCGGCTTGTGATATAGAAATCAGTTTGTGGTTGGGCCCGAACGGGTGCACCGAGGATAAGCCCTATGAGAGCGAGCACGATACGAGGTGAAAATATCGGGCAGAGGCGCATATGATCGATCTCGCGCGGCGGATTGCGGGCGGCTGAGCACTCACATCGAAGGTGGAAGAGGTCCAAACACCTCGTCGCAGGTTCCTACGTGATTCCTCCCCGCTTGTCCGACAATAGCCCACCGATCCTGCGCGAAGCTGTCGTCCAATGAGGTCATGATCCTTCGTTTGCCAGCGTGGGTAATGACACAAGCCGTTTGCGGCGCATCTGATCAGGCGAACACATCCCAGCTTTCTGGGCGCCAAACGGTTGGGACGACGGCTATGATCCACCAGGCGCTTTTCCATCGGCCTCAAAGCGGCGCCATCACTTGCGCAACCATGGCTCGTGTGATCCTAGGCAACATCGAGATGATCCACACGATGTGGAAACGATAGGAGAAGCATACCTGTAAGCGGCCGCTATCCCTCGCCGAGCACTTTGCTCTGTTAGTCGCACGAGTTCTCTGCAAACACGTTATCCCTTCTCGTCTCCATTCCCGATTTGCGACGGAGTTCAACCGGCGTTTGTTCCATGTCCTGAGAGACCACACGTCTCTCAGGACTTTGGACGAGCACACCCGCAACAGGTCGATTCCCACTTTACAGGATTACCAGGAAGTCTCTTGCGGCGACATTGTTGGGGCTTCCGGCAATCGTTGCAAAATGGGTCTGGCCTGCCCCTCCAACACCATCGGGGTCAAAATACAAGGCACCCGAGACCGTGTCGTAGATAATCCGGTCGCTGCCGTCGGCAGCGGCCGTGCCCACACGGAACGCGCTGCCCCGCAGCACCCCGGCGGCCAAGCCCGTGAACACATCGTTGTCCAGTACAATCGTATCAGAGCCCCGGAGGTCGTTGATCGTGTCGACATTCTCTGGGCTCAGGGCTGTGCTGAAGGTAAACCGGTCGAAGCCTGACCCACCTGTCAGAACGTCCGCACCCAGTCCGCCATCGAGGCGATCATTTCCGCTGTCTCCTCGCAGCCGGTCATCGCCCTCACCACCATTCAGGCGATCATGGCCTGAGCCCCCAAAGAGCCGATCATCGCCTGCGTCACCATCGGCTCGGTCATTGCCTGTCCCGCACCGGATCTCGTCATCGTCTCCCCCGCCGTTGATCCGGTCGTTACCATCGCCGCCGAACAGGCGGTCGTTGGCAAAGCCGCCTGACAGTCGATCATGACCCTCCTGCCCAAAGAGAATATCGGCGAACCTGCCGCCTGTGAGACTGTCGTTGCCGCCCTCACCAAAGAAAATTGCCGGCGCGTCCGCGGCTGTGAAGTTGTTTCGGGCGTCAGTGCCAAAGCGGATGTCATGCAAGGGCAGGGCGTCCCGAAGTAAGTCAACCTGGGCGCTGCCCAGGTTGAATTGCATCTGATCCAGCGAGAAACTGGACACGCCCACCGGAAGAGCGGCTGTGAGGGTAAACGTGAACCCGCTGAACGTAGCTTCCTGGTTCCCGTCGACAAGGTCGGGCAGCATCACGTACTCAAAGGCGTTCGGGTCTGATGAAACAATATTAGGTGCGGCAAAATCAGTGATGGGGTTTGCCGTCATAGTCGGGGGAGGAAGGGCTGCACCCAGCACCCCTGTGAGTGTCATACCTACAGTAAGCTCCGCACCGGCAGGAAGGTTCGGGCCGCCGAAGCTCAATCCGGGCGCGAACTTATGATTGTTTGGGAATACGGCCGGGGGCGGCTCCCCGAGTGTGGTGCCCACAAATGATGAGGGATTGTAGGGCGAACCGACACCCAGGTCCTTCAGCCGCAGGGATTGCTTGACGCCGCTTTCCCGATCAACGAATTCGACATTGATAGTTAGCTGAGTGTCCCCTGCCGCGAAGGTCGCATCCGACAACGCAATCAGGCTTCCGAGGAAATTGTCCTGCTCGGCCGCCCCCGATGCACCGGAGCTTTGACTCCCCCGCTGAACGAGCGTTCCTGAGTCAAGGTCGTACCTGATTGTGATTGGAGCCGGCATTTCAACCTCCCGAGAGACCGTGGGCCCACGGTTGCCCACATAACGCCCCTGATGGAGACATCAGCCACAAGGCCGCCGTTCTTGATCGAGGTGCGGCTCGACGCTACTCACAAGGCTGATACCAACGAGAGGATCACAGGTTCGTGTCTCGAGTGCGGCAGGTGAACGGTTCTGGGGGAGTACCATCAGGCTCATCGGAGGGTGCCGGGTAGGGGCAATGTAGAGGGTGACGTCGCCCCGTCTCCCTCGCAATACCCGCCGGTGCTTCCCGGCTGAAGTGATCTCGCATGCCGTGTGGTTTTACTTCCGCTTCCCCTCGGGGGCACATAAGGATCTACGGACGAGACTCGTCCTGCGCCACTGTCCGCGGAACTCTTCCGCATCATGCCGCAGTACGGAACTGCCAGTATGTAGTGGTGCGCGATGAGATCGCGATCGTCGAGCCAAGGATGAAGAAGATCGTAGAGGTGATCCACAAGTCGGGTGAAGCGCGCAAGTCGGCATCGACCAGCCTAAGCAGCGAGCAGCGCGAGAGGTTCAAGACCTCGATGGAGACCACTGGATCTAAGCGCCAGGCCTCATCCACCAAGATCGAGATCCGCGAAGGCGTGACGCCGCCAGAGGACGTCGAGATCATGGTCGTTCCGCAGACCATCATCACGGAGGCGCCGGAGCTTCGCAGCTATCGGTATGTGGTGATCGGAGATGAAGTTGTGCTGGTTGAGCCTGAAACCCGCTGTGTGATTGAAGTCATCGAACAGGCAACGAACGGCGAAGGGAGACGATCTCCCTCCGCCACGTCTGCTCAAGATGTCTCGTCGGCTTGCCGGACGAAATCTGTCGCCCTTTTTATGCCTTCCGCAGGCAGGACAGGGACCGGTCATGGAAATCCCGTCTAGGATGCCGAATGAAACAGGTAGAAGCCGTTGGCTTCCGCAGAAACATGGGCGGCCTCGGCGTCGAACCCGGACAGGGTGCCGATGTCGAGCGAGCGGGCATATTCCCATAGCTCCTCCGTCACGAAGACCGGGACGGGGACGTTCTCGGGGACAGCACAGTACAGATCCGCTTCATCCTTGCGCCGGAATAGGTTGTAGGTGCGCATCGGTCAACCTCCTTGCGCTCTTCTGATGGGCCGGAGGTCCTAGAGGCTCCATGCGGCAGGAGTGTGGAGCTGTTAAGAGCACGACGCCGCACGGCGGAACGGCACCGCCCGCCATACGTTTCCAGATCGAGTTTTTGCAGGAGAGACAACATGGATCAAGATCGTATCGAAGGAAGCGCCAAGACCTTGAGTGGACGCGTGAAGGAGTTCTTCGGACGGATGTTTGGCGACAGCAAGCTGCGCGCCGAGGGCAAGATGGATCAGGCCGAGGGCCGGATCCAGAATGCGGTCGGCGGGCTGAAGGACAGCCTGCGTGACGAGGACAGGCGCGGGCCGTGATCGCGCGTTCCGGCGTGATCCTTGTCGCCGCCATGCTCATGGCGCAGGTGGCACTGGCGCAGACAGGCGGCACGCCGGTTGAAACCGCACCGGTGCTGCTGCCGCCGGACAAGCAGGCGACCATCAGGCAGCACTTGCAGCGGGAGAAGATGCCGGAGGCACAGGCCGGCGCGCCCATCGCGGTCGGATCCGTCGTTCCGGACGAAGTGGAATTGTGGAGCCTGCCCCAGGATACGGTAACGGAAGTGCCGAGCGTAACGCGGTACAAGTTCTTTCGGGCAGGCAATGCGATCGCGGTCGTCGATCCCGAGAACCGCAAGATTATCCAGGTCATCACGGATTAGGTTTAGAGGCCGTCGGCCTCTATTGGGGGCATAGCGACCGCTGCATAGTCGCGCAAAATAGGAGCAAGCGGCGCGCATAAGGAAGAGCGGTGGCGCTCCTGCGGTCGCCGTGCGAGCTATCGGTACTAACCAACCTTCGCAGTTCGCCGACGGCTTCTTCCGGTTTATCAATCAACGTTGTGCAAGGGGATCAGTCGCGCGTTGATGAGGAAGAACCAAGATGAGACCCGCGTCAGTGGATCGGTGGAGTACTGCCATAGTGGTCGTTCTCGGAGGCGTGCTGGGCATGATGATGGCCACGGCGTACCATCTTCTGCATGATCACACGGGGCTTCCCTCCCGAGACTTGCTCGCGCACTTCATCCCGCAATTGATCTCAGGTTGTGTGGGTGGTGCACTGGTGCTCGGATCGGCCGCCGTGGTCCATAATCGCAAGAGGCAGGCAAGACGGTCGGATCCGCGGCCCTGGAAGCCCGTTTGAGCGGTAAGAGTGAGCCGGAGGGTCTCAGCACAGGACCTGCATCAGGATCGCATAGCTCACGCCGGACAGCGTGAGCGCAAGGACCAGGATAGCGGCAGCGTGATTCTCGAAGCGGTCGATCTCAGCGTTGCTGTCACCGATCCGGGCACGACGTCCAGGGGCAGGAGCGCTTTTTGGTCGCCAACGCGTGAAATCCATAGGTGATACAAACGCCGCAGTAGTCCGTAAGATCCGGCGCGCCATGGTGAGAACGAATCTGGAGAGGGCTGGTCCCTGATGAGCGCTGCGCCGCGTGACGGCACGCCCGTCATCCTCTGGTTGATCGAGGACGAGACACCACCCGAGCGCCCAGAGCCTGTGGGGTTTTGGACCGCCAACTTTAAGGCAGGTGTCGGCCATTGGCGCCTCTTCGAAGATCCGCCACGCTTTTGCTCTGACGCACAGATCCGCGGGTGGCGACCGCTTCTCTGCCCACCCCGCATCGACGCTGAGCTCGATCGAACGGCTCCGCACCCAAAAGTATAGTTGGGCGAGAATGCCTAAGCTTGGCCTTTATTCTGCCTTCGGGGAGACACGATCAGAACTTGCGATACAGGCTCTCTTGAGCTGGGAACAGAACACATGTCGCTGGATGAACCTTTTCCCCTAAGCCAGTTTTCGCCAAGGCTGCAATGTGCAATCCGCAACGAGTTTGAAGGGCGCTGTCCCAACCTGCAAGAGGTGGCTAAGATCACTGATGCTCAATGGCTCTCAACGCCGTCCATCGGCCCAGCCATCCTGAAGAAAATCCGGGCTCTAGGGCAATGTGACGAGTGCTCAATCGGGCAAATGACGGATGCCGAATTGCTTCAGCGCCTCATCGATTTGCAGGAGGAGATCAGGCTGATCCAGCGCATGGTCGGGATGACGATTCCTCGATCCTCTCGAGAAGGTCGACCGCGTTATCGGTCGCTAGCGGCTTCATCGGATCGCATTGCAAGATCGGAGCAATATGTCCGGACCGGGAGATCTGTTGTAGGTCAGGGCATTTTCACGAGTGGCCCCTTGTAGGGCACGACAGATAGCTGTTTCGGAGCGGGCGCGATCGCGGGAGACGCCGCTGGTTGCTCACATAGGCCTGCCATCTGGATGAGGCCAAAGCCAACGTGGGATTCCATCCGGGCAGGCTGACCGGATTGCTCGGCGCGGCGGTGTCTATCCCGCTCGGCACGATCGTATCGACCGACGCGGACGCCCAGCCCCGTCCCGAACGTCGTCCGCCGCGCCCCACCCGTCCGGGAGGGCCTCCCCCGCCGCGGCCGCTGGGTCTGGGTGTCCGGCCATTGGGTCCGCCGCAGAGGCCGGTGGTAGGCCGTCGGACCCGGCACGACCGCGAGAATAGTCCGATCCCTGCCGAGCCGGGCCGTCATGACGTCAGCGATCGCCGTGACCGAGCCGCTGTCGTTCATGAACTTGCTGAAGGAAGCGCGCGGCACTGCCCATGAAGATCTGCGTCCAGCTTGCGAGCAGCAGCACGCTCCAGCCGCGGAACGCGAGCCAGATGAGGAGGCCCACGGGTCACACGCTCTCGGGCAGCCAGTCGATGGCGAGGGGGAAGCGCGTCCAGATGGTCCGTGCGTCCGTAGCCAGGAAATCCTTTGCGGCCTGGCGTGCCTTGTCCCGCAGCATGGTGAGGAACTCCCATTCGGCATTGAGCTTCGAGGAATAACCGAATCCGATCCTCTGGTCGCGGCTCACGCGGTGGATGCGCATGCCCGCCCACAGGACGCTCTTGCCGCCTAGAAGTTGACGCCCGTTGGTGATCGGAGCGTGAGAATTTGCCTCCTGGCTGACATTATGGTGCCTGTATTCGCTCCCTGGTCCGATAAAAGGTCGTCGTGAAGGTGGCACTGAGCTATTGTTCTTCAGGCCCCGAGATTGATGCGCCACACCCATAACCGGCGGTGATATGATGACACCGTCCCAAATAGAACGACGATTGATGGTGATCGTGGCAATCGACGTGGTCGGTTCCTCGCGCCTTGTCGAGGCTGTGAGGCTTCAACCTTGGCCGCCGTGAGGCCACGCTTGGCGCCCCTGCAATGGACATGAACGAAAGGTCGGGCCATCCGACTCACGGGAGATGAACCCATGCATATTCTCGCGGCAACGGACTTCTCGACCCGGTCGCAACGGGCCTTGCGGCGCGCCGGCCTGCTGGCACAGGACAGCGGCGCCGAGCTCACCCTCGTGCACGTCGTGGACGATGACCAGCCGCCGGATCTGGTCGCGCTCGAACGCCGCGAGGCCGAGCGGATTCTGGGCGAGCAGATCGGTGCGATCGCTGAGCTGCGCGGCCTCCCGTCGCGCGCCCTCATCGTGGAGGGTGACCCGTTCGACGGCATCCTGCGCGCCGCCGCATCAGCGCGGGCGGACCTCGTCGTTATGGGAACCCACCGCAAGCAGCTCCTGCGCGATATCTTTGTCGGAACGACCATCGAGCGCGTGATCCGCACGGGTCCGGTCCCGGTCCTGATGGTGAATCGGGAGGTGGAGCAGCCCTACCGGACGGCCCTGGCCGCCGTCGACATGTCCGACCCGTCCGCGAATGCCATCAGGGTTGGCATGTCCCTGGGATTGCCCGGCGCGACCCGGCTTGCGCTCGTCCATGCCTTCGAGCCGCTGGCGAAAGGAAAGCTGGTCTATGCCGGGCTCAGCCAGGACAGCATTGACGGGTATGTGGCCGACGAGCGTGACCGGGCCAGCAAGGAGCTGACCGCGTTCCTGGACGCGAACGGGCTCGATGCACCCGGGCGGTCGATGCGCATCGAGGAGGGGGCGCCGTTCGCGGTGATCGCCAGGGTTGTGGCGCAACTGAAGTCCGATGTCCTGATCATGGGGACGCACGGCCGCTCGGGCATCGCCAAGGCGCTCCTGGGGAGCGTGGCCGAGGAGGTCCTGCGCTCCCTCGACATCGACATCCTCGCCGTCCCGCCCCTCCAGTAACGTTCAAGGATGACGACGCGATGAGCGGGCGTCTTGGTCATCTCCTAAGGCAGTTGCGACGATGGCCAAGCCCGTCAGCGTTCCCGAATGCCCGCAGTCATCGGCCGATTGGAAACCCACTTGCCAACCTCCACGTCCAGCTCCCCGGATGTGTGACGCGACGTGTGGGTATCGCGTAGCCGCTTCAACTATTTCAGTTGGAGAATGACTGGACCTTCCGACACTTTCGGTGCACTCACGCCAATGTCCGACGCATTCTTGCCGATCCATTCCTTGGCTCTTTGCATACTCTCATCCGTGCCCGCCTTGTCCTGACAGACCGTGACGGAGACGCCGCCCTCGCCAGTGCGGATCAGGGAGTAACCGACAAATCCCTTGACCGTCCGTATCAGGCTCTCGACATCGGACTTGCGCGTCTCCAGCAGATCGAAGAGTTCCTTGGCCCCTTCACCCGAATAGGTTCTGATCACGGCGTGCATGGCTCTGTCCTCCGTTAGGCGTCTCCTGTTGAATGATGCAGACGATTGCCCCGGATCGCGCAGCCAAATGTGCGCTTCCGAACAGCCCACGTCCACAACTATCACTCATGAAAGGGGGCGATGATGGCAGCGCGGCATCTGGGGCTGGTCCTAGAATGGCGCTTATGGGCATGGGGCGGAAGCCGACCGAATGTCCGTATAATGCGGGCACACCGGACATTTATGAGAGGTCAGCAATTTCCTTGCACGACCCGGAGCTGACTCGAGCTGTTCCAACATAGGTTGCGTCTACCGGGGTCCTGAATTCCCGTTTCGCGAATTGCAGGACTGCCTTCATGCTCACACGAGCGCCGTCATCGAAGCCTGAACTCGATCCGGTTGGGCCGGGGCCCAGGGCGCCCCGTGGCGTAGAAGCCGGTCTTGGTCAGCAGCCGGATGGAGGCGGCATTGTCGGGTCGACATTCGGCAAAGATTGGACGAGGTGCCAGCGTAGGATTAGCGGCGATCTGCGCCAGCGTCCCCCGAAGCGCTTCAGACGCGTAGCCCTTGCCCTGGTAGTCGATGCCGAACCAGTAGCCGACCTCGATCGTCCCGTCCGCATGATCGATGACTCCCATGGCTCCAATCAACGTTCCGTCAGTAAGCCGAACAGAGAAGAAATACTCCCTCGTCCGATCCTGATCGGCAATCAGGGCTTCGGCCTTTTCCAGCGGGAAGCCGCCTTCCATGAACGCCATCCACTGGCTGACGGCCGGAGTGTCAGTGATGCAGGTGAGTTCCGGAGCATCCTGAATCTGCAACTGATGGATAATTAGCCGCTCAGTTGTGAAAGGCCTCAACATGGGAATAGCCTCGACGTAATCGGCTTTCTACCGCCTCGAACCAGGAAACGTCAGCGCCGGAAGATAAGGCTCAGATTGTTGGCGGGCATCGGAACCCGCTCAACAAGGCCGAGCCCGTGGGCTCTGGCGAGGTCCGCTACCTCACCCACGTCGCGTACACCCCACTCTGGATTTCGGAGTCTGAGGTCCTGGTCAAAGGCTTCATTGCTCGGAGCAGTATGCGCGCCATTCTCCTTGTACGCCCCGTAGAGGTAGAGGACGCCTCCAGAGGGAAGTAACCGACCTGCCCCTGCCATCAGTCCCTGGGTCACACGCCAGGGAGAAACATGGACCATGTTGATGGCCACGAGGGCATCGGCCCGCTCGACAGACCATTCCGGAGCCGCGGCATCGAGCAGGAGGGGAGGAAGAAGATTGGACAAACCCGAGGCGGCATGATGGGCAGCGATACTGCTGAGAGCCTGCTGGTCATAATCGGTCGGCTGCCATTGCAGGTGCGGGAATGCGGCGGCGAAGTGGACGGCATGCTCACCTGTCCCGCTGGCAATCTCGAGAACGGTTCCGATCTTGGGAAGGAACCGACGCAGGAGGGTCAGGATCGGATCGCGGTTCCGCGCTACCGAAGGTGATGTCAGGGTTCCCCTTGCGACCGACCAATCGTAACGGCTTTGAGGCTCGGGATTTGTCGCAGCCGGGCTTTGGTCATCCGGACCTCCAGCTTGTCGTGACATGACGAGCTCCTCCTCATGAGACGGACCAGTTTTCAAACGTCCTCGCGGTCATCCGCAAAGTGGGTCATTTTACTCCTCTAGGGCAAAGCGTGAAGAGACTGGTTCCTAGCGAGCCTTCGGCATAAGCCCTCCGCACGGATGTTACATTGACGACGATCTGACCTGGGGCACGCCGTTGGCCGGGAATGTCGTCAAATGGCACTTCTCGGACATAGCATCTAGGTCAGCTTAGACTGTCTAAGCTGACCTTCCTGATTGTAGCAATTGCGCGGTTTTGACCCGAGATTCCGCTCCTTGCTCCGGAATTAAATGCCAAGCTTGGAACTAACGAATGATCACCACTTCAAGGTATTTGCTGGGAACAACCATAGTGTCGTCGCCTGAGCGATTGAACTCCGCGGTTAAGTGCAGCAGGTCTTTCTCGAGAGCTCCTCGGGCATCAGGTGCAAGCGCCGCAAAGATCTTGAGAACCGGTCCATAATAGTTCCGGAATACATCCAACCAGTGCTCAGGCGACCGGTAGCGGAATACAAAGTGCCTCTCATTGGCTTGGATCGACGCGGCTTGCCGGCCGAACAGCTCATCAAGGCGTTCACGGTTGCCCCAGAGAGAGGGCGGTCGCACTCCCGCCGGAGGGGGCATGTACTTGCCAACCGTCTTGAACAGCTGACCGATGAAGCCGTCCGGTGTCCAGTTCGCGAGCCCGATCCTGCCTCCGCGTTTGCACACTCGGAGCAGTTCCGATGCGGCCTGATCCTGGTCTGGAGTGAACATGACACCGAAGGTGGAAACCACCACATCAAAGCTCTCATCCGCAAACGGAAGAGCTTCTGCATCCGCCTCCTGGAAGGCGATGGGTAGACCCTCGGCTTGAGCCCTCTCCCGTGCCCGATCGAGGAGAGAAGGCACGTAATCCGTAGCAACGACATCACACCACCTGCGCGCGGCCGCAAGCGAGACGTTTCCGTTGCCTGCAGCCACATCGAGCACCTGTTGACCTGCGCGAAGGTCGAGCGCCTCGCAAAGCTCCTCGCCCACGATCTGGAGAGTGGTTCCAACGACAGCATAGTCTCCGGACGACCAGGCACTCTGCTGGCGGGCTTTGAGAGCATTCAGGTCTGGTTGGACGGATTGTGGGTCCTGGTTTATCGTGACAGCGGCATCAGCCATGACCGGCCTCCCTGGGTGTTGACGAGCCGGCCTTTGGTTCTGGCGAGCCGGAAGGCTTAAGGCCCCATGGAAGAGACCGTAGCAGCCGCCCGTGGAGGTGAACGTGGTAGGCAGCGTGGAAACGGCCGTGGAATCGTCCATCTCGGGGGATCTCCGAGGTTCCGCGTCCTACGTGGTGCGGATGCTTGGGCCTTTGACCATATCGCGCAACGATGTCTCAATAGCGCTGCCGGCATCACGTAAGGTGCGGGCCTTGTTCGCCTATTTGGCACTTTCCGCAAATGCCGTGACGCGAAGCCACCTTTGCGAGTTGCTATGGGACGTCCCGAACGATCCCAGAGGGGAACTGCGCTGGTGCCTCAGCAAGATCCGCCGCCTCGTCAATGAGCCCGGAAAGTGCAGGGTGAGGACTGAAGCGGATGCTGTAGCGCTTGATCTGGATGGATGCCAGGTCGACGCCTTGCAGATGCTCCGAGCCGCAGATTTGGGTATCGCCGCCCATTCCTTGGAGCAATTGCGCGGAATCGCTGACGGTTTCGGAGACGAGTTTCTTGAGGGCTTGGAACTGGATCGCAGCCCGAACTTCAACACCTGGCTCGTGGCACAACGTCGTCGCATCCGAAGCTTCCAGATACATGTTCTGGAACATCTTGTTGAGCGCCTCGCTGATGATGAGGCTCTCGATTACTTGAACCGCTGGGCCTTGCTCTCCCCACTGGACGAGCGGGTTCATGTGCGTCTTCTCCAGGTCCTTGCCCGGCAGCAGCGTTTTCAGGAAGGGAAGGATCACCTTGAGGCAATCGTCCGGCTGTTTGAAGCCGAGAGTCTGGATAACGCTCCTCTCCGCCACGCTTGGCAATCTACAAGGACCCAGCCAGCACGCCCGCTCTCAGCTCACGCGACCATCATCTCGGAGCCGGCGGCTAAAGCAGTCGTGCAGATCTCGCCCGCCGCACCCCACCGCGGCTCCATTGCAGTTATGCCATTCACTGACCAATCCAGCGCACCATGTTTTCGGGGCGGAATCTCCGACGCTCTCGTCCATGACGTCATCACTCGACTTGCCAAGTTGCGGAGTCTGTTCGTCATTGCACAGGGGACGACTTTTGCTCTGCATGACAGGAACATCCCACCCCACGAGGCGGGACGCATGCTGAATGTCGAGTATGTCGTCAGCGGATTGCTACGTCGCGATGGCAGTCGCCTGACGGTGCAAGTGGAGCTCTCGGAGGTGCGAAGCGGACGGATTGTCTGGGCTGAAATCTTCAATCACTCTGTTGATGATGCCTTCCTCGTCCTGGACGAAATCGGCGACAGGATCGTGGCCGCGATTGCCAGCGAAGTTGAAGCGGTGGAGCGCAATCGCGCCATTCTCAAGCCGCCAAATTCACTGAATGCCTGGGAGGCCCATCACCGCGGCCTATGGCATATGTACCGGTTCAACAGGATGGACAACGAGCAAGCGCAGCGCTTCTTCGAAATAGCCGTCGGGCTCGATCCAACCTTTGCACGAGCCTATGCTGGGTTGTCCTTCACCCATTTCCAGAAGGCGTTTCAGGGTTGGGCGGAGCGCCAGCCTGAGGTCGACCGCGCCTTTGAGGCAGCCGGACAAAGCCTCATGGTCGATGATCGCGACCCGGCTGCCCATTGGGCGATGGGCAGGGCACTTTGGCTGCGCGGTAGCTATGACCAATCGTTTCGCGAGTTGGAAACGAGTGTCGACCTGAGCCCCAATTTTGCGCAGGGGCATTATACGCTGGCGTTCGTCCATTCTCAGGTTGGCAATCCAGGCACGGCTATCGCGGCATCCGATCAGTCGCGTCGTCTCAGCCCCTTCGACCCGATGCTGTTTGGCATGCTTGGCGCCCGGGCCATGGCTCTCGTCCGTCAGCGCAACTTCGAAGAAGCCGCGCGCTGGAGCGTGGATGCGGCCACTCGACCAAACGCGCATGCTCATATCCTGGCGATTGCGGCATTATCATTAGCCCTGGCCGGGCGGATTGATCAGGCACGTGAGTATCTCACCGCCATTCATAGGACACTCCCTCGTTATGGTGTTCGCGACTTTCTCACTGCAATGCGGTTCGCACGAGAGGACGAGGTTCTGTTCCAAGAGGCAGCTCGGCGCATAGGGATGGACTCGAACTAAGGACAGCCGCACCGCAACTCGACAGGCCCATTTTGCTCAGCAGTAGGTTCTGGCGCCTCTCGGAAGCAGTGCTTCGGTCTGCTCGCCCAGCGTAAGCGGACCTTTGTGAAGGTAGGGAACCTTCAGGGTCTGAACCGACACGGACGCTAACGCCCGAACTGCTCCATCGTTTGGGAAGCAATGTTCTTTGGTGGCAGCCAACCACGGTCGTGCAACGGCCGACATCCTTAAAGCGCCGACCACCTGTCCAGTTCTGTCAAGCGGATGTCCCACGCGATCAAGCAGCCCCCAAGGTTCAGCGTAGAGTTCAGTTTTACGGCTGGTCCGGGGCAGGAGGGGCATCGCCCACGGGCCTTCCCCGCGAGCCTTCCCATTGAGCATGGGAGCGTGGACATGAAAGCGGCAGCCCTCACCCTTTCCCTGATCACCGCCAGCGTCCTGACCATCTCCATCGCCCAGGCCCAGCCGGTGGCCGGCACGCCGGGCTCCCCCGGCGCCACAATGACCATCGAGGGCAGGCAACTGCCGCCGCCGGATCCGGCCTTCGGCGGCGTGATCCGGGAGCAAGCCTCGGAGTCGACGGCGTGGTGGGCACCGCGCGTCGTGCCGCCCCAAGGCGCGCCTAATCAGCGCCCAACAGTCGGCCGGTGATACATTGAATTGAAGAGCAATCCTTGATCCGTGAAAGAGTTCGGACAGGGCTTCACTGAAGGCCCGATGCAAGAATGGCTCCGACACCACCGGAATCCATCCAAATCGCAGCCGTTACCGACTCACCTGACTCGCCGGGACGGCAAGCACCATCATTGGCTTCAAGCCTGCCTTATCGGCAGTCCAGCGCATGAAAACAGATCGCTTCAGGATTGTTGACTTTCTATTTGGGGTGATTTGGCCGACGGAAGGCTCAAAGAACCGGAGCGAGTGTGGGAGCATATCCGATGTGCTGGTTCGCTCGACAATGAGCACAGCCCTCGACGGTTCTAGGAGCGCGAAGATCTTAGGAGGTGCCGTCCGCAGCAAGCCACAATCCATTTCAGCCCTTGTGGGCATCAGGGATTTCAGTCAATTCGTTGAGGAGGATATTTTATGTCCAAGCAATTGCTTTACTTCAACGCGACTACGGAAGAGCACGGAGCAGAGCTCTATTATCTCCCTCAGAGAGGAACACGGGCGACCTTGATCGATCTCGTTCCGGGTCAGGAGGGATCGGATCCTACCGGCTTCACGGCTCTGAAAGGCCAAGTCTATTTTTCGGCCTATGCTCCAGGGCACGGCCATGAGCTTTATCGCCTCTCTCCCGGAAGCTCCAAACCCACATTGATCGACATCGAGCGCGGCCAGGAGAGCTCATATCCGCACAATTTCACCGTCTACAAGGGACAGCTTTACTTCGCCGCCACCACGGCAGCGAACGGCACCGAACTCTATCGTCTCTCTTCTGAGAGCAATGTGCCGACTCTGATCGATATCAATCCCGACCGAAGCGGGCCCGATCCGTATACTTTGGGGTCGGACCCAAAGAACTTCGTGACTTATAAGGGGGGCCTCTACTTCACCGCCTTCACGGAGGCGCGGGGGGAGGAACTCTATCGCCTTTCTGCCGACAGCAGCAAGCCAACCGTGATCGACATCAATCCCGGCGAGAAGAGTTCGATGCCGGGGATCTTCGGAGACTTCACGGAGTACAGGGGGCATCTCTATTTCACCGCAGATACGCCGCAGAGTGGGACTGAGTTGTATCGGCTGTCCCCCGGCAGCACGAAGCCCGTTCTGATCGACATGACCCCTGGTCCGGCAGGATCGTTCTCCAACTACTTTAGCGGCTTCGAGAGGTTTGATGGCAAGCTCTACTTTGCCGGATTCAGTGCAGAGACCGGGACGGAGCTCTCTTATCTCGACGGTGCAAGCAGGACGCCGACCATAATCGATATCAACCAAGGTCAAGCCTATTCCTTTCCGACCAATCTTACCGCCTTTCGGGGAAGCCTGTACTTCACGGCTTCGACGGAAGAGCATGGTACCGAGCTCTATCGCCTTCCCCGCGGCAGCACTGAGCCAATCCTGATCGATATCAACCCAGGACCGGCCGACTCCGCCCCACTCGACCTGACCGTCTTCAAGGGCAGTCTCTACTTCTCGGCCAACTCCAAGGAGCATGGCAACGAACTCTACCGGATCTCTTCCGGCAAGACGAAGCCCACGCTGGTCGACATCAATCCGGGAACGGACGATTCTTCCCCAACGGACTTTGCCACGCTTGACGGCAGACTTTACTTCACGGCCAGCTCGCATGATCAAGGCCGTGAGCTCTATGGGCTTTCTTCAGGCAGTCAGAAGCCGAGCGTGATCGACATCAATCCCGGCCCGGCGGACTCACACCCTCGCGAATACTTTACGCTGTGAGGATCATGGAAGCACTTCAGGTCGGAGCGGTGCTGAGAATGGTGTGATGCGAAGGTCTGGCCCAGTACTGCCTTTGCGTGCGCCTCCAGAGCATCGGATCCAAAGTGGCGTCCACTAATGGGTCCGATGCTCTAGCGCATCGTGCGGAACCGGAGGTCGGCGTCACCGACCCGAAGGGCCACGTTAGCGAAAACCGGATCCACTTTTCCTCACGATGCGCTGGAGCAGCGGACGTTCACACGAATCCATGGCCAGTGGCGTTGAAGTAGTCGCGGCACCACTCCTGCGGCTCGAAGCCGTCATAGATCCCGCACGCCGTCGGTTATGCCGTTGAACGGAGTGTGGTGGGCTGGCATAGTCGCGGTACGAAGACCCGCTTTCACCACACGCCGCTACAGCCGGTCAGAAGCGAGTACCGTGACGACAGCCCGATCCGCCCATTGGCTACCATCAAAATACCTGGCACGAATAGCCGGGTTCTTGAGGTAGCATTCTTCGGCGGCGAGCATGATGGGCAACTCGTCCGGGAGAAGACAACGGGGCGGATGAGGACACCATCCTCCACCTGATTGCGGAGACGGCAGAGATCATGGACTGGTTATACAAGCTGATCGCTAACAGCAGTGATGCGGTCATTCTCGTCGGCGGAGTGGTCTGCACCGCCGGTCTCGCCCTTGTTCTCGCCCTAATCTCGCGGCGGCTTTTCTTTTCACCCCACGACGAGGCGTTCGAGAGCCACAGCAAGCTGGCCGATGTGGTCCATGGAAGCCTTCTGGCATTCTCCGTCTTCGTTCTTGCTCTGGTGCTGACGGAAGTCCGCTCCAATCTCGGGAAGGCTGATGACGCGGAGCTTCGGGAGGCTTCGGTCATCGCGCGGCTTGTTCGAGACCTCCAGACTTTGGGGACCAAGGAGGCGTCAACCGCGAGTGAGCGCGTTAAGGACTATGTCAGGTCGACGGTCTCCGCAGAGTGGGAGTTGCTCGCCCAGCATAATCCGTCGCTTGCGGAGGAAACAGATCGTGCCTTGGCGTTGCTCGTAGCACAGGTTAACACGGTGGCCGCGGGCAACCCCACAGCCGCCAGTGCTTTACGAGGTTACGTGGAGAAGCTGGAAGATCTGCGCCAGAGCCGACTCGAGTTCGCCACAAAGAGTGTGCCTCCGGTGTTCTGGTGGGTGATGGCCGTGTTCATCATCGGCGCAATGATCATGAACGGGCGCCATAAACTGGACGCCTTCGGAATGACGCTGATCGCCTTCCACATGGGGGCAATCGGGTTGGTTATTGCTTTGATCCTGGTGATGGATTCACCGTTCAGAGGAGAAACGAGCGTCTCACCGGTTTCGCTGATGAGGGCCGCGAGGCTGCCTTCACCGTAGTGCAACTGTCCAGGTCGAGCCCGCTTGAGTCTTGGGAGACCTTGAGCTAGCGCATCGTGCGGACCCAGCGGTCCGCGCCAGCGAAAAGTAGACCCACTTTCCGGTCCGATGCTCTAGCCGGCGTGAGCCCGCTCGTCAGAGGATAGGCCGAACACGGGATCTCTTCGTCGTAGCCCTTGAGCGGGCGGGCTCCGAGCGGGATCAGGGTGCGCTTGCCGCTCACGGCTTCGGCGATTTTGATATCCAGCAAGATCTCCCGATCCGTTGCTGACGCGCAGAGCCTCGCGGCGAGGTTCACGACGCTGCCGATGGCCGTGTAGTCGAACCGGCTCCCGTATCCGATCCGCCCGACAATGGCCGGTCTCATGGCGGGCTTGGATTCCAATCCTATACATCATAGCTGCCTATCGCGGATAACAAGCTTCCCAACCACAAGCTCATCGATCTCCATGCGGCTGATCCGCGCCCTTCCGACCACCAGTCGTCCGATCGCGAGCGCACCAATCGCCAATGCGCCAAGTGCCACAGCGCCGAGTGCCACGGCGCCCACTGAGGAAGCTCCTGTCCTGACCATTCCAATGGCGACGCTCTTCGTGGCAACCGAGTTATTGGCCATCCTGCTGCGCTCAACCTCATGACGTCCTATGCGTTCACTCATCATCCCTCGCTCCTCAAGGCTCGGAAAGCTGATTCAGGAACAGACCGCCCGGTGCAGCACGACCCAGCCGAGCGACCATCCAGTGTTGGCGGCGACCGGCAAGGATCTGCGTGATCCCGAGCGTGGCGATGACCATCCTCGGACTCGGCATGGCGGGATCGCTCGCCAGGGACTCGCTCACGGGATTCGACACGAATGGATCTCAGCAGCAGCGCGGGGGTTCTGCAACCTCCTCCGGCCAGCTTAGCGCTCAATCGAGAGCACATCTTGCGATGTTCCCGACGTGGCAGGCCATAACAAAACGGCATAACTGAAAGTATGTCAGGCCGCCTAGTGACACCACGTGGGCCTTGTTAGCTTCTTTGCAACCGAGCCCGAGACGAACGACAGGCTGCGGGAGGATGAAACAATATTAGGCTGCGGGCGCAAGCCTGCCGGATCACCAGCGGGCCAGCGCCTGCCACCAGCTTTTGGCAGCCCCCGCGCATGTCCAGAAGACGAGGGGAGGACGAATGAAAACGCGCAATTGGAAAGTGGCGTTGGCGGGCGAGTGCATGCTGAGCCGACCGTTTGCAATGCATGAAGAACCTGAGTTCCTGAAGGTAGGCGAACTGCTCAAGGATGCCGACGTCACTTACGGCCACCTCGAGATGAATTTCGCCGATTACGACGAACTCACATGGCCAGCGCGTGGCCAGGGCATCGGCAGCTTCATGATGTCGGACCCCGAGATCGCCAAGGATCTGAAGTGGGTCGGTTTCGATATCATGTCGACGGCTCATAACCACAGCTACGACTTTGGCCCAGAGGGACTTCTGGCCACCAAGAAGTACATGAAGGACGCCGGCATCGTCACGGCCGGTACCGGGGCCGATCTCGAATTGGCGAGCGGGCCTGGCTATGTCGAAAAGAAGAACGGCCGCGTTGCGCTCGTCTCCACCAGCTCGGGCAATCAGCATTTCATGTGGGCCAGTCTGCCCAAGGGTGGGCTGCGGGGCCGGCCCGGCGTCAATCCGCAGCGCCTGAACTTCGAGTTCATGGTCGATGGACAGACGGCCGAGAACCTCAAGGACTTCGCGAAGAAGCTCAACATTGCGAAGGCGCCCAAGCACGGACGGCCGGGTTCGTTCGGCATCCAGATTCCTGGGTCACAGCAATGGGGCGACCCCGACTCCTTCTTCGTCGGCGATCGCTGCGAGATCATCAGCCGCTGCCATCAGCGCGATCTCGAGCGCAACCTGCGTTCCGTCGACGAGGCACGTGCGATGGCAGATCTTGTCATCGTCGCACATCACTTCAGCGTCTCCGACGGTCCGCGCGGCGACACTCCCCCGCAGTTCGTCCGGCAATTTGCCCATGCCGTCATCGATGGTGGAGCCGATATCTATGTTGGGCACGGATGGCACCGCACGCTTGGCATCGAGATCCACAATGGCAAGCCGATCTTCTATGGTCTTGGCAATTTCTTCGCCCAGTCCGAATTCATCCAGCGCGTGCCATACGACAGCTACGATGCCTGGGGCCATGATGTAGACCGCCTGCCGATGCTCACGCCGGCTGCACATCCGCTTCACCCGGGGCTCGATACGCCATCCGATACCTGGTGGAGCTCCGCCATCATCCAGCTGGAAATGGACGAGCACAAAGTGAAGCGCATCCTCCTGCATCCGGTCGAGATGGGGCGTGACTCCACTCCTCAGGCCAACCAGACTCGCCGGACGGGCAAGGGCGAGCATCATAACACCGAAGGCCGTCCAATGATGGCGCAAGGTGAGGATGCCGTGCGCATTCTCGATCGGTACCGCCGCCTGTCGGAGCCGTTTGGTACGAAGGTGGAGATCAGAGACGGCGTAGGCGTCATCGACCTGCAGTAAGCAGGCGCATACTCATGCGCCCTGACCGCGGCGGAAGAAACGCGGCAGGGCCACGAATTTAAGGCGATAACCGGCTTGGCCGGGGCAATCGCCAAGGGAGGAAAACGGGTGGATCTGCATTTCGATACCGGACAGCCCCTTGTTGCGCGATCCATCGGAGAGATGTCTGTTGGAGCAGCCGCGAGTTCAAACCCGGATATGCGACGACCGGCCCCATTTCTGGATGTGCGAGGACTGACGATTTCGTTCCCCAACGCAACGGGGCACAGCGAGGTGGTCAGTAATCTCAGCTATGCCATCGCGCCGGGCGAGACGCTGGGAATCGTGGGCGAAAGCGGCAGCGGCAAGACGACGACCGCGCTCGCGCTCCTCGGTCTTGTGCCGGGCGGCGGGCGGATCAGCGGACAGCTCGTGTTCAATGGCCGCGACATCGCCAGGCTGACCCCAGCCGAGTGGCGGCGCCTGCGTGGTCGGGACATCGCCATGATTTTCCAGGAACCGATGACGGCGATGAACCCAGTCATGACCGTGGGTCGCCAGATCGCGGAGACTTTGGTCGCTCATGAGAGCCTGAGCCGGCGCGCGGCAAAGGAACGGGCCGTGGAGCTACTCGCCTCGGTCGGCATCCCGTCCCCAGCGCGTCGGGCCGACGATTATCCGCACCAGCTTTCAGGCGGCATGCGCCAGCGGGCGATGATCGCCATGGCCCTGGCATGCAAGCCGAAGCTCCTGGTTGCCGATGAACCGACCACCGCGCTCGACGTGACGATCCAGGCGCAGATTCTCGACCTGATGGTGGAGTTACAAGACAAAACCGGCATGGCGATCCAGTTCATCAGCCATAACCTGGCTGTTGTGTCCGAGGTCGCTCATCACATCCTCGTCATGTATGCGGGCAAGGGCGTGGAATACGCACCCGCCGAGGAATTGTTTGCGAACCCTCTGCATCCCTACACCCGAGGTTTGATTGCAACGCTGCCGGATCCAGACCACCCCGTGAAGCGGCTCCACGTCATCCAAGGCAGCATCCGATCCGTGCCCAAAACCGGATGCCGCTTCGCTGCCCGCTGCAGCCTTGCGAGCGACGAATGCCGGCAGACCGAACCCCAACTGCGCGAGGTGGTACCGGGCCACAGCGTAGCCTGCTTCAAGGTAGCCCCATGACAGCGCTTCTCGATATCGACCGCGTCAGTGTTCATATTCCGCTCAAAAGCGGCTTTCTGCAGTCACCGTTGTCATTGCGCGCGGTTGAGGACGTATCGCTCAAAGTCGGACGGAGCGAGACGCTCGCCATCGTGGGTGAAAGCGGCAGCGGCAAGAGCACGCTCGGTTATGTCGTAGCGGGATTGCGCAAGCAGACGGCGGGCAACGTTCGCTTCAACAGTTCCCGGGCTGCCGCCCCAGGGGAAAATCCTGCGCAGATCATCTTTCAGGATCCGTTCTCCGCACTCGACCCAAGAATGACGGTCGGTGAGATCGTCGCAGAACCCCTGCGTCTGCGCAGCATTGGGCAGAAGGAGCGCCTGGGCCGAGCCGCCAACGTGTTGGAGCAGGTCGGCATGCCCGCTGATGCCGCCCGACGCTATCCGCATCAGTTTTCAGGTGGGCAGAGGCAGCGCATCGCCATCGCCCGCGCGCTGATTGGCGAGCCGGAGCTGATCGTAGCCGACGAGCCGCTGTCGGCGCTTGACGTGTCCATTCAGTCCAAGATCCTGAACCTGCTCGCCGACATCAAGGATCAACACGGGATCAGTTATTTCTTCATCAGCCACGATCTCGGCGTGGTCCACCACCTGGCGGACCGCGTGGCCGTTCTCTACCTCGGCCGCTTGATGGAGGTGGCCCCACGCGATGAGATCTTCCGGACACCGAGCCACCCTTACACCCAGGCTCTGCTGGATGCTGTGCCGCGCATCGGGCGCGGACGACGCAAGCACCAGGCCCTGAAGGGTGAGATCCCTACACCGCTCGCGCCCCCGCCCGGTTGCGTGTTCAACACCCGCTGCCCGCGGGCGCAGGACATCTGCCGTCGCGAAAGGCCGGCCCTTTTGCCTGCACCCGGCCGTCCAGGTCAGCTCGCCGCGTGCCATTTCAAGGACTGATCCGATGCTGCGCTATACGATTTCCCGTTTGTTGCAGGCTCTGTTCGTCGTCCTGATCATGTCCTTCCTGCTGTTCGTCATGATTGGGCTCATGCCCGGCGATCCCATCGAAAACATGCTGGAGGGCAATCCCTCGCTGACGCCTGAGACGATCGCCCAGATGCGCGAGCTCTATGGCACGAACCAGCCTCTGCTCGTCCGCTACGGCCATTGGCTGACGACCGCGTTGCAGGGGGACTTCGGTTACTCCAACCTCTACTCGCGTCCGGTCATGGATGTACTCCTCCCCGCATTAACTCAGACGAGTAAGCTCCTGATCGCGACACTGATCGTCAGCATTCCGCTGGCCCTTCTGCTGGGCTCCCTGGCCGCACGACGGCCCAATGGAATGGTCGATAGCGTCATCAGCTTTTTCTCTTTCGCCGCGATCTCTTTGCCGAACTTCTGGATCTCGCTTCTCTTGATCATCCTCTTTTCGGTCAACCTCGGCTGGTTGCCTGCAAGCGGGACTCCTCTTTCGAATGACGCACCGCTGTCCGAGCAAATCGCCCGCATGATTCTGCCGACGATGGTGCTGAGCCTGTTCTACGTCGGCCCGCTCCTGCGCTACGTTCGAGCCTCGATGATCGAGACCCTGTCATCCGACTTCGTGCGCACGGCCCGTGCCAAAGGATTGTCGGAGCCAGCCGTGATGATCCGTCATGCCCTGCGCAACGCGCTGATTCCGATGGTGACCGTGCTCGCCCTTAGCTTTGGGTCGCTCTTCTCCGGCGCGCTGGTGGTTGAGACGATTTTTGGCATGCTGGGCATGGGAAAGATCATCTACGACGCCATCGGCAATATCGACTTCAATCTGGCCCTGATCGGATTGTTGCTGGCAACAGTCGTGACGCTCCTTTCCAATCTGCTGGCCGATCTCGCCTATGCGTGGCTCGATCCGAGGATTTCTCTGACATGACAACCGCGAGCCTGAATTCCGTCACTCTTCCCGCTGTTGATACAACCTCCATCTGGCGCATGCGGTACGAGAAATTTCGTACCCATCGCCTGGCAATGGTGTCTCTGTTCTTCATCATCCTGCTGACCATTCTCTGCGCGATGGCCTATCCGTTCAGCCTGATGATGGGGATAGATGCAAATGAGACAAACCTTCTTTACCGGTTCCAGCCGCCATCGGCGGAGCATTGGCTCGGAACGGACGATCTCGGCCGCGACGTTCTTCTGCGGCTTCTTTATGGCGGGCAGGTATCCATCGCGGTCGGCGTGGTCGCCACATTTCTTACCGCGATCATCGGCATTGCGATCGGCGTGACCGCAGGCTTTGTACGGGGGAGGGTGGACGACTTTCTCATGCGCGCCACCGATTGCATGATTGCGCTGCCACTCATTCCGCTCCTCATCGTATTGGGAGCGATCGACCTGACGAAACTTGGCCTCAGCCCGGAGGCTGCGACCTCTCCGTTGTTCGTCTTCCTGCGCATCGTCATCATCATTGCGTTGGTGGACTGGACGACGATGGCGCGGATCGCGCGCGCCGGGGCGATCCAGGTGCGGGAACGCGACTATGTTCGCTCCGCCACTGTCAGCGGTGCCGGAAAGCCTTACAATGTCTTCGTCCATGTTCTGCCCAACATCTCAACGCCTCTGATCGTGGCCGCCACGCTGACGGTTGGTCGCATTATTCTGCTGGAATCGACGCTGAGCTTCCTCGGATTCGGAATCGTTCCCCCGACACCGACCTGGGGCAATATGCTGACCAATGCCCAGCAGCTCATCATTTCGGCTCCGGAGCTGGCCGTCTATCCCGGGCTTCTGATCTTCGCCACGGTGATGGCGGTCAATTTCGTGGGTGACGGGGTCCGCTACGCATTCGATCCACGTTCGGAGAGCGAAGGCCGATCTTCATAACAACAGAAAACATCAAGCCAATGAGGGAGGAACAATAATGAGTTTCAAAAACATAATGATGGGTACGGCGGCTGTGCTCGCGGCCTTCGCGAGCCAACCCAGCCTTGCCCAGACCAAAAAAGACCAGCTGGTGGTCGGTCAGCTGCAGTTCCTGACCAACTTTCATCCGTTGATCCAGGTCAACAACACCAAACGGAATGTGATCACCTACGGCCTGCGCCCCATCACGGCCTTTGATGAGAATGCAGTGAACCAGTGTGTTCTATGCGAGACGCTGCCCACGCTGGAGAACGGCTTGGCACAGATCGTGGACATGCCCGACGGTGCCAAGGGCATGAAGGTGAAGATCACTCTGAAGCCGGGGCTGGCGTGGGGCGACGGCGTCCCGGTCACGTCCAGGGACATTGCATTTACGCTGCAGATGGCCCTGGAGGGAAAGATCGGCTTCTCCAACTACAATCCCTGGGACCGGGCGTCCAAGGCGGAGATCGTCGATGACAGAACGGTGGTTCTGACCCTTCCCCGCGTCCTGCCCAGTTTCAATTCGTGGGATCAGGTTCTGCCCGCCCATTTGGAAGAGCCGATCTACAAAGCCAATTCAACCCTCGATGGCTATGTCAAGCAGACGCTCTACAACACCAATCCTACGAATCCGGGCCTTTGGAACGGCTCCTACAAGCTCACGGACTATCAGATCGGCACCCGCATCACCTTCGAGCCCAATCCGCACTGGCCGGGCAAGAAGCCTGAGTTGAAGCGGATCGTGCTCAGCTATCGCGACAACTCTTCGGCCCTGATGCAAAACCTGTTGGCAGGCGAGATTGATGCCGTGCCGGTAAGCCCAGGCGGTATCAGCTTCTCACAGATGTTGGATCTCCAGAAACGGGCACCCAAGCGCTTTGCCTATCATATCGACGAGGGCACGAACCTTGAACGGATCGCAATGAATCTCGAGAATCCGATCCTGGCCGACGTCCGGGTCAGAAAGGCGCTGCTGCATGCGATCGACCGTCAGGCGATCACCAAGGCGCTCTTCGAGGGACAACAGGCGGTTGCGAACGGGATCCTGTCGAATGCAAATCCGTTCTATAACAAGGACGTGCCCACTTATAACTTCGATCCCAAACGTGCGCGCGCGCTTTTGACGGAAGCCGGGTGGACACAGGGCAGGGACGGCATCTGCGTGGACAAGTCCGGCAAGCGGCTCTCGCTGGAATTGGCGACCACGGCAGGGAACCAGACCCGCGAGCAGATTGCGCTCGTCATCCAGAGCCTGCTCAAGAATGTCTGCGTTGAAATCGTGAACAAATTCGTTCCGCTCAGCGAGTACAACGGCGCTCTCCAGCGGCAACGCAAGTTCACCGGGCTTGCTATGTCCTCGATCGACTTCTCACCATCGACCTCGCCGCGGATCGCGCTCGGCTCCGATGCAATCCCGCAGGCCGACAACAACTACGTCGGCAACAACTTCTCGGGATATTCCAGCAAGGCGATGGATGCGGCGCTGACCGAGCTCGAATCGGCGCTCGACCGCGAGACGTCGAAGAAGAAGTGGGCGGAAGTGCAGCGGATCTATGCCGAGGAACTGCCGATGCTGCCCCTGTACTTCTACGCGCGCGCCTATGTGGCGGTTCCCGACCTGGTCGACTTCCGCCAGGGGACTTTCGACCCGCTTCATATCTGGGCCGAGGAATGGCGCCGTAGTTGAGTGCAGTTTCTGATGATGCGGCGGGCCTTGCGGCCCGCTGCATGCAGAAAGACGAATTCCCATGAATATTGCAGTTCTCGACGATTATCTCGGCGTTTCGCAGCGACTCGCCGATTGGAGCCGGATCCATGCTCGTGCCGACGTCACCGTGTTCGATCGCCCGCTCCGGGTGCCGGACGAAGCCGCCGACGCACTGGCGGAGTTCGACATTCTCTGCACGCTACGCGAAAGGATGCCGATTCCACGTGCGTTGATCGAGTGTCTGCCCCGGTTGAAATACATCGTGGTGACCGGCAAGCGATACGACACAATCGATGTGGCGGCTGCTGCCGAACGCGGCATTCTGGTATCGAATACGCCCGTCACGGGCTCCGGCTCGGGCGCCGTGGTGGAGTTGACCTGGGGCCTGATTCTTGCGCTCGCCCGGCATATCGCGTCGGAGGACCGGCTCATGCGATCCGGTGGCTGGCAGCACCAGGCCGGAATGACTCTCAAAGGAAAGCGGCTGGGGGTGGTGGGACTCGGCGGGTTAGGGCAGGGGGTGGCCCGGATCGGCGCGGCTTTCGGGATGGAAGTCGTGGCCTGGAGCCCGAACATGACCGCCGAGCGTGCCGCTGCTGCTGGAGCCCGGCATGTGACGAAGGAGGAACTCTTCGCGACCAGCGATGTGATCACGCTGCATCTCGCGTTGGCTGAGAGCACTGTCGGGATTGTGTCGGGTCCAGAGTTGGCGTGGATGAAACCCACCGCCTATCTGGTGAATACCGCACGTGGCGCGCTGGTCGATGAGGTCGCACTGATCGAAACATTGCGGGCAGGGCGCATTGCGGGGGCCGGGCTCGATGTTTATGCGGCCGAACCGTTGCCTCAAGACCATCCCTTCCGGAGACTAGCCAACGTGGTGCTCACTCCCCACCTCGGTTATTTCACGCAGGAGATGCTGGCGACCTATTACAGCGATGCGGTTGCCACGATCGAGGCCTATCTCGACGGCACGCCAATCAGGGTTGTGAACCTTCCTCAAGATGCGTGAGGGACCGAGAGCGCAACACTGGCTGCTTGCCGTCCGCCGCAACGACACGGTGCGGCTGCTCACGACGGGGCAGTTCGCTCTCTTCAGCGCCGGAAACGGTCTGTCGCTGATCGGGTCGTGGATGCAGCGCATCGCCTGCGGCTGGCTGGTCTGGGAATGGACGCAGTCAGCCTTCTGGTTGGGGCTGCTTGCCACCGCCGATTTTCTGCCGGTCGTCGTCATCGGGCCGTTCGCGGGCGTCGCCGCCGACGCGCTGGATCGGCTGCGGCTGAATCGAAGCTGCCAGATGATCCTCACGGCCCTTTCAGCCTTGATGGCGATGCTTCTGGCGCTGAATCTGATGACACTGGCCGTACTGCTGATCCTCGTCGCTCTTCAGGGCTGTCTCATTGCGGTGACACAGCCGGCTCGTATGGCGATGGTCCAGCAGATGGTTGCCCGTGAGGATGTTCCAACCGCCGTTGCTCTGAATTCGATGTATGTGAATTTGGCACGTCTGCTCGGGCCTGCCATCGCGGGGTTCATGATCCTGCGTATCGATATTGCCTGGATCTTCGTCGCCAATGCTGCGGTCACGGCCTTCTTCGTCTTCACGCTCGGCTTCGTCAGACTGACACCACGCGCGACTGCCATGAGGATGGGAAGCGTGTGGGCTCAGATGCTGGACGGATTCCGTTATGTCGTCACCACTGAGCCTCTGCGGGTCATTCTGATCCTGATGCTCCTCGGTGGCGCGCTCGTCCGGTCGATTTCTGAGTTGACGCCTGCATTTGCGGCGCAAAGCTTCGATGTGTCCGCTACGGGACTTGCTGTACTGTCGTCAGCCGCCGCTGTCGGAGCCATTGGCGCGGGGCTCAGCATCGGCGCGGCACGCGCCTCACGACTGCTCGTTGCTGTGCCGGTGACATGGACCCTTGGCGCGGCCGCTACCGTTGCACTCGGCTTCAGCACCTCGCCGACGGCCGCGACCCTGTCAGCCGCTACCATGGGATACTTCGTCACTCATAGCGTAATCAGCACCCAAACCTTTGTGCAACTCATCGTGCCTGATCGCATGCGCGGCAGAGCGCTCAGTGTCCATGGTCTCATCTCACGTGGAAGTCCTGCGCTTGGTGCGCTCACGATCGGCTACGTATCTGACCGGACGGAACTGTCCTGGGCTGTGCTTGGAAGCGCAATCATCATGATTATTGTCGCTTTCATCCTGTGGCCGAGTGCTCGGCGGCTCGCTTCGTCGGTGCGTGAGGATGATGAGAGCTAGTTGCCGGTTCAGGCTTGAGCAGGTCCAGGCTGAGATCGCGCAAGATCCGAAAGGCCGCATCGTGGAGACGGTTGTTGAGCCGCCGCGTTCTCAGCACAATCTGTACCTTGATCTCCAGTTCCGGTCCGATAATCGGGCGGATCGCCACCTCGTTCGATGCCCCCATGGTCCGTCGCGCTCTCCTTGTTGCGACCGTATAGCCAACTCCGCTATGCACGAGGTCGAACATCGCTTCCACGGCATCGATTTCGAACAGCACGTTCAGCTTCTGCCCGGTCCGCGCCAGTTCCCCCTCGACAATCTCGCGTACCCTGTTGGGGCGGCTCGCGATGATCACTGGCAAGTTGGCGATTTCTTCAAGCGTTGCCGGTATCCCTGCGGCCGGGTCGCCCGGGCCGGAGAAGAGATACAGCTTTTCGGTTACAAGATCGTGGATCTCCAGCATTGGCGATGAGGGTGCGTCGTACAACACGGCCATATCCAGTCGACCAGCCAGGAGCCATTCCTGCAGCTGGGTGGACCGGCCGTGCAACACATGTACGTTCGCGTCAGGGAGTTCATTGCGGAGCCGCCGGATCAGCGCGGCGCTGATTGCGGCCGATAATGTCCCAGGCATGCCGATTGTCACCGTTCCCGCCTTGCCGGTTCGAGCATTCTCCATGTCTTCGTAGACGCGCCCCACCAGGTCGAGGATCGTCCGAGCATGCTCCAGGAGCCGTTCACCCGCCTCGGTCGTCTTGACGCCCCGGCCGTTGCGGATGAGAAGCCGCTCCTTGAGTTCGACTTCCAGGTTCTGCACCTGACGGCTGAGCGCCGGCTGCGCGACATGCAGGTAGGTCGCAGCTCGGCTGAAACTGCCGAACTCAACCACGCGGACGAAATACCCAAGCTGCCGTATGTCCATAGCCCTGTCTTCCCGTCCTATGCCACGGTGTTATAACTGCTAGCTATGCAGCTCATATAGTAATAGTTTGGCACAGGCCGTACTCTTGCCGCAAGTCAGCTCGAGACAACGGTGGACCTCTCCGTGACACAGGACATTGAAACGCGGCCGGTAGGATTACGGGTCTGGGAATGCGTGCTCTGCGGTTTCCGCTACGACGAAGCCATCGGCGATCCCGACGGTGGTATTCCGCCGGGTACACGGTGGGAGGATATCCCCGAGGATTGGGCCTGCCCTGAATGCGGGGCGCGTAAATCGGAATTCGATATGCAGGTCGTCTCCTGAAATGCGCCGCTTGGGAAGCACGGAGATGGCGGGAGTTCTGGTCGCCGGTGGTTCGCATGCCGCGGTCGCAGCGGTCATGGCTCTGCGGACAGCAGGGTACCCGGGGCCCATCCGCCTGATCTCGGCGGAGGATCTGCCTCCTTACCATCGTCCACCCCTGTCGAAGGAAGCGATCACAGCAGAGCGTCCATCATCCACGACGCCGCTGCGTCCGGCATCGTATTACACGTCCCATGAAATTGAACTGACACTCGGCCGGACGGTCTGTGCCATCGACCGCGTGGGAAAGTCGGTTGAGCTCTCCGACCGGACGCGCCTTCCATATGACCAGCTCATCCTGGCCTTGGGAGCCCGGGCGCGGGAGTTGCCGGCCTCCGTCTGCGACCCTGACACCGTGCCGACGCTACGCACTCATCGTGACTACCTGACGTTCATGGATCGGTTGGCCACGGCACAGTCCCTGATCGTCATTGGTGCCGGGCTGATTGGTCTGGAAATCGCGGCCGGTGCCGTACGGCGCGGTATCGCGACTACGGTGATTGATACCGCCGATCGCGTGATGATACGCACCGCTCTATCGCCTGTATCGGATCATGTGAAGCGGCATCATGAACGGAGCGGCTTGTCGTTTCGATTGAACACTCAGATTCACAGCGTTTCGCGCAAAGACGGATCATACAAAGTCTCACTGGCCAGCGGAGAAATGCTGTGCGCCGATGTCGTGCTCGCGGCTATTGGCAGCAGGCCGGAAGATCACCTGGCTCATAGGGCGGGATTGTCTACCGGCGACGGCGTGCTGGCTTCCGCAACCGGACAGACCGATGATCCGGCGATATTCGCGCTTGGAGATTGCGCCGCGTGGTTTGACCCGGCGCTTGGGCGCCATGTCCGGCGCGAGGCGATCCAGCCCGCTCAAGACCAAGCGCGCGTTGTGGCCTCTATGATCGTAGGATTGCCGCAGCCGACACCCGCCGTGCCGCGCGCCTGGTCGCACCAGAGCGCATTGCGCATTCAGATGGCGGGCGAGCCAAGCGCGGCGGCCCGATCCATCCATCATCCGCGGCCTGACGGCGGCCTGATAGCCCTCGGTCTCTCCGGCGATCAGATCGTTGCGGCACAGGCAGTCAACGTTCCTAACGTGTTCAATGCACTTGCCGATCTTGTCGGCCAACCTGAGGCTGCTGCGGAGGCTGTCCTGTCTTCCGCCGAGCCCCGGGTGCCTGCGTGAGACAGGTGCAGAATCCAAGAAGATCCTTAACTGAAATGGGAGGAGAACGTGGTGGATATCGTGTCATACGCCGAGAAGGAACCTGAGCGTTTCCGCCGAGGTGACTCCTGGAAAATCAACCTGTTCGGTAAGAACTCCGATGTACCGAAGCCCGATCTTCAGGCGTTCCGCATCGATCTGAACGCACACCAGAAACTCGATTCACACTTTCATATCGTGGATCAGTTCCAAGTCTTCATCGCCGGAAGCGGCACCATCGGGCGCGATACGGCGCATATGATCACCGCTCACTATGCCGATCACCATACGGGCTACGGGCCGCTCATCGCGGGGCCACAGGGCCTGTCCTATCTGACCCTCCGACCCAAGACCGATGCCGGGTTGGTGAAACTGTCTACACCCAATGTGCGCGATCAACTGAAGCCGACAAAGCGGCGCCATCGCGTATCCTCACCCGTCGTGACGTCGATAGAACCGGTTCTGCGCAATCGCACCGAGGTATCGATTGAGACCGTCATGGAGGAACAACCCGGCGACGATGGGATGTGTGTCAAGGTCATACGCCTTGGTCCTTCGATGTCGATCGAAGCACCTTCGGCGAACGGCTCGGGCGGGCAATACCTGATCGTAATGAACGGAGCGCTGCTGTACGAAGGACAGAGCTACAGATCCTGGTCGCTCATCTTCGTACGGCCGGACGACCCGGCACCGCTGCTTCAGGCCGGCGAGGACGGGCTTGAGGTAATGATCACCCAATTCCCCGCCGAAGACGAGTGGATGAAGACCATCTGACCCGCCGAGTCGGTCGATAGAGTTCGACTATCATTCGCAGAGGATACTCCTATGAACGATACTGCCGCCATTGTCCGGGAAATCGCGCCGACAGGACGTCTGCGCGTTGCCTTGAACCATGGCAACGTTGTGCTAGTGCGGCGTAACCCGACGAGCGGCGAGGCCGAGGGGATTACAGTCGACTTGGCTCGCGCGCTCGCCGCACGGCTAGGCATCGACCTGACGTTCGTCGAGTTCGAGCGCGCCGGCGATGTCGCGGACAGTGCGGATGCTAACATCTGGGACATCTGCTTTCTGGCCGTCGACCCACTGCGAGCCAAGCAGATCGCCTTTACAGAGCCCTATATCGTCATCGAAGGTTGCTATCTCGTCCCGCAGGCATCAGCTGCGGTGACGGCGGGTGACGTGGACAGATTGGGGCTGCGGATCGGCGTCGTGCAGGGCAGCGCCTACGCCCTTCATCTGAGTCGTGCGGCACAGGGTGCACAGATCATCCCGTTCGCTCACTTCGATGAAGCCGCAAACGCGTTGGCCGAAGGCAAACTCGATGGGTTGGCGGGCGTGCGCCAAGCGATGGATCGGCAGGCGGCGCGAACGCCGGGTCACCGCCTGCTGGAGCCGCCCTTCATGTCCATTCGGCAAGCAATGGGAGTTGTGGCAGGCCGGCCACGCGGGGCCGAATTCGCCCACGCCTTCATCAACGAGATGCGCGTGAACGGCTTCGTGGCCGATGCGGCCAAACGCCATAGGATCGAAGGTGTGACTCTGCCCTAAGCCGCGGAGGCCTTTCGAACTCGTTCGGCGCATTCCTTGAGCGTAACGAAGAACGAGTATCGTTTCCACTTAGCAAGGCAGGATCAAGCAGGAGCGGAAGCACCAATAGCCTTGCCGCGCGCACCTTCACCATAGACTCGAGTTGACTCGGCAAAGAGCATTCCGATGATCATCCACTGTCACGGCCATTACACGACGGCACCGAAGGCGTTGGAAGACTGGCGCGGCCGCCAGATCGTCAGCATCCGCGATGAAGGAGGATCTCATGACCGATGGCGTGCCCCAGCGCGACCTGTACCGAATGAGCGAACCGCTGGCCAAGAGGCTAGGCTGAGATACGTCGACTGAGCTCGGTTGGAGTGTGTTCGATTACCCCGGAGTGAAGAATGACCAAACAGCTCACCGGCATTTCATCCATGGCAACCCGGCAGGTTCTGGCCGATCTCGCGGCCTTGTATGAGCAGCGGACCGGAGCCCGGATCGCGATCAGATCGATGGGCGGGGTGGAGGCGGCCCGCTTGGTTCGTAGCGGTGAGTCCACGGACGTGATCATCCTCGCATCGAACGTGATGGAGAAACTGGAGGCCGAGGGGCACATTGCTCCTGGTTCCCGAACAGGATTTGCGCGCTCAGGTATGGCGGTGGCGGTCCGCTCCGGCGCAGTGCACCCTCGCATCGACGATGAGGAAGGCGTCAAGCAAGCCATCCTGGCAGCGCGCAGGATCTGCTACTCCACGGGGCCAAGCGGTGATCACCTCCTGCAGTTGATCGAGCGCTGGGGCATCGCCGGATCAGTCTCCCGACGCCTCATCCAAGCCCCTCCGGGCGTGCCGGTCGGTACGATGCTGGCGCGTGGGGAGGGGGATCTCGGCTTCCAGCAGCTGAGTGAATTGCTGCACGTTTCCGGCATCGAGATCCTCGGTCCCCTGCCATCGGAGATCCAGGCCGTGACGGTGTTCACGGCGGGAATCGCCAATGCCTCCTCGCAGCATGAGGAAGCGCGTGCCCTCCTTGCCTACCTAATCTCGCCCGAGGCAGAGCCGGCCAAACGTCAGTACGGCATGGAGCCCGCATGATGCCCGATTCTACATCTCACGGCCTGAATTCGCTCCCAGGAGAAAGCGCCATGCACGACGAACCGATCATGGATGTGGCTCATCTCGGTCACCTGGAGGTGCTCACTCCCAAGCCGGATGAAAGCCTGCGCTTTTTCGTCGATGTGCTCGGGATGACGGAGAGCGGGCGTCAGGGCGATTCCGTCTTTCTGCGTGCCTGGGACGACTACGAGCGCTACTCTCTCAAGCTGACCGCCTCGAACACCTCAGGTCTCGGCCATGTCGCCTTCCGTGCCCGCAGCCCGCAGGCGCTGCAGCGGCGGGTGAGGGCGCTGCAAGGCTCCGGATATGAGGTCGGCTGGCACGAGGGAGAATTAGGCCACGGTCCGGCCTATCAGTTCCGCGATCCCGACGGGCATCTCGTCGAGCTGTACTATGAGACGGAGTGGTACGAGGCCCCACCGGATCTGCGTCCGGCGCTGAAAAACCAAGCCCAACGCTTCCCGGCGCGAGGAGTGAATGTCCGCCGACTCGATCACTTCAACTGCCTCGCTGTCGACGTGAAGGCGAACCGGGAATTCTTCGAGCGCTATCTGGGCTTTCGCCTGACCGAGCAGATCGTGCTGAACGACGGCACGGAAGCCGGCATGTGGCTCACCTGCACCAACAAGAGCTATGACTTTGCCTATACCCGCGAAGCTCATGGCGTGAAAGGTCGCTTTCACCACCTCACCTATGCCCTCGATAGCCGTGAAGACATCCTGCGGGCGGCAGATGTCTTCCTGGAGAATGGCATCCATATCGAGACCGGACCGCACAAACACGCAGTCCAGCAGACCTTCTTCCTTTACGTCTACGAGCCTGGGGGCAACCGCGTCGAGGTAGCGAATGCCGGCGCGCGTCTGATTTTGGCACCAGACTGGAGGCCAATCAGGTGGACGGAAGAAGAGCGCAAGAAGGGCCAAGCCTGGGGCCTCAAGACCATCGAGTCCTTCCATACGCACGGTACGCCACCGCTGCCGAAATAGAGATCCTTATCATCGGATGGTACGCTCCATGCGTCGAAGCTCGCGGCAAGAGGCATCGTCATTGCCTCGGTTCAGTACCGAACAAGCCAGCTCGGGTTCCCTGCTCTTCCCGAACTGGCCAAGGAAAGTCCGCTGGGTGTAACGGGGAACTATGGAGTACTCGACCTCATCAAGGCCTCGAAATGGATTAATTGTCCTGAGGCTCAGGCTTTCAAGTGAACGGTCACCAGGACGGTGCATTCGGCACCGGGTGAATAGTCCGCAGCAACGCGCAGCCAATTGCCAAAGTGCTTCACGCGAAGAACGGTCATTCCATCTTTGCGTGAAGGCATCGGTGCTTCGGCCCCTTCGGCCACCCAGCGCATGCCGTCGGGCGAGATCTCGATCCGCGCCATGGGTTGTTCACCCTTGGGCTCCTTCAACGCCCGGACGAAGATGACGGCCTCGCGGGCCCAACCCGCTTCAAAAGGTTCTGTCGCCGCACGGCCCGACCAGCACTCGTTTCGGCCGACCACGAGGGTAATGTTCTCCGGCAGCATCAGAAATCTCCCGAGATGCAGACGGAATCGACGTACAGGAAAGCACGCTTGTCCGAATCGGTTTCAGCGAAAAGGCAGAAATTCAGCATGCACCAGAGATTTTTCATCGCCGGTATGCGGATAGACTCGAAGCCCGACATGTCGAACGTGCGATCGTTACAGCGGAAGGGCAGCGCCTTCATCTCCTCTAGATCGAAGTCGAACGCGAGATAGGTCCAGTTGATCTTGGTCGGAATCTCGTTGTAGCAGAGGCGCTGCGCGCCTCCGGGCAGGTCTTCCCAGTCTTCAGGCGACAGGTGGTAGTGGCTGAGAGTCTTGTCGCTGTCGCCGATCGGCTTCAGTTGGGTGGTCCGGCGCTTGAACTGCCACTTCTGAACGTGCTGACCGTCCAGCGCGTTGAGGAAGCGCAGATGGGGCATCACACGCTGGCCGCCAGCGTCCTGATCGCCCGACTGCAGATCGAACAGAAAGCCGACCGAGCGCACATCGGTTTCGCTGAGCTTGAGTTCCGTCGCCTCCGGCTTGAAAGTGAAGTACACCTCGAACCGAATTTTCCCGCGGTGGCGGAAGGTGTGACGCTTGATGGCGACGTTCTGCGCTCCTTTGCGCGGACGCGTCGCGATCTTGAGGGCATAGGAGGATCCCATGCCGCCATGCGAACCGGAATCCCAATGCGGCAGCGTCGAGAGCATGGCACTCGTGTGCTGAGCGTAGCCCGGCAGCATCGTGTCGAGATCGTTCTCGTAGTTGCCGACAAGCTGCGACCAGCCGCAATGGCCGGTGGAAAAGCTGTCATGGCTGATGATGCGCGGCAGGGGATCAAATCGACTGAGCTTGGGATCGGCACGCAAGAGCGCAAGCCGCATAGCCTCGGTCAGATCGTTCGTCGGCACGTTCGAAGTCATCCTCATCTCCATGCTCCGCTAAAGCATCGAACCCAAAAGTGGACCCGCTTTTGGGGTCCAATCCGATGCTTCCTCTTTTGATGAGAGCATCGTTCTTCGCGGGCCCGAAGGGCCACGCTAGTGAAAACCGACGCCACTTTTCCGCACGATGCTCTAGGCGCGAAGCCGCGCGACGGCATCCCAGTCGATTTCGATGCCAAGCCCAGGGCCGGTCGGTACTGGCAGCATGCCGTTCTTCTGCCGATCGGCGCCGGGAGCAGCTCCTGTCAGCGCGGTCTTGAACGGACTGGAATCGGTCTCGCATTCTATGGCGCGAATATTCGTCATCGCCGCGGCGAGGTGCACGCTCGCCGTTTCACAGACGATGCCGGACATGCCGATATGGGGCGCGTATTGAACATCATGCGCTGCGGCGAACTCGGCCATGCGACGCGTCTCACTGATTCCGCCGGAGCGGGCAACGTCCGGCTGGAGGTAGGAGAGCGTCCGGTTGGAGACGAGGCGCATCGCCTGATCGAGCGTATAGTTGCTCTCGCCTGCCGCGAGTGGCGTGGCGCACCGGCGGTGAAGCTCCTCGTAGCCGGCCTCGTCCTCGGGGCGCAGCGGCTCCTCGAACCAGAAATATGCGTTGTCGGACAAAGCACGGCCCACTTCGACCGCCTCTTCCAGCGTATAGGCCCAATTAGCATCGACACAGAGCTCGATATCATCGCCGGCCCGTTTGCGCAGGCGGGCAATGCGCCGGCATGCATCTCTGACAGGATTCGCGATCTTGATTTTGATCCGCGGGAATCCCTTTTCCAGGTAGCTGTCGAGTTCACGGTCCATGAACTCCTCGCCGCCCCAGTTCACGGAAGCCGCATAGACGGGCACCTCTGTCCGGCCCATGCCGCCGAGCAGGCGGTGAATGGGCAGCCCAGCCACTTTGCCGAGGATGTCCCATAGGGCGATGTCCACCCCGGCGATCGCTTCGAACAGCATGCCACCGGCACGGCCGGAAAGCGCGCGCCGCATCGTGCGCCAGTGTGCTTGGATATCGGTGGGATTGCCGCCGATCAGGCGCGGCTTCAGCGAAGTCTCGATCAACTCCGCATAGGCCTTCGGAGAAAAGCGTGCCAGCGCCTCGCCCACGCCGGTAATGCCGGCGTCGGTGCGCACCTCGACCAGCACGATCGAGACTTCGGTGTAGGTCCCCCACGAGGTCACGGTCGGACGCGGCAGTTTCTGCGTCAGAGGATGGGCGATCACGTCCGTAATGCGGATCTCTGCATTGCTCGTTACGGTTGGCACCCGTTTCCTCCCTGTTTCGCGACTACGGGTCATAGCCCAGAACACAACTGCATAGCAACTAAAAAACATAGTTGCTATGTTTCTTGTTGGTATGTTACAGATTAGAAAAATCGGGAGCCCCATGAGCGTAGGATCGGCCAAAAAGCCCCTCTTTTCCGACAAGCCGGTCGTGCCGGCTCGACTCGCGGACACTGTTTCAGATGCGATCGCGGCAGCCCTGTTTGACGGTCGTATCGTCCCGGGCGAGGCGCTGCCGGCTGAAGGCGAGATCGCCCGCGAGTTCGGTGTTTCCAAGCCCATCGCCCGCGAGGCGCTGCGCCAACTGGCGGCGGCAGGACTGATCTTTACCCAGCAGGGCAAGGTTGCGCGCGCCAAGGCGATCAACGGGGAGCCGATGGAGCGCATCTACGGTTACGCTGCGCGATCGAGCCTCGAGCGCCTGCGCGAGGCGAATGAGATGCGTCGCGTGATCGAGACGGGGATTGCCCGGTTGGCGGCGGAGCGCCGCGATCCGGCGGGGCTGGCTGCCATGGAGCAGGCACTGCGTGATATGGTGAGTTCGATAAAGGAACCGGCGGGCTTCACCGAGGCCGATATCCTCTTTCACCTCGGCATCGCGCTGGCGACGGGCAACACCATGATCCGCGTTCAGATGGAGGGCATGCGCTCCGTCCAGCGCGAGGTTTCAGAGCTTTTCTCACGCCGCGCCAACCGCACCGATGCCGACTGGAACGCGACTGTCGAGCGTCATCGCACCATCTTTGAGGCGATTGCGGCCGGCAAGCCGGATCTCGCCGAGCAGAAGATTATCGCTCATTTCGAGGCGGCGGACATCGCTTCGCTCGAAGTTGCCGAAAAGCTCGGCAAGGGCGGGGAGGTGCAGCGGTGACGGGCGCCTTTTCCCTCCTTGGCCGCCGCGCGATGGTGACCGGTGCCAATTCGGGCATCGGGCGCGCGATCGCGCTGGGATTGGCGAGGCAGGGTGCGGATGTGGCGGTCCATGGTCACGGCGACCGGGACGGCTTGGCGTCGATCCGCGCCGAGATTAGCGCAATCGGCCGCACCGCGATGGATTTCGAAGCAGATTTCCTGGCCCCTTCTGCTCCAGAAGCGCTCGCGCGCCAGGTGACGAACGAATTCGGGCCTGTCGACATCCTGATTGCGAATGCTGCCATCGAGCATCGCACACCCTGGCAGGGCGTGACGGAGGATCATCTCGCGCGCCATTTCACCGCAAATTTCGCGTCCCTCATGGCGCTCTGCCGCGCGCTTGTCCCTGCGATGGTGGAGCGGGGATGGGGGCGCGTTGTGGCCACAGGCAGTGTCATGGCGGCCCGGCCGAGGGCCGAGACTGTCGCCTATGCCGCGTTCAAGTCGGCGCAGCTCACGGCCATTCGCGCCATTGCGCGTGAGGTTGCAACGCGCGGGGTCACCATGAATGTGATCTCTCCGGGCGCCATCGAAACGGAACGCACGGCGGATCGCTATGCCGATCCCTCCTTCCGCCATGCCGTCGCCGCCAAGATTCCCGTCGGGCGTCCCGGCCGGCCGGAGGATTGCGTGGGACCTGCGATCTTTCTGTGTTCGAATGAGGCGGCCTACCTGACCGGCGTGGACATACCGGTCGATGGCGGTTGGACGATCGGCGATGCGCCGGGCTCGCTGCCGGGCGAGTTCGTGCTCAGATAAACCCAGACAAACATAGCAGGGAGGAAAACGATGAAAGTCACAACAAAGATAATGACGACAACGGCTCTGGCGCTCGCAATGATGTCGGGCTCTCTGAGCGCCGCCGAGCTCCGCTTCACCATCTGGACGGGCAACGAAGCGCATCTCAAAATGCTCAACGGGTTCGCGGAGAGCTTCAAGGCGAAGCACCCGGATGTGACCGTCAAGTATGAGACGATTCCGCCGGGCGACTATACCCAGAAGCTGACCTTTCAGCTGGCCGGCGGTAATCCGCCGGATGCCGGGTGGTTGATGGAGGACGCTGCACCGACCTTTGCCGCGGCGGGTGTGCTGGAAAATCTCGCTCCGGCGTTGAACAAGGCCCAAGGTTACGACTTCGCGGACTTTTCCAAGCCCGCGCTCGGCTTGTGGACGGCGGGCGACAAGGTCTACGGAGTGCCGTTCTCGACCTCGCCCTTCGTGATCTTCTACAACAAGGACCTCTTCGACAAAGCTGGTCTGGAAGACCCGAATGCGCTGGCGGCGAAGGGCCAGTGGAACATGGTGAAGTTCCAGGAGGTGGCCAAGAAGCTCAAAGAGGTTACCGGCAAGTGGGGCTTCGAGTTCAAGGACGGCCAGGGCTACGACACGCGCATCATGCACGCACTGATGCCGCCGATCCGCGCCGCTGGAGGAGACGTGTGGGCCAACAAGCAGTGCGGCTTCGACAAACCTGAGGCCGTGGCAGCGGTCAAGCAGCTGCACGACATGGTCTTCAAGGACAAGTCGATCGTGCCGCCCGGCGAACAGGGAGACTATTTCTCCGGCGGCTCCGCCATGACCATCAACCAGATCTCACGTGCTTCGCTCATGCCGAAGGCGGGCTTCAAATGGGGGATCGCTCCACTGCCCACAGGCGCAGGCGGCGAGTCACCGGTCATCGGGCAGGCCGGCATTGTCGTATTCTCCGCCGGCAAGCAGAAGGAGCTCGCAGCCGAGTTCGTGGCTCACATGACGACCAAGGAGAACGTCGCCGCCGCTGCGCAGTTCTTCCCACCGGCGCGTAAGAGCGTGCTCGACAGCGACGCCTTCACCAAATCCAACAACCTTATTCCCCCGGAGCAGATGAAAGTCGTTGCAGACGCCATTGCCAAGGGCAAAGTGTTGCCGGCCCATGAGAAGAGTCCGCAGATCCTCGCTGCCATGAAGCCACGCGTTGATGCCCTGTGGCGCGCCAATGCAGACGTGGAATCTTCATTGAAGGCCGTCTGCACCGCCATCCAGCCGCTGCTCTGAGGATAGGACAGTGGCGGGGGCGTTACCAATTCGGGACACGGCGCGCCGCGAGGATGCGCCGTGGCTCACTTTGAAGATGCGTGAGGCGATGGAGGCATGGCTCTTCATCAGCCCCACGCTGGCCGGCTTCCTCATCTTCTTCGTCGGGCCACTGATCGCGGTGGTCTGGTATTCTTTGACTGAGTGGAACCTGCTCACCCAACAGGCCACCTTCGTCGGTCTCGACAACTATAATGATGCGCTGTTTCGCAATCCGGATTTCTGGCACGTCATCCGCAACTCGGTAATCTTCGCAATCGGGCTGGTGCCCCTCAACATGGCACTGGCTCTCTCGCTGGCGATTGCCCTGTCCGGCCGCTTCGCGGGCGTTGTCATCTTCCGGACAGTTTTCTTCGCGCCGGTGGTTACATCGGCCGTCGCCTGGGCGATCGTCTGGAAATTCCTGCTTCAGGGCGAGGCCGGATTCATCAACCAGATCCTCGCGTTGATCGGCATCGATGGACCCAACTGGCTGCGCGAGCCGAACTGGGCGATGGCAGCCGTGATCGTGACCCGCGTCATCAAGATGGTGGGCCTCAACATGATCCTTTATATCGCCGCGCTGCAGGCGATCCCGCGGGACTACGAGGCGGCCGCCCGGCTGGAAGGGGCATCGGGCTGGCAGATCTTCCGCTGGATCATCTGGCCACTGCTGGGACCCACGACGCTGGTCATCATGGTCATCACCACGATCGGATCGTTCAAGGTGTTCGACCATATCTATCAGATGACCGGCGGCGGGCCGGAGAACGGCACGCTCGTCCTCGCATTCTACATCTATCAGCAAGGATTCCAGTTCTTTGACGTCGGCTACGCGTCGGCGCTCGCCATGATCATGTTTGTCGTCGTGATGATCCTGACACTCTTCCAGCTCGTGCTGCGCCGGAGGGACACGTGACTGCATCACTCACGCGGCGTCGGATCCGCATTATCAATCAGGTTTGCTGGACGGTTGCGCTCTGCGTCGTCGCCATTCCCTTCGTCTTTCCTTTCCTTTGGATGGTCTCATCCGGCTTTAAAAGCGCGGCTGAGATTTTCGGGTCACCCAGCCTCGTCCCGCGCGAATGGCAATGGCAGAACTTCATCGATGTTTTCAACCATCAGCCCTTCGCGCGGCAATACTTCAACTCGCTCTACATTGCCGTCACCGTGACGGCATTGACACTGTTCGTCTCGTCGCTCGCCGGCTATGCGCTGGCGCGCATGCGGTTTGCCGGCGCGGCGCTGATTGCGCTCTTCCTTGTCTCCGCGCTGATGGTTCCCGAGGAAGTGACGATCATCCCTAATTTCTTCATGATGCGTTGGGCCGGTCTCGTGGACACACATTGGCCGCTGATCCTGCTGCCGACCTTCGGACCGCAGGGCATCATGGCAACCTTCCTCATGCGGCAATACTTTCTCGCCTTGCCGAAGGAGCTTGAGGACGCGGGCAAGATGGATGGTCTGTCGCGGTTGGGTGTCTGGTGGAGCATCGCACTGCCCATGTCCCGACCAGCGCTTGCCGCTGTCGCCATCATTACATTTCTCAACTCCTGGAACCTCTTTCTGGAACCGCTGATCTTCGTCTCATCGCTGGAGAAGTTCACTTTGCCGCTGGCGCTGTCGAACTTCACGGATCCCTACGGCATGCCGCTCTGGCATCTGCAATTGGCCGCCACGAGCCTTGCCGTCATCCCGATCCTCGTCGTCTACATCATCGCCCAGCGCCAGATCATCGAGAGCTTCGCGCTCTCCGGCGTGAAGGGCTAGATTGCAATCCCGGCCGCATATCGGATCTTGCCATGACCAGTCTCTCCCTCAGCAACATCAAGAAGCACTTCGGCCGGACCGAAGTCATTCGCGGCGTCGATCTCTCAGTCGACGAGGGTGAGTTCGTCGTCTTTGTCGGGCCCTCCGGCTGCGGGAAATCCACGCTGCTGCGCATGATCTCGGGCCTGGAGGACATCAGCTCAGGCGTGCTCAAGATCGGGAACCGGATCGTCAACGAGACACCGCCGGCCCGTCGCGGGGTTGCGATGGTGTTCCAGTCGTACGCGCTTTATCCGCATCTCAACGTGCGCGACAATATGGGATTTGGCCTCAAGGTTCGGAAGGTCCCAACCGAAGAGCGGGCCCGCCGCGTCGGGGAGGCTGCCCGAACGCTGAAGCTGGAACCTCTCCTCGACCGCTATCCGCGCGAGCTTTCCGGCGGGCAACGGCAGCGCGTCGCCATCGGCCGCGCCATCGTCGGCAATCCCGAGGTGTTTCTGTTCGACGAACCCTTGTCGAACCTCGATGCGGAGCTGCGCGTCCACATGCGCTCCGAGATCGCTTCGCTGCACAAGCGTCTTGGCAGCACCATGATCTATGTGACGCATGATCAGATCGAGGCTATGACGCTGGCCGACAAGATCGTGGTGCTGCGTGACGGACTCGTGAAGCAGGTCGGCACGCCACGTGAGCTCTACGAGCGGCCTGACAATCTGTTCGTGGCGCAGTTCATCGGCAGTCCGAAAATGAACATCCTTCCGATCGGCTCGGTCGCGAAAGCTTTGCCCGCCCACCCAGACGGTTCGAGCCAGGTCGGCATGCGACCTGAGGACCTCAAGCTGACCGACCCCGGTTCGGGACTCGTCAGCGGGAGAGTGCTCCTCAGCGAGTATACCGGCGCGTCCTCGTTGCTGCACGTGGAACTGCCCGGCGGTGAGGTTTTCCTCGTGGCATACGACGGCCAGGCAGTCGATGCAGATACCGCCGTGGGGCTCACCATCGCGCCGGACCGTTTGCACTTTTTCGACAGTGCCGGCCGACGGGCAAATTAGATTTGCAAGATCGCCTATTTCCCTTGCCGGCTTTATGAGGTGATTTGTCTCGGGTTCCGGCTGCGCCACGCATCTTTTCAGATCTCTCAAAGGTCAGGGTCTGGCGAATCTGGCAGAGGCCTTAGCCTGGAGAGAAGGCATTGCATGCATCCGAGGTTGGGATGTTGGGTCTCAAAGCCAGCGTCACTACGGGCCTCGACTATGCGAGGCAGATCGACGGCCGCTTCATCCATATAATGCCCAGCTTCCATGGCGCGTGATGGGGGACGGTCGACCTATCTTAGGAACTTGGGGGGCTGCGCGACTGCCGAGGCAATTGGGGGCGGCGTTGATTGAACCTATCGGGACGGCGGCGCTAGCCGGTTACATGATGGACGATCCGTTCCTTTTGACACCTTTGTTCCAGATTCGCGACACAAGGCTTGTCTTAGCCCGGTTGATTTAGGCGCATATACGAGCATATGCACATATCCGGGAAGGAGTGCTCAAATGGCTACGGTGCGTGAGTTCCGTCCAGAACACTGCAACGGCCTGTCGCTCCGCCAAGTAACGCGGCATGTCACCCGGTGCTATGACCGGCTCCTTGCTCGTGAACTGTCGGCGCCGTTCCAATCTTCCAGTATTGTCGACATTCAGGGTGGGCTCTTCTCCACCCCGGATGCCACCTCCGGAACCTGGCCGTCTACACCGTTGAGGGATACTGACATGTTCAAGCTGTGGCTGCCCACTTTTTTCACTCTTGCTCTCGGTTCCTCGGTTGCTTGGGGATGCAACGACAATCATCCTGCGCAAGCGCAGAAACTGGACATTGACTACCTAGAAATCAACTCTGATATCACGCTCAGAAGAATGGTGGCGCATAACTCAAGCTCGAAAGGGACCGTACTTCTCCTGCACGGGTTTCCTGAGACGCTGTGTGCCTGGAAAGACATTTCCTTGGCACTTTCCGCTGAATACGAAGTCCATGCCATCGACTGGCCGGGTTACGGGTTTTCATCGAGGCCTTCGGCCGACAGGTTTTCTTACTCGCCAAAAGACTACGCGCGTGTGCTGCGAGAGTATATCAGGAAGGCGAACATCGCTACATCGAGGCTCACGATCTACGCAACAGATATCGGAGCTCTCCCGGCACTTCTTTTGGCTCTGGAAGAACCACAAATTGCGAGGACCATCATTGTTGGCGACTTCGCTCCGTTCAACAGGCCCCAATATATGTACGAGAGTTTGCAAAGTCTGAAGTCGGAACCTTCGGCAGCTAAGACACGCGCCTACATGAACCAGACGAGTGGGGAAATTCTCGAAAACGCCTTCAGGAGAGGTTTGTCAAAAGGAGAGCAGTTTGAAATTTCTGCTGAGTTCAAGAATGACATGTCTCGTGGATGGAGCCATGGCGGCATGACATCCGCGGATGCCTTCTATTACTACTACTCCAACTTCACACGAGACGAAGAGTACTTCGAGGCGAACATAAGCAGACTAACGATCCCGGTGAAAGTGGTTTGGGGCGAGAGGGATATCTATATCAAAAAGGAAATGGGCATCGAGTTCGCTGAAAAGATCAAGACGGATATAAAGCTTCTGCCTGACATTGGGCACTACCCCCACCTGCAAAGTCCGGAGCAAGCCATTGAGGAGATACGCGCCTCGTTTCGATGACCATGCGGTTCCAGTCCCGAGCACAGCGAGATCCTGAGCGGACTGTTTCCGGTTTCTTGATGGACAGCCGGTCGAGCAATCGTTGAGAGCTCGACCAATGTACCAAGCAGCGCGCATGAGCTTCGGGGCGGCAGTCTCGCCCCAGCGGGACTGGACTGGCATGGCGGGGCTCGCCCTCACTATCGACAGCTATCGTGGCCGGAGCGGGATTGATTCAAACCCGCTCCACCCTTCGAAGCAGTAGTCAGCCTGCCTTCACCCACTGGTCCTCATATGAGACATCCTTAAAGCGTTTTCATCATTCGAACCTTCCAGCTGCGAGAACAGGTTGCTCTCTATAGAGGTCGGGAAATAAGCGTTTCAGAGCATCAGTCTTTGGCCGCTCCTGGATCAGGATGTAGGACTGGGTTGGATTGCGGTACATGTAGTCCTGATGATACGGCTCTGCCTCATAGAAGGATTGCCCGGGCTCAATCGTCGTTGCAATCTCTGATCTGAACGATTTGGCTTCATTCAGTTGCTTGATGTAATTGGCCGCGACGTTTGCCTGCTGTTCGTTCACAGGAAAGATCGCAGAGCGATATTGCGGGCCAATGTCCGGCCCTTGACGATCGAGCTGCGTTGGATCGTGGGTTGCGGAAAAGAATATTCGGAGCAGCGTCCCATAGCTGATTTTCTGAGGGTCGAACACGACACGAACCGCTTCAGCGTGGCCTGTCAATCCGGTTTCCGTCTGCTCGTAGCTGGCGGTCTCCGCGCTTCCTCCAGCATATCCGGATGTCGCGCTCACGACGCCTTCGACATGCTGAAATACGCCCTGGATGCCCCAAAAGCAGCCGCCGGCAAGAACGGCTGTCTGTAAGCCATCCTCCTTAGGTAGGTTGATCAGTGAAGCGGGTACCGGTCGCAGAGGCTCTGCGACCGACGGGACCTGGGCAGCAGTCGCCAAGCCGAGAAGACCGAGCATCGCGCCAATCACAACCGCTTTGCTCGATCTCGGGCGAGGCCTGACAGGATGCCAATCATCAATAAACATTGGATTTTCCCCTAGCCGAAAGTGAATACGTAGGCTTCGACGCCGGGATCGAGGAACCGAACTTCGAAGGTGCGCTCACGCACATCCCCTTCCTGACGAACCAGCTGGTAGAGCCGGGTTTCCGAGACAGTCCCGTTGCCGGCGGCATCAATGTCCGCTCCATGGTTCATCCCCGGGGCTTTGCCGTCGACGGTTACCTGGAACCGCACCGGTTTGCCGTCCGCGCCGGGACCGAGAACGAGATGCAAGTCCCTTGCGCGGAACTTGTAGGAAATCGCCCCTCCGGACCGATTGAGAACAGCCTGCTCGGCTTCAACCGTCCAGTTCCCGGCCAGGCTCCATTCATTGAGCCGCAACTGCCCGGCGGTATAATTCTGCGCCTGACCGCCAGCAATCTGTTCAGGCGAACCGAAGTTCGCCGCTCTTAAGTAGCCAAGATAGGTCTCACCGGAGCGAACCGTTGCGAAATCGGCGGCGGCCTGAGCACCCTGTCCATCTGGCGTTACAAAGCCGCCGTCGGCTCTCCGGTCATCTGCTGCTTCCGCCAGCAGTTCCTGGATGATCTGCTCTGAACGCTGGTAGTCACCCTCACCGAAGTAATGATGCCTGATTTGGCCCTCCGCATCGATGAAGTAGTGAGCAGGCCAATAGTTGTTCCGGAAGGCGCGCCAGATCTTGAAGTCGTTATCGACCGCGACCGGGTAGGTAATCGCAAAGTTCTGGATCGCGCGTTCCACGTTGTGAATCCGCTTTTCGAACGCGAACTCGGGCGCATGCACGCCGATCACGACAAGACCTTGCTCCTTGTATTTCTCGGCCCAGGCCCGCACGTAAGGGATCGTGCGAATGCAGTTGATGCAGGAGTAGGTCCAGAAGTCGACGAGGACGACCTTGCCACGCAGTCGCTCAGCCGTCAGCGGCTCAGAGGTCACCCACTTCACGGCGCCATCAAGGGAGGGAAACTTGCCCTCGATCGGCAGGCTGCTGCGATAGCCCGGTCGGGCATCGTTTGCAGCCAGCCTCATGCTGGGGCCTAGGGAACTCGTCGAAGCTGTGTCGGCGTTATCATGAACCCGATCCAGTACAGATTGTTCGATCCCGGCAGTGCTCGCATAAGACAGGCGCGTCAGAAGACCGGTGTCGAGGCCGCGAGTGATAGTCGCAACGCCCGCGAGAACGGCGACACCTAAGCCCTGTCGAATGCGATGGCTGAGGCCGAGGGAGCGCTTCATGCCGGCAAATACTTTGCCGCCCGCAACGACCGTCAGAGCCAGGGATGTCGCCGCGCCAGCGGCGTAGGCCACCAACAGCAAAGATGTCTGCGGATTGATACCCCGGAGGGCGGCACCCGTCAGGACCAACCCCAGGATCGGACCAGCGCAGGGCGCCCAAAGAAGGCCAATCGCTGCGCCGAGCAGAAGCGATCCACCAACACTCGGCTTTTCCGTGGCCGGTGTACCAGACAACCGGCTGCCGAGGGCGACCACGGGCCAGGTCAGGAAGGTCGCAGCGCGTGAGGAGATGAGGGTCACGCCGAACACGCCCAGCAGCGCAATGGCGGCAGAACGCCCGATCTCGTTCGCGTGCACCGCCCAGCTTCCGCCCACGGCCGCGAGCGTCGCAACCGCGGCGAAGGTGACCGCCATGCCGCCCAGCATCGGCAGCACGCTGCGGGCAAAAGGCTGGCCTGCTCGCGAAAAGACGAACGGTAGGATCGGGAGAATGCAGGGACTGACGATTGTCAGAACACCCGCTAGATAAGAAGCGACAAACAGGGTCATGGCTGGTCCTCTCAGGCCCGACCCATACAGAACGGGGGGTGGGCCGGGGTTGAACTCGCTTCACAACTGAACAGCGCAAAGTATCCTGAGTGTTTCCTGGAGGGACAGAATTGTAACGAAGTGTAGGGGCAGCGGCCGGGGCAGGGGCGACACGGAAATCAACAAAGGGCAAGGTTTCGTGGTTGCCTCCTTCGGCCTTGGTCATAAAGATTACGATTGAAGATTAATGCCATAGGATGGACGCTGAGTTAGTCCACGCCGAGGCTGCGTTGATAGGTGGATAGCACAGCACAGACGGGAATTTTGTCAGGCTGTGTATCGGTCGTCGGGAATGTTACAGATCGATACAAATCTCCCAAAGGAGGTGGGGTTTCCCCATCGGCCGAACTGTTAAACTGGAGCAGACACAATCCGGGGCGATAGGTATGGAGCATACAGACCACATCCTGATCGTGGATGACGATCGAGAGATCCGGGAACTCGTTTCCAACTACCTGAAGAAGAATGGGCTGCGTGTCACTGTCGCTGCGGACGGGCGGCAAATGCGGTCATTTCTCGAGGCCAACCGGGTCGACCTCATTGTTTTGGATGTGATGATGCCGGGCGACGACGGGCTCGTGCTTTGCCGTGAACTGCGAGCAGGCAAGCACAAATCCACGCCGATCCTGATGCTGACCGCACGAAGCGATGAGACCGATAAGATCATCGGTCTGGAGATGGGTGCCGATGATTACCTTGTAAAGCCTTTTGCTGCCCGCGAGCTGCTTGCCAGGATCAAAGCGGTCCTGCGCCGCACACGCATGATGCCGCCGAATCTTCAGGTGACGGAGGTTGGGCAATTACTCACCTTCGGAGCGTGGCAACTCGATACAACAATGCGGCATCTCCTTGACAAGGATGGAACGGCTGTCGCGTTGAGCGGCGCCGAATACCGCCTGCTCCGTGTCTTCTTGGACCATCCGCAACGGGTCCTCTCGCGGGATCAACTGCTCAATTTAACCCAAGGACGGGAAGCCGAATTGTTCGACCGCTCGATAGACCTGCTCGTCAGCCGGCTGCGACAACGCCTTCGCGACGATGCACGGGAGCCAGCCTATATCAAGACCGTCCGCAGCGAGGGCTATGTCCTCGCGATGTCGGTTGAGATTACCATGGCACGGCAATGAACATAATCGGCTGGTTTCAACGGTTCTTCCCCTTCCCGCGAACCCTGCGGTGGCGGCTCTTTGTCATCCTCTTTGCCGGGCTGGCAGCCGCGCACGCCCTTTCCTTCGGCGTCTTGTTCCTCGAGCGCTACATGACCGCCAAAACCATGATGCTCGGTAACCTGGAGAAAGATGTCGGCACCTCGATTGCCCTGCTTGAGCGCCTCCCCGCAAACGAACGCCAGCAATGGGTCGCCATGCTGGAACGGGGGAACTACCGATATGAACTCGGTCCCGGTCTCCACGGCGTACCCGAACTCAGCCGCCTGGGTGTCGAGATTGCCGAAACCATCCGTGAGGCAGCGGGACATCGCTTTCCGGTCACAGTTGAAGCCATTCCCGGCAGCCCGCAACGTTTGCAGGCCCATGTGACGCTCAGCGACGGTGCACAAGTCACGATCGATCTAAGGCCAAAGGTCATGCCTCTCGCGGTCTGGCTTCCCTATGTTCTGATTGCACAACTTCTGCTTCTCATTCTTTGCACCTGGTTTGCAGTGCGTTTGGCGATCAGGCCGCTTCTTCGGCTCGCCAATGCAGCCGAAGCATTGGATCCGAGCAGGAAGGCGGTTCGTCTGGAGGAGACAGGGCCGACCGAGGTCGCCTATGCTGCGACGGCATTCAACGCCATGCGGGATCGGATCGCATACTATCTGGAGGAGCGCGTGCAGATTCTCGCCGCTATCTCCCACGATCTTCAGACTCCTATCACTCGTATGAAACTTCGTGCCGAGATGGCGGAAGACAGTCCAGATAAGGAAAAGTTGATCAACGATCTCTCTGAAATAGAGAGGCTTGTTCGCGAGGGTGTGACCTATGCCAGAACCGCGTACGGCAATGTCGAGAAGTCGGCGCGTATCGATATCAGCTCTTTCGTCGAGAGCATCGTATTCGACTATCAGGATACCGGAAAGGCGGTGACATCTCCCAGGATAATCGATGCCGTTGTTGTGACACGACCACATGCGCTCAGGCGCATCCTTACAAATCTCATCGATAATGCTCTGAAATTTGCCGGGGAAGCTGAAGTTAATGTCAGGAAAACGCCCGAAGGGCGAATCTGTATCACCGTGCTCGATAACGGGCCAGGCATCCCCGATGGCCAACTTGAGGCTGTTCTGCAGCCATTCTATCGTCTTGAACAGTCCCGCAACCGCAATACAGGTGGAACTGGTCTTGGCCTAGCCATCGCTCACCAGTTGGCACTGGCAATTGGCGGATCGCTTAATCTCAAGAACAGGTCCGAAGGGGGGCTGGCTGCCGAGATAGTCCTTGGGTGACCTTACCCTTGTGTAGCCAGCACGCTCGGCCATGAAAAGAGGCGGTCTAGAAGCCACTCCGAAAGTGGAGTTAGCCGCTCCGGCTCTTGTGCAGAGCTTTCGCAACCTTCAATGTGGGTGAGATCCAGCCTCTGGTACGGTGAATGTCACCGTCTGCCCGGTAAAGACGTGGTGTTCGGGGCTGGCCAACTCAAGTTTCACCTTGTGGTGGCCCGGCGGTAATCCCACCACCACGATTGTATTGGTCCCACTTCCGGTGTCTGCCCAGCGCCAAGGCGCATCGTCAACCGTGACGTGGAGATGCCCGACCCGTGGAGAGACGTTGCTGGCAGCCGCTCCGAACACCGGCAGGATGCGGAAGTTCTCCGTCCGGTACGGGATGAGAACAGCGCCTCGGGCCAGCGGTCCCGGAAGCGGAAGATCTACGATCAGCTTGGGTGCCGGCTCGTCCTTGATGGGGAAGAACGGCGGGGGATTGCTGACCTCCCCGGCGCCCTGGGCGAGGGCGCTCGTGGTGAGAACGATAGCCGCCGCGGCTGCAGCGAGCATCTTGATGAGCATGGTCAATACAGTCTCCTTAAATTTATTAGAGAAATTTTTGTTCTTCATAGTAGTTTCACGCACCTTTGATCATCGATTTGCTATGGTGAGTCTGACGCGCGCTCGTATCTCGAATGTGTTCAGATAGACGCAAACTGTATCACCATGTAGGAGTCAGGCGGCCTCCCCTCATACGGCAAGCGGCACTGAGCAGAGATGCAGCGCCACGTTGGCGGACTGTATGCGCAACCTCCCGCATTTAGTCCGGTTTGCTTACGGTACAGAGTGCTCCAACGCTTGAGAACTACATCGGCTTTCAACTCTGTCGGGTTATGACAGAGAGGGGATGCTTTGGTACGCCCCTGTGTCCCACCGGAGTGCAAACGCATGGGAATACAAATCAGCAATCGTTCGAAACATCATGGATACAAGTGCCATCTTCAATGGATCTGAACGACACAAGGATATTCACATGAAGACGACTCGAATTATTGCAGCAGCGGTGCTGTTCGTCGGAGGCGGGTTGACGCTGCAGTTGGCGCAGGCACAGCAGCCTGGACTTCAGACGGTGCGACCTTCAGGCATCGGGCGCACCGAAGTCATACGGCACGATCTTGGTCAGCCCGGACGCGAGGTTATCCAGGTGCGCGTCGACATCGCCCCGGGAGCGGCGTTCGGCATGCACACGCATCCGGGTGAAGAGGTCGCCTATGTCCTTGAGGGCGCGCTGGAGTATCAGTTCGAGGACAAGCCGCCAATCACGCTTAAGGCTGGCGACTCCCTGTTCATTCCGGCCGGAACGCCCCATGCGGCGAGGAATGTCGGCAGCAGCCATGCAGCAGAGCTCGCTACGTACTTAGTCGAGAAAGAAAAACCGCTCGTGGTCGTCAAGTGAGCGATACGATCCCCATCCGGCCCGAGCCGCGGCTTGTTGAGAAACGACCGGGGCTAATGCCTCTCGTCGTCCACGGATGGTTCCTGACATCGTTGCCAGGCTCTGGCGCAAATCCTGGCCGGGATTGAAGGAATGGAGACGATCGTCGCTTCCCTTCAAGCGGCGAGTAACTCGAACTGCTCCGGAAGCGGCAGGTTCGAATGGAACGCATGCTTCGCCTGTCCTTTATGCAGCATGTGGATCATTTCAACCCCACCTAAGATGGCCGATAGCGTTCCACCGACTTTACCCGAGCATAGGTCAAACTCGGTGCTTGATGGCGCGGTGGTCCTGCTCGATCCGATTGTTTAAATAGTGGCTCTGCTGGATCCGGATCCGCCTCTGCTTATGTCTCGATCTGTCCTGGAGCCGGTCTGCCGTATCCAGGACGGGATCGCTTCGTAACTGGTCCGGCGGCCGTCCGCGTGTCAGGCGCGATCAACATCCACTACCGCCTGAGCGAAGGCCTGCGGTGCTTCTTGCGGCAGGTTGTGGCCAATCCCGCCGGTGATCAGCCGATGTTCGTATTTGCCGGAGAATTTCTTGGCATAAACCGCCGGGTCCGGATGGGGTGCGCCATTGGCATCCCCTTCGAGCGTTATCGTCGGGATGTTGATCACCGGAAATTGAGCGAGCCGCATTTCCAGATGATCATATTGGCGCTCACCGTCGGCCAGCCCGAGCCGCCAGCGGTAATTGTGGATCGCGATCGCGACATGATCCGGATTCTCGAGTGCCGCGGCGCTGCGATTGAACGTGACGTCGTCGAAGTTCCACTTCGGTGAGGCAAGCTCCCAGATCAGCTTGGCGAAGTCGCGCCGGTACTTTTCGTATCCGGCGCGGCCGCGTTCCGTCGCGAAGTAGTACTGATACCACCATTGCAGCTCAGCCTTGGGCGGCAAGGGTATCTTGTTGACTTCGATACTGCCGATCAGATAACCGCTCACCGAGACCATGGCCTTGCACCGGTCCGGCCAGAGAGCCGCCAGGATGTTGGCGGTCCGTGCGCCCCAGTCGCAGCCCGCGATGATGGCTTTCTCGATCCTAAGGGCATCCATCAAGGCGATGATATCGACGGCGAGTGCCGATTGTTGGCCGTTCCTGAGTGTGTCGTCCGACAGAAAGCGCGTGGTGCCGTACCCACGCAAATAGGGAACGATTACCCGATAACCCGCGCTGGCGAGCAGCGGCGCCACATCCACATACGTATGGATGTCGTAAGGCCAGCCGTGCAGAAGGATCACTGGAGCGCCATCGATCGGACCGGCTTCATTGAGCTTGCGCGCCCCCCATAAATCCGAGTTTCGTAGCCGCGATGGTCAATGTTCCCGCACCCACAACGTACCGCCGCAGATGATTGATTTCCTCTGTCATCGATTTCTCTCCCGCTGAGTGAACCTGAGCGACAGAAGCTGACGTCAATGTGTCTCCACTGTGTTCCCCTAGCCGGAGTTTTGAGCAATCATGTACTAACGGTCCGGTTAGATACACCGAGATACAGATATGATCCTTCCGGTTTCGCTTGTCCGAGCATATCGAAGGGCGCCAATTTTCATTGGCGCCATTAGCGATACAGGAGTTTTTGTAAGATTTTGTATCAGGTCCCCTGAAAACGACGCTGTCTTACATTTCCGGTCGATCTGAAAACATGCCGGATACTTGGGCCGGACATTTATCGGCTCCACTGAAGACACGACCATCAGCGTCACAAAGGAGCCTACACCATGACGAAAATTGAGAAGGTGCTCTATACAGGAAAGACCCGTACGTCCGGCGGCCGCGACGGTGCGTCTCGCAGCGACGACGGCCGTCTTGATGTCAAGCTGTCCCATTTCGGGAGTACGGGAAGCGGTACCAATCCGGAGCAGCTCTTTGCTGCCGGGTGGTCGGCCTGCTTTCTCAGCGCGATTGGCATCGCGGCCGGCAAGCGGAAGATCGCTCTTCCCGAGGATCACGCGGTCTATGCAGAGGTCGACGTCGGACACACAGGTGACGCCTATTTTCTCCAAGCTCGTCTCAACGTGAGTCTGCCGGGCATCGATGCTGCAACTGCGCAGGTGCTCGTCGATGAAGCACACCAGACGTGTCCTTATTCCAAGGCCACGCGCGGGAACATCGATGTTGCGATCGCGCTTGTCTAAGTGATTTCACCTCTGGGGGCCGCCAAGAGCTGGCCCCGGAGGTAGTGTCCCGCCGCTGAGTAACATCACTTCACCCTGAATGAATCGGACTGAGTGACGGCGGGCGGCGGCGTTGATACGTGAAAGGTTGGCCCGGCCTTTGGCCACGTTCGAGGCTTGAGCGGAAATCCGCCGAGTTGCCCGTTGTGCCGACCGGAGCGACACCACACATGGTGACGGCACGCCGAGAAAGCCACCGATGCAGGCTGCGCGAGCGCCGCACGCATCGGTGGCTTTCTTATTTTATCTATCAGCAGAGCCGTGAGATGACTGATCCAGTCGTCCGGTCGGTTCTCAGATCAATCAGAAATGGAAAAAGGCGGTTTCCAGCGCATCGAGTACATAATCATGCCAAAACTCCATCAATAGTGAGCAGATTCCAGGGAGCTGCGGTCTGCGTCTTCGGCCACAGCATTGTACCGGCTGGCTGGCTTCGCGCGCGAGAGCTTGCCGGCCATTGCCTGACGGGCCGCGTCGTAGGCGTCCCACTCGGACTTGTCCTCGAGCGAGGGAATGGTGACGGTTTCTCCCTGGTCCAGGCCGGCCAGCGCGGCGTCGACCAAGTCCTGCGCCGACATGACGATCTCCGCAGGGAGATTGTTCACCGGCAGCCCGGCGATGTCCCAGAACTCGGTCGCCGTGGCGCCAGGCAGGACTGCCTGGATCCGTACGCCCTTGTCAGACAGTTCGTGCTGGAGGGACTGGCTGAAGGCCAGCACGAAGGCCTTGGAGGCACCATAGACACCATTCAGCGTTTCCGGCGAGATGGCGACGATTGAGGCGATGTTGATGATCGTGCCGCCACCGCGCGCCACAAAGGCCGGGGCGGCCGCGTAGGTCAGGCGGGTCAGCGCCAGAACGTTCAGCCGGATCATCCGGTCCATCGCGTCAACATCGGAGGCCAGCAGCGGAGCCGCCCCGCCGATGCCGGCATTGTTCACGAGCATCGCAATCGCGCTGTTCGTCCGCAGGACCATCTCGACCCGACTCAGATCGGCGTCGTCATTCAGATCAGCAGGCAGGATCTCGACCGAGCGGCCGGTCTCGTCCCGCAGCCGGGTCGCAAGCGCCTCAAGGCGGCTCTGGTTGCGCGCCACGAGGATCAGATCGTAGCCGCGCCGGGCCAGGCGATCGGCATAGATGGCGCCGATACCTGACGAGGCACCTGTAATGATGGCAACTTTTCTATCGATGCTCATGGTAGAGATCCTTCGTCCTTGCTGAGGGTGGTGCTGCCCGTCGGGCCACACAGCGTCCTTGAATGCAAGATTAGCCTCGTCCGATGCGGGTGCGAATAGACGCTGATCGGGAGACACTCTTTCATTGCGCGATAGAATGCGGGCAGGTGAGGGCGTTTGACTGCGAATTGTTGCTCGCGAATTGTCGACCGATCCTGCCATCAGTCTCTATGGGGGACTTGAGCTTGGCCGCAAATTGATACGCCGTATCCGATGGGGAAGCAGTTGTCGCTGGCCAGCATTTACGGTGTGGCAGGGCTGCACGCGGAAACCCGAATTATCTCAGCGTCAGGTAAGCCGTCGCGCGGCTACCCGGTGAGGCGGCTCGCAAGGGCGAAGTGGCTTCGCAGCCGAGGGAGAGCCAGATCGACGAACGCGCGTACTTTCGGCACCGAGAGACGTCCCTGTGGCACAATCAGATGCAGAGGCAAAGGTGGGTGTTCATGATCCTTGAGGACGACTTCCAATGCTCCTTCATGAATCTGCTGGGCGATATGGTACGAGAAAATACGCGTCACACCACGACCGTTGACAGCAGCGACTATGGCTCCCCGGATACTGTTGACAATGAGCCGGGGTGTGAAATGCACCGTGCGGGTTATAGAAGATCCCTTGAGCGGCGGAAAGCTCCACGAGTCGAGGCCAAAGCCTGTGAAGGCAATGATCTGATGCTTTGCAAGATCTGTCGGCTCCACAATCCGCGGATTCTGCGTGAGATAGCGCGGTGCCGCCGCTACAACACTCCGAATTTCGCCGACCCGCGTCGCAATCAGACTCGAGTCAGCAAGATGCCCGATGCGCAGGGCAACATCGATTCCTTCGTCAATGAGATTCACCGACCGATCCAGCAGGTACAGACGCACCGACACGGCCGGATAGGCATCCATGAAGGCATCGAGGATCGGGCCCAACACGGTCTCACCGATGAAGACCGGCGCGGTCACGGCAAGAGTCCCACGCGGTACCGAGCGCTCACCGGCCGCCATGATGTCGGCTTCATCGAGATCGATGAGCACGCGCCGGCAGGCGGCAGCGTAGCGTTCCCCCGCTTCGCTGAGCTTGATCGATCGCGTCGTCCGGTGCAGGAGTTCCGTGCCGACATGCTCCTCCAGAAAGGCGATGGCCCGGCTCACTGCGGCCGGCGAGCGGTGGAGCTTGCGACTGGCGCCAGCAAGGCTGCCCTCATCAAGCGCCGCCACAAAGACTTTCATGGCGTCGAGGCGGTCCACAGCGTCGCCCCCTTATTCTTCCGACTAGAGGAGTAATAGCCGCCAAATCATAGACATTCTCTCGCATGGCAGCAATTCCTATGCTCCTGTTTGCAGAAGCTCGGCCGTGCGGCAGGACCAGCCTTGAGTTGGATCGCCATGGCTAACTTCAATATGATTAGGTCCCATGCCAGCGATCCTTGCTGTATCCGCAGGGACCGGGCCTGCAAGGTATTCGCGGGTATCGTCATTTGCTTCGTGCCTATTGACGTCTAGTCAGCGACTGTCTCGATGTTGCGGGAGTTGCCGAGCCTTGCGAAAATCGCGGATGGTGATCGTTTCTGATGATCTGCATTGCCGTTTCACGCCCAAAGATTGGTGCTTCGTGAAGAGCTCATTCAGCGGATGCGGGTGTCGACCGCTCATCGCTCCAGCCATACAAAGGGCCCGGATTGCTCCGGGCCCTATTGTTTATTGAGGTCTCCTGGATGGGGCCGACGCTCAATGCTCGCAATGCTAAGCAGCAGAGCTGCGGCGCGGCAGCTTCCAGCCAGGGCGGACGAAGTGGCAGGTGTAGCCGCCCGGATAGCGCTCGAGATAATCCTGATGTTCCGGCTCCGCCTCCCAGAAGTCGCCCGCGGGAGCGACCTCGGTAACGACCTTGCCAGGCCACAGGCCTGAAGCATCTACATCGGCGATCGTGTCCTCGGCCACCTGTCGCTGCTTGTCCGAGGTGTAGAAGATCGCCGAACGGTAGCTCAGACCAAGGTCATTCCCCTGCCGGTTCTTCGTGCTGGGGTCATGAATCTGGAAGAAGAATTCCAGTAGGTCGCGGAAGCTCGTTTTCTCGGGATCGAAGATGATCTCGATAGCCTCGGCATGCGTGCCGTGGTTGCGATAGGTTGCGTTCGGCACGTCTCCACCAGAGTACCCGACGCGGGTGGAGACGACACCGGGGAGGCGGCGGATGAGATCCTGCATGCCCCAGAAGCATCCTCCGGCCAGAATGGCTCGCTCAGTCATACCAGTCATAGGCTTTCTCCTTTCTCTGCAAAAAGCTTGCGAAACTCGCCATAACCCTCGCTCTTTATATCATTGTAATGAATAGACCGCAGCGAAGCTGAGTTGATGCCATCGCGCAGTCTCACTAACCTCAGGCGGGCCATCGGGATATACCTGTCCCGGATTGCTGACGTCTGGGGGCTGTCATGGTATTCGTCAGCCAGAACCCATCCGTCCATCGGGCCCAACAGATTGGCCCGGGTATAGAGCCAGTCGACCAGATGATCCCAGTCACGCAGGAAGTAAAAGGCACTTTCGCCGGTGTCGGCGGTCAGGATGCGCGTACGGCTTCCGTGCAGTAACCGTGGCATGTGGGTCGCTTTAGCTCGCAAGACCGAGAACAGCTCCGTGCTCGATTCAACGATATCGAAAGCGCCAGAGATTAGCGTTGCAGAATTCATTGGATCACCTGCCGCCCTTGGCACCTTGATTACCGGCTCGCCGTTGACGTGACGACGGCCTGGTTGCTCAGCCAGATCCAGGCGTGAGTGCGGTCACCCTCGCTCTTGATGTACACGTAGCCGGTCTGATGCCATGGCAGGACGGCATCTCGCTTGTTGTCGAGGATAAAGTCACCTTGGTCGGTCCGGATAGCCATGACGGCATGGCCTGCGCCCAGCTCATCGAGTACCACAACCATGCGAAGGGCCCGCCGCGGCAATCCCGCCTCGACCAGCCGCCGCCGCTTGAGGATCTGATAGTCCTCACAATCTCCATAGCCATCGTCCGGGTAGTCCCAACGGTCAATCACACCCCAGTGGTTGATGTCTTCTTGCGGCGACACGGCGGTGTTGACTTTCTTGTTGATCGTGATGATCAAGTTCCACACACGTTCATCGAGCTCGATTGTGGCAGGCTCGGAGGGATTGATCATACACTCGCCCGGACTCCGTTCGCAGAACTCTCTCCAAGCATCTGTTGGCTGAGCGCTCCCGTCTGCTGTCGGAATCCAGACCGCATTGAGCTGATGGAGTTCGCCTGCACTGGCACGTGGGACACCGACGAGCGCGAAAAGCAGAAGGAGGCTGATCGCAACCGTCCGCAGGAACCACGCCAAGTTTCCACGGGAGGCGGTGTCAATTTCGGCGACAGGGTAACACGCGCACGTCCGTTTAGTTGTCCAGGGCATATTGGCCCTCCTGGTCGATCCGGGTCAGGCAGGACGCCCTGCCAGTCCAAAAATAGATACAGATCTGTATCTATTGCAGATAAAATATACCGATCTGTATCTAATGGGAAGACGTCACGAAGAGCAGAATTGCCAATCCGCCTTTGCGAAAATGCGGGCCTCGCCTTGGAATCTCTTGCTTCTGAGGTGGTTTTGATTAGATAAAGATACAGATCTGTAACGTATTCTGAGAGTCTGATGCGTCGTTCAGAGATTCGAGATCATCTGCTCGAGACCGCACTCCGGCTGTTCAACCAGCACGGTTACCACGCCACGGGTATCGACCTGATCATCGCAGAGGCGGGGATCGCCAAGACGACGCTGTACCGACACTTCGAAACCAAAGAGGATTTGATCCTGGCCGCTCTGGAGCGTCGTGACGAGCAGGAGCGCGACGCCATGCGGGCCTTTGTCGAGCAGCGTGCGACGGATCCGGTCGAGCGTCTGTTCGCGACATTCGATTTCCTCGAAACCTGGTTCCGTGACGAGCGATTCCGCGGCTGCATTTTCGTGAGCGCCGCAGGGGAGCATAAGGACACCGGCAATCCCGTGTTTCGTGCAGCCGTACTGCACAAACGCCTGGCGCTGGCGTATTTTGAGGAGCTCGCCTATGCGGCGCGGTTTGCCGAGCCGAAGCGAATTGCGGCCGAGATAAATCTGCTGCACGAGGGCGCGACCGCCGTCGCACAGATGACCCGCAGCATCGAGCCTGCCCGGCAGGCCAAACGCATAGCAATCCGGTTGCTTGCGGGGGAGGGGCCGTCCACCGAGCAAGCTGCGCCTGTATCGTCAGGCCGGAGAGGGAATCCCAGTCGGTGAGCACAGATGTCCTGAGGTTCGTCTGTGATCAGATCATGGGATCCGGCACCGGTCTGTCACTGGAGGCAGCCGCTCCGGTTTGAAGGAGGTCAAATTCTCCGCTCGGCCTTGGGTGCGACTTGGTGGCGAATCTCGCCGTTCTCGACATGGCCGCGGATCTGGACTGCACTGGACCGTGCTTTGGCCCGCGGTGCGGCTCCGCACGAGCCTGCGCGAATTCCGGAGCTAACGGGCTGATGCCGGCGCCGTGTATCTGGTTGCGGGCGGCCGAAGCCGATCTTGGGTCTGGCGCAGCGCCTCGAAGGCTTCCTTGTTGGCACGACCTGCCGCAATGGCATGCTCCCAGCGGCCATCCCGCTGCATGGCCTCAACCTCCAGCCGGACACGATCGCGATCCGTGCTGCCACCCATTTCCGCCCGGGCCATGCTCGGGAGAACAAGAAGGGGCAGGATCATAAGGAGCTTTATCGACATGTTTCTCTCCATGGCGCCGGCGCATAGCTGATGCTTGAAGGATGTTGCAATCGGTTCTCGCCGATCGAGACTGAGTCGATCTCGCGGCTTGGGTTCCTCGTCCCCTCCGCGCGTAGCCATCCCGCGAGCGGATTTGCGTGCAGCACCTTCGATACTTCTCGGTCTCGTTCACCGAGCCGAGGATCTATACGGCGGTATCGATTTCGTAGCGGGAGATGCCGATGTCATCCAGTTCGCGATCGGAGAGATGGGACAGCTCTCGAATGGACGCGCGAAACCGCCAGTAGGCACGGATCCTGGAAAGAAGAAAAGCGATGAACAAGAGGAATCCTCGATTTGAAGACGAAGCAATGGCGTCTCGTGACGGCGGCGATCCTGCCACCGGGCTGGGCTACAAAACAGGTCTAAGATTGAGTGAAAGAACTGCACCATTGATCACTCGATCGGATCAGCATACCCGACCCTATTCCCGACCGAAGGATCCTCGCGCCATGGCAGGTTAGGTGTATGAGCGACTTGTTGAAATAGGGGCGTTGTTGGATTCAAATGGAGTTCAAGTCTTGCCTTGAGACCCCGCCCTTAGCGCATCGTGCGGACCGGAAAGGCCACGCTAGTGAAAAGTGGACTCGGTTTTCGCTGACGCGGACCTCCGGTTCCGCGTCCAACGATGCGCTCTTCGAGGAGTGGAGCATCGGACCCAAAAGTGAAATCTACTTTTGGGTCCGATGCTCTAGGGTGCCAAGAGCAGAATATCCATGTAGAGCTCGGACGGATCGGGCTCGGGATCGTGCGTGGCGAACTCGGCCGCCTCGTTGACGATCTCGCGCACCTTGCTGTCGATGGCCTTCAACTCGTCCTCCGACAGCTTCCAGGTCTCCAGCAGACGACGGCGCACCTGCTCGATCGGATCGTACTCTTCGCGCATGCGGGTCACTTCGTCCTTCGTGCGATACTTCGCCGGATCGGACATCGAGTGGCCGCGGTAGCGGTAGGTCTGCATCTCGAGGATATACGGGCCCTTGCCGGAGCGGGCATGCTCGATGGCGCGCCGACCGGCGGCATAGACCGCGCGAACGTCCATGCCGTCCACCTGCTCGCCCGGAATGCCGAAGGACAAACCACGCTTCGAGAAATCGGTCTGCGCGGAAGCGCGCGTGACGGCCGTGCCCATGGCATAGCGGTTGTTCTCGATCACGTAGACAACCGGCAGCTTCCAGAGCGCTGCCATGTTAAAGCTCTCGTAGACCTGGCCCTGGTTGGCCGCGCCGTCACCGAAATAGGTCAGGCAGACATTGCCGTTGTCGCGATAGTGGTTGGCGAACGCGATGCCGGTGCCGAGCGACACCTGCGCGCCGACGATGCCGTGGCCGCCATAGAAATGCTTCTCCTTGGAGAACATGTGCATGGAGCCGCCCTTGCCCTTCGACAGACCGCCGCGGCGTCCCGTCAATTCGGCCATGACACCCTTCGCATCCATGCCGCAGGCGAGCATGTGGCCGTGATCGCGATAACCGGTGATCACCTGGTCGCCGTCTTTCGTCGCCATCTGCATGCCGACGACAATGGCTTCCTGGCCGATGTAGAGGTGGCAGAAGCCGCGGATGAGGCCCATGCCGTACATCTGGCCGGACTTCTCCTCGAAGCGCCGGATCAGAAGCATATCGCGGTACGCGTGTAACTCCTGATCCCTATTCAATTTCGGTGCCATGACGTTCTCCGAACGTTCGGTGTCAATTCAGCATCATTGGATTGAGGCCATCCGACAGGGTGGATGGTCGACTTACTCCGCTGCGAGAATTGATTGATGTTCACGCTGGTGCGATGCAATCCGCTCAAGCATCATTGGACGAAAGTGACGGATGAGCCCTTGCACGGGCCAGGCGGCGGCATCTCCAAACGCGCAAATCGTATGGCCTTCCATCTGCCGCGTGACCTGTTCCAGCAAGTCGATCTCGTTCGGATCGGCTCGGCCTTCGACCATCCGGTACATGACCCTCGTCATCCACCCTGTTCCTTCCCGGCAGGGGGTGCACTGGCCGCAGCTTTCGTGCTTGAAGAACGCGCACAGGCGAGCGATGGCAGCGATCAGGTCCGTCGACTTATCCATGACGATGACAGCGGCGGTGCCCAACCCGCTTTTGACATCGCGGAGGCTGTCGAAGTCCATCAGCAACGTATCGCATATGCTCTTCGGCAGAAGCGGCATCGAACCGCCTCCCGGAATGACCGCGAGAAGGTTGTCCCACCCTCCACGCACTCCCCTCGCATAGGTGTCGATCAGTTCGCGCAACGGGATACTCATGGCTTCCTCGACATTGCACGGCCTGTTCACATGGCCGGAAATCGAAAATATCTTGGTGCCTGCGTTGTTCGGTCGGCCAAATCCCGCAAACCACGCGCCTCCCCGTCGCAAGATCGTCGGCACGACTGCGATGGTCTCGACGTTGTTCACCGTCGTCGGACAGCCGTACAGACCGACCCCCGCTGGAAATGGCGGCTTCATCCGGGGCATCGCCTTTTTCCCTTCGAGGCTCTCGAGCAGGCCCGTCTCTTCCCCGGCGATGTAGGCGCCTGCACCACGATGAAGGTAAAGATCGAAGTCCCACCCAGATCCACAGGCGTTTCGCCCGATCAAACCGGCACGGTAGGCCTCGTCAATGGCGTGCTGCAGATGAGCGGCTTCCTCAATAAACTCGCCTCGAATATAGATGTAACAAGTATGCGCACCTATGGCGAACGATGCGAGCAGGCAGCCCTCTATCAGTTTGTGAGGATCATTGCGCAGGATTTCACGGTCCTTACAGGTTCCAGGTTCGGACTCGTCGGCATTGACGACAAGATAGCTGGGCAGATGATCGGATGATTTCGGCATGAAGGACCATTTCAGTCCTGTTGCAAATCCCGCGCCGCCCCGGCCGCGGAGCCCTGACTCCTTGATCTCATTGACAATCCAGTCCCGTCCCTGCGAAAGCAGAACTGATGTCCCATCCCAGTCTCCGCGCAACCGTGCACTGGCGAGCCGCCAATCGTGAAACCCATAGAGGTTGGTGAAAATCCGATCCCGGTCGCTGAGCATGACCAGTTCTCCTCTTGTCCTCTTGTCGTCCGAAGTCGTTATGAAGACGAAGCAAGCGTACTAGCCCCCCGATCACCCAAGGGGTTACACCGCTATCGGCCCATACTGTGCCGGGTTCCTCGATCAGAACGCGTGCATTCTCTCTACTCGACTGGCTCCGAGACGAGGTGAGTGCCGCCTGCATTAATGCCGGCCACTATTGGGCGTGAGATCCTCCATGGCTGCTACATACCACCCTTGGCGCCATAGCGGCCGGCATACTTGAAACTGGCTTGCGAAAGGTCAGTCTCCAGTCCGCAAACTGGTCTGCTGCCTATTCCCAGCGGATCATGTCGCATGCCGGGTCTCCAGGATCGGGACGACCAAATTCAGCCTGAGAAGCGCCATTTCCAACGTCTGTGAGCTTATCATCAAGCCGCCATCGCCACAAACCGCAGGCATGTGGTGCACCAAGAACGTTGCACCAGTGCCATCATGGCATTGTCCGATCGAGAACCATCGCTTTTCATGTTCTTCTCCTGTGCTGTGCGAAAGCATACTCCCTGCTAAGATTCCCGATTGCGCAGGCGGTCGGACAGCCGAAATCCTTCACTCGATATCCATGCGCTCGGCCGGATTTCACGCCGCTGCGGCGAGCGGCGGCGCGCGGAAGCTGATCGCCAGGCAGTTGTAGGCATTCATCAGGCATGCGGCGATCTTGCCGCCGCCATGGGCTACAAAACAGGGCCAAGAACAAGCGAAACGACTGTACCATCCGTTGTGGTCTTAAAGTCCATGCAAGGGAATGAACGGTCGGGCATCGTTGCCTAACGGATTTTATGCACTCTATGTAGGTTCTCGGCTCAGCCTGATCACGTCCGCCCAACGCCCGCTTTTTGAAGCAAGCCAATCTTCGCCATACATGATAGATTCGGTTGGCCCGGGTTCAATCACCGGGGGATCCCAATGCCATCGTATCGCGATACGACTGCGCGCTGAGACGGCCAAAATTAGGTTCAATGCAGCTTGATAACGACCGCCGGAATGGAAGAGCAGCGGTTCAATCTGTAGCTGTCACTGATGGTGGCCCGGCGGCATCGGTCACAACCTGCCTCAAGAAGCGTCGCAGGTATTCGCTGAGGCCATGGTTGACATCGACCGCGCTTGAGCGGCGTCAGGTCACATCGCTGGTGAGCGTTAAGGCTGACCGAGGAGCCTGATGGGTTCCTGAGGCGCTGTGGTTGAGGGGGCGGGGTTCTGGCCAATGTTCAGGCGGCCACCGACAATGTCAAAGCTTTCCCAGTCCGAGAACTTCTCATTGCCTCTGAGCCACTTCAATTCGCCCTCGATGAGGAAGGGCACGACATTGATGCGCGTTACGGTCTCCTCCTCGGAGCTGATGAAACCGTAACGCGCTTGTCCTTGAACAGCCGCCTGGCGATTGCAGCCCTCTCCTCGAACGCGGTTGCGTCACCGCCGTCGAGTTGGGTGATCGGTGCTCGATCGAACACTTGGACGACTTCAATCATTCTGGCCTCCACTCGTCTGGACACGATCACGCAATTCTTCGACAAGGACCCGTATGTTCTCCGAGTAATCCACCGGCACGGCGACAAGGTGAATGCCTCCGCCAGCAAAGGCGGCCTCCAGCGTCGGGGCGAGATCATCGGGGCCCTCCACCCGGCTGCCCTTGACGCCATAGGCCTTGGCGTAGGCCACGAAGTCGGGATTGCCGAAGGTCAGGCCGAAGTCGGAATACCCGTCCACGGCCTGCTTCCGGCGGATCATCCCATAGGCGTTGTCCTGCAGGACAAGCACCACCAGATTGAGTTTAAGACGCGCCGCCGTTTCCAGCTCCTGGGAGTTCATCATGAACCCGCCATCCCCACAGACCGCGAGAACGCGGCGTTCGGGGTAGAGCAGGGCCGCCGTCATGGCCGAAGGCAGGCCGGCGCCCATGGTGGCGAGCGCATTGTCGAGCAGAAGCGTGTTGGCGACCCGGGTGCGATAGTTGCGGGCGAACCAGATCTTGTACATGCCGTTGTCGAGGCAGACGATGCCGTCCTCCGGCATTGCCTTCCGCACGTCGTGCACGATGCGCTGCGGGGTCGGCGGATAGCGGCTCTCCTCCGCCCGATCGGCGATCCGGGCCAGGATCTCCTCTCGCAGGCCAAGCAGCGCGCCTGCGTTGGGCAGCTGACCTTCGAGACGGTCGGCCAGCAGCCCGAGGCTCGGCCCGACGTCGCCCACTACCTCGGCATGGGGGAAAAAGACCTCCTCGACCGTCGCCGGCAGGTAACCCACATGCAGGACGGTCGGTCCCTTCGGGCCCATCAGGAAGGGCGGTTTTTCGACCGTGTCGTGGCCGATTGCGACGATCAGATCGGCGCGGTCGATCGCCCGGTGCACATGATCGCGCTCCGAAAGGGCGGCGGTGCCCAGGTACAACCCGGACCCACCGGACACCGATCCCTTGCCCATCTGCGTGTTGAAGAACGGGATCTGCAGACGCCTCACGAAGTCCGACAACGCCTCCGCCAGGCGCGGGCGGCTCGCGGCGGCGCCGAGCATCACCAGCGGCCGCTCGGCCTTAAGGATAAGTTCGGCGGCCCGATCCAGGGCCTCCGGCGGAGCAACGGGCAGATCGATCGGGTGAGGCGGCACCGGTGATGAAACCGAGGCTACCGTTTCCGCAGCAATGTCCTCCGGCAGTTCGAGGTGGACTGGTCCTGGACGCTCCTGCTGGGCCACCCGGAAGGCCTCCCGCACAGCCGTGGGGATCGTCGCTGGGCTGACAATCTGGCGCGCCATCTTGGTCAGCGGCGTCATGGTCGCGACCATGTCCACGATCTGGAAGCGCGCCTGTTTCCGGCTCAGGATACTCTTCTGGCCCGTGATCATGACCATCGGCATCGCGCCGAGCAGCGCATAGGCCGCGCCCGTGGTGAGGTTGAGCGCGCCTGGGCCAAGCGTGGACAGGCAGACCCCTGGCTGACCGGTCAGCCGGCCATGCGTCGCCGCCATGAAGGCGGCCGCCTGCTCGTGGCGGGTCAGCACCAGTTCGATGGAGGATTGTCGCAGCGCCTCGACAAGGTCGAGGTTCTCTTCTCCGGGAACTCCGAAGATCCGGTCCACGCCTTCGTTCTCCAAAGCGGATACAAGCAGTTCTGCGCCGTTCATGGATACACTCCTCAAGCTGGCCTCGGACATCAGACGGGACCTGTTGGCCGGGGCGTGACGACCCCAAGTGCGTCGGACCAGGAGAACAATTTTGCGTCCTGGACGTCGAGTCCCTCGTTCTCCACAGGCACTGACTGATATTCAAACTTGCGAAATGGAGCGCTTTCCTCGTCAAGGAAAATCGGGATCCTCGAACCTGGCGCTACGACCCGCCAGCCGCAGCGCTCTTATCGGCGAATGCAGATCTGAAATGTCAATGACGTATCCCTATCAGGCGGCAACGTCCTGAAGACGATGGAGGCATCACGCCTTCAGCACATAAGTGCCGGGTGCATCGCAGAGGGCAGGGTAGCCCAGGGCCGGCGCTCCCAACATCGGCGGGTCCGTGAGTTCGCCGGAATGCGAATCCAGCCAGCGGATCCATTCCGGCCACCATGAGCCCTCGAAACGAGGCGCGATCTTGACCCACGTGTCAGGATCCAGGTAGTGACCGACGGCGGACCGCGTCAGCACCTGGAAGTGTCCACCGGTTCTGTTCGGATCGGCCACGATACCGGCGTTATGCCCGCCGGTGGTGAGAAGGAATGTCACGTCGGTGTCGGCGAGCAGATGGATCTTGAACGTGGAACGCCATGGTGCCACGTGATCCCGCTCGGTGCCGACTGCAAAGATAGGGACGCGAATATCGCTGATGGCGATGGGACGACCGTCGACCTGGAAGCGTCCTTCGGCCAGGTCGTTGTTGAGGAAGAGCTGTCGCAGGTAATCCGCATGCATGCGATAAGGCATACGTGTCGCGTCGGCGTTCCAGGCCATGATATCGTTCAGGGGCGTGCGCTCGCCCATCAAATAATGCCGAATGAGTCGCGACCAGATCAGGTCGTTCGAGCGTAGAAGCTGGAAGGCACCGGCCATCTGCCGGGTGTCGAGATAGCCCTGACTTCGCATCAGGTCTTCGAGGAAGTGAAGTTGGCTCTCGTTGATGAACAGAGTGAGCTCGCCGGCCTCGCGGAAATCGGCCTGCGCCGCCAGGAGCGACAGCGTTGCCAGACGTTTGTCGCCGTCCCGGGCCATGGCGGCTGCGGCGATGGAGAGAAGCGTGCCGCCAAGACAGTATCCGACCGCATGAACTTTTTGATCGGGCACGACGGCATTCACCGTATCGAGCGCCGCCATCACTCCGAGCTTCCGGTAGTCGTCAAGGCCGAGATCGCGATCCTCGGCACTCGGGTTCTTCCAGGAGATGATGAACACCGTGAAGCCCTGGTCGGTGAGATAGCGAACCAATGAGTTTTCGGGCGAAAGATCCAGAATGTAGTATTTCATGATCCAGGCCGGCACGATCAGGATCGGCTCCGGCCGAACCTTTTCGGTCGTCGGATTGTATTGGATCAGTTCGATAAGACTGTTGTGATAAATCACCTTGCCGGGTGTGACGGCCACGTCGCATCCGGGCTGGAAGGTCTCTGCGCCGGCCGGAGGCTTCGAGCGGACGATCCGCTCCCAATCGTCCAGGAAATTGCGAAGACCCTGAACAAGGTTCTGCCCACCCGTTTCCAGAATGCGCCGCTGCACGACGGGATTGGTTGCGATGAAATTCGACGGGGAGGCCATATCGAGGATCTGACGCATGATGAACTCGACGACCGCCTGATGCTGTTTGGTGACGCCATCGATATCGGTCGTGGCGTTGTCCCACCATTGTTGCTGCAGCAGGAAGCTTTGTTGAAAGAGATTGAATGGCCACCGCCGCCATTCCTTTTCCATAAAGCGGCGATCCTGAGGTAGCGGTTCGATGCACGGCTCACCTGTGCCGCCATCGATCGCACACCGGGAGGCGAACTGCATCAGTCGAGCCCATTTGCGAGCGCCTCTCGTGGCGAGTTCGACCTGCTTGCCCGGAGAGATGGCAAGGTGCGCGGTCCAGTCCATGAATGCGTCGACAATGGCCGCCGGCGACAGGCCTGCGGTAAGGCGCGCAAGACCGGCATGGGTGGTGTGGTCGAGGGCATCCCGGAGTTGATGGAGCTCTGCGTCGTCCCAGGATTCGAGCGAAACGGTTGGCGCCGAGATCGAGTCGCTCACTATCGTCGGATTGGCCATCAGGGCCGGCAGCGTCGTCGGTTGAGATTTGCGGCTCCCCTTGGACGTGGAGGACGTACGAGCCGGCATCTCAACCTCCCAGATTTTGGCCCTCATTCGAAGGCTGATAGCTGTCATACAGTGACAGGCGCTTTTGTTTCACACGGTGCTCGATCAAAGGATCGATTCCAATTTGGTCTAGATCATGGTCGACACCGGCAGTGCGAGCTGTCGTGTTTCAACAGGGGCGCAAAGCCCGATCATCGTTCCATCATCACGTCACAGGGCAGAACAAGTCGTGGACCGACAATAATATGTTGCTGCAGTGAATAAGTGGAAGATGCAAAAGGTGGGTAAGTACAAATACTTAATTTGCCGCTTACAGCTTGTTATGCATTTCGCTCCACCATGAAAGAGGAGGCTGTGCGCAATCTTATGGTTATTTTTATCGAGTCTTGCGTTCCGGAGGGAAGGTTATGTTGGGTTTATTGTCTCAATCGCAATTTGAAATCAAGGCTAAACTTGAGGCTCTCAATAGGGTTCAAGCCGTTATTGAGTTTAATCTCGATGGGACGATCATTACGGCCAATGAGAACTTTCTCCGCACGGTCGGCTACTCTCTTCCCGAAATTCAAGGCAAACATCACAGCATGTTCGTCGAGCCAGCGTTTCGCGAGACGGCTGCCTATGCGGAATTCTGGCGAAGGCTGAAGGTAGGAGAGTATCAAGCAGCTCGCTACAAGCGTTTCGGCAAGGGCGGCAAGGAGGTCTGGATCGAAGCCAGCTACAACCCTCTGCTCGGCCGCGACGGCAGGCCTTTCAAGATCGTCAAATTCGCGACAGATATTACGAAGCAGATGGAGGAGCAGGCGGAGCTGAAGGGGCAGGTCGAGGCGATTGGAAAATCGCAGGCTGTGATCTCGTTCGATCTCGATGGACATATTCTCGATGCGAACGCGAATTTTCTCGCGGCTGTCGGGTATATCCTTCCGGAAATTCAGGGCAAGCATCATAGCATGTTCGTGGAGCCAGGGATGCGGACCAGCCCGGAATATCTGGAGTTCTGGCGCCGGTTGAAGAATGGCGAGTTCCAGGCGGCCCAGTACAAACGGATCGGCAAAGGCGGGCGGGAGATCTGGATCGAGGCCAGCTATAATCCGATCCTCGATGCAAGCGGGCGCCCCTACAAAGTCGTGAAATATGCAACCGATGTGACACAGCAGGTCAGCCTGCTGATCAATCTAAGGGGCATGATCGAGACCAACTTTGGTGAAATCGACGCGGCTGTCGGCGCTTCTACTCAGGAGGCGCGTTCCGCGAACCAGGCCGCGGCCGAAACATCCAGCAATGTGCAGATGATGGCGTCCGCCGCCGAGGAATTGGCCGCTTCGGTGCGCGAAATCGCCCAGAGCATGGCGACCTCTCGCACGGCGACTGATGTCGCGTTCGCCGAGGCTAGAAGCGCAAATGAATATACCGACAAACTTTCATCCGCGACAGAGGCGATGGGGGTATCATCAGCCTCATCCAGAGCATCGCCGGGCAGATCAACCTCCTGGCTCTGAATGCGACGATCGAATCCGCCCGGGCGGGCGAGGCCGGCAGAGGATTTGCGGTGGTTGCGAGCGAAGTGAAGAACCTGGCATCCCAGGCTGCGCGGGCGACCGAGCAAATCTCCACGGAAATCGATGCCGTTCGGAGCGTATCGAATGGCGTTGTCGAGGCATTGACGAAAATCCGCGACTCCGTTGAAACCATGCGAAATCACGTGATCGGAGCGGCAACTGCGGTCGAAGAGCAAAGCGCGGTCACGCAGGAAATGTCGTCCAACATGCAGGATGCATCCCAGGCCGTGACGCTCATCGCCAGCAATATCGGAGCCATATCGGCGGCGGTTGGAAGAGTTTCGCAGGCTGTCGGAACAACGAAGGAGGCCGCGCGGGTCCTCGCCCGATAGGACGCTTCGGATGATTGAAGAGGTCGCGCGTCTCGCCCTTTGATCTCTGTGTCAGAGCGGCGGGAACGGCCTGTTTCGAGCTGTTTTGGGATAGATCAATCCGGGCCGCACAGGTGTGATATACAGGGAGGTGATCTTTCTGGTGCAGTCTTCAATTTATGAGGGAGGCTTCCTTGTCGCTCCGCCTTCATTTCTACGGTGCCGCCCGAACCGTCACAGGTTCCTGTTTCCTGCTCGAGACGGAGGCGGCCCGCGTCCTTATCGATTGCGGAATGTTCCAGGGATCCAAATCCGAGCGGGAACTCAATTATCAGCATTTCCCGTTCCGCCCGGCCGGGATCGATGCGCTTTGCCTCACCCATGCCCATATCGACCATAGCGGTCTCGTGCCGAAACTCGTGAAGGCAGGCTTCGACGGGCCGATCTATGCAACAGCCGGAACGAGGGATCTGGCATCCATCATGCTTCCGGATTCCGGATATATCCAGGAGATCGAGGTCAATCAGCTCAACCGGCGCAACAGCCGCCGGGGCATGCCGACGGTTTCGCCCATCTATACGGCGGAGGACGCGCTTGCCTCCCTCGAACAATTTCGCCCCGTGCCTTACGGCCACTGGCAGCCGGTCGCTCCGGGCATTCAGGCACGCTACTGGAATGCGGGCCATCTGCTGGGCTCGGCTTCCATCGAGGTCGAGGTGAAATCCGGTGGGGGCAAGGAAAAGCCGGTCCGTCTTCTGTTTTCAGGCGATATCGGGCCCGATCACAAGCTTCTGCAGCCGGATCCGGACGGGCCGCGCGATCTCGATTATGTGGTTCTCGAATCCACCTACGGCGACACGGATCGGGCCGGAACAACCATTGAGCATCGGCGGCGAATGCTTCGCGACGAGGTCCGCGCGGCCATGCATCCGAGCGGGGCTCTCCTCACCCCGTCCTTCGCGGTGGAGCGAACGCAGGAGCTCCTCGTCGATCTGATGGAGCTGATGGAAGCGGGCGAATTGCCGGATATTCCGATTTTCATCGACTCTCCGTTGGCCTCTAAAGCCAGCGCTATCTTCAAGCAGCATGCCGGTGAGCTCAGGAACGGCTCCGATCTGGTGCAGGCCCTGGATTCGCGGTGGGTCCGCTTTACTGAGAGTGTCGAGCAGAGCAAGGCCATTGACCGCATTCACAGTTTTCACATCATCATCGCGGCAAGTGGCATGTGCGAGGCGGGCCGGATACGCCATCACCTGAAGGCATGGCTCTGGCGGGACGAGGCAACCGTGCTTTTCGTCGGTTTCCAGGCTCAGGGGACCCTCGGACGGATACTGCAGGACGGTGCCTCGAAGGTCAGGATCCACGGCGAGGAGATCAAAGTTCGCGCCCGCATGCGGACCCTGGATCTTTATTCCGGCCATGCGGATGGGCCGGAGCTGAAAGCTTGGTTGTCGGACCGGCTTCCGGTCCGACGAGGGGTCTTCCTTGTCCACGGTGAGGATCCTGCCCTGAAGGCGCTGCAATCATCTCTCGACGATCTCGGCCAGGTCCCTCATGCAACGATCCCTGAGATCGACGATGTCTATGATCTGACAGGGGACAGAGCCGTTCGTGTCGAGCGTCGCGAGCAGCGCCTTGCTGGCACAAGTGCCGGACATCGTGATTGGCACAATGATTATGCGGAGCTGCTTCTCGAGATCGACGGCGCTCTCGAGGCGGCTGCCGACAAAAGGGCAAAGGCCGTCATCATCCGGCGCATCCGGCAGTCCTTGATGGATGAAGCGCGAGAGTAGACGATCCGGCGAAGCATATCGGGTGCGAGGAGTTGGAAATCGACGTTTCCCGCTCCTCACCCAGCGTATTATTGATTAGAATCAAAGCAGCAGAACGATCCAACTCTAAGCTTTGCCACATTGGTCAGGCCTATGAGGGACCCGCTTGGATTCGGGAGGGACAATTGCTCCACCACATCACGCTTCATCTCGCCCGCAGCAAGCAGTTCCCGGAAGGCAGTGCGCGTTATGGCTACGAGCTGACCGCGCCTCTCGATGAGGAGGGGCGGCTGGACCAAGAGGAATGGGCGCGCAAACGAGCTCTCTGCCGGGTTCGCCGCTTCTGGGCCGACGAGGGCGAGCGGCAGGGCGTGCTGGTGCATCGATCGGGCGGAGCCGGCGGAGCGACCTGGATGATCGACTACAACCAGGACCGGGCCGGCGATGAGGAGGCAGGCTATCGGCTCAACCAGCACCGTTTTGTTGAAGGCGAATACGTCACCATCCAGGATGAGGACGACAAGCCCTATACGTTCGAGGTCGTCTCGGTCCGAAATGCTGAACCGTCGCCAGCGGAAGGGCGCCGATTGTGAGGCGTCTGGCGTTCTGCTGCGTTGCCCTCGTCCTTGGATCCTCGACGGTCATGGCCCAGTCCGGGCGCATTCAGCGCGGGTTGGCCTTCGCTCAGACCAACTGCGCCCAATGTCACGCCATTGGCCGCGTAGGGGACAGCCCTGTTCCCGAGGCGCCGCCGTTTCGGACGCTGCATACCCGTTATCCCATCGAAGATCTGGCCGAAGCCTTCGCGGAGGGGATCACGACGGGGCATCCCTCCATGCCCCAGTTCCAGCTCGATCCGGCCCAGATCAACGATCTTATCGCCTATCTGAATTCCATTCAGGGCTAAGCTGCGCTGAGGATGTCCTTTTGCAGGCCAACCTTTCAGTAAGAGAGGAAAAGGGGCACCGGGCTATTTTTGAGCAGCGATTGTGTCGTGCCGCCCAGAAGCAACTCGCGCAGACGCGAATGCACATAGGCGCCCATGACGATCATGTCGGCGCGCGTCAGACGGACATGGTTGCGCAGCGTTTCGGCGACATCGCCATCCAAGGCAGGCAGATTCAGGACGCTTACATTGATGCCGTGTCGCGTGAGATGCGGAGCGATTTCCGGTCCTGGCACCGTATGGGCCAGATCCTTCTCGCCGGTGACGCTGACCAACTCGACCTCTGAGGCGGCTCTAAATAGTGGCAGAGCGTCATTGAGCGCGCGGGCTGCCTTGGCACTGCCATCCCACGCCACGACAATCCTGTTTCCCGCAAAAGCTTCTCGCCCAGGAGGCACGACGACGAGAGGACGGCCGCTCTCGGTGAGTATTGCCTCGATCAGCCCCCGATCGACAGCAAGGGAAATCGGTTCGGAATCAAGAACCGTCAGGTCATGAGTTCTGGCGAGGGAGGTGAAGCTTTTGACCAGATCGGGATAGGCCAATTGGGGCGCCTGGGTCGTACAGGCGACGCCCGATGCGGCGGCTGCGCGCTGGGATGTGTCCGCCACGGCATTCGCAAGAGCATCCAGCCGGCGGTTCTCAGCGGCGACGAGACCTTCCGCGATGCTGCTGATGAAGGCGTGCGTGAGCGTCAGTTTCAGCGATGCGGCCTGGACAGTCACGTGGGCGCTCGCCTCCCGGGCGAGCGAGAGCCCATAGGCCAGAGCGGAGGATCTCTCTTCGGGATCTCCTTCCTCGGTGATGCCGATCAGGATGCTGTGGATGTTCTGGAGCATGGAGTTCTCCTTGTGGCGACACGAGATACGCGCCCTGCAACTCTGTTGTTCGGCTTCGCATCAAGGCACCAGAACGGCTGCGCCCTGCAGATGTCCTGATCGAAGATCCGCCAAAGCCACATTGGCGGCCTCCAGCGGATAGCGCGTCGTTTGCGTTCCGATCTGCGCCCTTGGCGCGATAGACAGGAAGTCGCGGGCATCCTGCCGGGTCAGGTTTGCGACCGACAGGATCTGACGTTCCTCCCAGAGGAGTCGGTAGGGAAACTGCGGAATGTCGCTCATGTGGATTCCACCACAGACGACGCGCCCGCTCTTTCGCACCGCCTGGAGCGCTTGTGGCACAAGGTCGCCGACGGGCGCGAAGATGATCGCCGCATCTAGTCGCTCGGGCGGTTCCTGATCGGAGCCGCCAGCCCAGACAGCGCCGAGCGAGCGTGCGAAGTCCTGCGACGCGACATCGTCCGGGCGCGTGAAAGCGAAGACATGCCGACCTTGCCAGAGGCAAACCTGGGTGACGATATGGGCCGCTGCTCCGAAGCCGAAAATGCCGATCCTTTCACCCGGTCCGGCGGCGACGAGGGAGCGCCAGCCGATCAGCCCGGCGCAGAGCAGGGGGGCGAGGGCAATGGGATCGCCATCGTCCGGCATCTCGAAGGCGTAGGCCGCATCGGCAATTACGTAGGATGCAAACCCGCCGTCACGGGTATAACCGGTGAACAGCGGATGGTCGCAAAGGTTCTCATGGCCTGAGACGCAATAGGAGCAACGTCCGCAGGTGTGGCCTAGCCAGGGGATTCCAACACGCTCGCCGAGGACGCGATTGGTGACACCTGCTCCGAGGGCATCGACCCGTCCCACGATTTCATGGCCGGGAACGATGGGAAGCTTGGGATTGGGCAGATCTCCGTCGACGACGTGGAGGTCGGTGCGGCAAACGGCACAGGCTTCCACCGCAACGCGAATCTCATACGTGGCCGGCGAGGGCAGCGGACGCTCCTCGCAGATCAAGGGCGTGCGCGTCCTATGCAGAGTCATTGCCCGCATGGAGAAATCTTTCCGTGTCGGAGATCCTGGGCGAGCGGAGCGATACCTTTCGCTATCCGTTCAGCTGAAGGTCGCGTCGATCCGCTCCCGCAGTGTCATGAGTTCCTGGATATAGGGTGCTCGCCGTTCCCGATGCTGGTGCCAAAGGCTTGCAATCATGTCGCTTTTGCGCCCTTCGTCGGCCTCGCTGTGCTTGATGGCCTCGAGGTTTTTCTCATAGGCGACATCAATGTCGGCAAGATCAGCCAGAACCGTTTGGAGTAGCGGAAGAATATCAGGTGAATAAAACCTGTCCCTGTTCGACACCTTCTGGAGATGGGAATGCTGGACATTCATGGCCATAGCTTCCTCCGGTGGTATTCTGAAACTTAGAAAGCTTGAGCTTCCTTCGGGTCGTTAACTTAAATTAAGTACATCACTTTGGTGAGGATTAGGCAGCTTGGCTTTCTAAAGGCGGGGCTTTGCCTGTACCCTGAAAAGATGGTCTGATAGCTTGACTGGATCGTCATTGATCCAAATCAAACACGCGTGTGGAATGCCCACCGTAATGTTTGTCCTGGCCCAAGACCAATCTGTCGAAAACGAAGGGCCGGAAGCGGAACCCGTGGAGGCGCTCATGATCAGCTGGATCGTTCGGATATTGATGATTGCAGCCGGTGTCGTGACAAGTTGGTTTGTGGCCAAAGACGCCCCAATCTTCGGAGTGGCTCAGGTGATGGTGGCTCTCCTTCTGCTCACGTTCGTCGTCGCGGTCCTGGCGTTCTGGCCGCATCGCTGGACGATCGCCCTAAACCGCTTCCAGAAAAGTCAGTGACCGAATGGACGCGGCATTCGAGAGTATAGGCCCTGGCTGTTCATTGGATCTGTCTGTTCTATGGAAAAAGCTGGACTATCGCGGTACGCGTGATGCCGTCTTTCAGGGTTTTCCTGCATCATCTTCAGGGAAGGCCCTGATCCGCTTGGAAGGTGGAGCGTGCTAAGCTGTTGTTGCGATGAGCGTCAGGCCAGCAACCGGTGCGTCCCACAGCAGTAACATCGCAGCGCGCCACATCACTCCCTCACATCGCGGCGGGCCCCATTGGCTTCAGCACCGTGATGCGCGGGTACCTTTCAGGAGCGTCCATCCATGTTACCGCTTCTCAATCACTCCAGGAGTCTCCTTGGCTCGGTAGTTCTGGCGAGCCTCGTCGGGATCGGCGGAGCCACCACAAGCGCTTTCGCCATCACCGAGCAGGAGGCCCAGGACATCGCCGTCGAGGCCTATGTGTATTTCTATCCGATCGTCAGCTTGGATGTGACGCGCAAGCAATTCACCAACCTGGAACCCGGCAAGGTCATCGGCCGGGGCCCGATGAACATGTTCAACAATGTTCCGACCTATCCGCCGGGCGACGACAAGGGCGTGGTCCGCTACAACTTCGACACACTCTATTCATCCGCCTTCCTCGATCTCACCAAGGAGCCGATGGTGGTCTCGGTGCCGGATACGGGGGGGCGCTACTACCTGCTGCCGATGCTCGACATGTGGACGGATGTGTTCGCCTCACCGGGCTGGCGCACCACAGGAACCAAGGCCGGCGAGTATCTGATCGCACCGGTCACTTGGCGGCCCGATCTGCGCGAGCGCTTCGACGAGTTCCGCCTGCCCGCCGGCACGCAGCGCATCGATGCCCCGACGCCGATCGTGTGGATCATCGGCCGCACCAAGACAGACGGCCCGGCCGATTACGATGCGGTTCACAAGATCCAGGCAGGCTACAAGATCACGCCCCTGTCCGAATGGGGGAAGACCCCGAAGGCTCCCGAGGTGAAGATCGATCCGAACATCGACATGAAGACGCCGCCAAAGGTGCAGGTCGATACGATGCCGCCGCTGAGGTACTTCGCCTATGCGGCGGACCTCCTGAAGCTCGCCGGCCCCCATCTGACCGATGAGCCGATCATCGCGCGCATGAAGCAGATCGGTATCGAGGCGGGCAAGAGCTTTGACGCCGAGAAGATCGATCCGGTCGTCAGAAAGGCGCTCGAAGCCGCGCCGGAGACCGCTCAGAAGCTCATGGAATGGAAGGTCAGGACGCTCGCCCGTGTCACGAATGGCTGGTCCATGAACACGGACACGATGGGCGTCTACGGCAATTATTATCTCAAGCGGGCCATCGTTTCGCAGCTCGGGCTCGGAGCCAATCTGCCGGAGGACGCAATCTATCCCATGAACCTCGCCGACGACACGGGCCGGCCGCTCGATGGTGCGAACAAGTACACGCTCCACTTCGAGAAGGGCCAGATCCCGCCGGCCGCGGCCTTCTGGTCACTGACGCTCTACGACAGCGAAGGCTTCCAGGTGCCGAACAGCCTCAACCGCTTCGCCCTGAGCAGCTGGATGCCGCTCAAGTACAATGGGGATGGCTCCCTGGACCTGTACTTGCAGAACGAAAGCCCCGGACAGGGCAAGGAGGCCAACTGGCTTCCCGCGCCGAAAGGACCGTTCAACGTAATGCTGCGGCTCTATGCTCCCCGGTCGGACGCCCTGACCGGCAAGTGGAACCCGCCGCCCGTGACGAAGCTCGAAACCACATCGAGTATCACCGCGCAGTGAATGGCCGTTGAGAGCACCGGAGCTTCGGCTCCGGCGCCGCCTTGAGAAGTTTTGGATCGGGGCAACCCAGGAAGTAAAAGGTCGCCGGAAGGTCCGGCTTCAGACCTCTCGGAGACCTTTAGTGCATCGTGCGGAAAAGTGGACCCGGTTTTCCGCACCGAACATGCGCTGCTTAAGGGATTGATCCGATGCTCTAGCGCAATCGGGATCAAGCGGCGCGACTGACCCGCTGTCCCGCCTGCTTCGCCTGGAGCGTCGCAGTCCGCGTCGCTTCGTCGGCCACCTGAATCGTAAGTTCGGCAATGCGCCGGCTGTTGTCGACGGTCTGCTCCAGGTTGTCCCGGATGAGCGAGCTTTGAACCGCAACAAGGTCGTTTACGGATCGGCAGCGGGCGAGGGCATTCCACCCTTCGAGATTCGTTTGCAGGCGCTTCTGACTTAACTCGAACCATTCCCGTGAGACGTCCTGGAAGCCTCGCACCAGGACCGTATTGGATTGAGCCATGGCCTTGAATTTCTCCGATGCCTCTTCGGCGAGTCCGCGAGATTCCCCACCGGAGCGACTGAACATCTGCATCGCTTGACCTGTCGAGCTGCGGGCCAATTCAGAGAACGCTCCGAAGCTGTTCTCTACGACCTGTTGCATCGCCTGGGCGATGCTTTGCGCGTTCTTCGTTCCTGCGCGCACGGTATCGGCAAGGTCGCCGGCCACGCTTTGGACTGTTTCGATCTGCTCACGGGTGCGCTGGGCTTCAGACCGTTTCGTTTCGTCAATCGCTGCCACTGCATTCTCCACTTTCTCGACGACCGCTTCCGCCTCGTCTTCACTCAGAACCTTGAGCACGGCTGGAAGCAGTTCCTTCCTGTCATCCCGAATATGCTGCTGGAACACTGTCCTCAGCTCGGCCACCTTGCTGAGAAACTCGCCGCTGTCCTTGGGCATGCGCTCCAAGTCCGTCAGAAGCGCAGCGGTTTCCTCATTGTCGTCGATAGCCTGCCGCACAAGATCCTCCATCCCGTGCCGGCGAAGGACCGGCAGGAGATGCTGTTCCTGAAGGGTTGCTAAAAGCTTCAACTCCTCCTTCAGGTCGGCGAACAGACGCTCGCGGGTTTTGACGGCGCTGTCGGACGTTGAGAGGAGCTTCTCAAAGAGTTCGCGTGCCCGGTCAGGCGGCGCTTGGGTGATTTTTCGTGTGGTCATCATCCGTTCTCGAGGTTCAGATAGGACATGATTCAGCATTGAACGCAGACGTTCAGGCACTGATAACGGGGAAGAAATCTCGCTTAATGCTGGAGGCCCAAGGGCCAGGGGGCAAAGAGGTTCGGTCGCCTCCACAGGACGAAATGATCCTGTGTGGCGAGATCCAGGTTCGCGTCTTTTTCCAGAAGTACGATTTGAGCTTCGATGGCTTTGAGCTCTCGCTCGAGCTTGGCAGTGCGCCGAGGCTCAGAGGAAGTGGGCTTTCTTTTCCTGCTCTTCATTCAGCACTCCATGGTCCGGCACAGCCCATGACTTTCTATGAAGATATGGGAAGCGCACGGATGGCCATGATTGTGCCCCCTGCGATGTGTTCATTCTGTGTTTGAGGCGAATGATACCGGAGCGCGGCCGTTCGTCTGTCAGAAACCCGACACAAGGAAAGATTTTGTTAACACACGTTAAAGTGCCGCAGTATGCTGACGACAGGTGCTTTCGAGGCCGGAAGCCGAATGCAGCGGAACTCGCGTACAGCCAAGGTGTTCTGCTTCAGGTCGGAGATCTGCTGCCTATGGCTCGCCCTTGGCGTCGACGAAGGTCGGCTCCTTCGATGGGGCAGCCCGCCTCAAAAAATTATGGAGGGCAAGGTGGTCAAACGCATCCTCCTCATCGCCGTCGCCGGTCTGGTTCTCGCGGCAGGCGTCTACTTCTTCCTATTCCGCTCTCAACAGCCGCCTTCGCAACAGGCATCGGGGGCTTCCGCGTTGCCAACGCCCCAGGTTGGAATCATCGTGGTGCAGCCGGCCGAAGTGCCATACCCGGTAGACTATGCAGGCCGGGTCTCCGGCTTTCGCGATATTGAAGTCCGCGCGCGCGTCGGTGGGCTCCTCCTCCAACGCGAATTTGACGAGGGGGCGCGGGTCGCGCAGGACCAGGTGCTCTTCCGGATCGATCCCGCCCCCTATCAGGTGGCGCTGAGCCGGGCGGAGGCCCAGCTGCTGCAGGCTCAGGCGGCTGTCCGCCAAGCGGAGGAGAATTTCAACCGTGTAGACCAGCTCGTTCGCCGCGGCGTGTCCACAGATGCGCAGCTCCAGGATGCCCGCTCCCAGAGGGATCAATCTCGGGCCGGCGTCCAGCTCGCCGAAGCGGAGATCCAGCATGCCAAGCTCAACCTGGGCTACACGACGGTGACCGCGCCCGGAACTGGGATCACGGCACTGGAGTCGCCGCCGGTCGGCGCGCTCATTCAGGCACAGCAGACACTTCTGACCACGATCTCCCAGATCGATCCGGCCTATGTGAACTTCTCCTTCACCGATGAGGAAAACAGGGCGTTCCGCGTCTTGAACGAGAGGCGGGAAAAGCCACTCTCCGAAAAGGATCTGAAGGTCGAGCTGCAATTTGCCACTCAGACGAAATATTCACAGACCGGGAGGATCGATACTGCTGCCCAGCGAGTCGATCTCCAAACCGGGACGATTCAGGCGAGGGCCGTCTTTCCCAATCCGGATAATGTATTGCTGCCGGGTCAGTTTGTCAGGGTGCGACTGATCGGCATAACCTTGCCCGATGCGATCGTCGTCCCGCAACAGGCTGTCAGCCAGGGGCCGCAGGGACCTCTTGTCTATGTTCTGGGCGAGAACGATGTGGCACAGGCGCGCCCGATCCGCTTGGGCCCTGAGCTCGTAGCGGGCTGGGTGGTGCGGGAAGGCCTGAAGGGTGGCGAAAGCGTGATCGTCGATGGTGTGATCCGCGTCCGGCCAGGCCAGCCCGTCAGGCCGGTGCACATGGATCCTCCGGTCGTGCAGACCACAGGCACCCCGAGTGCCCCCACAGCGGGGGCACGGCCATGATTTCGAAACTCTTCATCGACCGCCCGATCTTTGCCTCGGTCATCTCCATCGCGATCGTGCTCATCGGCCTGATCGCCATGCGGGTTCTGCCGGTTGCGCAATATCCTGAGATCGTTCCGCCTCAAGTCGTGGTCTCGGCGACCTATCCGGGGGCGAGCGCCGAGACTATTGCCGAGACCGTCGCTGCTCCGTTGGAGCAGCAGGTCAACGGGGTCGAGGACATGATCTACATGCAATCGACCTCGACTGGCTCGGGGACCATGAGCCTGTCGGTCTACTTCCAGACCGGCACGGATGCCGACCAAGCCACCATCAACGTCAACAATCGCGTTCAACGCGGGATGGCGGTCCTGCCTGAAGAGGTGCGACGGCAGGGCGTGACGGTGACCAAGCGATCATCCTCGATCCTGCAGATCGTGACTTTGTCCTCGCCCGACCGGCGCTTCGATACGATCTACATTTCCAATTACGCGCTTATCAACATCATCGACGAGTTGCGTCGCACTCCCGGTGTCGGCGACGCCTCCCTTTTCGGCGCATCGGATTATTCCATGCGCATCTGGCTTCGTCCCGACAAGGTCGCGCAGTACAATCTGACCCCTGGAGACGTTGCCGCCGCTGTCCGCGAGCAGAACGCGCAATTCGCCGCCGGGCGCTTCGCGGAAGAGCCGACACCGAGCCGGCAGGCTTTCACCTATTCCGTCACGACCCAGGGCCGCTTCGCGGATCCCCGGGAATTCGAGCAGATCGTCCTGCGCTCCGATGAAAACGGCGGTGCGCTGCGGCTGAAGGATGTGGCGCGGGTCGAACTCGGTTCGCTGAATTATTCCACCGTAGCGACCCTGAACGGGTCTCCGACGGTGCCGATCGGGATCTATCTCCAGCCCGGCGCCAATGCGCTCGATGTCTCCGGGGCTGTCGATGCGGCGATGAACCGGCTCGCGCAGCGCTTCCCCGACGGGCTGCGCTACGATGTTCCCTACAACACAACGAAGTTTATCGAGGTCTCCATCGACGAGGTGGTCAAGACCTTCATCGAGGCCATCGTGCTTGTCGTGCTCGTGGTGTTTCTCTTCCTGCAGAACTGGCGCGCGACGCTGATCCCGCTTCTGGCCGTGCCGGTTTCCATCGTCGGCACTTTCGCTGGCATGTATGCGCTCGGCTTCTCGGTCAACCTCCTCACGCTTTTCGGCCTTATCCTTGCCATCGGCATCGTGGTCGACGATGCCATCATCGTGCTGGAGAACGTCGAACGCATCATGTCGACCGAGCATAAGGCGCCACGGGAAGCAGCTATTCAGGCCATGCAGGAGGTGAGCGGGCCGGTGATCGCGGTCGTGCTCGTCCTCTGCGCCGTCTTCATCCCGGTATCCTTCCTCGGAGGCCTCGCAGGCGAGCTCTACCGGCAGTTTGCCGTGACCATCGCGGTATCGGTGGTAATCTCCGGCATCGTGGCGCTCACGTTGACTCCCGCTCTATGCGCGCTTCTCCTCAAGGAGGGGCACAGCGAGCCGTGGCTTCCATTCCGCGTCTTCAACCGGGGCTTCGATTGGGTGACGCGCACCTTCACCTCGGGGACGGCCTTCTTCCTGCGCCACGCCGCAATCGCTCTTCTGCTCATCGGCGGCATGCTTGGCGCCACCTGGTGGCTGTTCGAGCGGGTGCCCGGCGGGCTTGTGCCGGCGGAGGATCTGGGAAATCTCTTCGTCGTGACGGCGTTGCCGCCTGCAGCCTCCCTCGACCGCACCCTCGACATTACCGCGAAGGTGAGCGAGGAGCTGAAGCGGAATCCCGCCGTCGCCGACGTTGTGACGATTGCCGGGTTCGATCTGCTGTCCAATGCGCAGAAGACCAATTCCGGCGTATCCTTCGTGACCCTCACGGATTGGTCGGAGCGGACCGATCCCCGGCTCGATGCGCGCAATCTCGCTCCGGCTTTTGCGGCTCTCAACGTGAATTTCCGTGATGGAATCGTCTTCGGCTTCAACCCGCCGCCGATCACGGGCATGAGCACGACCGGCGGCTTCGAATTCTACCTGCAGGACCGCTCGGGCGGCTCTCTTGAGAGTCTCTCGCAGGCGGCGCAACAGGTGGTTCAGGCCGCCCGGCAGCGGCCGGAACTCTCAGGCGTCTCCACGACCTTCAACACGAACGTGCCGCAGTACCGGATCGATGTCGACCGCGACAAGGCAAAGGCGCTCGGCGTTCCGATCTCGGAAATCTTCGCCACGATGCAGAGTACGTTCGGCAGCTTTTACGTCAACGATTTCACTCTGTTCGGACGTACCTATCGGGTGAGCCTCTCCTCCGAGCCCGAATTCCGAATGACGCCGAACGATCTGCAATACGTGTACGTTCGCTCCGACAGGGGCACCATGGTTCCGCTCAATGTCCTTCTGTCCACCGTTCGCATCGTCGGTCCGGATGTGGTGGACCGGTTCAATGTGTTTCCGGCTGCGAAGATTCAAGGCAATCCGGCGCCGGGATATTCCTCGGGGCAGGCGATCGCCGCAATCGATCAGATCGTGTCGCAGAACCTGTCCTCCGACTATTCCATCGGTTGGGTCGGATCGGCCTATCAGGAACTGCAATCGGCAGGAACCGGATCGCAGGGGTTCCTCTTGGGTCTCGTGATGGTGTTTCTGATCCTGGCGGCGCAATATGAGCGCTGGTCCTTGCCATTTGCCGTCATCACGGCCGTGCCGTTTGCTGTCTTCGGCGCCATCTTGGCCATCTGGCTGCGCGGCATCGAGAACGACATCTATTTCCAGGTCGGGCTTGTCACCCTCATCGGGTTGGCGGCCAAGAATGCGATCCTGATCGTCGAATTCGCGGCCGAGCGCTACAGGGCAGGGGAAACCGTCTACGATGCCGCCATGGATGCGGCGCGCCTGCGCTTCCGTCCCATCGTGATGACGTCGCTCGCCTTCATCCTGGGCGTTGTGCCGCTGGCGATCTCGACGGGTGCCGGTTCGGCAAGTCGGCACTCGGTAGGCACCGGCGTCATCGGCGGCATGCTGGCTGCGACCTTCCTCGCTATTCTCTTCGTGCCGCTGTTCTTCCGTCTGGTGACGCGGGAGCGGAAACAGGCCGACAAGGCAGCCGGCCCGGTGATGCCTGAATCCGCACCAGCGAAAGAGGTTTAGAGCCGAGGGCCGGGCGCTGGTAACAGCGCCCGGATCGTCAGCGCCTGCGCAGCCGCTCGATGGCCTCCTTGTGCGCGGCAGGATCGACATCGTACTCCTCGGCGAGACGCTCGATTTCGCCCTGCCTCTCTTCAGGAGACAGCTTTGGGCTGAGGCTTGCGACCGCAGCCAGGAAGGAAGCGCCTGCAAAAACCGGGTCCCGGCGTCTCGCGGTCTGCTCCCGTTCCTTCTTCAACTCCGCCTGACGCTGCTTGTAGGTTTCGAGAGGTCCGAGCGCTCGCACGGCGCGATTGCGCAGGGCCGGGATCGGAAGACCGTGCTCCTCGGCAATGTCAGGCAGGGCCTGTTCCGGGTCCTCACCGGCCATCAGGGCTTCGGCAAGTTCTTCTAGTGCGGATACGAACGGATCCATAATGGCCCCCTTCAAATGATTTTATCATCAACGGATGGTGATCCGTTCGGTTCTGGGCAAAATGTTGCCCGTGGCTCTGCCTGACCAATAATCCTTACGATCGATTCTCGCCCGCCCGACATCATCAAACCGAACGGAACTCACAGCCATGGCCGAACGGATGCAGGAACGCCCCGATCCCTATCTCTGGCTGGAGGATGTAGAGGGCAAGGAAGCTCTCGCCTGGGTGCGCGCTCAAAACGAGATCACGAAAGCTGCCCTGTGCGATGCGGCGTTCGAGGCGGACAAGCGAACGATTTACGAAATCTCGACCCGCCCGGACAACATTCCCTTCATCACCAGAAGGCGCTGCCGGCTCTACAATTTCTGGCAGGATGTCACCTATGTGCGTGGCCTGTGGCGACGCACCTCGATGGACGAATATCGCAAGGCGGAACCCGCGTGGGAGACGGTGCTCGACATCGATGCACTGGCTCAGCAGGAGGGAAAAGACTGGGTCTGGAAAGGCTGCGGCACGCTCCAGCCAGAGCAGCGCTATGGCTTGGTCAGCCTGTCCCGTGGTGGGGCCGATGCCGTCGAGATCCGCGAATTCGACCTCGTCGAGAAGTGCTTTGTCGAGGATGGCTTCATGCTGCAGGAAGCGAAAGGCGGGGCGACCTGGCTCGACAGGGATCGGCTCCTGGTTTCGACTACGCTTGGGGAGAATTCGGCCACGGCATCCGGTTATCCACGCACCGTACGCCTATGGCATCGGGGTTCTGACTTCATGCAGGCTCCGGTGCTCTTCGAGGGCGAAGCCAGCGACATCTATATCTCGGCCTCCGTCGACCTGGAGCCGGATTACGAACGCACTTTCTACCGCCGCCAGATCACCTTCGAGGAAGGGATCAGCTATCTCGCGCAGGACGATGGCGCGCCACTCCTCATCGACCTCCCGCTCGATGCCCGCTTCGACGTGGAAAAGGATTGGCTGGTCGTGAAGCTCAAGAGCGATTGGGCTTTGCCGGAGGGCACCTATCCGGCCGATGCCCTGCTGGCGATCAGCTTCTCGCGCTTCATGGATGGCGATCGGAATTTCGAGGTGCTGTTCGAGCCCGGCCCGAGGCGGGTTCTCTCCGGGTTCTGGTGGACCAAATCCAGACTGGTTCTGACGGTGCTCGACAATCTAGCCAGCCAGATCTGGCTTGGCATGCCTGGTGCCCCCTGGCACTTGGAGCGGCTGGAGGGGCTGCCGGATACCGCATCTGTCAACGCCATGTCGCTCGATGCGAGCCAGCTCGAACGCACGGACGAATTCCTGCTCTCGATTTCGAGCTTCACCGAACCCACGAAACTGGCCCTCGTGACCGAGGACAAGCGGATCGAGATACTCAAGGAAGCACCTGCCGCCTTCGATCCCTCGGGTCTTGAGGTGACACGACATGAGGCCATGTCCGTGGATGGCGAGCGCATACCCTATTACCAGATCGGACCGAAGGATCAGGATGGCCCGTGCCCGACCGTGCTTTACGGCTATGGTGGCTTCTCGGTCTCCATGACCCCAGGCTATCTCGGCGGCATCGGCAAGACCTGGCTGGAGCGCGGCAATGTCTGGGTCGTCGCCAATATCCGAGGCGGCGGCGAGTTCGGGGCAGCTTGGCACAAAGCTGGCATGCGCGAGGGCAAGCGTCTCTCTCATGACGATTTCGCCGCCATCGCCCAGGATCTCCTGAGACGCGGTGTTACGACGACGAGGCAGCTTGCAGCCTATGGCGGCTCGAATGGAGGCTTGCTCGTCGGCAACATGCTGACCCGCTATCCTGATCTCTTCGGAGCGATCTGGTGCACCGTGCCGCTCCTCGACATGCAGCGCTATACGCAGCTGCTCGCCGGCCCGAGCTGGGTGGCCGAATATGGCGATCCCGATCTGCCCGAGGACTGGGCCTATATGGCGGGTTTTTCCGCCTATCAGAACCTGGAGGAGGGGCGGAGCTATCCGCCGGTACTCCTGGTCACATCGCGACGGGATGATCGCGTCCATCCCGGTCACGCCCGCAAGATGGCGGCCAAGCTCGAAGCCATGAAGCAGCCGGTCTTCTTCTACGAGCCCGACGACGGCGGGCACGGCGCGGCGAACAAGGAGCAGGCGGCCTTCCTTTCGGCCCTCGGATTGTCGTTCCTCAAGAAGACGCTCTCCGGGGAGGCTGGCGCCTGAAACGCGGCAGGGAACAATGCGTTGCGGATGAGGGGTGACTATCGTCAGCCAGGACCTTGATATTGTATTATGCCGTCAACACATAGGGAGAGAAAGATTCGACAGCTCAATGCCTTAGTCTCATCCGGAGACATTGTGGGCCGACCCCGGCTAAAGCGAGCATCGTCACCCGAAAACATTTGCGCCTTTCCAGTGTTGATTCTGGCATGAAGCCGGAACCGTGAGCAGGCGCCTTCGAATAGGGTCGGAGCGGCAACCAATGGCTCCGGCATGTGAAAGTCTGAATGTCCAAGAAGTCGAAAAATCTCGTCAGCCTCAATCATCTGCCAGGACTCCTGCTCGCCAGCGCCGCTGAATGCGAACGCTGGATTGAGGCCGGACTGATCCCGGTGGCTGAGCGGCGAACATTCCAGAAGCGCGGACGCAAATACGAAGCGCCCCTGTTCGATCCGGACGTCGTTGCTCAGCTGGCGGCGGAGGTTCCGGCTTGGCGAGCGCAGACAGGTGGAGGGCCTGAACGTCCTACCCCCGTCCGTCGGAAGGCTTCGGAGGATGACGCTTTACAACCCGTTGACGATGCCAACCATCGACGCCGACAGAGCATTCTCGCCCCCGTTCGAAAGAACACGGGACTCTTTGTTGCCGAGGACATTCGTAAGATCGAACGCGGCCGCTGGAAGCCGGAGCGCGTGTTCGCGGGGTACAAGGCTGTCTTCAGCAAGCCGATAGAGATCCTGCCGAACAGCGCTCCCATCGACATCGCCATCGAATTTGCCTTTGCTGAACCATTGGAAGTCGCTGCTGTCGTGCTTTCGCCGGCTCGCGTGGAGCGCAACGAGCTTGCCGCCGCCTCGGAAGCCCTCGAAGCCAGACTCGTCGATTTGCGGGATGAAACCTTCGAGGCCTGCGAGCGGGAACTTGAAGGCTGGCGCGACGAGCTCGAAACCTATCTGGATGCCTACGAGGATCCGGAGGAACGCCAAGCCATTCTCCGCGGCATTCGTACGGCTCTCGATAAGCTCGATCGTATCCATGCCTCGGACAAGAGTGGTCCGGCAGGAGCGGGACGCAAGCTGCGGCAAAAGCTCGACGACTTCCGCTCCCGGGCAGCTGCGAGACGACTCCGGCATCTGCGCGAGGCGCAGATCCGCGAGGCATCGGGCTACGAGCGCTATGCAGCAATCTTCCCGGTTGCTCGCTCTCTGAACCGTCGGTTCCTGTTCCTCGCGGGCCCGACCAATTCGGGTAAGACCCACGAGGCTCTCAAGCTTGCTGGGGAAGCCGAGACCGCCGAAATCCTCTCGCCCCTGCGACTTCTCGCGCTCGAGCACTATGAACGCTTGAGCGAGGACGGCTTTGCAGCCGGCATGATCACGGGCGAGGAGCGCGTTTTGCCAGAAGGCGCAACGCATATCGCCCGTACCATCGAGACCCTGGACCTGCATTGTGTCGTCGATGTCTGCGTGATCGACGAGATTCAGATGCTGGACGATTCCAGCCGTGGCTGGGCCTGGACACAGGCCATGATCGGTGCGCCTGCGCATCTCGTCGTGCTGACCGGCGCGCCGGAGGCAATCCCCCTCGTCGAGCATCTTGTCGCCATGACCGGCGAGCCGCTGGAGGTGAAGATCCTCAAGCGCAAGGGCAAGCTTCGCGTGGAGGGTGTTCCCGCCAATTTCAACAAGCTCTCGCGCGGTGATGCGGTGGTGGCCTTTACCCGCCGGGACGTGCACGACCTGCGAACACGTCTGGTCGCGGCGGGGCGCACTGTTGCGACGGTCTATGGTGCATTAGGTCCCGAAGTTCGCAGGGCGGAGGCTGCGCGGTTCCGCAACGGCGATGCGGAAATCCTCGTCGCGACGGATGCCATCGGCATGGGGCTGAATATCGGCCCGCTTCGGAGAGTCGTGTTCTCAACCCTGCGCAAGTTCGACGGCGTTCGCGAGCGCCAGCTCACCGCCATGGAGATCAAGCAGATCGCAGGCCGGGCAGGGCGCTTCGGCCACCATGACGAAGGGCTTGTGACCGCGCTGCAGGATGCAGGCGCCTATGCCCAGGTCGAGACCGTCATTCGTAACGCGCTGAATGGCGATGCCGCAAAGCTGCGAGGCAAGGCCTATGTCCGACCGAACCAGGAGACGGTGCTCTCGGCAAGCGAGGTGCTGCAGACCGACCGGCTCGGCCGTGTTCTCCGCCACCTGAATGACACGCTTGTGGCCGGGCACCCGGATCTGCGCATGGCCGATATGGAGGAGATGATCGAGCTGGCGACGCTTCTCGATACGGTCGATATGCCAATCCTTGACCGGCTGTCCTACGCGATGGCACCGGTCGATACGCGGGAGCAACTGGCGGTCGAATTGCTGCTCGACTGGGCCCGTCAGCACGCCCGCGATGGGCGCGTCCAGGCGCCAGACTTCGGTGTGAACACGGATCTTCTCAAGCTGGAAGCCAGGGTGAAAATTGCCACCAGCTGGCTCTGGTTGGCTCAACGCTATCCGGATGTCTTCGAGGATGTAGACATTGTGGTCGATCTGCGCGCGAGCCTCAACGAGAAGATCGAAGAAAAGCTCGTTGCCACTTCCGTCTCCCATCGTCGCAGACCCGATGAGAAATCGCGGCGCGGCAGAGGCGAGAAACCACAGCGGCAGCGAAAGAATCGGCGCGCCCGGGGGGCGGCCGAGACGGCGGAGGTCGAGCAGTATCGGGTCAGAAGACGGTAATCCTCAGACTGCGAGTTCCTGCTCCACGAGAGCAACCCAGAACGCCACGCCGGTCGGAATGGCTTCGTCGTTGAAGTCGTAGGCCGTGTTGTGATGCAGCGCTCCATCGACGGCCGGGCCGTTGCCCAGCCAAACATAGGCTCCAGGCGCGGATTCGCCGAAAAAAGCGAAATCATCGCCCGCCGTCGATGGCTCGAAATCGATCACCACCTTGGCACCACACACAGCCTGCGCCGCCTTGAGGGCGCGGGCCGTTGCGTCCACATGGTTGATGACTGGCGGAATGCGACGGCGGAATTCATAAGAAACCTCAATGCCGAACATCGCCGCGACGCCTCGGGCTAAACGCTCGATTTCCACTTCGAGCTGGTCGCGGACCTCCGCCGAATAGGCCCGAGCCGTTCCCTCGATCTCCACGATATCCGGAATGACATTGAGCGCCCGCGGATCACCGGCTTGGACCGAGCAGGCGCTCACCACAGCGGGCTGTAGTGGGTTGACCATACGTCCGACGATACTCTGCAGGGCGGAGAGGAAATGACCGCTCGCGGTGATCGGGTCCTTGCCGAGATGCGGCTTCGCACCGTGGGTGCCGATGCCCTTGAAGGTGACATGCCAGGTATCGGACGAGGCGAGCTGCGGACCGACTGTTACCGCCATCTCGTCGATGGCGAGCCCCGGCATGTTGTGCAGACCGTACACTGCGTCACAGGGAAACAGGTCGAAGAGCCCGTCCTCCACCATCTTCTTCGCGCCGCCCCGGCCTTCCTCCGCCGGCTGGAAGATGAAATGCACTGTCCCGGAGAAGTTGCGGGTTCTGGCCAGATGGCGTGCGGCCCCGAGCAGTAGGGTCGTATGCCCGTCATGGCCGCAGGCATGCATCTTGCCAGAAAATTTCGACCTGTAGGGACGCTCCGCCTGTTCCGGCATGGCCAGCGCATCCATGTCGGCACGAAGGCCGATGGTTCGCGTGCCGCTGCCGACCTGCAGCGTGCCGATGACGCCTGTCTTGCCCAGACCCCGATGCACGCGAAGGCCCGCCTCTTCCAGCAGGGCGGCGACGATGCCGCTCGTCCGCTCTTCCTCGAAACCGAGCTCCGGATGAGCATGCAGGTCTTGGCGGAGGCTGCGCAGGAATGATAGGTCGGCCTGGATGAGATTCTGTTCGGGCATCGTGCTGTCGTCCTGGGGCAATGGCAGCCCGTTCGATAGCGCGGTGACGACCGGGCCACAATTGCCCTTGTCTTGAGAGCGGAAAGAAACGAGCGATGCAGCCTCATGATTTCTGGCAGGAGATCCATCCGCCCGGGACCTTCGCCAGCGATCCGGCCGAGGGGCATCGCGGTTTCTATCCGGCCGCTTTCGAAGACGGGCGCCAGCTCCGCCTGCCGATCCGCGAACTGGCCGATGGCGAGCATGCGCTCGCCTCTCTCATCATCAACCAGGCCGGTTTCGCCGTCGAGGGCGCGCTCTGCGGGGCGCTTGCCGACAAGGTCCGCCCCTTCGAACCGGAAGTGGTGATTGGGCTTCCCACCCTTGGCCTCACGCTGGCGAGCGGCACGGCGAAGAAGCTCGGTCACGGCCGCTATGTCCCGCTCGGGACCTCGCGCAAGTTCTGGTACCGCGAGGAGCTTTCGGTGCCGATGACCTCGATCACCAGCCCGGAGCAGGTCAAGCGCCTCTATCTCGACCCACGCATGCTGCCCGTGATCGAGAACCGGCGGGTTCTGCTCGTGGACGACGTGATCAGCAGCGGCCGGTCCATCGTTGCGGCCCTGAAGCTCCTGGATTCCTGCGGCGTGCAGCCCGTCGCCATCGGCGCGGCGATGCTGCAGACCGAGGCTTGGCGGGAGCCGCTTGGGGCTTTCGGCGCACAATGGCCCGACCGTGTCGTGGGCGTTCTCCGGACTCCCCGCCTGACGCGGACGGCAGCCGGCGGCTGGGCCGCCGAATAGCCTTCCTCGAATTGCAAGTTTTTTGGGCAAAATGGCGGTAAGGTCGGCAAAGTCTTGGTCGGGCAGGGCTTTCCCAGGGCCGTGGTTGTGTTAATGCGTGGTGCCTGTAGGGCGGTCATAGCCCTTGTGAAGGGTATCGGCACCCATATCCTTGGCTGTGAAACAATGGAACCTAGGAGATCCTGAGATGGTAGGGCGTTGGCGGAAACCGATTGCGGGCATGGCTCTTGTTCTGGGGGCGCTGACTGCCGCTCCGGTCATGGCCCAGAACAAGACTCTCACGATTTCCTGGTGGGGCTTCAACGGCGACAAGCTGGAAGAGATCATCCTCAAGCCGTTCCGCGCCCAGTGCGGCTGCGAGCTCGTCTTCGAGACGGGCAACAATGCCGACCGCCTGAACAAGATCAAGATCCGCGGCGGCAGTGGCGTGGACGTCGTCTATCTCACTGACAGCTACTCGCAGATCGGCATCCAGGAAGGACTGTTCCAGCCGATCGACCGCTCGAAGATCCCGAACATCAACGGCATCTACGATCTCGCCAAGGAGCCGCAGGGCAAGTTTGGCCCGGCCTACACCATCGGCCGCGTCGGCATCATCTACGACAGCGCCAAGGTGTCGGCTCCCATCACCTCCTGGAACGATCTGTGGCGTGACGATCTCAAGCGCCGCGTGTCGCTGCCCGGCATCACCACCACTGCAGGTCCGATGACGGTTCTGGTCGCTGCCAACAAGGCGGGCGTCGATCCGTACAAGGATGAAAGCGCCGCCTTCAAGGCCCTCGAGCAGCTCAAGCCGAATGTGGTCAAGAACTACAATACCGGTTCCGAGCTCGTGAACCTGTTCTCGACCGGCGAGGTTTCCGTCGCCATGGCGCAGGACTTCACCCTGGCCCAGATCCAGGCTGCCGTGCCGACCGTGCGCTGGGCCGAGCTGAAGGAAGGCGACTACGCTACCCTGAATACGGTGAATATCGCCAAGGGCGCGGCCAACCCCGAGCTGGCGCATCAGTTCATCAACTTCATCCTCGATCCGAAGATCCAGCAGACGCTGGCTGAGCGTGGCGTTGATGCTCCGGTCGCGACCGCGGTGCAGCTGACACCTGAACAGGCCTCCCGCTGGACCTACGGCCCGAAGATGATCGCGTCGCTCAAGCGCCTCGACTACGAGAAGCTCAACGCCGCCAAGAACGATTGGCTCGACGCTTGGAGCGAGGTTTTCGGGAAGTAATCCGGCCATCATGACCGCAAGACGTTTCTGGCGCCGTTCCGGCGCAACAGGGTGGGCGCTGACCGCGCCCGCCATACTCGCCGTGATCGGGTTCCTGATCGTGCCCATCGGGGCCGTGATCGCGGGGACCTTCATGGATCCGCGTGGAGCCTTCGCCCCCTACATCTCCTATTTCAACAGCGGCTTCCGCACGACCGTCCTGTTCCGGACGCTGCAGATCTCCGCCTTCACGACGATCATCTCCCTGATCTTTGGCTTCATGACCGCCTATGTGGTCTCACGAGCGCCCGGCAAGCTGAAGAGCCTGCTGATCGTTGCGGCGGTGTTTCCGCTGCTGACCGGCGTCGTGGTCCGCGCCTTTGCTTGGCTCATCATTCTCGGCCGCAACGGCATTCTCAACCAGACCCTGCTGTCGCTCGGCATCGCCAACGAGCCGCTCGAGATGCTCTACACGCAAGGCGCCGTGGTTGTCGGCATGGTCTATCTCTTCGTGCCGCTGATGGTTCTCTCCCTCGTCGGCGTGCTGGAGAACATCCCCAAGGACGTGCTGCAAGCCTCCTCGTCCCTCGGGGCGTCCCCGATGGCGACCTTCTGGCAGGTGCTGCTGCCGCTCGCCGTGCCGGGGCTGATCGTCGGCGCCGTGCTCGTCTTCACCGGCAGCTTCACGGCTTATGCGACGCCGCAACTGCTCGGTGGCGAGCGTCAGACCGTGCTCGCGACCCTGCTCCAGCAACGCGCCATGGTGTCCTTCGACTGGGTCGGCGCCTCGACGATCGCCACCATCATGACGGTGATCACCATCTCCATCGTTCTCGCGATGAGCCATATCGCCCGCCGCATCAACCCCATGGCCACGTGATGTCCGACAGACCTCATTTCCTCCTGATCGTCGTCACGGCGCTGGTCTATCTGTTCCTGATGGTTCCGCTCGTCATCGTCGTCGGCGCGGCGCTCAGCGACACCACTTACCTGACCTTCCCGCCGCAAGGGCTTTCCCTGCGCTGGTTCTCGAATATCTTCGAGATCAGTGCTTTCCGACGGACCATCATAACGAGCCTGCAGATCGCACTTCTCGGAACGCTCATCGCTCTCCTGATCGGCATTCCGGCGGCCTATGCGCTCAACCGATTCCGGATCGAGCTGCCGAAATGGCTGGGAACGCTGTTCGTACTGCCGATCCTCGTGCCCGAGATCGTGTTCGGCTTCGCCCTGCTGAAGTCGCTGACGGTCGGCACCGGCGCGCCAATCTTCCTGTCCCTCCTCATCGGTCACACGCTGATCGTGCTGCCTTACGTGGTGCGGGTGATCAGCGCGAGTCTTGCCTCCTTCGACTTCTCCATCGAGGAGGCGGCGATCAGCTTAGGGAGCGCTCCGGTGAAGACCTTCTTCACTATCGTGCTGCCGAATGTGCGGGCAGGGGTGATCGCGGCCTTCATCCTCGCCTTCATCACCTCGCTCAATGACGTGTCGGTCTCGCTCTTCCTGACCGGGCCGGGAATCAGCACCCTGCCGATCCAGATCCTCGCCCATGTGGAGCAGTTCTTCGACCCAACCGTCGCCTCCGTTTCCGTGCTTCTGATGTTCCTCACCGTGGCCGTGATGGCCATCGTGGAGCGAACCCTCGGCCTCACCTTTCTTGCGAAGTAGCTTTGACGTGACACAGCCTCTCGACATCAACGCCGTCTCCGCCCATTACGGGACGACCAAGGTTCTCGAAGACCTTTCGCTCTCGGTCCAGGCCGGCGAGCTCGTCTCGCTTCTCGGTGCCAGCGGTTGCGGCAAGACCACCACCTTGCGCCTGATCGCCGGGTTTCTCTCGCCGACCAGCGGATCCATCTCGCTCGGCGGGCGCGACCTGACGCGGCTGCCGACCCACAAACGCGATATCGGCCTCGTCTTCCAGAACTACGCCCTGTTCCCGCATCTCTCCGTTCTCGACAATGTCGCCTTCGGCCTCAAGCAGCGCGGCATCGGCGCGGACGAGCGTCGCAAGCGGGCGATGGCGATGCTCGAGCGCGTGGGTCTGGCGCCTCTGGCGGAGAGGGCACCGGGCGCCCTCTCTGGCGGGCAGAAGCAGCGCGTCGCTCTCGCCCGGGCGCTCGTGATCGAGCCGCCGTTGCTGATGTTCGATGAGCCGCTGTCCAACCTCGATGCGAAGCTGCGGGTCGACATGCGCGTCGAGATCCGCCAGCTCCAACGGGCCAACGGCACCACCTCGGTCTATGTCACGCACGACCAGGAGGAGGCCTTCTCGATCTCCGACCGCGTCGCGATCATGAATGCCGGACGGCTGATGCAGTTCGATCGGCCGGAAGTGCTCTACCGGCGCCCTGCCAACACCTTCGTGGCCCGCTTCGTCGGCTTCGAGAACATCATTCCGCTCAAGGTGGTCGCCCGCGACGGCGACGTCGTCACCGCCGAGACTGCGGGAATGCGGCTGCGGCTGTCTCAAAGCCTGTTCGGCAATATCCCGGATACCTTCCTGCTGGCGACACGCCCGGACGGTCTGGTGGTGTCGACAGATCCCGCAGCCGAGGGGCTTCCGGCGCAGCTCGGTCTGCGCACCTATCTCGGTCGCGCCTATCAGTATCAATGCGAGACGCCCGCCGGGCATCTGATTGCCAATGGCAGCCTCACGACGCCGCTCGAGGCCGGCACGAACGTGAAGCTCGTGCCGATGCCGGAGCAATGCACGATTCTTGCCGCCGAGGATGCACGCTGATGACCTCGATCCTCATCAGGAACGCCTACCTGCTTCCCATCGACGAGGCGATGAGCGTCATCGAGAACGGCTGGATCCATATCGAAGGCAGCACGATCCGCGCGCTCGGCGCCGGCGAGCCGCCGCAGGTGGATGGCGCCGAAGTGATCGATGTCGACGGTGATGTGGTCATGCCCGGCATGGTCAATCCCCATGCCCATCTGGCGATGACCTTGTTCCGCGGCCTTGGCGAGGACGTGGACGACCGGCTGTTCCGCTACGTGCTGCCGATGGAGCGCAAGTTCGTGACGCCGGAGATGGTGCGCGTCGGCACGCTCCTTGGCGCGCTCGAATCCATCGAGGCGGGCGTCACCACCATCGCTGACATGTATTACTACGAGACGGAGGTCGGGCGGGCTCTGGACCAGGCCGGCCTGCGCGGTGTGGTCGGCCAGACGCTCGCGACCTTCGATCCGCCGGACCACAAAAATGCCGAGGAGGGCTTCGCCCTTGTCGAGGAACTCGTTGCCGAGTTCTCCGGTCATGATAGGATCGTTCCGTCCATCGCGCCCCACGCGCCGTATTCGACCGATGTCGCAATCATGGCTCGCGTCGCCCGCTGGGCCGAGGCGCATCCCGACGTGCCGGTGCAGCTCCATCTCGCCGAGATGGACAGCGAGATGGAATGGTGCCGTAAGAACCACGGCATGCGTCCCGTAGCGGTCGTGGAGAAGGCAGGACTTCTGCTGCCCGGTCTGATCGCGGCCCATTGCCTTCATATTGACCCGTTCGAGATCGAACGGATGGCGAAGGCCGACGTGCGCGTGGCCCACAATGCCCGCTCGAATGCGAAGGCGGGACGTGGCATCGCGCCTATCGAAGCCATGCGCGCCGCTGGCATCAAGGTCGGCATCGCCACCGACGGGCCGATGAGCGGCAACACGCTCGATCTGTTCAGCCAGTTCGGCCCGGTCTCCATGTTCCAGAAGCTGCTCGGCCACAGCCGCAAGCCGATGCCTGCGGCGCAGGTGATCCGCATGGCGACGCTTGAGGGCGCGCAGGTGCTGGGGCTCGATAGCCGCATCGGTTCGCTGGAACCCGGCAAGCAGGCGGATCTCATCCGCATCGATGTGTCGGCGCCGCGCATGCAGCCGGTCTACGACATCTACGCCACGCTCGTATTCTCCGCCATGCCGGTCGACGTGCAGGACGTGATGGTCGGCGGCCGCTGGATCATGCGCGGGCGTGATGTCGAGAGCCTAGAGCGCAAGAAGATCCTGCGCGATGCGGGCCAGATCGCCGCCGCGTTCAAGGCCGAGATGGCCCGGATCGACGCGGCCGGATGATCGCTACCAGACGACCGGGTGCGTCTGCCCGGTCGCCACATTGACGAAGCCCTGCGGCGCTGCCTCGCAGGGCGCCACCAGAACCCAGCGCCAGGGCGCGCAGGTCAGGGTCGCGAATTGCAGCCGCTCCGGGAAGCCCGGAAACCAGCGCGGCGAAAAGGTCGGCTCGTAGAGCCATTCGATTGTTTCCGCCGCTGCATAAAGCTGCTGCATCTCGGCATCGAGTTCTTCCGCCGGGCGCTGGGTCATCAGGCCGCCGATCTCATAGCGCACCTCCGCCAAAACCTTGCCGCTGCTGACCAGAACCCAGCCGCCGCCGATCTCGGCAACGCGGTTTGCCACCATCGCCATGGCCTCATCCGACGAGCCGACGATCCAGAGATTGTGCTTGTCGTGCGCCACGGTGCAGCCGACCGCCGTATCCGGCGTCTTCGGGCCGCAGCCGAGCCAGAACATGCGGGAAATCTTCGCCCCGCCGGAAAAGCGGTCGACGATGGAAAACTTGGTGACGTTCCGGGCCGGATCGCGCTGGACCTCGCCGTTTTCGACAGGAAGCTCCATGGGAATGAAATCGTCGTGCCAGTGGAACGGGCGCAGCAAAGCGGCGTGCATGGTCTCACGACCGGCCTCGGCGGTGATGGCGAAATCTTTCGGCTCGACCCGGCGCTTGATGTTCACGGTCTTGGAGGCCCAATCGGGCCAGGCGATCGAGGGCAGCGTGCCGGTATAATCGGTGCCCTTCGAGACGGGCCGCCCATCCGCCCAGACCTCGGTGATGGAAAGCTTCTCCACATCGTCGAGCAGCACGATGTCGGCGAAGCGTCCCGGCGCGATGCTGCCGACCCAGGGCGTGAGCCGCATGTGTCGCGCCGGGTTGATCGTGACGCATTGGATCGCGATTTCCGGCGCCAGTCCCGATTGGATCGCAAGGCGTACGTTGTGGTCGGTCGCGCCCATCTTCAGCGTGTCCGATGCGCTGCGGTCGTCGGTGGCAAAAGCCACCTGCGACCAGTCGGTGAGGCCACGCTCGATGAGCCCCGCGATGATCTCCGGCATGGAATGGGGCCTGATCTCGATAAAGATGCCGTGGCGCAGCTTGTCCCATACCTCCTGTGCGGTCCAACCCTCGTGATCGGAGGCGAGACCCGCCGCGGCGAAGGCATTGATGGAGTCGAGATCCCGCAGGCCTGCGCCGTGGCCCTCCACGACGCCACGCTTCTCGAACGTGGCCTGGATCATCCCCCAGAGCCGCTTGTGCGAAGGGTTCTCCGGATTCCAGACGGCCGGCCAGTCCATCACTTCGTCGAGACCCGCGACCATGAGGCTTTCTTTCAGAAAGCCCGCCTGCTCGTCATAGCCGTAATAGCCTCCACCCCATTCAAAGGCGGTCGGCGGAACGGCCGAGCCGGGCAGGGGAAAGATCTTCATCGGCGAGCCGTGGCGCCGCGCGGTGAGCCAGAACTCGAGATTATGGGCGCCGTCCACATTGGAGAATTCGTGGCTCGCCTCGCAGGTCCAGGTGTTGCCGCGCGGCAGGACGAGCGCCGCCTCGTATTCGGGCGTGATGTGCGAACTCTCGATATGCTTGTGCACCTCGCCGAAGCCAGGAACGGCAAAGAGAGGTGAACGATCCTCACGCGCCAGCGCCGTTCCGGGAAATGCTCCCGCCGGTCCCGTCCAGGCGATGCGGCGGCCGCGGATGGCGATCTCCTGATCGTCGAGCCAAGTCCGGGTAGGAACGTCGAGCAGACGGCCGACCCGCAGGAGCATGTCGGCCGGGCGCTTGCCCAGCGCGACCAGAACCAGATCCTGGCGGATTGTCACCTCATCCGCTGCATTCACGAGAAGGTCGTCGGGAAGCGGGGAGGAATGGGTCAAAGGTCACCTGTGGATATGGTCAAACGCCGCCCGCTGTCGGATAAGGGGCGGCCGATTCAAAGGAAGGTTTCTACCCCCATCATGCCTCATGCAAAACCCCGCCTCGTCGTCATCGATACAGATCCGGGAATCGACGATGCCATCGGCATCCTCCTGGCCCTCTCCTCGCCGGAGCTTTCGATTGCCGGCATCACCACCGTGGCCGGCAACATCGGGATCGAGACGACGACGCGCAATGCGGGCCGGCTTCTGGCTTTTGCTGGCCGGGAGGATATTCCCGTCTTCACGGGTGCCGCTGTACCCTTCTCGCGTCCGGGACCGGAGCCCCTGAACCTGCACGGCGAGGACGGCATCGGTGGCGTAAATTTGCCCGCGCCCGCCCGCGATCCCGAAGCTCGGCCGGCTGTCGAATGGCTTGCGGACCTCCTGCTGCGCGAAGAGGCAGGCACCGTCGATGTGCTGGCTCTCGGACCGCTCACCAATCTGGCGCAGCTCGTTCTCGAAAAGCCGGATGCGGCGAAGCGTATCGGCCGGATCGTTGCCATGGGAGGCGCTGTCCACGAGCGCGGCAATGTGGGTCCGCGCTCCGAGTTCAACCTCTGGGCCGATCCGGAAGCGGCGGCGACCGTCGTGGAATCGGGGTTGCCGCTCGTGTTGATCCCGCTCGACGTGACCCGGCGCGTGCGCGCCTCGCGTGATTTCACCGATGCCATGTCGAAAAGCGGAAAGCCTGCGGCCGCGATGGTGGCGAGCCTCATCGAATCCTATTTCGAGGCGGCCACGCATCAGGAGAGCCGCCCGCTGCACGATCCCTGCGTGATGCTGTTTGCCCTCGCGCCCGACCTCTTTCGTCTCGAAGAGCTTCGCCTGAGCGTCGATGTCGGCGCAGCCGAGAACGCGGGAGCGCTCGCAATCGACGAGAATGGATCTCCGGTCCAGGTCACCCTGGGGGTCGATGCACCTGCCGCTCTCGATCTTCTCGCGCGGCAGCTGATCGCTATCTAGAGGATCGGACGAATTCGGGAGCATGGGATGCACAATGACCCGACCAAGCCGCCGGAACCGGACGAGGAAACCATCGCCTTCGCTCAGCGCGTCTTTCAGCATGCGCGGGCAGGGCAGGTGCAGGAGCTCGGAGACTTGCTGCGCATGGGCCTGCCACCGAACCTGCGCAACGAGAAGGGCGACTCGCTCCTGATGCTCGCGAGCTATCACGGCCATGCCGATGCGGTGCAGCTTCTCATGGAGCATGGCGCCGATCCGGAGCTTGCCAACGACCGCGGGCAGACGCCGCTTGCCGGCGCTGCCTTCAAGGGAGACATGGCGACGATCTTGAGCCTTCTGGACGGTGGAGCGGACGTCAACGGCCGCAGCGACGGTGGAAAGACGCCGCTCATGATCGCGGCCATGTTCAACCGCAGCGAAATCGTCGAGGTTCTGCTCGCGCGCGGTGCGGATGTGCAGGCGCGGGATGCAGGCGGCCTGACCGCCGCGCAGCTTGCCGGTGCCATGGGAGCGGCGGAAACGGCGGAGCTGCTCCTGCGGTTCTAGGTTCCGCTCAAGGCCGGCTTGCAGGCTGTGAGAAGACCGTAACGCATCGAGCCTGTGGCATAGGCCAGCCAGATGCGCGGGAGGGTCAAGGCAAAGATCCGGTTCTTGGAGCGCGCATCGAGCAAATAGCGCCGGTAGTGCGAATGGGTCAGAAGCTTCTTCGCGACCCGCCCAGCACAGACAGACCAGGTGCGCCGCACTTTCGCGCTGAGATCCTCGAATCCGTCGATCCTGAAACCGGCCTTCACGGCCAAATCGCAATATTCCGTCTTGGTGCCCATACTCGGCAGCCGACCTTCGCGGCAGATCGGCTCCAGCAGATAACGTTCCTCCCATGGAAGAGCATTGTCACGGGCGAGCCAAGCATAGACGCCAAGCCGTCCGCCTGGACGAAGGGTTCTATACGTTTCGTCGAAAAACCGTTGCTTGTCCGGCATATGCTCAGAGCTTTCGATGGCGATGACATGATCGAAGGCGTCATCCTCGAATGTGTTCGTGAGCCAATCCTGCCGCATGAAATGGAGAAGGGGCGATCCGGCGGCGCGTCGCTCCGCCTGCCGCAGTTGCGCCGAGGACAGAGTGATGCCGGTGACCTGCACGTCATGATGCGTGGCGAGCCATTCCGCGGTCGCGCCGTAGCCGCAGCCGATGTCGCAGATGTGCTGTCCGGGCTCCAACGCCAAGCCGTCCGCCAGATGCGCAATCAGTGCTTCGACCGCCCGATCCGGCGTCTCGTGGCCAGTGATCCAGAGGCCATGATGGACGTGCTCGCCCCAGATCTCGCGATAGAACGGATCGAGTTCGTCATAGTGCTCGGCAACGTCCGCGGAGGTCTGGATCTGCCGTGGAACGATCATCGGGCGACCAATGCCATAGAGGTCTCCTGTACGCGGGTCAGCGATGTCATGTGGCGCATGGCGGCAGGCCAGGCGCGGCAGAGATGAAACACCGCCTGCCGACCCAAACGATAACGCACAGTAGTGTTCAATGCGGAGGCGAGGCGCAGCGAGCGTTGAATGTCCTCCCGAAGCCGGCGGTGGAAGATCGAGCTGGCTTGCCCCTGCGCGAGAAAGGTCGAGGCGGCGAGGCAGCCGCTGTGGAGAGCGATCGACATGCCGTCGCCAGTGAAGGAGGGGATCACGGCGGCTTGGTCGCCGACGCGGAACAGACTCTGCGGCTCTCTGGGAGCCGGGACATGGAGATAACCGTAAGGGATCTGGAAGATCGACAGCGGCCGTTCGAAGAGCGGCTCTGCGCCCTCCATGCGCTCGCCCAGATGAGGGCATTCATGGGCGATGCGGTCGAGCAGCCCGCCCCAGCTCTTGCCGATATCGTCGAAACATTGTCGTGTCACCACAAGGCAGAGATTGGCGATGCCGTCTTCGACGAGCTGCAGTCCGGCGTAGCCGCCAGTGAAAAGGATCACCTCGACACAACCTTCGAGCGCGATCTGTTGTGCTTGGGCCAGCCGATAATGCCCTTTGAAACCGATGAGATCGTTCATCGTGCCTGCTGCCGGTCGCTTGGCGCCTCGTACATCATGCTTGCCCGATGCCAGAAAGAGGGTCTCCGTCTGGATTTCGCTGTGTGTATCCGCATCGAGATGGATGCCTGTGCCCTCGGGCGAGATCGCTTTTACGGTGACGCCGCGAAGGATCTCGGCTCCACGGGACATAGCTTGCTGCAGCAGGGCTTCGTCCAGGATCTTGCGCGACAGCCCGCGGGAGAGGAAAGGCAGATCCGCCTCGGTTGAATGTCGGCCATGGGCGAGGCGAATGCGCGCGATGCGGCTTGCTCTGAGTCTGTCGAGGTCGATGCCGAGATGGGCCAGATAGGTCTGCGCCTCGATGCTCAGAAACTCTCCGCAGACTTTATGCCGTGGCTCGGGATCGCGCTCGATCAGAAGTGCAGAGCGTCCAGCGTCTGCAAGGATGCAGGCAGCCGATGCACCGGCAGGACCGCCGCCGACGATCACGATCTCTTCGTTGCGTTCTCCGCTCATTTCAAACGGCTCACGCAAAGGCGGAAGGAAGGATACCAGCGAATCCGAGCCGTTCCAGGTTCGATGCCTGCGGAAGCCAGGATCTTCTCCCAATCCTTCCGACGGAAGCTGCGGGCTATCGAGATCGGCCCGTCATGCTGGACGAAACGATGCCATCCGGCGGCCCGGGACAGAAGGCGGAAGAAGTGGAATGGGATGGGATGACGGTGGAGATCGGCGATGAACCAGCCGCGCGTGGCAACCTGCTCCATCCATCGGATGAAGTTTGCAAGCTCCGCGTTCGACATGTGATGGGTCGTCTGCGAGCAGATGATGAAGTCGATCGGGTGGTCAGGCTTGAAATCGAAGACATTGCCGGTCCGGTAATCGATGGAAACACCAGAGGGCGTCGCAGCGCGGGCAATCGGCTCGCTCATGGGATTGAGATCGACTCCGATCAGGTCGACGGGCCGGTTCCGACGGCGGCTCCATTCATGGATTCGCCGCAGCAAGTCGCCGTATCCATATCCGACATCGAGAATCGTCACGCGCTCGTCTGACGCGAGGGAGCGGGTCGCCCGGTTGAGCCATTTGAGAATCGGACCATGGGTCATGGTCACGATATTCACGGTGGCGAGGTCCTTCAGGCAGGCACGGTAATCGTCGAGGCTGACGGACTCGGTGTCCATCCACTCGGTCTCGGGGCTGCGTTCCGCGAAGCTCCGGCCCATGATTTTCTTCTATCCGGCAAGAGTGAAGCGGAAAGTCTCGGCCACCAGTCCCGGGCCGAATGCCATTCCGAAGCCGTTCGGTGTGGGCGGGGCGTCCTGCATGATCCGCCCGAGGACGAACATCAGCGTGGCGGAGGACATGTTGCCGAAGTCCCGCAGCACTCCACGCGACCAGCGCAAGGCCTCGGGGCCGAGATCGAGCCCCTGTTCGACCGCATCGAGGATGGTTCTCCCACCAGCATGCACCGCCCAGAGGTCGAAATCGTCCTTCTGCTGCCCGCGCAGGATACCGCCGTCGTCGTTGCGGGTGGCCTCGTGGCGAAGGGCCTTCTCGATCTGCTGGGGCACCTGCCCGGACAGGCTCATCTCGAACCCGGCATCGCCGATGCGCCATGTGATGAGGTCGCGCGTATCCGGAATGGTCGCAACGCGGAAATCCTTAAGCGCGATCCCTTCCGGTTCCGCCGAGACGAGGCTTGCCGCGCATCCGTCGCCGAAGAGCAGAGCGCTGAGGATCACTTCGAGATCGGAGGTCTCCTGAAGGTGGAGAGTGCAGAGTTCCAGATTGACCACCAGAACCTTGGCCGATGGCTCTGACCGGACGATGTGGTGGGCGACCTTGAGCGCATTGACGGCGGCGGCGCAGCCCATGAACCCCACCATGGTGCGCTCGATCGATGGATTGAGGCCCAAACGCTCCAGGATCTGCTGGTCAAGTCCCGGAGCTGTAAATCCGGTGCAGGAAGCGACCACCATGTGGGTGATGGACGTGAGATCCTCATTCAGGTCGAGAGCCTCGATGGCCTGCTGCGCGAGATCGACCGCATGGGTCTCGAAACGCTGCATGCGGGGGCCTGTCCCGGCAAACTGCCCCGGTTGGAAAAAGCCTTCCCGATCGGCAGCCGCTTCAAGGTTCTCGCTGGGAGTGAGGGTCGAGTAGCGATGCTCGATGCCGGACCGCTGGACCATCCGGCGGAAGATCAGCTTGTCCCTCCGGTTGGGTAGAAACCGGTCGACGAAGCCGATGAAGGTCTGGTGGACATCGTGCTGTGGAACGGCTGTGCCGATCCGGTTGATATATGTGCCTGCCAAGGGAACCACCCTGCCAACCTTGGCCCTGACTCCTGTACAAGCACTCAGAGCCTTCGAGATCGAAGATAATAGGGCAGCCCATAGCAGGAGGAAACAAAGGCCGGCGCAGAAGTCGCACCCGTAAGATCGGAGAGCCGTCAGTGCGGTGTCGGTTTGGCCATCGCTCCGGGCCGGGCAAGCTCGGCCGAGGGCGTTGCCTGGGGCTGGCCGCGCTTAAGAGTCTGTTCCCGTGCGAAAATGAACAGCCCCGCCGCAACGACAATGAAGATGCCGACCAGCGCCAGCGCGTCAGGCCATTCGTTGAAGAACAGCGCCCCGATCGCCAGTGCCCAGAGGATCTGGCTGTACTGCGCGGCCCCGAGCCGGTCAGCCGGCGCGTACATGGTTGCGATGATGAACAGAGCCTGAGCCACGAAGGCGGTGGCGGCGAAGGCGAGCAGCAGCACCCATTGATGCATCGTCGGCCAGGCGAAGCCCGGAATCATCAGGATTCCGGCCAGAACGGTGGTCGCGAGAAAGACGGTACCGATCAGGGTGAACCGCTTCTCCGTGTGGCCGATCATCCGGCCCGTGATGACGCCGCCGGCCGCGCACAGGGCGGTGGCGAGGGCGGCCAGATGACCGGGGAGGAATTCCTTGAAACCCGGGCGCACGATGATCAGCACGCCAATGAAGGCCGCACAGACGGCCAGTCCACGGCGCCATCTGACATGCTCCTTCAGCACGAAGATCGAGAGTATCGTGACGAGGCTGGGCATGAGGAACAGAAGGGCGAAGGCCTCTGCGAAGGGTAGGCTGCGGAAGGCCATGACGCTGAGCGGCGTCGTGATGGCGATCAGGAAGACCCGTAGGCCCATGAGCCAGGGTCTGTTCCACCGCACGAGGTCCACGATCCTATCGCCGGGCTTCATGAACACGGGCGACAGGAGAAAGGGGATGAGATATCCGAAGAAGGTCACCTCGAACGGGTCAAGGCCATGCCCGATCTCCTTCACCACCGCATCGCCCCAGGCGAAAACGGCAAAGGCGAGGAAGGCAAGGATGATACCTTTGACCATGTTCGGACAATCCCGTGGGAGGGCGACGGCAGGAGGCGGAAGGAGTAGCGGTTACGACCGGCGCGCCCGGACGGGATGGGAGGATAAGGGAATTATCTCGGCATGACGAGGCGAGGGCGCCTGCGCTCAACCACTACGACCTTAGGCCCTTCGCTCCGCTCGTGCATGGGGAAACGCTCGGGCAGACGCTCGGGACGGCGGATCTGGGATGCCGATCGCAGGACGACGGGCCGCACCTCGTCGTGCGAAAGCCCCATCAGTTGTGCGGCGATCTCGACTTGGCTTTCGATATCATCCGTCAGCCCCTGAGCGGCGACAACCGCCTCCTCAAGGACAGGAGGTTCGACGCGCGTCACGCGCCGGTTTCGGCTCTCGGAGGATTTCTTCTTTGCTAGCATTGGGCTTCTCCTGCGCAGACCCCTTAACCCATTGAACTTCCGATTGCGTAGTGCGCGATTGAGACGGCAGGGCTGCGCTCAGCGCAAGCGAGGCCGAAGCCCTGTCGCTGCTGTTGAACGCGGCCCGGAGAAACTTTGATCCACGGCAAGCCGCTAAAAATGCCAAGGCAGAGCGTTTTTGCCGCGCCCGCGGACAAAAGGCATGTGGGTCCTTGTCCTATGTGAATAAGGCCGATCTTGCCTGTATGAACGAACCGGGACTCGACCCTGCTGCTTCCGCCGGCCATTGAGCATTTGAAAGCGATGCCCTTCCCTGTGGTTGAAAGAATTGAGTTTTTGCGCAATGTCGTCCCGACGCAGCCGCCCGGCCCTGAATGAAAGGCATTCCCGTGTTCACAGCCAAGATTCTCCTTCTCGGATCGGGCGAGCTCGGCAAGGAGTTCGTCATCTCGACCAAGCGATATGGCTGCTACGTGGTGGCCTGCGACAGCTATCCGAACGCTCCCGCCATGCAGGTAGCGGACGAGTCCGAGGTCTTCTCCATGCTCGATGCGGAGGCCCTCCGGAACGCCATCGAGAAACACCAGCCGGACTTCATCGTACCGGAGATCGAGGCGATCCGAACGGAGGTCCTGCAGGATTTCGAGGACAAGGGCTTCACGGTGGTTCCCTCCGCCCGGGCCGCGTCGCTGACCATGAACCGGGATCGCATCCGCGATCTCGCAGCAACCGAACTCGGTCTGCGTACGTCCAAGTATCGCTATGCGGAGAGCCTGGAGGAGGTGAGGGCGGGAGCCGAGCACACCGGCCTGCCCTGCGTGATCAAGCCCGTCATGTCCTCATCCGGCAAGGGGCAGAGCACGGTGCGCACGGCCGATCAGCTGGAACAGGCCTGGAACGACGCCGTGGCGAACATGCGCGGGGACCGGAAGAAGGTGATCGTGGAGGAGTTCATCGCCTTCGAATACGAGATCACGCTGCTCACGATCCGTTCCCGCGAGGGCGTCTCCTTCTGCGAACCTATCGGTCACCGGCAGGAGCGAGGCGATTATCAGGAATCCTGGCAACCGACTCCTATGACCGAGAAACTGTTCAACGACGCCAAGGACATGGCCCGGAAAGTCGTCGACAATCTCGGTGGTTACGGGATCTTTGGGGTCGAGTTCTTCATCACCTGTGACGAGGTGATCTTCTCGGAATTGTCGCCACGCCCACATGACACGGGGCTCGTGACGCTACTTTCCCAAAACCTGTCAGAGTTCGACCTTCATGCTCGCGCCGTGCTGGGCCTGCCGATCCCGCCAGTCCGGTTGCACGGCCCCACCGCCTCGGCCGTGATCCTGGCCGATCGCGAGGCCGAACGATTCACTATTGAAGGATTGGCGGAAGCCCTTGCCTTGGGCTCGGCGGATGCGGACGTGGAGGTGCGCATCTTCGGGAAGCCCACGACTCGTAGGCACCGCCGCATGGGTGTCGCATTGGCCTCCGGGGGGACGGTGGAGCAAGCGCGCGAGCGGGCGCGGCAGGCAGCGGCGAAAGTGCAGATCAAATACGAGACCTGAGCGGACGCTTAGAGCATTTTTCGGCGAACCGGATTCGGTTCGCCGAAAAATGCGGCAAAGCAAAGAGCTGATTCCACGTAAGTGGAAACAGCTCTGATCGACCTCTCACAGGGTATTGCGGTCTTCGAGCGCCGCATAGGCCATAGTTACACGGTGAGTGGTTAGAGTATCGTTCAGAGCGAAAAACCGGGTCCGCTTTTCACTGGTGTGGCCCTTCGGTTCCGCACGATGCGCTAACCTAACGGCGCCACTAGATGATGTAGAAGTGGCTGTATTTCAGCTCAAGACCTGCCTTGATCTTGGCGAACTCCACTGCCTTCTTGGCGCCCGAGCCATCCGCATCATAGGACAGGACACCCGCCTTCTTGTTGTAGATCAGGTGGTCGTTCTTGTCCTTGGCCGAAGTGCCGATTGTGAAGAAGTCCTTCTTCATCTTGACCGGCTTCGATGCCGTTCCTTTGCCGAGATTCTTGAAGATAGCGTTATCGAGATAGAAGCTGTCGTCCCTCACGCTGAAGTCGCTGACGCTGTCGAAGTTTACCTTCCGGTCCGTCGCAGCCGTTCCCAGCTTCGTGTCGAACACGAATTTGTCCTTGCCGGATCCGCCGGAGAGAATGTCGTTGCCGAAGCCGCCGGAGACCATGTCATCGCCCTGGCCGGCCTTGATCGTGTTCTTGCCGGCATTGCCAGCGATCACATTGTTCAAATTGTTGCCAGTGATATCGATGGCCGTATCGCCCGAAGCCGCCACGTTTCTGACATCCCCGGCAAGGGTCAGGCTGCTGGACGTCACCAGCGTCGTCTCGTCCAGGAGCCACCGAAGATCTCCGGCAAAGGCCTGAGGTAGCGTGATCCCCTCAGGGATGTCGTCGCCGAAGATGTAATCGACACCGCCTGTGCCATACAGCCTGTCGGATCCGCTTCCACCGACGATGAGATCGTCGCCGCCATTGCCATAGCTGATATCGTCGCCTGTTCCGCCGAGCATGGCATCGCGGGTGTTGCCGCCGAACAATTGATCGTTGCCGTCCTTGCCGTTGAGGCCGTTGACGCCCTCATTGCCGTAGAGGTTGTCATCGCCTGAGGCGCCGATCAACTTATCCTTGTCGTTGCCTCCATAGCGGCTCAGGTCTTTGCCCAGTTCTCGCCACTCGTAGCTGCGAAGAGCGACCTGCCGGTCGTCGTTGGACTGGGAACCTGCCGGTTTCTTGCCGGCCATGCCCAGAAGCTGAGAGAAGCTGAGGACCGTTCCATCAGACAGCTTGATGGCAGCGGCCGTGCTGGTGTCCAATCCCGAATAGTCGTTGAAGAGGATGGCGCCGCCATCGCTGAAGGTCAGCGCGAGCTTGTTGTGCTTGGGGGTGTCGATCCAATTGGCGATCTTGCCGACCCAGGTCGCCTTGATATCCGCCAGGGAGTAGCCGGTCAGCTCGATGACATCGTCGCCCGGCCTGAAGTCCCAGATCAGGTCGACGCCATCGCCCTTGGCATAGCGATAGGTATCGCGGCCGTCATTGCCATAGAGATTGTCGCCGATGAGAACCTTGTTCAGTTTTCCATTGCCGGGATTCCAGGCGATCTCACCGCGATCGGTCCCGCCATAGATCGTGTCGTCGCCGCCTTCACCCTGCATTTCATCGTTACCGCTGCCGCCATGGATGAAGTCGTTGTCGTCGCCGGCTTCGATCAGGTCGTCATTTCCTGCGACGGGAGGAGTGATGATCACCGGCGGCGTGGTCTCAACCTTATACAGCCCGGCGTCGACAGCTCTGACGTCTTTGTTGGTATCGTCGATTTTGTAGGCAGCCGTGCGCCCGGTTATTGCATCGGCATCGCTGTCCTTGTCGTCAGAGCCGATGTCCTTCGCGGTAAACTTGTACGTGCTGCTGTCGAATTGGACCTCATGGGACCCATAGGACAAGTTGTCGAACAGGTAGTCGCCTGCGTCACCCGTCGTGGTCTTGAGGATGGTGCCGTTCGCATCGATCAGCGTGACCTCGATGCCTTCAAGGCCGATTTCCTGACCGTCGTCGTCCTGCACGCCGTCCTTGTCGAGATCCAGCCAGACCCGACCGCCGAGAGAGCCGGTTGGGGCTGGCGGTGTGACGGACGGTGCCGCGGCGGCCAATCCCCAGAGCTTGAGGCTGTCGCCGCGGTTGGACCCTGCCACGCCCACGCTCGTGAGGCGAGCGCCGAAGCCTTGTTGGGCAAGGTGCTCAAGCGTCAGATCGTCGGTGGCATGATTGAGGAGGAAGGTTACCGACTTAACATCGTCATGCCCGATGCCGGACGTTCCGATGCCAACGCCGACATCGTACGGCGTGAGCGGACGCCCGTTCATATTGTCGCTGTTGCTGCCCTCCGGAACATCCTTGACGCCCTCGGCGTCGAGTGCGATCCCCTGAATGAGAGGCGCGTTGCTGCCCAAGCCTGTGATCGACAGGCCCTTCAGCCAGGTTTCGTCGGCAGAATTATTGTCGATGCCTGCGATGTGAAAGAAGATACCCCTGATGTCAGCAGTATCCACGTCGCTGTCGCCGTCGTTATCAAAGACAGCGGCAGTCACTCTCAACGTTCCATCATCGAGTTGCTCGATGAGAAACTTGATCGCCGGGCTCCCGATCTCGTAGACGGTTCCGCTGTTCCCGATGCGCTCATTCTGATCGATAATGAAATCGATGGAACGCACAACGCTCGACATGTCTCAGCCCCTCAAATCAAGAGCGAGCCGGTGTCAGCGCAATATGAGCCAGGACGAGCTACTCTAGAAGATAATCTACCTATCAACTCTGACTCTGCCCTAAAGTCAACAACAGTCAAAAAGAGAACCGAATTGTCCGCTGGCTTTGGCGTTCAGTATGTTACTTAGTTTCGAAAGGCTCAGTCAGTCCTGTTTTGATGATTCTTCTTGGACAGTCCCGCGCTTAAGCGCGCCTTGATCTCTCCGATAATAACGTTGAGTTCGCGCTGGAGGCGGTTCAGTCGAGACAACAATTCACCGTCTGGCATCCCCGTCGGATTGGGTCGGGACTCACCATTGGGGGCGGTGTGCGTCATGCTGCGCAACTCCTCCAATGTTGTTGGGCCGATATTGGGGACGGTTAGCCATTGGGCATCTGAGATGCTGGCAACTTCGCGGATGGTGGGGCACCGTCCTTGAAATTCCGCCAGGATCGCTCCCCGGACGCGTCCGGAGCATTTCTCGATTGGAAATGGATCGTCCAAACCCATCTCACGCCCTCGCACACCTAACAGTGAGATACCGTCAATCAACGCCCGAACCGCCTTAGAACTTAGCTTTTTAGGACACTCCATGCGTACCGATTATACGCAGAAAAGAGCAGACGACCTTAAGGAGATGACGGCATGCGTAAGGAGTAGCCAAATTGGTGCTGGCTAAGGCTTTGCGATTTTTGCGTTTATCCTGGAACCCTAAGGATTAAGCCGGTCTTCCTGGCGGAACGCCGGGGCGTAGACGGCTCCAAGACTCAGCCTTCCCGACAAGGACATCGTCCATCCGTGGCGTCCGGGGCGATTTTCCGAAGATTAATCCGGTACATGATCATTATTAGCCGGCAACCTTATTGCCGTCGCGCCAAATGGCCGGTAAGCAGGGAGATTGTGCCTTATCTGTCGAATCCAGAGGATTGAATGTCCGCAACCTCCGTCTTGATCCACCTTTTCGGTGAGATTGCCCTGCTTCTATGGGGCATCAACATGGTCAATAGCGGGGTTCAGCGCGCCTTCGGCAGCGATCTGCGCTGGATCCTCGGGATGGCACTGAGGACGCGCCTGCAAGCCTTTCTCGCCGGTGTCGGCGTGACGACGGTTCTGCAAAGCAGTACGGCGACGGCCTTGATGGTGGCCTCCTTCACGGCGGGCGGGGCGGTCGACATCGTGCCGGCCCTGGCGGTGATGCTTGGGGCGAATGTGGGCACGACACTCATCGTGCAGGTACTCTCGTTCGATGTGTCCCTGATTTTCCCAGTTCTGATCTTCGGCGGCTTCGTGGCCTACCGGCGAGGGAGGACGAGTCGGACTAAAGATTTGGGGCGGGTTGCTATTGGCCTCGGGTTGATGCTGCTATCGCTGCATCTCCTTACCGATACGATACGGCACATTGAGTCCTCCGTTATCCTCAAAGAGGTCCTTACGGTTGTCGCTTCGGATCCATTGATCCTGGTGCTACTGTCCGCAATCTTTGCGTGGCTTGCCCATTCCAGCGTCGCTGCGTTGCTGTTCATCATGTCACTCGCGGGCGCCGGCGTTATCGATGCTCATTCGGCCCTGGTGATGGTGCTGGGCGCCAATCTCGGCAGCTCTCTCAATCCTTTGCTTGAGGGCACCGGAGGCGATCCGGTCAAATTGCGTGTGCCGTTCGGCAATTTCGCTATGAGGGTGATCGGCTGCCTCGTGACATTCCCGTTGATCGATCCGATTCTGTCGGCGATGTCTGTCTTCGATCCGCACCCGGCGCGTCTCGCGGCGAATTTCCACACGCTGTTCAATATCGTCGTCGCTGCGATCTTCATCCTGCCTCTGCCCTGGATCGCACAGCTATTGCTTAAGATTTTCCCGGAGAAGCTCCGTGCCTCCGATCCGGGCACGCCGCAATATCTCGACAAGGACGCACTCGATATGCCGTCCGTCGCCCTCTCCAACGCGGCCCGTGAGGTACTGCGCATGGTCGACACGGTGGAAACCATGCTGCGGAGTTCTCAGGATCTCTTTCGCGAGGACGATATCAGCCGGGTCGATCAGGTGAGTCGCACGGACGACGTGCTCGACCGGCTCTTCAGCGCGATTCGCCGCTATCTGAGCTCGATCAACCACGAGGCCTTGAGCGAGGCGGAGGCGAAGCGTCTGTCCGACATTCTCGCCTTCGCCATCAACCTGGAACATGTGGGCGATATCATCGACAAGAACCTGATGGAATTGGCAGCCAAGCGCATCAAGAATCATCTGCGCCTGCCGAAGGACAGCTTGGACGATATCACCAGCATGCATGCGAAGCTCCTGGAGCATCTACAGCTGGCAGCTTCCGTACTGATGTTCCAAGACCACGGTTCCGCGCGCAGGCTCGTTGCCGAGAAGGAACGATTCCGGGATCTTGAGCGGGCGGTCGCACAGAAGCATCTCGAACAGCTTCGGTCCGGCAGGACGGTGGGCGATACGAGCGCGATTCAGCTCGACATCGTGCGAGATCTCAAACGAATCGAGGCGCATATCGCCTCCACCGGGCATTCGCTCCTCGAGCAGAGCGGGGAACTCAAGCCCAGCCGCCTGACGTCCTGACCAATGGGCTGTCTTTCTCGTCCTTCAGGGCGCGCCAATCCATGTAGCGGATCGGCTCCGGGAGGCCGATGTCACGCCTCTCGTGATCGGAGAGACGGCTCAGATCGGCGATGATCGGTCTCTTTCTCGGGTGGTCTGAACGGAACCAGAGCTTCAGGCGCAGCCAAACGCTCTCGACGCCGCGAAGGCGGCGGGCATCTTCGTATCTCATCACAGCCTACCGTGGTTGTCTGTCGGGGCCTCATGGCCCTCGGTGATGGGATTGAAGATGCGCCTGCCGGGGGAGCTTGACAAAGCAAATGCCAATGGGCTGGCATAAGGTAGCCTTATGGATCGTCATGTCTAAACTGCCGTCAAAACTTCCCCCGATGAGCGCCGTCAGAGTCTTCGAGGCGGCTGCTCGCCATCAGAGCTTTACCCGTGCGGCCGAAGAACTCGGCATGACGCAGGCTGCCGTGAGCTACCAAATCAAGATTCTCGAGGATCGCGTCGGGGCGCCGCTGTTCATCCGCTTGCCGCGCCAGGTGACGCTCACGGCGAAGGGCAAGAAGCTCGCTCCGGCCGTGACGGAAGCTTTCGAGGCCCTGCGCAATGCATTCGCAGGCGTCGAGGAGGTGGTCCAGTCGACGCTGTCGATTACCACTCTCTCGACCTTCGCATCGAACTGGCTGGTTCCGCGTCTGGGACGCTTCCGGCAGCTCCATCCCAATATCGCAGTTCAAATCTCCGTCTCGACCGAGATGATCGAGTTCACGCAGAGCGAGTTCGACATCGGAATCCGAAGCGGCACGGGAGACTGGCCGGGTCTTGAGACGCATGTTCTGTTTCCCAACCAGTTCGTACCCGTCTGCAGTCCGGAGTTGCTCCAGGAGGTCGACCTGCGAGAGCCCGTGGATATTCTCAAACTTCCGCTCATCTCACCGAGCGATCCATGGTGGCAGGATTGGTTCGCGGCGGCAGGATTGAAAGATGTCGATCTCTCGCGGCGTCCGGACAATTCGCTTGGGGTGCAGCAGTTCGAGGGGATGGCGGCGATCGCAGGTCAGGGCGTGGCGCTCATCAATCCCTTCTTCTTCCCTGACGATCTGGCGTCGGGCAGGCTCGTGAAACCGTTCGATCTCCTGGCGATGACGGATCGGAGCTATTGGCTGGTCTATCCGAAAGCCCGCAGACGCTCCGCCAAGATCGAGGCTTTCCGCGACTGGGTATTGAGCGAGGTGGCGGGCGACAGCGAGAGAGCCTCTCCCACGGCCCAAATGCAAACCGGGGCTTGAAGCCCCGGTTTCGAGAGAACACTACTCAGCAGCTTGAACCTCTGGAGGCTTGGCCTTCAGATGCATGAGCATGCCGATGAGCGCCCGGTCGTGCAGAACGACCATGCGTTCCTTGTTGTGCAGCCAGCTGACCGCATCGTCGATGGTCTCCGCATCGACCAGTTTGGCCTCGGCCAAGGCCCGCTCCGTTTCGATGACGCCGCGCTTGCGGGGCAGGGCGGGCGGAAGCATCGCCATATGGTTTTCCCTCAAGGTCGCATCCGCATAGATGGCCCGAAGGCTGTCGGCATCGTCGAAGCCGAAGGTGGCATTGCGGGCCTGCAACTCGTTGGCACGCATCGCAATGGCCGGCGGCCGATATTCTTCGGGCGTTCTCAGAAGTCCGAGCCGTTTCAATGCAAGTCCTGCCCCGAGCTGGCCGCTGAGCCACGACAGCGGGATTGCGAGCAGGAGGCCGATGATCGTGGGCGACATCCATAGGAACAGGGATGTGGCGATCATGAAGGCGGAGATGCCGGCCAGCGCGCCGAGAACCGTATGCGCCCGATGGCGACGGACGATATCCTTGAAGGGAATGGAGCCGTCGTCGCGACGCTGCGGCTGCCAGCCCGTGTCGCGTCCGAGCAGGATCTGGAACACCGAGCCCGACTGGATGAGCATCAGGATCGGCGCCAGGAGCGCCGAGAGGATGATCTCGATCGTTGACGAGATGATCAACCGGATGCCGCCGCCCGAGGCCCTACGATCATCACCACGAATGAGCATCAGCAGCAGTCCGAAGACTTTCGGTGCGAGCAGGATGCCCATGGTCAATGCGAAGAGCGCCAAGGCTCGTTCGGGGTCGAACCGGGGCCAGATCGGATAAAGGCGGAAGTCGCGGGCGAAATATTCCGGCCGGATGTAGGTCGTCTGCAGGACGAGCGCGATACCGACGATCAACTGGAATAACCAGAACGGCGAGGCCAGATAGGACATGATGCCGGTGGCGAAATGCTGCCGCGTAGGCAGCTTCAGTCCCTTGGCCCCGATGACCCGCATATGCTGCAGATTACCCTGGCACCAGCGCCGGTCGCGGGCTGACAGATCGATGAGGGATGGGGGACTCTCCTCGTAGGAGCCTTGGAGATCCGCCAGCATGTAGACCGACCAGCCGGCGCGCCGCAGCAGCGCCGCCTCGACGAAGTCGTGGCTCAGGATGTGCCCGCCGAAAGGAGGCTTGCCCTTCAGGTCGGGCAGACCGCCATGATCCGCGAAGGCCTTGGTGCGGATGATCGCGTTATGGCCCCAATAATTGCCGTCGCGTCCCATCCAGACCGCAAGGCCCATGGCGATGACCGGGCCCGTCACTCGCGCCGCGTATTGCTGGACGCGGGCGAAGAGCGTGTTGCGGTTGATGATGAGCGGTAGAGACTGGATGATGCCGGCATCGGGATCGGCTTCCATGGCTGCGGCCAGGCGCACGATGCACTCGCCCGTCATGAGGCTGTCGGCATCGAGCACGAGCATGTGCTCGTAATGGCCACCCCAGCGCGACACGAAGTCGGCGATGTTGCCGGCCTTGCGGTGGTGGTTCTTCTGCCGGTGGCGGTAATAGAACCGCGCTCCGGGCCCCAGACGTTCCCTTAAGGCAAGGAAAGCCCGCTCCTCGGCGACCCAAGCATCCGGATTCGTGGTGTCGGAGAGAATGAAATAGTCGAAATGATTGCCAAGACCCGTCGCCTGAACCGATTCATAAATCGCTTCCAGAGCGGCAAAGGTACGGTCCGTCTGCTCGTTGTAGACGGGCATGACGATGGCGGTGCGCTGCTGCAGCGAGGTGGGCAGCGGTCCCCGATGGCCTGGGCGCCTGAGCAGGGCAAAGAAGCCCAAGAGTGCACTGGTGAACGCGATTGCGATCCAGGAAAAGTTGATCGTGAACAGCGCCACGAGCACCCACTGAAGCGCAGTCGTGCGGCTCACCGACACGACCTGATACATCTCGTAGGTGCCGTAGGCCGTCAGCAGCAAGCCGCCTCCGAAGACGAAGAGACGGGCAAGCCAAGTCCCCATCCGAGGATGCTGCAAAAGTGGCTTACGCTCCTCCGATTCCGACCAGCGCCGAAGCGACTGGGTCGGCATGTCGAGGTGCTTCTCGGGGGGCATAGAGGATGCAGGCCGCTCGAGGGCGGCTACATTCGGGTTTGAGTCGGGACTTACGGTGTCCAACGATAAAGCCATGTCTCGCTAATCGGTTTCCCGCCTGCTTCAAGGATCAGGCGCATCTCACACGCGTTTTCGTTGCCCGGGTCAAGCTCGAACGCAACGCGTACTGTCTTTCGTTCCGGATATGGCAAAAGTTTGAGGTTCTGGAACGTCCCAGGGGCAACGGTTAGGACCGATTTAAGGTCCGCCGGCAAATTGTCACCCAGCATATCTCCGGAAAAGTCGACCGTGAATCGCCGCCGCCGGCCCCCGCTGCCTCGGCCTGAGCGCGTGGCCGATACGGTTGCGAGCGGCGGACGTTCGGGCGAATTCCAGCCCCAATACTGCCGATACGCGACGGCAACCTCTGATCCGGCCGCCATCAGTGCCTTCGGACGCCAATAGGTGAGAATGTTGTCGTTGATCTCAGCGTCGGTGGGAATTTCGAGCAGCTGAACGCTGCCCTGACCCCAATCGCCCAATGGCTCGATCCAGAGGCTCGGGCGGCGTTCGAAGCGCTGGTCATCGTCCTGGAACGATTCATAGGAACGATCCCGCTGCAGAAGGCCAAAACCGCGCGGGGAACTGTCGACGAAGGCCGAGATCTGGAGGGTCTCGGGATTGTGCAGCGGACGCCAAAGCCATTCGCCCGAACCGTTCAACATCTGAAGCCCGGAGGAATCGTAGACCGCAGGACGGATATCGTCCGAGTTCAGGAGATCATTCGGTCCGTAAAGGTAGGTCGACGCAATGCCGCCCAGGCCTACATGCTCGAGGTTGACGCGAGGGAAGAGAGTCATCTCCACATCGACGATGGTCATGTCGCCCGGACGGAACGTCATGCGCACCGCGCCCGTGGTCGATTCCGAATCAAGCACGCCATGCACGGTAATGGTATTGCTGCCCACGGCAGGGCGCTCGAGCCAGAACGCACGAAAGACCGGAAATTCCTCGCCGCGCGCTTCGGCAGGCCGCAAGGTCAGCGCTCTCGCAATCGCGCCGTAAGTCTGGCCGCGAGCGATCGCCCGAAAGAAGGTGCCGCCTTGAACGAAGGCGAAGTCGAATGGCTTGCCGTTTCCGAGTTGCGCGATCAGCTTGAAGCCTGAATAGCCGATATCCGGTATATTGTTCGGTACCGTGATGCGACCGTAATCGAACTGAGTTGGGCTGAAGGCGAGCCGGCGGACGGCTCCATCCTCCACGAGGTAAAGGTCGACGGCATCCCTGAAGACGAAGCCGCGGTGAAGCGGCTCCACGGAGATGCCGCGGGCTTCCGTGCTCCAGATGGCCGGCTGGGTATATCGGATGGCGGAGTACTGCTCCTGATTCAGATTGCCGAAGACATCCGGCAGATCATTCGGGGGCGGCACATAGGGCTTTTTCGAGAGCTGCCGTGCGATGTCGACCACAACCGCCGGATCGAACCGTTGATTCTCGCCCATCCTCGCTGAAATCGTCGCTTGGGGTGTTTGGGCTCGGACGGCTGGCGCGTATGCGAGCCCGGCGACGGAGACGCCGATATAGGCCAGCATGTCGCGCCGGCGAGGATAGAAGGGGGACGGACCCCTTGGCGAAACCGGCACAGCGATACTCTTGTGTGAACGAGGCTCTTCAGCCAGACAGTTGGAATGCCTTATACATATCGTCAATCGTGAGCATGAAGTAAACGAGGCCACAGGCGGAAACCGCCTCATTGCTCATGAAATGATTGCCGAAATACCTCTTCTGATTTAGCTCGACGGCAAAGTGCCACCGGATTGAAACTGTATGACCTCGATTGATGCCTTCAAGACGCCCTCGTCCCGGAGCTGTCTCGCCATCGTGCTGGCCGCCGGTGAGGGCACCCGGATGAAATCCGGAAAGCCCAAGGTCCTGCATCAGGTCGCCAACCGCTCCATGGTCGGGCATGTGCTCGCGACCCTCACGAAAGCCGGCGCCACGAGCGTCGCGGCCGTCATCGGACCGGATCGTGAGGATGTGGCGAAAGAGGTGCAGAAGAATTTTCCTGAGGCTCGGATTTTCGTTCAGAGGGACCGACTTGGCACCGCCCACGCGGTCCTGAGTGCCCGGGAGGCTCTGGAGCAGAGTGCGGACGACGTGATCGTCGCTTTCGGCGATACGCCGCTCGTCCTGGCTGAGACTTTCGCCAAGCTGAGGGCGCCGCTCGCCCAGGGCGCCGGCGTGGTTGCCATGGGGTTCGAGGCCAAGGATCCCACGGGCTATGGTCGCTTCATCACGTCGGGCGATGAGCTGTTGGCCATCCGCGAGCACAAGGACGCCAGCGAGGCCGAGCGAGAGATCACCCTCTGCAATGGTGGCCTGATGGCGATCCGCGGCGACCTGGCACTGACTCTGCTCGACCGGGTCAGAAACGACAACGCCAAGGGTGAATACTATCTGACGGATATCGTCGAGATCGCCCGTGAGCTCGGGCATCGGACGGCCATCGCCGTCGTGCCGGAAGAGGAGGTCCACGGTGTCAATGATCGGGCCCAGCTCGCGGCCGCCGAGCGCATGATCCAGGACCGCCTGCGCCACGAGGCCATGGCTGCCGGCGTGACTCTCGTTGCACCCGAAACGGTCTTCTTCAGCCATGACACCCAGCTCGGCCAGGATGTGATGGTCGAGCCGCATGTGGTCTTTGGTCCCGGCGTGTTCGTGGAGGCGGGGGCTGTCGTTCACAGCTTCAGCCACCTGGAAGGCACGCGGATTGCCTCCGGGGCCGGTGTCGGCCCCTTTGCACGACTCCGTCCCGGCGCTTCCATCGGCCCCAAGGCGAAGGTCGGCAACTTCGTCGAGATCAAGAACACGGAGCTGGGCGCCGGCGCCAAGGTGAGCCACCTGACCTATCTGGGCGACGCTACCATTGGGGCCGAGGCCAATATCGGCGCCGGCACCATCACCTGCAATTACGACGGCTTCGGCAAACACCGGACCCAAATTGGCGAGGGAGCCTTCATCGGCTCGAACTCCGCGCTCGTGGCACCCATCACGATCGGCAAGGGCGCCTTCGTCGGTTCCGGCTCGGTTATTACGGACGACATCCCGGATAACGCCTTGGGTCTCGGGCGCGGACGTCAGATCGTAAAGGAAGGCTGGGCTCTCGAATTCCGGGCAAAAGCCCTGGCGGCCAAGAAGAAATAAGGCCGTTTGTCACAATAGGTTACGCAAGTTGATTCCGCTGTGAGGTTGGGCCTCTGTAAGAGAGGCATCAAGCTTAGCGCTGTCGAATTGGATCAAGGAAGCTTTTGGGAATGTGCGGAATCGTTGGAATCGTCGGGAAAACCCCTGTCGCGCCACAGATCGTGGAGGCTCTCAAGCGGCTTGAGTACCGGGGCTACGATTCCGCCGGCGTCGCAACCTTGGAAGAGGGGCGGCTCGACCGCCGCCGGGCCGAGGGCAAGCTGCGTAACCTGGAGACCAAGTTGTCACAGGCCCCCCTGTCCGGCGTCATCGGCATCGGCCATACCCGTTGGGCGACCCACGGCAAGCCGAACGAGACCAACGCTCATCCCCACGCAACCGACAAGTTGGCGGTGGTTCATAATGGCATCATCGAGAATTTCCGCGAGCTGAAGACGGGGCTTGAGGCCAAGGGCATTCGGTTCGAGACCGAGACGGATACGGAAGTGGTGGCCCAGCTCGTCACTTACGAGATCCGCCAGGGCCGCCTGCCCATCGAGGCGGTTGCCGTGACCCTGCCGCGTCTGCGCGGCGCTTTCGCCCTCGGTTTCCTGTTCTCGGGCGAAGAGGACCTCCTGATCGGCGCCCGCCATGGAGCGCCGCTGGCCATCGGCTACGGCGAGGGCGAGATGTATCTCGGCTCCGACGCGCTGGCGCTCGCGCCATTCACCGACGAGGTCGCCTATCTGGACGACGGCGACTGGGCCATCCTGACTCGCAAGGGTGCCGATATCCGCGACGAGTCGGGCAAGCCTGTGCACCGGACCCGCCACAAGATCCCGGTCGGCTCCTTCCTCGCCGACAAAGGCAATTACCGCCATTTCATGGCCAAGGAGATCCACGAGCAGGCCGAGGTCGTGGGACGCACGCTCGCGCATTACGTCAACTTCGCCTCAGAACGGGTTGAGTTGCCGCTCGAATTGCCGTTCGACTTCAAGGATCTGAAGCGCATCTCGATCTCGGCCTGTGGAACGGCCTATCTGGCCGGTCTGATCTCGAAATACTGGTTCGAGCGCCTCGCCCGCATCCCGGTCGAGATCGATGTGGCGTCCGAATTCCGCTACCGTGAGGCTCCGCTCGAGCCGGGCGGCCTCGCGCTGTTCGTCTCCCAGTCGGGCGAGACCGCGGACACGCTCGCTTCGCTTCGTTACGCCACGACAGAAAAGCAGCATACGCTCTCCGTCGTAAACGTGCCGACCTCCACCATGGCCCGCGAGAGCGACGTCATCGCGCAGACCCTCGCCGGCGTGGAGGTGGGTGTGGCCTCGACCAAGGCCTTCACCTGCCAGCTCACCGTGCTCCTGTCGCTGGCCATTGCGGCCGGACGCGCCCGTGGCACGTTGGGCGCGGAAGATGAGAGGGAACTGGTGAATGCTCTCATCGCCATTCCCGGTCAGATGACCGAGGCGATGAAGCGCGAGCACCAGATCGAAATCCTCTCCCGCGATCTCTCCAAGGCGAAAGACGTGCTCTATCTCGGCCGCGGCACGTCCTATCCGCTCGCCATGGAAGGAGCCCTGAAGCTCAAGGAAATCTCCTACATCCACGCGGAAGGCTATGCCGCGGGCGAACTCAAGCACGGTCCCATCGCGCTCATCGACGAGACGATGCCGGTCATCGTGATCGCGCCGCACGACAACATCTTCGAGAAGACCGTCTCGAACATGCAGGAAGTGGCGGCCCGCGGCGGCCGCATCATTCTCATTACGGACGAGCGCGGCGCCTTGGAAGCCGGTCTCGACACCATGGCGACCATCGTGATGCCGTCCGTGCACCCGATCGTGGCTCCGATCCTCAACGCGATTCCGATCCAACTGCTCGCCTATCACACGGCCGTCTTCATGGGTAAGGACGTGGACCAGCCGCGCAATCTCGCGAAGTCCGTGACGGTGGAGTGAGCGCTTCCGGATCCTTCATTCGTCCTGCGCGGCGAGACGATCTGGAAAAGCTCGGGCCCATTGAGCGTTCCGCTGCGTCCGTGTTTCGCGGCGTCGGTCTGGCGTGGCTGGCCGATGGGGACACTATGGACCCGGCCGTCCTGATGGTGCTCTGCCGGGAGGGAACGCTGTGGGTGGCCGTCGACGGGCGGGATGAGCCGGTGGGCTTCCTCGCGGGGCATGCCTTGGACGAACTGTTCCATATCGCCGAGGTTTCCGTAGCGCGGTCGCATCAGCGGCAGGGCATTGGCGCCCGGTTGGTAGAAGCTGCCATGTTCCATGGCAGGCGCCAGGGATTCGGCGCCGTCACGCTGACGACCTATCGCGACCTGTCGTGGAACGGACCGTCCTATGCCCGTCTGGGCTTCGTCGAAATCGATGTCGATGAGGCAGGTCCCGGCCACCGCGCCAAGTTGGAGGACGAGGCGAAGGCCGGGCACGACCCGGCACGGCGCTGCCTCATGGCGCTGCGCCTCGATCAGCCGGCCCTGAGCAGCCGGATCGCCGAGTCCCGCTCGAACAGGTAAAGCAGCACCCTCAGCGCCTGCCCGCGTTCGCTGACGAGATCTGGGTCGCGGTCTACGATCAGGCGCGCGTCGTCTCTCGCCGCGCCGAGGAGGTCGCCATCCACCTCGAGACGGGCGAGCTTGAAGCCGGGCGTACCGGACTGGCGGGTTCCCAGCACCTCACCTTCGCCGCGCAGACGCAGGTCCTCCTCGGCGATGCGGAAGCCGTCTTCGGTCTGGCGCATCATTTCGAGGCGCGCTTGCGCGACCTGGCCCAACGGACCCTTGTAGACCAGCAGGCAGGTCGAGGATTTCGAGCCCCGGCCGATGCGTCCGCGCAGCTGATGGAGCTGCGCGAGGCCGAAGCGCTCGGCGTGTTCGATGACCATGATCGTGGCGTTCGGCACATCGACACCGACCTCGATCACGGTGGTGGAGACCAGGATCTTGGTCTCGCCGCCGGAGAACCGCTCCATGGCGGCGTCCTTGTCCTTGCCGGCCATCTTGCCGTGAACGAGGCCGACCTGATCGCCGAAGAAGCTTTTGAGCATTTCGAAGCGCTCTTCGGCGGCGGCGAGATCGATGGATTCCGACTCGCCCACGAGCGGGCAGACCCAATAGACCTGATCCCCGTTGGCGATGGCGCGCCCGATGCCGCCGACGACCTCGTCGAGCCGCTCGATGGCAATGAGCTTCGTACCAATGGGTTTGCGCCCGGCCGGTTTCTCGCTCAGCACGGACACGTCCATGTCGCCGAAATAGGTCAGGGCCAGGGTGCGCGGGATCGGGGTGGCGGTCATGACGAGGATGTCGACGGCCTCGCCCTTGGAGCCAAGCGCCAGACGCTGGTGCACGCCGAAGCGATGCTGTTCGTCCACCACAGCGACGCCGAGATCCTGGAACGCGACACCTTCCTGGAACAGGGCATGGGTTCCGACCGCGATCTGGATGCTGCCTTCGGCAAGCCCGGCAAGAATATTCCTGCGTGCCACGCCTTTCTCGCGCCCGGTGAGCAGCGCGATGGTGAGCCCCGCCTGTTCGGCCATCGGCGCAAGGCGCTCGTAATGCTGGCGAGCGAGGATTTCGGTCGGGGCCATCATGGCTGCCTGGCGTCCCGCCTCGATGGCGCTCGCCATGGTGAGCAGGCCGACGACGGTCTTGCCCGAGCCGACATCGCCCTGGAGCAGGCGCAGCATCTTCTTGTCGGAGGTGAGGTCGTTGCGGATATCCTCGATGGCCCGGGCCTGCGAGCCGGTGAGCCCAAAGGGCAGGGCGGTTTTTAGGCGCTCGACCAGATGCCCGTCTCCGGCATTGACCCGGCCGGGCAGCCGGCGCATGCGGCTTCGAACCAGAGCCAGCGCCAGCTGGGAGGCCAGCAACTCGTCATAGGCAAGACGGCGGCGCGGGGCGGATTTGGCGAGCGCCTCCTCGGACAGCTGGGAAGCGGTGTCCGGCCTGTGGAGAGTAAAAAGCGCCTGCCGGAAATCGGGCAGAGCGTTCCGGTCGAGCCAAGCCGGATCCTGCCATTCCGGCAGCTGAGGGACCTTTTCGAGAGCAGTACCGATGTACTTGCCCACCATGCGCGAAGACAGGCCCTCGGTCAGGCCATAGACGGCCTCCACGGCCGGTAGGTTCTCGATGCCTCGGTCGTCCAAAATCCGGTCCGGATGGACCATCTGGCGCCTGCCGTCCCATAGCTCGATCTTGCCGGAGATGTAGCGACGCTCGCCTACGGGCAGGATCTTTTCCAGGCGGGCCTTCTGGCCGTTGAAGAAGATCAGCGTCACGTCCCCGGTCTCATCCTCCACGAGGATCCGGTAGGGTGCGCGGCGGCCGGGCGGTGGGGCGCGGTGAGCGACGACGGTCACGGACAGCGTCACCGGCTCTCCGACGGGAGCGTCCGCCACCGATCCCTTCATCTCGCGCGAGATCCCGCTGGTCGGCACGTGGAACAGCAGATCCATGACGCGCGTAGGCTTGCCCGGCTCGCCGAGGAGGCGGTCGAGCAATGGGGTAATCTTCGGTCCGACGCCGGGCAGGGTGTTGGCCGGAGCAAACAGTGGATCGAGAATGGAAGGACGCAATGACATTCAAATGGGTGGCAACGGTGAGGGAGATGGTTATATAGCGGCTAGAGCATGGGACCCGAAAGTGGAATGCACGTTTGGGATCGATTCCGATGTTCAATCCTTCAAGCGGCGCGCCGTTGAGTGTGGACCCGCAGGGCCGCCCGGAGGCGACGTCATCTTTCACTGATCGGAGCAATGCCATGAGCGGAACCACACGCAGCAGCGCCGGCCTCGACACCCGTCGCAGGCAGATCCTGTATCGCTCCTGGCATCGGGGCATGCGGGAGATGGACCTGATCATGGGCCGCTTCGCGGATGCGGAAATCGGCGAGCTCTCCGAAGAGGATCTGGCCGAATTCGAGCGCCTGATCGAGGTGACCGACCGCGACCTGCTCGGCTGGATCACCGGCGAGATCCAAACGCCCTCCAATTACGACACACCCCTGTTCAATAGGCTGAAGGCGTTCCACACGCATACGTCGCCGATCCATAGCTGAGAGAAAGAGGTGTGAGCCGCTGTTGCTTCTCGTCATGGCCGGGCTTGTCCCGGCCATCCCGATGCGAAGAAGCGAGGCGCCTCACACAATTGGGATCACCGGCACAAGGCCGGTGATGACGTGGAAGGGCGTCTCCCTAAGGGGAGACAAGCCATTTCAACCGGGGATGACACGCGGTCCTGCATCGGACTACACCATCCCTCTTTTCTGTTATCCAACGAACTGGGCCGACCAGCCCGCGTTCTTCCTATCTATGATCTGACAACCTGCCATGAAGCCAGCCCTGACCCGTGCTCTCGATGTCCTGAAGAAGGGCCAAAGCCTGACGCTATCCAGCGTGCCGGACGGCTTCGACGCGCTTGCCGTCGCCGATCTTGCGCGCGGTCTGTCGGGGCAGGTGGAGGGACCAGCGGTTCTGGTCCATGTGGCCCGAGACGGGCAGCGGCAGCAGAATTTCGCTAACAGCCTCGCCTTCATCGCGCCCGAGATCGAGATCCTGACCTTCCCGGCCTGGGACTGCCAGCCCTATGATCGCGTGTCGCCCAATAGCGCCATCACGGCGCAGCGGATGACCACGCTGGCGCGGCTTGCCCGTTCCAAGACCTCCGAGGACAAGCCGCGCATCCTCTCGACCACGGTGAATGCCCTGGTTCAGCGTGTTCCTCCGAAGGCCCGCATCGCCGCGGAGACTTTCTCGGCCGCCCCCGGCAACGTGGTCGACACGACGCAGCTGATCAATTGGCTGGAGAGCAACGGCTTCCTGCGCACCGGTACCGTGCGCGACACGGGCGAGTACGCGGTTCGCGGCGGCATCATCGATCTCTTCCCGGCAGGCCTGCCCAACCCGGTCCGCCTCGACTTCTTCGGCGACGCGCTGGAATCGATCCGCGCCTTCGATCCGGAGACCCAGCGCACGGTCGGCACCCTGCGCTCCCTCGATCTCGTGCCCATGAGCGAGGTGCAGCTCACCACCGAGAGCATCAAGCGCTTCCGGCAGGCCTATGTGGCGGCCTTCGGCGCACCGACCCGCGACGACCGGCTCTACGAGGCGATCAGCGAGGGGCGGCGCTATCCCGGCCTCGAGCACTGGATGCCGCTCTTCCACGACCATCTCGACACGCTGTTCGATTACCTGCCTGGCATTCCGGTGGTGTTCGATGCGCTGGCCGACGATGCGGCCGCCGAGCGCCTCGCCCAGGTGAAGGATTATTACGATGCCCGTCGTGAAACGATGGGGCAGAGCCAGCCCGGCGTTGCGCCCTATCGTCCGCTGCCGTCGGATGCCTTGTACTTCAAGCCCGAGGAATGGTCGGAACGCACCGCGAAACTTCCTCTTGCGCGGCTCACGCCCTTCGCGATCCCGGAATCGCCCGGAAAGCTTGTCATCGATTGCGAGGCGCGCCAAGGTCGCAACTTCATCGCCGAACGTGCGGACGAGAGCGCCAATGTTTTCGAGGCGGTGGTCCGGCACATCCGCGATCTGCAGGGCGCCAAGAAGCGCGTCATGCTCGGTGCCTGGACCGAGGGCTCGCGTGAGCGCCTCTGCCACGTATTGCAGGATCACGACCTGCGCCAGACGAAGCCTATCGTCCGCTTCTCCGACGCGATGGCCTATCCACGCAACGAAATCCCTGTCGGCATCTGGCCGCTGGAATCCGGCTTCGAGACGGCGGATCTCGCTGTCATCAGCGAGCAGGACATCCTCGGCGACCGTCTGGTGCGCCAGAAGCGCAAATCCAAGCGGCCGCAGGATTTCCTGACCGAAGTCGCGGCGCTCACGCCGGGCGATCTCGTGGTGCACGTGGATCACGGCATCGGCCGCTTCGAGGGCCTGAAGACCATCGAGGCCGCGGGTGCTCCGCATGACTGCCTCGAGCTGCATTATGCCGGAGGCGACCGCCTGTTCCTGCCGGTCGAGAACATCGAGCTTCTGACCCGCTATGGGTCCGAAGAAACGGAAGTCCAACTCGACAAACTCGGCGGCGGAGCCTGGCAGGCGCGCAAGGCGCGCATGAAGCAGCGCATCCGCGAGATGGCGGGCGCGCTCATGAAGATCGCGGCCGCCCGCATCCTCAAGGAAGCTCCGCGCCTGACGCCGCCGGAAGGGCTCTACGACGAGTTCGCGGCGCGCTTCCCCTATGACGAGACCGAGGACCAGCTCAACGCCATCGAGGCCGTGCTCGACGACATGGCCTCGGGCCGTCCGATGGACCGCCTCGTCTGCGGTGACGTCGGCTTCGGCAAGACGGAAGTGGCGCTGCGCGCCGCCTTCGTCGCGGCCATGGGCGGCAAGCAGGTGGCGGTGGTGGTACCGACGACGCTGCTCGCCCGCCAGCATTATCGCACCTTCTGCGACCGTTTCCGTGGCCTGCCGCTCAACGTGGCGCAGGCCTCCCGCTTCGTGCCGGCCGCCGAGATGAAGAAGACAAAGGAAGGGCTGGCCGACGGGTCGGTCGACATCGTCATCGGCACCCACGCGCTGCTCGGTAAGACGATCAAGTTCAAGGATCTCGGCCTCATCATCGTCGATGAGGAGCAGCATTTCGGCGTTTCCCACAAGGAGCGTCTGAAGGAACTCCGCGCCGAGGTGCACGTGCTGACCCTGTCGGCAACGCCCATTCCGCGTACCCTGCAACTGGCGCTCACGGGCGTGCGCGAGCTGTCGCTGATCACGACGCCGCCCGTGGACCGCCTGGCGGTGCGCACCTTCATCACGCCCTTCGATCCGCTCCTCGTCCGCGAGGCGTTGCTGCGCGAGCGCTACCGTGGGGGCCAAGCCTTCTACGTAGTGCCGCGTCTCGACGATCTCGGCGACGTAAAGGCCTTCCTCGACAAGGAGGTACCGGAAGCGAAGGTGGCGGTGGCGCACGGCCAGATGGCGGCGGGCCAGTTGGAAGATGTCATGACCGCCTTCTACGAGGGCAAGTACGACATCCTGCTCTCCACCACGATCGTGGAATCGGGCCTCGACATCCCGACCGCCAACACGCTCATTGTCCACCGCGCGGACATGTTCGGCCTGTCTCAGCTCTATCAGCTGCGCGGCCGCGTCGGACGCTCCAAGACCCGCGCCTATGCCCTGTTTTCGGTGCCGGCCAACAAGTCGCTGACGGTTCAGGCCGAGCGGCGCCTGAAGGTGCTGCAGACGCTCGACACGCTCGGCGCCGGCTTCCAGCTCGCCTCGCACGATCTCGACATCCGCGGCGCGGGCAACCTTTTGGGCGAGGAGCAGTCCGGCCACATCAAGGAAGTCGGTTACGAGCTTTACCAGCAGATGCTGGAAGAGGCGGTGGCGCAGCTCAAGGCCGGCATCGAGGAGCCGGCGGAGGATCAATGGTCACCCACGATTGCGGTCGGCGCGCCGGTGATGATCCCGGAGAGCTACATCGCGGATCTGCAATTGCGGCTCGGACTCTATCGCCGCCTCTCGACCTTCGAGACCGACCAGGAGATCGATGCGTTTCGTGCCGAACTTGTGGACCGTTTCGGGCCGGTGCCGTCCGAGGTCGATCAGCTTCTCAAGATCATGGCGATCAAGGTGCTCTGCCGCCGCGCCAATGTGGAAAAGGTCGATGGCGGCCCGAAGGGCATCATCATCTCGTTCCGCGACAATTCCTTCGCCAATCCGACCGGCCTCATCTCCTATGTCACCGAGCAGGCGTCCTTCGCGAAGGTCCGTCCCGACATGAAGATCGTCTTCGTCCGGGATGTCGAAACACCTGACGAACGCCTCAAGGCCTCGACCACGATCCTGCGCAGCCTCGTGCGCATCGCGGAGAAGAAGGCCGCTTGATGATCGAAGCCTGGGCGCTGATCGAGAATGGGCGCGTGGTGAAATCCCATGACGCCCATCGGATCGTGCCCTGGTGGAGTTTCACGAAGACGGTTCTCGCTGCGGCCGCTCTGGTGCTCGTGCGGGACGGACTTGTTACCCTGGACGAACCACTCCGGGACAAGCCCTATAGTTTGCGCCACTTGCTGCAGCACCGGTCCGGTCTGGTGAATTACGGTGGGCTGAGTGCCTATCACGAAGCTGTCGAGCGGAACGACGATCCCTGGCCCGTGCGAGAACTTCTCGAACGGCTCGATGCAGATCGGCTCCGCTATCTCGTAGGCAAGGGATGGGACTATTCCAATATCGGCTATCTGCTTGTCGGGCAGTTGATCGAGACCCTGACCGGGGAAGATCTCGACGCCGCCTTGCAGCGCCGCGTTCTAAAGCCGCTCGGCATCGAAACTGCCCGCATCGCGCGGGAGAGGGCGGATCTTGACCACGTCGCCATGGGCAATGCCCACGACTATCACCCGGGCTGGGTCTATCACGGTTTGCTGGTGGGAAGTGTCGAGGACGCGGCACTGCTGCTCGACCGGCTGATGAGGGGCGATCTGCTGTCGCCTGAGCTACGACGGGACATGCTGATGCCTTTCGTCCTGCCGGGTCCGGTTCCCAGGCGGCCTTGGGCGATCCCTGGCTATGGACTGGGCGTCATGACCGGAGAGACGACAGGCGGTCTGAAGGTCGCCGGGCATACGGGAGGAGGGCCGGGGAGCACGGTTGCCGTCTATCGGGATCTCGATCCGGGCTTGAACCGGACTGCGGCTTTCTTCAGGATGAGCGAAGACCAGACGCCGACCGAAGAAGGGGCCTTCGCGCTTCTGAAGGGTTAGATATCCGGAGCCGCGACGGCGTGCATGCCGAGGTGGTTCTGGAGCATCGTGGCGGCTCCGGCCACGCCACCCGTCACGATGACGGGCGTTCCGCTCTCGGCCAGGTTCTTGCGCAGGCGGTTGGCAAGTTCCATGAAGCGCCGCCTCTCGGCCCAGCCGGCACGGCGAGGCATCTGCAGCACGATGGCAGCCGGGCATGGGATCAGGGCCAGAACGTCGTCCGCGGTCTCGAAGGGGGTGGTTACGCTCGCATATCCCATGCCGGCCAGCTCCGCGGACAGAGCGCTGTCGGGAGCACGGTCGCCGTTGTCGACGACGAGGACCTTCGGCATTGCGTTCATGACGATACCCTGCGGTTGGACGCGACGGATGAGACAGGAGGTGCTCACCTAACGTCGAAGCAGAGCAATAGTTTCACCGTCTACATGAATGGAAGCTCAACAATAGGAGGTATGCGATACCAACGAAGGTCAATGCGGCTGGCGCCACCAGGTATCGATATTGGTTCCCATCAGCGGCGTCTTTTCCGGCCTTCTCAGGTTGTTGCTATAGGCAAGCCATTGATCTTTCAGATAAAATAGTGGGACCACATAGAATCCCGACAGGAGGACTCGGTCGAGCGCGTGAACGGCCGAGACGAAATCTTCGCGGCTCTTGGCTTGGAGCAAGGCATCGATGAGGCGGTCTACCGCAGGCGAGGCGACCCCGGCGTGGTTCTGAGACCCGCCCCTTTGCGCCGCAGCCGAGCCCCAACGGTTGCGCTGCTCGTTGCCCGGTGAGGGTGTCCCGGGCCAGAGCCACTGCACCATATCGAAGTCGAAACGCGCCAGACGGCGCCAGTACTGCACGTCGTCGACGAGGCGCACGCGGGCCTGAATGCCGATCCGGCTCAAAGACTGCGAGAAGTTGAGGGCCAACCGCTCCTGCGAGCGGGAATTGACCAGAATCTCGAAGGCGAAGGGCTCTCCGAAGCCCTTCTTGCGCAGAACGTCATTCTCGAGAACCCAGCCCGCATCAGACAGGAGGGTAAGAGCGCGCCTCGCCATGTCCCGGTCCCGGCCCGATCCGTCGCTAGCGGGAGGCTCCCACCGGCCTTCGAGGATTTCCTCGCGGATGGTGCCGGGGGAGACGGCCAGAAGGGAGCGTTCCCGCTCGTTTGCGGGCTTGCCCGTGGACGCGAGGTCGGAGCCGGAGAAATAGCTGTTGGAGCGGGTGAGCTGGCCGAAATAGAGGTTGCGGTTCACCCAGTCGAAATCGAACAGGTAGCTGAGGGCTTCCCGCACTCTGACATCTGTGAACAGGGCCTTGCGGGTGTTGAAGACGAAACCGTTCATGCCCTTGGGCAATCCGGTCGTCATCGTCTCCCGGACGATGCGGCCCTCACGGACGGCGGGAATGTCGTAACCGGTGGTCCATTGGCCGGGATCGCCCTCGATCCTGAAATCGTAAAGTCCCGCCTTAAAAGCCTCGAACAAGCTGTTGGCATCGCGATAGAAATCGTATCGGATCTCGTCGAAATTATAGAGCCCGCGCGTGATGGGCAGCTCCTTGCCCCAATAGTCCTTGCGGCGGGTCAAGACAACCCGTTCACCCGGCCTCACCTCGGTGAGGGCGTAAGGGCCCGAGCCGATGGGCGGGGTGAGAGACGTCTTGTCGAAGGTCTCCAGGTTCGTGGCATGGGCCGGAAAGATTGGCATTGTCATGCCAATGAGCAATGGCAGTTCCCGGTCGTTGGATCCGGACAGATCGAACCTGATACGGTGCGGGTCCAGGATCTCGACCGCCTTGACCTGGCCGAAGCTCGAGCGGTGGAAGGGCTTTCCGTACTTTTTCAGCGCCTCGAACGAGAAGAGCACATCCTCGGCCGTTAGGGGATGGCCATCGGAAAAGCGGGCGCGGGGGTCGAGGTTGAAGGTGATGAAGCTCCGGTCGTCCGGCATCTCGGCGGAACGGGCAACGAGGCCATAGATCGTGAACGGCTCGTCGGTCGAGCGCATCATTAGGCTCTGGAGCACGTAGCGGGGCACCACGTCTGGAGCGACGCCCAGGACGATCAGCGGGTTGAGACTGTCGAAGGTACCCTGGAGGGCGAGCGTGATTCGGCCGCCCTTCGGGGCCTGCGGATTGGCATAGGGCAGGTGCTCGAAACCCGGCTTGAGCGCAGGCTCCCCGTGCATCGCGATGCCATGCCGCAGAGGCCCCACCTCGGAGGCAGCGGCGAGGCCCGAGCCTGACAAGGCAAAGGCAGCAGCAAGCAGCAGATTCCGTATAAGCCAGCGGCCCATGGTGCTCCCGGTACAAGTCGGCACTCACCCGAGCAATGTTGTACAGAAATTTACCTCAGGTGACTGGAAACCTACCACACGAAAGGTTAAAGGAGCGCCACACGTCTTGTCTTCGCCACATTCGGCAAGGATTTGGACCCCGTCATTGCAGGTTAAGAACACGCCGGATAAACGGCCTATTCGAAAGCCGAACTTTCGACTGAAGAGGAACTAACACATGTCTTTCGCGACACGCTTCGCGAGCCTGGGGGGGACCCGTGGCCTGGCGACTGCCTTGGCTCTTCTGGTGAGCGCACCCGTTCTGGCTCAGACCGCTCCGGCTCAGCGCCCCGCCGCTCAACCGGCCCGTCCCGCCGCGCCCGCCCAGCAGCCGGCTCCAGGCGCCGCTCAAGCGCAGCAGAATGCCGGTCCCACGATCGTGCAGGTCAAGGCCGAGCCGTCCCAGCCGGAATGGACCAAGGTCTGCGGCAAGGACCAGAACACCAACACCGAGATCTGCTACACCACCCGCGACTTCGTCTCGGATCAGGGCCAACCGGTTCTCGCTCTCGCCGTCTATGACGTGAAGGGCCAGCAGCCGCAGAAGGTCGTCCGCTTCGTGATGCCGCTCGGCCTGCTCCTGCAGCCTGGCCTGCGCTTCGCCGTCGATCAGGGTCAGGCCACCGCCGGTCGCTACGTCATGTGCCTGCCCAACGGCTGCTTCGCCGAGGCTCAGGTGAAGGACGACTTCATCGCCGCCATCAAGAAGGGCGCTAACCTGAACGTGAGCGTCCAGAACCAGATGGGTCGCGAGATCACCTTCGCCGTTCCGGCAGCCGGCTTCGGCAAGGCCTTCGACGGTGCTCCGATCGATCCGAAGGTGCTCGAAGAGCAGCAGAAGAAGCTCCAGGAAGAGCTGCAGAAGAAGAGCGAAGAGATGCGCCAGCGCATGCTGAACAGCGGTGCCGGCGCCGCTGCTCCGGGCGCGGCCGCTCCGGGTGCTGCGGCCCCGGCTGCTCCCAAGCCGTAAGGCCGCCGTTCTTCAACAACGACAAACAGAAACGCCGGGCTGCAAAGCCCGGCGTTTTCTTTTGACTCGAAGAGGAAATCTCAGTTGGCCAGGATCGGCTTGGCCTTGTAGCTGCCGTTCTTCTCCCGGGTGAACATCTCGGCGATCATCGGATTGCGCAGAGGCTCACCGGAATGGTCGGGAAGAAGGTTCTGCTCGGAAACGTAGGCAATGTACTCGGTTTCCGCGTTCTCGGCGAAGAGGTGGTAGAAGGGCTGGTCCTTGTGGGGCCGGACCTCTTCAGGGATCGACAGCCACCATTCTTCGGTGTTGTCGAATTCCGGATCGACGTCGAAGATGAGCCCCCTGAAATCGAAGACCCGGTGCCGAACCACTTGGCCGATCGCGAATTTTGCTGAACTCGCTTTCATGGTCTTAACTCCTTGATCTTCATATAGAGATTCTGGCGGAAATCTCCAAATCGGCCCCGCGTCACAATCGAGAGAGCAAGGCCATCTGTTGAGCTGAGCATTGCATTCCAGGACTGCGAGCCTTCCGAAAGGTGGGATTGTCGCAAGGTTGGAACCTTGCCAGAAGAAACTCTCATTTCAGGCTTGCCACCTCTTCCATCCGCCTTCCATCTGGAGCCGCCGATGTCCGACCTGATCGGGCTGTTCAATCTGCTTGCCCCCTTTTTCGGTCTCATCGGGCTCGGCTTCTTCTGCGGCAGGATGGTGAAGCAGCCGGAAGCCGGCCTCGCCTGGATGCAGTTCTTTCTGATCTACGTGGCGCTGCCTTGCCTGTTCTACCGACTCATCGCCGACAAGCCTCTGACCGAGCTGGCCAACTGGCCCTTCATTGCCGCCACCACGTTCTCGACCTTCTGCGCCTTCGTGCTGTCGTTCGTGACCGGCTGGCGCTATACCAAGGACCTCCCACAATCGGTCATGCAGGGCGTGGCCGGGTCCTATTCCAATATCGGCTATATGGGCCCGCCGCTCATCCTCGCGGCGATCGGCGCTTCGGCCAGCGCTCCGGTTGTTCTGATCTTCGTTTTCGATAATCTGTTCCTGTTCTCGGTGGTCCCGCTGCTGATGTCGATGGCGGGGCTCGACAAGCTCAGCCTGCCGGCGACGATCCGCCGGATCGTCTGGCGCGTGGTGACTCACCCCTTCAACGTCGCGACGGCCATCGGCATCGCCGCAAGCTATCTGCATCTTCAGCTGCCGGGCCCCGTCGAACAGATGGTCACCTGGCTCTCGGGAGCGGCCGCTCCCTGTGCCCTGTTCATCCTCGGCGTGACCGTCGCTTTGCGGCCTCTACGCCGGATGCCCGGGGAGGTGCCGGCACTGGTCTTCATCAAGCTGATCCTGCACCCGCTGCTGGTCTGGGTGATGCTCTCGGCCGTCGGCGATTTCGGCCCGGACTGGACCTATGCGGCGATGATCATGGCGGCCCTGCCGCCGGCGCTGAACATCTTCGTCATCTCGACCCAATACAACGTGGGCGTGGAGCGCGCCTCGGCCTGCGTCCTTGTCGGCACGCTGGTGTCGATGGTCACGCTGACGCTGCTTCTCTATCTCACCACCAAGACCGGCGTCCTGCCGTACGATCTCTTCCCGTGAACGCTTGAGCGGCTCTCCCTTCTTCGGCAATAGCCGGCCCGAGAGGCTCTTCCGAAATCTTGAAACAAAAAGCCCCTCCGTTGCCGGAGGGGCTGGGTTCATTGTCACCGGGCGAGGGCTTTAGCCGATCGCGAAATCCGCGTGGGTGATGGCAGCTTTGTTGGCCAGGATGGCGAACTTGATCTGCGCCGCCGAGCCTGTTCCATCCGGATCGTAATAGAGCGAGCCGGTCTTCTTGTCGTAGATAATCCGGTCGTCCTTGTCGTGAGCTTTCCTGCCGGCATAGAACGCCGCCTCTTTCAGCGCGCCATAAGAGCCGGTTTTCTTGAAGACGGAGCGGGACAGGCTGATCGTGTCGTCCTCGGAGGACTTGAAATCCATGATCCTGTCGACATTGGTCTTCGCGTTCAGTTTGGATTCGAAGATGAAGTTGTCGTTGCCCTTGCCGCCATAGAGCCTGTCGTTGCCGGTGCCGCCAGCAAGAGCATCGTAACCGCCGTAGCCGTAGATGATGTCGTTGCCACCCATGCCGTAGAAGCCATCGATGCCGTCGGTGCCTTTCAGCACGTCGGCGCGGGGCGTTCCCATCGGGGGAAGGGCGGCGGTCGCCGAGCCCCACAGCGCATCCTGGTCCTGGCCGATGCTCGGAAATGTCCAGCCGGTCTTCTGAGAATTCTTGCCGCTCATAAGGTCCTCCTGAAATCGATTCTGCTCGTTGTTGGAAGCAGAACGAAATATAGGCACATTACAGTTAATGCAATGCTATCCCATGTCGCAACGTTGCCCGCGGCGAGTTCTGTTAGGGGACTATGAACAGAAGGTCGGGCGGCAGGACGGGAATTTCTTTGTGTTCGCAAAGCGGAGGATGTCCTCTCAAACCCTTGTGCAGATTGACTTTTGAGACGCGGAACGCGCGCCTCCCGACCGCGACGTTCAATCAGCGGCTCACCGACGCGCTGGAAGCCGATCCCTGTCCGCCGCCTCGAGAACAGCATCAAGTTCGAAGCGCCGCCGATGCGGTCAGGGCCATGATGCGGTTGGGATGGGGCGCAAGCTCCCCTCTTCGAGGGAGGGGCAGGAATAAGGGGCACGGAGTCACCCGTGTTAAGCACCCTCCCTCACCCGGACCTGACGATCCGGCCTCTCTCGCCCGTGAGAGGTGAAGTGAGCCATCCTCGTCCGACGGTCCCGGGTTCCGCCCCGCAGTCCCGGGATGACACCCTCGAGGTATTCGAAATGAGCACTTGTGCGGGCCGGATCGAGAGACTGGACTTGCCGTTAAGCCGGCAGCTGCGGCTCGATGACCTTACCGTCCTGCGTGAAGTCATAGATCTTGCCGGTCTCACTCCACGAGGGCAGGGCGAGCTTCACGATGTGAGGGGCGAGGTCATCGGGCGTCTTCAGCGTCAGCGGGTCCTCGCCCGGCATCGCCGCACGGCGCATGGCAGTGCGAAGGGGGCCGGGATTGAGCAGCATCGCCTTGACCGGGGTCGTCACCGTCTCGGCGGCATAGGTGCGCACCAGGGCCTCAAGAGCTGCCTTCGACACCGCATAGACGCCCCAATAGGCCTTGTGCTTGTGAGCGGCGCCGGAGGTGATGAAGATCGCGCGGCCAGCATCCGAGGCGCGCAGCAGCGGATCGAGCGAGCGGATCAGGCGGTAATTGGCTGTCACGTTGACCGCCATCACCTCGTCCCAGACCGGCTGGTCGATATGGGTGATCGGCGCGAGCTCGCCGAGCTGGCCCGCATTGCCGAGCAGGATGTCGAGCTTGCCCCAGCGCTCGTAGATCGCAGCACCCAATCGGTCGAGGGCCTCGAAATCCTTGAGGTTCACCGGCACGAGGGTGGCCGAGGAGCCCTTGGCGCGGATCTCGTCGTCGAGGGATTCGAGCGCTCCTTGCGTGCGGGCGAGCGCGATCACATGCGCGCCAGCTTCGGCAAGGGCGAGCGCCGCCGCGCGGCCGATGCCGCGCGAAGCGCCGGTGACGACCGCGACGCGGTTCTGAAGAGGCTTGTCCATCGAAAGGTCTCAGTCGGCTTCGGCGAGAACGGCGAGACGGCGCGGAGTGGCGACGGCAAGATCCGTCAGCGGCGTCGGGTAGTCGCCCGTGAAGCAATGGTCGGTGAATTGCGGCTGCGCCGCGTTGCGGCCCGTCTCACCCATGGCGCGATACACGCCCTCGATGGACAGGAAGGCGAGCGAGTCCGCGCCGATATACTGGCGCATCTGCTCGAGATCATGGGTCGCGGCGAGCAGCTTCTCCTTCTCCGGCGTGTCGATGCCGTAGAAGTCCGGATGTGTGATCGGCGGGCTGGAGATGCGGAAGTGTACCTCTTTGGCTCCGGCCTCGCGCATCATGCGCACGATCTTCACCGAGGTCGTACCGCGCACGAGGCTGTCGTCCACGAGCACGATGCGCTTGCCGGCAATCGCCGAGCGGTTGGCGGAATGCTTCATGCGCACGCCGAGCTCGCGCACCGACTGGGTCGGCTGAATGAAGGTGCGGCCGACATAGTGGTTGCGGATGATGCCGAGCTCGTAAGGCAGCCCGCAGGTCTGGGCGTAACCGAGCGCCGCCGGCACGCCGGAATCCGGCACCGGAATCACCACATCCGCAACGGCGGGCGATTCCAGCGCGAGCTCGCGGCCCATGCCCTTGCGGACCTCATAGACACTGCGGCCGTTCACGACGGAATCGGGGCGGGCGAAGTAGATGTATTCGAAGATGTCGGGGCGCGGAGCCTGTTCCGGCACGAAGCGGAAGGATTCGATGCCCTCGTCAGAGATCACCACGCATTCGCCATTCTCGATGTCGCGCACGAAGCGGGCGCCGATGATGTCGAGCGCGCAGGTCTCGGAGGCGAGAATGTAGCGGCCGTCGAGCTCGCCCAGCACCAGGGGGCGGATGCCCAGCGGATCGCGGGCGCCGATCAGCTTCTTGTTTGTGAGCGCCACCAGGGCATAGGCGCCCTCGATCTTCTGGATCGCTTCGACGAAGCGATCGATCACCCGATCCTTGCGGCTGCGGGCTACGAGATGGACGATCACCTCGGTATCGGTCGTCGACTGGCAAATGGCGCCGTCGCGAATGAGATTGCGGCGCAGCGTCAGGCCATTGGTCAGGTTGCCGTTATGAGCGACCGCGAAGCCGCCGCCGTCGAGCTCGGCGAAAAGGGGCTGCACGTTGCGCAGGACTGTCTCGCCTGTCGTCGAGTAGCGGGTATGGCCGATGGCGGAGAGGCCTTCGAGGCGCTCGATGGTCGCCCGGTCGGAGAAGTTGTCGCCGACGAGGCCGAGCCGGCGCTCGGAATGGAAGACCGAGCCGTTATAGGAAACGATGCCCGCCGCTTCCTGACCGCGGTGCTGCAGGGCATGGAGGCCGAGCGCCGTAATGGCGGCTGCGTCAGGATGCCCGTAGATGCCGAAGACGCCGCATTCTTCACGCAGGGTATCGCCGTCGAGGTCCAGGTCCACCTGTTTCGGGGTGACCTGCCACGTCTCAGACAAAGCAGACATCGATCAAATCCTTGGGATTCGCGCCCCCACCGGCGCCGCCCTTATGTAGTCGTCCTCGGGCCGAACGCCAATGGCTATGTTGACGCTGGCGGAAACGTGATCCTAGCCGGCTCAGCTACGCCGTTGAGGCGTCTGCGGCGCGGTCGGGGCAGCGGGCGCAGGCGTTGCCGGGCGCTGCGGATCGGGCTCGGCCGGCTCGGCTTCCGTCGGCGCTTCCTTGCGCAGGCGCTGGAGCAGGGCCTCGGCATTCTCCGGCAACATGGCGATGATGTTGTCGCGGGTGTTCTCCATCGCGGGGCGGGTGCGGGAGGAGGCCGCCCATTCAGGCTCCTTGCCCTGAAGCAGCCAGCCGAGGAAAGCCCAGCCGATCACGCAGATGAGGAAGCCGCGCGCGGCGCCGAAGAACAGACCCAGCGTCCGGTCAAGGGCGCCGATGCGGGAATCGAGGATCAGGTCGGAGATCTGCACCGTGATGATCGACACGATGATCAGCGTTACCACGAAGATGCCGCCGATGGCGGCCACGAGCGCCACCGTGTTGCTGCTGATATATTGCTGCGCGATTGGCAGGGCTGTCGGATGCAAGTACCAGGCCGCAGCGGCTGCGACGACCCAGGCCACGATGGCGAGCACTTCGCGGGTGAAGCCGCGCACGGCAGCAAGAAGGGCCGAGATCAGGACGATACCGATAACGACGAGGTCCAGAACGGAAAAGGGCATGGGCCGGGCCTACGCAGAATAACAGGAATGGAGCCGCCTTCGCGGGTTCAGAGCCTTGGCTCTATAGCGTTAAGAAAGGCTTTCGTCACCCTTGGAACGCCGAGTGGTTGTGCGAAGGCCGCCGGAACGCCGGCTCCGATCAGGAAACCTGCACGGTCAGCTTGCCGAAATTCCTAACCTTCCAACACCCAACGAAGGTTCGCGGTGCGCTCTCATGTCTGTCACGATGTCTTCCCGATACTCGCCACGTCCTCGGCAATCCGTTGAGCCGTCTCCTGGTAGAAAGCGAGGCGCTATGAATTCAAAACTATCGGGCGAGGACAACTGACCGGCCGCGAGGCGGACTTGGCGGTTTTGCTCTGTCGCTGTTGGGCTCCCCGGAAGGATGCTCAACCGATCCTAAACGAACCGGGCATTGCGCTTCGTTATCAAGGACACGGCCGGCTTTTCTGCATCAGCTCGGTAACAAAAAGGCCCCGGTGGGACCACACCGGAGCCTGGGAGTTGAAGGGATATGCTGCCTCAGATGAACAGGAAGTCGTCTGCTGTGAGCGTGGTGCCCGGTTTCACCTTGAGGATCTCGATGCCTTTGCTTTTGCCGGAGCCGTCGATGTCCAGGTAAACGATGCCGCTCTTCTTGTTGTAGAAGATGTAATCGTTGGAGCCGTCGGGACTGTCGCTGAGCTTCATGCCGACATTGAAGAACTTCTTCTCGAGCTTCTGATCCTTCTTGAAGATCTTGTCGAAACCGACGGATTTCTTGCTTCCCTTGTCGTCGGGCTTCCCCTTGTCGTCCGAACTCTTCTTGGAAAGCACGTCGCTCGCCTTGGCGCCCTTCACCTTGAAGGCTTTCAGAGCCGCGAGGCTGATCTGGATCGTGTCGTCGGAAGCCTTGAAGTCTTCGATATGGTCGAAGTGCCCCTTCTTCACGGGCGTGTCGAACACGAAGACATCCTGGCCGGCACCGCCATGAAGCTTGTCCTTGCCCGCGCCGCCGTTGAGCGTGTCGTTGCCCGCAAGGCCGAAGAGTCTGTCGTTGCCGGCAAGGCCGTTGATGAAGTCGTCATCGGCGGAGCCGTTGAGCTTATTGTCGTTCCTGTTCGTGCCGGTAATCACTTCCGGAGAATTGGACACAGTGATCGTAACCTGCTCCAGATAGGACAGTTGCCCTGAATCCGTGACTTTGACCCAGAAGGTATGAGGCCCGAGTTGGGGATTATCGAGGCCGGCTTTGACTTTGATTTGATTGCCGACGATCTCGAAGTATGGATTGGCAACGACTGCTCCCTTCGCGTCGGTGATCGCATAGGTAAAGGTATCGTTCTTGTCCGGGTCTTGAGCCGAGAGAGTAGTGACAACCGCACCGACGGATGCATCCTCCGCAATGATGCCACCGGTGAACGTCAGGTCGGTTGGAGCTTCGTTTACGTTCGTCACGTTCAGGGCGATCTTGTTGACGGAATAGCTGCCGTCCTCGTCCATGGCACGCAGCCAAAGCTCATAGGGGCCGATCTGAGCATCGTCGAGATTGGCTTTCAACCGAATGGTTGTGCCGACGACTTCGAAGAGGTCGTGGGTCGCAACTGTGTCTCCATACTCATCTGTGACGAAGTCATAGAAGATCGCCGCACCTTCGCCTCGATCCTCATCAAATGCGGACAGCGTAGCAATCTCCGTTTCAATGGCTGCATTCTCAGCGACGGTATTGCCGGAAAGCTCCAGGTTCGTCGGAGCATCTGGAGCATCGGTTACAGTAAGCGTGAAGTCGGCTTCGACGGGAGGCTCGTTGCCTTTGATGGCGCGAATTTTGATATCAAAAGAATTCAGATTGTCATTCTCAAAATTAAAAGCTTCATTTCCCGTAGTAGTAACGTATAGGTATTGGTATTCAATGGCAAAACGCCCTCCTATGTTATCAACTAATTCAAATCTATAGCCTTCCAATGTCGTGCCGTTTTCATCTTTGGCGCTAATAATACCAATGCTTGTTGAAAACCATCCTATGTCTTCGGGGAAGGTGATGGATGAAAGCTTTATCGTGATCGGCATATCGATAGCCCCTTTAAGGCGTAAACTGGTCGCAGAAAGTGTCGGGTCCCTGCGCCAAAATTTATCGATATAATGTTTACTTGAAACGAAAGCCTGTCAATTCAGCCGTTAGGCTGCACCCTTAAAACTTCCTACGATGCTTTACGTCTTCTAGCCGCGATGCCCGCCACGAGATCAGTGATGTGGCCGATAGAAGAAGTGGCGAGCGGCAGACGCTCGCTCTTGGAGGTCTTCGCCTTGTCCAACCTTGGCTGGGGCGAGACCGCACTTGAGAATCCAAGCTTCGCTGCCTCCTTCAGCCGTGCCTGTTCCTGAGCCACCGGCCGGATGGCGCCGGAGAGGCCCATTTCGCCGAAATAGACCGTGTCGGGCGGGAGCGGATTGCCGGATAGTGACGAGACCAAGGCCGCTGCCGCTGCAAGATCGGCGGCGGGTTCGGTGATGCGCAAACCGCCTGCGACGTTGAGATAGACATCGTGCATGCCGAGCTTCAGCCCACCATGAGCTTCCAGCACGGCGAGTACCATGGAGAGCCGACTCTGGTCCCAGCCGACGACCGCTCGGCGCGGGGTGCCGAGGGAGGTCGGCGCGACGAGAGCCTGAATCTCAACGAGGAGCGGGCGCGTGCCTTCCATTCCGGCGAAGACCGCCGTGCCGGCCGTCGCCATATCGCGTCCGGCGAGGAACAACTCGGAGGGGTTGGGCACCTCCCGCAGGCCCTGATCAGACATCTCGAAGACGCCGATCTCATCGGTAGGGCCGAAGCGGTTCTTTACCGCACGCAGGATTCGGAAGTGGTGGCCCGTATCGCCCTCGAAGGACACTACCGCATCGACCATGTGCTCGACGACGCGCGGACCGGCGATCTGCCCATCCTTGGTTACATGGCCGACGAGGATGACAGCGGTGCCGGTGGTCTTCGCAAAGCGGATCAGCGCCTGGGCGGAGCCGCGCACCTGGGTCACAGTGCCGGGCGCGGATTCCACCGTCTCGGTCCACATGGTCTGAATCGAGTCGATGATGGCAAGCGCCGGCGGACGGCCCTGGCTCAAGGTCGCGATGATGTCCTCGACATTGGTCTCTGACGCCAGTTCGACCGGCGCCTGGCCGAGACCGAGGCGTTCGGCCCGCAGGCGCACCTGTGCCACCGCCTCTTCGCCCGAGATATAGGCGACGCGCTCGCCGCGATTGGCGAGAGCGGCGGAGGCCTGCATCAGAAGCGTGGACTTGCCGATGCCAGGATCGCCGCCGAGCAGGATGATCGAGCCATGCACGAAGCCGCCGCCCGTGACGCGATCGAGCTCGGCGATGCCGGAGGGCGTACGTGGGGCTTCCTTGGTCTCGCCGGAGAGGCCTTCGAGGGGAAAGATCCGACCCTTGGCGCGGGAGGGGCGCGTCGCGGCAGGCCCTGCCATGGGACTTGCGGAGCCGGCCTCCTCAACGATTGTGTTCCAGCCGCCGCAGGCCTCGCACTTGCCTTTCCAGCGATTATAGACCGCGCCGCATTCCTGGCACACGAAGGACGGATAACGCTTGGCCATCAGCCCTGTCCCCCGCGATAGGTGCGGGCATAGCGGGAGCCGAGATTGGTGAGAATCTCATAGCCGATGGTGCCGGCACGGCGGCCAACCTTGTCAACGGTCAGGTCTCCGCCGATCAAGGTGACGGTGTCGCCACGTTGAACCTGGCTCTCCGGCACATCCGTGACGTCGATGGCGATCAGATCCATGGAGACATTGCCGGCGAAGGGGCAGGGGCGGCCAGCCACCAGCGCCATGCCGGCGAGCAGTTCATCGTTGCTCTTGCCGCGGGCGCTCGAAGAGCGCGGATAGCCATCCGCATAGCCGACGGAAAGCGTGGCGATGCGGCGCTTGCTCAAGGCGAGCCAGCGGCCGTTGTAGCCGACCGTGTGATCCGCCTCGACCCAACGCAGCTGCACGATGCGTGCCTCAAGGCCGACGACCGGCTTCATGGGGTTGGCCTGGTCCGGAGTCGGGTTGCCGCCGTAGAGCGCATAGCCTGGACGCACCAAAGCGTATTGAGGCTTGTCGCGCAGGAAAATGCCCGAAGAGTTGGGCAACGACGCCGGAACATCGGGAAGCGTTGAACGGACAGCCTGAAAGGCTTCGATCTGCTGAATGTTGAGCGGATTGTCGCTCTCTTCGGCGCTGACGAAATGACTCATGAGAAGCGCGGTCTCGAAGTCCTTCAGCTCCGCACGATCCTTGAGCGTCAGTCCTTGCGACACCGTGAGGCCGAGCCGGTTCATGCCGGTGTCGACATGGATCGCAGCCTTCCGCTTTTGACCCCGTCCACGACAGAACCCGGCCCATTCCTCGATCTCCTCGAAGGAGCCGAGCACGGGACGCAGATCGAACTCCGCGTAGGTAGGGCAGGTGCCCGTAAACAGGCCGTTCAGCACATAGATCGTCGCATCCGGCGCAACGGCGCGGGCGCGGATCGCTTCGCTCAAGTGAGCCACGAAGAAGGTGCGGCAGCCGGCTTGGCCAAGCGCCGGCACAGCCTTCTCGATGCCGATGCCATAGGCATTCGCCTTGACGACGGCACCAGTCTCCGCGCCACCCGCGTTATCGCGCAGGGTACGCCAGTTCGAGGCGAGGGCATCGAGATCGATATGGAGGACACCGCCGGCGGCGTTCTCGGGGATGCTGCCGGTGGTGGTGATGGGAGAGTCAAGTTTGGTCAATCGCCAATCCGTTCGGGAAGTTTGTCTTCATCCGCAAGGTCGGTGAAGCGGGTGATGTCGGCCTGGAAGGCCAGCTGCACGGTGCCGGTCGGTCCGTGACGCTGCTTGCCGATGATGACCTCGGCCTTGCCGTGAACCTGATCCATCTCCGACTGCCACTTGAAGTATTCCTCGGTGCCGGGTTTCGGCTCCTTGTTCTTCAGATAGTACTCTTCGCGGTAAACGAACATGACCACGTCGGCATCCTGCTCGATCGAACCCGATTCACGAAGGTCGGCGAGCTGCGGCCTCTTGTCGTCACGCGCTTCCACCTGACGGGAGAGCTGGGACAGGGCGATGAGCGGAACCGCGAGTTCCTTGGCAAGGGCCTTGAGGCCGGTGGTGATCTCGGTGAGCTCCTGCACGCGGTTCTCGCCCTTCTTGGCCGAGCCGGAGAGGAGCTGAAGGTAGTCGACGATAAGGATGTCGAGACCGCGCTGGCGCTTCAGGCGCCGTGCGCGGGCGGTGAGCTGCGCAATGGAGATGCCGCCGGTCTGGTCGATGTAGAACGGGATCGACTGCATCTCGCGCGCGGCTTCCGTGATCTTGTAGAAATCGTCCTCGCGCATGTCGCCGCGGCGAATCTTGTAGGACGGCACGCCCGATTGCTCGGCGATGATACGCGTCGCCAGCTGTTCCGCCGACATTTCGAGGGAGAAGAAGCCGACGATGCCGCCATTGACGGTCTTCAAGTTGCCGTCCTGCTGCTTCTCCGCCCGGTAGGCCTTGGCAATGTTGAATGCGATGTTCGTGACCAGCGATGTCTTACCCATGGCCGGACGCCCGGCAAGGATGATCAGGTCAGACGGCTGAAGGCCGCCGAGGGATTTGTCCAGGTCGATGAGGCCTGTCGAGACGCCGGACAATGCTCCTTCGCGCTTGTAGGCGGCGGCGGCCATGTCGATGGCGGCGGTGAGCGCATCGGAAAAGCGCTGGAAGCCGCCGTCGGCGCGGCCCGTTTCTGCAATCGCATAGAGCCGCCGTTCCGCCTCCTCGATCTGCTCTCGCGGTGAATTTTCGACGGGAGCGTCGAAGGCGTTATTGACGATATCCTCGCCGATATTGATGAGGTTGCGGCGGATCGCGAGGTCGTAGATCGTGCGGCCGTAATCCTCGGCGTTGATGACAGTGGTCGCCTCGGCCGCGAGACGGGCGAGGTACTGGGACACCGTGATGCCGCCGAGATCCTGATCGCCCAGGAAGGTCTTCATGGTGATCGGAGTCGCGATCTTGCCGGCCTTGATCAGGCTTGTCGCCACCTCGTAGATGCGCCGGTGCAGGTCTTCGATGAAATGGCCGGCCTCAAGGAAGTCGGAGACGCGGTAATAGGCATCGTTGTTGACCAGGATCGCGCCCAGCAGGGCCTGTTCGGCCTCGATGTTGCTGGGAGGCGTCCGAAACTGCGGCTCGGCGGTTTCGAGGCGGGCGATCAGGGCGTTGGCGGTGGCCATCTGGCGCTCCGGAAACAGGGAAGGGTTAGAGTCTCTTAGACCGCAATTCGTGTCCTAAAGGTTGCTGTACGGACACGAAGCCGGGACTCTTCCCAATCTGTCCTCGCTGTCCTCGATTCTCACACCGTTCATCTTTTCGCGGGCGCCGCAGCTTGACTCTCTCACAAGCCTGAAACCCAAAAGAAAAACGCTCCCCGTCGAATCGACGGAGAGCGCGATTTTAGAACAAATCAGGAACTGGAGCAATCGCTCTAGCTTAGACCTCTTCTTCGCCGCCGGCCTCGGCCAGAGCCGCGCCGACCTCGAGGCCGAGATCGTCGAGGTTGGTCTCTTCACGGGTCGTGACCGACTCGCCGCGAGCCTGACGCTCGGCTTCCTCGGGGCTGCGGGCGACGTTGATGGTCACCTGAACCTCGACCTCCGGATGGAGGGCGACCGGCACATTGTGCAGGCCGATGGTCTTGATCGGCTGGTTGATGGCGATCTGGTTGCGGTCAACCGTGAAGCCGTTCTGGGTCATGATCTCGGCGAGGTCGCGGGTCGAAACCGAGCCGTAGAGCACGCCGGTCTCGCCCGACTGACGCAGGATGATGAAGCTCTGGCCGTTCAGCTTCTCGCCGACGGCTTCCGCTTCCTTGCGGCGCTCGAGGTTACGGGCCTCAAGCTGGGCGCGCTGGGTCTCGAAATGCTTCTTGTTGGCGTCCGTGGCGCGCAGGGCCTTGCCGCGCGGCAGGAGGAAGTTGCGTGCATAGCCGGAGCGGACCTTCACGGTCTCACCCATCTGGCCGAGCTTTGCGACGCGCTCGAGAAGGATCACTTCCATGGTTGTCTCCTTTAGGTTCGTGATCAGGTGGAAAGGGTTGGTGGTTGGTTCGGCCGCGAGCCGAAGCGGCGGCGCAGGTCGAAGATGCTGTCGGCGATGCCGAACAGGGCCAGGGCGACCATCAGGATGCCCTGGGTAACGAAGATGAGGACGTACACGGCCGACAGCAGGAACGAACGCCCCGACTTGCCCCGGGTACGGTCATGAATGGCGGCGAGGCCCTGCAGGGCGAAGGCCATGAGGAAGGAGCCCGATAGAGCCATTCCCAATGCGCCGATGAAGCCATCGAAGGTCACCGCGACAACGAGAGCGCCGACCAGGATCAGGCCTGCCGCGCGTGGCATCACGAGTTCTGGCACCGACGGCCAGGGGCGCGGCAGCCGCTTGGAGGCGTGGACGATGCGGGCTGCTGCCCAGAGGTAGATTGCCAGCACGGTCGCGAAGCCCTGGGCCGACAGGAAAGGCGTGAAGCGGGCGATGATGCTGACCAGTTCCTCGCGGGTCTCAGCATTGAGCGCATCGGGCCCGGACGTGCTGAACTGCGAGTTTACGAAGGCCTCCGAGACGGCACGGGAATTCTGGTCGAACGCACTGAAATCGCCGCCCGTGGAAATCACGCCGGCGGCGATGATGGTGAGTGCGGCTGTCGCCGCGATCCACGCCAGGAGCCGCCCGACCGGATACCATTCCATGGTCCCGTCAGGCCCGGGACGCCCGAGAAGAGCGAGATAGGATAGCCACCAAGCCGGCAGGGCCGTGATGAGGGCAAAGCCGAATCCGCTGAGCGGGGACAGGATCAGTGCGATCGCGATGCCGCCCACGACGGCAGCAACCAGCCCGGAGCGGTGGTCCCAGCCAAGGGAGACGATCAGAACGGGAATGGGGGCGAGGAGATACAACACGGCTGCGAGCGGAGTCGCCTTGACGACAACCGCGGTCAGAAGGGCCGATACGAGGCCCGCGCCTATGCCTGTTGCAATAAAATTCATCGTCTCGCTGTCCCACTGCTCATCGGCAGGGTTAGGGGCTTTTGCCCCAACTGACCCGGCGGGTTCTCACCGCTGGGCGAAGGATAGAGTAAAGACGGGCCGCGCGAGGCGGCCCGCCGAGGTCTTGCCTAGCGGATCACGTAGGGCAGGAGGCCCAGGAAGCGGGCGCGCTTGATCGCCTGGGCGAGTTCACGCTGCTTCTTGGCCGACACGGCCGTGATGCGCGAAGGAACGATCTTGCCACGCTCCGAGATGTAGCGGGACAGGAGCTTCGTGTCCTTGTAGTCGATCTTCGGAGCGTTCGGACCCGAGAAGGGGCAGGTCTTGCGACGACGGAAGAACGGACGGCGGCCGCCGCCGGCAGCGCCACCAGTAGCACCAAATGCCATGATTAAGCCTCCTCGCCTTCGTTGCCGCCTTCGAAGCCGCCATCGCGCTCACGGCGCTCGCGGTCCTTGCGCTCGTCGCGATCGCGCTTCTGCATCATCACAGACGGCTCGGTCTCGAGCTCTTCGACCTTGATGGTCATGAAGCGAAGGATGTCTTCGTTGATGCGCATCTGACGCTCCATCTCGGCCACGGCCGGAGCCGGGGCGTTGAGGTTGAACATCGTGAAATGCGCCTTGCGGTTCTTCTTGATGCGGTAGGCGAGGGACTTCACGCCCCACATCTCGGTCTTGTCGACGCTGCCGCCGTTCTGCTCGATGACGCCCTTGTACTGGTCGACCATAGCCTCGACCTGCTGCGGGGTGACATCCTGGCGAGCCATGAAGATATGCTCATAGAGAGGCATAATGGGCCTTTCTCAGGGTTTGAGGATCAAGCCTCGGCACTGTTTTGACGAGTGTCTTGGCCGTTTCGCGCGTCCGATCGGCGCCAAGCCCTTCGAGCCTGCAAGGCCCGAGCGGTTGTCGAAGGCGGAGACACGGGACGACGGAGCCAAAACCCCTATGCGGCAAACCGCACCGTCCGTTCAGCCCCCGGCCGGAGCGAACGCGAAGCGGGGGCTATAGTCGATTTGAGGTAGGAAGGCAAGGGTGGTCTTTACCATTAAAGCCAGGCCGCTTCTAGCGAATTGCCGTTGATAGTGCGTCTGAACGACTGCGGAACTCTGGTCAAAGGACTGCGCTAGGCTAAAACACCCTTATGACAGCTCCTCCTCTTCGCCTTGGCGTCAATATCGATCACGTCGCGACCGTGCGGAACGCACGGGGCGGCATCCACCCCGACCCGGTCCGGGCCGCGAACATGGCCGTCTTGGCCGGGGCGGACGGAATTACCGCGCATCTGCGGGAAGACCGGCGCCATATCCGCGATGCGGATATGTGGCGGCTCAAGCAGGAACTCTTCGTGCCGCTCAATTTCGAGATGGCGGCGACCCCCGAGATGGTGGAGCTTGCCACGCGCATTCATCCCCACGCTGCCTGCCTCGTGCCCGAGAAGCGTGAGGAGCGCACCACAGAAGGGGGGCTCGACATCATCGGTGCCCATGCCCATCTGCGACCGGTGATTCAGCAATTGAAAGGCGAGGGCATCCGGGTGTCCCTCTTCGTCGAACCTGAAATCGCGGTCATGGACGCGGCCTGCGATCTGCGGGCGCCCGTGGTCGAGCTCCATACGGGGACCTATTGCGAGGCAGTCGTCGATGGCGATCAGGCCAGGATCGCCCATGAGCTGGAGCGCCTGAAGCGCGCGGCCGAGCATGGGGCCAGGATTGGCCTCGAGATCCATGCGGGGCACGGCCTCGCCCTCGACTCGGTCCGTCCCGTCGCGGCGATCCCGCAGATCGTGGAACTCAATATCGGCCATTCCCTGATCGGCGAGGCCATCTTCCACGGGCTCGACGAGGCCGTGCGGGCCATGCGCGCCGCCATGGACGAAGGCCGGGCACAGGTGCCGGCGTGATTCTGGGCATCGGATCCGATCTCTGCGACATTCGGCGCATCGAGAAGTCGATCGAGCGCTTTGGAGACCGCTTCACCCATCGCATCTATACCGAGGGGGAGCGGGCAAGGAGTGACCGACGAGCCGCCCGTGCTCCATCTTATGCCCGCCGCTTCGCCGCCAAGGAGGCCTGCGCGAAGGCTTTGGGGACGGGCCTGAGCCATGGCGTCTTCTGGCGAGACATGGAGGTGGTCAACCTTCCGAGCGGCCGGCCGACCATGCGGCTGACAGGGGGAGCCCTGGAGCGTCTCAAGGCCATGACACCCGCGGGACACAAGGCGGTCGTCCATGTCTCGCTGACCGACGATCCGCCCCTGGCCCAAGCCTTTGTGATCATCGAGGCGCTTCCAGCCTGAGGGGCTGCGTTGCGGCAGGACGCGCCTTAGGTTAGAGCATGGCCGCCGCAGGACGGCTTCCGGGTGCCGGAAGAGACTGCAGAACGAATCCATCGAGAGTGGCTTGCCCTTGGGGCTTAAGTGCAAACCCCTCTCGACTTGCCACAGGGACGAAGGCGGCTCCCGCCGTCGCGGTCCCAGAGCATAGGTCGACAGACGTGAGCGATAAAAGTAGCAAATACGTGAGTAGCAGTGCAAAGAACGAGGAAGGCGGCCTCTGGGAGACCATCAAGGTCATCATCCAGGCTCTGCTCATCGCGGTCGTCGTCCGCACCGTGCTCTTCCAGCCCTTCAACATCCCGTCGGGGTCCCTGATCCCGACCCTGCTGATCGGCGACTACCTGTTTGTCTCCAAGTACTCCTACGGCTATTCGAAGCACTCGATCCCCTTCAGCCCGGGCATCTTTTCCGGCCGCATCTTCGGCTCCGAGCCGAAGCGGGGCGAGATCGCCGTGTTCAAGCTGCCCAAAGACAACTCGACCGACTACATCAAGCGCGTCATCGGCCTGCCCGGAGACAAGATCCAGGTGATCGGCGGCGTGCTACACATCAACGGCCAACCGGTGCAGCGGGAGCGCGTGGAGGACTACAAGACCACCGATCTCTACGGCCGCACGATCTCCGTGCCGCAGTACAAGGAGACGCTGCCCGGCGGCGTGTCCCACTTCGTCATCGAGCGTGACGGCGACCGCGGCTACTGGGACAACACGAATATCTACACGGTCCAACCCGGCCATTTCTTCATGATGGGCGACAACCGCGACAATTCCACCGACTCCCGTGACGAGGCGAGCGTCGGACAGGTGCCGTTCGAGAATCTGGTCGGCCGCGCGGAGATCATCTTCTTCTCCATCGACGAGAGCGCCTCCCTGTGGCGTCCGTGGGAATGGCCGCAGAAGATCCGCTGGAATCGTCTCTTCGAACGGATCCAGTAACCCGTGGCCCGACGCAAGCCGAACCTCGATGAGCTTCTGAAGAAGCTCGACTATCGCTTTGAAAAGCCCGAACTCCTGGATGAGGCGCTGACCCATGTCAGCGCGCCCCAGGCGGCGGGTCAGAGCTATCAGCGGCTGGAATTTTTAGGGGATCGCGTGCTCGGTCTCGCCATCGCCGAGCTGCTCATCAAGACCTTTCCCAACGCACCCGAGGGCGAACTCTCCCGGCGTCTGGCGGAACTTGTGCGGCGGGAAAGTTGCGCCGAGATCGCCATCGCCTGGGACGTCGGGCCCTATCTCAAGCTTGGCGCCGGTGAGGCGCATTCGGGCGAGCGGCGCAATCAGACCATCCTGGCCGATGTCTGCGAGGCGATCATCGGCGCCGTCTTCCTCGATGGCGGTTACGAAGCTGCCCGTGATCTCGTCGAGCGCTCGTTCCAGACTTTGCTGGAGACACCTCGCCGCCCCCTGCGCGATCCCAAGAGCGCCCTGCAGGAATGGGCTCAAGGCCGCGGCCTTCCGCCGCCGACCTATTCCGTAGCAGAGCAGACAGGCCCCGATCACGCGCCGAAGTTCCGGGTCATGGTGAAGGTGAAGGGTGCCGAAAGCGAATTCGGTCTCGGCACTTCGAAGCGCATTGCGGAACAGGCTGCGGCGCGAAGCCTTCTCTTGAGAGAGGGCGTCTGGACGGAGGAAGAGCATGGAGCAGCCTGAGCAGACCAACACCAAGGCCGGTTTCGTCGCTCTCATCGGCGCGCCGAACGCGGGCAAATCGACCCTCCTGAACTCGCTCGTCGGCTCGAAGGTGTCCATCGTCTCGCGCAAAGTGCAGACGACGCGCGCCCTCGTGCGTGGCATCGCCATCGAGGGCGAGGCGCAGATCGTGTTCGTAGACACGCCCGGTATCTTCAAGCCGAAGCGCCGCCTCGACCGCGCCATGGTCACCTCGGCTTGGGGTGGAGCAGGCGACGCGGATGTCATCGCCCTTCTGCTCGATGTGCGTAAAGGCATCGACGAGGAGGCCGAGGCCATCCTCGAGAAGCTGCCGGAGCTGAAGCGCCCGAAGGTGCTGATCCTCAACAAGATCGACCTCATCGAACGCTCGAAGCTCCTGGACCTCGCCGCGAAGCTCAACGAGAAAGTGCCGTTCGCCCACACCTTCATGATCTCGGCGCTGAAGGGCGACGGCATCCAGACTCTGAAGCGTCAGCTGGCCGAGATGATGCCGGAAGGGCCCTGGCTCTATCCGGAGGATCAGATTTCCGATGCGCCGCTGCGCATGCTGGCCGCCGAGATCACCCGCGAGAAGATCTACGAGCGCCTGCACGAGGAATTGCCCTACCAGTCCACCGTCGAGACGGACCAGTGGCAGCAGCGCCCCGACGGTTCGGTGCGCATCGAGCAGACCGTGTTCGTGGAGCGCGACAGTCAGCGCAAGATCGTGCTCGGCAAGGGCGGCCAGACCATCAAGGCCATCGGCCAGGCGGCCCGCAAGGAGATCGCCGAGATCGCAGAAAGCCCCGTGCACCTCTTCATCTTCGTGAAGGTGCGCGAGAACTGGAGCGACGATCCCGAGCGCTATCGCGAGATGGGCCTGGAGTTCCCGCGGGGTTAAGCCCTATAGGCCGTGCGCAACCCACCCCAGTGACGTCCGAGGATACGGATCGGGGCATCGACCTCCTGCATCATCACGATCTTGCCGCCGCCCATATCGCGCGCATAGGCCTGCACGATGAACGGGCGTGTGGAGCGGGCGGCCGTGATGCCGGCGCGATCGTCGAAGATACGCTTGTTCCGGGCATTGGCTGCATTCCACGCCGGGTCGCCGGCGCGCTGGGGCTGCGAATAGATCCTGTTGTGAACCGGGATATAGCCGTTGCGGTCGATGGCGAGGCAGAAGGCCATCACCGGGTCGGAGGCTAGAACCTGCTCCAGGATCGAGGGCAGAAGCCTTTCGAAGGTCGAAAGATAGACCGTGCTGTATTGAACGGGGTCGGTGCCGGGAAGCTGCTTGTAATCCGTGTCGAAGACCGCCTCGCGCGAGACCGTGCCCTCGGATAACGCCCGCTCGATCATTGTCTCCACCTGACGGGCTGTTTCCTGTGCGAGCAGGATGCGTGGCTTATAGGCCGCTTCGACCTGAGCGATGAAGCCGTCGATACGGCCTCGCGTTTCGGCGTCGAGCCTGTCGAAGGCGCAATGGATACCCATCGTGCTCGTTGCCACGACGCGCAATCTGACGCGGCCGACATTCTGAATCTCGATCTCAGCTGTCGCACTGGCCTCGATCCGAATTTCGGCGACCGACGCGAGCAGAATGCCGCCGTGGCTAATGTCGACCAGCCGCGTGGCGGCGTTCCGTCCACCGATCCAAATAGTGGCTGGGCGATCGACAGGCAGGCGGTCGGATTGTCGCCGGTCGCCGAGTTCGCTCTGGCGCATGACGGTAACGAACCGTTGCCCCAAAGCCTTCGCCAATCCATCCGCCGTCTTCGTCGCCTGATCGGCCTGATGGGCTCTGTGGTTGGCGTTGAGGGAGATAGTGTCTACTTCGCCCGCGGACTGACTCACCTTGTCGACGCTGCCGGAGGTCACGCTCGCCAAGCGGGATACTTCGCCGATGGCGGAATTCTGCTCGCCGACGGCATTGCGCACCGTGTCGAAGACGGGCCGGACGCCTTGAACTACGTCGACCACCTCCGTCACGGCGCTCGTGGACGCCTGCGCGGTCTCGCGCAGATGGTCGATGCGTAGGCGGATGTCATCGGCCGCCCGGGCGGTCTGTGTGGAAAGAGCCTTCACCTCGGACGCCACGACCGCAAAGCCCTTTCCGGCTTCGCCGGCTCGCGCTGCTTCGATCGTGGCATTGAGGGCCAGAAGGTTGGTCTGTCGCGCCACCGTCGAGATCGTGTCGACGATGCCGACGATTTCCGCCGTGGCGGCCGAGAGTTGCGTGATGAGGGCGCTGGCCTTCTGGGCTGCCTGAACCGCGTTGTCGATCCGCTCGTTCGCATGATCCATTGCTCGGCCGATCTCGGCCGATGTGGTAGCCAGTTCCTCCGTGGAGGACGCGAGCGAGAGGGTCTCCTGCGATGCGGTCCGGCCGGCCGAGGCCAGTTCCCCGGCATGGCTGCGGATATCCGCCAGATCCTTCTCGACAGCCGCCACATCCGCGGCCGCCACCGCGATCGCCTGGGTGACACCCTGGATCGCCTTCAGGACATCAGCCTCCAACGCGTCTACGACCTCGGTATTGAGGCGGTTTTCGCGCGGGATTGACGGGATCGTTTCCTCCGTGACGATCTGAACGGTATTGTCCAAAGCATCGATGTGTTGAGCGCGCCGCAGAATGCCGAACATCGTCGGGCCCCTCATTTTATTTTCTTAACCTAACGTCACGTTAAAAGGTTAACGAAGGCAGAATACTTGAGGGATGTTCTCCTAAGGTAGTAGAGCGTCAGTACAGCGCTCTAGGCCCTTCAGATTGCTCTCGCCACTTCGGGAACGCCGACAGACATGCAGCAGTGCATGAGATTACATGGAAATCGTTGATTTGCCCCGGTTCGACGCAACTTTTGAACGCAACCAGATCAGACTTAAGGGTTTATCCTGAAAGGATTGTAGAAAAGTACGGGAAGGCAATCTGTTCCCGGCAAAGCTTTCCTGAAGTAGCCCATCAGTGCCGACGTCGACGTCCTGGAGAGGCCATGAGCAGCTCTTCTGAACAGACGGCGCAAAGACGTCTCGCTGCTGTCCTCGCCGCTGACGTGGTGGGCTACTCAGACCTCATGTCCAAAGATGAGGAGGGGACTCTCGCCCGTCTCAGGGAGCTGCGGCGCCAGATCATCGAGCCGAGGATCCGTGCCCATCATGGTCGTTTGGTAAAAACTATCGGGGACGGATTTCTCTGCGAATTCTCAAGCCCCGTCGAAGCCGTTCGCTGCGCCGTAGCTCTTCAGGAGGCAGTTTCCCAAGCATCTGGCGGAGAGCGTGCCAAACCCCTCCAGTTGAGGATTGGGATCAACCTTGGCGACATCATCATCGAGGAGGACGGAGATATTTTCGGTGACGGCGTGAACATCGCCTCACGCCTACAGAAGATGGCATTGCCGGGGGGGCATCTGTCTGTCGGGAAAAGTCCACGAGGAGGTGAGGGACAAGCTCTCCTACGAGTTCGAGGATCGGGGGGAATATCGGTTCAAGAACATCGGCAGGCCCATCAAGGTTTATTGCCTCCTGGAAGGGCTGAATCCATCGGCGCTGTCGGCTGAGCCTCGATCCGTCTCTTCCTATGCGGACAGACCATCCATCGCAGTCCTGCCCTTCGTCAATCTGAGCAAGGATCCCGAGCAGGAATATTTTGCAGACGGCATCGTTGAGGACATCATCGCCGCCCTGTCACGCTTCAAATCCTTCTTCGTCATCGCTCGGAACTCAGCCTATGCCTATAAAGGCCGAAACGTAAGCGTTTCACAGATCGGGCGTGAGCTGGGCGTGCGGTATGTGCTCGAAGGTAGTGTCAGGCGGTCCGACAAGAAAATCCGCATCACCGCGCAGCTGGTTGATGCCGTCAGCGGGATGCATCTTTGGGCCGAGCATTACGATGGCGTGATAGCGGATGTATTCGATCTTCAAGATCAGATTACAGCCAGTGTCGTCGGATCAATCCAGCCCTCCATCCGGGCTGCCGAAATTGAACGGGCAAGGCGCAAACGGCCCGAGAACCTCGACGCCTACGATCTTGTCATGCGATCCCTGCCTTACGTCTGGGCGCTGGAGTGCGAGGCCAACAAGGAGGCAACGCGGCTTCTCGATAAGGCTCTCCTTCTCGATCCTGGTTATCCGCTTGCGCTCTCTCTCGCTGCGTGGTGCCGGGGGCAGCAGATTGTCTACAACTGGTCCAAGAATGTGCAGGAAGATAAGCGTGAGACTTTGCGTCAGGCGCAAGCTGCTGCGGCGATTGCCCATGACGATCCGTTCATCCTGACTGTGCTCGGTGCCGCGTTGACGATCACGCGGGAACATCAGCGCGCCGCATCCATGCTGGATCGTGCACTTTCTCTCGACCCGAACTCAGCCTGGGCTTGGAACCGGAGTGGGTGGCTGCACAACTACCGGGACAATCCGGAGGTCGCGATCGAGCATTTCGAGCGCTCGCTTCGCTTGAGTCCCTTTGATCCGATGGCATTCAATTGCGAGATGGGGATCGGCTGTGCCCATTTCATTGCAAGGCGCTACGACCAGGCTGCGCAATGGCAGGAGAAGGCACTGAACGCGAAGCCGAGCGCAACCTGGATCTGCCGGACGCTGGCCCCGTCCCATGCATGGGCCGGCGATCTCGACAAGGCGAGAGAACGTGTGGGCGATCTGGTCAGGAGCTACCCGGGCATCCGGATCGCGGACATCTGCGAGTCTCTGGCCTTCAGCAAGGAGGTTCTGGGCCGTTTCGCGGAAGGCCTACAGCGGGCCGGTCTTTCGGAGTGACTGCCCCAGAATGGGCCGGGAGGATGAAATCCTCCCGGCCCTGCGATTTACTGCTGGTTCTGGCCCTGCAGCAGCGGGGTGATCCGGCGCAGCGTTGCGCGGCGGTTCTCGCGCTCCGGCGACTGCGTACTCACCTTCAGATACTGCTCACCGTAGCCTTGCGTGGTCAGGTTTTCGGCCGGGATCTGGTAGCGCTGCGTCAGAATCGTCGCGATGGTCTCCGCACGGCGGTCGGACAGGGTCAGGTTGTCCTCGTCCGAACCGACCGCGTCCGTGTGACCCTCCACGAGGAAGATCTCGTTCGGATTGCGGGAGATGGCCTCCTGCAGGCCGCGGGCGATGCCGGACATGGAGCCGATCTGATCGTCCGGAAGCTCCCATGAACCGAACTCGAAGGTGATCGTGTCGAGGTCCACACGTCGCATGCGTTCGCGCAGGGGCTGGCTTCGACGCACCTCGTCGAGGGTATAGGCCCGTTCGATGCGCTCCACCGGCGGAGCCGTGAAGGCCTCAACGATGTCCGCCTCGGACGCGCGTTCCGTCTCGACGATGTATCTTTCACGCGGGATACGGACCACCGGAGGCGGCAGCCGGATCACCTCCTCCTCCACGTAGCCGTATCCGGGACGCCGGTCGATGCCGCGGCGTTGGTTCTCGATGAGAACGACTTCGCGGCCGGCGGGCTCGCGCCTCACGCGGCGCACGAGATTGCCATCCGAGTCACGAACGGTGACGATCTCGGAACCGTCGGGACGGCGCACGATGGTGACCTCTTCATCGGCACCGCGCCGCTCGGTGCGGATGTCCGCATCGCGATAGGTGCGGCGGAAACGCTCGTTCTCGTCGCTGCGGATGATGACCTGATTGCCCTCGCGGATGATGGTGCGGTTGCCGGGCTCCTCGATGATGACCCGGTTGCCTTCGCGCCGCTCACGGCGCTGGCTGCGCAGATCGTCGATGCGGACCGGCGACGGATCGAGCGGCTCGGCTCGGCCGGGAGCTGCCTGCTGAGATGGTCTCTGCGCGGGGAACTGCTGGGCAGGGGCCGAAGGAGGAGGTGTTGGCTGGGCGCGGGTCGCAGGTGGGGCTGCGGGAGCAGGCGCTGAAGGGGCAGGCTGCGCAGCAGCAGGAGGCGTTGCCGGTGGAATCGGCCTACCGGGCTGCTCCTGTGTCGGCCGCTGGCCGCGCAGGCGGTCGGGGCTCTCGGCATTGTCGGAGCGTCCGGGCCTCTCACGTTCGGCCGGTCGCTGCTGCGCCGGAGTCGGGGGAGTAGCTGGCTGGGCGGCCGGTGGGGGTGTGGCCGGACGGCTCTGGCCGGTGGGAGCCTGCGGTTGCGGGCGCTCGGCTGGCCGTTGATCGCGCTCTTGGGCGGCAGGGCGCTGCGGCCGTGCCGGGGCGGCATCAGAGGGCGATGTCGGGCGCTCCGACGGTGGGCCGGGCTCGCGGCGGGGGCGTGGTGCGCCTTCATCGGCTCCCTGGCCGCCGGGGCCGGCTCCGCGCGGCGGACGCTGGCCGCGCTCCTCGGACGGGCCGGGGCCGCCCTGATCCTGTCCGCCCTGCCGGCGCTCCTGACCTGGGCGCGCGCCGCGTTCCCCACGTTCGCCGTCCTGTCCCGGTCGTCTCGGGCGGACACCGGGCGGCAATTCCTCATCGGTTCCAGGACCGGCCTGGGCCACGACGAGAGATGTTGCGGGTGTTGGCTGGAAGGCCGAGACTTGGACCGGCAGCAGCATCAGGGGAAGGGCGGTACTCGCAAGAAACAGACCGGAGAGCTTCATGATCCTCAATTCATCACTTGGCAGATTAAAGTCATCGACAATGACGATGGGCGGGGTTTGTTCCGCAAAAGGGCGGGATTCTGCGTTTGAAACAGAATTTTAGAAGTTCGCGGATATCATTGAAAGATATGGATGAATGCCGCCTGAATGCTTACATCAGAGGTTCAGGAAGCACTCTCGCCGAAGGCAACCGAGACGGATGCAATGGACTGATGAAGGCGTCGTTCTCGGCGTCCGCAAACATGGGGAAACGAGCATCATCCTCGAGCTGATGACCCGCGGGCACGGGCGCCATCTTGGGCTCGTCCATGGCGGCCGCTCGAAGACCCTGCAGCCCGTCCTCCAGCCGGGAAATACCGTCCACGTGACCTGGCGGGCGAGGCTCGACGAGCATCTCGGGACCTATCAGGTCGAGGGTCTGAATCTGCGGGCCGCACGCCTCATGGGCTCCTCCATGGCTCTCTATGGCCTCGCAACCCTGGCGCACCTGCTGCGCTATTTCCCGGAACGCGATCCGCATTTTGCTCTCTACGAGACCTTGATCGTGCTGGTCGACCACCTGGACGATCAAGGTCTCGCGCCGGCGCTCTTTGTGCGGTTCGAGCTTGCCATGCTGACCGAACTCGGCTTCGGCCTGGATCTCACAAGCTGCGCCGCCACAGGCAGCGAGCGGGATCTCACCTATGTCTCGCCGAAGAGCGGGCGGGCGGTTTCCGCCACGGCGGGAGAACCCTATAAGGACCGTCTGCTCAAGCTTCCGGGCTTCCTGATCGGTCAGAGCCGGTCCAACCGGCCAGGCGAAGAGGAAATCCGGGCCGGATTTGCGCTCACGGACTTCTTCCTGCATCAGAACGTCTTCGTCCCGCACGGGCAGAGGGCGCCGGAGGAACGGGCGCGTTTCGTCGCACTGGCTACGGCTGGGGACGAATAAGGTTTGTTTCTGTTATGTTCTCGTTTCAGATGATAAGAAGCGATTCGCTATTGAGGATTTCGAGTTATGGGTAAACCGGTCAATCCACCGGCAGGCGGCGAGATCGAGAACATCAATCTCAAGGATGCCCTGGAGGAGCGCTATCTCGCTTATGCGCTCTCCACCATCATGCACCGGGCGCTGCCGGACGCGCGCGACGGGTTGAAGCCCGTTCACCGCCGCATCCTGCACGCCATGCGCCTCCTGCGGCTCGACCCGAAATCGGCGCCGAAGAAATGCGCCCGCATCGTCGGCGACGTGATGGGTCAGTTCCATCCGCACGGCGACCAGTCGATCTACGATGCCCTGGTGCGCATGGCGCAGGATTTCGCCCAGCGCTACCCGCTGGCGGACGGGCAGGGCAATTTCGGCAATATCGATGGCGATAACGCCGCGGCCATGCGCTACACCGAGGCGAAGCTGACGGAAGTGGCGCGGCTGCTGCTGGAGGGCATCGACGAGGACGCGGTCGATTTCCGTGAAACCTACGACCAGACTAACGAGGAGCCGGTGGTGCTCCCGGCGGCCTTCCCGAACCTGCTCGCCAACGGTTCGCAGGGCATCGCGGTCGGCATGGCGACTTCGATCCCGCCGCACAACGCCGCCGAACTCTGCGACGCTGCTCTGCATCTGATCTCGAAGCCGAATGCGACCTCCGAGCAACTGATGCAGTATGTGCCGGGCCCGGACCTGCCGACCGGCGGCATCATCGTCGACACGCCGGCCGCCATGGCCGAGACCTATCGCACCGGCCGCGGTTCGTTCCGCGTGCGTGCGCGCTGGGCGAAGGAGGATCTCGGTCGCGGCAACTGGCAGATCGTTGTCACCGAGATCCCGTATTCGGTGCCGAAGTCCCGCCTGATCGAGAAGATTGCGGAACTGCTGCAGGAGAAGAAGCTGCCGCTCCTCGCCGACGTGCGCGATGAATCGGCAGAGGATATCCGCGTGGTGCTTGAACCGCGCGCAAAGACGGTCGATCCGATCATCCTGATGGAATCGCTCTTCAAGCTCACCGAGCTCGAGAGCCGCATTCCGATGAACGTGAACGTGCTCGCCGGCGGCAAGGTGCCGAAGGTGTTGAGCCTCGCGGAATGCCTGCGGGAATGGCTCGATCATCGCCGCGAGGTGCTGATCCGCCGCTCCGGCTTCCGGTTGGCTGCCATCGACAGGCGCTTGGAGATCTTGGGCGGTCTGCTCATCGTCTATCTCGACCTCGACCGAGTGATCAAAATCATCCGCGAGGAGGACGAGCCGAAGCAGGAGCTGATGCGCGTCTTCCAGCTCACCGAGATCCAGGCCAACGCCATCCTCGACACGCGCCTGCGCTCGTTGCGCAAGCTCGAGGAGATGGAGCTCAAGCGCGAGCAAAAGAATCTGCAGGACGAGAAGGCCAAGATCGAAGAGCTTTTGGGCTCCGAGAAGGTACAGTGGAAGACCATCGCGGGTGAGATCAAGGAGGTCCGCAAGACCTTCGGGCCGGATACGGCGCTCGGCAAGCGCCGCACCTCTTTCGCCGAGGCTCCGGATACCTCCGACATCGATTTCGCGGAGGCGATGATCGAGCGCGAGCCGATCACGGTCATCGTGTCCGAGAAGGGCTGGATCCGCGCCATGAAGGGCCACCAGGCCGATCTGTCCGGCGTGCAGTTCAAGGGCGACGATGCGCTGAAAACCGCCTTCTTCGCCGAAACCACGTCGAAGATCGTCGTGGTGGCGGATAACGGACGCTTCTTCACCCTCGATGCCTCCAAGCTCCCCGGCGGGCGTGGCTTCGGCGATCCGATCCGCCTCATGGTCGATCTGGAGGAGGGTGCCGATTTCATCGCGGCCTTCCCGTACAAGATGGGCTCGAAGCTGCTGGTAGTCGCCACCGATGGTCGCGGCTTCGTGGTGCCGACCGACGACATCACGGCCAATACCCGGAAAGGCAAGCAGATCCTCAACCTCGACGCGCCCGCCAAGATGGTGGTGTGCACCGAGGCCGAGGGCGATCATGTGGCGATCATCGGCGAGAACCGCAAGCTGCTGATCTTCCCTGCGAAGCAGGTGCCGGAAATGACGCGCGGCAAGGGCGTGCGCCTCCAGCGCTACAAGGACGGCGGCGTCTCCGACGCCAAGGTCTTCAAGCTGAAGGAAGGACTGACCTGGAAGGACACCTCGGGTCGTACCTGGACGGTCGCCAAGGAAGATTTGCGCGACTGGATGGGCGATCGCACCGAAGCCGGCCGCCTGCCGCCGAAGGGCTTCCCCAAGTCGAACAGGTTCGGGGAGTAAGTTTCACAAGCGGTCATCCCGGACGGCGTGAGCCGATCCGGGATCGCCATCAGAATAAAACACTGTCATTCCGGGGCCGCAAAGCGAAGCCTGGAATCCATAAACACGGCCGTCGACCAGTTCGGCACCGTCGGCGGTTATGGATTCCCGCCTACGCGGGAACGACAGCGCGGAGTTTCAAGCGTCACACTCGCCAGACGATCCCGGATCGGCCGATGCCGTCCGGGATGACGCGGTTGACGATTGACCCGCCGTGCGCGTTCAATCCACCCGCACCCATCCATGCGCCATCAACCGCTCCTGTGGCTTGAAGCGGGCCTTGTAGCCCATCTTCTTCGAGCCATCGACCCAGTAGCCGAGATAGAGGTAGGGCAAACCCATCGCCTTCGCGCGGCGGATATGGTCGAGGATCATGAAGGTGCCGAGACTGCGGTCGTGCATCTCCGGCTCATAGAACGAGTAGACCATGGAGAGTCCGTCGCTCATCTCGTCGGTGAGGCCAACGGCGATCAGGTCGCCCGATCCCTTGCCGGTGATGCCGCTATCGATTCCGCGCCGGCGATACTCGATCACCTTCGTGTCCACGTGGCTATCCTCGACCATCATGGAATAGTCGAGCACCGTCATGTCAGCCATGCCCCCATCGGCATGGCGCGCATCGACGTAGCGTCGAAAAAGCGAGTATTGCTCCGATGTCGGGCGGTTGGGCAGGGCGGCGCCGATGAGATCGGCGTTGTCCTTCAAAACCCGCTTCAAGTTGCCTGACGGCTCGAACTCGTCCACGAGCACGCGAACCGAGACGCAGGCACGGCATGCGTCGCAGGCTGGTCGGTAGGCGATGGTCTGCGACCGGCGGAATCCTCCCTGTGTGAGGATCTCGTTCAGCTCACGGCCGCGGCGCCCCACGATATGCGTGAAGACTTTGCGTTCCTCCTTACCCGGCAGATAGGGGCATGCGGAGGGAGAGGTGAGGTAGAATTGCGGTGCGTCGCGTGGCTGGCTCGTCAAGCGGGATTGCCCTGTGGAGAAACCTTGAGCGCTTCATCAACGCTCAAGGATAACATTGGTGTCCGCAACGTCCAGGAAAAGAAGGGGGAATGTCACAGGGCTTTGTTTCCGAAAAGACTCGAGCCCCCGCTTCGCTCCGGCCGGGAACGACACCGTAGCGCTTCTCTCACCAGGGTCATCGGCACAAGGCCGGCGGCGACGGTGGAGTCCGATGGCTTACGCCCGCACGACCATCATGCCAGTCAGCAGGTCGCGGATGAAGCGCCGGTCATCCCGGACGAAGCCGACGAGCACGTCGCAGGCCCAGAGCAGAAAGGTCGAGATCGCCACATAGAAGAACAGCGCATGCACGGCTGCAGCGAGCGGCGAGACGCCTCTGCCAGTCTGCGGGTTGATCACGCGCAGGCCCATGGTGCGCATTCCGACCGTTGCCTGGGACGCTCCGCCGATGGTGAAGGCGTTGTAGAAGATGAAGATCAGGGCCGTGAGCGGCAGGGCGAAGAACAGCCCCCAGGCGAGACCAAGCGTGATGATTCCCAGAAAGAAGATGGCGATGGAAATCAGCACGACCCAGAGTCCGATCACGACCAGATCGATCAGATAGGCCCAGAAGCGCCGGGAGATGACGCCTTCCGTCAAACGGGTGTCCAACTCGTAGGACGGGTAGTTCAGCGTCGGCGGGTACGGTCGGTTGACCATCGGTCTCTCCTCAAAAGGCGGTCTCGGGCAGGCTGCGGGATTCGATCCGCTGCGGTGCGAGCCCCTCCGCCGCAAGGGCCTCGAACACCTCCAATGTATGTTGTCTGTCCCGTGTTTCGATAGTGATGTCGATGGAAACGCCCTTGGCCGGCACGTCCAGGAAGAGGCGCCCGTGTGAGACCTCAAGAATATTGGCGCCCAGATTGCCGAGAAGGCTCGCCACGCGCCCCAGGAAACCGGGCCTGTCATGGGAGGTGATGCGGAAGGAAGTGATCCGGTCGTCCCGCTCCAGCTCACGTACCATAACAGAGGCCAGGATCCGCGCATCGATGTTGCCGCCGCAGAGCACGAGACCGACCCGCTTGCCCTGGAACCGCTCAGGCTCTGCCAGCATGGCGGCGAGGCCCGCAGCGCCCGCGCCCTCCGCCATCGTCCTCTGCAGGGTGGCATAGGCATTGACCGCGCGCTCGATCAGCGCCTCCTCGACCGGGAGGATCTCGGACACGAGATCGCGCACGATGGGCAGGGGCAACTGGCCTACGGTTTTCACCGCGATGCCCTCCGCCAGGGTCGCGCCGCCGATGGGACGGTTCTCGCCGAGAATGGCATTGCGGAAGGACGGGTAGAGGGCGGCCTCCACGCCGACGATCTCGATGGACGGTTTCAGCGCCTTCGCGGCGATCGTGATGCCGGAGATCAGCCCGCCGCCGCCGATGGGAACCACGATCTGGTCGAGATCAGGCGCGTCGGCCAGCATTTCCAGAGCGATGGTGCCCTGGCCCGCCATGACCTTCGGGTCGTCATAGGGATGGACGAAGATGAGCCCTTCCGCATCGGCAATTGCGCGGGCGCGGGCGGCGGATTCGTAGAGTGTCTCGCCCTCCAGGATGACCCGGGCGCCATAGGAGCGGGTGTTCTCTGCCTTCACCAGGGGTGTGCCTTCCGGCATCACGATGGTGGCGGGAATGCCGAGGCGGCGTGCGTGGTAGGCGACCGCCTGGGCATGGTTGCCCGCCGACATGGCGATGACACCGTGCTTGCGCTCAGCCTCGGAGAGACTCTCCAGCTTCGTGGCGGCGCCGCGCTCCTTAAAGGAACCGGTCGGCTGCATGTTCTCGTGCTTCACGAACACCGTCGCGCCGGTCAACTGCGACAGGCGAGGGGCCGGCACGAGGGGCGTCCGTAGGACCTTGCCCTCGATCGTCTCTGCTGCGCGCTTCACATCCTCGATGGTGATGGCGTAATCGGCCACATTGTCCTCCGAAATCTTACTATACGCCCTTAAACGGGTCTTGGTGTCGGATCCTTGAAGCCCAGCAATCCGCCGGGCCGGAAGATCAGGAATACGACGAGGGCCGCATAAAGCGCCATGTCGCGCACTTCGATGGGGAGATATGCCGACCACAGGGTCTCGAACAATCCCACCGCGAAACCTCCTAACATCGCGCCGGGGATCGAGCCAATACCGCCGATGATGGCGGCAATCAGCGCCTTAAGACCGTATTGGAAGCCGCCGGCGAAGCCCAAGCCCCCATACTGCGCAACAATCAGCATCCCCGAGAGACCCGCCATGGCTCCTGCAAGCGCCAATGTTTGGATCAGAAGGCGAGGGCCGTTGACGCCCATGAGGGCTGCTGCAAGGGCATCGTCCGCATAAGCACGCCAGGCTCGTCCGAAGCTCGTTGCCTGGACGAGCCAAAGGAGGCTTACGGCCGCGATCAGACCGATGCCGGCTGTGATTACCGTGATCGGTGTCAGACTGACGAGAAAATTCTGGGCGCGGAAGAGAGGCCAGGCCTCGGACCAGATGGGCGGCAGCCAGACTGTCACGGGGCTCTGCACGAGGCGCAGGTATTCCATCAGGAACAGGGAGAGGCCCACCGTCGCGATCAGGCTCGGCTGCGGGCTGGTGCTGACGATGCGGCCGATGGTGAAGTAGCCGCCGACCGCGCTGTGGATCGCGCCTGCAAAGAGAGAGGCGGCAAGACCCGCCGCAAGGCCGAGAACGGGCGAACTCGCGCCGAAGCCCAGCATGATCGAGGCCCCGGCAATCGTCGCCGCCGAGCCGATCGCCGCCAGTTCTCCGAAGGCCAGATTGATCCGTCCGCTCAGCCCGAACACGAGGGCGAAGGCGACTGACAGCAGGGCATAGATCGCCGTCCGCGGCAGGCTCACCAGGATCTGTTGCAACCAATATGCGACATCCATCGGGATCTCGATCACGTCGGCGGCCGGCTGGCTTCCCGGATCGCCGGCAGCTCCCTCCGGTGTGTCGAGATAGTAGCGCTTCAGGAGATAGAGACTGGCGCCGGAGAGCGGTCCTTCCTCGGTCGCGAGGCCCACCAGCTCAGTCTTGTTGGGAGAAAGTCCCTCTGCCACGAAATGGCAGATCGCGAAGCGTTCCAGGATCGGGCGGTCCGGATAATGGGCCAGGTAATCGACCCGCAGGCTTCTCGGCACGGGGCCGGTCTGCACCCGTTCAACGGTGATCGCCGCGTCGGGATTGAGAGCGGGCAGGGCGGAGCGGCACACTCGCGCCTGCTCCGCATCGATGGAGATCCCGCAAGCCGCCAAAAGACTCAGGCTCGATAGGACAGCGGTGAAGCACCAGATCCTGATGAGCCGTGAGCCTGTCACGAAACGGGGTCTTCGCTATTGGCGTCGGCTTTCAGCCCTGATTTTTCAGCTTTTCCGCAACCTGGGGGGCGAAATAGGTAAGGATGCCGTCCGCGCCAGCACGCTTGAAGGCCAGAAGGCTTTCCATCATCGCCCGTTCTCCGTCGATCCAGCCGTTGGCGGCTGCGGCCTGGATCATGGCATACTCGCCGGAGACTTGGTAGGCGAAGGTCGGAACGGCGAAGGTGTCCTTTGCGCGGCGCACGATGTCGAGATAGGGCAGGCCGGGCTTGACCATGATCATATCCGCGCCTTCCTCGAGATCGAGGGCGATCTCGCGCATGGCCTCGTCGGAATTCGCCGGATCCATCTGGTAGGTGCGCTTGTCGCCGACGAGCGTCGCGCTGGTGCCGATGGCGTCCCGGAACGGCCCGTAGAACGCGGAGGCGTATTTCGCCGCATAGGCCATGATCTGCACGTCCTGGAAGCCGGCCTCGTCGAGACCTTCGCGGATGGCGGCCACGCGCCCGTCCATCATGTCGGATGGGGCGATGATGTCGGCTCCCGCCTCCGCCTGGAGCACAGCCTGACGCACCAGGAGAGAGACCGTCTCGTCGTTGAGGATGCGATCGCCGTCCATCACGCCGTCATGGCCGTGACTCGTATAAGGATCGAGCGCGACGTCGCAGATGATGCCGATATTCGGCACGGCCTTCTTGATCTCGCGCACCGCGCGGCAGACCAGATTGCGGCTGTTGAGCGACTCGGACCCAGTCGGATCGCGCAAGGAAGGATCGGTGTAGGGAAAGAGCGCGATGGCGGGAATGTTGAGAGACGCTGCCCGCTCGGCCTCGCGCACCGCCTCGCCGATGGTGAGGCGCTCGACGCCGGGCATGGACGTCACAGGCTGGCGCCCGCTGGCGCCCTCGACGATGAAGATCGGCCAGATCAGGTCGTTCGCGGTCAGCACGTTCTCGCGCACCAGCCGCCGCGACCACTCGGCCTTGCGGTTGCGTCGCAGGCGGTGGGACAGGTTCAGGGAGGAAGAGGGAGCTTCATCCGAGGTGCGGCGGGGGAACGGCGACAGTTTCGACATCATCCTCATCCAATGCCAGCTTCGATGCGCCGGCGGAGGCCAAGAGGGTTAGCACATTTAAAACGCTCTAAAAAAGGGCTCGAGGTCGCAGTTCGGCCCAATCCATGTGAAATTGCCCTCAAACCAGCCATACATTGACGGCTGACGTGGGGTGTCACCCTTGGGCGAGCCGAAGGCGAGGGAAGAGGATCATAGCGCCGAGCGCGTGGGTGCGGTCCCTTCCTCTCAGCTCCGCGTCCTTCCGCGAATGACACTGTGTCCATTGACGGCTAGCCTGCGCCTTGTTTTAAGCCGCAGCGAGATGAAGGAGTGTTCCATGGACGAGAGCGTTGAAGTTCTCTGCGCGAAGCAGGGCGAGGCGGGTCTCATCACGCTCAACCGTCCGAAGGCGCTCAACGCTCTGACCCTGAACATGGTGCGCGAGATCCGCCGGGCGCTCGATGCCTGGGCGCAGGACCCCTCCGTCACGCGGATCGTCGTCCAGGGCGCGGGCGAGAAGGCCTTCTGCGCCGGTGGCGACATCCGGCAGCTCACCGAGGACCTCAAGGCCGGAAGGCGCGAGGAGGCGCTCGCCTTCTGGCGCGAGGAATATCAGCTCAACATTGCCATCAAGCGCTATCCAAAGCCGTATGTCTCCCTCATCGACGGGATCGTCATGGGCGGCGGTGTCGGCGTGTCGCTGCATGGCGCCTATCGGATCGCAGGCGACCGCTATCTCTTCGCCATGCCCGAGGTCGGCATAGGGTTTTTCCCTGATGTCGGCGCGACCTATGCGCTCCCGCGTCTGCCGGGGCAGACTGGCATGTATCTTGCCCTCACAGGCGAGCGGGTCAAACGCGCCGATGCGATGATGCTGGGGCTTGCGACCCATGCGGTTCCGAGCGGAAATATCGAGGGATTGCGCGAGGCGCTGATCGCCGGAGATCCCGTCGAGGTGGCCCTGTCCCGGGTCGCGACCGATCCCGATCAGGCTCCGCTGGAGACTGAGAGGGAGATCATCGATTCCTGCTTCTCCGCCGATAGCGTCGTCGAGATCCTGGCCCGCCTCGACCAGGCTGCGGCAAACGGGTCAGAGTTCGCCGCCAAGACCGCCGCAGGCATGCGGGCGAAATCGCCGACCAGTATGAATCTCGCCTTCGAGCAGGTCCGCCGCGGAACGTCCATGGATTTCGAGGAGGCCATGAAGACCGAGTTCCGTATCGTGTCCCGGATCGGCGATGGCCATGACTTCTATGAGGGTGTGCGGGCAGTCCTGATAGACAAGGACAACCAGCCGCGCTGGCAGCCCGCTTCCCTGGATAAGGTGGACAGGGCCATCATCAACCGTCACTTCGCCAGCCTCGGCGACCGGGACCTGGAGATCGCCTGATGGCACGCAACGGCAGCCAAAGCTCATCCACTGCGGCGCGGGAGTATCTGTCCGATCGCATCGAGGAGCGTCCCGTCGCGCCCACCATCATGCGCTGGAGCTTCGTGCTCACCTGGTTCATGCGGGTCCTGGCGATCCTCTGGATCATGAAGGGCCTGAGCGCCTGGGCCGTAATCCTGGGCATCTGGACCCCCATCGGCCAGTTCGAGGCACGCTCGACGGGCTATCAGGCCACCATCATCTACTTCGCCCTGATCGACCTGATCGCGGCGGTCGGCCTTTGGATGGCGAGCACTTGGGGCGGCATCATGTGGCTGCTCGCCATCATGAGCCACCTGATTCTCGCGGCATTTTTCCCAGGGATCGTCTCCGGCGGCGTCATGACAGTGGCATTCTTCCTGACGCTGATGACCGTCTATCTCGGCATGTCATGGCTGGCGGCTCAGGAGAACCACTGAGGCGGCTGCGGAACGGCCAAGCTCCTCACGCAGAAGTGTATCCTCAAGAGCACAGTTCAAAGTTACATAGGCGCCGAAGGCGGTTCCGAGGCTCGAGAAACTCCGGACAGGCCCGTTTGCCATAAAACGGCCCCGATGTTCCTCGTTTTCGATACCGTTCTTTAATCCTATCCCGGCACTTATCGCTGGGAGAGGGGGCAGATGCGGATATTCGTCCGCCGCTTCCACAGTCGACAACATCTAACCGGGAAGAGCCTGCGCTCATGTTCTCTCGCCGTACCCTCCTGACCGGATCGCTCGCCCTGATCTTCACGCCGGCTACCGGAGCCTTGGCCCAGCAATTCGCGCAGAGCCAGGCCGAGTGGTCGCAGAACTACGAGGCAGTCTCCCGCACCCGCGTGCAGCGGACCTCGACCCCGATGGTCTCGGCCGAGTCGCTCGCTGCCACCGAGCAGATGATCGAGTATTACCGCAACATCGCCGCCCGCGGCGGCTGGCAGCCTGTCCAGGGCGTCCAGGGCCTGCGCATCGGCTCGAAGAGCCCGGCCGTCATCGCGCTGCGCCAGCGCCTGATCGTTACCGGCGATCTCGACCAGACAGCCGGCGAATCGCCGATCTTCGATTCCTACGTCGAGGCCGGCGTACGCCGCTTCCAGGCCCGCCACGGCATCAGCTCCACCGGCACCATGACTGGCCCGACCGTCGTTGCCATGAACGTGCCGGTCGAGATGCGCATCCGCCAGCTTGAGATCAACGTGGCTCGCCTGCGCAGCCTCGCCTCCGGACTGACGAACAAATACATCGTCGCCAACATCCCCGCCGCTCTCGTCGAGACGGTGGAGGGCGGCGTCGTCCACACCCGCCACGCCGCCGGCGTCGGCAAGATCGACCGTCAGTCGCCGCTGCTCAATTCCAAGGTCGTCGAGATCAACTTCAACCCGTTCTGGACGGCTCCTGCCTCGGTGGTCAAAAAGGACCTCATTCCGAAGATGCAGAAGGAGCCGAACTACCTCACCGAGAACAGGATCCGCATCTTCAATGCGGCCGGGCAGGAGGTTCCCTCCAGCCAGATCAACTGGTTCTCGGACGAGGCGACCCGCTATCGCTTCCGCCAGGATCCGGGCGGCGACCTGAACTCCATGGGCTTCGTGCGCATCAACATCCCGAACCAGCACGGCGTCTACATGCACGATACGCCCTCCAAGGGTATCTTCGGTGACGATTTCCGCTTCGTCTCCTCGGGCTGCATCCGCATCCAGAACGTGCGCGACTACATCGAGTGGCTCCTGAAGGACACCCCGGGCTGGACCCGCGAGCAGATCGACGCGACCTTCAAGTCCGGTGAGCGCATCGACGCCCGTCTGGCGCAGGCGGTTCCGATCCACTGGGTCTATGTCACCGCCTGGGCGACCCCGGACGGCCTCGTGCAGTTCCGCGACGACATCTACAACAAGGACGGCCTCGGCAACGCCATCCCGGTCGCGAGCCGCACCCCGACCGAGCCGGACGCCGAGATGTTCCTGCAGAACTGAGATTCTGAGACAACGCTCCCGACAGCCCGCCCCTGGCGGGCTGTTGCATTTCAAAAGCTTAGTAGACATGTCTCAAGCGTGGGTTGGCTCCCTTGAGCCAGCCATGATAAAGGCCTGGGCAAATTCAGTCCGAGCGGCCGGTTCGAGCCGGGCTCACAGGAAGGCGAGGGTTAACCCATGAGCGCGAGTGAAGCGGCACGCAGCCATCTGTCCAATAGCTTTTTCTCGGCGAGCCTCGCCGACAGCGATCCCGAGATCGCCCGGGCCATCGGGCTCGAACTCGGCCGCCAGCGCGACGAGATCGAGTTGATCGCCTCCGAGAACATCGTCTCCCGGGCCGTCCTGGAGGCCCAGGGCTCGGTGATGACCAACAAATACGCGGAAGGCTATCCGGGCCGCCGCTATTACGGCGGCTGCCAGTTCGTCGACATGGCCGAGGAGCTTGCTATCGAGCGCGCCAAGCGCCTGTTCGACTGCAAGTTCGCCAACGTCCAGGCCAATTCCGGCTCCCAGGCCAATCAGGCCGTGTTCATGGCGCTGATGAAGCCCGGCGACACCTTCATGGGCCTCGATCTCGCCTGCGGCGGCCACCTGACCCACGGCTCTCCGGTCAACATGTCCGGCAAGTGGTTCAACGTGGTCAGCTACAAGGTGCGCGAGAGCGACCAGATCATCGACATGGACGAGGTCGCGCGCCTCGCCCGCGAGCACAAGCCGAAGGTGATCGTGGCTGGCGGCTCGGCCTATTCCCGTTTCTGGGATTTCGCCCGCTTCCGTGAGATCGCTGACGAGGTCGGTGCCTTCTTCATGGTGGACATCGCGCATTTCGCGGGCCTCGTGGCCGGCGGCGCGCACCCATCGCCGTTCCCCCATGCCCATGTGGTCACCACTACAACCCACAAGACCCTGCGCGGCCCGCGCGGCGGCATGATCCTCACCAATGAGGAGGACATTGCCAAGAAGGTCAATTCCGCGATCTTCCCCGGCCTCCAGGGTGGTCCGCTCATGCACGTGATCGCGGCGAAAGCCGTCGCATTCGGTGAGGCCCTGCGTCCAGAGTTCAAGCTCTATGCCCGCTCAGTGGTCGACAACGCCAAGGTGCTGGCCGACGCCATGCTGGAGGGCGGCTATGCCATCGTGGCCGGCGGCACGGACAACCACCTGATGCTGGTCGACCTGCGTCCGAAGAAGCTCACCGGCAAAGCGGCGGAAGCAGCCCTTGGCCGCGCCCATATCACCTGCAACAAGAACGGCGTGCCTTTCGACCCCGAAAAGCCGATGGTGACCTCCGGCATCCGTCTCGGCACCCCCGCTGCCACCTCGCGCGGCTTCGGCGTCGCCGAGTTCAGGAAGGTGGGTGAGCTGATCGTCGAGACCCTCGATGGCCTCGCCAAACACGGCGACGAGGCCAACGCGGCAATTGAGGAATCGGTCAAGCAGCGCGTTCACGAGCTGACCCGCCGGTTCCCGATTTACACCTGAGGTTTGGGCTGATCTATGCGTTGCCCCTATTGCGGGAGCCTGGACACCCAGGTGAAGGATTCCCGCCCCACGGACGATTCCTCGTCCATCCGTCGCCGCCGCATCTGCCCGGATTGCGGCGGTCGCTTCACGACCTTCGAGCGCGTGCAACTGCGCGAGCTGACGGTCCTGAAGCGCTCCGGCCGGCGGGTGCCGTTCGACCGGGATAAGCTCCAACAATCGGTGGAAGTTGCCCTGCGCAAGCGTCCGGTCGATCCCGAGCGGGTCGAGCGGATGATCAACGGCATCGTGCGCCAGCTCGAAAGCATGAGCGATGGCGAGGTGCCGAGCGAGACGGTGGGTGAACTCGTCATGGAAGGGCTGAAGGGCCTCGATGACGTGGCCTATGTCCGCTTTGCTTCCGTCTACAAGAATTTCCGTGAGGCCAAGGACTTCGAGGAGATTCTTGGCAAGCTGGCTGAGGGCGAGTCAGAGGACGATCTGCCGCCTCCGCCGAAGAAAAAGCGCGCCCCGAGCGAGCAATGAATTCTCCGGGGGCGACAGGGCAGCAATCCGAACGGGCCAGTCAGGATGAGCGCTTCATGCGCTTGGCGATTGCCCTGGGCGAGCGCCACCTCGGCCTGACCTGGCCGAATCCGTCGGTCGGCGCGGTCGTCGTGGATGAGAGCGGCGACGCGTCGGTCATCGTCGCTCAAGGCGCGACGCAGCCCGGAGGTAGGCCGCATGCGGAGCGGGTGGCGCTGGGGGCTGCCGGCGAGCGGGCCAGGGGCGCGACGCTTTACGTAACCTTGGAGCCCTGCGCGGCCCGCAGCAGCAGCAATCACGGTGCATCCTGCACCGATCTCATCGTTGCCGCGGGGATCGAGCGGCTGGTGGTCAGCGTATCCGATCCGAGCCCCTTTGCCGGTGGGCAGGGACGGGATCGTTTCGCGCAGGCGGGCATTGCTATGTCGTCCGGATGCCTTGCCCGCGAAGGTCAAAGGCTTCACCGTGGTCACATCACCCGCGTCACCAAGGGGCGGCCCGCGGTGACGGTGAAGCTTGCCCGCAGCACCGAGGGCTTTGCCGGATCGCGCCACGGTCCGCGCCTGATGCTCACCGGTGAAATTGCCAATGCAAAAGTCCATCTGATGCGCGCCCATGCCGATGCGATCATGGTCGGGGTCGGCACCGTTCTTGCAGACGATCCGCTGCTCAATGTGCGCCTGCCGGGTCTTGAGGCCCGCTCGCCTATCCGCATCATTGTCGATTCCAGTCTGCGGACGCCTCCAACCGCTCGCGTGGTCTCTGGGGCACACGACATCCCGACCTGGATCGTGACGACGGTCGAGGCGCCGGTCGAGGCGGAAAAAGTGCTCACCGCTCAGGGCGTCGAAGTCCTGCGGGTCTCGGCGGGTGCGGATGGCCGCGTCTTGCTGGAGGAGGCGTTGCAGTTTCTCGGCACACGCGGCCTGACACAGATTTTCTGCGAGGGCGGCCCCGAACTGGCGGATGCGCTCGCCGGGGCCGATCTTATCGATGAGCTGGTCCTGATCACCGGCCGCTCAGCCCGAGGGCAGGGCGATGCGCCGGCCCTCGGCCCGTCGCTCCAGGACCGCATGGACCTTCTCGATGGCTGGGCCGAGGAGCAGATCGGCCCCGATCTTTTCATGTTCTGGGAGAGACCCTGATGTTTACGGGTATCGTCACCGATGTCGGTGAGATTGCAACCGCCGAGGGGGCTCAAGGAACCCTGAAGCGCCTGCGCATCCATGCATCCTTCGACCCCGCCACCATTGCGCTCGGCGCCTCCATCGCCTGTGGCGGGCCATGCCTCACTGTGGTCGCTGTCGGCCCACGCGAGGGCGGTTGCTGGTTCGATGTGGATGCCGCCGCCGAAACCCTGGATCGCACCACCGTGGGCGATTGGCAGTCCGGTACCAAGGTCAATCTGGAGCGTTCGCTGAAGATCGGCGACGAGCTCGGCGGCCATATCGTCACTGGACACGTGGACGGCATCGCCACCATCGTGGCCAAGGAAGCGATCACCGCCGGCGACGATCCATGGGGACCGACCGCCCGCTTCACCATCAAGGCGCCGCCGGCGCTGGCCCCGTTCATCGCTGAAAAGGGTTCCGTCTGCCTCGACGGCACGTCGCTGACGGTGAATTCCGTCAACGACGACATGTTCTCCGTGCTCATCATCCCGCACACCCTCGCCGTCACCACCTGGGGCGAGCGGCAGGTGGGCGACAAGCTCAATCTCGAAGTCGATCTCATGGCGCGCTATGCCGCGCGGCTTGCGGATGCGCGCCGGGCGGAGTAGGGACGTTTAACTTTCCTTGACATAGCCCTCAGCTTGAGGGTCCGGCCGATAAGGATGCAGCGCGGGTTTCCCTCCCCCTTGTGGGGAGGGCCAGGGTGGGGGTGTGAGCGCCAATCGTTCAGAATGTGACGCTGACACCCCCACCTCCAACTCCTCCCCACAAGGGGGAGGAGGGCTGCCAACGCTTTATCGGCTGGGCACTCCGATTGAGAGACGACACTGATAAAGGTTTTTGAGCCACATGGTCGCGCCTTCCGATAAGCCGAAAAACCCCCGTCTGCCGGTCCCCGGCGCCCGCATCCTGATCGTCGAAGCCCGCTTCTACGATGACCTCGCCGATGAGCTTCTGCGCGGCGCGAAAGGCGCGGTCGAGGCGGCACAGGCGAGCATGGATGTGCTGACGCTCGACGGTGCGCTCGAAATCCCGGCCACCATCGCGATCGCCCTCGATGCCGCCGAGAAGGCCGGCAGGCCCTACGACGCCGTCGTGGCTCTCGGCTGCGTCATCCGCGGCGAGACCGGGCATTACGACATCGTCGCCGGCGAGAGCGCTCGCGCCCTGATGGACCTGTCGGTCGAGCGCCGCATTCCTCTCGCCAACGGCATCCTCACCGTGGAGAATGAGGAGCAGGCTTGGACCCGCGCGAAGGTGAATGAATTGAATAAGGGCGGAGGAGCGGTGGACGCGGCTCTGGCTGTCCTGCGCATCAAGCGCCAACTCGTGGAGGGCTGATCATGACGAAGCCAGCAGAGCGCTCGGCCGCTCGCCTCGCTGCCGTCCAGGCCCTTTATCAGATGGACGTGTCGGGCAAAACCGTACTCGACGCGCTCGCCGAGTTCGAGACCTTCTGGATCGGCCGTGAGGTCGAGGGCATCGAGTTCCAGCCGTCGGACAACGCTTTCTTCCGCGACATTCTCTCGGGCGTGGTCAAGAACCAGCGCGAGATCGACGTGAAGATCGACAATGCCCTTGCCACCGACTGGCCGCTGAAGCGCGTCGAAGCGGTGCTGCGGGCCATCCTGCGCGCGGGCGGCTATGAGCTGATGTTCCGCAAGGACGTGCCCGCGCGCGTCGTCATCACCGAATATGTGGACGTCACACACGGCTTCTACGGTGAGGACGAGCCCGGCCTCGTAAATGCGGTGCTCGACAAGGTCACCCGCGATGTCCGCCCCGGTGAGCTGGAAAAGAAGGCCGCCGGGCAGGGCAAGCGGTAAGACGATGCGGGCGGGGATTGTCAGCCGATGAGTTCGAAGGAACGCCCCGGCGAGGACAGTCTGATCGCCCGCTTCTTCGCCCCCATCGCCGGTGAAGGCGGCCTTGGCCTCAAGGACGACGCTGCCCGCCTCACCCCGAAGCCCGGCCACGATCTCGTCCTCACCGTCGATGCGCTAGTCGAGCACGTCCACTTTCTGCCCGAGGATGCTCCCGGCTCCATTGCCCGGAAAGCGCTAGGGGTGAATGTCTCGGATCTCGCCGCCAAGGGCGCCGACCCTGCCGGCTTCCTGCTCAGCCTTGCCCTGCCCGGTGACTGGACGGAGAACTGGCTTGCCGATTTTGCTGCTGGGTTGGGAGAGGCGTCCCGGGATTTCTCCTGCCCGCTCCTCGGTGGCGATACCGTGAAGGCGAGGGGACCCCTGACCCTCTCCGTGACCGCTGTCGGAGAAGTGCCGGCGGGTCGGATGGTCCGGCGCACTACGGCGCAAGTCGGGGATATCATCTGCGTCACCGGCACCATCGGCGATGCGGCGCTCGGGCTGACGCTCCGCTCCGCCCCGGCCTGGGCCGAGGGTCTCTCGCCTGAAGACAAGGCGCATCTGGCCGACCGTTATCTCCATCCCCGGCCGCGCCATCGTCTCGCTGCAGCTCTGCGCAACCACGCCAGCGCCGCCATGGACGTCTCCGACGGTCTCGCCGGCGATCTCGCCAAGATGATGCGGGCGAGTGGCGTCAGCGCTCTCATCGAAGCGGATCAGGTCCCGCTGTCGGCCGCCGCGGTGAGGGCTGTCCAGGCTTCGCCCGACCTGCTCGATCTCGCCCTGACCGGCGGGGACGATTACGAGATTCTCTGCAGCGTTCCGGAAAAGAATCTCGACAGTTTCCGGAAAGAGGCCGATAGCGTCGGGATCACCCTGTCCGTCATCGGCCGAGTCGTCTCAGGACAAGATCTGCCGGTCTTTCGGATGAACGATCTCGAAAGACGCTACGATGTCGGCTCCTACCAGCATTTCTGACACTTCCTTCCAGGCATTTTCCAGCGACGCCATCGCCAAGCACAATGCCGTGGTTCTCGCGGCCGCCATGGCTCTCGGCGGCTCGAGCCCGGCCATCGTGGTGTCGCTTGGCGGCCTCGTCGGCCAAGCCCTTGCGTCGAACAAGGAATTGGCGACGCTCCCGGTCAGCCTGCTCAATCTCGGTCTGGCTCTCGGCACCATTCCGGCCGCGATGCTGATGCGCAAGGCAGGGCGGCGCATCGGCTACATCATCGGGGCCGGAATCGGCCTTGCGGGCGGTTGCCTTGCCGCCTTTGGCATCGCCTCGTTCAGTTTCGTCCTGTTCTGCCTCGGCACCTTCATCATCGGCAGCTACGGCTCGTTCAACCAGAGCTATCGCTTCGCCGCCACCGACGCGGCCTCCGAGGCCTTCAAGCCCAGGGCAATCTCCTGGGTCATGACAGGCGGCCTGGTGGCAGGCGTGATCGGGCCTCAGACTGTGATCTGGACCCGGGACGCGGTCGAAGCCGCTCCCTTCGCCGGTGCCTTCCTGGGGCAGGCAACCCTGGCTCTGCTCTCAATGATCGTCGTTTCGTTCCTGCGGCCAGCCCCCATCAGCGTTGCCGCCACGAAGGCCGGTGGCCGGCCCCTGATCGAGATCGTGCGCCAGCCCCGTTTCATCGTGGCGGCGGTCTCTGGCCTCGTTTCCTATAGCCTTATGACCTTCATGATGACGGCGGCGCCACTGGCGATGATCGGCTGCGGTCATCCGGTCGGCGCGGCGGCGCTCGGCATCCAGTGGCATATCCTGGCCATGTTCGGGCCGAGCTTCTTCACCGGTCGCCTGATCGCCCGATTCGGCAAGAAACGGGTGACGGCCACCGGCCTCGTGCTGATCGCTCTTTCGGCCATCATCGGCCTGTCCGGCATCAGCATCGCGCATTTCTGGATAACACTCGTCCTTCTTGGGCTCGGCTGGAACTTCGGCTTTATCGGGGCCACCGTCCTGGTGATCGAATGCTACCGGCCAGAGGAACGCGCCAAAGTCCAGGCCGCCAACGACTTTCTCATCTTCGGCTCGGTCGCCATCGCCTCGTTCTCGTCGGGGAAGCTGCTGAGTGCCGGAGGCTGGGAAAGCGTGAACTGGCTGGTCTTCCCGCCCGTCATCGTCGCTCTAATTCTGCTAGCTTGGCGGCAGAGGACGAAGGGCATCGCACCCGCTTAAAGTATTAAGGCCTTCCTGTGAGTTGCGTCGGTAGGATTGTTGCGAACGGCCTAGTTTTTTGCCACCAAATATGACGTTCGCTGGGGGTAGGGGCCGGTCGAGGTCAGGAAACAGGCCTTGATGAGCGGCTTTCTGCTTTCCCATAACAAGGATGGCATGATGGCACTCACCCTAATTATCTTGGGCGGCCTTCTTTCGATTGCCTATGGCTTTTGGGCCATTAGCGATGTGATGAAGCGGGACGCCGGTTCTCAGCGCATGCAGGAAATCGCCGGTGCGATTGCCGAAGGCGCGAAAGCCTATCTCCGCAGGCAATACGCAACTATTGCCGTTGTGGGCGTCGTTCTATTCGCCATCATCGCCTACTTCCTCGGCATTCGGGTCGCCATCGGCTTTGCCATCGGCGCCATTCTTTCCGGAGCGGCAGGCTTCATCGGCATGAACGTGTCGGTTCGGGCCAATGTCCGCACCGCCCAAGCCGCAACCCAATCGCTCGGCGGCGGTCTTGACGTCGCCTTCAAGGCGGGCGCCGTCACCGGCATGCTGGTGGCCGGTCTCGCCCTTCTCGGGGTCGCTCTCTATTATGGCTACCTGACCCGCGTCTCCGGCCTGAACCCCTCCGACCGCGTGGTCATCGACAGCCTTGTGGCCCTGGGCTTCGGTGCTTCGCTGATCTCGATCTTCGCCCGTCTCGGCGGCGGTATCTTCACCAAGGGTGCCGACGTGGGCGGCGATCTCGTGGGCAAGGTCGAGGCCGGCATTCCGGAGGACGACCCGCGCAATCCAGCCACCATCGCCGACAACGTGGGCGACAATGTCGGCGACTGCGCCGGCATGGCGGCCGACCTGTTCGAGACCTACGCGGTGACCGTGGTCGCCACTATGGTTCTCGCGGCGATCTTCTTCGCCGGCCAGGCGACCCTCGACACCATGCTGATGTATCCGCTCGCCATCGGCGCGGCCTGCATCGTCACCTCGATCATCGGCAGCTTCTTCGTGAAGCTCGGGCAGAACGAGTCCATCATGGGCGCGCTCTACAAGGGCCTCATCGTGACCGGCATCCTGTCCGCGGCGGCAATTGCCGTGGTCACGTGGCAGATGATAGGTTTTGGGGCAGTTCCTGGTGCCGACTTCACGGGTCAGGCTCTGTTCTGGTGCGCGATCATCGGTCTCGCCGTGACGGCGCTGATCGTGGTCATCACGGAGTTCTATACCGGCGTCGGCTTCCGCCCCGTGCGCTCCATTGCACAAGCATCCGTGACGGGCCATGGCACGAACGTGATCCAGGGCCTCGCGGTCTCGCTGGAAGCGACCGCGCTGCCGACCATCGTCATCATCGCGGGCATCATCGTGGCCTTCAAGCTCGCCGGTCTGTTCGGCATCGCGATCGCCGTGACGGCCATGCTGGCACTCGCCGGCATGATCGTGGCCCTCGATGCCTTCGGGCCGGTGACCGACAATGCCGGCGGCATTGCTGAAATGGCCGGGCTGCCGAAGGAGGTCCGCAAGTCGACGGACGCTCTCGACGCGGTCGGCAACACCACGAAGGCGGTGACCAAGGGCTATGCCATCGGTTCTGCCGGTCTTGGCGCCCTGGTGCTGTTCGCGGCCTATACGTCGGACCTGAACTACTTCACCCAGAACGCGGCACAATACCCATACTTCCAGGGCGTGGCGCCGAACTTCTCCCTGACGAACCCTTACGTGGTGGTCGGTCTCCTGTTCGGCGGCCTCATCCCGTTCCTGTTCGGCGGCATCGCCATGACGGCGGTTGGCCGGGCAGCGGGCTCGGTGGTGGAGGAAGTGCGTCGTCAGTTCCGCGAGAGGCCGGGCATCATGGCCGGTACCGACCGTCCCGATTACGGTCGCGCCGTCGACATGCTCACCCGCGCCGCGATCAAGGAAATGATCGTGCCCTCGCTCCTGCCGGTGCTGGCGCCGATCGTGACCTACTTCATCGTCTATTGGGTGGCAGGCAAGTCCGAGGCCTTCTCGGCCGTGGGCGCCATGCTTCTCGGCGTGATCGTCACGGGCCTGTTCGTCGCCATCTCGATGACCTCGGGCGGCGGTGCCTGGGACAACGCCAAGAAGTCCTTCGAGGACGGCTTCACGGATGCCTCCGGCACAACCCACCATAAGGGCTCTGACGCCCACAAGGCTTCCGTCACGGGCGACACCGTCGGCGACCCCTACAAGGACACGGCAGGCCCTGCCGTGAACCCGGCGATCAAGATCACCAACATCATCGCCTTGCTGCTCCTCGCGATCCTCGCACATTCGTAAGAGCAGCGCGGTCAAACAGCATCAAGCCCGCGGCGAGAGCCGTGGGCTTCTTCTTTGGCTGGCGGACGCAAAGAAAATGGCCGGGACGAAAGCCCGGCCATCCCGAATTCTCGTGCTGCTGTCGGATCAGCCGAACGGGTTGAAGCTGGTCATGCCCTTGAAGATCTGACCGAGGAAGCTGGATTCCTCGCCGCCAGCCGGGGTGGTGCGGCTGATGAAGTCGAAGACCTTGCCGTCCTGCAGGCCGTAAAGGGCAACGCGCTCGACCCGTAGACCCTGGTCGAAATAGACGGCCGTGACTTGCTGATCGACCACCTGCTCGCCCATGAACTGCAGCGTGCGACGGGATTTCTGGCTGATATAGTACCAGTTGCGGTTGCCGACGGTGGACACGGTCGAAGGAGTTCCGAGGGTCTGGAGGACCTGATCGGCGCTCATACCCTTCTTCACCGAAGCGACGGCGCGCTCATCCACGACGTAGCCGCGTTGGAACTCGTCGCCCATCGTGCAGGCGGCTACGGACGAGGCGAGAACGGTTGCAGTAGCCAGGCGCACCAAAAGAGTATGATATCGACGCATCGTACGGTTCTTCCAGAAATGCGGCGCGGATAAGCTTGCGCCTACGGATGGTGATGGCGTAACCCGAGGCTACGATTTTGACAAGCTTGGAAGGGCAGAGCCGTGATCTTCAGTCTCTTCCGCAAGGACCCCCGGCGAACCACCATCGCGACTCTCTACAAGAGAATTGCGACGGCATCGCGCAACCCTGGGCTCTATGCGGCACTTGGCATCCCGGACACCCTGGAGGGGCGGTTCGAGGCCCTCTCGCTGCATATGGTATTGGCCCTGCGTGCCCTGCGCGAGCTCTCGCATCCGGCCGCTGAGGTCGCCAAGGACCTGACCGACGCCTTCTTCCGCGACATGGATGCTTCCTTAAGGGAAATGGGCGTCGGTGACACCGTCGTGCCGAAGCGGATGAAGAAAGTCGCCGAATCCTTCTACGGGCGAGCCCATGCCTATGATGCCCCTCTCAATGACGCCGACGAGGAAGGTTTGGCGCTGGCCCTCGGCCGCAACGTCTATGGCAGCGAGGCACCGGCCACGCCTCTGGCGCGTTATGCCCTCGCAGCCGACCAGGGATTCAAGGCAGTGGATCTGGATACGCTTCTGGAGACAGGGCCCGTTTTTCCCGTGCCCGAGACCTTTGCTTAAGGAGGCAACCCGATGACACCCGAAACCGTGGGGCCTTTGTCGCGGCTTATCGACGTCATGAAGATCCCGCCTCGCGGGCAGGAGGTCCATGTGGAGGCGACGGCCGAGGAATGTGCCGCGCTGGCCCGGGATTTCGGCCTGCCGGGGATCCAGGCGCTCTCCGGGGACTACCAGCTGAAAGCTTCCGCCAAGGGCATCCATGTGATGGGCGTGGTCAAGGCCTCGATCACCCAGGTCTGCGTGATGACTCTCGACCCATTCGATTCCATGATTGAGGAAGAGGTCGAGGTCGATTTCGCGGAGCCTTCAGGGATGCCGGCGGAACCTCCGACCGATATCAACGAATATGAGCCGCCGGATGAGATCGTGAATAGCCAGATTGACCTCGGCGCGCTCACGGCGGAGTTCCTGGCCCTCGGCCTCGATCCCTATCCGCGCAAGCCCGGCGTCGACTTCAGCTATACCGATCCTTCCGACGAGAAGGATACGCCGTTCGCCGCCTTGAACAAGCTAAAGGAAGGCAAGTAAGGGGCTGGTAGCAGTCATCCTCAACCCATATCTCCAGCACGTCGGGGCTGATCGCAGGACTACAGAATTCAGTTGCGGAGCGAAAGCAAACCGCTATTTTCCGCCCCCTGTTGAATGACTTAAAAAAGAAAGAACAATCGTTTATGCCGAAGCCGGTGCGTATTTCGCTTGATGCGATGGGGGGCGATCACGGTCCGTCCGTCGTGATCCCGGGCGCAGCCTTGGCCTTGGAGCGCCATCCCGATCTCCGTTTCCTGATGTTCGGCAATGAAACGATTGTTGCACCTCTCCTGAACGCTCATCCCAAGCTGAAGGAAGCGACCGAGCTGCGCCATACGGACATCGCCATCGCCATGGACGAAAAGCCCAGTCAGGCCATCCGGATGGGGCGGGGCAAGTCTTCCATGTGGCGGGCTGTCCAGGCCGTCCGGGATGGGGAGGCCGATGCCGCCGTCTCGGCCGGTAACACCGGGGCCCTGATGGCGACCGCCAAGGTCTGCCTCAAGACCATGGCGCATATCGAACGCCCGGCGATTGCCTGCATGTGGCCGACCTTAAGGGACGAGAGCATCGTGCTCGATGTCGGTGCGACCATCGGCGCCGATGCGGGCCATCTGGTGGATATGGCAATCATGGGCGCTGCCATGGCGCGCATCGTGTTCGACCTGGATCGCCCGACCGTGGGTCTCCTCAACGTCGGCACGGAAGAGATCAAGGGGATCGAGGCGGTCAAGGAAGCCAGCCGGATTCTGAAGGAATCGACCTTCCCGCACCTGGATTATCGCGGCTTCGTCGAGGGCGACGATATTGGCAAAGGCACAGTCGACGTGGTCGTGACCGAGGGATTCACGGGCAATATTGCCCTGAAGACTGCCGAGGGAACGGCTAAGCAGATCGCCCAGTATCTGCGTTCGGCCATGAGCCGCACCCTGATGGCGAAGATCGGGTACCTGTTCGCGAAACAGGCCTTTAACGCTCTCCGGGACAAGATGGACCCGCGCAAGGTCAATGGCGGCGTCTTCCTGGGGCTCGAAGGAGTGGTCGTCAAAAGCCATGGTGGCACGGACGATCTCGGCTTCGCGAGCGCCATCGACGTCGCTTACGACATGGCGCATTTTGAATTGATGAACACGATCCGGAGCATGTTGGACCATGATCCGGTTGGCCAAACGGCCTGAGGAAGGCGCATCTTGAAACGCACCCGTTCCGTCGTACGCGGCATCGGCTCCTATCTGCCGAGACGCAAGCTGACAAATCAGGACCTTGAGAAGCTGGTCGAGACCTCGCACGAGTGGATCGTGCAGAGGACCGGCATCGAAGAGCGCCACATTGCGGATGATGACGAAACCACATCCGTTCTCGGCATCAAGGCGGCGGAAGCCGCCCTGGCCGATGCCGGGCTCACGGCGGCCGACATCGATCTCGTCATCTGCGCCACCTCGACGCCGGACTACACCTTCCCGTCAACGGCAACGATGATCCAGACCGGCATCGGCATGACCCATGGAGCGGCTTTCGATCTCCAGGCCGTCTGCACGGGCTTCGTCTATGCCGTGGCAACGGCGGACAAGTTTCTGCAGTCGGGTTCGCACAAGCGCGCCCTTGTCGTCGGTGCCGAGACATTCTCCCGTATCCTCGATTGGAATGACCGCACAACCTGCGTGCTGTTCGGCGACGGAGCAGGGGCCATCGTGCTCGAAGCCCAGGAGGGCGAAGGCACTTCGGCCGACCGGGGCGTCCTGACATCCCATCTTCGGTCTGATGGGCGTTACCGGGACAAGCTTTATGTCGATGGCGGTCCAGGCTCGACGAAAACGACCGGCGTCCTGAAGATGGAGGGCCGCGAGGTCTTCAAGTTTGCCGTCGGCATGGTGGCGGACGTGGTGCAGGACGCTTTCACAGCGACCGGCACAAGCGCCGACGACCTGAAGTGGTTCGTGCCGCATCAGGCCAACAAGCGCATCATCACGGCGAGCGCCGACAAGCTCGGCATCGCGCAGGAGAAGGTGGTCATCACCGTCAACAGGCATGGCAATACCTCGGCCGCCTCGATCCCTCTGGCCCTGGATGTCGCCCGCAAGGATGGGCGCATCAAGGACGGCGATCTCGTCATGATCGAGGCCATCGGCGGCGGTTTTACCTGGGGGAGCGCCCTGATCCGGTGGTGAGGCGGAACGGATTCGACTCTGGTGGTATCCGCTAATTCTACCTTGGCGGTTGACCGTAGGGAGCCATCTGCATAGCGTCGTCACGGACGACAAGACCAAAGAACTCATTCGCGCTGGGGAGCTCAATGGCTGGCAAGACGATAACGAGAGCGGATCTGAGCGAGGCTGTGTACCAGAAGGTCGGTCTCTCGCGGACCGAATCGGCTGAACTGGTGGAGCGGGTTCTGGGTGAAATCTGCGACAGCCTGGCCGCTGGCGAGACCGTGAAGCTGTCGTCCTTCGGCTCCTTCATCGTGCGCAGCAAGGGCGAGCGCGTCGGTCGCAATCCCAAGACGGGTGTCGAGGTTCCTATCGATCCTCGCCGGGTGATGGTTTTCAAGCCTTCGAACGTCTTGAAGGCGCATATCAACGGTGAGACCTTCGAAGGCGAGGATTGATCCGGTTATGGCGAGCGGCGTCATGGACAAGAGCCCCGACGCATTCCGCACGATCAGCGAGGTTGCCGAAGACCTCGATATTCCTCAGCATGTGCTGCGCTTCTGGGAAACCCGCTTCAACCATATCAAACCGCTCAAGCGCGGTGGCGGACGGCGCTATTACCGTCCGGACGATGTCGATCTGCTCAAGGGCATCCGCCATCTCCTTTATGGGGAAGGCTATACGATCAAGGGCGTTCAGCGGATCCTGAAAGAGGAAGGGGTCCGCTTCGTTCAGGGCGTGGGGCGCGGAGAGCAGAGTGTCACGACCCTTCTTCCCGAGCCCGGGTCGACGCGCGCCGAGGGGGCTGAGGTCTCCACTGAAGTGCAGCTTGACGATGAAGAAAGCGCCGCCTGTCTCCCTCGTCAGCAGGGACTGGCTCCGGAGGCCCTCCGTGGGCTGCAGATGGCCCTCGAAGAGCTCTATGAATGCGACCGGGTGCTCACCTCGCTGAAGAGTCTGGGGGATGTTCCGGCAGGGGAGTGAAACCTAAGAAATTCAAGGCCGAGGCGTGGGACATGCCCATTTCTCGCTCAGAAAATACGGGTTTCTTATACGCTTTCGAAAATGAGTGCATTCGACCCTTGACAGGGGTTAGGGTGGCCCTTAAACCGCACCCACACCGCTTCGGCGGTCCATGCGCGGGCGTAGCTCAGTCGGTTAGAGTGCCGGCCTGTCACGCCGGAGGTCGCGGGTTCGAGCCCCGTCGCCCGCGCCACTTTCCCTCCCGGATATTCAGCTTCGATACTGCTTGGACGTTCAGATCGCGGCCGAGAAACGTCGTGGTCGATGCGTTGCAGCCCTCCAAGGCGCTCTCCCACACCTTTGGACGGTCTTCGTGCTCCAGCCTGCAGGCCAGTCATACGGCAGAGGCAGCTTGAAGGGATGCTGCCAGATCGGCGGAGGCCTGATTTCTTGGGTTTTGCAGTCGACGGGCCGTAAGTCTTTGCAATATAAAAGAATTTACGCCGGTATTTTCCTTAAGGTCATGACCGAGCGCTGCCTGACCCAACTTGCCCCTGAGAGGTGGTCAGTATTTCGATGTAACATTTCTTCTGCATCAGAAACATGGCCTGCCTGCTCTTTGAGCACATGTCGCTAGAAAAGCTTGGAAAACGGCCCGCCCGCCGAGCCAAACTTAGTTTGGAATCGTTCTTTTTGCGGCAGTGCAAACACTTGTCACGGAAGGGGAACTCCGCTAAGCCTCCCGCGCAATCAGCGTGTTGTCGCAGGGTCCTTTCTTAGGCCTTTCTGGGGCTTAAATGCGTTAGTGATTGCCGGCTTTAGGCCGAATTCCGTTCCTTCTAGGTGTCGTATGACGAATCTCCTCGCCGACTACCTGCCTCTTGTCATCTTCATCGGCGTCTCGCTCCTGATCGGGGTGGCGCTGCTCGTGGCGCCTTTCATCGTCGCCTATAGCCGCCCGGATTCGGAGAAACTGTCTGCTTACGAGTGCGGCTTCAATGCCTTTGACGACGCCCGAATGAAGTTCGACGTGCGGTTCTACCTCGTCGCCATTCTTTTTATCATCTTCGACCTGGAAGTGGCGTTCCTGTTTCCCTGGGCCATTACGTTCGGGAATTTGGGCTGGTTCGGCTTCATCTCCATGATGATCTTCCTCGGCGTCCTAACGATCGGATTCATTTACGAGTGGAAGAAGGGAGCCCTTGAATGGGATTGATCTCCGAAAACCAGTCGACCCTGGTTGCTCCCGCGCCGCGCGGCATCATCGATCCGAATACCGGCAAGCCGGTCGGGTCGACGGATCCCTATTTCGTCTCCATCAACGAGGAGTTGTCCGATAAGGGCTTCCTCGTCACCTCGACCGAAGACCTGATCACCTGGGCGCGCACCGGCTCGCTCATGTGGATGACCTTCGGTCTGGCGTGCTGCGCCGTGGAGATGATGCAGCTGTCCATGCCTCGCTATGATGTCGAGCGCTTCGGCTTCGCCCCGCGCGCATCGCCGCGCCAGTCCGACGTCATGATCGTGGCCGGCACGCTGACCAACAAGATGGCTCCCGCCCTCCGCAAGGTCTATGACCAGATGCCGGAGCCGCGCTACGTCATCTCCATGGGCTCCTGTGCCAATGGCGGCGGCTATTATCATTATTCCTATGCCGTGGTTCGTGGCTGCGACCGTGTCGTGCCAGTCGATATCTACGTGCCGGGCTGCCCGCCGACGGCTGAGGCGCTCCTATATGGGGTGCTGCTTCTGCAGAAGAAGATCCGCCGCACCGGCACCATCGAGCGCTGAGCAAAGGTCATTGCATGAGTGCTGATCTCCAAGCCCTGAGCGATTACATCGTCTCGTCCCTTGGCGAAGCGATCGAGAGCCGGGCCATTGCCTTCGACGAGCTGACAATTGTCGTTCGCCGTGAGGACATCGTGCGGGTGGCGACCTTCCTGCGGGACGATCCGCAGTGCCGGTTCGTCTGCTTCATCGACATCTGCGGGGCAGACTATCCTGCCCGCGAGAACCGTTTCGACGTGGTCTATCACCTTCTTGCGCCGCATCATAACCAGCGCATTCGTGTGAAGGTTGAGACCGACGAGGTGACTCCGGTTCCTTCGCTCGTCGGCATTTGGCCTGCTGCGAATTGGTTCGAGCGTGAGGCCTATGACCTCTACGGCATCCTGTTCTCTGGCCATCCGGACCTGCGCCGGATGCTCACTGATTACGGGTTCGAGGGCCATCCGCTCCGCAAGGACTTCCCGCTCACCGGCTATGTCGAGGTCCGTTACGACGACGGTCAGGGCCGTGTGGTCTATGAGCCGGTGAAGCTCAATCAGGAGTTCCGCAACTTCGATTTCCTCTCGCCCTGGGAGGGCACGGATTACGTGCTGCCCGGCGATGAGAAGGCCAAGGCTTAAGGAGCGGAAGGGCGACCCATGGGCGAGCATAATATCCGCAACTTCACGATCAATTTCGGCCCGCAGCATCCGGCGGCGCACGGCGTTCTGCGCCTTGTGCTGGAGTTGGACGGCGAGGTGGTCGAGCGCGTCGATCCGCATATCGGCCTGCTGCACCGCGGCACCGAGAAGCTGATCGAGTACAAGACCTACGTTCAGGCCAATCCCTATTTCGACCGGCTCGACTATGTCGCGCCGATGAACCAGGAACATGCCTTCTGCATGGCGGTCGAGAAGCTGCTGGGCATCGAGGTGCCCCGCCGCGCCGAGCTGATCCGCGTGCTTTATTCCGAGATCGGGCGCCTTCTCTCGCACCTCCTCAACGTGACCACGCAGGCCATGGACGTCGGCGCGCTCACGCCGCCCCTCTGGGGCTTCGAGGAGCGCGAGAAGCTCATGATCTTCTACGAGCGCGCCTCGGGCGCCCGCATGCACGCCAACTACATCCGTCCCGGCGGCGTGAGCATGGACCTGCCGCCGGAGCTGATCGACGATATCGAGGCCTTCTGCGATCCATTCCTGCAGGTGCTCGACGATCTCGACACCCTCGTGATCGGCAACCGCATCTTCAAGCAGCGCAACGTCGATATCGGCGTTCTCACGCTGGACGATTGCTGGAAGTGGGGCTTCTCGGGGGCTATCGTCCGTAGCTGCGGCGTGGCCTGGGATCTGCGCAAATCGCAGCCGTACTCGCTCTACGAGGAGATGGATTTCGACATCCCCGTGGGCCTGAACGGTGACAACTACGACCGTCAGGTCATCCGCATGGAGGAGATGCGCCAGAGCGTGCGCATCATGCGTCAGTGCCTGGACAAGCTGCGGGCGCCGGACGGGCAGGGGCCTGTGAGCACGCTCGACGGCAAGGTCGCGCCGCCGTCCCGCAGGGATATGAAGCGCTCCATGGAAGCGCTGATCCACCACTTCAAGCTTTACACGGAAGGCTTCCACGTTCCGGCCGGTGAGGTTTACGTCCCGGTTGAGGCTCCGAAGGGTGAGTTCGGCGTGTATCTCGTGTCGGACGGCACCAACAAGCCATATCGCTGCAAGATCCGCGCTCCGGGATTCGCTCATCTTCAGGGCATGGATTTCATGTGCCGCGGCCACATGTTGGCCGACGTCGCAGGCATTCTGGGTTCCATCGACATCGTCTTCGGCGAGGTCGACCGCTAACGCAAAAGCCGCCCCGGGTCCGGGGCGGATGATCCACGCACTTTGAGGCGTGTCGGAAAAGTTCAAGTCGCGAGTGGCCGGGCCTCATGCCCGGCCTTGGCGATGAGGAGAAGAGTGTATGGCCGTTCGTAAGCTCGCGCCTGAAAACATGCAGCCCGAGAGCTTCGTTCTCTCCCAGGAGACCGAGGCTTTCGCGGACAAGGAAATCGCCAAGTATCCGCCAGGCCGCCAGGCGTCGGCTGTGATCGCGCTCCTGACCAAGGCTCAGGAGCAGGCCGGTGGCTGGTTGCCCCGCAAGGCCATCGAGGCCGTCGCGGCGAAGCTCGACATGCCGATCATCCGCGTGATGGAGGTGGCGACCTTCTACACGATGTTCAACCTCGAGCCGGTCGGAAAATATTTCATCCAGTTCTGCGGTACCACGCCCTGCGTTCTGCGCGGTGCTGGCGACATCAAGAAGGTTCTGGAGCACCGCATCGGTGACCAGAACCACGTGACGGCGGACGGCAACTTCTCCTGGCTCGAAGTCGAGTGCCTGGGTGCCTGCTCCAATGCGCCGATGGTGCAGATCAACGATGATTACTATGAGGATCTGACGACGGAGAACTTCGAGAAGCTTCTCGACGATCTCGCCGCTGGCCGCCCGGTGAAGGTGGGTTCTCAGATTGGCCGCAACAGCTCCGAGCCTTTTGAGGCCGTCAACACGCTGAAGGATCCGGCCCTCTACGACGGCTCGATCGTCGGTGCCTGGCGCAAGCGCTTCGAGGAGCAGGCGAAAGCCGCCGAGACTGGCGAGGCGGCAGCGGCGGTCGCCAGCGTTCCGCAGGAAGCAAAGGCTGCCAAGCCGCCATCAGGCCGAGCCACCGAAAGCGATGCTGCCGACACCCCGGCCAAGCGCGCTAAGGAAGGCGAGAAGCTGATCCATCCGGCCGACCAGAAGGATGCCGCTGATCCGTCGAAGGCGACCAAGGTCGAGCCGAAGGAAAAGGGTGCACAGCCCGCTCCCCAAAGCGGCAAGTCCTACGTGGCCACGCCGACGAAGGAAGGCCAGGCGGTGCCCGCCAGCCCGACGACGCCAGAGGCTGGCACTTCGCCTTCACAGGCTGAGGCCCGCCGCGACGGCAGCGAGAGCAAGCCGGGCGTGACCGTCGACAAAGACAACAAGTCGTCCTGATGGAGTGATCGGGAATGCTTCAGGACAAAGATCGTATCTTCACCAACCTCTACGGCTTCCATTCCCCGGACCTCAAGGCCGCGAAGATGCGCGGCGCCTGGGACGGAACGAAGTTCCTCCTCGAGCAGGGCCGCGACTGGATCGTCAACGAGATGAAGGGGTCGGGCCTGCGCGGCCGCGGCGGCGCGGGCTTCCCCACGGGCCTGAAATGGTCCTTCATGCCCAAGCAGTCGGACGGCCGTCCGCACTACCTGGTCGTGAACGCGGACGAGTCGGAGCCGGGCACCTGTAAGGACCGTGAGATCATGCGGAACGATCCGCATCTTCTCGTCGAAGGATGCCTCATCGCCTCCTTCGCCATGGGCGCACACGCGGCCTACATCTATATCCGCGGCGAGTACGTGGCCGAGCGTCATGCGCTTCAGCGGGCGGTGGACGAGGCCTACGAGGCCAAGCTCATCGGCAAGGACAACATCCACGGCTATCCCTTCGACCTCTACGTCCACCACGGTGCAGGTGCCTATATCTGCGGCGAGGAGACGGCGCTCATTGAGAGCATGGAAGGCAAGAAGGGCATGCCGCGCCTGAAGCCGCCGTTCCCGGCCAATATGGGCCTCTACGGCTGCCCGACCACGGTCAACAACGTCGAGTCCATCGCCGTTGCCGGTACGATCCTGCGCCGCGGTGCCGCCTGGTTCTCCAGCATCGGCCGCCCGAACAACGTGGGCACCAAGCTCTTCTGCGTGTCGGGCCACGTCAACAAGCCCTGCAACGTGGAAGAGGCCATGGGCCTCACCTTCCGCGAGCTGATCGACCGCCACTGCGGCGGCATCCGCGGCGGCTGGGACAACCTGCTCGGCGTCATCCCCGGCGGATCCTCGGTGCCGATCGTTCCGGCCGAGCAGATCGCCGACGCCTACATGGATTTCGACACGCTGCGGAACCTGAAGTCCGGCCTTGGCACCGCCGCCGTGATCGTGATGGACAAGTCCACGGACATCGTCCGCGCCATCGCCCGCATCTCCTACTTCTACAAGCACGAGAGCTGCGGCCAGTGCACGCCGTGCCGCGAGGGCACGGGCTGGATGTGGCGCGTGCTCACCCGCATGGCCGAAGGCCGCGCCCAGAAGCGCGAGATCGACATGCTGCTCGAAGTTTCGACTCAGATCGAAGGCCATACCATCTGCGCGCTCGGCGATGCGGCGGCTTGGCCGGTTCAGGGTCTGATCCGCCACTTCCGTCATGAGATCGAGAAGCGGATCGACGATTACGCGGCAAACCCGCATTCCGAATCCGTCCTCATTGCGGCGGAGTGAGATTGAAGATGGCGAAAATCATCGTTGATGGCGTCGAGGTCGACGTTCCCGTGGAATTCACGCTGCTTCAGGCCGCTGAGGCCGCTGGCGCTGAAATTCCGCGTTTCTGCTACCACGAGCGGCTCTCGATCGCCGGCAACTGCCGTATGTGCCTCGTCGAGGTGAAGGGCGCGCCGAAGCCGGTCGCATCCTGCGCCTGGGGCGTGCGCGACTGCCGTCCGGGCCCAAATGGCGAGCCGCCGGAAATCTCGACCAAGTCGCCGACGGTGAAGAAGGCGCGCGAAGGGGTGATGGAGTTCCTCCTCATCAACCACCCGCTCGATTGTCCGATCTGCGACCAGGGCGGCCAGTGCGACCTGCAGGACCAGGCCATGGCCTACGGCGTCGATACGAGCCGCTATCACGAGAACAAGCGCGCGGTGACCGACAAGTATCTCGGCCCGTTGGTCCGCACCTCCATGAACCGGTGCATCCACTGCACCCGCTGCGTGCGGTTTTCTGCCGAAGTGGCGGGCGTGCCGGATCTCGGCGCCATCTGGCGCGGCGAGGACATGGAGATCACCAGCTATCTCGAGCGGGCTCTCGGCTCCGAGCTGCAGGCCAACGTGGCGGATCTCTGCCCGGTCGGCGCGCTCACCCACAAGCCGGAATCCTTCCATTTTCGCCCATGGGAGCTCACCAAGACCGATTCCGTCGACGTGATGGATGCGGTCGGCTCCGCGATCCGCGTCGATTCCCGTGGCCGTGAAGTGATGCGCATCCTGCCGCGTGTGAACGAGGCGGTGAACGAGGAGTGGATCACCGACAAGACCCGTCAGATCGTCGACGGACTGCGCCTGCAGCGCCTCGACCGTCCCTTCGTGCGCGAGAACGGCCGCCTGCGTCCGGCCTCCTGGCAGGAGGCTTTCGCCACCGTCGCCAACCGCGTGAAAGGCACAGATCCGAAGCGCATCGGCGCCATCGTTGGCGATCTCGCCGCCGTCGAAGAGATGTACGCCCTGAAGCTTCTCATGCAGAGCCTCGGCGTCACCAATGTCGATGCACGCCAGGACGGCTCGCTGCTGTCGCCGGTCTATGGCCGCGGCTCGTACATCTTCAACACCACCATCGCCGGCATCGAGGATGCAGACGCGATCCTCATCGTGGGCTCGAACCCGCGCATCGAGGCCTCACTCGTCAACGTGCGTATCCGCAAGCGCTGGCGCATGGCTCCGCCGCCGATTGCGATGATCGGCGAGCACGCCGACCTGACCTATCCCTACGAGTATCTCGGCGCCGGTCCCGAAACGCTGACCGAGCTCGCTGCCGGCCGCCACAGCTTCATCGACAAGCTGAGGGCTGCCGAGCGTCCGCTGATCATCGTGGGGCAGGGCGCTCTTTCCCGCCCGGACGGTCTCGCCATTCTCTCGGCGGTCGCACAGCTCGCCCGCGATGTCGGCGCGGTGAAGGACGGCTGGAACGGCTTCTCGGTGCTCCATACGGCAGCCTCCCGCGTCGGCGCGCTCGATCTCGGCCTTGTGCCGGGCGAGTGGGGTCTCAATGCGCAGACCATGGCACAGGGCGAGGTGGATGTGCTGTTCAATCTCGGCGCCGACGAGATCGACATCGCGCCTGGCGCCTTCGTGATCTACCAGGGCACCCATGGCGACCGTGGCGCGCACCGCGCTGACGTGATTCTGCCGGCTGCGACCTATACGGAGAAGTCTGGCACCTACGTGAACACGGAAGGCCGGGTGCAGGTCGCAAACCGCGCCGCCTTCGCTCCCGGCGAAGCCCGCGAGGACTGGGCCATCCTGCGTGCCCTGTCCGACGTGCTGGGCCACCGTCTGCCGTTCGACTCGCTGAATGCGCTGCGTGCGAAGCTCTATGCGCATTACCCGCACTTTGCGGCCATCGACACGGTCCAGCCGGCCGATGGCTTTGCGGCCGTTCAGGCGCTGTCGAATATCGGCGGCACCCCTGGCCGCGAGCCGTTCGTGAGCCCCGTGAAGGACTTCTATCTGACGAACCCGATTGCCCGCGCCTCCGGCGTCATGGCCGAGTGCTCTGCGCTCGCTCGTGAGCTGAAGCTCGAGGCGGCTGAGTAAGAGGAACGGATCATGGAATTTGGAGATATCCTCCTCGCAGTCGCGATCATGCTGGGCAAGAGCCTCCTCCTGCTCGTCGCGCTTCTCGTCTTCATCGCCTATGCGCTTTACGCCGACCGCAAGGTCTGGGCAGCGGTGCAGTTGCGCCGCGGCCCGAACGTGGTCGGCCCCTGGGGCCTGTTCCAGTCCTTCGCCGACCTGCTGAAGTTCGTGCTGAAGGAGCCGGTCATCCCGGCACCGGCCAACAAGGGCATGTTCCTGCTCGCACCGCTGGTGATGTGCACCCTGTCGCTCGCGGCCTGGGCGGTCATTCCGCTCAACGCGGGCTGGGCGATTGCCGATATCAATGTCGGCATCCTCTACATCTTCGCGATTTCGTCGCTCGGCGTCTACGGCGTCATCATGGGCGGCTGGGCCTCGAACTCGAAGTACCCGTTCCTCGGCGCGCTCCGCTCCGCGGCGCAGATGGTCTCCTACGAGGTCTCCATCGGCTTCGTCATCGTGACCGTGCTCATGTGCGCGGGAACCCTGAACCTGTCGGACATCGTGGAATCGCAGAACACCCGCCTCGGTATCCTCGGCTGGTACTGGCTGCCGCTCTTCCCGATGTTCGTGGTGTTCTTCATCTCGGCCATGGCCGAGACGAACCGTCCGCCCTTCGACCTCCCTGAGGCAGAATCGGAGCTCGTGGCCGGCTATATGGTGGAATATTCCTCCACGCCATACCTGCTCTTCATGCTCGGCGAATACGTGGCCATCATGACCATGTGCGCGCTCGGCACGATCCTGTTCCTCGGCGGCTGGCTGTCGCCGATCCCGTTCGCGCCCTTCACCTGGGTGCCGGGCGTAATCTGGTTCGTGTTGAAGGCGAGCTTCCTCTTCTTCCTCATCGCCATGGTGAAAGCCCTGGTGCCACGCTACCGCTACGATCAGCTCATGCGTCTCGGCTGGAAGGTCTTCCTGCCGCTGTCGCTCGCCATGGTCATCGTCGTGGCGGCTGTTCTGATGGTCACCGGCAATGCGCCGGGCGTCCGCTAAAGGAGATCGGCCATGCAGCTCGACCGCATTGCCCAATCCCTCCTGCTGAAGGAGTTCATCTCGGGTTTTATCCTGACGGTGAAATACTTCTTCAAGCCGAAGGCGACCCTGAACTATCCCTTCGAGATGGGCCATCGCGGCCCGCGTTTCCGCGGCGAGCACGCCCTGCGCCGCTATCCTAACGGGGAAGAGCGCTGCATCGCGTGCAAGCTCTGCGAGGCCATCTGCCCGGCCCAGGCCATCACCATTGAGGCCGGACCACGCCGCAACGACGGCACTCGCCGCACGACGCGCTACGACATCGACATGGTGAAGTGCATCTATTGCGGCATGTGCCAGGAGGCCTGCCCGGTCGATGCCATCGTGGAAGGGCCGAACCTCGAGTTCTCCGTGGAGACCCGCGAGGAACTTTATTACGACAAGGCCAAGCTTCTCGATAACGGGGAGCGCTGGGAGCGCGAGATCGCGAGGAACCTCGCGAAGACCGCCCCCTACCGGTAAGAGCGTCCTGCCCGGTAAGGGCAGGGGGCAAGCATGTCCGGCGGGTTGTGCCCCCCGGATTCGGATTTTATAGACAGGCCGCCGGATTCTCGGCGCCACGTCGGAAGGGGCCGCTCTCCAGCGGCTGAGCTCAAGCATGACGGTTACCGCCGCCTTCTTCTATCTGTTCGCGACGATCACGATCGCCTCCGGCTTCATGGTGATTGCCTCCCGCAACCCCGTGCAGTCGGTGCTCTTCCTCATCCTGGCCTTCGTCAATGCGGCAGGGCTGTTCCTGATGATGGGAGCCGAGTTCCTGGCGATGATCCTGGTCATCGTCTATGTGGGCGCGGTCGCGGTGCTTTTCCTCTTCGTCGTCATGATGCTCGACGTGGACTTTGCGGCGCTTCGCCAGGGCTTCCTGCAATATCTGCCCATCGGCGGGCTGATCGGTGTGATCTTTCTGCTCGAGCTGATCCTGGTGATCGGTGCCTATGCCGTCGATCCGGGCCTCGTTCGCTCGCCCGCGGTTCCGATCCCGGCGCCCGACGTCATGACCAACACCGAGGCGCTCGGCCAGGTTCTCTACACCCGGTACTTCTATTTCTTCCAGGCAGCCGGCCTGATCCTGCTGGTCGCTATGATCGGCGCCATCGTGCTGACCCTGCGTGAGCGTGTCGGCATCCGGCGCCAGGACATTTCCAAGCAGAATGCCCGGACGCAAGAGACAGCCGTCGAGGTGCGGAAGGTTCCCTTCCGCCAGGGCATCTAAGGAGGCACGCAATGGTTATCGGACTGGGCCATTATCTCACCGTTGCCGCCGTGCTCTTCACGCTCGGGGTCTTCGGCATCTTCATCAATCGGAAGAACGTGATCGTCATCCTGATGTCCATCGAGCTGATCCTGCTCGCCGTGAACATCAACATGGTTGCCTTCTCGACCCACCTGAACGACATCGTCGGACAGGTCTTCGCCATGCTGATCCTCACGGTCGCGGCGGCAGAGGCGGCCATCGGCCTTGCGATTCTCGTGGTTTTCTTCCGCAACCGCGGCTCCATCGCAGTCGAAGACGTCAACAGGTTGAGGGGCTAAGCCCGAACGGCGAAGTAAACGACAATGTATCACGCAATCGTCTTCCTGCCGCTCGTCGGCTTCCTCATCGCAGGCATCTTCGGTCGGCTCCTCGGCGCCCGGCCGAGCGAGATCATAACGACCGCGCTGCTCTTCGTGGCGGCCGTCCTGTCCTGGGTGTCCTTCATCCAGGTCGGCTTCGGTGACGGGGCCACCCGGATCCAGGTCGCCCAGTGGATGTCGGTTGGAGATCTTCAGGTCGATTGGGCGTTCCGGATCGACACGCTGACCGCCATGATGCTGGTCGTGGTCAACACGGTCTCGGCGCTCGTGCACCTCTATTCCATCGGCTACATGCACGAGGATCCGCACCGTCCGCGTTTCTTCGCCTATCTGTCGCTCTTCACCTTCACCATGCTCATGCTGGTGACGGCCGACAATCTGGTCCAGATGTTCTTCGGCTGGGAAGGCGTGGGCCTCGCGAGCTACCTGCTCATCGGCTTCTGGTACCAGAAGGATTCCGCCAACGCAGCGGCCATGAAGGCCTTCATTGTCAACCGCGTCGGCGATTTCGGCTTCCTGCTCGGCATCTTCACGGTCTTCGTGCTGTTCAATGGCGTCACGTTCGACGCGATCTTCCCGCGCGTTTCCGAGTTCGCGAATGCGCGCTTCATGTTCCTCGGCATCGAGTGGCATGCCCTGACCATCGCCTGCCTGCTTCTCTTCATGGGCGCCATGGGCAAGTCGGCCCAGTTCCTGCTGCACACCTGGCTGCCGGACGCGATGGAAGGCCCGACCCCGGTTTCCGCACTCATCCATGCCGCCACCATGGTGACCGCCGGCGTGTTCATGGTCGCGCGCCTGTCGCCGATCTTCGAATACGCCCCGGCCGCGCTCGCAGTCGTCACCGTCATCGGCGGAATCACTGCCTTCTTCGCCGCGACCGTCGGTCTGGTTCAGAACGACATCAAGCGCGTCATCGCCTATTCGACTTGCTCGCAGCTCGGCTACATGTTCGTGGGCCTCGGCGTCGGTGCCTATAGCGCCGGTGTGTTCCATCTGTTCACGCACGCCTTCTTCAAGGCGCTGCTGTTCTTGGGTGCCGGCTCGGTCATCCATGCGATGCACCATGAGCAGGATATTCGCCACATGGGTGCCCTGCGCCGCTACATCCCGTTCACCACGGCAATGATGGCCATCGGCACCCTGGCGCTAACCGGCTTCCCGTTCACGGCAGGCTACTACTCGAAGGATGCGATCATCGAGGCGGCCTATGCGGCCCATTCTTCGGCAGGCTCCTTCGCCTTCCTGGCGACCGTCGTCGCCGCCTTCATGACCTCGTTCTACTCCTGGCGTCTGTTCTTCCTCACCTTCGAGGGCACTGCGCGCTGGGGCCACGGACACCATGCTCCGAGCGCCCATGAGGGCGTGGAGCATGATGAAACCGGTCACGATGTCGAGCCGGCCTCTCATGCTCAGCACACGCACGGTCATGACGACCATGGACATCACGGATCGCACACGCCCCACGAGAGCCCGCTCGTGATGCTCCTGCCGCTGCTCGTTCTCGCCATCGGGGCGGTTCTGGCCGGTATCGTCTTCCACGGCGCCTTCATCGGTGAAGGCTATCAGGAGTTCTGGAAGGATGCTCTGTACACCCGTCCCGACAACCACATCCTGGAAGAGATGCACCATCTCCCGGGCTGGGTGCCGCTACTCCCGACGATCATGATGATCCTGGGCTTCCTGCTGGCCGTCTACATGTACATCATTGACAACAAGCAGCCGGCGAAGCTCGCAGCCGATCACCCGATCCTGTACCGCTTCCTACTGAACAAATGGTACTTCGACGAGCTGTACGACGCCATCTTCGTGCGGCCGGCCATGGCCATTGGCCGCTTCTTCTGGCGCACGGGCGACCAGCGCATCATCGACGGGCTCGGACCTGACGGCATTTCCTCCCGTGTCCTCGACGTGACGCGCGGCGTGGTGCGGATCCAGACGGGCTACGTCTACCATTATGCCTTTGCCATGCTGATCGGCGTTGCCGCTCTCGTGACCTTCTATCTCTTCAGGGGAGCCCACTAATGCTCGGCTTCGGCATCCTCTCCGGCCTTCTTATTCTCCCACTCGTCGGAGCGGCCTTCATCCTGACCCTGCGCGGCGATAGCGAGGCTACTCGCTCCAACGCTCGCTGGGCCGCGCTTGCTACGACGATTGCGACCTTCCTTCTGTCGCTTGTCGCCTGGGCGCGGTTCGACATCGCTTCGGCGTCGTTCCAGCTCGTGGAAAGCCATGCCTGGCTGACCGAGACCATCCGGTTCAAGCTCGGCGTCGACGGCTTCTCGATGCCGCTCATTCTGCTGACGACATTCCTGATGCCATTCTGCATCCTGGCCTCGTGGGAATCGATCGAGAACCGGGTGAAGGAATATTTCGTCGCCTTCCTCGTGCTCGAGACCACGATGATCGGCGTGTTCGTCGCGCTCGACCTCGTGCTGTTCTATCTGTTCTTCGAGGCGGGCCTCATTCCGATGTTCCTCATCATCGGGATCTGGGGTGGCAAGCGACGCATCTATGCAAGCTTCAAGTTTTTCCTCTACACGCTCCTCGGCTCTGTCCTGATGCTTCTGGCCATCATGGCCATGTACTGGACGGCAGGCACGACCGACATCCCGACGCTGCTGACCTATAAGTTCGCGCCGAATCTCCAGATCTGGCTCTGGCTCGCCTTCTTTGCTTCTTTTGCGGTGAAGATGCCGATGTGGCCGGTCCACACCTGGCTGCCGGATGCGCACGTGGAAGCACCGACGGCCGGTTCCGTGATCCTGGCGGGCGTTCTCCTGAAGATGGGTGGTTACGGCTTCATCCGAATGTCGCTGCCCATGTTCCCGGATGCGTCGCTCTATTTCGCGCCGCTGGTCTATGCGCTCTCCATCATCGCGATCATCTACACCTCGCTCGTCGCCCTGATGCAGGAGGACATCAAGAAGCTCATCGCCTATTCCTCGGTGGCGCATATGGGCTTTGTCACCATGGGCCTGTTCAGCATGAACGAGCAGGGTATCCAGGGGGCGATGTTCACCATGATCTCCCACGGCCTTGTCTCGGGCGCGCTCTTCCTCAGCGTGGGCGTGATCTATGACCGGATGCACACCCGCGAGATCAAGGCCTATGGCGGTCTGGTGAACCGGATGCCGCTCTATGCGGTGGTCTTCCTCATCCTGACCATGGCCAATGTGGCGCTGCCCGGCACTTCAGGCTTCATCGGCGAGTTCCTGACCCTGTTGGGCGCCTTCCGCTCCAACACCTGGGTTGCGTTCTTCGCCGCGACTGGCGTGATCCTCTCGGCCGCCTATGCCCTCTGGCTCTACCGGCGCGTGGTCTATGGAGAGCTCGACAAGCCGGCCCTCCAGGGTATCACGGACTTGAACCGCCGCGAGATCATCACCTTCGCGCCGCTCGTCCTGCTCATCATTTACTACGGCGTGCAGCCCGGTCCGATCCTCGACGCCTTCGCGGCGCCGACGGATGCGCTCATGAATAGCGTACAGGCTGCGCTCGCTACCGTGAAAACGGCCGCTGTCATCGCACACTGAGGTCACGATGAATCCCGCCCTCACCATTCCTGCTTTCGGTCCGATGCTGCCAGAGATCCTTATGGCAGCAGGGGCTCTCATCCTGGTCCTCTACGGCGCGTTCCGTGGCGAGCGGTCGGGCTATGGCATGAACGTCATCGCACTGGCGTTGATCGCCGTCACGTTCGTGGCCGTCCTGACGCTCCCGTCCGAGCGGGTCGAGACCATGGCCGGTTCCTTCGTCGTCGACGGCTTCGCCAAGTTCATGAAGGCGCTGACGCTTTTGGGGTCGGCCGGCGGCATCATCCTCTCTATGGACTATATGCGCCGTGAGGGGATCTATCGCTTCGAGTATCCGATCCTGATCGTGCTCTCGACCATCGGCATGATGATGGTGATTTCGGCAAACGACCTGATCGCCCTCTATCTCGGCCTCGAACTGCTCAGCCTGTCGTCCTACGTGATCGCGGCCTTCGACCGCGACAATGTCCGCTCGACCGAAGCTGGCCTGAAGTACTTCGTGCTTGGTGCGCTTTCCTCCGGCATGCTCCTTTATGGTGCGTCGCTAGTTTATGGCTTCACGGGCAGCGTGTCCTTCCCGACCATTGCGATGGTTCTGCAAGGAACCGTCGGCATTGGTGCCATCGTTGGCCTCGTCTTCATTGCCGCCGGCATCGCCTTCAAGATCTCGGCTGTGCCGTTCCACATGTGGACGCCAGACGTGTACGAAGGTTCGCCGACCCCTGTGACGGCCTTCTTCGCCGCCGCTCCCAAGATGGCCGGCATGGCGATGGCGACCCGCGTCTTCATCGATGCCTTCCCGGGCATCCTGGTTCAATGGCAGCAGATCATCGTCTTCATCTCGATCGCCTCGATGGCGCTTGGCTCCTTTGCTGCTATCGGCCAGCGCAACCTGAAGCGCCTGATGGCCTATTCCTCAATCGGTAATGTGGGCTATGCGCTGATCGGTCTTGCCGCCGGCACGCCTGAGGGCGTTCAGGGCGTCGCCATCTATATGGCGATCTACCTCGCTATGACGCTCGGTTCCTTCGCGATCATCCTCGCGATGCGTCGCGGCAATGTGATGTTCGAGTCGATCGACGACCTTTCCGGCCTCTCTCGCACCCACCCCGCCTTGGCTTTCTGCCTGGCCATGATGATGTTCTCACTGGCCGGCATTCCGCCGCTCGCGGGCTTCTTCGCCAAGTTCTACGTCTTTGCTGCAGCGATCCAGGCTAACCTCGTGACCCTGGCGGTGATCGGCGTCGTGACAAGCGTGATCGGCGCCTATTACTATCTGCGCATCGTCAAGGTGATGTACTTTGATGCGCCGGTCGAGCGGTTCGAGCCCATGTCGCCGGGCGTGAGCTTCGTGCTTGTCGTGTCGAGCGCCGTGGTGCTGCTATTCTGGCTGGTGCCGACACCCATCGTCAACGCTGCGGGCGCCGCTGCGCGCTCGCTGTTCTGATCGTGAATCTGTCGCCCGAGACCGAGGCCGCCGGTTATCGGCTTCTCTCGCTAGAGGCGACAAACTCGACGAACGACGACGCACTCCAGGCCGCCCGGTCCGGCGATCCAGGACAACTCTGGATCACGGCGGCCGAGCAGCTTGCGGGAAGGGGGCGACACGGCCGGCAATGGTCGTCGCCCCCCGGAAATCTCTACGCCAGCCTTCTCCTGATCGATCCATGCGACACGGCCGTGGCGCCCCAACTCGGCTTCGTGGCCGGGCTGGCGCTGCATGAAGCCGTCGAGGAGGTCATAGGCATCGGCGCGCCGCGCCTGTCCCTCAAATGGCCGAACGATCTTCTTCTCGACGGCGCGAAGCTGTCGGGGCTGCTGCTTGAAGGTCATCGCCTTCAGCCGAATGGACCGTTGGCCATCGTCATCGGATTTGGCGTGAACGTCGCTTTCGCGCCAGCGGGCACACCTTATCCTGCCGCTGCTTTGCAGATGGTCAGGCCTGGGCTGAACAGGGACGAGGTCCTCCGCGCTCTGTCTTCGGCATTCGCCCGAACCTTCTCCGCCTGGCGTGCCGGATCGCGGATGAATGCATCGGATCCATTCGGAGCGATCCGGCGACTCTGGCTTGAGCGGGCGGCGGGAGTCGGGCAGGAGGTGACGCTTCGCCTGCCTTCCGGGGACAAGAAGGGCGTTTTCGAGGGGCTCGACCGTTTTGGACGTCTGCAGCTGAAAACCCGCGATGGCATGGAACTCATCGATGCAGGCGACCTTTATTTTCCCAATTTACTGCACGATATAGCCAAGCCTGACACTGGCTCGATAAGGTCTTAAACTTAATGGCTTCCCACCAGGACGAATTGGTCTTTCTTCCCCTCGGAGGACTCGGCGAAATCGGAATGAATGCTGCGCTCTACGGCTTCGGGCCGGAGGAGGATCGGCGATGGATTCTGGTCGATTGCGGCATGGGCTTCGGCGGTGAGGAGCATCTGCCTGGAATAGAGGTCGTCTATCCCGATCTGCGCTTCATCGAGGAAGAACGTCACAACCTTCTAGGCATCTTCATCACCCACGCTCACGAAGACCATATCGGTGCGCTGGTCGAAATGTGGCCGCGCCTCAACGCTCCGGTCTACGCTACGAAGTTCGCCATTGGCCTGCTCGAAACGCGTCGCCTGTCAGAGGCCAATGCGCCGAAGGTCGATCTTCGCGAGATCGTGCCCGGTCAGCGTCTGAAGCTCGGTCCCTTTGACATCGAGTATGTCCCGGTCGCGCACTCGATTCCGGAATCGAATGCACTCGCCATCCGCACGCCGCACGGGCTCGTGGTGCATACAGGCGACTGGAAACTAGACGATACGCCCTATCTCGGCAGCCTGACATCGGAAGAAGCCTTCCGTGCCTTGGGCAACGAAGGGGTGCTGGCTCTCGTGTGTGATTCCACCAATGTGGTCCGCGAAGGCACGAGCCCGAGCGAATCCGATGTCTCCAGGAATCTGGCGCAGCTGATCAAGGATGCCCCACACCGCGTTGCGATCACAACGTTCGCCTCGAATGTCGCCCGCATCCGCTCGGTGGCAGAAGCGGCCCGTGAGTGCGGGCGGGAGGTGGTCGTTGTGGGCCGTGCCATGGATCGTGTGGTCGATGTGGCGAAGGAATGCGGCTACCTCGACGGCCTGCCCGAATTCCGCTCGACGGAAAATTTCGGTTACATGCCCCGCGACAAGGTCGTTGCCATCCTGACAGGCTCGCAGGGCGAGCCTCGGGCAGCGCTTGCCCGTGTCGCCCAGGACGAGCACCCGGACATTGCGCTCTCCGCCGGTGACCGTGTGATCTTCTCGTCGCGTGCCATTCCCGGAAACGAGAAGGATGTAGGCTCGATCATCAACAGCCTGATCGAACAGGGCATCGAGGTTATCACCGACCGGACGGAACTGGTTCACGTCTCCGGCCATCCCCGCCGTGGTGAGCTGGCGCAAATGTACCAATGGACCCGGCCGCGCATCGCCATTCCTGCCCACGGCGAGCCGTTGCACCTGAGCGAGCACGCCAAGTTCGCGCGAGCCCAGGGGGTGCAGGAGGTCGTTCGAGCCAAGAACGGGACCCTCGTACGTCTCTCGCCCGGTCCCGCTGAGATTGTCGATACTGTTCCGACCGGGCGTCTTTATCGCGACGGTAACATCGTCATCGGAGCTGGCGAGCGGGCTCTGCCGGAGCGCCGCAAGCTCGCTTTTGCGGGCATCGTCACCGTGGCGATTGCCATTGATGATCGAGGCGAACTCGTCGGCGATCCCGTGATCGATGCCATGGGCCTGCCGGATAAGAACCGGCAGGGGCGGGATCTGACCGACATCATTGCCGACACCGTGGCCGATTTGCTCGATGGTCTGCCAAAGGCCAAGCGCCGGGATCCCGACGCCGTCGAGAATGCGGTTCACCGGGCCGTCCGCGCGGCTGTCAATCAGGAATGGGGCAAGAAGCCCGCCTGCCATGTGCTCGTTATCGAGGCTTGAGGTCTAAACGGGAGAGGGACGATGATCGGACGTCTCAACCATGTCGCCATCGCCGTGCGCGATATCGCAGCTGCCTCGGAGGTCTATCGTAAGACACTGGGAGCCGAGGTCTCGGCGCCTGAGGCTCTGGAGGAGCATGGTGTCACGGTCGTGTTCATCACCCTGCCCAATACCAAGATAGAGCTTTTGGAGCCCTTGGGTGGGGAATCACCCGTTGCCCGGTTCCTGGAGAAGAACCCCGACGGCGGTATGCACCATATCTGCTATGAGGTGGACGATATCGTCGCGGCGCGGGACCAACTTGTGAATTCCGGGGCAAGGGTGCTCGGCTCCGGCGAGCCGAAGATCGGAGCCCATGGAAAGCCCGTGCTTTTTCTGCATCCGAAGGATTTCAACGGCACGCTCATCGAGCTTGAGCAAGCCTGAGGACAAGCTGTTGATAAGCTTTGTAAAAACCCTGGCAGGATCGCTCTGCTCCACGATTGCGGTCGTCGCGGTCGTGTCCGCCATCGCCGTCACCATCGCCGTCACCGGATTTGGCCTGCGGGTGAGCGGGGGCTTGGCTCTCTATTTCGTGATCTGGTGGATCCTGCTCTTTGCCGTCCTCCCCTTCGGCGTTCGCAGCCAGGTCGAAAGCGGGGAGGTCGTTCAAGGAAGCGAGCCTGGGGCCCCGGCGCTTCCTGCCTTAAGGGAAAAGGCGATCTGGACGACGCTTGTCGCGTCCATCGTCCTTATTGTGGTCGCCGCGGTGTTCCCCCTGGCCGGGCTCTGATCGAAACCGCAACGGGAGTCAAAAAAAGAAAAGCAAGGCTTTCGCCTTGCCTAAACTGCCTTTTGGCAATTTTTGATCCCTGGCTTTCTTAGACCAACGCCTCGTGGCGCTTGGGGATCTTGTTCCTCCCGAAACTCGGACCGTAGCCTCTGACCTTTGAAGGTCTAAGACGTTAGGGTTTCGTTTATAGAGACCTTACCTAGCGGTGTCACCTTTTGTAGGCACGTCCTGATGCATTTTTTGGCATTTCTTGTATTGATCTTTGGTCTAATCCATCTCGCCGCAGGGGTGTTCGGGCGATGACAGCTTGTCTTTTGCCTGGGGCCTGTGTTGTGTGCTGGAAGCGAGTCGCTACCTTTTCCCGTTCTGATCGAGACCCAAAAGGCGTCCCATGCGTTTGAGCCGCTACTTCCTCCCCATTCTCCGTGAGACGCCGAAAGAGGCGGAGATCGTCTCCCATCGTCTGATGCTGCGCGCTGGCATGATCCGCCAGGAAGCAGCGGGGATCTATGCTTGGCTGCCGCTCGGCTTGAAGGTGCTAAACAAGGTCAATGCCATTGTCCGCGAGGAGCAGAACCGCTCCGGCGCCGTTGAGCTTCTGATGCCGACGATCCAGTCGGCGGACCTCTGGCGGGAATCCGGGCGCTACGATGCCTACGGCAAGGAGATGCTGCGCATCCAGGACCGGCACGAGCGCGAGATGCTCTTCGGCCCGACCAACGAGGAGATGATCACGGAGATCTTCCGAGGCTATGTGCGCTCCTACAAGGATCTGCCGCTGAACCTTTATCACATTCAGTGGAAGTTCCGCGACGAGGTGCGCCCGCGCTTCGGCGTCATGCGCTCGCGCGAGTTCCTGATGAAGGATGCTTATTCCTTCGATCTCGATCAGGCCGGCGCCGTCCATTCCTATAACAAGATGTTCGTGGCCTATCTTCGCACCTTCGCCCGGATGGGCCTGAAGGCGATCCCGATGAGAGCCGATACTGGCCCCATCGGCGGCAACCTCAGCCACGAATTCATCATCCTGGCCTCGACGGGCGAGAGCGAGGTTTTCTGCCATGCGGATTACCTGAACTTCGATATTCCGCCGACCGATACGAACTTCGACGATATCCCCGGCCTCCAGAGCACCGTCGACAAATGGACGTCACTCTACGCCGCCACCTCCGAGATGCACGATGAGGCGGCCTTCAATGCGGTGTCGGAGGACAAGAAAATGTCCGCCCGCGGCATCGAGGTCGGTCACATCTTCTATTTCGGTACCAAGTATTCCGAACCCATGGGCGCAAAGGTCATGGGCCCCGACGGGCAGGAGCGGGAGGTCCATATGGGCTCCTACGGCATCGGCCCGAGTCGCCTGATCGCCGCGATCATCGAGGCGAGCCACGACGAGAACGGCATCATCTGGCCAGAAGCCGTTGCTCCATTCGATGTGGCGATCCTGAATCTGAAGGCAGGCGACTCCGCCACGGATGCAGCCAGCGAGCGGCTCTATCGCGAACTCGGCGCAGCGGGTCGCGACGTACTTTATGACGACCGCGACGAGCGCCCGGGCGGCAAGTTTGCCACTGCCGATCTCATCGGCGTGCCCTGGCAGATTCTGGTTGGGCCGAAGGGGCTCGCCGAGGGCAAGGTGGAACTTAAACACCGCGCCACCGGCGAGCGCGAGACACTTCCTCTCGAGGATGTGGTCGCCCGTCTCACAGCTCATCAATAAGCTGTCATGGCCAAGAACAGAGAAGCCAAGACGGCACCGGCTGGAACGAAACCCTTCTCGCTCTTCGAGTGGATGCTCGCCGGGCGGTACCTGCGCACGCGGCGGCGGGAAGGTTTCGTCTCGGTTATTGCTGGCTTCTCGTTCCTCGGCATCATGCTCGGCGTCGCCACATTGATCGTGGTGCTCTCGGTCATGAATGGCTTCCGCAAGGAGCTGCTCGACAAGATCGTGGGCATCAACGGCCATATCTTCGTAGCGCCGCTGGAAAGCCCGCTCACCGATTACCCAGAGGTCGCGGCGCGCATCGCGGCGGTACCGGGTGTCAAGCGCGCCATTCCGCTCGTGGAGGGACAGGCGTTCGGCTCCTCGCAATACAACGGCAGCGGTGTCCTCGTCCGTGGCATCCGCCCGGAGGATCTGCGCAAGATCGATCACATTGCCGGCAACCTGCGTCAGGGTAGCCTGGACGATTTCGATAGCGGCGAGGGGGTCGCCATCGGGCGCCGCCTGGCCGATGCGCTCTCGCTGCAGGCCGGCGACACCTTCACGCTCATCACGCCGCGCGGCGCGTCCACTCCCTTCGGTACGGCTCCGCGGGTCAAAGGCTATCCGGTCAAGGCGATCTTCGAGATCGGCATGTCGGAGTTCGATTCCACGTTCGTCTTCATGCCGCTGACGGAAGCGCAGAACTATTTCAACCGCCAGAACGATGTGCAGCTTATCGAAGTCTATCTCGACAACGCTGACCGGGTGGATCAGGCGCGCGCGGCCATCGAGGAGGCGGCAGGTCGCCCGATCCTGATGACCGACTGGCGCCAGCGTAATCGCACCTTCTTCGGGGCGCTCGAAGTCGAGCGGAACGTGATGTTCCTCATCCTCACGCTGATCGTGCTGGTGGCGGCACTCAACATCATCTCCGGCCTCATCATGCTCGTGAAGGACAAGTCTGAGGACATTGCGATCCTGCGCACCATGGGCGCGACGCGCGGCGCTGTCATGCGCGTCTTCCTGATCACGGGTGCGTCGATCGGCATTGTCGGCACGATCGCGGGCTTCGGCCTCGGGCTGCTGCTCGCGCTCAATGTCGAGACCATCCGTGATGTCATCTCGCGGCTCACGAACACCAATCTCTTCCCGGCGGAACTCTACTTCCTGAGCCGCCTGCCGGCCAAGGTGAATCCGACCGAGGTGGCGACCATCCTCATCATGGCGATGGTGCTGTCGCTGCTGGCGACCCTCTATCCCTCCTGGCGGGCCGCGAAGCTCGATCCGGTCGAAGCGTTGCGTTACGGATAAGTATGTCGGCAACCCAGTCCCAACCCGCCCTGAATCTCTCCAAAGTCGAGCGCCGTTATCCGCAAGGAGACAGCTTTCTGGAAGTGCTGCGCGGCGCCGATCTGGCGATCTGGCCTGGCGAGATCGTGGCGTTGATCGCGCCCTCCGGCACAGGCAAGTCGACGCTGCTTCATCTGGCGGGTCTGCTCGAAAAGCCCGATGGCGGCGAGGTCTTCGTCGGGTCGAAACCGACGGCCGCGATGAACGACCACGAGCGCACCCGCATCCGGCGCGAGGAGCTCGGCTTCGTCTACCAATTCCATCATCTGCTGCCAGAGTTTTCGGCGCTTGAGAACGTGGTGATCCCGCAGCTCATCCGCGGCCTGTCCAAGACGGAAGCCCAGGATCGTGGGACGCAGCTTCTGACGTTCCTAGGTCTCGGCAAGCGCCTCGATCACCGCCCTGGCGAACTGTCCGGCGGCGAGCAGCAGCGGGTCGCCATCGCCCGCGCCGTCGCCAACGCCCCACGCCTGCTTCTGGCGGATGAACCGACCGGCAACCTCGATCCCAATACGGCAGACCGCGTCTTCCAGACGCTCGTCGCCATCGTTCGCGCATCGAAGCTTGCAGCCCTCATCGCCACGCATAATCTGGATCTCGCCGCCCGCATGGACCGGCGCGTCACGATCCGCGATGGCTTGATCGTCCAGCTGCCTTAAGACTTCCCAAAACGAAATAGAAAGGGCGCCTCAGGCGCCAACGAAGATGCGTATCCTCGCATCTTAACGAATTGTTGACTCCGTCCGAAGCCCAGGCTCTGCACATGCTTTACACAGAACATCCAATGAACAAAGATGAACATATTGGGAACACGGAGATCAAACCATGCTTCGCTTCATCCTTGAGACCACCGCCGAAATCGCTTCTCTCGCCATGTTCGGCTCGGCCGTGGCAATCTGGGCTCTGGTACTTTCTCCCATCGCTTGATACCGGGATCCACAATTACCCACCGCGATTCACAGGAACATAATCCTTGAGGCCGGAGGTTAGGCTTCGTTAGAAAAGAATCGTGGCACTATGCGCGCCATTCGATGAGTAGAGTTTTATGGCGCGCATTCTTCAGGATATCGGTTTCGTCCATCTGCATGTCCATTCCTCGTACTCGTTGCTCGAGGGGGCATTGAAGGTCGCGCAGCTGGCTAAACTCGCCGCCGCCGATAAGCAGCCAGCGCTTGCGCTCACCGACACCAACAATCTCTTCGGCGCCCTCGAATTCTCCGAGAAGCTCGCGGGCTCGGGCATCCAGCCCATTGCAGGCGTCCAGCTTTCCGTCTGCTTCGAGGAACCGGATCCGGTCGCCCGCGTGATGCCGCAGCCGTCCAATATCGTGCTGCTCGCGCAGAATGAGGAGGGCTACCGCAACCTCATGCGCCTCGTGAGCCACGCCTATTTCGGCGTGCCGTTGGGTGAGGACCCGCGCGTCATGGCGCCTGCGCTGGCAGCCCATAGCGAGGGCTTGATCGCCCTGACCGGCGGCTTCTCGGGCCCGCTCGATAGCGCCCTGCGCAACGGCGCACGTCAGGATCTGGCGCAGGCGCGGCTCGACATTTTGAAAAACGCCTTCGGCCATCAACTCTATGTAGAGCTCCAGCGTCATGGGCTGGAAGACGAGCGTCTGATCGAGAACGACCTGCTAGCATTGGCCGACCGCAACGGCCTGCCCATCGTCGCAGCAAACGAGCCGTTCTTCTCGGCAGGGAAGGATTACGAGGCGCACGACGCTCTGCTCGCCATCGCGGAAGGACAGATCGTCTCGAACCCGGATCGGCGTCGCCTCTCGCCGGAGCACCATTTCAAGACGCGTCGGCAGATGATGGAGCTGTTCGCGGATCTGCCGGACGCGCTGCAGGCGAGCGTCGAGATCGCCATGCGCTGCGCTACGCGCGTCAGGACCCGCAAGCCCATCCTGCCGAGTTTCGGCACCGGCCCCGATGCCGCCTCTCTGGATGAGGGCGAGGAGCTGAAACGGCAGGCGGAGGAGGGGCTTGAGAAGCGTCTCGCGGCGCACGGACCCGCGCCGGGCCTGACCGAGCAGGATTACCGCGACCGTCTCGCCTTCGAGGTCGGCATTATCCGCAAGATGAAATTTCCTGGCTACTTCCTGATCGTGGCCGACTTCATCAAATGGGCGAAGGATCACAATATCCCGGTCGGACCGGGCCGTGGCTCAGGTGCAGGCTCGCTCGTGGCCTATGCGCTTACCATCACCGATCTCGATCCGCTGCGGTTCGCTTTGCTCTTCGAGCGCTTCCTCAATCCGGAACGTGTCTCGATGCCGGACTTCGATATCGACTTCTGCGTCGAGGGGCGCGAGCGAGTCATCGATTACGTGCAGCAGCGCTACGGCGAGGAGCAGGTCGCGCAGATCATCACCTTCGGTACGCTGCTCGCCCGCGGCGTGATGCGCGACGTCGGCCGTGTGCTCGAAATGCCGTATGGTCAGGTGGACAAGCTGACCAAGCTCGTGCCGCAGAACCCGGCCAATCCGGTGACTCTCGCGCAGGCCATCGAAGGCGAGCCGAAATTGCAGGCGGCCATCGATGAGGAGCCGGTCGTCAAGCGCATGCTCGATATTGCGCAGAAGCTGGAAGGCCTCCACCGGCATGCCTCGACCCATGCCGCCGGCGTGGTGATCGGCGACCGACCGCTGCAGGAACTGGTCCCGCTCTATCGAGACCCGAAGACCGGCATGCGCGTGACCCAGTTCAACATGAAATGGGTCGAGCAGGCGGGTCTCGTGAAGTTCGACTTCCTTGGCCTCAAGACGCTCACGGTCCTGCGCACCGCGGTCGATCTCATCCGGCGCAAAGGCATCGAGGTCGATCTCTCGGCGCTGCCGCTCGATGATCGCAAGACCTACGAAATGCTCCGGCGTGGCGAGACGGTGGGTGTGTTCCAGGTGGAATCAGCGGGCATGCGCAAGGCGCTCGTCGAGATGGAGACCGACCGTTTCGAGGATATCATCGCTCTCGTGGCGCTCTATCGCCCGGGCCCGATGGCGAATATCCCGGTCTATTGCGCGCGCAAGCTCGGCAAGGACGAGCACAACAAGAAGGATTGGTATCCCCACGACAAGCTGGAGCCGATCCTGCGCGAGACCTTCGGCATCATCGTCTACCAGGAGCAGGTGATGGAGGTGGCGAAGGTCCTCTCCGGCTACTCGCTCGGTGACGCCGACCTTCTGCGTCGTGCCATGGGTAAGAAGATCAAGGCCGAGATGGATGCGCAGCGTGAGCGCTTCGTCTCCGGTGCGAAAGAGGGCGGCCTCGACAAGGCGAAGGCGAACGAGATCTTCGACCTGCTCGCCAAGTTCGCCGATTACGGCTTCAACAAGAGCCACGCGGCAGCCTATGCGCTGGTGGCGTTCCAGACGGCCTATTGCAAGGCCAATTACCCGGTCGAGTTCCTGGCAGCGTCCATGACGCTCGATCTCGACAACACCGACAAACTCGCCGAATTCCGCCGAGAGGCGCAGCGCCTTGGTTTCAAGGTCATCCCGCCGTCGATCAACCGCTCGGGCGTGGTCTTCGACGTGCAGTACGACGCGGAAGGCAAGGGCCAGATTCTCTACGCGCTTGCTGCCGTCAAAGGTGTCGGGCGTCAGGCAGTCGAGAGCGTGGTCGAAGCACGAGGCGAGGAACCGTTCAAGGATCTTGCCGACTTCGCCCGACGCATCAATCCGCGCATGCTCAACAAGCGCACGCTGGAGAACCTGATCGCGGCCGGTGCCTTCGATGAGCTGGAGCCGGATCGGGCTAAGGCCTGCGCGTCCATCGACGCCATGATGAGTCTGGCACAGCAGTCCCATGAAGCCGCCAATGGTGGCATGATGGATATGTTCGGCGGGGTCGCGTCAGCCGATGTGCAGCTGCGCATCGGGCCTTACGAGCCTTGGCCGGCCGCTGAGAGGCTGCAGCGGGAATACGATGCGGTCGGTTTCTTCCTCTCCGGACATCCGCTCGATGAATACGGCGACCTTCTGAAAAAGCTGCGGGTGCAGACGTGGATGGAGTTCTGCCGTTCGGTGAAGGCCGGCAATTCTGTGGGACGGGTCGCGGCTACGATTCTCGACCGGCAGGAGCGCCGCACCAAGACCGGCAACAAGATGGGTATCCTGACCCTGTCGGATCAGACCGGGCAGTTCGAAGCGATCATCTTCTCCGAAGGCCTCGTACGCCTGCGCGACGTGTTGGAGCCCGGCACGGCTGTCGTCCTCATGCTGCAAGCCGGTCTCGAAGGCGAGGAGGTAAGGGCGCGCATCGGCTTGGCGGAGCCGTTGGATGAGGCGCTCGCCAAGCACCAGAAGAGCATGCGCATCTTCCTGCGCGACGAGCGTCCGATCTCCAGCGTCTACGAGCGGCTGAAAACGCGAGGTGAGGGGGAGGTGTCCCTCGTTCTCATCCTCGACGACGGAGACCGGGAGGTCGAGATCAAGCTGCGTGACAAGTATATGACGACGCCCCAGATTGCCGGAGCGCTCCGCGCCGTGCCGGGTGTGGTGGATGTTCACATGAACTGAGCCGGTCAGAACGGTTTATGCTGGCAATGTGAATCGGTCGCTCGTCAGGGAATTCATGGACGACAGGCTTTCTCATATCCGCATCGCGGTCGAGTCCGACCCTGATGCTTTTTCGGAGGAGATCGAGATGCGCCTTCTCGCCTCCCTGAAGCAGAACGTCCCGGCAAGCGACTATGCGCCTTGCGGGATTCTGGCGCGGGATCAGAAAGGCGCGATTCTCGGCGGGCTCATCGGCGGAACGTCTTATGGATGGCTGCTGATCAAGATTCTCTGGGTTGCGGAAGAGCTCCGCAGCCAGGGGCTCGGTGCCAGAATCATGCGATTGGCCGAGGAGGAGGCTATAAGCCGCGACTGTCATGGAGCCTGGCTCGACACCTCCAGCCAGCGCGCCAGGAGCTTCTATGAGAAGCTTGGCTATGAAACCTTCGGGATGCTGGAGAACAAGCAAGGGGAGAAACCTCAGGGCCATGCCCGGTTCTTTCTCTGCAAGCGGTTTCCGCGGCCAGATAGGGCGATTGAGGCCTCTTCCCGGGGCTGACATCCTTCAGCTTGCATTTCGGCGGCTTTACCCCTATATGCGCGCCTATCCCACACGCGGAATCCACCTCATAAGCCCATGAGGTATCCCGGTGGCCGGCTTAACCCGGTCCACTGTTCCGCGGAGGCTTAACCGGAGAATAAACTATGGCGCTTCCCGATTTTTCGATGCGCAGCCTGCTTGAGGCTGGCGCTCACTTTGGCCACCAGGCTCACCGTTGGAACCCGAAGATGGGTCAGTACATCTTCGGCACCCGTAACAACATCCACATCATCGATCTCGCCCAGACGGTTCCGATGCTGCACCGCGCCCTTCAGGCCGTCAGCGATACGGTTGCCAAGGGCGGCCGCGTGCTCTTCGTCGGCACCAAGCGTCAGGCTTCCGATGCCGTTGCCGATGCGGCCAAGCGTTCGGCTCAGTACTATGTGAACTCCCGCTGGCTCGGCGGCATGCTGACTAACTGGAAGACGATCTCCGGCTCCATCGCGCGCCTGCGCAAGGTCGACGAGATTCTCGCCGGCGGCGGCCAGGGCCTCACGAAGAAAGAGCGTCTCATGCTTGCCCGTGAGAAGGAGAAGCTCGAGCGCGCTCTTGGCGGCATCAAGGATATGGGCGGTACGCCCGACCTGATCTTCATCATCGACACCAACAAGGAGCAGCTGGCGATTCAGGAGGCCAAGCGCCTCGGTATCCCGGTGGCTGCCATCGTCGACACGAACTGCGATCCGGACGGCATTACCTTCCCGGTTCCGGCCAATGACGACGCCGGCCGCGCGATCTCGCTCTACTGCGATCTGGTTGCCCGTGCTGCCCTCGACGGCATCTCCCGTGGTGCCGGCGACATGGGTATCGATATCGGCGCGTCCGAGAACCCGATGGCCGAAGAGCTCCCGGCCGCTGAGACGGCAACCGCAGCCTATGAAGGCGAGCAGTTCGAGCGTCTGGCTGCTCCCCGCGGCGCCCCGGACGATCTGACCAAGCTGAACGGCGTTGGCCCGCAGCTCGAGAAGAAGCTCAACGAGGCTGGCATCTTCCACTACTGGCAGCTTGCCGCCATGCAGCCGGGCGATACCGCCCAGCTCGACAAGGATCTGAAGCTGAACGGCCGTCTCGAGCGTGATGGCTGGATCAACCAGGCCCGCTCGATGATCGAAGCCGCTGCTGCGTAAGCCTTACGGCGCCGCAACATGCAGCGCCGCTTGAACGAATGATCGAGCCCGGCGTTCCACGAGCGCCGGGCTCCCTCTATGCGTGAACCTTTGAAAGGAAAAGCCATGGCGAACATTACCGCTGCGATGGTGAAAGAGCTGCGCGAGACGACCAGCGCTGGCATGATGGACTGCAAGGCCGCTCTCGCCGAGACCAACGGCGACATGGAGGCCGCGATCGACTGGCTGCGCAAGAAGGGCCTGTCGAAGGCTGCCAAGAAGGCTGGCCGTGTGGCGGCCGAGGGCCTCGTGGCCGTCGAGTCCTCCGGTCACACTGCCACGATCCTCGAGGTCAATTCCGAGACGGACTTCGTCGCCCGTAACGACCAGTTCCAGGCTTTCGTGCGCGAAGCCGCCAAGATCGGCCTGATGGGCAACGGCACCGTCGAGTCGCTCGAAGCCGCTCACTTCCCCGGTTCGCAGACGACCGTGAAGGACCGCCTGCAGGAGCTGATCGCCACTATCGGCGAGAACATGACCCTGCGCCGCATCGCCAAGCTGGAAGTGTCCAAGGGCGTGATTGCTTCTTACGTCCACAACGCGGTCACCGAAGGCCTTGGCAAGATCGGCGTCCTGGTGGCGCTTGAGTCCGAGGGCGACGTGACCGTTCTCGGCACGCTCGGCCGCCAGATCGCCATGCATGTGGCCGCGACCAGCCCGGTTGCGCTTGACGCCTCCGGCGTCGACGCTGCCACGATCGAGCGCGAGAGCGCCATCCTGCGCGACAAGAATGCCGGCAAGCCGGATCATGTCATGCAGAAGATCATCGAGAGCGGTCTGAAGAGCTACTTCAAGGAGGTCACCCTCCTGGAGCAGCCTTTCGTGCACGACCCTTCGAAGACCGTGACCCAGGTTCTCAAGGAGGCCGAGTCCAAGGCCGGCAAGCCGGTCACCCTCAAGGCCTTCGTCCGCTATGCTCTCGGTGAGGGCATCGAGAAGGAAGAGGCTCCGGACTTCGCGGCCGAAGTGGCCGCCCAGGCCGGTCTCAAGGCCTAAATCGAACCCAAGCAAACGGCGGCTCTTCAGCCGCCGTTTTCATGAGAGGTCTCGAAAAGAAAGGTCTGATGATGGCAACGTTCCGGCGCATCCTGGTGAAGCTCTCGGGTGAGGCCTTGATGGCTCCCGACGGCTACTGGCTCGATACTCAGATCCTATCCTCCCTGGCCGAGGATCTGGCCCAGGCTACCCGCGCCGGATTCGAGATTGCCGTCGTCATCGGTGGCGGCAACATCATCCGTGGCGCCCGCATGAGCGCCGCCGGATGGATCGACCGTCCCACGGCCGATTCCATGGGCATGCTCGGCACAGTGATGAATTCGCTCGCCATCGAGACGGCTCTGAATGCCGCCGGCGTCCCGGCCCGCACCATGTCGGCGGTCTCCATGCCGACGATCTGCGAAACCTATGCCCGTCAGCCGGCCCTGCACCACCTCGACAAGGGGCAGGTGGTGGTTCTGGCCGGTGGCACCGGCAATCCCTTCTTCACGACCGATACCGCTGCCGTCCTTCGCGCCGCCGAGCTGCGGTGCGACGCGGTCTTGAAGGCGACCCAGGTCGACGGCGTCTACTCGGCGGACCCGAAGAAAGACCCGAATGCGATCCGATTCGACCGCCTGACCCATGACGAGGCCATCGCCAAAGATCTGAAGGTCATGGATACCGCGGCCTTCGCCCTGGCCCGCGAGAGCAAGCTCTCGATCATCGTGGGCTCGGTGCATGCCCCCAGCTCCGTTACCGCTCTTCTCCAGGGGAAAGTGCCCTCCACGGTCGTCGCCCCTTGATCCTAGGGCCTTGATGCTGGACCCTTGGAAGCGTAAGCCCGTTTAAATAGTTCGCGTAAGGACAGAAACTGATGGCCACGACCTTTGATCTCGCCGATGTGAAGCGCCGCATGCAGGGCGCCATCAACGCTTTCAAGAACGACCTGGCTAGCCTGCGCACCGGACGCGCCTCGCCGAATCTGCTCGATCCGATCCAGATCGACGCCTATGGTGCCATGATGCCGATCGCGCAGGTTGCCACTGTGAACGTGCCGGAGCCGCGCCTCCTCAGCGTTCAGGTCTGGGACCGGGGTATGGTGGCCGCCGTGGAGAAGGCGATCCGGGAATCGGATCTCGGCCTCAATCCGCAGACCGAGGGGCAGGTGATCCGTCTGCGGATCCCCGAAATGAACGAGCAGCGCCGCAAGGAAATGGTGAAGGTCGCGCACAAATACGCCGAAGAGGCGAAGGTCGCGGTCCGCCACGTGCGCCGCGACGGTCTTGACCTGCTCAAGAAGCTTGAGAAGGACAGCGCCATCAGCGAGGATGACGGAAAGCGCCACGCCGACCAGGTGCAGAAGGCGACGGATCAGTTCGTAGCTGAGGTCGACGCCCTTCTGGCGGCGAAGGAAAAGGAAATCATGCACGTCTGATCGTCAGGCGTGCATCGGGACGGAAATATGAGCGGCGAAGCCAAGCGGTCGGCCCCCATCCTAGCCCATCAAGAGGCAGGCGAGGGGACGCCGACCCATGTTGCCATCATCATGGATGGAAACGGACGCTGGGCCGCTCAAAGAGGGCTGCCCCGGTTCGAGGGGCATCGGAAGGGGATCGAGGCGATACGCCGTGCGGTGAAAACCGCGACCAATCTCGGTATCCGTTACCTTACCGTCTACAGCTTCTCAGCGGAAAATTGGCGCAGACCTGCTGATGAGGTGTCCTATCTTATGGGGCTCCTCAAGCGTTTCGTGCGCCACGACTTGGCCGAGCTTCACGCCAACAACATCCGCGTTCGGATCATCGGCGAGCGTGAAGGATTGACCTCCGACATCCGTCTGTTGCTCGATGAAGCGGAACAGCTCACCCGGTCCAACACTGGCCTGACCCTGGTCATCGCGTTCAACTATGGCGGACGCCAGGAGATCGTGAGCGCCATGCGGGCTCTTGCGCGCCGGGTCAAGGAAGGTTCGCTCGATCCGGCCGATATCGATATGGATACGGTCGGAGCCGCCCTCGATACTCACGACATCCCCGATCCGGATCTCGTTATCCGGACCTCAGGTGAGCAGCGGGTGTCGAACTTTCTCACATGGCAGACGGCTTACTCCGAGTTTGTCTTCCTGCCCTGCTTCTGGCCGGACTTCGACGAGGCCGCCTTCAAGGCAGCCATTGACGAATACTGCAGGCGCGAGCGCCGGTTCGGCGGCCTGAGCGCCCGGGCGGTCTGACGATGGTCTCAGACCAAGGCTCCTCCCTGCCATCCAGCCCGAAACCAGCCCCGTCCAAGGAACTGACGACACGGATTTTGTCCGCCGTCGTCATGATCGCACTCGCCCTCCTGACCGCCTATTGGGGCGGATGGCCGTTTGCCCTGTTCTGGCTGGCAGCCGGTGTCGCCATCATGGTGGAATGGACGGACATGACCGGGGTCGAGCCGCGCCGGTTGGTGCAGGCGATCCTGGGTTCCGGCCTTGGCGTCCTGACGCTGCTCTTTCTGACCGATGCCAGCTTTGGCCTGTTCGTGGCAGCATGTCTTGTATTTCTGGCTGCGAGTATTGTCCTTACCAAGGGCGCGCAGAAGAGATGGGCCGCTTCGAGCTTCCTCTATGCGTCTCTGATCGTTCTCGTGCCGCCGATCGTGCGCGACCATCTCGAACTCGGCATTCTGGGGCTACTGTGGATGTTCGCCGTCGTCTGGGCGACCGACATCGCCGCCTATTTCACGGGACGGACCTTTGGTGGGCCTAAGCTTTATCCCGCCATCAGCCCGAAGAAGACCTGGTCCGGGTTCATCGGAGGCGTCGTCGCTGCAGCCCTGGGCGGGGTGCTGGTTGCATGGGGCGGGGAGAAATATGGGCTGAGCCTGCCATTCGGTCTTCTCGGCACAGCTGTTATCTCTATCGTTGCCTCCATCGCGAGCCAGATCGGAGATCTCGGCGAGTCTGCTCTCAAGCGCCATTGCAACGTCAAGGATTCGAGCCATCTCATCCCAGGGCATGGCGGCGTGATGGATCGCCTCGACGGCTTCTGGGCCGTATGCTTCATCGTTGCTGCCGTTCTTTTGACTGTTCATTTCACGACATAGGCATTGATGACCCGTTCCCTTACGATTCTTGGAGCAACCGGTTCAATCGGCCGCTCGACGACCGATGTCGTCCTGGCCCATCGGGATGAGTTTCGTGTCGAAGCGGTCGTGGGCGGGCGCAATGCGGCCGCCCTGGCGGATGCCGCTCGGCGGCTTGGAGCCAAATTCGCCGCCCTTGCCGATGAGCGCGGAGGGGAGGCGTTAAAGCAGGCCTTGTCAGGAACCGGAATTAGGAATGGTGCGGGCCCGTCCGCGGTTCTGGAGGCTGCGGAGCGTGATGCCGACGTCGTGGTGGCCGCCATCAGCGGAACGGCCGGTTTGGCCCCGACCCACGCGGCTTTGAAGCCGGGCCGGCGAATTGCCCTTGCCAACAAGGAAAGTCTTGTCTGCGCTGGCGCCGCCTTCATGGCCGATGCCCGCCGTCTCGGTGTGGAGATCATGCCGGTGGATTCCGAGCATAACGCCCTGGATCATGCTCTTACGGCGGGTGCAAACCGGGATGTGGAAAAGGCGGTGATAACCGCCTCCGGTGGCCCCTTCCGCACCTGGCCCAGAGAGCGCATCGCAAAGGCTAGCGCCAAGGTGGCGTCGGCCCATCCGGTCTGGTCCATGGGATCGAAGATCAACATCGACTCGGCCACCCTGATGAATAAGGGGCTCGAGCTGATCGAGGCGCATCACCTGTTCGACATCGAAGAGGAGCGTCTCGATGTCCTGGTTCATCCGGAGGCGATTGTGCACGGCCTCGTTCAGTGGAGCGATGGTGCCGTGACGGCCGGCCTCGCCCTACCCGACATGAAGGTCCCGATCGCCAATGCGCTACGCAACCAGGGGCGTCTGACGATGGATCTGCCCCGTCTCGATCTCGCCGCGATTGGTCGATTAAGCTTCGAGCGGCCTGACGAACAACGGTTCCCATGCCTATCTCTGGCGAAAGCTGCGCTGAAGGCCGGAGGCGCGATGCCTACGATCCTGAATGCCGCCAACGAGATTGCAGTCGAGGCCTATATGGCGGATCGGATCGGATTTTACGATATTTCAGAGTTAGTTGAGAGCATTTGCTCGACCTTCTCGGGAAGACAAATTCCTGCGCCGGAAACTGTGGCGGATGCGCTAGGCATCGATCAGGAGGCCCGGCAGGCGGCGCGGCAGCTCATTCCGGCTTATGCCGAAGCGACGCAGCTCTAAAGAGCGCGAAAGGGACGATGATGGATTTTCTCTCGATGATCAGCGGCGCGACAGGTTCCCTGTTCCTGACCCTGATCTCCTTCCTTGTAGTTCTCACGGTCGTCGTGTTCGTCCACGAGTTCGGTCATTTCTGGGTCGGACGCCTCTGCGGGGTCGGCGTCACGGCCTTTTCCATCGGCTTTGGGCGCGAGTTGATCGGCTGGACTGACAAGAAGGGCACCCGCTGGAAGATCTCTGCGATTCCCCTCGGCGGCTACGTCAAATTCGTCGGCGACCTCAATGCGGCCAGCGTTCCTGACCAGGATCAGCTCGATCGAATGCCCCTGGAGCAGCGGGCGATCAGTTTTCCCCACCAGAATGTGGCCAAGCGTGCGGCCATCGTGGCGGCAGGCCCCATAGCCAACTTCATCCTGGCCATCGCCATCTTCGCCGGCTTCAACTACTTCAACGGCCGGCAGGTCCTGGAGCCACGCATCGAGGCCGTCCAGCCTGGAAGCGCGGCCGAAAAGGCGGGCTTCCAGCCCAAGGATCTGATTCTGACTGTCGACGGCCGACAGATCCAAACCTTCGCCGATATGCAGCTCATTGTGAGTTCCAGCGCGGGGGAGCCCCTTGATTTCACGGTTGAGCGCAGCGGCCAGGTAGTTGCCCTTACGGCAACGCCTAACTTCGTCGAGCGGACCAGTCCCTTCGGCAAGCAGCGCATCGGACTGCTCGGTGTCGAGGCTTCCCGCGATCCTTCTGCAATCAAGCGTCTGACCTATACGCCGTGGGGGGCAGTCAAGGCCGCCGTGGTCGAAACCTGGAACCTTGTCGAGCGGACCATCAACTTCATCCGCCGCCTGGTTATGGGCTGGGAATCGACCGACCAGCTCTCCGGCCCTATTGGAATCGCCCGGGCCTCGGGCACCGCTTTCGACGTCGGAGGGGTCTATAGCCTGGTCAGTTTGATCGGATTCATGTCCGTCTCTATCGGTCTCATTAACCTTTTTCCCATTCCGTTGCTGGATGGCGGCCATCTTCTGTTCTATGCCATTGAGGCGGTTCGCGGGCGTCCTTTGAGCGAAAAAGCCCAGGAAATCGGCTTCAGAATTGGGTTTGCCCTGGTGGCGATGCTCATGCTTTTCGCCACTTGGAATGATCTTGTTCACCTTGGCACCAGTTTTCTGACCCAGGGATCGTGACAAGGACGCCACGCTATTTAAAAATTGGTACTCTGTTGTGGATGTGCCGTTTGCAATAACGGCGAAAGTTTGTACAAGCGGTCCACACAGATAAGGTTGGGGGCACTCGTCTCCAACCTGCGGGGCCTTCCTCGCTAGGGACAGAATATAAAGAACGGGCCAGTTGATGATGTCGACGACCACGCCTCGCCGGAAAAAGCCGGCTACCACCGCCATTGTCGCGATCAGTGCGCTGATGGTCGGGATTACTGCCGCGGAGAGCGCCTTCGCGCAGCAGGTGGCCCCGGGGAATCGCCGCGCCTCGGCTGCTCAGGGTCCCATCGTCAACCGGGTGGTGATCGAAGGTAACAAGAGGGTCGAGAAGGCCCTGATCGAGGATCAGTTGCAGGCCCGTGCCCGCGCTCCTTATAACCAGGCGACCGTCGACGCCGACGTTCAGAGAATTCTTGAGGTCTATCGCCGTTCTGGCCGTGGTCTGGCCGCGGTCACGCCTCGCCTGGTCGATCTGCCCAACGGCACGGTCGACGTGGTCTACACCATCAACGAGGGTGACAAGACTGGCGTGGAGGAGATCCGCTTCGTCGGAAACAATCAGGTCTCGTCCAGCCGCCTGCGCGGCGTCATGCAGACCACCGAGACGAATCTCCTGAGCTTTCTCAAGAGCACCGATGTCTATGATCCGAACCGGCTCTCGAACGATCTGGATCTTATTCGCCGCTACTACCTGAAGAATGGCTACGCCGATTACCGGCTCGTCTCCAGCGATGTGACGTTCGACGCCAATGCCGGCGGCTACATCATCACCATCACCGTGGAGGAGGGTGAGCAGTACCGGTTCGGCAGCATTAGCGTCGATCCTCGGCTTGCCGGGGTCGAAGCCGAGGGGCTGCGCAGGGGAATCGCGACCTCCGAAGGTTCGATTTACAATGCCGATGCCGTCGAGAAGTCGGTTCAGGCGCTGACCACCAATGTCGGTCGCCAAGGAAATCCGTTCGCTCAGGTGCGCCCGGTCGGCACCCGCGATCCTGCGACCCGCACGGTCAACCTTGCTTACGTGGTCGAGGAAGGTCCGCGAATCTACATCGAGCGCATCAACGTGCGCGGCAACAGCCGTACCCGTGACTACGTGATCCGTCGTGAGTTCGAGCTTGGTGAGGGCGATGCTTATAACCAGGTGCTCGTCGATCGCGCCGAGCGTCGTCTGAATAACCTCGGCTACTTCAAGCAGGTTCGCATTTCGAACGAGCCCGGCTCTTCGGCCGACCGTGTGGTCGTGAACGTCGATGTCGAGGATCAGTCCACCGGTTCGTTCGCCATCTCGGGCGGCTACTCCACGGCTGACGGCTTCATCGGTGAAGTCTCGGTCACCGAGACCAACTTCCTTGGCCGCGGTCAGTTCGTCCGTCTCGCCGGCCAACTCGGTCAGCGCGCTCACGGCGTCGACTTCTCGTTCACGGAGCCGTACTTCCTCGGCTACCGGATGTCGGCTGGTATCGATCTGTTCTCGAAGTTCAGCGACCAGACCCGGTATTCCCGTTACGAGAACCGGATGACTGGCGGTACGCTGCGCCTCGGCCTTCCGATGACGGAAGAGTTCACGGTCACTGCGCGCTACTCGCTCTATCAGCAGTCGCTGGATATCCCGAACGACCTCGATCAGCCGTATAACGACTGCTCGGCTCCGATCCCGGGTTATACGCAGCTGAACGCGAACGGGACGCCGAACCGTCAGTTCTGCGAAGGCAACGGTGAAGCCTCTCTGGCTATCAAGGAATCGCAGGGCGACACCATTACTTCGCTCGCGGGCTTGACATTCAACTACAATACGCTCGACAGCATCCGTGAGCCGCGTAACGGCTTCTACGCCGAAGTGAAGACGGACTTCGCCGGTCTTGGCGGCGACTCCCGCTACTTCCGTGTGACCGGCGATGCACGCTACTACCGCGAACTGTTTGAAGACGTGGTCGGTATCGCTCGTATCCAGGGTGGTCACATCATGGGCTTCAACAGCGGCGACGATGATGGCGATAACGGCGATCTCCGCATCGTCGACCACTTCTTCATGGGTCCGTCGCTGGTCCGCGGCTTCGCACCGAACGGCATCGGACCGCGTGATATCTCGAGCCTCGACAGCCGTGCGAACGCCATCGGCGGCACCACTTATTTCGGCGGTACGCTCGAAGTGCAGTTCCCGATCTGGGGTCTGCCGCGCGAGCTCGGCCTGAAGGGTGCCGTCTTCGCCGATGCCGGTACGCTCTTCGGCTATGAAGGTCCGACTGTCTTTAACGTGAATGGCGGCAGCATCCTCGATCCCGCCGACGCGGTTTGCACGCAGGATCCCAACGTGCCGCAGAACTGCATCGAGGTTCTCGACAGCGACATGATCCGCTCCTCTGTCGGCGCCTCCATCCTGTGGAACTCGCCGCTCGGTCCGATCCGCTTCGACTACGCATATGCGCTCTCGAAGGAAGAGGGTGTTTTCAGAGATGGTGTTCGGGTCGGAGCCGACCGCACTCAGGCCTTCCGGTTCTCGGGCGGTACGCGCTTCTAAATCGGGGAGGGCGCGGAGAGGTGCCCTCACTTATTCTTCATGACAGAATCCAATTTCTTTCCGCAAAACCAGACGTTGAATCTGCGTCAGGTGGCGGAGTTGGCGAATGCAACGCTCCCCGACGGCATCGACGGGGAGTTTTTGCTTAAAGGCGTTGCGCCTCTGGAAAGTGCCGGTCCCGGCGATCTCGCCTATATGGACAACCCGGCCTATGTTGGCGCTTTGGCGGCAACGCGCGCGGTGGCATGCCTCGTGACGCCGCGCTACGCCGCGAAGGTGCCGTCCCAGACCATCGCCATCGTCACCCCGCAGGCTTATCGCGTTTTTGCCCAGGTGCTCGGGCTCATGTTCCCATCCGCCATGCGGCCGGAATCATCCTTCGTCTCGACTGGGATTTCGCCGGGCTCCTTCGTGCATCCATCCGCCAGGTTGGAGCATGGGGTCCGGGTCGATCCCGGGGCCGTTATCGGCCCTCATGCGGAGATCGGCGCTGGAACCTTGATCGGGGCCCATTCCGTGATCGGGCCAAAGGTGAAGATCGGGCGGGACTGCACCGTCGCTGCTAACGTGACAGTATCCCACGCCTTCGTCGGCAACCGGGTCATTCTCCACCCGGGCGTGCGCATCGGACAGGATGGCTTCGGCTTTGCCATGGGACCGCAGGGACACCTCAAGGTGCCGCAGGTTGGCCGGGTCATCATCCAGGACGACGTGGAGATCGGTGCCAACACGACCGTGGACCGGGGTGCCAGCCGAGATACGGTGATCGGCGAGGGCACGAAAATCGATAATCTTGTCCAGATCGCCCACAATGTGGTGATCGGCCGCCATTGCGTGATCGTTGCTCAGGTCGGCATCGCCGGCTCGACGACGATCGAGGATTATGTGGCTATCGGTGGTCAGGTCGCCGTCAAAGGCCATGTGCGGATCGGCATGGGTGCGCAGATCGCGGCCACCAGCGGCGTCAACGGCGATGTCCCGGCCGGCGCCCGCTGGGGCGGTATCCCGGCCAGGCCGATGCGCGAGTGGTTCCGCGAGATCACGGCGCTGAAAAAGCTTGCATCCCAGGGCGATTCCGCCAAAGACGACGATGCGTCTTCATAACGTTCGTTGAAGGCATCCATTACTGCCTGGAGTTCCCGTCATGTCCGAAGCGGCTACCACGCTTCAATCCGCCGATATCATGGAGATCCTGGAGCTTCTGCCGCACCGGTATCCCTTCCTCCTGGTCGATAAGATCATTGAGATCGACGGCGACAATTCGTGCATCGGCATCAAGAACGTCACCTTCAATGAGCCACAATTCACGGGCCATTTCCCGTCCCGCCCGATCTTTCCAGGAGTTTTCCTGATCGAGGCCATGGCTCAGACGGCAGGCGCCATCTGCGTCAAGGCGAAGATTGCGCAGCAGGCTAAGCCGAAGCAGGTATTTTTTATGACGATTGATAAGGTGAAATTCCGCAAACCGGTGGAGCCGGGCGATCGGGTCGAGTTCCACATGCGTAAGCTGAACAACCGCCGCAACATGTGGTGGTACAAAGGCGAGGCCAAGGTGGACGGCACGCTCGTCTGCGAAGCCGAGGTCAGTGCCATGCTGGTGCTCGAATAATGGAAACCGTGATTCATCCGACCGCCATCATCGAGGATGGCGCGAAGATCGGCCCGGGCGCGAAGATCGGCCCGTTCTGCACGGTCGGTCCCGAGGTTGAGCTGGGCGAGGGCTGCCAGCTCATGAGCCATGTGGCCCTGGCCGGACGCACGAAGATCGGCCCGCGGACACGCATCTTCCCCTTCGCCTCCATCGGCCATATCCCGCAGGACCTGAAGTACAAAGGCGAGGCCTCGACGCTTGAGATCGGCGCCGATTGCATGATCCGCGAAGGTGTGACCATGAACCCCGGCACCGAGGGCGGTGGCCTGCGCACGGTCATCGGCGACCGCTGCGCTTTCCTGGCCAATTCCCATGTGGGCCATGACACCAAGGTCGGCAACGACTGCATTCTCTCCAACAACGTGATGCTGGCGGGCCATGTCACGGTGGGCGATTTCGTGATCTTCGGCGGCGGCTCCGCCGTGATCCAGTTCGCCCGCGTCGGCTCCCATGCCTTCGTCGGCGGCATGTCAGGGCTCGAGAACGATCTCATTCCTTATGGCATGGCCATGGGTAACCGGGCGCATCTGGCCGGTCTGAACATCATCGGTCTGCGCCGCCGCGGCTTCACCCGCGAGCAGATCCACGACATCCGTCGGGCCTATCGCCTGCTATTCGCCGATGAGGGCACCTTGTCGGAGCGGGTCGAGGACGTGGCCGGCGAGTTCGACGATCATCCCTTCGTGCACGAGATCCTCGACTTCATTCGTGAAGGCAAGGATCGCGCGATCTGCACGCCGCGGGACCCCGTCAGTTCGGTGGGCTGATGTCTGCAGGCCCGATTGCGATTCTCGCCGGGGCCGGGCAGCTTCCCATCCAACTCGTGAATCATCTCGAGCGGACAGGACAGGAGGTGCGTGTGCTGGCGTTCCGCGGCTTCGCGGAAGCCGAACTCCAGCGTCGCGCCCATGCCACCGTCGACCTTCTCGATCTCAAGACCATCATGAGCACGCTGGAAGGGTGGCGGCCGCGGGCCGTCTCCCTTGTCGGTGCCGTACGCCGTCCCGGCTTTTCCGCGCTCCTCAGTGCCTATTCGCTGCTGCGAAATATGCATGAGGTGAAGGAGGTCATCACGCGCGGCGACGATCAGGTGCTGCGCGGAGCCGTGATGCTGCTTGAGGAGCGGGGCCATCGAGTGGTCGGCGCCCATGAGCTCGCGCCCGATCTCGTTGCCGCGCGGTCATTGAGCGGAAAACTTTCACCCAAGGCGGATGACCGTGAGACTATTGCCCTTGGTCTCGATCTCCTCAGATCCTTGTCAGCCTTCGATATTGGTCAGGGCGCCGTTATCGCTCGCCGGCACGTGCTGGCGATCGAAGGACCCGAGGGCACCGACCGGATGATGCGGCGGGTCATGAAGATGCGCCAATCGTGGTTTGGACTTCGCCGCCGCGAGGAGGGCGGGGTGCTGATCAAGGCCGCCAAGCGCGGTCAGGACCTGAGGGTCGACATGCCGACCATCGGACCCCGCACAGTCGTCGAAGCGGCAAAGGCAGGGCTTTCCGGCATTGCCGTCGGCGCGGGCTCCACTTTTGTGCTGGAGCAGGAGAAGACCCTGCACATGGCTGACCGGCTCGGCCTGTTTCTCGTCGCCGTCGACCTGCCCTGGATGGAGAATTCCTTTGGCTGAGGAAAAGCCGCTGACGATCTGGATCGTGTCCGGCGAGGAATCGGGCGATCAGCTCGGCGCGAAGCTGATGCGATCCCTGAAGGTCCGGCTCGGCAGCGAACGCGTGCGCTTCGGCGGTGTGGGCGGGCACGCCATGGAGAAGGAAGGCCTGAAGAGCCTGTTTCCTCTTGAAGAGATTGCCGTCATGGGGTTTTCCGCCGTCATCGCGCGGCTGCCCTCCATTCTAAAGCGCATTCGATTCACAGCTGATGCTGCTGTCGCGGCGAATCCCGACATGCTCGTCATCATCGATAGTCCGGATTTCACGCATCGGGTCGCTAAGGCCGTCCGACAGCGTGCCCCTCAGATTCCCATTATCGACTATGTCAGCCCATCCGTCTGGGCCTGGAGACCCGGCCGCGCGCCGAAGATGCGGGCCTATGTGGATCACCTTCTCGCCCTGCTGCCCTTCGAGCCAGAGGCCCACAAGCGTCTAGGCGGCCCGCCGACAACGTATGTCGGTCATCCACTGATCGAGCGTCTCGGCGAGATCAGGCCTGCGCCCGGTGAACGCGGAAGTGTGGAGAGCAAACCTCTCAAGCTCCTTGTCCTGCCGGGGAGCCGCCGCTCGGAGGTGAGCCGACTCATGGAGCCCTTCGGTGAGGCGTTGACGCTCCTGGCGGAGCGTTCGCCACATCCCTTCGAGGTCACGATCCCGGCGGTTTCGCACGTCGCGCAGGAGATCCGGGCACGGGCGCAATCCTGGAGCGTGAAGCCACGGATCGTGGAAGGCGAGGCCGCCAAGTGGGCAGCCTTCAGGCAGGCCGACGTCGCGCTCGCCGCTTCCGGCACAGTGACTCTCGAACTCGGACTCTCCGGCGTGCCGATGGTCGTCGCTTACCGGGTCTCAAAAATCGAGGAAGTGCTGAAATACCTCATCAAGGCACCGTCCATCGTGCTGACGAACCTGGTGCTCGGCGAGAACGTCATCCCCGAGCTGATCCAGTGGGATTGCACGCCCGAGAAGCTCGCCGATGCGCTTCTGCCGCTCCTGAGCGAGACTCCTGAGCGGCAGCGACAGCTCGCAGCGTTCAGCAAGCTCGATGAATTGATGAAAATCGGCAACGAGGTACCGAGCGAGCGTGCGGCGAGGATTGTGGACGAGGTGTTGACCGGCCCGGCGAAAGCATAGGCGCTTTTCGCGAATATCATCTCCGGCGCACGAAGCGCGGGAAGGGGATCCACTCACACGCTCTGTCGCTATGGATTCCCTTCCCCACCGCTCCGGTCGGGAATGACACTAAGCCAGTAAACAGCAGCAATGAAAAAGGGGCCTTTCGGCCCCTTTTCAATGTCAGCGTTTCCGCTTGTCTCACCCGCGCTGGGCGACCGTGACGTAATCGCGCTCCTTCTCGCCCGTATAGAGCTGGCGCGGGCGGCCGATGCGCTGGGACGGGTCTTCGATCATCTCGCTCCACTGGGCGATCCAACCGACCGTGCGGGCGAGCGCGAACAGCACCGTGAACATGGAGGTGGGGAAGCCCATCGCCTTCAGCGTGATGCCCGAATAGAAGTCGATGTTCGGGTAGAGCTTCTTCTCGATGAAGTAATCGTCCTTCAGGGCGATCTGCTCGAGTTCCACGGCCACATCGAGGAGCGGATCGTCCTTGATACCGAGCTCGTTCAGCACCTCATGGGTGGTCTTCTGCATGATGCGGGCGCGCGGATCGTAGTTCTTGTAGACCCGGTGGCCGAAGCCCATGAGACGGAACGGGTCGTTCTTGTCCTTCGCCTTGGCGATGTATTCCGGAATGCGATCCGGCGTGCCGATTTCCTCCAGCATCTTCAGCGCCGCTTCGTTGGCGCCGCCGTGAGCCGGTCCCCACAGGCAGGCGATGCCGGCCGCAATGCAGGCAAACGGGTTGGCACCCGAGGAGCCAGCCAGACGCACGGTCGAGGTCGAGGCGTTCTGCTCGTGATCGGCGTGCAGAATGAAGATCCGGTCGAGAGCGCGCGAGAGCACCGGGTTGACCTTGTACTCTTCCGCCGGAACCGCGAAGCACATGCGCAGGAAGTTGGACGAGTAGTCCAGATCGTTCTGCGGATACACGAAGGGCTGGCCGATGGAGTACTTGTAGGCCATGGCGGCGAGCGTCGGCATCTTGGCGATCATGCGCATGGACGCGATCATGCGCTGGTGCGGATCCGAGATGTCGGTCGAGTCGTGATAGAAGGCCGAGAGTGCGCCGACGCAGGCGACCATGATCGCCATCGGGTGCGCATCGCGGCGGAAGCCGGTGAAGAACCGGTTCATCTGGTCGTGCACCATGGTGTGGCGCGTGACGCGGTAGTCGAAATCGGCCTTCTGGGCTGCGGTCGGCAGCTCTCCGTAGAGCAGCAGATAGCAGGTCTCGAGGAAGTCACCGTGCTCGGCGAGCTGGTCGATCGGGTAGCCGCGATAGAGCAGGATGCCCTTGTCGCCGTCGATATAGGTGATCTTCGACTCGGTCGCCGCCGTCGAGGTGAAGCCGGGATCGTAAGTGAACATCCCGGTCTGGCCGTAGAGTTTCGAGATGTCGATGACGCTCGGGCCAATGGTGCCTTCTTTGACCGGCAGTTCCACGGACTTGTTGTCGACTGTGAGTGTGCTGGTGTTGGAACTCATGCGTCATGGCCCTTTCAAAAAGGAGGCCGGGCAGAACCTAGAGCAACCTGTGGAACGGAGAAGGTCTCCGCGGCTGCCGAACCGAGGTCTGCCGGTCGGTCGGTAGGATAATGGCGCCTTCGGTAGCTTATCCGTAGGAACGGAGCAAGCACGTCTAAAGGCGAGATTCGCCCGCTATGCAGCGGGCGCATCCTTAGTTTGGTCCCTCAAGCGCAACAGGGTTTCGTCCCTGCCGAGGACCGCCATCACGTCGAAGAGGCCAGGCGAGGTGGCTCGCCCCGTCAAGGCGGCTCTGAGAGGCTGTGCGACTTGACCGAGCTTGGCACCGATCGCCTCCGCATGCTCGCGCACAACGGCCTCGACGCTGTGTGCCGACCAGTCGGAGATGGCCTCGAGCTTCTCGGCGATACCGACGAGGCGCGAACGGCCATCCGCCAGCAGGCTCGCCGCCTTCTCGTCGAGATGCAGCGGCCGCTGGGCGTAGAGATAATAGGCGCTGTCGAGCAGCTCCACGAGCGTCTTGGCGCGCTCCTTCAGACCCGGCATGGCGGCGATCAGCTTCTGGCGCAGGCCGGGCTTGAACGTCCGGCCGAGATGGTGCTCGTCCTTATCGAGCTCCGGCAGCAGATCCTCAAGCGCCTGCACCAGCCGCTCGTCGTCGGACTGACGCATGTAATGCCCGTTGAGGTTCTCGAGCTTGGCAAAATCGAAGCGCGCCGGCGAGCGACCGATACTGCCGAGATCGAAGGCATCGATCATCTCCTGCGTGGAGAAAATCTCCTGGTCGCCATGGCTCCAGCCGAGGCGTACGAGATAGTTCCGCAAAGCCTCCGGCAGATAGCCCATGCTGCGATACGCCTCGACGCCGAGAGCGCCATGACGCTTGGAGAGCTTGGCGCCGTCCGGGCCATGGATAAGGGGGATATGAGCCATCTTCGGCACATCCCAGCCGAGGGCCTGATAGATCTGGGTCTGGCGCGCCGCGTTGGTCAGATGATCGTCGCCGCGGATGACGTGCGTCACATCCATGTCGTGATCGTCCACCACCACGGCGAGCATGTAGGTCGGCGTGCCGTCCGAGCGCAGGAGCACGAGATCGTCGAGATCCTTGTTCTGCCAGACGACGCGGCCCTGCACCTCATCCTCGACCACCGTCTCGCCCTCGGTCGGCGCCTTCAGGCGGATGACCGGCTTGACGCCCTCGGGAGCCTCGGACGGGTCGCGATCGCGCCAGCGGCCGTCATAACGAAGGGGACGGCCCTCCTTGCGGGCCGTCTCGCGCATCTCCTCCAGCTCCTGCTGGCTCGCATAGCAGTAATAGGCGCGGCCCTGCGCCAGCAGGCTCTCGGCGACTTCCTTGTGGCGGGCGGCGCGGGAGAACTGGTAGACCACATCGCCATCCCAATCGAGGCCGAGCCATTTCAAGCCGTCGAGGATCGCCGCGATGGCGGCGTCTGTCGAGCGTTCCCGGTCCGTGTCTTCGATGCGCAGCAGCATCTTGCCCCCATGCCGCTTGGCATAGAGCCAGTTGAACAGGGCCGTGCGTCCCCCTCCGATATGCAGGAAGCCGGTGGGAGAGGGGGCGAAGCGGGTGACGACGGTCATCGCAGGAAACCTTGACTTGAAAAACTTTCGGGCACGCGGCTTTACCATCCGCAGCGTCATCCGACTCAATCCACAGGGCGGTTTGGGCCGGACCGTGCGGTCGTCTAGCATGCGTCGAGACCCGCGTTAAGACGAAGCCGCGATGGAAGACAACCGAGAAAAGCCCCGCAGGATCCCGCGCACCACCGCGCGGGTCGCAGTGCTGCCTCGGCCCTGGAGCGCTCCCCTGGACTGGGCGCTTCCGGATGGCCATGGCTGGCTGTCTCGCAACATTGCCCTGGAGATCGAACAGCGCCGGCTCTTTCCCTGGATCGCAGTCTTCTTCGGGATCGGTATCGTCCTGTTCTTCCAGGCCGAGGGACATCCTGCCTTGTGGGCGCCACTCGGAGCCTTTGCGCTCTTCAGTGCCGGCGCGATTGCCCTTCGCCGGAATTTGGTGGCTTTTTCCGCCTTGATCGCGCTCGCAGCGCTCTTCGCAGGCTTCTCTGCCGGTGTGATCCGCGCCAGGAGCGTGGCGGCGCCCGCTCTCACCCACACGGTCATCACGCCGGTCACAGGCTTCATCGAGGTCATCGAGGACCGTGAGGAGGGAAAGCGGCTGCTTCTGCGCGTGACGGAGATGAAGGACATCGCGGAAACCGAACGGCCCAAGCGCGTGCGGGTCTCGGTGCGCAAGGGCGAGGGGCTCTCACCCGGACAAATGATCGCCGGGACGGCACGCCTGCTTCCATCTCCGCAGGCCGCATGGCCCGGCGGCTACGACTTTGCGCGCGACGCCCATTTCAAAGGGATCGGCGCAGTGGGCTCCATGGTTGGTCAGGTGCGCCAGATCGATCCATTGATGAAGCCGGATTGGTCCCTATGGCTGGCGGCGCGTGTCGACGAGGCACGCAATGCGCTGACCGAGCGCATCGCCTCCGCCATCGGAGGTGCGGCCGGCGGCGTCGGCGCCGCTCTGGTAACGGGTAAGCGAGGACTTATTCCGGAACCCACGAACGACGTCCTTCGCGGGGCCGGCATTTATCACATCGTGTCGATCTCTGGGCTCCACATGGTGCTGGCCGCCGGCACCTTCTTCTGGCTCGTGCGCGCGCTGCTGGCCCTTGCGCCCCACCTCGCACTGCTTTGGCCGGTGAAAAAGATCGCGGCTATCGCGGCGATGATCGGCGCGACGATCTATTGCATCTTCTCTGGCTCCGATGTCGCCACCGAGCGCTCGCTCATCATGACGCTTGTGATGTTCGGTGCGGTTCTGGTGGATCGTCCGGCCTTGAGCATGCGCAACCTGTCGATTGCTGCACTCATCGTGCTGGCGCGAGAGCCCGAAGCGCTGCTGGGGCCGAGTTTCCAGATGTCGTTTGGTGCCGTTGCCGCGATGATGGCGCTCGTGCCGTTGATGCATTGGCGGCGTAGAGAAGGGGCTCCTGCCACCCTGTTCGATCGAGGTCTTGCCTGGAGCGGTCAGGCGATGTTGGGGCTCCTTACGACGACGCTCGTGGCCAGCATCGCAACCGCGCCTTTCGCTGCCTATCACTTCCAGAGCCTGAACCCCTACGGTCTCATCGGCAATGCGCTCGCCCTGCCACTTGTGTCGCTTGTCGTGATGCCATCCGCCGTTCTTGGCGTGCTGGCCTATCCCTTCGGTCTCGATCGTCCGATCTGGCAACTCATGGGAGCGGCTGTCTCGCTGGTGCTCGACGTCTCGGCCTGGGTTGGCGGTTTCAGCGGTTCGACCATCGTCGTTCCGGCATTGGGTATTGCTGCTCTTGTCTTCCTGAGCATTGGCCTGATCATTCTGACCATCCCGGTCTCGTCCCTGCGATGGCTCGCTCTCGTACCGGCGGGAGTGGGGCTGGCCTTTGCCGCCACGCCTCATCGCTACGACATTTTCATCGACCGGGATGGGGCAGGGGCTGCCATTCGTGGCGCGAGCGGACAATTGTCACTTGCGGGGCGCCCATCCGATTTCGTCGCCGAGCAGTGGCTGCGCGCCGATGGAGATGCAAGAAGCGTCGATGATGCAAGCCTTAGGCGGGAGGCAAGATGCGATGCGGCAGGTTGTGTCGTTGCCGCTGGAGATCAACGCTGGATCGCATTCGTCCAGGATTTTTCGGCCTTCGATGAGGATTGCCGCCGCGCGACCGCAATCGTCTCAAGACTTGAGGCGCCGCCAACGTGCAAGGCCCGCTTTGTTCTGGATGGTAAACGACTGAAGGAGCGTGGCGCGACGACGATCCGCTTCGGCTCGGACACCATCGAAATACGCTCGGTCAAAAGAGGGCGTGAGATCTTGCCCTGGCCAGGCGCAGAAACGCTTCGGGCCGAAACGCCACCCGCCCGGGAAAGACCGCGCCGCGTGCAGCCTATCCCCGAGCAGGACTTGCCTGAAGAAGACGTTAGTACCGGCGAACCAGACTGACGAGCTTGCCCTGGATCTTGACCCGGTCGGGGCCGAGCACACGGGTCTCGTAGGCCTGGTTGGCGGCTTCGAGCGCAATGGAGGAACCGCGGCGGCGGAAGCGCTTCAGGGTCGCCTCCTCGTCGTCGATCAGGGCCACGATGATGTCGCCCGTATTGGCCGTGTCCTGACGACGGATCACCACGAGATCGCCGTCGAGAATGCCGGCCTCCACCATCGAGTCGCCACGCACCTCGAGGGCGAAATGGTCGCCCTGGGAGAGGAAATCGCCCGACAGGGTGATCGAGTGGCTGCGAGTCTGGATCGCCGAGATCGGTACACCGGCGGCGATCCGGCCCATGACCGGGATCGACATCTCCCGATCGCGCGGGTCGGAAGCCGGTTGGGGCGCAGTCTTGGCCTTGCCGGCCAGACCGCCCTCGACCACGCTCGGGGTGAAGCGCCGCTGACTGCCGGCACCGCTGGTGCTCTCCGGCAGCCGGATCACTTCGAGCGCTCTGGCCCGGTTCGGCAGGCGGCGGATGAAGCCGCGCTCCTCGAGCGCCGTGATGAGGCGGTGGATGCCGGACTTGGACTTGAGATCGAGCGCATCCTTCATCTCGTCGAAGGAAGGCGGAACCCCGGTTTCGCGTAGCCGCTCATGAATGAAGCGGAGCAATTCGTGCTGTTTGCGCGTCAGCATGGCTGGCCCTTACTGCTCCCAAGCGGAGCGATTCTGAAACAAATCGGGAACAAGGTAGCCGTTCTTGCTGTGTTCCGCAAGTCTCCTGCCAAGGTATTGCAGAGGCCAGAGCGCTCCTGGATAGCCTCAGGACAACCACAGGCGGCGTCCAGCCTGTTCAGACCCTCTGTGAGCAGATGGTTATTGAAACGCATTGCCTTTCCAGGCTCGAGTTTGATACGTACTAACGTATCGTGATCTGGCTGGAGAGTAAAATGGCGGCTGAACCGCGTATCGTGAATGTCATCGGTCATACAGGGGACATCGCAAAATTGCCTGAGTTTTCCCCGGCCTTGCTAGCTCCGGGGGAGAACTGGACTGGAACAGCCGGCGGCGAAGCCCGTACCGGAACCGCCAACGACGATACTTTGAACGGGGCCGGCGGGGACGACCAGCTTTTCGGCGGTGAAGGAAACGACACCCTTTATGGGGGCGATGACAAGGATACCCTCGCGGGCGGTCTGGGCAGGGACTTGCTGGAAGGAGGGGGAGGATTCGACTTCGCTTCTTATGCGCAGGCAGAAACGGGCCTGACGATTTCTCTCGCCAATCCGATTCTGAACACCGGCGAGGCTGCAGGCGATCGTTACGATAGCATCCAGGGTGTGATCGGCTCGACCTTCAACGATTGGATCATGGGCAGCCTTGATCATGATCACCTGATTGGCGGAAACGGCAGCGATACCCTGGAAGGTGGCGCTGGGATCGACACGCTCGAGGGAGGAGCGGGAGACGATGTCTATATCGATCCCTTCGGTGATATCATCCTCGACAGCGGAGGAAACGATACGATCCGCACGAGCAAAAGTTACACTCTGACTGAAGGCTTTGTGATCGAGAACCTCATGGCTTTGGACCCCACCGGCAGCATCGCGCTGACGTTAACGGGGAACAGCCTGAACAACACTCTGGTTGGCAATCGGGGGGCCAATTTCCTGGATGGAAAAGGCGGTGCCGACATTCTCATGGGCGGCCTGGGGGACGATGTCTACAAGGTCGACCAATTGGGTGACCAGATCAGAGACGCCAACAGCGGCGGGTTCGACACCGTTCTCGCATCGTCATCTTATTCTCTCGTCCGAGATGCGGAAATCGAAGTGTTGAAGCTCGAGGATCTCGCAAGTTCGGCATCATATCATCTTGATGGTTCCGACACGTCCAATGCCATCACTGGCAACGAAGGCGCCAATCTTCTCAGAGGATATGGCGGGCAGGACTTGATCCAGGCTGGATCGGGCAACGACACGATTTACGGTGGCACGGACAACGATACGCTTTATGGCAGTTCCGGGATGGACAGGCTCTATGGAGAGGCAGGCCGCGATATCTTTGTCTTCGACACGGCGGCACGCAAGTCGAACGTCGATCGGATCTACAAATACAATGTGAAGGACGATACGATCTGGCTCGACAATGCCGTGTTCACGAAACTCGGCAAGGGCAGCCCGTCCAAGCCGCTGAAGTTGAAATCCGGCATGTTTGCGATGAGCGACAAGGCCAAGGATTCCTCGGACCGGATCCTTTACGACAAGAAGACCGGCGCGCTCTATTACGACAGAGACGGCACGGGCTCGGCGGCGAAAGTGAAGGTCGCAACTTTGGATAAGAAACTCAAACTGTCCTACCACGACTTCTTCGTGATCTGACGAAGCCTTCCGATTTGGATCAGGGCAGCTAGTCTGCGGCTCGTGCGGAAAGGCAGGCGCGGTTTTTCCCTCAAGCGGATCCTGGGTTCGCGCCGGACGACGCGCTCATGAGAAGGAGAGTATCGGATCGACCGATGCCCCGGTGCCGGGTGCAAGATGTCCGGAGCGCCTCTCATCTGGATCGGATGTGCTCGGGAGACCTTCAAGATCAGCACAGCATATTCTCCCGAAGAGAGTTGTTCTGAAATAATTCCTATTTTGCTTCTGGGAATCTAAGCCCACAATCTACATTTGATGAAAATGGTTGGCTGATGCAGCCTTCGAGATGGCGCGTCGTTACTTCTGAGCCTCTTATGATTGGGCTCAGTTCTTCTTCGCGGCATAACATTGGAATCCCTCTCTCACGTGTTTTGTCGGATTCCAGTAAAAGTGATGACAGTAAGGAGGATGTGTATTGGATATAGTGTTCAATAATTACAATGAATTAGATATAATTATTGAATAATAGGTTTGTTTTAATGGGAATAAACTAAAGGATATTTGGTAAAATCCAAATACCTATGTCAACGGATAGGATCTTTCTCCCTTAATAACTTTCGGCGGGAGGATCATATACATAGCCGGTATCCCGATGGGCGAATTCGATTAGCCAGACTTGCCCTGTAAACCATAATCTCAGAGGGGCAGAAGGGGAGTTTACTCATGGAAAGAAACCTTGTATCAATGAACTAATATAACGTTAAATTACCTGCGATTAGGTGCACCATGACCACCCGCTTCGATGGCGAACTCACTCTTGCGTCGACCTCGACACAGCATACGAATCCCAAGGTGAAGGCTCTGCCGACTGGTGGCTTCGTCACGGTTTACCAATATCCTGTCGACGGCGGCGAGATCTTCATGGAGATACGCGACGCCCTTGGTCGGGTAACGCTGCAAAATCGAACGGTTAATACGGATTTTACCGGAAACCAAACCAATCCGGATGTCGCCGTCCTTTCGAACGGGGATATCGTTGTCGTCTGGGAGGGTGAAACCACAAGTTCCGGCAAAGACGTCTTTGCTCGTCGCTATGGCGCCGATGGCACACCGAAATCGGAGCCGTGGCGCGCAACTCCGGAAGATAATCCTCCTCATGACCAATTGAATCCGTCAATCATCGGATTAAGCGGCGGTGGCTTTGCCATTTCTTATGAGATGAAATTCTCAAACGGGATCACTAGGGGGCACTTTGGTATTTATGACCAAAATGCGAATCTTGTTGCCCACAAAACGCCGTTTTTCTCACTTGGGAACGTATACGCTCCGAAGTTGGTGCAGTTAAGTGATGGCACGATTGTTGCTGCATATGGTGTGACTAGTGGCCAAACTGACTATGACGTTTGGTTCAACAAATACACGGCATCCGGAGTAGAAGGCTCCCGCGAGGAGGTCTTGGTTACTGGGCCCGGTCGTCAGCTTCCAGGCGAAATGACGGCCCTGTCGAACGGCTCACTTGCAGCGACTTGGACTCATTCCTCAGGTAGCACTCAGGGAAAGGTACAAGGGAGAATAATCGGTCCCTCCGCCAACTTCACTTTCGAGATGGCGGTCGCCGGGCAGCAATTGGAACCGACCATTCAGTCATTGAATGACGGGCGTTTCGTACTTGCTATCGCCCAGCGCAATACCTCAACCGACAAGTGGGTGATCCGTGCGCAGGTCTTTGAGGCCAATGGATCGCGCGCCGCGGACGAACCGGAGATCGTGGTCAATACGGGCACGACGGGGGATAGCGTCGCTCCCGATGTCACCGTTCTCCGGGACGGGCGCTTCATCATATCCTGGTCGGAGGTCAATACCAATGGCACGATGTCGGCCAAGGCGCAGATCTTCGATCCACGTCGGCAGGCCGTGTCGGTCGACGGGACATCCGGAAATGACATGTATGTCGCGTCTGATTTCGATGGCGATAGCATGCGTGGACATGACGGGGACGATGTTTTCGTCGTCACGAACCTAAGTGACGCAAATGACGTGTTCGATGGTGGGAATGGATCCGACGCGGTAAGTTACATTCGTGCGAAGAGCGGGGTCACCGTAAACCTGAATAGTTATCTCCATCTAAGCATTGAGAATCTGTTCGGCTCGACCTTCGGCGACGATCTACGAGGCGATAAAGGTATCAATACCCTTAGCGGCGAGCAGGGGAACGACACGCTCTATGGCGGAGCGGATCAGGAACGTGACTATCTCTTCGGTGGTGAAGGCAAGGATACCGTCACGTATCAACACTCCGCTTCCGGCCGTGGGGTTTACATCGATCTCTTTACTCTCGAGAACAATAGCGGCGATGCTCTCGACGACGTTTATGACAGCATCGAAGTTTTTATCGGCACCAATTCGGCCGATCAGATGTATGGCGATCTTGATTCCATCGAATTTCAAGGTGGGTTTGGAAACGACACGCTTAAAGGTGGCATAGGCAACGATAAGCTGCTCGGCGAAGCCGACAGCGACGCCTTGGATGGCGGCAAGGGTAATGACACACTTGATGGCAGTGCTGGTTTTGATCTTCTGATCGGCGGCGATGGAGACGATGTCCTTGACGGTGGTGCCGACAGGGACGTGCTACGTGGTGGTTCCGGGAATGATCGTCTCGTCGGCGGCGGCGATGAGGACGTTTTGACGGGCGGATTGGGCGCGGATCAACTGATCGGCGGTGATGGCCTGTTCGACATGGCGCTCTATGAGGGCGACGATGGCCAGGGAGTGACCGCCAACCTCACTGACTCGACGAAGAACAAGGGAGAGGCCGAAGGCGATACCTATGAGGGTATCGAGAACATGGCCGGCACCCGGTTCGCCGACATCCTGACCGGACGCGAGACAAACAATACGCTCTATGGTCGCGAGGGGAACGACAAGCTCGAAGGCATGGGCGGCGATGACGACCTGCGAGGCGGGGCCGGTGCAGACATCCTCGATGGCGGATCGGGCAACGACTGGGCGACTTATGACGAGGCCAAGGCCGATGCGGGAAATCTCTGGGGTGTCCGCGTCAACCTGACGGACAATTCGCAGAATGCTGGTGATCAGGCGCTGGGCGATGTTCTGAATTCGGTCGAGAATATACGCGGTTCGAATTACCAGGATGTCCTGATCGGTAACGAATCCGCCAATATCCTTGAAGGCGGCGGAGGAAGCGACTGGCTCTATGGCGGTGGCGGCACGGCGGGAGATGCCCTCGTCGGCGGTGACACTGACGAGGTGACCGTCTGGGATTACGCGACTTATGAATACTCTACTGCGACCGATGGCATTACGCTCGATCTGAGCAATCGGAACAACGATGCCGGTGAAGCCCGTGGTGATGTGTTCGTCGGGATCGATGCCTACGGCGGAACCCATAACGCCGACCGGATGGTTGGCGTTAACGCCTATAACGAGTTCAACGGCAATGGGGGGAACGATACACTCGTCGGCGGTAGTGCGAACGATTACCTGAACGGCGGCGACGGCGATGACGTCCTTGAAGGCGGTGGCAACGGGCCGACGGGGTCGTTGGTAGACATACTGGTCGGCGGCGATGGAAACGATGCCGCTTCCTATGAGAATGCCACAGCCATGGTCGACGTCCATCTTGCGGACGCGACGAAGAATGGGGGCGATGCCAAAGGCGATCAGTACCTCTCGATCGAGAACGTGATCGGCTCCAAGCACGGGGATTGGATCCATGGAGACGACCGGGGCAATGTTCTGGAGGGGCGGGGAGGCGCAGACTCCCTTTGGGGAGAAGGGGGCGATGATAGGCTTGTCGGCGGCGACGGCAGTGACTGGATGGAAGGCGGTGCTGGCGCCGACACCATGGTGGGCGGCAACGGCGGGGACACCTATTGGATTCGCGATGCCAGCGACGTCGTCGTCGAAGAAGTTGAGAATACCGGCACCGACCGCGCCGTCATCTTCACCGACTACTTCAAGCTCGAAGACGCGGTCGGGCTTGAGATCTTGGAAGTGCATGGGTCGGTCACATCCTCGGTTCATCTGATCGGCAACAAGTATGACAACGAATTGATCGGCTCCTACACTCACGTCGATAAGTTGGAAGGCGGCGAGGGGAACGACAGGTACTTTATCACCGAAGGTGATGTTGTCATCGATACGGGCGGTGAGCACGACAGCGCCTATGCGGTCTCTTCCGGGAAATTTACCGCTGCGGACGGCATCGAGACATTGAGCGGTGGCGAAGATATCGAAGGCCTCTGGCTGATCGCGGGAGATCACGGCACGACCGTCATCGGCACCGACATGACAAACACGCTGCAGGGCGGGGCTGGGGTCGACACTTTGCAGGGAGGTTGGGGCAGCGATGTCTACTACGCCGATGCCGATGACGTCATTCAGGATGACGCTGGCACCGCCGATACCTTGATGGTGACCGCTGCCGGCAAGCACTCGCTTGAAGGTCGTGGCGATATCGAGATCCTGCAGGCCGAACTCGGCGTGGCGGATGTCTGGCTCATTGCACGACCGGCCGATGATGGCATACCGAGCATTCTGATCGGAAATGATCTCGCGAACACGCTCGAGAGCAGTGGAGCCGACGATTACCTCGAGGGCCGCGAGGGCAACGACACCTATATTGTCACGGCGCCCACCGTCACCGTCGATGATAACGGCGATGATACCGACATCGACACCATCATCCTGCGCGGCAATTTCGGTTCTGAGAGCGGTCCGACCGTCTATTTTCTGGCGTCCGGCATCGAGATCCTGGATGCCAGGGATGCGACGGGTGCACTCGCGCTGATTGGTAACCATCTCGCCAACACGATCTATGGCAACGGCTCCGGAAGCGAACTCGTCGGCGGCGCAGGGAATGACACCTACTATGTCGGTGTCGGCGACACAGTCTTCGAAGGCCCTGGAGAAGGAACAGCCGACAAGGCGATCATCACAGGCGGAACCTTTACCCTGGGTGACGATGTTGAGGTTGAGGTGCTGCAGGCGGCCGAAGGCACCTTCCCGATCCACCTGATCGGCAATAACATCAGTAATCACCTGATAGGCAATGCAGGCAGAAACTACCTGCACGGTGGCGCGGGAGAGGCTGATCGTTTCGAGGGTGGGGACGGCAACGACACCTATGTCTTCGCCAATAAAGGTGACGATCTGTCGAAAAACGACACCGGCGGCGACATGGATGTTGCCTATATCTGGGACAGTAATTTCGTAGGAGGGGCGGCTGAGGCTGCGATATTCGCGGACTATCTCAAGTCCATGGGCATTGACTATGTTTATCGGAACATAACTCCGCCTCCGCCTCCGACAGGTGGCCAGGGTCCGGAGTCCGACCCGACCGATATCGCGCTGACCTCCTATAAGATCGATGAGAACTCGCAAGGTCTCTCCATCATCGGCGAGCTGAGCGCCGTCGACGATGTTCAGGGTCCTTTCAAATACAGAATTGTCGGCGATGCGGACGAGAAGTTCCTGATCGAACGACTGCCGGATGGCCGCTGGGTGCTCAGGCTTCGGGAAAATGCCACCCTGGATTTCGAGGCCGACCCATTCCACAAGGTCAGCGTCGAAGTGACCGATATCGATGGAGGCAAGTACACGGAAGAGCTCACGATCGAAGTGAACGACGTGGCTGAAGGTCCGGGTAATGGAGCGCCAACAAACATCGCCTTCTCGGATTCCTTCGTCCGTGAGCATCTTGGTTCAGGTAACAATGTCGGTGCGCTGTCGGCAGTGGATCCTGATGGCGATTCATTGACGTGGACGCTGACAAATGACGCGAACGGCATCGTTTATCTCGAAGGTAACGAGATCAAGGTTAAGGATCATACGAAACTAGACTTCGAACAGCTGGATACACGCGACTTCACATTCACAATCCGAGTTTCGGATGGTCAAGGAAATGCTGTCGAGCAATCCTTCACTGTTGCCGTCGAGAACATCATCACGGAACGGGTCACCGGCACTGATAAGGACAACCTAATTAAAGGTGGTGGCGGTAAAGACCGTCTCAATGGGGGAGACGGCAACGATACTCTGTCAGGTGGATCAGAAGCGGATACTTTGATTGGCGGTGCCGGAGATGATGTATTCTTGTTCGACTCACGGTTCTCGACATCGAATGTCGATAGCATCAGCAACTTCGAAATTGCCGCAGACAAAATCCACCTTGAGCGCGATATCTTCACCGCTTTTGCTGAAAGCGATGTTGGGCAAAACCTGCCAGGCTCCGCTTTTGTCGTCGGACTGGTGCCCCAGGACGCAGATGATCGCATTATCTACGATCAAACGTCAGGAAAGCTGTACTACGACAGCGATGGTACTGGAGCGACAGCCGCCCGTCACTTCGCGACGCTCGCCGCTAACCTCATGTTGACCAGTGACCACTTCAAGATCGTCTAACTCACGCTGAAGGGGGAATAGCCGCCCCCTTGGCTTGACCTTAAGAAGACACAAGATAACGTAACAAGGAATTCTTCTATGCCTCAGAATCTAACCATCCAAGCTGTATCAACTGATGGCGGGCGGCAAATTAATCAGTTCGTCGTTGGAATTAACGAAAACATCGTAACTGGCACAAAAATTGGTAAACTAGTCGGCATCGATTTTCCGGCAACGAATTTCAATATTGTTGCGGAGAATGATTATGGTGGCCGCTTTGGAATCATTAAGGAAGGAACTGAGTACTTCCTGATCGCATTGAGTGGCGGCAGTACGAATTTTGACTTTGAAGATCCTACCTATGAAGGATACTTCGATCAAATCACATTCAAAATGTACAACGGTACGACTCTTGCGCACCAAGTCGTGGTTGATGTGGAGTTGAACGACATTGCCGTCGAAGGGCCTGTCAACACGCCGCCGGACATTGTGGTGACGGGCAACGGCACGACGACTGCGACCGACACCGGTGCGGCGGTCACTCCGTTCCTCAACAAGCTGGCCATCACGGACGCCCAGGCCGCCGACATGCTCACGGTCACGGTGTCGTTCAACAACGCCGACGGCGTGCTCGGCGGGACTGCCGTGCAGGGCGTGGTCAACGGCAGCACCATCACCTACACCTTCAGCGGCACGACGGCGCAGATCAAGGCGATCCTGGACGGGCTGACCTTCAACCCGACGGACCGGGCGGTGGCCGGCAACCCGATCACGACCGTGTTCACGGTCACGGCCAAGGACGCCACCCATACCGAGGTCAGCAACACCGAGATCGAGGTGGTGACCACCGTCGTCGGCACCAACACGGCTCCGAACATCACGGGAGTGACTCCCGGCACTCAGAATGTTGAAGACACGGGTTCGCTTCAGCCCTTCTCAACTATAACGATCTCCGACAGCGGAGATCTTACCGTCGTTATCGAGATGAGTTCCGCCGCACATGGTGCATTCGAGAACTTGAGCGGAGGAATCTACAATCCCCAGGCAGGTACCTTTACCGTCACAGGGAATGCCAACCATGTGACAAACGTTCTGCGAGCCTTGCAATTCAACCCGGCAGATCGTCCCAACGATGCAACGGGCGCAGGGCAGCAGACGACTTTCACCATCAAGGTTAGAGACACTGGAGGGCTGGAGACAACTAACTCAAGTACCACAGTCAACGCCACGGCCGCCAATCGTGCCCCGACGGATGTTTCCATTTCGTCTGCGTCCGTTCGAGAGAATCTCATTGTCGGCAGTGATGTCGGCACGCTGAGTGCAAGCGATACCAACGCCAACGAAGTTTTTAACTATGAACTCGTGGACAACGCAGGCGGGCGTTTCACTCTGAGCAAAGCCAATGGCGTCACAAAGATCGTGACGGCCTTGAGCCTGGACTATGAGAGTAACGATCTGCTTCTCAAGACCGACGCTTCGGGTCGATACTATGAAGTCAAGGTTCAGGTGACCGATGGTCGTGGGGCTCCGATGCCGCAACCGAAGACCATCAAGATCTATATCACTAACGATACCAGCGATGATGGCGGTATGCCTGCACCCCCATCTATCGAAGGCTTTTCCGGAACCACTACCGTCTTCGACAATGCTTTGGCGACTCCCTTCTCCAATGTTAGCATTACCGATTCTGGTCAGCTCACAGCCAAGATTCACCTCGATACGCCAAGTAAAGGCGTTTTCGAGAACCTCGGTATTGGAGGTTATAACCCTGAGACGGGGGTCTACACAGTCGTCGGTACGGCAGCTGAGATTACAGCGGCCATTAAGGCGCTCCGGTATAATCCGCGCAACCGCGATACGGACGCCGTAAATACGGAAGAGACCACCAACTTCACAATCACCGTAACTGACAGTGGTGGACTGACCGCTGGCGGTGGCATGAATGTCTTCGTCGTGTCTCAAGCGGCTAACCGTGCTCCGACTGACGTTTCCATCGCGGGCAATTCTGTTCGTGAGAACCTCATCGCTGGTACGGAAGTCGGCACTCTGAATGCAAGCGACACCAATGCCGGCGAGTCCTTCACGTATGAACTCACCAATAATGCAGGCGGTCGCTTCACTCTGAGTAAGGAAGACGGCATCACTAAGATCGTGACCACGCGCGCTCTTGACTATGATACCGAGCCGGCACTCAGCGATGAGTTCGGTAAGTATTTCGAGGTCAGAGTTCAGGTTACGGATCGTCATGGGGGCACAATGCCTCAGGCGAAAACAATAAAGATCTATGTCACCAACGATACTAGCGATGATGGCGACAATGTTCCCCCGGACACTCTGACCTTTGCGAACGGAGAAACCGAAGCTTCTATAAACGAGAATGTGGCAGGCGCGACGTTCGGCGTTCTCTTAGGGCATGATAATAATCCCTTAGACAGCCTGACATACATGATTAGCCCGAACGGAGATCCAAGCGGTAAGTTTGAGGTTGTATCGACTACAAATGGTTGGGTCTTGAAGCTTAAAGAGAATCAGAGCCTTGATTATGAGAACTCTGGTCCCGGTCACACCCATACCGTAAAAGTCCGTGTATTGGACGGCAAAGGCGGATTCCTGGACCAGGATTTCACCATTGTTGTCAACGATGTTGCCGAGAACGTTCCCAACCGCATTCCGAGCGTGCCTACGCTCAGCAATGCAACCATTCAGGAACTCGCTCTTAACAACACCCCCGTCGGCACTCTTTCTGCTGTCGATCCGGATGGCAACGCGCTCACTTATAAGATCGTGTCCGCGAGTGGAGCCTTGGTGGATAACGATGGCCGCTTCAAGATCGTCAACAATCAGCTGATGGTCGAAAATGGTGTCTTGTTGGATTATGAACAGGCGACGCAGCATGCTGTCACCATCGAGGTCAGTGACGGTAGTGGCGGAGCGGCAAGGCAGACATTCGGCATCAATGTCGGAGACCTGGGACCTGAGCTAATGGCTCCTGCTTCAGCCAGCCCGTTGAATGATGTCATCAAAGGCAGCAAGACCGGCAACTTCAAGGACGTGTTCTACGGCGGTGCCGGCGATGACAAGCTCTGGGGCGGATATGGCAACGACACTCTGTGGGGTGGTGTTGGTAAGGACGTCTTCGTCTTCGACGGACGGCTCGGCACGTCTTCGAGCGATCGTCGGGTCAACTTCGACACGATCAAGGACTACAGCGTCAAGGACGATTCGATCTGGCTCGAGAACACTTTGTTCAAGAGCAACAAGACGCTCTATAACTCGATCAAGAAGGGCACTGAGATCAAGGCTGTAAAGCTGGCGAGCAAGTTCTTCACGGTCGGATCCAAGGCGAAGGATAAGGACGACTACTTCGTGTATGACGACAAGAAGCGCGTCCTATCCTACGACTCCGACGGTTCCGGTTCGAAGGCTGCGATTGAGCTTGCGACCTTCACCAAGAACTCGGCCTTGAAGAACTTCAAGTTTGGCGAGCTTCTCTTTATCTAATTAACGATACGTTATATTGGATGAAAACATGTGCCGGCCTCCTAAAAGGGGGCCGGTTTTCTTATGTTTGTGCCTTCAATGGTGCCTCAGCGGGATGCAGGACATACCTCGCCAATTCATCACTCCGCTCAATCCTCCAAAGGCCGGGATACGGTAAGTCTTGAATCGTTCTGCCAACGGCATGAGGGATAAAACCCAGCGGTCCAATAACCAGATATGCCGACCCCTAGACGTTGGTTTACATCGCTTGCTCGCGCCAAACGACAGGCAACGAAAAACCCGCTTCGGCTAGGCCGAAGCGGGTCGTAGCAGCGAGATGTGATCTAGCGCATCGTGCGGACCCGGAGGGCCGCGTCAGCGACCGAAGGGCCACGCCAGTGAAAAGTGGACCCGGCTTTCCGCATCAACGATGCGCCTTTAAGAAAGGAGCATCGGACCCAAAAGTGGAGACCACTTTTGGGTCCGATGCTCTAAGTTCAGACCACGATGAAGTCCGAAGCCGAGAGCTTCAGGTTCTTGTCGAGCGTCGCGAACTTGATGGCCGCGGCAGCGGTGCCCGAACCGTCTGCGTCGTAATAGAGAGCGCCATTCGACTTGTTGTAGACGATCAGATCGCCGGCATCCTTGGCTTTCGAACCGATGGTGAAGGCGGACGAGGCGAGCCTGGTTCCGGTAAGAGCCGTGAAGATGTCCCGGTCCAGGGCGATCCGGTCGTCCCTCGTCGAGAAGCTGAGGATCCGGTCGACATTCGACCCGCCGAGAACGGCGTCGAAGTAAAAGGTATCCCGCCCGAGACCGCCCGTGAGCTTGTCGCTGCCGAGACCGCCATAGAGCTGATCGTTGCCGGCGCCGCCATCCAGCTGGTCGTTGCCGTCGCGTCCCTGAAGGATGTCGTTGCCGTTCATGCCTTTCAGGGAATTCTTGCCGGCATGGCCGACGAGGAGGTTGGCCTTGGTGTTGCCTGTCAGGTTGATCGACTTGCCTCCAGCGGTTTCATCTGCGGCAAGACCTTCCAGGATGGCCTTGGATGACATCGTGGTGGTCTTGGACACCATTTGGCAGTCGAGACCGCCAGAGTCGATGACGATATCGACCTTCTCGTTGAACTTGTAGACGTCGTTGCCGTTGCCGCCCTTGAGGATGTTTGGGCCGCTCTCGAGGCCGGCGGGCAGCCTGTCGTTGCCGCCGCCGGCGATCAGCGTGTCGTTGCCGTCACCACCGTCGAGCACGTCGATGCCATTGCCGCCATCGAGATGATCGTCGCCGGCATTGCCGTAGAGCAGGTCGCGGCCGTTGCCGGCGGTCACGCGTTCGCCAGCGGCGCTGCCGACGAAACGATCGTCATTGATCTTTTCGGCGTTGGTGTTCAGATCAACCAAGATCTGTTGATTGGGTCGACCCCAATTTACGAAAACCGTGCCTGAAATGTTGAGGTCGACAGGTTCTGAAGCGCTGCTGAAATGAATGATGTCGGTGCCTGCGGCTGATCCCACGACTTGCGAGACACCGAATAAACTGTTGGCGTTGTACGTGACGGTTGTTACCGGATTCGGAGACGCAAATGTCAGAACGTCGATGGCGTGAAGGGAATTGAAATGCGCAGAGCCCAGAAGCTGGATGACGTCCCATTGCGTATCGGCAAGATCGCCCGTGCTATTGGAGCCTGAGAGATCGGTGTTGAACACACCGTCGTTCACGATGAAGATGTCGTTTCCACCCATTCCGTAGAATATGTTTTCTTCACCAGGAACACCTGGAGAGACGATGAACTGTTCGTTGGTATCGTTGCCGACTGTAATGGCCATTAGAACCCCGCGTACGCCTTCAAAGGCATTAGTTAACGGTATATAGTTTCATATTGTGCCTGAAGGGGCAATGATGAGCAATGGCCGCACGTCCATAGGCTCATAGTTTCAGCAGAATTCTTTAGCGGGCCTGAAGGCGCGGAAGGGGCTTTCGCGATGGTCTGGATAGCTTAGTGCTGGTGCCCGCAAGCGAGTGTCCGAAACGCTTCCTCGTACCGTGCCTTCAACAAAACCTCTCCAACCGGATGATCCGGCAAGGTTCTCCGGCCGTTGTGGCCGGAGCGTGAGGTGGGCGGACGAGGAGGGCATCGGAGCGTTCCAGGATGCTGAGCATCGACGAGTCCTGGAGCAGGTGCGGGGTCGCGACGGGGAGCATCAGGCGCTCGGGGCCGTGAGCGAGACTCACAGGGATATCCTGGAGCGAGAGGGACGCGCGCATGTAGTCCTGACGCTCCCGATTGGGCGGGAGATCGGCGCCTAGGATCGCATCCTCCGTCGGGTCTTCTGCTGCTTTCTGATCGCCCAGAAGGGCGCGGATCGCGGGAATCAGGAACAGGACGGTGCAGACGAGGGACGAGACCGGATTGCCGGGGAGTCCGAGGAGCAGGGTAGATCCGAGACGCCCATGCATGAGTGGTTTGCCGGGGCGTAAGGCCACACGCCAGAAACCGAGGTCCATGCCCTGACGGCTCAGGGCCTTCTGCACCAGATCGTGCTCGCCCACCGATGCGCCGCCCAGGGTCACAAGAATGTCGGAACCGGCGTCGCGGGCGGCCTGAATGCGCTCGTCGAGGGATTCGAGCGTATCGCGGGCGATGCCGAGATCGATGGCTTCGGCCCCGGCTTTCTCCACCATCAGCATCGTCGCCGGCAGGCTGGAGGCGGTGATCTGGTCGGGGCCGACAGGCTCGCCCGCGCGCACCAGTTCGTCACCCGTGGCGAGAATGGCAACCCGCGGCTTCCTGTGAACGGCGAGCGCGCCATGCCCCATGGCGGCCGCCAGGGCGATGTGACGAGAATCCAGACGCAAACCGGCCTGCAGCAGCACATCGCCGGCACGGAAATCGAGACCGGCGGCGCGGATATGGCGGTTGGGCCGGGCTGCATCCTTGACAACCACCTGATCGTCGGACCGCTCCGTATCCTCTTGCAGCACCACCGCGTCGGCGCCATCAGGAACGGGCGCGCCGGTGAAGATGCGCACGGCCTCCATCGCTCCAACCGTGCCGGAAAAGCGATTGCCGGCTGCACTGGTGCCGATCACCCGGAGCGTTGCGGGCACCTGCGCGCAGTCGGCGCTTCTCACCGCGTAGCCGTCCATGGCGGAGGCCGGGAAGGGGGGCTGATCGCGCCGGGCGCTGACATCCTCGGCAAGCGTGCGTCCAGCGCAGGCGGCGAGGGGCACATGCTCGATCCCGACCGGCTTTTCGACACTTGCCAGAACGCGGGAGAGAGCATCCTCGACCGATATCAGGCTCATGGCGCCTCGAAATCCCCCGAACGGCCGCCGCTCTTCCGGCGTAGGCGAACATTCTCGATCCGCATCGCCTTATCGGCCGCCTTCACCATGTCGTAGATCGTCAGGCAGGCGATGGAAACGGCGGTCAGCGCCTCCATCTCGACACCGGTCTGGCCCGACACTTTCACCTCGGCGCTCACGCGCACGCCGGGCAGGCTGTCGTCGAGGGCGCAGTCCACCTTGACCTTCGAGATGAGGAGAGGGTGGCAGAGCGGAATAAGCTCGTGCGTCCGCTTGGAGGCCATGATCCCGGCGAGGCGCGCGGTGCCTAGCACATCGCCTTTCTTGGCCTCGCCATGGCGGATCAGGTCCAGGGTTTCCGCTTGCATGATCACGCATCCCTCGGCGATCGCGGTGCGGCTGGTGACGCTCTTGTCCGAGACGTCGACCATGCTGGCCTGACCCGATGCATCGAGATGCGTGAGCTTCGTCATGCCGCCTCGCCGAACAGAAGTTTTCGCGTGGCTGCCGCCACGTCGGCTTGCCGCATCAGGCTCTCGCCGACGAGGAAGGTGCGGATATCAACCTTCGACAAACGCTCGATGTCGGCGAGCGTGAAGATGCCGCTCTCGCCGACGACGATGCGGTCGGACGTGATCAGGGGAGCCAGTTCCTCGCTGACCCCGAGCGAGACTTCGAAGGTGCGCAGATTGCGGTTGTTGATGCCGACGAGCTTCGTGCCCAGCGGCAGGGCGCGCTCCAGCTCCGCCCGGTCATGCACCTCAACCAGCACATCCATGCCGAGATCGTGCGCCGTATCGATCAACGCGCGGGCCTCATCGTCGGAGACGCTTGCCATGATCACGAGAATGCAGTCGGCGCCCCAGGCACGGGCCTCGTAGACTTGGTAGGGCTCGAACAGAAAGTCCTTGCGCAGGGCCGGCAGCCCCGAGGCCTCACGGGCCTGCGTGAGATATTCGGGCTTGCCCTGGAAGGAGGGCTCGTCGGTGAGCACTGACAGGCAAGTCGCGCCGCCTTCGGCGTAAGCCCTCGCCAGGCTCGGCGGATCGAAATCGGCGCGGATCAGACCCTTGGACGGGCTTGCCTTCTTCACCTCTGCGATGAGGGCGGGCCGCCCCTCGATGAGATGGCGCTCGATGGCCTCGGCAAAGCCGCGGGGCGGGGAGGCCGCGCGGGCACGGCGCTCGATCTCGGCTTGCGGAATGGCCGCCTTTGCCGCTTCGATCTCCTGACGCTTATAGGCTTCGATCTTGCTGAGAACATCGGCCATGTGACTTGCACTCAGCTGTTCGAGGCTTTGACGAGACGTTCGAGGGTCGCCTTCGATGCGCCGCTGTCGAGAGCCCGCGAGGCACGGTCGAGACCGTCGCGCAGGTTCGCGGCTTCATCCGCGATCACGAGGGAGGCCGCCGCGTTGAGCAAGGAGACGTCGCGATAAGGCGTGCGGGCGCCATCGAGAACTGCGCGCAGCTGGGCCGCGTTGTGCTCCGGGTCACCACCGCGCAGGTCGTCCAGAGATACCGTCGGGAGGCCGACCTCCTCCGGGGTCACGGTGAAGCGGCGGATTGCGCCGTTCTCCAAGGCCGCCACGAAGGTCGGACCGGTGGTCGTCATCTCGTCGAGCCCGTCGGAACCATGCACGGTCCAGACCTTCTGCGAGCCGAGCTCTTTCAGAACCTGTGTGAGCGGCTCGAGCCAAGCTTCTGAAAACACACCGAGAAGCTGACGCTTGGCGCCGGCCGGATTGGCCAGAGGTCCGAGCAGATTGAAGATCGTCCGCGTCCCGAGCTCCACACGCACGGGCGCCACATGGCGCATGGCGGCATGGTGGGTCTGGGCAAACATGAAGCAGAGCTTGGTCTCGGCAAGGCAGCGCTCCAGGCCCTCCGGGTCAAGCCCGAGTTTCACGCCGAGCGCCGAGAGGACATCCGCCGTACCCGATTTCGAAGAAGCGGCCCGGTTCCCATGTTTGGCGACGGGAACACCGCAGGAAGCGACAATGATCGAAGCGAGCGTCGAGATGTTGTAGCTGCCCTTGTGGTCGCCGCCCGTACCGACGATGTCGATCGCCTTCTCGGGAGCATTGACCCGCAGCATGCGCCCGCGCATGGCCGTGACGGCGCCGACTATCTCCTCGAGGGCCTCACCACGAACCCGCAGAGCCATGAGGAAGGCGCCGCCCTGGGCAGGCGTCACTTCACCGGAGAGCAAATCGTCGAAGGCGTCCCGCGCCTCGTCGCGCGTCAGCGATGCACCCGTGGCGACCTTGGCAAGATAGGATTTGAACGATTCCATCGGTTTTACTGTCCTGCTGGAGCGGCTGCACCGCTGACGGCGCGATGCTTGGCGTTCCAATCCGCCGCGAGTTCGAAGAAATTGCGCATGATCGTCACCCCATGCTCCGACAGGATGCTCTCGGGATGGAACTGGACGCCATGAATCGGCAGCGAACGATGGGACAGGCCCATCACGAGGCCGTCGGCCGTCTCGGCTGTCACGAGGAGATCGCTCGGGCAGGTCTCTCGGTCCACGATCAGTGAGTGGTAACGGGTCGCCTTGAAGACGCCATTGATACCGCGGAACACAGCCTGACCGCCATGCTCCACCTCCGACACCTTGCCGTGCATGGGCAGAGGCGCACGGGAAACTGTGCCGCCGAAGGCCTGACCGATGGTCTGCAGCCCGAGGCAAACACCGAAGGTCGGGATCTCGGGCGAGGCGCGCTTCACGAGATCGAGGCAGATCCCGGCCTCGTTGGGCGAGCAGGGTCCGGGCGAGAGCACGATGGCATCCGGCGCGGAAGCAATCACCTCGTCGGTGGTGATGGCGTCATTGCGCACCACATCCACCGAGGTGGCGAGGGGACCGAGCAGATGCACCAGGTTCCAGGTGAAGCTGTCGTAATTGTCGATGACGAGAACGCGGGTCATAGCGCGCCGACGTTCGCGTAAGCGACGGCCCTGGTCAAGCGAAGCATTGGTGGTGAAATCACTGCCCGACCCTCGCCTGGCTTGCGAAGCGCACGGCTTCTTCGGCCGCCCGGAACAGCGCCTTCGACTTGTTGATGCATTCCTGCTGCTCGGAAGCCGGATCGGAATCGTAGACGATGCCTGCGCCGGCCTGGACCGCCATGCGCCCGTCCTTCACCAAAGCGGTGCGCAGCACGATGCAGGTATCCATCTCGCCATTGGCGCCGAAATAGCCGATGCAGCCGGCATAAGGCCCGCGCTTGTCCTTCTCTAGCTCGTCGATGATCTGCATGGCGCGCACCTTCGGCGCGCCGGAGACCGTGCCGGCCGGGAAGCCTGCGACGAGCGCATCGAGCGCATCGAAGGAGGGATCGAGTCTGCCCTCCACGTTCGAGACGATGTGCATCACCTGGCTGTAATATTCGAGGAAGAAGGAATCCGTGACTTCCACGGAGCCCATCTCCGCCACGCGGCCCACATCGTTGCGTCCGAGATCGAGCAGCATCAGATGCTCGGCCCGTTCCTTCTGGTCGGCGAGCAGGCTCTCCGCATGGGCGCGATCCTCGGCGGCCGTCGCACCGCGTGGCCGCGTTCCGGCGATGGGACGGATCGTGACCCTGCCGTCGCGGACCCGCACCAGGATCTCCGGAGAGGAGCAGACGATCTGGAAATCCTCGAAATCGAGATAGCAGAGGAATGGCGCCGGATTGACCCGGCGCAGAGAGCGATAGAGCGCGAAGGCAGGCAGGGGAAAGGCCGACTCGAACCGCTGCGACAGCACTACCTGGAAGATATCACCGGCGCGAATGTATTCCTTCGCATTGGCGACCATCGCTTCGAATTCCTGCGGCGTCGTATTCGACACCGGCGGCTCGAAATGGATTGTGGTCGGGTCGCTGCGGTCGTCGATCGGAAGCGGGCGCTCGAGCGCGGCCGTTACTTCGTCGAGACGCGACAAAGCCGACTCATAGGCTACCTTGGCCGAGGTTCCGGATTGCGGGCGCACGGGGGTGATGAGCGAGATCTCGTCCTTCACCGCATCGAAGACCACCATCACGGTCGGCCGGATCAGGATCGCGTCCGGCACTTTCAACACATCCGGGTTGGGCTCGGGCAGGCGCTCCATCAGCCGGACCATGTCGTAGCCCAGATAGCCGAAGAGGCCTGCCGCCATGGGCGGCAAGTCGTCGGAAAGGGGCAGGGCGCTTTCCTTGATCAGCGCGCGCAGGCTCTCCAGGGGTGGAAGTTCCTCGACCCTGAATTCCTGCATACGGCTTTGCGCCTGACGGTCGATGGAGGCCTCGCCATCCTGGCAGCGCCAGACGAGATCAGGATCAAGCCCGATCATCGAGAAGCGGCCGCGAGTCGCTCCGCCTTCGACGGATTCCAGCAGGAAGGCCGAGCCCTTCCGGTCATGCCGCAGCTTCAGGAAAGCCGCGACAGGGGTTAAAAGATCACCCACCAATGTGGCCCGCAGAACGCCGGCCTCGCCAGCCTCATAGGCCTGAGCGAAGGTATCGAAATCGGGCGTGATCGTCATGGGTTACAATTCGCCGCCCGTTGCCTGACGCAGCGCCTGCTGGTTGATGGTCACACCGAGATCCTGGCGGACCTGGGCGATGTATTGGCTGATCAGGTCGTCGCCGAAGCCGGCGCGAAGCTGGTTCTCGGCGTTCTGCGCCGCCTGCGTCGTGGTGACGAGCGGCGGCACGGTGGCGGAAGTGACCTTGAACACGGCACGGGCATCCGTTCCGTTGGCGGCATGGCCGGTCTTGCCGACCGGAACGGCGAAGATGCGGTTCACCGCCTCGGTGGCCAGATCGTCCTTCGCCGTGTTGCGGGCGAGATCGGTCGCGTTCTTGACCTCCGCTCCCGCCGCCTGGGCCACGGCCTCGATGGCCTCGCCCTTCTCAAGACGTCCAGTGAGCTCGTTCGCCTTCTCGGAGAGGCGCTGGGCCACCTGATCCTCGCGCCAAAGGGTCGCGACCTGATCGCGGACCTCGTCGAGATTCTTCTCTCTCGAGGCTTCGATGCCGGTCACGTCGTACCAGACATAGCCGGTGGCGGTGCGCAGGGCTTCGTTGTCGACGCCGATGTCGGACGCGAAGGCCGCTTTCACGACGGCGTCCTTCTCAGGGACGTTGACCGGATTGCCGGCCTTGTCGAGACCGCCTGCTTCGACCGCCGGAATCAGGACCAGGGCCAAGCCCTTTTCCTTGGCGATGTCTGCCAGCGGCTTGGCACCGGCGCGCAGGTCCTCGATCTCGTCGTGGATCCGCTCGATCTGGCCCTGGGCGCGCTCCTGAGCGACCTCCTGACGGAGCTCGGCGGCAACCTCCTCGAAGGGGCGGACAGCTTCGGGCTGGATCTGCGTGACGCGCACGATCACGGGGCCGAAGCGTCCGGCGATGGGAGCGCTGACAGCGTTCTGCTCCAGGGCAAAGACCGCTTCTGCCACGGCCTGATCGAGCATTTCGGCCTTGGCGAAGGTGCCGAGCTCCAGGCTCTGCGGGGACACATTGCGCTCGGTGGCGAGGGCCTCGAAGGTCGTGCCTTCCTTGATCTTGGCGGCCGCGGCCTCGGCTTCGGCCTGGGACGGGAAGGTGATCTGCTGGATCGTTCGGCGCTCCGGCGTGCCGTACTTGGCCTTCTGCTGCTCGTAACGCTGGCGAGCGTCGGCCTCGGACACGGTATCCGGCTTGGCGAGGGCGGCGGCATCGAGCACCATGACAGTCACGGCCCGGTATTCGGGAGCCCGGAAAGAGCTCCTGCGCTCGTTGAAGAAGCTCTGAAGCTGCTCGGCCGTGGGGGCGGGGATGTCGCCCGCCATGGCAGCGGTCAGAAGGATGTAGGCGGCGGCGCGACGCTCGCTGGCATAGCGATGCAGGGCTTCCTTGGCGGCGACCGGGACGGTGATGTCCCCGGCGATGGCCTCGGCGAGATGGAGACGCGCCATGGCGGAGCGCTGCTCCTGCACGAAGCCCGCCTCGGAGAGGCCGACATTGCGCAGGGCCTGATCGAAGAGGGCGCGATTGAACTGGCCGTCGGCTCCCTTGAAGGTCGGGTTGTTCATGATCGAGGCGGCGACAAGCTGGTCGGAGACGGAGAGACCCATCTGCTTGGCCTGCTCGGCCATCACGGCCTCGGTCACGAGATTGGAGACGACCTGCTGGTCGAGGCCGAAGGCGCGGGCCTGCTCGGGGCTGATCACGGTACGGAACTGGCGCCCGAGCCGCTGAAGCTCGTTGGTATAGGCGTTGCGGACCTGATCCACCGTGATGGTGGTGCTGCCGACCTCGGCCACCGCGGAAGCGGGTGTCGCACGGAAGATGTCGCCGATGCCCCAGATGGCGAAGCTGACGATGAGGGCGCCGAAAAAGATGGTGGCGATGACTTTGCCGACCAGCGTCTGCCCAGCCTTGCGCATGTTCCGAAGCATCGTGAACCCGTTTTCCAAAAACTCGTTAAACCTGCCGATAAACGATCAGGGGCTCTACGAAAAGGGCAAGTCTGGTTGAAAGAGGGCTCAAGCCTCTGCTAGTGCCAAATTATCAAGCGTGACAGGAGTGCCTGAAATGAGCGTCGATAGGCCGCGCCCGCTGGTGGCGGGAAACTGGAAGATGAACGGACTGAGGTCCTCGACCAAGATTCTGGAGGAAGTCCACGCCGGCTACACTCCGGGTCTCAAGGCCAAGGTCGAGCTGGCCGTCTGCCCGCCTGCGACTCTCGTGAGCCTCTTCGCTCAGCGTTCCGTCGGCTCGCGCGTCGCCATCGGCGGCCAGGATTGCCACGCCAAGGAATCGGGCGCCTTCACAGGCGACCTTTCGGCTGAAATGCTGGCCGATGCAGGCGCTTCCTATGTGATCGTCGGCCATTCCGAGCGCCGCCAGTATCACAAGGAGAAGGACGTCGATGTCTGCGCCAAGGCGGTTGCGGCTCACCGGGCCGGCCTCACGGCTATCGTCTGTGTTGGCGAAACCCGTGAGGAGCGCGAGGCCGGCAAAACCCTCGCCGTCGTCCGCAAGCAGCTGCGCGGCTCGATCCCGGTCGATTCGAACAGCCATAATCTCGTGGTCGCCTATGAGCCGGTCTGGGCCATCGGTACTGGCCTGACGCCAACCGTCGCCGATGTGGCGGAGGTGCATGCCCTGATCCGGGACGAGCTGCGCCGCCTCGTCGGCAAGGCCGATTCCGCACGGGTCCGCATTCTCTATGGCGGCTCCGTGAAGCCCTCGAATGCTGCCGAACTGATGGCAGTGGAGAACGTCAACGGCGCGCTGGTGGGTGGCGCGAGCCTCGTCGCGGCCGATTTCCTGGCCATCGCCGGGGCGTATCTCGGGTAACTGAGAAAAGGCGGCTTGCAGGTCTTTGATCCTGCGCCCACCTATGCTACAGGCCGCCGCAACGAACGGATTGCGAGCGGCTGACGCCCTGTGCGCAGCCGCTTGAGGTTTTTGAAAACGATGCAAACAGTTCTCATCATTGTCCACCTGATCATCGTCCTCGCTTTGATCGGCGTGGTTCTCCTGCAGCGTTCCGAGGGCGGCGGCATGGGCCTCGGCGGCGGTGGCGGCGGTGTTTCCGGCTTCATGACCGGGCGCGGCCAGGCCAATGCGCTCACCCGCGCGACCGCGATTCTGGCAGGCCTTTTCTTCGTCACCAGCATCGCGCTTACCGTCATGGCGACCTCGACCCGGGCTCCGCGCTCGATCCTGGATGGCGGCGCTGCGCCGACGGCACCGGCTCCGGGCCAGCAGGCTCCGGCGGCTCCGCAGGGCGGTAATGTGCTCGAGCAGCTGCAGCGCCTTCAGGGCGACCAGCCGGCGGCTCCGGCCCCCAGCGCTCCGGCGCCGGCGCCCGCAGCGCCTCAGCAGTAAGTGAAAACCAGGGCCGGGCTTCCGGCCCTCTCTTTTTGTGGATTGGCTTCGGGTAACGCTGTTCGCGATTGCGAATCGGCGTCCGATCTTTATGGATAGGGGTCCATGACGCGGTACGTATTCATCACCGGCGGCGTGGTGTCTTCGCTCGGCAAGGGATTGGCTTCGGCGGCCCTGGGAGCGCTTCTCCAAGCACGCGGTTACAAGGTCCGGCTTCGCAAGCTCGACCCATATCTCAACGTCGATCCGGGGACGATGAGTCCCTATCAGCACGGCGAGGTCTTCGTGACCGACGACGGCGCTGAGACCGATCTGGATCTCGGACATTACGAGCGCTTCACCGGCGTGCCGGCCACCAAGGCCGACAACATCACCACCGGGCGCATCTATCTCGACATCATCACCAAGGAGCGGCGCGGCGACTATCTCGGCGCCACGATCCAGGTGATTCCGCATGTCACCAACGCCATCAAGGACTTCGTGCTCACCGGCAACGAGGGCTTCGACTTCGTTCTCGTCGAGATCGGCGGCACGGTCGGCGACATCGAGGGTCTGCCGTTCTTCGAGGCCATCCGCCAGCTCGGCAACGATCTGGAGCGGGGGCAGGCGATCTATGTCCACCTGACGCTCCTGCCGTTCATCCCCTCGGCCGGCGAGCTGAAGACGAAGCCGACGCAGCACTCGGTGGCGGAACTGCGCTCCATCGGTATCCAGCCCGACATCCTTCTCTGCCGCACGGACCGTGAGATCCCGAAGGACGAGCGCCGCAAGCTCGCCCTGTTCTGCAACGTGCGCGAGACCGCGGTGATCGAGGCGCGCGACGCCCGCTCGATCTACGACGTGCCGCTGGCCTATCACGAGGCCGGCCTCGACAGCGAGGTTCTGGCGGCCTTCGGCCTCGACAGTGCCAAGGCTCCCGATCTCTCCCGCTGGACCAACATTTCCGGGCGCGTCCACAATCCGGAGGGCGAGGTCACCATTGCCGTCGTCGGCAAATATACGGGCCTCAAGGATGCCTATAAGTCCCTGATCGAGGCCCTTCACCACGGCGGCATCGCCAATCAGGTGAAGGTGAACCTCGAATGGATCGAGAGCGAGATCTTCGAGCATGAGGATCCGGCTCCGTTCCTCGAGGGCATCCACGGCATCATGGTTCCCGGCGGCTTCGGCCAGCGCGGCGCCGAGGGCAAGATCCGGGCGGCCCGCTTCGCCCGCGAGCGCAAGGTGCCGTATTTCGGTATCTGCTTCGGCATGCAGATGGCGGTGATCGAGGCGGCCCGGTCGCTGGCCGGTATCCAGAATGCCAGCTCGACCGAGTTCGGCCCGACCGCGGAGCCGGTCGTCGGCCTGATGACCGAGTGGCTGCGCGGCAACGAGCTCGAGAAGCGTTCTTCCAGCGGCGATCTCGGCGGCACCATGCGTCTTGGCGCCTATCAGGCCTCGCTCAAGCCCGGCAGCAAGGTAGCGGACATCTATGGCGGCACGGAAATCTCCGAGCGCCACCGGCACCGCTACGAGGTCAACATGACCTATCGCGACCAGCTGGAGGAAAAGGGCCTGCGCTTCTCCGGCGTCTCGCCCGACGGCGTGCTGCCCGAGATCGTGGAATACGAGAACCATCCCTGGTTCATCGGCGTCCAGTACCATCCGGAGCTGAAGTCGCGCCCCTTCGAGCCGCATCCGCTCTTCAAGAGCTTCATTCATGCGGCCGTGGAGCAAAGCCGGCTGGTTTGATGTTAACCTGCCCCGTCGTGCCTGGACGTGATTCAGGCGCGACGTACAGGAAAGAACCCGATGACCCGCCGGATCGACCATCTCGTTGTTGCCGTCCACGATCTCGATCAGGCCGGAAGCTTTTATGAGCGTCTCGGTTTCCAGGTCGGCGCCCGCAATCGCCACCCCTGGGGCACCGAGAACCGGCTCGTCCAGCTGCCCCGTTCCTTCATCGAATTGATCGCGGTGGGCGAGGGGGCTGCGATTGCTCCCCATCAGGCGAGCGCCTTCAGCTTCGGCGCTTTCGTCCAGGATTACCTCAGGGACCGCGAAGGCCTCGCCATGCTGGTTCTCGACAGCCAGGATGCCAAGGCTGACGCGGCATTGTTCTCGGAAAAGGGCATCGGGTCGTTCGAGCCGTTCCATTTCGAGCGCAGCGGACGCCGCCCGGATGGGAGCGAGACCAAGGTCGCCTTCACCCTGGCCTTCGCCTCAGTCGAGAATTCTCCCAAGGCGGGCTTCTTCGTCTGCCAGCAGCACTTCCCGGAAAACTTCTGGAACCCGGAATTCCAGCGCCACGACAACAAGGCGACGCAAATCTCATCGGTGACCCTGGCTGCGCCGGATCCGGAGCGGCTTCGCGCTTTCCTGACGGCCTTCACCGGCGTGCAGCCGGCCAGTCCGGACGGGGACGATCTGTCGTTCCGCCTGGGTGAGAGCCACATCGATGTGCTCACGCCCGATGACGCTGCCGAGATCTATGGCTCAGTGGAGGCAGAGCTCGATCAGCCGTCCTTCGTGGCTTTCGCGGTTCGCGTCGAGGATATCCAGCGGCAGGCGAAGTGGCTGGACGCCGCAGAGATTCCCTATCAGCACATCGGTAGCAGGCTCATCGTCCCTGCCAGCACTGCCTTCGGCATCGCGATCACGTTCGAGCCAACGTAATATTAACCATGATCCTCTAGACGATGGGAAAACATCGTATGGAGGACTGACCGTGGCTTCATCTCTGGCGGGCTTGCCTGACTTCCTGATCTTCTTCGTGCTCGCGGTCGCCCTGGTCGGCCTCTACCTCGCGATCTACACGCTCGCGACCATGCACAACGAGTTCGCTCTGATCCGTGAGAACGTGATCTCGGCGGCGACCACCCTCGGCTTCAGCCTCGTCGGTTTCGCGCTGCCGCTGGCGAGCGCCATCGTCCATGCCCAGACCATCGTCGATTGCCTCGTCTGGGGCTTGGTAGCCCTCGCAGTCCAGATCGTCGTCTACTGGCTGGTGCGGATCGTGATGCCGAACCTGTCGCAGCGCATCGCTGGCGGTGAAATGGCGGCTGCCCTGTTCCTCGGCGCTGCCTCGCTCGCCGCCGGAATCATCAACGCGGCGGCGATGACATTCTGAGAACGGGTTCAAGCCCCGGGGAAATCGTCCGGGGCTTCTGGTTTTTAAATACTCGCCTCGACCATTCTGGCGAATTGAAGGGCCTCCGCGCGCATGGCCGGTGGCACGAGCATCGGGTTCTTGTGCCGAACGGCATAGAGCATGGCGATCCGCTCAATGGCCCGGAGATAGAGGTCCGGGATCTCGTTCTCGCCCCATTCGAAGGATTGGTAGTCCCGCAGGTTCAACTCGATTTCATGCGCCATCCTGCTTTGCGTAAAGCCGAGTGCCGTTCTGAGAGCGACAAGCTCCTGCATCTTGCTATGTTCGGACATCAGAGCGCCCCCCACGCGCCGCGAAGTGAATTGTCGATCCGCTTCAGGAATGTTTGCAGGTAAAATTTCTTATTCTTTCCATGTAGATAGCATCTTGTTTTAAAGATGACCTAAAGTAAATCGACAATTCGTCGGAGGAAATATCCTCTGTCGCCCTTGGTTAAGAGCTGACAAGCCGACTGCCTTCACCGCGACGTCCAGTGACGAGGTGGCATGCACGGAGTCGCTTTGCTTGCCGTCTGAGAAAGGCTAGAGACGGCGCATGACCGATACCAAACGAACTCCAACCGTCGTCGAGGCCGGCTCCGTCCGCTTCGGCAATCACCTGCCGCTCAGCATCATCGCCGGGCCCTGCGCCATGGAAAGCCGCGACCACGCGCTTGAAATGGCTGCCGCGCTCAAGGAGATCGCCGGGAAGCTCGGCCTGGGTCTCGTCTACAAGTCCTCCTTCGACAAGGCGAACCGGACGTCCATCTCCAGTGCCCGCGGCCTCGGGCTGGACAAGGCCCTTACGATCTTCGCCGAGGTGAAGGAGAAGTACGGGCTGCCAGTCATCACCGATGTGCACGAGAACGACCAATGCGCGCCTGTCGGCGAGGTGGTCGATATCCTTCAGATCCCGGCCTTCCTCTGCCGCCAGACGGACCTGCTCGTAGCGGCTGCCAAGACGGGCCGGGTGGTCAATGTGAAGAAGGGCCAGTTCCTCGCACCCTGGGATATGGCGAATGTCGCCGCCAAGGTGACGGCTGCGGGCAATCCCAATGTGATGCTGACCGAGCGCGGCGCCTCCTTCGGCTACAACACGCTCGTTTCCGACATGCGCTCCCTGCCGATCATGGCCGAGACCGGCGCTCCGGTGATTTTCGATGCCACTCATTCCGTGCAGCAGCCCGGCGGCAAAGGCACCACTTCGGGCGGCCAGCGGGAATACGTGCCGGTGCTGGCCCGCGCCGCCGTCGCGGTCGGCGTGGCCGGCGTCTTCATCGAGACGCACCAGGACCCGGACAAGGCTCCTTCCGACGGCCCCAACATGGTTCCGTTGAAGGAGCTTGAGGGATTGCTGGCGCAGCTGAAGGCTTTCGATGCGCTGGCCAAGGGCAGGGTGGTCTAATTCCGTTTCCCATGCCTTTTGAGGAGGTCAGGTCTGCGTTCCTGTTCCTCGTATTGAGATGAGGCCGTGATAAGGAGCCTGAGCTCCCTTCACGGCCTCATTCGTTAGGATGCCATGTCCTCCCGCAACCTGATCCTGATCCTCGCCACCAGCGGCTTCGCGAGCACCTTCTCCGGCCGCGCGGTCGAACCGATGGTCGGGGTCATTGCCCGGGACTTAAGCTCCACGCCGCAGACCATCGCGCTTCTCTCGGCTGCTTTCGCGCTGCCCTATGCCTTCATCCAGCCGGTGCTGGGACCTATCGGCGACGCGCTCGGAAAGGAGCGCGTCATGAAGGTGGCGCTGGCGCTGCTCTTTCTGGCTCTGGCCGGCTCCATCTTCGCGCCGAACGTGGAAACGCTGTTCACCCTCCGCATCGTCGCCGGCGCGGCCGCAGGCGGCGCGGTGCCGCTCTCGATCGCACTGATCGGCGACCGGGTCGAGATGGCCCGACGCCAAATCGCGCTGAGCCGCTATCTCGTTGCTGTCATCATCGGCCAGCTCGCCGGATCGTCTTTCGCCGGGCTTCTGGCGGAGCTGATCGGCTGGCGAGGGGTGTTCGGGCTTTCCTCCTTCATGATGGCATTGGCGCTTGCCGCGACAGTCATCGGCTTCAGAGGCGCGTTGCCAGGCGGCCAATTCGATCCGCGCACGGCCATCCTGCGCTACCGGGATATTCTCTCCAACCCGCGCGCCTTGTTCCTCTTCGGCTCCGTCTTCGTCGAAGCCATCGCGATCTTCGGTATCTTTCCCTATATCGCGCCACTGCTTGAGGAGCGCGGTGGGGGCGGGGCTGCGGAGGCCGGCTTCGCCATCGGCGGCTTTGCCATCGGTGGCCTGATCTATTCGGCCCTCGTCACCTGGATGCTGGGGCGCCTCGGCATCGGCAAAATCCTCATGGGCGGCGGCTTCTTTGCCGGGGCTGCGCTCGTCGTTCTGGGTCTCGGCGGCGACTGGAAGCTCGATGCATTCGCCCTTCTGCTGATGGGGCTGGGCTTCTACATGCTCCACAACACCTTCCAGGCCCAGGTTACGGAAGTGGCGCCCAACGCGCGCGCCTCGGCGGTCGCGCTCCATGCCTTCTCGTTCTTCTGCGGTCAGGCGCTCGGCGTCGTCCTCATGGGTTTCGGCCTGCGCAACATCGGGCTGACCGGAGCGACGGGAATCGCCGCCCTGATCATCGTTGGCGTCGGTCTGACCGCTTCGTACGTCCTGACCAAGCCTGCGGCTCAACGGGCGCGGTAGGGCGCTACGCCCTGGTCGGGCAGCCACAGGTTCTTCGGCAGCTCGCCCGTCTGCCAGAACACGTCGATGGGGATGCCGCCCCGCGGGTACCAGTAGCCGCCGATCCGCAGGTAGCGCGGCTCGAGCAGATCTGCGAGCCGCTTGCCGATGGCGACCGTGCAATCCTCGTGGAAGGCGCCGTGGTTGCGGAAGCTGTGCATATAGAGCTTGAGCGATTTCGACTCGACGAGCCAGGGACCTGGTACGTAATCGATTACCAGAATCGCGAAATCCGGCTGGCCCGTGACCGGGCAGAGGGACGTGAATTCCGGCACCGTGAAGCGGGCGAGGTAGTCCGTATCCTGATGCGGGTTCGGCACCCGGTCGAGCTGCGCTTCCTCGGGGGATTGGGGCTGGGCACTGACGTGGCCGAGCTGGAGGGTGGTTTCCGTCATCTGGAATTGACCTTGGATTGATAAAGGGAAAGCTCTTGCCGTCCTTGCTCACATGGGCATTTCGGTCAATAAGCCAATTCATGACTTGAGGCCGCACCCGTCGCACGGGCGGAAATAGCGGCACTTCAGCCAGCAGGAGCCCGCTCAATGACAGCGATTATCGACGTTTTCGCCCGCCAGATCCTCGACAGCCGGGGCAATCCCACCGTCGAGGTGGATGTGACCCTCGAAGACGGCTCCATGGGCCGCGCGGCCGTGCCCTCCGGTGCCTCCACCGGCGCCCACGAGGCGGTCGAACTGCGCGACGGCGACAAGTCGGTCTATCTCGGCAAGGGCGTGCTCAAGGCCGTGGACGCGGTCAACAACGAGATTCTCGACGCCATCGGCGGCATGGACGCGGAAGAGCAGGTTGCCATCGACGAGACCATGATCGAGCTCGACGGCACCCCGAACAAGGCGCGCCTCGGCGCCAATGCTATTCTCGGCGTCTCGCTGGCGGTCGCCAAGGCTGCGGCCGAGGCCTCGACCCTGCCGCTCTACCGCTATGTGGGCGGCACGCAGGCCCGCGTTCTGCCTGTGCCGATGATGAACATCATCAACGGCGGCGCCCACGCGGACAATCCGATCGACTTCCAGGAATTCATGATCCTGCCGGTCGGCGCGCCGTCGCTGGCCGAAGCCGTGCGCATGGGCGCCGAGGTGTTCCACACGCTCAAGAAGGCCCTCAAGGACGCCGGCCACAACACCAATGTGGGTGACGAAGGCGGCTTCGCCCCGAACCTGCCTTCCGCCGAGGCCGCCCTCGACTTCATCATGAAGTCCATCGAGGAGGCCGGTTACAAGCCGGGCCAGGACATCGTGCTCGGCCTCGACTGCGCGGCCACCGAGTTCTTCAAGAACGGCGCTTATGTCTATGAGGGTACGGGCCAGAAATTCAACCCGCAGCAACAGGCCGAATACCTGGCGAAGCTCGTCTCCGCCTATCCCATCGCCACCATCGAGGACGGCATGTCCGAGGACGACTGGGAGGGCTGGAAGGCCGTGACGGACCTCATCGGCAACAAGTGCCAGCTCGTGGGCGACGATCTCTTCGTCACCAACGTGGATCGTCTGTCGGAGGGCATCAAGAAGGGCGTCGCGAACTCGCTCCTCGTGAAGGTGAACCAGATCGGTTCCCTCACCGAGACGCTCGCCGCCGTCGAGATGGCCCACCGTGCCGGCTACACCGCCGTCATGTCGCACCGCTCGGGCGAGACGGAGGATTCCACCATTGCGGATCTCGCCGTTGCAACCAATTGCGGGCAGATCAAGACCGGCTCGCTCGCCCGTTCGGACCGGACGGCCAAGTACAACCAGCTCATCCGCATCGAGGAAGAACTCGGCGATCAGGCCCGTTATGCCGGCCGCGCGGCGTTGAAGGCGCTGGGTTGAATTCGAGTTATATCGATGTACCGAGAAAGCCGCCGCGAGGCGGCTTTTTCTTTTCTGCTCATCGTCATGGCCGCACTCGTTGCGGCCATCCACGTCTTCGGAACCGCAACGTTGCTTTGGGCGTGGATCCCCGGAACAAGTCCGGGGATGACGTTGAGGGTTTCAGAGGGGCACGCAACTTCTAACGGCTCCTTAACCATGTCGCTGTAAGACTCAGTCCCATGGTAATCCGCAGACGCGCACGACGATTTCTGATTCCGCTGGTGCTCTACAGCATCTCCGCGGCTGTCGCTGCATACTTCGTGCATCATGCACACAGCGGAGCGCGCGGTATCGAGGCCCAACAAAAGTATGAAGCGCAGGTCGCCGAACTTTCCGCGGAGCTCGACGGTTTAAAGACACAGCGCTCCGATTGGGAGCGTCGCATCGCGCTGCTTCGGAGCGATCAGATCGACCGCGATCTGCTCGAAGAAAGAGCGCGTGTAATGTTAGGACGTGTGCACCGGAACGACCTCGTGATCATCACGGGACCATAATTAACAATAACTTAAAAGTTCTGCTTAACTGAATTTCAGTTGATCGAAAATAACGAAGATTTTTCATTGGCTTGCGCGTTTTGTTGTGCAGCGCAAAACACCTTTTGGGGCTCTCGATTTCCGATTCCGACTGCGCTACAACTTTCGTCGAGGAAACCCTTCGGAGGACCCGATGGCTGTTGCTGCCCGCAAGGCGGGCCGTGCCGGTGTAGGCACGGCTAACAAGACTACTTCCAGCAAAGGCTCCAACCGCGGAGCTGCCCCCAACACCCCACAATTCGACAAGAACCAGGACCAGTCGGCCTATTACGACATGCTTCTGATCCGGCGCTTCGAGGAGAAGTCCGGCCAGATGTACGGCATGGGCCTGATCGGCGGTTTCTGTCACCTCTATATCGGCCAGGAGGCTGTCGTCGTCGGCATGCAGATGGCGACGAAAGACGGCGACCAGGTGATCACCGGTTATCGCGATCACGGCCACATGCTCGCCTGCGGCATGGATGCGAAGGGTGTCATGGCCGAATTGACGGGACGCCGCGGCGGTCTGTCGAAGGGCAAGGGCGGCTCCATGCACATGTTCTCCAAGGAGAAGCATTTCTATGGCGGCCACGGCATCGTCGGCGCGCAGGTGTCGCTCGGCACCGGCATCGCCTTCGCGAACCACTATCGCGACAACGGCAATGTCTGCCTGACCTATTTCGGTGACGGCGCGGCCAACCAGGGCCAGGTCTACGAGAGCTTTAACATGGCAGCGCTCTGGAAGCTGCCGGTTGTCTACGTGATCGAGAACAACCGCTATGCCATGGGCACGGCCGTCACGCGCGCTTCCGCGCAGACCGATTTCTCGAAGCGTGGTTTGTCCTTCGGCATTCCGGGCGAGCAGGTGGACGGCATGGACGTTCGCGCGGTCTATGCCGCCGGTCGGCGCGCCATCGAGCATGCCCGCTCCGGCAAGGGCCCGTATATCCTCGAGATGCAGACCTACCGCTACCGCGGCCACTCGATGTCCGATCCGGCGAAGTATCGCACGAAGGACGAAGTGACCCGCATGCGCGAAGAGTACGATCCGATCGAGCAGGTGCGCCGTCGTCTGCTGGAGACCTGGAAGCTGTCGGAGGACGAGCTGAAGGCCATCGACAGCAAGGTGCGCGAGATCGTCAACGAGGCGGCCGAGTTCGCCACGCACGATCCCGAGCCCGATCCGTCCGAGCTCTACACAGATATCCTTCTGTAAGCGGCGCGTTAGCGTCGCTTTCCCCCGAATCTCGCCGCTGCGACAATCGAAACGAGTCTTTTAATGGCGATCGATATTCTCATGCCTGCCCTTTCTCCCACCATGGAGCAGGGCAAACTGGCCAAGTGGCTGAAAAAAGAAGGCGATCAGGTCAAGCCCGGTGACGTGCTGGCCGAAATCGAGACCGATAAGGCGACCATGGAGGTCGAGGCGATCGACGAAGGCGTCCTCGCCAAGATCCTGGTTTCCGACGGCACCGACAATGTCGCTGTGAACACTCCCATCGCAATTCTTGCGGGCGAAGGTGAGGATGTCTCCGCCGCCGCTGCGTCGGCGAAGGCACCTGCTGCTCCGGCGCAGGAGGCTCAAGCCGCCCCGACGCCCGACATGCAGCGCGAAGGCATGGCCGACCGACCATCGCCCGACTCGATTCCGGGCACGGACGCAAAGCCGGTGGCGGAGCCAGCTGCTCCTTACGTGATCCAGACCCGCACCGCGCACGACGCCATGGCGGAGATCCCGGAAGGCACCGAGATGGTCTCCATGACCGTCCGCGAAGCTCTTCGCGATGCCATGGCCGAGGAAATGCGCAAGGATGACAAGGTCTTTGTGATGGGTGAGGAAGTCGCCGAATACCAGGGCGCCTATAAGGTCACCCAGGGCCTGCTGCAGGAATTCGGCCCGAAGCGCGTGATCGACACGCCGATCACCGAGCACGGTTTCGCCGGCGTCGGCGTCGGTGCGGCGTTCACGGGTCTGCGTCCGGTCGTCGAGTTCATGACCTTCAACTTCGCCATGCAGGCGATCGACCAGATCATCAACTCGGCCGCCAAGACCCTGTATATGTCCGGCGGCCAGCTCGGTGCGCCGATCGTGTTCCGCGGCCCGAACGGCGCGGCCGCCCGCGTGGGCGCGCAGCACAGCCAGGATTTCGCAGCTTGGTACTCGCAGATCCCGGGCCTCAAGGTCGTGTCGCCTTACACGGCTTCCGACGCCAAGGGACTCCTCAAGAGCGCCATCCGCGATTCGAACCCGGTCGTCTTCCTGGAGAACGAGATCCTTTACGGCCAATCGTTCCCGGTGCCGAAGCTCGATGACTTCACGGTGCCGATCGGCAAGGCGCGCATCCATCGCCAGGGCAAGGATGTCACCATCGTGTCTTTCTCCATCGGCATGACCTATGCGCTCAAGGCCGCGGAGGAACTGGCGAAGGAAGGCATCGAAGCCGAGGTCATCGACCTGCGCACGATCCGTCCGATGGACACCGACACCATCGTCGCCTCGGTCATGAAGACCGGCCGCTGCGTCACGGTGGAGGAAGGCTATCCGCAATCGGGCGTCGGCTCCGAGATCGCCATGCGCATCATGGAGAACGCGTTCGATTATCTCGACGCTCCCGTGATCCGCGTCACCGGCAAGGACGTGCCCATGCCGTATGCGGCAAACCTCGAGAAACTCGCGCTTCCGTCGGTGGCCGAAGTGGTGCAGGCGGCGAAGGCCGTTTGCTACAGGTGACATCATGGCTGAACGGAAATTCGAAGCCCTCAATGTTCCACCCGACGCCCTCGAAAAGGGCGGCGTCGAGATCCTGAGGGCTTCGGTGGTCGATGGAGCGGTAAGCATCGCGCTTCGCCGCGCCTTCGACGATCCGTTCACCTGGGGCGTGCTCCTCGTGGATCTCGCCCGTCACGCCGCGCGCGTCTATGCCATGGAAACGGAGTTCTCCGAGGAGGAGGCTCTCGCCGAGATCACCGCCGGCATTCAGGCCGAGCTGGATAATCCGAGCGATCCAGGCTCGACGCAGGCCATAAACTAATCCTTTCCAGATCAGGATCTATCAACGCCATGCCCATCAATATCCTGATGCCCGCCCTGTCTCCCACCATGGAAAAGGGCAACCTTGCCAAGTGGCTGAAGAAGGAAGGCGACACGGTGAAATCCGGCGATGTGATCGCCGAGATCGAAACCGACAAGGCCACCATGGAAGTGGAAGCCGTCGATGAAGGCATCCTCGCCAGGATCGTCGTTCCCGAGGGCACGGCCGATGTGCCCGTCAACCAGCTCATCGCGCTGATCGCAGGCGAGGGCGAGGACCCGAAGAGCATCACGGCTCCTGCCGCAGGCGGTGCCGCTCCGGCCGCAGCGCCGAAGGCTGAAGCCGCACCGGCTCCCGCTGCTGCGCCTCAGCCGCAGGCTGCGCCAGCTCCGAGTGCTCCCGCTCCCGCCGCCGCAAAGCCAAACGGGGCGGGGCAGGCTGCCGGTAACCGCGTCTTCGCCTCGCCGCTCGCCAAGCGGATCGCGAAGGAAGCGGGCGTCGACATCGCATCGATCCGGGGCTCCGGTCCGCAAGGCCGTATCGTCGAGAAGGACGTGCGCGCTGCGCTCCAGAGTGGTGGCGCAAAGCCTGCTCCCGCTGCAGCGGCGGCTCCTGCGCCGGCTGCGAAGCCCGCGGCTCCGCAACTCGCACCGAGCATGGGCGCCGATCAGGTCAAGGCCATGTTCGAGGCCGGCACCTACGAGGAAGTGCCTCTCGACGGCATGCGCAAGACCATCGCCAAGCGCCTCGTCGAGTCGAAGCAGACGGTGCCGCATTTCTACCTGTCGCTGGATTGCGAGCTCGACGCGCTCATGGCGCTGCGCGAGCAGATCAACAACGCGGCGGCTAAGGACAAGGACGGAAAGCCCGCCTACAAGCTCTCGGTCAATGACTTCGTCATCAAGGCGCTCGCCATCGCGCTCCAGCGCGTGCCGGCCGCCAATGCGGTCTGGGCCGAGGATCGCATCCTGAAGATGAAGCATTCGGATGTGGGCGTGGCGGTCGCCATCGAGGGTGGCCTGTTCACCCCGGTCGTCCGCAAGGCCGAGACCAAGACGCTCACAGCGATCTCGGCGGAGGTGAAGGATATGGCAGGCCGCGCCCGCACGCGTCGCCTCAAGCCCGAGGAATACCAGGGCGGCTCCACGGCAGTGTCAAATCTCGGCATGTTCGGCATCAAGAATTTCCAGGCCGTCATCAACCCGCCTCAGGGTACGATCCTCGCGGTCGGTGCCGGCGAGCAGCGGGTCGTGGTGAAGAACGGCGCTCCTGCCGTCGTCCAGGCCATGACCGTGACGCTCTCCTGCGATCACCGCGTGGTCGACGGCGCGCTCGGTGCCGAACTCCTGGCCGCCTTCAAGCAGCTCATCGAGAACCCGATGGGGATGCTGGTTTAGTACCAACACGTCATCCCGGGGCTGCGCAGCAGAACCCGGGATCGTATGACAAGAATAGCGCCTTATCCTGATAGCGATCCCGGCTCTCGCTCTGCTCTGCCGGGATGACGAGTAGGAACACCATGGCAAACCAATACGACATCATCGTCATCGGCGGCGGGCCGGGGGGCTATGTGGCCGCGATCCGTGCGGCGCAGCTCGGGTTCAAGACCGCGGTCGTGGAGCGCGAGCATCTCGGCGGCATCTGCCTCAACTGGGGCTGCATTCCGACCAAGGCGCTGCTGCGCTCGGCCGAGATCTACCACTACATGGAGCACGCCAAGGATTACGGCCTGTCGGCGCAGGGCATCGGCTTCGATGCTGCCGCCATCGTCAACCGCTCCCGCGGCGTGTCGGGCCGTCTCAACGGCGGCGTCGGCATGCTGCTCAAGAAGAACAAGGTCGATGTGATCTGGGGCGAGGCGAGCATCTCCAAGCCCGGCGAGGTTGTCGTCACGGCGCCGAAGAAGGCCGCCATGCAGCCGCAGAACCCGGTGCCGAAGGGCGTGCTGGAGCCCGGCACCTACCAGGCCAAGAACATCATCATCGCCACCGGCGCGCGTCCGCGCGTGCTGCCCGGCATCGAGCCGGACGGCAAGCTGATCTGGACCTATTTCGAGGCCATGGTGCCGCCTTCCATGCCGAAGTCGCTCATCGTCATGGGCTCCGGCGCCATCGGCATCGAGTTCGCCTCCTTCTACCGCACCATGGGTGCGGAGGTGACCGTGGTCGAGGTGCTGCCGCAGATTCTCCCCGTCGAGGATGCGGAGATTGCCGCTCATGCCCGCAAGCGCTTCGAGAAGCAGGGCATGAAGATTCTTTCGGGCGCCAAGGTCACGAAGGTAGAGAAGGGTGCGAACTCCGTCACCGCCACCATCGATGACGGCAAGGGCGGCACGCAGACGATCACCGCCGAGCGCATGATCTCGGCGGTCGGCGTCGTCGGCAACATCGAGAATCTCGGCCTCGAGAAGCTCGGGGTGAAGATCGACCGCGGCACCATCGTGACAGATGGCGTCGGCCGCACCAACGTGCCGGGCATCTATGCCATCGGCGACGTGGCCGGCCCACCCATGCTGGCGCACAAGGCCGAGCACGAGGGCGTGATCTGCGTCGAGACCATCAAGGGCCTGCACACGCACGCCATGGACAAGGCGAAGATCCCGGGCTGCACCTATTGCAATCCCCAGGTCGCCTCCGTCGGACTCACCGAGGCCAAGGCGAAGGAGCAGGGCTACGACATCCGCATCGGCCGCTTCCCCTTCATCGGCAACGGCAAGGCCATTGCGCTCGGCGAGCCCGAGGGTCTCGTGAAGACGATCTTCGACAAGAAGACCGGCCAGTTGCTGGGTGCCCACATGGTCGGGGCGGAAGTGACCGAGCTGATCCAGGGCTTCGTGATCGCCATGAATCTGGAGACCACGGAAGAAGAGCTGATCCACGCCGTCTTCCCGCATCCGACGCTGTCCGAGACCATGCACGAGAGCGTGCTGGATGCCTATGACCGCGTGATCCATATCTGAGCGGGCACCGCCCGCCGGGATTTTTGACTGTCGCATGGCCGGGTTCGTCCCGGCCATTTGCTTTTTCGTGCAAGTCGATGCGGCTTATCGCGATGCGATTGCAAGTCCAGCCTTGGCTTCAGGCGGTTTTGCGAAGCGCTTCGCACCGGCCACACAGCCAATCACCGCGAGGGTGACGGCGATCATCGGCCAGCCGACAGCCTCGTTCAGAAGCAGAGCCGACAGGACGAAACCGAAGAAGGGCTGGAGCAGCTGCAATTGGCCCACGCCCGCGATGCCGCCCAGCGCCAGGCCGCGATACCAGAACACGAAGCCGATCAGCATGGAGAACAGCGAGACGTAAGCCAGCCCGAGCCAGGCGGGGAGGCCGATTCCGCTCCAGGAGGCGGGCAGCGTGAAAAGCGTGAGCCCGACAGTGACGGGTAGCGACAACACCAGCGCCCAGGAGATGACCTGCCATCCCCCTAGGCGCCGCGCGAGGCTCGCGCCCTCCGCATAGCCGAGGCCGCACAGCACGATGGCGCCCAGCATCAGCAGGTCGCCGATGGAAGAGGCCGAGCCGCTCTGGACCAGGGCGAAGCCGGCCACCAGCGCGCCGCCGATGCCTGAGAAGATCCAGAAGGCCGGCCTCGGCCGCTCGCTGCCCCGGATGACGCCGAAGATCGCTGTCGACAGAGGAAGCAGGCCGACGAAGACGATGGAATGCGCGGTGGTGATATGCTGAAGCGCGAGCGCGGTGAGCAGCGGAAAGCCGATCACCACGCCGGCTGAGACGATGGCAAGCGACAAGAGATCGCGGCGTTCGGGCCGCCTCTCACGCAGGCTGAACAGAAGCGCCGCCCCCAACAAACCTGCGACGGTCGCCCGCGCGACGGTCAGAAACAGCGGGTCGAAATCGAAAACTGCAACGCGCGTCGCCGGCAGGGAGCCGCTGAAGATCAGCACCCCAAGAAAGCCGCTGACCCAACCCTCTGTCGTCTTGTCCATGCTCGCCTCCATGCTCCGATTTCATCGGAAAGGCATCGCTTTTCCAGAGACAGTGCAGTACAGTCTTACCGAACTGTCATGGAACAAGGGGCGGTACAGTGGACGATCTCTCGACGCTCAAGCCCGATGGAACGCTGGTCGAGCGCGTCATGCTCTCGATCCGCGGCCAGATCTCAAGCCGCTCGCTCACGCCCGGCGCGAAGCTTCCCTCCATCCGCAATGTTGCCCGCACCATGCAGGTGTCGAAATCCACCGTGGTGGAGGCTTATGACCGGCTGGCGGCGGAAGGCGTCATCCGCTCCCGGCCCGGTGCCGGCTTCTACAGCGCCGCGCCGCTCGCGCCCCTGTCGCTGACGGAGCTCGCGCCGCGTCTCGACCGTGCCATCGATCCGTTCTGGGTCTCGCGGCAATCGCTGGAGGCGAAGGACGAAGTGCTCAAGCCGGGCTGCGGCTGGCTTCCCAGCGCCTGGATGCCGGAGGAGGAGATCCGCCGCGCCCTGCGCAGCCTCGCCCGCACGAAGGACATCGCCGGCCTCACGGATTACGGCACGCCGCTGGGCCTCAGCACCCTGCGCCAGTTCCTGTCGCGGCGCATGGCCGAGCAGGGATTCCAGGCACTGCCTGATCAGATCCTGCTGACGGATGCGGGCACGCAGGCGATCGATCTCGTGTGCCGGCTGCTGATCCAGCCCGGGGACGTCGTGCTGGTCGACGACCCGTGCTACTTCAACTTCCTCGCGCTATTGCGCGCCCAGCAGGCCGTCGTGGTCGGCATTCCCTATACGCCGACGGGGCCGAACCTGGAGCTGTTCGAGCAGGCGCTCGTCCGGCATCGTCCGCGCCTCTACATCACCAATTCCGGCCTGCACAACCCGACGGGCGCCACGCTTTCCGCCGGCACGGCGCACAAGCTCCTCAAGCTCGCCGAGGACCACGATCTGATCGTCATCGAGGACGACATTTTTGCCGATTTCGAAACGGAGCCCGCGGCGCGTCTTGCGGCACTCGACGGGCTCGAGCGCGTCGTGCGGATCGGCAGCTTCTCCAAAACCCTCTCGGCGTCCTTCCGCTGCGGCTACATCGCCGCAAAGCCGGACTGGATCGAGAAGCTCACCGATCTGCGCATCGCCACCGGCTTTGCCAGCAGCCGCCTGTCGGAGGAGCTCGTGCTGAGCGTGCTCGGCAGCAGCGGTTACCGCAAATACATGGAGGCCCTGCGCACGCGGCTCTCAAGAGCCATGGCGCTGACCATCGCGCGCCTGCGCTCCCTTGGCATCGAGCCCTGGGTCGTGCCGAAGGCCGGCATGCTCGTCTGGTGCCGGATGCCGGACGGAATCGATGCGGCCGACGTGGCGCGCCATGCGCTGAACGAGGGCATCGTGCTCGCGCCCGGCAACGTTTTCAGCGCGTTGCAGACGGCGAAAAATTTCATGCGCTTCAACGTGGCGCAATGCACGGATGAAAGAATTTTCACCGTGCTCGCGAAAGCGATGCGGCAGGCCGCGTGAGACGACGAAGACCAAACGAAAGGACGACGCGATGGCGGATCAGGACGGAACACGGAACGGCGAATGTCGGTGCGGTCAGGTGCGGTTTCGCGTGCATGGCGCGCCCATCGTCACCATGGCCTGCCACTGCACGGGCTGCCAGCGCATGACCGCCAGCGCCTTCTCGTTGAGCGTTCTCTATCCGAGCCAGGCCTTCGAGGTGGTGCAGGGCGAACCCGTGATCGGCGGCCTTCACGGCGCCACGCGCCACTTCTTCTGCCCGCATTGCATGAGCTGGCTCTTCACCCGGCCCGAAGGCCTGGACGAATTCGTCAACGTGCGCACCGCCATGCTGGAGGATGCAGGAGAGTTTCCGCCCTATGTCGAAATGTACACGGGCGAGAAGCTGCCCTGGGCGACGACATCAGCCGTTCACAGCTTCGAAACCGATCCTTCGGACGAGCGGTTCATGGAACTGGTGGCGGAGTTCGCGGAGTGGAATGGTTCGGAGCGGGGAAGGGGTGTTTCGTCGGCGGGGTGAGGATGGATTGGGATGGCATCTACTGCTGATCTATGCGCCTTTGAATGCGCAATGATTACCTTGCGGCAACCTTAGTTCTCTGTGGATAATATTCCGCAAGCTTTGCTTTGCGCAAAATTTCATGGCAATTTTCGGCTTGTGCGCAACTGTAAGGGAATGCCGAATGATGCCTGTGAAACGCCTCTTAGCCATCGCTCTCACCAAAGATCTGTTGCTCAGTCTAGAGGACGGCCTTCGCGCTGAAGCTCTAAAGGCTCATGAGATCGTCCGGGATCATACAGGTCTTCGGGATAAGCGTCGGGCACGAGGCAGTGAGGGCCAGCTCCGGTTTCGGATGATGGAGGAGCGCTTTGAGGAAATTTGTCAGGTTCATGGTGGTCGTTTGCTCGATGGAGGGGTAATTCCAACAACCGACCTGAAAGTCTTTCAGCCATTCGTGCGGTTTGAGGTGCAAAGCCAAGGAATTATCTTTGGAATGGCCGCAATGCCTGAACCGAAAGCACTCCCCTCAAAGAATAGGTCCCGCGCCTCTGGTGTGAGTTTGAACTATAACCTCACGCCACGGTTGGGCTTTGACGAGACAGGTCCGAAAATGGGTGACATTTTTGTAGTCCTCCTTGTATCGCGTCATCGAGAGCGGGCTGGTCAGATTGAAGAAATTGCCATAGGCATCATCGACTCAAACTACCACAGCTTCCTGTTCTACGAACCGCTTGATAAATTCATGAGTGGTCACGCAGATCTGCCGCTAGAACCGACGTCGCCGACTCCGTCGGCTCCAAGTGTGAAGCTGAAGAAAGGGGTAACGCCTTTTGTTCCGCCGGAAACGCCCGCTGAAGAAAAGAAAGGAACAGGAACATAACAACCCGCTTGCCGCTCGGTGAGAGGGCTACCGTTAGGCAGTAAGGACAAGAAGATGCGTGTAGGAACGCCTGGATTCGTGCCGGCCCGACTTTCAGAAGTTCGGGCCGCTCGTCGTATAAAAACCCAAAAACAATTGGCAGAAGCTCTTGGTGTTGTTTCGAGCACTGTAAGTCGATGGGAGAAGGGAGAGATCGCGCCAGATGCTGAGGCGTTGTCAGCTCTTTCTGGTAGCCTTGGCGTTCGACGTGAGTTTTTCTTGCGTCCGCTTTTTGAATCTGCTCGACCGATGTTTCATCGGCAACTTTCAAACACGTTGGCCGGAGATATTCGTTATCAACATTCACAGATGAAATGGCTACAGGAGGTTAGCTCAATCCTGCAGCACTATGTGGATTTCCCACCCGTTGACATTCCTGACGTGCTTAAAGGGGCTTCATGGAAGCAGCTGCGCGAGGATGATATCGAGCGGATAGCATTGGAGCTTCGGCATCATTGGAACATGGGGGAGGGCCCATGCGGAGATATTGTCGGTCTACTCGAGCGTATTGGCATTATCGTTGGTACTATCGAGATGGGTACATCTCGCTTGGATGGTTTATGTGGCTGGTCTGTTGAGGAAGAGCGTCCACATATTCTTCTTGCAACTGATAAGATGTCATTCCCTCGGCGACAAATGGATGGGGCGCACGAACTTGCGCATGCGGTTCTTCATAAGAATGTCACACCAGAAGAATTTGAAACAAACATCAAAGAAATTGAGGCTCAAGCATTCAGGTTGGCAAGTGCATTCCTCATGCCATCGACAACATACCCGCACGAGGTAGCGCGACCATCGCTTTCGTCGTTTCTTTCTCTGAAAGAGCGGTGGCGAGTTTCAATCAAGGCCCAAATTCATCGTCTCGCGGATCTTGAGATCATCCCTGCGGGATATGTAACAGATCTTTACAAACTGCACTCAGCAAAGGGATGGACGAAAGAAGAGCCTCTTGATCGTCAATGGCCGTTGTCGGAGCCTCGCGTTCTGCGTGAAGCACTCAATTTGGTTGTAACTTCCGGTATCCGAACGAAGAGAGATCTCCTTGCCGTTGAATTTACGATGTCTCCCAAGGATATAGAACGCTTAGTGAGCCTACCCGAAGGTTGGTTCCTAGAGAAAGAAGGGGAACTCGTTCAACTTAAAACTCGTGAGACTTCGCACTCCAAACGAGTCGAGAGTCTTGGAACGGTCGTCCCATTTCGACGTCAAAAATGAATGGAAAAAGCCCCGGGTCGCCGGGGCTTTTTGAATTGGTGTGGGGGACGGACTTGCACCGTCCCACGCGGTCTTTCAGCTAAAACTCTGAATTCAACAATCTTATTGTTGATGGCGTGGTTGCTCGCCCAACTAGGCCCACAGAACCGCGAGAGCTTCCATACCAGTTTTGAACGTAGCTTTCATGAATGCCTCCGTATGCAAATCGAGGTTGAGAAACCAATCAATGCAGGTCCAGAGGGCAAACAACCACGCCCCAACATCTCCAAAAGTGATACCCAGAGTTGTCAGCGCTGAACTCAATTCGGATGATGTATCTTCTCGCCTGTTGGGTGCCGAAAATCAAGGCGGAATCCATACGTCTGATGCCAATCACATCCTTCCAAGTGAACGCACACGTCTAAAGATATGGTCAGTGTTCCTATTTTGTTCTTGACAATGATCCTAACCTCGGCTATATCGTTGCCTTAGATCTGCTCCTGGCGAGGGGCGCGCTCGCGAGGCGTCGCAGTGTGGGAGCAGGCACGGTCCCGTGGGTGAGGTGACGCAGCCTCATCCGACGGGAGGCCCAGGATGTGGGTTGGTCGTCGGGATCGGTCGCAGGCCGCCGTCGCGCAGACGGTCACCGCCTGCGGCGGTTGACTGAGCCGGCCTCTCCTGTCCGCCTAAAGAAGCCGTGCGCGAAGGGCATATCCGGCTCTTCCAAACAAATTGCCATCGAGCCGGGCTGCCTGTCGCGCCACCCTCGATTGCCTCAGAAGGCTCGGAGCCGAAAAGGCTCGCGGGCCCGCAGGCGCACGCCTTTTCTTCCCAAAAGTCTTTTCCAATCCTTCATTGCTTCGAGGTTTTGTCATGAGCCGTGTTCAGCACATCCTGTCCCGCATGCCCGATGTCGACGATGCCCTGCGTCGTCTCGCCGACGTCATCCACATGCCGGGCGAGTGTCGCAAGCGCTCCTGCCGCAACGAGCGTCGCTGCCAGGGCGGTCTTGGCCCGCCGTGCTTTTTCGAGAATCGCAAGCGCTTCGCCGATGCCGTGCTGGAGGAGATGCATGAGCATCGCACGTTCTGGATCGACCAGCGCGCCAGCTTCGAGGCGGCGCTGCGGCAGCGGTGAGGCCTTAACGCCTGAGGGTCATGCCAGCCCCCAGGGGTCATCCCGGACGGCACGAGCCGATCCGGGATCGCGGGACAAACAGAGCACTGTCATCCCGGGGCCGCGCAGCGGAGCCCGGGATCCATAACCGCTGACGCAGCTTCATTCTGCCATGAGGGCGTTTATGGATCCCCGCCTGCGCGGGGATGACAGTGTTGAGGTTCGCGCGCCACATCCTGCCAACGATCCCGGATCGGCTTCGCCGTCCGGGATGACGGGGAGGGGTGGCGGGCGGGCTTCGAGGTCCCCGCAGCGACGGTAACCACAGCTGCATGAAACGCAGCCCTGCTATCTGAGCATTTGCGAATGTGCGCCGAAAGTCTTAAATCAGCGGCACATCAGGAAGGGCGGGGTCCCTTCGCCTCAAGGGTTTTAGCTTCCTCAAGGGTTTTAGCTTCATGGCCGTCGTTCTCGACCTGCTGAACAAGGATCAGCGTCCTCGCCACCCGGAAAAGGCGCATCGGCCGGACCAGCCCGTTCAGCAGCGCAAGCCCGACTGGATCCGCGTGAAGGCGCCGGGCTCGCCCAAATGGGCCGAGACCAACCGGATCGTGCGCGAGAACAAGCTCGTGACGGTCTGCGAGGAGGCCGGCTGCCCGAATATCGGTGAGTGCTGGGAAAAGAAGCACGCCACCTTCATGATCATGGGCGACACCTGCACCCGGGCCTGCGCCTTCTGCAACGTGAAGACTGGCCTGCCGCAGGCGCTCGATCGACAAGAGCCCGAGAGCGTGGCGAAGGCGGTCGAGAAGCTCGGCCTGCAGCACGTGGTCATCACCTCGGTCGACCGCGATGATCTGGCCGACGGCGGCGCGCAGCATTTCGCCGACGTGATCCACGCGATCCGGGCCCGCTCGCCGAAGACCACCATCGAGATCCTGACGCCGGATTTTCTCCGGAAGCCGGGCGCGCTCGAAATCGTGGTCGCGGCCAAGCCCGACGTGTTCAACCACAATCTCGAGACGGTGCCGTCGAAATACCTGAAGGTCCGGCCCGGCGCGCGCTATTTCCACTCCATCCGCCTGTTGCAGCAGGTGAAAGAGCTCGATCCGACCATCTTCACCAAGTCCGGCATCATGGTCGGCCTCGGCGAGGAGCGGAACGAGGTGCTCCAGCTCATGGACGACCTGCGCTCGGCGGATGTGGATTTCATGACCATCGGCCAGTACCTCCAGCCGACGAAGAAGCACCACCCGGTGATCCGCTTCGTGACGCCAGACGAATTCAAGGCCTTTGAAACCACTGCCTACGCCAAGGGTTTTCTCCTCGTCTCCTCGACCCCGCTGACGCGCTCCTCGCATCACGCCGGAGAGGATTTTGCCAAGCTGAAGGCGGCTCGTCTGACGAAGCTCGGCTAAACTGACGAGCACGATTCGGGCGAGGCATGCAGCGCATACTGGTCATCGGCAGCCCGGGCGCGGGCAAGAGCACCCTGGCGAGCCGCCTCGCCGGGCGCCTCGACCTGCCGCTGATCCACCTCGACAAGGAATACTTCGGGCCTGGCTGGTCCATGCCCGCCAAGGCCGAATGGCGCGAGCGGGTGAAGGCGCTCACGGCCAGGCCGGCCTGGGTCATGGACGGCAATTACGCCAGCACCTTCGACATCCGTGTGCCCCGCGCGACAGTCATCGTCTGGCTCGACCTGCCGCGCTGGCAATGTGCTTTAAGCGTGCTCTGGCGAGTGGCGAAGAACTATGGCCAGTCGCGGCCGGATCTCGGTACCGCCGGCCCGGAGCGGTTCGACTGGTCCTTCATGCGCTGGATCTGGTCCTACCCGGACAAGATGCGGCCCAAGACCATGCGCATGCTGGAGCGCCTGCGTCCCGATCAGCGCGTTTACGTGCTGCATTCCCGCTCCGACATCCCGGCCCTCGAGGCCGCTCTCACAACCCGCAAAGAGGCCGCCTGAGCATGCCGACCTTTCGCACCACGCGTTCCGTCAAGCATAGTCCGGCTCAGATGTTCGCCCTCGTGGCCGATGTGGAGCGCTATCCGGAATTCGTGCCGCTCTGCGAGGATCTGCACGTCATGCGCCGGGTCCAGAGCGGGGAGGGCATCGAATCGCTCGTCGCCACCATGTCGGTCGGCTACAAGGCCATCAAGGAAACCTTCACCACCCGCGTGACCCTGGACGATCCGCGCCTGAAGATCACGGTCGAATACGTGGATGGACCGTTCAAGTATCTCGAGAATCGCTGGACCTTCCGCGAGGCGCCGGGTGGGGGCTGCGAGGTCGAGTTCTACATCAATTACGAGTTCAAGAGCTTCGCCCTCGGCCTTGTCATGGGTAGCGTCTTCGACAAGGCCTTCCGCAAGTTCACGGAAGCCTTCGAGGAGCGGGCGGATGAGATTTACGGACTGCCCTCGACAACGCAGGCCGGAGCGAGGATGGCCTGATCAGCGAACCGCCTGCTCCAGCAGCGCCAGCGCATCCTCAACTGCCCGGCGGCGCACATTCTCCCGGCTTAAGCTCCCGTAGCGCCGCTCCAGATGCACTGTGGCGGCGTCTTTCCGGGCCAAGCCGAAATGGACGAGTCCTACCGGCTTCGCCGCTGTACCCCCTGTCGGCCCAGCCACACCGGTGATGCCGACCGCCACATCGGCCCGGGAATGGGCCAGCGCCCCCTCGGCCATGGCCCGGGCCACTGGCTCACTCACGGCTCCATGGGCGGCGATCAGATCGGCCGGAACCCCGATCAGTTCCGTCTTGGCTTCGTTGGAATAGGTCACGAATCCGCGCTCCACCACGGCCGAGGAGCCGGAGATCTCCGTCAGCAGGGCCGCCACGAGGCCGCCAGTGCAGGATTCGGCGGTCGCGATCTTCAGGCCCTTGCCCTTGTAGGCGTCCAGGAGCGCCGCAGCGCGGTTCGTCATCGCGGGCGTCATGCGCTCACCTCCGGCAAGCGGATCGTCGCGGCGGCCTGAGCGGCAATGCCCTCACTGCGGCCGGTAAATCCAAGCTTCTCCGTCGTCGTCGCCTTGAGCGAGACCTGATCGAGCCGAAGCCCGGCGATCTCGGCAATCCGCTGGCGCATCGCCTCCCGGTGCGGTCCGAGCCGCGGCTTCTCGCAAAGAAGCGTCGTGTCGAGATGATCGAGGATGCCGCCACGCTTTTGGACGAGGCCTACCGCATGGGCCAGGAACCGGTCGGAGGACGCACCGCGCCATTGCGGATCGGTCGGAGGAAAATGAGTGCCGATATCGCCATCGGCGAGTGCACCGAGGATGGCATCCGTCAGGGCATGCAGGATCACGTCCCCGTCAGAGTGGGCCACGATGCCCCGGTCATGGGGAACCTTCATCCCGCCGAGCCAGACATGATCGCCTTCGCCGAAAGCATGGACATCGAAGCCGGTACCGAGTCGGGTCACATAGGTCATCGCTTCGCCTTTCATGCGTCGCTCGGCCTCCGCGAAATCCGCCGGATGGGTGAGCTTGATATTGCCGGGATCGCCCGCGAAGACATGAACCGACAGACCGGCCCATTCCGCCAAGGCGCTGTCATCCGTGAAAGAATGCAGGTTTGCGGCGGCTGCCCTGCGGTGCGCGTCGAGAATGAGCGAAAATTTGAAGGATTGCGGGGTCTGTACGGCTCTGAGGGTCGAACGATCAGGGGTAGAGATCACTTCGGACCGATCTCCAATCACCTTGATCGTATCAGTCACCGGCGTTCCTGGCACGGCGGCGCCCCAATGCCGTGCGGCCTCGATGGCACGGTCGATGAGATCGGGACCGGCAAAGGGCCGGGCTGCATCGTGAACGAGAACAATCTCGGGATTCAGCTCCGTCAGCGCCTCAAGTCCATTCCTTACCGAGACCTGCCTCGTCTCACCGCCATGGACGCATGGCAGAATTGTCGGTGGCAGGGATGGTAAGGCTCCGATCGATCCTTCATAGAATTCGTGATCGTCAGGGTGAATCACCACGAGGGTGTGACTGACGCTAGGGTGAGAGAGAAAAGCCGAAAGCGTTCTCGCCAGAACCGGCTGCCCCTGGAGCAGCCGATATTGCTTCGGGATCCCATCACCCGCTCTTAATCCACGTCCTGCGGCAACGATGAGGGCGGCAACTGTCATTCAGGGAACTCTCTGTAACAGACGCTCTCCTAAGCGTGAGGTGGGCAGAAGGCAAATCCCTGTGGGAGGGGCTTGCACCTGTCACTGAAATGGCTATTGATTAGGCACAATGAGTTTTGATCAAAAATTAGGCGAAGGCGGTTTCAGTATCGGTCCTGTGAAGGTCGACGTTCCGGCCGTTCTCGCGCCTTTGTCCGGAGTGACAGATGTTGCCTTCCGGCGCATTGCCAAGCGCTTGGGAGCCGGTCTCGTCGTGTCCGAAATGGTGGCATCAGATGAGCTGGTCCAGGGCTCGGAGGAGGCGCAGCTCAGGGCCGAGGGTGCCGGAATCGAGCCTCATGTGGTCCAGCTGGCCGGATGCGAGCCGCACTGGATGGCGGAAGCCGCGCGGGTGGCTGAGGGGGCAGGGGCTCGCATCATCGATATCAATATGGGCTGTCCCGCCAAGAGGGTGATCGGCGGCTATGCCGGCTCGGCCCTCATGCGCGACCTCGATCATGCCGCCCGGCTCATCGAGGCGACCGTGCAGGCGGCCAGCGTCCCCGTGACCGTCAAGATGCGCCTTGGATGGGACCATGAGAGTCTCAATGCGCCGGAACTCGCCCGCCGGGCCGAGAGCCTCGGCGTACAGGCCGTGACAGTGCATGGCCGGACACGGCAGCAGTTTTACAAGGGACAAGCCGACTGGGGCGCCATCGCTGCCGTCGTCCAAAGCGTAAACATCCCGGTCATCGCCAACGGCGATATCGGCTCGCTCGAAGATGCGAAGAACTGCCTGTCCGCCTCAGGAGCCGCGGCTGTGATGATCGGCCGCTCGGCGGTTGGAAGGCCCTGGCTCGTTGGCCAGATCGGCGCGGCGCTGCAAGGCATGACGATTCCCGACCCATCGCCTGAAGAAATGACCGAGATCGCCGTCGAACATTATGAGGGACTCTTGTCTCTCTATGGCGAGAGGACTGGCATCCGCCATGCCCGCAAGCACCTTGCCGCCTGTGCCGATGTGGCTCTCGCTTCCGGCTTCCACATCGCACCGAGTGTTAGGACAGCGCTCGTAACATCCGAGGAATCCCGGACCGTGATCACCCTACTGCGCTCCCTCTACAGCCGGCAGGATAGGGAGGCGGCATGACGATGGCGGCCATCAACGACGTCATCATGAACGCGCTGCCGATCCCGGTTCTGACCGTCGGACCGGAGCTTCGGATCGTGCATGCCAATACGGCGGCCGAATCCTTTTTTGAGATGAGCCTGCGCATGATGCTGCGCCAGAAGCTCAGCGACTTCCTGCCCTTCGGCTCGCCGGTGATGGCGTTGGTGGAGGATGTTCGTCAGCGGGGTTCCAGCGTCAGCGAGCATCGGGTCGATATCGGCAGCCCACGGCTTGGCGCAGAACGCATCGTCGACGTTTCGGCCAGCCCGCTGGGTGATGACAGCGACAGCGTGATCGTTATGCTCCAGGAGCGGACGATTGCCGACAAGATGAACCGCCAGCTGACCCATCGCGGGGCAGCCCGCTCCATTACGGCGCTGGGCGCGCTTCTGGCGCACGAAATCAAGAACCCGCTCTCTGGCATCCGCGGCGCGGCGCAGCTCCTTGAGCAATCGGCCAGCGAAGACGATCGGCTGCTGACGCGTCTCATCTGCGACGAGACCGACCGCATCGTGAAGCTGGTAGAGCGCATGGAGCTGTTCGGAGAGGAACGGCCGGTCGAGCGGGGCGCCGTGAACATCCACGGCGTGCTCGATCACGTGAAGCGCCTCGCGCAATCGGGCTTCGCCCGGCATATCCGTTTCGTCGAGAACTACGATCCTTCGCTACCCCCGGTGCTCGGCAACCGGGATCAGCTGATCCAGGTTATTCTAAACCTGGTCAAGAACGCGGCCGAGGCCATCGGCATCGACGCGCCGGATGGCGAGATCATCCTGTCGACGGCTTTCCGGACCGGCGTCCGGCTTCAGGTCCCCGGCTCGCAGGAGAGGGTGAGCCTGCCGATCGAGCTGAGTGTCATCGATAACGGCCCCGGAATTCCTCCCGAGCTCATGACCGATCTTTTCGATCCCTTCGTGACGACGAAGGTTCAGGGCAGCGGCCTCGGCCTTGCCCTCGTCGCAAAGATCGTCGGCGATCACGGCGGCATCGTCGAATGCGAGCCGGCGCCCCGACGGACCACCTTCCGAATTCTCCTGCCCATGCACCGCGCCGATGACGGGCGCGGGGCCGATTTGTGAGACTGACAGATGCCTAGCGGACAGATTCTTCTTGCCGATGACGATGCCGCCATTCGAACCGTCCTGAACCAGGCCCTGTCACGGGCCGGGTACGAGGTTCGCTCGACCAGCAATGCCGCAACCCTCTGGCGCTGGGTGGCTCAAGGGGATGGCGATCTGGTCATCACCGACGTGATGATGCCGGACGAGAATGCCTTCGATCTCCTGCCCCGCATCAAGAAGATGCGCCCGGAGCTGCCCATCATCGTCATGAGCGCCCAGAACACGTTCATGACCGCCATCAAGGCCTCCGAGCGCGGGGCCTACGAATATCTGCCGAAGCCCTTCGATCTGAAAGAACTCGTCGCCGTCGTAGGGCGAGCCCTGTCCCGGCCGCGGAGCGTTCCCACCGGAGCCAACCCGTCGCCGGAGAACGAGGATATTCCGCTCGTGGGTCGCTCCCACGCCATGCAGGAGATCTACCGGGCGCTGGCCCGTCTGATGCCGACCGACCTGACGGTGATGATCACGGGTGAGTCCGGCACTGGCAAGGAACTGGTCGCCAAGGCGCTCCACGACTACGGAAAGCGCCGGCAGGGCCCGTTCGTGGCCGTGAACATGGCGGCGATTCCGCGCGAACTGATCGAATCTGAGCTCTTCGGTCACGAGAAGGGCGCCTTCACCGGGGCGACCGCCCGCAATACGGGCCGTTTCGAACAGGCCGAAGGTGGCACGCTGTTCCTCGATGAGATCGGCGACATGCCCATGGAGGCCCAGACCCGGCTTCTGCGCGTTCTCCAGCAGGGCGAATACACGACCGTCGGCGGCCGCGTTCCGATCAAGACCAATGTCCGTATCGTTGCCGCGACGAACAAAGACCTGCGCGTCCTGATCCAGCAAGGCCTTTTCCGCGAGGACCTCTATTTCCGCCTCAACGTGGTGCCCCTGCGCCTTCCGCCACTGCGTGAGCGTGTCGAGGACATCCCGGATCTCGCCCGCCACTTCTTCATGTTGGTGGAGAAGGAGGGCCTCGCCCGCAAGCAGCTCGATGTGGAAGCCATGGATCGGCTCAAGCGGTACCGCTGGCCGGGCAATGTCCGCGAGCTGGAAAACCTCGTGCGACGTCTGGCGGCTCTCTACCCCCAGGATACGATCACCGGGGCCATCATCGATGCCGAGCTCGATTCTCAGCCCTTGCTAATGCCTCAACCCTCTGGAAAGGCTTCGCAATCGCCTCAGCAAAACTCCGAAGGGCTGTCCGACGCCGTCGAACGGCATCTGAACGAGTATTTCTCGGGTTTCCGGGACACGCTTCCGCCTCCTGGGCTCTATCACCGCATCCTGCGCGAGATCGAAGGCCCCCTGATCGGCGCAGCCCTTGCGGCGACGAGGGGCAACCAGATCCGGGCAGCCGAGCTTCTCGGGGTCAACCGCAATACCCTTCGCAAAAAGGTACGGGACCTTGAGCTCATGGTGGTCCGGTCCAACCGGACCTGAGCCGCCGGCTGCTGTAATAATTTGACCACAGTGTTGTGTTGGTGCATCACCCCATGACGGGGTGCAGAACCGAAGCACCCGATTGGCGGGGCTTCAGTCTTGATCGAGCAGGACAGTATTGCACAACGGCAGGCGGCCGAACCGTCCCAGAGCGGCCTCGGCTGGCTGGGCTACGGAGCCGTGCTATCGGCGCTGGCCTCGGCCCTCGCCACGTTCCTCATTCTCGCCGGCGCGACTCCGCTGCTGCCGACCCACAACGTCGTCGTCTGGGTCTTCCTGCTCAACGGCGTGCTGATCGCCCTGCTTCTCGGAATCGTCGCCTGGCAGACCCGCAAGTTGGTGCGCGAACGCAGGGCAGGGGCGGCGGCGGCCGGTCTCCATGTGAGGATCGTCGGGCTGTTCAGCCTCGTAGCGGTCCTGCCGGCCATCCTGGTCGCGGCCGTCGCGACGGTCACACTGGAACGCGGCCTCGATCCCTGGTTCACCGGTGCTCTCAAAGATCTCATAACCAATACGGTCTCCATCGCCCGGTCCTATCGGGAGGTGCAGTGCCGGACGCTCGCTCGCGAAACCCAGCTGATGGCGGCCGATCTCAACCGCGCCAAAGTGCTTTTTGACGCGGACCGCAACCTCTTCCGGGAGTTCATGAATTCCCGCGCCGTCTTCCTCGGCTTTCCTCTCGCCATGATCGTGGATACGGATGGCTCGGTGGTCGAGCGTATAGAGGCCAAGAAGGTCGAAAACGTTCCTCAGCCGACACCGACGGATCTGCAGGAAGCCAGCAATCGAGAGGCCCTCTGCCTGTTCCCGAAATCCGGCCACATCTTCCGCTCCGCTCTGAAGCTGGATGCCCATGGCGGACGAATCCTTTATGTCGCTAGGGAGGTTGATCCGCGTGCACTCGAGTTCCCTCAGGTCGCGGAAGCAGGTGTGGCTTTCTATGAGGCCCTCGACCAGAAGAAGGCGGGTATCCAGATCGCCTTCGCCTCCATGTTCACGCTGATTGCGCTGATCGTGTTGCTCTCGGCCGTCTGGTTCGGACTGAATTTCGCCAATCGTCTCGTCACCCCCATCCGACGCCTCATCCATGCGACGGACCAAGTGGCGACCGGAAACTTCTATGTCCAGGTCCCGGTGCGCCGGGGTGAGGGCGATCTCGGACATCTGGGCGAGACCTTCAACAAGATGACTTCGGAACTACGCCGCCAGCACGATGGACTAACGGCCGCCAGCGATCTCATGGATCGTCGGCGCCGGTTCACTGAAGCGGTTCTGGCGGGCGTTTCGGCTGGCGTCATCGGCGTCAATGCCCGAGGACAGATCACTATCGTCAATCCGTCGACCGAGGCTCTGCTCGGCACCTCCCATAAGGAACTGCTCGGTCAACCGATTACCATGGTTCTGCCGGAGGTGTCGGCGCTCGTCGAGGAGATGAGTCTTGGCCGCCAGCGTCTGATGCAGCAGCAGATCCACATTTCCCGAAAGGGTAAGGAGCGGACCATCAACGTTCGCGTGACGAGCGAGCAGGCGCGCGGCGGCCAAAGGGATCTTGTGATCACTCTCGACGACATCACGGACCTCGTGCTGGCACAGCGCACATCCGCCTGGGCCGATGTGGCTCGGCGCATCGCTCACGAGATCAAGAATCCCCTGACACCGATCCAGCTCTCCGCAGAGCGCATTCGCCGGAAATATGGCAAGGTAATCACCACGGACCGGGAGGTGTTCGACCAATGCACGGACACCATCGTGCGTCAGGTCGACGACATCAAGCGGATGGTCGACGAGTTTTCGTCCTTCGCCCGCATGCCGAAGCCGACCATCGGCAACGAGGATCTCGCCGAGACTATCCGCCAGGTGATCTTCATGATGAAGATCGCCCATCCCGAGATCGAATTCGTCGATCAGGTTCCGGCAGGCTCACTCGTTGCGCCCTTCGATCGCCGGCTCATCTCGCAAGCCGTCACGAATATCGTGAAGAACGCGACCGAAGCCATTGCGGCGGCGCCGGAGGAAGAGAGAGATCATGCGCGGATTGAGGTGTTGCTCGACGACACCCACCCGGACTACCTGATCCTGGCCGTGACCGATAACGGTAAGGGTTTCCCGGTCGAGGGCCGCCAGCGCCTTCTGGAGCCCTATATGACGACGCGCGAGGGTGGAACCGGACTGGGTCTGCCGATCGTTGCAAAGATTCTGGAAGACCATGGAGGTGGCATGGAACTGGCCGACAATCCCTCTGGCAGGGGCGGGCAAGTTCGCATGTGGATCCCAAAGACGAAACACGTTGCATCGGAAGAGACATCGGCCGCTTCCAGCCGAAACGACTCTCGCAGGGCAAGCCTATGAGCGCTGATATTCTCGTCGTCGATGACGAAGTCGACATTCGTGAGCTGGTAGCCGGCATTCTTGAGGATGAAGGGAACCGAACCCGCACGGCGGGCACGTCGGATGAGGCTCTGGCCGCCATTGAGACACGGCGACCGCACCTTGTTTTCCTGGACATCTGGCTGCAGGGAAGCCGGCTCGACGGCCTCCAGGTCCTGGAGATCATCAAGTCCCAGCATCCTGATCTGCCGGTTGTGATGATTTCAGGCCACGGCAACATCGAAACGGCAGTCTCGGCCATCAAGACGGGCGCCTACGACTTCATCGAGAAGCCCTTCAAGGCCGACCGGCTCGTTCTTGTCGCCGAGCGTGCCCTTGAGGCATCACGCCTGAAACGAGAGGTTCGCGACCTGCGCTCCCGTTCTGTGCAGGCGAGCCGCATCGCTGGTCGGTCGATCGTCATCAACCAGCTACGGCAAGCCGTGGAGCGGGCGGCGCCGACCAATGCCCGCATCCTGATCACTGGAGCACCCGGTTCCGGCAAGGAGCTGACGGCTCGAACCGTTCACAGCCTCTCCACGCGCGCCAATGGTCCGTTCATCGTTCTCTCGGCCGCTACGATCACGCCGGACACCATGGAAGCGGAGCTTTTCGGTACCGAAGGCGGCGAGGGCGGGGGCCGTCGTGTAGGCGCGCTCGAAGAAGCTCATGGCGGCACTCTTTATATCGACGAGATCGCCGATATGCCGCGGGAGACGCAGAACCGCATCCTGCGCGTCTTGGTCGATCAGAACTTCCAGCGTGTTGGCGGAACGACGCGAGTTCATGTGGACGTGCGCATCGTCTCGTCCTCCAGCCGTGACCTGCCGGCGGCGATTGCGGCAGGCCAATTCCGGGAGGACCTGTTCCACAGGCTCGGAGTGATTCCGATCCGTGTGCCTTCGCTCGCCGAGCGACGCGAGGACGTGCCGGAGCTGATCGAGTTCTTCATGGAGCAGATTTCCTCCACGACGGGCCTCCCGAAGCGGCGGATTGCGGAGGATGCCATGGCGGTCCTGCAGTCCCACGACTGGCCCGGCAATGTGCGGCAGCTTCGAAACAACGTCGAACGGCTGATGATTCTGACCTCTGGCGATCCCGATGCGGAGATTACGGCGGACATGCTCCCATCGGAGATCGGTGCACTCGTTCCAAGCACCCCAGGCGGGGCGGGGGGCGAGAAACTCATGAGCCTGCCTCTTCGCGAGGCGCGCGAGATCTTTGAGCGCGAGTATCTCCTGGCACAGATTGCTCGTTTTAGCGGCAATATCTCCAGGACTGCGGAGTTCATCGGCATGGAGCGGTCAGCTCTGCACCGAAAGCTGAAATCCCTCGGGATCGGCGGTTGAGGGGCTTCACCGTTACAGCACGGATTGATCTCTCCGAACTGAAAAGAACTAAAACCTACAATCCACGGGAAAATATGCTCCGAGGAGGTAGAACCGTTTAGCCCCCCTTGCCGAACGCCGCGGTTCGCCCTGTAATAGAAGTGCCGGTCACCGACCGCACGAAAGCGGACAATCATATTCAGGCGGCCCCATAGCCAAGACCGGCGGCGATGGGCTGGCGAGGCAACTTCAATGGCGGGCGATCGCGCGCAGAATCTTCAGGACACCTTTCTGAACTATGTCCGGAAGCAGAAAATCCCCCTGACGATCTTTCTCGTGAACGGGGTGAAGCTTCAGGGCGTCGTTACCTGGTTCGACAACTTCTGCGTCCTTCTGCGCAGGGATGGTCATTCTCAGCTGGTTTACAAACACGCCATTTCCACCATCATGCCAGGGCAGCCCGTCCAGTTGTTCGACCAGATCGACGAGGCTGGCGAGAAGGCTTGAGGTGACGGAACCACGTAGTCCGGGGGAAGAACGTCTCGCTCAGCTTGCCGAACCCGAAAAAGAGGTTGCGGCAGGGACACGAACGCTCGTCGTCGGACCCTACCTGACGCGCAAACGGCGCAGCGTTGTCGATGCGGACGGCGAGGGGACCAATCCTCGCCCTCCGGAAGCCCGTCTCGATGAGATCACCGGTCTCGCTCTCGCGATCGATCTGACCATCGCCAAATCGCTGATAGCGCCCCTAGCCTCGCCTCGACCGGCGACATTCATCGGCAGCGGCAAGGTGGACGAATTGGCCGGTATGATCCGAGCGGAAGAGATCGGCCTTGTCGTCATGGACTGCGCGCTCAGTCCCGTGCAGCAGCGCAATCTCGAAAAGGCCTGGGGCGCCAAGGTCATCGACCGCACCGGCCTGATCCTCGAAATCTTCGGGCGGCGGGCGCGCACCAAGGAAGGTACGCTCCAGGTCGAATTGGCGCACCTGTCCTATCAGAAGGGCCGACTGGTCCGTTCCTGGACCCACCTCGAGCGTCAGCGCGGCGGCTTCGGCTTCCTCGGGGGGCCTGGTGAGACACAGATCGAGGCCGACCGGAGACTGATCCAGGAGCGGATGAACCGGATCGAGCGGGATCTCGAGAGCGTCGTGAAGACGCGCTCCCTGCACCGCACGAGTCGTCGGCGGGTGCCTTACCCGATCGTCGCCCTTGTCGGTTACACCAATGCCGGCAAGTCGACCCTGTTCAATCGCATGACCCAGGCCGATGTTCTGGCCGAGAATATGCTGTTTGCGACTCTTGATCCCACATCCCGCGCCATTGAACTGCCCCACGGCGAGAAAGCCATTTTGTCGGACACGGTAGGCTTCATCTCCGATCTTCCGACGATGCTCGTGGCGGCCTTCCGTGCCACCCTGGAGGACGTGGTCGAGGCGGATGTCTTGCTGCATGTCCGCGACGTGTCTCACGGGGAGACAGAGGCTCAGGCCGGCGACGTGGCTGTCGTCCTGCGTGAACTCGGCATCGATCCGGACGATACGAAGCGCATCATCGAGGTTTGGAACAAGGCGGATCTCCTGTCACCGCTGGATCGTGAGAGGCTTGCCACCACCTCGCATCGAACCGACGAGGAAAGACGGCCGATCCTCATCTCGGCCCTGACCGGGGACGGCATTCCGGAGCTTCTCACCACCATCGAGCAGCACTTGGCCATGGGACGGCCGACCTACGAGATCGATGTCGCGCCGGAGGACGGGCAAGGGCTCGCATGGCTGCATGAGAACACGGAGATCCTGGGCCGCGAAACAACGGAGAATGGGCACACCATCCTCCAGGTTCGCCTCGTGGCCGGCAAAGAACCCCGCTTCCTCAACCGGTTTCCAGAAGCCCGCGTTCTATGACGATGAACCGGGCTCGCGCTCGGCCAGTTTCGCGGCGACCCAAAGTTCTTCCATCTCTTCGAGCGAGGCGTCATCAAGGCTCCGGTCCTGCTTTCCGAGAGCTTTCTCGATGGCCTTGAAGCGTCTTTCGAACTTGGCATTCGTCCGCCGCAGGGCCCGCTCGGAATCGATGCCGAAATGGCGGGCGAGATTGGTGACAGAGAACAGGAGGTCGCCGATTTCGTCCTCGATTCTATCTCGCGCGCCGGATGAAGATGCCTCCTTAACCTCCTCCAGCTCCTCATGAATTTTGTCGATGACCTGTGCGGCTTCCGGCCAGTCGAAGCCGACCTTCGCGGCCTTTGCCGTCAGCTTCTGTGCGCGCGTCAACGCGGGCAGAGCCGTTGGGATTCCGCCGAGAAACCCAGCCTCGTGAGCCTCGGGCATTTGCCCCATCTTCTCGCGGATCACACGCCGTTCGGCCTTCTCCTTGCTCTTGATCGAGTCCCAAAGGCTCTTCACTTCCTCGGGCGATAGGTCCTTGGTGTCTCCGAAGACGTGGGGGTGGCGCCGGATGAGTTTTCGCGTGATGGCTTCGACCACATCGGGGAAGGCAAACGCGTTCTGCTCCTCGGCCATGCGGGCGTGAAAGACCACCTGAAGCAGCAGATCGCCGAGCTCATCCCGAAGATCGGCGAGGTCGCCGCGCTCGATGGCGTCAACGACCTCATAGGCTTCCTCGAGCGTGTAGGGGGCAATCGACGCGAAATTCTGCTCCAGATCCCAGGGGCAGCCGGTTCCGGGCGTGCGCAGGGCCGCCATGATCTCGAGGAGCCGTGTGATGTCGGAGGAAGGCTTCATGATGAAATCCCTGATCGCTTCGCCCGTGTCATAGCCTGAGGACAAAACGCGGAGCTAGCTGGATTCGCGCCATGTCCCTGCGTTAGCGGTATAAGGAGGAGTGAAATGCTTCAGGTATAGTAAGGACAAACCATATGAAAGCGCGGGTCAAACTGGTCGATGGCATGATGTTCGTGGGCGAATCCGGCAGCGGCCATGCCGTTGTCATGGATGGCGCCCCCGAATATGGCGGCCGTAACCTCGGCATCCGTCCCATGGAAATGCTGCTCATCGGATTAGGCGGATGCACAGCGTTCGATGTGGTCCAGATCCTTAGAAAAGGTCGTGAGAAGGTCACGGATTGCGATGTGGAGGTCACCGCCGAGCGCGCTGAGACGGACCCTAAGGTCTTCACCGCGATCCACATCGATTACCGCGTCAAGGGCAGGAGTCTTGCACCGGCCAAGGTCGAGAGGGCGATCGAGCTTTCCAAGGAAAAGTACTGTTCGGCTTCGATCATGCTCGGGGCGGTTGCCAAAATCACCCATTCCTGGACTTCTATCGACGAGGCTAAGGAGATGGAGGACGCTCCCTCCTGAGCCGTCAACATCCGGGACCACGATCATGAAGCTGTTCTTCTCGGAAGCCCAATTGGCCCACCGGCCCAAGCAGTACATGATGCATGGGCGGATCGTGGATCCCTTCGAAAATCCCGATCGTGCCACAACGCTGGCCAAAGCCTTGGAAACGCAAGGGCTGCTCAGGACGGATCCGGGCGATTTCGGCCGGGATGCGATCTTGGCGGTGCATGCCGGGCATTACGTCGGGTTCCTTGAAGATGCCTATGATCGATTCCTGAAACTGCCCAACCACGGCCCCGAAGTGCTGCCGAACGTTCATCCCTATCGGGGGGCAGGTATCGAGCTGGAGGAGCGCGGCAGGCCGCGCACGACGGGAATCCTGGGCCAAGCGGGCTGGTATATTGGCGACATGTCCTGCGCGATCATGACTGGGACCTTCCAGGCTGCTTATGCCTCGGCGCAGACAGCGATTGCCGGTGCGCAGGCGGTGCTGGCCGGAGAGCGAGCTTCGTATGCGCTCTGCCGACCGCCCGGTCACCATGCTTATCCCGACCGCGCTTCCGGCTTCTGCTTCTTCAACAATGCCGCCATCGCGGCCGCAGTGCTGCGCAGCCACTTTCCAAAGGTCGCCATCGTCGATTTCGACACCCACCATGGCGATGGCACGCAAGCGATCTTCTATACGCGCCATGATGTCTTTTACGGCTCGGTGCACACCGATCCATCGTCCTATTATCCGCATTACGCCGGATATGCTGATGAAATCGGGGCCGGACCCGGCGAAGGAGCAAACCATAATTTGCCGCTTGCGCCGGGTGCTAACGACGAAGCCTTTATTGACGCCAACCGGCGCCTGGCGCTGGAAGTTCAGGCGCATGGCGCCGAGGCGCTGGTACTGTCGGCCGGTTGGGATGCCCACCGAAGCGATCCGCTCTCGAAGCTCAACGTCACGTCGGACGCGTTCGCCCGGATCGGAGAAATCTGGGGAAAGATCGACCTGCCGACCCTGATCGTTCAGGAAGGCGGATACTCGCTCACGGCTGTCGCAGAAGCGGCTCCAGCTTTCATCGCTGCATTCAGGGCCAATGCAGCGGAATAGAACAAGTGTCACGGCGGAGTCGCCCCGGGCCTGTTTTCAAGATTAGTCGCCTCGAACGCAGGAAATCAGTCTGATCAAAGCTACGGTAGCATCGTTCAGTTCAGGGACTGCATGGTTGGCGCATTCTTTGAATCGGAGATGCTCATCGGCACGACAATGAAGGTTGATCTATCTTCTACATGTGATGCCGATCTGACGGTGCACGTCGTAGCCTGACGCCCGATAGCCTCGGCAAAGCGACATCGGAAGGGTGTTTGGAGGAAGCTCACATGCGTCGTGGCCGTCGGCATTCCCTATTGGGGCTTCTGCTCACACTGACCTGGATCGTCGCGGCCAGTATGCCAGCCCGAACAGCCGAGACGTCCGGGACTATCGCCGTCATCTCTGATATCCATTTCAATCCGTTCGCAACATCGGGTATCGCACCTCGACTTGCGGAGTCCGAGCCGGAAGAATGGCCGGTCATCTTCGCTGCCGCAAGCGGGCAGAGCTTCCCCAGGCGTGGCGAGGACACAAATCAAGCATTGCTCGCCTCCGCACTCAGTGCGCTCTCCGAGAAAGCAGGGAGCGCCGATCTTGTCGTCGTATCAGGCGATCTTCTGGCACACCGCTTCGAAGAGATAGCGGCTCGGATGCTAGGCATGGCACCAACTTCCGGCCCCGTACGAGCGCTGGATGTCAAGACGGCACGTTATGTCGCTGATGGTCTGCGCACCGCACTGCCCGGTCGCCCCATCCTCATCGCCTTGGGAAATAATGATTCCGAGTGCGGCGACTATCAGCTTGAGCCGGGTGGTGCCTTCCTTGCCTCCTTGAGCGACACGGTCCGCGAACTGGCAGGGCCAGATCATCTTGCTGCGGACTTCGGTCAGACCTTCGCATCCGGCGGCTATTATGCGATGCGCCATCCGGTACTTCTGGGCATAACGATCCTTGTTGTCAATGACGTGTTGTGGTCGACCGACTACCGGAATACGTGTGGTACCACTAGAATCCAGGCGGCAGAGGCAATGATGACCTGGCTCGAACGGCAGCTGGAAGACGCGCGTTCGGCCGACAGGGACATCTGGCTCGTTCATCACATCCCGGTCGGTATTGATCCCTATGCGACACTTCAAGCTTCGTCCGATTTGAGCTGCCCAGCACGGGTCGCACCCTTCCTTAAGGAACCCTTCGCATCCCGCTTCGCGCTCCTGCTTCAGGAATATGCCGTTATCATCCGGGCCGGTTTTTCCGCCCACACCCATCAAGACAGCTACCGGTTGCTCATGGATGCCAATGTCGCGGTTGCGGTCGAAAAGGTGACACCGTCGATCAGCCCGATATTCGGAAACAATCCTGCCTTTCACATCTTCGACTATAATCGGCGAACCGGAGACATAACCGACTTCTCGACATGGTATCTCGCCAATCTGGAGCAGGTCGCCGGAAGTGCGCCAGGCGAGTGGCGACGGGAGTATGTATTCACCCAGGTCTATGGCGAACAGGCCTATTCGGCAGCTGCCATCAAGCGGATTGCAGATGCCACGCTCGAACGTGGAGAGACAGGCGAACAGGTTCGCAATAACTTTCGACGACTTTATCAGGTCAGCCATGGCGAGATCCCTGTTGGGGCATTGACCGCTTATGCGTGCGCCATCGCTAATCTGGCCACCTCATCCTACAGCGCCTGTTACTGTGACAGAAAATAGGGTGTGCTCGAAGACGCTGCCGGTTGCTCAGGTGCGCAGAATATATTCCTTATTGCTTGCTGGCACCATCGTGCGGAGGAGAGCCGGTTTCAATATTATTCGCTTCACACGGAAAGACGCGGACTATGGAATGGATCCTAGAGACAGATCTACTTTTGTGCAGGTCTCTAAATAGTAGAATTTGGCTACTGGATCCTCCGGTGCAGTGAGCCACTTCACACACAAAGTGCGTGGTGCCTCTCAGCGCACAGCGAGTTGGGGACGCAATCAACTGGCATCGCAACGATTTCTGAAACGCGCGTCTTCAAGAAGCTCACGCAATCGCTAAGAGCGGCGCAGCACGCTGTGTGACCTTTATCTCAGAGCAATTCGCCTCCTCCATTTACAATCAATGTCATTCAGGAGGTCGGCATGTGGGTCATCTCTCATATCGTGTTCTCGTATCTGCATTTCGTTCCAGGCGGCAACGGCGGTTGGACGCAGAGTGGCGACTATCCTCGGTTCACGACGGAAGAGCGCCGAGATATATCGATTCCATTCGAAGGCTACTGGCGGCGCGTTAGCTAAGAGAGCCGGTGCCATCAGTTCAGCAGAGCACAGGTAGATGAATGACTGCGACGCCGGCCCAAGGAGATCTCACGGTTTATATCATGGATGAACGGGTAGGGACGGACCTTCGCATTACAGCAATGTGTTCCCGGTCCTAGGATACACCCATGAGATTAAATCAATGGGCACCGATAGCAGATTGGAAACCAGGGGCCACTCCGCTTATGTCATGGATCGAGCGATGCTCGTAACTAGCCCATCGCAGTTCACGTCAAGCTTCACAACACAGAGAGTGATCGAGCGCCGTCTATTGGGGAGGTTCCTCAATCGATGCTAAAGATTTTCGACAGAAGGGGCGGATAGTGCAGATCCTGCTCCTGTTGCGATAGACAACTGGTCTCAGCTATTTTTTCTCGGTAGAAGCCCAGCTTTGACATCTTCCACCGTAACGGCTTTGCGAAACACGGCCTCTCGAAGATAGATCGAGTCGAAGACCAATTTCGTATCATTCTTCCGAATGAATATGAACGGTTTACGGGTGTGTTTCATAAGCGGCTCCCATTTCAGAGTAAGACTTTGTTATCCCAAAAGTCCCTGCAGGACTGTGTCCCTCATCACAGAGCGGAAGGAATGATCCTGGCTTCCTTTCAAGAAGGATTAGGCTGAGGCCCCATCACGCCGTGGTGTCTATCTGACACTGTGATGCCGGTTACAGATACGAAGCCGCTTCTAAGGCATGAATGTTCAATCTGAAGTTCAGATGTACAGGAGCGGATGTGATGGATAAATGCGCGCGATACTGGGCCCGCTACATGAACACAATGGCCCAGTCACGTCAGGCAACAAATCCGTTCAGGCGCAAGATGCTGGTCCGAGAGGCCTATATTTGGCTTCAACGATACTTTGATGCCGAGGAACAGGAGCTTTCTCGTCGATGCATCGCTTTGGCACAGAGATAACATAAGTCGGCGGAACAGGTGTTTACTTCATAGTTTTCTGCGGCATGCGATTGTTGGCTAGTCCAGTTCAAGTGGCAGCATCGCAAGGCGATGCAATGTGGGCCGCATAGTTTTAGCCGCAAATGTTCTCACAAAAGTGATGCTTAGCCAAATTCGACGAAACTCTCACCGACCTATGCGCTTCTGACCGAGAAGCCCGGCGGTCATTGGCTTTGAACCGCCGGGCTATCATGGTCAGATCATCAATGTCGTTGATATGAAGGCAACGAATATCCTGATCGAGTGGCTTGTCAGCCGCAAAAACAATCCTGGAAAGAATGCTATCGACGATGATCCCGCACGATCGGACGAGAACGATGATCTCGTACGATCGGTCCCCGAGAGGTGTTCGTGACAACCACGCCTCCCGAGTAGGAATCAACAGGTCGACGGTGATCTCGCACTATGTGGGTCGGCCTGTCCCATAGGTCTCGAGGGCGTGTAGTGACTCGTGGATCACACGCTTCGGCGGTCGTAGCGCCATATCCGCTCAATAGCACGAGGGACAGCACAGCACCAAACCGTGCCCGATAAGTCTTCATCATTTCCAATCTCCTCTGAAAGGGGCATTGCACCGTCCAACCTTACACAGACGAAGAGCTCGCTAATGTGAGGCCGGTCACAGAGGCGGGACTGTATCGACGACGCTGCCATATGAGAGATGGCAAAGAAAAAGCGCCCAGATTGAACCGGGGCGCTGAGTTGACAGGGAGGAACCCGTTCAACCTAACGCAGTCATATGCGGATAACTGTGCGCTACGTCACACCGGAGTTGTGTGACGCCAGCCACAGAACGACGATGCACTCGGATTCATGATGGTCTCAATTGAAGGAGATCATCATGACGCTCACCATTCTTGATCCACGGACCGGTCAGAAAGTGACCATTTCACTTCCGGCTAAGCCGGCAGGCTCCGTCAGAATATAAACCTACAAATTTTGACTGCCGTGGCCCGGATGCCGGTCCATTCGCGGAATGCGGGATAAGAGTATGAATCTCAACCAGCACTATCAGGAGAAGGCCGCCAAGGCGGATCGTCTGGCGGACGATCCGCGCCAGAAGGCGGAAATGCGCGTGGAACTTCGCTCGACGGCGCGCAGATGGCGCCACTTGGCGGAGCAGGCCGATTGGCTCGCCCGCCGGTCCCGACATCCGAAGTTGTGACTTCAATCGAGACCGCTCACCGAAGCAATAGATCTTTTCCCTGAAGCGCAGTGTCGATGGACGGAAAGGTCGCGCTTGTCCGGGATGCAGGCGCTCAGCGCATAGGTATCGGAACCTGAAAGGCTTGTAACATCGTGAGGCTCGCGTTCGGACCGGTCAGGAGGTGATGATCTCGGTCGTCGGCATCGGAATAACAGCTTGGCGAACCTCGGCCTTATAGGGGCAGGATCTATCCTATCCCCCTGACGCTTTCCTTAGTGGAGGGTCGGCATGACATCGGAAAATGGGATCAACAGCATTTCCTCGTCGTCTTCATCGCTGACATAGACGTGCCAATCCGTGAAATCGCGTGTGCCGTAGGCCCCCTCGACGAGGATCCGCGCCAGGGTTAGAGCCCGGTCACGGGCCTCTATCAGGTCGAGAACCTCGGCTCCGTCACGATCGATCAGGATCTCGCCGGGACCTGCGCAGTGAAAGTACAGATAGAACATTTAAGCCTCCATCTCGATGACTTCACTCTCGCACGTGCCGTCTCCGGCTTCTGTGATGACAATCACGGTTCGCCGGGGCTGCCGGTGGCATGGTCGGTCTCACACGGAGCCCGATCATGTCCCGTCGCATCCTATGTCTCCTCGCTCTTCTGTTCGTGGCCGACGCCATTGCTGTGAACGGCCGCGCGCCCCGGCCCGTCGTTTTGTCCGGCAAGGAGATGCTTGATGTGACCCGGCTTACCCGTCTGCAGGTTTCACTCGCCGTCTAAGGCCATTTCATCTCTGTGACCGCCGTCACGGAAACAGAGTGCAGTTTCGGCAAACCTAGGAACGAACTCAGGAGGTTGTCATGGTTCTCATCGTCTTGGATCGATTGACCGATCAGCCAGTGATCGTCTCCGTCCCGGTCCGGCCTGCCGTTCGTAGGGCAGAGCCCGCAATCGTCATCCATCTCCGCCAGTTCGCGAGCAGGAGGCCGTCATGAAGCGCTCCAAAATCTCCGCGATGCGGCGCGCGCGGCGCTGGATTTTGCAAGAGCTGAGAGGAACTAAGCAGTAACACTAGGACGTTCGGAGGCGGGACGGGCTTAATCCGGCAAGATTTCCCGCAAGCTATGCAGTTCCTACCTACGTTCAGTTTACATCATCCGTCCCTGCTCAAGGGCTGAAGCGTATCCTCTCCGGTTGAGAGAATCCCTTATTCATATATAATTGCTTGGCTTCCGGATTGGAGGAGTAGGACTCCTCCTTTGCGAGACCATTCAGGGGAGGCGCGACGGTGCGTCTCGGTAGGGACCAGATCCAAAGGGATTTGCCGTTTTTCTCGGCTCTTTCCGTGAGCTCTTTTTTCTCCGCGCTCGGACCTGACGCAATTGCACAGATCGCCGCCTTGTGCACATCCCGAAAGATGCTGGATGGGGAAACATTATTTCTCAAGGGAGATCCGGGAGATGCCCTCTACGGCGTGCGGCGAGGACAGATCGTCATCACGATAACGACCGATACAGGCCGGCAGTTCACGCTCAATATTCTCGGACCCGGTGACATCTTTGGCGAGATCGCACTGTTGGATGGGCATCCCAGGAGCGCCGATGCGATCGCCTCGGGTCAGGTCGAACTCTTCATGATCCGGCGAAGCGACTTTCAGGACCTTCTCAAGCGGCAGCCGGAGATCACGACGAAAATCATCGAACTGCTTTGCGAGCGCCTGCGCTTCTCGAGTGAGCGGTTGGAAGAGGCCTCTCTCCTGTCTCTCAAATCCCGGTTGGCGCGACGCCTGTTGAAGTTGGCCGAGGATTTTGGTGAAGAAATCGACATCACGCAGGAAGAACTCAGCGTTCTCGTCGGAGCGGGGAGGGAGACGGTCAATCGGCAGCTGCAGAAATGGCGGAAGAGCGGCGTTGTGGAACTTGGTCGGGCCCGGGTGAGAATCGTTGACTTACGACGCCTGCAGAATGAAACCGCCGAACGCGAGCGAGAAGCGGATTGAGTTTATTTGAACGCCATCGCCGTGGCGTGGGAGCCCTTAGTGCACGGGTCACTTATCGTTCGATGACGTAAGCGTCGTTCCGGCCGGCTCGAGCGTGAGGTAAACCCAGCCCGTTGTCTCGGCGCTTTCCCGCTTGATATATCGGTAGTTCGTCCGGAACCACTCCAGCACGTCGTCCGTCTTGTTGTCGAGGATGAGGTCGCCACGATCCGTGCGGACGGTCAGAACCGCATGACCTTCTCCATTCTCATCGATGACCACAGTCATTCTCAGAGCGCGCCGCGGCAGACCCGCCTCGATCAGCATCTTGCGCTTGAGGAGCTGATAATCCTCGCAATCGCCCAATCCGTCGGTCGGATAGCTCCACAGGTCGACGACGTCCCAGTGGTTATGGTCAGTTACCGGTATCAATGCGCGGTTCACGGAGAGATTCACGGAGGAGAGAAGCGCGGTAAGATCCTCCGTCAGTGGGAGAATTTCCGGTTGACGGAGATCGACGATGCATTCGTCGGGGTTTCGGCTGCAGAATTCCAGCCAAGCGGAGAGGGGCGGGGCTTCATTGTCTCGAAAGAGATGAGGTCCGGCATTCACCGAACTCATCGCCGACAAGAGGCAGACCAGAGCGATCCAAATCCGTCTTCCCATTGCAGCCTCCCGCGGGAGATGTGCGATCAGGCCGGATGGGAGCACTCCCTTAGACCTGAATCGCTGATGGGATCAGACTGACTTGTTTCGTACCGTTCTTCTGTGCATGCGGTCACAAATCTTGGCTGGCACCGGACTGAAGACCTCATCGCTTCTTGGGCCTACAGATACTTGTCGCGAATATCGATGGATGACTCGATCCCGACTTTCGGGAAATCGTCTCGCAACCACGCATCTGCCTTTTTGCGGCCGATCACGTGCAACTCGACGAGGAATTCCCAATCGGCATTCAACTTCGAGGCTGCTCCGAGATTCTGCATGACCTCGTCGGCCGCAACGGCATGCAAGCGCACCTGCCTGATGTCGGGGGTAAGGACGCGCCCCTCGTCGACAAGCCTGTTCAGAAATTCGACCGCACGCACCTCCCTCATCAGTGATGAGTTGAAGCTGATCTCATTGATTCGGTTGAGAATCTCAGCGGCCGTTTTCGGGACGGTGGGCCGGCTGATGGGATTGATGTGAACCACCACGATATCGGAAGACTCGCAGAGGTAAATCAGTGGGAAGAGAGCTGGATTGCCCATATAACCTCCGTCCCAGTAATACTCTTGGTCGATTTTGACTGCCCGAAAGATGAAGGGCAGACAGGTCGATGCGAGGACGACTTCGGCACTGATCTCGTGGCTTTCAAAAACCCGGATCTTTCCCGAACGGACATTGGTGGCCGAGAGAAACAGTTTGACTTTCGACCTGCTTCGCAAAAGCTCGAAATCAACTACCTGTTTAAGCACATCGAGGAGTGGATTGTAGTTGAATGGATTGAGTTCGTATGGCGAAACGATTTGCGTCAGCATGTGAAACAGAAGAAAGGCTGGTGATGCCTCAAGACTGCGATTTCCCATAAGGTGATCGAAGAAAGAGGGTTGAAGCGGACTCAGGCGAGCGGCGCACGAGACCTGCTGCCAAAACTCCCTCAATGCCCGACGAGCCCCTTCGCGTCCTCCCTCGATCAGCCCGTAAGCGCACACAACGGCGTTCATCGCTCCGGCGCTCGTAGCGCTGATCCCGTCGAAGGTTATGGCGTCTTCTTCCAGCAAGCGGTCGAGCACGCCCCATGCAAAAGCCCCATGGGCTCCTCCACCCTGAAGAGCCAGATTGACCGATTTCACCTCCTGTCCCCGCGTGGAACGACCCTTGCGGGAAAAGTTGCTGTCAGCCCTGTTCATGATTGCCTCTTGGCGGCGGCATCGCCCAGCATCCTGACCAAGAGGATCTTATATGGCTTCGGTCCCCAATGACGAGGGTGCGAACTGGGTAGAAAACGCCCGTGCCTAGCCATCGGAAGCGGCACGGCGAAGCCTCGCACGCATTAGAGCATTAATCCCTTAAGGGCGCATCGTCGGGCGCGGAAAACCGGGTCCACTTTTCGCTAGCGCGGCCCTTACGGGACGACACACTGCGCTCGCGCCTGCGCGGGATCCCGCGCAGGCGTCAGATCGTCAGATGAGCGGCGTGCCGGATCATTCCTCGCGGAAGGTAACGGCAAGTCGATCGGTGAGGGGCTGCGTCAGATAGCTGATGATGCGCCGGGAATTTCCGCGGATCAGTACTTCGGCGGGAAGCCCGGGTGTCAGCTCCTTCCCTTCCAGCTTGCGCCGTTCTCCCGGGGCGATTGCTATCTTGACGGTAAAAAAGGCCTGCCCGGTCTCGCTGCTGACGACCTGATCCGGAGAGACGTTGGTGACCACTCCCTCAAGTTCCACCGGCGTCGGGAGCTTGAATGAGCTGATGTGGATGGTCGCTGGCTGATCGATATGGACCTGATCCACCTCGTCAGGCCGGATTTTCGCATTCACGATCAGCGGTTCCGTGTTTGGGATAATCGACATCAATTTTTGGCCGGGGCCGACGATGCCGCCGATCGTATGCACCATGAGTTCATGGACCAGGCCAGTCCGTGGTGCCCGGATGTCAAGCCGCTGAAGGCGGTCCCGAGCGGCCGAGAGCTGCTCCTCGGTTTCGGCGAGACTGGCCGTGACCCCCTGAAGCTGTCTCAGGACCTCGGATCGTGCATTTTGAGTAAGCTCAGCAATTTTGAACTGGATTTCCGTGAGCTGGGAGTGGGCGCCAGCGATGCGGGCTTCTATATCGCCCATCTCGCCTTTTAAGCGGCTGACCTCACGCTCTGTCTGGCGCAGCACGGGACGTCTGATCAGGCCCTTGCTGTCGAGCATCCGCTGGTCGGCAAGCTCGGCCGTCACCTGGGCGAGTTCTTCCTTGAGCGCCTTGTATCTCTCGTTGAAACCATCGATCTGCCGCTCGACCTGATGTTTGCGCTCCTGATGCTGAGAGAGCTGGCTCATCCGTGTGAAACGCCGCTCGTTCATGAAGTTCTCCTCGGCCGCAAACGCTGCTCTCAGGGCGCTTTCCGCCAGCTTCGAGGGAATGGAAATTTCAGGTCGCGTGATCGTCGTTCGGTCCAGGTTCTCAGCTTCGAGGCGAGCCTTCTGGGCGGTCAGATCGATCAGCTTGCGTTCGAGGATGCTTGCATCTGCCGTAACCTTGGCGGTGTCGAGCCGGACGAGGACTTGCCCCTCCTGCACGAGTTCCCCATCCCTGACGAGGATCGCTCCGATGACGCCGCCTTCCAGATGCTGAACGGCCTGAGCGCTGGATTGAACGGCAAAAGTCCCTGAAGTGACCACGGCGCTGTCAACCTTGGCGGCGACCGCCCAGCCGCCAATCCCGAAGAACACAATAAACGAACTGAACATGAACCAGCGCATCAGCCGGCGCATGGAGGAGGAATTGGCGACGAGATCAGCTTCGAACTCGGTCATGACGCGCTCCGCTGTGTGGGCTACCGTCGCCCGAGCACGGGCGACGGGCTAATCCGGCTTCAGGTTCTCGCTCCGGGCCTGAAAGCCTGGCGCTCGTTCCTGTATCAAATTGACACGCCGCGCCCCCCGGCGCTGTGGTCCAGTTCACAGTTCCTAGCTCACGAGGCCATTCACTCGCTGCGCCCGGGTCGCATCCAGGCTGGTGACGGTGGCAGTGGCGGGGCTGTCCGTTCGATTCACTGTTCCTGATACAGGCGAAGCGGGTTCGGACTGCGAGGGTGAAGTGGGGTGTGGCTCGGACACAGGCGTGCCCGCTGCGCCGGTTGGAACGGGCTGGGTGCCCGATGTTCCACCGCCTGATTGCGAGTTCGACATCTGAGACGGCTTATGCGGCTGTCCGATGCGAGGGAACAGGGCAGCAAGAACCTGCTCCTTCGGGCCGAACATTTCAGCGCGACCGCCGCGAACCGACAGGATCTTGTTGGCGGCGAAGATGGCGCTTGGCCGATGAGCAACGATAACGACGATCTTTCCGGCCTGACGCATCTGGTGAATGGCGTCGTTCAGCGACTGCTCGCCAAGCGGATCGAGGTTGGAATTGGGCTCGTCGAGCACTACCAGGAATGGATTTCCGAACAGGGCGCGGGCGAGACCGATGCGCTGACGCTGGCCGCCTGACAATATGGCGCCACCCTCGCCGACGGGGGTATCATACCCCCGCGGGAAGGCGAGGATCATGTCGTGCACACCCGCCATTTTTGCGGCTTCGATCACCTGTTCGGTGGTGGCGTCCTTGCGGAAGCGGGCGATGTTCTCCGCAACTGTGCCGTCGAACAGCTCGATGCTCTGAGGAAGATGGCCGATCGCATCAGCAAGCGCATCCGGTGAATACTGGCCGATCAGGGCATTGTCGAAGCGGACCTCGCCACGAGCTGTCGGCCAGGCACCGACCAGGGCGCGGACGAGTGTAGATTTACCGCAACCGCTCGGGCCGATGATCCCAAGGGCATCACCCGCCTCGATTTCGAAGGATACGCCGGCAACGGTCGCAACCGCTCCGCCGGGGGGCACGATTGCAACATCACGCACTGACAGTGTGTGGTTCGGCCGCGGCATGCCGTGCTGCTGCTGAGCAGTCTTCGGAAGCTTGGAGGAGAGAGCGCGAAGGCGGCGGAAAGCCTGCAAGGCGGCTGATGTGTGGCGCCAATTCCCTATGACCTGGTCGATAGGCGTGAGCGCCCGCGCGAGGATGACAGAGCTCGCGATCATGGCGCCCGCCGACATCTGCGCCTCGATGACCAGATAAGCTCCGAGCGCGAGCATTGCAGATTGCAGGACCTGGCGAACCGTCTTGGAAATGGCGCCGAAGACACTGGCGTGATCCGCAAGAGCGCGCGCATGCGAGATCGAGTTCACGTAGCCGCTGCCCCAGCGCTTGCACAAATCGTCTCCCATGCTCATGGCGGCAGCCGCCTCGGAGTTGCGCCTTGCGTCCAGCAGCACAGTCATGTTCGCCGCATGCACCTGGTTCGCAGCCTTGACCGTTCCTTTGGTGACGAATTCGTTGATCAGGCTGAGGATGACGAGAAACAGAGCGCCGCCTGCGGCAGCAAGAAATAGGATTGGATTCACGAGAAACAGGATCGCGAAGTAGATCGGCATCCACGGAAGATCGAGAAGGGCAACCGGGCCAGGGCCCATGAGGTAATTGCGGATGGCGGCCAGATCCTGCAACGGATCATGGTTGCGGGCATGCGGCCCGAAATGGAGTGGCAACTTCAGCGTCGCTTCGAACAGGGTCGGAGCCAGTCGGTGGTCAAAGGTGATGCCCACCCGCGCCATGAGCTTGCCGCGCAGCCCCTCCAACAGACCATAGAAGGCATAGAGCAGCAAAGCGAGCAGAGAAAGAGCTGCCAGTGTCGGAACGCTCTTGCTCGACAGTACTTTGTTGTAGACCAGCATCATGAAGATGGGACTGGTCAGCATCAGGATGTTTCCGAGGCAGCTGATGGCACTGATGCCGATCAGCGGCTTCTTGAGCGTGCGAAGAGCGGTACGGAGTTGGACCTCAGCGCTGTTCCTCATTCCATTCTTCATCACAAGCGTCCTTATTACGAGCCATCCACGCGATCTGAAACTGTCTGACAAGCCAGGTGGGGCCTATTGGTGTCTGTGGCCTGATCATGGATGAGCCCTGCGCCAAACGCTGTGACACGCTTCACAGTCTTTCATTTTGGAGACCCACCTCGCATCCAGAACTTGGAAAGGTCTTGGCCCGTCGTTCGACGAGCAACGCTCCTGATACCGACGAGATAATGTTGCGCGCCGACGGCAGAGGAGATGGTAGTGCAAACGGAGCGTATGCGCCGGAAGCCGGGGCCATGGCACCTGTGCAGGTTCAAAGCCTCGAACGAGGCTCTGATGATAGAGCCCCTCAGGTCATGCGGAAGGACGGTAGCCGCGTTCTCACATTGCTCAGGAAAACTCTGAATGATTCAGGAACCCGGACGATTGTTCTGTCGATGCCAACTGCAAGCCGTTCGCATTGACATCGCCTCCGATATCGATGGAACCGCCGTTGGCAGCGTTCAAGAAGACAAGCGTGTTCTGGACCTGTGTCGTCTGGATCAGGGTATTGAACTCCACATCGAGATCGTCGATAGCGAAGACGATAATCGGCGGGAAGCCTCCAGCGGGCCCCAGACTATTGGATAGGTGACCGAAAAGCACCGCGTCGAATCCGCCGGCATCGTCCCAGGCGGCGGCATCCCAGCCAAGACTTCCGCCTTCATGTTGCTCCATGGGGCCGGGAGTGTCCCAATGATCACACCCGCGGTCGCCATAATCGCTCCTGAAATGGTCGTCAGGCCGATCACCTCGATCCCCGTTTTCATGGATGTCACTCCGGCCTCCGCGCAGACGCTCATGAGGCTCGTCGTCCTGCCAGAGGTTGCGATGATGGCGGGGCATGGGGCTCTCCTCGATTGCAACCCAATCGGACGATCCCTCTGATCATCTGCGAAAATCGGGCGCGATAGCTGGCTGTACACCCAAGCCTGGCCGCAGACAGTGATCTGCGTCACACTTGGCCGGCAGGCTGTCTTTGCACGCGTCTCGCCGACCGTTATGCTCGGGGCACTGTGCTCGACCTTTGTGGGAACTCGATCATGGCTGACGTTCAATCGTCGAATGCGGCAACAGGCGCAGATAGGCCGGTCAAGTTCGAAGAGCTTGATATTTTCAAGGCCATTGATCCGCCGACTGCTGAGCTGATCGCCCGTAAGGCTCAGAACCGGACATTGGAGAAAGGCGAGTTGCTATTCAATGTCGGGGATACGTCCGACTCACTTTATGTGATTGCCGAGGGGCGAGTTCGGATCTGGACTGTTTCGGCCGCAGGTGCCGAAGTCACGCTTAATGTGCTGACGAATGGTGCCGTTTTCGGCGAGATCGGCATGCTTGACGGTGGCGTGCGGACAGCGGGTGCTTCCGCCATGCTGCGTACGCGCCTGACGAGTATCGCTCGGCGAACCTTCTACGAGGCGCTGGATCGAGACCCGCAACTGGTGCGCAACGTGATCGATCTGCTGTGCAGGCGCCTCAGATGGACCAGTGCCCGAATGGAAGATGCCACCCTGCGTCAAGCGCCTCAGCGTCTTGCGCGGATTATCGGCCATCTTGCCCGGGATCATGGCAAAGCCACGCCTAGAGGAATCGAAGTCGTTCTCAAGCTGACTCAAAGCGAGATGGCTCAATGGACGGCGATGTCGCGGGAGGGCTTGAACAAGGTTCTGAACCGATGGGCCGAAGAGCGTCTCTTGACTCAGGATCGAGGTGGGCTGGTTGTTCATGACCTCGAGCGGATCGATGAGATTGCAGAATTCGGCGAGTAGGGGTCAAAGACGCCGTTGCGCCACTATCTGTTGAGCACGCGTGAGAAATTGCAGGCGCTCGTCCTTCGCCGGAATCTCGCGGGCAAGGTCGTCAACAAGCTCAGCTAGATCCGCTAGATTTGCGGCATGCCGTTTCACGAGCAATCCCGCGACAGGGCCGAGATAGGTCGTCAGGGTGTGAGTGAGCTCGGCAAGACAGGCTTGACGGGCAGTGGAGTCCAAAGGTGCGGAACGAGCAGGGAGGCTCTCCGGCGCCACGTCATCATCGGATGGTGAAGATGTCGCTGCCGGATGAACAGGGATGACGAGGGGGGCGGCCTTTGGCAGTGATATGGCTTGTGGCCCGGGGCACGCGGGGGACGGCAGGGGCGTGTCGGCTCTGTCTTCCATCCGTGCTGTAGCCACCGAAAGCACTGTTCGATCGAGTGGCTCGATCAGGCTCACGGTAGCATTCATATCGGTCGCAGACGGTGGCATCGCCACAGTGAACGTCGTGATCCGCCGTGGACTGTGCTTGAGGTCGAATACGCCGCGCTCGCCGAAGGTCGCCGAAATGCGAGGCGCCACAGCTTCCATGACAGCTGCCGATACGAGGATTCCCCCCGGATCCGCGAGGCTTTCCAGACGGGCCGCAATGACAAGGGTCTCGCCGAAGGGAAGATCGTCCTGGAACAGGACATCGCCGAGATGGATGCCGATCCGCAGACGGACCGCATCGAACTTCGTCATTGCGGTGAGACGCGCCTGTGTATCGAGTGCGCAACGTACAGCATCGACGGCGCTTTCGAAGAGCGCGAATATGCCATCTCCGGGCATCCCAAAAAGCCATCCACCATGAGCCGCAAGCTCCTCCCGGGCGATGCGCCGGGTCGCCCATAGGGCGTCCAGGGTGTTGGTTTCGTCAACGGAAACCAAGCCGCCAAAATTCGCCATGTCGGCCGCGAAGACCGCTCGTAGGCGTCGAATTCGTTTGCCGGAAGGCTGGGGTGCATCGGGTGCCAGATTATCCATCACTCATTCATCGAGTACCTACACGTCATTGTTTGGTTTCACTGAGCTTACCACGAATCTTGAGAAAGCTCGCGCGGTCCCGTTCGCTAGGAATGAAGTCGGAAAGACGGCGGTAGAAGTCATCTCGGCCGACAGATTTCTCGGCCTGCCGAGCGACCAGCGTTGGCGCAACAGGGCCGATGAGCGGCAGCAGTACTTCGGTCACCGCACGAATTTCAGTCTGGGAAATGACGGCTTCCATCTGCGCTATCTTGAAGCCCTTGTCGTCACGGAGCATCTGCTGAGCCGCTTTTCGGAAGGTGGCGGCGTCAGCCTCGGTTTTGATTTTCTCGACAAGGAATTCCAGGAACGTATCGATGTCCATCGTCTCGTGCGAGGCCTGTTTCACCAATAGGTGGCCTATCGGGCCGAGCGAGTGGGCAAGAGATCGTCCAAGTGCGTCGATTGTGGTGGGCGTGAGGACTTCGGCCATGGTTTGGTTGAGCTGTTCCTTTGCAGGCGCAGGCTGCTCTTTTCCAGGCAGGTGGGAGAGCTCGGTGAGGTCAAGCGGTGGAAGGTCAGCACTGGGGCGCATCTCGATCGATGCATTGAGTGCGACGACGAATTCATCCGCCGTCTGAAAACGATCCTCTGGGTTTCGCGCTAGAGCCCGCTGCACGACGGCGTCGATCTCCGGCCAAAGCTCCGGCCGATAGGTCCTGATCGATGGCGGTGGTTCGTTCATGAGCTTGCGCATCAATTCAGGCAGGTCGGCCGCAACGAAGGGCTTCGCGCCGGTCAGCATTTGAAAGAGGATGACTCCGGCCGAGAAAAGATCCGCGCGGACATCGGCCGGACGCCCGAGAAATCGCTCCGGGGCCATATAGTTCGGCGTGCCGATCGGGATACCGCCAGGCTTCGTGAGATCCAGAGCCTCGACATGGGCCACACCGAAGTCGGAAACCTTGATCGAGGCGGCCGAAGGGCAGAGGATATTGGCAGGCTTGACGTCCCGGTGAATGACGCCCTTGGAGTGCGCATAGCCCAGGGCGAACAGCAGCTGGGCCATGATTTCGCCGACCTGGCGGATGGGCAGCAACGTGCCACGCCGGATCACGTTCTCCAGCGTACCTGCATTGACATACTCCATGATGATGTAGGGCGCGCCATCCTGCTCCACGAAGTCGAAGACCGTGACGATGTTCGGGTGCAGGCACCGTGCTGCGGAGCGCGCTTCGGTGGCGAAACGACGGAGGAGCTCGTCATTCTCGCTCAGGTTCTCCAGGATTTCGGGACGAAGCGTCTTGATCGCCAAGGGCCGATCAATCTGTTCATCGTAGCCTTTATAGACGACACCGATCGCACCGCGGCCGATCACGTGGTCAAGGCGATACTTGCCAATTCTGGCGGGGATGGCGCCACTGGCTCCGCCTTGGCTACTGCCTGTCCTCAGATCCTTGTCTGCGGTCATCGGAGAAAATTCCCTGACGAGCGGTAATCTGGTTCTGTTAGGCCAGGGATCAATCGTATTGATCACTTTTCAAGCATCTTCAATGCGCTATCCAAGCTCCTGCGCATCCGGTTAAACGAGCGTGACAGGGATGAGATCTCGTCCGAACCTGGGTATTCGAACTCGGCCACAGATGCATCGCCCATGCTGACGGCCTCTGCAGTTTTCGCCATTCGCGTCACCGGGCTGATCACATACCGATTTAGCAGGATGTTGAGCAGGATCAGCAAGATCAGGAAGATGATGCTCGAGGTGCCGACAAATAATCCTAGATTCCGCCAGATCGATCCTTCGGCGATGTCCATGGGCACGGAAATGATCTGTGCTCCGATCGTCTCGTTAAGCTTCCAGCCGAATCCATTCTTGTTGCCGTAAAGAGCAACCATCGAGGGAGGAGCCCTGTCCGGCGTCGAATGACAGGTCAGACAAGACTCGTCCCTGATCACCAGGGGATAGGTTGCCGTGTAGTGGGAACGGTTGTCGATCGTCTGAAAGCTGACGTCCTTGGTCAGGTCAGGATTTGCGCGGAGTTTCTCGATGAGTTCCCGCTCCCAATCGCGCGCAAGATCCGCGGGGTTCGTCGGGTTGAGTGCTGCTTCCTTGTAGAAGAACTGCGGGTAGAACCCTCGGAAATTGCGGAAAGCCGTCTGTGCAGAGAACGACGGAACCGTTTGCGGCAGGAACTGAACGCTGGAATGTTCAGCCAGCAAGGGCTGAATTTCTTCCGAGGTATAGCGGCGTATGGAAAGCGCTTGCGCTCGCAGAACATCGATCTGCGACTGCAGCTGTTCCATGGCTTCCCGCCTGGAAATTTGATAAAATGGATAAATTGATAAGCTGAGTCCAAGCAGATAGCAGACGGCGAGAATGATATTGAATTTCAGCCGTAATCCCACGGGATATCTCCAACGGCTCGAGAGGTTAGTTCGCGTAACAACTACCGGATTCCATGATAATGCAAGTCTTGGAGACGTGCCATGCATTTCGGTCAAGCAGGTGGATTTGCAGGCAGATCCTCTGTGCGCAAAAGCACATTGGGAGGGCTTAATCGGGGACATCCGATACTGAATTTCGGGGTAGGCGTCGTCTTTGCGCTTTCCTTGCTGCTGATGGGCATCGCATCCGCTCATGCCGCTGGAAGAATCGCATTAGTCCTAACGGCGGAAGATTATCAGAAACTTCCGAAATCCAGCATCGGGACGAAGCGGGGCGCCGAGATCGCCGAGGCTCTCAAAGCGCGGGGCTTTGAAGTGATCGTAAGCCCCAATCCGAGCAATGCGACGGCCAGAGCTCATCTGCGAGACTTCGCGGCGAAAGCGGAAGGATCCGATCTCGCGTTCGTCGTCTTGATCGGGCACGGCGTGGCCTGGGGTGGCCAGACCTTTTTCCTAACAACCAACACCGAACTCGGGCGAGCGACCGACCTGCTGTCACGTGCCCTCTCGACTACCAATATTGCGCAGATCGTCGGGCGAGCGCAGACAGGTGGTGTGTTCTTTTTCATGACGTCGCCGACCTTCGAGAACCCCATCGAAGGATTGGATGCCAGGCCTCAGTTCACCAGTGAAGTCCCGAAGAACGCCGTCACCATTTTCTCCAGCTCAGCTCGCATTCCGGTATCCCGCATCGACGCCGCAGGCGAGCAGGCTGCAGAGGCGCTGACCAAACTGCTCCAGCAACCAAGCCCGTCGCTCACCGAGGCGATCAAGATTGCCTCGAACGGCAATTTAGGGGCGGTATTCGGGCGCGTAGACGAAGTCAATCTCGCAAAACCTACTCCCGCGCCTCCAACGCAATCTGTCGCCGCGATCTCTCCACAACCAGCTGTCGGTGTCCAGAAGACGGAGGAAATCGAAGGAAAGCTGGAAGAGGAGCGGCGCGCGCGTGAGCAGGCAGAAACCCGCGCGCGCGACGAGCGGCTCAGGGCCGAGCGGGCCCAGGCCGAAGTGCTGAAAGCTCAGGCCGATGCCAAGAAAGCGCAGGCCGATGTCGAGCGCGCTCAGGCGGATGCTGAAAAGGCCAAGCAGGAGGCCAAACGTGTTGAAGCCCAAGCTCAGATCGCGGCCGCCCAGGCGGAACAATTGAGGCATGTGTCCGTGGCGCCGACGATAGAAGACGCCCAGCTCGGGCAAAAGCAACGCCGTTTGATCCAACAACGGCTCCGGGAATTGGGTCTCTATACGGGTCCGATCGATGCCATCATGGGCCCGCTGACACGGGAAGCGATCATGGGCTACCAGCGAAGCCGCAGCGCGGCGATCACGGGCTACCTGACGGCCGAGCAGTTTGATGCGCTCCTTCCGAAAGAAGATCAGTGAGTGAAGGCTCGCTGCTACCCACTCACTGATCTAACGCGTTCATCACGTTCATGCGATCCTGACGCTCGTGATCTGGCATGAGGGCAGGGCTGGTTTATCCTCGGGTCCACCAATCGGAGCCCGAGGTTCCAATGACTCCTCAGTCTTTTATCTCTCCCAATCGTCGGTCCGTGTTGATCCAGGCCGGAGTTATCGTTGCGGCGGCAGTCGCGCCGAGGATCCTGATCGCAGCCGAGCTTGTCGCGACGCCGGGGCAGACCGAGGGACCTTTCTACCCCGTCGAATTCCCCCCCGACATGGACAATGATCTTGTCCGGGTGACTGGCCAAGCCGCACGGGCGATAGGGCAGGTGATCCATGTATCGGGCCGTGTGCTCGACATGCGCGGGCAGCCGAGACCTGGAAGCGTCGTCGAGATCTGGCAATGCGATGCCAACGGCGTCTATCGTCATCCTCGGGCGGCCGGGCAGGGGCGCATCGACCACGCCTTCCAGGGCTATGGCCGCATGCAGGTCGATGAGCAGGGGCGCTATCGCTTCCGCACCATTCGGCCAGTGCCATATCCTGGCCGCACGCCGCATATTCATTTTGCCGTGCATGTGCCGGGGCAGGGGCGGCTGGTCACGCAGATGTATATCGAGGGCGAACCTCTGAACGCCCGTGACGGCGTCTTAAACGGTATTCGCGATCCGAATGCTCGCCGCAGCGTCATTGTTCCGCTGCTCGCGGCGCAATCGCCCGAGGCCGGCGCTCTCCATGGGCAGTTCGACATTGTCGTGGCGGCGTGATCGCCAGCGAGCCTATTCGGGCGTCTGACGCTCTCCCCTGCGGGGATGAATGCGAATCCGGCCGTGGATGATGACTTCCGTCCTCTCGACTGTGACGTCGGCCCCAGCCGGGGGCATCTCGGGTAATCCAGTGAGATCGCCAGCTTGCCCCGCGGCGGGGCCTTCCCATCCTTCCGAGCGCCAGGCGGCCTGCTGCTCGTCGAGATCGAGCACGCCTTCCTGATTCAGAATGCCCGCGACCGTGCCGACCTCAGACGCATCGCATCTCACGATCACCACAGTGCCGCCGCGGATGACGCCCTCCTGATACGCATAAGCATCGGCACGCGACACGCCGAGATCCTCCAGAAGAGGAGGCAGGTTGTGCGGGGTCGTCCAGATGTCGATGGCGTCCGCCGGAATGCCGGCCTGCTTCAGACGGTTCGCAGCGGTGGTCGCGTGGTGTTCGCTGTGGAAGAGGGATGTGACGGTCTTGGTCATCGGGTCGATCCCCTGCAGGCCATCCGTAAAACCCGGCCAGCCGGGCGATCGGCTCAATCTGCACTTCGGTCAACGTATCACGGCGTCCCCGGATCCACCACCGGCCCAGGATGGTGCTTGCGGGGGAGCCTGCACGCGGTTCATCATGGCAACGGCCGGAAGCGTTATGCGTTGGATCGTCATGGCAAAGCCTCTCAAGCTCGTCTCCGTTCCGTCCACGAATACTCCCGGCGTGGTCGCGTCGGCGGTCTATGCGGGCGGGCGGCGTGTGATGGAGATCCCGATCGAGGAAGCCGGGGAATGGTCGCGCAAGCCCGGGCATGTCGTGTGGATCGGCCTGCATGAGCCCAGCCTCGATCTTCTGAGAAAGGTTCAGGCGGAGTTCGGCCTGCATGAACTCGCTATCGAGGATGCGCTCAAGGCCCACCAGCGTCCCAAGGTCGAGCAATATGGCGAAGCTTTGTTCGTCGTTGCCCGTACGGCCCAGATGGTGGAAGGACGCATCGCTTTCGGCGAGACGCATCTGTTCGTCGGACGTGGCTATGTGGTCTCTGTTCGCCACGGTGCCTCGACGACCTACACGCCGGTGCGGGAGCGCTGCGAGGCGGCGCCGAAATCGCTCTCGGAGGGTGAGGACTTCATCCTCTATGCCATCCTCGACTTCATCGTCGACAATTACATGCCGGTCATCGAGATGATCCAGGAGGAGGTGGAAGGGATCGAGGACGGCATCCTGAGCGCGAACCAGCCACAGGGCCAGATCGTGCGGCTCTACCAGCTGCGCCGGGATCTCCTGCGCCTGCGCAATGCCGCGGTGCCGCTGGTGGAGGTGTGCCGGCGCCTCGAGCAGCCGGGCCTGCCGGGGATCGACAGCACGCTCCACCCGCTCTTCCGCGATGTCTCGGACCACATCCGGCGGGTGCAGGAGGAGATCGAGTCGTTGCGGGAGGTCCTGGCCTTCGCATTCGAGAGCAGCCTGATGACCGGACAGGCGCAGCAGAACGAGATCACCCGCAAGCTGGCCGCCTGGGCGGCCATCCTGGCAGTGCCGACCGCAGTCGCCGGTATCTACGGCATGAACTTCGATGTTCTGCCCGAACTGCACTGGGATTACGGCTATCCACTGGTGCTGGCGTTCATCGCGGTGATCTGCTCATGGCTGTATTGGCGCTTCCGCCGGAAGCAGTGGCTCTGAGCCGCCCTGCTCAGAACAGGGCGTTCATGTGGGAGCGCTCCGCACGCACGAGGCTGTTATTGCTGCGATGAGAGACGGGCTAGGCGCATGCGTTCCATGATGTGCCGGCCGGAACCGTTGACATGCCGGGCGATCACCTGTGCGGCCCCCTCGGCATCCTGCGCCTTAATGCAGGCGATCAGCTCACGATGCTCTTCCAGAACGTTCGTTTGTCGGCTCAGCGAAGTCGGGAAGCGGCGGCTGATGGCCCAGAGGATCTGACGGTGGCGCACCCATAGATCGACCGCATGGCGATTATAGTGGCGGTCGTACATGAGCTGATGGAACCGCAGGTCGAGATTGGAGTGCTTCATCTCGTCCGCAAAATTGAGCGCCTCGATTTCTGCCTGGATGCGCTCCAACTCCTCGATCTCGGCGTTCGTGACAATCCCGACGAACCAGCGGGTGAGGGCCGGCTCGATAAGCACTTCGATCTCGCAGATATCCCGTACGAATTCTTCGTCGATGGGGCGAACGCGGGCGCCGCGGTTCGGCGTCATGATGACGAAGCCTTCGCCACGCAGCTGCTGTAGAGCCTCCCTCACGGGATTGGTGGACGTGCCCATGCGGCTCGCAAGCTCGGACACCTTGAGGCGCTCGTTCGGTTTGACGCGCCCGTGAATGATGTCGTCCCGCAGTCGGTCATAGACCGACGGGCCTGTGTCCTCGTCCTCACGTTCGGGAACAGCTTGTCGAATGCTGGCAATCGTTCTCATAGGAATGTTTCTTTATTCACTCGGCCCTCACTTGCCAAGCGCGAAGCATCTTAAACCATACATTCAGATTGACAAATAATGTACGATTTGAAAACTTTTCCGTGCGACGGCCGAAAAGCCGTGGTTCGGGAGGGAGCCGGCAAAAAGCCGGCCAAGAGGAGAAAACGCTATGGGCTACCAGCACAAGCTGCCCGGCCTCGTCATGTCGACAGGCCTGTTAGGCGCCATGCTTCTAGGGGCGATGTCCCCGGCCGGCGCAGCGGATTACAAGCAGGCTCCGATGCTCGATGAGCAGGTGAAGGCAGGCAAGCTGCCCGCCGTTGCCAACCGGCTCCCGGAAAATCCCTATGTGGAAACCATGATCGACGGTGTCGGCAAATATGGCGGCACCCTGCGCACGACGATCCTCGCGAACGGTGACCATTACAATCTGACCCGCACCATCGCCAACGAACTGCTCGTGCGCTGGGATCCGCAATGGAAGAAGGTCGTGCCGTCGCTCGCCGAGGAGTTCAAGGCTTCCGAGGATGCGACCACTTACACGTTCAAGCTCCGGAAGGGGCTGAAGTGGAGCGACGGTCAGCCCTTCACGGTCGACGACATCATGTTCTGGTACGAAGACGTGTTCATGAACAACGCGCTCTCGCCGGCCAAGAACCCGACCTTCACGGTCGCCGGCAAGCCGGTGAAGGTGACCAAGATCGACGATCAGACGGTGGAGTTCAAGTTCGAGTCGCCCTACGGCCTCTTCCTGCAACAGCTTGCCTATGGCCAGGGCCACCTGCCGGTCATCTATCCCAAGCATTACCTCAGCAAGTTTCACGAGAAGTACAACAAGGACGGCATCCCGGCGCTCTTGAAGGCCAATCCCGCCGCCGGCGATTGGGTGGCGCTGTTCAACTCCAAGGTTTCGCTGACCTTCCAGCCGCCGTTCTGGCAGAACCTCGAACTGCCGACGCTCAATCCCTGGGTGCTGACCGTTCCCTATGCCGACAGCGAGCGTGTGGTCGCAACCCGCAATCCCTATTACTGGAAGGTGGACACAGCCGGAAACCAGCTCCCCTATATCGACGGAATCACCTGGGCCAAGCTCGACGATCCGCAGCTCATGGCACTCAAGATGACCTCGGGCGAGTTCGACTTCGCCTTCCGTCACATCAACAACGCGACCTTCAAGTCGGTGCTCTTCGATGGCCAGAAAACCGGCAATTACCGTTTCGTGGACGTGAAGGACCTGCCGGCGAATGACGCGGTCATCCTGCTCAACCTGAACTCGACCGATCCGGTCAAGCGCAAGATCTTCCAGAACAAGGATTTCCGGATCGCGCTCAGCCATGCGATCAACCGCCAGGAGATCATCGATCTCGTCTATGTGGGGCAGGGGGCTCCGTCACAGGTGGCTGTCCAGCCCGAGCACGAGCTCCATAACGAGCGCCAGGCGAAGCAATACACCGAGTTCGATCCAAAGCGCTCGGTCGAGATCCTCGACAAGATCATGCCGAAGAAGGATGCCGAAGGCTTCCGTCTTGATGAGAAAGGCAAGCGCTTCACCATCAACTTCATGGTGGCCGACGTCTTCGGCCTGTCCTATCCGGACGTGATGCAGATGGTGCAGAAATACGCCAAGGATATCGGCATCGATATCCAGCTCCGCACCACCGACCGCGCACGCCTCAACACGATGTGGTATGCGAACGAGCAGGACGCCTATATCTGGAACTGCGTCGGCGGACTTTCCGAGGTCTACACGGATCCACGCTGCTACATGCCCTTCCAGAAGGCCGACATCTTCTTCGCGATGAAGTGGAGCGAGTGGTATTCGAACCGCACCACGGGCGAAGAGCCGCCGGAATCGATCAAGGCGCTGATGGCCGCCTATGACAAGGTCAACGCCGCCGTCACGGATGACGACCGTCGCCAGAAGATGAAGGAATTCATCAACCTGTCGGCGGATAATTTCCTCAACATCGGCATCTCGCGCCCCATGCCGAAATACATGATGACCTCGAACAACCTGAAGAACGTCGTCAACGGCATCCCGATCACCGGCAATCTCTGGCACCCGGCTCCGACGCTGACCCAGTGGTATTTCGACAAGCCGGCCAAGTAAGGCTCCGTCTGGTGCCGGCGGCGGCATGCGTGCTGCCGCCGGATACCCCTTCGATTTCATCGAACGGTCAGGTTCATGCTTCGTTACATCACCAAGCGAATGGTGTTCGCGATACCGACACTGTTTGCCGTCTCCATCGTAGCCTTCATCATCATCCAGCTCCCGCCGGGAGATTATCTCACGACCCTGATGGCGGACTGGGCGAGCCAGGGCGGTGCGGTGGAGGCCGGTACGGTCGCCGCCATGCGCGAACGCTATGGCCTCGATCAGCCGATCTATGTTCAGTATTACAAGTGGATCGCCGGCATCTTGATCCGCGGCGATTTCGGCATATCCTTCGAGCTCGGCAAGCCGGTCACAGAGCTCATCTGGAACCGTCTCGGCTTCTCGCTGCTGCTCTCGATTCTGACGCTGTGCTTCGTCTGGGCGATCGCCATCCCGATCGGGATCCTGTCGGCGGTGCGGCAGTACTCGATCTCCGATTACACCGCAACTTTCCTGGCTTTCTTCTTCCTGGCCGTGCCGGACTTCCTGATGGCGCTCTCGGCCATGTACATCATGTCCGCCTTCTTCGGGCAGAGCGTCGGCGGGTTGTTCTCGCCCGATTATGTCGACGCGCCGTGGAGCCTCGGTAAACTCGTCGACTTCGCCCGGCATGTCTGGCTGCCGGTCGTGGTGATCGGTCTCGGATCGCTCGCGGCCCTGGTGCGTATCATGCGCGCCAATCTGCTCGACGAGCTCTCGAAGCCCTATGTCACCACGGCGCGGGCCAAAGGCATGTCGGAACTGGAGCTCCTGCTGCGCTATCCGGTGCGCCTTGCCCTCAACCCACTGATCTCGACCCTCGGCTGGATCCTGCCGGCAGTCATTTCGGGTGAGATCATCGTGTCCGTGGTCATGAGTTTGCCGACCACCGGGCCGCTGCTGCTCCGCGCGCTTCTCGCCCAGGACATGTATCTCGCTGGCTCGCTCATCCTGCTGATCTCGGTGCTCACCATCATCGGCACGCTGATCTCGGACATCCTGCTCGCCATCACCGACCCGCGGATCCGGCTCCAATGACAGATATCACCAGCCTTCCGCCCGAGACCACGACGTCACTCGATCTGCACGGCAGGGACATGGCCGTCGCCGGCCAATGGCGCCTGTTCTGGCTCAAGTTCAAGAAGCACAAGATCGCGCTCTTAAGCCTCGTCGTGATCGTGTTCATGTATCTCGTCGCGGCGTTCGCGGACTTCATCGCGCCCTTCGATCCCAATGTCCCGAACGCGCGCTTCACCTATGCACCGCCCCAGGGCCTCTCGCTGTTCCTGGACGGCTCGTTCCAGCCGCATGTCAACCAGCTCAAGATGACGCTGAACACCGAGTCGATGCGCCGGGAGTTCACGCCCGACCCGACGAAGCCGCTCTCGGTGTCCTTCTTCGTGCCGGCACAACAGCCCTATGACCTGCTCGGCTTCATCCCGATGCAGACCAAGCTCTTCGGCCTCACGAACCCGAAGCCGGGCGACAGCTTGTACATCTTCGGCGCGGATCGTCTCGGTCGCGACATCTTCTCTCGCGTCGTCCACGGTGCCAAGATTTCACTGTCCATCGGTCTCGTAGGCGTCTTCATCAGCCTGATCCTTGGGGTCACCATCGGCGGCATCTCCGGCTTTTTCGGCGGCTGGATCGATCTCGCGATCCAGCGCTTCATCGAGCTGCTCCGCTCGATCCCGACCATTCCCCTCTGGATGGGATTTGCGGCGGCGATCCCCGTCGGCTGGCCACCGCTCCGGACTTACTTCGTCATCACGCTGATCGTTTCTCTGATCGGCTGGACAAGCCTAGCGCGTGAGGTACGCGGCAAGTTCCTGTCCCTGAGAAACGAGGATTTCGTGATCGCGGCCCGTCTCGACGGCATGAGCGAGATCGGCATCATCTTCCACCATCTGGTGCCGTCCTTCATTAGTCACATCATCGCGACCCTGACGCTTGCGATCCCGTCGATGATCCTGGCCGAGACGGCGCTGTCCTTCCTCGGTATCGGCTTGCAGCCGCCGATCATCTCCTGGGGCGTCCTTCTGCAGGAGGCACAGAACATTCGCGCAGTCGCTCAGGCGCCGTGGCTGCTCTTCACGCCGGCCGCTGCCATCGTTATCTCGGTCCTGGCGCTCAATTTCCTCGGCGACGGTCTCCGCGATGCCGCAGATCCCTACGAGTCGGTGGCATGAGCATGACGAAGGACACGATCCTCGAGGTTCGGGACCTCAAGACCGTTTTCCCGACCCGTACCGGCATCTTCAAGGCGGTCGACGGCGTCTCGTTCGAGCTGCAGCGCGGCAAGACTCTCTGCGTCGTCGGCGAATCCGGTTCCGGCAAGTCCGTAACCGCGCGTTCGATCCTGCAGATCGTCGACAGGCCCGGTCACATTGAGGGCGGGTCCGTCCTGCTCACAGGCGCCGACGGCTCGACGACCGACCTCGCCAAGCTCGACTCGCGGGGCCGGGAGATCCGCAGCGTGCGCGGCAAGGAGATCGCCATGATCTTCCAGGAGCCGATGAGCTCGCTCTCGCCGGTTCACCGTATCGGCACGCAGATCGGCGAGGCGCTGCGTATCCACTTCGGCACGCCCAAGCACGAGCAGCGCGAGCGCGTTCTCGAACTCCTGCGGCAGGTCGAGATCCCGCGTCCCGAGGCGGCCATCGACCGCTACACCTTCGAGTTCTCGGGCGGCATGCGCCAGCGCGTGATGATCGCCATGGCGCTTGCCTGCAACCCCTCGGTACTGATCGCCGATGAGCCGACGACGGCGCTCGACGTGACAACGCAGGCCGAAATCCTCGATCTCATCAAAAGGCTGCAGCAGAGCCACGGCATGGCCGTGCTCTTCATCACCCATGACATGGGCGTCGTCGCCGAGATCGCCGACGAGGTCCTCGTCATGTATCGCGGCAAGGTGATGGAGAGGGGACCCGTCGAGCAGATCTTCCATGCGCCGCAGGACGCGTATACGCGCCGGCTGATCGACTCCGTCGTCAAATTGGAGAAGAAGGCGGAGGTTCGGTTGTCGCGACCGGCAATCCCGGCCGGAACCCCGCCGCTTCTCGAAGTGCGGAACCTTTCGCTGACCTTCCCCTCGGGCCTCAAGGCAGTCGACGACGTCTCCTTGAGCGTTCGACCAGGCGAGACGCTCGGCATCGTCGGCGAGTCCGGATCCGGCAAGACCACGATGGGACGCTGCCTGCTGCGCATCTACGACGCACAGGCCGGCGCCATCGATTACCGCCGCCCGGACGGTCTTACGGTCGATATCCGCACCGCCGACAAGGGCGCGCTGGAGAAAATCCGCCGCGAGGTCCGGATGATCTTTCAGGATCCCGTGGGATCGCTCAGCCCGCGCAAGACCGTCGGCCAGATCATCGCCGAGCCGCTCAAGATCGCCGGCATGAAGGGTAGGGAACTCAACGACCGCGTCGCCGACCTGATGCAGCAGGTCGGCTTGGAGCCGGCCTGGCGGGAGCGTTATCCGCATGCCTTTTCCGGCGGCCAGCGGCAGCGCATCGGCATCGCCCGCGCGATCTCGCTGAATCCGAGGCTTATCGTCGCCGACGAGGCGACCTCGGCTCTCGACGTCTCGCTGCGCTCCCAGATGCTCGACCTGATGATGAAGCTGCAGGACGAGCTCGGTCTCTCCTATGTCTTCATCTCCCACGACATGTCGGTGATCCGCTACATGTGCGACCGTGTCGCTGTCATGTATCGCGGCAAGATCGTCGAAATGGGCGAGACCGATCAGGTCGTCAACAATCCGGCGCATGATTACACGCGGGCGCTGCTCTCGGCCATTCCCCATCCCGATCCACGCAATCGGCGCATCCACAACCGGTTCCGGTACGATTCCGGCCGCACGCTTTCAGCTAACGGATAAATCGATGAAAATCACCGACGTCAAAATTATCGTCTGCTCGCCGGGGCGCAACTTCGTCACCGTCAAGATCTTTACGGACGAAGGGCTCACCGGGGTCGGCGATGCGACGCTGAATGGCCGCGAACTCGCCGTTGTCGCCTATTTGCAGGACCATCTCGCACCGCTTCTCATCGGCCGCGATCCAAGCCGCATCGAGGACATCTGGCAGTATTTCTACAAGGGCGCCTATTGGCGGCGCGGTCCGGTGACCATGGCGGCGATTGCCGGCATCGATACCGCCCTCTGGGACATCAAGGCCAAGGCCGCCAATATGCCGCTTTATCAGCTTCTCGGCGGCGCGAGCCGCGAGAAGGTGCTATGCTATACCCATGCCCAGGGCCGCGACATCGCAGAGGCGGTGGAAGCCGTCGGCAGGCGCAAGGAGCAAGGATACAAAGCCATCCGCGTCCAAGTCGGCATTCCGGGGCTTCCGGATGTTTACGGCACGGGCGCGAAGTCGGTAACGAACAACGCGCTCGACGATGCGGTCCCGCATGAGGAAACTTGGTCGACGTCGAAATACCTGCGCTACGTGCCGGAACTCTTCAAGGCAGTACGGGCGACCCATGGCTGGGACATCGAGCTTCTGCACGACACGCATCATCGCTTGACACCCATCGAAGCCGCCCGGCTCGGCAAGGACTTGGAATTCGCACGTCTTTTCTGGCTCGAAGATGCGGTTGCGGCAGAGCACCAGGAGGGCTTCCGGCTGATCCGCCAGCACACCACGACGCCGCTGGCCGTGGGTGAGGTGTTCAACACCATTTGGGATGCCCGGCTTCTGATGGAGGAGCAGCTTATCGACTATGTCCGCATGACCACCGTGCATGCGGGCGGCGTCACGGCGCTGCGCCGTATCATGGATTTTGCGAGTGTTTACAATGTCCGCACCGCGTGCCACGGCGCGATGGACATGTCGCCCATCTGTCTCGGCGCCAACCTGCATCTCGACCTGTGGGTCCCCAATTTCGGCATCCAGGAATATTCCGGCTATCTGCCGCAGATCCTTGAGGTTTTCCCGAGCGCCTGGAGCCTGTCCGACGGTTGCCTCCATCCGGGCGAGGCCATCGGCCATGGTGTCGATATCGATGAGAGGCTGGCGGAAAAGTACCCTTACCAGCGCGCGTATCTGCCCGTGAACCGTCTCGAAGACGGCACTCTGTGGCATTGGTAATCCGAGGACGAAATGAAGATCACCGCGATCAAGAGTTATGCCGTCAAGGTTGGTATCCGCAACCAGCTACTGGTGAAAGTCGAGACGGATGAAGGAACTTACGGCTGGGGCGAGAGCGGCTTGTCCGGTCGTGAGAAGGCCGTCGTCGGCGCGCTTGAGCACTATGCCGAATTCCTGCGCGGCCGCGATCCATTCAAGATCGGCGCCCTATGGCAGGAGATGTATCGCAGCCAGTATTTCGAAGGCGGCCGCGTGCTACAGGCGGCGATCTCAGCCATCGACATCGCGCTCCACGACATCAAGGGCAAGGCTCTTGGCGTGCCGGTCTACGAACTGCTCGGCGGCAAGCAGCGCGACCGCATCCCGACCTTCGCGACGACCTTCGCGGAGCCGGGCCCGGCCATGATCGAACAGGCACGAATGCTGGTCGAGCATGGCTGGACCGCCATGCGACTCTCACCTTCGGGGCATGAACACAAAGAGATCTACGAGCCGCGCGAGCACATCGCGACGACGGCGAAATGGTGTGTGAAGGCCCGTGAGGCGCTGGGCGAGGATGTCGTCCTCGGCATCGACTATCACCACCGTCTCAGCGTCGCGGAGGCCGCGAGCTTCTGCCAGAAGATGCCGTCCGGCACCCTCGACTTCCTCGAGGAGCCCATCCGCGACGAGTCACCGGGCTCCTACGAGGCGTTGCGCCGCCTGACCGACATTCCCTTCGCCATCGGCGAGGAGTTTTCTTCGAAATGGCAGTTCCAGCCCTATATCGAGCGTGATATCCACCAATACAATCGCCTCGATGTCTGCAATGTCGGCGGCCTGACGGAATCGATGAAGGTCGCGGCGTGGAGCGAAACCCACTACGTCGACATGATGCCGCACAATCCCCTCGGGCCCATCTGCACGGCGGCGACCATCCATTTCTCGGCGGCCGTACCGAACTTCTCCTGGCTCGAAACCCGCGCGAGCCCCGCGGAAACGCATCTCGGGTTCGACAACTCGGACTTCTTCCCGGTTCAGCCGCGTCTGGCAGGAACTCACTATCCCGTTCCCGATGCGCCCGGTCTCGGGATCGAGGTCAACGAGGAGCTGATCGCGAGACAGAGCTTCGAATTCTGGGAAGCGCCGCATCTGAGGAGGCGGGACGGCTCGGTCACCAACTGGTGACAGTCGGCGCGGGCAGCGCGATACTGCCTATTGAGCATTATCATGGAGCGTCAGTTCGATCATGACTTCCTTGAAACCGGTTCGCTCTGTCCTCATCACAGGCGCGGGAGGCAATCTCGGTCAGAAGCTGATCGCGCATCTCCTGACACGGGATTGGTGCGAGCGGATCGTCGCGCTCGATCGGTCGGCACCCGCTTCTGTTGCACCCGTGGACAGGGTGCAGTGGGTTGCGGGCAATCTTGCAGATCCCTCCGACATGCAATGGCACGCGGCTCTGGCCGGGGTCGATGCCGCAGTGCATTTCGCCGCCCAGAACCCGTATCCCGATGCGCCCTGGAGCGATGCCTCAGCGTCCTTCGACATGACGCTCGCTCTGCTGGCGGCGGCCAGCCGGGCCGGCCTGCAGCGGATCGTGTTCGCCTCGTCCAACCACGTGATGGGGCAATACAAGGATGCGCCTCTGGCCGATACTCTGAGCCCGGGCGGTCTGACGACGTCCCTGCCGCCGGGGCCGGGAACCCGCTGGTTCAACGGTCGGGAGATGCTCCAGGGCTTCGCCTATGCGGCGTCCAAGCTGATGGGCGAGCGAGCCTGCCTCGCCGAAGCCCAAAGGTCGAACGGCGCGCTGACAGCCGTCTGCGTCCGGATTGGCTGGTGTCAGCCCGGGGAGAACAAGCCGGAGACGATCAACACATCCGGCCTGCCCGGCGACGACACAAATATCGGCCCGGATACGGAACGGGATTTGCGGTGGTTCCGCAACATGTGGCTCTCCAACCGGGACTTCACGGCCGTCATGGAGCGGGCGCTTCTCGCGGACGCGAAAGCCTGGCCGCAGCCCGGCATCGTCGTCAACGGCATGTCAGCGAACCAAGGCATGCCATGGGATATCGAGACCACCCGCCAGCTCATCGGATACGAGCCGCAGGACGACATCTGGGATCATGTGGCCCGAGGTGAAAACGCCCAGATATGCAATCGTTACCTTTGAAAAGCCGTCTCAGACACGCGGAAGCATGCCAGCCCTACGCATCTGGCATTTGTGGTGCACGCCGGGGTCGAGTTATCCAACATCATGGCTCTGCGTGATTTCTCTCTGATGCTCCTGGTCTGCCTGCTGTGGGCGACCCATACGGTGGTGAGCAAGATCGTCGTTTCGGACATGGCGATTCCGCCGCTGTTCTATGCGGCCATCCGCTATGCCATCGTCGCCATGCTGGCGTTGCCTTGGCTGCTGCCCATGCCTAGGCCGACCTGGCGCATTCTTCTGGTCGGATTTTTCATGGGAGGAGGCGGCTTCGCTCTGTTCTTCTTAGGAATCAAGACGGCGAGCCCATCGAGCGCTGCCATCGTCTCGCAGCTCGGCCTGCCGATCACGACCCTGTTGTCAGTCGCGATGCTGGGAGAGAGGATCTACTGGCGACGGGCTTTAGGCATCGCACTGACATTCGTGGGAGGTGTGCTCGTGATGTGGGATCCCAATGGCGGTCTTCCGATCTCCGGCGGGCTCCTCCTGATCCTGGGATCCGCGGCTGTGGGCTCGCTGGCGGCCGTGATGATGAAGCAGATGGAAGGCGTTCGGCCGCTGAGATTTCAGGCCTGGATCGGCCTTGCCTCCGTGCTGCCGCTAACCTTCCTCACAGCTAGCCTCGAAGCCAATCAGATCCCGCAAGCAATGGAGGCCGGCTGGGCCTTCCTGGCGGCCCTGCTGTTCTCGGCCCTGATCGTATCTCTTGTAGCCCACACCATTTACTACGGCCTCATCGGAAAATATCCAGCCAACCTCATCGCGCCCCTGACCATCATGAATCCGTTGATGACCGTGGCGCTCGGACTTCTCATCACGGGCGATCATTTCGACGTGCGAATGGCCATCGGCACGGGAATTGCGCTCTGCGGTGTCCTGATCATCACCCTGAGGCGCAACCACGTCATGCCCCTGGCAGCCCTTGTGTGGGACCGGCAGCGGTAGATCATAAGTGGTTGATGGGGATCGACTGCAGAGGCGGGCAGGGCGAGTGAATCGAGCTGCGGGTTTCGCGCGCTTATTCTGCAGCATCCGGAGCCATCTGGGACGGGACTACCCGCGTACCATCTGTCCCGCGTGATGTTGCAAATCGCATGAAGCGGGAACGCCAGGGTTTTGGTGACGTTGCCTGCCGGTTCGGGATTTCGGTTCAGGCATTGAGGGGCGAAGCCCTGAGGATGCTGGAGCAAGGAATCCCTGCGTTAACCATAACGGTTCCAAGCACCTGCCATAGACACATCACCGCCGCTCGAACGACCCTTGGAGCATGTTTAGGCGAAACGGATCCGATTCACCGCCAAAAATGGAGCCCTGCAAGAAAAGAGATGATCCCAGCCGGCAAAAACAGTTCCAGACATTCATACCCGCAGGCTGATCAAGGTTTGCCGGTGATCGCCCCAAGCCGATCGATCGGTACCTGGACGAACGATTGCCAGAAACGCATCGCAATCGATCCACGGGTCCGAGCAGCATCTGTGATCAGCCGAAGGGATGAACCGCAATCCTGCGAGTATGGCTGTCCAATACTCGGTCAAACGCAAATCGGATCGGTGCGACGCTTAGAACCGAACCCGAAGGAGGGAGCAGCGGAGGACGTTTCATGGCTCCGCTCACCCACCAATAATGTCATTGCAAGATAGAAATGTCGCAATCGGCGCCAAATAGAAATGTCAGTGAAGTATAGGATGAGTCATATGGCGCCGGCGCGTTGTTTGATCCCTGCGGAGCTGGTCAGGGTTGCAGGGCAGGGATCAAACAACATCCAAATTATACCATCAAAGCGAATTGGAAGCGCCTCAAAATACCATTAAGTTCGGATCTATCCAAGAGAATGGCTGCACTCAGCTGACCTTGAACATGTGGCGATCGGCCTGGCCACGCCGGCGAGGCGCTTTGGCCGAGCGCTGCTCGTCCCGCTCCTGCTGAAGTTGCGCAACATACGCCAGAACAGGCCCCAAGCGCTTGTTCTCGACGATCGCGGCCTGGGTGACCCGCTGGAGCTTGTCATAGGTGCGGTAAGGCAGATCGATGCCCTTGTGGCGGATCGCCAGCCGCCCGTCCGGATAGTCGATGACCGTCACACGCTGCCGGGCCAGCGGACGTGTCATCTCATTGGGCTCGAGCAGGAACATCACCTTGTCGTACTGGAGCGTGAGGTTGTGTGTGACCGTACGTTCCTCCTTCCAGGCAAAGATGTCTTCCAGCACCATGTCCTGCGCGACAGACCGATGTGCATTCGAGTTACTGAATGGCGCTTTGGCAAAGCGCTGGTTGTGATCAGCCAGGAACCCCGGCAGGAAGGCATTGGCTGCCGCGATCGTAGAGATCCCTTGCAGCCGCATCTCCTTGACTAAGCGATCCTGCAGCGTGCCGAACGAGCGCTCGATGCGGCCCTTGGCCGGGGCCGTGTTGGCGCAGATGATGTCAATGTTGAGCTCATGCATGGCCCGTCCGAACTGGGTCATGCCGTCACCGCCTTCAGCCTCTGTCTTACTGACCCGGAAGATGGCGTGCTTGTCCGAGTAGAAGGCGATCGGGCGGCCATGGGCTGTGACGTATTTATGCGTCTCGCGCAGGTAATCGAAGGTGGATTCGGAGGACACGAAAGCCGCATGCAGGAGCTGGCTGGTGGCATCGTCGATATAGGCCAGCAGCGTGCATTGTGGCCCACGGTTCTCGAACCACCAGTGCTTGGAGCCGTCGATCTGGATCAGTTCGCCCATGCGCTCCCGGCGATTGCGCGGTTGGTGCACGGAAGGAAGTCGCCGACGGCGATCCAGCCACAAACCGTCTTCCATCATCCACTTGCGCAGGGTCTCCCGGCCGACGCGCAGATCATGACGCTCGGCCAGCTTCTCGGCAGCCAGCGTCGGTCCGAAATCCGCGTAATGCACGCGCACCAGGCTCATCGTGATCTCCCGCAGAGCCGGATGCAGACGCCGGTTGCTCACTCGGCCGCGTTTGCGGGACGCCAGTCCAGCAGCGCCATCGTGCCGGAAACGTCCCAGCAACCGCCAGACCTGCCGCTCCGTCAGGCGCAGCATATTGGCGGCTTGGCGAGCGGTGAGGCGGCTTTCCGCCAGATCCATGATGATTGTCAGTCGGTTTAACTCTGCCGTGCTCATACTCACTACCGTCATCACCCGCCGTGTCCTCATGATCCTTTGTTACGATCATACGGACTGACATCTCTAAATGGCAGGGCACTGACATTTGTATATGGCAGCTACAAATAAAATTCGCATAAGATATATTATGGAACTTAAATTGATCTGTTCCTAGAGAGACTTACGCCTGTGATCGCCTCCCAGACGATTTCGAGAACTCTCGTCGAGATCCGCGTCGAACCTCAGCGCATTTCGATCTGCAGCCCATCGTAAGCCGGCTCGATATGCGGCGGCAACTCGCGGCGCAGCTTCTCGTAATCGAGATCCGTGTGGAGGTTTGTCAGGATGGCGCGCTTCGGCTTGACCCTCTCGATCAGCTCCAAGGCTTCCGACAGCGAGAAATGCGTCGGATGCGGCGTGTATCGCAAGGCATCCAGGATCAGGACTTCCAGGCCTTCCAGGGCTGGCAAGCTCTCCGCAGGCATATGGCTCACGTCCGGCGCATAAGCGATGCCGCCAAAACGGAAGCCCAGAGCATCGATATCCCCGTGGACCATCCTGAACGGCAAGGCCTCCAAGGGGCCGCCGGGTCCGGGGACCGCCGTCATCACGCCGTGCTGCAGATGGCGCATCTTCAGGATCGGCGGGTAGCTGCTTCCGGCCGGTGTATCGAAGCAATAGCCGAACCGCATCTGGAGCAGCTCGCTCGTCATCCGGTCTGCATAGACCGGGATCCGCTGGTGCTGGACGATGGCGAGCGGCCGCAGATCGTCGATCCCATGGATATGGTCTGCATGCTCATGGGTAATGAGAACGGCGTCGAGGCGCCGGACATCGGCTCCGAGAAGCTGATCGCGCAGGTCTGGACCGGTGTCGACCAGGACGGTCGTTATGCCGCCCGGACCAATCTTTTCGACCAAGACGGAGCAGCGCCTGCGCCGATTCTTGGGATTGGACGGATCGCAGGCACCCCAGCCGACGCCCACGCGCGGCACACCCGCCGAGGATCCGCAACCGAGGATCGTCAATCTCAATGTCATGATGCGAATGCCAGCCCCAGTGCCGCGTCGGCGGCGGCTGCCTTGGAAAACAGGCGATAGAAATTGGCCGTCGTCAACGTGGCAGCGTCCTCATCGGTCATTCCGATGACGTCCGCGAGCACATGGGCCGTATGGGCCACGAAGGCGGGTTCGTTGGTTTTGCCGCGATGCGGGACGGGGGCCAGATAGGGTGCGTCCGTCTCGACGAGCAGACGCTCATGAGGAACGGCCGCGGCGATCCGGCGGATCTCCTCGGAGTTCCGGAAGGTCAGGATGCCTGAGAAGGAGACATAGAGACCGAGTTCGACGCCGACCTCGGCCAGCTTTGCGCCGGATGAGAAGCAGTGAAGAACTGCATCGAAGCGCCCTCGCCCCATTTCCTCGGACAGGATCCGGATCATGTCCTCGTCGGCATTACGGGCATGGATGACCAGAGGCAATCCGGTCACCCGTGCGGCCTCGATATGCGTGCGGAAAACCCGCTGCTGCACGTCGCGCGGACTCTTGTCGTAGTGATAATCGAGGCCTGCCTCGCCGATGGCCACACAACGCGGATGCACCGAGAGCTCGACCAGTTGCTCAACTGGGATATCAGGCTCCACCGCCGCATTGTGAGGGTGCGTTCCGACAGTGCAGAAGACACTCGCATGCGCTTCAGCCAAAGCGCGATAAGTCTCGAAACGGGCCACATGGGTTGAGATCGTTACCATGCGACTTACACCGGCGGCAGCCGCCGCAGCCAGAACCTCGGGGAGGCGGCTTTGAAAGTCCGGGAAATCCAGGTGGCAATGACTATCGACCAACATCAGTGAAGGCGCCCTCCTCTGCGGCAGCAAGCTGCATAAAGCGGATCAGCCTGCCCGTCTACCGACGGACGCCCTGAGCCGTTGCCACCGGTTCGTCATCCTCCTTCGTCTCCTTGCGCAGCATGTTGCGCAACCGCTCCTGATGCCTCTGAACCGGAGCTTCCTCGCACTCCTGCGGCCGAACCACAGGCACCGTCAGGCACACGCTTTGCGCTGGAAGGACATCGCACCAGTCGTGGATCAACTGCTTGTAGCATCGCCCCACGGGGCGAATATTGCGATTGAGATCATAGAGGCCCACGGGCGTGGGACGGTTGTTCTCCTCCCGAAGCGCTGTATCCCAGTCCATCTGATCGGTGAGCGAGTACCAGGTGAAGCCGACGATCGGCACACCTGTGTTGCGGACCCTCAGAACGTTCGCCCATTGCTTCCAAAGCCAGTTGACCGCTTCGTCGCCATTGGGCCCCTCCATGAGGTTCGTTTCGGTATGCATCACCGGCAACTTATAGCGGTCGTAGTACTGCCGCGTGATCTCGTCATAGCCGAACACGTCGCCGGCCGCCCTCGTCATCCCATCAGCCTGAACCCTGTGCTCATTGGTGACATAGTAGTCGTTGCCCATGATGCAGTGGTGGCGCAGGGACGAGCGGCTGAGGAAGAAATGGTATTCGTCCCGAGTCATGCCGCTGTCCATCAGGAACTCGTACATCTCCGAGTCGAGCCGCTTGCCGTAATTCAGATCAAGGGACAGGAATCGTCTGGCATTCATGATCTCGGCCGGCTTGATCGCCGCCGGGTTGTCTGCGTGAAAGTATTCAGAGGACTCGCTTTGGATGAACAGGGCATCCGGACGAACCTTGAGAATCCGCTCCATGGCCAGCACGTTGGCCTTCACGATGTGCTTGAGTGCCGTCACGAAGGCTTGATCGCTGCTCTGCTGCTCGTTCCACCAGCCATAGGCCGCCGAGAACTGGGCGCAGATGAACATCTCGTTGATGGGGGTATAGAGCTGAACCCAGGAAAAGCGGCGTGCGAAGTCTTCGGCGTAAGCCCCGAAAAGATCGGGGAAATCCGGATTTTGAAAATTGCCGATCCAGTCCGGGACACCGAAATGGCACAGATCGACAATCGGAATGATGTTGCGTTGTAGAATTTCGTCGAAGGTTATATCGGCAAAGGACCAGTCATAACGCCCGGGTCCTAGGAAGGTGTTATGGAGCGGGGGGCCGTAGCGCAGGACTTGGATCTCGAGGTCCTCGAGGAGATCGAAATCCGTCCGCCAGTGAGTGTAATGGCCGCATTTCTCCATCTGATCGATGCGGGTGCGGCCATTGTTGATGGTTGGGTTACTGTTCTCGACACCGGTCGCGAACATGAAGGTGGTGAACATCATACGCTTCCGCTGAGGGCCCCGGAGGGCCGATCAAAGCGGAAGCGTCAGGACGCCTCCGCCTCGATATAACGCGGGAAAATCGGCGCAGGTTGCGGAAGAGCGGTCCCAGGCACCAGACGATGGTCCGGCCCGACCGCCGAAAGCGCCCTGCCCTCCGGCGGAATTGCCAGCAAGTCGAGCAGCTTGGCGGCAGCCGTCGGCACGAAGGGCTGGGCCAGGATGCCAACCGCCCGCAGAACCTCGGCCGTCACATAGAGCACCGTGTTCATGCGGGCCGGATCGCTCTTGCGCAGCACCCAGGGCTCCTGGGAGGCGAAATAGCGGTTGGCTTCGGCTACGACCGCCCAGATCTCAGCCAGAGTCGTATGAACGGCAAAGTCCTTCATCGCCGCCCTCGCCTTCCCTGGCAAGGCATCAGCCAGCCAGAGAATGTCCTGATCGGCTTGGGTGAACTCGCCCGGTTGCGGTACGGCCCCGTCGCAGTTCTTTGCGATCATCGACAGCGACCGCTGCGCCAGATTGCCGAGGTCGTTCGCCAGATCCGCATTGATGCGGTTGACGATGGCTTCGTGGGAGTAGTTCCCGTCCTGGCCGAAGGGCACTTCGCGCATGAAGAAGTAGCGGATCTGGTCGACGCCGTAGGTGTCGGCGAGGTCGAACGGATCGACCACGTTGCCGACCGACTTCGACATCTTCTCGCCCTTGTTGAGCAGGAAGCCATGCCCGAAGACCCGCTTGGGCAGCGGCAGCTCCGCCGACATCAGGAAAGCCGGCCAGTAGACCGTGTGGAAGCGCACGATGTCCTTGCCGATGATGTGCACATCCGCCGGCCAGTAGTGCCAGCGCGGATCGCTCTCGTTCGGGAAACCGCACCCGGTCACGTAATTATTGAGGGCGTCGATCCACACATACATGACGTGCTTCGGGGCATCGGGAACCGGCAGGCCCCAATTGAAGGTCGTGCGGCTGATCGAGAGGTCCTGCAGGCCGGAACGGACGAAACTCGTGATCTCGTTGCGGCGGGTTTCCGGGCTGATGAAGTCCGGATTGGCCTCGTAATGGGCAAGCAGGTGATCCTGATAGGCGGAGAGGCGGAAGAAATAGCTCTCCTCCTCGATCCAATCGACCGGCGTTCCCGTGGGCGCGCGCCAGCTGCCGTCGGGCTGCTTCGTCAGCTCGCTCTCGTCGTAATAGGCTTCGTCCCGGACCGAGTACCAGCCGGAATATTTCGAGAGATAGATATCGCCCTTCTCCTGCATCCGGCGCCAGAGTTCCTGGGTCGAGGGCAGATGATCGGCATCCGTGGTGCGGATGAACCGGTCGTAGGAGCAGTCGAGCCGATCGGCCATGGCTTTGAACTTGGCAGCCATCTCATCGACAAAGGCCTTCGGAGTCGTGCTGTTCTTGTCGGCTGTCTGCTGGATTTTCAGGCCGTGCTCGTCCGTGCCGGTCATGAAGAACACGTCATAGCCGTCGATGCGCTTGAAGCGCGCGATCGCGTCAGACGCGACGACCTCGTAGGCATGACCGATATGGGGAGCCCCATTCGGGTACGAGATAGCCGTGGTGATGTAGAATTTCTGCTTGTCGGCCATGTCGAATCCTAAGCCCTGAAATCAAAGATCCTTCCGACGCCGAGGCTTCAGGCCGCCCGCCGAACCGCATCGGCAAGATCGTCGAACATCGTCAGGATGAAAGGCCGGCGGTCGAGGTTGAAGACGTCGATCTCGCGCGCCGAACGGCCGATCTTCTCACATACCTCCACCAAAGGCGCAAGGCGGGACGCGCCGAGCCCTGCCCGTTCGTGGAGCCGTTCGGACACCCAGCGCTGTACGGTTTCGAGAGCCAGCTCGTAGCTGTCGTCCGCATCGCGCCGCGAGAGCGCTTCCGCCAGAGCGAGGACCTGCTTGGTGTCGGTTTTCGGCAATCCGTTCAGGAGGCGGGTGACCTGATCGATGAAGGCAACCTTTTCGGCGTCGAGCAGTTCCAGGGTGCGCCGGACCGAGCCTTCGCCATAGCGCAGCGCCTGGTCCACAAGGTCCCGCGGAACATCTGTCCAGGGAGACCCGAGCGAGGCAATGGCCGCCTTGATGTCCTGGTCCTCCAGCGGGCGGAGCAGAAGGCGCCGGCAGCGCGAACGGATGGTCGGAAGAACTCTTTGGGGCGCGTGGCTGACGATGAGGAAGAGCGAGCGCGGCGGCGGCTCCTCGATCACCTTGAGCAGGGCATTGGCACTCGAGATCGTCAGGTCCTCGGCACTGTCGACGATACAGACCCGATAGCCGCCATCGGCCGCGGTCGAGCCGAACATGCCGAGCGCCTTGCGGACGGCATCGACAGGAATGGTCGCCGAAGGCCCCTTCTTGTCGGTGGCCGGAGCCCTTCTCAGAACCGAGAAATTGGGATGCGAGAGGGCCGCCACCTGGCGCGCCACGTTCGTGTCGGCGGACACATCGAGGCTTGAAACGGCTCGGTCGTCGCTTTTATGCGGATCGAGAACGGCGCGGGCGACGCGATAAGCCAGGGTGGCCTTGCCGATGCCCTGAGCGCCCCCGATCAGCCAGGCGTGATGAAGGCGGCCGCTGCGAAGCCCTTCCAGGAAGGCCTCCTCGCCTTCCCGGTGGCCGAAGAAGGCGAATTGCTCCCGGGGGTGTGGGGCGCCCTCAAGCCGATCCGGTTCGGCCACATCCTGATCGTCACGCGACATCGAGAGGCCTCGTCGCAGGCTCGGTCATTGGGGGCAGACGTTCGCGCAGGGCCGTCCAGATCGCAGTTTCGACCTCATCCGGATCCTGGTCCGCATTGATCACCACGCACCGTTTCGGCTCCGCCTGGGCAATGGACAGGTAGGCTTGGCGAAGCGACTGGTGGAAGGAAATATCCTCCTCCTCGAACCGATCCGCCCCCTCGCCTTTCCCGGCCTGTCTCGCTCCGGCCCTGGCGAGCCCGACTTCGGCGGGCAGATCGAGGATGAAGGTCAGGTGGGGCTTCACGCCCTGCAGGGTCACCGTCTCGAGCTGGTCGATCAAGCCCTTGTCGATATTGCCCACGGAGCCCTGATAGGCCCGGGTCGAATCCGCGAAACGGTCGCACAGGACGTGGGTCCCACTCCTGAGCGCCGGCGTGATGGTCTTGTCCAGGTGATCGATGCGGGCGGCGGCGAACAGCAGGGCCTCCGCGAAGGGGCCGAGATGCTTCGCGTGCCCGCCTAAAATGAACGCGCGGATTTCCTCGGCATGGGGCGAGCCGCCCGGCTCACGGGTGACAATAACCGGCTGGGCGAGCTGCCCGAGCCGGTTCTTAAGCCTCGCGATCTGGGTCGACTTGCCTGCACCCTCCCCGCCTTCAAACGTGATGAAGCAGCCTGCCATCAAATGCCTTCGATCACGCTCGTGAAAGCGCGGCGCACCCAGCCTGTGCTGAATTCCAGCAGGCCATCCAGAGCCCGCTGGCTCAGCGTTCCCTGTTGGATATCCTCATTGGCGTAAAGCGGCATTTCGAGAGCCTGCATGTCACCGCGGTTGACCTGGAGCCGGGCCACCTCGGCGCCTTTCTGGACGGGGGCTTTGAGAGGACCGGTGTAGATGATGCGAGCGGTCACCCGTTCGCTTTCCCCACGAGGCACAAGTACACGAACAGGCTTCTTGGACACAAGCGGCAGCGACCGTCTGTTCCCACCGAAAACCTGAGCTTCGCCAACAACCTGCCCGTCCGCGAAAAGCTGCTGGGTTTCGAAGGCCCTGAAACCCCAATCCAGAAGCTTGCGGGACTCCGCCGCGCGATCCTTCGCCGTCCTGAGGCCGTTCACCACTACGATCAGACGCTGCCCGTTCTGAACAGCCGACCCCATCAGCCCGTAGCCGGCTTCGTCGATATTGCCGGTTTTCAGCCCGTCAGCGCCGATATCCATGAACAGCAGGGGATTGCGGTTCTGCTGGCGAATCTTGTTCCAGGTGAACTCCCGCTCCCCGAACATCTTATAGAGATCCGGGTATGTCTCGATGACGTGAAGGGAGAGTTTCGCCAAGTCGCGAACGGTGGCCTTCTGCTCCGGGTGCCCGTAGCCCGTCGCGTTGCGGAACGTCGACTTTGAAAGCCCGATCTGCTTTCCCCGCTCATTCATCATGCGGGCAAAGTTGTCTTCCGTCCCGGCGATCCCCTCGGCGAGGGCGATCGCGGCATCGTTGCCGGACTGAACGACGAGACCTCGCAGCAGATCCTCGAGCCGGACAGGGGTATTCACCTTGGCGAACATGGAAGAGCCGCCAGACCCCCCTCCTCCTTTGCGCCAGGCGTTCTCCGAGATCATGAACTCGCTGTCGAAGTTCAGACGTCCGCTCTTGATTTCGTTGAAGACCACCTCGGCCGTCATGACCTTGGCCATACTGGCTGGTGCGGTCAGTTCATCGGCATTCTTCTCGAATAGAACCGCATGACTGTCGGCGTCCATGAGGATGGCCGTGGGCGCTGATGTTTGGAAATTCTGCGCCTGCGCCGCTCGCGACCAGACAACGGCAAGGGAAACAGCACCCCATACAAGACCAATCGCCGCCAGGGATCGGGCGATCTTAACATGACGCATCGTCAGATTCTCCAGGATCTTCCCCTAGGAGACCCCGAATCTGTGGCGCGTCAATAACAAATCAACGCCCCGCCCTCCCGGCGCGTGCGCGATGTTACAGTGATCCGATCGAGGGACGTTCGTCGAGCTACCGAAGCACGAATTTGGATGAATTGGTCGCCGTGTATGCGCCATTCCGCTGGAAGCCTGCCGGCCCATTGCCTGCCGGGGTCTCATAGAGGCTCGCAACGACAGGGCGCGATGGGGGAACGGTCCCAGGAGCCGCCGCGCTGATTCGGGCAACCGGGCTCGCTGCACCCGGTATCGTTCCGAGGTCGAACGGACGCTCAGGCGGGAGCGGTACATTGCTCGCGACAGCTCCTGCCATAGCGGCCGGTTGCGTCGTGCGAACTGGCGCAGAGTAGGCCCCATTATCCGGCTCGTAGGTGCGAAGGGCAATGGCCTGGCGCGGCGCACTCGACTGCGGCGCAGCCTGTGCGATCATGGTCGGAGCCGAGCCAGTCAGGCTTGCAGGCTGTCCGTCCGTTCGCAGACTGGCCAGAAGGATACGGTCGTCGCTGCCATTCGTGGAAGCGCGCCCGACATACTCGACCCGCACTCGCGCGGTCCCGGACTGCCGGAAGCCAAGGGCCGCGGCAGCACGCTCGGAGACATCGATCACTCGATTGCCGTGGAACGGACCGCGATCATTCACGCGGACGATCATGGAATGGCCGTTCTGCATATTCGTGACGCGCGCGTAGCTGGGCAGCGGCATGGTCGTATGCGCAGCCGCAATCGAATCGCGATCAAAGACCTCGCCGTTCGCCGTCATGCGGCCATGGAAGTTCGCACCGTACCAGGACGCCAAGCCTTCGTTGGCGCGGGGCGTCTCGTTGGGAACGTAGGTGCGGCCAGCCACAGTATATGGCTTTCCGACCATTTGGCGGCCGCCGCCTTTCGGAATGGGCTGGCCGTCCGCGACAACCTTCGGACTCGGGGCGACGCCGTATTTCGGATCGATACCGCCTCGGACGTTGGAGGAGCAATTGGCAGCGGTCAGTGCAATCGCGGTCACGCCTGCGATGCGGAGCAATGTCCGCTGATGGGAGGAAAGAAGGGTTCCCTTCTTCGCCCCGGCCGTCGCTTCTGCGCGATTACAATGCATATCGCCTCGCATTCTATTATCCGCACTGTGCATGGCAGCGCGCCCGATGATCTCGGGCATCGCGCAAAATGCTTTTGGAGCCCTTAAAGGAAAGTTAAATGGCCGCGCTTGTCAATGGCAAAGCTGGAACGCTCATAATATTGTTTCTATTTGAAAAATCGTCAGTCAAATCAGTTGGATGAAAGCAAAACTTTCAATCTTGCTTCAGCTTCAGCTGCCTCCTGGCCGCGGATGTCGGAAAAGCGCCCTCACCGAGCGAGGAAGTTGAAAAATGAGGAGGTCCGAGAAATAATCCTGTTGAATCAATACATTAATGTGCATCGATCCGCCGCGATGCAAATATTGATGGTCCGTCAGGGGGCGAGCACCACCCATGGACAACTCGTTGTTGATTCACCGGGCATTTTGAGGTGGCTTGGTTAACGAGCCGCTTGCAACCCAAGACTGTAACGGAATCTCGTCTCGAAGATGGCGGAGAGGGTGTCCGCCAAACCCCGTCCCCTCCCCGTCCATGAGCGTCCAAAGGTGCGGCAAATAGACCAGCATCTTTAATAGGTTACGTCTTCCGGCGTCCGAGCGTGTCCGCTAGAATCCAGTCATCCGGGTGGGGTACTCGGTGGGGAAGCGTGGGGCCAACACATGTCCAAGCAGCTTCACAAACTCAGCGCCAGAGAGGTGGCGACCTTAACCAAGCCTGGACGGCACTCCGATGGCGGAGGCCTGTATCTCAGCATCTCTCCCAGCCGTGCCCGTTCGTGGGTTTTCATGTGGAAGGTCAAGGGCAAGCGCCGCGAGATGGGGCTTGGCTCCCTGCGGGACGTGCCGCTCGCCAAAGCCCGCCAGCGCGCGGCCGTCGCCCGCGAGATGCTCGTCGAGGGGATCGATCCCCTCGTGGCACGAGACAAGCCCAAAGTCATGACGTTCGGTGAGGCAGCCGATGCTTTGATTGAGAGCATGTCATCCTCTTGGCGCAACGCCAAGCATCGCGCCCAGTGGAAGATGACCCTCACCTTCTACTGCGAGCCGCTCCGCTCCAAGCCAGTCGCGGAGGTCGGGACTGAGGATGTTCTCAAGGTTCTGAAGCCGCTATGGGCGGCGAAGCCCGAGACCGGCTCGCGCTTGCGGGGCCGGATCGAGCGCGTGCTCGACTTCGCAAGAGCGCGCGGGCAGCGGGTCGGCGAGAACCCGGCCCGGTGGCGGGGCCATCTCGATGCCCTGCTGCCGAAACGGGCGAAGCTCACGCGCGGCCATCACGCGGCGATGCCCTTCGATGAGGTGCCCGCCTTCATGGCTTCGTTACGCGAGCGAGAAGGCATTGCACCGCGCGCCCTGGAGTTCGCCATCCTGACGGCTGCCCGCTCGGGCGAGGTGCTGGGAGCCCGCTGGGACGAGATCAACCTCGATGCTCGCCTGTGGACCGTGCCCGCCGCCCGGATGAAAGGTGGCCGCCCGCACAGGGTTCCGCTCTCGGATCGCGCGGTCGAAATCCTGCGGCAGATGGAGCAGGCGCAGATCAGCGAATTCGTGTTTCCGGGACTGAAGCACAAGCGGCCTCTCTCAGGCATGGCTCTCGAAATGGTGCTGCGCCGGATGAAGGTTGACGTGACCGTGCATGGTTTCCGCAGTGCCTTTCGCGACTGGGCCGGAGAGCGCACGCATTTCCCACGTGAGATTGCCGAGGCGGCTCTGGCACACCTTGTCGGCGATGCCGTCGAGCGGGCCTACCGGCGCGGCGATGCCCTGGAGAAGCGGCGGCAGCTCATGGATGCCTGGGCGCGGTTCTGCGAGCCGGGCGCAAATGGAGCTGTAGTCCCCATCGGTCGGCGAACGGTGAAGGGATAGGCGCGTAGGCCATGAGCGGCGAGCTGGACGACGAGACGGTACGACAGCGCCTGATCGATATTTTCGAGCGTGAAACGCGACTCTTCGAGCGGCTTGCAGAAGTTGGCCGGGGCTTTGGTCAAGCCGTGACTGCCGCTGACAAGCAGCAGAACGCGATGGCCGCACTGGAGGCCGTCATCGAGTATCTGAACGCCCGCAAGGCGGGCCTCGACTGCATAAAGCCGCTCCTGGCCCTTTGGGGCGACATCGAGAACCTCTGCGACGGCAATGAGGTCGATTTTCTGAAGCCGCAAAGGGGCGGGGTCAGGAAAAGACCCGACAAGTCGATTGTCCTCGACACTGTGTTCGCCGCAGCATCGGCCCTGATTGATCATCTCGTTGATAGGCACGGCTGGCTCGATAATGAGGCCGTCAGTCGTGTTGCCAAGGAAATAAAAATACGAGGCCTCGCTCTAAGCCACGCCAAGTCCGCAAAGTCCGCCAAGTCCGATTCAGAACTCGTCAAGCAGCTGTCGGGTTACCGCATTCGCCTCAACAACGACTTACGCCCCAGGAACGTGAAGAAACTTTACGAAGAGACGTTGGACATCATCGCCCCGATGGAGCCTGAGAATGCGATCCCGTTCCTCCTCGATTTCGTGGGGTCGCTGGGCGCAAAGCGCGAGAAATTTTAAGTCGTGTTTAAAAATCCCAGTCGCCCAGCGAATGTCGTGGCGCGTCTGTAGCTGAACGGACGCGACGCCGGGGTTACTCCCGGATCGACAAGGAGGCTTACTCGTTGAACAAAAGCGAACAGCAGTCCGAGCGTTTTGCTTATTCCCCGACGGAATTTGCTAAGCGTCTGGGGAAGAGCCGCAGCTTCATCTACGACGAAATTGCCAAAGGCCGCTTGAAGGCCCGGCGCATGGGCGACCGCATTGTCATCACCGTCGATGATGGTCGCGATTATCTCGCGTCGTTGCCGGTCGTGAAGCCGACCGCCGCCTGAGCAACGAAGAGCCCGGCGCAATGGCCGGGCTAAGTCAAGGATTTCTAAGCAATGACCGACTATACCACGGTGGGCTTTGCCCGCCACCGGAAAACTGCGCCTGAGAGCAAGCTTACTAATCTGGGCCACGCCGTCTCCGGCAACGCCACCGTCAACTCCCGCGTCGTGATCAAGCTCGCCGCCAAGCACGGCCTGTCGCTGGCGCTGGCCCGTACCATTGCCGAACTTGCCAGCTTTCGTCTGGAGGTAGGCGATGAGCGCTAACGACGTGATCGAACTGCACGCCGTCGTGGATGGCGGCCCCGAGCGCAAGTTCGTCGGCCGCTTCGCATGGGCGTTGTTCCAGCTCATCCAGGCAGCCGACATGGGCTGCACACCGATTGATCAGCCCGCGCCGCGTTGGAGCAACTACGTCTTCCGGCTGCGCCGCCAGGGCATCGTCGTCGAGACGATCACCGAAGGACACGCCGGGGCTTATGCGGGCACGCACGCACGCTACGTCCTGCGCAGCGCGGTCGAGGTGCTCAAGGTCGTTCGCGCCGGGGAGAAGCGCCATGATGCGTGATCTCCCCATGACCGTGGCCGAGTGGAAGCGCAACTCTCGCGAGACGCTGCGTGTGCGTCTCGACACCTACAACGGCCAGACCATCGTGGACTGCCGCGCGTGGTGGTCCGACGCGAATGGCGAACTGCGTCCCGGCAAGAGCGGCTTGACCCTCTCGGTTCGCCACCTCCCTGCCCTCGCCGAGGCCCTCGCCAAGGCACTGGCGGCGGCCCAGGACGCTGGCCTCGTTACGGATGACGCATCCTAGCCAGAGACGAGCAGCAGCCGGAGCGTGAACTCCGGCTGCTTTTCTCATCCATCTCCAAGAGGCGCAGCTCTTAGAAGCCAGGGCCACTGCGAGGCATTCAGATGGCGAAACGTCACAACCACAAGGGCCGGAGCACTACGACCGAGCGCTTCGTGTCTCTGCCGCATTACATGTTGAAATCGGCCGCGTGGCGCTCGCTCTCGCCCGTCGAGCGGAGCGTCTTCATTGAGTTGGCGCTTCTCTACAACGGCACGAACAACGGACGCCTTGCGCTCTCGGCGCGGGATGCCGCCCGACAGGTCGGCTGCTCGAAGGCCACTTCGGCACGCGCCTTCATCGAGCTGGAGCGGAAGGGGTTCATCCAATGCCGACAGCAGGGCCATTTTGACCGGAAGGAGCGGCATGCAACCGAATACGGCCTGACGCTCCATGCCTGCGACCGTACCGCCGAGCGCGCATCGAGAGCCTTCATGGGCTGGCGACCCGACGATGAAAAATTTAAAACCGGTCTCACCAGAGGTACAGACGGTCTCACCAGAGGGACAGTTCAGCCTCTCACGAAAGAAAATTACCGCTCACGGTACTCCACATGAGACCGTGAGGCGTGTTTTGGCCCCTCTCACGGTCTCACCAGAGGTACACATATACATCTACCATGTGGGGTGCGGGGATGAAGCCGCTGCTCCGTGTCATCCATGACGCTCTGCGCCGATCGAGCGGTCCGCGTTCAGGATGAGCCCTTCGCGGGTTGGAGTCATCGCTTTGGCCGCTCGCATTCGACAGGCACGAGCGTCATCCCCTTCATCGGGCCATTTCTGCGGCAGGTGAAGAGCCGGGAACGGCCAAGAGCTTCGCGTCTGCCATGCGGCGCGGGTTTCAAGCCGCACAAGACCAAGATTGCACGTGGATGGCGTGGCATTCGCCTCAAGGAACACAAGTCGATTTCAACGGGTGACGGATGACGCTTGGTGACGCGTAATCCGTCATTCCCCCTTTAACGCGCACAGGCGCGTACGCGTATAGGCGCTAATGCCGAAAATCGCGTCACCAAGCGTCATCCGTCACCAGCCATCACAAGGCGATGGTTCAACCGTGACGGCGCACCCCGCGACCCGCGCTGCGAGCTCCAGAAAGAGCACCCCATGAAACACATTCCAACGCTGCACATCGTGGTTCGTCCCGTGAGCCAGGGCCGCTACGCCGCCCTCCTCGACAGCCAGGAGCTGTGCCGGTCCTCCATGCCGTTCTTCTCGGCAGCGCGTCGGCTTCTCGCTCAGGAACACGATCCGTCCACGCTGCTGAGCATGCGCCATGAGGGCTCGGCCGTCGTCGCGCTGCGGTCGACCATCGGCCGGGCGGCAAGGCTGACTGTCCAGGAGAGCGCCAAGGACAGCGCCCGGATCGTCCGTTTAAGGACCGCCGTCGCGAACGGAGAGTTCACAGAGCTGTCCGGCCATACCCTCGCTGCCGAATAGCTCAGAAGATTCCGTATGCCCGGCCACCAGCGGCAAAAGCGCGTCCGCCGGTAGGTGGTAGCCGGAAGCCTGGAAATCGCCGCTGGCGGTGCCGCCGCGCACATGCGTTTAAACGCTTAAACTTCAGAGCCGGAAAAGCCTTCAATCCTGCCGAAGTTCGGCGGTGGAAAACGGCCATTCGTGCTGCTGCGGCAGGTTTAGGACATTGGCCGTTGACGGCTTTTGAGCACTTGCAGGCAGGATCGGTGCCATCAGCAGGAAGCCGCGCCTGAGGAGGCTTCCTACGGGATGCGTTTAAACGCTAACACTGGCAGCCCGACTGGCTGGCCTTGGCCGACGGTCAGGACATCGGACACTTGGGCGCTGACAGAGCCGCCATGGGCTCTGCCGGATGAAATCGGTCGGAACAACCGCGCTGTTGATGAATTACCTGCGTTAATACAACCAAGAATAGGTCGCCTGGCGCGGCCGAACTTCGGGCAAGAGCCCTTGAACACCCGTAGCCGGTGGACACGCGACAAAGCGGTAGGCGCCTAAGAAAGCTTTGTGGCTTCGTCTGCTCAAGCGGCGTGTGTCGCGCGTATTGGGGCAACCGACATACCAGTGTCACAGGCCAGGGTCCAAGCTGCAGCGCTTGAGACCCTCTCTTCGATTACTTGCGAGGGACCATGACGACGAACGGATACTTCCCCCAAACACCGCCGGACAAGGCGAACGAACTCTTCGAGAAGCTTCTCGCTACATCCAACACCGCGCTCAAAACCCGTGAGCGACTGTTCGCAGACCTGAAGGAAGAGCTGGTTCTTCTCGCCGGCCTTCAGGAAGAACACCTTTTTCCTGTGCTGACGCGACACGGGATGCACGACCTTCTGCGAGAGGCCATCAACGACAATGAGGAAACGGCCGCGCTCCTCGGCGAGTTGGAGCGCATGCCCAAGAACAGCGCTGAGTTCATCAGCCGAGTGACCGAGCTTAGACGAGCCTTCCAGCAGCACATCCGCGACGACAGGATGGAGTTGCTTCCCGCCGTGCTCAAGGTGTTGAGCGACGAGGAAGTTCATGCCGTAACTGAGAGAGTGGAGGATGAAATGGCGAACTTTGACGACACCAAACGCGCTGAGGCCCGACATGCCCGTGACCAAGCCGAAGCCGTCCAACGGGTGACGGAAGACGTGGCGGATACGCTGCGGGCCGGTGTGGAAAGCACTCAGACCATTGTCCAAGCCATGCAGGAGGCGGTGGAGACCAGCTTCGGCGCGTTCTCGAAATTGACCCGCCGCTCGACAGATGAAGGCTCGCAGTTGGCGGGCCGCTCCGATGTGGTCGCGCTCGGGCTGAGTGAAGAGGCGGCGCACAACCTGCGCGCTGTGGCCCAATCCGCGGCCGCCCTGGCGCGCGGGCTGCAGGACGTCTCGCGCGAGGCGGTCGAGCGCAGCCAGAAGCGCCTGCAGCGCAACCTGGATGGCCTGCAGGCGCTCGCCCGCTGCCGGTCGATGACCGACCTGGTCGAGGTTCAGACCTCCCTTGTGCGCGACAACCTGGAACAGACGGTCGAGAACAGCCGGCGCATCGCCGAGCTGATGATCCAGATGGCCGACGCGGCCGCCCGCACCGTGACCGTGCAGGCCGACAAAACGGCCCAGCGCCTCAGTCGCGTCGCATAAGCAGCACTTCAGGCAACGAGCACAGGCTCCCGGCTCATCAGCCGGGAGTTCATGACGGTCCCTGGGTGCGCTGGAAATTCCGCGGGCCCATCGATCCGGTGCCTGATGTGAGGGTGGATGGGTTCTCTCCCCAACCGATGAGCAAGCATCGCCGCTAAAAAGAAAGCGCCTGTCTCAACGGGCGCTCCAAGGTGCGGCCCGCCGCTGCTAACCACGGGCCGGTTGCCCTGCGTACTCATCCCCTGCTCCAGGCGTCAGTCGGGTAGCCGACAGAGCTGAGAAAATCTTACATTTCGTCGAGATGGTTCCTCGCGGTGTCGCCTCTCGCGAAAGCGGCCCATGGCTTCAACGATCAGCCGTCTCGTCTAGCGTCCGGCTGTGTGATCCTGCCGCCTCAACCGGAGTGCTGCAGGTGCTGCTGCGCCCACAGGGCGGCCTGGGTGCGGTTGGCCGCCTGGACCTTTCGCAGAATGCTTTTGATGTAGACCTTGACGGTCGCTTCCGTGATATCAAGCTGGCGTGCGATCATCTTGTTGGAGTCGCCCTGCATCAGGCACTGCAGAATCCGGGCCTCTCGATCCGACAACCGTCCCGCAGGCCCGGCAATCGGCGTCGCCTTGACCACCTGAGCGTCCGGCAGGCTCCGGCGGGACAACTGTTCGAGCAGCGCCAGACCGATAGCAGCCGGGAGGAAGGTCTCACCGGCCATCACCAGTTCCAGAGCCGTGACCAGGCTGCTCCCATCCATGGCTGGCGAGCAAAGCCCGTTCAGCCCGGCCTCGCACAGACGCACGACAGCGTTGGGCTCCAAATGATCGGCCAGAACGACCACCCGTGCCGCAGGACACTGCGCCTTCAGCGGCTCAAGGATTTCCAGATACTCATCGGGCGAGAGGCTCTCACACAGCAGGATGAGAGCGGGCTCGCTTCCGGCAAAAGCCGAAATGTCCGATGCTGGATCGACAACATCGTCCGCCAGGGCGAATGGCGTGTCGGACAGGATATGCCTGAGACCGGCGTGCAGAACGGTGTTGCGGCAGATCAGCAGGGTGGTGATGTGCGGAACAGTGCGAGGGGCGACGGACTGCGGCTGCTTCATGACGATGACTTCGTGCGCCATAACCGACGAACTCCCCCGAGCCCTTTGGCCAATGACTCAATACTGCATGAAGAACTGGTCGGATGGTTTGCCCCGAACGTGGCAGCAACATGGCTCGGGCGGGCTAATCCCTCCGGGAGTGTGGTTCGAAGGCGGTAGCCGATGGCACGGGCCATAGGATTGGATCGGAGAGGTTACCGCGTGACGCCGAACTCGAATGAAGAGGCGTTAGGACCATACCGCACCTCTCCGGCGTTATCTGACGGGTTGCTGGTTTAGGCGTCTGCAGGAGGCGTTGCCATGGCCCAGGTCCAGAGACTACCCCGACACCAGGACAACCGGCTCCTGGCCGCTCTGGCGAAAGAGGATCTGGCCTATCTCGAGCCGCACCTGGCCGTCCTGGAACTGCAACGAGGGCAGATCCTCTATGAGCCCGGAGGGACTGTCACGCATACCTACTTCCCGCATGATGCCATGGTGTCGCTCGTCACCGTCATGCGGGACGGCAAGGCGGCCGAGATGGCGGTGTTCGGCCGCGAAGGCCTGTTCGGGCTGGTGAGCGCCTTTGTGAGCAGCCAGTCCTTCGGGCGCTACATCGTCCAACTGAGCGGCTCGGCATCGCGGATTGACCTCTCCCGGATGCAAGAGGCCATGGCAGCTCGCCCGGCGATCCAACACTTGGTCGTGCGCTACACCGAGGCACTGATGGCGCAGACGCTCCAGACTGTTGCCTGCAACGCCGTTCACAGCGTCGAGGCCCGCTGCTGCCGCTGGCTTCTCATGTCTCAGGACAGAGTGGGTGAGGCGGAGCTGCCTCTCACGCATGAGTTCTTGGCCGAGATGCTGGGCGTGCAGCGCTCGACGGTGAGCGAGGTCACGCGCACGCTGCAGGACAAGGGCCTCATCCAGCAAGGCAGAGGCATGATTACGGTCATTGACCGTCCCGCTCTTCAGAAGGCCGCGTGTGAGTGCTACGGGATCATCCGTCAGCGGTATCAACAGCTCCTGCCGCAGACCTATGAGCGGGATTGAACAGCGGCTCTAATAGCCGCCGTTCCGCTGTGGCCTCTCTTAATGCGAGCAGAAGAACGCCAATATCGTCGTCCAGCAGCTTGATCGCATTGCGGGCACACTGCCGGAAGTGCTCTCTGCGGATCGCAGTTTCGGCGTCCCATGAGCAGGCTTGGGGCTGCGCTTCCTGGATGGCCCGAGCAACCAGCTCAACCCTGTGCTCCATCGTTTCCCGGCCCATGATGACAACTCCTGTCGCCGTCCCAAGAAATGTTGCGGTTCGCCGTCGAGTCAGAGGCTGGCGAGCAAAGGCTTGCTCCGATAAAGGTGCCGAGAGAAGCAACGAACAGGATCGACGCACGCTGGAACGACGGCTCGGTGTTATTGTCAGCCGCAGGTTCAGATGAGATGTCGTGTGAATGTTGATCGTGAGGCATGAGCTTATCCTGAAGTCGTCTGACGATGCATGATCGCCAAACGTCGGCATGCGTCGATCTATTCCTTCACGAATTCTATCAATGTGTTTCGAGGGCGTCGGAAGACTAGGTCTCCTGGGCGGGAGTATTTCAACACGCCCTTTCAACCGGCTGCCGTCATCGTCCGAGACGCCATGTAGAACCCCTAACCCAAATCCGCCGCTCGCTACCTCTTTCAGCCCCGCGCTTCCTCGCAGCCCCGACATCCCTTTCGCCTAGCTATCACCGGTACGGCTTCAAGGACCCGAGCCGGCTGGAGGGGATCGATGCCTTCACTGGACTGTGTCAGCAGCCCCATCACAGGGCTGCGTCCCCCCGCCATGCCTGGGACGGGCTGCAAAAGCACGGCATCACCACCATCGACCAGCTCAGGGCCATGGCCGGATCGGCTCGAACGGCTCGAGCGGATCGGCCCCAAGACCGCGCGGGTCGTCCGGAAGGAACTCGCCCGTATCAAGTTCCCTTGAAGAGCCGCCGTCGGGCAGAGACAGCACGAAGGTCGCGAACATTCGAAAGGCGACGTTATGAGTCACGAGAGGAGCAAGCTCTCGCGAGGCACCCGCGCTTCGCGCCGCCACCTTGCTCAGACTGCCCGGAAGGGAATCACCTCGATCACCTGGTGGCTCTGGTCGGAAACCACAATGGCGAAATGCATCGGGTCCATGTTCTGGCGCAACATGGCGGCTCGGTAGGCTCGCGCGGCCTTCACGGCTTCGTTGTGGGCGTCGGCCTGGTTGGGCAGATCGATCCGCCCGAGAACCTCAGTGATCGAGAGGCCTTGGATGGCAAAGTAGAAGCGAGGCATCTCAACCTCCTTCCGAGAACTGGCGCCTGGTACAAGCTATAGAATTAAGCTCCCGCCGCTGCCGATCCAGGACCATGCAGGCCCTCTGAGAATTTCGCTGAAGGCCGCTCATGGAACAGCGAACCCCGGCCTCTTTTGGCCGTTGGTAAGCGAGGAACTCTATCGGAGGCATGAGTCATGTATGCGTTCCGCCCCGGCAAGGCGGCCGAGTATCGCCAGCAGGCTGAGAAGATTCGCACCCTTGCCGAGCAGGTCTCGCTCCTCGAAGCCAAGTTTCACCTGTTCGAGGCGGCCCAGCACCTTGACGAGCTGGCGGCAGACGAGGAGCGCCGATAGGCTGCCGTCGCGTCGGCGATCCTATGCTATCTCGACTGTTCGTCCGCTCGCTTAGCGCTGGTACCCGCCCGCCGATCAATCTCGCCTGCAACGGCTGACCAAAACCTAAAGCCCGGCTCGCTCCCTCTGGCCCGGCAATAAAAGGCCTGCTGCCGAGCGCGGGCATAGGCCGCTGTGCCCTCATACGCGATCAGGCATACAGCTTCGTACTCGACTGCCGTGAGGCCGTCTTGAGGCCGACGCTTGGCAAGGGAGCTGCGGATATAACTGATGAGGCGCTTCATCAGTGCCAGTATGGGCACGTGATGCGGCGGGTCAATCAGATGTGTAGCGAGCGAACTCTCAACCATAGTCGAGCGGTCGTGGTTCGGATCGGTGCCTGTCGACACGACCCGGGGTGCGATCCTGCCGCCTCAGCCGGGATGGTGGATTACCGTCCGCAGGTGCTGACGTGCCCAGATGCTTGACCCCGCAACGTATTTGGCGAACTGATTGCACCATACCCGGCAATGGGATGAGTTATGGATCAGGCAGAACAGCAGAAGCTGGATCTCACCAGCATCACCACCGACATCGTTTCAGCGTATGTTGCGAACAATGCAGTTCATCGGGCCGAGCTGCCGGCCGTGATCGCGTCCGTACATGCGGCGCTTCGAGGGTTAGTCGCTCCCAAGCGACTGGAGCCTGAGAAGCCCGAGCCCGTTGTTTCGATCCGCAGGTCTGTCACGCCTGACTACCTGATCAGCCTTGAAGACGGCAAGAAGTACAAGACGCTCAAGCGCCATCTTGGAAAGCTGGGGCTAACCCCCGAACAGTATCGTGCAAAGTGGGGACTTCCCGGTGACTATCCGATCGTCGCGCCAAACTACGCGCAGAAGCGCTCCGAGCTCGCCAGAAGCAGTGGCCTCGGCCAGCAGCGGCGGAAGACCGCCGCGAAAGCAGCTGCAGCGCTGGAGGAGACCGCAACGGCTCCGGCCAAGGCTTCAACACCCAAGCGTCGCGCACCTTCCAAGAAGAAGATCAGCGAGTAAGCTCCGAGGGTCCCTGGGTGGCTTGGCAAACCACCGTCCCAACCATCCAACTCAGGCGAGGCTTGCAGCCTAACCCGGCTTGCTTCTGCCTTTGCCAGGGATCGGGCGATGCAGATACCGTTGCCGAGAGGCAATCAACTTCGTGGAAGCCGCTTTTGGCAAGCCAAGGAACAGCGCGGAGTGCTCGGCCACCCTGACGGTTCATGAGGCGAACAGGCTACCAGAGATGACGGGCGGGGCTGTAAGGGTCCCAAGACACATTGAACAGGTATCCGGCCACTAAAGCGAGGATGGCCACGTTCAGAAGGGCGAGCACGAGCAGGATGATCCGGGTCCTTTTCTCATGCCCGAACAAACTGAATTGAGCGACCGTCAGCTTCTCGCGTTGCCTCTGTTCGTCGTGACGCTCATCCTGCATGGGTTACCTCCGAACCCCCTCGCTTTATCAGCCTCGCACGGGCGCGAAAGATCATCCAGAATTTCCGAGAAGCCTGTGTGGACAATGCCTTGGTCAGCGGAACTGAGGTCATCCTTCTCCGTTGAGACTTCTCTGAATCCGTTTGTAGATCGCTTTTCATATGTCTGTGTCCGAACCCCGGATGGTCGTCCTCGTGGTCGAGGACGAGACCCTGGTGCGCATGTTCATGGCCGACTTCCTGGATGAGGCCGGGTTCAAGGTCTTCGAGGCGGTCAATGCCGACGAGGCCCTGACCGTGCTCCAAGCCCGGCCCGATGTTCAGGTGGTGGTCACCGACATTGAAATGCCAGCCGGCTCCATGAACGGGCTCAAGCTGGCGCGAACCATCCAGGAACGTTGGCCCGGCGTCAGCGTCGTGATTTCCTCGGGCCGGGAGCGCCCCGGTCCTGACGATCTGTCGGACAAAGTCGCCTTCCTCGCCAAGCCGTATCTGCCCGACACCATCGTTGCCGTGCTCCGGCAGATGGCCACGCCCCAGATGGTTGAATCGCCCGTGGCTTAGAGCACCTGACAATTGTCAGGCGGTCAGCGGACAGTGGGATTCAGGGGGATCGACAGGAGGGACCGGCCGGAGGGATCCACGATATCGAGCCGCCAGCCCTCCCAGGATGCGCCGAGTTCGATTGCCTCGGTCCTGATATCCTCGATGGCCTGCAGGGCCATTTCCTCGGCCGTGGTCAAGTCCAAGACCTCGATGCCGATATCATCCGGGATGCTCTCGTGCCCGTTCACGAGATGAAAGTAGCAGCGCATCGAGGTCTCTGAATCCAAGGCGATGCCAAGCTGCTCGGCTAAGACCTCAGGATGGCATCGATATTGCTAAGGTCTTGGTCCGCTATCTAGCCGCAGGTCAGGGCTCTGCCAATACAACTACTTGGTCACCTGCGAGTAGGGAATAAAAGCCGCATCCTTCCCGTTAACCTAACTTATGATAGTCAGCCTGCCGAGGTGGTATCGCAGTGGCATCTACGTTGCGCTGCTGTTCGGGGACGTCCGTGACAATGAAGACGAGCCTTCGCAAGAGACCAGCAGCGGCGGAGCCGTGGAGCATTCCCATGGCCGCCGTCCTCGGCTTCCTAATAGGCGTTTTCCTCGCCACCATTCGGCACCTCAGTCACGCTCATTCCGGTTACACCCCCGACGCCCTGGTCGAGCATTTCGTTCCGCAGTTGATCGGAACTGTCACGGTCTGCGCGCTTGTGTCTGCTCTCGCGGCCATGATCCTCGACCGGCTCATGCGGAAGCACTGATTCCGCTCTGACCTTCATCAAGCGGGGTCCTGTTGGCTGTACGACAGCCATGGGATTTCCAAGAGTTGCCCCAGCACCACGGCGAGGGCGAGCACAGCCAGGACCATTAACAGAGCCAGGATCACGCCAAGTCGTCTGACCTGACGGGTCGCCTCGGCCTCAACGGCATCGATCTCGCACTGTCTTTCCCGCTCCTGGAACATAACATCCCGCCTCCGCCCACCCGACGTATCAGCCTCGCGTGTGCATGAGACTGTCCGGAGCGTGGCGAGAAGGCAGACCGTTGACGGGTGCATTGCTAAGTCCGGCTCAGGAAAAGAGGCCCGCTCGGTCTCTCCGGCTGGACGGGTTTCTGCTGATTGCCTGAGCAGGCAAGCCACGTGTGGACCGTACTGCACCTTTCCGGCGTTATCGGATGGGTTGCTGGTCTATGCGTCGGTCGGAGGCGCTGCCATGGCCCAGGTCCAGAGACTACCACGGCACCAAGACAACTGGCTCCTGGCGGCCCTGGAGCCGGAGGATCTGGCCCACCTTGAGCCGGACCTGGAGGTCGTGATCCTGCCGAAGGGCACCATCCTCTACGAAGCTGGCGACACCATCCGCTACACCTACTTCCCGCATGATGCCATCGTGGGCCTGATCAACGTTATGGAGGACGGCCAGTTCGTCGAGGTGGCGTCCTTCGGGCGCGAGGGACTGTTCGGCCTGATCAGTGCCATTGTCTCGCGGGAGGCCTTCGGGCGCTATAAGGTGCAAGTTCCCGGCACCGCCTCCCGCATCGCCCTCGACCGGATGCAGCAGGCCATGCGCACCCGGGCCACGCTCCGACGGCTGGTTCTCAGCTACTCTGAGGCGCTGCTGGCCCAGACCTTTCAGACCGCCTCCTGCAATGCGATCCACACGGCGGAGGCCCGCTGCTGCAGCTGGATCCTGAACACACGGGACCGGGTGGATGAGGACGTTCTGCCGCTGACCCATGCCGATCTGGCCGAGTTTTTAGGCGTGCAACGCTCCACGATCAGCATCGCTCTCGGCACGCTTCAGACGCGAGGCCTGATCACCCAGCAGCGCGGCGGCATCATCATCGCGGACCGGGCTGGTCTCGAAGAGCTCGCGTGCGAGTGCTACGGCAAGATCCGCCAGATCTTCGCACGCTTGCTGCCCATGCCGCCGTCCTGGGCTTCCTGACATCAAGGCGGGAGGTGAAGCAAATGCCTAATCCTCGGTGGGAATGCATCGGGGGATCGATCCGGGGACTGAGCTTGCCGTTTCAGACCTGGGAGGCTCTGCGGATCGAGGGCGTCACGACCCTGGACCGGCTCCGGGCTATGGCGGACCACATTCACACGCTGCCGGGCATTGGCCCCAAGACGGCGCGATTGATCCGGGAGGAACTCGCCCGTGTGACCGCCTCAAGGGAGGGCCGCTGATGAGGTTGGACGCGCCCTCGGATCGTAATTCCCGATCAGACTAGCGATGGACTGGCCGCTTCATCGCCTGTTCAGGCCAGATATGGCGCCCTCGCAGACCAAACAGAAGCAGGAGATGCCCGATGAAGCACCTGTTCGCCTTCTCAATGCTGGCCACCCTCGCCCTCGTAATTCCGGCCCAAGCGGGCAACACGTCCTCAAACTCTAGCTCGAACTCTTCCAACGGTGTTCACACCCGGGTCGACACCATCGTCACTGACGATGGATACGGACGACGCATCTATGAACGGCGTGTTGATCGCCAGCGTGACCGGGGCGATGACCGCTCTCAGCGCCGCTGGCGGCGCGTGCGGGATGACGATTGAGTCCACAGGGGACTGGTCTCCGGCCAGTTCTGCGCCACGCGACGGCACACCTATTATCCTCTGGCTGGTTGAGGATGAGACACCACCTGTTCTCCCGCTGACAGTCGGGTATTGGACAATCAGCTCAGGAGCTCGGGTCGGCTACTGGCAAATCTTCGGAGATCCGCCACGCGTCTGCTCCGACAGGCAGATTCGTGGATGGAAGCTACTTCTTCGTGAGTAGGAAGAACGCTCGTGTAGCTCGCGGAACTCGGTCTAGCACGGCGAACAAGCGGGCGCTTAGCGATCAGCGTCTTTGACTAAGACAGCCGTGTTCCGGACGGCGCTTCCTTGAAGCAGCGGCAAAGGTGCTTCTCGCAGCCGAATTCGCCTTCGAGCAGGACTTGCGACGCCTTGTGCTCGGCGCATCGGGTCTCAACCATCTCCCAGACGAACAACTCAGCCGAGGACCGTTGTGGGAAGCCTCCGACAAACTCATCGTCGCAGAAAATCAGCCAGCCAACATTGCTGCCGACGATTTTGTAGGCGGCGTGCGATTGCGGCAAAGACGGCCTCAAGTGTTCGGAGAACGGCAGGCGGAAAACCACCTCGCCTGTATCATTCGCGACGTCAATGGCATAGTCGCGTGGATCGTGGCCTCGGGCTGCGAACACCTGTTTGAGGTGTTGGGCCGCTCGCACCACTGCGCCCCAGGCCATCTCCACATCCGGGTAATCGAGGCCGGTCTCGTCGTAACTCATCCCCCGATCCTTGCGGCGGATGTGAAGGTAGAAGCGAGGCATGGCATCTCCAAGATGCTAATTAGTGGACGGCGGAAATAAAGCCCTGCTGGCGGAAGAGTTCCGGCCACCCGTAATTTCGCATAACACGCAACATGGAACACGTTTTGAAGTGTTCGAAAAGTCTTCGGACAGACTTATGGAACGCCACGCCGGCTATTGAGTAAAACTCACTCAGAAGCAAGCCTCACCAGCGCTCGAATACTTACAAATACCAGCCTCTTGTCTGGATCTAATCTCTTGTCTCGTTAACCTAAGTGATGGGGCGTCCACTTTTGGGATTGTAACGTCAAACTATCCAGATGAGTTCAGCTTCCTGAATAGCAATCAAATAGAATTCATGACGAGTAATAAGGCGACAATTTATCGTAGCACCACGCGTTAGCCTCTCTCGAATCCCTGTACTAGACCGGAGTTCGATAATACCTCTTAGCAGAACTGCAGTCGTGTAGCCATTGCGCGCTGCTAAATTGCTGACATCCCGTCGAGTTCCCGGCTTGAGAACCGTAGTCGCTATTCTCCTGTAAGTAATCAGCTCGTGATTCATCCTGGTCGGGTGATCTTCAGCGACTTTGGCTTCCGTGCTGGCCTCGCTTTGATTATTGTCCGCTAAATGAGGTTCGAGTTGAAGCACAGCCGCTATTTTCAGGACATTGTCCAGGGTTGGTGAGAGCTTCCCACTTTCAATCCGCGAGATTGTCGAGGCGGCTATGCCAGTGGCGTGTGCGAGACCTCGCATCGACAACTTCATCTCCTTTCGCCGAGCGGAAATCTGCAGAGCAAACACGTTGCTTGTCACATTATCCCTTCCGAGTTCACGAGACCCCAAGATAAAGAAAAACCCCGGCGTTGCCACCGGGGTTCTCTCATCCGATCAGGACAAGCCGATTAGAAGTCGCGCTGAACGCGGATACGGCCTTCCCAAACGTCGTTCTTCAGGTCGACCGGATCCGGACCGCGCGGATCGATGTTGGCGTAGAGAACCTCGACACCGAGGTCCAGGCCAGCAACCGGCGACCAGATCACGTTCGTGCCGGCGCGCCACTCGGTGAAGTCAACACCGATGCCGAGGCCACCCGGGAACACGGCCGGAGCCACGTTCGGGTACTCAACACGAGCCCACGAACCGAACACGTTCTGACGGATGGTCGGGGTCCAGTAGTGACGCAGACCACCGGCGATCGACCAGCCTTCGCCGGTGTGGATGTCGCCGTCCACGCCGACGTAAGCGTCGACAACCGACTCGGTGAGCGAGCCGACGGTGACCGACGAGCCGAAGCCGAGGTAGCCGAGCGCGCCGTCAGCGTAGGACGCGGCGAGCCAGAGGGCGTCGCCAGCGGCCAGCATCGGCAGGTTCACGGAGCCCTGGAGCGAGACCGACCAGCCGAGCTCGGAGTCCGGGAAGTCGAAGATGCCAGGAGCAACTTCAACCAGGTTGTCGCTGCGCAGCTGGTGCAGAGCACCGGAGAGCTGGAGCGAACCCCAGGTGCCGGCGTACTTCAGGTTACCGACAATGTCAGGCATCGTCTGACCGGCTTCGGCGAACACCGAGGTGCCAGCGAAGGTGGTGCCAGCGAAGCGGCCTTCTTCAGCCGACAGCGTGGCCGAGAAGCCGTTGCCGAACGAGAAGGTGTAGGCGAACAGGTTCACGGTCGGGGCGTCCGAGAAGCGGAGCGTGCCGAAGTGGCCCGTCGGCAGGTCGCTGTTGTCGTAGAACGACACGACGCGACCGGCGGTGAGGCCGCCGAACTGGATGAAGGCCTGGTCGACGTTGGCCGTCGTGGCGCTGAAGCCATAGACGCCGGTGTCGCGGGTCATCTCGAAGCGCACGAAGGTGCGGAGCAGACCGTAAGCGGTGGCAGTGCGGGCATCGAGCTGGATGCGGCCACGAGCACGGAAGCCGATCGCATCCTGGGCGCGATCGGTCGGCTCGAGGTAGCGGAACTCGGCGCGAACACGGCCGCCGACGCGGAGGCAGGTTTCGGTGCCGGGGATGTAGAAGAAGCCTGCGCCGTAGGTGGAGCAGACGCGCACGTATTCGACCGGCGCAGCTTTGGCCACGGGAAGGTCGGCGGCTTGAGCCCCGGCGACAGCCGCGAGACCCGCGACCGATCCGAGGAAGAGGCTCTTAGCGAGCTTCATGGTTAAACCTCCAAAGTTTCGAGACCCTGGGGGGCCGGGTTTTTGTGCTTCGGCAGCTTCAATGAAGCCTTCAAACACGCCCCTTTTCCCCTAGTAGCTGGCGGCCCGTTTTCATTCGAACTCACCAGGAGGACGACTGGAGTGCCCTGTCGTTGCAGCCACATTATCTATGGGGTGTTCACGATCAAGCGAATGGTCGTGCTTTTCAACGCAGTTAGGTCGGTTCTTCAAGACACTGTGGCCAAATTCCAACACTTTCGATGGCCAAGAGAGTTTCCAGATAGAACCTGTAGCCTCTTGTTTACTTTTCATTCACTTGGCACAGGCTGATCGCCATAGCTTGCCATTGTTAAATACAAGAACCAGATCATCGACCAGCCTTATGCCATACACAGCAAGGGTTCCGCGCAGTAGTGCGTGTAACTCAGTTTCTATGCCGCTTCAGTACGCTTTGAATCAGAGACTTTTTTCATACTCACAGAAGGCGATTCCTGATCATTGAGGTCAGCCGCAACCTCACCTCCTCGGCCGTGCCGAGCGCTTGCGTCACAGTCGGGCGCGCTCGGCACGGCGGCCTCCATCCCCGCTGATGGCGCGTACGCGAAGATGCTCTCCGACCGGATGACGAAAGGCAAGGCGCAGCGGCTGGCCGAACTGATGCGGGCGGGCGGCACACGCGAAGCGTTAGAGGGGCTGGACAACGCGCTTCAGCGCCTGGCCAAGACGAAACGCGATGCGCTCGCTCGCCTTCTCCTGTCTGGAGAGCTTTCGCGGGCCCCTTATGCAGTAGGCCAGGATTAGACCGATCACGGCCAGGGCGACGATATCGCCGGGATAGATGGGCCGGAAGCCGTGGTGCCAGCCGTGCAGCGCGATGGCGACGGCCAAGAGTCCAATCCAGTCGGCAGCATCATGCCGCATTGGGCTCCTCCGGCTTGCGACCGATGATCCGCACCACCGGTATCGGGCGGTCTCCCCAGCCATCGAGAGCACCCGATGCGTACAAGGCCTCCATCTGCCGATCAGCGTCTGCTGTGTCAGTCGCGCGGATGACGGGGTAATACAGCTTCTCGTCACTGGCAGCGGATGCCTGTTCCAGGCGGCGGGTCCGGGTCTTCAGAGTTCGGTTCATTTCAGTCTCGCCGCTTCGAGGCTTTCCAGCCGCTCCAGAATGTCAGTAGCCTCGACGGCTCGGACATACCGGTCGACGAGCCGGGACAGGTCCTCTGCCTCGGAGGGTGTGAGGTCGCCGGACGCGACCGCCGCGACGAGAGCAGCGGATGCCTTCACCGCGTCGGCGGGCGTCTCCAGTTTCGGCAGGGCGAACATCACGGGCCGATCCTTCCGGGGCGGCATGATCCGGTCCATCACCAGCCGCATCGCCGTCGTGTCGCCTTCCAGCGCCATCTCGACAGCCTTGCGGGTCAGGGCTTCCGCCTCGCCGTCGAGAAGAGCTTCCATGGCCAACGTCGCCTTGTTGCGCGAGCCCTTGGGACGTCCGGAGTTGCCTGGCTCGAATAGTCGCCCGCCCCTCGTTTTCTTCTCGTTTTTACGAGTATTGGCTTCGTACTCTGTCATGGCTGGCCGGTTTTAGTTCTCTATTTGTTCTAAGTATCATCTGTCCTGTCTTCTCCGTCTACCGGCCAAAGGGCCGCTTAGGGTTTTCTCTTCCCTCGCGGCTTGGGCTGATCCGCAGCTCCGAAGCCGTTCGCTGCGAGCGCCTGATCGAGCAAGGCTCGGATGGCTTCCGCCTCAGTGTTGATTTTCTTTGCGAACCGAAAGGCGCGGACACGCTCCCTGAGATCAGGTGGCATGCTCAGGATGATCCGCTGTGGTGCCATCACCTTTTCTTTGGCCATTGGGGTCTCGCCTCTCATCTAGCACGGCACATCAGTGATATCAAATTCATCGTTGACATCTCGTTAATGAGGGAGCAGCCTTATTACATAGTGATATCACCGATATCTCAATTGCCGCCTTCTGGTCTGCGTTCCCTTGTCATTGTCGCTTACGAACAGGAGATTGATCCATGGCTCGAAGCACATTCCACTCCACCACTCGCACGCTAACCAAGCCCGCAGCCCAGGCCCATCCCGACGCCGCGCTACTGCTGCTCATGGACGAGCACACCAAGACCCAGGCCCGCGTCGATGCGGCTGAAATTGTCCTGCAGGCTGATCCCGGTATCCTGCCGGACAAAGCCTTCTACCGGCTCTGCGACAAGGTTTCCGACATCGAAGATGCCATTCTGGCTACGCCCACCCGCACGCCGGACGGCCTTCGGATCAAGGCGCGGATCGCAGCCCGCTACCTGCAAGCGCCCGAGGATTGGGGATGGCGCGCCTACGATGTCTTCGGGCGCTTCGTCGAAAGCATTCTGCGCCAGACGGCCTCGGGCCGCAGCGGCACGCCGCACTCCAACACGAGGAGGTGAAATGACCATGACCGAGAACAAGGACTACCTGACCAAGAGCGCCGCGCTGCTGGCGCTCGACACCGGCATCGAGATCGACACCGACGAGGATGGCCTCATCGTGATCGACGGCACGATGAAGTACATGCCTACGGAGATGGACGACGTCTTCCGGCTCAACCCGTTCTACGCGCGGGTGATGGCCGAGGCGCTACTGGAGAATGCCAGCCTTGCCGAGGGCGGGAACCTGCTCCGCCTGCCGTCGAAAGGCAGGGCCTGATGCGCGCCTGGAGGCAGGGGTTTCGCGTGTCGTGCTGCGCAGCCACCTGGCCTTAAGCCGCGTGCGATGGAAGAGGAGGCATCGATGAAGCATAAATCCGGAGACATGGCGCGCCGCCGTCAGGCCGCCTACCGCAAGGGACGGCGCGACCTTGCTGATGACATCCTGGCTCTTCTGCGCGAGGGCAGGCTCGATGCCGTCCAGGAGCGACTGCGGGCAGAGACCAAGCAGGTGGGCGGCCACACCGCCCTCCACTCTCCCGGACAGGGAGGGGAGTAGAGCCTCCAGCCCCTCGTCAAATTGGATGACTAGGCCACCGGTGGCCTAGTCATCCGCATTTTCAGACTCATCAACCTCACCGGTGTATCGACGCCAAGCGGACGCGTTGCCTCTTTTCCCGGGAACGCGCTCGATGAGGCTCCTCTTATTTAGCCGGTAGAATACCTCTTTCATTGTATTTTCAGACCGTATCCCGGTTAGATCGCGCCCAATACTATTCGTAATCTCATCATGTGTTTCGAGGTATCCCATCACCGTGTCTTCCGGTGAAGCTAACGGCGCATGTGCAATATGAACAACGACCGAGTTTTCGCGCTCCTCAATCTCGGGTTCACGCAGCCGTAGCTTGGTCATAGCTTCGAATGCGGTATTCAGACCTTCGCCAACATCCTTGTTAGGAGGGTTCGGGAATTTGTTGATGAGCCGCACAATTTTCGGGTTCCGAGCGGACTGTTCACGAAGGATGTTGCTGATTGTTATGTGCCCCGGCAGCTTACCAGGACTCTCGATCTCTATCCTGTTGTCATAAATCCGGATGTGTATATCGGCAGTGATACTGTAATCTCTATGGAGAACCGCATTCGTTACTACCTCATGCAGCGTCTCATCGGGGTACACGACGTCTTCCAAGCCATGTACGCCAAGCTTTTTCATTCCCTCTATGAGTTCTTTTGTCTTTGCGACAGCTCGGGCGATTAGATCATATATGCATCCTTCAACGGTGATAGGATCGAACACCAAGGTGTCTCTGGTCCCCTCATCCTCTTTCGACCGATACCGATATATTTTGATTGCGGAACGTTTCGGAAGTGCTGCCTGAGGCTCGTCCGCATAAAGAAGTAAGCCTGCCACTGTCGGCCTCCCCTCGCTAAGTACAAACTGGCTTTCAAGCCAATCCTCCGGCTCCGCGCTTGGTACTACAGAGAGAGCGAAATCGATTATGACTTTTGAGTTTGTTACTGTCTTCGGGCTGATGTTAAGGGTCTCATCCTCGAACGTGACAATGCCTTTATCTAAACGGAGCCGATTTAACCCATCCTCTGTATCGATTCGAAGATTTTGAGCATTCCGTCTTACGTAGGGAAGCCCATCCGTAGCCTTGAGGATGTCTTTCGTTTTCGGGATCGTGAGGTGCAGCACATAACCTTCACGGTCAGGAGCCGACAGAAAGACAGCGCGATAATGGTTACCGAGTATCCCCATACTTTCGAGGACTTGTATGTGCGCGTTCGCAGCCTCCTGATCTGGAAATCCTGCCCACCGACGGGTCTTGGTAGCCCCGCTCTTGTCCTCTGCAATGCCAACAAAGAGTTCTCCGCCCGACGTATTGGCAAAAGCTGAAACCGATTCCGACAGCTTCGCGGGCCTTATCTCAACCCGCTTAACGTCGAGATAGTGGCCTTCTTCAAGCTGGATGACTTGGTCTGCTTCTTCAATCGAAATAGTTTTTTGCTCTGGCATATCGGGCACCGGTGGCAGGGGGGCGGATTAAATGGACAGCCCGAGTGCATGTCAATGGCAGCTAAGCTTAAGTACTCAACCCTCTCTCCACGCCTTCGCGCCTGACCTACTCTCGGCTCGAACACTGGACCTGATGAGTAACCCCCACTGGAAGCCCGATCCTGGGCAACCATGCCTGCTTTGTCACGTTAGCAGGTGACCCTTCGCAGGCTGTCGACAGCCCGCGGAGAGATTGGAAACCAGCATCCAGAAGAGGAGCGGCAGATGTACAAGCTCGCTTTAGCTCTGTGTGCCTGCGTAGCCATGGCAGCGTGTTCTCCCACGACCACCGGAACCGCAGCAGGAGCCACAACGGGGGCGCTCGTCGCGGGTCCTGTCGGGGCAGTGGTTGGTGGGGTCGGCGGTGCGGCGGTGGGTACGGCCGCAGGTGCTCGGACCGCCCAGGCTGCTCCGGGTTACTGCTACGTTTACGACCGGAACGGCCGCATGATGATGAATGCGTCCGGTCAGCCGCAGCTCCGTCGCTGCTAGCGCACCGTGCGGAAAACTGGGACTAGTTTTCCGCAGCTAATGATGCGCCGCTTGAGGAAGTGAGCGTCGGACCCAAAAGTGGAGTCCACAATTGGATCCGACGCTCTAGCGATAGCCGGCTAACACGCAGCAATATAGCCGTCCTACAATTCTAGTAATTATGGGAGCAGGTCAGGCTTTGTGCCTTCTCCGTTGGGCTGGGCCGTACGCACTTACTAAGCGCCTCTTCGTGCTCTTCTCCCACCTTTTCCAGCTGGCCACGGACCACATTCTGCCGCGGCGGCACCGCCGGTGGATTCGTGAAGCGCACATCCATCAAGTGACGAAGTTCTGGGGCTGCCAAGTCCATGATGTTTGCCTTGCGCCAACGGCGACAGTAGGTTTTCTTTCGCGTGAGGACGTCCCAGAAGCCGTTTGCGTCGTATTCGACCCACAGCCTGAGTTGGCCAGTCATAGTTCAGCGGAAATCAAAGCGTCCCGTTAGAGCCATGGGACACCCCCTGAGATTTGAGCGTGGCAAACCGGCTTGCAGCGCCTATGCCATTGATATCAGTATTGTAACACAGAGTGCTGTTCGCATTTACAGTTTATTGCCCGTCAGGCGCAGTCCCCTCCAGTGCCTTATTGGCACGGGCGCTTCCCCGAGACGGTCGCAACTGCGGCCCACCTAGAGCGCCAGACGAATGGGCGCTCTTTTTGCAGGGTATCTAGTGGTGATGGGACGGGAAGCGGCCGTTTAGGACCGGCTGAAGACCGGTTATCCCTCGCAGTGGGTCCGGACAAGCGGCTGAGCCTGATTGACCAGCTAGCGCGGGCGCAGGCTGACAACCCAATACCGAGCCGAGGCTTTGGCACTGGACAGCCCTGTCTCGCACTCGGTCGGCTTGGGAGCCCACGACCGGTCAAAGTGGAAAAGGTCATCCTCGGCGCGATGGCGGGCTGTCCCTCTATAGGTGGTGTTCTGCAGGCTTATGGACGTTCCCTCGGTTCTTTGGGCCAAGACAACGGCGGAGCTTCTGCAGAGTTCAAGGGTCGCAGTGAAGATAAGTTGGGCTGGTAAGAAACCCGAATCACCGCCCACGGCGTAAGTACCCCAGGAATGCGGATTTCTGGCTGAGCAGGCGCGATGGTTCGACAGCCAAGCCGACAGCAAAGGTGGGGAAAAAGGTGGGGAAGCCATAGATATCGTTGCGAATATGCTCGCAATGACAATAACTTAACCTCTGATAATGGCGGAGAGGGTGGGATTCGAACCCACGGTGGGCTTGCACCCACGGCGGTTTTCAAGACCGCTGCCTTAAACCACTCGGCCACCTCTCCCGGACATGGCACATCCGCCCAGGTCCTGAGCCCCTCTCTCTAAGGCCGCGGGCCCCGATGCGTCAACTGAAACGGACCGTCAGCCCGAGCAGAAAGTCGACGCCCGCCCTGGCTGTTCTCTCACGACCAGTTCGTCCGTGCGGTATCCACCTGGAAATCGTCGATCGGCTGAATGTGGTCGGCAGCAGGCTGGCCGAAGTCCACTGAGGAATGGGTCCCCGTGGCCGAGGCATCACCGGCTTCGACCTGCTCCGTCCATGCACCGACGGCCCCATGGCCAAGGTCGGTTGCGCCGTCCGCCATCAGCAGGAGAATGTCGGAGCCCGCCAGATCCTGCGTGGTTCCGGAATCCGCAGCGGCCATGAGACCATGAGCCGCCGACTGGGTCGGCGGCGGATCATCAACGACGACTTCCACCGTTCTCGGTGTCGAGGCTGCACCTTCACCATCCTGCAACGTCACCGTGATACTGCGTGCTCCGGCAGTGAGACCGGATGCATCTCCACTCTCCAGCACCAGAGCCCGTAGTACATCAGCATAAGTTGCAGGTGCAGCATTGCCGCTCAGGGTCAGGGTGCCGTTGGCGGTGGAATATCCACCGCCCACCACCTCGATCCCGGTATCGCCGATCATCATGCGCCCATCCTCGTGGCGGAGGGTGTAGCCGTCGAAGTCGAGACGGTCGCTATCCTGCGCTCCCGACAGCGTGATGGTCGCGCCACGGAGCTGCGAACTGTCGATATCCTTTGCATCGACGAGACCGATCGCATCTGCCTGGGGCGCTCCAGCCGTCACATGATCCGGTGCTGTCAGCGCGAGTTCGGGTGCGTCGTTCACGGCGTCGATCACTACCGTGAAAGACGTCGTTGTCGTCGCCGTTTGGCTGGAGCGCTCTGTGCTCGTGGCTTGAAGGGTGAGATTCAGCGTTCCATTCCAGTTCTGCGCAGGGATAAGCTGCAATTCGGGCAGGCTATCAGCAGGCACGCGCCACTGGCCATTTCCCAGTGCCTCACCGTGCGAAAGCTTGAAGCTTTCGGGAACCCCGAGGATGCTGACTATCAAGGTCTCGGATCCGTCGAGGTCTACGAGCGCCGCGGACAGGTTCAGCGCAATGGCGTGGTCCTCCTGCCCAGCCGCATCCTGTGCAGTCACCTCTGGCGCATCGGCCACGGCGCTCACAGTGATCGTATGCGTGCCGGTTACCTCCCGGCTCACCGAGATGCCGTTCCCGGAATCCGTGATCGTCGCCTTCAAAGTCAGCGTGAAATCCGCATCGCTATGCTCCGCCAGCTTGACCTCCACGAGGCCGGAGCGCAGATCGGCGGTCGAAACCTGCCATATGCCTGGCGTGAGTTCCGAACCGCGATTCAGACTGGCGCCGGTTGGGAGACCCGAGACTTGCGTGAACTCCGACCAGGTCTCGGAGCCGTCGTTGTCCTGAAGCGTGAAGGTCGGGTTGAGCGCGATCGAGGTATCCTCGCCTCCCGCGCTCGCACCATCGATCGTGCCGGCATCCGCCACGGGATTGAGACTTACGGTGAAATTTACCGAGGTGCGGGCAGTCGATCCCCCAGCACTCTCGGTAGCGATGCCGGTGAGAGTGAGGGTGAACTGCCCGGCCACTTGTGGTGGCGGCGTGAAGATCAACCCATTGAGCTCCGCCTGAGTGAGCAGCCAGCTACCGTCCGACTGCTGAGTGCCCGCATTGAGGCTCGCGCCATCCGGCAGGCCGCTCAGTACGAAGGTGAGGCTTTCCGATCCATCCGTGTCACGCAAGGCGCCACCCAGGCCCGTGAGGCTGATCGCCGTGTCCTCGTTGCCGGAGAAACTGAGCACTGTCACGTCCGGCGCATCGGCGACGGCTTCGACCTGCACCCGGAAAGTCGCCTCGCTCGTAGCAGTCTCGCCATTGGTCTCCTGAGTCGTGGCACGCACGGTGAGATTGAACGTGCCGGAGAAGTTCTGCGGTGGGGTGATCGCGAGATGCGGCAGGTCAGATGGGGACACAATCCAGGTTCCGTCAGCCTGGCGTGTACCATGGGTGAGGATGGCGCCAGCCGGCATACCTGAGATGACAACCGACAGCACTTCGGATCCGTCCCGATCTGTCAGCGCGGCCGACAGGTTCAGGGCGATCGGCTGGTCCTCGAGACCGGATGCGTCGCGGGCGCTTACAACCGGCGTGTCAGCCGCCGCATCCACCTGTACCTGGAGCGTCGTACGCGTGGTGGCCACCGAACCGTTGGAGCTCTCCCGCGCGTGCGCCAGCACGGTCAAATTCATGGTCCCGCTCCAATCGGCGGGTGGCGTCACGGTCAATCCGGCAAGCTGAGACGGCGTGAGAGTCCAGCTGCCATCGCCGTTGTTGATGCCTTTCGAGAGGCGCGCGCCTTCCGGTAATCCCTCGACGACCACCGAGAGCACTTCCGAGCCGTCGGTATCCGTGAGGGTCGCCGATAGGTCGAGGTTGATACTTCCGTCCTCCTGCCCGGTCGTGTCATGCACCATGACGATAGGAGCATCGGCCGCCGGCGCGATAGAAACGGAGATCATCCGACTCGTATCCTGCGTATCGCCGTTGCTCGCTTCCCGAGTTGTCGTTTCGATCTTCAGAACGAAGGTTCCGTACTTGTCCGCAGGTGGCACGAAGCGCAAGCTCGCGAGGTTTGCCGGATCGACCGACCATTTTCCGTTGCCGATATCGATGATGCCGGTCCCTTCGAGACGAGAGCCTGCCGGAAGATCGGAGATCACGATTGAGGTGACGGTCTCACTCCCGTCGCCATCTCCTGTCGTAACGGAGAGATTCAACGGCACGGCCGAATCCTCCAACCCCGTCGACGGGTTGGCGCTGATGACCGCATTATCCGCGATCGCGCCCACGCTCACATTCAGTGCAGCCTTCGTGGTCGTCTGGCTGCCTGTGGCTTCCGTGGAGACTGCGATGACATCGAGTTTGATTGTGCCTGAGAAATCTGCCGTAGGCGTCAGGGTCAATCCATCCAGCTGATCGGGGCGCAGAACCCAGGCCCCGGTAGCGGGGTTTCTCACACCAGCCGACAGACGCGCGCCATCGGGCACGCCTTCGATGCGAATGCCGAGAATTTCCCGACCGCCGTCTGTGTCGTCGGTGCTAGCCTTGATCGACAGGGCAACGCTGTCGTCCTCGGCCGTTGCTGCATCGGCGACTTCCAACTTGGGAGCCTGCGCGACTGGTGCGCCGCCAGGCGTCGTGCCCGACCCGCCGTCGCCGCCATCGCCTCCACCGGCTGGTGCGGTGATCGTCACCGGAACCAGTTCGGTCCAGTCGGATTGGTCACCCTCCCGCTCAACCCCAACGGCCGTTACCGTCAGATTGAAGCTTCCGCTAAATCCGGCAGGCGGACGGATGGAGAGTGTCGGAAGAGCTTCGACCGGAACCAGCCATAATTTATCGCCGGCCGGAATGCCGGCCGACAGAGTCGCTCCGTCCGGCACGTTCCGAATCCAAATATACAGCGTCTCGGACCCGTCACTGTCGCCGGGGACCGCCGTGATGTGGAGCGGGATTCGACCTTCGTCCGGATTCGCGCTGTTGTGGCCGGTGCCGTTCGACGCCGAGAACGTCAGGACGGGTTTGTCGGCATCGCCGAGTGGATCCACTCCCATCTGACCGCCGATCGTGGCCCGCACACCGCCGCTGTCCTCGATCGTCATTTTGACGGTCAGCGTAGCGGCCGTGTCACTGTCGCGCGGCATGGTCAGCGTTACGCCGGCCATGTCATCGGCGGAAATCTTGTAGATACCGGTTTCATCGGCACTGACGATTGTGCCGTCTGCCAACCGCAGGATGGCGCCGTTCGGAATGCCGCTGATCAGAATGTCGCCGACGACTTTCTCCGAGTTGTCGCTGTCCCTGAGACCGGGATTGAGGTGCAGCGCTATAGGCTGATCCTCTATTCCGTGCATGGTACCCCAGTTGCCGGAAATCCCGTCGAGACCGCCAACTGCGGGATTATCCACCACCGCGACAACTTTGACCGGAAAGTCCACCCGGGTCACGGCCTGATCGCCGCCCCTCGCCTCCTGCGAGACGGCCGACACGCTCAAGTCGATGAGGCCCGCGAAGTTCGCGGGCGGCCGCAGCGTCACCAGTTTCGCCTCCGCGGCCGTCAGCGACCACGTTTCGAAGCCATTGTGGGTCCCTTGGTAGGTGCCGTGGGACAGGATAGCGCCCTGAGGAACTCCTGAGATGACGAAGCTGAGCGACTCGGATCCGTCCGCGTCCGGCAGGGTGGCCGAGAGATTGAGATGGATGGGGGTGTCCTCGTCGCCCGTGGCACCCGTGACATTCATGATCGGAGCATCTGCCACGGCCCGGACCGTGACCACGATGTCCTGTGGCTCGCTTTCGGTGTCGTCCCCGTTCGGCTCCGCCGAGATCGCGACGACCTTCAGGGTGAAGTCTTCGTCTGAATGAGCGGGAGGCGTGATGGTCAGGCTGTTCACCAGGTCAGGATCGACCACCACGCTGCCATCGACGATTGCCAGCACAACACCGTTAGCTCGGACCGCAGCTCCGTCCGGAATGCCCGAAATCCGAAAGCCCGTAATGGTTTCGGATCCATCGCGATCCGTGGTCCAGGCTGCGATGCTGAGCGGGATTTCAGTGTCCTCGTCTCCCACGGCCGGACTGACGCGCAGACCCGGCTCATCGGCAACGGCTTCGACCTCCACCTGAAAATCGATGCTCTGTGTGGCTGTCTTGCCGGTCGAACTCTCTTGAGCGGTCGCCTCGATCTTCAGATTCAGCGTCCCTGAGAAATCCGGCGGCGGCCTGAGCGCGAGGTGCGGCAGGTCCTCCGCATCCACGATCCAGGAGCCGTCGGATTGGAGAATTCCTTTCGTGAGCGAGGCCTCTGCCGGCACGCCGTAGATTCTGACCGTCAGCGTCTCCGATCCGTCGGTATCGACGAGGCTCGCGGAGAGATCGAGCGGAATCTCCACATCTTCCTCCCCCTTTACGTTCTCGGCACTCACGTTCGGCGTGTCGGTCACGGCGTTGACCGTCACCACGTTGGTGCCCGTCACATCCTTGTCGATGGTTTTGCCATTGCCCGCATCGTTCAGGATCGCTTTGAACGTGAGGGTCATCTCCTGGTTGTTGTGCGCTGGCGGAAGGATTGCCACATCGCCGGCCTGGAGGGCGGCTGTCGGAACCTTCCAAACGCCATCTTCCAACACGCCGCGATTGAGCGTCGCTCCGGATGGCACGCCGGAAATATAAGTGAACTCCGACCAGGTCTCGGAACCGTCTCCGTCCGGCGTATTGAAGTTCGGATGGAGCGTGATCCATGTGTCTTCATCGCCGGTGGCGGAGCCAGTGATGGTGCCGTCGTCCAGAACCGGATCTAGGTTCACCGTGAACGTGGCCGAGTTGCTGGCCGTCGAACCACCGACCCGCTCGGTTGCTACTGCTGTGAGCGTCAGATTGATCGTGCCGGATTGGTTCGCGGGCGGCGTGAGGATCAGGCCTTCAAGCTGATCCTTCGTGAGCAGCCATCGGCCATCCGAACGCTTGGTGCCGACATTGAGCGTCGCGCCCGAAGGCACGGTGAGCAGGAAGCGCAAACTCTCCGAACCGTCGATATCCTTCAGCGCTCCGCCCAGTCCCGTGAGCGCGACGGGTTCGTCTTCGCGACCGGAAAAATTGGTGACTGTAACATCAGGCTTGTCGGCCACCGCATCGACCCGCACCTGGAATTCGACCTTTCTGGTCTCGGTTTCGCCGTTGCTCTCCGTGGCCGTCGCCTCGATACGCAGATCCAGGGTCCCCGAAAAATCCTCCTTCGGCGTGAGCTTCAGGTTCGGAACGTCGGAGGGTGATACGATCCAGCTGCCGTCCGATTGACGGACGCCGTGCGACAGGGATGCCTCGGCAGGCACGCCGAAGATGGTGACCGAGAGCTGCTCCGAACCGTCCTGATCCTTCAGCACTGCCGAAAGACCGAGCGGGATGGCCGTATCTTCCGGCCCCCGGGCGCCAGGCGCGACGATCAGCGGCGCGTCGGCGACCTCATCCACTTCGACTTTGAAGGGCGCGCGCACGATTTCTGTCGAACCATTGGAAAGTTCCCGTGCCTCCGCCACCAGGGTGAGCGACATGGTGCCACTCCAGTCGGCCGGCGGCGTGACGGTAAGGCCTGAGAGCTGTGGCGGTGTGAGGCTCCAGGTGCCGTCGCCGTTGTCGGTGCCAGCGGAGAGGCGTGCCCCCTCCGGCAGGCCCTCGATCGTGACCGATAGAACCTCCGAGTTGTCAGTGTCCGTCAGGGCGGCAGAAAGGTTGAGCGGAATCGCCTGATCCTCTTTTCCCGACGCGTCCTTCACGCTCACATCAGGAAGGTCCGCAATCGCCTCGACCTGCACCTGGAACGGGGCATCAGTGGTGGCCGTCGCGCCATTCGTGCTCACGGACGTGGCGCGGAGGGTCAGATCGATGGTGCCGGAGAAATTTTGAGGCGGCAGGATCGACAGATCGCCCAGATCGGCCGGAGATATCTTCCAGCTGCCATCGGCCTGGGGAACACCATGCGAAAGCGTGGCGCCTGCGGGCACATTGAGAACACTGATCGAGAGAGCTTCCGAGCCATCCGTATCGGTCAGGTCAGCCGCGAGGTTAAGTGCGATCCAGCGATCCTCCTGCCCCGAGGCATCGTGGACGTCGACCTCCGGTGCGTCGGACACATTGTCGACCTCAACCTGGAAGTTGGTGCTTCGCGTCGCCGTCGAACCGTTCGAGCTTTCGCGAGCCGTGGCCTGAAGCGTCAGGTTGATCGTGCCGGAGAAGTTGGATGGTGGCGTAATGGAAAGATGGTCCAGATCGGCTGGCGGCACATTCCAGCTTCCGTCAGGCCGACGGGTTCCGTGCGAGAGAGACGCGCCGGCCGGCACACCGAGGATGCTGACCGACAGGGTCTCTGAACCATCGACATCAACAAGAGCAGCCGAGAGGTCGAGCGGGATCGGCTGATCCTCGTCCCCAGACGCGTTGATCGCCGACACCACGGGAGCATCGGCGACGGCGGTAACGGTGACGGTGTGGGTTCCTGTCACGACTCGGCTGACGCTGGTGCCATTCGCAGAGTCCGTCAGCGTCGTTGTCAGGGTGAGCGTGAAATCCTCATCGCTGTGCTCAGCCGGCCGGATGCTCACGAGACCCGCGCGCAGATCGGCCGTCGAGACCTGCCATACACCGGGTGCGATCTCGGAGCCGCGATTGAGCGAGGCTCCAGGCGGAAGACCTGCGACCTGGGTGAATTCCGCCCAGGTTTCCGAACCGTCCGCATCCGGCGTGGCGAAGGCGGGCTGGAGCAGGATCGCGTTATCTTCCGCTCCTTGGCTCGTGCCGCCGACAGCGCCAGCATCCACGACCGCATCCAGGCCTACCGTGAAAGAGGCGGAGGTGCGGGCGCTCGGCACGCCCGGCTCACTCTCGGTCGCGATGGCCGTGAGCGTGAGAGTGAATGTCCCGGATACCTGCGGCGGCGGGTTCAGGGTCAGGCCTTCGAGTTGCTCTGGAGTGAGAGCCCAGCGACCGCCGCCAAGCGGTGTGCCGACGCTAAGCGTCGCACCGGCGGGAACGCCGCTGAGCACGAAGCTCAGGTTCTCGGAGCCGTCCGTGTCCCGCAATGCACCGCCCAGGCCGGCAAGACTCACCGGCATGTCCTCCTGGCCATGTGCATTGGCGACCGTCACGTCGGGCGCGTCGGCGACCGCGTGCACTTGCACTTGGAAGGTTGCGTCGACGAGAGCCGTGCCGCCATTCACTTCCTGGGAGGTGGTGCGTAGCGTGAGAGAAAGGGTGCCCGAGAAGTTCGGAGGCGGAATGAGAGCAAGATGCGGCAGGTCGACGGGAGAGACGCTCCAGCTGCCATCGGATTGACGTGTGCCGCGTGTCAGCGAAGCGCCTTCGGGAACCCCTAGGATGCTGATCGACAATACCTCTGATCCGTCCGTATCGGCCAGGGCCGCCAAGAGATCGAGAGAGATCGGCTGATCCTCCTGCCCTTCCGCATCGGTGACCTGCACGAGCGGAGGAGAAGCCGCCGTATCCTGCGGCTCTTCCGGCTCCGGCTCGTCGGCTCCAGGCGGAGTGATCGTAACCTGCTCGTCCGGATGAGTGCTCGGCGTCGTCAGGTGCTCAGGTGCGACTGCAAAATCGGGTGTAGAAGGAACGTGACCGGACGAGCCGCGGGACGCTGCGATCTTCGGCGAGGCAACGGGATGTGATGCGACCCGCGCAACCAGGGCGGGAGTCTCAGCCAACGCGGAATCCAGCATGACTGATGTGCGTGCTTGAGCAGGGATGTCCAGATGCGCCAGCGGCCCGTCCACCGGACGGGACATTGGCTCTGTGGGAAGAGATGCGATGCCATGCGTCCCACCCATACCTCCTCCGGATGGCGCTCCAGGCATCATGCCGAATGCCGCAACCGCCTCCGTTCCTCCGACGAGATTGCCGCTAGTGGCCCCATCGCCGGCGGGAACCGTGCGCTGCACGGCACGCAGGGCTCGCAGGGCCTCCTCGTCGACCACGCTGGCGTCGAAGGGAATGGACAGGTCGGGTTGCTGGGTCATGGATGTGCTCAGCGCTCGTGGAAGGATGCGGCCATGGCCGAATAGATCGGCTTCAGCAGATATTGCAGCACCGTTTTGGTGCCGGTGGTGATGTCCGCCTGAACCGTCATGCCCGCGACGAGCTGCGCATAGCGCGGATCGTGCCCGACATGCTGCTGCTCAAGGGCAATGCGCGCGCGGTAATGCGGCTGCCGCTGCTCGTCGAGGAAGGTGCCTGCTGACACGCGCTCCACCCTGCCCTCGACGGAGCCGAAGCGGGCGTAGTCGAAGGCCTGGACCTTCACATGCACCTGCTGCCCGACTTCGATGAATCCGATGTCGCGCGGCATCAGCCGGACATCGGCCACGAGTTGCGTATCCTGCGGCATGATCTCGGCGACCAGTCCGCCCGGCGGAAGCACGGTTCCGGGACGATGCACCGCAAGACCTCGCACGACTCCGCCGATGGGAGCGCGGAGCAGAATACGCTCGGCACGGTCCTCCATCCTCCGGACAACCTCCGTCGTCTCGGCAATTTCCAGAGCGACGCGCGCCGCTTCCTGGCGAGCCTCGTCGACCGCGGCCGATTGCGTCTCGACGACACGGGCTTCGGCTTCGGCGAGACTGCGTTGAGCGGTGGCACGCTGGCCGCTCAGCCGCTCATGCTCGGCTTTCGCGCTCATGAAAAGCCGCTGGGCTTCCAGGACCGATAGGCGCGTCGTGAGGCCGTTGCGGGCGAGATCCTCGCGAATGCCGAGTTCTTTGGAGTGCAGCTCCATCTGCTCCTGCACGGCGGCAATCTGTCCGGCCAGAGTTGCCAGATCGCCGCGGCGCTGTGCCACCTGCTCCTGCAGAACCGAAACACGGTCGGCCAGCGCCCGCAGGCGCGCGTTCAGCGCGGCGCGCTGAGGCTCGACGAAGAGTCTCGAGGTCAGGGGCGCTACGGTTTGCGCATCGCCACCGGCATGGGCGACGATCCCAGCCGTCGGTCCCTGGCGACCACGCAGGTCGAGAGCGACGATGTTGCCTTCTGCCGCCGCCGCAAGGCGCTGTGCCTGGAGTTGCAGGGAGTCGAGCCGGTGCCGGGCCTGCGACAGCTCGGCCTGGGCCGCCGCATCGCTCATGCGCAGCAGGGGCTGCCCTTCCTCCACCGCTTCGCCCTCGGTTACCAGCACTTCGGCGACGATTCCGCCCTCGAGGTGCTGAATGGGTGCTGGCGCCGCCACCGGTGCGATCTCGCCTACGCTGACCGCAACTTCGGGCACATGGGCCAAGGCCGCCCAGGTCAGGCCTAAGGCAACGAGAGCCCCTGTGCCTAGAACCACGGCACGTTCCAAGCCATGAACGCGCAGTTCCTCGAGCGCCAGCACATGGCTGTCAGGGCGCGGCTGACGATTGGCGCGCGGTAGGATACGGCGATCTGCCGTCGGGGGCAGGATTTCGCCATTGGCGGGAGATGTTGCGGTCTTGCTCATCATGCAACTTTCGAGCTGTTGGCAACGGACATGTTCGCGAAGGCGGCATTTGCCAGCGACGTGCCGATGGGGGCTCTTGTGGGACGGGGGCCAACGGGAGCCGTCTGCTGGTCGAGTTCTTCGACCTGTCCGTCGCGCAGGCGAAGGACACGGTCAGCCAGCCGGATGTGACTCGGCCGGTGGGTCGCCATGAGGATGGTGCAGCGGCCGCGGCGCGAGGCAATGACGTCGGTGAACGCTTTCGCGCAGGCATCGTCGAGTCCGGCCACAGGTTCGTCGAGCAGCAGGATCGGTGCATCGCGCAGCAATGCGCCGGCAAGAGCAATCCGTTGAAGGATGCTGCGAGGCAGACGGCCACTCTGGTTGTCGCCGACGCGGGTATCGAAGCCCTGTGGCAGCGACTCGATGGCTTCCAGCACGCCGGCCTCTTCAGCTGCTGCGCGGATCTCTGCGTCCGATGCGCTGGGGCGGGCGAGACGCAGGTTCTGCGCTACGGTGCCGTAAAGAAGTCCCGGCGATTGCGGCACCCAGCCGATGCTGCGGCGGAGCACGGCGGGGTTGAAGGAGCGTACGTCGTGGCTGTCGATCCGAACCAAGCCGCCCTGTGGCCGGTAGAGGCCCGCGATCAGCAGCAGCAGGGTCGACTTGCCGCTGCCTTCGGCCCCCGTCACCGCCACCACCTGTCCCGGTTGGATCGCGAAGCTGGCGCCTGCGAGAACCGGCTCGGATTGTGGAAGATAGCGCAGGGTCACGCGCTGGAACACGATGGCGCCCTGCTCCGGCGGCGCCATGCGCGCCTCGAGCGGCGGAGGCCGCTCCGTCTCCAGGGCCATCAGCCCATCGATCTGACGGATGGAGGCCTGCGTCTGCTCCCAGCGGGAGAGCATGACGAAGCAGGTTTGCATGGGACCAAGAATGCGCCAGATCAGCATCATGCCGGCGATCAACGCTCCGGCGGTCATGGCGCCTGACAGGACGGAGAGTACCCCCATGACCACCGCGGCCAGCCCCGACAGGGTGACGAGCGCCTGGCTGGTTGCGAGCACCGAACCCGCCAGCGTGTTGACCCGTGCCGAGGATACAGCGGCAGCGGCCGCAGCAGCCGAATAACGGTCGATCCAGCGCTCCTCGGCTCCGACGAGCTTCAAGGTCCGTACCGTTTCGAGGGCCTCAACCGCCAGCGCTTCCCTTGCCTGGTTGGCGCGGGCGGCCCGCTCGATCGCCAGCCGCATCGGTCCGCGGGTAACCAGGAACAGGATGACGAAGCCCGCAGCCGTGCCGACCGGCACGAGAGCAATCCAGCCACCCAGCACCACCATGAGCACGATGACGAGCAGCGTGAATGGCATGTCGAGCAGTGCAACGGCGAAACTGCCCGTCAGGAATTCGCGGATCGCCGCGAAGTCGCGCAGACGCGATACCTGGGAGGCCGTGCCGGCGCGCTCTACAAGTGCAGTCGGCAAGGACATGAGCTGCGTGAAAACGGCGCTTGGAACCAACCGGTCGAGACGTTCGGCGATGCTGAGCAAAGCGCGTTGCCGCATGGCACGGAAGGCGACCTCGAGAAGAATGGCCGCGGATGCGCCCGCAACCAGCATAGGCAAGGTTTCCGGGCTATAGCCGGCAATCACCGTATCGAACACCGCCATGGTGAAGACCGGCACGGCGAGACCGAGCACCGCCATCAGCCCGCTAATGGCTAGCAGGGAGGGCAGATCGCCGCGGAAACGGCGTGCGATGCCACTGAACCAGCTCTGACGCGGAGCCCCGGCATCCATATCGATGACGAGCATCAAAGTACCGCGCAGTGCCTTTGGATCGCAGGGCTCCACCTCACCCGTAGCACCATCGAGAATCAGGACCCGCCCTTCTTCGTCGCGATAGACGACGGCAGCCGCATCGCCCGCCGGCAGCAGGATGGCGGGCAGACGCCTCGGATCGAGAGAGCCTCGCGACACACGTTCCATCCGGGTTGGATAACCCAGGATGGCGAGGGTGTTTCGCACGTCGGTCAGGTCGATATCCGGTTTGACATGCGGCAGAGCCGACAGCAGATCGTCCGCGCTGCCGGGCCATTCCATCAGCCACAGCATGGTCGAGAGGCAGCGGGCAAGATCGGACGGAGCCAGCAGATCTTCCGGTAGTTCCAGCGGCGTGTGTGAGCGATTTTCTCTCAGTGCGCTCATGACACACGCTCCAATCGGCCGTTCTGGATCGCATAGACCCTATCGGCGATATTCAGGGTGGATGGCCGGTGCGTGACGATGACCACCGTCACCCTGCCCCGCAGGTCCGCGAGCAGGCGGGCGAGCCGCGCATCGCTGTCGCCGTCGATCTGCGAAGTGATGTCGTCGAGGAGTAGAATACGCGGCTCTTCAACGAGAGCACGAACGACGCCGATGCGCTGGGCGGCACCGCGCGGCAGCGGTGTGGCAGCCACACCAACCTGAGTGTGCCAGCCCCCCGGCAGAGCGCTGGCAACCTGATCGAGACCGAGTTCCGTTGCCAGACGAAGGGCCAAGACCTCGCGGTGGGGCTGGTGCATGGTCAGGTTCTGCAGCAGCGTGCCGCGCACCAGCGCCGGATCGGGCGGTGCCAGCGCTACCAGTCGGCGCGAAGGCCCGATATCGACCTCGGCGAGATCCTGTCCATCGATCTGGACCTGTCCGCTACTCGCCTTCAGGTCGCCCGCGATCAGACGCAGCAGAGCCGAACGGCCGGACCCGTTGGAGCCCGTGATGCCGACGATCTCGCCGGGCAGCGCTTCCAGGCCGAGACCGTCAAACAGCCAGTCGGTATAACGCGGGGTACGGAAGCGGACATCCTGCAGAGCGATGTGTCCCGCGGACACTTGCAGCAACGGCCTGCCGGGGCTGCGCTCCTGCGGCAGTGCGCCGATCTCTGCGACGCGACGACGGCTTTCCGCGAGCGATTGCAGGCGCGACCACAGGGCGACGCCGCCGAGCAGTGGCTGCATGGTGCGCCCGACCAGCATGGTGCATGCGCCGAGACCGCCGACACTGAGCTGACCGTTCAGCACCATGTGACAGCCGAAGGCCGCCACGCCGATTGTGGCTGCCTGAGCCAGCAGCATGCCGCCCTCCTGCCCCGTCGAGATGATGTGCGACAATCTCCGGCGCAGGTGAGCGGAGCCGTTCTGCAGACGTTCGTAGCGACGTTCGAGCAAGGGCTCGGCGCCGAGCACCTTCATGGAATGAATGCAGTTCAGAGTATCGAAGAGAAAGTTGAAGCGGCGCTCCTCTGCCATGGCGAGGTTATGTGCCGCTTGGCGCACCCGCTGGCCCGTCAGGATCGCCACCAGTCCGACGCCGGCGAGCAGAACCAGGGGCACTAGAACCAGCGGTCCAGCGAGATACCAGATGCCGATGAGGTAAAGCAGCGCGAAGGGCAGATCGAGCATGGCCTGCAATGCGGGGCCCGACCATGCCTCGCGCAGGGTGCCGATGGCGGAGAGACGTTCTGCATAATAGCCGTTTCCGTGTGCCTCCAGCGCGGAGAGCGGAGCACTCAGCAGGCGTTGCATCGCCTGACGATGGGCCTGTGCTTCGGAGGTTGCCGCGACACGCGCGAGAATCCGCCCGCGCACTTGACGCAACAGCGCCTCCAGCAGGATGGCGATAGCGACGATCGTTGCGAGCACTACCAGAGTGCCGACCGCTTTGTTCGGCAGGATCCGATCGTAGACCTGCAGCAGCGCAGCGGGCAGTGCCAGAGCCAGCAGGGTGATCAGCAGGGTCGCCTCGAGCACCGGAAGCAGGAATCCGATCCCGAATCGGGCAACCAGCCCCCGGAAAGGGCGTGTCAGCCAAGGGCCGGAGGACACCATCGATGGTGCCCCGGAAGAAACGGCGGACCGATCCATAACGCTACCAGTGGCCTTTCGGCCGAGAGAATACTGACGATATCTTTGGTGAAATATCCGGTCTCTCACCGGTATGGCGGGGCGGCATCATGCCTTTGGATCTGTCTCACCTCAGTGAGTACCCAATCCGCCATGAGTATGAGCGTATTGCTACACTAGAATTCGGAAATATTTTCTTATGTGTCAACGAAATGGCCTTTACGGGATGACGCTAATCATTCGGTAAAGTTAATGATAAGTACGCTCAAGCTTTCGCAAATTTATGATATGACGTTGCGATAGGCAAAGAATATCTGTGTGAGAATTCTTGGAGAGATCCTGATCGATCAGATCGGAAGCCCCGTATAGTTCTCCGCCAGCGAACACGCGGCGGCTTTTGAACTCTTGAGATAGTCGAACTCCGCCCGTTGGACTCGGCGGCTGAAGGTGTCCGTGTCCGGGAACGTGTGGAGGATGGAGGTCATCCACCAGGAGAAGCGCTCGGCCTTCCAGATTCGAGAAAGCACACGGGCGGAATAGCCATCGATTCCGGCCGAGGATCGCTCGGCGTAGAACTCAATGAGAGCTTCGGCCAGAACGCCGACATCGCTTGCGGCGAGGTTCAATCCCTTGGCACCTGTGGGCGGAACGATATGAGCCGCATCGCCTGCCAGGAACAGGCGGCCGAACCGGAGCGGCTCGGCGACAAAGCTCCTCAGCGGTGCGATGGACTTCTCGATGGAGGGACCTGTCACAAGATTATCGGCTGTTTCTTCATCGACCCTGCGGCGCAGCTCGTCCCAGAAACGATCATCCGACCATTCCCCCACCTTTTCATCCGCCGGCACCTGAACGTAGTAGCGGCTGCGGGTGTGCGAACGCATGGAACAGAGCGCGAAGCCTCGCTCGTGGTGCGCATAGATCAACTCATCGGCAACGGGTGGTCTTTCGACAAGGATGCCGAGCCAGCCGAAGGGATAGATCCTCTCGAACGTCCGGATGGAACCTGCGGGCACACCGGCGCGGGAAACGCCGTGGTAGCCGTCGCACCCGGCGATGAAATCGCAGGCAAGCTCATGCTCGACACCATCCTTGGTGTAACGCACCTTGGGCTTGTCGCTGTCGAAATCATGGATGGACACGTTCTCGGCTTCGTAGACCGTTTTCGCACCTGAGACGTCGCGGGCCTGCATGAGATCACGAGTGACTTCCGTCTGTCCGTAGATCGTCACCGTTCTGCCGATCAGCTCGCGAAAGTTGAAGCGGTGCTTGTCGCCGTCGAAGCAGAACTCGACGCCGTCATGGACGAGACCGTCCGCGTGCAGCTTCTCGCTGACGCCCGCCTTGTCCAGGAGTTCCACCGTGCCCTGTTCGAGAACGCCGGCGCGGATGCGTCCGAGCACATAGTCCTGGCTGCGCCGCTCGAGGATGACAGTGTCAACTCCGGCATTGTCCAGAAGGCGGCCGAGCAGCAGCCCGGCGGGGCCTGCGCCAATGATGGCGACCTTGGTCCGCATGCGCGATTTCCTCCGAAAACGGCGGCCAGAGCCACCTCTTTCATTTCGCGCAGAATGAACCTCGCCCGCCGAACGGCCAATAGACAAAGCGAGCATCAGATTGGACAATTCGAACATTCAACAGTACATGGCGAGCGAGCTAATCTTGGCTATCGGCGACATTCCAACCTACGCGCTCTATGGGGAAGTCGGTGACGATCCGACGGCGGACTGGGTTCATTGCGAAACCATCCAGATCCGCAGCCGCTTGCACAATTACAGGATTCTGCCTCATCGGCACGAGAAGCTGTTCCAGATCCTTCATCTGGCCGAAGGCACGGCGGAGATCGTGGTCGATGGCCGGAGCACGCAGCTGATCGGTCCCGCCATCGTCACCCTGCCTCCGATGACGGTGCATGGCTACACATTCTCGCCCGATGTGCAGGGGACGGTGCTGACCCTGTTCGACAGCCGCCTGACCCATATTCTCGCTGAGATGGACGGCGTTCGAGAGACTTTTCGATCCGTTCATTTGATCAGCCTTCATGACCACGAGGATGCTGCCCGCACCTTGACGGCTGATATCGCTTCTCTTGCGGCCGAACTTGCTGGGCGCGGATCCGCACGCTCGGAAGCGATCCAAGCCCGCCTAATGCTCATTCTGATCGCGCTTCATCGGATGCAGGGGGCGAGCCAGACAGACGGCGGTCGCAGTCCCGTGCGCCGGGCACTTCAGCATGCTCTGCGCTTTCGCGAACTCGTCGACCTACACTTCCGCAGCCATCAGCCGATCGAGATCTATGCCAGCAGGCTGGGCCTGACATCGCCTCATCTCAACCGCATCTGCCGCGAGCATCTCGGCGATACGGCGCTTGGTGTCATTCATCAGCGGATCATCCTTGAGGCCAAACGCTACCTGACCTTCACGAGCTTGAGCGCCAAGGAAATCGCCCTGGCCCTCGCCTTCGACGACCCGGCCTACTTCGCCCGTTTCTTCAAACAGAAGACCGGGCTTCCGCCCCTCGCCTTCCGGGCCATGCAGCAGGATGCGATGGCGTGACCTGACGCTGCTATCCGGCGGTTTTCGATGGCACGAAGCTCAGGCCTGCGATGAGGCCTTGAGCCCTGCTTAACGCCGCGGCCGAGGCGACGGCCATTTGCGGAAGCACCATCCATTCAAGCGTCCAAGCTGCTCCCGAGCGCTCGTTCTCGTGCACCAGCGCCTGATGCAGGGTACCGAGCAGGCCGGCATTGAAGCGGGCAAGCGTCACCAATACTTCCGCCGGAACTGGGTTGGACTTGTGCGGCATAGCGGACGATCCGCCGCCCGTTGCAAGCTGCACTTCACCGACCTCGTTCTGTGCCATGAGCGCAATATCCTGCCCGATCTTGCCGAGCGTGCCGGTGAGGAGCGAGAGAAACGCTCCGAACTCGCCGATCCTATCCCGCTGCGAATGCCAGGATGGAGCAAGGCCAAGCCCCAGGATCTCGGCCATGGCATCGGCTACCGCATCGCCGTAACCTTTCAACTCACTGCGGGTTCCAATCGGCCCGCCGAGTTGGAGGACCAGCAGACGCCGTGCAAGAGCCTCCAAGGTTCCCCTGTGCCGCTCCAGAGGTTGGATCCAGGTATCGATCTTGTCGGCTGCCGGAAAAGGGAGTGCCCGCTGCATCCGGGTATGCGCCATGAGGCACACTGAGCCGTCCCGACGCTTCAATCCGTCGAGGGAATGGATCACCGTATCGAGACGGTGCCCGAGGATCTCGAGCACTTCCTTGAGACGCAGCACCAATGCCGTATCGATGATGTCCTGACTGGTGGCCCCGAGGTGAACGGATTTGGCATGAGGTTCGCCGACCGCCGCGCGCAGCTGCCTGACGAACTCGGGAACGATGACGCCATCCCGCGCCAGGCCTTCGGCAAGCTTGGTCCAGTCCGCCTGAAAGGCGTGACAGACCTTGCCGATCCGCGATGCAGCCTCCTCGTCGATCAGCCCAACCTTGGCCTCGGCCTCGGCAAGAACGGCCTCGACCTGCAGCATGGCCGAGAGTTCGGCCTCATTGGAAAAGAACGCCCCCACCTCCTCGTCGCCGACGAGGGTCTGCAGCACGGGATATGGGAGCGCTTGTTTCATCAGGTGCCTCGCGTCATACGGCTTCGACGGCGACGGCGATGCCTTGGCCGACGCCGATGCACATGGTGGCGAGTGCGCGCTTCTTGCCCCTGATCTTCAGCTCGAGCGCCGCCGTGCCGGTGATGCGCGCGCCCGACATGCCGAGCGGATGCCCAAGCGCGATGGCGCCGCCGTTCGGGTTCACGTGCTCGGCATCCTCTGGAATGCCCAGTTCACGCAGGACCGCGATCCCCTGGCTGGCGAAGGCCTCGTTCAGCTCAATCACGTCGAAATCGCTCGGCTTGAGGCCGAGACGGGCGCAGAGCTTTTTCGAGGCAGGAGCCGGCCCGATGCCCATGATGCGCGGCGCGACGCCGGCGGTGGCGCCGCCGAGCACACGGGCGATGGGCTCGAGGCCGAACTTCCGGACTGCATCTTCGGAAGCCACGATCAGGGCGGCTGCACCGTCATTGACGCCGGAGGCATTGCCGGCGGTCACCGTACCATCCTTACGGAACGGGGTCGGCAGCTTCGCCAGCTGCTCGAGCGTGGTGTCGCCGCGGGGATGCTCGTCCTTGTCGACGATCACCGGGTCGCCCTTGCGCTTGGGGATCGTGACCGGCACGATCTCCTGCGCCAGCCGGCCATTGGCCTGGGCCGCGGCGGCCTTCTTCTGCGAGCGCAGGGCGAAGGTGTCCTGGTCCGCGCGCGAGACGTTGAAATCGGCAGCCACGTTCTCGCCTGTTTCCGGCATGGAATCGACACCGTATTGGCTCTTGATCAGCGGGTTGATGAAGCGCCATCCGATGGTGGTGTCGTAAATCTCGGCATTGCGCGAGAAGGCCATGTCGGCCTTCGGCATCACGAAGGGGGCGCGCGACATGGATTCGACGCCACCCGCGATCATGATCTCGGCCTCGCCCGCCTTGATGGCGCGAGCCGCAGCAATGATGGCGTCCATGCCGGAACCGCAGAGGCGGTTCATGGTGGTTCCCGGGATCGAGCCGGGCAGCCCGGACAGCAGCACCGCCATGCGGGCGACGTTGCGGTTGTCCTCGCCCGCCTGGTTGGCGCAGCCATAGATCACGTCGTCGATGGCCTCGAAGTCGAGGTTCGGCAGGCGCTCGCGCAGCGCCTTCAATGGCACCGCGGCGAGGTCGTCGGCGCGGACGCCGGAGAGAGAGCCGCCATAGCGGCCGATGGGCGTACGCACATAGGTGCAGATATAGGCTTCACGCATCTCAATTCCCCTTCTTGCCGCCGTGAGCTTTCTCGGTCCTGGCCTGAAGCTCGCGCAGGGTGGTGAGTTCGAGTTCGGACGGTGGAGGCGTTTCCTCGAGGCGCTCGGAGAATCGCACCTTCCAGCCGCAGGTTTCCTGCACCTTATCCCGGGTCACGCCGCGATGCATCGACACAACCGTGAATTCCTTGGTCTCGGGATCAGGCTTCCAGATCGCCAGATCTGTGATCAGGAGCGTCGGGCCCTTGGTGGTGATGCCAAGCCGCTCGCGGTGGTTGCCGCCCTCGCCATGGCCGAAGGAGGTGTAGAAATCGATCTTTTCCACCATGCCGCGGGTCGCCTGCTTCATGGTGACGAAGACCTGTTTGCAGGAACTCGCGATCTCGGGCGCACCGCCGCCGCCGGGCAGGCGCACCTTGGGCTTGTGGTAATCGCCGATCACGGTGGTGTTGATGTTGCCGAAGCGGTCGAGCTGGGCCGCGCCCAGGAAGCCGATGGAGATGCGTCCGCCCTGGAGCCAGTAGCGGAACATCTCCGGCACCGAAACCGTAGTCACGGCCGTCTCGCACAGCTCACCGTCGCCGATGGAGAGGGGCAGCACATTCGGCGCCGTACCGATGGTGCCACTCTCGTAGATGAGCGTGATGTCCGGCGCATGGGTTAGCCGCGCCACGTTGCAGGCAGCCGAAGGGGCGCCGATGCCGACGAAGCAGACATCGTCGTTCGACAAAGCCCGGGCTGCCGCGATGGTCATCATTTCGTTGGGCGTGAAGTCGGAGAGGCTCGTCATTCTTACAATCCCTTCACGCGGCCGGCGAAGGCCTCGGGTCCCACTTCGAGCACGTTCTCCTTCATCCATGCGGTGAAGAGATCGCGGTCGGCGGAGATCTTGTCCCATTCGAGATAGGCGGCGTTGTCGCGGTCATAATAGCCGTGGGTGTAGGACGGGTGCGCCCCGCCCGGCACATGCACGATCGAGGTCACCGTCCAGTGCGGCAGTATGCAGAGGTTCGGATGCAGGTCGTCGAAATCCTCCACGATTTCCTCGACCGTCACCACCGAACGCTTGGCAGCCAGCACCGCCTCCTTCTGCACGCCGATGATGCCCTCCACCAGCACGTCCCCTCGCCTGTTCGCCTTCTGGGCGTGGACGAAGGCGACGTCCGGACGATGCGCTGGCACGGCTGCGAGTTCCTCGCCCGTGAACGGGCAAGTGATGCTCTTGATCGCCGGGTTGACATCTTTAAGTCCTGCGCCGCGGTAGCCGCGAAACACGGCGCAGGGCAGGCCTGCGGCGCCCGCCTCGTAGGCATTGGCCATGGCGGCATGGCTGTGCTCGACCGTTTCGATGGAACGCGGCCAGCTGTTCTCGATGGCATCGCGCATGCGGCGCAGGAGGCCGACGCCTGGGTTGCCGGCGTAGGAGAAGATCACCTTCTTGGCGAGCCCCATACCGATCATCTGGTCGTAGATGATGTCGGGGGTCATGCGGATCAGGGTCAGGTCCTTGCGGCCCTGGCGGATCGCCTCATGGGCGGCCGCATGCGGAATGAGATGGGTGAACCCTTCGAAGGCGACGGTATCACCATCGCGCAGGTTCTCGGCAACGGCCTCCTTGAGGCTCTGGAATTTGGCCATGATATGCTTTCAGATCGGCAATCAGATATCGAAGAAGACGGTTTCCTTCTCACCCTGGAGGTGGATGTCGAAGGTGTAGGTCGGCATGCCGCTCTCCTCGCTGCGCGAGGCGATCAGGGTCGGAACACGGAACTTGTGCTCGATGCGCGCCAGAACCGGGCATTCCGCGTTGGCAGCCTCTTCGTCGCCGAAATACAGGCGCGTGTGCAGGCCGATATTGATGCCGCGTGCCACAATCCAGACCGTAATGTGGGGCGCCATGAGGCGGCCGTCCTTGTAGGGCACGCGGCCCGGCTTGATCGTCTCGAAGCGGTACTCGCCCGTGGTGCCGTCCGTCGGCTGGCGGCCCCATCCGACGAAGTTCGGATCGGCCTGGCCGCGCTTCTCCTCCGGGCTGTTGTAGAGCCCCTCCGCATCGGCCTGCCAGATCTCGAGCAGGGCGTCCTTGATCGGGTTGCCGCTGCCGTCGAAGACACGGCCCTTGACGATGATCCGCTCGCCCTTGGTGTCGGGACCGACGAGGACGAGGCCGAGATCCTCGTCCCACACGCCGGTGATCTCGACCCAGTTCGGCGTCGCGCCGATATGGACGTAGGGGCCCGCCGTCTGGGAGGGCGATTCCTTGAGCGTCGTGAGCTTCTGAAACATCAGTTCCCCTCCATCCGGTTCTCGAACATGGTCGAGCGGCGGCCGCGCAGGACGATGTCGAACTTGTAGGCGAGCGCGTCCATGGGCAGCGTGGCGTTGCGGTCGAGCACGGCCGTGAGTTGGTCGATGGCCGCCTTGTCCGAGATCGTCGAGACGATCGGACACTGCCAGATCATCGGGTCGCCCTCGAAATACATCTGCGTGATCAGGCGCTGGGCGAAGGCATGGCCGAAGAGCGAGAAGTGGATGTGGGCCGGACGCCAGTCGTTGACGCCGTTGGGCCAGGGATAGGCGCCGGGTTTGATGGTGCGGAACCAGTAGCGTCCCTCCTCGTCCGTGATCGTGCGCCCGCAGCCGCCGAAATTGGGATCGATGGCCGCAAGATAGGTTTCCTTCTTGTGCCGGTAGCGGCCGCCCGCATTGGCCTGCCAGAACTCGACCAGCGCGCCCGGCACGGGGCGAGCGTTCTCATCCAGCACGCGGCCATAGACGATGATGCGCTGTCCGATGGCTTCGCCGGTCTTGGCGAAGTTGCGGATTAGGTCGTTGTCGAGGGGCCCGATCTTGTTGTGGCCGAAGCGCGGGCCGGTCATCTCGGAAATCGTGTTCTCAAGCGCGAGAAGCGGGTATTGCGGCGAGCGCAGCACCGACGTCTTGTATTGCGGCGTGAGCGCGGCTGGGTGCCAGCTCCGGTCCCGCTGATAATATGATCCTTGATCCGACATTTGGCTCTCCCTGGCAGCGCCGGACAGCGCCGCGCCAACAACCCGTCCCGCTATTTCTTGGGCTCGGGATTTGCTTCCATTTCCGCAAAAGTCTTCTTGACGATCTTGATGGCATGGTTGGCTGCCGGAACGCCGGCATAGACCGCCACGTGCAGCAGCGCCTCCTTGATGTCTTCCTTGGTCGCCCCCGTATTGCGCGTCGCGCGGACATGCATGGCAACCTCGTCATCCTGGCCGAGCGCCGCCAGAAGCGCGATGGTCACGATGGAGCGCTCGCGCTTGGTGAATCCCGGCCTCGCCCATACCGAACCCCAGGCACCTTCGGTGATGAAGGTCTGGAAATCCTGGTCGAATTCCGTCATCTGCGCGCTCGCCCGGTCTACATGAGCATCCCCCAGAACCTGACGGCGCACCACCATGCCCGCCTTGTAGCGCTCGCTCTGTTCCTTTTCAGACAAGTCCGGCCTCCTGGAGATGCTGGCTGATGAGTTGCGACAACACGGCGGGCTTCTCGACGCAGGGAATGTGCCCAGCCCCATCGATCAGCGCGAAGCGCGCGCCAGGGATGAGGTCCGCCGTGCCCTTGACCACCTCAGCCGGTGTCGATCCGTCCTGATCGCCGGCGACGCAGAGGGTCGGGACTGAAATCCGAGCGGCATCCGTCCTCAGATCGGCGTCACGGATGGCGGCGCAGGTTCCCGCATAGCCATGGGCCGGCGTGCGCACCAGCATGTTGCGCCAACCTGCCACCTCATCGGCATGTGTCTTACGGAACAAAGGCGTGAACCAACGCTGCAGGACATTGTCCGCAAGCGGCTCGATGCCGCCGTTCTCGACACCGGAGATCCGCTCGACCCAGAGTTCCGGCGTTCCGATCTTCGCGGCGGTACAGCACAGGGTAATCGTCTGGACGCGCTCGGGGCAGCGCGTGGCCAGACGCTGCGAGATCAGTCCCCCGACCGACAGGCCGACGAGGGAGAAGCGCTCGATTTCGAGATGGTCGAGAAGCCCCAGAAGATCGTCCGCATGTTCGTCGATCGAATATGGAGCCGGCGGCGCATCCGAGAGGCCGTGCCCGCGCTTGTCGTAGAGAACGACGCGGAATCGGTCGGTAAAGGCTGGCACGACATCCTGCCAGATGCGGAAATCGCTTCCCAGAGAATTGATGAAGACGAGAACCGGTCCATCAGCTTGCCCGAGATCCTGGTAGTGCAGAACGATTCCGTTGTCGCGTGTAAATGCCATACCCCGCCTCAATGCAGCGAACCGACGCCGATATAATGCTCGACCAAACCCTGATCGGCGCGCAAAGCCTCGCTCGTCCCCTGCCAGGCGATCCGCCCCCGCTCTAAGACCAGGACGGATTCCGCGAAATCAAGCGCACTTTCGAGCCGCTGTTCGACCAGCAGGATCGTCATGTCGCCACCGGAGGCAAGCCGGGTAAAGGCGGCCATGAGCTCCTCGCAGATGACCGGAGCCAAGCCCTCTAATGGCTCGTCGAGGAGAAGCACGGACGGGCGGCCGAGGATGGTGCGAGCCGTCGAGAGCATCTGCTGCTCACCGCCGGACAATTGCCAGCCGAGGTTGCTCCGTCGCTCGTGGAGGCGGGGAAACATGTCGTAGGCTTCCTGAATGACGCTGCGCGGCCGGTCCTTCAGCCCGACGATCAGGTTCTCCTCCACCGTCAGCGAGCGGAAGATATCCCGCGTCTGCGGCACGAGGCCGATGCCTCGGCGGGCACGCTCTGAACTCTTGAGGGATGACACATCGGCACCGCCGATTAGGATCTCGCCGCCATAGCGCCGGTTCATGCCCATGAGCGTGGAGAGCAGCGTGGTCTTGCCCATGCCGTTGCGGCCGAGAATGGACAGGCGCGCGCCGGACGGCACGGAGAACGACACATCCTCCAGGACCACCGTCGGGCCGTAGCCCGCACTCAATCCGCGGACTTCAAGCGACGCTGCGGGCATGGGCATAGTTCCCCAGATAGGCCTCACGGACCTTTTGGTTGGCGGCGACCTCCGAGGGCAGCCCCTCGAAGATGATCTCGCCGGCGGCCAGCACGACCACACGCTTGGCGAAGCGGAAGACGAGATCCATGTCGTGCTCGATCATCAGAACAGCGAGGCTCGGTGGAAGCCGCTCCAGCGCCTGTTCAATTCTCGGCGTGTCGCTCGACGGCACGCCGGCGGCAGGCTCGTCGAGAAGCAGCACTTTCGGCCGCAGCGCCAGCGCGATGCCGATCTCCAGCAGGCGCTGCTGTCCATAGGCGATCTCGCCGACCCGGCGCCGCGCCACATCCAGCAGGCCGAGGGTGGAGAGGATGCCCTCGACCTCGCCTGCCACTTCGGAATTGCCCGTGAAGCGGCTGAGAATCCGGTTGGCCTTGCCCTCCCGCTGCAGCACGGTCAGGGTCACGTGCTCCTCGGGCGTCATCTGCGAGAACAGCCGCGTGACCTGGAAGGTGCGCACGAGCCCTTTTCGGACGCGCTGCACGGCGCCGAGGCTGGTGACCTCCTCGCCGTTGAGGACGACGCTCCCTGCGCTCGGGCGAATCTGTCCCGTCACCAGATTGACGAAGGTGGTCTTGCCGGCACCGTTCGGACCGATCAGGGCGACGCGCTCTCCGGGCACCATCGTCAGAGAGATATTCCTGCTGACGGCGAGGCCGCCGAAATTCTTGGTCAGGCCCTCGACGCGAAAGAGATCGCTCATGCCTTCCCCCTCTTCGCGCGATGGCCCGATGCGGAAAACCTGTCCAGGAGCCCGCTCAGCCCGCCGGGGGCTGCCAGCACCACCGCGATCAGCAGCGCGCCGACCATGGTCATCCAGTGGAACGGGTTGATCGCCGAGACGATGTGCTCGAAGCCCATGAAGATCACCGTGCCGACCAGCGCCCCGTAGAGGGTGCCGAGCCCGCCGAGCACCAGCATGACGAGGGCATTCGCGGACAACTCGAAGCTCACGCTGTCGAGGCCGACCACCTGGGTGGAGATCGCTGCCAGTGCGCCGCCCATGCCGGCGACGCCCCCCGAGATCACGAACATCTTCAGGAGCACCGGGAACACGAAGGAGCCCATGGCGCGAATGCGGATCGGGTCCTGCTTGATGCCCCGGCACAGCATGCCGAAGGGCGAGGCGACGATGAATTTCAGGACGATGAAGACGAGAACCAGCAGGGCGAGGCCGAAGAGATAGGCGGTGCGGCCCCACAGGTCGAACTCGAACATGCCGAAGAGCGGGCTCACCATCAGGCCTGCCAGCCCGTCGCTGCCACCGGTATAGGTGGACGCCTTGTTCGCGGCCTCGTGGAAGAGCTGGACGATGGCAATCGAGAGCACGAGCTGAGCGAGCCCGTGCGCCCGCAGCATGATCGTGCCCATGAGGAGCCCGGCGACCGATCCGGCAACCGCCCCAATGGCGATGAGCGTCAACGGCTCGGTAATCCCGTTCACGCAGGCGATGCCGGCCGCATAGGCACCGGCGCCGAAGAGCGAGGCTTGTCCCAGGGTCGCGACACCGCAATAACCGGTGATCAGATCGATCGACAGGACGAGCAGCGCCACGGCGATGACGCGTGTCAGGAGCGCCAGGTTGTCGGGGAAGAGCCAGTAACCTGCCAGCCCTGCTGCGATGATGAGAGCAACGCCGATGACATCCCGCAGCCAGCGGCGGTCGGTGGAAGCAGGCACCGCAACTCTCTCTGTTTGTGCGACCACCTGCACGTTACTGGGCCCTTCCGAAGAAACCGCGCGGGAACACGCAGACGATGGCAATCACGGCGGCATAGAAGAAAAAGTTGCCGAATTCCGGCATCAGGTAGCGCCCAGTCGTGTCCACCGCGCCGAGCAGAAGGCACGCAACGACGGCGCCAGGAATCGAGCCCGCCCCGCCGACAGAGACCACGACAAGGAAGGTCACCATGTAGCGCAGGGCATAATAGGGCTCGATGGGCAGGAACTCGGCGCCGACCACGCCGCCGAGCGCCGCCAGCCCGATGGCGATGGCGAAGCTGATCGCATAGACCACCTGCGTGCGCACGCCGAGCGCATCGGCCATGGCCGCATTGTCCACGGTCGCCCGCAGCTTGATGCCGAAATCCGTCTTCTCGATGAGAAACCAGAGCCCGCCGGCCACGATGACACCGCAGGCCATGACGAAGAGCCGGTGCGCGGCGATGGTCTTGAAGCCGACATCTACCGGCTGGCTCAGGCTCCCGGGCAGCGGAATGGTCTTCAGGGTTGGTCCGAAGAAATAGTTGGTGATGCCGATCACGCAGAAGGTGATGCCGATAGTCATCAGCACCTGGGTGAGTTCGGGACTACCGTAGATCCGGCGGTACAGCAGCCGCTCCAGTGGAATGGAGATGATGACGGTGCCGATGATTGCCAGGAAGATCGCGACAGCATAGCCCATCCCGAGATCGCGCGCCGCGTAAGAAGCGATGTAGCCCGCGATCATGGCGAAGGCGCCATGCGCCAGGTTCACCACCCGCATCAGGCCCATCGTCAGTGACAGGCCGATGCAGATGATGAACAGAGCCATGCCGTAAGCAAAGGCGTCGATCGCGATGCTGAGGATGGTCTGCATGGAATATCCCGGACGCGTGGCGGATCGGCTGATGGGAGAGCGCGGCTTCAGATGCAGCGCCCTCGGAGTTCACTTGTGTCGCGCTTACTGGGTCGCGAGACCAGGATCCTTCTGGTTCGGGAAGGTCTGGATTTCCTTGTTGATGGACTTGCCGTCCGCACCCTTGGCGACTTCGCGCAGATAGATGTTCTGCGTGATGTGTCGCGTATCAGGCTCGATCCGCGCAGGCCCGCGCGGGCTCGTCCACGCGAGTCCCTTTACGGCGTCCACCGCCTTCTGGGCATCCTGCTTGCCGCCCGTGGCCTCGATCATCTTGTAGATGACGTGCATGCCGTCATAGGCGCCGACGGACGGGAACGAAAGCTGGTCGGCCGAGCCGATGGCCTTGGTGGCGGCCTCGACGAACTTCTTGTTCTCCGGGCTGTCATGCGACACCGCGTAATGGAAGCTGGTCTTCAGGCCGTCCGCCGCATCGCCGAGTGCCGGCAGATCGGATTCCTGCGTGAGATCGCCCGGCGCATAGAACTTGATGCCGGCCTTCTTGAGGCCCGTCTCGTTATAGGCCTTCGCAAAGCCGAGGGTCGGCGGGCCGGAGGGAAGGAAGGCGAAGAGGCCCGCCGCGCCGGAATCGCGCACGCGCTGCATGATCGGGCTGAAATCGGTCGTGTTCATCGGCATGCGGATGGATTCGACCACCTGCCCGCCGGCAGCCTCGAAGGCCTTCTTGAAGGCGTTCTCCGCATCGACGCCCGGGCCGTAATCGCTGACGATCGTGATCACCTTCTTCACGCCTTCATCGACGGCAACCTTGCCGAGGGGCGTCGTCGTCTGCGCCGTGGTGAACGAGGTGCGAACCACGAGCGGCGAGGTGTTCATGATCGCGGAGGTCGCCGCGTTGAAGATGACGAGCGGCGTGTTGGCCTGAGCGAGCAGCGGCGTGATCGCCATGGCATCAGGCGTGAAATAGACGCCGCCGAGATACTGCACCTTCTCCTTCACCACCAGTTCCTGCGCCAGGGCGCGCGACTGGGCCGGGTTGGCGGCGGGAAGATCGCGGTAGATCACCTCGATGTCGTTGCCCTTCACCGACTTGCCGTTCAGCGCCATGTAGGCCTCGACACCGGCCTGGAAATTCTTGCCCTGCAGCGCGAAGGGGCCCGAGAACGGGCCGATGATGCCGATCTTGATCGTCTCGGCATAGGCCGGGACCGAACCCATCAGCAGCGCGCCGATGGCGGCGCCCAGAATTCTCTTTGAAGCTCTCATAAGCCGTATCCTCCCTCTGAACTGTCCCGATCTCATGCCGACGGATCGCGGTTCCTGTTAGTCCATCGTCTAGCTTCTTGTGCGCACTGCGAACATTGAAAGCTATATCGCACATGTAGTACGGTTTGGGCAGGCGGTGTCAAGGCTACCAAAGTCCAGCATACGCCTGTCGGAGCAGAAGATGCAGAGCGAAGAGACCGGAGATCAGACCGCCGACCGCGATTTCGTCGCGAGTCTGGAGAAGGGCCTGATGGTGATCGAGGCGTTCGATGCCGGCCGGCAGCGGCTGACCCTGTCCGACGTGGCGAAGCTCACCGGCATCACCCGCGCTGCGGCGCGGCGCTACCTGCTGACGCTGACCAAGCTGAACTACGCGGATTTCGACGGGCGCTATTTCACCCTGAGCCCGCGCATCCTGCGTCTCGGCTACGCCTATCTCGCATCCGCTTCGCTTCCGGCCCGGGTCCAGCCCTTCCTGGAGCGGATTTCCGAAGAGACGGGCGAGTCGAGTTCGGCCGCGATTCTGGATGGGGACCATATCGTCTATATCGCCCGTTCCGCCACGCGCCGGATCATGTCCATCGGTTTGGGGGTGGGAAGCCGCCTCCCCGCCTATTGCACGTCCTTGGGCCGCGCGATCCTGGCCTACCAGCCCGAGGCCGTGATCGAGGCCTACCTCCAGCGCGTCCGCCTGGAGGCGAGGACGCCAAAGACCATCACTGACAAGTCCGAGTTTCGCGCCGTCCTGGAAGCCACGCGAAACCAGGGCTATGCCCTCGTGAATGAGGAACTCGAATTCGGCCTGCGTTCCATTGCCGTGCCGGTGGTGCAGAAGAACGGTCAAGTGACGATTGCGCTCAACCTCAGCGCCCAGGCCGGGCGTGTGTCGGCGGATGAGATGCGGGAGCGCTTCCTGCCTTCGCTGAGCGCGGCGAGTGAGGCACTTCGATATATGCTCTAAGGTATGGCGACAGGCTGGCAACCGAGCAGAGCGCGAGCCTCCTCGGGCGTTGCGATGCGATGCCCGTGCCGCTCGACGGCGAGTACCGCATGCTCGACCAGTTCCGCATTGCTGGAAGCGAGCCGCTCCTTGTTGGTGCGGATATTGTCCTCAAGCCCGGTACGCACCGCGTCTGCTCCACGGGCGAGAGCCCAGTCCATCACCTTGGCCTGCTGACGGCCGATTCCCGCCGCCGTCCAGGTGCAGTTCGGGAAAAGGTGCTTGGCTTCTTTCAGAAGAATGTCGAGCAGCCGCTCCTCGGCCGGCAGCGCATTCTGCACGCCGAGGACGAACTGGATATGCGGCTGTTCGTCGAGCAGCCCTTTGTCGACCAGACGCCTGGCGCTGTGGAGATGGGAGAGATCGAAGATCTCGATCTCCGGGCGGATGCCGAGCTCCCTCATCTTGTCGGCCATCTCCTCGACCAGCACCGTGTGGTTCTCGTAGACGATGGCGGGAAAATTCACGGATCCGGTCGCGAGCGAAGCCATATCGGGACGCAGCGCGAGGGCGCTGCTGCGCTGGCTCGGGTCACGCCCTCGCCCACCGGTCGAGAACTGGATGATCATGCCCGGGCAGTGCCTGACGATCCCGGCTTGCACGGCGGCGAAGCGCTCCGGATCGGATGAGGGCGTCTCGTCGTCGTTGCGCACATGGATATGGACCAGGGTGGCGCCGGCTTCAAAGGCCTGCCGGGTCGACTCGATCTGCTCGGTCGGCGTGATCGGCACCGCCGGATTGTCCGTCTTGCGCGGGACCGATCCTGTAATCGCAACGGCAATGACGACGGGCTTCACGCGTTTTCTCCCCACCGGCTCTGAAGGCTGCATGGGCTCCAGCGGGACATAGGGCATCCACCTGGAAGAGCGAGGAGAAGGATTGAAAATTCTGCTTGGGCTAAGACACATCCGATTGCGGGGTCCAACCGGTCTTTGATTTGGATCAAGGCCTCTGACATTTCTGTTAGGCACGATGTCGACGCCCCCTGAACCCCTCGCCTGCTGCATAGGCACATCTACTCTGCACCAAGTTTCCCACTGCTCTTCATTTCAAGCCGGGTATGACCCGCGGGGTCGCGCATTCGGGCTAGAAAACCAGGCGTCGGACGGTTTTTGTCCCTGTCCTTGTAAGATGCCGGACAGGTGGGCCGCTTGAGAGCCGCCAGTCTCGTTTGATCTGCATCAATGCCCCTTCCCAGCCCCCTCCTTAAACGAATCTGCTGACGGCAAAGCTCGCGGCTTCGCCGATGTTCTCAAAAGGTTGAAGCCTATGGCTCAAGCGGTAGCACCCTCAAAAGGAATGACTTTCGGCGAAATGGGCTCGGCCCTTGCCTTCGCCGGATTGGCGCTCCTCAGCATCATCATCGCGGCGAAGGCCTATACGCCCGAATACGCCTTCCATGCCTATCTCTTTGCAGCAGCCAGTGTGGCGGCGGTTTTCGCCATCGTGAACCGCTACTACGAGCGCCCTGCGGAGCTGCCCCCGCTGACCATCGGCGGCAAGCCGAACTACAACATGGGCCCGGTGAAGTTCGCGACCATCGCCTCTGTGGTCTGGGGCATCGCCGGCTTCACCATCGGTCTTCTGATCGCGACCCAACTCGCCTTTCCGGCGCTCAACTTCGACACATCCTGGCTGTCGTTCGGGCGCATGCGGCCGCTGCATACGTCGGCGGTGATCTTCGCCTTCGGCGGAAACGTGCTCATCGCCAGCTCGTTCTATGTGGTGCAGCGCACCTGCCGCGCACGCCTCGTCGGCAACATCGCACCCTGGTTCGTGGTTCTCGGCTACAACTTCTTCATCGTGATCGCGGGCACGGGTTACCTGCTCGGCATCACGCAGGGCAAGGAATATGCGGAGCCGGAATGGTATGCCGACCTTTTCCTGACCGTCGTATGGATCACGTACTTCCTCGTCTTCCTCGGCACCGTCATTCGCCGCAAGGAGCCTCATATCTACGTGGCGAACTGGTTCTATCTCGGGTTCATTCTCGCCATCGCGGTCCTGCACCTCGGCAACAACCCGGCGATTCCCGTTTCGATTTTCTCGCCGAAGAGCTACATCCTGTGGTCCGGCGTCCAAGATGCCCTGGTGCAGTGGTGGTACGGTCATAACGCGGTCGGGTTCCTGCTCACTGTGCCCTTCCTTGCCATCGTGTACTACTTCATCCCGAAGCGGGCGGAGCGGCCGGTCTATTCCTACCGCCTCTCTATCATCCACTTCTGGTCCCTGGTCTTCATGTATATCTGGGCGGGACCCCACCACCTGCACTACACCGCCCTGCCCGACTGGGCGCAGACGCTGGGCATGGTGTTCTCGGTCATGCTGTGGATGCCCTCTTGGGGCGGCATGATCAACGGTCTCATGACCCTCTCAGGCGCCTGGGACAAGCTTCGCACCGATCCCGTACTGCGTCTCATGGCCGTGTCGCTCGCCTTCTACGGCATGGCGACCTTCGAGGGCCCCCTGATGTCGGTGAAGGCCGTGAACTCGCTGTCGCACTACACTGACTGGACCATCGGCCACGTGCATGCCGGAGCTCTCGGCTGGGTCGCCTACATCTCCTTCGGAACCGTCTACTGCCTAGTTCCTTGGCTGTGGAACAAGAAAGAGCTCTATTCCATGAAGGCCGTTTCCTGGCACTTCTGGGTCTCGACCCTTGGCATCGTGCTGTACATCTCGTCGATGTGGGTCGCGGGCATTCTCCAGGGCCTCATGTGGCGCGCCTATACCAGCCTCGGCTTCCTCGAATACTCCTTCATCGAGACCGTTGAAGCGATGCACCCCTTCTACATCATCCGTGCACTCGGTGGCGCTCTCTTCGTGGCCGGCAGCCTGATCATGGCCTGGAACGTCTGGAAGACGATCACCTCGGCTGAATCGGTTGTTGCGGAGGCCCTCCCTGCACAGCCCGCGCTCATCGCTGCGGAGTAAAGGAAACGATCATGTCACTCTGGTCCCGTCACAAGATATTCGAGACCAACTCGATCATCCTCATCATCGGTGTGCTGATCGTCATATCCATCGGTGGCCTCGTGGAAATCGTGCCTCTTTTCTACCTGAAGAGCACGATCGAGAAGGTGGAGGGCGTCAGGCCCTACACTCCGCTCGAGATGGCCGGCCGCAACATCTATGTGCGTGAGGGCTGCTACAACTGCCACAGCCAGATGGTCCGCCCCTTGCGCGACGAGGTGGAGCGCTACGGTCACTACTCGCTCGCGGCCGAGAGCATGTACGATCGGCCGTTCCAGTGGGGCTCCAAGCGCACAGGCCCGGATCTCGCCCGTCTCGGCAACAAGTATTCCGACGACTGGCACAGGGATCACCTGAAAGATCCCCGCGCCGTCGTGCCCGGCTCGATCATGCCGAGCTATCCCTGGCTTGAGAAGACCGAGCTCGATGCATCGGCGATTGCTCAGGAGCTGAAAGTGCAGGCGACCCTCGGCGTGCCCTACAGCGAGGAGATGCTGAAGAATGCGGAGAGCGACATCCGCGTCCAGGCCAATGCCGACGACCCGAATGCCATTGATCTCGCCAAGCGCTACCCGAAGGCCCAGTCGCGCACCTTCGACGGCAATCCGCAGAAGGTGACCGAAGCCGACGCTCTGATCGCCTATCTGCAGATGCTGGGCACGCAGGTCGACTTCAAGCTCTACGACAACAAGGCCAATATGCGCTGAGGACGAACGATCATGCCAGCAGCCTACAAATTCTTCGCTGAACTCGCCCAGACCTGGGGGCTCCTCTACTTCGTCGCCGTCTTTCTGGCGGTGCTGATCTACGCCCTCGCTCCTTCGCGGAAGGACCGCTTCGATGCGGCCTCGCGCATGCCTCTCCAGGAGGATTGATCCCATGGCCCAAGGAAACTACGAAGGGCATCATGAGCAGGTCGACGCCGTCACCGGCGTCGCCACCACCGGGCATAGCTGGGACGGCATCCAGGAGCTCAACAATCCGTTGCCGCGCTGGTGGCTATGGACCTTCTATGCCAGCATCGTCTGGGCGATCGCCTATTGCATCGCCTATCCGGCTTGGCCGCTGGTCTCGTCCTATACCAAGGGCGTCCTCGGCTGGCAGTCGCGGGATGCGGTTGTCGCTGATCTCGACGCTCTCAAGCAGCAGCGTTCCGGCATGACGGCGAAGCTCGCCGGAGCTTCTCTGGAAGAGATCAGGCAGAATCCTGAAATGTTCGCCTTCGCACTGGCTCAGGGCAAGGCGGCGTTCGGCGACAATTGCGCCCCCTGCCACGGCGCGGGTGGCGCTGGTGCAAAAGGCTATCCGAACCTGAACGACGATGATTGGCTCTGGGGTGGCTCGCTCACGCAGATCGAGCACACGATCCGCTACGGCGCCCGCTCGACAAGCGATCAGGGCCATACCGGTTCCATGCCCGCCTTCGGTCGCGACGGGATGCTCAAGCGCGAGGAGATTTCCCACGCGGCCGACTACGTCCGCTCACTGTCGGGCTTACCGACGGACAAGGGAGCCAATCTGGCAGCCGGTGCCAAAGTCTATGCCGACAATTGCGCGGCCTGCCACGGCGACAAGGGCCAGGGCAGTCAGGATCTCGGTGCGCCCAACCTGTCGGATAAGATCTGGCTCTTCGGCTCCGACAAGGCAACCATCGTGGAGGGCCTGATGAACGGGCGCGGCGGCGTCATGCCGACTTGGCACGGACGTCTGGACGACACGAGTATCAAGGCACTGACCCTCTACGTTCATTCTCTGGGCGGCGATCAGAGGCCTTGAACCTGTTCGGATACCGATCGGTAAGCGGCCGGAGGGTGACCTCCGGCCGTCGCTTGATTTGAATCAAGGCAGCTTGGCTTGTCGCATCGTATCCCGTCTTCATTCAGATCGAGACGATTGCGACAGATTCGATGGCTGACGCCCCCCTTCCTCATAATCTCGGAGCTGCCGCCCCAGCCCAGGCGGATGACGCACCGCTCTACGCTCCCCGCAAGCAGATCTACCCCCAGGCCGTGAAGGGCCGTTATCGCACGATCAAGTGGATCGTGCTCGCCGTCACCCTCGGCATCTATTACTTCCTGCCCTTCATTCGCTGGGATCGCGGCCCAAACGCGCCCGATCAGGCCATCCTGGTCGATCTCGCCAACAGCCGGTTCTACTTCTTCTTCATCGAGATCTGGCCTCAGGAGGTCTATTATCTCACCGGCCTCCTGGTGCTGGCGGCTCTCACACTCTTCCTCATGAACGCCGTCGCGGGCCGCATCTGGTGCGGCTATCTCTGCCCGCAGACTGTCTGGACCGACCTGTTCTATGCCGTCGAGCGCTGGGTTGAGGGCGACCGGCGCGAACGGATGCGCCATGACAAGGAGAAGCTCACCATTGGCGTTCTCAGCCGGAAGGCCCTGAAGCACTTCATCTGGCTCATGATCGCTTGGTGGACCGGCGGTGCCTGGGTGCTCTATTTCGCCGATGCACCTACTCTCGTCTATGAACTGGCGACCTTCCAGGCGCCCTTCGTGGCTTATGTCTGGATCGGCATTCTGACCTTCACGACCTACACGCTCGCCGGTTTCATGCGCGAGCAGGTCTGCACCTACATGTGCCCCTGGCCGCGCATTCAGGCTGCGCTGACGGACGAATATGCGCTGAACGTCACCTACCGCTATGACCGCGGTGAACCCCGCGGCTCGGTGAAAAAGAACGAGGCTCTGAAGCTCCAGGGACTGCCCGCAGGCGACTGCATCGACTGCAATCAATGCGTGGTCGTGTGCCCGACGGGCGTCGACATCCGCAAGGGCCTGCAGCTCGACTGCATCCAGTGCGGCCTGTGCATGGATGCCTGCGACAGCGTGATGGACAAGATCGGCCGTCCGCAGGGCCTGATCGCCTACGATACGGACATGAACGTCCAGGCGCGCATCGAGGGGCGCCCGGAGGTTCGCCGCATCCTGCGTCCGCGCACCCTCTTCTATGCCAGTCTCATCGCCCTCGTCGGCGCGGTGATGATCGCCTCGCTTGCCATGCGCCAGAGTCTGTATCTGACGGTAATGCATGACCGCAACCCGCTGTTCGTGCGCCTCTCCGACGGCTCGATCCGCAACGGCTTCACCATCCGGATCGCCAACAAGAACCTCGACGTACGCCGCTACGCCCTCAGCGTGGAAGGCTTACCCGAGGTGAAGGTCGATGTGGTGGGCGGCGAGATCGACCAGCAGGGCCGTTCCATCGTCACCGTCGGACCGGACCAGACCCTGGAGGCCCGCGTGCTGGTGACGGACACCACGTCGACAGCGGAGGACTCGACCTCGCTCCGGTTCGTCCTGATCGACCTCTCCACCGGCGATACCGCCAGCACGAGCGATCACTTCAAGGCACCTTAAGGATAGACTCATGTCCACCACAGCCGCCACAACGCGGTCGCCGAGACCCATCACCGGACGCACGGTCCTGCTCTATTTCGTGTCCTTCTTCGGCGTTATCTTCGCCATGAATTTCTACATGGTCCGCGTCGCCATCTCAAGCTTCAGCGGCGTCGAGACGGAGAGCGCCTACAAGGCCGGATTGTCGTTCAAGAACGATGTCGCAGCGGCCCATGCTCAGGACGCACGCCACTGGTCGGTGGATGCCGCCCTGCAGCGGGGAGATGCCGCTGGTCTCATCATCACAGCAAGGGACTCCCAGGGGCAGGTGCTGGTGGGCCTCATCCCGGAGATCCGGTTGGCTCATCCCACGGACAAGCGCCGCGATATGCCGCTCGAGTTCGTCGAGCTGACACCGGGCCGGTTCAAGAGCCTCACCCCCATGCCGGAGGGCCAGTGGGATCTCGTCATCAATCTGAAGCGTGAGACGGAAACCGTCTTCCGCTCCAAGAGCCGCATCTCGCTCTGAGGATTTTCGCAATGGCCGAGACCCTCGACCTCTCCATCTACGTGAAACGCCAGGACGACGGCACAGCCCATCTCGACCTCGCGGTCGAAGGCATCGACTGCGCCGCCTGCATCGACGAGATCGAGAGCGGCTTGTGCCGGCTGCCGGCCGTTCTGGACGCGCGGCTGAACTACACCAACCATCGCCTTGCCGTTGAATGGCGCGACGGAGAGCTTTCACCAGGCCGCGTGGTGGAAGAACTGCAGCGGCTCGGTTACCGGGCCCATCCTTTCCAGTCCAGGCTTGTGGAGGAAGAGGAGGACCGCCGCGCCAAATGGCTTTTGAAGTGCCTCGCGGTGGCAGGCTTTGCCTCCATGAACATCATGCTGCTGGCGGTCTCCGTCTGGTCGGGCAACGTCACGGATATCACGCCTGAAACCCGTGACTTCTTCCATTGGCTTGCTGCGCTCATCGCCCTCCCGGCTGTCGCCTATGCCGGTCAGCCCTTCTTCCAGAGCGCCATGAATGCGTTACGCAACCGGCGCACCAACATGGACGTGCCAATCGTCATTGGCATTCTGCTGGCACTCACCGTGTCAGTGGTCGAGACAATCAATTCTGCCGAGCACACCTATTTCGACTCGGTGGTCATGTTGCTCTTCTTCCTGCTCTGCGGCCGTTATCTCGATCAGGCCATGCGCCGGAAGACCCGTGCGGTCGCGAGCAATCTCGCGTCGTTCCGGGCTGAAGTCGCTCACAGGATCGAAGAGAATGGCGAGGTCGTCCTGCTGCCGACCGCTGCTTTGAAGGCCGGCGACCGAGTACTCGTGCGTCCGGGCGAGCGCATTGCGGTTGACGGGATCGTACTCTCCGGCTCTTCCGAGGTCGACGAGAGTCTCGTGACCGGCGAGACAGCCCACCGCGCTGTCAGAGCCGACAGCCAGGTCTATGCGGGAAGCATGAACTATAATGGTACCCTGACTCTGCGTGTGACCGCTGCGGGCAAGGGCACCCTGCTCGATGAGGTCGAAAGGCTTCTGGAGAATGCGGCCGCCGCGAAATCACGCTATGTGCAACTGGCCGACCGGGTCGCGAAGATCTATGCGCCGGTCGTGCATACCGCAGCAGCAATCACGGCCCTGGCCTGGATCGCGACCGGCGCCTCCGTTCACGATGCGCTGATCACCGCCATTGCCGTCCTCATCATCACCTGCCCCTGCGCCCTGGCGCTGGCGGTGCCCGTGGTCCAGGTTGTCGCCTCCGGCGCGCTCTTCCGCTCCGGCGTTTTCCTCAACGCGGGCGATGCCTTCGAGCGCTTGGCGAAAGTGGACACCATCGTCTTCGACAAGACCGGCACTCTCACCCTGCCCACCATGAGCGTGGTCAATGCGTCCGATGTGGAGCCCGGTCTTCTGGAGGCAGCGAGCCGGCTCGCGCTCTCGAGCCATCATCCTCTAGCCGCGGCTGTAGCGCAGCTGACTCATGATCGCCGCCCCTACGACGGTGTGACCGAGGAGCCTGGCCAGGGCGTCCGGGCCGTAGTTGATGGCATGGAGATGCGCCTCGGCAGTCCCGCCTTTTGCGGCGCTGAAGACGTTGCAAACGAAGCTGCTGCGACCGATCCGACGGCTTCCGTGATCGCCTTTTCCTGGGGCAGGCAACAGGCTGTTCTGCTCGTGCGACAGGCCCTGCGGCCGGATGCCGTCGCTATCGTGCAGAATCTTCTCCAGCGAGGCTTTGACTGTCGCATCCTGTCCGGCGACCGGCCAGAGGCCGTGGCTCCCATCGCCGCGACGCTCGGCATCACGTTGTGGCGCGGCGGCTGCAAGCCGGCCGACAAGATCGAAGCGCTTGAGGCGCTCAAGAGCGAAGGCCGCAAGGTATTGATGGTCGGCGACGGCCTTAATGACGCTCCGGCGCTCGCCGCAGCACATGTGTCGCTGTCGCCGATCAATGCGGCCGATCTGACCCAGGCCCAGGCCGATGCCGTCTTCCTTGGCGACAGGCTGAAGCCTGTGCAGGACACCATCGAGATCGCCTGCCGTGCCCACAGCCTCATGCGTCAGAACCTGGGCGTCGCCCTCATCTACAACCTGATCGCGGTCCCCCTCGCCTTTCTCGGCTATGTCACGCCCCTGGTTGCGGCGCTCGCCATGTCGGGCTCCTCGACCATTGTGACCCTCAATGCCCTTCGAGTCCGCGGAAGCACACCTGCATCGCGCCCGGCGCCAGCGCAATCTGATGTCATTCCGGCGGTACAAGGAGCCTGATCCATGGAAGTCCTGCTCTATCTTGTTCCGATGGCCCTTCTGCTCGGCCTGTCCGGCCTTGTGGCCTTCATGTGGTCGCTGAAGAACGGTCAGTATGACGATGTGCAGGGCGCGGCCGTGCGTGTCCTGTCTGACGACGATGTCCGGAAATGACCTCTCTGACGGCCATGCCCCGGGCGGGACAGCTCGAATGCATCTGTGAACCGGGAGCGCTGGGCGACACGGCCTCGGATCACCGCGGGACGGCGCTTCTCGCGGCCGGCTTTGCCTTCTCCGTGCTGGCCCAGGTCCTGACCCTGAGCATTCTGCCCTTGGCTGGCCTGTCGTTCGCACCGGGTGGGAGCTTGGCTACCCTTCCCTATGCCGCCTTCTATGTCGGTGCGGCTGTCGCGAGCCTTCCCGCCTCGTTCCTGCTCGATTCCTTTGGTCGCCGGGCGGCTTTTTCTCTTGGAGCAAGCCTCGGTGCCGCCGGCGGCTTGGTACTTGTCTGGGCGCTCGTGTCTCTGCATTTCGGGGCCCTCGTGCTGGGCGCGTTCTGGCTCGGAATCGCAGGCGGTTTCAGCCTGTTCTACCGCCATGCCGCCGTGCCAGTTGGCGGCAGGGGAGCCAGCACACTCCTGATCATCTTCGGCGCCGCAACCCTTGCAGGCTTGATTGCTCCGACCATCGCTGGCCTAGCCGAGACGCTGGCCTCGCCGCGGATCTTTGCGGGCACGGCTGCTGCAGCCGCTCTGGCACATGTGGGCTCTCTCATGATGACCGCATCGCTGTCCTATCAGAGGCACCGGGAGCGGGGCGCAGAAACGACAGGCTCGCAGGATTGGCGCTCTATCCTTTTGCCGACCGCCATCGGCGCCCTCGGATGGTTCGCCATGACGGCCCTCATGGGTGCGACTCCCCTGGCCGTGATCGGCTGCGCGCCTTCCGATGCCGTCGTGGGCGCCGTGGCATGGCATGTCATGGCCATGTATGCTCCGTCGCTGGCCCTGGCCGTCCTGCCGCGCCTTGCCCTACCAGTCCCTCTGTCTGTCGTCGGATGCCTTCTGCTGATGGCTGGGGCTCTGGCCTTCATGCTAGCCGGTACAGCGGGAGGGTTCTCCGTCGCGGCGGCCCTTGCCGGCGCCGGATGGTCGTTGGTCATGCTTGGCACCACGCTCTGGGTCCATGGAGGCGCTCCCGTCTCGCGGGTTCTTCTTGGCCTTCACGACGGCACGCTGCTGACAGGAGCGATCCTGGGTGCCCTGGCAGCCAACGTCTTTGCGTAGTTTTCAGCCGCTGGAAGCCGCCTTGATCATACTGCGCTCGACCTAAGGAAAACCCCTTAGGTATCAGACCTGAATTTCAGCCCAGCCTCGGCGGCAGTACCCATGAACTCACATCACGTTCACGAGTTCGCGAGGGTTCGATGCACACTGCGCTCCTCACCAAAGCCTCTTCTTCGGCCCTTCCTCTATTCGCCCTGGAAGTTCCTCAGTTTCGCAAGCCCGCCGATGCGCCTCCCGCGTCGGTCGGTTCGGTACATTCCTTCGCCAAGGATGAGGAAATCTTCGCCGAGGGCAACAGAGCCGCTTTCGTCTACAAGGTTCTCTCGGGTGTGGTACGCACCTCCAAGCTCCTGACCGACGGACGCCGTCAGATCGACGCTTTTCATATGGCCGGAGATATCTTCGGCATCGAAGCCGGGGACGAGCATCGGTTCTGCGCCGAGTCCGTCGGCGATTGCGTCGTCGTCGCCTATCGCCGCAGCCATCTCGCGGCCTTGACTGGAAGAGACGCTCAACTCGCTCAGGACATGACGATGGGAATGATGCGCGCTCTCGTTCGTGCCCAGAACCATATGCTGCTGCTCGGCCGCAAGTCGGCCCTGGAGAAGATCGCGACCTTCCTTCTCGACCTGGCGGAGCGCACAGCCGATGACGACGCTCTGGATCTTCCCATGTCGCGCATGGATATCGCAGACCATCTTGGATTGACGATCGAGACCGTTTCTCGCTCCTTCACGCAGCTCGAACGGCAGGGTGTCATTGAGCTTCCTTCCGCTCGTCATGTGGTGCTGAGCAACAAGGCTGCCCTCGAGCGCCTGAACGCATAGACGAGACTCAGGAACCTTTCTGGATGCAGCAGATCTTCCCAAGCTCAAGCATACCTATCGCGTCCTGCCGTCATAGCAACAGCAGGGCGCGATGCATTTTAGAAGAAGATGGTGCATTGAGCCGGCATAGAGCGATGCCGAAGCCTCAAACATATCGCTAAGAAAATGTCACGCGAGGGCCGCGTGAATGCTGTCGAGCAACTCACTGTCATGCAGCGGCTTCTCCAGCACGACCCGAAAGCCCGACCGGGCGGCGCGGCTATAGAGATCGTCGCTGACTTGGGAAGCGATGAGAATTGCGGGGCAGTCGATCCGGCGCTGCCGCAATTGTCCGACCAGTTCGATCCCAGTCATGCCCGGCATGTTGTAATCGATCACGAAGCAACCACCCTGCGGTAGATCCGACGCCGCAAGAAGTTCCGCGCCATCCTTGAACAGATGCACGGACAGGCCCTCAAGCTCCAGGGCGAACTTCAATGAGTTTCGGACCGCGTCATCGTCATCCACGACGATGACCGGTCCCGAGAGCTGAGACATCCGGAAAGCCTGTGTGATCCGTGGTCGTGGCCTGAAGATAAGAGCACTCGGCCAACATCGCGGATTATGCACAGCGCTTTCCGTTTCCCTACTCAGGAATATTCCTTAAGGGGCTATTTCGCCTCGATCAGGAGAGCGAGGCGGACGAGTTCCGACAGACTCTTGGCCTGCATCTTCGCCATGACATTTGCCCGGTAGATCTCCACCGTACGCGGGCTGATTCCGAGATCGTAGGCAATCATCTTGTTGGCCTTGCCAGCCACGAGCCCGTCGAGAACCTGGCGCTCCCGTTCCGACAGAGCATCGAACCGGCCTTGGATCTCGGCCACCTGGGCACCATGATGGCTGTTCCTTTCCTGGCGCGCGAGAGCGGAACGGACAGCGGCGAGGAACACTTCGTCTCCGAACGGCTTTTCGAGGAAGTCGATTGCCCCCTCCTTCATGGCCTCGACCGCCATCGGCACGTCCGCATGACCGGTCATGACGATGACGGGGAGCGCAATCCCGCGTTCCTTCAGGCGCCGGATCAGTTCGATGCCGTCGATGCCCGGCATGCGCACGTCGGTAACGATGCAGCCCGCCTCTACACTTGGCGCATCATCGAGAAAGGCCGAGGCGGATTCGTGCAAGCGGACCGGAAGTCCCTCTGAGGCCAGCAGGAATGCCAGCGACTTGCGGACAGCCACATCGTCATCAACCACATGCACGGCCACATCATTCTGCATGCGCCATCTCCTCCCGTCCGACAATTCTTAGTGTGAAGCGGAATGCGGTTCCCTCGCCCTGCTTCGATACGGCCCAGATCTTACCACCATGCGCTTCCACGATCGTACGGCAGATCGACAGGCCGACACCCATTCCATGCTTCTTGGTGGTCACAAAGGGTTGGAAGAGCTGAGAGGCCACCTCGGGCGCAAGACCAGGGCCGGTATCTTCAACACTCAGCTCGACATGTCCCTCG
>NZ_CP069354.1:2067500-2877500 GCF_016864375.1 Microvirga sp. VF16 | reverse complement strand
TCCGCGTCCGGTCTATTATGGATCGCGCTTCTATCCCAGACCCGTCTATTACGGGCCTCGTTATTATGGCGGCTATCGCGGCTATTACGGCCCACGCTACTATGGCCCCCGGGTCGCGTATCGCCGATACTACTGAAGCCCGCACCACGGGTGAATGCGGCAGCTGCTACCTGTTATCAGCCCCGGGTGGGGGCAATCATGCCGTCTGCGTGTCGTGCAGACGATGATGCGGGTGTCCGCAGGTCGAGGAGCGGGACAAGGGGCGGACACAGCGGAGGCGACCAATCTGAATGAGCCACCCCTCCCCGCATTGGTCGCCGCGCTCGCCGATCCTGCGTCGCAAGCCCGCTGATCCCTGAGCTAAACCGGCCGACTCGCGGCACTCCCAGTGCATAGGATCGATGCCGCTGACGGATGCCTGTCTGGTGAGCAAACAGGACCTGCAACAACGGCTCAAACTGTCAAGAGAATGTCCCCATCGATCAAGCATACGTCGCCGCCCGACCTAACATGATGCCAAAAGGAAAGGGATCTTCCCTGGCCTTAATGAACGAGGGCGGAGCCGCCTCGAATCCATGTGGCGTCTCCATGCCTCGAACAGGAGGACGCGCCCATGACACGCTCCAGTAAGGACGACGATCTGTTTCCGGCATCGTCAGAACCGATCAGCCTCCCCTCAGGCATCGACCGCCGGGCGTTTCTCATGCGCAACGCCGCCATCGGCGCGGCAGCCGTGATGACTGGCACGACCTGGGCGCCCCAGGCCCGCGCACAGCAGGCTGCGACGGAGGCTGCCGCACAACAGGCCGCGAAGGCCGCTGCGGGAGGTGATGCCGGTCTCAAGATGAGTTCGGCCCTATCGCCAGATCTCGACGTCGTCAAGGCGTCGAAAGGACCGGTCATGACGGTGGCGGACGAGTTCTACAAGGTCGGTCCCGGCCCCTCGAGCTCCCACACCATCGGGCCGATGCGCATCACTTATGATTTCTACCAGCGCTGTGCAAATCTCCCCGCGGACCAGTTGTCCCAGGCCACTGGCCTCAAGGTTCATCTCTTCGGCAGCCTGAGCGCCACAGGCAAGGGCCACGGCACCGAGCGTGCATCCTTGGCCGGTCTGGTCGGCAAGGAGCCGGCGACCGTCGATCCGCGCTTTCTCGACGAGATGATCGCCAAGCCGGATCAGACCTATCCGGTGAAGCTGGGGAACAAGACGTTCAACCTGTCTCTGGCCGATATCGTCTACGATGCGACGAAGGGCGATTTCCCGCATCCGAACACCATGACGGCCCGCCTCATGGCCGGCGACAAGGTCCTTTATGAGCAAGAGTACTACTCGGTTGGCGGCGGCTTCATCGAATGGAAAGGCTATGAGCCGCCCAAGAAGGGACAGCCGAAATACCCCTATGCGACGATGAAGGAACTGCGCGAGCATGCGGAGAAGAACAACCTTTCCGTTGCCGATGTGGTGATGGCGAACGAGATCGCCGTATCGGGCAAGAACGAAGAGCAGATCAACGCCTTCCTGGACAAGATCGCCAAGGCGATGATCGCCACAGTGAAGACCGGCCTGTCCTACAAGGACGATGTCCTTCCTGGACCGATCAAGCTCCAATCCAAGGCGGCGACCGTCTTCGAGCGCGCTCAGGACGACACCTATATGAGCGACCGGGCGATCGGGCTCGTCTCCGCCTTTGCCCTGGCTGCCTCCGAGGAGAATGCCCGCGGCCACCTGGTCATCACCGCGCCAACCGGAGGCTCCGCCGGCGTGATGCCCGCCATCGTCTATGCCCTGACCCAGAGCCCTCGGGCGGTGCCGATGGACAAGATCCGGCAGGGACTACTGGCAGGCTTGGCTGTCGGCTACCTGTGCAAGCACAATGCGACCCTTGCTGCGGCTGAAGGCGGATGCCAGGCCGAGATCGGCGTCGCCTCCGCGATGGCTGCCGCGCTGATCACGCAGGTCCTGAACCAGCCGCCGCGCGTGATCGAAAACGCGGCGGAATCAGCGCTCGAGCATCACCTCGGCATGACCTGCGATCCCGTCGCGGGCTATGTGCAGGTTCCCTGCATCGAGCGTTGCGCCTTCGGTGCGGTGAAGGCCTGGGCGGCAGCCATGATCGCCACCAACGAGATCGCGAGTAGGCATCGGGTGGATCTCGACACCACGATCAAGACGCTTGCCGATACCGCTAAGGACATGAACCCGAAATACAAGGAAACGAGCGAAGCCGGGCTCGCCCAGAACCTGACTCTCTGCTGATCTGCCGGACGGTCGCGCCTGCGCGGCCGTCGTCGCCCCGATGAGATCCCACGAGCATCGTGGGAGGAGGCCGCCATGCCCGATGAAGCTACCGCTGCTCAACGTCCAGCAGAAACATCCAAGCAACACCCGGCACAGCAGAAGTCCAAACCCGACGGGTCGGGAGGCTCTCCGTTTTCGGCAGCCGCGGACACGGTGAACGAGTGGGAAGGCTTCACGCCGGGCCGCTGGCAGAACGCCGTCGATGTCCGCGATTTCATTCAGCGCAACGTCGCGCCCTATGACGGGGACGAGTCATTTCTGGCCGGCCCCAGCGAACGGACGAAAGCCGTCTGGGCCAAGCTCCAACCCTACTTCAAGGAGGAGATCCGAAAGGGCGTTCTGGACGTCGACACCAAGACACCTTCCTCCATGACCTCCCACGCGGCCGGCTATATCGACCGTGACAACGAGCTGATCGTCGGGCTGCAGACCGATGCGCCGTTCCGCCGGGCCATCATGCCCTATGGCGGCTTGCGCATGGTCGAAGCCGGGCTGAAGGCGGCCGGCTTCGAGCCGGATCCCATCGTGCACGACGTCTTCACCAAGTACCGGAAGACCCACAATGACGGAGTCTTCGATGCCTATACGCCGGAGATCATGGCCTGCCGGCGCAGCCACATCATCACGGGCCTCCCCGATGCCTATGGCCGCGGCCGGATCATCGGCGATTATCGCCGGGTGGCCTTGTATGGGACCGACAAGCTGCTGGCGGCCAAGCAAGCCGACCGTGCACTGCTCGATGCCAAATGGCCGACCGATGACGTGATCCGCGAGCGCGAGGAAATTTCCGAACAGATGCGTGCACTGGCCGATCTGGCGGAGATGGGCAAGACATACGGCTTGGACATCACGCGTCCGGCAGCTGACGCGCGAGAAGCCGTGCAATGGACTTATTTCGGCTATCTCGGCGCCATCAAGGAGGCCAACGGCGCGGCCATGTCCATCGGCCGCATCTCGTCCTTCCTCGACATCTATATCGAGCGCGATCTGAAGAGCGGTGCGCTCGATGAAGCTGGCGCCCAGGAGCTCATCGATCAGCTCGTCCAGAAGCTGCGCATCGTGCGCTTCCTACGCACGCCCGATTACGACGCTCTGTTCTCCGGCGATCCCTATTGGGCGACCGAATGCGTCGGCGGCATGGATCTCAACGGGCGTCCCCTGGTCACCCGCACCAGTTTCCGGATGCTGCATACGCTGACCAATCTTGGCCCGGCACCGGAACCCAACATGACGGTGCTCTGGTCGAAGCAGCTCCCCGAGCCCTTCAAGCGCTATTGCATCAAGATTTCGGCCGAGACCTCGTCCATCCAGTACGAGAACGATGATCTGATGCGACCCTATTGGGGTGACGATTACGGCATCGCCTGCTGCGTTTCGGCCATGCGCATCGGCAGCCAGATGCAGTTCTTCGGAGCAAGGGTCAACCTCGGCAAGTGCCTGCTCTACGCCATCAACGGCGGGCGGGACGAGGTGAGCGGCGACCAGGTCGGACCGGCGGCATCACCCGTCTCCGGTGACGTTCTCGAATACGACGACGTCATGGCGAAGTTCGATGTCATGATGGAATGGCTCGCACGAACTTATGTCCATGCCATGAACTGCATCCACTACATGCATGACAAGTACTATTACGAACGCCTGGAGATGGCGCTCCACGATCAGCAGATCCTGCGCACGATGGCCTTCGGCATCGCGGGGCTGTCGGTGGTGGCTGACTCGCTGTCGGCAATCAAGTATGCCCAGGTAAAACCTGTCCGCCAGGATGATGGGCTGATCGTCGATTACGAGATCACCGGCGACTTCCCGAAATACGGCAACAACGACGACCGTGTCGACACCATTGCCGCCGATCTCGTCTCCACCTTCATGCGCAAGATCAGGAAGCATCCGACCTACCGGAATGCCGTCCATACGCAGTCGGTACTGACCATCACGAGCAATGTGGTCTACGGTAAGAATACGGGCAACACGCCGGACGGACGCAAGGCCGGCGAGCCGTTCGCTCCCGGCGCCAATCCGATGCACGGCCGCGACAGTCATGGATGGCTGGCTTCGTGCCTGTCGGTCGCAAAGCTGCCCTATGCGGATGCACAGGACGGCATCAGCTACACCGTCTCCGTCACACCGAGCCTCAATCGCCTCGATCAGGGAGAGAAGATCAAGCAGGCGGTGAAGGTGCTCGACACCTATTGCGGCCAGGGCGGGTTCCACATGAACCTCAATGTCCTCAACCGCGACACCCTGCTCGACGCCATGGAGCACCCGGACAAGTATCCGCAACTGACGATCCGGGTCTCGGGCTATGCGGTCAATTTCGTGCGCTTGACCCGCGAACAACAGATGGACGTCATCAGCCGGACTTTCCATGGAGATGGTTGAAGTCATGGCCACCGAGCCCTGGGCCCACAGCCGGTACGACTTGCAGCAGGCGCGCTCCCCGGACGCGCCTGAGACAGCCGAATTCAATGATCCCCGGGGCGATTTCGGGTGGATCCATTCCTATGAGACCGGGTCCACCCTTGACGGGCCCGGCATCCGGGTGGTCGTGTTCATGAGCGGCTGCCTGCTGCGCTGCCTTTATTGCCATAACCCGGACACCTGGCATCTCAAGGACGGCACGCGCGTCCCATTCGAGCGTGCCAGAACCGCGCTTCAGGCCTACGCCGCACCGCTGCGCGCCATGGATGGCGGGCTGACGATATCGGGCGGAGAGCCACTGGTTCAGATGCACTTCACCAAACGGCTCTTCGCCGCCGCCAAGGGAATGGGCCTCCATACGGCTCTGGATACATCCGGCTTTCTCGGCGCACGGGCCGATGACGAGTATCTGCGACAGGTCGATCTCGTGCTGCTCGACATCAAGTCATGGGATCCTGAGACTTACCGGCGCGCCGTCGGACAGGACATCAAGCCGACCCTCCAATTCGCGGAGCGACTCGCAGCGCTCGGCAAGCCTGTATGGGTGCGCTTCGTGCTGGTTCCAGGGCTGACCGACGATCCGGCCAATGTCGACGGCATCGCCCGTTTCGTCGCACCGATGCACAACGTCGAGTGGGTCGAAGTCCTCCCGTTCCATCAGATGGGAGCATTCAAGTGGAAGGCGATGGGGCTCGACTACCAGCTTTCCGACACTCCGTCTCCCTCCCCTGAGCTGGTGGCGCGGGTGATCGGTCAGTTTCATGAGGCCGGTTGTCGCGCAAGATGAGGAAAATCAATGCTCGATATCGTTCGTACGTTGCTTGAAGCCTCTCCCTTGCTGGCGCTGTTTCTCGCCATCGCCACCGGTTATGCTCTTGGGCAGATCTCGATTGCCGGCGTCTCCTTCGGCGCAGGAGCCGTGTTGTTCACCGGCTTGATCATCGGTGCCATTGCACCGAAGGCGGCGCCGCCCGGATTGGTCGGAACGCTCGGCCTCGTAATGTTCGTCTATGGTGTGGGTATCCAATACGGACCGCAGTTTTTTGCGAGCCTGCGCGGTCCCGGTGTCAAATATATCGCACTTGCGGCCGTTGCCGTGATCGCCTCGCTCCTCGTTGCCATGTCGCTTGCTTCTCCTCTTGGGATCTCGATGGCGACGGCGGCCGGATTGTTCGCCGGCTCCGGCACGAGCACGCCGACCCTGCAGGCGGCATTGGCGGCGGCGGGCAACCAGGATCCGGCAATCGGCTACTCAGTGTCTTATCCCTTCGGTGTCATCGGTCCAATCGTCCTGATGACCATCATGACCGCCTTGGTCAAACCCACGTTCAAGACACCTTCGCAGAACGTACGGGTCGCAGAACTGACCCTCGAGTCGAAGTGCGAGAACCAGACCGTCGAAGATGTTTCCGCAGTCTTGCCATCCGACATCAAGATCATCGCGGTGCGCCAGCACCATGTGAACGCGCCGCCCCTTGCAGGGACGAGATTACATGAAGGCGATGGACTGCTTCTGGTCGGCAGCCCGGCGAGCATCGAGCAGGCAAAGGCAGCCATGGGGCACGAGGACCCGGGGCGTATAAGCCGTGATCGCGCCAATTACGATGTCGTGCGTGTCTATGTTTCGAAAGCGGCCTTCGTCGGTAAGAACATGCGCGAAATCGCGCTTCCCGATTTTCCCGTCGTCATTTCGCATATCCGCCGGGGCGACGTCGACATTATGGCGTCATCCGATCTGACAATCGAGTTCGGCGATCTGCTCGTGGCTGCGGTGCCATCGGATCGGAAAACTGAAGTCCAGCGGCACTTCGGGGACAGCATCAAGGGCAATGCCGAGCTGTCCTTCGTTTCGATCGGCGTTGGGATCGCTCTTGGCCTTCTCCTCGGCATGATTCCCGTGCCTTTACCGGGAGGTGGCACCTTCAGCCTCGGCGTTGCTGGCGGGCCGCTCGTCATGGCGCTCGTTCTGGGCTGGCTCGGTCGCACCGGCCCCTTGGGCTGGAGAATACCGGTAGTCGCCAACCTGGTTCTGCGGAACCTCGGCCTGTCGGTGTTCATCGGCTCGGTCGCCATTGGCGCTGGAAGCCCCTTCGTCCAGACCGTGGCGACCAATGGGATTCAGATCCTTCTTGGCGGCGCTGCCGTTCTGTTCACGCTGGTGCTGATCGTGTTGGCAGGGGGATACCTGTTGCGCATTCCCTTCGACGACCTGCTCGGCGTCTGTGCAGGCTCGACCGGCAATCCCGCCATCGTGGTTGCGGCCGGACGTCTGGCTCCGACCGAAAGAACCGACATCGGCTATGCAATCTGCTTCCCGAGCATGACCATCGTCAAAATCATCGCCGTTCAGGTTCTGCTGAGTTGAAGAGCGCTCGGCGCCCGGCGGCATGATGCTTCTCGGCAACACGTCAGAGGATTAGGGCGAAGCCGGATAAGCGCCTTCTGAGACTCGCTTGACGGCCATTCGCCTGTCTGCACAATCTTTCATCAGCACGGCTAGGCTTTGTCTTGGAGCTTGTACCATGGCGTCAGTTCGAACTCTGTTGCTTGGAGGCGCGGCGATTATCAGCGGTGGCGCACAGGCCGCCGACCTGCCGGCCAAAACCGCAGCTCCCGTCGAGTATGTCCGGATCTGCTCTACCCATGGCGCAGGCTTCTTCTACGTCCCCGGCACCGAGACCTGCCTCCGTGTCAGCGGCCGCGTTCGCGCCGAGTATCTGTATGTCGAACCGGTTGATCGCTCGCAGGACACGATCGGGTTCCGAGGGCGAGGCCGTATCAACCTCGACGCGCGGACTGCCACCGCCTATGGCATGCTGCGCACCTATATCCGCATGGAGATGACCCGGAACACCGGTGCTTACGGCTTCAGTTCCACGACGCCTGAGATTTCTCAGGCCTTCGTCCAGTTCGGCGGCCTGACCGCAGGTCGCGCGGTTTCGTTCTTCACGAGCCCGGACTTGCCGACCCCGAACTTCGGCGACCTGCGCTTCGACGATCCGGCCAATGCCGAAGTGAACCTGTTCGCTTACACCTTCTCGTTCGGCAATGGCTTCTCCGCGACTTTATCGTTCGAGGACGGCACGGAGCGCCAGGTCAACAACGAGCTCGACTTCCCGCTGTTCGGGGTCGCCAGCCCGTTCCCGGTCTTTGCTCCGATCGCCTCCACCTATGCGGGCGAGCGCATGCCGGATGTCGTCGCCAACATGCGCTACAAAGGCACCTGGGGCGAAGTGCAGTTGTCCGGCGCCCTGCACCAGATCCGCGACGTGGCGGCCGGCCTCACGACGGTGGACGGTGTGACCGTCCCGGTCATCAACCCCATTACCGGCCTGCCCAATCCGACCCACGCGGACACGGATTACGGTTTCGCCCTGGCCGCCCTTGGCTATGCCAACGTGCCCGCCCTCGGGGTCGGCGATACCGTATGGATGATGGCAACCTATACGGACGGAGCGATCGGCTATCTCAACGCCGGCCAGGCTGGCCCGATCAGCAATGGGTTCATAGGCGCCGGTTCGCTCGCCATGCCCTTCACGGACGCCTTCGTCGATCCGTTTACGGGCGACTTCAAGACCAACAAGGCCTATGCCATTGCCGGCGGTCTCAATCACAATTGGACGCCAACCATCCAGACGAACGTCTTCGGGTCCTGGATGCGCTTCGATGCGCCGGGAGTTGCGCAATACGTGGTGCCTACGACCATCGCGACGATCGCTGCCGGAACGGCAGGGACAACCACGGGCCTCGTCGACTTCGACGAGTATCGTGTCGGCGCCAACGTGATCTGGACACCGGTGAAGGATCTCCTCATCGGCGTCGAGGCACTTTACATCAGGGTCGATCCGCGCGAGCGCGTGGCCGTTCCACTGACAACGGCTTCCGGCGATCCGACGGGAACATTCCGATCAACCGGATCGGAAGATACGTGGGAAGGCCGTCTGCGCGTCCAGCGCGACTTCTGAATGTTTGATGTGAGCGAACAGATTGTGAGATCGTGCGGACAAGTGACTCCGCTTGTCCGCAAAATGCTTTAGCGACGTCCTCCTCGTCCGCCCCCGAAGCCTCCGCCGCGCCCGCCTCCCCCGAATCCGCCTCGCGGACCCATGCTCCGTGACGGCCCAAAGGATGCCGAACGGGAGAACTGCGCCGGCGGCCGGGAAAACTGGCGGCTCGCCATCTGACGCTGATTGCCGACATGACGGGCCTGGACGTCACGCATGACGTTCGACGGCAGCTGCTGGCGGGCTGCGGGACGCTGTGCGGCAGGCCGCTGCGCCTGAGCCGGACGCTCCCGTGTCGCTTGCCGCTGCTGTGGTGCCGGCCGTTGCTGAGCGGCTGGGCGATCCTGCGTCGCGCGGCGCTGCTGAACTGCCTCGCGTTGCTGCTGTGAGACCTGACGCTGTTGCGTTGCTGGACGCTGCTGGGGCGTTTGGCGCTGCTGCGTCCGCTCGCGGATCGCATCGCGGTCGGCAGCGTCCCGCCGGACCTGCTCACCACCGCTCAGGCGCTGACCGAGTGCCGCGCCCGCCGCACCGGCGGCTCCGGCTCCGGCGAGACCTCTGAGCGCCTCTCCGCCGCCCCGCTCCTGGAACCGCTCGCGCGCTTCCGGCGAAAGGCCTTCGCGCCCCTCGCCACGCTGGAGCAGGTCTCCGCGTTCCGGCCGCGCCACATCCTGCCAGCCGCCATCGAAGCGCTGCCAGCCATCGCCGGTGTTGCGATAGACATTGCCGTCGCGACCGGCATAGAGGTCGCCACGCCGGCCCTCGCGGACGAAGCCTTGGCCGTTGGACGTGTTCCAGCGCAGCGACGAGCCGCCGGCCACGTTGTCGCGCGCCGTCACCCGCGCCCATTCGGATCCGCGCTTCACGCCGGCCGATTTCCACGCGCCGTAGACATTGCGACCGCCCGCGACAAACCCGCCCCCGTCCGTGCGTGGATTGTACGCACCGACAAATCCAGCCGAGCCGCGCGGCCCCCAGGCTGCTCCGGCTCGAGCATAAGTATCCGTGCGCGGGTTCCATGCCCGTGCGCCTGCAATCCCCCGATAAGGACCATAGGCATAACCATAGCGGCCATACATGCCTCGGACCGGATTGTAGTAGGCCCCGAGGCCCCAGGTGACGGGTCGGGGATAATAAATCGGGTAACCGTAACCCGCCCAATTGTACCAATACGGCGGATAGGGCCAGCCAGTTCCGTAAACATAGGTGCCCCAAGCCGGGAAGCCGTAGAGGTAGCCCATGGTGTAGCTGTACCAGACCGCATCGGGCTCGGTATCGTACACGCGCACATAGGTGGCATTGTAGACAGGGGAGGATGGCGGGATCTGGTAGATCGCTTCCGGTACTTCACGGGCAATCTGCCACGGGCCGTTCGGATTGTCGGCCACGAACCACACGCCATCCTGCAGCAGGAAGTAGCGCTCTCCGACCTTGATCACGGTCTCGGTCGTGTTCGTCGCATAGGCAAGATCGGTTGTTTCGATCGGCGCGAACTGAGCGTCTCCGGCATAGGCAATCGTTGGCGTGATCGAGCCGGTCTCGACCCGTGCCGTCGTGGGAATGCTGGCCTTCAGCCGCGCCTCCTCGCTCTCCGAGGTTCCCGGCACGGATGAGCGCACGGCATAATAGGGCGCGTCTTCCGGGATATTGCGAAAATCCGCCGGCAGGTCAGGGGTGGCAAACGTCCACGGCCCCTCCAGTGTCGTCGCGCGGAACCAGCGGCCGGACAGGAGCACGTACCACTGCTTCCCTGTCCTGTCGAAAAACACGTCGGACTCGCTGTTCGACGCCCATTGGAGCGCCGTCCCGGGAACATCCTGGAGAGCGGGCTCACCCTCGAACAGGATCAGCTCGGCTGGCTTGTCCGTGGTGATCACCTTCGGCATGGCACCGCCGGTGTAGGCCTCGGGCGGCATGGCGCCGCGAGCATCCGCCCAGTTGCCGTCGTCCGGCAGGTCCTTCAGCAGTGCGGGCAGTTCGGACACCGATGTCCACGGACCTGTCATGGCGCTCGCGCTCAGCCAATGTGTGTCGTCGCGCAGATAGAGGGCGCCACCGTCATCGATGCGGAAGAGATCCCAGTTCGTATTGACCACGAAGGAGAGCCCTGTTTTGCCCTTGACCGGCGCATAGGCAGTCTCACCATCGGTCTGCAGCAGGATCGCCGGAGATTTCGACACGAAGATCGGCGGCGGGTCGGCCTTAAGCCCCTGCACGTCGGTCATGCGCTTCTGTTCGGCGAGACTTGCCGTTATACGTGTCTCCGATACCGTGATCGGGCCTGTCGGCAGAATCTTGCCGGTCTCGACCGCAAGCGCCGTCAGTTCGTCGCGGTCGAGACCCGAGAAGTTCAACTCGGTAACGGTGATGTCAGTGATCACGACCTCACCGGCATCCTCGTCATAGGACGTCTTGCCCTTCAGTCCGATCACGCCGAACACCGGGTTGGCCTCGGGTGTTCTCAGGAATTGAGCCGCCACCAGTGCCTCAATGGACTTGAAGTCGTTCCATTCGGTGAACTGCGGCTGGTAGAGGATCATACGCCCCTTGCCGGTCTCGTACGACCGCGGCCAATCCTCGGATTCCTTGTTCTCCTGGAGGTAACGACCGCTGACGAAGCCGCTTCGTCCATCCACGGTGATGGCGCACCAGCTTCCCGCATCCTCGCAATCGCCGATATCGACGGCAGTGCCGGCCGGAAGGGTGCGAAGGGAGGAAAACTGCGTTCCCGGGCCTGAGCGGAAGTTGACGCTGGTCGTGGTGACGCCTGGAGCTGCAAGTCCCGGCACCGTGGTGACGATTGGGACGAGCGCGAGCGCGATGATCATTCTCATCGGTAATCAGTCCTCCCGGTATCGGCCGGCTTCCGCGAAATCACCGAAGGGATGACCCTTCGCGACCGGCAGCCTTCAATAATTGCAGACCTGTTGTCGCCGAATGACGACCCGTCCATTCGCATTGACGACACGGCGACGGACCCAATAGCAGTCCTCGGCGGCCGCCACGTCGTACGGATAAGCGCCGTAGTACGGGTAATTGTAGCCATATCCGTAATATGGGTAGCTCAAAGCGCCAAGCGTCAGTCCTGCGGCCAGTAATCCGCCGTAATACGGATAGCCGCGATAGTAGTTGCCATAATAGTTGCGATAATACGGGTAGCGGCCGTAGTTGCCCCGGTAGTAGGGCCGATAGGCACCTCCGACGCGGCCGTAATACGGGGCTCGGGCGCCAAAGCCGGGCCTCCCGATGGCGGCCATGCGAAAATCCCCTCGACCGGGCCGAGGAGCCGCAATTGCTCCGGTACGGAAACCACCGCCTCCGATCGCGACTCGGGAACCACCCATACCTCCTCGAGGAATGAACATTCGTTGGCCTCCGCCGAAGTTGCCACCTCTGAAGGCGCCACTGCCACGGAAACCTCCACCTCCGCCGAAACCGCCGCCGCCGATACGGGCGCCACCGCCGCCACCGCGGCCGCCGAACCGCTGAGCGTAAGCGTCACCCGGAATGAGAAGAGCGCTCACTGCGAGAGCGCAGATAGCCAAGAGAGTCCTGTTCACCGCCATCCTCCCTTTCGCCAGTTCGTGCACCCAAGGCATGAGCCCGGGAGTACAAGGAAGACATATTGTGATCACTTCCCGTGATCATGCTTGATCGTTTGGGACAAGCACTTGGCATTTTTGACGAACGGAATGGCGCGAGCCCGGTGTCTGGTGGCGGAACGTTGTTGGGACCAAGTGCGTTGCGCGATTGAGGAGTATGCTTGGCGCTTTGACGGCCTGCGGCGCCGAGCTCCTCATCGCAGGAGGACATGATGCACTCCCTTCATCCGCAAGCCCGCACCACTCCAGCCGTCCGCCAGGAGATTGCCCGCTCATCCGAGCCGACGGGCGTGCTGGCCCAGCGCTTCAGTGTGAGCACCGAGACGGTCCGCAAATGGCGCAAGCGCGGCCCCAAAGACTGTCAGGACCACAGCAGCCGGCCGCACAAGCTGCCCTGGAGGGCCACCGAGGAGGAACGCGCCATCGTCTGCGCCCTGAGGCAGGCCACCGGCTTTCCGCTCGACGATCTGACCTTCGTGGTCACGCATTTCCTGCCGCATCTCAACCGTGATGCGGTCTACCGCATCCTCAAGGCTGAAGGCTTAGGCCGCCTGCCACCGGCGCAGCAGCGCCAGCGCCGGAGCGGCACCTTCAAGGACTACGATCTCGGCTTCGTGCACATGGACATCAAACACCTGCCCAAGCTGAGAACCGCCAATGGCGAGAGCCGCAAACGCTTCCTCTATGTCGCCATCGACCGCTGCTCGCGCTGGGTGCACCTGGCCGTCAAAGACGACGAGCTGGCCATAAGCGCGATTGCCTTCCTCAAAGAAGCGATCCGCGCGTTTCCCTTCAAGGTCACCCACGTGCTCACCGACCGTGGCTCGTGCTTTACCGCTGATGGCTTCGAGGACGCCTGCCACCAGTTGAAGGTGGAGCATCGCAGGACCAAGCCCTACACGCCGCAAACCAACGGTCTCGCCGAGCGCTTCAATGGACGGGTGCAGCGTGAAGTGCTCGGCATCACGATCTACAGCCATGGGGATCTGGAGACGCTGCTCAAGGGCTTCAACCAAGCCTACAACAGAAGACGCCAGCGCGTGCTCAAGGGGCGATCACCGGACGAGGTCGTGCGAAGCCGCTTGGTCGCTGAGCCGAAGCTGGCCAATCGGCGCGCGAAGCCACCCGATCCACACGCTTTGCCTCAAGCCCTCCAGGTCGTCGCTCACGCCAAGGAGGTCTCGCATCCAGACACCCGGCATGGCAAATAAGTGGGACCGGGGTGTTGTGGGCGGGCCTCCCGGACCAGACGCAGCGGAGGCTGGCACTTGACCGTCGGGGCGGGTTGGCATGCCCCGAGCAGGGCTTCAGCTTGTTCGCGGATCAACGCAAACATCAACAGCGATCTTTCTCCCAAGCTCAGGTGCGGCAGCCCTGGCTGGGATAAGGAAAGTCGCTTCAATGAAGCCTTCTACGCCTCTTTCCTGTTCACGAGCCAGCGCTCAGTGGATGTGGCCAGCAGTGTGGTCAGGACCACGATGGCGGCGCCAATGCCGAGGGACAGGGACGGGATCTCGCCAAAGTAGAGCCAGCCTGCGAAGCCTGAAAAGAGGATCGACAGATAGCCGATCGGTGCAAGGAGGCGCGCCTCCTGCTTCTGATAGGCCTGCAGCCAGCAATATTGGCCGAGCTGCGCCAAGGCGCCGATGAGGATGATGTTCGGTGCCGCACTCCACGGGATCGGCACCCAGACGAATGCAGCCGGGATCGATGTCAGGATCATCAGACCGACCGTATAGAAGAGCATCAGGATGACAGTATTTTCGCCGGCAAGCCGCCTTGTCTGAACGACGGCGAGGGAGCCGAAGAAGACCGATCCGAAAGCTGCGAGAAGCCCCATGTTCCACGGAATCGCATCCGGCTGCACCATGATGATGACGCCGAGAAAGCCGAGTGCCGTGAAAACATAGCGCGTCCGGCTCACGCTCTCTCCCAGCATGATCGCCGCCATCACCAGCAGCATGAGCGGCCGGGTGAATCCGATGGCGGTGACCAGCGCCAGAGGCAAAGCAGCAAAGGCCGCGAAATTGAGGGTCAGCGCGGCGGAGTTGAAGGCGACGCGGGCGAGATGGCCGCGAATGTTCGACAGGTCAGTCAACTTCCGACGATGGCGCCACACCAGCGGCGCCACCGAAATGAATCCGATGAGCGAGCGCAGGAAGACAAGCTGGATCGCCGGATAGGTCTCGCCTTCGGCCTTGACGATGGCCTGCATGGTCGTGACCAGCGCCATGTCGAGCAAAAGCCATCCTGCGCTGATCCACAGAGGAACAGGAGGCGCGCTCGACCTGCTTTCCGGCTCGGGTTCCATGTCCTCTGTCAGACAGGCTGAACGAGATTCGCTAGAAGGCGGAAGGCACCGGGCACGAGTTTGTCCAACTGATGATGCAGCACGAGCGCCACATGCGTGTGCCGCCCTCGACCGATGCGGGCCGAAATCAGCGAACCTTTCAGCGGATTCTCGCCCGGATCGTTGAGCGACAAAAGCTCTTCATATGCAGGGTCGTAATCGGCCGCGAAATAGAGTCCCCTCTCCTTGTCCCAGCCCTGCCAGTCACTCGACTCAATCTTGTTCGGAGAGGTCAGCAGAGGACTATCCGGCTCCAGAACCGTCACTGGAGCGGATGGATCGGTGACGCGCCACCGCAGCGACGGCGAGCCGATAGCGAGGCGGCGAGGCGGCGTTCGATCCGGATCCCAGCCATCCGTCGGGCGATGGTAGAGCGTCACCAGATGGCCGCTCTCCTCTACGAACCGATGCAATCGGCCGGTCGCAGCCTGGAGGTCGCGCCTCAAGCCGAATGCGAAGATGCCGACGACGATGGTGGTGAATTCGGAGAGGGAACCTGCCTTAAGATCCGCCTCTGTCAGATCTGTCACATCGAGCCCGAGATGGCGCATATGTGTTCCGACATTGTCGCTGCCGCCGCCGACATATCCGATGCGCGCGCCTTTTGGCAGAGCTACGTCAAGGGCCAGAACTTTCAGCTCAGCCGGTGCAATGAACGCGGTCGGCCGGATGTGCGGATAGGCGATGGTCCGAATGGTGCTAGCCGGCCTGCCGTCGAGGATCGGGGTAAGGGTTGAAACGCCGGGATTTATCTCGCGCGGCGGGTCGATCATCCAATCGTTGTCCTGACGCCGGATGGTCCAGCCCTGCGGCATCTGCCAGTTGGTCGGCTCCGCCCCCAATGTCTGGACCCGGATGCCGGATGCCGGTGCATCGGTCCTCACGATCACGACGGCTGGATCGAGCGACAGGGACTGTTGCGGGCCGATCGTCAGAGGCACCTCGGGATCCAGATCGATCGTGGCTGTGCGGCCATGGATCTCGCCCAAAATGCGAAGGCCGGCCGGGCCATTGCCACCCATGGGATCGAAGGTCGCCGGGTACTGTCCTGTGTAAGAGGCCGTTTCAGGAATCGTGATCGCATAGCGGACACGTCCAGATTCGCGGGAAACCTCCGTCGCCTCGATCCCGTCGGGAAGCCGCGGCACGACCTTGAGGTTCGCAAGGCTGGGCGCATCGACGGCGACATCCAGCTCGACCCGTGCTCCCGGATGCCCAACCCCGTAGAGGACCGCTCTTGCAGTGTTAGCATTCGCTTCGAAGATCGCCGCATCGATCTCGCGAAGCTTGCGGTCGAGACGATGCCCCAGCAGATCCCTGGCTGAGCGATCCATGCCCGTCTGTGCTTCCTCGATTAACCGTGCCGCATGACCGAGTGTCTCGCTGATCGCTCTGCGATCAGGAAACGCCGCGATAGCAGCATCGATGTGCTCCTGAGCGTACCGCAGAGCAGCGCTCGCAGCTTCCGCTAGGCCCAGCGTGCCGGCGAGATCGCGAAGGTTTGCAGGCAGGTGATCACGGACGTCGCGCTCGTGGTCCGGCGAAGCACCAGCCTGGAGTTTCAGATGAAGGCTCCATTGATCGGTCGGATTGTCGCGCCATACGCCCATGCCCTGCGAAGCGTGCGCTGCGCGCGACCACTCGCCGAGCTGCTTATATGCCAGGCCGGTCACCGGATCTCCGCCGATAACCTGAATGCTGAGCGTTGCGGGCGGCGGAGGCAACTCGTCATCGTAGGCATAGCCAGCGCCCGACCATGCCGGCAGATAGAACTTCGAAACCTGCCACGACGTGAGGCCGCGTTCCGCATGTTCTGGAAAGGCCGCAGGATCGGCCGCCAAAGCCAACGCGGTTTCGGCGGCACGGGTCATCGCACGGTGATGGCCGTGCTGTCCCGGCACGTCTAGGAAGGTGGGAATCACGATGTCGGGCCGATATTGGCGATAGGCCTGCACGAGCCGCTCAATCATCCGCTGCTCGCCCCACCGCCGAAGGGTGGCGTCGCCGTTTTTGGAGAATCCGAAATCGTGAACCGGATCGTCCGGTCCATGGCCGAGCCAGGCCACATCGGCATCGATGCGGCGAGCGGCTTCCTCCATCTCGGCGGTTCTTAAAGCCCCGAGCGCGCCACCTCGCTCCGGCCCGAGCGCATTCTGACCGCCCTCACCCCGCGTCGAACACGCAACCACGATCCGCATGCCATAGGCAAAGCGCATGGCTGCCAGTATGCCGTTCATCTCATCGTCCGGGTGCGCTCCCGTGTTCATCACGGTCAGCACGGACGGGAGCCGGCTCAAGGCACGGTGCAGGCGGACCAGGGCCGGCTGATGAACGGCGCGGGCAAGACGGCTATGGTCATCCAGCAAGGGAGATCTCCTCGTTTGGTTGGTCACGTCGGGTCGCATGGGCGGTATCGAGACGCGGGGTCATCGCTTCCAGGAGCGGCAGCGCGGCAGCGCCGAGCGCTGCCGTGAGACGGCCGGTGCGCCCATGGATCAGGCGGGCGTCGCTCCGGTTCCTGCGCCGCGCGACCGATAGGGGAAGCGGCTGCATGGCTTGCACGAGATCCTCCAGCAGACCCAGCGGAAGAACGCCGCCAAGGACGATGGCCTCCGGATCGAAAAGGTTCTCGAGCATCGCGACCTGGGGTGCCAGATAGCCTGCAGCTTCCTCGATCCACGCCAGGACGACGGGATGCTTCTCCCGATGCAGGCGTTCCAGATCCGCGTATTCGATCTCGTGGATGCCAGCCTTTGCCAATTGCTGCGCGAGGGAATGGAACGAGGCATAGGCTTCGAGACAGCCATGCTGTCCGCACGAGCAAAGGCGTCCGCCTTTTTCGACCAGCACATGCCCGATCTCGCCCGCATTGCCGTTCGCCCCGCGAAACGGCCGGCCGTCGATCATGATGCCTAGACCCAGCCCTTGCCCGAAATAAATCAGGCAGAAATTCTTCAGGTCCTTGGTTGCGCCGTGCAGGCGCTCGCCGACGGCAGCGGCTGTGGCATCGTTCTCCAACGTGATGGGGACATCCAGCATGTCGCCGATGCTGGCGACCGCGTCGAAGTCCAGCCACCCGGACAATGTCGTCGGCCCGACCGACGTCATGCCCTCGACGTTGAATGGACCGGGCATCACGACTCCGACGCCGAGGAGTTGCGGGACAGGCGACTTCAATTGCGCCTGCGCGGCTTCGACCTCGGCCTTGATGACGGGAAGCACCGTTTCGGGATCGTTGCGCGGAATCGAGACGCTCCGCTGGGCGCGGACACGACCGCCGATATCGACCAGAAGCGTGGAGATATGGTCGGCAGCAATCTCGATTCCGGCGGTCATTCCGCCATTCGGATTGACAGCGAACTGGATCGGCGGCAGGCCACGACCCGCCCTGAGACGCCCCGTTCTGATCAGCAGTCCATCCGCGACGAGATCCTCGACGATGTTCGAGACGGCCTGGGTACTTAAGTGCGCATGGCGCGAAATTTCCATCCGCCCGACCGGCCCGAGCTGACGCACCACATCCAGCACAACACGCCGGTTGTGGGAGCGGTTCCGCTCCGGATTGCTTCCGATCGTCGATGGCGTCCCGGCTTTGGCTTTTCTCGGCATCTCCACCACTCCGTGCACAGGACGATGAACCGGAGCAATGAATAACTCAAGTGAATTATCTTATTGACAGTCTCATGACTCTAAGGGAGCCTTGGCCCCGGAACGGCCCTTTCGAAGGCCGCACCAGAGAAATGTCGGCGCCCCGCGCCAGAAGAATGGAGAGGGATATGCGTTTTCGTCACATGCTTGCGAGCGTCGCCCTAGGCGTCGTCACCTTGGCCACCTCCGGCGCGAAGGCCGTCGAGATCGAATACTGGCAGTATGTCTTTGACACACGCGTCAAGGCGATGACCCAGCTGATCGCGAAGTTCCAGGAGGCCAATCCGGACATCAAGGTCAAGCAGACCACCTTCCCCTATGCCGACTATCAGACGAAGGTCGCTGCTGCGATTCTCGCCGGTCAGGGACCGGATGTCGTGCAGCTCTTCTATGGCTGGACCGACAATTTCATCGCCGGCAAGATGATCCGTCCTCTGCGTGCTGAGGCTTTCCCGGCGGCGAATATCGAACGCGATTTCTTCCCGATCGTGAGCGCCATGAAGCGCGGCAACGACTATTACGGCCTGCCGACCGCTGTGCGGTCTCTCGCGCTCTTCTACAACAAGAAGGCCTTCAAGGACGCCGGCCTCGATCCCAACAATCCGCCGAAGACGCTTGAGGAGCTTGTCGCTGCCGCTGAAAAAACCACCAAGCGCGACGGCAGCGGCAACATCACCTCCGCCGGCATGACGCTCGACATGGGCGGGCAGGATCACCAATGGTGGCGCGAAGTCCTGATCCGCCAGTTCGGCGGCGTTCCCTACACGGAGAACGACACGAAGGTCGCCTATAACGACGAGGCGGGCCTGAAGGCCCTCACCTTCTACACGGACCTCCAGAAGAAACATAAGGTTGGTCAGACCGGCTTCATGGATGAAGGCCAGGCGGCCTTCCGCGCAGGCCTTGCCGCCATGACCATCGACGGCACGTTCCGCCTCGGCTCCTTCGGCACGATCAAGAGCTTCGAATGGGGCGTGACCGAACTTCCCGCCAACGCCCAGGGCGTGCGCAGCAACTATGCGAGCTATTTCGCTAACGCCATCACCACGAAGGCGGAGGGCGAGAAGCTTGCGGCTGCCGAGAAGTTCCTGACCTATGTCTCCTCGCCGGAAGCCATGAAGATCTGGATGGAGGTCGTGGGCGAATTGCCGGCACGGCGCGCTGCAGCTCTCACGCCCGAGAATGCCGCTCACCCGATCTACGGTCCGTTCCTCAAGGGGCTGGAATATGCCCACACGACCCTGTTCAAGGATGAGGCTGCCCAGCGTCAGGTCGCCATCGACATGGCGAACCGTGTCCTGATCGGCGGCGAGGACCCGAAGACCTCGCTGGCCAAGGCGGCCGAAGCCGAACAGGCGATTCTCGACCGCGCCAAGCGCTGAGCCATAGCCCGCGAGGATCGAACCAATGTCCGTTGTCGCACATCGAGAGGCCGCCTCCGGCGGCCTCTGGTCGAGGATGAGCCTCGGCCAGAAACAGGTGATATGGGCGTGGGGCTTCCTCGCGATTCCGCTGATCTTCTATGTGGTGATCCGCTTCTGGCCCACCTTCCAGGCCTTCTACCTGTCGGTCACCGACTGGACCATCACGAAGCCCGCCTCCTTCGTTGGTCTGGAGAACTACACGAGGCTGTTTGCGGATCCCCTCTTCTGGCAGGTGTTCCGCAACACCTTCCTGTACCTGATCCTCGGCACGCCGATCAGCCTACTGATCTCGTTCGTCGTGGCCTATTATCTCGACCGGGTGCGGTTCATGCACTCGTTCATTCGCGCACTGTACTTCCTGCCGTTTCTGACGACGGCAGCCGCGATGGCATGGGTGTGGCGCTGGTTCTACCAGCCCGTGCCCATCGGCGTGATCAATGACATCCTCGCTGGCTTCGGCATTCCGCAGCAGCCGTTCCTGCGCTCGACCACTCAGGCGCTGCCGGCCGTTCTCGCTCCGGCCGTGTGGGCGGGCCTCGGCTTCCAGATCATCATCTTCCTCGCCGGATTGCGCGCCATTCCGGTGACCTATTACGAAGCCGCGCGGATCGACGGCCTGTCGGAAGGTGCGATCCTGCGCAAGATCACCATTCCGCTGCTCAAGCCAACCCTCGTCTTCCTGGTCGTCTTCTCGTCGATCGGCTTCCTGCGCATCTTCGATCAGGTCTACAACATCAACACGAACGATCCCGGCGGTCCGTTGAATTCGACCAAGCCGCTCGTGCTGATGATCTATCAGACGGCCTTCAGCTCCTACGAGATGGGATATGCGGCCGCCCAGACCGTGGTGCTGTTCCTGATCCTGCTCGCGATCTCCCTCGTCCAACTGCGCCTCATGAGAGACCGCTGATGAAAGACGCTACCTCTTCTCAGGCTCTACCCATGGCGCGGATCCGGCCCGGCAGGATCATCGCCTGGACACTCCTGTTCATCGGCGGCGGCGTCATGGTGACGCCCCTCCTCTTCATGCTGTCGACATCTCTTAAAGATGCTTCGCAGGTCTACGATTTGCGCGTCATTCCGGCGGTGCCGACCCTCGACAACTATATCGAGATCCTGGGCGACGGCCGCTTCACGCGCTGGTTCATTAATTCGATGATCGTGGCGGTGATCGTCACCCTCTCGAACGTCTTCTTCGACAGCCTCGTCGGCTATACGCTGGCAAAGTTCAAGTTTCGCGGCCGGTACATCGTTTTCATCGCCATCCTGTCCACGCTGATGATCCCGACCGAGATGCTGGTGCTGCCCTGGTATCTCATGGCGAGCCAGTTCGGATGGCTCGACAGCTACTGGGGCATCATGTTCCCGGGCATGATGACGGCTTTCGGCACCTTCCTGATGAAGCAGTTCTTCGAGGGCGTGCCGGACGACTTCCTGGAGGCGGCGCGGATCGACGGCCTGAACGAGTTCACCATCTGGTGGAAGATCGCCATGCCGCTCGTGACCCCTGCCTTGTCGGCGCTGGCAATCTTCACGTTTCTCGGCAATTGGACGGCCTTCTTCTGGCCGCTCATCGTGACGACGAGCGCAGAGCTCTACACGTTGCCGGTTGGGCTCTCCAGCTTCGCGGTCGAGCAGTCCATCCAGTGGGAAAAGATCATGACAGGCGCGAGTATCGCCACCCTTCCCACCCTCCTCATCTTTCTGTTCCTCCAACGCTACATCGTCCGAGGCGTAATGCTGGCCGGACTTAAAGGCTGAAGCCGATGAATGCAGGCCCCTTCAACGACACATCCAAATTCCCGGATCCGGTCTACAAGGAGACCGTGCTGCGCCCACTGTTCGACGGCGCCAAGAATCATCACGTCGAGGGCTTCCGCCTCATCGACAGGGCGCATCTCGTCATGCTCCACGAGACCGGGATCCTGACCATCGAGCAGGCTCGTCCCATCGCTCAGGCATTAGAGGCCATCGACCGCGAGGTCGATGTCAGCACCCTGACCTATACCGGTGAGGTCGAGGACTTCTTCTTCCTCATCGAAAAGCAGCTTCGCACCCGCCTCGGACCGGACCTCGCCGGACGCCTGCATACCGCGCGCTCGCGCAACGACATTGACCACACCCTGTTCAAGCTCGGTCTTAAAGATCGGATCGATCCGTTGCTGGAGCGTCTGGTGCGTCTGGTCGAGACCCTTGCCTCCGTGGCGGAACGCGAAAGCAAGACGCTGATCGTCGCCTATACGCATGGCCAGCCGGCACAGCCGACCGTTCTGGGTCATTATCTCTCCGCCGTTCTCGAGACCCTGCTGCGTGACATCGCCCGCCTGGAGGCGGCGCGCGACATCGTCGACCGGAGCCCGATGGGGGCCGCCGCCATCACCACGAGCGGCTTTCCCATCGATCGCGAGCTGATGGCGCATCTGCTCGGCTTCAGTCGGCCGTTGCAGAATTCCTATGGCTGCATCGCATCCATCGACTACATCACGTCGACCTATTCGGCCATCGAGCTGATCTTCCTGCATCTCGGCCGCTTCATCCAGGATCTACAGTTCTGGACGAGCTTCGAGGTCGGGCAGATCTATGTTCCCAATGCCTTCGTGCAGATCTCCTCGATCATGCCGCAGAAGCGCAATCCCGTTCCGATCGAGCATATGCGCCACCTCGCCTCGCAGACTGTCGGCCGAGCGCAGGCGATGCTCACGATCATGCACAACACGCCCTTCACCGACATGAACGACAGCGAAGGCGAGAGCCAGGGCTTCGGCTATGGCGCCTTCGAGAGCGGCGGCCGTGTCCTCGATCTGCTAGCATCGCTGGTGCCATCGCTGCGGGTCGATGCCGACAGGGTCCGTCAGAACATCCGTCGCAGCTGCATCACCGTGACGGAACTCGCCGACAGCCTCGTGCGCCTGGAGGGATTGTCGTTCCGCGAAGCGCACGAGATCGCAGCAGAGGTCGCGCGCGCCATCGTTGCGATCGGCGGCAACATCGCCAGCGATGGGTTCGAGGCGTTTAAGGAGGCCTTCAACCGCTGTACGGGTCGCGGCACGAGCATCGCCCCCGCCCAGTTCGCCGAGATCGTCTCAGCCGAAAACTTCGTTGCCGTCCGCGACCGGTTCGGCGGACCAGCGCCAAAGGCACTGTCCCAGGCAATTACCGGTTACAGTCAGGAAATCGCGGGCTTCCGCACCCGGATGCAGAACGCGAAGAGCCGCACCGAGGCATCCGCCCAGGATCTTCAATCCCGTTTCAACGCACTGCTCGGAGACCGCTAATGGCGACCATCGAAATCGATCGCCTCGTCAAGAGATATGGGCAGACGGCGGTCGTCCATGGGATCGACCTCGCGATCCAGGACGGCGAGTTCGTCGTTCTGGTCGGCCCCTCGGGATGCGGCAAGTCCACGACGCTTAGGATGATCGCCGGTCTCGAGGAGATCAGCGGCGGCGAGATCAGGATCGACGGACGCGTCGTTAACGACCTCCAGCCCAAGGACCGGAACATCGCCATGGTGTTCCAGAACTACGCCATCTATCCGCACATGAGCGTGGCCGAGAACATCGCCTTCGGTCTCTACCGCTCGAAGCTCTCGAAAAGCGAGAAGCGCGCGCGAGTGGAACAGGTTGCACAGACCCTCGGTCTGTCGCATCTCCTGGAGCGCCGTCCCTCGGCCCTGTCGGGCGGCCAGCGTCAGCGCGTCGCCATCGGACGCGCAATGGTCCGAGATCCCGCGGCGTTCCTGTTCGACGAGCCTCTTTCCAATCTCGATGCTCAACTGCGCACCCAGATGCGCATCGAGATCAAGCGGCTGCACCATCGGCTCGGCACCACATCCGTGTTCGTGACTCACGATCAGGTCGAAGCCATGACCATGGCCGACCGGATCGTCGTGATGCGCGACGGCCGAATCCTGCAGGTCGGCTCGCCGCTGGAGCTCTACGAGAAGCCTGTCGACGTCTTCACCGCGCGTTTCATCGGCAGCCCGACAATGAATCTGCTTCCCGCTTTATTGAAGGAGAAACAGGCCAATCTGTCGATCGGCGGTTCCGTCAAAGTTCCATCCTTGTCGCCATCGACCGCCGAGATCCTGGTCGGCATTCGTCCGCAGGACCTCGTACCGGCATCTTTTGGAACGCCGGGCCTGGCCGTGTCGGGTGCCGTGGTCGTCGTGGAAACGCTTGGCTCCGAGACCCTCGTACACATCGAAAGCGGCAACCAGACCATCATCGGCTCGGCGCCCGGACGGCAGATTCCGAAAATCGGCGAGCAGCTGACCCTGCACGCCCCACCTGAGAGGCTCTATTACTTCGACAAGGCGACAGAGAAGGCATTGTCTGCCCAATGATCGGGACGACTCATGAGCGGAACAAGGTTCTGTGCCTTGGTCGGATCTATTGCGACATTATCTTCACAGGTCTGCGCGACATGCCGGCACTTGGTCGCGAGCGCTTTGCTGAGGACGTAACGATCGTCGCAGGCGGTGGCGCCTATATTACCGCGGCGCATCTTGCATCTCTTAGCCGTCCTTCAGCGCTGCTCACACGCCTTGGAACCGATCCTCTCTCACAGAGTCTCAACCCGGAGCTTGAAGGCAGCGGGATTGATCTTGCTTTCGTCGAGCGGTTCCACGATGCCGGGCCTCAGCCAACCGTTGCTCTGGTGAAGGATGGCGAACGGGCCTTCGTGTCCCGCCGCGCCGGCACGTCCCGTCCGGCCTCGCTCGAGAAGGCCCTCTCGGCACCTGAGATCGCGCATCTGCACATCGCGGAATTTGCCACTCTCAAGGACAATCCCGATGTAATCGCGATGGCGAAGGATAGGGGTCTGACGGTCTCGCTCGATCCGAGCTGGGACGATCAACTGATCCGTCAGGATGCCGGCTTCTTTGAGGCGTGTGCAGGAATTGACGTCTTCCTCCCGAATGTCGAAGAGGGAGAGGCGCTGACCGGCGAAACATCGGTCAAGGCCATCCTGCGCGTTCTGCAGCAGCATTTTCCCCTAGTGGTGCTGAAGCGCGGCGAGTATGGCGCTATGGCATCCCACGCGTCGACCTGCGTTTCGGCAGAAGCACTCCCCGTCAAAGTGGTTGATACCACCGGTGCGGGCGACGCCTTCAATGCAGGCTTCCTACATTCCTGGCTCGGAACCTTCGATCTCAGGAAGAGTCTGGCGGCCGGCATCAAGGCAGGCGCCCTCTCCGTTCAGTCAGCGGGCGGAGTCCCACCACGACAGTTGTAAGAAGAGCCCCTCGGACACGGCTCTTGATTCGCCTACATTGAGGTAATCGAAAGCACTGATCTTGCGCAGGGAGCCTGCCACTCAGGCTCCTTATCATCCACCCTTCACGGCGCCGGCTGTAAGGCCCGCCACGATCTGCCGCTGTGCAATGATGGTCAGAATGAGGACCGGCAAGGTGACGATCAGTGCCGCAGCGGCCAAAGGCCCCCAGCTTAGCTGCTCGAAAGAGAGCATGTTGTAGACTGCGACCGGCAGGGTTCTGGTTTCCCGGCCTGCCAGCACCACGCCGAAGACGAAGTTGTTCCAGGAGAAAATCACCGCGAGGATGAAAGCGACTGTGATGCCTGGCTTCGCAATCGGCAGTGCAATGTGGCGAAAAACATCCCACCGGTTGGCCCCATCGATGACAGCAGCCTCTTCGAGCTCGAGAGGAGTTGTCTCGAAATAGCCGATCATGATCCAGATGACGATCGGGACCGTGATCACGAGGTGAGCGATGATCTGCGGCACGAGCGTGCCCATCAGACCCAGCCACTGAAAGAGCAGAAAGAGCGGAATCAGATAGGACAGTCCAGGGGTCATGCGCGCGATGAGAACGACCACGGCCGCCTTGGTCGCCTTCATGCGAGCGATCCCGTAGCCGGCTGGAACGCCGATGAGGAGGGCGAGCCCGGTCGCGGCACCGGTCACGATCAGGCTGTTGATGAAGAAGAGGCCGAAGCGGTTCGTTTCGAACACGCCCGTATAATTCTTCCAGGCAAATCTTTCAGGGATCAGGATCGGCGGATAGGCGGCATTGTCGACCTCGAACTTCAGCGAGAGCGAAATCATCCAAAGGAAGAACAGCACGGCCGGCGAGACCAGCACGAGGCCGACGAACAGCATGCCGAGCGAATTAGCGGCTTTCCGGAGGTTCATGCACCACCCTGAAGATCGGTCCACTTCGTGCGCTGGCGAAGATGGAGCATGAGAAGGGACAGGACGATGACGATGGCAAAGAACACGACCGCGATCGCCGATCCGTAGCCCACGTCGTAATAGGCGAAGGCGACGCTGTAGAGATAGAGATTGATCGTTTCCGATGCGGTGCCCGGACCGCCCTGGGTGATGGCGTAGATGATATCGAAGCTCTTCAGGGCATCGATGGTTCTGATGATCACAGCAACCATCAGGAACGGTGCGATCATCGGCAGCGTGATGTAGCGAAACCGCTGCAGGATGGTTGCTCCGTCGATGGCGGCGCTTTCGTAAGGCTCCGTCGGAATGGCCGCGAGTCCACCCAGGACGATCAGCATGACAAGCGGCGTCCACTGCCATGTTTCGACCAGAACCAGCGACGGGATCACCGTCGAGGGATTGAAGACCCAGGCCTGCGGGCCGATACCGACCAGAGACAGGAGATAGTTCAGCACCCCCAGTTGTGGATGGAACATCATTGTCCAAACCAGGGCGATCGCGACGGGCGTGGCCATCATCGGCATGACGAACACGCCGCGCAGGATGCCTCGGAACGGCAGGCGAGAATTGAAGATGAGGGCCGCCAGAGTACCGAAGATCAGCGGCAGGATCACGGCCAGGAACGTGTAGACGAGCGTATGGCCGACGGAGGTCAGGAAGCGCTCATCCGACACAAGACGCATGTAGTTGGACAAGCCGGTGAAGCGCCGGGCTCCACCGACCGTCCATTCCTGCAGGCTCATCCATATCGTAAAGGCCCACGGGAAAACGATCACCGATCCCACCACGGCCACGGCGGGAACGACGAAGGGCCAGTAGATGCTTTTCGGGCGAGCGTCCGTAGCGGACGCTGCCTTTGTCAGCGGGGCGACCTGGTGTTCAGCGATGGTGGCCATGGACATGCTCCACCATGCTGATCTTCTCCCGTGCGAACCGCATCAAGCCTTCTCGCTGCGCTCGAGGATAGGCCTGAACTGTTCCGTCGCCTTCTTCATCTCGGCGGCCGGGTCCCCTCCTCCCAGAAGGTTCGTCAGGCCGATGCCGATGATATCGCGGAACTCCGTCACCGGCTGGATGACGGGAAGGCCGAGCTTGCTGATCTTGCCCGAGTCCACCACCGCGTCGATCCAGGCCGGCGGCATCTTCACGCCCTTACGGGTTTCTGCATCGCTGAGGATCGACTGGCGGAACGGAACGCCGCCGCCTGCCTGCAGCAGACGTGCGCCCATCAGTTTCGAAACCGCCCATTGGCAATAGAGATAGGCGGCTTCCTTGTTCTTGCTGGCGGCGGTGACGCCGATCCCGTCGCCGAAGGTTGCGGAGGCCTGAGCCTTCGGTCCGCGCGGCATGACGCCGTAGCCAACCTTGCCGACGACCCTCGACTTTTCCGGATCTTCCAGCGGAGGCGCAAAGCCGACGCCATCGAGCCACATGCCGATCTTGCCCTGCAAGAAGGCGGATTGGCATTCCGACCAGTTGAAGCCGGCGACACCCGTCGGTGCAGACTTGGTGAGCAATCGCTGATAGAGTTTTGCAGCCTCGATCGCCTCGGGTGAATCCGTCATCAGATTGCCGTTGGCGTCGACAGGGTCGATGCCGTAGCCGAGCAGGAAGCTCGTCCAGACGGGAACATTAGCGTTCTTCAGACCGCGTGCGACGAAGCCGTAAGTCCCCTCCTTCGAATCCGTCAGCGCCTCCGCGACCTTCACCATCTCCTCGAAGGTCTGCGGATAGGAAAGGCCCTTCTTCGCAAAGAGGTCCTTGTTCCAGTAGACCATCCAGTAATCGACCGAGAACGGCAGCGACAACATCTGTCCCTGCGGATTCTTTGCATAGAGCAGGCCAGCCTGCGAGAAGTCGCTTTCGGTCAGGCTCGCTTCCGTGAGTTCCGGGTTCTTCATGAACGCGCTGAGATCGGCCAGCCAATTGGCCTTCTCGAACTGGCGCTTCTGAACGTGATAGCTGATATGAACCACATCGAAGCTCGGGCTACCTGAGTTCAGCTCGATGACTGCTTTCTGCCGTTGCTGCTGCTCCGGCGTCTGCTCGGATGAGACCTCAATGCCAGTCAGGTCGGTAAATTCCTTCTCGTACTTTTGAAGAACCTCACCGCGCGGGCTCTTGACGAGATTCACTCCGATCTTCGTGCCGGCGTATTTCTTCCAGTTCACATCCGCAAAGGCAGGCATTGTGCCGCCGAGGCCATATGCGGCAGCCGCCGCTGTGCTTGCGAGAAATGTACGACGCGTAACCGATCCGACTGTTGCAGCCATTGCCCATTTCCTCCGTGATGTAATGTAACGGTCCTTTCGGACTCTTTTCAGAGCTTGCAACCGATTAAGCACCATGTAACATGTTAGTGTCAACACAGCACTTGCTCGGCCCGGCGCCGAAGCTGTTACCGGAGGCTCTCTTGTCGCTCAGCTTTGGCATCAGTCCCGCCCTTGTCACCCCCTTTCTGGATGGAAAGGTCGACGTTCAACGTCTGGTCATACACGCCAAAGACTGCCTCGCTCGCGGGTGTCGGACGGCGACGCTGTTCGGGACGACCGGTGAAGGTCCCTCCGTCGGCGCAGCCGAGCGCGAGCGTGTCGCGGCCGAAATCGTCAATCTTGGCATCCCGGCGGAAAAACTGGTGGAAGGCGTGATCGCCTGTTCGCCTGAGGAGGCTTCTATCAGCACGAGCCAAGCGTTGCGCCGCGGTGTCCATGCCGTCCTGCTCGCGCCGCCCTTCTACTTCCGCCCAGCTCCGGACGAAGCCGTGTTCGGCTGGTATTCCGCCGTGTTCGATTCCGTTGGGAGCGATCTTCGCGATGTCATTCTCTATCATATCCCCGCCATGACCGGCGTGCCCCTGTCACACACGGTCATATCGCGCCTGAAGGATCGCTATCCGGGTGCTATTAGAGGCGTCAAAGATAGCGCCTGTGATCCCGACGCGACATTCGCCCTGATCAAGGCCTTCCCCGATCTCGATATCCTGGTCGGCGATGAAACCTATCTTGGTCGGGCGTGTGCCGCAGGTGCCGCCGGATCCATCTGCGGAGTCGCGAATATTCTGCCGGAAGCCGTGATTGCCCTTGCGGAGAGTGGCCGGGACGACCCGCGCGTCGTCGAATTGGTCCAGGAGATTTGCCGTCACCCGATCATTCCCATGGTGAAAGCGCTCGTGGCTCATGTGCGCAGAGACCCTGTTTGGGCGGTTGCAAGGCCACCGCTTCCGACACTGGACGAACAAGCCGCGGCACGAGCCGTCTCACTGCTCGAGCCATTCGGAAAAGTCATTAAGGCTGTTGCATGAACATGGCCCGCCACGCGCCCCGCTCGGAGCTCAAGCTGCGTGAGCGGGCCTATGACGCCTTCACCGAACAGTTATTGCGAAGTGAGATCAAACCCGGTCAGTTCGTGACCCAGCGGGAATTGGTCGCCCTCACAGGACAACCTCTTGGCGCAATCCGTGAGTTGATCCCGCGATTGGAGGCGGAGGGGTTGATCGTCACCGTCCCGCAGCGCGGATTGCAGATCCTGCCCCTCGACATCACGTTGATCCGAAACGCATTTCAGTTTCGGCTTATCCTCGAGCGCGAAGCAATCGCGTCATTCAGCCAGGCAGCCAGCGATGCCGCAATCGAGCGGATTGAAGCTGCGCATCAATCCATTGTCGCTTCCGCTCAGAACGGGCTGACGGAAGGACTCGTCGCGGAGGCTCAGCAGGTGGACCGGGAGTTCCACGAAAAGATCATTGACGACCTCAACAATGATATCATCTCGAAAGCCTACCGCGTGAACTGGATCAAGGTCCGCCTCATTCGCCAGAACGAGACGAGCCTCGACGAGGATCTCGTGATCCCGGTCATGCGAGAACACCTCGCCATCATCGCGGCCATGAAGCGGCGGGATACCCCGGCTGCCGTGGACGCTGCAATTGCGCACATCATGAACGCTCGTGCGCGGGCGCTCAGGCTTGAATAGCCACCTTCCCTCCTCCAATGTGCCGATCGGCGGTGCGATCTGACCCAGGGTGAGAATCGATATTGATGAAAGCGATGAACCAGAAGCCGGTGATCTGCCTCGGGTGCGCTTTCTGGGACACCATCTTCAAGATTGACCGGATTCCGGGACATGGCGCCAAGGTGCTGCCGGAAAAGGCCGTCCAGGCAGCCTCCGGGATGGCGACAGCCGCGGCAGCTACCATCGCTCGCCTCGGGGCCAATGTCGAACTCTGGGCACGCGTTGGCAACGATTCAACCGGCGACAGTTTTCTACGCGACCTGTCCCGTGAGAGTGTGCGCATCGACCGGATCCGTAGGATCCCGGATGCCCGTACCGCCTTCTCGACCATTCTCGTCGACAGCGCTGGTGAAAGGCTGGTGGTGCCGTACACCGATCCGTCACTCGATTCCGATCCGAGTTGGCTCCCGCTTCACGAAGTCGCGAATGCCGCTGCCGTTCTCGTCGACATGCGGTGGCTTGAAGGTGCAAAGGCTGTGCTGACGGAGGCACGTCGTCACGGTGTTCCAACCATCCTCGACGCCGACGTTGCACCTCCCGAATTGCTTCGCGAGATGATCGCTCTTGCAGACCACGTTCTGTTTTCGGAACCTGCCCTGGTCTCCCTGGCTCCAAGCACCTCGCCCCGAGAGGCGTTGATGGAGGTCGCAGCGCGCCTCGAAGCAAACGTGGTCGGAGTGACTCTCGGCGCGGCAGGCGCATTGATATCGCAGAGGGGAAGTGCAGCAAGCGCACTGTATGAATTCCCGTCGGTCCCCATTCGTGCTGTAGACACCTTGAACGCTGGCGACGTCTGGCACGGCACCTACGTCTATGGTCTCGTCAACGGCTGGGGCCTGTCACGGACCATTCAGATGGCCAACGTCGCGGCCGCCATGAAGTGTGAACATTTCGGGGGCCGCCTCGGCTCACCTCGGCTCCCGGACTTGTTGGAACGCAGCCGCGGGCTCCTTCCGGATAATATCGGGAACTGAGAGTTCAAACGGCCAATCGATCCCCTTTCCATGTTCAGAAAGGGGATCGCCATTGGAACCGGCTCAGATGATGTAGAAATCTTTCTCCGTCATCTTCAGATTCTTCGACAACTTAGCAAAGGCGATTTGCGCCTTCGACCCGGAGCCGTCGCTATCGTAGTAGAGAATGCCCTTCTTACTATCATAGATGATGCGGTCATCCTTATCGGAGGCTCTGGAACCGATGTGGAAGGCATCCGCGTCCAGCCAGCCGCGACCACCAACCTTCGTGAAGATCGCGTTCTCAAGCCGGATAGTGTCCGGACCGACATTAAAGTTCTTGATCGTGTCTATCTCGCCCTTGCCGAGCCGTGTGTTGAACACGAACGTGTCGCGCCCATAGTTGTCCTCGAGCACGTCTGCTCCGAGTCCGCCATAGATCACATCGTCGCCGAAGCCTCCGAAGATGCTGTCCCGGCCATCGCCTCCGATCAGGGTATCGTTACCCGAACCGCCGGATAGGGAGTCGTTTCCGGCACCACCGTCAAGGCGATCCCTGCCGGAAGAGCCAGTCAGATAATCGTGACCGTCCCGCCCATAGACCCTATCGTTTCCGGATGAACCATGGAGGCGATCATCGCCCTTGCCGCCGTAGAGGGTGTCATTGCCGCCCTGGCCATAGAGGCGACTGCCCTGGTCTGTGCTGCGGAGGACGTTGTTCAGGCCGTTGCCATAGCCGAAGAGGGCACCATCCGAGAGCGTGAGGTTCTCAACATTGACAGCCAGGCGGTGATTCACCGATGCGAGCACAGTGTCGGTGCCGGCTTTGGCAACTTCCGCGATTCGATCGCCTGCATTGTCGACGATATAGGTATCGTTCCCCCGGCCACCGATCATCACATCGGTGCCAGTTCCGCCATCGATCCGATCATGGCCGTCGCCGCCTTCAAGTCGATCGATACCGGCACCGCCGAAGAGGAAGTCGTTACCGACACCGCCGGAAACGGTGTCGTTGCCATCGTCGCCGTAGAGCCAGTCATTGCCACTAAGCGAGCCGACATAGTCGTCGCCTGCTCCACCATGAAGTGTATCGTCATCCGCTCCAAGCACGATAGACTGGCTTGAGCCGTCGCCGTAAACCACCTGCGAACCAGCGCCGCCGGTGACTTGCACGCTGCCGATGACCGTCGCGAAGGCGATATCCTGAAGCTCTATGACAGTTCCTGCGGCGAGGCCACGGGCGTCAATCACAAGCGCAGTCGCTGGGGCATCTGGATCTTTGCTGCCGCTGATGACGAGGGGCACGCCGGAAGTGGCGCCACTCTGATTTGCGACGATGCTCTGCACAAGAAGCGGTCTGTCGGTCGGAAGGCTCGCGAGAAAGCCCGATCCGCCGCCGGTCAGGGATGTTTGGTCGGTCGATCCCGCGGCCGTGTGGGACTGAATCTCGCGAATCAGATCATCGAGCGATGAGCCAGCCGTCTTCGGAGCGGAAAGCCCGGTGACGGTCAGGCCAATACCGACGCCGAGCTGAGCGGTCAGCAGGTTGCGCCCGCCGACATTCACGAGCGGGATGTCGGCGTACTGTCCGTCACCGTCCGTCTCGCCTCGACCACCGGTTACGACAGGGATCGTGATGACCTGCGAGAACGTGCCATCGCCGTTGTCAACCTCTGTCCGCACTACGTCCACGCCGTCGATCACATCGGCATCCTGAGTGCCGTTGACCGTGATGGTAACGATTCTTTCGGTTCCGTCCGATGATTTCACGGTGAAGGTGTCGTGCTTTACCTCGCCCTCCCGCAGAGCCTGGACTGCGCTGAGGGCGTTGTCGAGTTCGTAAGTCCACGCACCCGTCAGATGATCGAAAGAGAAGGTACCATAGGTGCCCTGCACGTCAGCCATGGGAAGGAACGCATCCTCGCCGACATCTATATCGGCCACCGTCAGCACGCCGGAGGCAGTCGTGACGGCGTCCTCCTTGACTGATCCTCCGAGATCGCCGCCGATGACTGCTGCGTCGTTCACCGCAGTCACGTCGATACGCATCGCGTAGGGAATGGATGTGTTGCTGCCCCCGTTCGCCGCGCCACCATCGTCCTTCACCCGGAACGTGAAGCCGCTGTACTGGGATCCCGCCCCGTTTTCATTGGCACCGGGCGTGAACACCAGCTTGCCGATATCGTCAAAGTCGATTTCGCTTCCCGCCGTGACCATGGCACCATCGAGCGTCAAGGTGCCGCGCGCCGGCAGGGTCTCGATCACGATGGACATGAACGCATTGGACGGAGGAGCGTCGCTCGGATCGGCGAAGGTGAAATCCCCGGCCTTGAACGTGTACGACGTGTCCTCGAGCAGGGTCACGGCACTGTCGGCGGATGTCGGCGCGTCGTTGACCGGGATCACGTCAAGGGTGATGACGCCGTCCGCCGGGCCGGTTCCAGCCGCATCGCGGATCTGGGTCGTGATCGTGACGTCCTGGCTCCAGTTGGCCGCCGGCGAGAAGGCCACGGCGGCAAGCGCCGCGTTGACATCGGCGACCGATCCGGTGACGGTCCAGACACCCGTCACGGCGTTGTAGGTCGCGGTCGCAGCTCCGAACGTGCCTACCGACAGGCTGCCGGCGGCTGAGTGGCTCAGGGTGAGCGTCGCGGTGACGGTCTCACCGGTGTCGACATCGCCGACCACGATGTCGTTCAGCGCGATGCTGGCGCCGGAATCCTCCGTGTAGCTTACGGTCCGGATCAGATTGGTGGCGGTCGGCGCATCGTTAACCGGAGTAACGGTGACCGTAATGATGCCGTTGGCAGGCCCAGCTCCAGCAGCATCGCGGACCTGAGTCGTGATCGTCACATCCTGGTCCCACTTAGCTGCAGGCGTGAAGGCCACGGCGGCCAAGGCCGCGTTGACATCTGTAACCGATCCGGTGACGGTCCAGACACCCGTCACGGCGTTGTAGATCGACGTGGCCGCGCCGAAGGTTCCGGTCGACAACCCACCTGCGGCCGGGTTGCTCAGGCTCAGGACTGCGGTGACGGTCTCGCCGGTGTCGACATCGCCGACCACGATGTCGTTCAGCGCGATGCTGGCGCCGGAATCCTCCGTGTAGCTCACGGTCTGGACCAGATTGGTGGCGCTCGAGGCGTCGTTGACGGGGACGACGTCGAGGGTGATCGTGCCATCGGCCGGACCGGTCCCAGCGGCATCCCGGATCCGCGTCATGATCGTGACGTCCTCAGCCCAGTTGGCCACAGGCGTGAAGGCGACGGCGGCGAGCGCGGCATTGACGTCGGCAACCGATCCGGTCACCGTCCAGACACCCGTTGCAGCATCGTAGGTCGACGTGGCCGAGCCGAAGGTCCCGATCGACAGGCTGCCGGCGGACGGAAGGCTCAGGGTGAGCGTCGCGGTAATGGTCTCGCCCGTGTCAGCGTCGCTGACCACGATATCGGCCAGCGCGATGCTGGCGCCGGAATCCTCCGTATAGCTCACGATCTCGGCCAGATTGGTGGCGCTCGGCGCGTCGTTGACCGGGGTGACGTCGAGGGTGATCGTGCCATCGGCCGGACCGGTCCCAGCGGCATCCTGGATCTGGGTCGTGATCGTGACGTCCTGAGCCCAGTTCGGCGCAGGCGTGAAGGCGACGGCGGCGAGCGCGGCGTTGACGTCATTCACGGACCCGACAACGGTCCACACGCCGGTTACGGCGTTGTAGGTCGCGGTCGCGGCCCCGAACGTGCCGGTGGATAGGCTGCCGGCGACTGGGTTGCTCAGGGTGAGCGTCGCGGTGATGGTCTCGCCGCTGTCGACATCCGTCACGACGATGTTGTCGAGAGAAATCGCTCCACCATCTTCCGCACCGTTTTTGGATTGGGTCAGATTGGTGGCCGTCGGCGCATCATTGACGCCCTCGACGGTGAAGGTCGCAGTGGCAGTATCGGACCGTCCGGTCGAGTCCGCTACCGTATATACGAAGGACGTGGTGCGTGTCTGTCCTGCCCTCAGGTCGGCAAAGTCGCCGTCATCGGAGAACTGCAAGGTGCCATCCGCATTCAGCAGAGCGCGCCCGCCACCAGCCAGATTGACCCATTGACCGACACCGGCCGCGGATCCATTGATCGCAGTAATCGTCTGCAAATCGACGACACCAAGCGGACCGCCATTGTCGAGGTCCGTGTCGTTCGCGAGAACGTTCTTGCCCGTCAGCAGCACACCCGCCGTGGCATTGAACGCATCATTGACCGCGTCCGGGGCATCTTCCAGAAGATTGTCATAGAAGACCGTCTGATTGACATTCGTTCCGGGCTGGAACCCTAGGAAGTACCAGTCCAGATCCAAAGTCTTGGTCTCAGCATCATAGGTCGGGGCGTAAACCGTGTTGACGCCACTCATCGAACCTTGCTGGGCAATCGTCCCCGGAGCCACGCCTGCTGGCGCCAAGCCTTCGATGGTGATGTTGAATCCGGCCGCTTGAGCCGTTCCTTGGAACTGGGCGAAGACCTGATTGCCGGAAATGTCTATAGTGACGGTGCCACTCAAAAGGCCGTTCGGCCCTTGAACCGGCTCCATGTCGCCGTCTCCATCCGTGTCGGACAGGATCCTTGCGGATAGCGGCACAACGAGTTCAGCCCCCTGACCGACGAGTACTGAGGTGAACACGTATGGAGGCGCACTTTCGAAAAATCCCTGTAAAGTCAGGGTGATCTTAACCTGGATTCCCTCGAGACTACCTGCCATGTCATGCCCCCTGGCCGATCACAAGGTCTGGAGCCCTGGATGGCCGTGCCGTCACGCGACACTATTGATCGTTATCGTTGAGGTGTTCGGCAGTCCCCGCCTGAAACTGCTGTCGCGAGGGCAGTAATAAGAATTGGTGCCTACAGGTCGAGTCGTTTTACTGTGGATTTCTATTTTATTAACCTATGTTACCCTACGGCAACATAAATACTAAAAGTTGAGCTCGACACGCAACCTGTTTGGCTTGATGAGGTCGGAGGCCTGGAATGTCTGCGATTTAACATCAACATCATAGACATCAGCCGTAGAGACGGGCTGATGCCTCAAAACGGTTCAAAGCATTGATTTTGACTTAGGGTACGGTCCAGTCAGCAAATCAGTTGGGCAAAGCTCGTCCAGATCAAACCAGAGCCCCCCTGTCGTTAGAAACATCTAATCGTTCTTGCTTGAACACATACTCGGCTTATTTCAGCGAGGCGCCACAGCGGACGACAAAACCAAGTATTTTGTCGTGACAGGTCCGCTCATCGGTTCTCAACCTGAGGGCAGGATGTTGTTTCTATGTTCGAGCTCGACAAGTAGCCCGCTGTGATCGAGATCACCGGCATTCGCGATCAGACCTCGGAACAAATCGGCGGTCAGTGTGGTGTAAGGCAGCGCATTCAAGTCGATCTTCTCGGCCGCATCCAGGGCGTTGTCGAGATCTTTAAGATGCGTGACCGAACGACCCTTCGTGACGAAATCCCGCTCGACCATGCGCTGGCCGTGCAATTCGAGGATGCGGCTTTCGGCGAAGCCTCCCCGGAGAGCCTCACGGACCTTGGCTGGATCGGCACCACCACGCTGCGCTAGGAGGAGAGCTTCGGCAACGGCACCGATAGTCACGCCGACGATGATCTGGTTGGCCAATTTCGCCAGTTGCCCTGCCCCGTGCGGGCCCACATGAACAGGCCTGCCCATGATCTTCAGAATTGCCTCGACACGGGTGAAGACACCTGCATCACCGCCAGCCATGATCGCCAAAGTGCCCTGCTCTGCGCCGGTGGTCCCCCCGGAAACAGGCGCATCGATGTGATGGACGCCACGCTCCGCGAGATGCTTCGCGTGCTCCTGTGCCTCGGCAGGCTTGATGGAGCTCATATCGACCAGGATAGCACCCGGCCTCAGGGATTCCGCCACACCTTGCGAGAACAGTACATCAGTGACGATCTTGCCGTTCTCCAGCATGAGGATGACAACATCGGCACCGCTCACTGCTTCAGATGCCGTATCCACGACACGCGCGCCGAAGGGGGAAAGCGCCTCGGCCTTCTCGCGCGAGCGGTTCCAGACCGTTAACGCGTAGCCGGCTTCGAGCAATCGTTTCGCCTGGCGCGATCCCATGAGACCAATGCCGAGGAACGCAACTGTGCCTGATGTGGACGTCGGCATTGGATTTTCCTCGCAATATGGCCCGCGCCATATTCGGAATGAGTCTTTTGAATGTCAGCTTCAGGCGACAGCGGATGAGGCCTTGGGCTTCACCATGCGGCTCAGCAGGGTGCTCAAGAGCGGACCAAGAGCGAGCGCAAGACCGATCAGCATGAGCGTTGCCACGAGGCTGTTCGACCAGAAGATCGAGAGCGATCCCCGCGACATGATCATGGATTGCCGGAAGGCGTCCTCCGCCTTGTCGCCAAGCACCATCGCCAGAACGAGTGGCGCGATCGGGTAATCCAGCTTCTTGAACAGGTAACCTACCACACCGAAAGCCAGCGCCAGCCAGAGATCGAACGGACGGCCTGCAACGGTATAGGCGCCGATGAAGCACACGACCACGATGACAGGGCCAATGATGGCGAAGGGAATGCGCAGGATCGACGCGAAGAGCGGAATGGTTGCAAGCACCAGAAGCACGGCGACGATGTTGCCGAGATACATGCTGGCGATCAGGCCCCAGACGAAGTCCGGCCGTTCGATGAACAGCATCGGTCCAGGATTCAGGCCCCAGATCATCAGACCGCCCATCATGACGGCTGCGGTCGCAGAACCGGGAACGCCGAGGGCGAGCATGGGCAGGATGGCGCTGCTGCCAGCGGCGTGGTCCGCTGTCTCCGGAGCCACGACGCCCTCCGGCTCACCCTGTCCAAAGCCTTCCTTGCGACGGGAAAGGCGCTTGGCGAGACCATAGCTCATGAAGGAGGCTGCGGTCGGCCCGCCCGGCGTGATGCCCATCCAGCATCCGATGGCGCTGCTGCGCAGCAGCGTCACCCAATAGCGCGGCAGGGTTGCGATGGTCTTGAATACGTCGCGCACCTTGACCCGAGCCCGGATGCCGTCGAAGCGCAGCCCCTCTTCCATGGTGATCATGAGTTCGCCGAGGCCGAAGAGGCCGATGACCGCGATGAGGAAGCTGATGCCGGACAGGAACTCATTGAAACCATAGGTCAGGCGCAAACCACCCGAGACCGTGTCCATGCCGACAGCTGCAAAGGCGAAGCCGAGGCCCATGGACACGACCGTCTTGAACGGCGATGCAGCACCAAGTCCGATGAAGCTGGCGAAGGCCAGGAAATAGACGGCGAAGTACTCCGGCGAGCTGAAGCGAAGGGCGAACTTGGCGACCCAGGTCGACAGAACGGTGATCAGGATCACGCCGACGAGAGCGCCGAACCCGGCCGACAGGAACGCGAGAGTAAGCGCCTGCGTCGCCTGTCCTTGCCGGGCCATGGGATACCCGTCGAAGGTTGTCGCGACGGATGACGGTTCGCCTGGAATGTTGAAAAGGATCGAGGTCGTCGAGCCTCCAAAAAGCGCTCCCCAATACATGCTGGTAAGCAGAATGATCGCGGCAACGGGATCCATGGTGAAGGTCAGCGGCAGCAGCAGCGAAACACCATTGGGCGCACCGAGCCCTGGCAGAACCCCGACGAGGATGCCCAGCAGGACGCCGACCATCATCAGCATGACGTGATAGGTTGTCAGCGCGACGCCAAAACCATGAAGGAGTGATGCGAAATTTTCCACGACCTGTCTCCGTCAGGATTGGAGCTTAGTAGAGGCCCAGCGCGGCTTCGAGCGGCCCCTTCAGGAGCGGGACCTGGAAGGCGACTTCGAGCACGAAATAGAAGATCACGGCAGCAACGAGGCCAGAGGCGACGGATATGACGAGCCGGTACTTGCCCTGCGTCCACATGACGAAAGCGATATAGAGCGCCGTTGCCACATAGAGACCGAGGAGACGCGCCACCACCACGAAGGCGAGCATTGGCAAGAAGAACGATGCGACACGCTTGGCCTCTTCCTTATGCAGGAAAACCGACCGCAATCCGTGTCGGCCGATAGTGGCCTGGACCAAGGTGCCGATGCTGGCGGCAACAACCAACAAACCTATATAGAAAGGAAATGCGCCGGGCTCCGGTCCTGCATCTCCCCAGCCGATCCCGAACTCCAGAGCGCCGACCACTGCAGCGAGTCCTAAACCCGCCGTCAAAGTCGCAGTTCCGACCTCAGCTGTATAACGAGAAATCATGGCGTTCGTCCTGGTTCGATGAATGCCTTATAGAATAAGGGCTGGCGGAGCCATCCTCCGCCAGCCACAAGATTGTCGTGATTAGCGAACGACCCAGCCTTCCTGTTCGAAGACCTTGCGGTTCTTGGCGTCATCCGAGGCGATGAAGGTCTTCAAATCCTGACCCGCCAGGAAGCGGTCGGTCTGGGACGTGCGCTCGATGTATTCTTTCCACTCGGGCGTAGCGCTCACCTTCTTGAGGACATCGGCGTAGAACGCTACGGCCTCGGCAGGGACGCCACCCGGTAACCATACCGTACGCGGCATCTGGAACTGGTCGATCGGGATGCCAGCTTCCTTGCAGGTCGGAATGTCGGACCAACCCATCGTGGCCGTCACCTTGACCCCACCCTGCAGGCGTGCCGGGCTGAAGACGCAGAGCGGAGTGATCGCGCCGGCCTTCCACTGACCTGCGTTCTCGTTCGGATTGTTCGTGTTCGAGTCGATGTGACCACCGGCGAGCTGCACACCGGCCGCGCCACCACCTTGGAACGGAACGTAGATGAACTTGGCGCCCGTCGCATCCTGAATCAGGCTGGTAAGGGTCTGATCCGTGTCCTTCGACTGGCTTCCGCCCATCTTGAAGCTGTCAGGCTTCGCCTTGACTGCTTCGATGTAGCTCTTGGCATCCTTGTAGGGGGCGTCCGCTTTTACCCAGAGGAGGAACTCGTCGAGGGCCATGGCTGCGACAGGGGTCAGCTCATCGGGTTTGTAGGCGAGTTTCGCCACATATGGCAGGAGATAGGCGTTGTTCGTGCCGAAGGTGAGCTTGTGGCTATCGCCATTCGCAACCTTCGTATAGATGAAGCCTTCCGCACCGCTGCCGCCACCCTTGTTGGTGACGACGATGGGTTGTTCCATCAGCTTATGCTTGGAGATGATCGACTGCACGACGCGAGCGAAGTTGTCGGTGCCGCCGCCGGGGCTCGATGTGACCACGAACTCGACCGGTTTTGTCGGCTTCCAATCCGCCTGTGCCATGCCACCGAATGTCGCCGCGACGGCTGTGGCGACTAAAAATGAAGTCTTTTTAAGCATCGTTCTTCCTCCCTGTGATGTCTCCAACCGATGGCGTCGGTTCTCGGAACTGACTATTTAGGAATTGACGGCCGACAACCTGGGCATTTCAGCCTGAGATCGGCGGGCCCGCACCTCGGCGCCCATACGAATGGCAAGCGAGAGTGCCTCGCGGCTGGCACCGAGATTGGCGATACCACGGCCTGCGATCTCGTAGGCCGTGCCGTGAGCGGGCGTGCAGATCGGGAATTCGAAGCCGCCGATCAGCGTCACACCACGATCGAAGCCCATGAGCTTCATCGCGATCTGGCCCTGATCGTGGTACATCGTCAGAACGGCATCGAAGTCGCCATTCTTGGCGCGCAGGAATACGGTATCCGACGGGAACGGACCTTCGACGGTGAAGCCCTGCGCCTGCGCTTGACGAACGGCCGGTTCGATGACCTCGATTTCCTCGGTGCCGAAATTGCCGCCATCGCCCGCGTGCGGATTGAGACCCGCCACCGCAATGCGCGGCGGATTGAAGCCCGCAGCGCGCATGCACTGATCGGCCAGTGTCAGCGACTTGAGGATCGACTTCTCGGAAATGGCAGAGGCTACCTGCGACAGCGGGATATGCGAGGTGACACGGGCATTCCAGGTCCTGCCCAGAACGTTGAACTCGCTCGCGGCGACAGACGTCTTGAGAACATCGCGCACAAAGCGAATTTCGTCGTCATATCCGTCATAGGCGAGGCGCATTGCCTTCTTATTGAACGGTGTGAAGAACACCGCACCCGCATTGCCCGACTGGGCCAGCAGCAAAGCACGCCGGAAGTTTTCGGTCGCGAACAGGCCGCCTTCGAGCGTGGCGGTGGCAGGCACGACCTGATCCGGTTTCAGATTCTTGAGATCGACGAAGACGGGACGGGTCGAGTGCTCGGGGATCGCCTGCTCGGACGCGACAACCTCCACATCAATATCAACACCCGCGACCTTGGCGCCCTGTTCCAGAATCCGCAGATCGCCAAAAATCACGAGGTCTGCACCAGAGCGGAACTCATCGGATGCAACGAGCTTGGCAGCAAGCTCCGGGCTGATGCCTGCCGGGTCGCCCATCGCGAACGCGACAGTCGGCTTTGCTGACGGGGTCGATAACGTTTGAGCGTTCACGGCAACCTCTTCTCGGGATAACGCAAGGACAGTAACAGCGCTTAATTTCGTACACAAGTATGCTGCATACAGAATTTTGTTTGCGAGGAGTCGGAGAAAGGTTGTATAGAGAGGCCAGTCCCGTCAGGACTATGGAAAGACGGCAATGGAACGAGCTATGGCATCTGAGGCTGCAGCCCAGCTGGTCGACGAGTTCGATTCGCGCGGCCCAATCGTCCGCCCGACCCTTCACGATGCCATCGTGGCGCGTGTGCGCGACATGATCATCGAGGGTGAACTCGTCCCAGGAACGCGACTTCACGAGGGCAACCTGGGCAAAATGCTCGGGGTCTCCCGGACACCGTTGCGGGAAGCTCTCAAATTTCTGGTCAGCGAGGGATTGCTGGAGCTATCGCCCGGTCGAGGCGCCGTGGTGCGGCAGTTCTCCGCGAAGGATGTTCATAACAGCCTGATCGTCCTCGGCAATCTCGAGGGCCTCGCAGGACGACTGGCCTGTGAGCATGCCACGGACGCCGAAATCCGTGAGGTCCGGCAACTGCATGATCGCATGATGGACATGTACGAGAAGCGCGACCGCTTGCCCTATTTCAAGCTGAACCAGAGCATTCATTCGGCCATTCTCCGCATCTCCAAGAACGAAGCTCTGGTCTCGGTTCACAGCGTTCTGCAGGCCCGTCTGAAACGGATCCGCTACATCGGCAACGAAGGGCCGGAAAAATGGGCCGGGGCCGTCGCCGATCATGAAGAGATGATCAGTGCTCTGGAAGCGCGCGATGCCGAACGCCTGTCGAAGATCCTGACAGCTCATATGGAAAAAACTTGGGATCGCGTCAAAAACGCGATCTGACATTTTCTGCCACTCGGCTTCCTTTTGGATACCTGAGATTTCAAAGGCTTGGACATGAGCGATGAGAGCCAGATTCGTGAGATGATCTGCCTTTTCGGGCACTCTCTCTTCGAGCGTGGTCTGACGGCAGGATCATCCGGCAACATTTCGGTTCGATTGAGCGACGGGGGCTGGCTGACGACACCGACTAATAGCTCCCTCGGCTTTCTCGACCCAGCCCGCTTGAGCAAGCTCGATGCCAATGGCGGTCTTGTTTCGGGTGATGCGCCGACCAAGGAACTGCCTCTCCACTCAGCCCTCTATGCAACCCGCAAGGACGCAGGTGCAATCGTCCATCTGCATTCCACCCATTCCGTCGCGGTCTCCATGCTGCCCGATGTCGACCCAGCCAATGCTCTGCCGCCCATGACGGCCTATTATGTCATGCGTGTCGGCCGAACGGCTCTCGTTCCTTACTATCGGCCGGGAGATCCGGCAGTTGCGGATGCGATCCGTGGGCTCGCAGGAAAATACAGCGCCGTCCTTCTCGCCAACCATGGCCCCGTGGTGGCCGGCCGGGATCTGGAAGCTGCTGTCTATACCACGGAAGAACTGGAAGAGACCGCGAAACTGTGCCTTCTCCTCCACGGCCTCAACCCGCGCCTGCTGACGCGTGCGCAAGTTCGGGATCTGGTAACGCATTTCAAGCTGGACGAGGCGATTACCGAGGAGACCTCCGATAGCGTTCAGGAATGTTGTTCCACCCCTCATCACCATTCACACAAGTGCGGATGAATCGATGCCTCGTTTCTCAGCCAATCTAGGCTTTCTATTCACTGAGTACTCTGAAATCGAACGGGTCGCAGCCGCAGCCGCAGCGGGCTTCAAAGCCGTCGAGATGCACTGGCCCTATCAGGTTCCTGCCGCCGAGATGCGCAGCGCCTTGAGCCGCAGCCAGGTCACCATGCTCGGATTGAACACACCGGTCGGCAACGTCGCGGCAGGCGACTTTGGACTTGGAGCATTGTCGGGCCGAGAGAGCGAGTTTCAGCAGTCCGTCGATCAGGCCGTTTCCTACGGGCATGCCATTGGTGCCACGGCGGTGCACTGCATGTCCGGGCTGGTTTCTCCGGATGCCGTTTCAGTCGCCGAGCAAACTTTCGTGGCGAACCTGAAGCTTGCCGCCGACAAGGCTGACCAAGCCGGTATGACGCTCCTGATCGAACCGATCAACCATCGAGACAAGCCAGGATATTTCCTTCACACCATTGAGCAGGCTGCATCGATCATCGGTCAGGTAGGGCGCCGCAACCTAAGGATCATGTTCGACTGCTATCACACTCAGATCATGCAGGGCGATCTGACGCGGCGGCTTAAAGATTACCTTGAACTGATCGGCCATGTGCAGATTGCTGCGGTCCCCAGTCGTGCCGAGCCCGATGAAGGCGAGATCGATTATCACGAGATCTGCCGGTCCCTCGACAGTATCGGATATGGCGGCTGGATTGGAGCCGAATACAAGCCTCGCGGTCGGACGGAAGACGGCCTCGGCTGGCTTTCAACGTGGTCTCAAGGTCAATCCTCAAACGACCGTGGAGCTGTGGCATGAAGCTCGGATGTATCGCCGACGATTTGACCGGAGCGACCGACCTTGCTCTCATGCTGGCCCGGGAAGGGCTTAGGACCATCCAGACGATCGGCGTACCGCGTGCAGACCTCGACTTGTCCGGCGCGGACGCTGTTGTCATCGCCCTGAAGTCCAGGACCAACCCTGCTCAGGAAGCCATCGAGCAATCGCTGGCCGCAGCCAAGGCCCTTAAGAAATCCGGCGCGCAACACTTGTTTTTCAAGTATTGCTCGACCTTCGACTCCACAGACGAAGGCAATATCGGACCGGTTGCAGAGGCTCTTCTCGCCTTCACCGGAAGCGATTTCACTCTTGCCTGCCCGGCCTTTCCGGCCAATGGCCGCACGGTCTACAAGGGTCACCTCTTCGTGAACGGAGTGCCGCTGCACGAAAGCAGCATGAAGGATCATCCGCTGACACCCATGCGCGATTCCAATCTCGTGCGGGTTCTGCAGCGTCAGACGAAGCTTCCGGTGGGCCTCGTCTCCTATGAAGATGTGGAAGCAGGGCCAGACGCCATCCGCTCCGCCTTCAAGCGCGAGAAGGCTGCGGGGCATCAGATCGTCATCGTCGATGCCCTGAGCGACATTCATCTCCGGGCAATCGGCCTCGCAGCTGCCGATTTTCCTGTCATGACCGGTGGCTCGGGCGTCGCCATGGGTCTTCCTGTAGCTTACCGCGACAGCGAGCGCTCGACTGCTCCCGTCTCCGCGACAGTTTTCAATGCTCCTGCCGGCCGCAGCATTATCCTCGCCGGATCGTGCTCAAGTGCGACGAGGGGCCAAGTCAAGGCGGCCCTTGATGCAGGCATCCCTGCCTTCCGGCTCGATGCGTTGGGTCTTGCTTCGGGGACAATGAATGCGCAGGTGGCTCTCGATTGGCTGAAGTTGCAGCCTGCAAACGGACCAGCCCTGATCTACTCCACAGCAACGCCTGAAGAGGTCCAGGAGGTCCAAAGCAAGCTCGGACGCATGAATGCCGGGGAGATCGTCGAGAACACCCTTGCCGAAATTGCTAAGGCGCTCCCATCTCTTGGTTTCACCCGTCTCATCGTGGCCGGAGGCGAGACCTCCGGCGCAGTCGTGAATGCTCTCGATGTCGATGCGCTGGCCATTGGGCCCGAGATCGACCCCGGCGTGCCTTGGACGCGCTCGGTTGCGGGGATTGATCTCGCACTCGCGCTCAAATCAGGCAACTTCGGAACTCCCGACTTCTTCCTGAAGGCCTGGAGCATGCTTCGGTAGAGCTTCCATTCAGAAAACCTATGCACTCAGCGACACAATAAGCCGATGGTGACCGCCCATCGGAAGGGGAGATATGCGCGATGAACTTTCATGATTACTACGCAAAAGCGGATCGCCCCGTCGAAACCTGTGTTGTCGGCACCGGCGGTTTCGGTCAGAGCTTCCTCGCCCAGGCGCAGCGGGTTCCTCTGATGAATGCGCGGATAGCCGTCGATCTCACTGCCGAGAGTGCGGTATCAGGATTGAAGGCCGCTGGCATCGATCCGAGAAAGATCCAAATCTGCGAGTCGGCGCGCGAGGCGAAGGTCGCATGGGAGCGCGGAGACTACATCGCGACTAAGGATCTCGCGCTCGTGTCGGATCTTCCTTTCGATGTCATCGTCGAAGCGACCGGGCGGCCGATAGCGGCAGCCTGCCATGCCGTCATCGCTGTGGAGGCCGAAAAGCACCTTGCGCTTGTCACGAAGGAACTCGACAGCGTCGTGGGGCCCGGTCTCAAAGCGCTCGCGGCTGAGCGTGGCCTCATCGTCACGACAGTCGATGGTGACCAGCCGAGCTTGCTCATTGGTCTCGCCACCTGGGCCGAGGTGATGGGCTTCCATATCGTTGCCGCCGGCAAGTCAAGCGAGTACGATTTCGTGTTCGATCCTGCGACCAGCCGCCTCATCAGCAATGAGCGGTCTGCAGGCAACGTGAATTTGGGGCCTCATTGGGCTCTCGGTGGACGCGATGTTAGCGAAATCCTGGCTGCCAGAAGCAACGCCATCGCCGGTTTCCCGCAGCGAGCCGTACCGGATTTGTGCGAGCTCATGGTCGTTGCGAATGCCACAGGTCTGCAGCCGGATCGTTTCGATCTCCACGCGCCTCTTGCGCGCATCAATGAAGTTCCTACGATTTTCTCGCAACGCGAGAATGGCGGCATCCTTTCCGGAGACCGACGCCTCGACGTGTTTCACTGCCTGCGCAAGCCCGACGAGATCAGCTTCGCAGGCGGCGTCTTCGTGGTCATTCGCTGCGACGATGCGAAAAGCTGGGACATGCTGGCCCAGAAGGGGCATATCATCAGCCGGACGGGTTCAACCGCCATGGTATTCCTACCGCGCCACCTACTTGGGCTTGAGGCAGCCACGAGCATCCTCGACGCCGCGATTCATCAGACCTCCAGCTATGGCTCCGACTATCGCCCGCGTTACGATCTGGTCGCTGTCGCCACCGAGGACTTGCCAGCCGGCACGACCCTCTCCATGGGAGGGCATCACCATACGATCTCCGGTGTCACTGCCGAGTTCCGACCCGCTGGGTCGCTGGCTGCGACAGCCCCTGCCCCGTTCTACCTCGCTGCCGACTGCCGGCTGACGGCACCGATCTCCAAGGGGCAGGACATCCGGATGAGCGACCTTGAGATGGATGAAACATCGGCGCTGTTGAGGCTCCGCCGGGAACAGGATACGCGCTTCTTCGGACATCGGGCCTAAGAGCGGCCCAGGAGTGTATGTTCGATGGCTTTCCTCTCCCTCCTTCGACCCGACCGCTTCACCATTGCCCTTGTGGCGACGGCCATCATCGCAACGGTTCTGCCGGCGACGGGAGCTGCCGCCCCTATTCTCAAGATGGTCATCGTCGGCTCGATCGCGCTCCTGTTCTTCCTTCAGGGAGCCCGCCTTTCGCGGCAGGCCATCATCCAGGGGGCTATCCACTGGCGCCTTCACCTGATGGTGTTTGCCGCGACTTTCATCCTGTTTCCAATTCTGGGGCTGCTCACAAAGACCTATCTGCAATCATATCTCGCGCCCTGGATCGCCTTGGGCATTCTTTACCTTTGTCTTCTCCCATCCACGATTCAATCTTCAATCACGTTCACATCGCTCGCCGGCGGCAATGTCGCGGCTGCCGTATGCAGCGCGTCGGCGTCGAATGTCCTAGGAGTTTTCCTCACCCCTCTCCTCATGGGTCTCTTCATGCAGACGCAGGGAGGGGTATCGTTCGAGGCCATCGGCGAGATCGTCCTGCAGATCCTCGTGCCGTTCTTGATCGGCCATCTCATGCGTCCCTGGATCGGTCGATGGGTGGAGAAACAGCGAACACTCACCGGTATCGTCGACCGCGGCGCAATCCTGTTGGTCGTGTATTACGCCTTCGGGGAAGCCGCCATTAACAATCTATGGCACCAGCTGGAGCCGAAGGACATGATCCTGGTCGTTGTCCTCAGCTGCGCGCTCCTTGCTACGGTTCTGGTGATCACAACCATGGCAAGCCGCCTCTTCGGCTTCTCGCAGCGGGATGAGGTCGCCATTGTATTCTGCGGCTCCAAGAAGAGTCTCGGCAGCGGCGTTCCGATCGCCAGCATTCTCTTTCCCGCCAGCATGATCGGGGCGATCATCCTGCCTCTGATGCTCTTCCATCAGATTCAGTTGCTTGTTTGCGCGGTCCTGGCGAGAGCCTATGCGGAGCGAACTGGTCGGGAACCATCCACTACGGAACCTACCGGCTAGGCTAACCGGCAGTATACAAAGCCAGATGGGATCAGTCTGACTTCGGTTCGATGACTAGCTCGAAGGTGACGCAGACTGGATTGTCGCCTCGCACGACCTCACCTGCGAAGATCCTACCCTGCATGTCCACGACGTCGATATCGAGGCTTGCCCTTGGTGATCCGTCGATGGTCGTCACCGTGCCCGTGCGGATTAGCACCTCGGTAGCATGGGAATCGACACGGGCTCCATTATTGAAGCGGACCTCGTTCAGGCTGCCGACTCCATAGAGACTTGCCGCTTTGATGCCGTGTTGCAGACAGATGGCTTCGATGGCGAGGCAGACATCCGTATTCGGCCTGACTTTTGCCAGCAGCACATGAGGATGTGATGCCGTTGCCGAGTCTTCGAAGACCGGCACCGGTTCGAACAATGTGAAGTTCGTCTCAGCATCCGGTAGCGCCTTGAAGGCAGCGGTTCGTGATCCGATTCCGGTTACGATGATCGGCTCCGCTACAATTGTAGCTGGTCCCAGCATGTGGCCCATTTGGCGGCCGTCGCTGGAATTCCAGATCCCGTGACAGTGAATGAACGACTTGCCGTCACGCCAGCCGACGATGGCACAGGCGCGCTCGATATTGACTGGACCGGGAGGTGCAAATGTTTCGCTGTACCAGGCGGCATGAAGAGCGTCTGGAGATGCAGCCGGCATGACGAACTGAAATGGCTCGCATCGCCCACCGTTGAATTCCACGAACCCGCCGACGCACCCGAAATCCGAGAATCCCCTGGCAATCGCTACATCGACAGGATGACCCGGCTCAAGGGTGAATTTCAGCGGGATGGACGACCCGGCAATGGCGGCTGTGCGCTCGGGAGATATGGGGCCCGGGTGGCGAATTGCTCTCAATGTCATACCTTACTCACGGGCAACATGCGTAATCGTCAACGAAACTCCGATACGGCGCAACTCTGACCGCCGTCCACAGGCAGACAGACGCCTGTAATGAACTTCGCCTCGTCGGATGCCAGGAAGACAGCAGCATTCGCAATATCCCAGGCCGTTCCCATTTTCCCGAGAGGAACAGCTGCGTCACGAGCAGTCACCATCTCTTCTACGGAGGCATATTGCCCGGAAATCTGCTTATAGATCAGCGGAGTATCGATGAGACCAGGCATGATGCAATTGGCCCGGATGCCTTGACGGGCATACTGCATGGCAATGGCAACGGTTGCCTGGTTTACCGCCGCTTTTGTCGCGGAATAAGCGAAATAAGGATAGCCGGTCCATCGGATCGCTGCGAGCGAGGATAGGTTGACAATCGCACCTCCGCCCCGGCGCAACATGTGCGGAATGACCGCCTTGGAGGTTCGGTAGATCGGCCCGATGTTGAGATCAAGCGCAGCGGCAAACTGTTCCTCGCTTAACTCGACGGGGCCGCCCATATGGGTCACTCCGACATTGTTGTGAAGGATGTCGAGCCTACCGAACTCCGCAATCGCCTTTTCGACCGCATTATTGATCGAGTTCAAATCCGTAACGTCGGCCGATATGGCCAGAGCGGTGCCGCCCTCGCTGCCGATGATAGCAGCTGATTCCTCCGCGGCGGCCTGGATGAGATCGATGCAGACAACGCTAGCGCCCTCCCGGGCATAGGCAACGGCGGCCGCCTTTCCATTTCCCCATCCCGGCCCGGACGATCCTGCCCCGAACACGATGGCAATCTTGTCCTTTAGACGCTCACCCATCTTGACCTCATCCATGCCCATTACCGAGGGTAGCTGAAGGGCTTGGTCCTGGATCAAGAATGCCTGCGATGGAGAAGCCGCCATCGACACAGATCGTCTGTCCGGTGATGTAGCTGGACTTGCGCTGATCGAGCAGGAAAACCGCCGCCCCGGCAATCTCATCCGGCGATCCGTAGCGGCGCTGAGGCACGATCGTCATCCAGGCCGCGCGCACTTCGGGAGTATGAACCTCCTGAACGAGCGGCGTTTCAATTGGGCCGGGTGCGATAGCATTCACGCGGATCCCAAGAAAAGCCAGTTCGACAGCCATGACCCTCGTCATGGTGATGACACCGCCCTTCGAAGCGCCATAAGCTACGCGCCCCTTGTTACCCATGACGCCGGACACGGACGCAACATTGACAATGGAGCCCCCTCCCCGTGTCTGCATCAGCTTTGCGGCTTCGCGTGACACGACGAAACTCCCGATCAGATTGACCTCCAGCATCTTCCGGAACAGCTCGACGCTGGTATCAAGAACAGGCACGTCCCGACCGATTCCAGCCGAATTCACAACGCCCGTGATTGGTCCGAACTCGGCCTCGCACGCCGCAATGGTGCGGACAACCTCATCTTCGTCCGCGACATCCATCCGCTCGAAGCGGACGCGGTTATTGGACGGTGAGAGAGTATCCCTGCAGCGGTCGAGATTCTTACGTTCGAGATCCGCCACGATGGCCCGCCAACCTTCGGCCAGAATAGCTTCAACGACTGCAAGCCCGATGCCAGAGGCCCCTCCAGTCACGAGCACCGTCTGCTGCTGAGCCATGCTTCCCTCTCTCCTCAGGATCGACAAACACTTTTCTGTGGCGCACCAGATGCCTTGATCTCAGGTCGTGCCCGATAATGGCAGGCAACCGCGAGCCTCCAGCTCCGCCCGAATATCTTTCTTGGTGATCTTGCCGTAGGCTGATCTCGGCAGGGCTTCCCAAAAGAACACACGCTTTGGAAGCTTGTAGCGAGCGACTTTGCCCTCCATCCAAGCCAGGAGCTCGTTCTCGCCGACATCCGCTGCCGGTTTCAGGACGCAGACGGCTACGCCGACCTCACCCCAGGTCCTATCCGGCACGCCCAAGATGGCAACCTCCGCGATGTCAGTGTGTGTCAGGATCTTCTCTTCAATCTCACGCGGATACACGTTCGATCCGCCCGAAATGTACATGTCCGAGGCGCGACCGGTAATGTAGAGATAGCCTTCTCTGTCCACATGCCCCAAATCGCCTGTCCGGAACCACCCATCTCGGAAGGCTTTCGCATTGGCCTCCGGGTTATTGTAATACCCCGCGAATACGGCCGGACCGCAGACGCAGATCTCTCCTGTCTCGCCGGATGCCAACTCATGTCCCTGCTCGTCCTGGATCGAAACCTGCATACCGGTCCGCTCGTAACCGCAGGTCCCGACCTTTACATCCGGACCATCGTCGGGCTCGTGGAGCGCCGGCGGAAGCACGGTGATGCTTCCAGTGACCTCGCCGAGGCCGAAATACTGGACAAGCACCTTTCCCAGCTTCTTGAGGGCATGCTTCTGGTCCTCCCGGTACATGGGGGCCCCGGCATAGATCACATAGCGGAGAGATGAGTGATCGTATTTGTCCACGGAGGGATGCTCGGTCAGCATCTTGACGATGGTGGGAACGGTAAAAAGATTCGTAATCTCCCACTGCTCGATGAGCCTCCAGGCTTCATCGACATCGAACCGCTCGCTCGAGAGGAGCACGGTTTTGGCTCCGCGCGCCACCTGAGTGAGTTGATGAACACCCGCACCGTGTGACAACGGTGCCACCACAAGAGATGAGTCCTGATGCGTGGTCCCTGGCATCAGATCGCAGAGATGGTTCGTCACCACGAAGGCCATCTGGCCATGGGTGAGAACGGCGGCTTTGGGGCGTCCGGTCGTGCCGGACGTGAAAAAGAACCAGCATGGATCATCATGCCTAACCGACGCTATCGGCGCACTCTCGCCCGAGTATCGTGCGACAAGTGCATCATAGTCGTCACCGAACTCCGAAGTCCCGATGGAGACCACGGATCGAATACTAGGAACCGCCTCTCGCACTGCTGCGACATGCTCGGGGAAGTCACGATGGCAGATCAAGACCGAAGCGCCACTTGACTGAGCGAGATAGGCCACCTCATCTGGGGTTTGGCGAAAATTCGTCGGCACCCAAACGGCGCCCAACTGGAAGCATGCGAACATGGACTCAAACATCTGGTTGCAGTTTTTGGACTGCACCAGAATGCGGTCACCTTTGCCGATTCCTTCTGCGGACAAGGCCGCCGCCATGGCGTTGACACGGCGGGCCAGATTGCCCCACGTCCAGGCCGCATCGCCCCAGACGAAACCAATCTCGTTTCCGTGACGTCGGGCGACCTGATGCAGGAAATTGGACAGGTTCATGACCCGGTTAGACACGCGTCCGACCCCTCCTGCGGGAACCTCAGTAGAAGCAGTCATCTATGGTGCTCCCTGAGACAGACAATGACAGCACGTGCCATAGTTGTATTCCCTTTACCGAACACGTTGAGCGCTCTTCCTCACGAGTCTGAGGAGGCAGTCAGAGGAAGGCCGTCGAGATCCACGGTACGGTGGCAATGATCACGAGACCGATAATGAGCGCCACGAGATAAGGCCAGATCGCGCCGATAGCCTCGTCTGGCGAGACATTGCCGATCTTGCAGGCAAGATAGAACCCGATGCCGATCGGTGGCGTCATCAGACCGATATTCATCGCGGTCACGATGACCATGGAGTAGTGAATGTCGTTGATCCCAAGGCTCTTCGCGATGGGGAACATGAGCGGAGCCATCAAAACGATAGCCGGAAGCCCTTCAAGCACACAGCCCAGGACTATGAAAACGATGATGGTCACGGCCATGAAGGTGATCCGGCCGCCAGGTAGCCCCGTCATGAAGGACGCAAGCCCCTGAGCGACGCCCGCCTGTGTGATCGCCCAGGCCATGGCAAGGGCGGTTCCGAGGATCAGCAGGATCGATCCGGTGAGCGCTGCGGTTTCGACCAGCATGCCGTAGAGCTTGCGCCAGCCGATGCCTCCGTAGAGAACGATGCCCACGAACAGTGCATAGATGACAGCAATGGTCGACACCTCGGTTGCCGTCGCAATACCACCGGCGACCGTGCTCCGAATGAGAAACGGCAAAACCAATGCAGGGGCGGCGACGAGCAGCGTGCGACCGATCAGAGAAGCCGGTGCCCGACGAACACCTTCCATGCTCTCACGACGGGACTTCCAGCGCGCCAGAATCGCGAGGACCGCGAGCAGAACCATGGCGACAACGAAACCGCTGGTGAAAAGACCGGCAATGGAGACCCCTGCGACAGAACCCAGAACGATCAGGACGATGCTGGGCGGAACCGTATCGGCCATAGCCGCGCCGGTCGCGAGAAGCGCGATCATCTCCCGCGGGCTGTGCCCTCGCCGCTTCATCTCCGGGAAAAGTGCCGGAGCGACTGTGGCCATGTCGGACACCTTAGATCCTGAGATACCAGACACCACGAAGAGTGAGCCGAGCAGCACGTAGGACATGCCGGCACGCACATGACCGAGAAGCGACGCGAGAAAATCGACGATGGCCTTGCCCATCCCTGTCGCATCGAGGATGCAGCCAAGCAGAACGAAAATCGGGACCGACAGAAGAATGATGCCGGACATGCCTTCATCCATCCGTCCGATCATGACGAAGGTCGGGACCTGAGTGGCGAAAGCCAGATAGCTCAAAGTGCCTATGCCGAAACAGAAGGCTATGGGCACACCGGCCGCAAGGCAGACTGCTACGAACACGACCAGGAACAGAAGGATCTTAGAGCTACCCAGCCTCAGGAGGGACGGTGAAAAAAACCAGAGCGCAGCGGTGATTGTGGCGATCAGGAGAGCCGCGATGACGAGGTCGCGCCATAATGAACTTTTCAGCGCATACATAATTACGATTCCGAGCATGGCTACCATTCCGAAGGGAATAGCAGCCACGCGGAAGGTATTTGGAATATTCAGTGCAGGCGACGTGATGTACCACTCCTCTAGAGCATAGTCGAAGGCCGGAACCATCAGGAAGAGAAGGAAGGTCGCGATCACCAGGAGGGCAAAAGCCTCCATGAATCCCTGAACCCGTTCAGGCATCTTGTGGAGGAACAATGTCAGCCTGAGATGCTCGTTGCGGTCGAGCGCGATGGCCGATCCCAACATGGCAAGCCACAGGAAGCAGATCGAGGCAACCTCATCGATCCACACAACCGGGAGTGAAAAGATATACCGGGATGTCACTCCGGCCAGCAGAAGTGTCACAATAATGACCAGCAGGCCGGATGCCACTATTTCAACAGGCTTCAGAAAGCGCGACCCCGCGCGAACCTCGTCACTTTCGGCAATGATGAGCGGTTCTGAGGCAGGGATAGCCTGTGCGGAGGATGTCATATCCAAACATTCCCTACGAGTTCCTATGACGTTGCGCGACCGAAGTAGCTATCCGTCATGGAAATTTCCGGGGCTCCTTCACTCCACGCGCGGAACCCCGGTATCCGAGCTTTAGGCTAGGGTGCCGACGGCACGCTCCAGCAGAGCCCATGCCTCGTCACCATACTTACCCTTCCACTCCGAGTAGAAGCCGGCTTTGCGCAGCTTGTCGCGGAAGGGTACAGGATCAGGCTGGTTGAATATCACGCCCTTGGTGGCGAGTTCCTGCTGAAGACCACCGTTCAGCTTGGCCACATCCTCACGCTCTTTCACGCCGGCCGTATTGATGTGCTTGGCAACAATCGTGCGTACATCCTCAGGCAGTCGCTCCCATGCACGCCTGTTCGCCAGGAACCAGAACCCATCCCACATATGGTTCGTCAAGGAGCAATACTTTTGGACTTCGTTCAGCTTCGCCGTGGAGACGATGGCGAGGGGATTTTCCTGACCGTCCACCACCTTGGTCTGAAGTGCCGTATAAACCTCGTTGAAGTTAATCGAGGTCGGGGCGGACTCGAAGGCCTTGTACATCGATGTCCAGAGGGGAGAAACCGGCACTCGGATCTTGAATCCCTTTAGATCATCGGGCGTATTGATCGGCTTCGTCGAGGACGTCGTCTGCCGGAAGCCGTTGTCCCAGATCTTGTCCATGGCGACGAGGTTGGCCTTGGCGATCTGCTGCCGGACATAGGAGCCGAGCTCACCGTCCATCGCTTTCCAAACCGTCGCGTAGTCCGGAAATGCGAACCCGATTCCGTTTATGGATGCCGCCGGCACGAGCGTGGACAGGATCAGGCCTGATAATGTGAAGAACTCGACCCCGCCCGAGCGCACCTGGCTGAGCGTATCCGTATCGGATCCCAACTGGCTGCTCGGGAAGATCTGGAGATCGAAACGGCCATTCGTCTCGGCCTTGATCGCAGCCGCCATTTCTCGCGCCCGGGCGTTCATCGGGTGCGAGTCCGGCAGGTTGTTCGCATATTTGTAGGTGAACTCAGCCTGCTGGGCCCGTGCAACAAACGGCGCTCCGATGACAGCACCGGCAAAAGCGGTCGAACCGACAGTGAGCAGCCGGCGGCGAGACAAGATCATGTAACCCTCCTGGTTGGGGCTCTTGGGATCCCCATGCTTCCTCAAAAATCAGGTCCACATCTCGGACCTTCTGTTATTAGTGGCACGCCACTTGCAGGGCGTTTTCGTTGGCTCCTAAGGAGGCACTCTGATAGTCTCTGTTGTCAATGGAAAATTGCTCTTTGGGAGCGATCCTCAACTCCCGGCCATTGAAGGTCCATATGTTGGAATATGGGAAGACGATTTCAGCCAAGATTGCGATCCAGGGGATCGACAGAGCGATCTCCAATGGAGCACAGGCGATCCACAGAGCTGCGACGCTCCTTCTGCTCGTTGGGAGAGCCGGGCCTTCCGGCGCTCGATTGTCCGAGCTGGTTGAACAGTGCGAACTTCCGAAGCCGACCGTCCGCCGCATGCTTCTCGCGCTGATGCGTGCCGGTCTTCTCGACCAGGATCTGGAGAGCAGGCGCTACTATCTCGGGTTGGAAATTCACGTTCTCGGAATGCTGGCGAGCACCCGTTTCGGCATCCACTCGATCTCTCTCCGCTCCCTTGTCAGACTCAGTCAACAGACCGGCGACACCGCCTTTCTCTCCGTGCCACGCGATGTCTACTCCATCTGTGTCCATCGCGAGGAAGGTCCGTATCCGATCCGTGTCCACGCTCTTCATGCCGGAGACCGCCATCCTCTCGGCGTAGGAGCAGGAGGCTTGGCTTTGCTTGCCGCGCTGCCAGACGAGGAGGTGGAGGAAGCTCTGACCGCTAACGCGGAGGTTCTCGCAGACAAGTACCCGCCCTTCTCGCCTTCTGTTCTCCGAGCCCTCGTTCAAGACACCCGCGCAAGAGGTTATGCTCTCAACCCAGGCATGCTCCTTTCCGATTCCTGGGCGATCGGCGTTCCGATCTCCGGATCGGATGGCCGCCCGATTGGCGCTCTTTCCATCGCGGCAACAGAAAGTCGACTGAGTGAGAAGCGCCAACGCGAGATCGCTCCGCTTCTCAAAAAAGAGGCCGCCTTGATCGAGGCGCGGCTATATGAGACCGACAACGGCGAAAAACAGTCGAGGGTCCGGTGAAACTATCGATAACGGCGTAGGATCTTCGCAAAGTTCTATAGGTCTTATAGGCCTCATCACGGAACCAGATCTCAAGGAGTGGCCAACGGCTGCCCTTAGCGATCTCTTCCAGACGCGTTGGGAAGTCTCTTTAGAAGCACCATGGCCGCTTCGCTCTTGGCATGATGGTGCAGCTGAGCCGAGATCTCACGGAAGTTCAGAACCCGCAGTTCACGACTGAGCCTCTTCTTGGAGATCTTGATCCGGTATTCGTCTCAGAACTACTGCATCAGGTCGGCCAGACACCATCATACTACGCCATGGATGGGTCGGGATCGACCGTTCTCAATCATCTTGCTCAGATGCTGACGATACCTGTCGCTCAAAATCGAAGGTTGGCCTGACGCCTTCCCGTCGAAAAGCCCATTGGACCCTCAAGCATTGAAGCGCAGCACCCAATCACGCATGGTCTGCACGCTCGCCCCGCCGCCCTCGGCCGTTTGGGTGCGGAGCATCCTTGCTTTGGCGCGCAAGATAACGCAGGCGAGTGGCATCGTAATTGATGCCAGAGGGCGACTGGAATGGACATAGCCCTCTCTCAGCAGAGCCGTAGAGCCTTCCCAGGACTGACAGTATTGAAGCGACAATTTAACATGGGTAAGTATGAGTTCTGTTTTTATGATCGGTAGAAATATATAGTTCGCCTGCCAATCGAGGTATCAGGTCGCACCCTATATTGAGGTAGTGGTTATATCCTATTGAGCGTTATTGCTTCTCGCTCAAACGTACCAATATAGTTTCTTGGATTATATATTGAGGGCGAACCAAGAGGTTTTTCCCGGGAGAATGCTTACGCTCGATTAGCTTGCCGAACCCTCTGGCTCGATTCTTAGCGAGATTGGTATCATGCAGCATCTCAATTGGAACGGCACCTTCATACTCGACACATGGAACGATGCTGGCAGCCCGGGTGACCCGCCAACCACGGCAGCAGGGGGGCAAGTACAGGGCATCAACAATACTGATACCTGGGGTGATGGACTCAACGTTTATGCGCTTTTCGGCACCGCGGATGCCGATATCATCTTTTTGGATAAATCAGGCTATGACACCCCGCGGTTAATCAATGTCACGCACATCAGCAGTGGCAGTGGGAACGATTTGATTGACCTGACGTCCACGCGCTTCACGTATGGAGCGGTGACACTCAACGGTGGGACCGGAAACGACTGGCTTCTGGCGAACTCGGGACGGGACCGTCTCTTCGGCCTGTCCGGAAGCGATCGACTGAAGGGTTATGGCGGCAACGATTACCTGAGTGGCGGGATCAACAACGATCATCTCTATGGCGGTCGAGGGAACGACAAGTTGATTGGAGGGTCAGGACACGACTATCTCATGGGCCAGTTCGGCAAGGATATTCTCTCGGGCGGAAGCGGCAACGACAGATTCGTTTTTGATGTCGCCCCCACCACGGCGAACAGGGACACGATTACCGATTTCTCCGTGAAGCACGATAGCATCCATCTCGCTCATTCAATCTTCACCAAGGCAGGCTCGAAGGGCAGTCTAAAGGCCAAGGCCTTCTGGAGCGGATCGGAAGCGCACGATGCGAGTGACCGGGTCATTTACAACGATGAGACCGGCTATCTCTATTATGATCCTGACGGAACAGGTGGCGCTTCCCAGAAGGCCATCGCGAAGCTTTCGAAGGACCTTGCGATCACGCACAAGGACTTCTTCGTCGTCTGAGTGGAAGAGCATCACTTATGATACTACATGTAGCAATTGAAACTCACTAGAGCGGATTTGCTTTAGGTAAACTCATATCCGCAGTTGCTGAGGTAGTTACGACATTCCGCAGCCGGGAAGCTATCGAGCAACTCGCCAATGGTGATCCAGAGCGCGTCCTTCGTTCAGGCGGCGGCCTTGCGCAGCAGCGCTTTGAGTTTGGCAAACACCTCCTCATCCTGAGCCTGTCGAAGGATCGATTGGGTTGAGGTCGGGCGAGTACGGCGGCAGGTAGAGCAGGCTGGCGCCAGTTGCCCGGATCATCTCCCGGATGCCCGCCACCTTGTGCGCGGCCAGATTGTCGAGCACCACCACGTCATCCGGCGAGAGTTCCGGAACCAGGACTTGCTCAACATGGGCGCGGAACACCTCCCCCGTCATCGGGCCGTCGAGCACCATCGGGGCAATCACGCCGCTCGCGCGCAGGCCCGCCACAAAGGTCGTGATCTTCCAGTGCCCCCAGGGCGTGGCGTCCACTACCCGCTCACCCTCGGGCCCCCAACCATAGCGGCGCGTCATCGTGGTTGTGGTGCCGGTCTCATCGAGAAAGACAAAGCGGCTGGGGTCCATATAGCGCTGCCACACCCGCCAACGCTGGCGCTCGCGCGCGACATCGGGCCGGTCCTGCTCGGCCGCCCGGAGTGTCTTTTTTGTGCCGCAGGCCGAACCGGCGCAGGGTGAGCAGGATGGTGGAGAGCGCCGCCACCACGATCCCGCGGGCTCTCAGTTCGGCTTGGATCTCGGAGAGCGTGATGCCGGACTTCGTGGCGATCAGGCTACGGAGCAGGTCCTCATGCGGCTCCAGCATCGGGCGACGACGCCCGCCAATCCGGTCAGGGGCGAGAGAGCCGGTCTTGCGCGCCCGCTGCATCAGCTTCACGGCAGCCGACGGGCTGACCTCGTAACGCGCAGCGGCCTGGCGGATTGAACTGCCATTGACCACAGCCCGGGCAATGCGCTGGCGAAGATCCTGAGAGAGCGGTGTCGTCATGGTGAGCCTCGCTGCTCACGCCCCCAGACACCACGGAATCAGACACGCCGATTCCGTTCAAGCCAAATCCGCTCTAGCATTCACGTCTGACAATATCCTTCATAAAGTTACTTATACCAAGTCCCCCTGATCAGAACCCGTATGCCCAATCACGCAAGCCGATGGACATGATGGTCCAAGGCTGGTCGACGAGCTTGGTCCAGGCCGCGCAGCAGTGATCGAGAATATCCGTGTAGGATGTGAAGATCCGGTTGGAGATCCAGTTCTCCCTCAGATACTGCCAGATATTCTCCACTGGGTTCAGCTCGGGCGCTTTCGCCGGCAGCGGCACCAGAGTGATGTTGGCCGGCACCTGCAGTTTGCGCGAGACATGCCAGCCCGCCCGGTCCAACAGCAACACAGCGTGTGCCCCAGGCGCCACCGCCTGCGCGATCTCGGCCAGATGCAGTGTCATCGCTTCGGTCGTGCAACGGGGCAGCACCAGGCCGGCTCCCTTGCCTTGCGCCGGGCAGATCGCCCCGAAGATGTAGGTGGAGGCGGTTCGCAGATCCCGCGGGGCCGAGGGACGGGTGCCGCGCTTGGCCCAACGCCGCGTGATCTTGTTCTTCTGGCCGATGCGCGCCTCGTCGGCAAACCAGATCTCTAGCGGCTTGCCGTTGGCCTCGTGGGTCGCGATTTCCGCCACACGCGCGGGGAAGTCTTTTTAAAAGCCGCCACAGCGGCATCGCTCTTGGCGTGATGACGCGGGCGGGTCGACAGCTTGCGATAGCCGAGCGCGCGCACTTCCCGGCTCAGGGTCTGCTTGGAGATCGGTACGCGGTGCTCATCCCAGAGCCACTGGATCAGATCGACCAGCCGCCAGCGCACCACCCCATGCACGGCCGGAAGCGGCCCGCTTTCGATCGTGGCGGCGAGGGCTGATCGATGGGCATCTGTGAGCCGGGAGGGCTGGCCCGGCGGCTTGCGGTCGATCAGCCCGGCCGGTCCCTGAGCATTGAATTTGAACACCCAGTCGCGCACGATCTGCAGCGTCACGTCTCCGACCCGCGCCGCCGCGGTGCGCGAGGCGCCCTCGTAGATGGCCGCGAGTGCCAGAAGCCGCCGTGCCTGGGGAGCATTCTTCGTCTTCCTGGCAAGCACCCGCAACTGGGGCGCATCGAAATCAGAGCGGAGTGGAATTGGCATGGCGAACCTCTCTGGTTCGCTAAACTGAATCACACCCGCCCCAGTCCGAGAAGTCACGAACGAGTCAGCCCTTCAGGGACTTGGTATTAGAGGCTGGTGAGCAATTTTATTGCTCGATCCAAGTGTTTGATTCAGAATCGGTTTGGTGCTGGGCCGCGGAGGCGGATGCGGGCTGTTTCACGATCGAGGCCCGTGCCATGGATGTCAGTTCCTACGCCAGTGATCTCACCGATGCCGAATGGGCGCTGCTGGAGCCGCTGATCGCCCGCAGTCATCCCGCCGGGCGACGACAGACCTATCCCTTACGCCGCATCGCCGACGCCATCTTCTACCTGCTGCGGACAGGAGCTCAATGGCGGATGCTGCCGCACGAATATCCGCCACGCGACGCCGTCTTCTACCATTATACGCAGTGGCGGGAGAACGGCACGTGGGAGCACATCACTCAGGCGCTGCGCGAGAGTTATCGGCGCACGATCGGCCGGTCTGCTCAACCGAGTGCGGCGATCATCGACAGCCAGTCAGTCAAGACCACCGAGATGGGAGGGCCGCGCGGCTATGACGGCGCCAAGAAGGTGAAGGGCCGCAAGCGTCATCTGCTCGTTGATACGCAAGGCAATCTGCTGAAGAACAAGGTGCAGCCCGCCGACATCCATGACCGCGCCGGAGCTGAGGTCTTGTTGGAGGGTCTGCAGCATCTGTTTCCGGCCATCGAGCTGATGTGGGCAGACACCGCTTATCGAGGTTTGCGGGACTGGCTTCAGAAAGCCCTGGGCTGGAGATTATCCATCCCGCAGCATTGGTGGAGCGGCGGAACCTGGATGCGGATTGACGCAGAGCCACCGACGCGCCCGAGCGGCTTTCAGGTGCTCGCACGCCGATGGGTGGTGGAGCGGACCATCGGCTGGCTGACCACCAATCGTCGCCTCGCCAAGGACTATGAGCGCTTCGTCGAAACCGGCGAGATGCTGCTCTATCTCGCGATGAGCCGCATCCTGCTGCGCCGTCTCACTCGCAAAGGCGAAAGATAATTGCTCACCAGCCTCTTACAGATGGATAGGGCCATCACCATCACCGCGGTTGAAGTGACACGAGCCGAAATCTGTAATCTCGGAAGCTAGCTGCTTTGAGCAGGCGATGGCGAAATTCGATGGGCCTTGAATAAAACCGGCTCCCCTAAGAGCCCGCTGCCATTCCGATGACGATTGATTGGAGACAATGAGATCAACATTGTGTCGTTTAAGCGTCCGAATTGCGTGATCGACGACGTCACCCTCATATCCTGGAATGGTTAGCACATCCACAAGGCTACCAACCTTCATATCTCCAAACTGCTTATGACCCTGCATCTGTGTCGCCAAGACAACTGCCCAACCAACTGGACCTTGTTTGTTTTCAACTAGCACACGGATGAACCGTGAGTCACTTACAGGATAGAGTTGTGCCAAGGCTGCACGATCTCTAACTCCAATGAACTCGTAGATAGGCGACGCCTTCCGGAATATAGTGTCCGCCCATTCCCCGAATTCTAGTGCTTTACTAGAAGATGTGCGTCTAGCAGCGATTCTCACTGAACAGACTATTGCGCTCAAAGACATCCAAGCTTTCAGACTGATATAGCCCACACCCGTCAATCGAAGAAGATCAAGCGCAGCCCGGTATTTTGGATATTGCCGAAGAAAGACAATGCCTTTTAGGAATGCTTGAGGATGGACGATGTGGAAGAAAAAAGGAACGAGGTCTACTCGCCATCCCATCTTCCTAAGCATGACTGGGAGAGGCCGTTCGAGCCCTCCCATTCCCAAGCAATACAAGCGAGGCTGACGTGCAAGGCAGTCTAGGAGAATCTGGATACCTACCATTCCGTACGCGGGATTGATGGTCCCTTCGGAGAGCGGCAATTGATAATTGCCGGCAATGGCATCCTTCCCACAGCGTTGATAGGGGTGCCTCTTCAAGACATATCCCCCGCGCATAGTTCCATCCCGTTCAAGCGCAAGGTAACATTCACGCTTGAAGATCTGCGGATCTTCTTCAGTTTGTTCGGAGACTTTGTCTTCAGGAAAGCGAAAATTTATTCCTCCCGCGCGAATGCGTTCGTTGAAAGCATGCACCGCGGGAATGTGGGTGTTTTCATAGGGAACGACTTTAACGCTCACGTCGTCCCCCCGACGCAGATCTTGTGCAAAAGCCAGTTGCGCTCCAAACGAGACCGTTCAAAATCCGTGAGGATATGGTCGCCTTGCTGCTGCCGAATATAGTCAAGCAGCGTTCCAACAGGGACAAACCAGCCGTTTTTCTTTGCAAGGCGTCTGATCAGATGTTGAAATCGTGGGCAGACTTGTCCATGCGGATCCTCAAAATTGAAGGCGAAATGGGCATACATGATGCATGCGCCCCCTTCTTCCTCCAAGCAATCCTGATTCTTTTCCGAGATAGTTTGAACAAAGGACTTTACGTTCGAACCTTCCGACGATGAGAACCACTGCCTCACATAAGGTCTCGCCGGGTCGTGATAGGTGATTTGTGGAAAGGATTTGAGAGTGTTGATATGAGAGGTCACGAAGTTGCGGACATACACGATGCGATCCCGACAAAGATCACCCCAGAAGTAGTCACTTCCCTCGCAATGGCCGAAAGACCGATGCGGATTACGACCACTCATCAAAATATTATAGACTAATTTTTGGGCACCGGTCAGTCTCGCGGCGCCCCAATACATATTCTCCGCCAACCCGGTGTGATTGGCCATGGTTTTGGGATAACTCCCGAACAAATCCCGAAAGCGGTCCAGCCCACGTTCGATCTCAGGACGTTTCATACTGTGATAAGTGGTGCCGTGGAAACCAATCTCGAACCCTTCCGTCTGGAGTTCAAGCATATGCGCGAGATATTCCGGATCTTCGCAAGTTGCACCGCCATTTACAGGGATACCTTTTCCTTTCAGGGGCCAAACCGATTTCGTTGTTCGAAGACCATTATCACGCAAAAGTGCGTAGACGCGCTCATAGTTGCCTGGGACCGCAGAGTCCGTGTCGTCAAACACGGTAAATGCGAACGACTTTCCCTCAGGCCAGATGATCCCGCCCATCTTGCCCCTCCTGCGTGAGTGCAGATTTTATCTTTTCAAGCGAGTCAAGTTGCGGGATGTGTTCCATCTTAAATCTCACCCCAAACGCCTCCTCGAGGCCAAAGATAAGACTGAGATGTCCTACCGAGTCCCATCCAGCAACATCTTCCATCTTAAGGTCAGGCCTGTACTCATGATCAGAGATATCAAGCAGCGCCATAACCTTGCTCTTGAACTTAGAGTCGTCGACTACGACTGATCTACTCATTACTCCTCCTCAATCAACTAATAAGCATCTTCTTCGATTGATACATATGACTTGGGTATTAAGGTATCTGCCTGGTTTAGGGGCAGTATCCACCTACCAGTCTTCTCATCTTTGCGGAATCCTGCACGCGATAGAAATTCGGCGGCCACTTGGTTTCGTCCGCTCGGCACAAAGGACGCGATCAGCTCGCGGGCACCGGATGCCTGCGCTTTCTCAGCAAGGTAGCGGATGAGGCCATATTCGACTGTGCGTCCGATGACCCGGCAACTCAAAAGAAGGTTGTCGACTTCCCACTGATCCCGGCCCGTCGTAACAACAAGCACTCCGGTCAGCCCACTCTCACCAAGCCTATCCGAGAGATGAAGGGTAAGAATAATGACATCGTCGGAGGCCATCATTGAAAGCAATTCAGGCTCTTGATATCGCTTGGTCGTCAAGTTGAATTGATTGGTCTTATGGATAAGTTGTTGGACGCGCGCAAGGGTTACGTCCGTTACCACAGAAACCCGCCCCCGCATTTCTAATGATCGATAAACCTCTTCGAGGGAACCCATCTGACTCGCTAGTGAGCGGCGTTGCCTATCCTGAAAATACTGGTGGGATCGCTTGCGGTCCTCATCGGTTACGCGGAACATGTCGAAGCCGGGGTAAACTGCAAGCGCCCTGACAAAATCGCTGGGATCCTTTGGAGCCTCTAACACGTCGACGTCAGGAAGAAGTTGGCGGATGCTTTCGCATTCGAACGGGGAGTCGTCGAACAGGACCAAACTGTCCAACCCGAGGTTAAGCTCCTCCGCAATGCTGCGGAGGTTCTCACTCTTGGGCTTCCAGTTGATCCTATGCGTAACAAAATCGTTGATCCTGAGCTGCATATCCGGATGTTGCGCTATCGCCCGCAATGCATCTTCTTCTTCATTCTTACTGCAGATTGCCAGAAGTATCCCGTTCTGCTTGAGAGTTTCGAGCGTGCGCTGGAAGCGGGAAAATGCGTAGCCAAGTCCCTCGCCACCCACCCTGATACCAGTAATCCCATCCTCCCCGAGAACTCCTCCCCATAGGGTGTTGTCGAGATCCAAGACCAACACTTTTTTAGGAGGCCGAGTGAGAGCCAACGTAGCGCGCTCAACGGCTTCGCCGAGCAGTCTCACACCCTTCGGAGAATAGTACATACGTCCCAACATCTCAAAGCGAGGGTCGGTGAGGGACGCGATACCATGTGTCATAAAGAGCGCGGCTTGATCAATTAGATTGAACCAATTGTGTGCTTCCATGAACAGACGCAGCTTGGCGTTGATGTCATCTGCTCTCTTCTGAAGACGAAGCGTCTCATACAAGGGTTGCACTTGGAACGGATCGACGACGAGCGTTGTACACAGAACTCGTGTCATGCCTGCCAGATGCTGCAATCCGGACAAGAATTCTTCGAAGACATTCTCTGCATCTGGCAGATCTGTCAGGATGCGCGGAGAAAGAATGTATATCAGAAAGTCTGTTGGTTCGCGGTGAAAGGATGATTGAGGATCGACCGCCTCGATTCGCCAGGAGTTGAAATTTGCCTCCTTTACAATCCAAGACGACTTTGCGCCGAATTGTTTTTGAAGTGCTCGACCAATTCCGGAAAGCGTCGTGTCACCCGTGAGTAGCATGCTACCCATGCTCGCATCGCCTTTTCTACTTGCTGAAGAGAGGCTCTTGACCAGCCGTAAACGCCAAGTCCAACACTCTAATCCTATCACCTTGGACAACTCACTCGACAGTCACTCTTCTGGGTTGCACCTTAAGAGATCTTGTTGCGGCGACGGGCCTAACGGCGCCATTCCGGGCGCTGAAGATTATAAGTTCAAAGAGAATAGCGGCTCGCGTCGTGGCTTGAGGAGCTCAGCATACCTGCCCGGATAGAGATAAGTTCCTTACAAAGCCCTGCCTCGAGGAAACTGCTAGTGCGATCGCAATCGCCAATACAGTATCTGCATAGCGAAGCATGAGTATATGATGCCCGGCAGATAACTCAATCATGAATACTATTGTGAATCCCCAAATTATGTCACGATATTGCGACCTTCTTCCAGCAATCATCAAGCAACATAGGAGAATCAATAGCATCATAAATGGAATTACGCCCCCCTCCCCGAGGATTGTCAGGAAAGTATTATGAACACCCAGCCATCTGGTTGTCTCTATCCCGCCAGATGATACCTTGCGGATGCTACCTTCCATCGCGTGCAATTCGCCTAGGCCTGCCCCCCACGGAAAAACTTCTCTGATTTTCTCAACGCCATATTGCAGGAGAACATTGCGCATCGTTGTCGTCCTATCCGTGATCTCGCCACCTGCAAGGTTGAGAACATCGGCCAATCTCTCGCGTTGTTCTATCGAAAAATGGAACAGATCTTGTTCATATGCGAACCATAAAATAATTACGCCAGTGAGGAACGTTAGTAGTACTGATATCTTGGCTCTTAGAGATCTTTTTGTAAGCAGGAAGGCCGCCGTAAGAATGATGGCACCGAGCATTGCGGCCTTGGAGAAGGTCATTACAAGTGCGACAAACGCCACACCGCACTGAAATAATTTTCCAAGCCCATACTTCGATGGCAAGGCCACGACTAAGACGAGGCAGTATAGAGCGACTGCAGCTGCCTCATTCGGGTTTTCAAAGGAGCCGCTGGCGCGATCCCTTCCGTCCTCTAACTGGGAGCTATATGCAGCACTGAGTTCATGGACAACTTCGTATGGCCGCAAAAATTCCGAAAGAATAATAAATACACATGCAGTTATCAGGATCCACTTGAATGCATAGAGAATCTGGAGCCGCCCACCTTCATCTTTGCTGACAATCCAAAAATAAACTGCCGACATCAAAATAATACTTGTTGTATAAAGCGATAAATACTCTACTTTTATCTCTCCTCTCGTTAAGGGTGGAATCGAACCGGCAAACAAGTAGACACATATTGTCGCGAGCGCAAAAAAGTAAATATATCGCACACGCTCGATTCTCGCGTATTTGATGAGCAGAATAAGCGTCAGAACAAGCGCTATTGGAGAAAATAGCGACTCTCCGCCGATAAATTTGGCGCCGATACCGTTTAAATTAAGGCCTGTAAAAAGCAGCAGACACAAGCCCAGGGGATCAAGAGATCTTTTCGGTATATGGGCGGAGCTTGACATTCGCTTTCTTAGCCAATCCAAGATTTATCAGATAGTGGGTGCCACGAAACCGGATCATTGGTCGTTTGATAAGCTAGACGGCGCTTCAACGGGAGGACTGAGACTCTTCATTTGGGAGCGCATCCGGTGCTGACGATCGAGAAGATGGGTTTCAACAAATACCCGCTCATAATGCGCTACAATATGCTGCACATCGAAATTTCTGACGGCATCAGGACGTACCCTACAGCGCCCCTGATTTACGAAAAGATCTATTGCCTTGGCGAGAGCGTCTGGAGTGCAATCCTCAGAAAGAAGACATTCCGGGATCTTTTCGAGAACACTTTCTAATCCAGCTACAGGCGTTGCCACAATAGCTGTCCGACAGGCCAGCGCTTCGAGAACCACGTTTGGAAAACCTTCAAACCTAGAGGACAGCAGAAATCCATCAGCTTGGGAATAATATGGATAAGGATTGTGGATATAACCAAGCAACCTCACCCTATCCTGCACCTTCTGTTTAATAATAAGACTTTCTAAAGACTGACGCAAAGATCCGTCCCCAAGAATAGTCAAATTGACATTGCCATTGCGGGTTAGCGCAATAGCCTCTATAGCGAGGTCAAAACCTTTCTGCTCTTCTAGCCTACCGGCTGCTACAAGATTGAATTTGCCTGGGTCAAGTCCGGTGTTTGCAGGCTCGAGAATCCCTCTCTGTATAAAAGTGAAGTCGAGTGGGTTATGAATGACAGCCGCAGGCCCATCATGCCAATTCAACGAGCGGCGATAATCCTGCTCCATTGCTGTTGATTGAAACACCATCAAGTCAATGTGAGGGAGAACAAGTCTATTCACTGCGCGCCATAAGCCAGGTCTGCGGCGCATTCTAAGGTCCGCACTAAAAAGAATCGTAGGACGAGCAATCAGGCGGGTATGCCGTGGCCAGAATGGACGGGTAAACCCAAGCGCAACATTTAGATAGTCGAGGGTTGAAAACACGATATCGGGTTGGAGCCTCCACAAATGCTCTAGAATTTTGGTAAGCCCAAGACGCAGACGTCGAGCCTTTATATCGAACACCTGGATGTCGGATGGAACCTCATCAACGAGTACAGCATCATTATTGCTGACAATCAACAACGCGACATCGAACTTATCCCGAGATAAGTTCCGCAACAATGTCAAAACAACACGTTCAGCTCCTCCAGCGGTAAGCGATGGAAGAATGAACAGGATACGTATTGTTCTATCGCTCATATCGCATCTGCCACGCACGGAACATCAGGACACGCCATAAGTGCTCTGCGTAATCCCATGCTCCAGACTGATGGTCGCGCCATATTCTCTCGATTAGCTTCTTGTCCAAAATATCGTCACGAGAGTTCCCCAACAGAAGCAAGTCTGCGGCCCATGACCGGAGCGGCCCCCTTAGCCAGTCGCGAATGGGAACACCAAAACCCATCTTCGGCCGATCGAATAAACCGGATGGCACATATTCACGGAGTATCTGCCGCAGTGGCCATTTGCTCTCATTATTTCGTACTTTGAACGATGAAGGCAATGAGAATGCGAACTCGACAACACGATGATCAAGGAATGGAACTCGTGTCTCAAGGCTGACCGCCATTGCGGCCCGATCAACTTTCGTTAGAATATCTGTTGGAAGATAAGTTGCGGTATCAACTGCCGATACAAGCGAAAGTATGTCCCGTGCCGCGGCCGTCTTTGTGCCTACAGCCTCTAACCGGCACTCTGAAACTCCTCTGACCATTCTATCGGAAAATTCCGAATCGTACGAAAACGCCATGTAGCGCTCAGCGGGATCATTGTAGGTAAAAACATCCGAGAGAATCGCGAGGCGGCTTGCAGCAGTTTTGGGGCCGAGTCCTAAAGGCAGCGAGCGGAGATGCATTTGCATCCTCGGTGAATTGAATGCAAAGAGCAGAGCTCCAACGAGGTTTTTTGCCGGAATTCGCTCGAGGGCGGCTGCCGTGAGTTGTCTCTTGTAGCCACAGAACAATTCGTCCCCGCCATCGCCGCTAAGAGCAACGGTCACGTTACGTCGCGCGAGAGCTGTCAGGATAGCGGTCGGAATCTGGGAACTATCAGCAAAAGGTTCATCCCAGATATCCGGCAAGCGCGGGATAATGGTGAGTGCTTCTGATGTAGTGACAGTAAGTTCGGTATGATTTGTACCCAGGTATTGAGCTATGGCGGCGGCATACGGGCCTTCATTGAAGGAATTCTCTTCGAAAGCCATTGTATAGGTCTGGATGGTCCGGTTGGACAGTGACTGCATGAGAGCGACAACTGTAGCGGAATCGATTCCACCAGACAGAAATGCACCAACAGGTACATCAGCCACCATTTGCAGCGAGATAGCTTGCTTCAGAAGGCGGGCGAGTTCCTCTACCGCATCATTAGCTGTACCACGAAATGCATCAGCTTTCAGGGTCTCTTCGAGGGACCAATAGTTCTCTATCACGACGCGACTGCGACCTAAATCACTCCCGATGTGGAGAGTAAGGATCTGACCTGGCTCAAGTTTACGAATTCCCTCATAAATGGAGTATGGTGCAGGAACAGCTCTTTGGCAGAAATAGTGCCACAGGGCCGTCTTATCGATTGCAGCTGAGAAACCGGGCATTGAATGGAATGCTTTCAACTCAGACGCAAAGATAAACATTCCATTTGACCATCCGTAATACAGAGGTTTCTCGCCAAGACGGTCGCGAACAAGCGTTAAGGTATGTTCGGCCTTGTCCCATAAAGCTACTGAGAACATGCCGACACATCGCATGAGGGCACCATTCACTCCCCACGCATCAATTGCAGCAAGGAGGCTCTCTGTGTCCGATGTACTCCTCCATTTCCCTCTGACAGATGTTGATCCGGTACATGTGTCAGAACATCTATACTCTCCATCCGAAGTATCGAGTTCTCGGCGAATTTCGAGATGGTTATAGATCTCACCATTAAAAATAAGAACATAGCGTCCACTAGCGGACATCATCGGCTGATGACCGGCTGGTGAGAGATCGATGATGCTGAGACGGCGATGACCGAGTGCGACACCGGTAGCCATGTCGATCCAATGACCCTCATCATCAGGTCCTCTGGCAACTAAGGCATCCGTCATCTTCTGCAGAGTGTCGAAGATTTCGTCATGATGATACTTAGTCGGGAATAGGAATCCAGCAATGCCACACATAACATTCCTTCGCAGGAAGCATCGCTCGCAAAAAGTATTGTCAACATCTAAACTCTTGGTGCACGAGCAATACCAGAGCAGGGTCAGAGTATCATCAAGATAGGTTTTTCCCGACAGAGCTATTCCAGCTAAGTGGCCTTAAATTGGAGTACCTCTGCCGAATTATAACGACCCTATCTGGCGATTTCCCCGGCGTTATAAATTTTGGTGACAGAACCCTCAAAAATTCGCTTCTTAATATTGTTCAAAACGCCTCAATTGCGGCATCGCAACATGGTTCAACACGGCTGAGATGATCTTCTCGGCGTCGACCAATCACGGCCGCAGCGTGGCGACTTTAGCTCGTCGAGCAATCTGCAGTTGGCCGCTAACCGCCACATCGCCGAGCACTATAGCAGGCCGCGCGCTTTCGTATGGATCAAAACAGGCAGAGCCATCCTGGCCTGTGTGGACCTGCCCCTGGATGTGATCCACCGTCTGTGTAACTTTCCGGGCCTAGTGAGTTTGTTAGGAAGGCGTTCAGGGTCAAGCCGCCGAGCGCCATATGCGGCCTCGTCTCATCGGAATCTCTCCTCCACTTTCCGCTTCGTTGGATCCGCCACGAGCTTCTTAAGCCGGGTGTCTTGTCCTCAAGCATCTTGAGGCGTCGGATCTTGGCTACGCCCATGCCAGCAAACTGCTTCTTCCAGCGATAAAAGTTCCGCTCGGTGATGCCCATCTTGCGGATCGCCTCACCACTGGAGTGCCGCTTTCCGCTTCGCGCAACGCAAGGACGATCTGCTCTTCAGCGTAGCGCTATTTCTTCATGGCACTGCCCTCTCCTCAGGCTTCGCGTGCCCGAAAAATTTGCCCTCCGAATGGACCAGTTTGAAGGATCAGGACCACACGGTCAGCCATCAGCCTGAACCTTCCGACCGAGACAGTATACTAGGACATTACTCTAAACTCTGGCTTCATCGGGCTAACCGCGTGACTTAGAGTCGGTCCGAGCGATTCATGAGCTTTGACAAAGCCTTGCGATCCTGCGGGTCATGAGCCGGATCATGGCGAGTTGCACGAATGCCAGCTGCGTGCGCGTGAGGTTCTCAAAATCCTTGACCAGCCGGCGGCAGCGACCGAGCCACCCGAAGGTTCTCTCGACAATCCACCGCTTCGCGACCACCCCGAAGCCTTTGGCTGCCTCCGAGCGTTTGACAATCTCCAGAACCACCTTGCCGGTCCGTTTCGCGGCCGCGGCTGTTGCTGTGCCGCTGTAGGCGCCATCGGCAAACAGGCGCTCCAGGAACACGAACACGCGCCGCACACTCTTCAGAAGCGGCAGAAAGCCATCCCGATCCTGCACATCGGCCGGTGTCACATTCAGCCCGAGCATCAGGCCCAGCGTGTCGACGATAAGGTGGCGCTTCTTGCCCTTGACTTTCTTGGCCGCGTCATAGCCGATCGGATCGATGCGCCTCCCCCTTTTTCGGCGCTCTTGACACTCTGGCTGTCGACGATCGCGGCGGTGGGACTGGCGTGGCGTCCCTCAAGCTCGCGGACCTGCTGGTAGAGCGCGAAGTGCAGGCGGTCGAGCACGCCATCGCAATGCCAGCGCACGAACCAGCCGTGCACGGTGCCGCGCGGCGGCAGATCTTTGGGCAAAGCCCGCCATTGGCAGCCTGTGCTCAAGACGTACAGAACGGCATTGAGGATCTCGCGCAAGCGCTCCGGGACTGGCCCGGACCTCGTGCGACGGAGCAGAAATGGTCGCACCAGATCCCATTCGGCATCCGTCAGGTCGCTCGGGTAGCGCAAACCTGTGCGAGCGTAGAGACCTCGGCTCTCTGGGGTCCACATGGGCGCCTCCGCAAATCGGCGCCAACCAGTGAATCACAAGTCATTGCTCGGATTCAACTTTCACTCGGACAGGCTCTTAGATCGTGCGGACGGATTTGATCAGGATGAAACTGAGAGCCCAGGCGACGAACGAGCCGAAGCTCTTGGCGGTCTTGTCAGCGCATAAGGTGACGCGTTTGAAGCGCTTGCGCTTGCCGGAGGTCTGCTCGATGCGAGCTCGCCCACGATCGAGCGCCTTCGGCAAGAAAGCCGGCGGGTTCTTGTGGCCTTGGCTTTGTGCGAAATGGCCGGCGCACGCCCGCGAGCGGCCGCTCGACCGGATGATGCGGGGGGTGAGGAAGGGCTCAAGCTAGGACTGAAGTTCATGTTCCCAAAAAATCAGGGTGCTCATGACGACCTCCCGCAGAAAAATCCTTCAATGGCAGAAGTCGGCAGCGCTCGCCCAGTTCCTCATACCTGCCAAAGTAGTGCTAGCTGTCTGGTGGCGGAACGTTGTTGGGACCAAGTGCGTTGCGCGATTGAGGAGTATGCTTGGCGCTTTGACGGCCTGCGGCGCCGAGCTCCTCATCGCAGGAGGACATGATGCACTCCCTTCATCCGCAAGCCCGCACCACTCCAGCCGTCCGCCAGGAGATTGCCCGCTCATCCGAGCCGACGGGCGTGCTGGCCCAGCGCTTCAGTGTGAGCACCGAGACGGTCCGCAAATGGCGCAAGCGCGGCCCCAAAGACTGTCAGGACCACAGCAGCCGGCCGCACAAGCTGCCCTGGAGGGCCACCGAGGAGGAACGCGCCATCGTCTGCGCCCTGAGGCAGGCCACCGGCTTTCCGCTCGACGATCTGACCTTCGTGGTCACGCATTTCCTGCCGCATCTCAACCGTGATGCGGTCTACCGCATCCTCAAGGCTGAAGGCTTAGGCCGCCTGCCACCGGCGCAGCAGCGCCAGCGCCGGAGCGGCACCTTCAAGGACTACGATCTCGGCTTCGTGCACATGGACATCAAACACCTGCCCAAGCTGAGAACCGCCAATGGCGAGAGCCGCAAACGCTTCCTCTATGTCGCCATCGACCGCTGCTCGCGCTGGGTGCACCTGGCCGTCAAAGACGACGAGCTGGCCATAAGCGCGATTGCCTTCCTCAAAGAAGCGATCCGCGCGTTTCCCTTCAAGGTCACCCACGTGCTCACCGACCGTGGCTCGTGCTTTACCGCTGATGGCTTCGAGGACGCCTGCCACCAGTTGAAGGTGGAGCATCGCAGGACCAAGCCGTATACGCCGCAGACGAATGGTCTCGCCGAGCGCTTCAATGGACGGGTGCAGCGTGAAGTGCTCGGCATCACGATCTACAGCCATGGGGATCTGGAGACGCTGCTCAAGGGCTTCAACCAAGCCTACAACAGAAGACGCCAGCGCGTGCTCAAGGGGCGATCACCGGACGAGGTCGTGCGAAGCCGCTTGGTCGCTGAGCCGAAGCTGGCCAATCGGCGCGCGAAGCCACCCGATCCACACGCTTTGCCTCAAGCCCTCCAGGTCGTCGCTCACGCCAAGGAGGTCTCGCATCCAGACACCTAGCGGGCAAACCTTAGTATGCCCTTCTCAATTTACATAGTAGAATGCTGAGTCATATGATGCTCAGCGAGTCTTATTGACTGCCGAGTGTGAAGGTGCTGCAGAGATGGGCTGCGGGACTACTTTATGAGTTGCGAACTGACACATCCCTATTCGGTAATTCGAATGCAGCTCTTATCTCCGCTCGCTCTGTACGGTTCAGTGAGCAAGTGGTTCTGTATCCTTACTCGCCGTAAAGATAAAAATCACGTACGTTCGGGCTAAGCATGGCGGTTTGTGAGGTTTTTATCTAATCATCTGAGGCATTAAAATGGAAAGTTCTGAGATCAAGCGCATCCGACAAGTCTATGCAGAGTATCGTCAACAGGGAAGATGGAGCAGTCTCAACCCAGGCCGAGAGCACATAGAGGCTGAACGACTCAGGCAATTGAGTGCTACTTTAAAAAAGCAAAATCACTCGCTGTTTCGCTATAAAATTCTGGATATCGGGTGCGGAAGCGGTGATTTGCTTAATTGGTTTCATCAGGAAGGTGCTAAAGCTGAAAACCTCTTTGGTGTAGATCTGCTCCCTGACGAAGTCGATTCAGCTCGCCGCAAATATCCGAAATTAACATTCACTGAAGCGAATGCAGAGAACCTCGAGCTTCGAGATAACTCTTTCGACTTGATCTCAACCTTTATGGTTTTTTCGTCTATCTTGGACGAGCAGACGTCCAAGAACGTTGCAAAAACAATCACGCGCCTACTCAGGCCTGGCGGCGTAATTGCATGGTACGATCTCAGATATCCTAACCCAAACAATCCGAGCGTGCGCGCTATGACGAAGACCAGGATTCGTCAGCTATTCCCAAACTTTCACCTAAAGCTCCACTCGACAACTCTGCTTCCTCCAGTAGCCGAGAAACTTGGGCGACACACGGACCTGATCTACCCTTTGCTTGGAAAAATTCCTGTCTTCCGCTCCCACTACGTTGGCTTACTTGAGCAAGGATATAGCGCCCCCCTGTCTGGCAGAGGCTAATATATCGTGGCCGCATACCTTTATATTCATAAACAACCTCAAAAATAGTTATATAATACACAATCGATATAATATAATAAGCCTCATTGATAGATAATTTATTGCAGTATGATAATAATTGCGCGGCAATAACATATATAACATCAACACGATTACTCCATTATCTCACCCCTTTCACCGTCCCATCTCTGGGAGTAACTCATAATATAGGCAGATGTCCGCTTTGCCTTGCAAAAGGCCAGTGCTATTTTCATTTAGGTCATACAAGCATTCGGTATGGCAAACTCTAGCATTAACGTGAGTGAAGCACCCACACGCAGACCTATCAGAGCGTAATGTCATCGAGGCACGACCTCATCCCGAGAAAGGTGCCTGAGCGCCGCATCATAACAGGAGACATGGATGAAAGCCGTGATCCAATCAGGTGGCAGAGGAACTCGCCTGAGGCCTTATACTTCCGTCCTGCCGAAACCATTGATGCCGATTGGAGCTAAGCCGGTCATCGAGCTCCTTCTCAAGTGGCTTCGGCGGAACGGTATCGAGGACATCTATATCACGACCGGATATCTGGGCCACCTCATACGCAGCGTCTGTGGAGACGGCAAGCAATGGGGCATGAATATAAGCTACACGCAGGAAGCGGAACCGCTCGGTACAATTGGCCCTTTGACCCTCCTGCGAGACAAATTGGATTGCACATTCCTAGTCCTTAACGGTGATGTACTAACCGATCTGAGCTTGAGCGCTTTCACTTATCATCACCGCAGCCACGGACATCCACTCACAATCGCCACAGCAACCAGAGAAACAAAGATGGATTTTGGTGTCGTTGACGACATGAGTGGTGTTGTGACGCGGTTTCGAGAGAAACCTACCTTATTGAACTGCGTCAGCATGGGTGCGTACTGCATGGAGCCGGAGGTTCTTCAGTATATCCCCTCAGGCATGCCGTTCGGTTTTGATGACTTGGTATTTTGCATGATGGAAAGAGGCGTTCCGATACATACCTACAAGCACCAAGGTCTCTGGCTCGACATCGGTCGGGTCGAAGATTTTCATAAAGCGCAGGAAATTGATTGGGATGAGCAAGTTCCATCATTTGCAGCAAGCGCAGTTTAGAGTGTGGATGAACAAAAATTCTTGCAGTGGGAAAGGTCAGCATCCTCACATGGCACTGATTCACTTGAACATACCGACTAGGGCTTTCCTATAGCCAAGGTCGGATAAACCTCAGCCCCGCCTTGAGGCCAATCCAAGCAACCGGCTAAAGCTGGCATGGACACCTTCTGAAGGAAGATCACAAGACCTAAATACAGGTTGCAAAAGAAGGTCGCACATCAGGCTACGCATGTTCAATGAGCTATCTTACAAGATCGAAAAGGGAAGGAAGTTACAATGCTGTTCGTCGCGGAGCCAACCCTTGGAGAGGAGGAGAAGCGCGCACTATCGGAAGTGATTGATCAGGGCTGGATCACTATGGGCGAACGTGTTTCGCGTTTCGAGCGTGAATTTGCAGAGAAGCACGAGATGCAAGATGCCGTCGCAGTCAGCTCATGCACTGCTGGTCTTCACCTCGTAATGTTAGCTCTCGGAATTCAGCCGGGGGACGAAGTATTGGTTCCCGCAATGACGTTCGCCGCCAGCGTTAACTGCGTCTTATATGTCGGGGCAAGACCTGTATTCGTAGACATTGAGTCGCTTGATATGCCGCTGATGTCGATCGATGATGCTACCGCAAAATGCACGGAAAAAACCAAAGCAATTATACTGGTTCATTACGCTGGGTACTTGGCTGATCGATCCCGTTGGCGCACTTTTGCCGCCGAACGAGGCATAGTTCTTATTGAAGATGCCGCACATGCAGCCGGTATGGTCGGCGCGGGCACTATTGGAACTGCGGGTGTTTTCAGCTTTTATGGCAATAAGAACCTTACCACTGCAGAAGGCGGCATGGTGGTCTCTGAGGACTACCATCTCCTTGAGCGGATCCGGCAGTTGCGAGCACATGGTCTCACAGCGAGCACGTTCCAAAGACACCTGAACCAAGGCATTACTTATGATGTTACGATGCTTGGCTATAACTACCGTATGGATGAACTGAGAGCTGCACTTGGACTAGTTCAACTGAAAAATTTGGACACTTGGAATAAAAAAAGGCGAGATCTTTCACTTCTATACCATAAAATTTTACCGCGCGACTGCCCTGAGATAAGGATTCCTTTCTATGGTCATCCTGGTGGTTCGGCTCATCATATAATGCCTGTTGTCCTACCGTCTGACTCAAATCGACAACAGGTGATGTCGAAACTATACGGAATGGGAATTCAAACTACAGTTCACTACCCGCCAGCCCATAAGCTCTCGCTCTATCGAGACTTGCTTGGTCCTACACGACTGCCATGGACAGAGAAGTTTGCCTCTCATGAGCTGACACTTCCTCTCCATCCGCGGATGACAGAAGCTCAAGTCGAGCAAGTCTCAGAGGCTCTTGCAGAGGCACTCGCTCAGATCTCCCAACAGGAGCTCGCTGATGGATGAAAATAGAAGTGCTGCCTTATTGTTTAAGGATGGCAATCCGTCTGTAGGAAATTTGATCAGGCGCTCCATAGATTTAACGCTTGCAGGAACGGCGCTGGTTATCTTCATCCCCCTGATGATACTTGTAGCGGCAGCTATATGCTGTGAAAGTGGCACACCATCCATCTTCTCACAGCCAAGACTTGGCTTAAGAGGCCGCGTGTTCTGCATGTATAAGTTCCGGAAATTTCGCCGGGACTGCGGTACGAATGGCAGCCCTCTCACCATGGATAACGACGAACGACTTACATTGATTGGAAAATTTCTGCAGAAAACGAAGCTCGATGAGCTTCCTCAGCTCTGGAACATCATCATCGGTAACATGTCGATCGTTGGGCCACGGCCCGAGACATTACACTTTAAGGACTGCTTCAATGGCGACTACGAGGAAGTTCTTGACTATAAGCCGGGAATCTTTGGACCAAGCCAAGTGTTGTTCCGAAACGAGAGCTCGCTCTTTCCATCGCACGTTGACCCGACCGAATTTTATCGCTCTACGATCTTTCCAGCCAAAGCTAAGATAGACTTGGCCTATTACCCGAGACGCACCATTGTATCGGATCTTTGTTGGATCTTACGGGGCATCGTAGCGGTTTTTGGTTATGTCCCCCCTCTTTATCTGAACGCTCCGACCGAAAGCGAAGGCGCAACGGACAGAAAAATCGAGAGCTGCAGCGCAACGCCACCCTGAGGAGTGAACAACAGCGAGAAATCGCAGCTGCTGATCTCGAATCTTCGCTTGAGTGATGCCGCATCTACCTTAAGTCTCTGAAGCTCGTGTGGGTTGACATGAATACGCAATCACTCATTCAAGATCCGGAATTGGCTGATCTCTCCGCTGACACAAATCGTTCTACAATTTTCGCACAAGACATGAAAACTGTGTGCGTGCAAGGACTGGGTTTCGTAGGAGCTGCGAATGCTGCCGCCATTGCTTCAGCCCGAAACCATTCAGGACAGGCACTCTATAGGGTAATCGGACTCGATCTCGATAATGAGGTTGGACGGAAGCGGGCCTCTGCAATTAATGAAGGAAGAGTTCCGTTTCCGACAACCGATCTGTCTCTGGTCCGCGCGATGATGACAGCGAACGAAATTGGAAACCTGTTTGCTGTTACCGACAACAGTGCACTCTCCAAGGCCGATGTGATCATCGTCAATGTAGGTGTCGATGTCGAAAAGCTTGGTAACGTCCCCAGCGCGAGACTAGATCCATTTCGGGCGGCTCTTACGGTAGTGGGCGAGAACATGCGCCCTGACGCTCTCGTTCTTGTTGAAACCACTGTACCACCCGGCACCTGTGAACGGGTGGTTGCCCCCTTATTGGAGAGGTGTCTTGAGCTTCGAGGCTTCCGTCCGGATCAGCTACAACTTGCCTATTCCTATGAACGCGTGATGCCAGGTGGAAGCTATCTTGCAAGCATCACCGATATGTGGCGAGTATATGCAGGTTTCACATTTCACGCTGCGGAAAGGACAGAGAAGTTCCTGTCAAGCTATGTTGATGTTGCACGGAAGCCTCTCTTCCGTTTGCCTAACATGCGCAGCGCCGAGATGGCGAAGGTACTTGAGAATACCTATCGCGCGGTCAACATAGCCCTCATAGATGAATGGGAACGGTTCGCTCGCAGAATTGATGTGGATCTCTTTGCCGTTCTGGATTCAATTCGAGTTCGCCCAACACATAGCAACATCCGCTTTCCCGGTCTCGGTGTCGGAGGATATTGCCTTACGAAAGACCCTCTTTTTGGACCCGCCTCCGCACGCGATATATTTGGTTACGATGATCTTGATTTCCCTATATCAACCTTGAGTGTCTGCATCAATGATGCGATGCCACATGTCACTGCCATCACGCTCGAAGAGCGCTTCGGCGGAGAGCTTGGAGGCAAGCGTATCCTTGTGCTCGGGGCTACCTATCGTGCCGACGTTGGGGATACCCGTTTGTCTCCAACGATCACGCTAGTATCTGCACTACTCGAAAGGGGTGCAGCCGTTGAAGTGACAGATCCGCTAGTCGATTCGTTCGATGAAGTTGAGGTCCCATTCTATAGCGATCTACCAAGTGCAGAGAAATATGATGCCGTCGTTATTGCCGTGGGACATTGCCAGTATAGAGAATTGGATTTCTCTCGTTGGATAGGAAATTCTCGCCCTCTCCTCTTCGATGCCAACGGCGTTCTTTCGCGTGAGCAAATGATGACGTTGAGTGACGCGGGGCTGGAGGTCGCAGCAATCGGCAGGGGTGAGCTATGAAGAAAGTGCTTATAACGGGTGGGGCAGGCTTCATTGGGCTTCATATCGCTAGAGCTCTTGTTCGAACAGGTGTGCATGTCGATCTCGTCGATAATTTTTCGCGAGGCCAGAGTGATTTTGAACTTTCTGTTGTCAGCAGTAGCCGCCATGTACGCACAATCGAGTTAGACATGAGCGTCGCAAACGCGACTGATATACTCGATTCCGACTACAACCTTATTTTTCACCTTGCTGCAATTGTTGGCGTCAAGAATGTTGTAAGCCGCTCCTACGACACGCTCGCACTCAACACGGCCTTAACGATTGAAGCGTTGAGACTTGCGAGAAGACAAAGAAATATATTTGCTTTCATTTTCGCTTCGACGAGCGAAGTTTATTCAGGAAGCGAGTTCTCTGATCTTCTTGCATTTCCAACCATAGAAGATTCCATACTCACTGTGCCGCCCTTATCGTCACCAAGAACGTCCTACATGCTCTCTAAGTTATACGGTGAGGCATTGGTGCTTCAATCTGGTCTACGATCCGTGATTGTGCGACCACACAATGTTTACGGTCCCCGCATGGGACGAGATCACGTGATCCCTGAACTTATGAGACGCATCCATAACACAGAACCGGGGGGCGAGCTCGAGGTCTATTCTCCCACCCACTCAAGAACGTTCTGCTATATCGATGATGCAGTGGCAATGATCATTCGCCTCGCCAGAAACCCGGCGGCAATAGGTGGCACCTGGAACATCGGCACGGAAGCACCTGAATATTCAATTATGAGAGTAGCCGAGATCATACGTGATACTATGCATGCCGACGTGAAGCTCGTTCCTGGGCATACCACGTCTGGATCACCGACAAGACGATGTCCTTCAATGATACGCACCGACGCGATGACAGGATACTATGAGCGGACAAGCCTCGACGATGGTGTTTCGAGCACGTTTGGGTGGTATAGAGAGCATGACTTAGTAACACCTCTTTGACAGGAGCAATGTTACTTGAACCAGCTCATGTTGCCCCTTCCCGATGGGGGCGGATGCGGCGTGATGAGCGCCGGGCGTGGTAGGGCTGCAACCGGGATGGGTCGGATCGATGGTGCGGCCCGACAGGACCGGGTCCGTCATGCTCCTGGATGCAGGGCGGCAGACCTCCGAGGAGCCCCGTCAGGCCCTGGTGCCGCGCCGGGTCAGGCCCTGTGCCGCGAAAGCCCTGAGGTCACCGCCGCCGGCTGGTTGCGAGCCAGGCGCGGGTCGACATGGTCTTGCCTCGCTTTTGTGGAGAGCGGTTTAGTAGCTATCCGGCCAGCCTTTCGAACTGAACCGGGCTGACATAGTCCAGCGTCGAATGACGCCGGACGGGATTGTAGAATCCGTCGATGTAACGCCCGATCACCGCCTTGGCCTCGGCACGCGGCTGGAACACCGTGCGCCAGACCAGTTCGGACTTCAAGGTCTTGAAGAAGGTCTCGACTACCGAGTTGTCGTAGCAATTTCCCTTCCCGGACATCGAGATCCGGATGCCGTGCTTCCTCAGCTCCGCCTGATACGCGGTTGAACAATATTGACTGCCGCGGTCGGCGTGATGGATCAGGCCCTCACCGGGTCTTCGGATCGCCAGAGCCTTGCGCAGCGCCTCGAGCGCCAGTTCCTTGTGCAGCCGATCACTCACCGCCCAGCCAACCACGCGGCGAGCGAACAGGTCGAGGATTATGGCCAGGTACAGCCAGCCTTCACCCGTCCACACGTACGAGAGATACTGTCGGCGAATTCTCTGTTGGCTATTCAGCAAGAGGAAGAATCCATGAGCCTTCATCCCGAGCCGATTGGTGAGATTCCGGCCGAGACCGTGCGAGTTGCCCAGGCAGCTTTCCCTAAGGGCAACATTGTGACCCGGCTCCGGGATGAATTTAGCAGCCTCTACCAGGATGGTAAGCGCTGTTCTCAGGCCACGGCCTTGAGGTCTGGCGTAGTGGCATAGGCCCACGGCAGTAGATCATCGATGCGGGTGTTGAGATGACCGGTGGCGATGCGGCTCAACACGTCGGCGAGATAGGCCTGCGGATCCACTCCGCACAGTTTGCAGGTCTCAACTAGCGAGGCGATGATCGCCCAGTGCCCGCCACCGCGGTCCGAGCCAGCAAACAGTGCGTTCTTGCGCGTCAATGCCAAGGGCCGGATCGCCCGCTCGACCACGTTGGAGTCGATCTCAATGCGCCCGTCGTCGACAAACCGCGTCAGCCCGTCCCAGCGCGAGAGCGCGTAGCGGATCGCCTCGGCCAGCTTGCTCTTCTGGCTGATCAGACCGAGCTTGGCGCGCAGCCACGGCTCGAGAGCCTCCAGAATGGGACGGCTCTTGGCCTGACGAATCCGGCATCTCTCCGCCGCACTCATGCCACGGATGTCGCTCTCAATCCGATACAGCTCCGCGATGCGCGTGAGGGCTTCGCTGGCGATCGGCGCCGCGCCGGCCGCAGCCAACTCGTAAAAGCGCCGCCGCACATGTGCCCAACAGAATGCGAGGGTGACCTGATTGCCTCCCGCCAGGGCTCGGTAGCCGCTGTAGCCGTCCACCTGCAGCACACCGGCAAAACCGGACAGATGCTCGATCGGCCGTGCTGCCTTGCGATCGGGCGCATAGACGTAGGCCACTCCGGGCGGGTCCGTGCCGCCCCAGGGCCGATCATCCCGGGCATAGGCAAACAGCTGACCCGTTTTGGTCTGGCCGCGGCCAGGGTCGAGCACGGGCGCCGTGGTCTCATCGGCAAACAGCTTCGACGAGGCTTTCAGCTGCGCCAGCAGCCGTTCATGCACCGGCCGCAGGTGCCAGGCGGCCCGTCCGACCCAGTCGGCCAGGGTCGAGCGATCCAAGCTGATGCCCTGCCGGGCATAGATCTGCGCCTGCCGGTAGAGCGGGAGGTGATCGGCGTATTTCGACACCAGCACCTGCGCGACCAGCGCATCGGTGGGCAGGCCGCCCTCGATCACACGGGCCGGAGCCAGGGCTTGCACCACTCCATCTTCGCAGTGGCGGCAGGCGTATTTGGGCCGGCGCATCACCAGCACGCGCAGTTGCGCCGGCACGATGTCGAGGCGTTCAGAGACATCCTCGCCGATGCGGTGCAGGAGGTTGCGGCAGCAGGGACAGGCCGGATCGTCGATGTCGATGATCGTCTCGATGCGCGGCAGATGCGCCGGCAAGGATCCACGGTTCCGGCGCCGCTGGGCCGCGCGGCTTTTACGCTCGGCCGGATCCGCTTGCTCGTGTTGGGCGTCCTCAGCGGCCTCAGTCTGTTCGGCCTCTTCCAGGCCCAGCAGCAGCTGATCCTCGGGCAGGCTCTCGGCGCGGCGGCCGAAGCGGTGACGCTGCATCGCCTTGATGATCTGCTCCAGCCGCTCGGCCCGCGCCCGCTCGGCCAGGAGCATGGCTTTGAGCAGGTCAGGATCATCCGGGAGAGCTGGCATCGCGCTGGTCACAGGACGAAGTGAATCATGCTTTGCGGTGGGCGACGACTGCTCTTACGGGGTGGGACTGACGGTGTGATCAACTCGCCGCCGACGGCACTGTGATCTGGCGCGCCTCATGCACGCGGCGCCAGTCCAAACCTTCGAGCAGCGCTGAGAGTTGAGCGGCCGACAGGTGAAGGCCACCATCTTGCACCTTGGGCCAGCGGAACTCGCCGTCCTCCAACCTTTTGGCCACGAGAACCACGCCCGTACCGTCCCAGAACACCAGCTTGACGCGATCCGCGCGTTTGGCCCGGAAGACATAAACAGTCCCGGAGAACGGATCCGCTCCCATGGTGTCGCGCACGAGCGCAGCGAGGCCATCCGCCCCTTTGCGGAAGTCAACGGGCTTGGTCGCCACGAGAACGCGGACGGTCCCGCTCGGCCCAATCATCGCAGGCTCTTGAGCGCGTGCAGCACGCGGGCCAGTGTCGCTCCATCGACACCGGGCGGGACGCGGATGACGACACCCTCCACGACAATCTCGATGATCGCCTCACGGCCAGCGGCCGGCGTGGGCTGCGGCGTGTCAGGGCTGACCACAACTGGGGTAAAGGTCAGAGGATGAGTGTCGGCCTCTCGCTTGGCCTGCCGGCGCCAGGTGAACAGGTGCTGGGGCGACATGCCATTGCGGCGGGCCACGTCGGACACCACCGCGCCGGGAGCCATCGCCTCCTCCAGGATCCGCGCCTTCTCAGCGGCTGACCAGCGTCGGCGTCCGCCAACTCCGGTGATCACTTCCAGGCGCCGCACCAGCCGCGGCGGCTCAAGCATATGGTCAACCATCGACACAAAACGATCCCAAATCAGAGATCGTTAGTCTCGCCGCTCAGAGACACGGACGTAAGGTGGGTTCAGAACACCGCTTACGCTCTATCCGCCGCCCTCCGATCTGCCCACCGAGCAACGCAGCCAGCCCGACTGGACCCTGGTTCATCGCGAACTGCGCCGGCCGGGCGTGACGCTCATGCTGCTATGGGAGGAATACTGCGACAGCACGTCTGATGCCTTCAGCTATTCCTGGTTCTGCGAGCACTACAAGGACTGGGCCGGCCGGCTCAAACCCACTCTGCGCCAGGTCCATGTCGCCGGCGAGAGGCTGTTCGTCGACTATTCCGGCCACACCATGGAGGTGATCGACGGGCTCACCGGCGAGGTCCGCCCGGTCCAGATCTTCGTCGCCGTGCTCGGCGCCTCCAACTACACCTATGCCGAGGCCAGCTTCACCCAGAGCCTGCCGGACTGGATCGGCTCGCATGTGCGTACCTTTGCCTTCCTGGGCGGCGCCACCCGCCAGACGGTCAGCGACAATCTCAAGGCCGGGATCACCAAGGCCTGCTTCCACGAGCCGATGGTCAATCGCACCTATGCCGACGCGGCCCGCCACTACGGCACCGCCATCGTGCCGGCCCGGCCCTACAAGCCGCGCGACAAGGAGCAGGCATCACGATGCACCTTGTTGGAGTGGTTGAGCGACAATTAATCTGGGCGGACGACCACCATATCGGCTGCCGGCACCTTTTTCGAGTCTGACGTTGCCCGGCGGTTCGTACAAGTATCGATGGTTGGTGGCGTATCGATGGCGCTTGAGAATGCCCTTCCGCCCGAGTTGGTGAACGGTCGAGACGCACACGCCGAGCTGCTGGGCTACTTCTTCGCCGGTGATCATGCCGCTCTCCCGCAGCCGTTCGTACCGGCTCTTCAAGCCATAGGTGCGGCGCACCAGCATGACCTTCTTCAGCGTGAAGGGTTCGCCGCGCCAGTTGCGATGCCCGAGTTCATTGAGACGGGCGGCGATCTGCCGGTCGTTGGCGATCTCCAGCAGCTCGTTCATCAACGCCACGACCTTTGCCGGCGTCTTGCGTATCACTGACATAGGCCGTGGTCTGGCCACCGACAGGCTCTGCGTGCGCCCGCCGCGCCAACGGATATGGATGTTGACCTGCTCGTCGACGAGCAGCGTCACGTCATCGATGAGAAGGCCGAGCATGCGCTTGCGTTCGACGGCACCGGTGCGCTCGTCATTCCAGATGCGCGGGAAATCGGCGGCCAGCGCCCTGATGCGCTCCTGCGCTGGCTCGTCCAGCAGCGAACAGTCGGCCTCGTTCTGGCGCTCGTGCGTGCGCTGGAGTGCGTCGAGGTCACGCAGCCGTGCGTTCCAGTCGGCTTCCAGCGCGTCGGCGACCAGACGGTTGTCCGGATCGACCTTCAGGTAGCGCCGGCGGGCCAGTTCAGCTTCATAGCGGGCGCGTTGCAGCTGCGTGCCGCGCAGCGCCGCAGCCTGCTCCACGCGCTGGGTGATCTCCTGCTGCACGGCGAGCGCGACATCGATCGCCGCCGGCGCCATCGCCTCCAGCAGGAGCGTGCTCACCGCATCATCGACCGGAGCGCCGCGCACCCATTGGCAGTGCTTGCCGGCGTGTCGCACGACCGCTTCGTTGCAGACATAATACGGGCGCAGCCGCCCCTCGAACGGCTCATAGTGGACCCGCATGCGTGCACCGCAGCGGCCGCACAGCAGCCGTCCCTGCAACAGACCGCTGCCTTGGCGAGGCATGCGTCCACGCAGGCCAGGTGAAAAGCCGGCGGCGTTCTGTTCCAGGGCTGTCTGATTGCGCTCGTACTCGGCCCAGGGAATGTAGCCCTCGTGGGCTTCGGGTATAAGCACCTGCCAATCGGATCTCGCCACGCGCAGCTGCACGGACTTGAGCTTGGCATTGTAGGCTGTGCGCGTGCGCCCATAAGCGAACGCGCCGGCATATCGCGGGTTGTGCAGAATCTGGAGTACGCGGGAATGGTCGATCTCGCTCCACAGAACGTCGCCCTTGCCGATGCCGCGGCGGATCCGCCGGGGGAAGAGGATCTGCTCACCCCGCAGGCGGCGCACGACAGCGCAGGCTGAGCCGGTCTCGCGGAAGGTATCGAACAGGAGCCGCACCGTGTCCTGGATCTGCCGGTCGGGATCGAGCACGACCCGCGCGTCAGGGGTGTAGACCAACCCGATCGGCAACGGCATCTCGAGCTCGCCGCGGCGTGCCTTGTTGAGAATGCCGCCTTGCAGCCGCGACTTCAGGATGTGCAGTTCGGCCTCGCTCATCGTGCCCTTCAGCCCGAGCAGCATGCGATCGTTGAAATAAGCCGGATCGTAGACGCCGTCCTCGTCCATGATGAGCGTGCGCGACATGGCAGCCAGCTCAAGGAGACGGTGCCAGTCGGCATTGTTGCGTGCCAGGCGCGACACTTCCAGCCCCAGCACGATCCCTGCATGCCCCATCGCCACTTCGGTCACCAGGTGCTGGAAGCCGTCGCGGTCCTGCGACTGCGCGCCGGAGAGACCCAGGTCGCTATCGATGACATGGACACGTTCGATGGGCCAGCCTAGCGCCACGGCGCGATCGCGCAAGGCGTATTGCCGCTTGGTGCTCTCGGTGTTCTCGAACACCTGACGAAGAGAGGACTGACGCACGTAGAGGAACGCATCACGCCGCAGATGGTCGGCGCCAACCTTCATGGCAATATCAGTAGACATGATTGCCTCGCGTCTCTGCTGCCAGCACCATGTTGGCGAGCATATGCACGAGCTGGCGATCGTGCACTGCCGCCGAAGCCGTGGGCGGTGGTTCCGGCCGCCGATGGATCGGCGGGGGAGGCTGAGGAGCCGCGATCAGCACCGCCAGCCCTTGCCAAAAGCCATGAAAAACGATGGCGCCCATGTCCTTGACGCAGGCCTGACCGCACAAGACGGCGGCGCGCAGCGTCTCATAGCAATCCTTGCAGCCGTGCGGCAGTGTCGGGATGCGCGCATGGGTCTCACCGTTTTTTTTTACGGGCGATCGCGCGCTCGATGCTGCGGGGATGGACACTGATACCGAGCGTCGAATGCAGCAGTTGCGCCAGGGATCGTGCCTGCAACGGGGCCCCCGCGTGCTGGTTCTGCTCGATGAGCTGCATAACCTCGGCGGTGAGCTTGTGGGCTGACTTTGGTCCCCGGGGGCGTGGCAGCAGGCCGGTGATGCCCTCGCGTTCGAACGCGGCCTCGGCCTGATAGTAGGTTGGCCGCGACAGACCGAAAAGCGCGGCGGCATCGGCCTTGGTGACGCCGTCCTCCTGGACGTAACGCAGCATCTCGTACTTCACCTGCACGAGATCGAGAGGATCGAAGAAGCTGGACTCACGAAACCAGGGTGCGCGGACAGCTTCGGGACGAGGGTTGAGTGCTCCGAGATGGCGCAGTCGATCGCGTTTGGTCTCGTTGGGCATGGTATAGCCTCTTCCCTCTATGTAAGCCAAATTACGCCTTAGCAGAGAACGTGTCAATCTAATGAAGGCTGCTACCATACGGAACGAATGCCGGAAATTAACGCAAACCAGAGGCCAGGGCCGACGGCAACGTCTGCATGCAGCGGCATAATTAGCTTGACATATGCGGCATAAATTGCCTGACACGCGGTCAGCCGCCATGGCTGCGCTCGATTTGCGCGATCAACGCCGCCAAGGTTGCCAGATCATCGGGACGCACAAACGACCTGCCGGCCGCGACCTGAATGAAAACATCGGGTCCGGCGACGTCCGTCCATGACGCAAGCAGCGAACGAAGCCGTCCCTCCGCGTCGTAGAACATGACGCGGTCCTCACCCCAGTTCTGCTTGCGGGTCGACAGCACGAAGCGCTGGCCGCGCCACGGATGGAACGGGTGCGTGACCTCGAACTCTATACGCGCTTGAGTGTCAGCACGAACTGCAGTCCTGGACTTGAAAGAAGGCGAAGGTCGAGGTCGGCGTTCAGGTGGTCGGACGCTGGATCCTGGCCCGCCTGCGCAACCGCCGCTTCTTCTCGCTGCCGGCCCTCAACGACGCCATCCAGAATCTGCTGCGCGACCTGAATGAGCGGCCGTTGCGCGGTTGGGGCCGCAGCCGGCGCGAACTGTTCGAGGCGCTGGATCGCCCGGCGCTGCTGCCGCTGCCGGCCGAACCTTACGAATATGCCGAGTGGAAGCGCTGCCGCGTCGGTCTCGATTACCACATCGAGATCGCCAAGCACTACTACAGCGTGCCACACAGCCTCGTGCGCCAAGAGGTCGAGGCGCGGATCACGGCCACGACCGTCGAGATCTTCCTGCGCGGCAAGCGCGTGGCCTCGCATGTGCGCTCCCATCGTCCGCATCGGCCAACCACGGTGGCCGAGCACATGCCGAGCTCGCATCGGCGCTACCGCGACTGGACGCATGAGCGCATCCGCCGCGAGGCCGGCAAGGTCGGACCCGACGCCGCCACTTTGATCGACGTCATCCTGCGCTCCCGGCCGCATCCCGAGCAGGGCTTCCGCTCGGCAATCGGCATTCTCGGCTTGGTCAAGCGCTATGGAGCCGAGCGGGTCGATGCGGCCTGCGCGCAGGCTCTGGCGATCAACACCCGGTCCTACACCTCTGTTGCCGCCATTCTGAAGAGCGGCACGCACAAGGCCTCCCAGCCGGCGCAGGACGCGCCGGTTCTCGTCCACGCCAACATCCGCGGCCCCGGCTACTACCACTGATCAGGAGATCCTCATGCTGCTTCATCCCACCGTCGAACGCCTGCGGGCCCTAGGCCTGAGCGCCATGGCCGACACGCTGCTCGAGTTGCAGACCAACCCCGACGCGGCCGCGATGCCCCATGCCGACTGGCTCGGCCTTCTCGTCGATCGGGAAGTCACGTTCCGCGACAACCGTCGTCTGGCGCGCCGTCTCAGCGCGGCCAAACTGCGCCAGAGCGCCACGGTCGAGAATGTCGACTACCGCACCTCGCGCGGTCTCGACCGGGCCTTGTTCCAGGCGCTGGCGACCAGCCAATGGGTGCGCGATCACAATCACCTGGCGATTGTCGGCCCGACCGGGACGGGGAAGAGCTGGCTCGCCTGCGCGCTCGGCCACAAGGCCTGTCGCGACGGCTTCTCGGTTCTGTACCGCCGGGCGCCGCGCCTGTTTGCCGATCTGGCCCAAGCCCGCGGCGAAGGCCGTGTGGCGCGCCTGATGAGCACCTTGGAGCGGACGGATCTGATCATCATCGACGATTGGGGACCGGAGCCGCTCACCGCCGAGCAGCGCCGGGATCTCCTCGAGATCGTCGACGACCGCTACGACAAGGGCTCGCTGCTGATCACCAGTCAGGTTCCCGTGTCGCACTGGCACGATGTGATTGCCGATCCCACTCTCGGCGACGCGATCCTGGATCGCGTCATTCACAATGCGCATCGGATTGAACTCAAGGGCGACAGCCTGCGCCGCCGGGCCGGCGACAGGAGTGTGGCATGATCCGATCAATCTTTGATCGCCGGCGCCGGGCTTGACCCAACGCCTGTTTCCAGACCACCTTACAACTGCCAGCGGTACCAACCGCTTCATTGCCGCTCAGCGGACCGCCAGGTCAACGCTGACGGTGATCACGATCACCAGAACGAGTGATCATGATCGTGTGGAACTACTGATCACCATCCCTGGAATGCGCATATCACACCAGCGATCATCCTAGTGGATAGAATCTAACGCTTGGTGCCCACGCCTGACGGCAGCGATGATTTCATCCGGATCAGCCGTCCACGTGAAAGGCTTGGGACGAGCATTCGTCTCGGCAACGTATCGGTTGATGGCGGCCTGAAGATCAACCACTGAGTGGAAGACCCCTCGCTTGAGCCTCTGCCGGGTCAGTTTGGCAAAGAAACCCTCAACCGCGTTGAGCCACGAGCATGAGGTCGGGGTGAAGTGAAAGGTGAAGCGCTCGTGACGATCGAGCCAAGCGCGAACCTTCGGGTGCTTGTGAGCCGCATAGTTGTCAAGGATCACGTGCACGGCCTTGCTCGCCGGCACCTGGGCTTCAATGGTGTTCAGAAAGCGGATGAATTCCTGATGCCGGTGGCGCTGCATGTTGCGGCCGATGACAGTGCCATCCAGCACGTTCAGGGCGGCAAACAGCGTGGTGGTGCCATGGCGCTTGTAGTCGTGCGTCATGGTCCCGAGGCGGCCCTTCTTGAGCGGCAGCCCGGGCTGGGTGCGGTCGAGCGCCTGGATCTGGCTCTTCTCATCGACGGAGAGCACGATGGCATGCGCCGGTGGATCGACATAGAGCCCGACCACGTCTCTGAGCTTCTCGGCGAACCGGGGATCGTTGGAGAGCTTGAATTGGCGATAGCGATGCGGCTGGAGGCCATGCGCTCGCCAGATGCGTCGTACTGCACTGGCGCTGATGCCACTCTCCTTGGCCATCAGGGCGGCAGTCCAGTGGGTCGCCTCAATCGGTGGGTCGGAAAGCGTCAGGTTGACCACCCGCTCGGCCATGTCCGGGCCGAGCGGCTTGATCCGGGAGGGGCGGGTCTTGTCGCGCAGCAGTCCGTCGACACCCTCGTGCATGAAGCGCTCCTGCCAGCGCCAGACACAGGTCTTGGAGGTGCCGGTCCGACGCACGATCTCGGTTGTGCCGATGCCGTCTGCGCTCAGCAGCACGATGGCGGCCCGCCAGACGTGCTTCTGAGCTGTGTTCCGGTTGCTGATGAGCGCCTCAAGCCGAAGTCGGTCGGACGAAGTCAGGGTGATCGAGATGCCAGTGCGCATGCCACAGCTTCGCATGCACACCGGCCGAGGGGAATCCGCGATCGGACTCTTCCGTCAGGCGCAAACCACTAGCCTGCTTGGTGTGCACATTTTGCCATGCCGTTTGATCGGCCAAAGGCGAGATTAGTACATGCGCTGCTTTGGGAGCATAAGTCCAAAGCTCCACTTTTGCGCTGAACACTGACACAAAGGAGCTATATTCACTAGAGGCCCTCTGACATAAAATTTATGAATTGCAGCTGTCCAAGTGTGGGCTGGATCAGTAAGCGCGCCCATAAATTGACTTATCCGGCTCGAACTTGTCGCCTTTTCCTCCCAATCGGGGAAAGGCGCTGCCTTTCACGGAGCAGAGGCATCGAACGCAGCGTCAAGTAATATGCGTTTTGATCCCTCAAGAACAAGGTAATTCTATCTATTATGGAAAAAAATATAGGCAATAGAGGAGGAGTGCACGAAATATCTGATTACAGCGGCATGCTTACACCGCTGCAACGGATACGCTTACTAAAATCATATAGTTTCATCCGCAGCGCTACTGTTGCAATCAGTGGAGCGGCTACCGCTCAATTAATCACAGTCGCATTTTCTCCGCTGATTACGCGCTTATATGGCCCGGAAGCCTTCGGCGTCGTGGCTGTATTCTCAGCTGCTGTAATGATCATAGCGTCAGTCTCAGATCTTATGTATGGAGCTGCAATTGTTTTACCACATTCCGATCAGGAGGCTCGAAGCCTCTTCAAACTTTCTATAATCACATGCCTTATAGTGGCCCTTATTTCTTTTATCGGTTTTGGTATATTCAGGGAGCAGGTAGCCCATGCGATTGGCTTTACAGCATCACCGGCATTGTTGATGTTGGGTCCGCTTCTAGTGCTGCTGTCAGGCTTCTGCCAACCTTTGCACCATTGGCTTTATCGGGTTCAGAGATTTGACGCGATTTCCAGAATCAGTGTTGTAGAAGCTATTGCCAACAATACATCCAAAGTCACGGTTGGACTTATAGTAGCAACAGCTCCAACTCTTCTGATTTTGGGAGTTATGTCTCAAATTTTGCAGACAGCTCTACTATGGATTGGCGCGAAGCCTACTCTAACATGCCGCGACACTGCAGGCAAAGTAGATGGCGCACCAAACTCTAGCATTACCATCAAGGAAGTTGCCTACCGTTTCCGAGACTTTCCGCTCTTCCGCGCTCCGCAAAAATGGCTGAGGCAATTATCTTACAACATCCCGTCGCTTTTGCTTGCCGCCCTTCTAGAGCCAGCGGCAGCAGGTTTCTATCTGCTTGCAAATCGCGTCATTCGTCTTCCAAACACCGTCATTGCCGAAGCCGCGGGTCCTGTCTTTTTGGCACGCATCGCCGAGGCAAGCCACCAATCGGAGAGCCTGCGGCCAATTTTAGTGAAGGGAACCGCAGCGCTCGCAATACTAGGTCTAATACCGTTCGGACTGATGGCAATCGCGGGACCATGGCTCTTTGGTCATGTCTTCGGTAGCGAATGGCGGGTCGCTGGAGTGTATGCCCGCTGGCTGTCACTATCCTCATACTTCGCATTTCTGGCTGTGCCGACCCTGGCTGCTATCCCAATTTTGGGGCTACAGGGCCAATTTCTGATCTACGAAATTGCCGTCACCGTAATTGGTATCGCATCTTTAGTATTCGGCGCGCTATTATTGCAGAGTGAAATTGCGGCGATAGCTTTGTTTTCAACAATGAGTGCTCTCGCGATCATCCTGCAGATCGTTTGGTGCCTCATATGCTGTGACAGCCGTACTCGGCATAACGAATGAGCATCTGAACATCAAAATGGGTAGCATAAAATGGGATATGTTGATCATTTATCGGCTGATGAAGCGTCCAAGGAGACGTGTTCTTCGCGCGCAAATCATCCTGTTTATGTTAGCATCGTGATGCCTATTCGAAATGAGGCCAAGTTCATTGAACGAAGCCTCAGAACGATATTAAGCCAGGATTATCCTCATAATCTGCTCGAGGTACTCATCGCAGATGGTATGTCAACCGATGACACCAGACAGATTATTGCTCGCATAGTCGCATCATGGCCGAGCATAGAGGTCCGGATCATCGACAATCCAGATTTGATTGTTTCCACAGGCCTCAATCTTGCCCTTAAGCAAGCACGTGGTGATGTGATCATCCGGGTTGACGGGCATACTTTCATCGAGCCAGATCACGTTCGTCAGTGTGTCTCTGCACTCCAGAAATCAGGCGCCGACCACGTAGGTGGACGAATGGTAACAGTAAGCGAGGGGCGCTTCGGCGAGGCCGTATCCTTAGCAACCAGCAGTGGCTTTGGAGTAGGACATGGGCGTTTCAGCTCTTCTGAACGCGAGGAATGGACCGACACCGTCTCGATGGGCGCGTGGCCTCGCCAAATTTTCGAGCGTATCGGGCTATTCGACGAGGAACAGATCCGCAATCAAGATGACGAGATCAATTACCGCCTACTCGAAATGGGTGGAAAGATCCTGATCAGTCCAAATATAAAATCCAGTTATTACAATCGAAGCACACCCCGATCATTGTGGCGACAATACTATCAATACGGCTACTGGAAAATCAGAGTTATGCAGAAGCACCCTTCGCAGATGAGGCTTCGGCAGTTTATTCCGCCCCTCTTCATGGCATCTCTCATTCTCGCGCTTTTTCTTGCCCCTTTTTCCACCTATGGACGGTGGGGCGTTCTTCTGATAGCCGGTAGTTATATAGGAGCAAATTTCGTAGCCTCTGTTCTGACAGTACGTCGAGCAGATTGGCATCTCATACCGCGCGTCGCTTTGGCTTTCGTTATACTACATTTCTCTTATGGATTAGGCTTCTTAGTGGGCTTAGCTAAGTTCTGGAATAGGTGGCATCATAAAGGACAAAGGATGATGCTTGAGCAGCGGCGATAATCGGCCTTGTGAACGATGCATAGCCTTATGTTTACCTAGAGGCTGTTATAGATTTGGCTTGAGGTTATGGCCGTTGGGACGCGATCACTTCAACTCGTAAACCTTATTGCTCGGATGTCTCCGATGAGGAGAAAGTTATGATTCACTCGCCTGCTGCTTTGGCCACGAACTCGGCCCGTTGTCGGAGCGAATGTGACCTCGAACACCGCGCAGGATGAACAGTTCCGAGAGCACATCGATGGCTTTGAGTTTCCGGCTTACCCGGATGGCCAGGCATTCCCGAGCGAACTCATCGATGACGTTGAGCATGCAGAACTTGCGCCCATTGTACGTGCGGTCCTCGACGAAGTTGTCCGACCAGACATGGTTGGGATCTCCAGCCACACAGCCGGATGCACAAGCCATCGTTGAGCCAGAGCTGACCTTTCTTCGGTTGCTCTTGCGGCACTTTAAGTCCCTCCTGTCGCCAGATCCGCGCGGCCAGCTTCTTGTTCACGAGCCAGCCGGCGTTTCGCAGCAGAGCCCTAGAGCATTTTCGGTTTACACGGGTTTGTAGCCGCAGTTGCTGAGGTAGTTACGACATTCCGCAGCCGGGAAGCTATCGAGCAACTCGCCAATGGTGATCCAGAGCGCGTCCTTCGTTCAGGCGGCGGCCTTGCGCAGCAGCGCTTTGAGTTTGGCAAACACCTCCTCATCCTGAGCCTGTCGAAGGATCGATTGGGTTGAGGTCGGGCGAGTACGGCGGCAGGTAGAGCAGGCTGGCGCCAGTTGCCCGGATCATCTCCCGGATGCCCGCCACCTTGTGCGCGGCCAGATTGTCGAGCACCACCACGTCATCCGGCGAGAGTTCCGGAACCAGGACTTGCTCAACATGGGCGCGGAACACCTCCCCCGTCATCGGGCCGTCGAGCACCATCGGGGCAATCACGCCGCTCGCGCGCAGGCCCGCCACAAAGGTCGTGATCTTCCAGTGCCCCCAGGGCGTGGCGTCCACTACCCGCTCACCCTCGGGCCCCCAACCATAGCGGCGCGTCATCGTGGTTGTGGTGCCGGTCTCATCGAGAAAGACAAAGCGGCTGGGGTCCATATAGCGCTGCCACACCCGCCAACGCTGGCGCTCGCGCGCGACATCGGGCCGGTCCTGCTCGGCCGCCCGGAGTGTCTTTTTTGTGCCGCAGGCCGAACCGGCGCAGGGTGAGCAGGATGGTGGAGAGCGCCGCCACCACGATCCCGCGGGCTCTCAGTTCGGCTTGGATCTCGGAGAGCGTGATGCCGGACTTCGTGGCGATCAGGCTACGGAGCAGGTCCTCATGCGGCTCCAGCATCGGGCGACGACGCCCGCCAATCCGGTCAGGGGCGAGAGAGCCGGTCTTGCGCGCCCGCTGCATCAGCTTCACGGCAGCCGACGGGCTGACCTCGTAACGCGCAGCGGCCTGGCGGATTGAACTGCCATTGACCACAGCCCGGGCAATGCGCTGGCGAAGATCCTGAGAGAGCGGTGTCGTCATGGTGAGCCTCGCTGCTCACGCCCCCAGACACCACGGAATCAGACACGCCGATTCCGTTCAAGCCAAATCCGCTCTAATGTGCAGGCATATAGTTTCATAGATCGACATCCCCTTTCGAGGTGCTGCAATTGAAGATCTAGGATGTCGCATTAAGGGAAACATGAACAAAACAAATAGCTTCGTATTTACCAGGATTGACTATGTCTCTCGCCTCCTGCGACATATATACGACCCGCTCCCATTTGATCACGTTAAGTGAGATCTAAAGGATTATTCGAGGTGGATATCTTTGGGAGAAGTTTTAGATATTGCGCTTGGTTCAGCGTTCTCCTGCTCGCTTTCCTATCACTCATTCCCGGAGATCTTCAGGCCAGGACAGGCGCGCCAAGTCAGCTTGAACATTTCTTCGCATATTCAGTAACGGCTATGATATTCATGATAGGTTACCCTCGGAACGATATTCCGATAGCTGTCGGTCTTATGACCTATGGCGGCTTTCTTGAATTACTTCAACTTCTTTCACCAAGTCGGTTTCCCAGTGCCATTGATGCAATTGCGAGTATAGCAGGTGCAGGTTTCGGAACTATCGTTTCTGCACTGATCTTGAACCAACTCAGGAATTAGGCCATGCGGGCGAATTTGATCAGGATGAAACTGAGAGCCCAGGCGACGAACGAGCCGAAGCTCTTGCGGCCGTGCCGCGGACGGTCGGATGCGAGATGGGGCGACTCATGCCACATCAGCGATCGCCCCACCCTGCTTGGTGTGTACACTCTGCCATGCCGCCCAATCGGCCAAAGGCGAGATTAGTGCTAGCTCCTAATATCCAGGCTATACCAATAATTGGCTTTGCCTTATGGTAATCATAGTGAAATACAAATCACTTAATGAATGTACTGGGCGCAATTGGCCTAACAATGAATATTAATGTGATAAGCTCTGAATTCAAACTAAAGTGCTGGAAATTCATCTTGAAGCGGTACGCCCTTTCGCAATCAGGTTGTTACCATGCTGGACCCTGGAGACGCACGCTGCAAACCCAAATTAGAGCTTGCTCGTACAGATACTGCTTGGGATCTACTTCGAAGCATTGATTTTCGTGAGGCTTGGTCAGAACTTGCTCGCATCTGCCCATGGAGTACCGCATGTCAGTCTTGGGAATTTGCTGACGCGTGGCTTTCAGCATATCAGGGAACCTATGAGCCACTGCTGGTCATCCAGTATAACGAAATAGGCCGTCTCATCGGGCTTCTTCCCCTTGCCGTTAAAAGAGGAAGAGAGACCATCGAACATGTTGGCGCTCATCAGGCCGAATATCAGGTTTGGCTCGCGACAGAAATTAACGCCAGTAGCTTCATTGAATTAGCTCTGGATGAACTTTCCAAAGCCTATCCCGGGCGGCGATTGCAGCTCCAGTATCTTCCCCCTGGATCTCCGATGGACTGGTGTACACCGCAGAGTCGCTGGGGATCGAGGTCGATCCTCCAAAAGAAAAGGCGTCCACTCTTGACTCTTGGCTCTGGCAGCCCAGCCGAGATATCGCTGCGAAAGAAATCCAACAAGAGCCGCATCAGCCGTCTTAAAAAAAATGGGCGCCTGTCCTTAGTAACTTTGGAAACCAAAGAGCAACTCGAAGGTGTTCTGAGCACCATCGCAGATTACTGCGATCTTCGGCAAGGTGCGATCAATGCCTCATTGCCCTTCAAGAATGATCCTCTGAAGCGGGAATTTTACCTGCGGTTGATGGAAAAGTCGGGTGTAGTACATGCATCGGCCTTGATGGTTGGTGGTACGCTTGCGGCAGCCAATATTGGACTAATCAATCGTGCGTCTGTCGATTTGGGGGTTGTCGTACACTCACCCTTTCTGGCAGAACACTCTCCAGGGAAAATACTTATTTTAATGCTGGCGCAAGAACTTGGGCGCCAAGGCTTTAGAACTCTCGATCTTACCCCTGGCGGGGAAATGTATAAAGATCGCTCAGCCGACCAATATGATCAGGTCTATGTGCTTAGCATCTACTTTGACAGGCTTAAACATGCTCGGGATGCGCTACTATCGAGCATTCGCATTGTGGCTAAAGAACTTCTAGGCAAGCGGAGCCAATCTGTTGCGACCATAATCAGTCACGTTAGGCGTCTTGGCCTGCGCCATATTCTTATCAACACAGTTCGGTCCAGCCTCCGCAGCATTCTTGGCACCAATCATACAATCTACTACGCCGTTTCCCGTGAAGAAGCCAACAGAGCACAGAGTCAATCAATTTTCCGAGTAAACTGCATTTCGGATCTCTTGTGTTATGAACCAGCAAGTCACGCTGAGTGCAGCAAATCTGAATTTCTTATGAGTGCATCACAGCGGCTTCAAGAAGGTGATTGTTCCTACACCCTGGTAGAAAATAATATTCTCTTACATTGTTCTTGGATTAGTCCACATAATAGTTGCAGAATCGAAATTCGAAATCCAAGCTCGGATAGCTTATCGAGTTCCTGTCTAATTTGGGATGACTACACTCATCCGCAGGCATCTGAACGCAACCTGTCTAGACTTTCTCTGGAGCAGAGGCTCCATGATGCCGTGGCGCTTACCACCGCTCAAAATATTATTGTTCAGATAGGTGCACGCAAGGAGAAGATCAAGGATAACTTCACGAATGCTGAAGGCAATACAGTAGGATTCACCGCTATGAGAACTAGGGCACCCGAAGCCTGAAAGGTGGATGTGCCGTGGATGGTCTGAGATCTCAGACGTCTATGCCGGTGGGGATTCTCAGAGCAGGCAACTCGTAGAAAGCATTTGAATTAAGCGCATTGGCCTGACGACAGCCAAGCCAATCTACCTCAATCCGTCAATGCCATCCTGAACCGCTTCTCGACCTCGATGCGCCAATACTTTCTGCTGTTAAATTCCGACAGTCTTTATGATCCATTTGAGAGTATTTCGGATGGGTCTAGGAAGACGTAAAAGTGAATCTCGAACGAACTGAGGGAGGAAGGCCCAGATCGGAAGTATGGCTATCGTCCGTGTTTTAGCGAATGGGACAGACGTGTCGTAGTCGATGCGATGCACCGTTAGTCTCTTATCTATTGAATCGAAAACGAGGAATGTCGCTCTGCGATCGGCCACCCTCGGCTGCCCAACTGTTCCAGGATTAATCAAGTACCATCCATCATCCTGCAGAACGATTTGGTCGCCTTTCAGCTGTTGCACGAAACCATCCCGAAACTCAAATATTCCGAGTTGATGTGTGTGTCCGAACGCACAGAGCCGAGCTCGCGATGGATGCACAACAAGGGCTTCAAAACTCAACCGTCGGCACTCGTCATTATTGAGGCGCACTATCTCCTTTCCACTCTCTGGATGAAGCGCCCCATGCACTGCGACGAGATGGTGGTCGATGCTTGCTTCTACGGGAAGTGTCCTAAGATATTCAAGGGCGTCACTGCTGAGGTTCCGACGCGTCCAGCGAATCGCCTTTGCCGCAGTGTAGTCAAATCCTTCCATCGAAAGCTGTCCAGTGACAGCTCGGTCGTGATTGCCGGCAACGCATAGTGCGTTTAGCTCTCGCAGCAGGTCTATGCATTGAGCAGGATCCGAATTGTATCCAACAATGTCCCCAAGACATATAATATGATCGATATTTTGGGTTGATATCTCTGCCAATGTCGATCGCAAGGCTTCTACATTCGCGTGAATGTCCGAGATGATGGCTAACCTCATATTAGCTTCCGTCGGCGTGGGCACCCACGATAAGCACCATATTCACGAGGTTGCGTAAGGCTCATTCTGCGCTAGCGCCCCTCGCGAGCGAGGTATCCTCGCCAGCACCTTCTTCACAATAGGCATAGGATCATCCCATGCAATGCCAGCCTTTGCTTCGCAGTGGAGCAACCACCACAACCACGTTGTGATCGGGATCCCGCTTTCTTGAGCGGCACGCATATCTGCCCATGGTGCAACCCAGCGAACTCCAGCGCGCGCGACGCGGCCGACTGGCCGAGGCAATCCTGTGAGATCCGCGTAGACCAGTCCCGGCAGGTTTACTCCAGCGACGGCGCCGAGATGGTGCCATAGATTGAAGCGCGGGTTGATCTCCAAAAGATAAAGATTACCTTTTAAGCATCGCTTAAAATCTAGTTTGGCCACACCACGCAGATCAAGCTTTTGCACGATATCTCGACCGATTTCTCTTACGTCCGCAGCATCGGTTGTTTCGACCGCAGTGCTGAGCCCACAGGTAACTGGTAGAGTGCGAATTTTTCGACCAGTAAACTCAGCCACAATGGCACCCGTTTGGTCTAAGTAGACATGGTAGCTCTCAATGCGATTCTCGGGCCCAAGAATAGCTTCCTGGAAAAGAAGATCGAGATTAGCCGCGACAAAATGAGGCCAAAGCACTCGAAGCGTCTCCGGCGTCTCGACCAGCAATGCCTTATGCGAACTGGCGATCAGCTTCCACGCGACCATATCGCGTTCGGCGTGTTGCACTGGCTTGACGATAATTGGGAAGTTTAAGCCGATTTCTTCGGGATCGTTCCCAGTTGGGCAAATCCGACGAGCCGCTGGTACCGGCAACTTCATACGCTCTGCTAAATCCTGGAACTTAGCTTTGTCGAGCAGAGACTCAACTAAAAGAGGTTCAGCGAGTACAAAGCGGAAGGCTTGGGCCAACCGATCCCGGTGTCGCGACACGAGCCGCAACTGCGAGTCCGATTGATAAAAAAGCACGGGCGGCTCCGGCTGCGCAGCTCCGTAGCGGATCAGGGCGTCGAGACGCCTCTCAGCGTGCGGTTCGGTGTCTTCCCACGAGAGTTCCTTGCGAGTGAACCGCGAGTGAAAGACCGGGTCGCCAGGGGGACCCGCTACGACACAGCTAATACCAGCCAGTCCGAGTGGACGCACCAAATTCATGTCACCCATAACGCACGCCTGCGCGTGTTGCTGACGTGGGGGCATTGCTTGTTACCTTCCTGCTATTCCCATTTTCGAGGCAGTATTCCTCCAGCGAGGAGGATGCCTTGAGGGCGAGATGAAAGGAGTAAGAAAAATCAGGCCCAAAGCTTGGCAATAGACGTAACGCAAATTGCTGCCCGTGCTATCTGGGTTTGCGCTCTAGAACGATACCGGCTTTCGATCTCGTGCACTTAACAGTCGCGGTTGCTGCCTATTCGGGAGACTTTCAGTGGCCCTAATTCCCTAATATGTCATGTCAAGGATCACCCGATCCCGAATATTAATCAATATCAAATCAGGATACCATACAAAAGTTCATTCTAGAATTTATTGTTTTTTGAAGAAAGTTATCCTGACCCATCACCTTCAGTATATCCGGAAGCCAAGAAGTTCTGGGCATTATAGGACCAAGCGGACCTTGGTAAAAGCAAATGCGCACCGGATCGAGGACACGTCAGCAGCCGCACCAAACACAGATTCAAGAAAGCATCTTGTGCACAGCTTTGGTGCACACATCACCTCATCGGCTCTGAGAAGGAGGACCGTGGGCTTACGGATATACTTCGCCCGCCGCTGCGTCTCATGTACACAATTGCAATGCCAATGGAGTTCGCGCAAGCGTTGTTCACTGACTTGAACCTGGCATCGAACGAGCCAGCATTTTACGGCGCGGCGTTCCTGCTCATTGCGGTTATTGAGGTGGCAATTCAAGCGGATCCGGATCGGGCGCAGCATCCATCTTGACTGATTCCACAGCAGGCCTGTCATGCCGCCGGACAGAATTGATCCGTGACTGATTTGACTACATCAATGATGACCTATCCGGGTTGGCCACCCAGTTTTCACGGCTCGTCTCATACCTCGTCTTGGTTCTGCAAGGTAAGCACATGGTGTGGGGCCTCGTGTGAGCGCCGTGCGTGCGCGTGAGGCTCCGAGCCTACGGCTCGCCTGAAGGTCGGCAGGCCGATGCAGATGGGTGGCTCTCGGGACAGGGCGCCGGCGGCGCTAGAGCGTTCAGGACAAGCCGTTTGCCTTTCGCGGCTCACCCCGATCCGCGTCCCGGCCCGTGCGCGAGAAGTTCCGCCGTGCAGCGTGCGAGACGATCGCCGGACGCCCGCTCCCTTCCAGGCGCTTCCGCATGGCCGCGCGCTCCTGTGCGACTGGACGGAAGCGATCGCGGCCGCGCGGGCGATCCGCGGGTTGGCGGCCGGGCGCAGGACCTCGACGCTTGCCGGCTCGGGGGCGACCTCAGGGCTTTCGCGGCACCAGGGCCTGGGGGCTCCTCGGCGGTCTGCCGCCCTGCATCCAGGAGCACGACGGACCCGGTCCTGTCGGCCGGATCATCGCTCCGGCCCTTCTGGTCGGGCCGATCGAGCCCATCAGGGAAAGGACAGCTCGTCGATCCTGTCGCGATCAATCTCCATGACGGCAGCTTACCACACAACTGCCTAAGATCCGCCAGTCGTCAGTCGATGCATACTCCGCGAGCTCAAGCTCTGGGCGAGATAACATCGAATAGGACGTTAATGCATTGGAGCGTTTCAGATCAGCCAAGCGCGCCCGAGAATTTCTCGCCGGTTATGACTAAGTGGAAAATCTCTTCCGCCAATGTCCAAACTCAGCGCCGCCGTCATCAAAAGCCGCGAACTCAAGTCTTCATAGCCTGGGTAAACATCACTGATATGGTGACGGCCTACTGCCCAATGGCCTAGCACATTCGGGCCGATCTCAGCTCGTTAAGTTGACGATACTCGATGGCGTGCAACCAAAATTCTTTTCTCCACCGGTGCCTTGAACTGCATGCTGGAGCTTAGACGCCTGAAGTCTACTCTTAATGCCTAAACGAACGCACGGGCAAACTCAATACGCTTATAAGCCGACTAATACAAGGTCGCCTTCATGAAACATTAAACACGCGCATCCATGTCTCAAGAGACATAACTCTGAACAATCCTAAGTACGATTCTGTGTTGGCCCTTTCAGCCTTGGCTGACTTATACCACTGTCGCAGCGCAGATGGATCAATGTATTTTTGGCATCGCAGGTTGCTTTCGATCAACTCGCCCACCTGTGGCCGCAGGTCTCGCGACAACCAAATGCGATCGGGAGCCGCAAATCCTAACTTGCTCTTGCGTAGCCGGACCGGTTCAGGCATTAGTCCTTGCATTGCTTTCCGAATTGCGAATTTACTCCAACCATCTCTTACTTTCAGGTTATCCGGAAGGGAGATACCATGCTCAACCAGTTGCCGATCAAGTAGCGGTACACGCGCCTCAATTGAAAACGCCATCGAGGAGCGGTCTTCAAATCTCAATAACTGTGGCAGAGTATCGATGAAAATGTCGTCGATCTGAATGCGCTGCATCATCGTGCCAAGATTGCTAAGGCTGCTATCCTGCGAACCTGAAGCATTGAGCCACCAACGTGTAGCCGGCGTACTCCGGTCCGATACAACTTTGTCCCAGTCCGTTCTAATTGTATCTTTTAAGGCAGAATCGACATTGAACAGTCGACGCAGGCTCTTGGGGAGGTAACGATAGCCGTTCCGCAGATCGAGCACATATCTGTCACCATGCCGCACCATCGCAGCAGCTTCGCCTATCAATGTTGGAAAGCGACGCGAACGGAGTAAGGATACTAGATACGCATAGCGAAATTTGGCATAACCGCCAAAGACCTCATCGCCACCCTGTCCGTCGAGCAACACTTTAACTCCGGCTTCTTTCGCTGCCCTCATTACACGCCATTGAGCATAGAAGCTAAGACCGCCACTTGGCATATCTTGGTGCCACGCGAAGCGCTCAAAATCCGTCCAGAAATCTTCAGCTGATGGAAATACAAGTTGGGGTTCAGCTCCGACGGCATCGGCAACGGCTAGAGCATAATTCCGCTCATCAAGCTCTCGATACTCATAGCATGAAGTGAAGGTGCGAAGCTTGTCTCCTACTGCACTTGCTGCTTCAGGATAATTCCGGCAGATGTTCCCGATCAGCGAGACAACAGCTGATGAGTCTAGCCCACCACTTAGGCAGCTACCAATCCGCACATCACTGATCAGATGTTTGCGTACTGTACCGACCAAAAGCTCCCGCAGTCTCTCGATCTGCTCATCATCTGAGAGATTACGTACCATCGTTGGTTTTAGTTGATAGTAAGATCTCTGCAGAAGCTTATTTGAACGAATTTCTATACTAATGCAGTTCGATGCCGGCAAAGCCTTGACTCCACGAAACATCGTCCGTTCGCCATAATCACAGTTGCCATGAGTCAGGAAGCTAAGGACTGCTTCATCATCTGCAACAGCGCCGACTCCTGGGAATGCGAGCAGTGCTTTTATCTCCGACGCGAAGACGAAATAGCCGTTCACCATAGCATAATAGAAGGGCTTAATTCCAAATCGATCACGAGCGCAGAACAATTGCCCTCGTCTCCCATCCCAGATGGCGAAGGCATACATTCCTTCAATATGCGACAAGCAATCCTCACCCCAGTGCCGATACGCCTGCAAAAGAACTTCAGTATCCGTTCGGGTTGTAAAGGTGTATCCGCAGGCCTCCAGCTTCGTCTTCAATTCCAAATGATTGTAAATCTCACCATTGAAGACAATCCAGATTCGCCCCTCCCCTACAGTCATCGGTTGCAGCCCACGATCCATTAGATCCAGGATCGCCAGACGGCGGTGTCCTAGGGCAATTTCTACCCTGTTATTCCGCTCAAACTCTGCAGTGTTCCGGACCAAGGCCTGCTCTGTTTTGTCTCCATTGAGCCAGCCCAGCAAGAACCCCTCTCCATCGGGCCCCCGATGTGATTGCAAATCGTTCATACGCTGCAAAACGTTCACATCAATTGGTTCGCCACTAAGGCTAAAAGCCCCTACGATGCCACACATCAGCATCACCTCCGAGAATGGTTACAAGTTTTCTTGCGCGGTAGCGGTGCACACACTGGTTTCATCACCTAATTGCGCTACCGGCTTCTGCTGGAGGCGAGCGAGTGGTCCTGCATTTTGATGGCAGGTTTCGATCGTCCTATGATTGACTGATAGATCCTGATGAGTTTTTCCGTTAGGACTCTCTCGTCCAGTTCCTCAACAGCCTCGCGACCTCTGATCCGTCCATCGTGGCGCAAGGCTCTTTCGAGTGCTGCAGCAATGGTTTCAGGTTTATCATCAGCCACCACTTCACATCCATCGATGTCCTTTAGACGCTCAACCACATCACCAACGACAACTGAAACGACTCCGAGGTTGCACGCGAGAGCCTCTTTAACTATCGTTGGAGATCCCTCTTGCAAAGAAGTTACTACGAGCACATCACAGGCGTACATCAATGCGATGATATCTTTGTGCGGTTTACCCCATCCTATTATGAGCCTAGCAGGCAGTCTGCTATTAAGGACATCAACAGCCTCGCGCGCCCGACTGCTGCGCTTGCGCGGATCGTTAGGGTTGCCAACGAATAAAATCAGGCGCTCGTCGAGCGAAAGCCCTAGCTGGCGTCGAGCCTCTTCCCGTGTCAGGCAAGGCATTGAAGCGAGATCTACGCCCGTCGGCAGCATGTGCAGCGGAATCGAAGCAGGCAGATTCCGCCTCATCTCGTTTGAGACAATGAGCACCGCATCAGCGAAATGTGCCACCATCTGCCCCAGCCATACCAGCAACTTTCCTTGCAGTGTCATACGCCCTGTGTGCGACAGGTACCCCAACATGTCTACACCATGGAAAGTTATCACGAGGGGCAATCGCTTTGGCCAGGGAATAAGCGCTGCCTGTCCAAACTGCGCGTGAACGAGATCGAACTCGTTCCATCTATATTTGTACTGCCGTTGAAGTCTCCGCCAGGCTTTAAAATAATTAATCGGGTTTTTAGCGCCACGAAAGTAGAATACCTCCACTTCCACGCCTGCACGCTTAAGGAATTCGACCTGTTGCACAAGAAACGGCACGGCAAATGGGATTTCTTGGGTGGGCCATTCGGAGGTAATCATCAAGACCCGGATCGGCGCTTCCATGATAAACTCCCATATAAGGGCGTTCTGCTTAGGTGATTAGACAAGCTGATATCGAGCACGCAACATAGATGTGAGCCGATATTGGATCTGACCAATACGATGCTAATGCATGGCTGCAAATATTCATAGATATTTCACCTTCTGCTCAGGTGGTAATCGTAAAGAGGCACTGATGAAATAAAAACACACATAGTCTCGTCGATTCCAACAACCGATTTCCACGTGACGGAAGCGGAGCAGATGGTGGTTGCGGCAACAACCGCATTGATCCACCGCCCATGAGCGAAATGTCTCGACCATAGGCCAAATAGATCATCTAGCCATCACGATAATCACTCAAACGATCCTCTAGGTATTGTTAGCACTTGGGTCGATCTAGAGTGGCGGCGATGCAGAGCACCTGATGAATGACGATGCAGCCCTCTCGTAGCGGGTTGTACCGGCGCGTCACTCCTTAAGCCTGACCCAGAGGCGCTCGACCACATTGCGATTGTTCTAGATCCAGCGTCCGGACGGGCAACCGGCGCCTCGTGGCGCTACTGCAGGATTGCCGGCTTTGCCCTTATGCGTCAGACATGCTCGAGGAAGCTGCTGGTATACCCGCGGTCGGTCACCAGCCACGGCAGGATATCCGCTAGGCTCTCCAGCAGCAGGAGGATTTGCGGCAGTTGACGTGAGCCCCGAGCTTCTTCTACCGCTGGTCAATTGATGCCCTTTGAGAGGGTTAGTGGCAACCGGGAGGATCGGTTCTTCCGACTGCCTTGTGGCGTGCTTGACCAAGTCGATTGGAGCCATCCCTTTTAAGGCTGAACGCGGGCGAATGGTGTTGTAATCCGTCCGCTGATACTTCGAGAACTTACCGGGTATGATGCAACGGGGTGAACAGGGTCCCGTTGAGGCACTCATCGCTCAACCAATCGCTGAAACCCTCGATCAGGGCGTTCTGCCGGGCTTTCCCATTATCAAGAGGTGGGCGAAAGACTGGCCTAAGAAGTGGCTCAAATCCGCTTCCGCGCCCGGTTCACCTAGTCCTTGGCCACAGGGATCATGCAGGGTAGAGCCGCCGTAGTTTGGCGCGAGCCTGTGTTGTGGTGAACTGCCAATGTGCCTTTGCTCTGGCCCGATTGCGTTCGGCTTCCCAGGCGGCGATCTCGCAGCGGAGCACAGTTCGGTTCCGAAGATGCCGATGCAGGCACTGACGGCTGAGGATGGCGAACTCCAGTTCCGCCATGTTGAGCCAGCTCCCATGCTTGGGCGTGTAATGGAATTCCAGCCGCTTGACGAGACGCCGAGCCTCGGCCGGCGAGAAGGTCTGGTACAGAGCCGCCGGAGAGTGTGTGCTGAGATTGTCCAGCACGACCGCAATCACCGCCGCCGCGGGATAGTACTCATCCGCGAGAGCCCGCATCTGCTCGGCAAAATCGCGATTGGTCCGGCGCGCGGTGATCTCGACATGCCGCCAGCCGGCCAGCGGTTCAAAGCACACGAACAGGTTGGCGGTGCCCTGCCGGCGGTACTCATAGTCCATCCGTGCGGCGCGACCGGGAGCCATCGGCTGGGACGCCCGTTTGTCGGCGAGCAGCTGGAACGGCAGCTCGTCGAAGCAGACCACCGGCCGATCAGCAGTGTAGGGCTCGGCATAGAGGTCGAGCACATCCTCCATGCGCCAGACGAAGTCTGCTCCCACTGACGCGATGCACCACTGCTTGCGGGCCCACGGCTTCAGTGTGTTTTTTTGAGCGCGCGGCGCACCGTCTCGTCGCTGATGGTTTCCACCACCCCGAGCTCCACCAGGCGGTCGGCCAGCAGCTGCATGGTCCAATGGCCGCGTCCTGACGGCGCATGGCTGCAGGCCAGTGCCACCAGGAACGCCTCCTGCTTGCGATCGAGTAAAGGCCGGCCGCCGGGCCGCGGTTTCTCGTGCAGGGCGCAGGCAGCTCTGCCTTCGACAAAGCGCCGCCGCGTGCGCTCGACCGTGGCGGGATGGACATGCAGGCTAGCCGCGATCTCGGCATCGGTCTTTTGCTCATCCGCAGCGAGCAGAATGCGGGCGCGGGTGAGTGTGCGGGCCGGGGCAATGCCTTTGTTGAGCAGGCCAAGAAGTTCTGTGCGCTCGTTACGAGTGAGGTCGACGTGGTAGCGCTTGAGCATGGGAGCAGCCCTCCCTCAGAATAGCCCAGTCTACACCCGCTTGACCAATCCCGCAGCTCCCCTGTGGCCAAGGACTAGATGGACGATCACTCTCCGCACTTCACTGTCGGAATGCGCCGCGCATTCAGCGTGACCACGATCTCCCGCAGCGAAGACATCCTAATAGCTCGGGAATCAACCATCAATGTGATCGCCGCAAAGCGGGTGAGCTGCTCTAGCATAGTTGTGTCTCTTGGCGGGAACGAACCAGTCTACCAATCGTCCGCTTCGCCGTTCCTGCGCTCCGAACCACCCGCCGAGCTTGTCAAAGTCGAGCTAAGAAATACGGTTCATGTGCCTCTAATCAAGAATAAACCTTCATATATCAAAGGAGAGGTCGAGTGAATCATTGAGATGCTTTCAGTGAATTTCGCTGCAGCGCGATCTCTACAACATCCCCAGGCATGAGCTCCATTTCAAATTCAGCCTCGTAGCTCTCCCAAGTATTCGCAATCCTTCTAAAAACCTTGAGATTTGGCTTGCCTCCGGAATCTTCTAGGAGTTGCGACTTCAGAACTCCAGCATAAGCCAGTTTGCCGTCCGTTCCTTGAATTCTGGTCCGCAGCTCTGAAAGTCTGTTCTCTGCTCCCTCCAGCTCACGCATAAGCCTCAGACGCCGTTGATCCTCTGCCTTCTCTAACTGGCGCCTTTGCTCTTCGCGGCCTCTTTTGGCCACTGCAAGCTCTGCCTCTGTTTGCAGCAATCTCTCAGATACAAAACTGAGAGCTCGCTGCTCCTCGGAAATCCTTGCTATTGGGGCCAACCCTTTCTCAAAATTAGCCTTCAGGCGGGCAACTTCATTCGCCTGCTGCTGATAGCTTTGCATCAACTCCTCACGCATACGCCCGAGTGTAATAATCTGAGATTCAGTTTGTTCTATGAACCTTCCCAATGATCCGACCTCTTTTCGATGATCCTCCAAGGAGAGTTCAAGTTCTTCCGTCTGTGCCTTCTGGATCTTTGAGATGCCCTCAGCGGGTGGGATGTTATCCGCCTTTTGGCTATTCTCCGGTCCTCTGTTCAATTCACCTAATAATCTAGAAATAATAGCCTTCTGGCGCAGGTACTCGGTACGGAGAAGTTGACTTTCCAATTGCAAATCCATCTCTTGGAGAGCTGGATCGCCAGTCCGGAGGCGCATGACATCTAGGCCTCCGGAAAGTGCGACTGCTTGTCGAATGGTCATTCCTGGACGGAAGGCCAGCTCTCCTGGTTTTGATACGTCTCCGTTGACGTAGATCGGTCTGTGTTCAACGATTACAGCCGAAATCTCTTCAGGATAGATATAGATGGCTCTCTCACTTCCATCAGACGCTCGGCTGCGGACGGATTTGTTGGTAAGTTCATTCTTTAGTTTATGCTGAAGGTCGCTTAACGAAAGCCCAGCGACATTCAAGGTGCCGATTAATGGGTATGATACTTGGCCTTCGATGTTAACGACGGCTCTCTGACGAAGCTCAGGTAGGCTCACTACTGAAATCTCGATTACGTCGCCCGGTGCTATGAGATAGTTCGCTGAGACTCCTGAAGAGCCGAACGACAGCAAGGTCAAGGCTATCGTCATTGCTTTCTTGATCGAAGGGAGACTGGAGTGCTGAGATTTATAATAGAATGACATGAAACCTCCTCTACTAGGTTCGTAGCGGATCTTTTTCTATGAGGACATTCTTCAGTTTCTCGGAGGTTGCCTCAACGCACAGCCTATCCAGCCATCAGTAGGATCAATGCCTTGCAGCTTATAGAAGACTCCTTCAATAAGAGATACTACACGAAGGAGGTAATACGACTAAACCAGGAGTTAGATTGCTGAGATTTCCTACTAACTAGTGGACGGAATCTAACGCTTGGTGCCCACGCCTGACGGCGGCAATGATTTCATCTGGATCAGCCGTCCACGTGAAGGGCTTGGGACTGGCATTCGTCTCGGCAACGTACCGGCTGATGGCCGCCTGAAGGTCAACCACCGAATGGAACACGCCGCGCTTGAGCCGCTGCCGGGTCAGCTTGGCGAAGAAGCCCTCCACCGCATTGAGCCACGAGCATGAGGTCGGGGTGAAGTGGAAGGTGAAGCGCTCGTGGCGATCCAACCAGGCTCGAACCTTGGGGTGTTTATGAGCCGCATAGTTGTCAAGGATCACGTGCACGGCCTTGCCAGGTGGCACCTGGGCTTCAATGGCGTTAAGGAAGCGGATGAATTCCTGATGCCGGTGGCGCTGCATGTTGCGCCCGATGACGGAGCCATCCAGCACGTTCAGAGCGGCAAACAGCGTGGTGGTGCCATGGCGTTTGTAGTCGTGCGTCATGGTTCCAAGCCGGCCCTTCTTCAGCGGCAGACCGGGCTGGGTGCGGTCGAGCGCCTGGATCTGGCTCTTCTCATCAACAGAGAGCACGATGGCATGAGCAGGCGGGTCGACGTAGAGCCCGACCACGTCCCGCAGTTTCTCGGCGAACCGGGGATCGTTGGAGAGCTTGAATTGGCGATAGCGATGCGGCTGGAGGCCATGCGCTCGCCAGATGCGCCGGACGGCACTGGCGCTGATGCCAGTCTCCTTGGCCATCATAGCAGCGGTCCAGTGCGTTGCCTCGACCGGTGGGTCGGCCAGCGTCAGGTTGACCACCCACTCGGCGATGTCAGGCCCAAGCGGCTTGATCCGGGAGGGGCGGGTCTTGTCGCGCAGCAGGCCGTCGACACCCTCCTGCATGAAGCGCTCCTGCCAGCGCCAGACGCAGGTTTTGGAGGTGCCGGTCCAACGCATGATTTCGGTTGTGCCGACGCCATCGGCGCTCAGCAGCACGATGGCAGCCCGCCAGACGTGTTTCTGGGCCGTGTTCCGGTTGCTGGTCAGTGCCTCAAGGCGATGCCGGTCGGAGGACGTCAGGGTGATCGAGATGCCAGTGCGCATGCCACAGCCTCGCATGCACACCGGCTAAGGGGAATCCTTCAAACGGACTCTTTTGTTAGGCGGAAACCACTCTCATGTTCGCCATTTCAAGCAGCAGGCAACAGAAAAGTTCTGGCTTATCTGGCCAGCGGTTGAGGACAGCTGCACCCGGGCAAAGCAGGAGGCACGATCCTGAAACGACGGTTGATCATCCTCTGATACGCGGATCAAAACCGCAGGACCTGATGCGTCGCGGAGCTGCCTCGGTCTAGGAACCAGCGTCGGAGTGGATCCGGCTGGTAGTGGGTGGCGAGGGTTCTCCTGCCGGGATCGCACCTCCGGCCTTGCTCGGCTGCAGATGATGTTAATGAGCGCGGCGCACCTCCCTGAGTTGGATTGGCAGCGGATCAGCGGGGCCTACGCCTGCCGGGCAATGGCCCAGACAAAGCCAGCCAGTTCGCGGGCGATGGCGGTGGTCACCACAGTCGGCAGCTTGCCGGCTTGGGACAGTCGGCGATAACGCCGGCACAGCCGCAGCTGGGCCTTCCAGGCTGTGTCCCGGATCGTGGAAGCCAAGCCCTCCTGCCGCAGCAGCAGCTCGCGGCTGACCCGCGCCGGAAAGCGGTAACACCAGGCGGCTTCGATCAACAGGCGCCGGGCCGCCCCATTCCCGGCTTTGGTGATCCCACCCTGGCGTCTCCTCTGGCCGCTGGACTGTTCAGAGGGAACCAGCCCAAGGTAAGCCATCAGATGCCGCGGGTTGGCAAAGCGCGTCAGGTCACCGAGTTCGGCAATGATCGTGGCCGCGTTCACCAGGGCGATGCCGCGCAAAGCCTGCAGGGCTCGGACGACCGGAGCCAGAGACCAGGTGGGCAGGACCATCTCGATCTGACGCGTCAGCCGGTCCCGTCGCTCTGTGGCAGCTTCGACCGTCGCGATGAGATCCTCCAGCACAACGTGGTGGATCTCCTGGTCAAAGCGCAGTCCGGCCAGCCAACGCCGGTGCATCAGGGTCCAAGCCGGTCGGTTGTAATGTCGCCCATGGCGCAGGAGAAAGCCCGAGAGCTGCTGACGGGCTTGGCGCAAGGCTCGCACTGCCGCCAGACGGGCCCGAACCAGATCGCGCAGGGCCTCATGAGCCGGATCAGGAACCCAGACGGAGGTGAGTTCGCCGGCCCGATGCAGCCTGGCCAAGTTGCTGGCATCGCGCCGGTCGGTCTTGATGCGCTCGCCTGGCTTGCGCGGGATCAGTGAGGGAGCCACCACCACACACACGTGCCCGGCCGCCGTTAGTTGACGCTGGATGCCATAGCCGCATGGACCCGCCTCGTAGCAGAACCGCAGAGTGCGGCCTGTGCATCCCAGCTTGTCCACCAGCTTTTTGAGATCTGCAGGCGTGTTGGCGATCCGGCCATACTCGCGCACTTCGCCGCGCTGGCCCTCTTCAGCCAGCGCCACCGTGATGGTGTCTTTGTGCACATCCAATCCGACAAAGATGATAGGCTCACCCATGACCCGTCTCCGATGCATGAGGCTCGGCGCCGAACCATCCGGCGCAATCCTCGAACACCTGCATACTGTGAGACGGGTCGCCCCAATCTCAGGCGAACATTTGGTCTAGGTGGTCGGCAACACTGTACTCTATTGTAATCCAGCAGTACCAGCAGCACCTAGCTGGCCCTTGCGAGGATAATGGCTCTACTCCCAGCCGCAGGCCGTCTCGACCGAAACAACAGTCCTGACCGCGTAGTCTGTCTGGGACTTGATATCCTGACGCAGCTACGCATTAATTCCACGAAGCTGCTACTAGAGCTGTTTCCATTCGCGTGGAATAATGTCTTCTCTTTGCTGTGCTGCATTCTTGACGGTAACCCGGATCCGCTTTGTCAAAAATGCTCTAATTTCATTGAAACCATCTACGCCGACGCGGGCAAACATTCCTGTGAATGTCGCCAAGCAATGCATCGGGAGGCGCCATGACACCAGTGCCATTCGTCGAGGCCAATGGAGCCCGCATTCCTGCCCTCGGACTTGGAACTTGGCCCCTGCGCGGCGAGGTTTGTTCAAACGCCGTGCAATGGGCGCTGGAGATGGGTTACCGCCACATCGATACAGCAGCCATGTATGACAACGAGGCGGCTGTGGGAGCTGGCCTGAAGGCATCAGGTGTGCCACAGGACGAAGTCTTCATCACCACCAAGGTCTGGCACAGCGATCTTAAGCCGGATGATCTCCGGCGTTCGGCCGAGGCCAGCCTCCGACGGCTTGGTCTCTCCTCCGTCGATCTTCTCCTAATCCACGGGCCGAACAAAAATATCTCTCTCGCGGCTACCATGCGTGCGTTAAGCGACGCCAAGCGGCAGGGGCTGGCGCGCCACATTGGTGTCTCCAACTTCTCAGCCCCGCTGCTGGAGAAAGCCGTGCAGTTGGCGGGCGAGCCGCTCGTAATCAACCAGTGCGAATACCACCCCTATCTCGATCAGAGCCGCACGCGAGCGGCATGTCAGAAGCATGGGATAGCCTTTGCATCCTATTCTCCGCTTGGCCAAGGCGGTCTCACGGAGCGCCGCATTATTCGAGCGGCTGTATCGGCCCTGGGCAAAGGTTTTGTGGCCCCCTTCGTCTGGGGCACAGCGCTCCTTCTTGACAGAAACGCTCTGCTGATAGATCCGACTATCCTGGCGATTGCATCCGCCCATGGCAAGACAGCGGCCCAAGTAGTGCTCCGCTGGCATCTGCAGCAGCCGGCGACCATTGCAATTCCTAGATCTTGCAACCAGCATCGCATTGCCGAAAATCTGGACATCTTCAATTTTGAGCTGTCCGACCAGCAGATGGAGCGGATCTCTGCCCTCAGGCGCCTGGACGGACAGTGAGCCTTCCTAGAGCAACGGCGGCTCTAACTAGATCGGAGGCTATGAGGCATGAGGCCTTCGTGCTTCATTCATCTCAACCCTCTCCATTGGAGGAGATGAGCGATGATCCTCTCCTGAATGCGTGGACACTGGGTTAGCCCGTTTTCTGCTCAGCCTGTTCGCGTGTGAGAGAGCTGAGTGACGAGTGGATATGCTGTCGATTGTAGTAGCCCTCGCTGTCGCCGTACAGATCCCGCTTTGCCTCTTCGCAGGCGGCCCAGCGGCGCTGGTGACCTAGACCTTTTTCCGCCAATTCCAAGTCAGAGGGGCTTCCGCTCTGAGCTCTGGTGTGGCCTGCTTGTCTGCAGACATGGAGGCACGGCATTGCATGCGCTTCCAGTCAGGATCTGCGGGGCCGCGTGAACAAGGCAGTCTTGGGTGGCATCTCCGCTTGCTATGGGGTTGGCATCTCAATCGCCGTTCTGTGGGTGCGCCGCGCTCCATCCGGTGAAGTGTCCACCCACCGTCAGGGTCACCCCAAGGGCCCCACGCTCGATGCGCATGCGGCCTTTCTCCTGGAGCTGATTGATGGCTTCTCGCATAGCAGCCTTCACGAGATGCAGGCCCGCTTGGGGGAGAAGCGCGGCGTCTCCGCCGACATAGGCATGCTCTGGCGCGGCTTCTGCGCACCGGCGATGCCGGTCAAAAAAGCGCACGCCTGCGAGCACGACCGGTCCGACGTCAGAGCCGCGCCAAGCCTGGTTTGACGGACAGCTTGATCTCGACCCGGAACGGCTGGTGTTCATCGACGAGACCGGCGCCTCGATCAGGATGGCCCGCCGGTATGGACGTTACGCGCGAGGGCAATGCCTACGGGTCGGCATTCCACATGGGCATTGGAAGACCTCCACCTGCGTCAGGACCGCCGGTTATGAACGGGGGTAATCAGAAATGGCTCTAGCAGCCACGAGAAATATCAACGGCTTATGATATCGGAGTGTCCGCTGGCGCCGTAGGTGAGGTCGACATCCTTGTAGTTGACGGCGAAGGTCTCGCCGCCGGACGGCGACTTGCGGTAGACGCCCATCTCCCACCAGGCCTGGGTCGCGTTGGTGTAGCCGATCTTGCCGTTGTAGTTGGCGATCTGGGTGCCGTCGCGCCAGACATAGGCATGGCCGTTGTTGCCGGCGGCATCGAACTTGACGTCGACTTCCATGTCGTACCACTTGCCGCGCTGGATGTCGGCGCTGTCGAGGTAGACGGTCTTCTCGACCGGCGAGCTCGAGGTGCCGTTCTTGATCACCACAGCCATCTTGTCGTTGCCCATGAACTTGATCTCGAACGGCGGGGTGCCGCCGGTGAAGAGCTGGCCGGTCACGAGCCACTGGGCGGTGTTCTTGGCGCCCGGTTCGATCATGAACTTGTAGGTGGCGTGGAAGTGGTTGTCCATCGAGGACAGGGAGTGCGGGTTGGTCTCGCCCATCTCCGAGCGCTCGACCCCGACATCGTCCGTCCACGAGGACGAGCTGTAGCGGTCGCCCTTGCGCACCTCAAAACGGAACGTGTTTCCAATTCTTCGGAAATTGTGTGGAGCTGAGGCTGCGATCCTATAGACTGACCCTTGATGCAGAATAAGATTGTGCTCAAAAGCTGAAGCGGCCCATTGTAGAAGTGGAAACCACAGGTTGGCGGTCGCAACGCTCACCAATGACTGCTGCCTGAGGACAACCGGAACGGCGCCTGCCAAGCAAGTAATTAAGATAACTATTGCAAGGGCTTTTAAAAAGCGATTTCGCCGAATTACCATTGGCAACTACGCCCTAGCATTAAGCAACTCCACGGTCTCTGGTTCGACGGGACTCCAAAGAATCTCGTTATGCGAACTCGATCGATTGGGTACATTACCTCATGCTAATTTCTTCTACAAAACAGTATATTGGCTTGACCTGTGTAAATTACCCCATGCAAAAGGGGTAAGCAGGAGACGATGTCCAGCTTGATTAACGGTCACGGTTCGCAACAATATGTCGATAAAACAGGGCGTGACGTGAGTAGATGAATATTTAAAGGCCTATAATTCAAGATGTTGGATTGTGTCGCGCATCCCTCCTAGTTTGCGAACAAAGTATGTATCCGCTTTATAACACCAAGCTAGTGGTTTCCGCCTAACAAAAGAGTCCGTTTGAAGGATTCCCCTTAGCCGGTGTGCATGCGAGGCTGTGGCATGCGCACTGGCATCTCGATCACCCTGACGTCCTCCGACCGGCATCGCCTTGAGGCACTGACCAGCAACCGGAACACGGCCCAGAAACACGTCTGGCGGGCTGCCATCGTGCTGCTGAGCGCCGATGGCGTCGGCACAACCGAAATCATGCGTTGGACCGGCACCTCCAAAACCTGCGTCTGGCGCTGGCAGGAGCGCTTCATGCAGGAGGGTGTCGACGGCCTGCTGCGCGACAAGACCCGCCCCTCCCGGATCAAGCCGCTTGGGCCTGACATCGCCGAGTGGGTGGTCAACCTGACGCTGGCCGACCCACCGGTCGAGGCAACGCACTGGACCGCTGCTATGATGGCCAAGGAGACTGGCATCAGCGCCAGTGCCGTCCGGCGCATCTGGCGAGCGCATGGCCTCCAGCCGCATCGCTATCGCCAATTCAAGCTCTCCAACGATCCCCGGTTCGCCGAGAAACTGCGGGACGTGGTCGGGCTCTACGTCGACCCGCCTGCTCATGCCATCGTGCTCTCTGTTGATGAGAAGAGCCAGATCCAGGCGCTCGACCGCACCCAGCCCGGTCTGCCGCTGAAGAAGGGCCGGCTTGGAACCATGACGCACGACTACAAACGCCATGGCACCACCACGCTGTTTGCCGCTCTGAACGTGCTGGATGGCTCCGTCATCGGGCGCAACATGCAGCGCCACCGGCATCAGGAATTCATCCGCTTCCTTAACGCCATTGAAGCCCAGGTGCCACCTGGCAAGGCCGTGCACGTGATCCTTGACAACTATGCGGCTCATAAACACCCCAAGGTTCGAGCCTGGTTGGATCGCCACGAGCGCTTCACCTTCCACTTCACCCCGACCTCATGCTCGTGGCTCAATGCGGTGGAGGGCTTCTTCGCCAAGCTGACCCGGCAGCGGCTCAAGCGCGGCGTGTTCCATTCGGTGGTTGACCTTCAGGCGGCCATCAGCCGGTACGTTGCCGAGACGAATGCCAGTCCCAAGCCCTTCACGTGGACGGCTGATCCAGATGAAATCATTGCCGCCGTCAGGCGTGGGCACCAAGCGTTAGATTCCGTCCACTCTCTCATGTTCGCCATTTCAAGCAGCAGGCAACAGAAAAGTTCTGGCTTATCTGGCCAGCGGTTGAGGACAGCTGCACCCGGGCAAAGCAGGAGGCACGATCCTGAAACGACGGTTGATCATCCTCTGATACGCGGATCAAAACCGCAGGACCTGATGCGTCGCGGAGCTGCCTCGGTCTAGGAACCAGCGTCGGAGTGGATCCGGCTGGTAGTGGGTGGCGAGGGTTCTCCTGCCGGGATCGCACCTCCGGCCTTGCTCGGCTGCAGATGATGTTAATGAGCGCGGCGCACCTCCCTGAGTTGGATTGGCAGCGGATCAGCGGGGCCTACGCCTGCCGGGCAATGGCCCAGACAAAGCCAGCCAGTTCGCGGGCGATGGCGGTGGTCACCACAGTCGGCAGCTTGCCGGCTTGGGACAGTCGGCGATAACGCCGGCACAGCCGCAGCTGGGCCTTCCAGGCTGTGTCCCGGATCGTGGAAGCCAAGCCCTCCTGCCGCAGCAGCAGCTCGCGGCTGACCCGCGCCGGAAAGCGGTAACACCAGGCGGCTTCGATCAACAGGCGCCGGGCCGCCCCATTCCCGGCTTTGGTGATCCCACCCTGGCGTCTCCTCTGGCCGCTGGACTGTTCAGAGGGAACCAGCCCAAGGTAAGCCATCAGATGCCGCGGGTTGGCAAAGCGCGTCAGGTCACCGAGTTCGGCAATGATCGTGGCCGCGTTCACCAGGGCGATGCCGCGCAAAGCCTGCAGGGCTCGGACGACCGGAGCCAGAGACCAGGTGGGCAGGACCATCTCGATCTGACGCGTCAGCCGGTCCCGTCGCTCTGTGGCAGCTTCGACCGTCGCGATGAGATCCTCCAGCACAACGTGGTGGATCTCCTGGTCAAAGCGCAGTCCGGCCAGCCAACGCCGGTGCATCAGGGTCCAAGCCGGTCGGTTGTAATGTCGCCCATGGCGCAGGAGAAAGCCCGAGAGCTGCTGACGGGCTTGGCGCAAGGCTCGCACTGCCGCCAGACGGGCCCGAACCAGATCGCGCAGGGCCTCATGAGCCGGATCAGGAACCCAGACGGAGGTGAGTTCGCCGGCCCGATGCAGCCTGGCCAAGTTGCTGGCATCGCGCCGGTCGGTCTTGATGCGCTCGCCTGGCTTGCGCGGGATCAGTGAGGGAGCCACCACCACACACACGTGCCCGGCCGCCGTTAGTTGACGCTGGATGCCATAGCCGCATGGACCCGCCTCGTAGCAGAACCGCAGAGTGCGGCCTGTGCATCCCAGCTTGTCCACCAGCTTTTTGAGATCTGCAGGCGTGTTGGCGATCCGGCCATACTCGCGCACTTCGCCGCGCTGGCCCTCTTCAGCCAGCGCCACCGTGATGGTGTCTTTGTGCACATCCAATCCGACAAAGATGATAGGCTCACCCATGACCCGTCTCCGATGCATGAGGCTCGGCGCCGAACCATCCGGCGCAATCCTCGAACACCTGCATACTGTGAGACGGGTCGCCCCAATCTCAGGCGAACATTTGGTCTAGGGTGTGTTGTCGCTTGAACTGATTGGATCGACTTGCGTTTTGCTCCCCCGTGATGAGGAGGAGCCATGCTCAGCGACGGACAATGGGCCCTGCTGGAGCCCCTGATTGAAGCGTGCCGACCGAAAGGCAAGACCCCGCCGCAGGACCTGCGGCGCACCCTGTCGGCCATCCTCTGGCGGCACCAGAACGGCGCCAAGTGGCGTGCGGTCCCGGAGGAGATGGGCCCCTGGTGGCGCGCCGCCCAGATCTTCATCCGCTGGGCACGAGCTGGCGTCTGGGAGCGCTTGCTGAACCTTGTTCAGGAATGTGGGATCCAGCTCGGGATGGTGTTCCTCGATGGCACGAGCGTGCGGGCGCACCAGAAGGCGGCAGGGGCTCGCCGAAAGGGGGATCTCAAGCTGAGCGAGATGATCGTGAAGCACTTGGCCGCTCTCGTGGCGGCTATGGCACCAAGGCCTGTGTGATCGCCGACGCCTCTGGCCACGCCATCGCGTTTCGGATCGCGCCTGGGCAGGCGCATGAGCTGCCCCATGCCATCCCGCTGCTCGAGCAACTGCCGGGAGTGCCAACGTGGGTGGTCGGAGATCGCGGCTACACCAGCCATGCCTTTCGTGAGCACATCTGGAGCATCGGTGCGAAGCCGGCGATCCCGCCGCAGCGCCACGAGGCGCCAGTCGCTTGCCCAGATTGGATTTACAATAACCGCAATGTCGTCGAGCGGCTCTGGGCCAGATTGAAGGAGTGGCGAGCCGTTGCAACTCGCTACGAAAAGACCACCTCATCTTTCATGGGCATTCTCTGCCTCGCCGCTACACTCGATTGGATCAAGCGATGACACGCCCTAGGTCAAACGAGTGCTGGAACGATCTTGATTTGCTCTTCTTAGGTAGTGCTAATGCTCAGGACAGGTCCTGAGAGCAATACTTCTGCAAATTCCAAATCTGATCTAAGATCCGATCACAATGTAACGGTCGTAATCGGACCTAATAGGACTAGTTCTCAGCCAATGCGCGATACAGCATCAGCCTTGGGGAGCAATATTGGATATAATCATAATCCTGCACCTTCGAGTCGGCCCGAGACTTTTCATGTAGATTTGCGCACCGTCACCGTTCGCGATGTCGATGCTCTCACCATGCACCGAGTCGCCTGGGATCGCCTCGCCTGGGAAGCTCCTCAAAAGCTCCCTTTTTTGCTATCGGGATGGGTTAATGCTTTCCTTCGCCACAGACTGAAGCCGAATGAGCGATGGTTCTGCAGTTTTATCTACGCAAGCGAAAGGCTCGTGGGCGTATTGCCCGTCATCGTTACACCGCATTCACTCTTCGGCTCATCGAGGCCCACCCTGCGCACCCCGTATGACGCGCACACGCCATCCGGGGACGTCTTACTGGCTCCAGACTGCGCGCTCGCCGCGTTTCAGGCCCTACTGGCCGAGGTGGGACGCCAGGAGCCGACCCATCTCGGTTTCGATTTCAAAGCTGTGCGGCGGAACTCTCCCTTATGGGCGGGCCTATCAGACGAGTGTCAGGATTATGTCATGTGCCTCGGCCTGCGCTCGATGTTTTCATTCCTCGATGTGCGCGGGGACTTCGAGGATTATCTCGCTAGTTTAGGCAGTATCCCCAAGAACCTCAGGCGTTACCGTAAGAAGCTGGAAGGTCGAGGACGCGTCTCAGTGGAGGTCCAGACAAGTGCGGCGCCGAGTGAAGAGTTCCTGGCCGAGTATCTGGCTCTTGAGGCTTCAGGCTGGAAGGGTCGCAACGGAACCGCGATGAGGGACGATCCAAATACAATCGCATTCTACGAGGCCTTGGTCCGAAACTTCACAGCACAAGGCTGGTGGGAGTGGCATGCAGTACGGGTCGATGATTGCCTTGTTGCGGCGAGAATGGCCATTCGGTGTGGCAGATCGCTTCTACTTCCAAAGATTGCCTTTAATGAAGACTTCGCTGACTGTCGGCCAGGTATGATCGTGACCGGAGAGGTCTTCCGGGACGCATTTTCCCGGCCAGATCTCGACGAGGTCAATCACATCAGCGACGCGGATGCACATCGTCTCTGGCACATGCCGCGTGACGAGTACGTTGATGTTCATCTCATCCGCCGCGCTGCTCTTCCCATGCTATGCTCTCTTCCTCGCATCCTGATGCAGTCTGCATATCAAAAATATGTACGGCCTCACATTCCCGTTGCCGTGAAGAGGGTCTATCGCAAGTTCGAGCGTAGAGGAGACCGCAAGCCTCGCCGGGCTTCAGATGCGAGACGCCAATAACATAGTAGCGTCCGGTGGAATAAATCTTCCGCAGCCCGCCTTCGCATTTTAGATTTGGACTCCCATGCGACTGTACGAGGTTGAGAGTACGATCATCGCTCACTGGATGGCCTGCCCTACTCCCGTTGGCGCTACGCGGACAATATCCAATATCGTCGATCGTGATTGATGATAAAGGCCGTTCCGATCACAATGCTGGATCAGCGCAGTTCGCCCTGAATCTCGATCCGTGAGATGGCAGCCTTGGCGCCATGGTGGCACTATTTGCTTATTCGCTGGAGCGGTCCTAGGCGCTGACCTTGATATCGCGGCAGCGCCGGACCTAGCGCATAGTGCGGCCCCAGAGGACCGCGTCAGCTCAGAGAACGAGCATCGGATAAATCCTAAAAGTGGAGTCCACCGGTTAATGAGCAGCGCATACAAAGCTGCGAACCCGCGCTGCAGCGATACAAGGTGCGTGGCGATCTCACTGAGAGGCTGCATCAGATGATCCGCGCTCACCCAGGCTTCCAGATCAATATAGGAGAACAGCTCGCTCGTCCGATCGTCCCACGTGCGCATTCAATTCTCTAACTGGTCACCAGAACGAACCATTGGAGTGACTGCGCCGCCGCAGTTCTTTAACGACCTACAACTTCCTGTTTTAATAGACATGCGGAAAATTTAATGCTGTTATGTAAATCTTAATTAAAGAATTCTCTGATGATCAGTCAAAGCGATTGGCTCACGGTTCTTTGCTATCATAGGATCGGCAATCCCGATCAAGATAGCTCTTGTAGCTATAGACCTAATTTCAGTGCCTCAATCGAGAATTTTGCTCGGCAAATGAAAATTGTAAGCACTCTCTTTACGCCTGTATCCCTTCGAGAGGTCGCGCAGTCTCTGGCAACCGGGGCGTCGCTCCCTAAAAGGCCCGCACTGATTACCTTTGATGACGGCTACAAAGACAACGGCTATGTGGCTTGGCCCATTATGCGTGATCTTGGAATTCCTGGCGTGGTATTTCTCGCGACCGATCACATTGGAACAGGCAAGCCTTTTATTTGGGACTATGCGGCCTACTGCATCCAGAATGCATGCGCTGATCGTGCATGCATTCCGCTACTTGGATCAAGAAATCTCTCTAGCCTCCAGGATCGATATGCCTCTACAATCGCCTGGGTTGAGGCATCTAAACGATTGCCAGCCGAGCAACGCTGGCCTGCTGCCGAGGCGCTTGCATCGGCGCTCGGTATTTTACCGCCGCAGAGTGCCTTCTCAGGCCTTTATCTGAGTTGGGATGAAGTAAGGCAGCTAGCCCGAGAGGGCTTGGAATTTGGTGGCCATACCTGCTCACACCCAATCCTCACTAGACTTCCAGTCGCAGCGGCAAGAAAAGAAATCATTGAATGTCAAGAACGTCTCACCGCCGAACTCGGTAGACCCGCTATTGGCTTTGCGTATCCAAATGGCTCCACCAAAGACTATGATGATGGACATGAATGTGCAGTTTACGAGGCTGGCTTTGCCATAGCATTCACGCTGGAACCCGGACCATCCAGACTCTATGAAGTTTCCGAAAGGCCAACGGCCGTGCGAAGAATTGATGTAGGCTCAAAGGACAACATCCCTCGCTTGATGGCAAAGTTTGTTGGCGCTGCTCGCCTTGCTTCATCTTGGAAACATTAATGCAATAAATTCCACTTCATCATAGAACTTTTTAGACTCAGCGACACCGCGCCAGTCAGATTTATCTGAATATATCCAACAAATGCGAGCAGTTTGAGAGCTTCTTTGGAAATCCATAAACTTCCACTGAAGCTTCACCAGTGGCGATGCGAGCCTAAACAGCTTATACGCCGTGTGGCGCGACAGGGGTAAGTGGCCTGTCCGCAGGGGCTGTCCACGGCGCAGCATGACGATGTCTTGTGGTTCGTAGGCCGTTGGAATCCTGGTAGGCGTCTGTAGCCTAATGAGGAAGACCTCTCCAGACCGGCGCCTGTCACACATGCCAGCGCGTGCGCACTCCGCAGCCATCGGGGACTTTTACATGTGAAGCCGGATCGGCTGAGCATCCACGGTTTGCTTGGACAATTTAAGCTCTTCGATCCGGTGCTCCGCGCATCAGATCAGAATTGCATTCGAGGTCAGTTTCGTGCCGATTATGGTGGGCAGCCAGACGGAGCGCCAACTGCTTGCTGGACTGGTTCCCGAGCACTCTTCTCCAGATCAAATCTTTGTTGGCGCCGATATCAACCGATCCCCAAAATGACGCACCCAACTGACTCAGAGACCGCACTTTAGATTTAAAATTCCTCTGGAGCCAGGGCATCGTTTATCTGTCGGCGTGCGTATGTTGGCGAGTTTCCTGTCCACCTCTGGAATGCATGAACAAAGGAACTGACCTCCGAGTATCCCAGGAGCCATGCAATTTGCGAGATAGACAGATTATTGTTCTGCAAATAGCGACTTGCCAGATCCGAGCGAAGCTCTTCCAGTATCGTACTGAAGGTCACTCCTTCTTGAGCTAAGCGTCTAGAGAGCGTACGAGCGCTCATATTTAGGTCATCCGCGATATTCCCAATGTTCATTGTGCCGTGCGGCAGGCGGGGCACGATCGCGTTCTCGACTCGAGTTCGCATCGACTGCTGCTTAGCGTAACGCCCCGCAATTACCTTCTCATAATAGTTCACAAGGAAACGATTCAAAAATGGATCAGCCAATACGAGAGGCAGTCTTGCCTCCTGAATATCAAACGAGATTTGATCCTTCACTCCTCCAAACTCCATTCTACATCCGAAGTAACGCCCCATTTCGGAAGTATCGCCCGCGCGATGATGAAGAAAACTGACATGAAGCGGAATAAGCTCACGTCCTGTAAAGAGCCGGCTGAGACGGAGAGCGCATGTCATCCAAAATTCTATCTGATGACGATCAAGGTGCCTCTTTATCCCGATATAGTGAAATTCGATTGTAAAGGCACCTGCGCTCCGATTCAGCTCAATCCCTTCATTTACTACTGAACTGTACCGTGATGCGTATTCAAATGCATCCCCAAGAGTTTCTGATGATGCCATGAGATGGTAAATAGGTCCGGCCTCACGAAGATCTGTATCTCTGGCAAGATGAAAACCAAGCAGGTCATCCTCAATGATCTCTGCTACAAGACCGACGAAATCGATTTGACCGCGGACACTCACGCGCGCGTCGTGATTGGTCAAAAGATCTGGTGGAAGACCAGATTTCTTGAGCAAGGGCGCGACATCGATTCCCGCTTGAGTAGCACGTTCGGCAGCAAGCCTTGATAGCACTCCCGAAGCTGTAGGGAGTGTCACAGGATCCTTTCGGATGGAATGGCTCACCGGACCTTCTGTCATCGGGCGGCCTCGTCATGAGAAAGTATATTTTCTGATTAGACGGGAACTGGCAAGTCAAAACACTGCTCTATGTGTCAATGAATACAATGGCAGCCTAAGCTGCAGGCCGTTTTCAAAATTTGATGAGCTGAACCCCAGACAAGGCCTCTGAAGAGCAAACTTGCCCCCCTGCTTCTGATGCTGTGGACGGCTCCCACCCTGCGGTGAGGTAACATGGCTGTTGTCATCAGCCAGCGGCACAGGAGCAGCCCATGAGCACGGTCACCACCATTGGTCTGGACATCGCCAAGTCCGTCTTCCAGGTGCACGGCATCAGCGCCACGGGCGAGGTGCTGATCCGACGCCAGATCCGACGAGGGCAGGTGCTCAAGTTCTTCGCCTCCCTGCCGCCGTGCCTGATCGGCATCGAGGCCTGTGCGAGTGCCCATCACTGGTCGCGAGAGCTCCAGCGCCTGGGCCATGAGGTGAAGCTCATGCCGCCGGCTTACGTTAAACCGTACGTGAAGCGGCAGAAGAACGACATGGCCGATGCCGAGGCAATCTGCGAGGCAGTCACCCGGCCCACCATGCGCTTTGTCGAGACGAAGACCTGCGAGCAGCAGAGCATCCTCATGCTGCACCGGGTGCGGCTGATGCAGGTGCGGCAGAGGACCATGCTGACCAACGCGATCCGGGCCCACCTGGCGGAGTTCGGCGTGGTGGCGAAGATCGGCCGCGAGGGCGTGGACGAGTTGCTGCTGCTGGTCCGTGATGGCGACGAGCGCGTGCCTGAGCTGGCCCGGGCCTGCATCCTGGCCCTGGCCGAGCAACTGGTGCTGGTCAAACGCCAGGTCCTGGAGATGGACCGGCGCATCACTGCCTGCCATCGCGCTAGCGAAGTCAGCCGCCGGCTGGCCGAGATCCCGGGAGTAGGTCCGCTGCTCGCCTCCGCTCTGGTGGTCCATGTGCCCAACCCGAAGGCTTTCTCATCCGGGCGCAATCTCGCCGCTTGGATCGGGCTGGTGCCCAAGCAGAACTCCAGCGGCGGCAAGGAGCGGCTGGGCGGGGTGACCAAGCAGGGCAACCGCTACCTGCGCTCCCTGCTGACGGTGGGCGCACTCGCAGTGATCCGCTTTGCCCAGCGGCACGGAACGCGGCGCCCCTGGATCGTGCAACTGCTGGCCCGGCGGGCTCCCAAGGTGGCGGCGGTGGCCCTGGCCAACAAGATGGCTCGGATGGTGTGGGCGATCATGGCCAAGGGCGAGCGCTATCGTGAGCCTGTTGTGCAGACGGCGTAACACCTCGTCGGAACCCCTGACGAGACCGAGGTTGGGAAGGGCGAAAGGACGTTAATGCAGGATCCGGTCGAGCCGGGAAGCGGGACACCCCATTCGTGCCAGAGCATCTTGGAATGCGAGCTTTTGGTCGGGACCCCTTCGCGGAGGGCATTATGGCCAGCGGTCATGAGCACCGCAGCAACAGGTCGAACACATGGCCTATGTGGACGGCCCCCGCCTCGCAAGAAGATTTCGGCATGGTTTGATCGGATCGCTTGCGGTCATATGTCCGGCCTTTCATTGCAGTCACACATGACCGCTGGCCAAGATGGCGTCCGCTCTGTGAGTTCCCAACAGCACCGCGGCCTCGCCAGACCACAGTCATGTGCGGAGTGTCTCACCGTCTGGATCGATCGATCACACCATCTGCTCGCTTCCTTGCAAGGTCCGACACCAGCTCAACACGAGAGCGCTTGAAGGGTTCTCATGTCGGGCTGATCTCTACACAGCGCACGCCGCTGCCGATACTGACGCTGGGGCTTTGTAGCTCTCCCCTGTCACCATCAGCTTCCAGGCAATGCGGGCGATCTTGTTGGCCAGCGCCACGGCAACCAGCTTGGGCGGCTTGCGCTGGAGCAACGCCACCAGCCACGGCGAAGGCGGCGCACTCTGGCCGCGCCGCAACTGCCGGATGACAGCAGTCGCCCCGACCACCAGCACGCTGCGCAGGGCCTCGTCACCGGCCCGCGTGATCACCCCATGCCGCACCTTGCCGGCGGTGGAATGATCCTTCGGGGTCAAGCCAAGCCAGGCGGCAAAGTGGCGGGCCGAGCGAAAGGCCTCGGGTGCAGGCGTCTTCATCACCAACATCGCAGCGCCGATCGGACCCACCCCAGGAATCCTGGCCAAGCGTCGGCTGATCTCATGGGCGCGGTGCCAAGCCATGAGGCGATCTTCAATCTCCTCCAATCGGGCCTGCAGCTGCGCATACTCCGTGGCCTGCATCGCAAACAGCTCCCGGGCGAGAGCCGGCAAGGTCTCCTCGGTTTTGACCCGCTCCAGCAGAGGCTCGATCCGGCACAGCCCCTTAGGGGCAATGAGCCCGAACTCCGCCGCATAGCCGCGGATCACGTTGACCAGCTGGGTGCGCTGCCGGATCAAGCGATCGCGCACGCCCACCAGCATCAAGGCCGCCTGCTGGTCGGCTGTTTTGACCGGCACGAAGCGCATGGTGGGCCGGCTCATCGCCTCGCAGATCGCCTCGGCATCAGCCGCATCGTTCTTGCCACGCTTGACGTACGGCTTGGCCAATTGCGGCGCGATCAGCTTCACCTGGTGCCCTAACGACTGCAGAAGGCGCGCCCAATGGTGCGAGCCCCCACAGGCTTCAAGGGCAACTACGGTGGGCGGAAGCTTGCCAAAGAAGGTGATCAGATCCTGGCGCCGCAGCTTCTTGCGCAGCACCGGCTCCTCGGCGGCATTCACGCCGTGCAGTTGGAAGACGTGCTTTGACGTATCCATTCCGATGCGGATAATCTGGTCCATGGACGGTCTCCTGTGACTGAGATCTGCAACGACCTCATTCTGGCACAGCGATGCCGTAAGGGGGCCGTCCACTCCAACAGCACCGACCAGCCCGGCAGAAGCGTTCAAAAAGCTCTTGCCAACAGGGAGCCGTCCACACATGGCACGTATGCCTATGCCGCCAGTCGAACATACGGATGTGGCGCACTAAACGGTATGTTGGAATAAGAGCCTTGAGGCGGCACCATCGCCTGACTGGTGCCCAAGAGGAGCTGAATGCCCCCCTCCAACCACAACCTACAAATATCTATTATCCAACCATCTCTAGTATGTTCCGGTTACCGGATGGCTCCATACCGGTTCGTGCGAGAACACCACGCAAGACAATAGACACGCATATGGAAGCTAGGATGAGCTTCCTGAATCAGGGCAATTCAGATGGTCGCTAAAGTACACCTGTCGTAATTTCGTGCCTCATGAATTTCATACTTGCTGATATCTGACACATCATGCACTTAACGCTGCCAAGCTTTCGACAAAGTCGATCCAAGACCCCTCAACCTGTCCTGACATATCAAAGAACTGTCTTCATATCACAAGACGCCCATCGTCAGACATGTGTATCCGAAAGACATGTGTTGGCTCAAATTCTGTAGTTCGCACATTACCTAACGTTAGGTAGAGTATACTAATCCCTTCCTGCGTATTTCCCACCTCAGAAACTCTAAAATTACTCTAACAAATCATCCTTTTATTTTCAACCAGCCTCATAAAAACCAAGAGGCATCGTAGGGGTATGAAAATTGGCTTATTCAGCAACACAATGGCAGCCCGATATCTATGAAAACAACTCGTTCTCCCTGGACGGGTATAACTGGAGGGTAGCCGGCGACGAGGCGCACAGCTTCCGGTCACCGGATAACAACACGTTCCGTTTTGAGGTGCGCAAGGGCGACCGCTACAGCTCGTCCTCGTGGACGGACGATGTCGGGGTCGAGCGCTCGGAGATGGGCGAGACCAACCCGCACTCCCTGTCCTCGATGGACAACCACTTCCACGCCACCTACAAGTTCATGATCGAACCGGGCGCCAAGAACACCGCCCAGTGGCTCGTGACCGGCCAGCTCTTCACCGGCGGCACCCCGCCGTTCGAGATCAAGTTCATGGGCAACGACAAGATGGCTGTGGTGATCAAGAACGGCACCTCGAGCTCGCCGGTCGAGAAGACCGTCTACCTCGACAGCGCCGACATCCAGCGCGGCAAGTGGTACGACATGGAAGTCGACGTCAAGTTCGATGCCGCCGGCAACAACGGCCATGCCTATGTCTGGCGCGACGGCACCCAGATCGCCAACTACAACGGCAAGATCGGCTACACCAACGCGACCCAGGCCTGGTGGGAGATGGGCGTCTACCGCAAGTCGCCGTCCGGCGGCGAGACCTTCGCCGTCAACTACAAGGATGTCGACCTCACCTACGGCGCCAGCGGACACAGCGACACGGCTCATTCCAGCCCGTCGCCCACGCCCACGCCCACGCCCACGCCCACGCCGACTCCGACACCCCAGCCGAACGTCATCACCGGCACGGACAGCAACAACCTGCTGAAGGGTACGTCGGCCAACGAGACCATCTACGGCCATGGCGGTAGCGACACGATTATCGGCAGGGGCGGCAACGACGTTCTCTACGGCGGCTCGGACAATGACTGGTTCGTGTTTGAAACCGCGCCCAAGGGCACTGTCGCGCGCATCAAGGACTTCCTCCCAGGCACCGACAAGCTGCACATCGAGAATGCCGTGTTTTCCGGCGCCAACCTCAACACCGGCTCTCTACTATCACACCAGTTCAAGATCGGATCCAAGGCGACCGACTCGTCCGACCGCATCATCTATAATAAGAACACCGGAAGCCTTTATTTCGACAAGGACGGCACTGGCTCTACGGCTCAGGTCGAGTTCGCAAAGCTTGCTACGAACTTGAAGATGACTGCTGCTGACTTCTACATCCTCTAATCCCGTGGAGCGGCCCTCGTTTGAGCGAGGGCCGCTCTTCTATTTTGCGCAAAGTTAGAGAATAACTGGTGCTATCGCAAAATTTAAGACAGTGAAGAGATTATCGCTTCTCGCACGAGATATCTCTTGCAGAGCGACGCGGACATCATCGGGGTGTGTTCGTGCTGAACGAGCAACCAGGATGACACTGTCGACATACTGAGCGATAATGAGAGCAGCCGCTGCCCTCTTGACGGGTGGGGAATCGATCACAACAAGATCGAACTCCTGTTCACATCTCTTTATGAGCTCGCCTAATCGATTATGTTGAAGTAGCTGAGCGAGTGTAGTATCATCCACCTCGCCGCTGGTGATGATTGAACACGTCGAATGCGGGTCTGCCTTAATCACAGACGGCGCTATCAGTCCTTCGGACGAGGGAAGTATCTGGCCGACTCCATCACCTCTCGCAAGCCCCAACATAGAATGCAGATTTGGGTTTCGCAGATCACAATCGAGCAAAACTACTTTGAGACCGCTGCGTGCCGCGTCGCGCGCCAGCGACAAGGCCAGAGTTGATCGTCCCTCCTTGCGATCTACCGAAGTTATCAGGACCGACCTGCATCCAGAACCTTTATTTACGATGAGGTTCAGAGACACTCTTATCCGATGGATCGCTTCAGAATATTCCGATAAAGGATTTTTGTAGATCTCGTCATCAGGTCTGCGCCCTTTCATTCGCTTTGCGATTGGGACTACGCCAACATTGGGAACTTGCGAGATAGCGACCAGATCACGAGCGAATTTGACATTCCGTGGATAGTTATCGCGTAGGTAGCCTACTCCGACAGCTATAACCAAACCGGCGATGCTGCCGAATGCCAGCAGCAGAGTGCGTGGAGGGAAACTCCTGAAAGGAGGGACGCCAGCTTCCGCGGCCACATAAACATTGGGACTTAGAATGTTGCGCTGCTGCGTCAGCGCCTTTAGGCGGCCAAGATAATCTTGATAAAGCTGGCGATTAGCAGTGGCCTCCTGTTGAAGCCGGAAGAGTTGGACAGAGGTGTCAGTGGAGAGATCAGATTTTCTAACGGTCTGTTCCAACTCTTTCCGGAGATTGGCAAGCTGTTCGGTGCTGGCCCTTGATTTTTGGCGAAGGCCATCTACGCGCTGATTGACAATTGTCTGCAGCTGCGCGTTCACCAGCTCGTGACGCTGCCGGACGGGCGAGACATCCGTCTCCCCGTCAGAAGGATGCTGGAGTCGCTGCTCAAGGGAGCGACGCTGCTCGTCGAGTAAAGCGATCTCGGGAGCTTCGAGAATTTTTCCGAGTGTCGCATAGTTACCCGATGACATAAGGCTGTCGACCTCCCGCAGCTTGTTTGCCTGGGAGTTAGCCTCTCGGGTAACAACTGTGATGTTTGCTTGTAAACGGTCGATGTCACGGCGAGCCGTCTCATCGCTCGACTGAGAAGCCTGTGCCAAAGCGAATGCTTTGATTTGGCTTTCGGAACGCCGCAAGGCTTCGCCCAGTTCAGAGACACGTTTGGCGAGTGCAGCCGCCGCATGCCCCGCTGCGCGAAGCTTAGCGTCGATTTGTTCCTCGATGTATGTTTCGGCATAAGCATTCGCGAGTCGTGCAGCATCGTTCGCGTTATCAATGGTGATGTCGAGAGCAATGACGTTTGTCAGTCCACGTCGCCGAACACTGGTCATCTTCTGCAAAGCCTGAGCTGCGATTGCATTAGCGTTGCCAGGACGCTTTCCTTGCAGTCCTTCGTTCTCTGACGATTCTATCCTTGAGTCTGCCTGAGTTTCGGAAGACTCGGCCTCGCCCAACGAATCACCCGTAGTCGGCAGAAGCGCCCTAAGAATGCCGGGAAAACCTCCTGAAGAACCTGACGTCGGGGAAGACGCTTTCACAAATCTTGGATCTTTTGCAAGATCAAGTCGGCGAACAACCTGTTGCGCAAGCTTTGTCGACTTCATCATCTCGACTTCACTATCGACACTGACGGAAGAGACCGATGTGCCCCCCGTGTCGGAGCTAACAGTACTGTGCCCATCCTTTGGGTCGACAACCAGAAGCGTGGTCGCAGTATATTGAGGGCGGAGAGCCAGAATTATAGCTAAAGTGAGCAGCGAGATGCAGAAACTTAGGGCTGCAATCAGCCAGAACTGACGCTTGATGGCGCCGACAATCCGGCCAAAGTGTTCAAGATCGCCGGTTGTCGCTCCCTCATTACCGGAGCGGTTCGGCTCGTAAAACAGGCGCTCTCCGAGGCCATCGCTTGGATCCTGTTTGGCCTCTCCTCGATCCACGGTTTGCGATCGCGGCTCGGACACCCTTTGCTGACCTCTTCCAAGCAAAAATGGCGTCTGATAACTCTGATCTCCGGCGCTGCCTGAATGCCCCAGCGAGGAACTTGCACCAGCAAGGCCGGGGATAACAGTATTATCTTGATACTTCATGCCTGCTGGCCTGCTCTGACCACGGATAGGTAGGAAGAAACAAGCCAACCTGACTGCCTGAGGTCTTCGGCAAACTGATCAGCAAAACCTCGTCTCTCAGCGTCATGAGAATTCCCTCCGCAGGGCGGCGCGGGAGAACGCACTTCGCGCTCAAAAAGCAAGTTGATCTACAATGCCTTATCGTCATAGCCTCTGCCACACGCAGGATCGTGCAACTTGGAGCTACAACAATAGTAGGCTGGCATCTCCTGAGGTACCTCGGAATTTCTGCGGAGTACTGCGCAGGCTCATCAGACGTTACGTCGTGAAGAGGCCGGCTCGATACCATGCGATAACCCCGCGAGAGATCGCTTTCTGTAATTAAACAATCCGGAGCAACGAGCTTTCGGGGTTGAGGATGCCTTCGCCAACGAGCGTTTCAGGAACAACCCTTCGTCACCGGCGCTCACCATATCCGGTCCAATGCCGCCCCTCTCCTTGATCTTCCTGAAGAACATCCGGCTCGGAGTCCTCTTCCTGCTCGATACCAAGCCCCGCATCGTCTCCCATGGAGACAAGGTCAAGCTTCGGATTTTCGTCATCAGGTCGACCGGAAGATCGCCAGGCAGGAGCTCGGAAAGGGCCGACCAGCGGCAACGAAGGCCCGCGTCAAAGCCGGATGTTGTAAAGGCGGACCCGGTGTTGTAAAGGCACACGCGCGTCTTAAGTCGCGCGCTTCTGTTGTTCTGGGGCGCCTGCGCGAGGCGCTGGATCGATCCAGGCGACACAATCGGCAGATCTTAAGGGCGGTGCCCCCCGATGTGCAAAGTGTTCCTGCCCTCGATCGACAGGTTTCCCCGCCGTGAATTCGCAATGATGAGGCCTTAGGCCAGGCGCCTCACGGATGTCAGTTTCGATTGAAGAGTGGATTTGGCGGATGAATGCTCCCGCGCCGAAAGTCTCGTTCGTGTCTCTGGGCTGCCCTAAGGCCCTGGTCGATTCCGAGCGCATCATCACCCAGCTTCGCGCCCAGGGCTACCAGCTCACCAAGGAGCATGACGGGGCCGACGTGGTCATCGTCAACACCTGCGGCTTCCTCGACAGCGCCAAGGCCGAGTCCCTGGAGGCCATCGGCGAGGCCATGGCCGAGAACGGCAAGGTCATCGTCACCGGCTGCATGGGCGCCGAGCCGGAGCAGATCCGCGAGCATTTCCCGAATGTGCTCGCCATCACCGGTCCCCAGGCTTACGAATCCGTCGTCTCGGCCGTCCATCAAGCCGTGCCGCCTGCCCATGACCCCTTCATCGACCTCGTCCCGCCCCAGGGCGTGAAGCTGACGCCGCGGCACTACGCCTATCTGAAGATTTCCGAGGGCTGCAACAACCGCTGCTCCTTCTGCATCATCCCCAAGCTGCGCGGCGATCTCGTCAGCCGTCCCATTGCCGACGTGTTGCGCGAGGCCGAGAAGCTCGCCAAGGCCGGAGTCAAGGAACTCCTGGTGATCTCGCAGGACACCAGCGCCTACGGCCTCGACATCAAGTACCAGCCGAGCCTGTGGAAGGACCGGGAGGTCCGCACCCGCTTCTTCGAACTCGCCAGGGAGCTAGGTGATCTCGGCATGTGGGTGCGCATGCATTACGTCTACCCCTACCCGCACGTGGACGAGGTCATCCCATTGATGGCCGAAGGCAAGATCCTTCCCTACCTCGACATCCCCTTCCAGCACGCCTCGCCGCGCGTGCTGAAGTCCATGCGCCGCCCCGGCAATCAGGAGAAGACCCTGGAGCGCATCCGTAAGTGGCGGGAGATCTGCCCGGATCTGGCCATCCGCTCGACTTTCATCGTCGGCTTCCCTGGCGAGACGGAAGAGGACGTGGATTTCCTCATGCAATGGCTGAAGGACGCCAAGATCGACCGGGCCGGCTGCTTCCAGTACGAGCCGGTGCAAGGCGCGCCCGCCAACGACATCGATGGTGCGGTTAAGCCGGAGATCAAGGAAGAGCGCTGGCACCGCTTCATGCAGACCCAGCAGAAGGTGAGTGCCAAGATCCTCAAGGGCAAGGTCGGCAAGACGCTGCCCGTCATCATCGACGAGCAGGGCGCCACGGTCGCCACTGGCCGCACCAAATACGACGCTCCCGAGATCGACGGCTCCGTCTACGTGGCCTCGAAGACGCCGCTGAAGCCAGGCGAGATCGTCAACGTGAAGATCGAGAGCTCGGACGAGTACGACCTACACGGGACGGCGGTTTAAGTAGTCTGCAAGCGGTTTGCGACTCCCGCTACGTCATCATCGGCCTTATGCCGGTGATCCCGATGAGCTTGAGCGCCGCAGTGTCATTCCCCGGCCGGAGCGAAGGGGATGGGAAGCCACTCGCACGCTCGGCGCTATGGGTCTCCTTCCCGGCCCTTTGGGGCGCCGGAGATGACAGCCGAGCAATGCCTCAGATCAAGTCCGGAACAGTCTTAGTGTCAGTGCGAGTGTTCAAGCACCCGCAATCTGATCGCTCTTGATCGTCTGAACGCCGGCAGTCTTCAAATCCTGCCGCGCTTTCTCAAGCGAACCGTTCGTGTCGATGGCCCGGGAGGCATCCTCGATCAGGTAGGTCTCAAACCCGGCCTCCGCGGCGTCGAGGGCCGTCCAGGCGACGCAGAAATCGAGCGCCAGCCCCGCGCAGAATACGCGGCGGAACCCGCGCTCCTTCAGATAGCCCGCAAGCCCAGTCGAGGTCTGCCGGTCCGCCTCCTTGAATCCAGAATAGCTGTCGATCCCCGCATTGTAGCCTTTGCGGATGACGAGCTGCGCATGCGGGATATCGAGTTCCGGCGCGATCTCGGCGCCAGGAGTTCCCTGCACGCAATGATCCGGCCAGAGCACCTGCGGACCGTAATGCAGGTCGGTCATCTCGAAGGGCTGCTTGGCAGGATGGCTCGAGGCGAAGGAGGCATGCCCTACCGGATGCCAGTCCTGCGTCAGCACCACATGGCGAAAGGTTTTCGCGAGCCGATTGATGGGCTCGATCACCGCATCGCCGTCAGGCACGGCGAGCGCTCCGCCCGGCAGGAAGTCGACTTGAACATCCACGACGATGAGAATGTCGTTCTCACCCGGTTTAATCGTCGCCCGTTCGACCATTCTTCATCCTCTGCATGTCTGATGATGAATATAGAGATCGCAATGAAAAGGGCAGCCGGTCGCCCGGCCGCCCTCGTTCCAATCCAAGCCTGCTTCCAGCTTATTGCGGGATCTTGTCGTCGATACCCTTTACGTAGAAGTTCATGCCGAGCACCTGCTCGTCGGACAGCGCGCCCTTGCCCTTGCACTCGATCTCCTTGCCGTCCTGGCCGATGACCGGGCACTTGAAGGGGTTGAGCGCTCCGGACTTGATCGCGGCTTCGGTTTCCTCGGCCATCTTCTTCACGTCGTCGGGCATGTTCTTGTAGGGCGACATCACGACCATATGGGCATTCAGACCGCCCCAGGTATCTTCCGACTTCCAGGTGCCATCGAGAACGGCCTTGGTTCGCGCGACGTAGTAGTCGCTCCAGTTGTCCACGATGGCGGTCAGCTGCCCTTTAGGAGCAAAGCGCGCCATGTCGGAGGCCTGGCCGAAGCCGACCTTGCCGCGAGCTTCGGCTGCCTGGAGCGGGGCCGGGCTGTCCGTGTGCTGCGCCATCACGTCGACGCCCTGGTCGAGCAGAGCCTTGGCGGCATCGCCTTCCTTCGCAGGGTCATACCAGGAGTTCGCCCACACGACCTTGATCTTGACGTTCGGGTTTACCGACTGCGCGCCGAGGAAGTAGGAGTTGATACCGGCGATCACTTCCGGGATCGGGAAGGCGCCGACATAGCCGATAGTGTTGGCCTTGGTCATCTTGCCGGCAATAACGCCGGTAATGTAGCGGCCCTCGTGGAACTTTGCCGCATAGGTCGAGAGGTTCGGAGCGCGCTTGAAGCCTGTCGCGTGCTCGAACTTGATGTTCGGGTACTTCTTGGCGACCCGCACAGTCGGCTCCATGAAGCCGAAGGAGGTCGTGAAGATCAGGTCATGGCCGGTGCGGGCGAGTTGCTCGATGGCACGCTCGGAATCGGCCTCCGGCACACTCTCCACGAAGGTGGTCGTCACCTTGTCCGGAAAGGCCTTTTCGATCGCTTGGCGACCCTGATCGTGCTGGTAGCTCCAGCCATGGTCGCCCACCGGACCGACATAGATGAAGCCGACCTTGATCTTGTCCTTCGCCTGCGCGAATGCGCCGGTCGCGGACAGAGCCAGGACCGTCGCCCCCGCCACGGCCCCAAAGACTTTCCCTGAAAACATGCTCGTTCCCTCGAGGTTGGATTTCAAACACTCCGTCGCAGGTCTGAAGGCTTCTGGCAAGAATTCCTCTGCCTACACTTTGGTCAGATTAACATCACTTTGCTCACCGGTCAGGCACGAACGGTACACCGAGAGATCCGGGCGCTCCGATAGCTCTGCCGCGGCGTAGGGACAGGAGCAGCAGGGCGATGATTGTCGCCAGATACGGCACCGCTGAGAGCAGCTGAGAGGGCACCCCGAACTGCGCAGCCTGGGCGTGCAGCTGGAGCACCGTGGCGGCTCCGAAGATGTAGGCGCCGACCAGCACCCAACCCGGCCGCCAAGCGGCAAAGACCACGAGGGCAAGGGCAATCCAGCCGCGTCCCGCCGTCATGCCGGGCGACCAGAACCGGGTGTAGACAAGGGCGAGATAGGCCCCCGCCAGGCCGGCACATGCGCCGCCGAACAAGATGGCCCGGAAGCGCACGCGCCAGACCGGCAGACCTAGCGCATTGGCCGAGGTATGGTTCTCGCCGATCGAGCGCAGGGCCAGGCCGGAGCGGGTCCGGGTGAGGTAGATGGCCACGAGAATCGTGAGCGCGATCGAGGCGTAGACGAAGAGGTCCTGTTCAAAAAACAGGCGCCCGATCACGGGGATATCGCTCAGGAGCGGAATGTCGATGTGCTGGATAGGATCGCGCCTCGCACCGACGAAGGGAGCGCCGATCAGGCCGGACAAGCCGAGGCCGAAGATGGTCAGCGCAAGGCCCGATCCGACCTGGTTCGCGGCAAAGCCCAGCACCACGAGGGCGAACAGGGCGGCCATCAGGGTCCCGGCCAGCATTCCGGCGGCAACGCCGAGCAGCGTCGAGTCGAAGGTGACGGCGGCGGCGAAACTGCAGGCCGCCCCCATCGCCATCATACCCTCGACACCGAGGTTGAGGACGCCGGAGCGTTCCGTCACCAATTCGCCCAGGGCTGCGATCAGGAGAGGCGTGGAGGCCGTGACGATGGTAAGAAGGATGGCCTCGAAAGTGGTCACTTACCCCCTCCCCGTGTGACGAAACGAATGCGGTAGCTCACCAGCGCATCGGCTGCCAGCACGCAGAGCAGCAGGATACCCTGGAAGGCCTGCGTGAGATCAAGCGGCAGCTTCAAAAGGATCTGAGCGCTCTCGCCGCCGATGAAGGTCAGGGCGACGACGAGCGCCGCAATGAGGATGCCGACGGGGTTGAGCCTGCCAAGGAAGGCCACGGTGATGGCCGTGAAGCCGTAGCCGGGCGAGATCGAGGGCTGGAGCTGTCCGATCTGGCCTGAGACCTCGGAAATTCCGGCCAACCCGGCCAAGCCACCCGAGATGGCAAAGACCGCCATGGTCGTCGACTTGGAGCTGAATCCGGCAAACCGCGCCGCGCGAGGCGCGTCACCGGTCAGTTTGAGCCGATAACCGAACAGGGTCCGCCCGAGGATCACGGCGGTCAGCAGAACGGCGATCAGGGCGAACACGGTTCCGAAGTGGACGCGCCCCCCTTCAAGCACGGGATGAAGCGTCGCCGACGGATCGAAGGTGACCGATTGCGGGAAGTTGAAACCCTTTGGATCGCGCCACGGGCCGCGCACGAGATAATCGAGGATGAGCTGCGCCACATAGACCAGCATGAGGCTGGTCAGGATCTCGTTGACGCCGAACCGAGTCTTCAGGAAGGCCGGGATCAACCCGTAGAGCGCACCGCCGATAATGCCGAGCAGCAGCATGAGCGGCAGCACCCAGGCTCCGGCATCGGTGCCATGGGTCCTAAGCGCAAGCCAGCTGCCGAGTACGGCGCCAATCACATACTGGCCTTCCGCGCCGATGTTCCAGAGATTGGCGCGAAAGCAATAGGACAGGCCGATGGCGATCAGCGCCAATGGCGTCGCCTTGACGAGCAGCTCCTGCAAAGACCAGGGATCGCTCAGGGGCTGGAGCACATAGACGTCGAATGCCGCGATGGGCGAGCGCCCCATCAGCCAGATGACGAAGCCGGCGATCAGGAAGGCGGTCACGAAGGCCGCGACTGGAGCAAGCGCCCGCATGACGGGAGATACGCTGGGACGGGGCGTCAGCTCAAAGCGCATGAGCATCCCCTTGGGCTTGTGCGACACCGAGCATTTCGAGACCGATGGCTTCCTTGGTCCATTCACCGACCGGTTTCAGCGGGCTTAAATGGCCCTGGTGGATGACGGCCATCCGATCCGCCGTCTCGAACAGCTCGTCGAGATCCTGGCTCACGACGACAACAGCGCTGCCCGCACGGGCGAGATCGACGAGTGCCTGACGAATGAGACGCGCGGCTCCTGCGTCCACGCCCCATGTGGGCTGATCGACGATGATGAGCTTCGGCTTGCGGATGATCTCGCGGCCGATCACGAATTTCTGCAGGTTGCCACCGGAGAGCTTGCGCGCCTGTGGATCGCCCTCGGGCGTGCGCACGTCGAAGCTCTGGATGATCGAGCGGGCCAGTCGCTTGGCAGCGTTCACGAGAATAAAGCCCGAGCGGCTCACTTCCGCGGCGGCATGGGAGATCAGGGTATTCTCGCTCAGGCGATGGGTCGGTGCTGCCGCATGGCCCAAGCGTTCCTCCGGCACGAAGGCGGCCCCCAACCGGCGCCGAGCGTCGATGTTCAAGGTGCCTGCAGGCTTCCCTGCGATGACGATGGCATCGGGCCGGTCCGCCAGGCGCTCGCCTGACAGCGCCGCAAACAACTCGCTCTGCCCGTTGCCCGCGACGCCAGCAATGCCCACGACCTCACCGGCTCGAGCAACGAGATCGATGGCGCGCAAAGCCTGTCCGTGCAATCCGGCGGGAGGCATGGACAGGTTCGAGACCTTGAGCACCTCGCCCTGGACATGATGCGGCGCGTCGGTGCGGACCTCGCCGACCTCGTTACCGACCATCAATGCGGCGATCTCGCGGGCGTTTTTCGCCCGTGGATCGATGGTGGCGACCACGCGCCCGGCCCGCAAGATCGTGGCGCGGCGGCACAGGCGGCGCACCTCCTCCAGCTTATGGGAGATGTAAAGAATGGAGCAGCCCTCGTCCGAGAGTCGGTCCAGGGTGGTAAAGAGATGCTCGGCTTCTTGCGGCGTGAGAACCGAGGTCGGCTCGTCGAGGATCAGCAGCCTCGGATTCTGAAGCAGGCAGCGGACGATCTCGATGCGCTGGCGTTCGCCCGCCGAGAGCGTCCAGACCGCCCGGTCGGCATCAAGCGCCAAGCCATAGGTCCGGCTGATCTCGCCCAGCTTGCTGCGGACCGTCGACAGGCTCCACTCGCCCGACAGAGCCACCGCGATGTTCTCAGCCACCGTCAATTCGTCGAACAGCGAGAAATGCTGGAACACCATGCCGAGGCCGAGATTCCGCGCCTCGACCGGAGAGCCAATGGAAACGGGCCTGCCTTCCCAACGGATCTCCCCGGCGCTCGGCTCGATGACGCCGTAGAGAATCTTGACCAGAGTCGACTTGCCGGCGCCGTTTTCCCCCAGAAGGGCATGGATCTCGCCCGGCTCGATGGCGAGGTTGATTCCGTCATTGGCGAGAAGGTCGCCATAGCGCTTGCTGATCCCTTGAAGTTCGACGAGGGGCGGCCCCGATGGTGATACGTCTGGCTTCACACAAGCGACTCTGACTTAAGGGTTGCGGCGGGCTAGGAATTTGCACATGGATGACGGCCCGTGCGGCTCTTGGCAAGGGCCGTACGGGTGTGCGCTTCCGTTGTGGAACGATCATAGGGAAGCGGCGCGCCGGTCGGCAATGCCGAATCCGTGGTTTATTGTGAGTCCGCGAACCGTCCACAACCTGGTGGTGAGAGAGCCCCGTGACCGATAACACCTATGACATCGCCGTCGTCGGCACCGGAGCTGTGGGCTTGAGCGCTGCGCTCGCCTTCGCCCGTGACGGCTACAACACTGTTCTCATCGGCGGCCTCGATGTTCGCCGGGATGGACGGACGGTCGCCCTGCTCAACGGGTCGGTGCGCTTTCTGGAAGCGCTTGGCGTCTGGCCTTCAGTCGCCTCCGTTGCGGCGCCGCTCGAAACCATGCGCATCATCGACGATACGGGCAGCCTGTTCCGCCCCCCCCCGGCCTCCTTCCGGGCCGGCGAGATCGGCCTCGACGCCTTCGGCTGGAACATCGAGAACGTCGCTCTCGTCGAGACGCTCGCCGAGGCAGCCCGGTCCCGCGAACATCTGACCCTCATTCCGGAATTCGCGACCGGCTTCACAACCGACGAGGCGGGAGCAACCCTCGCCCTTGCCGATGGCACTTCGATCCGGACCGGCCTCGTGGTTGCGGCGGATGGAAGGAATTCCAAGCTGCGCCAGATCGCCGGGATCAGCACTCAAACTTGGTCCTATCCGCAATCGGCCGTGACGGCGATCCTGGCCCATGATCGGGACCACCGGGAAACCTCGACCGAATTCCACACCCGTCACGGACCCTTCACCCTGGTGCCCCTGCCCGGCCGCCGCTCGAGCCTTGTCTGGGTAACGAGCGAGGAGGAGTCGGAGCGCCTCTCGAACCTCGACGATGCTGCCCTGGCCCTTGCCATCGAGCGGCAGGCGCAGTCGCATCTCGGCGCCATGCGTATCGACGGTCCGCGCGGGCTCGTGCCGATGAGCGGCCTGTCGGTCAATCGCTACGGGTCGCGAAACCTGGCCCTCGTTGGAGAGGCCGCGCATGTCTTCCCGCCCATTGGCGCTCAGGGCCTCAATCTCGGCTTCCGCGATGTCGCGTCGTTGAGGGATGCCATCATCGATGGAGGGGATGAGGGTCACGCCCCCGGATCGGATCAGACCCTGACGCAGTATCAGCGCGGCCGGGATCTCGATGTCCGGTTGCGTACGGCAGCTGTGGACGGTCTCAACCGAACGCTGCTCACCGGCATGATCCCAACCGATTTCCTGCGCGGCGCTGGGCTTCTGGCCTTGAGCAATATCGGTCCCTTGCGCCGGATCGTCATGCGCGAAGGCGTTCTCCCGCGCGTCGGCGCGCCCCGCCTGATGCAGGGCGTATCACCGGTCTAATTGGTGCCCAGCCTCTCGCTGTCGCCCCGCCGGGGGCGTCGGGGACGTTTTGAAGATGTTATAACTTGATCTTCCGGACCGGGGTGCGCGAGCTTGCTCAAGTGAAGACAGCATCTGCAAATCATCCACCATTAACCCTATCTCCCGATAGGAGCGTCATCCTCTCCGCCCTTGTTGACTCGCGGAGGCGTTTCCTCATCTTACGGGGCGGGTTAAATCCCCGTTATTCATGGCGGATTGGGGTTCACGCGCGTGATGCCGATCCAAAGGCATGATGCCGCACCGCCATACCGGTGAAAGACCGGATTGTCTCATTCCTCATCTCTGTTTTTCGACAGGCCTCCCTCGCCCGCGATGGCATCGCTGCGGCGTAAAGCCTGCAAAGGCCCATTATGCTCACCGTTTACGATTGCATCATTGCCACACACGATCTCCGGCTTGTCGCTCTGGCAGCCCTAGTCTGTGCCCTGGCATCGCTGACCGGTGTCAATCTGCTGCATCATGTGCGCCGCTCGGATCGCAACAGCCGCATCGCCTGGCTCGGCATCGCAGCCGCGTCGACGGGCGTTGGCATCTGGGCCACGCATTTCATTGCGATGCTGGCCTTCTCCCCATCCCTGCCGACCGCCTACAACGTCTCGCTGACAATCATCTCTCTGGTCGCCGCCGTCATGCTCACCGGCATCGGTCTCGGCATCGCGCTCCTGCGGGGCCTGGTGGCAGGGCCCCTGATCGGCGGCGCCATCGTCGGCGGCGGCATCGCCGTGATGCATTATACCGGCATGGCGGCCTTCGAGGTCGCCGGCACCATCGCGTGGAACTGGGCTCTGGTAACGACCTCGATCCTGCTTGGAGCGGTGATCGGCGCGGGCGCCTTGTTCGTGGCGCTAAGCAGTTTTTCGCTTCCCTCCAAGGTCGTGGGTGCGCTGCTGCTCACGCTCGCGATCTGCAGCCACCATTTCACCGCCATGGGCGCGGTCGCGATCACGCCCGATCCCAGCATCGCGCTGTCGCCCTCGTCCCTCCGCACGGAATAGCTCGCCATCGGCGTCGCGTTCGTCAGCCTTGCCATTCTTCTGCTCGCCGTCGTTGCCCTGTGGCTCGACATCCGGGAACGCCGGCGCGCCTATCTTGAAATGGAGCGCATGCGCGATCTCACCGATGCGGCCGTCGAGGGGCTCGTGCTCTGCGACGGCGACACCATCATGACGGTCAACCAGAGCTTCGCACGGCTGACTGGCCTCAAATCCGAACAGATCGTGGGCCAGACCCTGGCCGCATGGATTCCCGACAGCTCCAAGCGGGATAAGCTGTTCGCGTCCCTGGGACAGGCCATCGAAACCGACCTACGGAACGCAGATGGTACCCTGCTGCCCGTCGAGCTGATCGCTCGACAGATCAATTACAACGGCGCTCCACACAACGTGGTCGCCTTCCGCGATCTTCGCGACCGCAGGAATGCAGAAGCCCAGATCCGCTATCTGGCCCATCACGATCCGCTCACCGGTCTGGACAACCGCGCAAGCTTCGATCATCGCCTGGACCGAGAAATTCGCCTGCACCGGCGAACGAAGCGGCAGATGGCGCTGCTGTGCCTCGATCTCGACGGCTTCAAGGAGGTCAACGATCTCTACGGGCATGCCACCGGCGACCGACTGCTGCAGGATATCGCAAAGCATCTCTCGGCAGCTCTCGGCGATGGACAGATGCTGGCACGTCTCGGCGGTGACGAATTCGCCATCATCGCACCTCATGTGACGGATCCCGCCCAGGTGGGGATTCTGGCCGACACGATTCTGAAGAACCTCAAATGGGACGAGGAAGGGGTTCCGTCCGGTCTCGTCTCCGTCAGCGTCGGCATCGCGCTCTATCCGTCCGATGGAAAAGATCGCACGGAACTCCTCTCCAGCGCCGATGCAGCCCTGTACCGTGCCAAGACCGAGGGAAAGGGTATCTATCGCTTCTTCGAGGCGGCCATGGGCGCGCAGATTCGTGAACGCCGCAGCATCGAGCACGATCTGCGCAGCGCGGTCGCCAACGACGAACTGAGCCTCGTTTATCAGCCGCAGGCGCAGGTCGACACGGGAGAGGTCAACGGGTTCGAAGTTCTACTCCGTTGGACGCATCCGACGCGCGGCAATGTCCCGCCCTCGATCTTCATCCAGATCGCGGAGGACAGCGGACTGATCCTGAAGATCGGCGAGTGGGTGATGCGGGAAGCCTGCCGCGAGGCCGCCACTTGGATGCGGCCGCTGACCGTCGCAGTCAACGTGTCGGCGCTGCAGCTGACCAGCGACGGCTTCGTGGACTTCGTCCAGCGCACGCTTAAGGAGACAGGACTGCCGCCGGAGCGGCTAGAGATCGAGATCACCGAGACGGCTCTGATCCGCGACCCGAACCGCGCTCTCCTGATGCTACAGAAGCTGAAAGGGCTCGGCGTCAATATCGCCATGGACGATTTCGGGACCGGCTATTCCTCGCTCTCGAATCTGCGCGCCTTCCCGTTCGACAAGATCAAGATCGACCGCTCCTTCATCCAGGCGGTTCACACGAACCCGCAGGCGGCCGCGATCGTGCGCGCCGTGCTCGGACTCGGCCGCGGTCTGGGACTCCCCGTGATCGCCGAGGGCGTCGAGACCTCCGAGGAACTGCGCTTCCTCGGGCTCGAGGGCTGCGCCGAGGCTCAGGGCTACCTGTTCGGCCGCCCCGCGCCGATCAAGGAATTCGTGCCGTTGATTTCAACCAATGTCGCCACGTTGCCGCGACCGCTCCGCCGAGCGACTGCGAATCGACCCTAGTTTGCTCGCCGCGGCGGCCGGAAGATTGTCATTCCCGGCCGAAGTGTAGCGAAAAGGAAGGGAATCCATAGCGCCGAACGTATGAGTGGCCCCCCTTCCGATCCTTCGGACCGCCGGGGATGACACGGTGGTTGGTGGAACGCCTCTATTTCCGTTCTTTATCGAACGGATTCTGGCCCATCCGCAGGGACACACGGATCGGGGTGCCGGGAAGGTCGAAGGATTCACGCAGGCCGTTGACGAGATAGCGTGTGTAGCTCTTCGGCAGAGCGTCGAGTTGGTTGCCGAACACGGCGAAATGCGGCGGGCGTGATTTCACCTGCGTCATGTAGCGGATCTTGATCCGGCGGCCGGAAACGGCGGGCGGCGGGTTGGCTTCCAGCGCCTCGGTGAGCCATTGATTGAGCTTCGCGGTCGGGATGCGCGTGTTCCACGTCTCGTAAACCTGGAATACCGCCTTCATGAGCGGATCGATGCCGCTGCCGGCGAGACCTGAGAGCGGCACCACCGGCGCGCCGCGCACCTGCGGCAGCAGGCGGGCAGCCTTTTCCTTCAGGTCCGCAAGCAGGCCCTTCTGATCGGCGACGAGATCCCACTTGTTGAGGCCGATCACGAGAGCCCGGCCCTCCTGCTCCACCAGATCGACGATGGAGAGGTCCTGCTTCTCGAACGGGATCGTGGCGTCGAGCAGCACCACCACCACCTCGGCGAAGCGCACGGCGCGCAGCGCGTCGGCGACGGAGAGCTTTTCGAGCTTGTCCTCAACCCGGGCGCGCTTGCGCAGACCCGCCGTGTCGAAGAGTTTTATGGGACGTCCACGCCATTCCCAATCGAGCGAGATGGAATCGCGGGTGATGCCGGCCTCGGGCCCCGTGAGCAGGCGATCCTCGCCGACCATGCGGTTGATGAGCGTCGACTTGCCCGCATTCGGACGCCCGACGATGGCGACCTGCAGCGGCTTGTTCGGGTCATCCTCTTCCTCCTCCATCTCGTCCGGATTGGGGAAGTGAGGCATCAGGGCCTCGAAGAGGTCGGCCATGCCCTCACCGTGCTCGGCGGAGAGCGGAATCGGTTCGCCGAGGCCGAGCGAAAAGGCTTCATAGGCGCCCGCCATGCCGCCGGATCCCTCGGCCTTGTTGGCGATAAGGATCACCGGCTTGCCTGAGCGGCGCACCATCTCGGCGAAGGGCCGGTCAGCCGGCAGGATCCCGACGCGAGCATCGATAATGAAGAGGATGACATCGGCATCGCCAATGGCGGCTTCCGTCTGGGCACGCATGCGGCCGAGAAGCGACTCCTCGGTCGCTTCCTCCAAGCCCGCCGTATCGATAATGCGAAATTCGAGATCGCCGAGTTTGGCCTCGCCCTCGCGCCGGTCGCGGGTCACGCCCGGTCGGTCGTCCACAAGCGCCAGCTTCTTGCCGACGAGGCGGTTGAAGAGAGTCGATTTGCCGACATTCGGCCGCCCAACAATGGCGACGGTCGCCGTCATGTCTTGTCCTATCTTACTGGGTCGCCTGCACCGGACCGCCCGCCACGAGGGCGGTGTAGATGGCAAGGCGCTGCCTCAAGGAGGAAGGCGTCTCGCGATCGGCGGCGATCTGGTCGAACCAACGACCGGCATAATCCATATCACCGGCCTTAAGGCCGGATAAGCCTAAGAGTTCCCTTGCAGAATGGCGCCAGGCGTTGGACGGCACCGCCAAGGGCTCTACGGCCTGACGCAGCTTGGCGGGCTCGGCCGTGTCGATGCGCAGCCATGCTGCGCGAAGGCGCGCCAAGTCCTTCCAGAGCGCAGGCACAGAGGCATCGTTGGCGAGCGCGTCGAAGGCCGAAGCGCCGTTCTCCGCATTCTGAGCGCCCATCTCGGCCGCGAGGCGGAAGCGGGCAAGCATCGCGTAGCCGGTGGCGCCATCTTCCTTCACGACATTCTCGAAGGCGGCTTGTGCTTCCTGTCCCTTGTCCTCCGAGGAGAGGCGCAAGGCCTCCTCGTAGCGCACAGCGGCTTCCTGAGCACGGGTCTCCTGGGTGTGCTGCCAGAAGCGCCAGCCGCCCACGCCAACAACGACCAGCACCACCACGCCAATGATGATTCCATTGTAGCGCTTCCAGATCTGAGCCATCTGATCGCGGCGGTATTCCTCATCGACTTCGCGAATGAACTCGTCGTTCGGGGCCATCGTCTCACTCATGCGGCCCAATGGCCGCCTCCTGCAATCGAAGGAGGTCGCCTAACACACACAACCGCGCAAGGCGAGAGGGTTCATGCCCGCATGGGCAGGACGGGAACTCCGATCAACCACGGGTGGAGCCAGAACACAAAGGCCAGATAGACCGCCGTTCCGATGATCACCGCCAGTGCATCATTCCGCCACCCGGCGGGTGCCGTCGTACCCCCATGCTGGGCGGCTATGTCCCGGCGCTTGGCGTTGATGCGGGCCAGCACGGCCCAGACCAGGAAGGAACCGAAGAGCAAAATCGAGCCCAGATCGCCATTGGCGAGAAGATGCGCCAGCGCCCAGATCTTCACGCCTGCGAGCATCGGGTGCCTGAGCCGGGCCTTGATGCGCCCCGGCAGATAGGCCGCCGCAATACAGACGAAGGCGAGCCAGACCAGAAGAAGCGCGAGATGGCGTGTCCAGACGGGGGGATCCCAGACCGGGATGTAGCCGCCGGCGCGATACTGGCCATAGCCGATGGCGATCAGAACGATGCCGAGAAGAGAGACGAGGGAATAAAGCCCTTTGTACGGCCTCTCCCCGATCCTCGCGATCAGAGCCGTCCGGCTGCCCCGTGCCATGCTGAAGGAATGAATGCCGAGGAAAATCGCAAGTCCAAGGATCAACAGCGTCACGAACGGCCCCCATGCTCTAGGAACTTATAGCCATTCCAAACAGAGAAAACCAAGCAGTATGAACAGGAAGGGCTCCGTGAGATGAAAAGCCCAAAGGCCGACGGCGCAAGTTTCCAATTACCCTCAAAGCCTTGGACTGCCTAAACTTTTAACAATGGGGTATCTTGCAGCATAAAAATTTCTCCGCTACGGACCGCGGAAACCTTGCTTTAGACTAATTCGGCACTAGCGACGCCGCCCCAAGTCCGATAGCCAAGGCCGCAAGATTATCAACCAACAAGTTTTAAGGGGGAGACAGGTGACGGCACTTCTTGGGCTATCCCGTGTCATCGACTCGATCAACGAGCGCCTCGGCAAGGTCGCAGCTTGGGCCATCGTGGTGGCCATCCTGGTCTCCGCGATCAATGCTATCATCCGGCGCATCTTCGGCGTCTCGTCCAATGCCTGGCTCGAGCTGCAATGGTACCTCTTCGGCGCCGTGTTCATGCTCTGCGCCGCCTGGACCCTGAAGGTCAACGAGCATATCCGCATCGACATCATCTCCAGCAGGCTCTCGAAGCGCGGGCGGGACGGAATCGATGTGTTCGGTCACCTCTTCTTCCTGTTCCCCTTCGTGGCTCTGCTGCTTTGGTTGTCGGTGCCATATTTCCTCAATTCGTTCCGTTCGGGCGAGGTGTCGTCGAATGCCGGCGGCCTGCTGATCTGGCCAGCCAAGGGCCTCATCCTGCTCGGGTTCATCTCGATGTTCTTCCAGTGGCTGAGCGAGCTGATCAAGCGCGTCGCCATCATGCAGGGCAAGCTCGCCGATGAGGAAGCTGGCGGCCACAGTGTCGAGGCCGAGGCAGAGCGCCTCATCCATGACATCGGCACCGTCAACACGCCGGGCACAGGCGCGACGCCGCCTGGCGACGGCATCAGCTGATCGTTTCGGCGACTGATTTTAGTTTTCGGAGTTTCCATCAATGGCTGCATTGATTGCCCAGAACCTCGCGCCGATCATGTTCGCGGCGCTCGTGGTTTTCCTTCTTCTCGGCTATCCGGTCGCCTTCGCGCTTGCGGCGAACGGATTGCTGTTCTTCTTCATCGCGGTAGAGCTCGCTCCGCTAGCCCCTGATACCATCACTCTTTCCTGGCCGTTCCTCCAGGCCCTGCCCGACCGAATCTTCGGCACCATGTCGAACGAGGTGCTTCTGGCGGTCCCGTTCTTCACCTTCATGGGACTGGTGCTCGAGCGCTCAGGTATGGCTGAAGACCTCCTCGACACCATCGGCCAGCTCTTCGGTCCGGTTCGCGGCGGTCTCGCCTACGCGGTGATCTTCGTGGGTGCGCTGCTGGCGGCCACCACCGGCGTGGTTGCCGCTTCCGTGATCTCCATGGGCCTCATCTCCCTGCCGATCATGCTGCGCTACGGCTATGACCGTCGTCTGGCTTCCGGCGTGATCGCGGCCTCGGGTACGCTTGCCCAGATCATCCCGCCCTCCCTCGTTCTCATCGTTATGGCCGACCAGCTCGGCCGCTCGGTGGGCGACATGTACGAGGGCGCTTTCCTGCCCGGCCTGATCCTGACCGGCCTCTACGCCGGCTACATCATGCTGATGTCGATCATCTATCCGAAATCAGCCCCAGGCCTTCCGCCGGAGGCGATCGGCTACCGCGAGCCCGATGGCGCGCGCGGCGTCTGGCAGCTCGGCATCCTGGTCGTCTTCTCCGGCCTCGTCGGCTACTACGTGCTCTCGCAGACCAACACCAAGGCCGGTGCGGATTTCGTCATCCTGACGATCTGCGTTGCCACCGTGGTAGCTCTCATCTGCGCCCTCATGAACAAGATGCTCGGCGCGAAGCGCATCGCCATCTCCGCCGTCCTGGTCGCCCTTCTTGTCGGCGCCTACGTGGTGCTGCACAACCAGGGCCATGAGGGTCTCGCACTGACTTTCGAAATGATCCTGGCAGGCGCGATCTATGCGCTGATCGTGGGCATCGTGGAACGGTTCACGGGCCTGCGGCTCATGTCCAATATGGCACAGCAGGTTACCTTCGTGATGGTGCCCCCGCTCCTGCTGATCTTCCTCGTGCTCGGCACCATCTTCATTGGCCTTGCCACGCCGACCGAAGGCGGCGCCATGGGCGCGTTGGGCTCGGTGATCCTGGCGGCCGTCAAGCGCAAGCTCGACAACAACCCGGCCCGGTTCAACTGGACCCTGGTGCGTCAGGCCACGGAAGCGACCGCGAAGCTCTCCGCCTTCGTGCTCTTCATCCTGATCGGCGCCCGCGTGTTCTCGCTCACCTTTTATGGCGTGAACGGCCACATCTGGGTCGAGCACCTGCTCACCTCGCTTCCGGGCGGACAGGTCGGCTTCCTGGTCTTCGTGAACGTGCTGGTGTTCTTCCTGGCCTTCTTCCTCGACTACTTCGAGCTGGCCTTCATCATTATCCCGCTCCTCGGGCCCGCAGCCGACAAGCTCGGCATCGACCTGATCTGGTTCGGCGTGATCCTGGCCGTGAACATGCAGACCTCGTTCATGCATCCGCCCTTCGGCTTCGCCCTCTTCTTCCTGCGCTCGGTGGCCCCCAAGGTGCCGTATATCGACCGCCTCACGGGCAAGAAGATGGAACCGGTGACCACGGGTCAGATCTATTGGGGCGCCGTACCCTTCGTGATCATTCAGCTGATCATGGTGGGCATCGTGATCGCCTTCCCGCAGATCGTGATGCATTACAAGGCGGCAGGCCCCGCGGTCGATCCGGCAGCAGTGCAGCAGAAGCTCGACCAACTACTGGTTCCTGGCCTCGGCGCCCCTGGCGATCCGGGCGGCCTCCCCAGCCTGAACTTCGACGAACCGCCGAAGATTCAGTAACTTTGCCTCGCATACGAGACGAAAAGGCGGGCTTTGCGGCCCGCCTTTTGCTTGAAAGAACGAAGGTCGTGCAAGAGGGACCAGAGTGTCTCGCTCGTCATTGCAGGACCATCACCCTTCCCGTAAAACCGCTGCACAATCGACAAGATGGGCCAGCCTGACCGGCACCGAGGGGGAACCGAAGATCATGCCTCGCACCATGAGCCTCATATTGACTGCCGGCTTGCTCCTGCTGCCTGAGGCAGCGTTCGCGGCGGAGTTCGACGGGGCGAGTCTCGGCTTCGCCTGGGCGCTGCCCTTTGCGGGCATTCTCCTGTCCATCGCTCTCTTCCCGTTGCTCGCGCCGCATGTCTGGGAGCATCACCAGGGCAAGATCGCTGCACTTTGGGGATTGCTGGTGCTGATCCCGCTGGCCGTTGTCGCAGGCCCCGCAGCGGCGCTCCACGCCCTCGCCCACACGGCGCTGCTCGAATACATCCCGTTCATCCTGCTGCTGCTCGCGCTGTTCACGGTGGCCGGCGGCATTCTCGTGCGCGGCAACCTTCACGGCGCGCCGGGCATGAACACGATCCTTCTGGCCATCGGCACCGTGCTCGCCAGCGTCATCGGTACCACGGGCGCGTCCATGGTGATGATCCGCCCGGTCATGCGCGCCAATGACGATCGGCGACACAACGTCCATGTGATCGTGTTCTTCATCTTCCTGGTGTCGAATATCGGCGGCTCGCTCACGCCCCTCGGCGATCCGCCGCTCTTCCTCGGCTTCCTGCGTGGCGTCGATTTCTTCTGGACCACCACGCACCTGTTCCCGGCAACCCTTGTCGCCAGCGTGCTCCTGCTCGCTCTCTTCTTCGCGATCGATCTCATCGTCTACAAGAAGGAAGGCCGCGTCCGTCCCGATCCGACGCCAGACAATCCGGTCCGCATCACGGGCGGCATCAACGTCCTGCTGATCGCCGTCATCATCGGCGCCATTCTCATGAGCGCCACCGTCGATCTCGGCCGCATGACCGTGTTCGGCACAGAAATCGAATTCGCCAATGGCTTGCGTGATCTCATCATGATTGCGGTCACCATCACTTCGCTGAAGACCACGCCAAAGGCCAACCGGATCGAGAACGGCTTCTCCTGGGACCCGATCAAGGAGGTGGCCAAGCTCTTTGCCGGCATCTTCATCACCATCATTTCGGTGCTGGCCATGCTGCGCGCCGGCGCGGACGGCGCCTTCGCGCCGCTCGTCGCGCTCGTGACCAATCCGGACGGCAGTGCCAACAATGCCGCCTATTTCTGGCTTTCCGGCGGCCTGTCCTCGTTCCTCGACAATGCGCCGACCTATCTTGTGTTCTTCGAACTCGCCGGCGGCGATCCGCAGCAACTCATGACGACGGGCGCGCTGACACTCACGGCGATCTCCGCCGGCGCCGTGTTCATGGGCGCCAACTCCTATATCGGCAACGCCCCCAATTTCATGGTCTACGCGATTGCCCGCGCAGGCGGCGTGAAGATGCCGAGCTTCTTCGGCTATCTGCTCTGGTCGGGCGCGATCCTGCTTCCGACTTTCCTGCTGCTCACGCTGCTCTTCTTCAGGGAATGAACATCACTACAACGTGGGAGCGGATCGGTTTATAGATCTACCGAACCGCCTCTTCATAAAACTCCGGCTTGAAGCCGACCACGAGGCGACCGCCGAGATCGAGAACGGGACGCTTGATTAGGGAGGGCTGGTCGAGCATCAGTGCGAGCGCTTTCCGCTCATCGATGCCTTCCTTCTCTGCATCTGGCAGCTTGCGGAACGTCGTTCCGGCGCGGTTGAGAAGCGTCTCCCAGCCGACGCTGCGCACCCAGGTCTCCAGCCGCGCGCGGTCGATACCTTCCACCTTGTAATCATGGAACGCGTAAGGCACACCCTTGGCATCGAGCCAGGCACGCGCCTTCTTCATCGTGTCGCAGTTCTTGATGCCATAGAGCGTGGCTGCCATCGCCTACTCCCACTCGATGGTGCCGGGCGGCTTCGAGGTGATGTCGTAGGTCACGCGGTTGATGCCCTTCACCTCGTTGATGATGCGGGTCGCGACCCGGCCGAGGAAGGCCATGTCGAACGGGTAGAAATCCGCTGTCATGCCGTCGATGGAGGTGACGGCGCGTAGCGCACAGACATGGTCGTAGGTGCGCGCATCGCCCATCACGCCGACGGTCTTCACGGGAAGCAGCACGGCGAAGGCCTGCCAGATTTCGTCGTAGAGGCCGGCATTGCGGATCTCTTCCAAGTAGATCGCATCGGCCTTGCGCAGGATGTCGAGTTTTTCGCGCGTGATCGTGCCGGGAACGCGAATGGCGAGGCCCGGGCCTGGGAATGGATGGCGACCGACAAAGGCGTCGGGCAGGCCGAGCTCGCGGCCGAGCACCCTCACCTCGTCCTTGAACAGCTCGCGTAGCGGCTCCACGAGCTTCATCTTCATGCGCTCGGGCAGACCGCCGACATTGTGATGGCTCTTGATGGTGACTGAGGGACCGCCGGTGAAGGAGACGCTCTCGATCACGTCCGGATAGAGCGTTCCCTGCGCCAGGAAGTCGGCGCCACCGATCTTCTTCGCCTCCTCGTCGAACACGTCGATGAAGAGCTTGCCGATGGTCTTGCGCTTGACCTCCGGGTCCGACACGCCTTCGAGCGCTCCAATGAACAGGTCCTGCGCCTGCACGTGGACGAGCGGGATGTTGTAGTGGTCGCGGAAGAGCGTCACCACCTGCTCGGCTTCCGCCGCGCGCAGCAGGCCGTGATCGACGAAGACGCAGGTGAGCTGGTCACCGATGGCCTCATGGATCAGCACGGCCGCCACGGCGGAATCGACGCCGCCGGACAGGCCGCAGATCACCCGGCCAGTGCCGACCTGGGCGCGGATGCGCTCGATGGCCTCCTCGCGGAAGGCCTTCATGGTCCAGTCACCCTTGCAACCGGCGATGTCGCGCACGAAGTTGCGGATGAGCTGGGCTCCTTGAGGCGTGTGCACAACTTCCGGGTGGAACTGCACGCCGTAGAACTTGTGCTCCTCGTCGGCCACGACCGCGAAGGGGGCGTTCTCGGAAGCGGCCAGAACCTCAAAACCTTCGGGGAGCTTGGTGACGCGGTCGCCATGGCTCATCCAAACCGGGTATTTCTTGCCGACCTGCCACACGCCCTGGAAGAGCGGGCTCTCGGTGAAGACCTCGATCTCGGCGCGGCCGAACTCGGAATGATGCCCGCCCTCGACCTCGCCGCCGAGCTGCGCCGCCATGGTCTGCTGGCCGTAGCAGATACCGAAGATCGGCAGGCCGGTGTCGAACAGCTCCTGCGGTGCGCGGGGAGAAGTGTCAGTGGTGACCGATTCCGGTCCGCCGGAGAGGATCACGCCCTTCGGCTTCATGGTCCGGATCGCCTCGGCGGCCTTCTGGAACGGCACCACCTCGGAATAGACGCCATCCTCGCGCACGCGCCGTGCGATGAGCTGGGTCACCTGGGAGCCGAAATCGACGATGAGGATTTTATCGTGGGTCTGGGTCATGGCAGGTTCTTACGGCCTTCCGGGTCGGGACAACAATCGAAATATGAGGCTTTTCATGGGTTTCGCACTAGGATCGCGGCATAAAAGCCGTCGGTCCCGGTCTTATGCGGCGTCAGCTGGAGCCCGTGTACGGTCGGGCGAACGGAGCCCTTGAGCGCGCCGAGCCCCGCCTGCTCCAGAACCTTGTCGGCCGGCACGGGCGAAAAGCCGTTGTGACGCTCCATGAGGGCAGAGAGCGCGTCGTCGTTCTCCTCCGGCAGGATCGAGCAGGTGATATAGACGATGCGCCCTTTGGGCTTCACCAGCCGGGCAGCACGGTCGAGAACCGTCGCCTGCTCGTTGCGCCGAACCTCCAGGCTGCCGGGCCGCAGGCGCCATTTCGCATCCGGGTTGCGCCGCCAGGTGCCGATTCCGGTGCAGGGCGCGTCTACGAGCACGCAATCGATCTTGCCGTCGAGATCGGTCACCGCATCGGCCTTGGCTCGCGGCGTGCGGACCTGGACATTGCGCACCCCTGCCCGAGTCAGCCGGTCATGGATGGGCGCGAGACGACGAGCGTCATTGTCGGTGGCGTAGATCTGGCCGTGGTTCTCCATCATGGCCGCCAGCGCCAGGGTCTTGCCGCCGCCGCCGGCGCAGAGATCGACCACCTGTTCGCCGGGCTTGGCACCGGAGAGCAGCGCCACGAGCTGCGAGCCCTCGTCCTGGATCTCGATCCAGCCTTTCAGGAATTCCGGCTCGGATTGCACAGCCGGTCCGCGCCCATCCTCGCTCGGCGCGATACGCAGGCCCAAGGGCGAGAGCGGCGTCTCGATGGCGTTGAGATGCGGCAGGGCGTTGTGTGCCTCCTCGCGGGAGGACACCTTGAGGGTATTGACCCGCAGGTCCAGCGGCGCGCGGGTAGTGAGCGCCTGCATCTCGGGCACGAGATCCTCGACGAAGAGACGCTGCAGCGACGGCTCGATCCAGTCCGGGAAGTCGCCCGCGATAGGGGCCGGCGCGTTGCCGAGATCGGCTTTCTCCAACCTCCCCCGCTCATCGGCGGTCAAAGGCTCCGGGGCGAAGCGCTCGCCTGAACACAAAGCCGCAATGGCGTCGAGATTGAGCCCGCGCTGCAGCTTCAGCATGCCGAGCACGACGGCGCGGGGTGTACTCTCGCCCATGATCCAGGCAGCGGAGGATTTCCGGCGCAGGGCATCGTAGACGAGGCTCGCGATGGCGGCGCGGTCCTTGGAGCCGGCGAAGCGATGGGACAGGCCCCAATCCTTCAGGGCGTCGGTCGCCGGGCGGCGGCGGGCCTCGATATCGGCCAGGACCTCGATAACGGCGGAGATGCGGGCGGCGGGTGTCATCGAAAAAGCACACTCAAGCTTGGCCGTAGAAACGACATAATGTTTCCTATTTTCCGTCCCGTTCGAAAGTGGATCTAAGGAGTGTGCACATCGCACGATTCTCTTTGGAGCCACTTTCCATGTTGACCCGACTGACCCGCGGCCTCGTCGCCGTCGGCCTGACCCTCGCCATCGCCGCCTGCGCCACCGCCCCGGCTGCCGACCTCACCCCACCTCCGATGAGGCAGACCGACGCCAAGACCCAGCTCGAAAGCGGCAAGCGCTTCTAATGCGATGCGCGGGATGGGTGCAACGCCCATCCCGTCCCTTCTAAACGCCTGTCTCGGCAGCCAGCACCCGAATGCCGAAGATCACCCACATAGCCACCAGGATCAGCACTCCGACCACGAAGACCGTGAAGCGCAACGACACCCTGTTCGAGGTCGTATGGATCGCCGCATGGACCAAGCGGCTTGTCACGAACATCCAGGACATCACCACGAAGAGCATATCGGCTTTGCGGGTGAACAGCGCCAGCACCACCAGCACATAGAACAGAACCGGCAGCTCAAACTGGTTATGATATGCGTTCTGCACCTGCAGGATCGGCGTGGGCCAGTTGCGCTCGCCCAACGCGATGTCCCTCACCTTCACCTTGCCCGTACGCAGGCTCGACAACCGTGAGCTGCCCATCCAGAGCAGCAGGAGGACGGTCAGCGCGACCTGGACATAGACCGGGAGAAGGATGGCGGTAATGCTCATAAGCGGGAACTCGACTCAAGCTTAGCTGCGAGTCGGGTAGTTAGGGCTCTCCCGCGTGATCGTCACGTCATGAACGTGGCTCTCGCGCAGGCCCGCGCTGGTGATGCGGATGAACTGGGCCTTCTCCTGGAATTCCGGCAGGGTCGCGGCGCCCACATAGCCCATGGAGGCACGAAGGCCACCGGTGAGCTGGTGCAGCACAGCGGAAACCGGCCCCTTATAGGCCACCTGACCCTCGATGCCTTCCGGCACGAGCTTCAACGTATCGCGCACCTCCGCCTGGAAGTAGCGGTCCGCCGAGCCGCGCGCCATGGCGCCGACCGATCCCATGCCGCGATAGGACTTGTAGGAGCGGCCCTGATAGAGGAAAACCTCGCCCGGGGTCTCGTCCGTGCCGGCGAGCAGCGAGCCGACCATGGCGCAGGAGGCACCGGCGGCGAGCGCCTTGGCGAGATCGCCCGAGAACTTGATGCCGCCGTCGGCGATCACCGGAACGTCTGCCTGCGAGGCCGCCTCGACGGCCTCCATGATGGCGGTGAGCTGGGGCACGCCGACACCTGCGACGATGCGGGTGGTGCAGATGGAGCCCGGGCCGATGCCGACCTTGATCGCATCGGCACCGGCATCGATGAGCGCCTGGGCGCCCTCGCGCGTCGCCACGTTGCCGGCGACGACCTGAACGGCGTTCGAGAGCTTCTTTACCCGCGTGACGCTCTCCAGCACCTTCACGGAATGACCGTGGGCGGTATCGACCACGACCACGTCGCAGCCGGCATCGATGAGGCGCTCGGCGCGCTCGAAGCCCTGCTCGCCCGTCGTGGTGGCGGCAGCGACCAGAAGGCGGCCCTGCACGTCCTTGGCGGCGTTGGGATAGGCGACTTGCTTCTCGATGTCCTTCACCGTGATCAGGCCGATGCAACGGTAATGGTCGTCAACGACCAGGAGCTTCTCGATGCGGAATTGGTGCAGAAGGCGGCGGGCCTCGTCCTGACTCACGCCCTCGCGGACCGTGATCAGGCGGTCCTTGGTCATCAGCTCGGAGACCTTCTGGCCGGGATTGTTGGCGAAGCGCACGTCGCGGTTGGTCAGGATGCCGACGAGCTTGCCCTTGGTGTTGTTCGGTCCCCGCTCGACGACCGGAATGCCCGAAATGCCGTGATGCTTCATCATCGACAGCGCATCCGCGAGGGTCTCGTCCGGATGGATGGTGATGGGGTTCATCACCATGCCCGACTCATAGCGCTTCACAAGGCGGACCTGCTCGGCCTGGGCTTCCGGCTCTAGATTGCGGTGGATCACGCCGAGGCCGCCGTTCTGGGCCATAGCGATCGCCATGCGGGCTTCCGTCACCGTGTCCATGGCGGAGGCGATGATCGGCATGTTGAGGCGGATGGTCCGGGTCAGCCGGGTGGCCACGTCGACGTCGCTGGGCAGGACTTCGGAGCGGCCGGGGCGGAGGAGCACGTCATCGAAGGTCAGTCCTTCGATGATCTTATCGGCAATTACAGAGGCCATGACCAACTCCTTAATGGGTGCGCGAGTGAGAAAATAACGCTTTGGCGAGTTGGCACGGGTCCGTAGCACGGGCTTGTCGTTTCGCAAAGGGTTGAGGAACGCTTCTCCAGAAGACCTGCCTTGCGCCTTTTTGGTCTTTGCAAGAGGGTTGCAGGGCGTTAAGTCCTGCGAGTCATGCGCCAATCCCGCCTTCTCCCGCTGATCATCGCCACAGCCCTCTTCATGGAGAACACGGATTCCACGGTGATCTCTACCTCCCTGCCGATGATCGCGCAGAGCCTGGGGACGGATCCCATCGCGCTCAAGCTGGCGCTGACCTCCTATCTGGTGAGCCTCGCCATTTTCATCCCGATCTCCGGCTGGATGGCGGACAAGTATGGCGCTCGCACGATCTTCACCGCAGCCATCGGCGTGTTTATGGCGGGCTCGCTTGCCTGCGCGGGCGCCACTTCCCTGGAGTGGTTCGTGATCGCGCGCTTCGTCCAGGGCGCCGGCGGGGCCATGATGGTGCCAGTGGGCCGCCTCGTGCTGCTGCGGAGCGTTCCCCGCAGCGAGGTGGTGCAGGCCCTCGCGACCCTGACCATTCCGGCTCTGATCGGCCCCATCGTGGGGCCGCCGCTTGGCGGCTTCATCACCGAGTTCTTTCACTGGCGCTGGATCTTCTTCATCAACATCCCCATCGGTATCCTCGGCATCGTAATGGCGACGATCTTCGTACCGAATATCAGGGAGGAGGATACGCCGCCGCTGGACTTTATCGGCTTCCTGCTCTCCGGCTTCGGCTTTGCGCTGCTCATGCTGGGCTTCGCTTCCGGCGGGCGGCATCTCATCCCGGCGGAGATCTCGACTGGCTGCGTGGTGATCGGCGCGACCTGCCTCGTTCTCTACGTTTTCCACGCGAGACGCACCCCCTACCCGGTCCTGCATCTCAGCCTTCTGAAGATCCCGACCTTCCGCATCAGCGTGATCGGCGGATCACTATTCCGCATAGGCATCGGCGCGATTCCCTTCCTGCTGCCACTGATGCTGCAGGTCGGCTTCGGCTTAAGCCCCCTCGCCTCGGGCTCACTCACCTTCATCGCCGCCGTCGGTGCCCTGTTCATGAAGACCATGGCGAAGCGCATCCTCGAGCGGACGGGGTTCCGCAGACTTCTGATCGTCAATGCGTTCATCGGGGCGGGCTTCGTCGCCGCCAACGGCTTCTTCACGCCCGAGACGCCCCACTGGCTGATCATGATCATTCTGCTGGTCGGCGGCTGCTTCCGCTCGCTTCAGTTCACCAGCCTCAACGCTATCGGCTATGCGGAGATTTCCAACCGGGAGATGAGCTACGCCACGAGCCTGTCGAGCGCGTTGCAGCAGGTCTCGCTCAGCATCGGCGTGGCCTTCGGCGCCTTCGTGCTGGAATATGCCGCGAATCTCCATGGCGACGGCACGATCACGGCGGCGAATTTCGGCCCCGCCTTCTGGGCGGTTGCGACGGTGTCCGCCCTGTCCGGTTTCATCTTCCTGGGGCTGACACCGACGGCGGGCGCCGAGATGTCGGGACACAGGATTGTGAAGGAAAAACCTCCTTCCACGGGCTTAGGGGACGGTATCTCGGGCCGCTAGATGCGCTAATTTTCCCGCGTCAGACCGGGAGGCTTTCATGGATCAACGCATCATCGACCTCTATGACGACTTCACCCATGGCGGCATGAGCCGCCGCAGTTTCATCGACAAGCTCGCCGCCCTGGCCGGAAGCACGGCCGCCGCGACGGCCCTGCTGCCGATCCTGCAGAACAACTACGCCCAGGCTCAGACCATTCCGGAGAACGATCCGCGGATTACCGCCGAGACCGTGGACATTCCCGGTGCCCAAGGACTCAAGGGGTATCTCGTCAAGCCGAAGGATGCTTCCGGCAAGCTACCGACCGTGATCGTCATTCATGAGAACCGGGGCCTCAATCCGCATATCAAGGACGTGACCCGGCGCATGGCGGCCGAGGGCTTCATCGCGCTCGGGCTCGATTATATCTCGCCCATGGGCGGCACGCCCGCCGACGAGGACAAGGGCCGCGAGATGATTGGCCAACTGAAGCAGCCAGACGTGATCGCCTACGGCAAGGCGGCGGTCGCCTATCTCAAGGGCCGCCCGGACAGCAACGGCAAGGTCGGCGCCATCGGCTTCTGTTGGGGCGGCGGCGCAGTGAACAACCTCGCGGTCAACGAGCCGAACCTCAATGCGGGCGTGGCCTATTACGGCGGACAGCCGAGGGCCGAGGACGTGCCGAAGATCAATGCCGCCATGATGATGCATTATGGTGGCCTCGATGAGCGCATCAACGCCGGCATCCCGGCCTATGAAGCGGCGCTGAAGCAGGCCGGCAAGACCTATGAGATCTACGTCTACGAGGGCGCCAACCACGCCTTCAACAACGACACAAACGCAGCGCGCTACGACAAGGACGCGGCGGATGAGGCCTGGAGCCGGACGGTCGGGTTCTTGAAGAAGAACTTGGCTTGAAGGCCGCTGTTACCGCGTCATCCCGGACGAAGCGCAGCGAAGATCCGGGATCGTTCTTAAAGTGAAGCGCTGGCAAGCCCTCTCCCGCTTGTAGGGGAGAGTTGGAGAGGGGGGTGCTGGCGCAGGACTGGTTTGAGGTTGGCGCTCACCCCCTGCCTAACCCTCCCCACAAGGAGGGAGGGGACAGGCGCGCCACTCTCGTCACGCGATCCCGGATCGGCTTCGCCATCCGGGATGACTGCTTGCTCTAATCCTCGAACGCCTCGACCTGCACGCGCTTGCCGATCATGAAGGCGTCGGCCACGAGGCGGAAGGGGGCGATGTCAACTTCCGACTGGCGAGTATTCAGCAACTCGTCGAAACGGCGATAGATACCCTGATATTCCGCAGGCTCTTCCTGCACGACCTGCCTCCCGCCGATCTCCAGGCAGCTGCCGCCATGGGTGAGTTTGAGGTTCAAGCCCGCTTCGGTTTCCACCTCGATGTCCCAGGTCTGCGGGCCGGTCTGGCGCCAGTCGAACACCGCCTGGAGATCACCTTGGCCGTGGCTCATCGAGAAAGTGAGGTTTGCAGCAATCGGTGCGTCGCGGTTGGCGGGGAATTCCAGGCTGGAGGTCTTGATGAAGACCGGCTCGGGCATGATGCGGGTGACGATGGAGAGCGCGTTGATTCCCGGATCGAAGACGCCGAAGCCGCCGGCCTGCCAAATCCACTGCTGGCCCGGATGCCAGTGCCGCACATCCTCCTTCCAGGTCACAAGAAGCCGCTTGATGATCCAACCGGCGAGCGCCTTCTTCGCCTCGTCGACCGCCTTGTTGTACTGGGCGTGCCAGGTGGTGAAGACGACCTTGCCCACCTTCGCGGCGAGCTCCTTGAGGTCCTCTAACTCGCTCAAGGTGGCAGCAGGCGGCTTTTCGAGAAGCACACTCTTTCCGGCGAGCAGCGCGTCGCGGGCGATCTGGTGGCGGACCTGCGGCGGAGTGCAGATCGACACCGCTTCGACCTCAGGGATCTTCAACAGTTCCCGGTAATCCTGGAAGCTGTACTTGGCCTCATCCGGCTGCAAACCACGCTGGCTCGCCACCGCCAGAAGCTCGAAATCCGGATTGGCCTTGATGACGGGCAGATGCTGATCCTGCGCGATCTTGCCAAGGCCGATGATTCCGATCTGGTGCGCTGCCATGGTCGTATCCCTTGCAATATGGCCTCGGACAAAATCCGTCAGGCGGAGGGCGTCTCCTCCGCCCGTCCCCGGAAACCGGTCGCGAGCACATAGAGTTCCGCCGAGTCTGCACGGCTTGCTGCGGGCTTCACGTGGCGCACCACGGCGAAGTCACGCTTGAGATCGGCCAGGAGCTGGCTCTCGGTGCCGCCCTGGAACACCTTGGCGACGAAGGCGCCGCCGGGCGCAAGGATCTCGCGAGCAAAATAAATTGCCGCTTCCGCAAGGCCGATGATGCGCAGGTGATCTGTCTTCTTGTGGCCGGTGGTGTTGGCCGCCATGTCGGACATGACCACATCGGCCGGGCCGCCGAGCATCTCGATCAACTTGCCGGGCGCACTCTCGTCCAAAAAGTCGAGTTGGATGAACTCGACGCCCGCCATCGGATCGATGGGCAGAAGGTCGATACCGACCACCTTACCCTTGGCCCCGACCTTCTGGGCCGCGATCTGGGACCAGCCGCCGGGCGCGGCGCCGAGATCGACGATCTTCTGGCCGGGCTTGAGGATCTTATACTTCTCGTCGATCTCGATCAGCTTGAAGGCCGCGCGCGAGCGATAGCCTTCGCGCTTCGCGCGGGCGACGTAAGGATCGTTGAGCTGACGTTCGAGCCATTTCTGCGAAGAAAGGGACCGCTTGTGGGCGGTTTTCACGCGCTGCTTGAGATTGCGGGCGCCGGAACCTGTCTTGGCACTCACCGTGGGCTGCCTCCCCGCCAAACGGAATCCTCTCGCATCATCTTCATCAAAATTCCTTCGCGCAGTCCGCGATCCGCAATGCGCAGGCGCTCCGACGGAAAAGCCCGCCGGATCGCTTCCAAGATGGCGCAGCCCGCGAGAACCAGATCGGCACGATCCTTGCCGATGCAGGGGTTCTCGGCCCGCTGCGAAAAATCCGAATGCAGCAGACGCTGCATCACTGTCGAGATCTCGCCGTTGCGCATCCACATGCCATCGACCCGGCGTCGGTCGTAGCGCGCGAGGCCCAGATGAATACCGCCGACGGTGGTGACGGTTCCCGAGGTTCCGAGCAGATGGAAGTTGTGGGCGCGCCCTGCCGGCGCCGCCACGAGGGCGAAATCGAGCAGAAGCTCGGACACCTCCTCGACCATGCCTTCGAAGGTCTTAGGGGTGACGTCAATGCCGCCATAGCGCTCGGCCAAGGTCACAACGCCGACGGGCAGCGAATCCCAGGCGCGGATGCGCTTGCACGGATCGGCGAAGGCATGCGGCGCCTGGCCGTCGAGCCAGGCGATCTCCGTCGAGCCGCCGCCGATATCGAACACGATGACGGAATGCGCCTTGGGATCGACCAGGGACGCGCAGCCAGTGACCGCAAGATACGCTTCCGTCTTGCGGTCGACGATCTCGAGCTCCAGATCGAGCTCGTCGCGCACGCGATCGATGAAGGACGGGCCATTCTCGGCCAATCGGCAGGCCTCTGTCGCCACGAGGCGTGCCCGCGTCACATCCTTTGCGACCATCTTTTCCCGGCAGACGCGCAGCGCTTCGAGCGTGCGTCCGATGGCATCGTCGCTCAAGCGATTGCCGAGCCCAAGCCCCTCTCCCAGTCGCACAATGCGAGAAAACGCATCGACGACACGAAAGCCGAAATGCGCAGGTTCTGCAATGAGAAGGCGGCAATTGTTCGTACCGAGATCGAGCGCTGCATAGCTTCTGGAAGAGCGTCGTCGGTAATCTGTCCGTGCCGGCGAAGGACGCTCTGCAACCAAGGTCGCCCCGTTTGCGGACCCATTTAACGGATCCGCATGCCGGTCTCCTGGTTCTGCTGTCACGTCCACTTTGACGGTCAAAACGAATCCCCAAGCATCCCCACCGAATGCCTTGCTTGACGAAGAGAGTAACCATCGCCCTGCCATCCTGCCAAGGGCAGGATCGGCAGATTGTCGCTCATCCTCCCGGGGAGGATCAGAGCCTAAGGTCCTTGAAACGCGACGTCAGCCCGCTCAAAACATTGGCTCCCACATTGGCAATAGCGACGCGCAGATGACCTTCCTGGCCGGGGCCGAAGTAGCTTCCCGGCAGGCACAGCACGCCCCGCTCCGTCGCCAGCTTCTCCGCCACCTGCTGTGCTTTGGCCTCAGGGAACGGGTGACACAGATAGGCGAAATAGGCGCCGACCGACTCGATCTTCCATTCCGGCAGAGGCGCGAGAGCGTCCTGAAAAACCTGTGCACGCCGGTTGATTTCGGCCCGGTTGTCCTCGCGCCAATCGCGCAGGGCGTCGATGGCCCATGGCAACGCTCCCTGGGCCGTACGCGGAGCGCAGATCTGGATGCAGTCGAGAATCTTGGCCACCTGGTCGATGAGTCCGGCATCGGCCGTGATGGCTCCAGTGCGATGTCCGGGGATCGCGTATGATTTCGAGAAGGAATAGAGCTGGATCACCGTGTCGCGCCATGCTTCGCCAATGAACAGTCCGTGGGCGCGGTTCATCCCCTGCGGCAGGAAGTCCCGGTAAGTCTCGTCAATCACGAGATAAATGCCACGTTTGCGACAGAGCTGTGCAAAGCTCTCGATCATATGAGCCGGGTAAACGGCGCCGGTCGGGTTGTTGGGCGTAACCAGGACGACGGCCCGCACCTTGTCGTCGATCAGCGCCTCCGCATCCTCCACCCGCGGCACGAATCCGTTCTCCGGCCGGCAGGGTAATGGACGCGGCTCGATGCCGAGCATGTCGAGGGTCATTTGGTGGTTGAAGTACCAGGGCGTCGGCAGCAGCACCGCTTCGCCGCGATGGGCGAGCAGCATCATGGCGGCGAAGAAGGCCATGTTGCAGCCGGCGGTGATCGCGGTGTCCTCCGGCGCGATCCGGCCCTCATAGAGGCGGGAGAGATCGGCAGCGTAGGCCTGCCGGAGCTCGGCATCGCCGTTGATCGGGCCGTATTGCGAGCCGGACGCGACGCCCGCAACACTCGCCATCCGCTCCAGCAGTTCGGCATGAGGCGCATTGCCGGGAACGGCCTGGGAGAGGTTGATCAGCGGCCCGAAGGAGCCGTCATAGCGCCTCGTCCAGCTTTGCGCCTCGGGGATCGGAGGGCTGCCGACATCCGCGACGAGTGGATTGATGGGATTCGCAAGACCGCGCGCCATGAAACCGTTGGACTCCAAAAAATTTAAGGGCAGGACGTCCGGTGAGCCTCCACCGAAACCTCCTGCCCTTCAAGATCTGATTGGCTCCGCCTGCCGTTATAACAAGCGAGAGAAGAACCCTTAGTCCTTCGCACGCTCCACGTAGGAGCCATCTTCCGTCATGATCACGACGCGGGTGCCGGCCTGGATGTGAGGCGGAACCAGGGTGCGCACACCGTTCGAGAGCATGGCGGGCTTGTAGGACGAGGAGGCCGTCTGGCCCTTCACGACCGGCTCGGTCTCGGTGATCTCGAGCGTCACGCGGGCCGGCAGCTCGATGGCGATCGGAACGCCGTTATGGGTCGAGAGCATCACGGCCATGCTTTCCTGGAGATAGGCTTTCTGGTCGCCGATGATGTCCTCCGGAACCACGACCTGATCGTAGGTTTCCGGGTTCATGAAGTGGAAACCCTCGCCGTCCTCGTAGAGGAAGGTGTGCTCGCGGTCTTCCACGAAGGCGCGCTCGACCTGCTCGGTGGTGCGGTAGCGCTCGGAGACCTTCACGCCGTCGGAGATGCGGCGCATGTCGAGCTGAGTGACCGGGGTGCCCTTGCCGGGGTGGATGTTCTGGGCGGTGAGAACCACATAGAGCCTGCCGTCGATATCGACGACATTGCCTTTGCGGAGCGTAGAGGCGATGACCTTCACGGGAAGCTTTCCTTGTGACAGATAAGGACGCGTCATGAGGGTCGGGTCGTCCAGCCCCCAGTGGCATCGAAAACGATTTCGGAGCCGCAAGTAGCCTATCTTCGCGCAAATCGCCAGTCCGACCTGACGGAACCCTTTGGAATGGATCAACCTGTGCCTGCATCCTCTCCCTGGTGGACGCCCCATGTCCATGCGGATCGCCGCCCCTTCCTGATGGGCCGCAACCGCATCCAGGCTGCCCTGCGAAGCTTCTTTGCAAGCCGGGATTTCGTGGAGGTGGATACGGCCACGCTTCAGACCTCTCCGGGGAACGAGGCGCATCTCCATGCCTTCGCGACGGAAGCCATCGGACATGACGGATCGCGGGTGCCTCTCTATCTCCACACCTCGCCCGAATTCGCCTGCAAGAAGCTGTTGGCCGCCGGCGAAACCCGGATCACCTGCGTCGCCCATGTCTATCGCAACCGGGAGCGCGGGCCGCTGCACCACCCGGAATTCACCATGCTCGAATGGTACCGGGCCGGCGAAGGCTACGAAGCGCTCATGCGGGATTGCGGCGAGATCCTTGGTCTCGCAGCCGAGACGGCAGGCACCCGCACCCTCACCTATCGCGGCCGCGAGACCGATCCATTCCGGGAGCCCGAGCGCCTGAGCGTAGCCGAGGCCTTCAAGCGTTTTGCCGGCATCGACCTCCTCGCCTCCATCGACCGGAGCGGCGCGACGGATCGGGATCATCTTGCCGCCAGTCTGAAGGCAGCGGGCCTGCGGGTGGCCGAGGATGATACCTGGGCGGACCTGTTCAGCCGCGTCATCGTGGAGCGGGTGGAACCCAATCTCGGCCTCCGGCGCGCCACGATCCTGGACGAGTACCCGGTCGCTGAGGCAGCTCTCGCCCGCCCGACCGCCCGCGATCCGCGCGTGGCGGAACGGTTCGAGCTTTATGCCTGCGGCGTGGAACTCGCCAACGCCTTCGGCGAGTTGACCGATGCGGCCGAGCAGCGCCGCCGCTTCGAGGCCGAGATGGCGGAGAAGATGCGAGTTTATGGAGAAAGCTATCCGGTGGACGAGGACTTTTTGGCAGCTCTGGCGCAAATGCCCGAGGCGAGCGGCATCGCGCTCGGCTTCGACCGGCTCGTGATGCTCGCCACCGGCGCCTCACGAATCGATCAGGTGATCTGGGCGCCCGTTCCGGAGACAAGCCGGTGAACACGATCCGCCCCATCCGCACGCCTGTGGAACTGGCCGAGGCCGGCCTCGTGGCACCCGAAGAACTTACCGGGATCGAGGCGGTGGCCGAGCGCTACGCCATCGCGATCAGCCCTGCCATGGCAGCCCTCATCGACCGAAGCGATCCGAACGACCCGATCGCGCGCCAGTTCGTGCCAGATGCGGCCGAGCTGACGACAAAACCTGAGGAGCGCGCCGATCCCATCGGCGATCTTGCGCATAGTCCGGTCGACGGCATCGTTCACCGTTATCCCGACCGGGTCCTGCTCAAGGCCGTGCATGTCTGCCCGATCTATTGCCGCTTCTGCTTCCGCCGCGAGATGGTGGGACCGCAGGGGCTAGGCACGCTGTCTCCCGAGGCCATGGACAAGGCCTTTGCCTATATCGCCGATCACCCGGAAATCTGGGAGGTCATTCTCACCGGCGGCGACCCACTGGTGCTCTCGCCCCGCCGCCTCGCCGAGATCATGCAGCGGCTTGCCGCTATCGATCACGTGAAGATCGTCCGCTTCCACACGCGCGTGCCTGTGGTCGAGCCGGAACGGATCGACGAGGCCTTGATCGCGGCGCTCAAGGCGAGCGGCAAGACGGCCTATGTGGCACTCCATGCCAACCACCCGCGTGAGCTGACGCCGGATGCGCGTGCCGCCTGCGCGCGGCTCGTCGATTCAGGCATCGTCATGATCAGCCAATCCGTGCTGCTTAAGGGGGTCAACGACGATCCCGATACGCTCGCGGGCCTCATGCGCGCCTTCGTAGAGACAAGGGTGAAGCCCTATTACCTCCACCATCCGGACCTTGCGCCTGGCACGAGCCATTTCCGCCTCTCCATTGAGGAAGGCCGCGCCTTGGTCGCCGGCTTGCGCGGGCGGATCTCGGGGCTCTGCCAGCCGACCTATATCCTCGACATTCCCGGCGGGCATGGAAAGGCCGTCATTGGACCTGACGCTATCCGCAACACCGGCAGGTGCTACACGATCTCGGACTACAAGGGCGGCGAGCACGCCTATCCTCCCTCGGAGTGAGGGGCCTGCGCCAGTTTCGCCACTTGGTTGGCCTCGAATTGCGATAGGATCGCTTTCCGATGCTCTAGTTGGAGCCTGACAATGGCGAAGGATGCTGCTGAACCTGTCGAACGCGGCGAGTTGCAACACGTCGATTCCACCTTCCGCAACGGCTCCATCATCGCTATCGGCGTCGTCGTCGGCTTCTCCCTCGGGTTCCTGAGCCGCTGGTCGGCACTCCCGGGAGAATGGATGAACTCGGATCTCGTCTCCGTGGCCGTGATCACCCTGGGTGTTGTCCTGCAGTTGAAGGCATTGGCGGATCTTCTGCTGGTCTCCTCTCTCCAGCTCAAACGGTACAACCGCTCGATCCACTTCTTCCTCACCGGCCTCGTCCTCGTTGGCCTCGGTGTGGTGTTTGCCGTCTTCGCCGATCTTTTCGGCTTCGGCGGCATCGTCCTTAAGGGATGAGGCGCTTAGAGCTGTTTCCACTTGCGTGGAATCATCTCTCTTTTTGGTTTGACGTATTTTTTTTGACGGCGAACCGGGTCCACTTCGCCAAAAAATGCTTTAGTCGAACCCCGGCTTGCCGCTGCGCCCTTTCTTGATCTCGGACCGGCGGCCCTTGGCCTCGAGCCTGCGCTTCTTAGAGGCGAGTGTCGGACGCGTGGGCCGGCGCGTTTTCGGACGCTCGGTCGCCTGCCGGATCAGTTCGACGAGGCGCGCCACCGCGTCCTCGCGATTGCGTTCCTGGGTGCGGAAGCGCTGAGCCGTGATGATCAGCACGCCCTCGTTGGTCATGCGCTTGCCGGCGAGCCTTTCGAGCTTTTCCTTCACGTAATCCGGCAACGACGGCGAATTGCGCACATCGAAGCGCAGCTGCACGGCCGTCTCGACCTTGTTGACGTTCTGGCCGCCCGGACCGGAGGCGCGGATGAAGCTTTCCTGAAGCTCGGACTCGTCGAGCGCGATGGAATTCGTCACCTGGATCATCAAGGGCCTCGGACCGGACGCGGAGAAAGACAAGTGGAGCATAAGGACCGAATTCCAATGCAAGCTTATCCGGCGCTTGTCGATGGCTGCGATACACCTTAAGCGCCTCATGCACCCCGCTTTTTCTGGATCTCATGGTCCGCCCGGCCCAGTTTCTCCATGTCCGCCATCCTCGCCAGCCTGATCCCAACCTTCCTAATCATTGCCACCGGCTGGCTGTGCCGGGCGACGAATTTCGTGAGCGAGCAGCAATGGGCGGGGCTTGAACGCGTCACCTACGTGATCTTTTTCCCGGCGCTCATCATCGACACCTTGTCGCGCGCCGACCTTTCCTCCGTGCCGGTCCTCGGTGTCGGTGGCGCGCTGATCGGCGCGATTCTCACGATGGCGGTCCTCGTGCTGGCGTTGAGGCCCGTGCTGGAGCGCCGCTTCGGCATCGACGGCCCGAGCTTCACGTCAATCTTTCAAGGAGCGACGCGCTGGAACACCTTCGTCGGACTAGCGGTCGCGGGAGGCTTGTTCGGACAGCGCGGGATCGCCCTGATTGCGGTCGCCATCGCGGCCATGGTGCCGCTCCTCAACCTGCTCGCCTTCTATGTCTTCATCCGTTTTGCTGGCCAGCCCCGGCGCAGCCCCTGGGACATCCTGCGCTCGTTCCTGACCAATCCGTTCATCTGGTCCTGCGCCGTGGGTCTCACGCTCAATCTCTTAGCCCCTCCGCTGCCCAGGCCGCTCGCTGGATACATCGAAGTGATGGGCCGGGCGGCGCTCGCGGCCGGTTTGCTCATTGTCGGCGCGGGCCTCGATATCCGTCGGCTCGCCAGCCCTGGTCTACCACATGTCCTGACCGCAAGCCTCAAGCTCATTCTGATGCCGGTCATCGCCGTGACCTATGCCCGCTTCATCGGTGTCAGCGGCGACGACATGACAGTGACGATCATCGCAGCCTCCGTGCCTTCGGCCAGTGCCGCTTACGTGCTCGCCCGCCAGATGGGCGGCAATGCGGGTCTCATGGCCGAGATCCTGACCCTGCAGACATTACTTGCTCTGGTCTCGATGCCACTATTGATCTCCCTATTGAGATGATTTTGCAACTATAAGTAAAGAATAAATCAACTTGCGTTATCATTGGTTGTGTTGCTATCTAGGCGAATTGAAACAAAGAGACAGCGGCAGCCTCGATGTCCAAAGCCCCGCGCCATTTCCTAAAAGCCCCATCATCTCAAGAGCAGCAGATGACGGAACGGAAGGCTGCCCCGCACGAGGCTGGAATGTCGGCGAAGGAAACGGCCCAATACATCTCTGAATTTTCGGCGGAACTGTCCTACCTCGCCCGTGAGGTGAAGCTCGATCTTTTGGCCTATCTTCTCGACATGGCACGGCTGGAGGCCATCAGGACTCTGCAAATGGCCGATAAGGACCGGTAAAGGTTAACCCCCGACGATCAGCGACACTGCATTGCCGCCATGGCGCTCGAGACGTCCAGCGATCTCAAGTTCGAGCAGCGCCATCTGAACGTTGCGGATCGAAAGCCCGGTCTGCCGAACGAGATCGTCGACGGCAACCGGCGAGGGGCCGAGAAACGCGATCAGATCGACCTCGCCCTCACCCCTTTCGTCGTCGAGGCCCGCATCCGGCATAACCGGCCGCACGGGCGCGCGGACGATATCCGGCAGATCAAGCTCGTCCCAGAGTTCTTCCGAGCCCAGCGCGTGCTGCGGCTCCTCGGCGCCCCGGTCGAGACGAGGGCCTGAAGCGATCAGCGGCTCCAGCACACTCGTCACATGCTCCACACCGGCACAGAGCGTGGCTCCGTCGCGAATGAGATCGTTTGTCCCTTCCGCCCGTGGATCGAGCGGCGAGCCCGGAACGGCAAACACCTCCCGCCCCTGTTCCAGGGCAAAGCGCGCGGTGATGAGCGAGCCCGAGCGGCGCGCCGCCTCGACCACCACGACGCCATAGGAGAGACCTGAAACGATCCTGTTCCGGCGCGGGAAGTCGCGGCCGCGCGGCTCCCATCCCATCGGCATTTCGGAGATCACCGCCCCACCCTGCTCGATGATGGCGTGCAGCAGCGGCTCGTTCTGGGCCGGATAGATCCTGTCGTGGCCGCCGGCCAGCACGGCGATGGTGCCGCTCTCCAGGCTCGCCTTATGCGCCTTCGTATCGATGCCCCGCGCGAGCCCCGATACCACTACGTAGCTGGTCTCGCCGAGCTGGCGCGCCAGCCGTTCGGCGAAGGTCAGGCCGGAGGCGGAAGCGTTGCGCGATCCGACGATGGCGACGGAGGGCTTCGCCAGCACGTCGGTGGACCCGCGAACGGCGATCAGGGGCGGCGCGGTATCGATGGCCTGGAGGGTCTTCGGGTAATCCGGCTCGCCCATGGCAATGAAACGGACGCCGAGGCGCGCGGCCGCCGCCATTTCTTTTTCGGCCTCCGCCCGACTGCAGACTTTCAGCATCAGGCGCCCGCCGCGACGGGCGAGATCCGGCAGCGCCTCCAGCGCGGCGGCGGCACTGCCATATTGGTTGATCAGGGCCCGGAAGGTCCGGGGACCGACATTCTCCGAGCGGATGAGGCGAAGCCAATCGAGACGCTGCTCATCCGTCAGGATCATGAATTATCCCTTCTGTCCGATCTTGCCTTCGGTCCCGGCGAGAAGGCGGCTGATGTTCTGGCTGTGCTTCCACCACAGAAGCGCCACAAGGATGATCGTCATCGCGGCCATGCCGGGTTCGCCAAGGAGCCACAGGACCACCGGCGTTGCGGCGCTGGCGATCAGAGCGGAGAGCGAAGAATACTTAGAGGCGAAAGCCACACCGAGCCAGATGAGGCAGAAGATCAGAGCGGCCAGAGGCTTGAGGCCGATCAGCACGCCGATGAAGGTGGCGACGCCCTTGCCGCCCTTGAACTTGAGCCAAACTGGAAAGAGGTGGCCCAGGAACGCGCCGAGGGCCGCGAGGGTCGCGAATTGCGGTCCCCATTGGGCGGCGATCAGCACCGGGACCGTGCCCTTAAGAGCATCGGCGAGCAGGGTCGCCGCTGCGAGCCCCTTGCGTCCCGTGCGCAGCACGTTGGTGGCGCCGATATTGCCGGAGCCGATCTTCCGCACGTCCCCTAGGCCCGCCATGCGGGTGAAGATCAGGCCGAAGGGGATCGAGCCCAGCAGGTAACCGAAGAGCAGAGCGCCCAGGAGGTGCAGGAGGTTGGCTTCGTCAGACATTCACTTCTCGTTACATCGTATCGCGTTGAAACACCACCCTGCCCGCCACCATCGTGACCGTGACCTGCCCCTCCAGGCGAGCTTCGTCGAAGGGCGAGTTCTTGGACAGGGATTTGAGCTGGCGCTTGTCGAGCACGTAAGGCGCATCGGGATCGAAGACGATGAGATCAGCCGGTGCGCCGACGGCGAGGCGTCCGCTGGGAAGCCCAAGGATTTCCGCGGGTTTCGTGGACAGAGCCCGCAGGAGTTTCGGGAGCGAGATACGGCCCGCATGAACGAGGCGCAGGGCAGCCGAAAGCAGCGTCTCAAGCCCGACCGCCCCATTGGCCGCTTCGGCGAAGGGCAGCCGCTTGTTCTCCACATCCTGTGGATTGTGGTCGGAGACGATCACGTCGATGGCGCCGTCGGCGAGCGCCTCGATCATCGCCAGCCGGTCGTCCTCGTGGCGCAGCGGCGGCGAGAGCTTCAGGAAGGTGCGGTAATCGCCGATGTCGTTCTCGTTGAGCGCGAGATGGTTGATGGAAACGCCGCAGGTGACGGGCAGACCTCGCTCCTTCGCGCTCCGCACGATCTCCGCCGAATCGGCGCAGGAAATCATCGCCGCGTGGTAGCGCCCGCCGGTGAGCCGCACGAGGCGGATGTCGCGCTCCAGCATCACCGTCTCGGCCTCGCGCGGGATGCCGGGCAGCCCGAGGCGCGAGGCGAACTCGCCCTCGTTCATCACGCCCTGGCCCACGAGATCGGGGTCCTCCAGGTGGTGGACGATCAGCGCGTCGAAATCGCGGGCATAGGTGAGCGCGCGGCGCATGACCTGCGCATTGGTGACAGAGCGTGCACCGTCGGTGAAGGCGATGGCGCCGGCTTCCTTGAGACGGCCGATCTCGGCCATCTCCTGCCCCTCCAGTCCCTTTGTCAGGGCCGCGGCCGGGCAGATGTTGACGATGGAGGTATCGCGGGCCCGGCGGACGATGAAATCGATGACGGCCGGATCGTCGAGAACCGGGCTCGTGTCGGGCATGGACACGATGGTCGTGACACCGCCCGCCGCTGCCGCTTCGCCGGCGCTCTTGAGCGTTTCGCGATAGGGACCACCCGGCTCGCCAATGAAGGCGCGCATGTCGATGAGGCCGGGGCTGAGCACCTGCCCGCTGCAATCGATCACCTGTGCGTTGGAAGCTTCCGCGACTTGCGGCCCGACAGCCTGGATCACGCCGTCGCGCACCAGCACGCCGCCGCGCTCCTCGCGATCGCTGGCGGGATCAATGAGGCGGGCGTTCTTGAAGAGGATGGTATGATCGGACGTCATAAAGCACCTTGTTTCCCTCTCCCCTCTGCGGGAGAGGGTGGCCTGCGAAGCAGGTCGGGAGAGGGGCCGAGTTCGGCTTCAATCGCTTGGCGCACGGAGTCAAGAACGAGATTGCCGTTACCGAGCATCAGGTCGTTGGAAAAGCGAAGAACGCGAAAGCCCTGGCTCCGCAGGAAGGCATCGCGCCTTTCGTCGTGCGCCCGCTGCTCCGGCTGTTCGTGGGGAACACCATCCAGTTCCACAATCACCCTCGCCCCTGCGCAGAGAAAATCGACGATATAAGGCGCAATCGGCACCTGCCGCTTGAACTTGTAGCCGTGGAATCGGCCCCCGCGGACCTGCTGCCAGAACAGGTCTTCGGCCCTGGTCGGAATCGACCGTTGCTCCTTGGCGAAGGAGCGGAGTTTTGGGGTGACTTGGTTCTTTCGTGTCCTGTCCATGGCCCCTCTCCCGGCCCTTCGGGCCACCCTCTCCCGCAGAGGGGAGAGGGATTTTTCACCTGTTCGGCAGATGGCTCGCCAGAGCCTCCAGCACCGCCATACGCACGGCGACGCCCATTTCGACCTGTTCGCGGATGAGCGACTGCGCACCGTCCGCCACGTCGGAGGAAATCTCGACGCCCCGGTTCATCGGACCCGGATGCATCACGAGCGCATCGGGCTTGGCGAAGGCGAGCTTTTCCTGATCGAGGCCGTAGAAGCGGAAATACTCCTTCACGGACGGCACGAAGGAGCCGTTCATGCGCTCGCGCTGCAGGCGCAGCATCATGACGATGTCAGCATCCTTCAAGCCTTCCTTCATGTTGGTGAAGGTCTCGAAGCCAAGACGCGCGATGCCGGGCGGCAACAGGGTCGAGGGCGCAACAAGACGCACCCGCGCGCCCATGGCGGCAAGCAGGATCATGTTGGAACGCGCCACGCGCGAATGCAGGACGTCGCCACAGATCGCGACGGTAAGGCCTTCGATGCGGCCCTTGTTGCGGCGGATGGTGAGCGCATCGAGCAGCGCCTGAGTCGGATGCTCATGCGCGCCGTCGCCCGCATTGACCACCGAGCAATCGACCTTCTGCGCCAAGAGATGCACCGCGCCGGCCGCATGATGGCGCACGACGATGATGTCGGGCCGCATGGCGTTGAGCGTCACGGCCGTGTCGATCAGCGTCTCGCCCTTCTTCACCGAAGAAGAGCCGACCTGCATGTTCATCACGTCGGCGCCGAGGCGCTTGCCGGCGATCTCGAAGGAGGATTGCGTGCGGGTGGAGGCTTCGAAGAAGAGATTGATCTGGGTCCGGCCGCGGAGGCTCGACTTGCTCTTCTCAATCTGCCGGCTCACCTCGACCTGCTGATCGGCCAGATCGAGAAGTGCCTGAATGTCCAAAGGAGACAGCCCCTCGATGCCGAGGAGATGCCGGTGGGGAAAAACGGATCGGGGGGCGTCACTCATCTTAAAGCGATGGCTATAGGCGGTCTGGGAAATCGCGGCAAGCGGGCTCTCTACGCACGGCGCCGTTCAACCCTAGAATAAACAAGGAATTGTGTTGCGGGATCGATGACCATGCATTCGTTCGAGACCCATGACGTTCTCAACCAAACGCCACCCTTCGGCGACGCGAACCTGATCGCCACCGATCAGCCCCTGCTCGATGCGCTGAAAGCGAACGGCATCGATGCGGAGGCGGAAGGGCTCATGGCTTTCGGCGCGGCCTGGGGTTCGGCGGAGCGGCTCGATATTGGACGGCTCGCCAACGAGAATCCGCCGAAGCTGCGCACGCACGATCCGCGGGGCTTCCGCGTCGACGCGGTCGAGTTTCATCCGGCCTATCATGTGCTCATGCGGGCGAGCATGGAGGATGGGCTCCATGCCTCGACCTGGGACGAGCCGGAGAGCGACCACGCCCATGTGGCGCGCGCCGCCCGGATCTACACGGCGGCGGGCGTGGAGAGCGGACATATCTGCCCCATCACCATGACCCATGCCTCGGCGGCGGCGCTCGCCTCCTCACCCAACCGGCTTACCGAATGGCTGCCGAAGATCCGCTCGCGGGATTACGATTCCCGCTTCATCCCCTTCTGGGAAAAGACCGCCATCACCCTCGGCATGGGCATGACGGAGAAGCAGGGCGGCACGGATGTCCGCGCCAACACCACCCAAGCCGTGTCGAAGGCAGGAGACGAGTATGCCCTTACAGGGCACAAATGGTTCATGTCCGCGCCCATGTGCGATGCCTTCCTGGTGTTGGCGCAGGCACCGGGCGGGCTGACCTGTTTTCTCCTCCCACGTTTCCGGCCCGACGGCTCGCTCAACGCCCTTCGCCTGCAGCGGCTGAAGGACAAGCTCGGCAACCGCTCGAACGCCTCCTCCGAGGTCGAGTTCCAAGAAGCCTTCGCCTGGCGAATCGGCGAGGAAGGGCGTGGGGTGCGCACGATCATCGAGATGGTGCAGCTGACCCGCCTCGACTGCGCCGTCGCCTCGGCTGGCCTCGTGCGGATGGGGCTGGCGCTTGCCATGCACCATGCCCGGCACCGTAGCGTCTTCCAGAAGAAGCTCATCGATCAGCCGGCCATGCGGACAGTGCTGGCCGACCTCGCCTTGGAGAGCGAAGCCATGACGGCGCTGGCCCTGCGGGCAGCGCACAGCTTCGATCTAGCACCCACCGACAGCCATGAGGCCGCCTATGCCCGGCTCGTGACGCCGGCCGCCAAGTTCGGCATCTGCAAGGCCGCGCCACGCCTCCTCTACGAGGCCATGGAGTGTCTCGGCGGCAATGGCTATGTGGAGGAGAGCGCCCTGCCCCGGCTCTACCGGGAGGCCCCGGTCAACGCGATCTGGGAGGGCTCGGGAAACGTGATCGCCCTCGATATCCTGCGCGCGGAGACCCGAGAGCCGGAGGTCGCGGCCTCCGTGCTGGAGCGCCTGATGGAGGATGTCCGGGACCTGCCCGGCGCCTCGGACGCGGCACGAGACATCGTGCTGGCGCTTCATTCGCCCGAGGCCGAGGGGCGCGCCCGCTTCATCGCGGAGAGGCTTTTCGTCCTGGCCGCCACGGCGGCCCTTGTCCGCTCTGCCCCGCCCCAGATTACCGAGGCCTACGCCCTCACCCGCCTCGCCACCCCCTCTCGGATGATCGGCGCCAACGACCTTGGGAAGACGGTGAATCCCTTGCTGGAGCGAGCCTTCGTGGCCATATAGGCAACATACGTACAAGTCCGATTTGACTTGTTTGCGATCATCAACCACTTATCCCGCCCTGCGGCGGTCAGGGGCTGGCCGCTGTTTTGCCCTGGCAACGGGGCGTCCGCCTGCTCCCGCTTTTAGGAAGTCGTTCATGAAAGTCCTCGTCGTCGAGTCGCCTGCCAAGGCCAAGACGATCAACAAATATCTCGGCAAGGATTACGAAGTCCTGGCCTCCTTCGGGCATATCCGCGATCTGCCCGCCAAGGATGGTTCGGTCGACCCGGATGCCGATTTTCGTATGATCTGGACGCTCGAGGACCGGGGCTCGAAGCGGGTCTCCGATATCGCCAAGGCGATCAAGGGTGCCGAAAAGCTCATTCTCGCCACCGACCCGGATCGCGAAGGTGAAGCGATCTCCTGGCACGTTCTGGAAGCTTTGCGCGAGAAGCGTGCACTCAAGGACCTGCCGGTCGAGCGCGTGACCTTCAACGCCATCACCAAGGATTCGGTCCAGGCTGCCCTCCGGCAGCCGCGCCAGATCGACCAGGCGCTGGTCGATGCCTATCTCGCCCGCCGCGCCCTCGACTATCTTGTCGGCTTCACCCTATCCCCGGTGCTGTGGCGCAAGCTGCCCGGCGCCCGTTCGGCCGGCCGCGTGCAGTCGGTAGCCCTTCGCCTCGTCTGCGACCGCGAGCTCGAAATCGAGACCTTCAAGCCGCGCGAGTACTGGTCCATCATCGCGACGCTCGCCACCAAAGATGGCGGCGTGTTCGATGCGCGCCTCGTCGGTGCCGACGGCAAGAAGATCCAGCGCCTCGACATCGGCAACGGTAAGGACGCCGAGGCCTTCAAGAAGGACCTGGAGCTTGCGACCTTCTCGGTGGCGAATATCGAGGCCAAGCCCGCCAAGCGTCACCCCTATCCGCCCTTTACCACCTCGACCCTGCAGCAGGAGGCCTCGCGCAAGCTCGGCCTTGCCCCGGCGCAGACCATGCGCATCGCGCAGCGTCTCTATGAAGGCGTCGATATCGGCGGCGAGACAGTCGGCCTCATCACCTATATGCGAACCGACGGCGTCGACATGGCGCCGGAAGCCGTGCAGGCCGCCCGCCGGGTGATCGGCAAGGAATACGGCGACCGGTATGTGCCGGGCGCGCCGCGCAAGTATTCGACCAAGGCCAAGAATGCCCAGGAGGCCCACGAGGCCATCCGTCCGACCGATATGAGTCGCCTGCCGAAACATGTGGCGAAGTACCTAGAGCCTGAGCAGGCCAAGCTTTACGACCTGATCTGGACCCGTACCATCGCGAGCCAGATGGAATCGGCCGAGCTCGAGCGCACCACCGCCGACATCGCCGCCCAGGTAGGACCGCGCAAGCTCGACCTTCGCGCCACCGGCCAGGTGATCAAGTTCGACGGGTTCCTCACGCTCTACAACGAGAGCAAGGACGACGAGGCGGACGAGGACGAGGGCCGCCTGCCCCCGATGAAGGCGGGCGATCCGCTGGAACGCCGCCGCATCGCTGCGACCCAGCACTTCACCGAACCGCCGCCGCGCTATTCCGAAGCCTCGCTCGTCAAGCGCATGGAAGAACTCGGTATCGGCCGGCCCTCGACTTATGCCGCCGTGCTGCAGACCCTACGCGACCGCGAATATGTGAAGATCGAGAAGAAGCGGCTCGTGCCGGAGGACAAGGGCCGTATCGTCACGGCCTTCCTGGAGAGCTTCTTCCTCCGCTATGTGGAGTACGACTTCACGGCAGACCTGGAGGAGCAGCTCGACCGGATCTCCAATTCCGAGATCGACTGGAAGCAGGTGCTGCGCGACTTCTGGCGCGACTTCTCCACCGCCATTGGCGAGACGAAGGAGCTGCGTACGGCTGAGGTGCTCGAAGCGCTCAACGAGTTGCTTGGACCGCACATCTTCCCGGACAAGGGCGACGGCTCCCACCCGCGCACCTGCCCGACTTGCGGTACGGGTCAGCTTTCGCTGAAACTCGGCAAATTCGGTGCCTTCATCGGCTGCTCGAACTATCCCGAATGCAAATACACCCGCCAACTCGCCGCCAACGGCGTCGAGGGCGAGGGTGACGGCTCGTCCGAGAACGGCGGCCAGCCTGGCGTGAAGGTGCTGGGCACGGATCCGGAGAGTGGCCTCGAAGTCACCCTGCGCGACGGCCGCTTCGGTCCCTTCGTCCAGCTCGGCGAAGGCGAGAAGCCCAAGCGCTCATCCCTGCCCAAAGGCATGACGCCGGCGCAGGTCGATCTGGAGAAGGCCCTGAAGCTCCTGGCGCTGCCGCGTCAGGTCGCGACCCATCCGGAATCGGGCGAACCGATCCTGGTGAGCATCGGCCGCTACGGACCTTATGTTCAGCACGGCAAGACCTACGCCAATCTCGGCCCCGGCGACGATGTGCTGGAGATCGGCGCCAATCGCGCCATCGACCTGATCGTCACCAAGGAAAGCGGCGGAGGCGGTGCCCGACGGGCCGCCGATCCGGGCCGCCCCCTGGGGGAGGATCCGGAATCCGGCAAGCCGATCGTGGTGAAGGCAGGACGCTTCGGGCCCTATGTGACCGACGGCGAAACCAACGCCACCCTGCCGCGCACCATAGCTGCGGAAGCGGTGACGCTGGATGAGGCTGTCGAACTGCTGAAAGCCCGTCGCGCGGCGGGCCCCTCGAAGAAGTCTGCCCGCGGCCGCAAGGCTCCGGCCAAGAAAGCCGCTGCCAAGGCACCCGCCGCAAAGAAGACGGCAGCCAAGAAGACCGCTCCTAAGAAAACGGCCGCGAAAAAGACGACTGCCAAGAAGGCTCCGGCCAAGAAGGCTGCCAAGGTGGGCTGAATGCGATGACGGAGTGGCTGTCCTCGCTCTCAGTGGATTACGCCGTCCAGATCGAGATGTCGCTGCGCCTCGGCGCGGCGACAATCGCCGGAATGACGGTGGGCATCAACCGGGACATCCACGACAAGCCAATCGGGATGCGGACGCTTGGTCTCGTGTCCCTCGGCTCTGCCATCGTCATCCTGGCGGGCTCAGTTTATGAGGGGGTCCATTTCGGACAGGACGCGGTGAGCCGTGTCATTCAGGGTATCATGACCGGTCTTGGATTCCTCGGCGCGGGAGCGGTGCTGCGGGCCCGGGACAAGATGGAAGTACATGGACTGACCACCGCGGCGACGGTCTGGATCGCGGCGGGTCTGGGCGTAGCGGCGGGCCTGGGAGCCTGGTTCATCACCATTGCGGGCACGATCGTCACGCTACTGCTTCTGACTCTTGGAAAGCCCCTTGAGGACATGCTCACCCGGCTCTTCACGTCCGAGGGGAAACCCAGCGATGAGTGATCAGAAGGTTAGACCGAGGCCGATCACGGCGACGGCGGCAATCGCCAGCCACAGGATGCTTGACCCGTAGGAACGTTGGCTGGCGGGCGTCGCATCCGGCTCGTCGAAAGCAAAGGCCTCGCCGGCATTGCGAGCGGCGCGGTCCAAATGAAGCTTCTGTGCCGGTGCCAAAGTCGTCCGCGTCGTCACGCCCGAATCTCCTGTTAAGCTCATGCTTAACCACTCAACGTGAATGGATTTTAAACAGTTCCGTATGACAGCCAAAAGACATTCTTTAGAGGGACATATTGGTAACCTTTACGTCCTAGCCTCATTTCAATTTTGTCCATTGTGACGACAAGCTGCTCTTTTCGTTTCCGTTTTGTTCTCGTATAAAAACGGAATGAGAAATAGTGTAAAGAAACGCGAATCATCATCTCGGACCAAGGTCCCAATGACAGACAACGACGATCTCTTCGGAGGCGCTGCCGCCAAGCGCGCCGCGCCCGCCTCCGCCCGTAACGCCGCCGTGAAGGTGTCCCGCCAGGCGCCCCAGCTGGGCACGCCGGGCGAGGCCGGCTACGACGCCTCCGCCATCGAGGTGCTGGAGGGGCTCGAGCCCGTCCGCCGCCGGCCAGGCATGTATATCGGCGGCACGGATGAGAAGGCCCTTCACCATCTCTTCGCCGAGGTGATCGACAACTCCATGGACGAGGCGGTCGCGGGGCATGCCTCCTTCATCGAGGTGGAGCTGGAGGAAGGCGGCTGGCTTTCCGTGACCGATAACGGCCGCGGCATCCCGGTCGATCCGCATCCGAAATTCCCGAAGAAGTCGGCGCTCGAAGTCATCATGACCACGCTGCATGCGGGCGGTAAGTTCGACTCGAAGGTCTACGAGACCTCCGGCGGTCTGCACGGCGTCGGCGTCTCGGTGGTGAACGCCCTGTCCGAGATCCTCGAGGTCGAGGTGGCGCGCGGCCAGACCCTTTACCGGCAGATCTTCGCTCGCGGTCTGCCGCAGGGCAAGCTCGAGACCGTAGGCCGGGTGCTCAACCGGCGCGGCACCAAGGTGCGCTTCAAGCCCGACTGGCAGATCTTCGGCAAGGACGCCCATTTCCAGCCCCGCCGCCTGTTCAAGATGGCCCGCTCCAAGGCCTATCTCTTCGGCGGCGTCGAGATCCGCTGGAAATGCGCGCCGTCCCTGATCGAGGGCGTCGAGAACGTTCCGGCCGAGGCGACCTTCAAGTTCCCGAACGGCCTGAAGGATTACCTGCTGCACGACATCGAAGGAAAGGAGCTGGTCACGGACCAGATCTTCTCCGGCAAGATCACCAAGCCCGGCAGCCACGGCTCGCTGGAATGGGCGGTCGCCTGGATGACGAACGAGGACGGGTTCTCGACCTCGTACTGCAACACGGTGCCCACCCCCGAGGGCGGCACGCACGAGAACGGCCTTCGCATCGCGCTCCTGCGCGCCCTTCGCGAGCATGCCGAGCGCGTCAATCAGCAGAAGCGCATGGCGGCGGTGACCACCGACGACGTGATGGCGACCTGCGCCTCCATGCTCTCGGTCTTCATCCGCGAGCCGGAATTCCAGGGCCAGACCAAGGACAAGCTGGCGACCGTGGAAGCCGGCCGCATCGTCGAGAACGCGATCCGCGACACCTTCGACCATTGGCTCGCAGCAGCTCCGCAGCAGGCCAATAAGCTGCTCGACTGGGTGATCGACCGGGCGGAGGAGCGCCTGCGCCGCCGCCAGGAGAAGGAGGTCGCTCGCAAGACCGCGACCCGCAAGCTGCGCCTGCCCGGCAAGTTGGCGGATTGCTCCAATGCGGGCGCCAAGGGCTCGGAGCTGTTCATCGTCGAGGGCGACTCGGCCGGCGGCTCTGCCAAGCAGGCGCGCGACCGGGCTACCCAGGCGGTCCTTCCGCTGCGTGGCAAGATCCTGAACGTGGCTTCGGCCGGCAAGGAGAAGCTGCACCAGAACCAGCAGCTCTCCGATCTCGTCCAGGCGCTCGGCTGCGGCACGGGCTCTACTTACAAGGATTCCGACCTGCGCTATGAGAAGGTCGTGATCATGACCGACGCGGACGTGGACGGTGCCCATATCGCCTCGCTGCTGATCACCTTCTTCTACCGGCAGATGCCGCGCCTCATCGACGGCGGACATCTCTACCTCGCGGTCCCGCCTCTCTACCGGCTGACCCAAGGCTCGAAATCGGCCTATGCCCGCGACGATGCCGACCGGGAAAGGCTGATGAAGACGGTGTTCAAGGGCAGCGGCAAGGTCGAAATCGGCCGCTTCAAAGGCCTCGGCGAGATGCTGCCCGGCCAGCTGAAGGAAACCACCATGGACCCGAAGAAGCGTTTGCTTCTCAAGGTCGTCGTAGCGGCCGACGATAAGCCTGAGGCAAGCGATGCCGTGGAGCGCCTGATGGGCAACAAACCCGAAGCCCGCTTCGCCTTCATCCAGGAGCGCGCAGCCTTCGCCGACGAGGCAGCTCTGGATATCTGATCAGACAAGCGCGGGGCTGTTCCCGCGCTGCTGCCCTTGCTGTGATGAGATCTCCGGTGTCATTCCCAGCCGGAGCGCGGTGGAGGCGAAGGGAATCCATTGAGTCCCGCGAGTACAGGTGGATCCCCCTTCCCGGTCCTGCGGACCGCCGGGGATGACACAGTCTCATCACGGCCGGATTTGTTCCTGCCATCCACGTCTTAGAACGCTGTGCTGGAAAGATGTCGATCTCCGGGACAAGCCTGGGGAGGACACCAAGGGTTCAAAGCCACCAAAACTTTTTCAAAATATTTTCGGAACCGTTGGAACCATCTTCGAGGCGACGCGTTTTATGAACTCACCGGCTCATTCTGCCCCCACGGGCCGGTCCCTCAAAGGCTCCGACATCGGGGCCTTATTTTTTTGGCCAAATGGCTTTCCTCTCGCAGGGATCTCTTGCCCTGTCCGGGCGTCTTCACGATGCCAGCCTGCCCGGACTAGCCGCGGCCACGCTTGCATGCGACAAGACCCTGTAAACACAATGAGCTTCTCCCGTGGCCAAACCTCCGAAAGCTGACCAATCTGCTGCCCTTCCCAGCCGGGAGGAAGTCATATCCTTCATCGCCCATGCCCAGGGCAAGGTCGGCAAGCGGGAGATCGCGCAGCGCTTCGGAATAAAGGGCAGCGACCGGATCTGGCTGAAGCAGATCCTAAAGGATCTTGAGATCGAGGGCGTCGTCGATCGCCGGGGCAAGACGGTTCACAAGGCGGGCCAGCTGCCGCCGGTTGTGCTGGCCGACATCACCAAGCGGGACCGGGACGGAGAACTGATCGCCGTCCCGACCGAGTGGGACGAGGAGGAGCATGGCTCCATCCCGACGATCATCATCGTCTCGCCGCGCAAGCCGCGCCCCGGCATGCCCGTGGCGGGCGTCGGCGACCGGGCGCTGCTGCGGGTCGATCCGCTGAAACCCGGCGACATCCATCGCTATTCCGGCCGCGTGACCAAGATCATCGCCAAGAAGCAGGCGCAGGTGCTCGGCATCTTTCGGGCCATGCCCGAAGGCGGCGGTCGGCTTGTGCCTGTCGACAAGAAGGCCCGCGAGCAGGAACTGCAGATCAAGCCGGGCGACGAAGGCGAGGCGAAGGACGGCGATCTCATATCGGTTTCGGTGGTCAAGCACGGCCGCTTCGGCCTGCCCACCGCCAAGGTGAAGGAGCGTCTGGGCTCGATCAAATCCGAAAAGGCTGTGAGCCTAATCGCGATCTACGCCCACAACATTCCCAACGAGTTCCCGAAGGCGGTTCTGGACGAGGCCGAGAAGGCGAAGCCGGCCTCCCTGGACGGTCGTGAGGATTGGCGGCAGCTACCGCTTGTGACCATCGACCCGCCCGACGCCAAGGACCATGACGATGCAGTCCATGCCGCACCGGACGACGATCCGAACAATGCGGGCGGCTATATCCTCACCGTGGCGATTGCCGATGTGGCAGCCTATGTGCGGCCCGGTTCGGCCATGGACCGAGAGGCGCAGGAGCGGGGCAACTCGGTCTATTTTCCGGATCGGGTTGTGCCGATGCTACCCGAGCGGATTTCCAACGACCTGTGCTCCTTGAGGGCGCGGGAGGATCGCCCTGCCCTCGCCGTTCGAATGGTGATTGGCCCCGACGGGCGGAAGATCTACCACAGCTTCCATCGGGTCATGATGCGCTCGGCGGAGAAGCTCTCCTATGGCCAGGCGCAGGCCGCCATCGACGGCAGGCCCGACGACGTGACAGGGCCGATCCTCGACACGATCCTGAGGCCTCTCTGGGCCGGCTACGAACTGGTGAAAAAGGCCCGCGACATCCGTGAGCCGCTGTTTCTCGATCTGCCCGAGCGCAAGATCGTCCTGAACCCGGATGGCACCGTGGATCGCGTCTTCGTGCCCGAGCGGCTCGAGGCGCACAAGCTCATCGAAGAGTTCATGATCCTCGCCAATGTGGCGGCGGCCGAAAGCCTGGAGAAGGCCGAATCCGACCTGATCTACCGCGTCCACGACGAGCCCTCGCTCGAAAAGATGCGGGCGCTGAGCGAGGTGCTGGCCTCAATCGGCCTCAAACTCCCGACCCAAGGTGCGCTGAAGCCGGAATTGTTCAATCGCATCCTGCGCAGCGTCGAGGACACGGAGCACCAGCTCTTCATCAACGAGGTGGTGCTGCGCTCGCAGTCCCAGGCCGAATACGCGGCCGAGAATTACGGCCATTTCGGCCTCAATCTCCGGCGCTATGCGCATTTCACGTCACCCATCCGCCGCTATGCCGATCTCATCGTCCACCGCGCCCTGATCACAGCCCTCAAGCTCGGCAAGGACGGCCTGTCGCCGGACACCACCCGCGCGGAGCTGATCGAGATCAGCGCCAAGATCTCGGCCGCGGAACGCCGGGCCATGGCGGCGGAGCGTGAGACAATCGACCGCCTGATTGCGCACTTCCTTGTCGACCGGATCGGGGCCACATTCGATGGACAGATATCGGGGGTGTCGAAGGCGGGGCTCTTCATTAAGCTGAACGAGACGGGTGCCGACGGATTCGTTCCGGCGGCCACCATCGGCGACGATTACTACCGTTACGACGAGCGAACCCATTCCATGCGCGGCGACGATACGGGTGAAACCTATCGTCTCGGCGACAAGGTGGAGGTCAAGCTGGTCGAAGCGGCGCCCATCGCCGGGGCCCTTCGCTTTGAGATTCTCACCAAGGGGCGTTTCACCGGCAGGACCGGCGGTGCCAGAAAAGGTGGGCGACGTCCGCCACATGGTTTCAAGACGGGTAAGGCGGCTCCTCCCAAGGGCCGCTCCCCGACCCGGGTGAAGGTGAAGCGGCGCGGGCGCGCCTGATGTTTTAAGGATTATGGATGTCTTTGACGATTAAGACCGATTCACCCGCCATCGCGGAGGGGGTGAAGGCCGTTCCTGCGATGAAGCGCGGCTTTCTGGGCCGCTGCCCGGCCTGCGGCAAAGGCCGTCTCTTCGGCCGCTTCCTCAAGGTCGCGGATCATTGCGAGGCCTGTGGGATGGAGTTCCATCATCACCGGGCCGACGATCTACCGCCCTATATCGTCATCACCATTGTCGGCCACCTGGTCGGCTATGGCATTCTCATGACCGAGACCAAGCTCGAGATACCCATGTGGGTGCACCTCGCCACTTGGCCCGCCCTCACGCTGATCCTATGTCTCGCCCTGCTCCAGCCGGTGAAAGGCGCTGTCGTGGGGCTGCAATACGCGCTAGGTATGCATGGCTTCGGCGCCGCCCGAAACAAGAAGAACGCTAGCGCATCTGGCGGAAAAGTGGCCCCGGTTTTCCGCACAGAATGATGCGCCAGCGAGAGAGATGGAGCATAGGTCGCAAAAAGCGGATCCGCTTTTTGCGACCTATGCTTTAGCGAGGACAACGCACGTGACGGACACCGAGACCTTGGCGAGGATGGATCGCCTCGTTTCAGCCGAATCTAACCCCAAGAACCCGACCCTCCGCCCCGTCGACGCCGCGACCCTCATCATCATCGACCGCAAGGGCCGAAACCCGAAGGTGCTCATGGGCAAGCGGCATGAGGGCCTGAAATTCATGCCCGGCAAGTTCGTCTTTCCCGGCGGGCGCATCGAAGCCGGCGACCGATCCATGACCGTAACGGGCGCCCTTCATCCCCGCGCCGAGCAGGCGCTGATGGCCCGGGTCACCCGGCCCTCGACCCAGCGCAGTCGGGCTTTGGCGCTCGCTGCCATCCGCGAGACCTTCGAGGAGACGGGTCTTCTGCTCGGGACCAGGGATTATGGAGGTCCGGACAGCACCCCCGCAGCCACCGCCTGGACTGCCTTTCAGGAACGGGGTGTGTTTCCCGATCTGGAGGCGCTGCATTTCGTCGGCCGGGCCATCACGCCACCCAAGCGCGTGAGGCGCTTCGACACCCGTTTCTTCGCCGTCGACCGCACCGCCATTGCCGACGAGGTCGATGGCGTGGTTGGGCCGGAGGCCGAGCTTGTGGAATTGGACTGGTTCACTATTGCCCAGGCCAAGACCCTGGATCTGCCCCCGATCACGAATGTCATTCTGGATGAGTTGGAAGCCCGGATTGCAGCCGGTTTCAGCCACCAGCTACCGGTCCCCTTCTACCATCAGCAGCGTGGCCGTTTCGTGCGGGAGCTGCTGTAGGCAGGAATTCCGCCTCTCCCTGCCCTTCACCCTTGACTGTCTCCCGATAATCAGGCATGGGAACCAAACGATTTTCCGGCCGGGTTCGCCCGGCCTTTGCGTTTCGGCCATGCCTTGAGGCGAACCGAACCGCCGAACCGAACAAGAGGTCCCGACCATGGCCAAAGCCGCAACGATCAAAGTGAAGCTCGTCTCCACCGCCGACACGGGCTATTTCTACGTGACGAAGAAGAACTCGCGAACGATGACCGAGAAGCTCAATCTCAAGAAGTACGACCCGGTCGCGAAGAAGCACGTCGAGTTCAAGGAAGCCAAGATCAAGTAAGGCTTTCCGGCAGAATTGCTCAAATGAAAACCGCCCATGATGGGCGGTTTTTTGTTGGTTACGAAAAGAAGGCAGTCCCAGCAGATCTGCCTTTTGCTGTTTTAGCGATAAACGCCCTGGATCCTGCGAATCCGCTGGACGTCGCGCCGGCCGATCGATCCGGTGGTCACGACATCGCGCCGGACGGTCCTGACTACCCGACCACGGTCCCGATAGACGACACGGCTCGCAACACGCGGCTGCCGATAGACAATCCCGGTCCGGTAGACCGGATCACGGTAAACCACGCGCGTCCCGTAGACCGGTGCTGGTCCGTAGACGACCCGAGTGGCTGGGGCTGAATAATAACCGTAGGCGGGATAGCTATAGGCCGGGTAGTTGTAAGCGACGGGACCACCGTATCCGTAGCCGTAGGCCGGGTAGCCATAGCCCGGATAGGCATAGGCCGGGGTCGCCGCTGCGGTGATGAGGCCGCCGAGCACCGCTCCGCCAATGAGGCCTGCAGCGACCGCGCCGCCATTGCCCCAGCCGCCGCTACGGTAGTAACGAGGATAATAGCCGCCACGCCATCCGTCACCACGCCAACGTTGAGCCTCGGCCGAGCCGATAGTTGAGAAGGTGATCAACGCAACGCCAGTAAGCACAGTCAACTTCTTCATGATCAATCTCCCCAGAGGTCAGGCAAACCTCCGTCGATCGATCAATTCATTACTCTCTGTTCAGTTCACAGCTTGGCCGGAGAATTCAAATCACTTCTTATCGACTCGTGATGACAACAAGCCATTATTTTTCTGTTTCATGAGAATTCTGGAGGTTCATTTGCAGAATCTCTCTTCAACTTCGTGCCTTTTCACTATTCGGCCCATCTCTCTGGCTGACGGAACGCCACTTTCTGGCCAAACGTTGATTCAGAGCCCAAGAGGCCGAGGAGAGATCAGATGCTGGAGACAATCAAAACGTCCGCTCTGACGATGATGCTGGTGGCTTGGAGCACCATTGCCATGGCCCAAACCCCTCCAAGCGGGACGCCCGGAACGACGCCCCCCGCTCCGTCAGGAACCACGACAGGCGAAGGAACGGACTGGCTTTGGATCATTGCGTTGATTGCGGTGGTCGCTGTCCTGCTTTTCTACTTTCTAGGACGCGGCCGCAGCACGCGAATCTAAACGGGAAGGCTACCTGACTACCTAGAAAGCTTGATTGACCACTGCTTCCGAGAGATGCAGCATCAGGTCCTCAAGGGAGGCGCCCATGTTTGAGCAGGCCGTCCAGGTGAGTGAGGCGTTACGCCAAAGTGCACATCAGATGCAGGGATCCCTTCATATGGCGCTGAAAGGCTGTCCGGAATGCGGCACGACGCAGATGATCGCATCGCCGGCTCTCGGCGTTTGTGAGGATTGCGGATCGAGCTTGGTTGAACTGCCGCGCGAGTAGCGCTCTCCGGAGATCGTCTTTCCCGTAGCCGACCCGACGAGCCACCCTCTATGCTCTGCATTCGGAGAATCGCATGGCATTCTCAGGGTGGATCGAACGGGCACGCGACCGTATCAAAACACGTCCCGCGGAATTGAAGCTGGCGTTGCGAGTGACCATTGCTGGAACACTTGCCTTTGCCATCACGCGCATCTTCGATCTACCGCAGGGCTATTGGGCTGTCATCACGGCCGTCGTCGTGATGCAGGCAAGTGTCGGCGGCTCTCTCAAGGCTGCTATCGAGCGGTTTAGCGGAACCTTGGCTGGCGCTATCTTTGGCGGCTTCGTCGCCGCCTTTGTTCCTCACGGTTCGCCTTTAAGCTTGGGACTCGCCATTGTGGTGGCGCTGTTTCCGCTGGCGCTTCTGGCCGCGGTCAAGTCGGCTTTCCGTGTCGCGCCCATCACCTCGCTTATCATGCTTTTGCCGCCGACGGGGCAGGCGATCGGCCCGCTGGCCTCCGCTCTCGATCGGGTCCTGGAGATCACACTCGGCAATATCGTCGGTGTGATCGTCTCCCTGTTTGTGCTGCCTGCTCGGGCGCATACTCTGATGACGGAGGCTGCGGCCAAGGTCGTGTCGCTCAATGCGGAGCTCGTTTCAGTCTTCATTGATGAGCTGACGGCAGGACCGAAGGGACGCTCGGCGCTACAGAAACTGCATCCTCAGATCCGCGCCGCATTGAAGAAGGCAGAGGCTGCCGCCGAAGAAGCGGCTCGGGAACGAAAGAGCCATCTGACCGAAGCCCCCGATCCGGAGCCGCTCATCCGCACTCTATACCGGGTTCGCCATGACCTCGTGATGATCGGGCGCGCCGCCTCCAGCCCCTTGCCCACCCCGGTGCTCGAACGGCTAGGCCCCTCGCTCACCAACTTGCATCGGGCAGCACGCGACCTCCTTCTCAATCTCGCGAAAGCTCTCCAGCAGTGCAAAGACCCGCCGGAGGATGTGGCATTTCGGTCTGCGCTCGACGCCTTCACCAGCGAGGCGGACGCGCTGAGGGCCGATGTCATGGCGCGCGAATTGCCCGGAAAGACCTTCGGGCAGGTCTTTGCCTTAGGCTTCGCGTTCGAACAATTTCAGAAGAACCTGAGCGACCTGCTGGCCCGCACCGAGGAGCTAGCCTTGGGGCGCACAAACGAGGCTGCGGAGAGTTGAGTTGCCCGTGGTTCGAAAATCCAGGTCAGCGCCGATGTGGTTTTTCACACTCATTCTTTGTGTCACGCTCCTCTATACGGGCATGGTGCTGATTGCAGCACTGTTCCAGACGAAGATGCTCTTTCCAACGCAGATGGCAGCTGCGAACCAACCACCGCTGCCTCCCGCGGCCGAGCGGCTCGAGGTAACGACACGTGATGGCAATCGCCTCATCGGCGTGCGCCTCGGGTTTCCATCAAACTCGAAACCTCTTCTGCTCGGCTTCGGCGGCAACGCCTGGAATGCGGATGCCGTAGCGCTTTATCTTCACGGCCTCTTTCCGGATCATGAAGTGATCGCCTTCCACTATCGGGGCTATTCGCCGAGCACCGGCGGACCGAGCGCAAAGGCACTGCTTGCCGACTCTCTGACGATCTTCGATCACCTGAAGCAGGAACACTCGCGCCCCGTCATCGCCATCGGCTTCAGCATCGGCAGCGGCGTGGCAGCCTATCTGGCACACCATCGCTCCGTGAGCGGCCTGATCCTCGTCACGCCCTTCGATTCCTTGAACGCCTTGGCGAAAGAACACTTCTCCTGGGCGCCGACGGGACTGCTCCTGCGGCATCAGATGGCTGTCATCGATCTGGTGAAGGATCAGCCGACCCCCACCGCTATGATCGTGGCTGGCCGCGATACCATCGTTCCGGCGCACCGTAGTACGCCCCTGCGGAGCGCCATCCCCAATCTCATTCTCAATCGAACGATTGCGGACGCAGGCCACAACGATCTTTACGATCATCCGGCCTTCATGGCTGCAATGGGAGAAGCGGTGGCTGTATTCGAGGCCGCCGCTTCGCGCTGATGCTCATCAATCGTAGAGCGGCACCAGCTCCATCTCCGGCACGAGCACAAGGCCCTTGTCGGTGATGCGGATTTCCGGGATGACCGACAGCGGGATGAGGTTGAAGCCCATATAGGGGATCTTGCAGCCCGCGTTTTCCCACGCTGTCTTCAGGGCACGTGTCTCCTCCGCCACCTCCGTGACACGTTTGTCGGAGAGAAGACCGGCAATCGGCAGCGGCACCATGGCGACAACCTTGCCCTGATCCACCACGCAAACGCCGCCCTGCGCTTCGATGATCGCGTCGAGGGCCACCTGCATGTCGCCCTCGTTCGTCCCCGCCACGATCAGGTTGTGGGAATCGTGCCCGACGCTGCTCGCGACCGCCCCGCTCTTCAGCCCGAAATCCTTGAGCAGGCCATGGGCTATTCCAGCGCCGTCCGTACGGCCGTGGCGCTCGATCACTGAAACGAAAGTGAGACCGTTCTTGGCAAGCAGCGTATCCCAATCCCTCTCGGGCTGGAGTTGCACCTTGTCATGGAAGAGCACGATTCCCGGCAGCGCGACGCGGATGACATTGGCTCCGCAGGGCGATGTGGGCAGCTCCGGGATCAGCTTCGGCCGCCTCGAGACATGAACCGTGCGATACGCCTCCGCGGGATAGCGATAGCGATTGGACAACGCTTCATCGAGCACCGACGTGATCTTCTTGTTCTCGACCACGAGCTCGCCGCCATACCAGGTGTTCTGCACTTCGAGATTATCGTTGAGCAGCACCACGTCCGCGCGGCGTCCACCACCAAGCCCGCCGATCTCGCCGTCCATGCCGAAACGCGTTGCCGGGTGGAGTGAGCCCATGCTCCAGGCCTGCTCGCGGCTCATGCCTGCGCGGCGGGCTTCACGCGTCACCCAATCCATGCCGAAAAGCATGAGATCGTCGGCATCGCGATCGTCGGTGCAAACGCAGATGCGCTTATGCGAAGAGCCCAGTTCAGTGATGGTCTTGATGGCCTCGGGCAGCGAATGCCAGGGCGTCGTGGGCGGGCCGCCGCGGAGAAAGATCCACACGCCCGAATCGAGCAGATCGTCGGCGATATCCCGGTCGATGGCTTCATGCGTATCGGTCACGCCGCTCGCCGCATAGGCCGCGACGAACTCGCGTCCATAGATGTGACCGGAAACGGGCTTGCCGCGTTCCAGGGCCGCTGCGAGGATCGCGTGGCTGCGCTCGTCGCCCATGGTGACGGGCACGAAATCCATCTTCTCGCCGAGCGCCGCGGCCTCGGGCCAGCGGTCGAACAGAGCTGCGATCTTGTCCGGCGTAAGGTCGCCGCCTGCGGTCTCCAATTCCGGCGAGGTGGCAGGCACCGTGCTCGGCACCGTGAGGAAGATGGAAAGCGGCGCATGGCGCGCGTCCTCCAGCATCATCTCGATGCCAGCGGCGTCCATGACGTTGCCGATCTCATGGCTGTCGCAGAAGATGGTCGTGGTGCCGTTGAGCAGCGCTGCCTCCGCGTAAGCGCAGGCCGTGATCATGCTGCTCTCGATGTGAATATGCGGATCGACGAGGCCCGGCGCGACGATGCCGCCCTTCGCATCATAGACACGGCCCGGCGTTCCCTTGACCTGCCGATACGCACCAGCCGGCTTCACGGCTGCGATGCGTCCGCCGGCGATCCAGACCTCCCGCTCGGGCGCGATACGCTCGCTGTAGGTGGAAAGCACACGGGCGCCGGTGATCACGAGATCGGCAGGAGCGCGACCCGAGGCGACGTCTGCGAGGGGCCGGGTCATGGTCGACAGGGAAGCCACGGAAAAGCGGGTCAGCGCTGATTTGGGCGGCAGCGAAGGTGTGCGATGGTCCATGATCCCTCATCCCGTTTGGATACTCGTTGCCCCAGGGTAGCAGGGCGGAATGGGAACTGCACTCCGGATCAGCCTCAGAACGAAACCATCCCCTAAGGCAGTTTTCTTATTGTTAAGCCTAGCTAAAATAGGAATATATGCTGATACACCGTAGGCTTCCGGTGGTTCAACGACGATTCTCGGGCGACAGTCGGGAAGCCAAAACAAAAGGCGCCTTTCGGCGCCTTGAACTAGAAAACTAGATAAGGAAGTTGGTGGCCAGCCAGGGACAGCGTTGAGGAGGCAACGATCTGCCCCCAGGCTGGCCGAGCCCCCGAAGTCCCAGGAGATGCGGCGGACCTGAGCATCCGTAGGGCATTTCTTCCGCTCATAGCGGAAAGTTAGGCTGAACGTATAGGAAACATGGGGCGATGCAAGCACCCATGTGGCCAAAAAGCGGCATTTTCCCAAAAAAGTTAAAGCTAAGTCATCTCAAAGAGATGAGTCGGTCTCTTGAAGCTTCGGCTCGGGTCCTGCCATGGATTCGGCCCAGTTATGTCGGCTTGCCGTCGGCTTCGAGATAAGTTTTCACGGTCGCGATGAACTTGGAGACGGAGATCGGCTTGGACATATATGCCTCGCAGCCCCCTTCCCGGATCCGTTCCTCGTCGCCTTTCATGGCAAAAGCCGTGATGGCAATCACGGGAATCGACTTCAGTTCGTCATCGGCCTTAAGCCAGCGTGTCACTTCGAGACCGGAGACCTCGGGCAACTGGATGTCCATGAGGATCAGGTCAGGCTTGTGCGCCCGGGCCAGTTCCATGGCTTCGATGCCGTGGCTGGTCTTCAAGGTCGCATAGCCGTGGGCCTCGAGGAGGTCGTTGAAGAGCTTCATGTTGAGTTCGTTATCCTCAACGATGAGCACAGTCTTCTTCATGGCCGCTATCCCCGGGGCTTCGGATGTACTTCACCGGCCCAATGGTTCATTTGATGGTATAGTTAGATCCAAACCTATTGATGAAATGCAAATTGACAGCATGAACACTCCCTTAAAAAGAGTTACCCGCGAGGAGGCCGAAAATGTCGCACTCGGCGCTTTTTCACTTCTGACGAGCGACGAGGAACGCCTGAGCCGGTTCCTGGCAGTCTCCGGGCTGCGTCCGGACACCATCCGCTCAGCCGCCTCGTCCCCTGGGTTCTTCGCGGGGATCCTGGACTATGTCGTCTCCGACGAGTCGCTGCTGATCGCACTCGCCAAGGAGCTGAACACCAAGCCCGAGCACATCATGCAGGCCCATTGGACTCTCTCGCCGTCCGAGTTCGAGTAGCCTCGACCGGCCATGAGTGAAGCGCCCTTCTGCCGTGACTGCCTGACCTTGGCCGCCAGCCCCACGGCGGAACGGTGCTCGGCCTGCGGGTCCCCTCGCCTTCTGCGGCACAAGGAGCGCGACAGCCTATCCATCGCCCATGTGGATTGCGATGCCTTCTTCGCGGCTGTGGAAAAACGGGACGATCCGAGCCTCGCTGATAAGCCGGTCATCATCGGCGGCCGCAAGCGCGGGGTCGTCTCGACGGCCTGCTATGTGGCACGCACCTATGGTGTGCGCTCGGCCATGCCCATGTTCCAGGCGCTCAAGCTCTGCCCCCATGCCACGGTGATCAAGCCGAACGGCGAGAAATACAGCAAGGCCGGACGTGAGGTACGCCAGCTCATGCGGGAGCTGACCCCGCTGGTGGAGCCCGTCTCCATCGACGAGGCCTTTCTCGACCTGACAGGGACGGAGCGGCTGCATCACGGCAGTCCTGCCCTCACCCTCGCCCGTTTCGCGCGCAAGGTGGAGAAGGAGATCGGGATCAGCATCTCCGTCGGGCTGTCCTACAACAAGTTCCTGGCAAAGATCGCCTCGGACCTCCAGAAGCCCCGCGGCTTCTCCATTATCGGGCGTGAGGAGGCGGCGGATTTCCTCGCCGACAAGCCGGTCGGGATCATTCCCGGCATCGGTGCATCCGCCCAGAACAGGCTCGCCAAGGTCGGCGTGACGCGGATTTCGCATCTGCGCGACGTGCCGCTGAAGATCCTGTTCGAGGCTCTCGGGCGTGACTCCCAACGCCTCTCCCGTCTTGCCTGGGGTGATGACCGCCGGTCGGTCAACCCGGAACGGGAGACAAAAAGCATTTCGGCAGAGACGACCTTCGAGACGGATCTGCGTTCCTTCGAGGATCTGGAGCCGATCCTGTGGCGGCTCTCGGAAAAGGTTTCGCGCCGCCTCAAGACCGCCGGCCTCGCCGGGCAGAGCGTGACCCTGAAGCTGAAGGACAAGGATTTCCGTCTGCTCACGCGGACACGATCCGGCCTCGCTCCGACCCAGCTCGCCGCTCGCCTGTTCGATCCGGCACGGCAACTCCTGAAGGCGGCCTGCGACGGCACGGCCTTTCGCCTCATAGGCATCGGCGCGGCCGATCTCTGTGATGCCGCCGATGCGGACAAGGGCGACCTCGCCGATCAGAGCGTGGTCCGGCAGGCCCACATGGAAGCCGCCATCGACAAGATCCGCGACAAGTTCGGGGCTGACGCCGTGCAGAAGGGGATTGTGCTGCGCAAACCCTAGAGGAGCGTCGATCCTAACGCTGACAGGGGCTCGGCACCTGCATGTCCAGGCTCTTTAGGTCGCCCTTCAAGGCGAAGTCCCCGTAATCGAGCTTCAGATTGCGGCTGATGCCGTTCTCGTAGAGTTCGAACGAGATCGTATAGACCGGCATCCGGTCAGCCTTGCCTTCCTCGAAGTAGCTGATCGTGACGGGCCAGCGTGCGACCGAGGCGAGTTTTTCGCCTTGGGCAACATCCTCAAGGGAGGCCGTTGCCGCCCCCGCCTCGATCTTGCGTCCAATCAAGCCCAGGGTGTCGTAAACCTTGTCGCCCTTATTAGAACCGTCATAGACCTTCACGGACAGGGTGCTGTCACCCCGGCGCCCCGCTTCGATCAGACGCTTGAGATGCTCGGTCGGGAACACGGTCTCGCCCGCGGCCTCGAATGCCTTTCTCTTCGGCTGCTTCAAATCGACGTTGAGGCTGCCCTGCGGCGTGAGCTTGGCGTCGCCGTCGACCTCGCCATCCTTGATCATGCCCTGACGGAAGGCCGTGGACTTGAAATGCATCGAGCGGCCGTCACCCGTCTCATAGGTCGCGGTCTGAATGTCGAGAGTATTCGAGCCCGTCTCGCTGCTATTGAGAATGGTGACCTGCCGGTATTTGAGGGTGTAGCCGTCGCAGGCATCGCCGCCGAATTCCATGGCGATGCGCCCCCTCGCATTATCGACTCCGTTTGAACCACCGGCCCGCAGGAGCGAGAGATCATAGACCGCTCTGTGAGGTACCAATTGAACCGAGGGCTTCGCCGTTTCTGCAAAAGCAGGAGCCAGCAAAGCGATGGACAAGCCAGAGGCCGCAAAGAGGAAACGCATATCTTCTCCAGATCCGACGCGAGCCAAGATATGATCCTCCTGCGGACAGGGCAATCTTCAAGCTTGCGTCCTTACGGCTCATCCGCCACTACTCCGTCCGGATGATGTCACGGAATGAGGCTTCCATGAGCGCAGTCGACAAGAAACTTCAGGAACTGGGAATCACTCTCCCGACGCCAGCTGCGCCGGTTGCGAATTATGTCCCATTCGTACGGACTGGAAACCTGATCATCATTTCCGGGCAACTCTGCCTCGACCTTGATGGCAAGCTGGCCGACGCCCACAAGGGCAAGCTCGGCGCAGAAATCTCGCCCGAGGTCGGCCAGGAAGCAGCACGCCTGTGTGCCATCAACCTGCTCGCCCAGCTCAAGGCTGCGGTCGGCGATCTCGACAGGGTCACGCGCTGCATTCGCCTCGGCGGCTTCATCAATGCAGTACCGACCTTCGCGGCCCTCGCCCCCGTCATGAACGGTGCCTCGGACCTGATGGTCGAGGTTCTGGGCGACGCGGGCCGCCATGCTCGCTCCACCATCGGCGTCGCGGAATTGCCGCTCGATGCCTGTGTCGAAGTCGAAGGAATGTTCGAAGTCAAATGAGCACCCCGAGCTGGCTCGTCGCGAAGCCCATTGCCCATCGCGGCCTTCATAACAAAGCCAACGGCATCATCGAGAACACGATCTCGGCCGCGGAGGCCGCCATCGCGCGCGGCTTCCCCATCGAGCTAGACGTTCAGCTGACCGCCGATAACGAGGCCATCGTCTTCCACGATTTCGAGCTCGACCGCCTCACGAGCGAGACCGGGCTGGTGGTTGAGCGGAAGCTTTCCGCCCTGACCGACATCGACATCGCGGGCGCCACGGACGGAGACAAAATTCCGTCTTTGAAGGACTACCTCGGCGCAATTGCCGGACGCACGCCCCTGGTCATCGAGATCAAGAGCAAGTTCAACGGCGACATGCGGCTGACCAAGCGCGTCATCGAAATCCTGGCCGACTACAACGGCCCCTTCGTCGTGAAGTCGTTCGATCCGGACATCGTGGCCTATCTGCGCGAGAACGCATCGAACATCACACGTGGCTTCATCGGAGAGCTGGAATACGCCTCCAAATCGGACAGCTTCCTGCCCCCTGAGCAGAAGCACCGGATGGCAAACCTCCTGCATTTCTCGGAAACGCAGCCACACTTCCTGTCCTGGCGCGTGAAGGACATTCCCTGTGCCTCGACCCATCTCAGCCGGATTCTGGGCAACCTGCCCGTGATGACCTGGACCGTGCGCAACCCGGAAGATCGCGCCCGGGCCGAGAAGCATGCCGACCAGATGGTCTTCGAGGGCTTCCTGCCCTGATGGTTGCAAGGATCTCGCCGAGTGATTAGCTCATAATCCCTAACGGCGAGATCCTTCAAACCCTGTGACCTTCCAAGTCAAAATTGCCCAAGGCCTGAAGGCAGTTCCCGCCACCGACTGGGATGCCTGCGCCGTCAATGCCGGCTCCGGCGACGACGATCCGTTCAATCCGTTCGTATCTCATGCCTTTCTGTCCGCGCTGGAGGATTCCGGCTGTGTTGGGGGAAAGACCGGCTGGGCCCCTGTTCATATTCTCGTCGAGGACGAGGCTGAGAAACTGCTGGGCGCGGCCCCCTGCTATCTCAAGTCCCATTCCATGGGTGAATACGTCTTCGACCATTCGTGGGCGGACGCCTATACCCGTGCAGGCGGGCATTATTATCCCAAGCTCCAAGTCGCGGTACCGTTCACACCGGTCACAGGCCCTCGCCTCCTCGTCCCGAGCGGACCTCAAGCGGCGGAAGTCCGCTCCTATCTGGTCGCGGGCTTAAGAGCCTTGAGAGACCAGACGGGGGCCTCTTCCATCCACGCTACCTTCCTGCAGGACGCAGATCTCAAGGCACTGACATCGGAAAAATTTCTGCAGCGGGACGATCAGCAGTTCCATTGGTTCAATGACCGCTATGGCAGTTTCGAGGATTTCCTGACTGCGCTGGCATCCCGCAAGCGCAAGGCGATCCGGCGCGAACGGCGCGACGCACTAGCAAATGGTATTTCCATCGAGTGGGTGACCGGCAAGGACATCACGGAAACGCATTGGGACGCCTTCTTCGCGTTCTACATGGATACAGGCTCCCGGAAATGGGGGCGGCCGTATCTCAATCGCTCCTTCTTCTCCCTCATCGGCGAGCGTATATCCGAGAGGGTCCTCCTCGTCATGGCGAAGCACAACGGACGCTACATCGCCGGTGCCATCAACTTCATCGGCGATAAGCGTCTTTATGGCCGCAATTGGGGATGTATCGAGGATCACCCCTTCCTGCATTTCGAGGTCTGCTACTATCAAGCCATCGAATTCGCCATCGCCCGCGGCCTCGACCGGGTTGAGGCAGGAGCGCAGGGAGAGCACAAGCTTGCACGGGGCTACAGGCCCGTGATCACCTCCTCGGCCCATGACATCGCCGATCCCTCGCTCCGCCGGGCGGTGCAGGCCTATCTCGATCAGGAGCGGCTCTATGTATCCGAAGCTGCCGGCGAGCTATCGGAGGCATCTCCGTTCAAACAGCGGGAAGCGGATTAGGCTCAGGGCGCGGATGCGTGTTGCCGTGCGGCTCGAACGTAGGCCGTGAAGCCTTGGAGAAACTTGCGCAGCTGCTCCTCGACCTTCTGATCGGCGAAGGTGCCATCCTGATTTAAGACTGTCTGCGCATGCGACACCATCAGGCGCCCTCCGGCCCAGAAATCGGCTCTCAATGTGCGCAGCACCGGAAGCCACGCATTCTGCGACAGGATTGTGCCGAAACTGCCCGGCGACGCGCCAATGACAGCCACTGGCTTGCTGCCGAAAACCCGCTTGATGTCCGAGGCTGGCCGGGAGAGCCAGTCGATGGCGTTCTTGAACACGCCGGGGATCGAATTGTTGTATTCCGGCGTGACGAGAAGCAGCCCATCCGCGGCGGCGATGGCGTCTTTCAACTCTGCGACGCGCTGAGGGATCCCCTCGTTGACCTCGACCTCACCATCATAGAGCGGGATACCCCGGATGGTTTCGACCGCGAGTTCTGTATTCTCGGGCATCAGTCCCGCAGCGTTTCGCAGCAATGCGGAGTTGAACGAGGCTTGGCGCAAGCTTCCCGAAATGCCAATCAGTTTCGTCACAGTGACCTCGTTGCCTGTCAGAATTTCATCTCATAGGTGATCGACGGGTTAGCGAGGCTAGGGTTCGTGGGAGACCAAGTCAAACCGCCCCGGGGAAACGCTCTTTACCCTAAACAGGCTGATTGTGTGAGGCATGAGCCCCCAAGCTTATTGGATCTGGGGGCTCGCGCATGACCAACCGCTATGAATTGACGACCCAGCAGTGATGGCGGATCGCACAGTCAGATCGGAGTGGGATTGGGATGATGAACCTCCCTGGCTCATCACGTTCGCTCCGACGCAGGAAATCACGAACGAGTCACTCCTTCAGAGACCTAATATTAGGCAACAGTCAGCCGATGGCGCATGCGTTCGAAGCCATCATTGCTGTCCCGTGCATAGACATCCTCCAATCGTACGATGTCATCCTCCCCGAGATAGGCGCCGGATTGCACCTCGATCAGATTGAGGAGCACGCGGCCGGGGTTCTCCAGACGGTGCACACAGCCCAGCGGCAGATAGACTGACTCGTTCTCCCGCAGCAGGATCTGTTCGTTATCGCGGGTGACAAGCGCTGTCCCGTTCACCACGATCCAGTGTTCTGCACGATGGTAGTGCTTCTGCAGCGATAGCTTCTCGCCGGGCTTCACCGTGATGCGCTTGACCTGGAAGCGTTCACCCATGTGGAGGGACTGATAGAAGCCCCACGGCCGGTGAACCCGTGTCGTCTGGACGGCGCTATCATGTCCCCTCGCCTTTAACTGGTCCACAAGCTTCTTGACGTCCTGATCTCGCTCTTTCTGCGCGACCAGAATAGCGTCCTGGGTTGCAACGACAATGAGATCCTGAATTCCAACAGCCGCCACCAAGGGGCCGTCCGAGCGGAGATAGCAGCCGCTGCTGTCGAGCGCGACCACATCACCGAGGGAGACTGTGCCATCCTGATCTTTTGAGGCCAGATCCCACAATGCGGACCAAGCACCAACGTCCGACCATGCGCAATCCATCGGCACTACCACGGCAAGGGACGTCTTTTCCATCACTGCGTAGTCGATCGAAATGTCGGGTATGTTCTGGAAGGATGAAGGATCGAGGCGCAGGAAATCCAGATCGACGGTGGCCTTGTCGACAGACTGGGTACAAGCCTGCAGCAATCTTGGCTCCAGGCGTCTCAATTCTTCCAGAAATCGACGTGTCGGCAGCAGGAAGATGCCACTGTTCCAGGAGTATGTCCCGGACTCCACATAGCTCTTGGCCGTACTCGCGTCTGGCTTCTCCTTGAAGCCCAGCACCTGACGGATACGCGAGTCTTCGAGGCACTCTCCGCATTGGATGTAGCCATACCCGGTGGCGGGAGCTTTGGGTGTCATGCCGAAGAGCACGAAATGGCCCTGCTCGGCAGCCGTTCTTCCCGCTTCGATAGCCGCCTGGAATTCCGGTACGTTCCCGATACAGTGATCGACCGGCATCAGCAGAATCAGGCTGTCCGGATCCTGCCTGGAGGCCAGGATGGCAGCCACCGCCGCCGCCGGACAGGTATTGCGCCCAAATGGTTCAAGCAGAAGAGTGGCATCCGCGCATCCCATTTCACGGAGTTGCTCCGCAATCAGGAACCGGTGCTCTGCATTGGCGATCACGAGAGGCGCGCCGAAAAGCGGCTGGCCGGATACCCTCCGAAGCGTCTCCTGCAACAGGCTTCCCTGCCCCAGTAGCGGCAGGAGCTGTTTCGGGTAAGCCTCTCTGGAAAGGGGCCACAGACGGCTGCCGGTGCCGCCCGACATCAGAACTGGGGTGATGAGGCTCATGACTAACGCCTCCGCTGGATTGAGATCGTCGATAGTATGAAGGGCGGATTACCCTGGACGCGCTCGACAACTCAGGCTCAGTCCACGTAAGAATCATAAAACATCCACACGATTGTCATCACGACTATTTCGAGGTCGAACAGAATGGATAGTTCTCAGGGTCGGGGAATTGCAGTCCATTGCCCTCCTGGCCCACGCGCTGGTTTCTGGTTGGCCGCGCGGTGTTGATCGACGCTCATCCGGTCACTCTCGGCTTGACGCCGTGATCCGCCTCGTAGGGGACCAAGAGTGTCAATCAGGCTCTTTCTCCCTGCCGCTGTGCCCAGCGCGTGCGACTTGCACCACGACCATTGGCAGGCGCACACCCTGCTCAAACACGAGGCCCGGACGGTTGGGCGGCAGCTACGTAAAAAGCAGATGGTGGAGGCGTTAAACCATCTGGCCCTGGACTGTCGAACGAAGCGCTTTAATCCGCCGCTTCACTAACGTTCAATCTGGATGCTGCAGCGGGGCGGCCAGAAGGCTGGTCTCCAACGCACTTTATCGAAGAGCATTTATATCGAATAAAGAGTTACATCTGAGAGACAGCCTATTTGCGAGACCGTTAGCATCTATAACAAGATCAAAGATCGTTGCTTCTGCCTCCTCCTTGCTTACGAGGATCTCTCCAATGTTCGGCAAATGAGAGTACGTATAGCCGAGATTGTGACCCATCATGCTGGTCGGCTCAACCATTGGGTCATAGATCGATAAGCGAAATCCCAGTTGAAGAAGACGGCGCGCGAGATCGAGATTGGGGCTTTCCCGCAGATCGTCATTATTTGCCTTGAATGCAAGTCCGACCAAAAGCACCTTTGCTTCAAGGGCCAGGCCTTTTGTGACCAGCTCAACTAAAAATCGCTTGTGTGCTTCATTCGATCGCAAAAGAGAATCGATAACGAACGTATTGGCTCCAATTTCTTCAGCGATGAAATTCAGCGCACGTACATCCTTTGGCAGGCATGAGCCTCCGAAAGCCCCGCCCGGCCGAAGATATTGCGGCGAGATGTTCAGCTTCGTATCGGAAACGAACATTTCATGAATTTTGCCGGCATCGATCCCGAGTTTTGCGCAGACACGGCCTATTTCATTTGCAAAACTTACCTTGAGAGCATGGAAGGTATTATCAACGAGCTTGATGAATTCTGCCTCACGATAGCCAGTGTAAAATATCGGCGCGGACATGTTCTCATACAGCTTATCCACATTAGCCGAGCGTTTGCCGCCCTCAGTTCCTACGACGATCTTTGGCGGATTGAAGTAGTCTTTTATAGCGGTCGACTCTCGTAGAAACTCCGGACTGTAAATCAGTTCCACGGCAGACAGGTTTTCCCCAAGAACACCTTGAAATATTGGGCGCACGAGTTGCTCTATTGTGCCTGGGCGAAACGTGCTGCGGAACATAACCGTCAGCGGATTTCGGCGGGCAGGGTCAACGTGACACGCAATTTGCCGGGATACCTCCGCAATGTAAGACATGTTGTGCGAGCCATCGGGTGCACTAGGTGTCTGGATGCGAGACCTCCTTGGCGTGAGCGACGACCTGGAGGGCTTGAGGCAAAGCGTGTGGATCGGGTGGCTTCGCGCGCCGATTGGCCAGCTTCGGCTCAGCGACCAAGCGGCTTCGCACGACCTCGTCCGGTGATCGCCCCTTGAGCACGCGCTGGCGTCTTCTGTTGTAGGCTTGGTTGAAGCCCTTGAGCAGCGTCTCCAGATCCCCATGGCTGTAGATCGTGATGCCGAGCACTTCACGCTGCACCCGTCCATTGAAGCGCTCGGCGAGACCATTCGTCTGCGGCGTATACGGCTTGGTCCTGCGATGCTCCACCTTCAACTGGTGGCAGGCGTCCTCGAAGCCATCAGCGGTAAAGCACGAGCCACGGTCGGTGAGCACGTGGGTGACCTTGAAGGGAAACGCGCGGATCGCTTCTTTGAGGAAGGCAATCGCGCTTATGGCCAGCTCGTCGTCTTTGACGGCCAGGTGCACCCAGCGCGAGCAGCGGTCGATGGCGACATAGAGGAAGCGTTTGCGGCTCTCGCCATTGGCGGTTCTCAGCTTGGGCAGGTGTTTGATGTCCATGTGCACGAAGCCGAGATCGTAGTCCTTGAAGGTGCCGCTCCGGCGCTGGCGCTGCTGCGCCGGTGGCAGGCGGCCTAAGCCTTCAGCCTTGAGGATGCGGTAGACCGCATCACGGTTGAGATGCGGCAGGAAATGCGTGACCACGAAGGTCAGATCGTCGAGCGGAAAGCCGGTGGCCTGCCTCAGGGCGCAGACGATGGCGCGTTCCTCCTCGGTGGCCCTCCAGGGCAGCTTGTGCGGCCGGCTGCTGTGGTCCTGACAGTCTTTGGGGCCGCGCTTGCGCCATTTGCGGACCGTCTCGGTGCTCACACTGAAGCGCTGGGCCAGCACGCCCGTCGGCTCGGATGAGCGGGCAATCTCCTGGCGGACGGCTGGAGTGGTGCGGGCTTGCGGATGAAGGGAGTGCATCATGTCCTCCTGCGATGAGGAGCTCGGCGCCGCAGGCCGTCAAAGCGCCAAGCATACTCCTCAATCGCGCAACGCACTTGGTCCCAACAACGTTCCGCCACCAGACAACTTAGGTGTGCCCACGCAGACCATCACAATATCGCAGTGACCGAGACGTCCATCAACGCTCAGAGAGGTCTCAAGCCGACCTTCCTGCACTCCGAGAAGAAGCAAGTCATTGAGACCGGGCTCATAGATTGGAGATCTTCCGTCTTTGATAAGTGCTAGCTTGTCCTCGTTTGGCTCAATGCCAAGGATAAAGTGCCCTTCCTTGAGCAAACAGCCAGCAGCTGTCAATCCGACATAGCCGAGGCCTAATATTGCGATTTTCATCGTTCATGCCTCATTGCCCCATTTTGAATATGATCTTTGTTTTTCAGAAAAACTAATGACCTCGGACAACCATGAAGCCGCACAATCTCAAACAATACTACATTTTTTTCATTTATATTGACACAGTATCCAGGCGGACGCCCTGATCATATCAAAATTAAACTATGTGAAAAATTATTATTCCGGAATCAAAAACCACTGCAGAGAGTAATACATAATATTATGAAATTAATACCGATGAGTTATTTGCTCACCAACCGCCAAGCTTTGATTCGAAGCGTCCAAACTCGGCTGCATTTGACGTCGCACATATGCAGTTCGGCATAGCAGGTTAATTAAAGCCTACTTGATGCGGGTGAGTCGCCAAGGAAAAAGCCGCATCGGCGTTTGATCCGATGCGGCTTGATAGACGGCTAGGCTAGTCTCAGCCAATCTTAAAGACTGGAGATGATCGCGTCGATGCCTTCCATAATCGCGGACGGCGAGGTGCCGAGCGCGTTGAGGCCGATATCCAGCAGCCAATAGCAGCCCAAGATGATCACCGGCACGAGGATCCACCCCAAGATTTCCTCGAACCACACACGCCGGCGACGGCGCAGATAGCGCTTCTCGCGCCATGACAGCTTCGCCGGCGTCTCCAGGGTTCGGGACGCTTCCAGGGGTCCCTCGTGAATCTCGATCGTCATGCTCTAACCAACGGAACTTTCGGAACGGTGCGGACACCGCCGCCCCCATTACCATCGGATCCCTTCGGTTTCACGGTCTTTTTCGCCTTCGAAGAGGCCTTGGCCTTGGGCTTCTTCTTGGCGGCGTTCGCGACATCCTTCTCGGGCTTCGGCTTCACCGGACCCTCGACATATTCGAAGCCGAGACTCTGCAGACCGATCTCGTCCGTCTTGACGACCACACGAACGGCACCGCCATTCTTCAGGCGACCGAAGAGGACTTCGTCCGCCAGCGGCGTCTTGATGGTCGACTGGATCAGGCGGCCCATTGGGCGGGCGCCCATGGCCTCGTCATAGCCATGCTCGACCAGCCAGTCGCGGGCCTCGTCCGTGAGTTCGATCGAGACGTTGCGGTCGGCAAGCTGGGCATCGAGCTGCATGACGAACTTGTCCACGACCTTCTGAACCACCTCTTTCGGCAGATGAGCGAAGGAAATGATCGCATCGAGCCGGTTGCGGAACTCGGGTGTGAACAGCTTGTTGACCGCTTCCGTATCGTCACCCTCACGCTTGGTGCGGGTGAAGCCGTAGGCCGGACGGGCCATGTCGGCGGCCCCCGCATTCGTGGTCATGATGATGATCACGTTGCGGAAATCGACCTGCTTGCCGTTGTGATCCGTCAGCTTCCCATGGTCCATGACCTGAAGCAGGATGTTGAACAGATCTGGATGCGCCTTCTCGATCTCGTCGAGCAGGAGCACGCAATGCGGATGCTGGTCGACGCCGTCGGTCAGCAGGCCGCCCTGATCGAAGCCCACATAGCCGGGAGGCGCGCCGATCAGACGGCTGACCGTGTGACGCTCCATGTATTCCGACATGTCGAAGCGCAGGAGCTCGACGCCGAGCGAAGCCGCCAGTTGCTTGGCCACCTCCGTCTTGCCGACGCCCGTGGGGCCGGCGAAGAGGTAGGAGCCGATGGGCTTTTCCGCATCGCGCAGGCCAGCGCGAGCCAGCTTGATCGCCGAGGACAGCGCCTCGATAGCCTTGTCCTGACCGTAGACGACCCGCTTCAGGGTATCCTGCAGGTGAGCGAGCACCTCGGCATCGTCCTTCGATACGGTCTTGGGCGGAATGCGGGCCATGGTGGCGATGGTCGCCTCGATCTCCTTGATGCCAATGGTCTTCTTACGACGGCCTTCGGGAAGGAGCATCTGCGATGCGCCGGTCTCGTCGATCACGTCGATCGCCTTGTCCGGCAACTTGCGATCATTGATATACCTGGCCGACAGCTCCACCGCTGCCTTCACGGCGTCGTTGGTGTACTTCAGCTTGTGGAAGTCCTCGAAGTAAGGCTTCAGCCCCTTCACGATCTCGATCGCATCCGGCACCGAAGGCTCGTTGACGTCGATCTTCTGGAAGCGACGCACGAGGGCCCGATCCTTCTCGAAATACTGCCGGTACTCCTTGTAGGTCGTGGAGCCGATGCAGCGCAGCGTACCCTGAGCCAAGGCAGGCTTGAGCAGGTTCGAGGCGTCCATGGCGCCGCCGGAGGTCGCACCAGCACCGATCACCGTATGGATCTCGTCGATGAACATGATCGCGTTCGGGTGCTGTTCGATCTCCTTCATCACCTGCTTCAGGCGCTCTTCGAAGTCGCCGCGATAGCGGGTGCCCGCCAGAAGCGTGCCCATGTCGAGGGAGAAGACGGTGGCTCCCTTGAGGACCTCCGGCACCTCGCCCTGGACGATCTTGCGGGCCAGACCTTCCGCGATGGCGGTCTTGCCGACGCCGGGCTCGCCGACGAGGAGCGGATTGTTCTTCTGGCGGCGGCACAGGACCTGGATGGTACGCTGGACCTCGGACTCGCGGCCGATCAGCGGATCGATCCGACCTTCCTTCGCCTTCTTGTTGAGGTTGACGCAGTAAGCCTCAAGCGCGTCGCCCTTTTTCTTACTCCGCGCGTCACCCTCGTCCTGGGTCGGACGCTCGGTCGAGGATTCCTCCTCGGAGCCGCGCGGCGAGCGGCTCTCGGTGAGGCCGGGACGCTTGGCGATACCGTGGCTGATATAGTTGACCGCGTCGTAACGGGTCATGTCCTGCTCCTGCAGGAAGTAGGCCGCATGGCTCTCCCGCTCGGCAAAGATGGCGACAAGCACGTTCGCACCCGTCACCTCGTCGCGACCAGACGACTGGACATGAATCACAGCCCGCTGAATCACACGCTGGAAACCGGCCGTCGGCTTGGAATCCTGGCGTCCATCGGCCACGAGATTGGCAAGCTCGCTATCGACGTAATCGACCAAGTTGCGGCGGAGAACATCGAGATCGACATTGCAGGCCCGCATGACGGCCGCAGCGTCCTGGTCGTCGATCAGAGCCAGGAGGAGGTGCTCGAGGGTAGCGTATTCATGGCGGCGCTCGCCCGCGAGAGCGAGGGCTCGGTGAAGGGCTTGTTCAAGACTGCGAGAAAAGCTCGGCAACGGCTTGTCCTTTATAAGACGGGCTTAAGCTAATTCTTTTCCATGACACATTGCAGAGGGTGCTGGTGCTTCCGGGCGAAATCCATCACCTGTGTCACCTTCGTCTCAGCAACTTCGTAAGTAAAAACTCCACATTCCCCCACGCCATTCTGATGCACGTGCAACATGATCCGGGTTGCATCCTCACGGTTCTTGTTGAAGAAGCGCTCCAGCACGTGCACCACGAACTCCATTGGGGTGTAATCATCGTTCAAGAGAAGAACGCGGTAAAGGTTCGGCCGTTTCGTGCGCGGCTTGGTTTTCGTGATGATGGCCGTGTTCGAGCGCCCGCCATCATCGCCTCCAGGGGGCTGTGACCCGCCGGCAGCGGAGATCGGAAAAGACTCCGACAGGGTCAAAGTACCTTGAGCTAACCGCAGCATAATCGGACGACCGCCCCTTCTTCTGTCCTCGCCCTCGGCCTTCGGCCCATCCTGTCTCGGGCCGTCGACATCAAGCCAAATGTATAGTCGCTCCATTCGGTTCGCCAGATCAACCAGATGGGTGGTCGCAGCCTCCTGGAAAAGAGCGACATCTTGGTCACTCCTGCGCGAGCGGCGCAAGCGTGCAGCCAAGCCTTAGGCGCATGGCAGCTCCAACGCAAAACGCCCGGGACAGGCCCGGGCGCTTCATGAGAGAAGAGCTGCAATCGTCCGATCAGGCGGTCGTCGCCTTGGAAAGGAGGCCCTCGTAAGGCTTGATCGTCTCAGTCGCGAGAGCGGAATAGAGCGCGCCCATCTTAGTGGTCTGGCTCACGAGGCTGTCATAGGCGCTCTTCACGAAGGCCGTCTGAATCTCAAAAGCCTTATCGAGGGTCTGCACACCGATGAGCTTTTCGACGGTCGCAGAGGTCTGCTCGAACGACTTCCGGGCGAAATCCGCTGTTTCGGTCGCGATCGCCTGGCTGTTGCTGGAAAAGGCGCCCAGGGCCTTTACGGTGGCATCCAGGTTGTCCTGGCCGAATTTCTGAATCTGGGTAAACGGCTGAAGCATTGTGAACCTCGGCAATAAGGCGTTAAATGACGGTTGGCGCCGCTGGATAGCTGACGAACTCAATATGTGCAGTGCACAAAATTTGTCAAGTTCTATTGTGCATTGCACAATATTTCAATCATTCGATTCCCCCGTTAACCGCCCCGTAACCGCATCCTCTTACTGTCGGAGGATGTGTTGTGCTGGCAACGGTTCCTTTCAGAGAGCCGGGCGCACGGGCCTAAAACCAAACGAAACAGGGATTTTTGCAGCATGAATTCGGTTTGGATGGGACACCGAAAGACATGGGCTCTTATTGGTATTGTTGCTTCAGTTGCGGTTGCGTTTTCCTCTCCGGCGGATGCAGCGCGCCGCAGGGCTAAGCCCTCCGGCGGCGGTTTTAGCCCTCTCACAGCCTCCATCGTCGTCGATTCCAAGACCGGCAAGGTGCTCCAGGGCGAGAATATCGACGAACCCCGGATTCCGGCTTCGATCACCAAGGTGATGAGCCTTTACCTGCTGTTCGAGCAGCTTGAACGCGGGCGCATGCGCCTCGACACGCCCCTGACCGTTTCGACCTATGCCGCAAGCCAGCCTCCGACCAAGCTTGGTCTTCGTCCCGGATCGGCTATTGAGGTCGATGATGCCATCAAGGCCATGGTGACCCTGTCCGCCAACGACGTCTCGGTCGTGGTGGCAGAAAACATCGCGGGTTCAGAGGATGCCTTCGCCCAGATGATGACCCGCAAGGCCAAGGAGCTCGGCATGAGCTCAACCGCGTTCTACAACCCGCACGGCCTGCCGCATGAGCCACCGAACATCACCACCGCCCGCGACCTGTCCGTCCTCGGCCGTGCGATCCAGGACCGCTTCCCGAAATATTTCGCCTATTTCCAGACCCGCTCGTTCCAGTACGGCAGCCGCACCATCCGCGGCCACAACCGTCTGCTCGGTAAGGTCGAAGGCGTGGACGGCATCAAGACCGGCTACACCCGCCTCTCCGGCTTCAACCTGCTGACCTCGGTCAATACCGATACCCGCAGCATCGTCGCCGTCGTGCTCGGCGGCCGCTCCGGCTCTTCTCGCGACCAGAAGATGGCGGCCCTAATCGATGATCACCTGCCCCGCGCCTATGCCGGTGCTCGTACGGCACCAGCCGTAGTCGAGAGCCGATCCGCCATGGTAGCCGAAGCTCCGGCTCCGCGCTCGGTTGAAGCCACTCCGGTCGCAGCTCCTGTGCGAGTCGCCTCGGCCACCCCACAGGCTCCTGTCGCGCAAGCCTCGACGCCTCAAGCTGCACCCGAGCGTAAGCCGCTCGACCTGAATACTTTGCGCCCCGTCGTAGCCTCGGCCGCCGGCGCCAGCTCGACCACCACGCCCTCCTCGGTGCGGTGGCAGAAGGGACAGGAGCCGTTGCCCCTGAACGCCCAGGCCTACGCCGCCCTGCCGGCTCCGGCCCAGATCCCGGCCTCTCAGAAGGCCGCTCTGCAGGCCAAGATCGAGGCGAAAGCAGTCGAGCCCGCACCGGCTGCAACCACCGCTGCGGCGACCAAGGTCGCATCTCTCAAGATGGATGCTCCCAAAACTGAGGTTGCCGAACCCAAAAAAGCTGTGACGGGTTGGGTGATCCAGCTCGGCGCCACGGACGACGAGGACAAGGCCAAGGCCATGCTCGACTCGGCCCGCAGCCGCTTCGGCAAGCTCCTCAACAAGGCCGCTCCGTTCACCGAGAAAGTGACTGTGGACGGCAGCACGCTCTATCGTGCCCGCTTCTCCGGCTTCTCCGAATCCAACGATGCCGCCAACGCTTGCAAGCAGCTCAAGAAGGGCGGCATGAACTGCTTCGCCTCGCGCGGCTGATCTGATGTAAGGGAGTTCTGCGACGGCGCGTGTGTTTGCGCCGCCGCAGTCTAAAGACAAACCGGATCGCGCGTGGAGTATCAGCGATGTCGGCCCAGCAAAACTTCTCTCGCCTCGTTCACGCGAGCCGCGAGATACGCCGTCCCTCCCTGGTCGGGATGGAGTTTCTTCATGAGCGTCCGATGCGCTTTTCGGATCTCATCGAGGCTCGCACCCGGCTGAAGCCCCAGGATCTGATAGGCTTCCTCTTTCGTCATTACGCCCGAATGCGCATGGGTGCGCGTCCGCGTGTCACGATCTCCCTGAGCGTTTTCACGCCAGCCGGAAAACCTGCGATCAAGATAAGCCTCTAGGAGCGGAATGCCCTGGGGATCATGGGCACAGCATTCGTCATAGAGACGGCGCAGGCTCTGTGGATCGAGACTTGAGAGGCGGCGGCCAGCGAAAGCCCCGACCAAAATGCTGCCCTCGACGGCGCCGGTCGCGTGGTCGATTTCCATCTCGATCATCGCCGATCGGATGCGGGAGAAGCGGCCGGTCGCCTGCTGGAATTTCTGCCAGGGGCCGGGAATGTTCAGGGCATTCCAGCCTAGGGCCCAGGCCCCAAAGCCCCCTAGCAGGAGGGCCATATCGAAACGCCCCTTGATGCCTAGCAGCACGGCCGCGCCAAGAGCCGCGACACCCGCCACGACTTTGAGGCTCTTCGCCAGAACCTTCGTGTCCGTCCGCGTATACGTCTTGGCAAGCCACCACAGAAGGGCGACCGCCGCGATTCCGAAAAGCAGCATCATCGTTTTTGTCCCCACCCCAACATGTGGGCCGGGATGGGGCGGATGTAAATTGCAAGGTTGAAGAATGAGGGCCCGACGAAAGCCTATTCGGGCCGTTTCGGCATATCGAGGCCGCGCTGGACGGCCGGGCGTGCCAAGCCACGCTCCAGCCAGGCCGGAACCCACTTCAGGCGGTCGAACTCCACCAGTTCGCCCGCGCCATAGAACCCGATCAGGTTGCGGACCCAGCCGAGCAGAGAGATGTCGGCGATGGTGTAGTCCTCGCCCATGATCCAATTGCGGCCTTCCAGCCTCGTCTCAAGCACGCCGAGCAGGCGCTTGGATTCGTTGCGATATCTTTCGAGCGGACGCTTGTCCTCGATCTCGCGACCCGCGAATTTGTGGAAGAAGCCGAGCTGGCCGAACATCGGTCCCACCGCCGCCATCTGGAAGAATACCCACTGGATGGTCTGATAGCGCTGCGCCGGATCGGACGGCAGGAACTTGTCAGTCTTCTCGGCGAGGTAGAGAAGGATCGCGCCGGATTCAAACAGGGGCAGCGGTTTTCCGCCCGGTCCGTTAGGATCGATGATGGAAGGAATTTTGCCGTTCGGGTTCAGAGACAGGAATTCTGGCGTCCAGGTCTCGTTCTGGCCGATATTGATGAAATGCGGCTCGTAAGGAAGTTCGGTCTCCTCCAGCATAATGGAGACCTTGACCCCGTTAGGCGTGGGCGTGGAATAGAGCTGGATCCGGTTGGGATGCTGGGCCGGCCAGCGGGCCGCGATCGGGAAAGCGGAGAGATCAGCCATGGAAACTCCATCATCGGCGTGAGTCGTGATGGAGCGATGCTAGAGCATCGGACCCAAAAGTGGACCCACTTTTGGGATCCAGTCCGATGCTCAATCTCTTAAGCGGCGCATCGTTGATGCGGAAAACCGGGTCCACTTTTCGCTGACGCGACCCTCTGGGTCCGCACGATGCGCTAGAGGGAGCAACCCGGCTTGCAAACGTGAAGCCGGGGCTATCCCAATCAAGTTTCAGTGCAGCTGCGAGAACCGGCTGCGCTGGCTTTCCCGTTCCCAGGTCTGGACCACGATCCCGTTGATACCCGAATCGTGCAGTCTGTCGCTCAGATCGATGAAATGTCGCTCAGTTGCCTCCACATCGAGCTCGATCTGGTCGTCATCCACATGTTCGAGTTCCGAGGCGGCGTAGCGCTCATAGGCGGCCGACATCTCGGCATAGGCAAAGGCCACGGGAAGTGTGCGGAAGATGGTGGAGAATTCCTCGTCCAGCTCGCCAGTGGTCAAGTCCCGCATTTGGACGAGATAGCCGTCGTCATGCTCGCAGACTTCGTAACGCCAGTGCCGGCCTTCAGATGCACACATCAGCATCGGAACCTCCACTCAACTGTACTGCTGAGCCAATGCTATTCGAGGCAGCGCGGTTCCAGGACGATCCCCAGCTAAAAAGTCTAACGGCGCCCACCGACTTCCGCCCGGACACGGCCGCCGATCCGCACTTGCGTACCATTCCCTAAATCGATGAAGCCCTGGTTCGCCCTGGGAGAATTTTGACTCTTTGCCTCCAGTCGGCGGTCCGGCAAACGTTCCTTGCATTCCGGGGGCACTTGCACATTCATGCCAGGAGGCATGTCAGGCATGCGGCACTCTTTCGCAAGGACAGAGCTATCGGTGGCGATCAGAAGGAAGGCTGTCGCGAACAGAAGCCTCATCGAACCATCTCCAGGGATTCACATAGGTTATAGAAGACCCAGCTCGGCCAGTTCGCGACGCATGTCTTCCGGCATGACGGCAAGATCGCCCGATTTGAGATCGATGTCACGCGGAGCTTCCTTGGCGGCCAGATAGCGCCAACCCTGGAACGGCCGATACGGACGCGGCTCCACTGCAACCACCTTCGATTCCAGCACCAGATGACAACGGCCAATGCCGTCGGCATCTGTGAAGGGACGCACGTCCAGCAGCTTCTGGCGTGCTGCAACCTGCCCTTTGATCACCCAGAACAAGGAGCCGCCATCCAGTAGCTCGTCGACGCGCTTCGGCACCATGCGGGTAGTATGCGTCTGCTCGTAATCGCGTCCAAGGCGCCGATGCAGCGCGCGGTTCTCCTCGATCCACTCTTCAAGGTCCGTGATCGAGTCGCAGCCGACGCAGAGTTTGATCAGGTGAAGTGCCATATCCGTCTTCAACCACGTGCTCGCCCGATGTGTCACCCGGCAATGCGCCGCAGCTTATTCCTCTGTTTTGAATACGATCAGGCGTGCCCCTTCCGCAACCTGCGCCCCCGGCTCGGCGGCGATCTCCGCCACCTCGGAATCAGAGGGCGCCACCAGCACATGCTCCATCTTCATGGCTTCGACAATGGCAAGCCGCTGGCCCTTCTCGACCCGCTCACCGGGCTGCACGAACACGGCAATGAGCTTGCCATGCATCGGTGCCTTGACCGTGCCGCCCTCATCCATGTGCTCGAGATCGACATCGAACGGATCGTAGGGCTGCACAAGCGTCTGGCGCCCATGACGGATGATGTAGACGCCGTGTGGCGCCTCCACCTCCTGGTCAACCTCCGCATCGGCCCAGGGATCGCTCTTGCCGAACGCAACCGTACTCGCACCAGGATGCTCGCGGCTGAACACCTCGCGGGCATCGACACGTTCGCCATCAACGCGCAGCGGAACGCCGACGCTGCGCAGTCCGAGAAGCTGGAAGCCGTCCGGCATCGACCAAGGCGACGCCGGTTCATCGCTTTTCTGCAGTTCGGCCATGCGCAGCCGCTCGATTTCCCGCGAGATCAGCGCGGAAGCGCCGAACGACACGGCAACCTCATCCACTGGCTGCGGTCCGACCCCGAGGCTTTCGATATTACGGTCGATGAAGCCGGTATCGAACTGCCCTATCCTAAAACCTTCGGCCTCGCACAGCTTCTTCAGGAACGCCGCATTGGTCTTCGGACCGGCAACGATCGTTTGCCCAAGCGCTTCAGCCAGCTTGTCCAAGGCCTCCTCACGCGTCGCAGCGTGCGCGATGACCTTCGCAATCATCGGGTCGTAATAGGGCGTCACCTCGGCTCCGGCCTCGACGCCGGTATCGATGCGGATGCCCTCGCCTTCCGGAAATTCCAAGGCCCAGAGTTTTCCTGTCGAGGGCAGGAATTCCTTTTCCGGGTCCTCCGCATAGAGACGCGCCTCGACCGCATGGCCGTCGATGGCGAGGTCGCCCTGCGAGAACGGCAGCGTCTCACCAGACGCGACGCGGAACTGCAGTTCTACGAGGTCGAGCCCGGTGATCGCTTCCGTCACTGGATGCTCGACCTGCAGGCGGGTGTTCATTTCCATGAAATAGAATCGGTCGGGACGAAGGCCTTCGCGCCCGTCGGCAATGAACTCGACGGTACCCGCGCCGACATAACCGACCGCGCGGGCTGCTTCGACGGCAGCCTGTCCCATCACGTGGCGCATCTCTGGTGTCATGCCGGGAGCCGGCGCTTCCTCGATGACCTTCTGGTGGCGGCGCTGGAGAGAGCAGTCGCGCTCGAAGAGATGCACCACGTTACCGTGGCTGTCGGCAAAGACCTGGATCTCGATATGGCGCGGCGAGAGAATGTATTTCTCCACCAGCACGCGCGGATCGCCGAAGGCGTTCTGCGCCTCGCGCTGCGCGCTCTCCAGCGCCGCATCGAAATCGGCCGCCTTCTCGACGCGCCGCATCCCCTTGCCGCCGCCGCCGGCAACGGCCTTGATCAGAACCGGATAGCCGATCTCGTAGGCTTTCTGGCGGAGGAAATCCGGATCCTGCTTCGAACCGTGATAGCCGGGCACGACCGGCACGCCCGCCTGCTGCACCAGCGCCTTGGCCGCATCCTTCAGGCCCATGGCCTTGATGGCGGAAGCCGGCGGTCCGACGAACACAATGCCACTCTTGGCACAGGCGTCCGCAAATTCGGCCCGCTCGGAGAGAAAACCATAGCCAGGGTGAATGGCGGTGGCTTTGGCGCGTTTGGCGACTTCGATGATTTTGTCGATCTGGAGATAGCTCTCACGGGCGGGCGGCGGGCCGATGGGATACGCCTCGTCAGCCATCTGCACGAAGAGTGCGTCCGAATCGGCCTCCGAATAGACCGCAATGGTCCGCATCCCCAGCCGCTGGGCGGTGCGAATGATGCGGCATGCGATCTCGCCACGATTCGCAATCAGGACACTCTCGAGCATTTCCGACCCTTGTTCCGGCAATTCTGTCTGGCTTTACCAAACCTAGAGCAAACCTCGGGCGTCTTGTCACGCGAGAACAGGCGAGCCGAAAGCCTGTCTCCAACAGGGTGCCTCGCCTTTTCACCCAAAGTCGAGCCCTCGCCTGAAGCTCCGCTCGAATTCCCCACTTGCCGGATCACGCATTCCAGGTTAGCTTCTTATTGCAAATAATTTGCAACTGCAGAAAGAGACCATGGACCAATCGGCCCCCATTTCCCTTGTTCAAAAGGCCGCCTGGCGGCGCTCCCGGGACCTGCCCTCCCTGCCGGAGGTCAATCGCTCGATTGCAGTGCGGCCGGGATCGACTTGGCGGCGGGCAGCAGCATTTCTGGGACCGGGCTATCTGGTGGCCGTGGGCTATATGGACCCGGGCAACTGGGCCACCTCCATCGCCGGCGGGTCAAAATACGGCTACGCTCTGCTCTCGGTGGCACTGATCTCCAACATCATGGCGATCATCCTGCAGTCGCTCTGTGCCCGGCTGGCGGTCGCCACGGGCCGCGACCTCGCCCAGGCCTGCCGGGACGCGTATCCAAGGCCGGTCGCCTGGGTTCTATGGGCTCTCGCAGAACTTGCCATCTGTGCCACAGACTTGGCCGAGGTCATCGGCACGGCGATCGGCCTCAACCTCCTTTTCGGCATTCCATTGGAGATCGGCGTCATCATCACGGCGCTGGACGTGTTCCTGATCCTCTATCTGCAGAATCTCGGTTTCCGTTGGGTTGAAGCATTTATCATCACTCTGCTCGGCGTGATTGCCGTCTGCTTCGGCATCCAGATCGCCATGGCCGATCCGGACTGGGCCGGCGTGATCACCGGATTTGCCCCGACGACCGAGATCGTCACCAATCCCGACATGCTCTACCTGGCACTTGGCATCCTGGGCGCGACGGTGATGCCGCATAACCTCTATCTGCATTCCGGCATCGTACAGACCCGCGCCTATGGCGACACCTTGAGCGAGCGGCGCGAAGCCTTACGCTTTGCGACCCTCGACTCGACCATCGCCCTGATGTTCGCTCTCACCATCAATGCATCCCTGCTCATCCTAGCGGCCGCTGCCTTCCACCATACGGGCCGGACGGAGATCGCCGAGCTCGGGGAGGCGCACACCCTCCTCCAGCCGATTCTCGGCAGCGCCATCGCGCCGATGCTCTTCGGCCTGTCACTTCTCTGCTGCGGCCTGAACTCCACGGTGACGGCGACCATGGCGGGGCAGATCGTCATGGAGGGCTTCATCAACTTCAAGATGGCACCCTGGATGCGCCGCCTCATCACCCGCGGCATCGCCATCATTCCCGCGGCCGGCGTCACCATCGCCTATGGTGAAAGTGGCACGGCGAAACTCCTGATCCTGAGCCAAGTCATCCTGAGCCTTCAGCTCCCCTTTGCCGTCATCCCGCTCGTGACCATGACCGCCTCGAAAGCCAAGATGGGCGCTCTCGTTACCCCGCGCTGGCTCACCGCCATCGCAGGACTCATCGCCGCGGTGATCGTGGTGCTGAACGTGAAGCTGTTGGTAGATTTCGCCTTGGGTTGAAGGCAGCGGAGTTTACTGCATCCGTGCCAGTGACAGGCCGGAGCGCCATGTCAAATCCACGATCAGCCCTGCCGGAAGGATCGCCAGACTTGGCGTCGTCGGAAACCCCTGCCGCGTCCAAAAGATCCGCGACCCAGTGGTTGCACACGCGAAACAGATTGAAATGGCCTTTGGCTTTATAGAACAGGCTCGGCCCATAGAGGCCGGGACCTAATTCCTGGGGCCGTAGCCCCTCGTCCGGGGCGAAGGATTCTTCGATCTTTTGCCCGAGGCGGGCAAAGCCCTCCGGCGAGAGCCTGATTCTCACGAGATCAGATGTGGGAAAGGCCCATTCTGGCTCCTTCTCCAGTCCGACGACGTGAAGGACGCTTCCCTGCCCCTGTCCCGTGAGCGCGAGCCAGGCGAGACGCCACTGGAACTCGTCTGTCGTCGGCGTTGCGCGATAGAATTCGGCATCGCCCCATCCGAATTCGATCCACTCATAATGCTGGAATCGGGAGGCGATCGAGATCAGGGCCGGCAGCCCCTTGGCACTCCCGAGATTAGCCACCTGTTTTCGGGGCAGCACCAATCCCGCGTGATAGCCGTTGCTGACGAACGCGACCTCCAGACCATCCCGCCCGGCGGGAAAAATATTCGGATCGCCATGTCGTGCAGTCAGCACGACCAGGCCAACTAATACGAGAAGAAGGGCGATAACGCCCTTCAGTCCGTTTTGCAGAATAGGCCTCAACCGGCGTCCCTGAGGCGCCCGAGCGCCTCTTCCATCTTCGCCTTGCGGGTCAGGGCCTCGTCGCGGCGTTCACGCTGCTCCTCGACCACCTCTTCCGGTGCGCGCTTGATGAAATCCGCGTTCCCGAGCTTCGCGTCGATCTTGCCGACCTCCACGTCGAGTTTTTGGATTTCCTTGGCGAGGCGCGCGCGCTCGGCATCGAGATCGATCACGCCTTCCAGCGGCAGGGCTGCCACTTCACCCCGGATGAGGAGCTGGATCGAGCTCTTCGGCGCCGCATCGGCAAACGAGATGTCGGAGAGGCGCGCGAGGCGCTTCACGATATCGCCCCAGCGCCCGGCGCGAGCCTTCACACCCTCAGAGGATGCCACGAGGACGAGCGGGATCTGCGCGCCGGCCGGCACGTTCGTCTCCGAACGGGCAGAACGGATTTCGGTGACGAGATCGACTACCCAACCGATCTCGGCCTCCGCCTGCGGATCGATCAGATCATCGAGTTTCGACCAGGGAGCGAGGGCCAGGATCGTCTCTCGCTTCGGGCCCTCCTGCCCTTTCACCTCCCAAAGCTCCTCCGTGAGGAAAGGCATGATGGGGTGCAGGAGCTTACAGATCTCGTCGAGGATGAACGCGATGGTGGCGCGGGTCTCGTCCTTCGCAGGAGAATCCGCACCCTGCAGGACGGGCTTGGACAGTTCCAGCGTCCAGTCACAGAACACGTTCCACACGAAGCGATAAGCCGCGCCGGCAGCTTCGTTGAACTTGTAGCTCTGGATGCCCGAGGCCACTTCGTTGATCGCCTTGGCGCATTCGCTGAGCGCCCATTTGTTGAGCGTCTCCTTCACCGATTTCGGATCGAAGCCGGCAACGCGCCTGCACTCGTTCATCTCGGCGAACCGGGCCGCATTCCAGATCTTGGTCGCGAAGTTGCGGTAGTTCTCGACACGCTGAACCGACAGCTTGATGTCGCGTCCCTGCGCTGCCATCGAGGTCAGCGTCATGCGCAGCGCATCTGCGCCATACTGCTCCACCACGTCGAGCGGATCGATGACGTTGCCTTTCGACTTCGACATCTTCGCGCCCTTCTCGTCGCGGACGAGGGCGTGAATATAAACCGTGTCGAAGGGCACTTCGTCCATGAAGTGCATGCCCATCATCATCATCCGGGCGACCCAGAAGAAGATGATGTCGAAGCCCGTGACGAGCGTATTCGTCGGATAATAGCGCTTCAGCTCCGGCGTCTCGTCCGGCCAGCCGAGCGTCGAGAACGGCCAGAGCGCCGAAGAGAACCAGGTATCGAGCACGTCCTCGTCGCGCTTGAGCGACACGTCCCGGCCATTCTTGGCACGCGCCTCGGCTTTTGCCTCTTCCTCGCTCAGGGCGACGAAGACATTGCCCTGGTCGTCATACCAGGCTGGGATCTGATGGCCCCACCAAAGCTGGCGCGAGACGCACCAGGGCTCGATGTCTTCGAGCCACTGGAAGTAGGTCTTCTCCCAGTTCTCGGGCACGAACTTCGTTTGCCCCTTGCGCACGGCGCCGAGCGCGCGCTCGGCGAGCGGCTTCACGTTCACGTACCATTGATCCGTGAGGTAGGGCTCGATCACCACGTTCGAGCGGTCGCCATGCGGGACGGTGTGGGCGTGCGGCTCGATCTGGACGAGAAGCTCGCGCTCCTCCAGCATCAGGACGATGCGCTGGCGCGCCTCGAAGCGGCCGACGCCGTCGAGTGCCAGCACTTCCTTGAGATCGTCCGTCTGCTTAAGGCCCTGCAAGAAGGCTTCGTTACCGGCGAGTGCCAGTTGCGCCTCGGTGCCGAAAATGTTGATGAGCGGCAGCTTGTGGCGTTTGCCGACCTCAAAATCGTTGAAGTCGTGCGCAGGCGTGATCTTCACTGCGCCGGTGCCCTTCTCCGGGTCGGAATATTCGTCGGCCACAATGGGGATGCGGCGGCCGACCAGCGGCAGGATGGCGAACTTGCCGACCAGATCCTTGTAGCGCTCGTCCTCCGGATGAACCGCCACGGCCACGTCGCCGAGCATGGTCTCCGGGCGGGTCGTGGCGACTGTGATGGAGCGGTCGGGCATGCCCTCGATGGCATAGCGGATATGCCAGAGACTGCCCTTCACCTCGACCTGCATGACTTCCAGGTCCGAAATCGCGGTCTGGAATTTCGGATCCCAGTTCACAAGGCGCTTGTCCTTGTACATCAGACCCTGCTTGTAGAGGTCGACGAAGACCTTCAGCACGGCGCGGGACAGGCCCTCGTCCATGGTGAAGCGTTCGCGCGACCAGTCGCAGGAGGCGCCGAGGCGCTTGAGCTGGCGCACGATGGTGCCGCCGGACTCCTCTTTCCACTCCCAAACGCGCTTGATGAACTCGTCACGGCCGAGGTCACGGCGCTGGATCTGGCGCTCGGCCAGCTGGCGCTCGACCACCATTTGCGTGGCGATGCCAGCATGGTCCATGCCCGGCTGCCAGAGCACGTCCTTGCCCCGCATGCGCTCGAAGCGGCAGAGAATGTCCTGGATCGTGTTGTTGAGGGCATGCCCCATATGGAGCGAGCCTGTCACGTTCGGCGGCGGAATGACGATCGTATAGGGTACCGCGTCCTGGCGATCCGCACGGCCGGCCTTGAAGGCCTCAGCCTCTTCCCAGCGGGTGGAAATGCGCGCTTCGACAGCGGAGGGATCGAACGTCTTGTCCATCATGATGAGTACCGGCCTTTTGGCGCGAATAACGCGCAAGCAAGACGGCTACAAACCGGACGGATCGGTCGAAGTCAACAGAGGGGCGACAATCTGAGCGCATCGGGCATCAAAAGCGCCCTCTGCAGGTCCTCTGATGGCTCAGCCCCGGCAGCGGGTCACGCGCTCGATTTCGTCTCGCACCAGCCGCTCGACCAGGGAAGGAAGATTGTCATCGAGCCATGCCTTCAGCATGGGCCGCAGCATCTCCTTCATGAGATCCTCTACCGTCTGAGGCTGGCTTGGCTTCAAGGAATCACTCAGCCGGCCGAAGGCATCGGAGACCGAGGCGCTGGCCTCATGCGAGATGAGAAAATCGGTCGTTGCAGGCTCGTTTGTCGCGACTGGGGTAACCGCTTTCCGGGAAGATTCTTGGAGAACAGCCGGAGCCGGAGCTCCCTCTTCCCGTTCGCGAAGGATATGGCGCCCCTCCACGATATCGTCCCCGGGGTGCGTATCCGCGACTAGGATCTCCCCACGGCTCCAAGGTCCGAGCACCGGCTCATTGGGGCCTGCGGCGATCAGTGGAGACATATGAAGCTCGGCAATGTCGAGCACATTATTCAGAGGTGAGGAACTCGGCTCCTCGGGTCCGGAGGGTTGCAGCGCCTCATCATCAGAGATGATACGCCGGATGGAAGCCAAAATTTCTTCCATCGATGGCTCATTAACCTTCAGGCTCGCAGAACCCATAGCCGCATCCAAACTAAAATACGCAAGAATCACATTCGAACGAATGTAAATGAAGTATTTTACGCAACCTTAAAGAAAACAAGCGGGGCCAGAACTTTTTGGTTCTGGCCCCGAAACTTATCAACGACCGTCAGGTGTGCTCGTACCGATCCAGAGATCTTTGACCTGATCGTAATGGATCTTCGGGCTGTAGTGATTAACCTTCAGCGCGAGAGCCCGCGAGTTGAGGCGGCCCATCGCATTGACGAGGCTGTAGGAAGCCACCACTCGGTCGCGCTGGGCCGTGATGAGATTCACACGGGCATTCAGCAATTCCTGCTGAGCGTTCAAGACATCGAGGGTCGTGCGCTGACCGACGCGAGCCTCTTCGCGCACACCGCTGAGTGCCGTCTCGGCGGCGTCGATCTGGGCCTGAGCGGCGACGATCTGAGCGCGAGCCGCTTCCAACCGCCCCCAAGAGGAGCTCACGGCGGCGCGAACCTGATCGCGCACGGAATCGGCTTCGAGGCGGCGCTGCCCAGCCACTTCCTTGGCCTGGCGGGTCGCGGCATAGGCTTGACCGCCTTCGTAGATCGGCACGGTCAACCGCGCGACCACGGAAGCCGAAAGTGCGGCATCACCTTCCTGCTGCCGGTCATAGCGCTGATCGACGGCTCCGGCGACACCCAATTGCGGAGCAAGAGCGCCCTGCTCGATCTTCACCTGCAGCTCGGCCACATCGACAGCGTGCTGACGCGCCTTGATGGCCGGATGCTCGTTCAGGGCGACTTTCAGGGCCGCATCGACGGTGCGGGGCGTCAGGCGATCAAGGGGACGCCCGGGCGCCAACTGCGCAGGTTCGACACCCACGACCTGCCGGTAGACGGCGATGCTGTTGCGCAAGGTCGCCTCGGCCAAGCTCGCTTCGGACCGAGCAGCCGCAAGACGGGCTTCCGCCTGAGCGACGTCCGTCCGGGTCACTTCGCCGACGTTGAAGCGGTCCTGGGTCTGGCGCAGCTGCTCGTCGATGACTTCGACGTTATTGCGCTGCAGATCGAGAATGGCCGTATCTCTCAGGACATCCATATAGGCGGTAGCAGCGTCGAGCAGGATGCTCTGCTCGGTGCTGTTCAGGGTTTCCCGGGAACCGAGGACGGAGGATTCCGCCGCGCGGACCCTGTTGGTGGTCCGAAAGCCGTCGAAGATCGTCTGATTAAGCTCGACCCCGAACCCACGGGGATTCAGTACGGTCGTATTCGTCGTATTCGGCGCGAACCGCGACGCAGGCGTCTCGGCTGATACCCAGGACCGGCTGACATCGGCCGTTCCATTGATCGTCGGACGGTATCCAGACTTGGCCTGGGCGACCGTTTCATCCGTCGCGCGGACATTCGCGCGCTGAACATTCAGGTCCGGATTGTTGCCATAAGCGCGTGCCAGGGCACTTTCCAAGGTCTCCGCCGATACCCCGTCGGGGCCCATCAGCACGAACACCGAGGTCATCGCCCCAAAGAGCAAGCGATACGTCTTCTTGGAATGCTTCTTCTTCACGCGCACCTGCCTAGCGACCGAAACGGAATAACCGCAAGAGACGCCATTTTCAGAAACCACTGCGATTCAAAGCGCAACAATACCCAAGGGAACAGAGTCGGCAACAACGCGTTAGGGCCAACTCGATTTTAGCTTGGGAGTGGCGCAAAAAAGCGACACTATCAACGGGAGGAAATTAAGAATTTGGAAGGGATTAGAACGTGAAGCCCGGAGTCTGGACAAAAGGCGCCAGAAGAGGTGCCGCGGCTTCGAACAGGCTGCGTTCGCCAAGGGCATCGCCAGAGCGGACATAAAGCGTCGCGCGGGCAGCCCGCCCCCGCCCCTTCACACAGACGAGGCGGCCACCTTCGGCCAACTGCTGGAGAAGTGCGTCCGGACGAACCTCGACCGAGCCGTTCAGGACGATGGCGTCATAAGGACTGTTGGCAGCATAGCCTTGCTCAAGAGGACCCGTCACGACAGTGACATCGCCGACACCGGCAGCGCTCAGGCAGTGCTTGGCAGCAGCAGCGAGAGTGTCATCCGCCTCAAGGGCCGTCACCTGAGCGCCAAGCTTGCTGAGAACCGCTGAGGAGTAGCCGCGGCCGCAGGCAATATCGAGAACCTTGTCACCGGCATCGATCTCGAGTGCTTGGATCATACGGCCGAGGATCATCGGAGAGAGCATGTAGCGGCTCTCGCCGCTGTCGCTGACAAGAATGTCCTGGTCGATATAGGCAAGGCTTTCGCGACCTGGGAGCACAAAAAGCTCTCTCGGAACGCTGTCCATGGCATCCAGAAGGGGCATGTCGTTCACATCGAAAGTGCGCAGCTGGCCATCAACCATCATGCGGCGCGCTTGGGTGAAATCGACCATGGATAGTGCCTTCAGAATTTTGTTGGAGGCCTCGCCCGGAATCGAACCGGGGTGCAAGGATTTGCAGTCCTCTGCGTAACCACTCCGCCACGAGGCCATCCGGGGCGTGTCGCGACCGCGACGGCTGCTCCATAGCAACCATCCCCCCAAAGAGCAACAGGCCCTTTTCGGTCCCGTGCGCCAACAATGCACTTGCAACCGTCGAAACCCGTGCTATATGCCTCCCACCTCGCCGACGGACACGTCCCTGGAGACCTCCGAGGCGCTCAAGAAGCTCAATTCAAGGCTTCTTCGAAAGGTATGGCTTATTCCGGCGTGGCGCAGCGGTAGCGCAGCGGACTGTTAATCCGTTGGTCGTAGGTTCGAATCCTACCGCCGGAGCCAACCTTCCTCTCCCGATCAAATCCTGACCAAGCCGGGTATAACTGTCGCGATTTCGCGTCACAGTCGAGGTCCGCAATCGGCTGCGCGTCCCCCTTACCCATACTTGCCGGCGGCAAGCGTCGCAGGTTCGATCATCGCGGGTTCGAATGCGGGCGCTCTCAGGCTCGGTCGGTACCCGCCGGTTATGGCTTGACCATCGAACCTCCTTGCCGTCAGCATCGCCGCTCTCTTTCGAACGGGGCAATTATGACCGCCACGACGCTTCTCTTCCGCGACGATGCTTATGCCACCTCCTGCGAGGCGAAGGTCCTCGGGATCACGCCGGAGGGTGGAATCATTCTCGACCGTACGATCTTCTACGCCCAGGGTGGCGGCCAGCCGGGCGACACCGGCGTGTTGGTGATGTCGGGCGGGGAGAGAATCGAGATCGCGAACACGGTCTACGGCACCGATCGGTCTCAGGTGGCTCATCTCATCGGCCCGGAGGCGGCCTCCCGCTTGAAGGAAGGCGAGACCGTTACGCTCCAGCTCGACTGGCCTCGTCGCCTGAGACGCATGCGCGTCCACACGGCGCTCCACCTGCTCAGCGTCGTTCTGCCCTACCCGGTCACCGGCGGCGCCATCGGTGAGGGCGACGGCCGGCTCGATTTCGATATTCCCGATGCCGGGCTGGATAAGGCCGAGATCACGGAGAAGCTCAACGCTCTCATTCAGCGCGACGCACCGGTCACCGAACGCTGGATCACGGACGAGGAGCTCGACGCCAATCCGGGTCTGGTAAAGACGATGTCGGTGAAGCCGCCGCGCGGATCCGGCCGCGTGCGTCTGGTGGAGATCGAGGGAATCGATCTGCAGCCCTGCGGCGGCACCCATGTCCGCCACACCGGCGAGATCGGCGCGGTCCTGGTCACCGATATCGAGAAGAAGGGCAAGCAGAACCGCCGCGTTCGCATGTCCCTGGTTGATTGAGCCAATCTTTTAAGGAGCCGCCATGTCCCAGCCTTTCGTATCGACTGCCTGGCTGCAGGAGCATTTGAACGATCCGAACATCGTGATCGTCGACGGCTCCTGGTATCTTCCAACCCAGAACCGGGATCCACAGGCGGAATATCTTGCAGGCCATATTCCGGGCGCGGTGCGCTTCGACATTGATACGGTGAAGGACACATCGTCCTCCCTGCCCCACATGCTGCCGTCACCGGAAGAGTTTGCCAAAGCCGTGGGGGCCATGGGCATCGGCGAGGACATGACCATCGTGGTCTATGACGGTGCAGGCCTCTTTGCAGCGCCACGCGTCCGCTGGACGTTTCAGGTCTTTGGCGCGCGCGACGTCTCGCTCCTCGACGGCGGCTTTCCGGCCTGGAAGGCTGAGGGAAGGCCCATCGAGATGGGACCGGAGAAGCCCCGCGCACCTCGAACCTTCACCCCCTCCTTCAACACCTCCGCCGTTGCCGATGCATCGGCGGTCCAGGAGGCCCTGCGCTCAGGATCGGCGCAGGTCGTCGATGCACGCCCGGCGGACCGCTTCAGAGGTGAAGCGCCTGAACCCCGTCCTGGCCTTCGCGCCGGTCACATGCCGGGCAGCCTCAACCTGCCCTTCGGCGCGATCATCGAAAACGGGCGGCTGAAGGACAAAGCGGGGTTGGAGAAAGCCATTGCGGAGGCGGGCATCGATTCCGGCCAGCAGGTGATCACGAGCTGCGGCTCCGGCGTCTCGGCAGCGATCCTCGGCGTCGCCTTCGAGGTGGCGGGCCGTCCGATCAAGGCGATCTATGACGGCTCCTGGTCTGAATGGGGCGCGCGAGAGGAGCTACCGGTGGAAACGGGACCGGGAAAGAAGGGCTAGAGGATCGATCTCTTAAGGAGCGCATCGTTCGGGGCGGAAAACCGGGTCCACTTTTCGCTGACGCGGCCCTCTGGGTCCGCACGATGCGCTAGGCGGCCTTGGTCAGCATTTTCGCAACGGCACCGACGATCTGTCGGAGTTGGACCGGCTTCTCCAGTCGCTCGATACCGCTGAACTCCTGCGGGATGACCTTCTGGTCGTAGCCGGTAGTGAATACGAACGGGATGCCCCGGCCCTTTAGGATCTCGGCCAGCTTGAACGACGGTCCAGCCCCGAGGTTGATGTCGACTACGGCCGCATCGGGACGCTGCGCCTCCAGTTCAGCCCGCGCGGCCTCCTCGGTCGGGAACGGGCCCATGACCTCCGCCCCGGCCCCCTGGAGAGCCCGCACGGCGTCTGAGGCCAGATAATAATCGTCCTCCACCACTAGAATGCGGTGGCCGCCGAGATCCGCTTCGCCTGACATGTCGAGTGCTCCTCCGAAGACCGATGCCCGTTGCGGGGCTCCCGTCTCCAGGACGCTGGGCCCTTCCGTGAGCGGGAATTCCAGGTGGCATTTGGCGCCGCCGGGCTCGATGACAACCCGTCCTGTTCCCCCAAGTTCGTAGGGGATGCGGCCCTCGATCAGCTCGCTGCCGAAGCCGCGTCGGCGAGGCTCATCAGACGCAGACCGAGGCCGTTCGGGCGTGCCTTCCTCCGTCCAATCAAAGCGCAGCCAAGGTCCGCCGTGCTTCTCGAAGGCGGCCCATCGCACAGTGGCCCGGCCATTCGGAATAGAGAACGCGCCATATTTGAGGGCATTGGTGGCCAGTTCGTGGACAGCAAGCGTCAGGATTTCCGCCGCCTTGGGCGAGAGCGTGATGTCGGGACCCTTGAGGACATATTGGCCCTCGTGCTGCGCCCGCACGCTCACTTCCTCGTGCACGATGGTCGCGATTCCAACGCTGGTATTGGCTGTGCGGGTCAGTAGCGTCTGCACCCTGGCCAGGGCGAGGAGCCGCCCCGCCAACAGAGCCGCATATTCCGGCACGCTCGCCGGTTCCGGGAAGCCAATCGATCATCGTGCCCGTCCCATCTGCCAGGACGCGTTCGACGGCCACATCGCTATATGCGCCTTACACTCCAATGGCAGCTCTCGACCATAGCAGATGCGCTCAAGGGCGCGTCAATGTCACCTATTCAGCCTCAAAAGACGGCGATGACAGAAGGCGTGATGGCCGAGGCTTAGCTTTACTCCAATTAACCTCCCAAGGAGACGTAACCGGCGCTAAACCTGAATGATCATGGCTTCTTCGCCGGCCCAAATAAAAAGGCCCTGGACAATGCCGGGACCTTCTGCATTTCAACTGATCTGCCTTAGTGCAGGATCTGGGACAGGAAGAGCTTGGTGCGCTCGTGCTGCGGGTTCTTGAAGAACTCGTCGGGCGTGTTCATTTCCACGATCTGCCCGTAATCCATGAAGATCACCCGGTCGGCGACCTGACGGGCAAAACCCATTTCGTGGGTGACGCAAAGCATGGTCATGCCCTCGTCGGCGAGGCCGACCATGGTGTCGAGCACTTCCTTCACCATCTCAGGGTCCAGAGCCGAGGTCGGCTCGTCGAACAGCATGATCTTCGGGCTCATGCAGAGCGAGCGGGCGATCGCCACGCGCTGTTGCTGGCCGCCGGAGAGCTGGCCCGGATACTTGTTCGCCTGCTCCGGGATCTTGACCCGCTTCAGGTAGTGCATGGCGATCTCTTCCGCCTCTTTCTTGGGCATCTTCTTCACCCAGATCGGCGCAAGCGTACAGTTCTCGAGAATCGTCAGATGCGGGAAGAGGTTGAAATGCTGGAACACCATGCCGACATCGCGGCGCACCTCATCGATGCGCTTCAAGTCGTTGGTGAGTTCCGTACCGTCGACGATGATGCGGCCCTTCTGGTGCTCTTCCAGTCGGTTGATGCAGCGGATCATCGTGGACTTGCCGGAGCCCGAGGGGCCGCAGATCACGATGCGCTCGCGGCGGCGCACATTGAGATTGATGTCACGCAGCACATGGAACTCGCCGTACCACTTGTGCACGTCGATCATCTGAACGGCGGCTTCGGCTTTGGGATCGATTTCGACGGAGCGGATGGTTTGAGATGACATTGTGGTCGCCATGAATGTTTACCGTTTCTGACCAGCCGCAAGGCGCCGCTCGACCCCGAGCGAGTACCGCGACATGCCAAAGCAGAAGATGAAGTAGAACAGGGCCGCGAAGGCATAACCCGTGATGCCGATAGTCGGAGCCGCCCAGTTCGGGTCGATGCGCGAGGCCTCGATGGTCTTCACCAGATCGAAGATGCCGACGATGGCGACAAGCGACGTATCCTTGAACAGGCCGATGAAGGTGTTCACGATGCCGGGGATCACGATCCGCAGGGCCTGGGGCAGGATGATGAGGCTCATCATCTGCGGATAGTTCAACCCTAGGGACATCGCGCCTTCGTACTGGCCTTTCGGCATGGCCTGAAGGCCGCCGCGCACCACCTCGGCCATGTAGGCGGAGGCGAAAAGCGCCGTGCCGATGAGAGGCCGCAGCAGGCGGTCCACCGTCATGTCGCCGGGCAGGAAGAGCGGCAGCATGGTGTTGGCCATGATCAGCACCGTGATCAGCGGCACGCCGCGCACGAACTCGATGAAGATCACCGAGGCCATCCGCAGGATCGGGAGTTTCGAGCGCCGGCCCAGGGCCAGCAGAATGCCGAAGGGCAGCGAGACCACGATACCCACCGTCGCGACGAGCAGTGTCACGAGGATGCCGCCCCACAGGGAGGTAGGAACATGGGCCAGGCCGAAATCGATATCGACGACGGCAAGCGTAATGCCGATCACCGCGACGATCCCGCCGCCCATGATAAGCGCCGGACGCATGGCGGTCTTGAGGAGCGCGGCAAAGAAGGCGAACAGGGCAATCACCAGCGCTCCGAAGATCGCAAACCAGATCCAGAAGCGCGCACCGAAATCGGCATTGCCGCCGGTCAGGAGGACGTAGGAGACGACCGGGAAGATCCAGAAGAAATAGACCGCCCCTAAGTCACGGCGCGGGGCCCTGAGCCACAGCAGCCAGCCGACGCCGATGGCCAGAAGCGCGAAGAAGATGTCCACGCGCCAGCGCTCGGAGACCGTATAGGAGCCGTAGATGAAGTAGTTGATCTTGTCGAAGATGAAGGCCCAGCAGGCGCCGGCCTCGCTGCCACCCGCATCGGCACGGCAGGCAGCCCGGTCGGTACCGCTCCAGACCGCATCGATGAACAGGAATCGCACCAGCGGCGGAACGGTGACGTAGAGGAGGTAGAAAACCACCAGTGTCAGGATCGTGTTGAAGGGACCGGAAAACAGGTTCTCCCGGACCCAGGCGATGGGGCCGCGAGCCAGATTCGGCGGAGGCAGCGCGTCCACCTGCTTGGCGCGGACGAAACGAGGCATATCGACGGCGGTGCTCATGCGATCTCCTACCGTTCGACGATCGCCACGCGGCGATTGTAGATATTCATGATGAACGAGGTCACGAGGCTGATCGTCAGATAGACGCCCATGGTGATGACGACGACTTCGATGGCCTGGCCGGTCTGGTTGAGCACGGTGCCCATGAAGACCTGCACGAGATCCGGATAACCGATGGCCACGGCCAGCGATGAGTTCTTCGTCAGGTTCAGATACTGGCTGGTCAGCGGCGGAACGATGACGCGCATGGCCTGCGGGATCACCACGAGGCGCAGGGTCTGTCCGGGGGTGAGGCCAAGGGAGCCCGCCGCTTCCGACTGTCCCTTCGATACGGCGAGAATGCCGGCGCGGACGACCTCGGCGATGAAAGCTGCGGTATAGGTGACGAGGCCGAGGAGCAGCGCCACGAATTCCGGCAGGATTTGCATACCGCCCGTCAGGTTGAACGTACCCTTGCGTGGCAGTTCGAAGGTGATCGGGTTGGCACCGGTCAGGGCAAGGATGATCCAGGTCAGGATCGGCAGACCGAGGATCAGAGCGAGCGTGACTTTGCCGACGGGATATTGCCGCCCGGTCTGCTCTTGCTGCTTCTTCGCCCAGCGACGGTACAGGAACGTGCCGACGAGGCCGATCATGAGAGCCGCGACGAGAATCGAGATGTTGCTGCCCCAGATGGGCTTGGCCATGAAGAGGCCGCGGGAATTCAGATAGAACCCTGCGCCCATCTCGAGCGAATTGCGCGGCTGCGGCAGGGTGCCGAGAACGGCGATGTACCAGAACAGCAGCTGCACCAGCAGCGGGATGTTGCGCAGCACCTCGACATAGACCATCGCGACCTTCGCCACCATCCAGTTCTTGGACAGGCGTGCGATGCCGATGAGGAAGCCGAGAATGGTGGTGAAGAAGATGCCGATGGCCGATACCAGCAGGGTGTTCAGAAGGCCGACGAGGAAGGCATCGCCATAAGTTCCGCCGGCCGCGCTGAACTGGATCAGCGTCTGGCTGATGTCGAAGCCCGCGGTGTTGTTCAGAAAGCCGAAACCGGAGGCGATCTTGGCGCGCTGCAGGTTCTCGATGGCGTTGGTCGCAGCCGCATAAAACAGGAAGACGACCGCGAGGACGAGTACGACCTGATAAAAGATTCCGCGAACCTTCGGATCGTAAAGAAACGATTTTTTGGGGGGCGATGTCTGACTGACAACGGTCTGCACTGAGTTCATCCTCTGACGGCTTTTTTATTTTATACCGGGCCGTCCTCCCCTGTTCATGCTCGGGTCGAACCCCATGAACGGGCGGCTTTTTATCGTTCTTGAAAGGACGCCCGGAATATCCGGGCGCCCAGGTCTTGGATCGGCTTAGCGAACCGGGATGCCGTATTGCAGGCCGCCCTTGGTCCATTGGGCGTTCTGGCCGCGCTTGATCTTCAGGCGCGAGCCTTCGCCGACGTTCCTCTCGAAGGACTCGCCGTAGTTACCCACGTGCTTGATGATGCGCACGGCCCAGTCGTTCGTCAGGCCGGTGGCCTCACCGAACTTGCCTTCCGTGCCGAGAAGACGCTTGATCTCCGGGTTCTCGGAGGTCTTCATCTGCTCGACATTGGCCTTGGTCACGCCAAGCTCTTCGGCGTTCAGCATGGCATTGTGGGTCCAGCGGACGATATCGCCCCATTGGTTGTCGCCGTGGCGGACTGCCGGGCCAAGCGGCTCCTTGGAGATGATCTCGGGCAGGACGATATGATCGTCCGGAGCCGAGGCGCGCAGACGCTCGGCGTAGAGGCCGGAGGCGTCCGTGGTGAACGCGTCGCAGCGGCCGGCGTCATAGGCCTTGAACGTCTCGTCCGAGGTCGCGAAAGCCACCACTTCGTACTTCATGTTGTTGGCACGGAAGTAGTCGGCGAGGTTCAGCTCGGTCGTGGTGCCCTGCTGGGTGCAGATCGAAGCGCCGTTCAGCTCCTTGGCGGAGGAAACGCCAAGCTTCTTGCGGACCATGAAGCCCTGGCCGTCGAAGTAGTTGATGGCCGGGAAGTCGAGGCCGAGCTGCGTCTCGCGTGACATGGTCGCGGTCGAGTTACGAGCCAGCACATCCACTTCGCCGGACTGGAGCGCAGTGAAGCGGTCCTTGGCGGCGAGCGGAATGAAGCGAACCTTGGTCGGGTCGTCGAAGATGGCTGCAGCAATGGCGCGGCAGAAATCGACGTCGAGGCCCGTCCAGTTGCCCTGAGCGTCCGGCTGGCCGAAGCCCGCAAGACCCGTGTTCGAGCCGCAGGTCAGGAAGCCCTTCTGCTTCACACTGTTGAGTGTCGCCTGGGCCGATGCGCCCGTTGCGAACAGGCTGGCTGTCAGGCCGAAGGCAATCGATACGAGAGCCTTTTTCATGTTGGTATCTTCTCCCAATAGTTCGACACGGCTCGACCGTTTATGGTTATCACCCCCCAGCCGAGCCCCGGATAGACCGTTCCGCGCCGCCTCGGTTGAGGCGGCATCGAGATCCATCACATTCCATGATTAATCACTGGTCAAGTCTTGATGGAAGGCATTTCTTGCCTGACTTGACGGCAGGGCCGGGCCGGTTTCAGATCGGAATCTCCTCAGCAAACCCTTGAAGCAATGTCAAAACTCCCTCCAAAGCCCCAAAACATATCCGAACGAACCCGTCTCGTTCATGCTGGACGGGACCCGTTCGAGCAGCACGGTTTCGTGAACACGCCGATCTATCGCGGCTCCACCGTTCTATATCCGACGACCGACGATCTTCTTCATCGGCGCGGGCGCTATTCCTATGGAACGAAAGGAACTCCGACGACGAATTCCCTGGAAACCGCGTGGACGGAACTGACCGGCGCGGCGGGAACCGTTCTGGCTCCCTCGGGGCTCGCCGCCGTCACGGTCGCGCTCATGTCCTGCCTCAAGGCCGGTGATCACCTTCTGGTGACGGATTCGGTGTACCTGCCGACCCGACAGTTCTGTAACGGCGTGCTCAAGAATTTTGGTGTGGAAACCACCTATTATGACCCGCAGATCGGCGCAGGAATCGAAGCTTTGATCTGTCCGAATACGACGGCCGTGCTCACGGAGGCTCCCGGTTCGCAGTCTCTCGAGATGCAGGACATCCCCGCCATCGCCGAGGTGACACACCGGCATGGGGCTGTAGTCCTCATGGATAACACCTGGGCGACGCCCCTGCTCTTCCCACCGCATGAGCGCGGCGTCGACATTGCCATCGAGGCTGGCACCAAATACTTGAGCGGAGGATCGGACCTGCTTCTCGGCATGGTCTCGGCCAGTGAGCGCTGTTTCAAGCGCCTGCGGGAGACCTACGACGCCTTCGCCATGTGCCCAGGCCCCGAGGACGTCTTCCTGGGCTTGAGGGGTCTACGTACCATGGCGGTGCGTCTGAAGGAGCATGAAAGCCAGGCGCTTCGGCTCGCCCGTTGGTTCGAAACTCGACCGGAGGTGGCGCGTGTGCTTCACCCGGCCCTGGAGACTTATCCCGGTCACGAGATCTGGAAGCGCGACTTCAAGGGCTCGTCCGGCCTGTTCTCGATCATCCTTAAGCCGTGCTCCGACCGTGCGCTTGCCGCCATGCTCGACGGCCTTTCGCTCTTCGGCATGGGCTATTCATGGGGCGGGTTCGAGAGCCTCGTGATTCCCTTCAACTGCGCGACCTACCGAACGGCCACCAAGTGGGAGCCCGGCGGCCACGCTCTGCGCTTCCATATCGGATTTGAGGATCTGGACGATCTAAAGCGGGATCTCGACGCGGGATTCGCGCGGCTCCGGGAGACGGACGCCAAAGCAGCCTAAGGCTTCCGGGCTTCGGCGGTCATCCCGCCGAAGCTTCGACCTCTGAGCCGGAGACGACTTGGCCTCCGGCCTTTTTCTTCTCTTTCGCAATCAGCATCAGATTGCGGACATAGATGAAGATCGAGAAGGCTTGGCCCAGGATGATGACGATGTCGCTACGGGCGAAGCCATAGACTAGGGTCATCAGACCGCCGGAGATCGACAGCAGCCAGAATCCGACGGGAATCACGCTCTTTTCCGCCTTCTCGCTTGCGATCCACTGCACCAGGAAGCGCGCGCCGAAAACGAACTGTGCCAGCACGCCGAAGGCCGCCCACAGATCGAACCGGGCGACGACCAGATCATAGAAGTAAAGTCCCAGATCGTGGGAAAGACGCATCAACATCAGACGATTTCCTGAGCAGCGGGAACGCGGCGGCGGCGCCGGATCAACCACCAGACTCCGGCTAAATCAAGGATGCCGACCCATAGACGGTCGAACATGCCATAATTGGAACGGCCCGCATGGCGCGGCCTGTCGACTACGTCCACATGGGCGATTTGATAACCCTCACGCTTGACCAGGGCCGGCATGAAGCGGTGCAGGGCGTCGAAATAGGGCAGCCGCAGGTAGACCTCGCGCCGGAAGGCCTTGAGGCCGCAGCCGGTATCCCGCGTTCCGTCCTTCAAGATTCTTCCGCGCACACCGTTGGCGATGCGGGATTGCCATTTCTTGTAGGCGCCGTCCTTGCGCCCCACCCGCTGTCCGGCAACGAGTGCCGTCTGCGGATCTTTGAGGGCCGCAACAAGCTGGGGGATGAAGGCCGGATCGTTCTGCCCGTCCCCGTCCAGGGTGACGACGATGGGCCCGCGGGCGGCGTGGACGCCGGTGCGGACGGCCGCGCTCTGGCCGCAACTCGCCTCGTGCCGGACGAGGCGCAGCCATGGCCGGGTCGCGCGGGTGTTCAGGACCTGCTCCACGGTCGCATCCGTCGAGCCGTCGTCCACATAGACCACCTCGAAAGGCGAGAGCGGCGCACAGGCGCGCTCGATCTCCTCCACCAGGGGAAGGATGTTGAGCGCCTCGTTCTTGACAGGCACCACGACGCTGATGCGGGGGCCCGGGGAAAAATCAGTCATCCGTTACGGGCCGTTGCCGGCCGCCTCTTCAAATCGCGATCAAGGTTTACAGGCCCGTCGCATAGGCGGCGATATCGACCCGCCGCCCGCTGTTGATATTGAATCCCTGGATTCGGGTCGAGAGCACCGGCTGCTGGCGCAGGCGCGCATTCGCGGCCCGGAACTCGTCCTCATAGCGCTTTTCCACGAAAACGACACGACATCCGCCCTGGCGCAAGAAGGCCGACGCCTCGGCTCCCGTCTCGACCATCTCAAGGTTCGTCCCCGTCAGGAAGACGAGACTCGGTTCGCGATAGCCGAGGGTCGCAACCTGCGGATTCTCGCACGACACGTTGCGGGCAACCTCGGCTAAACGATCTGAGACCTTGAGGGAGCGCAGGTCGAGCTGGGCGAATCCGAAGACGCCGATGGCGAGGAAGGCTGCCGAGACGAAGCTCGCCCATAGCGTCGGGATCATCCGGTTCTTCACGAAAAGCCACCAAGCCCAAAGAGCGAGAAGCGACGAGATCACAAGGAATGGAAGCGCCCGGAAGGGCAGCATGCCGTCGAAGGACCAGTCGACCGCCGAGAGGCCGATGGTCAAGCCTACGGGAATGAACGGAATCAGAACCGTCGCCAGCTTGGCTGCGGGCCGGTGCGGCCCCACGAAATGGCGCGAGATGGCCATGATTGTGATGATCGCAACTGCCGGCAGAAGCGGCAGCGTGTAGTGCGGGAGCTTGGTCGGCACCATCTCGAAGACGATCCAGGACGGCACGATCCAGGCAAGCGCGAAGGCCACCGGCTCTTCGCGGCGGTGTATCCAGGCAAAAGGCACCGCGATGGCGGCCAGAATGGCTCCGGGCCAGAAGGTTGCGAAGAACGAGATCAGATAGAAACCGGGCGGTGCCCAATGGTATTTCTGCGCCGTGCCGACCTTGCCCAGCATATCCTGGCCGACCGAGGCCGCGAAGAAGGCGCCACCGCTCTTGATCGCGATGGCGATGAACCACGGCAGCACGACGGCGAGGGTAAAGACAAGGCCAAGCCAGGGCCTCAACGTGAGAAGCCAGCGCGCCGAACGCTCCTTGTAGGACAAAATCGCGGCGGTGAGCCCTGCGAACATGAGGACAAGGGGGCCCTTGATGAGGACACCCAGGGCAAAGCCGGTCCAGAAGATCAGGAGCGCCCGCCGGGGCAAGACTCCGGCTCCCCGGCTCAAATAAGCCCGGGCGAGACCTCCCATCACCGCGACGGAACAGGCGGTGAGCATGGCATCAGTCTTGGCGAGACGCGCCTCGACCATGAGAATCACGCAGGTCGCCATCAAGGCGGCTGTCAGGAAGGCCCCTCGCCTCCCAAAGAAGGCCAAAGCGGCCCAGTAGGTCAAAAGGACAGTCGCGATGGCGCCGAACAGGGACGGGATTCGATAAAGCGCGATGGTGGTCCGCGCCTTGGGTACACCCAGCGCTTCGCCGATGGCGACGCTGGCGCTCTGCATCCAGTAGATGCCGACCGGCTTCTTGTGCCGCGCTTCATCCTGGAAGCGGATATCTACGAAGTCGCCGGTCTCCAGCATCTGCTTGGACGCCTGGGCATAGCGGGGCTCGTCCCGGTCCATCGGCTGGAGCGACGTGAAGCCCGGCAGGAAGCAGACGAGCGACAACAGCACGAGAACGGCGCACAGCCGCACATGGCTCCGCTCGACGACGCTCGTCAGCTGGGCCACGGAGAAGTAGCGCAAAGACATCCGCTGCTGGGGGACAGAACCGTCCATCAATGACTCCGGAGGCGGGAATCCTTCGTGCCGAGGGATTTCCCACGGGCACAGGTCTATCAAACCGCGTGATGTCCTCTAAACCCGGCGGGAAGTCAAATTGACGGAAGGTAGCGGGCAGTCACCCAGGAACATGGACCCTCGAGCCGGCATTGCCTGAAAGGTCGGGCTCAATGCCGGAGGTCTTGCCATGAACAGATCCGTCCAATGGTGCGGCATAGCTTTTTTGATGGTTGCTGCTTCGCCGGCGATGGCTCTCGATCAGCCCGTGGTCTGGCGAGACGAGGATACGGGCTGCGCCTATCTGCTCACCCCTCAGGGCGGCATCGCGCCCCGACACCGGCGTGATGGGACACTGGATTGTCCGGATGTAGCCGCAAGCACGGGCGTCGTAGAGAACATGGGCAGAGACATAGCGCGTGGCCTCGATGCCCTACAGCGCGAGGTTGAACGCCTGCGCGAGCGGTACAACCGACCTTGAGGGATTGAATACACTGTTACATATCCAATCGCTTCGAAACGAGGAGATGGTTCTTGGCGACGAATACTCGCATCTACGGCGAGCACGACGAGAAGACGATCAGACAGCTGGACCGCTGCATGCAGGTCGGCAGCGCTGCCAAAGGCGTGCTCTGCGCGGATGGGCATCTCGGCTATGCCCACCCCATCGGCGGCGTGATCGCCTATGAGGAGCATGTCTCCATCAGCGGCGTAGGATTCGACATCGCCTGCGGAAACATGGCCGTACGTCTCGACACCCGCTACGAGGACATCGCTGGACAGACGGGGCGCATCCTCGCCGATATCGGCCGCACCATCAGTTTCGGGATCGGACAGAAAAACGCCGTTGCGGTCGATCATGAGTTGTTCGATTCCCCTCTCTGGGACGAGGCCGGGGTCAGGGATCTGAAACAGCTGGCCTCCGCCCAACTGGGGACTGTCGGATCGGGCAACCATTATGTGGATCTGTTCGAGGACGAGCAGGGATTCGTCTGGATCGGTGTCCATTTCGGCTCCCGCGGCCTTGGTCATAAGATCACGACCCAGCACCTTGCGCTGGTTGGAGCCAAGGACGGCATGGAGGTCGACCCGGCCCTCGTCCACCAGGACAGCGAGGTGGGGCGCAGCTACATTGCCAGCGTGAAGCTCGGCGGTCTTTATGCCTATGCCGGACGCGAGTGGGTGGTCGAGCGCGTGCGCCAGATCATCGGAGGGCGGGTGACGGATACGGTCCACAATCATCACAATTTTGTCTGGCGGGAGAAACACGGCGACAAGGAATACTGGGTCGTCCGCAAGGGTGCGACGCCGGCCTTCCCAGGGCAGCGTGGCTTCGTCGGCGGCTCCATGGGCGACAATGCGGTGATCCTGCATGGGATCGAGAGCCCAGAGAGTGCCGACAGCCTCTATTCAACAGTGCATGGCGCGGGCCGCCTCTTCGGTCGCATGGAGGCAAAGGGCAAGAAGAACAAGGCTGGCGAATGGATCCGCCCTCCCCGCTTCACGAAAGATCAAATGGATGCATGGCTGCGCGAGAAAGGAGTCCTTCTGCGCGGCGGCGACGTGGACGAGAGTCCCATGGTCTATCGGAGGCTGGAGACCGTGCTCGCCTATCACAGAGGCACGATCACAATTGAGCACACGCTCCGACCCTTTGCCGTCGCCATGGCAGGCCCTGGCGAGTTCGATCCCTATAAGGACTAACCTGTTAGCGAATCGTGCGGACCCGAAGGGCCGCCTCAGTGAAAGGTGGCCCCGGCTTTCCGCCCCAAAACGATGCGCTTTGAGGGCATGAGCATCGGATTGGATCCCAAAAGTGGGGACCACTTTTGGGTCCGATGCTCAGACCACAGGGCCGCCTGAGTTCTACCGAAACCAGCCGAAATAGAGCGCCCAAAGGCTCGGTGACCGGATGCCGCGGACCCGGCGGGCCGCCTCGTCCGCACGCATGGCTTCGCCGCCATGGCACGAGCAAAGGACGATATGAGCATCATGTTCGGAGATCTGGAAGAAATCGACCGCATCGCCGAATCGATCGCTAAGAAGCCCCGCCGTCCGAAGCACTGGATCGGAATAGGCCACCGTCAGGGCGGATCCATCCGCGCGCAGCGCACGGCGTTGGGCTCTTGGCTTCCACTCGATTTCGTCCAGGGTCCTGAGAATGCGGTCGGGCTCCCGCTCCAGGAGTTCGACCCAACGGTCCAGGCGTTCTCTTTTCGACAGGACCGGCGCTTGTACAGGGATCTTCAGATCGGCGACGCTACTGAGTTCGGACAGAGGCCTGTGTTCCATGCTCCCCTCCTTGGCAGAAGAGCGGTTTCGAGCACCCACCAGCTACAAGCTCAACCTTGAAACCTAGGGAAAAGTTCGAGGAATGGGCTGCCGGAGCCGCTGATATTTTGTGCACTCCCGACCTTCGTCAGGGGGCGCCGATGAGATGCATGATCGCCGGTGCGCCAAGCGACACGCCGGAGAAGAACAGCAGTCCAAGCACGATCCAACGCATGGCGGCGGGCGAAAGCGGCGGTGGCCATCGCCGTGCGGCATGGGTTGCACCCATGACGACGGGGATGGCGAACAACCCCGTCAGGGTCGACGGCGACGGGAGATTGCCGGAGAAGACGACAAGACCGTTCCGAAACACGGCATTGAGTGCAAAGACGGTCACCAGTGTTTCTCGTACCGTCACCTGCGCCATCGGCTGCCGATAGAAGTGATAGACAAGCGGTGGCCCCGCGGTCGAGAACAGGCCGCCCATCAGGCCCGCTATACTGCCGAAGAACATGAACGAACCATCGCTGGATCGTTTGGGAAGCGGCTCAGGTCGACGGGCGAGTTGCAGACTTGAGACGATGATTACCAGGCCGAGGATGAGTCGCAGAATGTCGGCGCGCGTCCCGGCGAGCCATTCCAGAAGCCAGTACCCGACAAAGAGCATGGGAATGCTGGTCAGCATCACAAAGCGGAACTCCCGCCATGCCACGTCCCGCCATCCCTTGTGAAGCATCTGAACGGCATTCACGAAGGTAAGCACGCTCACGAGCATCGCCGCATCTGGCAACGACAGGAGGCCGGTGAGACCGACACCGCCCATGGTGATGAGGCCGAAGGCAAAACCGGTCAGGGTCTGGATGTAGGCGGCAATTCCGGTGAGAACGAGGAACCCGATCAGTTCGACAAACGACATGCCCTTGAGAAATCCTTCAGGCCGTCGGCTGTCCTTGCAAGTCCGAGTGCTGGACGCCGCTGCCGGGGAGCAGCAGCAGGGCCCCAAAAAGGAATGCTATGCGTCCGCTCACATTGTGGTGAGCGGACGCATAGCATGCATTGAATGGATTTGTCAGGCGATTACCGGGTGATCGTGGTCGAGACGCGTCGTCCCCATCAGTTCGGCGAGGCGGTTGCGCGCGCGATTGACGCGGCTCTTGATCGTTCCGACCTTCACGCCCAGCGCCTCGGCCGCATCCTCGTAGGACATGCCCTCGGCGCCGATGAGGATGATCGCCTCGCGCTGCTCCTGAGGCAGCTTCTCGAGCGCGGTCGAAAGATCCTGAAGCGCGAGCTTGTCCTCCTGGTCCGGGATCGCGATCATGCTCGCGGCATGCGTCCCGTCCCCATCCTCGACCTCGCGGCTGGTCTTACGGTGAGTGGAGTAGAAGCCGTTGCGCAAAATCGTGAAGAGCCAGGCCTGCAGGTTCGTCCCGGCCTCGAACGTATCCTGCTTGGTGAGGGCCTTGAGCACCGTATCCTGTACCAGATCCTCTGCCTGATCGACCTTGCCGGTCAGGGACAGGGCGAAAGCGCGCAAATTCGGCAGCGCATCCATGACGCCGTTGATGAACTCCTGGTCGACCGGCTCCGTATGCGCACGGATAACCTGGGCCACGCGATCGGCCAGACGCGCGAGGTCGCGCGGCAGCTTATCCTCCGCCGGATCGCCATAGAGGGCGCGCAATTGCTTCCCGAGATGCAGCCGCACGGCAGCGCTCAACGCAGCTGCCGAGGAAGGCGTATCGGGCCGGGTGAACTCAGACTGGGTTTTGGAATTCTGTGGCATGCCGAATTATTTGGGGCATGCCGCTGCCATTTAAATATCCGAGCGACATTTCGACCACGAGAATTTTTCATGGCCAGGCCTCTGGATTTCATCTCCCGTATGCCTCAGCGGCCGGGCTGAGCTATATGCTCCTCTGAACATGAGGCCAAACCAAGGCCATCAACATTTCAAGGAGCATGCGGCGTGCCCCATTATCTCGGTATCGATGTCGGTACCTCGGCGGTAAAAGCGATCCTCGTGGACGAGCGGCAAGCCGCGGTGGCGGAAGCGGATGTTCCGCTCCAGGTCTCCCGCCCGCACGACCTCTGGTCGGAGCAGGATCCTGAAATCTGGTGGGAGGCGGTGGAATCCGCTCTCGATCAGCTGCGTACCCAGTCCCCATCGGCGCTGGCCGACATCCGCGGTATCGGCCTCTCGGGTCAGATGCACGGGGCCGTGCTGCTCGATGAGGACAACCGGCCTCTTCGCGCCGCCATTCTCTGGAATGACGGCCGCTCGTTCCGGGAGGCGCAGGAGCTCGGCGACAAACATCCGGAGCTTTCGCATGCCATGGGTGTCATACCGATGCCCGGCTTCACCGCACCGAAGCTCGTGTGGCTCGCGCGGCATGAGCCCGATATCTTTCGCGCCGTGCGCAAGGTGATACTGCCGAAGGACTATATCCGCCTCAAGCTCACCCGCGAGATCGTGTCGGAGATGTCGGACGCTGCCGGCACCTGGTGGCTGGACGAAGCCAAGCGCGATTGGTCGGATGCGGCACTGGCTGCGACAGGTCTGACGCGCGATCAGATGCCGAGCCTCGTGGAGGGCTCACAGCCCTCTGGCATCCTGCGGACCGACCTCGCCCAACGATGGGGCCTGCAGAACGATGTCGTCGTGGCAGGCGGTGCAGGAGATGCAGCAGCAGGCGCCGTCGGTCTCGGCGCTATCGAGGACGGAGCGGCTTTCATCTCACTTGGCACCTCCGGGCAGCTTTTCGTCACGACGCAGGATTTCAGCCCGGCGCCCGAGGCCGTCGTGCATTCCTTCTGCCATGCAGTGCCGGGCCGCTGGTTTCAGATGGCCGCGATGCTGAACGCTGCAAGTTGCCTAGCCTGGGGAGCCCATGTCCTGAAACGAGACATCGGCGAGCTCCTGCACGAGACCGAAGCCGCTTATCGAAAGCCGTCTTCCGTTCTCTTCCTGCCCTATCTCGCGGGCGAGCGGACGCCGCACAACGATCCTTACGCGCGCGGCGTTTTTTTCGGACTCTCGCCGCAGACGCAGCAGACGGATCTGGTCCAGGCGATCCTTGAGGGCGTAGCCTTCAGTTTCGCCGATGCGAAGCAATGCCTTGAACAGGCAGGCACGCCTCTCACCTATGCGGGCATGATCGGAGGTGGCTCGCGGAGCGTGTTCTGGGCAAGAATCTTCGCCAGCGTGCTGAACGTTCCTATGCTGCGATACCAAGGTAGCGACAAGGGACCGGCTTTCGGCGCGGCGCGGCTGGCGCGGCTCGCCGCGACCGGCGAGGCACCGGAAACTGTCTGCACCGCGCCGAGCATTCTCGAGACCATCGAACCCCAGCCGCAGCTCGTGGAGCTGTATGGCCCGCGGATCGAGGCCTTCCGCAGATTGTATCGCGCGTTGAAGTCGGAATTCGCGCAGCCCTGATGGAAAGCGGCTGCGCACCCGCCTTTCTCGCAAGGCAATATTGTATCTCTTAAAATGAAGCGCATCGCCATAAAGGTTGGCGACGTGGGCAAAAAGTCATGCACTCCTGTCCAAGGCTAGAAAGGAGGGATTGAAACCCGATTGAATTGAAACATTTAGGGCAATCACGATCCCTGCTGATCCGATCCAACTTTTGGCATGATAGAGTCTTCAGAATTCAAGGCTGAAAACTGTCGCTGCAAGAACACGCCTTTAGGGAAACGCCCATGACAGGATCCGCGCCGATCCTCGAAATGAAAGATATTTCCAAGACGTTTCCAGGCGTGAAAGCGCTCACGAACGTCTCGCTGACCGTCTATCCCGGCGAGATCCACGCCTTGATGGGCGAGAACGGGGCCGGCAAGTCGACGCTGATGAAGATCCTGTCGGGCGCCTACCAAGCCGATCTCGGCGGCGAGATCCGCATCAACGGTCAGCATGTCACCATCGACGGGCCTCTGACAGCTCGTCATCACGGCATCTCGATCATCTATCAGGAGCTTTCGCTCGCCCCCAACCTGACGGTGGCCGAGAACATGCTGCTCGGACGCGAGCACAAGTCGGGCCCGATGGTCGACCGGCGTTCCATGGAGAAAGCCTGCCAGACGGTTCTCCAACGGCTCGGGGTCCATTTCACGGCGACGACGAAGGTCAGCGAATTGTCGATGGCCGAGCGTCAGCTCGTGGAGATTGCCCGCGCGCTCATCGCAAACTCCCGCATCCTGGTGATGGACGAACCTACCACCTCCCTCTCCTCCCGTGAGACGGAGGCGATGTTCGCGCTCGTCCGGCAACTCCGGGCGGAAGGGCTTGCCATCATCTATATCAGCCATCGCATGGCCGAGATCTACGAGCTTGCCGAGCGGGTCTCGGTGCTCCGGGACGGCTCCTATGTCGGAACGCTCGTCGGCGACGAAATCTCGGCCGAGCGCCTGGTGCAGATGATGGTCGGCCGCGACCTGTCCTCGTTCTACAAGAAGGAGCATGACGCCCATCAGAGCCGCGGACCGGTGATGTTCGCGGTGCGCAACATGGACGACGGCATACGCGTGCATGATTGCTCGTTCGAGTTGCATGAGGGCGAAGTGCTTGGCATCGCAGGCCTCGTCGGCGCCGGACGCACAGAGCTCGCGCGCCTTATCTACGGTGCCGATCCGCGCGCCAGCGGCGAGGTCTTTCTCCAGGGTAAACGCCTTTCGATTGACAAACCTGAGGACGCTATCGCGTCTGGGGTCGTCTATCTGACTGAGGACCGCAAGAATCTCGGCCTCTTCCTCGATCTCACAGTACGCGAGAACGTAAACATAAGCGTTCTGGACCGGGACGCTCGCTTGGGCGGCGTCCTCAACCTGAAGGCCGCCAAGCAGCGGGCGGCGGCGGCGATCCGGGCGCTCGGTATCCGCGTCGCGGCCGACGTGGTGCCAGTGGGCAGTCTGTCGGGCGGCAACCAGCAGAAAGTTCTTCTCTCGCGCCTGCTCGAAACCAAGCCGAAGGTGCTTATTCTCGACGAGCCGACGCGCGGCGTCGATATCGGCGCCAAGTCAGAGATCTACCGGCTGATCGACAGCCTCGCCCGCAACGGCGTCGGCGTGATCGTGATCTCCAGCGAGCTCCCGGAAGTCGTCGGCATCTGCGACCGCGTGCTCGTGATGCGCGAGGGTCGGCTCGAGGGCGAGGTGGGCGGAGACGGTCATCCGCCCATGACACAGGAAAACATCATCACCATCGCGACAGGCGTAAGGGAAGCGGCCGAATGACATCCCCGAATGAGACCAGCGCAGGCTTGCAAGCGACCGGAGCCAAGGGCGCCGATGCGGCGTCTCAAAGCCTTCAGCGCCGTCTTGCCTGGCGCTCCACCCTGCAGGCCATCGGCATGCTGCCGGTGCTCGTCATCCTCGGCATCGTGTTCGAACTCATGTCGGGCCGATTCCTGAGTTTCCAGAATCTGTCGATCGTGATGCAGCAGGCCTCGATCAACACCGTGCTCGCGGCAGGCATGACCTTCGTCATTCTCACCGGCGGCATCGACCTGTCGGTGGGCTCGATCCTGGCCGCCGCCGCCATGGTGGCGATCCTCGGGTCGCTCATCCCGGAATGGGGCATGCTGGGGATTCCCGCTGCCCTGCTGACGGGCCTGGGCCTCGGCCTCGTGAACGGCGCGCTGATCGCCTTCGCGAAACTGCCGCCCTTCATCGTGACCCTCGGCTCATTGACGGCCGTGCGCGGTCTCGCCCGCCTGCTCGGAAACGACACGACCCAGTTCAACCCGCAGCTGCCCTTCGCCTTCATCGGCAACGGCACTCTGTTCGGCCTGCCCTGGCTGGTCTGGATCGCCTTTGCGGTGGTGCTGATCTCGTGGTTCATCCTCAGACGAACGGTGCTGGGCGTTCATATCTATGCGGTCGGCGGCAACCCGGACGCGGCGCGGCTCACCGGCATCAAAGTCTGGGCTGTGCTGCTCTTCGTCTATGCCTTCTCGGGATTAGCAGCAGGTCTCGGCGGCGTCATGTCGGCGGCACGTCTGTTCGCCGCGAACGGATTACAGCTCGGACAATCCTATGAGCTCGATGCCATCGCGGCTGTCATTCTCGGCGGCACAAGCTTCGTGGGCGGCATCGGGTCGATCTGGGGCACCCTGATCGGCGCACTCATCATCGCCATCCTGTCGAATGGCCTCATTCTCGTGGGCGTGTCCGACATCTGGCAGTTCATCATCAAGGGGCTCGTGATCATCGGGGCCGTGGCGCTCGACCGCTACCGTCTCAAGGGGTCGGCACGCACCTGATCAAGGAATACCAGCGCCCACTTCGGGCGCTCGTATATGCGATCTCCCGAAGGTCAGCGCGTAATCCGGGAGACGCGGGGCAACAGGACACCTGCAAAAGACACTCGGAGGAACCAATGGCACTTTCCCGTCTCACGCTAAGCCTTGCCGCCGCTGCCGTTCTCGCAGCCCCGGCCTACGCCAAGGACGTCAAGAATGTCGGCATCTCGGTCGGCCTGCTCGGCAACCCGTTCTTCGTCGCCACCATCAAGGGCATCGAGGCCAAGGCGAAGGAGATCTCTCCCACCGCCAAGATCACCTCCGTGTCCGCAGATTACGACCTGAACAAGCAGTTCACGCAGATGGACAACTTCTCTGCGGCCGGCACCGACATCGTCATGATCAACGCCGTCGACCCGAAGGCCATCGAACCCTCCGTGAAGCGTGCCCAGGCCGCAGGCATGGTCGTAGCGGCGTTCGACGTGGCCGCGGCCGGCGCCGATGTCACCGTGATGACCGACAACGTCAAGGCAGGCGAACTCGCCTGCCAGTACATCGCCGATCACCTTAAAGGCAAAGGCGACGTGCTCATCATCAACGGCCCGCAGGTCTCGTCCATTGTCGACCGCGTCAACGGCTGCAAGGGCGTGTTCTCCAAATACCCGGACATCAAGGTCCTCTCCGACAATCAGGACGCCAAGGGCTCCCGTGAAGGCGGCTTCGCCGTCGGCCAGAGTCTGCTGACCCGCTTCCCGAAGATCGATGCGGTGTTCGCGATCAACGATCCGACCGCCATCGGCATCAACCTGGCGGCGAAGCAGCTCAACCGCAACGAGTTCATCATCACAGCGGTCGACGGAGCGCCGGACATCGAGACCGAGCTGAAATCGGGCAATTCCCTGATCAAGGCTTCGGCCTCGCAGGATCCGTACATCATGGCCGGTCAGTCCTATGAGCTCGCCGTCGGCATCGTGAACGGCAAGAAACCCGAGAAGAACGTGATCCTGCTCGATCCGAAGCTGATCACCGCCGACAACATCAAGGATTACAAGGGCTGGACAGCCGCCCGCTGATCCTCATTTCACCTGCGGCGGCCATGGCGCGAGCGATGGCCGCCGTTTTCCATGAAGGAGGCGCCTCGATGTTGAAGCAGCTGCGCGAGCAGGTTCTGGAAGCCAATCTGGAAGTGGTGCGCCGCGGGCTCGTGCTTTACACCTTCGGCAATGTCAGCGGCATCAGCCGCGAGGATAACCTCGTCGTCATCAAGCCGAGCGGCGTACCTTATGAGCGCATGAAGGCCGATGACCTCGTCATCACGGATTTCGACGGCAAGGTCGTCTGGGGCGAGCTGCGCCCCTCCTCCGACCTCGATACCCACATCCACCTCTACAAGTCCTTCCCGCAGATCGGCGGCGTGGTGCACACGCATTCCGAACACGCCGTCGCCTGGGCGCAGGCCTGCCGTTCGATTCCGCCCCTGGGCACGACCCATGCCGATTATTTCTATGGTCCGGTCCCGATCACACGGCAGCTGACCGCCGAGGAGATCGAGAAAGATTATGTCCGTGCGACCGGCGTCGCCATCACGGAAGCCTTCGGCAACCGCGATCCCATGGAAGTCCCAGCTGCTTTGGTCGCCGGTCACGGCCCCTTCGCCTGGGGCAAGGATCCGGGTGACGCGGTTCACAATGCGGTCGTACTGGAGGCTGTGGCCCGCATGGCGATGTACACGTTCTCGCTGCAGCCGAATGCGCAGGGCGTCTCGCAGGCGCTTCTCGACCGGCACTATTTCCGCAAGCACGGTGCGACGGCGACCTATGGCCAGGACAAGAAATAGCCGCGCATCCACTTTGGGGAGATACAGATGGCCGTTGTAGCAGGTGTCGATTTTGGCACCCTGAGCGTACGGGTTACCCTCGTCGACGACCGCAGGGGCCCGCTCGGCCTTGCCACGGCGGAGTACCCGCTGCACCGCAAGCGTGAAAACCCGGATTACGCCACCCAGGCCCATAGCGACCATATGGATGCTCTCGCCCGCGCCATGCGCGGCGCCCTGGCATCGGCCGGCGTGAACGGCGAGGACGTGGCGGCGCTCGCCATAGACACCACAGGTTCGAGCGTGGTGATGGTGGGGGAAGGGCTCGAACCGCTCGACGAATATTATCTCTGGTGCGACCACCGCGCGAAATCCGAAGCGGAGGAGATCACCCGGCTTGCGCACGAAGAGAGGCTCGAGGCCATCCTATGGTGCGGCGGCGTCTATTCGCATGAATGGGGCTTCTCCAAGCTACTGCACTGGCTCCGCCACAATCCTGAAAAGCGTCGTCGGCTGGTGACGGCGCTGGAGCATTGCGACATGGTCGCTGCGACGCTCACGGGCGTCACCGACCCACGCCGTCTCAAGCGCAGCATCTGCGCCATGGGCCATAAATGGATGTGGAACCCGCGTTGGGGCGGCCTGCCCCCGCAGGAATTCCTGTCCAAGGTCGACCCACTTTTCGACGGCATCCGCGACAAGCTCGCGGGCGAATACGTGACTTCGGATGTCGTCGCAGGCCACCTTACCCCCTATTGGGCGGAACAGCTCGGCCTGGAGGCCGGCATCCCGATTCCGGTCGGCGCCTTCGATGCCCATTGGGATGCCATCGGTGCGGGCTGCCGCGTCGGCGACGTGGTCAACGTGGTCGGCACCTCCACCTGCATCATCGCCATGGCCGAGGACACAAGCCTGATCCAGGGCGTGTGCGGAGTCGTGCCCGGCAGCGTCGATCCCAAGCTCGTGGGCATCGAGGCCGGGCTCTCGGCAACAGGCGACATCTTCGAGGCGATTGCGCGGCGCGCCAATACGAACGTGAAAGAGCTTTCGAAGGGTCTTGACCAATACCGCGCCGGCCAGACCGGCCTGCTGCGCCTGACCTGGGACAACGGTGACCGCACGGTCCTCGTGAAAGCGGATCTCGGTGGCATCACGCTCGGCTGGAACCTGCTGCACACCGCCCAGGACGAGCTGTTCGCCGCCATCGAGGGCACCGCCTTTCACACCCGCATCATTCTCGAACGCATGGCCGAGGGCGGCGTGCCGGTGGAGCGGGTGATCAATGCGGGCGGCATCCCGCAGCACAATACGGTGCTAAACCAGGTCTACGCCAATGTGCTCGGCCGTCCCGTGCTGGTGCCGAACGGCATCCCAACGGGGCTGGGCTCCAGCATCTTCGCGAGCCTCGCCGCCGGTTCGCATCCGGACCTCGACAGCGCTCAAGAAGCAATCTGCCTGCCCTTCCGCACCTTCGAGCCGGATCCGGCAGCGCATGCGATCTATGAGCAACTCTTCGCCCATTACAGGACGCTCTATTTCGGCTTCGGCGGCGTCTCTGGACCCGTCTCGCTGGATCATATATTGCGCGACCTCAAGCGGATCGCGGCTCTTCCCTCAGGGCCCGTTCCGCCCGACGCCATGCCTGACACTTGATCGGGCGGGAGTGTAATTGAGGTTTTGTCAGGAGGCTTTTGATGATCCTGGTTTGTGGTGAAGCCCTGATCGACCTCTTTATGGGAGCGCCGGCCTCGGCAGGCTTTCCGGCGGAGGCCGTTGCTGGCGGCTCGCCCTTTAACGTCGCCATCGGAATCGGCCGTCTTGGACGCCCTTCCGCCTTCCTGTCCACCCTGTCGGACGACGTGTTCGGTACATTCCTAGTCGAGAAGCTCGCCGAATCCGGCGTGAGCCCCGCCTATATCCAGCGCTGCCCGAACTATACCACGCTCAGCGTGGTCGCGACGAACGCCTCGGGACAGCCGCAATACTCCTTCTATGCTCCCAACGCTGCGGACCGTGCCCTTACGCCCGAGGCCCTGCCCGCTCAGTTACCGGCGGACGTGAATGCCATCGCCGCCGGATCCTATGCCCTCGGTGTCGAGCCTATCGCGAGCGCCATCGAAACTTTGCTCCGCCGAGAGGCCGGATCGCGCGTGATCTCGCTCGATCCCAATGTGCGGCCGCGCGTCGTCGGCGATCTGAAGGCCTATCGCGAGCGCTTCGAAAGCCTGCTTGCCTGTGCGGACATCGTGAAGGCGAGCGACGAGGACGTCGAGCTTCTCCACTCCGCCCACGATCTCGCATCGGCAGCCCGCGCCTGGCTCCAGCGCGGCCCGAAGCTCGTCATCATTACCCGTGGCGAGAAGGGTCCGCTGGCCGCCTTTGGCGACCGGATCGTGGAGCGCCCTGCGCCGAGGATCGAGGTGGTGGACACGGTCGGAGCCGGCGACACGTTCCATGCCGGTCTTCTCTCCTGGCTCGATGCCAACAAGCTGCTGACGCCTGAAGGCATCGCGGGATTGGCCGAAGCGCAGGTCACGGCAGCTCTCGATTTCGCAGCTGCCGCAGCCGCCATCGTCTGCACACGCCGCGGCGCCAATCCGTCCTCCTGGGCCGAGGTCGAACAATTCATGGCGGCACGCGCCTGATCACAATGGAATCTGTCATGACCCTATCCCAACCTGTGCTCCCTCCGCTCGGCCCGAATTGGCGCTCGAACCGCTTTCACCGAAAATGGCTGTTCGAACAGGCCAACAACCTGTTCGGCTTCTTTCAGTACGGCATCATCAACCCGGCAGGAGGCTTCTTCGATCTCGACAATACCGGTCAACCCATCGAGATCACCAATCCTGTGCGGCAGATTCACAACACCACGCGCTTCGTGCATTGCTTTGCCATCGGTACCCTGCTCGGCCGACCCGGATGCGAGACAGTCGTAGATCACGGCATGACCTATCTCTGGAATGCCCATCGCGATGCGCAGAACGGCGGCTATGTCTGGTCGCTCGATAACAACGGCCCGAAGGACGACACCAAGCAGGCCTATGGGCATGCCTTCGTGCTGCTCGCGGCTTCGAGCGCGAAGGTGGTCGGCCACCCGCTCGCCGACCGCCTGATCGAGGACATCACGCAGGTTCTGGAAGAGCGCTTCTGGGAAGAGCAGCATGGGGCCGTAACGGAGGAGTTCTCCCGCGATTGGCAGCCCTTGAGCCAATATCGTGGCCAGAACTCCAACATGCACCTGACGGAATCCCTGATGGCCGCCTTCGAGGCGACTGGCGACCGCGCTTATCTCGACAAGGCGGAGCGGATCGCGAGCCTCATCATCGGCCGCCATGCCGTCTCTCTCGGCTACCGCGTGGCCGAACACTTTCATGACGATTGGAACCTCGACAAGGAGTATCGCGGCTACGACGTGTTCCGGCCCTACGGCACAACGCCGGGCCATTGGCTCGAATGGGCCCGTCTCACCCTGCAACTCTGGGTGCTCGGCGGCAAGCGGCATGCCTGGATGCCCGAGGCCGCCCGTGAACTCTTCCGGCAATCCATCGAGCTCGGATGGGACAAGGACAAGGGCGGGTTCTTTTACGCTCTCGACTGGGACGACAAGCCGAGGCTACCCCATAAACTCTGGTGGCCCTGCGCGGAGGCCATCGGCGCTGCGGCTTTCTTGAGCGATCACAGCCCGAGCGACTATCACGAGCAATGGTATCGCACCCTCTGGGGCTTCGCCGACAACCATCTCATCGATCATCAGCATGGCGGATGGCGGCCGGAACTCACGGAAGACCTGAAGCCCGGCACCAGCCTTTTCACCGGCAAGCCCGATCTCTACCATGCCCTGCAGGCCTGCCTGATCCCGCTTTTTCCGGCAACCGGCAGCCTGACCAAGGTCATCCCGGAGAGCAGCGCTCAGGCCTGAGAAAGGTGCTGCTCCAGAGCGTCCCTTTGAGGCATGCCCGCCTGGGCTCCTGCCGTGAGGCAGGATAGGGAGGCGGCGGCACAGGCCCGTTCCATGGCCCGTCCGATCTCCAGCCCTTCCGCAAGACCGTTGGCAAGGCCTCCGACGAAGGTGTCGCCCGCTCCGGTGGTATCGACCGGCGCGATCGGGCGCGCGGTTGCATGGATCCGTCCACCGTCCGGCGCGATGGCATAGGCGCCGCGTGCTCCTGCCGTCACAATGCAGGTCGGACCGAAGGAGCGGGAGATGATTGACCCGGCCTTGAGATAATCGTCGCCCGAGGACTCGCCCACGATATCGGCGATGGAGAGTGCCTCATGCTCGTTGACGACGAGCACATCGGTCACGGCCAGGAGTTCGGCCATGGCGGAACGCTCCTTGACCGGCGGAACCGGCGCGAAATTCCACACGACCTTGACGCCGGCCCGGCGTGCTCGCGCGGCGACCTCCAGGCTGTCTGCGATCGGCACCTCCATCTGGAGCACCAGAACGGAAGCCTTGGACAGGAGGTGATCCGGCAGATCGGCCGAGTGCAGCGCCATGTTTGCCCCGCTGGCAACCGTGATGGCGTTCTCGCCGGTCTCATCGACGGTGATGAAGGCGCAGCCGGTGGGCTCATCCGTGATCCGGATTGCGCCGACATCAACGCCGCTCTCTTCAAGGTTCTTGAGGCAGGCCGTCCCGAACGGATCGTTTCCGACAGCGCCGGCCATAGCCACTCGCATGGGGCCGCCGCGGCTGACCCGGGCGGCTGCGACGGCCTGATTGGCCCCCTTGCCGCCGAAGAAGCTGTCGGCCCGACGCGAGAGCACGGTTTCTCCCGGGCGGGCGATCCGCTGGACCCTTGCGACGAGGTCCATGTTGATGGAACCGAAGATGACGATCATGCCGCACTGCCCTTTTTTGAGGCGGTTTCCTTACCATCCGGAAAGTAAGTTTGACGAGGGATTGCGAGGGCGATCTGCTCTCGGAGAGGTACCTATTGAGCCATCCACAGCTATTTCTCCCCTCCACTCCACAGAGGGATTATGCCCTGGAACCATGCAGGCTGCCTCAACATTTGACTCGCAGGTAAGCGTAGCGACGGTAAACTGTCATGAGAATCAAAGATAGTTTGCCAGTGGCAGACAGAAGAACAGGCGTTGATGGGCAGGCAGGTTGATCCTCACCTTCCGGATCGCGGAAATCCACCGCCCGCAGCCATTCGTTCTCGCACTCACCCCTCTCCTGCAAGTTCCCCCAGACGCCTCTGCGCGGCGCCTGGATAGGTCTCTGTGCGCAGTTTCAAAACCCGGAGTTGGTCATTGAGCAAGCATCATGAGAAGCAGAGACGCAAGACCCGCCGCTCCCATGAAACAGCGCAGGTCTTCGACCTCACCGGATCAAAATTCCAGGCCGAGCGCAGCCTCCCTCCCATCAAGCCACTCAATGCAACGCAGGACGATTATCTCGACGCTTTGAAGACCAATGCCCAAGTCGTGGTCTTAGGCCCAGCCGGCACCGGAAAAACCTGGATCGCGGCAACTTATGCGGCGGATCTGTTCCGCCAGCGGCGCATCCGCAAGATCATCCTCACCCGTCCCAATGTGCCGAGCGGCCGCTCCCTCGGCTTCTTCCCCGGCAGTCTCGAGGAAAAATTCGGCCCCTGGGCCGCACCCGTCATCGAAGCCATCAAGGACCGCATCGGCACGGCAGCTTACGAAATCGCGGTCAAGAACGGTGACATCGAGATGGTGCCGTTCGAGGTGATGCGCGGACGCTCATGGCGCGACGCCTTCATTCTCCTGGACGAAGCGCAGAATGCCACCCCGGCCGAAATGAAAACCTTCCTCACCCGCATCGGGGAGGATTGCACGGTCGTGATCAACGGCGATGTGAGCCAGTGCGACCTGCGCGAGACCTCCGGCCTCAGAACGGTCATTCACCTGATCAAGTCGCAGATGCTCCCGGTTCCGATCATCGAGTTCACGTTGAACGAGATCGTGCGCTCCGGCGTCTGCGAGATGTGGGTTCGGGCCTTCGAAGAGGTTCATTGCTAAGAGGCATCGGCCCCAAAGTGTGGACCACCTTGGGGCCGATAGTCAGCTCTTCAAACAGCGCATCGTTGGACGCGGCAAAACCGAGCCCACTCATCTGCACAATGTGCAGCAGCGGACCCGGTTTAATTCATCAAGAAAAAGGCTGGAAGCCTTAGGCGAGCTCGATGGCGCCGACTTCGGGACCCTTGCGGCCATCGACGATGGCGACACGGACCGCTTGGCCCTGCTCGAGCTGGCCGAGGCCTGCGCGCTCCACGACGGAGATGTGCAGGAACAGGTCCTTGCTCTCACCTTCGACGGAGACGAAGCCGTAGCCCTTCACGGCGTCGAACCACTTGACGGTGGCCGGAACCTCCGGCGGACCGCTGACCGGACGGGGGCTCGGGCCGCCGCTCGGGCGACCGAAACCACCACCCTGGCCGGGACCGCCCGGACGGGCCGGACGCGGCGGACGAGCGCCGCGCGGTGGCTCGGGTTCGGCCGTGCTGGTGTCGACGCTGACGATCTCCTGGACCTGCGGGCCCTTCTGGCCCGCGCCGACCTTGATGACCAAGGTCGTGCCGGATTCGAGCGCGGAATAGCCTGCGGCCTCGACCTGACGCACGTGCAGAAAGGCCTCGCCCGATCCGTCGGTCATTTCGACGAAGCCGAAGCCCTTGTCAGGATTGAACCATTTCACCCGTGCCTCGGTCTCGGGGCCCGAGGCTGGAGCGCCATAGGATGTCTGCTGCCGCATGGGCCGTTCATAAGATGTTGGTGGAGCGAAATCGCCCCAGTGATCTTCGGGTTGACCGCCAAATTGACGTCGGCGATCACGGTGATCATTTCCCCGGCCCATCAGGACTGCCTTCTAAAGTCTCAAGTTTCGTAAACGCTATATAGGCGTAACGCCCTCAACCATTGAGGGCAAGACGATAACTACTCATACCTAGACATTTCATGCAAGGTCCCAAAAGGGCGTGTCATGCGGATTGTGGGGCTCCAACGCGAGAATTCAGCCCTCCGATGACGGCTTTTAGGACATGATGACCATCGGCCTCCGCATGGCCACGCTCGCTTCTGACATAAACACGCTCCTGGATGAAGGCCAGTTTGGCAATGCGGGGGGCATGAAGAGCTCAGATCCGGGTCTTCCAGGCTGTGGCGCGGACGCCCCCGCTCTGCATCGTTAGCTCCGGCGTTATTGATTGCAAACCGGCCCTAGTCGTACCCAATCGGCCTCGAGGGATCCGTTGGGAGAATTCTCCTTAGAGTCTGGCTCATAAAGAGAATGCCACACCGCTAAGCCCTCCCCCTCTTGTGGGGAGGGAAATTACACCTGTGCCTCACAGCGATGATGAGCCATTTCTAGGATCTCCCAGATAGTCGGAGCTGCCCTACGGATCCTCGGCATGTGCCGCCAGCGCCGGCTTTTTCTCCGTCACGGCGTGTCACTGCTCATAATTTAATCTTCCCGCGGCACGCCTCTCATTTCATCATGCCCACACAACGGACTGGTGGTCCGGGCTCCACATGAGGAGGATAACTCATGGTCCATATTGCCAAACAGGCGACGCAGGACGGTACCTTCACCGTCTATCTCGGCGACAGGCCTGTCGCGTGGGGGCTGACGAGCCATGCCGCAGATGCCCTGATCCAAAGGTTGCTCCAGCGCTGAATCCGATCCCATCCGATCTTCGGTGCATCCCGGCACGACGGCTGCTATAGCCGGGACCGGTGCCAGCCTCCGAAGGGAAGATCGATGGAACTTGGTATCTATACCTTTGGTGAGCTGACGACAGCTCCTACCACCGGACACTTGCTCTCACCGGCGCAGCGCCTGCGCGATCTCATCGAGGAGGTCGAGCTGGCGGATCAGGTCGGTTTGGACGTGTTCGGCCTCGGCGAGCATCACCGCTCCGATTACGTGGTTTCCGCACCCGCCGTCGTCCTGGCCGCCGCCGCCGAGCGCACCAAGAGGATTCGTCTGACGAGCGCCGTAACGGTGCTGAGCTCCGACGATCCGGTCCGGGTGTTTCAGAACTTCGCGACCCTCGACCTCTTGTCGAACGGGCGGGCCGAGATCATGGCGGGCCGCGGCTCGTTCATCGAGTCGTTCCCTCTCTTTGGCTACGATCTCAACGACTACGACGCCCTGTTCGCCGAAAAGCTCGACCTGCTTCTGAAGATCCGGAGCGAGGAGCGAGTGACATGGTCGGGCCAGCACCGGCCCTCCCTCGACGATCAGCCGATCTATCCCCGCCCTGCCCGGGAACCACTGCCTGTCTGGATTGCCGTCGGCGGAACGCCACAATCGGTCGTGCGGGCGGGCGCGCTCGGACTGCCCCTTGCGCTGGCCATCATCGGAGGACAGCCGGAGCGCTTCGCCCCGCTCGTGTCACTTTATCGTGAGGCAGGAGCCCGGGCTGGGCACGTTCCGGCGCGCCTGAAGGTCGGCATCAACACCCATGCCTATATCGCAGACAACTCGCAGCAGGCCGGCGACGAATTCTTTCCCTCCTATGCCCAGGTGATGACCAAGATTGGCCGTGAGCGCGGATGGCCTCCCACGACCCGCCCGCAATTCGAAGCGATGCGGGAGCCGCGCGGTGCATTGGCGGTGGGAGGCCCACAGGAGGTGATCGACAAGATCCTGTTCCAGCACGAACTCTTCCGCCACGACCGCTACCTGGCCCAATTCAGCGTCGGCACCATGCCGCATGCCCAGATCATGCGCTCCATTGAACTTCTTGGGACAAGGGTTGCACCAGTCGTGCGCGCAGAAATTGCACGCCGGAGCGCTGTATAATCGGGAGGCTCCCAAGGTCTTTACTTTGGCTGGTCGACGGCATTACGATACCGCCTTAAGTCATAATAACCTAAGATAGTGAGGCTGCACCGAACTATCGATTATAGTTGTTGCAACTGATTCGTTTAATGACGCCGCGAGGCGCCTTTCAGGTGCAATCCGGCTTGGAGGGGCTATGTTCGAGGGTCGCAGAAAGCGGGTCTTGATCGTCGAAGACGAGGCAATGATCTCGATGTTGATCGAGGACATGGTACTCGATTTCGGCTGCGAGATCGTGGGGCCCGCCGCGCGGCTTGATCACGCCCTGACCCTTGCCCTGCAGGCAGATATCGATATCGGCATTCTCGACATCAATGTCGATGGGACGGTTGTGTTCCCGGTCGCCGACGTCCTGCGTTTCCGCGGGATCCCCTTCATCTTCTCGACCGGGTACGATTTCCGCTCGCTCCCCGAGCGATTTCGTGAGTCTCCGACATTGTCGAAGCCATTCTCGTACGACAATTTCGCCGATACCCTGCGCACCGCTCTGGCCGGAGCCTCGGACTCTCCCGAAGTCGTGTAGACATCGTTCCACTCCGTGAAACCTGCAGGACCAATCACGTCCGATTGGCCAATGCAAAAAACTTGAGCTGGATCCGTGAAAGTTTCCGCGCGGACCCAATTTCAACGCTCCGGGTTTATCGCTAATAGACCCCTCATCGAACATCCGCGTGCTTCGGAGCTCCCGCTTAAGATGAAAATGAAACCTGCAGAAGGACCGTTTCGTATCGGGAGATCCGAAACCGGCCTTGGCCTCTTTGCAACCGATGTGATCGAGAAAGGAACGTTCATCATCGAGTATGTCGGACCGAAGATCACGAACGAGGAAGTCCAGCGCCGACGCAACACGCGCTACCTGTTCGAGATCAGCAGCCGCTGGACCATCGACGGCTCGCCGCGCTGGAACATCGCGCGCTACATCAATCACGGCTGCCGTCCGAATGCCGAGGCCACGGTGTCGAGAGGCAAGATCCGCATCAAGGCGATCAAGCGCATCAAGCCGGGCGACGAGATCACCTATAATTACGGCAAGAACTACTTCGAGACCTTCATCAAGCCGACCGGTTGCAAGTGCCGGTCATGCGAGCGCAAGCGGACGAAGCTGGTGGGCGCTTGAGGATGATACTCGCGCCGTCATGGCCCGGCCTGTCCCGGCCATCCCGATTGGAAGAGTGCCGCGCTCTACAGAAACGGGATCACCGGCACAGGGCCGGTGATGACGTAGAGGGTGTCAACTGACACCGTGGGAATACCCCGCGTTAGTCGGCCCCAAACTCAGAGACGGTGCGCTTCGCACCCTTTTCATAAAGACGCGTCAGGTTCTCCGTGACCGCTTCCGTGAACCGCGGATCTTTGGGCAGGTCGTCGCCGAAGATTTCGCGCACGCCGAACAAAGCGCTCGCCAGTCTCTCGGCCGAGCCCCCTGCCCGATCGGCCAGTTCCCGTAAGCGAGCCGCCATGGGATCGCGCACGTCGATGGGTGCGCCCTTCTCGTCGATGCCTGTCACATAGCGCATCCAGGCGGCCACCCCGAGGGAGAGCCGCGCGATGGATGCGCCGTCGCGCAGGCGATCGCGGACCGTTCCCAGGAGGCGCTGCGGCAGCTTCTGCGAGCCGTCCATGGCGATCTGCCAGGTACGATGCTTCAGGGCGGGGTTCTTGAAGCGCTCGATGAGCGCTCTCTTGTAAGAGGTCAGATCGGCTCCCGGCGGCATGTGGAGCGTCGGGGTGACCTCCTCGTCCATGAGCCCTTCGATCAGCCGCACGAAGGCCGGATCTGTCATGGTGTCTGCAACGGTCTCGTACCCTGCGAGATAGCCGAGATAGGCCAGGGTCGAGTGGCTTCCGTTGAGCAGCCTGAGCTTCATGTGCTCATAGGGCTCGACATCGGTGACGAATTCGGCGCCCGCGTTCTCCCACGCCGGCCGGCCTTGCGGAAAGCGGTCTTCGATGACCCATTGGGTGAAAGGCTCGGTCACGACAGGCCACGCATCCTCGACACCGAGAGTTTCCCCGATGCGCTCCCGATCCTGATCGCTGGTCGCCGGCACGATCCGGTCGACCATGGTCGAGGGGCAGGGCACCTCGTTTGCCACGAACCGGCCGAGTTCCGGGTCGACCAGTTCGGCGAAGCGGGCCAGAACACGCTTTACCGTGCGCCCATTGGAGGGAAGATTATCGCAGGTCAGAACCGTGAAGGGCGGCACGCCTGCCAAGCGTCGGCGGCGCAGCGCCTCGACGATGAAGCCGGGAGCGGATCGGGGCGTTCTGCGATAAGCGAGGTCATGCACGATATCGGGATGATCCTCGTTGAGGGTGCCGGTCGCCGGGTCGTGGCAATAGCCCTTCTCGGTCACCGTCAGCGTGACGATGCGTGTTTGCGGATCGGCCATCGCGTCGAGAAGATCGTCCGCCGCGCGGGGGGCGACGATGACCCGGCGGATCGAACCGACGATGCGAAGCGCCTCGCCCTCCTTCGACCGCACCGAGAGGGTATAGAGGCCATCCTGCGGCTGAAGCGCATCGTAGGTGTCGGAGCTGCGCAGGCTTGCCGCCACGATGCCCCATTGCGGATCTTCGCCCAGCACATCGTCGGTGTAGACCGCCTGATGCGCCCGGTGGAAGGCCCCGACGCCGAGATGCACGATTCCCGTCTTGACGCCTCTCCGGTCATAAGCCGGGCGGCGAACGCCTTCCGGCAAATCGGCAAGCGAATCTTCGTTCAGGCGGTCTGACATCATGTCCTCAATGCGCCGGCTGCTGCTTCGCGCGGGTGACAATCTGCGTCGGGTTGACGAAGCGCAGCGCGATGATGAGCCAGACCAGGGTCGTTACCATATAGATGACGGCCATGGCATCGATGGATTGCACGGCGCGCACGCCCGCCGCGAAAACCGCGTAATAGAGTGCCACCACGAGGGTCTGACTGGTCGGCCCGGCTACGAGGAAGGTGAGCTCGAACATGGCAATGGTGCGTACCAGCACCAGCAGTAACGCCGCCAGGATGCCCGGCAGAAGCAGCGGCAGGAGTACGTGGATGAAGAGCTTGAAGGTGTTGGCCCCGAAGACCCGGGCGGCCGCCTCGATCTTCGGATCGATCTGCTCGATGAACGGAATCATGACGAGGATCACGAAGGGCACAGTCGGCACGAGATTGGCTGCCACCACGCCCCAGAATGTGCCGGCGAGACCTGTCTGATAGAGCACGGTCGCGAGCGGGATACCGAAGGTGATTGGCGGGATCAGCAGCGGCAGCAGGAAGAGCAGGACGAGAAGCCGCTTTCCTGGAAATTCGCGCCGGGCCAGAGCATAGGCGGCCGTTACGCCGAGCGCGCCGGAGATGAACACGACGGCCGCAATCACCTGGAATGTGACCATCAGCACGTCCCAGAGCTGGAACTCGCTCCAGGCGGAGGAATACCAGCGTGTGGTCCAGCCGGCCGGCAGCCATGTACCGAGCCAGCGGGTGGCGAAGGAACTCGTCACCACGGTCGCGATCATGGCGAACAGGTTGATGACGAAGAAGCCGACGAGGAACCAGATGGCCGCTGCCCAGAGCTTGGAGCCGAGTGTCGTATCGCGGATCATCGGCTTTAACCTTTCGCGCCGGAGGCTGGGCCACGGTAGAACAGGCCGCGGGATGCGAGCACCGCCACCACGATGGCGAGCTGAACGAAGCCCATGATCATCGCGATCGCCGAGGCCATGGAGTAATCGTATTCCTCGAAGGCCGCCGTCGCAGCCGCAATCGAGATGACGCGGGTGACGCCGGCGGGCTCGCCCAGCAGCACCGCCGAGGGAAACACCGAGAAGGCCTGCACGAAGGACAGGCAGAAGGTGATGGCGAATCCCGGCATCAGCAGCGGCAGATAGACATGGCGGAAGCGCTGCCACGCGCTGGCGCCAAGGGTCGCCGCCGCCTGCTCGAGGGCCGGGTCGATGCCCGTGACATAGGATAGGGTCAGTAGGAAGGTGAACGGGAAACCCGTGATCACCAGCGAGGCGAAGACGCCCCAGTAATTGTGGACGAGCTTCAGGGGCTGGGAGATCAGGCCGAAGGTGAGCAAAGTGCGGTTGAACCAGCCCTGCGGCCCGAGATAGTTCAAGAGGCCTTCGGCCACGAGCACCGTGCCGAGCGTGATCGGCAGAACGAGGATCGTGGTCAGAAGGCGCTGGCGCCGCATGAGGCGCACACGAAAAGCAATCGGCACCGCAAGCAGCAGGTTGAGGAGCGTGACGGGAATCGCGAGCCGGAGCGTGTTGGCAATCGTGTCGTAGAGAAACGGGTCCGAGACAAAGCGCTTGTAATTGGCGAGCCAGTCACCGCCGGCCTTGGGCTCGAAGGAGAGCACGAAGCCGAAGGCGAAGGGATAGACGAAGAGCAGCAAGGTGAAGATCGCCGCCGGAATGACGAGCAGGGTCACCGCATCGAATCCTCTCGCCGCGAGCCGCTGGCGCAGGCTCGGGCCACGCTCGACGGGGGCCGCTTGAGCGAGGGCGTCCATCAATGCCTCCCCTGGATCGGCTCCGCGAAGACGAGAACGCGCCCATCATCCGCCCGCAGATGCACCTTGGATCCCGGCTCGACCGGATGGTGGGAGCGGAACACGAAATCGAGCCCGCCGGCCGAATGGGCGGTTCCGACGAATTCACGGCCGCGATATTCGATGGTGTCGACGGTCACGGCAATGGCGTTCGGCCCAGCCTCGCCAACCATGAGATCGTCCGGACGGATGGCGGCATAGGCGGAGGAGCCGACAGACAGGCTTTCACGGGCGACGCCGCTGATCCGTGCGCCCTCTACGTCGAGAACGGCGCGACCGCTGTCGCTTCCGACCACCTGCCCTTTCAGCTTGTTGCGGAAGCCCATGAAGTCGGCCACATCGAGATGAGCGGGCGCCTCATAAAGCTCCTTGGGCGTTCCGACCTGCCTGACCACGCCGTCGCGCAGCACCACGATGCGGTCGGCGAGCGACAGGGCTTCATCCTGATCGTGGGTGACGTAAATGGTCGTGGCGCCGAGTTCGTTATGGATGCGCCGGATCTCCGCGCGCATTTCGAGGCGGAGCTTGGCATCGAGGTTCGACAAGGGCTCATCCATCAGTACGAGCGGTGGCTCGATGACGATGGCACGGGCAATCGCTACGCGCTGCTGCTGGCCGCCGGAGAGCTGGCCCGGCAGCTTGTGCTCCTGGCCGCGCAGGCGAACGAGGTTCAGGGCCTCGTCGACCTTACGGTCGATCTCGGCCTTTGGCCGCCCGCGCATCTTGAGGCCGAAGCCGATGTTCTGGCGCACGTTGAGATGGGGAAAGAGCGCATAGTTCTGGAACACCATTCCGAACCCGCGCTCCTCGGGGCGGAGCGTATCGACCCGGCTCTTGTCGAGCCAGATCGCCCCACCGGTCACAGGCAGGAGACCCGCGATGCAGTTCAACGTCGTCGACTTCCCACATCCCGATGGCCCGAGCAGCGCGATGAACTCGCGCCGCCGGATGGTCAGAGAGACGTCGCGCAAAGCGTTGAGCGCCCCGAAGTCGCGGCTCACACGATCGAGCCGGACTTCGTCGAATTGGGAAAGGGCTATGGTCATCGCGAGTCCTTGTTTGTCGTCTTACTTGCGCTTGGCGCCGCCGACCTGCTCGTCCCAGAGGCGGAAGGCGACGACCATCTGCTCTGGCTGGAGCGGCAATTCGATCGGGTTCTCGGCGATCCACTTCTCGTATTCCGGACGGCCGAATTCCTTGATGGCGGCCTGGCTCTCCGGCGGCGCCATGTCGAGGGTCACGCCCTTCACGGCCGGGCCCGGATAGAAGTAACCCTCGTCAAAGGTGTAGGCCTGCTGCTCCTTGGTGAGCAGGAAGTTCATGAGGTCGAGGAGGACGGCGACCTTCTCGTTCGGCAGGCCCTTGGGCACGCACATGTAGTGAGCATCCGCCACCCAGTGGAAGCCTTTGAGCGCCGCCACCTTCGCCTCCTTCGGCACGACGCCGAGAACGCGCGGGTTGATGTCCCAACCGGTCGTCGACACGGTCATGTCGCGGGAACCTTCCCCAAGCTCCTTCATCACTGCGCCGGTGCCGGAGGGATAATACTCGATGTTCTGCCCGAGCTCCTTCAGGTAGGCCCAGGTCTTGTCCCAGCCCTTGGCGGGATCCTGCGGGTTGCTGTCGCCGAGGATGTAGGGCAGGCCCATGATGAAGGTGCGGCCAGGGCCGGAATTGGCAGGGCGCGCATACAGGAAGCGGCCCGGATTGGCCTTGGTATAGGCCAGAAGCTCTTCCGCCGTGGTCGGCACATTCTTGACCTTATCGGGCATGTATTCGAGCAGCGGACCCGACGGATAATAGGTCACGACGACGCCCTGTCCCTTCGCCAGCCCCTGCATCTTGGCGGCGGCCGGAAGATAGATGTCGTCAAGCTTCGGCAGGGAATTGGTGTGGCCGGGGATCAGGTCGACCCAAAGCTTCTGCTCGATGCCGGCTGAGAGCGCATCGGTGCCGGTGAGCACGAGGTCGATGTCGACGCGGCCCGCATCTTGCTGTGCCTTGATCTTGCCGGCGAGTTCCGGCGCCGTCGCCTTGGTGAAGGTGATGCGCGAAACGAGGTTGGGCTTTGCCTTGCGATAGTTCTCGATAGCCTTCTGCGTCAGCGCCAGGTTTCCGGCAACGTCGATGACGTTGAGTGCGACCGGGCTCGTGGGCAGGGTCGCCTGCGCGAAGCTCGGCCCGCCGAGGGCTGCAACGCCCGCGGCACCGGCGACACCGCCGACGAAAGTCCGCCTGGTGATCAGGTTCGTCATGTCTTCCTCCCGTTCTGTGCGACATGGCTCATGCGCGGCCATGTCCCGTCTCACAGCTTGTAGGCCTCTTTCGCGAGGCGATAGGCAAGATCGTGCGCCACCTCATGCGCCTCATCCTCATCGAGGCGATGGCTCGTCACGAGATTGGCGAGATAGGCGCAGTCGACCCGGCGGGCCACGTCATGCCGCGCCGGAATTGACAGATAGGCCCGCGTGTCGTCGTTGAAGCCGACGGTGTTGTAAAAGCCGGCCGTCTCGGTCGTGAGTTCGCGAAAGCGGCGCATGCCTTCCGGCGCATCAAAGAACCACCAGGCGGGACCGAGCTTCAGGGCCGGATAGTGCCCGGCGAGCGGTGCCAGTTCACGCGAGTAGCTCGTCTCGTCGAGCGTAAAGACGATGAAGGTGAAGTTCGGCTCATTGCCGAAGCGGTCGAGAAGCGGCTTCAGACCGCGGACGTAATCCGTCTGGAGCGGAATGTCCGCGCCCATGTCGCGGCCGAAGCGGCGGAAGAGCGCATCGTTGTGGTTGCGGAAGGAGCCGGGATGGAGCTGCATGACCATGCCGTCCTCCATGCTCATCGCTGCCATCTCGGTCAGCATCTGGGCACGGAACATTTCCGCATCCGCTGGTCCTGAATCGCCCGAGGACACGCGATGGAAAAGCGCTTCGGCAGCAGCCTGCGACAGATCGGCGGTCTTGGCTGTGGGGTGTCCGTGATCGGTGGAGGTCGCGCCATAGTCGCGGAAGAAGGCGCGCCGCTTGCGATGCGCGTCCAGGTAGCCGCTCCAGGTCGCTGTATCGCAGCCGGTGATCTCACCGAAGCGGACCAGATTATCGCGAAAGCCCTCGAATTCAGGATCGATCACCGGATCGGGCCGGTATGCCGTGACCACCCGCCCCTTCCAGCCCGATTGCCGGATGGTCTCGTGATGCTTCAACGGATCGAGCGGGCTCTCCGTCGTGGTGATGGCCTCGATGCGGAAACGCTCGAAGAGCGCGCGCGGCCGGAACTCCGGCGTGCGCAGCGCTTCGTCGATGCGGTCGTAATACGCATCTGCATTCGCGGCAGAGAGCCGTTCGGTGAAGCCAAACAGGGTCACAAAGGTATGGTCGAGCCAGAGGCGCGTGGGTGTGCCACGGAAGAGATGATAATGAGACGCGAAGCGGCGCCAGATCGCCCGCGGATCGCGCTCGACCGGGCTGCCGTCCTTCGTCGCGATTCCAAGCTGCTCCAGCCTGACGCCCTGGCTGTAGAGCATGCGGAAAACGTAATGGTCGGGAATGACGAAAAGCGTCGCCGGATCCGGGAACGGCTCGTTCTCCGCATACCAACGGGGATCCGTGTGGCCATGCGGCGAGATGATGGGCAGGTCCCGTACTTCCGCATAGAGCCGGCGCGCCACCGCACAGGTGGTGGGCTCGACAGGAAACAGCCGGTCCGGATGGATCAGCATGGCGTACTCCCTCAGGCCTCGCCCGAGCCGTTTTCCAGGCCGGTTCCGAGCGCCTCATTGAGCCAACATTAAGCCGTTCCACGATCCTTTGCAATGGTCTACTAGTATGGTAGTGTGCCACTTATGACGAATAGACCAGCCCTTGCGAAGCTCGATCTCAACCGCGAACCCATGGCCCGGCAGGTCACGCGTGCTCTTCGCCAAGCCATCGTCAGCATGAAGATTTCCCCTGGCGAGATGCTGTCCGAACAGGATCTGGCACAGCGATTCGGGGTAAGCCGCTCACCGGTCCGGGAGGCCTTGATCAAACTGAGCGAGGCCGGCCTCGTGCGGGTCCTGCCGCAGCGGGGCACCCAGGTGGTCAAGATCTCGCGGACCGCTGTCGAGGATGCGCGCTTCATCCGCGTGGCGGTTGAATGCGCCGTGGTGCGTGAGGCGGCCCTGAAGGCTACTCCAATGATGCTGGCAGAACTCAATGCCAGCCTGACCCGGCAGCGCCGCGCCCAGCGCTCCACGTCGTCGGACGATTTCATGGCTCTCGACGAGGAGTTTCACCGTCTTCTTGCGGAAACAGCCGGACGGCCTGCCGCGTGGCGCATGATCGAGGATGTCAAACCGCAGATGGACCGGGTGCGGTATCTCGATGTGAAGCAGGCGACCCCGCGTCACCTCATCGTCGCGCAGCATGCGATGATCGTCGACGCCATCAAGGCGTCCGATCCCATTGCTGCCGAAAAGGCCATGAGCCAGCACCTGAGCGAAATCCTGCGATCCCTGCCAGAGCTCGCCGCTAAGCACCCGGATCTCTTCGAGCCCGAGGCCGATGCTCTGCTGGAGGTGCTCAGCGCGTGACACCAATGAAAGAGCAATCCGGAACCATCGCCGACGATCACATTCGGCCCCACCATTAAGAGGCAATCATGGAACAGACTTGGCGTTGGTTCGGCCCCGATGATGTCGTTCAGCTTTCCCATATCTGCCAGACGGGTGCGACAGGCATCGTCACCGCGCTGCATCAAATCCCCTATGGCGTGATCTGGAGCGTCGAGGAGATCGAAAAGCGTAAAGCGCTCATCGCCGCCGACCCTTCGCTCGGCTTGCGGTGGAGCGTGGTCGAGAGCCTGCCGATCCACGAGCGCATCAAGATCGGTGAAGGCGACTTGACGAGCCTGTTCGACAATTACCGCCAATCCATGCGCAACCTCGCGCAATGCGGCGTCACCACGATCTGCTACAACTTCATGCCGGTGGTCGACTGGACACGCACGGAACTGGCCTACCCTCTTCCCGGAGGCGCAACCGCCCTGCGCTTCAACCTCCATGAATTCGCAGCCTTCGATTGCTTCATGCTGGAGCGCCCGGGCGCCGAGGCGGATTATTCGCCCGACGTCCTGAGGCGCGCGAAGGAATGGTTCCTCCGCTCCTCGGAAGCCGATCGGCGCAAGCTTCTCTCCAACATCATGGCTGGCCTGCCGGGAGCCTATGACCGTTACGATGTTCCCGGCCTGCGCGCCATGCTCGCCCGTTACCAGGGTATCGACGCCGCCGCTCTTCGCGAGAATCTCGCCCGCTTCCTGCGCGAGGTGATCCCGACCGCGGAAGAGGTCCGGATCCGGATGTGCATCCATCCCGACGATCCGCCGCGTCCGCTCATGGGCCTGCCGCGAATCGTCTCCAATGCGGACGATATCGCTTTCATTCTCGGCTCCGTCGATTCGCCATCGAACGGACTCACCCTGTGCAGCGGTTCTCTCGGAGCCAATCCCATCAACGATGTTCCAGCCATCGCGAAACGCTTCGCCAACAGAATCTGGTTCGCCCACCTGCGCAACGTCGCCAAGGACCCAGACGGCTCGTTCATGGAAGCCGATCACCTCGGCGGCGATACGGATATGGTCGCCCTCGTCACGGTGCTTCTCGAGGAACAGAAGCGCCGGAAGGACGCGGGAGAAAAGCACTGGCGCATCCCCATGCGGCCGGACCATGGCCACGAACTTCTCGACGATGTCGGCAAACCCACGCATCCGGGCTATCCTGCCATCGGCCGCATGCGGGGCCTCGCCGAGCTGCGCGGCGTGATGCAGGCGGTTTCCGCGCTGCGCGGCCTGCCGCTTTAGGGGCATGTCCGCCCTGTGTGCCGGATCGTCGTTGTGCAACGTCTGAAATGTCTTTCTCCAGGTCATGGCCGGGCTTGTCCCGGCCATCCCGATGGTGTGAAGCGCGACGCTTTCAAATCGAGTTCACCGGCGCAAGGCCGGTGATGACGTGAGAGAATGTCATCCCCGGCCGGAGCGCAGCGGAGGGGAAGGGAATCCATAGCGCCATGCGTTGAATGGATCCCCTTCCCTCGCCTCCGGCTCGCCGGGGATGACACGGGCGGCAGCAAGGAAAGCTGCGCGTCGTGTGCAAAAGCCTACCCGAGCAAATTCCGCAATGTCCGCATGAACACCCGGGCGCCGATGCCGATCAGGTCGTCCGGAAAGTCGTAGTCCGGATTATGCAGGCTCGGGTGGTTCTCGCCCGCTCCTAAGAAGAACATGGCAGCGGGTGCCTTCTGGCCGAAGCGCCCGAAATCTTCGGAGGCTCGCATCGGCAGGTCGCCCTTGTCATGCGGCACGCCTTCTTCATCGAGGGCGCGGCGAAGATGAGCGACGGCCTCGGGTGCGTTCTCGCAATGCAGGAAGATGTCGTCGTGGGAGATCTCGACGCTGAGCCCCTGTTCCCGCGCCGCGCTCAGCACCAGATGCTCAGCGCTCACGCAGAGATCTTCCATGCCGGCATCGGTCAGAGTGCGCAGGGTTGCCCAGATCTCAGCACGTCCGGGAGCGACGCCGAAGGCGGGCTCACCGATCTTCGCATGAGTGACCGTCACCATTGCGAAGTCATCGTCCAGCGGGCCGCCACGGCCGAGGGCAGTCAGCGCCGGCATCAGTTCGGCAACGACATTCATGGGAGAGATCCCCGTCTCCGGCATCGAGGCGTGAGCCGTCTTGCCGTTCAGGACGATGCGCATGCCGCGCGATGCGCAATTGACCGGCCCCTCTGCCAGTGCCACTTGGCCGAATGGCAGGCCAGGGAGATTGTGCAGGGCGAATGCAAAGTCCGGAGAGATCTCGCGAAAGCGCGGATCGGCGACGACGGCCGCCGCGCCGGAGCCATCCTCTTCCGCCGGTTGAAAGAGCAGGACAGCGCGGCCGCGCTGTGGGCGCTGGCGACCGAGCACGCGCGCCAAGCCGGCCAGGATCGCCATATGCCCGTCATGTCCACACAGATGCGCCTTGCCGGGCGTCACTGAGCGATAGGACAGATCGGAGATTTCCTCGATGGGCAGCCCGTCGAGTTCCGCCCGGACCATGACGGTCGGGCCCGGCTCCCTACCCTCGTAGATGGCCGCGATGCCGTGACCGCCGAGACCGGTGATGATCCAGTCCGCTCCGGTCGAAGCCAGGAACGCACGAACCTCCCGTGCGGTCTCGATTTCCTCCCGTGACAGTTCGGGCATGCGGTGCAGCTTGCGTCTGAAGGCAGCGAGCTCAACCATATCTTGATTGGTCAGAACCATGAATCACCTCCGCGCCGGAGCTTGATAGGAGGCAGAACGGCATCGACCGATAATGCTCCGGCCCGTTGCGGCCAGACGGTTATGGAGCAGGGGTTAAGCGCCGATCAACCCAGCAAAATGGCTAGCACGACAAAAGGATGTATCGCGCGTGCGGAATGCTCCGCAGTTGCTGCCCTCCGTCGATCTCGCTAGGTTCGCCTGACCACACCCGTCATTATTAACGTTATTCAATCTCATGAATCTGTTCGTCTTCGGTCTCGGCTATTCGGTCTGCCAGTTCCTCAGCCTTTACGGCGAGCGTTTCACGCAAATCGGCGGCACGGTGCGCTCGCCGGAGAAGGTTCGGGCGATGGAGGCGGAAGGCCTTCAGGCCTACCGATTCGACAGCGCCGGCTACGATCCTCGCATTCTCGACCAGATCGCCCGCGCGGACGCATTGCTCGTCTCCGTACCCACCGTGAACGAGGCGGATCCGGTGCTGGAGCATTTTTCGGAGGCGATCGCGTCGGCTCCCAATCTCCGCTGGGTCGGCTATCTGTCGACGGTGGGTGTCTATGGCAATGCGGACGGCAATTGGGTGGATGAGACGACACCGCCGAATCCGGCGACGATCCGCTCCCGTGATCGCATTGCTGCCGAACAGGAATGGCTCGCGCTTGGCGAGAGCGCTCCGTTTGCCGTGCAGATCTTCCGGCTTGCCGGCATCTATGGCCCAGGCCGCAATGCTCTGGTGAAGGTCGCCGACGGGACCGCCAGATCCATCGTCAAGAAAGGCCAGGTGTTCAACCGGATCCACACGGCCGACATCGCGCAGATCCTGATGGCTTCGATCGAGCGCGCGAGCCCGAACGCCATCTACAACGTTGCGGACGACGAGCCTGGCCCGCCACAGGATGTCATTGCCTATGCGGCGGAACTGCTCGGGCGCGAGCCTCCGCCGGAAGTGCCTTTCGAGGAAGCGGACATGACACCCATGGCACGCTCCTTCTATGCTGACAACAAGCGCGTGCGGAACACGCGCATCAAGACGAAACTCGGCGTAACGCTCCGCTATCCGAGCTACCGTGAAGGTCTGCAGGCGCTTCTTGAGGCCGGCGAGGGACACACGCCGAAGCACTAATGTTGGCGTCTTGCGCCAATTTCCTGCCGAAGGCCATCATCAGCGGTTTGAGGTGATAGCTGTCTTGCGGCATCGCGCCGACAGGCCAGCCTGCTTTCTCGACCGCTTCTGCCGTCACAGGCCCGACGGCGGCGATCAGAATCTGCCGCATGGCGGCATCGAGTCCCTCTTCCCTGCCGAACCGTCGCGCGACCTCCTGCAAGCGCCGCACCTGCGCCGTGCTGGTGAAGGCGATCAGGTCGATGGCTCCGGAAGCAAGCTCTTCGATGAACGTGAGGACCTGTTCATCCTCTTCGTCCGAGGCATAGCGATAACTCAGGATGGGATCCACCTGTGCGCCTGCCGCCTCAAGAAAATTCGGCAAGGCTTCCTCGCCACCCGGGTAGAGCAGAACGCCGATGAGCCTGCCTTTGATAGGGAGGGTGGACAGGGTCTTCATCAATCCGGCCGTCGTCGGTTCTTCCGCCATCATATCCGGGACGAGACCGATGCCGCGCAGGACCTTGGCCGGCTTGGGGCCGCGAGCGACCGTGAAGGTTTTGCTCAACGCGGCAATCACGTCCGCCTCAATGCCTTTCCGACGTGCGAAGCCGAGAAGACGGGACAAGCCCTCTCCGGTATAGAGAACCACGATGTCGTGCCGGCCTTGGACGAGCCGTTCCAGCCAGGCGTCGGCCGGAGCGGAATCCTCCACATCGTGGATCGACACCAGCGGGCAGCGAGCGGCAACGGCGCCATGCCGCTCGAGCATTCGCGTGAACAGATCGAGTTCCCGGCTCTCGGGCACGGCGATGCGACGTCCTTCCAGCATGATCAAGCCGTCGCGCCAAGCATGAGAGGATGTCCAAGTCTCCGGGCATCTGCTTTCGCAGCGCGCTTGAACACACGACCGACACCGATGATGACGGGCTTCGTCGGATCGCGCCTTTCGCTGGCCCAGCCGAGATCGGTGATTGAGCCAGCCCAGCGTTCGTCGCCGCGCGACACGTTCGATACCATCACAGCAGGGAGGGTCGGAGAGCATCCGGCTTCGATCAGACGCTCGGCGATGGCGCCCGCGGTGCCACCGGCCATGTAAAAGATCGTTGTGGTGCTCGGGTCGGCCAGTCCCTGCCAGTCGAGACCGCTCGGTAGCTGGCCGGTCTTCGCGCATCCCGTCACGAACCGGACCGATTGCGCCATGTCGCGATGGGTGAGCGACACACCGAGAGCGGAGGCAAGCGCAATGCCGGCCGTGATGCCCGGCACCACATCGACGGGGATGCCCGCCTTCTCCAGATGCTCGATCTCCTCGCCCGCCCGTCCGAAGATCATAGGATCGCCGGACTTGAGCCGCACCACCTGCTTGCCCTGCAGCGCCAGACGCGTCATGAGGTCGTTGATGTCGTCCTGAGCGCAGGAGGCGCGCCCTCCCCGCTTGCCGACCATCATCCGCTTCGCCTCGCGACGGGCGAGTTCGAGCACATCCTCGGAGACGAGATCGTCGAAGAGGATCACGTCCGCCGACTGAAGAGCCCGCATCGCCTTCAGGGTCAACAGCTCCGCGTCGCCGGGACCGGCACCGACGAGGGTGACGCGTCCAACCGTCTCTCCCGTCTGCGCGGCGATGCGCTCCAGCACCGTCTCCATCGTGTTTCCGTATGTCGCGGGTGCCTTGCCGCGGAACGCCAGATCGGTAAAGCGCTCCCAGAAGGTGCGCCGCGCCATGCCGGGCGGCAGATGCTGCATCACGCGTTCGCGCAGGTGTTTGGCGAAGCTGGCCCAGGACGCAACCGAGGGGTGCAGCAACGTCTCGATCTTGCGCCGGATTGCCTGCCCGAGGATGGGCGCGGCGCCGTCGGTCGAGATGCCGATCACGACGGGCGAGCGGTTGACGACGGAACCGAACTGGAAATCGCAGAAGGCCGGCTTGTCGACCACATTGACGGGCACGCCTACAGCATGCGCGGCAGCCGCAAAGGTCTCGGCCTCATCCTCGTCTTCGAGATCGGCGACGGCGAGAGCGGCATCCTTCAGAATCTCGGCAGACCAACCATTTCGATGCAGAGTGAGCGAGCCGTCCGCACCGCCACGCGCCAACAGGTACTCCATCTCGGGCGAGGGATCGGTCGCATAGATGTCGACGTCGGCGCCGGAGGCCGCGAGAAGCTCTGCCTTCCAGGCCGCTCCCGCCGATCCGCCGACGAGCACCGCGCGGCGATCCTTCAGGTCGAAGAAGACCGGCAGCTTGGCCAGCCGGCCGAGCCGGCCCGGCTCCGCCTCAGACGGCTTTCTTAAGGACTGCAGCATCGATCAACCTCCTGATTTCAACGCGGCAGGAGCCGCAATTCGTGCCGGCGCGCAGGGTTTCCCCAACGGCTTCAACTGATGCGGCGCCGTTCTCGATCGCCGCGGCGATCTGGTTTGCACCGACCGAGAAGCAGGCGCAGACGATGGGACCGGGATCGGCCTGATCGGTACCGGGCCGCCCGCTCAACAGGCGCAGGCGCTCAGTGCCGCGAATGTCAGGCGCTGACAGATGTTCGACCGCCCATGTCCGCGACACGGCCACCGGTTGCGGCGCGACGAACAGCGCACCCAGCAAGGCATCGCCCGCGAAGGTCGCGAGCCGGAAGCTGGCCTGGTCCTGATCGCTGTATGACAGCGTCTCGAGATTCTCACCGCTGCCGATCAGAGTGGCGGCGAAATCTGCCCAATCCTCCACGGGTTCGGTGCCGGCAAGCTCGATGCGCCAGCCTCCCTCGGCCCGGGCCAGCGCCCAGTAATCCGCCCGGATTGTCTCAGGCCGGTTGCGCAGCACCGCAAAGCCGTACCAGGCCGCGTCGAAGGGCTCGATGCTGACGCTGGAGGACTTGAGACCGGGCTGACCGGAGACCGGATCGACCGCAGCGAAGGTCGCCGCACCGATGCGTCCTTGAGCCGTCTGCTGGTCCGTCCAGTGCATGGGAACGAAGATGCTGCCCTTCTGCTGCCGCTCCGTCACCAGCGCGCGGACGATGGCGCTGCCCTGAGGGCTGACGATGCGCACCAGCGTGGCGGGCGCAACTCCGCCATCTTCCGCGTCGTCCGGATGAATCTCGCAGAAGCTTTCCGCGTAATGGCTCATCAGACGCGGCGTCTTCGCCGTGCGCGTCATGGTGTGCCACTGGTCGCGGATGCGGCCCGTGTTGAGGATCAGCGGGAACTCCGGCGAGACCGCCTGCTGCGCGACCAGTGTCGGGACGAACCGCCCTCGCCGGTCGGGCGTATAGAAGCCGCCCGCCGCGAAGAAGCGGGTCGTGCCGGCATCGAGCGCCTCACCCCGCCGGCGCGGCCACTGGAACGGCTCGAGCGCGTCGTAGGCGTTCCCGCTCAATTCGGCACAGGCGCCGATGTCGAAATCGCGTCTTCCATCATTGGCGAGACCGGACAGGGCGGCATGCTCGCGGAAGATTTCGGCGGGCGACTGATAATCGAACGCCTCGGCAAAGCCCATGCGGGCGGCAACGTCGCAGACGATGCGCCAATCTGGCCGTGCCTCGCCGGGTGGCTTCAGGAACGAGCGCTGGCGCGAGATGCGACGCTCGGAATTCGTCACCGTGCCGCTCTTCTCCGCCCAGGCCGCAGCCGGCAGGAGCACATGGGCATGGCGCGTCGTGTCGGTGCGGGTGACATCGCTCACGACCACGAACGGGCATCGGCGCAAGGCCTCTTGGACGGCATCGGCATCGGGCAGGGAATCGGCCGGATTCGTGCCCATGATCCAGATCGCCTTGACCCGCCCCTCGCCGACGGCACGAAAAAGATCGACCGCCTTCAGACCGGGCTTCTCGGCGATGCGCGGACTGCCCCAGAACGAGCGAACCAACTCGCGATGGCTCGCGCTGTTGATGTTCAGATGAACCGCGAGCATGTTCGCCAGTCCGCCGACCTCGCGCCCGCCCATGGCATTGGGCTGTCCGGTGAGCGAGAACGGTCCCATGCCGAGCCGTCCGATGCGACCAGTGAACAGATGGCAATTGATGATGGCATTGACCTTGTCGGTGCCGGCCACGGATTGGTTTACACCTTGGGAATAGGCGGTCACGACGCGCTCGGAACGGCTCCAGAGTGTGTAGAACTCGCGGAGCAGCTCGGCCGGCAGGCGGGTAGCATTCAGCGCCCCGGGAAAGCCGCATTCGCCCGCGGCCTGCAGAGCTGCGTCGAGGCCGGAGGTGTGGCTGTCGACATAGGCGTTGTCGCGCAGCCCCATCCGGTCGAGATGATCGAGCAGGCCGGCGAAGAGCGCCACATCGGAATTCGGGGCGATTGCCAGATGCAGATCAGCGGCCTCCGCCGTCACGGTGCGGCGAGGGTCGATGACAACGATCCTGGTGCCACGCCGTTCGCGGGCCGCGAGAACCCGTTGGAACAGGACGGGATGGCACCACGTCATGTTGGAGCCGACGAGGACGACGAGATCGGCTTCCTCGAGATCTTCATAGGTGCCGGGCACGGTATCGGAGCCGAAGGCGCGGATATGGCCGGCCACCGACGAGGCCATGCAGAGGCGGGAATTGGTGTCGATATTGGCCGCGCCGATGAAGCCCTTCATCAGCTTGTTGGCGACGTAGTAATCCTCGGTGAGCAACTGGCCCGAGCCGTAGAAGGCGACCGATTCAGGGCCATGCTCGGCAATGGTCTCGGAGAAGCGCCGCGCCACCAGATCCAGCGCCTCGTCCCATCCCGCACGGCGCCCATCGACCTCCGGAAAGAGGAGCCTATCGTCGAGGCTCAGCGTCTCACCCAGAGCCGACCCCTTCGAGCAGAGGCGGCCCTCATTGGCCGGGTGCTGCTCATCCCCTTTGATCGCAATGGAGCCGTCCTCCTGCGACGTCGCCACCACGCCGCAGCCGACACCGCAATAGGGGCATGTGGTCCGGATCGGGGTGAGGCTCACGATCCCCTCCTCAGGCAGCGCGGGCCATCAGGGATGAGGCCGCGAGCAGGATGCGCGAGCCCTCGATCCGCAGTGGGATCTTGTGGGTGCAGCCATGGTCCGCGCCCTGTGCTTCTCCCGTTTCCAGGCTGATGACCCAATTGTGCAGTGGACATGTCACCGAATGGCCGTGCACGATACCCTGGGACAGCGGCCCACCCTTGTGCGGGCAGCGATCACGCAGGGCGAACAGCGTCCCGTCCGCTGCCTTGAACACGGCGATGTCGCCGCCGGGCGCCTGCACGACGCGTGATCCGAGAACCGGCACGTCGTCGACCGTACCCACATCGATCCACTCGCTCATTCCGCTGCCTCCGCCAGGGTGAAGTTCGCCATGGGCCTGAACTCGTGCGCATCGCGGCCGGCGACCCGCTCGGCCCAGGGATCGACCTGCGCATTGCGCTGGGAGATCACGAAGCGCTCATAGAGACCTCGGCGCTTCTCGAGATCGTCGACGACAGTCGCGCGAATGGAATCGACGCCGACCCGGTCGGCCCATTTGTACATGCGCTCGAGATAGTGCCCCTGCTCGCGGTAGAGCTGCGTCAGGGCCGCGATGACCTCGATGCACTCGTCCTCCTCCGGCACCTTGCAGAGCAGCTGCGTGCCCTTGATGTGGAGGCCGGCGGCGCCGGCGAAGTGGATCTCGTAGCCGGAATCGACACAGATCACGCCCACATCCTTGCAGGTCGATTCCGCACAGTTCCGCGGGCAACCGGAGACGCCCATCTTCACCTTCGCCGGCGTCCAGGAGCCCCACATGAACTTCTCGATCCTGACGCCGAGGCCGGTCGAGTCCTGCGTGCCGAAACGGCACCATTCCTTGCCGACGCAGGTCTTCACCGTGCGCAGGCCCTTGGCATAGGCGTGGCCCGAGACCATGCCGGCATCGTTGAGGTCGGCCCAGACCGCGGGCAGATCCTCCTTGCGCACGCCCAACAGGTCGATGCGCTGACCGCCCGTGACCTTCACGGTCGGGATATTGTAGCGCTCGGCCACATCCGCGATGGCGCGCAGCTCCCGCGGGTTGGTGAGGCCGCCCCACATGCGCGGCACGACCGAATAGGTGCCATCCTTCTGGATGTTGGCATGGACCCGCTCGTTGATGAAGCGCGAGCGACCGTCGTCCTCGTATTCCTCCGGCCAGTCACAGAGGAGATAATAGTTCAGGGCCGGGCGGCACTTGGCGCAGCCGCAGGAGCTCTTCCAGCCCAGTTCCTGCATGACGGCCGGGATCGACTTCAGCTCCGCCGCGCGGATGAGGCGGCGCACATCGTCGTGGCCGAGATCGGTGCAGCCGCACATCGGCTCGGCCGCCGACTTGGCGAACTTGTCGCCGAGCGTCAGGGTCATCACCTGCTCGACGAGGCCGGTGCAGGTGCCGCAGGAGGCGGAAGCCTTGGTATGCGCCCTCACCTCGGCGAGCGAGCTCAGGCCCTTGTCGGTGATCGCCTGGACGATCTTGCCCTTGCAGACGCCGTTGCAGCCGCAGATTTCCGCATCATCCGGCAAGGCTGCAACGGCCGCCGTAGGGTCCAGGGGGGCACCCCCAACATAGGATTGACCGAAAATCAGGGTATCGCGCAATTCCGTGACATCCGTCTCCTTGCGCAGGAGATCGAAGAACCAGGAGCCGTCCCCGGTCTCGCCGTAGAGCACCGCGCCGACGATGCGGTTCTCTTTGAGCACGAGGCGCTTGTAGATGCCGCGTGCCGCATCGCGCAGGACGATGTCCTGCCGGTCCTTGGCCTCGCCGAAATCACCCGCCGAGAACAGGTCGATGCCGGTCACCTTCAGCTTGGTCGCGGTGACCGAACCGGTATAGGCGGCCGTCTCGTCGCCGGCGAGCTGCGCGGCGACGACCTTCGCCATCTCGTAGAGTGGCGCCACGAGGCCGTAGCAGAGGCCGCGATGCTCGACGCATTCGCCGACCGCGAACACGTCCGGGTCGCTCGTGCGCATGTCGTCGCCGACGAGCACGCCACGGTTGGTCTCGAGGCCTGCCTCCTTCGCCAGGACCGCATTCGGCCGGATGCCGACCGCCATGACGACGATATCCGCCGGCAGCTCGGTGCCGTCATCGAGCCGGACGCCGGTCACATGCGTGTCGCCCAGGATCGCGTGGGTGTTCGCCTTGCAGCGCACCGCGATGCCGCGGTCCTCGAACGCCTTCTGGAGCAGATAGCCCGAGGACGGATCGAGCTGGCGCTCCATCAGGGTCGGCATGAGGTGGAGAACCGTGACCTCCATGCCCTGCGCCTGCAGGCCGGCCGCCGCCTCAAGCCCGAGCAGGCCGCCGCCGATGACGACGGCGCGACCGCCCTTCCCGGCCGCTTCGAGCATCGTGTTGACGTCGTCGAGATCGCGGTAGGTGACCACGCCCGGCAGGGTCGCTCCGGGGATCGGCACCACGAAGGGCACTGAGCCGGTGGCGACGAGAAGTTGATCGTAATCTGCCGTCGTTCCGTCCGCCGCGGTCACGCGCTTGGCCTGCCGGTCGATCGCGACGACCTGCTTGCCGCGATGGAGGGTGATGCCATGGGTCTCGTACCAGGCATCGTCGTGGATGAGGATGTCCTCATAGGCCTTCTCGCCCGAAAGAACCGGCGAGAGCATGATGCGGTTGTAGTTTACCCGCGGCTCGGCGCCGAAGATCGTGACCTCGTATTCGCCGGGAGCGCGCTCGAACAGCTCCTCCAGGGCACGGCCTGCGGCCATGCCGTTGCCGATGACGACAAGCTTTCTGGGCATCGTCACTCTCCTTACGCTGCGAGTGTCGGAGCCCGGTGGCGTGCATAGAGGAACTCAAGCACGGCGGCACGGGCGTCGTTGTAAGTGGAATTGCCGACCAGCTCGAGGCGCCTGCGCGGACGCTCGAGGTTGACGCTCAAGTCCTCGCCGATGGTGGCGGCAGGACCGTTCGTCATCATGACGATCCGGTCGGAGAGCAGCACCGCTTCATCGACATCATGGGTGATCATGATGATGGTGTTGCCGAGGCGGCCGTGGATCTCCATGACCTGATCCTGGAGATGGGCGCGGGTCAGAGCATCGAGGGCACCGAATGGCTCGTCGAGCAGCAGGATCTTCGGCTCCATGGCGAGCGCGCGAGCGATGCCGACGCGCTGCTTCATGCCGCCGGAGATCTCGTGAGGCCGCTTGTTCTCCGCATGAGCCATATGCACCAGCTCGAGATTGTGCCGCGTCCAGTCGCGGCGCTCCGCCTTCGACTTCCTGCCGCGGAAGACCTTGTTGACGGCGAGCTCCACGTTTTCGCGCACGGTCAGCCAGGGCAGGAGAGAGTGGTTCTGGAACACCACGGCGCGGTCCGGCCCCGGGCCCTCGACCGCCCTGCCCTCCAGGAGCACGCCGCCCTGGCTCGGCGGCAGAAGGCCCGCCACGATGTTGAGCACCGTGGATTTGCCGCAGCCGGAATGGCCGATGATCGAGACGTATTCGCCCTTGTCGATGGAGAGGTTCACGTCCCGCAGCACTTCCGTCGTGGCGCCCGCGCGTTGGAAGGAGATGCCGACGTGGTCGATCTTGAGATAGGCCATGATGCTTCTCCCTATTGCGCAGCGGTGCCGCGGGTGAGCAGATGGCCGATGGCTGCGATGGAACGGTCGAGCAGGAAGCCGACGACGCCCACATAGACCAGGGCCACGATGATGTCGGAGATGAGCGAGGAGTTCCACGCATCCCAGATGAAGAAGCCGATGCCGACGCCGCCGATCAGCATCTCGGCCGCCACGATGGCAAGCCAGGACAGGCCGATGCCGATGCGAAGGCCGGTGAACATGTGTGGCACCGTTGCGGGCACCATGATGCGGGTGAAGAACTCGATGGGCGACAGGCGTAGGACCTTGGCGACGTTGCGATAATCCTGCGGGATGTTGCGGATGCCGACCGAGGTGTTGATCAGGATCGGCCAGACGCTCGTGATGAAGATCACGAAGATTGCCGAAGGCTGCCCGTCGCGGAAGGCCGCCAGCGAAAGCGGCAGCCAGGCGAGCGGCGGGATGGTGCGCAGGACCTGGAACACCGGATCGAGGCCACGCATGGCGAGCGTCGACTGGCCGAGCAGGACGCCCACTCCGATTCCGACGATCGCAGCGAGGATATAGCCGTAGCCGACGCGCACGAGAGAGGCCGACACGTGCCAGAAGAGTCCCTGGTCGATGCCGTTTCCGACCTTGAACGGATTGACGATGATCTCCCAGCTGTCGTCTATCACCTTGAGAGGGCTTGGAAGCGCCGAAGTGGGCCCCGATGCCAGCATCTGCCAAAGCAGCAGCAGCAGGGCGATGGTCAGAACCGGCGGCGCCAGTTGTGTGGCGACGCGGCTACCGATCTTCAGGGCGCGGGAGGCAAGGCTGACCGGCTTCGGTGCCAGCGGATGCAATGCAGCCTGCTGTGCCGGGAGGGCGACCTTCGGATTCGGGAGGGCGAGGACGCGTGCGGAATGAACCATGAGCCTGTTCTCCGAATTTTACGCGATGCGCTTGATGGGCAGGCTCGCCAGATAGGCCTGCGGATTGTCCGGATCGAAGACCTTGCCGTCGAAGAAGGTCTCCTTGCCGCGGCTGTCGCTGGCCGGGATATCGCTTGCGGCGATGCCGAGGGTCTTCGCCGCCTCCCGCCAGAGATCGGCGCGGTTGACCTTGTCGACCAGCGCCTTGGCGTCGGTGTTCGTCTCGAACTTGCCCCAGCGGATGTTCTCCGCGATGAACCAGAGGTCGTGCGACTTGAACGGGAACGAGGCATGGTCGCGCCAGAACTTCATGATGCCGGGCGAGTCCTTCACGACCTTGCCTTCGATGCCGTAGTCGTATTCGCCCTTCTGGCGCGGCAGGATGTCGGCGACGGGCACGTTGAACCAGGCGCGGGTGCCGACGATCTTGCACATCTCCTCGCGGTTCTCGAGCTTGTCGCACCAGGCCTGAGCCTCCATCACGGCCATGAGCAGCGCTTTCGCTGCCTTCGGGTGCTTGTCGACCCAGGCAGCGCGCAGACCGAGCGCCTTTTCGGGATGCTTGTTCCAGATCTCGTAGGTGTTGGCTGCGGTGTATCCGAGCTTCTGGTTGATGAGCTGCGCATTCCACGGCTCGCCGACGCAGAACGCATCCATCGTGCCGACCTTCATGTTGGCGACCATCTGCGGCGGCGGCACCACGATGGTGGAGACGTCCTTGTCGGGATCGATGCCGCCGGCGGCGAGCCAATAGCGGATCCAGAGATCGTGCGTGCCGCCCGGAAAGGTCATCGCGACCTTCGGATCACCGCCGGCCGCGCGCTTTTTCGCGAAGGCCTCCTTCAGCGGGGATGCATCGAGGCCGAGCTTCAGGCCGTTATATTCGGCGGCGACGGAGATCGCCTGCGCATCGAGGTTGAGGCGGGCGAGAATATACATCGGCGTCGGCACGCTGCCCTGCGTCACCTTCCCCGTCGAGATCAGATACGGCATCGGCGTCAGGATATGAGCGCCGTCGATGCCGTTCGCCTCGGAGCCGAGCACGAGGTTGTCGCGGGTCGCGCCCCAGGAGGCCTGCTTCAGCACCTCCGCATCCGGCAGCCCGTGCTTTGCGAAGAAGCCCTTTTCCTTGGCGACGATCAGCGCCGCCGCATCGGTGAGTGCGATGTAGCCGAGCTTGACGGTCTTCGTCTCCGGCTCCGCACTCTGCGCGAATGCACCGCCGGGGAAGGCCGACTTCACAGCGGCGAGCGTCAAGGCGGCGCTGGCGCCGCGGAGCGCGTCTCGACGGGTGATCTTCGGTGTCTGCATCGTGCTTCCCCTGTTCCTGCCGTCACGCCATGCGGACGAGAGTCGATGAAACTTCATCAGGTGGATCCGCCTGGAGCCCGAGGCTCGATCACAGACGCAGATCTCCTGTTGCCGGACCATGCAGGCCCGGCCGAAACGCAAAAAACGCCGCGAGATGAACTGAATGCCGCAGGTGAGCGGGCACAGCTGATCCAGCGACGTCGTTGTCGGGAACGCCTCTTTTGAGGCATCAACGGTCCGTCATCGTTGACGGCCTATCGTTTGAGAGTGGCTCGGACTTCGTTGTCCCGCCCTTCTCTCACTTAGAAAAGGTACAGACTGCCTATATCTTGCTCAAGGTCATAATTTGTGCACTGCGCCTTTGTTGTGTGCGGTGCAATGCCTATTCCACGACCGTCGGCTTGATCCCGTTCCGGATGTCGAAACCTGCCACGTAGCCGGGAACGTCATCGGGCACGAAGCGTCGCCCATCGATGAACTTCTCTAGTTCTGCGCCCTCGATCCTGCTGTCGACGGACGGTATCGGAACGCCCGAGCTTCCCAGAACCGCGCGATACATGTCAGGACGGTAGGCTGCCCGGACTTGGGATAGACCGGTCTCGTCGTAGGCAACCTGTCCCCAGCGCACCATCTGGCTGTAGATCCAGAGCGCCTGGCTGATCCAGGGGAAATTTGCCGACTGATCGTGGAAGGTCAGGTAGTTCTCCACATGCCGCGTCCTGCCGTCGGGATCCACCGTCAGTTGCCCGGAAAGCAGGCGCAGGATCATCTCGGATGGAACGCCCAGATAGGCAGGATCCGACATCATGTCCGCCAAGGCCTTGTGGTTCCGCTCGTCATCACACCAACGGGCTGCGGCATCGAGTGCAACGATGAGGCGAGACAGCGTCTCCGGATTTTCCTCCGCCCATTCCGGGCTGACACCCAGCACCTTTTCCGGCGCAGAGGGCCAGATATCGGCCTTGGTCGCCACCATGCGTCCAACGCCTTTCTCCACCGCGATTACGTTCCAAGGGGCATTGACACAGAAGCCATCGATGGCTCGCGCCGCCATCGCATCAACGGTGAGCGGAGGCGGTACGATCGTCATCGTCACGTCAGTGTCAGGGCTGATCCCGGCTGCCGCGAGCCAGAACCGGAATTCGTAATTGTGGGAGGAGAAGGGATAAGTCATGGCGAAGACGAGCGGCTTCTTGCCAACGTGCCGCCTCCGCTCGACCACCTGCTTCAGGGCCCGGCCGTTGGTGAGCGCGTCCTCCGAGCCATCGAGGCCGGCGAGTGCCTGCATCTCGCGATAGAGCTCGACCGAAAGCGTGATCGCGTTGCCGCCGCGCCCGAGGGCGAAAGGTGTGAAACAGGGATAGGGGTTGGATCCCAGATGAAGCTGCGATGCGATCGGCATCGGACTCAGCATGTGGGCAACGTCGAATTGGCGAAACGCCAGCCGGTCGCGAATGTTGGACCACGACACATCTTTGATCAATTCTAGGCGAATGCCCTCGCGACGGGCAAACCCCTGCTCGGCGGCAGCCACCAGCACGGCCATGTCGACAAGGGGGATGAACCCGACACGGACCAGACGCTCGGGCACCGGACACCCCCTCGTCTCCGAGGGAGTGTCATTGACCGACCCGGCCTGATGCATGGGTCCACTCCCCGCCTCTTCCAAATCCCGCACGCTTATTTCTCCAGCAGGGAAGCTGCGGTCACCACGCTTTGGGCGATGTCGACAAGCTTCCTTTTCTCGTTCATGGCAGTCTGGCGAAGCAGGCCATAGGCCTCCTCTTCCGAGAGCTGCCTCGTTCTCATGAGAATGCCCTTCGCCCGCTCGATCACCTTTCGAGAGGCCAGTTCGCTGCGTGCCTCCAAAAGCTCACGCTGCAGACGCTCGAAGGCATTGAAGCGGCTCACCGCCATGTCCACGATGGGCTTCACACGCTCCTTGCGCAGTCCATCGACCACATAGGCGGACACGCCCGCCTCCACCGCTGCCTGGATCATGGATCCATCGGATCGATCCACGAACATGGCCACGGGGCGTGACACCAGCTTGGAGACCTGGAACATCTGCTCCAGGACATCGCGGCTTGGGTTCTCGATGCCGATGATGATCACATCCGGATCGATGGTGCTCAGGCGCCGGAGCATGTTGGTCATCGTCTCGATGACCTCTACGTCCACAATCCCGGCCTCCCGCAATCCATCGACGAGAATGGCCGCCCTGATGCTGTTTTCCTCGATGATCGCAACGCGAAGGGGCCGCTGACCGTATTGGGTGTCTTTGGTCAAATTCCTGAACGCTCTCGCTGCGAAGGATGATCCACTAACCAAAGCATGAGGCAAGTTTCAGGCCAAAGTCTCCTTGCTTGGAGAACTGCAGATTGACCACTCCCGTTGCGTAAACTTTAGGCAAATGCCGCCCAGCCTTTCCAAGCACGGTGATAGACCCCCTCGCCTCTACGACTAATGGATCAGCAGGGTTTGACCAGGGAACCATCACCGAACCAGTTGCCAATTGGTTCGGCGTTGAGCTAGTTTCCTTTCGTCGAAGACCCGGGTTACGAAACAACGGATCGCGCCCGGAATACCAGCAGCAAGATTAGTACGCGCGGAGCGAAGTCTTCATGGACAACCCTGAGTCCCTACCGGATAGCTCCAACTTCGCCCTCGGGCGGTTGCGGGCTCTTCTGGAGGAAAGCTCTCTCGATGGGGAGCAGCGCCTCCCCTCCGAGCGGTTGCTGGCCGCCCAGATCGGCATCGGTCGACGGGCACTGAGGCGGGCACTCGAGGTGCTGGAAGCCGAAGGCCGGATCTGGCGCCATCAGGGCAAGGGCACCTTTCTCGGACCTCGCCCGCCCGAGCCGCATGCCAATCTCGAAGAACTGTCCCGGCGAACCAATCCGCTCGAAGTGATGGATGTGCGCCTGGAGATCGAACCGGCCCTGGCCCGGCTCGCTGCTCTCCGCGCCTCGAATGGCGACATCGAACGGTTGATGCATCTCGCTGACAAAACCGCCTCGACCTCCGATGCGGATGGACGGGAACTCTGGGACAGCGCCCTGCACCGGGCCATTGCGGAGGTTGCCGGCAACGCCCTCCTTCTGGCGATCTTCGACATGGTCGACCGCATCCGTCAGGACACCACCTGGCGGATCCTGCGCGAGCGGGCGCGGTCCGGCGCCCGGCAGCAGATTTACGTGGACCAGCACCGGCGCGTCATCGCAGCCATTGCCCAGCGCGAGGCCCACGCGGCGGAACGGGCGATGCGCGAGCACCTCGCATTCGTCCGGGATGGCCTTCTGAAAGTCATGACGAGCCCCTTACCCGACGGCGCCATCCAAGAAGCAACAATTTCAGACAACACTGAGGATCAACGTCTCCATGGGACTTGAGGCAGCGCAGCAATCGATGACCGAAATTCGCAACCCGGACAAAGCCGGGTTGGCCGCGGAACCGCCGCTGCTCGAGGTCCAGGGGCTTTCCGTCCGCTTCGATGGCGCGCCGAAGGGCATCAATGTCGTCGACGACGTGTCCTTCTCGGTGAGCAAGGGCAAGACCCTCTGCATCGTCGGCGAGTCCGGCTGCGGCAAGAGCGTGACGTCGCTTGCCCTCATGGGCCTCCTGCCGACGCCGCCGGCGCGGATCGTTGCAGGCACTGCCCTCTTCGATGGCAGGGACCTGCTGACGCTCAGCGAGCGCGAGCGGGCGGATCTGCGCGGCGATCGGATGGCGATGATCTTCCAGGAGCCGATGACTTCGCTCAACCCGGCCTTCACCGTGGGCGACCAGATCGCTGAGGGCATCGCCCGGCATCGCAAGGTTTCGAAGGCCGAGGCCTGGGAGCGGGCGCTCGATATGCTGAAGAAGGTGCGCATTCCCGCGCCCGAGAAGCGCCTGCGCGCCTATCCGCACGAGATGTCAGGTGGCATGCGCCAGCGCGTGATGATCGCCATGGCACTTGCCAATGATCCGCAGCTTCTCATCGCCGACGAGCCGACTACTGCCCTCGACGTGACGATCCAGGCCCAGATCCTCACCCTGATCCGTCGCCTGCAGGAGGAAACCGGCACGGCCATGATCCTCATCACCCACGATCTCGGCGTGGTGGCGGAAGTCGCCGACGAGGTCGCCGTGATGTATGCGGGACGCGTGGTTGAGAGCGGTCCGGTCGAAGCAATCTTCGAGGACCCGCAGCATCCCTACACCATCGGCCTCATGGGCTCGGTCCCATCGCTCGGCCGCCGTCAGGGACGGCTCGCCACGATCCGAGGCACCGTTCCGCCGGCGGAGCTGATGCCCAAGGGCTGCCGCTTCACACCGCGCTGCCCGTTCTCCGACAGCCATTGCGCCAACGATCCGCCGCCTCTTGCCGAGATCAAGCCGGGCCATCGGGCGCGCTGCTGGTACGCCCCTCTCGAACTTCATCGTGGAGCCGCCCTATGAGCGTGATGCCCGCAGACGACATCATTCTCGAAGGCGTCGGCCTGAAAAAGCATTTCGGTGGCGGCGGTCTGCTCTCCTCGCCCACAATCGTGCGTGCAGTCGACGGCGTGTCACTGGGCATCCGGCGCGGCGAGACCTTCGCCGTGGTGGGTGAATCTGGCTGTGGCAAGTCCACCCTGGGCCGCCTCCTGCTGCGCCTGATCGAAGCGACCGAGGGCGATGTACGCTATGAGGGCCGCTCGATCCTGAAACTCAGCAAGACCGAGCTGCGCAAGCTGCGGCGCGAGTTGCAGATCATTTTCCAGGATCCCTACGCTTCGCTCAACCCGCGCATGAATGTGGGCGACATCATCGCCGAGCCGATCTGGCTGCATAACCTCGCCTCCGGCCGGGAAAAGCGCGAGCGCGTGGCGGATCTCATGCGCACGGTCGGCCTTCTGCCGACCCATGCGGACCGCTATCCGCATGAGTTCTCCGGTGGCCAGCGGCAGCGCATCGGTATCGCCAGGGCGCTCGCAGGCGATCCCAAGCTGATCGTCGGCGACGAGCCAGTCTCGGCTCTCGACGTGTCGATCCAGGCGCAAATCATCAACCTGCTCGAGGATCTCAAGGACCGCTTCGGGCTGACCCTCGTCATCGTGGCGCACGATCTTGCCGTCATCCGGCACATGAGCGACCGCGTTGCCGTGATGTATCTTGGTGAGATCGTCGAGCTTTCGGACACGGACGCGCTGTTCGACAACCCGCTGCATCCCTATACCCAGGCGCTTCTTGCGGCGATCCCCGTACCGTCCCCGACAAACCGCCAGCCGAAGGCGCTGCTCCAGGGCGACGTGCCAAGCCCGGCCGCGCCACCGTCCGGCTGCCGCTTCCACACCCGCTGCCCCCATGCCCGCGCTCTCTGCAAGGAGCAGCATCCTGCGCTCGAGACGGCCCCGGACGGGCGGCAAGTCGCCTGCCATTTCTGGCGTGAAATCCAGGGAGCGGGCGCCGGTTCCATCAGCGCACCGCCCCCGAGTGCAGCGCTCGCCAAGCGCTTGGCACTCTACCGCACTTGGCGCGAACGGCAGGATAAGCCCGTCGCGACGAGCCCCTGAACTCAGAGGACGACACCTAGAGGACAATTGGAGGACGAGAGAATGAAGAAGAGACTGCTCCTTGCCGTGGCCGCCGGGCTCATGATGAGCACCGCGGCTTCTGCACAAACCTTGCGCATCGGCCTGAACGAGGATCCCGACGTGCTCGATCCGCACCGCGCCCGCACCTTCGTCGGCCGCATCGTGTTCACGTCGCTGTGCAACAAGCTCGTCGACATCACACCCGAACTGAAGTTCACGCCGGAACTCGCCACCGAGTGGAGCTGGGGCGATGACGGCAAGTCGCTCACCTTCAAGCTGCGCCCGGGCGTTACCTTCCACGACGGCGAAAAGATGGATGCCGCCGCGGTAAAGGCCAATCTCGACCGCGCCCGCACGCTGCCGGACAGCTTGCGTAAGAGCGAGCTGACATCGGTCGCAAGCGTCGACGTTGTCGACGACCTGACGGTGAAGGTCAATCTTTCACAGCCGGACGCGACCCTGCTGTCGCAGCTTTCCGACCGCGCCGGCATGATCCTGTCGCCGAAGGCCATGGCCTCCGCCGATTTCGGCCAGAAGCCCGTTTGCTCCGGCCCCTACAAGTTCGTCGAGCGTGTGCAGAACGACCGCATCGTTCTGGAGCGCTTCAAGGAGCACTGGGACGCGAAGAACTTTAACTTCGACCGCATCGTCTTCCAGCCCATTCCGGACACGACCGTTCGCCTCGCGAACCTCAAATCGGGCAACCTCGACATGCTCGAGCGTCTCGCGCCGAGCGATGTTCCCGCCGCGAAGAGCGATGCCAATCTGGTCTTCGCGCCCGTCACGGGCATCGGCTATCAGGGCATCACCATCAACACCAACAATGGCGACAAGGCCAAGACGCCGCTCGGCCAGGACAAGCGCGTTCGTCAGGCGCTCGAATTGTCCATCGACCGCGATGTGATCAACGAAGTGGTGGGCGCCGGCATCTATCCGCCGGCAGGCCAGCCTTTCCCTGCGGCGAGCCCCTACAACAATCCGAAATTCGCCGCCGGCAAGCGTGACGTGGCAAAGGCCAAGCAGCTTCTGAAGGAAGCGGGCGCCGAGAAGGTGAAGTTCGAGATCACCTTCGGCACCAGCACCACGACGCAGCAGATCGCCGAGATCATCCAGGCGATGGCGGCGGAAGCGGGCTTCGAGATCACGCTGCGGCCGACCGAGTTCGCTGCCATGCAGAAGGAGGCGCAGGCCGGCAATTTCCAAGCCAACATCATCGGATGGTCGGGCCGCGTCGATCCCGACGGCAATATCCACGCCTTCGCAACCTGCAAGGGCGCGCTCAACGACGGCCGCTACTGCAACGCGGAAGTGGACAAGCTGCTCAACGAAGCACGCAGCATCAACGACGAAGCCAAGCGCAAGCAGCTCTATGATGCCGCGCAGGAAATCCTGAAGCAGGACCTGCCGATCATCTACACCTACTATCAGCCCTGGCCCTTCGTTCTCTCGAAGAAGATGCAGGGCTTCAAGCCCTATCCGGACGGCATGATCCGCCTGAAGGGCGTGAAGTTCGCTTCCTAAGCTGATCAAGACAGCGTGCCCGGTTCGACGACCGGGCACGCCCCTACCCTTCCTTGTCACGGGTTCCACGAGCTGATGCTGCGCTACATCGGACGACGAATACTGATTGCCATCCCGACGCTGATTATCGTGTCGATCCTGGTCTTTGCCCTGCAGAAGCTCCTGCCCGGCGATCCGGTTCTCACCATGGCGGGCGAAGAACGCGATCCGCAGGTGCTTGCCTACCTGCGCGAAAAGTATCGCCTGGACGATCCCCTTCCAGTTCAGTATTTCGCCTGGATCGGCTCCGCCTTGACGGGCAATCTCGGGATCTCGCTGCGTACCGATATCCCGGTCCTCGACCTGATCATGAGCAAGCTGCCTGTGACTCTCGAGCTCGCCATCATGGCCATGATCGTAGCGCTCGCCATCGGCATTCCAACCGGCATCATCTCGGCCGTGAAGAAGGGAACGACGGTCGACTACACCGCCAACGTCATCGCCCTCTCGGGCCTATCCATCCCCAATTTCTGGCTGGGCATCATGCTGATCATGCTGGTGTCGGTCCGCTGGGGTCTTCTGCCCGCCTCCGGCTATGTGCCGCCGACCGAAGATCTGTGGCTCAACATCAAGACCATGCTCATGCCGGCCTTCGTTCTCGGTACGGGTTTGGCCGCGAGCCTGATGCGCCACACCCGCAGCGCCATGCTGGGTGTCATGCGCTCCGACTATATCCGCACCGCCCGCGCCAAGGGGCTTCTATCGCGAAAGGTCATCCTGAAGCACGCCCTGCGCAATGCGCTCGTGCCGATCGTGACCCTCTCGACCCTGCTCTTCGGCGAGCTTCTCGCTGGTGCCGTTCTCACGGAGCAGATCTTCACTATCCCAGGCTTCGGCAAGCTCATCGTCGATGCGGTCTTCAACCGTGACTACGCGGTGGTGCAGGGCGTCGTTCTCTGCACGGCCGTCGGCTTCATCTTCATGAACCTGCTCGCCGATGTCCTTTATGTTCTCGTCAATCCCCGCCTGAGGCACGCCGCATGACCGCCACTGCCGTTATTGCCGATGAGGTCGCGCTGCCCAAGAAGCGCAGCCGCGTCCTCGCCAAATTCCTGAAGAACAAGAGTGCCGTACTGGGCGGCGCCATCGTTCTGTTCTTCGTTCTCGTTGCCCTCGTCGGCCCTTATTTCGCGCCCTACGACCCGATCAAGCCGAGCTTCACGAGCATCCGAAAGGCTCCTTCGGCTCTGTTCTGGTTCGGCACCGACGAACTCGGACGCGATCTCCTCTCCCGCATGCTCTGGGGCGCCCGCGCCTCCATCATGGCGGGCGTGGTCTCGGTCACCATCGCCATCGTCCTCGGCGTGCCGTTCGGTCTCATCGCCGGCTATTTCGGTGGCTGGATCGATGCCGCGATATCCCGCGCCACCGACGCCATGTTGGCCATCCCCTTCCTCATCTTCGCCATCGCACTCGCGGCCTTTCTCGGCCCGAGCCTCACCAATGCAATGATCGCCATCGGTCTTTCCGCCATGCCGATCTTCATCCGCCTCACCCGCGGGCAGGTGCTGACCGTGAAGGCGGAGGATTACGTGGAAGGCGCGCGGGCCATTGGCCTGCCCGATTTCTGGATCCTGGTCCGCTACGTTCTGCCGAACGTACTGCCGCCGATCCTGGTTCAGGGCACCCTCACCATCGCTACCGCCATCATCGCGGAGGCAAGCCTGTCTTTCCTCGGCCTCGGCCAGCAGCCGCCGAACCCGTCCTGGGGCTCCATGCTCAATACGGCAAAGAACTTCATGGATCAGGCGCCGTGGATGTCGATCTTCCCCGGCTCGGCGATCTTCCTGATCGTGCTCGGCTTCAATCTTCTCGGCGACGGCCTGCGCGACGCGCTCGATCCCCGCGAACAGTAATTAAAACGCCAACTTCGGATAAGAGATCATGTTTACGACACGGCCCGAGATCCTCGGCACCTTCGGTATCGTCACCTCGACCCATTGGCTGGCTTCGGCCGCCGGCATGTCGATGTTGGAGAAAGGCGGCAATGCCTTCGACGCCTGCGTCGCCTCCGCCTTCGTGCTCCAGGTCGTCGAACCGCATCTGGTGGGGCCATCCGGCGAGGTGCCGACGGTGTTCTACTCGGCCAAGACCAAGAAGGTCGAAGTGCTCTGCGGCCAGGGCACGGCCCCGCAGGGTGCCACCATCGCGCATTACAAGAACGAGGGCCTCAAGCTCATTCCCGGCAACGGCCTGCTCGCCACCGTCGTGCCCGGCGCATTCGATGCCTGGATGCTGCTTTTGCGCGACCATGGCCTGCTCTCGCTGAGAGAGGTGCTGGAGCCCGCCATCTATTACGCTGAACAGGGCCACCCCCTGCTGCCGCGCGTGTCGGACACCATCAAGGGCCTGAAGGAGTTCTTCGAGACGGAATGGCCGACCTCCGCAGCCGTGTTCCTGCCCGGAGGCGAGGTGCCGAAGCCGCGCCAGCTCTTCCGCAACCCGCAGCTCGCGGACACCTGGAAACGCATCATCCGCGAAGGCGAGGCCCGGGGCAGCGACCGCGAGGCGCAGATCGAAGCAGCGCGCAACGCCTTTTACAAGGGCTTCGTGGCCGAGGCCATCGATGCCTTCGTGCGCAAGACGGAAGCCATGGATCAGAGCGGCTCGCGCCATCGCGGCGTGTTGACCGCCGACGATATGGCCAAGTGGTCCGCAAGCTATGACGCGCCGCAGACTTACGACTACCATAACTACCGGGTGAACAAGATCCGTCCTTGGGGCCAGGGTCCGGTCTTCCTGCAGACATTGGCACTCCTGAAGGGTTTCGATCTCGCCGCTATGGGCCCGACCAGTGCGCAATTCATCCACACGGTCGTCGAGTCCATGAAGCTCGCCTTTGCCGACCGCGAGGCCTATTACGGCGATCCGGACTTCGTCGATGTTCCGATCCAGGCGCTGCTGTCGGACGCCTATAACGACGAACGCCGCAAGCTCATCACGGACAGGGCCTCCCTTGAGCTGCGGCCCGGCCACGTCGAGGGGTACGAGGCTCAGGTGGAGCGCACCCTGAAGGCGCTGCGCGAACTGTCTACCACCGACAAGAAGATTTCCGGTGGCGAGCCGACGCTTCAGTCCATGCGCTCGGCGCGGCGCGGCGACACGGTGCATATCGACGTGGTGGACCGCTTCGGCAACATGATCGCGGCCATGCCGTCGGGCGGCTGGCTGCAATCCTCGCCTGTCATTCCGGAACTCGGCTTCATGCTCAACTCCCGCGCCCAGATGTTCTGGCTCGAAGAAGGCCTACCGGCGAGCCTCGCACCGGGCAAGCGTCCGCGCACCACGCTCACCCCGACCCTCGCGGAAAAGGATGGCGAGCCCTACATGGTCTTCGGCTCACCGGGCGGCGATCAGCAGGAGCAGTGGCAGCTTCTCCTCTTCCTGCGCCATGCCCATCACGGCCTGAACCTGCAGGAGGCCATCGACCAGCCGATGTCGCACACGGCGCATTTCCCCTCCTCGTTCTATCCACGCGAGCAGAAGCCCGGCCATCTCATGGCCGAGGAGACCTATGGCGCGGAGGTCCTCGACGATCTGCGCGCACGCGGTCACGAGGTCGAGGTCGCGCCCGCCTGGACGGTCGGACGCCTTGTGGCGGCCAGCCGCGACAAGGACGGCCTGCTGCATGGCGCTGCAACACCACGCCTCATGCAGGCCTATGCGGTCGGTCGTTGAGGAGCATAGATCATGACTTGGTCGATCATCGCCAAGGATCCCGAGACCGGCGCCTTCGGCGTTGCGGTAACGACCAAGTTCTTCGCCGTGGGAGCGCTCTGCCCCCACGGCGCGGCACGGATTGGCGCTCTCGCCACGCAAGCACTCGTCAATCCGCTCTACGGCACGGACGGCGTGAAACTCCTTGCCGAGGGACGAAGCGCCGAGGAAATCGTCTCGATCCTCACGGCGCAGGATCCGGGTAGCCGTTCCCGTCAGCTCCACGTGATCGATCGAGACGGCCGTACGGCCGCTCATACGGGACCGGACTGCATCGACTGGTGCGGGCATCTCACGGATGAAGGTGTCTCGGTGGCCGGCAACATGCTGGCAGGTCCGACTGTCATCGAGGCCACGCTCGAAACCTACAAGCGGCGCCTGGATCTTCCCTTCGCGGATCGTCTCATGACGGCGCTCGATGCCGGACAGGCCGAGGGCGGCGACAAGCGCGGCAAGCAATCCGCTGCCATCAAGGTCTGGCGCGACGAGCCCTATCCCATGCTCGACCTGCGCGTCGACGATCATCCCGAACCTCTGGACGAGCTGCGTCGCCTCTATGGCGTTGCCCATGAGCGCTTCCTCGCCTTCATGGACGCCATGGCAACCCGCGCCAATCCCGGCGGCATCACGGATCGGTCGTGGATCGACCAGAAGGCGCGCGAATATCAGGAGCGGCCGGCAGCAAATTCCTCGCCGTAGGGCAGCCCTGCAACAGCGTCACTTGCCGACAGATCAAAAAGATCCTACGGCGATCTCCTCTCTCGATGGACCTTCCAATGTTTGGCATACCTCTGTTCGAATTGGCTTGGCTCGTGGCTGCGCTGCTGGCCGCTGGTGCCATCACCGGCCTGCTCGCCGGCGTGTTCGGTGTCGGCGGTGGCGCCGTGGCCGTGCCGATCCTCTACGAACTCTTCCGCATCCTGGAGGTGCCTGAGGAAGTTCGCATGCCACTCTGCGTCGGCACCTCGCTTGCCATCATCATTCCCACCTCCATCCGCTCCTTCAACACGCACAGGGCGAAAGGGGCGGTTGACATGACGATTCTGCGGGTCTGGGCCGTGCCTGTGGTGCTCGGCGTCATCATCGGCAGCATCATCGCCCGCTATGCTCCGGCCGACCTGTTCAAGACCGTCTTCGTGATTGTGGCAGGAATCTCTGCCATCCGCCTGCTCTTCGGCAAGGACACCTGGCGCTTCGGCCTCGACATGCCGGCAAAGCCGATCATGGTCGCCTATGGTTGGCTCATCGGCATCCTCTCGGCGCTCATGGGCATCGGCGGCGGCCAGCTCTCTAACCTGTTCATGACCTTCTACAACCGCCCGATCCATCAGGCGGTCGCGACCTCCTCAGGCCTCGGTATCCTGATCTCGATCCCGGGGGCGCTCGGCTACATCTATGCCGGCTGGCCGCATATGGCTGATTATCCCACTGTGACCGCTTTCCAGCCACCGCTGGCGTTGGGCTACGTGTCGCTCCTGGGCCTTGTGCTGTTCATCCCTACCAGCACCTGGATGGCGCCGGTGGGCGCGCACCTCGCGCACCGGCTCTCGAAGCGCCGGCTCGAGGTCGCCTTCGGTATCTTCCTGCTCCTCGTCTGCGCGCGGTTTGCGGCAAGCCTCCTCACTTAAGCCATCGAGAATCTCCAATCTGGGTGACCGGATCGGAGATCAAACCATGTCTGGATCAGCTGCAGGGCCTCTCCATGCCTATCTCGCCGGAACCGGGCACGATGGCAGGGGACGTCTTGCGGCCGATGTCCTCAGCTTTTCTGATGAGCAGCTGGAAGAAGTACATGACTACATCCAGTGGCTTTTTCCCTTGCAGACCCGTAGCGGCGCCCAGCCTGGAGCTCCGGTTCTGACGCAGGCGGAAATAGATGCGATCAGGACGGACCGCAGCGCCCAGGATACGCTTGCGAAGGCGACCGAACGGATGCTCCGGTTCTACCGGGATACGCGATGGTGGCTAACGTCCTACGACCACAACCACCTGCGCATCACCCGGATCATTCACAGCCTCATGCAGCTTGCCAGCCAGGAGGAGGCCGAGCACTTTCACGAGGCCATCCTCGCCTTGAACGAAGCCGCAGGATCACCCGTCAATGCCCGCAGCCTCAAGTTCTGGGCGGACGCGGCGGGTGCCTGACCTCGTCAGGCGAACTGCGCCTCGCTTAGCCGCCTGTAAATTCCATTAAGAGCGAGAAGCTCCCTGTGGTCGCCCTGCTCCACGATCACGCCCCGATCGATCACGGCGATCCTGTCCGCATTCACGATGGTCGCGAGGCGATGGGCAATCACTAGCGTCGTGCGACCCATCGACAATTCGGCGAGAGCCTGCTGGATCGCCCGCTCGGTTTCCGTGTCAAGGGCCGACGTGGCCTCATCCAGGATCAGGATCGGCGGGTTCTTGAGGAAGATGCGCGCGATGGCGAGGCGCTGCTTCTGCCCTCCCGACAGCTTGACGCCGCGCTCTCCGATGATCGTATCGAGGCCCGCCGGCAGGGAGGCGATCACCTCGTCGAGCCGGGCACGACGGGCCGCCTCCAGGATTTCGGCCTCAGAAGACTCAAGGCGGCCATAGGCGATGTTCTCGCGGATCGTACCCGCGAACAGGAACACATCCTGCTGCACGATTCCGATCTGGCTGCGCAGAGAGCGGAGCGTCATGGCGCGGATATCGATCCCGTCAATGGTGATCGCCCCGCTATCGACCTCGTAGAAACGGGGCAGCAGAGAGCAGATCGTAGTCTTGCCCGCCCCCGATGGGCCGACGAAGGCGATGGTCTCGCCGGCACGGATCGTCAGGTCGAGCCCCTGGAGGATGCTGCGCTCCTCGGCATAGCCGAACACGACGTTCCTGTATTGGATGTCTCCCTTGAGCTTGTCGACATCTCTCGCGCCGGGACGGTCCGCGATGTCCGGGCGCGTATCGAGGAACGTCATGTAGCGTTTGAAGCCCGCGATGCCTTTGGGATAGGTCTCGATGACCGAATTGATCTTCTCGATGGGGCGGAAGAAGACGCCCACAAGGAGCAGGAAGCCGACGAAGCCACCAGCACTGAGTTCACCTTTCAGCACCAGATAGCTGCCGGCGACCATGACGACCATCTGGATCAGGCGCATGCTGAGATAGCTCAGCGAAGTCGAGGCGGCCATGATCTTGTAGGCCTCAAGCTTGGTCTTGCGGTAGCCCTGGTTGTCGACGGCGAACAGCCGACGCTCATGATCCTCGTTGGCGAAGGCCTGGACCACGCGGATACCGCCGACATTCTCCTCGATGCGTGCATTGAAATCGCCGACGCGGCCATAAAGAGCCTGCCAGTTCCGCGTCATGCGGCCGCCATAGCGAGTCGTCAGCCAAGCGGTCAGAGGAACGACCATGGCTGTGATGAGGGCGAGCTTCACATTGACCGTAAACATCAGGATGAACGCACCCACGAGCGTCATCACGGCAATGAAAAGATCCTCCGGCCCGTGATGGGCGACCTCGCCGATCTCCTCCAGGTCCTTGGTGAGTCGGGCCACGAGATGGCCGGTCTTCTGGTTGTCGAAGAAGCCAAAGGAGAGCTTCTGGAGATGGTCGAAGGCCTTGCGCCGCATCTCCGTCTCGATGTTGATGCCGAGCATATGCCCCCAATAGGTCACCGTCGCCATCAGGCCCGCATTGAGGACGTAGACGGCAAGCAGCAAAGCCGAGGCGAGCGCAATGAGCCCCCACTGACCGGTCGGAAGCAGGGTGTCGATGAACAGCTTGACCGCAATCGGAAAGCCAAGTTCGAGCAGGCCCGAGGCCACGGCACAGGAAAAATCCAGCACGAACAGGCCGCGATGGGGCCGGTAGTAAGCGAAAAAGCGATTGAGCAGGGAATGCATGGCGGAACTAGGTACTGCCGGCTGCCGATAACGGCAAGCAGGGGCTTGGAAGGTTCAACGGACGAAGCTGACAGGCTGGCCCGTGACGGGATGGGGAATGACATCCATGGCGATGCCGTAGATGGCCTGCAACTGGTGCGGTGTCATGATCTCATCGGGCGTGCCGCGAGCAATCAGCCGCCCCATCTGCAGCGCTAGGATCTCGTCACAGAAGCGGGCCGCCATATTAACGTCGTGCAGCACCACGACCACACCAAGGCCGCGCTCGCGCGAAAGACGCTGAACGAGGGCTAGCACCTCCACCTGATGGGTGACATCGAGTGCGGAAATCGGCTCGTCGAGCAGCAGGAACTGAGCATCCTGTGCGACCAGCATGGCGAGCCAGACCCTCTGGCGCTCGCCGCCTGACAAGGTGTCGACGAGGCGGTCGGCGAAAGGTTCGACATCGGCGAGCACCATTGCTTCCCGCACCTTCTCGCGATCAGTCGCTCCGAAGCGACCGAGCGGGCCATGCCAGGGATAGCGGCCGAGTGCCACAAGTTCCTTGACGAGCATGCCCGAAGCCGGAGGCGTCTGCTGCGGCAGATAAGCGACCCGCCTCGCGAAGGGCCGCTCTCCCCAATCGGATAGTCCTTTTCCCTCGAAAGCGATGGCGCCGCCCGAGACCGGCTGCTGACGAGCCAGCAGCTTGATCAGCGTCGACTTGCCCGAACCATTATGGCCGATCAATCCGATCACGCGCTGCCCCGGCAGGGTCAGCGTGAGCGGATGCAGCAAGGTGCGCTCCGGAATCGAGAAGCTGACATCCGTCAACTCGAACAATGGCGTCTCGAGTGCAGAGTCTGGACGAGAAGCGGCGGACATGGGCTTCGGCACAGTCATGAAGGTGCCGTCTTGCGACGGCGCTCCATACATCACCACTTGTAGCCCGCCTTCAGCGTTGCGACGCGACCGGCACCATAATTGCAGGTGAATTGCGTATCGCAGGCTGAGACATATTCGTTATCGAAGAGATTGTTGACGTTGAGTGCCACCGTGAAGTTATCGCGCGTGTAGCGGATGCCTGCATCGAACACGGTCGCGGCAGGCACCTTCAGGGTGTTCTCGTTGTCGGCATAGGAGAACCCGACATAGCGAACACCTGCACCGAAGCCGAGCCCTTTGAACGGACCGTCCTGAACCGTGTAGTCGAGCCAGCCCGAGGCGAGGATTTCCGGCACGACATTGGGTCGATTTCCGATCAGTAGCGGATTTGAATCCTCAGTGATTTCGATGTCATAAGCCGTGAATGCGGCAATCGCCTTCAGGCCCGCCGTGATATTGGCCTGCGCTTCGAGCTCAAATCCGCGGGAGCGAACCTCGCCCAACTGCACCTCAAAGAATGAGTGCTCCGGGTCGGTCGTGTTAACGTTCTGACGCGTGAGATCGAACAAGGATGCCGTGATCAGAGCATCAATGAAGGTCGGCCTGTATTTGAGGCCGACTTCATATTGTTGTCCGGTTTCAGGGGCGAACGACTGGCCGAAGAAATCGGAGCCGATGACGGGGTTGAAGGAGCGAGACACAGCGGCGTAAGGCGTCATTCCGTTCTCAAACTCATAACCCAGCCCGAGACGGCCGCTGAACTCGCCGGCTTCGTCGCTGAAATTGGCGGCGCCGACCTTATCCGTGCTCTTCGTGGAGACATGATCGTAACGTCCGTTCAACGTCGCGATCCAACCGCTATAACGGATCTGGTCCTGAGCATAGAACCCGAGTTGGCTCATGGTCAGGTCCTGGTCGAGATAAGGAACCGTCGGCCCCTGGAGCACACCGTAAATCGGGTTGACGGGACTGATCGGCGTACCGCCGCCGGCCGCCTGGATATGATCGATATCGTAGTACTTGTAATCCAGGCCGAGGAGCAGCGTATGATTAAGCGGCCCTGTGCCGAACTTCGCTTCTGCCTGGTTGTCGAGGGATAGCGTGTTCACCACCGTGTGATGGTTGAAGCCAACGCGAAACAGCAGGAAGTCCGGTCCGACCGGCGCTCCGCCAAGATAACCGAACGGATAGGGACCGCGCTCCTTCGAATCTACATGCGCGTAGCGGAAGTTCTGCCTAAGCGTCCAGACGTCATTGACGGCATGCTCAAACTCATAACCGATCATCGCCTGTTCGCGGCGGTAGAGATCGATATCGGGCTCGCTGTAGTAGAACCGGCGCGAGATTCGGCCGAACGGCGCAGGCACCACCGTTCCGACATAAGGCAGGAACCCGCCCGTGTGCATGAGATCCATATGCTGGTAGGACGCGAGCACGGTGAGTTCCGTACCCGCGTTGGGCCGGAACGTGAAGGCAGGTGCGATCACGCCGCGGAAATCCTCTGCGATCTCCGTTTCCCAGCCGCCCCCGGACACCTTTCCGGTCAGGCGATAGGACCAGATCTTGTCCTTGTCGAGAGCGCCGCCGAAGTCGAAGGCCGCATAGCCGTTGCCCCAGGAATTGACGCCCGTCTCGACGTAGCGAAGCGGCTCGGTTACCGGACGCTTGCTCACGAGATTGACGATACCACCGATGGACGAACCGCCATAAAGAGCGGCGGACGGTCCTTTAAGCACCTCAATGCGCTCAAGCACGAACGGGTCGATATAAAACCCGCCGAAACCATACTGATAGAGCGGCAGGTTGTTGAGGAACACACCGGTCTGCCCGGCATCGAAGCCGCGGATGAAGAACCAGTCGGTATCCGAATCCAGCCCATAGGGCTGCGCAAAGACGCCAGCCGTGTAGCGCAGAGCCTCGTCAACCTTCTGCGCCTGCCGATCTTCGATTTCTTCGCGGCCGATCACCGAGACCGACTGCGGGATTTCCTCGATGGGCGTGTCCGTCTTGGAGCCGGTTGTCGTGCGGTTGGGAACATAGCCGTTCACTGGCCCGGTCGCGCTGCCGCCCTGCCCTTCGACGGTCACTGTCTCCAGCGCGATTTCACCCGATGCAGGCTGTGTCTGAGCCAAGGATTGACTGCTCGATGCCACCATCACGGCTAGCGAGACGAGGCTCACTCCCATACTCAACACATAACGACGATTCATGGATGCCCCCAAGGCTGTCAATCGCAGGGAAGCCTCCTGGGGCCTCACATGCAGGCGCAATCAGCCGATTACCGGTCGGCGGCACTGACTATGGTTTCCGCCAGGTTGAGGCAAGCATTATGTTTTCAAACTACTCTAAACTGCAGTTTATAATAGTTACAATCAGGAGTTAGATTTTTTATAATCGCTACAAACTAGAGACTATGCTGTTTAACATAATAGACCAAATTGGCAGTTCACGTCCCCACGAAACCCACAAGCAAGCACTTCCAGTCCGAGATGAAAGGCGACTTTCACAACGATGTCGGCACCTGCCTTCATAATCGAAGCTTTCTTTGGAATTGCTCCAAGCTACTGGAATGATTGCATTTTCAGGAGAAATTTGTTGACGCAACCGCATCCACGGTTCATCAACCCGCTTCAAAGGATGGATGTTGCTGGAGCACCTTGCGGCAAACAATGAACGAAGGCGACAGTCGCGCGTTCATCCGGCGGCGATGACATCAACATAGTATTTTCGATTTAGACCGAAGTATAAAACTTCTACCGTAGAGTGCGCCAAAGGATCTTCTCCTGGTACATCGAATGCCAATGCAGCTTTATTCCGCCCGAAAAGCATTCGCGTTGACCCGGCGCAGCTTCCTCGGAGCCGCCATTGGCGCTTCTATCGTCGGCAAAGTCCAAGCGATCCCACATGCGCGGATTGCCGTCGTCGATTGGGCGATGCTCGAGACATTGCTCGCTCTGGATGTGGTGCCTGTCGCTGCGACCGAACTTGTGCAGTTTCGAAAGATTGCGATCGAGCCGAATGTGCCGGCAGGGGTCGCAGATCTCGGCCTTCGCGGCTCGCCGAATTTCGAGATGTTTCGGCTGTCCAATCCCGATTTGATCATCAGTTCGCGCTGGTTCAACTGGGTGCAGGATAACCTCGAACAGATTGCACCCGTCGCGTCCTATTCTGTCTACGAACCGGACCATCCCCCCTATGCCTCGGCCGAGCAGATCACCGTGGCCTTGGGCGAATATCTCGGACGAAAGCAGCAGGCACAGGCTTATGTAGATGCATCCTCCCTTGAGATCGCACAGGCAAGCAGACGCGTCGCGGACAAGAAAGCGCGGCCCGTTTTTCTGATCAACCTCGGCGACGCACGTCACTTCAGAGTTTTCGGCTCTGACAGCATGTTCGGCGACGTTCTTCAGCGCCTAGGTTTCAGGAACGCGTGGCGAAAGCCAACCAGCTACGCAGCCGCCGCTCCCATTCCCCTTGAGGCCCTTGCGGAGGTGCCTGACGCGTCGATCATCATCATCTCTCCCGTTCCGCCGGATGCGCACAGCACCCTTGACAACAGTCCGTTGTGGAAGGCTTTTCCAGCCGTTCGCGAAGGACGCGTCGTGACGCTTCCATCCGTCAATCCCTTCGGCGCACTTCCCGCCGCACGCCGTTTCGCACGCGTGCTGACCGAAGCGCTCTCCAAGGCCGGAGGGACGAATGGTTAGAGCGATGGTGGAAAGACCATCCGCATTTGCGTGGCTTCTGGCGACTGCCGTCGCCATGGGCCTGTTCTGGTACCAGATCCTGAACCTATTTCCGCTGTCGGGCAGCCAAGGATTCGATCTCAATCGAATTCTTCTACTCAACAGCGTTCTTCCTCGCGCGGTCGTCGCATTGCTCTCCGGCGCTGCACTCGGGCTGTCGGGCGCCTTGCTGCAGCAGGTCCTGCGCAATCCCATCGCGGATCCGTCGACGCTCGGAATCTCGGCGGGTGCGCAATTCGCCATGACCACTGCGACCCTGTTTGCGCCGGCCCTTATGGATACCGCGCGCGAGACCGTCGCCTTGTCGGGTGGCCTTACGGTCGCGGCCCTGCTCTTGTCCCTCACCTGGAAGCGTGGGCTTGAGCCGATTACGGTGGTTCTCGCCGGCATGGTAATCTCGTTGATCGCCATGGCCTTGAGCGCCACGCTGATCCTCGCGAATGGCGAGTACATGATGGCCCTTCTCATCTGGGGCAGCGGCTCGCTCACCCAGCAGGGCTGGGATCACGCCCACGCGATTGCGCTCACGCTTTCTATTTCTCTTATCGCATCCTTCGTTCTGATCCGCCCTCTGGCGATCCTTGGCCTTGATGACGCGAGTGCACGCAGTCTTGGGGTCAATCTCCTGTTCCTGCGGCTCTTGGCCCTCGCCGTCGCGGTGTGGCTTGCGACGACCGTCACTGCGGAAGTCGGCGTCATCGGATTCATCGGACTGGCGGCTCCGACCTTCGCTCGATTGAGTGGTGTTCGGTCTCAACGCGACATCTTCATCGCAGCGCCGCTCATTGGCTCCGCCCTCTTGTGGCTCACGGACGGTCTCGTGCAGCTTGCAGCCGGCGGCACAGCGGAAATGGTGCCGACAGGAGCCGCCACAGCGCTGCTCGGCGGACCGCTGCTCCTCTATCTGCTTCCGCGTCTTCGACTCGCACGCCACGCATCCGTCGCCATACCGCCCCCTCCTGTGCGACGGATTGCTCGACCTCTTTTCCCTCTGCTCGCGATCCTTCTTCTCGTCGCGGGCATGATCGTCCTGGCGCTTTTCCTCGGGCGTGGGCCGGATGGCTGGAGCTTTGCGACGGGACAGCTTCTCGACGATCTCCTCCCGTTCCGCGCACCGCGCATTGCCGCTGCAGCGGCCGCCGGAGCCATGCTGGCTGCGGCCGGCATGATCCTGCAGCGGATGACCGACAATCCTCTCGCAAGCCCGGAAGTGCTCGGCATCAGTGCCGGCGCCGGCATCGGCTTGGCGGCCGTGCTTTTTACCTTTCCTGCACCGACGATGGATACTCGGCTGATCGGTGCCACGCTCGGCGTCCTTGTCGCGTTGATTGCACTGCTTTCAGTTGCCGGACGACAGGAGAAGAACTCGGAATGCCTCCTCCTCGGAGGGCTTGCGGTCGGAGCGCTCTGTAGCGCCCTCGTTAACGCCGCCATGATCACAGGCGATGCTCGTGCCTTCCAGCTCCTGGCCTGGATCAGCGGCTCGACCAACCAGGTCACATGGACGGAAGCGTCGATTGCGCTGACAGTTGCCGTCATTCTGCTGGGTCTGTTGCCCCTGATGACTCGCTGGCTCGAAATCCTGCCCCTGGGAGGCGATCAGGCTCGCGCTGTCGGATTGCCGCTCCACGCGAGCCGTATGTCTCTCATCCTGTTTGCCTCAGGGCTTACGGCTGCTGCTTCGCTCATCGTCGGTCCTTTGAGCTTCGTCGGGCTCGTCGCGCCGCATATGGCACGGTTGCTCGGCTTCGGCCGCGCTCACTACCAGCTCATGGCAGCCATCCTGATCGGAGCAGGCGTGATGACCGGAGCAGATTGGCTCTCCAGGGTCGTCTCCTTTCCCTACCAACTCCCGCTGGGTCTTTTCGCGTCGCTCATCGGCGGACCGTATCTGATCTGGCTTTTGCGTCGAACCCGATAGATGGAGCGCTATTGTCCATGGAACAAACGATGACATCACCCATCCTTCGTGCGGAAGCGAGGATCGCCCTCGCAGGCCCCGCCCAGATCATGGACAAGCTCTGCGATCACTTCATCGAACACGGCAAGGTCGACCGTTCCGAGCGTTCCGCACGTGTGGAGTTCGATTTTGGCGCTGCCTCCGTCGAGATAGAGGATGGCGGTCTCTTCCTTCGCGCCGAAGGGCCCGATGCCACAGGCTTGGGCTACGTCAAATGGAGCCTCGCGGAGCATATCCTGGAGTTCGTCGAGGGCGAGACGCCTCACATTGCCTGGTCCGGCGATGGCGTTGCCGGGGCACCGCTGCCCTACTTTCGCGAAATGCGCGTGATCAGCGCGACGAATGTCACGCCGCGCATGCGTCGGGTGCGGCTCAAAGGTGCGGACATTGCTCGCTTTGCGATCGGCGGTCTGCATGTCCGCCTGCTGTTTCCCCCGAAACTCGGTGCCGTTCCACAATGGCCGGTAATGGGCGAGGACGGACGACCCGTCTGGCCAAAGGGCGAAGACCGGCCCGTGATGCGGATCTATACGATCCGTGAGATCGATGTGGAACGCGGCGAGATCGATATCGACTTCGTCCTGCACGAAGGTGACCTCACACCGGGATCGACCTGGGCCCAGCAGGCTTACCCCGGAGCCCTCGTCGGAGTGCTGGGACCGGGCGGCGGCGAACTTCCGGAAGCTGATTGGTATCTCTTTGCCGGAGATGAGACCGCACTTCCGGCCATCAGCCGTATCCTCGCGGAGCTTCCGTCAGAATGCAAAGCCACCGTTCTGCTCGAAGTCGCCGATGAGAGCGAGGAACAACCTCTTCATTCTGCCGCCGCACTGAACATCCGCTGGATGCACCGAAACGGGGCTCCGGCAGGAACCACATCCCTGATAGAGGATGCCATCCGCGAAGTCGCCATGCCGTCGAACGAAGCGCGCCGCTTCATCTGGGCTGGCTGCGAACAGAAAAGTTGCCGGTGCCTGAAAAAGCTCCTGCGCAAGGAGTGGAAGGTTCCAACTTCGGAGCATCAGGTCGTGGCCTATTGGCGCGCCGGCCACACGGCCGATCAGGTTGAGCATTAAAAATGAGCCGGAGCGGATAAGACCGCTCCGGCGCACTTCATGCGTCTGAACGAATACCTTATGCCGCGTACTTGCCGCGCAGATAGGCAAGGTAAGGCGCGGGATTGAGGCGCCGTCCCGTTTCGCGCTCAAGCAACTCGTCGCGCATGAACCGGCGACCGTGCCGCCAGATCCGGCTGCGCAGCTCTTCCGCCAGGGCAGAGTACTGGCCAGCCTCGATGGCCGCATCGAGTGATGGCTTCTGTCGACGCAGGGTCTCCATCACCTGGGCGCCCATGACGTTGCCGATGGTATAGGTCGGGAAGGAGCCGATATAGCCGGTCGACCAATGCACATCCTGAAGAACACCCTTCGCATCGTTCGGCACGATGAGATCAAGATCGCGCCGAATCGCGGCATTCCAGGCTTCCGGCAGCTCGGCGACAGGCAGCTTGCCGTCCATGAGCGCGCATTCGATGTCGCTCCGCAGCATGATGTGGAAGTCGTAGGTGAGTTCATCTGCCTCGACGCGGATGAAGCCGGGCTCGACGCGGGTGACAGCGAGATAGAATTCCTCCGCGCTCACATCGCCGAGCTGATCCGGAAAATGCTTCTGCAGTTCGGGGAAGTGACGATGCCAGAAAGTGCGACTGCGGACGATATGGTTCTCCCACAAGCGCGACTGGGATTCATGGGCACCGAAGCTGGTGCCGCCGACCGCATAGAGACCAACCAGATCGGTCGCAAGCGTGGTGCGGGTATAGGCCGGATCGACGCCTTGCTCGTAGAGCCCATGCCCGACCTCATGCGCGGTGCCGAACATGGAGGCCGGAAGATAATTCTGGTTGTAGCGAGTGGTGATGCGCACATCGTTGCGGGTGAACGACACCTCGAACGGATGTACGGTGGTGTCCAGCCGTCCACGTTGAAGATCGTATCCAAGCTTCTCAGCGAGGCTCAGGCCGAAGGCGCGCTGTCCCTCCTCCGGATAGTCACGGAACAGGAAATCCGAACGGGGTTGCGGGCGCGATCTTGCCGTATCGAGGATCGGCAGCAGCCCGGCCCGCAATTCCTTGAACAGGGATTTGAGGCTCGCGGCCGTTTCGCCCGGCTCGTAGATCGACACCATGGCATCATAGGGATGCTCGCTCCAGCCGATGCAATCGGCATAGGTGCGGGACAATGCGACGGTCTTCGCAAGGTAGGGCGAAAAGATCGAGAAATCGCTCTTCGAGCGCGCCTCGATCCAGGCCGCCTGGGCGACGGTGCGAAGGGCTGCCCGCTCCTGAATCAGCGAGGCGGGTACTCGCTTGTGATGATCCACCGCGTGACGCGTCTGCTGCACCATGCGCCGCTCGGCGGAATCCTCCGCAAGTCCCTCGAGCGCCCGCTCAGCCTCCTCGAGCGCGCTCTCGGTCTCAGACGCGAGAAGGAGGTCGCGCGCAAGCCGAGTTAGCGTCGCTATCTGATGACCACGTGTTTCCGCGCCGCCCGCGGGCATCATGGTGCGGGAATCCCAGGTTAGGACGGATGCCGCATTGAGCACGTCATTGACGGCGGCGATGCGCTCCTGGAGCGCCACGAGAGAGGCTTGCTGAGTCATGAGGGTTGGAGCTCTCGATTAATCCGTGCCACCGGTGTTGAGATGGCAGGCGGAGAAGCGGCCAGGGCCGATGGCGGTCAGTGCAGGCGCTTCCCGCTTGCAGCGTGGCCCCGCGAAGGGACAGCGCGGATGGAAATGGCATCCACTCGGCGGATGAAGCGGCGACGGGATTTCGCCGGCAATCGGACGAAAATTCTTCTTGCCCACACCAATGCGCGGAACGCTCTCGAAGAGCGCGCGGGTATAGGGATGGTTCTGATTGGCATAGAGCTCGGCCGTCGGCGCCAACTCGACGATGCGCCCAAGATACATGATCGCGACGCGGTCGGAAACGTGCCGCACCACGCCGAGATCGTGGCTGATGAAGATGCCGGTCAGATCGAGATCCCGGCGCAGATCCATGAAGAGGTTGAGCACCTGCGCCTGGATCGACACGTCTAGTGAAGCGACCGGCTCGTCGAGCACCAGGAGATCAGGCTTCATGGCGAGCGCGCGGGCAATGGCGACGCGCTGGCGCTGACCGCCGGAAAACTGATGTGGGAAGCGCCTGCGATAGCTCGGGTCGAGCCCGACGCGTCCGAGCAGATCCGCCACGTAGGAATCCGCGTCACGCGCCTTGACGATACTGTGCGCCACCGGACCCTCGGCGACTGTATCGCCGATGCGGATGCGCGGATTGAGGCTCGCGAAAGGATCCTGATGGATCATCTGAACGCGGGTCGTCAGCTTCTGCGTGCGCCGCCCCTGCGGCTTAGCAACGGGTGCTTTGTCGAACAGAATCTTGCCATCGCTCGGCGTATAGATGCCGGCGATCATGCGTCCGAGCGTCGACTTTCCGCAGCCGGATTCCCCCACCAAGCCCACAACCTCGCCCTTGGCGACACTCAGGCTGACATCAGTCACCGCGCGCACGGTCTCGGCCTTCGGCCCCGCGCTCAGGAAACCGGCGATGCGCTCCCCGAGATTGAGCTGCTTTACGAAGCGCTTCGATACGTGGTCGATGTCAAGGAAAGCGGCTGGCATGAAACGGGCTCGATCGGATAATGGCAAAGGGCGGTACGTCCGTCCTCGAAGTATTTGACGGGCGGTGTCGTGGTGCAGGCGGGTCCCGCCTTGGCGCAGCGAGGTGCGAAAGCGCAGCCTGGTGGAAGATTGGCCAGAGACGGCGTCGATCCGGGAACCTGCGGAAGCTTCGTCCCGGGCTCGTGTTCGGCCGGCACGGATGCGAGAAGGCCCGCAGTATAGGGATGGCGCGGCGATGCGATCACATCGGCAGCCGGACCACTTTCCACCACCCTGCCCGCATACATGACGCAGATATCGTCCGCGAGGCTCGACACCACGGCAAGGTCGTGCGTCACCCAGACGAAGGCGGTGCCGGTATCATCCGCAAGACGCCGCACCTCGGCCAGGATCTGGCCCTGGATGGAAACGTCGAGCGCCGTGGTCGGCTCGTCCGCGATGATGACGGCAGGGCTGTGAAGGAGGGCGATGGCGATCGCGACGCGCTGGCGCATGCCACCGGAGAGCTGATGCGGATAGGCATCGAGGCGCTCCTCGGGGCTTGGAATACCCACCTTGGCGAGCGCGTCGCGTGCCCTGGCGCGTGCCACCTTGCGCGAGACCTTGTCGTGCGCCCGCACCGCCGCGATCATCTGCGTCCCGATCTTGAGCACCGGGTTGAGCGTCATCATCGGGTCCTGGAAGACCATGGCGATCTGGGCGCCGCGGACCTGCCGCATCGCCTCGCCTTTCAGATGGGTGAGATCCTTGCCGTTCAAGAGAACCTCACCGCCTGCGACTCTGCCAGGAGGCTCGATCAGGCCGAGAATGGAATACCCTGTCACGCTCTTGCCGGAACCGGACTCACCGACGAGGCCGAGAATGCGGCCTCGTCCGACCTCGAAGCTGACGCCGTCGACGGCCTTCAGAACGCCAGCTCTGGTCTGGAACTGCGTCTGAAGGTCTTTGACACGAAGAACCGCATCGCTCATCGGCTGCGCCTCGGATTCAGAACGTTGCGGACCTGATCGCCGACGAGATTAATGGCAACGACGGTCAGCATCAGGGCGATGCCGGGATAGATTGAGATCCAGTAGCGGCCCGAGAGCAGAAACTGGAAGCCGTTGGAAATCAGGGAGCCCAGCGAAGGCTGGGTGATGGGCAGGCCCAACCCCAAGAACGACAGCGTCGCTTCGAGTGCGATGGAGTTCGCCACCTGTACAGTCGCAACCACGATCAGCGGCGGCAGCGCATTGGGCAAGAGATGGCGAAACAGCACGTGGCGCGCGGGCAGCGGCGTGGACAGCGCGGCCTCGATGTAATCCTTGCGCCGCTCCGCGCTGGCGGCGCCATGGGTGGTTCGGGCGAAATAGGCGTATTGCGCGGCCACCAGCGCCGCGACCAGCTGCATCAGGCCCTGCCCCAGCATGGCGACGAGAACCAGCGCGAGCAGGATCGCCGGCAGGGAGAGCTGCAGGTCGATGATGCGCATGATGAGCGCCTCGACGCGACCGCCATAATAGGCCGCAATAAGGCCGACCGTCGTGCCGAGCACGAGTGCCAGGGTACCGGCCATGACGCCGACGATCAGGCTCGTGCGAAGACCGTAGAGAATGGCGGAGAAGAGGTCTCGCCCAGCGGCATCCGTGCCGAGCCAGTGGACGTAGCCACCGGATCCGACCTCTCCAGGCTCGAGGCGGGCATCGAACAGGTCGAGAGCTTCCTGGTTATAGGGATCCTGCGGCGCCACGAAGGGCGCAAGAAGGGCCATGAGAACCACGACGACGACGACGATCAGGGCCGCAACGGCAACCGGGCTCTGGCGGAAATCCGACCAGAAGTTGGAGAGCCGGGTCCAGCCGGTTTCCGCCGGCAGCGCGACTGTAGGAGAACTGCTCATGACGCCGCCTTTACCCGAATGCGCGGGTCAAGCTGGCCATAGACCAGATCGACAACAAGATTGATCATAACGAAGAGGAACACCACGAGGATGAGGTAGGCGACCGTCACCGGACGGTCGAGCACCGTGATCGAGTCGATGATGAGCTTGCCCATGCCGGGCCAGTTGAAGACTGTTTCCGTCACCACCGCGAAGGCCAGCGTCGAGCCGAGTTCCAAGCCGAACACAGTCACGATGGGGATCGAGATGTTCTTGAGCACATGGAGTCCGACAACCTTGCTCTCGGAGAGGCCTTGTGCGCGGGCGAAGCGCACGTAATCCGAACTCATCACCTCGGCGGTGCCCGCGCGCGTCAGGCGGATCAGAAGGCCGAGCTTGAACAGCGCCAAGTTGAACGCCGGCAGGATGATGTAGCTCCAACCCTCGAGCGAGGTAATCGACAGATTCATGCCGAGCACCTGGGTGGTCGGCCCGCGTCCGCCCGACGGGAACCAGCCGAGTTCGACCGCGAAGGTCATGATGAGGAGAAGTCCGACCCAGAAGCTCGGCACGCTGAAACCGAGAACGGAGAACGCCATAATGGCCTTGGCCGAAAGCGATTCCGGCTTGTATCCAGCCCACAGGCCGAGCGGGATGCCCAGGCACGTGGCGATCAGCATGGCCGTCAGGGCAAGCTCCAGGGTCGCCGGGAAGCGCGACCAGATCAGGTTCAGCACCGGCAGGCGATAGATGAAGGATTCGCCGAGATCTCCGTGCAACATGTTGTTCATGAACACGAAGTACTGCTGGTACAGGGGAAGATCGAGGCCGTAGCGATGGATCAGAGCCTCGCGCAAGGCCTGATCGGACGCAGGATCGATCATCACATCGATGGGGTTGCCGATGGCATAGACGCCGAGGAACACGATGATCGACATCGCGATCACGACCATGAGCGCCTGCAGGACGCGCTGAATAAAAAAACCGATCATGCTGTCTCGTGCATGGTGCCGGGACACCGAGGCGTGAGGGAGAGGCTGCCCGACATGCCCTGACGTCCATTAATCAAAAAGCCGGAGGGAAAGCGCTTTCCCTCCGGAAGAGGCCGGCCGGGATGCCCCGACCGGCTTTCGATACGATCAGCTCTTCGGCTTGATCTCATAGGCCAGGGTTTCCTGGTCGACGCGCGCCGGGATCGTGAGCATGCCCTTCTTGGCGGCCCACACCGTCTGGATCTGAACCGTCGGGATCAGAGCGCGATCCTTCATGGAGATTTCCGTTACCTTCTCGAAGAGTGCGCGGCGCTTTGGATCGTCCATGGTGCGTGCGCCTTCCTGGAGCAGCTTGTCCACTTCCGGATTGGAATAACCCTGCTTGTTGAACGCGCCGAGTCCAATCTGCGGATCGGCCGTGTGCACCAGCGAACCGTAGGTATAGCTCGCCTCGCCCGTCAGCGTGCCCCAGCCGCTCATCCACAGGGAGAACTCACCCTTCTGCTGCGCTGGGAAGAACACGGTGCCGTTGAGCGCATTCGCGTTCACCTTCAAGCCGGCGCGGGCCCACATCTGCGAGAGCGCCTCGCACACCGCGCCATCGCCCGGCAGGCGGTTGTTGGTGCAGTGGAAGTCGATCTCGAAGCCCTTCGGATAGCCGGCATCGGCCAGAAGCTGCTTAGCCTTGGCCAGATCATAGGGACGTTCGGGCAGGTTCTTGTTGCCACCGAAGAAATTGGCGGGCATCAGCTGGTTGGCCGGGCGTCCGAGACCTTCCAGCACGACGCGAACCAGCGTCTTGCGGTCGATGGCGAGATCCATGGCCTCACGCACCTTGGGATCGCGCAGCGGATTGGCATCGATCTCCTTGCCGTCGACCTTCACCTTCCTCGGCAAGGCCTCCTTCACATTCGGCGTGAGATTCAGGAAATAGACCGAGTCGGCGACAAACGTATCGACCGACTTGTCCTTCTGCATAGCAGCATAGTCGGTAGCCGGTACGTAGTTGGCGAGATCGACCTGGCCGGATTTCAGCGCTGCCATGCGGGCCGGATCGCTCGGGATCTCCTTACGGATCACCTTCTGCCAGGGTTGCTTTCCGCCCCAGTAGTTATCATTGCGCTCGAGAACGAGATCGCCCTTCGGCTCCCAGGAGACGAACTTGTACGGCCCGGTGCCAATAGCCGCCTTGCCGGAATTGAACTGCTCGTTGCGGGCTTCCATGCCGACATTCTTCGACACAACGAAGAGGCGGATGAAATCATTCGGCAGGGTCGGCGCTGGAGCCTTGGTCTTCACGTGCAGGGTGTACTTATCGGCGACCTTCGTCCCCGCCACCTGCTTCGTGTAGATGGTCATGCTCATGGGGCCGGTGACGACCGGAATGCGATCGATCGAGAACTTCACGTCCTCGGCGGTCAGTTCCGATCCATCGTGGAATTTCACACCTTCCCGGATCTTGAACTCCCAGGTGGTGTCGTCGATGGGCTTCCAGGACGTCGCGAGGCCGGGCTTCAATCCCAAGTTCTCGTCCGACATCACGAGCGTATCGAAGATATGGCGCAGGGCCTCCGCCTGACTGCCGAGCGTCGACCAATGCGGATCGATCGAGTCGGGGCCGGCTCGCAGCCCCATGGTCAGGGTCTGCGCGGAAACCGAGCCGCCGAGGACAGTTCCGAGGACGAGAGCAGCAACGAGCGATCCACCAAGTTTGAAGTTTTGTTTCACTTCACTTCCCCTCTTGCTAATACCCTGGCTTTTCGTCCAAGGTGTTCTTATCGATTAGAACGGTAGGTCACTCGAACAAGAAAAGTCAACAGTACCTTGCCCAAACCTGAATCAGCATCTGACGCTTATGAAGGCATCCGTTATAGCGACACGGAACAGACGCCGGATGAGCGCATCCTTGCCAACCTCGCGGGAGCCCTCGACCGCTCCCTGCCCGTGCCGCTGGGCATCCAGCTGCGCGGCTTGATCGAGTTTGGTATTGCCTTGGGCGAGCTGCCAACCGGCCAGCGCCTACCCTCGGTGCGGGAATTGGCGGAGCGGGCCGGCATCGCGCATATGACTGTCGCAACGGTTTACCGGGAGCTGCGCGAGGCTGGGCTCATTGAGGCGAAACCGGGTGCGGGCACCTATGTCGGCGATGGGCACAACAGCGACGGCCTGCGCTCGACCGCGATCCGGAAGATTCAGCGCCGAATCGAGACGCTTTTCAACGAAGCCGAGCAGCTTGGGCTCGCGCCGTCTGTCGTGTCGTCGCTGGTGAACGCTCGCGCCGCCCGGGGCCCGACACTGACACGGCCTCTGCGCCTCGTCATGGTTGGCAATTTCGTCGAGACGACTCAGCAATATGCCAACCGAATTCAGGACTATCTCGGCGCGGGTGATACCATCGGCGTGACGACGGTGGACGCCCTGCACGCGGGCGAGAGCTTTCCCCTGCCCTGCGATATCTGCGTCACCCTTGCTCATCGTCGCGGCGAGGTCGAGCATCTTGTCCCCAACGGTATTCCGGTCGTGGGTTTAAGTTTTATTCCATCTGAGGAGACACGGGCGCAGCTTGCCATGATCGATCCCATGGCCCGCATCGGCATTGTATCGATCTTTCCCGAATTCACCGCCCTGATGAAGCCCGGCGTGCTGCGCTTTGCACCCCATGTTTCCGACGTCGACGTACGTCTCATCACCGCATCCGATCTGGAAGCGTTCCTGTCCCAGGTCGATGTGGCGATCTATGCCAGCGGCGCGGAGGCGACCGTCAGACAGATGCTCCCGGAAAATCGCCAGGCCATGGAGTTCCGCTACGTGCCGGATCCCCATGCCATCCGCGCCACGCTTCTCCCCGTGATCGAGCGGCTGCGCTCATCCATCGTTTCACAAGAGGAAATGTCTTCATGAAAATCAGTGAGATGAACTGGCTTCAGGTGGAAGAATATCTGAAGACGGATGATCGCGCCGTCGTTCCCCTCGGCTGCACGGAGCAGCACGCCTATTTGAGCCTGTCCGTCGACAGCATCCTGGCGGAACGCGTGGCTGCGGAAGCTGCCGCACCGACTGGAGTGCCAGTTTTCCCCGTTCAGGCCTATGGCATCACACCCTATTTCATGGCTTATCCCGGCACGATCTCGCTGAAAGCAGACACCTATCTGCGGATCATCACAGACATTCTCGATTCCCTGAAGCGCACCGGCTTCCGCCGTATCCTCTTCGTCAACGGCCATGGCGGGAACACGCCGGGCCAGACCGCTGCCATCGAGTGGATGGGCGCGAATCCAGACTGCCGGGTGAAATTCCACAACTGGTGGAATGCGCCGCGTACTTTCGAGAAGGTGAAGCAGATTGATCCGGTTGCTTCTCACGCCTCCTGGATGGAGAACTTCCCCTGGACGCGCCTGCCCGGCATCGAGCAGCCTTCTTACCAGAAGCCGATGGTCGACCTGGAGCGCATGCGGACATTCGACCCAGAGGGTGTCCGCGAGATCCTGCAGGACGGAAATTTCGGCGGCTACTTCCAGCGCTCCGATGAAGACATGAACGCCATCTGGTCGGTAGCCATTGACGAAACCCGCGTGCTGATCGAGAACTGGTGATGAACGAGAATAAGATCCTGATCTGGGGCGCTGGCGCCATCGGCGGCACGCTTGGCGCCTATCTCGCCCGGGCCGGCGAAGATGTGCTTCTCGTCGACATCGTCGAGCCGCATGTGGAGGCGATGAAGAGGGACGGCCTTTTCATCGAAGGCCCGGTCGAGACCTTCCGTCAGTCGGTGAAGGCTGCACTGCCCAGCGAGGTCACAGGTCAGTTCAAACGCATCATCCTTGCCGTCAAGGCACATCATACCCGGGATGCGGTGCGCGCCCTGAAACCGCATCTCGACTCTGACGGGACGGTTCTGTCCGCACAGAACGGTCTCAACGAGATCGTCATCGCCGAAGAAGTTGGAGCCGAGCGAACGATAGGGTGTTTCGTCAATTTCGGCGCGGACTGGCTGGAACCCGGCCGCATTCTCTTCGGCAACCGCGCAGCGGTGGCGGTCGGCGGTCTCGATGGACAAGTCACAGATGCGGTGCGCGACTACCATCGGCTGCTGTCGATCTTCGAGCCGAAGGCAGTGCTCACCGACAACATCTGGGGCTATCTCTGGGGCAAGCTTGGATACGGCTCCCTGCTATTTGCAACCGCGCTGACCAATGCCTCGATGTCCGAGAACCTCGCTTCCGAGCGGCATTTCCCGGTCTATCACCGCCTTGGACAGGAAGTGATGGCGGTGGCAAAGGCCCGCGGCGTGAAGCCATTGGGCTTTAACGGATTCGACCCCGATGCCTTCATGCCGGGAGCGGACGAGGCAGCCGCCCGTCGCTCCGTTGCCGACATGGCCGAGTTCAACCGGCACACCGCCAAGACCCATTCCGGCATTTGGCGCGACCTTGCCGTGCGCAAGCGCAAGACCGAGGTCGACGCGCAGATCGCGATCATTGCGACCCTCGGCCAGGAAGCGGGTATTCCGACGCCTTCCATCAGCAGGCTGGTCGAACTGATCCACGACATCGAGGACGGGCGGCGCGAACAATCCTGGTCAACTCTCGACGCGATGCTGACGCCATGAAACTCGACTTCACCAATCGCCGTGTCGCCGTGACCGGAGCGGCACAGGGAATCGGCCGCACCATCGTCCAGTCCCTTGCTGCGGAAGGCGCGCATGTCTGGGCTCTCGACATGGACGAGACCGGCTTGCGCGTGGCCGCGGAAGCGGGCGCCGAGGCAACCCGCACCCTCGATCTTGCGGATCGTGCCGCGGTCAGCCGCGTCTTTGACGAGATGGCGGAGTTCCTCGGCGGAATCGACATCCTCGTCAATTGCGCTGGCGGCGTGCGCGGTCAGGTAGCCAAACCCATTGATGAAGTGAGCGAGCAGGACTGGCTCGTTCTCTTCGAGGCCAATGTGCATGGCGCCTTCTTTTGCTCGCAGGCGGTGGCTCCGCACATGAAGCGCCAGAAGTTCGGCCGCATCGTCAACATCTCGTCGGGTGCAGGCCTGCGCCCGAGCCTGACGGGAATTCAGGCCTATACGGCCTCGAAGCATGCGCTCGTCGGGTTGACGAAGCAGTTGAGCTTCGAGCTCGGTCCTCATGGAATCACCGTCAACAGCGTCGCCCCCGGCTTCGTGCTGTCGAACCCGGCAACGCAACGCCAGTGGGAGAGCTACGGCCCTGAAGGCCAGGCGCGCTTGGTGGAGAGCATCCATACACGCCGCCTGGGATACCCGCAGGATATCGCGAACGCCGTCATGTTCCTGGTCTCCGATGCGGCATCCTGGATCTCCGGGCAGATCATTTCCGCGGATGGCGGACGCTCGTGAGACCTGGATCGGGTGAATTAATTTTCAGCTAAGGAATTTGAGGACAAATCATGGACGATATCAGCAGCCAGCCCTGGCGTTGGGACGAGCAGACCTGGCGCAGCAAGGTGGATCACGTGCGCGCAGGCCGCTCTATGAAGCCGGCGAAGTGGAAGAATGGGGCCCGCTGCGCCGTCGCTCTGTCATTTGATTCCGATCACGAGACGAATGAGCTGCGCGATGGCGGCAAATCCATCGGTCGCATGTCACAGGGACAGTATGGCAACCGCCAGGGTGTGCCGCGCATTCTCAATGCGCTCGCCGAATATGATGCCAAGGCGACCTTCTTCGTTCCAGCCGTTGCCGCCCTCCTCTACGAGGACGAGCAGCGCCGGGTCGTCGCGGAAGGTCACGAGATTGGCATCCACGGCTGGATCCACGAACTTAACAGCCAGCTTCCTTACGAAATCGAGCGCGACCTGATGTTCCGCTCGGCAGATACCCTGGAGCGGATCACCGGTGTCCGGCCCGTGGGCCTGCGCACTCCGTCCTGGGACTTTAGCCCAAGCACGCTGCGCATCGAGCGCGAGCTCGGCCTTCTCTACGATTCCTCGCTCATGGCCGACGACGATCCTTACGAGCTGCTGGAACAGGGCGAACCCACCGGCATCGTGGAGCTTCCCGTGGAGTGGATCCGTGACGATGCTGTCTATTTCAACATGCACCGCTTCAACGGCCTGCGCCCGCATACGCCACCGGCAGCCGTCTACGATATCTTCTTCCGCGAATTCGAGCGGGCCTACGAGGAAGGCGGACTGTTCCTCCTCACCATGCATCCACACGTGACCGGCTACCGCTCGCGCATCTGGATCCTCGAAAAGCTCCTGGAAGAAATCACCAGGCGCTCGGATGTGTGGATCGCAACGCACGCGGAAATCGCCGCCTTTGTGAAAGCGGAATGCGCCTGATGAGCCGCACTGCCCGCGCCCGGGATGCAGGCCTCGCTTGCGGCAGCCTGCCGGTAGGAACCCTCAACAGCATCGCTGATGTTCCGGGCGTACTCGTCGGCCATCGCACGCTCATCGATGGCGATACCCGAACCGGGGTGACCGCCATCGTTCCGCATGTCGGCAATCCCTATCGCGAGAAGCCGGTCGCGGCCGTTCATGTTCTCAACGGCTTCGGTAAAAGTGCGGGCTTGGTGCAGGTGGAGGAGCTGGGCACGCTCGAAACGCCCATTCTTCTCACCAATACGCTCTCGGTCGGCACCTGTTGCACGGCGCTCGTGCGCCATGCCATCGAGCAGAACCCGGATATCGGCCGCGAGACCGCCACCGTGAATCCGGTCGTGTTCGAGTGCAATGACGGATACCTGAACGACATTCAGGCTCTCGCGGTCACAGAAGCGGACGCCCGTGCTGCCCTGGAGGATGCTTCATCGCAATTCGAAGTCGGCTCCGTCGGTGCCGGCTGCGGCATGAGCACCTTCGGCTTCAAGGGCGGCATCGGCACGTCCTCCCGCCGGCTGGATCTCGACGGGCAAGGCTTCCACCTGGGCGTGCTTGTCCTGTCTAATTTCGGCCGCGCTGGCGACTTGCGCCTTCCTGATGGCAAAACCGTTGCACCTTCAATGGCTGCCGCAGACAAGAGAGCCACGGAGAAAGGCTCCATCATCGTCATTGCCGCTACGGACATCCCATTGAGCGATCGGCAACTCAAGCGGGTCATCCGCCGCTCTGGCGTTGGGTTGGCGCGACTGGGCTCCTTCTGGGGTCATGGCAGCGGCGATATCGCGCTCGGCTTCACAACCGGCAACATCCTGTCGCATGACGAGAAAGCCGCTCTCGTGGATCTCCGCATCCTCAATGAGAACCGCATGGACCTCCTCTTCGAGGCCATGGCCGATGCCACGCAGGAGGCCGTCCTCGAAGCGCTCGTCGCGGCAGGCCCGATGACAGGCCGCGGGGGCCATCATCGCCCTCACCTCCTCGACGCCCTGAAAACCCTCTCACCGGAACCGTAAAGCCATGACCGGCAGCAAGACTCTCGACAACGATTTTGCCCTCGCGGTCCACGGCGGGGCCGGCACGATCCTGCGCAGCAAGATGACGCCTGAGCGGGAGGCCGCTTATCATGCGGGCCTGCGCCATGCTCTTGATGCCGGTCGCGTCGTTTTGGCCGACGGTGGCAGCGCGCTCGACGCGGTGTCGGCTGCCGTCATGGCGCTTGAGGACGAGCCGCTCTTCAATGCCGGACGCGGCGCGGTCTACACATCGGCCGGCAAGCAGGAAATGGATGCTGCGGTCATGGATGGGCGTGACCGTTCGGCTGGCGCCGTCGCCGGAATCTGCGGCCCGCGCAATCCGGTTCTTGCGGCGCGAGCCATAATGGATCATTCAGATCACGTGATCCTCATTGGCGAAAGCGCCATGGAGTTCTGCCGCAGGCAGAGGCTCACCTTCGAGGAAGCCTCCTATTTCTATACCGATCAGCGCTGGAACGCTCTGCAGGAAACGCTTGCCATGCGCAAAGGCGGCGCCGACGACCAGGACGAGTCACGCAAGCACGGCACGGTCGGCGCAGTGGCCCGCGACCGGCACGGTAATCTTGCCGCAGCCACCTCCACCGGCGGCATGACAGCAAAGGCGCCCGGACGCGTCGGCGACAGCCCCGTGATCGGCGCGGGAACCTGGGCGGACAACGAGACCTGCGCGATCTCCGCCACAGGCCACGGCGAGATCTTCATCCGCTATGCGGCAGCTCATGAGATCGCGTCTCGCATGCGCTATGCCGGCCAGTCCCTGGAGGAAGCCTCGCGCGTAGTGGTGATCGACATGCTGGCTCCGGCTGGAGGTTCCGGCGGCATCGTTGCTGTCGATCATGCCGGTAACGTGTCCCTACCCTTCAACTGCTCAGGCATGTATCGCGGTATGGTCAAGGGCGACGGGCGTCTCCTGACCGCAATCTATCACGAGCCGCTCGTCGATTACCGGAACGCATAGAGGCCAAGTCAATGAGGCATTGAACCGGGGCGGACATGGATGAATGATGGTGGGGCCTAGCCAAGGGAGAGCTTATCGTGATCTCGAACTACGCCTCAGCAGCCGTTTTTCTCACAGGCACGCTCATCTCATCGCTTGCCCTCGCGCAGCAGCCTGCCCAGCCTCAGACAGGGCTCTGGTCCGTTTACGAACAGAGTATCAAAGGCGCCAAGCATATCGACCTCACCCATGCCTTCGCACCCGTCCAGCCAGTCTGGCCGGGCTTCGGGCATGCGGAGTTCAAGGCGACGACGGCCGGGGCAGACATCCCGAACTATGTCGCGAAGGGCGACGAATACACCTATGCCAAGCATGGGTTCGTCGCCACGAGTTACCTGCTCACCACGGATCAGTACGGGACCCAGCTCGATCCGCCGGCCCATTGGGACGAATACGGTGCAACGATCAGCGACCTTCCGGCCACGTACGCAATCCGCCCGCTTGTCGTGATCCCGATTCATGAAAAGGTGACAGCCGACCCAGGCTATCACCTGAGTGTTCAGGATATTCGGGACTGGGAGAGTAGGAATGGACGGGTTCCGGAAGGCGCCGTCGTGATGGTCCGATCGGACTGGTACAAAGGCTGGAACGACCCCGCTCGCTTTGCGAGCAAACCGCATCCGGGCGTCAGCCTGGATGCTCTCAAGTTCCTGCATCTCGAACGCAAGATCCTGTTCCACGGGCATGAGCCTCTCGACACGGACACGACGCCGACTCTCGAGGGCGAGGCTTGGCTTTTGCACAACCATTTCACCCAAGCGGAGGGTGTCGCCAATCTCGACAAGCTTCCGGAGGCCGGAGCGCTCATTTCCATCGGCTTCGCCAAGCCCCTGGGTGGCACAGGCGGCTATGCCCGCTACGTGGCCATCGCACCCGCCGATTGGCCGCACGGGGTCACGGTTGCCGAGGCGCCTGGTGCCCCACTCCCGAAGCAATCGGCGCCCCTGCGTCGGGATGACAAGGGCGTGATGCGTCCTCAAGCGGGAGCAAAGTGAACGAATATATGAGAGGGTCGCTCAGCGACCCTCCCGTTCCGGTGCGTCACGACTATTCCCTCCTTCAGGCAGGCGCCTATATCCCACCCGTTCCGAACCCATCCCGAAGAGGAATTGTCCATGCCGCTCAATGAGAATCCCGTCTGGTTCATCACAGGCTGCTCCACCGGATTCGGGCGGGAACTCGCTCAATTGGTGCTGCAACGGGGCTGGCGCGCCGTGGTGACGGCCCGCGACGTCAGCCGCGTGCAGGATCTGACTCGCGGACATGAGGACAGAACTCTGGCCCTGTCGCTCGATGTCACCAGAAACGACGACATCACCGCCGCCGTCAAAGAGGCCGAGACGCGTTTCGGTTCCATCGACGTGCTCGTGAACAATGCCGGCTATGGATACCAAGCCTCCATCGAGGAAGGTGATGACGCGGAGATCCGCGCTCAGTTCGAGACAAATGTCTTCGGCCTTGCAGCCATGACCCGCGCAGTGCTTCCCGGCATGCGAGCCCGTCGTCGCGGGCATATCGTCAATATCTCATCGCAGGCCGGATTCATCGGCTATCCAGGCTCGGGCTATTATGCGGCGACCAAGCATGCGGTGGAGGGTCTGTCCGATGCCCTTTCAAAAGAGGTCGCGCCGCTTGGAATCAAGGTGACATGCGTCGAGCCTGGGCCTTTCCGCACCGACTGGGCAGGCCGATCTCTGCAACAGCGGCGCCCGACGATTGCCGACTACCAGGAGACGGTCGGCGCCCGCCTCGAAACGACGGCGAACTACAGTGGCAAGCAGCCCGGTGATCCCGTTCGGGCGGCGGAAACCATCATCAAGGTCGTCGAGGCAAACGATCCGCCCAAGCATCTTGTCCTGGGTGCCATTGCACTCGACGGCGTCCGGGAGAAACTCAAGGAAACTCTTGCGGAAGTCGAAGCCTGGGCGGAGACAAGCCGGGGAGCCGATTATCCGGCAGGCGGGGGCTAGAAACACATTTGCATAGAGCGTGGAATGACGGCTATCCTAATAGCATCGTGTAGGACGCCCTATTGTGGTGTGCCCCTCGCCTCCTCCACCTTCATCAAAGGAATCCTTCGGCTATGAGCCTTGAATCCGTTCGCGCCTTTCTGGCCCAAAACGCACCGGATATCGAGATCATTGAAATGCAGACGAGCACTGCCACCGTGATCCAGGCGGCCGAGGCTCATGGCGTCGGACCCGAAAAGATTGCAAAGACTCTGTCCCTCCGAGTCGGCGAGAAAAGCTTTCTCGTCGTTACGAGCGGCACGGCCCGGTTGGACAACCGCAAGGTCAAGGCAGCCTTCGGCGGCAAGGCCTCCATGCTGGACGCGGAACAGGTTCAGGCTCTTACCGGACATCCCGTTGGAGGGGTGTGTCCATTCGGGTTGGCAACGCCCCTTCCGATCTATTGCGACATTTCCCTAAAAGCCTTTGACGAAGTGGTCCCGGCAGCTGGCTCGGTCCATACGGCAGTGCGCATCGATCCTCAGCGTATGGCCGACCTCGTCGGCGCCGATTGGGTGGATGTCTGTCAGTAGAACGAAGATCTGAAGAAACAGCGCATGACGTGGTCGATGCGGAAGCCTTCAACTTGCCATTGGCATCCGGCAAAAAATCACGATTGCTGCGGCAGCGGCTGGCGAGGTTCCGAACTGACTTCACTCCTCACGTGTAATTTGGACCGGTGGCTCAGCATCGCCACGGGAGCAATCGCGAGGACGACGAGAAACGCCGCAAGTCCGAAACAGGCGCCGTAGCCGAAATGCTGCGCAATCCAGCCTGCACCGATGCCGCCGATCATACTGACGAGCGCATCCATGCATTGCAGCAGCGTGAAATCAATCCCGGCCTGACGTGGATCCGAGAGCCCCATGAACTGTGCATAAAGCGCCACAAACCCAAGCGCCATGATGGCGGATGAACTGGCGAGCGCGAGCCCGAGCAGAACCCATTGAGATGCTCCGCCGATCCATGCCGCCGCCGCAAGCCCCGACAAGGCGATCGCCTGCAGGACGAGCGCGAGGACCATGATCGCTCGTGCGCCCCAAAGCCGAACAAGGGCTCCACCCAGAAGAGCGCAGCCGAAACCGACGATCATCCCTCCAGCCCCATTGACGATCCCCAGCGAATCCAGATCGAGACCGGAGTCGACGAGGAACGGCCCGAGCATCGCCAAGCCCCATTTCTGTGAAACGGCATAGAGTGCGGCCAGCGCCAGCCCCTTGCGCATCCCGGTACGGCGCAACGCATCGCGCAAGGATGGTCTATGGGACCGGCCGTCTACCGGCGTGATCGCGGGCGACAGGATGAAGGGCAGTCCGAGCATCACAAGCAGGACCGCCATGACGATCATGGCCTTGGCCCAGTCGACCCGCGCGACGAGCACCAGGAAAAGTCCCGAGCCGATTGCGGAACCCAGATAGGCACCTCCTACCTGAGCGGCATTGCCCCAACCGTGGTATCGCTCCGACAGGCTTTCGACGGCGTGTCCGTCGCAGGCGATGTCTACGGTCGAGGCCGCGAACGCGACCACGATAAGAATGGCCATGAGCGGCACGAAACGGGTCGGGCCGATTGCAGCAGCCAGGATGAAGCACGCGGCCGAGATCAGCCCGCCGATCAGGACGATGGAGCGCGAGCGGCTTGGGCCGGTTGGCGGTAGCCGATAACGTTCGATCGCCGGGGCCCAGAGAAACTTCAGCACCCAGGGCAGAACCGCGAGATAGGTCAGCCCGATCTGGGCGAGAGGCAGCCCGCGGTCGCGGAGCACGCTCGGAAGAGCGCTGAAGGTCACTCCTCCGATGATGCTTTGCCCCACATACAGTCCTCCGATCGCAAGGACGACAGCAAGTGGGGAGCCGAGACCGCGTGCGGGACGCGCTTCAGGAGCCGCCATCCTCACCACCGGTACCGCAGGCTTGCGATGACTTTGCGGCCCTCGTCGAAGTAGCAGTAGTTGGACGTGCAGACCTGACCATCCTCATCGAGCAAGTTCGTCGCATTTACCTGGAAGCGCATGCCTTTGAGGCTCGGATTGAGATTCTCGAGATCGTAGCGGATAGCCGCATCGAGATAGGTGCGTGGCTCGTTCTCGATCACGAGGCGGTTGAGGTTGTCGCCGAAGCTGGAGCCGACATAGCGCACGCCGCCGGCAATACCGAGGCCCCTCGCCGGCCCTTCCTGAACCGTATAATCGAGCCAGACCGATGCCAGATGATAGGGAACGCTCGTCAGCCGATTGCCTACGGTTTCCGGAGTCAGCTTTTCGATTCGAGCATCGGTATAGGAATAGGACGCCTGGACATTCAGACCGTCCGTCAACGAGGCGACACCTTCGAGCTCGAAGCCCTGGGAGCGCAGATCGAGTTGAACCTGCTGGTTGATGCCATCGACGACCTGGTAGACCACCGCATTATTCTGGTGAATGTCGAAGACGGCAGCGCGAAGGGATGCATTAATGCCTGGAAGGTCGTATTTTACGCCGACCTCAACCTGCTCACCCGTCGTCGGCTCCGCCACGCGACCTCCCAGGACCGTTCCCGGATTAGGCGTGAAGGACGTTCCCCAGCTCACATAGGGCGCGAGGCCGAAATCCGTCACATAGCCCAGAGCGGCACGTCCCGTGAACTTGGTGTCATCGCGATCAAACTGGAATCCTGCGCTGTCGAACTCGCTCGACAGCCAGTCGTGGCGACCGCCAAGGGTCAGACGCCAGTTCTGCCACTTGAGCTGGTCCTGAATGTAAATTCCAGTGAGAGTTTGCGTCTGATCCTCCCGGTAGGAGAGCACCGGATCGGTTCCGATGGGAACGATGCCGAAACCTTGCTTGGAGACATAGCTCAAGCGACTGATGTCCAAGCCGGTCAAGATTGTATGATCGACCGCGCCTGTTCTCACGCGGCTTTCGAGATAGGTATCGCTGACGACCCCCCAATTGTTCTCTCGGGTGAGGCCCGATCCACCGAAATAATATTCCTGGTTGGTGCCAAGGGCAGAGAACCGCGTGCGCTGATGCAGGGTGAACATGTCGTTGAAGCGGTGCTCGAACTCATAGCCGATCCGCCCCTGTCTCTGACGGAAATCGTTGTAGCGCTTATCACCGGCGAACACACGGGTCGCCCCGATCGATAGGCTGGTGGGATTACCCGCAGCATCCGTCGCGTAGTTGTTGATATAGGCCGCGGTACCGCCCGTGGTCGAATCCATGTACTCGCCAAGGACCGTCAGCGTCGTTGCATCGTTCGGCGACCAAGTGAAGGCCGGGGCGATGAAGATGCGATCATCCTTGACGGCGTCGATCTCGGTGCCCGCGTCGCGCACGAGACCGGTCAGGCGATAAAAGAACGTGTTGTCGGAATTGACGGGACCGGACAGATCGAAGTTGCCCTGCACACGCCCATAGGAACCGGTTTGGACCTCGACTTCGCGGAAGGATAGAAAAGTCGGACGCTTCGAAATCAGATCGACAATGCCGCCGGTGCTGCTCGCGCCATAAATCGAAGCCGCAGGCCCCCTCAGAATTGCAATTCCCTCCAGACCGTAGGGCTCGAGGCGGAACAGGCCATTCGGGCTGTTCACCTGGCGCAGGCCATCACGGAACACGCCGGTATAGGTGACATCGATGCCGCGGATGCTGAAGGCATCATAACGAGGATCGAAACCATAACTGCCGACCCGCGTGCCAGGAGTGTATGATAGTGCATCGAGCAATGTCTGAGGCTTGCGGTCCTCGAGCTGCTCCTGCGTCACTGTCGAGATCGACTGCGGTATCTCGAGAATCGGAGTGTCGGTCTTGGTTGCAGCGTTGGTCGAAGTAGCGACATAGCCATTGGCACTGAGGTCGCCACCCTGCCCGTTTTTGCTCCCTTCAACCGTCACTTCGTCAAGCTGAATGGCGCGCGGCTCAGGCGCCTGAGCGAGCACTTCACTTGAAACGAAAACAAGAGCCGATGACGCCAGCAACGCAAGGGGTAATTTCACAACGGAAACCTTCATATCACGACGATGGCTTCCGCTATCAGAGCGAATATTGAAGAGTCAAATACTATAGTTTTTAATTATTTTAATCCAAATCTCTCAGATTTGAATAATTCTATTCTGTAATTTACATCAGAACTAACGCTTCGATCGCTCACTTGACTGGGAACGCCGCACCGCCTGACACTCATATCTCTCGTCGGCTTTGCTCAGCAGAATTTCATCTCTGTGATGGTGGAATTTGAAGTCAAACCACCAAGTGTTCTCTGACTAGGCACGCAGAAAACGACATTGAACCACAATCTGGCATTCAATTGTGGTTCAATACTCTAACTTTTCCATGCTCCCGGTTCGATCGAAGAAACATCCGGTACCGAAGCATCTGGAATGAGAGGCGCCCACACTGGCTGCAGAACTGTGCATTGTCCGGGCTAGGTTGGTGCGCAGCACGGACAATTCATTGCCGAAATTTGAAGCAAGACGGTCTTGCACATGCAGCTGAGTCTCTGCTCAGAGGTCCAGAATGCGTTTCACTCCAATCTGCTTCTGACTATTGTCCTCGGCCTTGCATCCGCCCAATTCTCCGCCCACATTAGCGTGGCCTAGGGGTCCGGGCCCCTCTGGCGAGCGGGGCGCCGCTCGCGATGTCGGACACCTCTCTTGCTCTTGCGCCGACGAGCGCTCCCGCAATTGGAGGATCCATTTTGGACTACGCGGTTTTTAGGACACGAATGATGACCACCCGTTCCGGTGGCATTCTGACCATTCTGGTGAGAATTTTGGCCGTGGCTGCGGCGGGCATTGCCCTATTGGCAATAATGCTGATCGGCCTCTTTGTCTTGCTCCCCCTGATGCTTGCCGGCGGCGCGGCCATGTATTTCTACCTTCGCCGGCGTGTGCGTCAGGTCCGCCCTCGCCCGCAGAACCGGGCCCAGTCTCGTCCTCAGGATGACGTGATCGACGCGGAATACACGGTGATCGAGCGGCGGTAGCCATCTTCTCGGGCCCGGGGGACCCGGAGCAAGTCCGCATGCCCCTATTGGCCGCCTTTTGCAGCCGATAAGCTGATATTAACGGCATCGAACGAGACTGCCCAAGCAGCCTACTCCATGTCAGGACTGCCCAGATCAGGCCCTCCTCCGTCATGATGCCTCCAACCGATGTCAAGGACCGGCATGTCGCCAACCGACAGGGGGCGGTCTTTGCCTTGGTGGACATGGTGCTCGTCGTCATCTCGATGGGTGTCATCAAGCAGGCTGGCGCAACCTTTCCCGCGATCCAGCTCGTTTTCTTCCGTGCCGTCGTCGGTATTTTGCTTATTGCGCCGCTCATCTGGCGTTACCGCATCGAGGTCTTCAATACCCAGCAGGTGAAGGGGCATGTCGGTCGGGTGCTGTGCGGCACGGTGGCTCTGTGCTGCAATTATGCGGCCACGGCCGCCCTGCCCCTGACCCTCGTGACTGTGATCGGCTTCACCCGTCCATTCGTCATTCTGGGGCTTGCTGCCGCCATGTTGGGAGAGCGCATCCTGCGGCGGCACTGGATATCGTCCGTTATCTGCTTCGTCAGCGTGCTGTTCATCGTGAAGCCCGGATCGATGAGCTGGGACTGGGGCCTGCTGGCGGCCCTGGGCATGGTCCTGTTCGGCTCCCTCAGCGTCGTCCAGACCCGTCGCCTCACCGGCGAACACGCCGTCGTCCTGATGGTGTTCCACGCCCTTGGCCTTGCCATTCTGACGGCCATCCCGGCGGCACTCGTTTGGGTTCCCCCGGGTTTGAGCGATCTGCCCGCCTTCCTCATCATTGGTATGCTCGCCCAAGTCGGCCAGTTCTGCTTCCTCCGCTCTCATCAGCTAGCCGAGGCAAGCATCCTTGCCCCTCTCAGCTATGTCGTGATCGTCTTCTCTTCCGTCGCCGATTATCTCTACTTCGGCATCGTCCCGACACTCTCCCTCATCATAGGCTGCCTTGCGATTGTCTCAGCTGCCTTGATCGGAACCCAGGTCGGCAGTTTGCGACGCTAGCCGCACCGCCCGAATCCGTCTGCTCGATACAAATGTGACTGCAGTGCAATTGCAGCGCGATTAATGCAAAAATTTGCATTTGCATGAGTGTTGCAACTGACCGCCTACTGCGCAACAAATCTATGCAATGAAGAAAAACAGTGAGAGGACATGACGAGAGTTAGCCTCAGCCGTCGCCCGCGACAGACGGATATCGCCCGCTTCGCCGGCGTTTCCGTGAGCACCGTATCGCGTGTCCTCGCGAACGAACCCGGCATCAGCACGAATGTCCGCGATGAAGTGATCCGGATCGCCTCCGAGCTCGGTTACAATATCCGCCCGGTGCCGAGTGCTCAACCGCAGAACCAACGGTCGGTCGCTGTCATCTCGGTCGATCAGGCAACAGGAGGGCTAGGCGTCTTCTATGAGGGGATTCTCAGCGGCCTGCGGGGCGCCGCGGCGCGTTCGGGTGGAATGCTCCTGCCGCGACTGGTTCGATCCTCTTTCCTGAAAATATCCGAGCTGAAGCAAACCCTGTCGGAAACCGAAGCGACGGGCATCTTCCTTGTCGGCATTGATCCACCGGAAGATCTCTGTGGCTGGATCAGAGAGTCCAACATCCCGACTGTCTGGGTCAACGGAAACGATCCCGATCTTCAATTCGACTGCGTGTCGCCGGCCAACTTCTATGGAGCGCGGCTTGCGACCGAGCATCTCATTGCTACAGGCCACCGGAACATCCTTCATTTCACGATGTCTCACCGGCACACCATCCGGGAGCGCATCCGCGGCTTTGAGTCGGCGGCTGCGAAGCACGGCGTGAGAACGCGTATCGTCCAGTTGCCCTCATCTTCATCGCGGACCAGTACGGCGGCCTGCGAAGCGATGGAGGCGATCCTCCTCGAGGACCAGGGTTTCACCGCGGCTTTCTGCATGAACGACATGATGGCCATTGGCGTCATGGAAGCCGTCACCAATCATCATCTTTCAATTCCTCAGGATTTCGCCGTAATGGGGTTTGACGACCTCCCCTGCGCATCCATGACCATGCCGCGCCTGACAACCATGCATGTCGATCGGGAGGCGATCGGGCAAGAGGCCTATTACCTCATGCAGCGACGCATCGCCGATCCCAGTGCCGGGCCGCGCAAGGTGGAGCTGGCTGTCAGGCTGGTCGAGGGCGCAACGGTGCAGGCGCAATCCAAGCAGATCGAAGATGGAGTGCTCTCGGCATGACCTATGCCCCTGCTCATGCCAATCCTCTCGCCGGCAACCCGCTCAAGACCAGAGACGATGTCGAAAAGGCGCTTCTGGATCTCTTCAATCCGCTTCTGCCGGCCTTCTCGGAAGGAGGCGCCCGCGTGAGCCTCAGTGCCACGGCGGCCCATTTCGATCAGGCTGCCGCGGATCTGGAAGGCTTTGCACGGCCGCTCTGGGGCTTGGCGCCCTATGCCGCCGGCGGTGGAGACTTCCCCCATTGGCCGCTCTACGCGAAAGGGCTCGCCAATGGGACCGATCCCGAGCATCCCGAGTATTGGGGCAAGGTCACCGACCGAGACCAGAGGATGGTGGAGCTGGCAGCGCTCGGCTTCGCTCTCCGCCTAGTGCCCGAGCATCTCTGGGCCCCTCTTGACGAGCGGGCGCGAAGGAACGTCGCGACCTATCTGCTGGAGGCTCGCCCTCACCAGTTCGCCGACAACAACTGGAAATTCTTCCGGGTGATGATCGATCTCGGCCTCGAGCGGGTCGGCATCGACTTCGACCGCACGCTGACCGAACAATACCTTCAGGAGTTGGAGGCATTCTATCTCGGCGACGGCTGGTACCGCGACGGCAATGTTCCTCGCGTCGACCACTACATCCCGTTTGCGATGCATTTCTACGGGCTGATCTACGCAGCCCTCGCGACAACGGACGAGGAGCGGAAGCATCGGTTCCGTGAATGGGCGCGCCTGTTCGCGCCGAACATCCGGCACTGGTTCGCGGATGACGGCGGCACCCTCGTCTTCGGCCGCAGCATGACCTACCGCTTTGCCTGCGCCGGTTTCTGGGCAGCTCTTGCCTTTGCGGACGAAGAGGCAATGCCCTGGGGCGAGGTGAAGGGCTATTACCTTCGCCACCTGCGCTGGTGGGCGAAGCTTCCCATTACCGACCGGAGCGGCGTGCTCACCGTCGGATTTGGCTACGCCAATCTATTGATGTCGGAGAATTACAATTCGGCAGGCTCTCCCTATTGGGCCTTCAAGGCCTTCCTGCCGCTTGCGCTGCCCGCGACACACCCGTTCTGGACGACGGAGGAAGCGCCAGCTCCCGTGTTCTCCGAGCCATCCCCTCAGCCGCAGCCGGGCATGGTGATGATGCATCCACCTGGGAACGTCATCGCCTTGTCGTCCGGTCAGGAAAATCTCCAGATGCGGTTCGGCAGTGAGAAATATGCCAAGTTCGTCTATTCCTCCCGCTATGCCTTCAGCGTCGAGAGCGATGAGCGCATCTTCGAGGGAGCGGCCCTCGACGGGATACTGGCCTTCAGCGACGATGGCCGGCATTTCCGGGTGCGCGAGACCAATGACGAGGCGCGCATAGCCGGGAGTGTCCTCTATGCCCGATGGCGCCCCTGGTCCGATGTCGAGGTGGAAACGTGGCTCCTCCCGGCTTCTCCATGGCATATCCGTATCCATAGGATCAGAACGCCTCATCCGCTGGCTACTGCTGAAGGCGGCTTCGCCATTCCACGGGCGGACGCATACCGGATGCTGGAACGGATCGACGAGCGGAGTGGCACAGCGCTAGTCATCGGTGCTAGCGATTTCAGCGGCATCGCCGATCTGGGATCGACGATCGAGCGTCGTGGTATCGCATTGAAAGCCCCTCCCAATACCAACCTGCTGTATCCGAAGACCTTCGTGCCTCAGCTCCGTGGCGAAATCCCGAGCGGGGAAACGGTTTTGACGACGGCCGCGGTCGCCCTGCCCGATCCGGCGGACGTGATAAGGATCTGGAAAGACATTCCAACCGCACCGAGAATTGATGAGCTCGAGTTTCTCTTTTCACGGGGCAGCCAGCGCGTCGGTGCTCTCGCCTGGAGGATGGCGCCGTGACCCGCCCCTATAACGTCGCGCTCGCCATGGACCCCACCCGGACGGAGGGTGTCCTCACGCCAGAGTTGCTGAACCGGCTTGAACAGTTATGCACCATCCTTGCCCCGAATCCCCTCCGGTCGTTCTCGCAAGGGTCAGGACCCGATGTGCTGCGCCAGGCAGAGATCCTCATCACCGGCTGGGGTTGTCCTGCTATCGGACGAGACATTCTGGAATTGGCGCCGAAGCTGAAGCTGATCGCCCATGCGGCGGGCACCGTCAAAGGGTTTCTGTCGCCGGATGTGCTGGATGCGGGGATCACGGTAACTCACGCCGCCGAGGCGAATGCCGTCCCCGTCGCCGAGTTCACGCTCGCGGCCATCATCTTCGCCAACAAGCAGGTCTTCCGCTTGCGCGACATCTACTGCTCGGACAGGAACCGCAACCGGACCTTTCCCCTAACCTCGCAACCGGTTGGAAATTTCAAGCGTACGATCGGCATTGTCGGGGCCTCGCGCATCGGACGCCGCGTCATCGATCTTCTGGAGCCGTTCGACTTCAGGATCGTTCTTCATGATCCGTATGTCAGTGCTCGAGAGGCTGCGGCCCTCGGCGCGGAGAGCGTTTCGCTGGACGGGTTGATGCGACTCTCGGATGTGGTCTCAATTCATGCTCCTGCCCTGCCGTCGACTCAAGGGATGATCGACCGCAGACATCTGGCGCTCATGCGTGATGGAGCCACGCTCATCAACACGGCACGAGGCATCATCGTCAATCAGGACGACCTGATCGACGAGCTGCGCACGGGCCGCATCGATGCGATCATCGATGTCACCTATCCGGAAGTCCCGGAGGCATCCTCTGCCCTCTACGATCTTCCGAACGTCTTTCTCACGCCTCATATTGCCGGTGCCATCGGCAATGAACGGGAGCGGCTCGGCGAGTTCATCGTCGAGGAGATCGAGCGGTTTGTCAGAGGGCTTCCCTTGCGCTCCGCCATCACCGCAAGCGCGCTGGAGACAATGGCATGACGTCGTTCCGGCCTGGCCTGTGCTCTGTCACATTCCGCAAGCTCGCGCCTGAGGCCATCGTCGAGCTTGCCGCGGAGTGCGGCATCGAGGGGATCGAATGGGTGGGCGACGTTCACGTTCCCCCCGGTCAATTCGACCTCGCACGTCGCGTCCGGCACATGACCGAAGATGCGGATCTCTCCGTCATCTCATACGGGTCCTACATTGCACCGCCAAGCGACAATGAGGCCGCCTTCGCCGTCGTCCTCGAAACAGCACAGGCTCTCGGCGCGCCGAACATCCGCATCTGGCCGGGATACCGCAACCGCGATTCCGTGACCTATTCTGCGGAGGAGCGTCAGCACACCGTCTCGCTGATCCGGCGCATGGCCCGGCTGGCGGATGATGCGTCCATCACGCTCTCCCTCGAATATCACCCCAATTCCCTGACGGACGATCTCGCCTCGAGCCAGCGGCTCATCAAGGAGATCGACGACCCCAACGTGTTTCTCTACTGGCAGCCGCGTCCCGGCCTGCCTCTTGAGGACGCTCTCGATGAGAGCCGCGCGATCGGAACTGAGACATCGCATGTCCATGTTTTTGCATGGGACAGCGAGAAGAAGCGTTATCCGTTGGCCGATCAGCGAGCGTACTGGGATAGGATCCTGACCGAAGCGCCGGCGACGCGCTGGCCGGGAGACCGTTTCGCGATGCTGGAATTCGTCCGGGACGACAGCCCCGAACAGTTCCGGGTCGATGCAGCCGTATTTTGTCAAATGTTGAAAGAGGTGCGGGACCGCCCGGCCAGCGCGACCTGACTTCTATAACAACACTCGTCGAGGAGCGTGCTTCTCGCTCCCTCGCGAAGAATGATGTGAGAAGCGAATGGGAGGAAGCCATGAAGACTGATCTTAATCGTCGTACCTTACTGAAATCCGCTCTGGCGCTCGGCGGGGCCGCCGCCGTCAATGCGCCTGGCATGAGCTGGGCTCAAGGAGAGGCCGTGAAGCTGCGTGCCACTTGGTGGGGGTCCCCCGACCGGGCAAGGCGCACCACTGACGTGGGCAAGCTATTCACTGAACGCACCGGCATCGAGATCGCCGGTGAACCTGTCGGCGCCGATTACTGGGCGAAGATCGGCACCCAGATGGCGGGACGCAACATCGCCGACGTATTCCAGTTGGAACCGAGCAGTCTCGCCGATTATGCCGGGCGCGGTGCCGCAAAGCCCATGGACGACTTCGTCGGCAAGCAGCTCGACATCTCCAGCTTCGGCGAAAAGATGGTCGACCTCTGCCGGGCGAACGGCAAGATCTACGGCGTTGCACTGGGCCTCAATTCATTCTCCCTCTTCTACGACCAGACGGTCTTCGAGAAGGCCGGCATCAAGCCGCCGACCCACGAGACCACCTGGAAGCAGTTTGCCGATATGGCGGTCGATCTCACCAAGGCGGTGGGACGTCCCGATTATTGGGGTGCTCCCTACGGCGCCCGGTATCACTACGTGTTCGACGTCTGGCTCCGTCAGCGGGGCAAGCGTCTCTATACGGAAGATGCCAAGCTCGGTTTTACTGTGGACGATGCAAAGGAGTGGTTCAGCTACTGGGAAGATCTGCGCAAGCGCAACGGCTGCGTTCCGGCCGATGTACAGACGCTGGACCAGAACCAGATCGAGCGAAATTCGCTGGCTCTTGGCAAATCGGCCATGGGTCTCACCTATTCGAACCAGCTCATCGGCTATCAGCTTCTCACCAAGAACAAGCTTGGGATCACGATGGTGCCGTCGTCCGGACCCGGCACGAAATCCGGTCACTATTACCGTCCGGCTCTCATCTGGAGCATTGGATCGACAACCAAGAATGCGGACAAGGCGGCAGCCTTCATCAGCTTCTTCGTCAACGACATCGAAGCGGGTAAGATTCTCGGTGTCGAACGCGGTGTGCCGATGTCGCCCAAGGTGCGCGAGGCCATCCTGCCCAACCTCAACGAGGTCGAGCGCGCGACCGTGGATTACGTCAATCTCCTCGCCGACAAGGTGAGCGATTATCCTCCGCCGGTGCCCATCGGAGCCGTCGAGTTCGACAACAACGTCATGCGTAAGGTGGCCGATCAGGTCGCCTTCGGTCAGATCTCGATCAACGACGCGGCGCAGCGGATTCTGGAGGATGGCAACGCCGTCCTGCGCAAAGTGAACTAGCTTCACCCGAGTGAGCCATTGCCAGCCGGCGCTGTCTCAGCGCCGGCTGGATGACTCACAGCCTTGGTCGTGAGACACTACCCTTGGGTGGAGAGACAGGCCATGGCGCAGAATGTGACGGTCTATTTCGCGACCAATCGCATGCCGCTCACCGACGCGAGCGGCGCTGCGATCATCGATTTCGGTTCGGAGCCCGGACCCATCGATGGCACGGCGGTGAGGTTCGGCAGCGCAGAGGCGAGTGTCACCGCAACGAGTTCCGGCTTCGTTCCGGGCTCGCTCTATGTCGCACCGGAACAACTCTTCGGACCGACGATCCAGCGAGGCAGCCGCGACATCTTCGAAAAACTGCGGCAGGACATGCAGGAGGGAGGGCGCCCCACCCTCGTCGTAATTCACGGCTTTTCGAACACCTTCAAGGAAGCCATCGAGCGCGCCGCAACGATCATCAACTTCTACGGCATCGATGCCAACGTGTTCTCGTTCACCTGGCCTTCCATTGGCTCAGCTCTGCCGACGCCCCTGCCCTACAATGACTATTTTCACGATCGCGGTACTGCGCGGGCCTCTGGCGTTGCCATTGCCCGAACGATGCGCATTCTCTACGACTTCATCGACAATCTTCCCCGCCGGGATATGTGCCGCCAACCGCTGCATCTGATCTGCCACAGCATGGGGAATTATGCGTTCCGCTATGCCGTGCAGGCCTTGATGCAGGTGCCTCAGGGCGAGCCGCGCGAATACGTTCGCACGGTCGACGCTCCCGCGATGGATGCCGATGATCGTCCCTTCCCGGCTCTGGTGGCCCTGCCAACCGAGGCGCCCGATCCCAACCGGCTGCGCCGGACCTTCGATCAGATCGTCCTGGCTGCAGCGGATGAAGACGAGGACGCCTTCGACGACGTCAGAGAATTGCGATATCTGCCGCGCCTCGGCAATCGCGTGACCGTGTATCATACGCAGAAGGACTGGATCCTCTCGACCTTGAGCTCGGTGACCAAGTTCAACGGCCCCCGCCTAGGTGTGGACGGACCGGAGAACATGGCGATGATCAGCGACAAGGTCACCGCAGTGGATGTCAGCGACGCCATCGACCCGAGACAGGATTTCCAGAGTCACCAGTATTATCGGATCTTTCCGGTGGTGCGTGACGACATCGTTGCGGTCTTGACCGGCGAGCGGCAGGACAAAATTGGGAACCGCGACCGCACCGACATGCAACGATATCGCCTGCGGGCTCCGTCACGGAGCACGAGGCGAAAGGCCCATTAACGCCTCTGCTGGCCGCTCGATTGTAGCCGCCGCAAGTTTGGCCACATGTCGTTCTACCGTTTCACCCTCTGAAGTCGGAGGTAGGCGATGCGCCGGCCGATTTCCTCATCAAGCGGAGACGCGATGACGGGCATGACCGCCAGAATCCTCGGACTGTTCGCTTGCTTGCTGACGCTCCTCGTCGCTCTTCCGGCTCAGGCAGATCCATTCTTCGTCAGGGTCTACGGGCGGACCTACAAGATCGATCCGCGGTATCCGTCCGATGAGCCGAAGGGTCCCAAGCCCCAAGAGGCCATGAAGGCCCTGCCCTCCGACCTCGGGCGCGGCCCCGGTTTCAGGCCTTCGCACGAGGAGGTGTTGGCCGAGGTCGAGGAAAGGGTTTGGATCGCCAGGAATCAGCTCGACGCGGAATTGGAAGAAGTGGCTGGGTCACGGGAGTGGCGCAACACGGGGTCAGACGCAAAGGCCGTCAAACAGGAGATCACGGGATCGCTCGCAACCGGATCCGGCAAGACACGCTCACCGGAACTCCAGACACTCTACGACCGCCACAGAGCGCTGAACCTCCTCGTGCAGGAATTGCGGCGCTCCCTGGATCTGCCGGTCAGAACACCGGAATCCGGATTCTCGCGGCCCAAGCTGACATCTGAGATCGAGGCCAGCTATCGCGCTCTGAATTTCGATCCCTATGCGGCCTATTATGGTTTCAGGCGCGTGAAGGCCGCCTTCCGATCCGGGGATGCCGAACTCCTCTCCCGCGTGACCCATTATCCGCTGGCGGTGACCGGCAGGGTCAGGCGCACCATCCGCAACAGCGATCAGCTGATCGCTGCGAAAGAGACCGTCATGAACGCCTCCGTCCGGGAGGCGGTCGCCAAATCCACGTTCGAGGGTGTTTTCGTCCGGGACAAGGGGATGATGCTCGGAGACGGAGCCGTCTGGATCACCCACGACAAAACGGGCTTCGCCTTGGGAACCGTTCATCTCGACTAAGCGTTACGAAGCTTGACAATGATGCCTCAACTTGGCCGGGATGATGCGGCAACGTTTCATCCGGTTAAACGACGTGGGAGGAGACCGGAATGATGAGGGGCTGGCAAAATGGGATCGCCGCCTTCACGGCCTTGACATCGCTCTTCGGGATGGCCGGCGCGGTGAGTGCTGCGCAATGCGGTAGTAGCGCGGCCGGCTTCGACGAGTGGAAGCGGGAATTCGCCGTCGAAGCAAGGGCCAACGGAATCAGTCCGGGGACTATCTCCGCTCTCATGGCGACGAATTATGCCACTGCCACCATCCGGGCCGACCGCGGCCAGAAGAGTTTCAGGCTGTCGCTCGATCAGTTCATGGCCAAGCGCGGCGCTTCGGCCATCGTCTCGCGCGGGCGCTCGCTCAAGCAATCGAATGCGGCGCTCTTCGCCAATCTCGAACAGCGCTACGGCGTCCCACCAGGGCCACTCATCGCTATCTGGGGCATGGAGACGGCCTTCGGGAGCCAGCGCGGCAACCAGCATACACTGTCGGCCGTAGCGACCCTCGCGTATGATTGCCGACGGTCGGAATTCTTCACCGATCAGCTTTACGCAACCCTGACACTGATCGACCGCGGCGTGCTCTCAAGTAGCGCGCGCGGCTCCATGCACGGGGAGATCGGCCAGACCCAATTCATGCCCAAGAGCATCCTGAACTACGGCAACGGCGGCAATCTCGACAACACGGCGGATGCCCTGACCGCGACAGCCAATTTCCTCAAGGCCCATGGCTGGCGTGCAGGCGCGGGATATCAACCCGGCGAGCCCAATTTCCGGGTGATCCAGGCCTGGAACGCAGCATCGGTCTACCAGCAGGCGATTGCATTGATCGGCCAGCAGATCGACAGCGGGCCGCGCCGATCGGCGGAGCGCTGACGGCACTTCGTCAGGAATCCGTCTGGCTGTGCTCTGTCAAATATCGAGTTCGACCAGCACAGGCTGGTGGTCGGAGGCCTGTGTCTCCTGATCGTAGTGAACCCTTCTGATCCTCGGTGCGAGATCTTCCGTCACGAACACGAAGTCACAGCAATGAGGAGGTCCGTTCGACTGCTCGTAAAGACAGAACGATGTCGGGTGCGCCTCCGACGGATGAGCCGCCCGCCATGCGTCCAGCAGCGCAGGCGTTCCGTTGTCGAATGACTCCGAGACCCGCTGCTTCACCGGATCGTCCGGCCGCATGTTGAAATCGCCGGTTAGCACGGCCGATGGCGTCGCGGGGAACAGCGCATAGGTGCCGGGGCCATTCTCGCGAAGGGTGACGGTGCGCTCACAGGCGGTGCGGTGAGCCTCGCGGATGCCTTCGACCTGCGCGCGCCGCAGCTTCTCGGACGAGTATTCCAGATGAGTCGTCATGACACGAAGGGGGCCGGAGGGGGTCTCTACAACCGCTTCAAGCAGGAGACGCGGCATGTTGCGGGTCGCAGCTGCCTCCCATGGCAGGGTATAGCGCAGCACCTGTGCCACGGGGAAACGGGAGAGAATCATGTTCCCGAACCGACGCCGGCCTCCGGTGCCGTCCGGAATATCGAGTGCCACGCCCTCGATGGCGGTGAAGTCCGGCAGCAGGCCTGCGATTTCGGCGAACTGGTTCCGTCCGTCGTTGCCCTTCAGATCGGAAAAGTTATCCGCGACCTCCTGAAGGCAGAGCACATCGAAATCCGCAAGCGCGCGTGCCTCGTCGACCAGGCGCCTCAGATCCGCGTTCCCGTCGATCCCCAGACCCCATTGAATGTTCCAGGTGATGATTCTGAGCATGATGTTTCTAACGTCTTACTGGCCGACCTTGCTCAACACGTCGGCTTTCAGGAAGCGTTCGATGACGATCATGAACAGAACGGAAGGCACGAGGAGGATGAGCGCCGTGATGGAGGCGATCTGGTAATTGCCGCCCATGCTCGCATTGTAGAGCAGAAGCGGCAGGGTCGTCACCTGGGGCACACCGACGAAGAACGTCCCTGTGAATTCGTCCAGTGATTCCAGGAAGACGAAGATCGCGCTCGCCATGATGCCAGGCGCAGCCAGCGGCAGCGTGATGGTAAAGAACGTGCGCAGAGGCGATGCGCCGATGTTGCGTGCGGCCAGCTCAAGATCTCGATCGACGGCCGCAAAGGCGGCGGCGGCGATCCAGACGGAATAGACCAGACCGTGCGCGGCGTGGACGAGAACGACGCCGGGGATCGTTCCCGTCAAGCCCAGACCATAAAAGACGCGGGCGACGTTGATGTAGATCGCCACCGACGGGAAGGCCTGCGGCAGGAGGAAGAGGATCATCAGAGCCGTGCGCCAGGGCAGCCTGAGGCGCGCCAAAGCATATCCCGCCGGAACCGACACCGCCAGCGCGACCAGGACCGTCAGGCAGGCGATGCTGACGCTCGTCACCAGCGACGACATGGCGTCGCCCGTCGGGCGGAAGACCACCTCCCAGTAACGCATGCCATAAGCGACCGGCAGCTTGAACGGCGCATACCACCGCTCCGCGACCGACCACAGAACGAGATTGGCAAGCGGGCCGAACAGGAGGAACGCGAAGGCGGCAAGCCCCAGGACCTTGAGCAGCGTCGAGCCGAAAGTCCAGAATCTGGCTCGGGACTCGCCAGGTGCCGGTTTGCGCGACTGGGCTTCCGCACGCGCCGTTGGGGAATACCCCTCCGCTTGGGAGAGCTGCATCTTCCCGCTCATGCCTGCACCTCACGCTTGACGTTATAGCGCAGGTAGATCCAGGCCACCGTTCCGGCGATGACATAGGAGATCACGCCGAGCGCGTTGGCCGTGGCATAGTCACCGTAGGAGTTGATGCGGAAAGCCATGTCCACGGTCAGCATGGTCGGCTGCGAGCCGGCGACCATCATCGGCACGGACAGCACCGACAGCATGGTAACGAAGGACAGAACCAGACCGACAAGGAGCGTTTGCATCACCTGCGGCAGAACCAGTTCGATCAGGACGCGAACCCGAGAGGCTCCGAGATTGCGTCCGGCCTCGATGGTGGCGCGGTCGATCGACGCCATGGCGCCGGCAAGCATCAGCGTCACGAAAGGCACCTGCTTCCACACGAAGGTGATGATGATGCCCCGCCAGTCGAGGAAGCTCGTGGCCTGGATCGGCTCCATCAGCCCGAGCGCCACGAAGGTGTTGTTCATGAGTCCGTTCTTGGCGAGGAAGGTCCGCATGCACTGTGCCGCGACGATGAACGGGATGAAGAGTGGCCAGCGGTAGAGATTGCGAAGGGCCGCGACGAGCCAGGGCGTCTCGCCCAGGGTGAGGATGCCCGCAATGACGATCGAGGCGATCCCCGTCAGCAATGTCGAGACGATGACGATGAACAGCGTGAAGAGAATATCGGTGGAGTAAAGTTCGTAGGCCCTCTGAAAATGCATGAGCGATGGCTCGCCACTCTCCGGGTTGGTGAATGCGGAAACCAGCGAGAATCCGAGGGGATACAGAAACAGCGCCCCGATCATCGCGAGGGCGGGCGCGATGAGCAGAAGGCCGAAGAATGAAGATTTCGCCATAGCTTGGAGTATTACGATGTCCCAGGATCATGCTTTGAAAGAAGCGGGTAGCCTGTTCTCCAGGCTACCCGCGAGAGGCGAAATTAGTTCGCAACCTTCCTCTCATAGCTTTCGAGGATGTCGTTGAAGTAAGGTGCGATCGGGAACGGCTTGCCGTTCGTTGAAAGGGCCTCCGGCGGGATATCGGCGAAGAGCGCGTTCCATGCGGACTGATCCAGTTTCCCCTCGAGGTTCTTCGCATCGATGCCGGGGTACCAGTTGAACCGCTTCACGATTCCCTCGGCCTGAACATCCGGGCTCGTCGCAAGCGCCACGAAATCGGCGGCGAGCTTCTCGTGCTGCGTCTTCGCAGGAAGCGCGTAGTACATTGGCTGACCGGGCATGCCGGGGGAAACGAGCTTCAGGCGCATGTTCGGCGGAAGCTTGCCGTCGGCCTTCCAGGTGTAAAACATATCGACCCAGACCGGTCCCATGGCGATCTCGCCACGGTTGAGCATATCAAGCGTGCCGGCGTTGCCGGGCGTGATCAAGGCATACGAATTGAACTCCTTCAGATCGGCCAGTGCCTTGTCCCAGGTCGCCTTGGTGGCCGCATCGTAGGGGCCCTTCTCGAGCTTTGCCGCATCGCCGCCAAAGGCGGAAACCCAGCCCGTGACGAAGGCGACGCCGGACATGCCGCCCTTGATGCCGTTATAGCCGAACTGCTTCGGGTTCTTCTTCACCCAGTCGCGCAACTCCACGTAGGTGTTAGGCGGGTTCTTGACGAGGTCCGGGTTGTAGGCCAGCGCCGTCTGGGAGTGGAACATCGGCATGACATAGCCCGAGACGTCGGTGCCGAGAGAGTTGGTCGCCGTGTCACGCGTCACCAGCTTTCCTGTGGGAAGACTGTCGCGGTACTTCTTCAGCAGGGCCTCCTGCACCATCGTTCCCGCAGCCTTCTGGTGGATCACCACCACGTCGAAATCCGCGGGCGTGTTGGCGTTCTTCTGGGCCGAGAGCTTCTCGTAGATCTTCTGCGAGCCGCCGTCGCCCGGGCCGGTGCCAACGGCCACGACCTTCACACCTGGATTCTTCTTTTCGAAAAGCGGGCCAAGATAATCCTTGATATAGTCGACCATGTTCTGGTCGCCCGCGGTGGCGACATTGAGCGTCTGCGCGTGCGCCGCGCCCGTCATCAGAAGAGCTGCGACGCCCGCAGCCAATAGACCTTTACGCATGGTTTCCTCCCGTTGCTTGGGTATCAGGGAACAGGTGCAATGATGCCAGCGGCAGGCGCATGCCCACCGGGCGATCGATCTCGTGATAGCGGTGGTCCGTCACGGTGAAATGACAATCGCCGACCGCGACCACGTACCTGTAGTGTCCTCCCGGATACGTTCTCTGCGTGATTTTTCCGGGAAGGATGATCGATCCGTCGATTTGCGCATCCGGATCGTCAAGGGACGCGACATCGTCGCGGAAATAGGCCGTCACTGAGCCGACAGGCACCTCCTTGTCATAGGCGACCGGGCGGCCTTCAGGGACGCGGACCTCGACGCCGGAAGCGGAAGACCGGATATCGAGGCTAAGCGTGTTCTCCGCCCCCATGAAGCTTGCCACAAAGGGGGAGCTGGGATGGTCATATACGTCCTTCGGGGCCCCGACCTGCGCAATGCGGCCGGCATCCATCACGACGATCCGGTCGGCCATGGTCATGGCCTCCTCCCGATCGTGCGTGACATGGATCGCCGTGAAGCCGAGACGCTTCTGGAGCGTCTTGATCTCTGACCGAAGCTGGACCCGCACCTTGGCGTCGAGATTGGACAGAGGCTCGTCGAGCAGCAGGATTTCCGGCTCGATGGCGAGCGCCCGGCCAAGAGCCACACGCTGCCGCTGCCCGCCCGAAAGGTCTGTCACCCTCCGGTCCTCAAGGCCGGAGAGATTAAGCATCTTCAGCACCTTGGCGACGCGGGCGCGGATCTCGTCCCTCGGCACGCCGCGGAGGCGGAGCCCGTAACCCACATTGCCGAGCACGGTCATGTGCGGCCAGAGGGCGTAGGACTGGAACATCATGGCCATACCGCGCTTCTCGGGCGGCGTATTCACCACATCGCGGCCGGACAGCCGGATGGCTCCCCCGGAGGCTTTGTGAAATCCGGCGATGGTTCGTAGCAATGTGGTCTTCCCACAGCCGGACGAACCCAGAATGGCGATGAACTCGCCAGGAGCGACCGACAGGCTGACCCCGTGCAGCACCCGCTGGCTGCCGTAGCTGACCTGCAGATGCTCGACATCGATCGCGGCCAAAGCAGAGCTTTCCACGGACTCAACATCCTCCCTGAACGCGCTTCTCGCGTCTCTTATTGAGGGAGAAGATCACATTTGAATGTCAGTGGGAAGAGTAGCCGGCTACCGGCATCGAAAAATATCCACCTTGATACTGCCGGTATGTATTCTAGAGCATCGGTCCCAAAGGGCCGCGCGATACGCCGGCCTCTAACCCCTTCGTGACGAAGAGCGCCCAAGGCTCATGATGTGCTCCCCCGGGACGCAGGGCAGGATAACCCGCGAGGCATATATTGCATCGCAGTAGACAGAATTGCGCGCGATCTTGCGTATGCGCCCCCTGCCCTCAGGCTCACCCGTGTTCGGGTTCACGTCGAACTTCGGAAAGTTGGACGACGAGATGTCGAGCCGGATCCGATGTCCCCTCTTGAAGAGATTCGCCGTCGCGAAGGGCTCAATCGTAATCTGGAAGATCTCTCCCGGCGTCAGGAGTTCCGGATGCTCCCATGACTTGCGGTAGCGGCATCGCAGGATGCCATCGGTTAGGTTCAGGGCATAGCCAGTCGGATAGTCCTTCGAGAGCGGATAGACATCGATCAGCTTTGCGGTGAAATCCGTATCGAGCGCATCCGACGAGACCCAGAGCTCGACCGAGATGGGACCGATGACGGCGAGGTCCTGCTCCAACGGCAGCGTCTCGAACGAAAGGACATCCCGACGGGCCGAGAGCGGCAGCCCCGGATGGCGGCAGCCGAAGAACTGCGCAGCCTCGCGCTGATCGAACGCCCCGCCTTCGAAGACCGGCTGGCCGCTCGTCAACGCACCGCCGATGGTCGGCACGGGATCCGACGGATCGAAGTCGTAGCTCAGGGGAGCGGCGCTTCCATCCGCCGCCGTTTCGCACAACCGCCCGTTATTGTGGATGTAGAAGGATCGGAATTCGGTTTCAGGCAGAGGCCAGCGCGCTGCCTCGATCCAGCGGCCGCCATGATCGAGCTTGCCCGCATCGGTCTTGCATCCCGTTCCTCCGCCCATCAGGAAGAGGCGAACGGAGGGATCGCGATCGACACTGTTCTCGATTTCTTTGAGCCAGCGCTCGAACCACCGCCGGCGGAACTCCAGCCAGGATGGCGTGACATTGCCGGCAATCGTCGCATTCTCACCGAAATAGACGTCGCCGGAGAAGGTCGTGTTCCGGTTGCCGTGCAGCCACGGCCCCATGATTAGCGAGATCGGGCGTTTGCCGTTCCGCGACAAGCCCTCGTAATTGTCGAAGGTCGTGCGGACATAGGCGTCATACCAGCTCGACAGAAGAGCCACCGGCATCTGCGGAAACGTGTCGTAAGACCCCTCCGCATAGATGCCGACCTTCTTCCAGAAATCGCCGAAAGAGCCCTGGCGCCATTGTTCGAGAACATAGCTTTCATACTCGGGCACCCAGCGTACCGGCGAACGCCCCTCCGACCATGGCAAGGCGCTGAACCAGGCCTTGAGGTCTTCCGCTTCGAGGGCCTCGACGATGAGGGGATCGTTTTGCGCCTCCGGGCTCTCCTTGGCGTGATTATAGGCCCAAGTGAGTTGCTTGAGCTCGAACGCGCCACCCTGCCGGATGCCTGTGCGATAGGCGCTGGAGAAGCCTCCGGAATCGAGAACCATGCAGGCAAGGCCCGGCGGATTGAGACAGGCCAGCGCAGCCTGCGTGTGCGCCGCATAGGAAAGTCCCATGGTGCCGATCTTGCCGTCGCACCAAGGCTGCTCGACAATCCAGGCGCAGGTGTCGTAACCGTCGGGTCCCTCGGACAGATACTTCGTGAACGTCCCTTCCGAATTATAGCGGCCCCGGCAATCCTGATAGATCACCACGAAACCGGCCCTCACGAAATGCATCGCGACTTCGGCCCGCGTCATGGGTTGCTTCATCCCGGGCTCGATCTCGGAGCGCGAGCGCTCCGTCTTGCCGTAGGGTGTCCGCTCCATGATGACAGGCAGAGGTGTCTCGACAGGCCGTCCGTCGACTGCCGGACGATACACATCCGTTGCGAGACTGACGCCGTCGCGCATGCGGATCATAACGTCCCGATGCACGACGATATCATCGGCGAGGACCTCCACTGCAGGTGCAGTGGAGGCAACGGACGGCAGAGCAGCTTGAGAGGTCATTGAGCAGTTCCCGCGAGGGTCGCCATCAGGTCTTCGCCGCGATTGGCCGTGTACGTGACGTTCGCCTTCGAGGCCCAGTACACCTTCGGCCAGAACAGCGGAATAACGCCGACATCATTCATCGCGACCCGTGTCGCCTCCTGCAGAAGGGCAATGCGCTTCTGTGGGTCGAACTCCGACGTCGCCACCTTCATCTTCTCGTCGAACTGCGCATTGGAGTAGCGCGTGCGGTTGAAGGATCCCGTGCCGGCGTCCTTGTTGGGAGTCATCAGAAGGTTGCGGAGGCTGGTCGCGGACGTCGGCGTCGTCGTTCCGAGCGAGAAGATGAAAGCGCTGAACTGCTGCTTGCCCGCGGCTGAAGCATAGACGTTGTAGGGCTGAGCCACCACGCCGTTCACCTTGATGCCGCCCCGGGCGAACATCTGTCCGATCGCCTGGGCGGATTCGGCATCTCCTGGGAAGCGGTCGTTGGAGGTGTGGAGAGTCAGGCCGAACCCCTGCGGGTATCCAGCATCGGCAAGGAGCTTCTTCGCCCCTTCCGGATCTGCAGCGGGCGCCTTCAGCGACGGATCGGCACCGCCGATCCCGTCGGGTACGATCTGTCCTGCCGCCTCGCCAGCATCATCGAGGATGCGGTCGACGATGAGCTGGCGGTTGATGAGCTTGGACAGCGCCTGGCGGACGCGCACATCCTTGAGCGGGTTCGGGTTCAAGGGCTTGCCGTCGGCGCCCACGACAAATGGGCTTTCATCGCGGCTCGCATCGAGGGCGAGGTACACGACGCGGGCCGAGGGAATCGACCAGAGCTTCACGCCGCCGACGCCCGACAGGGTCTTCACGTCTCCCGGAGGAACGGCATCGATGAGGTCTACGGAGCCCGACCGCAACGCCGCCACGCGCGCGGCATCATTGGCGATGAACTTGATGGTGACGTTCTCGAAGGCAGGCTTCTTGCCCCAATAGGCATCGTTTCGCACCAGCGTGATGTGGTCGCCGGGCACCCATTCCTTGACCTTGTAGGGGCCCGTGCCGATGGCTGCGGAACGATCGTTGAACGCCTCGATCGTCTTGCCCTCGGCAAGCTTCTTCTGAACGATATAGACGAGGCCCACCTGCTCGATGAAGTCGGGTGTGGGGTTCTTCGTCTTGAACTCGATCGTCTGCGGATCGACGATCGTCATGCTGGCGATGGAGCCGATATTGCCCGTGAAGGGTGCCGGGCTGTTGGGAATGTCCTTCACCCGATTGAGCGAGAAGATCACATCCTCGGCCGTGAGCGGAGAGCCGTCCTGAAATGTGACGCCGGACCGCAGCTTGATCCGCCATGTGGTCGGATCGACATTCTGCCAGGATTCCGCGAGAGCGGGCGTCACCTGCAGGTTCGGATCGGGCGAGATGAGCCGGTCGAAGATCTGAGCGGCGATGTTCTGGTTGTTGCCGGTCCGGGAGAAGTGAGGATCAAGGGCCGAGGGCTCGGTCGAGCTGCCGATGATGAGATCCGCCGCATAGGCCGGCGACAGGGCGAGAAGCCCGGCCAGCGAGACCGTGGCGCCCAGGCTCTTCAGATGTTGAAGCAGTTTCATGTGGTTCTCCCTTCTGGATCAGGATGCGGCCGCGATTTCCGGCCGTCTGTTGGTGGATTGGGAATCGTTGAGATGGCAGGCGCTGATATGGCCCGGCGCGATCTCCCGCAGCTTCGGCGCTTCCCTGCGGCACCGTTCGAAGGCGTGCGGGCAGCGGGGATGAAAGTGGCAGCCGCTGGGGGGCGAGAGCGGTGACGGGATCTCTCCCTTGATGGGTGAGAAGATGCGCCGCCGGTTGGCGATGCTCGGCACCTCGTCGAGAAGAGCCACGGTATAGGGGTGATTGGGCCGGGCGAAGAATTCCTCGGCCGGTGCGCTCTCGACGATGCGGCCCAGATACATGATGGCGACGTGGTCGCTGATGTGCTTCACGACGCCGATATCGTGGCTGATGAAAAGGTAGGTGAGACCGAGATCGCGCTTCAGATCCATGAACAGATTGATGATCTGCGCCTGGATCGAGACGTCGAGCGCCGCGACGGACTCGTCGCAAACGATGAATTGCGGCTTGACCGCAAGCGCTCGGGCGATTCCAATTCTCTGCCGCTGGCCGCCTGAGAATTGGTGCGGATAGCGTTCACGATAGGCGGGGTCGAGCCCGACACGCTCCATGAGGCCGGCCACATAGGAATCCTTCTCGCGCCGGGACACGATGCCGTGGGCGACAGGGGCCTCACCGATGATGTCGATCACCCGTTTGCGCGGATTGAGCGACGACATCGGGTCCTGGAAGATCATCTGGGCGGAGAGCTTCGCTGCCCGGGCATCCCGCTGACCGAGCTTGCGGCGGTCTTGGCCGTTCCAGAGGATCTCCCCCTCGCTCTGGGGCATGATGCCTGCGAGCATCCGGCCCAGGGTCGACTTCCCGCAGCCGGATTCTCCCACAAGGCCGACGACCTCGCCGGGCATGATCTTCAGATCGACCGTGTCGACGGCATGCACGACCTGGGGCTTGAGATCCGCACCCAAAAGACGCACGAGCCGCTCGGCGTAGTCCAGGTCCCGAACGAAGCGCTTCGAGACCTGAACGGCTTCGATCAGAGGCTTCATGCGGCTCTCCTCGCCTGGGGATGAAAGCAGCGCCAGGCAACGTTTCCGGCGTTTTCGAGGCGCGGCTCGGTCTCGCAGATCGATGTGGCGAAGGCACAGCGCGTGCGGAAGGCGCAACCGGAGGGTCGGCTCAGCGGAGACGGCGCCATGCCGGGTATGGCCTGAAGGGGAGCGCCGCGGGGTACATTGGCCGCGACCGACTGCAGAAGTCCGATCGTGTAGGGATGGACGGGACGGTCGAGGACGTCGTCAGTCGGCCCCATTTCGACGATGCGGCCAGCATACATCACGGCGATCCGGTGAGCGAGGCCCGCGACCACTCCCAGATCGTGACTGATCCACACGAGCGCCATGCCGAGATCCTTCGACAATTTCTGGATCTGAGCGAGGATCTGCGACTGGATGGTGACGTCGAGCGCGGTTGTCGGCTCATCGGCGATGATGAGATCGGGACGATGCAGAAGGGCTATGGCGATGGCCACCCGCTGACGCATGCCCCCGGAGAATTGATGAGGATAGGCGGCGAGCCGTTCGTCCGGCGACGGGATTCCGACCATGCCGAGGGTATCGCGGGCTCTTGCTCGCGCGTCGCTGACGCTTACCTTCTCATGTGCGAGAACGGCTTCGACCATTTGCGTGCCGACGCTGAGCACCGGGTTGAGCGTCATCATGGGATCTTGAAAGATCATCGCGATCCGCCGGCCGCGTATCTTCCTCATCTCATGGGCGGGCAGCCCCACGAGATCTTGTCCTTGGAAGAGGATCCGCCCGCCGACGACTCGCCCGGGCGGATCAACTAGTCCGAGAATGGAGAAGCCGGTGATCGACTTGCCCGATCCGGACTCCCCGACAAGCCCGAGCACCTCTCCGCGGCGGACCTCGAAGCTCACTCCGTCGACGGATTTGATGACACCCTTCTCGGTGAAGAAATGGGTCTGGAGATTCTCGACCATGAGAGTTGGATGGCTCATGACGCTCTCCCTCACTGCGCGAGCCGTGGGTTCAGCACCTCGCGCAGGCGATCACCGACGATGTTGATGCTGAAGACGAGGAGGACCAGCAGAAGACCGGGATAGACGCTGATCCAGTACTGTCCCGACATCAGAACCTCGTAGCCATTGGCGATGAGGAGGCCGAGGGACGGCTCGGTGATCGGCAGTCCGATTCCGAGGAAGCTCAAGGTCGCTTCCGCCGAAATCGCATTCGCCACCTGCAATGTTCCGATCACGATGAGCGGTGGCAGGCAGTTCGGCAGCAGGTGACCGAAGAGAATGCGGGTCTTGCTCAGATCCAGGCAGGCTGCCGCCTCGACATATTCCTTGCCCTTTTCGACCAGAGCCGTGCTGCGAACCGCACGGGCGAATAGCGCCCATTGCACCAGCACGAGGGCGAACATGACCTTGCCCACGCCCTGCCCGATCGTTGCAAGCAGCATCAGTGCCACAAGGATGGTCGGGAAGCCGAGCATCAGGTCGACAAGCCGCATGATCAGCGCATCGACACGGCCACCGAAATAGGCTGCTATCAGGCCAAGCGCAGTCCCGACCCCAAGGGCCACAACACCGCTGACGACACCGACCGCGAGGCTCGTACGCAGGCCATAGATCATGGCCGACAGCATGTCTCGCCCCTGCCCGTCCGTGCCGAGCCAATAGATGCCGCCCGACATGCTTTCCGACCCCGGAGGAAGCCGTGCATCCATGATGCTGATCTGCATCAGGTCGTAAGGATCCTGCGGCGCAAGCCACGGCCCGAAAACCGCCGTGAGAAGCAGCAGCAGAAAGATGATCGCCGCAATGGTCGCCTTCGGGCTCTTGAGGAGGCCGTTGAAGGCACGGCCGAGAAGCGTGTCCGTGCTCGGCTTTCGGAGGGCGATGGCAGTCATGACGCGCTCCCCAGCCGGATGCGCGGATCGAGCAGGGAATAGAGGATGTCGACCAGGAAGTTGATGACGATAAACAAGGTCACGACCACGAGCAGGTAGGCGACGACGACCGGTCGGTCGAGGCGCATGATCGAGTCGATCAGAAGCTTGCCCATTCCCGGCCAGGCGAAGATCGTCTCGGTCACGATCGCGAATGCGATGAGGCTTCCGAACTCGACGCCGACGACGGTAACGATGGGGATCAGGATGTTCTTGAGAACATGCACTGATACGATCCGGCGCTCGGAGACTCCCTTGGCCCTGGCGAACTTCACGAAATCGAGAGGCATCGTCTCCCGCACGCCGCTTCGGGTGAGACGGATAACGAGAGAGATGTTGAACAGGGCAAGATTGAGCGCCGGCAGAATGAGATGAGACAGGCCGGACCAGGTCACGAGACTGGTCGGGATTCCCAAGAAGTATCCGACCTCTCCGCGCCCGGTCGATGGCAGCCACCCGAGCCAGACGGAGAAGATCATGATCAGCATCATCCCCTGCCAGAAATTCGGCAGGCTGAAGCCGAGGATCGAACCAGTCATGACGGTCTCGTCGAGAGCCGTGCCGGGCCGGAGGCCAGCCCAGAGGCCCAGCGGGATTCCCAAAACGAGCGAGAGGGCAAGAGCCACGAAGGCCAGCTCAAGCGTCGCCGGCATGCGGCTGAGGATGAGATCGATGGAAGGCTGATTGAAGACGAAGGAGCGGCCCAGATCGCCCTGGAGGGCATTCCAGATGAAAGTGCCATATTGTTCGACGAGCGACCGATCCAACCCAAGAGCCCGGATCGCCTGCTCCCGTTCGGCGGGGGTTGCGTCTCCCGCGATCAGGATATCGACCGGATTGCCGATCGCGTAGATCCCCGCAAAAACGATAATCGACGTAATGAAAAGAACCAGCAGGCTCTGCGAAAGGCGCCGGACGATGAAGACGCTCATCGACGAGGCTCCCTCAGGCGCGGCTCAAACGATCGGCCCATACAGACTTTCGAAGGTTTCCGCAGATAACGTTGCATGAAGACGCTTTCATTCGGATAGTGGGCGGCAGTTAGGCACCCCTGAGGAAAGCGCGCAATAGTATGAGGAAATGCGATAGGGCAATGAAATTTCCGGAAAGCGCGTGTAGCGTCCGAAGCGTGTCTAAGCCATGAATCTGAAGCAACTTGAAGTCTTGAAGGCGATCATCGCGACCGGCTCCACGGTCGGCGCATCGACAACTCTGGGGATCTCGCAATCCGCCATCAGCCGGCATCTGACGACCCTCGAGGCCGAAATCGGATTCGAACTCTTCATCCGGGACAAGGGACGCCTTATTCCCAGACCGGAGGCCAAAGCTCTCGTGCCGGAAGTGGAAGAGCTTACGGAGGTCCTTGCACGCGTGAAGCGGAAGGCTGCCGACATCAAGGCCGGAGCGGCGGGGGATACACTTCTGCGTGTCGCCTTTCCGCACAGTATCACCACCAGTCTTCTGCCCCAGGTTCTGTCGCAATACTTCAAGCTCTACCCCAAGGCCGTGGTCGAGACGCTGTCCGGTCCTTACAGCGCCATCGAGCAGATGATCCGGGCCCGCAGCGCAGACCTGGGCTTTGTGCGCCTGCCGACCGAAGACCACGGCTTCAACGTGCGCCCAATTCTGCAGGGCGAGACCACATGTGTGATGGCGCCGGGCCATCCGCTCGCATCGAAGAAGCAGATCCAGCTGAAGGACCTAGCCAGGAACGATCTAATATTGCTCGGCCGGCAGAGAAGCGCGCGGCATGAGCTCGAGTATGAGCTTCGCGAAGCCAGGGCCCCCCATCACTGCAGGATCGAGGTTCATTCCGTCGAGGCGGCCTGCGCCTGTGCGGCTGCCGGCCTCGGGGTGGCTGTCGTTCCGGCACTGATCGCAAGCTTCTTCCGCTCTCCTGACATCGAGATGCGTCCTTTCCGCCCTGCCCGGACATCGGAATACGGGATCATCTCTCTGCCCAACCTGCCACTATCGAGACCGGCGGAATATTTCGTCGACCTCTTCATCAATGAGGTTACCTCCAAGGCATCTGGCACCGTGCGCATCGGCTCAGCGACGGTTTACGCCTGACGATCCAAGCGCACCTTAGGCCCCGGGGCTTGCTCGTTCGCTTCATGCGATGGGAGTGCCAACTCAGTGGATCGAACGGTTGCTGTCTTCGCTGAGAGTTAGCCAGAGAAATCCCTGCTCTTCAGGAACGTCGCCCTAACGCGCACGCCCTGATCACGACGCGCCCCGACACAGCTCAGCTGGAATGACCAGTCCATGCTGAACAGCCATGCGCCCCCAGCGCAAATTGCTCCCCCTCAATCCTATTGACCTTGAGTCCACATTCACTCACTATGACATAACTAAAGCAAATAATACATAATTATAGAGCAAGAGGGTGAACATGAGGATCAGAGAGGCATTACTATCCGGCTTGGCAATCCTTGCATCAGGCCCGGTTCTCGCCCAGTCCGGCGGGGTCATCAACGTGGCGACGATCGGCGAGCCGCCGACGCTCGACCCCATGGTCTCGACGGCAGACCTGGTTGGCATCGTCACTCAGCATTTCTTCGAGACGCTGTTCACCTTCGACAAGGATTGGAAGGTCACGCCTCTCCTGGCCGCATCGCTTCCGGAAGTCTCTGACGGCGGTAAGGTCTACACAATCAAGCTGCGCCAGGGCATCAAGTTCCACGACGGCTCGGACATGACCTCCGAAGACGTCGTTGCCTCTCTCAAGCGCTGGATGGAGCAGGCCTCGCGCGGCAAGCAGGTCGCCGGCAATGTCGACAAGCTGGAAGCCGTTGATCCGTCGACCGTGCGCCTCACCTTGAAGACGCCTTACGCTCCTCTCCTGGCGCTTCTAGCCTTCAACAACTCCGCTGCGGTGATCATGCCGTCGGAGAAGATGGACGTTCCGATGAAGGAGCCTGTCGGTACGGGCCCTTACAAGCTGAAGGAGCGCAAGCCGGATCAGTACATCCAGCTTGTTCGCAACGACTCCTATAAGCCGCTCGATGGCGCCGGCAACGGCTATGGTGGCGCCCGCAAGCCGATCCTCGACGAGATCCGTTTCGTGCCGGTCCCGGACCCCAACACGCGCGTCGAAGGCGCGATTTCCGGGCAGTTCGATTACGTGGATTCCCTCCCGGTCGAATCCTACGACCGCATCAAGAATCTGCAGACGTCGAAGCCCGTCATTCTCAAGCCGTTCGGCTGGCCCGTCTTCGTGATGAACACGAAGCAGGGCGTGATGGCGAACACCGACTCCCGCATGGCCGTGCGCCTTGCGCTCAGCATGGAGGACATGCTGGCCGCGGCCTTCGGCAATCCTGAATTCTACTCGCTCGACGGGGCCATGTATCCCAAGGGCTATGTGTGGAACACGGGTGCAGGCGTCGAAGGCAAGTACAACGTCGCGGACCCCGACAAGGCCAAGGCGCTCCTGAAGAAGGCCAATTACAGCGGCGCACCGCTTCGCATCCTCACCAGCCGCCAATATGAGTTCCACTACAAGATGGCGCAGGTGGCGGCGGAGTATCTCAAGCAGGCCGGCTTCGCGGTCGATCTGCAGGTGGTCGACTGGGCAACGCTGACCCAGCGTCGCGGCGATCCGGCTCTGTGGGACATCTACATCACGCACAGCCCGTTCCTGCCGGAACCGGCGCTCATCGGACAATTGTCGGAGAGCTCCCCCGGCTGGTGGTCGACCCCCGAGCGCAAGAAGGCGGTGGATGCCTTCAACACCGAGAGCGATCCGCAAAAGCGCCCTGCTCTCTGGGCTGAAGTGCAGAAGGTCATCTACGACGAAACCCCCAGCATCAAGATCGGCGACTTCAACGCCCTCTCGGCACAGTCGCCGAAGCTGGAAGGTGTCGTGCCTGCGCCCTGGCCTTACTTCTGGAACGTCTCGGTCAAGAAGTAAGCGTTTAAGCAAACCGGGGAGCGCTCACTTGGCGCTCCCCATCAATCCTCCATGTAAGTCGACGCATGAGCCGCTACATCTTTCAACGATTGCTCGGCATGCTGGCCGTGATGTTCGTGGTCGTCACGATCGTGTTCATCATCGTGCGCATCGCCCCCGGTGATCCGGCCGCTGTGATGCTCGGGCCCGACGCTACGGCCCAAGACGTGACCGCACTGCGCACGCGCCTTGGCCTTGATCAGCCGCTCATCATTCAATACGGCATTTTCTTCGGGCAGCTGCTGCAGGGCGATCTCGGAGAATCGATCTTTCTCAACCGCCCGGTCCTCTCGGCCCTGGCGGAGCGTGCCGAACCGACGTTCTTCCTCACCATATTTTCCATTCTCATCGCAGGCCTGATCGCCATTCCGGTCGGCATCCTGTCAGCCTACTGGCGCGGCTCCCTCTTCGATCAGGCATCGACGACCCTGGCGATGCTCGCGGCCTCCGTGCCGAGCTTCTGGCTCGGATTGCTGCTGATCCAGTTCTTTGCCGTGCGCCTCGGAATCTTTCCGGTCTCCGGATATGGCGGCCCCGGCGCCGGGCTCGGCACGCGGTTGTCTCATCTCGTTCTCCCCGCCCTGTCGCTCGGCATCGTGTCGTCGGCCCTGATCCTGCGCTTCACGCGGGCCAGCATGCTCGACGTTCTGAACGACGATTACGTGCGCACCGCCCGCTCCAAGGGCATGGGTGAATTCCGGGTCGTCATGAAGCATGCCTTCAAGAACGCGCTCATTCCGGTTCTGACCGTGATCGGCCTGACGGCTGCGCTTCTCGTGTCCGGCGCCGTCGTGACGGAAACCGTGTTCGGCCTTCCCGGCGTCGGCAACCTTGTCGTCTCGGCCGTGCTGCGGCGCGATTATCCCGTCATCCAGGGCGCACTTCTCATTGTGGCGGCGCTCTATGTTCTCATCAACTTCCTGATCGACATGCTCTATCTGCTCGTCGACCCACGGGTGCGTTACTGATGGCCGCGGTCAGCTCTCCTGCCATCAGCGAAGCGAGTTTCGTCTCGCGGCTGGTGACGCGCAAGACCGTCATGATCGGTCTTCTCATCCTCGTGATCGTCGCGGCACTGGCGATCCTGGCGCCGTTGATCGCGCCCTACTCGCCGAGCCGCCTCTCCGTCGTGAACCGGCTCAAGCCGCCGAGCGGCGTCTACTGGTTCGGAACGGACGAGTTCGGCCGCGACGTGTTCAGCCGCACGATCTATGCGGGCCGGCTCTCGCTGCTCGTCGGCGCCTCGGTCGTCGCGTTCGCGGCCGTCTTCGGCGTGACGCTCGGTCTCGTGGCCGGCTTCTTCCGCCGCCTCGACACGCCGATTGCCCGCATCATCGATGCCATGATGGCCTTCCCGGACATTCTCCTGGCCATTGCGCTCGTCGCTGCCCTCGGCCCCTCCCTTGTCACCGTCATCGTGGCTCTCGGGATCGTCTACACGCCGCGTCTTGCGCGTATCGTGCGCGCCTCGACGCTCGTGATCCGCGAACTGCCTTATGTTGAGGCGGCGCGTGCGCTCGGCGTGCCGACCTGGCGCATCATGACACGGCATGTGCTGCGCAATCTCGTGTCTCCCATTCTCGTGCAGGGCACCTTCATCTTCGCCTATGCCATGCTGGCGGAAGCCGGCCTGTCGTTCCTCGGCCTCGGCGTCAGCCCGGAGGTTCCGACCTGGGGAACGATGATCGCGGCGGGGCGGCAATATATCGGACAGGCCGACTGGATGACGCTGTTTCCCGGCATCGCCATCATCCTCTCGGTTCTTTCATTGCAAATGGTTGGCGACGGGTTCCGGGACCTTCTCGATCCGCGCCTGAGAAAGGATCTTTGATCTCATGACTTTTCATGCAGAAGCGTCTCCCCTGCTGATCTCGGGCGTGAAGCCTGTCGGCTTCGGCAAGGGCGTGCCTCAGGAAGCCACGGACATTCTGATCGGCGGCGACGGAAAGATTGCCGGCGTCGGCCATTCGCTCCAGACGCCTGAAGGCGCCCGCCGCATCGATGCCAAGGGAGCCTATGTCTCGCCCGGCTGGGTCGATCTGCATGCCCATGTCTGGCATGGCGGCACCGACATCTCCATCAAGCCGCAGGTCTGCGGCATCGAGCGCGGCGTAACGACCATCGTGGACGCCGGATCCGCCGGTGAAGCCAATTTTCACGGCTTTCGCGAATACATCATCGAGCCGGCCAAGGAGCGCATCAAGGCCTTCCTCAACATCGGCTCGATCGGTCTCGTCGCCTGCAACCGCGTCAGCGAGCTGATCGACATGCGGTCGATCGATATCGACCGCACCATCGCCTGCGTCGAAGCCAATCGCGACATCATCATCGGCATCAAGGTGCGGGCGAGCGGCGTCATCGTCGGCGCATGGGGCATCACGCCCGTGAAGATCGCCAAGAAGGTGGCCAAGATCCTCAAGCTGCCGCTGATGGTGCATGTGGGCGAGCCGCCCCCGGTCTTCGACGAGGTTCTCGAGGTTCTGGGCCCCGGCGACGTGGTGACCCATTGCTTCAACGGCAAGGCCGCGGCGAACATCATGGAGGACGAGGATCTGTTCCAGCTGGCGCAACGCTGCGCCAGGGACGGCATCCGCCTCGATGTGGGTCATGGCGGCGCCTCCTTCTCGTTCAAGGTGGCCGAACTCGCCATCGAGCGCGGCCTCCTGCCCTTCTCGATTTCAACCGACCTGCACGCACGCTCCCTCGACAATCCCGTCTGGGACATGGGCACCACCATGTCGAAGCTGCTCTCGGTCGGCATGCCGTTCGAGGCCGTGATCGACGCCTCGACGCGGGCCCCGATGCAGGTGATCGGCCTTCCCACCGAGAACCTGCTTTCCCCCGGCACGCGGGCCGAGTTCACGGTGTTCGAGGTCAATGACAGCGATCTCCGGATCGTCGATTCCATGGGCTACAACGCGCATCTGTCGCGCCTGATCGAGCCCGTCTGGACCATCCTCGGCCAGGAGGCCATCAAGGCCAGCCGCTATACCCCGCCCCGGAAATCCGCCCTGGAGAGTTCCGCTTGCCCGCATTGCGGGTGGATCAGCGCCCGATGACGGAGCTTCCCGACGATACCGTGCTCAAGGTCTCGGACCTGCGCACTCACTTTGAACTCGGCAGCCGTGTCGCCAAGTCGGTCGATGGCGTGAGCTTCGACGTGAAGCGCGGGGAGACGGTCGCGGTCGTCGGTGAATCGGGCTCGGGGAAGTCCGTCACCAGCCTGTCGATCATGCGTCTTCTGTCGTCTCCAGGCCGGATCGTCGGCGGTAACATCCTCTACCGCACGAGCCAGGGCCAGGTGATCGACATCGCGACCCTGCCCGAGCGCAAAATGCGGGCGATCCGCGGCCGGGAGATCGCCATGATCTTCCAGGAGCCGATGACGAGCCTCAACCCGCTCTATACGGTCGGCGACCAGATCGTGGAGATGATCAGGCTGCACGAGCCTGTTTCGGCCGCCGAGGCACGCCAGCGCGCGAAACAGATGCTCGAACTCGTCGAGATCCCTGCGGCCGACCGCCGGCTCGACGAATATCCGCATCAGATGTCGGGCGGCATGCGCCAGCGCGTGATGATCGCGCTCGCCCTGTCCTGCAATCCCAACCTCCTGATCGCGGACGAGCCGACGACCGCTCTCGACGTGACCATCCAGGCGCAGATCCTCGATCTGCTCCGCAGGTTGCAGCGCGAGATCGGCATGAGCATCCTGTTCATCACGCACAATCTCGGCGTGGTGGCGGAGATCGCTCACGACGTGGTGGTCATGTATACCGGCCGCGTGGTCGAGAAGAGCCCGGTCGCCAGCCTCTTCGCTCATCAGAAGCATCCCTATACCCGTGGCCTTCTCTCCTGCATCCCGAACGCATCGCGGGATCGCAGTGCCACAGGCGAGCGGCTGCGTCTCAATCCCATTCCGGGCAATGTTCCCAGCGTCACCGCGCTTCCGCCGGGATGCAGCTTCGCCCCGCGCTGCTCCTATCGCATTCCGCATTGCGACGAGGCGCCGCCGCTGATGACGGCTGGCCCCTCCCATCTCAGCCGATGCTGGAGGCATGAGGCCCTATGAGCACAGAAACCCTCCTGAGCGTCCAGGGGCTGACCAAGCAGTTCCAGACCCGCAGCGGCACGGTCAAGGCCGTCGACGGCGTCAGCTTCGACGTGAAACGCGGGACCATCGTGGGCCTCGTCGGTGAATCCGGATCGGGCAAGACCACCGCCGGGCGCTGCACCCTTCGTCTCGTCGAGCCCAATGAAGGGCGGATCCTCTTCGACGGTGTCGATCTGCGCACATTGTCGGAACGAGAGATGAGAGCCTACCGCAGCCGGCTCCAGATCATTTTCCAGGATCCCTATTCGAGCCTCAATCCCCGCCTTCGGGTCGATCAGATCATCGGCGAAGCGCTCGATATCCATCGCCCCGTCAAGGGCAGCGCCCGGCGGGACCGCATCGCCGAACTTCTCCAGAGAGTGGGCCTCAATCCGGATGCGGCGCGTCGTTTCCCGCATGAATTCTCCGGCGGACAGCGGCAGCGCATCGGCATCGCACGAGCCCTGGCGGTGGAGCCCGATTTCATCGTGGCGGACGAGCCGGTCTCGGCGCTCGATGTCTCGGTGCAGGCTCAAGTGCTCAATCTGATCCAGGATCTGCAGCAGGATTTCGGCCTGACGATGCTCTTCATCGCCCACGACCTGTCGGTGGTGGAGTATCTCTGCGATGAAGTCGTCGTCATGTATCTCGGGCGTGTCATGGAGCGCGGGCCCAGCCGCGAGATCTACGCCATGCCGCGCCATCCCTATACGCAGGCTCTCCTTTCGGCGGCACCCTTGCCCGACCCGGAAGCGAGCCGCCAGCGGATCGTTTTGAAAGGCGATATTCCGAGCCCCCTCAATCCGCCATCCGGTTGCGTGTTCCGGACACGTTGCCGTTACGCCGTCGAGGCCTGTGCCGAGATCGTTCCTCCCCTGGAGGACATCGGCTCGGACCATCACGTCGCCTGCATTCGCCACGGCGACCCTGAAGTGATTTCTCAAGGACTGAAATTGTGAACGAAGTTCAATACCTGACGACGCCGAATCCTTATGAGCGCCTGAAGGAGTTGGGCATTGCGCTTCCCAAGCCTCCAAACCCGATTGCCAATTTCGTGACCCATGTTCAGGAAGGCAACCTTTTGTTCCTGTCGGGCCAGGGACCACAGGAGGCGGATGGCTCTCTCCATACGGGCAAGGTCGGCGTGGATGTCGATGCGGACAAGGCCTATGAGCATGCCAAGCTGACCGGCATCAATCTTCTGGCCGTCATGCAGGATGCCCTGGGCGACCTCTCCCGGGTGAAGCGCGTCGTGAAGCTGCTCGGCATGGTGAATGCGGCGCCCGATTTCGGCGAGCATCCCAAGGTGATCAACGGATGCTCCGATCTCATGATGGCGGTTTTCGGAGAGGCCGGTCGTCACGCCCGCTCCGCCGTCGGCTTCGGATCCCTCCCCAACAACATCACGGTCGAGATCGAAGCCATCGTCGCTATCGAGGAATGAGATCTTTCCTCATGCGTGGATCAGCGCCAGCCCAATGTCGTCTCGATCCTCTCGGCCGCCTCGCGGACAGCGTTGGTGTAGCGGTCACGATCCTGCACGACCCGATGCTCCGGAAGCACGATGGAAATCGTGGCAACGCATTCTCCGGAAGGCTGGCAGATCGGCGAAGCGATGCAGGCCACGGAGAAATCCGACTCGTTGATCTGGATCGAGAGGCGCTCGCGCAGGGCAGCCGCGGAAGCTTCGGACAGAGCTTCGGGATTCGTGTTGGCTCGCCCCGTAGGCGACACCTTCGAGGCGTGCCTGAAGACGTCCAGCCGTTCCTTGTCAGGAAGATGACCGAGAAGAAGGCGTCCCGAGGCCGTCCAGTTCAGCGGCACGCGCGAGCCGACCTTGGACGTGACCCGGAAATGACCGGGACCATCCGCCATGGCCATGACAACCATGTGGTCGCCGTCGCGCCCGCAGATCTGGATGGTTTCCTCCACCTCTCGGCACAGGTCCTGCATTTCGTGGGTCGCGATGTTGAGGAAATCGAGAGATTGGGCGTAAGCCAGGCCGTAATGATAGAGGCGAGGACCAAGCCAGACCGTTCCGTCGTTCCGCCTTTGCAGAAGCCGCTTCTCCACGAGGTCCTCGATGATCACATAGACCGTGGACAAAGGAGCGCCCACCGCCTTCGCCACCGCATAGGCACCGGCCGGCTTCATCTCCGTCTGCAGGAAGTCGAGAATCTGCAAGGCACGGTCGATCCCGCTGACGCGCGCGCCACGGCTGCGCTTCTCAGGACTGGCGTTCACGGCCTCGGAAAATTTGGTGTCCACTGGATCTTCCCCCGGATCTTCAGAAATTGCGGCCCACCGCTACGACTGGCAGCATCTCATCATGCGCTTCCTCAATAATGGAATATACGCCATTCCGGCAACATAAAACATAGAGACAAAGAGCCCCATGACACAGAAAGACATCCGGCCGGACCTTGGCCTTCGCCCCGTCATCAACGTATCCGGCACCATGACGTCGCTCGGAGCATCCATCGTCGTGCCCGAAGCGGTTGCCGCTGTCTCGGCGATCCTTCCGCAATTCGTCGAGATCGGCGACATGCAGAAGAAGGCCAGCCGTGTGATCGCGCGCCTCTGCGACACGGAAGCCGGTTTCGTGACAGCGTCCTGCTCAGCGGCCATCACGCTTGCGGTTGCGGGCGCCATGACCGGATGCAATCTCGCCGCGATTGAGCGACTTCCCGATACCGAGGGCCTGAAGAACGAAGTGCTGCTCATGACGGGACACATGGTCAGCTATGGCGCACCTGTCGAGCAGGGCATCCGTCTTGCCGGTGCGAAGGTCGTGCCCGTGGGCCAGGCCACCTCGGCCTATGGCTACCAGCTCAATGGAGCGATCAACGAGCGAACCGCCGCTGCGGTTTACGTCGTGTCGCACCACACCGTGCAGTACGGCCTGATCCCGCTCAAGGAATTCGTCGAGATCTGCCATGCACGCGGCGTGCCGGTGATCGTCGACGCAGCCTCGGAATACGACCTGAAGGGCTTCCTGGCCACCGGCGCCGACATCGCGCTCTATTCCTCCCATAAGTTCCTCGGAGGCCCGACCGGCGGCATCGTGGCCGGCCGCACCGAACTCGTGCGCGCCACCTACATGCAGAACATGGGCATCGGCCGCGGCATGAAGGTCGGCAAGGAAGGCATGCTCGGCACCATCGCGGCTCTCGAAGCCTGGGAGAAGCGCGATCATGCGGCTGTCCGCGAGCGTGAGACGCGGTATCTGGAGCTCTGGGAGCAGACGCTCTCCGGCCGCCCCGGCGTGACGCCGATCCGCGAGGCGGACCCGACCAACAATCCGCTCGATCGTCTCAAGGTCGCCATCGAGCCCAAGGGAGCCCACATCACGGCCTGGGATCTCGCCGATGCTCTCGCGTCCGGACGCACGCCGATCATCGTTCGCGACCACGAGGTCGAGCACGGCTATTTCTATCTCGACCCGTGCAACCTGCATCCGGGACAGGAAACCGTTGTCGCGGAACGGCTCGTCGAGGAACTGGAGAAGGCCCGGCAATCGAATGAAATCATTGCCACTCCGCTCGATAACCGGCGCAATCGGTCCTCTCAGGCGATCATGCGCTGGCCCGACTGATCGAGAAAACAAGGAGTGAGCTGGCGAGCCGGACCTGAAGAACGGATCGGCTCGCCACACTCAACGTCTCGCTGGATCACCGTCGCGGATTCAGGCGGCCTGACGGGTAAAATGGTCCGGCCCGACCTCGATGACGCGATCCTGAAGATGCTGGGCTCCTCTGCGGATGGCATCGACCTCACGCGGATCCAGTCTCGCGCCCGGATTGTCGAAGCGGATCTCGGGATTGGGCACGGCCGACAGGAGAAGGCGCGTATAGGGGTGTTGCGGATTGCTCAGCACCCGGTGAACATCCCCCCACTCGACGATCTGCCCCGCATACATCACGAGGATGTCCTCGGCGACATAGCGGGCGGTCGCCAGATCGTGGGTGATGTAGAGCAGCGCAACCCCGAGGTCCCGTTTCATCTCATTGAGCAGGTTCAGGACACCGAGCCGCACTGAAACGTCCAGCATCGATGTCGGCTCGTCGGCGACGATGACCTGAGCGCCCATGGCGAGGGTCCTGGCGATGTTGATGCGCTGTCGCTGCCCGCCGGAGAGTTCGTGCGGATGCTTGTGCGTGACGGCATCGGGATCGAGCTCCACGCGGCGCAAAAGGCTGGCGATCGTCTCGTCAACCGCCCTTCCCTTGAGATGCGGCTGGCCGAGCGCGAGCGGACGTCGGAGGATGAAGTCGACCGTATGTGCCGGGTTGAGCGACGCGAACGGATCCTGAAAGATCATCTGGATGGCGCGCCGGTATTCCTTGAGGCTGACGGCCCCCTTCTCATTCAGGTCCTTGCCGCGAAACAGGATCTTTCCGCCATCCGGCTGATACTCGCGCATGACGAGGCGGGCGCAGGTGGTCTTTCCGCTCCCGGATTCTCCGACCAGCGCCACGGTTCGTCCGGGATGCAGCGCAAAGGTGATGTCATGGGCGGCCCGCACGGCCTTGCCGCCAAGCCCGAAGCTTTTGCTCACCCGTTCAAGTGCGATGATCGGCTCCTGAACCATCATCCTGATGCCCTTTCCAGCTTGATCGGATCCCCGTGCAGTGTCGGGAACGAAGCCCAGAGCTGCTTCGTGTAGTCATGCTGCGGCCGGTGGAAGATCTGTTCGGACGCGCCCTGCTCGACCAAGTTCCCGCGCAGCATGATGCCGATCCGGTCGCAGAACTGCACCATCAGCCCGAGATCGTGGGTGATGAACAGAACCGAGAAGCCGCGGCTGCGGCGCAGCTCGTCGATCCGCTGCAGGATCTCACGCTGGACGACCACATCGAGCGCGGTCGTCGGCTCATCCATCACCACGAGCTTGGGATCGAGAGCCATGCAGATGGCAATGACGATGCGCTGGCGCATGCCGCCCGAGAATTGATGCGGGTAGTCGCGCATGCGCTCAGGCGGAATATCGACGAGCCTCAGCATCTCGGCCGCGCGCTCCCGCGACTGCGCCTTCGAGTACCCGCGATGCCGCTTCAGCAGGTCGTGAAACTGAGCTTCCACCCTCAGGACCGGATTGAGGGAATTCATGGCGCTCTGGAACACCATGGCGACCTTGTGCCAGCGGAACTCCTTGAGGGCCTTGTCGTCGAGGTCGAGGACATCCTGCCCCTCGAAGAGGATCCTGCCTTGCCGAATGAGAGCCGGCGGCTTGTGCAGGCGGTTGATCGCATAGGCGATCGTGCTCTTGCCGCAGCCGGACTCGCCGGCCAGTCCGAAGACCTCGCCTGGAGCGATATCGAAGCTGACATTGTCGACGGCCCGGAAATCGGTCTTCGCTCCGATGTAGTCGATGGTGAGATTCTGTACGGAGAGCAGAGGATTGGCGATCATAGACGGCCCTCCCTGCGACGCATCATCAAGGACCAGCGCGACAAGGTATTGCCCGTGCGCAGGCGCGGATTGGCGATCTCATCGACGGCAAAGTTCAGCAGCGACAGTCCCGCTCCCAAGGCGATCAGGGCGAAACAGGGGCTCAGGATGTCCCACCAGGCTCCCACCTGCAGCGCCGAGGCATTCTGAGCGTTGAACAGCATCATGCCCCAGGAGACGGTCTTGGGATCGCCAAGCCCCAGGAATTCAAGGGTGGCCTCCGTGATGACCGCGAAAATCACGCTGCCGACGAAGTTGATCCCGACGATGGAGATCACATTGGGAAAAATCTCGAACAGCATGATGCGCCAGGACGGCTCGCCCAGCATCTCGGCCGACTTCACGAAGTCCTTCTGCTTGACGGACAAGGTCTCCGCACGCGTGACCCGCGCGCCCCAGGCCCAGGACGTGACACCGAGGATCAGGGCTATCACCCAGGGGCTCGCCTGTCCGATGAAGGCCGCGAGAACGAGAAGAAGCGGCAGGTTCGGCACCACGAGCACCATGTTCGTCAGAAAGCTGATGACCTCGTCCGTGCGCCCTCCCCTGTATCCTGCCACGATCCCGAGGACGGTTCCGACGGCCGTGATCAGCAGGCCGGCACCGAAGCCGACCGCCAGCGAGGTACGGGCACCGTAAAGGAGACGTGAGAACACGTCCTGTCCGATGCGCGTCGTCCCGAGCCAATGGTCCCAGCTCGGCGGCTGGTGCGGGCGCCCGACGCGCCGGGTCGGATCGTACTCCGTCAGCCAGGGCGCCGCGATCGCCAGAGCGACGATGATCGCGACGATGACGAGGCCAACCAGAGCTTTCTTATTATGTCCAAAACTTCTCAGAACCGCCCCCATGTCAGGCCCTCCGCAACCGCGGATCCAGCAGGACATAGCTGACATCCACGATGAAATTGGCCGTGAGCATGGCAAGGGTCATGATCAGCAATTGTCCCTGGATCACGGGATAATCCCGGGCGAGGATCGCCTGATACAGGGTGTTGCCGAGCCCTGGATAGTTGAAGACGACTTCCGTGACGAGGGATCCGCCCAGCACGGTCCCGATGGCGATGGCGAGACTGCTCACCGTCGGCAGAAGCGCATTGCGCGCCGCATACCAGAACATCACGCGACTGTCCGACAAACCCTTCGCCCGGGCCATGACGATGTAATCCTCGCCCAGAAGATTGATCATGTTGTTGCGCATGGTCACCACGAACCCGCCCGTCAGCACGATGGACAGGGTCAGGACAGGAAGGATGCCATGCCGGACGATGCTGGACAGATATTGCCACGAGAAAGCGGGATCCAGTCCGGGGTCGGCCGCATAGCCGGTCGGAAACCATTTGAGCTCGAAGCCGAAGATATAAAGGGCGACCAGCGACAGAACCATGGCGGGCATCGATGTCGCCATGATGGCCCCGACGGAGAAGACGACGTCGAAGGTGCTCCCACGCCTCCAGGCTGCCATGATGCCGAGCACGGTGCCCAGAGTGAAGCTGATGAGTGTCGCGGTTCCCATCAGGCCGACGGTCCAGATCAGCGCGCGGCCCAGCAATTCCGTCACGGGCAGCGGGAAGTATTTGATGGATCGACCGAGATCGCCCGTGAAGACACTTTGCAGATAAGTCAGATATTGCTGCCAGAGAGGACCGTCGACAAACCCGAAGGTCAGCTTCAAGGCTTCGAGGTTCTCAACGGAGAGATCGCTCCCCGCGCTCGAAAACATGATCTCGATCGGATCACCGGGCATGAGCCTGGGCAGAAAGAAATTGACGGTCGCAGCGGCGACAAAGGCCGCAAGATAAAATCCCAGGCGCCTGAAAAGAAAAGCCATCGAAACCTCAAATTGGGGAAGCGGACAAGCCGCTTCCCCACTGCGCTAGAGCATCGGACCCAAAAGTGGATTTGCACTTTTGGGATCCATCCGATGCTCTCTTCTTTGATGTGCGCATCGTTCGGCGCGGAAAACCGGGGCCACTTTTCACTGGCGTGGCCCTTCGGGTCGCTGACGCGGCCCTCTGGGTCCGCACGATGCGCTAGATCACTTGACCGGCTTGAGCGCCAGGAGATGGAGCAACCGGGCCGGGTTCTGGCGCGAGATCGTCGGGTTGACGAAGGGGTTCTCGCCGCTCGCCCAGCCCGTGAAGCGCTTGGTGTTGTACTGATACCAAGTGGCGCTGTTATAGACAGGGAAGAACGGGAGATTTTCCGCCACGATCCGCTGCGCGCCGTTCATGATGGTCTTCTGCTGGGCCTGATCCGGCGTCTGCGCGAATTTCACGATCAGACCTTCGAGCTCATCGTTGAACCAGCGCTGCGCCGTGAAGCGCGTCTTGCCGGCATCGGCCTTGGTGAAGGCGCGCTGATACATGTAGTAAGGGGTGGCCGCGACCGGAATGCTGTTGATGGCAGCATCGAAGGAACCGCTGATCAGGTTCTGCGACCAGACGGCCTCCTCGGGCGTTCCCATGCTGGCATTGATGCCGGCTTCGCGCAGCCCTTCGATGGCGATCTGCACTGTGTCGATCCAGTCGCTCCAGGAGTTCGGCACGATGATATTGAAGGCGATCGGCGTGCCATCCGGGTTGTCGCGGAAGCCATCGCGGTTCTTGTCGACATATCCGGCCTTGTCGAGCAGCGCCTTGGCGCCATCGAGATCATAGGTCGTGTATTTTCCGAGCTCCGCCTTCACCTTCGGATCGGACCAGATCTTGTAGACTTCGCCGAAGGCGGTCGGGTCTTCGTTCAGCGTCGGGTAGCCATAGCCCGCCACGTCGACCATGGCCTTGCGGTCCAGGGTCATGCTGACCGCGCGGCGGAAGTTGAGATCCTTGAACGCCTTGCGATTGTTCTCGTTGGATGTCTCCTGATTGAGCAGGAACTCCACCATGCTGCCTGCCGCATACCAGTACTTGTGATGCTGCGGGTCCTTGGCGACGAAAGTCTTCTTCACGTCGGGCAGGAAGGCCACGCCCCAATCGAGCTGACCGCCGGCGGACGCCGCCAGGATCTGATTGTTGTCGGCGAGCTGTGGGAAGCGCATGCAGTCGATGGCAAGACGGGCCGCATCCCAGTAATGCGGGTTGCGGCATTGATCGTAGGTCTGCGGGGTGAAGCGCGTCACCTCGGTCATCGGGCCGCTGCCGACCGGGGTCTCGTTGGCGAAGGTGACAGGCTCCTTGATGTCCTTCCAGACATGCTCGGGCACGATCGGGAGTGCGATCAGGCGGTCGACCGCAAGCGCGCTCGGCTGGCGAAGCGTGAAGCGCACGGTCTGCTTGTCGACCTGCTCGACCCCGCTGATGAACTGCCAGATCGAGACGAAATCCAGCGCCGGATATTGCTTGATGTAATTGTAGGTGAAGACGACATCTGACGCCGTCAGCGGCTTCCCGTCGGACCATTTCAGGCCATCCCGCAGCTTGAACTCAATGCTCTTGAGATCCTCGGCGAGCTTGTAGCTCTCCGCAAGGCGGTAATTCGGCCTGTTGTCGTCGAAGCGGTTGAAGACGATCAGCGGCTCGTAGATGAAGTCGAGCGTGCTCTGCCGAGCCGATGTCTGATTGAACGGATTGAAGTTACGCACCCATGTCGTTGCAGGCTCGACATTGACCGTGAGCACGGTCTGGGCGGCGGCGGGCAGTGTCAGGGCACCCAGCATCGTCATTGCCAGGAGTGCTGAAGATCGTTTCATTGATTTTCCCTCTTTTTATTCAACTTATTACGCCCTGGACAGCTCTATTGCGGAAGACGGGCGAAGATGTCTTCGACCTCCGCATGAAGCTGCCGAACATCGACTTTGAGCGAACCGAGGCGCCGCTTTCCGGCCTCGATCCGTGCCAGGGATTCCGCCGAAAGCGGACGGGCGGCCCTCGCTGCCGCAAGGCTCTCCGCCGTTGTGCCATGGCTGTGCAGGGCAATGTCGCATCCGGCATCGAGCGTCTGGCGAACGCGCTCCGGCAACGGTCCGCGCAGCGATTCCATGAACAGGCAATCGGAGATGAGCACGCCCTGATAACCGAGTTCGCCCCGTATGACGTCGTTGCAGATGACGGGCGAGATCGAAGCCGGCCGTTCCTCGTCATAGGCTGCGTAAACCACGTGGGACACCATGGCCCAGGGCGTGTCGATGAGATCCAGAAACGGCTTGAAGTCCGTTGCCGCGAGGACAGCACGGCTTTCGCGTACTACCGGGCGCTCTTTATGACTGTCGGCCGTGGCGCGTCCGTGGCCGGGAATGTGCTTCATGATCGGCAGGTTGCCCACCTCGAGCAGGCTGTCGACGACGACACGACCGAGCGCGGCGACCCGCTCGGGATCCGGGCCGAACGAGCGTGCTCCGATCACGGCACTGGTGCTCTCGAAGACCAGATCGAGCACGGGCGAGCACCCGCTCGCCAGTCCAAGCTCCGTCATCATGGTCCCCATGGCGTGCGAGGAGAGGCGTAAGGCGTGCTTGGCGAGATCCATGTCATGGTCGGCAAGACGAGAGAAGTCGCGGAACGAGCGGAACGACGGCCATGGGCCGGCGTCGAGATGCTGCACGCGCCCACCCTCCTGATCGGTGAAGATCGGTGCATCGTCCCGTCCGACGGCATCACGGAATTGTGCCACCAGGGCCTTCACCTGATCCGGCGTCTTCAGGTTGCGGCGCCCCACGAAGAGGCCGTACGGATTTGTCTCACGAAACAACGCGACCTCGTCGGCATCGAGAACCGGGTTCGGAATGCCGACGAAAAGAGCAAGTGGGACGTTCTGGGACATCGGACTCTATGTGTTGGAGGTGAAGTGCTTCGCACGCGACAGCGTCTATGGAACGGCGGCCGGTTTGGGTGTTCTCAGCATGTTGGTGTAGATCCCCTTGCCTGAGGCCGGAATCTCAATCGCGCCGACGGTGTCGATGTAGAAGCGCGTAGGACCGGGATCGCCGATGATGGCATAGGCATAGCCCATGCTCTTCATGGTAAGCAGCGTACTGTGCAGCAATGCGGCGCCGATCCCTTTGCCCCGAGACGCCTCTGCGACCCCGGTGGGCCCGAAGAAGCCTCGCGCAATCGCATCGTAGCACGCAAATCCGACAAGCTCGTCCTTGCTCAAGGCGATGAGACAGGAGGACGGCTGATGTCCGATGGCGACGGCGGCTTCACTCGCCCAGTTCTGGCTGAAGTGCCGTTGGATCCAATCGACGACGATGTGTCGTTCAGGCGCAAGGACCGGCCGGATCGTCAGATCCGTTCGCTCGGTTGGCTGCCCGAGGCTTTCAAACCCTGGAGCATATAGACTGACAAGCAGGTCACCCATGCCTATTCCACAATTGCATCATATCTGTTTTTATAGTGTACTATTAGGATCAACTCCGCCCATTCCGTCAAGCACGTTCTCCACTGCATCAAGCGACCCGACGAGCCTTTAATGGATTTGTTCGGCAAGAGAGGGCGCACGCCCAGGCGCGTTGCAAACGCAGGTTTGGCGGCAGTCAAGGAGGAAGGCCGTCAGGTGCGGGACGATCGTCTTTGACGGCGGTCATCCGCAAGAATGGGTCATCGGAGCATTGTTCGACGCCAAGCACCCGGGCTTGCGGCAACGGAACGGGTAAAGACGCGTGTGAAATAACTCTGCTCGCCAAAGCCGCAGATGAGGGCGATGTCGACCAGAGCAAAGTTGAGGACAGCAGAAGGCTTTTGGGCTCCCGCAGGCGAATATGCGTCAGATACTGATGCAGACTCATTCCCGTCGAGCGGCGGAAGGCCTCGGCAAAGTAGCTCCGCGTGAGGCGGCATTCGCTTCACGAGCCTCATCCCGAGGAGACACGTATAAAATGCTCAGCGTCGCTCGATATCAACGCACCGTGATGATGGCCGCATCCGACCATGATCTGACGTCCGGCAAGTCGCTCGTAATACCGTAATAACAGCAAGGGTCACTTGTCTTGCACACTTTTACCATTCATCGTCAGCATGCTCCACGGGACGACAGAATCGTCCAAGCCTGTTTCAGGTTCTGCAAGATTTCACCTCGCAATCAGGGGATCACTTTGCGGCATCCCCTCAGCAACAGGACTGGCCATGCCCATCAAAGCGTCTCCCACTCCCGGTTCAACGCTCGTCAGCCCCACCGATCACGCGCTGATCCTCATCGATTTCCAGTCGCAGATGTCGTTTGCCACGAAGTCCATCGACGCGGTGAATTTGCGCAACAATGCTGCATTGATCGCTGAGGCTGCGGCGGGCTTCAAAGTTCCGACGATTCTGACGACGGTTGCGGAAAAGAGCTTCTCGGGACCGATGTTTTCCGAGATTACCGATGCTTTCCCGGATCAGAAGCTACTCGATCGCACATCGATGAACACCTGGGAGGATTCCGCTGTCATCGACGAGGTGAATCGAATCGGGAAGGACCGGTTGGTCTTCGCCGGACTTTGGACGTCCGTCTGCATCGTCGGGCCGACGCTCTCGGCGCTAGATCAGGGCTTTGAAGTCTATGTCGTCACCGATGCCTGCGGCGACGTTTCGACGGAAGCGCATGAGCGGGCGGTTGAGCGCATGATCCAGGCCGGCGTCAGGCCGATGACCGCGCTGCAATACCTGCTGGAACTGCAGCGCGACTGGGCCCGCGCCGAGACTTACGACATGACGACCGGCATCGCGAAGAAGTTCGGCGGCGCCTACGGGCTCGGCATCATCTACGCCAAGACCATGTTCGGCGCGAGCGAAGGAGCACACGGCTCCGCCTCATCGGTCGCGGCCGAATAATCTGCCATCCTGGCAGGTGCGGGAGATATAATCCGGACCTGCCCTGCAACTTCACCATCACCTCGTCTGCCTTGATCGGCAGAAACGGGTGTAAACCTGGTATGTCCATGACTCACAATCGTCGCACGATTGTCGCCGGGATTGGTGCATTCGGGGCTGGATTTGCTCTTCCCAAAGGCTTGGAGGCCCAGACGATGCCCACGTCCGCCGACCTGATCCTGTTCAACGGCAAGATCGCAACCCTTGATCGCCAGAAGCCCGAAGCATCGGCGGTGGCCATCCGGGATGGACGCTTCATGGCGATCGGAGACGAGAGCGAGGTGATGCCTCTCGCCAGCCCCGAAACGCAGCGCATCGATCTCAAGGGACGACGCGTAATCCCGGGGCTGATCGACAGCCACATGCACATCATCCGCGGCGGTCTCAACTACAACATGGAGCTGCGCTGGGATGGCGTCCGCTCCCTATCTCAGGCCATGCGGATGCTCAAGGAGCAGGTGGATCGCGCGCCGGCCCCGCAATGGGTGCGTGTGGTCGGCGGCTTCAGCGAGCATCAATTCGCCGAAAAACGCCTTCCGATTCTCGACGAAATCAACGCTGTCGCTCCCGACACACCCGTTTTCATCCTTCACCTGTATGACCGTGCCCTGCTGAACGCAGCCGCCCTGCGTGCTGTCGGCTATACCAAGGACACGCCGAACCCTCCCGGTGGCGAGATCCAAAGGGACGCTCAAGGCAACCCCACGGGCCTGCTGATCGCAAAGCCCAATGCCACGATCCTCTACGCCACCTTGGCGAAAGGCCCGAAGCTTCAACCGGAATACCAGAAGAACTCGTCGCGCCATTTCATGCGCGAGGTAAACCGGCTCGGCGTGACCGGCGTGATCGATGCCGGCGGCGGATTTCAGAATTATCCGGATGACTACACGATCATCGAGGAGCTGCATCGCGAAGGGCACCTGACGGTGCGCCTCGCCTATAACCTGTTCACCCAGAAGCCGAAGGAAGAACTGAAGGACTTCGATACCTGGGCGAAGCAGGTCAAGCCGGGCCATGGTGACGATCTCTATCGCCACAACGGCGCCGGCGAGATGCTGGTCTATTCCGCCGCTGATTTCGAGGACTTCAAGGTCGAGCGTCCCGACATGCAGCCATCCATGGAGGGAGACCTTGAACCGGTCGTCCGTCTCTTGGTCGAGAACCGCTGGCCATGGCGCCTGCACGCCACCTATAACGAAACGATCACTCGGGCCCTCGACGTGTTCGAGAAGGTGAACCGGGATATCCCCTTCGATGGCCTGCATTGGTTCTTCGACCACGCCGAGACCATCGACGACCGCAACATCGACCGCATCGCGGCTCTCGGCGGCGGCATTGCGGTCCAACACCGGATGGCGTTCCAGGGCGAGGACTTCGTGGAGCGCTATGGCGACAAGGCTGCAGAACGTACGCCGCCGATCCGCCGCATGCTGGAAGCAGGCGTTCCCGTAGGCGCGGGCACCGATGCCACCCGTGTGGCTTCCTACAACCCGTGGGTTTCCCTGTCCTGGCTCGTGACGGGAAAGACCCTCGGAGGGCTGACGCTCTATCCGGCTGCGAACCGTCTCGACCGGGAAAGCGCTCTGCACCTGTGGACAGAGGCCAACACCTGGTTCTCGAACGAAACCGGCAAGAAGGGACAGATCAAGGCGGGACAGCTGGCGGATCTGGCCGTCCTGTCCGACGACTATTTCTCGGTCCCGGAGGATGCGATCCAGGACATCACGTCCGTTCTCACTCTGCTCGGTGGAAAGCCGGTGCATGGCGATGCCGAGTTCAAGGATCTCGCGCCGTCCCTGCCCCCGCCGATGCCGGACTGGTCACCGGTGCGAACCTATGGCGGATATCAGAAACGGGCCGACAAGCCCGACGAACGCCGATATGCGTTTGCTGCGGCGGCGTGCGCCTGTGCCAATAGTTGCGGAGTGCATGGCCATTCCCATGCCAGTGCCTGGGGCGCCAATCTGCCAGCCTCCGACACCCGCTCCTTCTGGGGCGCTCTCGGCTGCTCCTGCTGGGCGTTCTGACATGACCGATATCCGGAGCACGGTCACCGAAGGAACACCTTCTCCCCCGCCTGGTACCTTTGCGCCACTGCAGCACCGTCTCTTCGCGGTGATCTGGATTGCCACGGTGCTCGGCAATGTCGGCACCTTCATGAGGGACGTGGCATCCGCCTGGCTTGTCACGGAGATCTCCGCCTCTCCGGCCTCGGTCGCGATGATCCAAGCCGCCGGAACCCTTCCGGTCTTTCTGCTGGCCATTCCAGCGGGCGTCCTGTCCGATATCCTAGACCGCCGCCGCTTTCTGATAGCCATCCAGGTCATGCTCGGAACGGTAAGCTCCCTTCTTGCCTTCCTCGCCTGGTCAGGAACGGTCTCTGTCGAGACCCTCATTGTCCTCACCTTCCTCGGCGGAGTGGGTGCGGCGCTGGCGACGCCCGCCTGGCAGGCCATCACGCCGGAACTCGTTCCGAGATCCGACCTCAAAGGTGCCGTCGCCCTCAACTCGCTGGGCATCAACATCGCCCGCTCCGTCGGTCCGGCCTTGGGAGGTTTTCTCCTCGCTGCACTTGGAGCAGCAACCGTCTACGGTCTTGACGTTCTCACCTATATCGTTGTCGGAGGAGCTCTGCTCTGGTGGCGGCGCGAAGCCGATGTGGATGACGGCCTGCGGGAGCAGTTCGGAGGAGCCCTGCGGGCAGGGTTGCGTTATGCCCGGGCCAGCCACGATCTCCACCGTATCCTGTGGCGGGCCGTGCTGTTCTTCGCCTTCGCCAGCGCCGTCTGGGCACTCCTTCCCATCGTCGCGCGCCAGGAGATCGGAGGAGGCCCGAGCTTCTACGGCCTGATGCTTGGCAGCGTCGGAGCCGGTGCCATCGCGGGCGCCATCCTGCTTCCGCGGGCCCGCGCCCGCCTCGGGCAGGATCGTCTCATCCTGCTGGCGTCGCTCGTGACGGCAGGCTCGACCGCCCTGCTCGCTCTGACGAATTCCGAGATCGTGGCAATCATCGCAACCTTCGTACTCGGGATCGCGTGGATCGCGATGCTGACCACGCTCAACAGCATCATGCAGGCCATCCTGCCGAACTGGATCCGGGGGCGCGGCCTGGCGATTTATCTCACCGCGTTCAACGGTGCCATGGCGGCGGGCAGTCTCGGCTGGGGTTTTCTCGCTCAGGAAATCGGCACGGACGCAACCCTGATTGCAGCCGGCATCGGCCTTGCCCTCACCGCAGCACTGGCCCACAGGGCTCCCCTGCCCAGCGGAGAGGGCGACCTGACGCCCTCATTGCACTGGCCGGAGCCGGCCATGGCAGAACCCGTCGCGCATGACCGGGGACCGGTCATGATCACGGTCACTTATCGCGTCTCGCAAACGGATCGTCCCGCCTTTCTCAGAGCCGTCGAGCGTATGTCCGAAGGGCGTCGCCGCGATGGCGCCTATGCCTGGGGCGTCTCAGAGGATGCGGCCGATCCCGAGCACATTGTCGAATGGTTCTTCATCGAATCCTGGGCCGAGCATATGCGTCAGCACAAGCGGGTCTCGAAGGCCGATGCAGATATCCAGGTCGCGGTCAGGCGATTTCACCAGGGAGCGGAGCCTCCCCTCGTCCAACACTTCCTGGCGCTCGACAAGCCAGGCCGGCAACAACGTTGAAGCAAGCAGAAGGAGAGCACCCCATGGGAATGATCACGACGAAAGACGGCACCAAGATCTTCTACAAGGACTGGGGATCCGGGCAGCCGATCCTTTTTTCGCACGGGTGGCCGCTCACGGCCGATGCCTGGGACGGTCAGATGCTGTTCTTCGGCCAACAGGGCTATCGCGTCGTCGCCCATGACCGCCGCAGCCATGGCCGCTCGGACCAGACCTGGGACGGCAACAACATGGACCGGTATGCGGATGACCTGGCCGAATTGATCGAGAAGCTCGATCTGAGAAACATCATCATGATCGGCCATTCCACCGGCGGCGGCGAGGTGGCGCACTACATCGGCCGCCACGGTACCGGACGCGTCGCGAAGGTCGTTCTCGTCGGTGCGGTGCCGCCGCTGATGCTGAAGACCGACGCCAACCCAGAAGGCACGCCGATCGGCGTCTTCGACGGCATCCGCAAGAATACAGCCGACGACCGATCGCAGTTCTTCAAGGACCTCAGCCTTCCATTCTATGGCTTCAACCGCGACGGCGCGAAGGTCAACGAAGGCTTGCGCGAGTCTTTCTGGCTTCAAGGCATGATGGCCGGCATCAAAGGCGCTTACGACTGCATCCACGAATTCTCGGAAGTCGACTACACCGAGGACCTGAAGAAGATCGACAAGCCGACCCTCTTCATCCATGGCGATGACGACCAGATCGTCCCGATCAAGGCTGCAGCGGAAAAGAGCGCGAAGATCGTCAAGGGTGCCCAGCTCAAGATCTATCCGGGCAGCTCGCATGGCTTGGCGCAAACCGAGGCGGATAGGTTCAACGCCGACGTCCTCGCGTTCATCAAAAGCTAGCGCATCGTGCGGAAAAGTGGATCCGGTTTTCCGCGCCGAACGATGCGCCGCTTATAGGAGGGAGCATCGGACCCAAAAGTGGAATCCACTTTTGGGTCCGATGCTCTAGCATGAAGGTCTTGCTCGGACTGCTCCTCGCCTTCGGTGTCGGAATCGTGTGCCGTCTTGCTGAATTGCCCCTTCCGGCACCTTTGGCTCTCACGGGAGCGGCCCTCGTTCTGGCCATGTCGGCCGACTACCAACTCGTGGATCGCCTCGCGCCCCAGCGCGAAAACTGCGGTGGACCCGATGGTCGCACACGAGCCGCACGCATCGCGTCGGAGCGGCAGGCGGATTGACACATGGTTGCGCTTCTTGCCGGATTGCTGATGGCCTTTGCCATTGGAGCCTTCTGCCGCTGGTTCGACATACCGTCCCCTGCCCCTCCTAGGGTAGTCGGAGCCCTGCTGGTGGTTGCGATGACCATCGGCTTCCTGCTTACCGGGCACGTCCTCGAGGTTCGGTGAGCACGCGGCATTGCACCTCCGATCGCAGGCGGATCATAAGGACGACGGGGTGGCGGGCTCAAGTGACGCCCTCTGGTCGCAGGGGAGCGGTCATGCTCTAATAGGCCAGTGGCCCGCCCTACCGAGCCGAGGAGCCAGGAGGCCGTCATGCGGCCAGATCTGCGCGCGGACGATCCGCCTCGCGAGGCAGAACCTTTCATCGGTATACCCGGTCGTCCCTTAGAAGGGGACCTCGTTGCTGCACTGATGCGTCGCCACGAGGTCGCGGCAGAGCGACTGATCGGGTGGCTGCGCATGGCGATCGGCATATGCGTCTTCGTGACAGTGATTGCTGCAGACCGGGTGCTGCTTCAATTGACAAGCGTGTCGCTCGACCTGTTCGAGCGGAATGCCTGGATTGCTTCGCTCGGCTTCCTGTTAGTCGGTGCGGCCAGCATCGTGCTTGCGGTGCCACAGCGCTGGCACCACGGGTTCGCCTACATGTTCATGATGCTGGATGTCGGGCTCGTGCTCATCATCACGTTTCTTGCCATTGGCGAGCGCGGGTTGCCCGGCAACGCCCTGCCGTCCGCCCCTATCGCCTGGGCGGCACCGCTGGTTCTGGCCGTTGGAGCCCTACGCTACGACGTCAAGGTCCAGCTCTGTGCCATTGCACTTCTGGCGCTCGGCCTGATGGGGATCGCCATCGCGCTGGACCATCGCCTGGTCCTGGACGCTGCCGCTGTGGAGGCGCCAGCGTGGCACAGGCTGTTTTCGATGCCGGTCAATGTGATGCGGTTCGAGCTGCTGCTCCTGGCCGGAGCAGCCACAGCCTTTGGCATCATCCGCTCGCGACGGCTCTTGTCCTCCGCAGTCAAGGATGCCATCGGGCGTGCCAGCCTCTCACGCTTCCTCCCGGCCGAGATCGCACCCCGGGTGGCGGCGGGCGACGTCGATCTACGCCGTGGTCGCCGCCAGAGGGCCGTCATCGTCTTTGTCGACATCCGAGACTCGACCGGGATGGCGGAAGGTATGGATCCGGAGCGCCTTTCGCAATTCTTCACCGCCTTCAGGACCCGGATCTTGGGCTGCGTGCGCAAGCACCACGGATTCGTCGACAAGTTCATCGGTGACGGAGCCCTGATTCTGTTCGGCGTCCCAGACGAGAACAGCGACGACGCGGCACGCGCTCTTGCTTTCGCACACGACCTCATACGGATCGTCGAGGCTTGGAATGCGGCTCGCGAACTGCCTCATACCGTGCGAATCGGGATCGGCATCCATGTCGGCGAGGTCTTTTGCGGCATTGTCGGCGACGAGGAACGGATGGAGTTCACGGTGCTTGGCGATGCGGTGAACGTCGCCTCGCGTCTCGAGCAAGCGACGAAGCGGTATGGAGAGATGATCCTGGCCTCCGGTGCCGCCGTCGAAGGCTCATCGGACCGCGCCGCCTGGCGGGAAATCGGTCGCGAGCCTCTCGCCGGACGCAAGGAACCCGTAGCGATCTTTGCCCCTGCGACTTCCATCATGACCGGAGATGGCGGCATTCCTGTCGGTCCTCTCGGTTCGCAAAGCCCAGCTTAGGCTGAAAGGCTCATGCAACCCATTGCCTGCATCGAGGAGAAGCGCTTATCGATGCGACATGCGGCATAATCCTTTTGTCAAATTTTCCTGCTCAACTGATCATCATTAACCGTTGACTTGGCAGAACCCGAGGAGAGTGGAATGACGCCGAAGCCGTGCATCGTGTTAGGCGCTCCGGTACAGGAGGGCGCCGGCAGGCTTGGCTGCGATATGGGCCCGAGCGCTTATCGGACCGCCGGCCTGATTACCGAACTGCACAACCTCGGCTATGTCGTGGAGGACCGAGGCAACATCGTGCCCCGGCCGCTCCGAGACCTGCAGCACCCGAACGTGGCTATCAAGTCCCTGCCGGAAACCGTCGCCTGGACCGAGGCCCTCGCCGAAGCGGCCTACCTTGCGAGCGGTGACGGCATGCCGATTTTCATCGGCGGCGATCACAGCCTCTCGGCCGGCTCGATGACTGGCCTAGCCCGTCGCGCGACGGAAGAGGGGCGCGAGTTCTTCGTTCTGTGGCTCGATTCGCATCCCGATTTCCATACCCTCGGCACGACGACAAGCGGCAACCTGCATGGCGTGCCGATGGCCTACGCAACGGGCCTTGATGGGTTCGAAGGCTACTTCCCCGCTCTTGCCGCTCCGATTAAGCCTCAAAACGTCTGTATGATGGGCATCCGTAGCGTCGATCCGGCAGAGCGCGCCGCGTTGAAGACGGCTGGTGTGACGATCCACGACATGAGGGCCATCGATGAGAACGGCATCGCTCCGTTGCTTGATTCCTTTCTCGCGCGTGTTGCGGCGGCAGATGGTGCGCTCCATGTGAGTTTCGACGTTGATTTCCTTGACCCTGGCATCGCGCCCGGCGTCGGGACCACCGTTCCTGGCGGCGCGACCTTCCGCGAGGCGCATCTCATCATGGAGATCCTTCACGATAGCGGCCTCGTCGGCAGCATCGACCTGGTCGAACTCAATCCCTTTCTCGATGAACGTGGGCGCACGGCCCTGCTTATGGTCGATCTTGTCGCGAGCCTGATGGGACGGCGCGTTCTCGACCGCCCCACCCAGAGCTACCGTTACACGCCCAAGGTCGGTTGAGCCAATCAAGGTCCGCTTGGTGCCACGGTGCAGCACTTTACCGTCCTGGCATGTGAATGGCTCGGAATGCGCTTATTGTAGAGATACGCGCCATCGCCTGTAGCGGCGCGGTCATGGTTTTTTCCAGCACCGCGACTGACATGCAGGATACCAAGGGCATCGGCCACTAGGATTCCTCCTAAACGAGCCGACGGTGGAACCGCGTGAAAACGAACCGCTGCCTGCCGCCCGACGGGGTCTGATGATCCTCCTCGAACGCTTCAAGCAGATCAAAGTCGGGACCGAGAAGGGCCGCAATGTCATCCTGGCCGGCCCGCAATACAGGCAAGCCGCTGCATCGCTCCGGCCCGCCCAAGGCGAAGCCCGAAATTATGACGAACCCGCCCATTTTCACGGAGTGGCGAAGCGCTTCCGCATAGGCAGCGCGATCTCCCGACTCCGTCAGGAAATGCAGCACCGCCCGGTCATGCCAGAGGTCGACCACGAGATCGGGCTCCCATGTGGTGATGTCGGCAACGATGAAGCGAACACTGCGCCCGTCGCCGCCGAGGCGCACCTTGAGCCTTTCGAGGGCTGCGGCTGATACATCGAGTAAGACAACATTGTTGAGTCCTTCGGCGAGAAGGACATCAGGGAGGTGAGAGACCCCGGCCCCGACATCCAGGATGCATGCATCCTTCCGGAGGTTGCAGGCATGGATCAGGCGCAGTGAGGTCTCTGGTCTTGGCTGGAACCAGCTGACCTCATTCTCCACCTTCGTCGTGAAGACCTTGTCCCAGTGCTCGCTCCGTGCGCCGGTCATCACCGCCTCCCGGGGTATGCGTTCGAAACGATGACAGCGGCGACCATGACTTTCCAAGCTCCGGCTATGGTAAGCACCAATGAGATCAATCCCTCACAATGGCTCTCGTGGACGGCTCTCTTGGACCCGCCCGTTCGACGCCAATTTAGGACACATCCCCGCCCGAATGAGGGCTGACCGGGATCGGCACGGCGTAAAGCTCCAGGCGATGACTAACGAGCCGATATCCGAGCTGTCTCGCGATCTCTTCCTGTAACCTCTCAATCTCGGCGTTCCGGAACTCGATGACGGCGCCGGTTTCAAGATCGATCAGATGGTCGTGGTGCTTCTTCGACGCCCATTCATAGCGGGCATGACCATCACGGAACTCACGCCGCTCCAGAATACCCTCTGCCTCCAAACGTTTGACCGTGCGGTATATGGTGGCGAGCGCGACATGCGGGCACTGGGCGACGACACGGCGATGCAGTTCGAAGACGTCCGGATGGTCTTGAGCCTCCGAGAGAACCTGGGCAATCAAGCGGCGCTGGCCTGTCAGCCGCATTCCCTTCGCCCGGCACTGTGCCTCGATGCGGTTCGTCTGCAGCACGACGGCGATCCCATGAGCGCCTCGAGCACTTGCACGGGACCTGCTGACACTGTTCCCCCTGTCGCTCGGGTTTCGATGATCAGACTGCTTCGTCTCGCGAGCGGCCATGGCCATTCCTCGCTTGCTAGACCTTCACCAATACGGCAGTGGCATACATCAACGACAGACCGGCCACGAGTCCGCCAATGGCGGTGACCGGAACCGACCCGCTCTTCCATCGGTCGTCCAGGCGGTAGAGATAGGCGCCGACTTCTACGATGACCTGAAGGATGGCCCCGGCCCCAATCGCCAGCGCGAGCGCCGCCCAGAGCGGGCTGTAGGCAAGGCTACCGAGCCACATTCCCAGGATGGCCGGAGCGCCCGCCAACAGCGCCAGGCCGACGAAGGCTGACAGAGGCGGCGGCTCCTTCACAAGGGGCACCGCGATTCCGATGCCTTCGGTAACGTTATGAAGGGTAAAACCAAGCACGAGAAAGATCCCCAATCCTGCCGCCCCGGCCGCGAAGGCGGCGCCGATGGCGAGCCCCTCGCCGAGGTTGTGCAGGCCAATGCCGATGGCGATGTATGTCGCCAGCGCCAGCCCGGTGGGAGCACCACGGCGTCGGCCGATGACCCAAAGCAGAAGGAAACTGATCAGGGCCGCGAGGACCACCATCACAGGCCCCTGGAAAGCGGCTGCGGCCTCGCCTGCCAATTCGAGCGCATCCTCAAGCGAGTCGGCGAACAGGAAGGCGAGCAGGCCGATCGTGAGGGCGAGCAGAAAGCCCATGCCCTGCGATCCGACTCCGCGCAATGCCGGGTAGAACATCAGCCCGATGGCGACTGGGACGATACCGACAAAAGCTCCCAGCATTGCCTGCGGCACAAGCTGACTCGACTGAAACTCCGGCGTCCGCACCGCCACCGGGACCTCATGATCGAATGTGGTTCCCGTCTTCGTCACGACCCGAACCACGTGTGCGTCGCCAAGGGTCCAGGGGAAAGGGACGTGAATCCATGCGGTGGCGAGCCTGGGGAGGTCACCAGGGGGGGCCTGGGTGAAGGTCCAGTACGCATCATCGACCTGGACCTGCGCGATGGTCATAGGCTCGGAGCCGCCCGCCCGCACGAGAAGGTGGATGCCGGTGTTATCGAGGATACGACGCTCGAACGTCAACCGTTCGACGGGCGGTGCGCCGTTATTGAAGGCGCGCAACGGATCTGACAGCACAAGCCATGAAGCCGCGAGCCCCAGCAGGACCAAGGGCAAGGCGATCCACAACACGATGGCGTATCCCGGTCGCGCTCTGGACGCACCTGGGGCACCAACAGTTTCCGGACCCGCGATATCGTTCATGCGGCAGCCTCCACCACATCGAACATGCCCATCCAGCCGAGCTCGGTGAACTCTGACTGGTGAGCGTGAAACATGTACAAGCCGGTCTCATGGTCTCGGTAGGCGAACTCCACGATACCGCGCTGGGCCTGGCATTGCATGACCGTGTCGACAGTGCGCAATGTCGGCGTCAGGGTCGTACCGTGGTCGTAATAATCGAAGAAGTTGCCGTGCAGATGAAGCGAGTTGATCGGATCGAACTCGACTACGTTGACGAGGTAGATCCGTACCGGCTTGCCGCGAACGACGGTGATCGGGTGCTTGGCATAATGATGCGCAACTGTGTTGACGGCATAGACCTCGTTCTCGCCATCGAAGTTGGTGTCGAAGGCGTTCATCACCATGACGAACTCCTGCCAACCTTGGTTCTCTGGTGTGCCGAGAAGGCGTGAACGGGCAACTTCAGCCAGTTCGGGATGACGGGTCGGGTCGGGATCGATGACGAAGGCGCCGTACATGCCCTTGTGGATGTGCCGCTTCAACGGCAGCGAGTGGCAGTGATAGAGGTGGCAGCCGAAGGGAAGCGCATCGAACTCATACGTGAATTCCTCGCCGGGACCGATCTCGCCCGCACCAGGAATTCCGTCCATCCGTGCCGAATGGATGCCATGGAAATGGATGGAGTGGCGATGTGACCCGTTGTTGTGGAAGACAATGCGAACGCGGTCGCCTTCGGTGACGCGGAGGCTCGGGCCAGGTACCCGGCCATTGTAAGTCCAGGCTGGGAAAAGAATGCCCGGCGCGATCTCGATCTCCTTGTCCTCGCCGATGATCTCAAAGGTGCGGAGCGTGCGGCCGTCCGGCAGCGCCGAGACAATTCCGGTATCCCAGTCGGTCAGGAGCGATGAGGGGTCGAAGCCATTGCGGGTGGCATCGACATCGCCGACGGTGATCATGTTGCCATGGGCACTGTGAGAGCCATCCGGTGTTGCGTCTGTCGTCACAACAGAGTGGTCACCATGGTTCTCGTGCGATGTTCGACTGCCTGCGGCAATGCTGCCAAGCATCGAGCCACTCGCAGCGGCTGCACCGCCCCAAAGGAGGCTACGTCGACTGAGAGACTCCCGAAGCCAGGCGCGCATGGCTGCTCAGCCTTTTTGCTTTTGCAAAGCATTTGCAATTATAGCTCAATTTTTGGCCTGATTCAATCCGTTTGGCGATGCCTCAACCAGGGATAATGACTGGCGCGTCATGCGGAGCCGAGGCGTAGGCGCTGAATCCCCTGCTCTACAAAGGATTTGCATAGGTCGGGCAGGCAGTCCCAAAGGGCTTGCTTTGGTTTCGAGCGCCGTCTTAACCTTTGCGCCCGATTATCGCGACCCTATGACGGGTATTCGATTTCGAGAGCTTCCAAATTCTAGTGTATCGTTGATACGGAAAACCGGGTCCACCTTTCTGCACGGTGCGCTAGGAAAAGATACACACCCCGCGAAGAAGCGAGCGTCCACGAAGGGGATCCGGCGCGCGCTGCCAGGAATCCAACCGCGCTCCTGACGCCAATCTCCAAGCAACAAATCGAATCCGTGCACCCAGAGGTCACGACGGAACCTTCCGATTCAATATCGGATTACCGCGCAGGAACCTTCACGGAGATCCGACCGGCACCTACGCATCGTCAACGCAGACTGATCTCCACTCCGCTGACATTGGCATTGAATTCCAGCCCGATGTTGCGGCCGCGCAGTTCGAGAACAACCCCTCTTGCGTTCTGCAATCGGATGCCAGACGCGCCGCCACCGGCGGCGACCCCTGCTCCGACGGCCGTATAAGTACCGGCGATATCGGTTGCTCGGCGCAAATTGTAAGCCCGCCCGACTAAATCCGCCTTTGACACTCCGATCGTCGCGCCGACACTCAAACCGCCGACTCTCAACGGGTAGCGGCGACCATTGAAGACGAGCGTTCCTCGACCGCCACCGACGCCGACAATAAAGCCCGCTTTGGCAATCTCAATATGGACGGTTCCGGTCGCAGCCCATGTCGGTTTCGTCAGTACCGGCGCTAGCGATGCTGCAAGTGCGATCAAACCAAACCGAAGAGCACGTTGGAATTTGAGCATGGACGCCTTCCCTCCTCGCCAGCAAGGTGAACTTGAAACTCGTCATGCATCCATGCACGCACTTGGCCCTTCGGATGTCGCCAACTGGAGGGTCTCAAGTTTGTATGACTAGCACTGAACGAGCGATCCTGGTCGATGCCGGTATTTGCAGTTCCGCAGCGGTCGTCCCCACCGGTTGAAAGGCCGAGAGTTCCCTGCGCGGTTGTTCAGTTTTCAGTAATGCCGATCCATAGCCAATTTGCTTGACACTTTGGGACTGCGGCTTGGCATTTCGAGACATCAATACAGCTTTTGCATGATAGTTTCAATGATCGACAAGGCTTCTCATAAGTATTGATTGCTGCTCTGCAGAGATATGCTTAGTATCTAGGCCGTTCTAGGCAGAGTGCCTACTGGCAACACAAACTGCCAGTGGATCAAGGGGTTTTCATGAAAACGATCTTCCTTGCACTGGTAGCAAGTGCTTTTCTGACGGGCTGCATGTCCAGCGCGGAATCTGAATCCCATCTACCAAACTACGTTACGTCTCAAGCCTTCCAGGCCCCGGCAATCCGCAACGACACCTATGGCGGTGCTGCAATGCCGATGCGCGGCCTTCCTCGATAAACGAACGGTTCTAGATCATTGAGCGGCGCATCGTGCGGAAAAGTGGACCTGGTTTTCTGCACCGAACGATGCGCTCTTCAAAGAGTGGAGCATCGGATTGAATCCCAAAAGTGGATCCACTTTTGGATCCGATGCTCTAGGCTTCGTCATACGACCAACATTCGTCCAGCAAACAGGGATTCCTACAGACGGGCTGGTTTACGAAGTCATTGACCGAAGATCACGGGTGTCGCCGGGGCGATGCTCACCGCCCTCCCCTCTGATTCCGGTCGCGCATGGCCTGTCTGAGCACCTCAAAGATGACGGCTGTTGACCATCCGAACAACAGCACCCCGTTCATAGCCGCCATGGGTCCGAGCAGACGCCAGCGCTCCACCGGGACGACATCGCCATAACCGAGCGTCGTATAGTTGACGAAAGCGAAGTACAGGACATCGGCCCCGACAGGCGCCACGTCTAAGATCGCATAAGCAAGAGACCACGCTATCACTTCGGCGACATGCGCGACCATCAGAATCCCGACGGTTGTAACCATGACGGCGGCAAGCCAACCCTGAGACCGGCGGTGTTCCCACTTCAACGTCCTGCGAGCAGCACTCACCACCATTGCCATCACGATTGCATGAATGGCGATGTTACAGAGGCTGATGGAGCCACCCATGAGAAGCTGTCGCAGCATATCAATAACTATGGCGAAGCAACGGGAACCAAGTATAGTACGGTCGCGATGATGATGTAGAGAGCCAGTAGCTGAGCGCCCTTGAACCAGTTGGATTGACCGGTGGTCGCAACCGTCGCTCCGAGGAGCACTGCTCCGAACAACATCCACATCTCCGCTTGCGAGAAGACTAGTCTGAACTGTGTCTGCCCCATGGCTGGTGCGACCAGCACCAGCATAGGAGCAACGAACAAGGCGATCTGCACACAACTCCCCAGGGCTATGCCGATGCTGAGATCGACCCGGTTAGCCCTCCCCATCGCAATAGCAGATCCGGATTCCGCCGCGCCTCCAACGAGAGCAAGCACGATCACTCCCATGAACATTTGCGACATGCCCAACGCGTGACCAGCCTGCTCAGCGGCACCGACGAGGATCTCACTCATCCATGCGGCGCCGAGCGAAGCGAACAGCAATGTGGCAATGCCCCGCGCGAGACTGGAATGCTCGCCAGTTTCCTCGTCCGAGGTGAGAGCGTTCAATTCGACGAACGTCTCCGGATGGGTTCTCAAGGAATAGAGCAGGAACAGCCCATAGAGTCCAAGAAGGACGATCGCGACCACGAGGTCGAGCGTGGCGTGTACACCTAGGTGCGGCTCCGCTTCCAGGGCACGATGGAACGCACTCGGGAGCGCTAGGCTGATCCAGGCCAGCACCATGGTCGACGAATAGGTCCGGATGGCATTCGGGTTGTATTCCTGATTGTGATGGCGAAGGCCGCCAAGCAGGAAAGCGAAGCCGAGGGCCACCAGAAGGTTGGCGAGCAGCGCTCCGATGATCGAGGCACGGACCATTTCCAGCAGGCCAGCCCGCAGAGCGGCCAGGGCAATGATCAGTTCCGGAAGATTGCCGAAGGTGGCATTGAGGAGACCTCCGATGGTGGCGCCCGTGTGAACAGCGATCTGCTCGGTGCTCTGGACGATGAGCTTCGCAAACGGCACGATGGCCAGAGCGGCACAGAAGAAGACGACGCCAGCCGGGACAACGCTGGCGAGATCGAGGGCGGCGGAAACGGGCGCGAGAGCCAGAAGCCACAGGAGGGAGGGCCTGTGCGGCGATGGCTCGATCACCGGGTGCTCCGGTCCAAATGGCTTGCCCATCATGACTTCTTCCGTCGCCTCTTCCACTTCAAACTGGCAATCCCATTCATCGTCCGTTGACTACGGCGACGGAGCGGCCCTCCGACCTGGAGTTGAGCGACGTCAGCCGTTCTCAACCAAGGCCGCCGTCAGTCATCATTACCAACCACAACGAACACCGGTCGCAATTTTCGCAACAACAGCGGACATAAGGATACACTTCGTCACCCGCCTTCGATTTCATCCTGGTCTCGCCGTAACTCCGCGTTTGATCTGTCGAGGCGAGCATTTGACAGCTTTTGCCGTCAACGCATCACCCCAGACTATCGGTGGTTCGCCAAGCGGTCGGCGTTACGCCCGACCAGCGTCGGAAGGCGCGAGTGAAGGCGCTCGCCTCCGAATAACCCAGTGCCGCCGCGATCTGTCCGAGCGGCACCTCGGTGTCTTCCAACAATTGACGGGCGATCTCGAACCGGATCTCGTTCGTGATCGACCGATAACCCATGCCGCTGCCCTTCAGGCGACGGCTCAGGGTGCGGCGGTGAATCGCCAGCAGACCGGCAACGTCGTCTGCCGAACAGCGACGGCTGGTCAGCCGTGTGCGCAGCAATCGCCGGATGTCGTCTGAGAACTCAGATCCCGATCCACCCTTCAATTGGCCGATCCTCTCTTCCAGCATCGCCCGGAGCATGGGATCGGCGCCGCTGATCCGCACATGCAGATCTCGGGTCGGAAAGGCAATCGCGGCCATCTCGTGATTGAATCGAACCGGAGCCCGGAAGTGACGCCGGAAAGGCTCGGAATCGACCGGAATGGCGCGCGGAAGAAACACCTCCGTTGGATGCCAGGCGGATCCGCACAGGACGCGCAGTACATTGACTGAGGCTGCGATTGCACCGTCCGAGATCTGGTCCGCACTCTGACTCTCGGACCGGTACACGGCGTAGCTGAACAGCGCCATATCCCCGCTGATTGCCAGCGACGGGACAGCAACCCGGTCCTGGATGCTCAGATTCGATACCAGCGCCCGCAACGCGTTGATGACGGTCTCCGAATGCTGCATCAAGCGCCCGACCATGCCGAACGACAGGATGGAGGCACGCTTGCCGACCAGAAGTCCGAAATGAGGACAGTTGGTGCGAGCAACGCACAAGGTGAGCAGCCGACCTAGGGCCGCTTGGGGAATGACGTTCGTCGCATCGTCGAAGAGCCGCGGATCGAGGCCTGCATCCCGGATGACAGGATCGGGATCGACACCCAGCTCGCGCAGGGCCGGTCCGATCTCTTTTGCAATGCCAAGGTGGATGTAGCCAGGAGGAAGCGTCCATCCCGCCGGCGATATCGATGGGGTATTCAGTCCCCTGATCCTCGTTGACGGGAGCACGATGTCGTTGGTCATCGCTTCCTACCTTGAGCGCGTCGTGCGGATCGAACCGGATCCGCCATGCTATCAAGGCCCGAGGCTATCTGACGCCGCATGGTCAGGGTATCGGTAAAAACCCTGAAAATCCATTGGGTCATTACCCTGCGGCAGCTAGGGCATATCCTGGTAGCTGCACGTCGAAGAAGCGATGCGTCCTCGATCAGCGCGGGCAGACGTCCCAGAATCCCTGGCTGCGCTGAGGATTGGTGTAGTACCAGCAATATCCTGAAGCCGGCGCCTGCCCGGCATAGGCGGTCGCTGCCGCCGCCGTGACGAAACCGAGTGCGGCCCCGGCCGCGATGGCTCCACCCGGTCGCCACCAGTAGGATGACGGCCGATACCAGCCGCCTGGCGGCACAGGTGGCCGATAGCCAGGGCGAACTGCAACGTTGCCGCCGGGACCGCGTGCGACGGCACCACCATAAGCCCCTCGGGCAGCGACCCCGCCCTGCGGGCCGCGCGCGACAGCTCCGCGAGGACCTCTCGCCACCGCACCACCGCGGGGCCCGCAGACAGCCGCCCTAGCGTATTGCAGCTCCCGCTCCTGAAGGATTTCGAACAATCTCAATGCAGGTTCCGTGCGGGTTCCGTCCGCCATCGGGGAGTTTGCCACGGCCGGAGCCGATATGACTGGAAGCAGAGCGAGTGCCGCAGCCGATCCAATCGCCCTGAAGGCATACCATCCTGGATTCTTGCTGTGCATGGGCCTGTCCCTTGGCGATCTAACTCAATCGCTCCCATATCGCTGCTACCGAAGCGGTGGCGCGTAGAGTATGCCTCCCATGCTCCAGAGCTGGTTCAGTCCACGCGGGATGCCGAGTCGCGAATCGACGCCGAGATTCCGCTCGTAAATCTCGGCATAATTGCCGACGGCCCGCACGGCGCGCAGCGCCCAGGTATCATCCAGTCCCAGCATCTTGCCGAAGCTACCCTCCAGGCCCGCGAAGCGGCGCACATCGGGCTTGGCGGAAGTCGCTGCCTCGTCGGCATTACGGGACGAGATCCCGATCTCCTCCGCATTCACGAGGGCGAAGTTCACCCACTTCACAATGGTGAACCAAGCGAAGTCATCCGCGCGCGTCACCGGTCCGAGCGGCTCCTTCGAGATAACGTCCGGAAGGATGATGGCGTCGCCAGGGCGAGGAAGCTTCAGGCGTTCTGCGTAGAGCGCGGAGTGGTCCCGCGTCAGGACGTTACACTGACCGGACTGGAAGGCATTAAGGGTCTCTGAAGCAGTCGGAAAGGCGCGCTCCTCGAAGGTCATCGAGTTGGCCCGAAAAAAGTCGGCCAGATTGAGCTGACTTGTCGTTCCCGTCTCGACGCAAACCCTGGCACGATCGAGTTCCAGCGCCGAGGTCGCATTGAGATCGCGCATGATCATGAAGCCCTGTCCGTCATGGTAGGTGATGCCGGCGAAGGCCAAACCGAGGCCCGCCTCCCGCTCCAGAGTCCAGGTTGAATTCCGTGATAGAAGATCTACACGGCCCGCACGGAGGGCATCGAACCTCTCGCCCGCGGATAGCGGAACGAACGAGACTTTCGTTCGGTCGTCAAAGATGGCACCCGCGACGGCGCGGCAGAAATCGACATCGAAGCCCGACCACTCGCCCTGACCGTTGCGCTCCGAGAACCCGAACAGGCCCTCGCTGACGCCGCATTGCAGGACGCCGCGCTGCTTCACGGTCTCAAGAGTTCCGGCTGCCGCAGGCAGAGCCGAAACGCCGAGCACGAGAGCTACGAGACATGCCAAGGCCCAGCGGATATCAACTTTGGCTGCGTTCACCGTCATCTCCAATCTCCGTTCCGTGATGCATCGCAATCCCGGGCTAGAACGCCCGCGCTAGAGCATCGGACCCAAAAGTGGACCCACTTTTGGGATCCAATCCGATGCTCAATCCCTTAAGCGGCGCATCGTTGATGCGGAACCGGAGGTCCGCGTCAGCGAAAACCGGATCCGCTTTTCGCTGGCGCGGCCCGCTGGGTCCGCACGATGCGCTAGAGACTGGCGCCATGCCGCACCACGACCTTGGTGCCGACCGGCACCCGCTCGTAAAGATCGATGATGTCGCCATTGGCCAGCCGGAAGCAGCCCGACGAGATGGCATGGCCGATCGTCTCCGGCTGGTTGGTGCCATGGACGCGAAACACGGTCGATCCGAGATACAGCGCGCGGGCACCCATCGGATTGCCCGGGCCACCTGCCATGAAGCGCGGAAGGTAGGGTTGACGCGAGATCATCTCAGGCGGCGGGCGCCAATCGGGCCACTCGGCCTTGCGGCTGACTTGCACCAATCCAGACCACTGAAAGCCTTCGCGTCCGACCCCGATGCCATAGCGCAGGGCCCGGTTGTTGCCCTGGACCACATAAAGGAACCGTTCCGATGTGTGGATGACCAAGGTGCCGGGCGGCTCGCTGGACCTGAAGAACACGATTTGTCGGGCATAGGGTCCGTCCGTGATGACGACCTCCTCGGTCGAGATGCGCCCCGGCTCGTCAAGGACCTGGAGCGTCTCCCGTGAGGATGGCGTCGCCTGTGCTTCGGCCCGCTGGAAAGGAAGGCAGGCTGCCAGCACGCCCCATGCGACCACAGCCCAATAGGCCAGCGCTGGCCCGCCGAACTTCATTCGCAACTTTCGCAAAGTGCTGTCCTCCGCTTGCTGGGCAATCGATCGTCAGGCGCTGCAACGGACGTACACGAAGGTCCCGTAGCGCCGGTTCGCATCCGGATCGACGAAACGCATGAGCATGAGATTATCCGTCGCCGACAGGATCTCGCGATCCTGCGGGTCGCCTGGCGGTGCTTCGAAACCAAGGTAGGTTCGGCCCGATCTGTCCCCCTTGAGCCTGAGTTCATAGAGTTTCGAGTCGTCGGCAACATGCATCATCACGCCGTCGGTCGGCCCCTTCGCAATTGTGTAAGGCAAGTTGCACTGGGCACGCGCCTCGCGCTCGGTCCTCTGTCGATCCTTGTCGGTGTGGAACGACGCGACACCCCATCGGCCGATCAGTCGCTCGCGTGCAAAGGCCGCGGGAGCCTCGACATTGGCGGAGGGGGATGCCTCGCCTCCTGAAGAGACGCAGCCGGCGAGGATCGGCACAACGGCCGCCGCCACGACGAGCCCGCGAAGGACACCTTGATGCCACAGGAGAAACCTGAATTTCTCTGACGAGCTCACGGCCCCGCCGAGGTCACCATTACTTTTCATGCTTATGCCCGTGAGAGGTACTTCCGGTGGCACGTCCTGCTCCTGCGTCCATCAACTTGCACACGTCGGTGAGGCGAAAGCGGAAGGCCCGTCCCGAGGACCGACCCCTCAGTCCGCGCCGCACGAGATTACGGATCGGTGTTGTCCGTGCTGACCGCTTCCCCTTGCACTTGGTGCTCATTCTATCTGGGAGCCCAGACACTATGCAGGTTCACGCCTTCGTGCTTGACAGTTCGAGACGTGTGCTTGGCAGTTTGAGACAGTGGCGCATATCCTGCGGCCACGGCTCGGTGGCCCAAGATCACCCGCCCCCTCGTCTAGGGCAATGTTCGTCAAGGCGCGGCTATTTCATTTGCCAGCGGACGACCGGCTTCGAAATCCGAGATGCTTGCAAGGGTTGTCTCCAGAATTGTTCCGATAGCCTCGCGCGTAAAGAACGCCTGGTGCCCGGTGAGTATCACGTTTGGAAAAGAGACAAGCCGCTGGATCACATCGTCCGGGATCACGGTGCTCGACAGGTCTTTGAAGAAGAGGCCGGCCTCCTGTTCGTAAACGTCGATCGCAATCCCGCCGAGTTGGCCGGACTTGAGCGCTTCGATCGCCGCCTCAGTGTCGACGAGCCCGCCGCGGCTCGTGTTGATCAGAAGCGCCCCTCTCTTCATTCGAGCCAGCGAACGGGCATTGACGATATGATGGGTTTCCGGCATCAACGGGCAGTGCAGCGAGATGACGTCCGCTTCTTCGACCCCGTCGGCAGCGACGTAACGACCGCCGATTTTCTCGAACTCGGGCGAGTGTCTCACGTCATAGCCAATCACCTTGCAGCCAAATCCGGCCATGATCCGGGCAAAGATAATCCCGATCTTCCCAGTGCCAATCACAGCCACGGTCCGGCCGACGAGATCAAAGCCCATGAGCCCGTCGAGTTCGAAATTGCCCTCGCGCGTGCGATTGTAGGCCCGCGGGATCTTGCGGTTGAGCGCAAGAAGCAATCCGACGGCGAATTCGGCCACGGAGTTTGGAGAATAATCGACGACACGCACGACCGTGACGCCGAGATCCTTCGCTGCCTTGACGTCGATGTGATTGAAACCGGTCGAGCGCGTTGCAACCAATTTCGTGCCGCCGGCTGCGAGTTGTTTCAGAACATTGCCATCGACGGAATCGTTGACGAAAACACTGACTGCCGGGAACCCCGCTGCTAGAGGTACCGTCTCAGGCCCGAGGAGCATGTCATAAAAGACGAGGTCGTGCTTATGACTCGCGTTCAACTCATCTAGCAGTATACGCTCGTATTTCTTCGCGCTGAACATGGCAACTCGCATCGCACACCTCCATCCTGAGACCATCACGGTGCAGATCCTGGCTCCGCAGGACCATACAAAAGCACAATGTTCAACCCAATGCGGGCTTGCGCTAGGGTGTCGCGCTTCCACCTAAGGGCAACGGCATCATCTCTCATATCATCACGCGTTGCGGAGTCATAAAGTGGCAGTTCGCATTCCTCAGAGCTTATCGACCAGCTTCCAGCGGGAAACTGGCTGGAGCGTCCTCGAGTACGAGTTGCAGGGACAGAAGGCGCAAACTCTGGGAGCCCTGGGCGCTCAGGTCGAGCAGGCCCTTGCTGCATTACGGGCCTTTGATGCCGGAACGCACGGATCGGACCGGGACCATCGGCGTGTTGCATTGCTGGACGAGGCTGCCGACCGTGTCTGGGTCTTCATGATCCAGCGGGAACTGTGCGGGCTTCGGAACTGGGAGGCTGTGGTGAGGGACTACAGTATTCCACGCGAAGTCCTAAACCGGGTTGGGCAGGTCAAGCGCAAGCCAGACTAGAGCCGTTTCCACTGACGTGGAATCATCTCTGCTTCTTGGTTTGCCGCATTCTTTGACGGCGAACCGGATCCACTTCGCCGAAAAATGCTCTAGATTACCAAGACCCGTTGAAACCATCATTCCCTGCGCCTCGATGTCCGCAGGGCTCAAAGTATTCAGTTACCCGGCAGGGGAACAGCCAAGCCCACCTTGACGCGGTCCATGGCGACAAAGGTGCGGAACCTCTTCACGTTGTTGTTGCCGAAGAACAGGCGACGCGTGAGCGCCTCGTAGGCTGTCATTGTCGGCACCACGACCACCAGCACGAAGTCAGCCTCTCCGGTGACGTAGTAGCACTGCTGCACCTCCGGAACCAAAGCGAACTCCCGTTTGGCGGCATCGATCAACTCCGCCGTCTCGCTGATCACCTCGACCTCGACGAAGATCGTGATCGGCTGCCCGACCTGGGCCGGATCGATGACCGCGACATTGGCCTGGATGACGCCGGCCCCCTCCATCCGTCGGATGCGGCGCTGCACGGCCGGGGCTGACAGGTTGACGGTTTCTCCGATCACCCGCTGCGGGGTGGAATTGTCCCGCTGCAGGATGTTCAAGATGGCCAGATCGAAGGCGTCCAGGGTGACCGGAGATAAAGGCTTGGACACTGGGGACTCCATTCATGCGAAAAAATCTTGCGTTCGAGGGGCGTAAATAGAGCGCCTTTCTCATGCTTGGTGCAATATCTTCTCGCCATCTTAGCCAAGGACAGCGATGTTTCTTCCCAACCAGCACCCCGACTACCGCAAGCCTCTTGACCTGATCGATGCCGAAATCTTGGGCGTGAAATCGGCCGAGGACGTCGAGCGGTATCTTGCCCATCGCGACAACCATGTTCCGACGCCCCTGCACGCGCTCATGGCCCTGGCCGGCGAACTCGGCGTGGGCGCCATCCACATCAAGGATGAGGGCTTCCGCCTGGGCCTCGGCAGCTTCAAGGCCTTAGGCGGCTCCTACGCGGTCATCCGGCTCGTGCTGGAGGAAGCCAGTCGCCAGCTCGGGCGGCCGGTCGATGTCGCTGAGCTGCACGCACCCGAAATTCGTGGCATTGCGTCCGGGATGACTGTCGCCTGTGCCACCGACGGCAATCACGGCCGCTCGGTTGCTCAGGGGGCGCAACTTGTCGGCGCCAGGGCTGCCATCTTCGTTCATTCCGGCGTCAGCGACGAACGTGTGGCGGCCATCGCTCGTTTCGGGGCGCACATGATCCGGGTCGAGGGCACCTATGACGACTCGGTCGCAGAGGCTGCCCGTGTCGCGTCCGAGAAGGGTTGGACGGTCGTTTCCGACACCTCCTGGCCGGGCTACGAACGCATTCCTGGACTGGTCATGCAGGGCTACACCGCCATGGTGCGTGAGGCCCTGCGCCAGCTTCCCGAACCGCCGACCCATGTGTTCGTGCAGGCCGGCGTCGGCGGTGTCGCGGCTGCCGTCGCGGGCCATCTCGCGCTCGTGCTCGGCGACCGGCGCCCCACCTTCATCGTGGTCGATCCGGCACGCGCCGCCTGCCTCTTCGAGACCGCCCGCGCGGGCCATCCGGTCAAGATCGAGCATGGCGAGCCCACGGTCATGGCGATGCTCGAATGCTACGAGCCGTCCCTGGTCGCCTGGCGGGTGCTGTCCCGCGTCGCCGACGCCTTCATGACCGTCGACGAGGAGGATGCGGTCGCGGTCATGAACCGCCTGGCTCATCCACAGGGGAGCGATCCGGCCATCGTGGCGGGCGAGAGCGGCGGTGCGGGTCTTGCCGGCCTCGTTCGCGCGGCCGAGAGTCCAGAGATCAGGGCTGCGCTCAACCTCACTGAAACGTCCCGCGTGTTCGTCATCAACACCGAAGGCGCCACGGATCCAGAGCGCTATACCGAATTGGTTGGAAAGCGACCGGATGCTGTTCTGACCAGAGCCGCAAACCGAACCGTAGGATTGCACGCATGACCGCGCTCTCGATCAACGCGGAGCGCCTGCTCGGCCGCCTCCGGGAACTCGGGCAGATCGGCAGAGACGGTGACGGCCGATTGGTGCGGCTTGCTGGCTCCGACGCCGATAAGGCCGGGCGCGACAGCTTTGTTGCCTGGATCCGCGATGCGGGCCTAGAACTTGCTGTCGACCGGATCGGCAGCATCTTCGGGATCTGGAGACATGCTGATAATGCCGACAGGGCCCCCATCCTGCTCGGCTCGCATATCGATACCGTCATCAATGCCGGCATCTATGACGGCTGCTATGGCGTGCTCTCGGGGCTGGAGGTGATCGAGACCTTGAGGGCAGCCGGGTACTCCTCTGCCCGGCCCATCGCGGTCGCAGCCTTTACCAACGAGGAAGGCGTACGTTACGCGCCCGACATGATGGGCTCGCTCGTTTATGCCGGGGGATTTTCGGTCGAGGAAGCACTGGCGACAATCGGCACCGATGGCACCGTTCTCGGGGCGGAGCTGGAACGGATCGGCTATGCCGGCTCCGTTGAGCCTGGCTTCCTCAAGCCGCATGCCTATCTCGAGCTGCATATCGAGCAGGGACCCGTGCTGGAGCGCGAGGGCGTGCCCATCGGCGCGGTCGAGAACCTTCAGGGCATTTCCTGGCAGCGCGTCACCATCGAGGGTGAGGCCAATCACGCTGGCACGACGCCGATGTCCATGCGCCGGGATGCCGGCCATGCCGCGGCCCGCGTCGTCGCCTTCCTGCGCGACCGGGCCCGCAACGCAAACACACCCACCGTCGCCACGGTGGGCTGCATGAGCTTCGAGCCGAATGCGATCAACGTCATTCCCTCCCGCGCCGTCTTCACAGTAGACCTGCGCGATCCCGATGAAGGATGTCTCCAGGCAGAGGAAGCGGCCCTTGCCTCCTACTTGAAGGAATTGGCGGCGGCTGAGGACGTCACGATCTCGGTCGAGCGGCTGGCGCGATTCGAGCCAGTGACATTCGACAGGAGGATCGTGGAGCTGGTGGAAGATGCTGCCCGGAGGCGCGGACTGGCCTCGAAACGGATGACCTCGGGCGCAGGCCACGATGCCCAGATGATCGCCCGGATCGCGCCCTCGGCCATGATCTTCGTGCCGAGCATTGGCGGGATCAGCCACAATCCGCGCGAGCACACGCCGGATGCCGACCTCGTTGCGGGCGCCAACATCCTGCTCGACGTCGTCACCCGCCTTGCGGCCCAATAAGGAGAAACCCATGTCCATGGATCTGAGCGCTCTCGAACGGGACATGACTGCCTGGCGGCGCGATCTGCACGCTCATCCTGAGTTCGGGTTTGAGGAGAAGCGCACGAGCGCCTTCGTCGCCACGAAACTAAGGGAGTTCGGTCTCGATGATGTCGCCGAAGGCGTGGGCGGCACGGGAGTTGTGGGCACGCTCAAACGCGGCAGCGGCAACCGGGCTATCGCGCTTCGCTCCGACATGGATGCCCTGCGCATCACCGAACAGGGAACGCAGGATTACCGCTCGCAGGATCCCGGCACGATGCATGCCTGCGGGCATGACGGCCACACGGCCATGCTGCTCGGCGCCGCCAAGCTCCTCGCCGAGGAAGGCGGCTTCGACGGCACCGTGCGCTTCGTCTTCCAGCCTGCCGAGGAATGGGGCAAAGGCGCGCTCGCCATGCTGGCCGACGGGCTGATGGAGCGCTTTCCCTTCGACGAGATCTACGGCCTGCACAACATGCCGGGTCTTCCGGTCGGGCACTTCCAGACGCGTGTGGGACCGATCATGTCGGCGGAAGACAATTTCGAGATCGTCCTGAAAGGCGTCGGGGGTCACGCCGCACGCCCGCACTGGGGCAACGAGGTTCTGGTCGCAGCCTGCGCCACCGTGATGAACCTCCAGACCATCGTGTCCCGTCGTCTCAGCCCGACCGACATCGGCGTCGTCTCGGTAACCGAGCTGATCACCGACGGCACCCGCAACGCATTACCCGGGCTTGCGAGCATTCTTGGCGACGCCCGCAGCTTCCACGCCGAAATCAGTGCCGAGATCGAGAAGCAGATGCGCATTATCGCAGAAGGGACGGCCCTGACCTACAACGTCGCCACTGAGGTAACCTACACGCGTGAGTTCGTGCCGCTCCTCAACAATGCTGCCCTGGTGGACGAGGCTTTCGCAGCGGCCCGGACAGTGTTTGAACCGGAGCATGTCTCGACCGCCCGCGAGCCCATGACGGGATCGGAGGACTTCGCCCAGTTCCTGCAACATGTGCCCGGCTGCTTCGTGTTCGTCGGTAACGGCAAGCATTCCGCGCCCCTGCACAATCCCGCTTATGACTTCAACGATAAGGGACTGCTTTACGGCGCACGCTTCCACGCCGCCATCATCCGACAGCGTTTGCCATCGGTGTGACGGATCCAGCCTATCGAAGCCGAGGAGAAACCGCATTTTCGGCGAAGCGGATCCGCTTCGCCGAAAATGTCCTAAGCGGCGTCAGGGGGCCTCGACCTGCGCGACACCATCGCGAGCGGTGACCTTCCCGCGCTTCAGCACCATTTTACGCGGACGGCGGCTGACGACGGCTTCGGCCAGTGTCTCACCGTCGAGCAGAACGAGATCCGCCCAGCAGCCCGGTTGCAGGCCATAATCGTCGATGGCCATCATCCGTGCACCACCGAAGGTGCAGGTGTCGAGCGCGAGCGCGACCTCATCGTCGCGCCGCAGGTTGTTGCGCAGGCCGACGAGGAGCGCGCGCTCCAACATATCCGGATTGTTGTACGGCCCCCAGGTGTCGCGCACGCCGTCGGAGCCTGCCGCGACGACGATGCCCGCTTCCGTCAGCCGCTTGACGGCGGGAGCCGGCCTGGAGGCGGGTGCCGTTGTCAGAATGTGGATCCGCGCCTCAGCCAATGCATCGATCAGCGCCGTAACATACTCTTGATCGGTCATGCCAAGGCAGAAGGCATGGCTCACGGTGACCTTTCCCTGCAGGCCCAGGGCCTTCGTGCGCTCGATGATCAGCTCCATGGAGAACGCCCCCAACTCCGCCGGCTCATGGAGATGGATGTCGACCGGCACGCCATAGCGCTCGGCGAGACCGAACACGACGTCGAGATGCCCCTTCGGATCACGATCGATCCCGGCGGGATCGAGCCCGCCGACGACTTGGGCGCCGAGCTGCAGCGCCTTCTCCATGAGTTCGACCGTGCCGGGCCGGATGAGCATGCCGCTTTGCGGAAAGGCTACGAGCTCGATATCGACGATGTCCCGATAGCGCTCCCGCGTCTTGAGAACGCCCTCGATGCCTGCGATTCCGACTTCCGTGTCCACGTCCACATGGGTCCGGATGTGCGTCGTACCAAGGGAGGCGGCGAGCACCGCTTGGCGGGCCGACTGGCGGGCGGGATCGATGCCGAGAATTCGCCGCTGCGTTCGCTCGTTCTCGATCTTGTCGATAAGCCGAGGGCCGACCTCGTTCCGGTACCAACCCATGCCGAGGAGCGTCTTGTCCATGTGCGTATGGGCTTCGACCAGCCCAGGAATCAGAATGGCCCCAGCGCCATCCAAGACCTCAGCGCCTTCCTCGACATTCCGGCCGTAATCGGCAATCCGCCCATTGCGGATCGTCACGGAGGTTGCCTCGCTGCCCATCGGGCGGACGTTGCGGATCACCAGGGTATTCATCAAGGCCCTCGCTTTTCAGATCTCGACTAGTGCGGCACTCCTTTAAGATATTGCCGCGCTGCAAAATTTGTATACAGTTGTGGATACACAAACCAGTGAAATCTGCCCTTCCTGAGCAAAGAGTTTTGTGGAACATAGTTCGTCCCCTGAGTTGTCCAGCAAGCTTCGATGAACGCGCCCGTTAGAAAGCCCAAATCAGTCACCGGCACCCGGAGCGACTCCGTCTATGCCGGTCTTCGCCGTGCGATCATCGAGCAGGCCCTGATGCCGGGCGACAAGCTGACCGAGGACGTGATCGGCGACAGATTCGGCGTCAGCCGGACGATCGTCCGGACGGCCCTCGCGCGCCTTCATGCCGAAGGGCTTGTCGACATGCAGCCCAACAAGGGCGCCACCATCGCCCAGCCCAGCCTGTCGGAGGCCCAGGACGTCTTCGAGACGCGGATGTGCCTGGAGCGGCAAGTCCTTGTCCGACTTGCAGAAAAGGTCACGGACAAGGATATCGAACGGCTGGAACAGCACGTGGCTCTTGAGACGAAAGCCAACGCTCACGATGGACCGGCAGCAATTCGTCTGGCGGGCGAATTCCATATTCTGCTGGCATCCCTGTCAGGTAATCGTGTTCTTGCACGATATGTGGACGAGGTGGTTTCGCGCTGCTCGCTGATCCTGGCGCTCTACAGCCGGCCCCATTCCTCGGATTGCTCGATCAACGAGCACCAGCAGATCATCGACGCCCTCCGCGCCCGGGACAGCCAAGCCGCCATCGACGCCATGGATCACCACCTTAGGGCCGTCACCGACAGAGCGCTTCTGTCCTCCAATTCCGACAAGCATCGCGACATTCGTTCCATCCTTGACCGCTACGCTTCCTGACAGCCGGGCGTAGCGCCTTCCAGAACAATCAATAGCCGTCGATAGCCCCTCAGGCGCAGGGTGCCGGCTCTCGGCTGCCCGCATTTCATTCCTGGATGACGAAAATTTCGCCGTTGGCGGAATTGACGCTTCAATTTTTGTATGCAATTTTTTTCCATCATTGTATCCAATAAAGAATCCAATCCAGAGGATCTGTGGAGGCCAAAAAATGAGAACCAGATTTGCTGTCAGCCTGACCGTCGCCGTCGGCGCCCTCATGGGGATGCCGGCAGAGGCCAAGACCCTGAGGTGGGCCTCGCCCACGGACATCACGACGCTCGATCCCTATGCTCATACGGAGAGCTTCACGACGAGCATGCTGCACCATGTCTTCGACCCACTGGTGCGCCGCAGCCGCACCCTGGAGCTGGAGCCCGCCCTGGCGGTAAGCTGGAAGACGGTGAAGCCCGACACCTGGCGTTTCGAGCTGCGCCGGAACGTGAAGTTCCACAATGGCAATCCCTTCACGGCGGACGATGTGGTCGCCTCGATCAACCGCATCCTCGATCCCGGCGCCCGGGCCCGTGGCAACCTCGCGACCGTGGTCAAGGCGGAAAAGGTCGACGACTTCACGGTCGATATCGTCACGCAGGGACCCTACCCGCTCCTCCTCAACGATCTCGCCGGCATCTACATCCTCGACAAGGAATGGATGGAGGCCAACGGAGCCCTGAAGCCTGGCAATATCGCAACCGGCGTCACCACCGCCGCCTCGACCACCGCCATCGGCACAGGACCATTTAAGGTTGAATCCTACAAGCCCGATGCCGGCACGACCTTCGTGGTCAACCCCGACTGGTGGGACAAGCCCCAGCACAATCTCACCCGCATCGAATTCAAGCCGGTGAAGTCGGACGCCACCCGCGTCGCCGCGTTGCTGTCGGGCGAGCTCGATCTGATCGCACCCGCACCTCTCCAGGATCTGCAACGGATCTCCTCGTCCCAAGGCTTCAAGGTGATCGAGGAGCCGTCCCTGCGCCTCATCATGCTGTCGCTCAACTTCCGCCCTGAGCTGAAGGCGATGCCGGGGCAGAAGAATCCGCTGCGCGACCTCAAGGTGCGCCAGGCCATGTGGCACGCCATCGACCTGGAGACGATCAAGAAGCGCGTGATGCGTGACAAGTCGCGCAATACAGGTACGCTCGTCGCACCGCCCGTCCCGGGCTATGCGAAGGAGAACGACACGCCCCTGGCCTATGATCAGAGCAAGGCTAAGCAGCTCCTGGCGGATGCCGGCTACCCGAACGGGTTCAAGACCAAGCTGAACTGCCCGAACGATCGCTACATCAACGACGAGCAGACCTGCGTCGCCATCGCGTCCATGTGGGCAAAGGTCGGGATCCAAGCCGAGCTCCAGACCGAGTCCCGTGCAACCTACTTCCCGCGCCAGGATCGCGGTGAGTTCGACGTGTCGATGGTAGGCTGGGCGACCCTGCCGCCCATGGACGGGTTCAGCGTCCTTTCATCCCTGCTCACCGAGCAGAAGGACGGTTATGGCGGCTCGAATGCCGGCGCCTACAGCAATCCTCAAGTCGAGGAGCTGACCCGCAAGGTTGCCGTCGAGCTCGACGAGACCAAGCGCCGGGCCATGATGGTGGAGACGTTCAAGGTCGCGCGGGACGATGTGGCGTACATCCCGCTCCACCAGCAGCCCGTGGCCTGGGCTGTCCGCGACGGCGTCGACGTTCCGCAGTTCCCGGACGAATACGTCCGCCTGTGGTTCGCCACCGTCAAGTAAACCCGCAGCAGGAGACGCGCGGCTCGCCTGATCGAGGCGGGCCGCCGGGGAAACGCCCATGTTCAAAGTCCTCCTCTCCCGGTTGGGCCAAGCCGCTCTCGTCATGCTCGTCGTGTCGGCGGTGTCGTTCGTGATGTTCCGCTATGTCGGCGATCCTGTCGCGACCATGTCGCGCGAGAACGCCTCCGTCGAGGAGAAGGCGGAACTCCGACGCTCCCTCGGCCTCGATCAGCCGCTGGTCGTCCAGTATGGCCGCTTCCTGAGCCGTACCCTGAGCGGCGACCTGGGGATCAGCTATCGTAATCAGCGCCCGGTCACGGAGCTGATCGCCGAACGGCTTCCTGCGACGCTGGAACTCGTGATCGTCGCGACGATCCTGTCGCTCGCCCTCGGCATTCCGCTCGGAGTGCTCTGCGCACTCAAACCCAACGGTGTCGCTGCGCGGCTGGTTCAGGCCCTTTCGCTCATAGGCATATCAACCCCCACCTTCGTGACCGGCATCGTGCTGATCCTGGTCTTCGCCGTATCTCTCGGCTGGCTACCCTCCTTCGGACGCGGTCAGGTCATTAATCTCGGCTGGTGGTCGACAGGTTTTCTCACAGTCAGCGGCCTGAAATCGCTTCTCCTGCCCGGCATCACGCTCGCCCTTTACCAGCTCACCCTCATCATGCGTCTGGTGCGGGCCGAAATGATCGACGTGCTGTCCAGCGACTACATCCGCTTCGCAAAAGCGCGTGGATTGCCGACCCGCTACATCCACTTCCGACTAGCTTTGAGAAACGCCCTCATGCCGGTCATCACGGTCACCGGCCTTCAAATCGGCTCGCTCATCGCCTTCGCCATCGTGACGGAAACCGTCTTCCAATGGCCGGGCATGGGCCTTCTCTTCATCCAGGCCGTGAGCTTCGTCGATATTCCCGTCATGGCGGCGTACCTGCTGTTCGTCGGTCTGCTCTTCGTCCTCATCAACACCGTCGTCGATATCCTCTACGCGGTGGTCGATCCTCGCCTGCGCACGAGGTCCGCATGAAAACGCTTGCCTCCACTCCCAGCCTGTTCATCCGCCTCGGCGCTCCGATCTCGGTGATCGTTGCCGCGATCCTGGCCCTGGTCCTCGTCGCCTGCGCGCTTCTGGCTTCCTGGATCGCGCCATACGATCCGACCGATCTTGCCTCCTTCGAGCTGATCAACGCGGAGCTGCCGCCCGCCTTTACGGCCGATGGCGATCCTCGCTTCCTCCTTGGCACCGACAACCAGGGCCGCGATCTTCTCTCGGCCATGCTCTACGGCGCGCGCGTGTCCATCGCCATCGGCGGCGGTGCGGTTCTGCTCGCGGCCACCCTTGGTGTTACGCTGGGGCTTCTCGCCGGCTATTTCGGCGGCAAGGTCGATGCCCTGATCATGCGGATCGCCGACGTGATCCTGAGCTTTCCCACCATCCTTTTGGCGCTTCTGGTGAGCGGCATCGCTCGGGCAATCTTCCCCGGAGCGGCGACGGCGGAATGGGCACCGATCATCCTGATCTGCGCCATCGCCATTCACGAGTGGGTGCAATATGCCCGCACCGTGCGGGCGGCCACCATGGTCGAGACGGCGAAGGATTATGTCCGCGCAGCCAAAGTCATCGGCCTGCCACCACGGCGGATCATGCTGCGGCACATTCTGCCGAATGTGATGAGTCCGGTCCTCGTCATCTCCACCATCAATCTCGCGGCGGCGGTGCTCACCGAGGCGACCTTGTCCTTCCTCGGGGTGGGCATGCCTCCGACCTACCCCTCGCTCGGCACGCTCATCCGGATCGGTAATGAGTTCGTCTTCTCAGGGATATGGTGGATCGCCCTCTTCCCGGCCCTGGCCCTCGTGATCCTCGTCCTTGCCGTCAACATCGTCGGCGACTGGCTCCGCGATCGCTTCAATCCCAAGCTGAGGGTTAAACGATGAACGCGCAATCCACCCCCGTTCTCGCGATCGACAGCCTTCGGGTCGAATATCCTCTCGCCAATGGAAGCGTTTTCACGGCCGTCGAAAACGCATCCCTCGTCATCCGTCCAGGTGAGATCCATGCACTGGTGGGCGAGTCCGGCGCCGGCAAGACGACCATCGGCAACACCGTGATGGGGCTCCTCGAAAAACCTGGACGCATCGCCGCCGGCAGCATCCATATCGACGGCAAGAGGTTCGACGCCGCCAGGGGCTCGGCCGAGGGCATCGTGCTCGGCCGCGATGTCGGAGCCGTGTTTCAGGACCCGATGACGAGCCTGAATCCGCTCTTCACGATCGAGAACCAGCTGACCGAAGCCATGCGCTTCCACCTCAGGCTCGACAAGGCAGCCGCCCGCTCCCGTGCGCTGGAGCTGCTCGAGGCCGTGGGGATTCCCGAGCCGAAGCGACGTCTCAAGGCCTATCCCCACCAATTGTCCGGCGGTCAGCGCCAGCGCGTCGTGATCGCAGCTGCTCTATCCTGCAATCCTAAACTCGTGGTCGCGGACGAGCCGACGACAGCGCTCGACGTGTCGGTCCAGGCTCAGATCCTGAAGCTCCTGCGGGACTTGGCCGACAGCCGCGGCATCGGCATCCTGCTCGTCACCCACAACATGGGCGTCGTCGCTCAGATCGCCGATCGCGTCACGATCATGCATCGCGGCAAGGTCGTCGAGACCGGGATGACGGAAGAGGTTCTGCGCCGGCCCAAGGCCGCCTATGCCAAAGCGCTGATCGGCGCCGTGCCGCGCATCGACCAGCGCCTCGACCGCTTCCCGGTTCTGGGTGACGAGGGCAAAGGTCGCGCGGAGCAGGCCCGTGAGGAACTGCGCGCGAAGGCCGAACGCTCGGACGCGGCCACCAGCGAAGCACCCATCCTGTCGGTCGAGAGCCTGTGCGTCGACTACACCACCAGCGGCTGGCTTCCGGGCTCGCAAGGTCATCGCTTCCGCGCAGTGGATGGCGTCTCCTTCTCCGTTCGCAGCGGCGAAGTGTTCGGCCTTGTGGGCGAATCCGGCTGCGGCAAGACGACCATCGCCAATGTCGTGTCGGGCCTCGTACGCCCCACAGCGGGCCGCGTGCTCTATCGCGGCCAGAGCATTGCCGGCGAGGGCGCGACTCGCCGGGTCGGGCCCCTGCGTCAGGCGATCCAGATGATCTTCCAGGATCCCTATTCGTCCCTCAACAGCCGCATGCGGATCGGCTCGATCCTGTCCGAGCCGATCCTGTTCTATCGCCTCGCTAATACTCGCGCCGAGGCGGCGGGCGACGTCGCCCGCCTTATCGAGGCGGTCGGACTCGAGGCGGAAGCCACCGAGCGCTTCCCGCATGCGTTTTCCGGCGGGCAGAGGCAGCGCCTCTCGATTGCACGGGCACTGGGCGCGCGTCCGAAGCTGATCGTCTGCGACGAGCCGACATCGTCCCTCGACGTTTCAGTGCAGGCGCAGATCCTGAACCTGCTGAAGGACCTGCGCGACGCCACCGGCCTGACCCTTCTGCTCATCAGCCACGATCTCGCCGTGGTGCGCCAGATGTGCGACCGCGTGGCCGTGATGAGACAGGGACAGCTGTTGGAGCAAGCCGATTCCGAAACCCTCTTCGACGCGCCACAGCATCCCTACACCCAGGAACTGCTATCTCTCGTTCCCACCCTCGACCGTATTCGCGGCGAATCCAAAGCAGCCTGACCGACCGGAGTTTAGTGCATGGCCGATATCATCATCACCAACGGCATCGTCGTCACGATGGACCCGCAGCGCCGTGTCATCGAGAACGGTGCTGTTGCCATCGAGAAGGATCGGATCGTCGCCGTCGGCACCACGGAAGAAGTCCTAGCCGTCCATCAGGCCTCGACGATAATCGATGCCAGCCGCAAGATCGTCATGCCCGGCCTGATCGACGGACATGCCCATGCGGGTCACGGCTTCATCAAGACCATGGGTGGCGGCAACGGCGACGATTGGTACGAGGCCTGCCATCAGGCCTACACGGTTGCCTCGACACCGGAATTCTGGCGGGCCGAGGCCCGTCTCGCGGCGCTCGAGCGCCTGCGTTTCGGCGTGACGACGGGTGTCTCTCTCCTGGGCGGCGGCGACACGATCCTGCGCACCGACGAACCCGTCTATGGCAATGCCCATTGCGAAGGCGTGCGCGAGGTTGGCACCCGCTCCGTCGTCGCCGTCGGCCCGACCCGGCCACCGCATCCGCGCACCTATGCGCGCTTTGTCGACGGAAAGGCCGTCGAACGTCCGGTAACCTTCGAAGAGCAGTTCGAGACCTGCAAGACTCTGATCGAGACCTGGCACGGCACCCATGGCGGGCGGCTCAGCATCGCATTGATCACGCCGACCTTGCGCGCCGAGCACGCCGACGAGCTCGGACATGCGAACCTGGAGGAGGCCAGGCGCCAGGCGCGCATGACGGCCGATCTCGCACGCGAGGCGGGGCTCGTCTTCACGCAGGACGGGCACACGAAAGGCAGCGTTGCCTATGCGAATGAACTCGGAATCCTCGGGCCGAACTCTCTCCTCTCGCACTCCACGAACCTCACCGACGATGAGATCCGGATCGTTGCAGACACAGGCACCAGCATAGCCCACAACCCGAGCGCAATTGCGTCCATTCTCGGCCGTTGCCCGGTTCCTGAATTGCTGGAGGCGGGAGCCAACGTGTGCCTTGGATCCGACGCCACGGCACCCGACCGTTCCGGCGACATGTTCCGCCACATGCAGCAATGCATGCATTATCACCGAACCTATTTCAAGGATCCGACATGGCTTCCGCCGGGCCGGGTACTGGAGATGTGCACCATCGATGCTGCCAAAGCGCTCGGGATGGAGAAGGAGATCGGGTCTCTCGAAATCGGCAAGAAGGCCGATGTGGTGCTGCTCGACCTGCGGCGTCCGCATCTCTATCCGCTCAACATGCCGGTCTTCCGACTCATCTATTTCGCTAACGGCAACGACGTGGATACCGTCATCGTGGACGGCCGCATCGCCCTTCAGGACCGCAAGGCCGTCCTCGTCGACGAAGGCGAGATTCTCGACGACGCGCAGCGCGAGACCGAGGAGATGCTCGACCGCACCGGCTTCCGGTACATGCTGGAAACGCCCAAGATGTTCTGGCGTCATGTGAGGGCAACGGACCAGATCGGAACCTGATGCCCTGAGTTTTCCGGCGCGCTTATATGCGCCGCTTCTTGCGACTGCAACCGAACCAACCGTGCCGGTCATAATCCTGTGGCTGGAGGGATAAGTCATGCTCACGCGAAATGATCTCGAGGCGAAGAGGGTGGAGGCACTGCGCAGAAAAGCGCGGCACGGCTCTCTTGTCGTCTCCTTCACGATGGCATGCGTCATCCTAGCCGCGATAAACCTGCGCCCTGCCCTTACCTCGACTGCGACCATGGTGACCGAGATTCAGCAGAGTCTTGGCCTGAGCGGCGCGTGGATCGGCATTCTGACAACCATGCCCGTGCTCTGTTTCGGCATCTTCGGGCCGCTCGCACCGTTGCTTTCCGCAAGGTTTGGCCTTGAGCGCGCCATTGCGCTGCTCCTCACGGGCCTTGCCGCCGGGCTTGTCCTTCGCGTGTTGCCCAATAGCATGGCCCTCTTTGCAAGCACTCTCCTAGCCGGCGCGGCCATCGGCATGGCAGGCGTGCTGCTGCCCGTGGTGATCCGTCGCCGTTTTCCCCACCGCCTTGGGCCGATGACGGGCCTCTATACGATGATCCTGAGTGTGGGCGGTGCCAGCGCTGCGGGCCTTACGCCGATCTTCGAACGGGTTTGGCAATCATGGACACTGGCTCTGGCGAGCTGGAGCATCCCTGCCCTCGTCGCCGGTCTGCTGTGGAGCGGCCTCGCCTTTTCCCGGTCCGCAACGACCGGCACCGCGCCTCTTCCGCGCTTCTCGCTGCTGCTGCGCGACCGCCTTGCCTGGTATGTCACGGCCTTCATGGGGCTCCAGGCAGGTCTCGCCTTCATCGTTCTGGGCTGGCTGCCGACATTGCTGCGCGACCGCGGTCTCGACGTGCTGAATGCCGGCGTCGTCACCTCCGTGTCGATCCTGGCCCAGACGGTAACAGCCCTGCTCGTCCCATCGCTCGCAACACAGCGCGTTTCACCGCGGCTGCTGATCGTGCTTGTTCTCTCCGCCACCTGCATCGGCTTTCTAGGACTGCTCTACGCCCCGCTTCCGACGCGGCATCTTTGGGCGCTGATCCTCGGATTGGGCCAAGGCGGCCTGTTCGGTCTCGCGCTGCTCTTCGTCACCCTCCGGGCTCCGACCGCAGAGGTGACCGCGATGCTCTCGGGCATGTCGCAGAGCATCGGCTATCTCGGCGCATCCCTGTGTCCCTTCGCCGTCAGCCTGCTGCGGGGCGGGCCCGATCCCTTCATCGGCCCCGCCGTCATGGTGGCGGCGGTCACGGCTGCCTGTACCTGGTGCGGATTCAAGGCTGCCGCCCCGGCTTACGTGCTGCCGCACCTCAGACACGGCTGATTGACCCGGGCACTTTCTCGCATCTGCTTTACCAAGAGAGTCCATTGAGTTTCGGCTAAGGTATCCGTGCGCTGTCCTAGAAAACCGACCCAGAGCGTTTTTCGGCGAAGCGGATCCGGTTCGCTGTCAAAAAATGCGGCAAACCACAGAGAAGAGATGATTCCACATCAGTGGGGACAGCTCTAGCAGTCATTAGCGCATTGTACAGAACAGAGGATTCGCATCAGCGAAAAGTGTCTCCAGTTTTCCACGCGAGACGATGCGCTCTTCAAGAAGGGAAACATCGGAATAAACCCCAAAAGTAGATCCGACTTTTTGGTCCGATGCTCGAGAGCCAGGATATCGAGAAGCAGCTCAATCCTGGCTCAAGGAATGCGTCAGGTCCACTGTCGAACCTACTCCTCACGGAACGCTTTGGTCATATTGTCGGTGATGGGCTTGGTGAGATAGGAGAACACCGTGCGATACCCTGTTCGAATGAGGCCCTCCACCGGCATGCCTGGGACAAGCTTCAAGCTCCCGAGGCGGTCCCGCTCACCATCGGCAAAGGCCACCCGCACCGGATAATACTGTATGCCGGAGCGCTCGTCCGTCACCAGATCGGCCGCAATCAGGCTCACCCGGCCCTTGAGTTCCGGCGTGGTCCGCTGATTGAAGGCCGAGAGCCGCAGCACCGTATCCAGTCCGGTCTGCAGTTGATCGATATCCTGGGGCGACACCTTCACCTCGATCGAGAGTTCATCCGCCTCGGGAACGATCAGCATCAGCGGTTCCCCGGCATTGATGACGCCGCCAACCGTATGAACGATCGACTGGTGCACGACGCCGTCCTGGGGAGCGCGGATGTCGATGCGTTTCAACTGGTCCTCTGCGGCAACCTTGCGTTCGACGAGCTCGGCCATCTTGGCCTGAACCTCTCGCAGTTCCTTGGAGACCTCGCTTCTGAGATCCTGCTCGATCTGGATGATCTGGAGCTCCGTCTCGCTGATCCGGCCTTTGGCCTGTGCGATGTTCGAGATGAGCTGTCCGCGTTCTCCGCGCAGGCGTGTCTCTTCCCGCTTGAGCGCCGTCACCCGGGTGATCGGAACCAGATTTTTGCGCCAGAGCTGTTCGACACCGGTCAGTTCGTCCTGGATCAGTTGGATCTCATCGGCCTTGGCCGAGGCCTGCAACTTCAATCCATCGATCTGCTCCTGGAGCTGAGCGATGCGCTCGTTGAACTGCGCCTTCTGACTGGTCCGAACCGCGCGACGATACTCGAAGACATGAATTTCGCCCTGGATCAGCTTTGCAAGCTCCGGGTCATCAAGGCGGCTTTTCAACCCGGATGGAAAGGCAACTTTCTCTATCCCGTCGCGCTCGGCTTCGAGCCGGCTCTGGCGAGCGGCCAACTCGTCCAGGCTCTTGGCCACCATCGCAAGATTGGCTCGTGCCACCGTTTCATCGAGACGGATCACGACATCTCCGGATCTGACTCGGTCGCCGTCGCGAGCAAGGATCTCACCGACGACGCCGCCTGTCGGATGTTGGACCTTCTTGACATGGCTGTCGACCACGATCGCGCCCGGCGCCACTACGGCGCCGGAAAGCTCGGTTACGGCCGCCCAACCGCCGAGGCCGCCAACAAGGAAGAAGGCGGATGAGAGGCCGAGCAGCGAGTAACGGCGGATCGCCGTGCGGGCACTGACCTTGTTTGCAGACTTCATGACATCCCTCGAGATTTTAGACGACTTTCAGCGGAGCGACGGAAGCCACCCGTGGCTCGGGTGCTTGCGAAGCCGGAACCGGACGCAGCACCTTGCTCAGCACCTCTTCCTTCGGGCCGAAGCTTTGCACGCGCCCCTCGCCCATCACGAGCACCAGATCGACGCCGGCCAGCGCGCTCGGTCGATGGGCGATGACGATGACGATGCCACCGCGCGCCCTGATGCTCATGATCGCGGCCGTCAGAGCCTGTTCGCCCTCGTTGTCGAGGTTCGAGTTCGGCTCGTCGAGCACCACCAGGAAGGGATCGCCATAGAGGGCCCGTGCGAGAGCGATGCGCTGACGCTGTCCGCCCGATAGAGCGGTTCCGGCCTCGCCCACCTGGGTCTCGTAGCCGTCCGGGAGCTGGAGGATCATCTCATGCACATTGGCAGCCTTGGCGGCGGCGAGGATCGCCTCGGATTTTGGATTGGGCTCGAAGCGGGCGATGTTCTGCGCCACGGTACCGGCGAAGAGCTCCACATCCTGCGGCAGGTACCCGATGTGACGCCCGAGATTCTCCGGCAGCCATTGCTCCAGCGCTGCACCGTCAAGGCGGACCTTGCCGCGCCAGGTCGGCCACACGCCGACGATCATGCGGGCGAGCGAGGACTTGCCGGACGCGCTCGGGCCGATGATGCCGAGCCCGCTGCCGGCCTCCAGCTCGAACGCCACGTCCTGGACGGCAAAGCGCTGTCCACCCGGAGCACCGGCTCCTGCGTTCTCAATCGACAACACGGACTGGGGCGCCGGGAGTTTCAGGGGCTCCTCGGCATGTGAGTTCTCCTCAAGCAGAGTCTTGAGCCGCCGCCAGCCCTGGCGGGCACTGACGAAGCCCTTCCAGTTGCCGATGGCGAGTTCGACCGGCGCCATGGCCCGCGAGGTGAGGATCGAGCTGGCGATCATGATGCCGCCCGTGGCCTGGCCGTCGATCACCAGATAGGCACCGAGCGCAAGCACGGCCGATTGCAAGAGCATCCGCAGCACCTTCGACAGGGCGCCGAAACCGCCCGCCACATCGGAGGTCCGCTGCTGGTGAGCCAGATAGCTGGCATTGGCGTCGCCCCAGCGGACTCCAATCCGCTGGGCCATGCCCATCGCCTGCACGACCTCCGCGTTGCGGCGTGCACCCTCCGAGATTCCGTTGCGGACGAGGGCCGCACTCACGGCGGCTTTCGAGGCCTCCTTGGTCAGCAACTCGGTCAGCAGGGTGATGACCACGAGAAGCGATGCACCGCCCAGCGCCGCGAAGCCGAGCCAGGGATGGAAGGCGAAGCAGATGAACAGGTAGAGCGGCATCCAGGGCAGGTCGAACAGCGCCGACGGCCCGCCGCCGGCAAGGAAGGCCCGCAGCTGGTCGAGGTCGCGCAGGGGCTGCTGCCCGTCGCCATCGACCTTGCCCTTGAGAGGCGCCTTGAGCTGGCCCTGGAAGATCTGCTGGCTCAGATCCTCGTCGAGCGCTGCGCCGACGCGCGCCATGATCCGGCCGCGGAGCATATCGAACAGGCCTTGAAAGAGATAAAGCACCACGATGATGACGGAGAGGCCGACCAGCGTCGGAATGCTGCGACTGGGCAGAACCCGGTCATAAACCTCCATCATGAAGATCGAGCCCGAGAGGTAGAGCAGATTGATCAGGCCACTCAACACAGCGACGCCCAGAAAGGCACCGCGACAGGAGGCCAAGATACTGAGACGTTTTTTAAGCGAGCCGGTCATCGCCATTGCCTCGACGGATGGTGTCGTTGTGGTGCTTCGATTGAGTCTTGAGAAACTCACACCGATGTTTTGATAAGGATCCCGCCGGGAGCGTTGGGGGCATGCTCCCGGCGGGGCCATTCGATCTCAGGCCAACCGCATCAGAAGACGAAGTCGCTGTTGTCGAGATCGGATACCTTGACGCCCTTCAGGACGAGGATGTCGGAGCCGTGCACAATCTCGACGTTGTTGCCCGATTGCATCAGGCTCAGGTCGGACAGGCTGTCCACCCCGGACAGGCTTCTCGCATCGATCTTGTCGTGACCGTTGCGGAAGTCGGTGACGGTGTCCCAGCCACCGTTCTTCTCGAAGACGAAGGTGTCCTGGCCTGAGCCGCCGGTCAGCTTGTCATTCCCGGCCCCGCCCTTAAGGAGGTCGTTGCCAGAGCCGCCCTCGAGACGATCGTCGCCAGAGCCGCCCTTGAGGCTGTCATTGCCCGAGCCGCCATAGAGACGATCCTTGCCTTTGCCGCCGTCGAGATGATCGTCGCCGATCATACCCTTGAGCGTATCGTGGCCGTCTTCGCCCCAGAGCCGGTCGTTTCCAGACCCGCCATCAAGCTGGTCATTGCCAGACCTGCCGTAGAGCTTGTCATTGCCCGCTCCGCCGGAGAGCCGGTCGCTGCCTGCCCCACCGTCGAGTCGGTCATGGCCTTCCTTGCCCCAGAGCCGGTCGTGTCCAGACCCGCCGTAGAGCTTGTCGTGGCCGTCCTGACCCCAGAGCCTGTCATGGCCGCGACCACCCCACTTGACCTCGTTCACCGGACCTTCATCCACAGGAACCTCAACCGGAGGCTGCTGAACCGGGGGCTGCTGGACGGGCGGCTGCTCGACCGGAGGCTCCTCGACCGGCGGCTCCTCGACTGGAGGCTCCTCGGCCGTGCACTCCCGAACCATGGGCCGCTCGGAGCACGTATAGGTGATTTGATGGTCGGTGCTTGTCAGTGTGGTGATGCCCTCGTCGTCAGTCTCCTCCGTATAGTCGTCAATCGACATTCCCGGAGGCAGCTCGATCACATCCTGAGCGCGTAGTGTGCCCACGATGGTGTCCTTGCCGCCGTTGGAGCGGAAGACGATCCGGTGTGCCGAGGCCAAAGCCGAGATGTCCACCGTGTCGTCACCGGCAGTGCCGTCGATGGTGATCGTGTTCAACGCCAGACTGGTGGTCGTGAAATCACCGAAGATCTGCACCGTGTCGCCCGCGCCGGCACCTTGCGGGCCGCCGGGAACCGGGTCGGCCGTCTGGTTGCCGATGCGGATCTCCTCGATGTTGTCGAGCTCCGCGATGATCGAGGTGGTGCCCCCCACAGTACGGGTGACGACGATTTCCGTGTTCGCAGGCAGGCTCGGCATGCCGAGAACCTGTTCCCAATAGGCCTTCGTGTAGACCCGGAAGGTTTCCTGCTCACTTGCTCGCGTACCGACGGCGAACGTGTCAGTACCGAAGCTGCCATCGACCTTATCGTACCCGTCCGTATCGCCGGACCCATTGGCGTTCCAGACGATTCTGTCGTTGCCGGTGCCGGCGTTGACGACGTCATCGCCGGTACCTCCGGTGATCGAGTCATTGCCATCACCGCCATCGAGGGTGTCGTTACCCGAACCGCCGTTGACAGTGTCAGCTCCGCCGCCAGCAGCGACGATGTCGTTGCCGCCATTTGCGTTGAAGGTCGTACCGTTAGCATTACCAAGGAGGATGTCACCAACAATGGTGCCGTCGATTGATCCGGCGGTATCCCAAACGATGTCAACATCGGCAGAAGAGGTGAGGCTGCCGTCGCTGATCGTGTAGGTGAAGTCCTTGGTGTCATCGGTATCGGTTCGTGCGGCAGTAACGTCTCCCGAGGATGCAAAGGTGATGGAGAAGTTCGCGTCGTTCTCGGTTGCTCCGGTGACGTTCAGGACATTGCCCTCTGCATCCGTGTCGTTGGCCAGCATCATCCACTCAGGCACCAGGATACTCCCGGCGATGTTGGTGAACACGTTGTCGGTTACCGCGAGTGGAGCGTCGTTCAGCGCAGTCACGTTGACGGTCGCTGTGGCGACGTTGCTGTTCAGCAGGCCATCATTGACGGTGACCTGCAGGATACGGGCAGTCGTTGCCGGGTTCTCCGAGGTGTTGGAGTATCGCACCTGTTGGATCGCCGTCCGGTAGTTGGCGATGGATGATGTGCCGGTCAGATTCAGGATGATCTGTCCGGGAACAGTGGTGCTGTCGATCGACAACCCGATACCGCCTGGAAGACCGCCGGCGACCGACAGGACATCACCTGCGCTGGCATTGGTGAGAACGACCCGTGCCGAATTGATGGTTGTGCCATCATCTGTAATCACTGCACCGGCAGCAATTGCAATGGCAGGGCCATTTTCTGTGTAGGCGGTTACGTAGTTGTTACCCGGTGTCCCAGGAACAGTCGTGGTCGTGGTCGTAGTCGTAGCAATGTTGAAGTTGTCGATAGTGACTCGTTCGTTCGCGCCGTTGATTGCCGTTGAGACAAATCGGATGGCAGAATTTGCGCCAGCTCCGGTCAGGTTTAGATTGAAGGAACTTGATCCTGCGCCAGTGAAGAAGTTTCCGGAGTTGCTGTTGATCGTCTGCAATACGGTGTAGTTCCCTACTGCGAATGATCCGGTCTGAGAATATTGCACTTCGACCGTCTCGCCGGCGTCGAGATTCTCAATACCGTTCAAGCGATCATAGTCGAACGACAATGTCGCGTTTGTGACACCGCTGAGATTGACAGTGCGCGTGATCGACGCACCGTCGCCGGCGAGGAAGCGCAACTCGTTCGTGCCATTGCCAGCTCCTGCATCGATCTGGATCTGGCCCGTCGTCACGCCGTCGTCGTCATTGGTCTCGTCCCAAGGAGTTGCTGTCCAGTTCACAGAGCCGTTGCTGTTGCTGTGCGAAGCTGTGTCAAATGTATCGCGATAGGCCTGTGGGGTCGTCGTGGTGTTGGTGACGGTGACGTCGCCATGAAGATCCAGCGTCGGCGCCAGCAGCGAGATGTCCTGATCGGTGAAGTCCAGGATCTCGACATTGCGGATCGTGTCCCTGCCGTCGGTCGCGAGGCCGCGGACATGGTCCACGATTACCGTGCCGTCCGGATTGAAGGTGATGTCGTAATCGGCACGCGCACCGGAGAACACGGCCCTGTCGACATCGGCGATGCCGTCGCTGTCGGTGGTCTCGCCGAGCGCTTCCTGCGTCGTGCTGTTCCTGATCGTCCGCACGATGGCGAGCTGGCCCGGATTGATCGTGCCGTTGAACATGCTCGCCGCAAGGGTCGTCATGCTCTTGTGCAGCGCGATCGGTGTGCCGGTGTGCTCCGTATCGCCGGGTGCGAAGACTCCGATCTGCACATCGAGCCAGCTGTCGCCGTCGATGATGTCGTCGCCGGCCTGGCCCGTGATGCGGTCGCTGCCGTCGCCGCCCAGGATAATGTCGCCACCGTCGAACGACGTCACACCGGCGCCGAGCAAATCCTGAAGCCCCTTGATGAGAGCGATGCCCTCGGCGTCGAGCACGCTACCGAGATAGCCTGTGCTGCCACCTTGAGACAGAGGAGCACGGTCCGCAGCCACGTCGTTCGTGCCAGTCAGAATGTCGTTGAACTTCGTTCCCGAAAGGCCTTCCACCGACTCGTACTCATCCAGCGCTGCATTCTGCGGCACCGTCGGCGCCTCGTCGAAGATGATCGGGATGGAGAGGTCAGCGTTCACTCCGAGCGTATTGTCCTTGTAGGTCGCCCAGTCGAAGCCGGACATACCCACCATCTTGCCGCGGCCTGCGCTGCCCACCATGATGTCGTCGCCGCCTTCACCGATGAACTCGTCGAAGCCGCCATCGCCAAGGAACACGTCGTGGCCGTCGATACCATCATGCGCGAAGACTTCGTCGAAGTTGTCGCCCGGGGCACCGTCGAAGGTACCGGTTTCGATCCAGTCATTGCCCTCGTTGCCGAGGATCCGTTCGGCATTCTTGTTGCCGTAGATGAAGTCGTTGCCGGTACCGGCGAAGACTTCCGAGCCCATGTCTGTGCCGAGGAAGATGAAATCCTGGCCGTCATTGCCCATCACCAGGTCAAGGCCAGGACCGGCATGAACCACGTCGTTACCGGCGCCGGCCTTGATGTTGTCGTCACCGCCGCTGTCGACGATGATATCATCGCCGTCACCACCATTGATGATGTCGTTTCCGAAGTTGCCCTCGAGACGGTCGTTCCCTTTATCGCCGTAGAGCGTATCGTCACCAATACTGGCGATGATCGTATCGTTCGCGTCGGTGCCGCCGAGCACAACATGCTCGTCGCCGTTATAGCGCAGATAGTTGGTATCGGGTCCGGACGTTGCCGGATTGTTGCGAATGACCACCTGGCTCAGAATGCCGCCGCCTGTTGGATCGCCGGTCTCCAGGTCTCCATCACCATCAAGGTCGTTGAACTGCTTGGTTGCATCGACCTCGAGGATCAGGCCCGGTGTCGAGAACACGTCTGACGGCAGATGGGTCGCGTCGGTATTGCGCATGATCATGGCGGCGAAGGAATTATTCTCCATCTCGCCGAACAGATGCAGGCCGTCGAGACGCTGCAGGTAGTAGAAGCGGTCGCCGCTCTGAAGCTTCTCCATCTGAACTTCGAAGACGAAGTTGAAGGTGGAGCCGAGCATGCCGCCGAAGGGCATGATCTCTTCTGCAAGACCTCCGATCCAGAGGTCGACATTGTTGAGACCGCCGAGCGAACCGCCGGCATATTCACCGGTTGCATTGAGGAAATCGGCTGCATCGGCCGGGACCTCCAGGCCCCCGAACGACTGACCAAGGATCAGTGTCATCGCGGCGTCGCGCTTGCCCTCAACCGTGGTTTGGCTGGTAATCAGCTCGTGCGTTCCATAGGCTGCTACAAAGTTGATGATCGAGGCCTCATGCTTGAGATGCCCGGCGAAATCGACCCAACTCTCATAGGGCTTGAGCAGTACATCCTGGTTGGTGGCGGCATAGAATTGAGCGCGCGCCTCGTTGAGAGATGGCACGCCGGTGTCCCGGCCGCGGGCGAGGTTGATGGTCGCAAGATCGAGCGGCAGGCCGAGCAGGTTGTTGCGCAGCGCGGTCGTCACGAACTCGTCGATCTCATTGCCGACCTGCCGGGTCATGCCCCGGATGATGGCGCCGGCCGCGATGTCGTCGGTGATCGCATGATTGGAGTCGAAGTTGACCGGATTGAGGAAGCCGTCGATGAGGCCGATGTGGTTTCCAACGAAGGTGGGGCTAAAGCGGTCGATGGATTCGGTCAGCATCGAGTGACCGAACCGATACACGACATGTGCGAATTCCGCGATGATATCCGGGTTGATCGTGGTGTCGAACCCGTCGGGAACGAGGAATACGTTGATGTTGGGCTGGACCTTTCGGGCGAACTCCTCGAACACGAGATGCTGATACTGCATTTCGGTGCCGAATTTCGCCGCCTGGAACAGGCGCTCGCCATCCCAGACGAGACCGGTAAGAGAGGCTGGGACCTCGGTCACGTCGGACGCCAACCATTCGTTGAGGAAGGCCACGGCTTCGGCCTGAGAGGCACCATTGTCCAGCATTTCCTGGGCGTCGGCCAGGACGACCTCCTTGGTGTGCTCGACGAGCCGGTTATGTTCGGCATGGAACACATGGTGGACCGCCGTCAGGCCGATATTCTCGTTGACGCGGCCGTCGCCGGCGATGAAGTGCGCGTCAAGCAGTTCGTTGTCGTACTCGGTATCGCCGTTGCCCGGGTTGCCCAGGCCAATGGTGATATCGCCGTCGGCAATCTTTCCGATCGGGACAGCCTCATGGGCGATGTCCGCGAGGAAAGCGTGACCGGTGCGAAGGGCTCCCGCGACCGTCGGGTCGACCGGGCTGCCCGGCGTTCCGGAGATGACGATATCGTCGGCCGTGTTCGGGATGCCGTCAGCACCAATGCCTGTGATCACCTGCGCGTAGCCGGCCGCATTGGGGATGAAATTGCCATACTGGTCGGTTCGCAGGAGCGGCACGTTACCGACATCGAAGTCGGTCAGCTTGATGCCGAGCATGAGCGCTTGGGCCTTGACCTCGCCCCAGGTGGCCATGCCGCCATTGGCACCTTCGATCAGCATGCCGGTTGCGACGGGCCTCCCGTCTTGCACCTCATATTGACGCAGAAACACCTGATGCGAGGCATGCGAGGTGTAGGTCTGGTTCTGGTCGACATACGACGTTGTTGTGTTCACGGGACCGACATCGTCGGCCGTACCCATGATGTTGTCTGCTCCGGCAGAAACCGTCGCACGCGTCAGAACCATGAAATTCGTGTGGCTGCCTTCGACATAGAGCGGATCATCCGGCTGCAGCGGAATGAAGACGGTGCCGCTGCCGCCCTTGTTGACGAGATCGAGCCCGTGATCGAAGAACTGGCCGAACAGGGTGAACCATGAGTTGAACGGCGCCGACAGGCCTTCGTCCGGAGCGACCGCGGGAAGGTGCACGTTGTCGCCATCCATTGCGATGCCGAACGGCACAAGCGCCGTGTCACGCACGACCCGGGCAGCGTTCAGATTCGTCACCGTTACGGCATGGGCCGCGGTGGCCTCAGCCCACGCATCAAGGGCAGCTTGCTCCTCGGCGGACGGTTCGGTGTCGGGATCACCATCGCCCAGCTCCTCTGCCGCAGCTTTGGCATTCTGCATGACGACACGGGCCTGGTATTCCGCATCCCAGGCCGGCTTGAAGGCCTGGTAGATGGCCGTCACAGCCGGCAAGTCGGCCATCGGGTTGGCCGAACCGGCGCGTTCCAAGGCCGTCAGGATTGCTGCCGGATTTCCCAGTGTCTGATCGACGAGCAGATTGGAGATGGTGCGCAGGCTCGAGTCGAAAACGAGGGAATTAGGATCGTTCGATGGATTGTAGTTCGGGGCCGTCGGCATCGTGGGAGCCGGGCCAGGGCCATCGGGATCGAAGGTCGTTCCGTCTGCAGGACGATACACCGGCGTGAGCTGTTCGGGGAACGCGCGGCCCGCTGCACCCCACTGCTCCTGACCGGGGAGGAGGTGGTTGTAGGAACCGTCCACAGTCCGCAAACCCCATGCCACGTTGTAGGCAGGGATCAGGCCGTCCTCGCCATACAAGGGCTGACCCGCGGCATGCGCTTCAGCGATCTTGATTTGAGCGAGAATGAAGTCCAAGTCCGAACGAATATAGGCGACCATAATAAAGCCCTCAGCCCTATGTAATTGAGAAGGACACAATCATAATGAGCAGAAAGTCAGGCTTTTACTATTTTGACTGAGGTCTAACTCATGTTTTTCTAACGTCTTTACTCGACAGGACCAAAGTTAGTTGCGACGTCAGACTTTGGTTTGTCTCACTCGGATGCTTTCACGGCGCGTTCGGCTGGGAAGCAACTGCACGTCTGACTTTCAGTAAGAAAGGAGCGCCCTGGCCTTCGCCAGACCTCGCCCTTATCAACACTGGTTTGTAGCCACCAGGTCGCCTGTGAGCTCACCTTTCACCATATCGAACGATTGAGCGAACTGACTTCGCGGATCCGAACCGCTCCCGCCCTGACAATGACAGCGGGCCACCTCATGGAGTTGAGCATCAGCTGAGACCTCTACGCCGGTCTTAACGCTCCCGCTTTTTCCTCACGGGTGATTGGTCATAAGCTCAACAGCATCCTGCCTTTTGGGCTAGCTCTTTTTCGCCACCGAATGAGGTTCATAGTTCTCTTCATTTATATTGTTCTTTCACAAGAACATGGACATCATCTTTGGAATGGCTCAATTTTACGATCAAAAGGAGATAAGGCCATAGTACTCGCCGCATACACCGCGGTAGATAGGGCTCAACCTTCAAAGCCGATACATAATTCAACCAGCAAGACTCCAAAGAATGAAAAGATTTGACTGGGCAGTGATGACACTCGCTGCCCCAATATAATACGCGTGTTCAATACATGTTCGTCTTGGAGAGGAACTCAATGTTAAAGACGATTCGGGTAAGTATTGTCGACGATCAGCCTCTTTTTCGAGACGGTGTAATACATACTCTTAAGACGCAATTGGACATGGAAGTCGTGGGACAGGGAGCTTCGAAAAGAGATGCAATGCGAATAGCGCAGGAGAGCACACCAGATGTGATCATCATCGGCATGAGTTTACCGGATGATGGGCTTGAAACTTTCGACGCGATCATGACCAGTTACCCACTCGCCAAAGTATTGCTCCTCTCAGACATGTCCGACGAAGATCGGATCTGCGAGGCCATAACAAGAGGATTGCATGGCTATCTTCCGAAAAGCACTGGCGGCGCCGGACTGGTAGATGCAGTGCGAGCGTTAGACCAAGGCATAGGCTGTATCTCACCGACCCTTGCTCCAAAGCTCTTGATGTACAAACAGACCGCTCCAAACACGTCAAAACCCAGGGACCGGCTTAAAACCCTTACACCGAGGGAGCGGCAAATCTTATCAATGCTAACTGGCCTTAGTAACAGACAAATTGGTGACAAGCTCGAATTGAGCGAAGGCACCGTCAAATACTACGTCACGAGCATCATGAACAAGATTCAGGTCCGCAATAGGGTAGAAGCTGCTCTATTTGCTCGATCACAAGGTGTCACGCATCAAGGCTGTGATGAAGAGTACACAATTAGTGTCGATTTCGGGAACCTTGACACTAACGTGGTAGAATATCGATCTGACAATCGATTATCATAATTCTGACGAGACGGTACACGTTTTGATATCGCAGAAAGGCTTTGATTGGGCAGCGACATATCGAACTTCCGAAAGAGAACTGATCCATACCCTGCCGGCAAAACTTATTCCGCCGTTCTCCATGGGCGCAGATCCAAAGACCGAAGAAGTCTTCAAGGCATTGGTCTTTCGCCAACGCCGAGTCTCAGACATCGACGGGTCCAATAGACTACGCCTTCATTACTTGGGCGATAGCTTACCGAAGCGGTTGGCAGGATAATCCAGGAAATTCAGTGTAGCTTCACGCTGCTCTCGAACTCACCCCATAGCTGCGTGGGGATCAGCGCTGCCCCGACACGGTTCGTAGCGCTGAATTTCTTCAGGATGTTGGTCACGTGGAACTCGATCGACTTGTCCGTAAGATCCAACTTCTCGCTGACTTTACGAGTGGTCAACCCTTCGGAGATCAAGCTCAGTATACGTTTCTCAAGCTCAGAAAGCGATAAAAGCGGGTTTGCCTGCACCTGCGCATTATTCGACAATAAGCGTAATGCGAGGTCAGGAGACATGAATGATCCGCCGGCCTTCACGCTTGTCACGGCCATAATTATATCTCGAGCATCGATCCCTTTGAGGATATAGCCCACGGCGCCAGCCTCAAGTGCGCGCATCACGTCGTCGTCGTCCGCTGAAACAGTCAGCATTACGACCCGGGGAGCACTTGGAAGATCTCGGATCGCGCGTGCTGCCTCTATTCCATTTCCAGGCATCGATATGTCGAGCAAGATGAGATCAGGTGCGTGAATTCTCGCAAGCTCGATCGCATCCGTCGCTGAGGCACCTTCGCCAACGATCTCGATCATGGGGTCAAGTGCGAGCGCCCGTACAAGCCCAGCCCGCAACAGCGCATGGTCATCCACCACAACAATACGGGTTTTTTCAACCATCTTGGCTTTCCTCAGCGATAACAACGGTCATTTCAACTTTGGTCCCCCCACCCGCCCGCTGGCTCACGCAAAAGACACCGCCCAAGCTCTCGACTCTTTCTCTTAATCCGATAAGACCCAAGCCGAAATCCAGACCATTCATGCCGCTGGTGCTCATTCCTCCATCATCCTGCACGACTAGATTTAGAGCGGCGTCATCGAGCCTGCACATCACTGTCTGACCGTTGCCGCTCGCATGGCGGAAGGCATTGTTGAGCCCCTCCTGGAGGAAACGGTAAGCGCATATTTTGATCGCATCCGTGAGGACACCTGAAATCTCACCGCAATGAACGACAACCTTCGTTCCAGTGCGCCGCTCGTGATCAGAGACCACTCGTTTGATGATATCAGGGAGCGGCAATCCTTCTATCTCCGGCAGTATCAGTCCTTTTGATACAGTTCGGATGTCACGAAGAGCATCTGAGAGGACGCAGCTCAAGGCCCCCAGCTCCTTCTCCCGTTCCGCGGGTGCTTCGGCGCGCCTAACGTGCTCCACGGATAGGGCTGCCAAACCAATGAGCTGCGCAGGACCATCATGTAAATCCGCACCAATTCTCCGCAAATTGTTCTCGGTCAGCTCGGCAACCCGGCCAGAGGCACGCTGGGCCCGATCCTTGAGGATGCGGTTGTGTCGGTACATTTGTTCAATTTCTACCAATCGCTCTTCGAGTTGCCGCTTCTGGAGCAGGATAAGCTGGTTGCCCCGGTAGACGATACCGAACAGACCTATCATGATAAGCGAGGTTGCCCCCCCGATTGCCAACCAACTTTTGAGACGCAGCCACCAAAGCTCGCGCTCGAGGGATGCAGGACTCTCGTGAATCTCAGCGACGGCAATGACGCGGCCTGAGCGATCCTCGCGAATGGGAATGTAGATTTCTAGATACTTACTGCTGATCGCCCGGATCAGATGTTCTCGAGCATTCAAATCGATGTACTGTGCAGAAACCTCCCCTTTCAGGGCTCTTACAAGTCCGTCGGGCGGAGGGAATCTCTGACCAACCAAACCTGGTGTCGTTGAATAGGCGACGAGTCCACCCTCCCTCCAGATCTCTAGATACGGGAACCGCTGCCTAAACTGATCTGCTCCAAGTAAACGATCCAACTCGGCTGCCTGCTTGGCAGGCAAGACTTTCTCTGTCACCAGGTCTTGAGTGAGCGGCTCGAGAATGCTGTCCAGGAGGAGAGCCGTTGCAGAGGCAGTGTTCTCGATTGTTGCTTTCGATACAATCTCGGCCGTGAACAAGCCAGCGGCCATCATTGCCACAAGCATAATGACGCTGCCAGTCAGTGCGAACTGGCGGGTCAGGCTCGCGGGAACTCGACTTAGACTCCGGCCGTGCGTCCTTGTCGGTGACACCCACTCTGACATCGTTGCCCCGAATGTGGCCCCAGGAAGCGTGAAGGTACATAGGGGTAAGTTTTCCTGCAATCGACCTTGGTCGGATACGGGACTGGACTTTCGTCCAGACGAGTAGCCTTCCTTGCAATAGAGATGCAGAACAAGACGGATCGAGCTTCTGCGGGAATCTCCAAAAGTTCTGTCTATATAATGCTTTAGCACCGAGTTGGGCCGCGCCGATTTGTCGACTCAGCCTCATATGGCCAAAGATGGGATGCTTGATTTGCGAGATATCTCTGTCGAGTTACTCCTTTCGATCGCGCTATGCTGTTCGTGAAATGGGCGCTACCCCGGCACCCGGAAACATTCTTCAGGCGCGCTTCCCGGGGATCATAAGCATCATTCGGACCTCTCAGCGGCACCTATCGGAACAGACCGTTTCCCACCCGGCAGACTTTAGTTGGCACTCCATCGGACTTCAGTCCGTATTGCACCCCACCGCTGATCCACTCATCGTTAAGATGGTCGGAAATGGCTGTTGTCACGGGGGCTTCAATGGTTGCAGACAGACAATGCAGTGGTGCACTTCCGTTTCCACGATGCTGGGCAAACCTCACTGACACTTTCGACACAAGGGTCACTCCAGACTTAGCTTCATTACCTCCAGGGCTTTCAGGATGGACTTCGGTAACGGCCCGATCCGGAGCAACGTCTCCAGATTATGGTCAATTCTTCACGTCAGCCCTCGAGCGCCTGCAGGCCGAGCGGCGCTACCGCGTTTTTGCCGATATCGAGCGCTTGGCCGGCCGCTATCCGCAGGCGATCTGGCATGCCCCGGACGGTCCCCGTCCGATCACCGTCTGGTGCTCCAACGACTATCTCGGCATGGGCCAGAACCGGGACGTCACCCGCGCCATGGTCGAGGCCGCCTGGCGCCTCGGCACCGGCGCCGGCGGCACCCGCAACATCTCCGGCAACAGCAATCCCATCGTGACGCTCGAGGCCGAGCTCGCCGACCTGCACGGCAAAGAGGCGGCGCTGGTCTTCACCTCGGGCTATGTCTCGAACCAGACCGGCATCGCGACGCTGGCCAAGCTGATCCCGAACTGTCTGATCCTGTCGGATGCGCTCAACCACAACTCGATGATCGAGGGCGTGCGCCAGTCCGGCTGCGACAAGGCGATCTTCCGCCACAACGATCTCGAACATCTGGAGGAGTTGCTCCAGGCCGCCGGCGAGAGGCCGAAGCTGATCGTGTTCGAGAGCGTCTATTCCATGGATGGCGATATCGCGCCCATCCGCCAGATCTGCGACCTGGCCGAGCGCTATGGCGCCATGACCTATATCGACGAGGTCCATGCGGTCGGCATGTATGGCCCGCGCGGCGCTGGGCTGGCGGAACGCCTCGGGGTCATGCACCGGATCGATGTGATCGAGGGCACTTTGGGCAAGGCGTTCGGCGTCATGGGCGGCTATCTGACCGGCACCCGGGCCGTGATGGATGCCATCCGCAGCTTCGCGCCCGGCTTCATCTTCACCACCGCCCTGCCCCCGGCCGTCGCCGCGGCCGCCACCGCCTCGATCCGGCACCTCAAGAGTTCACGGACAGAGCGGCAGGCCCAGCAGCTTCAAGTCGCCAAGGTCAAGGAAGCGCTGATCCACGCCGACCTGCCGGTACTGGCGACCCCCACGCATATCGTGCCGGTGATGGTCGGCGATGCGGAAGCCTGTAAGGCGGCCTCGGACCGGCTGCTGAACAAGCACGGCATCTATATCCAGCCGATCAACTATCCCACCGTGCCCCGCAGCACCGAGCGGCTGCGCATCACGCCCGGTCCTCTGCACTCGGACGATCACATTGCGGCCCTCACGGAGGCCTTGACTGACACCTGGAAGGCGCTCGGCCTCTCCTTCCGGGGACTCGTGCTCGATGCGCGAGAGCGCATGAAAACAGCTCGGCGAGTGGGGCGCAGACAGTGATCCGTACTGCTCTTCTCCTGCTCACAACACTGACCGCCGGCGGTCTCTGGTACGTGTTGGCAGGAGCGGAAGGACAGGCCTCGGCTCGAGCCTCCGTGGCCAAAGTACTAGGGACCTCAAGTCAGACTTCCGAGCCTCCGGCATCAGTCCAGACTTCGCTCTCGCAGAAGAGCCCACCTTCAGTCGCCGTGATCACTGCTCCTGTCCGGGCAAAGGCGATACCTATCACACGGACGAGCATCGGCTGGATCGAACCAACGGCACGGGTTACTGTGCGGGCCCGCATCGATGGCACCATTGTTGAGCGGCACATTCATGACGGCGCAGAAGTTGCTGCTGGGGATCTTCTGTTTCGCCTTGACGATCGCGAACTCCAAGCGCAGATCGCTCGCGGCGAAGCAGTTCTGAATCGCGACCGAGCCGTGCTGGCCAAAGCGCAGGCTGCGCTCAAGCGAACCCAGGAGTTGCTGGCCCGCTCCGTCGCCACCCACACCCAGGCCGAAGAGGCCGCCGCCGAGGTCAGGATTGCCGCGGCGAATGTTGCCGCGAGTGAGGCGACCCTGGACATGGATCGGACCAGGCTGGGGCACACTCGGATCACTGCCCCGATCAGTGGACGTGCCGGTGTCGTGCAGGGGAGCGAGGGCCATGTCGTGCGCGGCTCCGATCCATCCGGGGATGGATTGGTCACCATCACACGGATATCACCCTTGCAGGTCTCGTTCTCCTTGCCTGAGCACGACCTTCCTTTGCTACGTGCGGCCCTTGCGGGCTCCGAGGACAAGGGCCGCGTTCGAGTTTTTGCCGGTCGGGACGGTCAACTCTCCGCAGAGGCGGAGCTGACATTCATCGACTCGTCGGTCGATGTCGGTTCAGGCACCATTCTCGTCAAGGCCACCCTGAAGACCTATGACGGACTATGGCCAGGTCAGTATGTTCGTGTTGAACTGACGCTCGGTATGAATCCCCAGGCGGCGGCCGTTCCCCTTGTCGCGCTGCAGACGGGACACAGCGGCCCTCATGTCTTCGTCGTTGGAAGGGGCGATATCGTCGAGATGCGGCGGGTTCAGCCTCTCGATACAAACCATGACGAGGCCGTCATCACCGAAGGGCTCACGCCCGGCGAGCGCGTGGTGGTCGAAGGCCAGGCTCGCCTGCGCGACGGCAGTTTGATTGTGGAGGCGGCCTTGGCCCCAGCACCGGTGTCTCAGGGCTCCCGCACCGCCGATGCCCGGCCCGTGCGCCCATGAATGTTTCGGCCCCCTTCATCAGACGGCCCGTTGCCACACTCCTGCTGACTGCGGCCCTGACCCTTACCGGACTTCTTGCCTATCGGCATCTCTCTGCTGCCGCCCTGCCCCGCATTGATATCCCCACCATTTCCGTCTCGACCTCGTTTCCCGGTGCGAGCCCCGAGACCATGGCGACCAATGTCTCGACGCCATTGATCAAGGAGTTTTCGACCATCCCGTCCGTTCGGGAGATCAGTGCAACCAATATTCAGGGCGCGTCCTCGATTACTCTGGAGTTTGCGCTTGAGCGCGACATCGATATGGCGGCGGCAGATGTCCAATCCGCCATCGCCCGCGCGCAGCCACAGTTGCCGATTGAGATGGCGAGCCCGCCAATTCATCGCAAGCTCAACCCTGCGGACGCTCCGGTCGTGCTGATTGTCCTCAGAAGCGACACGTATCCTCTGTGGCGGCTCGATGCGTTCGTTCGTACCGTGATCGCCCCACGCTTGTCTGCGGTTGCCGGGGTCGCCCAGGTCACAATATCCGGCAGCCAAAAGTATGCGGTACGCATCCAGCTTGATCCGCTGACCCTAGCGGCCCGTGGCATCGGCGTGGACGAGGTGGAGCGCGCCGTCCGCGCCGCCAACGCCCAGACGCCCGTCGGCTCTCTCTCAAGATCAGACCAGAAGCTCACCATCGAGGTCTCAACCCAGCTCGGTGACGCACGCGCCTGGCGCGATCTCATTGTCGCGAACCTCAAGGGACGGCCTGTTCGCTTGGGCGACATCGCCAATGTGATCGACTCCGTTGAGGACGATCAGCGCGCCAGCTGGCACAATGGCTCACCCGCGCTAGTTCTGGCAGTGCAGCGCCAGCCCGATGCCAGCACGATTGAAGTGGTGGACCAGATTCGGGCAGCCCTGCCCGGTATCCAGGAGGAGCTCGGGCCTGGCGTATCCCTCACGACGATGAATGATCGCTCTGTTTCGATCCGCGCAGCCATCCAGGATGTCACCTTCACCTTGGTGCTCACCATCGGTCTCGTCTGCGCCGTCCTTTATCTCGGCATCGGCCGTCTTGCCACAACTCTGATCCCCAGTGTCACCATCCCGGTCTCGATTGTGGCCACCTTTGCGGCCATGTACGCCCTCGGTTTGTCCCTGGACAACATCACGCTGCTGGCCCTGACCCTTTCGGTTGGTCTCGTGGTTGATGATGCCATCGTGGTGACCGACAACATCGTACGGCACATTGAGGCTGGAACACCGCCCCACACGGCAGCCCTGAAGGGAGCGAGGGAGGTTACCTTCACGGTCATGTCGATCACTGCATCGCTCATCGCGGCGTTCATTCCATTGCTGCTGATGGATGGCGTGGTCGGGCGCATTCTCAGCCCATTCGCCATCACGGTCTCGATCTCCCTGGCGATTTCCGCTCTGATATCCTTAAGCCTTAGTCCAATGCTCGCCGCCCGTCTGCCCGGTGCCAGACAGCAGGAAGACGACCGCCACAACCTGGCGTATCGTGCGATGTCGGGACTGACACACTGCTATGGCGTATGCCTCGGCTTGGGCCTGCGGTTTCGTTTACTGATGCTGATCCTGTTCCTCGTCAGCCTTGTCGCCGCCGGCTGGATGTTTCGAACCATTCCCAAAGGCTTTCTCCCGCAGGAGGATATCGGACAGGTCATGATCTCGACCCGCGCGCGCCAAGACGTCTCCTTCCCGGCCATGGTCGAGTTGCAGCGGCAGGTCGAACAGGTGCTGCGCGCCTCCCCTCACGTGGCCGAGGTGGTTTCAGAGATCGGCGCGACAGCCACCACAAGCCTCAATGAAGGGCGTCTGTTTGTGGAGCTGAAAGCCAAGGCCGAGCGGCCACCACTCTCGCAGGTGCTGATGGATTTGCGCCGGGATCTGGATCCGCTACCCGGAGTCGAGAGTCTTGTCACAACTGCCCAGAATGCCCGGATGGGAAACCAGTCTGGCCGAAGCGCATACCAGCTTACAGTGCAAGCTCAAACCCTTGCTGAGCTGCAGCACTGGTCCGCACGGCTCGCTCATCGGATGAGCCAGGATGACATGTTCATCGCCGTCCAGGCGGATGCACAGGAGACAGCCCTGCACGCCGCCATCCGCGTCGACCGTGATAAGGCACGCCAACTCGGAATCACGACCGAGCAGTTGCGCTCCACTCTGCACACCGGTTTCGCTACGCGGCAGGCCGCGACGATCCGCGACAGTGCGGACAGCTATCAGGTTCTGATCGGGTTTGATCCCCGCCTTGCCCGAACGATGAACCCACTCGAGCTCGTGACCATTCGGTCGGCAAGCGGCGTTCTGGTCCCGCTTTCATCCTTTGCCACCATTGAGCGAACGGCGAGCCCGCGCTCCATCACCCAGCTGGGGCAGCGGCCGGTCGTGACGATCTCCTTCGATACACCGACGGGGGTTTCGCTTGGTGAAGCCGTAAATCGGATCAAGGCTCTCAAGGTCCAAGAGGGCGTTCCTGCAAGTGTAACGACCGGATTCGCCGGAACGGCTCGCGTCTTCCAGGACATGGTGCACAATCAGCCGCTGCTGCTCGCGGCGGCGATCCTGACGATCTACATCGTCCTTGGCATGCTGTACGAGAGCCTTGTACATCCCATCACGATCCTGGCTGGGTTGCCGGCCGCCGCCATCGGAGCGGTCGCCGCTCTCCACCTATATCAGATGGAATTGGACATTATGGGGCTGATTGGCATCCTGTTGCTGTTCGGGATCGTCAAAAAGAATGCCATCATGATGGTCGACCAGGCGATTGTCCGTCAGCGAGAAGGCCTCTCACCGTCTGATGCAATCCGGGAGGCCTGCCTGATCCGCTTTCGCCCGATCATGATGACCACTGCCGTGGCGCTGGCTGGTGCCATTCCGATTGCCATTGGTTATGGCGCAGGCTCTGAGCTCCGTCAGCCGCTTGGAGTCGCGGTAATTGGGGGCTTGGTCGTGTCACAGTTGCTCACTCTCTACATCACGCCGGTACTGTACCTTTACCTGGAGAAGATCTCTGACGCTGCACGGCGACTGTTCTGGATAAGCAAAAGACACCCAGCATAGCGGAAGATTCTATGCGGGTCGGATGTCGGTCCTCGTACATCATCCGGCTTAGGCGGGCACCAATCGAGCAAAGATGCTGACGTCCAGAAGCGTTACGGCCGATCGGTATGAGGTAATGGCGCCTCCGCATGCACGCGTGGGGGTCCGCTCAGAGGAGCCTCACTCTCCTTCGCAAGGGCTTCAGCTTCGTGGCGGTGTCCAAGGATTTCATAGCCGAGAACTGTGACGGCCGGTGCGAACATAAGGATCACAAGGCAAATCGCCATGTCGACACCGGCGAATGCCACAATCACCGCAAGCGTCGCTACCGCGGCGGTTCCGACCAGCAACCAGACATGAAAGGGATCGAACCGGCCGACAAGATAGGTGTAGAGCGCATAGATCGATCCGAGAAAGACGCCGACCGGAATGGCGACACTAAGCACCGTCGCAGGCGCGCCGATATGGGCCTTGTGCTCAAGAAAGTAGGCTGCAACATGCAGCCCGGCGCCTGTCGCAACGATGGCGGTAACGATCACCATTTGACCGTAGCCCCAGACGAAGGACCGGTTGCGGTGGGCGTGGAGGATCTGCGCCGACGGCAGCATATAATAGACCCACCACATGCCGAAGGTAAGCCCAATGCCAGCGAGACAGACCAGCGCCGCATCTACGGTCCACCCCTGTCCCTCGACCACGGCCGACAGCGTCGCGAGCGTTCCCACGACCCCCTCGCCGAGGGCGATGATCGCAAACAGGCCGTGGCGTTCGACAATATGATGGACATGCCAGGGCGTGCCTCCGTCCCTGTTCTCGGCGATTAAAGGTCCCGCCAGTTCGATGAGCGCGAGGGTGCAACTGAGGATCAAGGTCACGCCGAGCGAGAAGTCGAAAAAGATCAGCACCGCCCAGCCGAGCTGGGCGATCGAGATGGCGACGGCATAGGTCAGGCAAGCACGGCGCCGGGCGGGGTCCTGCTTGGCCGCACGCAGCCATTGGAACACCATGGCGACGCGCATGATCACATAACCGAGCACCATCACCGAGTTGTCGAGGTGTTCGCCGTGCTCAATCGACGCGAACATGCGCGGCAGACCGATGGCCAGGATCAGCACGCCGATCATCTGCACCATGGTGACGAGGCGAAAAATCCAGTCATCCGTATCATAAGCCGAGGAGAACCAAGAGAAATTGACCCAGGCCCAGCAGATGGAGAAACTCGCGAAACCGAAGCCGATCAGGGCAGCGGCGTAGTGGCCCTCCGCCAGCGCATGGGCGAATTGGGAGGCCGCGAGCCCAAAGCTGACGACGAACGTCAGGTCGAACAGGAGTTCGAGCGGGGTCGCGACGCGGTGAGCCTCGTGCGGGTCGCGGCCGCCCATTGGTCGGGTATGATGGTGGAGTGTCTCGGAGCCGGTCGGCGTGGCGTTCATAAACCGTCTCTCGTTGGTGTCCCTAGGGGCAACGCATTTGCGAAAGCGGGGACCGTCACGGGCCAAGGAACCCGACGTTCCGCGGTCCCGATTCTAAAGTAGGCCTAACTGTTTGGCCACAGGGACAGCGCCGGCCAGCCTGCCGGCGGTACGGGCCTGCATTGCGGACGAAATTGCCCCGTGACTGTTGCCCTGCCATTTAACGATCTCTGAGCTACGGCCTTTCTCCGGTTGGCTGCAAGGCAAGAACGGCTTACTGAGGGAACGGCACCCGCGTCCATAACTCGTTGAACGCAATGCTGTCGAAGAACGCTGACGCATTGGTGATCTTTCCATCGCGCAACTGAAGGAACCAGGCATAAGTATTGGCATAAGGTACGCCATCCTTGGCCGTGCCACTCGCGTCGAAGAAGACGATCACGGTATCGCCGTCTGCGTACATCTGGCGAATGGTCGGCTTGAGACCGACGCTCATGCGCGCGTTGAAGGGCCGGATGACTTCGCCAATGAAGGCTTCACGGCTGCCATAGGTTTTCGAAGCCAGCGAATTCCCGGTTATAGTCCACTTCACATTGTCCGCAAGCAGGTCGTAGGGACTGCCGGTACCGGCCGCCCAAGCGTCGAACCCAGGCTGGATAATTGCCTTGTTTGCAGCTTGAATATCGCCTGTCTGGGCTAGGCTGTCTTGAGCACCGGCGATCGGCACCAATCCAGCTACGGCGAAGGCCATGGCGCCGCTGACAGTCCTGCGCTTCGCCGGTTCTGGCATTTTCGTGCTCATCTCTCGGTTCCTTTCAAAAAAGGTCTTGTGACTACCTCGCCCTCTGAAAGTCGCATCGTCTTTAGAACTGCCGGCGGCGGAGATGGCCCGCCGCCGAAAGGTCAGATCTGATTGTCCCAGGCTGCGAGCTGATGGTTTCGCAGCATGTCTTCGATCTTTTTCGGCACCACGTTGCGGAACTTGCCGCTATCGGCGGGAACGATCTCGATCATCCGGTCGATCATTTCCTGCGGGTCCATGCGTCCTTCCGGCGTGGCAAAGAAGTCGTCGAAGCCCCTGCGCAGATCGGCCCGCTTGGTGAAATGCTTATCGTCGTCCAACCAGCGGAAGGGGTTGTCGGCCATCGTCTCGTTGTAGCCGGTGTAGTACGCGCCGGGATTGATCGTCTGGACCTTGTACCGTACGGCGAAAGCTCCTGTTGCAGCGCCTCGGCGATCGATTCCAGCGCATGCTTGGTCGAGACATAGGTTCCCAGTTGGCCGGCGTGAACAGGCCGCCCATGGACGAGGTGAAGACGACCTTGCCCCTCTTGCCCTCCGACACCCAGCGGCGCACGACACCCTGGGTGAGCACCAATGGCAGGAAGACGTTGACCTCGTAGTTCTTGCGGACGAGATCGACGGGTATCTCCCAGACAGGCCCGGCCTCACCCATGCCAGCGTTGTTCCAAAGCACGTCGAAGTCCCATGTCTGCGCCTGGGCGATGTCATAGGGATCCGTCAGGTCGAGGCGTTCGACCCGGAAATTCTGGAGCCCCAGCGCCTTGGCTTCCTCGCGCAGCGGAGTGACCTGCGACGAGACCTGGGTGGTGGCGATAATGTTGTGGCCGTTCTTCGCCATGCCAATGGCGGCGCCCTTGCCGAAGCCGGCCCCCGCGCCGGTGATTAGAATGGTCTTTGACATACGTTGCTCCCGTGGTTTTGGAAACGGAGGTGAAAGCGGGCTCGTCTCAGCGAGTCAGAGCTTCGAAGGCCGCAAAGCCCGCGTGCGCGACTTCAACATCCTGCGCGACAGTGCCGCCGGATACGCCCAGAGCTCCGATGACCTCTCCATCCGGTCCCCTGAGCGGCATGCCGCCGCCGAACGGAGCCAGGCCGCCATTTGTCAGTTCCAGCCCTGGGGCAGGAGCGCCCGGCTTGCAATACTCCCAGACGGCCTCGCTGTTGGCCTGAAACAATACGGCCGTCGAGGCTTTGCGCATGGCAATGTCGATGGATGCCAACACCGCCCCATCCAGGCGCATGATATCGACGACTCAACCCGGTTGAAGGACGAACGGCCTCCTTGCCAGGGCCCTGGCGCAAGTCGTCCCCTTTCGGAGCACTTCCGATTGGCGTGGAACCGGAGGCTGGGCGCGATGCGTTGAAGCTGTGCCATTCCACGCGCGGGAGGTCCGCATGATCCGCTTCGTGTTCACGGTCGTGGCGTTTGCGTGCAGTGTGGCAGTCACGGGCTCCGCCAGCGCGCAGACCGGTGCCTTCCCTGGCCGAGAGCCCGCCAGCTTCTTCGAGCGCCTGTTTGGTGGGCCGATCTCCCCGACCGCGCGGCGGCTGGTCGCCTGGGCCGGCGCCCAGCGTCCCGGCACCATCGTCATCTCCACCAGTCAGCGCCGGCTCTATTTCGTGCTCGGTACCGGACAGGCCATCCAGTACGGCGTCGGCGTCGGGCGCCCGGGCTTCACCTGGACCGGAATCAAGACGGTCAGCATGAAGCGGGAATGGCCATCCTGGAGCCCTCCGGCCGCAATGCGCCGCCGCCGCCCCGATCTGCCGGGCTACATGGAAGGTGGCTTGGGCAACCCGCTGGGCGCCAGGGCGCTTTATCTTGGCTCTTCCATGTACAGGATTCACGGCTCCAATGAGCCGGAGACCATCGGTTATGCCGTCTCGTCCGGCTGCATTCGGATGACCAATGCCGACGTCATCGATCTCTACAACCGGACCCGCATCGGCACCAGGGTCGTGGTATTGCGCTGACATACGCTGGGATGGAATCTTGTTTCTCTCGCCAGTATTCAGCCGACAGACGTGTGGACCGTGCCGGCAGCCATCCCTGACAGGCTGACGTTCAACACTCCGCCAGCAAGATATCCAGATCGGCCGTGGAGCGTTTGCCGAGGTCATCGGCGTTGGTGTCCAGGAATTCACTGGCGGCTCGACGCCCCTCCGCTCGCAGCATCGACACGAAGTCCCACTCGCCATTGAGCTTCGACGATGCCCCGAATTCCGCCAACATGTCGCTCCTGATCCGGTGCGTCCGCATCTGTGCCCAGCGAGCCCCCTCTCCCGTCCCAGGATCAGCCACCTGGCGCAGAAGGGCGATCATGCGAAGTTCCTTCATCAAGGGAGAGTTGAATGAAATCTCGTTGAGGCGGTTGAGGATGTCGGTGGCCGTGCGCGGCATCTCCCTCCGCTCGGGCGGATTGATCTGCACCAGGATGGTGTCATGCGCGTCGCTCTCACGGACCAATGGCGTGATGGTGGGATTGCCCGCATAGCCACCATCCCAATAGAACTCGCCGTCAATTTGAATGGCCGCGAACATGGTTGGAAGGCAGGCGGACGCAAGAAGCACATCGGGCGTGATCTCGCCATTCCGGAAGATACGCCCGCGCCCGGTTCGAACACTCGTCGCCGTGACGAACAACTGGATCGGGGACTGGCTCAGACGGTCGAAATCGACGCTCTCGGCCAGAATTTGGCGCAGCGGATTGAAGCCCGATGGGTTGAGGTCGTAGGGTGAGAGAAGCCTTGATGCCAAGTCCATTGCGACATAGGCCGGGGATGTGTCGAGCGTCCAGCGGCCCATCAGGCGGTCCAGCGGAGATCGTTGCAAGGGGCTGAAGGCCGCGGCGCGCGACACCCGCCGCCAGTATCGGTCAAGCGCATGGCGGGCTCCTTCGGCACCACCCTCGAGCCAGCCATCGGCCAGCACGGCGGCGTTCATTGCACCGGCCGATGTGCCTGAAATGGCCGCGATGCGAAGCCAGGGCTCCTCGAGAAGCCGATCCAGAACCCCCCAGGTGAATGCACCATGAGATCCCCCACCCTGGAGGGCAAGATCGATCAGGACCGGACTTCGTTTCATTGGGTGTCTCCGCCGAGCCTGAAACTCTGAGGAAGATCCGCTCCAAACGTCGTGTCAGCAGGCTGCGACAGGTCAAGTCGCCGCGGCGTCAGTGCCGTGGCATGTCGAAGCCAGCCTCATTTGTTCTGTCTGGAAAGCTATCATGAGAGCGTCGGCCTGGATACGCTCGGCGCCATCATCCTGCGCCAGAAGCTGCCTCGGCGAGAGCTCGAATCTCGACTGGCAACATGCCAGCACGTCCGATCCGTATCGAAGTCTGCGTCGGAGCCAATCATCTCAGCCGTCAGTTGCTGGCTTTGATGTCAGTGGACATTATGGCGAGAGACTCGAGCCTTCCGGGTGTCTCGCAATGTCAAGCCGATGGCCCTGACGGTCAAGCGGACGGTGCAGAATGGCGTAGTCTCATCCTCATACGGTCGCCGTCGAAGAGAACCGCCGGTGCGGCAAGGAACCGTAACTCGCTCAGACGTGCCCATGTTGAGGAGGATAATTCATGCCTCACATATCCGCCTCCCTTGTTGCCCTTATCGCTATCGCATCCGCAATCATTCCCGTGCATGCGGAGGCTCAATCCCGCGATCGACTGGTTGGTCAGAGCAGTCCTCTTGTCCTGAGAGTGAGACCGCGCGGCTCGTCTGGTCAGATTCCTTTGTATCTCGTCGGTTCAACCTACGAGCCCAGGAATGCCTTTGATCCGATCGAGCTTGTCCCTCCGCTTGGCCCTTCGGCCAATAATCTCACGATCGTTCTGCCGATCTCGTCCGCGAGTTGTCGCATCACGCAAGTAAATGCCAGTCGGTTCGCCAGTCCCGGCTGCCTAAGCCGGAACCAATGATGATCCACAGGCCGACATTCGGGCAAGGCGTACTCTAGGCAAGTAGAGTTCATTGAACGCGGCGGCATTGTTCGGACGTGGCATGCCCCCGCGTGGGCCGCCCATGCAGCGACCCGAGCAGCAAGCCCCAGGTGACGGATTGGTCCGCTATCGTGCGCACTCCACGGGCACCCGATAGATGCCATCAACGAGTACCGTACGGCCGGGCACCCCGTTTCTGCCTTCTGCAGACAGCATGGGATAATCTCAGAGTCTACGGATGTTGTCGCAGTCACCATATCCAGAAAGCAACACTCAAGGGTAAACCTTCTGGTTCTCCCCACCGCTCTCGATTCCTGCCTTGACCGCGGGTGCTGCCTCGGCTGCTATGAGCAGGCTGGGAGAGACAAGGGATCAGCAATCCAGGGGGAGCAATGCGTTACCTTCCGCAGTGGCTGTCGTGTAGCATCATGGTTCCGGTTGGCCTCCTCATCGGAGGCGCAAGCAACGCCTTCGCCGCAGACTTGGGGACTCCTGCTCCACCGCCCGTGATCGAGGCTCCCCCCGTGCCGGGGTGGACCTTCCGCTTCGTGCCCTATGGCTGGCTCACCGCCTTGGACGGCACCCAGACCGTGCGCGGACGCTCCGTGAAGGTCGATGCCAGCTTCATCGACATCGTCGAGCACAGCGACACGCTCGTGGCCCTCATGGGCGACTTCGAGGCCCGCAACGGCCCGCTTGCCCTCTTCACCGATTTGGTCTGGAGCAAGATCGGGTTCGAGGGCGGCGATCTCCGCACCCGCGCCCTGGCGCCAGGCATCACGGGAACGTTCGGCGCCTCGCTCAAGCTCGACATCGAAATGGCCATCGCCGAGGTCGGCGCCGCCTATGAGGTCGCCCGCTCCGGCCCAGTTGCTTTCGATATCCTCGGTGGCGCCCGCTACTGGTACCAGGAGGCGGACCTGTCGTTCGCCATCGCGGGCACGGTCGACATCGGCGACCTCCAGGTCGCAGGGGCTCGGGCCTTCGCCCGCTCCGGTTCGGTCGACTGGCTCGACCCCATGATCGGCGCACGGGTGCGCTACACCGTAGCGCCGGGTCATGAGCTCCTCCTGCGCGGCGACATCGGCGGCTTTGGCGTTGGCAGCGATTTCTCCTGGCAAGCCATCGGCGCCTATGGCTTCGAGTTCGGCACCTACCAGGGCATCACGTTCTCGGGCGTGATCGGCTACCGGGCGCTCTACGTCGACTATGTTCAGGGCGAAGGTCGGCGGCGCTACGAGTTCGACATGCTTCAGCATGGACCCATCCTTGGCCTGAGTATGCGGTGGTAACCCGACATGCCCGGAATGGCTGGATCTCCAACGCCGTGCTTAGTGACCTGTCGGTCAGCAAAGGGGAAAAGCAGGAAGTTTGGGTGAGCGGCAGGAAGGTCCACTTTGAGCTTGCCAGCGAACAGTTTCAGAGCCTTTCGCACCTGCTGAAAGTCCGCTTTCGGGACTGATTAAGGTGAAGACGAGCATGCACGTTCTACCCCGTGCCGAACGCGCCACTCAAATTCCCCGCTGCGTGTTACGACACTTCCGAATTTTCATTCAGTTCTCCTATTCGCTCCTGGTCGACACCCGAGCTCGGAGAGACCTGCAGGAAATCCGTCAAAGAGGCTCTCACGTGATCCATGGCGATGCGGGCTGAGGGCGTCATCCGCTTATGTTGCGGGACCAGAATCCCCAGGCCACTTCCGGCCAGTTGAGGTTCTGCCAAGGGCACATGAACAAGCTCCCCCCGTCTGATCTCGTCCAGAAATCCGATGGGGCTGAAGAACCCGATGCCGAGATTTCTCAGAATGACTTGCCGCATGAACTCGATCGAATTCGAGACGATGCGCGGCTCGAGCCTGGCTCCGGACTGGGCAAACTGCGTCGTCATGATCGCGTCGAGAAGCCAGCGGTCGTGCAGCATGACCACCGGGTGCTTGGCGCATTCGGTCAGCGTCACATTCTTGCGACCGGCCAGTGGATGATCCGGCCGCATCACGGCACCGACCGAGGTGGCAAAGGTATCCGTCACCTGGACGCCTTCGAAGCGCCGGTCGGTGAACAGCACTCCGAAATCGGTTCGGCCCGATCGCAGCTCCTCCGCAATGTCACTTGGGTTCACGACGAGCACCGTGAACGTGACTTGTGGGTAGGCGGTTGAAAGCTCCTCGACCACGCGCGGCATAAACCGCAGCGCCAGGGACTCGAGGGAGATGATCCTAACGTGGCCGGTAATGACGCCGGACAGGCTAGCCATCTCCGCCTTGATCCGCTGAAAGTCCGACATGGTGTCGCGGATGTGCCGGAGCAGAACCTCGCCGGCGGCGGTTGGAACAACGCCGTTGGGACGGCGCTCGAACAAGGGCGTCCCCAGATCCTCCTCGAGCTTGAGGATCTGCCGGTTCACCGCCGACGAAGCGACGTTGAGGGCCTCGGCAGCACGGCGAATAGAGCCGAGCCGGGCGACCTGATCGACGTAACGTAGGACGGCGGCGTGCATCAGAGCCTCCTCGGGGGCGCTGCTTTTTCGGCATCGCCTCTGGCGAAATTTAATGCTTCCGGAGATCGCCTGCGCAATCGATAATTCGTCCTGCACCACCCAGAAAATCAGAAAAACACCAGAGACAGGTGCGTGAGCCCAGATGCGGCCGGTCGGCGGCTGCCAGGCAGGAGGAAAACATGAAAGACGGAACTCGGCTTTCACGCCGTACGGTCCTCAAGGCATCGCTTGCTGGACTGGCCATGACCCCCGGATGGGCCCGCTTCGCCCATGCCCAGCACAAAACCACAACCGTCAATTTGCAGCTCGGCTGGCTGGCCAACAATAACCAGCTCGGCGAGGCCTGTGCCAAGAACCTCGGCTATTACGAGGAGGAAGGCATCAACCTCGTCATCCAGCCGGGCGGCCCGAACATCGATGGCGTCGCCGTCGTCGCCTCCGGCCGGCACGAGATCGGTCAGGTCTCTTCGAGCCCGTCCCTCATGCTGGCGGCCTCGCAGAAGATTCCGGTCAAGTGCATCGCGGTCGGGGCACAGGAGCATCCTTACGCCTATTTCTCCCTGCCGAAGAACCCTGTGCGGACACCGCAGGATCTGGTCGGAAAGAAGGTCGGCATCCAGGCGACCGCCCGCGTTCTTCTCAACGCTCTGCTCAAGAAGCACAACATCTCGGAAAAAGATCTCCAGATCGTCGTGATCGGCTCGGACATGAGCCCTCTGCTGACGGGGCAGGTCGACGTGGTCTCCGGATGGCTCACGAACACGACAGCCCTGAAGCCCCTCGGGCCCGACCGCATTGACCTTCGTCTGTGGGACGCCGGCGTCCGCCTCTATGCGCTGCCATATTATTCAACCCAGAGCCTGATCGAGAAGAAACCCGACATGCTCGCGGGCTTCCTCCGAGCCACGGCCAAAGGCTGGGCTTACGCCCGTGCGAACACCGACAAGGCGGTGGACTTCCTGGTCAAGGAATATCCGAATCTCGTCCGCAATGACGAGCTGGAGGCGAGCCAGAGCTTCCTGAAGTTCGCCTTCAACGGCGCAACCAAGGCCAATGGCTGGGGCACCTTCGATAAGGGGGTATGGCAGGAACAGATCGGTCTCTACGACGAGCTGAAGCAGTTCACCGCCGGTGCGCCGAAGCTCGATGACGTCGTCACGACCGCGATCCTCGAGAAGAGCGCGGACGGTCGTCCGAAGATCGGGTGAGGATGCCATGCTGAACACGATGAGCTATCAAGCCCAAATTCATCCTTCGCTGGCCGCCACTGCCCTTCCGGCCGTGGAGTGCCAAGGCGTGACAGTGCGCTTCACGACCGAGCGCGGCACGGTGACAGCGTTGGAGAACATCGACCTGACGGTGCCTCAGGGCAGCTTCCTGAGCCTGCTGGGTCCCTCGGGTTGCGGCAAGTCCACTCTGCTGCGCGTCGTGGCCGACCTGATCGCTCCCACATCCGGCAAGATCCGGGTGAATGGGGAGGCTCCCGAGGTCGCCCGCCGCAACCGCGAGATCGGCTTCGTCTTCCAGGATGCCGCTCTCCTGCCATGGCGGACAGCATTGGAAAACGTCATGCTCCCACTCGAGGTTGGAGGGGTGCGGCGGTCGAGCAACCGTGACCCGAGAGAACTCCTGGCCCTGGTCGGTCTCTCGGGTTGGGAGGAAGCATATCCGCATGAGCTCTCCGGCGGCATGCGGCAGCGCGTGTCGATTGCCCGTGCTCTCGTGTCAGGACCGAAGCTCCTCCTGATGGATGAGCCATTCGGCGCTCTCGACGAGATCACCCGCGACCGGCTCAACGAGGAGCTCTTGCAGGTCTGGGAATCGACCGGAACGACCATTCTGTTCGTCACCCACTCGATCTACGAGGCGGCGTTCCTGGGTCAGGAGGTTCTCCTTCTGGCAGCGCGTCCTGGCCGCGTGCGCGAATTGGTCGACGTGAACCTTCCTACCCCCCGGCGCCTGCCTCAACGGGAAACCGCCGAGTTCGTCGAACTCGCCGGACACCTGCGCCGTGTTCTGGAGACGTGCTGATGAGCCAGACAGTCCTTTCTCCTGCCGTATCCGCGGTCAACTTCGGTGGTGCCTTCGCCAACGACGAAGCGGAACAGGCACGCTTCATTGCCGCTCAGCGGCGCCTCGCCTGGCGCAAGCGGTTATTGCCCATCGTCGCTATCTTAGGACTGATCGTCCTCTGGGGTGCGGTGGTCGCGGTGTTCGACGTGCAGCCGTTCATCGCTCCATCACCCTGGGCCGTAGCAAGCGTTCTGGTTGCGAAGGCCGACATCCTGTTCGCCAACCTTGTGCCGACAGCAACCGAGGCAGTGCTTGGATTTCTGCTCGGCAATCTGATCGCAATCGTGATCGCAACCGCATTCGTCTACAGCAAGGCTGCGGAGGAAGCCTTCTTCCCTGTCGCCGTGATGATCAACACCATTCCTGTGGTCGCCAAGGCGCCCATCCTGGTGCTGCTGCTCGGCAACGGAATGGAACCGAAGATCGCTATCGCGGCGCTGGTTTGCTTCTTCCCGACGCTGGTGAACATGACCCGCGGCCTGCGTGACGTGAATCCACAGGCGCTCGAACTCATGAAGGTTCTCTCGGCCAGCCCGCGCGAAGTCTTCTGGAAGCTTCGGGTCAGAAACTCGCTGCCGTACCTGTTCTCGGCGCTCAAGATCGCCGCCTCCATGGCCGTCATCGGCGCCATCGTCGGCGAGTGGATCGGCTCTACGAATGGCATCGGCGCTCTGATCATCCAGGCCACGTACAACTTCGACTCGCCGCTGCTCTACGCCACGATCGTGGTCGGCTCCACCTTCTCGGCCGTGTTCTTCGGTCTGGTTTCGATGCTGGAGCGTCGCCTGCTGAAGTGGAACACCGCCCGCGCGAACTGATGCGCCGGCCCTGCAACAAGGACAAGTACAATGACTTCGACTCGTGACTTCATCTCTGAAGACGGTGGCTCTGTGCCTGTCGCCGCTCGCGCCAATCTCGTCGTGGTCGGTGGCGGACCGGCAGGTATCTCCGCTGCAGTGGCGGGCGCCCGCCAGGGCCTCTCGGTCATCCTGCTGGAACGCTATGCCTATCTCGGCGGCCTTGCCTCCGGTGGCATGGTTCTCGTCCTTGATGACATGTGCAATGGCACCGAGATCAGCGTTCGGGGCCTCTGTACCGAAATGATCGACCGCATGGAGCGGCTCGGGCTTTGCGTCACGCCACCGGAGGAAGAACGCGTTTCGGATTGGAATCTGTGGCGCAAGTGGTCCCGCTGGGGGGTGTTCGACTTCCACTCGCACCAGAAGCCGCAGCCGATCTGCTACGCCGCTGCCTTCGATCCCGACGGGTTCAAGCGCGTCGCCAACGATATGGTGGCGGAAGCCAAGATCCAGCTGCGCCTGCACTCCTGGTTCTCGAAGACCATCGTCGAAGACGGTCAGGCGAAGGGTGTGATCGTCGAGAGCAAGGAAGGACGCCAAGCCATCCTGGGCGACGTCATTGTCGATGCAACGGGTGACCTAGATGTCGCCGCCTCTGCCGGCGCACCCTTCATCAAGGGTAGCTACATCGTCACGACCGTGTTCCGCCTTGGCGGCGTGAATGCGGAAGAGGCGGAGCGGTTCGAGTTCGAGGAGCCCGACGCCTTTCACGCCATCGACCGTGAAGCCAAGAAGATCATGGGTGGTTCCTGGGACAAGTGGTGGCTGAAGACTCCGCTGCCGGGAATCGTCTGGTGCAACTGCCCGCACATGGTGAACCATGACGGGTTGAGCGTCGCCGATCTGACCCGGGCCGACTTCGAGGGCAGAACCCGCATCGCGGCGCTGCTGGAGTTCGTCCGCGCCAAGCTGCCGGGCTTCCAGAACGCCTTCATCGTCGATGTGGCGCCCCAGCTCGGAATCCGGCAGACGCGGCTCCTGGAAGGGCAGTACGTGATGACCAAGGAGGATGTGGCACAGCGGCGCCATTTCCCGGACAGCGTGGCCCGTGGGCGCGACTACTACTATCCTTACCGCTCGCTTCTGCCTCAGGGGATCGACCAGCTGTTGGTCGCAGGGCGTCACTACTCGGCGACCTCGTCGGCGCAACGCATCTCGCGCGAGATTCCCCCCTGCATGGCCATGGGCGAGGCGGTCGGCGTGGCAGCGGCGGTTGCGCTCGAAGCGAACACCTCCGTTGGTCTCATCGATGTGAAATCCCTGCAGGCCCGCCTGAGGGCGCAGGGCGCCGACCCCGGCGATGTTCCCGCGTCAAACGCGACAACTGAAATTGTGGAGGCCGCAGAATGAACGCCCATACCACTACGCCTGTGGCGCAGCCGCTCACCGGTATCAAGGTCATCGACTTTACGCAGGTGATGCTTGGCCCCTGCGCCACCCAGGTCCTTGCCGATTACGGCGCGGACGTGATCAAGATCGAACGGCCCGGTGCGGGCGACCTGTCCCGGACCTCCATCGCCGATGATCCGGACGGATTGAACAATCCGGTGTTCTGCAGCCTGAACCGGAACAAGCGTTCGATTGCCCTCGACCTGCGCAATCCGGCCGGCAAGGAAATCGTGTACAGCCTGATCCGCAACGCCGACGTGGTGGTCAACAACTTCCGCGCCGGCGTGATGGAGCGCATGGGCTTCGGGTATGAGGATCTGGTTAAGATCAATCCCCGGATCATCTGCGCCTTCGGATCGGGTTTTGGGCAATCTGGTCCATTGTCCCACAAGGGCGGACAGGACGTGCTGGCTCAGGCCCTCTCGGGGGTCATGGCGCGTCGAGCCGATCCGAGCCTGCCGCTGTCGATCTATCCGACCGCGCTCGCCGACTACACGGCCGGAATGCACCTCGTGCAGGCCATCCTTCTCGCCTTGCTGCAGCGGGAAAGGACAGGCGCGGGTCAGCAGGTGTCGGTGTCGCTCTATGACTCCATGCTGGCCATGCAGATGCAGGAAGCCGCCATGTGGCTCCAGCGCCGCCGCGACCTGAACTGGGCGGCCTTCCCGCTGACGGGTGTCTTCGAGACGACCGATGGTGCCCTCGTGCTCGTCGGCGCCTTCAAGGCCAATCCGCTGCGCGATATCTGTGCGGCCCTTGAGCTTCCTGACCTGTCCGAGGAGGCACGGTATGCCACCTTCGCCGGACAGGTCGAGCACAAGGCGGACCTGCAGGCCCGGTTCCGGGAGCGCTTCCGCTCCAACACCACGGCCTTCTGGCTCGCGCGGCTCGAGGAGCAGGACCTGTTGTGCGCTCCGGTCCAGAACCTTCCGGAGGCGCTCGCGTCGGAGCAGACGGCTACGAATGGGACCGTCATCGAGCTCGACGCGACGGCCGAGGGAATTAACGAACCTGTGCGGCTGATCGGGACGCCGCTCACCATGAGCGCCTGCGGCTTCCAGATCCGCCATGCGCCCCCGAGCCTGGGCGAGCATGGGGAGGAGATCCTGCACGAACTGGGCTACGACAGCGCGCGTATCGAAGACCTCAAGCGTGAAAGGATCGTAGTATGAGCGTCCTATACGAGGTCACGAACGGGGTTGCCCGTGTCACGATCAATCGTCCTGATCGGATGAACGCGGTCGATCAGGAAACCGAGGCCGCCTTGATCGAAATCTGGGAGCGGATCCAGCGCGATCGCTCCGTCCGCGTGGTTGTGTTGACCGGTGCCGGCGAGCGTGCGTTTTCGGCCGGTGCCGATGTGAAGTCCGGCAGCGGTTCGTCCGGTCTCGAGTACTGGGCGGCGCCGCGGCCAGGCGGGTTCGGCGGCATTGCCCTGCGCGATACGCTCGATGTTCCTGTCATCGCACGAGTCAACGGCCACGCGCTGGGTGGAGGGTTCGAGATGGTGCTCGGCTGCGACATCGTCGTGGCCGCCGAGCATGCGTCGTTCGGGTTGCCCGAACCCCGGATCGGACGGTTGGCCCTCGACGGCGGCATTGCGGTTCTGCCGCGTCGGATCCCTCACGTGTGGGCGATGGGGATGCTGCTCACCGGCAGGCGGGTCCCTGCCACGGAGGCCCTGCGCTTCGGCCTCGTCAACGAGGTTGTCGCCGGAGCGGAGCTCGATGAAGCCGTGGAACGCTGGGTGAACGATATTCTGGCCTGTGCGCCACTCTCCATCCGCGCCATCAAGCAGATGGTTCGCGCAGGCAGCCGCCTGACACCGCAGGAGGCGCAAGGCCTGCGCTTGCCCGCCTTGGTTGAGGCCCTGCAGTCGCAGGACCAGGATGAGGGGGTGCGTGCGTTCCAGGAGAAGCGCGCCCCGGTGTGGCAGGGCCGATAGGGAGGCTCCGATGGCCTATGTGATTGCATCCGCCTGCATCGACGTGAAGGACGGGGATTGCCAGACAGCCTGTCCCGTGGAGTGCATCTACGAGGGCGGGCGGATGATGTACATCCATCAGGACGAGTGCATCAGCTGCGGTCTCTGCCTGTCGGTTTGCCCTGTACAGGCGATCTTCGATGAGGCCGATCTGCCACCGCACGAAGCAGGGTTCCAGGCGATCAACGCGGAGTTCTTTGGTCCTGACGTGACCGGCTGGGGCAGTCCCGGCGGTGCTTCGCCGAAATTTATCACCAACCGCGATCATCCGATCGTGTCTGTTTACGCGGCTTCCTCGGCTTCTATTGACGCAGCCTGAAGGCCGGGTTCACAAGAGGGCTCAAGACATGCTCGATTCCAAGACATCCGAGGCTATCCCGGAATGCGGTACAGGGCGGCGTTTATCTGGCGTGATCGCGGCCATTGCGACCCCGATCACCTCGACAGGCGAACCCGATATTGATCGCTTCATCGCTCTCGCCGAGCATCTCCTGTTTCACGGCTGTGACGGACTGAATATTCTCGGCACCACAGGTGAGGCCACATCGTTCACGCGTGAGCAACGTATGGCTCTGATGTCGGCAGTGGCCGATGCAGGCCTGCCTCTGCATCGACTGATGGTTGGCACCGGCGCGGCAGCAATCAGGGACGCACTTGTGCTGACCCGACATGCCGCAGAGATCGGCTTTGCGGGCGCCCTCGTGCTGCCACCGTTCTATTACAAGGGTGTGTCGGATGACGGGATCATCCGCCTCATCGAGGCGATCGTCGAGGAAACCCGATTTCGGCCCATTTCGATCTACCTGTACCATTTCCTCGTAATGTCAGGCGTGCCGTATACGGTCGATTTGGTCCAGCAGCTTCGATCCGAGTTCGGCGAGCGCATTGCCGGCGTGAAAGATTCCTCGGGCGATCTTGATTATGCACGACGGGTGGCGGCACTCTCTCCGAGCCTGCAGGTCTTCCCGTCCAATGAAGCGGTCCTGCTCGAAGCGCGTGCTGGCGTATTCGCCGGATGTATCTCAGCGACTGCCAACCTGAACGCGGATCTATGCGCACGGGCCTTCCATGACGGTGACGAACGGGCCTTGGCCGCAGCGGTGTCAATCCGGCGGATTTTCGATGGCCGGCCTCTCGTTCCCGGAGTCAAGGCCGTCCTGGCCCATATTCATCACGATCCGTCCTTGGCGGTGCCGTTGCCGCCGCTCGTTCCATTGAGCGAGAATGAGCGCCAATCCGTCGTGGAGGCATTCGAATATCATCGGAGCGTGCCGCATTGAAGAGTTGACTTGCCTATGCCGGTCCTCGCCCGACTGCCGGTACGGTGCGTATCGGCCTGATCCTCCAGTTCGGATCCTTCATACCTCGTTGGCACTCCAGGCTTAGCTCTCAGGCTTGCCCTCCACCTACGCGATTGAGCGTGATCAGTCGATCCGGGCCCATTTCCTCAAGTGAGTTGATGCCGAGAAGACCCATGTTGCGGTTGATCTCCGTCGACAGAATACTGATTGCTTGGCTGACACCAGCCTCGCCTCCGATTGCTGCCGCATAAACGAACGGGCGGCCGACGAACACGAACGTTGCGCCGAGGCCAATGGCTTTCAGCACATCGGAGCCTCGCCGTACACCGCCGTCCATCATGACTGGGATTGCCGCTCCCACGGCATCCGCAATGTCCGGCAGGACGCGGAGAGGCGAGACCGCGCCATCGAGTTGCCGGCCACCGTGGTTCGAGACGACGATGCCGTCGACGCCGCTGTCCCGGGCAATGCAGGCATCCTCCCTGGACATGATTCCCTTGACGACCAAGCGTCCCTTCCACCGATCGCGGATCAGTTCCAGATGATGCCAGTTCAAGTGGTCCTTGGCGCCGAAGTCCCGCATCACGCTCTTGGCCAGAATCGGTGCGCCACGCGTCGCGTGGGAATTCTCGAAGTGGGGCATGCCGTGCCTGAGCAACGTTCGCAGGAACGTGTTCAGCGTCCAGTTCGGCCGTATCATGCCATCCCAGGCAAGGCGTAAACTGGGACGAAGCGGAGTGGAGAAGCCGCTTCGAATGTTATTCTCGCGATTGGCCAGAACTGCCGTGTCCACGGTCAGCACGAGTGTCCCAAAGCCCGCCTTCTCCACCCGCTCCAGCAGAGCGAGGATCCGGTCCGGTTCACCCGGCAGATATGCCTGAAACCAAGCCGCAGGATTCGCCTTGACGACGTCCTCTAGACGAATGAGGGAGGATCCACTCATGATCATGGGGATATTCGCCTGCCCGGCTGCGCATGCCAGGACCAGATCGCCGCGGTAGGCGGACAAAGCGCTGATGCCCATGGGAGCGATCCCGAAGGGAGCCGCGTATGTGCGGCCGAACAGTTCGACGCTCTGCGTTCGCTTGGACACGTCGACGAGCACCCGCGGGGCAAAGCCGAACTCCTCGAATGCCGACCGGTTATCGCGGAGGGAGGCATTGGTTTCGGCGGCGCCCGAGACGTATCCGAAGATCGGCCGCGGCAGGTGGCGGCGTGCCGCAGATTCGAAGTCGTCGAGTGCCAGAATCCGGCGAAGGCGCCGCGGGAGAGCGGCAGGAGGCGTCCGCACCGTAGCCTGGACAGGCGTTGCTTTGAGGTCCGCCGTGGAACGGTCAAGACCGCGCGGCATGTCAGAAATCCCCATGGCCTTCTTGTCTTTGATGTCTCGTGGATGAGGGACAGAGCCGTGCCTTCGCAAAGCTTACGCCGCTTCGAGTGGAAGGCCCGGCTGGGCGGTGGCTCCAACCACGAATTGTTTCAGGCCTCCTCCTCAACGAAAGCTTCCTCGCGGGTTTTGCGGATGGCTGGCACCAGGAGCAAGATGAACAAGGCCACTGACGCAATGAGGAGGGTCAGGCTGATCGGCCGCTCGATGAAGACACTCGGGCTTCCCTGCGAGATCAGCATGGCGCGTCGCAGATTCGTCTCTAGCAGAGGTCCCAGGACGAAGCCGAGCAACAGCGGGCCGGGCTCGCATTTCGCCTTGCGGAAAAGATAACCGAGGAAGCCGAAGCCGACCGCGAGAGCGACGTCGAACGCCCGGTTGCTGACGCTGTAGACGCCGACGCAGCAGAACAGCAGGATCGCCGGGTAGAGCAGACGGTACGGCACCGTCAGAAGGCGAACCCACAGGCCGATCATCGGCAGATTGATGACGAGCAGCATGAGGTTTCCGATCCACATGCTGGCGATCAGTCCCCAGAAGAGATCGGGCTGATTCTGCATGACAGACGGACCGGGCGTGATGCCATGGATGGTCATGGCGCCGAGCAACATCGCCATGATCGCGTTTGACGGAATGCCAAGCGTCAGCAACGGAATGAACGATGATTGGGCGCCGGCATTGTTGGCCGCCTCCGGAGCCGCCACACCTTCAACGGCCCCCTTGCCGAACTGTTGCGGGTTGCGGGACATCTTCTTCTCGAAGGTGTAGGCGCTGAACGCACTGAGCGTCGCCCCGCCGCCGGGAAGAATACCGAGAAAGGTTCCAAGGCCCGTTCCCCGGAGAACCGCGGGCCAGGCTCTACGGAAGTCCTCGCGGGTCGGCCAAAGACGGGTGATCTTGGACGCGATCAGACCGCGGAGTTCCGGGGATTCGAGGTTGATGATGATCTCGGCGATCCCGAAAAGCCCGACGGCAATGACGACGAACTCGATACCGTCAAAGAGTTCCACGGCACCGAAGGTGAGGCGCTCGGACCCGCTGTTCACGTCCGTCCCCACCCATCCGAGAAGAAGGCCGATGCAGATCATGCCGATGGCTTTGATCACCGAACCGCTGGCGAGAACCGTTGCGCACAGCAATCCGAAGACCGTCAGCGAGAAATACTCCGCCGGCCCGAACGAGAGCGCAAAGCCCGCGAGAGTCGGTCCCGCAATCGCCAACCCGATGGTCGCGACGGTTCCCGCGAAGAACGAACCCAGGGCAGCGATGGCCAGGGCCGCCCCTGCCCGGCCCTGCTTGGCCATCTGGTAGCCGTCAAGTGCGGTCACCACCGATGACGCTTCGCCTGGCAGGTTCACCAGGATGGCCGTCGTCGATCCGCCATACTGCGCGCCATAGAAGATACCCGCGAGCATGATCAGCGCCGCCAGCGGCGGCAAAAAGAATGTGATCGGCAGGAGGATTGCCAGGGTTGCCGTCGGGCCGATTCCTGGCAGGACGCCAATGAGCGTGCCCAGCAGGGCGCCAATGAGACAAAACAGAAGATTGGTCGGGGTGACAGCCGTGCTGAACCCGAGAATGAGTGAGTCGAACAATTCCATCAGAACGGCCCCAACGGCATCTGGACGCCCAGTCCAATGATGAAAACGAGGATGCCGAAAATCGTCAGCACCACGATGGAAGCGGCGATCTCGCGAAGGCGCGTCTCAGGATCGGCCAGACTGCCGATGCCGATGAGCCATGCGGCCGCGATGATGAAGCCAAGGGATCCCGCTGCGTAGGCAAAACCCGCGACCGCGACGAGAATGATCAGGAGCGGGCGCAGCCGAACGACACCGAGAGGTTCGCCGGAGCGCAGGAGTCCCATGATTGTCACCCCGAGGCCGATCAGCAGGATCAGCGCCGAGACGATCAGCGGAAGGTAACCCGGACCCATCATGGCGGCATTGCCCATCCTCAGGTCGCGCCCGGCCCAAAGGCCGAGCGCTCCCACGACGATGAAGATCAAGCCAGCAAGAAGATCAGGTTGGTTACCTTTCCGCCCGAGTGTCGAGCGGCTGGCCATTATTGCACCCAGGGTGTCTTGTTCCAGATGTCCTGGAACGCTTGGAGGCGCTTCGGCATCTGCTGCTCCCATTCCTCGCCCGACAGATAGGCGAGCGGAAGGGCAAGCTTCTTGGCCTGTTCCTTGAACTCAGGATTGTCGACGACCTTCTTCACCGCATCCGAGAACTTGGTGCGGATGTCGGCTGGCACGTCCCGGCGCGCGGCAAGACCACGCTCCGAGCTCATGAAGACCTCGATCCCCTGCTCCTGAGCCGTCGGGACGTCCGGCGCCTCAGGAGAGCGCTTGTCGCCAAAGTGGGCTAGCGGACGAACGCTGCTCGTGTCGCCGCTCGCGAACTCGCTGACGTTCAGGCCGCCCGTCGTGATGTGATTGCCGAGAAGTGCGGTTCTCGTTTCACCCGCGCCGGGGAACGGCACGTGCGTCAGGGACACGCCGGTTGCCGATTCCAGCAGGATCATGGCCAAGTGGTCATCGGTGCCGACGCCGGAGCTGCCGACCGACACGGACCCAGGTTTCGCCTTGGCCTGTGCAACGAGTTCCTTGAGCGATTTGATCGGGGAGTCGGCCTTCACGACGTAGGCCGTCGGATCGTCGACGATGCGCGCCACGGCCTGGATGCTCTTCGGATCATACCGCAGCTTGCGCTGCACCTGCATCGACAGGTAGCCGGGCGTGTTGATGAACGAGAAGGTGTAACCGTCCGGCTTGGCCTGGGAGAGGTAGGTATAAGCGATCTCACCCGAAGCGCCGGGCTTGTTGACGATCACGATTTTCGCGCCCAGTTCCTTCTCCAGGTACGGCTGCATCGCGCGAGCCATGACGTCGGTGCTTCCGCCCGGGGCGAACGCCACGACGATCTCGATGGGACGGTCTTTCGGCCACTCGGCGTAAGCGGCCGTTGCGGTGGCGCTCACGGCGAGCGCGCCGATGCACAGCGTTTTAAGAACCTTCAGCACAGTTTCCTCTCCTTATGATCACTGCTGATCGGGTTTATTCGCCTCAGGCGCGAGCAGATGCGCGTGGCCTGCGGGTCGAATTCTGGTCCTCGGTCTTTCCGCCGAGCTGTCGTGTGAGTTCGTTGGCAATGGATCGCAGCGGCTCCAGATGGCGCGCAACAGCGTCTCCATCGAACCGTCCCGTCGGGCCCGTCACGGCAAGGACCCCGGCGAGCTGTTGGCCAATTCGGAACACTGGATAAGCGACGCTACCGACTTGCGGATCGCGCTCGCCGAACGTTGCATAGAAGTAGTCGCCACGGATTTGATCGTAGATTTCCCCGGGCTCGCCACTGAAGGCGAGGAGCACGCGTCCGGGCGCACCGCGGTCGAGAGGCAGCAGATCACCCGTCCGGGCATGGTGTCCAATGGATTGCGGCGAATCCACGCGGAACAGGCAGACGCGCATGTTGCCTTCCCGAACGTAGAACGCCGCGCTTTCCCCGGTCTCCTGCGCCAGGCGCCGAAGTGCTGGCTGAACGTAGTCCTCAATCCGGAAGCCAGCTTGGTAAAGGGTTCCCAATCGAGCGAGCTTCGGTCCCAGACGCCAGGTCGCATCGTCGTTGCGGACGAGGTATCCGGCCCGAGCAAGTGACTTCGTGAAACGGAGAACAGTCGGCTTCGAAAGGCCAACCCGTCGTGCCAACTCCGCCAGACTGAGGGATCGGTCGTCAATCGTGAACGCATCGAGCACGGACAAGGCACGCTCGACTGCGATCACCCCACCCTCTTCCCGCGCTTCGATATCCAAGGCTTGCCTTGCCATGATCGTTTCACTCTGCGTAACGCCATTTCTCACTATGAAATACCGCGGAAATGTGCTTCTGTCAAAGCATGCCTTCACGCAAGAAAATTTCGTGGGGCGACTGTCATGTGTTCATCAAGCTTTTGAGGCCTGAAGACTGCGCTGCAGTTCGACGGAAAGACAGGCCGTGAAATGGGAGAAGAAAGTGCTGGTAAATCAGCCTGAGGAAGCGGCGCCGATGGTGACGGCGCAATCAGACCAGCGGCGGGCCGTGCTCATCACAGGCTCCGCCCTCGCAGGGGAAGCTGTTGCTGCCTTGGAAGCGCATTGCCTGCAGACCTACTACTGCCCGCCCTATGCCTCATCAGACGACATTGCGAAGCTCGCGGCAGAACTCCAGATCGAGGGACTGATCGTCCGGCAAGGACAGGTCAATGAAGCAGTCATTGGCGCTTCGCCGCGTCTCAAGGTGATCGCAAAGCATGGTACTGGAGTCGACAACATCGACCTTGAGGCCGCCGCCCAGCGTGGCATCCCGGTTCTTCGGGCGCTCGGCGCCAACGCCCGTTCGGTGGCAGAACACACCATCGCCCTGATGATCGCCTTGCTGAAGGACATCGTGCCGCTGGACCGAGCGGTCAAAGGCGGTGAATGGCCCAAGGCAAGTTATGTCGGGCGCGATCTTGCGGGTGCGAAGTTAGGTCTGGTGGGCTTCGGCGCGATTGGCCAGGAAGTTGCGACGCTGTCGCGCGCATTGGGAATGATCGTCACGGTCTTCGACCCATACACGCCCGAACTGCCGCAAGAAGTCAGGCGTGAAACGGATCTCGACACACTCCTCGAGACATCGGACATCGTCAGTCTGCATTGTCCGCTAACGGCGGAAACGCGCCACCTCATCAATGCCGAACGTCTCGACAGAATGAAACCGAGTGCCTTTGTCGTGAACACGGCGCGTGGAGGCATCACCGACGAGGATGCACTGGTTAAGGCATTGCGCAGTGGCACCATAGCGGGAGCTGGGCTCGACAGCTTCGCGGAAGAGCCACCTCCAAAAGACAGCCCGCTCTGGTCACTCCCGAACATCATCGTGACGCCGCACACGGGCGGAGCGGCAAAGGGCGCCATGCGGGCCATGGCGGAAACAGCCGCGCGTCACATCATCAGCGTCCTGGACGGTGATGGCCCCGACCTCAAGAGTGTCGCGAATCCGGCGTTCCAGGCCGCCGCACGCTAGCCGAGCCGACACGACGCGGCTCCATCATCCCGATCTCCGCGTCGTGTTCAGAACCACACAAGATCGTGAAAGGGAGCATTTAGAGTGACCATCGGATTCAGAGTTCTACCCCGCCAGCGAAGGGTCGATGTGGAAATTGTCCAGCAGTTTCGGGAGTTGCCCGTGGCCAACGTGAGCGATGTCATGTCGCGCATGACGGCTGGCGGCACGCGGCTGCGTCCTCTCCATGCCGGCGGCGTTCTCGCCGGCCCTGCGCTGACCGTGAAGACCCGTCCGGGTGACAACCTCATGGTGCACAAGGCTTTGCAGATCGCAGAACCGGGCGATATCATCGTCGTCGACGCCGGAGGTGACCTGACGAACGCCATCATCGGCGAACTCATGCTTGCCCACGCCGAGAAGATCGGCCTCGGAGGAATCGTGATCAACGGTGCAGTGCGCGATTACGGTTACATCCGCGTCGGCAAATTCCCTGTCTTCGCGGCAGGCGTGACGCATCGCGGTCCCTACAAGGACGGCCCGGGCGAAATCAACGTACCAATTGCCATTGATGGAATGGTCGTTGAACCCGGCGACCTGATCCTCGGCGACGACGATGGCCTGCTCTGCGTCCCCTTCGGCGACACGGCAACGATCTATGCAGACGCCAAAGCAAAGCAGGAAGCCGAAGCGAAAATCATGGCGGCAACCCAGGAAGGACGCGTGTCCAAGCCATGGGTGGATGAGACGTTGAAGCGACTGGGGTGCGAAGGAATCTAGAGCATCGGTCCCAAAAGTGGATTCGCACTTTTGAAATCCAATCCGATGCTCAATCCCCTAAGCAGCGCATCGTTCGAAGCAGAAAACCGGATCCACTTTTCACTGGCGTGGCCCTTCGGGTCCACACGATGCGCTAGCCTCTGATGTCCGAACGACCGGCTGCTTCAGCCGGTCGCTCCCTTCATGCTCCCGAGTCCATTTCAAACTCGCTAATCGCGGTCTCGGGCCTCATGCTCTCACTTCACGAAGGTCTTCGACAGGCCGACCGTACGGTCGACGATCATCACCACCGCAAGGGTGAGCAGGATCAGCAGGACCGACACGCTCGCCACCAATGGATCGGCTCGGCTCTCCACATGGTGGAACAGCTCCACCGGCAGAGTGGTGAGGCGCGGCCCAGTGAGGAAGAGCGTGATGACCACTTCATCGAAGGAGACGAGGAAGCACAGGGCCGTCGCCGCCACGATGCCGGGCGCCATCATGGGCAGCGTCACGCGCCGGAAGACTGTCAGTGGACGTCCGCCAAGTGTCGAGGCCGCTTCCTCACAGGCGAGGTTGAGGTTGCCGAGGGTCGTCGCCAGCACGCGCAGGGCATAGGGCAACGTGATCACGAGGTGGCCGATGATGAGGCCCGGGAAGGTACCGAGAAAGCCTACAGATGCGAAGACGATGAGAATCGCGAGCCCCAGCACAATGGTGGGGAGCAGCAGCGGTGCGGTGAAAAGGTTGTAGAGGAATGCCGATCCGAAGGTCCGCATCCGCACGATCACGTAAGCGGCTGGGATCGCGACCGCGAGCGAGATCACGGTCACGATCGCGCCGAGCATCAGGCTCGTCCAGAAAGCGGAGATCATCTTCGGATTGTCCGCGAGCGCTGCATACCAGCGCAGGGACCAGCTCTCCGGCGGGAATGACAGGATCTGCTCGCCACTGAAAGAGATTGGCACGACGAGGATCACGGGTGCCAGCAGGAACAGGAACAGGAGTGCCACGAGGATCTTCATGGGCACCGAGGTTTCATTCGCTTCCATGAGAGGCTCCTAGTCGATAGCGCGCAGGACGCGGGCATAGGCTCCAAGCGCGGCCCCGAAAATGATCAGAACGAGCATCGAGAGTGTCGCGGCGAGCGGCCAATTCAGGGTGACGATGGCCTGGTCATAAATCTCGGTCGCGAGCAAGAAGACCCGCCCTCCCCCGAGCAGCTTCGGGGTGATGAAGGAGGACACCGCCAGCACGAAGCAGAGAAGGCAGCCAAGCGCGATGCCGGGCAGCGTCAGGGGCAGGATCACCCGCCAGAATGTCTTGGCCGGCGAGGCGCCAAGCGTCATCGCCGCCTCCTCCACCCGTGGATCGAGACGCCCGAAGCCGGCGAGCAGCGACAGGATCATGTAGGGCATCAGGATCTCGGTCAGGCCGATGATCACACCGGTCGTGTTGAACATCAGCCGCGGCGGCGTGAAGCCCATCGCCGCGATGGAGCTGGCGATCGGCCCCTGCTCGGAAAGAAGCGCGATCCAGCCATAGGTACGCACCACCGCGGAGGTGAGCAGCGGCGAGATGACAAGAACGGTCAGAAAGGTGCGCCACCGTCCGGAGCTGCGGTGGAGATAAAGCGCGATTGGATAGGATACGACGAGGGTCGCCAGCGTGATGCCGAGGCTCACGGTGATCGAGTTGACGATCAGCTCGACATAGAAGGAATCGCCGAAGAGGCCGGTCCAGTTGGCGAGCGTGAAGGTTTCACGCACGCCACCGCCGGTCAGGGCTTCGTTGAACGACATCCGCGCCAGGTTGAGGACCGGCAGGATGAACCCGATGGTGTTGATGATTGCGATGGGAAGGAGCAGAGCCATCGCGGTTCCTGTCCGGCCGAGGGCCAGACGGGGCATGGCGGGAGCCGTAGGGGCAGCGATTGCCGTCATGCGCCCCTCCCGAACACCATCGTATCCTCGATACGCCAGAGCACGGCCACGGGCGTCCCGACCTTCCGGAAGCCGCGCCCATGATCGGAGGCGGCCTCGACGACGATCTCCGTACCGTCCACGTCGACATGATATTGAAGCAGGTCGCCGATGAAGGTGACACGCGTCAGGCGCCCGGCGATACGGTTCACTCCGTCGGCGGCTACATCCTCGCCAGAGCCTGCCTCGACGAGTTTCATGCGGTGCGGGCGGATCATGATCTCGACCTTGCCGCCCGGTCGGCCGGGTACGCGCACGTCCATGGAGCCTATGGCGACGCGACCATCCCCATGGGCCGTGCCCTCAAGGCGATTGGTGCGGCCGACGAAGGAGGCAACGAACGGGGTCGCCGGATGCTCGTAGACGTCGACGGGTGTTCCCACCTGTTCGAGCTTGCCGCCGCGCATGACCACGACCTTGTCGCACATGCTGAGCGCCTCGACCTGATCATGGGTGACAAAGACGGCCGTGATGCCCAGGCTTTGCTGAATGTCACGGATCTCGTTGCGCATCTCGTCACGCAGCTTGGCATCGAGATTCGACAACGGCTCGTCGAGAAGGAGGATCGAGGGGCGGATCACGAGAGCGCGGGCAAGGGCCACACGCTGCTGCTGCCCGCCCGAGAGTTCGCGTGGCTTGCGCTCGGCGAGCGCCTCGAGGCGCACCATGGCGAGCGCCTCCTTGACGCGCCGCTCGATCTCAGGCTTCGGCACGGAGCGCATCTCGAGCCCGAAGGCCACGTTCTTCGCCACGCTCATATGGGGAAACAGGGCATAGGACTGGAACACGAGCCCCATGTCGCGCCGGTAGGGCGGCATCACCGTGATATCATGCCCACCAACCACGATGCGTCCGTCGGTCGGCTTGATGAGGCCGGCGACCATGCGCAGGGTCGTTGTCTTGCCGCAGCCGGACGGTCCGAGAAGCGCCACCAGTTCTCCCTTCGGAACCGACAGGTCGAGGGTTGCGACGGCGACGGCGTCGCCATAGCGCTTCGAGAGTCCATCGAGGCGCAGGTGCACGTCGCGATCGTCGGATACAATCGGGCTTCCGGAGCGGATTGTCTGATGCATCATGGCTTTCTCCAGCGGGCGTTCGGCTGCGGCAGGTGCGGTTAGCGGCTCAGCGGAATGACGCGGCGGCGCCATTGCTCCGTGATCGCATCGCGGATTCCAGCAACGGCGATCCAGTCGATGGCGATCATCCTGTCCATCGAGCCGGCCGCCGTGCGGGCCAGTGCCTCCTTGGAGATCTTCTCCTGCGCCTTCGTGTTGGTCGGCGCGTAGAACATCGCTTCCGTGAACGCCGCCTGGGTCTCAGGCTTGAGCGCATAGTCGATGAATGTCTTCGCGGCGTCGCCCGCCGGCGCATTCTTCACCAGATTGATCGTGTTGATCTGGAAGCCGCTGCCCTCCTGCGGCAGGACCACGCCGAGCTTGCCGCCGGACGTGTCCGCATAGACCTGCGCACGGGCGTTCCAGCCGATGCCGAGAGCCGCCTGGCCGTTGGCGATGGGCGTGTAGACGTCGGGCTTCGGGTCCCAGGTCTGTACGTTGGGAGCGACTTCGCCGAGCTTCTTGATACCGGCATCGACGGATTTCTTGTAGTCCTCCTGACCGGCCATCTTGTTGGCGATGATCGTAAGCGTCGTGCCCTGGATGTCGGGTACCGCCGGGATCGTGACCTTGCCGGCATATTGCTTGTCCCAGAGAGCGTTCCAGGAGGTGGGCTGCGTCTTGACCTGATCCTTGTTGTAGAGAAGGACGAGATTGTCGAAGGTCACCGCGACACCGCCGACACCCTCGATGCGGGCGGTCGGATATAGGTCGGCAACGTTTTTCGAAACGCTCTCGTCGATCTTGTCGAACAGGCCCTCGTCGGTGGCCGCCTTCGAAACGGACACGTCCATGATCATGACGTCGATCTGCGGCGCGGCCTTCTGAGCGCGGAGCGTCCCGAGCATCTGGGCCGAATTCGGCATGCCGTAGAATTGGACCTTGATGTCCGGGTGAGCCTTCATGAACGGCTCGATGACCGCCTTGGTGTAATGATCCTGGAAGATGCCGCTATAGGCAGCGAGCGTCACCGTCTTCGTCTGGGCCAGGACGGGCGTACCGGCGACAAAAGCCATCGCCGACACACCGACCAGAATACGCAGCTTCATCATCGACTTTGTTTCCCTCTGATTTTTGACTGCTCTTCCCGAACCGGCGCGTCAGGCGACGCGCCGGGCCTTCTCTTCCACGAGACGCGTCGCGCCGGAGATATCCGGCAGCTTCTCGCCATTGCGAAGCCGCTCCAACAGCTTGATCTCGGCTTCCTGCATGCCGATCGCCCGCTCGGCGACGGCCTTCGCCTCGGCCGGGTCGAGGACGATCACGCCGCTCTCGTCGGCCAGGATCGCATCACCCGGCTCGATCACCTGGCCGCCGACCGTCACGGGCACGTTGATGGCTCCCTCGAGGCCGAGGATCTTGGTGGTGATCGGCGACGGGCCGCGGCACCACATGGGCATCTCGACCCGGCGGATTTCCGAGAAGTCGGTGGCCGGGCCGTCGACGATGCCCGCCTTGACGCCCGCGATCTTCATGGAATGCGTGACGACGCCGCCCCAGCAGGCATGCTTGTCGTCGCCGCAGCGATCCACCACCACGATGTCGCCCGGACGCACGAGCTTGGTAAGGTAATGCAGGATCGTGCTGTCCGCATGCGGCAGCCGCACGGTGACGGCGGTGCCGGCAACGCGCTTCTCAGGCAGGACCGCGCGAAGCTCGCGGTCGACGAAGCCCGAATGGAGGAAGTGCCCGACGGTGGCGGTCTCGACCTTCTCCAGCAGCGCGATCAGGTCCTGAGAGATCTGCTTCGGCATCTCATTGACAGTGAACATGCGCGCGCTCCTCAGGCCAGGACGTGATGCTGGGCGACCGGAACATTGCGGCGCACGTGCTCGATATAGTCGAGATCGAGGCGTGCACTGGTGGTCGCGACCTTGTCGGAGCATTGAGCAACGATGTGTCCCCATGGATCGATCACCATGGAATGGCCCCAGCACCACTTCTTGCCGTCCGCATGAGAGAGCACCTGTCCGACCGCGAGGAAGTAGGTCTGCGTCTCGATAGCGCGGGCGCGAGCCAGCATCTCCCAATGATCCTTGCCGGTCATCAGGGTGAAGGCCGCAGGCAGCACGATCACGTCGGCACCCGCATCACGCAGCTTGCGAAACAGCTCGGGGAAGCGGATGTCGTAGCAGATGGCGCAGCCGACGGTGACGTCTCCAACCTTGTAGGTAACGACGTCCTGGCCGCGGCTGATCGTGTCCGACTCGCGGTAGCTCATGCCGCCCGGGATATCGACATCGAAGAGGTGGATCTTGCGGTAGCGAGCAAGCTCTTTCCCATTGGGGCCGAATACCAGGGTGGTGTTGTAATGATTGTTGCCCTCGCGCTCGACGACGCTGCCGGCGTGGATGGTCACCCGATGCTTGGCGGCAAGGCCCGACATAAGCTTGTAGGACTCGCCGTCGGGGAAGAATTCGCCATTGCCGTGGATGTTGTCCCGCCCCTCGCCGAGATAGGCATAGTACTCAGGAAGAACGATGAGATCCGGCGCCTCCTCGGCTACCGCCTTCTCGATCATCGCAGCGGCGGTTTTCAGATTCTCCGCCTTGTTGTTCTGGGAATTCATCTGAATTAGACTGACTTTCACGTCACGGCCTCCTTTGAACCTATGGCCAAATGTGAGCGTGCCGTGCCCGCCGGGACAAACGCGAAATACTTTTCCTGGAGCCTAAGTTTTCCTTGTTCGGCACCGCACAAACGGTGTGCTGTACCGTTCATCATTAGCCTACCAGGACGCTCCGTCGGTCTGCGCCAATGAGAAACTGTGGGCGACGTCCTGCGCCATTTGCGCCATCACGGCCGAGATCAGGTTATCCGGATGGTCGGAATAGACTGCGTGGAAACCGAGCGGCGGAAAGGCTGGCGTCACATCGAGCGCTACCAGCTTTCCGGTCGCGAGCTGCTCCCGCACGATCACGGTAGGCAGTGGCGTTATACCGATGCCGTCCTGCGCCAGCCGGATGATGGTGGCGAGGGAATTGGAATTGTATATCGTCGGATCCTCGATCCCTGCGTCGGCGAGCTGCCGCAGAATGCGGTGATGAGGCACGCTGTCCTTGGAATAGGCCAGGATGGGATGATCCGCGACCTCCGCCAGGAACAGTGGCTTGTTAGGGAGGCCAAGCTTCGGGCTAGCGAGCCAAGTGCACGCGAAGGTGCATAGATCGAGATTGATGATTTCGGGGGCGATCACCGGCCCCATGATGAGTGCAAGGTCGATACGTCGTTCGGCAACCTCACGGGCGAGATCAAGACTCGTGTCGGTATTGAGATCGATGGCGACGCTCGGATAGCGCGCCCGGATGCGCTCGATGAACTGCGGCAGCCAAGCATGAACGATGGAGTCGATCGTACCGATCTTGATCGATCCACGCAGGCTACCGGGATCGCTGACGGCCTCCCGGAACTCGTTGGCGACCCGCACCAGTTCCTCGGCCTTCGGCACAGCCTGCTGCCCTAAGGGGGTGAGGCGGACGCAGCGGACATCACGCTCGAAAAGACGGATCCCTAGGTCCCGTTCCAGGGTCGCAATACGGTTCGAAATTGCCGCTTGTGTGGTGTGAAGCCTCTCGGCTGCTGCGCTAAAGCTACCCAGCCTCGCGACCCAGAGAAACGTCTCGACGAAGCGTAGGTTCATTGCCGAACAGCCTTTTGGTACGAAACTTCCCCCTCAGAAGCTAAAGGCACCCCTGCAAGCGATGCAAGTCATCGATATGTCTGAGAAGCACGGTGACCATTAGACGAGATGTGGTCAGCCGATGGTACAGTCGTATTGCTTGTTCTTGGGCCTGTTTTGTCGCCCATGGCGGCAGCAAGATCGCCGCATGCCTGATCCCACCCTGAGGACAAGACCATGCGGATGATCCCACGAACGAGCTTCATCGCCACCGCTGCCGCCGCCCTCGCCCTCGCGAGCCCGACCGCGTCCGCCCACGGACCGGAGCACAGCACGGCGGCGCCGGTGTCGCAGACCGCTGATGCGCCGGCCCTCGGCGAGACGGTGAGGACGGTCTTCGAGCGCGCCATCCCGCACATCCCGGGCAAGCGCCTGATCGCCCTCGAGGTGACCTACGCTCCGGGCGGCAAGTCGCCGTCCCATTACCACTCCAACTCCGCCTTCATCTATGCGCATGTGCTCTCCGGCGCCATCCGCAGCCAGGTCAATGACGAGCCCGCCAAGGTCTACCGGGCCGGCGAGGGCTGGTACGAGGATCCGGGCGCGCACCACCGGGTGAGCGAGAACGCCAGCGCCCACGAACCGGCCCAGCTGCTCGCCGTCTTCATCATCGACCGCCAGGATGATGCCCTGGTCATCCCGGACCAGAAGCAAGGATCGGCCCGATGACCCAACGGATGAACTATGCCGCCGCCGCCCCGGGCGGCATCAAGGCCCTCGGCGCCGTCTATGGCTATGTCGCCCAGAGCGGCCTGCCGGCCGCCCTGATCGAGCTGGTGTATCTTCGCATCTCGCAGATCAACGGCTGCGCCTATTGCATCGACATGCACAGCCGCGACCTGCTCAAGGCGGGCCTGCCGGTTGACAAGCTCGTGCTCGTCCCGGCCTGGGACGAGGCCGGGCCCCTGTTCAGCGACCGGGAAAAGGCGGCGCTGCGATGGGCCGAGGCGGTCACCCGGGTCAGCGACACGCAGGTGCCGGACGAGGCCTATGCCGCGGCCCGCGCGGCGTTCAGCGAGAAGGAGCTGGCCGACCTGACGATCGCCATCGGCCTGATGAACGCCTACAACCGCCTGGCGATCAGCTTCCGCGTGCCGCCGCTCGCCGCAGCCTCCGCCGCAGCGGCATGAGATCCGCCAGGACGCATCAGACAGATGCAAGGAGATCCAGATGGATACCAACAGCGTGATCCATGACACAGGTCAGCACCAAACACGGCCGTCCATGATGGCTTGGCGTGTGCATGAGTTCGGCCCACCGGAGACCATGCAGTTCGAGCGCGTTCTCATGCCCAATCCCGGCCCCGGCGAAGTCCTCGTCAAAGTGCACGCCGCCGGGGTTGGTCCCTGGGACGCCTGGATCAGGGCTGGAAAGAGCGCCCTGCCCCAACCACTCCCCCTTACCCTGGGCTCCGACCTGTCCGGCGACATCGAGGCCGTTGGGCCCGATGTTAGCGACCTTCGCATCGGCGATCAGGTCTATGGCGTCACGAACCCGCGCTTCATCGGTGCCTACGCTCAGTACGCGCTGGCTTCGGCGGAAATGATCGCCCACAAGCCGACCTCGCTCACCCATGTCGAGGCGGCCTCCGTTCCCGTCATCGCCGTGACGGCTTGGCAGGGGCTGTTCGACCAAGCGCGCCTCCAGGCCGGCCAGACGGTCCTCATCCACGGGGCAGCCGGTAATGTGGGCGCCTACGCGGTGCAACTCGCCCGCCGTGCCGGCATCCGAACCATTGCAACGGCCGCCACTGACGACGTCGCATTCGTGCGCGAGTTGGGGGCGGATGCGGTGGTTGACTTCCGGGCCAATCGTTTCGAGGACGCTTCTCGGGAGGTGGACGCCGTGTTGGATCTGGTTGGGGGCGAGACGCAGATGCGTTCGTTCCAAGTCTTGCGCCGTGGCGGCAGACTGATCTCGGCCGTCTCTCAGCCGGATCAGGATTTTGCAAAGAGCTATGGCGTCGACGCGACCTTTTTCCTGGTCAACGTCACAACCGAGCACCTGACGGAGATTGCAGGCCTCATCGATAGGGGCGACCTGAGGACACGGGTGGGCACGGTCATCCCCCTCGCAGACGCACGCGAGGCACATCTCATGCTGGAAGGCATTCGACCGCCGCCGAAGGGAAAGATCGTTCTCACGGCGGGAACGACATGAATGGTCAGTAGGCAACGCGGCTGGATCCCGTGCGATGCCTCCTTTCTTGATGAGACCATCGTGCGGACCCGGTTTTCGCTGACGCGACCCTCTGGGTCCGCACGATGGTCTAGCCTGCCCCTTCAGCGAAGCCGGCTTGCCGCGACGAATTCGAGCAGCTTGATGCAGTCCTTGCGAAGCGTGCGTTCGGAATAGTTCGTGATGCCGAGCAGCAGTCCCCGCTGAGCGGGAGAAGACAGATACCACAGTGAAAGCGGCACTGGCGCCATCCCGTATTGCAGAGCCCGTTCGGATGCAGCCACGTCGTCATAGTGCGGAGGAAGATCGAGCCGCACCGCTAGGCCACCATCCGTATCCACCGCATGATCCGACGGCGCCAGCTCGCGGAGCATGTCCGCCAGCCTCTGCCGACGGGCGGCATAAAGGCGCTTCATCTTCCGCAGGTGACGCAGGTAATGCCCCTCGCGCAGGAACTCTGCGACCGCATGCTGAACTGCAACGGCGGGCGCCGGGGCAAGGCAGGCGGCGGTTTCTGCGAATGCCTTCGCCAGATGGGACGGCACGACCATGAAGCCGAGGCGCAGAGACGGGCTGATGGTCTTACTGAACGTACCGATATGCAGCACCCGGCCGTCCCGGTCGATGGAGGCCAGCGCCGGCGCGGCCCGGCCCCGCAACTGCAATTCGCCGAGATAATCGTCCTCGATGATGTAGGCGTCCTGTTGTGCCGCCCAGGCGAGTAAGGCCCTGCGTCGGTCGAGCGACATGGTCATTCCCATTGGGGCTTGCTGGCCGGGCGTGACAACGGTGAGAGCGGCGTGCTGCGCAACCGATACTCCCTGTCGAACGTCGATGCCCTCGTGGTCCAAGGGCACCGGCACGATGTTCAAGCCGGCAATCTGGAGCGCCGCCCTCGTCAGGGGAAAGCCGGGATCCTCGAACCAGGCACTAGCACCCTCCAGCTTCAGGGTTCGCACGGTAATCCCGATGGCGCCGGCGAAGCCCGCCGTCACCAGGACTTGATCGGCATTGCATTGCAGGCCTCGGGCGATGGCCAAGTAAGAGGCGATCTCCTGCCTGAGGGCGGCCTCGCCCCGTGGGTCGGGGTAGCTGACCGGATGCAGGGATGCGGTGCGGGTGTTCCGCAACATCACGCGGGTCCACAGCTTGAATGGAAATGCATCCTGCGAAGGCACACCCATCTGAAATGTCGAGGGCCGATGACTGAAGTCCGGAAACAATGTTGGGAACGGGTGGCTGATCGATTGCTTGGGCGGCTCGTGCGGGGCAGGCGGTATCTCGGCGACCCATGTGCCGCTGGCGCCACGTGAAATGAGAAGCTGCTCGTCGAGCAGGCGTTCGTAGACAATCCGGACCGTGCCCCGCGATACGCCGAGCTGCACCGCAAGATCGCGCCAGGATGGCAGCCGAGCGCCTGCGGCCAGCGTCCCCTCGCGGATGGCGTCACGAAGGCCCGTATAGATCTGGGAGGAGAGTGACGCCTTGCCCCCGCGCTCAAGGGTGAAAGATAGTGTGCGCATCTGTTTGACCTCGCCCACTTCTGAAAACCGCCGTGAATCTGTTTGCGACAGACCGCCGCGCGTTCTGGTGAGGTTTGTCCAGACCTATGATGGTCTTACCCACCCGAACCGCCTGGTCATATCCAAATTCCGCGTCCGGGGAATGTCCAGAGACGCCGGTTGTCTTTCAGAGTAATTGGTCACTGCGAATGCCGCCGTATCCCGTGGCGCGACAGGAGCAAGGGCATCCTCGTCAGCAGATCGTGAAGATCGTCGTTCCCCTCTTCGTCGGTCAGCGTCACGGCAAGCGAATGAAGCGTAGCAAGATGGATTTCCGGCCGAGCGACGATGGTCCACGGCCCGATCAGGTGTCAGAAGCCCGAAAACAAGGCAGGTTTCAGGGTACGATCGCCGAGGCTTTGTCAGGTCTTGATTTTCGGACGATTTTCGCGCGGAGTTTCAGGGTTCCTGCGCGAAGCAGAGAATGGCGACTCCGGTAGGGCTCGAACCTACGACCTGCCGCTTAGAAGGCGGCTGCTCTATCCAGCTGAGCTACGGAGCCATCCGGCTGAAGGCCCTGGCCTAGTGAGTCCAAGGGCCTACGCGGTTGAACTTGAAGTTGTCTGAATAGGAGATTGTCCGCCGCTTGACCTCGTGCGGTTCTTCGACCCGATAGGCGATGCCTTCGCGCTCGGCATAGGCGATGGCCTCCTCCTTCGTGTCGAACCAAAGGCGCAGTTGCTGACGCATATCGCCAGAACTCGTCCAGCCCATGAGGGGCTCGATCTCGCGGGGCTTGTCCTGCTCGAAAACGAGAAGCCACTGCTTGGTCCGGGCCATGCCGGACTGCATTGCGGACTTGGCGGGCTTGTAGATCCGTGCAGGCATAGGTTTCGGACTCTCTCCAAGACTCAACCGCTGAAGTTGGTCGGGGCGGCAGGATTTGAACCCGCGACCCTCTGCTCCCAAAGCAGATGCGCTACCAGACTGCGCTACACCCCGTTATCCTCAACAGCTTGGTTTCTCTATCGATTTGAGAACACCTAGGCAAGCCCTCGGTTTCGCCGAAAGGAGCGAAAAGGAGCCCGTGGGACCTTCATGGGACCGAAAGTCCCAGGGAAATGCCAAACAGATGTTCTGCGCATGTTCCCCTCCACCCAAAGGGACGGGTAAGAGGTTCATCCTTGGTGGCTTAACAAAAAGGGCCGCTGCAAGCAGCGACCCCCTTCATGAGATATCCCGTTCAGGATCGATTCTGGAGCGTGTGGAGCTTTGCTCTAAGCCGCCTTGACGTCCTGGAGGAAGGTCGTGACCTCCCGGCCGAGATCGGCGGAATGGCGCGACAGCTCCTGCGCCGCGCCGAGCACCTGGCTCGCCGCCGCCCCGGTCTCGCCGGCGCCCTGGTGCACATCGCCGATGCTGCCGGTCACCTGTTCGGTGCCGCGCGCCGCCTCCTGCACGTTGCGGGCGATCTCGGCCGTCGCCGCTCCCTGCTCCTCCATCGCCGCCGCGATCGCGGTCGAGATCTGGCTCATCTCGGTGATGGTGCGGGCGATCTCCTGGATCGCCGACACCGTCTGCTGCGTCGCCTGCTGCACCGAGCCGATCTGGGCCGAGATCTCGTCCGTCGCCCGGGCGGTCTGGCTCGCCAGCTCCTTGACCTCGGTCGCCACCACGGCAAAGCCCTTGCCGGCCTCGCCGGCGCGGGCCGCCTCGATGGTGGCGTTGAGGGCCAGCAGGTTGGTCTGGCCGGCGATGGTGTTGATCAGCTGCACCACGTCGCCGATCTTCGCGGCGGTGGTGGCTAGGTCCTGCACCGCCGCATCGGTGCGGCGCGCCCCCTGCACCGCCCGCTCGGCGATCTGCGAGGATTGGGCCACCTGGCTCGCGATCTCGCGGATCGAGATCGACAGCTCCTCGGTGGCCGCCGCCACCGTCTGCACGTTGGCCGAGGTCTGCTGAGCGGCCGAGGACACGGTGACCGATTGCTGCGTCGTCTGGCCGGCAATCGCGGTCATCGACTGGGCGGTCGCTTCCATCTCGGTCGCGGCCGAGGACAGGCCCTGCGTCAGCGCCGAGACGTTCGTCTCGAAGCGCTTGGTGAGCTGGTCGAGCATTTCGGCCCGGCGCATCTTGGCCTGGTTCTCCGCTTCCTGCTCGGCGGCGAGGCGGCGGGCCTCGATGGCGTTGTCCTTGAACACCTGCAAGGAGCGGGCCAAAGCGCCGACCTCGTCCCGGCGTTCGGTGCCGCTCACGTTCACCGCAAGGTCACCGTTCGCCAGCTGCCCCATGGCTGCCGTCGTCGCCGAAAGTGGGCGGACAACGCCGAGGATTGTGATCGCACAGAGCAGTCCGATCGCAAGGCTCAGGCCAGCTGCAGCAGAGCCGATGAGCCACCACTTGGTGTCTGCGGCAAGAGCGTTAGCCGCATCCTTGGACTGTTCAAGCTCAAGCGCGATACCCTCGATGCTTGTGGTGATCTGTTCGCGCAGCTGTCTACGCAGATCCCGGGCAGATCCATTGGTGATGAGCGTTGCCTTTTCGTCATCGCGCTGCATAGAGGCGGCGAGGCTCTGCTCCAACGTCTTGAAATAGTTGAGGGTGGCGTCTCTCAGGTTCTCATTGAGTTTCCGAAATTCGGCAGAGCTGGATAAATTAATCAGCTGATCCAACTCACCCGAAGCCTTCGCGACGGCGTTTTTATAGGCAGTCTCGACGCTCTTGACGCGATCCGGCAGGTTCTTCGGGGTGAGGATCATCCCCTTCTCCTGGATCGAGGCCTCGTTGATCTGCGTGTTAATGCTCTGAACCAGGCTCAGGCGCTTGGCATCATCGTTCACGAGATCCTGCGTGTCGGCGGCCATGTTGTTGAGGCCCGAAACAGCCATGACGATCAGGCCAACGGCGATGGCAACGAAAACCGTCACCGGAATTGCTATCTTCGTGAGAAGCTTCAAATTGTTGAGGAGTTTCATCGTCCTTCGGTGGCCTGCCCATTTGACCTCGGGAGGCGCACGCCCCCGTGGCGCGCAAAAATACAGGCTGTCGGGAAATAACCATCGAAGCTTGCCCGAGGCTGAAAAGCGTTAGTTCAGCGGTATTCCCTGCGCTGCGACACGGGTCAGGCGGAACCTACCCGAAATGCTCTATTCTTCCGAGGTGTCCCATACCTCTCATGACCATTGACCAAGCCCTTCCCTGCTTCAACGATAAAGCCATAATCCGAACTCCGATCCAGGTTTGCCCCTACGGATCGAAACTCGGCGCAACCCTTGGGAGGCGCCATTTTTTTGGATCCCAATGAGTTCGACTTGCCGGATTTGATGGCATCTGTTCGCCAAGAACATTTTCACGACAGCTTCCCTCTGTATTGAGAGTTCCTTCCTCAAAGGCGGAATCGCAAGCATGAGTCACTGGATACCTGAGCGCCGATCGAGTCAGCGCCATCTCACGCATCTGGAAGGATGGATTGCGAGTGAGACCGCTCAGGAACGGATTGAATGCATGATCTGGGACTTGTCGGAAGCCGGCGTGCGCCTCGTCGTCCCCCCGCCGGCCGATGTTCCTTTGGAGTTTGAGCTTCAGATTCCCGCTGAAGATGCGAGAGCGAAAGTTCGATTGGTTTGGACCACCGGCATCCATTATGGAGCAAGGTTCATGGACTAGAGCAGCCCCCAAAAGTGGGTGCACTTTTGGGATCCATCCGATGCTCATTCTTTATGCTGGCGCATCGTTCGAGGCGAAAAACCGGATCCACTTTTCGCTGACACGACCCTTCGGGTCCGCACGATGCGCTGGAACCCCTTTGAACGAGGTCGTCGCTCGTGCAAAAAAGATTGGAAAAGGCCTCTCCGGCCAGTCGATTGCCCGGCTCGATCCTGGCGTGGTGACGGCAAGCTTCGGCGTCGTCGAGTGGGGAGTCCGTGAGAAGGATTTGTCGAGTCTGTTGGGGCAGGCCGACGATCTGCTGTACCAGGCAAAAACGCAGGCCGTAATCAAGTAGCGACGTCGATGGTGTAAGGGTACATCAGCGCTTGAAGATCGGATGCTCCACCCGATCGCCCGGCTTGATTCCGAGCTTGGCCGCAGTGCCGGCATTCAGCTCCAAAACGGAAAGAACCGGCTCGCCCGAAGGGATGGTTCGGGTCGACAGCGGTTCGGTATTGGCCGCGATCCGGGCGATCGTCCCGTCTGCGCGAATGAACAGCATGTCGAGTGGCAGATAGGTGTTCTGCATCCACATGGACACGGGCTCGACCCGTCCGAAATCGAACAGCATGCCCTGATCGGCCGGCATGGATCGGCGGAACATTAGTCCCTGCGCGCGGTCGGCGTCGTTGCGGGCAACCTCCACCCGGAAGGTCTGCCGCTGCCCGCCCTGCGTGGCGACAGACAGGGTCTCGAATGCCTGCGCGTAAACCGCACCGGCGATCAGGGCGAGAAAGCCTAAGGCCGCGAACGCCGGCCGGACACGCGACAGCACTGACAGACTCATCAATGGGAATGCGGCAGGGCCATGTCGGCCAAGCGAACCTCGGCGGCCATCAGGCCTTTCGAGCCATCGCCGAAGCGGACGAAAACGCGCTCTCCCGGCTTCAACTCGGCAATACCGTAACGGCGCAGCGTTTCCATATGGACGAAGATGTCCGGCTTGCCTTCCCCTTGAGTCAGGAAGCCGAAGCCGCGCAGGCGGTTGAACCACTTCACGACCGCCGGCTCCAGCCCGCTGGTCGGCACGACCTGGACATGGGTCCGGGGCAGCGGAAGCTCCGAGGGATGCAGCGCAGTGGATTCATCCAGCGAGAGAATGCGGAAGGCCTGGAGGCCGCGCGGACGCTGAACCGCCTCGACGACGATGCGAGCACCTTCGTTGGCGGCCTGATATCCATCCCGACGCAGACAGGTCACATGGAGCAGAACATCGGGCATGCCATTATCGGGAACGATGAAGCCGAAGCCCTTGGCAACGTCGAACCACTTGATACGGCCGCTGACCTGGACGAGCTCAAGAGCGCTCTCTTCCGAAGTCGGCTGAGCGACCTCGCGGTGGCCCTGATCTAAAGAGGAATTCTCCTCGCGGAGACTGAAAGAATTGGAGCCGTAATCGCCAGTCATGAAATTACCCAAACTCGAATCATGAACCCGATTCTTAATAAGAGGATAACATCGTCCTGAATCAGGGGAAGCCAGAAACGCGCATCAGAGGGCGATGAAATTTTTGGCAGCCCGCATGTTCTTGAATTTATAGCACAAATACTGAAAAGACCGAGCCGATCTCCGCATGGATCACAAGATCGGCAACGTCATCTAAGGGGGTGGGATCCCGATTGACGATCACGAGCCGTGCTCCGTTTTCCTTGGCCAGGGCCGGAAAAGCCGCTGCCGGATAGACGACCAAGGACGATCCCGCGACCAGAAAGAGGTCGCACGATGCCGTAAGATTCTGTGCCCGCCGCATCGGCTCCTCCGGCATGGCCTGTCCGAAGGAGATGGTCGCCGCTTTCAGGATGCCCCCACAAATCCGGCAATCTGGAGGCCAACCATCGGCATCAAAACATTGTCTCACCCAATCGAGTTCGTGACGCCCACCGCAGCTAAGGCATTTGGCGTAGGTGCCATTGCCGTGCAGCTCGATGACCTGATCCGCGGCGAGGCCCGATTCCTGATGAAGACCGTCGATGTTCTGGGTGATCACAGCCGGCATTCTCCCGGACGCGACGAGAGAAGCGAACGCGAGATGCCCTTGGCTTGGGCGGGCGTCGCGATAGAGATCGTCCATCGCGAATTTCCGCCGCCATGCCTCCCGGCGCGCTTCCGCGCTATGCCGGAAATGCTCGAAGGAAATCGGCTTGTGGCGCATCCAGGGGCTGCCGGGAGACCGGAAATCGGGGATGCCGCTCTCCGTCGAGATCCCAGCGCCCGTGAAGCCCGCGACGACACGAGCACCTTGAATCATGTCCTGTAATGTGGCGATTGACGCAGCAAGGCTCTCGGTCATCTCACTCACATAAGGCTTGGAGTCCGAGAGGGAATGCCACGACCGATGAGACAAGCAGACTTGAGCGCCCCCTCTCCGCGAGCCCGAACCACCGCATCCCAGCGCTGGGACGCCGTCGATGTCGCCCGCGGCATCGCGATTGCCGCAATGATTGTCTACCATTTCAGCTGGGACCTGAGTTTCCTGCAACTGATCGGAACCAACATCCTGCAGGTCCCGGCCTGGCGCTGGTTCGCGCGCGGGATCGCCGGCTCGTTTCTGATGCTTGCGGGTTTCGGCCTGGCGTTGGCCCATGCTCAGGGTTTTCGGCGCATACCGTTCCTGAAGCGTCTCATGAAGGTCGGTGGCGCGGCCCTGGCTGTGACCCTGGTGACGTATTTTGCCTTTCCTGAGAGCTACATCTTCTTCGGCATTCTTCACTGCATCGCCGTCTCGAGCGTTCTGTCCCTGCCCTTCTTGCGATTGCACCCTGCCCTCACTCTGGCCTTTGCTGTCTTCTGTTTGCTCGCCCCCTGGCTCTTCACGAGCCCCGCCCTCGACGCCCCCTGGCTCGATTGGCTCGGCCTCGGCGCCTCCGATCCGGTGACGAACGATTATGTGCCGATCTTTCCGTGGTTCGGGCTCGTACTTATCGGTGTGGCTGCGGGAAAGCTGATGTTGGCTCAGCAAGAGACGCTCAGTCTTGCACGCTGGCGCGCTGACAACGTGTTCTTCCGGACATTGGTCTGGGCCGGGCGCAAGAGCCTGCCGATCTACCTGATCCACCAGATCGTCCTATTGGGCGCACTCTACGGCGTCGCACAGATCGTGGGTCCCAACCCATCGGCAGCCTGCCAGCGGATCTGCCTGATGCAGAACGGCAATCCGGCCCTGTGCCCTTCGGTCTGTTCGTGCATCCTGCAGCAGGTCCCTGAGCGAGACCTCTGGCAAAGGCTTCTCGCCAACAAGGCTGCGCCTGATGACAACACGCGGATTTCCCGCGCCGCGCAGCGATGCATGCGTCAGAGCCCGCCTTCGTAGAAATATCCCTACACGTCATGGCCAGCCTTGTGCCGGCCATCCCGATTGGAAGAGCGTCGCGTTCTCCAGAAGCGAAATCACCGGCACGAGGCCGGTGATGACGTAGAGGTGTGACGGAGTCGCCGTATTACATCGTCTAAACCACGTTCAGCCGGGTTTCCTTCGAGCTCCGCTCAGCCCTCGCCTCCGCCAGCAGGCAGAGGAGTTCGAAGGCGATGGAAGCACCCACCAGCGCGGTGCCACCGGACTGATCAAGCGGCGGCGACACTTCGACCATGTCCGCGCCCACAAGGTTCAGGAGCCGGAAGCCGCGAACGAGCTGGAGCGCCTCGCGGCTCGTAAACCCGCCGATCTCAGGCGTGCCGGTTCCTGGCGCGAAGGCCGGATCGATGGAATCGATGTCGAAAGTGAAATAAGTCGGCTCCATGCCAACCACCCGGCGCGCCTCGGCGATGGCATAGGGAATGCCCTTCTCCACCACTTCTTCCATGTCGATGATGCGGATGCCCTGATCGAGCGCCCACTGGCGTTCATCGGCGGAATACATGTGCCCGCGAATGCCGATCTGCACCATGCGCTTCGGATCGAGCACGCCATCCTCGATGGCCCGGCGGAATGGCGTGCCATGCGTGAGCTTCTGACCACCGAAATAGGTGTCCCCCGTATCGCTGTGCGCATCCACATGGATCATCCCCATGGGCCCGCTCTTCGAGGCCAGCGCGCGCAGGATCGGATACGAAATGATGTGATCGCCGCCGATGGAGAGAGGTGTCACGCCTCCTTGGTAGAGATAGGAGATTTCAGCCTCGATGCGGCGAAGCGTATCCTGCACGTCGATGGGATTGACCGGCACATCGCCCACATCCGCGCAGGCGCAGAGATCGTACGGCGCAACCAGCGTTCCGTAATTGACGAGACGCATCAGCGAGGAGGCTTCGCGTACTTGGCGCGGCCCAAGCCGTGTGCCCGGACGGTTTGTGGTTGCCCCGTCGAAAGGGATACCGAGGATGGCGATGTCGATCTCGCCGGGGGCCTGCCTTGGTGAGAGATGAGGCAGACGCATGAAGGTCGAGATGCCGGCAAAGCGCGGCACCACCATTCCGGACAACGGCTGATAAGTCTCCAGGCGCTGCTCACGGGTCGCAGGTTGCGTCTCTTTCTTGAGGTTCTGTGCCATCAATCTTGGTTCCTGAGCATCAATGAACGGCGCCGGCGAAAACACGTTCAATCCGTTCCATCCCCCAATCGATCTCATCGCGAGTGATGGTGAGAGGCGGCGCAAAGCGCAGAACCGTGTCGTGGGTATCCTTCGAAAGGACGCCGTTTTCGAGAAGCGCGTTGCAGACCGACCGTGCGGAAACGACATTCGTATCCACTTCGACACCGACCCAGAGGCCGCGGCCGCGTACGTCCTTCACGATATTGCTTCGCATGGCGCGCAGCCGGTCTTGGAGATATCCACCCATTTCGGCACTGCGTTCGACGAGATGTTCGTCTTCGATCACGGCCAGCGCTTCCAACCCGATCCTGGCCGCCAACGCGTTGCCGCCGAAGGTCGAGCCATGGGATCCGGGATTGAAGACGCCCATGACCTCACGCGTGCCCACGAAGGCCGAGACCGGATAAACACCGCCGCCCAGCGCCTTGCCAAGGATCAGGCCGTCCGGCTTGATGTCCTCATGCTGATGGGCGAACCAGCGGCCCGTGCGACCGAGGCCCGACTGGACCTCATCGAGGATCAGCAGAACGTTGTGCCTGTCACAGATGGCACGCAGGTCTTTCAGGTAACCCTCCGGCGGCACCACGATGCCCGCCTCGCCCTGAATCGGTTCGATCAGGACCGCGCAGGTGTTGCCCGTGATCGCCTGCTCGATCGCCCCTGCATCCGCGAACGGCACCAGCTTGAACCCGCCGGAGAAGGGGCCGAACCCCTCGCGATAAGACTGATCGGACGAGAATCCGACGATGGTGGTCGTGCGGCCGTGAAAATTGTTATTCGCGACGATGATTTCCGCATGATCCCGAGGGATCTTCTTCTTGGCATAACCCCATCGTCGCGCAGCCTTGATGGCTGTCTCGACGGCTTCCGCACCCGTGTTCATGGGCAGGGCCATGTCGAGGCCCGTGACCTGGACCAGGCGCTCCAGAAACGGCCCGAGAAGTTCCGTATGATAGGCGCGGCTGGTGACGGCGAGCCTCGAGGCCTGCTCCATCATCGCGTTCAGAATGCGCGGGTGGCCATGGCCGAGGCTGACCGCCGAATAGGCGCTCATCATGTCAAGATAGCGCCTGCCTTCCGTATCAGTAACCCAGACGCCCTTCGCCTCCCTCAGGACGACAGGCAAGGGATCGTAATTAGCTGCGGTAACCGAGCGTTCGAGAGCGATGAAATCCATGGAAGTCCTCCATGGATAAGCTTATGGACGTCCCATTCCGGTTGAGGCTGAAATCTCAGCCCGCCACAGCCGTTTCTGTCGTATGATCCGGCATTCGGGATCAATCCCGGTTGTCGGCTACCGGATAGCCCTCGAAGTCTCTCAGGGTTTTGAGGACGAAGGTGGTGTGGATCCGGCCGATTCCGAAACCGGGATCAGCCAGATAGGCCTCTGTGAGGGCTTCGTACGCCGCGAGCGTCGGCGCCACGATCCGGGCGATATAGTCGTATTCGCCGTTCACCACCTGTAGTTCGATGACAGCAGGATTGGCTGTCAAAGCGCGCTCCAGCCGCTGCCGGGTACCGGTCGAAGGATCGCGCATGCTGATCCCGGCCAGCGCGATGATGTCGTGTCCGAGGGCGGCTGGCTCGATCAGGGCTGTGTAGCCTCGGATCACCCCCTTCTGTTCCAGACGCCTGACCCGCTCGAGACAGGGGCGCGCCGAAAGGCCGACCCGTTCCGACAGAGCCTGGTAGGTGATGCGTCCGTTATCGCGGAGCGCATCGAGGATCATCAGATCGATCCGATCGAGGGAGGGTTTGACGCTGCGGCTCAGCAGCTTCGAGGGCGGCTTCATGGTTCAGCTCGAACGGGACCCATGAGAATGAGGAATGGATCCAATGACAGATTGTCAGGTCTCTATCCTACGAATGACGAACCATGCAATTCCACCAAGGCCGCAGGCAAGCTCCCTCTTGATTGCGCACAATGATAGCCCTGACCTCACAAAAGGTTGAAACCGGCCACGGTCTTTGCCAACTAGTAGCGGCCGGTCGATGGGCGAGCTTGCGATGCTTCCCATTCACGACAGGATTGGAGGTGCTATTGTGCTGCGGGATTATCTCATCGATCTTCCTCTGATCGCCATTCTACGAGGCCTGAAGCCGGAGAATGCCGAAGCCGTGGGTCACGCCCTGGTCGAGGCTGGCTTTCGCATCATCGAAGTCCCGCTGAACTCACCGGAGCCTTTCCGCAGCATCGAAATCCTGGCCAAGACCATGCCGGAGAACGTGCTCGTCGGCGCCGGGACCGTCCTCGACCCTGATCAGGTCAATGGCGTCCATGATGTCGGCGGCAAGCTGATTGTCATGCCGCACGCGGATGTCGACGTCATCCGGCGCGCCAAGGAAAACCGGCTTGCTTGCACCCCTGGCGTGGCAACGCCAACGGAGGCCTTCGCAGCCCTCAAGGCAGGTGCCGATGCCATCAAGATCTTCCCGGCCGAGGCCATCCCTCCCGCTGTCGTGAAAGCCTGGCGGGCCGTGTTGCCGAAGGACACGCTTGTCCTGCCGGTCGGAGGCATCAAGCCGGACAATATGAAGCCCTATGTGAATGCCGGCGCCAACGGTTTCGGGCTCGGCTCGGCCCTCTTTACGCCCGCCATGCCGGTCGAAGAGATCCGCCGCAATGCCCACGATTTCGCGGTGGCTTGGCAGAATCTACGCTCAGCCTGAGCCGCAGCCGGCGTTTATTCTGAACGACCTGAGCAGGAACCCGTCGGAGAGAAAGCCGTTCTCACGGGGCAATGCTTGTTCATGGAGTTCATGATGAAGAAAACGGTACTGATTCTTGCAGCTGCGCTGCTCAGCACAGCTGCCGTCGCTCAGGACACCACGACAACCATCAAGAAGGAGGAAGGCATCTTGGGAAGCCAGACCACTATCGAGCGCAAGACGGAGCCGAGCACGACGTCTTCCACTACCGTAACGACTTCTGATCGACCGCTAGGCTGCTCTACGGAGACCAAGCAGAAGACGGACGAATTCGGCGACACGACGACCCAGAAGAAGACCGAGTGCTGATCGGTTTCTCACTATCTCTCAGCAGGGCCCGGCCATCGCGCCGGGCCTTTCTTGTGCTTGGAATCTAGCGGCGCCGGCCGCCCTGCCCGCCGCGGAAGAACGGAACGGTCAGGAGCCGCCGCCCGGTTTCGTCGGTGATTTCCAGCTCAATGTTGCCCGCATCGGCCAGCTCGTCCCGAAGCTCCTCGACCGTGGCCAAGGCCTCGGCACGGGCCGCGTCGAGGTCGGGCAGCTCGATCCCCTCCTCGTCTTCATCGACGTCGTAACCGTCACGGATGTTGAAGAAATATCGCGGCATGGGAGTTCAGCTTTGGAATAGAGTTTGGCGGTAAGAACGTCTTTGACGGCAGCAGGTTCAATCCATCGCCTGCTATCTCATATATACGCCTTTTCGAGAAATGATGACGGTTCTGAATGGCCTAGGAGGCAGGCCCTCCGTCAGAATTTTAGGATCAGGTTCATTCTTTCCGCCGAGTGGCCGGCCAAAACCACGTCCTTGGCGCGCTCGGACAGCTTGATCTGGCCGCGGCCCATTCGCTTCGCCTCATAGAGCGCCTCATCGGCGTCGCCATAGAGCTTCTCGAAGGTGTCGGACGGACCGCGAAGGGCGATTCCCGCCGACATCGTCACCTGAACAGCCCCTCCTGGCGTGATGATCGGCGTCCGCTCGACGGCGCGCAGCAGATCGCCGATGGCATCGACGATCCGTTCGACAGGTGTGGTCGAGGAAATCAGGGCAAATTCCTCTCCACGCATATGGCCGACCAGACCGTAATCCGACAGATGCGCCTCCATGGTCTTGCCCAGCATCTGAAGCACGAGGTCGCCGGTCCGATGGCCATGGCTGTCGTTGATGGCATTGAAATGGTCGATATCCGCGATCACCAAGACCATCGCCTGCCGAGCCGGGGCCTTGCTTGCCTCGATCAAAGCCCGCCGGTTCGGCAGGCCGGTCAGGGGATCGGTGCGGCTGATTCCCTCCAACCGCCGCTTGGCCTCCTGCAACTCCCGCTGAGCCCTGCCGAAGATGTAGGAAACGGGAATAGCAATCACACCGACCGTCAGGGTAGTAACCACGAATGTCCGCGCCACCGCTGTCCATGACGTAAAGAAAACCAATTGGATGGTGATGTCGGCCGAAAGCGAAACGGCGAGGGCGAAGAGCGTGACCATCACGACATATCGAACGAGTTCTTCCTGGCTCGTGATCGTCGGCATAGTCAGCTGTTGAACGAGATTACGTAATGTCAGCACAGTAATATTGCCCCGATGCGAACTTTATAGCAGAACCCGTTACTCTATCCAAGCGTGCTTGAATACCGGTATTTCTACGTATTCGACATCATTCGCGGCCGGTCACACGATCCAGGAAAACTTTCCTTGAAATAAGAAGGGAGTACCACGCACGCTGCACCATGGAGCTTTTTCGGAGAGAGCGCGTTAATTGGCACGCCAAGGGTAATCGCGGGTCAACCGTTAGGGACATGTCATGATCCGTTACCCTCTCGCCCCACTCGCGATCCTTGGCGCGATCATCGCGCTTGGGATCACGCCGGTGAGCGCCCAATCCTCCTGCGGTCCGCGCGAGCACCTCGTGAAGCTGCTGTCAGATCAGTACAAGGAAGATCCGATCGGCATAGGCCTCGCCCAGCCCGGACAGGTGCTTGAAGTCTTCGCCTCTTCGAACGGATCCTGGACGATGGTCATGACCAGACCGGACGGCAAAGCCTGCCTGATCGCCGCCGGACACAATTGGGAAATGGTGACCAAGATCAAAGGCAGTCCGATTTAATTTCGACCGCGCGGGACACGTCCAGCTTAAGCGGGGATCTATCGAACCTTCGAGGTCATCGGAGCACTATTCACGATGCTGAAGAGAGACAGTTTTTCAGGATTGTGGAATGGCGCGCCCTAGGGGAATCGAACCCCTCTTTCCTGCGTGAAAGGCAGATGTCCTAACCGATAGACGAAGGGCGCGCAGTCCTTCGGGGCGGTGCCGCCTCCGAAGTGGGCGAACCTATAGATGGGTTCGTGATGCATCGCAAGCACCAGATTTGAATTATTCCGGCCTCGCCGCATCCATGATCCGAACCTCGACCTTTTCGTTGCCGCCCCAGCGATCGATGGAGAGAGTACCCGCCACATGAAGCGGGTTGCCGATGGCCTGAGACAGGATATTTCCGAGCGGCTGACCGGCGGCGCGGAAGGCGATTCCGCCGATGAAACTGCCGTCCCCACCACGAAGCTTCACACGCATGTGCCCGCCGCTGCCGACTTCCCGCGCCTCGATGAGACGATGCTGCGGGAAGACGAAGACCGGCTCCGGCTGGCCCTGGCCGAACGGCCCTGCCCGCTCCAGAGCGGTGACAACGGCAGGCTGAGCACCAGCCGCCGTAAGAGTCGCATCGATGGCGAAATTGTCCCTCAGCCGCATCGTGCTCACCGGCTCGATGAGCTTTTCAGTGATGAAGGCGAGGAATTGCTCCAGATCGACGGCCTGGATGGTCACGCCGGCCGCCATCATATGGCCGCCACCTTTGATGGCGAGCCCTGCATCGACGGCCGCCCGCACTGCAAACCCAAGATCGACGCCGGGCACCGAGCGGCCCGAGCCGGTCGCCGTGCCGTCCGGATTCAGGGTAAAGGCGAAAGCCGGGCGTCGAAACCGCTCCTTGGTGCGGGCGGAAATCAGGCCGACGACACCTGGATGCCACTCGGCCGAAGCGGTCACGAGAACCGGCAAGTCAGGCATGCGCTCCAGCGCCATCATGGCCTGCGCCTCAGCCTCAGCCACAGCGACGACCTCGATGGCCTGGCGTTCGCGATTGAGCCGGTCGAGCTCGGCGGCAAGCCGCCCGGCCTGGACCGGATCCTCCGTCAGCAGGAGCCGCGATCCCAGAGCCGCGTCGCCGATGCGCCCACCGGCATTGATGCGAGGTCCGACGAGATAGCCGAGATGCCAGCTTTCCGGCGCCCCGGCGAGACCTGCCGTATCGAGGAGCGCCGCCAGACCCACCCGTCGGCGGCTCTTCATGATGGCGAGGCCCTGGCGCACGAAAGCCCGGTTGAGACCGATGAGCGGCACCACGTCGGCAACGGTCGCCAAGGCCACGAGATCGAGGCTGCCCATCAGATCCGGCTCAGGCCGCCCTTGGAAGAAGCCGCGCAGCCGTAAGACCCGGTTGAGGGCGACGAGGAACAGGAACACCACGCCGGCCGCGCAGAGATGGCCGAGGCCCGAAAGATCGTCCTGGCGGTTCGGGTTCACGATGGCGAGCGCCTCTGGCAGCTGCTCCGGCGCCTGGTGGTGATCGAGAACGATGGGATCGAGGCCAAGGCGCTTCGCCTCGGCCAAAGGTTCGATACTGGCGGTGCCGCAATCCACCGTCACCAGGAGATCGGCGCCCTGCTCCTTCAGGCTCCGGATGGCATCGACATTCGGGCCATAGCCTTCCGTGATCCGGTCCGGGATGTGGATGGCGTAGTCCAATCCGCAGGAGCGCAGATACTCGGCGAGCAGCGCCGCGCTGCAAGCGCCATCCACGTCGTAATCGCCGAAGATCGCGACCTTCTCGTTGCGCAGCACTGCATCGGCCAGCCGAGAGGCGGCAACCTCCATGTCGGTGAGTCCATGCGGATCGGGCATGAGATCGCGTAGGCGCGGATTCAAAAAGCCTTCCGTGTCATGGATGCCCACGCCCCGCCCTGCGAGCACGCGGGACAGGACGTCCGGCAGGCCATGGGTCTGGGCGATGGCAAGTGCGATCGTGCCCTGAGCGGCATCGCAGCGCTCGACCCAGGTGCGCCCGAGGGCGGAATTGGTGACGCCCAGGAAGGGTTTCGGCAGGAGAAGAGGAGATGATTCGGTCACAGCGGGACTCTTAGCCGCGAATTGTGGTCAAAGCATCCTGGGAGAATGATCGCACCTTCTCCGCATTGTCATTACCGGCCGGAGTGAAACGGAGGAGGGAATCCATGGCGCTGTGTGGGTGGATCCCCTTTCCCTCGCCTGCGGCTCGCTGTGGATGACAGGACATCATCCAAACAGATGGCGGTACTGAATGAAGCCGCTGCGGCTGGCGACTTTGTCGTAGAGCGCTTGGGCGGTCGTGTTGGTTTCGTGCGTCAGCCAATAAACCCGGCTTGCGCCATGGGCCTTTGCCTTCTCATACACGGCCTCGATCAAGGCCCGCGCCACACCCTGCCCCCGTGCCTCCTCGGCCGTAAACAGGTCCTGCAGGTAGCAGTAATCAGCCGTGGTCCAGGTGGATCGGTGGTGGAGGTAGTGCACGATACCGACGATCCTGCCATCGAGAACGGCCGCAAGGCCATGGATGGGCTCAGCAGGATCGAGGAACCGGCGCCACGTCGTTTCCGTGACTTCGTCCGGCACGGAGGATTTGTAGAACGTCAGATAGCCCTGCCAGAGCGGCCCCCAGGCCTCCCGGTCTTCCGCAGTGAAGGGACGGATTTGAATCATAGGTTTTTCCACTTCTGTCCGATCCTCATCATTCCACGGATTTGCTCCATCGTGCCCGGCCTTGTGTGGGGTATCCACGCCTTTTGCACGCCCCCTGAAACGTGAATGGCCGGGACAAGCCCGGCCATGACGTAATACGGACCATGGTCCGTGCCTGAAGCGAATTAGTCCAGGTGGAACTTCGCCAGTTCGCGGTGCTCGCCATAGATGCGGCGCACGGTGCCGGTGGCGGAACGGTAGACCACGGTTTCCGTCGTGATCACGTCCTTGCTGAAATGCACGCCCTTGATCAGCGCGCCATCGGTCACGCCGGTTGCCGCCACGATCACGTCGCCGCGGGCAAGGTCCGTCATGTCGTATTTCTTGTTGGGGTCGGTCACGCCCATCTGGAGGGCGCGGGACCGCTTCTCCTCCGTGTCGAGGATGAGACGGGTCTGCATCTGGCCGCCGATGCAACGCAGCGCGCCGGCCGCCAGCACGCCTTCGGGCGCTGCGCCGATGCCGAGATAGATGTCGATGCCGGTTTCCGCGGGCTTCGTCGTGAAGATTACGCCGGCCACGTCGCCGTCCGAGATCAGGCGGATGCCGGCGCCCGTCTTGCGGATCGCCGCGATGAGATCCGCATGGCGCGGACGGTCAAGCACGAGGGCGGTGAGCTCGTTCACCTTCACGCCCTTCGCCTTGGCGAGACTGTGCAGGTTCTCCTCCGGCGAAGCATCGAGATCGATGACGCCGGCGGGGTAGCCCGGCCCGACCGCGATCTTGTGCATGTAGACGTCGGGAGCAGCCAGCAGGGTTCCGGCCTCGGCCATGGCCATGACGGCGATGGAGCCCGGCATGTCCTTAGCGCAGAGCGTGGTGCCTTCGAGCGGATCGACCGCGATGTCGACCTTCGGGCCCTGCTTGTTGCCGACCTTCTCGCCGATGAAGAGCATCGGCGCTTCGTCGCGCTCTCCCTCGCCGATCACCACCGTGCCGTCGATGGGAAGCTTGTTCAGCTCACGACGCATGGCGTCCACGGCGGCCTGGTCGGCGGCTTTCTCATTGCCGCGGCCACGCAGCCTGGCGGAGGCCACCGCCGCGCGCTCGGTGACGCGGACGAGTTCCAGGGTCAGGATGCGTTCGATGATTTGGCCCGGTTGGACGGTAATGCCTTGCGACATGGACTTGTCGTCTCCTCTTGTGATTGTCTAGGCCCGAGGGCCGGTGTTGAGTTACTCGCGTTCGATGCGAATGACTTGGGGCGGCTCGGCGATAAGACCATCCCTTGAGATTTTTTCCAGAGCCGAGCGGATCGAGGCCTCGGTGGCCGCATAGGTGATGAGCACCAGGGACACCGGCGCACCTGACCGCCCGTGCGGGTCCTTGGTTGCAGCGATCTCCGAGCGCTTCTGCAGGATGCTCTCCAGCGAGATGTCGGCCTCGGCCATGCGCGTGGCGACGCCGGCGGCAACACCTGGGCGGTCATGGACCGTCAGGCGAACATAATAGCCGCCCTCATGGCGCTGCATGGGGGCACGCTGCGCCTTTTCCAGCCGATCTGCCGGGGAGCCGAAGAGTGGCTGTACGGTGCCGGTGGCGACATCGGCGATGTCGGCCACGACGGCGGAAGCGGTCGCATCGCCCCCTGCCCCGGGCCCGATGAGCGTCAGCTCCCGCACCGCATCGGCATCGATGGTCACGGCGTTGGTCACGCCCATGACTTGGGCGATGGATGAGGTCCGGGGCACCATAGTCGGGTGCACGCGTTGCTCGATCCCGGTCTTGGTGCGCTCGGCAACACCCAGAAGCTTGATGCGGAAGCCGAGTTCCTTCGCCATGGCGAGGTCGAGCGGCGTGATGGAGGAAATGCCCTCCACATAGATCGCGTCCGCATCGATCTCGGTGCCGAAAGCAAGGCTGGTGAGGATCGCGAGCTTATGGGCCGTATCGAAACCCTCGACGTCGAAGGTCGGATCGGCCTCCGCATAACCCAGGCGCTGTGCATCCTTCAGGCATTCGGAGAAGGTCAGCCCCTCCAGTTCCATGCGGGAGAGAATATAATTGCAGGTGCCGTTCAGGATGCCGTAAAGACGCGAGATCCGGTTGGCAGGCAGAGCCTCGCGCAGGGTCTTGATGATCGGGATGCCACCCGCGACGGAGGCCTCGAAAGCCAGGGACACGCCCTTCTCTTCGGCCAGTCTCGCCAGTTCAAGACCATGCTTGGCAAGCAGCGCCTTGTTGGCGGTGACCACATGCTTGCCGAGGGACAAAGCCGTCTGCACCGTTTCAAGCGCCGCTCCATCCGCACCGCCGACCAGCTCGACCACGCAATCCACATCGGCCGAGCGCGCCAATTCCACCGGGCTGTCGAACCACGTGAAGCGGGAGAGATCGAAGCCCCGATCCTTGGTTCTGTCGCGGGCCGAAATCGCCACGACTTCAACCGGCCGTCCGCCGCGCTGGGCGACGGCCTCGTTCTGGCGGTCGAGAATGCGAATGACCGATGCGCCGACGGTGCCGAGGCCGGCAATGCCGACCCGAAGGGGACGTGTCACGAACAACAGCTCCTCAAAAATGTCGGGCTGCTTTTACGACTGCCGGGGTCCCATGTCCATGCAGACACAGTTCCTCGGCCCGGCGGATATCACGATCCCCTCAGGCGAGGATCAGCCCCGACGCACCATGGGCACGACGTTATGGAGGGTCTGGTCGGCACTGTCGAAAAACTTGCGGATGTTGCGCGCGGCCTGCCGGATGCGCTGCTCGTTTTCCACAAGCGCGATGCGGACATAGTTGTCGCCGTGCTCGCCAAAGCCGATGCCGGGCGCGACCGCCACATCGGCCTTCTCCACCAGCAGCTTCGAGAATTCGAGACTGCCCAGCGACCGGAACTTCTCCGGGATCTGCACCCAGGCGAACATCGAGGCGGTCGGCACCGGCACCTGCCAGCCGGCCTTGGCGAAGGACTCGACCATCACGTCGCGCCGCCGCTTGTAGGTCGCTCGCATCTCGCGGATGCACTCGTCCGGGCCGTTGAGGGCGGCGGTGGCGGCGACCTGGACCGGCGTGAAGGCGCCGTAATCGAGATACGACTTCACCCGCGCCAGCGCCGCCAGCAGGCGCTCGTTGCCGACCGCAAAGCCGATGCGCCAGCCGGCCATCGAGAAGGTCTTGGACATCGAGGTGAATTCCACCGCCACGTCGATGGCGCCCGGCACCTGCAGGATCGATGGCGGCGGGTTGGATTCGTCGAAATAGACCTCCGAATAGGCCAGATCCGACAGCAGGATCAGCTCATGCTTCTTCGCGAAGGCGACGAGATCGCGGTAGAAGTCGAGGGAGGCCACATAGGCGGTCGGGTTCGACGGATAGCAGACGACGAGGGCCACCGGCTTGGGGATCGAATGGGCCACGGCGCGCTCGGCCGCGACGAAGAATTCCGGCGTCGGCTCGGCCGGCACCGAGCGGATCACGCCGCCGGCCATCAGGAAGCCGAAGGCATGGATCGGGTAGCTCGGGTTCGGCACCAGAATCACGTCGCCCGGCTCGGTGATCGCCTGGGCCATGTTGGCGAAGCCCTCCTTCGAGCCCAGCGTCGCAACGACCTGGGTGTCGGGATTGAGCTTCACGCCGAAGCGGCGCTCGTAATAGCCGGCCTGGGCACGGCGCAGGCCGCCGATGCCCTTGGAGGCGGAATAGCGGTCGGTGCGCGGCTTGCCGACGGTCTCAATGAGCTTGTCGATGACGTGCTGCGGGGCCTGGAGGTCCGGATTGCCCATGCCGAGGTCGATGATGTCGGCGCCGTTGGCCCGGGCCGCGGCCTTGATCCGGTTGACCTGCTCGAAGACGTAAGGCGGAAGGCGCTTAATCCGGTAAAAGTCAGGCATAGGTCTCGTCCTCGGGCGGAATCACATGATTCCGGTATAGGTTCTAAGGCGTTCTCTTGGAATTCGTCTTCTGCCGCGTCTGCTGCGACGTGTTGGCCGGGAGCTTGATCGGCTCGGGAGGCGGCGTGTTACCAAGTTCGGCAGCTGCGGCGCCTGCGGCCTCGTTCCGGGCACGCAACGCGTCGAGTTCCGCCTCGGCCGCCTTGATCTCGTCGGCCGTGCGCGCCGGTGTCGGACGCTCAGGGGCCGGTGTTCCGATCGGCATGTAGTCCAAATTGGCCGGCCGGGACCGGGCAACAAAGTCCGGAGTCGCAGCCATCTGCGGACCAGCCCCCACAGAGGTCGCCACATCCCGGACGGGATTGAAGCCGCCGTTGCAGCCGGCAAGGCCGGCGGCCAGCATCGTCACGACAAAAGCCGAGGTGCAGCGGATCGGAAAGGGCTTCGTACGCATTGTGATACCTAAGAATTGTAACATGACTCTGGCATATCCGACGGGTCAAAGGATAGGATGTCGGAAATGCGGCTTGCGAGCAATGCTGCTGCGATAGAGGGAGATCGCCTTATGGACAAGCCATACGGTGAAGAGAAGACTCAAGGCCCCATCCCGGACTTCGAGGAACTCTCCCGCAACATGGCCCGCTTCATCGAGGGAGCCGGCAAGGCTGCTGCCGCCTACCTCAAGCCCGTCCAGGACGGTCAAGCGCCACCCGAACTTTCAAGCGATGCCTCGGAAGCCATCAAATCCTTCGGCCGAGTGGCCGAAGTCTGGATGAGCGACCCTCAGAAGAGTTTTGAGGCCCAATCCCGTCTCGGAACTCAGTTTCTGTCCCTCTGGGCCTCGACCCTGAAACGTGCACAGGGTGAATCCACCGAACCAGTGGCGGAGCCGGAGCCCAAGGACAACCGCTTCAAGGACCCGGAATGGTCCGAGAACCCGATCTTCGATTTCCTGAAACAGGCCTATCTCATCTCCTCCCGCTGGGCGGAAGACCTCGTGGAGAATGCGGACGGGCTCGACGAGCGCACGCGGCACAAGGCACAGTTCTACCTCAAGCAACTCTCCAGTGCGCTCTCGCCGTCCAACTTCCTCCTGACCAACCCGGAACTGATCCGCGAAACCCTGCGCGAGAGTGGCGCCAATCTCGTGCGCGGCATGACCATGCTGGCGGAGGATATCGAGGCGGGCGGCGGCGAGCTGAAAATCCGTCAATCGGACACGAGCAATTTCAAGGTCGGCGTGAACATCGCCACGACACCGGGCAAGGTGATCTTCCGCAACGATCTGATCGAGTTGATTCAATACACGCCTGTAACGGAGAAAGTGCTCAAGCGGCCGCTGCTGATCGTGCCGCCCTGGATCAACAAGTTCTACATTCTCGATCTCAATCCGGAGAAAAGCTTCATCCGCTGGGCGGTTTCGCAGGGGCTCACCGTGTTCTGCATCTCCTGGGTCAACCCGGCAGAGCAGCATGCCGAAAAGGGCTTCGAACACTACATGGTCGACGGTATCTTCGCCGCGCTGGATGCAATCGAACAGGCCACCGGCGAAAAGAAAGTGACGGCGATCGGCTATTGCGTCGGCGGAACGCTGCTGGCCACTACTCTCGCCTACATGGCGGCCAAGCGCGACAAGCGGATCGACAGCGCCACCTTCTTCACCGCGCAAGTAGACTTCACCCATGCGGGCGATCTGAAGATCTTTGCCGGCGAGGACGAGGTCCGCAGTATCGAGGCCTCCATGAAAAAGCGCGGATATCTCGAAGGCTCGCGTATGGCCAATGCCTTCAATATGCTGCGGCCCAACGACCTGATCTGGCCCTACGTGGTCAATGTCTACATGAAGGGACAATCGCCCTTCCCGTTCGACCTGCTCTACTGGAATGCCGATTCCACCCGGATGCCAGCGGCGAACCACGCGTTCTACCTGCGCAACTGCTATCTCGAGAACAAGCTCGCCAAGGGCGAGATGGAGCTTGCAGGCGTGACGCTCGATCTGAAGAAGGTGAAGGTGCCGATCTTCAATCTGGCGACGAAGGAAGACCATATTGCTCCCGCCCGCTCCGTGTTCGTCGGCTCAAAAGCCTTCGGCGGAAAGGTCGATTATGTCCTTGCCGGGTCCGGCCATATTGCCGGAGTGGTCAATTCTCCGAGCAAGCCGAAATACCAGTTCTGGACCGGCGGCTCCGTCGAGGGCGAACTGGAGGACTGGATGAAACAGGCCTCGGAGACTGCCGGCTCCTGGTGGCCCTACTGGTTTGAATGGATCAAAGCCCAGGCGCCTCGAATGGTGCCGGCACGGGAGCCTGGAGGCGGCAAGCTGAAGCCGCTCGATGATGCCCCGGGTACTTACGTTCTGGCGAAATCCTAAAGTCCACCTTCGGAAGATCCTCAAAAAGAAAGGCCGGCAAATCTGCCGGCCTTCTTGCTGCCAATTCGGGAGAGCTCAGTTCTTGCGAACGAGCGGAACGGCCGGGATCGCGACCTTCGGGTCGTCCCAGCGATAGCGCACAGCCGCCGAGATGATATCGGTATCCGAGTCCACATCAGCCACGAAGGGAAGCCCCTCGAAGTCCTGATGTCCGGGAAGGATGCGGATATCGGTCTCCCTGGTGAAGATGTGAGTGTAAGCGACGTCGAACGACAGCTTGTCGTTCCACTGGTAGGTGGCACCGATCGACGCCCAGATGCGGTCGTTGTCGGGCAGGCGAGTAGAGCGGATTTGCGTATCGATCGGTGACTGCTCGTAAGCCACACCGGCGCGCACGATCCACTGGTCGTTCACCTTGTAGTCTAAGCCCAGGGAGTAGAAGTAGCCGTCTTCGTAGTTGAGCGGGATATCGGTGACAGCAGCACCGCCGGGGCCGATCACGAGGGGCGTCTTGAGAACGCTCCAGTTCGTCCACTCGAAGCCGGCGTGAACCGTGACGGCCGGCGTGATGACCTGCGAGAGACCGATGGTGACCTGGTCGGGCGTCTTCAGCTTCGCGGTGATCGGGAGCCTGGAGAAAGGACCGATGGAGCCGAGCGGGGCTTCCAGGTTTCCTTCGAGCTCATGCTCGACCTGCGAACGGTAGCCGATACCGATCGTCGTACCGGCAAACGGGGTGATCGTCACACCGGCCGTGAAGCCGAAGCCGATGTCATCACCGTCGAGGATCGCGCTCGGGGCGCCGGGCAACGTCGCCGATGCTGCCGGAGCGCCCGGGAACGGTACCGCCCGCTTCAAGGTGATGTCGAAATACTGCAGGGATGGGCCCACGGCGAAGGAGAACCAGTCGTTCACTTTCACGCCCACGACTGGATTGACGTTCACGGAGAAAATCCGGGATGAGCGCGAATAGAGCTGACCGGACCAGTTCTGACGCGGATCGGTGACGAGGCCATAGGGCGAGGTGGTGGACAGACCGACCCAGAACATGTCGTTGATCTGGTACGAGCTATAACCTGCCGCAAGGAACGCGTCCTGGCCGATGTCGCCGGAACCGCCGAGCGCGAAGGTCGGGACGGAAGGCAGCGGATTGATATCGACCCGCGGAATGATCAGCGAGGCGTGGCCCTCGCTCCACCAGCCCGGCATCATCGTAATGACGGCGGGGTTCCAGAACATCGAGGAAAGATAGCCCGAGCCGGACGCGGCACCGGCGAAGGAATACCCCTGAGCCGTGGCGCTCTGCTCACGGAGGGCGAAGGCGCCGGCCTGCGCACCACCTTGAGCGGCAATGAGAGCGGCCAGGGAAACTGCAGCCAGTGACAAAGAACGAGAGAGAAGACCCATGGAGTTTTCCTGCCCTTATGTTTCTTAATACGGGAGAATCCCGTCGTGGGCGCACTGTGCCAATGCTTAATTTTGGCCGCAATCTTTTCATGAGTTCCAAGCGGCGCATTAACAATTTCTAAAAACCGTCCATAATTATTGAATTCTACTATCGATTACTTTGTTAATTTCGAGCAATCTGAAGGTGCTGACGAATGGTTCATATGTAAACCGATGTATAGTCGGCTCTGATCTTGAATTCTGCTACCTCCAACGTAGGGGTGGAAATTCCACCTTTTGTGCACCCTCGTGGCAAAACAGCAACATATTTGCGTCTAGAACGTGCATTGTAGCAGGGCGCATTCGCGCCAATTATGCCCATGCCCTAACGAGAGGAGCGCTTGATGAAGCTGGTGAGATTTGGGGAAACTGGACGAGAGAAGCCGGGACTTGTCGATTCCAGTGGGCAGATTCGCGATCTGTCGGGCCTTGTTGCCGATATCACCGGAGCGACCCTCTCCTCCGAGATCCTGGATCGCATCCGCAGGACGGATCCCAGCACCCTCCCCGTTGCCCCATCCGGCCAGCGCCTCGGCGCTTGCGTCGGGCAGGTGCGCAACTTCATCGCCATCGGACTGAACTATGCCGATCATGCTGCAGAAACCGGCGCTGCGATCCCGGCGGAGCCGATCGTCTTCAACAAGGCGCCATCCTGCATCGTCGGCCCCAACGACGACGTGATCATTCCGCGCGGGTCCCAGAAGACCGACTGGGAAGTGGAACTCGCGATCGTCATCGGCGAGAGAGCCTCTTACATCGGCGCGAACGAGGCTTTGGATTTCGTGGCCGGCTACTGCGTCTGCAACGACGTGTCGGAGCGTGAATTCCAGCTGGAGCGCGGTGGCACCTGGACCAAGGGCAAGGGCTGCCCGACCTTCGGCCCTCTCGGCCCCTGGCTCGTCACGAAGGACGAGATCCGCGATCCGCAGAACCTTTCCATGTGGCTCGACGTGAACGGCGAGCGCGTGCAGAACGGCTCGACCAAGACGATGATCTTCAACGTGGCGCAGATCGTCGCTTACGTGTCGCACTTCATGATCCTGGAGCCCGGCGACGTGATCACCACCGGCACGCCGCCCGGCGTCGGCATGGGCATGAAGCCACAGCGCTTCCTCAAGGCAGGGGATGTGGTGTCGCTCGGCATCGAGGGCTTGGGCGAACAGCGCCAGCGCTTCGTCGCCTTCGAGGGGCCGCCGATCGACACCAGCAAGAGCTGGAAGGGGCATTGATCAGCCCCCCGAGGTAATCGCTTACGTCATGGCCGGGCTCGTCCCGGCCACTTCGATCCTATAATCCGATCCTATGAAGCGCCGCGCCTTTCGGAGCGGGATCACCGGCACGAGGCCGATAATCACGTGAAGAGTGTCATTCCCGGCCGGAGCGCAGCGGAGAGGAAAGGAATCCATAGCCCCTCGCATCTGAGTGGATCCTCTTCCAGGCCTTCGGTCGCCGGGGATGACAGGTCTTACATAAGCCCGAGCATCAGCTGGATGTTCTGCACGGCCGCACCCGACGCTCCCTTGCCGAGATTATCGAGCCTCGCCACCAGAACAGCATGGTTGTAGCTGTCGTGCTGGAAGACGAGGAGTTCCAGGCGATCCGTATCGTTCAAGGCCTCCGGCTCGAGGCGCTCGATCTTCCTGCCGTCCCGAATGGTGGGCACGACGCTGACAAGCCCGCCGGCCTTGTAGTGTTCCAGGAGAGCCGCCTCGAGATCCGCGGCCTTCGGCTTGCCGGGCAGCAGATCGAGATGAAGCGGCACGCTGACCAGCATGCCTTGCCGGAAATTGCCGACCGACGGAATGAAGATCGGCCGCCGGATCAGACCGGTATATTTCTGCAGCTCGGGCACGTGCTTGTGCTCAAAGCCGAGGCCATAGAGCTCGAAGGCAGGCGCCGTGCCTGCCTCATAGGCCTCGATCATCGAGCGCCCGCCGCCGCTATAGCCGCTGACCGCATTCACGCTGATCGGGTAATCGGCCGGGATGAGGCCCGCATCCACGAGCGGCCGAATGAGCGCGATGGCGCCGGTCGGATAGCAGCCGGGATTGGCGACCCGGTCCGCTCTGGCGACGGCCTCCCGCTGCTTGGAATCGAGTTCGGCGAAGCCATAGACCCAGCCGGGGGCCACCCGATGCGCCGTGCTCGCATCGAGAATGCGGGGCTTCTTGCCGCTCAGACCATCGACGAGACTCACGGTCTCCCGCGCCGCGTCGTCATGCAGGCAGAGCACCACGAGATCGACCTCGGCCAAAATCTCGCGCTTGGCCGCCGGATCCTTGCGCCGCTCCGGATCGATGCTGCGGATCGCGACGCCGGGCACGTCCTTCAGCCGCTCGCGGATGCCGAGGCCGGTGGTCCCGGCCTCGCCATCGATGAAAACCGTGGCCGTCTTCTGGTCTGCGAAAGTCGTCATGGTCGTCGGATCCATCATTGCCGCCTCTGACAAGGCGATGAAGCTGCGGAATGTTTCAGGGAAAATGGGGAGCCAAAATAAAAATGCCGCGCTCGAGGCGCGGCCTGAGAGGCGTCTCAACGACAGCCATCATCACGCACGCGCGGAGCGAGCGGTGATACGGCGTCGGAAGAGCGGGCTCATCATCATGGCCTCTCTATGAAGCTGTGCACTTTCCCTGTCAACAGAATGAGCAAGCGCGATCCGAAACGATTTCGCCAAGCCACACGAGCAAAAGCCGGCGCGTGAGGCGCCGGCTTCCGCTTTCTTATCCACTCCAGGGCAGCGCATCGGTGCCACGAGCCGCGCCGGAGATCAGAGGTCAGATCAGCATGAACGCGCTGGCATTCAGGGCCAGGTTCTTGGCCAGGGTGGCGAACTGCACCTGCGCCACGCCGCCGACGCCGTCGGCATCGTAGGACAGCGCGCCGGTGACGCTGTTGTAGACCAGCCGGTGCGCCGTGCTCGTCGCCGCCGCCCCGGTGGTGAAGGCGCCCGGCGCCACATAGGCCAGGACCGACGGCACTGCGCTGCCGCTGCTGGGGCCGAACGCCGTGAACACGCTGCGCGCCAGCACCAGGGAGTCCTGGCCGACCGCAAAGTCGGTCACGGTGTCGACGTTGCCCGCGCCCAACGCCGCATCGAAGCGGAACCAGTCCGCCCCGCCGCCACCGACGAGCTGATCCGAACCCAACCCACCCGCAAGCTGGTCGCTGCCCTCGCCGCCCTCGAGCGCATCGCCGCCGGCGCCGCCCTGCAGTGTGTCGTGGCCGCCCAGGCCCAGGATCGCGTTGCCGGTCGCATCCGCCGTCAGATGATCGCCGTGCTGCGAGCCCTGCAGGCCGCGGATGTCGAGATAGACGTCGCCGGCCGCCTCGCCGGTGTTGGCCCAGCGGTTGGCCAGGTTGGCGGTCACGCCGGATGTGGCGTTGGCATAGGAGGCCCAATTGAAGCCGGCGCCGCCGTCGAGCGTGTCGGCACCCCAACCGCCCTGCAGGATGTCGTCGCCGCCGATCCCCTTGAGCCAGTTCGATCCGGCGTTGCCGGCGAGCACGTCATGCCCATGGCTGCCCTCGAGGTTCTCGATGTTGTCGTAAGTGTCGCCGGCCGCGTCGGCCCCGCCGCCGCCCAGGCTGCCGTGATAGCCGCGCCCCTCGGCCAGACTGACATTCACACCGCCGGCGGCATCGGCATAGGACACCCAGTCGATTCCAAAGCTGCCGATCAGATGGTCCGCGCCGGCGCCGCCGAGCAGGGTGTCGTCGCCCACCCCGCCGTCGAGCGTGTCGTTGCCGGCCTGTCCGAGCAGCGTGTCATTGCCGCTGAGGCCGCTCAGCCCGTTCGCCCCGGCGTCGCCGGCGAGCATGTCCCAGCCCTGGCTGCCTTCGACATTCTCGATGCCGTCGTAGGTGTCGCCGGCCGCATCGGCCACGCCATAGCCGCCTCCGTTGGCCAGGCTGACGCTGACGCCCTGCATCGTATAGGCATAGGATACCCAGTCGGTGCCGCTGCCGCCAACCAAACGGTCCGCCCCGGCCCCACCTCTGAGGATGTCGTCGCCCTCGCCACCGTCGAGATGATCGCCGCCGTAGCCGCCATCGAGGGTGTCGTTGCCGCCAAGACCCGCCAGGGCATTGCCGCGCGCGGTTGCATCGCCCATCAGATGATCGCCATGCTGCGAGCCCTGCAGGCCGCGGATGTCGAGATAGACATCGCCCGCCGCCTCGCCGGTGTTGGCCCAGCGGTTGGCCAGGTTGGCGGTCACGCCGGATGTGGCGTTGGCATAGGAGGCCCAGTCCGAGCCGGCGCCGCCGACCAGCACGTCGGCGCCGAGGTTGCTCTGCAGGATGTCGTCGCCGTCGCCACCGTCGAGATGGCTGTTGCCGGCCCAGGCCGACAGGATGTCGTTGCCGCCGAGCCCCGACAGCGCGCTGCCGGCCCCACTCCGGTCGCCGGTCAGGCGGTCGGCATGCTGCGAGCCCTGCAGGCCGCGGATGGCGATGTAGATGTCGCCATGCGCCTCGCCGGCATTGGCGGCGCTGGCCGCCAGGTTGGCGACCACGCCGGATGTGGCATTGGCGTACGAGGCCCAGTTGAAGCCGGCGCCGCCCTCGAGCGTGTCGGCGCCACCCCCGCCCTGCAGGATGTCGTCGCCGCCGATCCCCTTGAGCCAGTTCGCCCCGGCATCGCCGGCGAGCACGTCGCAGCCGTGGCTGCCCTCGAGGTTCTCGACATTGTCGTAGGTGTCGCCGACCGCGGCGGCGCCGCCACCGCTCAGGCTGCCGAAGCCGCCGCGGCCGTCGGCCAGGCTGGCATTCACACCCTGGATCGCATCGGCATACGACGCCCAGTCGATGCCGTAGCTGCCGATCAGATGATCCGCCCCGGCGCCGCCGAGCAGGGTGTCATCGCCCACCCCGCCGTCGAGCGTGTCGGCGCCGGCCTGCCCGAGCAGGGTGTCGTGACCGCTGTAGCCGTGCAGCCCGTTCGAGGCCGCGTCGCCGGTCAGATGGTCGGCGAAGGTCGAGCCGATCAGGCCCTCGATTTCCAGGTATCTATCACCTGTGGCCTCGCCGGTGTTCTGCAACCGGTCGGACAGGTTCGCCCGCACGCCGGCGGCCGCGTTCTCGTAGCTGGCATAGTCATACCCGTCGTTCCCCCGAAGCCGGTCGCGCCCGAGACCACCCTCCAGCGTGTCATGACCTGCACCGCCAGCCAAACCATTGTCTGCAGCATCGCCAATCAGCCGGTCGTTGAAACTCGAACCGACAATTCCCTCAATGGAGTTGTATATGTCTCCGATAGCTGCGCCAGTATTTTGCGCGGTATCCGAAAGGTTTGCGACGACGCCCTGCGATGACTGCTTGTAACTCGCATAGTCATTCCCGATCCCACCCTCAAGGGAGTCTCCCCCCAGTCCGCCCTCCAAGATGTCGTTGCCGCTACCGCCGATGAGGAGGTCAATTTCTGCCCCTCCCATCAGAATATCATGTCCGGCTCCAGCGGCGAGAACGCCACTAGCGAGCAATGTATCGCTCTTCCCAGTTCCAACCTGAATCGCAACCGAGAACTTTTCGGTCCCTGAAGTTACTTCTGTGATGCCGTTTTTAATCTCGCCTGCTCTGCTGTCTTCGGCAAGTCCGTTCCAAAAATCGAGTGCGCCTTCTTTTATCCAGCGGCCAAATCGCTCGATCGAACCAGGCTCAGATGTGAGCCTCTTATTGTAATCGACATTAATATAGTAGGTGTTACGGGATATCTCTCTGGATGCGCCGTTTTCGACCACAGATTCTGTCGTAGTTATAGCTGTCCTTAAACCATTAAATAAATCGGTCGTAAGATAGGATTTTCTTTGACTCTGGTAAGTTACTCCATCTCGAACATAAGTAATAAACCATTCATAATGACCAAAGTCGCGCTCCAAACTTACCTCATTGTAAATCAGGGCTCCATCTTCACTATACCGCTGGACCTCTTTAATTCTTCCGTCAGTTGATTCTCTGAAAATGAATTCTATTCCCCAGTCACATTCCACAATCCTAGTTGTGAATCCATCTTTCTCTCTTAAACGAATCGTCTCACCATTCTCATTAACATAGAATGACTCATATGAACCATCACTCGTTCTCAAGCTGCCGCCAATGACGTTCCCTTTAGCATCTTTAACGGAAGTTTGCTCCGTCCCATCTGGGTCTCTTCTTGCAATAACTTGAACTCCATCGCTCCTTCTTGAGGTCATCTCAATAGTGGTGTCCGCTCGATAAAAGGTTTGCGTGGTCGAACCGTCTGGCTGCTTATCGGTGACAACCCTTGTACCGTCAGAATAAGTCACGGTCTCGGTTGTGCCCCCGCCCTGATGATCAGTAGTTACGCTCCCATCAGCATTGATCTCGGTGACTCCTCCCCCCGAAGTCCCGCCATCGACGGTTCCGCCATAGCCAATCTTTATCTTACCGCCATGCTCCTGCATAAAATCGAGATAAGCTTGATCAAGAGAACTCAGCATGGATGGCCCCACTAAATCATCACTCGCACAAGCCATGATCCGTGCAGAATTCCAGGGCCTGGATAACTCTCGGGATAGGTAGGTTTTAGAGATTATTTACCCACTAAGTTATTCAACAATAACGAGAAGCTTCATCTTCCCTAAGGGAATGCAACCTACGATAAGCCCTTTCGTAGTAGCAACTAAAGGCGGACAAGTGCAGAGTATTCCTAATTTAAATCCGGCGAGAAAACACGTTCTGGCGTCGGCCAAACAGCAAGGGCGAAAGCTGATCGGCGCTTAAGCTCCCAAGGCACTGACCTCCAGAGCTACACCCGTCCGCGAAAACGATGCAGGTCGATGTTCACAAGCGCAGCTTCAGGAGATCGAGCTTCGAACATCAAAAATCAGCTCTCGTATCCACAGCATCCCAGCCCGCTCGCGGATGAAAGACTGAGCTGACACCCTACCGTGAATGCAAAAAGGGCGGCCCTCGGGCCGCCCTTTTCCAAACCATATGGCTTGAATAAGCCTTAGCGCTTCGAGAACTGGAAGCTGCGGCGGGCTTTCTTCTTGCCGTACTTCTTACGCTCGACGACGCGCGGATCGCGGGTCAGGAAGCCTTCCTTCTTGAGCGGGCCGCGGAGCTCCGGCTCATAGTAGGTCAGCGCCTTGGCGAGGCCGTGACGGACCGCACCGGCTTGGCCGGAGAGACCGCCGCCATCGACGTTGACGGTGATGTCGTACTGGCCATCGCGCTGGGCGATCTGCAGCGGCTGCGACAGGATCAGGCGCAGCACGGGACGGGCGAAGTAGACCTCGACCGGACGGCCGTTGATCACGATCTTGCCGGAACCGGGCTTGATCCACACGCGGGCGACGGCGTCCTTGCGCTTGCCGGTGGCATAGGCGCGGCCGAGCGAGTCGAGCTTCTGGACGTGCTTCGGAGCTTCCGGAGCGGCGGTCTGGGCGTTCTGGCCCAGATCGGCGAGAGACTGAAGGGTCGCCATGGATTTAAGCCCTCACGTTCTTGCTGTTGAGGGCCGCGACGTCCAGGACCTCCGGCTGCTGAGCGGTATGCGGATGCTCAGCGCCGCCGTAGACGCGCAGGTTGCCCATGATCTGACGGAAAAGCGGGCCGCGGGGGAGCATGCGCTCCACAGCCTTCTCGACCACGCGCTCAGGGAAGCGGCCGTCGAGAATGAACTTCGCGGTGCGCTCCTTGATGCCGCCCGGATAACCGGTGTGGTGATAGTACACCTTCTGCTCGCGCTTGCGGCCGGTGAGCACCACCTTGTCGGCGTTGATGACGATAACGTTGTCGCCGCAGTCGACGTGGGGCGTGTAGTTCGCCTTGTGCTTGCCACGCAGACGCATGGCAACGACGGACGCGAGACGGCCCACAACGAGGCCCTTCGCGTCGATCACAACCCACTTCTTCTCGACCTCGGCGGGCTTCAGCGAAGTCGTAGTCTTCATTGCGCTGTATCCCGTTGGAGCCAAATGGCTCAGGTTCTGAAAAACGACAAACCGCCGCGAGATGCGGCGGCGAGTGATGGCTGTTTAGTGACATCAAGTATGGAAGTCAACAGCATTTTCAGCCATCCTGGCCGCATAAAACCCTTATAAAACAAGCATTAGCGAGCATAAGGTATTTTAATACCACACTAGCGGTATCTAATTACCTCATCGATTTTGGTTCTGCGCAAACAACAGCTATGCTTGCTCGCAACGGCATATATCATCCCGCAAATCTAACGAGGCTCCCAATGACCGACGAACTGATCTTCTTTACAAATCCCATGTCCCGCGGCCGCATCGTTCGCTGGATGCTGGAGGAAGCGGGCTGCGCTTATCGTACGGAAATTCTCGCTTTCGGCTCGGAGATGAAGGCGCCCGGCTATCTGGCTGTCAATCCTATGGGCAAGGTGCCGGCGATCCTTCACAAGGGGAAGATCGTCACCGAGGCCGCGGCGGTCTGCGCCTATCTCGCGGATACCTTTCCCGAGGCCGGCCTCGCGCCGCCGACGGGAGACAGGGCCGCCTATTACCGCTGGATGTTCTTCGCGGCAGGCCCGGTCGAGGCCGCTCTGAGCAACAAGGCGTTCGGCTTCGAGGTCCCCGCCGACCGGCAGCGGGCCATCGGCTACGGCAGCATCGAGACTGTCGTCGATGCTCTGGAATATGCCGTTACCCAATCCGAATACATCGCAGGCGACCGCTTCACGGCGGCGGACGTTTATGTCGGCTCCCAGATCGGCTGGGGCATGATGTTCGGCACTCTGGAGAAACGGCCCGCCTTCGAGGTCTATTGGCAGCGCATCAGCTCGCGTCCTGCCGCCATTCGGGCGCGGGAGATCGACGACGCTCTCGTGCCTCCGAAGGCCTGAGCAGCAACGAGCCTAACGACGATCGGGGATCGAATAGGTCCCGGTCGCATGGCAGACCACGTCAGAACTGCCTTCGGAGTAGATCGAGACATCGCCGACGGCCAGGCGCTTGCCGAGCTTCAGCAGACGGCACTCGGCGATGAGCGCGCGCGGCTCGGGCTTTCTCAGGAAATTGAAGTTGAGACTCGTCGTAACGGCGAGCGCCACCGGGCCGATATGGGCGAGAATCGCCGCATAGAGGGCAAGATCCGCCAGCGCCATCATGGCAGGCCCCGAGATGGTGCCGCCAGGGCGCAGGTGGCGCTCGTGATAGTCCATCCGCATGCGGGCCGAGAGCGGTCCGATCTCATCCACGAAATAGCTGCGGCCGCCCGCATGCATCTGCGGGAATTCCCGGTCGAGGAACGCCGTCAGCTCGTCCTTGGTCATGATCGGGTGATGCGAAGCCATGCGTCAAATGCTCATTGAACTGCCCTGCCCTATCCCATACGTTCCACCCATGAACCACGACAATTATCCGAACGATTACATCCGCGGCATCCTCAACAGCGTGAAGACCATCGCGCTGGTCGGAGCCTCGCAGAACCCCGCCCGTCCAAGCTGGATCGTCACCAAGTACCTGCTGGAGCGGGGCTATGATGTGATCCCGATCAATCCGGGCCTCGCCGGCGGCGAGCTTCTCGGCAAGAAGGTCTATGCCTCTCTGAAGGACGTGCCCGGTCCCATCGACATGGTCGAGATCTTCCGCAATTCGGAAGCCGCAGGCCCGATCACGGACGAGGCTTTGGCGCTCGATCCGCTGCCCAAGGTTTTGTGGATGCAACTCTCCGTGCGCAACGACGAAGCCGCCGCCAAGGCCGAGGCCAAGGGCCTCAAGGTCGTCATGGACCGCTGCCCGAAGATCGAATTCGGCCGTCTTTCCGGTGAGATTTCCTGGCAGGGCGTGAACTCGCGGATGCTGAGCGCCAAGAAGCCGGTTCTGTCAGGGAAGGGCTTCCAGAAGCTCAGCCTCAATCGGCCCTGAATTGCCCTTGTCATCCCGACCTTCGGCCGCCGGGGGTGACGCCGCGAGTTACCTAATACGCTCCTTGACGGAAGAACGATCCGTTCTTTAAATAGAACGCCTTCATTTCCTAGAGGAACGCTCCGACCATGACCGACCGTCTGCCAGGCTTCAACACGCTCGCCATCCATGCCGGGGCGGCTCCCGATGCTGCGACCGGTGCCCGCGCGACGCCGATCTACCAGACCACGTCCTTCGTTTTCGACGATGTGGACCATGCGGCCTCGCTCTTCGGCTTGCAGGCCTTCGGCAACATCTATTCCCGAATCGGCAATCCGACCTGCGCCGTGCTGGAAGAGCGCGTCGCGGCCCTCGAAGGCGGCACTGCCGCCCTTGCGGTGGCCTCCGGCCATGCGGCCGAATTCCTGGTGTTCCATACCCTGCTGCAACCCGGCGACGAGTTCGTCGCGGCCAAGCAGCTCTATGGCGGCTCGATCAACCAGTTCAACCATTCCTATAAGAATTTCGGCTGGAACGTCGCCTGGGCCAATGCCGACGACCCATCGAGCTTCGAAGCCGCCATCACGCCGAAGACCAAGGCGATCTTCGTCGAATCCATCGCCAATCCAGGCGGCGTGATCGTCGACCTTCAGGCGATCGCGGCCATCGCCAAGAAGCATCGCATTCCGTTCATCGTCGACAACACGATGGCGACGCCGTACCTGATCAGGCCCTTCGAGCATGGTGCCGACATCATCGTCCATTCCGCCACCAAGTTCCTCGGCGGCCACGGCAATTCCATCGGCGGTCTGATCGTCGATGGCGGCTCCTTCAACTTCGCGGGCGACGACCGCTACCCGATGCTCTCCAAGCCGCGTCCGGAATACGGCGGCATGGTGCTCGGCGAGACCTTCGGGAATTTCGGTTTCGCCATCGCCTGCCGCGTTCTCGGCCTGCGCGATCTCGGGCCGGCGCTCTCGCCCTTCAACGCCTTCCTGATCCTCAACGGAATCGAGACCCTGCCGCTGCGCATGCAGCGCCATTCGGACAATACGCTCGCGGTCGCTGAGCATCTGTCGACCCACAGCAAGGTGTCCTGGGTCAGCTATCCGGGCCTACGCGATGATCGCTATCACAACCTCGCCAAGCAATACTGCCCCAAAGGCGCCGGCGCGGTGTTCACCTTCGGCCTCAAGGGTGGGTACGAGGCCGGCGTGAAGCTCGTCTCGAACCTCAAGCTGTTCTCGCATCTGGCCAATATCGGCGATACCCGCTCGCTGGTAATCCACCCGGCCTCGACCACTCACCGCCAGCTCACGGATGAGCAGAAGACGCAGGCCGGCGCAGGTCCGGAGGTCGTGCGCCTCTCCATTGGCCTCGAAGACACGCAGGATCTGATCGATGACCTCAATCAGGCGCTGGACGCAGCGTAACCAGATTCTACTATTGGCCTTTGGTCATTCTCACCCATCATGCCCGGCCTTGTGCCGGGCATGATGTTGGGACAACAAAAAGGGCGGCCCGAGAGCCGCCCTTTTTGTTGAGATGAAATCCAACACTTATGCAGCGCGAGAAGCGCCGGCCTTCTTATAGGTGTTGTGGATGGCGTTAAGCGAACGCTCGAGAGCCGTCCAGAGGCGCCCGATCTCATCGGCGCCCTGCGACTTCGCATCGTATTCCCGTGCGCCCTCGCCTGTTGCGAGAGACAGTGTCAGCTCGGGACGATGAGTAATCTGGCCGGCCCAGACCGGAACCTGGAGCGCGTTCAGTGCACCGCGCGCATCGGCAACCACATGAGCCTCGATATCGCCGTGTTTGGCCGGAGCGGCATTGATCACTGCGGCGTAAGGCTTGCGATGTTCGCGCGCGATGGCGACCGTATCCTGTAAGGCCGCGATGTCGAATAGGCTCGCCCGGGTGGGAACGATCACGAGCGTGGCGTGCTTGATCGCGTCGGAGACGATCGAGGACTTGTTCGGGGGCGTATCGACCAGCACCCACTCATAACCCTCGCGCTTCGCTTCCTTGAGCGCATCGTCGATATGACGGGTATTATGCTTGAGGCCCAAGTATTCCTGATTGCGGATCTTGTGCCAGAGAGATAGGGAGCCCTGCGGATCGTTGTCGATCAACAACGTTGGGCGCGAAGGGTTGGCGATATAACTCGCGAGGTGAGCAGCAAGCGTGCTCTTACCCGAGCCGCCTTTCCGCGAAGCAAAGACCAGCACATTCATGCCTGACTCCTCATAAGCCTGTTCCTACAGCCCTGAATCTAGGGGTTAACCTATCTTAATATTGTTCACCTGTAGCAGAGCAAGTACTGATTTCCTAATTCCTGCCGTATTCCCACTACGATTTTTCGCGACCGAAGGATTCGATTGAGTGATTTCAAGCCATTCATCGCAAAGGGCTCGGCTCGTGCAAGGTCCTGGCACGAGCCGCCAAGCTTCTGACATGAGTCGCGGAGTATCCTTTCAAAAGTTTATTTTTAAAGGTTTTGAATGGAGTGGGCCCGCTGAACCTGCCCAGCTCAGTTCTCAGTTAGACTTTCATATTCGATGCACAGTTCAAGCTTTGCAACGAAGTTGGACCCGATAAACGATACCTGGAGCTCCTGCTGTAAAACGCATTTTTCGAGTCGGAACCACCCTTCCGCTTGGCCGTTAAGCTCCAGACTTCACCAGTCTAGGAGCAGATCAATGTCCAAGAAGATCTTGTTTGCCGGCGCTATGCTTGTGGCCCTCGCCCCGGTTGGCGCCTTTGCTCAGGACCCGGCCGCTGGCGGTGCCGCTGCCGGTGCTGCCACGGGGGCCGTTGGCGGCGCGATCGTTGGTGGCCCAATCGGTGCGGCTGTTGGCGGTGTGACCGGAGCGATCGTTGGCGGTCTGGCCGGCGAGGCTCAACCCCGCTTCCGTCAGTATGTCGTCACCCAGGGCGTTCCGTCCTACCGCTACGCCGAAGAGGTTCGCGTTGGCGCGGTCCTCCCTGCTTCCGGCGTGACCTATTACGAGGTTCCGGCCGAGTATGGCGTGACCAACTATCGCTACACGGTCGTCAACGACACCCCGGTTCTGGTCGAGCCCGGCACCCGCCGCGTCGTCCAGGTCATCCGCTAATTTCCAGTGGGAGTTTGGTTTCGGGGCGGCCTCATCGGCCGCCCTTTTCTTTTGTCAGGCGTTGCTCACGCGAGCGTGGACGATGGCCATGGTGAGTACAGCCATAGCGAAGACCTGATGCGCCAATCCAGCCCAGAGCGGCACCACAAGCAGCAGGGTCACGATTCCGAGAATCATCTGCGCCAGCATCAAACCGGCCATTCCCGTTGCGCGGCTGGCGGTCTTCGAATTCGGAGCCTGCCGACGCAGGGTCCACGCATGCAACACGGCGAAAGCGACAATGGCATAGGCCACAAGCCGGTGGTTGAACTGGACCAGGATGACATTATCCACGAAGTTCTCGATCCAGGGCGTGACCGAGAACAGAGCCGATGCCGGCGGAACGAGAGCGCCATCCATCAGAGGCCAAGTGTTGTAGGTCAGTCCTGCTTTCGAGCCGGCCACGAGGCCGCCGAGAGCGATCTGGAACAGAATCAACCCGGCGAGGATGCGCGGTGCATAGCCGGCGCGGATCTCCTGGCTGAACGAGGCCGAACGGTCCTTCAACCCCGACGCCACCCAAACGAGGCAGGCGAGGATAATGCTGGCGACGGTGAGATGCAGGGCTAACTTGATGGGGGCGACCGCCGTCATGCCGGGTTCGAGACCCGACGCTACCATGATCCAGCCGATGGCGCCCTGAAGGCCACCGAGGGCTCCGATGCCGAGAAGCGTCAAGGCGAGCTTGCCCTTGATGGCACCTCTCGCCCAGAACCAGACCAGCGGCACGAAAAAGACGAGGCCGATCAGGCGACCGAGCTGCCGGTGTCCCCACTCCCAGCCATAGATGAACTTGAACTCGGAAAGGGTCATGCCCTTATTGACGAGCTCATATTGCGAGATCTGCCGGTACTTCTCGAACTCCGCCATCCAGGCCTGTTCAGTCAGCGGCGGAATGGCGCCGGTGACGGGCTTCCACTCCGTAATCGAAAGCCCCGAGCCCGTCAGGCGCGTGGCTCCGCCGACGGCGACCATCAGGACGACCAGCGCCGCAAGGCAATAGATCCAGGCGCGAATGGCGGACAGGGATCGGCTTTGGGACACGCGCGCCAGCGGCACGCCCTCGGTGGAGGCTGCGACAGCCATGCTCACTCTCATCGTCGATTAGGGCTTGAACCCAGGATACGGACGTCACATAGAGGCTCTGTCTCCTGGAGGCAATTCATGCCGGTGACGCACCGCAGCGACACGACTTTGATGATTGAGGGGTTTCGGCCATGGGCTCTCGCTCACGCAAGCTGATCGGCACAGTGGTGATGCTGACCTTCATCATTGTCTATGCGCTGTTCGCGATGGCGGTTGCCGAAGGCCGGATCACGCAGGCGCCGAAGCTCCTTCAGACCGTCGCCTATATCGTGCTCGGCCTGATCTGGATCGTTCCGCTCATGCCGCTCATCCGCTGGATGGCGAAGCCGGACAAATCCTAAGCCCCGCCGATCCCCTCGATGATCGTGCCCGTGCCGCCGCAGATCGGGCATGGCGTGACGCCAATGCGGCCGCTGCCCTTGCATTCCGGGCAGACATTCTCGCCCGCGCCCGGAGTTCCCGGCTCGGCCTGATCGCCTGGATTGAGCTTCGTCTGATCGGAAGCGGCAGGATCTTTCGGTGTGCCCGTCATGGCAGAGCTCCATGAGATTTCATGCTTTCAACGCGGCAGCCGAATCCCCGTTTCGAGGACGTCAAAAGAAAAGGCCCGCCAGAAGCGGGCCCTCTCTCAAATCCTTAGCGGCAGACGCGGCGGCTGCGATGCTCCCAGCCCCAGCCGGGAACCCATTCCCGGTAACGCTCCGTGAAGCAGCGCTCCACATAGACCTCGCGGACCGGGCGCTCGTAATAAACCGGCCGACGCTCTTCCACATAGACGGGCGGCGGGGGCGGCGGAGGCGCGCGATAGACGACCGGAGGCTGAGGTTGAGCGACGGCCGCCCCAACGGCGGCACCGACCGCAAGACCTCCCAGAGCTCCGAGAGCCACCGCGGCACCGGGAGACAGGCGATCACGCGCTGCAGCCGGTTGAGCGGCAGCCAGGCCGGTGACCAGCGCCAGAGCCGCAGCAGTACCGGAAACAAGACGGAAGATCTTCATGATCATCACCTACGACAGGAGGGAGGCTGCATGCCTTCCCCTTCATGTCATGAGATATACTGTTCAAAACCTCTCTGAAAGCTGAACAGAATGTGGCAAAGCTTGGGCATAAGCCGATCTTGCCGGAATGGTGATCAAGCTCTTAAAGCCCTCGCTCGCCCCTTAACGATTTCAGCCAACCTGATCAGGCGCCGGCGCTGCGCAGCGGCACCGACAGCAGCACGCGAACCAGATCCGCTTGACGGTTGGTATCGGTCTTCCTGAACAGATTCTTCAGATGGAAGACGACCGTGGTCTGGGCGACCTCGAGCACTTCGGCGATCTGATCGAGACGCTTGCCGTCGATCAGCATGAGGGCCACCCGAGTTTCAGAGGGCGTCAGGTTGTAGAGCCGGACCAGCGTGTCGCCCGAGACCTTGGCTCGCTGCTCCGTGTCGATCACGAGCAGGACGACGGCTTCCGGCCTCTCCTCCACGGAGAAGCGTTGTCCGGGGATCAGGACAAGGTAAGGTCGCCCACCGGAGATCCTCGGGAACGAGACGATCTCATCCAGCGACTCCTCCTCGAAGGCCTTTTCGATGGCGGAATAGAGCTTGCTGTTCTGCTTGGCCACGGAACCCTTCAGGATGCCCTGCGAGGCGCTCAAGCCGTCATCCTCGGCCAGAATGCGTTGCGCTTCCTTGTTCATCACGCGGACGCTGCCGCTCTCGTCGACAATCACGACGCCGACGAGAAAGCGGTCGAAGGCGAAGGTTGCCTTGTACAGGGCGTCGACCGTACGTCCCTTCGACGATTTCAGGATCTCCTGCCAGGATTCCTCCGCCCTGTGGACGGCGCTCGTTTGAACGCGAGCGACCTGGTCGAGACGGGCAGAGATGGTCGCCAGCAGAATCTCGTAATCGATCGGCTTGACGAGATAATCGTCCGCTCCCGCCTGCTTGCCGCTGAGAACGTCGTTCCGCTCGGCGAGTGCCGTCAAAAAGATGAAGGGAACGTCGGACATTGTGCCCTGCTCGCGCAAGGCCTTGAGCACGTCGTAGCCGCCAAGGCCGGGCATGGTGATATCGCACAAGACAAGGTCGGGACGGTGCTTTTCCAGGAGGTTGAGCGCCTCGCTGCCGTTCGCGGCCTGGAGCACGCGATAATTGGCCGCCTCCAGCTCCTCGGCGATATCTCCCCTCAGATCGTCTTCGTCTTCAACGCAAAGAATTGTTTTTTTGCATTCATTGGTTTCAGTCACTTATGCAGCCTGTTGCGTTTGATCGGCATTGGCTATGGGCAGGTCGAACGTAAACAAGGATCCTGCTGCCTCATAGCTCTCGACCTGAATTTCACCCCCATGCAAGTGCATGATCCTCTGAGCGAAATTCAATCCAATACCCGTTCCGGCAATACCCGATGCGGTACGCGCGCGGTAGAACCGATCGAAGATCTTCGGCAATTCATCCGCAGGAATTCCGATGCCCCAGTCACGGACAGAGCAGAAGGCGCGGGATCCATCCATCCAGATCTTGATCTCGACGACTGGCGTATCGCCTGAATACTTGATGGCATTTGACAGGAGATTGACGACCACCTGCTCGATCAGCATGCCGTCGCAATAGACCCTGACAGGAACATCCGGGACATCGAAGCGGATATCGGCCTGCGAGCTGACCTCGCGCTGCCGCTCGCAGATGTCCATGACGAGATCGACCAGATTGTAGGAGGCCGGATTGACCTCGATCGTACCGGCATCGAGTTTGGCTGCGTTCAGCACGCTTTCCACGAGGCGCGTCAGCCTCGTACCGGCATTCCGAATTTTCTGGATGCGGGTGACAAGCTCATCATTGGTGAGCTCCGATCCACGGCGTAGAATGCGCTGGGCACTGGAGTCCAGAATGGCCAAAGGCGTCCGGAACTGGTGAGATACCATGGACACGAAGTTCCGATAGGCATTCGTGGTCTCACGCTCGCGATCAAGGGCCGATTCAAGAGCCCTTGCAACCTGCTTGTAACCGGTGATGTCGGTCAGGCGCACGAAGATCGTCGCCCCATCGGCTTTCGTTAGGGAAAGGCGCGCCCAGGTATCCTTCTTCACCAGAAGATCGAATTCGACCTCTTCGAACGGAGGCTGCGCATTCACGAGCCGCATGTCGGCGCCTTCGCACATGGCGAAACATCGCAGAAAGTTGGACAGGCTCATCTCCTCGTGGCACCACAGGGACACGGGCGCAGCCGCCCAGATCTGCTCGTTGGCGAAAAGAAGTTTCCCTGTCCAATCGAAGGCCGCAAATCCTTCCGATGCCGAATTGATCGCCGCGATCAGGCGACGTTCGGCCTGACGCAGGGCCGCTGTCCGCTGAAGAACCTTGATTTCAAGATCGAAATTCTGACGTTCAGCCTGTTTGCGGGCAAGCCATTGCTCGGTCACGTCACGCATGAAGGCGATGCCGAGCTTGCGTTCGGCCATATAGACGGGGAAGCAGTTGACCTCCAGGCACCGTTCCTGCCCGTCCGATGACGTTGCCTCATTCTCGAAGATCGAGCTCGTCCCCTCCGTTGCCCGAACGAGAGAACCAATCACATCCTCCTGGGCGAAAATGGGATCAAGGTCCTGTATCTGTTGCCCGATCGCCTGATCGGACTTGAGGCTCAGCAGGTCTTCCATGCCCGGATTCCAGAGCAAGCATCGAAGCTGGCCATCGAACATGACGATGCCCTGATTGCTGATGTTGTTGATGACCAGGTCGGAAAGTTCCTGTTCCTGCTTGAGAAGCTGCTTGGCCTGGCTTGCTTCCTGCATGCCCTTGAACAGGCGCACAACAAGGAAAGCGGCGCTCATCGCAATTCCGATAATGAAGGCAAAACTTTCGAAAACGTAGCGCAAATACATGGAACGCTTTGCTGCCGTTTCATCACGGTTCAGCAGCATGACCTTGTTGGCTATCCCTCTCAGCTGATAAGCAAGATCGCGGACCTGCACCCTCAGCAGCTGGGCATTCTGGGGATCGATGCCATTCTCGAGAAGCGGTTCTGCATAAGTTAACTGAAGATAAGTCTGCTTGAGACCCGAAAGTGCGCCAATCCTGTCGATGACATGACCTTGCGGCCCTTCCAAAAGGACGGATAGACGGCTGATTAAGATCGCGAGCCGAAAGCTTGGCGCCTGTTCCGGATCAAGAAAGGTTTCTCCCATCGCTGCGCGGGCCAAACTTTCCGCGAGAACCGCTGCTTCGAACTGGGTCTGGGAAATTTGCCACAGGTTCGTATGCGTATCTTCTCGCCGAAGGTCTTGCTCCACATTGAGCAACCGCCACACGGTGAACGCGAGCGAAAGTGCAAGCACTGCAATTGCAACGAGGGTGACCAAAGCAGCCTTGTAATTTTTCAGCTTGAGCTTCATGGCCGTACGATGCGCAGCCGGTTGAGTTGCCAGACCCAGCGAGAGTCGTGAATATCATCGCGCAATGCGCTATGATCGTCGCGCGGATAGACGATCCACAAAGGCCCTTTGTCCCGAAGCTTCAACACCTCGCCATCGGCCGACATCGCAATGAGAGGATCGTACTTAAGATCGTCCCAGGGGATATCGATCTCATAGTCGTTCAAGGCGGAAGCCCGAATAACGGTGCCCTTGCTCCCTATCCTCTCCAGGACAGCACGCAGAGATACTCCTTCGAAAAGATGTGTTTTCCCGCTCATGACGAAAGTTGTCTTGAATGACTTCCGTCCTAACGCCTCCAGCATGTCTCGATCGAACTCCGCTCGCCCGGGAGCGTTCGTTTGCTCGATATTACCGGAAATCGTCAACAAGACGGTCCCTTTGGCAGGAGACAAAGGCTCGGCCGCATGAGCAGGCATCCAGCCCCCCACGAAGGCGATCACAGACACGAGGAACGTGAGGCGGAGCATAAGTTCCCAAGCCAAGAGAGATTATAATAGAACACATACATCATCGGCGATTTATTGCAAAAAATCCAGTGCCGCCCTTGAGAAACAACCTCCTCATCCCCTTGAGGCACTCCCTGGATAGATAAGCAATTTCATATGAATATATATCTACGCCACACCAGCAATCATTTTCACACAATAATTCCGTTACACTGCAATATATGGCCGCTCAAAACTTCAAATAACAAAGCAACTTTCAAACTAAACCTATCTATTTCTTCTCAAAATCGAACACGAATTACAAATACCGCTAAAAATATTAGCTCCATAACTCGCTCAAGATCGGGATTGTGCAAGCTTGGCCGGTAGCGCTATATTTCGCCCGATTATAAACGGGCCCTTTGTCGGAGCTTTTGCAAACGAGGAGTTTGATATGCGTAAATTCATAACGGCCCTGGTGGGAGCGGCAATGCTCGTGTCGGCATTGCCGGCCGGCGCCACCCCTCTCCAGAGCCGTCCGTTGCCTCAGGTCGACCAGCCGTACCCGAACGAGAGCTACGCCCAGTACTATCGCCGCGGCTATCGCCCTTACTACCGTGATCGGTACTACTATCGCCGCGACAATGGCGCCGCCGTTGCCGCCGGCGTTGCAGGCCTCGCAGCGGGTGCCCTGATTGCAGGCGCCATCGCAAACCAGGCCCAGGCACAGCCTGCCGCTCCGCCGCCGCCCGGCGTCGTCGATCCGCAGGTCGCGGCCTATTGCGCGCGCAAGTACCGCTCCTACGATCCGGGAACAGGAACCTTCCTGGCGACGAACGGGATGCGTTACGTCTGCACCTATCCGTAAGCTCTGCAGCTCGCAGCATCCTGGCCCTGCCGCAGAACCTGTGGCAGGGCTTTTGCTTGCCGAGGCGCTGTGACGTGGCAGCTAAACCTTTACCCTGTCGGCCCGCGCCATAGAACAAATAGAACAAAGCGATACAGGTTCGAACGAACTACAGTCTGGCATGGCCGCAATGAAAACGCCGCGTCGCAACTTCGCATGTAGGGTTTAGGAACAACTAATGACACGAGACTCTGACAGCATCGGTAACGTCATCCCTCCCAACGAGGCCGCCATCCTGACCTCCGGCAACATGACAGAACTCGAGCTGATTCTTCCGGATCTGGGGGACGAGGATCTGCCCGAGATCGCAGTCTTTCTTGTCGCCTGCGCCATGCGCTTCCATAGTGATCCCGACTTCCTGCAGGAGCAGCTGGAATGGCTCGTCAGGGCGCATGACGCCGAAGTGGACGAGGGTCTTAGGCCAGATCAGCTGAACTCCGCCAACGACGACTGAGCCAAGCATAAGGAGCGCCGGCACTAATCGATGAACTCCGCCGGCGTTCCCTTCTCGACCATCTTCGACAACTCCTCCACGTCCCAGTTCGTCAGCCGCACACAGCCCCGCGAATAGGCCTTGCCGACCTTTTCGGGCTCGGGCGTTCCATGGATACCGAAGGACTCGACGGAAAGGTCGATCCAGGTACTCCCGACCGGGTTGTTCGGGCCGGGCTTGATCTCGAACTTCTCCTTGGCCTTCACGCCCTTGAAAGCGTAATCCGGGTTGTAGGTGTAGTTCGGGCTCGGAGCCACCGCGCGCACCTTGTGCGTTCCGCTGGGCGCAGGTTTCTCCTCGCTACCGATGGACGCCGGATAGACCGCAACCAAGGCTCCATCTTTGTCGAGGACGCGTAAGACGTGCTCTCTTTTGACGATCTCAATCTTCGCGGCCTTTCCCAAATTCTCTAGTGCCGGCTTTGCCTCGACGTTGGCAACGACGACGGATGTCCCCGCCTTGTCGAGGCTCTTACCGGGATTCAGGGCTTTGAGCAGATCGACGTCCATATGAAACCTTTCGGCCAGAAGCTCCTCCGGACTGGAATAGCCGAGCCGATCCAGACCCGCCTGCTCCTCCAGCTTGTCAGGGATATCGACGAAGGGACCTTTCACATCCTCTTCCCGGATCGTGTATTCGATCAGAGCCGGGTCCGAGGAGGTCTCATTGAGCTTTGCCCATAGCTCCTCATCGAGGGATCCGTCCGGTTTCAGGCCGCGCTCCTTTTCGAATGCCTTGATGGCATTTCGCAGATTCTCGCCGTTGTGCCCATCGATGACGCCCGGCGAGAAACGAGCCCGGTCGAGCAGCACCTGTGTCCTGACGAGAGCCGGATCGATCTCGTTCTCCTTGTCCCTGCCGCTTTTGGCTGGCCACTCAGCCTTATTGACGGATCCCAGGTCCAACTTCTGAGGCGCAGCCAGGACAAAGCTTGAGAGTCCAACGATCCCAACAAGGGCATACGCAACGATTTTCATGAAACGCTCCATGGGCCAGGTCACGGACAAACAAAGCCCTGGCCGCATCTGCTGTTCCGTAAGCTTATTGGCAAATGCGGTAGTCGCCTTTGCGCTGACGCAGATCGAGATGAAGATGGTCGCCGTGGGAAGCGTCCGAACCGGGGCCGAGCACCGTGTTGAAGATCGGACAGGCGGCCTTCCGGATCGTTGACTGAAATGTCGCCTCGGGAGAGTTCTCTGCATGGCTGCCTATCGTCAACGCGGCCCGCTTGGCGAATTCGAAACCCATGATATCGAGCCCATTGCCAAAGGCATGCTCGCTGAGCTTTGCGCCATTGCGCTGGTCGCGGCACTGATAGGAGGTGCCGATGAGAAGCTTCGTTGGGGTGGTCTGGAACTGCCGCTCGGCTTCCGGCGCGACCACGTCGCTCATCCAGCGAGCGATGCTCTCCGCTGCAGGACAGCCCATCAGCGATGCCGGTACGACTGTGACACCATTGGGAAGCGCGGAGACGAGAACCGGGTTCTCGATCCCGCAACCGTTCTCTTTCACCGGCGGGCGGCTCTCGAAGCGCAGGCCACGCTGAGTGAGGCGTTGCAGGCAATCCTTGTCTTCGCTGTCCAACTCGGCCTGCTGCGTGAGGGGCGTCTCGTTCCGCGGCACTTCTTCCGCGCGCTGCTCGGTCTCCGGCTCAACCTTGAAAACAGGCCTCGGCGGAGGCAGTGGCTCAGCCGGGCGATCCGGCCTTGGCGGAGGCAGCGGTGGTATCGGATCCTGCGCCATAGCGGCCGAGGCAAGCACCAGCGTCGCCGCCAGGATGCCACCCACCTGCCCTGCCATCCGGCGTCGAAGACCCATTCCGTCTCCTGTTCTCAAGCCCATCCTGTCTATAACCCTCATGCGCCAAGGTTCAGTTCCATCTCCATCTTCTGGGAGCCTTGCCCTTGCGGCCGGACGCTCCAAAATCGATAGAGGATGGGAGGACCGTCATGAGGGCATTTCCAGTGACGGATATCGATTCGGACAAAAGCTTGTCCTTGGTCTCGACGCTGACCCAGGAACATGAGAGCCCCTGCACGAAGCGCGTTGTGGAATTGGAAGCGCGCGTGGCCAAGCTGCGGGCTGAGCTCCAGGAAGCCGAAGCAGCATTGGAGTTCGAGCGGGCCCGCATGCCGATCCCTGGCGACTTCGTCCGTTGCCCTCTGACGCGCTTCTTCGGGCGGGTCACCAAGGTCACGCCTCGCCCCACTGGCAGGCCGTGGATCGAGATCGTGCCCTATCTCGGCCCGAACCTTCCCGGCCACTCGTCCATGGATCTGTTCGACAGCTGGGAGTTGATCGATCCGCCTTCAGAGGTTGCCGAAGCAGGCGCCGATGGATCCGTGAAGTTTCCCATGATCGCACCCTTCATGCCCGCAACCGGCGCCCTGCTCGCGCCACCATCCAGTGAGGATGAGGTAGAAGCGTCCCTCAGAAAACTCTGGGCGCCATCGAATCGGATCTCGTCTTAGCGTACAGCTTGCAGGGTCATCGCCTGCAACAATTCCAGGCATGTGGCGTTGGCCCTGCGGTTTCGCCGCCTGCAACAGCCTGCGAAATCCCGAACGCGTGGCACTCGGGAAGCCTGAACCTCAGAGTCTCTTTCCCTCACCTGCCATCGCATCAAAAACCGCTCGAACGATGGGGAGACAGCAATGGCAGAGGATGGGCAGAGTGTACGCCTCCAAGTCGCGAATGCCCGGCCGGACGATTCAGGCCGTGGCATTGCGCGCATAAGCCGCCAGTCCCTTGCCGAAATCGGCATTCAGGAAGGCCAAGCGGTCGAGATCGTGGGCAAGCGCCACACCACGGCCATCGCCGTTACACCCTACCCGGAGGATGAGGGCCTGAACATCATCCGCCTCGATGGTCTGCAGCGCGTCAATGCCGGCGTGGGCAGCGGCGATCATGTAGAAGTGAAGCGGGTCGAGGTCCGCCCCGCGACCCGCGTCGTGCTCGCTCCAGCCCAGAAAGGCCTGCGCCTACAGGGCTCGGGCGACGCCCTGAAACGCACCTTCTATCAGCGCCCGCTCACGGCAGGCGATGTGATTTCGACCTCGGTCTATTCGCAACGCTCCGCGGATCAAAGGCTGCCGGAGGAGCTGCGTGGCCTCCTCAACATCCCGGCTTACGGCCTCCAGGAAATCCGTCTTGTCGTGGTCTCGACCCAGCCGCGCGGCATCGTGCATGTGACGGCCGAGACCGAGATCGAGCTGCGTCCACAATTCGAGGAACCACGGGAGGCGCGGCGGGCTGACGTGACCTATGACGATATCGGCGGTCTCGGCAGCACGGTCGATCAGGTCCGCGAAATGGTGGAACTACCGCTTCGCCATCCGGAACTGTTCCAGCGCCTCGGCATCGATCCGCCGAAGGGAGTGCTGCTCTACGGCCCGCCCGGCACCGGCAAGACCCGCCTGGCGCGGGCCGTCGCCAACGAGACGGAAGCGCAGTTCTTTCACATCGCCGGCCCCGAGATTATGGGCCAGCATTACGGCGAATCCGAACAGCGGCTGCGGCAAGTCTTTCAGGAAGCGGAGCAGAACGCACCCGCCATCGTCTTCATCGACGAGATCGATAGCATCGCGCCCAAGCGCGAGGAGGTCACGGGTGAGGTCGAGCGACGCATCGTGGCGCAGCTCCTCACCCTGATGGACGGGTTGGAACCACGTCAGAACATTGTGGTCATTGGCGCGACGAATCGGCGTGAGGCGATAGACGAGGCCCTGCGGCGCCCAGGCCGCTTCGATCGCGAGATTGTCATCGGCGTTCCGGACGAGTCCGGACGCCGGGAAATCCTGGGCATTCACACCCGCGGCATGCCCTTGGCCGAGGACGTAAATCTCGACGATATCGCCCGCACAACTTATGGCTTCGTCGGAGCCGATCTGGCCGCCCTCTCCCGCGAGGCCGCCATGGATTCTCTCCGCCGCATTCTGCCAGGCATCAATCTGAGGGACGGCATTCCCTCCGATGTGCTCGAGAGCTTGCAGGTCACGCGGCAGGATTTCAGCAATGCCATGAAGCGTGTCCAGCCTTCAGCCCTGCGTGAGATCATGATCCAGGTGCCGAACGTGACCTGGGACGATATCGGTGGCCTCGAAGAGGCACGCACGCGGCTGCGCGAAGGTGTCGAGCTTCCCTTGAAAAGTCCGGAATCCTTCCGCCGACTCGGCATCCGCCCAGCGAAGGGCTTCCTGCTCTTCGGTCCACCCGGCACCGGCAAGACGCTCCTGGCAAAGGCCGTCGCCCGCGAAGCCCAGGCCAATTTCGTGGCGACGAAATCCTCCGATCTTCTCTCGAAATGGTATGGAGAATCCGAGCAACAGGTGTCCCGGCTCTTCGCCCGCGCCCGGCAGGTCGCTCCGACGGTGATCTTCATCGATGAGATAGACTCCCTCGCGCCAGTGCGCGGCGGCGGGCTCGGCGAACCTGCGGTGACGGAGCGTGTGGTGAACACGATCCTCGCCGAAATGGATGGCCTTGAAGAACTGCAGGGCGTCGTGGTCATGGCGGCCACCAACCGACCGAATCTGATCGATCCTGCCCTCCTCCGGCCCGGTCGTTTCGACGAGCTGATCTATGTACCTGTTCCTGATGCGCAGGGACGCCGCCATATTCTTGGCATCCACACCAAGGACATGCCGCTCGATCCGGATGTGGATCTGGACACGATCGCCGAACGAACGAGCCGTTTTACCGGCGCGGATCTCGAAGACCTCACGCGCCGAGCCGGTCTCCTCGCCCTGAGGGAATCCTTGCAGGCCGAGCACGTGACCATGGCCCATTTCGAGCACGCCCTGCGGGAGACACGTCCTTCCGTCACGCCCGAAATGGAACGGGAATACGAGGACATGGTCCGGACCCTGAAACAGGAAGGCCCGCAGCGCCAGTCCATCGGCTTCCTGCCTTTGAGACAAGCCGCCGAATAGGAGGCCTGAGTTGATTGGGAAAAGAAGACGCGGGCCAAATGGCCCGCGTCTTGTGGTCGATGAGATCTTTCCTTAACGCCCGCAGGCAACCGGAATGCGACCACCGGACTGCGGATCGTAAACGGTGCGGCAGGGCACGCCGTTGATGACGCGGATCTCATGCGGCGCCGCATAAGGATCGGGCGAAGCCATCGGGACGGGAGCACCCATCATCGGGCCTACTGGAGCGGGGGCTATGCTACCAGTCGTCACGACGTCACCAGCCACAGGCGCCACGACACCGCTGACCTGGCCGGCACACGCGATCGGAATGCGCTGCTTGGAGCTGTGGTCATAAATGGTCCGGCAAGGTACACCATTGATGTACCGGATTTCGTGCGGAGCCGCGTCCGGGAAGAGAGAGCCCGGCGTTCCGGAAATAGGAGATGGCTGCGCGATGGCGGCACCCATGCCGCCGAGAACCATGAATCCAGCACCGGCAAAGATTGCGAATTTTTTCATATAGGCCTCCTGTGCTTTACCTAGACATGGCTGATCGCCACGTAGGACAGAGGCTAAACGCCGTCATTGAGGATCGTTTCCCAAACACAATTTCATCACACAAGGTTGTGATGACTATCCGCGTGAAAGCAAAGCTTATTAATTGCCCAGCTTCAATCGCAAGAAATACAAAGAAAATTGAACCATCCACTCGAAAACAGATCGCTCGATACACCATATAATCTATAATTATTCTAAAGAAATGCCTGAAATTTCATCATCAATATCTTTGCATCAGATATGAGCCTAGCCTCGCTCGCCTTACAGAGCCGTCTGCTTCAGACATCGTTATCGCTCGAGGCAACCGGCGTTCTGGTAGCAAGCCAAAGTCCGGCAACGACGCCCCCGAGCCCTAATAACACGCCGGGCGTGAATGGTTCGCCAAGGAGTGCAACACCGAGCAAGGCCGCCGTAATCGGACTCAACGAGAGAAAAACTGTCACCCGTGTCGGCGTTGTATGCTTGAGCGCCCAGAGCCAGAGCACATAGCCGATCCCGCTCGACAGGCCGATGAGCAGGACGATCAGCCATCCCGATGGATCGAGGCGCGAGGTCTCCGTGAAAAGCCCCTCCATGCCTGCGGGTGCAGCAAGGGCGACGACCGACGCCAACATGGCCCACGTGCCGACGGGCAGAGTCGGATAGCGGGCGAGATAAGGCCGGTACAGCACCGAGCATAGGGCGCCGCACAGGGCTGCGGCGAGCACCAGAATCGCTCCCAGCCATTCGCCGGTTCCACTCTCAGTGACCAACCGCTCGCCCAGGGCCGCTCCCACGCCGACGACGGTCAGAGCCACTCCCGCGACTTTCGCCCCGGTCAGATGCTCGCGTCCGAGACAAGCCGCGATGATCATGGTCATCAGCGGGAACGTTGCGAACAGGAGTGCCGCGCGAGTTGACAAGATGAATTGAAGGCTGAGATTCAGGAGCGCGATCAGAACGCCGAACTGCACGATGCCGAGAGCCATGACGACGAGAAGGTCGCGTGTCGCAAACCGCACGCGCGCGCTCATCAGCAAGGGCGGAACCAGGCACAGAACGGCGATGGCATAGCGCAGGAAAGCCAGCGATGCCGGACCGATGTCGTGGACCACGAAGCGCGTGGCGACCATGGCGGCGCCAACCTGAATGCCGGTCGCCGCCGCGGCCACCAGGGCAAGCCCTTCCTGGTGTCTCACAGGTCGAGATCCCAGGTCTGCCCGACGAGATCCTTTCCGAAGGAGCGATGCGCCTCCTCCTTCACCAACCGGAAGCCGGTCGCCTGATAGATGCTGCGGGCCGCCACAAGGATATCATTGGTCCATAGGGTCAGCGTCTTGTAACCCTTGGCTCTGGCGAAACCGATACATTCATCGACGAGCCGACGCCCGAGACCGAGCCCCCTGGCGGACGGTTCCACATAGAGCAGCCGGAGCTTCGCGACCTCGTCGGAATGGCGCACAACGAACACACTGCCGACCACCTCCCCGTCCCGCTCCGCGATCCAGCAGCGCTCCCATTGCGGATCGAAATTCTTGACGAAGGCGGCGGCGATCTCCGCCACCAGAGCCTCGAAGCTTTCGTCCCAGCCGTATTCCCGAGCGTAAAGCAATCCCTGCCGATGCGCGATCCAGCCGATATCTCCGACTTGATGCGGACGCAGAATGTACGGAGGATCGGGCTCCTGGCCGTCGCCGATGAGGCGCTCGACCGTGCCCATGGCTCGGACCAGCCTCTCGCGCTCGCTCTCTGAGAGCGCGAGCAGCATGGCCGCGACCTGCGTCGCGGAGGCTTGGTTCAGCGGCTCGAAGGCCGCGTGCCCCTGATCGGTGAGCGAGAGCAGAAACTGGCGCCTGTCATCTTGCGACGGGGAGCGCTCGATCAGTCCCTGAGCGTCGAACCTCTTCAAAAGGCGGCTGAGATAGCCGGCATCGAGACCGAGTTCCCGCCCCAGATCCGCCGCGGTCACCGGACCGCGATGAGCCAGTTCATAGAGAACCCGCGCCTCGGTCAGTGAGAACGCGCTTTCGAGCAACCCCTCGTTCAGAAGGCCGATATGGCGCGTGTAGAAGCGATTGAAGCTCCGGACCTTCTCGATCTGCCCGTCCGTCGGCAATTCCGGCATATGAGACATGGCCGCCTCCTTGCCGCGCAGAGTTTCGCATATTGTTGACTGAGTCAACTATTTGCGTGAGAGCGGCCCGGCCGCCTATGCCGCAGCGTCGATAGCCAATCGCCCCTCATGGATCGCGTGACAGGCCACGCCTGCCAGCAGCGGCGGAATTTCCGTCCGGCAGCGGTCGTTGGCGAAGGGGCAGCGCGGGTTGAAGGTGCAACCGGAGGGCGGATTGATCGGGTTCGGAATCTCGCCCTGCACGGGAATGCGCTGGCGCCCGGTCATGCCCACGTCCGGCACCGCATCGAGAAGCATCCGGGTATAGGGATGCTTCGGATGGGCGAAGAGCTCGCGGCCGTTGGAGATCTCGACGATGCGGCCGAGATACATGACGCCGATGCGGCTCGCCATGTGGCGCACCACGGCAAGGTTGTGGCTGATGAACAGATAGGTCAGCCCCAGACGATCCTGCAGATCGCGCATGAGGTTCAGGATCTGCGCCTGCACGGACACGTCCAGCGCCGAGGTCGGCTCGTCGCAGACGATGAACTCAGCATCGGAGGCGAGCGCGCGGGCGATGGCGATGCGCTGTCGCTGACCGCCTGAGAATTCGTGTGGGTATTTCTTGCCGTCCGCCGGGTGCAGACCGACCAGCGACAGCAACTCCCCGACTCTGTCGGCGATGTCCTTCTCGCTTTCGATCAGGCGAAACGCCCGGATCGGCTCCGCCACAATGCGATCCACCTGCCAGCGCGGATTGAGGCTGGCATAGGGATCCTGGAAGATCATCTGGATGCGGCGACGCAGGCGCTGGCGTTCGACGGAAGCGGCGCGGCTCGACATGGAGATGCCGTCGATCAACACCTCGCCGCCCGAGGGCGGCAGAAGACCCACCACCATCCGTGCCACCGTCGATTTGCCGGAGCCGGATTCACCAACGAGCGCAAACGTCTCGCCCTTGGCGATGGTGAAGGAGACGCCGTCGACGGCCTTCAGGTACTGTTTCTCGCCTCCCTCCAGCACCCGGTTGAGCCAGGGCTTGGAGACGTCGAACACGCGGCGGAGGTCTTTGACTTCGACGTAAGTTTTCTCGGTCACGCGACGGCCTCCGACCGGACGGAAGATTGATCGTAGAGATGGCAGGCGACGCGATGCTCGCTGTGCTGGATGGGCTCGGGCCGCTCGACCCGGCAGCGGTCGAACACATAAGGGCAGCGCGGATTGAAGGCACATCCGGGCGGAATAGCCGAGAGGCGTGGCATAGAGCCTGGGATCTGCACGAGGCGATCCGTATCGTTCTCAAGCGACGGAATGGCCCCCATCAGGCCCTTGGCATAGGGATGCAGAGGATTCTGCACCACCTCACGCACCGGCCCGATCTCCGCAATGCGGCCGGCATACATGACGGCCACGCGATCCGCGGTTTCCGCGATCACGCCCATATCGTGCGTGACCAGCATGATGGCCGTGCCATGTTCGCGTCCGAGCCGCTTCAGAAGTGCGATGATCTGCGCCTGAACCGACACATCGAGAGCGGTCGTCGGCTCGTCGGCAATGATGAGTTCGGGCTCCGCGCAAAGGGCGAGCGCGATCACGACGCGCTGACGCATGCCGCCCGAGAACTCGTGCGGATAACTGTCGATCCGCTTGTCCGGCGCCGGGATGCCGACCTCAGCCAGAAGATCGATGGCGCGTTTCCTCGCCGCCGCGGCATTAAGGTTCGTGTGCGTGCGGATGGTCTCGATCAGCTGCTCGCTGACCCGGTAGAGCGGGTTGAGGCTGGTGAGCGGATCCTGGAAGATCATGCCGATGCGCTTGCCGCGCACCTTGCGCATCTCTTCCGGCGGCAGGTTATCGATGCGCATGCCGGAAAGCCGAATCTCGCCGCCGGCGATGCGCCCCGGCGGATCGATGAGCCCGATGACGGCGGAACCCGTCACCGACTTGCCGGCGCCGGATTCACCGACGACGCCGAGCACCTCGCCCTTGCCGATGTCGAAGGAGATGCCGTCAATGGCTTTCAGGATACCGCGCCGGGTGACGAACTCGACGCGCAGATCGCGGACGGAGAGGACCGGTTGAACCATGGATGCTCCCTCTCTCATCGCAGCTTCGGATTGAGTGCATCTCGCAGCCAATCGCCCAGGAGGTTGATGGCAAGCACGAGAAGCGCCAGAGCGATGCCGGGGAAGGCCACAATCCACCATTCGCCGGAGAACAGGTAGTTGTTGCCGATGCGGATGAGGGTACCGAGCGACGGCATGGTTTCCGGCATGCCGGTGCCGAGGAAGGACAGGGTCGCCTCGGTGATGATCGCGAGCGCAAGGTTGATGGTGGCGATGACCAGCACCGGACCCAGCACATTGGGCAGGACGTGCCGGAACATGATGACAGGCGCCGGCAGGCCGATGAGCCGCGCGGCGGCGATGTAGTCCTTGTTCTTCTCCACCATCACCGAACCACGCACGGTGCGGGCATATTGCACCCAGAAGCTCAGGCCGATGGAGAAGACCAGCACCGAGAGCGTCGTCACGCCGTCGAGCTGGCCGCCGAGCACCGACTTCACCACGCCGTCGACGAGAAGGGCGATTAGGATGGCCGGGAAGGTCAGCTGCACATCGGCGATGCGCATGATGACCGCATCCGTGGTACCGCCCACATAGCCGGCGATCAGGCCGAGCGCGATACCGAGCGTCGCCGAGAAAGCAACGCCAAGGAAGCCGACGGCGAGCGAGATCCGCAGACCGTAGAGAATGGCCGAGAAGATGTCGCGGCCCTGTTCGTCCGTGCCGAGCATGAAGGGCATCTGTCCTTCCGCGCTCCAGATCGGCGGGAGCCGGCTGTTCATCAGCTCGAGCTGTGCGGGATCGAAGGGATCCTGGGGCGACAGAAGGCCGGCGAGGACGGCCGACGCCATGAACAGGACCGTCACGAAGGCGGCCGCCATCGTCAGCTTGGAACGCTTGAAGCTCGCCCAGATATCGCTGTCGAAAAAACGGCCGATCCAGGTCGTCTGTTGGGACTGAGGCGCGGGCGCCGCTTGAATTGCTTCCGCCATGGTCGCCTCCTCAGGCCGGTTGCCGGATCGTGGTCCTCAGGCGAGGATCGACGATGGTGTAGAGGATGTCGACGGCGAGGTTGATCGCCACGAAGATCAGCGCCACCAGCATGAGGTAGGCGGCCATGATCGGGATATCGACGTTCTGTACGGCCTGGACGAACAGCAGGCCCATGCCCGGCCACTGGAACACGGTCTCCGTGATGATCGCGAACGCGATCACCGAGCCGAATTGCAGGCCAACGATGGTGATGACCGGCACCAGCGTGTTCTTGAGCGCGTGTCCGAAATGAATGGCGCGGGTGGTAAGCCCCCTCGCCCGTGCGAACTTGATGTAGTCGGTGCGAAGCACCTCCAGCATCTCGGCCCGAACGATGCGCATGATCAGCGTCATCTGGAACAGGCCCAGCGTGATAGAGGGCATGATCAGCGCCTTCAGGCCCGACAGCGTGAGAAGACCGGTCGTCCACCAGCCGAGTCGGACAGTGTCGCCGCGCCCGAACGACGGCAGCCATCCGAGGGTCACGGAGAAGAGATAGATCAGCAGAATGCCGATCAGGAAGGTCGGGAGCGAGATGCCGATCAGCGAAATGGTCTGGAACACCTTCGCCAGGAAGCTGTCTCGTTTCAGTCCCGAATAGACGCCCATCAGCACGCCGAAACCGGTGGCGAACAACGTGGCGCACAGGGCCAGCTCCAGAGTTGCCGGCATGCGCTCGGCCAGGAGATCCGAGACCGGCTGCCGGAACTGATAGGACACGCCAAAATTGCCCTGGGCCGCGCTGGTGAGATAGCGCAGGAACTGCACCGGCACCGGATCGTCGAGCCCGAGAGAGCGGCGGACCTGCTCCCGTTCCGCGGCGGGGGTATCGAGGGAGACGATCTGGTTCACCGGATCGCCGGCAAAGCGAAACATCGCGAACGAAATAATTCCGACGGCCAGAAGAACGCCGATGGCCTGGAGGGCACGCCGGATGATGAAAGCGAACATATACAATCTCTTGATCGCTGCGTCCCGGACAAAACTTCTACCCGGAACCTTCGAAAGAATCGTCCCGGACAGCTCATCGCTGTCCGGGACGAGCGATCAGACGCGGACTATTCCTTCTTCTGCGCCCAGTAGAACAGCACCTGATTGTCGGCGCGCTGGACCATCGTCACCTTGTTCGACACACCCCAGGCGAGAGCCTGCTGATGCAGCGGGATATAGCCGTATTCGTCGAAGGTGATCTGGAAGGCCTGCTTGATCATCTGGTCGCGCTTCTCCTTGTTGCTTTCGACCAGGATCTTGTCGGTCAACTCGTCATGCTGCTTGTTGCAGAAGTTGCCGAGGTTGGACTCGCCCCGCGAGGAATTCGGATCGTTGCGGCAGCCTTCGATGTCGAACAGCACGTTGTGGCTGTCGAAGGTGCCCGGCGTCCAGCCCAGCAGGTAGAACGAGGTGTTGTAATTGCCCGACTTCAGCACCTTGCCGAAATACTGCGCCTTCGGCTGGGCCATCAGGTTCACCTTGACGCCGGCGCGGGCCAGCATGCCGACGACGGCTTGGCAGATCGCCTCGTCATTGACGTAGCGGTCGTTCGGGCAATCCATGCCGATTTCAAAACCGTTCGGGTAACCGGCATCGGCCAGGAGCTTCTTGGCGCCCTCGACGTCGTATTTCGGACGCACGAAATCCTTCGAGTGGGTGAAGAGTTGTGGTGCGATCATGAGCGCGGACGGCGTCGACATGCCGCGCATGACGCGGGACTTGATCGTCTCGATATCGATGGCCTTGTAGAAGGCCTCGCGCACGCGCTTGTCCTTGAACGGGTTCTTGCCCTTCACGTTCGAGAACAGAAGCTCGTCGCGGGTCTGGTCGAAGCCGAGGAAGATGGTGCGGAGTTCTGGGCCTGCCTGCACCTTCGCGTTCGCCGTACCGTTAACGCGCTGCACGTCCTGCAGCGGAACCGGCTCGATCACGTCCACCTCGCCCGAGAGCAGCGCAGCGACGCGGGTGGCATCGGATGCGATCGGCGTGAACACGATCTCGTCGAGATTGTGCTCGACCTTGCCCCACCAATCCTTGTTCGGCTTGAAGACGGTCTTCACGCCGGGCTGGTGGCTTTCGATCTTGAACGGGCCGGTGCCGTTGGCGTTCAGAGACGCAAAGCTCGGCGTCGTTGCCGCGGCCGGCGTCGGCGCAACGCTGTTGTTCGCCTCCGACCACTCCTTGTCCATGATGTACCAAGTATCCCACTGGGCATTCATGATCGGGTTCGGCGACTTCAGCTTCACGTCGACCGTGTAATCGTCCACCTTCACCCATTCCGAGCCGCTGGGAACGCGGGTCTGGAAGTTCGAGCCCTGCGCGCGGACGCGGCTCGCCGAGAAGATCACGTCGTCGGCATTGAAGGGATTGCCGTTGTGGAACTTCACGTTCTTGCGCAGGAACAGACGCCACGTCATGCCGTCTTCGCTGATCTCCCAGCGCTCAGCCAGGCCCGGCTCGATCGCCAGATCCTTGCCGCGCTTCGTCAGGCCCTCGTAGACATGCCCGTGATGCGCAATGGTGGTGGTCTCGTTGAGGGTATAGGGATCGAGCGACTTCAGGTCGCCCTGGTTGGCATACCGCAAGGTCACGGCCATCGCCGGGACGGCTACGCCGGCCATGAGGGCCGCAATGGTGCCCACGAGAAACTTCGAACGGATCGTCATCTTGTGTCTTTCTCCTCTGGAGGTCCCGCGTCTTTGCGCGATGTTCTTCTTGTCGGAAGACCGGAATGAACCGTTGTTTCTTCCGCCGGGCATGAAGTTAGGCAGGAAAGTGGCCGATGGTCTAGCCCCGACTTGGACCATCTTGCTCAGCAATTAGGCACAGAGATCCCCTATCAGACGGCGCAGCACCGCCTCGCCGGCCTCGAACTCGCTGATCTCGATGTACTCGTCCGGCTGGTGGGCCTGGGCGATGTCGCCGGGACCGCAGACCACAGTCGACCAGCCGACCCGCTGGAACAGGCCCGCTTCCGTCCCGTAGGACACCACATGGGTGCCATTGTCGCCGGTGATGCGGCGCATCAGGCGTTCCGCCGCCCCATCCGTCTCCGGCCTGAGGCCCGGCACCTCGGCGATGAGTTCGACGGCAACGCCCGTCTCAGGCGCGATAGCCTTCATTCGGGGTTCGACGACCTCGCGGATATAGGCCTCGTAGCGGGCGAGATAGTCCATGGGGCTCTCCGTCGGGATCGCCCGGATGTCGGTGAAGAACCATGCGGAGGACGCGACCACGTTGGCGGCGTTGCCGCCTGCCATCATGCCGCAATGCAGCGTCGTGTAGGGCGGCTCGAACGGGTTCTGCGGATCGACCCGCTTCCGGTTTTCCTCCATGACGTCCTCCTGCCAGGCGATCAGCCGCGCCGCGTTCATGACGGCGCTCACGCCCTGGTCGATCCGGCTGGAATGGACGGCATATCCCGTCACGTGGGTGCGCAGCTGCACGGACGCCTTGTGCCCCGTCACCACCGCATGACGGGTGGGCTCGCCGACGATCACCGCAGAAGGCGCCGGAATGGACTTTGCCATCGCCTCCACCAGGAACGGCGCGCCGCGGCAGGCGATCTCCTCGTCATAGGAAAGGGCGATATGAATCGGCCGCTTGAGCGGTGCACGCACCATCTCGGGTACCAGCGCCAGAACGAGAGCGTCGAAACCTTTCATGTCGGTCGTGCCGCGACCGTAGAGGCGGCCGTCTTTCTCCGTGAGCGTCCAGGGATCCATGGACCAGTTTTGTCCGTCCACCGGCACCACATCCGTGTGGCCAGACAGAACAGTCCCGCCTTCGACGCGCGGGCCGATGGTGGCATAGAGGTTGGCCTTGTCTCCTTCCGGGCTCATGACGAGATGGCTTTCGACGCCATGGCTGTTCAGCCAGTCGCGGCAGAAACCAATGATATCGAGATTGCTGTTGGTCGAAACGCTCGGGAAGGCAATCAGGCGCGTGAGCATCTCGCGAGTGGACATCGACATCGTACACAGCTCCTCAATACAAGCGCCAAGCATCCGATCCTGTTGAGCCTGCGGTCAAGCTGGATTTATCGGCGCTTATTTCGTCCCACGCCCGTTGACTCGGTAACGGCAGCGCTCGCATGATCGGGCCGCCCGCCATGACCCGTTCAGCAATTCAAACCTCAGACGCCGCCCCGCCAGCAGGCCCATACTCCCAGGCCATCCGCGCCGGAGACCTGCTGTTTGTCTCGGGCCAATTGCCTCTCGATCCGAGGGGCAGCCTCGTGGGGCACGGCGATATCAAAGCTCAGACCAAGCAGGTCTTCGACAACATCGCCGCCATTCTTCGCGAAGCCGGATCGTCCCTGGAGCAAGTGGTCAAGACCACGGTTTTCCTGACCAGCCTCGACGACTTCTCCAGCATGAACGAGGTTTACGCCTCCGTTTTCAAATCACCCTACCCTGCGCGCTCGACCGTCGAGATCGGCCGGCTTCCCGGCGGGATGCTCCTCGAAGTCGAATGTATCGCCCTTGTTGAACGGACACCTTCATGACCGCCTTTGACGTAACGCTCGCTGACATCGAAGCTGCCCGCAGCCGCATCGCCGGGCGTGTCAGACGTACTCCTGCCTATGAGAGCGCCGACGTGTCGGCGCGGCTTGGACGGCGTACCGCGTTGAAGATGGAGGCGCTGCAGCTGGCAGGCTCCTTCAAGGTCAGGGGCGTCTTCAACAAGGTTCTGACCCTGAGCGAGGACGAGCGCAGGCGCGGTCTCGTCACGGTCTCGGGCGGGAACCACGCCATTGCCGTCGCGAGGGTTGCGGGAACGCTCGGCCTCGATGCCCTCGTTCTGATGCCCAAGACAGCAGCCCGGTTCAACATCGACCTGACCGAGAAATTCGGCGCCCGCGTCGAGCTTTGCGACGATGCAGCGGAAGCCTTCGCCAAGGCCGAGGATTATCAGCGTCAGGGCCGGCTCTTCGTGCATCCCTATGACGATCCCGCCATCATCGCAGGCCACGGCACGCTCGGCCTCGAATTCATCGAAGACATACCCGACCTCACTCACGTGTTCGTCTCGATCGGCGGCGGCGGTTTCATGTCCGGCGTGGCAGCAGCCCTCAAGGCAAATCGGCCATCGCTCACCGTCTATGGCGTGGAGCCCGCAGGCGCACAGACCATGACGGAGGCACTCAAGGCGGAGGAGCCGGTGACGATCCGTCCGATCTCCATCGCACGAACCCTTGCGGCGCCCTTCGCCACCCACAGAACCCTTGCGGCCGCGAAGCTCTTTCTCAAAGAGATCCTGCTCGTAGAAGACGAGCCGGTCATCGCCGATGTAAGCTGGCTCCTCCAGACGGAAAAGCTGCTCTGCGAGCCTGCCGCCGCCTGTGTCCTGACCGCAGCCAAGGCGATCATTCCGACGCTGCCGGACGACAGCGTGATCGGCCTCGTGCTCTGTGGCTCCAACCTGTCTTTGGACGATCTCGACGCTTGGCGCCGGCAAGCGAGCGCATCGTAGCCTGCGGACCCACAGTTCCGGGATAGCGGGCCAGTGTCAGCCCCACGATCCCGGACAACAAAAAGCCGGCCTCTCGGCCGGCTGCGGGAGCCTTGGCGGCTCAAGACATTCAATGGTCGGAGCGAGAGGATTTGAACCTCCGACCCCTAGTCCCCCAGACTAGTGCGCTAACCGGGCTGCGCTACGCTCCGACGCCTTGAACGGCTTGTGTCAATTAGCTCCGGCGTTCCCGGTTCGCAACCCCTGAAATGCACTTTCGCAGGGAAACCGCTCGTAACGCCGCCCCGGAAGACGCAATTTGACGTCCAGATAAAATACCCGCCCCAGTCGAGACTGGGGCGAGTTAGGTCTCAGGAGCAATCCTTGGAGGGATCATTCCCCAACCCAATCCAGGCCGGAATGTTTCATCGCGCGAGGTGCGACGTTCCAACTCATGGTTGGAACGGGCGGCAGGGCCTTCGGTGCCGGCACAGGACGATGAAAGGGGGATGGTGGGCGGTGAGGGACTCGAACCCCCGACCTGCGGTGTGTAAAACCGAAGCTCTACCAACTGAGCTAACCGCCCGATGGGCCTGACATAAAAAGAGAAGGCCAACAACGCAAGCGTCGTCGGCCTTCTTTACGAACGAACATCGCTCAAAAAGCGATTACTTCGCGTTGACGGCGTCCTTCAGGCCCGCGCCGGCGCGGAACTTCGGGGTCTTCGAGGCCGGAACCTTGACCTTCTCACCAGTGCGCGGGTTGCGCGCCTCGCCAGCAGCGCGGTTGGTCACAACGAACGTGCCGAAACCGACGATCTTCACCTCGTCGCCCTTCTTCAGAGCGCCGGTGATCGCCTCGATGGCGGCGTCGATCGCGTCACCAGCCTGGCCACGCGAAAGGCCCACCTTATCGGCGACGGCCGCAACGAGCTCGCCTTTATTCATAGTCATATCCTCCAGTGATCACGGCGGTCGCAAAGGAAATGGTCCACCGTTTCAGGGACAACCCGTTTGGCGCAAAGCTTGTCCTTACGCAAGCCCCGAAGTGGCTGAAATCAGCCGTTTTTTTGCACTTTTCATCAAAAAAGAGGCCCATGGACAGGAGTCCAGGGGCCTCTCTCGTAACGTAAGAAGCTCGGCTTTAGTGAGCGATCACCCCGGCCGAGTCGTCTTCGACACCCGGCTTGTGACTCTTGAGCTCCGACGCCTCATCCCACTCGATCCGCTCCGGCATGCGCACGAGGGCATGCTGGAGAACCTGATCCATCATGGAGACCGGCACGATTTCCAGGCCGTTCTTCACGCTGGCCGGGATGTCGGCCAGATCCTTGGCGTTCTCTTCCGGAATCAGCACTTTCTTGATGCCACCACGCAGGGCCGCCAAGAGCTTCTCCTTCAGACCACCAATGGGAAGCACCCTGCCCCGCAGCGTCACCTCGCCCGTCATGGCGATATCGCGGCGAACCGGGATACCCGTGATGACGGAGACGATGGCGGTCGCCATGGCGATACCGGCCGACGGACCGTCCTTGGGCGTCGCACCTTCCGGCACGTGCACGTGGATGTCGCGGCGGTCGAACATGGGCGGCTCGACGCCGAAATCGAGAGCGCGGGAGCGGACATAGGACGCCGCAGCCGAGATCGATTCCTTCATGACGTCACGCAGGTTACCCGTGACGGTCATCTTGCCCTTGCCCGGCATCATGATGCCTTCGATGGTGAGCAGCTCGCCACCGACCTCGGTCCAGGCCAGACCCGTGACGGCGCCGACCATATCCTCCGTCTCGGCCTCGCCGTAGCGATAGCGCGGCGGTCCGAGGAACTCGGGCAGGTTGTCGGTCGTGACCTCAACCGTCTTGACCTTGGAGATCAGGATCTCCTTCACGGCCTTGCGGATGAGGTTGGCGATCTCTCGCTCCAGGTTACGCACGCCCGCCTCGCGGGTGTAGCGGCGGATCAGCATGAGCAGAGCCTCGTCGCCGATCTTCCACTCCTTCTCCTGAAGGCCGTGCTTCTGCATGGACGACGGGATCAGGTGGGTACGGGCGATCTCCGCCTTCTCTTCCTCGGTGTAACCCGCAATGCGGATCACTTCCATACGGTCGAGGAGCGGACCCGGGATGTTCAGCGTGTTCGCCGTCGTCACGAACATCACGTTGGAGAGGTCGTAATCGACTTCCAGGTAATGGTCGTTGAACGTGTTGTTCTGCTCAGGGTCGAGAACCTCGAGCAAAGCCGCCGACGGGTCGCCGCGGAAGTCCATACCCATCTTGTCGATCTCGTCGAGCAGGATGAGCGGATTGGACCTCTTGGCCTTGCGCATCGACTGGATGATCTTGCCGGGCATCGAACCGATATAGGTCCGGCGGTGACCGCGGATCTCGGACTCGTCGCGAACGCCGCCGAGCGACATGCGCACGAACTCGCGCCCTGTGGCCTTGGCGATCGACTTGCCGAGCGAGGTCTTACCCACGCCGGGAGGGCCGACAAGGCACAGGATCGGACCCGTGAGCTTGTTGGCGCGCTGCTGCACGGCCAGGTACTCGACGATGCGTTCCTTGACCTTGTCGAGGCCGTAGTGATCCGCATCGAGCAGATCCTGGGCGGCCTTGAGGTCCTTCTTCATCTTCGAGCGGCGGTTCCACGGAATGCCGAGCAGCCAGTCGAGATAGTTGCGCACGACGGTCGCTTCCGCCGACATCGGCGACATCTGGCGCAGCTTCTTCAGCTCGCCGAGCGCCTTTTCGCGGGCTTCCTTCGTGAACTTGGTCTTCTCGATCTTCTCTTCGAGCTCGGCCAGCTCGTCGCGACCTTCATCGTCGCCGAGCTCCTTCTGGATCGCCTTCATCTGCTCGTTGAGGTAGTACTCACGCTGCGTCTTTTCCATCTGACGTTTCACGCGGGTACGGATCCGCTTCTCCACCTGGAGAACGGAAATCTCGCTTTCCATCATGCCGAGCACCTTCTCAAGGCGCTGGGCGACGGTGGGCGTTTCGAGAATCGCCTGCTTGTCGGCGATCTTGATGGCCAGATGCGAAGCGATGGTGTCGGCGAGCTTCGCGGGCTCGTCGATCTGGGTCACGGCGGTCACGACCTCCGGCGACACCTTCTTGTTCAGCTTCACGTAGTTCTCGAACTCGGACACGACGGAGCGGGCGAGCGCCTCGGCCTCCACCTGATCGCCGAGCGAATCCGGAAGCGCCTCGGCTTCGGCTTCGTAATATTCATCCGTGCGGGTATAGGCCTTCACCTGCGCCCGGCTCGCGCCTTCGACCAGCACCTTCACGGTGCCGTCGGGCAGCTTCAGCAGTTGCAGGACGTTGGCCAGGGTGCCGACCTTGTAGATCGCATCCGTCGACGGATCGTCATCCGTCGCATCGATCTGGGTGGCCAGAAGAATGTGACGGTCCCCCTTGACCACTTCCTCAAGCGCGCGGATCGACTTTTCACGGCCGACGAAGAGCGGCACGATCATATGTGGAAAGACAACAATGTCGCGCAGAGGCAGAACCGCATAGGTTCCGGTCGAGCCTGGAACGACAGGCTGACGTGGCTTCGATTGTGTCATGAGACGGTATCCTTTTCACTGCGTCCGACGACCCCCTCGAATGAGCTGGATGCCAGACGAATAACCGGAATGCTCAGGCTTTTGTTATGGGCTGCATCCGGTACGCCGGGCCTTTCCCTCGATTGAGCGGACAGCCCCGGCGCAAGAGATAATGTGGCGTTGCGGGCTTAGCGTTTCAAGAAGATTGCCCGCAACGCTTCGTGTCATGGCTAAGCCCCGGTAGCCTCAGGCGCTGGCGCTGGCGGCCTGATCGTTGCGCTCGCCGTGGATGAAGAGCGGCTTGGCCTTGCCCTCCACCACCTCGGGCCCGATCACCACCTGCTCGACGGAATCGAGACCCGGCAGGTCGTACATGGTCTCCAGCAGGATGCCTTCCATGATGGAGCGCAGACCGCGGGCACCCGTCTTCCGCTCGATCGCCTTTTTGGCGATAAGGGTCAGAGCCTCGTCCTGGAACGTCAGCTGCACGTTCTCCATCTCGAAGAGGCGCTGGTACTGCTTCACCAGGGCATTCTTCGGCTCCTGCAGAATGGTCTTCAGGGCATCGACATCGAGGTCTTCCAGCGTCGCTAGAACCGGAAGACGGCCGACGAACTCGGGGATGAGGCCGAACTTCAACAGATCCTCAGGCTCGACCTCGCGGAAGATCTCGCCCGTCCGGCGATCGTCGGGCGAACTCACGCTGGCGCCGAAGCCGATGGAGGTACCCTTGCCGCGGCCGGCGATGATCCGCTCCAGACCAGCGAAGGCGCCGCCGCAGATGAATAGGATGTTCGTGGTGTCGACCTGCAGGAACTCCTGCTGCGGATGCTTGCGGCCGCCCTGTGGAGGCACGGAGGCGACGGTGCCTTCCATGATCTTCAGGAGGGCCTGCTGCACGCCCTCGCCCGACACGTCGCGGGTGATGGACGGGTTGTCGGACTTGCGGGAGATCTTGTCGATCTCGTCGATATAGACGATGCCGCGCTGGGCCCTCTCCACGTTGTAGTCGGAGGCCTGGAGCAACTTGAGGATGATGTTTTCCACGTCCTCGCCGACATAGCCTGCCTCGGTCAGGGTCGTCGCGTCCGCCATGGTGAAGGGCACGTCCAGGATCCGGGCCAGGGTCTGCGCGAGCAGGGTCTTGCCCGAGCCGGTGGGACCGATCAGCAGAATGTTCGACTTGGCCAGTTCGACGTCGTTGTGCTTCGTCGCGTGGGCGAGACGCTTGTAATGGTTGTGGACCGCCACCGAGAGCACCTTCTTGGCGTGCTCCTGTCCGATCACGTAGTCATCCAGAACGCGGCTGATTTCCTTCGGGGTCGGCACCCCGTCGCGGGACTTCACGAGAGACGATTTCGACTCCTCGCGGATGATGTCCATGCACAGCTCGACGCATTCATCGCAGATGAAAACCGTCGGGCCAGCGATCAGCTTGCGAACCTCGTGCTGGCTCTTGCCGCAGAAGGAGCAGTACAGCGTACTCTTGGAGTCGTTGCCGCCAGCCTTGGTCATTATCACATCTCCAATCCGTGCCGGGACAGCCCCTGCCGACCCAACACACCTAAGTTATAGGCGACGGACCTAATAAAATGTTCCGTCGCTAAGAATTGAACGCCCAAATCGCCGTGCCTCCCGAATCCCCATGCAATCACGCGGAAGCCGCCTGATCAATAGAAACGGGATTACTCGGCAAAAAGACGCACCTGGGGGAATTTTGTCCCCAGGTTTTAAGAGTTAAGCCGGGGTGGCGGCCGGCTCAGGACGCTTCTCGATCACCTGGTCGATCAGGCCGAATTCCAGGGCCGCCTGAGCGGTCATGAAGTTGTCGCGCTCCAGTGCCCGCTCGATCTCTTCGTAGCTGCGGCCGGTATGGCCGACATAGATCTCGTTCAGGCGGCGCTTGAGGGCCTCGCTCTCGCGGGCGTGGATCATGATGTCCGTGACCTGGCCCTGATAGCCGCCGGACGGCTGGTGGACCATGATGCGGGCGTTCGGGAGAGCGAAGCGCATGCCCTTCTCGCCAGCGGTCAGCAGGAGGGAGCCCATGGAGGCTGCTTGGCCGACGCAGAGGGTCGAGACGGGGCAGCGGATGAACTGCATGGTGTCGTAGATCGACAGGCCCGAGGTCACGACGCCGCCGGGCGAATTGATATAGAAGGAGATTTCCTTCTTGGGGTTCTCGGCCTCGAGGAACAGCAACTGTGCCACGATCAGCGAGGCCGAGTAATCTTCAACGGGGCCCGTGAGGAAGATAATCCGTTCGCGCAGCAGGCGCGAATAGATGTCGAATGCGCGCTCACCGCGGTTCGACTGCTCAACCACCATCGGGACGAGCGTGTTGTTAAAGAGCGCTACCGGATCTCTCATTGTCTCACTGCTCCAATTCGGCCGCGCAGATTCGCGGCCGTGCATTTCATGCAAGCAACGAGACGCTTAAAGGAGCGTTACTCGCCCTTGCCGGCTTTCTCTTCGCCGTCGTCCTCATCGCTGAACAGCGCATCCTTGGAGACGGTTTCCTCGTCCACCTTCACCTGGGACAGGATCTGGTCGACGACCTTTTCCTCGAACAGAGGAGCCCGGATTTCAGCGAGGGCCTGCGGGTTCTTCTGGTAGAACTCCCAAACCTGCCGCTCCTGGCCGGGATACTGGCGGACCCGCTCGATGAGGGCCTGAGTCACCTCGTCGTCGGAAATCTTGATATCGGACTTCTCACCGATCTGTGCAAGGACCAAACCGAGACGCACGCGACGCTCGGCGATCTTGCGGTACTCGGCCTTAGCCTCGTCTTCCGTGGTGCTCTCGTCCTCGAAGGTGCGGTTGTTCGACTTCATGTCGCCGACGACCTGCGACCACACGGCTGTGAACTCCTGCTCGACCAGGGTCGGCGGCAGCTCGAAGCTGTACTTGGCGTCGAGGGAATCAAGCAGATCCTTCTTCACCTTGCGGCGGGACTGAGCGTCGAAGTCGCGCTTGATGGCATCGCGGATCGCGTCCTTGAGCTTGTCCAGGGATTCCATGCCGAAACCCTTGGCCATCTCGTCGTCGATCTTCAGCTCGCCCGGAGCCTCGACTTCCTTCACGGTCACGTCGAACTCGGCGTCCTTGCCGGCCAGGTGTTCCGCCATGTAATTCGCCGGGAAAGTGACCTTCACGAGCTTGGTGTCGCCGGCCTTGAGGCCGACGAGTTGGTCCTCGAAGCCGGGGATGAAGGTGTTCGAGCCGAGCTCGACCCGGATGTCCTCACCCTTGCCGCCCTCGAACTCCTTGCCGTCGATGCGGCCGACGAAGTTCACGACGACCCGATCACCGTCGACCGCAGCGCCTTCCTTCGTGTCGAAGGAGCGATTCTGCTTGGCCATGCGCTCGAGCGATTCGTTGATCTCAGCATCGTTGACCTCGGCCACCGGCTTCTTGACCGTCACGTCGGACAGGTCGGCAAGCTCAAACACCGGCAGAACCTCGAGAGCGACGGTGTAGGCCAGGTCGCCCTTGGCCTCCATGGCCTTCTCGACCTCTTCCTGGCTCTCGGGGAACTGGATCCTCGGCTCGTTGGCGAGCTTCAGGTTGTTGTCCTCGACGATCTTGCGGTTGGCCTCGTTGACGGCATTCTGCAGCACGTCCGCCATGACCGAGCGACCATAGACCTTACGCAGATGACCCACCGGCACCTTGCCGGGACGGAATCCCTTGATCTGCACGCGATCCTTGAGGGTCGACAATTCGCTGTTCAGGCGCTCTTCCAACTCGGTGGCCGGGAGCACGACCTTGAACTCTCGCTTCAAGCCTTGGGACAGTGTTTCCGTCACCTGCATGGTTCTATTCGCCTTCATTCACTCGAAAAATTTCTGTCAGGCTCCGGCCGATGCGGCGTCACGCCGTCAACCAGGCCACTCGGAGCCTCCGGATAACCAACCCTGACGGGATTGGTGCGGGCGGAGGGACTCGAACCCCCACAACTTTCGTCGCTGGAACCTAAATCCAGTGCGTCTACCAATTCCGCCACGCCCGCGCGGGAGCGGCGCGCGAGACGCACCCCTCTTCCGGGACGCGGCTCTATAGCACGGTTAAAAGACAGTGCATCAAAAAAGTTCATGTGCGTCCAAAAGGCAACCAAACTTGGCCGTTCACGTTCAAAGCTGTACCCATGCCGACTATTCGCAAGCCTCGAGACGAGCCTGCCTTCATGATCACCCGCCGCGCCGTCACCGCCGGTCTCGCCACGACCCTGATCGCCCTCTCCCGGCACGCGCATGGCCAGAACGCGGACGGCGCCGAACAGGTCCTGACGGCAAAGTCTAGCCCGGTGAAGTTCCGTCCCGATGCCGCCGCCGAGGCCGATATCTGGGCCTTCAACGGAGTCTTAAGCCCTGCTCTGCGCATCAAGCATGGGAAGGAACTCAGCCTGAAGCTGCTGAACGAGACCGCCCTGCCCCTCTCACTTCACTTCCACGGCGTCCGGGGGCCAAACGCCATGGATGGCGTCGGCGGCCTGACTCAGGAGCCTGTAGCCTCCGGGAAGAGCCACGAATATCGCTTCACCCCGCCCGATGCCGGCACCTTCCTGGTCCGCCCCTGTATTCTCGATGGCAGCGCCGAGCCCACGGAACGCGGTCTTTCGGGCCTCCTGATCGTGGAGGAGCCCAACCCGCCCCAGGCAGATCGGGACATCGCGCTGCTCGTCGATGACTGGCGCCTGGACGACGACGGCTCGATGGCCCCTTTCGACAAGCCGACGGAATCTGCCCCTGCCGGACGGCTCGGAAGCTGGCTCACTGTCAACGGCAAGGCGACGCCTGAGCGGATTGAGGCGCCTCCCGGCGGCCGCCTACGCCTGCGGCTTGCCAATACCTGCAACGCCCGGACCATGCGCCTGCGTTTCGATGGCGTGAGAGCCTATGTCATCGCCATCGACAGCCAGCCGGCCAGCATCTTCGAGCCCCTCAAAGCCTCCCTGCCCTTCGGGCCTGGCACCCGCTACGATCTGCTGGTCGATCTCGCGCCGGAAGCGGGCGTAACCGGCACCGTCATGGCCCTGATCGGCGACGGAATGCCTCTCGTCGAGATCGTGACCACTGGGGACAAGCGACCCGACCTGCCGGTCGTCGTCCCGCTCCCGCCCAACCCGAAGCTGCCGGAGGCCATCAAGCTCCAGAACGCCAGCCGCAAGGATGTGGTGATCAAGGGTGATCCGAAGGCTCCCAACGCGCCCTGGACCATCAACGGAGCGGCGGGACGCTCTCCAGGTGCCCCCCTGATCAAGGTCAGGCGTGGGAACCCGGTGGTGCTGGCGCTCACGAACCAGACCGCCTTCGTCCAGCCCATACACCTGCACGGCCACTCGTTCCGGCTGCTGCATGCGCTCGACGACGGATGGGAGCCCTATTGGCTGGACACTGTGCAAGTGCCTGAGAACAAGACGGTCCGGATCGCCTTCGTGGCCGACAACCCCGGCAAATGGCTTCTCGCCTCCACCGTCATGGAGCGGTTCGATGCGGGCCTGTGGACTTGGATCGAGGTTACTTGAGGAGCGTGCGCAGGACACTCGGAACAAGATCCGCCAGATCCTCCGAGATCAGCCCCGGCCCGAAGCTCGCACCAGCCTCGGCATGGATCCAAGCCCCCGCGCAGGCTGCTTCGAATGCCGGCACATTCTGGGCCATCAGCCCTGCGATGAGGCCGCAAAGCGTATCGCCCGAACCGGCCGTCGCGAGATAGGGCGTGCCGTTCTCGTTGATAGCCGCTCGGCCATCGGGAGCGGCAATCACCGTATCGCTCCCCTTCAGCAGCACGACCGCCCCAGTGTAAGCAGCAGCGCGCCGGGCGCGCTCGATTTTCGATTCCGGATCAAGGATATCCGGGTGGCCTTTGAACAAACGGCTGAACTCGCCGCCATGGGGTGTGAGCACCGTCGGAGCATGGCGAAATACTCCATGCAGCTCCGACACCAGCCCCTCGAAGGACGTCAGTGCATCGGCATCCAGGACGAGACTTCGTCTTGTCTGGACGGCAACAGCGACCATGGCACGGGTGCCGGCATGGACACCTAAGGCCGGCCCAAGGACGAGAGCATTGAGACGCGGATCCTGCAGAATATTATGCAGTCCCTCGGGTCCGTCGCAGCCTTTCAGCATGATGGCGGTGAGATGGGCGGCATTGACCCCGATCGCCTCCGGCGGAGAGGCCACCGTGACAAGGCCGGAGCCAATCCTGAGCGCCGCCCGAGCCGCCAGCCGCGCCGCGCCTGTGCGGGTGGCGCCTCCCGAGACGACGAGCGTGTGCCCCCGCTCATATTTGTGAGAAGAAAGCCCGGGCTTCGGCAAAGCGTGCAGCCACAGAGCCGGATTGTTGGCGAAGAGTTCCCCGCCCTTGGCCTCGAGAATCTCTCGTCCAATTCCGATATCGGCCACCGCGACAGGCCCGCTGAGGGCCCGCCCCGGCATCAGGAGATGGCAGGGCTTTCGGGCCGCAAAGGTCACCGTGCGAGCGGCCTTGACCGCAATGCCGCGTACCCCACCGGTATCGCCGTCGATGCCAGAGGGAAGATCGACCGCCAGGATTGGCTTGCCCGAACCGTTCATCCGATCGACCACATGACCTGCCGCACCATCGAGATCGCGGGACAGGCCGGTGCCGAAGAGAGCATCGACGATGAGATCCGCCTCATGGAAGGGTGCAGTCTCGGCTGCACCGACCTCTCCCTTCCAACCCCGCGCTGCGTCCGCCGCATCGCCCGTCAGCCGGTTGAGATCTCCCAGGAGGCTAAGGCTCACCCGATAGCCTCGCTCGACCAGAAGAGCAGCCGCAATGAAGCCGTCGCCTCCATTCTGGCCAGGACCTGCCACGATGACGATTCTGCCGCCTTTGGAGACTAATTTTTCGGCAGAATCGGCGACAGCGCGCCCCGCCCGCCTCATGAGTTCGATGCCCGGAATGCCCTTTGCGATGGCATCCAGGTCGGCCTGCTTCATTTCGGAGGGTGTCAGGACGAGTTCAGGGGCTGGCATGGGAGCAAAATGGACCCGTTTTTGGGGATTTGGCGAGCTTTTCCGCAACTGCACAAACTTTGATCATAATATGCTTATCAACTCGGCAAAATGGCCCGCTTTGAATCGATGATCGCATGGAAGGCACCTCTTGCTGGTGCTAAAAGCGGCAAAACCTCGAACGAAAACGGTAGACCGGGATGAAGAAGATCGAAGCCATCATCAAGCCCTTCAAGCTCGATGAAGTCAAAGAAGCTCTCCAGGAAGTAGGCCTTCAAGGCATTACCGTCATCGAGGCCAAGGGTTTCGGCCGCCAGAAAGGCCATACCGAGCTTTATCGCGGCGCGGAATACGTCGTCGACTTCCTGCCGAAGGTGAAGCTCGAAATCGTCCTGAACGACGACATGGCCGAGAGCGCCATCGAGGCCATCCGCAAGGCCGCGCAGACCGGCCGCATCGGCGACGGCAAGATTTTCGTTTCAACGGTCGAAGAGGCCGTTCGTATCCGCACGGGCGAGACCGGATCCGACGCGATCTAAGCTCGCTTTCCAAAGCCAAGGCCGTCGGCCGAGGATAATCTTAAAAGGGCAGAAGAGGACCAGACGATCATGCAGACCGCCAAGGATGTGCTCAAGGCGATCAAAGATAACGACGTCCAATACGTCGACTTCCGTTTCACCGACCCACGCGGCAAGTGGCAGCATGTGACCTTCGACGTCTCGATGGTCGACGAAGACATGTTCGCCGACGGTGTCATGTTCGACGGCTCGTCCATCGCCGGCTGGAAGGCGATCAACGAATCCGACATGACCCTCATGCCCGATCCGACGACCGCGCAGATGGACCCGTTCTTCTCGGCGTCCACCTTGACGATCAACTGCGACATTCTCGAGCCGGCGACCGGCGAGCCCTACAACCGCGATCCGCGCGGCATCGCCAAGAAGGCGGAGGCCTATCTGCAGTCCACCGGCATTGCCGACACGGTCTATGTCGGCCCCGAGGCCGAGTTCTTCGTGTTCGACGACGTGAAGTTCATGGCCGATCCCTACAACACCGGCTTCAAGCTCGATTCCTCCGAGCTGCCGATCAACGGCGACACGCCTTACGAGGGCGGCAACCTCGGTCACCGCATCCCGACCAAGGGCGGCTACTTCCCGGTTCCGCCGCTGGATTCCGCTCAGGACATGCGCGGCGAGATGCTGGCTGCCATGAAGGCCATGGGCGTGACGGTCGAGAAGCACCACCACGAAGTGGCCTCCGCCCAGCACGAGCTCGGCACGAAGTTCAACACGCTGGTTCGCACCGCCGACGAGATGCAGATCTACAAGTACTGCATCCACAACGTCGCCCAGTCCTACGGCAAGACGGCCACCTTCATGCCGAAGCCGGTCTATGGCGACAACGGCTCGGGCATGCACGTGCACCAGTCCCTGTGGAAGGGTGGCAAGCCGCTCTTCGCCGGCAACAAGTATGCCGACCTGTCGCAGGAATGCCTGTGGTACATCGGCGGCATCATCAAGCACGCCAAGGCGCTCAACGCCTTCACCAATCCATCGACGAACTCCTACAAGCGTCTCGTCCCCGGCTACGAGGCTCCGGTGCTGCTGGCCTACTCGGCCCGTAACCGCTCGGCCTCTTGCCGTATTCCGTGGACGACCTCGCCGAAGGCCAAGCGCGTCGAGGTTCGCTTCCCCGATCCGACCGCCAATCCGTATCTCGCCTTCGCGGCGCTGCTGATGGCCGGTCTCGACGGCATCATCAACAAGATCGATCCCGGCCAGGCGATGGACAAGGATCTCTACGATCTGCCTCCGCGCGAGCTGAAGAAGATCCCGACCGTCTGCGGTAGCTTACGCGAAGCTCTCGCCAGCCTCGACAAGGACCGCGCGTTCCTGAAGGCCGGCGGCGTCTTCAACGACGACTTCATCGACAGCTACATCGAGCTGAAGATGGCCGAGGTCGCTCGCTTCGAGATGACCCCGCACCCGGTCGAGTTCCAGATGTACTATTCCGTCTAATCGGACAGAGAATCCTCCCGGCTGCTTAGATCGCAGCCTTCCTTCGCCGGAGCTCCCTGAGCTCCGGTTTTTTTGTTTGTAATTTTATATCCTTGATGCAGTACCAGCTCACAGGCTCTAGACTTTGCTCTCTCAATTATCGTGAGTGGCCATGGGAGTAACGCATGAATCTTGCCGAGTTTGTCGAAACTGCACTCACAGAAGTTCTCGAAGGCGTAAGGAAAGCTCAAGCCAAAGAGGGCGGGGAGAATGTCGCCGCCGCCTTATCAAAAACAGGCGATAAAGGGCTTCTTGTTCACGACGAAAATCTAGGCACTTTTACCGTAGTCGATTTCGATGTGTCTGTCGTCGCGGAGGCAAAGGGAGGAGCTAAGGGCGGTTTAAAGGTTTGGTCTGTTGGTATCGAAGGCAATGGCGGATACACACACCAACAGTCGAGCCGAATACGCTTTTCCGTCCCAATCCGAATTCCAGACGGCGACCAGAGGAAACTAGTTGAGTTTACTGAGAAGACTAAACAGGCACGGCAACAAGCTTCGCAAAGGCGAGCCAGCCGATCTCATTCCTGGATGGCGAGATAATTCTAGTGTAGGCATTTTTAAGCAACGATAGCTTTGCTACAAACTAGCGACTAAATTTCAGGGACAGCAACTACCGCAAGAAAATTCGCCTGTAAGATCCGGAATTTTCGCAGTTGTCGCCAATCTCTCTAAGTATTGCACGTCTAATACAAAAAGGCCCGGTGTTGCCACCGGGCCTTGATCATCGCCAGAGGCGATGGATCTTAGTAGGTGCCGAAGCGGTAGTTCAGACCCGCACGGATCACGCCGAACTCGGCATCGTCGTCGAAGCCCAGGATGCTGTTGTCGTCCTGGTCGAGGTTGACGTACAGGCCTTCGACCTTGGCCGACAGGTTGTTGGTGAAGGCGTACTCGAGACCACCACCGACGGTCCAGCCGGTAGCATCGTCCGCGAAGGCGAAACCACCGGTGGCGTAGATCAGGGCGCGGTCGAAGGCCACACCGGCGCGAGCGCGCACCGTGCCGAACCAGTCGCTGCGATCGAAGCCGACAACCGTGCCGTCAGCGAGGATGAGGTCATCATCACCGCCGAAATCGGCGTACTGGATGTCGCCTTCGAGACCGACCACGAACGAACCGATCTGGTAGTTGTAGCCAGCCTGGGCGCCGCCGACGAAGCCACCCTCGTCGTCGATGTCGAAGCGGACGCCACCGATCGTGATGGAGTCATTCGTGTTCCAGCCGTAGCCGGCGTTCACACCGACGTAGAAGCCGGTCCAGGTGAAGACCGGAACGGCAGCAATCACCGGAGCCGGAGCGCGGCGGGAAGGAAGGTCAGCAGCCATGGCGCCAGTGGCGAGGCCGAGCAGAGCAACCGAGGAGAGGAGGATCTTTTTCATTTGTCTTGGTCCGTCTGTTAGAAGGATGTGATCCGCTTCTATCCCAGACTTGACCCAGCGTCTGTCACTTTCCTGCCACAGTTAAGGCAAGAAGCGCGGCTTTTCGCATTCGCAACCCATGATGGGCGGTTTTTACCCTCGCACAACCATACATGCCGCCCTGTTACCTTCAACGAAAAATTCGCAATAACCCTGTCACTTCAGCAGGTTATCGGAACGATGAGGCAGACGGCCAGCATCTGATAGGGCCAGTAACCAATCATTGACCATATTCCTGAGGAGTTTCGCAAGCAGCGGACGGATCTATGGTTAATTCCGGTTCAGCCACAATTGGAGGGCCTGATTGACCCGCTCCGGCTGCTCGAGCGTCGACATGTGCCCGGCCTCGGGAATGACGACCAGGGAGGCCCATTCGATCATTTCGGCCATCTCGCGGGCAATCTCCGGCGGCGTGATGGCATCGCCCTCCCCGACCAGCACCAGGGTCGGGATCTCGATTCCCGACAGGGAAGGACGCGAGTCGGGACGCGCCATGATAGCCCGCTGCTGCCGGATATAGGCCTCAGCCCCGGTCTCCCGCATCATCCCGAACAGGATGTCCTGAAGATCCCGGTCGCCCCGATGATCGGGATGGACAAGACGCGGCCAGAGCGCGGCATGAATCTCCTCGAATCGGCCCGCTTCCGCGAGCGCGATCAGCCGCTTGCGATCCTGGCTCGCCTCCGGGGTGTCGGGACGTGCGCTCGTGTCGAGCAAGGCAAGCCGTGTCACCCGTTCCGGCGCCTGTCGCATGACCTCCATGGCGACGTATCCGCCCATGGAGAGCCCTGCGAGAGCGAACCGCTCGGGCGCTTCGCGCAGGAGGCGCGCGGCGATTCCCGGGATCGAATCATCCTGGGTATGATCCATGAGAACGATGCTGCGCTCCTTGGACAGGGCGGCGATCTGGGGCTCGAAAAGCCGGGAGGTGCAGGCCAATCCGGGAATCAGAACGAGTGTTTCAGCCATCAAACTTTCCTTTGTCGCGTCTCGGCAAGTTTCCCTGGATTGACAAGCGCATAGCTTATCTTATGGTCCCGCCACTCCTAAACTTGAGCAAGAGCCTCAGGTGAAACCAGTCTCGCGCCTGTTTGTTGCCGTAGAGCGCGGCCGGCACTTTTAGAGCGCGCCTAGCCCTCAACGGTAATTAGCATTCATGTCGTTCGCCGAACTCGGACTTAGCGATAAAGTTCAACAGGCCGTCGCCGCCGCCGGATATACGGAGCCGACGCCGATCCAGGCCCAGGCCATCCCCCACGTTCTCTCACGCCGCGATGTGCTGGGCATTGCCCAGACCGGCACGGGCAAGACGGCCGCCTTCACGCTCCCGATGCTGACCCTGCTCGAATCCGGCCGGGCCCGGGCGCGCATGCCGCGCACGCTGATCCTCGAGCCGACCCGCGAGTTGGCGGCCCAGGTCGAAGACAACTTCGACAAATACGGCATCAATCACAAGCTTTCCGTCGCCCTGCTGATCGGCGGCGTATCCTTCGGCGATCAGGATGCCAAGATCACCCGCGGCGTCGACGTGCTGATCGCGACTCCCGGTCGCCTGCTCGATCACTTCGAGCGCGGCAAGCTCCTGCTGACTGGCGTCGAGCTGCTCGTCATCGACGAGGCCGACCGGATGCTCGATATGGGCTTCATCCCCGATATCGAGCGCATCGTGAAGCTCGTGCCCTTCACCCGCCAGACCCTGTTCTTCTCCGCAACCATGCCTCCGGAGATCCAGCGTCTTGCCGACGCCTTCCTTCACAATCCGGTGAAGGTGGAGGTCGCTCGCGCCGCTTCGACTGCCGCGACGATCACCCAGCGCCTCGTGGCGACGGGCCGTGAGGATTACGAGCAGCGCGAGACCCTGCGGGAGCTGATTCGGAGCGCCACCGACCTGCAGAACGCCATCGTTTTCTGTAACCGCAAACGTGACGTGGCCGTCCTTCATCGCTCCTTGCAGAAGCACGGTTTCGCGGCAGTCGCTCTTCATGGCGATATGGACCAGCATGCCCGCATGGCGGCGCTCGACAGCTTCCGCAGCGGAGAGATGCCGATCCTGGTGGCCAGCGACGTGGCTGCCCGTGGCCTGGACATTCCGGCGGTGAGCCACGTGTTCAACTACGACGTCCCGCACCACGCAGAAGATTATGTCCACCGCATCGGCCGCACAGGCCGAGCGGGACGTTCGGGCCAAGCCTTTACGCTGGTGGGTCCGGGCGACGAGAAGTCCCTGGCAGCCATCGAGAAGCTGATCGGCCAACCGGTCGAGTGGCAGGGACCGACGCTCGCCGAGCGCCCGCCCTCCGAAGGATCCTCGCGCCGCCGCGGCGGGCGGGGCGAGGAGCGCTCACGTGGCCGCAAGGTCAAGGTGCGGTCGGCGGACCGGAGCCGCGGCCGTTCCGAGGAGCCACGGGAAGAGGCCTCAATTGGCCGTGCCGTCGAGCCTCTCCGCGAGGAGCAGCCCAGCCGCAGGTCCCGCCAGGAGCGCGGCGAGCGTTCGTCGGATCGAAACTATCAGGGCCGCTCCCGTCGTGACGACGACATGGACGAGAAGGTGATCGGTCTCGGTGATCACGTACCGGCCTTCCTCATGCGGCCGGTAGCGGCCAAGAAAGCCAAGTAAGAAAGCTAAGTAACGGGCTCGGATGCTTTCTTCCGAGCCTTCCGGCTCGGCGCGGCCTTGCCTTTACGTGTCTGGGCGGCTTTCGCCCTCTGCGCCGCCGCTACGGCCATGGTGGCAAGCTCGGCCGCCTCGTCGGGGTCGTCAAGGGCGGATTCCGGCATGAGCCAATAGCTCATCGTGGTCTTGCGGCCGTCGCGGGCTTCGTAAGTGAAAGGGCGTGAGCCCAGGTCACGGAAATAAGCGACACTCTCGTCATCAACCTTGAGGTAGAGTTCGTCATAGGCCACCAGGGCGAACATCAGCTCATCCTGATAGACCCCCTGCCCGCCGAACATGCGCCGGATATGGATGGGGCCGAGGCTGCGGAAGATGTCGCGTAGATCCTCTGCATCCATGGCTTAGTTAGCCGATTGGAGCGCAGCAGGCGTGGCCGGCGTGATCGCGACCGACTCGCCGCAGCCGCAGGCCGAGGTCTGATTGGGATTGTTGAAGACGAACTGGGACGACATCTTGGTCGTCTGGAAATCCATCTCCGTGCCGAGCAGGAACAGCACAGCCTTGGGATCGATCAGAACGGTCACGCCCTTGTCCTCGACCACCTCGTCGAGCGGGTTGACGCTTTCCGCATATTCCATGGTGTAGGACATGCCGGCGCAGCCGCCGTTCTTGACGCCGACGCGGACGCCGACGATGGGGCGGTCCGCCTTGCCGATGATATCCTTGACGCGGTTCGCTGCCGCGTCGGTCAAGGTGACGACCTTGAAGCCGGGTAAAGCCATAAGACTTCTCTCCTGACAGCCGGGTTCAAGGCCCGGGCAGAACGAGTTGGTTTTTCCATAGATAAGAGCTGAAAGGGCAAACGTCGAGACCATTCAGGGTTGCCCCAACGGCCGAGGTCGACCATATCGGGTAGACCCCATCCCCAATTCCGCCACAGCCTAAGGAGAGCAGATGCCGCATCATATGCCGCTGATATCAACCATCGTTGTCGGCCTTGTGATGGCATTTGCCCTCGGCGCTATAGCGCATCGTTTCCGTCTCTCCCCTCTGATCGGCTATCTCCTCGCTGGCGTCCTGGCCGGACCTTTCACGCCGGGATATGTGGCGGATCAGGGGCTCGCCAATCAGCTCGCCGAAATCGGCGTGATCCTGCTGATGTTCGGCGTCGGTCTTCATTTCTCGCTCAAGGATCTCCTGTCAGTCCGGGCCATCGCCATTCCCGGCGCCGTGGTCCAGATCGCAAGCGCGACAGTCCTGGGCATGGGTCTCGCCTGGCTGATGGGATGGAACCTCGGCGGCGGCCTGGTCTTCGGCCTGGCGCTCTCCGTCGCCAGTACGGTCGTGCTGCTGCGCGCGCTCCAGGAGCGACGGCTCGTCGAGACTGAGCGCGGGCATATCGCCGTCGGCTGGCTGATCGTTGAAGACCTGGCTATGGTGCTGACCCTGGTGTTGCTGCCGGCTTTCGCCAACGCCACGGCCAGCGCCTCGGCCGATCTGGAATCCATCGTAATTTCCCTCGGCATCACACTCGGCAAGGTCGTCGCCTTCGTGGCGATCATGCTGATCGTCGGCCGAAGGGTGATTCCGTGGATCCTGCACTACGTCGCGCATACCGGCTCGCGCGAGCTGTTCCGTCTGGCGGTTCTTGCGATCGCGCTTGGTGCCGCTTTCGGAGCAGCGGAGCTGTTCGGCGTGTCCTTTGCACTCGGCGCGTTCTTTGCCGGCATGGTGTTGAGCGAGTCGGAACTCAGCCATCAGGCCGCGTCAGAAACCCTGCCGCTACGGGACGCCTTCGCGGTTCTCTTCTTCGTCTCGGTCGGCATGCTGTTCGACCCAATGATCCTCATCAACGATTTCGGCCCGGTTCTCGCGACCTTCCTGATCATCGTCGTCGGCAAATCGCTCGCCGCCTTCGCGATCGTCAGGCTCTTCAGACACCCGAACGAGACGGCCCTGACCATTGCGGCGAGCCTCGCTCAGATCGGCGAATTCTCCTTCATCCTCGCGGGCCTCGGCGTCGAACTTCAGCTTATGCCGGAAAAGGGCCGCGACTTGATCCTGGCCGGCGCCATCCTGTCGATCCTGATCAATCCGTTCCTTTTCACCCTGCTCGACCGGTGGTTTGCCAAGCGCGAGAAGGCTCACGCCGCGAAAGCAGAGCCCTCGGCCGAGAGCATGCCTATGGTCACCGAGGAAGAGAAAGCCGCCGATACTAAGGAGTCCCTCCCCGTGACCTCCCTCACGGATCATGTGGTCCTCGTGGGCCACGGACGGGTCGGCAAATTCATCACCGGTAAGCTGCTGGCGTCGAAAACCCCCTTCCTGGTCATCGAGACCAGCAAAAGTCAGGTCACCGACCTGCAGAAGGACAACCAGCCGGTCATCATCGGCAATGCCGCCGATCCAGAGGTGGCCGCCGCTGCCAACATCAAGGAAGCCCGCTGCCTCCTCGTGGCCATTCCGGATGCTTTCGAAAGCGGCCAGGTCGTCGAACAATCCCGCAGAATCAATCCAGACCTGCCGATCATCGTTCGCGTTCACTCCGATGCTCAGGAAGAACACGTCATGAAATATGGCGCGTCGCGAATCGTAATGGGCGAGCAGGAAATTGCGCGCGCCATGTTCGCCGCCGTGCCCGATGCGCCCCGCACCCCCGTGCTGTCCGCGGTCGACGAAGCGGACGGTGTCGCCGCAGAAGATGAGCAGAATGAAGCCGGTGCGGACGAGAACACGCCGCCCCAACCATCAACGAACGTGCTCGGGCCTGAAGCCGAGACCGATCAAACGGGCGGGAATACGCCTGAACAGGGACCATTGCGCCAGCCAGCGGATGATCCAGGGCGCTGAGACAGGCCCCTTGCTGGTCAGGACAGGATCGATCAACCGCTTCTGAAGCAGAACCTGCAGCCCTTGCGTCAGGCGTGTCGGCAGCTCGCGCCTTTTCTGAACGAGGGCGAGCTGCTCAGGGCCCACCGGCCCTGCCTTCAATACCGGTCCTAGGATGTTGGCGGTTGCGACCGCATCCTGAATCGCGAGATTGATGCCGACACCGCCGGCGGGCGACATGGCATGGGCCGCATCGCCGATGCACAGAAGTCCCGGCCGATACCATTGCTTCAGCCGGTCGACGGCGACGGTCAGAAGCTTGATGTCATCCCAGGATTGGATTTCCTCGACGCGCCCTCCAAGAAACGGCGCAAGCCCGGCAAGCTTCGAGCGAAAGCCCGCCAGCCCCTCCCGCTGTACCGCTTCGAGCGATCCCTTCGGGATGAGATAGGCGCATTGCCAGTATTGCCCGCGGTCGATCATCACCAGCATCTGCCCCGCCTCGATACGCCCGAGCAGTTGGCCGGGATCGCCCGGATGCCTGGACACCCGCATCCAGAGCACGTCCATCGGCGCACCGATATTCAGGGCCTCGAAGCCTGCCTTTTCGCGAACAATGGAGCGTCGCCCATCGGCCGCGACCACAAGATCGGCCAGCACATCGAGAACGCCTTCGGGGGTCGAAGCGCGCACGCCCGTCACCCTGCCCTTCTCTTCGATCAGATCGATGACCTCCGCCTGCATCTTCAGGTGAAAATGAGAATAGACACGCGCGTGATCGGCCAGGAAATCGAGGAAGTCCCATTGGGGCATGAAGGCGATGAACTTGCAGTGCGTCGGCAGGTGAGAGAAATCGCCCAATTGCAAGGTCGTTCCGCCCACGACCAGACTGACCGTCTGGGTTTGCTGATGCGGCCGCGAGAGAAACTCGTCGAGCAGTCCGAGCTCGTACATCACTTCGAGCGTCGATGGGTGGATGGTGTCCCCGCGAAAATCGCGCAGGAAATCGGCGTGCTTCTCGAGAACGAGAACCTCGACGCCCTGGCGGGCAAGGAGAAACCCTAACATCATGCCGGCGGGGCCGCCTCCAACGATGCAACAACCGGTTTGAAGAGTTCTTGACGCGTGAGGTGTATTCATGCGCGGTCTCCTGGGGATGCCCTCGGAACATCCGTCAGTCAGCACAACCCTACGACCATTCTGCCTACTTCCAAAACGCGAGCCCGGTTTCCATCCCAGAGGCTCCCCCTTCTGTTTCCATCACAGAAATCGGGCTCAGGAATCGGGTCGGAAGCAGCGACTCGATTTGCGATCCCAATCCCGAGCATTGAGCTCATCAAGGAAAGGGACTCAGCTGTGACGACGCTCATGAACAAGACCGCCATCGTGACAGGGGCAAGCTCCGGAATCGGTCGTGCCACGGCACGACTGTTCGCGCAGGAAGGCGCGAACGTCATCGTGACGGCACGGCGATCCGATGCGCTGGACACGCTCGTCGCCGAGATCGAAAGAGATGGCGGGTGCGCCGTCGCTGTTGCCGGCGATATCAGCGACGAGGCTTTGGCTCAAACGCTCGTCGAGACGGCCGTGAGCCGTTTCGGAGGCCTCGACATCGCCTTCAACAATGCCGGCACGAACGGCGAGATGGGGCCGACGCCGGGCGTCTCGCTCGCCGGCTGGAACGAGACAATTGCGGTCAATCTCACGGCTGCTTTTCTGGGGGCGAAGTACCAGATCCCGGTCATGCTCGACCGCGGCGGAGGCTCGATCATCTTTACATCCACCTTCGTCGGCTACACGGCCGGAATGCCGGGTGTCGCAGCCTATGCAGCGAGCAAGTCCGGATTGATCGGACTCACGCAATCACTCGCGAGCGAGTTCGGCCCAAAAGGCATCCGCGTCAACGCCTTGCTGCCAGGCGGTACGGATACGCCCTTGGCGGAGGCCTGGGTCAGCACGCCTGAGGCATTGGCCTTCGTCGAAGGCCTGCATGCGCTGAAGCGACGGGCGCGGCCTGAGGAAATCGCCCGCTCGGCGCTCTACCTCGCTTCGGATGCATCGAGCTTCACGACAGGCACGGCCATGCTCGTCGATGGAGGCGTTTCCATCAACCGGACGTGATCGGTCAATGCCGATCGCCCTCCCGTCATCCCCGGACTTGTTCCGGGGATCCACGCGTTTACGCCCTCAAAACGTGAGTGGCCGGGACGAGCCTGGCCATGACGCTAAAATTAATCGACGAGCCTCGAAGCCCTACCACATGTCGAGCGCGACACGGGCCTCATCTGACATGCGGCTCTGATCCCATGGCGGATCGAAGACCATGTTGACCTTGACGCTCTGGACGCCTTGGACCGTGGACACCGCGTTCTCGACCCAGCCCGGCATTTCGCCGGCCACCGGACAGCCCGGCGCGGTCAGCGTCATATCGATGGTGACGTTGCGGTCGTCGTCGATATCGACCCGGTAGATCAGGCCGAGCTCGTAGATGTCGGACGGGATTTCCGGATCGTAGACGGTCTTGAGCGCCGCGATGATGTCGTCCGTCATGCGGTCGAGTTCTTCCGGCGCGATCGCAGAGCCCGGGGACACCTGGGGCGCGTTGGGCCGATCCTGGGTTGGGGTCATGTCATTCACAGGTCAATCCTCAAGCAAACAGGGCTTCCGCCTTCTGCAGGGCTTCCGCCAGCTTATCGACTTCTTGCATGGTGTTGTAGAGGCCAAATGAGGCCCGGCAGGTCGAGGTCGCGCCGAAGCGCTCAAGCAACGGCATGGCGCAATGGGTGCCGGCCCGGACAGCCACGCCTTGCCGGTCGATGATGGTGGCGACGTCGTGGGCGTGTGCGTTCTTCATCTCGAAGGCCAGGATGGCACCCTTGCCCTTGGCGCGGCCGATGATCCGGATCGAATTCATGGCGCCGAGGCGCTCATGGGCATAGGCCGAGAGAGCCGCTTCGTGCGCCTGGATGTTCTCCCGCCCGAGCTGCATCATGAAGCGGAGGGCCGCGTCGAGCCCGATGGCCTCGATAATCGGCGGCGTTCCCGCCTCGAAGCGATGCGGCGGATCGTTGTAGGTAATCGCGTCCTGGCGCACCTCACGGATCATCTCGCCACCGCCGGAATAGGGCGGCATCTTCTCAAGCCATTCGCGCTTGCCGTAGAGAACGCCGATGCCGGTCGGGCCATAGACCTTGTGGCCAGTGAAGACATAGAAATCCGCATCGAGATCGCGCACGTCGACCTGGAGATGCACCGCGCCCTGAGCGCCGTCGATCAGCACTGGCACGCCGTGCGCGTGGGCGATGCGAATGATCTCCTTCGCCGGCGTCACCGTGCCGAGCACGTTCGACATATGCGTGATGGCGACGATCTTGGTGCGCGGCGTGATGAGCTTTTCGAACTCTTCGATGAGGAAATTGCCCTCGTCATCCACTGGCGCCCATTTGATCACCGCGCCCTTCCGCTCGCGCAGGAAATGCCATGGCACGATGTTGGAATGGTGCTCCATGATCGAGAGGATGATCTCGTCCCCTTCCCCGATCCCCATACGGCCGAAGGAGTCGGCCACGAGGTTGTAGGCTTCCGTCGCCGACTTGGTGAAGACGATTTCGTCGATGGATTCGGCGTTGAGAAACTCGCGCACGGTTTCCCGCGCACGCTCGAAGCCCTCCGTCGCCACATTCGCCATGTGATGCAGGCCGCGGTGAACGTTGGCATAGCCCGTCTGCATGGTGTTCACCATGGCGTCGATCACCGCGCGCGGCTTCTGCGCCGAAGCGGCGTTGTCGAGATAGACGAGCGGCTTGCCATAGACTTGGCTCGCCAGGATCGGAAACTCCGCCCGGATCGCTTCGACATCGTATGGCTTCACAGGAGCATTCATTGCCTAAACCGTTTCTCTGCCGTCATGGCCGGACTTGACCCGGCCATCCACGTCTTCCCACGTCGGCACGAAGCAAAGACGTGGATGCCCGGCACAAGGCCGGGCATGACGCGGAGAGTTATGCTCGCGCCGCCAGCCAGCCCTCGACCGTCTCGATGAGCGCCTCGCGGACGGTCTCGTTCTCCACGAATTCCAGCGCCTCGCCGAGGAACGCCTGAACCAGAAGGCTTTCGGCCTCGTTCTTCGGCAGGCCGCGGGCCATGAGGTAGAATAGGAGATCCTCGTCGAGCTGGCCGCAAGTGGCACCGTGGGCGCACTGCACGTCGTCGGCGAAGATTTCGAGTTCCGGCTTGTTGTTCATGGAGGCACCCTCCTCAAGGAGGAGCGCTGCCGACATCATGCGGCCGTCGGTCTTCTGGGCGTGATGCGGAACGATGATCTTGCCCTGGAACACGCCGGTCGCTTCGTTGTCGATGACGGTCTTGAACAGCTCGCGGCTCTCGCAATGAGGCGCAGCGTGCTCGACGACGAGGGTCGAGTCGCCGTGCTGCGTACCTTTGAGCATCGTCGCGCCGTTGACGCGCAGATTCGTGTTCTCGCCGTTGAGGATGGCGAAGACCTGATGCCGCGAGGTTGCAGCACCTACCGTCACGTTGATGCTGTTGAACAGGGACTCGCCGCCGATCTTGGCAGCGAGCGTCGACAGCGCGAGTGCCTTGTCGCCCTCGGCATTGACGCGCACGTGCTGCACATTGGTGCGATCGCCGGCGATCAGCTCCACCACGTCGTTCGGCTGGTGGTTGGCGCCGTTCGTGCTCTCATGCGTTTCGAGCAGGGTCACGGATGCGCCCTCCTCCACGACCACGAGAACGCGGGTCGCTGTGGCAACCGCCGAAGCGGCAGATGTCACGAAGCGCAGATGCACCGGAGCCTCGACAGGTCCAGCTACGCGGATCATGACGCCATCGGCCATGAAGGACGTGTTGAGCTGGTAGACCGGATTGTCGTTCGCCCACGGAACGGGGCTCAGCTTCGCGAGCCACTCGTGGCCGTTCGCCAGGGCCTCGGCCAGCGGCACGATCTCGACATTCTCCGGCAGAGCGTGGAAGTCCACTGCCTCGCGCATGAAGTGACCGTTCACGAACGGCACCTGAAGCGCGTTGACTCCGGCAAGCACCTTGGCACCTGCGAGGGCCGCCTTGGCCTCGTCCGCGGAAGGCGTGCCGGCAAAGGGCGCGACCTCGCGCAGGAGGGCGCGCAGATCGGTGTACTTGAACTCCTCGACCCGGCGATGCGGCAAGCCCTGCTGGGCGAAGTGCTCAAAGGCCTGAGCGCGCGACTCGGCCTCGCCGGGCAAGGCCGTCTTCGCGCTCTCGAAGGCCTGCGCCAGCGCGGTTTCCGCCGGCGTCTTCATGAGGGTGACGTCAGCCATGTTACGCGGCCTCGCTTTCCCGGTAATCGGCGTAGCCGTTCGCCTCGAGCTCGAGGGCCAGCTCCTTGCCGCCCGAGCGCACGATGCGACCGCCATGCATCACGTGCACGGTGTCGGGCACGATGTGGTTCAAGAGGCGCTGATAGTGCGTGATGACGAGGAAGGCGCGGTCAGGCGAGCGCAGAGCGTTCACGCCCTCGGACACGATGCGAAGCGCGTCGATGTCGAGGCCGGAATCCGTCTCGTCCAGAACGCAGAAGGACGGCTGCAGCAGCGCCATCTGCAGGATCTCCATGCGCTTCTTCTCGCCGCCGGAGAAACCGACATTGAGGGCGCGCTTGAGCATGTCCTTGGGAATCTCGAGCTGGGTGGCTGCGGCGTTCACGCGCTTGATGAAGTCCGGCGTGGTCAGCTCCTCCTCGCCGCGGGCCTTGCGCTGGGCATTGACCGCCGCCTTGAGGAAGGTCATCGTCGCGACGCCCGGGATCTCCAGCGGGTACTGGAAGGCCAGAAACACGCCGGCTGCGGCGCGCTGATCCGGCTCCATGTCGAGCAGGTTCTGGCCGTCGAGCAGGACCTCGCCGTCGAGGACCTCATAGTCCTCCTTGCCGGCGATCACATAGGACAGGGTCGATTTGCCCGATCCGTTCGGGCCCATGATGGCAGCTACCTCGCCCTTGTTCACGGTGAGGTTGAGGCCGTTGAGAATGCGCTTGTCCTCGATCTGGACAACCAGGTTCTTGATTTCGAGCATCTTTACACTTCCATCTGCATCATCCCGGGCGAGCGTAGCGAGACCCGGGATCGCTATCCGAATTGAACTGGCTTGGCCGATCCCGGCTCTTCGCTACGCTTCGGCCGGGATGACACCATTGGTTTTCGATTATCCCACCGAGCCTTCGAGCGAGATCGAGATCAGCTTCTGCGCCTCGACCGCAAACTCCATGGGGAGTTGCTGCAGAACGTCCTTTACGAAGCCGTTCACGATGAGCGCCGTCGCCTCTTCTTCCGAGAGGCCGCGCTGCTGGCAGTAGAACATCTGATCTTCCGAGATCTTCGATGTCGTTGCCTCGTGCTCGAACACGGCGCTGGCGTTCTTCGACTCGATGTACGGCACCGTGTGCGCGCCGCACTGGTTGCCGATGAGCAGCGAGTCGCAGTTCGTGAAGTTGCGCGCGCCGGTCGCCTTGCGGTGAGCGGACACGAGACCGCGATAGGTGTTCTCGGATTTGCCGGCCGCAATGCCCTTCGAGATGATCCGGCTCGTGGTGTTCTTGCCGAGATGGAGCATCTTGGTGCCGGAATCGACCTGCTGCTTACCGTTCGACACGGCGATCGAATAGAACTCGCCGCGCGAGTTGTCACCGCGCAGGATGCAGGACGGATACTTCCACGTGATCGCGGAGCCGGTCTCGACCTGGGTCCAGGTGATGACCGAATTCTTGCCGCGGCAATCGCCGCGCTTGGTCACGAAGTTGTAGATGCCGCCCCGGCCTTCGGCATCGCCCGGATACCAGTTCTGGACTGTGGAATACTTGATCTCGGCATCATCGAGCGCAATCAGCTCGACGACCGCAGCGTGAAGCTGGTTCTCGTCGCGCTTGGGCGCCGTGCAGCCTTCGAGATACGAGACGTAGGAGCCCTTATCGGCGATGATCAGCGTCCGCTCGAACTGGCCCGTGTTCTTCTCGTTGATGCGGAAGTAGGTCGACAGCTCCATCGGGCAGCGAACGCCCGGCGGGATGTAGACGAACGAGCCGTCGGTGAAGACCGCCGAATTCAGCGTGGCGAAGAAGTTATCCGTCACCGGCACGACCGAGCCGAGATATTGGCGCACGAGGTCCGGATATTCGCGGATCGCCTCGGAGATCGGCATGAAGATCACGCCGGCCTTCTTCAGCTCTTCCTTGAAGGTCGTGGCGACCGAGACGGAATCGAACACCGCGTCCACGGCGACCCGGCTCGAGGGCTCGACGCCCGCCAGGATCTCCTGCTCGCGCAGAGGGATGCCGAGCTTCTCATAGGTCTTGAGAATCTCCGGATCGACCTCGTCGAGGGATTTCGGCGCCGGGTTCTTCTTCGGCGCGGCATAGTAATAGATGTCGTTGTAGTCGATCTTATCGTACGACACGCGCGCCCAGTTCGGCTCCTTCAGCGTGAGCCAGCGCTTATAGGCATCGAGACGCCACTGGAGCATCCACTCCGGCTCGCCCTTCCGGCCCGAGATGAAGCGGATCACATCCTCGGAGAGGCCTTTCGGTGCCTTCTCCATCTCGACTTCGGTCTCGAAGCCGTACTTGTACTGATCGACGTCGATCAGACGGACCTGATCGATCGTTTCCTGCACTGCAGGCATTCGTCTCTCCCACCGCTCACGGCTTCAAGGGCCGCGGGTTGATGACATGGAAGTCGAACCGGCCAATCAGGCCGCGCTCGCCTTCCGCTTATATAAGGTGCCGACCACCCTTTCGCACGCCTCCGCAAAGCGGATCACGTCCTCATGTGTGGTCGACCACCCCAAACTCACACGCAGAACGCCCTCGGCAAGGGCGGGCTCCACGCCCATGGCGTCGAGCACATGCGATCGCTTGACCTTTCCGGACGAGCAGGCCGAACCGGAGGACAGGGCCACCCCTGCCAGATCGAAGGCGATCAATGCCGTCTCGGCCTTGAGGCCGGGTATGGCAAAGGCGACGGTATTAGGCAACCGCTCAGCTGCCGAAGCCACAATTAGTGCATCGGGCGCGATCCGGCGGACCTGCGCCTCGACCTCGTCCCGTAGCGCCCGAAGGCGCTGGGCTTCCTGCTTCAGACCCGCCAGCGCCAGCTCGGCCGCGGCGCCGAAGCCCGCGATGGCCGCCACGTTCTCGGTGCCGGCCCGAAAACCCTTCTCCTGCCCACCGCCGCGGATCAGCTTCTCGCCGATCTCGAACTGGTCGGAGGCCAGAATCACCGCCCCGATGCCCTTCGGACCACCGATCTTATGGGCAGACAGCGTGAGCACATCGACCCCAAGCGCGATGATGTCGACCGGGATCTTGCCGGCCGCCTGAACGGCATCGGTATGGATCAGGCCACCATGCTCGTGAATCAGGCGGGCCGCTTCCGCCACCGGCTGCAGCACGCCCGTCTCGTTATTGGCAAGCTGAACGGACACCAGAACCCGCTCATCGCCTGCCTTCTCCAGGTGGGCTTTGAGCCAGGCGAGATCAAGCATTCCGTGGGCATCGACAGGAATGTTCTCGACTGCGTCAACAGGAAAGCGATGGCCATTGAGGACACAAGGATGCTCGACGGCACCAACCAGAAGCCTTGTCACTCCGGTCTGGCCCACATGACGGAAGCTTGGCGTCAGAACCAGATTGGCAGCCTCGGTACCGCCACTCGTGAAGACGACGTTCTTCGCCCTGGCGCCGACAAGCTTGGCTACCTTCTCGCGGGCTGTCTCGATCTCGGCTCGGGCAGCGCGGCCCTCAGCATGAACGGACGAGGCATTTCCGGGAAGCTGGAGCGCGCGCAGAACGACCTCGGCCACCTCCGGCCGCAAGGGCGAGGTCGCGTTATGGTCGAGATAGGTACGCGGGCTGAACGTCATAGCTGCCCTGGGGCCTCACGAAATTCTTGCAATCGACCCTGGTTGCCGTGTTAAAGCACCGCAACCATCTGTCCAATGTTTCCCCCGATGCCGAAGCAGCTCGGGAAAATGAAACATTGAAACAATTTAGAATTATTCTAAGGGTCCTTTTATGAGGATCCACGGCCTGAAGTCAAGGTCGTCACGGGGTTTTCCCTCTCCCGATGGAGAGGTGATCAAGAGGTTCGCGTATATGCCTGAAGTCATCTTCACGGGTCCTGCCGGTCGCATCGAGGGACGTTACCAGCCTGCCAAGGAAAAAGGCGCTCCCATTGCCATCATCCTGCACCCGCACCCGCAATTCGGCGGGACGATGAACAACCAGATCGTCTACAACCTGTATTATGACTTCGTGAAGCGCGGCTTCTCGGTCCTGCGCTTCAACTTCCGCGGCGTCGGCCGCAGCCAGGGCGCCTTCGACCATGGCCAGGGCGAGTTGTCGGACGCCGCCGCCGCCCTCGACTGGGCCCAGGCGATGAACCCGGATGCCCGCGCCTGCTGGATCGCCGGCGTATCCTTCGGCGCCTGGATCGGCATGCAGCTCCTCATGCGCCGTCCGGAGATCGAAGGCTTCATCTCGATCGCCGCCATGGCGAACCGCTACGACTTCTCCTTCCTCGCCCCCTGCCCGTCCTCCGGCCTGTTCGTGCACGGCTCAGAAGACCGCGTGGCCCCGGTCAAGGACGTCGTCAGTGTGATCGAGAAGGTGAAGACCCAGAAGGGCGTGAAGCTCGAACACGCCGTGATCGACGGCGCCAACCACTTCTTCGACGGCCGCGTCGACGAGCTGATGGTGGCCGTGGACGAGTACTTGGACAAGCGGCTCGGGGCAACTGAGGAAGCGGCCTAGCGCATCGTACGGACCCAGAGGGCCGCGCCCGACGATGCGCCGCTTTGGGGATTGAGCATCGGATCGATCCCAAAAGTGCAAATCCACTTTTAGGTCCGATACTCTAAGGGGCCTCAGATCCCACCTCTGAAAACGAAAAGGCGCCGGCAAATCGAATGCCGGCGCCTTTTCGTTTTACAATAGCCGATGTCTTCGCTCCGCCGCTTTATACGAAGAGGAAGTGACTGGAGGTCAGAGCCAACCCCTTGGAAATCTCGGCGAACTTAATCTGCGCCCCTGCTCCCGAGCCATCCGCATCGTAGAACAGCTCGCCGGTCGCACTATTGTAGACGATCTGGCTAAACTGACCGCCAGCGGTAAGTCCAGCCTTGAAATTCCAATCCACAAGCGCTCCCCAGGAATAGGAATAGAGACCGGTAAAGATTCGGCTATCCAGCTCGATCTTATCCTCAAGGATGTTGAAATCACTGATCCGGTCAACATTGGAGACGCCGAGGGCGGTATCAAAGCAGAATTTGTCCGCTCCCTGTCCTCCGATCAGTTGATCTGAGCCTGCTCCGCCTGAAAGCCGGTCGCTTCCCTCGCCGCCCTCGAGCGCATCACCGCCGGTGCCGCCCTGCAGTGTGTCGTTGCCACCGAATCCCGATAGAGCATTGCCGGCCGTCGTCGCATCCGCCACCAGATAATCGCCATACTGCGAGCCCTGCAGGCCGCGGATGTCGATGTAGATATCGCCTGCTGCCTCGCCGGTGTTGAGCGCCTGGTTGGCCAGGTTGGCGGTCACGCCCGTGGCCGCGTTGGTATACGAGGCCCAGTTGAAGCCGGCGCCCCCGTCGAGGGTGTCGGCACCCCAACCGCCCTGCAGGATGTCGTCGCCGCCGATCCCCTTGAGCCAGTTCGATCCGGCGTTGCCGGCGAGCACGTCATGCCCATGGCTGCCCTCGACGTTCTCGATGTTGTCGTAAGTATCACCGGCGGCTGCGCCGCCGCCGCCCAGGCTGCCGTGATAGCCACGTCCGTCGGCGAGGCTGACGCTCACCCCGCCGGCCGCATCGGCATAGGACACCCAGTCGATGCCGAAGCTGCCGATCAGATGGTCGGTTCCCGCACCACCGAGCAGGGTATCGTCACCCATGCCGCCGTCGAGCGTGTCGTTGCCGCCTTTGCCGTTCAATACGTCACCAGCGCCAAGTCCTCGAAGGAAATTGTAGGCTTGATTGCCGAGGATCTGATCAGCGCCGCTACCACCGATGGCGTTCTCGATCAGTGAGCGGCTGTCTCCCTTAAACTGGAAAGCGTTATAGACGTTACCATTCACCTTTGCCTGACTGTTCACATTCGCGAGCTGTGCCTGGGAAAAGCGCGAGAACCCACCGGGGGCGAGATCGATCACCGTATCGGCGCCGTAATTGGACATGTCGTATGTGTCGATACCGCCGCCGTCCCAAATCGTTAGGAAGATGAGCCCTTCATTGGTCAGTCCCTGGCTGTAGCCGTTGATATACATCTCACCCGTGGACGAATTCCAACGATAGACCGTATCCCCGCTGTTCGTCGTAAAATCGGCACCATACATCGCTTGTAAGGCCGCAATGTCATACTGCATAAAGGACTGCGGACGATCCTCGGTATCGTTGTATGACATCACCGTATATTCGGTGCTGTCACGGGCAGCTGACATCTTAGGAATGCCGTTCGCATGATCATGGGAGTGTTTCAGGCCCAGCGAGTGGCCAAGCTCGTGCATGACCAGAGAATAAGCAGCAGTCCCCTTCGTGAAATGACTTTGTGACCCGACATTCAGCCATGTATCACCGCCATAGACCGGAACCCCGGGATAATAACCATGGTTGCGAGTGATGATTGAATTGGGCTGAAAGCCCCCGACCTGAACGTCGGCTCCATCCCGACCGACATATGCAATGCCGGTGTTCACATATCCTGCAACCGAGGCCATAGCGCTGTGAACGGCTTCCTCGCCCTTGGCCGAGAGACGGTAGAATCCCGATGCGCTCGGATTGAGCCAGCCGTAGTCTGACTTCGAGTCAGGCAGCGAATAGGTTATGGTAGCCTTGTTCCATTTGGAGCCGCCCATGAGCGCATTCACGTCATTATCGGCATGATTGGGCTTAAAATACTGAACTCCACCAAAGGACTGGGACGGGAATAGGTCGGCCATGGCCGAGAAAAATTTTAAGGGCAGCCCAGAAATGTTGTCGTCGAGCCAATTCCACACGGAATCAACTTGGTCGCCAATCCAGTCCCCAATGGCTTCGACTTGATCGACAACCCAATCGCCGGCAGATCTGAAGGCATCCGAGAACCAGGACATTGAACTCACCATAATTTAACAATGTTACATTAGCATATGACGCGGCCCAGCTTTGTCAATATACCGTTACGTTATGTGAGCTTTTATTCCTATGTAGCCTCGCATTCTTGTCGCTAAAGAGGATTCTGCGGGACACTAAAGTTCTAAGAGCCAATGAGGAGATCCGTGTGGGGGCGCGATCGATCCGGATCCATCTGTCGCCAAAACCGCGTGAAATCCTGGAATGAAACTGATAGAGGGTCGCCTCACATGCGACCAAGACTGATGAGAGAGACGCGATGAACGCGCCGAGATCCGAATTTCTGAAGGTGCTCACCGAGCGGGGGTTCATTCACCAGATCTCCGATCTGGAGGGGGTGGATGCTGCGGCCCTGGAGAACCGGCTGACGACCTATGTCGGCTATGACTGCACTGGCCCTTCCCTCCATGTCGGGCATCTCCTCTCGATCATGATGCTGCACTGGCTTCAGAAGACCGGGGCCGGCAAGCCGATCACGCTGATGGGCGGCGGCACGACCCGGGTGGGCGATCCTTCGGGCAAGGACGAGAGCCGCAGGCTCCTGACCGTCGAGCAGATCGAGGCCAACAAGGAGAGCATCAAGACGGTGTTCTCGCGCTTCATCTCGTTCGGCGAGGGCAAGACAGACGCCATGATGGCGGATAATGCCGAGTGGCTGACCAAGCTCAATTACATCGAGTTCCTGCGCGATGTGGGCCGGCACTTCTCGGTCAACCGGATGCTGTCCTTCGACAGTGTGAAGCTGCGCCTCGACCGCGAACACGAACTGTCGTTCCTGGAATTCAACTACATGATCCTCCAGGCCTACGACTTCGTGGAGCTCAACAAGCGCTATGGCTGCGTGCTGCAGATGGGCGGCTCGGATCAGTGGGGCAACATCGTCAACGGCATCGATCTCGGCCGCCGCCTCGGCACGCCGCAGCTCTACGCGGTCACCTGCCCTCTCCTGACCACAGCCTCCGGCGCCAAGATGGGCAAGACCGCCTCCGGTGCGGTCTGGCTCAACGCCGACATGCTGAGCCCCTATGATTACTGGCAGTTCTGGCGCAACACCGAGGATGCGGATGTCGGCCGCTTCCTAAAGCTCTTCACGATCCTGCCGATGGACGAGATCGCGCGGCTCGAGGCGCTTCCCGGTGCGGAAATCAACGAGGCGAAGAAGGTTCTCGCGACGGAAGCGACTGCCCTCCTCCACGGCCGCGAGGCTGCGGAACTCGCTGCGGAAACCGCCCGCAAGACCTTCGAGCAGGGCGCGCTGGCGGAAAGCCTGCCGACCGTCGAGATCGCGACCGATGTGCTCAAAGGTGGCCTCGGCATCCTGGCGGCGTTCGGGCCTGATTACGCAAAGCTCGTTCCGTCATCGAGCGAAGCCCGCCGGCAGGTGAAGAGCGGCGGCCTGAAGGTGAACGATCAGACCGTTTCGGACGAGCGCGGGACTTTGAGCCTGTCGGACGTCACGGCCGAGGGCGTGATCAAGCTGTCCTTCGGCAAGAAGAAGCACGTTCTCCTGCGCGCTGTGTGAGAACTGCTTTAATAATCTTGAAAGCCAAGAAAGTTATGGGTCTCCCGGCAACGTCGATGCTGGGAGACCCTCATGAAGTTGTTCCGCTATTTTACAGGACCCGATGATGCGAGATTTTGCGAACGGGTGACGGCTGCTTTGAACAGGGGTTGGGAATTATACGGCAACCCAACGCTCACCTATAACGAAGAGCAAAAGCGCGTGATCTGCGGACAAGCTCTCGTCAAAGAGGTGGAAGGCGTCGATTACACACCGGATATTGACCTGTCCCAACAATAGGACTTTCTAACGTTCCGGAACCACCGGCAGAGATCCCGTCTGCGGCTCCCCTCCCGCTCCGACGCCGAAGAGCCTGCGCAGGAATCCGGGAGCGACCGCCGAGAGCGGATTGACCGTCAGGGACGGCGAACTCGCCTGCCCGTTCAGCCGGAAATTGACGGCGAACAAACCTTCGTACTGGCTTCCGCCCAGAAGCGGCCCGAAGAGCGGTACCTGGGCAAAGACGTTGTTGAGACCATAGGCCGGCACGAAGGTCCCCGTGATGTCGAGCCGGTCACGGGCGTAATCGATAAAGCCCCCGAGCGTGAACCCGATCTGATTGCCCCAGATGGCAGCGTCCTTGAAATCAAGCCGTCCGGTGTTGCGGGTGAATTCGAGACGCGCCTTGGTGAACTGCACTTCGTTCACGTCCACGCGGACGGTCTGCGGATTGCCGGCTCGGTCTTGCCCGGCGATGATCTGGGTCTGGGTGGGAATGATCCGCCGGAGCGCCGGCTCATTGACCAGAGCAAACGACCGCAGAATGACATGCCCACCCTGCGGGCCGTCGCCCGTGGCAAGCTGGAGAATGAGATCGCCGCCGGACATCCGCCTGTAGACATCGGTGAAGCGCAGAAGCGCGCCGGCATCCTCCGCCTGAAGGATCACCACCTGACCGCCGCCATCCGGCAGAGTTCGCCCGATGATATCGGTCGCACCGAGCCGCCCCTTCATGTCGAGCTGGCGAAGGTTGTCCTTTCGCACGGAGGCTTTGATCACGGCGTTGGTGATCGCCTCCTCATTGTAGCCGGTGAGGATGTTGAGGTTCAGGTCGAGATCGAAATCCTTGCCGTCCTTCTGCGCAGTTGCATTTCGGCCGGACACGGCGGAACCCGTTGCCCCGCCTTTCACGAAGGGTCGTGCATCGCCCACATTGCCGCGGATCGTGACCTTGTAGACGTTGTTTGCGCGCTCGACTTGGGCGCGCATGTCGTCGCCGGGCGATAGCTTGAAGGTCGAGAGTTCGGCCTTCTCCAGGCTGCCCTCGCTTGAAAGCGTGGCATGGCCCTTCAACTGCACCGTACCGCTGTCGAGCTGCAGATCCCGGATCTCGTTGGTCGGCCCCTCGACCATGGTGAAGGACAGCTTCCCAGGCCGCCCGACCGGCTTCACCCAGCCGGGGATCAGTTGATCCACACCGGCCTTGGCGAGATCGGCTTCGACAAGGATGTCCGACGGAGCCGATGCGCCCAGAGGCAGGCTCGCCTTGAGCCCGATCATTCCGGTGAGTTGGGAGCCGAAGGAGAGGCCCCGCCTGCTGCGTGCTGCCTCATCGAGGGAGAACGCCACGCTGGCCTGCCCGCCCTGCCGGTTCTTCTGCAGATCGATGACAGCCGGACTGCCGGCGAGCTTGCCGTCGCCTTTGACCGCAAGATCGCCCCTGTCATAGGCAATCGTCAGGTTTGCGCCTTCCAGGCGATCCTTGCCGAAGAACTTGTCGACGGCGAAGTCGTTGACCGTTCCGCTGACTTTGAGAGGCAGGTCGGCGAAGGCGGGGATGTTGTGGGCGGCAAGGCCGATGCCGACGCGCAGATCGGTCTTTCCCTTCATCGTGGCGGGATCGATGTTGAAGCCGGCGATTTCCTTGATGCGCGGCTCAAGCAACAGGGCGCCCAGCCCATCGGCTCCGCCCGTGAGACGGAAATCGATGCGGGCCAAGGCACTGTCATCCCAATAATTGTCCAGGATGAACGCACCGTCGGAGGCGTTTAGGGAGCGGCCGCCCGCCATTTGGACCAGTCCTGTCGATGCGCGGACAGCAACTTTCCTGCCCGTCACATGACCGGTCACATTCATTCCCGAGATCGGCGGAAGGCCGTCTGCAACCTGGAGAACGCCATCGGAAATGGAAAAATCGATCTTCAGGGATTCATCAGGCGTCGGACCGCCCGTCACCGCCTTTGCGATGTCAGCACCCGTCATCGCCACCTTGAGATCGATGGATTCCAGCGCGCCCGCCGTCAGCTTGGACACAAGAAACCGGCGGACCGGGGGAGCAACAGCCTCGGGCCAGATGCGCAGGGCGGAGCGGATATTCGTCTTCTCGGCGCGCACATCCAGGTTCAAGCCCTTCGGATCCGCGGAGGCTCCCAGAAGACCGCTGATGCGGGCCGACAATTCGGGCCCTTTCAGCGTGACACTGTTGATCCTGACGCCGTCCGGGCCGGACAGATCCGCGGCGAACTCGCTGACCTGGAGGGGACGGTCTCCCGTTGCCGCGCCGGACCAAACGATATCGCGGCCATGAAGCGACAAATGCCACGGCTTGTCTGCGACGGGCGTCGCGAGGCGCCCCTGCAGGCGCAGCTTGGTATCCCCGCCCGTCAGGTCAAGCTCCTGGAGTTCGAGAGCCTTCTCGGCCTCGTTCCATTGCGCCTCGATCGTTGCCCGTTCGACCGGGAAGGGCGACGTGTCCTTGTCCTCGATCTGAAACGTGCCGGCATTGCTCTCGAGCCGTGTCTTCAGCTCCGTAACGCGGCCGTCCGCATAGGCGATATCGAAGCGCCCGGAGAATTCGAGGTCCGTGGTCGCCGGCAGCTCGGACGCCCCCGCGAGCAGCAGGATGTCCTTGATCGGCACTTCATTCGCGACCACGCCGGCCCGATAGGCGCCATCGCCTTCCACAACGGCATCGCCGTTGAGTTGCCAGGGGCCCTGATCTCCTTCGACCGTCGCGGCGAACTGCCGTCCTCCGTTCTCGGTCCAGTCAAAGGCGGCATCTACGCGTTGGAACCTGGCCCGCTCGCGACCGTCCGCATCGACGAAGACGAGGCGCGCATTGGTCAGCTGAGCTTGGCCGAGCGAGTTGAGGACGCTTCCTGGACCGACGATGAGTTCGAGCAGCGAACCGACAACGCCCGAGACCGGGGACGGCCCATTGACATCGAGAGCCAGCGACGCCGCGGCTTCCTTGGAAGGCTCAGACGTAACGGGCGGCGGAGCTGCCCCCGCATCTGTCTCAGCTGCCTGCACGGGCGAGAAGGCAAGCGAACCGTCGCGGTTGACGAGAACCCGTAATTGCAGGTCGCGCACCTCGATGGCTTTGGGCTGGAGGTTGGCCGTCAGAAGAGAAGTGAGATCGACACTCAGGATTGCATAAGGAGCCCGCAGCACGAGACCGCCGTCCGGAGCCCGGATGTCGAGGCCATTCGCCCGCAGGGCCGGCGAGCCCTCATGCAGCTCGATCGCCGTATTCCGCAACGTCACGTTCCAGCCGGGTCCGATGCGGGCCGCCAGGGCTTCCGCAACCCGCTCGGGCAGACGTCCGAAGCTCATGGGGGCTGCGGAAAGACGCAGATAAAGCAGGCCCAACGTGGCCGCCACGAGAACGACAAGCCCAAGCTTCACATAGAGAGTGCCACGAAGAATGCGCTTGAAGAGGCTCCGTTTGACCGGGTCTTGCCGGAACAACGTGGTACGAAATGGCAGCTTCATTCTTGTGACGTCAGGTGATCCGGTTTTGCGCTTGAGCGCTCATCAGGGAATCAGAGTAGAGACCTTAACCGTCTCGGGTGCCTCCCGCGACTGTCCCTGTCAGTCGTGCACACCCGAGGTTTCCAAACAATACATTCCGCCAAAAGGAAGGCGACTCATGTCTCTTACCATCGGAACCAAAGCTCCGGCCTTCTCCCTGCCTGCGACAGATGGTCGGGAGATCAGCCTGGAGGGCCTGAAGGGCCGCAAGGTCGTGCTGTATTTCTACCCCAAGGACAACACCAGCGGCTGCACCCTGGAGGCTAAAGATTTCCAGGCTCTCAGGAAGGATTTCTCGACCGCGGACACCGAGATCATCGGCGTCTCACCGGACTCGCTGAAGAGCCACGACAAGTTCCGCTCCAAATACGGCCTCGACTTCGCCCTCGCCTCAGATGAGACCAAGACCATGCTGGAAGCCTATGGCGTCTGGACCCAGAAGAGCATGTTCGGCCACAAATACATGGGTGTGGAGCGGACCACCGTGCTGATCGACAGCGAGGGCAACGTTGCCCATGTCTGGAACAAGGTGAAGGTGCAGGGCCATGCGGAGGAGGTACTAGCGGCCGCGAGGGCGCTGTGACATTCTCTCATAAAGAAAAGGCCCACTCGATCGAGTGGGCCTTCTTGTCTTAATCGATATCCTCGACCTCTGCACCACCGCCATAGACGCGCTGGGCGAGCGAGGCTTCCATGAAGGGATCGAGGTCGCCGTCGAGCACGTCCTGCGGGCTCGTCGATTGGGTGCCTGTGCGCAGGTCCTTCACCATCTGATAGGGCTGCAGCACGTAGGAGCGGATCTGATGGCCCCAGCCGATATCCGTCTTGGCGGCGGCTTCGGCATTGGCCTTCTCTTCGCGCTTCTTCAGCTCGGCCTCATAGAGACGGGCACGCAGCATGTTCCAGGCGGTGGCCCGGTTCTTGTGCTGCGAACGCTCCTGCTGGCAGGCCACGACGATGCCGCTCGGAATATGCGTGATGCGCACCGCCGAGTCAGTGGTGTTCACGTGCTGACCACCCGCGCCCGAGGAGCGGAACGTATCGATGCGGCAGTCGGATTCCTTGATCTCGATGTTGATGCGGTCATCCACCACCGGATAGACCCATACCGAGGCGAAGCTCGTATGGCGACGCGCGTTCGAGTCGTAGGGCGAGATACGCACGAGGCGATGCACGCCCGACTCGGTCTTGAGCCAGCCATAGGCGTTGAGGCCCTTGATCAGAAGCGTAGCGCTCTTGATGCCGGCTTCCTCACCGTCGGTGATTTCGAGAAGCTCGACCTTGTACTTCCGACGCTCGGCCCAGCGGGCATACATGCGCTGGAGCATGTTGGCCCAGTCCTGGCTTTCCGTGCCGCCGGCACCCGAATGCACTTCCACATAGGTGTCGTTGCCATCCGCCTCGCCCGAGAGCAGGGTCTCGACCTGACGGCGGGCAGCCTCGGCCTGAAGGTCGCGGATGGCCTCCTCGCCTTCCTTAATCGTCCCCTCGTCCTCCTCGGCCTCGCCAAGTTCGATCAGGGTGATGGCGTCTTCGAGCTCCTGCTCGAGCCGCTTCACGGCCGAGATCTGATCCTCAAGTGAGGTGCGCTCGCGCATGACTTTCTGCGCGGCGTCCGCATCGTTCCAGAGGTTGGGATCCTCGGCCTGGGCGTTCAGTTCTGCGAGGCGTCGCTGGGCAGTATCCCAGTCAAAGATGCCTCCTCAGCAGCCCGACTGACTGCTTGGTCTCTTCTACGAGATGTTGGATTTCGGCGCGCATCGTTTCTTTGCTGTCCGTGCCTGTGATGACGGGGTCTTAAGGGGAGCCCTGCATCGTGTAAAGGAGCCCGCACATCAAAACTGACGGATTGCTCCCGACTGAAAATACAGCCGAGGAACAATCCGTTTTCGCTGTGTGATGAGCGTTTTCTATATGGGAGCGGGACCGCTCAATACAATCCGCCGGTGCCCACGCCCACGGCCTGGCGGGGCGAACCCGGCCCACCCTGATACTCGACCTGAGGCATTTCCTCAGGCTCCGGCGGCACGTATTGCGGCGGCGACTGGCCGGGCTTGAAGGCTTCGAGAATCGTGCCTCCGCCCTCACCGCCTACGCGGGTGCCGCTGGCGGCATTGACGCGGATCAGCTTGATGCCTGCCGGCACGCGGAACGGCGTCGCCGGCTTGTCCTTGAGCGCCAGTTGCATGAAATCGCGGAAGACCGGCGCGGCGTACTGGCCGGCCGTGGCCGCGCTGCCCAGCGACTTCGGCTGGTCGTAGCCGAGGAATACGCCGACGGCGAGATCGGGCGAGAAGCCGACGAACCAAACATCCTTGGCGTCGTTGGTGGTGCCGGTTTTGCCCGCGAGCGGCTTGCCGACGGCCTTGACGGACTGAGCCGTGCCACGCTGGACCACGCCTTCGAGGATCGAGGTCATCTGGTAGGCGGTCAGCGGGTCGAGCACCTGCTCCCGGGTCTCGGTCAGCTTGGGTGCAGCGCCGCCATCCCACTTTTCCGCATCGCAGGCGGTGCACTTGCGGTCGTCGTGGCGGTAGAGCGTCCGGCCGTTGCGGTCCTGGATCTGGTCGATCAGGGTCGGCTTGATGCGCCGACCGCCATTGACGAACATCGAATAGGCGGCCGTCATGCGCATGACCGTGGTCTCACCGGCGCCGAGCGACATGGAAAGCAGCGGCAGCAGGTCGTCATAGACGCCGAAGCGGCGGGCATATTCCGAGATGGCCGGCATGCCGACCTCGTTGGCGAGGCGCACCGTCATCAGGTTCTTGGAATGCTCGACGCCGTAGCGCAGCGTCCGCAGGCCGCCGGACTTGCCGTCGTAGTTCGACGGTGCCCAGGCTGCCTGACCGGGCCCCATGTCGAGCACGAAGGGCGAATCCATGATCTGGTTCGAGGGCGTATAGCCGTTGTCGAGCGCGGTCGCATAGACAATGGGCTTGAACGAGGAGCCTGGCTGGCGCATGGCCTGGATTGCGCGGTTGAACTCGCTCTGGTCGTAGGAGAAGCCGCCCACCATGGCATGAACGCGGCCCGTGTTCGGATCCATGGCGACGATGGCGCCCGAGATCTCGGGGATCTGGCGCAGTCGGAACTGGCCCGGCTTGTCGGCCAGCGGCTCCACATAGACCACGTCGCCCACCGAAACGGCGCGCTCCACCGGACGGCGGGTCCATTTCACGCCGTCCGCGGTCACAGCGCCCGTCTCGCGGTCCTTGACGATCTGACCGGAGGCCTCGCGCTTCGGCTGAAGGCCTACCTTGGCCTGTCCGCGAGCGACTTCCAGCACGACCGCCAGACGCCAGGGCTGCACGTCGCCCAGAACCGGCACTTCGGCCAGGGCCAGGCCCCATTCGCGACCGGCGAGATCGATCTTCTGCTGGGCCCCGCGCCAGCCGCGCGCCTCGTCGAAGCGCACGAGACCGTCGACCAGGGACTTGCGGGCCATGGCCTGCATCTTCGGATCGAGGGTCGAGCGGATGAGCAGGCCGCCCTCGTAGAGGGTCTCCTCGCCGTAACGCTCGGCGATGTCGCGCCGCACGCCCTCGGCGAAATAACCCGAGGCGATGCTGTTCGGCGAGACCACACGCGGCTTGACGTTGAGCGCTTCCTTCTTGGCCGCTTCGGCCTCCTCATTCGAGATGTAGCCGTTGGCGGCCATGCGCTCGATCACCCAGTTCCGACGCTCGACGGCGGCCTTGCGCTGGCGGAACGGGTGGTAGTTGTTCGGCCCCTTGGGCAAAGCGGCGATATAGGCGGCCTCCGCGATCGTCAGTTCGTGGATGGACTTGCCGAAGTAGTCGAGCGCCGCGGAGGCGATGCCGTGCAGGTTGCGGCCCGGAGTCAGGGTGCCGAGGAAGATTTCGTTGAGGTAGAGCTCGAGGATCTTGTCCTTCGAGAAGGTCGTTTCCATCCGCAGCGCGATCAGCGCCTCGCGGATCTTGCGCTCGTAGCTGCGCTCGTTGCCGACGAGGAAGTTCTTGGCGACCTGCTGGGTGATGGTCGAGGCGCCCTGCTCCCGCGCCCCGCCGGAGCGGAGATTGACCACGATCGCGCGCATCAGACCCTCGGGATCGATGCCCGGATGCTTGTAGAAATTCTTGTCCTCGGCGGAGAGGAAGGCCTCGATCACGAGCTTGGGCACGGCCTGGATCGGCACGTAGAGCCGGCGCTCACGGGCATATTCGGCGATCAGACTGCCGTCCGAGGCATGGATGCGGGTCATCACCGGCGGCTCGTAATTGGCGAGCTGGGCGTGATCCGGCAGATCCTTCGAATAGAACCAGAATCCATAGGCCAGCCCGACAGCGCCGATCAGGAAGAAGATCGCCCCAATGCTGAAGAGGAAGCCGAAAAATCGTAGGACGAAGCGCATCCGAAGGAGTTCCATGACGGCGCCCATGGCGCCCGTTTATGCAGATCTTGAAACGCGGACCCTCGTTACCCGATGAATCGCGCCCCCGCTACGGGTATCCACACTCTATCTATGGTAAAACTGCGGCAGTGCCCCTGCGGGCTAACCGCGCGGCGAAGAATCGGTCCACGGCCACCGACATGGCCGAGACCATTTTGGCGCGCCATTCCTCGGACATCAACAGGTCCAGATCCTTCTGGCTCGACAGATAGCCGAGCTCGACCAGAACGGAAGGCACGTCATGCGCCCGCAGCACCTGGAAACGCGCCTGCCGGTGGGGATTCTTGTTGAGGCGGGCGACGGAATCGAACTCGCCCACGAGACGGCTTGCGAAATTGTGGGAAAAGCCCCGCGTTTCCCTGAGCGTCAGCTCCATCAGGATGTCGGACACATCGTCCGGCATGTCGCCCGATTCGACGCCTGCCACCGCGTCCGCCTTGTTTTCACGATCGGCGAGGCGGGCGGAATCGGCGTCGGAGGCCCGCTCGGACCCGGTATAGACCGTTAGCCCCCTCACCTCCTGCCCGCCGGAAATCGAATCCGCATGGACGGAGATGAAGAGATCGGCCTGCGCCACACGCGCGGCGCGCACCCGGTCGCCGAGAGAGACGAATACGTCCTGGTCGCGTGTCATGACGATCTTGTAGCGACCACCTTCCTCAAGCTTCTTCTTCAGCCGCTGGGCGAAGGAGAGGACGAGCTCCTTCTCCATCACGTTACCTGAACCGGCCGCGGCACCCGGATCGATGCCGCCATGGCCGGGATCGATCATGATGACCGGCCGCGCATCCTTGGTTTCCGGGGTGATCGGCGCCGACGCTTCTTTCATCGAAGCTGAATTTTCGAGAGCCGCCTTGCGGAATTCGTCGCGCTCGGCACGGGAGAGCTCGATGGTCAGGATCGTCGCCGCGCCTGTGGCGTCGGGCGTCGTGGTCATGCCTGAGACCAAAGCGGGCTGCGTCAGCTCCATGACCACCCGGGAGCGGCCCGGTGCGAAAAGACCGTAGCGGTAGGAGGCGATGAGGCCTTCCTTGCTGCGCCCTGCGTCGCCTGGAAGATGGAAGGCGACCTCCGGCAGGTCGATGATGACCCGGTCCGGGCGCTCCATCAGCGAGACCTGCGCCGTCACAGCCTTCGACAGGGTAACCTTAAAACGGGTTTTCGCCCCTTCCGACTCGACCGACACGGCCGCGGCAATGGCAGGCGTTCCGGCCTTCGCATTGTCTCCGGCCGCGAAAGCGCGACCGATCCCCATGGCAATGATGATCGCCACGAGGCACGCGCTGACAAGGCGGATGAAGGGGAAAAGGTGCATGGATGATCGCTGAGGGGTCTCGCGTCCTTCCTATACTGATAGACGGCCTTTGGTTAACGGAACCTCACGTCGCACCGTGGTTTACCTGAACTCTGTTGCATTCATGGCACAGTGACACGGGATCTTGCCAAATGCCCCAATCGCTCTGTAATGATCTTGATCCCGTCCGGCATGGCCGAATCTGACGGCGGATCCGAAGGAGACGGTTGTGTTGACCGATCCTTCAGGAGACCCGTCACCCTCGACAGGCTCACGGACAGGACCATATGGCGACGCTTGTCGCCACTCGCCGATGGCCGGCTTCCGGCCCATCGATATCTACGAAAGGGCCGTGTCGGATGGTTGCGCACGCGAAGTCAGTTCTGACCTTCGTTTCTGCACCGTTCGAATCGCGCGTTTCATCCCGCGCACGCCCTGGCTTCAACCTTTCCGGCCGAGTGCCGGCCCAATTCAACCCAGAATGCGCCCGCATGCAGCGCATGATGGCGATCGACAGCACTCCGAACGCAAGTTCAAGCCGCCGCCCCTACCAGCGGCGCGCCCACCCGCCCACAATGCGGCCCCTGCCTCAGGTCCTGCCCTCGGTCGCCATGTCGAGAGTTCAACATGGCAAACAAGATGCTCATCGATGCCTCACACCCGGAAGAAACCCGGGTCGTGGTGGTACGTGGTCAGAAGGTCGAAGAATTCGACTTCGAATCCGCTAACAGGAAGCAGCTGCGCGGGAATATCTATCTCGCCAAGGTCACCCGGGTCGAACCGTCCCTCCAGGCGGCCTTTGTGGAATACGGCGGAAACCGCCACGGGTTCCTCGCGTTCAGCGAAATCCATCCCGATTATTACCAGATCCCCGTCGCCGATCGTCAGGCCCTGCTCGAGGCCGAGGCCGAAGCCCAGCGCGAGGAGGAACAGGAAGAAGAGCGCCGCAGCCGCGGCCGCCGTCGCCGTTCCTCGCAGCGCCGCGCAGAGAACGACGAGACCGTTGTTTCTACCGAAGCCGAGGCCGGCTCCGAGGAGAACGTAGAAGCCGCTCCCGAGGCTGAAGCTTCCGATGACGCTGAGACTGTCAGCGAAGATCGCGATACGTCGGCTACGGAAGCGGCGGCAGCCGTCGCCCTGGTAATGGCCGAGCATGTGGCTCCAAGCGAGAACGCCGAAGAGGCTGCCGTCGAGGCGGTCGAGGCCTCGGCCCATGTCGAAACGCCCGATGTCGAGGCTGCGCCGAGCGAAGAGACGGCACGGAGCGACGAGGCGGCGGAAGCCATCGAAGCCCGTGCGCCCGAGGGCGATACGGAAGCCGATGAGGAAGAAGACGAAGAGGACGAAGACGATCAGGACGTGGAAGAGCACGAGATCGTCGAGCAGCTCGGTGGCGACGACGCCATCGAGGATCTTCCCCAGCGCCGGCGCACCCCGCGCAAGCAGTACAAGATCCAGGAAGTCATCAAGCGCCGCCAGATCCTGCTGGTCCAGGTCGTCAAGGAAGAGCGCGGCAACAAGGGTGCGGCGCTCACCACCTATCTGTCGCTCGCCGGACGCTATTCGGTGCTCATGCCCAACACGGGCCGGGGCGGCGGCATCTCGCGCAAGATCACCAATGCGGCCGACCGCAAGCGCCTGAAGGAAATCGCCCAGGAGCTGGAGGTGCCCGAGGGAATGGGCATCATCCTGCGCACGGCCGGCGCCTCGCGCACCAAGCCCGAGATCAAGCGCGACTACGAATATCTGATGCGTCTCTGGGAGAGCGTGCGCGAGCTGACCCTCAAGTCGGCCGCCCCCTCCCTGGTCTACGAGGAAGGCTCCCTCATCAAGCGCGCCATCCGCGACCTCTACAACAAGGACATCGACGACGTGATGGTCGCCGGTGAGGAGGGCTATCGCGAGGCCAAGGACTTCATGCGCATGCTCATGCCGAGCCATGCGAAGCTCGTTCAGCCCTACCGCGACCCGCAACCGCTCTTCGCGAAATTCGGCGTCGAAGCCCAGCTCGATGCCATGTTCTCGAACGTGGTCACCCTGAAATCGGGCGGCTACCTCGTGATCAACCCGACGGAAGCCCTCGTTTCCATCGACGTGAACTCCGGCCGTTCGACGCGCGAGCACAATATCGAGGACACGGCGCTTCGCACCAACCTCGAAGCGGCGGAAGAGATCGCCCGTCAGCTCCGCCTGCGCGACCTCGCCGGCCTCGTCGTGATCGACTTCATCGACATGGAGGAGAAGCGCAACAACCGCGCCGTCGAGAAGAAGCTCAACGAGTGCCTGAAGAACGACCGCGCCCGCATCCAGGTCGGCCGCATCTCGCCCTTCGGCCTTCTCGAAATGTCGCGCCAGCGCATCCGCACGGGCGTGTTAGAATCCTCCTCGATCCCCTGCCCGCACTGCGCCGGCACCGGTTTCGTGCGCTCGACGCCGTCGGTTGCCCTGCAGGTGCTGCGCTCGATCGAGGAAACCCTCATCAAGAATGCCAGTTACAACCTCATCGTCCGCACGCGGATGGAGGCGGCGTTCTACATCCTGAACCAGAAGCGCGTTCACCTGCGCGAGCTGGAGCACCGCTTCGGGGTCGCGATCTCCATTATCGCCGACGACAGCCTCCACGGCACCACGACCTATGCCATCGATCGGGGCGAGCCCGCCCTGAAGCTCGAGCACAAGTCGGCCGCGACCGGCATCCAGATCGACGCCATCATCCCGGTCGACGAGCCTGAGGAGGAGGTCGAAGTCGAGGCCGAAGAGGAGACCGCCGAGGAAGCTCAGGCCGGCGAGGAGCGCGGCGAGGAAGGTGAAGGCGGTGGACGCCGCCGCCGCCGCCGTCGCCGCCGCCGTGGTCGCGACCGGGAGGCCTTCGCGGGCGAAGAGCGCAGCGAGGGAGGCGCCGAAGCCGGCGAGACCGAAGGCGAATCCGACGAGGAAGAGACCGAGGTCGAGGCTTCCGACGAGGAGGCTGCGCCCGTCGAGGCAGCTGAGTCGGACGACGAATCCCGCGGTGGACGCCGCCGCCGTCGCGGTCGTCGCGGAGGCCGTGGACGCGGCCGTGACGAGACGGCCGAGGAATTCGCCATCGAGGAAGGCTTCGTGGCTCCGGACGAGGTTCAGGCAGCACCGGCTCCGGTCGCGGCTGTTCAAGCCGAGACGGAGGAGTCCAGACCCGCAGGTGAGAGCGAGCCGATCGTCGCCGCTCCTCATCCCATAGCTGAAGCCCCTGTCCCGCCGCCGGCTCCCGTCGTTCCAGAGCCGGAACCGGTCGCCGTCGTCCTGACCCCGCCCGATCCGGAGCGCCCGAAGCGCGCCGGCTGGTGGTCCAAGGCCAAGTCGGTCCTGAGCGGATCGTAAAATTCACAAAGAAATGCCCGGCTTCGAGCCGGGCATTGTCGTTTTGAGCATTCCACTGTCATTCCGGGGCCGCGCAGCGGAGCCCGGAATCCATAACCGCTGACGATGCCGGAAGAGGCACAACGCCGCTCATCCCTCCTTGAGTCGTCGTGTTTATGGATTCCGGGCTCGGCTTTTGGCCGCCCCGGAATGACAGTGTGAGCGATTACCTCAACCACCCTTTCAACCGCGCCACCGTTTCGCGGCAATCGTTCTCCGAGCCGGCGAAAGAAAAGCGCAGGTAATGCGAGCCTTCGATGGGGTCGAAGTCGAGGCCTGGCGTGGCGGCGACGCCTGCCTCCTCCAGCATGCGCCTGGAGAAGCCGATGGAATCGTTCGTGAAGCGGGCGATGTCGGCATAGATGTAGAAGGCGCCATCCACCGGATGCATTTCCGTGATGCCGATCTTGGGCAGTTCCTCCAGCAAATAGGCGCGATTGCGCGCATAGCCGGCCTTCACGGCCTCGAGTTCCTCCGCCGCGTCGAAGGCGGCGAGCGCCGCCACCTGCGAGAGATAGGGCGGCGAGATGTAGAGATTCTGCGCCAGCCGTTCGATGGGCCGCACGAGGCGGTCCGGCACCACGATCCAGCCGATGCGCCAGCCGGTCATGCAATAGTACTTCGAGAACGAGTTGATCACGACCGCATCGTCATCCGACGCCAAGGCAGTGGACGCAGCCTCGCCATAGGTCAGGCCGTGATAGATCTCGTCGGACACGAACCACAGCCCCAGGCGGCGGCAGGTATCGCCTAAGTCAGCCAGCGCCTTACGGCCGATCATGGTACCGGAGGGATTGGCCGGGCTCATGGCGAGGATGCCGTGCAGGGGCTTCTCCGCATGAGCCTTCTCGATGGCCTGAGCGGTCATGATCCAGCCGTCGGCCTTGGCGAGTGGGATGGTCACCGGCTCGATGCCCAGCGCCTCCAGGATGTTGCGATAGGCCGGATAGCCCGGCGCGGTAATCGCCACCCGCTGGCCTGGGTCGAAGAGGCTCAGGAAAGCCAGCACGAATCCGGCCGAGGAGCCGGTCGTCACGACCACCCGCTCCGGCGCAATGCTCACGCCGTAAGCATCGCGGTAGTGCCGCGCGATCCGCTCGCGCAGGGCAGAGATGCCGAGCGCCTCGGTGTAGCCGATGCGGCCGAGATCAAGGGCCGCTTTGGCCGCCTCCCGGGCAGCCCGTGGTGCCGGTGCGGAGGGCTGGCCCACCTCCATGTGGATGACGCTGTCGCCCCGCCGTTCCTTAGCCGCAGCCGCGCTCAGTACGTCCATGGCGAGGAAGGACGCGACGCGATCCATGCGGCGCGCGATGAGGGGCGATTGAAGATCGGCGGATGATTTGGTCATGAGAGGCTCGTATCCCGTCGCGGGGGCGGTCTCAAGTCGGTTCACAACGCACCACTGTCATTCCGGGGCCGCGCAGCGGAGCCCGGAATCCATAAACACAACGCCTCCAGAAAGGGCGAATAGTCTTTCACCTCGTTCTGCATCATCGCGGTTATGGATTCCGGGCTCGGCCTTTGGCCGCCCCGGAATGACAGTAAGAGCTCAAAACGAACCCGTGATTTGACGCCGCACTCCCTTAACCGCTAACTCGCAATAGAACAGACGAGTCTCAAGTCCGCCGCGAACCAACCCTATAGGCTGGACTTGTCTCAAGGAATTTCCGTAAAAGGACCGGATATGCGCTCTTCGCTTCTCAAACTCGGCCAGGCCGTCGCCCTCATCGGCACGCTGGCCATCGCTCCCGCCGCGATGGCGCAGAGTGCGGTCTTCAACGAACAGCAGAAGCAGGCCATCGGAGAGATCGTGAAGGATTATCTCCTGAAGAACCCGGAGGTCCTGACCGAGGTCATCGCCGAGCTTGAGAAGCGCCAGTCGGAAGCACAGCAGGTCGCTCAGGCCAGCGCCGTGAAGGAGACCAAGCAGTCGCTCCTGAACGCTTCTCATTCCTACGTGGTCGGCAACCCTTCGGGCGACGTCACCCTGGTGGAATTCTTCGATTACAATTGCGGCTACTGCAAGAAAGCGTTGGCCGACGTCCAGACGCTGATGAAGAGCGATCCGAAGCTGCGTGTCGTGCTGAAAGACTTCCCCGTCCTTGGCCCCGATTCTGTCGAGGCGAGCCGGGTGGCCCTGGCGGTCAAGAACCAGCTCCAGGGCCAGAAGCTGTTCGACTATCACGTGAAGGTCATGGACAGCCGCGGTCGGGTGAACGGCGAGCGCGCCATGGCGGTCGCCAAGGACATGGGCCTCGACATGGCTCGCCTCCAGAAGGACATGGAGGGCGCCGAGGTCCGGAACGCTCTCCAGGAGAACATGGCACTCGGCGACAAGCTGAGCCTGACCGGCACGCCTGCCTTCATCGTCGGCGAGACCGTGATCCCGGGCGCCGTCGGCCTCGACCCGTTGAAGCAGCTCGTGGACAACGTCCGCCAGTGCGGCAAGGCGAGCTGCGGTTAAGGTTTCGCGCCCTGATCTGCTCCACATCATCACCGGGCTTGTGCCGGTGATCCCGATTGGATGAAGCGGAGTGCTTTTAAGAAGCGAGATGGCCGGGACAAGCCCGGCCATGACGTGAAAACGGTCCAATTACCCTGCGGAAACCACGCCTAGCTTGGGAAAGCCTTGGTTTTCCCCTTCCCCCCTGCCCGCCTTTTGGCTAAGAGGGCGTTTCAGCTCCGCCTTGCGGAGCACAGGAACGCTCCTTCTCACGATGACCACTGTCTTCGTCCTCAACGGACCCAACCTCAACCTGCTCGGCCGCAGAGAGCCCCAAGTCTATGGCAGCACGACGCTGCAGGACATCGAGAAGCTCGTGCGCGAAAAGGCAGAAGCCTTGGGGACAGCTGTCACGTTCCGCCAGTCGAACCACGAGGGACATCTGGTCGACTGGATTCAGGAAGCGGGCGCTCAGGGAGCCGGCATCGTCATCAATGCCGGCGCCTATACCCACACCTCGATCGCGCTGCGCGACGCCATTTCCGGCAGCGGCGCTCCGACGGTCGAGATCCACATTTCGAATGTTCATGCTCGCGAGGGCTTTCGCCATCGCTCGCTCATAGCGCCCGTCTCCGTCGGCGTGATCTGTGGTTTCGGGCCCATGAGCTACGTGCTCGGCCTGGAAGCGGTTCACCGGGTGATGGCCGAGCGGGCCCGCCAGGCAAAGTCGTCCCAGCACTAGTTCCTCAGGAAGTAGAGGTAAGCCCCATGGCCAAGGAAAACCCTTTCGATCCCGATCTCGTCCGTGAGCTGGCGAACCTGATCGCCGACACGGATCTCAGCGAGATCGAAGTGGAGAAGGGCGACCTTCGCATCCGCGTGGCGCGCACGATCACCGCCGCCGTCACGGTTCCGATGGCGGCCCCTGCCGCGCTTGCTCCCGCCCCGGTCATCGCGCCGCCTCCGGCTGCTGCCGAGGTGCCTGCAGGGGCAAAGCCCGGCGCACCGCACCCCGGCGCCGTGCTCTCCCCCATGGTCGGCACCGCCTACCGCAAGCCCTCGCCAGAGGCGAAGGCCTTCGTCGAGATCGGCTCCAAGGTCCAGGCCGGCGACAAGGTCCTGCTCGTCGAGGCCATGAAGACCTTCAACGAGATCGTGGCGCCCCGCGCCGGCACCGTGACCGCCATCTATGTCGAAGACGGAACTCCTGTTGAATACGGCGAACCCCTCCTCGTCATCGAGTAAGGCGCGACATGTTCGATAAGATCCTCATTGCCAATCGCGGCGAGATCGCCCTGCGGATTCTTCGCGCCGCGAAGGAGCTCGGCATCGCCACCGTTGCGGTGCATTCCACCGCCGACGCCGACGCCATGCATGTGCGCCTTGCCGACGAGAGCGTCTGCATCGGCCCGCCGGCCGCGCGCGACAGCTATCTCAACATCCCGGCGCTCATCGCCGCCTGCGAGATCACCGGCGCGGATGCGATCCATCCCGGCTACGGCTTCCTCTCCGAGAATGCGCGTTTCGCGGAGGTGCTGGAGCATCACCGCATCGCCTTCATCGGCCCCAAGGCGGAGCATATCCGCATCATGGGCGACAAGATCGAGGCCAAGCGCACCGCCAAGCGCCTCGGCATCCCCTGCGTGCCCGGCTCCGAAGGCGGCATCAACGACGAGGCCGAAGCCAAGAAGGTCGCCAAGGACATCGGCTACCCAGTCATCATCAAAGCGGCCGCCGGCGGCGGCGGACGCGGCATGAAGGTGGCACGCAACGAGGACGACCTCGTCCATGCCTTTCAGACGGCCCGCACCGAGGCCAAGGCCGCTTTCGGCGACGATGCGGTCTATATCGAGAAATATCTAGAGAAGCCGCGCCACATCGAGATCCAGGTTCTCGGCGACGGCAAGGGCAACGCCATCCATCTCGGCGAGCGCGACTGCTCCCTGCAGCGCCGCCACCAGAAGGTGTGGGAAGAAGGCCCCTCGCCGGCTCTCAATGTCGAGATGCGCGAGCGCATCGGCGGCATCGTGGCGAAAGCCATGCAGGACCTGAAATATGCCGGCGCCGGAACCATCGAGTTCCTCTACGAGGACGGCGAGTTCTACTTCATCGAGATGAACACCCGCATCCAGGTGGAGCACCCCGTCACGGAGATGATCACCGGCATCGATCTGGTGAACGAGCAGATCCGCGTCGCGGCCGGCCATCCGCTCTCGGTCACACAGGAAGACGTCAAGATTGAGGGCCATGCCATCGAGTGCCGCGTGAATGCCGAGCATCCCTCGACCTTCCGCCCCTCGCCCGGCACGATCAGCTATTTCCACCCGCCGGGCGGCCTCGGCGTGCGCGTCGATTCGGCGGCCTATCAGGGCTACCGCATCCCGCCGCATTACGATTCCCTCGTGGGCAAGCTCATCGTTCATGGCCGCACCCGCAACGAGTGTCTCATGCGCCTGCGCCGGGCCCTCGACGAGTTCGTGGTCGACGGCATCGACACCACGCTGCCCCTCTTCCGCACCCTCGTGCGCAACCCGGAGATTCAGAACGGCCAGTACGACATCCACTGGCTCGAGAACTTCCTGAAGACCGGCGGCCTGGGCGACGAGCAGGCCTGAATTCCAGACATCGGGCAGTGTTCGTTGAGGCGCCGTTGCCCGGCGCCGAAGCAAGTGGCGCGCAAAATCGTTATGTAGTATCGATACGGCTTTCTACTAGGAAGGCCGTTTGACGATGAGCGCCGCAAAGAAGACCGTATCGAGGGAAGGACTTCGGCCCCTCCTGCTCGGACACGGTCTCGATCTCGCTGGCACGATTGGCAATGGCCTGATCTGGGAAGCCCCGGTTAAGATTTTCCATTCATGCCACGTATCGGATACCGAGATCGGCGCCTATTCCTACATCTCACCCCGAACGGAAATCCAGCACGCCGCAATCGGGCGATACTGCTCCATCGGCGACAACGTAAACATGCGCGGGAGCGCCCATCCGAAGCAATGGCTCTCGTCTCATCCATTTCCCTACACCAATCTCTATTCCCATAGCCGCAGCTACAGGCCGCCCCTCACCTTCGCTGGCTACGGCGAGAGAACCCTCATCGGGCACGATGTCTGGATCGGCTCCCAGGCGATCATCCTGCCGGGCATCGCGATTGGAACAGGTGCAATCATCGGTACCGGCGCTGTCGTGGCCAAAGACGTTCCCGCCTACGCGATTGTCGTCGGGAATCCGGCACAGGTCGTGAAATATCGCTTCGAGCAGCCGCTGATCGACCGGCTGCTGCGAAGCGAGTGGTGGGCTTATGACCTTCCTCGATACCTTGAGCAGCGACCGGACATTCCGCTCGACGATCCGGAAAGGATGCTCGATTTACTGACCCAGGAAGGCGGGGACATTCCCCGCATCGGCTCCGAGCGGAAAAGTTATTCGCGACGGAGGAACGAGATTGTCATCCGGAGCCTTGCGAAGCCCGGGACCTGAACTCGTCCGGTCGCTTTGTCGCATCAGAAAGTGGACTGTCGTTGGACGGCTTCTTCGTTCCTTGGTACAAAATCAAGCATGAGCCATGCGTCTGACCACGCAATCGACATCACTCCTGACATTCTTCTGAAAGCCTATGCGGCTGGCATCTTTCCTATGGCAGAGGATGCGGACGACCCTTCGCTGTTCTGGGTCGAGCCGCGCGAGCGAGGGATCATACCCCTCGATGATTTTCACATCTCCAAGCGGCTGGCGCGCACCGTCCGCTCGGATCAGTTCCAGGTCTGGGTCGACCGGGATTTCGACGGGGTCGTGGCCGGCTGCGCCGCGCCCGGCGTCGATCGTGAAAAGACCTGGATCAGCCGGCGCATCCGCGAGCTCTATGGCGAGCTCTTTGATGCCGGCTATTGCCATACGGTAGAAGTCTATCGGGACGACCGCCTTGTCGGCGGCCTCTATGGCGTGCGCCTCAACGGCGCCTTCTTCGGCGAGAGTATGTTCCATACGGAACGGGACGCCTCCAAGGTCGCCCTCGTGCATCTGGTGGCGCGCCTGCGCCGGGGCGGGTTCTCGCTCCTCGACACCCAGTTTGTAACCTCGCACCTGGCGCAGTTCGGAGCGGTCGAAGTGCCCAGGCGCACCTACAAGCAGATGCTGCGCAATGCCATGGAGCATGGTGCCAATTGGGATTCCTGGCCCCGAGGCAAGATTGTCAGCGGCGAGGACGCCCTCACCGCCATCACGGCTTGAATTCAGCGATCCGTATTGATGAGCGGCGCGGGAGCCGGGCGCCGAACCGGCTGCCGCTGCTGAGGCGCGGGCTGACGCAGTGGCTCCGTCTCGACGGCAGGCGGGCGCGGTGCCGTGGTATCGGTCGGCGCCATGATATCGCCCGGCCGTCCTGTCTCGCTCGGAGCCCGTGCCGTATCCTGAATCGGCGGCAATTCCTCGGGCAGCTCCTTCGGCTCAGTGATGATCTCCGTGCCGCCTTTGCAGTCGACGAGCCAGATGTCGTAAACCGGGTGCTCCAGGCCGTGCAGGCCGGGGCTCGCGGCAAACAGCCAGCCGGAGAAGACACGCTTGGTCTTTCCGTCGGTGCCGGGCTCGTCCACCTCGATGAAGGAGGTGGTGTTCGGCGTTTCCGTCGGCGGCTTGGTGAAGCAGACCCGCGGCGTCATCTGCAACGCGCCGAACTGGACGGTCTCGTCAATTCCGACCTCGAACGACACGATGCGCCCGGTGATCTTGTCGAGGCCCGAGAAGACGGCAGTCGGATTCTTGATCCGGTCCGCCTGAGCCGTACCAAGGCTGCCGATTACCGATGCGAGCACGAAAGCCGCCCGCGTCCATCCGAATTTCATCATCTTACCTAAGCCAAGTTCGATTGGCGGTTCTTGTCCGGCCTGTCTGGCCGCAACCCCTTGTCCCGGCAACGCGATAACACGCGAACCATGATGGAAAAAGGGCAAGCCGGGAAAGATGATACTTTGAGGTCAAGTTGCTAAGCTTGGCTTCATGATGCTCCGGCAGAGAAAGCAAGCAGCGACATGGATGACGCTCGCAACCATCTCGGGTTCCTCTCACGCGATGAAACGATTGCCCTCGCCCGACGTGGGATTCTGGTGCCGGATCCAGGCTCGGTGCTGGTCTCAGGCGATGTGCGGCTCGCGGAGGACATCGTCCTCTGGCCCAACGTGATTCTCCAGATCTCGGCAGGCGGGAGCATCGCCATCGGTCGGGGAACGCATCTCTTTCCCGGAACCCGCATCGTTGCGTTGGGCGGATCGGTGATAATTGGCAACGAAGCAGAAGTTGGCGAGGAAGGAGGCTTTACCATCAAGGCCGGTGCCGGCGAGACCATAGACATCGAGGATGGCGTCCGTCTCCTCGGCGGAGGCTCGCTCATCCTGTCGAACCGAATCGGCCGCGGTGCCCAGATCCTTGGCCCCATCCGCTGTCAGAACTGCACCTTGGCCGATGGTGGAACCTATCGCGATCCCGAGCCGGATGAGCGCGGCGGGGTTCTGAAGGGATCAGGCGTCGCACGCGGGATCGAGGTGCCGCAGGGCCATGTCATCCAGGCCTTCGGCCCGTTTACCGACGCCGTCATGCAACGGCAGTCTTACTTCCATCCGAAGGGCTGAGCTCTGGGGATGATACTGCTCGGCAGTCGGGTTTAGGACCAGTCCTGCTCCAAAGGATTCGGAGCCGGTTCCTTCATCGGATCTCCCTCCTTCTCGCGCCGCTCGAAATGGGCGACGGAGCAGGCATGGGAGCACAGGATTCCGCGATCCGACCAATAGGCGGGACCGTTCTCGATTCGGCCGTAATGGTAGCCGAAATCGGGATGGCCATAAGCGAGGCCGCATTCGATGCAGGTGCGGGGCTGGGTACGTTTCAGCATAAGCTCGCAGAAGAAAGGCCTTTAGAGGCCTTACTCCCCCGGCGTCCAAGGCACGTAATCGCCGGTAGCGGACGGGCGCTTTCCGGTCGAGAGGCTGGAGCCCTGCGGACGATAGGCTTGGGCGGTGCCGGTCATGTTGGGCACAAAGGGCTTTTCCCAGGCATACGCCCTGTAGGTCTCTTCGCTCGGAGCGACATCGCCGTTATGGCACAGCCAGGCCCGCCAGCCGGGTGGGACCTTCGAGGCATCGGCGTAGCCGTTATAGATAACCCAGCGGCGCTCGGCGCCCACATTCGAATCGATCGGAATGGGCTGCGTATAGCGGTAGTACTTGTTGCCGAACTCGTCCTCACCCACGAACTGCCCCTTGCGCCAGGTGAAGAATCGCGTGCCGAGGGTCTGTCCATTCCACCAAGTAAAAAACTGGGCCAAAAACTCTTTCATCACTACCGCCGAAGGGGTTCCTGAAGTTGCGCGGAATATGGCCGGAGCAGGAGGCGAAGTCCAGCCTTCTGAGTCGCGAAAACCCGCAACTGATTCTCGGATTCGGTACCTCGCAATCGCCGCAGGGCAAAACTCCCGCATTCAGGCCGTTTTGGGGCTCGGGACGGACCTTTCAGAGGCCAGGGCACGGACGCCACCGATTGATGCGCCGGCACAACATCTATCGCCATTTCGAGGCGACCTTGAGCCGGCGAAGCGTGGCCGCAGCGAAACCCCTGAAAGGATTCTCAAAGGAGTCTCTGAGGCTTAGCTACTTTTCCACATTCTTAACAATCTTCCACTATATATAGTTGGAACCGTGAGCCACGACACAAGTTCTTGACGTAAGGCTCGCAACACGACTAGCTTGCCGGGGTACCGATCAGAGACCGGCGACTGACCTGAAAAGGGCGGTCGGACACTCCCCAGAGTAAGCGTCAGAGCTCCGTGGCAACATGATTGCCGCGCGACCTGTGGCGTCTGGAGGAGGCCGTAACTCGGGCGGTTACGTGTGGCGATCCGAAAGAACGGGTCGTTGGGGCGTCGAACAATAATTTGGGCTGATGAGCTGCGGGGCAAATCGCGGCCATGGGGACGCTTGTCCCCAATACTTGGGAATCTGATTATGCGGATCGAGCGGCGTTATACGAAAACTGGCCAATCGCCTTATTCCTCCCTCGCCTTCCGGCTCGCCACGAGCGAGATCCGCAATCCGGATGGCTCGGTCGTCTTCAAACTCGAGAACATCGAGGTGCCGGAGACCTGGAGCCAGGTGGCCTCCGACGTGCTGGCCCAGAAGTATTTCCGCAAGGCCGGGGTGCCTGCCAAGCTGAAGAAGGTCGAGGAGAACGACGTTCCCTCCTGGCTGTGGCGCTCCGTTCCCGACGAGGCGGCGCTTGGCTCCCTCCCCGAGGATCAGCGCTTCGGCTCCGAGATTTCCTCCAAGCAGGTCTTCGACCGCCTCGCCGGCTGCTGGACCTATTGGGGCTGGAAGGGCGGCTATTTCTCCTCCGAGGAGGACGCCCAGGCCTTCTATGACGAGCTGCGCTACATGCTCGCCAACCAGATGGTGGCGCCGAACTCGCCGCAATGGTTCAACACCGGCCTGCACTGGGCCTATGGCATCGACGGCCCCGGCCAGGGCCACTTCTATGTCGACTACAAGACCGGCAAGCTGACGAAGTCGAAGTCGGCCTACGAGCACCCGCAGCCGCATGCCTGCTTCATCCAGGGCGTCGAGGACGATCTGGTGAACGAGGGCGGCATCATGGACCTGTGGGTCCGCGAGGCGCGCCTGTTCAAGTACGGCTCCGGCACCGGCTCCAACTTCTCCAAGCTGCGCGGCGAGGGTGAAAAGCTCTCCGGCGGCGGCCGCTCCTCCGGCCTGATGTCCTTCCTCAAGATCGGCGACCGCGCCGCCGGCGCGATCAAGTCGGGCGGCACCACCCGCCGCGCGGCGAAGATGGTCGTGGTCGACGTCGATCACCCGGACATCGAGAGCTACATCGACTGGAAGGTGAAGGAGGAGCAGAAGGTTGCGGCGCTCGTGACCGGCTCCAAGCTCGGCAACAAGCACCTCAAGGCCATCATGAAGGCCTGCGTGAACTGCGAGGCCGAAGGCGATGCCTGCTTCGATCCGGAGAAGAACCCGGCCCTGAAGAAGGAGATCAAGCTGGCGCGCCGGGTCATGATCCCGGACAACTACATCAAGCGCGTCATCCAGTTCGCGCGTCAGGGCTACACCGACATCGACTTCCCGATCTACGACACCGATTGGGATTCGGATGCCTACCTCACGGTCTCCGGCCAGAACTCCAACAACTCCGTCTCTCTGACGGACGACTTCCTCCGCGCCGTCGAGACCGATGCCGACTGGCACCTCAAGGCGCGCAAGGACGGCAAGGTCCTGAAGACCCTGAAGGCGCGCGACCTGTGGGAGCAGATCGGCCACGCCGCCTGGGCCTCCGCCGATCCGGGCCTGCACTTCAACACCACCATGAACGACTGGCACACCAGCCCTGCCGGCGGACGCATCCGGGCGTCGAACCCGTGCTCGGAATACATGTTCCTGGACGATACGGCGTGCAATCTCGCCTCGGCCAACCTGCTGCAGTTCTTCGACCGCCAGAACCACAAGTTCGACGCCGACTCGTTCGAGCATGCCTGCCGCCTCTGGACGGTGGTGCTCGAGATCTCGGTGATGATGGCACAGTTCCCGTCGAAGGAGATCGCGCAGCTCTCCTACGAGTACCGCACGCTCGGCCTGGGCTTCGCCAATATCGGCGGCCTGCTCATGACCATGGGCCTGCCCTATGACAGCGATGCCGGCCGTGCGCTCGGCGGCGCGCTCACCGCGATCATGACCGGCGTGTCCTATGCCACCTCGGCCGAGATGGCGGGCGAACTCGGGCCGTTCCCGAATTACAAGGCCAACGCGAAGCACATGCTGCGCGTGATCCGCAACCATCGCCGCGCGGCGCATGGCGAGGCGGCCGGCTACGAGGGCCTTGCCGTCAACCCGGTGCCGCTCGATCACGCCTCCTGCCCGGATGCAGACCTCGTCATCCATGCGAAGGCGGTCTGGGACCGCGCGCTCGAACTCGGCGAAAAGAACGGCTACCGCAACGCGCAGGCCACCGTGATCGCGCCCACCGGCACGATCGGCCTCGTGATGGATTGCGACACCACCGGCATCGAGCCCGACTTCGCGCTCGTGAAGTTCAAGAAGCTCGCCGGCGGCGGCTACTTCAAGATCATCAACCGGGCCGTGCCCGACGCCTTGCGGGCCTTGAAGTATCGCGAGCACGAGATCGCCGAGATCGAGGCCTATGCGGTCGGCCACGGCTCCATGAAGCAGGCGCCCGCCATCAATCCCGGCTCGCTTCGCGCGAAGGGTTTTTCGGACGACAAGATCGACGCGGTGGAGAAGGGCCTCCGTTCAGCCTTCGACATCAAGTTCGTCTTCAACCGCTGGACTCTCGGCGAGGACTTCCTCACCGGCACGCTCAAAGTGCCTGCGGAAAAGCTCAACGATCCGTCCTTCGACCTGCTCGCTTTCCTCGGCTTCTCGAAGGCCGACATCGAGGCCGCGAACATCCACATCTGCGGAGCGATGACGCTGGAAGGCGCGCCGTTCCTGAAAGTTGAGCATTACGCGGTGTTCGATTGCGCCAATCCGTGCGGCAAGATCGGCAAGCGCTATCTCTCGGTCGAGAGCCACATCCGCATGATGGCGGCGTCGCAGCCCTTCATCTCGGGCGCGATCTCCAAGACCATCAACATGCCGAACGACGCCACCGTCGAGGATTGCAAGAACGCCTACATGCTGTCCTGGAAGCTGGCGCTGAAGGCGAACGCCCTCTACCGCGACGGCTCCAAGCTCTCGCAGCCGCTGAACTCCGCCCTCATCGCCGATGAGGACGAGGATGCGGAGGACACCGCCGAGCACGTCGCCGCCCTCCCCGCCGCCGCGAAGGCTGCGCATGTGTCGGAGAAGATCGTCGAAAAAATCGTCGAGCGCGTCGTGGCCCTGCGCGACCGCGAGAAGATGCCCGACCGCCGCAAGGGCTACACCCAGAAGGCCGTCGTCGGCGGCCACAAGGTGTATCTGCGCACCGGCGAATACGACGATGGACGCCTCGGCGAGATCTTCATCGACATGCACAAGGAAGGCGCCGCCTTCCGGGCGATGATGAACAACTTCGCCATCGCGATCTCGCTCGGCCTGCAATACGGCGTGCCGCTGGAGGAATACGTGGAGGCCTTCACCTTCACGCGCTTCGAGCCGGCCGGCTTCGTCCAGGGCAACGAGCGCATCAAGTCCGCGACCTCGATCCTCGACTACGTGTTCCGTGAACTCGCGGTCTCGTATCTCTCCCGCAACGACCTCGCCCACGTCGATCCGTCGGAAGCAGGCCCCACCACCATCGGCTCGGGCGAAGCCCAGTCGAAGGCACCGGAGCCCGCCCCCGCCACGGCCGTCGTCTCCCGCGGCTTCACCCGCGGCACCGTCGACCGCCTCATGCTGATCCCCGGCGGCGCCGGTGCCAGCGGCACAGGCGCTATCCAGCGCACAGCGGCCGTCACCGTCGGCGCGAATGCGTTGAAGGGTGAACTGGCTCAGCCCGCGGTGCAGGTGGAGGAGAAGGTCGGCGAAGCCGAAATGTCCAAGCTCGCCTTCGCAGCCCCGGCCCCGTCGATTGCCGACAAGCGCGCCGAGGCCAAGATGAAGGGCTATGTCGGCGAAGCCTGCCCCGAATGCGCCAACTTCACGCTGGTGCGGAACGGGACCTGCTTGAAGTGCGATACCTGCGGTTCTACTACAGGGTGCTCTTAAAATAAGGAGCCCCGGAGGTCAGTGAGGATGCACCCAAAGGTTGGTCAGATTAACCCATAGTGCGCCCTCAAATATCCCATCAGTCCGCCGCACCTCAGCGGCGGACTAATGAAGATAGGCAGATGGTCGGAGTAGTCTCACCCCGACAGCCCTATCTGAATGACCCGGCCAGTCCGCCGCCCACAGCGGCGGCCCTTCAGAAACCGAAATCGCGAGCGGATCTCCGCATCGGGCGCGGGCTATGCAGCCGGATGCCGCCGGACGATCCGACGACGCGATAAGAAGACCGACACCCGTCACTGCGCAAGGCATGGGCCAGCGAATGGCGCGGTGCAGACACGGGATCGGCGAGGACCACTCGTGACTGCAATTGGATTTAACATCAGCAAGGGCGCCATCTGGTCGTGTGTCCTTGACGGGACGCGGACCGCACCGGAATTCCGGGACTTGGGACGGCAGCGGTTCAACCCGGACCAGCCGCGCCCGGAGCTCGCCAACTACTTCAAGCAGGTCCTCGGAGAGATCATCGACAGGGTTCCCTCGCCGCGGATTGCATACCGACTGACGCTCAATGCCAAGAGCGCCGACCAGGTCGCCTATCTCTGCTTTCCCTTCGGTATCCTGAACCTCGTCGCGCATGAGCGCGGACTGGCCATCGATCAGTTCACCACGGCCTCCTTCTCCAAGAAGGCTCTCGGCTTCAGTGGTGACAGATTAGATGCCTGCGACACCATCAAGGGACGGCCGGACAATTGGGACAGGGACGCAAAGCTGGCGGCCCTGAGCGCATGGATGGTGCTCGATGGCTGAACTCACCGCGCCGCTTCTCCAGCCGGGCCAATTGGTCCTGAACAAGTACGAGGTGCAGCGGTTCCTCGGGCGCGGGCACTTCGGCCAGGTCTTCCAGGTCTTCAATCGGAACCTGCAACAGGTTTCCGCCCTGAAGGTGATCCTCGTCGAGGACCCCGAGTCCCATAAGGCCGTCGTGGAAGCCCAGGCCATGAGCCTCTGCGGCCATGATCACGTGGTGAGGATCCGTACCGCCGACGTCTTCGACGGCTCCGTCCTGATCGAGATGGAATACATCGAGGGCGGCTCCCTCGGTGATCGGTTGCTGCGGGAGTTCGTCCCCGTCGTCGATGCCGTCACCTACGTGAAACAGATCCTGTTTGCCCTGGAACAGGCTCACGCCAAGGGTTTCGTGCACCGGGACGTGAAGCCCGGCAACATCATGCTGGCTCCCCGAACGGCCAAACTGTCCGATTTCGGTACCGCGATCCACACGCCCACAGGCATCAGGGTCATGGATGGCTTCTACCGCCCCCATGCCTCTCCCGAGGCGGTGAGCGGCTACGAGTTCTCACCCCGCAGTGACGTGTATGCTGCGGGACTCACCCTCCTACGGGCGGTCAACAACATGGCAGGTTGGGGCCACGCATGGAGAGACGATGTCTCCTTCACCCGAGACATCGCCAACGGGGACGTTCCTGGCCGCATCGGCCACAGAGAATGGGTGCCCCGCAGCCTCAAGTTGATCCTCAACCGCGCGTGTTCCAAAAATCCAGATCGACGGTACCAGAGCGCAGCGGACTTCCGCCAAGCCTTGGAAGGACTTCAATTAACTCGTGCCTGGATCCGGGCCTCCCAAGACGAATGGACCTGTCATTTTGAGGGACGGACGGAGATGCTCCGGTATGTCCCGGGCAGGCGTCACAGCGTCGAATACCTCGTTGCGGGCCGACGCAGGACGGAGCACTGCTCGACTTGGGACACGGAACGAGACGCTCGCCTCGCTCTCGAGAGAACGGTGGCGGCACTGACCCTACTGCCTACCCGGTCTAAGCGAGGAGGTGGCCGCGGGAAGCGAATGCCACAGGAAACGAGACATGCCGCACTGCCGGATCACGGCCACTAGCCACTTGGTTATACCACTGTGTCAGCCTCCGACGCGGACCACTGGCATCAGCCCTTCTTGGCCGATGCTCTCGAAAAACAGGACGCGGCCGTATCGTCAGGTGACTGCATTTCTGATGGGTAACGTGATCGAATCTCGCTGCGACTTGATCCAGGAGAACAGTGTCCGGGTCGAGGACGTAGCGGCAATGCCGTTGGCTGTTGTCCCCCGGTCTTGAAGCCTGACTCAAACCGGGGGGTATCCTGACTCGAATCGGCGAAAAGCCTGACTCTCCGGTCCTTGCAGCCTTGGGTTGTGTGTGGACCGACAGGACTGGGTGCATCCGCCAAGGATTGAAAAAGGGCCCGCCTCCGTCAGGGAAGGCGGGCCCTTTTTCGTTCGGGCGTCCTCCGCGCCCCGGATCTCGAGTCCTTTGGGCAGGTACGGCCGCTCTTTTTCACCGCAGAAACGCGGAAATCACGAGGATTCCGACAGCCAATCCCGCAAGGAATTCAATGCGTTTCACCGATGTCGCGATCCTGTCTGCGTGCTTCCTGATGACGTCCAGGCGCTCCAGGGACGGGTCGGCCAAAGCTTCTGCGCGGGTACCGTCGGTCATGTCACTTGCAGCAGGTGCCGAGAGCCTCTTCTCGACGGCGACATCATCGATCTGCGCGGTCGTAACACCGCTGGGGAATACGACGTCCTCGGGGTATCCGGGCGCCATGCCGGCCATCGCATACTGGAAGCAGGTCGGCGAGATCGCCACGCGGAGGATCGCCGGTATCGGGCTGCTCCAGAGATGCCGGAACAGCGTGTCGAACTGGTCCTGGGCGAGGATGACGTCGACCTGCGCCAACGGCGGTTCGTCGTCGTGGATTAGGCAGTGCACGACGGCCCTCACGGGGGTGCCGGACTGGACGTGAAGGCGGATTCCCTCGATGCGCCGGAGGTTATCGCCCTGGAAGACGTAGAGACGGTCCTCGCATGTGGCGGTGCCCGTGGCTGCGGCGCCTGTGCTCGCGGAGCGCACGTCGAAGAAGGGGGCGGAGCCATCGCTGCGAAGATACTCGGCGGCACCGATGATGCCGTGCAGATCCGCGCCCTCGTGCGTACGGACCTTACTGTCGAATGATGCCGTCGACCTCAAGGTGATATCCGTCACCGTCAGGTGCAGCGTGGAGATCGTGCGGACGAGGTCTTCAGTCTTGCCCTTGTCCTTGTGCAGCAGGATCCGGCTCGCGCCGGACTTCTCGACCCTCTTAATGTCCTTCAGCATGTGTGCAGCCCCCCGGCCGATTCATAGCGGCTCCACGGGGATCTCGCCATACACTTGACGGCGATGACAGCGACACGCCGTTTGGTGAACTGAAGTCTTGGGAAGGATTCGGACCACGCAAGGCGTGGTGCCGTACCCGATCGTTCCGGCGCCACCAGGCAGGAGATCATCGCCAGTTGACATGGTTCTTGCTGACTTCCCACTGGAGGGTCCCCTAATCGTAACCTTCCGGCGGGCGCTGGTACTCGGAGATGGACCAGCAGCCCACGTGGGTCTCACCCGGTTTCAGGATGCGATCGCTGGAGAGCGAATACGCGTTCATAACGGAACTGCTGTAGCTGGGCTTGTAGGCCGAGAGACTGAAGCTGACCGACGAAAGCGTCCGGTCGGGCGACCTGTTCGTGACCTCCACCATCACCGGATAGCGGGGATCGGCGCAGGCCGTCCCGTTGCCGCTGGCCCGCATGACGACTTGGGCCAGCTCCCTTTCCCGCACCTCCGCCCGGCGCCGGTCCGCTTGGTTCATGAAGAAGAACAGGGCGCCGCCGCCGATAACGAGGATGCCGAGCAGGGCGAACACCTGCCTCGGAATCGAGAAGAAAAGGAACAGGGCGATCCCTATCCCGGCGATCCATGCCATGTTTATGCCCCCCGGCTCGCGGCAAGGGGCGATATTACGGAACTGCCAACGCCTGCCAAGCTGGTCGCCTTTCATGGCAGTGGATCGTGCCGGGCGCATCGTTGTCCTGGGATTTCCCCGCATTCCACAGACACAGAACAAATGAGGAACACCACGATGGCGGCTGGGGCTTCGAATCAGTATCGTCGCGGCTCTCAAAGGAGGTGACGATGACCGATCAGGCTCAGCCCACGTGCGACACGGACCAAATGGAGGCCGATGTCATGGCCGTGATCCAGGCCTGTGGCGGTGATCCGAGGATCGCGATCAGGGCCCTGCTCGTCGAGAATGCCATCCAGGAGCAACGGATCGAACGCCTGGCCGCATCGCTGTCGTTCGGCTACGTCCGCGGACGGATCGGCTTCACGCATCGCCAGTCCGGCTCCAGCCATTGAGAGACCACCCGAGCGCCGAGACCCTGTCCCATCCCGACACGCGGAACTCCGAGGCCACCCCCATGCGACACGGTCATTCGAGACGGTCCCGCCGCCTGGGGAGATCTTTCGGGCGCGTCCATGTGCAGCCAATCGGTACCTGCCGCTGGACCTCCGCCGTCGTCATACCCATAGCCCGCTGGTTTGCGGCCTTCGTCCGACAGGGGTTTCAAGGGTGCTTCTTTCGAACCTCATTCTGTTGCAGGCGACGTCCTGAGGAAATCAACGAAGGCACGCAGGGCCGCCGGCATCTGCCGCCGGCTGGGGTAATACAGATAAAAGCCGCTGTAATAGGGGCACCAGTCTTCAAGCACCCGCACAAGCCGTCCTTCTCGGATGTGTGCTTCAACTTGATCCTCGAATGCGTAGGCGATGCCCGTACCAAGCAGCGCGACATCGAGCATCAGGTCCTGATCACCGACGATCAGCGGACCTGAGACTTCGACACTCAGCTCGACGCCGCCACGTTCGAATTCCCATGCGTAAAGTCGCCCGCTGGCAAACCGGAGCCCAAGGCACGGCAAGCTCTTGAGATGTTCCGGAACGATGGGCTTTGGATGCCGCTCGAAAAACGCAGGTGTCGCCACGATCGCTGATCGCTGGCGCGGTCCGATCGGGATGGCGATCATGTCTTGGGCAATGACTTCGCCAAAGCGGATGCCAGCATCGAAGCCTTCGGACACCATATCGACTAGGTCATTCTCGACCACGATCTCGACCGTAATCTCGGGGTAGCGCTCCAGAAACTTGGTTACGATCGGTAGGAGCGCGATCTGGGCCGACACGCGGGCCGTGTTAAACCGCAGCCGACCGACGGGAGCCCCGCGCAGGCTGTTGAGATCATCCAGGGCAGCGTCGATGTCCTGGAAGGCTGGAGCAATGCGCGTGAGCAAGCGCTCGCCCGCCTCCGTGAGGGCAACGCTCCGGGTGGTCCGGTTGAACAGCCGCAAATCCAGCCGCTCCTCAAGCGACTTCAGGGCGTGGCTCAAGGCCGAGGGGGTGCAGCCCATCTCATCAGCCGCGCGGCGGAAACTCCGATGCCGCGCGAGCGCCAGAAACGGCATCAGATCGGAGGGTGAGATGGTGCGCATTGGTGAATTCAGCTCACTAGCCCGGCGAAAAACCAGGTGATTATCTCATCAATGGGCTCCTTGTAAAACATCCCCACTCGCCGATCGGGGCGACGCACACCAGCAAGGAGATTCCCATGCGGACTTGGTTCATCACCGGCGCATCCCGCGGTTTCGGGGCTTTGATCGTAGAAAAGGCATTGGCACACGGTGACCAAGTGGTCGCTTCGGCACGCAATCCCAAGGCGGTCACCGATCGCTTCGGCGACAGCCCCAATATGCTCGCTGTCGCCCTCGACGTGACCGACGAGGCGCAGTCCCATCAGGCCGTCAAGGAAGCGATCGCCCGCTTTGGCCGGATCGACGTGCTGGTCAACAACGCCGGCTACGGGCTGCTCGGGGCCGTGGAGGAAGCCAGCGGGGCGGAGATCGAGGCCCTCTATCGCACGAACGTCTTCGGCCTGCTCGCCGTGACCCGCGCGGTGCTGCCCCACATGCGGCGCCAGCGTTCCGGCCGGATCCTGAACTTCTCCTCGATTGGTGGGTATAGGAGCGGACCGGGCTTCGGGGTCTACTGCTCCACCAAATTCGCCGTGGAAGGCCTGACCGAGGCGCTCGCCGCGGAACTGAGCCCTCTGGGGGTCCACGTGACCGCCATCGAGCCTGGGTATTTCCGGACCGACTTCCTCGACGCGACATCGCTCTCCGTGAGTCCCATCGAGATCAGTGATTATGCCGAAACGGCCGGTGCGGTGCGCTCAAAAGCAGCCCAGATCAGCCATAACCAACCCGGCGATCCTGATAAACTGGCAGAGGCCGTGGTGGCCTTCGTCGACGCTCCCAATCCGCCGGTCAGGCTGCCACTCGGCAGCGATACGGTCGCCGCGATCGAGGCCAAGCATCTCACGGACGCGGAGATCCTCGCCGCATGGCGACAGGTTTCGGTTTCGACCGACTTCCCGCCTGCCGCCTGATCCTACTTCACGACGGGTGCCTACCGATCACGGAAAGGCACCCGACCTCACGGAGATGATGATGACTGTTCGGTACAGAACCGTTGACGTCGATGGCCTTCCCATCTTCTACCGGTCGGCCGGCCCGGCGGACGCACCCGCGATCCTCCTGCTGCACGGCTTCCCTACCTCAAGCCACATGTTCCGTAACTTCATGCCGCTTCTGGCGGATCGCTTTCGCTTGATCGCGCCGGATTTGCCCGGTTTCGGCCGCTCGGCCCAGCCTGACCGGTCAGGCTTTGCCTACACGTTCGACCACTTGGCCCACATGGTCGGCCGGTTCACGGAAGTGATGAGGCTCGAACGCTTCGCCCTCTACATCTTCGACTATGGCGCTCCGGTTGGTCTTCGTCTGGCGAGCGCCCATCCGGAGCGGATCAGCGCCATCATCAGCCAAAACGGCAATGCCTATGTTGAGGGGCTTGGCGAAGCCTTCGACCCGGTTCGAGCGTACTGGGCCGATCCAAGCCCGGCGCGCAGGGACGCCCTGAGGGTACTCCTTCAGCCGGAAACGACATGGTTCCAGTACCAGCATGGGGTCGACGACCCCTCGCTGATCTCGCCGGACGGTCCGGGCCTGGACAACCATTATCTGTCCCGCCCCGGAAACGAGGATCTGCAACTCGACCTGATGTTGGACTACCGAAGCAACATCTCGGCTTACCCGTCGTTTCAGGCCTATCTCAGGACGCACCAGCCGCCGTTGCTCGCCATCTGGGGGAGGCGTGACCCATTCTTCCGGCCCGAAGGTGCGGAGGCGTTCCTGCGCGACGTGCCAAATGCGACCGTCCGGTTCCTGGAGACCGGGCACTTCGCACTCGAGACCCATGCCCAGGAGATTGCGCACGAGGTCTCCACGTTCCTCTCACGACACGTCTGAGTCCGGCGCACGATCTCGGGAAAACGCACTGCTGCCACTCCGGTGACAGCGGTTGCGAGCCGGTTGCAGGCCTGTCTCCATCCTTGCCGGTCGTCCGTCAGGTTGGCAACCGAACTCCTGTCAGTCCCTCGCTCAGGATCCGAGGATGACCGCCGCCACTTCACTCATCTGCCGTCCGTACCGGCCATGCCGACTCTGGCCCCGAAGGGCCGTCAGGCCGCTCTGCGGCATGCCTCGCGGATCGTCTCTCCGATTTGCTGACGCGCTGCATCGATGGCCTGCTCGCGGGCTTCCGGTCCAAAGGCCAGCTTCTCTGCCCGGATGAAGGTCACATCCGTGATGCCGATGAAGGCAAGAAGATTGCGCAGATGAGGCTCCTGCGAGTCCAGCGCTTGCGCCGTTCCCTCGCTGTACAATCCACCGCGGCTCAGGATGACGATCGCACGCTTGCCTTTAACCAGTCCCTCGGGGCCGCTCTCGCTGTAGCGGAACGTGATCCCGGCCCGCAGCACGTAATCGAACCAGGCCTTCAGGGTCGACGGCATGCCGAAGTTGTACATCGGCGCTCCGATGACGATCGTATCGGCCGCCTGGAGCTCTGCGATGAGATCATTCGAAAGGTTGAGGGCGGTAAGCTGGGCATGGTTGGTAGGCTCGGCTCCGCGGAGTGCCGTAACTGCATCCTCGTCGAGATGAGGGACTGGGCTTCGGATGAGATTCCGGAAGACAAATCGCAGTTGAGGATCCTGCGAACGCAGACGGGTGACCGTTTCCTCGATGAGTTGGTTGGAGACGGACGACACACCGAGCACGCTGCTGGCGATCACGAGAACTGTGGACATGGGACAAGCCCTCCAAGACTTCTGGTCACATTGGTCCAACCGAGGTAGTGGTTCGACAAACGCAGCAGAAGGCGCATAAGCAGCACCATGCTGTTGTCCTGGGAGGAACACCGCTGTGCCTGAGTTGGAGGACCTGAGGAGCTTCGTCGAGGCCGTCGAGAGCGGCGGGCTCAATCGCGCCGCAGCCCGCCTGGGCGTCTCCAAGTCGATCCTGAGCCGACGCATCACGCGGCTGGAGGCGGACCTCGGCACGCGTCTCCTCACCCGGAGCACGCGCGGCATCAGCCCGACCGAGGCCGGCCTTGAGTTCAAGGCCCGATGTGAGCGGATCCTGGCTGACCTTGAGGAAGCACGTGACGCTGTCACGCAGCAGGGCCAATCCGTGCGCGGACGCCTTCGCCTGTCCGCACCGATGGCCCTCGGCGTGCGTCATCTGGCGCCGGTTCTGACGGACCTCGCCTGTGCCCATCCTGATCTCGAACTGGACGTGTCCTATACCGACCGGGTCGTGGACCTGATCGGCGAGCGGTTCGACGCCGCGATCCGCATCGGCTCTCTTAGAGACTCAAGCCTCGTGGCCCGCCGGATCGCGCCGGTCCACGCGGTGGTGGTTGCAAGTCCCGACTACCTGTCCCGTCATGGGACGCCGAGCAGGCCGCAAGATCTCACCGCGCACGAATGCTTGATCTACACAGGCGTCGTTGTGCCGGAGTGGCACTTTCAATCCGGCAAGCGCCGGATCGCGATCCGGCCGCAGGGGCGTCTGCGGTCGGACAGCGGGGAAGCCATTCTCCAGTGGGTGATCGCGGGGCTCGGGATCGCGGACGCCCCATCGTTCATGGTCTCTGACGCCATCGAGAGCGGCGCGCTCGTCCCACTCCTGCTGGATTATTCGAGGCCCGAGTACGGCATCCACGTCGTGCGGCCGCCGGGCTCCCATGTCCCGGGCAAGGTCCGGGTTCTGATCGACACGCTGGTCGAGCGTTTCGGCGGCACCCCGACATGGGACCGGTGCCTCATGAGAAAAGGGGACGGTAGGCCTTCGAGAGACGTGTTGTGAGCGCCCGCGCTATGAGCGCTGCCGCCGCCATTCGCCTGGCGATATCCCAGCCAGTTTGGAGAACGTGCGCGTGAAGTGACTCTGGTCGGCGAACCCGCAGCGGAAGGCGATCGCTTCAAGGGACTGCGTCGAGGTCCTGAGCAGGTCTTGCGCGAGCTCGATGCGCCGCTCCAGAAGCCATCTATGAGGCGGCATTCCGGTCGTCGTCCTGAAGGCGCGGATGAAGTGGCTTCTGGACAGGCGGCACTCGCCGGCCAGCTCCTCTAGCAAGATGTTGCCGTCGAGGTGCGCCATGAGCAGTTCCTTGGCCCGGCGTTCCTGCCATGCGGCAAGCCCGCCGCGTCGGTGCCCCGCCCTGGCGGGGCAGTCGCCATACGTCGTCGCGAGGTGCGTGATCATGGCGAGGCTTGCATAGTCCGTGAAGAGCCGATTGGTCTGTTCAGGCCGATGAACGGCCGGAAGCAGGCATTCGCCCAGATGCCCGATCACGGGATCGTCGGCCGGATTGCCGTAAGTGCTGCGAAGAATGATCGGGCGCCGAATTCCCTGTTCGTCTGCGATGCGGTCGAGGGAAAGCCGCGGCACATAGAAGGCCAGGGTGTCGACCGCCGAGCGCACCGCCGACCGATGTTCCTCGTTGAGATTGAGTATCAGGGACTGTCCCCGGCTCACCGGCTTCATCTCGATGGCGCGCCCATCGACCCACCAGGAATTGGCAGGGATACCCCTCCGCTGATGGAACACAAGGAAGGCGTCCTCCATTGGGATCCGAGTGGCGACCTCAGTTTCAGGTTCATCCCAGAACAGGTGGGTTGTTGCGAATTCAGCCGTTTGCAGCAACTGCATCCTTGCCGCCGGAGCCGATTTCAACCCGACGGACTCACCCAGTCTCTTGCCGTAAACACCCGCCATGGTCGCCCCATTCAGTCTCCATGCCGACGTGGCCGCCGATGCGGCGCGGAATGTAGCACGGAAGTAGAAAAACAAAGCTCAGCCGCCAAGCCAGATTGCGCGGAGTAATCGGCCTGGAGCAGGAATACAATACTCCCGGCCAAAACACAGCGCCCCCGGCGCTGGCACGCTGGAGACTGTGAAGGCATCCCATCTGCATCGCCCGGTTTCCGTCGCGCAGACTTCCTGGGGCCTACCGGGGCGGCGCCGTTCTTTGCGGAACTCAATCTGGGACCGGGAAATCCCTGGAGGGATGAATGAGCGTTCAAGGCAATAAGTTCAGGTGGTTGGAGCAGCCATCACAGATTTCGATCCGCACGCTGCAATCCGTCGAACTGACTGCCAGTTGGATGATCTCTCCCGAACCCATGAAGGGAGGCCATGCGGCGGAACTCGAGGTCAAGGACGGCTACCTGTTGTGCATGCAGCGCAACGACATTCCGCCGACGCAGCATTGGATCGACGGCCGGAGCGTCATGCGCCCGGCGATCCACCGAGGCCAATCCTTGATTGCCGACCTCAACCACCAGCACACTGCGATTATCCAGTCCGCCATCGATTGCGTGTCATTCTATGTCTCGCGTGACGCGCTCGACCGGTTCCATGACGAACACGGTTTGCCGCGGATCCCGTCGTTGCGTACCTCTTCCGAAATCGGGCAGGATGATCGGATCATTGAACACCTCGGCGAGTGCATGCTTCCGGTGCTGAAGCAGCCGCAATCCGGCAGCAAGTTGTTCATCGATTACGTGGCGCTCGCCCTGTTGTCCCATCTCACTGAAAGATATGCTGAGACCAGAGCCGGGCGAAACCAGAATGGCAGGCTCGCGCCCTGGCAGGAACGGCGGGCCAAGGAATTGCTCGTCGCCAATCTCAGTGGGAAGGTTGGACTCCACGAACTTGCAGAAGCGTGCGGCTTGTCGCGTGCCCATTTCGCCAGGGCCTTCAGGACATCGACAGGCACAACGCCAATGCTTTGGCTCCTGACCCAACGGCTGGAGCGGGCAAAGAACCTGCTCTTGAACTCCGAGTTGTCGATCGAGGACATCGCACGCCACTGCGGGTTCGTCGACCAGAGCCATTTCACGCGCGCTTTCACGAAGCATCTCGGGACCACACCGGGGGCCTGGCGGCGCGACCGTCGGCTCTGACACGAATTTGCATAAGGCGCAGACCCGCGCTGCTCGGCACACTGAAGAGACAGCACTGCGATACAAAACGCAGCACTCCGCTCGCTGGTCGCGTCCTGAGCAGGGGCTAGTGTCGGCCAGGTCACGGGGGCGGCTGATCGGCAATCGATCGGGGCACACCCGTGCAGGAGAACGACGCTATGTCACCCACATTGCACCATGCCCGGGCCATGACTGGCACCGGGGAGCCCCGTGCCGCTGGAATCGACTTTCCCATGAACGTCGCGCTGCTTGAGCCCGCAGTGCACCAGAACCCGTTCGACGGCATCAGATCTGAGGGTGAGACGGTGCGTATTGTTGAATTTAGCTCACTAGCTCAGCAAAAAATCAGGCGATTATCTCATCAGTCGGCTCTTTGTAAAACATCCTCACTCGCTGATCGAAACCGGAGACCGCTTCCGCTTCGATCCTCGAAGGAGGAGACATTACAATGATTACCATCGACCAGGCCCGCACGGTCATCGCCGCCGGCGAGGCTCGGGCCACCCAGATCGGCGTTCCCGTGAACATCGCGGTCCTCGACGCCGCAGTGCACCTGAAGGCGTTCAGCCGCATGGACGGCGCCCTGCTGGGCTCCATCGACATCGCTCTCGGCAAGGCCCGGACCGCCGCCCTGTTCGGCATGCGGACCGAAGCCATCGGCGAGTTCTGCAAGCCGGGAGGCACCTCGCCCGGCCTCGAGAACAGCAATGGCGGCCTCGTCGTCTTCGCCGGCGGCCTCCCGATCCGGAATGCCGAGGGCACGGTGATCGGCGCGGTCGGGATTTCGGGCGGCGCGGTCGCTCAGGATCTCGACATCGCCGAGGCCGCAGCGGCGGCGCTCTGACCCTGATCTCCCATCCTGATCACACTCTCGACCATCAACCGAACTGAACCTGAAGGACTGCATCATGACCGCCAAGACCATCCTCATCACCGGCGCTGGCTCGGGCTTTGGCAAGGGTGCCGCCATCGGCATGGCCCGGAATGGCCACAGCATCATCGCCACTGTTCATGTCTCCTCGCAGGTCACCCCGCTGCGCGAGGAAGTCGCCGCGCTCGGCCTGTCGGACAAGATCCGCGTCGAGCGGCTTGATCTCACCGACCCCTATGACATCAAGCAGGCGCAGAAGTGGGACTTCGATGTGCTGTGGAACAACGCCGGCATGGGCGAAGCTGGCCCGGTCTGGGAGATCCCGATCGAGCTCGTGCGCAGGAACTACGAGGTCAACGTCTTCCTGCCCCTGCAACTCACGCAGGGTGTCGTCCAGCGCTGGGTGCGTGAGGGCAAGAAGGGCAAGGTGGTGTTCACCTCGTCGATGGGCGGCCTGTTCACGCCGGCCAACTGGGGCACCTACGTCTCGACCAAGCATGCGCTGGAGGCCTTCGCCGAGGCGATGCAGCAGGAACTGGCCGCCTACGGGATCAAGGTCCAGACGATCAATCCGGGTGCCTATTACACCGGCTACAACGAGACCATGGCGGACAATCCGTTCCGCTGGCTCGACGACGCGGTGAACTTCACCAAGCGGGCCGACCTGCGCAAGGGCTTCGACGATTTCTTCGCCACGCCCGAGGGCAGGATGGACCCGCAGGAGATGATCGACCGCATGATCGAGATCGTCCCTGCCGATACCGGCAAGTTCCGCAACGTGGTGCCGAAGAAGATCGAGGACATGCTGCGCAATCATCAGCTCGCCGCCTGGGACAACCAGATCTGATGTTCCCCAGAGTGGTTCCCTCCCAACCACTCAACTGCCCCGGGCCGGCGCGCAGCACCTCCAGCGCCCCAACCCGGCTCGGGGCTTTTTCCCGAAAGGATAGACAATGCAAATGGACACACCGGCAGCGTTTTCATTTGGCCACCTTCTTGCCGTGACCGGCGTCGGCGCACTGGCAGTGTTTGCGATGGTGACACCGGCACGGTCTCAGACTGGCGCAGCCCCAACCGAGAACAAGGCACTCGTGCAACAGGCCTTCGAGGCTTGGGCGGCCGGGACCGGCAGCCCCTACGACCTCCTTGCGGAGGACGTGAAATGGACGATCACGGGCAACTCGCTGGCCTCCAAAACCTATGGCAGCCGTGAGGCGTTCATCGGGGAGGTTATCCGGCCCTTCAACGCGCGCATGAGCGTTGGCCTCAAGCCGACGATCCGGCGGATGTACGTGGATGGCGACACCGTCATCGTCTTCTTCGATGCGAGCGGCACGGCCAAGGATGGCGTTCCTTACGCGAACACCTATGCCTGGTTCCTCGAGTTGCACGACGGCAAGATCACGAATGCATCGGCATTCTTCGACAGCATCGCGTTCAACGACCTGTGGACGCGGGTGCAGCCCGCTCGATAGGTGGTTTCAACCTCATTCCGTCGAGAAGCATGCCTCGGACGCCGCGATCCTTCAGCAGTGGCGCTCCGTCTGCCTTTCGACCGACTTTGCCGCGCCGGAGCTCATCACGACTTGAAGGTGACCCGCACCGCATGCCTCTTGCGCGACCCGCTGCAAGATCCCGAGTCCACGTTTTACGACAGGAGAGAAGAATGTCCGAGACACGTCCGCCGTTGCCCCCGTTCACAAGGGAATCTGCCATCCGGAAGGTCCGCGCCGCCGAGGACGGCTGGAATACCTGCGATCCGGAACGGGTGGCCCTGGCCTACACAGTCGACAGCTACTGGCGGAACCGCGCGGAATTCGCCCAAGGCCGCGAAGCCATCGTCGCACTTCTCACCCGCAAGTGGTCCAAGGAATTGGACTACCGCCTGATCAAGGAGCTCTGGGCTTGGGACGGAAACCGCATTGCCGTGCGGTTCGCCTATGAATGGCGTGACGACTCCAACAACTGGTATCGGTCCTACGGGAACGAGAACTGGGAATTCGACGACAACGGGCTGATGCGCCGACGGTTTGCCTGCATCAACGACCTTCCGATCAAGGAGAGCGACCGCAAGTTCCACTGGGACCGCTCCGGCCCGCGACCGGCCGATCACCCCGGGCTGTCCGACCTTGAGCTCTGAGAGGGCATGCCGATTCCTGACAGGCTCCGCCGACCGTGGCGGAGCCGTTTCGACACTGTTTGGTGCCTCGCCAGATGTGCGCTTCGAGGAGGTCATACGATCGAGGACAAGGCACTCGGCCCGTGCGACAGGACCGTCGCCAGAAGGTTGAGCCCGCGTTCCAGGACGGCCTGGTTCTGTGCTGCCCCAAGGGAGACGCGAATGGCATCCGGGGCAAGACCCACCGCGAAGGCCTCGCTCGGCACGAGGGCAAGGCCCGACTGCCGCGCATAGAGGTTGAGATCGGCTCGGCGCCAGCGCTCGGGAAGAGCCAGCCACAGGTGATGGCCTTCCGGGTGGGCCTGGAACCCAAGACCTTGCAGGACCCGGCGTGCGATCGCCTGCCGGGCGGCGCTCTCCTCGCGGATGGCCGCCGTGATGGCATCGAGCGTGCCGTCCACGATCCATCGCGAGGCGAGCGCCGCCATGAGCGGTGGCATCATGAGCGACATCGCGCGGATTTCCGCCGCGAGCCGCAGGGTGTCGGCCATGCCCGGGGTGACGACGTAGGCCGTTCGCAGGGCGGGCGTCACGCACTTCGACAGCGTGGCGATGTGCCAGGTGAGGTCGGGCGCGAGCGCCGCGATCGGTGCCGGCGCCTGCCGGGGCAGCGCCCCGTAGGCATCGTCTTCGATGATCGCGATCCCGTGCCGCCGTGCCACGGCGGCGATGGCTTCGCGCCGCAGGGCCGACATGGTCGCGGTCGTCGGGTTGTGGATGGTTGGAACGCAGTAGACGGCCTTGGGCCGCTCGCGCCCGCACGCCTCCTCCAACGCCGCCGGATCGAGCCCCTCCCCATCCATCGCCACAGGGACCAGCCGCACCTTGAGCTGATCGGCGATAGCCCTCAGGCCGGGGTACGTGAGATCGGGAACGCAGATGGCATCGCCTGGCCCGGCCATGACCCGCACGACGGCGTAAAGCGCCGTCTGGGCGCCGCCGGTCACCACGACCCGATCCACCGAGACCGATCCCAGGCGGGCGCCGAGCCAGCGGGCGGCGGCAGTTCGGTCGGGTGCGGCCCCGACGCTCTCCTGGTAGTGCAGGTGCATGAGGCCGTGCGGCGACGACAGAACGCCCGCGATCCCCTCCTGGATGCGCTCGCGCAGCTTCGCGGCAGGGGGCTGCGGGGGCATGTTCATGCTCAAGTCGATGATGGGCGAGCCAGCAGGCGCGACGTCCTCCTCCGGCGGCTTCCCGCGCACGTAGCTGCCCCGCCCGGTATTGGCCTCGATCAGCCCCAACCTGCGGGCCTCGTTGAAGGCCCGGGTGACGGTGGTGAGGTCGACCCCGAGTTCCTTGGCGAGCTGGCGCTGCGGCGGCAGGCGGTGGCCCGGCTTGAGCCGCCCGGACTGCACGTCGGCCAACAGGGCCTCGGCAATGGCCAGGTACTTGGGCCCGTTCTCGTTCTCGATCTGCGGCATCCAGGACAGCACGTTCCTTGACCTTCTTGTCTTGCAAATGTATGGCTCATGCATGACATACATAATGTGCGAAGCAGGTTGATGCAAACCGCGACCGAAGTCGCAGGCGTGGGTCAACCAACGCAATGAAGCTACAGCCTAATGTATGGATAGTCAATCCATACATATCAGAGCTCCTCGAGGCCCCCAAGGCGCACACCGGAAGGATCCGACATGACCGCTGCTCTCACGGCAACAGAAACCATCCTCAAGTACGGCCTCAAGTGCCGCTGCCCCCGTTGCGGCAAGGGCCGCCTGTTCAACGGCTTCCTGACCCTCGCCCCGCGCTGCGAGGCGTGCGGCCTCGACTTCTCCTTCGCCGACACGGCCGACGGTCCGGCCTTCTTCGTCATGATGACGATGGCCATTCCGGCGACTGCGTTCGGCGTGTGGGTCGAGATGGCCTACGAGCCGGGCCTGTGGGTGCATCTGCTCACGACGCTGCCGGTCCTCCTGCTGAGCTGCGTGCCGACGATCCGGCCCTTCAAGGGCATGCTCGTGGCGAGCCAGTTCTTCTACAAGGCCGAGGAAGGTCGCTTCGAGACAGCGCAGCAGGCGGCGGCAAGCAATGGGTTGCCTTCTCCGGGCTCCGTTGATTCCCGCGGCTGAGTGTTCCGTCTCCTCCGCACCGAAGGCTGCCACCATGTCCGATACCAACCCCTCGCCTGCGGGACGGGCCCGCGCCACGGCCCTGACCTGCCTCGCCGTTGCGGCCGGAATGCTCTGCGTCGCCTACGCGTCCGTTCCGCTCTACAACTTGTTCTGCTCCCTGACCGGCTTCGGCGGCACGCCGATGCTCGCCTCGGCTCCCGCCTCCAGGGTGCTCGACCGCACGATGACCATCCGGTTCGATGCGAACGTCGCGCCCAATCTCCCCTGGCGCTTCGCGCCCGAGACACCGTCGATCAAGGTCAAGGTCGGCGAGACCCGGAGCATCACGTACAGGATCGAGAACAGGGGCGACGCCCCGGCCACGGCGATGGCGACCTACAACGTCCTGCCGGAGCTGGCCGGCGGCCACTTCATGAAGCTGGAATGCTTCTGCTTCGAGGAGAACACCCTCCGGGCGGGCGAGACCATGGAGGCGACGATCGTCTTCTTCATCGATCCGGCCATGGCGGACGATCCGAGCATGGCCGACGTGCACGACATCACTCTCTCGTACACCTACTTCCCGTCGAAGAACGGCAAGGTCCAGGAGGCATCGGCCAAGTGATGGACCAGCGCCTCCCTTCGTCCGGCTCCCCTCCGACGACATCGCCGTCGGGCACGCCTGTCCTGTCCGCCTTCGAGAAATCGTCCCGAGAGGATGAACCCTACGCCCGAAGCAGGCGATCAAGTGCGCGGAGCAGTGCATCGTTCTCGGCCGTGGTGCCGATCGAGATGCGCAGGCTGTCACGGAGCCGGTCCTGGTCGAACCGCCTGACGAAGATTCCCTCGGCCGCCAGCTCCCGCAGCAGGCGCGGTGCCGTCCCGAATCGCCGTGCAGTCATCGTCGCGAGCAGGAAGTTCGCCTGCGAGGGGGCGCAGGTGAACCCACGGGCGGTGAGTTCCCGTGCCATCCGGTTCCGTTCCGCGCGAACGAAGGCCCAACTCGCGGCCGCCTCCCCCTGGTGGCGCAGGGCCGCCTCTCCCACCCGCTGGGCGACGACGTCCACGTTGTACGAATCCTTCGTCTTCGACACCATCGGCGTGACGAGCCCGGGCGAGCCGATCCCGTAGCCCAGGCGCAGCCCGGCCAGGGAATAGCCCTTGCTCATGGTCCGCAGGAGCAGGACGTTACCGCACTCCCGCACCAGACGGATCGTGTCATGCCCAGCCGCCGGATCGACGAAGTCGACATAGGCCTCGTCGACCACGAGCACGCCCCTGAAGGCCCGCGCCACTTCCGCCAGGTCGGCCACCGATGTCAGCCACCCCGACGGGGCATGCGGGTTGACGAGGATCGCCAGCCTGGCTCCGGCCCTGTTCCATCGCCGTGCAATATCGCCCGGCACCGACCAGTCATCGTCGAGCGGCACCGGGCACAGCGGGCTGTCATGAACCGCCGCCAGCACCGGATAGAGGGAGTAACCCGGCTCCGCGAGGCCCAGCGGGGCGCCGGGCGGCAGGAACGTCGTCAGTGCCAGCCGCAGGAGCTCATCGCCGCCATTGGTGGCAACGATGTGATCCGGCGTCAGGCCGTGCAGGCGGGCGGCTGCGGTGCGGAACCCCCAGGCCGTGGGATCGGGGTAGCGGCGCAGCATCTCCCCATCGATGCCGGCCAGGGCCGCGAGAACCGCGTCGCAGGGCGGGAACGGGTTTTCATTGGTGTTCAGCTTGGCGTTCGCCCGGGCGGGCTGCTCGCCTGGGACGTAGCCGCCCATGCGCCGCACGTTCTCGCGCTCGAATGTCATGCCACCTGCTCCATCATGAGCCCATGCTCCTGGAACACGGACACGAGGGATGTGACCAGGCGTTCCACCTGCTCGTCCGTGTGAAGCGGGGTCGGCGTGATCCGCAGCCGCTCCGTGCCGCGTGGCACCGTGGGGTAATTGATCGGCTGGATGTAGATCCCGTGCTGCGTCAGCAGGTCGTCGGAGACGCGCCGCACCAGGTGGGCGTCTCCGACGAAGACCGGGACAAGATGCGTTTGCGACGGCATGACGGGAATCCCGGCCTCCTTCAGGCGGCTTTTCACGGTGGCGACGACCTCCTGGTGGCGCTTGCGTTCGGCATTGCTGGCCTTGAGGTGCGCCACGCTCGCCCGGGCGGCGGCCGCGACGGCCGGCGGCATCGAGGTGGTGAAGATGAAGCCGGGCGCATGGCTGCGCACGAAGTCGATCAGGGGTGCCGAGGCCGCGATGTAGCCGCCGCCGCAGCCGAACGCCTTCCCCAGCGTTCCCTGGATCACCGTCAGGCGGTGCATCTGGCCCTCGCGCTCGGCCACCCCACCGCCGCGCCCGCCGTACAGACCGACGGCATGGACCTCGTCGAGGTAGGTCATGGCGCCGTAGCGCTCGGCCACGTCGCAGATCGCCCTGATCGGACCGACGTCCGCGTCCATCGAGTACACGCTCTCGAAGCACACCAGCTTCGGCCGCGCCGGGTCGTCGGCCGCCATGAGGCGCTCGAGATCCTCCACGTCGTTGTGCCGGAAGATGCGCTTCTCGGCCTTGGAGTGGCGGATGCCCGCGATCATGGAGGCGTGGTTCAGAGCGTCCGAATAGACGATGCAGCCCGGGATCATGCCGGCGAGCGTGGAGAGCGCGGCCTCGTTGGTGACGTAGCCCGTGGCGAAGACGAGAGCCGCCTCCTTGCCGTGCAGGTCGGCGAGCTCGCGCTCGAGCAGGACGTGGTCGCGGGTGTTGCCGGAGATGTTGCGGGTTCCCCCGGCCCCGGTCCCCACGCGGTCGATGGCCGCGTGCATGGCCTTGAGCACCGCCGGATGCTGTCCCATGCCGAGGTAGTCATTCGAGCACCACACGACGACGGGCTCGGACCGCCCCAGGGCGTCCGCGAGCGGAAACTCCCCTGCCCGGCGCTCCAGCTCGAGGAAGGTCCGGTAGCGTCCGTCCGCCTTCAGTTCGGCCAGGGAGTTTCGGAAGAAGCGGTCCGGTTCGAACGCAGTCCGGGATGCGTCGCACTCGAAGCCGAGGTTGGTGTCCATCTGTCTCTCCTGACATGTTCACGAAGTTATGTATGGATGTTTAAGCCATACAAAACGCTTGCCATCCATATAAACTCCGCCTTGCTGATTCTCCACATCGAGCGCGAAATGCCGCAGCACGCCGTATGATCTTTCAAAGAGCAAGTTGTGCCTTTATATCGACTGTCGCGATATGTCAGCAAACTGTATGCATAGATAATCCATACACTGAGCATGAAGGCGAGAGGGCACATCGCCCGGTGCCTTAGCTGCGACGACCATGGAGAAGAGTGATGGAAAGCACCCCAGCCAATGCGGCCTGTCATGACCCGATCCGAGACTGCGCTCGCATCGTGGGACCGTTCGGCAATGTGTCCGACGCGCGAAACGACGACGGCGAACCGATCCAGCTTGTCGAACCTGACCGCCGGAACTACGACTGTGGCAGCGGCGGCTGCCATTTCCGCCCCGACGTCTTTCGTCTCCACATCGACGATCAGGTCCAATCGGCCGTCGTCCTGTCCGGAGGGGAAACAGATGTTTGATCAGTTCGATGCCCTGCTTCTGGCGCGATTCCAGTTCGCGTTCACCATCTCCTTTCACTTCATCTTCCCGTCATTCTCGATCGGGCTGGCGAGCTATCTCGCCGTGTTGGAAGGGTTGTGGCTGTGGACCGGGCGCGAGGTCTACCTGAACCTGTTCAAGTACTGGCTCAAGATCTTCGCCCTCGCCTTTGCCATGGGCGTGGTCTCGGGCATCGTCATGTCCTACCAATTCGGCACCAACTGGGCCGTGTTCTCCGACAAGGCCGGACCGATCGTCGGCCCGCTGATGGCCTACGAGGTCCTGACTGCCTTCTTCCTCGAGGCCGGCTTCCTCGGCATCATGCTGTTCGGCATGGGCCGGGTCGGGCGACGGCTGCACTTCGCCGCCACGCTTGCGGTCGCCATCGGCACCTTCATCTCCGCCTTCTGGATCCTGTCCGCCAATTCCTGGATGCAGACCCCGGTCGGCTACAGCGTGAACGAGGTTGGGCAGTTCGTACCCGAGGACTGGTGGGCCATCGTGTTCAACCCGTCCTTCCCCTATCGCCTGATGCATACGGTGATGGCAGCGTACCTCACCACGGCCCTTGTGGTCGGCGGCGTCGGCGCCTGGCATCTCCTGCGCGAGCGCGCCAATCAGGGCGCCCGGGTGATGTTCTCGATGGCCATGGGCATGGTCGCCGTCGTCGCGCCGCTCCAGATCCTCGCCGGCGACATGCACGGCCTCAACACCCTCGAGCACCAGCCCGCCAAGGTCATGGCGATGGAGGGGCACTTCCAGAGCCATCCGGAAGGCGCGCCCCTGATCCTGTTCGGCATCCCCGACCAGGAGGCCGGCACGGTCCACAACGCCATCGAAATCCCGAAAGTAGGGTCACTCATCCTCAAGCACGACCTGAATGCCCCGGTGGATGGACTCGACACATTCGACCGCGCCAACTGGCCCCACGTCCCCGCGGTGTTCTGGTCCTTCCGCATCATGGTCGGCTTGGGCTTCGCGATGCTGGGTCTCGGGGCACTCAGCCTTCTCGCCTGGTGGCGCGGCAAGCTCCATGACTGGCGCCTGCTGCACCGGCTGGCGCTGGCCATGGGACCGTCAGGCTTCGTGGCCGTGATCGCCGGCTGGGTGACCGCGGAGGTCGGGCGGCAACCCTTCACCGTCTACGGCCTGCTCAGGACGGCGGCATCGGCCTCGCCGCTCGAAGCGCCGGCCGTGGCAGCCTCGCTGCTGACCTTCATCGTCGTCTACTTCATCGTGTTCGGAGCCGGCACGGGGTACATCCTCAAGCTCATGGGCAAGCCGCCCCATCGCGGCGAGACCGGGCCCGAGGCTGGACCCGGCCATCCCATCCGCACCGCCGGCATCACTCCGGCGCCGGCCGTCGATCCGGACCGCACCCTCGGCGCGGAGGCCTGAGCCATGACCCCTGTTCTCGATCTTCCCACGCTCTGGGCCTTCGTCATCGCGTTCGCGGTCTTCGCCTACGTGGTCATGGATGGCTTCGATCTCGGCATCGGAATCCTGTTCCCGTTCTTCAGTCCGGGACCGGAGCGCGACAGCGCCATGAACTCGGTCGCCCCGGTCTGGGACGGCAACGAGACCTGGCTCGTGCTCGGCGGCGGCGGCCTCATGGCGGCCTTTCCGCTCGCCTATGCCATTATCCTGCCGGCCCTCTACGTGCCGATCATCGCCATGGTGCTGGCGCTGATCTTCCGTGGCGTCGCCTTCGAGTTCCGCTGGCGTGATCCCGGGCATCGCCGCTACTGGGACTTCGCCTTCACGACGGGATCGGTCATCGCCACGCTGGCGCAGGGCATCACGCTCGGTGCGTTGCTGCAAGGCATCGTGGTGGAAGGACGCTCCTATGCCGGCGGCTGGTGGGACTGGCTCACGCCCTTCAGCCTGCTGGTCGGCTTCAGTCTCGTGATCGGCTATGCCCTGCTCGGCGCGACGTGGCTGGTCATGAAGACCGAGGGAGCCATCCAGGACCACAGCTTCCGTCTTGCGGGCCGGCTTGCGATCGGACTGATCGCCTGCATCGGGCTGGTGAGCACGGCGACACCGTTCCTCAGCGGCGCCTACTACGAGCGCTGGTTCGCCTGGCCGCAGGTCCTGTTCACTGCCCAGGTGCCGTTACTGGTTGTCCTTTGCTCCGGGACGCTGCTGGTGGGGTTGTCGCGCCGCTGGGAGTACTGGCCGTTCCTGCTGACCCTGGGACTGTTCGCCCTTTGCCTCGTTGGGCTCGGCATCAGCATGTTCCCGTACGTGGTGCCGAACGCCGTGACGATCCACGAGGCCGCGGCGCCGCTTTCCAGCCTCCGGTTCATGCTGGTCGGCGCGAGTGCGCTGATCCCGATCATCCTTGCCTACACCGGCTACTCGTACTGGGTGTTTCGGGGCAAGACCGGACATGAGGGATATCATTGATGTGCGACGAGATCGAACCGAACTCTGCGTTACACCGATGGCTGTGGTTCGTCGGCCTCTGGGCCGCCGGCGTTGGCGCGACAGGAGCGGTCAGCCTCATCATAAGATTCTGGCTGGTCTAACGCCCCATGCAGGACCCGATGCAACGCAACCGAGCGCGATCAGCGCGTCTCGTGTCCCCGCCCGTCGTCCCGGCGACCTTCTTCGGCATGGTCCTCGGCCTGGGCGGGCTCGGCAACGGATGGCGCGCCGCTACCAGGGTGTGGGGCGCCCCCGTGGTTGTCGGCGAGGCCCTGTCCCTCGCCGCGGCGCTCGTCTGGCTCGCTTGGCTGGTACTGTACGTCCTGAAATGGGCGACCTCCCGCGAGGAGGCGTTCGCCGAATTCCGGCACCCGGTCCAGGTCTTCTTCATCGCGCTGGTCCCGGTGGCGACCCTCATCGCCAGCATCGCGGTCGTCCCGTACCTGCCCGTTATGGCGTGGACGATGTTCGTGCTGGGCGTCGCGGGCCAGGTCGTGTTCAGCGCCTGGCTCGTGGGCGAGCTATGGCAGGGCGGACGCCACACGGACGCAACCACCCCGACCCTGTACATGCCCACGGTCGGCGGATGCTTCGTCAGCGCCATCGCCTGCGGCTCCTTCGGCTACCCCGAAGCCGGATTGCTCTTCCTCGGGGCGGGCTTCCTGTCGCTTGTCGTGCTGGAATCGATCGTGCTGCACCGCTTGATGACCCATACGTTGCCCGTTGGCCTGCGTGCCACGATGGGCCTGCACCTTGCGACCCCTGCCGTGGGTTCCGTTGCGTATCTTGCCGTCACCGACGGCCCTCCGGACCGCTTCGTGCAGATGCTGCTCGGGTACGCCCTGCTCCAGACGCTCGTCATGCTGCGCCTTGTGCCGTGGCTGCGACAGCAGCCGTTCTCGCCTGCGGCCTGGGCCTATACCTTCGGCGTCTCTGCCCTGCCGCTCGCGGCCATCCGCTTCGTCGAGCGAGGGCAGACGGGGCCGATCGCCTTCTTCGCCATCCCGCTCTTCATCGGCGCCAACCTGGTCATCTGCTGGATTGCGCTGCGGACCCTACGACTCGCAATCAAGGGGCAACTCTTTCCCAGGTCATAATCTCGCTTCGTCCGAGGGCAAGAGCCTGAACACGGAATGTCAGTCGTGGGTCAAGCTCGGTAGTACCGCAGGCCTGAACGTAGGTCCGCTCATCCCAGCAGTGCGGAAGTACGGCTAAGGTCAGCCCCGTGCCACGAGCGGTCATACGCGGCCGGAGAGACGAAGTCAGTGCAGCATCCCGCGCGTTCAGCCGAAGAGGGCGCGAGCGTGCGGCGCATGTCGACCAGCTTCTCGCAGCGGGGTACATTGGCATCTGCCTCTGGCAGCGCCATTTGCTCATAGCCTGTCGCGTATCTGGTGTCAGCAATCACGGTCATTCGTAGTCTGGCGCGAATGATAATAGCTTGGCGCCGCGCACCGCACCGGGGGAGAGGCCGTAGAGCAATGGCATGACCGAGGCCTTCGTCCGGACGATCAAGTGCGATTGCATTCGGGTGGGTCCGGCCCCAGATACCCGCACGGTGATGGAGAGCCTCCCCTTATGGTTTGAGCGCATAATTCCCGCACAAGGCGATCGGCTTTCGTTCCCAGCGTGAGTTCTTGTCCCACGTCAATCAAGATGATCGGTTCGATCTTTCGGGGCAACAATACCGATTCGGTATGTAGAGCACGCCTTCCCGAAGGTAAGAAACTCCTGACAGGCAGGTAATGTTCTTGCCGCCGGTTGAATTATATTTCGACGCTCACCTACAAGTTCATCACAACCATTGCTGCGCCACGGTTGTGAAGAAACTTTTCGCTCCGAAGGACTATTCCAATAGTGGTATCAGAAAGCAGATGTTTACAGCAAGAAACTTTTTATTTCTAGGACTCCCTAAACATAATACATCTTAAGGGTTAGTATTATTAGTTGAGTCAAGGGACGATCAAGGGCTGAGTAAAGCATAATAGCTCAAATTTTATCTATTGACCTAACAGCGAAGGTGTGCCTCTACTTACTTCGCGCTGCAGCGATAGTCAGAGTTGCTATCCTCCCAGACGCAGTATTGAGCCCGCATATCTATAGCAGAACAACGATGACATGCCTTCGATCATCAAGGGCATGCCGCGACAGACTTGTTAACGTCTTCAGTTAACATTCGCAATTTAAGCTCATACGCACGATCTAAAGATCAGAGGGAATATTATCATGACCGGGAAACGCAATTTCCTGTGCACTGGGCTGTGCACGGCAACCCTTCTTCTCGCCGCAACGGGAGCCATGGCTGCACCGGTTGATCGCGTCGGCAACGACAATACGATCAACGGCTCGACGTTCAACAAGGGCGAATCGGCGACGGGACCTCAGATGAACCGGTGCTGGGGGGAGATGGCCTCGCAACTGGCTAAACTCCCGACCGATAGCGCGGTGGGCGCCAATGGCAGCGGAATGGGCATCCACTCCAAGAGCGCTAACACCCCGCAAGACACGTTCCGCGACTCCACATTTGGTGGGACGGGCCCTCGCCTTGGCATCGGCAACGCCAGTTCCCTAGACGGAGGCCCCCACGGGGTCTCACCGGCAGATGGCGGCAATGGCCAACATGCGATCAACAACGGTAGCACCACGACCGAGGGCGTATCGTTCATCGGCAACGTAGGTTTCTCGCAGTTCGCCGATCCACTGACAGGCGAAATTACCACGACCTTTGGTGGAACCGCCGATCCGGTGACAACACTGCATTGCAGCCTAGAGCAGCCAGTTCCCTAGGCCAAAGCCGGTTTGCCCAAGTCACAGCCTTCGTCCCGCCGCGGCACCCCGCGGCGGGTCCCTTGCTCAACTCGGGGCCACGCGACGGCCGTTATACTGTGGTCACGTCCAGGAGCACGCAGCGCAAAAGCAGCATCGCCAGAAGCATGTGGGGCTGAGCTATGAAACGTCGCTATTGGATCTTGGTCCTGGGAACGGCGCTCGGCTCCGCCGCCTCCCTGGTGCCGCCTAGTGCTATCCCCGGCGCGCTCCAGCCGGCCGCACCTGCCCCTCAGTACATCACCGCTCCGGTCGACCGGGGCGACATCCGCACCACTCTGTCGGCGACCGGCACCCTCAACGCCGTTGGGACTGTCAAGGTAAGCTCCCAGCTCTCGGGCCAGATTGCCGAGGTGCTGGTCGACTTCAACGACCGCGTCACAAAAGGTCAGCCTGTGGCCCGCCTCGACACCACGGCCTTCGAGGCCCGGGTGCGGCAGGCCCAGGCCGCGCTTGACAGCGCCAAAGCGCGGGTCGTCATGGCCAAGGCTGGTATCGACCGCATGGCGGCCGGCCTCCTCCGCGCCCGCTCGGCCGTCCAGATGGCGCACGCCAACGTCGAAGGGGCGCGGGCCCGGGCGGAGAACGCCCGCCGTGACTTCGCGCGCAAGCAGACGCTCGTCGAACGCTCGACGATGTCGCAGGCCGCCGGTGACAGCGCCCTGGTGTCGGTTCAGTCGGCCGAGGCGGCGCTGCAGGCGGCCGAGGCCGAGCGCACTGGCGCCGACTCCGCCTTGCTGGCTGCCGGAGCCGACCACCGGTCCGCGGCCTCGCAACTCGCCTTCGCCGAGGCCCTGCTCAAGCAGCAGGCGGCCGTGCTCGACCAAGCCGAGGCCGATCTGGCGAACAGTGTCATTCGTGCGCCCGCCGACGGGGAGGTCATCGGCAAGGATGTTGATCGTGGTCAGATCGTCGCCGCCAGCCTGTCGGCGCCGACCCTGTTCGTCATCGCCCAGGATCTGCGCCAGATGGAGGTTCACGCCCGGGTCGACGAAGCTGACATCGGCCGCATCCGGCCCGGGCAGGCCGCCGCCTTCACCGTCGATGCCAGTCCCGGCCGGGCCTTCGCCGCCAAGGTTGCCCAGATCCGCAAGGCGCCGAGCCTGGTCCAGAACGTGGTCACCTACACCGTGGTGCTGTCGGCCTCGAACCCCGACCTGGCGCTGCTGCCCGGCATGACTGCCCTGGCGCAGATCACCATCGACCAGGCCAAGGACGTGCTGCGCATTCCCAACGCGGCCCTGCGCTTCCGGCCCCCCGGGACGGCCACACCGGGCGCCGCCCAGGCGTCCGAGGGTGGCATCACTGCCGTTTGGGTGTTGGACGGCGGCCGCCCCGTCAAGGTCCCGGTCCGGACCGGACGGAGCAACGCCAGCGCCACCGAAATCGTCGCCGGCTCGCTGCACCCGGAGCAGCAGGTGATCGTCGGCGTCGCGGCAGCGCGGGCTGATGGCTCGCTCCTTAGCCGCCTGGGAGGCGCCCTGTGGCCGCGCCGCTGATCCAAGCCACCAATCTTTGTAAGGAGCACAGACTTGGCGACACTACCGTCGCGGCGCTGCGCGGCGTCAGCCTCACCCTCGAGACGGGGGAGTTCATCGCCATCATGGGGCCGTCTGCCTCCGGCAAGTCGACCCTGATGCACCTGCTCGGCCTGCTGGATCATCCGTCCGCCGGCGGCTGTCTCCTCCTCGCCGGGCGCGACGTCATGAACTTGAATCCGGACGAGCGCGCGCGGGTCCGGGCCCAAGAGATCGGCTTCATCTTTCAGGCGTTCAACCTGCTCGGACGCAGCACCGCAATCGAGAACGTGGAACTGGCCATGACGTATGCCGGCATCCCCAGGAGCGAACGGCGACGCCGGGCAGCGATGGCTCTCGAGAAAGTCGGGCTTGGCCACCGTCAGCACCATTGGCCTGGTCAGCTATCCGGCGGGGAGCAGCAAAGGGTGGCGATTGCACGAGTGCTCGCGGCAGGACCGGGCCTGATTCTCGCCGATGAGCCCACGGGCGCCCTCGACACCGCCACGGGGCGCGAGATCATGGCTCTGCTCCAAGATCTGAACCGAGCGGGGCGGACCATTATCCTCGTCACTCATGACCCTGCGGTGGCTGGTTATGCGCAGCGCATCGTGCGGATGCAGGACGGGTGCGCCATCAGCGACGGACCAGTTGTCCGTGACGATGGCTCTAAAGGCATGATCTCACAGGACTTGGCTGTCTCAGAGATGGTGGCGTCATGAACATGGCGGAAACCATCCGCATCGCTTGGCGTGCCATCAGGGCCAACCTCCTGCGCAGCACATTGACGATGCTTGGGATGATCATCGGCGTGGCCGCCCTAATCACTATGGTGGCGATTGGCAGTGGAGCTCAGAGCCAGATCGACGAGCAGATCCGCTCGCTTGGCGCCAACCTCTTGATGATCCAACCAGGTTCGTCAAACCAAGGCGGTGTGCGCCTGGGAGCGGGTTCGCGTCAGAGTCTGACCGAAGAGGATGCAGCCGCAATAGCGAGCGAAGTGCCTGGGGTCGTCGTTGCAGCGCCAACGACTTCAGGAGCCATCCAGGTCGTGCATGGCAATGCCAACTGGTCCACCCTCGCCGGCGGCATCACTCCGGCCTATCTGGTCGCGCGCGACTGGCGAGTCGAGACGGGACGCGGCTTCACTCTTGATGAGGTCGACACCGCCGCCAAGGTAGTCCTGCTCGGAGGGGCTGTCGTCGACAAGCTGTTTGAGGACAAGGACCCTCTCGGCCAAGTGGTTCGGATAGCCAATGTTCCGTTCACCGTAATCGGGGTTCTGACCAGGAAAGGGCAGAACGCAGGTAATGGCCGCGACCAGGATGATGTTGTACTGATCCCGTTGTCTACCGCCAAGCTCCGCGTACTCGGGAGCAACAAGGTGAGCCGGAATGCAGTAGATTTCATTATGGTCAAGGTCGTCTCGGACGAGGCGAGCGTCTCGGCGCAAGAGCAGATCCACCGATTGCTGCGGCAGCGGCACAGGCTGTCCGCCGAGGCGCCGGATGATTTCCAGATCCGCAAGCCATCGGAAACCATGGAGGCTCGCGCGGCGGCTACCCGCTCTCTCACCTTCCTGTTGGCTGCCATCGCCTCGGTTTCGCTGGTGGTTGGCGGGATCAGCATCATGAACATCATGCTGGTCTCGGTCACCGAGCGGACCCGTGAGATTGGCCTGCGCCAGGCGCTTGGGGCACGCCGACGAGATGTTCGGAACCAATTTTTGGTCGAATCTACCATGCTATGCGTGTTGGGCGGCCTGCTCGGAGTGGGTGTGGGCGTGCTCGTGGCAGTTGGGATTGGCAAGTTGGCGGGGTGGCCGATTTGGGTGAGCCCGGCGTCGATTGCACTTGGGTTTGCCTTTTCCGGGGCCATCGGAGTGTTCTTCGGGTTCTATCCTGCCCACAAAGCCGCGCTGCTGGATCCCATTGAGGCACTCCGTTTCGAATAGGATGGATCTTCGGGTGAGCCCTTTGGCGGCACAGTTGGACGTCTGCTCTTGTTCCCCAAGGACTGCTAATGGGATGGACCGGCCGTGCTTACCGGCGCACCCTTCATCAGGGGCGCCCAGCACGAGGATCTGAGCCATGCCTAAAGCCCCGCTTCCGCCCATTGCCACCCTTGGCATCGACATCGGCAAGAACAGCTTCCACCTCATCGGCCTGGATGTCCGTGGCGCCATCGTTCTGCGCCAGAAGCTCTCGCGTGGACAGGTTGAGCAGCGCCTCGCCAATATGCCAACGTGTCTGATCGGCATGGAAGCCTGCGTCGGCGCCCACCATCTCAGCCGTCAGTTGCTGGCCCTTGGCCATGACGTGAAGCTGATCCCCGCCCAGTTCGTGAAGCCCTTCCGTAAGAGCCACAAAAATGATTTCCGCGATGCCGAGGCCATTGCTGAAGCCGTGGAGCGTCCCACGATGCGCTTCGTGCCTACGAAGACAGTCGAGCAACTCGACCTGCAAGCTCTGCATCGTGTTCGCGCCCGCTTGGTCAGCCAGCGCACGGCCGTGGTCAACCAGATCCGCGCCTTCCTGCTCGAGCGCGGGATTGCGGTGCGACAGGGCTTGCGATCCCTGCGCCAAGCGCTGCCGGACATTCTCGCCCAGCGCACCGATGTCCTCACGCCGCGCATGGTACGCCTGATCGAAGGCTTGATGCAGGACTGGCATCACTTGGATGAGCGCATCGATGCTGTCACCGACGAGATTGAAGCTCTCGTAGCGGCAGACGAAGCCTGCCAGCGTTTGATGAGCGTGCCAGGCGTGGGACCGATCATCGCCAGCGCCATGGTAGCCGCCATTGGCAACGGCGCCGCCTTTAGCCGAGGACGTGATTTCGGCGCCTGGCTCGGGTTGGTGCCCAAACAGACGTCAACGGGCGACCGCACGATCCTGGGCCGCCTGTCGAAGCGCGGCAACAGCTACCTGCGCTCGCTCCTGGTTCAGGCCGCTCGCGTGCTGCTGCTCTGGCCGGCCAAGTGGCGCCAACACAGTTTCGGGGCATGGCTCACCGCCGCGTCCACACGCCTGCACCACAACGTGCTGGCGGCGGCTTTAGCCAACAAGCTGGCGCGGATTGCCTGGAGCGTGCTGAGCCAGAACCGCACCTATGAACCACGGACAGCGGCTGTAATGGGTTGAGGGCAGCATCGCCCCTCCCCTGCATCAACCGCCTGGAACTCGCCGAGGTCTGCGAGAGGAACACGAGATGGAGAACGGTCGCGCCGTCGCATCTGGGCTCTGGTGACCCGTTTGGCCATGAAGGGCCGGTCCGCTTATGAGAACCGATGCGCGCGGATATCCATGATGGCCAGGAGCAATCGCTCCACATGGGCCGGATACATTAGCGCAAGACCAACCTCGCCATCTCGAAAAGCCTCTTGCGACGCACGGCCGGTCCATACATTCGGGTCAGGAACCGAGATTTCCTGCGCTTTCGGAACGTCCGCTTCTGAGGATTGCTGCCTTCGAGCTTAGGTCTCAGGCGTGCCTGGAGCTGCCGTTCCTTGCCGCCTTATCCATGGCCAAGAAGCGGCAGCGAGCGCAGTGAGTCCGACAACTTGATCGCGCTCCAAGGCATGTATTCGGTGATGGCCAGTCCCACGATGTCGGCTTCCGCCGCAACCGTATTGAGGATCGCCGCGACCTCCTCAAACCGCATCCGACCCTTGGGCACGTCATCATAGGTGCCCGGTGCGGCATAGGGATCGTGGAACAGGAGAAAGTCGTAGAGCGCGGGATCGAGGACATCGACATCGAAGTGGACCGCCACCTTCGTCGTCCCCGAGGCGCGCAGCCATTCCAGAACGCGCTCGGGCGAGCCTGCCAAGTCCTCCGGGCTAAGATGGGCGATCCCATGCGCGTGGATGAAGGCGGTCTCGCCAGGCGAGGTCTCGGTCAACCCGACATAGAGGACGCACCTCGGATCTACCGGCCGACGCACGGCCGCCACGAATGCGGGATCGCCTTCGCCCATGAGCGTCGCCAGCACATGCGTGTGGGCGTACCGGTTCTCCGCCGGAGGCATGATGTCCGGATGGGCGTCAATCCAGAGCACGGCTAGGTTGTCGCCATAGCGCTCGCTGAGATAGGCGATGGGCGCCAGATCGACGTGGCAGTCTCCGCCCAGCGTCACGATGGCCTCCGGTTTGTGCCGGGCGATGGCCGAGCGGGCGGCGGCGAGCTGTTCGAGCAAGATCTCGCGCGAGACGATGCCGCCCTCGACGGGCCGCTCGTCCTCCCTGGCGCGGGGAACCGGGACGGTCTCCTCCGGCCCCTGCGGCTCGGGTGCAATCGCGGCCAGCACCCGTCCTCCAATGCGGTAGTTGGGCCGGTCGCCACCCTGCCACTGCGGCAGGTTGAGGCGCAGAACCTTCCGCGGGTCGACGGCCATGGCGCGGCTCCTCGTCCTTACGATGCGCCAGGACATAGCGCGTGCGAGCAATCCGACAAACGGAGCGCGCGCGCCAGACATCGCGGAAAGCCAATTTTGAAGGACGTTTGCTCCTAGGCTGTGCTGGCCCGCAGCTCGCTCCAAGGCGCCTCACCGGACATATCGACCTGCTCCACTCCCAAGTCGCCAACACAGGGCCCGAGAATGGCAATGACCTTGGCGTCCTCCGTGCCGATATTGAAGGTCGCGTGCACGACCTTGGGAGGCATGAAGACGCTGTCTCCTGGGCTGAGAATACGCTTCTCCTGCTCGATCCAGTGTTCGACGGTGCCTGACACCACGTAGATGAGTTCTTCCTGATCGGCGTGATAGTGGAAGCTGTGTCCCTTGCCGGGGAAGAAGGTGCCTTCGAGCACGGTGAACCTGCCGGCGCCGGTCGAGGCCGGATGGCTCAGCCAGCCGAGCCGCATGATGTCCAGCTCCTCCCGCCTGACGTCACCCTTGAGTATGAACTTGCCAGGCATAGGTCGTCTCCCTCGATCCCCAACCCGCAGTCAGGATGCGCCCAAAGCGGCATGAGCGGAAGGAGGGCAATCGGGGCTGCGCGTGCATGAACCGCAGGTCCAATATTAACAGAACGAGGCGTCATGGAATGCAGAATTGGGTTACGGAGCGACGAACAGCAGATGAAATGACGGTCCGTTTACTGCTTCATGAGCAGACCAAAGTGTTCCTTCCGCGTCTGCCAGGATTTGAGCTTTCCGGGTCTCGGTTCGATCTGGCATTCGGTAGCAGAGGCCACCAACAGTCGCTCTACTTCTCTCACGTCGTGCGATCGAGTTCCTCGACCACAGCCGAGAAACCATGAGGGCTCTCCTGCGGCCAAAGATGCCCGACACCCGGTACTTCCACGTGCCGGGCATGACGGATGCACCGTGCGGCAGCGAGGGAGGGGATGGCGAAGACGGGTCTGGTCAAACCACCGTGGACAATCGAGACCGGCATCCTCAATGTCGTGAGATCCTCACAGGTGATCTTCGGGGGTGGCTCCTGAGCCATCAGGCACGGCAGTGAGTGAAGGTTGTCGCGGATGATGGTTCGGTATTCCGGACTTTGACGGTCCAAATAGCCATCCCCACCGGAGCCGTCGATCATCAGTCGAGCGGCTTCTTCCAGATTGCCCGCACTTGCGGCGGTGGCAATCGGTCCATAGATGGCCTGGGCATCCCGTCCGAACGCAGCCACTTCTTCCGGATCGGTGACATAGCTCGGCACGCCCGGTTCGTAGACCATCACACGTCGGAACAGATCCGGCCGCCGCAGCGCGGCCTCGAAGGCGGCATGACCGGAATAGGACCAAGCCACGAGGTACACCGGGGCAAGTCCGAGAGCCTCAATGAAAGAGAGCCTCAATGAAAGCAAGGAGGTCCTCGGCGTGCGTGGTGACGCCGAACGGGGGGCCCTCATCGCGCCACGAGACGCGACCGAAGTAGCGCTGGGTGTAGCCGATGCAGCGGTAGCGGCCTGACAATATCTCGCTATGTCCTTGCCAGGTCCTGAGGTCACCAAGCGCTCCGTGCAGGAACAGGATAGGCGGACCATCGCCGACATCGAAGTATTCGAAGACATCGCCGTTCAGGGTAGCGCGACGGAGTTCATTCATGGCGGTTTCCGGTCTGATCGCCGCAGTTTCACTCGTGAGGTGTAAGGAATGTTACTCTAAAGCTCAGTATGCACGGTGCCAGGCTATCCGGATTTCGTTCGTCAATAGGAATATGCGCCCTGCCCGTATCAGGCGAAGGAGAATTGATGGCTTATATCGCCTGTGCAGGTTTGATCCCGCAAAGGGATGCTCTTGGAGCACTCAGTCCTCTAAAGCAGGGCCTCGCCCCGGAACATCGGGGTGCAACTGCCGCCGACGCGCGAGCGATAGCCATCCTCGGCGCGCCACGAGGTTACCTTGAGCAAGCTCGGCCGGCCCATCTCGACGCCCTGAGTGATCGTGAAGGCGGCCTTGTCGCCGCCGTCGAGCGAGAGCAGCAGCGCGCCCAGCGTGGCGCTGGCACTGCCTGTCGCCGGGTCCTCCCAAGTGCCCGCGAGCGGTGCGAACATCCGCGCTCGGATCGTATCGCCGTCACGCGCATAGAGGAACAGTGACAAGCGTCCGGCCAATTCGCTATGCAGCCGCACGAGCTTGCGAAAAGCGGTGAGATCGGGCGTCGCCCTGGCAAGAGCTTCCGGCGCGACCTGCGTCAGCACGAACTTGACGCCGACCGAGGCCTGCACCGGCTTGTGGGCCGCTGTAACGATATCGGTGACGGAAAGCCCGGCGCAGGCGGCGATCTCGTCGATCGGCAACTCCATGCCGAGGGACAAGGCCTGCGGCGCCGCGATCACCGCCCCTGTCACGGCTCCTCCTGCATCGCGCTCCACTGCGATCTCGACGAGGCCAGCCTTCTGCTCGAAGCGCAGCACGCCGTCGCGGTCGCGGCCCTGGCGCGCCAGCACACACGCCGTGCCGACATTGGGATGGCCGGCAAAGGGCATCTCGGCCGTGCGATGGAAGATGCGCACACGGGCATCATTGGCTGGATCGTCGGCGGGCAGGACGAACGTTGTCTCGCTGTAGTTCATCTCCGCCGCCAGCGCCTGCATCTGCCCGTCGGAAAGCCCCTGCGCATCGGTGAAGACAGCCAGCGGATTGCCACCGAAGGGGCGGTCGGTGAAGACGTCGACAGTCTCGTACGGAAAGCGAGGCACAGCAAGCTCCGAAGTCGGATTGGGCTCAGCCGATCCCTAGCAGCGAAACCGGCTGAAAACCAATGCAGCGATGGAATGCGACCTATCACCTTTGCTGATCGTAGTCGGAGGCAGGACCGCAGAAAGCGCGCCAGTCGTCTCCGTCTGTTGACCGAGGGCACCAAGGCGGAGGCCCCCTCAATTGCACAATGCATCTTCTCTCAATCAGGACATGGTGCATCTACGCTATACCTATGAGGCGCGCAAATTCCTGAGGACAGTTCAGCGGCTACATCAATGTCCCAGACGTCCGGAATGGGTCAAAGAGTAACAAACAGCAAATGAAATGAAGGTCTGCTCACCACCTCATGAACTGACCAAAGCGCTCCTTCCGAGATGTGCCAACGGACCAAGCAGCCGTTCCAATCAACGAGCATGTCGCCCCCGGAGAGTAGGGCTTGGACTCAACTCGAGGCAGGCACATACCGATATGCGTTGCCGTACCTCTCCACCCTACCCAGTCCAGGATAGGTGAAGTGGTAGCCAAGCAGCAGCAGGCGGTCGGCCGCGGCGCGGTCCACGAAACGTTGCCGGGTGGCCGAGCCCATATCCTGGTCCGTGTCATTGCCGAAGCGCCAGGCCGGATGCTCGAAGGAGACAATCTGGTTGGTAACCACATCTCCACTCACGACCATGGTCTCGGGTCCAGCAAAAGCGTACGACAGATGACCAGGTGTATGGCCTGGTGTCGCGATGACCTGGAGACCCGGCATGATCTCGTCACCGTTCCTCACCGGGACGATGCGGTCACGGACTGCGGCCAGGTCGCGTTGGGCTCCCCTGGCGAAGTCGTGCAGCACGGGGGGTATCGAGGATGCATAGTCTGGATCCATCCAGAAGTCCCATTCGCTTGCTCCGACATAGTACGTGGCGTTCGGGAACCGCGGCTTGCCGTCCGGGCCGAGCATGCCCCAGACGTGATCGGGATGCGCATGGGTGAGCAGCACCTTGGTGATCGCACGATTATCGAATCCTGCGGCCTGAAGGGATTGCGCAAGCCGACCCTCGGTCGGCTGGAATTTCCCGCCACCCCCAAGGTCGATCAGGATCAGGTCCTCTCCCGAACGGATCAGCGGGATGTTGGCATTGGCGCGGATCGTTCCGGCGCTCCCGCAGAGACGTCGTTCGATGTCGCGCCATTCTTCCGGCGTGGCCTCGGGAGCCACGATTTCGGCGGGTAGCGCAAAGTGCCCATCGCTCAGCACCGTCACATCGAAGGCTCCATGCCGGAATGCGAAGGGTGCCCGATCAGGAAGGGATGCGGTGCGATCAAGCGTCATCATGAATCTTCTGGTTCATTGCCGGCCCGCAATGCCGCCAGCAGGGCTCGGATCGCGGAAGGCAGGCTTGCTCCGCCGTTGCTGAGAAGTGTCAGGCCACCAGCCCTTCCCCCGGGCGCGACACCGGATCTGCTGCAAATTGCAGCGACGGGCTTGCCCGACTTCAGGAACGCTCCGACCAGGGCATGGGTGTCGCTGCCGTTCGGCTCCCACACGGGGCCGACGCCTCCGATCACTACGCAGGCCTCGAAGTCCTCGACGAAGACATCGCGAAGCGGAAGCGTGTCTGCGACCTCGTCCCTGGCCTGTCGGTCCGACAGGAACCTGGCTATCAACTCGCTTCCGCTGCCCTGGCCTGGCGCGGGCCGGCTCAGCCACGGATAGCCACCGGCCTCCGAGGCGATCAGCAGCCGCGCACCTGCCGCCACCAGGGCGTAGTACACCGCCAGGAAATCCTCGAACGGATCGGGATCCGGCACCATCGCCGGATCGACGACGATCAGGATGGAGCTCGACGTTGTCTCCGGCATGGCCGCTTCTTTCCCCTGTGCAGGACCTCATGTGCAGGACCTCAGCCGACCGCTAAAACCCTTCCCGTCACCGGAAGCCGGGCATCCAGCCATTCGACGACATCCGCCAGGACGCGCTCGCGGCCGAGGTCGTTGAAGAGGTCATGGCTTTGCCCGTCATAGAGCTTGAGCGTCTTGTCCCTGGATCCGGCCTTCCCGTGAAACTCCTGGCTGCCGCCCGGACGCGTGACCTTGTCCTCGGTTCCATGCAGGATCAGGACCGGAAGCCTGATCGAGGCGAATACCGCCTTGAGCCTGTCGTTCGCCTTTGACAGAGCGGCGACCGTCGCCATCGGCTGCACCTCGCCAGCGATCAGCGGGTCGGCATCCATGAGGGCCACGACAGCGGGATCGCGCGAGAAGTCGCGGTTCTTCAGCCGGAGCATGGGAAGGCGCGGCACGATCCGGCTGATGGCCTTGATGACAGCCAGCAGGAAGTCCGGTGCGTAGACCTGGTAGGCAAAGCTCTCGCAGATGAAGCCTGCGAGCCGCTTCTGGTTGTCGAGCGCATAGGTCGACGAAACCACGCCGCCGGCGCTGTGACCGAAGAGGAACAGGGGCAGATCGCCCTCGCGGCGGCGCGCCAGCTCGATCACGGCGGATACATCGCCAACATACTCATCGACGTCGGTGATGAAGAAGCGTTCGCCGCCTGACCGCCCGCGGCCGCGCAGGTCGAGGGCATAGACCGCAAACCCGCTCGCGACCAGTTGCTCCGCAAGCCAGTGGTAATAGCCGCTGTGGGACTTCACCCCATGGCAGATCGCCACCACTGCCCTGGGCGGACCGGGGGGATGCCAGGACCGCACAAAGATCCGCAGCCCGTTTTCCCGATCCAGGAATTCCTCGTTCGCTTTCATGGTCATTGCACCCACCCTGTCGTATCGGTCAGCCCTTGATGAAGGCCAGGAGATCGGGATTGACGACGTCCGGATGCGTCGTGCACAGCCCGTGCGGAAGCCCCTCGTAGACCTTGAGCGTCCCGTGCTTCAGGAGCTTCACGGACAGCGGCGCGGAATCCGCGAACGGGACGATCTGATCGTCGTCGCCGTGCATCACCAGCGTGGGAACGTCGATCTCTTTCAGATCCTCGGTGAAGTCGGTCTCGGAGAAGGCCTTGATGCAGTCATACTGTGCCTTGATGCCGCCCATCATGCCCTGGCGCCACCAGTTGTCGATCACCCCTTGCGAGACCTTGGCACCGGGACGGTTGAAGCCGTAGAAGGGCCCGGCTGGGACATCGACATAGAACTGCGCCCGGTTCGCGGCGACCGCCGCACGGAAGCCGTCGAACACCTCCAGCGGCAACCCGCCGGGGTTCTTCTCCGACTTGACCATGATGGGTGGTACCGCGCCGATCAGGACCGCCTTGGAAACGCGTCCCGGCTCTGCGCGGGCAACGTAGCGCGCCACCTCGCCGCCGCCTGTGGAATGGCCGATATGGATCGCATCCCGGAGATCGAGGGCTTTCGCGAGCTGCACGACGTCATCGGCATAGGTATCCATCTCGTTGCCGTGAGCGGTCTGGGTCGAGCGACCGTGGCCACGGCGGTCATGGGCGATGACGCGATAGCCCTGATGCAGGAAGAACAGCATCTGGCTGTCCCAGTCATCGGCACTGAGCGGCCAGCCATGATGGAAGACGATGGGCTGCCCGCTGCCCCAGTCCTTGTAGAAGATTTCCGTGCCGTCCTTCATCGTGATCGTCGCCATCGTTCTGTCTCCTTCAGTGGATTGCATCATCGGATTCTTTGGGGTCGTCCCGAGCCCCTGAGCGTTGGCTCTTGCCGTGGTGGCCAAGCCGAGACCTGCTGCCATTACGTCGCGTCTGGTGAGATGCGCGGAGATGGCGGTCGCGCTCATGGCTGGACCTCCGGTCCGAGGAAGCGCATGACCTCGTCCCCGAACTCCTTGGGGTACTGGAACAGGAAGGCGTGGCCCGAATCCGGATAGATGATCAGCCGAGCATTGGGGATCGCCTGCGCCAAGGCATAGGACTGGTAGGTCGGGATCATCACGTCCTCGTTGCCGTTGGCGACAAGGACAGGCTGGCGGATCGATCCGACGCGCCGCAGCAGCGAGGTCTCCGGCGTGCCGACGTCGCTCCCGGCCGAGAGCATCGCCTTCCAGGCCTTCTCGCTGACGCGCTCGGAAAACGCATCCGCTCTCAGGCGCAGGCGGGCCAGATGCTCCCGCCCGGCCGCCTGGCTCGTCGGCGTTTCCTTGAAGAACAGGTAGAGGAAGTCCTCGTCCGTGTTGACCGGCTTGGTGGCGACCTCGATCGCCTTGGCACGAAGGTTGGCGCCTTCGACATAGCCCGCCCCGCTACCGACGATGATCAGCCTGCGGACGAGTTCCGGCCGCTGGAGGGTCAGCTCCTGTGCCACCAGACCTCCGAATGAGAAGCCCAGCACGTCGACCTGGCGGTAACCCAGGGCCTCGATGAATTTGGCGGCATTCGTGGCCCAGTCGGCCATGCGAGCCGGCGCCTCACCTCCGGAGCGGGCGACGCCTGCATTGTCGAAGATGATGACGTGTCGCCCGGCTGCGACGTGATCGAGGAAGGCTGGATCCCACTCGTCCATCGTCCCGCGGAAGCGGTTGATCAGGATCAGCGGCGTCCCGGACGGGTTGCCCAAGGACCGATAGGCGTAGGGGATGCCGCTGATGCCGACCGTCTGCGTCCCGACGCAGGAGGCGCCACACGTCTTGGAGTACTCCTGTGGGGAGCGAGCGGCCTGTGCGGTTGCCGTGGCCGGAAACGCCACCGACCACATGATGGCTGCAAGGCCAGCCGCCGCAGCCCGGGGCAGTGAAAAGAATGTCCGTGATGTCATCGCACGTCCCTCGGAATTGGTTGCGTCTTCGGGTCGACGCAACCATGGCTCCGGTCGGCGATGTGAACCAGTTAAGCGGTGTTAAAGCGCGTTAAATCATTCGAGGTGCCAAGTGTGCCGGCAGCTCTGGTGGCCCACGCCATCGCGCCCTGTTCCCTCGCCAAGGCCAGGGACTGTTCGATCAGGCGACGGGCGTCCTCTTGGGCGTCGTCCCGCGTCATGAGCAACTGGGCGTACTGACGAAGGAGTTCCGGCACGTACCAAGCCTCTCCGGTCTGCCGCGTCAGCGCCAGGGCCGTGTCCAGCAGCCTCAGCGCCTCCTCGACGCGGCCCAATGCCTGGAGGCCGGAAGCAAGGACGGCGTGGAAAACCGTCCGGTAGAGATGGAAGCCCGCGCGCTCGAGCCGATCCTGCGCATCCCGGACGAGCGATACACCGGCTGCGGCCCTGCCCTGACGGATCAGGATGTCGCCCTGGAAGCACTCGGCATAGGCATGCCAGACATCGAGGGCATGGGCCTTAGTCCGCTCCAAAAGCATTCCCGTGTAGTGCTGCGCGCGCGCCAGATCCCCGGCCATCAGGTAGATCGGGCAGACGGCGTCGGACAGGACGTGGCAGGTGGTCAGGTTGTGATCCGTATCCAAGGCCGTCCCGACCATGTCCTCCACTTCGCCGAGAGCCTCCTTGGCGCGACCGCGCAGCCACAACACGCGGGCGAGCGTGATCCGCGCCGTGAGGCGCTGCTCGTACTGGAACCGGGCCAGATGGGCTCCGCTGGCCGGCGTACGATATTCGTCGAGCATGCGGCGCACATGCGCTTCGGCTCGTGGCTGGTCACCCAGGAAGTGCAGCGATCGCGCGCGCATTCTTTCGCCGATGAGCCGATCCGCTGGATCCCGCGAGCGCGCAGCCATCCGGTGGAATTCCTCTGCCATCTCGAGAGCAGCACGGGAATTGCCGCTGTTGGTCCGGTCCACCCAAAGAGCCCACAAGGCCCGCAACTGGAAGTCGACGTCGTCGATCCGCCGGGCGATCCCAAGCGAGCGTTCCCACGCCTTCGCGCCGCTCGGGCGGCCGGAGATCGCACGCATGTGCGGGAAGCCCAACGCCGCGTATAACATCATGAGACTGGAATCATCGGTTCGATCCTGGCGCTCGAGCCAGTCGAGGGCCTGACGGACCCTCATCAGGCACTCGTCAACCAGGGAGAGCTGATACCAGAGGGGGATGGCGGCGACCGTCAGTCCGACCCCGATCATGGGATCGCCCTGCGGGGAGAAAGCCCAGTCCAGGGCGGCCCTCAGATTCCCCATGTCCCGGTGATGGAGCGCGAGCCAATCGGTATCATGGGTGGCCTGCCATTGCCCGGCGGCTTGTCCGAAGAACCCAAGGTAATGCATGGCGTGGCGCCGGGATGCCTCTTCACCTCGGCCTGATGCCGACAGCTTCTCCGCCGCATGGGCGCGCGTCATGTCGAGCAGGCGATACCGGGCCGGATGGATGCTGCGGTCGGCCACGACCAGTGACTTCGCGACGAGGTCGCCGAGGCAGGCCGCGACGTCGATGGTTCCTCCGTCGGAAGCCACCGCTCGCGCAGCCTCCATCGTGAATTCCTTGTTGAACAGCGACAGGTGGCTGAGCACGAAGCGTTGCGGCTCGTCCAGGAGTGAGTGACTCCAGTCCAGCGCGGCGTGCAGGGTCTGGTGGCGCGGGAGCGCAGTGCGCCGCCCTCGCGTCAACCCATCGAAACTGTTCCGCAGCGAGACGGCAAGACCCTGGATCCCCAGGCTGTCGACCTGGGAGGCCGCCAACTCGATGGCGAGGCCGATGCCGTCCAGCCGTCTGCAAATCTCCCCCACGAGGGGAGCCTCGGCATCGCCCAGATCGTAGCCTCCGATGCCGTCGGCGACCCGCTCGACGAAGAGCTGTACGGCCGCGAACCCGAGAGCCGACGCCGCATCGTCCGCCTCTCCCTCGGATGGGAAATCGAGCGGGGCCAGGCGAAGGACCCGTTCTCCCTGTGCGCGAAGCGGTTCACGGCTCGTCATTAGGAAGTTGAGCTCAGGCGCCCTTGCAGCCAGCGCCTCCACCATCAAGGCAACGTCATCGATGAGATGCTCGCAGCAGTCGAGGATAAGAAGCATCGAGCGGTCGCGAAGCTGCTCGGCCAGTTCCGCGAGCTGATCCGTCGACCCGAGGACGCATCCTGCGCCTTTTGCGACGACCACCGGCAGCAATGCCGGATCCGTGAGTGTCCCGAGGTCGACGAAGGCGACACCATCCGCGTAGCGGTCGAGAGTGCGCTGGGCAAGGGAAACGGCGATGGTCGTCTTGCCGATGCCCCCTGGGCCGACGATGGTCAGGAGCCGGAGCTCGGCGAGCTGCCGGTCGAGCAGGTCGAGCTCCCCGTCCCGCCCGATGACGCGTCCACTTAGGCGTGGCAGGGAGCCCGTTGCCGGGGCAGGCTGCCGAGGCTTGGATATCGCCGCTTGAACCTCTCCGGCCAACTCATCCGTTTCATTGAGGGGGGCAACGAAGCAGTAGCCTCGGCCAGTGATGTTGGAAATGAACCGGTGGGGCTCATGTCCATCCCCGAGCGCCTTGCGCAGGGCGGCAACATTGACCCGGAGATTGGTTTCCTCGACGAAGGTTCGGGGCCAGACGATCGAGATCAGGTCTTCCTTCGAGACCACTTCTCCGGCGCGTGAGACGAGAGCAATCAGAATGTCCAGCGCACGGCTGCCGATCTTGATCGGCCCGCTGTCGCGCAGAAGAAGACGCTCGGAGGGGATGAGCGTGAACGGACCGAATCTGACATTGGCGTTCTTCATCTGGCTCAGGCATCAAGGGGCAGGCATGAAACTATGCCTAACAAGATGCCGAAAGGGAAGGAGGAATCAGGGATCCGGCCCGCGGCGTGTCATTGGGTTCCGAGGCGATGTCCGGTCACCGCCATGGGATCGCTCGCCGGGAATGTTGCTGCGAGCGCCTCATCGAGGCCATGCTTCCGCCTCAGGTCCTCCACGCCGTAACGTCCCGCCGCGTGTTGGAGGAACAGACGCGGCCGGAGTGCGTCTCGTGTTTCAAGAAAAGCGTTCCGGTGCCCTGCATCGGGCAGCGATGGGATAGTGGCGGAGATCTCCGGTCTCGCCTAACCAAGCTGGATTCGCTGGAAGCCATTCCGCACGCGACGCGCAAGCTTCGGCATCCGCGCGGCTTCACAAATATTTACACGGTTTAACTTCCGACCAGGCCGGCTCCGGGACAATGTGGTTGCGCCCATCGGCGGGACGCAAGGAACTCCGATGACGCACGCTGCCCTCCTAAGCTGTGTTTCGCGCAGGGAGAGCCCAGACCCGCCCGACCGGTCGTCGGTGCGCTGGTCGCTGCCCACGGTGAAAGCCAGCATCGAACGGAAGATCAGGACACAAGGACAAGCCATGACGACAGCTACGTCGACACCCGGTTCCAATCTCCTCACACCCAGCGATCACGTGCTGATCATGATCGACTTCCAGTCGCAGATGGCCTTTGCCACCCGGTCGATCGACGGGGTCATGCTGCGCAACAACGCGGCTTTGGTCGCCGAGGCCGCTGCCGGCTTCGGCGTCTCGACCATCCTCACCACCGTAGCGGAAAAGAGCTTCTCCGGCCCCATGTTCAGCGAGATCACGAACGCCTTTCCTGGTCAGAAGATGCTCGACCGCACCTCCATGAACGCCTGGGAGGACGCAGGCATCATCGAGCGCATCAACGAGATCGGCAAGAACCGCATCGTACTGTCGGGTCTGTGGACCTCGGTCTGCATCGTCGGCCCGGCCCTCTCGGCGCTTGATCAAGGCTTCGAGGTCTACGTCATCGCCGATGCCTGCGGCGATGTCTCCGAGGAGGCTCACGAGCGAGCGATGGATCGGATGGTGCAGGCCGGAGTGCGTCCGATGACGTCGCTACAGTACCTGCTGGAACTCCAGCGCGATTGGGCACGGACCGAGACCTACGACATGACCACGAGCATCGCGAAGAAGTACGGCGGTGCCTATGGGCTCGGCATCATCTACGCCAAGACGGTGTTCGGCGCGAGCGAGGGCTCTCACGCCCAGGCACCCGAATAGCGGTTGCGTTCCCTTTTGATCCTCGGATGAGGAACCGTCCTGATCAGGGCACGCGGTGCGGCCAGGCCCGACAACCCCTGGGACTAGCCGCCCCCGCCGCTGGCGAGGTTCGCCGGCATGCCGTCGACGGGAAGATCGAGCCCCTGCTGGAGGCTGCCCAGGCTGTATTCGCGGACGCGCTTGTTTATCGGGTCGCTGACGAAGGCGCTCTCGCCGATGATGGCAAGCGAGGGCATCGGGGTCTTGGCCCCGTAGGCACAATCGAAGGCAGGAACCGCATCGAACTGCGCCACCTGCTTCCAGGCTGGGGCCGCATCATAGATCCGCAGCTTGCCGTCAGCCGTCAGGTTGGCAATGCGCTTACCGTCGGAGGCGACCTCAAACTGGCAGATCGCCTGTCCATCCGGAACCTGGAAGATGTCCTCCGGCTTCAGGGCTTCCGCCGTGGGATCGATGCGAAGAAGCGCATCATAAGGACTCTTGTTGCCATAGTTGGCAATCATGTACTGGGCACCTTCACGCGCCTTGATCGTCGAGGAGCGCCGGTTGTCCGGATACCGCACCCGGCGTGACGTCCACTGACCGTTGGTCTTGGCAAGGACCAGTACGCCGCCGGCTTTGGCATCGCCCTCAGGCCCCTGAGCACAGCCGAAGACATGGACGTTGTTCAAGGACGCGTGCCCGTGGAATTCCTTGCACGACTTCTGTGGGTCGGACAGGTCGTCAAAGGAGGCCACAACCTTCCAGTCCTCGCCCTGGACGACCTTGAAGCCGTTCGAGCGCGAACTCGCCTTCTGGTCGCCCTTGGCGTACGGCTCGTTGTGCGTCGACACGAGCCACTCGTCAGAGCCGAGCGCAAACGCAATCCCGTGCTGGGGCGCAGGGCTCTTCCAGGTCAGCGCCGTCGGATTGGCCGAGCCCAAGGTGTCGAGCTTGATGAACGTGGCCCGAGGCTCGCTCGAACGCACCCATGGCCGTTGTCCGTCGAAGAACACGGCGACCCAGTCATTCTCGGAGACGACATGAGCCGGCACATCGCCGGTAAGGGTGTGGCCGAGCAGTTTAGCCTCCCCCTTCTCCACGTCGGTGTGATCGCCGTGGGATTCGTACGTCAGGCCGGTGTCGAGAAAGCGAACGGTACCCGCATCATCGCCCGTCTTGATGACCGTGTAGCGGCCATCTTCCGTCGTGGAGAGCACCGGATTGGCTTTTGGCATATCGAAACTGTGGGTAACCTCACCGCTGTCGAGATCAAGTACGCTGACTAGGGGCTTCTCGTGATCGGCAAACACAAGACGACCTCGCAAGACGGCGTGATCGTGCGCCAACGCGGCAGCCGTGAGCGCCACGAGAGATGACCCCATGGCAAAGGTCAGCATCGCCAATTTGTTCATGCAACTGTCCTCTGGTGTTGGGACGCAGAATGCGCTCCCGGGGCTCACCGTCTGGCGCAGCCCGATTCCCGTATAGTATACTGTACGTACAAGCACCGTATAATGTACGTCAAGGGGGATGATGCGATCGGGCCAAACGTCGAGTGTCCTCGGTGGGCTTCAAGAGAGCTACCTGGAGGCCCCAGGCCCGATCCAACAGGGCGGAAGCGCACGTGGCGAAGATCGAGATGGCGTTGTAAAGGACCGGCGGAAGGTCCGCGTCGGGTCAGGAGCCGAGATTCCCGCGCTTTCGGGACGTCCGGTTCGATGAGGATTGCTGCCTTTGAGCGTAGGTCTCAGGAGTGCCTGTTCCGGACCTTCGCAGCGCGGGCAGCTGGAAGTCTATACGGAGATTTTCAGGGGCACCCGAAAGGTTATCGGGACGGGCTCAAACTTCCCAGGCTCCCGCACGCGGGAGCCAAAGTAACCTCGTGCAGAGCGGCAGTTGGCTCGCGTAGGCATGTTCTGCGCAGTTACTGCCTCCTATCAACAGTTGTGGCGGGATCAATCAGGCATCGTGACAGGACCAGGGTTCGTGGCTGCGCTACCATAGGCTGATGAGATATCCCATGATCGACGCAAGGATGACATCGACGGGCCATCCGGTAAGCGATGCACTCTGGCTGGAACTCCACTTCCAAGTTGCCCGAGCTGAGTACGAGGAGGCCCAAGTCTTCGTCATCACATAAGGGCGTGTTCTGGCCTGACGCAGGGCCTTTCAGGCCATGGCAGAACAGGACTTGGAAAGCCGCCGAATGGCATGCGCACGGCTTCCCGACCGGAGGGATACGATCCCCCTCGGCTCCTGGGCCGAGATACGACAAGCGAGGACGATATGAACGGTGCCGACCGCCTGTGTGACGTGCTGCTCGCGAACGACGTGGACGTCTGCTTTGCCAATCCCGGAACCTCCGAGATGCATTTCGTGGCGGCGCTCGACCGCAAGCCGCGGATGCGCTGCGTGCTCGGCCTGTTCGAGGGCGTGGTCACTGGCGCCGCCGACGGCTACGCCCGAATGGCCGACAGGCCGGCCGCCACTCTCCTCCATCTGGGACCCGGGCTCGCCAACGGGCTCGCCAATCTCCATAATGCACGGCGCGCCCATACGCCGATGATCAACGTGGTCGGCGATCACGCCACCTATCATCTCCAACATGATGCACCGCTGACGAGCGATATCGAGAGCCTCGCCCGACCGATGTCGCACTGGGTCCGGCGGATCGCCGATGCCGAGAGCGTCGGGCCGGATACGGCCGCAGCCTATCAAGCGACCATGTCCCTGCCGGGCATCACGACCCTGATCCTGCCCGCCGATGCCGCCTGGGGCGCGGTGTCGGAGAGGCCGATCCAGCGGACTGTAGTCCCCAAGCCGGAGCCCTTGGCGGCAGAGGCGGTCCTGGCAGCGGCGAACGCCGTCCGCTCGGGCCGGCGCGCAGCCCTCATGCTCACCAGCCGGGCCCTGCGGGCGGATGCGCTCGAAATTGCCGGCCGCATCGCTGAAGCTACAGGGCTGCGGCTGACCGCCCAAGCATTCAACGGACGCATTGAGCGCGGCGTCGGCCGCGTCCCGGTCGCGCGGGTTCCCTATCCGATCGATCTGGCGCTGGAGATGCTGCGTGACGTCGAGGTGCTGATCCTTGTCGGCGCTGAGGTGCCGGTAGCCTTCTTCGCCTATCCGGGCAAGCCCGGGCGGCTCGTGCGTGACGATTGCGAGGTGATCGAGCTGGCACAGCTCGGGCAGGACCTCAAGGGGGCTCTCGCCTGGCTTGCAGACGAACTCGGGGTGCGGCCGGATAGGCCGGCGCCCATCCTCCGGTCCGCTGCTCTCGCAGACCCGCTGCCGGCGGGGCGTTTGACCGCGGATGCAATCTCGCGCGTCGTCGCCCGAATGATGCCGGAGAACGCCATCATTTGCGACGAGGCCATCACATCGGGCCGACAGTTCTTCGCCCTATCGCAGGACAGTGTGCCACATGATTACCTGCACATCACCGGCGGCTCCATCGGCATCGGCATCCCGCTTGCGGCTGGCGCGGCGATCGCCTGCCCCGATCGCAAGGTCATCGGCCTCCAGGCTGACGGCAGCGGCATGTACACGGTACAGGGGCTGTGGACGCAGGCGCGTGAAAACCTCGATGTGATCACCATTGTGTTCGCGAACCGCGCCTATGCGATCCTCCAGGGCGAGATGCGCAATGTCGGCGTGAACGAGTTCGGCCGCAATGCGCAGCGCATGCTCACCGTCGACGAGCCGGCGCTCGACTGGCTTGCGATGGCGAGGGGCCTGGGCGTAGAGGCAGGACGCGCCAGCACGGTTGAGGAGTTCGTGCGGCTCTTCGAGGGCGCTCTGTTGCGCCGCGGCCCCTTTCTCATCGAAGCCGTCCTCTGATGTGTCTCCGAGGCGGGGCCTCCCCGGCCTGACCCAGAGGCTTGAACATTTAGAACACTGACCCGAAGGCCGATAACAGATCTCCACCCACGGTTTGCCTCCAACCCATGGACTATTGGACGTCTGCAACGGGTCAAAGTATAACGTCAAAGTATAACATTGAGCGGATCAAAGGAAAGTCCGCTCAGCGCGCAATCGCGGAACTTGGGATAAGGTCAGCCCAGTGCCATGTGTGGACGGCTCCCTATTGGCAAGGGATTTATTAAACGCTTCTGCAAGGCTGGTCGATGCTGTTGGAGTGGACGGCCCCCTTACGGCATCGCTGTGCCAGAATGAGGTCGTTGCAGATCTCAGTCACAGGAGACCGTCCATGGACCAGATTATCCGCATCGGAATGGATACGTCAAAGCACGTCTTCCAACTGCACGGCGTGAATGCCGCCGAGGAGCCGGTGCTGCGCAAGAAGCTGCGGCGCCAGGATCTGATCACCTTCTTTGGCAAGCTTCCGCCCACCGTAGTTGCCCTTGAAGCCTGTGGGGGCTCGCACCATTGGGCGCGCCTTCTGCAGTCGTTAGGGCACCAGGTGAAGCTGATCGCGCCGCAATTGGCCAAGCCGTACGTCAAGCGTGGCAAGAACGATGCGGCTGATGCCGAGGCGATCTGCGAGGCGATGAGCCGGCCCACCATGCGCTTCGTGCCGGTCAAAACAGCCGACCAGCAGGCGGCCTTGATGCTGGTGGGCGTGCGCGATCGCTTGATCCGGCAGCGCACCCAGCTGGTCAACGTGATCCGCGGCTATGCGGCGGAGTTCGGGCTCATTGCCCCTAAGGGGCTGTGCCGGATCGAGCCTCTGCTGGAGCGGGTCAAAACCGAGGAGACCTTGCCGGCTCTCGCCCGGGAGCTGTTTGCGATGCAGGCCACGGAGTATGCGCAGCTGCAGGCCCGATTGGAGGAGATTGAAGATCGCCTCATGGCTTGGCACCGCGCCCATGAGATCAGCCGACGCTTGGCCAGGATTCCTGGGGTGGGTCCGATCGGCGCTGCGATGTTGGTGATGAAGACGCCTGCACCCGAGGCCTTTCGCTCGGCCCGCCACTTTGCCGCCTGGCTTGGCTTGACCCCGAAGGATCATTCCACCGCCGGCAAGGTGCGGCATGGGGTGATCACGCGGGCCGGTGACGAGGCCCTGCGCAGCGTGCTGGTGGTCGGGGCGACTGCTGTCATCCGGCAGTTGCGGCGCGGCCAGAGTGCGCCGCCTTCGCCGTGGCTGGTGGCGTTGCTCCAGCGCAAGCCGCCCAAGCTGGTTGCCGTGGCGCTGGCCAACAAGATCGCCCGCATTGCCTGGAAGCTGATGGTGACAGGGGAGAGCTACAAAGCCCCAGCGTCAGTATCGGCAGCGGCGTGCGCTGTGTAGAGATCAGCCCGACATGAGAACCCTTCAAGCGCTCTCGTGTTGAGCTGGTGTCGGACCTTGCAAGGAAGCGAGCAGATGGTGTGATCGATCGATCCAGACGGTGAGACACTCCGCACATGACTGTGGTCTGGCGAGGCCGCGGTGCTGTTGGGAACTCACAGAGCGGACGCCATCTTGGCCAGCGGTCATGTGTGACTGCAATGAAAGGCCGGACATATGACCGCAAGCGATCCGATCAAACCATGCCGAAATCTTCTTGCGAGGCGGGGGCCGTCCACATAGGCCATGTGTTCGACCTGTTGATGCGGTGCTTATGACCGCTGGCCATAATGCCCTCCGCGAAGGGGTCCCGACCAAAAGCTCGCATTCCAAGATGCTCTGGCACGAGTGGGGTGTCCCGCTTCCCGGTTCGACCGGATCCTGCATTAACGTCTGTTCGCCCTTTCCAACCTCGTGATCGCCGGAGCCTTCCGACGATGATTATGCCGCTTGTACAACAGGCTCCCGATAGTGCTCGCCCTTGGCCATGATCGCCCACACCATCCGGGCCATCTTGTTGGCCAGGGCCACCGCCGCTACCTTCGTGGCCCGCCGCGCCAGCAGTTGCACGATCCACGGCCGCTTCGTCCCGTGCCGCTGGGCAAAGCGGATCACTGCGAGTGCGCCCACCGTCAGCAGGGAGCGCAGGTAGCGGTTGCCCTGTTTGGTCACGCCGCCGAGCCGCTCCTTGCCGCCGCTGGAGTTCTGCTTCGGCACCAAGCCGATCCAGGCCGCCAGATTGCGCCCGGATGAGAAGGCCTTCGGGTTGGGAACATGGGCCACGAGAGCTGATGCGAGCAGCGGACCCACACCGGGGATCTCGGCCAACCGGCGGCTGACTTCGTTGGCGCGGTGGCAGGCGGTGATCCGTCGGTCCATCTCCAGGATCTGGCGCTTGAGCAGCACCAGTTGCTCGGCCAAGGCCAGGATGCAGGCCCGGGCCAGCTCCGGGATGCGCTCATCTTCGTTGCTGACCATGAGCAGCAACTCATCAACACCTTCCCGGCCGATCTTCGCCACCACGCCGAACTCCGCCAGGTGTGCTCGGATCGCATTGGTGAGCATGGTCCTCTGCCGCACCTGCATCAGCCGCACCCGGTGCAGCATCAGGGTGCTTTGCTGCTCGCACGTCTTCGTCTCGACAAAGCGCATGGTGGGCCGGGTGACTGCCTCGCAGATCGCCTCGGCATCGGCCATGTCGTTCTTCTGTCGTTTTACATACGGTTTGACATAAGCCGGCGGCATGAGCTTCACCTCATGACCGAGGCTCTGCAACTCCCGTGACCAGTGATGGGCGCTCGCACAGGCCTCGATGCCGATCAGACAGGGTGGCAGGGAAGCAAAGAACTTGAGCACCTGCCCTCGCCTGACCTGGCGTCGGATGATCACGACCCCTTCGGCATCGATGCCATGCACCTGGAAGACGGACTTGGCGATGTCCAGACCAATGGTAGTGACCGTGCTCATGGGCTGCTCCTGTGTCGCTGGCTGCTGACAACAGCCATGCTACCTCACCGCTGGGTGGGAGCCGTCCACAGCATCAAAGGCAGACCTTCCCAAGCTCCTTTGACTTCAGGAATGCTCCGATTGGAAGGTCCACCATTGCAAGGTGAGAGGAATGCTGACTGGACCGGGGGTGAATTGCAGGGCCAACGTCATGACAGTCGGACTCGAAGCCGCGGTGCCGCCCAGTCGATGAAGGCCCGAGCCTTGGGTGCGAGCCGACCTCCTTCGGGATAGACAAGGGTCACCGGCATGGGCTTGGGGGCGAACTCTTCGAGAATCGCGAGCAGGGCACCTGAGCGCAACTCCTGCTCGATTTGATATGACAGGAGACGGACAGTCCCCAGACCCGCCACCGCCGCGGCCACGGCAGCTTCCGTCGAGTTCACGGCCAGGCGCGTCCGCGGCTCGGCTGTCCAGGCGGGGCTGTCACCGCGATAGCGCCATTCGGGCGCGCGCTCGAAGCCCTGGAACGTGATGCCGTCATGCTGTGCGAGATCGCCTGGCGTATTGGGAACTCCGCGTCGAGCGAGGTAGGCAGGGCTGGCGCAGGCAATACGGCGGATCGCGCCAACCTTCGTCGCCCGTAAGCCGCCATCGACCAAATGGCCAATGCGAACGGCAACATCGACGTGTTCCTCGACTAGATCCACTTGGCGGTCGTTGAGGAAAAGCCGCAGGTCGATCTCTGGGTGCTCCTTCAGGAAGTCGAGGGCGATCGGCAAGACATGAATTCGACCGAACATCGTAGGCGCTGTCACGTGAAGCTCACCCCTGAGCGTAGTGTACTCGCCCGCCGCCTCGCGCTCTGCTTCCCCGACTTGCTCCAGGATGCGTTTGGCCGCCTCCACATAGCCGCGGCCCGCGTCGGTCAGCTCAACCCGTCGACTTGTGCGCACCAGAAGCTGGGCGTTCAGGTGCCGCTCCAGGTCCGCCACCTTGCGGCTCACCGTAGCTAGAGGCGCGCGCAGGCGGCGTGAGGCGGCCGACAGGCTGCCCTCCTCCACGACGGCGAGCAGAACGGCCATGGCGTCGAAGCGGTCCATCGTACCTTCCAAAAAATGAGAGGAAAGGTCTTGAATTCGCAGGATACCGGTTGGGACAGGGAGGGTCTAGTGTCTGCCCAGACCCGGGCGTCGACATCGATCAGGATCATCACCTGGGTCACAAAACCTTGGAGCTTCTCCCATGCCCCTCTCGCTCTCCCGTCGCGCTTTCGCCTTTGGCCTTCCGACTGCCGGGCTTATGGCCGGTGCGCAGACCCTGCCTGCGCGAGCCGCAAGCAGCCAACCCGCCTCCGCTGTCGCGCCGCTCGCGCAAATCAAGGTGGGCCGCTTTACCGTGACGGCCCTGTCGGATGGCTACGCGGATATGCCCTATGGCTACTTCCCTGGCCGGACGCCCGAGCAGGTCGAAGCCGCGGCCAAGGCCCAGTTCACGGCACGGCCGAGCGGTGTGCGCTTTCTGTTCAATCAGTATCTCATCGAGGACGGATCGAGCCGCATCCTGATCGATGCCGGACCCGCCGGCTCGCTGGGCCAGACCGGGCAACTCCCCCAGGCGCTTGCCGCCCGTGGGTTGGGGGCCGACCAGATCGATGCCGTGATCGTAACCCATATGCACCAGGATCACCTGGGAGGCCTTGTCGCGGGCGGCCGCCGTGTTTTCCCGAAGGCGGAGGTGTATGTCGACCGGCGCGATATCGCGCATTGGACCGATCCGGGCAAGCAGGCCGCCGCGCCCGACTATCTGCAACCCAGCTTCCGCCTCTCGGCCGACCTCGTTCGCCTGTATCCGAAGCTCCAGGCCACCCAGGGCGACCACCAGATCGCCCGCGGCGTGTCACTTGTCGACCTTGCGGGACATACTCCAGGCCACATCGGCGTGCGGATCGAGGACGGAGGACAAAGCCTGATCATGGTCTCCGACATGCTCTTTCCGGTGGTGCACCCGGCCATGGGAACCGACGTGAACTTCCTGATGGAGGCGGATCGGCCAGCAGCACAAGCCATGCGGGCCCGCTTCTTCCCCCGGGCGGCTGAGGAGGGTGTGCTCATTGCAGCAACGCACATGCCTTTCCCTGGTCTCGGCCGGATCGTGTCCGACCAAGGCCGTTTGGCTTGGCATGCCGCTGACTGGGCCTACCAGGACTAATGCCGCAATCCTCCTGTTTTCCACGAGGTTGACGATGCTACACAGATGGCTCGAGATCGCATCGACCCCTTCAGTGAAGGCCGCGCGTGAGCGCTACGGAAGCGCGGCCCAGTACGCGCGCCTGGATGGCACGCTGAACAGGGCTGGGCTGGTCCGCAACGACCGGCTCGGCGACGCAGAAGCGGCTTTCATTGAAGGACGCGACGGGTTCTATCTCGCCTCTGTCTCCGAAACCGGCTGGCCTTATGTGCAGTACCGGGGTGGCCCGGCGGGATTCCTGCGCGTCCTGGACGATCACACGCTTGGCTTCGCGGATTTTCGGGGCAATCGGCAGTATGTGACGACCGGCAACGTTGCGGAGAATGACCGGGTCTCGCTGTTCCTGATGGACTACGCTCATCAGCGGCGGCTCAAGATCTTCGGGCACTTGCGGATGATCAACGTGAGCGCGGACCCCGAACTGGTCGCAACCCTCGCCGTGCCAGACTATGCGGCTCGTTCCGAGCGCGGGGCCCTAATCCAGGTTGAGGCTTTCGACTGGAACTGCCCTCAGCACATCACCCCTCGCTTCACGCACGAGGAATTGGACCAGGTGCTCAACCCGGTGCGTGAGGAGATCGAGAGTCTGCGCGCCGAGAGCCAACGCCTGCGTCATCGGCTGGGCCAAGAGGCGGGAACGGCCGGTCAGGATTGATGTCACCAGGCGCACGACGCGCATCATTGTACGCAAGCAATACCGTCGGCGCCCTTGAACCGCCCTTCGAAGATTTCAATGACAACCATAACCTCGGGAAGACCTGCGGTCTGCATTGGGTCACGCACTGACGATGCCTTGCCGATGAGGAACGGCCGGTGCCCTTACCAGAGCGGATATTCGGAGCACCCGATCGCACGGCGCGGCGGGTCCAGAGCCATCGCTCACATGTGGGACCTGCGCCTGTGGCGGCCACGATTCTTGATGAATCCCACAATTTATATTTGATCGACATACCGACCGCGCCGCCTATCCTGTCTTGCAGAAACTCCCGCAGGTCCGAGGGTGCCATGCCTCGCTACCACTTGAACGTGCATGATGAGCTGAACCCCGCTCCCGCTGGGTTCGAAACCCTCGCCGCAGCCGAACGGGAGGCGGCGCGCACCGCGGCTGCCATCGGATTGCATAAGCTGCCGCACGACGGCGCCTGCCAAGCGGTGGTCGAGGTGAGCGACGAGCATCACCAGCGCGTCGCCGTCATGACGGTCTCGATGAGGATCGATCGACCGATCTCCCCGCCTCGGATGCTCAGCCCTTGGGCTGCCTGACCCAAGGGCGGCTTGCTGCTGACGCCAATTATGGAACAGTCGCGATGTGACCCTCACGAAGGGCAAACGTCGACCCAGAGATCGCGGTCGGGTTTGGCTGCAAGATCGCACGATGGGTGTCGTTCCGACAGAGGGCTATCACTATTTCTGCCAGCAAGCCCACTCCAAGCCCGGTAGACCCGGACCCGAGATCGGCGCAAACTGCTCCTGCATGAAAGCGCGGACACGTCCATGCCTGATCTGCGTCCAAAATCCCAGCGCAGGCTTGCCGCCATCCTGGCTGCCGACGTGGTGGGATCTTCCCGGCTCATGGAAGAGGACGAGGAGGCCGCGGCCGCAGCCATCGGGACGATCCTGTCGGACATCATCGGGGCGGCCGCCGCGCGGCATCACGGACGCATCGTCAAGACCATGGGCGACGGAGCCCTCCTGGAGTTCGCCAGCCCGGTCGAGGCCGTGCTGTGTGCGATCGAGGCCCAGACGGCGGTCACTGATCTCGCCGCCGACTATCCGGGGAACGGGACAATCCGGCTCCGCATGGGCATTAACCTCGGCGATATTCTCGTCAGCGAGGACGAGGATATCCTTGGCGACGGCGTGAACATCGCGGTGCGCCTGGAGGGCGTGGCCGATCCCGGCGGCATCTGCATCTCCGGCAAGGTGTTCGACGAACTCGAGGGCAAGCTGTCCCTGCCGTTCGAGGACCGGGGCGAACAGCGCCTCAAGAACATCGCACGTCCCATCCACGTCTATGCCTTGAAAGCGGGGGACATCACGCCCCAAGAGCCGAAGGCAGCCCGGCCGATCCCAAATCAGACCGATAAACCTTCCATTGCCGTCGTGCCGTTCGCCAACCTGAGTGGCGATCCCGAGCAGGAGTACTTCGCCGACGGGATCACGGACGACATCATCACGGCCCTGACGAAAACCCGCTGGCTGTTCGTCACATCCCGCAGTTCCTCCTTCGCGTTCAAGGATAAGGCCATCGAGACGGAGCAGGTCGCCCGTCGCTTGGGCGTTCGCTACATCCTCAGTGGCAGCGTGCGCCAGAGCGGGTCCCATGTCCGCGTCTCGGTCCAGCTCACGGAGGCCGAGACTGGCGGCTCGATCTGGGCAGAGCGATATGACCGTGATATCGGCGATGTCCTGGTGCTCCAGGATCAGGTCGCCGAGGAGGTTGCGGGGGCCATCGAGCCCGAACTCCTCAGGAAGGAGGGGCAGCGCGGCGCCGAGCGCTCCCGAAGCCTGACCGCCTGGGATCTCGTCCGACGGGGCATGTGGGAGTTCCACAAGATCAGGCCCGACTCGCACCAGCGCGCCCGCGAGCTGTTCCTGAAGGCCATTGAGGCCGAGCCTAACTCTGCCGATGGCTACATCTGGCTGGCGCGGGTTGAGGCCGGTCTTGCCGCTTATGGGTGGGGGAGCGATCCAGAGGCCGGTCTGCGGAGCGGGATGGAAGCCGGACTGAAGGCTGTCCAGCTTGATGAGAAGAACCCCTACTCGCATTATGCCGTCGCCGTGACCCATGTCTTCGGCGGCGAGTACGAAACCGCCATTCGAGCCGCTCAGCGCGCCATCGGCCTCAGTTCCAGCTTCGCCCTGGGGTACCTGGTCCTCGGGGTTGCATATCTGAGTACCGGTCGCTTGCGGGAGGCGATCGAGTCGCTGGAGCATGGGCTGCGCCTCTCCCCCTTCGATCCGCAGAACTTCACGTGGCTGTTCCTGTTGTCAGCAGCCTACGCCTTCTCCGGGAATGCCGAGGCTGGGCTGGACACGGCACGCCGGGCCCTGTCGGTGCGCCCGCACTGGGTTCCCGCGCTCAAGATGATTGCCCTTTGCTGCACACGGCTCGGCGACTTGGAGCAGGCTCGTTCCGCGGCCTCACAGGTCCGATCCGCCACCGTCTCGGAAGGCGATCTTGCCCGGTTGATCCCGTCCGCCGATCCAGCCTGGATCGAAGAGATCGAGCAGGCGGTTCAGAATGCACTCGGGAACGGGCAACCTCGGTGAGCCTTGGCCATGGAGGCCGAAGCGTTCTGCCGGGCCTACAAGCACGATCCACAACGTGTCTTTCAATATGAGCCCATTCCCGTCAGGTATCGAAGCGCTTTTAGATGCTGCATTTTGGGAGCATTGTGACGGCGGCAGCCCGAGCTCCTCCATCCTCTGCCTTAACTGACGGCGGAGCGCCGGATCACGGTAGCGCTCGGTGGCTCGGGTAAGCCTTCTGGATCCGGCGGGAAAGTGGCGATGGGTCGGCGGCTCCCGAACTGAGCGGGAGGTCGGTTCAGGGTCAAAGAGTAACGAACAGCAAATGAAATGAATGTCCGGTTACCGCCTCATAATCAGACCAAAGCGCTTCTTCCGAGAAGTGCCACAAGCCGACCTTAATTGGGCCATTCCCCCTTTGGCCAAGGTAGATAGCAGCCCGGTCATGCCGTCGCGTGCATCCATGGAAGGAGGTATACTCCTTCCATGTCCGGGGCCCGGGAGCGATCCCATGAGCGACATGGCGATGACGTCAACAGGCCACAGGGGGAGCGCTGCCTCGTGGTTGGATGCCCACTTCGAGGCCGCTAGGGCCGAATATGAGGAAGCGCTCCGCTTTGTCGGCATTCAGTCCGGCTGGTCGGTGCTCGATGCGGGCTGCGGTGCGGGCGGCTACGTCCCGCTCCTCTGCGAACTTGTTGGGGTCGCGGGGCGAGTCAGCGCGCTCGATCTGGCGCCCGAGAACATCGCCCATGTCGAGCGGCTCGTCCGTGAGGCGAACTGCACGGTTCCCATTGACCTACGCGTCGGCAGCGTGCTGGACCTTCCCTTTGCCGACAGTTCGTTCGACTGCGTGTGGTGTGCCAACGTCGCGGCGTTTCTGACCAAGGCGGAGTTCGGCCGCGTCATGGGCGAGTTCCGTCGTGTGACCAAGCCGGGCGGCTTGGTTGCCGTGAAAGAGTTGGATGTCACGCTTCTCCAATTTCTGCCCCTGGACCCTGCGATCCTGGCCCGGCTGGCCGCGGCCCGGCGCGCGAAGGCGGCCGAAACCGGATTGGGCGCGTGGTGCGGCCCGTCGTTGGGGCCGTTCTTTCGTCGGGTGGGGCTTGAAGAGTTGGTGCGCCGGAGCTGGCTGGTCGAACGCTGGGCGCCGCTGCCGCCCGCAACCCGCCAGTTCATTACGATGCTGGTTCGCTTCATGGCGGGCTTGGCCGTGGAGCACGACCTCCCGCCAACGGATCTCGAAGCGTTACGCGCCGCTGCGGCCGACCCGGACCGCTTGCTCGATGACCCGGACTTCTGCTTCCGCGAGGCTTTCGTCGTCACGCTGGGATGTGTGCCGGCGTGACAGAGGACCTTCCCGGCGTGAGACAGCGGTTGCGATGTTGAATTTCGTGGAAGGCCGTTTATGGAACTGCCTTGGACCGGCGAGAAGACCCATCACGACTAACGGGTCAAGCTGACATGCACGCCCCAGCCCTTTTGGCGGCCGGCGCTGGTGGGTCTGCCCCAGCCGCGGGGTCTCATGTCCAAACTCTACAAGCCCAGCGGCGGCATCTTCGCCTCCACAAGGCCCATCGCCTCGCTTACTGCTCTCAGCGCCAGAGCCCGCATAACCGGACCCTCGGCCGCACCTTCAGGCTCGGCGGCGCCCTGCATCAACCGCTGGCATCGGGGACTACATCGAGAAACCGAAAGGCATGCCCTGGGCCACCTTCGACTGCAAGATGGAGCCGATCGAGGCCGCAGAGGCGGTCTGCAACGCCCACCTCGCCCGCTTCGTCCAACCGCTCACCCGACGCAGCAAACGCAGGAGATGACATGCCGAGAGGCAGGAAGGTGACGCGAGCAGGTTAATTCAGCTTCCACCAATAGGCTGTCGGGCATAAACGCTTCCGCTTCTCTGCACAGGACCGGGCCGGCGCCTCACGGCAGGAGCGTCGCCCGGCTGCTGTCAGATTGTCACGCGGCTGCCGTCGAAGCGCGTAAAGGAGAAGCCGTCGAAGGGTTCGCGCAGGGTCATGCGCTCGTCCCGCAGCATGCCGATAGCCACTTCCTCGCCGAGCGCCATTGAGGCGGAAGCGTCGGACCGCCAGTGGATGCCCGCCCAATTACGTCCGAAACCGAAATTCACCGCAAGCTTGTTCAACTCTCCACCAACCGTGAGCGGCGGGCCGCTATAGGGCACGAGCCTCGTCGGGTCAGCCGGATCGGGCTGTACCGGGTTGGCGATGACGCGGCTCTCGTCGAAAAACGCCTTCAATATGGTAGCCGTGACAGCGCCAACGCCCGTGGCGCCGCCGGGATAGGTGGAGTGAAGCGGCGCGGCCTCCGGATAGCTTTGTGACAAAAGATAGGTGCCGTATTTGGCTTTACTGCGATCGAGGGCTTCCGATTTCAGGAAGTTATCATGCAACGGGTAGTCGCTCACGCCATTGGCGAGGCGATGGTGCGCCAGACCGCCGTAGGCTTCCGGTCGCAGAGCCCGGTGCACGAAATACTTCTGCCAGTAGGACGCGCGGGTGGAGTTACTGATCCCCGTAGCGAGGAGTGCTTGCACATAGGGCAACCCGAAGGTGGCACCCGCAGGGCTTTGGGTTTTCGATTTCCGATACGGGTTCGATGGGTAGGACACGGCCTCTGCCGGTGGATACATTCCGGAGTAGCGTTGGTCCGTCCCGCCGCTGGGGGTCGCAAGGATCAGTGCTGCCGCCCACCCGAGGGCAGGACCAGCGTGGATATACTCCGCGAGATCTCTTCCTGTCGTGATGTATCGCGGCGTCGCGTCGAACTGCAACGGGCGTTTCGGTGCGGCGCCGTTCTGGATCGCCAGCCATTCCTCGTATTCGGTCAGGAATTCGTTGGCGGGCAGCACAGTGCGTATTTGAGCACTCATCCACTGTGCGGCATAGGGCACGTCCCGGAGCAGGAATTGCGAGATCAGCGGCCCGTCCAAAACCCCTGACGGCGTGACGGAGCGGCCCTTCGGGTCAGCCGGGTCGAAATAAAGCACATTGGCACGGAACAGCGTCCCGGGTGTGACCCGCCCACCAGACTTCGGCCCCCGAAAATCGGTCAGCTTGTTGAGTTCTTCGGTTGCTGCGAGCACGTCGCGGTTGGAGGTGTCGTCGCGCAATTCAGTAAGCGGAACATCACGAAGCAGGGATTGCCAATAGACCTCGACGGCCTCGCCGCCGCGCTCCGCACTGGCAAGGGCTGGTGCCGGCGGTATCGCAATCTGAGTAGGGTTCATGCCGCTGAGACTGACGGCCAGTGTGCCTATGGGGTTGACTATTTTGCGAGTGCCGCCGAGCGGGACTTTCTCGAAATCAGCGGGATCGCCCGACTGGCAAGCGGTATAGAGGGCCTGCCATGCCGCTTGCTCCACTTCGCCGCGTTTATCGTGCGGCAGGCCCCGTGAATCGGAACCGATCTTGTTGGTGTAGCGTGCCTCATCGCCATTCGTCGGGTGGGGCGCGATGGGAATTTTCTCGTTGTTGCTCGCGCAGGCCTCTCGGACTTCGAAGGCGCGGCGCTTGAACACCGCGTCGAGCGGCCGCTGGTCCGCGCTCACAGGCTGAGCCGCGGCCGGGGCGATTCCGGGCATGCCCGGCGGAGACGCAAGCGCGGCGGCGCCAACCGCAATGCCCGCCCCGCCGAGCAGCGAGCGGCGAGTGACCGCAGTGGTCGGCGATGCCAGATCGGATTCAGTCGAAATGGTGGGGTGGTCAGCCATGGAGATCTCCTCCCTCGCAGGCACCGCTCTGGGACCCGCGTTTTTCCCTTTTCAGGATTCTATCCGGTATTCCCCAGATAGACGGGCAACCAACCAGAGCGTCAAATCGCTCTTGGGGTGAGAAGGCTATCGGCGCGGCGACACTGCCCACTCTGCGGCGTCGGGAAGTCCACTCACGCGGGGAGCGACTACTATCATTAGACGCCTCTTCGCTTTCGTAGGGAACTGCGAGTCTGTCCGGGATGTGTGCTGAGACACATCTGGATTACGTGTATTACACGGGAGAGAAATTGCCTGCGGTAGGCCTTGAGGAGACGGAAGACCTGCCGGCGGGTGATCGCAGCAGTTGGGCAGCCTCATTGACGATGATGCGCTCTGCCGTCACGTCGCGCAAGAACATGCATCCGATCGATCCCGGGACGGCTCATGGCAAGGGGACATACTCGGCAACGTGTGGTCTCAAGGATTCCCTTCGCCCTCCCACGCCTCCTCTTCCTGGCGGAGTTTCTCGCCTGAGAGGCAGTCGGCCTGCGCTCCGGCATGAAGGACCAGCGGCGATGGGCCAGGTCCGGCGATTTCGTGCAGGACCTTGGTCTTGATCACGGACGGGAACTGGTCGGCCTGGCGGACCGGAATCATGAACGCGCCGGCTCCTCCGATGACGCAGTCCGCGTAGTATCGGTCCAGGTCACCGAACTCCCAGGCACTCACCATCCCCGGGATCTGGATTGGCAGCCCATTGATTGTGATGCCCTCAGCCACGGCATCATCGCGTACGTACCTGACCTTGGGACCATCGTTGTTCGGGCCATCACCCGAGATATCGATCACCCGCCGCGCCGGCCTGTCCGCGAGATCGGCGAAAAGCCGCATGCTGAAGCCGATCACGCCGGAGATCGAGGTCAGGCCCGCCTGCCGGATCGGCTGGCGCTTGAGCTCGGACGCGAAGGTCCGCGCCCCGTCCGGACCATTGATCACGGTCCACGGCACGAGAACGGTCTGATCATCCGCCCCTGACCATTCGACGTAAACGACGGCGATGCGGCCGAGTGCTCCCCTTGCGATGGCCTGATGGACCGCCGGGGACCGAAACGCCTCGATGAAGCCCGAGCGCTGAAGCGACTGCTCGGCCGGCGCCATTGAGGACGACACGTCCACGGCGAGCACGAGGGCAAGGTCGAGTGTCGTCTCGGAGGCGGCGACGGCGCTACCCCAGAGACAGGCCAAGGATAGACCCAGGCACGCACCGTGATGTCGCCGCGGCATGATGGCCTCCCTGTGGGATGCTCTTTCGAGCTGTCATGCCATGGACTTGGGGCCAATGAATGTCGGCCACGGTTCAACTCACGAAATCACCTGCCCTTCGCGAATGTCCGATGTTCTCCGCTTGAGCCGACATTCGGTCTACTTCCGAGACGTCCGCGACACGGTCAGCGAACACCTTTCCTGGGAAACGTTTGGGCGTGATCTCCCATGGGCTGGCCAACCTCCAGGCAAAGGGCCTGGATTTGGGGACGAAAGCTTTTGCCGATTGCCGTGATCATGGAGGATGATGAAGCTCATTCGAGGAGCCCTGTAAGACGCAGGCCTTCCCAAACTAGGGATACGTCATCTGAGCGCTTATACGGGCAGTTGTACATCAGATCCCACCTTACGAACTCGCCCACATTGGCGGCAGGGGGGCCAATCCAACTCGTTCGCAGTTCCTCGACATATTGTTGAGCGTGGTGGGTTGCTTGCTCAATCCGGCCCGCATGCGCATAGGCAGCAACGACTAACCTGCGCTCCTCATGCACAGGAACCTGATCGAAAATCGCGACTGCCGCTTCATGATTTCGTGCGAAGAAGCGAGCGATCCCTAAGTCAAACAGCGCTACCGGCCAGCGAGGATTGTGTCTCAGCACCCCTTCCACTTTCGTGATCGCCTGCTCCGCCTTTCCCAGATACGACAGAGCCGACACATGATGGATGGCCATCTGATCATCATGAGGATTCAGGGCCACGGCACGGTCGATGTAGTGCTCTCCTTCCGCGAAACGGCGCTGATACAACAGAGTATAGCCCAGGGCCAGAAGCGAATCTGCGTCGTTCCTGTCGAGTGACACCCCTTTCTGAGCCCACTCCTGGGCCGCCGCCAATGAGCGGCTACGGGCCTCGTTGTCTCCTCTCGTCAGCCTGGCGAGAACCGTATAACTCGCCGCTAATTTCCCATGGGCACGGGCGTATTTTGGATCGATCTCGATGGCTCTCTGAAAAAACTCAATCGCGCGAAGCTGGTTTTCTCTGGTGCGTGGCGAGGCGAACGCTTCCATGCCTAACAGGAAGCAATCGAATGCCTCCCAGCTTGGCGGCGACTTCCGCTTGGCGCGCTCTGTCACATCGCTCTTGATGCGCCCTGACAACATGGAGACGAGTCCGCCGACGATCTCGTCCTGAACGTCAACGATGCGCCCCATCTCTTCATCATAATGCTCTGCCCATACCTCGGCTCCCGTCACAGTATCAACAAGCTGGGCCGTGAGACGTAGGCGAGGGCCGATCTTGCGGACGCTGCCCTCAAGCAGGTACCTGACGTTCAGCTCCCGGCGGATGGCTTGCAGGTTCACCGACTTTCCACGGAACGCGAACGAGGCGCTTCGTGCGGCAACGGCCAGTTCCCTGAAGCGGGACAGTTCCGTGATGATGTCCTCCGTCACACCGCCCGCGAAGTAGCCCTGCTCGGGATCGCTGCTCATGTTGGTGAAAGGCAGCACGGCAATGGACGGTTTGCCGCGGTGGGAAAGGGTCTTGCCCCGTGGAGATCGTGGCTTTCGGGTCGAGGGTGCCGGCCAGCAGGCTATAGACCCTCAACGGCCGCACGATGTTCTTGACCTGCTGCTCACCACGATCCTCGAAGGCATACGGCAGCTTGTCCCGGACCTCCTCGTAGACCTTATTCGAAATCCAGATGCCTCCAGGCTCTGCCATTTGCTCCAATCGGGCCGCAACGTTCACCCCGTCACCGTAGATGTCCCCATCACCCTCGATGATGATGTCGCCCAGGTTGATGCCGATGCGGAGTTGGAGCGCCTGGGAGGACCCTTGTGAAGCCCTGTCGGCAATCGCTGCCTGTACCTCCACGGCACAGCGAACTGCCTCAATGGGACTCGGGAACTCAACGAGGATACCATCGCCGGTGGTTTTGACCACCCGCCCTTGATGGTCACCAATCTTCGGCTCGAAGATCTCCCGACGCAGGCTCCTGATATGTGCAAGGGTGCCTTCCTCGTCCTGGCCCATGAGAGCCGAGAACCCAACCACGTCGGCTGCGAGAACGGCAGCCAGACGCCTTTGCACCTTCTGGTCGACAGGGTCGGTCATCTCACTACCATGACGAAGGCATCGGCAAACAATGGTGATGTGTGAGTGGCGCTTCGTCCAGGGGCAATCTGGCGGTCGACCGACAAGTATAGCCGAGCTCTTTCGGGTGCTGACCCTTGCTGATTCAGCCAGTTCCAATGGACGACTATTCCGCGCTGGCGGATTGGGCGATGTCGCAATCCGGCGAAAACTGTTCGTCGCTGGGGACTGAGGTTCGGACTGGATGCGGTCGGAGCCAGGAAGGTCCTCTTCGGGTAATGCAGAGAAAATCAGCATTCTCCCAGGAATGACTGCTGTTCCCTCCTTGAGCAGACCAAGCTCTTACTTCTCAGGAGTGCCGGGACGAGACATTCCCCTCGGATATGCCGGCTATCCGACGAACCCTCATATATCGATCTCTGCATGAACCAGACGCGGTTTTCCACCACGTGACGCGGACCCCGACATTGCCCTCAATAGCGTAGCGATGCGGTCCGTTGAGATTGGCGGTATGGCTGACCATCGCATACAGGCTCCCGTCCTTTTTCCGGCCATTCCGGAGGCCGGAAATCCTGACTGCCGTTAGAACTGCCACGATTCTGATGGAGGTTAGATTGGATCAGGGATCCGGTCAGGATCCTTCGCACCAGGAGAGAGCCATGACCACCTTCAAAGTCGGCTATCTGATCGGCAGCCTCGCGAAGGAATCAATCAACCGCAAGCTCGCCAGGGCGCTGACGCGCCTCGCCCCGGAACATCTTGAGTTCGCCGAAATCCCGATCCGGGATCTGCCGCTCTACAGCTATGACTACGACGCCGACTTCCCGCCGCCGGCACGAGCGTTCAAGGCCGCCATCGCGGCTGTCGATGCGGTGCTGTTCGTGACCCCGGAGTACAACCGTTCGATCCCGGGTGGGCTGAAGAACGCCATCGACTGGGCCAGCCGGCCCTATGGCCAGAACGCGTTCACACGCAAGCCTTCGGCCGTGATCGGCACCTCGCCCGGCGCGATCGGCACCGCCATCGCGCAGCAGCAACTGCGCAGCGTGCTCAGTTTCTGCAACTCGCCCCAGATGAACGCGCCGGAGGCCTACATCCAGTTCAAGCCCGGGCTGATCACCGACGAGGGCGAGGTGACCGACGAGACAACGGCCGAGTTCCTGAGGAACTACATGGCGGAGTTCCACCAGTTCATCGTCAGGGTCTACACCGCCCTGCCGCGCAACATCTAACGCGGACGGAAGTGTCGGACGGCCGGGCCGCGCTGGACGATCATGCGCACGGGAGGTTTGACAATGGCGACAAAGGTCCAAGACTGAACCGGCAACGTCCGATCACGGCCGGTAACCTCATCACTTGGCATGGGAGATGGTCGACTTCATGGAGGTCGCCGAAGCGTCGGCGACCTCCGGCGCGGAACCCTTGAGGGCCTCGCAACGTCGCTAGCAGGCGACCGCCTCCGAGTCTCCAATCCCGCCCATCCCGGGCGCTTGCCGCTCGATCACCTCACGAACTGGTCGTAGATCCGGCCAAACTCCCCGTTGGCCTTGGCCAGATGCAGCCACTGGTCGACAAAGGCCTTGAAGACGATGTCGCCCTGCGGCAGCAAATAGCCCATCTCACCGTACTGGAGCGGCTGGTCGGGATTGATGGCACACAAACCGGGGCGCAATTTCTCCTGCACCTTCGTCTCGATCGACTCCGCGATCATCAAGTCGGCCTTGCCTTGCAGGACTTGATCAAAGATCGTGACATTGTCGGGATAGACTTCGATCCTGGCCTGTTTGAGGTTTTGGCGCACGAAGCGCTCGTTCGTACCACCTGGATTGACGATCACCGTCACCTCTGGCTTGTCGATGTCGGCCACCGACTGAAACTTGGCCTTATCGGCACAGCGGGCAATCGGAGCCTTGCCGTTGACGAGATAGGGCGCGCTGAAGAAGGCACGCTTCTGGCGCTCGAGGGTGACCGAGATGCCGCCCATGGCAATGTCACACTTGCCCGACGTGAAGTCAGCCATGAGGTCTGACCACTTGGTCTTCACAAAACGCGCCTCGACCCCGATGGCCTTGGCGAGCGACTTGGCCAACTCGATGTCAATGCCCTCGTAGGCGGCGGCATCGGTCTTGTGGAAAGTGAAAGGCTTGTAGTCGCCGGTGGTGCAGACCTGGAGGGAGCCGCGCTGCATCACAGTATCGAGAGCGCTCCCTGGCCCGCCGGTTTGGGCACTGGCGGATAATCCAGCAAAAACGACGGCAACAGAACCTGCCAACGCGGAATGGGCGGCGCGACGGACGGCGGCGGGATACCTGACAATCATCGATGGTCCTCGGATCGGGTCGTTGTGCGATCAGACACTAATGGCTATCCGCAAGGGTGGGCAAGTCGTGGCCCAAGATCTGTGCGCCCAAGGTACGACCGCGGGGGCTGATGTATGCCACCGTAGGGTCGATCCATTGGGTGAATGACCGGCAGTGAGGCATGTCCTCATGTCCGTTCCGGCATGCTGTTCCTGTGCAAGCCAGGAAACGAGACTCCGCCACTGTGAATGACAGCTTCGGGTCATTTTCAGACGTTCCGGGCGTACGACGCGAATTTCGCGGAAGCGCCTTTATGGAATGCACGTGGAAGGCTGGATCAAGCAAGAAAAAGCGCCCGTCCGAAGAGGGCGCTTTAAGTTTTCGGATCCGTAGGGGCAAACAAACAAATCCGCTAAACGCGACTTGCCCAATCAAAGCAGGTGCTGTCACTGCTCTATGTTAATCCTGAGCGCGATATTCTGATACAGCATGGTGCAGAATTACGTAGTTGCACTTATTGCATCCCCAATCCGAGGTCGGTATACGGCCCCTACTCGTAGGGGCAAACTACGGTTCAAAGGGTCGCGAACACGGTCACAAGACTCGGCGCGGCCCTTTTTCATGGGCGCTTTGGCTCCTTTGCTCGCGCATGAAACTGGAAGCGGATGTCCGATAGGCCGCTTTATGAAGGGGCGAACAATGACGGCTGCTTGCCGTTGAGAGCCGTGGTGAGGCGCATCGACCATGTCGACAATGACCATGAGCGGCGGCTGGGCTCCGGTCAGCACCGCCCCCGCGACGGCACACCTGTGATCCTCTGGACGGTTGAGGACAATGTCCCACCCGTTCTCCCGCTGACCGTGGGGTTCTGGACGATCAGCCATGAGGCACGGGTCGGCTACTGGCGGATCTTCGCCGATCACCCGCGTATATGCTCTGATAGGCAAATTCGCGGATGGACGCCGCTTCTTAGTAGCTACGACAACCACGCGAATTGAGCGTAATGCCTTTATGGAACCGGATAGGGTGTCTTTTTGAAGTATTCGGACGATGATTTGGTCAGCATCGGCAGAGACTAAGTAGAAAGCTAGTTCAACCTGCCTTCTCAGGCCACCAGCATCACACAGCAATATTGTCGAGATCGTTCGCGCCGATCGCCTTCAAAAGAGCTGCCGCGCTTAACCTAAGTGAGGGACAAGCCCGGCCAGGCAGATAGAGCTGAAAGTGACTCCTGACTTTCGCCCATCCTCAACTCCCTCACCCGGCATGGGCTGAGGAGGGAGTTCTTTCGAGCCGGCTCAGGCATGACACACATCAAGATACCAAGCCAAGGCCCAGGGCTCTTCCCGCTTCCGGCATCAAAGGCTCGATTGCACGTATAATCTGTTCCACCGCTTAGGATGCGATAGCCTAGTTTGTGCTGTGCCAGTAGATCGTCCCGTGCCCGGCTTCCTCGCAGGGCAAGATTGGCTCTTCCTTGGTTCTCTCCATCCCCTCGACCGGCTGCCACCCGGCTTTTCTGTCATGGCCGCTTCCGAGGCGGCCCGCTTCAACGGCTTTTACCTATTTTATCTAACGGCCGAGTTGAGACTCCCTCACGGTCGTTCCGGCTTCGCATCAGATGCCGAGATCCGGGCTCATGTGCACGCCATGCTAGAACGGCTCAGGTCAACCTAAGTGAATGCAGGATTCTCTGCCCACCCTTAGCGGTGAGGCCATGAACAGAGAACAGACACATCAGCCCTGCTGCTTGGTGATCGAGGACCAGGCGCTCATCGCAATGTCGATTGAGACATACCTGGAAGAGGCCGGCATCGCCGTGAAGACGGTAAACTCCGTGGCCGAGGCGCGTGCCTGGCTGGAAACCCATATGGCTGATATCGCGATTGTCGACTTCATGCTTAAGGATGGCCCTACCACAGAGTTGAGCGACGACCTCAACAGGCGCGGGATCCCCTTCATCATTTATTCCGGCTACCCGCCGCGTCAGGGCGTGCCGACTGAGCTTCTGGGCGTGCCGTGGCTCGAAAAGCCCACGAGTCGTGACGACTTGCTGAAGGTCGTATTGAAGACCCTCATGACCGTGTCTGGCCTGATGCCATCAGTTCAGACGCTCCATTCCTGATCTCTACTGTTTTCTCCAGTCTCATCCCAAACTCGCAGAACGGGACGTTATGGAATACAGCGCATCGCAATGGTCCGCCCAGGGTCGAGCCTGTGTCAAAACTCAAAGCAGCCTGATCTCAACGAAATGTTTGTACAATTCGACGCCCTTATACTGGGAAATCCTCGGCTCGTTTAGACCTACAAGACATAAAATTGCCCTTGGCAAGGCCCCGTCAGCGTTTTGACACACTCTCGGTCATCCGAAGAAAGTGCGAACGCCTCGGGAATGTCTGTTGTCCCCTGCGTCAACAGACATTCGTTCTACTTCGTAAATGTGCCATGAGACGACCTTCCTCGTGCTTATCAGCCGGCTGTCCCATTGCCGTCTAATGCCGCGCAGTCGAATGCGAGATCGCTCAGTTCATGCGCTAAGGAATGTTGTGATGCGGTGTTGGACGTCAAATACAGCCGATGCTCCGGACCTTGTCTGAGGCAACGAAGTGAGTGTCCTACTCACGATCACCCCTCGGTAAAACGCGGTGACAGCTCCAGTCCAGGGACCTGCGCCAGACTTGCAATGAGATGATCGACAAGAGCCCGGACCTTGCGGGGGACGAAACGCCTTGACGAATAGACCGCGTGCAGGTCCATCGGGGGATAGGCATAGTCTTCCATAACCCGCACTAGCTCGCCGTTCTCAAGCAGGTCCTGAACCAACGGCAGTTGCACTCCGCCGACGCCGAGCCCCCTTCGCAGCGCCTCCACGAGAACGAACGAGTTGTTGGCTCGGAAGCTTGATCTGACATCGACGGTGACTGGGCCCTCAGGACCGATCAGGGTCAGATGCTCGCCCGCTGACGCCCAACTGAAGCGGACATGGTCGTGCCGGGCGAGTTCGTCTGGCGTCGCCGGACTGCCATGGGCTGCGACATAGCCCGGTGAAGCGACGAGGATGCGCGAGATGGATCCGAGCTTCCGCGCAGCGAGACTCGCGGAAGCGAGTGCTCCAAGACGCAGCGCCACGTCCACGCCTTGTTCAATCAGATCGGCCAGATGGTCGTCGAGGATCAGGTCGATCGTCAGACCCGGGTGCCGGCGGTGGAAGTCCACGATCAGAGGAGCCAGATATTTCTGGCCCAGTCCGCTGGGTGCCTGCACGCGCAGGCTGCCCTTGAGCTCGCTTGAGAGACTGAGAAGGTCGTCCTCGACCTCGGCCACCTCGTCCAGGATCTGCCGGGCCCGGGCAAGGTATGTCTCCCCGCTTGCCGTCAGCGTCAGCTTTCGCGTGCTGCGGTTGAGCAGGCGGGTCCGGAGATGACGCTCGAGGCCCGCGATCTGCTGGCTCACGGCCGGCTGCGTCAGGCCAAGCTCACGGGCGGCCGCCGACAAGCTGCCCAATTCCGCCACCCGCACGAAGGTGGCCATCGCCGCGAAGCGGTCCATCAACGTCCATCTCTAAATTCCGCTTATGGATGATAGTAGAAGACGCCGCCTACGCAAAGATCCGCAAATGGCTCATGTCTTCCCCGGCGGCACGCTCACGCCGTTCAGGACAGGAGTTCGACATGGAGTACAGACGACTGGGGACATCCGGCCTGAAAGTTCCGGCTCTGAGTTTCGGGGCCGGCACCTTTGGCGGCCAAGGCCCCCTCTTCGGTGCCTGGGGCCAAACGGATGCGCAGGAGGCACGCCGGCTGATCGACATCTGCCTTGAGGCCGGTGTGACGCTGTTCGATACAGCCGACGTCTACTCCAATGGAGCGTCCGAGGAGGTCCTGGGCGCCGCTATCAAGGGCCGCCGCGACCGGGTGATGATCTCGACGAAGACCAGCCTCCCGATAGGGGACGGGCCGGATGATGCAGGCTCCTCCCGCTCTCGCCTGATCAGGGCCTGCGAGGCGGCTCTGCGCCGTCTCGGCACCGACTACATCGACCTCCTGCAATTGCATGCCTTTGATGCAGGCACGCCGGTCGAGGAGGTGCTGGCGACCCTCGATGATCTCGTCCGGGCCGGCAAGGTTCGATATGTCGGCGTGTCCAACTTCTCGGGCTGGCAGGTGATGAAGTCGCTCGCTGTCGCGGACAGGCATGGCTGGCCCCGCTACGTGGCCCACCAGGTCTACTATTCTCTGGTCGGGCGCGACTACGAATGGGAGCTCATGCCGCTCGGATTGGATCAGGGAGTCGGAGCCCTGGCGTGGAGCCCGCTCGGCTGGGGACGGCTGACCGGGAAGATCCGGCGGGGACAGCCGCTGCCGCAGGGCAGCCGGTTGCACGAGACCGCCGCCTTCGGCCCTCCGGTCGACGATGACCACCTGTTCCGCGTCGTGGACGCCCTTGATGAGATCGCGAACGAAACTGGCAAGACCATACCGCAGATCGCCATCAACTGGCTGCTGCAACGGCCGACGGTGTCATCAGTCATTATCGGCGCCCGCAACGAGGAGCAGTTGCACCAGAACCTGGGTGCTGTCGGTTGGGCACTTACCCCAGATCAAATAGCGCGCCTGGATGCGGCGAGTGCCGTCACCGCGCCCTACCCGTACTTTCCCTACCGCCGCCAGGAAGGTTTCGCGCGATTGAATCCACCGGCAGTCTGAGGGTGCGCGCAACTTGAGGCCGACAAGACTCGCGGTGTTCAGGTCAACGTTGGCGGCCTTTTCTGCCCGATGCCGGAACAGCCGCCCCATCAGGAGATCCGCCGTCTGCCTTCGCCTGGTGCAAACCCTCGGCTCACCGGGCGATCGGTTGGGGTCGACAGTGTTGATGTAGTCGGCCCAAGTTCGGGCGACAACGAAGCTTGAGCGCAAAACTCTGACAGTCGGATCGGCTGGCGCGGTACAGGCATATCCCGTCCTCGGTGACCCCCGGCACGCGGGGCTGTAAATGGGTACCGTAACTGACCAGTTGCTTGCGTCCGGACAGGTGGGACGGCCCTGCTTCGGATCATGGACGCCGTCGGAGTGTAAGAACTTACCGTCGGCTGAAGCCGGGGAGCCGCGATCCGGCATAAAGTCGCCTGCCTCACCCATCAAGAGGTCGCCGCTGCTGTCCTCTTCCGCCCGCAGTCAAGGAGCCACATCAGGATCGTGGCGCTTTCTCAAGCAACTCGACCACCTCTTGGAACCGCGGATGGCTCCGGATCGGGTCGAGATCGGAGTCGTACTGTACCCACCGTTTTCTTTCCCGCGTGGCGTGGGGCATAAGCTCCACAAGCAGGTCGATTGCTCGTTCGTGTTCGCCCACCAGCGAGCAGAAGCAGGCCACGTTGTATTTCGTCAGGCTATCGTCGGGATCGATGACCAGAGCACGTTCCGCCCACTCCTTGGCACGATCGGGCTCGCCGAGAGCGGCAAGCCCGACGGCACCCAGATATGCTGGCCTTGAGTTCTCCGGATGCAACGCCAGGTCGCGTTCTGCGCGGGCCACACCTTCCCGCGCTGCCCTTCTCATATCCTGGTCTCGCCCCAGCGCCCGCAAAGTTCCAACCAGCACGAGCAAGGCCTGATAGTCATCGGGCTTGAGATCCGCTGCACGCTGGAAGTGCCTGGCCGCCTGCTCGAGGCTCCCTTGAGCAAAGCAAGCCCTTGCAAGGAAGTAATGCGCCTCGAAGAGGTTTGGATCGAGCGTGGTGGCGCGTTCCAATTCTGCCATGGCTTCCGGATAGCGCTCTGAAAGCGAGAGAGCCAAGCCCCGCGAGGCGTGCGCCTCGGCGAGGCCACTCTCCAGATCGAGAGCCCTGGCGCTGGTGTCGAGAATGCCCTCGATCGACACATCGGTGTTGTAGTGGAGGAACAGGAACGAGTCACAGTCCGCGATCCCTGCATAGGCCCGCGCATAGTTTGGGTCGAGCTCGACCGCCTTGGCGAACATACGTTTCGCCAGAACGTAGTAGGGCCTGGAATGCCGGTGCAGGAACTGCCGACCGCGTAGGTAATATCCATAGGCTTCGACGTCGTGGGTCGGCACTTGGCCGATGGCCGATTTCTCCTCTGGCAGCAGTTTGACCTTCAACTGGTCAACGATCGAATGAGCGATCTCGTCCTGGATGGCGAAGATATCGGTGAGATCACGGTCATAGCGCTCGGCCCAGAGGTGACCGCCTTTCCTGCCGTCGACAAGCTGCGCGGTGATGCGCACACGCGAGCCGGCCTTTCGGACGCTTCCTTCCAGGATGAAGGTGACCCCGAGTTCCTGGCTCGCCTGCCGCACGTTCGCAGGTTTGTCCTTGTAGCTGAAAGCCGTGTGGTACGCGATCACGAAGAGGCCCGAGATCTTCGACAGGTCGGTGATCAGATCCTCGGTAATTCCCTCGCTGAAGTACTCCTGCTCCGGATCCCCGCTCATGTTGCTGAACGGGAGGACCGCGATCGCCGGCTTCTCGATCTCGTTTCGCTCCCACCGGTCTGCATCGGCACCGGCTGCCCGGGCTGTTGGGGCCGCTCCGAGGCACACGCTATAGGCGTGCACCGGTCTGTCGATGTTCTTGAGAAACTGGTCACCCATATCCTGGTAGTGCAGGTCAAGCCGCGTGCCGACGTTCTCCCGCACGGAGGCCGAGACAACGATTCCGCCGGGCTTCGCGATAGTCTGGAGGCGGGCAGCCACGTTGACGCCGTCCCCGTAAATGTCGTCAGCTTCGACAATCACATCGCCAAGGTTGATGCCGATGCGAAGCTCCATCCGGCGGTCCTGCGGGACGCCTGCATTGCGCTCCCTCATTCCCCGCTGGATCATGGCGGCGCAGGCAACGGCATTCACGACGCTCGGAAACTCTGCCAGAAATCCGTCGCCGACAAGCTTCACGATGCGCCCCTCATACTCGGCAATTTTGACGTCGATCAGCTCGCAGCGGTGCAGTTTCCAGGCCGCAAGCGTGCCGGCCTCGTCCAGGCGCATGAGACGGCTGTAGGTCACAACATCTCCCGCGAGGATGGCCGCCAACCGTCTGTGCACTGAGGGAGCGCTCATTTGAGACCATCCAGTCTCCGCGTCCTGACACGCTCGCGGGATGCTCGACTATTGAGATGCCCACCACACTCCAGCGGTGTCCCGGCGTCTCGCCTCGGGTGCGGCAACGCTTGCACCGATGCGCTGGTCCTGCATTCCTGCCGCTCCACTGACGAACACGGGCGTTCGCCGGATTTACGAGATACATTCAGTGCGATCCATGTAAATGCGGGGCATCCGCGATGGGTCCTCTACGCCACAAAAAAGACAGCCAAGACCTCTCTCGGGTCAGGACAGGGTGAGAATCGGGAAAGTCCACCTGTTGCCCGCTAAGCGGACCAGAGCATTCCTTCGGCTCAGTGCCAGTGCTGACCTGCGGCATCGCCGCGTGGTGCCCCGCCCCCTAAGCCGAGACCAGTCAGCTAGTCCGAGTAACCGCAGGCACTTTGAAACATGCCCAGAGCCTGGAGAAGGAAGGCCTCCTCTTGCAGGCGGATAACGCGAGTAAAGGTCTGGCCGAGGAAACCTCTCTGGCGGATGGCCAAGGCGCAGAGACGGTCCGGGCTGCGATTCTGCTTGAGGCGGCGATCCACACGGTCCTCGGCCTTGTTCTCGGGCCGGACGTGGCCGCCCGTGTACTTGCCGTCGATCTCGACCTCGCCATCAAGGACCAGCCCTACACCGATCCCAAAAGCGCTTTACGACGCGACTACCGCGACGTGAGCGACACCATCCGAGAGTTCATGCGGCAGGGTATCGTAGTGAAGACGGTCATCAACGCGATGCCCCTCGACAGGGCGACCACTGATCCCATACTGCAATACTCTATGCTGCCGGAGCAGCCTCGATGAGCGAGGCTGGCGACGCAATGGGAATGACACGGAGCAACGAGAATCCGGACTGTTCGAGCAGGCTGCGGAACTCAGCTTCCGTGCGTTCGCGGGCGCAGCCGAACATGGCCATCATCTGCATGTCGACGAGATACGTCGCCACTTGCCCGAGCGCCGGATCGGGTTCCAGGATCTGATCGCCAATCAGCAATAACGCGTGTGGGCTCATCGCGGCCCGGCAGGTTCGCAGAATGTGCAGGCAAGCCTCATCGTCCCAGTTATGCAAAACGAAAATCAGCATGTAGATGTCGGCCCCACCCGGCACGGCGTCGAAGAAACTGCCGGCTTGCGCGGAGATCCGCCCCTGCATCGTGTCCTGAGGCAGAATGGCGGTGATGACGTCCTCGCGGTCGAAGACAAGCCCACGCGCGGTGGGGAAGCGAGTCAGGATGCGGCGCAGCGTTGCGCCGTTACCGCCACCGATGTCCTCGATCAGTCCCGCGCCGGAGAAGTCATAGCCCTCGGCAATCGCTGCATGCCGGTTGTCAGGATAGTTCGCCATCATGGCGTCGAAGATGCGGGCTTCGTCCGGGTGCTGCCGCAGATAATCGAAGCGGCTCATATCCCAGGCTGCCTCATGGGGTATGCCGCCTGTCATCGCGACATCCAGCATGCCCCAAGCCCCCCAGGAACCGCGCCCGGTCCAGAAGCGGGCTGCTTGGTGCAGACTGTTCGGTGTGTCTGTCCGAAGCAGACGCGAGCGCGGTGTGTGTGCGACCTTGCCGTCCGCTGAGACCTGAAAGATCTGGAAGCTCGCCAGTGCACGCAAAACGCGCAGCATCTGCTCGGGCAGGACCGCACAGGTCGTTGCAAGCTCTTGCACTGTGAGATGGCCATCGGTCGGGATCTTGTCCGCGACCCCAAGATCGGCCACCAGCCTGAGCATGCGAGATACCTGAAATCCGCGCAAAAGCAGATCCAGCTCCTCGCGGTCTCTGTCAGGCGTGGGCAACGCCGTGGACGGGAGCGGTGAGGCAGGCGGAAACGTCATCGCAACGAACACTCCTCTGCCCTCGACAGGAGCGCCAGGAAGAACTCGGCTCGGAACAGGAACCACCAGAAGCCGAGCATACCCGCCCGCCCACGAGGAATCCAAGGGGCGGCGGAGTTCCGCACCTCCCTGAAGACACTCGGGGCTTCTCGGAGCGCCAATGAACGCGACTGCCGCCAGGATGATCTAAGCCCCCTGAGTCCCTCGGAGAACCCGACGGTGTCTTCGTAAAGACCCAGCACTGTAGCTCCCCTACTGCCCTCGGGCACTCTAACCAGCGGCAGCAGGCCAGAGGCAGCAGGCGCAGCACAAGGGTTCGCTACGGGTTTCCCAATGTTCTGGTGCCAACTTCTGAAAGCCCATATCGTAGCGCGGCGCTTGGATTTACCCGGCATTCGGCAGCAAAGGCCACCAAACACCCTGTCCCTGAAATGCTCCCGAGGATTGCTTATCGTCGTAAGCCCAGCTCCATGATCGCACGGCATTCACGGTCCCATGGTCATGCGAATGCGGACCATATTCGTTCTTTCCTTCGGGACAGCTCAGGCGCATCCTGACCTCGAGCGGGGGCAAGGGAGATCGCCTATGCCCGGCAAGTTCATACTCAAGGATGACGTCAGGCGGGACGAACTGGAGATCCTGCGGCTCGGCTGGTTGAGCAATCCGGCCTCAACAGGTGCCAGCAAGTTCACCGTGCTGGAAGGAACCTTCTTCCCCGGCAAGGGACACGGCTTCCACTACCATGCCGACCAGGAAGAGCTCATCTATGTGGTCTCCGGCATCGTCGAGCACTGGATCGAGCAGGAGAAGCGCATTCTGGGTCCGGGAGACAGCGTCTTCATGCCGCCCCGGGTCGTGCACGCTACCTTCAATATCGGCACCGATGACGCTAAGGTCGTGGCCATTCTCGGACCCTGCGTCGGCGACATGGGGGTGGAGCAGGTTGATGTCTCCGGTGAGGCGCCTTGGAACGGGCTGAGGGCCCACGCAGCCTGAAAAGAGATCGTTTGATGGCTCCGTCCTGAGGATCCTCCGTCTGGTTCCACCGGGATGGAAGACTGCCAGGCGCATCGGATCCGATCTGGCGGCGTTTCCGGATCTGGCATGGTGAGGTTGACTGCTCTCGGGGCTCCGAGCCCTACTTGACGGTTGCGATCTCGGGCAATCGCCGGTCCGTCGGCATCGCGGCCGAGATGTCCTCGATCGAGCCGGCAGAGAGCGCCTTGTAGAAGGCGTCATTGGCTACGCGCACATCATTCGCATCGGTACCAGGATCAGCCATCGAAGCCTCCTTGATCGCCACGGACAAAGCGTCGGCTACCCAGATTACACTCGGAAGCACGGTCAATCATCTCTCGCAGCTCGCGCAGTATGGCAGCAGTAGCTCGAGCAACATTCAGTCTCGCAACTATATAACCACAAGCCGCAAGCTCGCCTTATCTGCAATGCCCCTCCGAAAGTCGTCGCGACATGCTGCCGGGAACGCCCCTCACCGGGAAGCGATCGGTTCTCGAGGTCAATCCAACCCGTCAATCCAGGCCGGCTCGGGCAAGTCCCTCGATCAGGCGCGCCCGATCCTCGGCGCGGACGAAACAAGATGCTGCTTCGACCGCGTCCCGTGAGATGTCAGGGACCAGCGACTTGAGCCGCCCGAGCAAATCCGTGGCAGCCTCGTGGTTGTCCAGAAGTCCGGCACAGACCGTGCCGATGATCAGCGGATATGCATGGCCGGACCGCAAGCGATGCGCCTCCCGTGCATAACTCAATCCAAGCTCGTAATTCGCGCCCTGGAAGTAAGCCATGGCGTAGTAGAACTGAAAGTCGCCGAGAAAAGCCTCGCGCGGACTCAGTCTGAGGGCGTAGTCGATGCAGGGAATGGCCTCCGCCGCGCGGCCCCCGTTGGCATGCGCAAGTCCCAACTGGCCGTGGGCAAACGCGGAGTTGGGGTTGATCGCGACAGCCTGGCTGACCGCTGCCATCGTCAGGGCATCGTCACGCATCGCATAGGCTATCATCGTCTGCGCAAGGTAAGCCCACGGTTCCTTGTCGTCCGCGGCAATGGCCTGTTGGACGACATCCCCGGCAAGGGCCAGGGCGTATCCCATGTCCTCCCACCCCTGGAACGCGCGCCACATCGTAATCCAACCTTTCATGGCGAGCGCCTGGGCATAATCGGGAGCCAGCCCGATCGCCCGATCGAGCAGAGGGAGCATCTTTTGGCTGCTTTCCTTAGACAACTGGGAACACAGGAACCTCGCCCGCACGACACATTCCCAGGCATCGAGGCCATGATGCGGCTTGGGGCTTTCGCGGGCATGCTCTGCCGCCATGAGTTCAGGCCCGATACGGCCGACAATGCTTGCGGTGATTTCGTCCTGAATGACGAAGATGTCGCCGAGGTCGCCGTCGTACCTCTCGGCCCAGAGATGGGCTTCGGAGGCCGCATCGATGAGCTGCGCAGTCACCCTGATGCGGTTGCCGGACTTGCGGACACTCCCCTCGAGAACATAGCGGATCCCGAGTTCGCGGCCGATGGCGCGCACATCCACGGTCTTTCCCTTGTAGGTGAACATCGTGTTGCGGGCGATCACGAAGAAGCCCTTGAGCTTGGACAGCGCGGTGATGATGTCCTCGGTGAGCCCATCGCTGAAGAAGTCCTGCTCCGGGTCGGCGCTCATGGCGTTGAACGGCAGCACGGCAATGGATGGTCGGTCCGGAAGTGCGGGCCTGGGCGATGCCGTTCGTGCGGTCGTCCCTTCCGGAAGGGGGCGGTACAGTCGCACCGGCCGCTCCATGTTCTTGAGCGCGCGTTCGCCGAGGTACTCGTAGTCGCAGTCAAGCTTGCCCTGGAGGTGATCGTACGCCGTGCCGGAAATGCAAAGGCTGCCTGGATCCGCCAGGGTCTGAAGGCGGGCCGCGATGTTGACACCATCGCCGTAGAGATCCCCATCCACCTCGTGGATCACATCACCGAGATTGACGCCGATCCGGAAGATGATGCGTCGCTCCGTCGGGATATCGGCCTGATTCTCGGCAACGCCCTTCTGGATGGCGAGCGCGCACGCGACGGCATCGACGACCGAGCCGAACTCCACAAGCGCACCGTCGCCCATCAGCTTGACAATACGGCCCTGATGCTCGGCCAGCAGCGGATCGATCACTTCCCGGCGCAGAACCTTCAGGGCCGACAACGTCCCAGCCTCGTCATGTTCGACGAGGCGGGAATAGCCGACGACGTCAGCGGCCAGGATCGCGGCCAGCCGCCGCTCCGCTCTTGCAGTCGCCATGGCTGTCTCTCCCTCAGGAGATCCGCCGGATGAAGCCTGGGCGATTGACGCGACATGCACCATCCGGCTGCCCGACACCGCGACCGTGCTGGTTCATGATACCACTGAGACGGTCATGTGGCGACGCTTCACGAGAGAGCCGCCTTCGACAGGAACAGGATCCGCGAAGCGGTCACTGCAAAGGTCTGTTGCGGTCCAATGGAAGGACAGGGGCATTCGAAGGAAGGTCCGTTTTCGGGACTTCGAGCCCGCCGTCGCGCTGAACTTGCCGAAGCGGTTTCTTCCGTCGTCGGCGGTGGGAACAATCGCTCCGTCAGCCACGTGTCCCAACCTCAGGATGGTCCGGAGTGGATCAGGCCATGAAATTCGCGGCCCTTGAGGAGTGTCTGGTTACGCGAGGATTGCTGCCTTCGGACGTAGGCTCAGGAGTGCCATGAACAGACCTTCCCGGTTCACAAGTTCATGTGGCACCCAAATTGAAATATCGCTGGTTGCGCAAAGTAGCAGAACTGTCAGTCAGGCTGGGTGAGACGGGGGCTGGGGCGCCGCCGCCTGCAAGTCGATCCAGCTTCAATCATCGGTCCGCAGCCGATAGCCGATTCCGGTTTCGGTTTCGGTTTCGGTCAGGATGTAGTGCGGCTGCTCCGGGTCCGGCTCCAGCTTCTGGCGCAGGGAGCGCACGTAGATACGCAGGTACTGCACGTCCCCCTTCATCCCCCAAACCTTCTCCATGATGGCCCGATGGGTGAGCACTTAGCCGGCATGCATCACCAGCAGGCGCAGAATGTCCCATTCCTTGTTCGTCAGCCCCACCTCCCGGCCGCCCACCCGCACGAGCCCGCGCGTGAGGTCCACGGTCAGGTCGCCGCTCCTGAACACCGGCTCGGCCCCCTGCTCCCGGACCTGTCGGCGAAGCACCGAGCGGATCCGCGCCACCAGCTCGGCCATGCCGAACGGCTTGGTCACGTAGTCGTCGGCCCCAAGATCGAGGGCCTCGACCTTCTCGGCCTCGCCGTTGCGGCTCGAGAGCACGATGATCGGCACCCGCGAGCCCGAGCCGCGCAGGCGGCGGATCACCTCGACGCCGTCGAGATCTGCCAGGCCGAGATCAAGCAGGAGGACATCAGGGTTCCCGGGCGAGCATCCCCAGGACCGCGTGGCCCGTTTCCGCCTCAAGGCTGCCCTTCACCTTCAGGGTATACCTTCGAGACCTGATTGGGCTTGATCCGCCCGGCCCGCTCACACCAGTCCCCACAGGTCCCCGTCCCGCAGCCGCGCCGCGGCGGTCGTGCCCTGGCTGGCGGCCGCGAGGCCGGCGAAGAGCTTTAGGGTGTCATCGACATAGACTTCGAGGCGCTCGACCTCGCGCACCGTCACGCCGATCGAGAGCGCCGTCTCCGCGCCGGGCACGAAGGCCCGCACCTCGGCCTGGAAGGCGGCTGAGTCGTAGACGCTTTGGGAGACCTCCAGCCGCAGCGTGTCGGTCCCCGTCCCGCCGATGATTGTATCCAAACCGCTCAGGGCGTCATCGGTGATGATCAGGAGGTCGTTGCCGGTGCCACCGCTGGCGCTGTCGAGGCCGACGCCGAGGAGCAGGATGTCATGGCCGTCGCCGCCGCTGGCGGTGTCATTACCCGCGTTGCCGGCAAGGAGGTCACTGCCGAGGGAGCCCGTGAGCACGTCATTGCCGCGGCCGCCGATGACGAGGTCGGACCCGTCGCTGCCACTGACGGTGTCATTGCCGATGCCGGCAAGGACGACATCGTTGCCGGCTCCCGCGAGGACCGAGTCGTTGCCCAGGCCCGCCACCACGAAGTCCGCGCCGGAGATACCGCTCACGACATTGTTGGCATCCCCGCGGAATGTGACACGGTCGGCCCGCAAGGTCGCCTCGGCAAAGGCCGCGAGGATGCCGTGGCCGGCGGCCGAGGGATGGACCGGGTCGAAGAAGGCGACCTCGTCGGGATCGAACTGGATCGTGGCCCCATTCCGCACGGGCCTGTCGTCTTCGTCGAGAAGGTAGAGGGGGGCGTCGTATGCCTTCAGGCCGAAGGTCTCGATTTCGCCGCGGACCTCGTGGAGGAGGCGCTCGACGTCGACGATGGTGGTCGGCACGCCGGCACTGTCGTAGGCAGCCTTGAGCGTCAGCAGGCGGTCATTGTGGGCGTCGATCATCGTGTCCTCGGCCGCCAGCTCGGCGGGGGACAGGAGCTGCCAGCGGGGAATCTGCGAGGAGAGCGGCAGGTTGAAGAGGATGAGTTCGTCGACGCCCCGGCGCGCCAGCCGCCCGGCCGCGTCATCGATGCGCTCGATCACCCTGTTGACGATCGTCGGATCGTTCGGGTTGACGTCGTGATAGTCGTTGCCGCCGATGAAGATCACGGCGGCACTGCCGCTCGGCGCGCCGAACAGGTAGCCGATCTCGAATTCCGTGACCTGGGCATCGAGGCCAATGACGTACTGCTGCGGCTCCGACGGCACGGCGTTTGCGCCGCCATAGGCGTAGTTGTTGGATCGGACGCCGAAGTCCTGGAGTTCCTGGGTCAGCACCTGGGCGTAGACGAGGCCGTTGGTAAAGCGGCCGCCTTCATAGGGCGGGTCAGGCCGAAACGGTTCTAGCAGACGCCCTTCATCGGTGATGCTGTCGCCAAAGAACAAAAGCCTCCGGAAATCGATCGACATGTCCGCCTCCGATGCCGCCGCGAGCGCGCCCGCGTCACAGCGATTTGCTCACCCTGCGCCGGATTTTGGGCAGGATCAGGCCTGCGCGCCTCCCCAATAGGGGTTAGGGCGAGACCAACGCGCATGAGGAACCAGCCTCGTGAATTTCGCGGAAGGTATGTGTGGACGGCGTTTATGGAATGGGCTTGGGGTTCAGGCGCTGGGCGGTCAGCCCTTGCGCTGGAAACTGAGCCTCGTGGGCCGATTCACGTTCGAGGGACGATGTCCATCAGGAACGAGTAGCTCACGATGGCCAGCATCACTGTCACGAGGATGATGGTGCCTGCCTGCTCCTCAAAACTGTCGCCGGCCATCCCTGCTCTTGGCAGGATCCCCTGCGGGGATGCGAGCCGGACAACCGACTCGCTTGTCGAGGAATGCCTGAGGTCAGGCGGCCGTTGCCCCTTGGCCCGGAACGCTCACGACGACCTCGCCCATGGTCACTTCGGGCTCACCCTCATAGAAGTCGCTGATGTTGTCCTTGATCCAGGCCATGGCGCGCCGATGCGCCTCCTGCACTGCGTCCTGGGTATCGAACAGGCTGATCGAAACGCCGACGTCGTTGCCGCCATTCACGACATAGTAGCCCCGGAACCCAGGCGATTGCCGCAGGATCGGCGCGAGGCCGGCCTCGGCCCGCCGGGCGACCTCATCAACCGAACGCATTTTGTTGAACTTGCGGATCACGGCATACATGAGAGCCTCCCGTTCGAGAACGCCCCGCAGCCGAGCGCAGCATACCACGAATGCCCCTAGGTCATAGCGGATGAAGTCCCCGGTGTTTCCTTGGCCTGCGCGAGGTGGCAATGCCACTTGGCCACTCATCGCGCCAACGGTCTCCCTGATCCGAGTGCAGTTCACGGGCCAGCAGCGTGCGCATGATCTCGACAAACAACCAGTCAAACCCATCCGGTCCGCAGCAGGCCTGCTGGAACTCCGGAACGGCAAAGTCCGGAATGGGTCGAGCCTGTGTCAAAACCCAAAGCAGCCTGATCTCAACGAAATGTTTGTACAATTCGACGCCCTTACACTGGGAAATCCTCGGCTCGTTTAAACCTGCAAGACATAAAGCTGCCCTTGGCAAGGCCCCGTCAGCGTTTTGGCACACTCTCGGTCACCCCAGGAACCTGCAAGTGCCTTGGGACAGTCTGCTGCTCCACACATGAGCGGACGTTCGGCGTATTTCAGGGAAGTGCCAGAGGGCGACAATCCTAATCTTACGTAGAGCGGAACCATCCAGATCCGTTGAAGGCTGAACAGGCAGGCCACCATTGCTCGTCTTCTCTCCCCCACGGTACACTGGCGGCCATGTCAACCGATCTGCGGTTCGCGAAATATCACCTGCCGTCTGGCCTTGGCCTGCATGTGGCCGAGCAGGGGCCGGAGGACGGCCGGGCCGTGCTGATGCTGCACGGCTATTCCGACTCCTGGGTATCCTTCAGCCGCATTCTCCCGCTCCTCCCGGCGGACTGGCATATGATCGTCCCGGACCAGCGCGGGCATGGAGATTCGGACCGACCCATTGATGGCTATGCGCCCGCCGATCTAGCCAGAGACGCCATCCAGCTCATAGACCTGCTCGGCATCGCAGAGGCCGCCGTGGTCGGCCATTCGATGGGGAGCTTCATCGCCCGCGCAGTCGCGGCTCAAGCTCCCCAGCGCGTTGAACGCTTGGTCCTCGTTGGCTCGGCCGCGACAGCGTGCAACCCGATCACTCAGGACCTGCTGCGGGAGGTCGAGGCGCTCGACGATCCTATCGGCGAGGACTTCGTCCGTGCCTTCCAGGCCAGCACCATCCACCGCCCGGTGCCGGCGGCGTTCTTCGAGCGAATCGTGGCCGAGAGCCTGAAGCTCCCGGCGCGGGTCTGGAAGGCCGCGCTGTCTGGCCTTCTCGCGGCCGATCCCGAACCGGATCTCGCCCGGATCCGCTGCCCGGTTCTGATCCTGGGCGGCGACCGCGACGGCGTCTTCTCGCGGGACGAGCAGGAGCACCTCGCCACGCGCATCCCCGGCGCGATAGTCAAGATCAGCGCCGAGATCGGCCATGATCCCCAGTGGGAGGCGCCGGACGATGTCGCGCTCGATCTGCTCGCGTTCCTCCAAAGCCCGAACACTCGGTAGGGGCGTGGACGCTTTCGGGTGCGCATCGGCACTCAAGCCTAGCTGCTCTTCTGATTTGAACACGCAAGGTCTGTATGGGGCCACGGAAGGAAATTGCCGATCCTTCAGGGACGTCTGCTGTTCCTTTCTTGAGCCGACGTTTGGTTTACTTCCGCCCCGTGCCAGTTTAGGACCTTTGCATCGCGGTCAGAATGGAAGTTTGTAGGGGGATTTTCAGGGGCACCCGAAAGGTTATCGGGACGGGCTCAAACTTCCCAGGCTCCCGCACGCGGGAGCCAAAGTAACCTCGTGCAGAGCGGCAGTTGGCTCGCGTAGGCATGTTCTGCGCAGTTACTGCCTCCTATCAACAGTTGTGGCGGGATCAATCAGGCATCGTGACAGGACCAGGGTTCGTGGCTGCGCTACCATAGGCTGATGAGATATCCCATGATCGACGCAAGGATGACATCGACGGGCCATCCGGTAAGCGATGCACTCTGGCTGGAACTCCACTTCCAAGTTGCCCGAGCTGAGTACGAGGAGGCCCAAGTCTTCGTCATCACATAAGGGCGTGTTCTGGCCTGACGCAGGGCCTTTCAGGCCATGGCAGAACAGGACTTGGAAAGCCGCCGAATGGCATGCGCACGGCTTCCCGACCGGAGGGATACGATCCCCCTCGGCTCCTGGGCCGAGATACGACAAGCGAGGACGATATGAACGGTGCCGACCGCCTGTGTGACGTGCTGCTCGCGAACGACGTGGACGTCTGCTTTGCCAATCCCGGAACCTCCGAGATGCATTTCGTGGCGGCGCTCGACCGCAAGCCGCGGATGCGCTGCGTGCTCGGCCTGTTCGAGGGCGTGGTCACTGGCGCCGCCGACGGCTACGCCCGAATGGCCGACAGGCCGGCCGCCACTCTCCTCCATCTGGGACCCGGGCTCGCCAACGGGCTCGCCAATCTCCATAATGCACGGCGCGCCCATACGCCGATGATCAACGTGGTCGGCGATCACGCCACCTATCATCTCCAACATGATGCACCGCTGACGAGCGATATCGAGAGCCTCGCCCGACCGATGTCGCACTGGGTCCGGCGGATCGCCGATGCCGAGAGCGTCGGGCCGGATACGGCCGCAGCCTATCAAGCGACCATGTCCCTGCCGGGCATCACGACCCTGATCCTGCCCGCCGATGCCGCCTGGGGCGCGGTGTCGGAGAGGCCGATCCAGCGGACTGTAGTCCCCAAGCCGGAGCCCTTGGCGGCAGAGGCGGTCCTGGCAGCGGCGAACGCCGTCCGCTCGGGCCGGCGCGCAGCCCTCATGCTCACCAGCCGGGCCCTGCGGGCGGATGCGCTCGAAATTGCCGGCCGCATCGCTGAAGCTACAGGGCTGCGGCTGACCGCCCAAGCATTCAACGGACGCATTGAGCGCGGCGTCGGCCGCGTCCCGGTCGCGCGGGTTCCCTATCCGATCGATCTGGCGCTGGAGATGCTGCGTGACGTCGAGGTGCTGATCCTTGTCGGCGCTGAGGTGCCGGTAGCCTTCTTCGCCTATCCGGGCAAGCCCGGGCGGCTCGTGCGTGACGATTGCGAGGTGATCGAGCTGGCACAGCTCGGGCAGGACCTCAAGGGGGCTCTCGCCTGGCTTGCAGACGAACTCGGGGTGCGGCCGGATAGGCCGGCGCCCATCCTCCGGTCCGCTGCTCTCGCAGACCCGCTGCCGGCGGGGCGTTTGACCGCGGATGCAATCTCGCGCGTCGTCGCCCGAATGATGCCGGAGAACGCCATCATTTGCGACGAGGCCATCACATCGGGCCGACAGTTCTTCGCCCTATCGCAGGACAGTGTGCCACATGATTACCTGCACATCACCGGCGGCTCCATCGGCATCGGCATCCCGCTTGCGGCTGGCGCGGCGATCGCCTGCCCCGATCGCAAGGTCATCGGCCTCCAGGCTGACGGCAGCGGCATGTACACGGTACAGGGGCTGTGGACGCAGGCGCGTGAAAACCTCGATGTGATCACCATTGTGTTCGCGAACCGCGCCTATGCGATCCTCCAGGGCGAGATGCGCAATGTCGGCGTGAACGAGTTCGGCCGCAATGCGCAGCGCATGCTCACCGTCGACGAGCCGGCGCTCGACTGGCTTGCGATGGCGAGGGGCCTGGGCGTAGAGGCAGGACGCGCCAGCACGGTTGAGGAGTTCGTGCGGCTCTTCGAGGGCGCTCTGTTGCGCCGCGGCCCCTTTCTCATCGAAGCCGTCCTCTGATGTGTCTCCGAGGCGGGGCCTCCCCGGCCTGACCCAGAGGCTTGAACATTTAGAACACTGACCCGAAGGCCGATAACAGATCTCCACCCACGGTTTGCCTCCAACCCATGGACTATTGGACGTCTGCAACGGGTCAAAGTATAACGTCAAAGTATAACATTGAGCGGATCAAAGGAAAGTCCGCTCAGCGCGCAATCGCGGAACTTGGGATAAGGTCAGCCCAGTGCCATTAGCGGTCCTTCCAACCCGAGCCGCCGGCACATGAACACCTCCGGCCTTCGCCATGTCGGTTACGTCTGTTTCAGTCCCAGGTACGCAACACATTGACCAGCAAGGTGAAGGCAGGCGCGGATTCGTACCGGGACGGATCGCATGAACGCCTCTGTTCCGATGCGGCGCAACCCGCGACATGGGCGCTCACGCCTCGTCTTGGGTCCTAAAGTGGCAAGCCATTGGCTCATTGGGGCAAACTGCGACGGCCGATTCTCGTAATCTGGAAGCCGCCGCCTGGCAGACCGGGCACGGCAGGCGTCGAGTTTGCGGGCGCCTTAACCGGATCGGAGACCGGCATCGTCGTGAGGACCTCATGAGGAGGAGAACTCACACGCCCTTGGCTCTGGAGGAGCTTTCTTGAAGTCTTGCCGATCTGGCATTCAAGGTGCGCTGGATGCGCCGAAGCTCCTCTTGGAGGAACTCAAGCCGAGTCAACAACTCGGCATCGGTCAGTTGGGGTGAGGCGCTGTCGCCCTGACACGGCTGTGGGCGCAGGACACAGTGAATCTTCTCCAGGGTGGAGGGGCCGATGTCGGGCGTTGCCAACCAGTGGCGATCGGAGATTTGGGAGACTTCCTGAACAGTGGGCCAGCGCCCCTGAAACTCGTGTAAGATCGCTCTGCGCACCCGGGGCGGAATGGCGTCGAGAGGAAAGAACTCATCCTGCTGCATGTGACATCCTTCAACTCAAGATGTCCGGCCAAGGCAAAAGAGAAATCCGGGCCTGCACAGGGCGAGACAAGGACATTTTTTAGTCTTCCACCGGCAATATCCGTTTGAGAGACTGGTCCAATACCAATGCGTCACGGATCAGCAGCGTCTGTGCGAGCATCCAGCGTGAAATAGCGTACGGATTCACTGGGTCTATATTGAACAGAGAACGACAATATGCCTAATGACAGGAGCCGCTGGGACGCTGTTCGTCTTGGTACGTACGGCGGATTGCTTGGCATGCTCCTGGCGATCATGGAACAATTCTGTCATGCCTTCTGCCCGCCTTCATGGCACTATGTCCCTGAAGGCGACTTGCTCCCGCACGTTCTGATGGAAGTCTTTGTCTTTGCCGTTGCCGGGGCAGCTTTGCTCGCCACCACCGCCATGATCCGGAACTGGCTCATCCGCGAGACTTGAGCCCGAGGAACCCCTTCAAGGACTGCACCTTGAGAGATCGCCGTGCGCTCACCCTTCTGCCAGCCAATAGTGGCCCAGCAGGATGACGAGCGATGCCTACCGAACGGCACTAAGGCGCAATCTCGGCCTTCCCCAACGTCGCCGAGCAGTCGCCGACCTGCCTGAGCCCTGTCGCGTGCCCGCAGCCACATGGCAGTGCTCTCAGCAGCACAGGATCCGATCCCATCATCGCACCCAAGCTGGATTATTGATGGCTGTCGCGATTGATTTGTCACCGGACAGGATAGGTCAGGAAAGCAGTCCGGTTTCAGGATGCTCACACTCACATGGTTGCGGTCATTCCAGCAGGGGCGAGGCCCATCTTCAGCTCGAGCGCCACTCCGGCCTCAGTCGTCGGTCCGCAGCCGATAGCCGATGCCGGTTTCGGTCAGGATGTGGCGCGGCTGCTCCGGGTCCGGCTCCAGCTTCTGGCGCAGGGAGCGCACGTAGATACGCAGGTACTGCACGTCCCCCTTCGTTCCCCAGACCTCCCGCATGATCGCCCGGTGGGTGAGCACCGTGCCGGCGTTCCTCACCAGCAGGCGCAGAATGTCCCATTCCTTGTTCGTCAGCCCCACCTCCCGGCCGCCCACCCGCACGAGCCCGCGCGTGAGGTCCACGGTCAGGTCGCCGCTCCTGAACACCGGCTCGGCCCCCTGCTCCCGGACCTGTCGGCGAAGCACCGAGCGGATCCGCGCCACCAGCTCGGCCATGCCGAACGGCTTGGTCACGTAGTCGTCGGCCCCAAGATCGAGGGCCTCGACCTTCTCGGCCTCGCCGTTGCGGCTCGAGAGCACGATGATCGGCACCCGCGAGCCCGAGCCGCGCAGGCGGCGGATCACCTCGACGCCGTCGAGGCCGGGCAGCCCCAGGTCGAGCAGAACGACGTCGGGCGGCTCGCGCGCCAGCATGTCCAGGGCTGTCTGCCCGCTCGCGGCCTCGAGGATGCGGTAGCCATGGCCCGCGAGGGTGGTGCGCAGGAGACGGCGGATGGAGGGTTCGTCATCGACGACCAGGATGGAGGCGCTCCCGGCGTTCACGGATCGCTGGCCTTGACTGCGGAGAAGAGGGCCTCCGGGAAGGTGATGGTAAAGACCGCCCCCGGCCCGCCCGCCCGGTTGGCGGCCCGGATCCTGCCACCGAGCGCCGCGACGAAGCCGCGGCAGATCGCAAGCCCCAGCCCCGTGCCGGGCGCCGGCCGGTCCCAGCCGCACGCCCGGCGGAACATTTCGAACACCTGCTCGGGATCACCGGGCGGGAGGCCCGGCCCCTCGTCGGCGACCGCGACGGCAACGCCCCCGGCCTCCTGGTGCGCCCTGAGCGTGATGGGCGAGGCCGCCGGCGCGTACTTGGCGGCGTTGTCGAGCAGGTTCACCAGCACGTGCTCCAGCAGGCCGGCATCCAGGTCGAGCAGGGGCAGGTCCAGGTCGAGGTCGACCTCAAGCGGGTGGCTACCCAGCACCGGGGCGGCCTGCCGAAGGGCCGAGCCGATCACCTCGCCAAGGTCGACGGGCTGGCGGTCGGGGACGATGGCGCCTGCTTCCAGGCGGGTCATGTGGAGCAGGTTCGTCACGAAGCGGCTGAGCCGCTCGGCCTCGTCCTGGATCATGCTCTCCAGCTCGTCACGGGCCATCTTGCCGTAGAGGTCCCGGTCCTGCCGCAAGGCGGTGATCGCGCCCAGGATCGACGCGAGCGGCGTCTTCAGGTCGTGCGAGAGCGCGGTGAGCAGGGCCGCGCGCAGCCGCTCGGTCTCCGCCGCCAGGCGGGCCTCGTCCCGCTCCCGCCCGAACCGGATGCGCTCGATCGCGACGGCGGCTTGGCTGAGGAGGGCCTCAAGGGTCTTCTGCCGGTCGCCCGTCAGGAGGCTTTCATTTCTTGCATTGCGCGTCGCGCGTCGCGCGATCCCGACCCGGCCGATCACCGCGTCGTTCGTCCGCAGGTCCAGAAACCGGACGTCGGCGCGCCGGACGCCAGGATCACCATCCGCTGACGCCTCGATCTCCCGCCAGGATGAGGTGCTTGCCCGAACCGCGAGTTGTCCCGTCGCACCAGGCAGCAGCAGCACGGCCTCGAGATCGAGCATCGTGGCGATCTGCTGCACCGTGGCCTGAAGCAGCTCGTCCAGATCCGTGATCGTCGCGATCCGCTGGCTGTAGGCGTAGAGCGCCTCGGCCGTGGCCGCGCATTGCTGGGCCGCGAATGTCTCGGCGCGGATCCGTGCGGCCAGGTAGCTGGCAATGACCGCAGCCAGTAGGAAGACTGAAAACGTGGCGACGTTCTCCGGACGTATTGGCTTGAATGCGTAGAGCGGCGGGACGAAGAAGAAGTCGTAGGCCAGCGCGCTGACGGCGGCGCAGGCGAGCGAGAGCCATAGTCCACACCGGATCGCTACGGCCCCGATCGCGAGGAGGAAGATGGTGTCGATGACATCGACGCCGACGACATCCTCCGCGAGCAGCGTGGAACCGAGTGTGCCGACGAACACCGCCAGCGCAATTCCGAAAGGCCATGGACCGGATGGCAGTTCCCGAAAGAAGCCTTGGAAGCCTTCCGCCAAGGGAACGTCACGGTTGATGGGTCCGGCAGCCCTGCTGTCGGCATCGCGCATGGGTCTTCATCTCCACCCATGGCCGATGCTGGGAACCGCGCGCCTCAACGAAGTCCCGCACCCTTTTCGCGTGGCACCGCAAGCAAACGGCCTGCAAATGAACCGTCTGGAACGAGACGACCTCAGCAGAAGACCTACGCTCTCGATGTAAAAGCGTTCCACGCGAGGACGCCCGCGCGGAGGCAAAATATAAATCTCATATAAAAGAGGCCCACGTGGTCCTCCAGCGGTTGCTGCGGGGAGATGCACGCAATAGGTTCACGACCGTCGAAGCCGATCCATGCGGCCTAGGAGAACGGGCCGCAGCGGCGGGTCCGTAGCACCGCAATGCTGCTATTTCCCGCATGCTGAGGGACATTATCCGGCGTTGCGAAGATAAAGTGCGCCCATACGGCATGTTTTACTTCCCAAATATAGAATATTTGTGGCAATTTTCAGAAATAAAGCAAATAATTTAATCATTGTCTCAAGTATATACTTAGCAATAACATATGTTTTTCTATACCATCATATAATACTTATTTTCCATACTAGTTAATCTGGTTCTGTTGCTATCGCAGAGGCAAGGGCGCAAAATATCCTTCCGCGATATCAGTACGCATGCTCCAGTGATCATGTTGGAGGAACGTATATTCAAGTACTCGCGGCCAGCATGCACATCTTTTGCTTCTAGAAGGAGGCAGTCATGACGCGTGTTCTTACGCTCGCTATCCTTGCATCCGCAGCCGCGTTTGCCATGGCCCCTATGTCTGCATGGGCGCAATCCCCCTCCCAGCGGGAGTGCGAGGCCGCAGGCGGCACCTTCACCAAATCAGGCGGGCAGGTGGAGTGTGTCATCGTTGAGGAAGGCAAGAACCCGAAGTTCACCGAGACGGAGACCACGACCGGCCAGGGCAACATCAGCAACAAGCAGGAGCAGGACACCGAGTGCGGCGGCACGGGCAGCAACAAGTGCCCGCCCGGGCAGTTCTAGGCACCGCCTCGGCTCATATGACCATTTGTGACCATTTGCTTCTGATGGGAGGCAATCATGACGCGTGTTCTTTCACTAGCCATTCTCGCATCCGCGGCCGCGTTTGCTATCGCGCCACCTGGCGCATGGGCACAATCCCCCTCCCAGCGGGAGTGTGAGGCGGCAGGCGGCACCTTCACCAAATCAGGCGGGCAGGTGGAGTGTATCATCGTCGAGGAAGAAGAAGGCAAGAATCCGAAGTTCACCGAGACGACGACCACGACGACGACCGGCCAGGGGAACATCAGCAACAAGCAGGAGCAGGATCAGGACACCGACTGCGGCGGCACAGGCAGCAACAAGTGCCCGCCCGGGCAGTTCTAGGCCCCAGTTCATGTGACCTTTCGCTTCGAACAGGAGGCAGTCATGCCGCGCATTCTTTCGTTCGCCATCCTTGCATCCACGGCCGCATTCGCGATTGCGCCCCCTGCCGCATGGGCGGTCTCGCCGTCCCAGGAACAATGCGAGGCGCAGGGTGGTGAGTTCGACCGTGTGAACGGCGAGGTGATCTGCACTGAAGAAGGCAAGAATCCGAAATTCACCTCGGCGACCAGTGGCCAGGGGAATATCGACAACAAGACGAGCGGTCCAGTTTGCGATGGGACGGGCAGCGACAAGTGCCCGCCCGGCCAGTTCTAGGCGCCCTGCGGTCCCTCGAAACCGAGCCGGAGGCGGCGACGCCCCCGGCTCCCGTGATCATGGCCCGGCACCCTCTTGCGGGGTGCCGGGCATAGCCATGGGACAACCGCCATGACACGGATCTTCCTGCTTGCGGTCCTCATCGTGGCCGGGGTGCTGTTGCCCGCGCGCGACTTGGTCCCGGAGGGCGCCATGCCGTCCGTCCTGTCGGGCATGCGAGGCTCCATGCCGCCCGCTCCAGGCGGTCGGGAGCTGTCGGCCTACCGAACGGTCCCAACGGAAAGAGGTGATCTCATCTCCGCCGTTACCGCCGGCGGTACCCTCAATGCCGTCGTGCTCGTGGAGGTCGGGTCGCAGGTCTCGGGCCAAGTCAGCGAACTCTTCGTCGACTTCAATTCCGCCGTCACCCAGGGCCAGGTGATCGCGCGGATCAGCCCGGAAATCTACGAGGCCCGGATGGCTCAGGCACAGGCGGAGCTCAAGACGGTTCGGGCCGGCCTGCCGGTCCACCAGGCCGAGGTGGAGCGGGTCCGCGCCGAACTGGACAATGCCAAGTCGGCCCTGGCGGTCGCAAAGGCGCAGACCGTACGGGCAGAACTGGCGGCGGACGACGCCAAGCGCGACCTCGACCGCAAGCAGTCGCTGGCGGAGCGCGCGATCGTCTCGGCCAGCGACTGGGAGCGCGTCCAGAGCGCGCATCGCTCGGCCCAGGCCCAGCTCGCGGCCTCGCGGGCCCAGGAGCTTTCACAGGCCTCGGCGATCCGTGCCGCTGAAGCGGCAGCCAGGATGGCCGAGGCTCAACTCGTCGCGGCAGCAGTCCAGGTGACGCAGAAGGAAGCGATCCTGCGCCAAGCCCAGATCGACCTCGAGAGGACCTTCATCCGTGCTCCCGTCACAGGCACCGTGGTCAACCGCAGCGTCAACCGCGGGCAGACCGTGGCGGCCAGCCTGCAAGCCCCGACCCTGTTCACGATCGCGCAGGACCTGCGGCAGATGCAGGTCGAGGCCTCGGTGGTGGAGGCTGACGTCAGCCGGTTTGCCATCGGGCAGCCCGTCACTTTCACGGTGGACGCCCATCCGGGCCGGTCGTTCACCGGAACCGTCCAGCAGATCCGCAAGGCTCCCCAGACCGTGCAGAACGTGGTTACCTACACGGCGGTGATCGCGACGGAAAACCCCGACGAAGCCCTCCTGCCCGGGATGACGGCCAATCTCCAGGTCGTCGTCGGCCGGAAGACGGACGTGTTGAAGGTGCCCAACACGGCGCTGCGGTACCGGCCGCCGGAATCCGCCCCCGAAACCATGGCGCAGGGAGCGGTCGCGAGCCCGGCTGGGGCTGCGCCCCATCAGCCGGGCACGCCCGGTCAGGTTTTCGTCCTCGGACCGGAGGGGCAGCCGACCCCGGTGCCGCTGCGCCTCGGGATCAGCGACGGCCGCATGACGGAGGTGCTGGCCGGCGACTTGGACGTCGGCCAGGCCGTCGTGGTGGGGCGGGCCTCGGCGAGCCCCGCCGCCGCGTCGCCCCTTGCCACCTTCCGGCTTTGGTAGGAGACCTGCGGCCGTGACGCTGATCCGCACGGAAGCACTGCGCCACAGCTACCGGATCGGGGGTGACCTCGTCTGGGCCCTCGACGGGGTCAGCCTCGCGATCGAGAAGGGGGAGTTCGTCGCCGTCGTGGGGCCGTCGGGCTCCGGCAAGTCGACCCTGATGAACCTGATCGGTTGCCTCGACACCCCGAGCCAGGGCCGCTACTGGCTCGACGGCATCGAGGTCACTGGCCTCGCACGCCGGGCGCTTGCCGCGATCCGCAACAGGAAGCTGGGGTTTGTGTTCCAGTCCTTCAGCCTGCTGCCGCGGATCACCGCGCTCGAGAATGTCGAGTTGCCGCTTCTCTACGCCCGCGTGCCGGCCACCGAGCGGCGCCGCCGCTGCCTGGCTCTTCTCGGCGAGGTCGGCCTCGCGCACCGGATCCGGCACACGCCCGCCGAGTTGTCGGGCGGACAGCAGCAGCGCGTCGCGATCGCGCGCGCCCTGGTCAACGACCCCATGATCCTGCTGGCGGATGAGCCGACCGGGGCCCTCGACACCCAGACCGGTCGCGACATCATGGCGATTCTCGGGCGTCTCCGGAGCGAACGTGACCTCACCGTCGTTCTGGTTACGCATGACGCGGAGATCGCCGCCTATGCCGACCGCGTGGTGACCGTCCGCGACGGGCGGGTCGTCTCGGACGAGCGTCGGTGTCCCGATCCCTGTTTACCAGGCGCGAGCGCGGACCATGTTGGGGGCTAGCATCAGGACGGCCCTACGATCCCTGCGCGCCCATCGGCTGCGCAGTGCGCTGACGATGCTCGGGATCATCATCGGGGTTGCCGCCTTCGTCGTGATGGTGGCGGTCGGCAGCGGCGCGCGCGAGCACGTCGCGGCCCAGATCCGCAGCCTGGGGGCCAACCTGATCGGCATCAGCCCGGGCAGCCTGACGATGCGCAGCGTGCGGCTCGGCCGCGGGGCCTCGCCCCGCCTCAACGAGGACGACGCACGGGCCATCGCGGCGGAGGTGCCCAACGTCGTGGCGGTTGCGCCGGTGCTGTACAGCCGGGCCCAGCTCACGAGCGGCGCATCCAACTGGATGGCGCCGATCCATGGCGTCACGCCCGACTTCCTTGCCGTCCGCGAGTGGGGTGTCGTGGAAGGGCGGGAGATGACCCTCGACGACAACGCCCGCTCGGCCATGGTCGTGCTGCTGGGGGCCACCATCCGCGAGAAGCTATTCGGCGAGGCCGATCCGGTCGGCACCATCGTTCGCCTGCGGGGCGTGCCGTTCACGGTGATCGGTGTCCTCGACCGCAAGGGGCAGAGCGTCTGGGGCGATGACCAGGACGACGTCGCGCTCGTCCCCCTGACGACGGCCCGCCACCAGCTTGTCGGGATGAACCGCGCCAGCCCGCGGTTGGTCCACGGCATCTCGGTCAAGTACGCCGAGGGCGGATCGGCCGCCGAGATCATGCCGGCGATCGGCGACCTCCTGCGCCAGCGTCACCGCCTCCCGCCCGGACAGGACGAGACCTTCATCATCCGCAATCTCGCCGAGGTGGCAGGCATCGAGCAGACCGCCACGCGGACCCTGTCGGGGCTGCTCGCCGCGGTCGCGGCCGTCTCCCTCGTCGTCGGCGGGATCGGCATCATGAACATCATGCTGGTCTCGGTCACCGAGCGCACCCGCGAGATCGGGCTCCGGCTCGCGGTCGGCGCGCAGGACAGAGACATCCTGGCCCAGTTCCTGATCGAAGCAGTGACATTGGCGGCCCTGGGCGGCCTGCTCGGGGCGCTGGTCGGCATTGCCAGCTCCGTGGCGGTCGCCATGACGGTGGGGTGGTCCGTTCTCATCGACGTGAGCACTCTGGCCGTCGCGATCGCGTTCGCGGGAATGGTGGGGGTGTGCTTCGGGTTCTATCCTGCCTGGCGGGCCGCGCACCTGGATCCGATCGTTGCGTTGCGCTCCGAATAAGGAGCCCGATCCAAAACCCGCGGGTGGTGACTGGACTGCGGGCGGTCAATGACCGCGCATGGGGTCTCGCGCCCGCCAGAAAGATGCAGTGGGGGAAGGCCAGGGAAACGCCACCGCAGTCACCCAAGGAGCGCTGCGCGACGGCGAAGAGTCGGGTGGTGACGCGTCGTCTCGCGCTGAGCTTCATGGACTGCGTAAGGGCACGTCGCGGGCAGCAATCGGTCTCCGTAATTCGCAATGGGTGCACGACCATGTCCCGTTACTATTTCGACATCTGCGAGGGGCTGGGATTTCGCCCTGATGATGCCGGCGAGGAGTTCGAGGACTTGGACACTGCCAAGAGCCATGCGGTGCACCTTGCAGGAGAGATCGCCAAGGACATGCCGCTGGCGCCCTCGAACCATGTCGTCATCGTTGAGGTCTGCAACGAACACAGGGAGCGGGTGATCACGGTGACCGTCGCGCTCTGGATCGAGCGGACGCAGATCGAGGGTCAGTCGGTGAATCCTTGGGGTGCGTAATACGCGGAATCTCTTTATGGAACAGGGGGAGCCTCGGGCTCTGGTCCTTCCTGGCGCGCGATTTCATCCAGGATGAGCTGACGATGCCTGCGCCATTGCTCCAGGGCTTGCATGTAGTTCCAGAGCAGCTTCGTAGCCTCCCCTGTCTCTTGCCTCTTCAGGGTCATCCGCCTGATGAGGTTGATCTGCTGGGCGACTCGCCGCTCGGCCTCGGCAATGTCGGCATCGATTTTGGCGAGGTTCTCGCGCTCTTTCCAGTCATTGGGCATGGATGGATCATGCACCGGGTGTACGCCCAGATGATGGAAATTCCGGGTAAACGCGACCTCACGCGCGTGAGCAAAGTTATTTTCTTGAGATCAGATAATTGTCCTGACAGCTGTCAGATAGTTTTAACCTTGCGACCAGTTCCACGGCCGTATTGTTCGGGACGATGTATCCAGGATCCAAGGTTTCACCGCGCTTCATTCGCTCCATTCTGCTCGCACCAAGGCAGTTGAAGCGATTGCCATAGCGCAATGATATCGGAGGAATGCATAGCCATGCCCTATAGGTTCGAATATCCTTATAAGGGCGCAAATCGTCTCCTCGAAAGACTCGATCTCAATATTCAGCAAACGGTAGGATCTCACTTGGAGACCATGGATCTTCCCTTGGGCAAGATCCTGTATGAGGCTGGAGACACCATTGAGTTTGTATATTTTCCACACAATGCAGTCCTGTCACTGCTAGCAGTTCTGTCGGATGGCAGCACGGTGGAGATGGCCACGATAGGCCGTGAAGGGATGGTGGGACTTGTCGAGGCGCTCGGCGATGGAGTTTCTCAAGGACGCTGCATCATTCAGGTCGGCGGGAAAGTCTCACGCATGAGGACGGAGCAATTGCGGCAGCAAATCGAGAGCAACGCACCCGTTCGCAAGATTATATTCTGCTATCTTCATTTTCTATTCAATCAAATTCTACAAATAGGAGTCTGCAGCGCCGCTCACTCTGTAGAGTCCCGTTGCTGCCGAATGATCCTGACGATGCGCGACCACATCGATCGCGACGAACTTCCTCTCACACATGAATTTCTTGCTCAAATGCTTGGAGCTCATCGCCCTGCGATCAGCATGGTTGCTCGTCGTCTGCAAGGTGCAGGACTTATTAAGCAGGGTCGCGGAACAATTACTGTTACCGATAGTGCTCATCTCGAAGAATTGGCATGTGAATGCCACAATATCATCCGCTCCAATTTCGAGAGGCTTCTTCCCTACACGAATGATTAAGCATGGCTTAGAGGCTGACTGAAAAAGGTTGAGTGGCCTCAAGCCGCTGTGATTCCGTCGGATTTGCAAAGATTCGATGGAGGTCACGATGGTTTGGACCGAGGCCACTCGCCGACAGTATCGGCGGGATGGACTGCGCTATGCAAGCAATCTCACAGATGCCGAATGGGCGCTGGTCGAGCCGTTCATGCCCGCCGCCCGGCGGATCGGGCGTCCGCGTATGACCTGCCTGCGGGCCGTGGCCGATGCCATTCTCTATCTCGCCTCGACCGGGTGCCAATGGCGCCAGCTGCCAAAGGAGTTTCCGCCCTATTCGACCGTGCAAGGATACTTCTATGCCTGGTCACGCGACGGCACCTTTCAGCGGATCAACCATGCTCTCGTGGCCGCCTCGCGCGAGAGGGCCGGCCGCGAGGCGAGCCCCTCGGCCGGCGTGATCGACAGCCAGTCCGTGAAGACCACCGAAGCCGGCGGCCCGCGCGGCTTTGATGCCGGCAAGAAGATCAAGGGCCGCAAGCGCCACATCATCACCGACACGCAGGGCCATCTGGTCGGGTTAAGGGTTCATCCCGCCGAGATCCAGGACCGGGACGGAGCCGTAGAGGTGCTGACGTCCGTCCGCACCCTCTATCCGTGGCTGCGCCATGTCTTTGCCGATGGCGGCTACGCGGGCGACAAGTTGCGCGACGACATCGCCGCTCTCGGGCACTGGACGATCGAGATCATCAAACGCTCGGATGCGGTCAAAGGCTTTGCGGTCCTCAAGCGCCGCTGGGTCGTGGAGCGAACCTTCGGTTGGCTTGGACGCTGCCGCCGCCTGGCCAAGGACTTCGAAGCCTCTATTGAAAGTGCGGTGGCATGGGTCTTCATCGCCCATATCCGGATGCTGACCAGACGGCTCGCAAGGACCTGAAAGACCACATGTCTTTTTGAGTCAGCCTCTTAGGCATCAAAGATGATCTGGCGCCTATGATGGATTTTGAGCGATTCATTTTGAAGAATGTTGATTTGCAGGCGCTGTACTCTGCTCCCGAATATTTGGGATTATTCCCCTTAAGAGATAACAGGAGAGTACATTTCCGAACAGACACAAGGTTTTGATACACTGATATTCGATGGCGACGCCAAGCCAAAAAGCACAACCTAAAGGCTGCAACGTCCCAAGTGCGTCGCGTTATAAATCAAAATGTTTTCTGCCTTTTCAATGAAACATAGAGGAACTTACCATGCGCGAACTTAACAGTGACGAGCTGGTCCACGTCTCTGGTGGCACCCTTGTTATTTGTCCGCCGTCCCCATGCTACCCGAAGCCTCCCTGCCCACCGAAGCAGGACGCCTATGGCAATCCGGGCAATAAGAAGGAAGTAGGGAACGCTATCAACGTCCTAGATCCAGACAAGTTTGTGGAGAATACGGATCCTAACGGCATTGGCACGCGTGGTGCTAGCAACTGATCAGGCATCTTCTCCGCACTTTTTGTCCTTTCGGATAAATAGAAGCTGAAGCGGCCCAGTATTAATTGCCGTGATAAGCAGAGCGCCGGCGGGAATCTCTGCCGACGCTCTCAAAATTACTGCATAGACAAGGCCGGGTGGCATGCCTTGTGCGGTCATTGTGAGCGGAGGAGGGTGGCGGTTGTGAGCCATGCCATTAACAAGGTCTCCATCGCTGAGCGCAACGCTCCTCCTTTACAGCCGTTGTTTCGCCCTGAGGTGATGGTTGAGCACCAGTCGCAGTGGCTCGGAACCGTGCTGCTGGAGCCGAAGATCACCCACTGGATGTTTGCATCGCTGGCCTTGCTGGCCACTGCCGCCGTTCTCGGCATGCTGTTCTTCACCTCCTACACCCGCAAGGCTCACATCAATGGCTGGCTGGTGCCTCAACAAGGTTTGGTGCGGGTCTTCGCACCACAAGCAGGCGTGATCACCCAAGTGCATGTGAAGGAAGGCATGGAGGTCAAAAAGGGTATACCCCTTCTGGCTGTATCCACCGAAATGCAGAGCGAGGCGTTCGGCGGGACGCGGAAGGAGATCGTCGACCGCTTGACGAAGCGCCGCAACAGCATGGCTGAGGAGAGAATCACACAGGAACAATTCTTCTCTCAACAAGCTGCAGACTTGGTTCGGCGCATCGCCGCGCTTGAGGACGAACAGAAACATCTGACCAAGGAAATCGACCTGCAGCAGACGCAATTGAAACTCAATGAGCAAATTGAGGAGCGGATGCGGGCTCTGCGCACACGGGACATCGTTACCGAACCGCGCCGGGAAGAGGCCGAGCGAGAGCGGATCCAACAGGCCGCAAGGCTACAGGGCTTAGAACGAACCCAGGCAACACTGCGGCGTGAGCACCTTCTGATGAAGGCGTCCTTACGTGAGATTCCGCTCCGGCGTCTCACCCAGCTTGCCGAGATCGACCGCAATGTCGCGGCGCTGGAGCAGGAACTGGCCGAGGCCGAGGCACGCCGGGAGATCGTGATCATGGCACCTCAAGATGGCACTGTCACAGGGCTGCAGATCGAGAGGGGCGGCGGCGTCCAGCCGAGCGTGCCCCTCATGAATATCGTGCCGTCTGGCGCCACCTTACAGGCGCAGCTTTTCAGCCCAAGCCGCGCGATTGGGTTCCTCCGCGAAGGGCAGCGGGTGCTCTTGCGCTACGAGGCATTTCCCTATCAGAAGTTCGGGTTTCACGAGGGCGTGGTGATCTCCGTCTCCCGCTCCGCAGTCAGTCCGGCCGAGATGACCCAGCAGCTCGCCGGCCTTTCCGCTCTCTATGGCGCCAATGAACCGGTCTACCGGATCACCGTCGATCTAAAGCAGCAGACCCTCGTCGCCTACGGAAATCCAATGCCGCTGCAGCCGGGCATGAAGCTTGAGGCCGATGTGCTGCTGGAGAGCCGCCGTCTAGTCGAATGGATGCTTGAGCCCTTGTTCAGCATCAGCGGGAAGTGGACCGGATGAGCGCCGTCGAACGCCTAGACCTTGGCTGGGGGCGCCGCACCCCAATGATCCTGCAGACGGAGGCGTCCGAATGCGGCCTCGCCAGTCTGGCCATGATCGCAAGCTACTTCGGGTACGAATCCGACCTTGCAGACCTGCGCCGGCGCTACGGTTTTTCCCTGAAAGGGGCGACGCTTAAGGATCTCGTCCGCATTGCCGATCAGATCGGTTTCGCGACGCGGCCTCTGCGCCTTGAGATCGAGGAGCTGCCGCAGCTCCGGATGCCCTGCATCCTGCATTGGGACCTTAACCACTTCGTGGTTCTGGTCAGCATCGGGCGCTCCAGTGTCGTTATTCATGATCCGGCCTTTGGACTGCGCCACATGAAGCAGACTGAGGTCTCGCGCCACTTCACGGGCGTGGCGCTTGAACTTTATCCAACCGACCGCTTCGAACCAGCCGCTACACCGCCCCGCGTGCGGTTTCAGCGGTTGCTCGGCCGGATGGTCGGCGTCAGGCGAGCTCTGTCTCACCAGCTGTCCCTCGCGCTCGCCATCGAAGTCTTCGCGATGACTGGTCCTCTGTTCATGGGCTGGGTTGTCGATCATGCCCTGGTCACCGCCGATCACGATCTTCTGTTCACGCTGGTGCTTGGCTTCCTTCTCCTGCTCGTGCTGCAGACATCGATCGCGGCCATGAGGAGCTGGATGCTGATGGGTCTCGGCGCCACTCTGAAAGTTCAGTCGCGCGCCAATCTCTTCTCACATCTCATCAGCCTTCCGGCATCGTTCTTCGAGGCGCGCCACCTTGGCGATGTGACATCCCGCTTTTCCTCTCAGGAGACAATCCTGAGCGCAATTACGACGGAACTCGTTGAAGCCCTCATGGACGGACTCATGACGGGCATCACCCTGGCGATCATGCTGATCATTGCCCCCAACATGACCGGCATCGTCGTGGCAGCGGCGATTCTGTATGCCATCCTGCGCTGGGCGTCCTACGCTCCCCTGCGCCAAGCCTCCATGGAAGCAATTGTCTGGAAGGCGAGGCTCGACACCCACTTTCTGGAGACCTTACGTGGCATCCGCACGATCAAGCTGTTCAACGGCCAGGAGGATCGACGCGCGCGCTGGCTTAATCTTCTGATCGAGGCCACCAACCGACAGCTCACCACCGAGAAGCTCGCCTTTCTGTTCCAGATCGGCAACAAGCTGCTCATGGGACTGCTCAAGCTCCTAATCATCTGGCTCGGTGCCAGACAGGTGCTGGACAATACCCTCTCGATCGGCCTTTTGCTCGCCTTCATTGCCTACAAGGACCAGTTCATCGGTCGTGTGACCGTTCTCATCGATAGGGCTGTGGATCTGAAGATGCTGCGGCTGCATGCGGAGCGCTTGGCGGATATTGCGCTAGCGGAGCCCGAAACGCGCACATCCCTCATGCCCGCGCCCGGAGGGCACCTGCCACCAACTATCGAGCTGCGGAATGTCAGCTTTCGCTATAGCGAACAGGACCCCTGGGTGCTCGATAACGTCAATCTGCAGATTGAAGCCGAGCAATCTGTGGCCATTACTGGACCTTCGGGAGGGGGCAAGTCGACGCTCTTGAAGCTGCTCGCCGGACTGATCCAGCCGACTTACGGTGAGGTCCTGATTGACGGCGAGCCGCTCGCTCGCATCGGCCTCGAAAACTACCGCGCTAGGGTTGGCGTGGTCATGCAGGACGACCAGCTCTTCGCAGGCTCTATTGCCGATAACATCTGCTTCTTCTCTGCTCAGCCAGACAGAGAGCGCATTGTTCTATGTGCCCAGCAGGCCGCCATTCACAATGAAATCATGGCCATGCCAATGGGCTATGAGACGTTGATCGGCGACATGGGAACTGTCCTGTCCGGCGGTCAGAAGCAGCGGGTCGTAATTGCCCGCGCTCTCTACCGGCAGCCAAGCATCCTCCTACTCGATGAGGCAACGAGCCACTTGGACGTGGAGCGGGAGAAGCTGGTGAACATGGCTTTCGGAGCCATCCGAGTCACACGCATAGTGATCGCCCACAGACCGGAGACGATCCGCATGTCCGGCCGCGTGGTTGGTCTTGAGCAAGGCAAAATTTTCGAAGCCGGCGATGTGGAGCGGAAGAAGCGCATTACGATAGATGACTACAGGCCTATTGCTCCGAACGTGCGTTTCAGCTCGGAGGAGAATCGAGGCGGCAGGGCAAAACTAGAGGTATCCAAAGGTAAAGCGCCGCACCGAGGGAAACTTCGCTCATCGCGCCGGGACCGCTCGCGCCGTGAGCACAGTGCCCCCAAAAGCCATGTCGTTCCCGAGATGCTCTCCGTTCTCTCTGATATTGCGTGCGAGATCCAGCTGCCCAAAGCGACGCTCGAAATGCCTTCCCCATGTAAGGTCAGTAGCCCGCGAAGTGCGGATAATGCGGACGAGATCGGGCAACAGACTCCTTGTGTGCCGGCAAGACAGGACCCTCCCCTGGAGGCGGATCGATCACCTGCCCATACAGCGCCCCTCCGACCGAAGCAGCGAGAGGTCTGGGGACGGGCCGCACTGGCAGTCTCCGCCTACCTACTGATGGCATCGACCTGCATCTGAGGTCCTCTGCGCGTCAGGGTCAGTGTTTAAGAATGGCCGTATAAAGGTCCGTTTCACCCTCCTCTTGCAGACGTATGGCTAACGTCATCCCCATGCCATTACCTGACCTTCGTGTCAGAAGCTTATAGAGCCGATGTTTTGTTGGCTCAATTGGCCAACGCATTGCGAGCGTGATTTAAAGATTTTCGCAGGTGGCGCGGCTCAGACGCTCAGGTTGCTTGCACGTTCAACAGGAGCAAATGAAAATAGTTGCCCTAGTGTCCATGGATCGGCTTGTCAGGTGTTTCTGTGACGAAGCCTTCGGGCATCTCCTCATCTGTGTAGTAGTAGCTGTCGAAGTCGACCACCGCATTGGCGTTGAGTATACGCACGGTACGGCGGGCCCGCTCCAAAGATAGGCCATGGGGCGGCTGCAACAGGATGGTGCGCGGATTAAGGTTACCTCTCGTCTGAGCCTGGATGTGGAAGCCGCGTGCCATCAGCTTCGCAAGGTCAGCATCGGTCAGCCCTGAGGCAACGAGGGTGTGCGTCGCCCGCTGTGGTTTGCCGCGCAGGTCGCGTGCCTTCGCCAAGGGTGTCGGGCGCTGACCCTGTGCCGGTCCGGGGAGACCCAGTGCGCGAGCGGCCGCACGGCGCTGAGCAGAGCCGGTGCGCTTGGGCTGACATCTCTTGAGCCAGGTATGGTGTCCTTGTCTGCACCGCCTGCCTTGCGTCCGGACAGGCCGTGGCCACCACGGCTTGGGCCTCCCCCCATTGCCATGGCTGTTTCCTCGGCCCTGATTGCCGGCGCTGCCCTTGTCATTTCCACCGCGACCGTTTCCGCCACCGCCGTGGTTTCCTGCCCCGTTCCCTCCGGCGTTTCCTCCGTTGCCCGATTTTGCGACAGCGAAAGAACGCTCAAGATGAGGCAGGACGACGTGGCGATCATCGTCCTTTCCAGCCGCGACGAGGAAGGCGCCAAGGTGGAGGCCCTCGACCTGGGTGCAGACGATTACGTAACCAAGCCGTTCGGTATGGCCGAGCTCGTCGCCCGCATCCGCACCGCCCTGCACCCCCGGGTCCAGCGGCAAGGGGCCGAGCCGCTGTTCACCCATGGCGACCTGTCCGTTGACCTCCCCCGCCGGCTCGTGGCGGTGCGCGGGGCGGAGGTGAAGCTCTCCAACAAGGAATGGGACATCCTGCGCCTGCTCGTGCTTCATGCCGGCCAAGTGGTGACCCACCGTACGATCATGCAAGAGGTCTGGGGACCGAAGGTCGACGTGCAGTACTTGCGGATCTACGTGCGCCAGCTCCGCCAGAAGCTGAAGGTGCGGCCCGACCAGCCTCGGCACATCCTAACGGAGACCGGGGTTGGCTATCGGCTCCAGACCGACGCGGATATGCCGGTAGTCGGATCAGGGTTGCGGACCGAGATTGGATGAGGCTGCCGTCTACGCTGCATCGCGGAATGTCACTTCCGGGTCACGAGCAGGAGATCGGTGCAGAGAATGGGCCGTCCGGCTTATCTTGGTAAACTGACCAAGGCCTTAGGAGGAAGGCTCAGGCTGGGTTTTGTCGGCAGAACGGCCAAGGTTCATTGCGGGGGCTTCACTTCAGGAGCACTGCAATGCAAGACGGTATCGCTGACCTTACTTGCCGAACCACCTCACCCCTGGAACCGGGGCAAGCTGATTGGACCCAAGCCGCCACTGAAAGCCAAAGAGATTTGGTCCATTCGAGTCAGGCTCCACGTTGTTCACCGTATCCGGGACTTGGCCTTGTTCAACTTGGCCCTTGACAGCAAGTTGCGCGCCTGTGACCTTGTCGCGCTCCGCGTCGACGGTGTGGCCCTCAATGGATGGGTGCGGTCCTGAGCCACTGTCATGCAGCGGAAGACCGGCCGCCCCTTCAGTTCGAGATCACCGAGCAGACCCACGAAGCTGTGGGGCGCTGGCTTGAGAAGAAGAATCTGCACAAGGGCGAGCCGCTGTTTCCAAGCCGGATTGATCAGCGAAGGGCTATGACAACGCGCCAGTACGCCCGCCTGCTGGGCTCCTGGCTTCGCGCGATAGGGCTCGATCCCCTCGCCTATGGCACACACTCCCTAGGGCGCACCAAGGCCTCAATGATCTATCGACGAGCAGGCAATCTCCGAGCCGTCCAGCTCCTGCTCGGTCACACCAAGATCGAGAGTACCTTGCGGTATCTGGGCATCGACGTTGATGATGCCCTTCTGATTGCCGAGCAGGTTGAGATCTAAACGCTGAGGCGGCACGCCCGACGTGCCGCCTCAGCCTACGGCCTTTTACGGAGCAAGGTCTGGACCTGAGGCTCAAGCAGCCACAAGACGAACGACCGGTACGTGCCAGCAGGGGTCGTTCCGCCGGACCACAAACAAGATCAGGACCAAGGGCGGCGTTGCCCTCCCCACGCGCCTCGGGTGAGCTCAAAAGCTTAAGATAACGCGGCTCCGTCGAACACTGTGATAGAGTCATCACGGAAGCAGAAGCTAATGCCCGGAGTTTCTCATGAAGGCCAAGTGGGCGCTCATCCTGAGCTTCTTTCTGTTTATCGCTCCCGGCTTTGCCGCAGCCCAACCCGTTGAAGTGCTTTGGCTTGGGCACGCAACGACCCGCATCACGAGCATCGCCGGCAAAGTGATCGTGATTGACCCCTTCGTCACCAGAAACCCGACGACCCCGCCTGAGTACCGGGACCTGAAGGCGGTTGGAAAAGTGGACCTGATCCTGGTGACGCATGGCCACCAGGATCACATCGCCGATCTGCTTGATCTGGCCCGTCTGACGGGCGCCAAGGTCCTGGCCAATTACGAGTTCGCCCGAAATCTGGTCTCGCTGGGTCTCATGGAGGAGAACAACGTCATTGCCATGAACAAGGGCGGCACAGCGGAGCCACTCGGCCGCGGCGTCAAGATCCATATGGTGCACGCCGATCACAGCTCGTCGCTCGACTACAACATTCTGGGCATCAGGAATCCTGACAACTCCGCCTCCATCCGACAAGGCGGAGGAGCCGGGGTCTCCGTTGGCTACGTGGTCGAGATGGAGAACGGCTTCAAGATCTATCACACGGGAGACACCGCCGTCTTCGGCGATATGGCGCTCATTCGGGAGCTCCACAAGCCGGACCTCGCGCTCGTGTGCATCGGGGGCTTCTTCACCATGGGGCCTGAAGAGGCCGCTTACGCCGTACGGGAGCTGATCAAGCCGAAAGCGGTGATCCCGATCCACTATGGCACCTTTCCGGTCCTCAACCGAACCCCCGCTGAATTCAAGAAAGCTTTAGGACCTAGTGTGACCCAGGTCTTGGACGTCGCTCCAGGTCAGGCGCTGCGATTTTGAGGGCGCTAGTCGGGCACGTTGGCTAGTCTGAGGCCCGTCGCCATGCGTTCCCAATCCGCTGGCTCCTTGAAGGAGTACCAGAAAGCAGTTCCACGAATGGAGAGTGGGTCCAGGCCCTGTCGATTTTTCTCAGCCAACGAAAAGATCCGCTCAGCGTCCGCTGTTCGACCCAAATGGCCGTACGCGGCGAGAAGCACACGATAAGACCATCGGTCGTCCGGGTTGAGAGCGACAGCCCGCTCCAAACTTGCCGCCGCCTTTTCGAATTGTCCCAGCCCGAACTGGGCCAATCCGAGCTCATAGAAGTAAGAGGGTGGGGAGAAAGGGTTGAGTCGCATGCCCTGAAAGACCAACTCGAGAGCCTTGGCGGGCTGACCGGCTAAGCTCAACGCGCCAGCGAGCGCGACGTAGGCGTTGGCGTCGTTAGGATCCATGCTGATGGCTCGCTCTCCCTCTCTGATCGCCTCCTCGTGCATTCCCTGCTGAGACAGAATGGCCGCAGCGACCTGATGACTGAGAGACGTCGGCGATTGCTGTGCTTTGGTGATGTACTCTCCAGCCTTCAGCCGCGCATCGTGCACCGATCTCAGCCCGAACCTTTCTTCCTGCCACTGCCTCCTTGCGATCTGCCAGTATGTAGCCGCGAGCGCAGCATAAGCACGAGGATAGTTTGGCTCCATTTCGATTGCTCGCTCGAAATGCTCGATCGCCTCGCGCGCAGCCTTCGGATTCTGCTGAAGGTACTTGTTCCAACCTTTGAGGAATTCGTCGTAGGCCGCAGGATCTTCAGTTCGCTTGGCGGCGATCTGTCCCTGCTCCTTGGATGTCAACTGGACCGCCAATGTACTTGTGATCTTGCCGGCGATATCGTCTTGCAGCCCGAAAACATCTCCCAGGGTTCCCTCGTAGCGATCTGCCCAGAGCTGCCCGCCACTCGCGGCATCGACCAATCGAACATTGATGCGAATCCGGTCCGCAGCCCGGCGTACGCTGCCTTCGACCACATAGCGGACACCGAGATCCGCAGCCGCCTTTCGCACATCCACGGCCGTGTTCTTGAAGGTGAAGGTGGAGTTACGGGCAACGACGAGGAGCCCGGCCACTTTGGAAAGATCGTTGATCACGTCATCGGTGATCCCATCCGAGAAGTATTCCTGGGCTCGGTCGTCACTCAGGTTCGCAAACGGCAGCACGGCGACTGAGGGTCTGTCGGATCGCACTGGGGTGCTGGCGCCCGCCTTCTGCGGCTCGAGGCGCTGTTGGGCCACCAGCCACCACATAGTTCCGCCAACGCTTGCGAGCACCAGGAGGATGACGGCGATTCCCGCATAAAGGGTAACGCTTCTCGCCCACTTCAACGCACGATCGTGCTCGGGCGTAGGCGGATCAGCGACGCCCGGCTGCGCAGAGCCGAGGCCCTCGACCAGAACAGCGTAGGTTAGGATCGGCCGGTCGATGTTCTTGAGTTTTTTCGGGCCGAGTTCTTCGAAGGAGAATGGAACCGCTTGGTGGACCTGCTCGTAAGCCGCGCCAGAGATGCACACTCCCCCTGGCGCGGCGACCTCCTGGAGCCGCGCACAGACATTGACCCCGTCTCCAAGCAGATCTCGCCCGTGCGCGACGACGTCACCCACGTGGATAGCGATCCGGAACTGGACACGCCGGTCCAGAGCGATCGCTCCGCCCGTTTCTAGCAGCCGCCTCTGGACTGCAACGGCACACTGAACGGCATCGACTGCGCTCGGGAACTCCGCCAGGACGCTGTCACCCGCGGTGTTGGCGATCCGGCCCCCATGCTCCTCAATGAGGGCGTCCATGATCTCACGAGCGGCGGCGAGGCTTTTCAAGGTGCCAAGTTCGTCCAGGCCGACTAGCCGCGAATAGCCCGCGACGTCCGCCGCAAAGATCGCGGCAAGGTGTCGTTCAACCCTTGGTTCCTGGTGCGACGGCATCCATCGTCAGCCTTAGGCGGCTGGCAATTGTGCGGGTTGATCCGCCAGGATTCAAGGCACAGCGGGGTACGAACCGACGCTTTTCGGTTCTGAGGGTTGAGCCTCAGCGAACAAGCCGAGGGCTGTCGCAGACGTCACCGCCACACCTCGGCCGCCCCGATCAGGACAGACGTACTGCGTCCGAGGCTCACCCCAGTCGCTGACCTTCCGGCGCCGGCCCGATGTCAGGCAAAAAAGCCTATCCGATTACCATTGAGTTAGGCTCTTTTGGGCTCAGACACATCCTTGTCGCCTGTTACTTCAAACGCGGCAGGTCGGCTTTGGGTCCAAACTCGGCCGTTTAAGCGCGGCAGTGACAAGGTCTGCTCCTCACTCCTGACCTGCCCTCCCCTCTCCTAGTTGTCTGGATGCGAGACCTCCTTGGCGTGAGCGACGACCTGGAGGGCTTGAGGCAAAGCGTGTGGATCGGGTGGCTTCGCGCGCCGATTGGCCAGCTTCGGCTCAGCGACCAAGCGGCTTCGCACGACCTCGTCCGGTGATCGCCCCTTGAGCACGCGCTGGCGTCTTCTGTTGTAGGCTTGGTTGAAGCCCTTGAGCAGCGTCTCCAGATCCCCATGGCTGTAGATCGTGATGCCGAGCACTTCACGCTGCACCCGTCCATTGAAGCGCTCGGCGAGACCGTTGGTTTGCGGCGTATACGGCTTGGTCCTGCGATGCTCCACCTTCAACTGGTGGCAGGCGTCCTCGAAGCCATCAGCGGTAAAGCACGAGCCACGGTCGGTGAGCACGTGGGTGACCTTGAAGGGAAACGCGCGGATCGCTTCTTTGAGGAAGGCAATCGCGCTTATGGCCAGCTCGTCGTCTTTGACGGCCAGGTGCACCCAGCGCGAGCAGCGGTCGATGGCGACATAGAGGAAGCGTTTGCGGCTCTCGCCATTGGCGGTTCTCAGCTTGGGCAGGTGTTTGATGTCCATGTGCACGAAGCCGAGATCGTAGTCCTTGAAGGTGCCGCTCCGGCGCTGGCGCTGCTGCGCCGGTGGCAGGCGGCCTAAGCCTTCAGCCTTGAGGATGCGGTAGACCGCATCACGGTTGAGATGCGGCAGGAAATGCGTGACCACGAAGGTCAGATCGTCGAGCGGAAAGCCGGTGGCCTGCCTCAGGGCGCAGACGATGGCGCGTTCCTCCTCGGTGGCCCTCCAGGGCAGCTTGTGCGGCCGGCTGCTGTGGTCCTGACAGTCTTTGGGGCCGCGCTTGCGCCATTTGCGGACCGTCTCGGTGCTCACACTGAAGCGCTGGGCCAGCACGCCCGTCGGCTCGGATGAGCGGGCAATCTCCTGGCGGACGGCTGGAGTGGTGCGGGCTTGCGGATGAAGGGAGTGCATCATGTCCTCCTGCGATGAGGAGCTCGGCGCCGCAGGCCGTCAAAGCGCCAAGCATACTCCTCAATCGCGCAACGCACTTGGTCCCAACAACGTTCCGCCACCAGACAACTAGAGCATCGGACGAAAAGGCGGATCCACGACGCCCCGCCCCTATCAGCTGGGCAGATGTGGGAACCGAGCGGGTCCGACAAATCGTCCGATGCTCTAGTGCCATGAACGCCTATTGAGCTGCCGGCATTCTCCCTCCCCTGCTCTGAGTATGACAGCAGAAGCGGCGCGAGGTTTCTGTAAGCGACGCTCATCTCACTTCAGGTTTTACGATCGCCGCCCGTCCAAAGGCGTAAGCGGGGCAGATTACTTTCACTTACCCATAAGTCCGGTTCCGACGGTTGCGCCGAGTTCGATATCGGTGAGGCGCGAGAGGCCGCGCCACAGGACCATGTTGCCGGGCGGCGGATCCTTGGCGCGGGCAAGATAGCCGCCGAGCTGGGCGATCTTGGTCAGATAGTGCGCCAAGGTTGGTGCCGGTGAGACTGTCTTATTCTTGACCAGGCGATCGAGCAGGCGGATCTCGAGCGGGGTGAAGACCAGGCGTGGCGAGGCTTGTGGTGCCGTCCGGTTGAGCATCGTCAGCCAGAACACCCGCCAGGCCAGGATGCAGAACAGCGCCAGCAGGTTGACCAGCCGCTCGGCCGACCGCAGTTTCGCATCCTCGGCGCGGCAGCCCGACTTCAGGATCTTGTGAAAGAGCTCGATCTTCCAGCGCAGGGCGTACCAGCCGATCTTCGCGATCGCCTCATCAACGCAGGTGACGGGCAGATCGGTGATGAGGCGCCAATGGATCGGCTGACGGTTCTCAGGAGCGCCTTGTTCATCGGCGCAGATCACGGCAAGTTCGAGCGCGGGATAGCGCCTCTGCTTGGCAAGAGGCGGCCGTACCGTCAGGCGATGATACTTGATGGTAAGCCGCGCCTGACTGCTCCTGCCTTTGTCGTCGCGCACATCGATCCGGTGTTCGCCCTGGCCCTGCTCCGTCTCCATCGCGGCCATGAGCGTCCGGGCGCCGTCGTCCGTCAGCCGGTCAACACAGCTGCGCACGAGAAAGTGCGTGCCGAGTTCGTGCGCGGCAACGAACAGCTCATAGATGTCGCTCTCGCGATCACCGACATGGATGCATCGGGCCGGATCGGCAGCAAGCGCCGATGCCTGCCGCATGTTGTCGAGCCAGCGCAGGCTCTCCTTTTGCTCAATCGGCACGCGCGTTGGGTTGATATGCCGTTTGAGGGTGCTTGAGCCCTTGAGGTTGGCGCGGGTCCAGAACTTGATCGCGCACAGTCCCAGCGGCAGACCGTCCGGTGTGACGCCAAGGCTGGAGTGCATCAGCAGGCCGCAGACGGTATAGAACTGGCGCCGATCATAAGTGACGTTGCGGCAGGGATATTGCCCGATCACGCCGACGGGCTCGGGCCGGACCCGGTGATAGACGAACTCGGTGGTGTCGTGGAGAATGAGGATCGGCCCCTCGGTCGCAGCCACGCGGCTGGCGGTGGCTGCGAAGTGGCCGGCCAGGATCTGGGCCTCGCTGACGCGCTCATTGTCGAAGAAGCGATATGCGGCTTTGGTGGCAGCCCAGTCCTGGCAGGCCAGCGGCAGGCTCGCTCCGATTGCTCCGCCAAGTTGCTCCAGGAGCCGCCGCAGCCGCTGGCCCAGCCGTGCGTCGGCAAAGGTCGAACCGGCCAGTTCCTCGTCGAGCCACGAGGCACCCTCAGCCATCGGATCCATGACACCCTCCATCCAAGCGGGTGCCCGACAAGGAATCACGCCCGAGCCGTGCCGCGCAAGCTCAAGCAGCCCTCACTCCGGAGATGTGGGTAATTGAAAGGGCAGATTAGGGGGCGACTCGTCTTAGACTTGGGTCACGAGGCTGGCGAGCGGTGGGATCCTCGGCTGATCCCCTGCAGCCCAAGGCGATCCCCGAGATAGTCGAAGAACGACAGCCGGAGTTTGCGGCAGGTCTTCGAGAGCCCCAGCATCACATCCCGTGCTACACGGCCATCCGCACTCGTCGTGCCGCCGGAGACCTTCCGCTTGATCACGCAGGCGCGTAGGTCATTCTCGGACGCGTTGGTGTGCAGCGGGATCTCCGGACGCTCAAGCACCCGCAGCAATTCGCCCTTGCATCGCGCCAGGCGGGCGAGCAGCGCATCGAGGTCCTTGTAACCCGTGCGCTGGCCAAAGATGCGGTTGAACTGGCGCCTGAACAACGCCTCAGCGCCTGGCGAGGGGCTTTGCTTCCACAGCTTCAGGCCACGATAAAAACACCAGATGGTCTTCCGGACCAATTCCACCGCCTTGGCCTGCTTGGGCGAGGCCGGCATCAGCTTCTGCAGGTGCCGCTCGGCGTGAACCCAGCACAGAGCATGCCGGGCGACACGGAACTGTCCGGCATCGTCGGAGACCACCACCGTGTTGTCCATCAGCCCGTGATGCCGGATCGCACCCCAGGTGGCGGCTTCGTTCAGCGTCGAGTTATGCCGGAATTTAGGTGATGGGGTCGATCAGGCGACGTTGTGTGATGGCGTCGGAAGGATCTCGGCGCCGTCCTGGAATCTGACACCCGCAATCACCTTCGGCAACTGGTTTTCGCCCATCAGCCGCCGCCAGCTTTTCGCAGCCGCCATGATGAGCTTGAAGACCATCAGCCGCGCGGTCGTCGGCGACAGCGCCCCCTTGGTGCGCACGGTCCGGTGCCGCACCGTCGCGAACACACTTTCGATCGGGTTTGTCGTGCGCAGATGGATCCAGTGCTCGGCCGGCCAGTCGAAGAAGGCCAGCAACGCCCGCTGGTCCTTGCGCACGCACTCCACAGCTTTCGGATAGCGTGCCCCGTAGGCTTGCTCGAACAGATCGACGGCGGCCTCGGCCTGGGCTCGTGTGGGCGCGAGATAAATCTCCCGCAGGGCCGCCGTCATGCCCGGCTGCACGGACTTCGGCACTTTGTTGAGGACATTGGACGTCTTGTGCAGCCAACAGCGCTGATGATGCGTGCCGGGGAAGAGCTCGTCGAGCGCCTTCCAGAAGCCGAGTGCCCCGTCCCCGACGGCGATCCGGGGTGGGATCGACAGGCCCCGCCGCTTGATCTCGACCAGAAGCTCTCTCCAGCTCTGGGCACTCTCGCGCACGCCGGCCCGGAAGCCGACGAGCTCCTTCTTGCCTTCCGGGGTGGCGCCGATCAGCACCAGCATGCATTCAGCCTGATCCTCCATCCGGGCCTGGAGATAGACCCCGTCGGCCCAGACGTAGACATAGTGGCGGGCTGAGAGATCCCGCGCCTGCCAGCGCTCGTACTCGGCCTGCCATTCGCCCGTCAGTCGGGTAATGGCCGAGGGCGAGAGGTTGGGCGCGTCCTTGCCGAGCAAGGCTGCCATAGCGTCCTGGAAGTCGCCGGTCGAGAGCCCGCGCAGATAGAGGATCGGCAACAGCACATCCAAACTCTTCGTCCGCCGGGCCAATTTCGGCAGGATCACCGAGGAAAAGCGGATGCGGTCTTCATCGCTGCTGGCACCGCGGTCGCGGATCTTGACCCGGCTGACTTCCACCGGACCGATGCCGGTCTGGATGGTTCGTTCCGGCCCATGCCCGTGCCGGACCAGGCGCTCGCGGCCATCCGGCAACTTCAGTTCGCGCATGCTGGCAAGAAAGGCCTCGGCTTCGCTCTCGATGGCCTGGGCCAGCAACTTGCGGGCGCCGGCGCGCAGAATATCCGTCAGGGGATCATCAATCGCATCGGGCTGACGAAGGCGCAAAACATTGGTAGTGTCGTTCATGGCGTATCGCTCTCTCGTAGAGGTTCTGGCAGGCTCGTCACCCGCCTCGATACGTCGCCCTTCTCACACCGTCATCACCCAGATTCCGTCATAGCTCGAGCACTGTGTGGTGCCGATCACAGAAGCATAGGCTGTTTCAAGCGATCCTAGGATCAACCGTAGGAGGTCATCATGAGGCGATCCTCGAAACGCCAGGCCAGACGCTGGGTCATTCAAGAGCTGGCATGCTGCCTGGAGCAGCGCAGCAAGCCTCTCCCTGCAATCAAGTCGGCGTCGGATTGATGTTACACTCAAGGGCATGGGCTCCATCCCGCGTAACGAATGACGAGATCGAGAAGGCGAAGGCCCTCTGCGCCGACGACGGCCTCGACCTGGACCAGAACGTGACGCACGCATACGGCGACGACTTCACCGCTCAGGAGTGGGAGTGCCGGTGGGCGTTAAACACGGCGATCCCCGTCCAGCCAGTGGTCAGCCCGATGTGGAGGCTGTCCCGGGCCCGCGCGGTTATCGAGCTGGCGCGCCTGCAGCAGATAGGCAAGTACAGCGGCAACATCGTCCCGTTCAGGAGGCACAATGGTTAGCTCGGTCGGCCTGGACTTCGTGCCGGCCGCAGCATCCTGTCGGTCCGGGAGCCCGGTTGCGGCGCTCTCCGCCGACCCGATCGTGGGTGACAGAGCGCACCGTGTTCCAACAGGGCGGTAGACTCTACAAATCGGAGGACATGGGATTGAGCCATGACACGCTTTCGCCCCTCCAGTCACGCCGCCGACTGCCTGGTCGGTGTCAAAGCTCACTTGGGCTGCTTCCAGGTGCGGCAGCGGTCATCCCTCTTCTCATCACGATAGCACCAGCCAAAGCCCAGCCGCGTGACGGGCAGCAGGTTGCCTTCGATGGCTTTGTTGCCTCGAGTGTATACGAGGCCTTTCTAGCCCAATCACGCACCGGTCTGCTGGTTCGGCTTCAAGGCTCTCTCGAGCCTCGCCCAGGCGGGGCAATGGTCGTGTCTTTGCTCGTTGCGCCACCCTCAGCCACCGCCCAGCCGCGTGACGCGCAACAGGTCGCGTTGGACGATTTTGCCGCGGCAACTCTGCTGATCACCAAATGCTTCTCCTGGCATCTTGATCTGAACGAAGCTGAAAAGCGGTTTTCAGAGCTCAATCTCCAACCGAGTCTATGGCGCGCCGGTGGACGACACTTCTCCTTCTTCAGGGAGCGTCTGTCCTATTACTCAACCCTTGTCTCCAAGATGTCTGCAATCCAGGCCTGTGAGGCGGCAGAAGGGGCGTTTGGGCCGAGCGGTCACATCAGGAAAGGATGGATGAGTCCGCAATAGAAGGCCCCTGTGCGCCGCAACAGCGAATAAGTGTGCGTCTGACCAGGATGATAAGCGATCCTAACCTCCATGTGACTGAACGAGTTTGAAGGGGACCGCATGTCGGTCGCGACCTCCCATGAGGGGGCTGCCTTTGCCGTGCAGACGGTCGCCTCCATGGCCGAGGCATGGGTTTGGCTGGAGGCCAAACAGCCGGCGGTGCCATTGTCGACTTCATGCTCAACGACGGTCCTGCCACAGAGGCTGCAGGCAAGCTCAACAGCCACGCCATCCCTTTCGTCGCCTATTCTGGCGAACCTCAGCGCCAGAGCATGTCCTCTGAGCTTCATGCAGTGTCATGGCTTGAGGGGCCTACGAGACGCGTCGACTTACTGAAGGCTGCGCGGAAGACACTCATGCCCGTGTCAGGGTAGGAGTTATCCGCTCCTACTCTGCGTTCTTGATGCTCACTTAATGTCGGCTTGGGGTCAGGCAGTAACCTTCGCCAACGTTTTGGGCTGTCTGGTTTGCTAGGGATTGCTGCCCTTGGGCTTAGGTCTCAGGCGTGCCATGAAGGGATCTTCCTGGTGTTGCTCAATTTCGCGAAAGGCCGTTCATGGAACCGGCGAGCATCCGGAAGACACGGCCTTGATCCGCTCGGCGACCAAGGCTTGCAAGCGCCAGAGATTGCGGTCGCGGATGCTATGCTCTTCGAGGTACGTAACCGTGTTGTGGAGATACTCGGCACAGGATCCCCAATGGCCACAGGCTTTGGCCAGCACGTCCGCAATCTCTTCCGGCGGCAGCTTGCCCGTGTAAAAGCGCGACTGCCGGTTTATCACGAAAGCAATGGCACGGAGGGACCCTTGCTCGGTCTCCACGGTAATCCAGCGCGGCATGTTGCTAGGCGGCTTCACCGTCATCTCGCGCCGGACCAGCTTTCCCAATTGTCCTTCCAGGTCGTCCGGAGGCAGCCGGAAGACCACCCCTTGGCACTGGCCGCCGCGGTCGAGGGACGTCATCAGCCCGGGCTGCTCCCGGGTGCCCCGGAACCGCTCGATCCGGAAGCAGAACGAGCGGTGCCAGCCCCGTGCCGTGCCTTTGAGCGTCTCAACATGTTCCAACTCGGGCTTCCAGATCAGGGAGCCATAGGCAAAGAGCCACGTGTCCGGCCCGCCGGGATGTGAGGCGAGCAGGCCCTGTACGAGGGCGTGATAGTCCTCGTCGGTGTGGTAGGTCCACGTCGAGTCGGGCCCCGGATCGTCCAGGACGCGATGGACCTGCGCCACATGCTCTGGCGTGAGTGTCATCGGTCGGGTTCGCATCGGATTCCCCTGCCGGTCGACTGCCGCATTCCGACGATACCCGAGAGCGCCGGTCCTGTCGCGGAGGACCATCGTCGTCGAAATTCCGGGAGGACGCGCCGTGGGGTAAGATAGTCCCCTGACATCCCATCCGGTGGAGGCTGCGATGGCGGAGCCGAATCCCTCATTTCGCGCGTTCGAGCATCAGGGCTGGTCGGCGGAAACTGTTGCCGCCGGATACCACGACCATCTCTCCCCCGTCACGACGCAGGCCATCGAGGCACTCCTTGACGCCGCCGGAGTCACGCGCGGTATGCGTGTCCTGGATTTTCGGGAGGGCGACGCCGAAGCGCTCCCGTTTCCCGACGGCAGCCTCGATGCCGGCGTTTCCAATTTCGGCGTGCTGCATTTCCCCGATCCGGATGCCTTCCTGCGCGAGGCCTTCCGCGTGCTCCGTCCCGGCGGCCGGATCGCCTTCAGCGTCTGGGCGCCGCGGGACCGCGCTGGCTTCGGCCTCGTCTACGGCGCCGTGCAGGCCCACGGCCGCATGGATGTTCCCCTGCCGCCCGGTCCCAGCTTCTTCCTGTTCAGCGATCCGGCCCAGTGCGAGGACAGCCTAGCCGCCGCCGGCTTCCGGTCCGCGACCGTGGCCACGGTCCCGCTGGTCTGGCGCCTGGCGTCGCCGGACGGCCTCTTCGAAGCGATCATGCAGGGTTCGGTCCGCGCCGCCGCCCTGCTCCAGGCGCAGACGCCGGAGGCACTGGCAGCCATCCGCGATGCGATGCGCCAAGCCGTCGCCGCTTACGCACGGAACGGTGCGTTCGAATTGCCGATGCCGGCGATCGTGACCGCAGCCAAAAAGCTCTGAGAGCCCGTCCCGAACTGACGAGCAAGGTTGAAAACCGCAAAAATAATGGAAATTCGTGGCCATGTGGGTAGTTCAGCCATATCCTTTGTGGCGGCGGAGGTCAGATCTTGACAGCAGAAGGCGTCGAGCGAAGGTTATCGGCAATATTAGCCGCCGATGTGGTTAGTTTCAGCCGCATGATGAGCCTGCGCGAAGAAGAGACTCTCCGCCTACTGAATGCATTGCGAGACGAGCTCTTTGACCCTCGGATCAGTAAGTCTAGTCTGGTGGACGCACGATCAAGCTCATGGGTGACGGAGCCCTATGCGAGTTCTCCAGCTCCGTTGCGGCGGTCACATGCGCCATTGACATTCAACAGGCTCTCAGTGCGCAGAACAATGCGGTACCTGATGAGCAGAAGATCGAGTTACGCATCGGAGTGAATGTCGGAGACGTGATCGTTCAAGGGCATGATATCTATGGCCATGGCGTGAACATCGCGGCTCGCCTAGAGAGCATCGCACAGCCGGGTGAGGTGCTTATCTCGGAGGCCGTCTTCCAGCAGGTGGCGGGCACAGAGGACTTGTCCTTCGTCGATCTTGGTGAGCAGGACCTCAAGAACATCCCTGATCCTGTTCGTGTATACCGGGTTAGCTCGGGCCAGAACAGCAGGAGTGTTCGCGTTGATGTTCGCTATCTTCTGAGTAAGCCAGCGGTTGCAGTACTTCCAATCACGAACATGACTGGAGACCCGGAGCAAGAATACTTCTCTGATGGGCTCACAGAAGATATTATCACTGCGCTGAGCCATTGGAAGGGGTTTCCAGTGATCGCCCGCAGCTCCTCCTTTACCTACAAGGGCAAAGCCGTTGACGTCCGGCAGGTCGCGCGGGCTCTCGGCGCTCGCTACGTGTTGGAAGGGAGTGTTCGAAAGGCGGCCGAGCGCCTACGGGTGACGGCCCAGCTACTCGACGCCGACACCGGGCATCATGTCTGGGCCGATAGAGTGGACCGGAGAATAGACGACATTTTTGCGGTTCAAGATGAAATTGCGCAGCAAATTGCATCCATTGTCGAACCCGCCATCACTAAAGCTGAGATACAGAGACCCCCTGCAGTGAGAAGAACGAAGCTGAGCGCATGGGATCTCTATCAGAGAGGCAATTTCTATCACACTCAGTTCACACCGGAGGCAGCCGATCAGGCCCGTGAGTTCTCCACGAGAGCCACGGAGGTCGATCCGACCTATGCTCCAGCATTCGCGGGTATCGCGCGAAGCTGGAACATACGCATCATGCTTGGCCAGACCACCGACCACAAAGCCGCGATCGCGGCTTCCTTCAAGGCTGCCCGTCACGCGGTTGCTCACGATGACAGCGATAGCTTCGCTCACATGACCCTTGGATTAGCGCATATGTGGTCAGGTGATCACGACCGGGCGGTCGCGGAGGTAACGCGATCCGTTCAGTGTAACCCCAGCAATTCAGCGGCTCACATCGTCTGTGGCAACGTTCTCGATGTTGCAGGTCGACCAGAGGAGGGCATCGTTGAGTTACAAGCAGGTATACGACTAAACCCTCTGAACCCTGGGATGCATCAGTCGATGACGTGGCTAGCTGGAGCATACTTGAATGCGAGGCGGTATGGCGAAGCTCTCGCTTCGTTAGAGAATACCCTGCTTCACGATGTCAGTTACCCGCTGACCCATGTTTTCCATGCGATCACCTTAGCGTATTTGGGCAAGACAGACAGGGCTGAAGCGGCCCTCAGTACATGTGAGCGAGTAAGCCCCGGTTTTATCCAGAAGTTTGCCTCATGGCGGCCTTACCGCCTGCCCGAGGATAACGACCATATGATCGAGGGTCTGCGGCAAGCAGGCTGGCAAGGCTAGTGTAGCACCAGTATCATCAACGCCACTTATAAAGACAATGTGGACCAGTTTCACTCGAGGTCAGCATAGCTGCGAGGGGCTGGGTTACGAAACCGGTTTGACCGATGCGGAATGGGCTACCAGAGGAACCGGCCAGGGCTGTATGGATCAAAGGACAGATTGAAGAACAGGTATCCGGCCACCAAAGCCAGGAGGCCCACGCTCAGAAGGGCGAGAAGGAGCAGGATGATGCGGCTCCTTCTCTCATTTCGAAACAAGGCATAACGCTCATCTTGCATGGGTTATCCCCGAGCTTGCCTAGCTTTATCAGCCCCGCGAACGTGCGAGAAGATAGTCCAGAATTTCCGATAAGGTCGAGTATGGAACGTCGTCCGCCTACGAGGTCGAGGCGGCGAGGCTCTGGAGGCTCTCGCCTGGGCGAAGCGGCGGCGGGGATATCGGGATCTCTGACTAAGACAGCAGGGTTGCAGGAGACGCTTTCTCGAAGCAGCGGCAAAGGTGCTTCTCACAGATGAACTCGTCTTCAATCAGGACTTGCGACGCCCTGTGCTCGGCGCATCGAGTCTCAACCATCTCCCAGACCAGCAACTCGGCCGAGGACCGGCGTGGGACGCCGCCGACAAACTCATTGTCGCAATAAATCAGCCAGCCCAAATCGCTGCCGACGAGTTTGTAAGTGGTGGGAGATTGCCGCACCAGCGGCCTCAGAATTTCGGAGAACGGCAGGCGGAAAACCACCTCCCCCGTCTCATTCTCGACCTCAATGGCATAGTCCTGTGGATCGTGGCCTTGGGCTACGAACACCTGTTTGAGGGTCCGAGCAGCGCGCACCACGGCGCTCCAGGCCGTCGCCACATCCGGGTACTCGCGGCCGACCTCGTAACTCATCCCTCGATCCTTGTGGCGGATGTGAAGGTAGAAACGAGGCATGGCGTCGCCCAGAGCTAACCAGTAGTCGATTGAACTAAAGTCCTTGTGGCGGAAGAGTTCCGGCCACCAATTTCGCATGAGGCGCAGTATGGAACAGCACGCAGAGCTATCACCATACCGTAACGAGTAGGCTAATCAGCCAGTATGAAGAAGAGACCTGGATCAGCAGAACGGGGAGCACCCTGCTCTTGGCAGCGGTGGGAGCCATGGCCACGCTCCGCCACCTTCTCCACGACCATTTGGATCTGACCGCCGAAGAGGCGCTCTGGCATCATTTTATTCCGCAGATGTTCGCTGCCATGGTGGGAGGCGCAATCGTCTTTGGTGGAGTGTCCGCAATCCGGAGCTGGCTGAAACGGCGCTCATTGTCAGAACTCATTAGACAAGTCCCTGATTGTCCTCATTAGAGATGTCACCAGTAAAGCATCAGTCATAGGGCTGCGCAGTGCCGGATGAGGCCGTCGAATTTCGGGCCGGCCCGTCGATACTCCTGATCTTGGCGCGACGTCGGGGGAGAGAAGCCTGTTCACCGGGTCTGGCGATGGGGCTTGGCTTCCGATGGCTCTATGGCAACGGGAGGAGCATCGAAAAGGAGAAGCGACGCGAGCAAGTGTGAACTGCGTGACAGAAAGTCGGCCTCGCGTCTGGCATTGCCTCTCGCGGAGCGGGCGTCTGCGCGCGGCGAGAGGAGACGGTCATGGAGCTCGGCAAGCGTTATTCCCCCGGCCAGGACACGGAACTCCATCTTCCGGATGCCGCTGACGAGTCCGGTGATGGTGGGGGCGTTGCGACCCCCTATTCTCCAGACCAGGACACGGACCTCGATCTTCCCGACACGTCTGACGAGGCCGAGGACGGCGAGGGCGTCGCTGACCCATACTCTCCAGACCAGGACACGGACCGTCAGAGCCCGGATATGGTGATCCGGGGCGGTGAGGACAGGGACTTTCTAGAGGGTGGTGAAGGCATTGACCATCTCTGGGGCGAAGGGGGCAATGACGTCCTCTATGGAGAACAGGGAGATGATCATCTCAACGGGGGTGCCGGCCATGATCTCTTGGTTGGAGACCTTGGCGCAGATCAGCTCACCGGCGGCGAAGGCCAGGATCAGTTCTGGTTCTGGTCCGATGCTGTGGCCGAGAGCCCGGCGACCACAACGGGTGCGGATCAAATCCTCGATTTCCAGTACGGCACCGACAAGATCGGGCTTGGGGTTGCCGGGACAGCTGAGAACTACCACTCGGCCGGCACCACCGCGACCTCGATGGATGCAGCCGCTCAGGAGGCGAACCAGACCGGCGAGGATCGTCTGACCTATCTCTACCTCGCCAATGAGGGAGCCGACACCGGCTATCTGCTGGCGGATCTGGATGGGAACGGCAGCTTCGAGTTTGGCATCACGATGGTCGGCAACGGCGGGCCGGGCGAGTTCGGCTATGATGCTATCGAGGATGTCAGCTTATAGCGGGCAGGTCGCAGCAGTGTCGTCGCCGGATCCTGGCCCGAGCGGAGCCGTCCGGAAGGTCATCACCTCTGTTCCCAGTTAACCCCTAGATGTCAGTGGAATGACATGGGTGGATGGAACTTCGCGGACGGCTGTTTATGGAACGGCCTTAAAGCGGCTGTTGCAGGCCCCCGCAGAGCCGCGGCCGGAAGCACAAAGGGGATCGCTCGCTATACTGCCGAGCGATCCTCCATCCACGTTTGGCGATTTGTGGGTCAGGCTATGGCGTCGTAGCCGAACTCGCCCGGCCCGCCATTGCCGACCAGCGTGATGCCAAACTCGAAGCTGCCGTTCCCATCCAGATCCGCCAGCAGATAGCCGGTGTCGGCTCCCTCATTGGCGAGGTAGAGATAGGTCAGATGATCCTCGCGATAGTTCTGGTTCGCTTCCTGGACCGCGGCATCCATCGAGTCTGCGTTCGTGCCTTCCGAGTGGAAATTTTCCGGTGTGCCTGGACCCGCCGCCTCAGGATAGTCAAAATCGATCGTGTCCGTGCCGTACTGGAAATCGAGGATTTGATCCGCGCCGGCTGAAGTCGCCGGGCTCTCCTCGACCGCAGGGCCATTGTAGGGTCCGCGATAGATGAATTCGTCCCGGCCTTCACCGCCGGTGAGCTGATCCGCTCCCTCGGAGCCCATCAGCGTATCATCGCCAGCATCACCATACAGGCTGTCATTCCCCTGACCGCCAACAAGGACGTCATTCCCGCCTTCGCCCCAGATCTGGTTATTGCCGTCCCAACCCAGCGCGAAATCACCGTTCTCACCGGCCCATAGGCGGTCATCCCCACCATCGCCACTCATCATGTCGGAGCCGTCGCCGCCCCACATGCGATCAGGGCCGTCATCGCCCCACATGCTATCGTTGCCTTTGCCACCCGAGATGCGGTCGGAGCCCGCACTGCCTACAAGGCGGTCCTTTCCATCGCCTCCCTCGAGAGAGAGAGCCCCGGCAAGGTGACCTCCGTGTCCTGGTCTGGAGAGTATGGATCAGCGACGCCCTCGCCGTCCTCGGCCTCGTCAGACGTGTCGGGAAGGTCGAGATCCGTGTCCTGGCCAGGTGAGTATGGTTCGGCGTAGTAGGTGCCATCTCCATCCGAGAGGGGGTCATTGTCCTCGGAGCTATAGGGGCCCTGGAGTTGCGTGTCCTGGCCGGGCGAATAGGGCTTGTCGAATGGCATGGGATCTCCTCCTGCGCGCGCGTTTTTGCTTGGCAAGCTAGTGCCAGAGGGGAGAGGAACTTGCTGTGATGCAGGTCACAGCCGATCCCGGGGCGACACTCGACGCCTCGCATGGTGCCAGAAGAACTCGCTTTCCTGGCGTCGTTCCTGGAGGATCATGGCTGCTCGTGCGTGGCGGCAGCCTTCCGGCATTCCGCACGGCATCGGCGCGTGCAAAGCCTGATCCAGAGGGCTCAGGCTGTTGAAGCGAAGGTCATCTGAGCCGGGAAGGCTTGTGCGACTTACGTCCGGTGTTCCGTGCGAAGGAGCATGAGGCGGCCCACGCGGTTAGCTCTCGGCCTGCGCCCCTTCCTCCTCCGCGAGCAGATCGTCGAGGTCGTCGGCAAGCTGAAGGATCTGCCCGGATCCGATGTGGTAAACAGCGACATCGCCCGATTCATCCTCGATCTGAAGCTGGTACGCGCCGTCATGGCGCGTGACGGTGATGCTCGTCAGTGTCTTGGTGAGCGGAAATTGGGCCATCGAGTCCTCCGTGGGAAAAGCTGAACGCCTGACCCTGACGCGAGATCCACCTTGACCGGACAGCATCGAAAGCCGCGCGCCGCACATCACGAGCCGCGCAGAAACGTTTCGTAGTCCTGCTGGACATGCGCCGCGGCCAGACAGGATGCTGTCCGCAGCCAATCGTCGGGCAGCCGCTCAAGACAGGAGCGGATCGGCGCGGCTCCGCGGGCGGAGCCCAGGTGAACATTGGCCAGTTCCCGTCCCATCGCATGCAGAAGATGCTTCTGGTCCGGGGCATGCTCGACCTCATCGATCTCGACCTTGCGTGCCTCGGGCGAAAGCCGCCGGACCACCCAGCGCTCGCCGATGTGCAGGGCCGGATCCGGTGCCCGACAGGCCTGCTCCACCGCTCGGCGGGACGGGCCGGTTGGAGCGTCGACCTCGGATACGGCGACATGCACCGCCGATGGGATCCCGGCTTTGGCCTCGCGGGCCACAAGGCCGCCGCACCACTCCGCCACGGCCATGAAGCGGGGGCGGCCCAGGCTCCCAAGACCGGCCAGCCGGCGGAAGAACCGGACCCGGGCGGCGCCCGCTGGGAGATGCGACCGCAGAAGCTCGCGTGCCTCCTCCGGGACGGCGTGTTCATCGATTTCCTGCTGCTTCAAGAGTTTGCGCCAGTATCTCTGGGCGCTGGTCCCGGATGCGGCGGCGAGGTCGCGCAGCCACGCGTGCCGGTCCTCCAGGATGAACGGGTCGGGGCCAAACTTCAGATGCGCCCAGTAACCTTCCAGGATCGTGTCCGCCGCCTCAAAAGCTGTGAGCTGGAATGCCTCCCGCCGGGCTTCCAGCACGGCGCTCGTGGCGAGCCGCACGAGGTCGCTGGTGACCGGGAGTTCGGCCGCCTCGTCGAAGTCGTTGATGCCCCAGACCAACCGCCCCTCCCGGTCCCGCCAGGTGCCGAAGTTTTCCAGATGGATGTCGCCGACGATCAGGAAGGACGGGGCTGAGCGGACCTCGTCCGGCACGGCCGCGAAGTGATGGGACCAGCGGTAAAAGGTCCCCCGCAGAAAGGCGAAGGGACTATCGCGCATCTTCGCCTGTTTGAGCTTGAGACCTTGCTCGTCCAGGGCGCAGAAGCGGGCCATCCAGGCGAGATAGGCCTGCGTTGCCGCGTCGAAGGAGGGCTCCGCCTCTTGCTGGATCATTGACATCTCCTCCATCGAGTTCTCGGCCAAGACTGTGTCTGGCGTCCTAACGTCCACGCACTGCAGAGATCTTCAGAGATCTTCACTGAATGGTTCCGAAACTTACGCAGGAACATACCCGCCAACAGCCAAGTTTGTGTCCTGGCGATCAGCGATGCAAAGGGAGAGCAAGGCGTGGAGCAGGTCCTGGGAACCTCGGTCATTCCGTTCAACGAGATGCATTGGCGCTTTGGCCTTGCGTCGGCCTTCGGGCTGTTGCTCGGCCTCGACCACGAGGTGCGCGGCATCTCGGCGGGCGTTCGGACGCACATGCTGGTTGCGCTCAGTTCGGCCATGACGATGCTGATTGCCCTGGAGCTCTCGAGGAGGTGTCCGCCCGGGGACAGGGCGACCCGGACCCTACCCGGGCCATTCAGGGTCTGGCCCAGGCCATCGGGTTCCTGTGCGCCGGAGTGATCTTCGTGGCGAGAGGCAGTGTTTAAGGCCTCACGACCGCAGCAAGTCTCTGGATGACGAGTTCCATCGGCATGGCAGCCGGGGCCGGCATGTACCAGATTGCCGCCGCTGGGATCATTTTCGCTGTCCTGATCGTCTCGGGTGATGTGGCTCGTGACGCGACATCTCCCGACAAACAACAGTACCTCCCAGCAGGGGGACCGCTGAGCCACGTCGACCGGGCGGCGATTGGTCAGGATGAGGGGCGCGCAGCCGGGACGGCTCCGGACGTGCCGAGGGCAGCTGCGATCTCGGCCAGGGTCGCCCGCTCCGCATCGCTGACCGCCACTCCGCCGAAGCCGAGAAAGCCCCCCTCGTTACCCGCTTCTGCGGCCTTGCGGGCCACTTCGTTAAGCCACACCTTGAACCCTGCCGCATCCTCGGGGGCCTTGGTCTCCACGAGCGAGGAAATGGCGCGCAGCTCCTCAATGGCCCTGCCCTTCAGTTCGCCACGCTGGGCGCCCTTGAACTGCGCCTGCATCCGGTCGCGGGCGGCAGTGCGGGTTTCCGGGGTGATGATGTCGTCGGCCACCGCCTTGACGAGCGCGTTGGCCTGACTGCCCTGCTTGACCTCCAGCAGGGCCCAGCCGCCCGACATGGCCTCCTTCAGCAAGCCCCAGAGGCCGCTTGGGTCGGCTGCGGTGATCGCCATGCTGGCCACCATCGGGCTGGCCACGACGCGGGCCCGTTCCTCCGCTGTGAAGCTTGCCTTGCCTGCCATTTCATCCCTCCATTGGTTGGATTTCAATGGCCGGATCTGGACTTTGTTCCTGATGAGATCGTGGACGATGAGGCGCGATCCAGGGTGTTGTTCACCCCGATCCCTGGCCGAGCCACCGATCCGCCGCTCTTCGGCCCGCATCCCGGAGCGCCAGCAGGAAGTCCCAGTTCAAGTTGAGCGCACTGGCCTCGCCCAGGGCCGGATACTCCGCCTCCGCCGCGAGGTGATGGAGCCGCAGCTTTTGCAGCTTGCGGGCCAGACGGGATCCTTGGTCGTGGGGACCGGCAAGCTGCTTCATAGCAGCCAAGGCATCCATGTCCCGCGCCAACGAGCTGGCGAACGTGATCTGTTCGATGCGCTTGCGGATCTCTGACGCGGAGGTGGGCATCTCGGCTCCAACGGACGGCATGATCTGCACCACCAGCGCCTCCGTGGCGCGCGAGGCGGAGACCAGCGGCAGCAAGGGCGGATTGGCCGAATACCCACCATCCCAGTACGCCTCGCCGTCGATGGACACCGCATGATGCAGGACAGGCAGGCAGGTCGAGGCCAGGATCACGTCGAGGGTGACGGCCTTCTCGCGGAAGACACGCAGGCTTCCATCACGCACCCGCGTTGTCGCGATCAGCAGCTTGAGCTTCGAATGCTCCCGCAGGGCCTCGAAGTTGATCTCCTCCGCCAGGAGCACCTTCAGGGGGTGCAGGTTGAACGGGTTGAACTGATACGGCGAGAGATGGCGGACAGCGACCTCGACGGCGAGGCCGGCGTGGGCTCTGGGCGCCGCCTCACTGGCCCGCTGCCAGAAGCGTTGGAGAGTTTCCTTCGCTGCCTCTGGACCGCCCTGGACCAGCCCTGAGGCGAGCAGAGTGGCGTTCACGGCACCCGCGCTGGCGCCACTCACGGCATCAAACGTGATGGTCCTGTCCTCCAGCAGGCGGTCGAGCACGCCCCAGGTGAAGGCTCCAAACGATCCACCCCCTTGCAGGGCCAGGGAGACCCGCCTTCTCTTCGGAACAGCCCTGCGCCGGGACGGCTGGCGGACTGGAGGATAGACCCCAAACTCATGATGAAGAGGGAGGACGGCAAGGTAGTCGTCGGGAGCGAACTTCATGAGACCTCGTTGTGCAACGCACCATGGCGGTGCAGGCATCAACGGGGCCGTATCGTGATGGTTGCGCATGCCTGGAGCGGACCAGGGTTGTCCTCACGGAAGCCCTTGCCCAGCAACCATTCAGAATGAGCACTCTGCAGGCATGTCACCTTGTTCCATGCTGGACTACAGGCGCTTTCCGCCCGCTCGGAGGATCTCGGTCACAATCCGTCCCGATAGAACCGGCTTCCGAAGCGCCACAAGCTCAGGGTGCCGTGCTCTGACCTTCTCCGGCAGTCCGTCTCCACTGTACACGATGGTGAGGCTCTGCGGGCGTGGAGCGCCTCCAGAACCGGTGTGACGTCGCCATCTGCCAAGTGGATATCCAACACCGCCACCTCGAAGGTGAGCATCCTGATCAGCTGGCGCGCCTCATCGACGGTGCGAGCCACGCCCACGCTTTCGCCCCCGCATTCTCCACCGCGTCCGACAACATCGCGGCGACCAAGGCTTCATCCTCGACGATCAGAACTTGGATCCCGCTGAGCATGAGGAGGCCCCTTGCGGTGCTTCCCGAGTCAACCGCAAGGGTCATACGCGGTTGCACGCCTGAACACCGCTGTCAATCGGCTTCCAAGTTTGGCTCTGACTCACTTTTGATGGAGTTGAGCGTCTCGCTGGCCCTGGTTCACGTGGAGAATCAAGGCCATGGGTCAGCATTTGCGAGTCTCGGAGTTGGTGCCGGGCGGTTTTATCGTCGATGAGGTGGCCGAAGCGGATTTCGGCATCCGGATCGGCCTCCGAGCATCCAGCGCGGAAAGTTGCTGCCCGGGATGCGGGACAACCTCAACGCGCGTTCACAGCCGCTATACCCGGCAGCTGGCGGATCTGCCGCTTTCCGGCAGGCCGGTCCGTCTCGTCGTTCGGGCACGACGCTTTCATTGCGAGGCGGTTCTGTGCCCGCGCCGCATCTTCACAGAGCGCTTCGACAATGGGGTGCTACTACCGTGGTCTCGGCGCACATCCCGGCTCGATCAGATCATCCACCATCTCGGGCTCGCTTTGGGCGGCCGGCCCGCGGCACGCTTTGCACAAAGACTGATGCTGCCGGCGAGCAACGACACGCTGCTCCGGGTGATCAGAAGGCGAGGCCGACCGCCCTTCATCCCGCCCACCGTGATCGGGATCGACGATTGGGCCTGGCGACGCAATCAGCGCTATGGAACGTTGATCTGCGATCTGGAACGGCGCCAGACCATTGCTCTGTTGCCTGACCGGGAGCCGGCAACGACGCAGGCGTGGCTTACAGCCCAGCCTCAGATCAACATTGTCGCTCGAGACCGGGGCGGCGGCTATGCTCTGGCCGCCGCCAAGGCCCTGCCAGCAGCGATGCAGGTCGCTGATCGCTGGCACCTGATGGAAAATGCGAGCCAGGCATTCATCGACGCCGTTCGCAAATCCATGCGCCAGCTCCGTGCTGTCGTTGGCGCGGCGACAATCGCCCCGGATCTGCTCACCGCTGCCGAGCGCATCCAGTATGAAGGATACCTTCGTCGCGAAGAGACCAACGCGGCTATTCTCGAACTCGCAAAGGCAGAGGTGACGATCAAGGAGATCGTTCGCCGCACCGGATATAGCCGCGGTCTGGTTCGGCGCGTTTTGCGCGGGCAGCGCTCGGATGTCTTCCGCTCCCGAGAGAGTTCGCTTGAACTGTTCCTGCCCTGGCTCGACGCGCAGTGGGCCGCCGGGCAGCGCAATGGTGCCGAACTCTGGCGTCGTCTCGGACACCAGGGGTTCCGTGGCAGTTTGAGGGTCGTCACCGAGTGGGCAACGCGCCGCCGGCGGGCTGAGACGATCGAGGACGGCATCCTGAAGCGGACGCCATCGGCGAGAACCCTCGCACGACTGATGACCATCGCCCGCGACAAGCTCTCCAGGTCCGAAACCGTGCTGGTTGCGGCGATCGAGAGCGGCGTGCCCTCGCTTGTCGAGGCGCGTGAAATCATCGCTGCCTTCCAGGGCATGATCCGCAGGAAGGCTCTGGCTGACCTTGCTCCCTGGCTGGAACGAGCCAATTCGAGCCTCGTGGCGGCGTTCGGCCGCGGCGTGAGAAAGGATCACGCCGCTGTCGCCGCGGCCATAACGTCTTCCTGGTCCAACGGCCAAACTGAGGGCCAGATCACCAAGCTCAAGCTGGTGAAGCGCCAGATGTACGGTCGCGGGAAACTCGATCTGCTCGAGGCGCGCCTCGTCGCGCCGGCATAGCGCCTCACCACCAAAATTGCGTCAGAGCCAACATTGCACGCCGAAACACAGGTGGGCGCCTCTGTGAGGCGAGAACCTGACGCCCTTCCTCGTGTCAGCGAGAGTCGCCATTCCTTTCAAGAAGCTCTTAGTCAGAGTAAACCAAGTCGATCTATAATATCCTGGACAGGCACCAGCTTGCGCCGGCAGGTACTCGCCCCGTCCATACTGACACACCCACCATAACCGCTGGCAGGCGACCTTGATCAACGGCAACGTCTAGGGGGCATGCGGCGTGAGCGCAGCGATCACTTCGTCAGCCGCCCGCCTCCCGCTCTGGTAAGCGCCGTGAGCGGTCGAGAAATCATTCCGGTGTGTCGCCTCGCCGGCAAAGAACAGTCGCTGCTCGAATGGACGGGCAAGTGCTTCCCGTGCCGCTGCACGCCCAGGAAGGGCGTAGCTGTAGGCACCCCCGACATACTCCGTCAGGCTCCAGTTCGAGATCACAAGCGGGCGTAGTCTGCTTCGGACATCGTCACCGAACAGCGCCGCGAGTTGGTCGGTCGCGTAGGCGAAGCCGGCGGCGGGTCCATTCTCCGCCAGCACTCGGGCACCTTCACCACCAAAGAAACCCTCGATCACCGGGCGACCGAACGGTCGGATGTAGTAGGTTCCGGTGTGCGGGTCGTGTGGGTTACCGAGCACATGGGTCTCGGGGTCGAAGGCACTGTCGCCCACGATCTCCAGGAACAGCTTCTCGTCATGTCCGAGCGGCAGGTTGGCGGCGGCATGGCACCAGTCGTCGAGCACTGACGGCAGCCCGATCCTGCCACCGGCGAGCACCGCGGTCGAGACCGTAACGATCGCGCTTCGCGCACGGAGGGTGCCAGCCCGTGTGACTATGCTCACGCCTGTCGCCGCAAGGTCGATCGCCTCGACCGGAGTGGCGAGACGGAGCGCGACGGTAGGCGGCAAGCTGGCCGCAATGAGCGTGCCGTATCCCACCGGCACACGCCAATTGCGCCCGGTCGAGGCCGCATCGTAGGCAAGATAGTCGGCAATCGAGAGGCGCTCGAGGACGGCGCCGCTGAGATAGCCGCTGATCGCCTGAAGATAGGGGTTCCAGGTCGCATCGGGCTCCAGGGCATCGGCGGCGCGGTCGCTGTGCCGTGCAACGGCGGCCAGACGTTCGTACCATGCCTCGTACGCTTCATCCGCCGCGTCCTGCTCGGCCTGTGGAAAACCGAGGTCGCGATATTGCTGGCCCCAGGCCGGGCTACGGCGATCGACGGCGAAGCCTGATGCTTTGGCGAGATCGACCCATGGATTGCGATCGGCCGAATGGAGCCAGCCGCAGCCGAGGTCGAGCGCCTGTCCGGCTATATTGACCGTCCAGGCGCGGCCACCGATCCGCTGCGAGGCTTCCAGCAGCAGCGTTGACAGCCCACTGGCTGCCAGCCGACGCGCCGCGCCGATCCCTGCTGCCCCGCCTCCGATGATCACGACGTCCCAGTCAGTTGCCATGCGGTCTGCCCGTGCGATGAGATTGCGTCCACTAGGCTGGTCGGGTTCGATCGTCTAGGGGCAAGTCGAGAACGGCGCTGTCGCGATCAATCCGTGCAGTCCTGCCGTCGATCCAGGCCCCACCGAGGCCCGATGGGAATGCCTCTGGTTCAGTCTTGGTGAGGCAGCGCATCGATCAGAACGGCAAAAGGTCCGCGAGGATTGGCGGCTGCCCGAATAGCACCGGTGATATCCTGGATGGAGTGGCACCCGGCGGCGAGCACTTGAACGCGCCGTTCCTCGGCGAGGACTGCATCGAGCCTGGGAGCATTGGAGTTGAACCGAACTTCCCGGCGAACAACGATCAGTCGTCTGCACGGACCTCGAAGAGAGCGGGAAACTGCCGAGGCTGGGACCGCAGGTACTGGCTCGGCGCCTTGACGCTGGCTCCGAAATGCGCCGCGGCATGCCAGGGCCAATGGGGGTCATAGATAATGGCACGAGCCAGCGCGATGAGGTCGGCATCGCCCGTGACGAGGATCGCCTCCGCCTGGACAGGGTCGGTAATCAGACCCACAGCAATAACCGGCATCGTGGTGGCGGCCTTGACCGCCCGGGCCAGCGGAACCTGATAACTCGGCCCGACCGGAATCTGCTGCGCTGGGGCAAGCCCGCCGCTCGAGACGTGAATGGCGCTGACTTGCGTGCCTCCAGCGCCTTGGCGAAGGCTACGGTTTCCTCGATCGTCCAGCCTCCCTCGGTCCAATCCGTGCCCGATACCCGCACCGTCACGGGCCGCTCGTGCGGAAACACGGCCCGGACCGCATCGAACACCTCGAGCGGAAACCGCATCCGGTTCTCAAGGGAACCGCCATATTCGTCTTCTCGCTGATTGGACAATGGAGAGAGGAACTGGTGCAGCAGATAGCCATGGGCAGCATGGATCTGAACTGCGTCGATGCCGAGCCGGGCGGCACGCCCGGCCGCCTCGGCGAAGGCATCACGCACGTGCACCAGCCCGTCATGATCCAGTGCCATCGGGGAGTTTTCACTGACATTTTGCGGGATGACCGCTGGCGCTGCGGTCTGCCAACCATTGGCGTGATCCAGCGGGATCTGCTTTCCTCCCTTCCACGGCACCCCCGTGGAGGCCTTGCGCCCGGCATGGTTCAACTGGATCGCAATCGGCATGTCGGACCAGCGGCGGATGCTGTCCAAGACGCGCTGCATGGCCGCCTCACAAGGATCGGAATAAAGGCCGACATCGGCATAAGTGATCCGCCCTTCCGGCATGACTGCCGTCGCCTCGATCGTCAGGAGCGCGGCACCTGAGAGCGCGAGTTGGCCCAAGTGGATCATGTGCCAGTCGGTCATGCATCCGTTCTCGGCCGAGTATTGGCACATGGGAGCGATCACGATGCGGTTGACGAGTTCGGCTTCGCCTACCCGGAACGGAGTGAAGAGCTTTGCACGGGTCATCATAGGCCTCTCGATGATGAGTGATGACGAAGGAGTGACAAGGGCTGATGGGTCACGAAGGATCATCCCCTCAAAAGCCTCCTCACCCGAACCGGTCTCGGCATCAGTGTAGGGCGGAAGGGCACCGTTCTTGATCCAGGTGGTGGCTCGCGCTGCTCGCAAGGTTGATACAAACGAGGGGATCACAGCTTCGTGTCTCGAGTGCGGCAGGTCCCACCACTGTGCGGACCTCCAATGCTCGGGCAGTTGGCCTGCTGCCATAATGTTAACTCGGTGAAGCTAACGCCACGGAGACAGTCTCTTCCTTACAAACCGCAAGCTTCCAGGACTCTTCCGGTTAGGGTTAGGCTGAAGTTTCTCCAGTCAGCAAGCAGAACACCCCCGTCTGGTCACACCAAGGCGAAGCACGGGTCCTGCACTTTAATCCAAATTCGGACTGCATGGATCATACACATGCCTATCGCTTGGAGGATCCAATGCAGGATCTAAGACAAAGCTCCGACGGGCGCATGATCATCTCCGGCATCCAAAAACATTTATTTGCTAAGAGGCTGACTGAAAAAGGTTGAGTGGCCTCAAGGCCCTGTGATTCCGTCGGATTTGCAAAGATTCGATGGAGGTCACGATGGTTTGGACCGAGGCCACTCGCCGACAGTATCGGCGGGATGGACTGCGCTATGCAAGCAATCTCACAGATGCCGAATGGGCGCTGGTCGAGCCGTTCATGCCCGCCGCCCGGCGGATCGGGCGTCCGCGTATGACCTGCCTGCGGGCCGTGGCCGATGCCATTCTCTATCTCGCCTCGACCGGGTGCCAATGGCGCCAGCTGCCAAAGGAGTTTCCGCCCTATTCGACCGTGCAAGGATACTTCTATGCCTGGTCACGCGACGGCACCTTTGAGCGGATCAACCATGCTCTCGTGGCCGCCTCGCGCGAGAGGGCCGGCCGCGAGGCGAGCCCCTCGGCCGGCGTGATCGACAGCCAGTCCGTGAAGACCACCGAAGCCGGCGGCCCGCGCGGCTTTGATGCCGGCAAGAAGATCAAGGGCCGCAAGCGCCACATCATCACCGACACGCAGGGCCATCTGGTCGGGTTAAGGGTTCATCCCGCCGAGATCCAGGACCGGGACGGAGCCGTAGAGGTGCTGACGTCCGTCCGCACCCTCTATCCGTGGCTGCGCCATGTCTTTGCCGATGGCGGCTACGCGGGAGACAAGTTGCGCGACGCTCTCGCCGCTCTCGGGCACTGGACGATCGAGATCATCAAACGCTCGGATGCGGTCAAAGGCTTTGCGGTCCTCAAGCGCCGCTGGGTCGTGGAGCGAACCTTCGGTTGGCTTGGACGCTGCCGCCGCCTGGCCAAGGACTTCGAAGCCTCTATTGAAAGTGCGGTGGCATGGGTCTTCATCGCCCATATCCGGATGCTGACCAGGCGGCTCGCAAGGACCTGAAAGACCACATGTCTTTTTGAGTCAGCCTCTAAGGCCCCATGTTTAGAGGCGTCAGCGTAGCAGCAGGCAAAGCAACTTCTTGCACCTTTTGACAGTACGCACCTTGAGCAGAAAGCATCAGCATGGCATGCGTACGGCACGCCCAAAGATTTCATGTGTATAATAAAATATGTAATTTAGAGTTTACGCCCAATCCACCCCCATCCCATGGGCAATTTTACGGATAATATCAAATTATAATAAATAATTTTTTCGACTTCCTATAATAAGTCCGAATATGGTAAATGTGTATATTTACTTGCCACACATCATACCGATATTGTATTTCGCGCTAAAATGTACATATGATTACATCAATTTATAACTCTTCTCAACTATCTATATTTACTAACATCCATCCAATGTTCAAGTTCCCCTTTCATTCAGTTTACTTTTGTCAGCCACTCCTCATAATTCCAACGTGAATGCAGTTCATACCGAACGGCAACCAGTGAATGAGGAAAAGTTGCATGCTTCCTAACAAATGCGGAAGGTTTATACTAATCCATGACGTTGATGGCCGCCGACATCTTGTTTCCATCGACGCTATACAATGGATTCATGACACAGATTGCTTTCAAAACGAATCTCTACTGCTAGCGGCGGAGCGGACGATTCACACTCCAATCAGACTGGAACGGCTCTGCGAGTTAGTTCTCAATACCGCATTGCCGGCTGTCGCGGACGCCACTCATCCAACTTCAGGCCCTGATAAGAACCGTCTGCCGTCTCCGACCCGTTCCGGCACAAGACATCCTCCGACAGACCCGATTCATTTCTGAAAAGCAGCAGGAGTCGATTGCAAATGGGTGGATTTCGGACGACCTGGCCTAGGTGATGGGACCTATGCGCTGAGCGCAGACCAAGATTCTTGTCTTCAAATCGGTGCTAATCCAGTCGCCAATAGCAACAAAGTTGCTCGCACTTTGCTGGCTTTTCTGCTCGGCAGCCCGTTAGCCACTTACCCGCCAAGCTTACACGCGTCAAGCCATCGGGGCGCAAAGATTTCCCAAAATTCCCGGCAAACCAAATGTCACAAGATTACATATAGACAGGCCGTGGGCAGAGCTCTTTCCTATGTGCTCTAGGCCAGTTGGAGCGGAGATTTCAAACTCTGCAAGGAGGTTTCATGAAGTAAAACTTACCGACATTGCCGCTACACGATAGCGAGCAGAAGCCGGATGAGCGCTAGTATGCGCAAAAGAGAAACGCCTTGGCTGCAACCAAGGCGCTCCCAAATTCACGCCGATCCAGCCCGCTAGCGAGGTCGGCATAGCCACCCAACAATGACCGCCGAGTGATGAGACTCTGCCCCGTGTTTACACGCGGGTCAAGCAGCTTCTCGTCTATGGCGGATAGGATCCACCATGCCTAACAGAGAAACCCAAACATCAGGGCATTCCTGCCCGCCCTTCCCTCTTGACTCCGACGCCACGCCGAAAAAACCTCTCGCGCTTTCCGAGACAAAAACTGCGGTATCATCCAGTCGCTCCTGCGACAGGAGGTTGATCAAGTTTCCACGACTTAAAGTGTGGCAAGTGCTTGCATGTAGACATTTCAACTTGCCATCCGCGTGCAATGAATTGCGCGATTGCTTTGGTGCTACATCTATATGCAAGGCGTGTTTGCTGCACCCAAGTTGCTCATCCAGCAATTACCAATCGAACTTGCTAGCAGGGGCCACCCCAAAGATCATCCATCAGCGTCACTAGATGAGCGACTCAACTACGATCTCGTATCAGACGCACCTTAATCCCTAGTCATATTGCCCGTTTGGCCGCTGCTTCTTGAGCGGCGTAGGTCGAGGTGCGCCTTGATCAGACCAAGCGGGGACCGCGCCTGCCAAACGCCATCCAGTCGGTGGCGAACGGGCCGGCGCATCTGAGGAATCAACATGAGTAATAAGACTCCCCGAGCCGCAAACGATGTGATGGCTAAACGCCCACACTCTGAAATCTGGATTCCACCTTCCGCATCGAGGGCAAGCCGCAGGCCAGCGCTCAAATCGACAGGATCAGTCAGGGGATACATCGTCAATCCAACAACAAACCGAGAAATTGTCTATGAGAGCACCTTGGAGCGCGACCTGGCTTACATACTCCTCGTCCAACCTAGCGTTGAGGATATACATGAGCAGCCAGAGGCCATGAGTTACGTCGACAGCGACGGGGCCAATCGACGGCACACTTTCGACTTCGTGGTGAAGCTCCACAACGGCACCCGCACGGCAATCGCCGTGAAGCCTGTAGCGAAAGTAGAGTCTAGCGGTATTGCGGAAACTGTAGATCGGATCCGCGACCAATGCCCGAGAGCCTTCGCTGATCGCTTCGAAGTTCGCACGGGAGATCACATTACCCGGAATCGTGCAGCGAACGCCCGCCTAATCCTGAAGTCTCGTCGCATGCGCAACGACAGCGCAATCGCGGAGGTCAGAAGGATAGCGTCCACGCTAGTTGGCTCGGTTAGAGTCTGCGACCTGCTCGCAGCGTCCCGCAATGATGGCCTCGGATTTATGGCCGTTGCCAGTCTAATTGGTGATGGCGTGCTCGAGCACGTCGGACCCGGGCGCATCTCTCACAACAGCGCCGTTCGCCTTGGCCGAAAGCTCGCCCGCACGCACTGAAGAGGAAGCCATCATGACTGCATCACAACTTCCTGAGTCTCCGAAGCCTCTCCCGATCCCCTTCACCCCTCGCTATCGTCTGGAACCCCACGCGCGGTACGTGATCGACGGTGTTCTAGAACTTGTTGCCAAATCGAGCGACGATCTAGGCCACGTCCTCCGCCGCCTCGATACCCCTGACCTTTGTGAATCATTTACGCACGAGGAGTTCGAGGAGCTGCGGCGGGATGGCCGCTTAAATATTATTAGAGAATATTATCGCGCATCTGCGGCGTCCTTTCGACTAGAAGGCCCGGAACGGCTGATTTCAGAACTCAGCCCGAAGCGCAGAGAGCGGCTCCTCGCTCGCAAGGACATGGTCGATGCCTTCCTGCGCGAGGAGGAGGCGCACAAGGTCAGCCGGTCCGACGCATCTATGAAGGTTTTCATAAAAGCATACCTCATGGAGCAAATCGCAAGGACGCTTTCAGACGGCCGGTGCGGCCAAAAAGATATTCCGATCAAGCGTCCGCCAAGCCCGACAGCGCTAAGGAAATGGCTACGTAAGTACGAGGCCTGCGGCTTTGAGGCAATGGCTCTTCGTGATGGCTACGGACGGAGCGGCAACCGCACGCCCAGACTGGATGTTGAAGAGCGCATACTCATGCGTGAGATCGCCGAGCGCTATGCCAGTCTTCTCAAGCCGACAAAGGCCTCGCTCTACCTCGATCTAGTCAGTGAAGTGAAATCGAGGAATCTCGAGCGCAGAAAGACAGGCGAGCGTCTTCTGAAGAAGCCGAGCCGCTCAGCATTCGAGCGCGTGATTGCTGGCCTTAATCCCTTCATGGTCTACGCGGGACGGGAGGGCGAGGCAGCGGCACGCAAGAAGTTCTTCATCGTCCGTGGGGGCCTCGACGTATCCCGCCCGCTCGAGCGCGTAGAGATGGACGCCTGGCGCATCTCCCTCCAGGTCATCCTTGAGGACGCGGGGGTCTGGGCCAAGCTCTCCCCAGAGGTCAAGGCGGAAGTAGAGCGTCGGCGCCTGTGGCTCTCCGTCGCCATCGATTGCTACACCCGCTGCATCTTGGCGGCCCGCATCATCGACAGCAACACGTCCACTGCTGCCGTGTCGACGATCGCGATGGCCGTGATGGACAAGGCTCGCTTCGCCAAGGCTGCCGGTTGTGTTACCCCATGGGATCAGTGCGGGTCCGGCGAGACCTACGCGACCGACAACGACAAGGCATACACCGCCTTCGAGACCCGGGCGTGCGTGACGGACATGGGCAGCGAGATGCTTTTCCCGCCGGCGGGAACCCCGCAGAACCGTGCCCGCATCGAGCGCTTCTTCCGCACAATCCACGAGCAATTGGTGGCTCTGTTCCACGGCCGCAGCTTCGAGAATGTGGTCGCGAAAGGCGATTACGACTCCGAGGCCAATGCCGTCATCGACGCGGACGAACTTGGGCGCGTGATCGTGCGCTGGATCGTCGATGTCTACCACAACACTCCCCACGAGGGCCTGGGTGGCGAGACGCCGCGCAACTGCTGGATCCGCACCACCCGCCTCCACCCAGTCCTTCCTCCGCCGGACGCAGACGTCTGCCGCCACATATTCGGCATCACGGTCGAGCGTCGCATCACTAACACGGGCGTGCGGGTGCTGGGCCTCCACTACCAATCTGAGGAACTCCAACGGCTGCGTCGGGTCGCGCAGCAAAAGCCGGTGCTCGTACGCATCGACGAGGGTGACCTCGGCCGCGTGTCAGTCCGGACCAAGAACGGTTGGCTGACGGTGGACTGCGTCCGGCCGGAGCTCGAGAGTGTCTCCCTTGAGCGTTGGATAGCGACGGAGCGGGCGCTCCGGCGGGATCACGCTAACATGGCGCGCCTCACAGAGGACGTCGTCTTTCAGGCGCTAGCGGATATCAAGGCCTTCTCCGTATCCGCCACGCAGCGCGCAGGCATCGCCTGCCCAATCATCACCTCCGCCGATGTCGACCGCCTTGACCGGAATGTGTTTCGAACGTTCGCCTTTGACCGTGGCGTGGAGAGCGGCCCGGAAGTCCTCGAATCCATCGACACCGCGATGGAGGACGACGCAGGACCGTCTTCGGTCGCCGACACCGGTATCGGCGGGACGATTAGCAGTGAAGGCAACTCTCCCGAGGATCCCGCGCCCACTGATCAGATCGGCGAAAACGACTATGGCATGGAGGACTGAGCATGGAGGGCAACGTGCCTGATAATGACGCCAACGAGGATGTCGTCAGCCGAATGCGCCGGCTCCAGTCGGAGCGGCGTGCCGGCAATGGATCGATCATGGCGGGTGTGCTGTCCGCCTACATCACTACACCACGTGACAAAATTCTTGAGGCCGAATTGGACGGTCTGATCGACAGCTTCCTACTCGCTCAGGAGGCCACTGACGCTAGCCTGTCCCGCCAAGTAGGCCGGCTGCGCGAGGGACGGGCACTTTCGGTCACAGGGCAGTCCGGAGCAGGCAAGACCCGGACGCTCGAGCGCCACTTCCTCAAGAGGGAGGAGTTCACTGGATACGGGGATCAGAATGCCAATTGCATCCTAGTTTCGGTGTCCACGCCGTCGCCGTGCACACTGCGACTGCTCGGTCAAGAAGTGCTTGCGGCGCTGGGCTACGAGACGACCCGTAAGCTTGAGGAGAACGTCGTTTGGGACATGGTGCAGCACCAGTTGGCGCTGCGTCAGGTTCGCTTCCTCCACATTGACGAGCTTCAGCATGTCCTCCAGACCCGTAATCCCATCGAAATCGGCAAGGTTCAGGACACCCTTAAGAGGCTTATGCAGAACAAGTTGTGGCCAGTATGGCTGATCCTCTCCGGTCTACCCGAGATTGGCCGATTCTTCGCGGACGATGAGCAGGTCTGGCGCCGGTCCCGCCATGTCGTATTCGAGGACCTAACCTTGGAGAAGGACGCGACGCTTATCCGCCGGTTGATTACTTCCTACGGACAGGAGAAGGCCAAGCTGGCTATAACTGATGTTGTTGGCGACCCCGTCATTGCACGCCTTCTCCATGCAGCGCTCGGACGGTTCGGCATTGTAATCGAATTCATACAGGACGCTATCCGTGAAGCGCTCATGGGTGGAGCGGACAGTCTCCAGGTCGAGCACTTCGCGGCGGTCTATTCGGCCAGAACTGGATGCCTGCCCGAGGGCAATGTGTTCACGGCCGTTGGCGATTGGGATCTCATCAAGCCTCGTGAGGGCCTCGTTCGTGACGAACTAAACAATGGTGAGGACTGCGCCCAGCCAAGTAAGCACCGTGGGGACAAACCCGGCCGCAGTTCCCATCCCCGCGACAGGAGAAACCCGTGACTCCACTGCACCCTTCAATGGTCGTCCAGCTAGGCCGCGGCGAGACACCTCAGAGCTATTGTTCGCGCACTGCCCTCCTTCTCGGACGGTCGGCTCGCAATTTCTGCCGCGACATGAGTCTTTCTTTCCAAGGCATTGTGGATGGCGACGTCCAAGCCTTGGAGGCATTGGCCCATCGCACCCGAGCCGATGCAGGTTCCTTAGCGGCCGGGGCTGTACTGAGGGTCGGGGAGCGTCGCTACTCGATCCGCAACCAAGCGCTCGTACGTGACAGTCTAAGCCGTAAGGCGCTGCGCGTTTGCCCTCATTGCCTTCTGAAGGATCTAGACGAACGGAGCGATCCCTTGGCCGTACGGCCATTCGGCCGAGCAGTATGGCTGATCGACTCAATTCGTACCTGCCCGCAGCACGACGTCGGCCTCATTGCCATTGCGGACGACGACCATCCCCAGCGCGTGCATGACTTCGCTAACCTGATTCAGCATGCCATCCCCAGGATGGCGCAATTCGCCGAGGAAGCTCCGCGGCGGAGTGCCTCAGCGTTCGAACGGCATCTCCTTGACCGGTGCGAAGGTCTCAAGATCAAGGATGCTCCCTTCCTTCAGTCGCTTCCCTTCTACGCCGCTGCGAAAAGCTGCGAGGTAATCGGTGCCATAGCAGCTCACGGCATCCGGTTCCGGTCAGAGCGGCTTACAGAAAGTGACTGGTACCACGCCGGGGCTGAAGGCTTTCGGATCGCTTCGGGTGGCGAAGTCGGAATCCGAAGCTTTCTCTCCAGCCTCCAGGAACACTTTGCATCGACCAAGGGAGACTGGGGGCCGCGAATGGTGTTCGGCCGTCTATATGAGTGGCTCGCACACGAGTCGGAGGATGACGCATACCATCCCCTTCGCAACATTATCCAACACCATGTAATCGAGACAATGCCCATTGGCCCTGGGGAGGATATTTTCGGCCAAGAGATCACTGTGCGCCGCCTTCACTCCATCCGCTCGGCATCGCTGGAGATAGGTGCGCATCCCAAGCGGCTGCGTAAGCTCCTGCACGCCGCAGGCCACGTCAAGTCTCAGTCTATGGCACTATCTGATGAGCGCGTCATGTTCGACGCCTTGGAGGCACAGGACTTTCTTGCGCGCGTGTCCGAGGCAATGAACCTCAGGAAAGCAGGCGAGTACCTCAATGCCCCACGTCCCCATGAACGGTTGCTGGCCGACGCCGGCTTCATTCAGCCATTTGTCCGCGGCGGCACTGGCCTCTTGAGGGACTTCGCCTTCGCGAAGCGTGACCTCGACGCGTTTCTTGGGCGGTTGCTGGAGAAGGCGACCGACGCGGGAATCAGCGACGGCGCGCTCGTGCCGATCCCTGTTGCGGCCAAACGCGCGTGCTGCTCCGCGATGGAGATTGTTCGTCTGATCCTTGATCGGAAGCTGGCGTGCATCCGGCGCCGAGCCGACGTTGCGGGATACCTGTCGGTGCTCGTCGACCCAGAGGAAGTGAAACCCTACGTGCAGGGGCGGGCGAACGGCAGCCTTTCGCTGCGTGAGGTCGAACAGAGACTTCGAACCAAAACGCAAGTGGTGAAAGCCCTCGTCGAACGCGGACACCTGCCATCACGGATTGAGGTCAATCCGGTGAACCGCTGTCCCAGACAGATCGTCGCTTGCGGTGATCTAGAGCATTTCATGTCGAGGTTCGTGTCCTTGCATGTTGCGGCGACTGACAGCGGGATCCACTTTCGGAAACTCAAGACAATGCTGGCATCCGCTAGAATCGATCCGGTGTTTCCGCCAGGCGAGGTACATGCCGCGTTCTATGATCGTAATGTAATCGCTGACTTAGGATTATAAGAGACCTTCCGAAGATCCAATCCCTGCAAAATGTCCGCTTTCACTGCGGCGCGAGCCCCGGCATCGCCGGGGCTTTTTTCATGTCGAGACAAAGAGCGCCTTACGGTCAAGCGCGCTGTTGCGTCGAGTGAGGCGTTCCGATGGCTTACAGCACTCGGCCGCTGAGGCATTTCTGATTCTGGAATCCTTATTTTCTGGGCATTCCAGAACATGTGCGAGGCATCCTTTGGGGGCCTCTACAGTCAGTGACCTCCGGGGCTTTTCTTTAGCCTGAACCCAGCCGAGTCCTATGAATTATGCGTCCTAGCGAATGTTACGTTACATAGGAGATCATCGGCTAGACTGTGGAATGCCGGCTAAGCTGTTCCCACCGCATACACATCAGGAAGTCGAACGCAGCGGGGAGTGTGGACGGAGCCGAAGGCCAAGGGGCCACGACATTGAACACGAAATTAGCTGTCCTTACGACTAAACCAACCCTTCTCGATTTCAGTGTAGTCGAGAAAGGGATAAAGGCACGTTCCTCGGATGAAATAAACCGAGGACCAGCATTCGTCCAGTATGTAGTAGAAACTGTCTTCCATATCCCACCGGAAGACGCAGCGCTGCACATTGTTGATGGAGGTCAGGATAGAGGTGTAGACATTGTCTACATTGATCATGAAAACCAGATGATCAATATTTGCAGCTGCAAAGCCGTAGCTCATTTCAAGAAATCTCACCGATGCTTTCCAGGCGATGAGATCGACAAGATCGTGTCGTTTGTAGACGATCTCCTATTCAGGCGGGAAGAACTGCTTGAGTCGGTCAACGGGGCTCTAGCCGCCAAAGTTCGAGAGATTTGGGAGATATTTGCAGACGATCCTTATCCTATTAAAGTCCGCCTGTTCTCCAACCAGCTACCATTAGCTGACTCAGAACGTGCAAGGCTCGTATCGAGCTTGGCTCGCCATAAAATTGAACTACTCGAGCACGGGCTATACGAGTTAGCACATGGAGCAGTACGTGCAACCCGCCCAAAATTCAGAAAGAGAATACTCCCTGTGAAAGGTGATGCCTTCTCCGTTGTAGAGGCAAACCGTAAGGGAATCGTCACCAGAGTGGCGTTGAAAGAACTTTACGATTTTGTCTGCGATGAGAACGGATCATTTGACGAGCGCTTGATCGAGCAGAATGTCCGATACTTTCTTGGACATGACAACGATGTGAACAGAGAGATCAGAGCAACATTGATTGGCGGCAATGCAAGCGACTTTTGGTTCCTAAATAACGGCTTAACTATAGTATGTGATCAGGTTATCGCGGTAGAGAATGGTTGCCATCCACTCACTCTCGTAAACCCGCAGATAGTGAACGGTGGACAAACAGCACATGTGGTCCACCATGTTGGCGCTGAAACGCTTATCGCCCTCAATGAAGGTTCCCTACCGATAAAGATCATTCAGACGAGCGATACCGATTTCATCGAGCGCGTCGCCTTAGCTAGTAATACTCAGAGTAGAATTTTTGGGCGGGACTTGCGTGCGAATGATCACATTCAAACCCGACTAGCATCATCGATAAGCGATCATGGTTACTTCTACCGCAGAAAGCGGGGCGAAAAAGGACCATTCGGACTGAAGATCATCGACGCGCTCAGGGCTGGACAGCTTATCTTGGCATTCATCTGCGCTGAGCCTACCAAAAGCAAGACCAACTCGAATGATATTTTCGGCGATCTTTACAGTCTCGCCTTTGATCCCAACGTCATCACAGCAGAGTTGGTTATAACGGCATCTAAGATCCATGAAGAAATTCAGGCTATTCGGCAGCAAGCTCTTGCATGGCAGAGTTCCATCTCCCGAAACTCATTCGCAGAAACATGGATCATCGAAGGTCATTTGCATCTGCTCTTTGTCATTGGCGAGTTGATGCGCAGAAAAGCGATCCCATACGGGTCCGTTGACGAAGCAATCAACCTGATACCGGATGCGATTGCAGTGGTGGCACAGTACGTAGCCGATCATCCGCGCGTGTCGGCGTACCGCCTTTTCAGGCTAGTATCTTCAAAGGAAGAGCTTCTTGAAATCATCGACGGATTTGGCAGACCCTCCCCTGCACAGCCTCATCAACTTAGTCTTGGGCTTTAATCAGTGTTCAGGGTGATCTCAAAAAGGCCCTTCAACCCATCGAGATCCCCGGACCAAGTCCGGGGATGATGGCGAGGGTGGCGTGAGGGATGTGATCGTGACGACGCGGGAGCGCTTCGCGCATCCCGGACAAACGCTTCTCTCAAACCCAGCCGCGAAGCCGCGCCGTGCGGCGGAGCGCACCGGCCTCACGCAGCGGCCCATCACACCCTACCTTGCCTCCCCGCCCACCATGCAACACACATGCATGATCTTGCCGGAGAATCGCGTTTCGCGGCTCCGGCGCGGCTTCAAGGGGAGCGCCGGATGAACGTGCTTGTCGTGGGGGGAACGGGTTTTCTGGGCGGCGCGGTCGCGCACGAGGCGCTGGCGCGGGGCCATCGGGTGGCGATCTTCACCCGCGGGAAGACGGCGAAGGATGCGGGGCCGGACGGGATCGAGATTCTGATCGGCGATCGGCACAGCGATCTCTCGGCGCTTGAGGGCCGCGCGTTCGACCTCGTGGTCGATACCTGCGCCTTCGCGCCCGATGCGGTGGCCTCGCTGCTCGATGCGCTCTCCCCGGCCATCGGCCGCTATGCGCTCGTGACGAGCGCCAATGTCTATGCGGATTTCAAGGTGCCGGGCGTCTCGGAGAATTCGCCCACGACCCGCGCGACGCCGGAGCAATTAGAGATGGCGCGCGCCCTGCCCCCGGAGCAGCGCTCCGCCGCCGCGTCCTACGCCACGGCCTATGGACCGCTGAAGCGCGAATGCGAGCTCGTGGCGCTGGAGCGCCTCGCTGAGCGCGCGCTCATCCTCCGCTCGGGCCTTCTCGTCGGCGCGGGCGATTACACCGACCGCCTGACTTCCTGGGTGCGCCGGGTGGACCAGGGCGGCGCGATCCCGGCGCCCGGCGATCCGCGGCGCCCTATCCAGCTCATCGATGTGCGCGACGCCGCGCGCTTCATCGTCGAGGCGGCGGAGCGGAATCTCGGCGGCCTCTTCAACCTCACGGGCCGCCCCTTCCCGTTCGCCGACTTGTTGGAGGCCATCCGCCGCGTCACTGGTTCGGATGCGCGCCTCGTGTGGCGCTCCGACGAGGCGGTGCTGGCGGCCGGCCTCGCGCCCTGGACCGAGGTTCCCCTCTGGCTGCCGCATGCGGACGAAGCCTTCCGGCATTTTTTGGAGATCGACGTCGAAAAGGCTTTTGCGCATGGCTTTCAGCCCCGCCCGCTCGACGAGACCCTTCGGCACATCCTCGCCTGGGACAGAACCCGCCGCGACACACCCCTCAAAGCCGGCATGCCACCGGAGAAAGAGGCGGCGCTGCTGGCGGCGTCCGACACGGGTCGCGCCTGAGACTCTCCTGTCATCCCCGGCACACGAAGTGTGGGAAGGGGATCCACTCGCTTGGACAGCGCTATGGATTCCCTTCCCCTCCGCTGCGCTCCGGCCGGGAATGACACTGTCATCAAACCCCTCTGCCGTCATGGCCGGGCTCGACCCGGCCATCCACGTCTTTGCAACGTTATGGTTCCAAGGCGTGGATCCCCGGGCCAAGCCCGGGGATGACGCGATGGGTGCTTAGGCAATGTTCATCTTTTGTTCTTGACAATGATCCTAACCTCGGCTATATCATTGCCTTAGATCTGCTCCTGGCGAGGGGCGCGCTCGCGAGGCGTCGCAGTGTGGGAGCAGGCACGGTCCCGTGGCTGAGGTGACGCAGCCTCATTCGACGGGAGGCCCAGGATGTGGGTTGGTGGTCGGGATCGGTCGCAGGCCGCCGTCGCGCAGACGGTCACCGCCTGCGGCGGTTGACTGAGCCGGCCTCTCCTGTCCGCCTCAAGAAGCCGTGCGCGAAGAGGCATTCCGGCTCTTCCATCTCCCATCAGACATCGAGCCGGGCTGCCCGTCGCGCCACCCTCGATCACCACTCAGGCTCGCAGCGCAAGCTGCGGGCCCGAAAGCGCTGGCTCTTTGACAGACCTGTCGTCATCCACAGCCGTCATGGCCGCCCATGTTGCGGCCACCCACGTCTTGGGAACATCGATATGGATAAACCATGGATGCTCGGGAAATCCCCGGAACAAGTCCGGGGATGACGGTGAGGGTGTTGCGAGGGATGCCGCGCTTGTAACGCGATCCTGCCCGGCGGATCACTTGGTCTCGTCCTGGATGCCGCAAACGGGGCCATGCTGGAACGCCCGTTGCGTTCGGCGCCGTTCCATTGAGGGCAATCGAACGGAGTGTGGCCCCTCCGGGATCGGGTAGCGACGTTCGCCGACTTTTCGGCATGTCCGGTGCTTGCCACGTGAGCGGACATTCGGCGTATCACAGCCAAGTGCCAGCCGCAGAAGTTCGCATTCGGCGGATCCGCCATCATGGTTGGGGCGACACACCTTGGAGGATGCGATATACTGCCGAAGTCAGCACAAGGATAAAGACACTTGCCGTCGGCCCAGGGGGCGATCAGGGAGGGTGTCGTGACGCGTTGGCAGCCAGATCCCAGTTTCTATCCTTCTCCACGCCTAGCCGAAAAAGCTCCGCCCGAAACGCTGGCCTACGTGGCCATGTTCGATCCGGACCGCGAACAACCGGACGGGATCGCGGTTGTCGACCTTGACCCGGCCTCACCTTCCTATGCCAAGATCGTCGGCTCGGTGGCCATGCCGAATACGGGCGACGAACTGCACCATTTCGGCTGGAATGCGTGCTCGTCCTGCCTGTGTCCCAACATGCCCCATCCTCACGTGGAGCGGCGCTATCTTGTCGTGCCGGGGCTGCGCTCGTCCCGGATTCATATCCTCGACACCAAGCCTGATCCGCGCAACCCCACCATCGTGAAGGTGATCGAGCCTGAGGTAATCGCCGAGCGGACCGGCTACACCCGACCACACACGGTTCATTGCGGGCCGGACGGTATTTACGTCACGGCCCTTGGCAATGCCGAGGGCAAGGCGCCCGGCGGCATCTTCGTCATGGATCACGAGAGCTTCGAGCCGCTCGGACGCTGGGAGGTGGACCGCGGATCGCAGCAGCTCGCCTATGACGGATGGTGGCATCTGGGATACGACACGCTGGTGACCAGCGAATGGGGCACGCCCGACACCTTCGAGAACGGCCTCGTGCCGGAAGTCCTGCTGGGTTCGAAATACGGCCGGCGCCTGCATTTCTGGGATCTGCTGAAACGCAAGCATTTGCAGGAGATCGACTTCGGCGAAGAGCATCAGCTCGTGTTCGAGCTCCGGCCGGCGCACGATCCGACGAAGGCACATGGGTTCGTCAACTGCGTGATCAGCCTGAAGGATCTCTCCTCCTCCATCTGGACCTGGTACCGCGAGGGCGATCACTGGGCCGTCAAGAAGATCATCACCATCCCGGCCGAACCCGCGAGCCCGGATGACCTGCCGGATATGCTGAAGGGGTTCGGCGCGGTGCCGCCGCTCGTGACCGATATCGACCTGTCCATGGATGACCGGTTCCTCTACGTGTCGTGCTGGGGTACGGGCGATCTCCAGCAATACGACGTCTCCGACCCGTTGAACCCCAAGCTCACCGGCACGGTGCGGATTGGCGGGATCGTGTCCCGTGCCTCTCATCCCAAGGCGAAGAACGGGCACCTGACGGGCGGGCCGCAGATGGTCGAGATCAGCCGTGACGGGCGGCGGGTGTATTTCACCAACTCGCTCTACGGCCCCATCGATCAGCAGTTCTACCACCGCGGCTTCGAGGGCTGGATGGTGAAGCTGAATGCGGATCCGGAGGGCGGCATCGCGTTCGACGAGGATTTCTTCATCGAATGGCCCAAGGGGCATCGGCCGCATCAGGTCCGGCTTGAGGGCGGTGACTGCTCATCCGACTCCTACTGTTATCCCTGACGGCGGTCCCTGCCGATCCGGTGAATGAGGATGAACACGCTCTCCTCCACACTCTGGCCCTGGATGGCTCTTGCGGGGCTCGGCGCGTTCCATGGCCTGAATCCCGCCATGGGCTGGCTGTTTGCCGTCGCACTCGGCCTTCATCGTCAGAGCCGGGGCCTTGTGGTTCTCGCCCTTGCACCGATTGCCCTCGGCCACGCTGTAGCGGTGGGCGCTGTTCTGCTGGCGGTGATCGTCTTCGGAACGGTCGTCGATGCGACGTTCCTCGGCCGCGGCGCCGGAATCCTCCTGATCGCCTGGGCGGCCACACATACTCTCGCCGGCCATCGCACCCCTCTCCGGATCGGGATGCAAACCGGCTTGGCCGGTCTGGCCTTATGGTCTTTCATGGTGGCCAGTGCTCACGGGGCCGGCTTCATGCTGATCCCCGCGCTCCTGTCGCTGTGCGTTTCGCCGGGCATGGGCGGCGAACTCACCGCCTCGACCTCAGTTCCGATTTCATTTGTGGCGCTCGCTGTTCACACAGGGGTGATGCTGGCGGTGATCGGAGCTGTCAGCCTGATCGTCTATGACCAAGGGCTCGCATTTCTGAGGCGGGGCTGGCTCAACATGGATATTCTCTGGAGCGTTGCCTTGGCAGGAGGCGGCATCTTTCTTTTGGCAGGGTGACGTTAAGATCCCGGCGGACCTCACTGGCGAAACGCGTTGCATGCATAGATGCGATTGGGGCCCTACGGTCAGGCGGTGAAGTTCGCATGTCATTTTGGAATGTCTGGTGATCCCCGCGTGAGCGCACATTCGGCTACTTCAAGGAAGTGCCAATTCCCAACCTCCTCAGCATTCGGTGCGCAATGCTCCGCTGTGATGTCCTATTGAACGCGGACGTAGCCCCGCAATTCGCCATACCGCCGAACCTGCTCCGCGGTCAGGATCTCCACCGTGGCAAGATGGTACCTCAGGTGGGCGGCCCGAAGTGCCGCCTGCGTCGCCCCGATGGCGGCTGTGGTGTCGGTGAGGTTCGCGGTCGTCACGGTGCGTCCGGAAGAGGATCACCTCCCGGCCCTTCGGATCCGAGCGGGTCAGGCGGGCCTCGCCGGCTTCCAGGAGGTACAGGCCGAGCGGCTGGTCCTCTCGCAGGAACAGACCCGCCCACACTGAGCGAACGTCGCGCTGCCGAGTGGCGAAGGGTATCTGGAATCCAGTCCAAAGCGGTCATGCCGGCATGTTCGCAATAGTTCCGGCAGCCGGGCGACCCTCGCGATTACGAAGGTGCGCCATCCAGGGCTTTTGCCGCTTGACCTTCCCATGATGGGAAGGATTACACCAAAATGGGAGCGATGAGGATCGTCACCGCAAGGCAGGAGGGCAGGCCATGAACATCGGACAAGCGGCTGCGGCATCGGGCGTCTCGGCCAAGATGATCCGCTACTACGAGTCCATCGGGCTGATCCCGAAGACCGTCCGGACCGAGGCCGGGTACCGGGTGTACTCGGGAAGCGACGTCGCCACCCTCGGCTTCATCCGCCGCGCCCGCGACCTCGGCTTCTCCGTCGAGCGGATCGCGGAACTCGTCGCGCTGTGGCGGGACCGGGACCGGGCGAGCACGGACGTGAAGCGGATCGCCCTCGAGCATGTCGAGTCCCTGGAGCGGAAGGCGCGCGAGTTGCAGGAGATGGCCGCGACCCTCAGTCATCTCGCCGAGCATTGCCACGGAGACGGTCGCCCTGAATGCCCGATCATCGAGGGGCTTCAGACTGGCCATGAAGCGGAATTGCTCGACATCCGCTCGACCCTGCACTTCGGGTCTGTCGGCCTCCGCTCCGCACGTCGAACGACGGCGCAGAAGATGGTGCGCAACTAGAGCATCGGATGGATACGGAAAACCGGGTCCACGTTTCGCTGACGCGGCCCTTCGGGTCCGCACGATGCGCTAGCCAGAACTTCGCGTCGCTCGGGGGCCTTTCCCGCCATACAAGCGATGGTTTCGCCTCGCGACAACTGAACGAACGCCCCAGCCTTCATGTACCATCCAGGGTGCTTCCGGAGGCGAATGAGGTGAGGACGCCATCATGATCAATCTCGGCGTTGCGGTGCCATTCCTGGGCACATTCGGAGCCGCGCCCCTGCCGGATCGCGTGGCCGCCTCTCTGCGCCTCGAGGAGCAGGAAGGGCTGCGCCTCGCCGCCAAGGTCCGCATCGTGCTTCTCGCGGTGGCCTTCGTTTGGCTCGGGCACGACCTGTTCCATGTCGGCTGGGCCGCCGTGTTCAACCTCGCGGCCGTGGGAGCCGTCCTCGCCTCCGGTTTGGCCGAGTTCGCGATCCTGAAGCGACACCGCCATCCGCGCGGCATCGCCATGGCGTTCGCCCTGCTCGACAGCGTGATCCTTGGCGTCGTCCTGGCCCTGCCCAATCCCTGGCTCGAAGGTACGATCCCGATCACCGTGACCCTCAAGGGGGGCCTGGTGCTCTGGTTCGTGTTCCTGCTGGCCCTGCGCACCTTTGCCCTCGATCCCCTCCTGCTGATGTGGTCCGGGATCTGTGCGGTGCTGGGCTGGTCCATTCCCCTCGCCGTTGCCTTCCTCGACCCCGACATCCGCATCGGCGTTCCGAGCATGTCGGGCAGCATCGTCGCGAACTCCGTCGAAGCGTTTCGAAATCTTGCCTTCGTGCATATCGGGCACTGGTACTCCGAAGCCCTCGTGCTGCTTCTGGTGGCGGCGGCGCTCACGGCGGCGGTCGAACGCTCACGCCGCCTGGCGCTCACCCGTGCCAGCGCCGAGCGTCGGCAAGCCAACCTCGCCCGCTACTTCTCGCCCCGGGTCGTGGAGCGGCTTGCCCGTTCCGACCAACCGTTCGGCGGGGACCGGCGGCAGGAGGTGGCCGTGCTCTTCGCGGACATCAAGGGCTTCACGACGCTTTCCGAGCGGCTTGCTCCCGAGGAGGTCATGCACCTCCTGCGCGGATTCCATGCCCGGATGGAGAGCATCGTCTTCGCGCACGGCGGCACCCTGGACAAGTTCATCGGCGACGCCCTTCTGGTCACCTTCGGGGTTCCCGATCCCGCTTCGGACGACGCCGTCCGGGCACTTGCCTGCGCCCGGGCCATGCTGGCCGAGGTAGAGCGGTGGAACGACGAGCGTGCGCGCAGCGGCCAGGATGTCATCGGGATCGGCATCGGCCTTCACTACGGTCCGGTCGTCATGGGCGACATCGGCTCCGAGCGCTCGATGGCGTTCACGGTCGTCGGCGACACGGTCAACACGGCCAGCCGCCTCCAGGGCATCACGCGTGAGCTGGACTGCGGAATCGTGGCCAGCGAGTCCTTCATGACAAGGGCTCGCGAGGCGGCAGGTGATCTGTCCGTCGTCGATGCCTTTCGGTCCGTCGGCCCTCGCAACCTGAGAGGCCGCAGTGCCCCCATCGACATATGGTGCGGGTAAGCGGGCACCTCAGGAAAGGCTGGCGGAATGCGTTGCAAGCGTCCGCTTCCGCTACGGTCGGCGGCGTCGGTTGTGCTCAGTCCCTACCGGGCTCCGGTGCGAGCGGCCTGGTATTCGCGCTCCTCTCCGATAGGGCGAGAAACCTCGGCTTGACCTTGCCACCGTGGGAAGGCCCAGACCGATCTAACCTTAAGCGAATCGAGATCCCGACCATGCATCTTTTCCACGTGCCCGACCTGAAGTGCGGAGGCTGCCTGGGCTTCGTGGTCCGGGCCCTGCGGGACATCGACCAAACGGTGCGCATCACGGCTGATATCCCGGCCCGCACCCTCCGTGTCATCTCGACACGCTTCGAGTCCGCCCTCCTGCGCGCCCTGCGGGAGGCGGGCTATACGGCCGAGCCGATCCTCCTGCCTCTCGGGTGAATCCGATGGGCCGAATCTTGTCGAATCCAGCCGGCCATGACACAAATCCGGTTCCGACGAACAGGAGCGCTTCCCCCTTGCGGCTGATGGGTACCATCATCGTTGCTCTGCTTGCGATCACCATGGCGATCTTCCCGATCTCCGTGCCGCAGGCGGCCGCATCGGCCGGGCATCCGCACGCCGCGACAGCCAGTGCGGGGCACACCCATGCCGCTTTCGACGAGGATCACGAGCACCCTGACGAGGCAGTGTCTCACGGCGCCGACCTGGGCGCTGTGGCCGATCACGACGAGGGCTCGCACGATTGCTCCGGCCCCGTTTGTTGCAGCATAGGAACCTGTCACGCCTTCCAGGCCAGCGTGCTTCCCGACCTCTCCACTCCTGCGATGTCCACGATCCCCGTTGCATTGCCCGGCGACGAGCAGGTCGAGGGCATCACCGCAGGCGGCCTCGACAGGCCCCCACGAACCGTCTGACCCAGGCGCGGGCGAGTGACGCCCGCACGCATCGGCATGGCTGCATTCCAAGGCCAGCCCTGCCCGACCTGAAGCTCGAGCCGGTCATCCTCCCGCCGCAGTGATTAGAACGCCAGGCCCGTGATGGGAGACGGACATATGCCGTCTCTGCCGCAATCCTGACATCGACCCTGTCGCAGAGGTCCGCCCGGAGACGGATCCCATGTTGAAGCTCATTTCATTCGCTGCGCTCGGCCTCGGCCTGGCTGGCTGCGTACCTTCCGAACACCCCTCCTATCTCGTCGCGGCGGCTGATCCTGCCATGGGCGCCCGCCCGCCGGCCTACTCCTCCATCACCGCGGGCGTGCGTGGATACGACGTCGTCGATCCCCTCGACTGGCGGGAGCTCAACCGACGCGTCGCCCCCGGGGCCGATTCCGAACGCGACGACAGCGACGATGCCGCCCGCAGGGGCCGCTGACCCATGCGCAAGGACACGAAAACAATGATCGACAACGAACATGCGGGGCCGGCGCGCAGGCTGCGGCTGCTCGGGAGCGTCGCCGCCACCCTGATGCTGGGCGGCTGCGTCTCGTTCTCGGCCGACGGCGGGCTGTCGAGCGCGCAAACGGTCGCTTACGCGGAACTGAACAAGGACGTCGTGAAGGTCGCCAGCGAGGCCGATGCGCTTGCGACGCAGCAGCAGGCCGAAGCCCTCCTCAGGCGCCCCCTGACCGCGGACAGCGCCGTCCAGATCGCCCTGCTCAAGAACCGCGGCCTGCAAGCGGCGTTCAACGACCTCGGCGTCTCCGAGGCCGAATACGTCCGCACGAGTCTCCCTCCGAGCCCGACCGTCTCCCTGTCCCGCCTCGGCGGCAGCCTGGAGCTGGAGATCGAACGCCAGATCCTGATCGGGCTGTTCGAGCTCGCCACGCTGCCGGCCCGGACGGCGGTCGCCGAGCAGCGCTTCCGCGCCGCCCAGTTCCGCACCGCCGAGGCCGTACTGCGGCTGGCCGCCGACACACGCCGGGAATACTACCGAGCCATCGCGGCCAATCAGCAGGTCGCCTTCGTGCAGCAGGCGCTCGGGACGGCGGAAACCGCTTCGGAGCTCGCCAAGCAGCTCGGGGAGAGCGGCGCCCTCAACAAACTGGAACAGGCCCGCGAGCATGCCTTCTACCAGGAACTCGGCGCGCAGCTTGCCCGTGCGCGGATTGAGCAGAAGGTCGCCCGCGAGCGCCTGATCCGCCAGCTCGGGTTGTGGGGCCGGGACATCGACTTCCGCCTGCCGAACTCACTGCCACCCCTGCCCGCCCGCATCGCCTCAGCCCAGGACATCGAGCGTCGGGCGCTCGAACGGCGTGTCGACCTCCAGGCGCTGCGCCATGACCTGAATGCCGTCGCGGGGCAATACGGTCTGACCAACGCCACCCGCTTCGTGACCGACATCGAGCTCGCCGGCCTCTCCAGCTACGAGCGCACGACGTCGGTCTTCACCGAGGGCAGCGAGACCGTGGTCGAGAGCGAAAGGATCAAGCGGCGTGGGCTGGAGGCCGAGTTCACGATCCCGATCTTCGACTTCGGCGCAGTGGGCGTCCGCAACGCGCAGGAGACCTACATGGCCGCAGCCAACCGCTTGGCGGAGCGGGCCGTCAACGTCCGCTCCGAGGCGCGCGAGGCCTACTTGCGCTACCGCGGCCACTACGACCTCGCCCGCCACTACCAGGGCCGCGTCCTGCCGTTGCAGAAGCGGATCCAGGACGAGGCAACCCTTCAATACAGCGGCATGCTCGTCGACGTGAGCCAGCTCATCATCGACGCGCGTACCCGCATCCTCAGCAACGTCGACGCCATCAACGCCCGCCGCGACTTCTGGATCGCCGCCACCGACCTCAAGGCCGCCCTCGTCGGCGGCGGTGCCGGGAACGGCGGTGAAGGGCGCGGAGTAACCGTGGCTGCCGCCGCTGGCGGCGGTGGCGGCGGGCACTGACCAGGGAGAGACTCAATGACCGACCTATCGCGCAGGAACTTCCTCGGCGCCGGAGGCTTGGCCCTTGCCGGCGCCTCCATCATCAGCGGACGCACACAGGCGGCGAGCCTGCCCGAGGCGCCGACCATGACCGAGGCCACGATGCAGCCGCCGCTCTATCCCAAGAGCGGGCCGGACTACCAACCCGTGGTCACCCTCAACGGCTGGACCCTGCCCTGGCGCCAGAACGGCGACTGGAAGGAGTTCCATCTCGTCGCCGAGCCCGTCGTGCGCGAGCTCGCGCCCGGCATGAAGGTGCATTTGTGGGGCTACAACGGCCAGTCGCCGGGCCCGACCATCGAGGCGGTGCAGGGCGACAAGGTGCGTATCTTCGTCACCAACAGGCTGCCGGAGAACACGGCAGTGCACTGGCACGGCCAGCTCCTGCCCAACGGCATGGACGGCGTCGGCGGCCTGACCCAGCCGCACATCCCGCCGGGCAAGACCTTCGTGTACGAGTTCATCTGCCAGAAGTCCGGCACCTTCATGTACCACCCGCACTCCGACGAGATGGTGCAGATGGCGATGGGCATGATGGGCTTCTTCGTCGTGCATTCGCGCGATCCGGCCGAGCGCCGCGTCGACCGCGACTTCGTGTTCCTGCTCAACGCCTTCGACATCGAGGCCGGGTCTTACGTGCCGAAGGTCAACACGATGCTCGACTTCAATCTCTGGTGCTGGAACTCGCGCGTGTTCCCCGGCATCGACCCGCTCGTGGTGCGTCAGGGCGACAAGGTGCGGATCCGGTTCGGCAACCTGACCATGACCAACCACCCGATCCACATGCACGGCTACGACTTCAAGGTCACCGGCACGGACGGCGGCTGGGTGCCGGAGGCGGCGCAGTGGCCGGAGGTCTCCGTCGACGTCGCGGTCGGTCAGATGCGTGCGTTCGAGTTCGTGGCCGATGCCCCGGGCGACTGGGCGATCCACTGCCACAAGTCGCATCACACCATGAACGCCATGGGCCACGACGTGAAGACCTATATCGGCGTCAACATGAAGAAGACCGCAGCGGCGATCAAGAAGGTCGCTCCAGGCTACATGCCGATGGGCTCGGCCGGCATGGGCGAGATGGGCTCGATGGAGATGCCTCTCCCCGACAACACGCTGCCGATGATGACGGGCTTCGCCCAGTTCGGTCCTGTCGAGATGGGCGGCATGTTCTCGGTCGTGAAGGTCCGTCCCGGCCTGGCGGCCGACGATTACAAGGATCCCGGCTGGTACAAGCATCCGGAGGGCACGGTCGCCTACGAGTGGACGGGCGCGAAGCTCGCCGAACCCGCCCGCGCGATCCCGCCCGACAGCGGCGTGAAGGCGACGGAATTCCGCGCCGTCGACCCGCGCAAGCGCCCGGTCCGCGCGGCCGGCGGCCACGACAATCACTGATTCCGACACAACCGATGCAACAGGAGCAATCGATGAAGACACGCACTTTGGCCCTCATGGGCGCCGCAGCGGCGCTGGCGCTCTCCGTCGGGCTGGCGCTTGCCGGTCCCGGCGAGCCCGGACACAGCCACAAGTCCTTCGCGGCCGGTGAGCCGGGCGACCCGACGAAGCCCGTCGCCCGCACGATCGAGGTCACCATGAAGGAGACCGACGACGCCAAGATGCTGTTCGAGCCCAACAAGGTCGAGATCAAGCGCGGCGAGCAGGTGAAGTTCGTGCTCAGGAACCATGGCCAGGTGGATCACGAGTTCATGCTCGACTCGATCGAGAACAACGCCAAGCACAAGGTCCAGATGCAGAAGAACCCGGACATGGAGCACGACGATCCGAACGGGAAGCGGCTCACCCCGAAAGACTCCAACGAGATCGTCTGGCGCTTCACCAAGGCCGGCACCTTCGAGTTCGCCTGCCTGATCCCGGGTCACTACGAGTCCGGCATGCACGGCACCGTCGTCGTCAAGTGACGGCACCAATCCCCTCGTCATCAAGATCCGAAAAGGAGTTCCCTATGAAGCGTATCGCCATCAGCCTGATCGCCGCCCTCGCTCTGTCGGGCGCTGCCCTTGCTCAGAACCTGCCAGTGGTCTCGGGCACCGTCGAGAAGGTGGACACATCCGCCAGCAAGATCACCATTGAGCACGGTGCGATCCCGAACCTCAACATGGATGCCATGACCATGGTTTTCCGGGTCCAGGACCCTGCCCTGCTCCAAGGCATGAAGGCCGGCGACAAGGTGCAATTCCAAGCCGACCGAGTGAACGGCCAGATCAGCGTCGTGAGGATCCAGAAGGGCAAATAGGAGCTGGGGCGACAGGCGACCGGTCGGGTTCCGGTCGCTTGACCTTCCTATCATGGGAAGCCTCAGGGTAGCCGCACTGCCCGTAAGCGTCAGTGGAGAACAGCCATGACCGACACCCCAGCCACCAAGGGCCACGAGAGCCATGAGCACCATCATGACCATGGCGCCCACGCGGGACATCACCATGATCCTGCGACGGATGCCGGCAAGGTGAAGGATCCGGTCTGCGGCATGATGGTGGATCCGCATGCGACCCAGCACCGGGCCCAGTACGAGGGCAAGCCGTATTACTTCTGCTCCTCCGGATGCCAGTCGAAATTCATGGCCGAGCCCGCAAAATACGTGCAGCCGGCATCCGAGAGGAAGGCGGAACCTGTCCCCGAGGGCACGATCTACACCTGCCCGATGCATCCGCAGATCCGGCAGGTGGGGCCGGGCTCCTGCCCGATCTGCGGCATGGCGCTCGAACCCGTGCTGGCAACGGCAGAGACCGGTCCGAGCCACGAGCTCGTGGATATGACGCGCCGCTTCTGGATCGGCCTCGGCCTGAGCCTGCCGGTGGTCGCGCTGGAGATGGGCGGCCACCTGACGGGCCTCGGCCACTATATCGGTCAGCAGACCTCGAACTGGATCCAGATGCTGCTCGCGACCCCGGTCGTGCTCTGGGCCGGGTGGCCGTTCTTCGTGCGCGGCTGGCAATCCCTCGTCACGCGCAACCTGAACATGTTCACACTGATTGCCATGGGCACCGGCGTGGCGTGGGTCTACAGCATGGTCGCCACGCTGGCGCCCGACATCTTCCCGGCGGCCTTCCGCGGTTATGACGGTGCCGTTGCGGTCTATTTCGAGGCGGCCTCCGTCATCACGGTGCTGGTCCTGCTGGGACAGGTGCTCGAACTGCGGGCCCGCGAGACGACGAGCGGCGCCATCCGCGCCCTGCTCGACTTGGCTCCCAAGACGGCGCGCAGGATCCTGCCTGACGGCACGGAGCAGGAGGTTCAGCTCGACACCGTGCAGGTCGGCGACCGCTTGCGTGTGCGGCCGGGCGAGAAGGTGCCGGTGGACGGCGTGGTCGTCGAGGGCCGCAGCGCTGTCGACGAGTCCATGGTCACCGGCGAGTCGATGCCGGTCACCAAGGAGGTCGGTGCCAAGGCGATCGGCGGCACCATGAACCAGTCCGGCGGTCTCGTTATCGAAGCCCAGAAGGTGGGGCGCGACACCATGCTGTCGCAGATCGTCCAGCTCGTGGCCGAGGCCCAGCGCAGCCGTGCCCCGATCCAGCGCCTGGCCGATCAGGTCTCGGGATACTTCGTGCTGGCGGTGATCGGGGTGGCGGTGCTTGCCTTCATCGCATGGGCGATCTGGGGGCCCGCGCCGCAACTCTCCTACGGCCTCGTGGCCGCCGTGGCGGTGCTGATCATCGCCTGCCCCTGCGCGCTGGGGCTGGCCACGCCGATGTCGATCATGGTGGGCGTCGGACGCGGAGCGCAGGCCGGTGTGCTGATCAAGAACGCCGAGGCGCTGGAGCACATGGAGAAGGTCGACACCCTCGTGGTCGACAAGACCGGGACCCTCACCGAGGGCAAGCCGGCCGTCACCGCCATCGTGCCCGCCCCCGGCTTCACCGAGGCCGACATCCTGCGCCTGTCCGCCAGCGTCGAGCGAGCGAGCGAGCATCCGCTCGCGGTCGCCATCGTCGCCGCGGCCGAGAAGCAGGGCGTCGCCACCGCGCCCGTCACCGACTTCGACTCGCCCACGGGCAAGGGTGCGCTCGGCACCGTCGAGGGTCTGCGCATCGCCCTTGGCAATAAGGCATTCCTGGCCGAGCACGGCATCGATGTGGCTCCCTTGGCGGAGCAGGCCGACAGGCTGCGGGAGGACGGCGCGACGGCGATCTTCGCCGGCATCGATGGGAAGGTGGCCGGCGCCATCGCCATCGCCGACCCGGTAAAGCCCTCGACTCCGGAAGCCCTCGCCGCCTTGAAGGCCGAGGGCGTGCACGTCGTAATGCTGACCGGCGACAACTGGACCACCGCGAAGGCGGTGGCCCGTCGGCTCGGGATCGACGAGGTCGAGGCCGAGGTTCTGCCCGACCAGAAAAGCGCCGTGGTCAACAAGTTCAAACGTGCGGGCCGGGTCGTCGCCATGGCCGGCGACGGGGTCAACGACGCGCCGGCGCTGGCGGCGGCGGATGTCGGCATCGCCATGGGCACCGGCACCGACGTGGCGATGGAGAGCGCGGGCGTGACCCTGCTCAAGGGTGACCTGACCGGCATCGTGCGGGCACGACGGCTGTCGCGGGCGACGATGCGCAACATCCGTCAGAACCTGTTCTTCGCCTTCATCTACAACGCGCTCGGCGTGCCGGTGGCGGCTGGCGTACTGTACCCGTTCTTCGGCATCCTGCTGTCGCCGATCATCGCGGCGGCCGCCATGGCGCTGTCCTCGGTCAGCGTGATCGGCAACGCGATCCGGCTTCGGACGGTGCGGCTCTGACGGCCAAGCCGGGCGGGCTCGATGGAGCCTTGCCCGGCCTGCTGCTGTCGGCCTGCCCCTCGATCCCGGGGCCGGATCGGCTCGGTGTCATCAGAAATCGTCGGATCCGTCCCTGCATCGATAGCCGATGAAGCATTGCGGGTTGTTGGAGCTTGGAACCCACGCAGGCTCAGGGAACTGGTCGACGGTGCATTCGGCGCCGCTCCTGACGAAACGAGCGTAGGTGGAGGGTCCAGTATCGAGGACGACCGCGCCTTCCCGCATGACAAGCTGTCGGTTGGCCGAGCATGTCCGCTGGGAGGTGGGTGGCCCGACCTGCGCGGTTGCAGGCGCCGCGACCGCGGCAAGGGTAAGGAATATCAGCACGCTCCTCATCACTGCTTCCTCCTATGCTTGAGTAGGATGGTGAACGGGCACATGTCATAAGCCACGATGCGAGAGACCGCTCTAGTCGCTCTGGCGCGCCTGGATCGCCCGTTCGACCTGCTGCTTGACCGCCTCCATGTTGAAGCTCGCGCCCCGCTGCATCGGCGGGAAATCGACGAAGGTCTGGGCCGCCTTCGCCACCTCCTGCTGCACGAAAACGAAACGCCAGAACTCCGTGACGAACCAGTTGTAATAAGCGAGCGATCCATTCTTGCCGTCAGGCATGCCCGTACGCTCGTAGGGATCGAGCCGCAGGTTGACCAGGATCGGCCAGTCGACCCTCTGGGTTGCACCCAGCCAGCCGTTCGGCTGATCGGTAAAGCGGTACTTGAAGTCGTTGATGCGCGCCGCGCTCAGGTTGGACTCGGTGAAATAGAAGATCTCGTTCCGCTTCGATGGTCCCTGGCCGGTGAGGAGTGCGGTCTGGTCGTAGCCGTCGAGATGGACCTTGTAGGTCATGTCGCCGATCTTCTTTCCAGCCTTGAATTCGTCGATGATAGTCGGATTGCCGGCTGCTGCCACGAGGGTCGGGAACCAATCGAGGCCGGATATGATGCTGTTCTCGACCTTGCCTGCCGGCACCTTGCCCGGCCAGCGGACGATGGCCGGCACGCGGAAGCCGCCTTCGAGCGCCGTCCCCTTGCCGCCGGCGAAAGGCGTCTGGCCGCCATCGGGCCATGTGAAGTTCTCGGCACCATTGTCGGTCGTGAAGACCACGATGGTGTTGTCGTCGAGACGGTTGTCGGTCAGGTATTTCATCACCGAGCCGACGACGTCGTCGAGTTGCGCCATTCCAGCCTCGTAGACGCTCCAGCCGTTCTCGGGCGTGCGCATGGCATTATACTTCTCCGAGAGATGCGTAATGACATGCATCCTGGTCGGGTTGAGCCAGGCGAAGAACGGCTTGTTTTCGCTGCGCGCCTTGTCGATGAATTGCAGCGTGGTATCGAGGATCTCGTCGTCGACGGTCTCCATCCGCTTCGGGCAGAGCTGGCCTGCATCTTCGATCCGCTGCCTGCCGATCCGGCCCCAGCGTGGCTGCTCGGTCGCGTCATCCCTGTCGGTGGCAAAGGAGTGGACCATGTTGCGGGGGCCCACGGTTGCCAGCAGGGCCTGCGGATAGGTCGGGTGGCAAGGATCCTCCATCGCATCCAGGTGATAGAGGTATCCAAAGAATTCGTCGAAGCCGTGTACGGTCGGCAGGAAGCGGTTGAGGTCGCCGAGATGGTTCTTGCCGAATTGGCCGGTGGCATAGCCCATGGACTTCAACACTGCTGCAATGGTCGGCGCCTCGTCCGGAATGCCGATCGGAGAGCCGGCCTGTCCGACGGTGGTGAGCCCGGTGCGGATCGGCAACTGACCGGTGATGAAGTTGGCGCGCCCGGCTGTGCAGCTTGCCTCGGCATAGTAATCCGTGAAGCGCATGCCCTGCGATGCCAGCCGGTCAAGATTCGGTGTGCGGCCGGACATCATGCCCTGGTTGTAGGCACCGATGTTGTTCCAGCCGATGTCATCGCCCATGATCACAACGATGTTCGGCCGTGCCGGTGCCTGCGCGGCGGCAGGCGCCAGGGCGGTGGCGGAGACGAGCGCGGTGGCGCCCAGAAGGGCTCCCTGTATCGCGCCGCGTGCGCCAGCAAGGATCTGTTTCAGTCGCGATTTCCCATTCGTGGCAGTGGTGGTGGAGTCATCCGTGGAAATTCCATGAGACATGGGGAACCTCCTCTGTCAGGTCTCCGGGGTTCCTCGCGTGACGCACCGGAAGCCGACGTGGCTTGTCGAGGTGTCGACGGGCTGAAGTGTGCGCTGCGATGCTACGATTGTGAGGCGCACCGGCCGTTAGAGCATCGGACCCAAAAGTGGACCCACTTTTGGGTCCGATGCTCAATCCCTTAAGCAGCGCATCGTTCGGTGCGGACCCGAAGGGCCGCGTCAGCGAAAACCGGGTCCACTTTTCCGCACGATGCGCTAGCCTTACGCTCATCGCTCCAGCAGTGTAGCACTTATTGTAGTCCGGATTGACTGGGGCTTTTCCCAAGAGTCGTGCGGGAAAAGCCTGAGACTTGCCGAGGGTTTTCGAAGGGCAGCGCCGCATTCCCCAAAGGCGGCTATCGGCACTGAGCCGAAGTAATGGTTTGGTCTGGTGGTCGAGCCCCGCCAGACATTCGCGACAGGCGGATGATCGCGGTGCCAGTTCACGAGTTTGACATCCCGCAATGCCGCTCTGGGCAACTGTGGTAGAATTCCGAGCATGACGACGATCCCGAACGCAGCGTCCTCGATCATCCGCCTCCTTATCGCGGTGCTGATGGCCGTTGCCGTGATCGGACCAATGCCCAGTGCGGCGGCGAAGGATTGGGCTGCCGATGGCGCTCACTACGTCCAGGGCACGTCCTCCCATGACTGCTGCGATCCGGAGCCGGCGGCGCCGGACGGGAGCTGTAACCTCGTGTGTGCCCAAGCCCGTTGCGGGTGGACGGCCGTTCCCGCCATGACGAGCTTGCCTGCCCCCCATGATCGGCAGGCGATCCGATGGGAGGTCGTGTCCGTTCCCCCCGACGATATCGCTCCCGAGACGACGACCCCTCCTCCCCGAACCTGAGACAGCCCTCCCTCATCAGGCCGATCGTCCCGACGGCGGCCATGTTTCAGAAGCTCGAGCGTTCTCGAAGGAGAACCACCATGAAGTCATCCATTCTCGCTCTCGTCCTCGCCGCCGGCCTGTCGGTTCCGGCCCTCGCCCAGCAGGCTACCCCATCCGACGCGGACCACACCGCTCACCATCCGGAGCAGGCTCAGACACAGGCCACCGTTCCGATGGTCGGTTCCCAGGTCCAGATGAGCACCATGCCCGCACCGCAGGGCGGAATGTCCGGCATGCAGGGCGGCACGATGCCGGGCAGTCAGCGCCCGGGCGGCATGATGTCGGGCATGATGATGTGTCCGATGATGCAGGCCGGCATGATGGGCCGGCAGTCCGGCTCCATGCAGATGGACAGCCCGCGCGGGGATCAGGGCGTCGCCTCGCTGGCCATGAACGCTGTCAACGAACGCATGCATCGTGAGATGGCGATGGAGTATACAGGCAACGTGGATACCGACTTCGCGAACAACATGATCGCCCATCATCAGGGCGCCATCGACATGGCCAAAATCGTTGTCGCCTTCGGCAAGGATCCGAAGATCCGCGAACTCGCCCAGAACGTCATCAGGGCGCAGGAGGACGAGATCGCCATGATGAAGTCCTGGCTCGCCACGAACGCGAAGCAGTGAGGTGCGCGTCATGTCATCAAACCTGACCATCAGCCGGCGGGCGCTCCTCGCCGGCCTTGCCGCCGCTTCCGCCCTCCCGGCCTCTGCGGTGGAAGCCCTGCCGACGATGACGGTCACCAAGGATCCGAGTTGCGGCTGCTGCGGCGCCTGGGTCGATCACGTCCGGAAGGCCGGATTTGCCGTCGAGGTCATCGAGTCCCCGGAGGTCAACCGCCTGAAGGCCCGTCTGGGTGTGCCCCAGGGCCTTGCGTCGTGCCACACCGCCAAAATCGACGGCTACGTCATCGAGGGCCATGTGCCCGCGGACGCAATCAAGCGCCTACTGGTCGAAAGGCCCCGGGCGAAGGGTCTCGCCGTTCCAGGAATGCCCGTCGGCTCGCCCGGGATGGAGGTCGAGGGCGTCGCGGACGACACCTACGAGGTCGTCCTGTTCGGGCCATCGGGCCAGGGAACGTTCGCACGGTACCAAGGGTCACGGCCACTCTGATTCCCTTGGGAACTGCTGGCGGCTCCGGTCTGACGAGGACAAGGGCCGCCAGCCTGGAGCGCCGTTGATCGGCGTCGCGGCATGATCCTGATCAGTCGTGCCCCGGGGATTTGACCTTCGGTGGCAGGGTGGCCACGACCATCGTCCCGCGCGCATCGCTCAGAAGCCTCAGGTTGCCGCCGAACCGCAGCATGCGGGTCCGCATGCCGGCGACGCCCACCCCAAGCAGGGCACCGTCCCCCGCCGCCTTCCGGACGCCGCGGGACAGCCCGCAACCATCGTCGAGAATCCTCAGTTTCAGGGTATCTGCCCCAAACCGTAGGTCGATCACAATCCTGGAAGCCGCCGCGTGCCGATAGATGTTGGTCAGCGCCTCCTGGATGACCCTGAGGAGGGAGCGTTGAAGATCGAAGGGTAGCTTGTCGACCGTATCCGGCATACGGACGGATGTCACCAGGCCCGTCCGGCGTGCAAATCCAGCCGCGAAGACCCGCACGGTCCCGGCAAGTCCGCCGTTCTCCAGACCGGGCGGGTGCAGCAGATAGGTGAAGGCGCGGAGCTCCCTGGCCGCCTCGTCCACCGAGTCCGCGATCTCATCGAGCACCTTCTGGCCTTCCCCGGGGATGATATACCGCGTCAGCCGCATGAGGTTCAGGCCGACGGCGACGAGGTGCTGGGCCGTCGAGTCATGCAGCTCCTCGGCGATCCGTTCACGCTCATCATCCTGAAGGCTCAGGAGGCGTCCGGCGAGTTCATTCAAGGCAGCCTCGGCCGCACGACGCTCCGTGACATCGGTGAAGAACACGCTGAGGCCTTCCTCCATGGGGCTGACTTGGAGATCGAGGCAGCGCCCGGGCCGCAGACCGGACATCACCTCGCGCCGGATGCGGCGCCGCCCTTCCATGCCCTCCCGAATGGTGCGGCTGCACTCGGCATCCGGATTGCACAGGTCCCACAGGCATGCGCCCAGGACCCGATCAGGATCCGGCCCCACCCAGTCCATCGCCGCCTCGTTGAGATCGGTGACCTGATACGCTTCGTTCAGCGTGAAATAACAATCGCTGACGCTGGCCAGGACAGACCTGAGCCGCGCGTCCGCGTCCTCGGCCCTGGTTGGCTTCGTGCCGCCGGGCGGGCCATTCTCCAAGGGTTTTCGCGACAGGGACACGTCATCCATGGCTCAGCTCCTCGAAGGACGACCGGATGAGGGGATTGTCTCACCGTGGCATTGGCGAAGCGCGGCAAGGCAACCCGATCGGTCCTTGAGCCTAACATAGATTAACGGGGGCAGAGTCGGATCCCTGCCTGCGGGGGTATCCGCTCACATTATGGATGGTTTTCCTTCGCGGCGTTCCTGGGGAACCAAGCCTTCGTCCCGGCGCTTGCCTGGCCCTTCTCCTTGACGGTTTTCGCACAGGGAGTGCTTGACCTTGCCATCATTGGAAGCCGCACGGTTCCTCCATCGCCACCATGAAACGGAGAAATGCGATGTGCGGATGCAGCGCTGACCAGTCCCAGGATACCCGGCTTGCCGAGCGTGATCCGGCTGCCCTGACCCTGCGGGTCGAGGACATGACCTGCGGCCACTGCGCCGGGACCGTCAAGAAGGCCATCGAGACGGGCCTGCCCGGCACGAGCGTCGAGGCGGATCCGGCCTCCAAGCTCGTCTCGGTCCGCGGCAGCACCGATCTGACGTCCATCGAGTCCCTCATAACCGAGGCAGGCTACACCCCGACCGCGGCCTGAAGGAGACTCCCATACTCGATCGCCACCGCGTTCTAATCGTCCTAGCGCATCGTGCGGGCCCGAACTGCGGCGGCGGCTGGGTCAACCACATGAAGCTCTCATGCAGACATTCCTTCAGCCAGGCGCCGTGGCTCACGGCTCACTGCCGATGCTGAAGCGGCGATACCGTATAAATCTGAGCGAGGATCTTGAGCATGAGGGTGTTGGCCGTTGGCTGGCCGTCAAGCGACACGGTCAGGCTGGTCCAGATGATCAGCGTGACATCGTTGACGGGATCGTGCCGCCCAGCTCCGTCGCGCCGTAGCCAACAGCAAACTGGCCCTGCGGCGTGCGCAGAAGAACCATGGCGCCCGGCAGGAGGAGTTCTCTGGCTGTCGTTTCCACGACGTTCTGAAGGGCGAGCGGTTCGATCGGCTTGAGGTTTGTTGCGGACGCCGCCATGCCGCCGACTGAGCACGCCGCGGCAACCACAATTGCCAGTATTCGCGATGTCATCATCTCACCCCTGTCATGTTGGCGAGTTGATCGGCTGCCCCAAGTATCGAGCCCTCTACGAATGCAGCAAACATCCAGGCGAGGCTGCAAGCTTCTCTAGCATATATTGGATAGTGGCAGGGATCAGTGTGAAGGTCCGCTCATCTGAGCAATGCAGAAGTAAGGCTGAGATTGGCCCCGTGCCATAACCCACCTTCATGACGGGGCAGCCCGGTCAAACTCTATTCGCGAAAAGTCATTCAACTGCCCCCGCCAGATGCACTGTTGCTCGGTGCGGGCGCAGTATCTGCGAGCCGCTGTTATCGAGCGGGACTGATCGAGAGACCGATGACGGCGCGTGAGTATACCTGCCGCTGGGATCCTGATTTGCTGCGATTAGGCTCGATCCGGTTGCCTACGGAACACATGCGATCAGCCGCGCAAAGGCATCGATAATTGACAGGAGGACCGGTGGCCTTTCAGCCCATGAGGCCCTGACGGGAGGACTCCGACGTGCTACGATTTTGCCCTTCCTCCTGGGCCTGCGCTGGCCTGACTCATTGGCCGCGCAGGGGAAGCCAGGGAAGAACGGGTCACCCGCTGCTTAGTTGGTCGGGAGAGCGAACATGTCAGCCGAAAATGCAATCGCAGAGCATTGGGGCAAGGGCGACGTCTACGCACTGATCCTGTCGGCGCTGGAAAAGGCGGGCAAATCTCCGGATGCTCTTACGATGGAAGACCTGGCTCCGGTCGACCATTTCCACGCGCGCGGGTTCGCGGCCACCATCGATCTGGCCGACAGCCTGCCCGTCAAGGCCAGTCACCATCTCCTTGACATCGGCTGCGGCATCGGCGGTCCGGCCCGGTACTTCGCGAGCCGCTTCGGATGCCGGGTGACCGGCATCGACATCACCCCGGCCTTCGTCGAGGCGGCCAACAAGCTCACTGCGCTGATCGGCCTTGAGGATCAGGTAACGATCATGCAGGGGGACGGTGCGGATCTGCCCTATGCGGACAGCACCTTCGACGGTGCCTACACCCAGCACGTCACCATGAATGTGGCCGACCGGCCGCGCTTCTTCGCCGAGGCCTTCCGGGTCCTGAAGTCCGGCGCCTTTTTTGCGCTGACCGAGCACGGTCTGGGACCCGTCGGCAATCCGCATTATCCCCTGCCGTGGTCGAACGACGGCAGCGGCGCCTATCTGATGGCGCCCGCGGACACGCGTAGGCTTCTCGAGGCCGCGGGCTTCACGGAGATCCGCATGGAGAACACGGGCGAGAAATACCTCGCCGCCTACAGGCGCATGATGGAGCTTGCCGCCCAGGGAGCCCTGCCCCCGCTGGGCATCCACATCCTCTTGGGCGAAAGCGCACCAGAGAAGACGCGCAACGCGGCGCGCAACATCGAGGAGGGCCGCACCCATCCTGTGCAGGTGATCTGCCGGAAACCATTGTAGGCGCAGGTCGGTCGCAGAGCGGCGGCTCGGGTGGCCTGCGTGATGATCGCGAGCCGGCAGGCAAGCGCGATCCGCGCCGTGCTCATGGTCGAGTGCCAGACGACGGCGAGCCGGCAGTGCCGAGATCCCAATACAGTCCGGCCATCATGGCGAGACCTTCGCGGGCGATCGCAACCGGCAGATGCTCGTTCGGAGCATGTTGCGAGCAGCCTGGATAGGAATGAGGCACCCAGATCGTGCGCAGGTCGAGGACCTCCGAGAAGATGTCGTTCGGCAACGATCCGCCAATATTCGGCAGGATGGCGGGCTGCTTGCCCGTCGTCTTGCTGAGCGAGGTCGCCGCCCATCTAACCCACGGATCATCCGGATCGAGACGCGTGGCGTTGAAGATTTCGTCCTCGCTCTCGGCGATCCGAACCATTGGGAACCCGTGCCGATCGAGATGACGACGCAGCGCCGGCAGGACCTCGTTTGAATCGACCCCGACGACGAAGCGCAACTGCCAGCGCGCCCATGCACATGGCGGAACCGCATTGACGGGTGTTTCAGGAACTCCGGCCTTCATGGCAAGTACATCGAATGAGCACCAGCCGAACACCTGCTCGGCTGGCGTCAATCCTGGCTCACCCCATTCAGGATCGATGGTTGGCCCATCCAAGCCTCCGTCAACCTCGCAATCGGTTAGCGCTCGGCGGACAGCCGCCGGAAGCTCCTTCGGCACCCATTCATGAATCCGGATCTGACCGGTGGGCGATGTGATGGATGCGAGGGCATGCGCAAGCTGGATCGCCGGATCTGACAGAAGCCCGCCCCAGTTGCCGGAATGGTGGCCGCCCTGGCGGGCATTGATGGTCAAATCGAAGGTGATGACACCGCGGGAGCCGAGAAAGACGGTCGGCCGGTCGGCGATGAGGCGCGGCCCATCCGATGCGATGAGAACGTCCGCCGCCAGAAGATCTCTCTGCTCCTGACACAGCTCGCGCAGACCGGGTGAACCCGCCTCCTCGCCCATCTCGATCAGGAACTTGGCATTGAAACCAAGCTTTCCACGTGTCTCCAGCACGGCGCGCAAGCCAGCGATATTGATGGCGTGCTGGCCCTTGTTGTCGACGACGCCACGTCCATACCAGCGCTCATCGCGCTCGGTCAGCGTCCAGGGAGACAGTCCTTCGCTCCAGGCTTTGTCGAGCCCCCGGATCACGTCACCATGGCCATAACCGAGAACCGTCGGAAGTGACCGATCCTCGATGCGCTCCGCGAACAGGAATGGTCCCTTTGCTCTCGGATGGTTCAATATCCTGCACGCGAAGCCGAGGCTCTCCAGGAGCGGCCACATCTCCCTCTCGATATAGGCCAGGAGAGTTCCGGCGCGGTCCGGGCTCTGGCTTTCCGTCGGCATGGCGACAAGGCGCGCGAGATCCGCCTTGAAGGTACCCGAATCAAAGTAGGTCTCGGCCCTGCTGATGGCGGCTTCGCGGGTCATAGAAGGTGTCCTCGGCATGCTGTGATTCAATCGATCGCTCGGAGAGCCCGCCAGCTTCGAAAATGAAGTCTGGCAGAGTTTCCGGCACATCATGAACTTCTGCTTTGCGCTTGCAAGCAGACTCAGGCGCAGGGTCTAACAGGTGTAAGTTCCGGAACTTCAGGGCTGCCCCAGCCGGCCCAGCCAGCTACCGGCTCGGGCAGGCAACCGAGAAAAGAGGAACGGCCTTGTCTCATCGGAACACAAGCGGCAGATAAAGCGCACCGACGGTACAGGTGACCGTGAGTACCGGTCAGCCTCTTGCACCGGCCGCAGATGCTATTGGCTGCTCATTCAACGGATTGCCCTGGCATGCTTAGCCGTGAGCATTACCTGCTGGAGGAAGCGGAGCCTTAACCGCAGATCCAGGCAGGAGGGATGATCCATGCGAGCGAAAATTCTGGCATGTGCGGCAGGAGCGGTTCTGTCGCTGGCCGCCTGCAACACGGTGACGCGCGGGGTCGAGGAGACGGTGATCATCAGCGCCAGCCCAGCCTCCGCCCGGATCCGGACGTCTCTTGGGCACGCATGTCCGCGCTCGCCTTGTCCCGTGAAGGTCAGCCGAAAGACCGAGTTCACCGCCTATGCGGAAGCCCGAGGGTACCGATCCGGGGCCCTTCTTGTGAAACCAGTGCTCACCGATCAGGCCGCTCCAGGGGTGCTGGGAAACGCGATCCTGCCCGGCGGATCACTTGGTCTCGTCCTGGATGCCGCAAACGGGGCCATGCTGGACCACAAGCCGAATCCGGCTCACATCGACCTCGTGCCGGTGGGCCGGGCCAGAATCCGCTAACCTGCCAGAGAGATAACGTCCATCAGCGGTGAAACACCCAGCCCTTGAGTTGCGGGATAGGCTCATCGGCGGCCGCGCTGTCTGGACGAGGGACATACCCACTGACAAGGGACTCCGCCTCTTCCAGGCGTGCCGCAATCAAGGGCGTCCAAAAACCGTAGGTTCCGTTGCGACGAGAAAGGGCTTTCTGCTGTGTGAGCCTAGCCGATTTGCGTCGTAGATTGGCCAGGGAATGACCGAGGAGGGCGATGATCGTCAAGGAACGGACTCCTTCATGGGAATTCTGTGATCCTTGAGCGTTTCCTTCACGCTATATGGCTATTTGCCCGGTAATTCCAAACAGTGAAGTCCGCATGTTTGTCATGCAGGCAACACATGATTGCATGGACTTCCGTGTAGTTCCTATCCCCGGCGGGTTCAGTGCGACGGGAATGGCGGGCAGAAGCACATAGGATCGAAGGGAATCACATACCCCCTTCGATCCCTTCGATTGCTTTCGACGTGCGAACGGTTACGAAGCCCTAAGAGGCGCGGGGCGCTGCCGTATAGAGATCTGCGAACCGGTCGCGCAGCACGTTCTTCTGCACCTTGCCCATCGTGTTGCGCGGCAGATCATCGACGAAGACGACCCGCTTGGGCAGCTTGAATTTCGCCAGGCGTCCGTCGAGTGCCGCCAGGACCGTCTTTTCATCGACGGCTGCCTCCTTGGAGCGGACGACGACCGCCGTCACGCCTTCGCCGAAGTCCTTGTGCGACACGCCGATCACGGCACTCTCGAACACTCCTGGAATGGCATCGATCTCGTCCTCGATCTCCTTCGGATAGACGTTGAACCCACCGGTGATCACGAGATCCTTGCCACGGCCGAGAATGTGCACGTAGCCGCGTTCGTCGATCTTGCCGAGATCGCCCGTGATGAAGAAGCCGTCGGGGCGGAACTCTGATGCGGTCTTCTCCGGCATGCGCCAGTAGCCCTTGAACACGTTTGGGCCCTTCACCTCGATCATGCCGATCTCGTTCGTCGCCAATTCCTCCCCGGTATCCGGGTTGGTGATGCGCACCGATACGCCGGGCAACGGCAGGCCGACGGCGCCGGGCACCCGGTCGCCGTCATAGGGATTGGAGGTGTTCATGTTCGTTTCGGTCATGCCGTAGCGCTCGAGGATGGCGTGGCCGGTGCGGGCGCTCCATTCGCGGTGGGTCTCGGCCAGCAGAGGCGCGGAGCCCGACACGAACAGGCGCATGCCGGAGGTCGCCTCCCTGGTGAGGCCGGGATGCTGCAGCAGGCGCACGTAGAAGGTGGGCACGCCCATCAGGGCGGTGGCTTGCGACATCAGCCCAAGGATCTCGTCCGCGTCGAACTTCGGCAGGAAGATCATGGACGCGCCGGAGAACAGGGTGACATTGCTGGCCACGAACAGCCCATGGGTGTGGTAGATCGGCAGGGCGTGGATCAGCACATCGTCCGCCGTGAAGCGCCAGACTTCCTTCAGGGTCAGCGCGTTGGAGACGAGATTGTCATGAGTCAGCATCGCCCCTTTGGAACGCCCGGTCGTGCCCGAGGTGTAGAGGATCGCCGCCAGATCATCGCCGGCCCTCTGCACCGTCTCGAACGCATCGGGAGCATCGGCTGCCGCATCCATCAGCGTGCCCTGCCCTTTGGCGTCGAGCGTTTCGACTACAGCTCCGACCTTCGCGGCGAGTTGTTCGACTCCTTCCCGCTTGCCCGGATCGCAGACGACGAGCGACGGCTCAGCATCGCCGATGAAGTATTCCAGCTCGGCCAGCGTATAGGCGGTGTTGAGAGGCAGATAGACAGCACCGGCCCGGACGGTCGCCAGATACAGGACCAGGGCGGGCACCGACTTCTCGACCTGGACGGCGACACGGTCGCCGGGCTTGACCCCGCGGGCGGCCAGCACGTTGGCCAGCCTGCCTGACTGGGCAATCAGGTCGGCATAGCTAACCGTCTCCCCGGTCGGTGTGGTGATGGCAGTCTTGGTGAGCTCGGCGATCGAGCGTTCGAGCCGGTCGAACAGGTTCGCATTCATGGCATGGGCTCCGAAGCGAGGGTCGATGATGGACCCGATCAAAATGTTTGGGAACGTTGCGGTCATGGCGTCGGCACCAGATCGCGGGAGGGCAGATCGGCCCGCAAGGCCTTGCGGACGCCAGACGACGCAGCGACCACGCCTTTCTCGGCGAAGGCCTCGTGGTTCCTCTCGATCTCGTCGAGAGCGTAGAGGTAGTTGACCATCAGGCCATGCGACTGCTTGAGTCCCTTCGGAGACACATCGCCGAGGAAGTTCAAGCGCTCGAGCCGCGCCCCGTTGCCGAGATGGAACCGGGCCACCGGATCGACGGGACGACCTTTTGGATCCCTGGCCTTCAGGAAGTAGTACGCGGCGGCCGACAGAAGCACGTCGCTGACCCTCTCCGCCTTCTCCGGATCATCGCTCCAGGCGGGCTCATCGAGGATGCCGAGGATCTCCTTCGACGCAGCATCGAGGCAGGCGGACTCCTCCGTCTTGCGCTCACGCTCCAGCCAGCGTGCGAAGCCCGGGACGGGCGAGAGCGTCACGAAGGTCTTGAGGTTCGGCAGCTCGCGCTTGAGGTTCTCCACCACCTGCTTGATCAGGAAGTTGCCGAAGGTCACACCGCCCAGGCCCTTCTGCGTGTTCGAGATCGAATAGAACACGGCGGTCGTCGCATCGGTCGCAGCAATTGGAGTGCGGCCCAGGTCGAGCAGCGGACCGATCGCACCGGGGATCTCCTTGGTCAGCGCGACCTCGACGAAGATCAGCGGCTCGTCGACGAGCTGCGGATGGAAGAAGCCGTAACAGCGCCGGTCATCCGGCTGGAGGCGGTTACGCAGGTCGTCCCAGTTCTGGATCGCATGCACCGCCTCATAGCGGATGATCTTCTCCAGGATATTGGCAGGCGTGCTCCAGTCGATCGGTCGCAGCACCAGAAACCCCCGATTGAACCAGGATGAGAAGAGATGGGTGAAGTCCGCGTCGACGCATTTCAGCTCCGGATGCTCGGGCAGGTACTCGAGCAGCTCCTCGCGCATCCGCACCAGGGCCGAGGTGCCGCCGGGAGCCAGATTCAGGCGCCGGATCAGTTCCTGCCGTCGAGGCTCCGCCGCGGCATGCAGGCCCTCGAGCGCATCCGTTCCCTCATCCTGGCGCACTGCTTCGATGGCAACCTCGATCCGGCGGCGATCAGGCCCGAAGCGATCCGCCAGCGCCTGGAGAAACGCGAGGCGATCCGCGCTCGGCGCGGCGCCGTAACTCGCCAGCAGAGTTTGCGCGAGCGCCACCCCTGAGGCCTCGCCTCTGCGCGAGAGCAGCATCTCACCCACGGCGGGGAGAGCGTCCTTGGCGACGATCTCTCGCGCCGCTTTCTGACCGAGCAGGGAACGCCCCCGCTCGGTCAGCGTGTCTATCAGGTCAATCAGGAATGCAGGCGCTGACTCCAATCCAGCCATTGATCGAGAAAGCTTCACGTTCTCCTCCTTCATCCACATCAGACGATCAGCCTTAAAGCACGACGAACAGGGCCCAGACGACGATCGGCGCGACCACTGTCACAATGGCGCCATAGGCCATGAGTTTGCGGAAGAACGCTTCTCGGTCGACGCCCTGAGCATTGGCCAGGACAAGAGCACCATTGGTCGAGAAGGGGCTCACATCAACGATAGTAGAGGCGACAGCCATGGCGGCAATGAAGCCGATCGGACTGACGCCGGTTCCCGATTGCAGGAACGGAACGGCAAGCGGGATAAGTGATCCAAGGACCGCCGTCGAGGAGGCAAAGGCGGAGACGACTGCGCCGATGAAGCACAGCAGGAGTGCAGCCAGCATCGGAGAGGCCAAGCCAGCGACGCTGTCACCGACAAAGGAGATGGTGCCCATCTTCTCGAGCACGACCACGTAGGTGCTCACGCCTGTGATCAGCATGATCTCCGGCCATGAAACCTGTCCCATGGCGCGCTTCTGCAAGTTCGGCGCGATCAGCGACAGGCCCAGACCGATGGTGATCGCCACGAAACCGATGTCGAGATTGAAGGCCAGGGTGAGCACCGCCAGCAGAATGAGGCCCCCGAGGGTGAGTACCCGATACCAGTGCGGCCCCTCGGCCGGCGTCTCACTGACATCGCCGCTCGCGAGCGGATCGTCGCGACGATCGCTGAGTCTCCTCTCTTCAGTCAGGGCTTCCGACTCGGCGTCGCCATAGACTTGGGGACCGGCCTGCGGGATCGTCACGGCAACATGCGGAACAGCCAGCGCCAGATTTCCGGCTGCGCTCGGAACCGCCGCAGGAGCCACGGACACTGGTGCCGGAGTGGCGGCCATGGCGTTCGGGCTGGCCTGCTGGCCTGCCGACACATCCGCCCTGGCCTGAAGGAGCCTGCGGCCGCCGAGAGCGAAGAAAAGCAGAACGGCAACGGCCAAGTTGACGCCGAAGCTTGCAAGGAAGGTCACGATCTCGTTGAGCGGCAGACCGGCCTTGGCCACGATCCGGTTGGTGATGCCGCCATAGATGCTGATCGGCGAGAAGCCGCCGGCCTGAGCGCCGTGGATAACCATCAGGCCCATGAGCAGCGGATTGATGCTGTACTTCAAGGCAAAGCCGAGCGCGATCGGCGCGATAATCGCAACCGCACCGGGGCTGACCGCGCCGACGGATGTCAGAACGGCCGAGATTCCGAACATGATCCATGGGATCGCGGCAATCCGACCCCGCACGGCACGAATTGCCAGCCGGACGAGCCAGTCGATGGTACCGTTGTTCTGAGCAATGGCGAAGAGAAAGGTGATCCCGACCAAGGTCAGGAACAGGCCGCCGGGGAAGCCGGCGATGATGGCGCTGGTGGTTTGGCCGGCGACCAGGGTTCCGACCAGGAAAGCGCCGACGAAGGCCAGCACCCCCATGTTGATCGGCAGGATCGTGGCAACCACGAACATCGCCACGAGAGCGTAGATTGAGATCAGCTGTGGTGACATGGCACCCGCTCCTCTGTTTCCTCCCCTGCGTCGGGCGGACGAGCAGTTTAGAGCAGCTCGCGGGGACTGCGCAGGCGGATCCCTCATTGACCTTGCATGAAAGACTGCGCGTGTTTGCATTATATGTCAATGATCTTGTATACAAGAAATCACTTGTGAGATTATACGCACCTGCTGTATGATGCCCATGAGCAGGACAAGTACTATGCGACGCGCTCAAGCCTTACGGGATGTCCTCGAGCAGGACATTGTCACGGGCAAGTTCCGCCCCGGCGACCGACTCGATGAGCAGAGCTTGGCGGCTCGGTTCGAGGTTTCACGGACCCCGATCAGAGAGGCCTTGATGCAGCTTGCCTCTACCGGCCTGGTGGAATTGCAGCCGCGCCGGGGCGCGTTCGTTGCCTCGCTCAGCTTCAAGGACGTCGTTGAGCGGTTCGAGGTGATGGCCGCCCTTGAGGGGATGTGCGGAGCGTTAGCGGCTCGCCGCATCACAGAACCCATGCAGCGGGAGCTTGAAAAGGCGCATGAGGATTGCGTCCGGGAGGCGTCGCAGGAGAACGCAGACGCCTATTACTATGCCAACGAGCGCTTCCACCACGTCATCTACGAAGCCTGCCAGAACGCGTTTCTGGCGGAGCAGGCGCAACACCTGCATGCCCGTCTTAAACCCTATCGGCGGCTTCAGCTTCGGGCCCGCAGCCGTGTCGCGAACTCACTCGCGGAACACCAAGGCATCGTTGATGCGATCCGTGCCGGGGACGGCGACCGGGCCGAGCGGCTCCTCCGGGAGCACATCCTGATCCAGGGCGAACGCCTGGCCGACTTCATTGCCAGCTTTGATCGCGCGGCCTAGTCGCCGGACGGTCCCTAGCGAGTTCCGGCAGGGTCAAGCCGCCGAGGAGTGTCGCGCACGAAACTGACGAGGACGCGAAGGATGTCTCCTGATCTGCTTTCCCGCCGCACGATTGCCTTCGTCAACATCGCACACGCGCTCGATCACTTCGTCCTCCTGATCTATCCGACGGCCGTGATTGCCATCGCGGCAGAGCGGCACCTGTCCTATGCCAGCCTCATCGGCCTCTCGACCGGCGCCTTCGTGGCCTTTGGCCTGTTCTCGCTCCCGATGGGTTGGATCGCTGATCGCATGGGACGCCGGAACCTGCTGGCGATCTTCTTCGGCGGCTGCGGGATCGCGTGCCTCGGGCTGTCGACGGCGAACGCGCCGATCATGTTCGGCATCTGGCTCTTCGTGCTCGGGGTGTTCTCTGCGATCTATCACCCGATCGGCTCTACGATGCTGGTAAGCCATACAAGTCAACTTGGACGGGATCTCGGGATCAATGGGGTATGGGGCAATCTCGGTGCGGCCTTCGCTTCAGGAATTACGGCCCTTCTGGCCGCAAGCCTCGGCTGGCGCGCTGCCTTCATTCTTCCCGGACTTGTTTGCCTTCTTGTTGGGATTGCCTTTGTCAGCCTTGTGCCCGGCGATGGGGATAGTCATGGCAACTCCGGCGGTAGCAAAGCCGTGATCCCGGTTGCACGTCCGATGACGCTTTTCCTGCTGTTTGCGACGGCGGTCGTGGCAGGCGGCATGACCTTCAATATCACAACAATCGCACTCCCTAAGATCATCGACGAGCGTGCCGGCGTCTCCCTGCCACTTGTCCTGATCGGATCCCTGGCCACACTCGTGTTCGTCTTCGGAGCGCTGACGCAACTCCTGATGGGGCGCCTCGTCGACAGATATACACTTCCGAGGATCTTCGTCGGGCTCTCTATCCTACAGCCACTTGGGCTGGGCCTCGCCGCTCTGACAACCGGGATTCCCATGCTCGGCGGTCTGGTCCTGGCCATGGCGGCGATTTACGGGCAGGTTGTCATCAACGATGCGATGGTCGCCCGTTACGTTCCGGCCCAGTACAGGGCCAGGGCGTTCAGCGTTCGCTACTTCCTTGGGTTCACGACGAGCGGCCTCGCCGTCCCGCTCATCGCGCTCCTTCACGGGATGAGCGGGTTTACCCTTGTCCTGAGTGTGGCAGCCACCTTTGGAACGGTAATCTTCCTTTGCTCTGTCGGATTCCTTCTGGCGGCGCAGCCTTCATCGAAGCCAACCAGCCTGCCAGTTGGCTGATACCGAGTGATGACCTTGGCGACTGAGATGCTGTAGGTCGCAACTCCCATCTCGGCATACTCGGCATGCGCGAGGCCTGGGCGGATAGCGCTGGCGTTGATGTAGATGGGTGTGCCCGGAAAAGCTTCCATGACCCTTCGCGTCTCTTCGCGGTTCTGGAGTGCCACAACCATCAACATATCGACGCCGGCCTTCAGATAAGCCTCGCAGCGCCGAAGCACCTCGTCGACACTTCCGCCAATGGCCACCCTGGCGTCCGTGCGGGCGATGACGACCACATCAGGATCAAGACGATCACGCTCGGCTATGGCCGCGCGGCCGCTGCGTGACAGTCGCGGTCGACGGTATGGTCTTTCACACCCCAGTCCATGTCAGTGACGAGGTGTCCGTCTACGCCGACCTGATTTCTACGGGACGCACATCCATGAAGTTCCGGGTCGAGGCCTGGCGCCGCTCCCGCGATGGCGACGAGCAGATCAAGGTGACACAGGCGGTCTTCACGTTCGTTGCCATCGACAGCGGTTCCCGTCCCCGTCCATTGCCGCCCGGGTGAGCCACATAGAGAGATTGGCTTCTGAAGGTCTGCTCGGGATCAGGCAGTGGAATTCGCCGACTTTTCGGAATGCCTGGCGCTCCCAGCGAGAGCAGACAATCGGCGCACGTCAAGGACGTGCCATTCGGAGACCTTACAGGTCCATGATTCATGTTCAATTTTGCGGAAGGCCGTTTATGGAACCAGGTTTCCAATCGAGGGAAATCATCCGCTCTTCGCCCAAGACGAAGGCTGGCCATGCACCAGCTTAAAGAAAGCTGCCCCTTCTTTCGCCAAAACCGAAGGATGACTAAAAAACATCCGCATTGCGCCGCATCGACCCGTGCGTAAAGGAGGCCGGACGATAGAGCAGCATGATTGTTGGCTGCTCGGGGTTCCGCACTGGACTGCGCCTTCGCACTCGAATTTGCAAGCTGGGTCAGTTGATGAATGATACGCTGCTTCTGCTGCTCGCCGGCTTGCTCGCGGGCAGCATGAACGCCCTGGCGGGTGGGGGCTCTTTCGTGTCCCTGCCTGCACTGATCGGCGCCGGAGTGCCTTCGGTCAGCGCCAACGCCACCAGCACGGTCGCATTGTTTCCGGGTGGCCTCGCCAGCACCTGGGTCTATCGGGACGGCCTGACAGGCGTGTGCGGCGTGCCTCTCGTGCCGGTCGCGATCGTCACGCTGGTCGGGGGACTCGTCGGAAGTCTGTTGTTGCTGTGGACGCCAGCCGCCCTGTTCGATCAGGTCCTGCCGTGGCTGCTGCTCGTCGCCACGATGATGCTGGCTTTTGGTCGGCAGATCGGGCCAGCGCTTCGCGCGCGCTTTCGGGCCGGCCTTACAACGATCCTAAGCCTGCAATTCCTGCTCGGCATCTACGGAGGCTATTTTGGCGGTGCGGTCGGGCTGATGATGATGGCGGTTTGGAGCATTCTCGATGGAGCCGAGGTCAAGGCGTTGAACGCGCCGCGCACGTTGATGGTGAGCGCCGCCAACGGCATTGCCGTCCTGGCTTTCATCATTGCTGGCGCTGTTGCGTGGACGGCCTGCCTCCTGGTGGGGCTCGGTGCTATCGCAGGCGGATGGTGTGGTGCGCATATTGGGCGGATCCTGCCTCCCACGGTTGTTCGGGCAGGAACGCTGCTGCTGGCCGCTGGCACCACGATGGCGTTCTTCATGCGGGCATATGTTTGACCCTGCTCCCTATCTTGAGAACGGGCGGCCTAAGGACCGCTCACACGGGCGGCGTCCTTTCGAATTTGTCGATCCGCGTAGATTTCCTCGATCAAACGCTTCAGCCAAGTCGTTGCCGGATCGGTCGCCATCTGCCTGTGCATGATCAAGGATATCGGCATGGACGGGAGAGCAAGTGGCGCCTTTACCAAACTCACCTCACTGTTCCCATCGAGAAGCAAGCCAATGCTGTCGGCACAATGCGTGATCAAATCCGATCCCCGCAGAACCCAAGGTATGACCAGGCAATTAGGGATCGTCGCCGCGACATGTCGTTGAAGCCCTATCTCGCGGAGTGCCATGTCCACCAAACCTTCCGATAGACCGTCGGCAGAAATCTGAAGGTGCGTGGCCTCCAGATATCTCTCAAGGGTCAAAGGTCCACGAAGAAGTTCGCTGCCGCTCCATATCGCACAGACCAAGTCGTCCCAGCCGACTTCAGACACCGTCAGATTCTGGTCGTGCCGGTCGAAATTGGGGATGATCGCACAATCCAGTTTCCTCGTGAGCACCAGCCGACCGACCTCCTCCTTCGAAGTGGGCAATATATTGAGGGTGGCATGCGGGGCCTCAGCCCGAAAGCGCTGGCTCTTTGACAGACCTGTCGTCACCCACGCCCGTCATGGCCGCCCATGTTGCGGCCATCCACGTCTTGGGAACATCAACATGGATAAAACGTGGATGCTCGGGAAATTTCCGGGGACGAGGCCCGGGAATGACGGCGAGGGATGCGGCGCTTGTTTTGCTCGCCGCAAGAGCGCCCTCACCCAACGGCACCTCCCACGCTCTCATCACCCACAGGGCATCGCGATCCTGCTGTCACGATCTGACAGCATCCCGTGCTAAGTTCGGCCCATGTCCCGCGTCGAACGTCTTTTCGATCTTTTGCAAATCCTCCGCCATCACCGCCGCCCGGTGAGCGGGGCGGTGCTGGCGCGTGAGGCGGGGATTTCGCTGCGCACGCTTTATCGGGACATCGCCTCGCTCCAGGCCCTGGGCGCGCAGATCGAGGGCGAGCCGGGGCTCGGCTATGTGCTCAAGCCCGGCTTCCTGCTCCCTCCCCTGATGTTCTCCACCCAGGAGATCGAGGCGCTGGCGCTCGGCCTGCAATGGGTCGGGCGGCGCACCGACGAGGAGATGGGACAGGCGGCCCGCAACGTCATGGCCAAAGTCGCCGCGGTCCTTCCCGCCGATCTTCGCGAGCGCATGGAGGACGATGCCATGGTCGTCGGTCACGGCTGGGATCGTCCGCAGGTGGTCGATCTCGCGCTTCTGCGGCGCGCGCTGAACGAGGGCCGAAAACTGTCCCTCACCTATACCGACGAGAAGGGTGCACGCACCGCGCGGATCGTCTGGCCCGTGTCGCTCGGCTTCTTCGAGACGACCCGCGTGCTGGTGGCCTGGTGCGAGCTGCGTGAAGGCTTCCGGCACTTCCGCGCCGACCGGATCGAGGCGGCGGAGATCCTGCCCGAGCGCCTGCCCCGGCCCCGCCGGCAGCTCATGAAGGAATGGCAGAAAACGCTACTGCCAGAATCTGACAGCACCATGCGCTATTCCGTCTCCCGTTCACACAACACCAGGGAGACACCCATGAGCACACAAACCATGAGCGCAGACCTCGTCTTCTATACCCATCCGCAATCGCGCAGCGCCATCGTGCACTGGATGCTGGAAGAGATCGGCCGTCCCTACACCCTCAAGGTGCTGGACTTCACGACCACGATGAAGGCGCCGCACTATCTCGCCATCAATCCCATGGGCAAGGTGCCGGCGATCACGCACGGCAAGACCGTCGTGACCGAGGTCGCCGCCATCTGCGCCTATCTGGCCGATGCCTTCCCCGAGGCGGGCCTTGCGCCCGAGCCCCGGCATCGCGGCGATTACTACCGCTGGCTCTTCTTCACCGCCTCCTGCCTGGAGCCCGCGGTCTCCAACCACGCCAGCGGCTGGGATCCCGCACCCGACATGGAAGGCAGCTTCGGCTACGGCTCCTATGCGCGCGTGCTGGATACCCTCTCCGCCTGGCTGAAGGACAGGACCTATGTGGCGGGCGATCACTTCACCGCCGCCGATGTCGTGCTCGCCAGCCACCTGCAATGGGGCATGATGACAGGCATGATCGAGAAGCGCGCCGCCTTCGAGATCTACAGCGAAAGACACGTCCATCGCCCCGCAGCGAAACGGGCGCACGAGCAGGCCGAGACGCTGACGGCGCAGCAGGCGTGGAAAGCGGCTTAAGACCCCCCTGAACCGCTTGGAGAAATCACCTCCGAAATGCAAAAAGCCCCGCCGGATAAGCCGGCGGGGCGGTTTAGCACATCGTGCGAAACCGGAGAATCTGGGCGGCTACGCCGCCGCGAGAATCTCGTCCGCCGGCCCGAAGAACTCGTAGTGGATGCGGTCCGACCGGACGCCTGCGAGAGCCAGACCACCCACGAAGGCGCGCAGGAAGGGGCGTGGACCGCACAGATAGTAATCGGCCTCGGTGAGCGGCGTGTTGGCCTCGAGCCATTCCACGCTGATCACTCCCGGATGGTCGAAGTCCTCTCCGGGCCGGTCCTCCGGTCGCGGCTCGACATAGAAGGTCGCAGCGTTGATGTTGGGATGGGCCTGCGCTAGGAACCGGACGCGCTCCTTCATCGCATGGGTCGCGCCGTTCAGGGTGCCGTGCACGTAATGGACCGCGACCTTGGGATGCTGGGCCGAAATCGTCTCCAGCATGCTCATCATCGGAGTCAGTCCGACGCCGCCGCTCAGGAGCACCACGGGCCGAGGCGATTCCTCGTTGAGGAAGAACTCGCCGGCGGGCGGCGCCACCTTCAGGATCTGCCCGACTTCGGCCGTATCATGCAGCCAGTTGGACGCGATGCCCTGCGGCTCGCGCTTGACCGAGATCCGGTACGTCTCGTCGCTCGGCGCGCTGGAAATGCTGTAGTTCCGCTTGAGCGGATGCCGGCCCGGGACGTCGATCCAGAACGTCAGGTATTGGCCGGGCTGGTGGCGCAGGACGGGCTTCCCGTCCTCTGGCCGCAACACGAACGAGGTGATGATCTCGCTTTCCTTCCGCTTGCTCTCGATCCGGAAATTGCGCCAGCCGTTCCAGCCGCCCGGGGCATTGGCCAGACTGGTGTAGACTGCCTTCTCGCGCCCGATCAGCACATGGGCCAGGAACCAGTAGGCCTCGCCCCAGGCGGCCAGGATCTCGTCGGTGGCGGCATCGCCGAGCACGTCCTTGATCGCCCCGAGCAGCGCATCGGCCACGTAAGGGTAGTGCTCGGGCAGGATGCTCAGCCCTACGTGCTTCTGCGCGATCCGCTCCACGGCGGGAGCCAGGGCGCCGAGATTGTCGATGTTCTGGGCATAAGCCAGGACGGCGCTCGCCAGCGCCTTGGGCTGGGATCCGGTCTCGCCGTGGTGCGACTGGTTGAAGAGATCGCGGATCGCCTCATTCTGGAACATGCGCTCGTACATGCGCTTCGTGATCGCCAGTCCGTGCTCCTGAAGCGCGGGCACGGTGGCCTTCACGAGATGGATGGTGGTATCGCTCAATTGGTTCGTCATGTTATCACCCCTGTGGCAATGTCACGGGAAGGCGGGGCGGGATAACCCGCTCCTGACCAACGCCGATGCGTACGCCTTCGAGGGACAGCGGGACACTCAGGTGATCTCCTTAGGACGCCTTGTCTGCAGCCGTGCAGCAGACCGCCGCGGAGTCCCGCCGCAACCCTGTCGGCCGCACCCTCGGCGATCGCCGGAGGCGGAAACTCAAGAGCCGGCAAGACCGCTCTTGTCATTCCCCCTGTGACCGGCAGCCCCGTTCAGAACGGATTGACGTAGTTCAGGATCGCCGTCTGCCGCAGGACGACCTTGCGGATGACGTGTGCCGCCTTGACGTGATCCGTGTAGATCGCCGCGGTGCCGGTGCTCCCGGCCGGCAGGCGTCTGGCCACCTCCGGGTCGTCGAGCCGGATGCGAGTGACGAACGGCGCCGACTGGATCTCCGACGGTGCCACGGCCAAACCGCCGACTTGCGTCTGCCCGGTCGCGATGGCCTGCAACACCGTCTCGACCCGTCCGGTGAAGACTTCGCCGGGCAAGGTCTTGAACGCGAGCTCGACTGGCTGGCCAACCTCGATGTAGCGGGCGTAGATCTGCGGGATCTCCACTCCGAAGATGGTCTCCGACGTGTCGATGAACGCCATGACGGGAGATTGCGCGGTGACGCGTGCGCCCTTGCGCAGCGCAAGATTGGTCACGTAGCCGTCGGCCGGCGCCTGCACGGTGGTCCTGTCGAGGCTCCACCTGGCCCCCTCAAGTTGAGCCCGCAGCTGCTCGACCTCGGCCTCGCGCTGCTGCACGTCGAAGGCCCGGCCCGTGTCGCGGCTCTGGAGCTCGGAGAACTGGGACAGGCGCAGCTCGGCGAACTTGAGCTGAGCCGCGATGGTCTCGACCTGCGCCTTGTAGGTGGTCGGGTCGATCCGGAACAGGATATCGCCCTCCTTCACGGGCGTGTTGGCCGCGACCGGGACGTCGACGACCTCGCCAGCCACCGAGGGGATGATCTGCACCGAGTTGCGGACGACCGCCACAGGCCCCGAGGGCGCGCCCCAGCCCATCGGAATGAAGAGCCCGATCAAGAGGACCAGCAACACGAGGACAGGCGACAGCTTCCAGAACATGTTGAACGGGATGAACCGGAGCCAGACGAACAGGGCCAGAAGAGCGATATACGAATTCAGCAGAACGACGATCATTCCGCCGTCTCCCGCCGTTTAGGCACATCGACGTAGGCCCAGATCAACACCAGCGGCCACAACACGAAGCCGCAGATCAGCGTTGCCCATCCCCCGACCGTCACCGCCTCAGGCCAGGGATGTCCGCGCTTTCTCGCGATGTGCCCCGGCATCATCCCGAGCGCCACGAAGATTGCGACGGCCGTCGCGATGAGGACGACCAGAACGATCCAGGCGAAGATGTCCAGACCCGACATTCAGTCCTCCATGTTCTCCGTATCCAGGCCGGAGCACTCGGTCCGAAACACGGATCGACCGGTCCCGCATTCGCCACGTTCCATCGCCATGGAGGCTGCGACGACGAACTGCATTCTGGTCACTCCCTTCGGAACGGGACACGGTCACAGGAAATTTAGCCGCAGTGCCGAACTTGGGTATCAGGTGAAACCCCGAGAACCGCTCTGGGAAATCCCGGCGCCCAGGAACGGAAAGAGCCGCGATGGATCAGGACCGGAGCACACCATCGCGCGGATCGACCACCGGCGAATGGGCTCACTGAGCATCATCTGATTTGGATCTCCGGAGGAGATAGGTATCCATCACCCATCCCTTTCGGGCGCGGGCCTCGGCGCGGACGCGCTCGATGTCATCCATCACGTCTCGCAGTTTGCCGGAAATAAGGATTTCATCCTCAGTGCCAAGATAGGCCCCCCAGTAGATATCGACATCCTCGGACGCGACGCCGCGGAAGGAGCAGTTGCCATCGAGCATGACGACAACGCTGTCGGCGTTGTTGGGAAAGCCCGCGGCGAGCCTGCGGCCAGTCGTGATCTGAATGGACTCACCAATCCTGTTGAGCGGGATCTTATGCTGGGCGGCAAGAGCCTGCACACTGGTGATCCCGGGGATCACTTCGTATTCCAGCTCGAAACCGCCCCTGGCCTGCACGGCTGCCAGGATGCGCAGAGTGCTGTCGTAGAGCGAGGGATCGCCCCAGACGAGGAAGCCGGCACATTCGCCCTCCCGGAGCTCCTCTCTCAGCAGGGTTCCGACCTTGTTCGCGATGGCCTCGTGCCATTGCTCGACCGTTGTCAGATAGGATTTGGAAGCATCGCCCCGGCGGGGCTGCTCGTATTCGACAACCCTGAACGTCCTATCCTTGATGAAGCGGTCGCAGATCTCCCGCCGCAGCTTGATCAGGTCCTCCTTCTCGCCACCCTTGTCGGCGACGAAGAAGACATCGACCTGGTTGAGGGCATTGATGGCCTGGATGGTGATATAGTCGGGATTGCCTGCACCGATGCCGATGACGAGGGCCTTTCGCATCCTGTGTTCCCCGGTGGTTCGTCTCGCTCCTGTGAGAATGCGAGATCCATGACTCTCGGGCATGATCGCGCCGGACCGGACCTTGCTGCCCGCCGACGCGCCTGCCGCTTCGATGTCGCTTGATGTCGGACCGATATACCGGGACGTTGCACCCGTGTCACGGTCTCCCGGACCGTAAGATCGAGAACGGAATCCGGTCGGCCTTTTGGGGCCAAGCCGGAGCTGCCCCGCAACGGTGAGCGGCGAAGCGGCTGCCTGGGAACACTTGCCGTGTGGGAATACTTGCCGTCATGGCCGGGCGTGACGCAGTTCTTCACGCTGCTTGACGCGGCCCTTTAGGCGACGGCTCGTGCCGGTGCCTGTTCGTCCCGCTTCTTGGACTGAGGCTTTTGGGCGTCGGCGATGAAAGTCGCGATGGCTTCGCGGGACATCGGCTTGGCGATGAGATAGCCTTGAGCCTGCGAGGCGCCAGCGAGGCGCAGAGCATTGAGCTGCTCTTCCGTTTCGACGCCTTCGGCCGTCGTGCTCATCTTCAGGTCTTTCGCAAGGCCAATCGTAGCCTTGATGATCGCGCGGCTGTCCGGAGAATCCAGCATGTTCCGCACGAAGGACTGATCGATCTTGATTTTGTCGAAGGGGAAGCTGCTGAGATAACTCATCGAGGCATAGCCAGTGCCGAAATCGTCGAGCGCGATCGACACGCCGAGACCTTTAAGCTTTTTCAGCGTCGCGGTGGCTTCCTCCGTGAGCTTGACGGATTCCGTGATCTCCAGAACCAGGCGCTGGGCCGGCAGGCCGGAGATCTCCAGGGCTCTCTTGACGCTGGCGAGAACATCCCGGCTCCGGAACTGCACCGGGGAGAGATTGATCGCGACCTTCAACGGCTGGGCCGAAGTCGTGGGCCAGGTCATGGCCGTCGAGCAGGCCTCCTCGAGGATCCAGTCGCCCATCGGGCCGATGAGACCCGACTCCTCGGCGGTCGGGATGAACTGCAGCGGCGAGATCATCCCCTTTGTCGGGTGCTTCCATCGCGCCAGCGCTTCGCAGCCCCACATCTGGTTCGTCGCCAGATCGAGGATCGGCTGATAGAACAGGTCGAGTTCCTTGTTTTCCAACGCGCTCTTCAGGGCTCCTTCGAGGGCGCGACGTTCCGCCCTGGCATCCTTGATGTCTGCGTCGTAGAGCCGGTAGCTGCTGCTGGAATCGGACTTTGCCGCATAGAGAGCGACATCGGCCGCTTTCATGAGTTCCGTCGAGGTCTTGCCGACGGAGGACGCGATCGCAACGCCGATGGACAGCCCGACATCGATCTCCGTGTTGCCGGCTGTGCACGGGGCCCTCATGGCGGTCTGTATGGCCATGACGAGATCTATGACCTGCTGCCGGTTTCTGATCGGCCGTTGGATGATGGCGAACTCGTCGCCGCCGATGCGGGCGATGAGGTCGGTCTTCCTGAGACGTTCGCGCAGGCGCCGCGCCACCGTTTGAACGATCTCGTCTCCCGCCCCATGACCAAAACTGTCATTGATGTCCTTGAACCGGTTGAGATCGAGAAGAAGCAAGGCGAAATCGGTGCCGGATCTTTGCGAGGCGAGGAAAGTCCGCTTCAGATCCTCGACGAATTGCAGCCTGTTGGGAAGCTTGGTCAGGACATCATGGCGCGACAGGTAGCTCTCGCTGGCCGCTCTCAGAATACCGGTTCGAACATGCCTCAAACCGAGCAGAGTGGCAGCCTCGATCCCGATATCCATCAGATAGGCGAAGAATGCGACCATGCGGCTTTCGAGGCGCCGCCCGGCCATGAGTTCCGACACCGTTCTGCTGACGGAGATGCCGGCCGGATAATGGGCGAGAGGATGAAGAGCGACTACCCGCTCCTTCCTGTCGATCCAGCTGACGTCGCGAATAAGCGTCGGGATGTTCTTTGCGATCAGCCGCTGCAGGGGGGTGTTGGGCCTCCACACGCGACGCCCGAGCGCCCTCTCCGAGTGCGGACTATGCGCCAGGATGATGCCATCGCGCCGGTAGAGCGTGATCGCCTGCGAGTGCGTTCTGAGGTGGTCCTTAAAGATTCGCTCGAAATGGCCGAGATCGACCGTAGCGACGATGACGCCGAGGAATTTTCCGTCCGTGTCTTCGATCTTCCGGGCGAGGGAGAGCACCCATTTCTCGGCTGCCCGGATCCTCATCGGCTCGCCGAGATACAAGGTGAGCGATGGCTCCGTCGCGAGAGCCCGATAGTAGGACGTGTCTTTCAGGTAGATCGGATCAGACATCGGGCGCGGTGTCGACGAACCGACGATCCGCCCCTTGGCATTAACGAGATCGATGCGGACGATCTGGGACAGCGAGTGACAGGCTCCTACCAGGATGGCCTTCGTTGCCTGGGATGCGGCGAACCCGTCGAACTCGTGCGCCTTGAGACAGGCCTGCGGAATTCGGCCGATCACATCGCGCAGAACGTTCTCGATGGATTGGAAGACGCCATCCGTCCGCTCCTGAAGAGATAGGGCGAGGTTGGCCAGATCGCCCTCGGCCCGCGCGAGATCGTCGTTGTGCCCCCGCACGAAGAGGAAGGCTGCGCCGATGATCCCGGTCGCCGCCGCCAAGATGCTGAGGGAGATGATTATATAGTCTGGCACAACGGGCTTCGATTCGTTTTACGCGACGATCTCCGCCAGAATTCCCCGGGAGTTGTCGTTATTCCGTTAATTCCAGCAGGAATGCTGTCCGCCTGAGACTAAAAGGCGATGCCCTGCCTCGAGCCGGGCCGGCTGCCCTCGTACCGCCGATCAAACGAAAAAGCCCAGGCTCCGGGGCGAACGGGCGGGATGCCTTCGCATCTCCTGCCGCGCCTGCTACGGGCCTGGGCTGATCCGGGTCCAGACGGGCGCCTGCATCGTCAGGCAGGCGCGGGAACGGACCATGCCGGAGTACATCCGTCCTGGCACGGTCTCATCGGAGCAGGCGGTGACGCCCGCCGCTCTCGAAGTCCACAACAATGTCCGCTGGGTCAGCCCGATATGGGGATTGGAATCCGATCCGCAAGGGGGGCGATAAACTCTTCTTCTTGCGACATGTCGGGTCTGGAAATCCGCCGCCTGGCCCGGTCTGCCGCCTCCTCGGCGGTTTTCTCCAGATGAACCGTCTTGTTGATCACCTGAAGATTGGGGGCGCCCCAGAAGGCGAGCAGTTCGGGCCAGGGTCGAGAGCGGTGCTCGGACCAGACGGCGAAAAGCGGAACGCGGTGGTCCACTTCGGCCGTCCTGAGTAGGCGACGACCGCTCGTTACGCATCGCCGCTGCTGGCGCAGCTTCAGGATCCTGAGATGATCGGGCGGTGCCGTCCAGAGTTGCCAGGCCACGACGCAGGCGGCATGCCATATAGCGTTCCTGTTCGGCTTGCCATCACTCCAGAGGTCGCAATGCCAGCCCAGCCGGTACACAGGCTGTCCGCAGACGCAGCAATGCCCCGGCCCGCGCGCGAAGGCAGCCTCCCGGTAAGGGGATGGCGGCATACGGAAGGACATCGGCAGGCCGGTTTCCTTGTCGGAGCCCAGACGCCACTGCCACCCGGCCGGCTGCCCGCTCCTGGCCGCCAGCGCCCGCGCGAGCCGGTCAGCCAGGAGCGGGCGATGCCGCCAGTAGGACTCCACGGCGCGGCGCTGGGTCGGTGGGATCAGCGGCTGCCGAAGCGCATGCGACAGAACGCAGGCCGGAAAGAGCACGGAGAGGCGTTTCTCGAGCCGGGCGCGTGCCTTCTGGTTCTTCTCATCTCGCCAGGTTGACATCCGGATCAGCCGTCTCGTGTGAATCGTTGTCGGGTCCCCAGGGTGTCGGGCCCAAAAGTGGATTTCACTTTTGGGTTCGATTCGTTGCTCAATCCTAAAGGCCGCGCATCGTTGTTGCGGAAAGCAGGGTCGGCTTTGCGCTTTCCTGTTCCCGCCCTAAGCTTGCAGCATACGAACCAAGATATCCGCGGGGAGAGACGCCGATGAAAGCCCTTCGATGCGACGAGCCCGGCCGGCTGAGCGTCATCCAGCGGGACGTCCCGAGCGCTGGTCCGGGCGAGGTGCTGGTGCGCATCCGGCGGGTCGGGATCTGCGGAACCGATTATCATATCTTCCACGGCAATCAGCCCTATCTCGAATATCCGCGGGTGATCGGCCACGAGCTTGCAGGCGAGATCGCCGACGCCCCCGGCGGCAGTTCGTTCAAGAACGGCGACATCGTTTGCGTCGAACCCTATCTCTTCTGCGGCACGTGCCGCGCCTGCCGGCAGGGCAAGACGAATTGCTGCCAGAACCTGCAGGTGCTGGGCGTTCACCGCGACGGCGGAGCCTGCGAGTACATCGCCGTGCCGGAGCGCAATGTCGTGCCCGCGACAGGCTTGAGCCTGGACGAGGCCGCCATGGTCGAGTTCCTGGCGATCGGCGCCCACGGCGTGCGGCGCTCAGGAGCCGGCCCGACGAGCCGTGTTGCCGTGGTGGGAGCCGGCCCGATCGGGATCGCGGCGGCGATTTTCGCGAAAGCCCGGGGCGCCGACGTTTCCGTCCTCGATATGAACGCCCGGCGGCTTGCCTTCTGCAGGGACGAAATCGGCGCCGATCATGTCTTCGAGGTGTCGTCCGATATCGATGATCGTCTCAAGGCCGCCACCGATGGCGATTTCTTCGATGTCGTCATCGATGCCACCGGAAGTCCGAAGGCGATGATGAAGGGCTTTTCCTATGTCGGCCACGGCGGCACCTACGTTCTCCTGTCGATCGTGCGCGCCGACATCACGTTCAACGACCCGGAGTTCCACAAGCGCGAAACGTCGCTGCTCGGCAGCCGCAATGCCACACGGCAGGATTTCGAGATCGTGCTCGATGCCATGCGCAGCGGCAGAGTGCCGACGGCAGCTTTGGCAAGCCACCGCGGCAACCTCGACGATGCACCGGGACTCATTCCGATGTGGTCGTCCCCCGAGGCCGGGGTCATCAAGGCCCTGGTTGAGATCTAGAGCGGTTTCCGTTAGCGCGGAAACAGATCTCTTTTGGTTTGCCGCATTTTTGACGGCGAACCGGAGCCATTTCGCCGAAAAATACTCAAGCAGTTCGCCTCCTCCATTTCCTTGACAACCCATCGCGACAGGCGGACCCTCGATCCTGCGGCAGACGATATTTCCTGACCGCTCTGTTTGCGTTCGCCACATCACCCTTTCGGGAGGTCGCGATGCAGTCATTCATGCTTCGAGCCACAACCTGCGCTTCGGCCCTTCTCCTCGTCCTCGCTCCGGCCATCGCGCAACAGCAGCACCAGCACACCATGGTCAATCCGGGTGACATCACCTGGAAGGACGGGCCTCCGTCCCTTCCCAAAGGATCGCAGATAGCGGTCATCTATGGGGATCCGGCGAAGGACGGAGTCTTCGTGATGCGGCTGAAATTCCCGGCCAACTATAAGATCCCGCCCCACACCCATTCGACCGATGAGGTGGTCACGGTCGTCAGCGGCAAGGTCAATTTCGGCATGGGCGCCACGTTCGATCCGGCGAAGACGACAGTCCTTACCGCTGGCGGCATCGTCGCCATGCCGCCGGGCACGCAGCATTTCGTGCAGAACGACCAGGAGACTGTTGTGCAGCTGAGCTCGCGCGGCCCCTGGACGATCGCTTACGTGAATCCGGCGGACGATCCGCGCAAGTCGCAATAGGCGGCGAAGCCGATCACTTGAAGATCCGGCACTTCGGCGGATCGAACTCGAAGGGGAATTTGCCCTCGGCGGCAAAGAAGTCGTCGAAGGCCTTCTTCACCCCTGGCCAGTGCGGATAATCGTCGCCGATGAGCACGCCACCCGGCCGGATCATCGGCCACCATTCGCGCAGGTCGGACGTGACGGCGTGGACATCATGGCCGCCATCGATGTGGACCACATCGGCCTGCACGTCGTGGTGCCGCAGGACGTGCGCCGCATTCACCGAGTCGAGCGGCAGGGGCAGCACGTAGTCCTGCAGCCCCTGCCCGACGATATTGGCTGCAAACGTATGATAAAGGGCGGGATAACCGTTGATGAAGTTCAGGTGCGCGAACCATTCGTCGTTGTTCCAGTGATCCCAGGCGCCGAGCCAGGTATCAACGGCGATCACGACTCCATCGTGGTTCATCTCCTTCATCTTGGAGGCCAGCGAGATGGCGGAGCCACCCTTCCAGACACCGACCTCGACCACCACCGACGGCCGCAGCGCCTCGATGGCTTCCGTCAGATAGGGATGGCTCGAACCCCAGCCCTGATGATCCTGCCGGTAGAGCCGGCCGGGATAGTTCTGGAACGGATCCTGCCCACGCCACATCCTGTTCACCAGCGCCTCGCGGACATTCGTCATCCTCGGCCTCACGCATGATCGGGCCTGAGAGCCCACATGCGTGAACAACCGGGTCCTGCCGATAAGGTTCATAGGGCTCAGAAAGGCGCTAGCTCTTAGGGCTTCTTGGCGCGTCATGGCTGATCGGTGCCCAATCCAGCAGCATGTTGCCCCTCAAACAGGCGCTCCTCGCATAGCAAGAAAGCATTTACCTCTGTGACATGCCCTTATCGCATAGGTCATATTCTCTGACCTACCTTTTGCGGCGCACAAGAATACTCATATTACTAGACGAAAGTATGAGGCCCTGCAGGGCCGGACCCAGGAAAATCCCGATGAGCACGTTGCAGATCAGCGCCCCCGTTACCGCCAACGCCCCAACCGAGGCTCAACGCCCGGGATCGGTGTTGCGTGTTCTCCGTGCCGTGGTCGAAGCCATCGCTCAGGCCAACCACCGGAGGGCCGAGCGCGAGATCGCCCGGATCGCCCATCGCTATGGCCTCAAGGTCGACCGCATCTGAGATTCAGTCCGAACCGAAACACGCATTCAGGAGACCGCCATGATCATCATCAGCGTCCTTCGTCTCGTCCGCCTCATCCTGTCCGACGCCCGTCAGATGCAGCGCGAGGCAGCACGTCGTCATCCTCACCTCGATTGGTAATCCGGAACGCCGGAAGCCGCCTTTTACGGAGACATACCCCATGTTCACGTCCATGATCCTCGCCCGCCTCGCCTCCTGGCGCCGTTACCGTCAGACCTTCCGCGAGCTCGAAGCGCTCAACGATCGGGAGCTGGCCGATCTGGGCCTCGGCCGTCGCGACATCCGCACCGTCGCCCGCCAGGCTGCCCAGTAAGCTGTCCCTCTGAACCTCGCGGGGCTCGTGCGCGGTGCCTATGCAGCCTGTGCGATGCCCTGGCACTGGAAGCCGACCGGCCGCGGCGCCCCGTCGAGGTAGTAGGACTCGATGCGCTGGATCTTGAAGCCGGCCTCATCGAGCAGCCTCTCGACCGGGCGTGTCAGGTTGCATCCCACGGCGAGCTTGCGCCAGATCGGGTTGAGACGACGCTGCCACGTCGCCACGCCGGCATCGTTCGACAGGCCGTGCTCCAGAAACAGCACGCGACCTTTCGGCTTCAGCACGCGGCGCACCTCGCGCAGAGTCTGCACCGGATCCTCCACCGAGCATAGGGTGTAGGTGATCACCGCCGTATCGATGATGCCGTCTGCCAGCGGCAGCGACTCTGCCGGCGCCTGGATGATCTCCAACGGCACGGGTGAGCGATGCCGGCGCTCACGACCGAGTTCCAGAAACTCCGCATTGGGATCGACACCGATCACGTGGGCGACGCGGGCCGGATCGTAGAGCGGCAGGTTCAACCCCGACCCGATCCCGATCTCCAGCACCACGCCGGTGGCCTGCGGAACGACCTTCTCGCGCTCGGCCGTGATGCCTTCCATCGAACATAGGCAGCTGACGAAACGCGGACCGATGTGACGCGCATAGAACCCCATGCCAAGGTCCTCCCGTTTGAAAATTGGAAGAGACACCCCCTTTCCTATCCATAACCTGCGCCAGCGCCGTGATCTGTGAGCCAGCGCACGCCCTCTCGCTGCCGTGAATCGATCAGTAAGGCGCCACATTCCTTCGACAGAAGCGCGTCGGATTATCCCTAATTTAACCAAGCAATCGTTTAATCGCGTCTCGTGAAGGTATTGCTTCACGCATGAAGGCCTTGACCTCTCCGGCGCTCCTTTCCAGCGCCACATCGGGCTTGAGGCATGTCATGCGCGGTCGAGTTGTTGCGTAGAGTTCGCCATGTTGCACAGGTCCTATCCGTCAGGCGGTCGCGCCCCCCGCAGAAAGCGGCGCAGTCTTTTTCCGACAGCGGCCCTGGTGGCGATCTCGATGAGCCCCCTCGCCTATTTCGCCGATCTCTCCCGCCCGGGCGATGCGCCGTCCACGGAACAGGTCGACAGCGTCGCCACCCCTGCGCCTGAGCGGCAGGCGGCGGTAGTCACTTATGGCGCGGCGCTGGTCGATCCCACGCCGACCATGAAGACCGAGGCTCTTCCCTTCGCACACAACGCTCCGCTCCAGGCGGCGTTCAAGTCCCCGCCCGTGCAGCAGCATGCGAGCATCGCGCCGGTTGTGCCGCCGATGCCCGAGACGCCTGTTCAGCCGGCGCCCGTTCAGGAGATAGCGGAAGCCGCTCCGTCCGTCCCTGCCGTCGTGCCCCTGCCCGTGCCACGCCCGGCCGACCTTCTGCCTCCGAAGCCTGCTGTACCGACGCAAACGGCGAATGCACCGGCGCGTATCCCGATGACACAGAGGACAACGGTTGCCGCCAGCGCACCGACCGACAACCGCTCCTTCTTCGAAAAGCTCTTCGGCATCAAGCCCGCTTCCCCACCCGATGCCGCACTCAGCTACGCGTCGCTCGGCAATGGCACCGGCAGCATCTCGCCGACATCGCGTTTCGTCCCCGCTCCCGAAACCGGGGGCGGTGGGACCGCCGTCTACGACATCTCCGCGCAGGTGGTGATCCTGCCGAACGGCGAGAGGCTGGAGGCGCATTCGGGCCTCGGCGAGATGATGGACAATCCGCGCTACGTGAACGTGCGGATGAAAGGCTCGACGCCGCCGGGTACCTACGTCCTCACCGAACGCGAAGCCCTCTTCCATGGCGTACGCGCCATCCGCCTCAATCCGGTCGGCGGCAGCGCCGCCATCTACGGCCGCGACGGAATCCTGGCCCACACCTATTTGCTCGGGCCCAGGGGAGACTCGAACGGTTGCGTGTCGTTCAAGAACTACGACCGGTTCCTTCAGGCCTTCCTGAGGGGCGAAGTGAAACGCCTCGTCGTCACGGCGGGACGCGGACAGGATCTCCTGCCGCCGATCGCCAGCAGGAGCAGGACGGTACGGCGTTCCGCGCGCGCGATCTGAGCTCGAACAGCGAACCCATCCCCACGTCATCGCCGGCCTCGTGCCGGTGATCCCGCCGCGAGGAGTGCTCCGGCGTCATCCCCGGCCGAAGCTGAGGGGAAGGGAATCCACAGCGCAGTGCGTTGGGTGATCCCCTTCCCTCGCCTGCGGCCGCCGCGGATGACACCAACCATCCTGATGGTCCGCATCTACCCCCATTGGATCGCTCTACCTCCAAAGGTTCGGTCGTCTGGCTTTGCGCACCTCCACGCCTAGTTCATGATCGGCTTCGCGAGAGGGGTACGGCATGGAAGTGGTGTCAGGGGCAAATATACATCGGCTTGTGTCGCATCATGCGCTTCGCCCCACTCTCGCAATCGCGGCCATTCTCAATGCACTCGTCATCACGACACCGTCATATGCGCAGAGCATCGGCTATCTCGTGCCCGCGCCCGCAAAGGACAATGTACAGGCCAAGCCGAAATACGAATGCGACGCGCCGGATGCGCCGGTGATCACCCTCGATACGCAGAGCAAGTACAGGCAGGACGATGCCCAGCGAGCGACCATCGACGAAGAGGCCGAGGAAACCTATTCCGAAGCCGTGGAGCCGCTGCGCGCCTATGGCAAGACTCTGGCGCGGATCGCCAACGCCTATGTGAAATCCAGTCCGAAGAACACGGCCGCGGCGGCCTGCGCCCTGACCTGGCTCGATCAGTGGGCCTCGGCGAAAGCCATGACCGATCTGCGCTCGAAGCAGGCGCATTTCAATCTGGGCCAGGCGCTCGGCGGCTTCGCGCTGGCCTATCTGCAGGTCCGCAACGCTCCCGGCCTCGCGGACGATCAGAAGAAGCGCGTCGAAACCTGGCTCAAGACCCTGGGCCGGCAGATCGTCGAGGCGAAAGAGACAGGCAAGGGCGTCTCGGGCCGGAACAACCACCGCTACTGGGCGGGGCTGAGCGCCATTGCGGCGGGCATCGCCAGCGGCGACAGGCGGCTCACCGACTGGGGCATCGACAGCGCCCGGATCGGCCTCGCACAGGTCACACCGGAGGGCACGCTTCCGCTCGAGATCAACCGCGGCAAGCGCGCCCGCGACTATCACATCTTCGCCGCCGAGCCTTTGGTCGCCGCCGCGGAGCTCGCGCGCAGCCAAGGGGTCAATCTCTATGCCGAGCACGGCGGCGCCCTGACCCGGCTGGTGAAGCGCGTGGTGGAATCCCTCGATGATCCCGCCTTCTTCGAACAGGTCACAGGCGCCAAGCAGGAACCCTATCCCGGCGACGGCACCGTGCCGCCTCATCGCATCGCCTGGCTCGAGATCTATGGGAGCCGACATCCCTCGCCGAAGGCCGAGGCCGTGCTGAGCAGCAAGCGCCCCGTCGCCTCCAGCGGCATCGGCGGCAACACGACGCTGTTGTTCCACGACGGGGATTGATCGACGCGGACCATTTCGGGCTTTGTCTGAGAACCATTTTCTTCAGCAAGCGAGGTATGGATACAGATGGCCCCAACTCGCGTGGCCATCATGGTGCAGGTGTCATCCCGGTGGCCGCAGGCCGGGAAAGGCTCCACCCATACACTCGGCGCTATGGTTCTCTTCCCCTCCGCTGACACTCCGGCCGGGAATGACGCTGGAGCCGCCCCTCCGCCGTCATCCCCGTCCCCGGACTTGATCCGGGGATCAGACCCGGGGATCCACGCCTTTGCAGCGCTGCGGTTCCGAAGACGGGATGGCCGGTACGAGGCCGGCCATGACGCGGTGAGGCGAGTGTAATGTTCTATTTTTGTTCTTGACAAGGTTCCTAGCCTTAGCTATATCATTGCCTCAGATCTGCTCCTATCGAGGGCGCGCTCGCGAGGCGTCGCAGTGTGGGAGCAGGCACGGTCCCGTGAGGCTGACTCGCAATCGGCTTCGACGGGAGGCCCAGGATGTTTGGGTTGGTGGTCGGGATCGGTCGCAGGCCGCCGTCGCGCAGACGGTCACCGCCTGCGGCGGTTGACTGAGCCGGCCTCTCCTGTCCGCCTAAAGAAGCCGTGCGCGAAGAGGCACTCCGGCTCTTCCCAAATCACCACAGACATCGAGCCGGGCTGCCTGTCGCGCCACCCTCGATCAACTCACAGGCTCGCAGCGCAAGCTGCGGGCCCCACGGTGCTGGCTCTTTGACGGATCGACTTCCTATCCGCGCTGTCTCGCCAGACGGAGCGAAAGAAATCGGGAGAATAGTCTCGCTCTCGCTGTTACGGCGACCGCAATTACCTGCAGGAGACTGAAATTTACTCCTCCGCGCTCGACAAGAACGACGACCTGATGAAGATTTGCCCTAATACGACACCGGGGAACGCGAACCGAATGCAATGGTCAGGACAAGAGGGCGGCGGTAATGCGTCGACGATGGGGCTCCCACAAGGAACCGGCTGGCGCTCTTGCGGCCGTTCCCTCATGGCCTTCGCACTCACCCTCGGCCTGACCGGATGTGCCAACTTGAAGGGCACGCTGGTTCCTGTAGCCGACACGGTCCCCGGCGCTAGCAAGGTCGACATGCTGGTTGCCACGACCCGCATGCGCGCAACGGACCCGCAGGAATTCTATTCGGGCGGCCGCGGACCGGAACTGTCCTTTGCCGAATTCACGGTCTCGATCCCGCCGGCAGCGAGCCGCAAGCCAGGCGAGGTGCAGTGGCCGCAGAACGTTCCCGGCAATCCCGCGACGGATTTCGTAACCCTCAAGGCCGATGTGATCGACCGCAAGCAGGCCGTCGCCTGGTTCAACCGCACCGTCCGGACGGTGCCCCAGCGGCGCGTGCTTGTCTTCATCCACGGCTTCAATAACCGCTTCGACGATGCGGTCTTCCGCTTCGCCCAGATCGTGCATGATGCCGGCACGCCTGTGGTGCCGGTGCTGTTCACCTGGCCCTCGCGCGGCAGCGTGCTGGCCTATGGCTACGACCGGGAGAGCAACACCTATTCCCGCAATGCCCTCGAGAGCACATTGAAGGCCCTGGCCAGTGACCCGGCGGTCGGCGAGATCTCGATCCTCGCACATTCCATGGGCAATTGGGTGACCCTGGAAGCGCTGCGCCAGATGGCGATCCGCGACGGGCGGGTCGCGCCCAAGATCCGCAACGTGCTCCTCGCCGCTCCCGACGTGGACGTCGACCTGTTCCGCGAGGCCGTTCTGGACATGGGCAAGTCCCGTCCGGGCTTCACCCTCTTCGTCTCCCAGGATGACAGAGCGCTTGCCGTCTCCCGCCGGCTATGGGGCGATGCGGTACGGCTCGGTGCGATCGATCCGGATCAGGAGCCCTATCGCAGCGAGTTGGATAAGTCCGGCATTACCGTCCTGAACCTTTCCAAGCTCAGGACCGGCGATCCCCTGAACCATTCCAAGTTCGCCGAAAGTCCGGAGGTCGTGCGCATTATCGGCCGGGAACTGGCCGAGGGGCAGACCTTGACGGATTCGCGCGTCGGCGTCGGCGACAGGATCATTCAGGTCACGGCCGGTGCCGCGGCGGCCGTCGGCACGGCGGCGGGTCTTGCCGTCTCCGCCCCGGTTGCGGTGATCGATCCGCGGACCCGCGAGAATTTCCAGGGGCATGTCGAGGGGCTCGGGCAGGCCGTGTCGGGAACGCTCACGCCTTAGCGCGTCTACACTCCTCCCGAAGAGAACCTGCGCTCGGTGTTTTCCTGAACGGACTTCAGGTGTTCTCCTAATTCCGCTTTTGCGCTGCCACCCTAAGCTCTCTCGCATGGGATCGGATTCCGCCCACGCAGGGTTCCGGGGACGTCAGCCCAAGCTGGCCAAAGGAGTGCTCCATGGATCTCCACAACAGCCACAACATTCACAAATGCGTCGCCGAAGGCATCGGCACCTTCTGGCTCACCTTTGGCGGCTGCGGCAGCGCGGTGATCGCCGCAGGCTTTCCGCAAGTCGGGATCGGATTGCTCGGCGTCTCGCTCGCCTTCGGCCTGACCGTGCTCACCATGGCCTATGCCATCGGCCACATCTCGGGCTGCCATCTCAACCCGGCGGTGACCGTCGGCCTGGCGGCGGGCGGCCGCTTCCCGAAGCAGGATATCGCGCCCTACATCGTCTCCCAGGTGATCGGCGCCATCATCGCGGCCTTCGTGCTCTACCTGGTCGCCTCCGGCGCTCCCGGATTCGATCTGTCCAAGGGCTTTGCCGCCAATGGCTACGGTGCGCATTCGCCCGGCCAGTACAGCCTGGTCTCCGGCTTCGTGGCCGAGGTTGTGCTGACCATGATGTTCCTGTTCATCATCATGGGCGCGACCCACGGCAAGGCGCCGGCGGGCTTTGCTCCCATCGCCATCGGCCTTGGGCTGACGCTGATCCACCTCGTCGGCATTCCGATCACCAACACCTCGGTGAACCCGGCCCGCAGCACCGGTCCGGCGCTGTTCGTCGGCGGCTGGGCGCTGGCGCAGCTCTGGCTGTTCTGGGTCGCACCGCTGATCGGCGGTGCGCTCGGCGGCATCCTCTACCGCTGGCTCAGCGAGGAACCCTCCGCGCAGGTGACGGGCGTCACGCCGCCGGCTCCGGCCGAGTGAGGCCAATCCGACGGGCTCCGTGGAGACAAGGAAGAGCGTGATGCTCAGAGCCACTCTTGCAACGCTCGCATCGATGGGAGCCGCCATGTCGGCCCAAGCACAAAACCTCCCCGCCGATGAACTCGCCCGCCGCGCTATCGAGCGGCGGGCCGTCGAGGCCGCTATTTGGGGCATGCCGGCGGTCAACACCGACTTGATGCGCCAGGAGATGCTGACCAAGACCGCCGGCAAGGTGAACCAGGTCATCTATTGGGGCCGCCCGCTCGATTGGCGTAACCAGACCCTTACCCCCAATCCCGACGTCATCTACTTCATGGTGTTCTTCGACACCAAGGAAGTCGGCCCCGTCGTGCTCGAGATCCCGCCGGGAGACGCCAGCGCGTCCCTCACCGGAAACATCATGACCGAGTGGCAGGTCGCGCTCGAAGATGTCGGCCTGCTTGGCATTGACAGAGGCGCGGGCGGCAAGTTCGTGATCGTGCCACCGGATTACAAGGGGACGGTCCCCACCGGCTACACGGCGCTGTCCTCCGACACCTACGGCGCCTACGCTCTGCTGCGTTCGAACATGAAGAGCCACGGCGACGCTGACGTGGCCGCATCGATTGCCTATGGCAAGCGTGTGAAGGTCTATCCCCTGTCGGCAGCGGCCAACCCACCGGAGACGATCTTCACCGACGTGAAGGATATCACCTACGACAGTACCATTCGCTACAACGCAAGCTTCTTCACCAACCTCAACCGCATCGTGCAGAACGAGCCCTGGATCGAGCGCGATCGGGCGATGATCGACCAACTGCGCACCATCGGCATCGAGAAGGGAAAGCCCTTCGAACCGAGCGAGGCGACGCAGAGGATCCTCACCGCTGCCATCGACGAGGCGAAGGCAATCCTTGAGCAACGCTACGATGCCGGCTTCCCGCCGTTCTTCGCGAACAGCCATTGGACATACCCGACTCTGCAGGAGGCCATCGAAGGGCAAGGCACGGGCTATGCGGAACACGACAAATACGCAGTCGATGCCCGGGCTCTGCTCTATACCTATGGCTACATCTCCATCAAGCGCCCAGGCACCGCACAATTCTACCTGATCTCCATCCGTGACAAAGACGGTGAGGGTTTCGACGGCGGGAAGACCTACCGCCTGCGCGTACCGACGAACGCGCCAGTGCAGCAATACTGGTCTGTGACAGCTTACGACCGGGAGACACACGCTCTCATCAAGAACATGGATCGTGCCAGCCGCGCCTCGAACGCTGCCGAGATCCAGAAGAATGCCGATGGTTCGGTCGACATCTATTTCGGCCCGAAGGCTCCGGCTGGAAAGGAAGCGAACTTGGTGCCAACCGATCCGCAACGCGGCTTCGAACTGATGTTCCGCGTCTATGGGCCGAAGAAGGAGTTCTTCGACAAGGTTTGGACACTGCCGGACGTGGAGAAGGTCGCGGTGCAGTAATCGGAGGAAGGGTGATGACCGAATTGGCCGCAAGAAAGATCGATACCGCGCACGAGAGCCATTACGTGTTCGAGCGGGGCTTTCCGACGGCAAAGACCGCGCGGCAGGCCTATGACGATACTGATCTCAATCGTGCCATCCAGGCCTATCGGTTCTTTTATCCGACCGTATCCATGGAGGCTACGTTCCAGGGCACGCGCGATGCGGGTGCTGCCGACAACAAGGGTGGCCTGATCCTGGCGGGCGGTCCCCGGCATGTCCTCTTCACCGGGAACTCGGATACGCCCTACATGGGTGGAGTGCTCAACCTGAAACAGGCCGGGCCAATGGTGATCGAGTTGCCGCCCGGCGCTTATCTCGGCATCGTCAACGATCACAATTTCGGCTGGGTGCAGGATATCGGCCTCCCCGGCCCGGATGCCGGCAAGGGCGGCAAGCATCTCATCCTGCCGCCGGACTACACAGGTGAGGTGCCCACCGGCTACATCCCGGCTCAGTCAAAGACGAACTTCGTCCTGGTTGGCGCCCGGGCACTGCCACCCAACGGCGATATGAAGGCGGGGCTCGAAGCCCAGCGCAAGATACGCGTTTATCCGCTGTCACAGGCCGCCAACCCTCCCGCCTACGAGTACGTGGACAGGACAAACGATTAGGTCGACATCACGTTGCTGCGCTGGGAGGACAACATCCAGTTCTGGGAAAGGCTGCACAAGGTCTTGCAGGAGGAGCCGGCCCTGGAAGAGTTTCGCCCGATGACCGGTATGCTCGCAATGCTCGGCATCGAGCAGGGCAAGCCGTTCGCGCCGGATGCTCGCATGAAAGGGCTTCTCGAACGGGCAGCGAGAGATGGACGTGCCCAGATGCTTGTCGCCGGCTTTGCCAGTTCGCGTCCCGACCGCTTCGTCTGGCCGGACCGCAAGTGGGAATACGCGACCCTGCGTTATGAGAACGGTGACTTCGAACTGCCGACCGGAATCGACCTGGAGGCGCGCGATCGCTGGTTCTCGCAGGCCGTCGGAATGTCCCCCAAGATGGTGCTGCGTACACCAGGTGCCGGATCGCTCTACTGGCTCGGGCTGCGCGACAAGGACGGCGCGTATCTCGACGGCGGGAAAACCTATCGCCTGAGCGTGCCACAGCCCGTGCCGCAGAAACTGTTCTGGTCGGTCACCGTGTACGACAGCGAGACGCGCTCGCAGATTCAGACCGATCAGGACAAGGCCGCACTGCGCTCGCTGGTCGAACTCAAGGATGTGCCGAAGACCGGGACCACCGATCTCTACTTCGGCCCTGCCGCACCTGCGGGCAAAGAGGGGCAGTGGATCAAGACCAAACCCGGCAAGGGCTGGTTCGTCTATTTGCGCCTGTACGGACCGGACGGACCTGCCTTCGATGGAGGCTGGAAGCCCGGCGACTTCGAGGAGGTTCGCTAACGCACTGACGAGATGGAGAACGCCATGGGCTTTCAGCTGCAGAGCAGCACCCGACATCATCGACTGGTCCACCTTCGTCGTCACCGGCTTGGTGATCGCCGGGGTCGGGCTCGCCTTCACGGGAACGATTCCGCCCGCCGGCATCTGCGCATGGAGTTCCTGCGCACCGATACCATCCTGAATTACGTGGCATGGAGAACATGAGATCATGACCATCGCCGAACTCGACACGACCATCGCTGCGCCCGTCCAACGGGATGCCCCCGATCCGAACATGGTGTGGCTTTCCGGTGGTACGTTCCGGATGGGCTCGGACACGCACTATCCCGAAGAGGCGCCGGTGCACCGCGTCACCGTCGACGGGTTCTGGATCGACCGGACGCCGGTCACCAACCGCGACTTCCGGCGCTTCGTCGAGGCGACCGGCCATGTCACGATCGCGGAGCGCAAGCCTGACCCTAAGGATTATCCCGGCGCGCTGCCGGAGATGCTGAAGGCGGGCTCCCTCGTCTTCACGCTGCCGGATTATCCGGTCGATCTGCGGGACTGGAGCCAATGGTGGGCCTTCACCTTCGGGGCGACCTGGCGCCGGCCCTATGGCCGCGGATCGTCGATCAAGGGCCTCGACGATCACCCGGTCGTGCACGTCGCCTATGCCGATGCCGAGGCCTACGCCGCCTGGGTCGGCAAGAGCCTGCCGACCGAGGCCGAATGGGAATACGCCGCCCGCGGCGGGCTCGACGGGGCGGAATTCGCCTGGGGCGACGAGTTCACGCCGGACGGCCGGCCCAGGGCCAACACCTGGCAGGGAGCGTTCCCGTTTCAGAACAAACGCGAGGACGGCTACGAGCGCACCTCGCCGGTGACCGCCTTTCCGCCGAATGCTTATGGCCTGCACGACATGATCGGCAATGTCTGGGAATGGACCTCGGACTTCTACACGCCGAAGCATCCCGCCGACGCTCCCAAGGCCTGCTGCATTCCCGAAAACCCGCGCGGCGGGCGGGAGACCGACAGCTACGATCCGTGCCAGCCGCAGATCCGCATCCCACGCAAGGTGCTGAAAGGCGGCTCGCACCTGTGCGCCCCGAACTATTGCCGCCGCTATCGGCCGGCCGCCCGTCACGCGCAACCCGTCGACACATCGACGAGCCATATCGGCTTCCGATGCGTGGTGCGACGAGGACGAGACGCATGAGTGCACAAACGGATTCAAGAAGTGCACGGATCATCGCCTGGGTCGGGATCGCCCTCGTCGCGATCCTGAGCGTGCTCGGCGCCATCTGGTACGGCTTCTCGACCGATGTGCAGCAACGCATCTGGCACGACATCGTCGAACGGCCGAGCGGCCCCATGGCGTTCCGGTTCCTGCTTCAGCCGACGATGGCTTTCATCGCCGCGCTGCATGACGGCGTCAACGATGCACGGCTCGGGCGTTCGCCCTATTTCTGGACGATCCTGATCGATCCCACGCGGCGCACCGACCGGCTGCGTGAGGGCTTCCTGTCGACCAGTCGCATCATCGTGCTCGGTCTCGGGATGGATGCGATCTACCAGTACAAGGTCCTGAACGAATTCTATCCGGGCGAGATGGTTCTTGTGGCCCTGCTGCTCGCCTTCATCCCCTATCTCCTCCTGCGCGGGCCGATCGCGCGGATCGCCCGCCGGTGGCTCGCGGGCAAATCCACCGGTCCGGTATCGTGAGGAACGCATCATGTCGGCCGCTGCGATCCCATATTCGCCCACCAGTGCAGGAGACACCGCGATGAGCCGCGGCGATGCCGAAATGCTCTTCGAGCACGCGCCGCCGCTCGGCCTTCAACGGCGACTGGGCCTTCTCGGATCGGACGATCTTGCCTTCCGCCGCCGCGCGCTGATGGTGATCCTGGCCGCCTGGATGCCTCTCCTCGTCCTTGCAGTTCTGCAAAGCGCGTGGGCTCGTGTGGATCTCATCACTCCAGTCCTTCGGGAAGTCGGGTTACACACGCGCTATCTCATTGCCGCGCCGCTGCTGGTTCTCGCCGAGGCGACCTGCGTACCGCAGCTCAATGCCATCGTCCGCCACATCAGCGATGGCGGGTTCGCCGACGAACGCGACCGCGGTCGTCTGGACGAGGCGATTGCCTCAACGCGCAGGCTGTTGCGATCCAGGGCGGCCGAAATCTGCGTGTTCGTGCTGGCGTACCTGATCGTACTGGCGACGATTCTTTCGCGTCCGCTCGATCAGTTGCCGGTTTGGGCCCAGCCCGTGGGCGGAATGCCGCGGTATTCTCTGGCCGGCTGGTGGCACATGCTGGTGAGCCTGCCGCTGCTGCTGGCGCTAATCCTCGGCTGGCTCTGGCGGCTCGCATTGTGGACACGGCTGCTGTGGCACGTCTCGCGGCTGAAGCTCCGGCTTGTCGCATCCCATCCCGACCGCCGCGCGGGCCTGAGCTTCCTCGGTCTTTCGGTCCGCGCGCTTGCGGCGGTTGGGCTGGCGCTGGCGATCATCCCCGCGGGCCGATCGGCGAATGTGGTGCTCGGCGGTAGCGTGCTGCCGACCCCTCACATCGTCTTCAATGTCGCCCTATTGCTGGCGATCGCTGCGCTGTTCATTGCGCCGCTCCTGGTCTTCACCCCGACGTTGATGCGGACCTGGCGGCAGGGCGCGTTGGCTCATGACGCACTTGCGGAACGGATTGGACATGCCTTCGAGCACCGATGGCTCGCCCGGAAGGCGGAAGAGGATGCACGCGACCCGTCCGACTTCTCCGCCGTTGCCGACCTCTATGCGGTCGTGGAGAACGTGCATGCGATCCGGCTGGTGCCTGTCGGCCTCAAGGACCTGCTCGCGCTCGCAGTCGCGCTGCTGCTGCCGTTCGTGCCGGTGCTGCTGCTGGCGGTACCGCGCGACGTGATCTGGGCCCACATCAGCAGCCTGCTGTTCTGAGGAGAGACGCAGATACGCGTGACGACGACTGGACGAGACAGGAGAGAATGTCAGCCGAGGGTATCTAAGCGCTAAAGGGAGGAACGAGATGGCGAAAAAGTCTGGCAAGCCGAATATCCTGGTCATCTGGGGTGACGACATCGGCGTTCACAACATCAGTGCCTACAATCACGGCATCATGGGCTACCGGACGCCTAACATCGATCGCCTCGCGACCGAAGGTGCTCTGTTCACCGACGCCTATGCGCAACAAAGCTGCACCGCCGGGCGAGCGTCCTTCATCCTGGGACAGCACCCGTTCCGGACCGGTCTCCTGACCATCGGCATGCCGGGCTCCGAGCACGGGATCCCCGACTGGACTCCGACCATCGCGGATCTGCTCAAAGAGCAAGGCTATGCGACCGGTCAGTTCGGCAAGAATCATCTCGGCGACCGCGACAAGCACCTGCCGACGGTGCACGGTTTCGACGAGTTCTTCGGCAACCTCTATCACCTCAATGCGGAGGAGGAGCCGGAAACCTATTACTATCCGAAGAATCCGGAGTTCAGAAAGAAATTCGGCCCGCGCGGCGTTCTGCATGCCTGGTCCGACGGCAAAGGCGGCCAGAAGATCGAGGATACCGGCCCGCTCACGACAAAGCGCATGGAAACGATCGACGACGAAATCCACGACGCTGCCACGAAGTTCATCGACCGATCGGTCAAGGACGGAAAGCCGTTTTTCGTCTGGTTCAACACGACACGCATGCACGTGTGGACTCATTTGCGCAAGGAAAGTCTCGGGCGTACTGGAATCGGAATCTATCCGGACGGGATGATGGAACTTGATGATCACGTCGGCGTGCTGCTCAAGCAGCTCGACGATCTGGGGATCGCGGACAACACCATCGTCGTCTTCTCGACCGACAACGGCGCCGAGACGTTCTCTTGGCCGGACGGTGGCTGCACACCGTTCCACGGCGAGAAGGGCACGACCTGGGAAGGCGGCTTCCGCGTGCCGCTGCTGGTGCGGTGGCCGGGCGTCATCAAGCCGGGCACGGTCTACAACGACATTATCTCGCAGGAAGATTGGATGCCGACCTTCGTCGCCGCGGCCGGTGAGCCGGATGTCGTAGAGAAGCTGAAGAAGGGGTACAAGGCCAACGGCCGCGAGTTCAAGATACACGCCGACGGCTACAACTTCCTGCCGTACTTCAAGGGCGATGCGAAGAAGGCACCTCGCGAGGAAATCTATTACTTCGCGCAGGGCGGCGAGCTCAACGCAATCCGCGTCCAGGATTGGAAGATCCACTTCGCGACTCAGGTCGGAAACATCGCAACCGGCACGCGCTCCACGCCGGGATGGCCGCTCCTCGTGAATTTAAGGGCCGACCCCTACGAAAAGGGACCGAGCGAGGCCGATCTTGGCTACCTGCGCTGGTATGGCGACAACCTATGGACCTTCGTGCCGGCGCAGGGGTTCATCAAGAAGTTCCTGTCGACGATCCCGGAATACCCGTTCCAGGAAGGCAGCAGCCTCAATGCGGCAGGCATCAACTACAACACCTTGAAAGCGGCTGGAGCGCTCAAGCGCCTCGAGCAACTGGAGACCATCGCACTGCCTGGAAGCTGAAGCCAGCGGACAGATACCAGCAAAATGATTGAACCAAATCGGGAGACCATCATGTCGAAGAAGCCGTTCAAGGGTGTCATCAAGCTCGATGTTCGCGACTCTACGCCGGACTGGGGACCTTTCACGCTGCCCAAGGCGCCTGAGGGATCGCCGAACGTCCTGATCATCCTCTACGACGACACCGGACAGGCCGCATGGTCGCCCTTCGGTGGCGCCATCAGCATGCCGACCTTGGAGAGGCTCGCCGAGCGCGGACTGACCTACTCGCAGTGGCACACCACGGCGCTCTGCTCACCCACGCGCTCGACGTTCCTGACGGGGCGCAATCACCACCTCAACGGCTGCTCCTGCATCACCGAGGGCGCGCAGGGCTTCCCGGGCTGGAGCGGTCGCCTGCCGGCCGAATGCGCGACGATCGGGCAGGTGCTCCAGGATTCCGGCTGGAGCACGTTCTGGCTCGGCAAGAACCACAACGTGCCCGAGCAGGACATCGCCGCCGGCGCGAGCCGCTCGGAGTGGCCGCTGCAAAAGGGGTTCGACCGCTTCTACGGCTTCCTCGGCGGCGAGACGAACCAGTGGTACCCGGACCTCGTCGAGGACAACCGATTCATCGACCAGCCGTACTCGCCGGAGGAGGGCTACCACCTCTCCAAGGACCTTGTCGACCAGGCCTTGCAGATGATCCGCGACCAGAAGGCCAGCAATCCGTCGAAGCCATGGTTCATGTGGCTCTGCCCCGGCGCCAACCACGCTCCACACCATGCGCCGCAGGAGTACATCGACAAGTACAGGGGGAAGTTCGACAGCGGCTACGAGGCCTATCGCGAATGGGTGCTGCCGCGGATGATCGAGAAGGGCCTTCTGCCGAAGGATACGAAGCTCACTCCGCTCAACCCGCTTCCGGGAGAGGTGGCCAACCCAGGCGATGCCGTCCGGCCGTGGGATTCGCTGAACGCGGACGAGAAGAAGCTGTTCGCGCACATGGCCGAGGTCTATGCCGGATTCTCCGAATATACCGACGTGCAGATCGGTCGCTTGATCGACTACCTTGAGCAGACCGGCCAGCTCGACAACACCATCGTCTTCTACTGCTCCGATAACGGCGCCTCCGGCGAGGGCAGCCCGAACGGCTCGGTGAACGAGAACAAGTTCTTCAACAACTATCCGGACGAATTGTCCGAGAATATGAAGTATCTGGACGTTCTCGGCGGCGTGGAGACCTACAACCACTACCCAACGGGCTGGGCGGCAGCGTTTTCCACGCCGTACCAGATGTTCAAGCGCTACTCGGAATATGCCGGCGGCACCTGCTGCCCGCTGGTCATCTCCTGGCCGAAGGGCATCAAGGCCAAGGGCGAGGTGCGCAACCAGTATCACCACTCGACCGATATCGTGCCGACCATCCTCGATGTCTGCGGCCTGGAGATGCCCAAGGTCTATCGCGGCATCGAGCAGTACCCACTGTCCGGAGTCTCCATGCGCTACTCGTTCGAGGCGAAGCCCGACGCGCCGACGCAGAAGAAACGCCAGTACTATGCGATGCTCGGCACCCGCGGCATGTGGGAGGATGGCTGGAAGGCCGCGGCCCTTCACGCCCCGCTGACTGGAAAGGGCAACTTCGACAAAGACGAGTGGGAGCTGTACCACACCGACGTCGACCGCTCGGAATCGACGGATCTGTCGAAGCAGCATCCCGACAAGCTCGAGGCGCTGATCAAGGCGTGGTTCGAGGAGGCGGAAAAGAACAACGTGCTGCCGCTCGACGACCGCAGCGCTGCCGAGCTTCTCGGCGTGGAGCGCCCGAGCGAGGAGACGCCACGGGAGCGCTACATGTACTATCCTGGCACCTCGCCGGTTCCGGAAGGTGTCGCGGTCAACGTACGCGGGCGTTCGTACAAGATCCTGGCCGACGTCGAGATCACCGACCCTGACTGCTCGGGTGTGATCTTCGCGCATGGCTCGCGGTTCGGCGGCCACAGCCTGTTCATCAAGGACAGGAAGCTCCACTACGTCTACAACTTCCTCGGCATCAAGCCGGAGCAGAAGTTTGTGTCCGAGGAGCTCACGCCGGGCAAGTATACGCTCGGCATGGAGTTCATCCGCGACAAGGCCGGGAAGTATGGCGAGTCGATCGGCAAGACCACACTCTACGTGAACGACCGGATCATGGCGCAGGGGAACATGAAGACCCAGCCCGGCAAGTTCACGCTGTCAGGCGATGGCCTGTGCATCGGCCGCGACAGCGGTGACGCGGTGAGCGAGGAGTATACGACACCCGCCGCGTTCAAGGGCGGGACGATCAAGTTCGTCGGCGTCACCGTCGAGAAGACGCGGTACCTCGATCTCGAGAAGCTGGCTGCGGCCGCCATGGCTGTTGACTGAGGAGTTCGACCAAACCGTCGGGCGGTTCCGCAGTCGGTACCGCCCGGCACCATAGGGAGATCAGATGAGATGAGTCCCATTACCGCACAGTCCGATCCCGACAGGATCTCCGTCGAGCTGTCCTCGCGCCGAACCGGCATGTCTTTCCAGCGCACGCGGATGAGCGCCGACCGGACCCTGATGTCCGTGATCCGCACGTCGCTCTCGCTGATCAGCTTCGGATTCACGATTTATCAGGTCTTCGAGAAGCTCCGTGAGGCCGGAACGATCGCGCACGCAGGGGCGTCCCGCAATTTCGGTGTTGTTCTCGTCGCGCTCGGCATCGCGATGCTCGTCATCGGCATCATCTATCATGTGCAGTTCATGATCGGCCTGCGCGAGGAGCGCAAGGCGATGAAGGCCGCCGGCCTCGTTCATGCCGAAAGCAGATTCCCACCGTCGCTCACTCTGATCACCGCCATCGTCCTTCTCGTCGTCGGCGTGGCGGCCATCGTGAGCATGCTCTTTCAGGTCGGGCCTTTCGGTTGAGGAGGGACCGCGCCCGACTGCTCGAACCCCCTCCGCTTTAGGGAGCCGATCATGGCAAGACAGCCTAAACCGCAGAACGGCAAGCCCAACATCCTCATCATCTGGGGTGACGACATCGGCTGGTTCAACATCAGCGCCTATAACCACGGCATCATGGGGTATCAGACCCCCAACATCGACCGTATCGCCAGAGAAGGCGCGATGTTCACCGACTGGTACGGCCAGCAGAGCTGCACGGCCGGCCGCGCCGCCTTCATCACCGGACAGTCGCCGATCCGCACCGGCCTCACCAAGGTGGGCCTCCCCGGCGCCGATCTCGGCCTGCGGCCGGAGGATCCGACCATCGCGGAACTCCTCAAGCCACTCGGCTACACCACTGGCCAATTCGGCAAGAACCATCTCGGCGACCGCGACGAGTTCCTGCCGACGGTGCACGGCTTCGACGAGTTCTTCGGCAACCTTTACCACCTCAATGCCGAGGAAGAGCCTGAGAACCCGGACTATCCCAAGGATCCGAAGTTCAAGGAGAGGTTCGGCCCACGCGGCGTCCTGCATTGCTGGGCCAAGCCGGACGGCACTCAGAAAATCGAGAATACCGGCCCGCTGACACGCAAGCGCATGGAAACGGTGGACGAGGAGTTCCTGGATGGAGCCCTCAAGTTCATCGATAAGGCCAACGCGGACGGTAAGCCGTTCTTTGTCTGGTGGAACTCGACCCGGATGCACGTCTTCACCCACCTGAAGAAGGAGTCGGATGGCGTGACGGGTTTGGGCCTCTATCCCGACGGCATGGTGGAGCATGACGGGCATGTGGGCCGCTTGCTCGGCAAGCTCGATGAACTCGGCATCGCCGACAACACCATCGTCATGTACTCGACCGACAACGGTGCCGAATGCCTGAGCTGGCCTGACGGTGGCTGGACACCGTTCCGCGGCGAGAAGGACACCAACTGGGAAGGCGGCTGGCGCGTGCCGTGCATGATCCGCTGGCCGGGCAAGATCAAGCCGGGAACCGTCTCCAACGAGATCGTGTCGCATACGGATATGCTGCCGACGCTGCTCGCCGTCGCGGGTGAACCCGATATCGTCGGGAAGCTCAAGAAAGGGCACAAGGCCGGCAACAAGACCTTCAAGGTCCATATCGACGGCTACAACATGCTGCCTTTCCTGAAGAAAGAGGAGAAGGAGAATCCGCGGAAGGCTTTCTTCTACTGGAGCGACGATGGGGACTTGATGGCGCTGCGCTACGAGAACTGGAAGATCCACTTCATGGAGCAGCGCGCCAAGGGCATGTCGGTCTGGCAGGAACCATTCGTTCCCTTGCGGTTCCCAAAACTCTTCAATCTTCGAAGCGACCCGTTCGAGCGGGCCGATGAAGATGCCACCATGTTTTATGCCAAATGGGCAGCCGACCGCATGTTCCTGATCGTGCCCGCACAGGTGGTCGTCGGTATGTTCCTCAAAACCTTCGAGGAATTCCCGCCACGTCAGCGGCCGTCGAGCTTCAGCATCGACGAGGCTCTCGAAAAGGCGCGAGAGAAGCAGAACGCCATGGCCGCCGCTGCCAGCGGCAGCCCCGCCAGGATCGCTGCCGAGTAGGTCAGCTGTTGTTAGCCTGTAAGACATGGAGCAATAGCAGATGTCATCAGCGAAGCATATGCGACCACGATCTTCAGTCGTCGTATGCATCCAAGCTGAGAACAGCCTCATCCAAGGTCCGGTGACACCTCATCGCCGGACCGGATGCTGCATCCGAAGAACGAAGGGTACCGCTCGAGGCACGCGTCTTCGCCCTCTGCCGATGCTCAATCGGGTTACAACGGGGAACGACGGGCTTCCCGATTGTGTCAAGCCGATTGAATCAGGAGCATCTCCAGGTGGGAGACACGCTCGGCGTCTACCATCCCGCCCAGGGGTTGAAGTTGATCACGTTCGCCAGCGAGGCGAAGGGTTTGCTGCAGGCCACGTGATAATCGCCCGTCAGCCCCTTCGTTCCGTCGAGATCGTTCTGAAACTCCACTCGTTTGATGCGATCGCTTGGCAGGATCGGCTGCTTGCAGGCTTGGCACGAAGGGCCGCTCCACCCGCCATAAGAAAACTTATCGTCGAGAAACACGCCACTCTCCAAACTTTGTTCACGCCACGCTTGTCTTGGGAACCGCTGTCGCAGACTGACACGCGAGGCCGGTTGCCAGATGCCGACAACGTTGCGTCACGCCACTTGTTCCGGTCGCCTCGCCTGCCGCGAACAAGAAAACAGCCAGGTATGTCAAAGCTTTACAAGGAGGAGCATCGCTATGGCTAAATCGCCTAAAGACCGCAAGCCGAACATTCTCGTCATCTGGGGGGATGACATCGGCATCTCAAATTTGAGTTGCTACTCGCACGGACTCATGGGCTACAAGACGCCCAATATCGACCGCCTTGCTCGCGAGGGCATGATGTTCACCGACTCCTATGGTGAGCAATCCTGCACCGCCGGGCGCTCGGCCTTCATCACCGGACAGAGCGTCTACCGTACGGGGCTATCCAAGGTGGGCATCCCCGGCGCACCCATCGGCATGAACGAGAAGATCATCACGATCGCGGCGGCCCTCAAGAACCAGGGCTATGCCACCGGCCAATTCGGCAAGAACCATCTCGGCGATCTCAATCATATGCTGCCGACCAACCACGGCTTCGACGAATTCTTCGGCAATCTCTACCACCTCAACGCCGAGGAAGAGCCGGAAATGGATGACTATCCTTCGGCGAAGGATTTCCCGGAGTTCCGCGAGAAATTCGGGCCACGCGGTGTCATCCACTCCTGGGCGACGGATAAGGACGACACCACCGAGATGCCGCGCTGGGGAAAGGTCGGCAAGCAGAAGATCGAGGACACCGGCCCGCTCAACCGGAAGCGCATGGAGACCTGCGACGACGAGTTCATTGCTGCCGCCAAGGACTTCATCAAGCGGCAGGAGGAGACCGGAAAGCCATGGTTCGTATGGCTCAACACGACGCACATGCATCTCTATACGCACACGAAGCCTGAGAGCCGTGGGCAAGCGGGGCGCTGGCAGTCAACCTATCACGACACCATGATCGACCATGACAAGAATGTCGGCGAGATGCTCGACTTCCTCGACGAACTCGGCATCGCCGACGATACCTTCGTGCAATACTCGACCGACAATGGGCCGCATCGCAACTCCTGGCCGGATGGCGGCACCACTCCATTCCGTAGCGAGAAGAACACCAACTGGGAAGGCGCTTTCCGTGTACCGCTGCTGGTGCGCTGGCCGGGCAAGATCGAGGCCGGCTCGATCAGCAACGAGATCGTGCAGCATCACGACTGGCTGCCGACTTTCCTGGCCATGGCCGGAGATCCGGATGTGGTCGACAAGCTGAAGAAAGGGCATCAGGCTATCGGGCGGACATACAAGAACCACATCGACGGCTACAACCTGCTGCCGTACCTGACCGGCGAAACCGAGAAGAGCCCGCGAAACTTCTACTTCTACTTCAGTGATGACGGCGACACACTAGCGATCCGCATGGACAACTGGAAGATCACATTCATGGAGCAGCGCACCCCCGGCCGCCTGGCCGTCTGGCGCGATCCGTTCGTGCGGCTGAGAGCTCCAGTTATCTATAATCTTCGCACCGATCCTTATGAATACGCAACCATCACTTCGAATACTTATGACGATTGGATGATGCAGCACGCCTATCTGATCTATGCAGTGCAGGCGGTTGCAGCGAAGTTCGCGGAGACGTTCCGGGAGTTCCCAGCCGTCCAGAAGCCGAACACCTTCACCATCGACGATGCCATGGCGAAGATGTCCGAAGGAGCGAGCGGCGACTGAATAAAGCCGGTCGGGCGGCAATCCCGCCGCCCGACCACGATGAGAGACGAGGTTTGAGCATGGCGGATCGACTGCTCCCATCCTGGAATGAAGGACCGGCGAGGTCCGCCATTCTCGACTTCGTGGCACGCGTGACGATGGAAGGCGGGTCGGACTATGTTCCGCCGTCTGAGCGCATCGCAACCTTTGATAATGACGGCACCCTGTGGTGCGAGCAGCCGTTTCAGACACAGATCTTCTTTCTGATCGATCGCATCCGCGAGCTTGCCGTGCACGATCCCTCGATCAAGGAACGGCAGCCATTCAAGGCTTTCATCGAGCGCGATCACACGGCCCTGCATGCACTCGGAAAACAGGGCGTCATGGAGCTCTTTGCCGCCACTCATACCGGAATGAGCGAAGACGAGTTCGATCATCTCGCACGAACTTGGTTTGCTTCCGCGAAGCACCCTCAACTCGGGTGCCTGTTCAAACAATGCATCTACCAGCCGCAAATCGAGCTGCTCCAATACCTACGCTCGAACAACTTCAAGACCTACATCGTCTCGGGCGGCGGCATCGACCTGATCAGAGCCTTTTCCGAGGAGGCTTACGGCATTCCACGCGAGCAGGTGATCGGATCGAGCGCGAAACTGCGCTTCGAAATCCAGAATGGCCGCGCCGTATTGACGAAGATCGGCGAACTCAACAGCTTCGACGACCGCGAGGTGAAACCTGCCAATATCGGCCTCCACATCGGACGACGCCCGATCCTCGCCTTCGGCAACTCCGATGGCGACTTGGCGATGCTGCGCTACACATTGGCAGGCTCCGGGCCGAGGCTCGCGCTGCTGCTGCATCACGACGATGGCGAGCGGGAATTCGCTTACGACCGGGAATTCCGCCTGAGCCCTTTGGTCGAGGCCCTCGACAAGGCAGATGAGTACGGGATCACCGTGATCGGCATGAAGGAGGCCTGGAAAGCCGTCTTCCCGAGCGCAGCTACAGAAAAGCGGCCCTCGTCATGACCCAATCGGAGGTGCCAGTGAAGGAATGGCTGATCACCAGCACGGAATATGCCATATTCCTGATCGACGCGATGGCGCTCGTTATCGTGCTCTTTGGCACGATCGAGGCCTTCGCCTCGGGCTTGCGCATGATGTTCGCCGGAACGATGACGAACGCCGCGCGGCGCGAGGTCTGGCTTCGTTATGCCCGCATTCTCGTCGCCGGGCTGACCTTTCAGCTCGGCGCGGACATCATCGAAACATCGATCACGACCGGTTGGGAATCCGTCGCCAGGCTCGGCGCCATTGCCGTGATCCGCACCTTCCTCAACTTCTTTCTGGAACGCGACCTGACCGAAATCCGGGAACTCCAGCACGAGAGAGCCGAGGAGCGGAAAAGGGAATCGAGAGGAGCCTAGGATGAACCGCCGGCAATTGCTCTCATGGATCGGAACCGGCCTTCTGGCCCTCTGGCTACCGCTGGCCCCGGTTCATGCGCAACCCGACCCTCTCCCATCCTGGAATGACGGGCCAGTCAAGCAGGCCATCGTCGACTTCGTCGGACGCGTGACCCGCGAGGGCGGACCCGATTTCGTTCCGCCGCCCGAGCGCATCGCGACCTTCGACAATGACGGCACCCTCTGGGCCGAGCAGCCGATCTATTTCCAGGTCGAGTTCGCTCTCGATGAGATCAGGCGGCTCGCCCCGCAGCGGCCTGAGTGGAAAGACAAGGAGCCGTTTCTCTCCGTGGTCGCAGGAGATCTGAAAAGTATCTTGGTCGCGGGAGAGAAAGGCCTGCTCGAGATCATGGCCGTGACCCATTCCGGCATGCCCATCGACGAGTTCACGAAGGCGGTAAGGGACTGGCTCGCCACGGCGCGTCATCCGACCAAAAACCGTCCCTACACGGACCTCGTCTATCAGCCGCAGATCGAGCTGTTGAGCTATCTGCGGGCCAACGGCTTCAAGACCTTCATCGTGTCCGGCGGAGGCGTGGAGTTCATGCGCGTCTTCGCGGAACGCATCTACGGGATCCCGCCCGAGCAGGTGATCGGCTCATCCGGCGTAACAAAGTTCGAGATCGGTGCAGACGGCAAGCCGACGATCCTGAAGGAGCCCGAGATTGAGTTCATCGACGACGGTCCAGGCAAGCCGGTCGGCATCAACCGCTTCATCGGACGCCGTCCGATCTTCGCCTTCGGCAACTCGGACGGCGACCTCCAGATGCTGCAATGGACGGCAGCGGGCAATGGCCCACGCTTCATGGGTATCGTCCATCACACCGACGCCGAGCGCGAATGGGCCTATGACCGGCAGTCACATGTCGGCAGGCTCAACAAGGCCCTGGACGAGGCGACCGCGCGCGGCTGGACGCTCGTCGACATGAAAAGAGACTGGCGTATCATCTTCCCCTAAGCGGAACGGCGCGGCCTCTAGAGCATCGGACCCAAAAGTGGACCCACTTTTGGGTCCGATGCTCCACTCTTTGAAGAGCGCATCGTGCGGAAAAGTGGACCCGGTTTTCCGCACGATGCGCTAGCCGAAGGAAAGGCCCGCCGCACGCCATCATGGGGCGTAGAGCTCCATTCCTGTGAAGGTAGACCGATGCATGGATCTTTCCGGGAAACGTCGCTCCTCCATTCTTGTCTTGCCCCCCTGCTCTGCCTCGGGCTGCTCCTGACGGGAATTGGCGAGGCGAATTCTCAGGAGCCACCTCAACGGGAACTGGTCGTTGCCACCAAGGAAGCCGCGCCCTTTTCCATGAAGGCGCCCGATGGCACCTGGAGGGGCATCAGCGTCGAACTCTGGCATCGGATCGCCGAGCAGGCGAAGCTTCGATACAGGTTCGTCGAGGAGCCCACAGTCCAGGGGCTTCTCCAAGGCACGGCAGCCGGACGCTACGATGCGTCGGTGGCCGCGCTCACCATCACGGCGGAGCGTGAACGGATGCTCGATTTCAGTCATCCGTTCTATCTCAGCGGGCTTGGGATCGCCGTTCCCTCTGCATCGCCCAGCGCCTGGACGCTGATCGTCCGCACGTTGACGTCGGTCGGCTTCGTCCAGGCGATCCTGGCTCTCATTGGCCTGACACTTGCGGTCGGACTGCTGATCTGGTTCCTCGAGCGCCGCCACAATGAGGATTTCGGCGGCGGCGCAATCAAGGGGCTCGGTACGAGCATCTGGTGGTCCGCCGAGGCCATGACTCAGGCCAGCACCGGATACCTAGCCCCAAGAACGGGCCTCGGCCGTGCCCTAGCCGTTCTGTGGATGGTCGCATCGATCGTCGCCATCGCCGTGTTCACCGCAAGCGTCACCTCGACCCTGACCGCAGGCAAGCTGCAAGGGCTGGTCACAACCGTCGGCGACCTCGCATCGGCCCGTGTCGGGGCTGTCCAGGGATCTTCGACGGAGGAATATCTCATCTCCCGCCGCATCTCCTACCAAAGGTTTCCGACACCTCACGACGGCCTGACTGCCATCCGGAACGGCACGCTGGACGCCTTCGTCTACGACAAGCCCCTGCTCGCCTGGATCGTGCGCGAGCAGTTCTCCTCGTCCGCCGCAATGCTCGATGTCACCTTCGACCAGCAGATGTACGGCATCGCCTTGCCTCTCGGCAGCGGGCTGCGCAAGCCGATTGACGTCGTGATGCTCGATACGATCCAGGGAGAGTGGTGGCGCCAGACGCTCTTCACCTATCTCGGCGAGCGGTAAGAGTCCGGCGGCCGGTTCAATATTTTGCCGTGACCGCTCGTGGAGCGGCCGGAGGGGCATGCCCGCCAAGAGGGAACCCCAACGAGAACAGGCCGATGGTACCTTGTGGCCGATTCTCGACGTCGACCTCGCGCAACACCTTGATCCGGGTCGAGACCGGTGTGCCGGCAACGGTGAAGTCGTAGCCGGCGGTGGCGCCCACCGCAGTCACCCGGCCCTTGAAGGGGCCGATCCGGTTGCCCGCGCCGCCGTCGTCGGAGACCTGGTCGTAATAGCCCGCGAGAAGTCCGACCGAGAACTCCTTGGTCAGGTGCTTGCTGATCGAGACATCGAAGTGGAAGGCATTGCCGCTTCGGTAGTCGGTCTCCGGGTTCTCGCCGTTGAACTCGAAGCCGACGGCGCCCGAGAGGTCGAGGCCGAGTTCCGGATCGAGCCAGGTGAGCGCAGCATAGACGTCACCGATCCAGCGGTTGAAGGCAAGGTTCGAGAGCTCACCCTCCTCGTAGCCGCCAGCCGGAATGTTGACGGTGGCGCCGATTGACCAGTGGAACTTGCCCGCATCCCAGCCGATGAGGCCGGCCACCAAGGGATCGCCCAGGACGAACGAGGCGTCCCGCTGGCTGAAGGCGAAGGTCCGTCCTAGCCGTGGCGCCTCGATCAAGATGCCCGCGCTGACCCGCGGCACGCCGAATGGCAGGCTGAGGCCAAAGCCGACACGCCCGCCGAGGATCTCCAGCGGCGTGATCCAGGTTGCCGTCAAGAAGTCCGCCCGAACCTCCGTCTTCACGTCCGCCAGCACCGCGCCGCCGATCTGGATCTGACGGCCGCCGGTGAGTTCGCCGGAATAGGCGAAGAAATCGTTGGCGAAATAGAAGCCGGGTGGCGGAACGATGCCTGCTCCGGGGCCATGGCCGCCCGGGATGAAGAGGCTTGCGCCCCCTTCCGTAGCTTGCGCCGATCCCCAGCCAAGCCCGCCCAGCAGCGACAGGAAACCCAGTGCCACGAAGCGGAAGGGCCGTGCGCTTCGTATGCTTCCGGCGGGTCCTGGGGCGGCTGTCGTCTGAGGCGTGGGATCAGATGGCATGAGTATTCAGGCTCCCAATCGGGATGAGGACTGCTTCCTTTGCTGATGTCGGCTCAATGCCGGTTTTCGCCCTCATCGTCGCCATCGTCGCTTATGATCTGGCTTCTGCGGGGGACGCGGGTCACCTTTGGGGGATCACTGGCCGGAAAGGTCTCCTCCAGTTCCTCGTCCAGTTCGCGTTCGAGCGCTCTGCGCTCCTCGTCATCTGACTTGATCGGTTCTTTCGGCATCGAACCTCCCCGTCGATCGCATGGCGAACAAAAGAGCTGGCGGGCTTCTGACCTTCACCCCGGCAACCCTTTTCAGGCCAGCATCTTTCGCCACGCCCAATGAAGCAATCCCCGGCGTGGTCGAATAAACCCCGAGATCGTCAAAAAAATACCCTGAGAAGGGGGGAAGAGCCTGCATCGGGCGAGTTGCATCAAGGCTCGACGAGCTTGTTGCGGATCGCGTATCGTACCAAGGTCGCTGTCGAATTGACGTTGACCTTGCGCATGGCCGACGCCCGATGGCTTTCGACGGTCTTCAAATTGAGACCGAGGATCTGGGCCACCTCCTTATTGCTATGGCCTTCTGCGATGAGTTGAACAACTCCGCGCTCACGTGCAGTCAACGCGCCATCAGCAGCATGTCCCTGAGAGAGGAAAGCGTTCAGGAGAGCTTCGGAGACGCGTCCGGTGAAGAACGGCTTGTGCTGGGATAGTGATTCAACTGCCGCGATCAGGAACTTGCGGGCGTCGGATTTCAAAAGGTAACCACGAGCTCCGGCCTCAAGCAGTTCGCGCATCAGCAGCTCGCTCTCATGCATGGTGAAGATCAGAACTTCCGTCTGCGGCCGGATGGCGCGAATTTCCCGCGTTGCATCAACGCCATTGAGGTAGGGAAGCTGGTAATCAAGAATGGCGACATCCGGTCTGGTCTCGACAACCAGTTCAACAGCCTTGCGGCCATCCTCCGCCTCGGCGACCACCTCCCATCCGGGTTGACTGCTCAGGATGGTAAGAAGTCCGGAACGGACCACGTCATGATCATCGGCAATCAGGATGCGCGTCATGGCGGATTGCACCCTCCCCGCAATGACTTCTTATAGCCTAAAAGCTCCACAGCGGAACTCAGGAAAAACCCTGAAAACCACTCGGGCAATTCCCAATCGAACAGGCTGCTTGTTTTGCCGCCCACCGATCATGCCTTCAAGGCTGCAACCACTGGAATAAATCGCGGCGCAGTCGCGCGGATGATCGTGCCACGCCGGCCACTGCGAATCTGCAGGCTTCCTCCGAACTGACTGAGGCGGATGCGCATTCCCGGGATGCCTACGCCGAGGGTCGGTTGCCGCACCGCTGGCTCACCGCGCCGGCTCCGCATGCCACGTCCATTATCCGCCACGAACAGAATGACCTGATCGGATGTCAGGCGCAGATTGAGTATGACTTCGGAGGCTCCGGCATGGCGGTGAACATTGGTCAGCCCTTCCTGGATGATGCGAAACAGGGCGCGCTGGAGATCGACCGGAAGATCATCGGCGGATTCATCGAAGCGCAGGATGGTCCGCAGGTTCGTTCGCTTCGAAAAGCCCTCCGTGAAACTTTGTACGGTGCTCACGAGGCCGTCCGTTTCCAACCTGGGAGGATGGAGCAGATAGGTGAAGATGCGCAGCTCTTTCAGCGCCTCCTCCAGCGAGCGGTCAATCTCGTCGAGAATCCGTCGCCCGGAGGGAGGCAAGCAGAAATTTTCCACCTGCATCAAGTTGAGACTGACGGCCACGAGATGCTGTGCGGTCGAGTCGTGCAGCTCCACGGCAATCCTTTCCCTCTCCTCTTCCTGAACCGTGAGCAGACGACCCGACAGCGCAGTGATCTCGGCCTTGACGGCGACAACCTCGGTGATGTCCTCGTGGGTCACGATGATACGGGACAACTCCCCTGCGATGAAGCGCGTCGCCCTCATCTGGAACCAGCGCGGCTCCCCCGGCCCGTCGCATCGATAGACATCCCGGTAGTCGTGCCGTTGCCCGGATGTGACGGCTTTGAGCCCGGTATGGATCTGCCTTGCGGCTAGATCATATTCTCCGGCCCGAGCGCAAACATCGAGATAATTCATGCCAAGGCCGTGTGATGGGCCAGGATATCCATTCTCGCGAGCAAAACGGTGCCAGGCCTCATTGACGGAAATGATGGTACCCGCATTATCGAGGACCGCCACATGGACTGAGAGAGCATCCAGAGAGGCTTGGAGAAACTCTCGCTCCTGCATGAGCGAAAGTCGGGCCCGGTACTGTTCAGTGACGTCTCTGAAGAAGACACTGACTCCCTGTCGGGTCGGCTCGACCCTGTAATCGATATGTTTCCCGGGATTGTACGTCGATGGGAACTCGCCATGGAATGGAGTTTCGCTCTCAAGGGCCTTTTTCAGGGCGGCATCGAATTGCGGATGATGCCCGACAATGTCGAAATAGGAATGCCCGATGACATCAGTTCGCGGCAGCCCAAACCAGCGTATGGCCGCAGCATTGATATCGGTAATGCGATATGTGCGATCGAGCGTGAGGTAGCAGTCGCTGACGCTCGTCAGGATTGCGGCAAGACGCTCATTCGTTTCCACAAGCTCCGCCCTGGTCGACACGGCAGATACCTTCAGAGCATCGATTGAGCCGATATTTCTCAGGATAAGCGCCGCTGATCCGATCCCTGCCAAGGCCAGGATAATCCCCGCATACCAGATCCATCGGCGAGCCAGATAGAGCGGCTCGTTGATCAGCGCGGTTGGTATTGTCGACAGGACGATATAGCCGGTGTTGTCCGATCGCTCGAAGGCCACCAGAATGGTACCGCCATCGCCATCGACTTCGAAATGTCCGTTATGTTCTCCGCTCGCCAGGGCCTTTGCCAATTGCGGATGCAGCTGCGAGGCGAGCGGGAGCTCCGCGTCGTTCCACTTCACATGTTGAAGCTTGTGATCGAGGATGAACACGGTCCAACCGACCGGGGGGGCGCTGTCCCGGACGACCTTGCCGAGATGAGCCTCGGGGACAGCCAGCGTCAGGATCCGTTCGCCTCCGAGATCGGGACTGCCGAGCCGCAGGCTCACCGCGACGATCCACTCTCCTGTCAGCGGTGCCTGGATACGCTCCGACATGACGACGCCAACTCGGCGAAGCAGCTGAAGTCGCTGCTCGCTGATCGGGAGCACATTGATGGGAGGCAGAGGCGCCCCATAGGCGAAGGCCGAATTAAGGAGCAGGCGCTCCTGGTTCCAAAGGACGAACCGGGACCCGCTCGGGCGAGGCGTTGCCCTGAGTTGCTGGTGGAAGGGCTTGAGATCCTCAGCCTTGAGAAGCGGCGATGTCGAAAGACCCTTCAGGATATTACCGAGCGCCTCGGCCTCCCGGTCGAGAATGTGGGATGCCGCCGCTGATGCCGACAAGCCCCTGTGAACGATCCCGTGGCGATCCTGGATCGCATGCCAATAGATAACGGAAGCGGCGATCAGGAACGCGAGGCTCGCGGTAACGGCGGCCGCCAGGATAATCCAGTTACGGGTTTTGGACGATGAGACCCCTAACGTAACGTGAGGTCCAGCTGCGGACGCAGCAGGCATGCCACCTCCCTCGCAGGGATGGGACGCCGGCCTCACCTATGCATCGCTCCATTCCCGGAGGCGATCCAAGGGTAAACCCTGAATGCGAAGCGCGGCCCATCACGATGTCTTGCAGCCATGCGTGTCCGGACAGGTCTAAATCCGCTTCCCGCTTGGCCCTACCGTAACGACACAATGCCATGACCGAGCCTGAAAATAAACATATGTTAGCGATGGGGAACACCTGACCGAGCTGAGAATACCCCTAAAGATGGCGGCGGGTTCCCCTCTCTCAGGCCTGAACAGGCTTTAAAACGCCCTCGCCTTGCAATTCCTGTAAGGTCTCGGCGTTCGGGCAATACTCGCCGTAATGGGTTGGCGCTCGCCCACGATCAAGATCGTGCCGACAGCGGACGGCCGCGGTGCACCCTGAACAAGTAAGGCTCATGTCCCGCATCAATGTTGCATGGATATGCCTGATCCGGTCGGCATCGAGGGAGAGCGCATTCATGAGACGCGGCAGCTCCCCGGCGGCCTCGGGGCCTCGCGCGACGAGAATGGGCAGCATTTCTGCCGGAACCCCGATGTCGCGGGCGAGCGCGTTCCTCTGATCCGGATCGAGGGAAGCGAACTCATGTGCCCGCATCCAGTTCGATTGCCATCGCTTGATCGCTGTTCCCAAACCCATGGTAGCCTCCATGTTGTCATGGCAAGCCTATAGAGACGCACGGCCCTGTCTTTGATCCATCGCAAATCGGTTGTGCTTTTGCGGAGTGGATTTGAGTGTGAACGGCGGTGACCGCTCTTACTCTGGCCAAGCCGCCAGCACCTCGACCCATTGCGGCGGGGCCGGCCATTCGGCATATCGTCTGCCCAGCATATGATCGACGAGCGGAAGGTCCGGACATGAAGCCTGGAATGAGCAGGGTAGTCTGCATCGGCGGAGCGGCCGTCGACCGCAAGTACCACGCTTTGGCGCCAATCCAGCCAGGAACTTCCAATCCCGTCGTTTCAGAACGCTCGTTCGGTGGCGTCGCCCGCAATGTGGCGGAGAACATTGCGAGGCTCGGAGTACAAGCGTCGCTGGTTTCGATTGTGGGCGACGATGACAATGGCCGCGCGCTGCTCGACGACCTAAAACACAGCGGCATCGACACCCGATGCGTGACCATTTCCGATACAGATGCGACAGCGGAATATGTGGCCGTGCTGCAGCCCGATGGCGAGCTTGCCGTCGGGCTCGCCAATATGGCGATCTTCGATCGGACCACCCCTGCCCTGTTGCGTCGGGCGGAACCCGAGCTCGGATCGGCATGGGTCTTCGCCGACTGCAACCTGCCTTCCGAGACCCTGCATGAGCTTGCCGGCCTTGCCCGGCAACAAGCCCTGATGCTCGCTGTCGACGCAGTTTCGACGCCAAAGGTGATGCGCCTGCCACAGGATCTGGGAGGCGTCGGCGTGTTCTTCCTCAACCTCGACGAGGCTCGAGCCTATCTCGACCGCCATGAGGTTTCGCCGGAAACGGCGGTAAAGGCCCTGCTCGACCGTGGCGTGGAACAGGTTGTCCTGACGCTTGGCGATCAGGGACTTGTCGCGGCGGATTCTTCCGGAATCGTGAAGATCAACGCGGTCAAGGTTGAGATCGTCGATGCAACCGGCGCAGGGGACGCCCTGATTGCAACCATTCTCGTCGCCATGCTGAAGGATGCCCCTTTGGCCAAGGCTGCCCGGCTTGGCACAATCGCAGCGGCTCTGACGGTGGAAAGCCCGACGAGCGTGAGGCCCGATCTGTCACTCGCCTTGCTGGAATCCACGTTGTCCCTTAGAGCGTCGGACCTTTGAACGGGAGTCCTTATGAATCACGACAATGCCAGCCGTTTTCTCGACATCACTCCCGAGGTACAGGCCACGCTCGCCGCAGGCGGCGCAGTCGTCGCACTTGAATCCACCATCATCACCCATGGCATGCCGCATCCGCAGAACGTCGCCACGGCCCGCGAGGTGGAGGCGGTGGTGCGTGAGAACGGTGCCGTGCCCGCTACGATCGCGATCATCGAAGGCCGCATCAAGATCGGCCTCTCAGACACGGAGCTCGACTGGCTCGGCACCGCCAAGGACGTGATGAAGCTGAGCCGCGCCGACCTGCCCTATGCAGTCACCTCCAGGCGGCACGGTGCAACGACGGTGGCCGCAACCATGATCTGTGCCCATCTGGCGGGCATCCGCGTCTTCGCCACCGGCGGCATTGGCGGCGTCCATCAGGGCGTCGAGAGCACCATGGACATCTCCGCCGATCTCGACGAGCTCGCCCGCACCCCGGTCGCGGTGATCTGCGCCGGTGCCAAGGCCATCCTCGATCTGCCGCGGACCCTTGAGTACCTCGAAACCTGCGGCGTCCCCGTGGTCGGCTACCGGACGGACCGCTTTCCGGCCTTCTGGAGCCGGACGAGTGACTTGTCCGTCCCGCTGCGCCTCGACAGTCCGGACGCGATGGCGGATCTGATCCGCACCAAGGAAGCGCTTGGGCTCGATGGCGGCGTTCTCGTTGCCAATCCCGTGCCGAGCGCCGATGAAATCCCTGCGGATGAGATGAAAACCTTCATCGATGCGGCCGTGACCGAGGCGAAGGCTCGCGGCGTCACTGGAAAGGCCGTGACGCCTTTCCTCCTGTCCTACCTGTTCGAGAAGACCGCCGGGCGAAGTCTTGCCACCAACATTGCTCTGGTGAAGAACAATGCCGCACTGGCCGCACAACTCGCCGTATCGTTGACGCGATAAGCGCCTTACCCTCTTTCGCTCCAGGCTGCCATCGCCTCGAACACGATGGCATGCCGCCGGGCCAGAGCTTCGATATCGGTGGAGTAGCCTCCACCGATGACGGCGACGAGCGGAATCTGGCGGCTGCGCGCCTGCTCGATCACATAATCGTCCCGCTGGCGCAGGCCCTCATCGGAAAGGGAAAGGCGCCCGAGCTTGTCATCCCGGTGCGGATCGACGCCCGCATTGAAGAACACGAGATCCGGCTCGACGGCCTCGAGAAGGCGCGGCAGATGGGCTCGAAGTGCCTCCAGATAGGCATTGTCCTGCATGGAGTCCGGCAGCCCGATATCGAGATCGCTCGGGATCTTGCGGACAGGGTAGTTCTTCTCCGCATGCATCGAGAAGGTGAAGAGATCCGGCTCATCGCGCAGGCAATCGGCGGTGCCGTCGCCCTGATGCACATCGAGATCGACGATAAGCGCACGTTGGAGCGCTCCTTCCACTCGAAGCGCCTTGGCCGCGATGGCGACATCGTTGAAGACGCAGAAACCTGCCCCGGTCTCCCGCTGCCCATGATGACTGCCACCGGCGGTGCTGCCTGCCAGACCATGTTGGAGCGCCAGTCTTGCCGCGAGCAATGTCCCGGCGGCGGAGGTTCGCGCGCGGCGCACCACGCTTTCGCTGACAGGGAGACCGATCCTCCGCTCGATCTCGCGGGAAGCGGAGCAGGCGAAGACCTGATCCACGTAAGTACGATCGTGGGCCAGAGCGATCAGTTCGGCGGGGGCCTCCTCCGGCTTGGCAAAACCGTTGGACGCCAGTCCCTTCTCCGCGACGACCTCTGCCAGACGCCCATATTTCCGCATGGGAAAGCGGTGGCCGTCCGGCAGCGTGGCCTCATAGGCGGGATGAGAAATGATCGGCACCTGCTTCATGTCTCACCTCTCGCGAATGACACCTCGTCTAGCGCATCGTACGGTCCCGAAGAGCCGCGTCCAACGATGCACCAGCCAAGAGATGGAGCATCGGTTTGGTCCCAAAAGTGGATTCTACTTCTTGTGTTCAGTGCTCTAATGACCGGCAGCAATCGCCTTCTCGGCCAGCCGGATAGCGGATCCCTGGGAGCGCGCCCCGCAGATGAATCCACTCGGATGGCAGAAGACACCGTCTGCGATCCCGGCGACTTGAGAAAACTCCTTCTCCTGCAATCCGCGCCAAGCCTCCGGTAGAGACAGTCTCTGGCCGAAGGAGCTGGGCTCAGGCGGAACGGTTCGACAGTACCAGGATGTGGAATCCTCATTCGGGTAGATGATGAAGAGAAGATCGCGCAATCCGCCCTCAAAGACGGCCTTTTCCCAGGGCAGCTTATGATTGAGAACGATGATCCGGGGGTCCGACGCCTTCCCGGCTGCCGCCAGTACGGACGACTGGGCCTCTGCTTCCGCATGGGCCTGCTGGCATGCCCGAACCAGGATGCCTCTGGCAAAATCGGCCGCCTCGAGGAACGCGTCGTCATAGGCCTGTTCGCTGGCCCAGGTGGGATTGAACGCCTCGATCAGAAGCGAAAGGTGGCCCTGGTTGACGGAGGCAACGCCGTTATCGGCCTGATCGATGGCAAGAATGAAACCCTGATCGATATCCTGCCAGACGGCGTCCAGCAGGTCTTCGTCAATCCCCGGAATGAGTTTGGGCAGGGCATTGCGCCCGAAATCGCGCCAAATCAGGCCAACCGAGCTATAGGGCGTGCCATCGGGCCGGCGGGGCAGATCCCGCATATGATGATCATAGCGGCCTCTCGCGACATCGTAGATGCCGCCCACATCAAAAACGAGATCGGCCGTCTCGATCAGGGCAGTCTCGCGGGTCCGCGCGAAGTCGAAAGTCCCCAAGGCCTCCCGCAAAATGGCGAAGGCGAAGACATCGTCGGCATGGAATGTGCCGCTATGGGTTACAACCTTCATTTCTTTCGTCCCGACCACGGTCGGCTACCCCTAAAAAATTTGTATCTTTATCCGCGATAACAGAGCTACTCGAAGAAGATAAGCTGCTGCAATCACATCCTTTATGCTGACAAGCATATCGCCTGAATAACCTCTCCTGCTTCCCTCGATCTTCCCATCGTAGGAAGGTCTAGAAACCTCGGGCCTTTGAGAAAAAGGATCCCGACCATTCACCATTTTCACGTTCCGGATATGCATTGCGGCGGCTGCCTGAGAGCCGTCAGCCAGGCGATTCACGAGCTCGCTCCACCAGCTCCTGGTTGAGGTCGACCTGGAAAGCCATATCGTCACGGTCGCCTCGAACCGAGGAGAAACCTTGCTACTGCAGGCGCTGGACAAGGCGGGTTGCCCGGCCCGCCTCCTCTCTCATCATGACGCTTGAGAGCGACGCCACAGTAGACATGACCATACCGCCATGGGGTTCCATTCACGCGGATTGGTCCCATCTGATTTCTTTCAAGTCACGAGCAGCAATGATGAAGATCCACTCCCTTGCCCTTACCGTCGCCTTGACCGTTTCTCCTGCCCTCGCCTTGGCGCAGACTTCCCATGGAGGCCATTCCGGCCATTCGACGCCTGCTCAAACCGCGCAGGCGCAGAAGGCCCCGTCCACGCAGGGCTACCGCCAAGCCAATGAGACGATGCATCGCAACATGGACATCCAATTCAGCGGCGACTCGGATGTGGATTTCGTTCGAAGCATGATTCCGCATCACCAGGGTGCCATCGATATGGCGAAGGTGGCGCTTCAACATGCTAAGGACGAGCAGATCCGCAAATGGGCCACCGACGTGATCCGCGAACAGGAGCGTGAGATTGCCGAGATGCAGGCTTGGTTGAAGAAGAAGGGCGTCCAGTAAGCGGGGCTTGTCTTGTCCATGATCGGTCCTGCGCTCCGTCATCTTCATGTCGCTTCATGTGCATATCCCCTGCCACGAACGTGCGGGGTCGAGCGTTAGTGGTTATCCCTTGCGGGCGAATGGAAAGGAAGAATCATGTTCACGCTTACGATCAGCGACAAGCCGGTTGCCATCACCAATGCCGATGAAGATGAAGCCCGCGAGCTCCTCATGAGCGAGGATTTCAAGGACGATCTCAAAGTGCTTGAGAGCGACGGAGCTCCCTTATGGGACGGTTTCGCCACCCTTAACGTCAGGGCCGCGACGGAAGAGGAAAAGACCGAATTCGAGAACGCGGATTTCGATGACGACGAGGATGACGATGACGGGGAAGAAGGTCCCTATATCATGTTCCTGGTCGACGTGACCGACCCTGAGGAGGTCGAGGACGAACCTTGATCTCTCCGACCTATAGGTCGGATCAGCCAGCATCTTGAAAAATGCGAGAGCGAGCCAAGGCCTCTGGGCTCGCTCTCGTATGAGGGAACCTGCCGAGATCGGGGCCGTTGGCGCCGCATGAGCTGGCTTGTTCAACCTCGCCTTGTGAACGATCCTTTCGGCGATCCGGGCCTCTATCTCGATTTTCGCTATGGCCGCCGGGCGATCCTTTTCGATCTTGGCGATGTCGGCGCCCTTTCCTCTCGCGAATTGCTACGGGTGAGCCACGTTTTCGTCTCACACACGCACGTGGACCACATGGCCGGTTTCGACCGGCTGTTTCGCCTTTGCCTTCACCGCCCCTTTCCCCTGACCCTCATCGGCCCGCCGGGCTTCGTGGCGCAGGTGGAACATAGGATCCGAAGCTTCACCTGGAATCTTCTGGACGAGAATTCGGTCGATTTCTGCCTGAGAGCGATGGACTGCGATGGCCTTCGTCTGACGAAAGCTGCTGAGTTCCATGCTCGTGAAGCCTTCACCCGACGCGAGATCGAGCCGCCCGTCTTTCCGCAAGGCGTCGCCTTGATGGAAGGTGAGTTCAGGATCGAGTGCGTCGCCCTCGACCATGGTATCCCTTCCCTCGCCTTCGCCCTACGGGAGGTGCTTCAAGTGAATGTGTGGCGAGGCATGTTGAACGAGTTGGATCTTCCGACCGGCCCCTGGCTCAACGATGCCAAGCGGGCTGTCCGCCTCGGTATGCCCGACGATCATCCCGTCGCCATTCCTGGAGGACGAAGCATCCGCCTGGGTGAGCTGAAGGGCAGCGCGTTGCACATCGCCTCCGGTCAGGCGGTCGCTTATGTCACGGACGCGGCGCCGCATCCGCAAAACCGCACGAAAATCCTGCAGCTCGCCCGCGAAGCCGACCAACTCTTCATTGAAGCCGTCTTTCTGGAGCGCGACCGCGCGCTCGCCATCGCGTCTCTTCACCTGACCGCGTGGGAAGCCGGATCCATCGCCCGCGAAGCCGGGGTCCGGTACGTCACGCCATTCCATCATTCCGCCCGCTACCTGTCGGAGCCGGATGTGCTTCGGGAGGAGGTGTTTGAGAGCTTCCGAGCAGACGAACGGAGGGCAATGCGCGCCTGAGTCCCTATTGCACTTGGAAGATGGCCTCGTGGATCTGCTGCGGATCGGGCCTGCGGTTCGAGTTGAACCGGATGACGCGATAGCCGCATGACTTCAGAACCTTGTCACGCTGAGCATCCTTTCGGGCATCGTGAGAGCGGTCGTCGAGCTCGATGATCGCAAGGACCTCCATATCCTGAATGACGACCCAATCGACGCGCGTGTTCGATACCTTCTTGAAGGCGATCCAGAAGGCACGGCTGCCTTCCTTCGCATCGGGCCGGACGAGCGCCAGGATGGGAACCTGGGGCCAGATCTGACAATCGGGACATGCTGCGAGAAGACGCTGGTAAAATTCGCGCTCGTTTTCCGTCATGATCGAGTGGCGGCGATAGCGCGGCTTGCGGGTCCAGAAGAGGACCAGAACGAACACGATGCCGAGCAGCGCAACTCCTGCCAGCCACGACCACGAGAGATTTTCAATCGCCATAATGAGCTGCCCCTGCCCTGCGCTCGCCCGAATGTGAACGGTCAGGCTTTCTCTTAACCCTGAAGCATAGCAGCTATCATGAAACCGAGACGCATGGTCCAGCGTCTTCATATTGTCGAGTTAAGTCCCTCGGGGAGAGCACAATGGACCTCAGCCGCCGAACCTTCCTGCTTGGAGCCTCAGCCGCAGCCGTAGGCGCCGGTCTGCCGATCCACCGCGGCTACGCCCAGTCGGTGCGGGAGATGTCCGCCTATCAGCGCATGTACGCCCCCATCGACGACGATCTTTTCCCGGTTCCTGGGATTGAGCTATCCAGGATCAATCCGGCCTACCTGCGTAAGGTAGTTCATTACGACACGGCCGAGCCGCCAGGCACCATCGTGATCGACCCTCGTGCGCGATACCTCTACCTCGTCATGCGCGATGGCATGGCCGTGCGGTACGGAGTTGGTGTCGGCCGTTCGGGCTTCAGCTGGTCTGGAACCGCCACCATCAAGGACAGGCAGGAATGGCCGGACTGGTATCCACCGAAGGAGATGTTCGGGCGGCAACCCGAACTCATGGAGCAGATGGGTGAACTGCCCGGCGGTGCCGGCATGCCTGGAGGTCCCGGCAATCCTCTTGGCGCCCGCGCCCTTTATCTCTGGCAGGGCAACAAGGACACCCTCTACCGCATCCACGGCACCTTCGAGCCATGGACCATCGGCACCAATGTTTCATCCGGCTGCATCCGCATGATCAATCAGGACGTCATCGACCTCTACAATCACACCCCGACGGGCACGAAGGTGGTGGTGCTTTCTGGTCGCACCAAGCGAAATCAGACCGCTGCCCGTTCCTGATTAAGCAAAAAGGTACGGTTCGCGCCTATTTTTGCCATGGTTAACGATCACACGTCGCTCAAGGGACGCGGGAACTAACGAACCATGGCGCGAATTTTCGCCCGATCCGAACGATCGGCTGGCGGACGCAGGGTAGTATCTGCGTCCAAACGCAGCTACCTGCCCGGCAGGAAGAGCGCATCTTATCTGGCATTAAGTCTCTTAAGTACGGCATCTTTTCTCCTATTGGCGACAGCGCGCGTTCAGGATGCCGCCGCTTTCGGAGAGACGCGTACCCTCTCATTCTTCCATACTCACACGCGGGAAAGCTTGACTGTAACCTTCCGGCGCAATGGGCAATACGACTCTGCCGGGCTGCAGCAGCTCAACTGGTTCCTGCGCGATTGGCGCGTGGAAAAGCCGGCCAAGATGGATCCGCGCCTGTTCGATATTCTCTGGGAAGTCTATCGGGAATCCGGCTCGTCGCAGCCCATCAACATCATCTCCGCCTATCGGTCGCCGGAAACCAACAGCGCCTTGCGTCGCCGGTCGAGCGGTGTCGCCGAGAATAGCCAGCACATGCTCGGCAAGGCCATGGATATCCGCCTACCCGATGTGGATACGGCCCGGCTGCGCGCCGTCGCCATGAAGATGCAGTATGGCGGCGTGGGCTATTATGCGTCCTCCGCCTTCGTCCATGTGGACACCGGCAATGTGCGCGCCTGGCCGCGCATGACCCAGCAGCAGCTTGTTCAGCTGTTCCCCGATGGGAAGACCCTTCACCTTCCCTCCAACGGCAAGCCGCTGGCAGGTTACGAATTGGCGAAAGCCGAGATCGTGTCTCGCAACGCCTCTCTCGCCACTCAGGCCTCGGCCGGAAGCGGGCCGTCCATCGGCAATCTGTTTGCCAATCTCTTTGGCCGCAAGAACACCGCACCCGCGCAGCAGGCGGAGAATCCGGCTCCGAGCACATCGACGATGGTTGCCTCGGCTGATCCGGAAAGCCTCAAGGAGATCGTCGCGACGGTGCCCCTTCCACCGCAGCGCCCGCGCGAGATCAAGCTCGCGGCTGCCGCCATGCCGGATGCAACGTCGGATGCACTCGCGGCGATTGTCTCGGCCCCAGCACCAAGGATCGTTCCCGAGCTTGAAGCCATTCTCGGCTATGACGAGACGGCGGCAGCGAAATCCCTCTTCGATCCGCGAACGGCGTTCCTGGATCTTGGCTTCACGTCCGAAACGAAAAGTCAGCTCAGCGCTACGCATTTCAGCGGGCCGGCCGTCAAACCACTTCCCGTCATAGGCGAAGCCCAGGCCGAACTCTGAGCGTCGTCACACTCGTCGAAGGATGTGAAGATCAGACACCCAGCATCATGACGAGACCGACCAGCAGTATCAGAATCAGCAGGCCGGATACCGCGACGACCCAATGGGTGGTCCGCCTCTCCTGCTCGGCCGATTTGGCGGTCTCGGACTGGAGCGCTTTCTGAAGAGGAGCCGTTCGCCGTTTCATCCGCGCGGTCGCGGCACGACCCGGGAAGGGAATGATTTCAGCACTTTTGACCGGCGTCGGGCTGGCCTTCGCATTCGGTGAAACGAGTCTATCGTCCAATTCGACCGGAACGCCGGTCTCTTCCAGATGGACGACGACGAGCGCGATCTCCTCCGCACTCATGGACGCGATCGGCAGATTGGCCTCGAGATCCTGGTTCGTGAGATGGCCCTGCTTGCGCCCAAGGGCTACCAAGCGGTCCAGGGTATTGCTGTCGAGCGCCGGCTGCATGAGGGCACGACCCCATTATGGCTGTTGGGCGGAGAAGCGGCCAACGCCGCCTCGAAGAACTTCGCCGAGCTAACGCGACAATAACCCCAGACGTTGCACCGGGAAAATGCCTCACGTGCAATTTTGATGACGCTTTAGCCGTAAGTCGAATGCGCAGATTTGGATGGCTAGTTCTTCGTCGCGTTGGAAGCCTCCTGCAGAGCCTCCTTCTCACGCCTGACCTGATCGGACAATTGCCCGGCAATGGCCACGAGCTTGCCGGCCGTCATATCCTTGCCGTGAAGCTCGACGTGGCCGGCCAATCCCACGGTCAAAAGAGACTCAAACACCATGTCGGCCGGAATTCCCTTCCGGATCAGATCGATGGCAACCTTCTGCCATTGATCGGATAATTGTTCTCGAAGCTCGGAAATATTGTTGCTCATTGTCCAACCATAAATGATCTGGCTCAGGATGTCCCGCCGAAGTGGTCTGATTTCGCGGCACTGTCACCAGACTTACATAGAACAGTTCTAATCCGGCTGCGTCCCCACGACACGGAGAAGCCGATATGGACGAGCACAAGGGCCGCATGCGCTCGAGCGAGCTAGAAGATTCGGGCAATGTCGGAATTAATCCGACGCAAAACCTCACCATGGGCGAGATCATCGCCACGCGCTTCAACCGGCGCGACCTCCTGCGCGGTTCGCTTGCCGTCGCCGCGATCTCAGCGACCGTGGGCACCCGCGCCCTGGCTGCTAATGAGCAGCCGGCAAAGAAGGCGAACGGCCTATCCTTCAACTTCAAGGAAATCGAGGCCGGCGTCGACCAGACCCACCATGTGGCCGAGGGCTACGATGCCCAGGTGCTGCTGCGCTGGGGCGACCCGATCTTTGCCGATGCCCCTGAGTTCGACCCGATGAATCAGACCGCCGAGAAACAGGCGCGTCAGTTCGGCTACAACACGGACTTCATCGGCTTCATCCCGCTCAACGGTTCGGCCGACCATGGCCTGCTCGTGGCCAACCACGAATACACCAACGAGGAACTGATGTTCCCGGGTGTCGGCATCCAGGACACCAAGGATGCCAACTTCTCCAAGATGACCAAGGACCTGGTCGATATCGAAGTTGCGGCCCATGGCGGTGCGGTCGTCGAGATCCGCCGCGTGAACGGCCGATGGCAGGTGGTGAAGGATTCCAAGTACAACCGTCGCATCACCGCCGCGACGCCGATGGACATCACCGGCCCCGCCGCCGGCCACGACCGCATGAAGACCTCGGCCGATGCCACCGGCCGCAAGGTGAACGGCATGATCAACAACTGCGCCGGTGGCGTGACCCCCTGGGGCACTTGGCTCAGTTGCGAAGAGAACTTCAACGGTTATTTCTGGGGTAAGCTCGGCGACGATCATGCCGAAGCCAAGAACTACAAGCGCTATGGCCTCGGCACGCCTGCCTATGCCTGGGGCAAGTATTACGACCGCTTTGATCTCACCAAGGAACCGAATGAGGCGAACCGCTTCGGGTGGGTGGTCGAGATCGATCCCTTCGATCCGAACTTCGTGCCGAAGAAGCGCACGGCGCTGGGCCGCACCAAACACGAAGGCGCCGCCGGCATCACCAACAGCGATGGCCGCTATGTGATCTATCTCGGCGACGACGAGCGCTTCGACTATGTCTACAAGTTCGTCACTGCCGGCAAGGTTGACACGCAGAACCGGGCGGCCAATCTCGGCCTGCTCGATGAAGGCACACTCTATGTCGCCAAGTACAACCCGGACGGCAAGGGCACCTGGCTGCCGCTGATCCACGGCCAGGGGCCGCTGACCGAGGCCAACGGCTTCAAGAGCCAGGCCGACGTGCTGATCGAGACCCGCCGCGCGTCGGACCTTCTCGGCGCCACCAAGATGGATCGCCCCGAGGATATCGAGGCCAATCCTCAGACCAACCGCGTCTACGTCATGCTGACGAACAACACGCGCCGCAAGGACGATCAGGTGGACGCGGCCAACCCGCGCGCCAACAACGCCTTCGGCCATATCGTCGAGATGATGCCGGAAGGCGGCAATCACGCTGCAACCGCCTTCACCTGGGAGGTTCTGGTGAAGTGCGGCGACCCGTCGGTCGCTTCGGTCGGCGCGACCTTCTCGTCGGAAACGACGAAGAACGGCTGGTTCGGCATGCCAGACAACTGCGCCATCGACAGCCAGGGCCGCCTGTGGATCTCCACCGACGGCAACAACGCCAAGGCGACCGGCCGTGCGGACGGCTTGTGGGCACTGGAAACCGAGGGCGAGATGCGCGGCACGTCCAAGCACTTCTTCCGCGTGCCGGTCGGCGGCGAGCTATGCGGTCCCTTCTTCACCCCGGACGACGAATCGCTCTTCCTTGCCGTCCAGCATCCCGGCGAGGCGGAGGAAGGTGCGACATCGACCTTCGAAAATCCGATCACCCGCTGGCCGGATTTCAAGGACAACCTGCCGACCCGTCCTTCCGTGCTCGTCATCACCAAGCAGGGCGGCGGCAAGATCGCCTGACACCCTGCTCAGATCCTGAATGATCGGCAAAGGAGCCCTCGCGGCTCCTTTGTTCGTTCAGGAATGCGAATGGAGAGCCTGTCGCCTCGACAGGAGAAATCTCGACGGACGAAGACAGTATCACTGCTACAGCATTTAGGGAGAGTGGCGCGGGCGACGGGGCTCGAACCCGCGACCTCCGGCGTGACAGGCCGGCACTCTAACCGACTGAGCTACGCCCGCGCATTGTCTCGCATCGCCCGCTCCAAGTGAGCGTTTCTTGCGATGGAGGCGCGCAAGTACCGGTGAATGCGCACGCTGTCAAATGGAGTTTGGCTTATCCCCAGCTGGCCCGTGTCAGAGGCAGGAACCTAATCCCTGGTACTGATCGAAAAGACCTCATGGCCGGCTCCGTTCAGAACACGAACCGCCTCGATCTCAGGATCGCGGGATTGCGGGCGCCGCGCGAGGGAGAACACCTTGAGCGCCCTCTCCTTCGCCTTCTCGATGGAATCGGTGCGGACCATGATCCGGCGGATGATTTCCCCACCAGCCTCTTCAGAAGCCACGGTCTCGATGCGGTAAACTTCAATCACGTTTCTCAAACTCCACCATCAGAGCAACTCCACCATCAATCCCTAATGCGCTGGAGCTTTTCGAACCGCTTGATCAGGCGGTCCCGCTTCAATTTCGACAGACGGTCGATCCAGAAGATGCCGTCGAGCTGATCGATCTCATGCTGGAGACAGACGGCCATCAGGCCTTCCGCCTCCTCCTCGTGCTCCGCCCCATCGAGGTCCCGATAGCGCACCCGAACCCGGGCATGACGTTCCAACTCGTCGGTCACGCCCGGCATGGAGATGCTCCCCTCCACATGCCGGATTATATCGGAAGATGACCAGACGACGTCCGGATTGAAATAGATGTGCGGCTCGCGGTCGGATTCCAACTGGATCACCACAAGCCGCCTGAGGATCCCGATATGCGGCGCCGTGATGCCAATCCCGGGCGCGGCATGCATCGTCTCCGTCAGATCCCGGGCAAGCGCCCGCGCATCCTCGTCGATATCGTCAACCGGCTCCGCCTTCTGGCGCAGACGAGGATCGGGAAAGCGAACAATCGGTCGGATGGCCACAGGATCTCTCTAGGACAAAAAACTGACGGGTGATCTGCGGCTCAGGCTACTTGTAGCGACCGCCGCGCTGGAGCATCTCGATCTTGTACCCATCCGGATCCTGAACGAAGAAGAACCGAGCACGAGGCTTGCCCTCAAGCTTGAGCTCCTTGAGCGGCGTCGGATTGAGACCGAGGGATTCGAACCGGGCGTGCTCCGCTTCCAGATCGTCGACCGAGAATGCCAGATGCCCGTATCCATCGCCGAGTGAATAAGGCTCCGTCCGGCCATGATTGATCGTCAATTCCAGCTCAAACTCACTGTTTCCGTTGCTGAGATAGACGAGCGTGAAGCCTTCGAATGCCAGACGCTCCGCCACTTTGAGACCGAAAGCCTTGTCGTAGAAGGCGAGGGAGCGCTGCTCGTCGAGCACCCGGATCATGGAGTGAATGGCCTTGGCCATCAGAAGCACCTCTTCATCTCGGTCGTATCAATCAACGATCTGGGAGATAACAGGGCGCGGCACCGAACGGAAGGACTTCGAAGCTTGGCACCATGAGCGGCCATTCAAGGCCCCAACAAAATGCCTTCCTCAGCGCGAGCCAAGGAAGGCAAGTTCGGGAGGAAAAACTCGGACTGACAACTCCGACACTCTTGAAACGGGATTGTTGCGTCGGGGCGGCGTGTCCTTCGCGCTGCCCGTCACGGCAACAAAGGATTAGTGAGAGCCCGGATCATGGCGCAATCAAGGAAAATTGATGCCTGCCAAGGTTCAAGAATGGCATTTCCCAAGGAACCTTGAACAAGCTGAACACTTGGTTTGGTACGGAGGCACCATTCCCCGCAACCCCTTGTCGCCTCCGCACACTCTGCAGCCCCGTTCGGCCTAATTGGAACGGGGCTTTTTCGTGGGGTCAGCACCCAACAGATCACTGTTCGAACTGCCCGGCAATGGCGCGGATACGATTGCGGACATAATCGGGAAGCCCGGCGCTGATGGAGCTTCCGGAGTTGAACGAGCTCTTCCCCATGAGAACCTGAGCCGGGATGAGGTTACGCAGCACGGGAACGCTCTCGAACTCCTTCTTGCGCTCCAGAACATCGGTCTCGACCGCAAGCGCCATGAAGACGGTGGCGACCGACTTGCCGGGATCTGAAGGATGCGGCTGCAGGATCGCCAGCAATTTTCCGAACTGCATGACCTGATTGACATAGAAGATCGTCTGTTCGAGCACCCCGGCAACGGGAGCATCGAGGCCGGTCAGCCTGGCGAAATTGCTGCGCCCGATTTCCTCCAGCGGCAGCACACGGATCTCTGTCTGAAAATCCATGGATTCCGAGATCTTCTTACCGCCTTCCTCCAATTTGTTGGCAAGCCTGATGCCGACCGGAAGCTTACCCTCCAACGGATAGCGGGATTCGATACAGAGGCTTCCTTCCGCCTCGCACCAGCGGCGGTTCGGATGGCGGTTATGGACGCTGTGAGGATCCGCCTGCGGTGCAGCCTGCTCGGCATCGATGCGGCGATGCTTGATGGAAGGGTCGATCTTTTCGAGCACCTCAAGCTGCGTATAGCGCCCAAGATCGATGGCACCCGGTGCCTTGCCGATCAGGAAACGGGCCTCCACCACATATATGTGGAGTTTCTCGGTATAGGATCTCGGGATGCCATGAACCGAGACCTTGATGGTCGGTTCGACATAATCCGGAAAAAGACTCAGAAGCTGCTTCTGCAAAGGCCTCTCTCGCGCCCAATCTTCGAAGCGGATCAGGCCCGTTCCGGCATCGGCCAGCTTGTCGTCTCGGTGGTCGCTGAAGAGGATGGTCTTCGGCTTCAACTTTGACGGCGCCACGGACGTCACGGACGGCACCTCGTCGATCTTGAACTCCTGAGCTTCGAGCGCTCCAGCGGACACAAAAAGAGCAGCAAGGACGGTTACCATCCGTCCGAAAGGCGTTTTCGATATCATCAATAAACCTGTCCGTTGCGCCAGAAGTAATCGGGGTCGATCCGCCGGGGTCGCCGGGGAGCATCGTCCTCCCACCACCAGCGGAAGCCGCGCTCGGGCTCGGCCTGACGGCGTGACGGGAGAGCGTTCTGGCGCAGGCTATCGAGCCAGCCCGGTCCCTGTGCATAGGGCCCATCCTCGTAGTAGTCGGGCCCACCCCTCTCCTCGCCATCGCTCCACGGATCGGGATTGCGGAATGCATACACGTCCGATTGCGGCACGAGGCGGAACTGCGTCTCGTTCAACCGGCCGAACCAGCTCAGGCGGAAATATTCCGTAAAGCCCTTCCCATTGCCTTCCGTCAGCCGATCCCCGGTGTTGAGATCGATCGGCAAAGCGATGAGCTGCTTGGCTGCCTGGGGCGATGGCGGGCTGAGGGGCGACTTCGGCGCATGGTGTTCCCATGCAGCCTGGAGGATCGATTGGAAGATGGGAGCTGCCACCTTGCCGCCGGTCTGCCCGCGCCCGAGCGTCCGGCGCTTGCCGTCGGCATTGTCATGCCCCACCCAGACAGCAATGGTGACGTCATTGGTGAAGCCCACGAACCACGCGTCGTTCTCGTTGTCCGAGGTTCCGGTCTTGCCCGCAGCATAGGGCGCAAGCGCCTTCAGGGAACGAGCCGTCCCGCGCTCCAGCACACCCTGCAGCATGGACTTCAGCTGATAGAACGCGGCCGCATCGGCCGAACCGAGCCTCGCCAGCGACCTGGACTTCCGGCTGTAGATGATGCGCCCGTTCTCTTCCACGCTCTCGATGGCATGAGGCACCGGCATGGCACCCTCATTGGCAACGGCCGCATAGAAAGCGGCGAGATCGAGAATCCGCACCGGCTGCGCACCGAGAACGAACGGATAATGCGGCGTGCATTCCAGATAGAGCTGCGCCTCGAGCGCGAGCTCGCACACCCGTTTCAGGCTCTGCTCCGGAGAGGATTCGATGCCGCCGTCGAGCAGACGCGCGGTCACCAGATTCTTCGAATTTTCGAGTGCCCGGCGCAGGGTCATGATGCCGGAGCGCCCACCGTCGAAATTCTTCGGGCTCCAATAGTCGCCGGCTCTCGCATTGTCCTCGCCGCCCACCGGCGGCAGTGTCACCGGCGCATCCCAGATCAACGTATTGGGCTGCAAACCCTTCGACAGAGCCGCGAGATAGGTCAGCGGCTTGAAGGCGGAGCCCGGCTGCCGGTGAGCCTGCGTCGCCCGGTTGAGCTGGCTCAACGGATAGGAGAACCCGCCCGTCATGGCGAGGATGCGGCCGGTCTTGTTCTCCAGAACGACTGCCCCGCCCTGCACGGAAGGCGGCGTCCTCAAATCGGCGCGAACCGGCCCCTTGCCCTTCTGCTCGATCACCTGGACGCGTACCACGTCATGGAGCTTGAGATCGCGTCGCGCCGCCTCCCAGGCATTCAGCGGCAGAATACGCCCATCTGCGAGGCCGACCCGTAGAACATTGGCTCCGGTCTTTCTGTCCCTCCCCTTTTCGATCACGACGGCCGCCGGCCAATGTACGTCATAGAGAGGCAGCCGCACTGCTTCCAACGCCCGCTTCCAGGCCGGCGCAGCATCCTTCGTGCCTTCGAGAGCTTTGATGGCCTCCGCAAGGTTCGCCTCGGCGCCCTGGTAGCGCTGACGCCCGATGCTCAGCTCGTAGCGGGCAAGCCCCTCCTGCAGGGCAGCCTCCGCCGCCTGCTGCAGAGCGGGGTTGATGGTAGATCGCACCGTGTAGCCGCCCGCCGTCAGGTTCTCAATGTCGGCAAGCGTGCGGGCGTCGCGGCTGACATGATCGACAAAGTGAAAGCCCGTCGTGCGCCTGATGCGCTCGAACGGCACCCTCGACGGCAGAGAGGCGACTGCCTGCTGCACCTGATCGGGCTTCAGGAACCCGTCATCCTGCATGCGGCTCAGCACATAGGCCATGCGCTCCTGGGCTCGGTCGGGCTTCGTGTCGGGATTGTAGTAATTCGGCCCCTTCGTCAGCCCAGCGAGCAGCGCTCCTTCGGATACGGACAGTTCCTTGGCGCCCTTCGCGAAATAGCTCTGCGCCGCCATCTCGATGCCCCAGGAGGAGCGACCGAGATAGATCGAGTTGAGATAGATCTCGAGGATTTCCGCCTTGCTGAGCACGCGCTCGATGCGCGAGGCGACGATCATCTCCCGCATCTTGCGGTCGTACGTGACGTCGTCGCCGACGAGCAGGTTCTTCGCCACCTGCTGCGTGATCGTAGAGCCCCCCGCAGGCCGCCCGGGGTTGGCGAGATTGCCCACGAAGGCGCGGATCACACCGCGCTCGTCAACGCCTTTGTGCTGATAGAAGCGCTTGTCCTCCGCCGAGACAAAGGCCTGTTGCACGCTTTTCGGGATGTCCGACAAGGGAACCCAGATGCGCCGGTGATCGGGCTCATACACCTCGGCGAAGCGCCTGCCATTTCCGTCCAGAATGACGCTGACGCCCGGCAGCTTGAGACCTTTCAGTTTTCCGGCATCGGGAAGCCCGGCGACGGCCGCATTGTAGTAGGAGATCACCTCGCTGAGATCGACGGGCAAAGGATCCACCTTCTCGTCTTTGCAGAACTGACGATAGCTCGCATGCAGATCGTTGAAGCTCAGCCCCTGCAGCACCTTCAGATCGCCCGTGATGGCCTGCGGGTCGTCCATGGCTGTGGCGATGAGATCGTCGAGATTGATGTCCTCGATATCGAAGGCGCGCCGCATATGGGCGCAGCCATTCTTCAGGATCTGCGACACCTGTTCCTGATCCCGCGCGGGATCGAAACTCGTCCTGACCGAGTCCGGATCGACCAGGACTTGGCTCAGGGTCAGGGCTGTTGCGAAGATCTTGACGAGGATCGCGCTCATTCCGTCGCCGTCATCGGACAATTACACTCCACGGGAAGGTGCTCGGCACGAACGTCCAGGGCGTGCCGGTGCCGCTGCTTCGAATCCTGCTTGGGACAAGCTGAATGGAAGCCGACCATCGCGGCTGATTTAGGACCGGCCATTCCAGTGAGATGGAGCAGTCCAGCTTACTTCCCAGGTGGAAATACCCCTTTCACGGCAATGTGTCTCATCCCCGCCCGACGAACGGCATCTTCGTGGCCATGACGGTCATCGTGAGCACATTCGCATCGAGCGGTAAACCGGCCATGTAGACCACCGCATCCGCCACGTGCTTGGGATCAATCCGCGGCTCAGGAGCCAGCGTCCCGTTGGGCTGCAGCACACCGTCGGTCATCCTGGCGGTCATGTCCGTGGCGGCATTGCCGATATCGATTTGCCCGCAGGCGATGTCGTAGGCGCGACCGTCAAGAGATGTAGACTTCGTCAGCCCCAGAACAGCGTGCTTCGTCGCCGTATAGGGAGCCGACAGCGGACGCGGAGCATAGGCCGAAACCGAACCGTTATTGATGATCCGCCCACCTCGCGGGTTCTGGTCCTTCATGATCCGGAAAGCCTCCTGCGTACACAGGAATGTCCCGGTCAGATTCGTCGCGACCACCTTTTGCCACTGGTCGAGCGGGATTTCCTCGAAAGGAACGGCCGGAGAGCCCATCCCTGCATTGTTGACGAGAAGATCGAGCCTTCCGAAAGCCTGCTTCGTGGCGGCGAACAGGGCGGCGACGGAGGCCGGATCCGTCACGTCGGTCGGCACGAGGAGGATCGAAGCGCTCTCTTCCCCAATCTCTCTCGCAGCTGCTTCCAGAGCATCCTTCCGCCGCCCGGCCATGACGACGCTGTAGCCGGCCTTCAGGAGACCGGCGCTGATCGCCTTGCCGACCCCGGTTCCAGCCCCGGTTACGATCGCAACCTTGGAACGTTCAGCCACTCTATCCTCCCAACCCATGTTCCTATCCGCCACGAGAGATGCATTTGAGGACGGAAACGGCAAGGACAAAGGCCTCGCCTGCTCACACTTTTCAGGTCCGAGATCGTCCCATTGGGAAAAGAGGGAACCGGCCAAGCTTTCCGGCGTTCGCATGGTGCTAATCGGAAAGGAATCCGTCATGCGCAATCATGTCTTAAACTCGGCTGCCCTCCTGACCCTTCTGGCTCTACCCCTTGCCGCCTGCCAGAGCAGCACCGAAACGGGCGCAGCGACGGGCGCCGCGGGCGGTGCCGTGACAGGGGCTGTCATTGGTGGCCCGGTCGGTGCCGTTGTCGGCGGTGTTGCCGGTGCCGCTGTCGGCGGCGTTCTCTCAGCCGAAGAATCGACCCGGGTCCGCACCTATGTCGTCGCCCAGCGCCGTCCCACGATGCGCGTCACTGAAGAAATCGTCGTCGGCCAGCCAGTCCCGTCACGGGTGAGGCTCTACGACGTTCCCCCCAGTGTCGGTCTTCGGGACAATTACAGCTACACGATCGTGAATGACCGGACCGTCCTGGTCGATCCGGATACCCGAACCGTCGTGCAGGTCATCCAGTAAAGCTCACGGCATAACAAAAGGCGGCTCGTGAGAGCCGCCTTTTGTCCGTCTCATCGGGCCAAGCGATCAATCGTCCAGATCGAGATGATTGATCAGAATCTCGCGTTTACCGGCGTGGTTGGCGGGGCCGACGATGCCCTCGTTCTCCATCCGCTCCATCAGCGAGGCGGCGCGGTTGTAGCCGATCTGCAGCCGGCGCTGGATGTAGCTCGTCGACGCCTTCTTGTCGCGCAGCACCACCGCCACCGCCTGATCGTACAGATCGCCGCCCGGCGCTCCGAACTCGCCCTGGTCGAAGACGGCTGTGTCGGCGGCACCACCGCCCTCGTCCTCCTCGGCCGTGACGGCCTCGAGGTACTGCGGCCGGCCCTGGCGCTTCAGATGCGCCACCACCTTCTCGACCTCCTCGTCGGAGCAGAACGGCCCGTGCACGCGCGTGATCCGCCCGCCGCCGGCCATGTACAGCATGTCGCCCTGGCCCAACAGCTGCTCGGCGCCCATCTCGCCCAGAATGGTGCGGCTGTCGATCTTCGACGTGACCTGGAACGAGATCCGGGTCGGGAAGTTCGCCTTGATCGTGCCGGTGATCACGTCCACGGAAGGCCGCTGCGTCGCCAGGATCACGTGGATGCCGGCGGCTCTGGCCATCTGGGCCAGGCGCTGGATCGCGCCCTCGATCTCCTTGCCGGCCACCATCATCAGGTCGGCCATCTCGTCGACGATCACCACGATGTAGGGCAGCGGATCGAGATCCATCACCTCGTCCTCGTACACCGCCTCGCCGGTCTCGCGGTCAAACCCGGTCTGCACCGTGCGGGTGATGGTCTCGCCGCGCGCCTTGGCCTCGACCACGCGGGCGTTGAAGCCGTCGATGTTGCGCACGCCCAGCTTCGACATCTTGCGGTAGCGGTCCTCCATCTCGCGCACCGCCCATTTCAGCGCCACCACCGCCTTCTTCGGGTCGGTCACCACCGGGGTCAGCAGGTGCGGGATGCCGTCATAGACCGAGAGCTCGAGCATCTTCGGATCGACCATGATCAGGCGGCACTCGGCCGGCGAGAGCCGGTAGACCAGCGACAGGATCATGGTGTTGATCGCCACCGACTTGCCCGAGCCGGTGGTGCCGGCGACGAGCAGGTGCGGCATGCGGGCGAGATCGGCGATCACCGGCTCGCCGCCGATGGTCTTGCCGAGGCAGAGCGCCAGCTTCTGCTTCGAGGTCTCGAAGTCCTGGCTGGCCAAAAGCTCGCGCAGGTACACGGTCTCGCGCTTGTGGTTGGGCAATTCGATGCCAATCGCGTTGCGGCCCTGCACCACCGCCACACGGGCCGAGACCGCGCTCATCGAGCGGGCGATGTCGTCCGCCAAGGAGATCACCCGCGACGACTTCGTCCCCGGCGCAGGCTCCAACTCATACAGCGTCACAACAGGGCCGGGGCGAACGTTGATGATCTCGCCCTTGACATTGAAGTCCCACAGCACGTTCTCGAGAGTCGCAGCATTCTCCTGCAGCACCTCGACCGGCACTTCCGCGCTATCCCAGATCTTCGGCTCGGCCAGAAGTTCCAGGGCAGGCAGTTCGAATGCGAACGAGGCTCCGACAGGTCCGGAGATGCCGACCGACACCGACGCGTAGTTCTCGCGGCTGTCACGGCGGAAGCTGTCATTCGCAGGGACCGGAACTGTCGGAGCGTTGTTGACGCGTGGCGGCGCTATGACGGCAGCACGCCGCGACGGGACCTCGATGACATCCTCCTCATCATCCATGATGTGGTCGACGTGATCTATATGTTCGTCAACATCGTCCGCGTCATCGTCCCAAGGCAACGCTTCGGGCTCGACAGGAGGTGGCGGGGGAGACGGAACGCGCGGAGAAGGCGCGACTGGCGGCGCTACTTTCTTTGCAACCGCGGCATTCTCCTCTCGCTTGGCTTGAGCAGGCGCAGCGGCAGGAGCTGGCTTCGCAGGAGCTGGCTTCGACGGAGTCGGCAGCGTCGGATCCAGCAGATAAGTCCCCGGCTGCCACATGAAGCTGTAGGATTGCTGAACCGCAGGGAGCTCGTAGGGAGCAGGAGTGCTCTTCGCAGGAGCAGCTGCCGGCTCGACGGCCTTCGGCGCGGCCGCAGGTTCGACAGCAACCGGAGTGGCCGGCACATTCCTTTGAGGGGCTTCCCTTTGAGGGACTTCGCCTCGCGGTCTTGCGGGTGCAATCCGCTTGGCCTGCTCGGGAACAGGAGACGGCGTCCGCGTGAAAGCGCGCGCCGCGCCGCTGCCTGTCTCCTGCGACGCCGCCTTGTTCTGAAGCGCGAGCAGCCTCTCCTGAACCGCAGGAGCGGGATCGGTGGCTCGGGCTGACGCGATTTCTTTCGCCTGCCGCTCCACATTATCCGATGTCGCCTGAGGCGTGGTCTGCATCCTGCGCTCTTTCAGGACGCGCTCGGGCGTGCGCGTGAAGCGCACTTCGGGCGACATGGAGAAAGACTGTTCCCACACCTCACCACGGGGCGCGCCGTTCGGCCCCCTGCCCTGCGCGCTCCGCGACGCTTGGCCGGTTGGATGATACTCATCGGCAGCCCTGGTTCGGACAATGCCCTGTCTCGCCTGCGGATCGGCGGCGGAAGAACTCGGAGCGGGAGACGCGTTCGTCTGCACTCGGCGTTGTTCAGCATCGAGCGGACCGTTCTTCATGCTGTCCAGTTCTGAACTATTGTCATCCTCCGGCCTGAGAGAGCCATAACCATGGGCGGCGGAAGATGGAGACCGTCGTTTGAAATGCATTG
>NZ_CP069354.1:0-2060000 GCF_016864375.1 Microvirga sp. VF16 | reverse complement strand
GATCCGGGACCTGCCCCTTGGTCCCAGGCGGCGAGCTCCGCCAGAACCGGCACCGCCCACCAGGTGACTTTCCACTCTATGTCGGTCTAACGGTTATCCGTCGCCGGCACGATCCGGCGAATTTCCTTCTCCCTTCGCACTCGCTCTTCTTCTCGCGATGCAGGTTCGCCGGATCCCAGCCTAGCGCATCGTGCGGAAAGGTGGACCCGGCTTTCCGCGCCAAACGATGCGCCGCTTAAGGGATTGAGCATCGGATCGATCCCAAAAGTGGAGACCATTTTTGGGTCCGATTCTCGAGCTGAGAAAAGGAGAAGCCCTGCAATGAACAGGGTCTGGACTGAAGAAGAACTTGAGATTCTGCGTCGCGACAGGGAAGCCAGGATTCCGGTTCCCGTCACCGCCGCGAAACTGGGAAGACCCGTTCCGGCAACCTATGCCAGGGCACGGCTGATCGGCACCCTCGTTCAACCCCACCAGTCCTGGGATGAAGCCAGCGTCGCACGCCTGCGCGAACTCGTCTCGGCCGATCCGCCGATGACCGACAAACATATTGCCGCTGAGCTCGGAAGAACGGTGACCCAGATCCGCTGGAAGATGCAGGATCTCGGCCTGATCGGCGTTCGCGATCTTTCCAAGCTGGCGAAAATTACGGCAGCAGGAACGGTGCGTCCTAAAGCAGCGCAGATGCAATCGCCAAAGCCTGTGCCGGCAAAGTCTGCGGCTCAAACGCCGCCTCGGCAATCCGCTCCGAAGCGCGAGATTTCTACGAGCCGGATCGAGATTCCTGCACAGCCAGTTGCATCGGCTCCGCTCATCCTGCCGCAGGCAATCGACGTTCAGGCGGCGCTTGTTCAGGCGCTCAAGACTCTCGAAACATCCATGGCCGAGCGGTTGAAAAATTCCATCGCAGAATCCGAAGCCGGAATGATCCGGGCCGCACGGGCAGCGATTTCCGAGAAGGCACGCATCGACCAGCGTCTCCTCGTTCGGGTCAAGCGCGCGGCCGAGGCCGCGACCCGTCGCGATGTGGAGGCGAAGAAGGCCGAAGAGGAAGCGAAGCGTCAGGCCATGGAGGCCAGGAAGGCCGAGGCCGAGGCTAAACGGAAAGCGGAAGAGACGCGCAAAGCAGAGGAGACGGCACGTCGGGCCCGCGAAGAGAAGGCCCTGCAGGAGAAGGCGCGGCTTACCGTCCAGAAGCCTGCGGAGAAGCCAAAGGCGGATGTGAAGAAAGCAGTCCTGCCTGCGGTACGAGGCGTCTCGCAGGTTGCGGCTCTCCACCCTGCCCCGCAGCCCGCGGCTCCTCCGCCGGCACCGCGGATCCTCGTTACCGAAGCTCCTGCCGTTGTCCGTTCGACGGAGCCGGAACTGGCCAACGCACAGACATCCGGTCGCGGCGGCTGGAAGTCCGTTCGCCGCGATCCTGGGCGCGTGCTGGCGCAGGCCAAAGCGAAGGCCAAGCCTGCGAACCGCGCTGATGCGATTGATCTCGCGCAGGCCGCACAGGCGGCCATCGAGCGCTTCATCGCCGAGCGCGGTGTGACGAAGACCGAGTCGAGCGGCATTCAGGCGGTAATCTCCCGTCTGCAGGCACGGGGCTATATCGTGGTGCGCGACGAGAGTGGCTGGACCATCGATCAGCGCCATCGCGTCGGCAACGAATCCGAGCTCGTTGCATTCGCGGAGGCCCGCGGCATCGCCTTGAGCGCCGCGGCCTGATCACGAACAGAAAACGGCGCCCGATCACAGCGGATCGGATGCCGCGTTCTTGACCTGCCGTATCGCCAGTGCCCTTATCAGCTCCAGATCGGAAGCGGATCATGGAGATGAAGATGGAAAAGCGTCGGCTCGGCCGCTCGGACTTGATGGTTTCTCCCCTGTGCCTCGGCGGCAATGTCTTTGGCTGGACAGCTGACGAGGCGACGTCGTTCAAGGTGCTCGATGCCTATGCCGATGCGGGTCTCAACTTCATCGACACGGCGGATGTGTATTCCACCTGGGTGCCCGGCCACAGAGGCGGCGAGTCGGAAACCATCATCGGCAAATGGATGAAGGCGCGCGGCAACCGCGACAAGCTCGTGATCGCCACCAAGGTCGGTTCCGAAATGGGACCGGACCGGAAGGGATTGTCGAAGAGCTATATCCGCTCTGCGGTGGAAGCCTCGCTTCAGCGTCTTCAGACCGATTACATCGATCTCTATCAATCCCATCGCGACGATCTCGACACGCCGCAGCAGGAGACGCTCGGGGCCTATGAGGAGCTGATCCGGGATGGAAAGGTGCGGGCCATCGGCGCCTCGAACTTCACGGCCGCTCGGCTGAAGGAAGCATTGGAGATCAGCACCGAGCTCGGCCTGCCACGCTACGAAAGCCTGCAGCCCAAATACAATCTGTCCGACCGTGCCGAATACGAGGCCGATCTTGAGCCGCTCTGTCGCAAGGAGGAGGTTGGCGTCATTCCCTATTACGGTCTCGCCAGCGGGTTCCTGACGGGCAAGTACCGGTCGGAAGCGGATTTCGGCAAGAGTGTGCGCGGCGGGCGCATGACCGCCTATCTCGATGATCGCGGCAAGCGCATTCTAGCAGCGCTCGACGCGGTGGCTGCCCGGAGGAATACGACGCCGGCCCAGATCGCGCTCGCTTGGCTCATGGCACGACCGGGGCTCACGGCGCCGATCGCCAGCGCCACGAGCGTGGAGCAGATCCGTGATCTCGTGCAGGCGACGAAGCTGCGCCTCGACAAGGATGACATCGCGCAGCTCGATCAGGCCAGCAATCCGACCTGAACAGGCCGTTTCCATCAAGGCATCGAAATTTTGCATAGCAGCCCTCCGTTGCATCGAAAGGAGGGCTGATTATCTCGTATCGACCTGTACTATAGATAATTCCACAGGACCGAACGAGGTTTTACGATGAGCGCTGATGCCAATGCATTGTTCCAGCCCTTCACGCTGGGCGACCTGACCCTGCCCAACCGTCTGGTCATGGCACCCCTCACCCGGAACCGGGCGGCGGAGGGAGATGTGGCTCGCGATATTACGGCAACCTATTACGCCCAGCGCGCCAGCGCCGGCCTCCTGATCTCGGAAGGTTCGCAGATCTCCCACCAGGGCCAAGGCTACCTGCGCACGCCCGGCATCTATTCTCCGGAGCAGGTCGCCCATTGGCGTAAGGTGACCGATGCGGTTCACAAGGCTGGCGGTCGGATCTTCATTCAGCTCTGGCATGTGGGCCGCGTATCCCACACCTCGCTGCAGCCGGGCGGCGGCGCGCCTGTCGGCCCCTCGCCGCTTCGCGCCCAGACCAAGACCTTTCTCGAGGAAGGCTTTGCGGAAGTGTCGGAGCCTCGCGCCCTCGATATCTCGGAAATTCCCGGCATCCTGCGCGATTACGAGAATGCTGCCCGCAATGCCAAGGAGGCCGGGTTCGACGGCGTCGAAATCCACGCGGCAAACGGTTATCTGCTCGACCAGTTCATGAAGGACGGCTCGAACCACCGTACTGATGAGTATGGCGGCGCCATCGAAAACCGGGCACGCCTGACCATCGAAGCGGTCGAGGCCGTGCTCAAGGTCTGGGACAAGGGACGCGTCGGCATCCGCCTCTCGCCTGCCAAGGTCAACGACACTGCCGATTCCAATCCCCAGGCTCTGTTCAGCCATGTGGTACAGAAACTCGACGGACTTGGGCTTGGCTATATCCATGTGATCGAAGGCGCCACCCAAGGCGATCGAAACGCCGTGAAGGTGGATTACGAGGGCCTGCGCCGCTCTTTCCGCGGCGCCTATATCGCCAATAACGGCTATGACCGCGACATGGCCGCCGAGGCCGTCTCCAGCGGCCGTGCCGATCTGGTGGCGTTCGGGCGTCTCTTCATCGCCAATCCGGATCTCGTGGAGCGCTTCCGTCTCAACGCGCCTCTCAACGAGCCCGACCGCGCCACCTTCTATGGCGGCGACACCAAGGGCTACACGGATTATCCGGGCCTCGACGAGGCCGCCTGACCATCGACAGGCTCTTCAGCAGCCCTGGCAGATTCCGCGCCTGACCCTCTTGTCGGCCTCTTCGAGGAGTTTCTCCTCGCGCGTGCTGGGGCCGACGGTAGAACGCTCGCCCGGTTGCAGGCGATTGTTGCCTGCGACCGTGCCTGTGGCGGCTGGCCCGGAGCTGCCCTCCGTGCCGGGCGGAGGAATGGGGCCGCTGGTGGTTGAATTCCCTGCCGGCGTGTTCCCTGTCGATCCGCCGGCACGGCTTGCCCTGTTTCCGGGATCGGCACTTCCCCGCATGCCTTGGGCAGGCGGGCGAAGGGTCGAACCGCTCGGGGTAGCCGACGAGCCGCTGGACGGTGATGCCGAGGATGACGAGCTGCTACTGGAACCGCCCGAGGCCCCCTGTGCCCATGCCGCTCCGGCGATCAGGCAGCCTGCGAGCAGCGCGGTTGAGATTGTGAGGTGACGCATCGGCTCCTCCCTTTGGGTCGCTGTTGCACGTCAACTCCAAGCAAACTCATGAGTCTTGGCTACCGTTCCGCCAAATTGTCAGGCTCACCGGCCCTCTCGGATCGAGGATCTGGCGGGGGCCCGGCTTCAATCCATGTGCCGACAGGAGGGCTTCGGCCCTCGTATCGTCATCGCAGCCTGAGAGGACAGGCACACCGTTTGGAACGAAAGTTCCCTCCGCCCGTGTCAGATGGAAGGCGGTGTATCCAATTCCCAGAAAAAGATCGAACACCAGACGCCCACCGGGTACGGCGACGCGCCCACCCTTCGGCAGCACGGTCTGGATCGCCTCGGCCCAGGGCAGACTTTCAGGATTCCACCACCAGCCGTCCGCGCGCCGCTCCAAGCCGGTCGAAGAGGAAGACACGATCATCCGCAGGCGTCCTCTCGGGTTCGGATTGGCCTCATGTCCCAGGCGGCCGAGCACCGTCACGTCGGACTTGTTGAGCTCGGCCTGGAAGTAGGCCCAGTCGGCATCGTTGCGGAGCACATCGGGCGTCTGCCCCGAGGCATCGGCAATGCAGTCGTTGTCGGAGACAATGGCGTAGCCGTGGATTTCAACCTTGGACATGGATCGGGCTTTTCCGGGATGAATGAACGATGGCGGCCTTCATGAGAATGAAGAGCACGAGGGCATTGAGCACATGCCACAGAAAATGGGTTCCTGCAGGCATTGTCGCGCAGACCGTGCTATCGATGGAGCGGAAAAACAGGGACAGGGCAAACACGCAAGCCGCCAGCAGAAGCGCCCTGCCCGCTTCCCGCACGCCCGAAACCTGACAGACGGTCCCAACCGCGAACAGCGCCAGGGCCGCCGGGAGATATCCGACCGATCCGTTCAGCGTCATGCCGGGAAGAATGCCGAACCAGAGACGGCCGAAGGACATGTTGAAGGCGGCGAACAGCAAAGTCGCGGCGATGGCGACGACCAGCCCGAGATTGAGATACCGGACCATGGCGAGCAGAAAATAGCTGTAGATGAAGACGGCGATGGGCAGCACATCCGCCAGGAGCGACCAGCGGTTGGCGAAGGTGTGAAACAGGAAGCTGCCGGTTCCGACGATGAAGGTGATGGCAATCAGCCAGAGTGCCGGCCAGTCCCGGCCTCCCGCCCGCCGCCAGAGCACAAAGGCATAGAGAGCCGCCGCGATGAAGGCGCCATTCGTCACCGCATTCAGCGGTTCGGCCCAGAATGCGGTCCCGAGGCGTTCGCAATAGCTGTCGATGGGGGTGAACCAGGATTCGGGCATGAGGCGCAACCGTGGGGATGGTGACGAGTTCCAGCTTGCCAGCCGAGGACGAAAATCCGATGAAACAACCAGACCGAAAGAGCGAGAATGTCCCGATGCGCATTGCCACCTGGAACGTGAACTCCATCAAGCAGAGGCTGGACCACCTCGCCACCTTCGTGAAGAGCGCCGATCCGGATGTGGTCTGCCTGCAGGAGCTGAAATGCGTGGACGAGACCTTTCCCCGAGGAGAGGTCGAGGCACTCGGCTACAACGTCGTCACCCATGGCCAGAAGGCCTATAACGGCGTCGCCATCCTCTCCAAGCGCCCGCTCGAAGATGTGCGCCGCGGCCTGCCCGGAGACGAGAGCGATGAGCAGGCGCGCTACCTGGAAGGGGTGATCTCAACCTCGAACGGTGCCGTGCGGGTGGCTTCCATCTATCTGCCGAACGGCAATCCCATTGGCACGCCGAAATTCGACTACAAGCTCGCCTGGATGGACCGGCTTCGCGCCCATGCAAAAAGCCTGCTCGTGCTCGAAGAGCCTCTGATCCTGTGCGGCGACTACAACGTCATCCCCGAGCCCAAGGACGCCATGGACCCGGCCGCCTGGACCAACGACGCCCTGTTCCAGCCGGAGAGCCGGGCGAAGTTCCGGGAGCTTCTCAATCTCGGCTTCCTCGACGCGGTGCGCGCCTGCAACGACCAGCCAAGTCTCTACTCGTTCTGGGATTATCAGGCCGGCGCCTTCCAGCGGAATAACGGCATCCGCATCGACCACCTGTTGCTCTCGGCCCAGGCGCAGGACAAGCTCAGGACGACCTCGATCCGAAAGGACGTGCGCGGTTGGGACAAGCCCTCCGACCACGTGCCGGTGATCGTCGATCTGGATATCGAGTGATTCTTCTCACCCTGAAGGCCGCTTCGGATAAACACTGGACGTCATGGCCGGGCCTGTCCCGGCCATCCCGATGCTGTGAGGCGCAGCGCTTCAATCAATCGGGATCACCGGCACAAGGCCGGTGATGACGTGAGGGGGTGCTTACTGGCCTGCGTCAGCGCCGCGACTGGATGTACTGTTCCAGCAGAGCCAACGCCAACTTGCGGTCGCTCTCGTCCGCGGCCGCGAAGGCCTCGTCGTAAAGCGACACGATCCATTGATCCTTGGCCCCATCAGTCGAGGCTTCGCGCGCGAGAGTCAGCCACATGAGGCCCTTGGCCCGCTGGCGCGGAACGCCCTGCCCGGTCATCAGCAGATGGCCGAGGAGCGCCTGGGATGCGGTGTGTCCCTTCTCGGCCGCCAGGTTGAACCAGCGCGCCGCGTGGCGGGCATCCTTTCGGACGCCGGTTCCCTCGAGATAGAGACGGGCGAGATTGTACTGCGCGTTGGAATCGCTGAAATAGGACGCCGCGTAGCTGAACATCTCGACGGCGCGCTCCGGATTGGCCGCGACATAGGTGTCCTTGATGCCGTCCAGGAAATAGGTGCCGAGCGCCACGAAGGCGCTGGAGACGACAGCGGAGTTCGGGGAATCGGGGCTCTCGTCCGCATGCTGGTCGGCGAGCCTGGAGAAATATTCGAAGGCCTTCAGATCGTCGTGCTCGACACCGTCGCCATCGGCATACATGCGACCGAGCTTCCAGAGCGCGAGCGAATGCCCCTGGCCCGCCGCATATTCGAGCGCGTGCACGGCTCCGAGTTTGTCGCCGGCATAGTAGTCGCGCATGCCGCTGCGCAGGGCATCGCGTGCCGAACCGTACTTGGTGGCGGGCGCCAAGGCTGGCGAGAGTGCAGGCGTGAGCGGTTGCGGACGCGGCGCGGCATCGAGCGCATAGGCTGCGCCTGCACCAAGGGTGGCCACCCACAACGTGGCTGCGAGGAGTTTAAACGTCCGCATAGGTTTCTTTTTCTGCAGCTCCGCCGGGATGGGTGACGGCCCCATCCCGCGCAGGACCCACTGTTTGTGCGTATTTCCAGAGATAGCCCGAGGTAGCGTTGGTCTCGCGCGGCTTCCATTCAGCGCGGCGCTTGGCCAGTTCCTCGTCCGATAGCTCGACGTCGATGGTGCCCTTGATGGCATCGATGGCGATGATGTCGCCGTCCTTGATCAATCCAATCGGGCCGCCCACCGCTGCCTCCGGCCCCACATGGCCGATGCAGAAGCCGCGCGTCGCGCCAGAGAAGCGGCCGTCGGTGATCAGTGCGACCTTGTCGCCCATGCCCTGGCCATACAGCGCCGCCGTGGTGGAGAGCATCTCGCGCATGCCGGGACCGCCGCGCGGTCCCTCATAGCGGATCACCAGAACCTCGCCTTCCTTGTACTGGCGCGTGGAGACGGCCTCGAAACAGGCCTCCTCGCCGTCGAAGCAGCGCGCCGGACCGCGAAAGACCTGCTTGTCCGTCGCCATGCCGGCCACCTTCACGATGGCGCCCTCGGGAGCGAGGTTTCCTTTGAGCCCCACGACGCCGCCGGTGGGCGTGATCGGCGTGTTGGCTGGATAGACCACGTCCTGATGCTCGTTCCATTTCACGGAAGCGAGGTTCTCGGCCATGGTGCGGCCGGTCACCGTCATGCAATCGCCGTGCATGAAGCCGTGATCGAGCAGCGTCTTCATGAGCAGCGGAATGCCGCCGACCTCGAACAGATCCTTGGCGACGTAGCGCCCGCCGGGCTTCAGGTCGGCGATGTAGGGCGTGCGCTTGAAAATCTCGGCGACGTCGAACAGGTCGAACTTGATGCCCGCCTCATGCGCGATGGCTGGCAAGTGCAAAGCCGCATTGGTCGAGCCGCCGGAAGCCGCCACGACCGTCGCGGCATTCTCAAGAGACTTGCGGGTCACGATATCGCGCGGGCGGATGTTTTTGGCGATCAGGTCCATGATCTGCTCGCCGGCCGCGGCGCAGAACCGGTCGCGGATCTCGTAGGGCGCTGGAGCGCCGGCCGAATACGGCAGGGCAAGGCCCATAGCCTCGGACACAGTCGCCATGGTGTTGGCGGTGAACTGCGCGCCACAGGCGCCGGCCGATGGGCAGGCCACCTGTTCGAGCTCGGTCAGGTCCTCGTCCGACATCTCGCCGACCGAGTACTTGCCGACCGCCTCGAAGAGATCCTGCACGGTCACCTGTCGGCCGCGGAAGGAACCGGGAAGAATCGAACCGCCATAGATGAAGATCGACGGCACGTTGAGGCGCACCATCGCCATCATCATGCCGGGCAGAGACTTGTCGCAACCGGCCATGCCGACGAGCGCGTCATAGGAATGACCGCGCATGGTCAGCTCGACCGAATCCGCGATCACCTCGCGCGACGGCAGCGACGCCTTCATGCCCTGGTGGCCCATGGCGATGCCGTCGGTGACGGTGATGGTGCAGAACTCGCGCGGCGTGCCGCTGGCAGCGGCAACACCCTTCTTCACGGCTTGCGCCTGTCGCATCAGCGAGATGTTGCAAGGGGCAGCCTCGTTCCAGCAGGTGGCGACGCCGACGAGCGGCTGCGCGATCTGCTCCTTGGTCAGGCCCATGGCATAGAGGTAGGAGCGATGCGGCGCGCGAGCGGGCCCCACCGTCACGTGACGGCTCGGCAGCTTCGACTTGTCGATCAACCGCGCATCCATGGCTTCAACTCTTTTCCCAGCCGGTTCTCACGCGGAGATCCAAGCTCTTTGGAACTCCCGTGATCTGCCATGTGCCACGCCACCGATGCAACGATCCTTACGAAGGATCAGCCAACAGCCTTAATCCAGGTTCTGCCCCAGGTATCGTACCGTAAAGCTTTGGTTTTGAAGCACTTTAATCTGCTTCAGGAGTAGCGCTCGGTTTATGGCGGCATCACGGCGGAGCTTGGGCCAAGAGGGGCAAGATGTTGAAGGTTTGAAGGTGTTGCTTGGCCGCAACAATTTTGGGACAGGATTCCGCAATGGCGACTGCGCCAGACTCCCTGTTCAGAGAGTATCCGCAACGGCAGGTCTGATCCATAAAGATACCCTGTTTCAATCGAGAACCCCGCTCGTCGAGCGGCGAAATCAGGGAATTCACGCGATGGCTGCGCCTGTCCTTTGGGGATCCGAATTTCTTGTCAACACTTTCACGCAGGATGACCAGTCCATTTCAGACGTGGTGCTGCTGAAGGACGGATCCTTCGTCGCTGTCTGGGGACTGGGTCTCGCAGACGACCGGGGTGGAATTCGGGGACAGGTGTTCTATGCCGATGGCACGAAAAAGGGCGGCGAGTTCATCATCACCGATCATGCCGGGGCCGATGGAGACACAGGCCGACCATCGATTGCCGTGCTCAACGACGGCCGCTTCGTCGTCGCGTGGCAGGATTTCAGCCGGCAACCTGGAGATGACCAGACGGAGATCCGTGCGCGTCTATACTCACCGGCCGGGGAGGCCTTAGGGACGGAGTTCCTCGTCAATTCCAACAAAGATGGCATGCAAAGATGGCCCGATGTCTCGGCCACAGCCAACGGCGGATTTGTGATCACCTATGAAACGCCGCCTGTTCCAGGCGGTGTGGCCGCGCAGGCATATGACGCCAATGGCAATCCTCTCGGTGTCGAGACTCCCGTTCCTATGACCGCTGGATCCAATCCCATCGTGGTCGGGCTGAATAACGGCAACTATGCCGTCTTCTATTCGGGAAGCATAGCGGCCGATCCGTCCAGCATTGCCATCATCGGCCGCATCATGACGGCGGACGGGCAGCCGGCTCCCGGCAGCCAGGAATTCCTGGTTCCGACCACAACAACAGGCGACCAGCAGAACCCTGCTGCAACCCTGCTCGAAGATGGCCGCATCGTCGTGGTCTGGCAGCATCCCGATGGACCGACCGGCGACGGTTCAGGCTCCTGCATCATGGGGCAGATCCTGAACGCCGACGGCTCGAAATTGGGTGGCGAATTCCGGGTCAACGTGACGACGGAAAACGGCCAGATGAGGCCGGCAGTCACGGCGCTCGCGGGCGGGGGCTTCGCCGTGGCCTTCGAGGACACCAGTCGCTATGACGAAGCCAAGTCCGATATCTGTCTGGTGACCTTCGATCGCTTCGGTACCCGCGCCAGCGACGAGATCCGCGTCAATGCCGGCCTCGGCGAACAAACGGATGTCAGCCTGACCGCTCTGGCGGATGGCCGCATTCTGGTAAGCTGGAGCGACGAGACCCCAGGCCGCCCGGACGATCCGTTGGGCATCCGAGCCCAGATCGTGGATCCGCGCACTAAGGCGATCTCACACGCTGGAACGAGTTTCAACGATCAGTATATCGGCACCGGCTTTGGCGACACGCTGGGCGGCGCAGCCGGTTCAGATCACTTGCGCGGAGAAGGCGGGGACGACGTGCTCGATGGCGGGGCAGGTGCCGATATCCTGAGCGGCGGCGATGGCATCGACTTAGTCTCCTTCGCCAGTGCCAGGAGCGGCGTGACGGCGAGCCTTGCGGGCGGCAGCGGAGGCGATGCGGCGGGCGATACCTACAGCTCCATCGAAGGCCTTCTGGGCTCATCCTTCGATGACGTGTTCGTCGGCACCGGATCCGCGATCCTGAAAGGCCGAGCCGGCAACGACACCTATTACATCAAGGCCGGAGATGTTTTCGAGGAAGCCGTCAATGAAGGCCGGGACACGGTCATCGTCAGCGGTAGCTATGCGTTGAGCTCGGATGCGCAGATCGAGCTTCTCAAGCTCTCCGGCGTATCGTCGAGGGTCAGCGCCAATCTCACCGGCTCCAACACGGCCAACCAGATCTTCGGTCATGCGGGCGTGAACACGCTCAAGGGCCAGGGCGGCAACGACACCATCCATGGTGGCGCCGGCAACGACAAGCTTTATGGCGGTTCCGGCTCGGGCAAGGACACATTCGTCTTCGACACGACACCGCACAAGACCAGGAACGTGGATCGGATTTACGACTTCAATCCGAAATACGACTCGATCTGGTTGGAGAACAAATACTTCACCAAAGTGGGATCCGGCTCGGCCTCGAAGCCGAAGAAGTTCAAGAGCGATATGTTCGTGAAGAGCAGCAAGGCACAGGATGCCGAGGATCGGATCGTCTACGACAAGAAGTCAGGCGCGCTCTATTACGACAAGGACGGCACCGGCTCGGCGTCTCAGGTGAAGATCGCCACGCTCTCGAAGAACCTGAAGCTCACCTACAGCGACTTCTTCGTCATCTAGCGCATCGTGCGGAAAAGTGGCCCCGGTTTTCCGCGCCGAACGATGCGCCAGCCAAGAGGAGGAGCATCGGATTGATCCCAAAAGTGGATCCCACTTTTGGGTCCGATGCTCTAGCCTTTAGATGACCGAACAGGGCCGGATCCATTCCGGCCCTGTTCGGTCAGGACTCCACCGCTTCAGACGAGAACCAGACATCGTCGTAGACCGCGATGGCGTTCGCGTCGGGAGATCGTTCGCTCCTGATCCAGACGGAGCGAACGTCCGCAAGGTCGGCCTCGGTCGGCAGGTTTGCTACCGAGATTTTCTCGGTCGTGCCGCTGCACGAGATGAACCCGACCGTCATGAGCGAGTGCGCGCTGAATCCCCTCTCCCGGCGCGTCACGAGGAGCGCCGGCCCCCAGCCCTTGTGCGGCTGCCAGGGAAAGATCAGCCGCCCTCCCGGATTGAGTGCCCGCAACCATTGCACATCGGGGGCGATGGCACCCGCATTGACGTAAACGATGTCGGCATTCGGCAAGACCCGGCCGAAGGCGGAGGCCGCGTGGACGGTCACATTGGGATAAGGGGTCAGGTTTCTCGCCGCCTGGGCGGCCAGATCGGCTTCGTACTCGAACGCTTCGACATGCCCGTCCGGCTGCACGAGAAGCGCCAGGATGGCAGTATAGTAGCCGGTCCCCGCACCCACATGGATCACGGTCTCGCCAGGCTGCGGATCGACCGCATCGATCCAGGCTGCATGGAGGGCTGGCTCGCCATTGTTGATGCCGCGCTCGGAATCGATGGCGACGAGGACGTTGTTGTAAATCTCGGCGACGTCAGAGGTCCGCCTCGCGACACCCATGCTGATGACCGCCCATGGCGGGGGCGGCAGAAAGGCTTCGCGAACGACCTCTGCGAAGGCATCCCTGATCCGGCGATTTTCGACGCCGGCCAGGTTCATGACCTGAGACGCGTAGAAGCCTCGCGCCTTCTCGGACGCGTAGGCACCGGTCCCATCCTTCATGGTCACTGTCAGCCCTCCCCTCCGTTTGGAGAGGCCTCCAAGGATCGCGCCCATGATAAATGGGGCTTTTCAGGAATCTGCCAATGGCTCCCCGGCGTCTCACTTCCTTTGGTCTGGTCCTTGCGATGCTTCCGCTCCTGGCCGCCTGCACCCAGACAGCGGCTCCTGCAATGCCGCAGGAAGCCGAGGGATCGGGCGCCCTTGCCGCGATCGCTGACGCGCAGCAGACCCAGGCCAAGCACCGCATGACATCAGCCGCGCTGAACCTCGCAAGCTCGTTCGACCCAACCGGGCTGTCCGGCTATGCGGTCGGCGCGGTCGAGGAAGCGCAACAGCAGATCGAGGACGAGAAGTATCGGCGCATCGATGAAGAGGTCGAAAAAGCCCTCGCCGAAGCTGAGGCTTTGCACGCGCAGAACGAAAGGCTGGACCGGCAGAAGGCCAATACGGCGGGTAAGCCATCCCGCCGCAAGGTAGCGCCTTAAGCCGGCGGATTACATCCTGAACACGCCGAACCTGGTCTCGGGCACGGGAGCGTTCAGTGCAGCCGAGAAGGCGAGCGCCAGCACACGGCGCGTCTCGGAGGGCAGGATGATGCCGTCGTCCCACAGCCGCGCGGTGGCGTAATAGGGCGAGCCCTCTTTCTCGTACTTGTCGCGAATCGGCGTCTTGAAGGTCTCTTCTTCCTCCGTGCTCCAGGCCTTGCCCTCGGCCTCGATATTGTCGCGCCGCACGGTGGCGAGGACGCTTGCCGCCTGCTCGCCGCCCATCACCGAAATGCGCGAGTTCGGCCAGGTGAAGAGGAAGCGCGGGGAATAGGCGCGGCCGCACATGCCGTAATTGCCGGCACCGAAGGAACCGCCGACCAGAAGCGTGATCTTCGGCACCTGAGCGCAGGCCACCGCGGTCACCAGCTTCGCGCCATCCTTGGCGATACCGCCCGCCTCGTACTGGCGCCCGACCATGAAGCCGGAGATATTCTGCAGGAAGAGCAGCGGGATGCGCCGCTGGCAGCACAGCTCGATGAAATGCGCGCCCTTCTGTGCGCTCTCCGAGAACAGGATGCCGTTATTGGCGATGATGCCGACCGGCATGCCCCAGATCCGGGCAAAGCCTGTTACCAGCGTCGTGCCATAAAGGCGCTTGAACTCGTCGAACTCGGAACCGTCGACGAGGCGCGCGATCACCTCGCGGATGTCATACTGCTTCTTGAGATCGGTCGGCACGATCGCGTCGAGATCGGCGATGGCATATTTCGGCTCGACGGGATCGGAAATGTCGATGTCGATGCTCTTGCGGGTGTTCAGCGTGCCGACGATGCGACGCGCGATGGCGAGAGCATGAACGTCGTCGGTGGCGTAGTGATCCGCCACGCCGGATTGCCGGGCATGCACCTCCGCGCCGCCGAGATCCTCCGCCGACACCACCTCGCCCGTCGCCGCCTTCACCAGGGGCGGGCCGCCGAGGAAGATGGTGCCCTGACGGCGCACGATGATCGTCTCGTCGGACATCGCCGGCACATAGGCGCCGCCCGCCGTGCACGAACCCATGACGCAGGCGATCTGCGGGATGCCGAGCGAAGACAGGGTCGCCTGGTTGTAGAAGATGCGGCCGAAATGCTCGCGGTCGGGGAACACCTCGGTCTGGTGCGGCAGGTTCGCACCGCCCGAATCGACGAGATAGATGCAGGGCAGACGATTCTCGCGCGCCACTTCCTGGGCGCGCAGATGCTTCTTCACCGTCATCGGATAGTAGGTGCCGCCTTTGATCGTCGAGTCGTTGCAGACGATCATGACCTCGCGGCCTTCGACGCGCCCGATGCCGGTGATGATGCCGGCACCATGAATCGCGTCCTCATACATGCCGTGAGCGGCGAGCGAGCCAAGCTCCAGGAACGGGGCGCCGGGGTCGAGGAGGCGCATCACCCGCTCGCGCGGCAGGAGCTTGCCGCGGGCCAGATGCCGCTCCCGCGCCTTGGCTGGGCCACCCTCGGCGACCGACTGCCGCTTGGACTGGAGTTCCTGGGCGATTTCGGCCCAGGCGGCACGGTTCGCCCGCGCGGTTTCCGATGTCAGATCGGCAGAGGTGGCGATGACGGGCACGGCGCAGGTCTCCCTTGTTCCTGGCTCCTTCGCGGCGGCGAGCCGGAGAGCCTCACCGTCAGTACCTAGAACCGAGGAGCCCGCGCAACTGGCTTCAGCAGAAGGTCACGTCAGCCTTTCGCACGAATGACTGCCTCTTCGCGCACCACGCCGGGTCCGCAACGGTAGGCGATGCCGCGCACAAGCGACCAGTCATGGGAGACCTGCTGCAGGTAGAGATGCGTGCCGCCGAGCGCGACGGTCGCCTGGAGCATATCCTCGGTGGCGTAGCCGAAGGTGGAACGGCCGAGGGTCACGCCGAAGCCGATATCGACGGGCCTGTGGGTTCCCGGCGTCGTCGGCGTGACGGGACTGACCTCGGCGAGGCGCGTACAAGCCAGCACATCCGCAGGCGAATCGACGATCTTGACGAGTTCCGTCGGCGCAGGCCGGACGGCGCAGGCCGAGGCGGCCAGGGCGACGAGGGAAGCGAGAAGGGCACGTTGCATGGAAGTTCCGCCAATGATCAGCCGATTGCTCCAGCTTAGAGCATGAAGCGGTCTTGGGGAGAAGCCTTGCCGTATCCGCTGTGAAAAACCTAGACGCCGTGGCTCAAGAGCAACGGTCCGTTTACCCGCTCCGTCGGCCCGAAGATCTCCTCGAAAGCCTTGCGCATCGCCGCATCGACCTCCGGCATCGTGACGGGGATCCCGAGATCGACAAGGCTCGTCACCCCGTGCTGGGTCACGCCGCAGGGAACGATGCCGGAAAAATGCGAGAGATCCGGGTCCACGTTCAGGCTGATGCCGTGAAAGGTGGCCCAGCGGCGGACGCGGATTCCGATGGCGGCGATCTTGTCCTCGGCAGTCTCGCCCTTGTCAGGCCTGCGCACCCACACGCCGACCCGATCCTCCCGCCGCTCGCCGCGGATGTTGAAGGCATCCAGCGTCGCGATGAGCCAGGCCTCCAGGGCGGTCACATAGCGACGCAGATCCGGAGCGCGGCGCTTGAGATCGAGCATTACATAAGCCACCCGCTGCCCGGGGCCGTGATAGGTGTATTGCCCTCCCCGCCCCGTCTGATGAACGGGAAAGCGGTCAGGTTCCACGAGGTCCGCCGGCTTAGCGGAAGTCCCCGCCGTATAAAGCGGCGGATGCTCCACGAGCCAGACCAGCTCCCGCGCGTCACCCGCAGCGATCGCCTCGGCGCGCGCTTCCATGAAGGCCACTGCCTCCTCATAGCCGACAAGGCCATCCGTGATGAGCCATTCCACGGGGTCGGAGCCGCTGTCGGGATGGAATTGAACGGTCAGGCTGTCTCGCAGGTTCGACACCGATTCACCTTGGAACTTGGCGGGAAGCGGAGCGGGAATGCTCCGGTCCCTGGAAGGAGCACGGGTCAACCTCGCACTCTTCTTAAAACTCCCGCTTATATAGTCGTTACAGGCGCTTATCGCCTATACCGCCATAGGCAAGCGTGGCATTCGCTCAGCTCAATCGCCGCAAGCTCCACGGAAGGGGTTGCGGTGTCCCAATCGATCTGCTAGAGCGGCGACCTCTTCAGGAAAACCAGTCCTGAAACCGAGTTCGCGGTCATGGCGGAATTGGTAGACGCACTACCTTGAGGTGGTAGCGGGGAGACCCGTGGAGGTTCGAGTCCTCTTGACCGCACCAACTTTCGGCACGCTCGTGTCGAAGACGAAAAAGGCCCCTTTCGGGGCCTTTTTTGTTGACCATATCTGTTCAGCGCAAGGCGGCTTGAACCATCGTCTCAGCCCCCTGAATCGAGCTGGCAGGGACGGCCAATAACTGTTTCTTCGAGAAAGTCTTTTGGGCGCATTGCGTGGTCCTCCATGCGCACCTAAAAGGCGGACAACCCACCTTCAGAGCTTCAGAGGACGGCTGATGCTGGAAGTCGAAGACAAGACGCCGCTTCCGAAGCCCGATGGGCCTGAAACCGAATCCCTGGTCTTCAGGGACGAGGAAGGCGAGCTCAATCCGGAATTCCTGGCCGCCGCCGCCGATGCCATCGAGGCCTCGGAGGTCGAGCGCCTGCAGAAGCTCGTCGAGGACTTCCACGAATCCGAACTCGGCGATCTTCTCGAGGCGCTCGAGCCGGATCAGCGCCCGCGTCTCATCGAACTTCTCGGCACCTCCTTCGACTTCGCCGCCCTCACCGAGGTGGACGAAGCGGTCCGCGAGGAGATCCTCGAGGAACTCGAGACGGCGACCGTGGCCGAGGGCGTGCGCGACCTCGATTCCGACGACGCCGTCACCATTCTCGAAAGCCTTCCCGAAGAGGAGAAGGCAGAGGTTCTCGATCAGCTTCCCGCGATCGAGCGCGTCGCCCTCCAGCGCTCCCTCGACTACCCGGAAGACAGCGCCGGACGGCGCATGCAGACCGAGTTCATCGCTGTGCCGCCGTTCTGGACGGTGGGGCAGACCATCGACTTCATGCGCGAGACGGAGGAGTTGCCGGAGACCTTCTACGAGATCTTCGTCATCGATCCGGCCGCTCATCTGCTCGGAGCGGTTCCCCTGGACAAGCTCCTGCGCTCCAAGCGCCCGGTGACGATCCAGGACATCATGAACGCCGAGCCCGACCGGGTGGAGGCAACCGAGCATCAGGAGGAAGTCGCCCGCCTGTTCGAGCGCTACAACCTCGTCTCCGCCGCAGTGGTGGACGAGTCAGGCCGGCTCGTCGGCGTTATCCTTGTCGATGACATCGTGGACGTGCTCGAGGAAGAGGCGGACGCCGACATCAAGCAGCTCGGCGGCGTGAAATCGGACGAAGAGCTTTCCGATACGGTGCTCTATACCCAGAGAAGCCGCTTTCCCTGGCTTTTCGCCAATATGTGCACCGCCTTCCTGGCCGCGAGCGTCATCAGGCTCTTCTCGGAGTCCCTCGAGCGGATGGTGGCACTCGCCATCCTGATGCCCATCGTCGCCTCCATGGGCGGCAATGCCGGCACCCAGACCATGACTGTCGCCGTCCGGGCGCTCGCCACCCGCGAGCTCGGGCGCTCCAATGCCTGGCGCATCATCCGCCGCGAGGCGGCGGTCGGCCTGCTTAACGGGCTGGTCTTCGCCGTCATCCTGGGGAGCGTGGCCGGTCTGTGGTTCCAGTCGCCGCAGCTCGGGATCGTGATCGGCCTCGCACTCATCACGGTCCTGATCTTCGCGGCCCTCGGAGGCATCTTCGTGCCGCTGACCCTCAACAAGCTCGGCGTCGACCCAGCCGTGTCGTCTGGACCCTTCGTCACCAGCATCACGGACATCGTCGGCTTCCTAGCCTTTTTAGGTATCGCAACGGCCTGGTTTCATCTGTAGGCTCGCTTCGCACCGCTGTCGTAAGAGCCTGTTAACGCTCTTCCGGCATCTCTGGTGCGATCCCGTTTTGCGTACAATACAGTTGAACCGATGAAGACTCGCCGCCGCTCCTCCAGCCGCTCCAAGAGTTCCGGCCTAACGACATTCGTTCGGGCTGCCCGGTTCAGCGCGCTCGCTGCAATCGCCTTGGGTCTCGCCTCCTGCGCCATCGCCCCCTCGTCGGGCCGTTACCCGACCAAGGGTGACGCCCGTCCGCACGAGGGCGTCGCGACGGCTCACCGGTTGCCGATCCACGGCGTCGACATCTCCAAGTGGCAGGGTGACGTCGACTGGGCCGCCCTGCACCAGGCCGGCACCAAGTTCGCCTTCATCAAGGCGACCGAGGGCGGTGACCATATCGACAGCAAGTTCCATGAGAACTGGTGGGAGGCCAAGAAGGCGGGCGTTCCGCGCGGCGCCTACCATTTCGTCTATTGGTGCCGTCCGGCCCATGAGCAGGCCGCCTGGTTCAGGCGCAACGTGCCTCAGGATCCGCACGCCCTCCCCCCGGTTCTCGACGTGGAGTGGAACGGACAGTCGGTGAACTGCCCGAAAAAGGTTCCGCGCGAGCAGGCGCTCGCCATGATCAACGTGATGCTGCGCGAGATGGAAGCGCATACCGGCAAGCGGCCGATCATCTACACCGACATCACCTTCCATAAGGAGATCCTGGAGGGCGAGTTCAACGACTACCCGTACTGGATCCGCAGCACGGCAGCCGAGCCCCACGTGCGCTACAACGACCGCCGCTGGACCTTCTGGCAGTTCACGACGACGGGCCGGGTTCCCGGCGTGAAGGGCGATGTGGACCGCAACACGTTCTATGGCACCGAGAACCAGTGGCGCATGTTCGTCCAGAGCGCCTGCGACCCCCGCGACCATGGTCGCCTCAGTGCACAGGGCGTCTGCCGCAGCATGGACACCGTACAGACGGCGAGCATCGACGAGTAGCCACCTCAATCCTGCCGGACAGTTTCATCCAAGATCATCGGCCGGGAGCTCCGACGGGACCTTTGAAGCTCCAATCCTGAGCTAGAGCATCGGAATTGATCCCAAAAGTGGGCTCCACTTTTGGGATCAATTCCGATGCTCCCTCCTATAAGCGGCGCATCGTTGGGCGCGGAAAACCGGATCCACTTTTCCGCACGATGCGCTAAAGAGCCTCTCCTTAGGGAAGAACTTCCTATCTCAGTCAGAATATGATACGATACCATGTATCACTCACTCTGGCGCGAGTGGATCCCGATGTCTAAGAGCCGTCCGAACGATATCTTCTCAGCAAATCCAAAAGAATTATGGGAAGGCTTTCCCAACCCGGCACCTCAGCTTGGCGTATATCTCGTCGGCACGGATGCCGATGAAGTTCTCACCGGAACCGACTTCGGCGACACGATCGAAGGTGGCGCCGGCACCGACCTGCTCGAAGGTGGGTATGGCGACGACGTCTACATCTGGCGCCCCGGCCATGACGTCGATGTCGTGCGTGATTACGGCGGGAGCGACAAGGTTCTGATCGACGCAACCCCGGACCAGCTCAGATTCTTCGGACGGCTGGGAGAGAAAGGATATCCTCTCATCATTAAGTTTGGAGACGATCAACTCGCGATCGAGGGCTATTTCAGCGACGCCCCGTTCAAGAACGGCCAGATCGAAAAGCTGGTCTTCTCGAATGGCGTCGAATGGGGGTTGGAAGATGTCCTTGCTGTCCTGGAGAACGTGCCCGATCAGACCTCGGAAGGCGAATTCATCACCGGCACCGCGGGAGATGATACGCTCCAGGGCGGTGATAAAGACGACACTCTGGATGGTGCTCTCGGTGACGACGCTCTGTTCGGCGGCAAAGGCGACGATGTTTACGTGTGGAATCCCGGCAGCGGCAACGATCTGATCCAGGATGCTGGAGGCATGGACACGGCTTACATCGGCGCTGCATCGTCTGCAGTGACCTTGTTCGGCCATTTGGACGGAACCCTTGTCATTTCCTTGAATGGGCAGAATCTCACCATCAGGAACTATCTCGCGACAGGCGCCGAAGGGCGGTATATCGAGAACCTGATGTTCTCGGACGGTGTTACCTGGAGCCGAAACGACGTTCTGGAGATATTGAATCGTCCCAATCCTCCTCCGTCCAAGGATCTTTACCTTGTGGGGACTGAGAGCAACGACACCCTTCAAGGCGGCCAAGGTAACGATACTCTCGATGGCGCCGCCGGTGACGACGCGTTGTTCGGTGGCATGGGTGACGACGTCTATGTATGGGGCGAGACCAAGGGCTTCGACCTGATCGAGGATGCCGGAGGGGCGGACACCGTTCAGATCGGCACGGCTTCGTCCGCCGTGAAGCTGCAAATGCATCTCGACGGCACCTTAGTTGTCTCGTTGGATGACAGCGCTCTGACGATCAGAAACTATCTCGCCGCCTCGGAAAAGGGTGGCCATATCGAGAAGCTGGTTTTCGCGGACGGCGCCGTATGGGATTTGGACAAGGTCCTCGCAATCCTATCTGATCCGAAACCCGATCCAGTTCCGGAGCCCGACCCTGTTCCCGAACCCGAAGGTGAGGTTATCGTTGGTCAGAAAGGCAATGACGTTCTGCTCGGGACCCTCGACGACGACACCCTCATAGGCGGAATTGGCCAGGACACCCTCGATGGCGGAGCCGGCAATGACATCCTTGTCGGCGGTCAGGGCAAGGACGTTCTGACGGGTGGAGCGGGTGAAGACTTCTTCGTCGTCATGAAGAATGCGGATCTCGGAACCGGCAGCAAGCGAGATACGATCACGGACTTCGAAACTGGTGTTGATCTCATCGATCTCGGCAAGCTCGATGCGAATAGCCCAACAAAAAGGAACGATGCCTTCAAGGTTCTGTTAAAGGGCAAAGCGGCTTTCACGAAAGCAGGGCAACTCCACTACGATTCGAAGACAGGGATCCTCTCGGGCAACACCGATAGAGACACCCAAGCGGAGTTCCAGATCCTGCTCAAGAACAAGCCTAAGGCTCTCCACCTCGACGACTTCGTTCTCTGACGTTTCGGCTGGCTCCAGCCAAGATCGAGCTCCCTCACCCAGCGTGAGGGAGCCTTTTCTTTATGGCTTACGACCAATTGCCGGTCGCTGGGACAGCCCCACCTTTCCTTTTCCAAGCGATCCGGCCTTGATAAGGGCAGCATTGCTGACCAAAATGGGCGATCAGAAAAGCGATCCATCGCGACCCGCTTCAGCGGGCCGAGGAATGGAATTGGGAGGACAAGAGATGCTGCCGAATGCCGCCAAGAGCTTCAATTTCGATCTCGGCGAGACCGCCGATGCCATCCGCGAGACTGTGCGCGACTTCGCACAGGAGAAGATCGCACCGCGGGCGGAGGAGATCGACCGCACCAACCAGTTCCCGCGCGACCTCTGGCCCCAGATGGGCGATCTTGGCCTGCACGGCATCACGGTCGAGGAGGAATATGGCGGCGCGGGCCTCGGCTATCTCGAGCACGTGATCGCCATGGAGGAGATCTCCCGCGCCTCCGCCTCGGTCGGCCTTTCCTACGGCGCCCATTCGAACCTCTGCGTCAACCAGATCCGCCGCAACGGCAACGAGGAGCAGAAGCGCCGCTACCTGCCGAAGCTGATCTCCGGCGAACATCTCGGCGCACTCGCCATGTCCGAGCCCGGCTCCGGCTCCGACGTGGTCTCCATGCGCACCCGCGCCGAGAAGCGCGGCGACCGCTATGTGCTCAACGGCAACAAGATGTGGATCACCAACGGCCCCACCGCCGAGACCCTGGTGGTCTATGCCAAGACCGACCCGGAGGCAGGCCCCCGCGGGATGACCGCCTTCCTGATCGAGAAGGATTTCAAGGGTTTCTCTACGCATCAGAAGCTAGACAAGCTCGGCATGCGCGGCTCCGACACCTGCGAGCTGGTGTTCCAGGATTGCGAGGTGCCGGAGGAGAACGTGCTCGGCCAGGTCGGCAAGGGCGTGAACGTGCTCATGTCCGGCCTCGATTACGAGCGTGCCGTGCTGGCGGCTGGCTCCACGGGCATCATGCAGGCCTGCCTGGATGTGGTGCTGCCGTATATCCATGAGCGCAAGCAGTTCGGACAGGCCATCGGCGAATTCCAGCTCGTGCAGGGCAAGGTCGCCGACATGTATGTGACCATGAATGCGGCGAAGGCCTATGTCTATGCGGTCGCCAAGGCCTGCGACCGGGGCGAGACGACCCGTGAGGATGCCGCCGGCGCCATCCTCTATGCCGCCGAGAACGCCACCAAGATGGCTCTCGACGCGATCCAGCTTCTCGGCGGGAACGGCTACATCAACGACTACCCGACGGGCCGCCTGCTGCGCGACGCGAAGCTCTACGAGATCGGCGCCGGCACCAGCGAGATCCGCCGCATGCTGATCGGCCGCGAGCTCTTCGCCAAGACGGCATAAGAGGTGGCCCATAAAGGAGTGAGGCGCGACCGACCCTCTCCCCCTTGTGGGGGAGAGTTGGAGATGTGGGGGAGAGTTGGAGAGGGGGGTGCTGCGCAGGACTGGAACCAGCATGGCGCTCACACCCCCCTCCCTAGCCCTCCCCCACAAGGAGGGAGGGGAATAGCGCCTACATCCCAGCGCCAGCCACCCAGTGATGAATGACTCAGACTTTGAGGAAGTTTGCTCCTGCGATGACCATGTGGACCGAAACGGTTACAGTGAGGAATTCATTGATAACCGCGAGGCCTCGATGACCCTGCAGCTCTACGCGCATCCCTTCTCTTCGTACTGCCAGAAAGTCCTGACCGCGCTGTACGAGAACGGCACGCCGTTCGACTACCGCATGCTCGGCAATGAGCAGATCGACGCCGAGCTGGAGGCGCTCTGGCCGATCAAGCGCTTCCCCGTGCTCGTGGACGATGGCCGCACCGTGATGGAAGCCATCGTCATCATCGAGTATCTGGGACTTTATCACCCAGGCCCGGTGCGGCTGATCCCCGAGGACCCACGAGAGGCTCTCAATGTGCGCCTGATGGATCGGTTCTTCGACAATTACGTCATGACGCCGATGCAGAAGATTGTGTTCGATCACATCCGCAAGGAGGGAGATCGCGATCCCCCTGGCGTGGCTGATGCCCATGCGATGCTCGACAAGGCCTATGGCTGGCTCGACAAGACGCTCGCCGGGCGCGAATGGGCAGCGGGGGCGTCGTTCAGCGCCGCCGACTGCGCGGCGGCTCCGTCGCTGTTCTATGCCGACTGGGTTCACCCCATCGGAGAGGCGTATCCGCACGTCCGGGATTACCGGACAAAGCTCCTCGCCCGTCCGTCCTTCGCGCGAGCGGTCAACGAGGCCCGGCCCTATCGCCATTTCTTCCCGCCGGGTGCGCCCGACCGCGACTGAGGCACGATAAGAGAGAGTTGAGCACCCCCTTGCCCCCTCCCCACAAGGGGGAGGGAAAATGCGCCTGCATTCCATGCGAACTGCCAATAATTTGTAAGCCAGACTCTGAGATGGCGCTCATTCGGCCGGAACGCTATGAAAGCCCGATCCACCATCAGGAAACCGCCATGACCCTCGACAAGACCATCGCCGATGCCCTGCGCGCCGCCTCGACCGCCACGATCACCACCGTGCTGCTGAAGAAGGGCGTCCGCCGCTGCTGGATGAAAGGGCCGATGCCGGCCTTCAACGCCACGGAAAAGATGGTCGGCCGCGCCTTCACCTTACGCTTCGTGCCGGCGCGCGAGGATCTGGCGACGCCGGAATCCTGGGCCTCCCCGCGCTCCACCCGTGCGGCCATCGAGGACATGCCGGAAGGCTGCATCGCCGTGGTCGATTCCATGGGCATCACCGATGCCGGCATTTTCGGCGACATCCTCACCGCCCGCATGCAGAAGCGCGGCGTCGCAGCGCTGATCACGGACGGCGTGGTGCGCGATGCGGTCGGCGTCGAGGGGACGCACCTGCCGGTCTGGTGCGCAGGCGTCGCGGCACCTCCCTCTGTGGCCGGCCTCACCTTCGTCGGCTGGCAGGAACCCATCGGCTGCGGCGGCGTCGCGATCTTCCCGGATGACGTGATCGTCGCCGACCGGGACGGCGTGGTGGTGATCCCCGCCGCCATGGTGGAAGAGGTCGCCAAGGCTGCCGTCGAGCAGGAGCGTTACGAGCTTTGGGTCATGCGCGAGGTCGAGAAGGGCGTCCCCCTCCCCGGCCTCTATCCGCCGAATGCCGAGACCAAGGCCCGCTACGAGGCCGAACTGAACAAGTCGTAAGACTGAACCGAGTAAGGATGGCGGGTGTTCTACTACCTCTCGAAAGTCGCGTGGTTCTTCGCCACGCCATCCAACCTCCTGATCAGTCTCATCCTGCTCGGGCTGATCCTCGCTTTCTTCAAGCGACTGCGTCTGTTCGGCATCGGTCTAAGCCTCGCCATGACGCTGGCGACCATCGGTCTCGGCCTTCTGCCCATCGCCAGCTACGTCCTGACTCCGTTGGAAGAGCGCTTTCCGCCCTTCCGCGACGACGGCAGGCCGGTGGACGGCATCGTCCTTCTTGGCGGCTCCGTCGAGGCTGCGGATTCCGCCTCCCGCGGTATGATCGTCTCCAATGAATCGGCGGAGCGCGTGCTCGATACCATTCAGCTTGCCCACCGCTATCCGAACGCCCGCATCCTGATCTCGGGAGGTGGAGGCACGGTCTTCGGCGATGGTGCTGCGGAGGCTCCCATCATCGCGGCCTATCTGAAAAGTGTCGGCATCGACCCGGCCCGCATCCTGGTGGAGGACCGCTCACGCACGACCTCCGAGAACGCGCTCTTCTCACGTGATCTCGCGAAGCCCCAGGAGGGCGAGCGCTGGCTACTCGTAACCTCCGCCTGGCACATGCCGCGGGCCGTTGGCGTGTTCGAGAAGGCGGAGTTTCCGGTCACGCCCTATCCCGTCGATTTCCGCACCGGCGGCGGACGCAATACGCACCGCCCCTTCGCCTTCATCTCGGAAGGCTTGCGGCGGCTCGATCTCGGCACGAAGGAATGGGCAGGCCTGATCGGCTATTATGCGACGGGCCGCACGTCGAGGCTGTTTCCAAGTCCTTAGGTTTCCGCTTCGGGCGGCAGCGCCAGCCGGTAGGTGCCGCGGAAATCGTCGGGATCAACGGGACGTCCTTTGCGCAGGATGACGATGCGCCCCTCCTTCATGAGTCGCACGGCCACCTTCCGCACCGGCTGCATGAGCGGCCCCCATCCCTCCGGCTGGTTGCCGCCGAGGACTTGCGCCACATCGGCCGGGCCGATGGTCTTGCCGGGGCCACGCTCCTCAAGAAGGGACAGCATCGCGGTTTCCAGCTCCTCCGGCGTCGCATTCTTAGACATCGGTCGACCTCAAGGCTGCATCGTGCGCATCCGACAGGAATTGGCGCCGCCACATGACGAGCAGAACGCCGGCCGTCGCCGCGATAAAAAGATAAGCGCTCACAAACCAGCCGAGATAGGCCAGCGAGAAGAAGAAGGCCCGCTGCCCCCGGTTGAAATGCTTGCCGGCGACCGCATTCATGGTGCCTGCCTGCCGGGCCACCGCGAGGGCCTCGGTCTGGTTGCTTTCCTTGAGGACGGGAACTGCGCCAACGATGATCACCATGTAGTTGAAGAGGCGGTACGCCCAGGCAAATTTGAAAAAGGCATAGACGAAGATCACCGCCAGTCCGATCACCTTCACGTCCCAGGCAAGCCGCGTCGGCGGAGGACCGAACGGAAGGTCGGCAAAGACGGGAAGCACCGAGTCGGTGGATTGCAGCAGCGCCAGCACGCCGCCGATGGCGATCAGCGAGGTCGAGGCGAAGAAGGCGGTACCGTTCATGAGCGAGGCCATGATCGTGGTGTCGACGATCCGGTTCTCGCGCACCACCATCTGCTCCATCCAGCGATACCGGTACTGGTTCATGATCTTATTCAGGCTTCTCTGCCCGGCGGGCGTGAGCTCGAGCGCGGCGTGATAGCCGAACCAGGCGATCAGAAAAAAGGCCAGCGCCACATAATCGAGATTGGTGAAACCCAGCACCCGTCGCCTCCGGTTGACTCCGCTTCCATCTTGCCCAGTTTGTTGAAGGGTTCAAACAGGAAGAACATTCTGTCATGCCTCAGACCATCACACGCGGCTACAAGACATTGCTCGACGAGGCCCATGCGAAGATCAAGACGCTGCCTGTCGCCGAGGCCATGGCTCTGCATGGCCAGGAGGACGTGGTGTTCGTGGACCTGCGCGATCCGCGGGAGCTGGAAAGAGAAGGACGCGTGCCCGGCGCTGTTCACTGTCCGCGCGGCATGCTGGAATTCTGGATCGATCCTGAAAGCCCCTATCACAAGCCGGTCTTCGCCCAGGACAAGACCTTCGTGTTCTTCTGCGCCGCCGGCTGGCGCTCGGCTCTCTCGACGGCGACGGCACAGGATATGGGGTTGAAGCCTGTCGCCCATGTGGAGGGCGGCTTCACCGCCTGGAAGAAGGCGGGAGGCCCTGTGGAGACTACGGAGCCAGCGAAAAGCTAGACGGTTCCCCGGATCTCGAACCGGCCCGAAGCATCGACTTCCGCGTCACCAGCACGGAGGAGTTCGACCTGTGTCACATGGGAGCCGTAAGGCCCCTCATGACAGGCCTTGAGCATCACCTCGACGAGGTTTTCCGGACCTGAAAACACTGCCTCGACGGTGCCGTCTCGCCGATTGCGAACCCAACCTTTCAGCCCATGCAGTTCCGCCTGATGTTGCGTCCAGGCCCGAAAGCTCACGCCCTGGACGCGTCCATGGATCAGAACATGTGACGTTCGGCTCTCGGTCATCGTCTTTCAGCGGTGTGCGTGGCGGGCATCGGTATGGCGCCCGGCGTAATCCTCATCGAGCGTCTGGATGATACGCTCGCCATTCTGCGGGTCCACTTTGCGCAGGATCTCGTCGATCTTCGCTTCGACCCGGTCGTCGCCTTCCTTGGATTGGGGCGAGCCGACATAAAGAAGGATGGCGAGACCGCCGACCTGCCAGAGGAGCTGCAGAAATTCCGATTGCCAATTCTCCAGGGTGTCCCGCATCATCTCGACCAGATATTCGGAGGTCTGGATCGGCTGGGCGTGGGCCTGCTGTTCGCTGACATAGGCGAACCAGCCGAAGAGCCAGTGACCGATCAGGGAAATGATGAAGAAACCCAAGGTGATCCAGGCATAGCCATAGGCTTTCCAGATGGAGTGGGTCTTCGTGTCCATGAGCGAACCTCCTACGCAATACGGCGACTCAACGCGCTCCCGTGGGGAAGGTTCTCCCGGAGATTGAGACTCAGCGGGACTTGCGGATCGTCCCCGAGGGAGCGCTCCAGAGCGGTCGGACTTTAGGAGCCTGAGGAACCGGTGCCGCCATCTGCGTCTTCGGCAGCCATATACCTAAGCTTCGGATGTAATCCTCCGGCAGGCCCGCGTGCTTGGCTGCCTCCACCACCCCTTCCATATAGCCCGGCAGCGGCGTTCCCGGCTTGGTGCTCCGTCCGATATAAACGACAGCCCGGCGCGGCCCATGCTCCGTCACGATGGGCTGGATCACCTTGGTGTAAAGGCCGGTCGAAAGGCTCTCATAGCGGTCGAGAGCGGGCACATCGGCGAGCGCCAGATCCCACACCATGCCCCAGACCGCGCGTTGCGGATCGCGCATCACGGAGGCATAGCCTTCGTCGAAAATGATGAAGCGGTGGCGCATGAGCCGCCCGATGCCGACCGGCTTCGAAGCCGGACAGCGCTGGAGCATGGCGGCCTGGTCCATGTTGGAGCCATAGGCGAAATAGAGGGGCATGGACTAACGCATCCTTTGTTGCTGACCCCACCTCTTTCTCGGAGAGGTCGCAAGCCCTCCTCCCCCTAGACCAAATGTTCGCCTGAGATTGGGGCGACCCGTCTCACAGTATGCAGGTGTTCGAGGATTGCGCCGGATGGTTCGGCGCCGAGCCTCATGCATCGGAGACGGGTCATGGGTGAGCCTATCATCTTTGTCGGATTGGATGTGCACAAAGACACCATCACGGTGGCGCTGGCTGAAGAGGGCCAGCGCGGCGAAGTGCGCGAGTATGGCCGGATCGCCAACACGCCTGCAGATCTCAAAAAGCTGGTGGACAAGCTGGGATGCACAGGCCGCACTCTGCGGTTCTGCTACGAGGCGGGTCCATGCGGCTATGGCATCCAGCGTCAACTAACGGCGGCCGGGCACGTGTGTGTGGTGGTGGCTCCCTCACTGATCCCGCGCAAGCCAGGCGAGCGCATCAAGACCGACCGGCGCGATGCCAGCAACTTGGCCAGGCTGCATCGGGCCGGCGAACTCACCTCCGTCTGGGTTCCTGATCCGGCTCATGAGGCCCTGCGCGATCTGGTTCGGGCCCGTCTGGCGGCAGTGCGAGCCTTGCGCCAAGCCCGTCAGCAGCTCTCGGGCTTTCTCCTGCGCCATGGGCGACATTACAACCGACCGGCTTGGACCCTGATGCACCGGCGTTGGCTGGCCGGACTGCGCTTTGACCAGGAGATCCACCACGTTGTGCTGGAGGATCTCATCGCGACGGTCGAAGCTGCCACAGAGCGACGGGACCGGCTGACGCGTCAGATCGAGATGGTCCTGCCCACCTGGTCTCTGGCTCCGGTCGTCCGAGCCCTGCAGGCTTTGCGCGGCATCGCCCTGGTGAACGCGGCCACGATCATTGCCGAACTCGGTGACCTGACGCGCTTTGCCAACCCGCGGCATCTGATGGCTTACCTTGGGCTGGTTCCCTCTGAACAGTCCAGCGGCCAGAGGAGACGCCAGGGTGGGATCACCAAAGCCGGGAATGGGGCGGCCCGGCGCCTGTTGATCGAAGCCGCCTGGTGTTACCGCTTTCCGGCGCGGGTCAGCCGCGAGCTGCTGCTGCGGCAGGAGGGCTTGGCTTCCACGATCCGGGACACAGCCTGGAAGGCCCAGCTGCGGCTGTGCCGGCGTTATCGCCGACTGTCCCAAGCCGGCAAGCTGCCGACTGTGGTGACCACCGCCATCGCCCGCGAACTGGCTGGCTTTGTCTGGGCCATTGCCCGGCAGGCGTAGGCCCCGCTGATCCGCTGCCAATCCAACTCAGGGAGGTGCGCCGCGCTCATTAACATCATCTGCAGCCGAGCAAGGCCGGAGGTGCGATCCCGGCAGGAGAACCCTCGCCACCCACTACCAGCCGGATCCACTCCGACGCTGGTTCCTAGACCGAGGCAGCTCCGCGACGCATCAGGTCCTGCGGTTTTGATCCGCGTATCAGAGGATGATCAACCGTCGTTTCAGGATCGTGCCTCCTGCTTTGCCCGGGTGCAGCTGTCCTCAACCGCTGGCCAGATAAGCCAGAACTTTTCTGTTGCCTGCTGCTTGAAATGGCGAACATGAGAGTGGGGAGGAGTTGGAGGTGGGGGTGTGAGCGCCACACCTTCATTGGCTATCGCTCACACCCCCACCCTGGCCTTCCCCACAAGGGGGAGGGAATGGGCCCCTGCATCTCATCGCAGTCCGCCCGCGATTTAGGGGCCAGACATTCAGGATGGAAGCTGCGGCGTACCCGCTATCGAACCAGCTTCTCAGGCTAATAACCGAATGTGTCGGCCTTATGCGAATTCCATGATCACGGCATCGACCGCGAGGCTGTCGCCTTCCTTGGCGTGGATCTTGGAGATGGTGCCATCGCGCTCGGCGCGCAGCACGTTCTCCATCTTCATCGCCTCGACGATGCAGAGCGGCTCGCCCGCCTTGATCTCCTGGCCGACGGAAACGCTGATCGCCTTCACCAGCCCCGGCATCGGGCAGAGCAGCTGCTTGCCCGTATCGGCCTCCAACCGTTCCGGCATCAGGGCCGCCAGTTCAGCCTCGCGCCTGGTATAGACCCGCACCTCGGCCGAGGCCCCGGCATGGGACAGCACCACGCCGTTGAGGATCGTGCGCACCTGCACGGCGACCTCTTCACCACCGACCGTGCCGGTCCAGACCGGCTGGCCGGGCACCCAGCCCGAGAGGATGGGCCAGGCCTGACCGTCGATGACGACCGCAAAGCCGCCCTCGATGTCCTCGATCACGACCTCGTGTCTCTGGCTCCCCAGCAGCACCACGCGCTCGCGGTCGAACTTTACGCTGGAAACCTGGCGCATCTGGCCCGAGATGTGGCGCTTGCGCTCGTTGAGCAGATGGTCGATGGCGGCCCCCACGGCCGCCATGCGCAAGGCCACCTCGCCCTCCGGTGCCGGCGCCTTGAACCCTTGCGGGAACTCCTCGGCGATGAAACCGGTGGAGAGTTTTCCGCTTTGCCAGCGCGGATGCTGCATCAGGGCCGAGAGGAACGGGATGTTGTGGCGGATGCCATCGATGGCGAAGGCATCGAGCGCGGTGGCCTGCGCCTCGATCGCCTGTTCGCGCGTCGGAGCGTGCGTCACGAGCTTGGCGATCATCGGATCGTAATAGATCGAGATCTCACCGCCTTCGTACACGCCGGTGTCGTTGCGCACCGTGACGCCGTGATGCTCGCCTTCCTGCGGCGGGCGGTAGGTGACGAGGCGGCCCGTCGAGGGCAGGAAGTTGCGCACCGGGTCTTCGGCATAGATGCGGCTTTCCACCGACCAGCCGTTAAGCTTCACGTCGCTCTGGGACAGTCGCAGCTTCTCGCCGGCGGCAACGCGGATCATCTCCTCGACGAGGTCGATGCCAGTGATTAGCTCGGTCACCGGATGCTCCACCTGCAGGCGGGTGTTCATCTCGAGGAAGTAGAACGACTTGTCCTGGCCGGCGACGAACTCCACCGTGCCGGCGGAATCGTAGCCGACAGCCTTGGCCAAGGCGACCGCCTGCTCGCCCATGAGGCGGCGGGTGGCTTCGTCGAGCAGCGGCGACGGCGCCTCCTCGATGACCTTCTGGTTGCGGCGCTGGATCGAGCATTCGCGCTCGCCCAGGTAGATCACATTGCCATGCTTGTCGCCGAGCACCTGGATCTCGATATGGCGCGGATCGGTGATGAACTTCTCGATGAAGACGCGGTCATCGCCGAAGGAGGACGCCGCCTCCGACTTGGCGCGGGCGAAACCCTCGGCGACCTCGCCGGCGGAATAGGCGATGCGCATGCCCTTGCCTCCGCCGCCGGCGGAGGCCTTGATCATCACCGGATAGCCGATCTCATTAGCGATCTGCACCGCCTGCTCCGGCCCCTCGATCACGCCGAGATAGCCGGGCACGGTCGAGACCTTGGCGGCGGCCGCCGCCTTCTTCGACTCGATCTTGTCGCCCATGGCCGCGATGGCGCCCGGGTTCGGGCCGATGAAGACGATGCCGGCTTCGGCGAGCGCCTTCGGGAAGGCCTCGCGCTCGGACAGGAAGCCGTAGCCCGGATGGACGGCCTGGGCGCCAGTGGCCTTACAGGCCTCGATGATCTTCTCGATCACGAGATAGGATTGGGCGGCGGCGGCCGGACCGATATGAACGGCCTCGTCGGCCATCTCCACGTGGAGGGCATCCCGATCGGCATCGGAATAGACGGCCACCGTCTTGATGCCCATGCGCCGGGCGGTCTTGATGACCCGGCACGCAATCTCGCCCCGGTTCGCAATCAGGATCTTGTCGAACATGAACCCTCGAACGCTCCACCCAAACAATTAAGCCCCACCTCCGTTACTGCACATCCGTGCCTTGGGGAAGCGGGGCTTCGTCAGCATTTAGCGTTAGATCAGGCACATCCCTCAGGCAGCCATCTGGGAGAGCCTCGCCTGCTGGCGTCCGCGCATGATGAAATCGAGGAGCGCCACATCCACATAGCCGGCCTCATCGAGGATAGCGTAGGCGATGTTCATGGCGTTCGGGGATGGGCCGCTGATCTCCAGCAGGGTGGCGAGCCAGAAGGCATCGTCGTTGCTGACGACGCCATGGGGCGCCCGGTTCCAGACGACGAAATCGACCACGAGCTTGGTGAGCGTCGTTCCCCAGTTCTCCTCCGCGTCGACGACACGGTCGAGCGCCAGCAGGGACTCGACCTCGAGACGGCTTGTGATGCCGCCTTCCAGGATCCCGCCCTGAAGCATCGTCACGTCTTCATCCGAAACATACTTGGTCTCGGAGATCCTCTCGATGAAATCGCGAAGTTGATCCTTCATCATCCCTTTGGCTCCCGCCGGCTTTTCTTTGGCTCTCCGCCGGTTGATCGCTTGTCTTGAGGATGACTCTCACACGGATGGCAGGCCTAAACCGTTAATACGACATGCTGAATCGTCGTTGAGGTTAAGCCTTGTTGAGAGACTTTGGTTGCTGGAATCTTGCCGAACCGAATTCTCCAGGAATCACGCGGATTTGCCCATTCGGTGGTTCGGGCTTTGCAATCCCGCAAGGTCGCTCTTTCCGCACTTCATCGGGTTTCGGTGGTACATATCTTCCTGCCAAGCGACGCAAATCCGCGCTCGCTCGTTAAGGATTAGTCCCATGCGGCACCACGGTATTCATCACGTCACTGCCATCGCTGGCCCCGCCCGTCGCAATCTCGACTTCTACACCCGCGTGCTTGGCCTGCGCCTCGTCAAGAAGACCGTCAACTTCGACGATCCCGGCACCTATCACCTCTATTTCGGCGACAGCCTCGGCCAGCCGGGCTCGATCCTGACGTTCTTCCCGTGGGAGCATGTCGCACCGGGACGCAACGGGATCGGCTCGACGCAGGAGACCTCGTTCAGGGTGCCTGAGGCGTCACTTGGCTACTGGGCGCATCGCTTCATCGAGCAGGGCGTCGGGCACGGCACGGTGGAGAAGCGCTTCGGACAGAGCGTGCTGACCTTCAAGGACCCGCACGGCACGAGCCTTGTGCTCGTCGGTACTCCGAACGCGGAGAGCGAGCCCGCCTGGACGGTCGAAGGCATTCCGGCTGAGCATGCGATCCGCGGCCTGGAGGGCGTGACGCTCCTCGTCGAGAACGGCGAGCGGACCGGCGCGATCCTCACCGACGTGTTCGGCTTTCGCGAGACCGCCCGCGATGGGTCCCTCGTGCGCTACAAGTCCGACGCGCTGATGGGCAGCACGGTCGACATTCGCAGCGCCGGCGGCTTCCTGCCGGGCCGGCTGGGCGGCGGTTCCGTCCACCACGTGGCGTTCCGCGCCAAGGACGATGCCGACCAAGCCGAGATGGTGAAGAAGCTCGCCGAGAAGCACGGCATCGAGACCACGGAGCAGAAGGACCGCAACTATTTCCGGTCCGTCTATTTCCGCGAGCCGGGCGGCATTCTCTTCGAGATCGCCACCGACGAGCCGGGCTTCGCCGCCGACGAAGCGCAGGACAGCCTGGGCGCCGCGCTGAAGCTCCCCGCCTTCCTGGAGCCTCGGCGCAGCGATATCGAGGCTCACCTGCCGGAACTGGCGTAACCTAAAAGCCCTCTCCCCTATGCGGGAGAGGGTGGCGAACGGAGTGAGCCGGGAGAGGGGAAGTCATCGAACGAACACAACCCCTCTCCCACCCTGCTTCGCAGGGCACCCTCTCCCGCAAAGGGGAGAGGGAGATAATCGAGGAACCCCATGACCGAACCGTCCTTCATCCACCGCTTCGAGCCCGCCACGGATCCTAACCGCCCGCCGCTCCTGCTGCTCCATGGTACCGGCGGCGACGAGAACGATCTTCTCGGCCTCGGCCGCACGATTTCCCCCGGCTCCGCTCTCATTTCCCCGCGCGGCAAGATCCTGGAGAACGGCATGCCCCGCTTCTTCCGCCGTCTTGCGGAAGGCGTGTTCGACGAGGAGGATGTGAAATTCCGCGCGAATGAACTGGCGGATTTCGTCGCCGAGGCGCGTGAGGCTTACGGTCTTGAAGCACCCATCGCGATGGGCTTTTCCAACGGCGCCAACATCGCCGCCGCCATGCTGATGCTGCGGCCGGAGTCTCTAGCCGGTGCGGCGCTGCTGCGCGCCATGGTGCCGCTGTCGAACGCACCGCGAGCGGACCTCGCGGGCAAGCGCGTACTGATGATCTCCGGCGCCATGGACCCGATCATCCCAGTCGACAATGCGAAGCAACTCGCCACGTCGCTATCGGCATCCGGTGCGGATGTTCAGCACCAGATGCTGCCCACGGGGCACAACCTGTCGCAGACGGATTTGCAGCTGTTGGTGAAATGGTTTGCCGAATAGGTGCTTTTCAGAACCTCCACTGTCATCCCCGCGAACGCGGGGATCCATAACCATGACGTTTCAAGAAGAGGCGAGCAGCGTCATACATCACCTTGCAACGTCAGCGGTTATGGATTCCGGGCTCCGCTGCGCGGCCCCGGAATGACAGTAAGAGTGTAAGCTGCTCTATCATGGCCGGGCTCGTTCCGGCCACTCACGTCTTATGCAGCGCTCAAAACACCCGTCTCGAAGAACCGCTCCATCGCCTCTTCCGCCGGCTTGATGTCGATGCCCCTGCCCTGAAGCCACGCATCGTCGAAATGCGTGCTGCGGTAGCGCTCGCCGGAATCGCAGAGCAGCGTCACCACGGAGCCCTTTTCACCGTTTTTCACCATCTCACCGACGATCTGAGCGACCGCCCACAAGTTCGTGCCGGTGGAGCCGCCGCAGGAGCGGCCGATGCGGCGCGAGAGCACGCGCGCGGCCGCGATGCTCGCCGCATCGGGCACGGCGAAAGCGCGGTCGATGAGCTCCGGCACGAAGGACGGCTCGCAGCGCGGACGGCCAATTCCCTCGACGACCGATGGCGAGCCTGAGACGTTGCACACGGCACGATCCGCGAGATGCCGGTGAAACACGGACGCCTCCGGATCGGCGAGACACAGCTTCGTCGGCAGGCGACGATAGCGGATGTAGCGCCCGAGCGTCGCCGAAGTGCCACCGGTCCCCGCCCCCACCACGATCCAGCTCGGAACAGGATGCTCCTCGTGCGTCATCTGGCTGAAGATGGATTCGGCGATGTTGTTGTTGCCGCGCCAGTCCGTCGCCCGCTCGGCATAGGTGAACTGGTCCATGTAATGACCGCCGAGTTCCTCCGCGAGCCGCGCGCTTTCCGAATACATCTCGGCAGGTGAGTCCACGAAGTGACTCTCGCCGCCATAGAAGGCGATCTGCGCGATCTTTTCGGCGGACGTGGACCGCGGCATCACGGCGATGAAGCGCAGGCCCAGCATCCGGGCGAAATAAGCCTCCGACACGGCGGTCGATCCGCTCGAAGCCTCAATGATCGTGGTCTGAGGCCCGATCCAGCCGTTGCACAGCCCATACAGAAACAGCGACCGCGCCAGCCGATGCTTCAGGCTCCCCGATGGATGGGTCGATTCATCCTTGAGATACAGCTCGATCCCCGGCACTGCCGGCAGCGGCACCCGCAAGAGATGCGTATCCGACGAGCGGTTGAAATCCGCCTCGATGATCTGGATGGCGGTGGAAACCCAGGAGCGGGGACACGGGATGGTCATGGACATGTCTCGGCCGGCGTTGGCAAAAGTGCCCGGATCGGGTGATCCCGAGCCCGGACTATTGGAAGCAACGCCTTATCGAGGTCGGCCGCGCAACGCAATGGTGCGCCAAGTCCATATGGCCGCCCGTCGGAAACAGCCCAATGCTATGGACGTGCGGCGGCCGTGACAGCGAGATTCGGCGTTGTGCCCTTCGGAGCCGCGATGGAATGGAGCCCTTCGGCGATGAGCTGGGCCATGCAATCATAGCCATGATCGCCCATGTGGAATCCGTCGCCGGACAACATGGAATGCAGGACATCCGATGACCGCTCACCCCAGCCTTTCATGAGCGCATAGCGAGAAAACACCGGAACCTGTTCGGCCGCGGCAGTCGCACCTACGAGGCTCACGAACCGCTCGTAACGGTTGAGATCCTTGATGGCCGGATAATATTGCTGGTCGACAAGAACCACCTCGACGCCAAGGGCCTGTGCGGCATCGATCCCCTGCCTGAGGAGAGTCGAAAACCGGGCTTCGTCGCCTCCCTTGATGGCGTCGTTCGTGCCGACCTGCCAGATGACCAGATCCGGCTTGCTGGATTTCAGGGCCGCCTCGAGGCGGCCGACCGTCTCAGAGATCGTCTCTCCGCCCTTTCCGGCGTTCTCGACAGTGACTGTTCCCTTTCCCATCCGGGTCAGGTCGGCCTGAAGCTGGGCCGGATAGGAGAAGTCCGGAGAGGAGGCCCCGATCCCTTGCGTCGAGGAGGATCCGATGGCCAGGACCCGAACGGGCTCATGATGCCTCAGCCTTGATGCGACCCGCTCCAGCCCCGTCGGGCCCGAGAAGACCGGCTGGGAAGCGCGGCAGCTTGCATCCCCCGCAAATGCGGCACTGCTCGCGCTAACAAGGAGAAACGACGCTACCGCGGAAGCTGTCCGGGCGATACCGAAACGAGGCCATGTTTTTCGACCCGCTCCTGCCTGGGAGCGGTCGAGCCTTTCTTTTTCCATTCGAGGTATCGTGCGAGCAGGAGGAGTCCGAGGATGCCGAATATGGTGAATACCATACCGACGATGTGCGGACTAGCGGACGACTTCACGGCCGCAAGCGTCATCGTGACCTCCCCGAGGGCGCTCAGGATGGACCCGATGGCAAAGACCGGCAGGGAATACCGTCCCAGGCGCATCATTTCGGCGCCGAAGACGGTTCCCTGGAGTGCCTGACCGAAGCGAATCTGCGTCACCACATAGGCCAGCGCCAGGAAGTGAAGCAGGCGACCGAGACCGAGATCGCTCTTGATGATGTCGAGATTGACGAAGGCGCTCCAGAGCAGGTTCGGTGCCAATCCGAACGCATTCGTCATGGTGACCAGCGACGCGGCGAGGAAGGCGACGGCGCCCACAAACGCAGGACGCCAATAGAGCGAGCCCCGCTCGGACAGGAATGCCCCCGTGAAGATTCCCATCGTGAACAGAAGCTGCCATGCGAAGGGATTGAAGAACCATCTTCCTGGCTCAGGCCAGCTCGGCAAAGCGAGCACATCGGCGCGAGCGAGCGCATAGATTCCGAGAGACACGGCAGCGGCCAGCACCACATGAATCCGCATCAGGATCATGATCACCGGTGCCCACAGCATCAGGGCGATATAGAGGGGCAGAATGTTGAAGTAACCGAGTTGATGTCCGAGCAGAAGAATGCCCGTGATGCCACGCGCCGTATCGTCGAACACGGCGCTCCGGCCGTGCGCCTCGAGCATGCCGATATCGTCGCTGAGCACATAGCCGACGGAGAACAAAGCCACGGCTATCCCAGTCAGGATCAGGTGCATGCGGTAGAGCTCGAACGAGCGCTGAAAGCATCGTCTGACGACATCCAGAATGCCGCTCTGAGGCAGCTTCGGATAATAAACGAGAGCAACCGATAGGCCGGAGATGAAGACGAAGGCTTCCGCCGCATCGGAGAAGCCGTAATTGCGCGGGGTCAAGTGCTCGAGAATATTGCCTGGAACGTGATTGACGAAGATGATGACGAGGACGAGTCCCCGCCAGAAATCGATCACCGTATTGCGGCCTCTCGAGGCGTGCATTCCCAATCCTCGCAGTTTTTTGGATAGCGACAGAACGCCAGAAAACGGCAGCGGGATCCGATGAACGTCATCAACTCTTCGAGACGGATTCGGCCCTTGAGCCGGTATCCCAAATCAAACTTGGCGAGGCAAGCGTGACAGAGAACCGCGTATGAGCTGGGCGGTCCTACGCGGCGCGCTTGTCAGTTTTCGTGAAGCTCTGGATTTCGTTAGAGGCCAGCGCGCAACCCTCCGCCGTTACAGCGGAATGTTGTCGTGCTTCTTCCAGGGTCGCTCGCTCTCCTTGTGCCGCAGCATGGCGAGAGCACGCGCAATCCGCCGGCGCGTCGAATGCGGCATGATCACCTCGTCGATATAGCCGCGCTCGGCTGCGACAAACGGTGACATGAAGCGGTCCTCGTATTCCTTGGTGCGCGCCGCGATCTTGTCCGCATCGCCGATGTCCTGACGGAAGATGATCTCGACCGCGCCCTTGGCGCCCATCACGGCGATCTGCGCGGTCGGCCAGGCGTAGTTGATGTCGCCGCCGATATGCTTCGAGGCCATCACGTCATAGGCGCCGCCGAAGGCCTTGCGCGTGATGACGGTGACCAGCGGCACGGTCGCTTCCGAATAGGCGAAGAGCAGCTTCGCGCCGTGCTTGATCAGGCCGCCATATTCCTGCGCCGTGCCCGGCAGGAAGCCCGGCACGTCCTCGAAGGTGACGATCGGAATGCCGAAGGCATCGCAGAAGCGCACGAAGCGCGCGGCCTTGCGCGATGCGTCGGAATCGAGCACGCCGGCGAGCACCATCGGCTGGTTGGCGACGAAACCGACCGTGCGGCCCTCGACGCGGCCGAAGCCGGTGATGATGTTCTTCGCGTAGGATTCCTGGATTTCGAAGAAGTCGCCCTCGTCCACGACCTTCAGGATCAGCTCCTTCATGTCGTAGGGCTTGTTCGGATTGTCCGGGATCAGGGTGTCGAGGCTGTCGTCGGTCCGGTTCGGATCGTCGAAGCTCGGGATCTCCGGCACGCCGTCCATGTTGTTGGCCGGCAGGAAATCGATCAGGCGGCGCACCTGCAGCAGCGCCTCGACATCGTTGTCATAGGCGCCGTCCGCCACCGACGACTTGGTGGTGTGCACCTTGGCGCCGCCGAGTTCCTCCGAGGTCACCGTCTCGTTGGTGACGGTCTTCACCACATCGGGGCCGGTGACGAACATATAGGAGCGGTCGCGCACCATGAAGATGAAGTCGGTCATGGCGGGCGAATAGACGTCGCCGCCGGCGCACGGGCCCATGATCACCGAGATCTGCGGGATCACGCCCGAGGCGATGACATTGCGCTTGAACACCTCGCCATAGCCGCCGAGCGCCGCCACGCCCTCCTGGATACGGGCGCCGCCGGCATCGAACAGGCCGACGATGGGGGCGCGCATCTTCAGCGCCATGTCCTGGATCTTGATGATCTTCTGGGCGTGTGCCTCGGACAGCGAGCCACCGAAGACGGTGAAGTCCTTGGCGAAGACGAAGACGGTGCGGCCATTCACGGTGCCCCAGCCGGTGACGACGCCGTCGCCGGGGATCTTGACCTTCTCCATGCCGAAATCGGTGGAGCGGTGCTCGACGAACATGTCGAACTCCTCGAACGAGCCCTTGTCGAGCAGGAGCTCGATGCGCTCGCGGGCGGTGAGCTTGCCGCGGCCGTGCTGCGCCTCGATGCGCTTCGCGCCGCCGCCTAGGCGAGCCTGTGCACGCCGCTCCTCAAGCCGTTCAAGCATGTCTTTCATCGGGGATCCCTGGATGCCGGGGGAAATGTTGCTTCCCGCTTAGCACAGCCGCGCTGAGCCCAAAATCCCACTATCGGCGTGTGCTCCGCAGCACTTCACAGGGACGGTGGAGCAAGGTAGGAGCGGAGCGTTATAATGTTATAATTGAGCTGATATGACGAAGATCCATAAATCTGCGGCCGTCGCCGTGTCCCTCTCCCTCATGGCAGCGGCTTGTGCGAGCCGTTCGGAGGATGTTGGAGCTGCCTATGTCTCATCGGTCACATACCAGAGCTATAGCTGCAAGGAGTTGAGCCTTGAGGCTCAGAGGGTCAGCAGCGCCGCCGCTGCCGCGTCCGGAGCACAGGACTCGCAGCGTACCAAGGATGTGGTCGCTACGACGGCCGCCGTCGTCATCTTCTGGCCCGCTGCCTTCTTCGTGGGCGGTGACAATGCCAAGACGGCGGAACTGGCCAACCTGAAGGGCCAGTTGCAGGCCATCGAGGCCGCCTCGATTCAGAAGAAGTGCGGGATCAGCTTCCAACGCACCTGATACGGAATACAGAGATCGCGAGCCGCCGATGTGATCGCATCGGCGGCTTTTCTTATTGATTGGATAGGCGATAGACCTTTGAAGCCGCCTTGAAATCGGCCTCGCGCCGGCGGCGGCGCTCCATGGCCTCGTGATCCTCGCCCCAGACACCTTCCTGGTAGAGTTCGTCCACATGGGCGGCGGCCCAGGCCTGGTCCGCGTCCATCTGCTGCGCCGCGTGGGCGAGCGCGATCAGCACCGAACCGGAAAGCGTCGTCATCACGTGCAGGGCGGCGAGCGCGAAGGGCGAACGGTTCTGCTCGATGGCCCTGCGGATCGCGGCGATCGCCTCCTCCGGCTGGGTCACATGCATGACGCCCTCGCCCAGGGTGAAACGGGCGCCATGGGCATCCTTGGCCCAATCGAGAACCGGACGCCATGCCTCGTCCTGGGCTTTGGCCAGCCGCTCGGGCTCGCCGGCGCGATAGTAGACCAGATCGGACCCTGCATAGCGGACGAGATCATCCACCACCTCCGCCTGCCGGGGCGTGACGCCGTCGATGGCGGAGTTGACGATGCGGGTGATCGGCATGGTCGAGGGGTCGATCTCGTCCCCCTGCCCCTGCCATTCCGCGGCCAGCGCCTCGGCCAAGCCTCGTGAAGGCACGGCCAGGGTCTGCTTGCCGGGGGTCTTGGCGGTGCGCCCATCCAGAGTGAGCAGGAACTGGCCGTCCCGCTCCTCGACGTCAGCGTCCTTGTAGAAGCGCTTGGGCAGGGTGGGCTTCATGCCGGCCTGGGCGGCCCGCATCGGGTTCGGTTCCTCTTCGGACGGGAACCAGTCGCGTGAATCGGTCATGGGCATCAAATGGGTTTCAGGCGGAAATCTTCGAGGGCGTATTCAGGAATTCCTGCAGCACCGTCTCAAGCTCGGCATAGGAATGCACGATGGGTCCCGCCCCCGCCTCGGTGAGAGCCGATACGGGCTGGAAGCCCCAGGAGACGCCTACGCCCAGTACCCCGGCAGCGCGGGCCATGCCCATGTCGAAGCTCGAATCCCCGACCATGACCGTGTCATGGGGGCTGGCTCCCGTCTCCCGCATCGCCTGCAGGATCATGCCCGGATGAGGCTTCGACGGCGCATCGTCGGCGGTCTGGATCGAGGAGAAGACCCCATGCCAACCGAAATGGTTGACGATGCGCGCCACGCCGCGCTGGGAATTGCCGGTGGCGATCCCAAGCAGCACATCCTCGCGACGGCGCAGCATCTCGATGCACGCGCCGGCCCCGGGAAAGAGCGGCTCGGCATGAGCCGGATCCCGGCGCAAGGTGATGGAGACCTCCTTATAGGTCCTCACCAGGCTCTCGATGGGTGCTTTCGGCCCCGCCAGCGCCATGAAGGCCTCCGGCAGCGAAAGACCGACGATGGAGAGCGCACGTTCCCGGCTCGGTGGCTCCAGGCCATGGGCCGCGAAGGTCCTCTGCTGCGCCGCGATGATGATGTTCTGGCTGTCGACCAGCGTGCCGTCGACATCGAAGAGAATGAGCTTCAAGGATCTCTCTCGGTCCGAAGGAGAAGACGGCGCTTTAGCTTTGCGGCTTGTCGGCGTGGCAGAACTGCGGCGTGTTCATGTTCCAGTTGCCGCACTTGTCGCAGGCGGTGGCCATGAGGCCGAGGCCGATGACGGCGATGATACGGATGATGCGCTTCATGATGGGAGCCCCCTTGGTGGCGCGCACCTTATTCAATAATCCGTGCCGCTGCCAGAAGGCACTGATGGGAAACAATCTTTCACATCGCGGTTTTTCCTCCCGTCGGCCTGTAATCGTGCCTAGATCATGAGTAGGATAGGGTTTGTGCGGAAAATGGGCCAAGAAGAATAGATGATAACGACCGAGGCCATGGACAGGGATTCTCTGCTGCACAGACTTGCGGAACTGGAGCGCGAGAATCGCGAACTGCGGGCCCGGCTGCAGGAACAACCGAGTCCGGCCGCTTCCCATCCCAAGTCGGCAAATGGCGATGCGGCGGATGACAGCGACTGGCCGCTCCATGTCAGCGAGGAGAAACTCAGACAGATAGCCGATCATCTGCCGGCCCTCGTTGCCTATGTGGACACAGACCAGCGCTACCGCTTCAACAACCGTGCTTACGAGACTTGGATCGGGCGCACGCCGGAAAGTCTGTATGGGCTCCGTATTTGGGAGGCCGTCGGTTCCCCGGCCTATGAGCGGACGAGACCCTATATCGAGGCTGCCCTCGCCGGGGAGCGGACCGGGCACGAATGGTGGGCGCCCTTTCGCACAGGCATGCGCTACATCAAATCGGATTACATCCCCGACCGCGACGAGGACGGTCGCGTCATCGGCTTTTATGTCCTTGCGTCCGATCTCACCGAATCCAAGCACTCGCAGGCGGCCTTGGCCGAAAGCGAGACCCGTCTGCGGCTCGCCATCGATGCCGGGCGCATGGCCGTCTGGGAAATCGAGACGGCGACGGACACGGTGACGGTCTCGCCGGAGCTGAAACGGCTGCTCGGGCTTTCTCCGGATGCAAATCTGACCACCGAGGACATCAGGGCACGTTACTATCCGGGAGAACGTGAACGCCTCCGCGCCACGGCCCTGGGCGCTCTCGCTCGTGGCGAACGGCACGTGGAGACCGAGCTGCGGATCGTCTGGCCGGACGGCTCCCTGCACTGGCTCCTGCTCCGGGCAGAGATGCAGGACATCAAGGACGGCATACCGGCACGGACCCTGGGCGTGGCGGTGGACATCACGGAGATGAAGAAGGCCGAGGAGCATCAGCGGCTCCTCATCAACGAACTCAATCATCGCGTGAAGAACACTCTGGCGACCGTCCAATCCATCGCTTCTCAGAGCCTGCGCAACGCAGAGACGGCGAACGAAGCCCGCGACGCGGTCGAGGGTCGTCTGTTCGCCCTCTCCCGCGCCCATGATGTGCTGACCCGCGAAAACTGGAACGGGGCCTATCTGCATCAGGTCGTTCAGGGAGCCATCGCTCCTTTCCAGGGCCATGGACACAGCCGCTTCGATCTTCGCGGTCAGGACATACGCCTGCCGCCCCGGATCGCGCTTGCGGTTGCCATGGCGCTTCAGGAGCTCGGCACAAATGCGGTCAAATACGGCGCCCTGTCCGATCAGACGGGACGCATTGCGATCCATTGGTCAGTGACGCAGCAGGCCGGTGGAGCGGCCTTGGAAATGACCTGGCGGGAGATGGATGGCCCAGCCGTTGCCGAGCCCGTTCGGCGAGGCTTCGGCACAAGGCTGATCGAGCGCAGTCTCGCTCAGGAACTCCACGGCGACGTCACCATCACCTTTGCGCCGGACGGCGTCGTTTGCACGATCAACGCGCCGCTGAACGAAGATGGTGACGCGAACCGGGAAGCGGTTCGCGCCTGAAAAGAACTGGCCGCGGGCTCAGGCGGCCAGTCTCGTCTCCTGCTTGGCGACGATCGCGCGGATCTCGTCACCTTCGATCGTCTCATGCTCCAGCAGCGCCTCGGTCAGGGCATCGAGGGCATCGCGGTTATCCTCGATGCAGGTCTTCGCGGCCGCATACATCTCGTCGATGATGCGACGGATTTCCTGCTCGACCTCGCGCGGGAGACTCTCGCCCGAGCGCGCGACGCGGACCATGCCGATGGCCGGGCTCATGCCCCATTCGGTCACCATCTTGGTCACGATATTGGTGGCATGAGCGATGTCGCTCGCAGCCCCCGTCGTGACCTTCTTGGGACCGAACACGACCTCTTCCGCAGCCCGTCCGCCCATGGCGACGATCAGGTCCGCCTCGAGCTTCTCCACCGGGATGCAGAACCGATCATGCTCCGGCAGCCGCATGACGAGGCCGAGAGCCTGGCCGTGCGGGATGATGGTGGCGCTGTGCACCTTGTCGGAGGCCGGCAGCAGGCAGGCGCAGAGCGCGTGACCCGCCTCATGCACGGCGACCAGCCTGCGCTCCTCGTCCGTAATCACGAGGGACCGCCGCTCGAGCCCCATGATGATCTTGTTGCGAGCCGCCTCCAGGTGGTCGCGCGTGACCTCCTCGACGCCCCCGCGCGCCGCGAAGATCGCCGCCTCGTTCAGGAGGTTGCCGAGATCGGCGCCTGAGAAGCCGGGTGTGCCCTTGGCGATCGAGGTGAGGCTGACACCCTCCGCAAGCTTCACGTTGCGGGCATGAACGTTGAGGATCGCCTCGCGGCCGGAAATATCGGGCAGGCCGATATGGACCTGACGGTCGAAGCGGCCGGGACGCAGCAGCGCCGGATCGAGCACGTCGACGCGGTTCGTCGCGCCGATGACGATCACGCCGGCGGTGGTGTTGAAGCCGTCCATCTCCACGAGAAGCTGGTTCAGCGTCGACTCGAATTCGCGGTCGGCCGCCGAGCCTCCGCCGCCGCGCTTGCGGCCGATGGCGTCGATCTCGTCGATGAAGATCAGGCACGGCGCCTTCTTGCGGGCCTGCTCGAAGAGCTTGGATACACGGCCCTTGGCGATGCCGATCAGAGGCGCCGAGAAATCGCTGCCCGATACGGCCATGAAGGAGACACCGGCCTCCCCGGCCAGTGCCTTGGCGATCAGGGTCTTGCCCGTTCCAGGCGGCCCGACCATCAGGAGGCCGCGGGGAATGCGGGCGCCCACCTTCGTAAAGGCTTCGGAATCGCGTAAGAAGGCGATCACCTCCTGCAACTCGGCCTTGGCTTCCTCCTGGCCCGCGACATCGTCGAAGCGGTTCGGAATGCTCCGGACGACCTTGGGCCAGCGCGAGGTCGGCTTGAAGTCGGTCTGGATCGCCAGCATGAGGAGCACGGCCGCCACAAGAATAATCGGCACCAGGATGCTGGCGAGATGGGCCGCGTCGAAACCGGGCTTCTTGAAATCGACCTCCGCGCCGGAGGCGGTGATCCGCTCGATGTAATCGGCGCTCACGAGGCCATTGGGCATGCGCACGAAAACGTTCCTGTCCGCCATCGAGACGGAGAGACCGCCGCTCTCGATCAGGACCTTCTGGACCTTCTTGTCGGCGAGGTCTCGTGTGAATTCCGAATAGGTGATCTCGACAGCAGGCTCGGCCAGCAGACGGGGGCCGATGAACACGGCGGCTGCAATGACCAGGGCAAGGATGGCGGCTGAAACAGCCACGCTTTTCTTGGCCAGAACCCTTCTGGCTTTTTCGAGAACATTGGTCACGGGCGGCGCCCCCATAGCGCAGTATGGAATTTTTTGGAGGAGCCGCTGTTTAGTCGATTTTGACGCAGATCGCAGTACGGCGAATAGGCACACCCACCGAACGGCTAGAATCGGCATCAGTTCAGGAGATCGCTGTATTCCTTATGTCGGCGGATCCAGGCCCAGGCATAGCCGCAGAGCGGCGTGATCTTGCGCCCCTCCGAGCGGGCAATCTCAGCCACGCCCTGCATCAGTTCGCCAGCCGCCCCGGTACCGCGCAGCGGAATGGCGGCCTCCACATGGCGGATCACGAGATCGGATCCGCGCCGCTCGTAATTGGCGAAAGCGATATGCCCGTTCCGTTCGAGTTCGAACCGACGGTGGGCGGCGTTATCGCGAACGATGCTGCTCATGCTTCAACTCACGTTACAAACCTGTCGGAGACCAACGTTGCCCGACAGACGGCGTTCCGCAACTGGGAAAGGCTCGACACGTACAGACTGAGCGGATGAATACCCTTTACCCCTCGCTACGCGCCCTTGCGGGACTGACACTGCATTCCAAGCCCCCGCGCGTCATGGCCGGGCTTGTCCCGGCCATCCACGTCCTTACAGCGTCGCAGTTCCCAAGGCGTGGGTCCCCGGGACAAGCCCGGGGATGACGGCGGAAGTGTACCCTCGAGATGATGTTCTTGTTCTTCTTTTGTTCTTGACAATGATCCTAACCTCGGCTATATCATTGCCTCAGATCTGCTCCTGAGAGGGGCGCGCTCGCGAGGCGTCGCAGTGTGGGAGCAGGCACGGTCCCGTGCACGCACTGAACGCAGGTGCGGGTGACGGGAGGCCCAGGATGTGGGTTGGTGGTCGGGATCGGTCGCAGGCCGCCGTCGCGCAGACGGTCACCGCCGGCGGCGGTTGACTGAGCCGGCCTCGCCTGTCCGCCTAAAGAAGCCGTGCGCGGAGAGGCAGTTCGGCTCTTCCATCTCCCATCAGACATCGAGCCGGGCTGCCCGTCGCGCCACCCTCGATCACCACTCAGGCTCGCAGCGCAAGCTGCGGGCCACACGGTGCTGGCTCTTTGACAGACCCATCCCCACCCACAGCCGTCATGGCCGGACGTGATCCGGCCATCCACGTCTTGGGAACCACAGCGCTGCATAAGACGTGGATCCCCGGGACAAGCCCGGGGATGACGCGGAGAGCAATATCACTGGACACGTCATCCTGAACGGCAAAGCCAATCCGGAAACGTTTTCAGAACGATCGAGCGAAATCTCCCACCGAGCAGATTTCAGATCGACGTCAGCCGTCGCTCCAACCCCGCCTTCACCGCAGGCCATTCCTCCCGGACGATGCTGTAGGTCGCTGTGTCGCGGATGTGCCCGTCGGGCATGATCATGTGATGGCGCAGGATACCGTCGAGCTTGGCACCAAGGCGCTCGATGGCGGCACGGGACTGGTCGTTGCGGGCATGAGTGCGAATCTCGACAGAAATACAGCCTAGCGTCTCGAAGGCATGGCGCAGCATGAGGAACTTCGCCTCGGTGTTGACGAAGGTCCGCTGCCAGGACTTGGCAATCCAGGTGGTCCCGATCTCGACCCGATGATTGGCGGCATCGATGTTCATGTAGCGCGTCGAGCCGACAACCCGATTGCCGTCGTTCACCACCGTGGCGAAAGGAAGGGCAAGGCCTGCGGTCTGAAGTTCCAGCGCCTTCTGCACGTAAGCTTCGAACCCTTCCGGCCGGGGCACGGTCGTAGTCTTCTTCTCCCAAAGCTCGCCATCGCTGGCGGCGATGCCCAGAGCCGGGACATCCGCGAGGCTCAGCGGACGCAAGGTCAAACGATCCGTCGAGAGGGTTACGGGCTCGATTTGCAGCATGAGAGAAGTGCCTTTCCGATCTGCTGCTTTGTCTCCGATTCAGGGACGGCCTGCAACGGTCAAGGCACCATCAGGAGGCGGATAGCCTCCTGACGTGGTTGTCCTTCGTATAAGAACGCGCCTCAGCTCAGCAGATAGACGAGGCCAGGCAGGCTCACGGCCAGAGCAGCGAGAACCCAGGCACCGACTGCGGATTCCCAGGTGACGTTGCCCGTCGCGTTCCGCAATCTCAGAGCGCAGGTCCCAGCTTCCATCGTGCGTCCGCTCAGGCACGAGCAGAGGGCATAATGGGCCTGACCGTCGGAGAGCGCGAAGTAACGCATGGCATCGCCGAGCCGGTCGCTCGCCAATCCGTCCGCACGCAGGATGGGATCATCATAGGCGACCGTGAGCGGCGAGTCGTCCTCGCGGACCAGCGCTCGCTCCGCCGGCGGCTTGTACTCGATTTCACCGAGGGAGTTCAGGCGGCGCTTGGGATCCCTTTCGAGCAGGTCGATCCAGCGCTGAAGTCGTTCCTCGCGGGAGAGCGGTCTCGGCTGAACGTCGGCTACGCTACGGAGCTGATCAAGAGGCTTGTGTTCCATCGATCTCCTCCTTGTCATCTCAACAGCCAAAAGGCTGAATGAGACACTTGATGCTGCGCTTGATGCGCGGCGAAAGTGCGACAGGGAGAATGATCGAAGGTGTTATGAAAGCTACTCTTCCGGCGCCTCGACGATGGGATCGTAGCGGCTCGTATCGAGGCCGAGGAGGTTGAAGCTCTGCTGCATGTGCGGCGGCAGCGGCGCGGTGACGTCGATGGGCTTGCCGGTGCGCGGATGCGCGATGACGATGCGGCGCGCGAGAAGATGCAGCTTGTTCTGGATGCCGCCCGGCAGCTCCCAGTTCTCGATGTCGAAATATTTCGGATCGCCGACGATGGGATGGCCGATATGAGCCGTATGGGCGCGCAGTTGGTGCGTGCGTCCCGTGACGGGCTTCAGCGACAGCCAGGCGAGCTTCTGTGCCGCCGTATCGACCACCGCGTAATAGGTCAGCGCGTGGCTCGCCCCCTCGTCGCCATGGCGCGCCACACGCATACGGGAATCGCCCTCGTCGGCTTCCTTGGCGAGATAGGTCGACACCCTGCCCTGCCGCACGCGCGGCACACCGGCGACGAGCGCCCAGTAGATCTTGCGCGTGGTGCGGGAACGGAAGGATTTCGCCATGGTCGACGCGGCAAAGCGCGTCTTGGCGATGACGAGGCAGCCGGCCGTGTCCTTGTCGAGACGATGCACGAGACGCGGCTTCTGCCCGTCGTCATCCTTGAGAGCTTCGAGCAGCCCGTCCACATGCCGCTTGGTGCCCGATCCGCCCTGGACGGCGAGCCCCATCGGCTTGTTGATGATGAGAACGTCCTTGTCCTCGTAGAGCGTGATCGACTTCAGGAAGTCGCGGTCGTCCTGGTCCTTGGCCGCATTGCGGGAGACCGGTCGCTGCTGATCGAGCTTCAAGGGAGGCACGCGGACTTTCTGCCCGGGCACCAGACGGTCGTTGGGCTGCGCCCTCTTGCCGTCGATGCGCAGCTCGCCTTTGCGGACGATGCGCTGGATATGGGTGAAGGCGAGTTGCGGGAAGCGGGCGACCAGAAAACGGTCGACGCGCATATCGGCCTCGTCGGACTCGACCACGAGAGTCTGCACGCCGGTCGCCAGCACTTCCTGGGCTGCCGCCTTGGCCTGAGCCCGTGTCGGCTGGCGCGGAGCTTCCGCCGCAGGCCTTGCCTGCTTCGGCCGTGCAGCCGGCTTCTCCCGCAAGGCCGATGCCGTGCGCGTCTTGCCCGCAGCCGATTTCAACCCGCCCAGCTTCGCCGAGGAGGACTTAGGCGATGAAGCCTTGCGCGCTGGCTTGTCCTCGCGCGAGCGAAAGCCCTGCCGGGCACCCGAGCGCCCACCGCGGGCACCATTCCGTTCTGAACCGCTTTTTCTCATGGATCTGTCGGTATCAGAGCGCCGCGCAGGCGGCAATCGAGGTTTAGGCGCTGATCGCTCTCACCAGGCCGAGGCCGGCGACCAATCCGGCGATGGAGAGAACCACCGAAGCGACCACATAAGTCGCGGCAAGCCCGAGTTGCCCCCGCTCCCAGATCAGCACCGCATCGAGAGAAAAAGCCGAGAAGGTAGTGAAGCCACCGAGAATTCCGGTCGTGAGGAAGAGCCGCAGAGGCTGGCTCCAACCCTCGCCCGCCTTGAAGGCGAGCCATCCGGCAAGAACGCCCATGATGAAGGAACCGACGACGTTGACCGTCAGCGTCCCCCACGGAAAAGCCGTTCCGCACATCCGGGCGCAGCCGACATTCACCCCATGCCGGAGCGCGCCGCCAATCCCGGCGCCCAGGAAGACGAGGAGATAGGATTTCATGCACCCAAGCTAGCAGCCTGCCTTCTGCTTGAACAAGGCCAGATCGCGTTCGACTTTTTCAAGATCCTGCCCTTTCACCTGCATAATGAGGCGGCAGGCTTCGTCACGATTTCCAGATTGCAATGTGGCCCAAGCCAAGTTCATGCGAGGCACGGCCCAATCGGAAGTGTCCTTCACGGCCTGCTCCAAGATCGGCTTCGCCTCGGCAGGACGATTGGCAATCAAGAGCATCCGGCCGTGATCGGCTCGCAATGACTTTGCGGGTGATTTCATGCGAGCGGCAATTCGGAAGAGTTCATCGGCGTAGTCAAAATCCTTGAACCGAGCAGAAACCACCATCGCAAAGCCATGATAGACACCGCTTTGTTGCGGATCGAGCAGATAACCCTGATTGAATCGTTTTGCGGCGGTAGCGATGTCATTGTCAGACAGGAAGGCTCGCATACCGGCAACGATCGCTGTTTCTGCCGCTTTCGACCTATCCGGAACCCTTTCCAGAATCGCATCGACGAGCTTCTTGTCGGCCGCCTTTTGGGCTTCGTTCTTTTCGGCAAAGTTGAAGAACGGCGCTTCGTTGTCCGGCACCCGGTAAGTCTTGCGGCTAACGCTGACGCCAGGAGAAACTTCGGCCTTCTGAGCCTGTGCAAGACCAGGGATGGTGGCCGTTACCAACCAGATCAGTAAGAGTATTGGTTTCCTCACATGCGCCTCCCTGCCCGTCTATCGTAACAGCAAAGAGGCTTATAGGATATACAGTTACTCAGATCGCTCCTTCCTGAGCTTCTCCCACCAATCCAGCCGCTTCCTGATCTCCCGCTCGAAGCCGCGATCCACCGGTTCGTAGAACTCCTGCTGCCCCAGCTTCTCGGGCCAGTAATCCTGGCCTGAAAAGGCGTCGGGTTCGTCGTGGTCGTAGCGGTAGCTCTCGCCATAGCCGATCTGCTTCATGAGCTTGGTCGGTGCGTTCAGGATTGTCTTGGGCGGCATGAGGGAGCCGTGCTCCTTCGCCACCCGGGTGGCGGCCTTGTAGGCAGTGTAGAGCGCATTCGATTTCGGCGCGGTGGCGAGATAGACGGCCGCCTGCGCCAGCGCCAGCTCCCCTTCCGGCGAGCCCAGAAAGTCGAAGGCATCCTTGGCCGCATTGGCGATAACAAGGGCCTGCGGATCGGCAAGTCCGATATCCTCTACCGCCATCCGAACGAGCCGGCGGGCGATGAAGAGCCGGTCCTCGCCCGCGTCCAACATGCGGGCGAGGTAATACAGCGCCGCGTCCGGATCGGAGCCTCGGACGGTTTTGTGCAGGGCGGAGATGAGGTTGTAATGCCCCTCCTGGCCCTTGTCGTAGATGGGTGCGCGGCGCTGGATGATCTCCTGCAGTTGCTCCGCATCGAAGATCTCGCCTGGCTTCGCCGACCGCCAGACTTCCTCGGCGAGCGTCAGGGCGGCCCGCCCGTCGCCGTCCGCCATGCGTACCAGTGACGCCCTCGCCTCCTCGTCGAGCGGCAGGCCTTTTCCCATAACCTCCTCCGCACGGGCCAGGATCTGCTCGATCGCCGCCTCGTCGAGGGACTTGAAGAGAAGCACTCGGGCACGGGAGAGGAGAGCAGCGTTCAGCTCGAAGGACGGGTTTTCGGTGGTCGCACCAACCAGCGTGATAGTGCCGTCTTCCATGACGGGCAGGAAGGCGTCGAGCTGGGCCCTGTTGAAGCGGTGGATCTCATCGACAAAGAGTAAGGTGCCCTTGCCAATGGAGCGCCTAAGGCGAGCCGCCTCAAAGACCTTCTTGAGATCCGCCACGCCGGAGAAGATGGCCGAGATCTGCTCGAAATGAAGCTCCGTCTCATGGGCAAGCAGGCGTGCGACGGTGGTCTTGCCGGTGCCGGGCGGGCCCCAGAAGATCAGGGATCCCAAGGTTTTCGATGCGATGAGCCGGGTCAGGATACCGTCCGCCCCCACGAGATGATCCTGGCCGACCACCTCGGAGAGCTTGGTCGGCCGCATCCTGTCCGCCAGCGGACGGGGCGCATTCTGGTCGAGGCCGGCAGAGGAAAACAGGTCACTCATGATGCTTTAGGGGCTCGGACACGGACGGAAATCATTATCCGATTTCCCTGCCGCCGTCCCGCCTATCGCCCGAAAACCGTTGTGAACACGCGCCCGCCCCGGCTGACGGTCACTTCCCAATAACCACTGTTGCGGTTGATCACGCGCTCGGCATCCTTGGTGGAGGCAAGCCTCTCGCCATTGATGGCGACGATCTGGTCGCCCTTTTCGAAGCCGACGCTGCCGGCGAGGCTGCGCTCGTCGATATCCGCAATCACCACGCCGTCATCCGCGATATCGATCTGCAGTTCGTCGGCGACCGCCGGCGACATATTCACGAGTGTGGCCCCGGCAAACGGCGTGCGATTGCGGCCGCGCACGGATTCCCGCGGTGGGTTCTCGGGCGGAGGCACAAGCTTCACCTGGACCGTCGTCTGCTTGCCGCCGCGCAGGACCGTGATCGGCGTCTGCCCCTGCGTGCCCTTGAGCGTAAAGCGGTAGCCGAAGGAATCCGGGTTATCGACCGGCTGTCCGTCGACCATCAGAATGGCGTCGCCCCGCTTGAGACCGGCTTCAGCAGCAGGTCCCTTGTCGTAGATAGCGGTCACGAGGACGCCGGTCGGGCGCTCCAGCCCGAGGCCGTTGGCGATATCGCCGTCCACGGGCTGGAGGCGTGCGCCGAGCCAGGGCCGGACCACGTTCTTCGCTCCGCCCCTGGCGGAATTCAGCACTACCCGAACCATGCTCGACGGCACCGCGAAACCGATGCCGATGCTGCCGCCGGAGCGGGAATAGATCGCCGTGTTGATGCCGACCACGCGGCCGCTCATGTCGATGAGCGCACCGCCCGAGTTACCGGGATTGATGGCGGCATCGGTCTGGATGAAGAACTGATAGTCCGAGATGCCGACCTGGGTGCGGGCGAGCGCCGAGACGATACCCTGAGTTACCGTCTGTCCGACGCCGAAGGGGTTGCCGATGGCGAGTACGAGGTCGCCGACTTGAAGGGCCTCCGAGTCACCAAGCTCGATCGCCTGCAGGTTGGTAGCGTCCTTCAGCTTGAGCACCGCGATATCCGTGCGGGGGTCGCGCAGCAGGATTTCAGCCTCGAATTCCCGCCGGTCGGCGAGGGCCACCTTCACCTCGTTCATGTTCTCGATCACGTGATTGTTCGTGATCACGAGCCCCGAGGGATCGACGATCACGCCCGAGCCGAGGGAGCTCTGGGACCGGCCGCGCGGCACGCCCGGTGCATTGTCACCAAAGAAGCGGCGGAAATAATCCTCGATGGCCGCGTTCTGCCGGCGGTCGTTGCGCTTGGCATAGACGTTGACGACGGATCCAGCGGTCTGGCGCACGACGGGCGCAAAGGACAGCTGGACCTGCGCCTTGCTTTCGGGAATGACGCGCTGCGTCTGTGCCTGTCCGCCGGCTGGGGCAAAGGCCAGTATGGCGGCGAGAAATCCGATCGCGGGGTTAAAGAAGCGCATTCCTGTCGAATCCTGTGTTCAAAGGCCGTTATGGATAGAACGCGGGAAGCGAAACACCAAGTTCCAACCGCGGGCTCCAGCATGGCCGACGAAAACAAAAAGGGCGGCCCGAAGACCGCCCTTCATGAAATCTCTGAACCGAGAGCTTACTCGGCCGCCTCGACAAGCTCGTCCTTCATGGTCGGGCCCGAATCCTGGCCGCGCGCATCGACGTCGCGGTCCACAAACTCGATCACGGCGAGCGGAGCATTGTCGCCGTAGCGGAAGCCGGCCTTCAGGACGCGGGTGTAGCCACCGTTGCGGTCCTGGTAGCGCTTGCCCAGCACCTCGAAAAGCTTCTTGACCATCGCCTCGTCGCGCAGCTTCGACATGGCGAGGCGGCGGGCATGCAAGTCGCCGCGCTTGCCGAGCGTGATCAGCTTCTCGACGACCGGACGCAGGTCCTTGGCCTTCGGAAGCGTCGTGACGATCTGCTCGTGCTTGATCAGCGCTGCCGCCATATTGGCGAACATGGCCTTGCGGTGTTCGGTCGTGCGGTTGAAGCGACGACCACGGAATCCGTGACGCATTGGCTTTCTCCTAAATCTTCCGGCCGCCGTGCCAAGGGACGGACCGTCTCTCTTGATTACCGCCGGTTTCCGGCGGGGTGGACCGAAGCCGCTTGTCAGGGAAGACGAGCGGCTTCGAAAATCTTAGTAGTGCTCTTCGAAGCGCTTCGCGAGGTCTTCGATGTTCTCCGGCGGCCAGCCCGGCACGTCCATGCCGAGGTGCAGGCCCATGCCGGCCAGAACTTCCTTGATCTCGTTTAGCGACTTGCGGCCGAAGTTCGGGGTGCGGAGCATTTCCGCCTCGGACTTCTGGATGAGGTCACCGATATAGACGATGTTGTCGTTCTTCAGGCAGTTCGCCGAACGGACCGACAGCTCGAGCTCGTCGACCTTCTTGAGGAGCGCCGGGTTGAACGGCAGCTGCGGCGCGGCAGCCGCGGCCTCTTCCTTGCGCGGCTCTTCGAAGTTGACGAAGACCTGGAGCTGGTCCTGCAGGATGCGGGCGGCATAGGCCACGGCATCCTCAGGCGTCACGGCGCCATTGGTCTCGACCGTCATGATCAGCTTGTCGTAGTCGAGAATCTGGCCCTCGCGGGTGTTCTCGATGCGATAAGAGACCTTCTTTACCGGGCTGTAGAGCGAGTCGACCGGAATGAGGCCGATCGGCGCGTCCTCGGTGCGGTTGCGCTCGGCCGGAACATAGCCCTTGCCGGTATCGACCGTGAACTCCATGCGGATCTCGGCGCCCTCGTCGAGGGTGCAGAGCACGAGTTCGGGGTTCAGAATCTGCACGTCGCCGACCGTGTTGATGTCGCCAGCGGTGACGGCTCCGGGGCCGGTCTTGCGGAGCGTCATGCGTTTCGCGCCCTCGCCCTGCATCTTGATGGCGATCGTCTTCACGTTGAGGACGATATCGGTCACGTCCTCGCGGACGCCCGGGATGGACGAGAACTCGTGCAGCACGCCGTCGATATGGATCGCAGTCACTGCCGCGCCCTGGAGCGACGACAGGAGGACCCGGCGCAGCGAGTTGCCGAGCGTCGTGCCAAAGCCACGCTCGAGCGGCTCGGCCACGACCGTCGCGATACGCTTCGGATCGTCGCCGGGGGCAACTTCAAGCTTGTTCGGCTTAATCAGCTCTTGCCAGTTCTTTTGGATCACAACCACACCTCATGAGGTACGGCTTGAAGGGAGGTTTTCGACCAACCCTTTAAACCGGAACGCGCGTGGGTTTTGGACCCACGCGCCGGATAACCTTAGACGCGGCGACGCTTGCGCGGGCGGCAGCCGTTGTGCGGGATCGGCGTCACGTCACGGATCGAGGTGACGGTGAAGCCGGCCGACTGGAGGGCGCGCAGAGCAGACTCACGGCCGGAGCCGGGGCCGGACACCTCGACCTCGAGGGTACGCATGCCATGCTCGGCAGCCTTGCGGGCCGCATCTTCAGCGGCGATCTGCGCCGCATACGGGGTCGACTTACGCGAACCCTTGAAACCCATGGCGCCAGCCGAGGACCAGGAAATCGTGTTGCCCTGGGCGTCGGTGATGGTGATCATGGTGTTGTTGAACGAGGCGTTCACATGCGCCACGCCGGAAACGATGTTCTTGCGTTCGCGGCGGCGGACGCGGGTAGCTTCTTTAGCCATTCGAAAGATCCTTCAAGCGCGCCCGTCGTTCCAGGCGCTCGGGAGAAAAGGCCACCCGCCAGGGGTGGCCAAAAAATTACTTCTTCTTGCCGGCGATCGGCTTCGACTTACCCTTGCGGGTACGAGCGTTCGTGTGGGTGCGCTGACCGCGAACGGGCAGGCTGCGGCGGTGACGCAGGCCACGGTAAGCGGCGAGATCCATCAGGCGCTTGATGTTCATGGACACTTCGCGGCGCAGATCGCCTTCGACGACGTAGTCGCGGTCGATCGTCTCGCGGATGGCCAGAACCTCGGCGTCGGTCAACTGGTTCACGCGGCGCTCGGCCGGGATATTGACCTTCTCGATGATCTCTTGGGCCTTCTTGGGTCCAATGCCGTGGATATACTGAAGCGCGATCACAACGCGCTTGGCGGTCGGGATGTTGACGCCTGCAATACGGGCCATCGTCCGTCTCCATGTAAGAAGCAAATGCTTCGGGTTTTGATTATCGCGCGTCCGGTGGAGGCCGGCCCCTGCGCGGGCTTATGCAAAACAAAACGACCCGAGTGACTTCTCACGAAGCCCTCCGAGCCGAGCGCCTTCTTTTGCAAGTGGAGGCACATAGCCGCTTTTTGGCGCTACGTCAACCGGCTTCTATCACCTCCTCACTCTGATCAGTTTTGATGGCATGCTCACGGCCTTATGTTCCCATTTTGTTCTTTACAAGCGCAGTTATATGATGTAACGTTATAAATACTCGTTAAGGCATTGTAGCTATGGCCCAATCCAGACTTTCAGATCGTTATTTGTTGTAGATACAATCCAAGCTCAACTTGTTGCGGGCAAGAGCCCTCGCACTTCGCTCACGACACCCCCTTGAGCAACGCTATGACCCTAATCAGCCCCGAGTTCCTGCTGGTTCTTCTAGTGGAGGACAATGAACGAGTGGCGGCGGTAGTTCGAGTAGCCCCACACGGTCAAACAACGAGACAGGTCAGAGGGTCCGCCCAAGATCAGTTGAAGAAGGGGGAGCGGGCAGAATCACCTTGGCGTCTCAAGCACGGCGCTCAGTATGTGAAGCGCAGTATGAGTGCGACTTGTTCCAATGCAGACTTGTTCGAATCCCAAACTGCTATTCACAAGCGATGGTCTGCAAGGTCGCGTGCGATAAGGGCCACCCTTATCCTTCCCTTAAATTATTAAGGCGATCCCATGATTATTGCTAAGCGCAAGCTCAACTACATGCTGGAAGATGGAACAAACGTGACTGTTCCCGTTTGCCTTTTTTCACCGTTTACAACGGTCAAGACTGGGCATGCCAATATACGATTGAATGGCCGAATGGTGTGGAGACGTATACCATCTATGGCTTGGATCAGATGCAAGCTGTTGTTCTTGCACTTCAAGGTGTCGGCGCAAGCCTTTATCTTAGCGACTACCACCAAACTGGTCGTCTCTATTTTGACAAACTGGGCAATGGATACGGTTTCCCTGTTCCCAAGAATATCCGTGATATGCTTGTGGGAGACGACAAGGAATTTGACAGTTGAAGTGTCAAGAATCGTGGGCGGAGCGCACCGTCACCGCCCAAGGATTGCCCTGATCTCTTCCGTCACCGCATCAATAGGCTTCATGCCATCGACAGTCTTCAGCATGCCCGTGCGCTCGTAATAGGCCGAAAGCGGAGCCGTCTGCTTCCTGTAGGCATCCAGCCGGGTCTTGAAGACCTCCGGGTTGTCGTCCTTGCGCACCGGCTCTCCGCGGGCCTCGGACTCCTTGGCCCGCTTGACGATCCGGTCCACCAACTCGGCTTCGTTCACCTTGAATTCGACGACGGCATCGAGCCTGAGGCCCTTGGCAGACAGCATGGCGTCGAAGGCTTCGGCCTGCGCCACGGTCCGGGGAAAACCATCGAGGATGAAGCCGCTCCTGGCGTCTGCCTCCTCGATTCGGTCGGCGATGATGCCGACGACGATGTCGTCCGACACCAGGTCGCCCCGGTCCATGACTTCCTTGGCCTTGAGGCCGACCGGCGTGCCGGCAGCCACAGCTGCGCGGAGCATGTCGCCCGTCGAAAGCTGAGGAATTCCCAGCCGTTCAACCAGACGCACAGCCTGAGTGCCTTTTCCGGCCCCCGGCGGCCCCAGCAGGATGATCCTCATCGACGTCCCCCTCACTTCGTCGAATCTGCTCGCCTTCGGCGAGTTGTTCAATCTTAGCGTCTGCGCGCGCCCTTGAGCTTCGCCTTCTTGACGAGGCCCTCGTACTGGTGAGCCAACAGATGGCCATGCACCTGCGCGACCGTGTCCATGGTAACAGACACGACGATCAGAAGCGAAGTGCCGCCAAAGTAGAATGGCAAAGCCGCATAGGACACCAGCAGTTCGGGAATCAGGCAGATAATCACCAGATAGGCGGCGCCCAACACGGTGATGCGGGTCAGCACCTGATCGATGAAATCGGCCGTGCGCTCGCCGGGACGGATGCCCGGAATGAAGCCGCCCTGCTTCTTCAGATTGTCCGCCGTCTCCGTAGGATTGAAGACGATGGCCGTATAGAAGAAGGCGAAGAATACGATCAACGCCGCATACAGGAACATATAGGCTGGACGCCCATGACCCAGATAAGTCGTGAGCATGGAGATGAAGCCAGTGCCGTCCGTGCCGGTCTGGAAGCTGGCGATAGTGGCCGGCAGCAGAAGCAGCGACGACGCGAAGATCGGCGGGATCACGCCCGAGGTGTTCAGCTTGAGCGGCAGGAACGAGGTCTGACCCTCATACATCCGGTTGCCGACCTGGCGCTTCGGATAGTTGATGAGCAGACGGCGCTGAGCGCGTTCCATGAACACGACAAAGTAGATGATGGCGATCGCCATCACGATGACACCGAGGATCAACCCCGTCGAGATCGCGCCCTGGCGGCCAAGTTCGAGGGTACCGGCGATGGCCGACGGCAGGTTGGCCACGATGCCGGCGAAGATGATCAGCGAGGTGCCGTTACCGATACCACGCGAGGTGATCTGCTCGCCGAGCCACATCAGGAACATCGTTCCGCCAGTCAGCGTGATCACGGTCGAGATCAGGAAGAACGGCCCGGGCGCCTGCACGATGGTGCCGGAACTCTGCAGGCCGACGGCGATACCCCAGGACTGGAAGACAGCGAGGAACACCGTGAGATATCGGGTGTACTGGTTTAGGATCTTGCGACCCGCCTCGCCTTCCTTCTTGAGCGCCTCGAGGGAGGGCAGAACGGAGGTGAGGAGCTGGACGATGATCGATGCCGAGATATACGGCATGATGTTCAGGGCAAAGATGGCCATGCGCTCCACGGCGCCGCCCGAGAACATGTTGAAGAGGCCGAGCACGCCGCCGCTGGCGTTCTGGAAGCTCTGAGCCAGGGCCTCCGGATTGATGCCGGGCAGCGGGATATAGGTGCCGAGACGGTAGACGATGAGGGCGCCTAGGGTGAACCAGATGCGCTTCTTCAGCTCATCGGCCTTGGCGATGGCGCCGAAATTGATGTTTGCCGCAAGTTGCTCGGCTGCTGAGGCCATAGTGGTGTCCCCGAAATACCTGGTACGTGACGATCATCACGCAAACGGCGGCCACGCGATCAGACGCGGGCCGCCGCTTGGATCTTAGTCAATGTGGGCGCGGGCTCACGCCTGCGCAACGGCACCCAGGAGGGTAACCGAGCCACCAGCCTTCTCGATCGCTTCGACGGCCGACTTGGACGCGCCATGGACCTGGAAGGAAAGCTTAGCCTTGAGCTCGCCGACGCCGAGGATCTTCACGCCGTCGCGCGGCTTGGAGACCACACCGGCGGCCACCAGCGACTCGACTGTCACGGCAGCGCCCTTGTCGAGCTTGCCGGCCTCGATAGCCTGCTGGATACGGCCGACATTAACCTCGTTCAGGTCAATCGCGTTCGGCTTGTTGAAGCCGCGCTTCGGCAGACGACGGTGCAGAGGCATCTGACCGCCTTCGAAGCCCTTGATGGACACGCCGGTGCGGGACTTCTGTCCCTTCACGCCGCGACCACCGGTCTTGCCCTTGCCGGAGCCGATACCACGGCCGACGCGCATACGGTTCTTGGTGGAACCTTCGTTGTCACGAATTTCGTTGAGTTTCATGACGCTCTCCTCACTGCCCGTCTACAACGCGCACGAGGTGCTTGACCTTCTCGATCATGCCGCGAACTGCAGGCGTGTCTTCCAAGGTCGAAGTACGGTGAAGCTTGTTGAGCTTGAGACCGATCAGCGTCTGGCGCTGCTTGGCCTCGCGACGGATCGGCGAACCGATCTGCTCAACGGTGACGGTGGATGCTGCAGCAGCAGGCTTCTTTGCCATGGTTACAGCCTCCCTTACGCTTCAGCGCCAGCGGCTTCGCTGGTGTCAGCGTCACGGCGGCGAGCCTGCAGCGTCGAGACCTTCAGGCCACGGCGAGCAGCGACCGAACGCGGGCTGTCCTCGTTCTTGAGCGCGTCGAAAGTCGCGCGGACGAGGTTATAGGGATTCGACGAGCCGAGCGACTTCGCAACGACGTCCTGCATGCCCACCACCTCGAAGACGGCGCGCATCGGACCGCCGGCGATGATGCCGGTACCCTGAGGAGCGGCACGCAGCACGACCTTACCGGCGCCATGGCGGCCGTTCACGTCGTGGTGAAGCGTGCGGCCCTCACGGAGAGCGACGCGGATCATGGAGCGCTTCGCAGCGTCCGTTGCCTTACGGATGGCTTCCGGCACTTCGCGAGCCTTGCCGTGGCCGAAGCCGACGCGGCCCTTCTGATCGCCGACGACCACGAGAGCAGCGAAGCCGAAGCGACGGCCGCCCTTCACGACTTTGGCGACGCGGTTGATGTGGACCAGGCGGTCCACGAATTCGCTGTCGCGCTCTTCGCGATCAGCACGTTCTCTTGGTTCTCTAGCCATGAGACCTCTCACTTGCGCGGGCGGCGGGCCCGCTCGCTAAGGGTTGCTTGGATTATACCCGCCGTTAGAAATCCAGACCGCCTTCACGAGCAGCGTCGGCCAGAGCCTTGACGCGTCCGTGATAGAGGTAGCCCGAGCGGTCGAAGATGACCTGCTTCACGCCGGCCTTCGCCGCGCGCTCAGCAACGAGCTTGCCCACTTCCTTCGCCGCATCGATAGTGGCGCCGGTCTTGAGCTTGCCCTTCACGTCAGCCTCGAGGGTCGAAGCCGAGGCGACCGTGTGGCCGCGCACGTCATCGATAACCTGGGCATAGATCTGCTTGGACGAACGGAAGACCGACAAACGCGGACGGCCATTCGCTGCCTTCTTGATCGCACGGCGCACACGAGCCTTGCGGCGATCTTCAGCGCCTTTCTTCTCAGCCATGATACGTCGTCCTTACTTCTTCTTGCCTTCCTTGCGGAAGATGAACTCGTTGGCATACTTGACGCCCTTGCCCTTATAGGGCTCCGGACCGCGGTATTCGCGGATCTCGGCGGCAGTCTGACCAACGACCTGCTTGTCGATGCCGACAACGACGACTTCCGTCGGCTTCGGTGTCGTGATCGTCACGCCGGCCGGGATCTCGTAGTCGATATCGTGGCTATAGCCCAGCGACAGCTTCAGCACCTTGCCGGCAACGGCGGCCTTGTAGCCGACGCCGTTGATCTCAAGGCGCTTCTCGAAGCCCTTGGACACGCCTTCGACCAGGTTCGCCACCTGAGCGCGGGACATACCCCACTTCGCACGGGCCGTCTTGGACTCGTCGCGCGGGTTAACCGACACGGCGCCGTCTTCGAGAACAACCGACACTTCTTCGGGAACGAGGAACGAGAGTTCGCCCTTCGAGCCCTTAACTTTCACCATCTGACCGTCAACGGTCGCCGTCACACCTGACGGAACCGGAACGGGCTTCTTGCCTACTCGGGACATTTTCGAATCTCCGTGGTTCTGTGCGGGTGCTAAGTCTTAGAAGACCTTGCAGAGCACTTCGCCGCCCACGTTCTTCTCCCGGGCCTCGTGATCGGCCATCACGCCCTGGGGCGTCGAGAGAATGGTGATGCCCAGCCCGTCAGCCACGCGCGGCATGGTGTCGACGGAAGCATACACGCGGCGGCCCGGCTTGGAGACTCGCTCGATGGAGCGGATCACCGGCTGGCCGTCATAGTACTTCAGCTCGATCGAGAACTCGGTCCGGCCGTTGCCGAACTCGGTCTGCGAGTAGTCGCGGATGTAGCCCTCGGACTTCAGAACCTCGAGGACGCGAGCGCGGAGCTTCGAGCCAGGGGTGGAGACGGACCCGCGACGGCGCATTTGCGCGTTGCGGATACGGGTGAGCATATCGCCCAACGGATCGTTGATCATATGATGCCCTCCCCCTTACCAGCTGGACTTCACAAGGCCCGGGATCAGGCCCTTGTTGCCGAGCTCGCGCAGAGCGATACGCGACATGCCGAGCTTGCGGTAGTAAGCGCGCGGGCGGCCTGTGATCTCGCAGCGGTTGCGGATACGGGTCTTGCTCGCGTTGCGCGGCAGCTCAGCCAGCTTGAGGCGCGCCTCGAAGCGCTCCTCCATGGACTTCGACTCGTCGTTGGCGACCGCCAGGAGGCGCTCGCGGCGGCCAGCGAACTTCTTCACTAGCTCACGACGATGCTTGTTCTTCTCAATAGCGCTTTTCTTAGCCATGCTTTTATCTCCAGTGTCCGCGTTTGAGGACAGCTATCCTCACTGCCGGAACGGGAAGTTGAAGTGACGCAGCAGGGCGCGGGCTTCTTCGTCGGTCTTCGCCGTAGTGGTGATGACGACGTCCATGCCCCAAACCTGCTCGACCCTATCGTAATTGATCTCAGGGAACACCAGGTGCTCCTTGATACCCATTGCGTAGTTGCCGCGGCCGTCGAACGACTTGGGGTTCAGGCCCCGGAAGTCGCGGACGCGCGGGAGAGCGATGGTCACGAGACGGTCAAGGAATTCGTACATACGAACCTTGCGCAGCGTAACCTTGGCGCCGATCGGCATGTTCTCGCGGACCTTGAACTGCGAGATAGCCTTACGGGCCTTCGTGATCACCGGCTTCTGGCCGGCGATGAGCGCGAGATCGGCAGCAGCGACCGAAGCCTTCTTCGAGTCGGCGGTCGATTCGCCAACACCCATGTTGAGGACGATCTTCTCGATCGTCGGCACTTCCATGGGGTTCTTGTAGCCGAATTCTTCAATGAGCTTCGGACGCACCACTTCCTCGTAGTGCTTCTTCAGCCGCGGCGTGTAGCCGTCCACCTGAGCCTTAGCCATCGATCAGGTCTCCCGAACGCTTGGCGAAACGAACCTTGCGGCCGTCTTCGAGAACTTTGAAACCAACCCGGGTCGGCTTGCCGTCCTTCGGGTCCGCGTAGGCCAGGTTCGACAGATGGATGCTCGCCTCTTTCGAGATGATGCCACCCTCGGAGTTTGCCGTCTGGCGCTGGTGACGCTTCACGATGTTCACGCCACGGACGACCGCGCGCTCTTCCTTCGGGAGCATCTGCACGACTTCACCGGTCTTGCCCTTGTCGCGACCGGTCAGGACGACGACCTTATCGCCCTTCTTGATCTTCGCGGCCATTAGAGCACCTCCGGCGCAAGCGAAATGATTTTCATGTGGTTCTTGGCACGCAGTTCACGCGGAACGGGGCCGAAGATACGGGTGCCGACCGGCTCTTTCTGATTGTTGATCAGAACGGCGGCATTGCGGTCAAAACGGATGACCGAGCCGTCAGCGCGACGGATGTCCTTCGCGGTGCGAACGACGACTGCCTTCATGACATCGCCCTTCTTCACGCGACCGCGCGGAATAGCCTCTTTTACGGATACGACGATGATATCGCCCACGGAAGCGTACTTACGCTTCGAACCGCCGAGAACCTTGATGCACATCACGCGACGGGCGCCGGAATTGTCGGCGACGTCAAGATTCGTCTGCATCTGGATCATGGCTTTGATCCTTTCCTTTGTTTCAGACAGGTTTCCGGGCCAAGGCAGGATTGCCCCCCGGACTACGCCTGACGGGGATCTCATGTCCCCTGCCCTTCAAATGTCGAGAGAGGCGGCCGTATACACGAACCGCCCCTTTAAGACAACCCCTAGCGAAGGCCTTTTTAAGCCTTCGCTTGGTCGACGAGCACCCAGGTCTTGAGTTTGGAGAGCGGCTTGGTCTCTTCAATGAAGACCGTGTCGCCCACCTTGGCTGTGTTGTTCTCATCATGAGCGTGGTAGTTCTTCGTCTTACGCACGGTCTTCTTCATGACCGGGTGCGTGAAACGGCGCTCTACCTTCACGACGACCGTCTTGTCCTGCTTGTCGCTGACAACGACGCCCTGCAAAACGCGCTTTGGCATCTTGAATCCCTCTTAAGCCTTCGCCGCGGCCGACTTCTGGCGCTGCAGCGTCTTGACGCGGGCGATGTCCCTGCGGACTTCACGGACACGTCCGGTGTTCTCGAGTTGGCCGGTGGCGCGCTGGAAGCGGAGGTTGAACTGCTCCTTCTTCAGGTTCAGCAGCTCATCCGACAGCTGGTCCTTCGACATCGCGTTGAGGTCAGAGGCTCTCTGCTTAGACTTCATGATCCCCTCCTTACTCGGCAATGCGCTGGATGAAGCGCGTCTTGATCGGGAGCTTCGCAGCGCCGAGGCGCAGGGCCTCGCGAGCGATGTCCTCGGATACGCCGTCGATCTCGAACATGATACGGCCAGGCTTCACCTTGGCCGCCCAGAATTCGGGAGCGCCCTTACCCTTACCCATACGCACTTCGGTCGGCTTCGACGACACCGGCACGTCCGGGAAGATCCGGATCCACACACGACCCGCGCGCTTCATGGCGCGGGTGATCGCGCGGCGAGCCGCTTCGATCTGACGAGCGTTGATGCGCTCGGGTTCCATCGCCTTCAGGCCGAACTGGCCGAAGTTGAGGTCCGTGCCGCCCTTCGCGGTGCCGGAAATACGGCCCTTGAACTGCTTACGGAACTTGGTTTTCTTCGGTTGCAACATGGCAACAAACCTCTCCTGACCTCTCGGTTACGCCGCCTGCTCGCGGCGGCCACCGGAGCGGCCTCCTTCGTCGTTCATCCGCTTGTCCTGGGCCATCGGATCGTGCTCAAGGATTTCGCCCTTGAAGATCCAGACCTTGATGCCGCAGGTGCCATAGGTCGTGAAGGCCGTGGACGTGCCGTAATCCACGTCCGCACGCAGCGTGTGCAGCGGAACGCGGCCCTCGCGGTACCATTCGAGGCGGGCGATTTCAGCGCCACCCAGACGGCCCGAGCAGTTGATACGGATGCCCTCGGCGCCCAGACGCATGGCCGACTGAACGGCGCGCTTCATGGCACGGCGGAAAGCGACACGGCGCTCGAGCTGCTGAGCGATCGAGTCGGCCACCAGCGTCGCGTCGACTTCCGGCTTGCGGACTTCGACGATGTTGATCGCCACGTCGGCGTCCGTCATCTTCGAGACGAGCTTGCGCAGCTTCTCGATGTCCGCACCCTTCTTGCCGATCACCACGCCCGGACGGCCCGAGTGGATAGTGACGCGGCACTTCTTGTGCGGACGCTCGATGACGATCTTCGAAACGGCGGCCTGCTTCAGCTGCTTCATGAGAGCTTCGCGGATCGCCATGTCCTCGTGCATCAGCTTGGCGTACTCGCCCTTGCCGGCGAACCAGCGCGAGTCCCAGGTCCGGTTGATGCCGAGCCGAAGACCGATCGGGTTAACTTTCTGACCCATCTGGTTCTCCTTTATGCCTGTTCGGCAACTTCCCGAACCACGATCGTGAGGTTCGAGAACGGCTTCATGATACGAGCACCCCGGCCACGGGCCCGGGCGTGGAAGCGCTTCATGACGAGCGCCTTGCCGACGAAAGCCTGGCTGACGACGAGATCATCCACATCGAGATTGTGGTTGTTCTCGGCGTTGGCAATGGCGCTCTCGAGGCACTTCTTCACGTCGCGAGCGATGCGCTTGCGTGAGAACTCGAGATCGGCGAGAGCCGCAGAAACTTTCTTGCCGCGGATAAGGGCCGCAACAAGGTTGAGCTTCTGGGGGCTGACGCGCAGCATGCGAGCGACGGCTTGAGCCTCAGTGTCGCTCAGTGCGCGAGGAGTCGCGGCCTTACCCATCTTACTTCCTCTTCGCCTTCTTGTCCGCCGCGTGGCCGTGGAACGTGCGGGTCGGCGAGAACTCGCCGAACTTGTGACCCACCATTTCCTCGCTCACGGAGACGGGAATGTGCTTCTGACCGTTGTAGACCCCGAAAGTGAGGCCCACGAACTGCGGGAGAATCGTGGAGCGGCGGCTCCAGATCTTGATAACCTCGTTGCGGCCCGAGGAACGGGCAGCCTCGGCCTTCTTGAGGAGGTAGCCGTCGACGAACGGACCCTTCCAAAGCGAACGTGCCATGACGTGCCTCTATCCTTACTTCTTCCGAGCGTGGCGGCTCGACACGATGAACTTGTCGGTCCGCTTGTTCGAACGGGTTTTCTTGCCCTTGGTCGGTACGCCCCACGGGGATACCGGATGGCGACCACCGGAGGTGCGGCCCTCACCACCACCGTGCGGGTGGTCGATCGGATTCATGGCGACACCGCGGTTATGCGGGCGCTTGCCGAGCCAACGGTTACGACCAGCCTTACCGATCGAGGTGTTCATGTGGTCCGGGTTCGACACCGCGCCGACGCTGGCGAAGCACAGGCCATGGACCAGACGTTGCTCGCCGGAGTTCAGGCGGATCGTCACGTAGCCCTGGTCACGACCCACGATCTGAGCGTAGGTGCCGGCGGAGCGGGCGAGTGCGCCGCCCTTGCCGATCTTCAGCTCGACATTGTGGATGATCGTTCCCACCGGCATGTTGCCGATCGGCATCGCGTTGCCCGGCTTAATGTCGACCTGCTCGCCAGCCGACACCTGATCGCCGACAGCCAGACGCTGCGGGGCCAGGATGTAGGACTGCTCGCCGTCGGCGTAACCGATGAGCGCAATGAAGGCGGTGCGGTTGGGATCGTACTCGATCCGCTCCACGGTCGCCACATCGCCCAGACGGGTACGACGCTTGAAGTCGACCAGACGGAGGGTGCGCTTGTGACCACCGCCACGGAAGCGGACGGTCACGCGACCCAGGTTGTTACGGCCGCCGGAGGAGTTCTTGCCCTCCGTCAGCTTCTTGACCGGCTTGCCCTTGTAGAGCTCGCTGCGGTCGACGATCACCAGCTGGCGCAGGCCGGGGGTGATTGGTTTGAATGTTTTCAAAGCCATCGGATCACTCTCTCAACCGATCAGAGGCCCGTCGTGACGTCGATGGTCTGGCCCTCTGCGAGGGTTACGACCGCCTTCTTCACGTCCGACCGCTGGCCGCGGGTGCCGCGGAACATCTTCACTTTGCCCTTGGTGACGAGCGTGTTGACGCTCTTCACCTTGACATCGAACAGCTTCTCAACCGCTTCCTTGATCTGCGGCTTCGTCGCATCCAGCCGCACCTTGAAGACGACCTTGTTCTGTTCGGACAGGGTCGTGGCCTTCTCAGTGATGACCGGGCTTACGATCACATCGTAATGGCGCGGGTCCAGGCTCATTTGAAGCGCGCCTCCAGCGCATCGACAGCCGACTTCGTGAGAACAAGCTTCTCGCGACGCAGGATGTCATAGACGTTGATGCCCTGCACCGGCAGGACGTCGATGTTCGGGATGTTGCGAGCAGCCCGCTGGAAGTTCGTCTCGATCTCGGCTCCGCCGATGATCAGGGCGTTGCCGAGGCCGAGCTTGCCGAAGCGCTCGACGAGAGCCTTCGTCTTCGGCTCGGCGAGCTTCACGTCGTCGATCACGACGAGCGAGGCGTCCTTGGCCTTGGACGAAAGCGCATGCTTCAGGGCCAGAGCGCGAACCTTCTTGGGCAGGTCGTGAGCATGGCTGCGGACCTGCGGGCCAAAGGCACGACCGCCGCCCCGGAACTGGGGAGCGCTCGCTGCGCCGTGACGGGCGCTACCTGTGCCCTTCTGCTTGTAGACCTTCTTCGTCGTCCGGTCGATGTCCGAACGATTCTTGACGGCGTGCGTTCCGGCCTGGCGCTTCGCGAGCTGCCAGCGGACGCAACGGGCGAGCAGATCGGCGCGCGGCTCGAGACCGAAAATGGCCTCGTTGAGATCCACGGAACCGGCCTTGGCGCCTTCGAGCGTGGTGACATCAAGCTTCATCACGCATTCTCCTCTTGGGCCTGCTCAGCCTGGGCGGCCGGCGCAGCATCGTTGGCCGTGCGGAACGAGCCGGGCATCGGCACTTCCTTCGGCAGCTTGCGCTTCACCGCATCGCGGACGAAGATCCAGCCGCCGGCAACGCCGGGAACGGCGCCTTCAACGAGGATCAGACCGCGCTCGACGTCGGTCGACACGACACGCAGGTTCTGCGTGGTGACGCGCTCCACACCCAGGTGACCCGGCATCTTCTTGTTCTTGAACGTCTTGCCCGGATCCTGGCGGCCACCGGTCGAACCGATCGAGCGGTGGGAGACCGACACGCCGTGCGTGGCGCGCAGTCCGCCGAAGTTCCAGCGCTTCATGCCGCCGGCGAAGCCCTTACCGGTCGTGATGCCCGTGACATCCACGAACTGACCGGCAATGAAGTGATCAGCGGTGATCTCGGCGCCGACCGGGATGACAGCATCCTCGGAGACGCGGAACTCCGCGAGCTTGCGCTTCGGCTCGACCTGGGCAACGGCGAAACTTCCGCGCTCGGCCTTCGAAACGTTCTTCACCTTGGCCTTGCCGACGCCGACCTGCAGCGCGGTGTAGCCGTTCTTTTCCTTGGTCCGGTGGGCGACGACTTGGCAGCTGTCGACCTTCAGAACCGTGACCGGGACATGCTCGCCTGCATCCGTGAAGATGCGGGTCATCCCGACTTTCTGTGCAATGACGCCTGAGCGCATGTGCGTATCCTCTCGGCGTGTCTACCGAAGGCTCCAAGCCCGAGGCTTAGAGCTTGATTTCCACGTCCACACCAGCAGCGAGATCGAGCTTCATCAGAGCATCAACCGTCTGCGGGGTGGGGTCCACGATATCGAGAACACGCTTGTGAGTGCGCATCTCGAACTGCTCGCGCGACTTCTTGTCGATGTGCGGCGAGCGAAGCACCGTAAAGCGCTCGATGCGCGTCGGCAGCGGGATGGGTCCGCGCACCTGAGCGCCGGTCCGCTTCGCGGTCGACACGATTTCGCGTGTCGAAGCGTCGAGGATCCTGTGGTCGAACGCCTTAAGGCGAATACGAATGTTTTGACCGTTCATGGCTTATCCATTCAACAAGGGAAGCGACCGAGCCGAAACCCGGCCGCTGTCCTTTGATCCTCTCAAATTAATCCATCACGGCGGCGACGACGCCGGCGCCGACGGTGCGGCCGCCTTCGCGGATGGCGAAGCGCAGCTTCTCTTCCATGGCGATCGGCGCAATCAGCTCGACTTCCATCGTGATGTTGTCGCCCGGCATCACCATCTCGGTGCCCTCAGGCAGCTTCACCACCCCGGTCACGTCCGTCGTGCGGAAGTAGAACTGCGGCCGGTAGTTGCCGAAGAACGGCGTGTGACGGCCACCCTCTTCCTTGGTCAGGATGTACGCCTCGGCCTTGAACTTGGTGTGCGGCTTGATCGAGCCCGGCTTGCACAGCACCTGGCCGCGCTCCACGTCCTCGCGCTTCGTGCCGCGCAAGAGCACGCCGACGTTGTCGCCCGCCTGGCCCTGATCGAGCAGCTTGCGGAACATCTCGACGCCGGTCACCGTGGTCTTCTGCGTGTCGCGCAGACCCACGATCTCCACTTCCTCGCCGACCTTCACGATGCCGCGCTCGACGCGACCCGTCACCACCGTGCCACGGCCCGAGATCGAGAACACGTCCTCGATCGGCATCAGGAACGGCTGGTCGATCGGACGCTCCGGCTGCGGGATGTAGCGGTCGACCTCGGCCATCAGCTCGAGCACGCGCTCGCGGCCGATCTCCGGCGACCGGTCCTCCAGCGCGCACAACGCCGAGCCCTTCACGATCGGAATGTCGTCGCCCGGGAAGTCGTACTTCGACAAAAGCTCGCGCACCTCGAGCTCGACCAGGTCGAGCAGCTCGGCGTCGTCGACCATGTCGACCTTGTTCATGAACACCACCAGGGCCGGCACACCGACCTGACGGGCGAGCAGGATGTGCTCGCGGGTCTGCGGCATCGGGCCGTCGGCCGACGACACCACCAGGATCGCGCCGTCCATCTGCGCCGCGCCGGTGATCATGTTCTTCACGTAGTCGGCGTGGCCGGGGCAGTCGACGTGGGCATAGTGCCGGTTCGTGGTCTCGTACTCCACGTGCGCGGTCGAGATCGTGATGCCGCGCGCCTTCTCTTCCGGCGCCTTGTCGATCTGGTCATAGGCCGTGAACGTCGCCCCGCCCGACTCCGCCAGAACCTTCGTGATCGCCGCCGTCAGAGACGTCTTGCCATGGTCCACGTGACCAATCGTCCCAATGTTGCAGTGCGGCTTAGTGCGCTCAAACTTTTCCTTCGCCATCGTGGCACCCGTTCCTTTGATCTTTCAAATATTCGCTTAGTGGGTTCAGGCGTATTTCGCCTGAACCTCGGCAGCCACGTTCGACGGCACCTGCTCGTAGTGGTCGAACTGCATGGTGTAGCTCGCACGCCCCTGGCTCATGCCGCGCAGGGTGTTGACGTAGCCGAACATGTTGGCGAGCGGGACCATCGCATTGATGACCACGGCATTGCCGCGCATGTCCTGACCCTGGATCTGGCCACGACGGGAGTTGAGATCACCGATCACCGAACCGGTGTAGTCCTCAGGAGTCGTGACTTCGACCTTCATCACGGGCTCGAGCAGAACCGATCCGCCCTTCTGGAGGGCCTCACGGAGAGCAGCGCGAGAAGCGATTTCGAAGGCCAGTGCCGACGAGTCGACTTCGTGGAAGGCACCGTCGATGAGCTCGACCTTGAGGTCGACCACCGGGAAGCCGGCGACGACGCCAGCGCCCACGACCGACTGGAGGCCTTTTTCAACGCCCGGGATGTATTCCTTCGGAACCGCACCGCCGACGATCTTCGACTCGAAGGCGAAGCCTGCACCCTGCTCGTTCGGCTGAACGACGATCTTGACGCGAGCGAACTGCCCGGTACCGCCGGTCTGCTTCTTGTGGGTGTAGTCAACTTCAGCCTTCTTCGTGATCGTCTCACGATAGGCGACCTGCGGAGCGCCGATATTCGCATCGACCTTGTAGGTACGACGGAGAATGTCGACCTTGATGTCGAGGTGAAGTTCGCCCATGCCCTTCAGAATCGTCTGGCCCGACTCCTGGTCGGTGGAGACGCGGAAGGACGGATCCTCGGCAGCCAGCTTCGAGAGAGCCAGACCCAGCTTTTCCTGGTCGGCCTTCGACTTCGGCTCGATCGCGATCTCGATGACGGGCTCAGGGAACTCCATACGCTCGAGGATGACGGCCTTGTTCGGATCGCAAAGCGTGTCGCCGGTGCGGACTTCCTTGAGGCCGGCCAGAGCGACGATGTCGCCGGCATAGGCTTCCTTGATGTCCTCACGGTTGTTCGCATGCATGAGAAGCATGCGGCCAACGCGCTCTTTCTTGTCGCGAGACGAGTTGAGCAGCGTGTCGCCGGCGTTCACCTTGCCCGAATACACGCGGCAGAAGGTGATCGTGCCCACGAAGGGGTCGTCCATGATCTTGAACGCGAGCATGGAGAAGCCTTCTTCGTCGGTCGGCTTACGGGTCGTCGGCTCTTCGGTCTTGAAGTCGATGCCCTGGATAGCCTCACGGTCTGCCGGGGACGGCAGGAAGTCCACGACCGCGTCGAGCAGGGGCTGAACGCCCTTGTTCTTGAACGCGGAACCACAGAGCACCGGATGGAAGGCGCGACGCTGCACGGCTGTACGGATCAGACGACGGAGGGTCGCCTCGTCGGGCTCCTGGCCTTCGAGGTAAGCAGCCAGAGCGTCGTCGTCCATTTCGACAGCGGCCTCGACGAGCTTGGCGCGATACTCGGCAGCCTGGTCCTTCAGGTCAGCTGGGATTTCGACCTCGTCGAAGCTGGCTCCGAGCGACTCGCCGGACCAGACCAGAGCCTTCATCTTGATCAGATCGACCATGCCACGGAAGTCGCTCTCGGCGCCGATCGGGATCTGAAGGCAGACGGGCTTACCGGCGACGCGCTTCACGATGTCATCGACGCAGTTGAAGAAGTTCGCGCCGGTCTTGTCCATCTTATTGACGAACACAACGCGGGGAACGTCATACTTGTCGGCCTGACGCCACACGGTCTCGGTCTGGGGCTCGACGCCCTGGTTGCCGTCGAGAACGCAGACGGCGCCGTCGAGCACGCGCAGCGAACGCTCGACTTCGATGGTGAAGTCGACGTGGCCGGGGGTGTCGATGATGTTCAGACGCTTGTTGTTCCAGAAGCAGGTGGTGGCAGCAGACGTGATCGTGATGCCACGCTCCTGCTCCTGCTCCATCCAGTCCATGGTGGCGGCACCTTCGTGCACTTCACCGATCTTGTGGGACTTACCGGTGTAGTACAGGATGCGCTCGGTCGTGGTGGTCTTGCCGGCATCGATGTGGGCCATGATGCCGAAATTACGGTAGTCCTCAATCGCGTGCGTGCGGGGCATCGCTCAGCTCCTCAGGCCGTTACCAGCGGTAGTGCGAGAACGCACGGTTGGCTTCCGCCATACGGTGGGTATCTTCGCGCTTCTTGACGGCATTGCCGCGGTTGTTCGAGGCATCGAGCAGTTCGGCAGAGAGACGCTCGACCATGGTCTTGTCGTTGCGGCCGCGGGCGGCCTGAATGATCCAGCGGATCGCGAGAGCCTGACGACGCTCGGCACGAACCTCGACCGGGACCTGGTACGTCGCACCGCCGACGCGACGGGAACGGACTTCGATCGCCGGAGCGACGTTGTCGAGGGCCTGCTTGAAGACCTCGAGCGGGTTCGCCTTGGCGCGGCTCTCAATGCTGTCGAAGGCACCGTAGACGATGCTCTCGGCAGCGGACTTCTTGCCGTCGTACATGATGGAGTTCATGAACTTGGTGACGACGATATCCCCGAACTTCGGATCCGGGATAATCTCACGCTTTTCGGCGCTGTGGCGGCGGGACATGAGCTGACCTCAATGACAGTTGACGGCTTACTTCGGCCGCTTCGCGCCGTACTTCGAACGACGCTGCTTACGATTCTTCACGCCCTGGGTGTCGAGAACACCGCGGAGGATGTGGTAGCGGACACCCGGAAGGTCCTTCACGCGGCCGCCGCGGATCATGACCACGGAGTGCTCCTGAAGGTTGTGACCTTCACCGGGGATGTACCCGATGACTTCAAATCCGTTCGTTAGACGAACCTTGGCAACCTTACGGAGAGCCGAGTTCGGCTTCTTCGGGGTCGTCGTGTAGACGCGCGTGCACACGCCGCGCTTCTGCGGGCAGGCCTCAAGCGCGGGAACCTTATTCCGGCTCTTTTGCGCCGTCCGCGGCTTGCGGATCAGCTGAGAGATCGTTGGCATCCTGTGCCCTCTTTCACCAGCCACCGACGCGGTGGCCTTGCGAGTGTCTTCAACGGTTTAACGCCGCACCTCGACGTTTCTGCGGACCTTTTTAGGTTGCACAAAACGAAGCCACGCCATTGACTTGGGTAAGCCCCTGGCGCGGTGCGATTGCAGAGGACCACGGTTTTTATCACCGCGGTCGTGCCCTAAATCTGACATTTGTCAGTCAAGGTTGAGTTCGGCAGCGTTTAGGTGGCATCGGTCGAAGCTAGGCGCTTCAACTGGCGAAAACCTACGGCCAGCCGGAAAGTTCGGTCTCTCTAGCGTCCGAGTCGTGGAAAGTCAACACTTTTCGGTAACGTTCCCGAAAGGCTCCTCTTCCCTATCGGAATCTTCGCCAGCGTGTGCCCCAATATGGGCTTTCACGGGCGCGCAGGCAAGGTTATTTAGTAGCATAATCTGCAAGGACAGCTCCTTTGACCGCGGCGATTCATTTTGAGAACGAGGCCTACCAAGTGGCGCATGGGAAACCCATGGGCCGACATTTCGCAGGATACGGCTTCCTCTCGGCCTTCGCCCGGTACTCTTCGGGTGAGACAATCACAGGCTATGTCCGCAATGCCAAGACCGGCGAGGATTTCTGTAGCTTTATCAAACAGTTTCGCCCCGACAGCATTCCGAACTACGTCGTAACGGCCAAGGTTTCTGCGCTCAGACAGGTAGGCTGCCTTTTCACGCCAAGCCCCATCAATGCCGCTCAAGCCTGGCAGCGGGGGACCCATGGCTCGCGTGCCTGGAGCCTCTGCGGAGTGAATCATACTCTCTCCTCCGCTCGAGCCATGGACGGCCTGACGGAACTCCTGACCGCTCCGATCCAGCCATGGGATGCAGTGATCTGCACTTCCATGGCCTCCCGCGAAGTCATCGAGAAGCTTTTTGCCCGTCAGGAGGAGTATTTGGCGAAGCGCCTCGGTGCCTCGCGTTTCGTCAGGCCGCAGCTTCCCGTGATTCCGCTCGGGGTCGATTACGTCTCTCAAGCGGGACATTCCAGGCATAGGACGGAGGCCCGCGCGGTACTCAGGATCGAGGCGAACGATTTCGTCATACTGTTTCTCGGCCGCCTGTCCTTCCATGCCAAGGCCAACCCGGCCCCCATGTATATCGCGCTGGAGCGCCTAGCCTCCCGGCATCGGGTCGTGCTGATCGAATGCGGATGGACCGCCAATAACCAAATCGCCCAAGCCCTGGCCGAGGCCCGTGCCAAGCTTTGTCCCTCGGTTCGTTCCCTCGTTCTGGACGGCCGCGAACCCGATGTCCGGACCCGGGCCTGGGCTGCAGCGGATATCTTCTGCTCCCTTTCCGACAACATCCAAGAAACCTTCGGCCTGACTCCCATCGAGGCCATGGCCGCCGGGCTACCGGTGGTGGTGACCGATTGGGACGGCTACAAGGACACGGTCCGCAACGGGATCGACGGCTTCTCCATACCGACCCTTGCTGCACCATCGGGAGCCGGACAGCGCTTGGCGTCCCGCCATGCGCTGGAAGTCGACTCTTACGATTCCTATATCGCCCAAGCTTCGACGGCTGTGAGTGTCGATATCGACGCGACGGCTGCAGCTTTCAAGCAGCTCGCCTCGGATCGAGATCTGCGGCGCAGGATGGGCGAAAGCGGCGCGGCCCGGGCCCGAGAAGTCTTCGATTGGAAGGTCATCATCAAGGCTTATGAAGAACTTTGGCGCGAGCTTGCCGAATTGCGTAGAGCCGGAGAGCCGTCATCGGACTCCCCTCAGCGTACCTCAGGTTGCTGGCCCGCACGACCTGACCCGTTCGAGCTCTTCGCCAGCTTTCCGTCCGCAAGTCTCTCGGCCCGACACGTGTTCATCCAGTCACCCGGCATCGACGAAGCCGAAGTCGTAGCACGCCTTGCGCTGAAGATCGCAATGGTGAATGTCTTGCCGGATGTTTCGCCAGCGCTCCTGCTCGACCTATGGAAGCAGGTTGGCAATCAAGGAGCGAGTACAAGGGACATTCTCCAACAGCGCCCAGACTCCGTTGCTGCTCTCATTATCCGAAGCCTGCTCTTGCTGGCCAAGCTCGGACTCCTGCGCATTGCAGATCCGGCCTAGCGCATCCTGCGGAAAAAGATGATGCCGATCCCTGCAACGGCAAGGAGTGCCCATGTGCAGGATGCGGCAGCAAGTCCCAGGCCTGCGAGGACGCCGGCACGACGGGAAACGCTCATCACCGTCGATGTGACGATAGCGAGTGATCGCCTATGTCGAAGGGCTTTGAAGCTGCGCCTCGATGGCAGCCTTGTCGATGACGGACCATACTTGTTCGATCTTCTCTCTCTGAAACCGGTAAAAGACGTTCTCGCTGAATGAAACGCGTTTCCCGTTTACCGGCAGACCAAGGAAATTTCCTTTAGGAGTACAGTCGAAGACCAGCCGGCTCGCGACATGAGGCGGATCGGAAATCAGCAGCTGAATGTCAAAGTGAAGATCCGGGATTTCATCGATATCCCTCTCCAGCATTTCGCGATAACCTGAGATCCCGATCTGCCGATTGTTATGCTGGACGTCCTCCCGAACGAATTGGTTCAACGATTGCCAGTCCCGCTTATTCAGGCAGGCGATGTAGGCTCGGTAGATACGAGACAGGTTAGCTTTTATCACTGCGATTTGCTCCATGTTTCCTCAGAGGCGTGCATCAAAGCCGCACGAGGAGAAAACTCGCTTTCGGGAAGTGTGATTCAAGCAGATGCCCAGCGCCCATGAAAAAGGCCGCCCGGAGGCGGCCTTTTCGTTCTTAGCGGAAGTCTTCCAGCTTACTCGGCCGCCGGAGGCAGCTCGCTGACCTGAGCCTGGGATTCGGAGCGCTTCTGCTGCAGGATCAGTTCGTCGCGATGGGTCGCGACGGCCTTGACCTGAGCGGTCAGCGCACCGGTACCGGCCGGGATCAGGCTGCCGACGATGACGTTCTCCTTGAGACCTTCGAGGGTGTCAACCTTACCATTGACCGCCGCCTCGGTGAGGACGCGGGTGGTCTCCTGGAAGGACGCCGCCGAGATGAAGGAGCGAGTCTGCAGCGAGGCCTTGGTGATACCGAGCAGAACCGGCACGCCTTCGGCGGGCTTCTTCTTCTCGGCCACGAGACGCTCGTTGATCTCCTCGAATTCGAGGCGATCGACCTGCTCGCCGGTAAGCAGCTCGGAATCTCCGCCCTCGGTGATCTCGATCTTCTGCAGCATCTGGCGAACGATCACCTCGATGTGCTTGTCGTTGATAAGCACGCCCTGGAGGCGGTAAACCTCCTGGATCTCGTTCACGAGGTAGGCTGCGAGCTCCTCGACGCCCTTGATCGCCAGGATGTCGTGCGGTGCCGGGTTGCCGTCGACGATGAAGTCGCCGACCTCGACCACGTCGCCGTCCTGCAGGTGGATGTGCTTGCCCTTCGGGATCAGGTACTCCACCGGCTCCGAGCCATCGTGCGGGTTCAGCGTCAGGCGACGCTTGCTCTTGTAGTCGCGGCCGAACTGGATCGTGCCGGACTTCTCCGCAATGATGGCTGCGTCCTTCGGACGACGGGCCTCGAACAGCTCCGCCACGCGCGGCAGACCGCCAGTGATGTCGCGGGTCTTGGCGCTCTCGGTCGAGACACGGGCGAGGATGTCGCCGGCCTTGACCTTCGAGCCCGGATCGGCCGCGAGGATAGCATCCACGGGCAACAGGTAGCGAGCGTCACCACCACGGGCGACTTTGGCGACCTTGCCTCCGGCACCCTGGATGACCACCGCCGGACGCAGGTCCGCCGTACGCGGCGAACCGCGCCAGTCGATAACCACGCGCTTGGCGATACCGGTCGACTCATCCATCGACTCGATCATCGATGCGCCGTCGACGAGATCCTCGTAGCCCACCGTACCGTCGATCTCGGTAAGGATCGGACGGGAGTATGGATCCCACTCGGCGATACGCTGGCCGCGCTTGATCGTGTCGCCCTCGTCCACCTTCAGGCGGGAGCCGTATTGCAGGCGGTGAACCGCCCGCTCGGTACCGTCAGAGCCAATGATTACAACAGCCACGTTGCGGCCCATGACAACGAGGTCGCCATCGGAGTTCTTCGCAATGTTCTTGTTGCGGAAGCCGATCTTGCCTTCAAAGCTCGACTCGATGAAGGACGAGTCCGCGATCTGGGCCGCACCACCGATGTGGAAGGTACGCATGGTGAGCTGCGTGCCCGGCTCGCCGATGGACTGCGCCGCGATGACGCCGACTGCCTCGCCGTGGTTGACCGGGGTACCCCGGGCCAGGTCGCGGCCGTAGCAGGTGGCGCAGACACCGTTCTTCGACTCGCAGACGAGCACGGAGCGGATCTTCACCTCCTGGATACCGGCAGCGCCGATGGCCTCGAGATGATGCTCCTCGATCATCGTGCCCTTCGGAACGATGACGGTGCCGTCCTGGGCGACCAAGTCCTCCGCCGTCGAGCGGCCGAGGATGCGGGAAGCCAGCGACGCGACCACTTGGCCGGCATCGATGATGGCACGCATCTTGATGCCCCTCTCGGTGCCGCAATCCGGCTCCCGGATGACCGCATCCTGCGCCACGTCGACGAGGCGGCGGGTCAGGTAACCCGAGTTCGCCGTCTTGAGCGCGGTGTCGGCCAGACCCTTACGGGCGCCGTGGGTCGAGTTGAAGTACTCGAGAACGTCGAGGCCTTCCTTGAAGTTCGAGATGATCGGCGTCTCGATGATCTCGCCCGACGGCTTGGCCATGAGGCCGCGCATGGCCGCGAGCTGCTTCATCTGGGCCGGCGAACCACGAGCACCCGAGTGGGACATCATGTAGATCGAGTTGACCGGCTTGTCGCGGCCCTGATCGTCCTTCTGAACCGTGGAGATACGGTTCATCATCTCGGCAGCGAGACGGTCGGAGCACTTCGCCCAGGCGTCGACAACCTTGTTGTACTTCTCGCCCTGGGTGATAAGGCCGTCCTGGTACTGCTGCTCGTAGTCCTTCGCGAGGGCACGAGTCTCCTCGACGATCTCCCACTTGTTCTCCGGGATCACCATGTCGTCCTTGCCGAACGAGATGCCGGCGCGGAACGCATTGTAGAACCCAAGGCCCATGATGCGATCGCAGAAGATGACCGATTCCTTCTGACCGCAATGCCGGTAGACGGCATCGATCATGTTGGAGATCTCCTTCTTCGTCATGAGCTTGTTCACGACGTCGAAGGGGAGCATCGGATGCTTCGGCAGAAGGCGCGAGAGCATTACGCGGCCAGCCGTGGTGTCGACGATCTTCGACACCGGCTTGCCGTCCTCGCCGAGACCTTCCCAGCGATAGCGGATCTTCGTGTGGAGCGTGATGACCTTCTCGTTCAGGGCATGCTCGATCTCGCCCATGTCAGCAAAGGCCTTGCCCTGGCCGGGCTGGCCGTCGGAGACGATGGAGAGATAGTAAAGTCCCAGAACGATGTCCTGCGACGGCACGATGATCGGCTGACCGTTGGCCGGGTGCAGGATGTTGTTCGTCGACATCATCAGCACACGGGCTTCAAGCTGAGCCTCGAGCGAGAGCGGCACGTGAACGGCCATCTGGTCACCGTCGAAGTCCGCGTTGAACGCGGCGCAGACGAGCGGGTGCAGCTGGATCGCCTTGCCCTCGATCAAGGTGGGCTCGAAGGCCTGGATACCGAGGCGGTGGAGCGTCGGAGCGCGGTTCAGGAGCACCGGATGCTCGCGAATAACCTCGTCCAGGATATCCCAGACTTCCGGCTTTTCCTTCTCGACGAGCTTCTTCGCCTGCTTGACGGTGGCGGACAGGCCGCGCGCGTCGAGCTTGGCATAGATGAACGGCTTGAACAGCTCGAGCGCCATCTTCTTCGGCAGGCCGCACTGGTGCAGCTTGAGCTCCGGACCGACCACGATGACCGAGCGGCCCGAGTAGTCGACGCGCTTGCCGAGCAGGTTCTGGCGGAAGCGGCCCTGCTTGCCCTTCAGCATATCTGCAAGCGACTTCAGCGGACGCTTGTTAGCGCCGGTGATGACGCGACCACGGCGGCCGTTGTCGAACAGGGCGTCGACAGCCTCCTGGAGCATGCGCTTCTCGTTGCGGACGATGATGTCCGGCGCACGCAGTTCCATCAGGCGCTTCAGGCGGTTGTTGCGGTTGATGACTCGGCGGTAGAGATCGTTCAGGTCAGACGTCGCGAAACGGCCGCCATCGAGCGGCACGAGCGGACGCAGGTCCGGCGGGATCACCGGAACGACCGTCATGATCATCCATTCCGGCTTGTTGCCCGACTGGACGAAGGCCTCGATGATCTTGAGGCGCTTCATGAGCTTCTTGGGCTTCAGCTCGGACGTGGTAACCGCGATCTCCTCGCGGATCTCCTGCGCGGTCTTCTCCAGGTCGAGTTCCTGCAGGATCCGGCGGATCGCTTCCGCGCCGATCATGGCCGTGAAGCTATCCTCGCCGTACTCGTCCTGAGCACGGATGTACTCCTCCTCTGTGAGGAGCTGACGGTCCTTCATGGGCGTCAGACCTGCATCGACGACGATGTAGGATTCGAAATAGAGGATGCGCTCCAGATCCTTCAGTGTCATGTCGAGCAGCAGACCGATGCGGCTCGGCAGGGACTTCAGGAACCAGATGTGAGCGACGGGCGCGGCGAGCTCGATATGGCCCATGCGGTCGCGACGGACGCGGGCCAGCGTCACCTCGACGCCGCACTTCTCGCAGATCACGCCCTTGTACTTCATGCGCTTGTACTTGCCGCACAGGCACTCGTAGTCCTTGATGGGACCGAAGATGCGCGCGCAAAACAAGCCGTCACGCTCGGGCTTGAACGTACGGTAGTTGATGGTCTCCGGCTTCTTGATCTCGCCGTAGGACCAGGACAGAATCTTCTCAGGGCTCGCGATCGAGATCTTGATCTGATCGAAGCTCTGCGGCTGGGCCGTCTGGTTGAAGAGATTCATGACCTCTTGATTCATCGCCGTCTCCTGGGCTGAAGGGCGCTCACATAAGCACCCTCACCGGCAATTGCATGGGGCCGCGGCATCAGAGCCGCGGCCGAACGTCAAACTTGAAGCGCTCGAGGCGCTTACTCGGCGGCCTCAGACGGAGGCAGTTGCCCCGGCTCGTTGGCGGCCTTCTTGGAATTGGTCAGCTCCACGTTGAGACCGAGCGACCGCATTTCCTTCACGAGAACGTTGAAGCTCTCCGGAATACCCGACTCGAAGGTGTCGTCGCCGCGCACGATGGCCTCGTAGACTTTCGTACGGCCGGCCACGTCGTCCGACTTGACCGTGAGCATTTCCTGCAGCGTGTACGCGGCGCCGTAAGCCTCCAGAGCCCAGACCTCCATTTCGCCGAAGCGCTGACCGCCGAACTGAGCCTTGCCGCCCAGCGGCTGCTGGGTAACGAGGCTGTAGGGGCCGATGGAGCGGGCGTGGATCTTGTCGTCCACGAGGTGGTGGAGCTTCAGCATGTAGATGTAGCCCACGGTCACCTTGCGGTCGAACGCCTCGCCGGTCTTGCCGTCATAGAGCGTGACCTGACCCGAGGGGTTCAGGCCGGCCTTCTCAAGCATGGCCTCGATGTCCGCTTCCTTCGCACCGTCGAAGACGGGCGTGGCGAACGGAACGCCGCGACGCAGCTTGTTGCCGAGCTCGACGAGCTCCTCGTCCGAAGCCTGCTCGATCTCAGGCAGATTGCCGTAGATCGACACGAGCTGCTCACGAAGTGCGTTGGACTTGCCCGACTTCATGTAGGCATCGACCGCCTGGGCGACCTGCTTGCCGAGACCGGCAGCAGCCCATCCGAGGTGTGTCTCAAGGATCTGACCCACGTTCATGCGGCTCGGCACGCCGAGCGGGTTGAGCACGATATCCGCATGAGTGCCATCCTCAAGGAACGGCATGTCCTCGATCGGAACAATGCGCGACACGACACCCTTGTTGCCGTGACGGCCGGCCATCTTGTCGCCCGGCTGAATCTTGCGCTTCACGGCCACGAAGACCTTGACCATCTTCATGACGCCGGGAGGAAGCTCGTCGCCGCGCTGCAGCTTCTCGACTTTGTCGAGGAAGCGCTGCTCAAGGCGCTTCTTCGACTCGTCGTATTGCTTCTGCATGGCCTCGATCTCGGTCATCAGAGCATCGTCTTCGACCGCGAACTGCCACCACTGCGACCGCGGGAACTCGTTGAGGAGCTCGCGGGTGATCTTCGCGTCCTTCTTGTAGCCCTTCGGGCCCGCAACGCCGCTCTTGCCGGAGAGGATCTCGGCCAGACGCGCATAGGTGTTGCGGTCGAGGATCGCCTGCTCGTCGTCGCGGTCCTTCGCGAGACGCTCGATTTCCTCACGCTCGATGGCCTGGGCGCGCTCGTCCTTGTCGACGCCGTGACGGTTGAAGACACGGACCTCGACGATGGTGCCGGTCACGCCCGGAGGCACGCGCAGCGAGGTGTCGCGAACGTCGGAGGCCTTCTCGCCGAAGATGGCGCGCAGAAGCTTCTCTTCCGGCGTCATCGGGCTTTCGCCCTTCGGCGTGATCTTGCCGACGAGGATGTCGCCCGCATGGACCTCGGCGCCGATATAGACGATGCCGGCTTCGTCGAGGTTCTTCAGCGCCTCTTCCGACACGTTCGGAATGTCGCGCGTGATTTCCTCAGGACCCAGCTTCGTGTCGCGGGCCATCACTTCGAATTCCTCGATGTGGATCGAGGTGAAGACATCTTCCTTCACGATCCGCTCGGAGAGCAGGATGGAGTCTTCGAAGTTGTAGCCGTTCCATGGCATGAACGCGACGAGCACGTTCCGGCCGAGCGCCAGCTCGCCGTACTCAGTCGACGGACCGTCGGCGATGATGTCGCCCTTGCGCACGAGGTCGCCGGCGCGGACCAGCGGCTTCTGCGTGATGCAGGTCGACTGGTTGGAGCGCTGGAACTTCTGCAGGCGGTAGATGTCGACGCCCGGACGGGTCGGATCCGTGTTCTCCGTCGCGCGGATGACGATACGGGTCGCGTCCACCTGGTCGACGATACCGGTGCGGCGGGCCGCGATGGCGGCACCCGAGTCACGGGCCACGACCGCTTCCATGCCGGTGCCGACGAACGGAGCGTCCGCTTGAACCAGAGGCACAGCCTGACGCTGCATGTTCGAGCCCATGAGAGCGCGGTTCGCGTCGTCGTTCTCGAGGAACGGGATGAGCGCGGCAGCGACCGACACGAGCTGCTTCGGCGACACTTCCATCAGGTCCACGCGATCGGGAGCCACGACGATGTTTTCACCGGCGCGACGGCAGATCACGAGCTCTTCCGTCAGGGTACCCTGGGCATCCAGCGGCGAGTTGGCCTGGGCGATGTTGTACTTCGCCTCTTCCATGGCGGAGAGGTAGATCACCTCGTCCGTCACGCGGCTTTCGCGCACACGGCGGAACGGCGTCTCGATGAAGCCGTACTTATTGACGCGGGCGAAGGTGGCCAGCGAGTTGATCAGACCGATGTTCGGGCCTTCCGGCGTCTCGATCGGGCAGATGCGGCCATAGTGCGTCGGGTGCACGTCGCGCACCTCGAAGCCGGCGCGCTCGCGGGTGAGACCGCCCGGGCCGAGGGCCGAGAGGCGACGCTTGTGCGTGACTTCCGAGAGCGGGTTCGTCTGGTCCATGAACTGCGAGAGCTGCGAGGAACCGAAGAACTCGCGCACGGCGGCAGCGGCAGGCTTCGCGTTGATCAGGTCCTGCGGCATGACGGTGTCGATATCGACCGACGACATGCGCTCCTTGATCGCGCGCTCCATGCGGAGCAGGCCAAGACGGTACTGGTTCTCCATGAGCTCGCCGACAGAACGCACGCGGCGGTTGCCGAGGTGGTCGATATCGTCGATCTCACCCTTGCCGTCGCGCAGATCCACGAGCGCCTTCGTCACCGCGAGGATGTCCTCACGGCGCAGCGTACGCACGGTGTCCTCAGCATCGAGGTCGAGGCGCATATTCATCTTCACGCGGCCGACTGCCGAGAGATCGTAGCGCTCGGCGTCGAAGAACAGCGAGTTGAACATCGCTTCCGCCGTCTCGAGGATCGGCGGCTCGCCCGGGCGCATGACGCGATAGATGTCGAACAGCGCATCCTCGCGAGAGGAAGCCTTGTCGATGGCGAGCGTGTTGCGGATATAGGGGCCAACCGTGACGTGATCGATGTCGAGAACCGGGATCTCGGTGAAACCGGCCTCTTCCAGACCCTTCAGCAGCTTCTCGGTGATCTCGTCGCCCGCCTCGGCATAGATCTCGCCGGTCTTGGGATTCACGAGGTCTTCCCCGATGTACTGGCCGTAGAGGTCCTCATCGGTCGCGCGCAGGTTCTTGAGACCCTTCTCGGCGAGCTGGCGGGCGGCACGCGCCGTCAGCTTCTTGCCGGCCTCGAGCACGATCTCGCCGGACTTGGCGTCGATCAGGTCGACGGAGGCCTTGAAGCCCTTCATGCGCTCGGCATCGAACGGCACGGACCAAGCATCGCCATCCCGCGTATAGGCGATGTGGTTGTAGAAGGTGTTGAGGATCTCCTCGCCATCGAGGCCGAGAGCGTAGAGCAGCGATGTGGCCGGGATCTTACGCTTGCGGTCGATACGCGCGTAGACGATGTCCTTGGCGTCGAACTCGATGTCGAGCCAGGAACCGCGATACGGGATGATGCGGGCGGCGAACAGCAGCTTGCCCGAGGAGTGCGTCTTGCCCTTGTCGTGGTCGAAGAACACACCCGGCGAACGGTGCATCTGGGAGACGATGACGCGCTCGGTGCCGTTCACGATGAAGGTACCATTGTCCGTCATGAGCGGCATGTCGCCCATGTAAACATCCTGCTCCTTGATGTCCTTCACGGAGCGGGCGCCGGTATCCGGGTCCACATCGAACACGATGAGGCGCAGCGTCACTTTCAGCGGCGCAGCGAAGGTCATGCCCCGCTGACGGCACTCGTCGACGTCGTATTTCGGCGGCTCGAACGTGTACTTCACGAACTCGAGCAGGGCAGTATTAGAAAAGTCCGAAATCGGGAAAACCGATTTGAAGACGGCTTGCAAGCCCTCTTCCGGCCGGCCGCCCTTTGGCTCTTCGACCATCAGGAACTGGTCGTAGGATGCCTTCTGAACCTCGATCAGGTTCGGCATCTCCGCCACTTCCTTGATTTTCCCGAAGAACTTGCGAATGCGCTTCCGGCCGATCAGTGTGTTGGCCATCTGGACCTCGTTCCTCATACACGGCTAATCGAGAACCCCGTAAGATCAGGCTCCTCGATTAGCCGCCCGGCGGCTCAATCCGCCCGCTAACCGCAAGAATTCAGGTCCATTTCCAGACCCTTTGACGTGCCATCAAGAAGCTTGGCCTCTTTGACGACACAACGGCCCCAGGCAAAAACGCCTGAGACCGCGTGTTGTTTGAGCCCCGATTACTCGGGGGTAACCTCACGGCCCTGAAGGGCCGCAAAATTACTTAAGCTCGACCTTGGCGCCGACCTTCTCGAGGGTCGCCTTGATCTTCTCGGCTTCGTCCTTGGAAGCGCCTTCCTTAACGGTCTTCGGCGCGCCTTCGACGAGGTCCTTAGCTTCCTTCAGACCCAGGCCCGTGATGCCACGGACTTCCTTAATCACTTCGATCTTCTTGTCGCCGGCCGCAGCCAGGACGACCGTGAACTCGGTCTGCTCTTCAGCAGGAGCAGCGCCGGCACCAGCGCCAGGAGCAGCAGCGACGGCGACGGCCGCAGCAGCGGAAACGCCCCACTTCTCTTCGAGCATCTTCGAGAGCTCAGCAGCCTCGAGAACGGTCAGCGACGAAAGATCGTCAACGAGCTTGGCAAGATCAGCCATTTTTTAGATCCTTAAGTTCGGTTCGAACGGTTTGATAGTTGAGGTTACGGCCTCACGCCGCTTCGCCTGTCTTGGCATAGGCCCCGAATACGCGGGCGAGCTTCGCCGCCGGCGCAGTGCTGAGCTGAGCGATCTTGATAGCCGGAGCCTGGATAAGGCCGACCAGCTTGCCGCGCAGTTCATCAAGGGACGGCAGAGTGGCAAGCGCCTTCACTCCGTCCACGTTCAGGGCGGTCGTACCCATTGCTCCGCCGAGGATCACGAGCTTGTCGTTAGCCTTGGCGAAATCAACAGCGACCTTGGGCGCCGCGACCGGATCGTTTGAATAAGCGATCAGGGTCGGACCTTTCATAAGGCCCGAAATGGACGCGACGTCCTTGCCTTCGAGAGCGATTTTGGCGAGGCTGTTTTTTGCGACCTTCACGGTGGCGCCGGCCTGCTTCATCTGCGCACGCAGCTTCTGCATATCGGCGACCGTGAGACCAGCATAGTGGGCGACGACGACAACGCTCGTGGTGCTAAACACGTCGTTGAGAGTCGAGACGAGCTCGCGCTTTGCTGCTCTTTCCACTGGGCTCTCTCCGGTTGGCGGAAATGTCCGCCGGTTGCATTTGCCGCTCAAGGCCCGGACTTGCATCCGAGGCATCTTGAACGACGCTCTCGCAAGCCCTGTCCCCCAAATGACGCCTGGCGGCGCACCGGGTGAGATGGTTCGAACCGACTCTCTTCACCTGCGTTGAACAGGTGTTAAACTCGGCTTCCCCGTCTATGCAGGCCCTTTCGAATTAAACTGGCAAGCCAGCACCTGCAGTCTCGGACAGGACATAGCCGGAACGCGCCAAAGGTTGCCCCTTGGCTCGCCGGCTTGTCACCGCCCCGTCTCCGGGACGGATTCGCAGCCAAAGGCACGCGCAAAAAAGCGGAGCCTCGGCTTATGTTGGAAACTCAAAGCGTTCTATTAAGCCTTTCTGAAGCATTTGCCAAGAGGCTTTTTGCCGGACCTGCCGCACAAATTGACGATACGTTATTTCGCCAACTTGGCACTATCACTTTCCTGGCCAACACCGTCGCAGAAAGGACTGCTTGCAACAATGTGATGACGACAAGCTTCACATTCAAGAGCCCACACAACGAAAAAGCCCGGCACTGAGCCGGGCTTTCCCAAGTCTTGGCAATTGGGCTGATTAGCCGCCGATCACCGAGGAGGGATCGACCTTCACGCCCGGGCCCATCGTCGAGGAGATCGCGACGCGCTGGATGTAGGTGCCCTTGGCGCCGGTGGGCTTCGCCTTGGAGACGGCATCGGCGAAAGCCTTGATGTTCTCCACCAGCTTGCCCTCGTCGAAGGAGGCCTTGCCGATACCGGCATGGACGATACCAGCCTTCTCGACGCGGAACTCGACCGCGCCGCCCTTGGCGGCCTCGACAGCACCCTTCACGTCCATGGTGACTGTTCCGACCTTCGGGTTCGGCATCAGGCCGCGCGGGCCGAGAACCTTACCGAGACGGCCGACGAGCGGCATCATGTCCGGGGTGGCAATGCAGCGGTCGAAGTCGATCGTGCCGCCGTTGACGACTTCGAAGAGCTCCTCGGCTCCGACCACGTCGGCACCGGCAGCCTTGGCCTCGTCAGCCTTGGCGCCACGGGCGAAGACGGCAACGCGGACCGTACGGCCGGAGCCGTTCGGCAGGTTGCAGACGCCACGGACCATCTGGTCGGCGTGACGGGGATCGACGCCGAGGTTCATCGAGACCTCGATGGTCTCGTCGAACTTCGCCTTGGCGCGTTCCTTGATCAGCTTCACCGCGTCCTGGATCGGATAGAGCTTGGTGACCTCGATGCCCTCGCGGGCGGCGCGGATGCGCTTACCTTCCTTAACAGCCATCATGCCCTCCTTACGCCACTTCCATGCCCATCGAGCGCGCGGAGCCCTCGATCATGGCCATGGCGGATTCAACGGTGTCGCAGTTGAGATCGACCATCTTCTTCTCGGCAATCTCGCGGATCTGGTCGCGGGTCACGCGGCCAACATTACCGCCCTTGCCGGGGGTCTGCGAACCCTTGTCGATCTTCGCGGCCTTCTTGAGCCAGTACGAGACCGGGGGCTGCTTCATCTCGAAGGTGAAGGAACGATCCTGATACGCGGTGATGATCACCGGGATCGGGGTCCCCTTCTCCATCTGCGAGGTCTTCGCGTTGAAGGCCTTGCAGAATTCCATGATGTTCAGGCCGCGCTGACCGAGCGCCGGGCCGATCGGCGGCGACGGGTTGGCCGCGCCTGCGGGCACTTGAAGCTTAACGTAGCCCGAGATTTTCTTTGCCATAGGACTGCTCCCAATGGACCAACCGCCCGGCGCCAACCGAGCGGAATGGCAGTTGCAGATCGCGGTGCAGCCTGAAGCTCCCGGCTGGCGACCGGGCAGACCTCCCGCGGATGAAAGCCCCTAACAAGGGGCCTGGAAAGCGCTACCGGAAAAGTACCACTTCCCTTCCGATCAGATCTTCTCGACCTGACCGTATTCGAGCTCGACCGGCGTCGCGCGACCGAAGATGGACACCGCCACCTTGAGGCGGGCCCGGGCATCGTCGACTTCCTCGACGACGCCATTGAAAGAGGCGAACGGACCATCCGAAACACGGACCTGCTCGCCAACCTCGAAGCTGACGGACGGCTTCGGATGATCGACACCCTCGGCCACTTGGCCCTTGATCCGCTCCGCTTCCCGATCCGGGATCGGAACCGGCTTGGACTTGTCGGCGCCCAGGAAGCCCGTCACCTTGGGCGTATTCTTGATGAGGTGGTAAACTTCGTCGGTCAGGTCACACTTCACCAGGACATAGCCCGGGAAGAACTTGCGCTCCGTGTCGACCTTGCGGCCGCGGCGCACCTCGACGACCTTCTCGGTCGGGACCATGACCTCGTCGAACTTATCTTCCAGGCCGCGCTGCGCCGCCTGATCCTTGATCGACTGAGCGACCTTGTTCTCGAAATTCGAGTAGGCGTGGACGATGTACCAACGCTTCGTCATTGCATCCACCCCTTAACCACCAAGCCCAAGGATCACCGAGCGGACACCCCAGCCGATCGCCTGATCGACGACCAGAAAGAACAGGCTGGCAACCACCACCATCACGAACACCATGGCGGTCGTGATCATGGTTTCCTTGCGCGTCGGCCAAGTCACCTTCGCGGCTTCCGAGCGGACCTGCTGTATAAAATCGAACGGGTTCGTCTTCGCCATTTTGCTTGCGTCCACAGGCTTTGAAGCCACCGCGAACGTCCTCTAAGGGCACGCTTGAGCCCAAATTGAAGGGGCGCGAGGCCGTTTTCCGAGCCTCGCGCCACCTGTTCAAACCATCAGTGGGGCGCTCTGTAAACCAAAACGCCTACTTTGTCGACCCGCCGGCAGGAGTGGAGGGACTCGAACCCCCAACCCCCGGTTTTGGAGACCGGTGCTCTAGCCGATTGAGCTACACTCCTGCGAGCGGGTCGATAGGTGGCGGCGAACCGCCACCCAGGTCTTTTTAATCCATCACGGCGGCGACGACGCCGGCGCCGACGGTGCGGCCGCCTTCGCGGATGGCGAAGCGCAGCTTCTCTTCCATGGCGATCGGCGCAATCAGCTCGACTTCCATCGTGATGTTGTCGCCCGGCATCACCATCTCGGTGCCCTCAGGCAGCTTCACCACCCCGGTCACGTCCGTCGTGCGGAAGTAGAACTGCGGCCGGTAGTTGCCGAAGAACGGCGTGTGACGGCCACCCTCTTCCTTGGTCAGGATGTACGCCTCGGCCTTGAACTTGGTGTGCGGCTTGATCGAGCCCGGCTTGCACAGCACCTGGCCGCGCTCCACGTCCTCGCGCTTCGTGCCGCGCAAGAGCACGCCGACGTTGTCGCCCGCCTGGCCCTGATCGAGCAGCTTGCGGAACATCTCGACGCCGGTCACCGTGGTCTTCTGCGTGTCGCGCAGACCCACGATCTCCACTTCCTCGCCGACCTTCACGATGCCGCGCTCGACGCGACCCGTCACCACCGTGCCACGGCCCGAGATCGAGAACACGTCCTCGATCGGCATCAGGAACGGCTGGTCGATCGGACGCTCCGGCTGCGGGATGTAGCGGTCGACCTCGGCCATCAGCTCGAGCACGCGCTCGCGGCCGATCTCCGGCGACCGGTCCTCCAGCGCGCACAACGCCGAGCCCTTCACGATCGGAATGTCGTCGCCCGGGAAGTCGTACTTCGACAAAAGCTCGCGCACCTCGAGCTCGACCAGGTCGAGCAGCTCGGCGTCGTCGACCATGTCGACCTTGTTCATGAACACCACCAGGGCCGGCACACCGACCTGACGGGCGAGCAGGATGTGCTCGCGGGTCTGCGGCATCGGGCCGTCGGCCGACGACACCACCAGGATCGCGCCGTCCATCTGCGCCGCGCCGGTGATCATGTTCTTCACGTAGTCGGCGTGGCCGGGGCAGTCGACGTGGGCATAGTGCCGGTTCGTGGTCTCGTACTCCACGTGCGCGGTCGAGATCGTGATGCCGCGCGCCTTCTCTTCCGGCGCCTTGTCGATCTGGTCATAGGCCGTGAACGTCGCCCCGCCCGACTCCGCCAGAACCTTCGTGATCGCCGCCGTCAGAGACGTCTTGCCATGGTCCACGTGACCAATCGTCCCAATGTTGCAGTGCGGCTTAGTGCGCTCAAACTTTTCCTTCGCCATGTCCTTAGATCCTCGACACGCTTTGATACCTGAACGGCAAACTCGTGCCGCCCAATAGGGCTCTTTGCTCAGTTACGCAAGAGCCAGTTTCGATAGGCGGACAGATAATCTGTGATCATCGAATAACCAAGATCCGACCTTTCGAACGCCAGCGCGATACCGGTCGCCACGCCGCCGATCAGCGGTTTCGTTTCCAAGCGTCCTTCGTATCGCAAGATAAGCCGCCCCGTCGTCTTGTCGAGGATGTCGATATCGGCCTGGATCTTGGCCGTGTTGTCGACGAAGACCCGACGCGCCGCCGACGGGATATCGAACGTCTTCAAACGGACCACGGCCGTGGCCGGCTGACGTCCGGCAAAGATCTGGGCGGTCAAGTCGGTGAATTCATCTTTCACCCTGGCCGTCAGCACCTGCTTGAAATGCGCCGCCAACTGCGGAAAGTTCGTGGCAGGCTCAGCCCTGATCCGGTCGGCCGTTGCCGCGTCGACGGCACTTGATTGAACGAAACGCCCCTCCTCCGTCGGCCACGACCGGATAGCCTCAGTCCCCTCCACAGCGACGTCGACAATTCTGTACCGGCTAAGATCTTCGACACCAAGGCTATGCGGGGGAACGGAAAGACAGCCGCCCAAGAACGCGCACATAAACGCTACAACGATGCATCTCACGAACATTAAAAACCGCCGGTGCCGATAAAGATCTGTAGGGGAAACTTGTGGGATTAGAGGGGTGGAGCGGGTGAAGGGAATCGAACCCTCGTATTCAGCTTGGAAGGCTGCTGCTCTACCATTGAGCTACACCCGCATGCCATCTGATTGGGTGGTGGGGGAAGTAGGACTCGAACCTACGAAGGCATAGCCAGCGGATTTACAGTCCGCCCCCTTTGCCGCTCGGGACATTCCCCCAAAAGACCCAACCCGAACGCAAAACGCCGAGGCTGTTCTGCAGAGCGCCAGCCGTTGGCTAAGCGTTCCGTGGCGCTCTTATGGTGACCTGCATGGCCGGTGTCAACCTCAAAGCGCATTGAAATCGGATGGGTCGTGAATGGGCTCGCTCTGTGCTATGGCCCCTCCCGTCAGCACACGAGATCCAAAGAACATGAGCGACCGCCCCTTCCAGTCCCGCAAGCCCAGGTTTCAGCGCCCTCATGGGAAATCCGGCCGTCGCGATCCTCAGGCCAGGCGGCCGAATTTCGAGATCGACACCACCATTCTCTATGGCTGGCATCCCGTTGTTGAGGCCATCCGGAACGGCAAAAGGACGATTCGCCGCCTCCTGGCCACGGAGAATTCTGCCAAACGGCTGAGCGAGGAGCTGGAAGCCCCCTTGCCTATCGAACCTGAGATCGTTCGCCCGGACGAGATCAGCCGCCTCCTGGAACCGGACGCCGTACACCAAGGACTTTACGTCGAGGCCGATCCGCTGCGCTCCCCATCCGTCGATACCTTAAGCGGCAAGCGTGTGGTCTTGGCCCTCGATCAGATTACCGATCCCCACAATGTCGGCGCCATCGTCCGCACAGCGGCCGCTTTCGACGTCGAGGCCATCATCACGACGGCCCGGCACAGCCCAGCCGCCACGGGCGTCCTCGCCAAGTCGGCGTCCGGCGGCCTCGAACATGTGCCTTTCATGATCGTACGCAATCTCGGCGACACACTGACGGCGCTTGGCGAACGGGGTTTTCAACGAATCGGGCTCGATTCCTCCGGTGAGGCCAACCTGGACGAAGTCGAAATCAACCTGCCGGTCGTTCTCGTATTGGGATCGGAGGGCAAAGGGCTGCGTCAGAGGACGCGCGAATGCTGCGACGTGATCGGCCGGCTCGACATGCCTGGAGCCATCAAGAGTCTGAACGTGTCCAATGCCGCTGCGATATGCCTTTATGCTGTGGTTAAAGGAGCTTCTAGAAGCATTCGAAAGTAAACCGGTCGTTTCGGCTAAACATTTGCTGACGCTCGCTATTTTCTTTGGGTGTACGGCTTCTTAGACGGAAGTCGCAAATACCAATTGTGAATTGTGGAAAGAAAGGCCGGAGTTAGCCTCCCATTCGTTGGATTCTTGGCTGCCACGCGCAGTCACGATGCCGCGGCCCAGGCCTGCACCGCATGGCTTGCGGCTCAGAACCCGGATCACCGGGCAATGAATGGAAGGGAACCCTTATGGCAACAGCAGCAACTACGCCGCAATCGGCTGCCGCAGCGCGGCCGATGACGCGTGAGGAGAAGAAGGTCATTCTGGCCTCCTCCCTCGGTACCGTCTTCGAATGGTACGATTTCTATCTCTACGGCTCTCTCGCCACGATCATCGGCGCGCAGTTCTTCTCCGCCTTCGACGTGACGACCCGTAACGTCTTCGCGCTCCTGGCCTTCGCGGCGGGCTTCCTGGTTCGCCCCTTCGGTGCCATCTTCTTCGGCCGTATCGGCGATCTCGTCGGCCGGAAATACACCTTCCTCGTGACGATCCTGATCATGGGCTTCTCGACCTTCTTCGTGGGTCTTCTGCCCAGCTACAATCAGATCGGCTGGGTCGCACCCGTGGTCCTGATTGCCCTGCGCATGCTCCAGGGCCTAGCGCTCGGCGGCGAATACGGCGGCGCCGCGGTCTACGTGGCCGAGCACGCCCCTGTGGGCCGTCGCGGTTTCTACACCAGCTTCATCCAGACCACGGCTACAGTCGGTCTGCTGCTGTCTCTGGCTGTCATCCTTGTCCTCCGCACCTGGATGGGTGAGGCCGGATTCCAGACCGGTGAAGGCTGGCCGATTGCCGGCTGGCGCATTCCGTTCCTCCTCTCGGTGGTCCTGCTCGGCATCTCGGTCTGGATTCGTCTCCAGATGCAGGAATCCCCAGCCTTCAAGAAGATGAAGGAAGAGGGAACGCAGTCGAAGGCTCCGTTGAAGGAAGCGTTCGGACAATGGGCCAACGTGAAGATGGTGCTCATCGCCCTCATCGGTCTCGCCATCGGTCAGGCCGTGGTGTGGTACACGGGTCAGTTCTACGCTCTGTTCTTCCTCCAGAGCATCCTCAAGGTCGATCTGCTCACCTCGAACGTGCTGATCGCCTGGTCGCTCATCCTCGGTACGGGCGGCTTCATCGTGTTCGGCGCCCTGTCCGACAAGATCGGCCGCAAGCCGGTGATTCTCGGCGGCTGCCTGATCGCGGCGATCACCTACTTCCCGCTCTTTGGTGCTCTCACGAACGTCGCCAGCCCGAAGCTGGCCCAGGCGCTCGAGACCGGGAAGGTTCAGGTCGTAGCCGATCCCGCCACCTGCGGCTCGGTGTTCGATCCGGTGGGCATCCGCACCTTCACGTCACCTTGCGACGTGGCTCGCGTGTCTCTCGCCCGCGCCGCCATCAAGTACGAGCTCGTTCCGGCCGCGGCCGGCTCGCCCGTGAAGGTAACCTTCAACGGCAAGGAAGCCCCTCTTGCCCCTGCGATTCCGGCCAACATCACCGCATTCACGAATGCCGCGGCTGAAGCGGGCTATCCGAAGGCAGGCGACCCGAGCATCCTGAAGGTCGGCGGCTTCTTCGACGCCCTCGGCAACGCGCAGGCCCTCAAGGCCATCGGCATCCTGACGATCTTCGTGATCTACGTGACGATGGTGTACGGCCCGATCGCGGCGGCTCTGGTGGAGTTCTTCCCCACCCGTATCCGCTACACCGCGATGTCCCTGCCCTACCACATCGCCAATGGCTGGTTCGGCGGCCTTCTGCCTCCGACGGCCTTCGCTATGGTGGCAGCCACCGGCGATATCTACTACGGCCTCTGGTATCCGATCGTGATCGCCCTGGTGACCTTCGTGGTCGGCCTCCTCTTCGTGCCGGAGACCAAGGACCGGGATATCATGACCTTCGAGGGCGTCGGCGCGAAGCGCTAAGCCTCCAAACGGCTTCAACAGGAAAGCCCCGCCTCACGGCGGGGCTTTTCATTTGGCTTCTGGTGAAACTGAGGCTCAATAACAGGTCGTCACGCGGCGAACGATCCAGCCTTCGCCTTCGACGAAGAGACGCTTACGGGAGATGTCGCAAGACGCGTCGTTTGCGGATTTCGTCTCGATCGAGGACGTGGTCTCGACATCCTTTGCAACGACCGACGTCACTGCCTCCTTGGCAGGCTTAGCTGCCACGCCGTGCCCTGTATGAGCCGCATCCGTGCGCTCGGCAGCGAGACCGAAACCCACGGCAATTGCCAGAACAGCGAGAACCTTGAAGCCACCGAGCGGCGAGATCTTTTTCCCAGCAGAAGCCCCTAAGGCCTTCATAACACCCACTCCTTGATCATGTTTTCCTGACAATTCCATAATCAGGGGTTGGTTTCGGTGCGCTGGAACACTTAATATTTACATTTGTGTGGAACTTGCGTCCTGCTTCGCGGACTGCTACCTGAGCACGCATGACGCCAGCCGGTGTAGCACAGCGGTAGTGCAGCGGTTTTGTAAACCGAAGGTCGGGAGTTCGATCCTCTCCACCGGCACCATTCCTTCTCTCGAACGATGAAGCGTCTCCGGTTACGGCCTTTCATTTGTTTTGACGCTCGAGGACAGCAGGGCAATCGAGCCCGCGTTCACCTCAAGAATTTCACCCGTTTTCATCTGCCGAGGTAGCCCACCTGCCCAAGCTTGATTTCCGGCAATGAGGCTTACGCTGCGCCCCATATCGGACAGGAGGCGCCTATGGAGATGATCTTGCTCAAGGTGATGGGCTCAGCCGCCGTAGCCTCCGCCGTCATTGCCGGCATCCTATCGCTCCAGGTGTCGCGGCAGCTTGCCGGGCGAAGGCCCGGTCACTCCGATTCGTCTCAGGTAAAACCGAACCGGAACTTCTTTAAAGCTTGGTTCCGGTGATAGAGCGTCTCCAGGAATGATTCTGGCACAAACGCCAATTGGGCGGAGCTATGAAACAGGCCATGGACCTGCGTGAACTATCGGCTCCCCGTCGCCGATCTCTGCGGAACCGTCCTCGCAGACTGCATTTCACCCAACATTTCCAGTGAAGCTGCTCCTTGCCTCAATTTTCATGAGCGGCCTGATCGGTCATCTTCTGCTCGGTTCGCGTCAATTTGCGGCGCCGGCTGCTGAAAACGGCCATGAAGATGCCGATCAGCAAAGGCCCGCCGATGATCACCAGGCCCCAGACCCAGAGACCCAGCCATCAGCAATATCCCAATCCATCTATCATCTCCCTGCGGAAGACCGCTTTCGGCGGTCCTTTCCGCACGATGCACTAGCCGGATCGGAATGTCGTCGTTCCGCGAGCAGGGTCACATAGGCAAAGTCACGATCCGGCATTAGACAGACGGGATACATCAGCTTGCCCGGAGTGCGCCAAGCCCCATGCCAATCCCCATTTCAGAACCTGACGACCCGCGGATCGAGGCGTACCGCTCCGTGCGGGAGCGCGATCTCGTTGGGCGGCAGCACCGTTTCGTTGCGGAAGGGGAAGTGGTCTTAAGGGTTCTCCTGAAGCAGTCACGCTTCAAGATCGAATCGCTCCTGTTGGCAGAAAACCGGCTGGAAGGCCTGAGCGATGCATTGAACGTGCTTGCTCCTGAGATTCCGGTTTACACGGCGAACCGGACGGTGATGGATGCCATCGTCGGCTTTCCGATCCACAGAGGCATCCTGGCCGTTGCTCACCGGCCTTCCTTACCACCGATTGAGGAATTGCTCGCGCAGATGCCGGAAAAGGCGCTCGTGGTCGGTCTAGTCGGCTTGGCAAACCATGACAATGTCGGTGGGATCTTCCGTAATGCCGCGGCCTTCGGTGCCGGAGCGGTTCTGATCGACCAAGAGACTTGCGATCCGCTCTACCGCAAGGCCATCCGTGTTTCTGTCGGAGGGGCATTGGTGGTGCCCTTTACACGTGTCCCCTCGGCGGGCGTCATGGTGCACGCCCTGCAGGCAGCATCCTTCGACGTGATCGCTCTGTCGCCATCCGGCCGAGAAATCCTCTCGCAGGTTCGATCCTCGCGGCGAACCGCGCTCCTCCTCGGAGCAGAAGGGCCGGGGCTACCAATGGAACTGATGGCTCGCACACGTACCGTATCCATTCCCATGAGTGGCGGTTTCGACTCGCTGAATGTGGCGACCACGAGCGGGATTGCCTTGCACCACCTTGCGAATACCGCTCTCTGATTTGTGAGAAATCAGTCCCTTGTCTCCAAGCGTAGCCGTTCTAGGCTTCCGCTCCCATGACTGGAGACGCCCATGTCGATCACACGCCGCACCGTTCTTGCCAGCACCGCTCTTGCCGCTGCTCCCATCGGAGGTCCTGCCTTAGCCCAAACTGCCGCTTCGACCCCGGCCCCTGCGGCTGGCAGCCGCCAGGCTCCCGGCTTCTATCGCTACAAGGTCGGCAATATCGAGGTGACGGCCATCAATGACGGCTCTGCACCGCGCCCTCTCGAGGGCTTCATCCGCAATGCGGAACTGTCGGCCGTCCAGCAGGCCGCCAATGAAGCGTTCCTGCCTCAAACCACGATTCAGAACACCTTCAACGGCCTCGTTATCAAGGATGGCAACCGGCTGACCGTCATCGACACCGGCAATGGAGATATGGGCGCCCCCACCACGGGCCGCTGGATGGAGAACTTCCGTGCCGCGGGGTTCGATCCGGCCCAGGTGAACACTGTCGTCATCAGCCATTTCCATGGCGACCACATCAACGGTCTTCGCCGCAAGGACGGCACGGCCGTCTTCCCGACCGCCGAAGTGATGGTCCCGGCGGCCGAGTGGGCCTTCTGGATGGACGACGCCCGCATGAACCAAGCGCCCGAAGGCGCGAGGGGCGGATTCCAGGGCGCGCGCCGTGTCTTCGGCCCCATCGCCAACGATGTGAAGCGCTTCGAGGCGGACAAGGAGGTCGTGCCCGGCCTGACCTCTATTGCAGCCTATGGACACTCGCCCGGCCACACTGCCTTCATGCTGTCCTCCGGCTCGGGCCGCCTGCTGATCCTGTCGGACACGGCAAACCATCCTGCCCTGTTCGTCCGCAATCCGGACTGGTCGGCAGTGTTCGACATGGATGCGGACCAGGCCAGGGCCACCCGCCGCAGGATGCTCGACATGGCCGCTTCCGAGCGAGCACAGGTCGCGTTCTATCACGCTCCCTTCCCGGCTACGGGGCATATCGCGAAGGACGGCAACGGATTCCGCTTCGTGCCGGTGCAGTGGAGCTCGGCCGTTTAGAGCCCATCTCCAGCCGTTTCCCCGATGAGCCACTCCAGGGTGGCTTCATCGGCCCCGGTCGGCTCGATGAAGAGGATGACCGGCGTTTCATAAGGGTGTCGCTCTTTCAGCGCCCGATGCACCTGATCCTGAAGGCCCTTACGGGTCTTCAGGATGGCAACCGCCTCCTGTCCCTGCTCGATACTGCCCTTCCAGGCATAGACGGACCGCATGCCGGGCAGCACATTGATACAGGCGATCATCCGGTCCCGAACGAGCCCTTCCCCGATCGACAGGGCGATATCCATATCGGGAAAGGTCGTATAGACGAGAAGTGGGCGATCCATGCTATGCCTTTCCTCCGCATCCGATGGGACGCAACGAGGGTAACTGGGCATGGCCCGCCGTTTCAACAATATCGCATTCGTCGCCAGCGCTGCGCCTGACGCCCAAAGCGCGTTGAAGACCCTGCAGGATCGCTATCCCAACGTCGTCCCCCAGGATGCCGATGCCATCGTGGCACTCGGCGGCGATGGCCTGATGCTGCAGAGCCTCCACAGGTTCATGGGCACGTCCAAGCCAATCTACGGCATGAACAAAGGTACGGTCGGCTTCCTGATGAACGACTATCGGGAAGACGATCTGTTCGAGCGTCTGGAAGAGGCCGAGCGCAGCGTCGTACACCCGCTGCTGATGGTGGCCTGGGACGTGCATGGCGTTGCTCACACGGCGCGGGCCATCAACGAAGTCTCCATGCTGCGGCAGACCTACCAGGCCGGAAAGCTGCGCATCAGCGTCGATTCCCACGTGCGAATTTCGGAGCTCATCGCCGACGGCATCCTGGTTTCGACGCCGGCCGGTTCGACCGCCTATAATCTCTCGGTCGGTGGGACGATCCTGCCGCTCAACGCGCCACTTCTCGCCCTGACTCCGATCTCCGCTTTCCGTCCACGCCGCTGGCGCGGTGCGCTTCTGCCTGATTACGCCAAGATCCAGATCGAGGTTCTGGAAGCCGATAACCGCCCGGTGAGCGCGGTGGCCGACCACACGGAATTTCGCAACGTCTCCCACGTGCATGTCTCCATGGATCGCAGCGTCGACCTCGTGATGCTGCATGATCCCGGCCACAGCCTGGACGAGCGAATCTTACGCGAGCAATTCGGCTATTGATGCAGCAAAGGCATGGGCTCCAACATGCCGGTCAAAACGATGAGGTAAACGTCATGAACGATGACAACAGGCACCCGAGAGGCGGCCTCTATTTCGAGGATTTCGTTGTCGGCACTACCATCAAGCACCGTCTCACGCGGACGGTGACGCAGATGGACAACATGCTGTTTTCCAACATGACGTTGAACCCGCAGCCGCTCCATATCGACGCGCATTTTTGCGCCACCGAGACGGAATGGGGCAAGCCGCTCATGAATTCCCTGTTCACACTCGGCCTGATGATCGGCATCTCGGTCAACGATACGACGGTGGGCACGACCATCGCTAATCTCGGCATGACAGATGTAAAGTTTCCAGCGCCCCTGTTCGAAGGCGATACAGTCAACGCAACGACGGAGATCGTTGCCAAGCGCGAGTCGAAGTCGCGTCCCGATGCTGGTATCGTCGACTTCATCCATCGCGCCTACAAGCAGGACGGCACGCTCGTGGCCGAATGCCGCCGACAGGCCTTCATGCGCAAGAGGAGCGCCTGATGCGTTCGCTCCTATTCGTCCCGGGCGACAGCCCAAAGAAGCTCGAGAAAGGCATGAATTCAGGAGCCGACGTGCTCCTCATCGATCTGGAGGATTCGGTTTCCCTCGATGCCAAGGAGGAAGCCCGACGCACCACCGCCGCCTTTCTCGCCGAGCACAGCAAGGAAGCTGAACGCCCTCGCCTGTTCGTGCGTGTCAACGGGCTGACGACAGGCCTCATCGATGCGGATCTCGACGGCGTGATGCAATCCGCTCCCGACGGCATCGTGCTGCCCAAGACGGTCGGCGGTGCCGACGTGGCGCATCTCGGCGCCAAGCTGGCGGTGCGCGAAGCCGAATTCGGCCTGGAGGACGGTGCGACCCGCATCCTCGCCATTGCTACGGAGAACGCCGCCGGCGTGTTCGCGCTCGGCACCTTCCCCGGCGCAAGCCACCGTCTGATGGGCCTTACCTGGGGTGGCGAGGATCTGTCCGCCGATCTCGGGGCCGAGGCCAATCGCAGCGAGGATGGGGCCTATACGGATCCCTATAGGCTCGCCCGTTCCCTTACCCTCCTGGGCGCTGCAGCTGCCGGGGTCGACGCGGTCGATTCCGTCTTCACCAATTTCCGCGACATGGCCGGTCTCGAAACCGAATGCCGGACAGCGCGGCGCGATGGCTTCGTCGCCAAGATGGCGATCCATCCGGCTCAGGTCCCGGTGATCAACGGGGCCTTCACTCTGTCCCCTGAAGCTGTCGAGGGGGCACAGGCCGTGATTGAGGCGTTCAAGGCCAATCCGGGCGCAGGCGTCGTCGGCGTCAACGGCGAGATGCTCGATCGCCCGCATCTGCTCCGCGCCGAGCGGCTCCTGAGGCGAGCCGGCCGGTTCCCGTAAAGGTCAGCTTCGTTCGGAGAAACGGGATAGCAGGCTTACGAGCTGGGCCTGATGGTTCGTGCCTGTCTTCGCGAAGATCGATTTAAGGTGATACCGGACGGTCTGAGTCCCGACCTCATTTTCGTTTGCGATCTGCTGCGTATCCAACCCCTTGAGAAGCGCCGAAGCCACCCGCAACTCGGCGGGCGTCAGTTGAAAGATTTCCCGCACGGTCGTCAGTGCCAGGGTCCGATCCTCTGTCGGATCGGTGATCAGCAGGATGGCTCGTGCCCCTTGAAAGATATCGCACGCCGCCCGGGCGACCGGATAGGAATGCAGGAGGAACGGCAGACCGTTGGCCCTATGGAGGAGTGCGGAGTTCGGCCCGTCATCCTGCTCGCCGATCATGGAACGGGTGCAGGCGGTGATCAGGTCCTGCAGCGCCTTATTCGCCTCGCGCTCCGGTGAGCGCAGGCGCGACGAGACGATTTGCAGGTGCTCGCCAAGATATGCCTCGGCTCGTCCGTTGAGGCGAATAACGCGCCCTAGCCAGTCGATCAGGATGGCCCCACAGGTGAAGCGCTCGAGGCCATCGACGAGCCCTTCCGCGTATGACAGGCGTGCTTTCGAGGCCAGACGCGCTGCCCTGCGCACATGAGGCAGGTCGTGCCGCAACAGGGAGAGATCGTCTTTCGAAAAGGGCTCCCGCTTCGCCCGACGATGAAGGGAAAGGGCAATATTCGCGCCTCCTGACTCCATCAGGATCGTCCCAGCAAACCAGCCAAAGCCGACTGAAGGGAGAAACTCGGAATAAAGGGGCAGCTTTCTCAGCTCGTCTGCCGTGACCAGATCGGCATCGGTGACGATCTCTTTCCCTTTACGGGCCAGTGGGATGCCGCGCTGGGTACGCACATCGCGCGCCTCCCAGTCCTCGTCAAAGAACCGGGTGCAGAATTCCTCAAGGGCATCGGAATGGATCAGGCCTCCCAGGGAATTCGCATAGGACAAGAGAATGCCTCCATCCGCGCCCCAGGCGGCACTCGCCAGATCGAGCGCCCGTCCCCACAACTCCGGAACAATCGCGGCCTCATAAAACGCATCGGTCGCAGGCATCTCTTCTTACGCTCGGGACTTCGAGGATCGCCACTGTTGCCGAAAGGCAACCATTGGAAAGCGACCTAACCAATAGGAACTTAAACGTTATAAACTACCTAAATGGGTAGTGTACAGCCCGAGGCTGTATGGTTTTATCCGATATAACACCACAAATCGCCCTCTCCCCGCGTGGTTGGAAGCGGCAGGGCAAATGAAAACTCACCGAGCCATTCCGACCTCTCTAACGGCCGGAGCGGCTCAAAACAGGCCCGCCGCGAAGGTGGGCGTTGGGGGATATCTATGTCTCAGATGCTTATCGATGCGTTCAATGCTGCCACGACGTGGCAGCAGGCATTAGCGGCAATTAAGAATGAAGAATATGCATCGCTTCTGCTCGAGGATACTCATCGCGCCAAGCTCAATCAGCTCCCGGATGACGCTGGTCGCGAACAAGCCATCGGCCTCGGTGTGACCGAGATCAAGACCCTGTTTGGCGACTTCACCACCGTCGACGAGATCAGGTCGGCCGTGCAGAAGCAGATCGACGTGGAATACGCCAAGTTCGAGGTCATCGAGGGGGTCAGGACTGCGAACGGGGTCGGTGAGATGAGGGACGCTCTCAACCTCGTCCCAATCCTGAACGAGCACCGCCAGAATCTCATCGAGGAGTGGTCCGCCAGCGAGATTGAGGCCGTGCAGGCGCGGGTGGCGGCGCTCGAGGCCGAGGAATACACTCTCGTTCTGAAGGAAATCGCCTCGCGCGCCGGCGGCGGAGCCTATCTCGACCTCCTGGCGGCGAAGTTGGTGATCGTTCGTGACGATCCGGAGGCCGATCCCATCTTCGGCACCGGCACTCTCATCCCCGCGCTCAAGGCGGCGGATCTGGCTGTCAATGCGGACATTCTGGCCGCTTTCAACGAGGCGGATACGTGGCAGGAAGCGCTGGCCGCGATCAATGCTTACGAGATACTCCTGCTCGATGAGGTTCATCTCGACAAGCTCGATGACCTTCCCGATGGCCAGGGCCGTGAGCAAGCCATCGGCTTGGGTCTGAATCAGACCAAGGCTCTGTTCGGCAATTTCCAGTCCATCGCGGACCTCAAGGAAGCTCTCGAGTATCAAATCGATACAGAACACGCCAAGTTCGAGTTCATCACCGCGCTCGATGCCGCTGCGACAGAGGCGGAAATGACTGCAGCCATCAAGGCCACCATCCAACTCGTCAATACCCACCGGCAGGATCTGATCGCTGATCTGTTGGCCAGCGAAGACCCGGATGCCATCGAACTCGCCGGAGTCCTTCAACAATCGGCCTACACCACGGTCTTGGCAGAGATCGTGACTCACCTCAACGACAATGCCTACATGGCGCAGCTCGGCGCGCGCATGCTGTCAGTACGGAACGCCCTGGAGGGCGGTCAGTTCTTCGGCGACAGCAAGATCATCCCGGCGCTTGCCGAGGCCGATGGAGCTATCGATGCAGTGGTGACCGCGTTCAACGAGGCCGATTCGTGGCAAGAGGCTCTGGCGGCCATCAAGGACAACGCCTCCGTTCTCCTCGATGAAGCGCATCTCAGTCAGCTCGATGATCTGCCAGACAATCAGGGCCGCGAGCAGGCAATCGGCTTGGGTGTCCTTGAGATCAAGACCCTATTTGGCGATTTCACCTCGCTTGATACCGTCATCGTTGAGGTGCGGTATCAGATTGAGGTCGAGCATACCAAGTTCGCTGCTCTCAATGCGATCAATGCGGCCACTGAGGAGAACATGGTTGCCGTCCTGAAGGAACACATCGGCAAACTCCATGATCATCGCCAGGAACTGATCGAAAAGTGGTCGGCTTCTACGGACCCTGACGCACGGGAGCGTGCGGAGGAACTGTCTCACGAAGATTATACGCTCGTTCTGGCCGAGATCGTGTCGCATTTCGACGATGCCACCTATATGGCTGGGCTTGCCGAGACCATCCTGGACGCAGAGCACTTCTCCGGCGTGGGCGCCCTCATCACTGCCCTCAGGGCTGCCGATGTCGAACTCGACTCGCCAGTAGCCGGCGCTACCCAGAATGTGACGACTGACGAGGACACCGTGATCGTCCAGGACATCGGCGCGACCGATCCGAATGGCGATACACTCACCTATTCGGTCAAGAGCGGAGCAGAACCCCAGAAGGGCAAGGTCACTTTCGCCGGCGGCAAGTTCACCTATACGCCGGCCAAGGATGTGAACGGCACCGACACCTTCACCATCGTGATCTCGGACGGCGAGCACTCGATCGATCAGACGGTCACGGTCACGATCAACGCGGTGAACGATGCGCCGGCCGATATCACCCTGTCGAACAGCAAGGTCTCGGAGAACTCAATCGCGGGAACGCCGGTGGGTCAGCTCACGGCTACCGATCTGGAAGGCGGTGCGATGAAATTCGCCCTGCTCGACGATGCGGGCGGACGCTTTAAGCTCGAGACGAAGGACGGTGTCACGTCGCTCGTGGTCGCCGATGGCCTCAGGCTCGATTACGAGCAGGCGGCCTTCCACACGGTCCGGGTTCAGGTAACGGACTCGGATAACAAGACCTATGAAGAGACTCTCACCATCGACCTTACGGACGTCGCCGGCGAGAAAATCACCGGTACGACTGGCACGGATGTTCTCGCCGGCGGCACCGGCAAGGACGTGTTCAATGGCGGCCTCGGCAACGACAAGCTTTCGGGCGGCCTCGGCAACGACACGCTGACCGGCGGCAAGGGCAAGGACACGTTCGTCTTTGACTCGAAGCTTGGTACGTCGAGCACCGACCGCAAGGTCAACTTCGACGCGATCAAGGACTTCTCGGTCAAAGATGACAGTCTCTATCTCGACAACGCCATCTTCAAGAAGTTGGGATCGGGCACGGAGGCCAAGCCGAAGCAGCTCAGCAAGTCGTTCTTCACCATCGGCGACAAGGCCAAGGACAAGAACGACTACTTGATCTACAACAACAAGACTGGCGTGCTGTCCTACGATGCCGACGGTTCGGGCAAGAGCAAGGCGGTTGAGTTCGCTCAGCTCTCGAAGAACCTGAAGATGACCTACAAGGACTTCTTCGTCATCTAAGATGGTCTCAATGGTTTATTGAGATCCAATGAGCGGTAGCGGCCTGCGAGGATCCTCGCAGGCCGCTTTCTTATGGATGCGACGAGAAGCTTGTCGTCCTGACGGTCAGCGAAGCGTCTCAGCCGCCAGGACGCGTGATTGAGAACTTGGTCTCGGGCGTCGCCACGAAGTAGTCGCGATATCCCGAGCGGGCGATGGGGCGCATGGCTGCCGTGTCGACAAGGCCGTTCACGATGTAGCGGTCATCGATATGGATACCGACCACCTGCCCGATCACGAGATAGTAGGACGGATCGCCTCCCCCTAAGGGATTGAGCGGCACGGTCTGCAGCCATTTGCATTCGAGCGCCGCGAGAGCATCGGCCACACGCGGCGGCTTCACGAGTCGGGAGGGCGCGGCTTTCAAGCCTGCATGCTCCATCTCGCTCTCACCCCGCGGCAGAACAGCGGAAGTCAGGTTCATCTGCTCGCGCAAATCGTATGTCGCGAGATTGCAGACGAACTCACCTGTCTCCTCGATGAAAGTAAGCGCATCCTTCTTTCCGGCCGAGGAGAACGCCACCATGGGCGGGCGCTCGGATACGGCATTGAAGAACGAATAGGGCGAGAGGTTCACTTCCCCTTTCGCACTCATGGAGGTGATCCAGCCGATAGGCCGGGGCGTGACGATAGCCTTGAACGGATCGTGCGGAAGGCCGTGGGCGTTGGTCGAGGTTTCGTAGAACATCAGCTTAGAACCGCGTCACAATGTCGTCGAGGCTGGGTCGGTCGCGGTCTGCCGGGGTCTCCTTGATCGTGCCGATATGGACATAGCCCGCAATCCGCTCGTCGGGCTTCAGTCCCAGAGCATCCAACACCCGCCGGTCGAAAGCGGCCCAGCCCGAGAGCCATGAGGCGCCGTAGCCGAGAGCCGTCGCGCCGTTGAGCAGGTTCATACAGACGGCGCCCGCGGAGAGAACCTGTTCCCAGTCCGGGATCTTCACATGAGGGACCACACGGGACACCACTGCGATGACGAGCGGTGCCTGCGCAAAGCGCTCCCGCTCGGCGGCCACCTGCTCGCCGCTGGCGCCGGGGTTGTCCGCCTGGAAAGTCGTCGCCAAAACATCCCCAAAGCGCTGGCGTGACTCCCCTTGGATGAGGATGAAGCGCCAAGGAACGAGCTTTCCATGGTCCGGCACCCGGGAGGCGACCTTCAGGAGGATTTCGACCTCCTGCTCGCTCGGCCCCGGGGCCCCCAGCCAGCGCGGAGGGACGGAACGGCGCTGCAGGAGGCGAGAGAGGCTATCATTCATGGGATCTTCATCCGGCTTGAATAATGTGAAACAATGAAGGTGGATGCTCATGAAGGCGGTGGAAGAGGCAAGCTCCGGCTTGCCATCGTCTCGCCGTCTTACTGCGCTTGAGGGAGCGCGGGCATCTCAAAAGACGGGCCGCTGCCACAACAGAAACAGCAGCGGATGTATAGGGGGAGTGCGGTCAGACGCCAAGCAGGTTTCAACCCATGGCGGCCCCAGCGGTATGCGCAGGCAGGCCGAAGGGTGGTCCCATGGGGAGAGGCAAGGTGGCGCGATGCCGCTTGAGAGCAATGCAGACATCGATTTCCGGACTGGATAGTCCACCGTCCCTGACCGCCTGGCCTGAGCGCCAGACGCTGATCGCCTTTGGTCTCATCCTTGTAGCTTGGGCGCTGGCGGCCTCCATCTGGCCGCTGACCGGAACCGTCGTTCCCTGGGACTCCAAGAATCAGTTCTATCCGACCCTGCGCTACCTGGGCAGCGCCCTCGCCCATGGTGAGCTCCCCCTGTGGAACCCCTACCATTTCGGCGGGCACCCCTCGGCGGCCGATCCCCAGTCCCTTCTGTTCACGCCCACCATGCTGCTGTTCGGATGGCTCGTCCCCGAACCGTCGATGCAGCTCTTCGACGTGGTCGTCTTTGCCCATTTCCTGCCCGGAGCCCTGGCCTTCGTACCCCTGTTCCGGCGGAGGGGATGGCATCCGGCGGGAGCCGTGGTGGCTGCTCTCATCTTCATGCTCGGCGGCTCCGCTACGGCCCGGCTCCAGCACACCGGCATGATCTTCAGCTATGGCTTCTTCCCGCTCGCCCTCTGGCTCCTGGAAGAAGCCCTGGACCGCCGCTCGTATCTTTATGGCCTGCTCTTTGCCGTCAGCGCCGCCATGATGGTCATCGGGCGCGATCAGGTCGCCTTCCTCTGCGCCCTGACACTCATTGCCCTGGCCGTGCAGCGGATCTGGGCGGCGCCCCGGTCCTTCGCTTATCTCAAGTCCCGCCTCGGGCTCCTGGTCTTCATGGGGCTTGTCGGTGGCGCGCTTCTCGCCGTGCCGATCGTGCTGACGATGCAGTTCCTCGCCACATCGACGCGCCCCTCCTTCGGTTTCGGGGTGGCGGCCATGGGCTCCCTGCCGCCGGAGAGCTTGGCGACGATTCTGTTCGGGAACGTCTTCGGCTCCCTGCGCTGGACCTACGATTACTGGGGACCGGACTGGCACAGCCTGTCCGAGGGAACCTGGACGGACAGGGCCACCAACTACCTGTTCATCGGCACAATCCCGGCTCTTCTCCTCCTCTGGCACGGTGTGGCGGGTGGACGCCTGTTCGCCCGAGAGTTCCGGTTTTTCCTCGTCGTCGGCTTGGTCGCCCTATTCTACGCCCTCGGGCGCTATACACCCGGCTTCGAGATCATTTTCGACCACTTACCGGGCGTGAATCTTTACCGCCGGCCGGCCGACGCGACCTTTGTCATCAACATCGCCCTTGCCTTTGCTGCAGGCTATCTCGTCCATCGCTATGCGACGGACGGATTGCCGAAATGGAACCGGGCCTCGCTTGGGCCGTTCTGGGCCGCCCTTCCGCTCCTGGCCCTGGGTCTCCTGACCGCGGCCACCGCCAGCGCTCTCGCCTTCGCCATCAAGGGAGGACATGTCTCGCCCGCCCTCATCGAGATCGGCGTGGGCCTCGCTGCCGCAGCCTTGGCCATCGCGGCGATCACCAGGATGAGCGGCACCTCGCGCTGGCGCGAAGCCATGGCCCTCATGCTGGTCACGCTGACCGGTGCCGAACTCATCGGCCGCCACGCGGCTTCAGCACTGAATGCAGAGCCCGCCGAGCGCTACACGGTCTTCACCAAACTGCCGCCCGAGCAGTTGCAGGGCCTGCAGATCCTCAAGCGGGAGCTGGCCGAGCGTAACGCGAGAGGCGAATATCCTCGTGTCGAGATCCTGGGCCTGAAGGGCGCCTGGCAGAATGCGTCCATGGTCCTCGGGATCGAGGATATCATCGGCTACAATCCCTTGCGTCTGGCCGATTACGAGCGCGCCATTGGACCAGGCGAGAACGCGGAAGATCCCAACCTGCGTCGGTTCCCGACGAGTTTCCGGGGCTACAAGTGCGAACTCGCAAGCCTGCTCGGGCTCGACTACATCGTGCTCGACCGTCCGGCAGAGAAGCTGCCGCGCCATTTCCCGCGCCTGACCGGCGCCGAGGTCGTCTACGGAACCGGTCGGATGTGGATCTACCGCCTGAACACCTCCGTTCCGCGTGCCTATGTAGCCCATCATGTGACGCCGGTGGATTCTGAGGCAGTGCTGGGTCTGGAAGAACTGCCGGAATTCAACCGCGAGACGGAAGCTCTCATTGACGATGAGAGCATGTCCCTGCTCAGGGCCTCCTATGCGCCCGCGGGCTCAGTCCGCGACAAGGCCAAGGGAGAAGCGCGGATCGTGAGCTATCAGAGAAACTCGGTCACGCTCGATGTCGAGAACAGCGAGAATGGCGTGCTGGTGCTTCACGACATTCATTACCCGGGCTGGGAGGCCTGGGTCGATGGCGAGCGCCGGCCGATCCTTCGCGCCAATCTTCTGTTCCGCGGCGTCGAGATCGGCCCCGGACGCCATCGGGTCGAGTTCCATTTCCGCCCGATGTCGCTCGAGAATCTGGTTGCGGCCGCCTCCGATCTGATCGAAAGCGACGAAAAGCCGATTCAGACGGCCATTGCCTCCCCGCTCCAATGAGAGCCAATTTTCAATCGATGACCTTATTTGTGAAACAGTCCTTCCCCTTTCTTGGTCTGCTCGGTCTCATCGCAGCCGGCACTGCCTCGGCCCAGTCTCCGGCCGTGCCGTCGATGTCGCAGAGCCTGCCCCCGATCTCGGTTGGGCAGGTGACGCTGAATGCCGGGGCGACCTTCGCAGGGAGCAACGAGCCGATCCGCTCAGGACTCGTGTGGCGGATCTATGAGGATCGCGGAGACGCATCCCAGCCCAATATCGTGGCCCGCTCTACAAGCCCCATGCCGAGCTTCACGCTCTCCCCAGGCAACTACATCATCCACGTGGCCTATGGCTTCGCGAGCGCCTCGAAACGCATCAGTGTGCAGCGGGGCAACCTCAACGAGCGGCTTGCCATCAACGCAGGCGCCCTCCAGCTCAAGGGCGCCGTGGGCGGAAGCCCCATTGCCGCAAACCGCCTCACCTTCTCCGTCTATGTGCCGGAAGCACAGAACTCCGAAGGACGGCTCGTGATCGCCGACGCCAAGGCGAACGACATGATCCGCTTGCCCGAGGGCACCTATCACGTGGTCTCCACCTATGGAGATGCCAACGCCATCATGCGCAGCGATCTGAAGGTGGAATCGGGGCGTGTCACCGAAGCGACGCTGAACCATCGCGCCGCGACGGTAACCCTCAAGCTGGTTGGATCGGCCGGCGGTGAGGCCTTCGCCGGCACGGCCTTCAGCGTGCTCACGCCCGGCGGCGACGTGATCCGCGAGGCCATCGGTGCCTTTCCGTCGGTCACGTTGGCCGAGGGCGAATACGTCCTGATCGCGCGCCACGAGGGCAAGGTTTATACCCGCGAGTTCAAAATCGAGAGCGGGCTCGACCGGGATATCGAGATCATCGCCACCCCGTAAAACCGCTGAACCTTTCAGTCCCCGCGGCATTGACGGTCAGTCAATGATCGGTCGCGCCGCGCATGAGCCTGGACTCCCAAGGCGTGACCTTGCTGGAGAGGAAGCTCATGAAAATCGCAGAGATCATGACCCGCAACGTACGCGTGGTGAGTCCGGATCGGACGATCCAGGAAGCAGCGCGTCTTATGGATGAGATGAATGTGGGTGTGCTGCCCGTCTGCGACGGACGCCGCCTGCGCGGCATGGTAACCGATCGGGACATCACGGTCCGGGCGACGGCTGCGGGCCTCACGCCCGACACGACCCGCGTGCGCGAAATCATGTCCGACAATGTAGTCGGCCCTGAATAATGCGTCGGCACGGGGCTAGCGCTGGATTTCAGGCGGCTTGAGAAGTATCCGGTTGCGCAAATGAATCCATCAGAGCTGCAATGATCCAGGCAACAAAAAGCCTGAGCCAGTTCAGGATCAGCCGCAGGTTGTGCCCGGCGGCCACGAGCAAGGCATTGATCGCGTCGCCGGCTGCGCCGAGCAGGTGATTGCGTCCCAGCCGCCCGTCCGCCTTCATGTGCCCGATCGTCGGCTCGATCGCGGACCGGCGTCGCAGCTCGCGCTTGATCGTCGGCGTCAGACCCCGCCGCTGCCGGGTGATGAACACCCGATCTGTCTTGGCGTAGTCATGCCCACGATAGCCCTGGTCGACATAAGTCCGCTCCGGCTCGATGCCTGTCATGGCCACGACCTGATCGATCGTCGTGCCGAGCGTATGGCCGTCATACGGATTGCCCTCCAGCGCCTTGGAGGCGAGCACGAACCCTTCGCGGTTGGTCACCGCGAGCGCGACCTTGCTGCCGAACTCATACGGCCGATGCGCCTTGCCTTTGGCGATGCACACCACCTCGGGCGCGTGCAGGCTGTAGAGCTTGTTCTTGCTCGTGCGCTCCTGGGACAGAAGACGTTCTACGAGGCCGAGCAGAGGAGCAAACCGGCGTAAGAGAACCTCATCGCCTGTGACTTTGCGGGCGACATCGCGATAGACCCGGCCCAAATAGGTCTTCAGCCGCTTCAGTTCGCGGCGCATGCGCCGCATCTGCCGGGCATGGGCATAGCGACCGACCTGCACGGCCACGCGTTTGGCCAGGCGCGTGTGGGCCTGCCGCAGCGCGAGGCCGTGCCGCTTGGCCTGTCGCACCAGAGCCTGCAACGCCTTGAGATAGAGCTTGGCGTCGGTCGGATGGGTGATCGCCTTGGGCTGCACGGTGGTGTCGACGCTGATCCGCTCCAGGCTCGACGAGCGCACGGCGCCGCTCTCCAGCCCGGCCTGGATCGTCTCAGCCAGCAGTGTCTCCAGTCCGTCGGGTCCGAGCCGTTTGCGCCAGCGCGTCAATGAGCTCGGATCGCAGGGCAACTCATGCTGGAAGTACTCACAGCCACAGAACCATTGGTAATACGGGTTCTCGATCCAGCGCTGCACCACCGCCTCATCGGACAGGTTGAAGGTATGCTGGAGATAGGACAGCCCGACCATCAGGCGCGTCGGCTTCGCGGGCCGCCCCAGGGGCCGATAGAAGCCGCCGAACTCCTCATCGAAGCGGTGCCAGTCGATCAAAGCAGCCAGGCGGAACAACGCGTGGCGGGGATCGAGGATCTGGTCGAGGCGGCTGCGGTAGAGATCGCCGGAACTCGGCAGCGTCGGCTTGGGTCCCATGGCAAAACACCAGGTTTAAGCGGGTCCATCCCCAGATGCTGGCATTTTACAATGCTTCGTGACGACGAAGAATCCTTCTGCCCCAACAAGTTGTGGGTTATTCAGGGCCGACAATGTATGGTGGTGCTTCGATGACGATGACGTCAATCACATTGTCGAGTTGATGAGCGAGCATCAGATCCGCCGCTTGCCGGTGGTCGATCATGACAAGCATCTGGTCGGCATCGTCGCGCTCGGCGATCTCGCGACCGACAGCGAGGGCGATGCCTCCCGTGCGCTGCATCGCATTTCCACGCCCTCCGAGCCTGACCGGACTGGCACGCCAACGACCTCACGAGCAGATCAGACCCGGAGCAGTGGACAAGCCCGACTGACCGGTGAGGAGCGGCGCGAACTGGATCGACGACTGAGGAATGACGATGACGACTGGCGCCACCGTCCACACGATTACCACGAAGATCGGCACAGCCGGGAAGACCGCTCGCGCAATCGTGGCCGCGGCAGGTTCCGCTTCCGTGACGAGGATAACGTGCGCGCCGCCTTCGGTAGCTTCGGCTATCCCGGCGAGGAGAGAGCTCGCAATGCGCGCATGCGCGGCGGCTTCGGTGGTGACGGCTATCAGAGCTACGGCGACGAATACGCAGGCCGCGGCTCTGCCGGCAGAGGCTATCGTCCAAAGCGCTATGGCGCCTCCACCATCACGGGTGGACGTGCTCGCCCCGGCGATGACAGCAACGAGGATGATCACCGCATGCAAGATCGCGAGCGCACCTGGAGCCTCGTGAACGAGCGCCGCGATCACAGCAATTACGGCATGGGCCCAGGTAATACCCGCTTCGGCAATGACGCGACCGCCAGCCGCGGCGAGGTCCGCCGGGGCGAGCATCAGGGCCGCGGACCGAAGGGCTATCAGCGTTCGGACGAGCGCATCCGGGAAGACATCAACGAGCGCCTGACCGACGATGCCATGATCGATGCGTCAGAAGTCGAGGTGCAGGTCCAGAACCGGGAGGTGACCCTCACGGGTACGGTTCGCGACCGCAACGAGAAGCGGCGCGCTGAGGATTTGGCAGAGTCCGTGTCGGGGGTGAGCTACGTGCAGAACAATCTGCGCGTCGGCCAGCACCAAGGCACCCATGCTACCGGAACGGAAGCAGGCGACGCTGGTGCTGCGACAAGCAACCCCGGCAGCGGCACGGCTGGCACGACTGCCGGCACGTCCCCCGGAGGACGCACGACCGGCCGACAGCGGCAGACGACTTGAGATTTTAAACTGCGCCCTCATCCTAAGAGCTAAGTAAAAAGAAAAAGGCGGCGCTTCTCTCGAGAAGCGCCGCCTTCATTCGTGCAAACAGAATTTAAGCGATTGTCCGCTCGACCACGTGATGTCCGTCGAGCGTCACGTGGCCTTCCGGCTCGGAAACCGCCTTCGCCACACGTCTGCGATCTGGTGTCACGGCCTCTGCGGCGAGAACCTTCAAGGCCTCGTCGAGCGTCATGGTCTGCTGGTTCGGGCTTCCCAGTCGGCGGATGGAGACCGTCCGTTCGGCGGCCTCCTTGCGGCCGACCACGAGAAGCACCGGCACCTTCACGAGCGAGTGCTCGCGGACCTTGTAGTTGATCTTCTCGTTGCGCAGATCCGCTTCGACGCGAAGACCCGCGGCTTCAGCGGCGCGCACCACTTCCATGGCGTATTCGTCACCCTCGGAAGTGATGGTGGCGACGACCGCCTGTACAGGAGCGAGCCAGAGTGGGAAGTGTCCAGCGAAATGCTCGATCAGGATGCCGGTGAAGCGCTCCATGGAACCACAGATCGCGCGGTGCACCATGACAGGCGTCTTCTTCTGGCCGTCATGGTCGACATAGAACGCGCCGAAACGTTCCGGCAGATTGAAGTCTACCTGCGTGGTGCCACATTGCCAGTCCCGGCCGATGGCATCGCGCAGCACGTACTCGAACTTCGGCCCGTAGAACGCGCCCTCACCCGGGTTGATCGAGGTCTTGATGCGTCCGCCGGACTGGTCCTCGATCTGCTTGAGCACTCGGGTCATCACATCTTCCGCATGATCCCACATCTCGTCCGTGCCGACGCGCTTGTCAGGTCGGGTCGAGAGCTTCACGACGATCTCATCGAAGCCGAAATCGGCATAAGTGGAGAGGATCAGGTCGTTGATCTTCAGGCACTCGGCGGCGAGCTGATCTTCTGTGCAGAAGATATGAGCATCGTCCTGCGTGAAGCCGCGCACGCGCATCAGGCCATGAAGTGCGCCCGACGGCTCGTAACGGTGCACGTTGCCGAACTCCGCAAGACGCAACGGCAGGTCGCGATACGACTTCAGGCCATGCTTGAAGATCTGCACGTGGCCCGGGCAGTTCATCGGCTTGATCGCGAAGATGCGATCGTCCTCGGTCTGGGTCGCGAACATGTTCTCGCGATACCAGCCCCAGTGACCCGAGGTCTCCCATAGGGCCTTGTCGAGGATCTGTGGCGCGTTGACCTCCTGATAGGTGCCTTTCAGGCGGCGGCGCATGTAGGAGATCAGCTCCTGGAACACCGTCCAGCCCTTCGGGTGCCAGAAGACGACGCCCGGCCCTTCTTCCTGGAAGTGGAACAGGTCCATCTCGCGGCCGAGGCGGCGGTGATCGCGCTTCTCGGCCTCCTCGAGCTGACGGATGTAGGTGTCGAGCTCTTCCTGGTTTGCCCAGGCGGTCGCATAGATGCGGGTCAGCATGGCGTTGTTCGAGTCGCCGCGCCAATAGGCGCCCGCCACCTTCATGAGCTTGAAGGCGTTGCCGATCTTGCCTGTCGAGGTCATGTGCGGGCCGCGGCACAGATCGAACCAATCACCCTGGAAATAGATCTTCAGATCCTGGCCTTCGGGAATCGCGTCGATAAGCTCGATCTTGTAGGTCTCGCCTTTCTCCTTGAAGACCTGCTTGGCCTTGTCGCGGCTCCAGACCTCCTTGGTGAAGGGTTTGTCGCGCGCGATGATCTCGCGCATCTTCGCTTCGATGGCGGGGAAGTCCTCAGGGGTGAAGGGCTCGTTGCGGGCGAAGTCGTAATAGAAGCCGTTCTCGATCACCGGACCGATGGTGACCTGCGTTCCGGGAAACAGCTCCTGCACCGCTTCCGCAAGCACGTGCGCGGCATCGTGCCGGATCAGCTCCAGCGCGCGCGTGTCCTCGCGGTTCAGAAATTCGATCTTGGCATCCTGGGTGATCGGATCGGTGAGATCGGCGACCGTGCCGTCGAGTGCCATGGCGACGGTGCGCTTGGCGAGCGACTTGGCAATGCCTTCGACGATCTCCCGGCCGGTGATGCCGGAGTCATATTGGCGCTGCGCGCCATCGGGGAATGTCAGGGTAATCATCAAATGTTTCTCCTGGCTCACTCCTGCCAACGGAGCAGGTAAGCGGGGGCCGACGGTTCGTTGGATTGGAAGGCGAAATCAGCCGCCGTCAGGTTCGACTGCCTCGCAGGTGATCGCAGTGGCATTCTCCGGCGCGTTCACGCCCCGCCAGCGACCATAGGCCCACGGCTTATACCAGGCCGCGCTCTCGGGCAATGTTTCGGTCACCAGATCGATACCGTGAGTGCCGAAGGGGCCGCAGCGGCAGATGCGGGCCAAGCCCATCCACCCCCCAGGCCAAAAACCATGCCGTTGGATCGCCTCATCCGTGTATTCAGAGCAGGAGGGCAGATGGCGGCACTGGCGGCCGATCAGGCCGGACAGGCTCAGCTGATAGCCTCGGATCGCCCAATGGGCCGCCTGCTGGACAGGGTTAGGCATTTATCCCACGCTCTCGACGCTGTGCCTCGACTTGGCCAAGCGCATCCACGACTGCGTCGAATGTCAGGAGGATCGAGGCATGACGGGCCTTGTAATCTTGCAAAGGTTCCAGCACCTTAAGCTCTTCCCATTTGCCTTGAGGGGATTCCCCGCCAGCTTTGAGCAGACGAGTTGCCGCATCGCGAATGTCGCGAAGCTCCGCTATGGTCGCGCCGATTATATTCCGCCCCATGATCGACGATGAGGCTTGACCCAACGCGCAAGCCTTTACGTCATGGGCGAAAGCCGTCACGACATTGCCTTTGAGCTTCACATCGACCGTAACGGTCGAGCCGCAGAGCTTGGACCGGGCCGTCGCAGACGCATCGGGCTCGGCCAGCCGTCCCAGATGCGGAATATCGGCGGCCAGCTCAAGGATACGTCGGCTGTAGATGTCGTTCAGCATATCGGCCTGTGACATGACGGTTGGGAATGTGCTCATATACCTATATAAGCACTGTGATAGAGTTCTGCGACAGCGGTCATTATGGCACTGTCTGGAAAGAAAATAGAAACTGCCGGGCTGCCAAGCTTCCTCGGTTTAGAAAAGTTGAGAAAAGAGGCTCCACGTGAGTGATGTGGTTAAGTCCCTGTCCACGCGTCTGACGACAGCCGCCGACAAGCCAGTTGCGTCTCCCTCCCGGGAAGAAGCCGAAGCGGCGGTTCGCACCCTGATCCGTTGGGCTGGCGATGACCCGACCCGCGAAGGTCTGCAGGACACGCCCAAGCGCGTCGCCAAGGCCTTCAGGGAGTTCTACTCCGGTTACGACGAGGATCCATCGGAGATCCTCGACAAGATCTTCGCCGAAGTCGAAGGCTATGACGATATCGTGCTCGTGCGCGATATTCCCTTCTACTCCCATTGCGAACACCATATGGTGCCTTTCTTTGGGGTGGCGCATGTGGCTTATTATCCCACGAAGGGCGTCGTCGGTTTGTCCAAGCTCGCCCGCCTCGTCGACGCCTATGCCCGCCGCCTGCAGACGCAGGAGTCGATGACATCCCAGATCGCTAAAGCGATGGTCGAGGCGCTTGAGCCGCGCGGCGTGGCGGTCATGATCGAGGCCGAGCATATGTGCATGTCCATGCGCGGCATCCAGAAGGCAGGCGCTCTCACGCTGACCACGCAGTTCACCGGCGTCTTCAAGGAAGATCCGGCCGAACAGGTGCGCTTCCTGACCCTTGTACGGAGCCGGGGCTGAGGTCTTCTATGAACCCGTCGCCATCCACTCTTTTCCCCTCGCCTGGCTCCAAGGCCGAACTTGAGGAGGGAACGGTCCTGTCCCCTCGCTTCGGAGCGGACGGGCTGATCACCTGCATCACGACGGATGTCGCGACCGGCGAAATCCTCATGGTCGCCCATATGAATGCAGAAGCTTTGGCCAGGACGATCGAGACCGGCGAAGCTTGGTACTGGTCCCGCTCGCGTGGAGAGCTCTGGCACAAGGGCGCAACCAGCGGGCAGATCCAGGCGGTCAGGGAGATGCGGGTCGATTGCGACCAGGATGCTCTTCTTCTCAAGGTGCAGGTCGCAGGTGATGGCGGCTGCTGCCACACCGGGCGCCGGTCCTGCTTCTACCGGAAGGTCGAGACCTCCGGCGGCAAGCCCCACCTCGTCATCGATTGAGGTTCACAGCCCTGCAAAAAAGCAAGGCTGCCATCGTCCAGGAAACGGGTGCAGTTTCGGCCTGTCCGGGTTAGGAAGGCCCGATGACACGACGTGACCTTCTCCCTGCGCGGGCGGCCGCCAGCGCCATCTTCTTCGGCAACGGCTTCGGCATCGGCACTTGGGCGGCTCAGCTTCCTCGGTTCAAGGAATCGCTCGGCCTGTCCGATGGCCAGCTCAGCCTCGGTCTCCTGGCCTTCTCCCTCGGCGCAGTAGCACTCATGCCGATCATCGGCTGGGCTGTGGTGATGGTCGGCAGCCGCCCCATGACGCTGATCGCTGCCTTTTCCTTTGCGACGACCCTGATCCTCCCGGGCCTTTCTCCGAACCTGAGCTTCTTCGTCGCAGCCGCCCTCGTGGCCGGGGCCTGCAACGGCACCATGGACATCGCCATGAACACCAATGCGACGGTGGTCGAGAAGGCCTGGGGCTCGGCGATCATGTCCTCCTTCCATGCCTTCTTCAGCCTGGGCGGTCTGGCAGGAGCCGGAGCGTCCGGCCTCCTCATCGCTCTCGATGTCGGGATCGTGCCGACGCTCGTGCTCTCCTCCCTTGGGATGGGTTTCCTCTTCCTGCTGGCGGCCTTCTGGACGCTCGGCGAAAAAGAGCGGGCCGTCGAGGGTCATGGCTTTGCCTGGCCACGGGGGAGCGTCATCCTTCTCGCGGTGCTCGCCATGTTCTGCTTCATCGTCGAGGGTGCCATGGTCGACTGGACGGCGATCTATCTCCAGACCGAGGCCGGCGCGAGCCTGGAGGCTGCCGTCACGGGGTTCGCCGCATTCTCCCTCGCCATGACAATCTGCCGCTTCATGGGCGATTTCGTTGTCCGACATCTCGGCCGCGTTCGCACACTGCAGCTGGGAGCACTGCTCTCGGCCCTCGGTCTCGCGCTCGCCATGCTCGTTCCGCACCCCCTGCCCGCCTCCATCGGCTTCGCCCTGGTCGGCATCGGTCTTGCCAACACGGTACCGGTCCTGTTCAGCACAGCAGGCCAGATGAAGGATTTTCCGCCGAGCATGGGTGTCGCCATGGTGGCAACTTTGGGGTATGGCGGCCTGCTGCTCGGCCCCCCGTTGATCGGATTCGGCGGAGAAATCTTCAGCCTTCGCGTAATGCTGGGCCTCCTTATCGGCTTCACCTTCGTCATCATCATTTTGTCGCAGCGGGCTTTGCAGCGCTCCACTGTTCAGTTTTCCTGAACCAGTCCTACTTGAAACTTGAGGGGACCATTCATGCGGCTTTCATAGCGGGTTGGCATGAATAGGAAGCAAGGCCTTGGAGTGATCAATGTTGTGGGACGGGATTGCCCGGCGCAGCGCCGGATCAGGGGGTGGCGGAGGAGCGGTCGAGATCAAGTCACCGGCCGAGCGCGAAATCCGGACGAAAGCAAGAATCGGCCTGGCCTTGGGCGGCGGCGCAGCGCGCGGCTGGTCCCATATCGGCGTGCTGCGCGTCCTTACCGAAGCCGGCATCGTTCCGGACGTGATTGCCGGCTCCTCTATCGGCGCCGTGGTCGGCGGCTGCTATGCGGCCGGCAAGCTCGACGAGTTGGAGGCTTTCGCCCTGTCCCTGACCAAACGGCGGGTCATGGGCCTTCTCGATTTCCATTTCAGCGGCGCAGGCCTCATTGGCGGCGGGCGCCTGCAACGCCTGCTGGATCAGGATCTGACGGACCGAAGGGTCGAGACTTTGCCGATCAAGTTCTGCACCATCGCGACCGAGCTCGTGAGCGGGCATGAGATCTGGCTGACCCGCGGCCCTCTCGTCCAGGCCATGCGGGCTTCCTACGCCCTCCCCGGCGTGTTCGATCCGGTCATGATCGGCGGCCGCTGGCTTATGGACGGCGCCCTGGTCAACCCGATCCCGATCACTGCCGCCCGCGCGCTCGGCGCGGATATCGTCATCTGCGTGAATCTCAACGGCGAGGTGCGCGTGCGCGGGACCGTCATCCAATCCTACGATGCCGGGACGAGCGACGAGCAGGAGATCGAGGACGCCATCGATGAAGCGCCCCGGCGCTGGGGTATCTTCCCAGGATCTCGAGGAGACAAGCCGCGCAAGCCGAATGCGCCTGGTCTTGCCACGGTGATGGTCGATGCCTTCAACATTACCCAGGACCGCATCGCTCGCTCGCGGCTCGCCGGAGACCCGCCCGATATCATGGTAGCGCCGAAGCTCGCCAAGATGGGCCTGTTCGAGTTTCACCGGGCCCTGGAATGCATCGCCCTGGGACGGCAGGCCACGGAGCGTGCCCTGCCGGATATTCTCGAATTGCTGCAGGAAACCCAGACAGGCTAATCAGGCCGTCGCGATATATTCCTTGATCGCCTGAGCTTCAGCCTCGACCTCTTCAAGGCGCAGCTTCACCACGTCTCCAATGGAGACGATGCCGGTCAGGCGTCCGCTCTCGACGACCGGGATGTGACGGAACTTCTGCTGGGTCATGAGTTCCATCACGTCGTTAATGGATGTCTCGCCCGTGCAGGTTACGACCTTCTCGGTCATGAAACGGGAGACAGGCTCGTCCAGGGCTTTCGCACCTTGCGTAGCAACGGCGCGCACGATGTCGCGCTCGGAGATGATGCCGGTGACGGGCCGGTGGCCGTCGACGATAAGAAGGGCACCTATTCTGCGTTCTGCGAGAATCCTGGCCGCTTCGCTCAAGGATCGGCCCGGCTCGATGGTGGCGACATCCCGGCCTTTGAGCGAAAGGATTCGATTGACGATCATTTATTCCCTCCCGTTGTGCGAACGGCGAGGACCGTCAGCCCTCGTATCCGCAAGACTGAAGTCGGGAACCTATCCCATGACAATGGGTGAGAACCCTACGTCAGTATTACGATGATTGGGGCAAACGGTGTCGGTTTCAAGCCGAGATGCGGCTTGGCCGTGCGGGAAGTGGGTCCAGCAGCGGGAAAATGACGAGACCGGCCAGGAAGCCACCGATATGAGCCTCCCAGGCGATGCTCGCATCCATGAGCCCCAAGGGCTGGACGAAGGCGAACACATAGTTTGCGGCAAACCAGATCCCAAGGAAGATCAGAACCTGACGGTTGCGCACCATGTGCCCCAGGGTCTCGCGGGGCCGCTCGTGCGGCTGCGTTATGCGCCCTTCCCAATGCCATGAGGCCGGGGCAAACATGAACCAGGAGGCTGCTGCCATTAGGCCCGACACGGCCCCGGACGCGCCAATCATCGGCAGGATCTGCAAGGGATTCATGACGGCATAGAACACGGCTCCGCACACGGCGGAGGCCGCCAACAGGATGAAGAACCGTCCACCGCCGCATCGCCTGACGATAGGAGTGCCGAAAGCGGCAAGCCAGACGCTGTTGATGAGCACGTGGGCCCAGGAGCCATGAAGGAAGGCATAGGACAGCGCGATCCAGGGCCGCCCTTCCTCATTGGCTAGAACGTATTGTGCCAATGCCATCATCGGCGTGACCGTATCCTCCGGCACACCCTCGCGCAGGGATCTCATGATCTCGTCGACCTGAACACCCCCGAAGGCCACGGACCAGCGTGCCGGAATCACGGCCCAATCGATGATCACGGTGAAGTCCGTTTCATCGGACAGAAGCATCCGGAAGGCGTGGATGCCAATCAGTACTGCTAGGCACAGGGTGATCACAGCCGGCAGGTTGAGGATCGGCTCTCGGAGGCGGGGCGCGTGTGGAGACATGAAAAACTTTTTTGTCTGGCAGCCGGCTTAAATCCTTGTGCCGACGGCGTTCGATTCAATTTCTGAGCTAGCCCCAATCTGGGCCCGCAGTCGAGAAAAACCAACAGATTAGCAACAACCAAGCTTGCCTCAGAGGAAATCTTTCCTCCCTCTTTTCGGACGCTCGAAGTTTTTGTTAACCATAATGGAACCGGTCGAGCCGCGACGCGTTAACTCACCTTTTACTTTCCACTTGAGCCGAAAATGCAACCATGTCAGTTTGGTTAAAAGAACGTTAACCGGCTGGTGGGGCATGCGGCAGGATTATTTCAAGAATGGCCTTTTCTGTGGCGTAAATGAGAAGCCAGCCTCTGTGAGCACGTTCATTAAAACAGCTCTTCTCGGTCTGTCTCTCCTGTTTATCGGTACAACCGCCCAAGCCCAAACCGTGGCCGCCCTGCCCGTTTCGAGCGCTCCGATTACGAGCATCGGCACTGCCAAGCCGCTTCTGGGCTGGTCACAGTTTTGCGAGAATTTTCGCTCCGAATGCACCGTGAATGTGGCGGAGTCCGATACGATCGACCTGACCCCCCAAGTCTGGAAGACGATCGTCTCCGTGAATCAGCGCGTGAATTCCAGCATCAAGGCCGTGACGGATGCGGATCACTGGGGGGTCGTCGATATTTGGGGCTTCCCCGATGACGGCCGCGGCGATTGCGAGGATTTCCAGCTCCTGAAGCGCCGGCTTCTTGCCGAGGCAGGCCTGCCCCGCCGCGCCATGCGCATGACCGTCGTGATCGACGAGTTGGGCGAAGGCCACGCCGTGCTGATGGTACGCACCAACCGGGGCGACTTCGTCCTCGACAACAAGACCTCGTCGGTTCTCCCCTGGCACCGCACCGGCTACGTCTACGTCAAACGCGAGAGCCAGGACGCAATCGGCTGGGTGTCCCTCGGCGGCATCGTCTCATCGCCGACCACCACCGCAAACCGCTAAAAGAAAAACCGGCGCAAGACGCCGGTTTTTCTTTTCGGGATCAGCTTTATTCGAGGCGGATCAGTCGATCCGCCTCATTCCTTTTGCGAAGCGCTTCCAATTGTCCACGTAGTTCCTGGCCGACCAGCGAAGCCGATCGATTGCATCCGCATCAAGCGCGCGAATAGCCTTGGCCGGCGCGCCGACGATCAGCGAATTGTCGGGAAATTCCTTGCCTTCGGTGACCAGCGCATTGGCGCCCACCAGGCAATTCGCACCGATGCGGGCGTGATTGAGGATCGTGGCTCCCATGCCGATCAGGGAGTTCTCGCCGATCGTGCAACCATGCAGGATGGCCTTGTGCCCGATGGTGCACCCTGTCCCGACGGTGAGGGGCGCACCCATATCCGTATGGAGCAAAGCCCCTTCCTGGATATTCGTGCCCTCGCCGATATCGATCAGCTCGTTGTCGCCGCGTAGCACGGCTCCGAACCAGACACCCACATCCAGCCCCAAGCGCACCTTGCCGATCACATGAGCGTCCGGAGCGATCCAGAAGCGGTCAGGCGAAGGAAGAATGGGGGCGCTGTCGTCGAGGCTGTAGATCGGCATCGCATGTCCAAAAAGAAAAACAGCAGAACCTGGGAAGGCCCTGCTGCGGAAGATTGCCTAGTCCTCGAGATCCGTATCGAGGATGGCCATGGTGAAGTTGTAGGAGCGGTCCCCATCTTCATCGTCGAGGAAGAGCACGCCGACGAATTCCTCACCGATGTAAACTTCCGCCGAATCGGCCTTTTTCGGGCGACCGACGACGCGGATCGAGTGGTTCGCAAAGGTCTGGCGCAGATAGCGCTCGACTTTAGCCATCTCGGTTTTGTCCACTACAGGTCCTTTCTTGATTTTACGGAAGCTGCACTTGCCATGCCCGGCAAACGCGAGCAAGCGGGGTTAGGTCCCGAAGGGAGCCCTGCCCTCAGATTCCGTCCATCTCCGAGAAGCAATGATCCATGGAGCGGGCAGGCTCTTCGCATCCGGCCGTACCGATGACCTTCGCCGGAACACCGGCCACCGTGGCATTATGGGGCACAGGCTTGAGAACCACGGATCCTGCAGCGATTCTGGCGCAATGGCCGACCTCGATATTGCCGAGGATCTTGGCGCCGGCTCCGATCAGGACGCCATGCCGAATCTTGGGATGCCGGTCGCCGCGTTCCTTGCCGGTGCCGCCGAGCGTCACATCCTGCAGCATCGAGACATTGTCCTCGATGACGGCGGTGGCACCCACGACAAGACCCGTAGCATGATCGAGGAAGATGCCGCGGCCGATCTGGGCCGCCGGGTGGATGTCCGTCTGGAACGTGTCGGAGGAGCGGCTCTGGAGATAGAGCGCGAAATCCTGCCGCCCTCTTTTCCAAAGCCAATGAGCCAGTCGGTGGGTCTGAATGGCGTGGAAGCCCTTGAAATAGAGCACGGGTTCGATGGCACGGGTGACAACCGGATCACGGTCCATGACCGCGCTGATGTCCGCCCGGAAGGCCGCTCCGATGGTCCTGTCATCCTCAATGGCTTCGAGGAAGATCTGCTCGATGATATCGGCTGGTACAGCCACATGCCCTAAGCGCGAGGCGACCCGGTGAATGACCGCAGCTTCCAGGCTCGGCTGATGCAGGATGGCGCTGAGCACGAAACCCGCGATAGCCGGCTCGGCCTGAACGATGGCCTCGGCCTCCGAGCGCAAGCGGCTCCAGATCGGATCGACCTTTCCGGCCACGGCATCCGGAGCTCCTGGCTTCAGACGCGTCTGTGTCATGATAGTCTCCTTGCCGGCTTCTTTATCGCCTTAAGCATAGATAAGAAGCCCAAGCCCCTTACCATAGATCCACGCGAGCCATGACCTACTCTTTTTCGCCGTCGACGTCCAAGCTTGTCGTTTCGCTTTCCGGCGGCATTGCGACCCTGGCCATAGACAACCCATCCAAGCACAACGCGCTCGACCTGGAGATGTGGAAAGCCTTTCCCGACATCATGGGAGCACTCGATCAGGACCCGCAGGTGCGCGTGGTCGTCTTAAGGGGAGCGGGGCAGGAATCCTTCGCCTCCGGCGCCGATATCGGCGAGTTCGCGACCTTGCGTGCCGATGCCGAGGGCGGAAGGCTGTACGAGGCCACCAACGAGGCCGCCTTCTGGGCGGTCGCCCATTGCTCGAAGCCCGTCGTCGCCATGATCCGCGGCTTCTGCCTGGGAGGCGGCTTCGGCCTCGCCCTCTCCTGCGACCTGCGCGTGGCCTCCGAGAGTGCCATTTTCGGCATCCCGGCAGCACGACTCGGGATCGGCTACCCGCCGGGCGCCATGAAGCTCGTGACGGCATCCGTCGGTGCTCCGGCCGCGAAGGATCTTTTCTTCACCGCAAGGCGTATCGATGCGCAGGAGGCCGCACGCCTGGGCGTGGTGCAGCGGGTTGTGACGGAGGATCAACTGGAAGCCCACGTCCTGGCCCTGGCTAAGACGATTGCGGCGAATGCGCCCCTGACGATCAAAGCCGCCAAGGCAGCCATCGACGAGGCAGTTGGCGTAATGCACCCCGATGTCGATCCGATCACCCTCGCCGATCAATGCTTTGACAGTGCCGATGCCGCTGAGGGACGCAATGCGTTCCTGGAAAAGCGCCATCCGGTCTTTACCGGCAGCTAAGCTCCGTTGTCCCGGCAGTACACGAAATAGCGTCCTTCCAGCACCCTCGTCTCCGATGAAATGTCCCGACATGTTGGCATGTCGAAGGCGCGGTCGCCCAGCAGGATTCCGCCCGGCTGGAGCAGAGCTTCGAGCAAGGGCGACAGGCGCCGCGCGAGGCTTAAATTCGCGTCCTCGTCACCCGATCCGATATCGATATGAATCAAGGCCGCCGAGCCTCGGCCGTGTCTCTCGATGAAAGGCGGCAGGGTGTCGAAGAGATCGCCGACGATCAGATAGCCTTCGGGCGGATAGCAATCGGGATGGGCGGCGGGCGAGCGCTCGAAGACATAGATCTCACGCCCGGGCAGATGAGCACGTAAATGATCGTAGGTGCGCCCGTTGCCGAGGCCGACCTCCAGCACGAGTCCCGCTGGGCTTAGGTTCCGCGCGGCCCAGTCGAGTAGATCGCGCTGTGCAGTCAGACGTCGGATGGCGCTGTCGAGACGAGTCATTCGCTGCTCCTCTCAGAGAGATTGGAATGAGAAGCGCCAAGTCAACCGGCCAAGCTTCAGGGTCGGTGAGCGAGGAAGTCCAGAACACCCTGCTTGTGAACCTTGTCGCCGACGGCGAGGTTGTGATCGCGCCCGGGAATGTCGAGCGCAGTTGCATTGGGTATGAGCTTGGCCAGCTCTGGCCCCGAGCCTGACACATCGTCGGCCGTGCCGACGGAGACCAGGGTTGGGAGCTTGATGGAGGCAATCTCCGCCTTCGACAGCACCTGCCGCGAGCCGCGAATGCAGGCAGCCAACGCTTTCAGATCACTGCCGTTCTGCTCCGCAAAGGCTCGGAACATGCGCTGCATCGGATCGGTCAGGTCGTCGAGGGAGCGCGTCTCCATGGCATCGGCAATACCGAGCGGCAGGCCGACACCTTCGACGAGGTGGATGCCGAGGCCGCCAAGAAGCATAGAACGCATGCGATCCGGCGAGGCAATCGCCATATGGGCTGTGATCCGCGCGCCCATGGAATAGCCCATAACGTCGGCGCGCTCAATGCCGAGATGATCGAGGAGCCTGCGTCCGTCCTCGGCCATGCGGTAGGAATCGTAAGCCACGGGATCGTAAAGCTTCTCGCTCTCTCCATGACCGCGGTTGTCGAAGGCAATCACCCGGTAGCCAGCCCGCGTGAGGGTTTTGACCCACAGCGTGTTGACCCAGTTCACCGCATGGGTCGAGGCGAAGCCATGGATGAGGAGGATCGGATCGCCCTGCCCCTCATGGGGCGGGACATCGATATAGGCGATGCTCACGCCGTCAGAATTGAAATAGCGCATGGAACCGAAGGTAATTGGAACGATCGGGAAACTGCCGCAACCTAAGCACCTCCGGCGGCGGATGCAATCGGTTGAACTTTGCTCTAGGCGCATGGCCGTTCGGCCATTATGGTGCGCGCAAATTTCACCGGTTAGAGCAACGGCAATGGCTGACAAAGGCACACCGCACTTCCACAACGATCCGGGCGTTCCCGTCATTCACGTGGGCTCCAAGGAGTTCATGTGCATCGGAGCGACGCCGCCTTTCGATCATCCGCATATCTTCATCGACATGGGCTCTGACACCGAGACCGTCTGCTCCTATTGCTCGACCCTCTTCAAGTACGATCCGTCCCTGAAGGCCTACGAGGCTCGCCCGGCCGAGTGCGTGTGGGAGCCCGATTTCGTGGCGACTGCCGCCTCACGCTAACGCATCGTGCAGAAAACCGGCCTCTCGATTGCGGTTATCGGCGCCGGCATCGGCGGCCTGACGGCGGCCCTGGCGCTGGCTCGTCAGGGCCATGCAATTACCCTCATCGAGCGTCGGACGGGCTTCAGCGAGGTCGGGGCTGGCCTCCAGCTCTCGCCCAATGCCAGCCGGATCCTGATCAAGCTCGGCCTCGGCCCCGCCCTGCGCCGGGCCGCGTCGGAACCGCAGCGCGTCGTCGTGCGCGCCATCCGCACCGGCAAGACCATCGGACAGGTCGCGCTCGGATCTTTCATGCACGAGCGCTTCGAGGCGCCCTACTGGGTGGTGCACCGGGCCGACCTCCAGACGATTCTTCTCGACGCCGTCCGTTCCGAACCGGCGATCCGCCTTGTGATGGGCCGGACCGTCGAGGAGGTGGAGGACGGACCTCAGCGGGCCAGACTCACCTGGATTTCTGCGGGCGGTATGCGAGAAAGTATCGAGGCTGACATGATCGTCGGCGCCGATGGGGTCTGGTCGAAGGTCCGGCAGGCCCTCGGAGATGGAAAGCCCCCTGCCTTTCGTGGCTACATCGCTTGGCGTGCAACCTTCGAGCGGAAGGCAGCGCCGGCCGAACTCGCTGGCGACGAAACCGGCCTGTGGCTCGGCCCGCAGGGACATGTCGTGCACTATCCGATTGCCGGTGGCAGGCTCGTCAATGTGGTGGCCATCGAGAAAAGCCCCACGCCTGTAGAAGGCTGGGCCGCTCCAGGCAACCGGGACGAGCTTCTCAAGCATTATGCCTCGGCCACCCCTGCTCTGCGCACTCTCCTATCACAGCCGCAGGAATGGCTGCGCTGGTCGCTGTTCGACCATCCGGCTGCGCGCCTCGCCGACGGTCGCATCGCCCTTCTCGGCGATGCTGCCCACCCCGTTCTACCTTTCCTGGCCCAGGGTGCAGCTCTTGCCGTCGAGGAAGCGGCCACCCTCGCCTTCCTGCTAGGCCAAGGGGGGCAGGATATCCCTCAAATTCTCGCTTCTTATGAGAAACAACGTCTTGCGCGCGCAACCCGTGTGCAGAACGAAGCCCGCAGGAACGGGCGCCTCTACCATGCCGGCAATCTCATGGGCTTCGGGCGCAATCAGGTCATGCGCCATCTCGGACCCGAGGGCATGACCCGGCGTTACGATTGGCTCTACGGTTTCCGCACGCCTGAATGACGGCGAGAGCGGCTTGCGCTCTTGCGCTCTTGGCTTGAGCCCGATAACCCTCATTCCAACGCGGACGTGGCGAAACTGGTAGACGCAAGGGACTTAAAATCCCTCGGGCTTTGCCCGTGCGGGTTCGACCCCCGCCGTCCGCACCACTACAAATTCCTTACATCACAGCGGCTTAGAGAGGCTCCAGTCGCACATGGAGCCTGCCAATCGCCCTCGGCATGCCCACGACCGGTGACGGGATAGCCCGTCGGGTCATCGCGGCTGATGGAAAGGGCAACCTTACCGTCCTCGTGAGATCCTGGGTCCAACTTCCGTGCGGGAACGCACTGACGGCGTGACGACATGAGAGCATCCTCTTCAGATCGTTAATTCCTGATCCCTATCTTGGAGGAGATAGACAGTGACCATGAGAGGCACTCGGGCTTCCACCAAAGCCCTTCCCTATGTCGTCGAGAATTCAGACCTGGAGCGGCGTCGCGTCCCTCTCTCGCTGTGTCTGGCCGGAACCGCGGTGGCGATGAATGTTCTCGCGGCAGTGCTGTCGTTGATGGCCTTGTCGATATCCTGACAGGGATCGCGGTCGAGCGTGCCCTTACAGTGAGGTTCGCCATGAGAAACATGAAGCCGGTCTATGCTGCTATCGTCCTCGTCAGCATGAGTTCTGGAGCGATCGCCCAAAACCGCCAGCTGACCACTGCCATGGCCTGCGATCAGGCACGAAGCCTTGTTGCTGCGCAAGGCTCCGTTGTTCTCAGCACTAGCCCCACGACCTACGAACGATACGTCGCATCTTCTGCCTATTGCGGGCTGGGTGAACTGGCAGGACCGGGTTGGGCTCCAACAAAGGATGTTCCCCGGTGTCCGATTGGCTCTCGCTGTGTGCCTGTCAGTCGCGGTAGCGGGCCTTGAGGCCTTAGGGCTTCCGTGCCATCCAATAAAGGCCGACCTTGTCTCGGCAGGTCTTAAGTTGACCTAGAGCATAGGACCCAAAAGTGGATCCACTATTCCGCACGATACGCTAGGCAATACCCTCACGATAGCCCGTGGCAGCATATGGGTACCCCAGTCACAATCGCATCCTGCATGTCCTGGTGCCTAACCTGTCGCTCTCCCTCGAGGCCTCGCAGAAAGTAAGTGCGGCTGTGAAGCAGCTCACAGCATCAATGGCCAAATTGCTTCACCTTGCAGCCTCTCTGATAAGGCCGAAAGGAAGAAGCCATGAAGAAAGCGGACTATCTCCAGAGGGAAGGTAAACCAGAATCGCGGCGCATTCCCGTATCGGTTGCGCTGCTTTTTATCCTCGTCAGTATCAATATAGCGGCAACTGTCGCGTTGCTTGCGTCATTGCCAGGATGATCATCCCCTATTGTGGGCAAGCACACCAGAAGGCCAACAGACGCTACTGCCCGAACGACAAAGGAGACCGTCAGAGGCTCTTAAAACCATGTTTTTCAATAAGATCACCCGGGGATTGGAGTCCTTTGCCGTTCATACGAACCTTCTTGAAAACCTCATGACGAAAGCCGCCAAAGGGCGGTTCCCGGTGATATTTCAGCTCAGTCGCCGTGCCTCGTGCATCTCTCCCGCAGATGGACCGATCTCTCTGAGATTTCCCGTTGCCCACATGGCAGCCTGGGTGCGGTTAGCGACGCCGATCTTGCGCAGGATCGCCTTGACGTGAACCTTGATCGTCGCCTCGGTGATATCGAGCTTCCGCGCGATGACCTTGTTCGGATCGCCGCCCATCAGCGACTGTAGGATCACGGTCTCACGGGGTGAAAGCTTCTGAACTTTCGGATCCGGCGCACGGCGCTCTGCCAGTGGGATGATCTCGGCAGAATTGGAAGGCGCGAATTCCTGGTTGAGGAGCTTTCGAATGAGTGATCCGGGCAGGATCCTTTCACCCAGCATCGTGAGTTCGAGAGTCTTGATCAGAACCTCACGGACACTTGTTGCAAGACAGAAACTGTCGACGCCCGCAGAGACTGACGATTGGACCATCGGACAATCGAGCTGATTGGCGATCGCCACGACCCGAGCAGCAGGATGCTGCCTCTTGGCGTCTTGGATGAAATCGAGTGCTTGCTCAGATGAGCCAGTGCCATCGACGATGCAGAGGGCCGGTTCCGTTTGAGCGCGTTCTTCCGCCCCCGCGATCCCTCTCGACGTCGGGTTGAGGACAGTGAAGCAGGTGGCCGACAAGAGCTGCTCGAGACCGGCCTGCAGCAGCGCGTTCCCGCAAAGCAACTTTGTTACTACAATTTGAGTAGAAGCAGCCACAGGATCGATTGCAGACATTCCAGACGTTGCGTCAGATTGAAAATGTTCCTTGAACATTACTTGCCCCTTTTTGAATAAACTCTACGACATCAGCCTCCTCCCTCTATCAGCGCTCAAAGAATGGACTTGATCAAGGGATATACATACCGTTCTAATCACTAAGGAGTATGTGCTACTCCCTAAGGGCATCGGCGAATAAAGCTTGCGTTAAGGATTTTCAGATCCAGGCGGCATGGCCCCTCATAGCAGCGATTGACTCCTCGAAGTGACTATGGGCCTGAGAGTTCGCTTCCTCCTTGGGATTACTAATTCCGGGCCAGGTGCTTAATCCACAAGCTTAGATTGTACTCATTGCCGGCGAAGCTGCCGGAACGATATTATTCCCCCATGGACTCAGAAGGCTGGAGGGGGAACATGCCAGTCACCAAAGAACCTTTGACGCAACAGCTCCTCACGGACGAGCCACAGCGAGGCATGATAACCGAGAATGACTTGAAGATACTTTGGGTAGCACGGACGCTCACCAATATAGATTTCCAATATGGGGAAGACATCCTCAATCTCGACCGCAGTGGCATCGAAAGTGAGCAGAAGCAATACATCGAGAAGCAGTTGCTCCTAAAGTATCGCGAGCGGCGGGAGCCCTATCAGCGGCTTCTGGAGAACCTCAGAGCTTAACTCCCTTGCCGAGATCCGTCCCAATAAAAGAGGCCCCGAAAGGGGCCTCAGTTTCTCAGAGGGAGCAACCAATGCTGTCGGCCACGCATCAGTCTCCCGCCGCCAGGCACAATGGTCAATTCACGTATCCTTACGGATCGTGACGATCGTGATCGTAAGCGCATCAGGCAAAACACAGATCCGATTGTTCGCGCCATGCTAGCGCATCGTGCGGAAAAGTGGACCCGGTTTTCGCTGACGCGGCCCTCTGGGTCCGCACCGAACGATGCGCTCTTCAAAGAGTGGAGCAGTGGACCCACTCTTTGAAGAGCGCAGGCGCCCCATGGAACAGCGAAGCCCCAGCAAAGTTGATGATGGAGGAACAAAAGCAGCCACCGGGGCAGTTCGATCTGCTCAAGGAGTCATCTATGCCGACTGTCATTGCCATCGAAGCCAAACCCCTCGAATTCGAAGACATCGACAGCGGCCTTTTTCATCTCTATCTCGTCAAGACGGAAACCGATGCCAGGGGTCGTATCTTATCCGAGAAGGTAATCAGGGGATCCCTCGAGGGCATCGACGATCTTGGAACGCTAGCAGGAGCTGATCTTGCTTCTTCGCCCGACAGAAGAGGCTCTGACACGCCGGAAGACCGTCATCGCACATTGCTCGACCTCGGCTCAAGGAGTGCCACCGATGTTTGGAAAGTGATGGTCCAACACGCAGCCAACATCGACAAGGCCGGTCTCCATTACAGCTTCGACATTTTTAGAGAGTTTTCTGGAGGCGATCTGAACAGCAACTCAGTCATTGCCTCGGTGATTCATACCGCTGGCCTTGATTGGAGGACGAGTCTTCCAGTCGGCGTCAGCAGATCGGAGGCGCCCCTTTATGGTCAGCTTCAGTACATGAACGTGAATGACACGCTCTCTGGCACCGCGAATATCGATCGCATGCGGGGAGGTGTCGGCAACGACGAGATCAAGGCCGGACAGGCAAACGACACGATCTTCGGCGAGGACGGCAACGATCGCCTATGGGGAAGTTCAGGCAATGACAGCCTCTCCGGCGGAGACAATGATGACCGGCTCTATGGCGGTTGGGGTGCCGACATTCTGCGCGGAGGATCTGGGAAAGACGCCTTCGTGTTCTACGCGAGGCCGAATGGAACCACGAATATCGACACGATCCGGGATTTTTCCGTTGCGAGCGATACGGTGTGGCTCGAGAACACAATCTTCACAAGCGTCGGTTCGACAGGCCGCTTGAAGTCGGCGGCTTTCTGGACTGGTGATGCCGCCCACGATGTGACGGACCGCATCGTCTACGATCGCGACGACGGCGTTCTCTACTACGATTCCGACGGCACTGGTGCAACCGAACAAGTCGCCTTTGCGAAGCTCACGATAGGATTGAGAATGACCTCTGCCGATTTTCAGATCGTGTAGATCACTCCTGAATTGGTGCGAAGATCGACAGTACCAGAACGGAATGAGCGCTAAAGCACGCTGAGCAATCGCTCAACTGTCCTCTTCCCCATATCCTGAACTGCCTTCAGCGGTTAGCGGACGATTGCTCCGCCGTTATCCCAGGTCGTTGAATTTTGTTCTCGTGGAAGCGGCGAACCATGTCGGTACCCATGGTTGCTCTCACAGCACTCATAAGCTGATCACGGCTCGGCGCATGACAATCCTGCATGGCGAAGTTCTCATTGGCCTTCGGATTGTAGAACATCTTCTCCGTGCGGTTGTATGTCCATGGCTCATCGCCACAGTTACGTCCAAAAGCCCCGACCGTGTTCTCGACCGCTGTCCATTTGAGGCTGGAATTGGGGCATTGGCCTTCATATTGACCGCTATAGGCACCTATGCGCGGGTAGCAACTCGTCTGGGCTCGGGCAGCGCCGAGCCCAGCCAAGAGGATTGCAGCAGACAAAATCACTCTGGCCATTGGTTCATCCGCAAACGTTACGGCTCAGATTAACAACATAATTGACGGAGGGAAAAGCGTGCGCTGGTCATGCCTGGCACGAAAAAGAGCGCCTCTTAGCGGCTGGTCCAGGCTCGCAAGGCCAAGATCGGAGTGAGAATCGGCCAGCCGAAGCCCGCGATCAGGATATGGTCGAGGCCTATCTCTTCCTCGCCATCGATTGTGGTCGATACTGCCAGCAGCAGGATCACACCGCACAGATAAACCATGAGAACTTCACGCATGAACCCAGCCCGCCTTCGTCTTTAAGGTCGAGCTTTGGCGCAGTGTTCGAATGAATCCAATGCGACCGGCGGTCGCCTCATTCTTTGAGGTGGGGCTTTCAGACGACGATCAATCTAGAAGGAAGCTCGTCCCATCGCAGGGAGCACACGCTCCGCCAATCAAAAGAATCTTCTTTTTCAGAAACTTAGCCGCAACCCAATCCAATTTTATCCGTTCTCAGGCTCAAGGATGAGCAAAGAGGGAGCGTGTGGATGCCAAAGCGGCACCATCCTTATGCCGCAGGGAGCCATAGAGGTTGGAGCATCGGATCCAACAGTCTGACTCCGACCGGTCAGTTCGAACTCTTGAAAGATCTCGGGAGGCAGCTGCAACAGAACTACCAGAATATCCTGAAAGAGCCGGCTCCCGATCGCATCAAGCAGCTGCTGGAGAGACTGGAACGAGCCCGCCACCACGAAGAGGATTAGGATCGCTAGAGCATCGTCCGGTGCGAGCCGGCGACCTGCGTCAGTGAAACCTGGCTCCGCTTTGCCGCACAACGAGTTGGAGTCCGACCGACTTCTTGTGCGACCCCAGCCACTCTCGCAATGATGACCATCAGCGCCCGCGACGGCTTCCATGACCGGAATGGCCGTTTGTGGCCTCCCGCGGAATAAGATTGTAGATCAGAAATCCTGCCAGAATTCCCGCCCCAAACAGAATCAGTGGATAGGACTTGGCCGCATAGGCCACTTCGGACGCTTTCTGCCGCACAACGTATAACGGCGCGGAATCGTGGATCAGACGCTCGGCCCTTCTGAGGTTTTCGCGGCGGGTATGAATTTCCAGATCATATCCGTCGTCCTCCTCGTGATGGCGGAGCGAGATGCTGTTGCGGGCAAACCCACTAGACACCAGACGCTGAACGGCCTGATTGGCCTCCTTGCGAGATGAGAAGGTGCCTGTGGCAATGGACGTATGCGGCATCAGTCAAATTCCTTTTCAAACTGCTGACGCCAATTCCTGGCAAGCGCCAAGGTTCCAGATTTCTGCTGGATAGCTGGGATGAGACGTTGGGAGTGAGCCCAGTCTGCCTGTTTGATACCGCTTTAGTTCCTGCGGTAGGCCTGAGCAGCCCTCTCGGCTTCCATCAGGACTTCGAGCGCTCTCCAGGGCTTCTGCATGAACCGGACGTCACGGGGAACGTCAACGGCCCGCTGATCAAGAGGCTTGCCAGAGGTCAGCACTGTCCGAACCCATGGCCATTTGAGGCGCACGGTGCGGACCAAATCCAAACCGTCCATCAGGCAGGGAAGACGGACATCCGCAAACAGGAACGCGACCTCCTCGGAATGCTGCTTCAGATAGTCCAGCGCCTCTTCCGCGCTCGACGCCTCCACGACCTTGAGGTCGGTCTCCTCAAGAAGTGCTGCCGCTAAGCCCCTGACTTCAAAATCGTCCTCGACGATGAGGGCTATACGATAAGGCTCCATCCTCTCTCCCATCCGTCCATCTCCTCTATCCGGTTACTGTTCTTGGAGCCCATTGCGAGCGCAACGACCCTTGAGGCTCTGTGACCATTGAAAGACCGGCCCGGAAACGCAAAGCGGGTGGTCGGCATGATAAAGAAGGCGCAATACTTAGGCTGCCTCCCGTCATGCAGCTCTTCGAAATGGTTCGCCTTGAAACTATATGCAAAACCCACATCCCCCGATGGCGTGGCCATCGGGTGAAGGCCCTCATCACAGAACGGTGAACATTGAGCTCTGTTTCAGCTTGGCCGTTAAGAAATTTGCCGGAACCTCTTTTTGCCCTAGAGGAACCCGCCTTCACGCGGTAACCTAGGCTTGGAACTGACTGTTCTCATGTGAGACCTCTGCCGTGTTCAAGGAGACCCAGCTTCACCAAGAATTCTTGGATCTGGAGCACCATATGCGGCTTCTGGACCGACAGCTCGCGGATGCCCTTCAGCGCATTCGTCATGGCTCTTCCCCGGATCTCGTCGAAAAGGCCAAGCAAGACGAGAAGCAACTTCTTACGGAACTCGATCGCCTGATGACCCGGATGCGCGCCATCGAGGGACAGCTTCTCCAGATTCAGAAGGCCGCCACCCGACACTGAAATAAAGACAAAAGCACGCTGCGCTATGTGTGGAAGCACACCTCGCACGGCGCATTTGCGGTCCATGGTGGCGTGCAACTAACGCAAGGTCAGGCTACGAAGAGGATGAGACATGGCCATCAAAGGTTCTCATCTCAAATCGCATACCGAAGCTGCCTGCGATCGAGCGGCGCGGCGGCTTGGCATTCCTTTGGTTCCGACATTGCTCGGCGCATTGGCCGTCGTGAATGTCGCGTCGGTCGTCATGGTTCTGATGGAATAGGCCTCTTCACTGATAACCCTGCAGCACCGAGGTTACATGAAGGGATATTGGGAACCGCAGGGCGCCAAGCAGAAAGCCACCCTGCAGTTTCCAGATCATCGAGTGGGCGGAGAACCGAATCCGCTTTCGCTATCGTGAGCCTTCGGTTCCGCACGATACGCTAGAATGGTTTAGCGCAACCCGAGGAACGACAAGATCGCGAGGACGACTACGATCGCCCCGATGAGCCAGATGATGTTGTTCATGATGATGCTCTCCTGACGGTGGAATTGACCCCATGCCAACGGTCAAGGTGAGCCTTCGTTCCTTCGGTCAAGGTATACGGGGTTAATTGGAAGCACAGGCAGTCACGTCTTCGCCGGCTGCACTTCCCGATCGACCGATCCGCCTTCTCGATACGGTCGTGCAAGCCTCTCGCGTGAAGCCTTGGCTGGTATCCGCCTGAACGCGGCTGTCATAGACACGCTCCGTCTCATAGCCCGGCCCGGCTTGGTATTGCCAAGTGGAAACGCCGGCGGTTCCCACGCATCCGGTCAACCCAATGGCAAGGACGACAGCGGAAGCCAGATTTCTGACGGCTTTGGACATTGCTTTACCCGATCATTTTGAAACTGAACGATCAATCGCGGGCGTATAGGTAGCCTTTTCGACGCAGCAATGCACCGGCCAAACTCCAAAAGAAAACCCCGGTGTTGCCACCGGGGTTTTCCGATTCAATCAGGACAAGCCGATTAGAAGTCGCGTTGAACGCGCAGACGGCCTTCCCAAGCGTCGCCGTCGTCATTGCCGATGACGCCGCGCGGGTCGAGGTTGGAGTAGAGAACTTCAACACCGATATCGAGACCGGAGACCGGAGACCAGATCAGGTTCGAACCAGCGCGCCACTCGTTGAAGTCGCTTGCAGGGGCCGGAGCATTGGCACTGTACTCGACGCGAGCATACGAACCGAAGACGCTCTGACGGATGGTCGGGGTCCAGTAGTGGTTCAGACCACCGGCAATCGACCAACCGCGGCCGGTCTTGATGTCGCCATCGGCGCCGATGTAAGCGTCGACAACCGTGCTGGAAGCCGATCCTACCCCGACATCGGGATCGAAACCGAGATAACCGAGAGCGCCGTCCGCATAGGTCGCAGCAAGCCAGAGAGCATCGCCCTCGGCAAGCATCGGCAGGTTGACGGAGCCCTGAGCCGTAACGGCCCAGCCGAGCTCGCTGTCAGGAATTGTGCCAGCGAACGGAGCGGCGGTGAGCACATCGCTGCGCAGCTGATGGAGCGCGCCGCCGAGCTGAGCCGAACCCCAGGTGCCGGCGTATTTCACGTTGGCGACGAGGTCAGGCATCGTCTGGCCACCCTCGGGGAAGAGGCTCGTGGCATAGGTGCCCTCTTCAATCGCCAGCGTGGCCGAGAAGCCGTTGCCGAAGGAGAAGGTGTAGGCGAATGCGTTCACCGTCGGGGCATCATAGAAGCGGAGCGTACCCCAGTTCTCGTTCGGAAGGTCGCTGTTCATGAAGAACGAGATGGTACGACCGGCGGTGAGGCCGCCGAACTGGATGAAAGCCTGATCGACATTGGCTGAGGTGGCGCTGAAGCCATAGACGCCGGTGTCGCGGGTCATCTCGAAGCGCACGAAGGTGCGGAGCAGACCGTAAGCGGTGGCAGTGCGGGCATCGAGCTGGATGCGGCCACGAGCACGGAAGCCGATCGCGTCGTCTTCACGATCCACCGGTTCGAGGTACTGGAACTCGGCGCGAACACGGCCGCCGACGCGGAGGCAGGTTTCGGTGCCGGGGATGTAGAAGAAGCCTGCACCGTAGGTGGAGCAGACGCGCACGTATTCGACAGCAGCGGCCTTCTTCGCGGGAAGGTCGGCGGCTTGAGCCCCGGCGACAGCCGCGAGACCCGCGACCGACCCGAGGAAGAGGCTCTTAGCGAGCTTCATGGTTTTCTCCAAAATGCCTGAGTCCATGACCCATGTACAAGCGTGACCATAATCAAGCCCCTGTCTGACGCAACCGAGGCGAAGGCCGAACCCGCTCAATAGACTCGCAATATGCTGAAAAGATAAGCATTTTCGGCAAGGGCAAGTGTTTATCTGAGTCACTGTGACATAATTTCAACAAGCATAGGCTACGCTGAACAGAACATGACGAAACGTCAGGCGCGCACTCGGTCACCACTGCCAGGGAAGACTGGCAGACCGCGCTAGAGCTTAATCGTTGAAGAAATAATCCGCATCCCGGCAGAGATATCCCACAGGGCATTGAGGCGTGTCCCTCGTCGGCACAAAACCGGGTTGGATCGTCTCGTTGATCTCGCAGAAGCTGCGGTCCCGGACGTAGCGGTCGTAGGTGTAGGTGCCTGTGCCAAGGACCACGGCGCCGCGCGAGAACACGATTCCGCGTGCCTGATTGCAGGTCATACTGGGCGTAAAGGGCCGGGACTGAGCCAGTGCGCTCGACGTGTAGGCCAGGGCGACCAGAACAAGAGTAATTCTTCTCATCTCTGAACCCTTCAAATAGACCCGGCCATAGGGGCTAACAGTCCAAAGAACAACGTGGAAAGCCGAGCTTGGTTACCGGCAAAGTTTAAGGCTGCTCTTCAAAGAAACGAGAGCTCGGGCCTAGAGCATCGGTTGCAACCTGCGGGCTAGTTCAACGGCGGCGGCGTAATCGGTCTTGCCAGAACCTAGCACTGGAATACCGGATACCAATATGGAACGGGGCATCCAAAGCTCGGGAAAGCCCTGGGTCTTGGCATGAGCAATCAGCATATCCCGATCCGCATCGGCCTTGTCCGTAATGAGGACAATTTGCTCGCCCTTTCGCGGGTCCGGAATGGCCACGACCACATGGCTGTTGTCAGGCCACAATCCCTGAACGGTCGCCTCGATGGCGGCCAAGGATATCATCTCACCACCGATCTTGGCGAAACGCTTCGCCCGCCCCCGGATGGTGACGATCCCGTCATCTACGGTGACGATGTCACCGGTATCGTGCCAGCCATCAGTGGGAGGACGGATGCCTCCCGGAGCCTCAGAATCGAGGTATCCCTTCATCACGTTCGGGCCGCGCACATGCAGGCGCCCGCCCTCATTGATCCCCTCGACTGGGTCGAGACGCCATTCGATCCCCGGGAGGATCGGCCCGACCGATCCCGGCCTGTTGCGATCCGGCAGGCTGACGGCGATCACCGGCGAGCACTCGGTAGCTCCGTAGCCTTCCAGGATTACGGTACCGTGCTTGGCCCAGAGCCTGCGCGTCTCATCCTTCACCCGCTCCGCGCCCGCGATGACGTAACGGACGCTCGCCAGATCGCTCTCGCCGGCCGCGCGGGCATAACCCTGCAGAAAGGTGTCGGTCGCGAGCATGATCGTGGCCCGTGTGCCGGCGACGAGCTTCGGGATCTGCCTGTAGTGAAGCGGGCTCGGATAGAGCACCGACTTCATGCCGTTGAGAACGGCTGTCAGGAGCCCTGCCGTCAGGCCGAAGGAGTGGAAGATCGGCAGAGGGTTGAAGAAGACGTCGTCATCTTTCAGCACATCGCCCGCGAGCGCTTTGACCTGATAGGCATTGGCGATCAGGTTGGCATTCGAGAGCACCACGCCTTTCGGGACACCTTCCGAGCCTGACGTGAAAAGGATGACGGCGGGATCGTCGGGCTCGACTCTGACTCGGGCATGAACGCGTCGAGCCATCCAGGAATCGAGCAGCCCGCGCAGTTTGTCGAGGCTCGTCAGCTTCGCGCGAACGTCCTCAAGCCACAGGATCCGCCGTCCCTCCCCCAACGCCGCGACGATGTCATCGAGCTTACCCTGCTCGACGAAGCGGCGGGACGTGACGATGGTCCTGATCTCGGCGAGCTCGCAGGCCGCCTTCAGATTCTTGAGCCCGGCCGTGAAATTCAGGAAAGCCGGAACGCGCCCGAAAGCATTGAGCCCGAATAGGGTGACCGCAATGGCCTGGACATTCGGAAGCAGCACCCCGACAGGCTCGCGCTCATCCGTCAGGTTCGCCAACTTGCGCCCGAGAACAAGCGAACCCAAGACAAGGCGGCCAAAGGTGATCGGTTGGCGTTCGAGATCCTCGAGCGCGACCTTGTTCCGGCCGAACCGATCCCTCGCATCGAGGAGAGCACTGAAGAGGCTCTTGCGCGTCCGCGCGATATCGAACTCCGCCACGGGCGCTCCTCTGTTCGTTTAGCCTGCAGAGCCTTCGCGGATCGGGGCCTGATAGGCCAGGCCCATATCCCAGGGGAAGTAGATCCAGGTATCCTGGCTCACTTCTGTCACGAAGGTATCGATCAGAGGTCGTCCGGCGGGCTTGGCATAGACGGCAGCGAAATGCGCATTGGGAAGCATGTCGCGCACGATCTTGGCAGTCTTGCCAGTGTCCGTCAGATCGTCAATCACGAGAACGCCCTGGCCTTGACCGTCGCCCAGAGCCTTGATCGAGGGAGCGACATCCTTGAGCACCATCAGCTCGCCCTGGTTCTTGTAGTCGTGATAGCTCGCGATGCAGACGCTCTCGATGAGCCGCAGATCGAGTTCGCGCGCCACGATGGCCGCCGGCACGAGGCCGCCACGGGTGATGCAGACAATCGCCTCGAAGGGACCGGCCGAGGCCAAGCGCCAGGCGAGAGCTCGGCAATCGCGATGGAACTGATCCCAGGAGACGGGGAAGGCTTTAGGAGAGGTCGGGGACATCGTTTTGCTCTTCTAGACTGTCAGGTGACGAGGATAACTCTTAGAGCATCGGACCCAAAAGTGGATTCCACTTTTGGGATCCAATCCGATGCTCCATTCTTTTCCGATGCTCCATTCTTTGAAGAGCGCATCGTTTGAGCGGAAAACCGGGGCCACTTTTCCGCACGATGCGCTAGAGAGGCGCTCGGTCACCCTTCAGGCGACCGAGAAGCTCACGAATGGCGGTGGAGGCTGTTGTAACCGCGTCCGGGTCCTTGCCTCGGACGACAATCTGGTTGCGGAAGCCGCTTGTCGAGAACGAGGGGTAGGAACCGATGGACACGCCTTCATTCGACGAGGCGATCTGGCTCAAGCCCTCGGCATAGATGCCCTCGGCCAGCCCCTCCGCCTCAATGGTCTCGATGATCATGCGGGCGCCGGTCCGGAGAGATGGCGCGATGATGTCGAGCATCGCCTGCATGATCGACGGCACGCCTGCCATGACGAAGACGTTGCCGATCCTAAAGCCGGGAGCCTTGGAGATCGGGTTCTCGATGAGATCAGCACCTTCGGGAATCCGGGCCATGCGTAAGCGTGCCTCGTTCAGCTCGTGCGGCTGATAGCGCTCCCGCAGCAGGGCGACTGCGCGCGGGTCGACGCCGATGGCGACGCCAAAGGCCGCGGCGATGGAGTCCGCAGTAATGTCGTCATGGGTGGGGCCGATGCCGCCGGTGGTGAAGAGATAGGTGTAGCGGCTGCGCAGGGCGTTGACCGCGGCCACGATCTCCTCTTCCACGTCCGGCACAATGCGCACTTCGCGTAGATCGATGCCGATCCCGGTCAGGTACTCGGCGATATAGCCGATATTCTTGTCCTTGGTGCGCCCTGTGAGGATCTCATCGCCGATGATGAGAAGGGCAGCCGTGACGGAGATTGCCATGTGCAGCGATCCTTTTGAGGGCCTTTAGCGTCAGAAACGGCAATTCTCAAGCAACGGTTCAGTTGAACCCAGGCCTTCTCCCCTGCTACCAGGGTTTCTTCGATCAAGCGTTGGAATTTGATGCGTTTTCAGGAAACCCTGCTCGAGGGCCGTCTCATCGAGCGCTACAAGCGATTTCTGGCGGATATCGAGCTCGACACCGGCGAGGTAGTCACGGCCCATTGCGCCAATCCCGGTGCGATGCTGGGGTTGAAGGAACCTGGCAGCCGGGTCTTTCTCTCCCGGGCGACGAACCCAAACCGGAAGCTCAAATACAATTGGGAATTCGTAGAAGTCGCGGCAGGTGGCGGTCCGCTCCAGCTGATCGGCATCAACACCTCCCGCCCCAACCTCCTGGTTGCTGAAGCCCTGCGGGAGGGACTCCTTGCGCCCTTCGCCCGCTACGACCGGGTCAGGCCTGAGGTGAAGTACGGCAAGAACAGCCGTGTCGACTTCCTGCTCGAAAAGGAGGGCGAGCCGCCCTGCTATCTGGAGGTGAAGAACTGCCACCTTATGCGCGAGGCAGGCTTCGCCGAGTTCCCGGATTGTGTCGCGGCCCGCAGCGCCAAGCACCTCTACGAGCTCGCCGACATGGTGGCGGCGGGAACCCGAGCTGCCCTCGTCTATGTCATCCAGATGGATGCCGAGCGTTTCGATGTGGCCCGCGACATTGACCCGGCCTACGACAAGGCCTTTCGGCATGCCTTGGCGGCCGGTGTGGAATCATATGCCTATGTCTGTCGGATTACACCGGAGGAAGTCGTCATCGACCGGCCGGTTGAGATTGTGACGCCGCGATAGAACTACCCAACGGCTGGCTCATAAACCTACGTCCACATCCTGAGAGACTGACCGGAAAAGCGCTGACAACCCTCCTCCCCCACAAGCCTCGGGCTTGCCCGAGGCTTGTCTTGGGTCTGCTGCAAGTCGGGAACACCCGACTTGCAGTGGGGAGGAGTTGGAGGTGGGGGTGTGAGCGATCGCCTATGAAGGTCTGGCGCCGACACCCCCACCTGGTCCTCCCCACAAGGGGGAGGGAAGCCCGCGTTAATCTTTTCAGGCCAGACTTTGAGGGCTCAGGTGAATGCCGATTTGGGTTGGGCTTTCAGGAGCGCTCGAACGCGAGATTCATCTTGGTCTCGAGGATCTGCCGGTAACCCTTGTTCTTCAGGAGCTTCACCACATCGGTCTGCCAACGCTCCGGCACATTCGCGATGATCAGAAGCGAAGGATAGAGGGAGACAGGCGCATCCCGGAAAAACGGGTCGAGGACCAAGTCCTCGGCGCCTTCCACGTCGAGCTTGATGGCATCGACGCGGGTCAGGCCTTCTCGATTCAGAAGTTCCAGCATGGTCACAGTCGGGACGCGGATCGCGTCCGTCTGGCTCGAGTTCACGATCTTCAGGCTCGCTTCGCCCCGGTTGAGGGGATCGAGGAACAGGGTGAGCTTGCCGGTCTTATCCGCCACCGCGCAATCCACGGCCTTGATCGTGCAGGAGGGGTTCTGGCGGATGTTGTAGATCAGGCGGTCGAAGATCTCCGGTTGCGGCTCCACAGCCAGGATCCGCGTCGGAACACCCCTCGCCTCCCGCGCGACGGAGAGGGCATACCAGCCGACATTCGACCCTACATCGATGAAAGTGAAACCGTCCGTGATCCGGGAGATCAGGATCCTGATCTCATCAGCGTCGAAATATTGGGGGGTGAACAGGATCCGCCGCTCACAGACGTTCTTATAAGGGTAGAGCCTCATGCGGACGCCGAAGGTCTCCAGGTCGAGCGGCAGGCCCGTCAGGGTTTTCATCGCCAGGCGGCGCAGCATCAGGGCCAACCGGCGGCCGGCCCATCCCTCGGGCAGCCCGCGCGTGCGGTCGATCACCCAGCGGGCGAGTCCTGAAGGCGCAAAATCGCCGAAAGGGCGAGAATCATTCATTAAGCGGGAATCCAAAGCCGTCGAATGGGATGAACAGGGTTGCTCATGACACCCTCGGGCGCCATTCGCAAGCGGGGCATTAAGGTCTTTGCTTGCGTCGCGCGCGGCGATCCTTACATTCCGGGCATCAGATCAAGGATCGAAAATGACTGAAACCGACATTGTCGAGCGCAAGCGCGCCGCCGAGATCCCGCTCCACGGGTCGGAGGCCTTCGAGGCCATGCGGCGGGTATGCCGCCTGACGGCCGAGTGCCTCGACATGCTGACTGACTATGTGAAGCCGGGCGTCACGACGGAATTTCTGGACAAGCTCGCCTTCGACTTCATCCGCGACCATGGTGCCTATCCGGCCTGCCTGCACTATCGCGGCTATACAAAGACGATCTGCACCTCGATCAATCACGTGGTCTGCCACGGCATCCCCAACGACAAGCCCCTGCGCGACGGGGACATCATGAATATCGACGTGACCCTGATCCTCGACGGGTGGCACGGGGATTCGAGCCGGATGTACTATGTGGGCGAGGTTCCCCGCCGGGCCCAGCGCCTCTGCGAGATCACCTATGAATGCCTGATGCGCGGCATCGCCGCAGTGAGGCCGGGCGCGACCACGAACGACATTGGTGCGGCCATCCAGTCCTATGCCGAGGCGGAGCGCTGCTCGGTGGTCAGGGATTTCTGTGGCCATGGCCTCGGTCGCGTCTTCCACGATTCGCCAACCATCCTCCATTATGTGGAGCCGGCCTATAACGTGGAACTGAAGCCGGGCATGCTCTTCACCATCGAGCCCATGATCAATTTAGGGCGACCCCAAGTGAAAGTGCTCGCGGACGGCTGGACCGCGGTGACCCGCGACCGCTCCCTCTCGGCCCAGTTCGAGCACACGGTCGGCGTGACGGAGACCGGAGTCGAGGTCTTCACCTTCTCGCCGAAGGGGCTGGACAAGCCGCCTTACACCGCAGCTTGACACTAGCCTGCCGCATCGCTTCAAGCCTACAAAGTAACATCGATGGCCAGAGACCCTCGGACCATTGATTGGCAAGAAGCGACGGGCGGGCATGAGCGGCGACGAGACTCCCCATTATCACGGCCATCGCGACCGGCTGCGCGCCCGCTTCATGGAGGTGGGCGGCGATGCACTGCCGGATTACGAACTGCTGGAACTCGTCCTCTTCCGCTCGATCCCACGCCGGGATGTGAAGCCCATCGCCAAGGAACTTTTGAAGCGCTTCGGCACCTTCGCCGAGGTAGTGGCGGCCTCCCCCGCCCGACTCATGGAGATAGAGGGGATCGGCGAGAGCGTGGTCGCGGATCTCAAGATCGTGGAGGCTTCCGCCCGCCGGCTTGCCAAGGGCGAGGTGGCGAAGCGCCCGGTCCTGTCCTCCTGGACCTCCGTTCTCGACTACTGCCGGACCGCCATGGCCTTCATGGACAAGGAGCAGTTCCGGCTCCTCTTCCTCGACAAGCGCAACGCGCTCATCGCCGACGAGGTGCAGCAATCCGGCACAATCGACCACACTCCAGTCTATCCGCGAGAAGTGGTGAAGCGCGCCCTCGAACTCTCAGCCTCCGCCCTGATCCTCGTCCACAACCACCCCTCCGGGGACCCGACACCCTCCTCCGCCGACATCAAGATGACCCGCGAGATCATCGACGTCGCCAAGCCTTTGGGGATCACCGTGCACGACCACATCATCGTCGGCCGCGAGGGCCATGCCAGCCTGAAGGGTCTGCGGCTGATCTGAAGTGAGTTGCAGAACGAGAACCCCTTGCATCGCACCTATCCGGTTTCTGTCGGATCTGCATTGAAACAATGTTTTGCCGCACATAAGCTTGAGGCCATGCGTCTGAAGACCTGCCTTACCATGATCGCTGCCGCCTATTTGCTGCTCGCTCAGCCGGTAACCACTCTGGCGGCAGAACTGCCTGCCAAGAATGTCTCAGCCGTAGCCTGGCATTTCGGCCCGGCCTGCCTGATGGCCGATAGCGCTCTTACCTGCCAATGGGACCGCCTCACGCACCACTCGATTGTCCTGAACCCAGCTCAGGAAGAGATCGAAGCCGTTGCGCAGCGTCACCTAAGGAGGTCCTACTCGGACACAGTTTTACACGGGACTCCGGTGCGGCGCCTCACCTGCCCTGATCAGCTCTGCTAGATCAGCGTCTCGATCCCGGTGAAGATCGCGTAGACGAAACCCAGGCTCAAGGTCAGGCCGATGGAGCCGATGATCAGGCCGCCAATGATCACCAAGCCATCGCGCTCGACCAGTCCGAGACCCACCAGGCACACGGCAAGCCCCAACGGAATCTGCCCCACGAAAGGCGGCGCGAAGAGGAGGCCCAGGGCCAGGACCAGAATGATTGCGCCCATGAGCCGCATGGAGAAGGGCGTGTCGAGAAAGGTCATGCGCGGGCGCGAGATGCGCTCCAGCCGGCGGAAGACCGGTATCGCCCGCTCGACCGCCCGCTCCACATCAGTGCGGGCAACCGACCGGTTCATAAGCTGGCGCGGCAACCAGGGGGCTTCCCGACCGAAGGCGATCTGAATGGCGACGAGCGCGAGCAGCAGGCCGCAGACCAACGGAATCGGCGGCGGCATGGGAAGGCAGTTGGGCAGACCCAGCAGGACGATCAGGAGCGCGAAGGCCCGATCTTGGAGCACCGCCATGATCTGGCGCACGGTCAGGCGCTCGCCTGGCTGGGAGGCAAGAGCGAGCAGGATTTGAGAAGTGCGCGCGTTGGAAAACAAGAAGCCCTGGCAGGTTCTGGGATGCTCAGGGCGCCTCTCTACCTGACTTAAGGTCCGGGGCCAAGGCTCTGAGCCCCTCACAAATCAATGAATGTTGATCTCCCCCTGGATGGCCCGGAATTCCGCGGGCTTGATCAGCTGGGCATGGGTGATGGTGACCGAATGCAGCGGCCCGACGAGCTCGCGTTTCCAGAAATCGAGAAAGCCTATGAGAACGGGAAAGCGGGGAGCCAGATCATATTCCTGCCAGATATAAGTTTGCAGGAAAGATGGGTGATCCGGCATGCGGTAGAGAATTTTGGCGGTCGTCAGCCCATAGCCTTCCATCTGCCGGATAAATTCCTTGGATACCATGCGAACTCCCTCTCTCAAGCTCCAGCGAGCCTTTCCGACAGGTGTCCGCCCCAACGGCACAGGCGGTTTCCTGCCCTATGCTCAAGGCTAAATCTTGAGTGCACATCGAAGTTCCTGCAAGCGCATTGGACACAAAAGGGAAGACTACTTTTGGGATTAATCCGATGCTCATCTCTTAGTGAGCGCATCGTTTATTGCGGAAAACCAGGGCCTCTTTTCCGCATGATGCGCTGGCGGACTTGCACATCCATGCGATCTTGCGTTGATTGCCTGGGCGAGAACCTGGACGGGAACATCGGATAAGGAGATCACCGGGAATGCGCTTTGCCTTCGCGGGAATCGATTTTCTCGGAGATGTTTTCGAGACGTTGCTCGCTAAAGGCTGGGAGCCGGTCAAACTCTTCAGCCGCCCCTGCGACAGCATCTACGACTTCAACGACATCACGGTTGCACGCGCACGCGCATTGCGGCTGCCGGTCCAAACGTCGCGGATACATCCTGCGGATCTCGCAGGCCTGAAAGCCATGGGTTGCGAGGCTCTGGTAGTGGCGGGCTATCCCTGGCTGATCAAGGGTTGGGAGCGGCATCTGCCCTACGCCGTCAACTTCCATCCGTCTCCCCTGCCGATGGGACGCGGGCCCTACCCGCTCTTCCAGGCCATCCTGGATGAGCTTCCCGAATGGGGCATGACTGTCCATGTGCTCGAGCCCGCCTTCGACACCGGGGCTATCGTCACCCAGAAACGGTTCTCCTTAAACGGCACGGAAAGGCACGATACGCTGCTCGCCAAGTGCCAGATCGCCGCCAAGGAGATCTCGCTGCAGCTCGCCGACCACCTGCCCCGGCTCTGGGCCGAGGCAAGGCCCCAGGGTCCGGGGACCTATTGGCCGCGGATCACGCAGGCACAGCGGACCGTCGACTGGTCTGGAAGCATCCGGGATGTGCTGCGCACCATCCGCGCCTTCGGCTCCATCGAAGCCTTCGCCCAGATCGATTCCCGCTACATCTATGTGTGGGAAGCGACCGGCTGGCAGGAGCCACACCGCTACCGGCCCGGCACGCTCGTTCACAGGCACCGCAAGCACATGGTCGTCGCTGCGCGCGACGGCTTCATCCAAGTTACGGGCTGGAGTCCCTATGCCCCGGGACCGGCGCGAGGGTCTTAGACATTCGGCACGATCCGGTCTATGCCAGCGGCGCATCCACCGTGCAGACGATCCCTGTCGGCCGAAACTCGATCTGGGCTGCTCCATTGAGCTCCTGAGCCAGACTGCGCTCGATCAGCTTAGAACCGAAGCCCCGACGGCTCGGCGCTTGCACGGGCGGGCTCCCGCTCTCCTCCCAGGTCAAATGAAGGCGAGGAGGATGGGTCTGCTCGACTTTCCAAGAGATTCCGATCTCACCGGTGGAATTCGACAGGGCGCCGTATTTCACGGCGTTGGTCGCAAGTTCCTGAAGCGCCATGGCGAGCGCCAGAGCCATGCGAGGCGACAGGCGAACTTCGGGTCCCTGCAGGTGCAGCCGGTCTTCTCCGCGGCCAGCATAAGGCGCAACTGCCTGGGCGACGATTTCCCTGAGCTCCGCCCCTTCCCAGCTCTCCCTCGTCAGTACGTCATGCGCGCGGGCCAAGGCGATCAACCGACCTTCGAGAGCCTCCTTCGCATCCCGCATGGTCGGAGCATTGCGCAGGGTCTGCGAGGCGATGGATTGGACCGTGGCAAGCGTATTCTTCACCCGATGGTTCAGCTCGTGGATCAGAAGGGTCCGCTGGTCCTCCGCCTGCTTACGGTCTGTGATGTCGCGCTGGATTCCCCAGAGCCGCTTGAGCTGACCGTTCTCGACAATTCCGGTCATGCTGTTGTCGAAATGCTTGTGGTTTCCTGCAGCGTCCAGCTCGACGGACTCCACGCCGGTCAGGTTGTAACCGGAGCGAATGACCCCGGCGAGAAAGGCTCTTGCCTCAGGGTCAGACGAAGGCAATGAAAACTCGAGCGTCTTGCCGATCAGATCCTCCGCCCGCGCGAGGCCATACATTTCGGCCATGGCATCATTGCATTCGACGAAGCGCCCGTGGCGATAAGCGAGCTCGACCTGCTTCTCGACTGGTAGGGACACGTCGAGAGGGGGATCAAATTCCAGAAGCCAGATACCCTCCGAGCTGTGCGCGATGAACGAACGATAGCGCTCCTCGCTCTCGTGCAAGGCTGTCTGCGCGTCCTTTTCCGCCGTGATATCCCATTGGGCGCCGAGCGAACGCACGAAGCGTCCCTTGTCATCGCGAAGAAGTTTGGTTCGCGCGGTGATCCAGCGCATCTCGCCATTATCAGCACGAAGAATGCGGAACTCATAGTCGAGTTGATTGCGAGAGGGATCGGCGACGGCAGCCCGCGTTTCGGCTTCGATCCACGGCCGGTCTTCCGGATGCACAAGGGCGATCCAGTCGTCGTACGAGAAGAAGCCGGAGAGATCCTCGGGCAGTCCGTACAGTTCCAGGTATTCCGGCGAAGTGATGGCCTTGTTGGTTCGGCGGTCGAACTCGAAGCTGCCGATCCTTGCGGCCTCCTGCACCTGCCTGAGCCGCTCCTCGCTTTCGCGGCGGGCGTTTTCGGCTAGTTTTCGCCCGGTGATGTCATCGAACAGAATCGCGACGCGGCGCTGTTCCGGATTGCCGATCCGGTAGGCGAAGACATCGTACCAGCGGTCCAGAGCAGCCGCCTCATGCTCGAAACGGGCCGGCTCGCCGGTCAACGCGACCCGGCCATAGATATCGAACCAGTAATCCTCGTGCGTGGGCTGCAACGAACGCATGCTTTTGCCGGCTGCATCATACAGACCCGTCTGTTCCTCGAAGATGGGATTGACCTCGGCGAAGACGTAATCAACCGGTCGGTTCTGTTCGTCGAAGATCATTTCGACGATGCAGAAGCCCTGATCGAGCGCCTCGAAGAGGGCGTGATAGCGCATGTCGGTCTCACGGAGTGCGACCTCCTGACCTTCACGCAGGGCATCTTCAGTGAGGACCTTGTCCGTTGTCTCTGTTGCGGCGCAGTAGAACCCGGCAACGCCGCCGGCTTCATCCCTGATTGGTGTCCAGGAAAAGGTGAACCAGCTCATGGGCCGACCCGGACGGCCAGCCAGAGGAACCGGACGGTCGATGAAATGCTGCGCCTCGCCCGCCATCGTCGCCGCAGCGATGGGGCGGTATTCGTCCCAAATCTCCGGCCACACCTCCGAATAAGGCCTTCCCAGAGTCTTCGGGTGTTTGATGCCGAGAATTGGCAGGTAATTGTCGTTGTAAAGCGACGTGAGTTGGGCTCCCCAGGCAACATAGACCGGCTGCTGTGAGGCAAGCATGAGATCGACGATAGTCCGCAGGCTCTGGGGCCAGGTCTGTATTGGTCCTAAAGGCGTCGCAGCCCAGTCATGTGTGCGGATGCGCTCTCCCATCTCGCCCCCCGCCGCGGGCCAATGGGATGCCCCGAACGCCTGCGAAGCGGTGCTCTCCTGATATCCCGAACGCTGGGGAGAGGTCCCGTTCAGGGCGACATCGTTCATCGGACGGATGTCCGACGACAAGAGTTTACCGCCTCGGTTGCCTGGCAGGAACGAACCCGATGAGCAGCGTCCGAGGTCAAGACAAGAATGGATCTTTGCGGTCTCGCGGACATTCCCTGCCTTTTGGCTCGACGGATTGCGTCGTGATGCAACCTGGAAACATAAGGCCCATGGGTAGGCGATCAAGAGATGACGGAATTGCCCGCAAGCCGGGACCCGGTCCCTGCCGGGATTCGCATGCCGCATGAGGGTTTCCAGGCCATCTGCCTCAGCCCTGGACGGATTCTTCGCCCATCACCTGCGGAACTAATATCTCCTGACAGCATTACTTCCTCACGAAGACCAAATGCCCCCAGGTCTTCGAGACCCTCAAAGCCCTTCACCGCCCCTCGTGAAGGGCTTTTTCTTTGTGCGGACTTAGCTGTCGGCCAAGCTGAAACTCTCCGCCCTCCCGATCATTGCCCTTCTGAAGGCTATCCTGTTGGCCTTCAGGACCGGGAGGCCTCCTCATTTGCTGGAAACGGCGGGTGGGGAGGCCTCTCTGTCATGTGTCCACAGATTTCAGAGCTGGTGGTAGTGACGTCCCTGATAGACCAGGGTGGGCTTCTGTTCGCCAAGCCGGATGCGGACGATCTCGCCGATGATGACATGGTGGGTCGCAACGACCCGGGCATCGCTGATGCGGCAATCGAAGGAAACGAGGCTCGTTGTCAGGGCGGGCGAACCCGTCTCCAACCTTTCCCACTGACCGACTGTGAAGCGCTCCTGCCCTTGAAGACCGGAGCGGCCCGCGAAGACGTCAGCGAGCGCCAGATCCTCAGCACTCAAGGTATTCACGCAGAAAACCCGGTTGGCCAGGAGCGCCTGCGCCGACCGTGAGGCGGTATTGACGCAGACCAGAAGCGAAGCTGGGCTGTCCGTCACAGGGGTGACAGCGGTCGCCGTAAAGCCCGCGCGTCCGGCCGAGCCATCAGTCGTGACCACGTGAACGGCCGCGGCCGCCCGGCTCATGCCCTCCCTGAAGAGAACAGCATCGGGGCTGGTGTCATCTGCGGTGGCTGAATTGGGAGTGGCTTGAGACTTCAACATCGTGATCCGGACAAGCCTCTTCCACTCTTTTCAGGCCGAGCACAAGGCTGCTCAGAACCATATGGGCCTCGGTCTTATCCTTTGGAAGCAGTAGGCAAAATTGGACTTGCCCAGTATTGCAGCTGTTCCTGCCGCTTATTCCATCATAAGAGGTAATAGGAAACTTAACAGAAAGTTGTCGAACGAAAATCCGTTTGCTAGAGACACGCGCACCTTACGTCAGGCTTGGCGACGTTCGCACGTCGTGCTTTCCTGCAGTGTTTCCCAAGAATGACCCCATTCCAGAGGGGCAAGGGTAGGACATGGAAATCTTTGTGCAGCAGCTCATCAATGGGCTGACTCTGGGGTCGATCTACGGCCTCATCGCCATCGGCTATACGATGGTCTTCGGTATCATCGGCATGGTGAATTTCGCCCACGGCGACGTCTTCATGCTCTCGGCCTTCATCTCGCTCATCCTCTTCCTCCTCCTGACCACTTGGCTCGGGATCTCGTCCGTCGCGCTGGCACTTCTCGTCGTGCTCGTCGTCGCGATGGCGCTCACGTCCCTGTGGGGTTGGGCCATCGAGCGGATCGCCTACCGGCCCCTGCGCGGCTCGTTCCGCCTGGCGCCTCTGATCTCGGCCATCGGCGTCTCGATCTTCCTGTCGAACTTCGTCCAGGTGGCGCAAGGAGCGCGTAACAAGCCGATCCCGCCGATGGTCCAGGACGTGATCGTGCTCTTCCAGGGCGAGAGCGGCTACAACGTCGCCCTCTCCTACAAGCAGATCATCATCATGGTCACCACCGCGGTGCTGCTGACGATCTTCTGGTATCTCGTCCAGAAGACCTCCCTCGGACGTGCCCAGCGCGCCTGCGAGCAGGACCGCAAGATGGCCGCTCTCCTTGGCATCAACGTGGACCGGACGATCTCCCTGACCTTCGTCATCGGCGCCGCCCTCGCTTCGGTCGCGGGCACCATGTACTTGCTGTATTATGGCGTGGTGAGCTTCAACGACGGCTTTGTGCCGGGCGTGAAGGCCTTCACGGCAGCGGTTCTGGGTGGCATCGGCTCGCTCCCGGGCGCCGTTCTGGGCGGGTTGATCATCGGCCTCATCGAGACCTTCTGGTCGGCCTACTTCTCGATCGAGTACAAGGATGTGGCCGCGTTCTCGATCCTCGCCATCGTCCTGATCTTCATGCCCTCCGGTATCCTCGGACGGCCTGAGGTCGAGAAGGTTTAAGGAGCCTAAAAGCATGAACGCTCCTTCCATCACCACCGCGGGCCAAACCCAGGCCGCGACGCGGACCTTCGACCTGCGCGCCGCCTTGAAGGATTCCTTCAAGACCGCACTGATCATGTTGGGCCTCTCGATCCCGATCCTGGCCTACAGGACGGATCAGTCCGGTGCCGATCTCTTCCTCACGCCCCGCTGGGGCCTGGTCGCAATCATCTGTGCCATCGTCTTCGGACTGCGCCTGTTCCTGCACGCCTTCACGGCGTCGCGGGCCTATCGCCAGGCGACGCCCAGCCCACGTCAGGCGACGGAACCGGTTCATGCCGAGCCGAGCGCCTTCCAGCATGTGTCACGCTTCGCTATCCCCTTCTTCCTTGGCATAGCGCTCGCTTTTCCGCTTCTGGTCTACCTGATCCAAGGCGGATTGAACGAATCCCGTTACTGGGTCGATCTCGGCATCCTGATCCTCACCTATGTGATGCTCGGATGGGGTCTGAACATCGTGGTGGGGCTCGCTGGCCTGCTCGATCTGGGATACGTGGCCTTCTACGCGGTCGGGGCCTATTCCTATGCCCTGCTCTCGACCACGTTCGGGCTGTCGTTCTGGATCTGCCTGCCGCTCGCCGGCATTCTCGCCGCCTTCTGGGGCATGATCCTCGGCTTCCCGGTGCTGCGCCTGCGCGGCGATTATCTCGCCATCGTCACCCTGGCCTTCGGTGAAATCGTCCGCCTTGTCCTCATCAACTGGGTGGATCTGACCAATGGCGGCGCCGGCATCTCCTCGATCCCGCGCGCGACCTTCTTCGGCATACCGTTCACAGCGGGTGAAGGCGGGTTTGCGCAGACCTTCGGGCTCGAATTCAACGGCATGCACAGGATCATCTTCCTCTATTACCTGATCCTGGTGCTGGCCCTGATCACCAACTTCGTCACCATGCGCCTGCGCAGGCTGCCGATTGGTCGGGCCTGGGAAGCTCTGCGTGAGGACGAAATCGCCTGCCGGTCTCTCGGCATCAACACCACGAACACCAAGCTGACGGCCTTTGCCATCGGCGCCATGTTCGGCGGCTTTGCCGGCTCGTTCTTCGCAGTCCGCCAGGGCTTCGTCTCTCCGGAAAGCTTCAACTTCCTGGAATCGGCGATCATCCTGGCCATCGTGGTGCTCGGCGGCATGGGCTCGCAGATCGGCGTGGCGATTGCGGCCATCGTGCTCGTCGGCGGCCCCGAGATCCTGCGCAACCTGACCTTCCTCCAGGCCATCTTCGGATCGGGCTTCGACCCGAACGAGTACCGCCTGCTGCTCTTCGGTGCCGGCATGGTGGCGATGATGGTCTGGCGTCCGCGCGGCCTGATCTCGGAACGTGAACCCTCGGTGATCTTGAAAGAGCGCAAAGCCATTTCCGGCTCGCTCGTGAAGGAAGGACACGGCTAATGCGCTGGCTGCAGGATCCCATCCTCGACGTACAGCATCTCACGATGCGCTTCGGCGGCCTCGTCGCCGTCAACGATCTCTCCTTCCAGGCCGGGCGCGGCGACATCACCGCGCTCATCGGCCCCAACGGAGCAGGCAAGACCACGGTCTTCAACTGCATCACCGGATTCTACAAGCCGACGGAGGGCATGATTGCCCTTCGCAAGCCCGACGGCTCGCATCTGCTGCTGGAACGGCTTCCGGGCTTTGACATCAACTGGAGGGGCAAGGTTGCCCGTACCTTCCAGAACATCCGCCTGTTCTCCGGCATGACCGTGCTCGAGAACCTGCTGGTGGCCCAGCACAACCCGCTGATGATCGCCTCGGGCTTCACCTTCCTCGGCGTCCTCGGCCTCGGCGGCTATCGCAAGGCCGAGAAGGAGGCCATCGAGAAGGCCAAGTTCTGGCTGGAGAAAGCCCGGCTGATCCACCGGGCGGACGACCCGGCCGGCGACCTGCCCTACGGCGACCAGCGCCGTCTGGAGATCGCCCGCGCCATGTGCACGGACCCGCTGCTGCTCTGCCTCGACGAGCCTGCGGCGGGCCTCAACCCGCGCGAGTCGCATGAGCTCAACGAGCTCCTGCTCTCCATCCGCAAGGATCACGGGACCTCGATCCTTCTGATCGAGCACGACATGTCGGTCGTGATGCAGATCTCGGATCACGTGGTGGTGCTCGATTACGGCACCAAAATCTCGGACGGCGCGCCCTCCGAGGTCAGAAACGATCCCAAGGTCATCGCCGCCTACCTGGGCGTGGCGGATGACGAGGTGGAGAAAGTCGAAGCGGAGGTCGGGGCATGAGCACCGCTGGAGCAAACATCGCGATGCAGAGCCCTCAAGGGGCCACCTCCCGCCAGCCCCTGCTGAGCGTACGGGGCGTGAAGACCTATTATGGCAACATCATCGCCCTCAAGGGCGTCGACATGGACGTCCATGAAGGCGAGATCGTCACCCTGATCGGCGCCAACGGCGCCGGCAAGTCGACGCTGATGATGACGATTTTCGGCAACCCGCGCGCTCGCGAGGGCACGATCACCTATGGGGGCCAGGACATCACCAAGATGCCGACCCACGAGATCGCCCGCCTGTCGATCGCGCAATCGCCCGAAGGCCGGCGCATTTTCCCGCGCATGACAGTATTCGAGAACCTTCAAATGGGCGCGTCCATGCACAACATGGCCCATTTCGACCAGGATCTCGAACGGGTCTGCACCCTGTTCCCGCGCCTGAAGGAGCGCCTGCAGCAGCGCGGCGGCACCCTCTCGGGCGGCGAGCAGCAGATGCTGGCCATTGCCCGCGCGCTCATGAGCCGGCCCAAGCTTCTCCTCCTGGACGAGCCGTCCCTCGGCCTGGCACCCCTGATCGTGAAGCAGATCTTCCACATCATCAAAGAGCTGAATGAGAAGGACGGCATGACTGTCTTCCTCGTGGAGCAGAACGCCTATCACGCCCTCAAGCTGGCCCATCGCGGATATGTGATGGTGACGGGCAACATCACCATGAGCGGTTCCGGCAGGGAATTGCTTGAAAATCCGCAAGTCCGGGCAGCCTATCTCGAAGGGGGGCATCACTGATGCAGGGCATCCTCTACGAAGAGCCGTCGATCTGGCTCTTTCTCCTCATCACCGTGGTCATGGGCGGATGGGCGGCCTGGATGACGGGCCGGGCCATCGCCGTCACCTGGCGGCCGTTCTGGACCCTGATCCTTTACCTGTTCATCCTCGGCGCGGCGGTGCGCTTCATCCACTTCGCGCTGTTCGAAGGCACGCTGCTGTCGATCCATTATTATGCGGTCGACACCATCGTCCTTCTGATCATCGGGGCGCTCGGTTTCCAGTACCGCCGGGCCCGGATGATGACCAGCCAATACCGCTGGCTCTACGAGCGGACCGGCCCGTTTTCCTGGCGGGAAAAGGCGTCTGCTACCAAGGGCTAAGCCCAAAAGATTCCCAGGTGACATCCGCTTAAAAACCAGCATGATGCTGCCTTGGATGACGGGCATCCCGTCAAACCGGCCCCACAAGGAAGGGGGGCCTATAAAACCACCCAGAGGAGTGACCTCATGAAAAAACTGCTGTTGACCGGCGTAGCCCTCGGTCTTGGCCTCGCCTTCTCCAGCGCAGCCAGCGCCCAGATCAAGATCGGCGTTGCTGGCCCCATCACCGGCCCGAACGCGGCTTTCGGCGCCCAGCTGAAGAACGGCGTCGAGCAGGCTGTCGAAGACATCAACGCAGCCGGCGGCATCAATGGCCAGAAGCTGCAGATCGTCATCGGCGACGACGTGTCCGACCCGAAGCAGGGCGTGTCGGTGGCGAACAAGTTCGCCGCTGAAGGCGTGAAGTTCGTCGTCGGCCACTTCAACTCCGGCGTGTCGATCCCGTCCTCGCAGGTCTACGAGGAAGCCGGCATCGTCCAGGTCACCCCGGCCTCGACGAACCCGCAATTCACCGAGCGCGGCCTGTGGAATACCTTCCGCACCTGCGGTCGTGACGATCAGCAGGGCCTCGTTGCCGGCAGCTATCTCGCCGACAAGTTCAAGGGCAAGAAGGTCGCCGTCGTTCACGACAAGACCCCCTATGGAAAGGGCCTTGCCGACGAGACCCAGAAGGCCATGAACGCCAAGGGTCTGAAGGAAGTCGTCTATGAAGGCGTGAACCCGGGCGAGAAGGACTATTCCGCTCTCGTGTCGAAGCTGAAGCAGGCTGGCGTCGACGTCGTCTACTTCGGCGGCCTCCACACGGAAGCCGGCCTCATCATCCGTCAGATGCGCGACCAGGGCCTCAACGCTCCGCTCATGTCGGGTGACGGCATCGTGTCGGCCGAATTCACCTCGATCGCCGGCCCGGGTGCCGACGGCACTCTGATGACCTTCTCGCCGGATCCGCGCAAGAACCCGAACGCGAAGGACGTCGTGGCCAAGTTCAAGGCCAAGAACTTCGAGCCTGAGGCCTACACTCTCTACAGCTACGCCGCCGCCCAGATCCTGGCCGAGGCTGCGAAGCAGGCCGGTAGCACCGATGGCAAGAAGGTTGCCGACGTCATGAAGGCGGGCAAGCCCTTCAAGACCGTCATCGGCGACATCTCCTTCGACAAGAAGGGCGACATCACCCGTCCGGACTACATCATGTATGTCTGGAAGAAGGGCGCCGACGGCAAGATCGACTACTCTGGCAACGAACTCGCCATGTAATCGATTGGCCTGAAAGCCAATGATTGGAACCCGCCCTGGCGACAGGGCGGGTTTTCTTATGAAAGCTCCCGTTCAAAGCAGCCAGGATTATGCCAGCTCTGACTTTATCGCTGCTCGAGGCCACTTATGCGGTCTGCCGCTTCCCGGCGGGCATGCCCGTCACGGCCCCTTCGCCGGGACCCTTCTCGCTCCTGATTCAAGCGGCGGAGGAAACGACCCTCGTCTGTCCGCTCGATGAGGCTCGATCCGATGCCGAGGTCGATGTAGGCTGGCGCTGCTTTCGGATCGAGCAGAGTTTCGATTTCAGCGTTCCGGGCATCCTGGCCTCCGTCCTCACCCCCTTGGCCAAGGCGAGCATCGGCATCTTCGCCACGTCCACCTTCAGCACCGATTACGTGCTGGTGAAGGCGGAAGATGCGGAGAAAGCCGTGGCCGCGCTCAGGGACGCCGGACACGAGGTCAGAAGCGAGGATTGATCAGGCCCGTTCGACCCGGGCGGCAAAACAGCCGCGCCTCGCGAAATGAGCATCGATATGCGCCACCTCGGGATTGGCGAAGAACCGCTCGATCACCTGCAGAACGTCACCGCCTTCCGCGACCTCGGCATCGACGATGAAGGCGTTGGCGTCATAGGCGCGCAGAGACAGGAGCCGATCACGCAGCATCGGCGGCAACTCATCCTGGTAGGTGCCCGTCTTAGCATAGCGGCTAACGAAGATTGGTCCCGCCGCGCGGTACGGTGAGGTCGATGTCGTCTGATGGGCGTGGTTGAGCAGCAGGAGCTCCTCCCCTACTCCAACCCGGGTCAGGGACACCCGGCATGGATAAGCATCGGCCTCATCGGCATAAACGCGCTTGGCGCCGATGGCCCTCAGGTCAGCTTCATTCAGTTCGAAGAGCGGTGCGAAAGGTTCGGCATCGAGGCCGCGGACTTGGAAGGGCATAGGTGATCTCCGTGTGAGATCACCAGAATGGCAAGTCATACTTCGTCGAACGACCCGATTCCTGTGACAACCTATCCTAACCGCCCGAGCGCCGGAAAGGTCTCCAGAAGCCAGAACGACATGTTGGTGATCCAGCCGGTGAGAAACGCAATCCCGGTCAGGACGAGGAGCACGCCCATGACCTTTTCGACCATGGCGAAGCGCGAGCGCATGCGCTTCAAGAGCGCCACGAAAGGCTTCATGGCGAAGGCCGCGAGCAGGAAGGGTATGCCCAAGCCTGCCGAATAGGCCGCCAGCAACAGCGCTCCGTGAGCCACGCTGTCCTCCGAGCCCGCCATGGTCAGAATCGCCGCCAGGACCGGACCGATGCAGGGCGTCCAGCCGAAGGCGAAGGCGAGGCCCATCACATAGGCGCCCCAGAGGCCGACTGGTTTCGCCACATTGAACCGGGCCTCGCGATAGAACAATCCGATGCGGAACAGCCCAAGGAAATGCAGGCCCATCACGATGATGGCGATACCCGCTACCGTGCTCAACACATCGAGATATTGGCGGATGACCTGGCCCAGGGCGGAAGCGGTCGCGCCGAGGAGCACGAAGACCGTCGAGAAGCCCGCCACGAACAGGAGCGCCGCCAGCATCGCGCGCTGGCGGACGGCGCGGTCGTCGCCCGCGCTCAGGCGGTCGAAGGTCGTGCCGGCCAGGAAGGACAGGTAGGGCGGGACCAGCGGCAGAACGCAGGGACTTAAGAAACTGATGAGGCCGCCGAGCGCCGCGGCTGGATAAGAAACACTGAGCATGACAGCCTTCTATCCGTTCGCGTCCGCTTGAGAAAGGCGGTGGAAGGCGGGTTCTCCAGCTTGTGAAGAGCGACGATTTTCGGTTTGCTTCGCCCCATGACACAGCGCCGCAATCTCATCACCGACGTCGCCGGACTTCGCATTGGCAATGCTCACGATGCCATCCTCGGTTCCGGCGTGACCGTCGCTCTCTTCGATGAGCCTGCGGTCACCTCCGTCTTTGCCATGGGCGGAGCCCCGGCTACCCGCGAGACCGATCTGCTCGACCCGGACAAGATGGTGCCCGGCATCCACGGCGTCGTGCTCTCCGGCGGTTCCGCCTTCGGTCTCGATGCGGCCAGCGGCGTCCAGGCTTATTTACGGGAACAGGGGATCGGCTTTGCCGTGAGGGACGCTCTCGTTCCCCTGGTCTCTCAAGCCTCCATCTTCGATCTCATCAACGGCGGCAACAAGGATTGGGGTCGCTATCCACCCTATCGGGAACTCGGCTACGAGGCAGCCCAACAAGCCGGCCTGGACTTCGAACTCGGCACGTCCGGCGGAGGATACGGCGCCACGACGGCAAACCTGAAGGGCGGTTTGGGCTCAACGAGCGCCACGACCTCCACCGGTCATACGGTTGGCGCTCTCGTCGTGGTGAACAGCATCGCTTCGGCCGTGATCGGCAACGGTCCCCATTTCTGGGCTGGCGCCCTGGAGGAAGGCGGCGAGTTTGGCGGGCACGGGCACCCTAAGCGCGTCGATCCGGAGAAACGCAAGCTCATCTGGAAGGGCGGACCACAACCGGCCACCACCATCGCGCTCATCGCCACCGATGCCGTTCTGACCAAGGCTCAGGCCAAGCGGCTTGCCATTGCGTCCCATGCGGGGCTAGCTCGAGCCTTACGCTTCTCCCACGCCCTCTTCGACGGCGACACGATCTTCGCCGCAGCCATTGGCCGCAAGCCCCTCAAGGATGAAGCCGCGGAGTTCACGGAACTGACGGCCCTTGCCGCGGACTGCCTCACCCGCGCCATCGCGCGTGGCATCTACGAGGCGACAGCCCTGCCCTATCCTGGCGCGCAACCGGCCTGGCGAGACCGCTTCGGAAAAAGCGAATAAGGCTAAGTCAAGCAGAGTGGTTGTCTTCCTGCGGGGCCGTATTCCGGATCGTCGCCGAGTCGCCACAGGAAGTTCGCCATACGGGCCTCCAATCCGTTTTGTGTGCTTCCGAGCGCGCGGTCAAGAGTGGCCTGAACGTTCTCGGTCGAGGCCAGGAGCGCCGCGGCCAGGCGTGGCGATGTAGCAGCAATCAGCCGACCCCAGCGCTGAGCATCGCCGGCATCGATGGCGAACCGGGTCCGCACCAGATCCATGAGCCGGTTCTCTGAACCGGCAGGCCGGATCATAAGCAGCGTGCTCTCGCAGCCGAACAGATCCTGGGCAGCCCCGCGCATCGGGATCAGATAGGCGACCGCCGGCCCGTGCTCGTCTGTGGCCGGAAGCGGAATGGGGCCGCGCAGCTGGTCGAACAAACCGGCCGTAATCCGCTCAAGGCTTTCGCTCAAGGCCTGTTGGGCGTTGCTATCCGTGAAAGTGATCCGGTCGCCCGCTCTCACGCTCACCTGCGTCAGCCGAGTTTCCATGAGCGCATTGCAGGCGAGAAGCCGGCCATTCCGAGTGAGTACCGCAGCGGGAACATCCATGAACTGCAAAGCGGCAACCGCCGAGCGGGCCTGCCGCGTTCCGAGCTTCGTAAACAGGAAAGACGCACGCGCGAGGTGCGACCTGAGGAGGTTGAGGCTCTCCCGGACATCCCGCTCCAAGGGACCATGATGATAGGCGCGCTCGAAACGCATGCAAACGAGGCTGCCACCGGGGACCCGCATGATGGCACCTGCGGACCGCCCGCCGCCACGCGGACGATGGAAGTCCCGATACATCGGAATTGAATCAACTTCGCCGGATTCGAAAATGTCGGTTTCGTCGAAGAACTGAAGACGCTTGCGCTGGAGACCGCGCTCAAACCAAGTGTTTCGCAGATGCCAGCCGTCGGCATACCATTCGGATAAAATGGGTCGGTAATAGTCCGTGGCGACCCAGGATCTTTCCCCTCTTGAGGTTCCGGCGGCAATGAAGCCCCCCTCGGCCCCTGCAATGGTGGAAATCTGGTCGAGAACCTGGAGCCACCGCTCAGGAATGACCGCAGCTTCATAGATGTCACCGATCAGCGACCGGTCGCCCCCCAGCATCCGCCTCCCCCGTAACGTTGGAGCGGATCATAAACGTTCTAACCTCTCATTCAAGCATTTTCCCCTCCAAACGGATAGGATACCTATCTTGCAAGGAGGGGTCTGAGGGCCACGAAAAGGAAAGCGGCTTAAAACCGCTCCGCCCGATACGGCTTCGGATCGACGACTGGCGTCTCGCCCGTGATCATCTCGGCGAGCAGCCGGCCTGTCACCGGGCCGAGCGTCAGGCCATGATGGGCGTGGCCGAAGCCGAACCAGAGGTTCTTGTGCTTAGGCGCTGGCCCGATAATCGGCATCATATCCGGCGTGCAAGGGCGCATGCCCATCCACGGCTCCGGATCGACCCGTTCGCCCAACGGGAAGAATTCCCGGGCGATCGGCTCGGCGCGCTGCAGCTGGACCGGTGTCTTCGGCGCATCGCGATTGGCGAACTCCGCGCCTGTCGTGAGGCGGATGCCATTCGTCATCGGAGCCAGGAAATAGCCGCGGTCGAAATCGAGCGTCGGCCGATTGAGCACCGCATTGCCCGCGGGCTTGTAGTGCATGTGGTAGCCGCGCTTGACTGCAAGTGGTAGATCATACCCAAGCTTTGTCGTTAGCACATCCGCCCAGGCGCCCAGAGCGATGACGACAGTTCCGGCCTCTACCGGGCCCTTCTCCGTCTGGATGCGCCAACCGGTTGCAGTTTCCTCGAGCGTCTTGGCATCGGCCACCGCCAGCTCGCCGCCGAGGCGCTCGAACAGGCCCACGTAGCCCAAGGTCAACAAGTGGGGGTCGGAGACCGAGGCCGGATCCGTCCAATGGATGCCGCCCCTCGTCTCGACCTTGAGATGCGGCTCGCGCTCCGCGACTCCCTTGGTGTCGAGCGCGTCGAAGTTGACGCCGAAATCGCGCTTCACCTCCTCCGCGTCCTTGAACTGCTCGTCCATGCTCTGCTGGTCGCGGAACACCTTCATCCAGCCGGTCGGGCGGATCAGTTGCGTGGAACCGGATTCTTCCGCCAACGCCATGTGCTCGGTGACGCTGCGCTCGATGAGAGGCGCATACATCCGCGCGATCGCCTTGTGCTGGGCAGGACGCGAGTGCATCCAGTACTGCCACAGGAAGGGCGCGAGCTTCGGGATCGCGGCCCAATGGTAATGGGCATCGACGGTGTTGTTCAGGGCATAGCGCAGCAGGGCGCCGAAATCATGCGGGAACCCATAAGGATAGACACCCTCGCGCTGAATCAGGCCCGCATTGCCGAAGGAGGTCTCCTCGCCGGGCTTGCGCTTGTCGACCAGCAAAACAGACCGTCCGCGCTTCTGCAGGTGCACGGCAATCGACACGCCGACGATGCCGGCGCCAAGAACAACCACATCCTTACGCATCAATATCCTGCCCCGTTCCAATCGCCTCTCAGGCCGAGCGATGACGTTCATGCCTTTTGACGAGGCATCTTTACTCCCGTTGGCTCAAGGCCGTCCATGGAATTCCTGTCGCAAAAGAGCCTCTCCCCAGCCAAGTGGTCTTCAATTGGTTGGGCTCGCGCCTGAATGTCCCGTTGCGATGGAAAAGGGCTCGTGCTACCGGCGCGGCATGACACGCCCGCTTCTCATCGCCCCCTCCATTCTTGCCTCCGACTTCTCCAAGCTCGGAGAAGAGATCCGCGCCATCGATGCTGCCGGTGCAGACTGGATCCACATCGACGTAATGGATGGGCACTTCGTGCCGAACATCACCATCGGCCCCGATGTGGTGAGGGCATTGCGCCCTCACACCTCCAAACCCTTCGACGTGCATCTGATGATCGCCCCCGTCGATCCCTATCTTGAAGCCTTCGCCAAGGCGGGCGCGGACATCATCAGCATCCATGCGGAGGCAGGCCCGCACCTGCACCGCTCGCTCCAAACCATCCGGAAGCTCGGCAAGAAGGCCGGCATCGTCCTCAATCCCGGCACCCATGAGGGCTCCATCGAGCCGGTGATCGACGAGGTCGATCTCATTCTCCTCATGACGGTCAATCCCGGCTTCGGCGGTCAGGCTTTCATCCCCTCCGTCTGCACCAAGCTGCGCCGGATCAAGGAGATGGTCGGCAACCGGAACATCGATATCGAAATTGATGGCGGCGTGACGCCTGAGACCGCGCCGCTGGTGGCCGAGGCCGGAGCCAATGTGCTCGTCGCCGGTTCCGCCACGTTCAAAGGCGGCCCCTCGGCCTATTCCGCCAACATGGCTGCCATTCGCGAGGCGGCGGCAAAGGCGCGTTGAGATCAAGGGGTGATCGTGCTACCGCGCGGGCATATCACCCGCGTGGAAGTGGAAAGCCATGATCCCCCGTCATAGGCGTCAACTGGGCAGTATCCAGTCGAGGCCAGAGGGTTAGATCACGCACCAGGACTGGAGGACCATCAACTGGTCACCAGAGAGAAGCAGGCGATAGCCTGTTTCGTTCAGTCTTCCGGGTTCGGCCAAGCCTGCTCGTAGTCCCTCCTGCGGAGGAAGCCCTTCAACTCCTCCTCGCTAGGCAGCGGAGTCTCCGGCTCCGGCTCCGCAGGATAGATGACCTCGGTCGGCCTGCCGGTCGCCTCCATGATGGCGAGTTCGTGCCCGGCGGCGAGCCCCTGGAGGAACCTGATATCCTCTCGAAGCTCCTTGATGTCTTGCCGAAGCCGTTCATTCTCGGCCTTCACGTCGGCAATGGACTCGTCCACGATACCTTGCAGTTCAGGTCCGAGGGTCTCCAGCATCGTGGACAGAATCTCGTCCAGACGCTCGTTCTCCTTCCTCACATCAACAACTTCGCCTGCGAGTTTTTTGACGGCAGCAGCCAGCTTGAGGGGGTCAATAGCCGTCATCGTTCCCCTTCCACCTTCGGGTTGATCTTCCCGAACGGATCGTAGAGGCCGTGGAACTTCGGGGCGTTGGCCTTCCGTGATCTCGTGTTGGTGTAAAACTTAGTTTCCTCGATCACATCACCATCGAGATAGAGGGTGACCGACATCTCGTCCGAGGTCGTCAGGCGAACCGCCACGAACTGGTTGTGGAAGTAATGGTTGCCCGGCGGCGAACTGATGTGCCCCATCAAGGCCAACTCGGCATCATCCTGATCAGCCCAGGTTGTGATCTGGTCTGAGACAGTAGTGTAACGGGCCAACTGCTCATCCGTGAGCTTGCCTTGGGCATGCTCATCGACGGCCCAGGCCACCACTGCTTTCGGGGGGAGAAGGCCGATGGTTCGCTCCCAGTCAGGTTTGCGCTGGTCGATCTGCTTCACACCGAGATAAGCCCGGAGTTTGAGGGTGTACTGGTTCCTTCCTGAGCCAGGGCTCTCGCCATTATCGAAGAATTGCAGGCGCATAGCTGTCACGAGGTCCTTGGCCGGGAACTTCGTGAACCAGGGCTCCGCGTTCTTCTTCGGCTTCTTGGCTTTCTTTGTCCTCTTCACTGCGGGCGCGGGTTTTGCGGGATTGACGAAAGCAGGTTTGGGCTGGGCTGGAATAGGCTCGCCTGAGCCAGCAAGATAATCGTCCAACCAATCAGAGATATCGCTCACGATAAAAGTCTTTCTAAAATAGATATGGTCAATACAGACCAGAATGAGGCAATCGAAATGAGTTATGCCGATGAATACCGCGCAATATGCGGCTGCAATCAGCTTCCCATTTAATGGGAGTGACTAATACTAAGCTTAATTGTTCCCATTGAACAATATATTCTTCTTCAATGTACTTGGTACAACATTGTTCAATGGGAATGCGCTGTGCTCTCGCTGGCTCGGCGCGCGCCTTCGTCGGATCAATAGGGCTTCCAGCCGAGTTCGGGATGAACCCGATGAACGCACGCCTCGCTGCTCTCGGCCCGCTCAATGTACAAAAGCGCGATGCCCACCCCGTGGACCTCGGTCGAGAAGAACAGAGGGAGAGGAATGAGGACCAGGACCACCCCGCCGCTGCCCAAACTAAGTTTGGGCTCAGGCGGCAGCCTCGACAGCGCGATGTTCCTTCCCGATCCCCTGCACGGTCGCCGTTCCGGCTCCTGGCCGTCATGGACCGGCAAAACTAAGTTCGGACCCGATTATGCGGCTTCGGCTGATCCCATGGCTTCGCGCTGTCCTGCCCGAAGAGCCATGTAATAGCTCGATTTGCTGATCCCCAGCACGCGACAGGTCTCCGGGACCGTGATGTTCGGGTCATCATGGGCGAGCATCACCTGCCGGATCAGAGCCTCGGTAATCTTGGGTGGTCGGCCAAAGCGAGTTTGACGTTGACGGGCAATGGCTCGACCTGCTGCACTGCGTTCCATCAAGAGATTGCGCTCGAACTCGGCCAGGACAGCCAGCACGCCGACGACCATTTTGCCGGTTGCCGTGCTCGTGTCGATGTTGTCCATGACTGAAACCAACTTTGCCCCCTTGGTCTCGATCTCCTCGACAATCTGGAGCAGGTGAAGCTGAGAGCGGGCGAGCCGGTCGAGGCGGTAGACCGTTGCCTGATCGCCTGGACGAAGTTGATCGAGCATGCGGCGGAGTTCAGTGCGATCCCGCTTCGCGCCCGACGCCTTCTCTCGATAGATGTCCCGGTCATCGACACCGGCTTTGATCAAGGCATCGAGTTGAAGGGACCAGTCCTGGTCAGAGGTTGAGACGCGCGAGTACCCGAACTTCCGACCAGCAACCATCCAAAAACTCCCGTGCAGTTTGGGAAGATTCTCGCACGGACTTTCTGCACGTCAAACACTTTGAACTCCCGTCACCACTCCAGCAGTCCAGAAACTGAAGACATTCTGGAGAAGGTTGATCCGGCCAGATTTACCCCAGCCGGTAACAGCCCAAGGTCGATGCTCTCCACCACCGTCCCCGCCGACCATCGACCGCAAACTCAGTCTGGAGCCGGAGTGGACAGAAAGTTAGTTTGAGCGTGGGAAGGAGACCGGTCAGGGCTCCATGTCCTTCCGGTTCTGAGCTTTAAGCCCCTCCTGTGCTGTCGGAACATCGAGTTCGATGATCTCGCTCGGCTCCAGATCACCCAGGAGACGCTCGACAAGCATCCGCCCCTTTACCGTCAGAAAAACCAGTTTCCTGCGAGGCTCCTCGGGATCGGGCACTGTGGCGACCAGTTCGAGCCCAGGTTTGCCGTGCCTGTGAACCGCCCCAAGTGCATCTAGGTTCCGGGATACCGAGGAGAGGGCCATCCCGGTAAGTTCCGGCAGTTCATTCATGCGAAGTCCAGGCTTCAATGCCACAGCAAGGAGGATTTCGACGCTCTGCGGAGATAGCTCGTTTTGTCGAAGCACGCGCATGATGCAGCGGAGTGTCCAAGCGCTTTGCTCCACCACACCTTTCATGCGCCTTCGTTCGGAAGCTTCGGCATCGGAGAGCGAGCGCTTGGCGCTCTCCTTTTCATTCTGGACCATCTCCTGGAGCCACTCTGCCCCGTCCTGAGAGGTCTGCTCCTTCTTCTGATTCTTGACCATTTATCTCGCCGGATCGTCCGCCCCCATTGGAAGGCTTCATGGATGCAATCATTCCACCTGTGGAAATATCATGTCCAGGGGTGATATTTCCACAGGTGGAATGATTTTGGAGACCCAGCGTAGTTGAACGGACGAAATCCTCGCCCTCGCACAATCCTGGAATCGGTATGTTCGACCTGCACAAGCTGCTAAATACTGGATGAACCGATGGTGCCACTCTCAGAACCGCTGTGCACAGATAACCTGTGCACGATGCGCTCGCCGCTATGCAAACCGTCTTTCCCGCCGTGTAATTGCCATCAATCCCAGGCGTCTGTTCGCGGTTGAGATACAGGCCGCTATCCACACACCTAACGAATTTCGGCAATGGCGCACCGCCGTGCGCAATATCGTCGATTATAATCGACGAGCAACATCGCGCTGGTGGTGGGACGTTGGCCTATGGCTTTGGTGGTCTGCTGACGGCGGCATTAGAGGGATCGTCAGCCTCGAAGCACTCACGGAAACTGAGTTCCTGAAAGCTGTTGGCCAGCGATGGCATACGAAGTTGCGGCCTATCGCACCGTCGGAACTGCGGAGGGAGATCGTATCGGTCGTCCATCCAGATACGATCTGCTCTTGGAATGGCAGGGCGAGATATCAGCCCATTCGGACTGCGATCTGGCCACGTCGCGCTCTATCGCCACTGAAGCTGAACTCAATTCCAGTGACAAGTCGCCCCCTGGAGCCCATGCCTGTCATCATCATTTGAAAGGAACTTATGACAATTCGACCCCCTACCTTCGTAATCTATGGAGGCTGCACCGCCGAGCGAGCCATCAACATCATTTGGGATCGCCGCCTCCGCAACTGCGAGCTTTTATCCCGTCCGATTTGCGGCATCTGGTTTGGCCAGGACAAAGACCTCATCGCGTTCAAACTCGCTTTTGGCGAGGATATTGCTTTTCACGACCACCTCGCAATAGTGTTCTCAGAGCAGCAAAAAGCCGTTGGTGCCTTCATCTCCGACCATGAGATGGAGAACCGAGTGACACGGGCCGACCTTCTGGGCATTCAGTTCTGGGATAGAGAAGACCAGTGGGTTTTCGAGAAAGCATTGGATGTCGCACCAAGTAACTAGTCGCCCTAGTTTGCTTCCTGCTCATCTCAGACCGGAAGCCTATCCGGCCTTTTAGGTCAGAAGTTGATAAACAACACATCGAGGTCGCTGTCGGGACGAAAGTCCCGCTTCTTTACCTCGAATGTCGTCGGACCAACCTTGCGGATGCCATCTGCGCATAGCGATACTAAAGCGTTGGGCATCAGCTTATCGACGGTGAGTGTAAAGTCTCTGATAGGCCCTCTCCAGGATCGAGCGGTCTGCAAGATGTATTCAAGATTCCGACCGATCACTGCCCCACCTTTCGCAGCCCGCTTGCGAATAGCGCGCCATGTCCCCTCATCGACACAAAACCGGGTGAGATCAGGATCACGTGGCGTCATCCGGTCGGGTGGTCCAAACAGCTTGTCGTCAGGCGAGATGAAGAACGATCCCACAACAGGGCTGTAGCCATGGCTGATCCGCGTGGCGACACCGGGCTCAAACCGCTGCTGCCAGTGGTAGATCGTTTCGGTCGTCCAGACGGGCTGGGGACCATCGCCGCAGTACTCTTGCTCTCCGAGTGCTCCCACCTCCGTGAGCCGGTTCCTCTCCGCTGCCGACAATCGTTCGAGGCGCTCCTGAAGTTTGCCCCCGAGACTATTGATCGGGATTCCTAACTCCTTAAGGACAGGTGTGATGTCGCGGCTGGCGACGTAAGCCTTCGTCTGCACATCCATCCGCACGGGCCGACCGTTAACTTGGGTCGCAAATCGAACGAAGTTCTCGTCGTCTGGATGTGGGATACCTACATCGGAACAGCCTTGTACGAGGCGCATATCGAGGCGAGGCAATGGGAAAGCTACCCGTATTTCGACAGGACTACTTGTTACGTTCCGAAAGACGTAATCGACCTTCACCAGTTCCGGAGAAAGATAGAGGTCTTCTTTCTCCATGATCACGGCATCCGTGGTTGTGAACTCAAGGCCACCCGCCCCGATATGGGCAGCGCTGTCATTGGCGGATGCCGTTGTCACAGCAGCCCCTATGCATGAGAGGATCGCGATCCCCATACAGGAAGCAGCGCGTACCAGAAGATTTCTCATCGCTTTAGACTAGAGGTGTCGAGGGTCTCGGTTAGATCGGCACTGGAGTAGGAGAATGTCTCGCGGTCATGTTCATAGCGCATTCCCGGACGACCATTGAACGTGATCCGCGCCCAAATCCCTTGCCTATCCAGAACGGCAATACGGATTACACGTCGCCCAATCCGAAACTCTGTCACATCTTGACCGTTCTGAGTTGTGGATTTCGCTGAACATGCTTGGTCTAGTAGTTCACTCTCCGGCACATTGAAATACTCACATTTCAGCCGGTAGGTTTGGGCACTTGCCGCGCACGGAACACAAAGAAGTAGCGCAGCTACTGCGTATCTCATCAAGACCCCCTACATCATACGCCCGTCTTCTGGATGCTGAACCATCTCAATCAGCCGAGCACAGGCCGGTGATAGCTATGCGCCTCGTCTCGGTAAAGTCGCTGCACCAGAGCCGATATGGTTGAAGCACAGCATTTTCGATGCCCGTTCTCTAGTTCATCCCTCGATGAGCCGCTCGACCCGACAGAAGTGGCGTTCTGGTGCAACCCGCAGCACCTTCCCGCTCTGGGCGATTCCATAGAACCGGTTGGCGACCTCACCTGAGAAGGATTGTGTCTCGCCGGGTTTCACCGCCACCGGAATGGTCCCCGAGCCGGTATCCGAGCCGTGCAGAGCCTCCGCCCGACACCAGACTTTGATGCCCGTGATGAGCCGGTCAGAGTGGTTGCTGATCGAACCGCTTGCATTGATCGCGAATCGCTCAGGGCCAGCCGGTCGGACCCCGGTTGACATCGAGATCGTCGATTTCGAAACCAAATTTTCCGAGAGCAAGCGGGGGCGATCTGATGATGCTCCACTCAGACCGAAGAGCGTAAGCCCGAACTTGACACCCAAGAAGACAACACCTCCGATCAGCAGCCACGACATGATCGGGGTAAAGACGATCAGCAGTCCAACGAGAACCACCCCGATCAGGCACACCCCCAAGAAAACGAGAAGAGCGGTATCCGAATCCACTCGGTTCATCCTCCTGCCTGGAAGAGGTCTACCGCCTCGTACTGGTAGCGCGGCTCGCACGAAAAGCTTGAAGGGTGCGCCCTCGTGAGGAGCCCATGCGGTTCCAGTACGAGAGAAACCTGCTCGGCTACGCCTGGGGCGATATAGCTGTAGTGATAATCAGTCGAGATCATCTCCTTCTTGCCACTCGGATCGGTTGCCTTGTACTGCGTCTGAGGAACCTGGAAGGTGCAACGGAGCCAGACATCATAAACACGCGCGTTGCTGCCGTTGTGGACGATAGCCGTGATGAGCCGCTCATCGAAGTTCACCTGCTCGTTGCTTACGTGGACGTTCGCGTTGAAGGTGCGGGTTATGGAGGCTTGCGCAGAAACTTCCTTTCGGTCAGGCGCGACCATCTCTGTGGCGATCCAGAACGCGACGCCCGCCAGAATGATCCCGGCATGGGCACCCCGCCAGGGGATCACGAGGACGAGGATCAGGAGTGCAATGAGGCTGGCTTGAGGCATGAGGTCTTCCCAACACGGTGGTGTAAAGCCGGTTTGTGACGGGCTCATGCAGCGCGGACTGTCTCCGAAAGCTCCGCTTCCAAGGCAGCCAGACCCTCCTCCATGTCGGCTTCGTGCTCGAAACCCAGGTCGCCGACTGTGTCCCAAAGCCCGAGCAGATGAAGAACGTCGCGCACACGAGGGCAGCCATCGCCAGGGGAAAGAGCCGGGATTCCCCGTGCTGCGAGCTTGCGACGGACGGTGGCACAGAGCGCTGGGCTGGGCCGACCGTTTCTATGGACAAAGATATCGACGAGCACGAACCGTCCGTCCGTCGTATAGCGGCAATCCGCGATTGCTCCAGGCTCATGGAGCCACTCAACGTAAGCATGTGATCCCGTTGCCACGAGCGGGACCTGTTGAGCAGCGCAATTTTGATAGCGCCGCCCGAGTGCAATCATCGCCTCACCCGTCGTCAGCACCGCGAAATCGGGATCGTTCTTCGGGATTGGCGGCACAGCCGGTGGCTGATCCATCTTGCTCAGCCAGCGAGTGAAAAAAGTCGCGAGGTCGGTCTTAGGCTGGAGGTGTTCGACTGACTGGCGAATAGCCTGATCAGAAGCAGTCGAGACTACCCTCCGGATCAGCGCAAGGGCAGCGTTCGCGCTCTCAATGTGATCCACGCTGTGAATGCGGTCCAGGATGTTCAAGTGAACAAGGACGGGATCGAGACGGTGTACGATCTCGACGTGCTTGGCGCTGATTGGACCGCTGCGCTGCATCAAAGCCCGCGCTCGATAGCGATGTTCGCGGTTGCTTAGGGTCTCATAAAGCGTCCAGTACTGAGCGGGGTCAGGAAGCGGGCTATCACCAAGACGACGAAGGATACCCAGGAAGCCGTCCGGGACACGCCCAAAAGCAGCGCGGACGATATCCCTGGCCCGCGAGGTAACCATCAGTGCCCGTGCGATCTGCTTCCTGGGGTCCTGGCGAGGATGGCAATCGCCCGGCGCGAGAAAATGGAGGTGCGCCGCAAGCCGTTCGGCCCCCTCTCGGGCAAGAACTGCGAAGGCAGAGAACACAGCCTGTCGTTTCAGCGGAGGGGCGCAAAAGAGAAAACTGAGAAAGGATTGGCAGGAAGCATCAAATTCGACAGCCGCGTCCAAAGACCAGCCTGAAAAAGGCCGAGGTTTCAGTAATTTACTTGCAGACGACTGGATCAAATGGCGGGCTCCATGACTGCCTCAGATGATTCGAGACTCTCATGACTTTCAAATCTGTCTACTAATTTCTGCCGTGCGTTAGGTGTAATGTTGTACGCAGGCTCGACATTGAGCCTTCCTCCATGCACAAATCAGGTTTGGGGGAGTTTGCGGGCAACGACCTGTGCGTCTGCGTGAGTGGGAGCGCCGGGAGGCCGTTAACGACCTCGTCGGACCCGAACTCTTGCTTACGCCAGTCAAATGAGTGCCCAGACAATCTTCGATCTTTGCGTTCCCCGTGCCGATGTTCTTGCTGGAACTGCCAGCGACGCGGATTTTGCGGCGGACCTGTCGCACGTCATCCGAGGCGGTGGCCCGGTCGAGTACTCCGACCCAGTTCGGTTCTTCCGTAACACCTACCCGACCCGTGGTCTGAAGAGCCTACTGGCTAACGTCTGCGCTCGGCTTTCAGGAGCAGGTGGGGCCGTAAGCGCCATTTTCCGTCTCGATACCAGCTTCGGCGGCGGCAAGACGCATGGGCTCATAGCTCTCGTCCATGCTGCGCGAGGGATGCAGGGAATTAACGACTATGGTGAGTTCATCAGTCCTGAACTTCTCCCCCGAGAGGAGGTAAGGGTTGCAGCCTTCGATGGCGAAAATGCTGACCCGGCTAATGGGCGACGTATGGGCGACGGTGTTCTGGCTTATACCCCGTGGGGTGAGATCGCCTATGCACTCGCTGGGAAGGAGGGGTATGAGCGCGTCCGAGCATCAGATGAGGAGGGTATGGCTCCCGGTGCCGAGACGTTGGCAGAGTTATTTGCTGATCGTCCCGCTCTCATCCTCTTGGACGAGTTGTCGATTTACCTCCGCAAAATCCAAGGACGTTCCGGGGCTCGCGACCAACTCACCGCCTTCCTGACCTCCCTTTTCAAAGCGGTCGAGTCCTCGCCACGCGCCGCCCTCGTCTATACCCTTGCGGTCGGCAAAGATGGTCGGGCATCGGATGCCTACGGCAACGAGAACCAATTCATCGCCGATAAGATGGCCGAGGCGGAGAGCGTCTCAGCCCGTAAGGCAACACTCCTTAACCCAACGGAAGATGACGAGACCGTTCAGGTCATTCTGCGCCGCCTCTTTGAGCGAATTGATGCTCAGGGGGCAAGTCAGGCGGTGGAGAACTACCGAGCACTGTGGCATGACCATAAGGCATCCTTGTCGCCGGAAGCCGGGAAGGCGCAGACGGTGGCTGACTTCATGGCAAGTTACCCGCTGCACCCAGATGTCCTGGAGACCTTCACAGCGAAGACCGCCACACTGGCAAACTTCCAGCGGGTTCGTGGAATGCTGCGTCTCCTCGGGCGGACGGTTGGGAGGCTCTGGGCCACACGACCTGGGGATGCAACGGCGATCCACCTGCACCACATTGATCCCGGCTATGAGCCGATCCGGCAGGAGATCGTCACCCGTCTCGGACAATCCATGTATGTGCCCGCCATCCGCAACGATGTTGCTGGAGAAGGGGATAAGAAGGCGCTTGCCCAGGAAATCGACGAAGATCAGTTCCGGGGCCTTCCGCCGTACGCAATCTATGTCGCGCGAACTGCCTTCATGCATACGCTGGCCTTCAATGATCAGCTAAAGGGAGTTACACCCGAGCACCTTCGTTTCGCGCTTCTTGGTCCCCAGATCGACATAAGCTTCATTGAGTCGGCCCGACAGAAGTTCATTAGCCAGTCGGCATACCTCGATGATCGCCCTGGTGCGCCGATGCGCTTTCTGGCTGAGGCAAACCTCACCCAGGTCATTCGTCGGCAAGAGCAGAATGTTGACCCTGGTGAGTTACGAGCGCAACTGAACGACCGTATCAAGGGCATCTTCGCGGGTTCGACGATGGAGGCCGTGCCGTTTCCTGGTGGGCCATGGGATGTGCCCGATGAGGTCGGAAGCGGTCGCCCCCTGCTGGTCTTGCTTTCTCAGGATGCGTGCAGCGTTGGGGTCGGTGCAGACAATGTGCCCGATCTCGTGGGCCGCATCTATGAGCGGAAAGGATCGGAGGGTGGCAGCCTCCGAGCGCTGCGGAATAATCTTGTCTTCGTGGTGGCCGATGATGGTCGCATCGACGACATGCGTCAGAAGATGGCTCGTCGGCTGGCACTTCGCGAGTTGAAGTCACCAGAGCGCCTGAGTGAACTGGCCGAGCACCAACAGGCAAAGGTTCGAGAGTATGAAGCTCGGTCCGAGACCGAGGTGGCTATCGCCATCCAGCAATGTTTCCGGCATGTCTTCTATCCTAGCAAGACCCGTGCTACCGGGGCGACGGTTGATCTGGCCCACAGCGCGCTAGACATTCATTCGGCCTCCGAAAAGCCCGGCTCTGGCCAACAGCAGGTTGTCCGGGCACTCCGGGAATTCCGGAAACTGCGCGCGCCCGAGGATGAGCCGGATGCTCCGGCCTATATCCGCGACCGGACACCTCTGAAACGCGGCCAGATCACAACGGCTGCCCTGCGCGACGAATTCCGTCGCGATCCAACCCTGCCAATCCTTATCGGGGATGATGTGTTCCTGAAGGGTATCCGGCGTGGGATCGAGCAGGGAGAATACGTCTACCGGCGAGGCGACCTGCTCTATGGTAAGAGTGATCCCCACACGAGCATCGCCATTGATGAGCAGGCCAGCGTCTTCACCATGGCCTATGCCGTCGAGCATGGCATTTGGCCTCGTCCAGCACCCAAGCCTGCCGGAGAACCAGGGAAACCTGAAACTGGCCCGGCCCCATCTGGAGCCGGAGATACAGGGCCAGGGCTCGGAGGGCAGCCGCAGAAGCCGTTTGATACCGATACGGGGAGCAGTCCTGGAGCATCGCAGTCGAACGGGCAGTCTCGGTTCACAGCAGAGGGGCCACTGCGTGAAGCGCTCATCCGGCTCTGGGAGCAAGCGCAGGCTAAGCGTGTTGAGCGGCTTGGCCAACTTACCATCCGGATGTTCGATGCAGGTGACGCCTTCCGCTTGATTGGCGTCGTTGCTGCCGTTCGCGGAGCCGATGCCAAGAAAGTGCATCTTGAAGGGGGCTATGAAACTACCGGCGGAAGCACCATTGAGGTCAGGTACGAGGGAACGCCAACGGACGCTCAGCCCTTGAAGGACTTCCTCGACCCGCAACTGCGTGCTGCCTCGGAGAAGACACTAGAAGCCCGCTTCGAGATAACCTTCAGCGAAGGGCTCCCCGTGTCTAGTGAGGGTACGGAGAAGCTCACCGAGCAGCTAACCCGGTTTGCGACGGGAGCGGCTTATGTCGAGGCTACTGCGGAGGCAAAGGCATGACGGCTCGACTGAGAAGGATCGAGGGCATGGTGACGACCCAGACTGCCCCGATATACGAATTACGGGTCCGGCGTCATGGTCCTGGAGATACCGAAATCGAGGTCTGGCAACTCCCTTCGCTCGCCTCGCCTCATATCACTACGGCAACCCGAGTCGCGGGCCTAAGAGGGCGCAACCTCGAACTCATTGAGCACCGCGTGCTCCGGCGGCTGTCCCAAGCTGGCGTGCGGCTTACCGGCCATGAAGCCGAGCGTAAGGAGGGGCACCGGATTGAAGAAGACCTTGCACTCATGCTTGGTCTGCTATTCCGAACTCTTGCCCCGATGCGTTCGCGCGATGCTATGCGAGCAGTTGCCGAAGGCATAGAGGCTATGGGGCGTGAAGAAGCTGCCTACTGGCTCGGCATGGCGATGCACCGCAAGAACCCACGCAGAGTACTTACGGCACTACGTTACCTGCTCACCGACCCCAAACGCGTCTGAAACAACGAAGAAGAATTATGACCGACACCCGCCTTATTGAACGCTGGTTGCCGATTGCTGCGCTTGGAGAGGAAAGCGCACGCGAACGCCGCTCGCTCCAGGAGCTTCCTCCGGTCTATTATCTTCACGTCTGGTGGGCACGCCGTCCACTGGTCGCATCGCGCGCTGCAATTCTAGGCTCGTTATTGCCTGCGGATGCAAGCCGAAGTGACTTTCTACACGCCCTCGGAATCCATGGTGATCCCGTAGCAGCGAGACGTAAGATTATTACGGCGCGGAAAACAGGTGTACGCGTCGATAACCCTTACGATTACAATCGAGCGTTCTCGCACAACCTAAACACCTCCGACCGCAACTATCTTAAAAGGGAGATGGTATCTTCCTCTCCGGTTGTGCTGGACCCTACTGCGGGTGGTGGTAGCATACCCTTCGAGGCTGCACGTCTCGGATTAAACGTCCTATCCAATGACCTTAATCCAGTAGCTGCACTCATCCAAAAAGGGACTGTTGAGTGGCCAGTTAAATTCGGTCCAGCCCTCAAGGACCATTTCCAGAACTTAGCTCAGTCGTTCAGCACCCGGCTTCGAGCATCTCTTTCCTCGTACTTTCCGCAACCGGAAGCACCTGACAACATCACCCTTACGCATCTTTGGACCCGTACCGTTACCTGCCCTTACTGCGATGGGATCGTCCCTCTGTCGCCCAATTGGCGGTTGACCCCAGATGGGATTGGAGCACGCCTATTGCCTAAGTGCGACAGTGGGCCGGGCTCTACAAACCGAATTTGTGAGTTCGAGGTTGTCAATTCATTGAGTATGCAGTCCGCTGGGACTGTATCCGATGGCGACGGCATCTGTCCCTTCCCAGACTGCGGGCGAGTTATTGACGGAAGCGAGATCAAGGCGCAGGCGCAGGCAGGCAGGATGGGCGACCAATTGTACTGCGTCGTGTCAAAGCGCCGTATAGAAACTCGTACGAAAGCAGGTAAGCGGGGACGTGACAAATGGGTGCGTAGTTATCGCGCCCCGCGTGCTGGCGACGAGGAAGAAGCTAGGGTCGATGCTCACCTTGCCGATAAGATGTTGGAATGGGATGCGCTGGACATTATACCGACCGAGCGGTTTCCAGAGCAAAGCAACGATGACCGACCCATTCAATATGGAATGCCATATTGGCGCGATCTCTTTTCCCCGCGTCAGCTTCTCGGTCATGGCACTGCCGTGGAAACCTTCCGTGAACTGCTCGCCGAGGAAGAAGCAAAGGGCCTTTCAGAAATAACGAGAGCGGCATTCGTTTATCTGGCCCTCGCTCTCGATACGATGATAAACTATAACAATCGCTCATGTCGGTGGGACGTTCGCAAGCAAACGGTCCGGTCAATTTTTGACCGACACGATTTCGCTTTCTGCTGGTCCTTCTGCGAAATGGTCCCGGTCGCGGAAGGCCACGGTTATGATTGGTGCCTTCGTAAGACGGCGAAGTGCATAGATGAACTGATACAGCTTGCGAGGCCGGATGCCGTAACCGCTCCTGATCTTCTCTCGGAGCCCCTCCAATCTGAGTTCAAACCGCCCCTCGTAACAGTAACCGGCAAGCCCGGTGATACACTTGATCATATCGAGGATCAGTCGGTTGATATAGTTGTCATGGACCCGCCATACTATGACAACGTTATGTACGCCGAGTTATCCGACTTTTTCTACGTCTGGCTCAAAAGGACGGCAGGTCGGGTTGTTCCCGAATTCTTTACGCGCCACTTGACAGACAAAGAAAGCGAAGCCGTCGCAAATCCAGCGAAATTTGCCGGTCAGAAAGGAGCCAAGAGGCTTGCAGGTCGCGACTACCAGGAACGCATGGCGCGCATTTTCGAAGAGTGCCGCCGTGTTCTGAAGCCCAGCGGCGTGATGACCCTCATGTTCACGCATAAGGCAACGGGAGCGTGGGATGCGCTCACAACTGGACTAATGCAAGCGGGATTCTCCATTTCGGCTTCTTGGCCGATTAACACCGAAGCCGAAGGATCACTGCACATTATGGACAAATCGGCGGCGAACTCGACTATTTTCTTGGTTTGTCGTCCCCGCGTTGATGATGTCGCCCATACTGAGACAAGCTACTGGGAGGACGTGGAGCCAATTGTTGCACGAGCCGTGCGTGCTCGTGTGGCCGAGTTCCAGCAGTCGGGCATTTCCGGAGTTGATCTCTATCTCGCGAGCTTTGGTCCAGCACTGGAGGAGTTCTCTCGGCACTGGCCTCTGAAACGAGGAACACCTCGCCCACAGCCAGAGGCACTGCGCCGTCGCAAGCAGGCTGAAATGTTTGAGGAGGCATTTGATCCTTACGCTGTGACACCCGAGGACGCACTAGAGGCTGCAAGGAGGGAGGTGAAACGGTGGAGGCTGGAGCAACTCACCCATATGAAAGCCAGTGCCGAACTGGACTCATTAACGTCATGGTTTGTGCTTGCCTGGGATGCATTCCGGGCTCCCGTCTTCCCCTATGATGAGGCTCTTCGGCTTGCCCGCGCAGTCGGCGTTGATCTTGATACCCAGATTGTTGGTGTGCTCGCCGAGAAAAAAGGGAGTGACCTTGTACTTTGGGACAGCGCGCGGCGCGCAGCAAAGGGAGCGCTGGGTCCCTCGGATGGCTCCCGTGCCATGATAGATGCGATCCACCACGCAGCCAACATTGGCCGCACCCGTACGCTGCAAGCTGCCCGCGAGATGCTAGAGAAGACTAAGGTCAATACTGAGCCGTCATTCTTTGCTGCTCTCGAAGCGGTTCTGGAGGTTCTCCCAGTTTCAAAGACCTTTAGCGGGATCGACCTCGACGGCGATCTCGCTTCCGCTGGGTCAGACTTCGAGGCACTGGAGAACCTCCGCAAACTCGCTTTTGCAGATCAGGTGGATGAGCCCAAGCAGCTTGACTTGTGGAGAGAGGCCGAGGCTGCCTAACCATGAAGGTCGAGCGTCTCCCCCTAGAGGAAGTGCGCTGGTTAGGTCAGCAGGTTGTCCGGATCACCGGTACCCTCGATGACCTAGCAGCCAGCCTTCCGAGGTTCTCGCGCAGGGACTTCACACATGAGAATGCCCTAAACGAGTACCTCGATCTAATTTTGCGTGATCCTGTGCCTGACGATGAGCGTTGGGTGCCGGTTTCCACGGTCTCGAAGCGTTATGTGCTGATCCAGCATCAAGACACCATCGGGATGCTCCAAGCGGCTTTTGAGCAGCAGAACTGGCAATCGGAAGCGACAAATGCCACCGTATGGCTATCGGACTATGGCGAGCGGATGAGGGTTGAGGTCTCCCTTCCGGTTGAACCAGTTGAAGCAACAGTCGGCGACAAAATCGCGGCAGAGGTCGTCCTCTGGAACTCAGTGGATCGGAGCCGTGCATTCGAGTTAGCGATCCGATGGCGCAGGCTCATCTGCAACAATGGTCTAACAATCTGGGAGGGGGATCGTCTCCGAAAAGTGCATCATGCGGACTATATGTCGGCTGCCTCTCCCATCGACTTCCTGGTGGAGCGTCTGCCCAAGTCGCGTCGTCTAGTTGAAGACCTGAGATCGTGGGCCGAAATCAAGTTTGACCCGACAAGCCTAGTACAATGGGTCGATACGGATGTGACGGCCCGCTGGGGCAAGTTACGCGCCGCCCGCGTATTTCATGTCCTTCGCACAGGCTACGACTGCGCCGTTGGAAGGCCACTAGAAGGACAAAGCGCCAGCCAGATTAGAGTTAGCCTAACATCGCCCGTTCCAGGCTCTCCAGCGCCTGCCGGGAGCGCCTATGATGTGTATCAAGGTTTACTCTGGGTGGTCGGCCACGGGCGGTCCATTGAACAGGAAGAGGAGTTGTTGGCGGACGTGCTCCCCCTGATGGCTGACCTCTTCCCGGCACTGCCAGAGCGCATCAGAGGCGCAGAATGACGATTCTCCAGGACCACAGTTGGCGACTCAAGTACACACCGGACCATGGGGACCTCGTAAGGTCACTCTATATCCCACTCCTGTCCTGTGCAGTTCGTTATGATCGGCTCACCGGATTCTTCTCGGCCTCGGCGCTCGCGCTCGCCGCAAGGGGCGTTGAGTGGATGATCGCCAACGGTGGTCGGATGCGGATGGTGGTCGGTTGTACCCTGGAGCAGAAGGAGATCGACGCTATCGAGCAAGGTGAAGCTCTAAAGCAGAAAGTTGAGCAGCATCTGCGCAGTGCGCCTCTGAAGCCGGGTGATCCGACTATGGCCGAGGCACTCGAACTCCTCGCCTGGATGGTGTCCCACGGACATCTCGAAATCCGCGTTGCCGTGCCTTGTGATGAGCGGCGGAAGCCGCTCCCGGCGAACGGGCTTTTCCATGAAAAATCCGGTATCATTGAGGACAAGACTGGTGATCGTCTCGCCTTCAATGGTTCTCTCAATGAGACCGAGGCGGGATGGACCCGTAACTGGGAGAGCTTGAACGTCTTTACCTCCTGGCGTGATCCCGACAGGGTCGGTGAGGAGGACGAGAATTTCGCTCGCATCTGGGCCAACCAAGCTCGCCACGTTGTTACCCTCGACGTGCCGAGCGCCGCTCGTGATGACCTGCTGCGTTTTCTCCCTTCCGATGATCGCCCAGCACGTTTGAAGCGCCTTGATGCTACTGAACCGGTGGACCCAAAACCGGAGCAGCCGCAAACCCCTGCCGAAAAGGCATCAGAGCCCTACCTCGACCCACGTCGGGCGGTGTGGTCGTTCATCGCAAATGCTCCGAAGATGCCGAACGGTGGAGAGCGGGTCGGCGAGGTCACGTCGGCTGTGACACCTTGGCCGCATCAGGTTCGTGCTTTCCATCGCCTCTATGAGCGCTGGCCACCGAAACTCCTCATCGCCGATGAGGTTGGCCTTGGAAAGACGATCCAGGCGGGCCTTCTGCTGCGTCAAGCAGTCCTAGCGGGCCGGGCGAAACGTGTCCTGATCCTGGCACCCAAGAATGTCTGCCGACAGTGGCAGATCGAGCTTCGCGAGAAGTTCAATCTCAACTGGCCTATCTACGATGGAGCCAAGCTCATTTGGTATCCCTCACCTGCCATGAGGGGACGGAACGAGCGTGCCGTATCCCGGCAGGAGTGGCATGAAGAGCCGTTCGTGATTGTTTCTAGCCATCTGGTGCGCCGAAGCGAGCGCCAAGGCGAACTGCTTGAAGTTGCGACGCCTTGGGACCTTGTTGTGCTCGATGAGGCCCATCACGCTCGCCGCCGTGCAGCCGGAGCGGCTAAGGAGGGAGGTCCGAATGCACTCCTCGCTCTGATGCGTAGAGTGAAGGACAGAACACAAGGACTGGTCCTCCTCACTGCGACACCCATGCAAGTGCATCCTGTCGAGGTGTACGATCTCCTAAGCCTGCTCGGACTTCCTCCTGAATGGACGCAGGAAGCATTCTTGCGGTTCTTTGACGAGGTGCTCCAGGATAGCCCGAGCCACGATGCATTCGACCGTCTCGCCGCCATGTTCCGGTCCGTGGAAGTTGCTTACGGGCCGGTGTCAATCGAGGAGGTGCGTCGGTTAGAGGGCAACGGGAGTACTCTAAGGGCGAAGCGCATCCTGAACGCTCTCCGCGACCCGGCGAGCATTCCACGCCGGAAGCTAGAGACTGCCGAGCGCAAGACGGCTCTCCGGCTTATGCGTCTGCACACGCCTATCAACCGCCTTGTTTCACGCCACACACGGGAACTCCTGCGACGGTATTACAAGGCGGGTAAGATCACGACGCCCATCGCAAACCGCAAGGTTGATGATCGGTTCATCGACTTGTCCCCGGAAGAACACGAAATCTACAAGGAGGTCGAGAGATACATCTCGACCACATATAATCAGGCCACCGTCCAGGAGAAGAATGCAGTCGGCTTCGTAATGACAATTTACCGTCGCCGACTGGCCAGCAGCTTCTACGCCCTTGGGCAGACACTCGAAGCGCATTTACAGGCGATCACCAATCACCAAGCTGCAAGCTCTCAGCTTGCTTTGGAAGAAAGCATCGACGAAGACCTCGACGCTGACGACTTCGATGCCGACGAGGCGGCAAAACTCGAACAGCAAGCGCTGGCGCTTGAGGAGCGATCTGACATTGAGCGACTCTTAGAGCGCATTAGGACACTACCACCAGACACGAAGCTTGAGAAACTTCGTGGCAAAATCAGAGAACTTCGTTCGGCAGGTTACAAGCAGGTGATGGTGTTCACCCAGTTCACCGACACCATGGACTTCATTCGCCAGCAACTTCTGAACGAGCCCGACCTCAAGATCATGTGCTTTTCCGGTCGTGGCGGCGAAGTGGCTGGGCCAGATGGAAGCTGGCGTACGATCTCGCGCGACGACGTGAAGCGCCGGTTTAGAGAGGGCCAAGCTGACGTTCTACTCTGCACGGACGCCGCCGCCGAGGGCTTGAACTTCCAGTTCTGTGGATCGCTGGTCAACTACGATATGCCCTGGAACCCAATGCGGGTGGAGCAGCGGATTGGGCGTATTGATCGTCTAGGGCAGAAGTTTCCGGACATCCAGATCGTGAACCTGCATTATGCAGATACCGTTGAGACGGATGTCTACCTTGCCCTGCGCCAGCGCATCGGCTTGTTTGAAACCGTCGTAGGACGGCTTCAGCCTATCCTGGCACGCCTTCCAAGCCTGATCTCGGGTCGCGTTCTCCGGGGCCAAGGAGCCGAGGAGGAAGATCGGCAGGCGGCGGTAGCTGAGATTGATGCTGAAGCTGAGAGGGCCGAAGGAGGTTTTGACCTCGATGCTGTAACAGAAGCCGATCTTGAGGAGCCGCCCCGTCCAGAACCACCTTTGACGATGGTAGACCTCGACCGGGTGATCTCATCGGCAGTTCTGCTACCTCCAGGAATTGAGGTCTCTCCGCTGGGTCAGAGGGAATATGCCTTTCGCCAACCAGGGCTTATTCAGCCGATCAGAGTTTCAACTGATCCCGCATACTACGAGCAGCACGCGGAGACGATGGAGTTATGGTCACCGGGCAATCCGGCATTTCCTGGTCCTGATCAGGTCCCCACAGAGGACGATTCAGTAGCTCCGAATTTAACCGCCCTTATCGACGCGCTGGCGCAGAAATCTTCAAGGATGTGAGCGTCCTATGGTTTCAAACTGGTAGCTCCGAACCTCGCATTACAGATGACACTCACACGCAAACATTGGCAGCCTCCGTTCGATACGTGGCCTAGTTGGATGTGCCCTATCTGTCAGGCTGGCACACTGATCGTTGCTAAAGATGGCGTTAAATCAACTGAAACAGGTCCATCCGTCAAAGCTCATGAACACGAGGCATGGGACCCAGACTGGACTGAAAGCCGGTTTGTGGCCACGTTTGTGTGCGTCAACGCAGAGTGCGGTGAGGTTGTTGTCTGTTGTGGCAAAAGTTCGGTTGATGTGACCTTCGGTTATGACCACCTTGGGTATCCTGAAAAAGGCTGGCAGGAGGTCTTTACCCCGCACTTCTTTTCCCCGGCCCTTCGCTTCTTTGCAATACCTCCCGAATGCCCAGTGGAGGTGGCCCAGGAGATTAGCCGGGCGTTCGCCGCCGCATGGTCAGATTTGGGTTCTGCCGCCAACAGGACACGGTCGGCTGTCGAGGCCCTTCTGACCGAGAGAAAAGTACCAAAGACGACCATCAACAAAAACGGAAAGAGGGTTGGCATCAACCTTCATGACCGGATCGTCCGGTTTCGCTCCCAGGATGCCGAGGGTGCAGCATACTTGGAGGCAGTGAAGTGGCTCGGGAATACAGGAAGTCACTCTGCCCAGGAACTCAGCCTCGACGACATTCTGGATGGCTTTGAGGTTTTCGAGCACGCGCTTCACCACATTTATGTTCAAAGAGATCGTGTGATCAAAAGAATCGCGAAGGAAATGACGAGGCGAAAAGGACGCCCAAAACCACGCGGTAATACCAATCGGCGCTGATGCTCATGCATTGGCCCAGTCCCGCAAGCCGATGGACATGATCAAACATACGCCCGGCTGAAAACCCCAAATGAGTCAGCCTTCATGCCGCTTGGTATAAGTCGAAACTTCGGAAGAACTAAGCACGTAGAGATCGCGAACGGGATAGCTCTCATCACGTCGTTGAAACTGCGCGTTGCACGCTTCCTCAAATTGACTTTCTTATTCGATCCGCTCCCAGACTGAGTTTGCGGTCGATGGTCGGCGGGGACGGTGGTGGAGAGCATCGACCTTGGGCTGTTACCGGCTGGGGTAAATCTGGCCGGATCAACCTTCTCCAGAATGTCTTCAGTTTCTGGACTGCTGGAGTGGTGACGGGAGTTCAAAGTGTTTGACGTGCAGAAAGTCCGTGCGAGAATCTTCCCAAACTGCACGGGAGTTTTTGGATGGTTGCTGGTCGGAAGTTCGGGTACTCGCGCGTCTCAACCTCTGACCAGGACTGGTCCCTTCAACTCGATGCCTTGATCAAAGCCGGTGTCGATGACCGGGACATCTATCGAGAGAAGGCGTCGGGCGCGAAGCGGGATCGCACTGAACTCCGCCGCATGCTCGATCAACTTCGTCCAGGCGATCAGGCAACGGTCTACCGCCTCGACCGGCTCGCCCGCTCTCAGCTTCACCTGCTCCAGATTGTCGAGGAGATCGAGACCAAGGGGGCAAAGTTGGTTTCAGTCATGGACAACATCGACACGAGCACGGCAACCGGCAAAATGGTCGTCGGCGTGCTGGCTGTCCTGGCCGAGTTCGAGCGCAATCTCTTGATGGAACGCAGTGCAGCAGGTCGAGCCATTGCCCGTCAACGTCAAACTCGCTTTGGCCGACCACCCAAGATTACCGAGGCTCTGATCCGGCAGGTGATGCTCGCCCATGATGACCCGAACATCACGGTCCCGGAGACCTGTCGCGTGCTGGGGATCAGCAAATCGAGCTATTACATGGCTCTTCGGGCAGGACAGCGCGAAGCCATGGGATCAGCCGAAGCCGCATAATCGGGTCCGAACTTAGTTTTGCCGGTCCATGACGGCCAGGAGCCGGAACGGCGACCGTGCAGGGGATCGGGAAGGAACATCGCGCTGTCGAGGCTGCCGCCTGAGCCCAAACTTAGTTTGGGCAGCGGCGGGGTGGTCCTGGTCCTCATTCCTCTCCCTCTGTTCTTCTCGACCGAGGTCCACGGGGTGGGCATCGCGCTTTTGTACATTGAGCGGGCCGAGAGCAGCGAGGCGTGCGTTCATCGGGTTCATCCCGAACTCGGCTGGAAGCCCTATTGATCCGACGAAGGCGCGCGCCGAGCCAGCGAGAGCACAGCGCATTCCCATTGAACAATGTTGTACCAAGTACATTGAAGAAGAATATATTGTTCAATGGGAACAATTAAGCTTAGTATTAGTCACTCCCATTAAATGGGAAGCTGATTGCAGCCGCATATTGCGCGGTATTCATCGGCATAACTCATTTCGATTGCCTCATTCTGGTCTGTATTGACCATATCTATTTTAGAAAGACTTTTATCGTGAGCGATATCTCTGATTGGTTGGACGATTATCTTGCTGGCTCAGGCGAGCCTATTCCAGCCCAGCCCAAACCTGCTTTCGTCAATCCCGCAAAACCCGCGCCCGCAGTGAAGAGGACAAAGAAAGCCAAGAAGCCGAAGAAGAACGCGGAGCCCTGGTTCACGAAGTTCCCGGCCAAGGACCTCGTGACAGCTATGCGCCTGCAATTCTTCGATAATGGCGAGAGCCCTGGCTCAGGAAGGAACCAGTACACCCTCAAACTCCGGGCTTATCTCGGTGTGAAGCAGATCGACCAGCGCAAACCTGACTGGGAGCGAACCATCGGCCTTCTCCCCCCGAAAGCAGTGGTGGCCTGGGCCGTCGATGAGCATGCCCAAGGCAAGCTCACGGATGAGCAGTTGGCCCGTTACACTACTGTCTCAGACCAGATCACAACCTGGGCTGATCAGGATGATGCCGAGTTGGCCTTGATGGGGCACATCAGTTCGCCGCCGGGCAACCATTACTTCCACAACCAGTTCGTGGCGGTTCGCCTGACGACCTCGGACGAGATGTCGGTCACCCTCTATCTCGATGGTGATGTGATCGAGGAAACTAAGTTTTACACCAACACGAGATCACGGAAGGCCAACGCCCCGAAGTTCCACGGCCTCTACGATCCGTTCGGGAAGATCAACCCGAAGGTGGAAGGGGAACGATGACGGCTATTGACCCCCTCAAGCTGGCTGCTGCCGTCAAAAAACTCGCAGGCGAAGTTGTTGATGTGAGGAAGGAGAACGAGCGTCTGGACGAGATTCTGTCCACGATGCTGGAGACCCTCGGACCTGAACTGCAAGGTATCGTGGACGAGTCCATTGCCGACGTGAAGGCCGAGAATGAACGGCTTCGGCAAGACATCAAGGAGCTTCGAGAGGATATCAGGTTCCTCCAGGGGCTCGCCGCCGGGCACGAACTCGCCATCATGGAGGCGACCGGCAGGCCGACCGAGGTCATCTATCCTGCGGAGCCGGAGCCGGAGACTCCGCTGCCTAGCGAGGAGGAGTTGAAGGGCTTCCTCCGCAGGAGGGACTACGAGCAGGCTTGGCCGAACCCGGAAGACTGAACGAAACAGGCTATCGCCTGCTTCTCTCTGGTGACCAGTTGATGGTCCTCCAGTCCTGGTGCGTGATCTAACCCTCTGGCCTCGACTGGATACTGCCCAGTTGACGCCTATGACGGGGGACCATTAAAAGACTCCTTGGCTCTGTTCGCGGCGCTCACTCAAGTTATTCAAAACATTGGTGAAACCGTGTGTAGGCGTTGTTGGATGGAACGGTCGGGGGAACGGTCCCAGGACGTTTTCGTGATGGCTATTTGATGACTCGCGGAAAGGCAAGGATGGAGCATCCTCAGCGTATGGATGCGCCATCCTCGAATCTTCCGTAAGTATCTGATCCGCCACGTATTCTCCTGTTGGGCTCAAAAAACACCCGCCTACCGTCAATTCCAGCTTCGAAATCAAGGTCTTACCCACCGAAAATCTAACGTGGGTCCGGAAACTCGAAGCGGAACCTCAACTGCGGCGTCCATACGAAACATGCGGAGCGCTTCAGTTAGTTCCTACTCGCTTAGCCCACCTTGCTGGGAGAGGTCATCGTTAGAGCAAGACCACCCAGCACCAGGACCACGCCGACCGCAAAGAGCGCTCCCATCTGATCGCCGAACATCGCAGACGAGGCGGCGACGCCGACCACCGGCTGAAGGTACTGAACGCCCGCTGCAATCCCAGCCGGAACGGTGCGCAGAATGTTCAGCCACAGGAACAGGCCCGCAACGGTCACAACAAGACCGAGATAGACCGCAGCCACTATGGCTTGACCTGTGATCTGGAGTGGAACGTGCCACATTTCCCAGCCTGCCCAAGGCAGCAGCGCAAGGAAGCCGAATAAGGTGCTCCAAGCCGCCACGGTCGCGGTGCCGTACTCGTTGGTGAGTTCGACGCTCCAGACGTAATAGAACGCAATGGCCAGTGCGGACAGCAACATGAGAACGACACTGGCCACGCTGGTTGCGGACACAGCACTCGTCTCGTTGCCGCTTCCGGACGCAACCAGCGCAATACCACCAAAAGCTGCCAGCAATCCCAACTGCTGCCGACCCGATACCGGCTGCTTGAGGCGCAGGGCAGCGAAGACCACGATGAAAACCGGAATGGTGGCCGAGATGATGGTGCCAACCGAGGCCGACGTTCCGGCGACGCCGAAGGTTTGGGCAACTTGGCCCACGCCAATCCCCAATACCCCAAGCGCGGCGACGCGAGGTATTGCCCGCCTGGGCAGCGTTTGCCTGCCCACGATGAGAAGCATCAGGAGGGGCACGGCGATGGCGAACCGCAGCGCGGTCAGCGTCAGAGGCGGCATCGTCAGAAGGCCGAGCTTCGTGACGGGGATGGACAGTCCCCACATTGCGGCGAGCAGTAGCATGGCCGCGAGGCTGCCCATCGAGAGGGCCGCATCACGGTGAGCGATGGGCGAAAAGGAGGGCTCGGAACGGACTGGGTTCTGGTTCGACATGAACAAGTCTGCAAGGAAACGAAGTGATGCCGCCACTGCGGCTGTTCCACCTTGGTATGGAGGACGGTGCCTCCTGACAAACCATTTGTCCTCACGTAACGTGTGAGTGAAGCTCACGCATACGGACCCATGTTCAACCGCCTTCCCCCTCTGCAAACTCTACGCGCCTTCGAGGCAACCGGACGCCTGTTGAGCATGACGCGTGCCGCCGAGGAACTGCATGTCACCCACGGCGCAGTGAGCCGACACATCAAAACTCTCGAAGATCACCTTGGCGTCGCCTTGTTTCGACGCCTCACGCGCCGGATCGTCCTGACCGACGAGGGGGCCGAGTTCCTCGTGGTCGTGACCCGGCTGCTGGCAGAACTGACGCGGGAGGCCGAACGTCTCCGTGGACCGAAGAACGCAGGACGACTGATCATCAGCACCGGCATCTCTTTTGCGAGCAAGTGGCTGGGGCCGCGTCTACACCGGTTGATAGCTCGTCACCCCGAACTCAATGTCCATCTCGACATCACCGATACCGATGTTGATCTGAACAATGGGCAGGTCGATGCGGCGGTGCGCTACGGCAGTGGCCGCTATCCGCACGTCGCCTCCGAGCGCATCTTGGAGGAGACCCTGACCCCGGTGTGTAGCCCAGCCTATCTGGCGGAAGTGGGCGGATTGCTGTCGGTTGAGAGCCTTGCCAATTGCAGGCTGCTGCATGAGGACCGCTTGCTGTATGAGGACCGCTGGTCGGCCAACTGGGAGCAATGGTTTGCAATGGCGGGGGTGGATGGTGCCCCTAAGAGTCGCGGCCCAATCTACAGTCATGGCAGCATGGTCATCGAGGCAGCCATTCGCGGGGAAGGCGTGGCGCTCGGGCGCAGCGCCCTGGTAGCAGAAGACATTGCTGCTGGACGGCTGGTTTCCTCATTCCCACACCTACGACTGAAAGCTGACCGGGGCTACGATCTCGTCTATCGTCCAGGCAATCGGGAGCATCCCAAGGTGTGTGCCGTGCGCGACTGGCTGGCTGACGAAATCCGGCAGTTCCTCGCGGACACCGATTGAGCAAGGACCGGTATTTTCGCCAATGGTGCTGCGTCCCTCCACATTGTGTTAGACCGGGCATACGGACGGGTACGAAGTCTTACATTTCAACTGCTACAACGCCTATCGAGACGCTCCTGCTCGTCGGATTGACCTGTCCCCTCACCCCGAAATCCAGCTAAAGCTTCACCGATCCGCGCTGTGATCTCGCGTTTCAGATCGGATGATAAATGCCAGTAGTGCATCTCGTTTACTCTGGCTGAATTGCCCAGCACTTTTCCCATGGCTTCGGGTCCATAACCTAACTTTGCTCCGACGCTGTTCCAGCTTCGACGGAGGTCATGCAGTGTTACACGGTCCCTGCCCTCATGCAGGCCAGCGTCCCTGCGAATAGCCAACCAGCCCTTGTTCACGTCGGCGATGTGTCCTTTGCGCGCATCAGGTCGGGGAAACACCCACTCGCAACAGCGCGGAATCCTTCGGAGTAACTGTTCCAGCGCCTCGCTCATGAAGACTTCCAGCACACCGTCTTGTCGATCTGTTTTGTGCTCCACCACCCGGATCACCCGCTGCTCGAAATCCACGTTCTCCCATCGAAGACGGAAAGCCTCCGTTTTTCGCAATGGCGACAACATCAAAAACTCGATGGCCCACAGAGACACGTTTGGAATCGCTCCCCGATAGCGGTATCGCTCCAAAGCAGCCCAAAGGCGCTGGTACTCCTCGGGGGAAAGTACACGGTCCCGGCGCGGCTTTCGCACGCTGATCTCGATCACGAATGGATTGCGACTATTCCCAACAAGCTCTCGCTTTTCGGCCCATGCCCAGATTGCTCGGGACCATTGGATGATTTTCGCCCGCACGTGAGGCGCTTGCCTGAGCCGGTCATAAGTCTGCTGTACCTGACCCCTTGTCAGGTTGGACACGAGAACATCCCCGAAGTGACGGCGTATGTGTAATCGACAGAAGCGATTGACCTCTGTGAAGGAGGTTTCCTTATGGTGCCCTTGAGCCCACGCGAGGTAACGGTCGATCACATTACTGAACGAGGTTGCAGATGCGACGACAATCTTCCTTTCCCAGGCTGGATCATGACCCTCGTTGATTCGTCCGACCAGCACCCGTGCCTTCCGACGAGCCTCATCTGTATCAATCACGCCAAACTGGCCGATTCTAAATTCTCGCTGGCGTTTGTCTGGGGAGCGGTATCTCAGGATAAATTGCACCTTCCCTGTAGAGTAGACTTTTGCCCCAAAGCCGCCGATCTCGGTATCCCAGCTTCGGCCCACAGGGAGTCTCCTCACAGTGGCGTCCGTGAATTTGAATTTCCGTCTCGTCGGAGGAGCCATGCCGCTTTCCTCAGCCTACTTTTGCCAACACTTTGTTCTGGACGCCGCAGTTGAGGTTCCGCTTCGAGTTTCCGGACCCACGTTAGATTTTCGGTGGGTAAGACCTTGATTTCGAAGCTGGAATTGACGGTAGGCGGGTGTTTTTTGAGCCCAACAGGAGAATACGTGGCGGATCAGACACTTACGGAAGATTCGAGGATGGCGCATCCATACGCTGAGGATGCTCCATCCTTGCCTTTCCGCGAGTCATCAAATAGCCATCACGAAAACGTCCTGGGACCGTTCCCCCGACCGTTCCATCCAACAACGCCTACACACGGTTTCACCAATGTTTTGAATAACTTGAGTGAGCGCCGCGAACAGAGCCAAGGAGTCTTTTAATGGTCCCCCGTTACAGCCGTCCCGAGATGGTGGCCATCTGGTCGCCGGAAACCAAGTTCCGCATCTGGTTCGAGATCGAGGCCCATGCCACGACAGCGCTCGCCAATCTCGGCGTTGTGCCGAAGGAGGCTGCGGACAAAGTCTGGGAGAAAGGCTCCAAGGCGACCTTCGACGTGGAGCGGATCGACGCCATCGAGCGTGAGGTCAAGCACGACGTCATCGCCTTCCTTACCCATCTGGCCGAGATCGTCGGTCCCGAGGCCCGCTTCGTTCACCAGGGCATGACTTCCTCGGACGTGCTCGACACCACCTTCAACGTGCAGCTCGCCCGCGCCTCCGATCTGCTGCTGCGCGACCTCGACGAGCTTCTCGCGGCCATCAAGCGTCGCGCCTTCGAGCATAAGATGACGCCGACCATCGGCCGCTCCCACGGCATCCACGCCGAGCCCACCACCTTCGGCCTCAAGCTCGCCCAGGCCTATGCGGAATTCGAGCGCTGCAAAATCCGGCTGATCGAGGCAAGGCGGGAGATCTCCACCTGCGCCATTTCCGGCGCGGTCGGCACCTTCGCCAATATCGACCCAAGCGTCGAGGAATACGTGGCCGAGCGGATGGGTCTCCAGGTCGAGCCGGTTTCGACCCAGGTCATCCCGCGCGACCGGCACGCCATGTACTTTGCGACGCTGGGCGTCATCGCCTCCTCCATCGAGCGGCTGGCGACGGAAGTGCGTCACCTGCAGCGGAGCGAGGTTCTGGAGGCGGAAGAGTTCTTCTCGGCCGGCCAGAAGGGCTCGTCCGCCATGCCGCACAAGCGCAACCCGGTCCTGACCGAGAACCTGACCGGCCTTGCCCGCATGGTCCGGGCCTACGCGATGCCGGCCATGGAGAACGTGGCACTCTGGCACGAGCGGGACATCTCCCATTCCTCCGTCGAGCGCATGATCGGCCCCGATGCCACCGTGACCCTCGACTTCGCGCTCGCGCGCCTGACCAACGTCATCGACAAGCTCGTGGTCTATCCGGAGAACATGCAGAAGAACCTGGATCGCCTCGGCGGCCTCGTTCACTCACAGCGCGTCCTGCTGGCCCTGACCCAGAAGGGCGCCTCCCGCGAGGACGCCTACCGGCTCGTCCAGCGCAATGCCATGCCCGTCTGGCGCGGCGAAGGTGACTTCCTGACCCTTCTGAAGAACGATGCCGACGTGACGAGGTACCTGTCTGCGGACGAGATCGAGACCTGTTTCGACCTCGGCTATCACTTCAAGCATGTGGATACGATCTTCGCGCGGGTCTTCGGCGCAGGCGGCGCATAGCTTGGGGGCTGGAAATCTTTCCACAATGAGCAACAATCCCCATTCAGGAGATCAACAGCGCGGGGATTGTTGCCATGCTGTCGGAGAAGCTTCTCGATCTTGCGTTCACGCGGGCCGTGAAACACGGAACCCTGGAGGTCGTCACGGCAGGGGGTAAGCGTTTCACCTTCGGCGACGGAGCGGAACCTCAGGTCTCGATCCGCTTTTCGGACGCCTCAGCCCAAATGGCCCTTTGCCTTCATCCGGAACTGAAGCTTGGCGAATTGTTCGTGGATGGGCGGCTCGTCATCGAGCAGGGCACCATCCTCGACCTGCTTCAGCTCCTCCTCCAGGACACCCATGGGGAGCTCGATGAGCTGCCCCTGAAGCGCCTGCGTAAGATCCGCACCTGGATGATGCGCCGGGCCGAGAACGATGCGAGCCGTTCCAAACGGAACGTGGCGCATCACTACGACCTCGATGGGCGGCTCTACTCCCTCTTCCTCGACAGTGACCGGCAGTATTCCTGCGCCTATTTCGACCCTCCGGATGCCAGCCTCGAGGAGGCTCAGCTCGCCAAGAAGCGGCATATCGTGGCCAAGCTACTGATTGATCAGGGTCACAGTGTTCTCGATATAGGCTCCGGCTGGGGCGGAACGGGACTCTACCTCGCTCAGATCGCAGGGGCTGGCTCCGTCAAGGGCATCACGCTCTCGGAGGAGCAACTCGAAGTCTCGCGCAAACGGTCGGCCACCGCATGCCTGCAGGACCGGGTGCAGTTCGAGCTTCAGGACTACCGCGACACCACGGGCTCTTTCGACCGGATCGTCTCCGTCGGCATGTTCGAGCACGTCGGCGTGCCCTCCTATGACGCCTATTTCCAGGCATGCCACCGCCTCCTGAAGGAGGACGGGGTCATGCTCCTGCATACCATCGGGCGGTCGGGCACGCCCTATCCGACCAATTCCTGGATCACCAAATACATCTTTCCCGGAGGGCACCTGCCGGTGCTATCGGAGATGATGCCCGCCATCGAGCGGGCCGGGCTGGTCGTGACCGACATCGAGGTTCTGCGCCTGCACTATGCCTACACCCTGCAGGCCTGGCGCGAGCGCTTCATGGCCCATCGCGAGGAGGCCTTACGCCTCTATGACGAGCGCTTCTGCCGGATGTGGGAGTGCTATCTCGCCATGTCCGAATCCGCCTTCCGCTGGCAGGATGCGGTCGTCTTCCAGCTTCAGCTCGCCCGACGCAACGACGTGGTGCCCCTGACCCGCGACTATATCGCCGAGCGGGAAGCCACTCTGAAGGAGGCGGAGCGGAACATGGAGTTGAAGCGCAGCGCTTGAACCTGCCTGTGCGGGTCTTTATCTCCGTGGGATGAAAACTTCCGATTGCGACATCCTCATCGTTCCAGGCCACACGAATTCCGGCGAGGACCATTGGCAGAGCCGATGGGAGCGCCAGCTCTCGACCGCATGGCGCGTCGAGCAGGAGAACTGGGACGCTCCCAACAAGGATGCTTGGGTCGGGCGGATCGTCGACGATGTGAAGCGGGCCACGAAGCCCGTCGTGCTGGTCGGCCACAGCCTCGGCGTGCTGGCCATTGCCCATGCGGCCCCCCAACTCGCGGGCGGCAGGGTCCAGGGCGCTTTCCTGGTCAGCCTGCCGGATGTGGAACGCCCCGATTTCATTCCCGCCATTGACCGGGCCTTCGCGCCGATCCCGCGCGAACCTTTCCCCTTCCCGTCGGTTCTCGTCGCCAGCCGGACCGATCCGCATTGCGACTACGCCAAGGCGGAAGACATCGCCTATGCCTGGGGCTCTGCCATCGTCGATGCCGGTGATGCAGGCCACCTCAACACGGAAAGCGGCCACGGCCCCTGGCCGGAGGGACTGATGCGATTCGCAGGGTTCCTGAAGCGGCTGTAAGACCTAACTTCTCGTCTCGACTGTCATTCCGGGGCCGCGCAGCGGAGCCCGGAATGACAGTGCGAGTAGCCTTTATCCACATGACGAAAAGTTCATGCTGCCTTCACCTGAGTGAGAGCAGGATCGGAGCAATCTAATCCTATCGCCACCACGGAGGATATCCGCATGAAGACCATTGCCACCATCGCTCTCGTTGTCCTGATGGCCGGCTCCGGCACCTATGCCTTGGCGCAGCAGAATCCTGTTCCGAACGCGCCGGCGGCCTCCCAGGATCAGCAGCAGAATCGCCGGCCGCGCATGAGCCAGGACGATTTCAACCGGCTCGTCGATGCCCGCATCGCCTCGATCAAGGCCGGTCTGAAGCTTTCCGCCGATCAGGAGCGTCTCTGGGCACCCGTCGAGACCGCCATCCGCACCTCCGCGACCGAGCGCTTCTCCCGCTTCGAGCAACGCCCGACCCGCGAACAGCGCCAGTCCATGGATTTCATGCAGCGCCTCGAGCGGCGCAGCACCATGATGAATGAGGGTGCCCAGCGCTCGGCCGCCGTCACCACCGCCCTGCGTCCGCTCTGGGACAGCCTCAGTGAAGACCAGAAGCGGATCGCTCCCCGCCTCTTGCGGGAAGCCGTGAACGTTGACGGTCCTCGCTGGAATGCCCGCGATGGGCGCCGCGGCCATGGCCGGGACCATCACCGCATCGGCATGCACCAGGGCGACCCCCGCGGCCCGGTGCAGCAACAATAACCCCAGACAGCAAAAAGGCCGCCCATTGGGCGGCCTTCCTGTTTTCCGAAACCGGCTCTTCGCAGATTAGCGCGAATAGAACTCGATCACGAGGTTCGGTTCCATCTGGACCGGGTACGGCACTTCCGACAGGGTCGGGATGCGCGTCACGCGAGCCGTCATCTTGGAGTGATCGACCTCGATGTAGTCCGGAACGTCGCGCTCGGCGAGCTGGCTCGCCACGACGACGACTTCGAGCTGCTTCGACTTGTCCTTCACCTCGATCACATCGCCGGCCTTCACCTGATAGCTCGGGATGTTGACGCGACGGCCGTTGACCTTCACGTGACCATGGTTGACGAACTGACGGGCGGCGAACGGGGTCGCGACGAACTTCGCGCGGTACACGACCGCGTCGAGACGGCGCTCGAGCAGGCCAACCAGGTTCTCACCCGAGTCGCCCTTCAGGCGGATCGCCTCCGCGTAGTAGCGGCGGAACTGCTTCTCGGTGATGTTGGCGTAGTAGCCCTTCAGCTTCTGCTTGGCGCGCAGCTGCGTGCCGAAGTCAGACATCTTGCCCTTGCGGCGCTGGCCGTGCTGGCCGGGGCCGTATTCGCGGCGGTTCACAGGGCTCTTCGGGCGGCCCCAGATATTCTGACCCATGCGGCGGTCAAGCTTATGCTTGGCCTGAATGCGCTTCGACATCGCTGTTCCTCTTTGTTGTCGAATTTGCGAGGAACGCGCCCTCCTCTTCCCCTCATCCCGAGGAGGCCCAAAGGGCCATCTCGAGGGACGGGACGACAGGCCGACCAAAGCCGGGCCACGGGAGCGTAAAAAGTTACGCGGCCCGTGAGGACCGCGTGAACGGGAGGCATTTAGGCGGAAAAGGCGGGAAAGTCAATTGATGTCTGAGCCTCTCGTCATCCCGGGGCTGCGCAGCAGAAACCGGGATCGCAAGACGAGAGTGGTACCCGAACCCTCCTCCCCTTGTGGGGAGGTGTTGGAGGTGGGGGTGTGAGCGATAGCCTATCAAGGTAAGGCGCCAACACCCCCACCCTGACCCTCCCCACAAGGGGGAGGGAAAACCGCGCTATATCCTGCACCCGATCCCGGATCGCCGCTTTGCTTCGTCCGGGATGACGAGCTGGGGGCTAACCCACGAGCAGCGGCATATCCTCAATGGCTACGAACGGCAGTCCCTTGTCCTGCAGCGCTCCACGTAATGCAACGCTGATCCCCGCCCCGCTCGTGAACACGGCCATGGCTTCGTTCTCGTCAGCTTCGTGGCCCGGAACCGGCTGGCCGATCAGCTGGGTTACCCGGCGGGCGATGGCGGGAGCCGGATCGATCCAGGTCACCGGCCAGGGCGCCAAGGACTGGAAGCGCTGGAGAAGCAGCGGATAATGGGTGCAGCTTAGCGCCACCACGTCGGTCCTGCCGCCCGCATCCTCGATGAAGCAGGGCTTGAGCTCGTCGAGCAGCTCTTCGTCGGAAACCGGATTGCCCGCAAGCTCCGCCTCGGCAAAGCCGGCCAAGCGGCGCGAGCCGACGAGATTGACCCTGCAGCCTGCCGCATAGGTTTCGATGAGATCACGGGTATAGTCCCGTGCAACCGTCCCGGGGGTGGCCAGAACCGTGACGTAGCCGGTCTGCGTCGTCTTCGCCGCTGGCTTGATGGCCGGAACGGTGCCTACAAAAGGTATGGAGAACCGCTCGCGCAGATGCGGCAGCACGATGGTCGATGCCGTATTGCAGGCCACCACGACGATATCGGGATTATGGAGAGCGAGAAGCCGCTCCATCACGGCCACGACCCGCTCCGCCAAAACCGCCTCGGTCAGGCGCCCGTAAGGAAACCCGGCATCATCCGCCGCGTAGACATAACGGGCATCGGGGCGAACCTTCAGCACCTCGGAGAAGACCGTGAGCCCGCCGAGACCGGAATCGAAGACGAGGATGGTGGGAACCGGAGACGGCATGACGGCGGGATTATAGGTTGCTCCCGCCAGAAGATCGACACGCATGACTAACCCTTACGAACGCAACTTGGTCAGAAAGTCCTACAATCCCTGCTTGGTTTCCGTGGGCGCCGTGTTCAGCCTGCGGCGCGGCCCCCGCTCTTCCTTGGCTTCCGGCCCCTCGCCTTTTGGCATCTGAGCCGAGAGGCGCTTGACGGGCCAGCCGTCGCTCCAGGTGCTCATGTCGACGAATTTGGGATCGCGCAGGAGAGCGCTCGCATCCTTACCGCCGAAGGCTGCCTCGGATGCGATATCGAAGGTCTTCCAGAAGGCCAGGTAATCGAGGGTATCGGTGACGTTGTTCCCGAGCTGTTGAGTCAGGATCGTCTGGGGCCCGGTGAGCGCCATGTCGGCGCTCCAGCGCCAGGTATTCCTCTGCTTCGGATCGCGAGGCGGATCGGGCGGCAGCTTGATCTTGGAAGCATCGTAATCGGCCTTGGGAGACCCAGGAGACGCGAGTGTCGCCGTCAAGGCCGGAAAGCCGTGATCGTCGGAGGAGGCCCGCATGAACAGCTTGCGGGTCGCCGGGACGGCCGATGCCTGCTGCAGGATCAGGCGCGAGGCTCGGTCGCTCGGCAGATAGTCGCGATCGCCGCTCATGGTAATGATCATGGTGGCCGGATCGATGGTCGAGAGATCCCGCAGGAGGATGCCGCGCTCCTTTTCGTTGGACGCGATGCCGCCCGGCATCAGGCCGAAGATCAGTTTCGGGGCCGGAACCTTCCCCGAACCCACCCCGGCCGCCAGATTGAGCGCGAGGGGCACGCCAGCCGAATGCCCGATGAAAGCAACCCGGTCCCTGTCAGGTCTGGCATGCGGATCTTCGGCCAGCTCCGCGAGAGCACCTTGGATCAGATCTTCGGCGAGGTTCGACGCGTCGGCGGGACGGGAGCGGTTCACATCCTGGAAGCGCGGAAAGAGCACGAGATGGCCCTTGCGCGCCAAGTGGTCGATCCAGCCGCCATAAAGGCCCGGATTTACGCCCCCCCAGGAATGCAGGAACACCACGACCGGGCGCGGTTTCGCGGGCGCATCGGCACCATGGAACACGAAGGTTCCGGAGCTTGCCGTACCAACGGCCCGCTTCACCACTTCAGTCGACTTGTAGTCGCGCCCGCCCGGCCCCTGCTCGGGTTGTTGCGGCGGCGTTGCCGCGTGCGCCGATGAGGAGGCGAGAGAGACGCCAAGGAACAGGACAGGCAGCAGGAAGCGGCGCATCGTCGTTTCGACCTCTATGGTCAATCGGGCAGATAGCGCCCGACCGTAATAAAGCCACGATTAGATTAAGGCTTTCTCAACCTGCGTCCTTCCGCAAGAGCACGAATCGCCCCACGCAGGGTGCGCACTTCCTGCTCCGACATTTCGAGTCGATGGAAGATATCCCGCATGTTGCGGGTCATCGTTGGTTTCTTATCCTCGGGATAGAAGTTCACCGCATCGAGCTCGGTCTCGATATAGTCGAAGAACGACATCACCATCTCACGCGGAGCAGGCGGCGATTGCCGACCACCGTCAAAGGGCAGCGAACCGCCTGTGGCGAGCTTGTGCCATTCGTAGGATACGAGAAGGACAGCCTGCGCGAGATTGAGCGAGGAGAATTTCGGATCGACCGGGAACGTGATGATGGCATCGGCAAGCGACACCTCGTCGTTCTCAAGCCCTGTCCGTTCCCTTCCGAACAGGATGCCGATGCCCTGCCCTGCTCCGATGCGCTGGTGCGCCTCCGATATGGCCGCATCAGGCGCGAAAACCCGCTTCATCTGCCCCCGCTCCCGAGCGGTCGTGGCGAAGACGAAATTCAGATCCGCAATGGCCTCGCGGACGGTGTCATAGAGCTTCGCCCCTTCCAGCACATGGGTCGCCCCGGAGGCCGCTGAATGCGCCCCCTTCTTGGGCCAGCCGTTGCGCGGCGACACGAGGCGCAGTTCCGACAGCCCGAAATTAGCCATCGCCCGCGCCACCATGCCGATGTTCTCGGCCAGTTGCGGTTCGACAAGGATGATGATCGGGCGGGTCATTGAGGTTCGGTCAGCTTGGATGAAAGATGCATTCCCATAGCGCCAAACCCGATGCCACGACTAGCTCCGTCGATGAGCGAAAGAAGTCGGAAAGCCGCCCTATGAAAAGCCTCCCCGAGATACTCGGGGAGGCCCCTCATGCTTGAACCGCTGCTTCGGACGCCTGCTTACCAGCAGCCGCCCCAGCCGCAGTAATAGCCCGGACGGGCCGCGGCCGCGCCGATGGCCGCGCCGCCGACAACGCCGACCGCCGTGCCGACGGCCACCTGGCTGGCGGCCGCATTCGACTGGGCGACGTTGTTGCGGTAGTTGGCGTTCCGGCAACGCTCGTAGGTCTTCGTGCCGGGCTTCAGGCCCGATTCCATGCAGACGGAATCGGCATTGGCCATGGATTGCTCGGCCGTCTGGCAGCCTGCCAGAACCAAGGCCGCCGCTCCGAGAATGATAGCAAGACGCATGTCAGCTCCCCTTTTGTTCAACAAAGTTCCTCCGGTGGCGCCCTTGATCCGAATTGTCGGATCTGATGCCTCTGAGGAAGCCGCCGGAATGAGAGGATCTGAACTACGGATAAGCTTGGCTTTCCGTGCGGAAGCGCACGTGGCGTGGTGAGTTTTCCCCTAAAGGGAACTCAGACCCATGGATGTCTCTTAATTCCTGCAGTCTTACGTCATAGCGTCACGTCTTTTTCGGCTTCATGGATTCCCGAGTGCCTCTGTTGCGCTGCCTTGCGACAAGTCTTTGTCTGATTCCATGGCTCCTGGGCCATGCCCTTGCGGCGCCGTCGCCGAGCACCTCGTCCAATCAGGCGCCTCCCTTGTTCCACGGAAACTGGTGCGGCGCAGGCGATGCAGATCGGGCGTCTCCCATCGACGCCTTGGATAGGGCCTGCCGGGCCCACGATCTTTGCTATGAACGGCATGGCCGCGGTGCCTGTCTCTGCGACAAGGCCATCCTCGAGACGACCGCTACCCTCGTGAAAAGCCCCGAGGTTCCGGAGGCAGTTCGAAGCAAAGCGGCAACTGTCAACTCGCTCTTCAGCGCAGCTTTGTGCACAGAGACTGCAAAAATTCCGCGATAGGTGGGAAAGCGCTGAATTCCTGCCCTGCCCCCACCTTCCCCCCCGGACTTAACCGCGCTATAGCCCCCGCAACCATCCTGCCGCAGGCAGGAGTGTTTCAAGCCCTAAAGCGCAAGGTGAGATCATGGCGAAGATCAAGGTCGCGAATCCGGTCGTCGAGCTCGACGGCGACGAGATGACCCGCATTATCTGGCACTTCATCAAAGACAAGCTGATCCACCCGTATCTCGACATCGACCTGAAATACTACGACCTCGGCGTCGAGCACCGCGACGCCACCAACGACAAGGTCACGGTCGAGGCGGCCGAGGCGATCAGGAAGTACGGCGTCGGCGTCAAATGCGCCACCATCACCCCGGACGAGGGCCGCGTCGAGGAGTTCAAGCTCAAGGAGATGTGGAAGTCGCCCAACGGCACCATCCGCAACATCCTCGGCGGCGTGATCTTCCGCGAGCCGATCATCTGCAAGAACGTGCCGCGCCTGGTGCCCGGCTGGACCCAGCCGATCATCGTCGGCCGCCACGCCTTCGGCGACCAGTACAAGGCGACCGACTTCAAGGTGCCGGGCAAGGGCCGGCTGTCGATCAAGTTCGAGGGCGAGGACGGCACGGTGATCGAGAAGGAGGTGTTCAAGTTCCCCGAGGCCGGCGTCGCCATGGCGATGTACAACCTCGACGAGTCGATCCGGGATTTTGCCCGCGCCTCGATGAACTACGGCCTGAACCGCAAGTACCCCGTCTACCTCTCCACGAAGAACACCATCCTGAAGGCCTATGACGGCCGCTTCAAGGACATCTTCGAGGAGGTCTACCAGAACGAGTTCAAGGCGAAGTTCGATGCGGTGGGCATCACGTATGAGCACCGCCTGATCGACGACATGGTGGCCTCGGCGCTGAAGTGGTCGGGCGGCTATGTCTGGGCGTGCAAGAACTATGACGGCGACGTGCAGTCCGACACGGTGGCGCAGGGCTTCGGCTCACTCGGCCTGATGACCTCGGTGCTGATGACGCCGGACGGCCGGACGGTCGAGGCGGAAGCGGCGCACGGCACGGTGACGCGCCATTACCGCGAGCACCAGAAGGGCAAGGAGACCTCGACCAACTCGATCGCCTCGATCTTCGCCTGGACCCGCGGCCTGAGCCATCGGGCCAAGCTCGACGACAACGCCGAGCTCGCCCGCTTTGCCGCGACGCTGGAGAAGGTCTGCGTCGACACGGTCGAGGCCGGCTTCATGACCAAGGACCTGGCGCTCCTGGTCGGCGCCGAGCAGAAGTGGCTCTCGACCACCGGCTTCCTCGACAAGATCGACGAAAACCTCAAAAAGGCCATGGCCGCTTAAGGCTTGCCCCGCCAGATTTGACGACGTTGACGGCCGGGTTTCGCCCGGCCGTTTTCTTTTGCGGCACGTCAGGGCACGATCACGGATAACGGTCGCTCGCCCAAGCCGATCTCGAGCGGGAGGTTGCCTCGGCAATCCCCGTCCAGTTGCGCCGGATCACCGTCATGACCAGAGATGCGAACCGCTTTGGCCGCAACCGTCCGATAGCCCGGCATACGGTCGAGATGACCTATGCCCATGCCGATAATGTAGAGGAGCGTACTCAGCCGCCCGCCACGCAGGAAAAGGCAGACCTGGAATTCGGGCTTGCCGATATCCGCCTGAGGAGCGAGCTGGAATTCGCCGCCATAGAACCGGCTCTTCGCCACGATGACGGAGGCTGCCTCCACCACCTCCGATCCATCGATCTCGACCCGATAGCGGCGCGGCACCCCGGCCACGAGCTCGCGCAGGCCCTGCAGGACATAAGCCAGCTTGCCGATCCTTTTCTTCAGGCGAAGACTGGTGCGGTTGACGATATGCGCATCCATGCCGACCCCGCACATGAGCGAGAAATATCGCCCATTCGCGCAGCCCACATGAATCTCCCGTGTGCGTCCATGGGCGAGAAGGCGCGCCAGCGCATCGGCCTGTCTCGGAATGCGCAGGTCTCGCGCCAACACATTCGTGGTGCCGATGGGGATGATCCCAAGCGCCAGCACCGACGCTCCCTCCCACGCCATCAGGCCGTTGGTCGCCTCGTTGATCGTGCCGTCGCCTCCGGCCACCACCAGAACGTCGATGTCGGACCTGCAATCCCGCGCGACCCGCTCGGCATCGCCGGCGCTCGCCGTCGCCTGCAGCTCGACATGCACCGCCTCCTTCCGAAATGCGGCCAGGATGGCCGCCAGCCGCCGGCGCTCGCCGCGGCCGGCGGTCGGGTTATGAATCACGAGCAGTCGGCGAGCCGGGGAGAGGTGGCTTTCCGAAGGCGCAACGGATTCATCGGGCCGGGTCACAACGGCACTTTCGGAAAGGTTGAGGAACCGGCGCAATAGTGAATCATTTCCTTAAGCCATCAGGGCCCGGATGGTCGATTCGCCCAGCCAAGTTGACACCGGAGCCTTCGGATCTAGCTGATCGATCGAGACAGGGGAAAATACCATGACCAATGCCACGAAGTCAGTCATGACCGGGGGCTGCCAATGCGGTGCGGTCCGCTATGCACTGATGTCCGAGCCGACCCATGCCAGCATCTGCCATTGCCGCATGTGCCAGAAGGCCTTCGGCAATTATTTCGCGCCGCTCACCGGCGTGCCACGCAAGGATCTGGTCTGGACGAAGGGTGAGCTCGGCGTTTTCAGGAGTTCGGAGGCCGCGGAGCGCGGCTTCTGCCGCGATTGCGGGACGCCGCTCACCTATTCCTATCTGGAGAACGACCGCATCAGTGTCTCGATCGGTAGCCTCGACGAGCCGGGCCGGGTCACGCCGGAGATCCAGTATGGCCTCGAGAGCAAGCTTCCCGCCTTCGAGATGCTGCACACCCTGCCCGGCCAGCGGACGGACGATTACGCGACGCCGGCGGAGTTGGAGAAGATGGCGTCGCGCCAGCACCCGGATCACGATTGAGGCGCTGCTCTCCAACCGTCATCCCGGGGCCGCGTAGCGGAGCCCGGGATCCATAACCGCTGACGATGCAAGGAAAGCGAAGCGGATACCGCTGTGCAATTCCTCTGAATGTCGTGGTTATGGATCCCCGCCTGCGCGGGGATGACAGTGTTGAGTGTCTGACGCCTATTCTGCCGACGATCCCGGATCGGCTTGCTCCGTCCGGGATGACGCCAACTCTCAAGCAGCCGCCAGCGCCGCCTCGATGGCAGCGAGTGCGGCTTCCGCCTGGGCACCGTCGGGGCCGCCGGCCTGGGCCATGTCGCGGCGTCCGCCGCCGCCCTTGCCGCCGAGCTTTTCCGACCCGACGCGCACGAGCGCAACCGCATCGACCTTCGCGGTCAGGTCCTCGGTCACGCCGACGACGATGCCGGCCTTGCCGTCTTCCCCAACGCCGACGATGGCGACGACGCCGGAGCCAAGGCGCTTCTTGCCCTCGTCGGCGAGGCTCTTGAGGTCCTTCATCTCGACGCCGGTGACCGCACGCGCCATAAGCTTGATGCCGGCAATGTCCTTGACCGGATCGTCCCCGCCCGCACTACCGCCGCCCATGGCGAGCTTGCGGCGGGCCTCGGCCAGATCGCGCTCCAGCTTGCGGCGCTCTTCCAGCAGGGCCGTGAGGCGCGCGGAGACTTCGTCCACCGGAGTCTTCAAAAGACCCGCGACTTCACGTAAGCGGCGGCTTTCCTCGGCGAGGTGACGGCGTGCGGCATCGCCTGTCATGGCTTCGAGACGGCGCACGCCTGCGGCGACCGCGCTCTCGCCGACGATGGTGACGACGCCGATATCGCCGGTGCGGTTCACATGGGTGCCGCCGCAAAGCTCAATGGAGAAAGCCTTGTTGGTCTCGCCCTTGCCCATGGAGACCACGCGGACCTCGTCGCCATATTTCTCACCGAAGAGCGCGCGGGCGCCGGATTCAATGGCCTCGTCCACTGCCATGAGCTTGGTGACGACCGGCTCGTTCTGGAGCAGCACCTTGTTGGCAATCTCCTCGACCCTGGCCAGTTCCGCATCCTCGATGGGCTTGGGATGGCTGAAGTCAAAGCGCAGGCGATCTGGCGCCACCAGCGATCCCTTCTGGGCCACATGATCGCCGAGCACCTGGCGCAGGGCCTCGTGCAAGAGATGGGTCGCCGAATGGTTGGAGCGCACGGCGAAGCGACGCTCGTGATCGACGATCAGCTCCAGCGACTGATTGAGTTTCAGGGAGCCGTGCTCCACGGTGACGCGGTGCACGAAGAGGTCGCCGAGCTTCTTCTCGGTGCCGGTCACGAACACGCGCGCGCCCTCGCCCTGCATCACGCCGGTATCGCCGACCTGACCGCCGGATTCGCCGTAGAACGGCGTCTGGTTGAGGACCACGAGGCCGGTCTCGCCAGCCTTGAGCTCGGTCACCTCCTGGCCGTCCTTTAGAAGCGCCAGGACGATGCCCTCGGCCGTCTCGGTGTCATAGCCGAGGAAGTCGGTGGCGCCGGTACGCTCCTTGACGCCGAACCAGACGGTCTCGGTCGCCGCCTCGCCCGAACCGGACCAGGCCGCGCGCGCCTTCTCGCGCTGGCGCTCCATGGCGGCGTTGAAGGCATCCGTGTCGACGCCGATGCCGCGGGGCTTCAGCGCGTCCTGCGTCAGGTCGAGCGGGAAGCCATAGGTGTCGTAGAGGGTGAAGGCCGTGTCGCCGGAGAGGTTCTGCCCCTTCGTGAGCTCACGGGTTTCCTCGTCGAGGATGATGAGGCCGCGCTCCAGGGTCTTGCGGAAGCGGGTCTCTTCCAGCTTCAGAGTCTCGGTGATCAGCGCCTCGGCGCGGATGAGCTCTGGATAGGCCTGTCCCATCTCGCGCACCAAGGCCGGTACGAGGCGGTACATGAGCGGATCCTTGGCGCCCAGAAGCTGCGCATGGCGCATGGCGCGGCGCATGATGCGGCGAAGCACGTAGCCGCGGCCCTCGTTCGACGGCAGCACGCCATCGGCGACGAGGAAGCAGGAGGTGCGCAGGTGATCGGCGATCACCCGGTGGGAGGCCTTGCGCTCACCCTCTGGTGCCACGCCGGTGGCGTGCGCCACGGCCTCGATCAGGGTGCGGAACAGGTCCGTGTCGTAGTTCGAATGCACGCCCTGCAGGATCGCGGAGACGCGCTCCAAGCCCATGCCGGTATCGATGGAGGGCTTGGGCAGGCCGATGCGGTTGCCGGGCTCGATCTGCTCGTATTGCATGAAGACGAGGTTCCAGAACTCCAGGAACCGGTCGCCGTCCTCTTCCGGGCTACCGGGAGGGCCGCCCCAGAGGCTCTCGCCCTGGTCAATGAAGATCTCCGAGCACGGGCCGCAGGGGCCGGTATCGCCCATCTGCCAGAAATTGTCCGAGGTCGGGATGCGGATGATCTTGGAATCCGAGAAACCGGCGATCTTCTTCCACAGGTCCGCCGCTTCGTCGTCCGTGTGGTAGACGGTGACGAGGAGCTTGTCCTTCGGCAGATCGAACTCCTTGGTGATCAGGTTCCAGGCGAGCTCGATGGCGCGCTCCTTGAAATAATCGCCGAACGAGAAGTTGCCAAGCATCTCGAAGAACGTGTGGTGACGCGCCGTGTAGCCCACATTGTCGAGATCGTTGTGCTTGCCGCCGGCGCGCACGCATTTCTGCGACGTCGTGGCCGTGCTGTAGGGGCGCTTCTCGACACCGGTGAAGACGTTCTTGAACTGCACCATGCCGGCATTCGTGAACATCAGGGTCGGGTCGTTGCGCGGCACGAGGGGGCTCGAGGCCACGACCTCATGGCCGTTCTTGGCAAAGTAATCGAGGAAGGCCGACCGGATTTCGTTGACGCCGCTCATGGGTTTTCAAACTCAGGGATAGGGGCTTTTCAGGCCCGAAAGGTCTTGGTGGTGGCCGGTTTTAGCCGCCCGCGCCCGCCCTGTCGAGGCGGCGCGTCGTCTAATCCCTTGCGTCATCCCGGACGCCGACAGGCGATCCGGGATCGCAAGACGAGTGTGGCGCTTGGACTTCAACCTCGTCATCCCCGCGCAGGCGGGGATCCATAACCGCTGACGGCGCCGAACTGGTTGAAGGTCGTGGTTATGGATCCCGGGCTCCGCTGCGCGGCCCCGGGATGACAGTGCCAAGCCGGTTTGCACGATCCCGGATCTCCGCTGCGCTTCGTCCGGGATGACGTTTGGTCAGGAGAACAAACGAAAAGACCGCCGCGATCTCTCGCGACGGCCTCTCTTTGCCCTTGAAGGAGAGCAAACTTAATCCGCGGTTCCCTCATCGAGGTCGTCGGCGGTCGGGGTCGCCTGCTCCAGGATGCGATCGGCGAGCAAGCCGGCATTCTGGCGGATGAGGGCCTCGATCTTGCCGGCGATCTCGGGGTTGTCGCGCAGGAATTGCTTGGCGTTCTCGCGGCCCTGGCCAAGGCGCTGGCTGTCATAGGAGAACCAGGCGCCGGACTTGTCGACGATGCCGGCCTTGACGCCCAGATCGATGAGCTCGCCCACCTTGGACACGCCCTCGCCGAACATGATGTCGAACTCGACCTGCTTGAAGGGCGGAGCGACCTTGTTCTTGACGACCTTCACGCGTACCTGATTGCCGATCGGATCGTCGCGATCCTTCAGGGTCGAAACGCGGCGGATGTCGAGGCGCACGGAGGCATAGAACTTGAGCGCATTGCCGCCCGTCGTCGTCTCCGGCGAGCCATACATGACGCCGATCTTCATGCGGATCTGGTTGATGAAGATCACCATCGTGTTCGAGCGCGAGATCGAACCGGTGAGCTTGCGCAGGGCCTGGCTCATCAGGCGGGCCTGAAGGCCCGGCTGGACCTCGCCCATCTCGCCGTCGAGTTCAGCCTTCGGAGTGAGCGCCGCGACCGAGTCGATGACCAGCACGTCGACCGCGCCGGAGCGCACCAGCGTATCGGCGATCTCAAGGGCCTGCTCGCCCGTATCGGGCTGCGAGATCAGGAGGTCGTCCAGGTTCACACCGAGCTTGCGGGCATAGACCGGATCGAGCGCGTGCTCCGCGTCCACGAAGGCGCAGACGCCCCCCTTCTTCTGGGCTTCGGCGATGGTGTGCAGGGCGAGCGTCGTCTTGCCCGAAGATTCCGGCCCGTAGATCTCGATGATGCGGCCGCGGGGCAGACCACCGACGCCGAGCGCGATGTCGAGGCCGAGGGAACCCGTCGAAACGGTCTCGATTTCCACGGGCTGCTGGCCTTTGCCGAGCCGCATGATCGAGCCTTTGCCGAAGGCACGCTCGATCTGGGAGAGCGCCGCGTCGAGAGCTTTCGATTTATCTTTATCCATTGATGAGCTTTCCACCAGTCTCAGAGAGGACTGTGACATGACCGACATCCTTATGGCACGGAGGGGAGTTGAATCTCAACGCGGTGTTGAGGAAATATATGTACTTACTTTGTTCTCTCTCGCAAGTTCTTTTTTTGTTCTCATGGAAAAATTCACAGCCCTCTCGCAGGGCACGATGCCGCAGGGTTAAAACTGAGTTAATTCAGGAGCTTATCGCCCCATCACCTGCTTCACGATCTCGACCAACTGGCGCAGGCTGAAGGGCTTGGGCAGGAAGTTGAACTCCTCCCCTTCCGGCAGGTTCTTGCGGAAGGCTTCCTCGGCATAGCCGGAGACGAAAATCACCTTCAGGTCGGGATAGAGCTTGCGCAATTCGCCAAGCAGGGTCGGTCCGTCCATCTCCGGCATGACCACGTCGGAGACCACGAGATCGACGGGCGCGCCACGTTCCTGGATGATCTCCAGCGCCTCGATGCCGGAGGCCGCCTCCAGCACCGTGTAGCCGCGGGCGGAGAGTGCTCGGGCATTGACGGCACGAACCGGATCCTCGTCCTCCACGAGGAGGATGGTGCCCTGCCCCGTCATGTCGGCGGCTGGCTTCTTCGGCGCGTCGGCCTTCGTTTCTTCGGGAGCTTCCTGAACGTCCGGAATGTGGCGCGGCAGGTAGATGCTGAAGGTCGTGCCCTCGTCGGGCTTCGAGTTCACGTCAATATAGCCGCCCGACTGCTTGACGATGCCGAAGACGGTAGAGAGCCCGAGGCCCGTGCCCTTGCCGACTTCCTTGGTGGTGAAGAAGGGCTCGAAGATCTTTTCCAGAACCTCCGGCGTCATGCCCGAGCCCGTATCGGACACCTCGACAACCACATAATCGGCCGGCGGCATCGCACTCACATTGAGCCGTGCGGCCTCAGTCGTGGAAATGTTCGCCGTGCGGATTGCGAGCTTGCCGCCGTTGGGCATGGCATCGCGCGCATTGACCGCGAGGTTCACCACCACCTGCTCGAACTGGTTCACGTCCGCCTTCACGAACCACAGATCGCGGCCGTGGCTGAGATCCAGTTCCACGCGCTCGCCGAGCAGGCGCTTCAGCAGCATGGAGAGATCGTAGAGCCGGTCATTGAGATTCAACACCTCCGGCCGCAGGGTCTGGCGGCGCGAGAAGGCGAGCAGCTGCCGCACCAGGCTCGCGGCCCGGTTCGCGTTCTGCTTGATCTGCATGATGTCCTGGAAGGACGGATCGGTCGGCCGGTGGTTGGCAAGCAGCAGATCGCTGTAGCCGATGATCGCCTGCAGCACGTTGTTGAAATCGTGCGCCACGCCGCCGGCGAGCTGACCCACCGCATTCATCTTCTGCGATTGGGCGAGCTGCTCCTCCACTTTACGGAAATCGGTGGTGTCGAGGGCGTAGAGGATTGCCGTCTCGCCTTCCGCGCCCGTATCCCCGACCGGCGTCACCCAGACCCGGACGGAACCGCCATTTTCTCCCGCGGTCTGAAGCTCCAGGGGCGGAATGTCCCCCTTGTTCTCCGCCGCCGCCTTGAGGGCGGCCTCAATGGGACCGCGCTCACGGAACGTGTGGAGAATGGACGTGCCGTTGCCGCCGCTCTCGCCCGGACGCGCCAACGTGCCGAACAGTTTGGAGAAGGGTGCATTGGCGTGGACGATCCGGCCCGCCTGATCGACCGTCGCGATGGCGATAGGCGTGTTGTTGAAGAAGCGAGCGAAGCGCACTTCGGCGGCGCGCTGTCCTTCATCGACCTCCCCGCCGGCCGAGCGATTGAGAACGAGTGTCCGGGAGGCGCCCATCCGGCCGTCCTGTCCGAAGGCGATGCGGTGATAGAGGCGCACGGGAAGGAACTGACCGTTGCGGCGGCGCAGGTCGAGATCGAAGGTCTCCGTACGCACGCTGCCCGGCTCGCCGGAGAACGACGTCATCATCGCGACGACGTCGCGCGGCACAATGTCGGTAATGTTCAGCCCACCGGAGCCGACCTGGGCAAGATCGTAATCCAGCCATGAGGCGAGGGTCGCGTTGAGATAGATGATCGAGCCTTCGGGATCGACCGACAGGAAGCCCGCCGGGGCGTGATCGAGATAGTCGATGGCATGCTGGAGCTCCTGGAACACGTTCTCCTGGCGCTCGCGCTCATGCGTCACCTCGCAGATGACCCAGAGCGCCGCCTGCCGTCCGTTGGGGCGCGGCACCGGACGCACGCGCACGCGATACCAGCCGAATTCCTGCGCACCGTTCAACGAGGGCGACAGGCGGATTTCCTCCGCGCCTGTGCGATGCTCTCGCGCGGCCTGGGCCAGCCTATAGATCGCCTCGGAAACTTCGGGCGCGCCCATGAACAGGCGCTCGACGGGACGCACCTCCCCGCCCTGCAATCCGGCGAAGGAGAGATAAGCCTCATTGGCGTAAGTAATACGCCCGTCATCCTCGACCACCACAAGGCCATCGGTCGATGTGTCGGCCATGAGCTTGGTGATATCGTTGCGCGCTGTTTGCCCTGAAAACCGCACGACACCGATGGCCATGGCGAAGAGGAAGAAAACGCCGGCCATGGCGAAGAAGGCGAGAAGCCCGAGAATCAGAGGCTGAGCCTGCTCTATGCCGAGGAAACGCAGGCTTAAAGTGGCGCCGACCAGAATGCTGGCCAGAAGCAGGACCCACCCGATATGGCCGTGACGGTCAGAACGGTCGATGGCCGAGCCTTTTGGCGTGTCGCCCTCGTAAGCCATGGAATGTCAACATCCTCAACGGAGGCGGGTGTGCCTTACGGCACCGGATGCAACGTTGCAGCCAGCCGCTCGATCTTTGTCGTTCATCTTACACGCTAATTGTTGATCGACCTCTAAGGCGGAGCCGCGAGCGGATGCAAGGGCCGAACAGCCCAAGGAACGCCCTTGCGGGACGATTTCGCCATACGAAATCCCTATTTTCCTTGATGAAGGGATGAACAGACCCATCTTGGTCCCATCGTTGAGGACCTTTCCTCACCCACATGCCCGCTCTCGGAAGCCAGCCCCTGTTAACCATCTGTTAACCTTGCCGCTGGCTTTGACGGTCAATGTGGTACAACCACCACAGAACTGGCCTGCATAGGCCTGCCAACACTTGAGAGTACATCGTGTCATCTCTTTTCGGTCTCGAAGCGTCTCGGGCAGTCCAATTTGCGATTGCATTCGCGATCATTCTGATCCTGCTCGTGCTCTTCGGTGTAGTCTTCCGCAAGCTGACAGGCGCCCGCCTCATGATGCCGGGCAGCGATCGCGGTCGCAGCAGCCGTCAACCGCGCCTTGGCATCGTCGACGTCTATGATCTCGACCGGCAACGGCAGCTTCTTCTTCTCCGTCGCGACAACGTCGAGCACCTTCTGCTCATCGGCGGTCCCAACGATGTGGTGATCGAGACCAACATCGTTCGCGTTGCCGGCGCCCGCATTCCCGCCCCGTCCAACGATACGGGTGTCGAACGCTTCGAGCCGACCCTGGATCAGCCTCCCCGTGCTCCACAGGTCGAAGCCAACGGCCGCCCATCCATCGAGAGCCAGCTCGCGGCTCAGCTCGGCGCCTTCGTACGGCGCCCCTCGGAAGAGTCCGATATCGACGAGGAGCTCTCCCCGGTCGCCACGGTGAGCGCCCCGATCCCGGCTCACCCGGAGCCCGTGCTCAAGCCTGACGCCGTTGCGATCTCGGCCGCTCCCGCCATCCAGGGCCTGCGCGCCGAGGCACGGACATCCTCTTTCCAGAATGCTCCCCAGAGCACTCCGTCCGCGCCCGCACCGGCTGTGGATCGCTCGGAGCCGCGTCCGACCTTTTCGCCGCCGCCGTTCCAATCCCGTGCCACACCGGTTCCGCCTGCCCCTCCGGCGCGGCCGGAACCGGTCCGGGAGCCTGAGCCGGCCCCGGTAGAACAGCCGACCCCGCCTCAGCGCTCGGCCCCCGATGCGGGCCTGCTGTCGAATATGGCCAAACAGCTCGAAGAGGCGCTGAAGCGTCCCGCAAGCCCCGTGCCTCCTCCGGTCTCCCCTGTCGCTCCGGTACCGGTCGCGGCACCGATAGAGCCTGAGGACATTAGGGATGAGGAAGAGCTCCCCGAGCCGACTTCAACCGATGCGGACCATGTCGCTGCTCATGACGAACGGCAGGACGAGGAGGATCTCGCTGAGGAGCCGGAAGTTACTCCTCCGGTCAAGCCTGCCCCGGCTCCGGAGCCGCTCCGCCCGGTGCCGCCTCCCCCGCCGGTGACGGCGCCTCTGCCGCCCCAGGCCAAGGAAGCGCCTGCGGCAGCCCAGAAGCCGACAGACCCGTTCTCCGTCGAGGATATCGAGGCGGAATTCGCCCGCCTTCTCGGGCGCCCGCTCGATCCGACCAAGAAAGGCTGAGGCCCTAGAGCATCGTGCGGAAAAGTGGATCCACTTTTCCGCACGATGCGCTAGGACACGTCAAAGTGAAAACAAAAAGGGCTCCGCAAGCGGAGCCCTTTTAATTTAGTGGCGGAGGATCTCAGTCGTCCCGATAGACCCGCTCGTTTCTCTCGTGGCGCTCCTGCGCCTCGAGAGAAAGCGTTGCGATGGGGCGAGCCTCCAGGCGCTTGAGGGAGATCGGATCGCCGGTCTCCTCGCAGTAGCCGTAGCTGCCGTCCTCGATCCGCGCGAGCGCGGCATCGATCTTGGCAATGAGCTTGCGCTGGCGATCCCTGGCGCGAAGCTCAATGGCGCGATCCGTTTCCGAGGAAGCGCGATCCGCAAGGTCAGGATGATTCTCGTTCTCGCTCTGCAAGGTGGCGAGAGTTTCCTGAGCCTCTTTGAGGATGTCGTGCTTCCACCGGATCAGTTTGCGCCTGAAATACTCCCGTTGCCGTTCATTCATGAAGGGCTCGTCTTCTGTCGGACGATAACCCTCATCAATCACGATATCTGTCATGTTCAGCCGTTCTTCCCCGATGAACCGTGGCGCCCCTATATAGGCAAGCAGGGTCGGCGACAACGAGATTAAGCGTCATCGATTTGTCTAAGTGGCCAGGGCACCTCTTATGAGCTCTGGAAAAGCCGGCTAAGAACGATTTGCCGCACCTCTTAAGAGGCCGCTGCTTCGGCTCGGCTGATCAGCTCACCGGCCACGTCGCCGATCTTCGGCATCTCCTCGCGGATAAAGGGGAGCGGCCGGCAGACCGAGAGGGCCGCGAGGCCGAAGCGGGCGGTCATGAGCCCATTCAGGACTCCCTCTCCGAGCTTGGCCGAGATTCGCGCCGCGAGACCCAATCCCAGAACCTGCTGCATGAGGCTGTCGCCTACAGCCACGCCTCCCGTCACTGCGAGATGGTTGAAGGCAGCCTTCGCCAGTCGCAGGAATCCGAACAGGCCGGGCCGTCCGCCATAGATTCGCGAGAGCGTTCGCAGGAGCCGTACCGCCACGAAGATCACGAAGGCCACGTCGACGATGGCCCGCGGACTCACTGCCGTAACGAGGGAAACCTGCTTCGCCGCACCGGCGATCGCCCGCTTGGCCTGGATATCGAGCGGGGCGAGAAGCTCACGCTCTGCAATGGCGAGACGGTCGTCCGCATCGATGATCTCGTCGGTCAGCCCGCGCAGACGTGCGCTCCCTTGAGCCGCCGAGGCCCGGCCTCCGTAAAGGCTGAGGAGATCGGACACGATACCCTTGGCGGCCTTGTGGTCCTTCACCGCAAGTGCATCGACGGCCGCCTCGCGCAGGTGCTCGATCTTCTGCTCACGCCAGATCCCTGCTGCTTCCCGCCCGACGATGGCGAGAAAAGCCAGGACGGCGAGGACGGCGAGCGCCAACGCCACCCAGCCGAGCCAGGGCGCGATGGCATAGAGATCGACGATCAGGTTCTCGACCGCGAGCCCGAGCCCCAGCAGAAGCAGGCCCGACAGCGCGGAGAGAAGGATGGCGAGCCAGGGCGCGCGGCGCTTCTCGCCCATGGGTACCATAACGCCGTCAGCGGCCTCGACGGCATCGAAGGGCTCCTCCGTCACCTGCACGGCGCCGGCCGTGACGTTCGGATCGTCGAGTCGATAGGCGCGAGGTTGGCGGCTCATGCGAAGCGATCCCCCAGCAGGAATTCAAGGGCCCGGTCGAGGCGGATATGGGGCATCTTGGCCATGCGGCCCGCTGCGTCGACCGGCAGTTTCGGCGGACGGAAGCGCGGGAACCGGAAGGAGCCTGGCGGAATGGCACCCTGGAACACGGCCTCCGGCGTCTCCGGCAACTCGCCCGGGAAGATCGCAGCCTCCGTCTCGCCGTCGAAGATCTCGTCCCCGACCCGCTCACCGGCCTCGGGAACGCCCGCGACCGCGCGCAGGGTTTCGCGGCCCTCGCGGATGGTCGTCTCGCGGGTGGCGCGCACGGAGGCGAGCGCCACCGTCCCGACCCTGGCCCCGGCCGCCTCGGTCCGGCGCGAGGCGCGATTCACGAGGAGGCGCAGGATCGCGTCCAGCCGGTCGTGATCGGTGTGGTGGATATGATCGGCCTTGGTCGCCGCAAACAGGACCCGGTCGGCGCGGGGCGAGAACAGGCGGGACAGAAGCGTGTTGCGGCCGATCCGGAAGGCCATGAGCACCTGATCGAGCGCCTCCTCCAATTCGGCAAGCGCCACCGGCCCGGCATCGATGGCGGCCAGCACGTCAACGAGGACGATCTGGCGGTCAATGCGCTGAAAATGATCACGGAAGAACGGTCGAACCACATGGGTCTTATAGGCTTCGAACCGGCGTTCCATGAGCGCCGCGAAGCTCCCCGGAGCGATGGGCTGTCCACGCGGAAGATCGAGAGGCGCGAAGGTCAGCGCTGGCGAGCCCGCGAGATCGCCCGGCATGAGGAAGCGCCCGGGCGGTGTGGTGGCAACGGCCTCGGAGCCTGCACGCAGGGCGGTGAGATAATCCTTGAAGGCTTCGCTTGCTCTCAACGCGAGCATCTCGTCGGAAGCGGCAGCATCGAGGGTTTTCAGGGTCTCATGCCAGGGCCCCGCAGCCCCGACCCGGTCGCGTTTGCGGCTCGCCTCGATGGTCTGGCGGGACCATTCCGCATATCCCGCATCGAGAAGCGCGAGGTCGAGCAGCCATTCGCCGGGATAATCGACGATGTCGAGGGCGAGCGAGGCCGGCCCCGTGCGCCAGCCGGATTTGCGCTCATATTCAACATCCACCCGCAACTCGCTGATCCTGTTGGTGGATTGCGGCCAGCGGCGGCTCTCGGTGAGCGCCGCCATGTGTTCCTCATAGGGAAAGCGTGGCACCGCATCGTCGGGCTGATGCGCCAGATGGGCACGCCGGATCCGCCCCTCGGCGGAGGCGCGGAAGGCAGGCAGGTTCGTGCCGCGCGTGAGATGATGCACGAGAGCCGTGGTGAAGACGGTCTTGCCGGAGCGGGCAAGCCCCGTGACGCCGAGGCGGAGGGAGGGCTGGATCAGCTGGCCGGAGACCTCCCAAAGCGATTGCGCAGCGGACCCGGCGCGGGAGGCAAGATCGGTGATGACGGACACGAAGATGAACCTAATGCTCTCAAGCCAAGCTTGAAGGTGGGGCTTGAAGTCCTAACGTGCAAGGCAGCTTCAACGCTCTATGCTCTGCGCCGGCACCTGAGACAGGTCCGCCTTCCTCTCTTCAGCCTTCACGCCGTCCTTCAATCTTGCGGCGGCCCGCTCGATGGCTTGCTCCACCAGATCGGGGCTGGCTCGCAGAGCCCCCAGCTCGAAGGCCGACATCGCTAGCATCACATGGGTCAGGTTCGGCTGCGGCGCGCCATCCTGGGCAAAAAGCTTGAGGTCGTCGCTCGGACTTAATCCCAAACCTTCGACCATCCGGCTCGCATAATTGCGGTGGCGCTGCTCCTCGGAGGGACAGGCCGCAGCGACTTGCACCTTCGGGGCAAGCTTAGGCGTCGCCGAGGCGGCACTCATCGATTTGCTGCGAGCGACGACCAGCGGCCGGGATGGCTTTACGGGCTTCGGCTTCTCCCCCATGCCCTCGGCGATGCTGGGCACGCGATATTGCGGCGTCTTCGGCTTCATCGGGATCACCATGGAGACCCGACCGGGCTTGCCGCCTGCGCTGGCTTTGGCCGTATAGCGAACCGCCCCGCCCTTCTTCCTGCGGGAAGCGAGATATTGCGCCCGCACGGTGCCGCCGATGCCCCTCACCGCCAGCACCGCAATACCACCGATTCCTGTCGCGACATTGCATTCGGCCGGCGCCCAGCGGCGGACGATGTCGAGGGCGGATTTGCGGTTGAATTCCAGATAATAGCGCCGCAGCAGGATGGCTGCCGCATCCGCTCCGTGATCGGCGGAGGCGAAGCCCACATGGCCCTCGTTGTCGGTAGCCAGTTCACCGTTCCAGCGGGCGCTCTTGATACACCAGTAGTTATTGAGCTTCACGCAGCGAGTCACGAAGGGGCGCTCGGCCTTCAGCAATGCCGCCAGCACCACGACCGGCTTCGGCTCGAGCGCATCCATGGCCTCCCGGCGCCAGTTGCTGACCTCGCGGGTGTCGGGCTGGTACTGCACGGCGAGGGTCCGTGCTTCCTGTTCCGGCTGCGGGAGGTTGTTGTCCGCGACGCGGGTGTCACCGGGGAGAAGTGCACGGGCCGCAAGAGCGAGCGCGAGAAACGTCTGAGGCATCATGATAGGGATCAGCCCCGCTTTGGCCGGAAACTATCGAGAAGGTTTCAGGCAGAACGATGGTAGGGCTGATCGGTTCAGACTCAACGCCTGATGCCTGGCTCTCTTACAGGATTTGAAGTCTGTTGCTCGAACCGTTCAATGGACGGCCACGAATCGCTTACACGCCATCACACCGCAGGAAGCCATGGCCGCCCCTCTTTCAATTCGACCTCTGCACCCGACTGACGCGCAGGCTTATCAAGATCTGAGGCTGGAGGCGCTGCATGGCAGCCCGGAAGCCTTCGGTTCCAGCTATGAGGAAGAGGCGCCGCTCCCGCTCGAGACGATCAAGGCCCGCATCTCATCCTCCGGCCCGAATACGATCTTCGGCGCCTTCGCAGATGAAGCTCTCGTCGGCATGGCGGGCTTCGCCGTCTATGAGCGGGTGAAGGCTCGGCACAAGGGCTTGATGTGGGGTGTCTTCGTACGGCCGGAATGGCGGAAGCAGCGCGTCGGGAAGGCCCTGGTCCAGCGTGTGATCGGTCACGCCGCCCGGCATGTGATCATGCTCGAAGCGGCTGTCGGCATCACGAACGAGAGCGCCCGGCGCACTTATCACGGCCTCGGCTTCGAGCCTTACGGCATCGAGCGCAAGGCGATCCGGGTGGGCGATCAGTTCTATGATGAGGAATTGTTGTACCTGGATCTTCCGGGCGCCTAGTCGTCCTCGCCGTTCCCCAGCGATTTCGGCGTCTCGAAGCGCTCGAGTCTTCCGGATTTGTGCGCGATATCGGACCAATCGCCCAACGCGAAGTCGATCACGGCGAGACCGGCGGTCGGGTATTTCTGGCCGAGCCGCAAGATCCCATCCATATCGCCCTCGCCGATGAGAAGTTTCGCGAGTTCCTCGAAGCCCGGATTGTGACCGATCATCAGAAGGGTGCGGATCCCAGGTTCCACCTCGCGCAGAACCTGCATGAGCCTGCCGACAGGAGCTTCGTAGATCCGCCCGTCCCGGCGCGCCTCGATTTCGCCAAGGAAAGGCTGGACCCGTTCCCAGGTCTCCTGCGTCCGCCGGGCTGGCGAGACGACGACGAGATCGGGCTCGAGCCGCTCACTCTTCAGGTAATTCCCCATCACGAGGGAAGCCTCCTGCCCCCGTTTGGCAAGAGGCCGGTCGAGATCGAGGGTCCCGGATGGCCAGGCGGACTTGGCATGACGGAGGAGAATGAGACGGAGCATCAGCGACCTTCCCTCCTGGCGATGAAGGCCAGCTTCTCGAAGAGGCTCACATCCTGCTCGTTCTTCAACAGCGCCCCATGGAGCGGCGGAATGAGCTTGCGGGTGTCGCGCTCGCGCAGTCGCTCTGGGCCGATATCCTCGGAGAGCAGGAGCTTGAGCCAGTCGAGCAGTTCCGAGGTAGAGGGCTTCTTGCGCAAGCCCGGCACGTCCCGCACTTCGAAGAAGATTTTCAGGGCTTCCTCGACCAGACGATGCTTGATGCCGGGATAATGCACCTCGACGATCCGGGCCATGGTCTCGGCATCCGGGAACTTGATGTAGTGGAAGAAGCAGCGGCGCAGGAACGCGTCCGGCAGCTCCTTCTCGTTGTTGGAGGTGATGATGACGATGGGGCGCTGCTTGGCCTTGATCGTCTCGGCCGTTTCGTAGACGAAGAACTCCATGCGGTCGAGTTCGAGCAGGAGGTCGTTGGGAAACTCGATATCGGCCTTGTCGATCTCGTCGATCAGCAGCACGGGCCGGGTCTCGGACGCAAAGGCCTCCCATAGCTTGCCGTGTTTGATGTAGTTGCGGATGTCCGAGACCCGGGGATCGCCAAGCTGGCTGTCGCGCAGGCGCGAGACAGCGTCATATTCGTAGAGTCCCTGCTGGGCCTTGGTGGTCGACTTGATGTGCCAGGTCAGGAGCGGGGCATTCAGGCTCTTGGCGATCTCTTCCGCCAGAACCGACTTGCCCGTACCGGGCTCGCCCTTCACCAGGAGCGGGCGCTCCAGAGTGATGGCGGCATTGACCGCTACCGTCAGGTCCTCGGTCGCCACATACGATTCAGTTCCGGCAAAACGCGCCATTCTCACCATTCCTCGAATTCATCCAGACCCTAGCGCATCGCGGGGAAAAGTGGACCCGGTTTTCCCATGAAGCGATGCGCCCGGCAAGAAAACCTGTCCCCGCCTTTCGGCAATCGCCTTCATAAGGTAAGCCCATGACAAACAATCCGGAGGACAATGACCTATGGCTTACAACCGCTATCACAAGGACCGCATCGGCAATCACAAGCTGAAGCCCGAGACCCTGATGCTGGGCTACGGCTACGATCCGACCCTGTCGGAGGGCGCCGTGAAGCCCCCGGTCTTCCTGACCTCGACCTTCGTGTTCAACAGCGCCGAGCACGGCAAGGAATTCTTCGATTACGTGGCAGGCCGCCGTGAGCCGCCTAAGGGAGAGGCTGCGGGGCTCGTCTATTCCCGCTTCAATCACCCCAATTCCGAGATCGTCGAGGACCGGCTTGCCATCTTCGAGGAAGCGGAAGCCGGCCTTCTCTTTTCCTCCGGCATGTCGGCCATCGCCACCACGATCCTGGCCTTCGCCCGGCCCGGCGACGTGATTCTCCACTCACAGCCCCTTTACGGGGGCACGGAGACCCTGATCGCCAAGACGCTCGCCAACATGAACATCGGCGCCGTGGGCTTCGGCGACGGCGTGGACGAGGCCGGCATCCGGGCGGCCGCGAAGGAAGCTCAAGCCAAGGGCCGCGTCTCGGTCATCATGATCGAAACGCCCTCAAACCCGCTCAACACCCTGGTGGATATCGCCCTGATCAAGAAGATCGCGGACGAGATCGGAGCGGCCCAGGGCCATCGCCCGGTGATCGTCTGCGACAACACCCTGCTCGGCCCCCTCTTTCAGAAGCCGCTCAAGGACGGCGCCGATATCTCGGTCTATTCGCTGACGAAATATGTCGGCGGCCATTCAGATCTGATCGCCGGCGCGGCTTTGGGCTCCAAGGACCTGATGAAGACGGTGCGCCTGCTGCGCTCGGCCATCGGTACCCAGCTCGATCCGCATTCCTGCTGGATGATCGGCCGCTCGCTCGAAACGCTGGCCTTGCGCATGAGCGCGGCGAACCGCAACGCGGAAGTCGTGGCGCAGTTCCTGCACGAGCATCCGAGCATCGTGAAGGTGCACCACCTCGCCTATCTGCCGGACGGCTCGCGGGCGAAAGAGGTTTACAACGCTCAGTCCGACGCCCCCGGTTCCACCTTCTCTTTCGACGTGAAGGGCGGCGAGGCCGAGGCCTTCCGAGTGCTCAACGCGCTGCAGGTGTTCAAGCTGGCGGTGAGCTTAGGGGGCACCGAGTCGCTGATCTCGCATCCGGCCTCCACCACCCATTCGGGCGTGCCGAAGGAAACCCGCGACCGCCTCGGCGTCTCCGACGCCACGATCCGCGTCTCCATCGGCATCGAGCACCCGGATGATCTGGTGGCAGATCTGGCACAGGCGCTGGCGACGTTGGGGTAAGCTAGTTCGTCATCCCGGGGCTGCGCAGCAGAACCCGGGACCGCAAGACGAGAATGGCGCCATATCCTAAACGCGATCCCGGATCGGCTTCGCCGTCCGGGATGACGCGTATGGAGGTATCGCGGCGACACCCATGCGTTCATGTCGCGCCCGCCATTCCGCCTTGCGCGGAATTAACCCCTTGCGCACTCCTTGCCGGTAGAACGAAGATACTTTCAACCGGAAGGAAGCAATGGCCGCTGCGATAGACCTGCAGTCCTATCAGGAACCCATTCTTTTTCTGGCAACGGCAGGCATCGTCGTCCCTCTGTTTCACCGGCTCAAGATCAGCCCGGTTCTGGGATTTCTGGCGGCAGGCGCGTTGCTGGGACCCTATGGGCTTGGGCGCCTGGTTCCGGCTTACCCTTGGGTCAACTGGATCACCTTCACCAATCCAGAGGGGACTTCGCGTCTTGCCGAGTTCGGCGTGGTCTTCCTGCTCTTCACCATCGGCATCGAGCTGTCCTGGCAGCGACTTCGCACCCTGCGGCGCCTCGTCTTCGGGTTCGGCTCCCTGCAGGTCATTTTGGGTGCCTTCATTCTCGGGCTGGCATTCTACGCGTTCAAAACCGTGAATACGATCACGGCCGCGACCATCGTCGGCCTAGCCCTTGCCCTGTCGTCCACCGCCATCGTGATCCCGGTCCTGGCGGAGCAGAAGCGTCTCAACACGGCAGCCGGACGCGCCAGTTTCTCGGCCCTGCTGTTCCAGGACCTGCTCGTGGCGCCGATCCTGTTCGCCATCGCTGTGCTCGACACGAGCAAGCCCGAGGTGACGCTGTCGTCCTTTGCAGTCCTGCTCCTTCAGGCAGTCATCGCGCTGGCTCTGATCGTCGGCCTCGGCCGCATCATCCTTCGACCCTTCTTTCAGCTAGTCTCAGCCACGAAAAGTCCCGAGCTTTTCATGGCGGCCTGCCTGCTCGTCGTGATGGTGACCAGCGTGATCGCAGCCGTCAGCGGCCTATCGATGGCGCTCGGCGCCTTCATCGCCGGCATCCTTCTGTCCGAGACGGAGTACCGACGTGCCGTCGACGTGACGATCCAGCCCTTCAAGGGATTGCTTTTGGGCGTGTTCTTCGTGTCGGTCGGCATGAGCCTCGACCTGTTCCGCTTCCTTGAAGCGCCACTGCTGATCCTTTCGCTCGCGGCCACTGTCGTGATCATCAAAGGAATGACCATCGTCGCGCTCGGACGCCACTTTGGCCTCAACACGGCGGAGGCGGCCGAGACAGGGCTTCTCCTGGGCCCCGGCGGCGAGTTCGCCCTCGTGATCCTGGGCGTCGCGATGATTGCCGGCCTCGTGCCGGGCGGGATCGGCCAGAACCTCCTTCTCGTGACGACCCTCACGATGGTCGCAATCCCGCTCCTCGCCCGCCTAGGGCAGCGCCTGAGCCGTAAGCTCGAAGTGCGCAAATCGCTCGATCCGCTGGCCACCATCGCGCCTCCGACAGACGAGGTCGGACGCGTGATCATCGCCGGCTACGGGCGGGTCGGGCAGCTCGTCGCGGAGATGCTCGAACGCCATAAGGTACCCTATCTCGCCATCGACCTGGACCCTGCCCGGGTCGCGACGGAGAGAAAGGCCGGAAAGCCGGTTTATTATGGTGACGGGTCCCACCCGGAGTTCCTGCGGGCCTGCGGCATCGACCGGGCTCTCGCCCTCGTTATTACGCTGGACACCCTCAGCTCCATCGAGGCCGTCGTATCGGCTGCCCGACAGGAATGTTCCGACCTCACGATCGTGGCTCGGGCCCGCGATGCGCGTCACGCCACCCAGCTCTACGAGCTCGGCGTAGACGATGCGGTGCCGGAAACCATCGAGGCGTCTCTCCAGCTCAGCGAAGCGGTCCTGAGCGATATCGGGGTTCCGATGGGTCTCGTGATCGCTTCGATCCACGAGCGGCGGGACGAGTTCAGGGAAATTCTCAGGAAAAAGAACCCGAGGCGCGATCCGAACCGGGTCGTATTTCAGGCGCGTCGGCGTGTCGGCAAGCCGGCTCCTTCGGCGGTAGCCGGACAGGCGACGCAGGTCGATACCTGACCAGCTCCCCCTATTGACCTTCCTAGGGTTTGCCGGACACTGGCGCGATGTTCCTCACCTTCTTCACAGAGCTGCGCGCGGCCAAGGTGCCTGTCTCCTTCCGGGAGTACCTGTCTTTGCTGGAGGCGCTTGATCAGGATCTGGCCGACAAGAGCGTCGAGGAATTCTACTATCTCTCCCGCACCTGCCTGGTGAAGGACGAGCGCCATTTCGACAAGTTCGATCAGGTCTTCGCCCATGTGTTCAAGGGCCTTGAGAGCATGGGGTACGCGGTCGACGAAACCGGGATCCCCGAGGAATGGCTGCGCAGGCTCGCGGAGCGCTATCTCACGGACGAGGAGAAGAAGCAGATCGAGGCCATGGGCTGGGACAAGCTCTGGGAGAACCTGAAGGAGCGCCTCAAGGAGCAGAAGGGCCGCCACCAAGGCGGCAACAAATGGATCGGCACCGCCGGTACCTCGCCCTATGGCGCCTACGGCTACAATCCGGAAGGCATCCGCATCGGCCAGGACAAGAACCGCAATTTCCGCGCCGTGAAGGTGTGGGACAAACGCGAATTCAGGGATTTCGATGACAGCGTCGAGCTCGGCGTGCGCAACATGCGCATCGCCCTGCGTCGCCTGCGTCGCTTTGCCCGCACCGGCTCCGCGGAAGAGCTCGACCTCGACGAGACGATCCACGAGACCGCTCACAAAGGCTATCTCGACGTGCGGCTGCGCCCTGAGCGCCGCAATGCCGTGAAGGTGCTGCTTTTTCTCGATGTCGGCGGCTCCATGGACTGGCACATCGAGATTGCCGAGGAACTGTTCTCGGCCGCTCGGCTCGAGTTCAAGCATTTCGAGCACTTCTACTTCCACAACTGCGTCTACGAGAATCTGTGGAAGGAAAACCGCCGCCGCTTCGACGAGGTGATCCCGACCCTCGACGTGATCCGCACCTACCCGTCCGATTATCGGGTCGTCTTTGTGGGCGATGCCTCCATGAGCCCCTATGAAGTCACGCATCCCGGTGGCTCCGTGGAGCACTGGAACGAGGAACCCGGCCAAGCCTGGCTCCGGCGCATCCTCGACCATTTCCCGAAGGCCGTGTGGCTGAACCCGGTGCCGCAGTCGCATTGGGGCTATACCCAATCCATATCCCTGATCAGACAGCTGTTCGGAGAGCGGATGTATCCACTCAATCTCGAAGGCATAGACCACGCGATGCGCGAATTGGTGCGGTAGGCATCATCGTTTGCCGAAAAGATGATGCGAAGATAAGAAGCCGCATGACCCAGACCTACACCCACAGCCCCAAGCCCTTCGGCGGGCCGATTTCCTTCACGCTCAAGGGTGAGAAACTCACCGTGGATTCCGGCCGCAAGGTGCATGAAGTCCAGCTCGGCGCCGTCAGTACCGTGCGCATGACCTTTGAACCCGGCCGGCTGGCGCAAAAGTCCTTCCGGACGAAAGTGATCATGAAGGACGGCAAATCCTTCACATTCAACTCGCTCGATTGGAAGAGCCTGGTCGAGGCCCAGGAGCTGACGCAGGAATACCGCGCTTTCACCCAAGCCCTCTGCGATGCCATCGCGCGCGCCAATCCGCAGGCGAAGTTCGTGGCCGGAAAGCCCCTAGGGCTCTGGATCCCGACATCCGGGCTTGCCATCGCATCGCTGTTGGCCATGGCCTACCTGATCTGGCAGGCTTTCCAGATGGGGGCCACGGGCGTCGCCCTGATGGGCGCGCTGTTCGCCATCGTGGGCGTGTGGCAGATCGAGCCGATGATCCGCCTCAACAAGCCCCGGCCCTTCCGCGCCGGAGAACTGCCGGCAGAGCTTCTGCCGAAGGCGCCTTGACGTGTCATTCCCGGCCGGAGTGTAGCGGAGGGGAAGGGAATCCTTAGCGCCGCGCTTGTGAGCGGATCCCCTTCCCGATCCTGCGGACCGCCGGGGATGACACAGTGCACTTCCGCCAACACGGTACTTTCTTCATCGGGATGGCCGGGACAAGCCCGGCCATGACGGGTGAGGAGTGCAACTTAGGCCCGCACCACCAGCACCGAGCACTTGGCGTGGCGCACGATGGTGGCGGCGTTGGAGCCGAGCAGGTAGGTCGCCATGGTCGGCCGGTGTGAACCGACCACGACGAGATCGGCGCCGGTCTTTTCGGCCTCATCCAGCACCTCATTGTAGACCGAACCCAACCGGACCACGGCGGAGACACGCTCGGAAGGAAGCTTCACCTTGGCGGCGAGTTCCGCCAGCTTCTTCTCCGCCTCACCCTGCTGATCCTCATCGAAGGCCGGCGGCATGAACTCCATGTAGGTGACGGGCACGATGGCGCGCACATAGATCAGGCGGAGGGAGCCGGCCGAGATTTTGGCAAGCTCGACCGCCTTATCGATGGCGGGCTGAGCCGCTTCCACTTCACCGAGATCGACGGGGACAAGGATCGTCTTGAACATGGGGCTTTCTCCTGATCAGCCTTGGCGGGTGGGAGTGTGAACGACGAGCCCGTCGAGTTCGGGCCGGACGCGGATCTGACACGAGAGCCGCGAATTGGGACGCACATCATAAGCGAAGTCGAGCATGTCCTCCTCCATCGGCTGAGGCTGGCCCGTCGCGGCCTCCCATTCTTCTGCGACATAGACGTGACAGGTGGCGCAGGAGCAGGCGCCGCCGCATTCCGCCTCGATGCCTGGAACGCCATTGCGAATGGCGGTTTCCATGACGGTTGCGCCCTCCTCCGCCTCGACGGTGCGGGCAGTCCCTTCGGCATCGATGAACGTAATATTGATCATTGCGGACCTCTGCTTGTCGGCGCATACTTAAGACAGACTGCGCCGGAAGACGAGAGACGGGCGCAATACCTGCCGTCTTTTCGCCGCAATTTTCCCCGGTAGAGCAGGTTACTAAGCCGTTAACGACGTTCATAAATGACAGGGGACATCGGGTTTCCTTGTTTCAGATCGGCCGCTAGACTTGCTTGGTAAATGACAGATTACCGTGCGGAAATCCTTGAATGAGGCTCTCCGTACCGGTTGAAGCCACGCATTCACCTCCTTTTTCAGAGAATGAGGCGGCTTCAACCATCAGCAGTTGCGTCACGAGGGCGGATCATGGCGACCGAGAACAAGAAGATGAAGGACCCGGCCGAGGCAGCCTTGTCGGCTGTCGAGCAGGCGCTCAACCTTGACGAGACATTCGTGATCCACACCCCGGGGCGCGCGGGCAGCAAACCTTATGAAGAGCCCAAGCTGCCGGATATCGACGATCACGACTTCACCAAGGGTCCCTTCGGTCTTGGCTCCGATTCCCTGTCCGCCCAGGCAGACGACCACGACCCCAGGCTCGACGACATGGCCCGTTCCGGCTTCGTCGCGCCCGACCGGAATGCCGTCGCCAACGATGATCGCCAGAATGTCGGCGTGATGCTGCAGGCCCTTCAGATTCGTCCCTCCCGCCGCGCTTACTGGATGGCCGCCCTCGCCTCCCTGCTCTGGCTCGGCGGCGTCGGAGCTCTCGTTTACACGCAGGGCATCACGACTCCCGAGCAATTGCTCACCACCTTCTCGACTTCCCAGCTGGCCCTCGGCGCCGTCGGACTCGTGGCTCCCGTCTTTCTGTTCTTCATCGCCGCGATGATGACCGTTCGCTCGCAGGAGATGAAGATGGTGGCCCGGGCGGTCGGCGAAGTCGCCGTGCGTCTGGCTCAACCGGAAAACTTCTCTACCGATGCGGTTCTCTCCGTCTCGCAGGCCGTGCGCCGTGAGGTGGCTGCCGTCGGCGACGGCGTCGAGCGTGCCCTGGCCCGTGCCGGCGAGCTTGAGACGCTCGTGCGCAGCGAGATCTCCACGCTGGAGCGTGCCTATTCCGACAACGAAATCCGCATCCGCTCGCTCATCGATGAGTTGGTGGCGCAGCGCGAGGCTATCGTGTCGAATGCGGAGCGTGTGCGCGGTTCCATCACTGGCGTGCATCAGAACCTGATCCAGGATCTCGACGGCGCCAGCGAGCGTGTCGTGTCCGCTGTCAGTGGCGCAGGCGACAAGGTCACCGCCTCGCTCGAAAAGCAGGGCGATCACATCACGCAAGCTCTCGGCCGCGCCGGCGAGCGCGTCGTCGAGGAGATGGCGAGCCGCGGCGTCGAGTTGGTCGAGCGCCTCTCGGGCTCCAGCGAAGAGATCAAGAACGGCATCTCGGAGGTGGGCACCACCATTACGAGCACCCTCGAGAGCAAGGCGCAGGACATCACCGGCGCGTTCGAGCGCACCGGCGACCTGCTGACCCGTCACCTGCAGGACGGCGCAAGCCAGGTCACCCGCACACTCGCCGAGACCGGTCGCGGTGTGATCGATGCCCTCGCCGAGCAGGGCAACGACGTGCGTGAGGCCTTCGAGCAGACTGCGCGCAGCCTGGAAGACAGCTTCACGCAGCGCGGAGCCGAGATCACCGAGAAGCTGGCGGCCACCGGCGGCGTGATTGCCGACGACATTTCCGCCCGCACCGCGGAGATGCGCGATCAGATCGCCGCGGCAGGCACCACCGTGAGCGAAGAGATCACGACCCGCGGCACACAGGTGCGCGAGCAGCTCTCGACCACTGGCGCCACGCTCGTTCAGGAGCTCACCGCCAGCAGCAGCGGCCTGCGCGAGGAATTCGCCCTCACCGCCGGCTCTCTCATCGAGGAGTTGTCGACGCGCGGCACGAGCCTGCGCGAGCAGCTCGCGACCACCGGAACGGGCGTCGTCGACGAGATCGTTCTGCGCGGCAACGAATTCCGCGAGCGTCTTGCAACGACAGCCGCCGATGTTACCCGTGAGATCAGCGAGCGCGGCGGCGAAGTGCGCGATCAGCTCGAAGGCGCCGTGCGACTTGCCGACGAATCCATCGGCAACCGTGTCGAGGATCTGGCGAACCGCCTCGAGACCGCAAGCCAGCGCGTCAGTGAATCCGTCACCGTCCAGGGCCAGGCCCTGGAGACCAGCCTCGCTCAGGCCGGCGAGCGCGTCTCGACACTCATGGGCAGCCAAGTCGAGGAATTCCGCACCGCCTTCGAAACGCGCGGCCAGGAATTCTCGGAGACTCTCTCCCGCCATACCGACGAAGCGCAGACCCGTCTGGCAACCGCTGCCAAAGACATCGTTCTTGCCATCGCGGCCCAGGGATCGCGCGTCAACGAGGTGCTCAACCGGACGGCGGAAACCCTGTCCACAACGGTCGATACCCGCAGCCGCGAGATGGAAGAGACCCTCGGATCCCGTCTGACCGCTTTCGAAGGCGTCATGGCCCGCGGCGGCGAGATGGCCGAGCGCATGTCCCGCGACGTGGGCAACCTGACCGAGACGATCAGCAGTCGCGTCGAGGAGATGGACCGCCTCATCTCCATCCAGGGTCGCACCGTGGCCGAGTCCTTTGCCGAGCGTGCGCGCGAGGCGACCACCGCCATCGAAACCCAGCTCGCCGCTCTCGAGGAGCACGCTTCTCGTCGCAGCTCGGAGATCACGGGCAACTTCGACACCATCGTCGAGCGCGTCGACAGCGTTCTCGGCGCCCGGTCCACGGCCCTCAACGAGGCTCTCGTCATACGCACCGGCGAGATGGCCCGCGTCATGGCCGAGGGCGGACGCGACGTGGCGACCGCGCTTCAAGCGCGTGTGGACGAGATCAGTCAGGCGATCACTGCCAAGACCAACGCGATTGCCGATACCCTGTCCTCCAGGGCCGAGCAGATCGGTGAGTCGCTCGATGGCCGCATCGCCTCGATCAACGAGGTTCTCGGCAGCCGTGCCGACAGAATCACGGAAACCCTCGGCACCCGTGCGTTCGAGATCAACCAGACCCTGGGAACTCGCGCGGAAGAGATTGCCAACGCTCTCAACCAGAGCGTGACGATGCTCGAAGACCGGGTCGTCAACCGCCTGAGCGGCGTGGCCGAAACCATCGACGAGCGCGGACAGGCCGTCCTCAGCTCGCTCACCGGCCGCATCGGCGAGATTCGCTCGATCTTCGACACCGAAGGCGCGTCCCTCGTCGAGAACCTGGGCAACCGGGGCGAAGTCATCGGCCGCGAAGTTGCCGCCATCAGCGAGACAACCCTGCGCAACCTTGAAGAGCGCAGCAGCACCATGCTCTCCTCTCTCCAGGAGCGCACCATGGAGCTGACCGCCTCCTACATGCAGTCGACCGAGGCCATGCGCAGTGCCATCGACGACGGCACGCAGCAGACTGTCGAAACCCTCACCGGCGCCAACGAGCGTCTGCGCGGCGAACTCTCCGACGTTCTCGGCCGCCTGCAGGATGCCAATCGTCTGCTCCAGCAAGTTGCGGCCTCGGCCAGCAGCAATCTCGGCGCCGTCGAGGATGGGTTAGCCGGACGCGTCCAGCACATCGAGTCGCTCCTGTCCGAGATCGCCACGCAGACCGGCCGTGCTTCCGATCAGGTTGCCGATCAGGTCGATGCCCTGCGCAGCGTGTCCTCCGGCGCTATCCAGCAGGCGCTGGAACTGGCCCAGAGCCTCGAGGAGCGTGGCCGTACGCTCACCGACACCACCGGCGAGCAGATGCGCACCCTTACCGAGGCTGCAAACGCACTGGAGCGCGTCGAGGCTCGCATGGGCGAGGCCCTCTCCAGCCGCCAGCAGGCCCTGGACGAACTTCTTGGCCGGATTAACGATCGTTCGCAGGATCTCGAGTCCGTCACCCGCTCCTTCACGACTCTGCTGGAAGGTTCGCTCGAAAGCGCCGACGCCAAGGCACGCCAGCTCGGCTCCGTCCTCGCCGCTGCCGCGCAGACCACGACCAATGCCATCGGCGAGCAGTTCGAGCGCATCCGTGCCACCACGGGCGAGGAAAGCGCACGCACAGCCGCCGCCCTGCGCACCAACTACGAGCAGGCCGCGGCCGAAATGACCGAGGCGCTCAGCAATGCCACCGCGAAATTCCGAGATACGATGGGCGAACTGCGCGGCATGACGGGCCAGATCCAGCGCGAGCTGGAAGCCACCCGCGCTGAACTCCGCCGCGGCGTCGTCGAGCTGCCGCAGGAAACGCAGGAAGCGAGCGCCAATATGCGCCGCGTCGTCGCCGACCAGATCAAGGCTCTCAACGAGCTGTCCGCACTGGTCTCGCGCTCCAACCGTCTGGTCGATGCCGCTCCGGCCGCCCAGCCGCGCAAGGCCGCAGTCAACGAGACTCCGGTCGCCGCCACCATGGCTGCTGTTGCAGCCGCGGTCGAGCAGCGGATCGCGCAGACTCCGGCCCCCGCCCCTGCTCCGGCGGTCGCTCGTCAGGCCGAGCCCAAGCCTGCGCCCGCTCCGGCCCCAGCGCCCACCCCGACGCCCGCTCGCCAGGCTCAACCCGCTGCGGAGCGTCCGGCTCCCCGTCGGGAGGAGGCTCCCCGCGATGCCGGGGTTCGTGGCGGCTGGCTGTCGGATCTCCTGAATCGCGCCTCCCGGGACGAGAATGTGGAGCCGACCCGCACGCCGGCCCGCGCCGACCGCGCTCGCACCAACAGCCTCGAATCCCTGGATTCAATCTCGGTCGATATCGCCCGCATGATCGACCATGACGCGGCCGTCGAGTTGTGGGACCGCTACCGCCGCGGCGAGAGCAACGTGTTCACCCGTCGCCTCTACACGCTGCAGGGTCAGCAGACCTTCGACGAGATCCGCCGCAAGTACCGCCGCGACGAGGAGTTCCGGCAGACCGTGGATCGTTATGTGGAAGAGTTCGAGCGTCTGCTTGCCGAAGTCTCCCGCGACGATCGCGACTCCATGATGACGAAGACCTACCTCACGTCGGAAACCGGCAAGGTCTACACCATGCTGGCCCACGCGAGCGGCCGGTTTGATTGAGGCTTGAGAACGTAAATTGAGAAGTGAAAAACGCGGCCTCCGGGCCGCGTTTTTTCTTGGAGAGCCAACCTTAGACCCGTGTCATTCCCGGCCGGAGCGTCAGTGGAGGGGAAGGGAATCCACCCTCACGCTCAGCGCCAGGGATCCCCTTCCCGGCCTGCGTCCGCCGAGGATGACTCGCTCGACGTCATGGCCGGGCCGGTCCCGGCCATCCCGATGCGGTGAGGCTCTGCACTTCGACCCATCGGGATCACCGGCACAAGGCCGGTGATGACGTGGCTTTGGATCTGAAAGTTGAGGATAAACCTAAGGGTAAGGGACGGCCCTCAAGCCGGCGGTCGTGTCTCGCCCATGGCGGTGCTCGGGTCGTCCCGCCGTGGCAGATGACTGCCGCTCACCCAGCGCACGATGTTGAGCATGACCACCGACAGGGCCTCGTCGAGGGCGCGCGCAGCGTTTGGAGCGTCCACGGCGCTTGCCGGGACGCTAGCGCGGAAGATACGGCCGTTGACAATGCGGCCGTCTCGATCACTGACGATCTTCACGGAGATCTCGACAACAGCCTCATTGACCGGCGTAGCGATCTCGAATCGGCGCAGCTCGGAGATGAGCTGGACGTCGGCCACGGCGCCGCTGCTCGGACGGGACACGCCACGGAGCTGCGAAGCATTCTCGAACGTGTTGATCAGGCGAGTCTGGATCAGGCGCGGCAGGTTATCGGCCCACTGTCCTCCTCCAATGAACGACACCGAGCCGCTGTCATCCTTCACCAGGATCTGCTGGGTCGAGAGCTGCTGCAGGGCCGCAGGCTCGTTGACCAGAACCTGAACGCCGGCAGCGCCCCGGATCCGGGACGTCGGCGCCGAGAGATCATAGGTGGCCGGTGCCGGCCCCGACGAGCAGGCGCCCGTCAAGGCAGCCAGGACCAGCACCGGAGCAAAGCGCCGGAGCGGGAAGGCTCGATCAGGCCGGGGGAGCGACACAGGGAGTCCACGCATACTGGTTACTTAACGGCGTCCATTGTATTGGGGGAGATTGGGACTGCTACCGAAAATAAACTGCTGTGGATTACGCTCGATGCTGCGGACCGCCCGGCTGATATCGCCAAGCGTCCTGCGACCTTCCACGGCCAGAGCCTCGTATTCCCGCAATCCCGATTCCGTGAATCGGTTGACGCCACTCAGGACGCCTTCGGTCCTGGTGTTGAGATCGTTGGCAAGCTCGCGGACGGCCACGGCAGCCGCGCGGATTTCATCAAAAGCGCTCCTTCCGGATTCGCCGGAGGCCGAGCCGAGAAACTTCTCGGCCGCCGCCAGCACGCTGTCGATCTTATCGGCGGATTTGTTGAGCTTTTCGGTGATCGAACGCGCTTCCTGGATCGCTTTGTCGATGTCCGGGCTGCGCTGGCTCAAGGTCTGGGTGAAGGTGTCCACATTATCGACCGTGCGGCCGATCTTGGCCGGATCGATGGCTTTGGTGATCTCAGCAATCTCGGCCACGGCCGAATCGAGCTTCGGCGCGGTCTCGTTCAACCGGTCGATCAGGCTCGCCGCATCCTTCAGCGCGTCGCTCACGACCTGCCGGTTTTCGCCAAGTGCCGCAGTGAAGTTGTCGACGTTCTCGACAATGCGGGCGACCCGCTGGCGGTCGACGGAACGCACCACCTCGTCGACATTCGTCGCCAGGGTCTCGAGCTTCTCGGCCAGCGGCCCCACCTTTTCGGCCGCCTGACCGATCTGCGCCAGGAAGCGGTCGATGCCCTCTGCGTTCTCGCCCAGGGCCTGGGAGAAGCGCTCCACGTTCTGGATCGTACGGTTGATGGAGCCTTCGTTGTCGGTGATGACCCGACTGACGCGCTCCAGCACGTCGTCGGCCCGCCGGGCGATGTTTCGCGCGGTCTCGATAAGGTCCTGGAAGTCGGAGCGATCGGCAAAGATCGTTGGCATGGGCTGGCCCGGACCGGCCACCAGCGGCGGGGCACCCGGCTCACCCCCCGACAGGCCGACATTCGCCACGCCGGTCAGGCCCTGGTATTCCAGACGGGCGCGCGTATCGGAACGGATGGGCGTGTTGCTGTTGACCGTCGCGATGGCGACCACGCGGCGGGGATCTTCCGGGAGGAGATCGAGACTCGACACCTCGCCGACGCGCAGTCCATTGAAAGACACGCTCGACCCCTGGGAAAGCCCCGAAACCGAGCCGGAAAACACGATGCGGATGGTCTGGCGCGCCTGTCCCCGCTCACCCCCGGAAAACCAGTAGACGAAGCCGAAGGCGGCCGCGATCACCGCCAGGGTGAAGAGGCCGATCAAGGCATAGTTTGCGCGCGTTTCCATCGTTACCCTTACGCGCCGCCGGCCATGACCGCGCGTGCCCGTTTCCCATGAAAATAAGAGCGAAGCCACGGGTGATCCGATTCCAGCATCACCTCGATGGGACCCTCCGCGAGAATTTTTCCCTCGCCCAGAGCCGCTATGCGGTCGCAGACCGAATAGAGGCTGTCCAGATCATGGGTTACCATGAATACGGTCAGGCCTAAAGTCCGCTGTAACGTCGCAATAAGGTCGTCGAACTCGCCGGCGCCGATGGGATCAAGGCCCGAGGTTGGCTCATCAAGGAAAACAATCTCAGGGTCAAGAGCAAGCGCCCGCGCCAGGGCTGCGCGCTTGATCATGCCACCTGACAGCTCGGAGGGAAGCTTGTCGGCCGCATCCGGATTGAGGCCTACCATCTCAATCTTGAGCATGGCCAGCTCATCGAGCAGTCGGTCGGACAGGTGCAGGTATTCCCGCATCGGGACCTGAATGTTCTGCTTCACGGTCAGCGCCGAGAAGAGCGCGCCCTGCTGGAACAGCACACCCCAATGACGCTCCAGCTGGCGGCGTTCCTCTGGAGAGAGCTCATCGAGGTTCTGGCCCAGCACCTCGATGGTGCCGGCCCGCTTGGGCACGAGCCCAAGGATGGCCCGCGTCAGCACCGACTTGCCCTGGCCGGACCCGCCGACGAAGCCGAGGATCTCGCCGCGATAGACGTCGAGGTCGAGGCCTTTCAGGATCGTTCTGTCTCCGAAGCCGACCTCGACGTTGCGGGCGCAGATGATTACGTCGCGGTTCTTGGTCAGGTCAGGGTGGCGCCGTTCGAGCATCATCTCAGTAATTAATCGCTGCAAAGAACATGGCGAAGAGACCATCGAGCACGATGACCATGAAGATGGCCTTCACCACCGAAGACGTCACGTGGCGCCCCAGGGACTCGGCGGAGCCCGCGACCGCCAGACCTTCCAGGGTCGCGATGATGCCGATCACCAGCGCCATGAAGGGCGCCTTGATCATGCCGACGAGGAAGGTGTTCATGCCGACGGCGGCCCGAAGACGGTTCAGGAAGATGTCCGGGCTGATATCGCCATAGACCCAGGTCGTCAGGCCACCGCCGACGAGCGCCGCGATGGAAGCGATGAATGTGAGAAGTGGTAGGCCGATTACCAAAGCCATGATGCGAGGAACGATCAGAACCTCGATCGGATCGAGCCCCATGACCCGCAGGGCATCGATCTCCTCGCGCATCTTCATGGAGCCGATCTCGGCCGTGAAGGCTGAGCCCGAGCGGCCCGCCACCATGATCGAGGTCAGCAGCACGCCCAGTTCGCGCAGGACCAGGATGCCGATGAGATCGATGACGAAGGGCGTCGCGCCGAACTTCACAAGCTGGAAGATGCCCTGCTGCGAGACGATACAGCCGACGAGGAACGAGATCAGGACGATGATCGGTACGCCGCGATAGGCGATCTGCTCGAGCTGGTTGATGACGGCCGTGCCACGGAAGCGACGGGGGTGGATAACGACGCGGATTAGCGCCGAGATGAGTTCGCCCAGAAATCCGACGCCGCCGACCATGTCCTTGCCGGCCCCGGCAACGGTCTGGCCTACATCGACGAGAAAATCGACCACGCGGGAATGCCGCGGCTTCGGTGCACCTTGAAAGTCGCGATAGGCCGCCTCGTCCAAGAGGATCTTCTGCTCCGGCGTCGGATTGACGAAATCCACCTGCCCCTTGGCGGACAGTTCATGCCTCGTGCGATTGAGGGTCCAGGCGCCAAGGGTATCGAGACGTTCGACGCCGCTCAGGTCGAGGGTCAGAGGAAAGCTCTCGGCTTCCGTGGCGATTTCATCGACCAGAGCCTCGACCTTCTGGGCATGCGGCGCCGTCCAGGGACCGGCCAGCCGGACCACCGTCTGCCCCCCGGCACGGTCGATTGTCACTTCCGGCTCTCGAGCCAAGGTGCTCTGCGCCACGATCATCCCTTCGGTATTGATTCCGCTTGGTGATAGCGTGTCATTGCGCCACAAGTCGAGACGAAGTTCAGAAGAGACCTAAGAGAATGCGCAAGCTCACCGTTTCCATCGACCGTTTCCCCATTGCCGGAAAATTCACGATCGCCCGCGGCTCCCGCACCGAGGCGGTGGTGGTCACGGCGACAATCTCAGAGGACCGGGCTGTCGGGCATGGGGAATGCGTACCCTACCCTCGCTATGGCGAGACGGTCGAGGGCGTCGCGGGGGCTATCGAGGCCATTCGCCCTCAGATCGAGGCAGGCCTGACCCGTGAGGCACTGCAGAACCTCATGCCCGCCGGAGCAGCCCGGAACGCCGTTGACTGCGCTCTGTGGGATCTCGACGCCAAACGCTCCGGCATCCGCGCCCACCTGACCGCAGGCCTGACCCGCTGGCCGCCCGCGACCACGGCCTACACGATCAGCCTCGACACGCCTGAAGGCATGGCTGAGGCTGCCGCCAGGGCCGCGGAGAGGCCGATCCTCAAGGTGAAGTTCGGTGCTCCCGATGGCGATATCGAGCGGATCAGGGCCGTTCGTCGGGCCGCCCCGCAGGCAACCCTGATCGCCGACGCGAATGAGGGCTGGACCGAAGAGAACCTAGAACGGCACCTCGCGGCCTGCGCGGATGAGGGCTATGCCCTGGTGGAGCAGCCCCTGCCCGCCAAGGCGGACGATTACTTGAGCCGGATCTCACGCCCCGTCCCGATCCTGGCGGACGAGAGCGTTCATGACCGGGCAAGCCTCGACCGGCTGGTCGGCCTCTACGAAGTCATCAACATCAAGCTCGACAAGACAGGCGGGCTGACGGAAGCTCTGGCGCTCGCCGATGCGGCGGAAGCCAAGGGCTTTTCGCTCATGATCGGCTGCATGGTCGGCACCTCGCTCGCCATGGCGCCGGCCCTGGTGCTCGCCCCCCGCGCCCGCTTCGTCGATCTCGACGGCCCGCTCCTTCTCGCCAAAGACCGGGAGCGCGGCCTGCGCTATGAGGGCAGCATCGTCTATCCGCCGGAGCCTGCCCTCTGGGGCTGATCCTTCTGCAACCTGATGACCACCAGCATCAACACGAAGCCGATGGCTCCCAAGGGGGCCATCGCGGCAAAGACGCCGGCGCCTGCCTCGGCATAGATCATGCCGCTCACGATCGTCGCCGCCGCGATCGTCAGGGCAGCCAGCGAGCCATAGATCCCCTGCGCCCTTCCCCTCGCATTCATGGGCGCCAGCGCCGCAAGCGCCGCCATGGTGCCGATATGGGTGGCAGCGAAGGACAGGCTGTGCATGGTTTGCAGCACGAGCATGATTTCGGTCCCCGGCTGCAGGGACATGATGGTGAAGCGGATGACGGCTGCGGCCGATCCGATCAGGATCAGGCCGACGCCCGAGCTGCGGCCGACATGGCGGCCGAGATAGATGAAGACCAGGATCTCAGCGATCACTGCAGCGGCCCAGAAATACCCGATGGCCTCGTCCGAAAAACCGATGGAGCGCCAATAGATGCTGGAGAAGGCGTTGAGAGCGCCGTGGCTCCCTTGAGTGACCGCCCCCGCGATCAGCACGATCCAGAGGATCTTCGACAGCTTCGGCGTCGCCGCCTCCTGTTTGGGCGCCTCATGGATCGCAGGTTCCGAAGCTTCGTGCGGAACCGCGATGAGAGTGGCGGTGAGTCCCAGGATTGGGATGAGGGTCAGGGCGACGATCACGATATCCGCCCCGAAGGCACCGACCAGATAGCCGCCGACAATGTTGGTGATGAAGAACGCCACGGAACCCGCGCCCCTGATCCGGCCGTAGTTCAGGCCGGGATGCTTCTGGACCGCGTTGGTGGACACGAGATCATTGCCGGGGATGACACAGGATTGCGCGACGGCGACGAGCGCCACCAGGGCCATGATGGCCCAGGGACTATCGACCAGCAGGAAGAGAGGAAAGCCGATCAGCTGCCCCAAATGGCTCGCCAGAAGCAGCCGGCGGGCCCCGAACGACCGGTCCGCCAAGCTCATGAGCGGTGCGGTCGCGAGGATCCGCACGATGATCGGGATGGCAATCACGAACCCGATCAGGGTCGGCGACAGCGCCTTGCTCTGCAGCCAGAGCGGGAAGAACGGAAGATACATCCCGTGGCTGGTGAAGCTGGCGGCCTGTAATGCACCCAGGCGAAATTCGAGAGCTTTGAGCGGATGCATCAGGAATAAGGTCTTCTCAAATCGAGAATTGGAGCCAATGGTGCAAGAACGCGGTGCATGACCACTCCTGAAAGCCTTACAGGGGTTGAGCTTGCGAGCGCTTTGCACACATCTGTTGGAGACAGGAATCAAACCCGGCAGAGATGGATTTTGTCACCATGCCCGATGAAGAGACCAACGTCACGTTCGGCGACCTGGATTTCGACACCATCGAAGCGGCGGTCATGGAGACGGTTCGCGGCCGCTGGTTCCTGAAGGAATACGCCCGGCGCAATCGCAATGCGGACACGCAGGCCATCCTGGAAGCCGTGGATCGCTTGAGGGAGCCAGCACTCGACGGCGCGCCCCTCGCGCATCTCAAAGCCGAGCTCCAGGAGATGGCTGCAGCCATCCGGCAAACGAAGGAAGCGATCCGCTCCCTCCCCATGGCAGATCCCGATGGTTCTTCGGGCAACATGTCCGAAGCGGAGCTTCAGGCCGCCGCCGAACAGCGCATCCGGCAAATGATCCGGACCTTCCTCTACCTGGAAAGTCATATCAACGACATGCTCGCCCTCTGCGTCGCAGAGGCTGATCGGAAAGACGGCTCCTCAGGAGCTGGCCCTTTCGAGGGTGAGAAGGCCCAGCATCTCCACCCGCACCCTGCCTTCCTGATGTAGGACAGGCTATTTCCCGGAATGGGCTTTCTCGATATTGGAGAAGAACTGCCTGGCACTTTCGTGCCAGGTGAAAGTCTCGCCATAGGCCCGGCAGCGATCCCTCGGAATATCGAGTGCCGCGAGTGCAGCTTTCCGCAGATCGACGTCGAGAACGCCGCAGCCTGAGGCGCCGATCACATCCAGCGGACCTGTGACCGGAAAAGCCGCAATCGGCAGGCCGGAGGCCAGCGCCTCGATCAGCACGATGCCGAAGGTGTCGGTCAGGCTCGGGAATACGAAGGCATCCGAGGAGGCATAGACCCGCGCCAGATCCTCGCCCGTGAGAGAGCCGAGAAAGCGGGCTTCCGGGTATTTCCGCTCAAGGTCGGTGCGTGAGGGGCCGTCGCCGACCACGACCTTGGTCCCCGGAAGATCGAGGCTCAGGAAAGCGTCCAGGTTCTTCTCGACGGCCACTCGCCCGACATAGAGAAAGATGGGCGCAGCCGCGTCCAGGATCCGCTCGTTTCGCGGCCGGAACAGAGTGGTGTCGACACCGCGGGTCCAGCGCATGATGTTCTTGAAGCCACGCCCCGTCAGCTCGCGCTCTAGAGAAGGTGTGCTGACCATCATGGCGCGAGATGCCCGATGGAATCGCCTGAGCGCCCTATAGGACCATGCCTCGGGGATCTTGGTTCGCGCAGCCACGTATTCCGGAAAACGGGTGTGGTAGCTCGTGGTGAATGCTCGCCCTTGGCGTGCACAAGTCAAGCGCGTGGCGAGCCCGATAGGCCCTTCCGTAGCGATATGGACATGGGTCGGCCGGATCTCCTCAAGGATCGCGGACAATGACCCGGGCGCGACTAAAGACAGACGGATTTCAGGATAGGTCGGCATGGGAACGGAGCGGAAGCGCTCGGGCGTCAGGAAAACCACCTCCGCGCCAAACCGCGGAGCCTCCTCTGCCATGTGTTCTAGGGATCGCACCACTCCATTGACCTGGGGCCGCCAGGCATCGGTCACGATCAGCAGGCGCATCAGGCCGCCCTCTCGCTGATCTTCGCAGAGACCAGGTTCTGCTCGCTGATCTTTGCCAGCTGAACCTCGGCCCAACGGATCAATTGGAAAGAGCCGTCGTAATGCTCGACCACAGCGGTGCAGGACTCGACCCAATCGCCTGTATTCACATAAGCCACGCCGAACTGATCGTGAATGATCGCGTGGTGGATATGCCCGCAAATCACGCCGTCGGCCTGCTGACGCTGAGCCTCTGCGGCAAGAAGCTCCTCGAACCGGCTGATGAAGTTCACCGCATTCTTAACCTTCAGCTTGGCCCAGGATGAGAGCGACCAATAGGTCAGGCCAAGCCGCCGGCGCACCATGTTGAGGTAGGTGTTGACGAAGAGGGCTGCCGAGTAAGCGCCGTCGCCTAGAAGAGCCAGCCACCGGGCATGCCGGACCACGAGATCGAACTGATCGCCATGGATCACGAGATAGCGCTTACCATTGGCAGCCTCGTGGACGGCGTAGTCAGCCAGTTCGATGCCACCGAGATTGACACCGATATAGTCGCGCAGGAACTCGTCGTGATTGCCGGGAAGGTAGATGAGGCGGGCCCCCTTTCGAACCTTGCGCAGAAGCTTCTGCACCACATCGTTATGGGCCTGGGGCCAGTACCAACCCGATTTCAGCTTCCAGCCATCGACGATATCGCCGACGAGGTAAATGGTATCCGCGTCATAGACCTTGAGGAATTCCAGCAGAGCGCCGGCCTGGCATCCCTTGGTGCCAAGGTGGAGATCAGACAGGAACAATGTCCGTACCCGAATAGCATTCATGTCCTGAGCCATGGGTCTCCTCGACAAGCTTACCATTCCAGCCAAACCGGATTCGCATCTCGTCCCCATGACGGTTTTTCTGCAGTTTTGTGACCTTGGCAGTGGCCCTTCATTCCTCAGGTCAGGCAAAAAGCCCATTTCAAGGCGGATCGATTTGCCACGGCGCATTGTGCGGACCCGAAGGGCCACGCCAGTGAAAAGTGGACCCGGTTTTCCGTACCCAACGATGCGCTCATCAAAGAAGGAGCATCGAATTGATCCCAAGTGTGGATTCCACTTTTGGGTTCGATGCTCTAGAGGCTCTGCATCGGATCGGGCGGAGATCGTCGATGAACGTACCTGATTTAGTCGGACTGATCGGAGTTGCAGCCTACCTATCGGCCTATGGGCTGTTGCAGTTAGGCACCTTGAAAGTCGAGGATAATCGTTATGCGCTTCTCAACGCATTAGGCGCAGTGCTGATTCTCTATTCATTGCTGTTCGACTTCAATTTAGCGTCCTTCGTGACCCAATCCGCATGGCTGATGCTGACTGCAATCGGCTACATACGCTCTCACATCAAGCGCTCGCGGGCAGTCCAACCCTAAACCTATGCGTCCGACGCGGGGGTTTTCCCACCGATTAGGGGTTCACGAGGCGGCTCGTCCGTGATTGGTTGCGTATCTTCCTTCAAGCGACGCCACCCGTGAAAACCCGCCTCCCGTGAAACCTCTTCTGGGGATCTCCCTCAAAGTCCTCTCCGCTGTCGTCTTCACGATGATGTCGGCGACCCTCAAGACGCTCGCCGCCCGCTATCCCGTCGGAGAGATCGTCTTCTTCCGCTCGGCCTTTGCGCTGCTGCCGCTGCTGCTGTGGCTGAAATGGCAGGGAGACCTCATCAATGCCGTGCGGACCAAAAATGTCGTCGGACATTTCAAGCGCGGCTTCATCGGCACGAGCGCCATGTATCTGGGCTTTGCCGCCCTCTCCTACCTCCCTCTCCATGATGCCATCGCCATCGGCTATGCCTCGCCCCTGATCGCCGTGATCCTGGCGGCGCTTCTCCTCAAGGAGACGGTGCGCGCCTATCGGTGGACGGCGGTCGGCATCGGTTTCGTCGGCGTCCTGATCATGCTGTCGCCCTACCTGAAGGCCAGCACCTTCGGCGGAGACCTGAACGCAGGACCGACACTCGGCGCCATGCTGGCCCTAGCCGGAGCATTCTGCTCGGCGGGCGCCATGATCCAGGTAAGGCGTCTGACCCAGACCGAGAAGACCGGCGCCATCGTCTTCTATTTCTTCATCATGGCATCCGGTCTTTCCCTCTGTACCATCGCCCTGGGCTGGCGCATGCCGGATGCCATGGACCTTGCCCTCTTCATTCTCATCGGCATCCTGGGCGGTGTAGGGCAAATCCTTGTCACTCAGTCTTACCGCTACGCAGATACCTCGGTGATCGCGCCGTTCGAATACACCACCATGATCTGGGCGCTTCTGTTCGGCTGGTTCATGTTCGACGATCTGCCCACCATGACCGTGCTGATCGGCGCGATCATCGTCGCCGCAACGGGCCTCTTCATCGTCTGGCGCGAGCACCGACTCGGGCTCCTGCGAACGAAGGAGCTTCAGGCCACCCCCCAAAGACCAGGGGTCTGAGCCGAAAAGAAAAGGCCGTGGCGTCTCAGGTGCTTGACCCATAGGGTCGATTACCCCACAACCGTTTTGAGGAACGAACGTTCTCTTTTTCAGCACAGAGGCAGTCATGGGCGTCGAGGGCAAAGAACGGAGCCGGGACCTGGAAGCAGGCGCACAGGTTCTCTCCGGCAACATGGGCAAGACGATCCAGCGGCTTCGCAAGGCCTACAACCTGTCTCTGTCAGAATTGGCCGAGCAGTCCGGCGTCGCCAAGTCGATCATCAGCCAGATCGAGCGCAACGAGACCAACCCGACGCTCGCCACCATCTGGCGGCTGAGCCAGGCCCTAGACGTCTCGATCGAGCGGGTTCTCGCCTCCGGCGACGAGGAACCCTTCATCGAGAAATCCTCCAAGGCGGACACCCCGATCCTCGTTTCCGAAGATGGCAAGATGTGTCTGGCCATCATCGGCTGGCTCAAGACCATCGAATGGCTGCAATGGTACGATGTGCAGTCTGAGCCGGGCGGCGTGCTCGATTCCGACAGCCACCAGCGTGGCTCGGTGGAGTGCCTGTCCGTCCTGGAGGGAGAGTTCGAGGTCGAGGTCGGCGGCGTGATCCAACAGGCGAAGGCAGGAGAAAGCCTGCGCTACCGCTGCGACCGTCCCCATTCGGTGCGCTGCATCGGCGATGCGCCCGGCCGCGCTACCATGGTCTGCATCCTGAAAGCCGCCGTAATGGATTGAGGCCTGTCCTCAATCCATCCCCAGGCTATCCCCAACCTATTCAGGCTTCTTGAAGCCTTGCCGTGGCGGCAGAGCCAGCAGGTATTCAGCTATGGCCTGCCGATCCGCATCGGGAAGCTGCGCCGTATTGGCCACGACAGCCCCCATCGGTCCGCCCACCGTGTCGAAATTCGGTGTCTCGCCAGTTTTCAGCAGGGTCGTGAGGTCATCCGCCGTCCAGCCCCCGATACCGCTCGGATGAGGGGTGATGTTGGGAACAGTGCTCCTGCCGCCCTCCGGATCGGGCCCGCCGGCGAAACGCCGATCCTCGATGATGGCCCCTGCGGCGTTGCGCTCGCTGTGGCACTCGGCGCAATGCCCCGGCCCGTTCACCAGATAGGCTCCCCGATTCAAGCTCGCGGACTTAGACGGGTCCGGCCGGAAGAGCTGCCCGTCCAGGAAGGCGAGCTTCCACAGACCGAGACCGCGGCGAATATTATAGGGGAAAGGCAGCTCGTGATCGGGAGCGCGCCCTTCGACAGGCGCCAGTGTCATGATGAACGCGAAGATATCTGCAAGATCTTCGGGACTCATCCGCTGATAGCTCGCATAGGGGAAAGCCGGATAGTAATGGCGGCCATCGGGCGAAACACCCTCGCGCATGGCGCGGACGAAATCAGCCGTGGTCCAGGAGCCGATGCCGTCCTGCTTATGGGGCGAGATATTCGGAATGTGGAATGTGCCGAAGGGAGATTTCAAGGCATACCCGCCGCCGAGCCGCAGCTTATCGGCCTGATTGGGCACCGCATGGCAGGAGGTGCAGCCTCCGGCGAAGAACAAGGTGCGGCCGTTCTCCAGGTTGGGCTGACGTGTCGAACCGGCCGACGTCGCAGGAGAGACTTGGTTGTCGCCGCGGATGAGGGCATAGGCCGCCGGGGAGGTCAGACCCCAGAAGGCCAGCGCCCCAATGATGGCCAGAACCAAAAGACCCAGGATCGCCTTACGCATCGCCTCTTCTCCAAATGAAACGGGCGGCCCAGAGGCCGCCCATTCTGAGCCGATTGCCCTTAAGAGCTCTTCTTCCGGAAATCGTTGTGGCAGGCGCCGCAGTTCTGCAGCACCTTCGGCAATTCCGTCTTGAAGGAAGCCTCGTCCTTGATCGCTGCTATCGCCGTCTGGGCATCTGTACGGAGCTTTGTCAGGACCGCATCGAACTTCGCCTTGTTTTCCCAGATGGCCGGGAGAGCTTCGGTCTTCTCGGCGCTCTTGGAGCTCTCGGGGAAGAGCGGGGCGGCTTTCTCGGCATTCGCCGCAAGGACCTTAAGGCCAGCCTGGGCCTTGGCCAGGTCGAATGGCTCCTGGCCACGCAGCATGCCGCCAAGTGGACGCGTCTGCGCCCCCATCTCCTTCATGAGACCCTGGCGCTGCTCGACGACATTGCTTTGTGCAATAGCGGCCGTCACTCCGAGCGCCAGAAGGCTGGCGACAAAAATTGTACGCTTCATATTTTCTTTCCCCTCCTGGGTGCGACCGATGGTGTCCCTACGAACCATCGTCAGCGGGCCGGCATTAGCGCACATCTCTTCAAGCTTGAGCACTACACTTTAGAACAAATCTATGTGAGGTGCCCGTGTCGCCCGTTTACTCCACAGGCTCTCCAGCAGCGGCCCAATCCTTGAAACCGCCCTTGTAATGTTCGCGAATGTCCCGACCGGATGCCTGTGCGAATTCGAGGGCCCTCACCGACCGAACGCCGGCCGCGCAGGAAAAGACGATTCGCTTCCCTTCGGGCAGAGCAGACGGATCGAAGGACGAAAGCGGGTGCGAGACGGCCCCCGGGATGTGCCCAGCGGCGAACTCATGGGGCTCGCGAACGTCGACCAGCACGAGCGCCCCTTCGCGAAGCCCCTGCTTGATGGCGTCCCGGTCGAGATCGATGACTCTTGGCGCTTCACTCATGCAAATTCCTCCCTGCGATGAAGCACTCATACCGGCTTCGCAGGGAGGAGCGCAATCAATCGCTCTTCAGGCGAGCGGTGGAATCCGCAGAACCCAGCCCGGCTGGATCATGTCCGGATCCTTGACCGGCGGGGAGTTGGCCTTGACGATTTCGGTATATTTCGCGCCCTTACCCTTGCCGTAATGCTTCTCGGCGATCTCCCAGAGGGTGTCGCCTTTCTGGACCGTGTACATGGTCGAGGCTGCAGAGGGCTGCTGGACCTTGAGTTCCGAAGTGTCGACCTCGGCCACGCCATAGGTGTTGCCAAGAGAGAGAATGATCTTCTCGGCCTCCTCCTGATTGGTGGCTTGGCCCGAGAGTTTCACCTTGTCGCCTTCGACCTGAATTCCGAGCTTGGTCGCGTCGAACCCGTGACCCTTGACCTCCTCCTGCAGCTTTTCCGGAGTCGCGGCCGCTGCACTTCCACCAAAGATCTTGGCGCCTGCCTCCTTGATGAATTTGAACAGACCCATGTCATCCTCCTGGTGCTCCGCCTGGCTCACGATGGCCAAGCTGAGATGAAGACGCGCGGTCGTTCCAAGGGTTCCGGTCAGGCCAGGCTTGAGAACACATCGGCCAGCGACGGCAGGCGATCCTTGAGCCGGAGCAGCGCGATCAGCTCGATCTGTTCGATGGCCGTTTCGAATTCTATGTCCTGCTCATGATCCAGCCGCTCCTCGAACGCGGCGAGGATCTCGTCCTTCGAGCGGCCCTTCACCGCCATGATGAAGGGGAAGCCGAATTTTTGCTTGTAGGCATCGTTCAACTTCAGGAAGCGATCGCGCTCAGCCTCCGTCAGGCTGTCGAGACCCGCGGAGGATTGCTCGTTGCGGGAATCCGCCGTGAGATCGGCAAGCTTCAGGCGCCCGGCGAGATCGGGGTGGGCGTTGATCAGCGCCAGCTTCTGTTCGCGGGTCGCCTCCGAGAGCACCTGGACCATGGCGGCATGTAGCCCCTCCGCCGTGTCCTGCCCTGTCGTCAGGCCGGCATCGAAAGTGCGTTCGGCAATCCAGGGCGAATGCTCGAAGATGTCTCCGAACAGTTCGACGAACAACATCCGGCTCATGCGGCTCGGCTTCAAATCGACCGGACGATGATGGCGGATCCAGTGGCGCGCAATGTCGATGCGACGCGCCACCCAGACATTCTCGTGTGAGGCAACATAATCCAGGAAGCGAGCGAGGGCCGCGGCCCGTCCCGGACGGCCGACGAGGCGGCAATGGAGGCCGACCGACATCATCTTCGGCGCGGTTTCGCCTTCCGCATAGAGCGTGTCGAAGCTGTCCTTCAGATAAGCGAAGAACTGATCGCCCGCATTGAAACCCTGCGGGGTCGCAAAGCGCATGTCGTTGGCATCGAGCGTATAGGGCACGATCAACTGTTGCCGCTCACTGTGCTGCTCCCAATACGGCATCTCGTCCGCATAAGAGTCGGCGCTATAGAGAAAACCGCCCTCCTCCGCCACGAGGCGGTTGGTATGCTCCGAGGTGCGTCCCGTATACCAGCCGAGAGGCCGCTCGCCCGTCACTGCCGTGTGGATGCGGATCGCCTCCTTCATGTGCGCCCGCTCCTCTTCCGCCGAGAAGTCTCGGTAGTCGATCCACTTGAGCCCATGGCTCGCGATCTCCCAATCGGCCTCCTTCATGGCGGCGACTGCCTCCGGATTGCGCATGAGGGCCGTGGCGACGCCATAGATGGTCACAGGCAGGTTGCGCTCCGTGAACATCCGCCACAGGCGCCAGAAGCCGGCGCGGGAGCCGTATTCGTAGATCGACTCCATACTCATGTGCCGCTGGCCGAGCCAGGGTTGTGCGCCCACGATCTCCGACAGGAATGCCTCGGATGCCCGGTCGCCATGGAGGATGTTGTTCTCGCCGCCCTCTTCGTAGTTGATCACGAACTGGACGCAGATCCGAGCCCCGTTCGGCCAGCGCGGATGGGGCGGATTGCGGCCGTAGCCGACGAGGTCGCGGGGATAGGATGTCTCAGGCAAGGTCAGCTTCCTCGATAGGTGGAATAGCTCCAGGGCGAAACGAGGAGCGGAACGTGATAATGCCCGTCGGGCTCTGCGATTGTGAAACGGATCGGTACGACATCCAGAAATGGCGGATCGGCCGTCGCCGTGCCGAGGGCTCTGAAATAGGCCCCGACCGCGAAGACAAGCTCGTAGGTTCCTGTGTGGAATGCTTCATTGATCATCAAAGGCGCGTCCGTGCGTCCGTCGGCATTGGTTGTCGTCTGCAGGATCGAACGGCGCTTCTCGCCCTCGATGGCGAAAAGCTCAATGGCGATACCGCGTGCGGGCTTGCCGTTGGCGGTATCCAGAACGTGGGTGGACAGGTGTCCCATGAAACCTCGCGGGTGGAGAACAGCTTCGTTGGCCTTCGGAAATCTTTCGGGCCCGTGCCCTGGCGTCAAGCCGCATCCATAAGTCTAGTTGCGGAAATGTCGGTTTTCCGGAACAGGGCTCCTGTTGAAAAAGCCCGAAACCGGCCTTTCGCAAAAGGGATCGCCGCCGCGAGCATCAGATTGATCCTGAAAGTGGAATCCACTTTCAGGATCAATCTGATGCTCGTCTTCTTGACTGGCGCATCGCTCTGAGCGGAAAACCGGGTCCACTTTTCCGCGCGATGCGCTAGGCTACGCATTCCTTCACCGCTCAAGTGACTGCATGATCGACCCGCAAATTTCCGAATGGATCAGCCAGATCATCCGCTGGGTCCATGTGATTACGGCCATCGCCTGGATCGGCTCGTCCTTCTATTTCATCCATCTGGATCTCAGCCTGAAGAAGCGGGAAGGGCTGCCCGAGGGCGTCGGCGGCGAGGCGTGGCAGGTCCATGGCGGCGGGTTCTACAACATGCGCAAGTATCTCGTTGCGCCACCCGAACTGCCGAAGGAACTCACGTGGTTCAAGTGGGAGAGCTATTCCACCTGGATCAGCGGGTTCTTCCTGATCGTCTGGGTTTATTACCTCCACGCCGACCTCTACACGATCGATCCGGCCGTGCGCCCCCTCGAATTTTGGCAAGCGCCCGTCATCGGCATCGGCGGCATCGTGGTAAGCTGGTTCGTCTATGAAGGTCTCTGCCGCTCTCCCTTGGGCAAGAACGGCGTCGTCCTCGGCGTCGCGCTCTTTGTCTATATCCTGCTGGCTGCTTTCGCCTTCACCCAGGTATTCAACGGCCGCGCCGCCTTTCTCCATACGGGCGCGATGATCGCCACCTGGATGTCTGCGAGCGTCTTCTTCATCATCATCCCGAACCAGAAGAAGGTAGTAGACGAACTCCTGGCCGGCCGCTCGCCGGACCCGAAACTCGGCAAGGAAGCCAAGCTGCGCTCGACGCACAACAACTACCTGACCCTGCCGGTCATCTTCCTGATGCTGTCGAACCACTACCCGCTCGCGTGGTCGTCGCACTACGCGGTCGCCATCATCGGGCTGATCGTCATCGCGGGCGCGGTCATCCGGCACTTCTTCAACTCGCAGCATGCGGGCAAGGGCTCGCCCTGGTGGACCTGGGGCGTCGCCGCGGCTTCCGTCGCTCTCGCGATCTGGCTTTCGATCCTCGGCAAACCCGGCAACGCCAACCTGGCAGCAGCTCCCGTGGATGCGACGCCTCCGGCCGTTACGGCATCCTTCGATGAAGCCGTGCTCGCGATCCAGTCCCGCTGCTCCATGTGCCATGCGGCCGAGCCCGTCTGGGATGGCATCGCCACGGCGCCGAAAGGCGTGCGTCTCGACACGCCGGAGGAGATCGCCCGCCATGCGGAGATCATCCGCATCCAGAGTGTGCTGACCCACGCCATGCCGCCCAACAACATCACCGAGATGACCCTGGACGAGCGCAAGGCTGTGGCAACCTGGCTCGCGGCCAAGGAAACGGCCACTCGCTAAATCCGTGCAGACCGCACCAACAATGACAACCAATGGAGGAATCGAGTGACCGAACTCACCCTTGAAACGGCCCAGAAAATTGCCACCGCCACCCTCAAGACCGCGCGGGAAAAGTCCTTCAAGCCACTTTCCGTCGTCGTCTATGACGCCCGCGGCGCCGTCAAGACGCTCCTGTCGGAGGACGGCACCAGCCTGAAACGGGCCGAGATCGCCATGGGCAAGGCCTATGGTGCCCTGGCGCTCGGGGTCGGCTCCCGCGCTCTTCACAAAATGGCTACCGACCGTCCCTATTTCGTGGCCTCGGCGACCCATGCGGTCGGCGGGCAGCTCGTGCCGGTTCCGGGCGGCGTCCTGATCAAGGATGCCCAAGGCCAAGTTCTCGGATCCGTGGGCGTCTCCGGGGATACCTCCGACAACGATGAAATTGCCGCGGCCGGCGGGATCGAAGCAGCAGGACTGGTGTTCGATACAGGAGCCTGAAGCTTCTCCACACGACCAAAGTCTTGCTTTTCTTCAAGTTTTATTGTTGCAAGGGATAGTACTGGACATAAACAGTTGATTGATCAACAAATAGGGCAAGGTCACTGCCCTACCGGCTCTGACCGAGATAATTCCAATACCCTGAGAGAAAACCAGAAAGGGAACGCGTCCAATGTCATCATGGATCAAACGCACGGCTCTCGCTGCCGTCGCCACGGCTGCCCTCATGAGCGCCGCGTCGGCTCAAGTCGTCTACAACCGCGCCAATTCGGGCGAGCCTGAGACGCTCGACACCCACAAGACCTCGACTGTTCAGGAAGCACACATCCTGCGCGACATGCTCGAAGGTCTCGTGACCTACAGCGCCAAGGGTGAAGCCGTCCCCGGCCAGGCCGAGAAGTGGGAGATCAGCGACGACGGCAAGACCTATCGCTTTACGCTTCGTAATGGCCTGAAGTGGTCGAACGGCGATCCGGTTACGGCAGAAGACTTCGTCTATTCTTACCGCCGCATCATGGATCCGGCGACCGGCGCGAAATACGCCAATATCCTGTATCCCATCAAGAATGCCGAGAAGATCAACAAGGGCCAGGGCAAGCCCGAGGAACTGGGCGTGAAGGCCGTCGATGCCAAAACCGTCGAGATCACCCTCGAGTCACCGACTCCTTACTTCATCGAGCTGTTGACCCACCAAACCAGTCTGCCCGTCCACAAGGCCTCCGTCGAGAAGTTCGGCAAGGACTTCGTGAAGCCCGGCAACATGGTCACGAACGGCGCTTACAAGCTCGTCGAGTTCGTGCCGAACTCCCACATCAAGCTCGCTAAGAACGAGAACTACTACGACGCCAAGAACGTCCAGATCGACACGGTCAACTACTTCCCGACCCCGGACTTCGCCGCGATGGTCCGTCGCTATGAAGCCGGCGAGCTCGACACCACCGACGACGTGCCGGCCGACCAGATGAAGTCGCTCAAGGAGCGCTTCAAGGATCAGGTCCGCCTCGGCCCGTATCTCGGCACCTGGTACATGGTCGTGAACTCCAATAAGGCTCCGTTCAACGACGTGAAGGTGCGTCAGGCCCTCTCCATGCTGGTCGACCGCGAGTTCATCGCCGAGCAGATCTGGGGCCAGACCATGCAGCCGGGCTACTCGTTCATGCCTCCGGGCGTGGGCAATTACGGCGATCCGGCCTACATGAGCTACAAGGACCAGTCGCCGATCGACCGCGAGGACGCCGCCAAGAAGCTCCTCACCGAGGCTGGCTTCGGCCCCGGCAAGCCGCTGAAGGTCGAGATCCGTTACAACACGACGGACAACAACCGGAACACGGTCATCGCCATCTCCGAGCAGTGGAAGCAGGCCGGCATCGAGACCTCCTTCATCAACACGGACGGCAAGACCCACTTCGCCCACCTGCGTGACGGCGGCGACTTCGACATCGCCCGCTACGGCTGGATCGCCGACTACTCGGATCCGAACAACTTCCTGTTCCTCCTCAAGAGCGACAACAGGGGCTTCAACTACGGCAAGTACAACAATCCGGAGTTCGACAAGCTGCTCGACAGCGCGGCCAAGGAGCTGGATCTGAAGAAGCGCGCCGATATGCTGAAGCAGGCCGAGACGATCCTCATGAAGGACATGCCCTGGATTCCGATCATGTACTACGGCAAGAGCAACTTGATCTCGCCGAAGATCAAGGGTTTCGTGCAGAACACCAGGGGCGTCTATCCGACGCGGTATCTGTCGAAGACACAGTAAAAATAATTCTGATAAAGGGGGCGGTCTGCTTGTCAGGCCGCCCTATTCTTTTACTGTTATGCTGTAGCAGCGGGAGGAGCTTTCCGTGCTCTCCTTCATCTTTCGCCGTTTCCTGTCGGCCATCCCGACCCTCTTCATCATCATTACGATCTCGTTCTTCCTGATCAGGCTCGCCCCAGGCGGCCCATTCGATCTGGAGCGGCCTCTCGAGGCCAAGGTGATGGAGAATCTCAACCGGATCTATCAGCTCGATAAGCCGCTGATCCAGCAATACTGGCTCTATCTGAGCGCCGTCATGCACGGCGATTTCGGTCCGTCCTTCATCTTGCGCGACTTCACCGTCGGAGAGCTCTTTGCGCGCGGCCTGCCGATTTCGATGACGCTCGGCGCGCTAGCCCTCTCCTTCGCGATCATCGTCGGCGGCACCCTCGGTGCCATCGCGGCCTTGCGCCAGAACAGCACGATTGACTACCTGGTCACCGGTATGGGAGCGCTTGGCCTGACCATTCCGAACTTCGTGGTCGCGCCGATCTTCCAGATCGTCTTCGGTTTGACCCTCGCGTGGCTACCCGTAGCCGGTTGGGCCAATGGGAACATTCGCAATCTCATTCTCCCGGTGCTGGTGCTCGCCCTACCGCAGATCGCCGTCGTCGCGCGTATGACCCGCGCCGCCATGATCGAGAACCTGCGCTCCAATCATATCCGGACCTTACGTTCGCTCGGCCTGCCCACGAGGGTGATCGTCGTTCACGCCCTGCGCGGAGCTGCTCTGCCCGTGGTGTCCTATCTCGGACCCGCAGCAGCAGCCCTGCTCACCGGCTCGGTGGTGGTGGAAACCATCTTCGGTCTGCCGGGCATTGGTCGCTACTTCGTCGAAGGCGCCCTTAACCGTGACTACACGCTCGTCATGGGTACGGTCGTGGTGGTCGCCGTCTTCGTTCTGCTCTTCAACCTCGTGGTCGATATTCTCTACGCCCTTATCGATCCGCGCATTCGCTACGAGTGAGATCTCCCATGGCTGAAGGCGCCGTTCTTCCTGTCGAGACCATGACAGGTCCCATCACCGGACGCTCCCTCTGGGCCGAGGCCCGCGGGCGTCTCATCCGCAACCGCGCTGCGCTGACCAGCATCATCGTGCTGGGCTTGATCGCGCTCGCCTGCATCTTCGGACCGTTCCTTACGGGCCATCCCTTCGACCGGGTCTATCCGGACTATGTGAAGGTGCCCGCAAGCCTTGAGGCCTATCCGAAGGCCGATCAGATCGAGCCGAATATCGAGCGCATCGGCGCCCGCGTCCGCGCGAGGGCCGAGAACATCACGATCGACAACGATGTCGTTCACATGACGCTCGTGAGCTCCAGCAGCCGGCCGATCGACGAGCGGCTGCTTGCCTATTTCGAGCGCTCGGACCTGTTCGGCCCTGCCAAGGTCGTCGAGAAACAGCAGGACGGCCAACGGCTCGTCGTCGATGTGCCTCTGAAGCGGCAGTACTTCTTCTTCGGCACCGACACCAATGGACGCGATCTTCTGACACGCACCATGAAGGCAGGTCAGGTTTCGCTCGCCATCGGCTTGCTTGCGACCTTCGTGGCGATCCTCATCGGCGTGATCTATGGCGCAACCTCCGGCTATCTCGGCGGACGCGTCGACCTCGTGATGATGCGCGTCGTCGATATTCTCTACTCGCTGCCCTTCATCTTCTTCGTGATCATGCTGGTCGTGTTCTTCGGCCGCAATTTCGTGCTGATGTTCATTGCGGTCGGCGCGGTCGAGTGGCTCGACATGGCCCGCATCGTTCGTGGACAGACGCTCTCCATCAAGCGGCAGGAATACGTCCAGGCCGCCGAGGCATTGGGCGTCGAGACGAAGGGCATCATTCGTCGCCACGTGATCCCCAATACGCTGGGGCCTGTGGTCGTCTATATGACACTTCTCGTGCCGAAGGTGATCCTTCTGGAAAGTTTCCTCTCCTTCCTTGGTCTCGGCGTCCAGGAGCCGAACACCAGCCTCGGCGTCCTGATTTCCGAAGGCGCCAAGAACATCCAGGGCGCCACCTGGATGCTGATTTATCCCTCCATCACGCTCGTCACGATCCTTTTCTGCCTGAACTTCATCGGCGACGGCTTGCGCGATGCTCTCGACCCGAAGGATCGCTGACATGAAGGACGCCAACATGGCCGAACCCGTTCTTTCCGTCCGCAACCTTCACGTTCGATTCCGTACCGGCGACGGCATTCTCCATGCGGTGAAGGGCATCGACCTCGATATCAATCCGGGCGAGACCGTCGCCATCGTCGGCGAGTCCGGATCGGGCAAGAGCCAGACCATGATGTCTGTCATGGGGCTCCTCGCTTCGAACGGCTGGGCCGAGGGCTCGGTCAAGTATCGCGGCGCGGAGCTTGTGGGTCTCTCTCCCGACAAGCTCAACAACTATCGCGGCTCCAAGCTCACGATGATCTTCCAGGAGCCGATGACCTCGCTCGATCCGCTCTACCGGATCGGGGATCAGCTTGCTCTACCGCTTACCACCCATGGCGGCTTGGGCAAGGCCGAGGCGCGCAAGCGTGCCATCGAGCTTCTGGAGCTCGTCCGCATCCCGGATCCCGCCCGGCGCATCGATGCCTATCCGCACGAGATGTCCGGCGGCCAGCGCCAGCGTGTCATGATCGCCATGGCGCTCGCCAACAATCCGGACGTGCTGATTGCCGACGAGCCAACGACGGCTCTCGACGTGACCGTCCAGGCCCGTATCCTGGAGCTTCTGGCGGATCTGCAGAAGCGGCTCGGCATGTCGATCGTTTTCATCACGCACGATCTCGGCGTCGTGCGCCGTTTTGCCGACCGCACCTATGTCATGAAGCGTGGTGAAGTGGTCGAAAGCGGCCGCACCAACGATATCTTCGCGGCGCCGAAGCACCCCTACACGCAGATGCTCATCGATGCCGAGCCGACCGGCCGCAAGGAGCCTGTCGCATCCACAGCCCCGCTGGTGCTTGATGCGAAGAACATCGCGGTCCAGTTTACGCTCGAAAAGAGCTTCTTCGGCAAGGCAACCCACGTGCTCAAGGCCGTCGACGATGTGAGCCTGAGAGTTCGCGCCGGCGAGACGGTGGGGGTCGTGGGCGAATCCGGCTCCGGCAAATCGACGCTCGGCCGCGCCATCCTGCGCCTGCAGCCGGCCTCCGGTATGGTGCGCTTCGAAGACCGCAACCTCATGCCGCTCGACCGGGGTGGCATGCGCCCCTTGCGACGGCACCTTCAGCTCGTCTTCCAGGATCCTTTCGGCTCCCTCTCGCCGCGCATGACGGCGGGCGAGATCGTGACCGAGGGTCTCCTCGTCCATGAGCCCAGCATCTCCCGCAAGGAGCGCGACCGGCGCGCAGCCCAGGCCTTCGAGGAGGTCCAGCTCGATCAGGCTTGGCGCAACCGCTTCCCGCACGAGTTCTCCGGCGGCCAGCGTCAGCGCATCGCCATTGCCCGCGCCATGATCCTGCACCCGAAACTCGTGGTGCTCGACGAGCCGACCTCGGCGCTGGACCGCTCGGTCCAGAAGGAGATCGTCGAGCTGCTGCGCAATTTGCAGAAGGCCCATGGCCTCGCCTACATCTTTATCAGCCACGACCTCGCCGTCGTGCGAGCCCTCTCCGACGAGATCATGGTGATGAAGAGCGGCAAGGTGATGGAGCGCGGCACGGCCGAAGAGATCTTCGACCGGCCTCAGGAGGAATATACCCGCGACCTGATCGCGGCGGCCTTTCTGACCGAGCGCAACAAGGCCGAGGCAGCAACCCAGCCCCTCGCTTCGTAAGGCTGGAACCAGATTGCCGGGCGTGGATTTGACTCCACGTCATGGCAAAGCTCGCAGCCTATCGCGCCAAGCGCGACTTCACCAAAACCTCCGAGCCGGCGGGCAAGACCTCCCGCCGGCGGGGAGCGTCATTCGTTATCCAGAAGCACGACGCCTCGCGCCTGCACTACGATTTCCGTCTGGAGCTCGACGGTGTCCTGAAGAGCTGGGCGGTGGCGAAGGGCCCGAGCCTCGTTAAAGGCGAGAAGCGCCTTGCCGTCCATGTCGAGGATCATCCACTCGATTATGGCGACTTCGAAGGCACTATCCCGGAAGGCCAATATGGCGGCGGTACCGTTCTGCTATGGGACCGGGGGACATGGGAGCCGGAGGGTGATGCCCGTGAGGGCTACGAGAAGGGCCGCCTCACCTTCCATCTCGATGGCGAGAAACTGCACGGGACGTGGCATCTCGTCCGCATGGGCAAGCGCCCCCGCGAAAGGCAGGAATCCTGGCTTCTGATCAAAGCAGACGATGCCTATGCCCGCATCAAGGACGATCCGGATATACTAGATGAAGCGCCTCTGTCGGTGAAAACCGGACGCTCTCTGGAGGAGATTGCACCGGGCCGCATGGCCAAGAGTTCTGCGAAGCGGAAAGCGCCGACGAAGAAGACGGCCTCAGCCAAACCTGAAAAACCTTCGAAGCGAGGCTCCTCAAAGTCCAAGACATCGGACGACCGTTCGGCCGACGTGGCCGGTGTGACCCTGACTCATCCGGATCGTGTGCTGTGGGAGGATCAGGGTCTCACCAAGCAGGAACTGGCGGAGTTCTATGTCGGCATCCAGGATTGGCTGTTGCCGCATCTGATCGATCGCCCTCTCACGCTCATCCGCTGTCCCGGAGGAGCGGAAAAGAAATGCTTCGTCCAACGTCACTCCTGGGCGGGCATGAGTTCCTTCATCCACCCGGAGATGGTGCCGGACGGAAAGAGCAAGCTGGAAGTGCTGACCGTTCGCGACATCCAGGGCGTTGTCGCGCTCGTGCAATCGGGCGTGCTGGAAATGCATGTCTGGGGCGCGACGCTGGCCGACCTGGAACGGCCCGACCGGCTCATCTTCGACTTCGATCCCGGAGAAGGCGTGGAATGGCCGCGCGTGATCGAGGGCGCGCTCGCTCTCCGTGAGCGTCTGAAGGGATTGCAGCTGGAAGGCTTCGTGAAGACGACCGGCGGCAAGGGTCTGCATGTGGTTGTGCCGATCAAGCCAAAAGCACCTTGGAAGGATGCCAATGCCTTCACGCGGGAGATCGCCGAGGCCATGGCGGCCGACGAGCCTGATCGCTACACGACCACGTCCGTCAAGCAGGAGCGCGCGGGTCGCATCTTCATCGATTACCTGCGCAACAACCGGGAAGCCTCGGCAATCGCGCCCTATTCGTCTCGCTCACGACCCGGCGCTCCCGTGGCGACGCCGGTAGCCTGGGAAGAGCTGTCGTCCGATCTCAAACCCAACGGCTTCACCGTCGAGAATTTGAGCAAGCGCCTTACCACGCTGAAGCGAGATCCCTGGGCGGGAATGAACAAGGTCGATCAGGTGCTACCCGAGCGCCGCACTGCGAAGCGAACATCGCGAAAAAGGTAAGACTCAGAAGATCGGAGCCTTGATCCCTTCCACCTCGAGCGCCTTCTGCACGGCGGGTCGTGCTAGCACACGCTCGGCGAGAGCGTTCAGGTTCGGGATGCTGCGTGGCGGGCGCGGCATGCCTCGGCCCCAGCGGATCAGCATGAACAGGAAGAGGTCCGCGGCGGAGAAGCGTTCGCCGAGAAGCCATGTCCTGTCGCCAAGCTGTCCAGAGATCACGTCGAACATGCGATTGAGGCGCTGCTCCGCTGCCTGCTTCACGACGGGCGCAGCCGCCTCGTCAGTCACATGCTCATGTGGATAGAACCAGGCGCGATACTCCGCCTGCGGCGTATTCGTGAGATGAATCATCCACTTGTAGAACTCGGCCCGCTCCGCCGTTCCGACGGCGGGGGCAAGGCCCGCATCTGGGAACTTGTCGGCAAGGTGCAAGGCGACAGCCGCCGTTTCGAACAGAACCAAGTCGCCGTCGATCAGAACCGGAATGCGTCCGCTGGGATTGAGCTTGAGATAATCCGGGCTTTTCTGGGCGTTCTGCCCCCGGTCCACGAGGCGCAGCTCAAACTCGGCGCCGATTTCCCGCAGCATCATGTGCGGCAGCAGGCTGGCATTGCCGGGATAGTAGTAGAGTGAAAGCATCGTGGCAGCCTCTTCCATTTGGACTGGTAAAACTCTGGTAAGTCCTGTCAGGACAACCGTAAAGAGTGCATCGGCAACGATCCAAACCTTCCTTTCCCGCCGCTATGCCCTATCGTCCTGAAGAAATGGAGGATCGGGGATGGCAGATCAGGAAAAGTCCTTATTGGAAAAGCTCTGGGTCGAACCCGGCGAGAAGTTCCGGCTGAAGGACCACAACCCGCGGGACAAGTCCCTCTTCGGCGACGAGCTGGAGACGAAGGCCGCCACGGCCGCTCTTGCGAAGGATATCGATACCCTGCAGGACCGACTCTATGCGGAAGGCTCCCGGGCTCTGCTCGTGATCCTTCAAGGCACGGACACGTCGGGTAAGGACGGCACGATTCGCGGCGTGTTCAATGCGACCGGACCTTTGGGCGTGTCGGTCCACGCCTTCGGCCCGCCCTCGCGGCTTGAACTGGCGCACGACTATCTCTGGCGCGTCCATGATGCCTGTCCGAGACGTGGCACCATCGGCATTTTCAACCGGTCCCATTATGAGGACGTTCTGATCGGCAGAGTGCACAAGCTTGCACCGGATAAGATCATCGAACAGCGCTACGAACAGATCAACGCTTTCGAGAAGATGCTGGTGGAAACCGGCACCACGATCCTCAAGTTCATGCTGCACATTTCAAAGGATGAGCAGAAGGAGAGGCTTCAGGAGCGTCTCGACGATCCGACGAAGCATTGGAAATTCAACCCGGGCGACCTGGAGGACCGAGAGCACTGGGACGATTACCAGGAGGCCTATGAGGTCATGCTCAACCGCTGTTCGACCAAATGGGCCCCCTGGTATGTCATTCCTGCCGACCGGAAATGGGTCCGCAACGCGGCTATCGCGACCATCGTCAAGGCGACCCTCGAGGAGATGGACCCGCAATATCCGAAAGTCTCCTGGAAACCAGAAGAGTTCAAGATCGAGTAGACCGCTATTGCTGGATACCCGGATAAGCCCATAGTCCTGAGACCCGCATGAGATCGCGGTAGATCACCATCCTCTCGTCCTTCGAGACTTTGGCGGCCTCCTCAATCGACGGTGCGTCGAGGGCAACGACCGGAAGTATCGGCGCGCTGATGTCGTATTGCCGGAAGGCATCCTCAAGCAAAGTGCGAGCGCGGCGCATGTGGCTGGAGCTTGTCACCAGGATGACCGCATCGGCGGTATGGCGCTTCAGCAGATTGGCGACGTTCAGCACGTTCCCGACCGTATCCTTCGATTTGTCCTCGATCAGGATGCGATCGCGGTCGACGCCTTTTTCGACGAGCCACTTGGTCATGACATCACCCTCCGTGACGCCGGCTTGAGGCTGACCGCCGGTGACCATGATGCGCGCCGTCGGGTTGGCATTGGCGGCCTTCAAGGTGACGTCCAGGCGATCGAGGAGCGGCTTTTCCGCCGTTCCATCCTTGGCCAACGCATAGCCGAGAGCGACGATCATCACGCGGCCCGGAACCGTCGGCGCATCCACGTTCGGACGCTCGGCCATGATAGCCTCGGCGCGGGCGAAGCGCTGGCGATAGGTCTCGGCTCGCGCGCGGTCGAGAGCGGCCAGCGCCTGATCCGTCAAAGCCGCTTCATCGGACTTGCCCTCGATACGGGCGAGCGCCGCGAGCCAAGCCTGGGCATCGAAGGAAGACGGGTTCTTGGCGAGGATATCCTCATAGGTCGCGCGAGCACCGGCAAGATTCTTCTGCAGAATCTGGGACGAAGCGACGGCAAAGCGGAAATCGAGACGCTCTGGCGCAAGCGAAGAGGCCTCCGCGAAAGCCTTTTCCACCACGTCGTAGCGACCGTGCAGGGTGATGCCCTTGAAGACCTCGGCCTCCGCCTTCTTCACGTCCCCGCCGGACCAGTAATATTGCATGCCGGTATCGACCAGCGTCTTGATCCGGCCCGTATTGCCCGGATCGAACGCATAGGCCGTCACCGACACGGACAATGCGAGGAGAGTGGCTGCGCTGATGGTTGCGAACTTACGCATCTCGAAGGCCTCCATGATTTGCCGGGCATTCAAGCTGGAGCCGACGACAATCGGATGTCAAACCCAATCCCATCCACAGCCAGGGTGAACTTTCGGATGGTCTTGCCGAGCGGGGGTTTAAGCGCGACAATAATCCTCATGAAAAGCATCCTTATCCCGATTGAAGATCACGGTATCGTCGAGCCTCAGCTGCAGGCGGCCCTGCAACTCGGCCGATTGTTCGACAGCTATATCGAGGGGATTGCCATCACCCCCGATTACCCGGTCGTGCTGCCGGTGGACATCGCCATCGGCGTGCCCTCCCCCATCACCCCGGAGAACCGCCTCGAAATGGCCCGCGCCTGCCGCGAGCGGTTCGAGGCCTTCATGACGACGCAGCAGATTGCGCGCGCCTCCGCGGGCCTTCCAGGACTGAGTTCCGGCTGGCGGCAGGATGGCCTGATGGAAGACGCGTTCCTGGGCGCCTATGGTCGGGTTTTCGATCTGGTCGTGGTCGGGCGGCCGGATGGATCGAACGGTCAGACGCGTCTCTCCACCGTGGAGGCGGCCCTGTTCGAGACTGGCCGTCCCGTTCTCGTGGCACCGCCAAACGCACCCCGGACCTTCGCCGAAACCGCCGTAATCGCCTGGAACCGGAGCACGGAAACGGCCCGCGCTGTCCTGGGATCGATGCCGCTGCTCAAGCAGGCACGGCGCATCGTGGTTCTCGAACTCGACGATTGGGGCGTGCCCGGCCCGTCCGGATCGGAACTTGCAAGGCATTTGAGGATGCACGATCTGCCGGCGGAGGCGATCACGGCGCCGGACCCGTCGAACAAGCCTGGTGAGACCATTCTCTCGGAAGCCGTTTCTCTCGGATGCGATCTTCTCGTGAAGGGCGCCTATACACAGAGCCGCCTGAGGCAGATGTTCTTCGGCGGCGCTACCAGCCACATCTTGAGCAACGCCACCGTGCCCGTTCTGATGGCTCACTGACAGGACATATCTTTCTCCATGTTCAGAGATGTCGCCGTTGTTCTTGACGATCGCTTCCAGCACTTGGTCAAAGGATCAGCGCGCCTGGAAAAACTGGCGGAAGGCTGCCGTTGGGCCGAGGGCCCGGCCTATTTCCCGGCCGGCCGCTATCTTGTCTGGAGCGATATCCCCAACGACCGAATGATGCGCTTCGACGAGACATCGGGCGCCGTCAGCGTCTTTCGTCATCCGGCCGGGTATTCCAATGGCAACACGGTCGACCGGCAGGGCCGCCTCGTCACCTGCGAGCATGGCAACCGACGCGTGACGCGTACGGAGCATGACGGCTCCATTACGGTGCTCGCCAGCCACCACCAGGGTAAGCGCTTCAACAGTCCCAACGATGCGGTGGTGAAGTCCGACGGCTCGATCTGGTTCACGGACCCTGCCTATGGCATCGATTCCGATTACGAAGGACACAAGGCGGACAGCGAGGTCGGCGCCTGCCATGTGTACCGCATCGATCCTCAGACGGGTAATATCAGCATCGTCGGCGACGATTTCGTCCGCCCGAACGGGATCGCCTTCTCGCCCGACGAAACATGCCTCTACGTGGCCGATACCGGCGCGACCCACGTCAAGGATGGGCCGCGCCATATCCGCGTCTTCGATGTGAACGCCGATGGCAGCCTCTCGGGCAGCAAGATCTTCGCCACCTGCACGCAGGGCCTGTTCGACGGCTTCCGGCTGGACGAGGCAGGGCGGATCTGGACCAGCGCCGGAGACGGTGTCCACTGCTATGATCCTGACGGCACGCTGATCGGCAAGATCCTGGTGCCGGAAGGCGTGGCAAACGTGGTCTTTGGCGGACCGAAACGGAACCGCCTTTACATCTGCGCCACCACCTCGCTCTACGCAATCATGCTGCCCGTGAACGGGGCGAAGACGTTTTAATCACTCACACCCTCACGCCCCTCCACCGTCATGAGCGTCGCGGTGAGCAGGGCAATGTGCTTCTCGACGTCCTCACGGATAGCGAAGACGTCGGTCTGCGCGAGCGTGAGCGTCCTGCCCGCCTTGATGACCCTGCCCCGGGCGATCATGCGTTCGCCGATCCCCGGCGCCAGGAGATTGATCTTGAACTCGGTAGTGAGAACGCCGGCGCCGGGCGGCATCAGGGTCAGGGCGGCATAGCCGGCGGCGGAATCCGCGATACTGGCCAAAGCTCCCGCATGAACGAAGCCGTGCTGCTGCGACACTGCCTTGGAGGCAGGCAGCGAGATCTCGACCTGACCGGGCGATACGCGCACCAGAGAGGCACCCAGCGTCACCATCAATCCTTGAGCCCCAAAGCTCGCTCGAACGCGAGCTTCGTACTCAGGATCTTTGGGCGTCGGCTCGCTCATTTCGCTGTCTCCAGGGGCTTTTAACCTAAGTCAGACGTCAAAAGCCTTGGAATCAAGTTATTTTTCCCTCATTGATCCGGCCCATGAGTCACTCCGCTTCGTCTTCCGCGCCTAAAGTGCGCTCGGGCACGCTTGTCGGCATCGGCCTGATGCTGCTCGGCGTCTTTATGTTCGCCATGAACGACGTCATGGGAAAGTGGCTCGTCGCCACCTATTCCGTCGGCCAGGTCCTGCTCCTGCGCAGCGTTGCGGCCTTGGTGATTCTGCTGCCCCTGATGCGGCAGCGAAAGGTCCCCTTCGCCATTCCGCCGCAACCGGGCCTGCACGCGGTGCGGATCATCCTCTCGACGCTTGAAGTCGCCTGCTTCTATTGGGCGGTCACTTACCTGCCCCTGGCGGACGTGATGACCTATTATCTGGCCGGGCCGATCTATGTGGCGGCCTTCGCGACCTTCTGGCTCGGCGAGAAGATCGACAAGCCGCGTGTCCTCGCCATCGGGGTCGGGTTCGTCGGCGTTCTCATCGCTCTACGTCCGTCCCCTGCCACCCTGTCCCTGCCCGCTCTCATCGCGCTCGCGGGAAGCCTGTTCTACTCGCTCCTGATGATCACGACCCGCAAATTACGGGAAACAGATGATGCGACGCTCGTCTTCGGACAGATTCTCGGCACGCTGATCTTCGGCATCGTTGCAGCCCCTCTCGCCTGGGTGACGCCCGGTCCGCTCGATCTCGCAGGTCTGTTCCTGCTCGGCATCGTCTCCATGGCGGCCCATGTCTGCGTCAACCGCTCGCTGAAGATCGCACCGGCCTCGGTCGTCGCGCCCTATCAGTACACGCTGATCGTGTGGGCCATCATACTGGGTTACCTGTTCTTCGGCGACATCGTCGGATTCTGGACACTCGTCGGCGCCGCCGTGATCTGCGGCGCCGGAGTGGTTCTGATCCTCTTGGAACGCGAAGCCGCGCGGCGCGGTCGCGAGGCGAAGGATATCGAAACGCCGGTGTTGCCAGAAGCCTGATCCGGTCCGGCAACCTTGTGTCATTTTCCCTGCGGATGGTCCGAGAGTCGAACTTGACACTTAGCTTGGCGACGCAGTCAATGACCCCATAAAACATGGGGAGTTCGATGCGCCTGAAGCTTACATTCGCTGCCGCTGCGGCAGGCATTCTTTTTGCGTCCGCGGCCTTCGCGCAAGACATCAAGATCGCGCTGATCGCCGGCAAGACGGGTCCGCTTGAGGCTTATGCCAAGCAGACCGAAGCCGGCTTCATGATGGGCCTGGAATATCTCACGAAGGGCACGATGGCGGTCAACGGCCGCAAGATCAACGTGATCGTGAAGGACGACCAGCTCAAGGCCGATCTCGCCAAGACCCTGCTGGAGCAGGCCTATACCGACGACGATGTCGATCTCGCGGTCGGCACCACGTCGTCCGCGGCGGCTCTCGCGATGCTGCCGGTAGCCGAGGAAAACGGCAAGGTGCTGATCGTGGAGCCCGCCGTGGCGGACGCGATCACCGGCGAGAAGTGGAACCGCTTCATCTTCCGCACCGCGCGCAACTCGACCCAGGACGCCTATGGCGCTGCAGCCGCCGTTCCAGCAAGCGGTGACGTCTCGATCGCGACCCTCGCGCAGGATTACGCCTTCGGCAAGGACGGCGTTGCAGCTCTCAAGAACGCGCTCGCCGAGATCCGTCCGAATGCGAAAGTAGTGTTCGAGGAATATGCACCGCAGAACGCCACGGACTTCACCGCTTCCGCCCAGCGCATCTTCGATGCGCTCAAGGACAAGCCGGGCAAGAAGATCATCAACATCATCTGGGCCGGACAGCACCCGCTGCCGAAGATCGCCGATCTGAAGCCGGAGCGCTTCGGCATCGAGATTGCGCCCGGCGGCAACATCCTGCCGGCCATGCAGATCTACAAGAACTATCCCGGCATGGAAGGCGCGGTGTATTACTATTATGCCTTCCCGAAGAACGCGATGAACGACTGGCTCGTGGCCGAGCACCAGAAGCGCTACAACGCGCCGCCGGACTTCTTCACCGCCGGCGGCTTCGCAGCCGCCTCCGCCGCCGTCACGGCAATCCAGAAAGCCGGCGGCACCGATACCGAGAAGCTAATCATGGCCATGGAAGGCATGACCTTCGAGACGCCGAAGGGTCCCATGACCTTCCGCAAGGAAGACCATCAGGCCCTGCAGGAGATGTATCACTTCAAGGTCAAGGCCAACGGCAAGGACGCGAACGACCTGCTCGACCTCGTCGGCGTCATCCCAGCCGATAAGATGCCGGTCCCGGTTCGCAACAAGCGCTGATCAGACCTGTGACGTCATCAACGACGACGACGCCCGCGCTTGAAACGCGCGGGCTTACTATTCGTTTCGGCGGCCATGTGGCCGTCAACGACGTGTCGTGCCGGTTTACCCCCGGCACGCTCACGGCGATTGTCGGACCGAACGGTGCCGGCAAGACGACCTATTTCAATCTCATCTCCGGCCAGTTGCGCGCCACCTCCGGACAGGTCATCGTCGAAGGCGAGGACATCACGGGATTGCCGCCCTCCACGCGGACCCGGCGCGGACTCGGCCGCGCGTTTCAGCTCACCAACCTGTTCCCGCAACTGACGGCGCTTGAGAATGTCCGCCTCGCCGTGCAGAGCCGCGCCGATGCGGGCTGGGCCCTGTTCAATGTGTGGAACACGCGCCGCGATCTGATCGAGAAGGCGGAAAGTATCCTGGAAAGGGTGCGCCTTGCCGACAAGCGCCACATCGCCCCAAAGGCTCTCTCGCATGGCGACCAGCGCAAGCTCGAAGTGGCGCTCCTCATCGCCATGGAGCCCAAGGTCTTCATGTTCGACGAGCCGACCGCCGGCATGAGCGTCGACGAGGTGCCGACCGTGCTCGAGCTCATTCACGACATCAAGCAGCGCGGCGATGCCACGGTGCTTCTCGTCGAGCACAAGATGGACGTGGTCCGCTCGCTCTCCGACCACATCATCGTTTTGCACAACGGCACGCTCGTCGCCGACGGCGAGCCTGCGGAGGTCATTGCCTCTCCGGTAGTGCAAGAAGCCTATCTCGGCGTGGAGGCCACCCGTGACTGAGCCCCTCCTCCAATTATCGGATGTGCATACGCATATCGGTCCCTATCACATCCTCCACGGCGTGGACTTCACTGTCCCCGCCGGCGAGCTCACCATGCTGCTCGGCCGCAACGGCGCCGGCAAGACGACGACGTTGCGCACCATCATGGGCCTGTGGCAAGCCTCCTCCGGCTGCATCCGTTTCGACGGCCGCGACATCACCGCAAGCTCCACGCCTGACATCGCGCGCTCCGGCATCGCCTATGTGCCGGAGGCCATGGGCATCTTCACCGACCTGACAGTGCGCGAGAACATCGTGCTCGCCGCGCGCAGCGGGCCGGTCAACAAGACCCGTCTCGACTGGATCCTCGGCCTGTTCCCGGCTCTCAAGCGCTTCTGGAACCTGCCGGCCGGCAATCTCTCCGGCGGCCAGAAGCAGATGCTCGCCATCGCCCGCGCTATCGCCGAGCCGCGCCGCCTTCTGCTCATCGACGAGCCGACCAAGGGCCTGGCACCCGTGATGGTGCGATCCATGATCGAGGCCTTTAAGGCGCTGAAAGCGGCGGGCGAGACGATCCTGCTCGTGGAGCAGAACTTCTATGCCGCCTCGGCGCTTGGCGACAACGTGGTCGTCATGGATGACGGGCGCATCGTGCATTTCGGCGCCATGAGCGAGCTGGTCGAGGACAAACCCCTGCAGCAGCGCCTGCTCGGCCTCTCTCTGGATGCGCACCAATGAGCGACATGACCGCTGAAACATCGGCCCCGACCGAGTTGCCGCGCGCCAAGACGGACTGGCTGCCCCTCCTCCTGATCCCGGCCCTCGCCCTCCTGGCGCTGCCCTTCGTCGGCAGTCCCTCGACATGGGTGACGCTCACCGTGGCGGGGCTTGCCATGGGCATGATGATCTTTCTCATGGCCTCGGGCCTCACTCTCGTCTTCGGCCTGATGGACATCATCAATTTCGGCCACGGCGTCTTCATCTCGCTCGGTGCCTACGCCACGCTCCTCGTGCTCGGGCCGCTCGCCGGCTGGGCGACGGCGGATTCCATCGGCCTGAATCTTCTGCTACTGCTCTTGTGCATCCTGTGCGCCATGGCGGTAACCGGTGTGGTCGGCGCCGTGTTCGAGCGCGTCATCGTGCGCCCGGTCTATGGCAGCCACCTGAAGCAGATCCTCGTCACCATGGGAGGGTTGATCGTGACCGAGCAGGCGATCCATGCGATCTGGGGCGCCTCGCCGATCCCGATCCCGCTGCCGCAGTCGCTACGCGGCGCCTTCGTGTTCGGGGACATCGTCATGGAGCGTTACCGCGTCGTGGCGGTCGTCATCGGGCTCGTGGTCTTCCTCGGCATGCAGCTTCTGCTCAACCGCACCCGCATCGGCCTTTTGATCCGGGCCGGCGTCGAGAACCCCGAGATGGTTGAGGCTCTCGGCTACCGCATCCGCCGCCTCTTCGTCAGCGTCTTCATCGCGGGCTCCGCTCTCGCCGGCCTCGGCGGCGTCATGTGGGCGTTCTATCGCCAGACGCTGACTGCCGGCATGGGCATGGAAGTGATGGTGCTGGTCTTCATTGTCATCATCATCGGCGGCCTCGGATCCGTCGGCGGCTGCTTCGTCGGCTCGCTCCTCGTCGCGCTGGTCGCCAATTATGTCGGCTTCATCGAGCCCAAGCTCGCCTTGATCTCCAACATCCTCGTCATGGCCCTCGTCCTGATCTGGCGTCCGCAGGGCCTGTTTCCGGTGGCCCGCCGATGAGCACTTCCCTCGCCCTTCCCTTCGACGAGACGCGCCGACGCGGCGGTTTCTTAAGCGCGATCCTGTCCTCGGACATGCCGCGCTCAAAGGTGCTGAGCGTCATCCTGCTCGCCATCCTGCTGCTTCTCGCCGCGACGCCGTTCCTGTTCTCCGGCAGTCAGCCCTTGGGCACGGCGGCGAAGATTTGCGTCTTCATCGTACTGGTCGCGAGCTATGACCTTCTGCTCGGCTATTCCGGCATCGTGTCCTTCGCCCACACCATGTTCTTCGGAATCGGCGGCTACGGCATCGCCATTGCGCTCGAGCGCTTGGGCCCGACCTGGGGTTCGGCCGCCGTCGGGCTCATATCGGCCCTCGCCTTGTCCGCCGTGCTGGCCGTCGCCATCGGTCTCCTGTCGCTGCGGGTGCGCGCCATCTTCTTCTCGATGATCACTCTAGCGGTCGCTTCGGCCGCCGCCGTTTTCGCCTCGCAGATGTCGAACATCACCGGTGGTGAAGATGGATTGTCGTTCCAGCTGCCGCAGGCGCTGCGCCCCGCCTTCCGTCTTCTCTCCGAGCCCCTCTTCGGCACGGCAATCAACGGGCGGCTCCTCGCCTATTATCTCGTCTTCTTCGTCTCGCTCGCTGTCTTCCTCGTTCTCCTGCGCATCGTGAACTCGCCCTTTGGGCGCGTGCTCCAGGCAATCCGTGAGAATGAGTTCCGGGCAGAGGCGCTCGGCTATCGCGTCGTCGCCTATCGCACGGCAGCCTCCGTGATCTCGGCGCTCGCCGCGACCATCGCCGGCGCGCTCATGGCCCTGTGGCTGCGTTATAACGGGCCCGACACCACCCTCTCCTTCTCGATCATGGTCGACATCCTGCTTATGGTCGTGATCGGCGGCATGGGCACCATGTACGGCGCAGTCATCGGCGCCGCGCTGTTCGTCCTGGCCCAGAGCTATCTGCAGGTGCTGATGGGCGCCGGGAGCGCGGCCCTGGCGGGCATCCCGCTCCTGCCCAACCTCATCCACCCGGATCGCTGGCTCCTGTGGCTCGGAGCGCTGTTCATCATCAGCGTCTATGCCTTCCCGGGCGGCATCGTCGGGCGCCTGCGGCAAGCCAAGCAATAAAGGTTAGGTCGGGAAACCTTCGGCAACCTCGAACCGTTTCCTCTGCAAAGAGCGGAGGAGACGTAATGAGCCGTGCCTTTGTTCGTGAAATCGAGGGTGGTGAGGCCTTCGAGGACCTTCCGGACCGGATGATCAGTCCGCATCATCTCGTCACACCCTCGGGTCTGGCCCAGATGGATGCGGAAATCGAGGCCTTGCATCAGCGCCTAGACGAAGCTCAATCCGCTGATGACAAGGCCGAAGTGGCGCGTCTCAACCGCGACCTGCGCTATTGGTCCGCCCGCCGGGCATCCTCGGAGGTGGTGCCGCCTCCCACGGACACCGCTCATGTCCGCTTCGGCGCGCGCGTCACCTTCGAGCGCGAGGACGGACGGCGCCAGACCTACCGGATCGTCGGTGAGGACGAAGCCGATCCGGCCAAAGGGAGTCTATCCTACGTTTCGCCCCTGGCGCAGGAACTCATGGGGAAGGAGATCGGCGACGTGGTGCCGATTGGACAGACAACGGCCAAAATCGTTGAGATCGGTTTGTGAGAACTTCCTTATTCCCGCCCGTCATCACCGGCCTTGTGCCGGTGATTTCGATGTGAGGACTGCCGCAGTGTTATTCCCGGCCGGAGCGCAGCGAAGCGAAGCGGAGGGGAAGGGAATCCATAGCGCTGAGCGTTGGCATGGATCCCCTTCCCGGTCCTGCGGACCGCCGGGGATGACACGGAAGCGTTACTCCGCGGCGGCCGCATAATAGGCGCGCTTGGCCTCGTACATCAGGAGATCGGCGCGCTTGACGACGGTTTCCAGCCTTTCGCCCGGCTGGCTCGTCGCAGCGCCCATGGCGAAATTGAGTGGCAGACCGGTGTAGAACTGGTTGTTCACCTCAAGCAGGTTTTCGATACTCTCCATCACGACCTTGCCGTCGCGCTCATCGGTTCCCGGCAACAGCAGAGCGAACTCGTCGCCGCCGATACGCGCGGCATAGGATGGCTTGTCGACCGCCTTGTTCAGCACCTCGCCGGCACGGCGCAGCAATGCGTCGCCTGCGGCGTGGCCGAGCTGATCGTTCGCGGCCTTCAGGCCGTTGAGATCGATAATGACGACGGTGACCGGAAACGGCCCCTTGCGCTCCAGGCGGTTGAGTTCGTCGACATAGAAGGAACGATTGTAAAGCTTGGTCAGAACGTCGTGCTTGCCGAGATATTCAAGATAGGCCTCGGCACGCTTGCGCGCGGTGATATCGGTCAGCGCCACCTGGACCAGCGACCAATCCTTCTCGTAGCCGGGCAGCACGGAAAACTGCAGATGAAGGTGCAGCTCGTCTCCCGACAGGGAATAATTGACGACCTCGCGCTGCTGGAAAGTTTTTCCGTTCCAGAGATCGATCAGCTGCTCCTTGAAATGCTCCCGCATCTCGTCGCGGAAGACGTCGCCGAGGCGCAGCAGCAGGGTCTGCTTGTCGGGCGCGGAGAAGAGCTCGAGCGTATGCCGGTTGACGTCGATCACGCGGATCTCGCTCATGCAGCGGGTGACGAATTCCGGATGAACATCCGTGAACACGCGAAAATCGGTGATTCCCTGCCGGCGCACGTCGTCGAGTAGCCGCTTGACCGAACTGAAATCCTCCACCCAGAGCGACACGGGCGAGTGCTCGAACAGGCCCCGGGCGTAAGTCTCGCTCGTCGCCAGCTGTCGGCGAGCTGTCTCACGCTCGGTCACGTTCTCGATGGCAATCAGAACCCGGTCCCATCGTTCGTCGTGCCCAGGCAGAACGCTACCCTTGAGCTGGATGTCAAGTCTCTTTCCCGACAGGGTGTAATTCACCGTGTTGCTGAAAAATTCCGTCTGACCGTCCCAGAGCTGCACCAGCTCCTCGATGTGGGTTTTCAGCATGTCATTGCGGAAAATCCGGCCGAGATTGTCGACCAGCTGCGGCAGGCCTTCGGCTTCATACAAGCTGAGGGTCTTGCGGTTCACCTTGATGACGCGGATCAGACTGGAGCAGGCCTCCACACGAGTCGTGTCCTCCAGGAGATAGTCCCGCAGCGAGGTCACGCCTTCCGCACGCCAGCGTTCGAAAAGCGCCTTGAGGCCGCTGTAATCTTCTAGCCAGAGGGAAACGGGCGCCAGCTCGAACATCTCGGCATCGTCGGCGAGTTCGCCTGCCGGCTGAACACTGAAACGGTCGGCTTTGGAGGACAGCATGGAAGGCCTGAAGATAAACCTGATCTCAGGCGCAATTCAGCTCAGACCCGCAATGTAATACTAGGTCAAATACGACGTTTTTCCAGGCAAGATGAAAGATGTGCAAGAAGCAGGCATTCTTGCAACACTGCCGTTTTGTCGCAGCGACTTCGGCTATCGGTGAAATTCTGCCCTCTTCCTTAATTGCTCTTTGCTAACCTTTACTCGGAACGACAGCCGTCGCTTCGATCTCGATCCGCGCAGCCTTCTCCACGAGCCGCACGACCTGAACGAGAGCCATGGCGGGGTAATGGGCGCCGAACACGTCCCGATAGGCACGGCCCAGCTCACGGAGATTGGCGAGGTACTCGTCGATATCGACCACATACCAGGTCAAGCGCACGAGATGCCGGGGTTCTGCTCCTCCTTCGGCCAGGATGGCACGAATGTTCTCGAAGATCTGACGGGCCTGCGCGACGAATCCATCGGCGAAGGCTTCCTTCTCATCCCAGCCGACGATGCCGCCCGTGACGACGATCCTGCCCTCGGCCATCATGCCGTTGGCATAGCCCTTGGGCGTCGGCCAGTGTTTCGGATTGAGGACTTCTGGTCCATCGTCGATGCCAGGCATGGGAGTGCCTTCCAGAGCGGCGGTCATTGTTGTTCCTCCCTTTATTGACCGGACACGGTGCCAAGGTCGCTGGAGCGCTGTGCCTCCAGCATCTTCACGAGCTCGCGCGCGATCACGACCTTCTGAACCTCGGTAGCGCCCTCATAAATACGAAGGGCGCGGATTTCCCGATAAAGCTCTTCGACCTTCACGCCCTTCGTGACGCCAAGACCGCCGAAAATCTGCACGGCCTTGTCGATCACGCCCTGCGCCGTTTCCGTCGCGTACATCTTCGCCATAGCCGCTTCGCGCGTCACGCGCGGCGCTCCCTGATCCTTGGTCCAGGCCGCGCGATAGACGAGCAGCGCAGCACTGTCCACGCCAGTCGCCATATCGGCGAGAGCTCCTTGAGTCATCTGCAAGTCGCTGAGAGGCGCACCGAAGAGCTTGCGCGAGGATGCATGCTGCAGTGCCTCGGCCAGAGCGCGGCGCGCTAGTCCGAGCGCCGCGGCTCCGACCGTCGAGCGAAACACGTCGAGCGTCGCCATGGCGACCTTGAAACCTTCTCCTGGACCGCCGATGCGCTTCGCAAGCGGCACACGACAGCCCTCGAACCTCAGGGTGGCAAGCGGATGCGGCGCGATGACATCGATGCGGCTCTCGATGCTCAATCCAGGCGTTTGCGCATCGACCACATAGGCGGACAGGCCCTTCGCGCCGGGCGCCTCGCCGGAACGGGCGAAGACCACATAATGATCCGCGATCCCGCCGTTGGAGATCCAGGTCTTCACGCCGTCGATCCGCACATGACCGGGGCCATCCGGCGTGGCCGTGGTGCTCATGGCCGCCACATCCGATCCAGCCTCGGGCTCCGAGAGCGCAAAGGCCGCGATGGCATCTCCGCGCGCGACCGGCGGCAGGTATTGCTCCTTGAGCGCATCCGAACCGAACAGGGTGATCGGGCCCGTGCCGAGGCCCTGCATGGCAAAGGCGAAATCCGCCAGGCCTTCGTGAGCTGCGAAAGTTTCCCGTGCCAGGCACAAGGTGCGCACATCGAAGGTAGGATAGAGACCGCCATAGACCTGCGGCACCACAGCCTTGAGCCATCCGCCTTCGCCCAAGCGGCGCACGATGCAACGGCACGAGGCATCCACATCGTGATGATCGACGAGCGGTTTGATCTCCCTGGCAGCCCAGGCATTCAGGTCACCGGCAAACTGCCGGTGGCGATCTTCGAAGAACGGCCAGGAGAGAAAGCTCGCATCGATCACGTCAATCTCCCTTGAAGATCGGCTTCTCTTTCGCCGCGAAGGCGCGATAGGCGCGGGCGAAATCCTCCGTCGTCATGCACAAGGCCTGCGCCACGGCTTCGGCCTCGATCGCTTCTTCCACGGACATCGCCCATTCCATCGCGAGCATGCGCTTCGTCATAGTATTGGCATAGGTTGGCCCGGTGCCGATCGTGTGGGCCAGCGCCTGAGCCTCCTCGACAAGGCCGCCGGCTTCCACGAGACGGCTGAAGAAGCCCCAACGCTCACCCTCCTCCGCGTTCATGAAGCGCCCGGTATAGAGCAGTTCCGACGCACGCCCCTGGCCGATGATGCGCGGAAGAATGGCGCAGGCACCCATGTCGCACCCAGCAAGGCCGACCTTGTTGAACAGGAACGCCACCTTCGCGCCGGGTGCCGCAAGACGTAGATCCGACGCCATGGCCACGATGGCACCGGCTCCCGCGCAGATACCTTCGACCGCCGCGACGATGGGCTGCGGCGCAGCGCGCATGGCCTTCACCAGTTCACCCGTCATGCGCGTGAAGGCGGTGAGCCCTTTGGTATCCATCTCGACGAGCGGGCCGATGATCTCGAACACATCGCCGCCGGACGAGAAATTGCCACCCGCTCCCGTGATGACGACGGCCTTGACGTCATCGTCCTTGGCACAGGCATGGAAGAAATCGGTCAGCTCGCGATAGCTCTCGAAGGTAAGCGGATTTTTCTTGTCCGGGCGATTGAGCGTGACGGTCGCGACCGGTCCGTCAACCGTCAGCAGGAAATGACGCGGCTCGTAGCCTGCCAGCGGCAGGGTGACTGAATTGGCGAACTGCGTCACTGGTCGTCTCCCATGATGGCACGACGTGCCGACAGCTTGGTCCTCGCGAGAAGCCGCATGAGATCGTTGCGATCCTTCGCACTGAGGTCGCCGAAGAGATCGGCGATCCAATGCTCATGCTCGCCTGCCATCGTCCTGAATTCGGCGCGACCTTCATCAGTCAGGCTGATCACCATGGCCCGTCGGTCCGTCGGCGACACGGTTCGAGCCACATGGCCGGACGCGACAAGCCGGTCGACGAGGCCGGTGAGATTGCCGTTCGAAACCATCATCCGCTTCGAGAGATCGGACAGGGTCATTCCATTCGGCACCTTGTCGAGCTGCGCCATCAGGTCGAAGCGGGGAAGCGTCACGTCGAAGCGCTCGCGCAGGCGGCGGCGCACCTCCCCTTCGATCAGGGTCGAGCAGGTGAGAAGCCGCAGCCACAGACGCAGCTCCTCCCTGTGATCCTCGGGCATCTCGACCGCCTTCGTCTCGGCGTCGAGGGGAATTGCATGGTCGTCCATCTCTAGATTTCTCCACCGGCCACCACGATGGCCTGCCCCGTCACGGAGCGCGCACCCTCGCTGCAGAGCCAGAGCACGGTATCGGCAATCTCCGAGGGATCGATCAACCGCCCCTGCGGATTGTGCTTCACGAGCTCGCCAAGCGCCTCGTCACGGGTTCTGTTCGTTTTCGCCACGATCCGATCAAGGCTCTCGGCCACGAGATCGGTATCGGTAAATCCAGGGCACACGGCATTAATCGTGACACCGCTCTTCGCCGTCTCAAGCGCGAGTGCGCGGACAAAGCCGATGACCGCATGCTTGGCGGCGCAATAGGCGCTCACATACGGATAGCCCTTGAGACCCGCAGTGGAGGCCACGGCGACGATGCGCCCGAAGCCGCGCTCCGTCATGGCACCCAGCACCGCCTGCGCCATGTTGGTGACGCCGAGCAGATTCACGTCCAGCATCTGCCGGAAAATGTCAGGTCCCGATTTCATGAACGGCGCTGAGGCAGCGGCTCCCGCATTGGCGATTATCAGATCGACAGGGCCATAGCGCGCTACCGCCTCCTGAACGGCTCGTTGCACCGCCTGCGCATCAGTGACATCGGCAACGGCAGCGGCATGGGCATCGCCCTGCACGATCGCCTGTTCGAGCGACGCGGGAGAGCGCCCGACGATGGTGACGGTCGCGCCAGCCTGTACGAGCGCTGCCGCGATGGCGCGGCCGATCCCCCGTCCGCCGCCGGTGACCAAGGCATGCCGGCCCTTGAGATTTGTCATGGTCATCTCATTCCGCCGCGAGAGGTTTCTCGCCGGCCTCCATCTTCAACTCCGCCCGGGTCTTCGGCTTTGCCTTGACTTTAAGCTCTTCGAGATCCTGTCGGTCACGCACGGAGTTGCGGAAGATCTGGTCCTTGCCGACGAGATATTGCGGCGGGCAATGAATGTCCTTGGCGCCATACCAGGCGGCGGCCTTCATGGTGAAGAACGGATCGACCAGATGCGGCCGTCCGAGCGCAACGAGATCCGCGCGGCCTGCGGCGAGAATCGTGTTCACCTGATCGGCCGCCGTGATGTTGCCGACGCACATGGTGGCGACCTGCGCTTCGTTGCGCACCTGATCGGAGAACGGCGTCTGGAACATGCGCCCGTAGATCGGCCGCGCCTCGCGCACGGTCTGGCCCGTCGAGACATCGACGAGATCGACTCCATGTTCGGAAAAGGCGCGCGCGATCTCGACCGCATCGTCACCCGTCACGCCACCCTCCGCCCAATCGGTCGCGGAAATGCGCACCGACATGGGCTTGTGCGCGGGCCAGACCTCGCGCATGGCATCGAACACCTCGAGCGGGAACCGCAACCGGTTTTCGAGAGAACCGCCATATTCATCCGTGCGCTGGTTCGTGAGCGGCGAGAGGAAGCTCGCCATCAGGTAGCCGTGGGCGCAATGCAGTTCGAGCATGTCGAACCCGGCGCGCTCACCGCGCTTGGCCGCCTCGACGAATTGCGCCTTGATGAGATCCATGTCGGCGCGCGTCGTCTCGCGCGGTACCTGGCTGTCCGGGAAATAGGGGATCGGCGACGCGGAGCAGATGTCCCAGGCGCCCTCCTCAAGCGGCCGATCCATGCCCTCCCACATGAGCTTGGTTGCGCCTTTGCGACCTGAATGTCCGAGCTGCAGGCAGAACTTGGCCCCCGAATTGGCATGGATGAAATCGACGATCCGCTTCCAGGCAGCCTCCTGCTCATCGTTCCACAGACCTGTGCAGCCGAGCGTGATGCGCGCCTCCGGCGACACGCAGGTCATTTCCGTGAAGATCAGTCCCGCACCGCCCGAGGCGCGTGAGCCGTAATGGACGAGATGGAAATCTCCCGGCACGCCGTCCTTCGCCGAATACATGTCCATCGGCGAGACGACCACGCGGTTGGCGACAGTCATCTCCCGCAGGCGGAAGGGCTGGAACATCGGTGCGCTCGGGTTGTCGACCGGAACGTCGAAGCCCTGTTGCTGTACCTGCCTCGCAAAGGTTTTGTCGACGGCCTCGACGAAATCCGGCGCGCGCAGACGCAGGTTGTCGTAGGTGATCGCCTTGGCGCGGGTCATGACGCCGAAGGCGAACTGCACCGGATCGAAATCCCAGAAGCGCGCCACGTGCTCGAACCAGACGAGAGACACGTCGGCCGCATGCTGCGTCTTCTCGACCTCCTCGCGCCGCCCGGTCTCGTAGAGAGACAGCGCACCCTCAACGCTCGGATCGCGACGGAAGGCCTCGAACAGCGCGATGGCGTCCTCCATGGCGAGCTTCGTGCCGGAGCCGATGGAGAAATGCGCCGAAGCCTTGGCATCGCCCAGAAGCACCTTGTTGCCCATGACCCAGCGCTTGCTGCGGATCATCGGGAAATTGCGCCAGATCGAGCGGTTGGTAAGGACGCGGTGGCCGCCGAGGAACCAGCCGAAGATCTTTTCCATGAGCGCCGCCGACTCGGTCTCGCTCTTGTCCTTCAGCCCTGCCCGCTCGAAGGTCTCGGGATCGGTCTCGAACACCCAGGTCGAGCGGTTCGCCTCGTATTGATAGGCATGGGCGATGAAAGGTCCCCATTCCGTTTCCTGGAAGATGAAGGTGAAGGCATCGAGCGGCTTGGTGGAGCCCATCCAGGTGAACTTGTTGGGCCGCAGATCTACCTCCGGCTGGAAGTGGTCCGCATAGCGCTCGCGGAAACGGCTGTTGATGCCATCCGACACGACCACGAGATCCGCATCCGCGAACAGGCTTTCGTCATCCACGTCGACTTCGTAGCGCAGTCGGATACCAAGCTCTTCCGCACGATCCTGCAGGATGAGGAGCAATGTGCGGCGCGAGCAGCCGCAGAAGCCATTGCCGCCGATCCGGTGCTCGGTGCCGCGAAAATGGATCGCGATGTCGTCCCAATAGGCGAATTCCCGGACGATCCGCTGATAGCCCGGCAGATCGTACTTCTCGAAATTGTCGAGGGTAGCATCGGAAAACACGACGCCGAATCCGAACGTCTCGTCGGCGCGGTTGCGCTCATAGATCGTGATGTCCGATTCCGGCCGAAGCTTCTTCAGCAGGATCGCAAAATAAAGCCCTGCCGGGCCGCCGCCGATGATCGCCGTCTTCATGAGAATCCTACCCGAGAATTTGCATTTATTATTTTAAGCTTAAAATAATTTTTGATCAACTGGTGCAATCCGGTTGACGACGCGTTCAGGCACTCATCGCCTCGTGGTGACCTTCGGCCTCCTGGGCGATACGGCGTAACTCGAAACGCTGCAGCTTGCCGGTCTGGGTGCGCGGTAGAGCCTCGACGAATTCGATGAGGCGCGGGTACTTATAAGGCGCGATCTCCGTCTTCACGTGATCCTGCAGCCCCTTCGTCAGCTCGGGACCCGGGACATGGCCGGGACGCAGGACCACATAGGCCTTGACCACCGTTCCGCGCCCATCGTCGGGCGCCCCCACCACGCCGCATTCGGCAACGGCCGGATGCATGAGGAGCGCGGCCTCGACCTCCGGACCGGCGATGTTGTACCCGGCGGAAATGATCATGTCGTCGGAGCGGGCCTGGTACCAGAAGTACCCGTCATCATCCATGAGGTAGGTATCGCCGGTGATGTTCCAGCCGTCCTGCACGTATTTACGCTGCCGCTCGTCGGCGAGATAGCGGCATCCGGTCGGCCCGCGCACGGCCAGGCGGCCGATGCTGCCGGGCGGAAGGTCGCGCCCCTCGTCGTCGACGACTTTCGCCTCGTAGCCTGGAACGGGCCTGCCCGTCGCGCCGGGACGGATCTCGTCCTCGGTCGCGGCGATGAAGATGTGCAGCATCTCGGTGGCGCCGATCCCATCCATGAGGCTGATGCCGGTCGCCGCCTTCCAGGCCTCGAAGGTGCCCTTCGGCAGCGGCTCGCCGGCGGAGACGCATTTGCGCAAGGACGAGATGTCGCGCCCTTCCAGCTTCGACAGCATGGCGCGATAGGCGGTCGGCGCCGTGAAGCAGATGGTCGCCCGATACTGCATGATGGCCGGCAGAAGGTCGTCAGGCCCGGCCTTCTCCAGCAGCACCGTCGAAGCGCCGACACGCATGGGGAACAGCACGATGCCGCCGAGGCCGAAGGTGAAGGCGAGCGGTGGAGAGCCGATGAAACGGTCGCTCGGCCCCGGCCGCAGCACATTCTTGGCATAGCCGTCACAGATCGCCAGCATGTCACGGTGGAAATGCATGGTGCCCTTCGGCTCGCCCGTCGTGCCGGAGGTAAAGCCGATCAGGCAGACATCGTCCGCTGCCGTATCGACGGCTTCGAAATCCGGCGAGGCTTCGGCGAGCAGGGCCTCGAGGCTGTCGGGCTTGCCCGATCCCCAATAGACCACATGCTGCAAGCTGGGCGCCATCGTCCTGGCGCGCTCCATTTCCTCCGAGAGGCGATGATCGCAGAGAGCGATGGTGATCTCGGCCTTCCTCAGCGGATAAGCGATCTCCTTGGCGCGCAAGAGCGGCATGGTCGCCACGACGACGCCACCAGCCTTCAGGACTGCCAGATAGGCTGCCACTATCATCGGGGTGTTGGCAGAGCGCAGCAGAACGCGATTGCCCGGCACGAAGCCGAGCCTGTGGATCAGCACGTTACAGATCCGATTCACGCGCTCCTGAAGCGCGCGGTAGGTGAGCGTCTCGGTCGGGCTGATGAGGCAAGGTTCGTCCCCCCTCCCCTCATTGACCCATCGGTCGAGAAAGGCCACCGCGCAGTTGAGCCGCTCGGGATATTGGAGCTCGGGGCGGGTGAACTGGAAGGTCGGCCACTGATCCCGAGGCGGAAGATTATCCCTCGCGAAGGTATCCACATGCGCCGTGTCCGCCATCGTCCGCTCCTCTGTCTTATTATGCTGCAGGAGAACGGAGCTCGCTAAGCTTGGCTGGTTTGGGGCGCTCATATTTGGAGCCGCGCGCCGCGGCGAACTCCGTATCGCTGCCCATTACCGCCAATCACGCGCTCGTCATTTCGCCTGCTTTCCCCTGCGGAACAATCCGCTTGAAGAACCTGAAAAATATTTTAATCTTAAAATAATCCTTGGCAATCCCAAAGATTGAGGAAAGACTGGGGACGCCGGGGGAAAAGCTCCGACAAAGGGAGTGTTCGGCAGAAAAGTTTTGCGGCAGAGTATCGCCGACTTGTCCGTCGAGGCGTCTCACGTCCCGTCGGGAACAATCACGCAGCACAGCAAATGTGCGCAGGGAACAGCCACTCGGGAGACTATGATGAACGTGACGATCAAAACCCTTGGCCTTGCAGCGGCTTTTGGCCTGGCTGCCGCACCGGCCATGGCGCAGGAGAAGCTGAAGGTTGGACTGCTTTTGACCCTCTCCGGCCCGTCGGCCGTGCTCGGCCAGCAGGCCCGTGACGGTTTCCAGCTTGCGGTGAAGGACCTCGGCGGCAAGCTCGGCGGGCGCGATGTCGAAGTGATCGTCGTCGACGACGAGTTGAAGCCCGACGTGGCCGTAACGAAGGTCAAGGGTCTCCTGGAGCGCGATAAGGTGGACTTCGTTGTCGGCCCGATCTTCTCGAACGTGGCCGTTGCCGTCCACAAGCCCATCGTGGACGCGAACACATTCTATATCAGCACCAATGCGGGCCCCTCGAACCTCGCAGGCAAGAGCTGCAACCCGTACTTCTTCGCGACATCCTACCAGAACGATCAGAACCACGAGGTTCTCGGCAAGGTGGCGCAGGACCGCGGCTACAAGAAGGTCTATCTGCTGGCACCGAACTATCAGGCCGGCAAGGATGCGCTCGCCGGCTTCAAGCGCCACTACAAGGGCGAGATCGTCGAGGAATCCTACGTTCCTCTCAACACGCTCGATTTCCAGTCCGAGCTTGCAAAGATCGCCTCCATGCAGCCTGACGCGATCTTCACTTTCATGCCGGGCGGCATGGGCGTGAACCTCGTCAAGCAATACCGCGCGGCGGGCCTCGCCGACCGCATCCCCTTCCTGTCCGCCTTCACGGTCGATGAATCGACCCTGCCTGCGCAGCAGGATGCCGCCATCGGCATGTTCGGTGGCTCGAACTGGGCTCCGAACCTCGACACCCCGCAGAACAAGAAGTTCGTTGCGGCCTACGAGGCGGCCTACAATTCCGTGCCTGGTTCCTATTCCATGCACGCCTATGACGCAGCCCTGCTGATCGACAGCGCGCTCAAGGCGACCGGCGGTAAGATGGACAAGGACGCCGTGCGCGCTGCCATCAAGAAGGCCGATTTCAAGTCCCTGCGCGGTGACTTCAAGTTCGGCACCAACGGCTTCCCGATCCAGGACTTCTATCTGGTGAAGGCCGCCAAGCGCCCGGATGGCAAGTTCCAGACCGAGATCGTGGAAAAGGTGTTCGACGATTATACGGATGCTTATGCCAAGGAATGCACGCCGACGAACTGAGATGCACTGACAAGGACCGATTTGCCTTGGCCGTGCTTGGGCAGATCGGTCTCCATCTGCAAACGATGAAGATACTCTCATGCAGGGAGTATCCGAGCGGAGGCCCGGCTGATGAAGGCCTTCCGCAAGTGACGTGTCGATGACCGCAACACTCCTCTTCGTCCAGGCGCTGAACGGCCTTCAGTTCGGCCTCATCCTCTTTCTCATCGCCGCCGGGCTGACCCTGGTGTTCGGGGTGATGGATTTCATCAATCTCGCGCACGGCGTGCAATACATGGTCGGCGCCTATCTGGTGGCGGCGTTTAGCGCCTGGACCGGAAGCTTCGGCTGGGCACTGCTTCTCGCCCTGCCCTCGGCGCTGGCCTTCGGCCTTCTGCTCGAAGTGCTGGTGTTCCGGCATCTCTATGATCGCGACCATCTCGATCAGGTGCTCGCCACGTTCGGCGTGATCCTGTTCCTGAACCAGGGCGTCAAGTTCGTCTGGGGTGCGGCTCCTTTAAGCGTTCCCGTTCCCGAAATCCTCTCGGGTTCGGTCGAGATCGCGAACGGCCTGCTCTATCCCGTCTATCGCCTTGCGATCATCGCGGCAGGCCTCGTGGTCGCCGCCCTGCTCTATGTTCTCGTCAATCACACGCGGGTCGGCATGCTGGTGCGCGCCGGGGCCAGCAACGCCTCCATGGTGTCGGCGCTCGGCGTCAACATCCAGAGACTGTTCATGATCGTGTTCGGCTTCGGCGCCATGCTCGCGGGCTTTGCTGGCGCGATGGTGGCCCCGATCCTCTCGGTCGAGCCGGGCATGGGCGACAACATCCTGATCCTCGCCTTCGTGGTCATCGTGATCGGCGGCATCGGCTCGATCCGCGGCGCGTTTCTGGCAGCCCTTCTGATCGGGCTCGTGGATACGGTCGGACGCACTTTCGCGCCGAACCTGCTGCGCCTTTTCCTCGACCCTGCGGCGGCGAGCCAGACCGGTCGGGCCCTCGCCCCGATGCTGATCTATATTTTCATGGCCGCGGTGCTGTTCTTCCGCCCCTCCGGCCTGTTCCCCGTGAAGCGCTAGGGTGCGATGATGACTGAACTCGCAGAAACGCGCTCCGCTCCGATGCCGTCGCTCACCACACGGTTCGAGATCGTCCCCATTGTCCTCTTCGCCGCCTTTGCTGCGGCGCCGCTCTTCGCCGTGTTCTCCGGCGCAGAGGGTTACGTCCTGTCCCTGCTGACCCGGGTGATGATCTTCGGCATCGCCGCCATGGCGCTCGACCTCATTCTCGGCTACGGCGCGCTCGTGAGCTTCGGCCACGCGGCCTTCCTGGGGATCGGCGGCTACGCGGTCGGCATTCTCGCCAGCCACGGAATCGAGGATGCCTTCATCCAGATTCCCGTGGCGCTCGCAGCCTCCGCCATCTTCGCTCTGATCACAGGAGCGATCTCATTGCGGACCAAGGGTGTCTATTTCATCATGATCACCCTCGCCTTCGGGCAGATGCTGTATTTCCTCGCCACATCGCTGGCGGCCTATGGCGGCGACGACGGCATGACGTTGGCATCGCGCAGCCTCGTGGCTGGCTCCGGCATTCTGGAGAACGACTTCGCCTTCTACTGGGCCTGCCTGCTCTGCCTTCTTGGAACCTATGCGTTCGCCCGCTCCGTCGTCGCGTCCAGGTTCGGTCGTGTTCTGCGCGGAACGCGGGAAAACGCCCTTCGGATGCAAGCCATCGGCTTCCAGCCCTTCCGCTTTCAGCTCGCGGCCTATGTGCTCAGCGGCATGATGGCGGGGCTCGCCGGATGCCTGCTCGCGAACCAAGCAGAATTCGTGAGCCCGGCCTTCATGACCTGGCAGCGCTCCGGCGAACTGATCTTCATGGTCGTGCTCGGCGGGCTCGGCTCTCTGCATGGCGCCATCATCGGCGCCGCCGCCTTCCTGTTGCTGGAGGAGTTCCTGCCGGAAATCCTGCATGCGTTGAGCTTCTTCCTGAGCGAAGAGACCCGCGCCCATATCGCCGAGAACTGGAAGATGGTGTTCGGTCCCCTTCTCATCCTGATCGTGCTGTTCGTCAGAGGCGGGATCATGGGCCTGCTGCGGAGGCCTCACCATGGCTGAGCCCCTGCTCGAACTTCGCAACTTACGCAAAGCCTATGGCGCTCTCGTCGTCACCGACGACGTCAGCCTCTCCATCAAGCCGGGCGAGCTGCATGCCATCATCGGCCCCAATGGCGCAGGCAAGACGACGCTGATCCACCAGATCTCGGGCACGTTGTCTTCGGATTCGGGATCAATCCTGTTCGCGGGTGAGGACGTCACCTCTCTCTCGATGCCGCAACGCGTCGGACGCGGACTTGCGCGCTCATTCCAGATCACCTCGATCCTGCCCGGCTTCTCGGCTCTCGAGAATGTGGCTATGGCGGTTCAGGCGCGCTCGGGATCGAGCTTCCGCTTCTTCGGCAATGCCTCGCAGGAGAAGGCCCTGAACGAGCCTGCCATGGAGTGCCTGACCCAGGTCGGGCTCGCCGCTCGCGCGCACATCCCGGCGGGCCTGTTGTCCCACGGCGAGAAGCGTCAGCTCGAACTCGCCATTGGCCTTGCGACGGAGCCGAAGCTTCTCCTTCTCGATGAGCCGCTTGCCGGCACCGGTCACGATGAATCCCAGCGCGTGGTCGAGACCCTGCGGCGTCTGAAGAGCCGCCTTACCATTGTATTGATTGAGCACGACATGGATGCCGTGTTCTCGCTCGCGGACCGCGTCTCCGTTCTCGTCTACGGCCGCGTGATTGCCACGGGCACGCCGGAGCGGATCAGAGCCAATCCGGAAGTCCGCGCAGCCTATCTCGGCGAAGAGGAGCTGGTCTGATGCTCTCCGTCCGACAATTGCAGGCGTCCTATGGCGCCGCGCAGGTCCTCTTCGACATTTCGCTTGAGGTCAATGCCGGCGAAGTGGTGACGTTGCTCGGCCGCAACGGCATGGGCAAGACCACCACCATACGCTCGATCATGGGCCTGCTCCGTCCCCGCGGCGGCGAAGTGCGCTTCGATGGCGCCGCCGTGACAAGGCTTGCTCCCTATCGCATCGCGCAGACCGGCATCGGCCTCGTGCCGGAAGGCCGGCAGATCTTTCCGACGCTGACGGTGGAAGAGAACCTCGTCGCGACGGCCTCGGCCAGAACGGGTTCCCGTCGCTGGACGCTCGATGCGGTCTATGACCTCTTCCCGCGCCTGAAGGAACGCCGGAGCAACCTGGGCACACAGCTCTCCGGGGGCGAGCAGCAGATGCTGGCCATCGGCCGCGCGCTGATGACCAACCCGAAACTGCTCATTCTCGATGAGGCCACCGAAGGGCTGGCGCCGTTGATCCGCGCCGAGATCTGGGCGTGCCTCAAGCGCCTCAAGGGCGAGCACCAGTCGATCCTGGTGATCGACAAGAATATCAGCGCACTGGCGAGCTTCGCCGACCGCCACGTGATCATCGAGAAGGGCCGCTCGGTCTGGACGGGAACGAGCGACGAACTCATGACCGATGCGAGCCTCAAGGACCGATATCTCCACGTTTAAGGACAATCCGCGATGGCTGCCGCAGAACTCGACCTGGAGGCCGAGTACAACAACCGGGCCCGCGTTCCCGAACATCCCGCTCACATTGCGGGCTGGCAGCGGGATTCCGCCGCCTATCGCGAAGTTGCACGTTGCGAGCTCGATCTCGCCTATGGCGCCGGCGAGCGGCATCGGCTCGACCTGTTCTATCCGCAAAACGGCGATGCCGGCGGCCCGGTCGTGCTGTTCATCCATGGCGGCTATTGGCAGGCGCTCGACAAATCCACGTCGAGCCATCTGGCACGCGGTGCCAACGAACGTGGTCTGACGGTTGCGATCCCGAGCTATACACTCGCCCCGGCGGCAAAACTGGCCGACATCATTTCTGAAATCGAGGCCGCCGCCAATTTCGTCATCCAACGCACAGGCCGCCCTCTCGTCGTAAGTGGACACTCGGCGGGCGGGCATCTGACGGCATGTCTCATGGCACACCCGGGCGCGTTGCAGAGGCCCGTCCGCGCCGCCATGCCAATCTCCGGCTTGTTCGACCTGCCTCCACTGGTCCCGACCTCGATTAACAAAGCTCTTGGGCTGAATCTTAATGAGGCGCATCGCCTGAGCCCGCTGGAATGGAATCCGCCCACGAGCGGGCGCCTTATCGCAGTGGTTGGGGGGGCCGAAAGCAGCGAGTTTCTCAGACAATCCCATGCCATCGTCGAGCGATGGAACCAGGCGGGCATTGCAACTCAGTACCATGAAGTGACTGGAGCGCATCACTTTGATGTCATCGCGGGACTTGCCAATCCGAGTGATCCGCTCGTGGATATGCTCATGGAGTTGGCAGAGGACGCTTAAGTCTGGCCAGACACCTCCAGGAACCTGTGCCATTACCTAACGTTGCGCATGGTGAGCCGGTATTTCTGCAGCGGATAACGACAGATAGATTGGCAGGTGACATATGCCGCTCGCAATGACCCTTCTGTTCCTGCTGGTGCTGGCATGGCCTCAGGCTCTTCATGCCTCCGAGGAGGTATGGCAGGCACTGCGTGCCGGCGGCACAATTGGCCTCTTCCGGCACGCCAGCGCTCCAGGAGCAGGCGATCCTGCCAACTTCCGGCTCGAAGATTGCGCGACGCAGCGCAACCTCTCGGCTGAGGGCCGGCGGCAGGCGCAGGCCATCGGAGAACAGTTCAGAGCCCGGCAGATCCCGGTCGAGCGGGTGCTCTCAAGCCGCTGGTGCCGCGCGCTCGACACCGCCCGCTTGGCCTTCGGCAACCTGACGGAGTCCTCCCCGCCACTGGATTCGTTCTTCTCAGACCGAGACCAGGAACCGGCTCAAACGCGGGCTGTGCGTCAGATCGTTCAGGACTGGCGTTCCAGAGGGGTCCTCGTGCTCGTCACGCACCAAGTCAACATCACGGCCCTCACCGGTATCTTTCCCGACGAGGGAGAAATGCTCGTGCTCAGGCCGAAGCCAGGTGCCGACTTCGATCTTGTCGGAAGAATTAAACTATAGAAATCAACGATCAGCCCTGAGCTGCTCGACCACGCCCTGGCTCATATAGGGGTGCCCCGCCTCGTTGAGAGCCCGGTCCAAGGCTTCGATGGCCATAAGAATTTTTGTCAGCTCCTCTGCCATCTCGACAGAAGGGAGGGGCGCCTCGGAAATCTGCCGCGCCATCTCCCTGCGCCGTTTCACAAGGTTTTCGCGTGCAGCGTTCAGTTCCTTGATCTCCTCGGACGTCATGGGCTCCTCACCATCTGGCTAAGTTTTAGAGTTAAGTCCTCGTGGCCGAATACGTTCATTATCGGCACCCGGGGCAGCCGCCCGCTACAGCACTTTGTAAACTATCATCGCCCATAGTTTCGGACATGACTTATGGGAATGCAAAACGTCTCTGCCTCGGATTGGCTCTGCTCTCGTGCTCCGCCTTCGGGACTCCTCTGGATGCCTTGGCGGCACCCGAAAATATTGCGCCAACTTCTCCAGTGCAGGTGTTGCCGAGCATTCCGGCACCTCCGGCAGCAGGGACGAACCTGCGACTGAAAGCTGCACCGACGGCGGCAGCCAAATCGGCCGAGAAAGTCGCCGCTCCCGCGCCCGTCATCTCGATTTCGCAGGATCCCCGCCCTACTCTGGACGCGAGCACCTTCATCAACACGATGCGGGCCGCCTGGACCTATAAGCGCATTGCAGAGGCGGGAGGATGGCCTACCCTGCCCGCAGGCACAATTCTGAAGGCTAGCGACAAGGGCTCGCTCGTCGTGACTCTTCGGCAACGCCTTGCCTCGGAGGGCGATCTTTCGGCTGATCTCACCACAAACCCAACCTTCGACACAGAACTGACCAATGCAGTCAAACGGTTCCAGGCTCGTCACGGTCTGCCGGAATCGGGCGCTGTGCGCGCACGGACCCTGGAAGCGCTGAACGTTCCGGCGCTCACGCGTCACCGCCAACTCACAGCCTCCGCACAACGGTTGGCCGGATCCACCTTTTCCTTCGGCGAACGCTATGTGGTCGTGAACATTCCCTCAGCCGCCGTGGAAGCGGTCGAGCGCGGACAGGTAGCCCGCCGCTTCGTCGCCATTGCCGGTAAGGTGGACCGCCCTTCGCCCACTGTCGAAACCCGCGTCACCGCCGTCAACCTCAATCCCACATGGACGGTGCCGGTCTCCCTGATCAAGAAGGACATCATTCCCCATGTCCGCAAGGATCCCAATTATCTGGAGAAGATGAAGATCCGTATTCTCGATGCGAAGGGCCAGGAAGTAGATCCGAAGACCCTCGACTGGTCGACGCAGAATGCGGTGAACTACACGTTGCGCCAGGATCCTGGAGCGATCAATTCGCTCGGGCAGATCCGCATCGACATGCCGAACAAGCATGCCGTGTACATGCACGATACACCCAAGAAACAACTCTTCGCACAGGATGCACGCTTCCATTCTTCAGGCTGCATTCGCGTAGCCGACGTCACCGACTTTGCCGAATGGCTGCTGCGCGGTACCAATGGCCAGGCAGGCGTATGGACGACGGAAGGGATCAACACCGCTATCGCCAGCGCTGCACGGCAGGATATTCGTCTCGAGAAGTCCGTTCCCGTCGCCTGGGTCTATCTGACAGGCTATGCGACGGCAGACGGTGCGGTGCATTTCCGCGAGGATGTCTATGGGCTCGATACACCGAAGGCTGATCCGCTGATCGAGCCCCAGATGGTTGATGTTCCCGCGACAGCGTCGATCAAGCCCAAGCGACTGTGACACAACTTGAGGCGACCAAAGGATCAGAGACTCTTCCTGCGCAGTAACCGGCCGGACGACGGGCGGATGGTGCGGGCCTTGCGCCATTCGAAGGCAGCGTCCTGAAACAGATCGACGGCTGCGACAGCCTGAGCCCGCGATGCTGCGATCAGTGCGGGATCGCGCTGCGCGAAGCGATCCGCCGCCTGTGTCAGCTGTCGACACCGCTCCTCGACCATGCGCCGCGCCTCCTTCAACCGGGAGTTCGGCTCATTCGCATCCGTTACCTCGTCACAGATGCGCAGGACGTCGCTGGTGAGATTCTCGCCCGAATAGAGTCCGGAATAATGGTCAATCAGGCCGCGGACAAAACCGAGAGAATGACGGATTTCCTGCCTTAGAAGTGTCTCGCTGCTCATCGCGTCTTTCCCGGAAAAGGAGCCGCATTCCCGTCGCGTCTCGGCGACGACGTGATATGAACCGGAGAATTCTAAAAAGGCGTTAGCCCGGTCCTCCGGCATTGGCCTGGACGGGGGGAGTCGGCGGAACAGGGCTGGGGACGGTGGCATTCTGGGTGACGGTGGTCGGGCGGGACGACCAGATCCTTTCAAGGAGTGGACCTGCAACAATTCCTGCAACGAATGCGAACGCTGTCACGATCAGGCCTATACGGCCGCAAAGGCTGAGCACATCCTTGAATGCCATTGACTCGCCTCCCGTTTGCTTCGTTAACCAGGATCTTAGGGGAGCACTTCCGACCCGCCAATAGACCAACACGCGAAAGCGCAGCTACACAACGGCGATGCGCTTGAGCATTCAAGCCGAACATCAGGAAAAACCAGACGTTTTTAACAAAGCTTTCACCATGAATTTTTTTCAACAACCTCGGCCGGAGCGGTCAAAGCGTCGTTTTTTGCAACATTGCAACTCGATCGTCGTAGCTCAACTTTGTCCAATTCGTGGCAAAACGAAAGGTCTTCAAGCACCGTCATCCGGCCCATGCTTGACCCGCCCGGATCCCTCTGAACATTTCGGTGGTGCTGGGAATTGAACACGAGTTCATGGGACACCCTACATGCCCACCTCCGCCGCTTATCGCGCCTCGACAGGCCATCAGGAACTCGGTTCGGATTTCTATGACATCGTCCGGCCGGCGGAATTCCCGCACCATATTCTGCGCTACCGCAACCAGCGCTGGGCCGAGCGCGTGGGCCTCGGTTCGCTTACCAACGAGGAATGGATCGTTCATTTCGGGCGCTTCGCGCCACTTCCCAGCAGTTTGGAACAGCCTCTTGCCCTGCGCTACCATGGCCATCAGTTCCGAACCTACAATCCACATCTCGGGGATGGGCGCGGCTTTCTCTTTGCTCAACTTCATGATGTGGCGGATGGGCGGCTTCTGGACCTCGGCACAAAAGGCAGCGGGCAAACGCCGTGGTCGCGCCACGCGGATGGCCGCCTGACCCTGAAGGGCGGCGTGCGGGAGATCCTCGCAACGGAAATGCTCGAGGCCCTCGGCGTCGAGACATCCAAGTCCTTCAGCCTGATCGAGACAGGCGAGGAACTCGAGCGTGGTGACGAACCTTCCCCGACCCGCTCGTCGGTCCTGGTGCGTCTCAGCCATTCACACATCCGCATCGGAACATTCCAGCGTCTGTTGTACCTGGATGAGACCGACAACATCCGAAAGCTGCTCGACTACACCATCCCAACCTACATGCCGGAGACTTGGCGCGACGGTGAAGCGGAACGCGCAACAGCCTTTCTAGAGGAAGTTTGCCGACGCGTGGCTCGCATGGGCGCACAATGGATGGCGGCAGGATTCGTGCATGGCGTGCTCAACACCGACAACATCAACGTCACGGGAGAAAGCTTCGATTATGGCCCATGGCGTTTTCTACCCGTCTACGAGCCAGGATTCACGGCCGCCTATTTCGACGAGACAGGACTTTACGCCTTCGGCCGCCAGCCCGACACCCTTTTGTGGAATCTGTTTCGTCTCGCAGAGTGCCTGCTTCCCCTAGCCCCGCAGAGCAGCCTCGAACAGGCACTCACAACATTCGAACCAGCTCTCCATCGGGAGTTCCCGCGTGCCCTTCTACGCCGCCTGGGCCTGCAATCGAAAGGGTTCGAGCAGGATGGGGTACTCGCCAAAGCCTTATGGACATTCCTGCACGAGAGCAAAGCTCCGTTCGAACAAACCTTTTTCGATTGGTATGGCGGGCGCCTGAGTGAGGAACGCGCAGAGAGAAGCCCCTCTGCAAATCTATACGCACAACCGTCGTTCGAACCCGTTCGCGCGGCGCTTGGCGCCTTCGACTCTGTCGCTCAGGCGAAACTCGATCATTCCTATTTTGCACGTGCTACACCGTGCACAATGCTGATCGATGAGGTAGAGGCGCTCTGGGCCCCGATCGCTGCCGAGGATGACTGGGCGGCCTTCGACACCAAGTTGGTAGAGATCCGCAGCATGGCCGAGGCCTATGGTGCGGATCCCGTTGCATAGAGCATTACGGCAATGCGTCAGCCAAATGCGATGATGATCCCGGACATGGTCACAACCGCTCCGGTAAGCCGCATGACAGTGGTAGAGCCAGAGGTAAGAAGTCCGGCAGAAATTCCAACGCCATGCAGCATGGCCGACGCGAGAGCAAATCCCAGACTGTAGAGAGCCGCATCGGACCCGACCGGGATCTCCGCGCCGTGAGCATAACCGTGAAACAGGGCGAAGACGCCGACGAGCGTGACTGCCGCCAGGATCGGCCATTGCCGCACCCACGTCACAATGGCGCCCAAAACGACAATGGACATCGCGATGCCGAATTCAACGGCCGGAACCTCGATGCCGCTCAGGCCGAGAATTCCGCCAACCAGCATCATGCCCACGAAGCTTGCGGGAGGCGCCCACAGAGCCCGTCCTCCAAGCAAGGCCGCGAAGAGGCCGACGCTCACCATCGCAAGAACATGGTCGAGGCCTCCTAGGGGATGCGAGAACCCGAAGAGAAAGCCTGACACCACATCATGTCCTGTATGGGCCAGGGCGGGAGTGGCGACCGCTAACAACATGGCGGCAAGAATCGAGCGCTTGAACATCATGAGATCCCCCTTAGGCCGCTGAAGACAGGCCACCGGCCTGTTCGACGAATTTGGCGATGACATCGACCCCGACACCATCGCGGATATTGCTGAACACATAGGGACGCTGGCCGCGCATGCGCTTCGTGTCTTCCTCCATGATCGCAAGGTCGGCGCCCACATAAGGCGCAAGGTCGATCTTGTTGACTACGAGGAGATCCGAACGCGTGATGCCGGGACCGCCCTTGCGCGGAATCTTCTCGCCGCCAGCGACATCGATGACGTAGATCGTCAGATCGGCGAGCTCGGGCGAGAAGGTCGCAGCGAGATTGTCGCCACCGGATTCCACGAGCACGATGTCGAGCGCCGGAAAGCGCTTGCGCATCGTCGCGATGGCGGCAAGGTTGATGGAGGCGTCCTCGCGGATCGCCGTATGCGGGCAGCCGCCGGTCTCGACGCCCATGATGCGCTCGACCGGCAAGGCGCCGGCGACCGTCAGAAGACGCGCATCCTCCTTGGTATAGATGTCGTTGGTGATCGCGCAGATGTCATAGTGCTCGCGAAAAGCCTTGCAGAGCGCTTCCATCAGCGCCGTCTTGCCGGAGCCGACCGGCCCGCCGATGCCGACGCGAAGAGGTCCCGTGTGAGAAGTCATGAGCGGAAGAGCCTCGTATATTGATTTTCGTGATGGAAGGAGCTGAGATCGGCGCGGAAGGTCGCCCCGCCGATATCGTCGAGGGAATGCGTCATCCCCTGCCCCGCGAGGTCGCGCACAGTGCTCGCGAGCGCAGCTACAACGCGGATGCCCGCGGTCTGCCCGATGGGCGCGAGACGGATCGCGGCGGAGACCAGGGTCTGCACGAGGCCGAACAGGTAGGCCTCGGCGGTGACGCCAAGCGGAATGTCATGCGCCGCGGCAGCCATGCCGATCGCGACAGGAAAGGCCACGTCGCCGTCAAGGAGGACTAGGCGCGGCGAAGGCCAGGCTGCCAGCGTCGCGTCGAGAAAGCTGCGTCCCTGCTGACTTGTTTCCAGGTAGAGCTCCGACGATGGCGACAGCGCCAGCGCCAGTTCGTTGATCTCTTCGAGAGCTACCCGGTCTCCACCAAGCACAGCACGATAGGTGCAACTCAGGAGAATGGCGTCGTTGCGTCCGAAACCCAAAGTGAGCAAATCGACGAGCCAGGACACCAGCGTCGCCTCATCTGTCACATCGCCTGCCTCCACCGCCCATTCGAGCGTGTGCGAATAGGCATAGCAGCCGACGGGATAAGACGGTGACAGCCACGCGAAGAGCGGCAGGATCGCCGAGGCGCTTTCATGCAGCAGCGGCTTTGCCGAAGCATCATCCATGGCCATGTCCGTGATGATGGCCGCCATGCTCATGGTGATGATAGGCCCCGCGCACCGGACGGAATGGGCGCTCGACGATCTCCACCCTGGCACCCAGACCGACGAGCATGTCGACGAGCACATGGTCGTAGGCGATGTAGATCGCCTCGCGCGTGATCTCCGCCGGCACGTGCCGGTTGCCGATATGCCAGGCGAGCGTGAGCAGGTCGAGTGGATCTGCCGTCCTGATCTCGACGAGACGCTCGGGCGCCGCCTTCACCTCGACGAGCCAGCCGCTGTCGAGCCGGATGGCATCGCCGTCCTCGAGCACATCGGCCTTGTCGAGATCGAGGAGGAAGGCGGTGCCACCGTCCGCGTTGAGCAGGATGCGGCGGCGGTGTCGGTCGCCGTGGTCGAGGGTGATCACATCGACGATGCGATCACTCTCGACCGATTCACGGCGAATGATGGATGTGGCGCGGATCATGTCAGAACAGGAAATAGCGTTGGGCCATGGGAAGAACTTTTGCGGGCTCGCAGACCAGCAGCTCGCCGTCTGCGCGCACGTCGTAGGTCTCGGGATCGACCTCGATCACGGGCGTGGCGTCGTTGAGGACCATGTCCTTCTTGCCGATGCCGCTGCGCACGTTCTCGACGGCGACGAGCGGCTTTCGAACTCCGAGCTTCGCGGCAAGCCCGTTCTCCGTCGCCACCTTCGACACGAAGGTGAGCGACGTGGAGGCAAGAGCCTTGCCGTAGGCGCCGAACATCGGCCGGTAATGGACCGGCTGCGGCGTCGGGATCGAGGCATTGGGATCGCCCATCAGAGCTGCTGCGATGGCGCCGCCCTTGACGACGAGATCGGGCTTTACGCCGAAGAAGGCGGGCGTCCAGACGACGAGGTCCGCGAGCTTTCCGACCTCGACGGAACCGATATGCCTCGACACGCCGTGCGCGATGGCCGGGTTGATCGTGTATTTCGCCACGTAGCGGCGGGCGCGGAAATTGTCATTGTCGCCGGTCTCGCCGGGAAGCGCGCCGCGCTGGACCTTCATCTTGTGCGCGGTCTGCCAGGTGCGGATGATGACCTCGCCCACGCGCCCCATGGCCTGGCTGTCGGAGGACATCATCGAAAGCGCGCCGATATCGTGCAGAATATCCTCCGCCGCGATGGTCTCCTTGCGGATGCGGCTCTCGGCGAAGGCGAGATCCTCGGGGATCGATGGAGACAGATGGTGGCAGACCATGAGCATGTCGAGATGCTCGTCGATGGTGTTCACCGTATAGGGCCGCGTCGGATTGGTGGAGGACGGCAGCACGTTGGGAAGCCCCGCCACCTTGATGATGTCCGGCGCATGCCCGCCGCCCGCTCCTTCCGTGTGGAAGGCATGGATTGTGCGGCCCTTGAAGGCCGCAATGGTGTCCTCGACGAAGCCGGATTCATTGAGCGTGTCGGTGTGGATCATCACCTGCACGTCATAAGAATCGGCAACGGACAGGCAGCAATCGATGGCGGCGGGCGTCGTGCCCCAATCCTCGTGCAGCTTGAGCGCGCAGGCGCCGGCATGGATCATCTCCTCGAGCGCGCCGGGCCTCGAGGCGTTGCCCTTGCCGGTGAAGGCGAGGTTCATCGGAAAGGCGTCCGCGGCCTCGATCATGCGCGCGATGTGCCAGGGGCCGGGCGTGCAGGTGGTGGCGAAGGTGCCGGTCGCCGGCCCCGTGCCGCCGCCGAGCATGGTGGTGACGCCCGACATCAGCGCCTCTTCGATCTGCTGCGGGCAGATGAAGTGGATATGCGAGTCGAAGCCGCCGGCGGTGATGATCTTGCCTTCGCCGGCGATGATCTCCGTGCCGGGCCCGATGATGATGTCGACATTGGGCTGCACATCCGGATTGCCGGCCTTGCCGATGGCCGTGATCCGGCCGCTCCTGATGCCGATATCGGCCTTCACGATGCCCCAATGGTCGAGAATGACCGTATTGGTGATGACCGTATCGACAGCGCCTTCCGCGCGCGTCGTCTGCGCCTGCCCCATGCCGTCGCGGATCACCTTGCCGCCGCCGAACTTCACCTCCTCGCCATAGGTGGTGAAGTCCTTCTCCACCTCGATCACGAGGGCGGTATCGGCGAGGCGAATTTTGTCGCCCGTGGTCGGGCCAAACATGTCCGCATAGCCGGCGCGCGGCAGGGAGGCGGGCTTTCGTGCATTCGACATCAGAGCGCTCCCATCACGCCTTGGCGGAACCCGTAGACCTCGCGCTTGCCGGAGAGCGGCACCAACACCACCTCGCGCGTGGAGCCCGGCTCGAAGCGCACCGCCGTGCCGGGCGCGATGTCAAGCCGCATGCCGCGCGCCTTTTCCCGCTCGAAGGACAGGGCAGGATTGGTCTCGAAGAAATGGTAGTGGCTGCCGACCTGGATCGGCCGGTCGCCTGTGTTGGCGACTGTCAGCACGGTGCGCTCCGCGCCCACGTTGAAGACGATCTCGCCCTCCTGTGCGATCACCTCGCCAGGCACATCCTTCGAGGCCGCGCCGCGGACTGGGTGATGCACAGTGACGAGCTTGGTGCCATCCGGAAATGTCGCCTCCACCTGCACGTCGTGGATCATCTCGGCGACGCCTTCCATCACCTGATCGGCGCCGATGACGTGCGCGCCCGCTTCCATCAGCTCCGCAACCGAACGACCGTCGCGCGCACCTTCCACGACCGTGTCGGTGATCAGTGCGATCGCCTCCGGATGGTTGAGCTTCACGCCGCGCTCCAGCCGGCGGCGCGCCACCATGGCGGCCATGGCGATCAGGAGTTTGTCTTTTTCACGGGGTGTGAGTTGCATGGTTCGACCCTAGCTGAGCCAGACACGCGGCAGAGGTTCGCCGCGAAAGGCAACAAGGAAAGGAATAGCCGCGGCGCGCAGCGCCTCAATCTTCGTGGCGCAGAAGCGCACGGCAAGAATCCCGTTCCAGGCACTGGCCGCAGCATCGCAGCCTTCGATTGCCGAAAGACTGTCACGCACGGATTCGAGCCGCGCCTCCGCATCCGGCGCCACATGGATGAGAGTCGCGAAGGCGCGCGCACCCTTGCCGATGCTTGGCTTCTGCAGCAACTCCGCGATGGGGCCGTCGAACCGCAGCGTATCGGCATAGATGAGGCGGCCGTTGCGACGGATGCGCCAGCGGTCCTCGAATAATCCATCGGTGATACGCTCGACCCTCGCCTCGCGCCCGAAGACGACCGCTTCGAACAACGTCAGGCGCGCATGCTCCGGCATATCGGCCGTGAGGCTCCGACGAAGGCGCGCTTTGTCGAACAGGATCGTTTCCTGCGGCAGCCAGTCGAGTCCGGCATTGGTGCCCAGCTTCAAATCGACGGCCAGCTCCGCAACCGGCCCGTCCGAACGGTACACCTTTTCCGCAGCCGGAGTCGCGACTGTCACCGAGGCACCGGCCTGTGCCTCGATCGCCACGGAGAAGCGGTCGCCGCAGGCGATGCCGCCGGCCGTGTTGACGAGAACGGCGTCGATCCTGTTCCCCTCGCCTTTCGGGAGCCTGATCCGCATGGATCCGCTCTCCTCAATGCGAGCCGGACGCGTGCGACCGCCGAGTTCCGTTGCACTGAATGCAACACGACCGACGGCTCGCTGGCGTTGTGAGGACGGGAGCTGGGAGGCGCCATCAAATGGCCAGGCGCTGACGGACATCGTCTCCCTCAAGAGCTGAGCGATCGCCGTGCTGGACAATCTCGCCGCGCTCCATCACCACGAACCGGTCGGCCAGCTCGCGCGCGAAGTCGAAATATTGCTCGACCAGGAGGATGGCCATATCCTTCCGATCGCGCAAGTAGGTAATCGCCCGCCCGATATCCTTGATGATCGAGGGCTGGATGCCCTCCGTCGGCTCGTCGAGCACGAGAAGGCGCGGCCTCGTGACGAGCGCGCGCGCGATGGCGAGCTGCTGCTGCTGCCCGCCCGACAGATCACCGCCGCGCCGGCCGAGCATGGATTTCAGCACCGGAAAGAGCTCGAAAACCTCTGCCGGAATCGTCTTCTCGCCGCGCTTCAGCGGCGCGAATCCGGTCTCCAGATTCTCCTTCACGGTAAGAAGCGGAAAGATCTCGCGGCCCTGCGGCACATAGGCGATGCCGAGCGCCGCGCGCTCGAAGGGCTTCAACCGCGCAATGTCGCGGCCCTCGAAAAGGATGCTTCCGCCGGAGATCGGGCGGTGCCCGGCAATGGCGCGCAGAAGCGACGTCTTGCCGACGCCGTTGCGGCCCAGCACGCAGGTGACCTCGCCGAGGGAGGCGGATACGGAAACGCCGCGCAGGGCCTGCGCCGCGCCGTAATGCAGGGACAGGTTATCGACCGAAAGCATCGTCATCGTCCCAGATACACCTCCACCACGCGCTCGTTGGCGCTGACCGCATCGAGGGTTCCCTCGGCCAGAACGGAGCCCTCATGAAGGCAGGTGACCTTCACGTCGAGATCGCGCACGAAGGTCATGTCGTGCTCAACGACGATCACGGCCTGGGTCTTGGCAATGTCGCGCAGCAAATCGGCCGTGTCGGCTGTCTCCTGGTCCGTCATGCCCGCCGCCGGCTCGTCGATCAGCAGGAGCTTGGGCTGCTGCGCCAGCAGCATGCCGATCTCGAGCCATTGCTTCTGGCCGTGGGACAGTTCTCCCGCCTTGCGATGACGGTGACCCGTGAGCCGGACCCGCTCAAGCAGAGCATCGATCCGCTCGCGCTCCTGCGCCGTCCGCCGCGACAGCAGGGTCGCGAAGGGCGAGCGGTGCTCCTTGAGGGCAAGCAGAATGTTGTCCTCGACCGAATGCATGTCGAATACGGTCGGCGTCTGGAACTTGCGGCCGATGCCGAGTTCGGCAATCGCCGCCTCGTCGAGCGCGGTCAGATCGTGCGCGCCTTCGAACAGAGCAGTGCCCTCGTTCGGCCGCGTCTTGCCGGTGATCACGTCCATCATCGTCGTCTTGCCGGCGCCGTTCGGCCCGATGATGGCGCGCATCTCGGCATGATCGACGGCGAGAGACAGCGCATTCAGGGCGCGAAAGCCGTCGAACGACACGGAGACGTTGTCGAGATAGAGCAAAGTGGGGGTGACGGGTGCGGTCATGGTTTACTCCGCCGCCTGCGAAACGGGCTCTGTCGTGACCGGCGATCGCAATCGCTGTCCGATCCTTTCCCAGATGTCTTTCGCGGCACCGAGAATACCGCGGGGCATGAGCAGCGTGACGAAGACGAAGAGGCCGCCGAGTGCGAAGAGCCAGAACTCCGGCAGAACGCCGGTGAACCAGGTCTTGCCCGCATTGACCAGCAGGGCGCCGAGAATCGGGCCTGCCAGCGTGCCGCGCCCGCCGACGGCCACCCAGATCACGACCTCGATGGAATTGGCCGGAGCGAACTCGCTCGGGTTGATGATGCCGACCTGCGGCACATAGAGCGCGCCCGCGACGCCCGCCAGCATCGCCGAGAGGGTGAAGACGGCGAGCTTGTAATGCTCGACCCGGTAGCCGAGGAAGCGGGTGCGGCTTTCCGCGTCTCGCACCGCCACGAGCACCTTGCCGAATTTCGACGTCACCACCCAGCGGCAGAGCAGATAGCCGCCAGCGAGCGCTGCTACGGAGAGCACGAAGAGAACGATGCGGGTCGATGAGGATTGAATCGGAAAGCCCAGGATGTCCTTGAAGTCGGTGAGGCCGTTATTGCCGCCGAATCCCATGTCATTACGGAAGAAGGCCAGCATCAGCGCGAAAGTCATGGCCTGTGTGATGATGGAGAGATAGACCCCCGTGACCCGCGCGCGGAAGGCGAACCAGCCGAAGACGAAGGCGAGGATTCCCGGAACGAGCAGAACCATCAGCATGGCGAAGGGAAACCAGTCAAAGCCCTGCCAGAACCAGGGCAGTTCCTTCCAGTTCAGGAACACCATGAAATCCGGGAGGATAGGATCCGCATAGACGCCGCGCGGCCCGATCTGACGCATGAGATACATGCCCATGGCATAGCCGCCGAGCGCGAAGAAGGCGCCGTGGCCGAGCGAGAGAATGCCGCAGAAGCCCCAGATGAGATCGACCGACAGGGCGAGCAGCGCGAAGCAGATGTATTTTCCGAGCAGCGGCACCAGATGGTCCGACAGGTGGAACGGTGATCCCGGCGCCACTGCAATGTTGAGAGCCGGCACCAGGATGGCGGCGGCCGCTAGCAGGCAGAGGACGGCGATGCTCTGACGGTCGAGCAGGGTTTGCTTTGTCATGCTTCGACCGCCCTGCCTTTGAGCGCGAAGAGGCCGCGCGGACGCCTTTGGATGAAGAGGATGATGGCAATAAGCAGCACGATCTTGCCGAGCACGGCACCGGCATAGGGTTCGAGCAGCTTGTTCGCGATACCGAGCGTCATGGCGCCGACAAGCGTGCCCCAGAGATTGCCGACGCCGCCGAACACGACCACCATGAAGCTGTCGATGATATAGCCCTGCCCGAGATTGGGGCTGACATTGTCGATTTGCGAAAGCGCAACGCCCGCAATGCCCGCGACGCCCGAGCCGAGGCCGAAGGCGAGCGCGTCGATCCGATTGGTGCGAATGCCCATGGAACCCGCCATGCGCCGGTTCTGCGTGACCGCGCGCACGAACAGGCCGAGCGATGTATAGCGCAGCACGAGCAGAAGGATGGCGAAGACGGAGAAGGCGAAGACCACGATGGCGATGCGGTTATAGGTGAGGCTCAAGCCCCCGATCTCCAGCGCACCGCTCATCCAGGCCGGTGTTCCGACCTCGCGGTTGGTGGGGCCGAAGATCGTGCGCACACCCTGCTGCAGAATGAGGGAGATGCCCCAGGTGGCGAGAAGCGTCTCGAGAGGTCGCCCATACAGGAATCGGATGACCGTGCGCTCGATGAGGACGCCGATCACGCCGGCAACGAGGAAGGCCAGCGGCAAGGCGATGAAGAGCGAGGCGCCAAACAGGTAAGGCGCCTGCGTGCGGATCAATTCCTGCACGATGAAGGTCGTATAGGCTCCGATCATCACCATTTCTCCATGCGCCATGTTGATGACGCCCATGGTGCCGAAGGTGATCGAGAGACCGATGGCCGCAAGCAGGAGGACCGAGCCGAGGGAGACGCCGTACCAGACATTCTGGACGGCATTCCAAAGAGCGAGCCTGCTGCGGATGCCTTCCGCTGCTTTCGCCGCCGCTTCGCTAATATCGGCCGGCGTGCCGCTCGGCAGGTTCGAGAGAAGCGCCAGGGCGTCCTGGTCGCCGCGAGCCTTCAGGGAATCTATCGCGGAAAGCTTCTCGGAAGCGGACACATCGGCCTTGTTGAGAAGAATTGCGGCGCGAGCGCTCTCGAGCGCTCCCTTCACATCGCCGTCGCTCTCCTTCGCAATGGCTTGCTCGAGCGTCGGCAGGGCCGCGGCATCGCGCGAGCGGAAGACGGCACGGGCGGCATCGAGGCGGGTTCCCGCATCCGGACTGAGCAGGGTCATACTGCCAAGGGCGGCCTCGACGGCGCGGCGGACGCGGTTGTTGAGCCGCACGGGCTTGGCGCCGGCAGGCTCGGCGGCCTGACCGGTTACTGCATCGACGGACTCGCCGTCGGCATCACGGATATAGACCTTCCCGCCGGCGACCATCAGCCGTCCGTCGCGCAGAGCCTCGACAAGCTTCAGAGACAGGGGATGACCGCTGCCGGCGACAGCACCGATGGCGGCCTCAGTATCGGAATAGCTGTCGGCAGTAAGTTTCGGCAATGCGTCTTCGTAGGGTCCGGCCACAGCGGCGGACGCCATGCCGACCAGCAGAACGAATGCCTGCAGAATGCTGCGCAAGCGTGCCATGCAATCAACTTCGAACGGAGGAGAAGGCGAGGACGGCTTCTTGAGCCGCCCTCGTTTTCGTCAGGCGATCAGGCGCCGCACTTCTTCGTGACGGTGTTGTAGTTGCCGCACTTGAGGTCCTTCCAGTCGGCAATCAGATCCTTCGAGCCGTCGAGATACTTGGACCAAGCATCGCCGGGCACGAGAGCGTCGGTCTGCGAAACGGTCTCGAACTGCCCGTCTTCCTTGATCTCGCCGATAAGGACCGGCTTGGTGATGTGATGGTTCGCGAGCATCTTCGAGGTGCCGCCGGTCAGGTTCGGAACCTCGACGCCGACGATGGCATCGATCACCTTGTCCGGATCCGTGCTACCTGCCTTCTCCACGGCCTTCACCCACATGTTGAAGCCGATCACATGTGCTTCCATGGGATCGTTGGTGACACGCTTCGGGTTCTTGGTGAAGGTCTTCCACTTCTCGATGAAGGCCTTGTTGTCGGGCGTGTCGACGGACTGGAAGTAGTTCCAGGCAGCCAAGTGGCCGACGAGGGGCTTGGTATCGATGCCGGCGAGCTCTTCCTCACCGACCGAGAAGGCCACGACAGGAATATCCGTCGCTTTCACGCCCTGGTTGGCAAGCTCCTTGTAGAAGGGAACGTTGGCGTCGCCGTTGATGGTGGAGACCACGGCGGTCTGCTTGCCGGAGGCTCCAAACTTCTTGATGTCGGCCACGATCGTCTGCCAGTCGGAGTGACCGAACGGCGTATAGTTGATCATGATGTCCTCGGCCTTCACGCCTTTTGCCTTGAGATAGGCCTCGAGGATCTTGTTGGTCGTGCGCGGATAAACGTAGTCGGTGCCGGCGAGAACCCAGCGCTCGACCTTCTCTTCCTTGGCGAGATATTCAACGGCCGGAATGGCCTGCTGATTCGGCGCAGCGCCCGTATAGAACACGTTGCGCTCGCTCTCCTCGCCCTCATATTGGACGGGATAGAAGAGAACGCTGTTGAGTTCCTTGAACACCGGCAATACGGACTTGCGCGACACGGATGTCCAGCAGCCGAAAACGGCGGAAACCTTGTTCTGGCTGATCAGCTCGCGCGCCTTCTCGGCGAAGAGCGGCCAGTTGGAGGCCGGATCGACCACAACGGCTTCGAGCTTCTTGCCGAGCAGGCCGCCCTTCTTGTTCTGCTCCTCGACGAGCATCAGCATGACGTCCTTCAGCGTCGTCTCGCTGATTGCCATCGTGCCCGACAGGGAGTGCAAAACGCCGACCTTGATCGTCTCCTGCGCTTGCGCCGTTCCCATCACAGCGCCGGAAACCAGCGCGGCAGAGGCCAGCGCCATCAGGTGTCTGCGGGTCAAATTCAACATCGACATAGGTCCTCTCCCTTGGCTGCCCTGTTTCAGGTGCAACGTCAGGGCATTAAGCAAGAACCATGCCAGTTTGGATCAGCCCTTTGGTGTCAGATCGCGGGGAATTTCATGCAAGCCGTGACAGGAATACGGTCACATGACATTTGCCCGAAAAAGCAGCACAGGCTTAAGAATAAGGCTGCGACATTGTGGCGACGGCGTCCATTCATTGGGCGCTTTGGACGAAAAATGAGCTGCAGATCGTCCAGCCCATTCTTAGGAAGCAATTATGCGAGAGCCGTCCGACAAGCGCGTTCGTAGACCTCCTGATAACGGGACGCAGATCGACCCCAACCCTGAGGCCTGCTCATGGCGGCCTTTCGCATCGCTGTGAGACGGGATCGCGAGTTGAAGGTATCGAGACCTCTTCGAATGGCATCCATGAAGCGGTTGAGCGAAGGTTCGCCGAACAGGAAACCGTTGACACCATCCTCGATCGTATCCGCAAGCCCGCCCGTCCTGTGCGCAATCGGCAGCGAACCGAAGCGCTGCGCATACATCTGGCTCAGGCCACAGGGTTCGAAGCGCGAGGGCATGAGCAGGAAGTCGCTGCCCGCATACATGCGTCGTGCGGCTCCCTCGTCATAACCGATCTTCACGCCGACGGAACCGGGATATCGGTTTGCGAGCACCTGCAGCTCGGCTTCGAAGCGAGGTTCGCCCTGGCCGATGACGGCGATCTGCCCGCCCTGCGAAACAATGGTCTCTGCGGCCGAGATGGCAAGGTCGACACCCTTTTGATGGACAAGGCGGGACACCACGGCAAAAAGAGGCCCCTTCGATAGTGCAAGCCCGAAATTCTTGCGCACATTGTCGGCGTTGGCGCGCTTACCCCGGCAGTTCTTCGCAGAGAATGGGCTGACCAGATAGGGATCCGTGGTCGGATCCCAACTCTCGTCGATGCCGTTGATGATGCCGTCAAGGCGCCCCTGTTCTGCACGAGTTCGGAGCAGGCCATCGAGACCGCAGCCATATTCGGGGCGCGTGATCTCGCGGGCATAGGTCGAACTGACCGTCGTGATATGGGACGAGTAGTAGATCCCTGCTTTCAGGAAGGAGAGCTTTTCATGAAATTCGACGCCATTGATCTGGAAAGCAGAATCGGGAATTCCGAGAAGAGACAGGCGGTTGCGGTCGAAGATCCCCTGATAGGCAAGGTTATGAATGGTCAGGATGGTCGGGACAGGCTGCCCGCGCCAGGCAAGATAAGCCGATGCTAGCCCTGACGGCCAATCGTTAAGATGAAGAAGATCGGCGCGCCACAGATCATCACCATGGCCGCAGGCGATATCGGCGGCCGCAAGTCCGAGACGCGCGAAGCGGATGTCATTGTCGCTCCAATCCACACCGAAGCGGTCGACATAAGGCGAACCGTCGCGGTCGTACAGCTCGGGACATAGCAGAACGTAAACCGTCAAGCCATCATGCGTCGTGCTGCGACCCAAGCCACAGGCCGGAATACCGAAGGAGGCAGGTAGCCGTGCGATCTCTTCCATGGGGCCGATCTGCGACAGTACCTGACGATAGCCCGGGATGAGAACACGCACATCGTAATAGCGGCGCAGCTCCCGCGGGAGCGCAGCAGATACCTCACCAAGGCCACCGGCCTTGATGTAATCGGCAATCTCGGATGTGACGAAAAGGATGGACTGTCGTCGCTTTGCGGAAAAGGACGGCCGGCTTGTGTCCTGCATTTCGGCACGCGCCACCGTCGGGAAAGCCGCACCGGCTTCCAGGCAAGATGATTCCAGCATGTTCGCTCAGCGGCGCGATCCCCAGCGACCCCCAGCGCCATAGGCAGTCGGGCTTACAACTCTCTGACCCCTGAACCAGTTCCGCGGGAATTTCAGAAAATTAGCGATTACCTCAAACTGCCTATGCGATCGAACTCCGGTGATATGGATAGCGTTGCAGAAAATCCGAGCTTGGCAGTTTTTTTGATCTGAGCCGGAACCTTGCATTAACATGTCCGTTCGCAAGAGCTTTCCTCGATCTTCCGGAGATCTGATGCGGCGCGTTCACTCCATGTCCTTTGGGGCAGAGATAACCTCCGAAGGCGTTCGCTTTGCCCTATGGGCGCCAACGGCGCGCGAGGTGCGTCTGGTGCTTGATGGTATAGAGCGTCCGCTGAAGGCAGATGGTGACGGATGGTATCGTCATGTCTCAGAGGACGCGCGCGCCGGAAGCCGCTATGGCTACAAGATCGATGGCAACCTTATTGTGCCCGATCCGGCCTCCCGCTTCCAACCCGACGACGTTCACGGACTCAGTCTCGTGGTCGATCCGCAATCCTTCGAATGGTCAGAGACTTCGTGGAAGGGCCGGCCATGGGAGGAAGCCGTCCTGTATGAGGTTCATGTAGGCACGGCCACGCCGGAGGGCACCTATGCAGGCTTGATGAGCAAGCTTGCTCGCTTACGCGACCTTGGCATTACGGCGATCGAGCTCATGCCGATCGGCGAGTTTCCGGGCCGACGCAACTGGGGCTATGACGGGGTCCTGCCCTATGCACCGGACGCAGCCTATGGAAGCCCGGAGGATCTCAAGCGTCTCATTGAGCGTGCGCACGAGCTTGGCCTGATGGTATTTCTCGATGTGGTGTACAACCATTTCGGCCCGTCGGGAAACTATCTCCACGCCTACGCCAAGACGTTCTTCACGGAGCGCCATCCGACGCCGTGGGGTGCCGGCATCAATGTGGACGGCGAAGGTAGCCGCGTGGTGCGCGACTTCTTCATCCACAACGCGCTCTACTGGCTGCAGGAGTACCACTTCGACGGCCTGCGCTTCGATGCAGTCCATGCCATCACCGATGATGGCAAGCCGCACTTCATCGAGGAGTTGGCGAACCGCATCCGGCAGGCGATCCCTGACCGCCATGTTCATCTGGTACTTGAGAACGAGGCCAACCAGGCGCGCTGGCTCAATCGTGACGACCGCCGGAGGCCGAAGCTTCACACGGCACAATGGGCGGACGACATCCACAACTCCTGGCACGCTCTCCTGACCGGCGAGAACGAGGGCTATTACGAGGACTATGCCGACAAGCCGCTCCAGCACCTCGGGCGCGCCTTGGCAGAAGGTTTCGCCTATCAGGGCGATCCGTCCCCGCACAAGGATGGCGTGATTCGCGGTGAGCCCTCAGGACATCTGCCGCCGTCGGCGTTCGTAGCCTTCCTTCAGAATCACGATCAGGTCGGGAACCGCGCCTTCGGTGAACGCCTGTCACATCTGATCCCGCCGGAGCGCTTCGCTCTCGCTCACGCGATCTTTCTCCTTTCTCCACAGATCCCACTTCTGTTCATGGGTGAGGAATGGGCGGCGTCAACACCGTTCCAGTTCTTCGTCGATTTCGAAAATGAACCGGATCTTGCCAGGGCCGTCCGTGATGGACGGCGGAGCGAATTCTGGCGCTTCAAGGCTTTTACGGATCCGGAGATGTCTCAGAAGATTCCCGACCCGACGGATCGAAAGACCTGCGAGAACTCCAGGATCGACTGGTCAGAGACCGAGCGGTCGCCGCATCGGGAAGTTCTGTCACAGACCCGTCATCTGCTCGATCTGAGGCGGACTGAGATCGTTCCTCTACTCAAGAGCGAATATCGCGGCTCTCATTACAAGGTCTCACCGGAAAGCATGCTCGACGTGACCTGGACCTTCGCCGACGACAAACTCCACCTTCTCGCGAATTTTGGCAACAATCCCATGAATGGGAACATTGAGGAAAATGCTCGCGTGCTGTGGTCGAGCCAAGGCATCGATGCGAATGGAAAAAGTCTTCAACTCCCACCCTGGTCCGGAATCGTCGTGAAAGGGCAATCGGCATGAGCAAGCTGGACGCTCTCTTGGAGCGCATGGCCGCCCTTGTCGGTATCGCCCCTGATTACACCGATGCCTTCGGCAAAAGCGTCCAGACCGGTTCGGCAACGCGGCAAGCGTTGCTAGCCGCCCTCGGGCTCGACGTCACATCTGAGTCTGGCGCACAGGAGAGCCTCGCCCGGCTGGAACGCTTGAAGAATGGTCTGCTTCCAGCGGTCGTCACGATCGATGCGGAAAATCCCTCGACAATCGAATTTCATATTTTGCCCGGACAGCAGGCATGGATCCTGATCGAAGAGAATGGCGCGGTTCATGAAGGATGGCTCGCCAAGGATAGCGACGCCTTGGACCTTCCTGCCCTGCCGATGGGCTATCACCGCCTTCGGTTGGGCGACAGGGAGACGACCGTCATCGCCGCACCACCCCGATGCTGGGAACCCGAGGCCTTCCAAGGCGAGGCAAAACTGTGGGGCGCGACGGCTCAGATCTACTCGCTACGCTCGGAACGCCATTTCGGCATCGGGACCTATTCCGATGTGGCGCTCCTCGCCGAGAACGTCAGTCACCTCGGCGGCGCGTTCCTCGGACTCAGTCCCGTTCATGCGCTCTTCGCATCGGATCGCTCCAAGATATCGCCTTACTCTCCATCCTCGCGCCTCTTCATTGAGCCCATCTATATCGACCCAACCGCAGTCGAAGGCTTCGTCGAGAGCGGCGCTCAAGCGCTTCTCGAAGATCCGAAAATGCAGAAGCGACTAGCGCGGCTGCGAAGCGCTCACCTCATCGATTATGCCGAGGTCTGGTCCATTAAGCGCCCGCTTCTCGAAGCCCTCTGGAGATATTTTCAGAAGTCCGGCACTTCCCCTGCCTTCGACGCGTTCCGGCGCACAGGCGGTGAAGCATTGGAAGCGCACGCGACTTTCGAGGCGCTCTCCGAGCATCTTAAGGAACAGGACCAGTTCTGGGTTGGCGAGTGGCCTGAGGAGTATCGTTCGGTCCATTCCGTGGCCGTGAGGCGCTTTCGCTTGCATCACACGGAGCGTGTGGCCTTCCATGCGTGGCTGCAATGGCTGGCGGACACTCAGCTTCACCAGGCGGCGGAACGGGCCCGTGCCGCAGGGCTGCCGATAGGCCTTTACCGCGATCTCGCCGTGGGCGCGGATGGCGGCGGGTCCGAGATCTGGGCGACACCGGAGCGCTACGCTCCAAAGCTGTCCATCGGCGCGCCCCCGGATCCGCTTGGTCCGCAGGGCCAGGATTGGGGGTTGCCGCCCTTCAATCCGCTCATCCTGGAGGAGCAGGGCCTCGCAGCTTTCCGCGAGCTCGTCTCGGCCAATATGCGCCATGCCGGCGCCATTCGCATCGACCACGCCTTCCAGCTCCAGCGCCTATTCCTGATCCCTGCCGGTGCTCCGGCCTCTCAGGGCGCATATGTGGATTATCCGTTCGAGGCCATGCTGGCGGTGCTACGCGTCGAGAGCCACCGCGCTTGCTGCCTCGTGATTGCAGAGGATCTCGGCACGGCGCCGAAGGGTTTCTCCGATGCCATCATGGAATCCGCCATCCTCAGCTACCGGGTGCTGCCTTTCGAGAGGGAGGGATCGGCCTTCAAGAGGCCGCAGCAATATCCCCGCTCTGCTCTGGCCGTCATCTCCACGCATGATTTGCCGACCTTCACCGGCTGGTGGCGCGGCCTCGACATTGACCTACGCCAGACATTTGGCATCTTCGAGCCGACACAGGCTGCCAGTGAGCGCATCGCGAGGGCTGCCGACAAACAGCACCTGACAAGAGCCCTTGCAGAGGAAGGTCTCCTCCCCTCGTTTCAGATTCCGGAGATGCCCCCGCTTGAAGAAACGGTCCGTTATCTCGCCCGCACGTCCTCAGTTCTCATGGCTCTGCAGATCGAGGACGGCTCGGGCGAGCTGAACCAGCCCAACCTGCCGGGCATGGATGTGGGACACCCCAATTGGCGCCGGCGCCTGTCGAATACGATCGAAACCATCACCTCGCCCGGAAGCCTGATGCCTAAGCTCGCGGTCGCTCTGGCGGAGGAAGGCCGAGACGTCCGCTCCCGTCGAAACATCATCGCTTCGCCTCCGCCGCGGGCTACCTATCGCCTGCAGTTTCACAAGGGCTTCACCTTCGACGATGCGGTGACGATCGTGCCGTATCTGGCGAAGCTCGGCATCAGTCACGTCTATTCCTCGCCGATTCAGACGGCCGCACCCGGATCTACACATGGCTATGACATCGTCGACCACTCGACCATCAATCCGGAACTCGGCGGAGAGGACGGCTTCCGCCGCCTCTCGGAAGCGTTGAAGGAGCACGGCCTCAAGCTCCTGCTCGACATCGTGCCGAACCATATGGGTGTGGGCGGGAAGGATAACGGCTGGTGGCTATCGGTGCTGGAATGGGGCCAGTTCTCACCGGTAGCCCATGCCTTCGACATCGATTGGGAGCGACCCGGTGCCGACGGCAAACTGATCGTCCCATCCCTGAGTGGGCTCTATGGGGACGTCTTGGAGAAAGGCGAACTCCAGCTGAAATTCGACCCAGTTGAAGGCTCGTTCAGCGTCTGGCACTGGGAGCACCGCTTTCCGATCTGCCCGACGACCTATCCGGTCGTGCTCGACCAAGCGCTGGTCGCTCTCAACGATCAGGCGAAGGCTGGTGAATTGCGCATCCTCACCGAGCGCTTGCGGGTGTTGAAAGGTCGAACCTCGCAGAAAGATTGTGCCTCCCTGCCGGAAGTAGCTGAAACAGCAAAGCGCGCACTCGCTCAGACCGTCGCAGCCTCGCCAGCGATCAGAAAGGCTATCGACGGCGCCATTGCGGCCATCAATGGCGTCTCTGGCCATCCCGAAAGCTTCAATCCCCTGCATCGCCTCCTGGAGGCACAGATCTACCGCCTGTCTTACTGGCGTGTGGCATCGAGCGACATCAACTATCGCCGCTTCTTCGACATCAACACACTGGCAGGCATCCGGATCGAGATCCCGGAGATTTTCGACAAGACGCACGAGCTCATATTCCGTCTTGTGAATGAGGGCCTCGTCCACGGTCTGCGGATCGACCATATCGACGGTCTCGCTGATCCTGAGGGCTATTGCCGCACTCTTCAGCGGAAGGTGGGGCCGGGCTTCTATGTAGCGGTCGAGAAGATTCTGGAGCCGAGCGAGGAGCTGCGTCCCTGGCCCGTCGCCGGAACATCGGGCTACGAGGTGCTCAACCTCATCGATGGCGTGCTGGTGAATGCTGAGGCAGGCGCCACGTTCGAGCGCATCTATCGAAAAGCCTCGGACCTTCAAGGCTCCTATGACGAACTGCTGAGACAGGCCAAGACCGAGATCACCGAGAAGAACTTCGCCAGCGAGCTGGAGGTTCTGGTCTCGGACATCAAGACAATCGCTGATGCCAGCCGCCGTACCCGCGACTACACGGCATTTACCCTGCGCCAAGCCCTTGTCGAGATCATCGCGGCCTTTCCGATTTATCGCAGCTATCTCCGCGATGCAGATCCATCGGCTGGAGATGCGCGGCTGATCGAGGCGACGATCCGGACGGCGCAACAATCCAGCACCCTGGCGGATCGCAGTGTGCACGATTTCATCGCCACTGCCCTTCTAGGCAAAGCAGTCGCAGATCCGGCCGATATCCGCCGCTTCCGGCGACGGTTCCAGCAGCTGACAGGCCCCGTCATGGCGAAGAGCCTGGAGGACACCCTGTTCTATCGCTACGGCCGCCTGATCGCGCTCAATGAAGTCGGCGGCGATCCGGGTCATTTCGGCCTCTCTCCGGAAGCCTTTCACCAAGCCAATGCAGACCGCGTCCGCAATTGGCCACATGCGATGATCGCTACCGCGACGCATGACACCAAACGCGGCGAGGACGCGCGGGCACGCCTGCTCGCTCTCTCGGAGATGCCGGACGAATGGGCGCAGGCTCTCGATCTCTGGCGAGAAATTGCAACTCCTAAGCTGTCTGAGGTGAATGGTGCACCAGCACCGGACGCCAACGATCAGGTGATCCTGCTTCAAGTTCTCCTCGGTGCCTGGCCCCTGGAGCTTATAGAAGGAACCGACAGCAAGCAGCTAGCTACGTTCCAGGAGCGCATGGAGGGATATCTCATCAAGGGTCTTCGGGAAGCCAAGCGGCACACGAGCTGGGTCGCGCCGAACGAAGCTTATGAGGGGGCAGCCCTCAAGCTTCTGCGGGCTCTGCTCGACCCTCGTAATTCCTTCATCGAGCGTTTTAAGCCTCTTGCCCGGCGTCTCTCTCTTCTTGGTATGCTGAACGGTCTCTCACGAACCGTCCTGAAAATGACGTTGCCGGGCGTGCCCGACATCTATCAGGGTACCGAGTTCTGGGACTTTTCCCTCGTCGACCCGGATAACCGGCGGCCTGTGAATTACAAAACCCGCATTCAAGCTCTAGATGAGAACGAACCATTCACGGCTCTGATGAAAAACTGGTCCGACGGACGAATTAAGCAGCGCATCCTCGCCCGGCTGCTTCATGATCGTGCGGCCTCTCCGGACCTGTATGCCGAGGGTAACTACAGGCCTTTGACGACCAATGGTGAACGGGCGTCTCACCTGCTTGCCTATATCAGGCGGCACGGCGAGACGGCACTCGCCGTGATCGCGCCTCGCCTCGGGAGCGCACTAATGAGCAAGGAAGACCTCTTCCCCGATCCGGCCATCTGGAGAGGTACGACAATTACTCTGTCCCACGGGCGCTGGCGAAACGTGCTGACAGGAGACGATATTCTCATCGACACGGATCAACACGAGGTTTCGTCACTCATGGGTTCTCTCCCCTTTGCCGTCCTCAAGCGCGAGGACGATAAGAACGATCCGCATTAACAAAGAGCATCGGCATGTCCGCCACTTGGCCTCACTGCTTCTGGTCCGAAGCGGGACCTGCTCCATAATGAAATCTTCAAAGGCAGCGAAGGAACAAGCCGCTTCGGTGGTGTCTATGGAACAGCATATGAAGGGGAATATCCGGATGGATCAGCATCGTGGAGGATCCCAGAGCGCACCAAAGCGCCGGGCCGAACCGCCATCAGTTGCCGAGATCATCAATTCGGGCGACCCCTTCTCCGTCCTCGGTCCTCATGAGATTTCACCCGGCCAATGGGAAATCCGTGCCATCCTGCCGGATGCCGATGCCGTAACGGTGCTGGATAGGGATGGACAGACCGTTCTCAGCACAATGGAGCGGATGCCTCCGGATGGCCTGCTCGTCGCTTCGCTCCGCGCCTCCGGCCGACCCGACTACAGGCTGCGGATCGAGCGGCAGGGTTATCCCGAAATCCGGCATGATGCCTACAGCTTCGGCGCATTTCTTTCCCATGACGACCTCATGCGGATCAGCGATCCTACAAGCGATGCGGTCTACACAAAGCTCGGCGCACATTTTCTCGATCTCGGAGGAATCCAGGGCTTTCTCTTCACGGTCTGGGCGCCAAATGCCCGCCGGGTGAGCGTTGTAGGCGACTTCAATTCCTGGGACGGGCGCTGCCATCCCATGCGCCGTCGCCATGAACATGGGGTCTGGGAGCTGTTCATCCCGGATGTCACGCCGGATCAGCGCTACAAGTTCGAGATCATTGGCCTTCACGGAAATCTTCTCGCTCTCAAGGCGGATCCCATCGCCTTTGCCGCGGAGCACCCGCCCGCAACCGCTTCCGTTCTCAAAGGGGCACCTACATTCGACTGGCAGGATACGGATTGGATGACATCGCGGTCGGCGCAGAACCACCGCAAGGCGCCGATGTCGATCTATGAGTGTCACCTCGGCTCGTGGGCCCGCGCTCCCGAGGAAGGCAATCGCTATCTGACCTATCGCGAATTGGCCGTGCGCCTGATTCCCTACGTGAAAAATCTCGGCTTCACGCATATCGAGCTTCTGCCGATCACCGAATATCCCTTCGATGGCTCATGGGGTTATCAGCCGATCTCGCTTTATGCGCCGACGAGCCGCTTCGGCACCCCAGAGGATTTCGCGGCATTCGTGGAGGCAGCGCATGCCGCCGGGATCGGTGTGATCCTCGATTGGGTGCCGGCGCACTTCCCGAACGACCCGCACGGATTGTCCTATTTCGACGGCACGCATCTTTATGAGCATGCCGATCCGCGCTTGGGCTTCCACCAGGATTGGGGCACCTACATCTACAATTTCGAACGCCAGGAGGTGATGAGCTTCCTCATAGCGAATGCCCGTTTCTGGCTTGAGCGCTATCACCTCGACGGATTGCGGGTCGATGCTGTCGCCTCCATGCTCTACCTCGATTACTCGCGCAAGCCAGGAGAGTGGATTCCCAATCGCTACGGGGGCAACGAGAATCTCGGCGCCATCGACTTCATCCGTAAGATGAACGAGGTCGCCTATGCCACCTCGCCGGGTGCCGTCACCATTGCAGAAGAATCCACTGCTTGGCCGGGCGTTTCGCAGCCAACCTACACGGGGGGTCTCGGCTTCGGGTTCAAATGGAACATGGGCTGGATGCACGATACCTTGCGTTACATCAGCAAGGATCCCGTATTCCGCCAGTATCATCATCACGATCTGACCTTTGGCCTGCTCTACGCCTTCTCCGAAAACTTCATCCTGCCCTTGAGCCATGATGAGGTCGTGCACGGCAAGGGATCTCTCCTTGGCAAGATGCCGGGCGATCAATGGCAGCGTTTTGCCAATTTGCGCGCCTATTTCGGCTTCATGTGGGGGCATCCCGGCAAGAAGCTTCTGTTCATGGGCGGAGAATTCGCGCAGGAGCGGGAATGGAACCACGACGAGAGCCTCGATTGGCATCTCCTTGACAACTCTTACCACAAGGGTGTGCAGACTCTCATCGGAGATCTGAACCGCGCCTACCGCTCCATTCCTGCCCTGCATGAGCGCGACTGCGAGGCGAAGGGATTCGAGTGGCTTGTGGCCGATGACCGCGACAACAGCGTCATCGCTTGGGCGCGGCGTGGCGATCGCGATAAATCCCTTGCCATCATCGTGTCGAACTTCACGCCCGTTCCGCGTGAGGCATATCGCATCGGCGTCCCGCTGCCGGGCTTCTATCGCGAGGCAGTCAACACGGATGCCGGCCTCTATGGCGGCAGCAACATGGGCAATCTCGGCGGGGTCCTGGCCGAGACTACTCCAAGCCACGGCCAGCCATGCTCGCTTACCCTGACAATCCCGCCTCTGGCGACGCTCATCCTCGTACTGGACGATGAGAGCTCCAGAGTGAACATATAGTTCCGCTTGCACGGGACTTAACCCGAGGCTCGCGCGTTGATGACATGAAGGTTTTTCTCCGTTTGGCTTTTTGAGATTCCCGAATGAATGACAAGGTCGATACCAGTGAGCTCTCGGCAGCTCAGATCGTTGCTCCGAACATGAGGCGCACATCGCGCGTGCGCGAAGGTTTACCCTACCCGCTTGGAGCGACCTGGGATGGACTGGGTGTCAACTTCGCGATCTTTTCTGCCAATGCCACCAAGGTCGAGCTCTGCCTGTTCGATCTGGAAGGCCTCAACGAGCTGGAGCGGGTCGAGCTGCCGGAATACACGGATGAGGTCTGGCACGGCTACCTGCCGGATGCGCGTCCGGGGACGACATATGGCTACCGTGTTTACGGCCCCTATGAGCCTAAGGAGGGTCACCGCTTCAACCCGAACAAACTCCTTCTCGATCCCTATGCACGGCAGCTTGTGGGCGACCTTATCTGGAATCCTGCGCTGTTCGGCTACATCATCGGATCACCGGATGCCGATCTGTCCTTCGACAAGCGCGACAGCGCGCGCTTCATGCCCAAATGCCGCGTCGTTGAATCGGCCTTCACCTGGGGACGTGTGCGCCGGCCGCAAATTCCGTGGGAGCGCACGATCGTTTATGAAACGCATCTGCGCGGCTTCACCATGCAGCACCCGGCCGTCCCCAGGGAGCTGCGCGGCACCTTCTCCGGCCTGATGCAGCATGAAGTGATCGAGTATATCAAGAACCTCGGCGTCACCGCCGTCGAGTTGCTTCCCATCCACGCCTTCGTGGATGACAGTTATCTCATTGAGAAGGGTTTGCGGAACTACTGGGGCTACAACACCATCGGATACTTCGCGCCGCAGCCGCGCTATCTTGCAACGCCCTTCGTGAACGAAGTGAAGGAGATGGTGAGCCATCTTCACGATGCCGGGATCGAGGTCATTCTGGATGTGGTCTACAATCACACGGCCGAAGGTAACGAGCTTGGACCGACCCTGTCCTTCAAAGGGATCGACAACGCATCCTATTACAGGCTTGCTCCCGACAAGCGCTACTACATTAACGACACCGGTACCGGGAACACGGTCAATCTCAGCCATTCCCGCGTCCTGCAGATGGTCACGGACTCTTTACGCTACTGGGCGCAGGAGGTGCAGATCGACGGCTTTCGATTCGATCTCGCGACCATTCTCGGCCGCGAGCCGCATGGCTTCGATGAGGACGGACGTTTCCTCGATACCTGCCGTCAGGATCCCGCGCTCAGCCAGGTCAAGCTCATTGCCGAGCCATGGGATTGCGGCCCTGGTGGCTACCAGGTCGGCCGTTTCTCACCCGGATGGGCGGAATGGAACGACCGTTACCGCGACACGGTACGAGCCTATTGGAAAGGCGATGAAGGGAAGCTTCCGGAACTCGCCTCGCGTCTCACTGCGTCGGCGGACATTTTCAGCAAGCGTGGACGCAGACCCTGGGCTTCCGTCAACTTCATCACCGCCCATGACGGCTTCACGCTGAACGATCTCGTGTCCTACAATGAGAAGCACAACGAGGCGAACGGCGAAGACAACAAGGACGGGCACGATCACAACTTGTCCTTCAACAATGGTGTAGAAGGACCAACGGACGATCCGAAGATCCATACACTGCGCCTGCGTCAGATGCGCAACATGCTCGCCACCCTGCTCTTCTCGCAGGGAACACCCATGCTGCTTGCGGGCGACGAATTTAAGCGAACTCAACAGGGGAACAATAATGCCTATTGCCAGGATAACGAGATTTCCTGGATCGACTGGGAGGGGATCGATGAGGATGGCATCGAGCTTCTCGAATTCACCCGCAAGCTCATCCGGTTGCGCCAGGACCTCCCTATCCTCCGAAGAGGACGGTTCCTGTCCGGCGTCTACAACGAGGAACTCGACGTCAAGGATGTGACGTGGCTCACACCCGCCGGAGATGAGATGACGCCAGAGCACTGGCAAGATCCGAATGCCCGCTGCATCAGCATCCTGCTCGATGGTCGCGCCCAGCCGACAGGCATCCGCCGGCGAGGCACGGACGTGACCCTGCTGCTGATTCTGAATGCGCATCATGATGTGGTGAAGTGCATATTACCGGAGGTGATAGGCGGAGAGGCCTGGATGTGCCACATCGATACCAATCAACCCGATCTGGACGCACCCACTGAATTCAAGTTCCGCAAGGAATATACCGTGACCGCCCATTCCCTGCTTCTCTTCCAGCTCAAGCCGGAGAAGCAACGCAAGCCGGAGAGGAAAAGGAAAGGCTCTTGATCGGGCGCTTTTTTCTCATGCTCGAAGACACGAGCGGTAGAGGCTGACATATTGCCTTGCAGGGCGATGCCAGCTCACATCGGCTCCCATGCCGTTCACCTGCAGACGCTGCCACGCGCTCTTGTCGCGCCATAAGCTTTTCGCCCGGTCGAAGGCATCCAGGGCTCCGCCAAGATTGACAGGCCCGAACTGGAAGCCCGTTGCGGCACCGGCGGCGACGGCCATCTCGTTGGCATCGATGATCGTGTCGGCCAGCCCGCCCACGCGTGAGACGATGGGGATGCTTCCATAGCGCATGGCACAGAGCTGCGTCAGACCGCAGGGCTCGAACCGCGACGGGACGAGAAGCGCGTCGCTCCCGCCTTGAATCTGATGAGCGAGCGCTTCGTCATAGCCGATAAAGCAGCCGACCTGACCAGAATAAACGAGACGTGCAGTCTGGAAACTGTCCTCCAACGCTTTGTCTCCCGCCCCTAAAAGGGCCAATTGGGCCCCATCCGCGAGCAGCCGTGAGAGGCCAGCAAGCACGAGATCGAGGCCCTTCTGCTCCGACAGACGGCTGACGACACCGAACAGAAGCGCCTCGGGATTGGGGTTTAGCCCCAGCCGTTCCTGCAATGCTCTCTTGTTGACAGCCCGTGCTTCGAGACTGTTGCGGTCGTAAGGCTGCGCAAGGTGGGGATCCGTTGCTGGATCCCACACCTTATCATCGATTCCGTTGAGAATGCCGGATACGACACTTGCACGAGAACGCAATAAACCATCGAGAGCCATTCCGCCCTCGGGGGTCTGGATCTCCTTGGCGTAGGTCGGAGACACCGTGGTGATGTGATCCGCGAGCTGCAAGCCCGCCTTCAGAAAGCCGATCTGCCCATAATATTCGACTCCATCCACCGTGAAGACGCTGGTGGGGAGGCCAAGCTCAAAGAGAAGATCAGCCGGGAAGACGCCCTGAAAAGCAATGTTGTGAATGGTGATGATAGTGCCGGGGCGCGGGCTGTCGGTGAGGCTCAGATAGACCGGCACGAGGCCGGCCTGCCAGTCATGGGCATGGATGACATCGGGAACGAATCCGGGCGTTAGCCCCTGCCCGATATCAGCCGCAGCCCGTCCGAGCGCCGCGAAACGCCGGGCGTTGTCGGGCCAATCCCGGCCGTTCGGCGCGAGATAGGGCGAGCCGGGGCGCTCGAAGAGATGGGGAGCATCGATGACGAAGAGGTCGAGCGCTCCTGCCCTTCCGGACAGAAGATGTGCCAGACCGCCGAAGAAGCTGGGATAGGTGTGCAGGACTTCCGGCCGCTCCAGAGCCTTCATTACGGCGGGATAGCCCGGGACGAGCGTAATGACCGTCACGCCTTCTTCTGCAAGCGCGGACGGCAAGGCGCCCGCCACATCGGCCAATCCGCCTGTCTTGATAATGGGAAAGACCTCTGACGCAACAGACAGAACGTTCAGAGGCTTCATCCGGATAGTCTCTCGATCATCGGCTTCGTGATGAGACAGACGCCCTTCTCGGTTCGGCGGAATCTTTGGGCATCCTTTTCAGGATCCTCACCAACCACTAGCCCATCCGGGATGCGTACGCCGCGATCGATCACGACGTTCCGCAGCCGGGCCCTGCGGCCGATCTCAACGAAGGGAAGAATGACTGCTCCCTCGACATCGGCATGGGAATGCAGATGCACGGCCGTGAAGACGAGTGACCGGCGCAGAGCCGCACCGGAGACGATGCAGCCACTCGAAACCAGTGAGTTGATGGCGTTTCCGCGCCTGCCATCCTCATCGTGAACGAATTTTGCTGGCGGCCATGTCTCGGAGAAGGTCGAAATCGGCCAGTCGCGATCATAAAGGTCGAGAGACGGGACGATAGCGGTCAGATCGATATTGGCCTCCCAATAGGCATCGACCGTGCCCACGTCGCGCCAATAGGCCTCCGCATCACTGCCGCCGGCTTCGGCACCCGAGCGAACGCAGGAGCGTGTAAAGCGGTGCGCTACTGCTTTTCCGTGCTGCACCAGATAAGGGATGATGTCCTTGCCGAAGTCCCGGTTCGAACCCGGTGTGGCGGCATCGCGCTGCAATTGCTCGAACAGAAACTGGGTATTGAAGACGTAGATGCCCATGCTTGCCAGCGCCATGTCCGGCTTGTCGGGCATGCCTGGCGGATCTGCGGGCTTTTCGAGGAACGAGACGATGCGGTCCGTCGCGTCGACGGCCATCACGCCGAATCCGGTCGCCTCCATGCGTGGCACCTCGAGACAGCCGACGGTCACATCGGCTCCCGAGTCGACATGCTGGCGCAGCATGATCTCGTAATCCATCTTGTAGATATGATCACCGGCCAGGATGATAATGTATTCTGGGCCATTGCTCGCAATGATGTCGATGTTCTGATACACCGCGTCGGCCGTTCCCTCGTACCACATGGTCTCGGATACGCGCTGGCTGGCCGGCAAAATATCGAAGCTCTCGTTGCGTTCAGCCCGGAAGAAGTTCCAGCCGCGCTGGAGATGACGGATGAGGCTATGCGCCTTGTACTGCGTCGCCACCCCAATGCGCCGGATGCCGGAATTCAGTGCATTCGACAGGGCAAAGTCGATGATCCGTGTGTTGCCGCCGAAATAAACGGCGGGCTTGGCGCGGATATCGGTCAGTTCCATCAATCGACTGCCGCGTCCACCGGCGAGAATGTATGCCATCGCATGGCGGGCGAGAGGGGCGTAGAAAACGCTGGAATTAGGCAAGACCGGGTCCTCACATCAACGGCAGCCACCTGCCCGCTCTGTAGACGCTGAAGCCGATCACAAGTTCTTAGCGCGTGTTCCGGTTTCAGTTTTACTCCTGCCCCCGAGCCTCCGGCCGTACCGGTCGAAGGCCCATGTCAGCTCTTTCATTCAAGTCGCTCGGGTCGTGCGCTTGCGCTTCGGTGGCACGATGGGCGTCTCGCCTTCTGCAACAGGAGCGGCCGCAGGGCTGCGCTTTTTGCGAGTTTTCGGCGCTACCGGGGCGGGAAGTTCTTCATCCGCCGTCGCGCTCGTCATGCCAAGAGGCGCCGGGTCGACGATCGGCGCCTTCGTGCCCCCCACCTCATCGCCCTCGCCGAGAATTTCCTGCTCTGCCTGGTACCAATATTCATCGGCGCGGCCATGAATACTCCCGTGCCGCATCCAAAGCTCATATGCCCGTTCACGGATTCTTTCTTCGAGGTTCTTGTCCATAATCGCCCTACGTCCTGATGCGTGCCTCGCCCTGACGACGCGCCAAGCGAACTGGTCTTGCACTCCAGCCACAAGGTTACGCGTTCATCGGAAATGAACTATGTAAATTATTAGGCAGCTCCCGCGAATGGCAACGGCTGCACGCTCAATCTGCGGCAAATGTTTGCCCAGCGCATGGTGCGAAAAGGTGGGTCCACTTTTGGGTCCGATGCTCATCAAAGCTGGCGCATTGTTGGACGCATTGTTGGACGCGATCCGAGGAGCCGCACGATGCGCTAGGGATGAAACGGTGTCAGCTGAAGATTTCATCCATCTCCCAACCGGATCTCCCAACCGGATCGGGACATGTGCAGCCTTACAATTTCCAAAGGTTTGCCTCGAGACCGACCGTCGGACGACAGATCACTAGCGGATGCAGATCTGAGCAGCCGGGATGCAAATCCGGGATTGAGCGGCCGGAACCTTGGCTTCAGTCCCGAGTTGGCAAGATATTCCGCCCAAAAACGTGGCTGACGTGCAACTTTTGGAAGAAACGACGAGCAGGCAGGCACTCGACATCGCCCGCGAGCCCACGCAGGTCCCGGCAGGTCCGATCCTGCGTCCGGGGCAGAATTGCTGGCGCGTGGCTCAGGCCGACAGGGCCAGCGTTCTGATCGACGGGGCTCCCTATTTCGCTCATCTCGAATCTGCATTGCGGAAAGCTCAACGGTCAATCCTCATTATTGGGTGGGATTTCGATGGCAGCATCCGCCTTCGCCCGGATGCCAGTCCCGAGGATTCTCCGCCGCTCGGCCCGTTCCTCCGATCGCTTGTCGAGGAACGGCCTGATCTGGAAGTCAGGATTCTCGTCTGGAGCATCGCCATCGTCCATGCGCCAGGCGCGCCAGGCCCGCTGATCTTCGGCGCAGACTGGCAAAACCATCCGCGGCTACAGGTCAAGCTCGACACGCATCATCCGCTCTATGCGGCCCATCATCAGAAGATCGTCTGCATCGACGACACTCTGGCGTTCGTCGGAGGCATGGACCTGACCGTCGAGCGCTGGGACACCTGCCGCCATGCCTGTGACGATCCGATCAGGCTGAAAGACGACGGAAGCATCTACGAACCGGTTCACGATCTCCAAATGGCCGTGGACGGCGACGCTGCGCGGTCTATTGCCGAAATCGGTTATGAGCGCTGGAAGTTTGCGACCGGCGAAGAGCTTACGCCGTCTACGAACGGATCCGCCCCTTGGCCATCCGGCCTCGTGCCCGATTTTCGTAAAGCGCCAATTGCTATCGCCCGAACCTATCCAGCTTGGGGCGAGCAGCCGGCTGCCGGCGAGGCCGCGGCACTGACCCTGGACGCCCTTTCGGCTGCGAAGAAGATGATCTACATCGAAGCACAGTACATGACGGCGCCGTATGTCGGCGACGTTCTCGAGCGGCATCTCGCCGATCCTGACGGCCCTGAAATCGTCGTCATCCAGACCCACGAGTCTCATGGCTGGGCCGAGGAGTTGGTCATGGGCACCAACCGCGACCGGCTGATCCGCCGCCTGCGCAAATGCGACCATCACGACCGGCTGCGCGTCTATTACCCTGTCACCCCCGATGGCGAGGGCGGGGAATGCCAGATCCTGATCCACTCCAAGCTCATCATCATCGATGACGTGCTTTTGCGCGTCGGATCCTCGAACCTGAACAACCGGTCGATCGGTCTCGACAGCGAATGCGATGCCGCCGTCGAGGCGACGACGGAGGAGATGCGCCAGACCATCGTCCAGCTGCGGAACCGCCTGCTCGCGGAGCATCTGGAGGTCGATCCGGACGTCTTCGCCCGGACCCTTGAGTGCGAGGGAGGATCCGTCATCAAAGCCATCGATCAGCTCAATACAGGTGGACGCGGCCTTCGGGCCTTCACGGCCATGTCGGATAACGGCCCAGACGCGCCGGCGACGGGCACCGGACTCCTGGATCCACTCGAACCCTTCGAGCCTCTGTCCCTGTTCAGGCGGCGTAGGGAATAGGGATCAAGCCTTCGCCCCGATCCCGGTGCCGGCCCCGTAAGCACGCCCTCTGTGACGATAGAACAATTCCGTCACCGCAAACAGAATGCTTCCCAAGCCGAGTGGCACGAGGAAATAGACGAACCGGAACACCAGGAGCGGCCCGATCAGGTTATTCTGCGGCAGCAGATACATGACCACGCTCTCGATGACGCCGAGCCCGCCGGGAACATGGCTGACAAGGGCTGTCGCATTGGCGATCACATAGACGGACGCCACACCGAGATAGGCCACCTCGGCAACAGCCGCGAGCGCCTGATGCAGACAGGCCGCCACGAAGGCAAAGTTGATGGCGCCGACCAGGACCTGCCCGATGGCAAGCTTGAGCGGCGGGATCTCAAGAGTCCAGCGTCTGATCCGCAGCGGCCTTCGTACGATGGCGGAGAGGATCACGTACACCGCAGGCAGCGCAAGGCAGCCGATGCCGAGGGCTATGACGACCGGCTGCGTGAGCCCCGTAATCTCCACCGCCAGTCCGGAGCGCAACAGGAGCGCCGCGCCGCCTAAGATCATGAGGCCAAGTCCGACCGTGATGCCACAGAAGATGATCACCTTGGCGACCTCTCCGGTCCTCAAGCCCCAACGGCTGTAGAAGCGGAAGCGGACTGCACCGCTGCTCAAGGCGGCCAAACCGATATTGTGACCGAGGGACAGGGCCGTGAAGGAGGCTAGAGCCACTTTCGGATAGGGCAGCGGCCGCCTCACGTAGTGCAGGGCCAGATAGTCGAAGAAGGTCAGAGACAGATAACTCGCGGCGGCGAACCCGGCCGCGCCCAGGAGCCTTGGCACAGGCACGGCCGCAACGGCGGCGATCAGCTGGTCCAGGCTGTAGCGGCTGAGCGTGCGGTAGAGCAGGAAGGCTGCGAGGCCGATGGCTGCCGCAGCAATCACATATTTCCAGTTCCGCATTCGCTCTCCTTAGCGTCGTAGGCCCGTTCACCGCGGACGGCACCACTCCAAGGGCTCAACGCGATGAGGCGATGTGCGATCCGTAACGTTGCGGCGAGCCCACCTATTCCTGCGCATAAGCGACGCTCGGCTTGTGCCCCGTGCCATGGGCGATCTGGAACTCGACCATGAGAGGCAGGTGATCCGAGGCGATCCGCGCGAGGGATGTCCGCACGGTTTCGACACGCAGGACGCGGATCGAACGGCTGACGAAGACATGATCGATACGCACGAATGGCAGGCGGGAGGGAAAGGTTGCCTTGGGCCGCGGAAGCTGGGTCTGCACCTGCGCATCCAAGAGACATGAGGCGAGACGCCGATAGACCCTGGATCGAGGGGTGGCATTGAAATCGCCCACCAGGATCACCGGTTCCCGGCAGGCCCGATGGCCGAGCCAGTGCGGGCCCAGCAGGGTATCGGTCTGCGCCAGCCGCTCGTGCCGGCGCAGGCCCAGGTGGGTGTTGATCACCTGCACCTCGCTCCCGCCCAGCTGGATCGAAGCCCAGAGGGCTCCCCTCGGCTCCAGTCGCGGCCTGCGGGCCCATCCTGGAAGCGCTTCCGCCTTCACCAGCTGCGATGGCCGGTGGGTCAGGATAGCATTGCCGTATTCCTCTTCCAGAACCCGCAGGCTGGCATGGAAATGGACGTTCATCCCGAGCGCTTGCGCGATCGCATGGGCCTGATCGATCCCGCCGGTGCGGAGGCGTCCGACATCGAGCTCTTGAAGTGCGACCACATCCGGCTCGTAGGCGGCGATCACATCCGCGATCCGTGAAGGGGAAAGCCGACCGTCCGTCCCGAGACAGCGGTGCACGTTGTAGGTCAGGATTCGCGGCACTTGGCCCCCTGTCTCATCCCTCCCCGCGCATGCGGTTTCTATCTGGAGGGTCTATTCAATCCGATTTGAAGCCAAACTCGGATTGGAGGGGATTGGATCCCACGAAGCCTGACAATTCAGGCAGAGGGGCCCTTCAATCGCTCGATGCTAATCCCGCGGCCTCGAATGGCTCGGATCGAGGGTCAGGAACGCAGTGGCAAGGGCAATCGCGGCAATCCACCAGCCCTGCCAAGCGCCATGGCTGACAAGCGCGATCGCGCTTGTTGACATGAGAGTCATGAGGCCCGCGCGACGGATATCGGCCGGTGCGCCGGAAAGGCTCTTCAGCACCCAGAGGACGAGTGCGGACAAAAGGACAGCGCCGATTGCCCCCAGCTCGACCCATGCCTGCAGGAATGCGTTATGAGGATGACCGACTTTCAGCATTTGCCGGTAGGCGGGGTTGATTTCGGCTGCGACTGGATGGCTGCCCATATGCGGCGACGATGCGAAGCCGGTCCCAAAGATCGGGTAATGGCGGGCGACATCGCTGAAGGCCTGCCAGAGTTCGATGCGCTCCCGCGAGTGCCCTCCCTTGGTCGCCTCGATCGCCTTGTCGGGTACCAAGCTGGCGACGGCGTTTCCGAAGAAGGGCTGAATCCAGATCAGCCCGAGAAGGACGACCGTGAGAAAGCGTTTCACCCAGACGAAGGGGGCGTAGCTCAGCGCGAATGTCCCGGCAGCGGCCAGCAGACCGAGTTTAGCAGCCTCGCTGTCGGAGACGATGATGGTGGCCACGATTCCGAGCAGGAGACCTAAGAAAAGCGCCCGCTGCCTGTGAAAGCCCACCAGGACGAGGACCGGCCCGAGCAGGAGAAACAGCGTCACGACCGGCCTGTTGTGAATGAAAGTACCGATACGCTCGGGGAGAAATCGTCTCAAAGGAAAGTCGAGCAGGAGTTCGGCGGCGATCAACCCTGCGGCGATCAGCATCGTCCTTGCAAGGGCTCCGACCATCCACCGGGGCGGGGGGGCTGCGCGCCAGCTCACGATAAGGGTCGCGCTTGAGACGGCCGGGAGCACCGCCTCGCCCCAAGCAAACAGACCCAGGGCCGGCCTCATCGCCCAACTGAGTGAGATCAGAGGATAGGCCGCCGCACAAAGGACGAGAATGAGGACGCCTGTCCGCTGCCCTGCCAGCACCGCACGATAAGAGCCGATGGCACCGGAGGCGAGACGCGAGGCAAGCACGAAAAGAGCGGCACAGGCTAGAAATAAAGGTGAGGAGCGATTGGCGACCGCCATCGCTATCGGCAGCAGAACAATCAACCCATGGCCGATATTATCCAGATGAGCGCTAATATTTTTATGTTTATCAGAAACCGAACAAGGAGATTTTTCTTCTGAATTTATATGATCAGGCACGCCAGCGGCATTTTTTTGCTTAAGACTTTCTCTATATTCCGCGAACATGCACACTCTCGTTATTCAAAAGCCTAAAATCCGATAATCCCGTTTTCGTGCGCATCGGCACATTGCATCTGACCGGCGCCAGACGAGCAGCGGCTATCAGTAAGCGAGACGCAACAATATTCATAGACCAGCCAGTCCTCCCTGAAACGGTGGAATGTCGCTCCTCGGCAGCATTCTACGATAACCGATCGGCCAAGTTCGCTGCAATGGAAGGGGGAACCTGATGGAATACCAAGCAATGCTTGACATCTGTGGCATGTCGCCCCGGGACCGGGGCTCGCCCGCTGCAGGATCGATAATGGAGCCGACCGCGATGGCTGCGGCTCAGAAATGGAACGGGAGCCGTGCGTACATCCGGCAACGGCTCCCGCCTCCTTGACCGGTCGCCGCTGCAACCGGATTGGCTCATCATATCCCAGACCGACCCGGGCGGGACGGTGCATAGGAGGTATGAGACTCCCTCGCCCGAGGGCACCCTCCCCTCCGGGACATAGGCACGATGCACCAAAAGGGGCTTGCACCACCGCTCCCGCGCGGTATGGCATGCCAGCGCACGCCAAACGGAGCCGACATGTCCGAGATGTTCTCTCTGCAGAAAGACAAGATCCGCGTTCTTTTGCTCGAAGGAGTGAACGACAGCGCTGTCGAACTGATCAGAGGCGCCGGTTACACGAACCTGACCTATCTCAAGGCTGCCCTCGATGAGGATCAGCTGATCGAAGCGTTGCAGGGTATCCATCTGCTGGGCATTCGCTCGCGCACGCAGCTGACGGCCAAGGTTCTGGAAGCCGCGAACAGGCTGATCGCCGTCGGCTGCTTCAGCGTCGGCACGAACCAAGTCGACCTGGAAGCCGCCCGGCATGCAGGCATTCCGGTCTTCAACGCCCCCTTCTCCAATACCCGAAGCGTTGCCGAACTCGTGATCGGCGAGATCGTCATGCTGCTGCGGCGCACTTTTCCCAAGTCCACGGCTGCCCATACAGGACAATGGGACAAATCGGCCGCCGACAGCCATGAGGTGCGGGGCAAGACGCTCGGCATTGTCGGCTACGGCAATATCGGCTCGCAACTCTCGTACCTGGCCGAGGCCATGGGCATGCGGGTCATCTTCTTCGACCAGACCGACAAGCTTCGGCACGGCAATACGGAGCCTGCCGACAGCCTGCATGCCCTGTTGAACCAGAGTGATGTGGTGAGCCTCCATGTTCCCGAGACGCCGGCCACGCACGGCATGATCGGTAAGGCTGAGATCGCGGCGATGAAAAAGGGCGCTTATCTCATCAACAACAGCCGGGGCACGGTGGTCGATCTCGAGGCGCTCGCGGAGGCTCTGAAAAATGGCCACTTACGTGGCACCGCTGTGGACGTGTTCCCTGTGGAGCCCGCCTCGAACAAGGAACCGTTCGTCACGCCGTTGCAAGGGCTCGACAATGTTATCCTGACACCGCATATCGGCGGATCGACGGAGGAAGCGCAGGAGCGCATCGGCGCGGAGGTCGCAAAGAAACTCGTCGAGTATTCCGACGTCGGCACGACGATCGGCGCCGTCAACTTTCCGCAAGTGCAGCTCCCGTCGCGCCCTACCGGTACACGCTATATCCATGTGCATCGGAACGTGCCCGGCATTCTCGGGCGCCTCAACAATGCCTTCTCTCAGCGCGGCCTCAACATCACCGGTCAGCACCTGCAGACGGATGGCGAGATCGGCTATGTCGTGATCGAGGCGGAAGGTCTGCCCGAGCAAAGCCGGGAGACCCTCGATGAGATCCGCACCCTGGACGGAACCATTCGAGCACGGCTGCTCTATGCAAGGGGATAACCTGTGTCATTCCCCTAAGGAGCTTCCTGAAGCATTTGCACGGAAGTCATGGTACCGTCGGATACTCTCCTCTCCGAGGGATATGAGTGCATGCTGTTGGGAGCAGACGTGGAAACGTGATTGCCGATGTTCAGGTGAAGTTGCGTCGCTTCTTGCGGCAGATAGTGGCCAAACTCACCCGCGCAGCGGGTCTGCCTAAGATTGTCGCGGATGAGTCGGAGGCTGCGCCTGGTCAACCGCCTTCCGCGAATGCCGACGTTCATTTGGACGAATCGGATCGCCTTTCATCCGCGCTGCTCTCCGTCAGCAAGTCGCTCCGACGCCATGTTGCCGAAGACTTTCAGCCCCTTGCGCCCTCAAGCATTGAAGATTTGGGACGTCCGAACGACATGAACGCCTCCGTAGATACTCTCGCCGAACAGATGCTGACCCTGGTGGAGATCGTTTCGGCCCAGGAGAGAGACATCAAGGCTCTCAAGGAGCAGTGCCGCCGGCTCGAGGAACACGATCAGGCCATCGCCGTCGCCTTCTCGACCTTCTTCCATGTCCTTTCGGCCGGCCGCGTCGCCAAGCTGAGCGAGATCGCCCATATCCTGAACAACATCATCAAGATCGCCGAACAGGAGGGGCGCCCGCCCGCTTCCATCAAGTTCCTCCAGGATCTCGCCGCCATGCTTCCGGACGATCAGCGCTGAGAAGTGATCGAGACATGCGCCGAAGCGACAGACAATTTCCCTAGCGCATCGTGCGGAAAAGTGGCCCCATCATTAACCACCCGTTAACCATGCTCCTTCACCTTGAGGGAACTGCCACATTGGAGCTGCCGGACGTTTCGGCCTGAGCATTTCGGTTCATCCACACGGCCCATTCGCAACCGAAGCACCAGAGGCGAAGGAAGCTGTTGATGTCGATGGACAGGGCCGAGGCTGCGGTCGAAATGGCGATCGCCAAGCACGTTGCGAATTCCTTTCAGCGGACCAGCCGTGACGGGAAGCCCGACACCATCGTCGTCCAGGTCCGCAACCGCATCACGGACAGCTTTCAACCCAGCGATTTCCAGACCGAACAGGACAACCAGCCGCCTGCGCTCGTGGCACTCTACCGCCGCATCGCTGCCGCTTTCACCCCGACTGCGCGGGAACCTGATACGTCGGAAAGAACATCGCGCCTGAGCGATATCAAGGGCTCTCTTGAAACCCTGCGCGGTGCTCTGCCCTCCATGGCACAAAGGTCCAGGCTCGACCATGCCAGAGGCCATCTCTTGATAGAACGGCAGCAATTGCTCGTGAAGAACGAAATGACGGAAGGTTTCGGACGGATAGAAACCTGGGTCCTCTCCTTCGCATTTCTGGGTCTCGTTCTCCTGGATGCAGTCAGCATCCTTTGGGCCCTGCCCTTTCTTGGTCTGAGCATCTGCAGAGCCTGGTATCTCGACCGGCAATGCAAGCGCCGCCTCAAGAAAATCGCGGATATCGATGCTCTGCTCGGCCGCATCGAGCGGGCAGGCTGATCAGGAATATCGGCCTTATGAACCCTTCAGAATGGCCGACGCCATCGCGATATCCTGAACGGCCAACCCCGAGAAGGTTGAAACGGTAATCTGGCCTGCCCTCACACGCCCTTTCGCCGTTCCCATAACGATCTCGCCGATCTCGACAACCTTGCTCATGGCAGAGATGTCAGTGCCGCAGGCGTGCCCCAGTTCCCCGCGTGATTGGGCCTGGTGCCTGCTGTCTGTCACAACAACGTCGGCGTTGCGAATGATGGCCGCGTCCAACTCCTGCTTATCCGCGCTGTCGGCGCCAATGGCCGTGATATGGGTGCCGGGCCGAATGTCACGCCATTGGAGGAGCGGTGATGGGCTGGCTGTTGCGGTGACGATCAGACGGCAGCGAGACGCAACCTCTGACGGCGATGACACGATCTCGACGGAAAAATCCTTGTCCCGCATCCGTCCCGCATAGGCCGATGCTCGCTCGACATTGCGGCCCCAGACCACGATGCTGCGGCAGGGACGAACGGATTGCAGCAGTTGCACCTGCAGTTCCGCCTGGATGCCGCAGCCGAGGACACCGATCGCGTCAACTCTCTCAGGCGCAAGATGTTTTGCGGCGACTGCGCCGGCTGCAGCCGTGCGCAGATCCGTCAGTCGCCCGCGATCATTGAGCACTGCGGCCAGTTCGCCCGTTTCCCTCTTGAAGACGAGAAGCAGGCCGTCGCTGCTGCTGAGGCCTCTTGCTGGATTGTTCCAGAATCCGGAGGCGATCTTGATCACATAGGTGTCGCCGCTCGTCAGATATCCATACTTGATGTGCACCTCGCCACGCGGATCGGTCAGGAGCAGCTCACCGGGCACCGGAACACCGCTTCGCCACGGGAGAAGGCGGCGAACGCGCCCTCCATCAGACCGACCAGATCGAGACCTTCGAGTCGTTCCTCGATCTGCAGAAGATCGAGAAAAGCAATCGGAGATGCAGCCGCCATCACGCTCATGATCCTAGCCGTTCAAAATAGAGAAGATCTTGTCGCGGTCGAAATTGGCGCCGCAGAGCACGACGACGTTCGTCTGCCCTTTGCAATGTTCGGCAACTTTGAGAAAGCCGGCGAGAGCAAGTGCGGCCGCGCCCTCGACGATCTGGTTCTCCTTGAAGGCGAGATCCTTGAGAGCGTCAACAATCTCGGCCTCCGTGCATGTGACGACCTCGTCGATGACGGAGAGCGCGAGCGGCAGCGTGATGCTGTCATCGTCCATACCCCCGGCAACGCCGTCGGCCAGCGTATCGAGATGCCCGGTCTCGACCACACGTCCTGCTGCCATGGATGCAGCGAGAGCGGCCGAATTCTGGGCCGCCACACCGTAAATCCGCGTGTGCGGGCTGAAGCTCTTGAGCACGGAGCCGATGCCGCCGATCAGACCGCCGCCTCCCATGGCAACGAAGATATTGTCAATGCTCTCGGCCTGTTCGAGCAATTCCAGGCCTATCGTTCCCTGCCCGGCAACGATCTCGGGATCGTTATAGGGGGAGACATAAGCCAAGCCGTGTGAGACTGCCTCCTGCTGCGCGTAAACTTCTGCCAAACCGCTCTCGGCGCCGTGCAGGATCACATCCACATTGAAGGAACGGATCCGTTCGAGCTTGGCCCGGGCAACATTCTCCGGCAGCACAACGGTCAAGGCCTGACCGATGGAGCTCGCAGCTTGGGCCGATGCGATGCCATGATTGCCGGACGATGCCGTGATGACTCTCCGGTCGAGCCCGAGCGACGTCATCTTGCTCGCAGCGCCCCGGATCTTGAAGGAACCCGTGAGCTGAAAGTTCTCGGCCTTGAAGAAAACGGAGGATTCTGTGTCACGGCCGATCTGACGAGATGGCAGCAGAGGGGTCTCGAAGACATGCGGGCGGATGCGCCGACGCGCCTGGACCGACCGTGCGGCGGATTCGAGAACGGTGTTGTTCATGGTGTCACTCCGTCTGCGGGATAGGCGGACTCCAGGTTAGTCTTCGTCCTCAATGCGGCCGCTCGCTCCGCAAACCTGTCGAAGAGCGCGGCAGAACATTCGATCATCGTCTCGAACTGCTCGATGATGATGTTTTCATTCGGCGAATGGAGCATGGCACCATGATGGGTGATGCCGATACCGACGATGCTCGCCCCGAGTTGCTCGACGAAGGGATGGGCGGTACCGGAGGCCGGTGAACTCGGCTGCACGATGACGGGACGCTCGAAATGCTTCTCCAGAATCTCTTTCGCATCCTGGATGAACCAATGATCCGTCGACGAGCGGACCGGCTTCACGTTGGCATCGTGAACAATGAGTTCGATGTCTTCGAAGCCGTGTCGATCGAGATGGGCGCGAAGGAGGCTCACGACATGCTGCGGATCCTGATCGGGAACGAGCCGGAAATCGATTTTGACGGAGCCTTCGGCCGGCAGCACAGTCTTGGCCCCCTCCCCCGCATAGCCGCCAGCGAAACCGTTGACGTTCATGCACGGTTCGAAATTCATCGCCCGATAGAAGTTCGCTTCGTCGATGCCATCCAGAACCTGCTGTCCGCCCGTTGCCTCGACCAGGCTGCCGAACGGAAAGGGAGGTTTGGTCACGAGATCCCGATCCTCCTGCGTCGGCTGCCGGATGGCATCGTAGAAGCCATCGATCAGAATGCGGCCCGATCTGTCGCGCAGGGAAGCCGTTGCGGCGGAAAGCCGCCACAGCGGGTTGTCGAAAACCGCGCCGAGGCTCGAATGCAGGTCGGCCTTGGCCGTCCTGCAGCGTAGCTCGACGGCCATGACACCCTTGAAGCCGCACAGGACGACGGGACGACCACTCGAGTCGATCTCGCCAGATTCCCACCAGCAGACATCGACCTTTTCGCCCGGAAAGCGCGTTTTGAGAAACGCTTCGAGGGAAGGACTTCCGATTTCCTCCTCACCATCGACGAGCCAGATGACTCTGAAGGGCAAAGGTCCTGGATGCCGCTCCCGGAAAAGGCGCCAGCCTTCAAGTCGGCTGATGAACTCACCCTTGTCATCCGCAACGCCGCGTCCATACCAGCGCCCATCGCGCTCGGTCATTTCGAATGGCGGACTGTGCCACAATGAAACCGGATCCTCAGGCTGAACGTCGTAATGGTTGTACACCATGACGGTCAGCGGACCCTCGCCGATTTCTCCAACGACGAAGTGACCAATATCACCGGGGTGAATCTCGGTTCGGAATCCGGCGCCGCCGAGGAGATCGCGAGCGGCCTCGGCGCATTCAGAAAGGAATTCTCCTCGTGCACTCACCGATGGAATGCCGACGAGGCGCCGGAGATCCTCTCTTGCTCGCACCACATGCTCGTTCGGCAACATCGCGTATGCTCTCTACGCTAAGCCACGCCGGGAGAGGAATGCATCCAGGCGAGCCAGCCCCTCCTCCAGGTGCTCGGTCTTCACGCCGATGCCGATGCGGATATGGCTCTCGATTCCGAACCAGCTTCCGGCGACCACGAAGACGCTTTCCTCTTCCCGCAGCTTGTTCGACAGTTCTTCCGAAGGCATGTCGAAATCGTAATGAAGAAACGCCATGCCGCCGGCGGCCGGGCGCTGCCAGGACCAGCGGTTTCGCTTCTCGACCCAGCGCTCGACGATATCGGCATTCTCGCGCAGCAGGGTTCGCCCGCGTGCCAGGATGCGCTCGCGATTTTGCGGCTCCATGACGGCGGCGCCGAGGATCTGGCTCAAAATTCCACTGCCGATGGTCGTGTAATCCTGCCGCTTGGCTGCTTCGGCCACCACCTCTTCAGGCCCGACGATCCAGCCGAGACGCAGTCCTGGGCAGGCGAAGGATTTCGACAGGCTGCTGGTGATGATGACACGGGAGTAATCGCCGTAGAACGTCCCTGTCTCCGCCCCGTCGATCTCGCCGCCACGATAGATCTCGTCGACCAGAAGCCAGGCACCTAGCTTCTCTGCTGCCTCCAGCAGAGCCTCGCGGCTCCGGCGCGACAGGACGGCGCCGGTCGGATTGCCGGGATTGGTAACCGCGATCAGCTTTACGCCGTCCAGTGCTTTCTTGAGAGTAACCGGATCGACCTGCCAGCCCTGATCGGCGAGCAACGGAAGACGCTGGATGTTCATGCCGAGCGCGCGTCCGAGCCCGTCCACCTGCATGAAGTTGGGAACGGCGAAGAGCACCTTGTCGCCGGGGTCGATCATCGCCATCAGCGTGATCATCGTCGCCTCCGACGAACCGTTCGTCACCAGCACGTTGGAGGCAGAAGCCCCAGGATACCAGCTCGCAATACCGGCCCTGAGATCCGGGCGCCCATCCGTCCATCCATAGCCGAGCGGCAGGCGCAGCAGGGCCTGAGCCTGATCGGCAGGCAAGATTTCCTCGATGGAGCAGGGATGAACCCCGCTCTCGGTGAGATTGATCTCGACGCCGTTCTCGAACAGCGTCTGGTTCCGCTCCATCAGGAATGTATCGAACTGCACCCAAAGGCTCCAATCGGGAATGGGGTAGATGTGGCCAGTTGCACCGAGCCACCATTGTGGCACCCGGCGGATCGGACCATGGCAGCGCGACAATTAAACCGTCAAGTCCAATTTGGACTATGAAGTCCAATTTCTTGGTGCTACAGACCCTGTGACTTGCTTTTCGCAGCGCGGGGATTGCCATGAAGATCGAAGAGTTCACGCTCGAGCGCATTCAGTCGCTCTACGAGAACACGGTTGAGTACAACCTGTCCGACAGCGGCGTGCATCCCTATTCCCTGCGAGAGCTTCTGACGCCCGAGCAGCAGAACCAGGTGCTCGATGTGGAACTCGGCTATGGCTGGACGAACGGCCGCGTGGAGCTGCGGCAGGCCATCACCAATCTTCACCCGAACCGCGATCCGGATCATGTGATCGTCACCAACGGCTCGGCCGAGGCAAACTTTCTGCTCGTGATGTCCCTGCTGGAGCCTGGTGACGAACTCGTGGTCTTCGTCCCGAACTACCTGCAGATCTGGGGCTGGGCCCGCGCCATCGGCGTGACCGTGAAGGAAGTCCTGCTCCGCGAGGAACTCGGGTGGACGCCGGATCTCGACGATGTGCGCAAAGCGGTGTCCAGCCGCACGAAGATGATGACGATCTGCAACCCGAACAACCCGACAGGTGCCGTCCTGTCGCGCGAGACGATGGACGGTCTCGTCGCGATCGCCCGCCAGCACGGCATCTATCTCCATGCGGACGAGGTCTATAAGGGCGCAGAGCTAGAGCAGGATGAGCCCCCGAGCTTCGCGGATCTCTACGAGAAAGCCATTATCACGAGCGGCCTGTCGAAAGCGATGGCGCTTCCGGGCCTGCGTATCGGCTGGCTCGTCGGCCCGGCCCAGGAGATCTACGCCTCCTGGCAGCGCAAGGACTACACCTCGATCACCACGGGTGCGGTGAGCGAATTCGTGGCTGAGATCGCCATACAGCCCGCCAAGCGGCAGGAGATCTTGTCCCGCAGCAAGCGTATCCTGCGCGAGAACCTCGCGCTGCTGCAGCGCTGGGTCGATGCCAACAATGATCTCTTCTCCTTCGTGCCACCCAAGGCGGGCGGCATGGCCTTCATCCGTTATGCCATGCCCATGAATTCGACCGAGCTGGTGCATCGCCTGCGCGAAGAGCGCGGCATCATGCTTCTGCCGGGCGATGTCTATGGTATGGACAAATACATCAGGATTGGCATCGGAGCGCCCGCCCATCATCTGGAGGCGGGATTGGAACGGCTTGCGGCTTTCGTGCGTGTAGAGATGAAATGAACCAGATGCGCCAAACCAGTAGCAAGGTTGCGCTATCGCCCGACTTGACGAGCTATGCGCCGGTCTGCGATGCCATCGCCCTGCTCTTCCAGCCCTATGCGGAAGTGGTGCTCCACGATCTTGCGACCGAGACCGTGGTATACCTCTCCAATCCCTTTTCCAAGCGGGAGCTCGGCGAACCGTCTCTTCTGCACGAGATCGACTTCAAGCCCTCCGACATCATCATCGGGCCTTATGAAAAGGTGAACTGGGACGGACGGCGCATCAAATCGGTCAGCGCCGTCCTACGTACGAATGAGAAAGCTATCGGCATTCTCTGCATCAATGTGGATGTTTCGCATTTCCACGCTGTCATGCAGACGTTGACCGCGCTCGTTGCCGTGCCGCACTCGTCCGAGAAGCCTGCCTCGCTGTTCAAGGAGGACTGGCACGAACGCATCAACGAGTATATTCAGTCATGGACCCGCGAGCGTGGTCTTACCATCGCCGAGATGAGCCGCTCACAGAAGCAGCAGCTCGTCACGGATCTCGCCGGTGACGGAGCTTTTGGTGGACGCAATGCGGCGGCCTATATCTCGCGCGTGCTGGGCCTCGGCCGTGCTACGGTCTACAACTATCTCAAAAAAGATCAGGCCTGAGGCGGGAGAAGCGCATCGCGCAGAGCCTGCCAGCTCTCCTCGTCCGGCGCACTGATGAGACCGCCGCCGCGATTGACGGGGTGGTAAGGCGAACCGTCGAAATGCGCCGTGTAACCGCCAGTCTCGCGGTGGATCAGCCAGCCCGCCGCGTGATCCCACGGCATCACACTCGATGAGAACGAGAAGTGAAGGTGACCGGCGGAGGTCTGGCGATAGGTATGGGCCGAGCATCGGAGATCGGCCGCCATCGCAACCTTCGGCAGATTTCCCGTCACGACAGGGCGGAGATCCTCCGGCAGATACCGCCAAGAGACGTTGCCCGTCATTTGCGACAAGGGCACCGGCGGTGCAACGCGAAGCGGGATGGTGCTACCGTCCGGGCGCTGGATCCAGGCCCCCTCCCCGCGAACGGCCATCGCCCAATCGTCCGAGATCGGGTCCAGGATCACACCGCAGACGATCTCGCCCTTCATCACCACAGCGGCCATGACGCCGAAGAGCGGCAGGCCTGAGGCAAAATTCAAGGTGCCATCGACAGGATCGAGGATAAAGGCGAGTTCGGCGTCGCCGATGCCATCGAGCAGGCTCGCATTTCGGCTGACACCCTCCTCGCCGACGACAATCGCTTTCGGAAACCTGCGCAGAATCTCGGCCTCGATGACACGCTCGGCGGCCTCATCGGCATCCGTCACGAGGTCGAGCTGCGAGGATTTCGTCCGGATGGCATCGGCCGACAGATTCCGGAACCGTGGCAGGATCTCGGCCTGGGCAGTGGTTCTGAGAATGTCCGCAACAGCGAGTGCGTCGGCTCCGGTGAAAGTCATCAACCTGCAATGTCCTTGTTCTCGGAATGGATCAGATCATCTCAAGCGGGCGCTTGCGTCTCGGTGTTGGAAACTCGGCATCGATGGCCTCAAGATCCTCTTTGTCGAGGCGGATCTCAAGCGCTCGATGATTGTCCCTTACGTGATCGGGACTTGAGGCCTTCGGGATCGCGATCACGTCAGGCTTTTGAAGGAGCCATGCCAGGGCAATCTGGAACGGGCTTGCTCCATGCTTCTGTCCGATCCTCTGCAGAACGTCGCCGCGCGGGAGCCTGCCCTGTTCGATCGGGCTGTAGGCCATAAGCGGCATGCGCTGCTCGGCCATCCAGGGGATCAAATCGAATTCCGGGCCTCGTCGCGTCACATTGTAGAGCACCTGATTGGTGGCGCAGTTTTCACCGGCAGGCACCCGAAACAGCTCTTCCATGTCATCGACATCGAAATTGCTGACGCCCCAATGACGGATCTTGCCGGCGCGGCGAAGCTCTTCGAGCCCAGCCACCGTCTCCTCCAGCGGCACGCCTCCACGCCAATGCAGCAGATAGAGATCCAGACGGTCCGTCCTCAGGCGCTTGAGACTGCGCTCGCAGGCCTGCGCGACACCCTGGCGGCTCGCATTGTGCGGATAGACTTTGCTCACGAGGAACAGTCGTTCGCGCTGGTCGGCAAGGGCCTCTGCGACAAGTTTCTCCGCGGCTCCCTCTCCATACATCTCGGCGGTATCGATGAGCGTCATGCCAAGTTCGACGCCAAGGCGGAGCGCTTCAATCTCCTGAGCCCGCCGGCTTGCCGTCTCAGCGATCTGCCAAGTTCCCTGGCCCAGAGCTGGAACGGTATCGCCTCTCGGCAACGTAACCTTCGGACTCATGTCTCAACCTCCATCTGAGGGACGAGTGTCCGTTCACGGTCTGCTCGATTGATCCCCGGAATGGGGCCGCCTGGACTGTTGCAAAGCCGTGCTACAGGCCTTGATGGCTATTGCAGGCGCGGCCCCTTCATGAAGCGGCCACGGTCGGCCGATCTCACCGTCACATCGAACGTATCACCCTCCCGTTCGAGGGTTAGCGGCACATCGACACCGGCGGCGCCCAGGCCCCAGATGGCGCGATAGAACTCCGCCAGCGATGTCACGGGCTGGCCCGCGACCGCATGGATCTGATCCCCGGCCCGCAAGCCCGCGCGCTGCGCCGGAGCATCCCCGGCCAACCCGATAATCGTGATCTGATCATCCTCCGCCTCTGCAACATAGAATCCGAGCCAGGGTCGTGGCTGACTCCTGGTCCGCCCAAGAGTCAAAAGGTCGTCCAGGATCGGCTTCAGGAGGTCGATCGGCACGCTCATGTTGAGGGGCACCACGGTGCCGCCGGACGCCTGATGCTGGAGCTGGAGCGAACCGATGCCGACCAGATCGCCGCGCGGTCCGATCAAGGCGGTTCCGCCCCAATTGGGATGGGCCGGCGCGGTAAAGATGGCGGGATCGATGAGATATTCCCAATAGCCCGCGAATTCCTGGCAGGCGACGACTTGTGCGGCGAGAGAATGGCTCTGCCCTCCGCTGCCTCCGACCACCACCTGATCGCCAGGTTCCAGATGATGGGAATCGCCCAAGGCCAGCACCGGCACGTCGAGGGGTTCGAGCGCCTGCACCAGTCCGAAACCGCTCTCATAGTCGTAAGCGAGCACATGGGCCTGAACGACCCGACCCTTGTTGGTGGTCAGCCAGACTTCCTCGGCCTCGGCGATCAGATAGCCGATGGTGACGACAAGGCCGTCATCCCGGATGACGACGCCCTGTCCCGCCCGTTCCGTCCCGAGCGTCTCGGCCGTGAAGGCGTCGTCAGGAACTCGCGCACGCAGGGAAACCACGGCGGCCAGGGCATCCTTGAGGTCATAGCCGAGGGTTCTCGGGTCAGGCTGGTACTCAGGAGGAATTTCCCATTCGTCGGGTGATTGCATGAAACGCTCCTCAGACCCTCAGGAGAGAGTCTGCACCCTTTCAAATTGGCAGGAAACGCGACGCCTTCAACAGGCCTCCCCCTTTTGGCGCACAAAAAGCCGTGATGTCCGCCCATGCCTGGGGAGCAATCTCGAGACAGACTTTGGCCTTTTCAGCGCTGGAGAGCTTCCGTCATGCGGCCTCGAGGGAGGGCGCCACTGTCATCTCACGGCTGTCACCCCAGACCTGCTCCTGCTTTTTTTCGATCATGCTCAGAGCATGTCGCGCATAGAGGCGAAACTCGTGCTTCAGGACTCGCGACGCAGTTTCCCAAACCCCGGTTTCATTCCGAGCGGCAAAGAACGCCCGAGCGATATGCTCGATTTCTTGGTCCGTCTGATCCATCTGTGTCCCCCACACAGAACCCGCCTTGTGGCTGTACCAGAAACAGTTCCGGCGACAGCTATCTGTAAGGTGTCTGATTTGCGGGATCGTGTCTGTACCCAAAAAGACACGGTTCAGCGGCAAAAACTGACTTCAGCCGACCTCGCGGGATCAGATACGACAAGTCAATCAATCACCGCCCAGATCAGTTTCTCTCCATTAGTTTAGACTGTTCAAGACGAGCCTGGGAAAGGCCGACAGTGTTCAGGCTTTCCCCGCACGTTCAGCTTAGGCGGCTCTTGCGGTCGCGAGGAATTGGTCGATGTCCTGTCTCAGGCGCTGAAGCTGTTGGTCCAAGGTATGCTTGGCGCTTGAGACGCTCTGCGCCGCGGTTGCTGCAGAGGCTGTCGATCCGGTCAGGGCCTCGATGCTCCGGACCACGGCATGGGTATGATCATTGGTCTGGTTGACGTTCACGGCGATCTCCGATGTCACCGCAGCCTGCTCTTCGACGGCAGCGGCAATTGCCGTGGCAATACCGCTCATTTCCTCCATGATACGACCGATATTGTCGATATCGGACACGCTTCGCTGCGTAGCCTCCTGGATCGCGCCGATACGGGAACCGATCTCTGTTGTTGCCTTGGCGGTTTGGTTGGCGAGGGTTTTGACTTCCTGCGCCACGACGGCAAAGCCCTTACCCATCTCTCCAGCACGGGCTGCTTCGATCGTCGCATTCAGCGCAAGCAGATTGGTTTGAGCCGCAATCCGCTCGATCAGATCAACCACGTCTCCGATCTGCTTGGCCTGCTCAGCCAGTCCGGTGACAGATTCCTTGGTGCGCTGAGAGTTCTCCAAGGCATGCCGCGCGACATCGGCCGAACGGCTGGCCTGCTGCCCGATCTCTCGAACAGACGATGCCAACTGTTCCGCCGCGGCCGCTCCGGACTGCATGTTCAAGGCTGTCTGTTCGGCAGCCGCCGTGACCTGAATGGCAAGATTACTGGCGCTTCCGGTTGCCTCATCGAGGGCCGTCGCACTGTCCGACAAGGCGCCGCTCGCCTGCCCTGAAATCTGCAGGCTCTCTTGAACGGCATCGGAGAAGGCGACGACAGCCTGTGACAGGAGCTCACCTTTTTTCTGGCGATCCTGGACGAAGGCCTCCTCATACACGGAAATCGCAAAGTCCATGTCCAGCATGACAGCCTGGTTCATCACCGTCAGCTTGCGGGCGAGCATTGCTCCTTTGAAGCGGTGCTTCTTCGAAAGAGCACCCACCAGTTCATTGAGAATGAAGGCATAGCCTCCGATATACCACCGGGGCTCCAGGCCGATCTTGTTGTGAATGAGGCCGATGCGTCGAATTCCGTCAACATAAGAGGCATCGAAGTTACCGCTGAAGAGCCTGCTCCAATGCTGCAACTGGGCCGAAACGAGCCGGGACTGCTGCGTCCCGATCAATTTGGAAAGGCGCGGCTGCCGGTGCATATGCGCGTAGAACCGTTCGAGGATCTTCGGCAGCTCAGGAGATATCTCCTGCCAGATCGTGCGAAGATCGCGGCAAGTCCCGTCATCGATGCCAATGAATTCAAGTCGCTCGGCAAGCAAAGGGTCGTTTCGCAAAGCTCTTCCCCACCTCATATCCTGGGGAGCTCTAATGGGGAAAGCTTGATCCAGGCTTGCCGAACAGTCCCGCAAATGACGCGGGTTGCCTGCGTCAGTTTGTGCCAATCGTGACTGCAACCAAGTCATCGGCTGCGCGTTAACCTGAGCAGTTCTGCGGGGCCAAATCGATGTTTGATAACGTTGCGCAACATCAGGGAACGAGCCACTTAGGCTCTCCGACGCTACCGGCACGCCATAGTGTTCTGCCGCTTCCACCCTCGGTTCGGGAGCATCTTGGGCAGATGCTGAGGTCAGATTACTACGAGCGAGCGGAGAAGCCGCGTTATCCCGGCGACCCTGCCCTACCGCTCGAGTTCGATCCCTACCTCTATCGCCTCGAGCAGAAAGAGCGGGCTCTCAGGATCATGCGAGTTCGGGAACAGGGGGCACAGGCGGTCGCCGACGCGCTTTCGGGTCTCAATCTCTAAGCCCGCCTGTGAGAAACTGAACCTGTTCTCCTGGCGTAAAGACCGGGCGACAGGATGCCGATTCAGCTCGCGTTCAATGTCCATGATGCAGAAAGGCTGCCCTGAAGGAGCTCCCAGCCACTCTTGAGGCTTTGACGGAACTCCTATCGGCCATGGATATTGCGAAGAGCATGAGACACGAAAGTGGAAGAGCGGTTCTAAGGCAGGCATTCAGGCGTCTGGAGCATGAGGTGCCGGGCAAGGTCGCGCGTGTCCTTCGCAGCCTTCGCCACCCGGACTCGCGGTGGGTCAGATTTCCAATGGGTGTTCTCCTCATCCTTGGCGGGATCTTCTCGATCTTGCCGTTCCTCGGATTGTGGATGCTTCCCTTGGGCCTGCTGTTGATTGCCTATGACATACCCTTTCTGCAGAAGCCCGTAGGACGTTTCACGCTCTGGGCAATCCATCAATGGGCATCTTTTCGGCAGAGATTCTTTTCGGAGCGGCCCAGAGGCTGAGACTTCCGTCGACGGCACATCCTCCGTATTGCGCCGTGGTGTCCCCCATCACCTCGGGATGACGCCACCAAGCTCATCCTCGATATAGATGGATATGATCTCGTCGAAGCTTTCCTCGGCACGGAAGCCCAGGCTCTCGGCACGGCTGGCATCGAAGCGGCGGGGCCAGCCCTCGACGAAGCGGATGATATCCGGGTCGAGCTGATGACGGATTCTGGCAACCGCCTGATCGCCAGCAATACGCCGCAGCGCGTCGATCTGCTCACCCACAGTCACAGACGCACTCGGCATCGTCAGATTGCGCCTCGGGCCGATCTTCGACGTGTCGAGGGTTGCCGCATGAACAAGGAAATTCACGGCGGATCGTGGCGAGGCATGGGCATGGCGCACATCCATCGAAACCGGCAGGACCGTCTCGTGACCGTTCAACGGTTCACGAATAATGCTCGAGAAGAAGCCCGACGCCGCCTTATTGGGCTTCCCAGGTCGGACACAGATCGTAGGAAGCCTGATTCCCACACCGTCGAAGAACCCACGTCGCGTGTAATCGGCGAGCAGCAGCTCACCCATCGCCTTCTGCGTGCCATAACTCGTGAGCGGCGTCAGGAAGAATTCATCTCCGATCGCCTCCGGGAATGGAGCTCCAAAAACAGCAATGGAGGATGTGAAGATCATCCGCGGCTTGTATCCATCTCCAATGGTCCGGATGGCATCGAACAGAAACCGGGTGCCGTCGAGATTGATCCGATATCCTTTGTCAAAATCCGCCTCGGCCTCACCGGAAACGATGGCGGCAAGGTGGAAGATGACATCGGGACGTCTTGCAATGAGCTTCTCCGCTTCTCCAGGCATGGAGAAATCGGAGGTCAACGTATCGATGGCAAATGAAGCCTCGGGGCGCTGGGGCTCAACCACGTCATGCAGAGCAAGGCGCGTGATCGCCTTTCCGCCCAACTGGCCTTCCTTCACCAGTCGTTCCGTAAGCTTGCGGCCGACCATCCCGGCCGCTCCGAGAATGAGGATCTGCATCGATCGAAACCTTCTCCACGTTCAGGTATCTGCAGGCTTCTTGGATATCAAAGGGCGAACCGCGCCGATCGCGAGCATAGCTTCACGAGCCGCGCGGTTCCTGGCGAAATCCAAAGCTTACTTCGGGCGAACCTTGTCCAGTTCCGCCTGCATCAACTTCACCGTCTCCGGGCCAATGGTCGCGGAATGCTTCTCCCAGACCGACTTGGCCTGCTCCCGCATGCGGTTGGCTTCCTGAGCGTTGAGCTCGTTGACGACAATGCCCTCTCCTTTGATCTTGTTGAGAGAGGCCTGCGAGAGCTCGCGTGAAACCTTGCGCTGCTCGTCACGAGCGACAACGGCGCAGTCCCGCAGAGCCGCCTGCTCATCCTTCGACAGCCCGTCCCACAGCTTCTTGGAATAGAGAACGAGGAACGGGGTATAGGCGTGACGGGTCACGGAAAGGTATTTTTGCACCTCATAGAATTTGGAGGTATCGATGGTCACGAACGGATTTTCCTGGCCGTCGATGGCCTTGGTCTCAAGGGCCGTAAACACCTCGCCGAACGCCATCGGCACGGCGTTGGCACCCATGTTCTTGAACGTGTCGAGGAACACGTTGTTCTGCATGACGCGGACCTTCAGGCCCTTGAAGTCTTCCCACTTCTCGACCGGCCGGCGCGAATTCGTAAGATTCCGGAAGCCGTTCTCCCAGTATGCCAGATTGACGAGGCCTACCGTTTCGAGCTTGCCGTCGACGTACTTGCCGAAGGCACCGTCGAGAACGGTATCGGCTTCCTTCTCATTGGCGAACAGGAACGGAAGATCGAATACGCCGAGATCCGGCAGAATGCCAATGAGCGGCGAGCTCGAAGTGACGACCATCTCCTGGGTGCCGGAACGAAGAGCCTGCGTGGCTTGAAGGTCTCCACCCAGGGCGTTGCCCCAGAAGCCCTGCACCTTCAGCTTGCCTCCGGACTTATCGGCGAGGCAGGCCCGGAACTTCTCGACGCCCTTGCCGTTCGGGTGATCCTCGTTCACGCCATTGGACAAGCGGATGTTGCGCTCCGTGAACTGGGCATAGGCCGGAACAGCGGCCATAACGGTTGCTGCGACACCAGCAGCAAGAGCGAATTTGAAAGCGTTCATGATTGTTTCCTCTCTCTTTTAGTTTTTCAGCCGGCTCATCGCCCTCTCAACCAGGAGAAGGGCACCATAACCAGATCGGGGAAGATGATGAGCAGAATGAGCACGATAAGTTGGGCGATCAGGAATGGGTTCACGCCGCGGATAACGGCTCCCATTGGCACGCGGGCGACACCGCTTACGACATTGAGCACGATTCCCACCGGAGGCGTGATCAGGCCGATGGCATTGTTGATGATGAACAGCACACCGAAATAGACGGGATCGATACCTGCCTGTTTGACGATCGGCATGAGAACGGGCGTCAGGATCAGCACGGTCGGTGAGAAATCCAGCGCAGTTCCGACGATAACGACAAGGAACATCAGAGCGAACATGAGCAGGGTCTTGTTCCCCATCAGAGGCTCGATGAGCCCGCTGATTTCGCCCGGTATGTTCGCCTGCGTGATAAGCCAGGCGGAGACAAGTGCGGCGGCGACAAGGAACATCACCACAGCCGTCGTCTTCGCCGCCGTGAGGAACACGCCATACAGCATCGACGGCTTCAGTTCGCGATAGACGAACATGCCGATGATGAGCGCATAGACGGCAGCAAGAACTGCAGCCTCGGTCGGCGTCACGATACCCCATTTGATGCCGCCCAGGATCATCACGGGCATGAGGAGAGCATAAAACCCATCGATGAAGGCTTTGCCGCGCTCGCGCATGGTGGCCCGGGGCGCTGTCTGCATCTTGTCTCTTCTGCTGACGATGGCCCACGCAACGACAAGCGACAGTCCCATCATCAGTCCAGGGGCAACACCTGCCAGGAAGAGCTGGGAGATCGACACATTGGCGGCAACGCCGAAGACGATGAAGCCGATCGACGGCGGTATCACCGGAGCGATGATGCCGCCCGCAGCAATGAGACCCGCCGACCTTGGAATGTCATATCCGGCATTCCGCATCATGGGAATCAGGATAGCCGCAAGAGCAGCCGTATCCGCCGCAGCAGAACCTGACAGTGCCGCGAGAATGAGTGCCGCGACGATGGCAACGTATCCCAGTCCGCCATGAATGTGCCCGAGGCACGCCAGAGCGAAATTGACGATGCGCTTCGACAAGCCGCCGACATTCATCAATTCACCGGCCAATAGGAAGAACGGCACGGCCAAAAGCTGAAAGTTGTCGGCCCCGATAATCATGTTCTGAGCCACGATCTGGCTGTCGAAATTACCGAGCCAGAGCATGAGCGCGAGAGCGCAGACAATCAGAGCAAAGGCAATCGGCATTCCGAGAGCCATGGCTCCAAGAAGCGAGGTGAGAAAGACAATGATTGTCACTCGAGTCGCTCCCTCAGGGCATGCGCTTCATCATCGCTGTAGTCTCCGGCGAACGCCTTGAGTTCATGCTCGCTCACTCGCCCAGTCACGACACGCAGGATCCGCAAAGCGGCCATCACGCCCAGTCCGATGCTCGTGAAGAATCCTACTCCGTAGACCCAAAGCATCGAGATTTCGGTGATAGGCGCGTAATTCGTGGCGTTGATCTCGGCCTGCTGCCAGGTTCCCCAAAAGAAGACGACGCAGCAGCCGATGATGAACAGGTCGGACAGAACCATGCAAACCTTGCGACCATTGTCGCCAAGGCGCGCCACAAGAGTCTCGACACCCAGATGGGCATTTTCGCGCCCCACCACGACGGCACCGATGAAGGTCAGCCAAACGAAGAAGAAGCGGGAGAGTTCCTCGGATACGTCGATCCCGGTATCAAAGAGATAGCGCAACACGACATTGCCAAAAACCATGACAACCATACCCGCCAGCAGAAGCACCAACAGACCTTCCAAGCCCCTGAAGAAGAAGGAAATTATCCTGCTCACTGTCTCTCCCTGCTTTGGCGGCCCTGTTGGACGCCGTTTAATCTGTTCGTCCTCAAGGCCTCTTCAAGCCCAGGGAAGACCAAACATGTTACCCGATCTAAGGCGCAGTCTTATGGAGTGTCAATTCAGCGGAAAGACAAGATGCAAGTTCAAACCGTCAGGGTCTGACAGCCGACGTTCTTTATGCGAGGCTGCGTGCCACCATTCTGCATCCAAGACAGAACCAATTGTCTGGCTTATGACGGTCTCTTTTGGATCAACCGAGATAAAATTGTGCCCCAGTCAAATTGCATCTTTGTTTCATATTAGACTTATGAATAGCTGCTCGGGCTGACTATTTCCGTGGATATCGGTGTGAAGTGACGGCGTCTCACCGAACAGACTATCGTTCCGTTTTGCCCCTACCCTCACTGACGAGGGCGTAGCCGCAACGAGGACCCCATGAAGATCACAAGCGTGGAAACAATCCGTCTCCAGGAATTTGCAAACATCGTCTGGATCCGCCTTCACACCGATGAAGGACTTGTCGGGCTTGGCGAGACATTCATGGGCGCTGCTGCCGTGGAGGCGTATATTCACGAGACGGTCGCGGCGAAGCTGATCGGGCGCGATCCTCTTCAGATTGAAGGCATCAACCGCGATCTTCAGAATTATCTGGGCTGGCGTTCCGCAGGCGTCGAAACTCGGGGCAATTCAGCTATCGACATCGCCTTATGGGATCTTTTCGGTAAAGCTCACGGCAAACCCGTCTGCGATATGCTGGGAGGCCGCTCGCGGGACAAGATACGGGTTTACAACACCTGCGCCGGCTACAGGTATATTCGCGACAGCCGCGCTCAGAAAGTCGCCAATTGGGGCATCGGCGGCACGGAAGGAGCATACGAAGACCTGGATGCATTTCTGTACCGCGCGGACGATCTGGCTCATTCCCTGCTTGAGCAGGGGATCACGGGCATGAAGATATGGCCCTTCGATCTCGCCGCGGAGCGCAGCCACGGATACGATATCTCGCCCGATGAACTTCGGACCGCGCTTGAGCCGTTTGCCAAGATCCGTAAGGCCGTCGGGGACAAGATGGACATTATGGTCGAGTTCCACTCCCTGTGGAGCCTGCCGATGGCCAAGAAGCTTGCCTCGGCCCTCGCCGAGTTCGACACCTACTGGCACGAGGATCCCTTCCGTCTCGACAATATCGGCGACCTCAAGGAGTACGCGCAGCATTCGAAAGCCTGGGTCTGTGCTTCGGAAACCCTTTCCTACACCCACGCCTTCCGCGAATACCTCGAGACCGGCGTTGCCGGTGTCGCCATGCTCGATCTGTCCTGGTGCGGCGGCCTGACGGAGGCGCGTAAGATCGCGGCACTAGCGGAAGCCTGGCATGTCCCTGTCGCGCCTCACGACTGCACAGGCCCCGTGGTTTACGCCGCATCGTGTCACTTCTCGCTGCATGCACGGAATGCCTTGATTCAGGAGAGCGTCCGGGCCTTTTACACGGGTTGGTACACCGAACTCGTGACGGAGCTACCGACCGTCACGAGCGGAGAGGTCACGGTGAACATGAAGCCAGGTCTCGGACTGGAGTTGCTGCCGGATCTTTGGAAGAGACCAGATGCAATCGTCAGGCTGACCACTGAGCCATAGCAAGCCAAGCCCTCCCCACAGTTCAAGTTAGAACACCATGAGCAACGTGATCGACGCCCTTGTGGCAGCCCTGGGATCTCAGGTCCGAATCGGGGCAGACATTCCCTCCCGCAATCATGCCGATGCCAGCGGACTCCTGCCGACAATCCCTCAAGCCTTGATTCTGCCCCAGACCACTGAGGATATCTCAAAGGCGTTGAGGATCTGTCATGAGCATCGCCAATCTGTCGTGACGCAAGGGGGGCTGACAGGATTGGCTGGTGGTGCCCATCCGCAAGCCGGAGAGGTTGCGCTATCCCTGGAGCGGATGAACGGGATTGAAGAGATCGACGCGGCAAGCGCGACACTCACCGCTCTCGCAGGAACCCCACTCGCAGTCATCCAGCAGGCAGCGGACGACGCAGGCTTTCTGTGCGGAATCGATCTCGGTGCCCGCGGAACCTGCACGATCGGCGGCAACATCGCGACCAACGCAGGCGGCAATCAGGTGCTGCGCTACGGTATGGCTCGCCGCAATACCCTTGGCCTCGAAGTCGTGCTTGCTGATGGCACCGTGGTTCGCTCACTCAACAAGATGTTGAAGAACAATGCCGGATACGATTGGACGCAACTCTTCATCGGCAGCGAAGGAACGCTCGGCGTCATCACGAAGGTCGTCATCGGCTTGCACCCCAAACCCCAGGGGCTGCAGACAGCTCTTTGTGCGGCCAGCAGCTTTGAGGACGCTCTCGTCGTCCTGCGCCGGTTCCAGCAGGCTCATCCCGGACGCCTGCTTGTCTTCGAGGCCATGTGGCGGGAATTCATGACGGTTGCGACCCAGATCTGTGGCCTTCCACCTGCTTTCGACGCGGAGCACGATGTGACGCTCCTGATCGAGGCCGATATGGGAGCAGATCCGGAAGGAACGGAAACCTTCTCTCTGCTTCTCAGCGAGTTTTACGAGGAGAACCTTATCAAGGATGCCGTGGTCGCTCAGTCCCGTGCTGATAGGAACCGGTTCTGGGCCTATCGGGAAACACCCTACGAATATGGACGTTTCCTGCCGGAGGAGATCCGCTTCGATGTCAGTGTACCCCTGGACCGTATGACCGCAGCCGTCGCCCATCTGCGTCAGGAAATGCCGAAACAATGGCCGGATGCCGTATATGTCGTCTTCGGACACGTGGCTGACAGCAATATTCACATCAACGTGGCAATCCGCGACATGAACGACACCATCAAGAAGGGCGTTCAGGGTCTCGTCTACGACCTCGTCTCCAAGCTCGGTGGATCTATCTCCGCGGAACACGGAATCGGACGCATCAAGCGTCCTTATCTCCCATTGAGCCGAACGGAGCCCGAACTCGCCTTGATGGCAAAGATGAAGCAGACACTCGATCCGGTGGGCATCCTCAATCCAGGACGCGTCCTCTAAGAGCGACTTTGGCTCCGGAATCCGATGGAGATCAAGGAAGGCATGGCGATCGACTGGGGTAAGTGCGGTCTTCAGGTCAATGGCATCGGACCTGGCTACTTCAAGACGGAACTCAATCGAGCCCTTGTCCATGACACGACGTTCTCGGACTGGCTGATTGCGCGAACCCCATCACGGCGCTGGGGCGAGATAGAGGACCCAATTGGAGCAGCGATTTTTCTTGCCTCAGATGACTCGAACTTCGTCAATGGACAGATCCTCTATGTGGATGGCGGCGTTACGGCGTCACTCTGAATCAACCGTGAAACCGATCCTTAATCCTTGAACCATAAATCGTCATTCGTGGTTGCCTTCTCCCTTTAGGATGGTTAGCAACTGCAGCTGTGATTTGCCAGAAAAGCTACTTGGGAGGTGCTTCATGCCCCACGGAGCGTACTGCGTTACTTTCAAGCATAATCGTTGGACGGTTTCTCAATTCGGCCGGGATCTCGGCTCGTTCCATTTTCGTGCAAAGGCTTTGAAATTCGCCGTCGAATCAGCCTGCTGGTCGGCCATGTCGAGTAAGCCGACTGTTTTCGTTCTGGATCGCACTGGCGACTTCTATACCGCCTGGTGCGATGGCAGGGATAGTCTCTGCGCTGATCTCTAGATCATTCTTGGCGAAGTCGATCTGGTTCACTCCCAAGAAATGCGACAAAGCGAAGGAGATGATTCCATGAGAGTAGAATCATCTCTAATGTCGCTTCTTGACATATCGTGAGAGAGTAAGAGAGTTCCACTCTGAGATTGATAATGACCGAGATCTAAAATCCCGGTCATTCGAAACCCGATGCCCCTTTCCACACAATATTGCAGAGAGGCTATGCAACGGCCGCGGTCCGGTGCGTCGCCGTGTTCTCAAATTCCACGGATCTCGGAAGCTTCATCAGGGACTGGATCCTTTCTGCAAGATCCGTTGCGCGATATGGCTTGTAGAGAAGATTGAGATCTTCGAGCTTACCTTCCCCATCGAAATAACCGGTGGTCAGGAGAACTTGAATTTCCGGTCGCTCGTGTTGAATGAGACGAGCCAAGTCGACACCGCTGAGCTCTCCGGGCATTCTCACGTCGGAGAGAACAAGATTGATATCATTCCTCGTCTTCAGGAGTTCAGCGGCCTCATCGCCTGTCTCGGCTTCCAGCACCTTGAAGCCGAGGGAATGAAGGGTGGAGAGCGCCACCTGGCGAACGGCTGGATTGTCCTCAACGACAAGCACCGTGTGCCCTTCTCCGAAGGGATGAGCAACGGCTGATTGATTCTCGGAAGCACTTTCTGCAGCTTCATAGGAGCGGGGCAGGAAAATACGGATCGTCGTACCCACGTTCGGCACGCTCTCGACCTCCACATGGCCATGGCATTGCTGAACAAAACCATAGACCATGCTAAGTCCCAAGCCGGTACCTTTTCCACTTTCCTTGGTGGTGAAGAAGGGTTCGAAAACCTTCTCCAGCACCTCAGGCGCCATGCCGATCCCGGTATCGGTCACGGAGATCACGACGAATTCTCCGCTGGGTGCGGATCGTCCCTCCTCAATAAATTGGTTTTCGAGACTGATCGTCAGATCGCCGCCATCGGGCATCGCATCGCGCGCATTGACTGCGAGGTTCAGAAGAGCTGCTTCAAACTGCGCACGGTCAACTTGAATTGGCCATATATTGTCGCTTGACTGCAAGCTCGCATTGATATGCTCGCCAAGCGTTCTGCGCATCAGTTCCAGCAGGCTCGGCATCACGCTCGTCACGTCGATCGTTGATACCTGCAATGCCTGGCGTCGTGAGAAAGTCAGCAGTCGATAGGTGAGATCGGCACAGTGCTGAGCGCTCTCCAACGCCATCCGTACCCGCCGCTCGGCCTTCTCATTCCCTTGAATGGACTTCTTCAGGAGATCGAGATTGCCGATGACGACGCTCAGCATATTGTTGAAATCGTGGGCAATTCCGCCGGTCAGGCGCCCGACAGCTTCAAGCTTGCTGGCATGGAGCAGGTTCTGCTCCATCTGTTTGCTCTCGGTGATATCGAACCACATCCCGAAGAATTCGCGTGGGCGGCCGTCTTCATCTCTCATGAGAACCGTCTGATCGAGGAAATGTCTTTCAACGCCATCGGCGCACCGCCAGCGATACTCGAGATTGACGGATCCCTCTTCCTCCAACCGCCTCAGCTGGAGCAGCACGCGTTCCCTATCGTCCAGGTTGATCCGAGACGACCAGAAATCGGGACGCTCGAGGAAAGCTCCCGGCCGGAAACCTGTAATGCGTTCGATACTCTCATTGGTAAAATGAAGCTGCCGATGATCCTCCTCAACGGACGCCGTGTACAATGCAATCGGCAACGACTGGAGGATGATCGACTGATGCTCCTCGCGGCGGCGCAGGGCTTGCTCGGCTTTCAGCTTCTCGCTTCGGACATGAAGGTTGTCCATCAACAAGCGGCGCTCCTGCTCCGCCTGCCGGCGGATCTCCTCCGTCTTGCGATAAAGATCGACGAAAATGTCGACCTTGGATCTGAGGATCAAGGGCTCGATGGGTTTGAAGACATAGTCGACGGCACCGGCCGAATACCCCTTGAAGACATGCATGTCGTCCTTGTTGAAGGCGGTCAGAAACAGTATCGGCACTCGCGAGGAACGCGGCCGGTTCCTGATCAGGCTGGCAACCTCGTACCCGTCGAGGCGCGGCATTTGTACATCGAGAAGAATGACGGCGAAGTCATCCTTCAAAACATGGCGCAAAGCGCTCTCACCGGAATCGGCGGTCACGATCTCCACACCGGGAGACCGGAGCACCTCCTCGACGGCTACAAGGTTTCTCGGGTCGTCATCGACCACCAATATCTTGGCGGGGATCGGATCCGCCAGCGGGCGGGCCGAGACCAGATGAAAATCATCCAAGTTCAGGCCCGCTTCGCCTTGCCTCAGATCGTCCGTCATGAGTTTAGCCCGGTCTCTGCCGCACCATTGGGAACCACGTGCCCATCCGGATTATATGTGCTTCGACTGAGTTGAACGCGCAAGACCGCAAGAAGTTGATCGATGTCGACGGGCTTCGACACATAATCGGTCGCTCCCGCCTCAAGGCACTTCTCGCGATCCCCCTTCATGGCCTTCGCCGTGACCGCCACCAGAGGGAGCTCACGGTAACGCGGAATGTTCCTGATTTCCCGCATGGTCTCATAGCCGTCCATCTCCGGCATCATGATATCGACCAAGGCGACATCGACATCCGGATTGGCTTTCAGCATCTCAATGCCTTCCAAGCCATTTTCAGCAAAGAGAACCGAAATCCCATGCTGTTCCAGTGCGCTGGTCAGTGAAAAGATGTTGCGCATATCGTCGTCGACAATCAGCACCTTCCGCCCTTCGAGGGATCCATCGGCTGGCCTCTCGACAATGATGTGTTTCTCCTCGGGAAGAGCACTGATCGTCCGGTGCAGGAACAGAGCCGTATCATTGAGGAGGCGCTCGGATGAACCCTCGCCTTTGACGATGAGCGTCGCGGCGATGCCTTGTAGCCTACGCTCCTCGGCCTTTGTCAGGTCCTGACCCGTATAGATGACGATTGGCAGTTCCTCACTGCCTTTGATCTTGCGGATGCGTTCAATGAGTTCTGTCCCGGGGAGATCCGGCAGGCCGAGATCGATGACGGCGCAATCGAATTGGCGGACTTGAATAACCTCCAATGCACTCTCAGCCGTCCCGACTGCCGTAACATCAACCTGTTCGCTCTTCATGAGTTCTGACAAGCTCATGCGCTGGTTGTCGTCATCTTCCACGAGAAGAAGCTTCTTCACAGGTCGATCGATGAACTCCTTCGTGCGGTTGAGCGCTCCCATGAGCGCCTCCCGGTCGACTGGCTTCTCCAAGAAGCCGAAGGCGCCAGCCTTGAGACCGCGCTTCTTCTGGTCATCGACTGAGATCACGTGGATTGGCACATGCCGGGTTCTCGGGTCATGCTTCAAAAGATCGAGGAGCGCCCAGCCGTCCATATCGGGAAGTCCGATATCGAGAGTGACAGCATGCGGCTTGTAGCGATGTGCGAGGGCGAGCGCCGAGGCACCGTCCATGGCGATCAATCCCCTGAAGCCTTCCTCTCGAGCAAGCTCAAGCAGCACCGATGCGAACATGGCGTCATCCTCGATGATGAGAACGACCCGGTCACCGCTCGTGATCGCATGGCGATCATCGAGTGAAGCCGACAGCGCCATTGCGGCGGACGGCTGACGGATCATCGACCCTGTCGAGTCGTCGGAGCCGGCATACTGTCCCGCACCATCGCCATTTGGCTTCGCAAGGGTTCCCGATCCTGCGATGCCATGGCTGGCCGGCGGCTCGACCGGGACGAAGATGGTGAAAGTCGAACCGCTTCCCGGCGTGCTTGACACCACGATCTCACCACCGAGCAGCCGGGCGATTTCACGGCTGATCGATAGGCCGAGACCTGTGCCGCCATATTTCCGGCTCGTCGTCCCGTCCGCTTGCTGGAAGGCCTCGAATATGATGCGTTGCTTCTCTTCCGGAATGCCAATGCCAGTGTCGGTCACCGACATGGCGATCCACTGGCTGCCGGCTCGCAGCGGCGTTCCCTCAGCCGAGCCGATCTGCAACGTGACCCCCCCACGCTCCGTGAATTTGAAAGCGTTAGACAGCAAGTTGCGAAGCACCTGCTGCAAGCGCTTCGAATCCGTCCTGATTGCCGGTGGCAGTTTCGGATCGACCTCCACATGGAACTCGAGCTTTCTCTCTTCCGCAACCTGGCGGAAGGTTCTCTCCATATTTTCGACGAGATCCTTGAATCCGACACTCGATACTTCCAGGCTAACTGTTCCGGACTCGATCTTCGACAGGTCTAGAATATCATTGATAAGCGAGAGAAGATCTGAACCTGCCGCGTGGATCGTCTTGGCGAACTCCCTCTGCTTGTCGGTCAGATTACCGTCTGAATTCTCGGTTAGCAGCTTCGAGAGAATAAGGAGCGAGTTCAGCGGTGTCCTCAGCTCGTGGCTCATATTGGCCAGGAACTGCGACTTGTAGCGCGATGTCAGCGAGAGCTGCTCGGCTTTTTCCTCTAGGGCCGTCTTGGCGATAGAGACCTCCTGGTTCTTCGCCTCGACTTCCCTCTTCTGGAGCTCAAGCAGTCGCGCCTTGTCCTCAAGCTCCTCGTTCGTCTTCTGCAGCGCTTCCTGCTGCTGCCGCAGGAGCTCTTCCGACTGACGTAGCGTTGCAGCTTGCTGCTCCAGCCGGTCGTTGGTGTTTCTCAACTCCTCCTGCTGGCTCTGCAGCTCGGTTGTCAGAAGCTGGGATTGCTTCAGCAGGCCCTCTGTCCGCATGTTTGCCGCTATCGTATTCAGGACGATACCGATCGACTCGGTGAGCTGCTCGAGGAAGGATTGATGTGTTTCCGAAAACCGGCTGAACGAGGCAAGCTCGATCACCGCCTTCACTTCCTGTTCGAATAGGACGGGCAGCACGATGATATTGAGCGGCGAGGCCTCGCCGAGAGCCGAACTGATGGTAATGTAGTCGCCCGGTACATTGGTGAGTAGGATCCGCTTCTTCTCGTATGCGACTTGGCCAACCAAGCCTTCGCGGAGACGGAAGCGGTTGTTGAGATGCTTTCTTTCCGTGAAGGCATAGGAGGCTACCATCTCCAGCACGGGCTCGCTGCCGTCGCGTTCGGCGGTATAGAACACACCCTGCTGCGCATTCACGAGAGGCGCGATCTCCGACAGGATCATGTTCGACACAGTGGTGAGATCGCGCTCGCCCTGCAGCATGCGGGTGAACTTGGCAAGGTTGGTTTTCAGCCAATCCTGCTCCGCATTTTTGAGCGTCGTATCGCGCAGGTTGCGAATCATCTCGTTGACATTGTCCTTGAGCGAGGCCAGCTCGCCCGAGGCTTCCACCGAAATCGATCGTGTCAGATCGCCCTTGGTCACGGCGGTGGCCACGTCGGCAATGGCTCGCACCTGGGTAGTCAGATTGGCGGCAAGTTGGTTCACATTGTCCGTGAGGTCGCGCCACAGGCCGGCAGCACCCGGCACCCTCGCCTGTCCACCGAGCTTGCCTTCGACGCCCACTTCGCGAGCGACGTTCGTCACCTGATCGGCAAAGGTCGCCAGAGTGTCGATCATTTCATTGATGGTTTCGGCGAGGGCTGCGATCTCGCCCTTTGCGTCCACAATCAGCTTACGCTTGAGATCGCCTTCGGCGACCGCGGTCACGACGCTGGCGATGCCCCGCACCTGACCGGTGAGGTTGTTCGCCATCATATTCACATTGTCGGTCAGGTCCTTCCAGGTGCCGGCGACGCCACGAACCTGCGCTTGGCCACCAAGCTTGCCTTCGATGCCCACTTCGCGGGCCACACGTGTCACTTCCGAGGCAAAAGAGTTCAGCTGGTCCACCATGGTATTGATGGTCGATTTCAGCTCCAGAATTTCGCCGCGCACATCTACGGTGATCTTCTTCGAGAGATCCCCGTTCGCGACCGCAGTGGTCACCTCCGCGATGTTACGAACTTGGCCGGTGAGATTGGCGGCCATCATGTTCACGTTATCGGTGAGATCCTTCCAGACGCCACCGACGCCGCGCACCTGGGCCTGTCCACCAAGTTTACCTTCGGTACCCACTTCGCGGGCCACACGGGTCACCTCGCCGGCGAACGAATTGAGCTGATCCACCATGGTATTGATCGTGGATTTCAGCTCAAGGATTTCACCCTCGACCGCGACAGTGATTTTCTTGGAAAGGTCGCCATTAGCCACAGCAGTCGTGACTTCCGCGATGTTACGCACCTGGCCGGTCAGATTGGCCGCCATCATGTTCACATTGTCGGTGAGGTCTTTCCACACACCGCCGACACCGCGAACCTGGGCCTGACCACCCAACTTTCCTTCCGTGCCCACCTCACGCGCCACACGCGTCACTTCGCCGGCGAAGGAGTTCAGCTGGTCCACCATGGTGTTGATGGTCGATTTCAGCTCCAGGATTTCACCGCGCACATCCACGGTGATCTTCTTCGACAAATCGCCATTCGCAACCGCGGTCGTGACCTCGGCGATGTTACGCACCTGACCGGTGAGGTTCGCCGCCATCAGGTTCACGTTGTCGGTCAGGTCCTTCCAGGTGCCGGCAACGCCTTCAACCCGGGCTTGACCACCGAGCTTGCCTTCCGAACCCACTTCCTTCGCCACACGCGTCACCTCGCCCGCGAAGGAGTTGAGCTGATCGACCATCGTATTAATTGTGGACTTGAGTTCCAGGATCTCGCCTCGTACCTCCACGGTGATTTTCTTCGACAGGTCGCCGTTCGCAACCGCGGTCGTGACCTCGGCGATGTTACGCACCTGGCCGGTGAGGTTCGCCGCCATCAGGTTCACGTTGTCGGTCAGGTCCTTCCAAGTGCCGGCGACGCCACGAACCTGCGCCTGGCCACCAAGCTTGCCTTCCGATCCGACTTCCTTAGCAACACGCGTCACCTCGGAGGCGAAGGAGTTCAGCTGGTCCACCATCGTGTTGATGGTGTTCTTCAGTTCCAGAATCTCGCCGCGGACTTCGACGGTGATTTTTTTGGACAAATCGCCATTCGCGACCGCAGTCGTCACCTCCGCAATGTTACGAACCTGCGCGGTGAGGTTCGAGCCCATCATGTTCACGTTCTCAGTCAGATCACGCCAAACACCGCCGACACCTTCGACCTGTGCCTGACCACCCAGCTTCCCTTCCGATCCCACCTCTTTTGCGACGCGGGTCACTTCCGAGGCGAAAGAATTGAGCTGATCGACCATCGTGTTGATGGTGGACTTGAGAGCCAGGATCTCGCCCTTCACATCGACGGTAATCTTCTTAGAGAGGTCGCCCCGTGCGACGGCCGTGGTCACTTCCGCGATATTGCGCACCTGACCGGTGAGGTTCGCCGCCATCATGTTTACGTTCTCGGTCAGGTCCTTCCAGACGCCGCCGACGCCGCGCACCTGAGCCTGCCCACCCAGCTTGCCTTCCGAGCCGACTTCCTTCGCCACACGCGTCACTTCCGAGGCGAAGGAGTTCAGCTGATCGACCATCGTGTTGATGGTGTCCTTCAGCTCCAGAATCTCGCCTTTCACATCGACGGTGATCTTCTTCGACAAATCGCCGTTCGCGACCGCGGTCGTGACCTCGGCGATGTTACGCACCTGATCGGTGAGGTTCGCCGCCATCAGGTTTACGTTCTCGGTCAGGTCCTTCCAAGTGCCGGCAACACCTTTGACCTTCGCTTGTCCACCAAGCTTACCTTCCGAGCCCACTTCGCGGGCCACGCGGGTTACCTCCGAGGCAAAGCTTCCGAGCTGCCCGACCATGGTGTTGACCACTTTGCCGATGCGCAGGAACTCGCCCCGGAGCGGGCGACCATCCGTCGCGAGATCGATCGTCTGGCTCAAGTCGCCTTTCGCGACAGCGCCGATGACCCGTGCGACTTCGACAGTCGGCTGTACGATATCGCCGATCATGGCATTAACGGAATCGACGCACTCACTCCAGCAGCCGGTCGCCCCGGCGAGACGCCCGCGCTCCTCGATCCGTCCCTCTTTGCCGACGACCTTGGCGACGCGCTCAAGTTCTTGCGCGAGGCCTTGATTCAAATCGGCGATGTCGTTGAAAGCTTCTGCAATCTCGCCGTCGATGCCGGTCAGATCCGATGGCAGGCGGATCGAGAAATCGCCTTTCCGAAAGGCGCGCAATGTCTTGAGGAGCAGCTTGGGATCAAGCTGCGAATTGACGGTTTCGACTTGTGACATAAGGCCCCCCGTTACGCTGTCCCAGGCTTACTCGCGCCTGGATCCCCATGTGTCGACGTCCCAAAAGCTACCTTGTTCGTCTTCAGATGGAATTCGACCCCGTTTAACGCATTTCAAGACCCGGAGTTCCGAGACGGGAGCAAATTTTATCGGCCACAGTCGAAAATGAAACAAAGCATCAAAATGAATATGCGGGCTATCGGGCCATATGGGCGAGAATAAGCAGGCTTTTAGGACTGCCTCGCGCCCACTCCATGACGCAACGTCAATTACATAAGATAAGAGCCAGGGCACACAAAGCATGAACAAATCAAGCCGCATCGGGAGATGCGGCTTGAACGATTGGAAAATGTCGATCGGCTTCAGGGCTTAAGGCCAACGAAATCTTCTCGCATCGGCGTGAACACGTCGAGGAGCATGCCAGCTTCAATGGCGACCGCACCATGAACTGCATTCGGTGGGATGAGAAAGCTATCCCCCCGCTTGAGACGCTCTGTGCGCCCCGCAATGGTGATGTCAAAGACACCAGCCTCGACAAGACTACACTGGATGTGCGGATGCGAGTGAGGCGTGCCGATGGCACCCGCCTGAAAATCCACGCGAACCATCATCACCTCCGCATTGTAGGTCAGGATCTTGCGGTGGATACCTTCGCCCGCGGGCTCCCACTCGACGTCGCTGTCGAAGGCGAAGGGTTGGTCAATTCGGTTCATAGGGTTCCTCCAGAAATTGTCAGCGGGCAAGCCAACCGCCATCCACGGGCAGAACGATGCCGTGGATGTAGTTTGCGGCAGATGATGCCAGGAAGACGGCAGCGCCACCGAGATCGGTCGGCTCGCCCCAGCGCCCTGCCGGAATCCTGCCCAAGATCTCGCTGCTCCGTTTCGGGTCGTTGCGAAGCGCCTCGGTGTTGTTGGTCACGAAGTAGCCGGGCGCGATGGCATTCACGTTGATGCCCTTGGCCGCCCATTCGCAGGCCAGCAGCCGCGTGAGGCCGGCTAGTCCGCTCTTGCTAGCTGTGTAGGACGGAATGCGGATGCCACCCTGGAAGGACAGGAGCGAGGCGATGTTGATGATCTTGCCGCCCCCCTCATCCGTCAACATCCTGCGCGCCACGGCCTGAGATAGGAAGAAGGTGGATTTGAGATTGACGTTCATCACGTCGTCCCAATCCTGCTCCGTGAAGTCGATGGCATCGGCACGGCGGATGATCCCGGCATTGTTAACCAGAATGTCGATGCGCCCGCAGGCCGATATGGCCTCAGCGACGATGCGCTCGATGGGCTCGAGACTCGACAAATCGGCCTGGACAGGGTGAAAGCGAGCACCGGCCTTGCGGCACAGCCGCTCTGTTTCATCCATGCTTGAGCGGCCAACACCGACAACGGAGGCTCCGGCTTGCGCCAATGCCCCAGCGATCGCCTGGCCGAGCCCGGTGTTGGCCCCAGTGACGACCGCATTCTTGCCGGACAGATCGAACGAGAACGTCATTCCTGGCTCCTCACCGCAATGCATCCATAGGCACCATGTCCATATCAGTGAAATCCTGATTGTCGCCACCCATGGCCCAGACGAACGTGTAATTGCTGGTTCCGACACCGGAATGGATGGACCAACCGGGAGACAGGATCGCCTGCTCGTTGGCGACGACGAGGTGCTTCGTCTCGTTGGGCTCGCCCATGAAATGGAACACACGCGTGTCGGGCTGCATGTCGAAATAGACATAGACCTCCGAGCGGCGGTCATGCACGTGCGCCGGCATGGTATTCCACATGCTGCCGGGCTTGAGCTGCGTCATGCCGAGGACGAGCTGGGCCGAGCGGCAAACCTCCGGATGGATCATCTGGAAGATCGTGCGGACATTGCCGTTCGTGGCGTCACCGAGATCGACACGCCGGGCTCTTTCGAGGCCGATTTTCACCGTCTCGAAACGGGCATGAGCCGGCGTGCTGACGAGATAGAATTTCGCCGGGGTATCTGCATCGCGGCTCTCGAACCGGACCTCCTTCGTGCCCATGGCCACATATAGAGCATCGCGCGGCCCGAGATTATGGACCTCGCCATCGGTGTGAACGCGCCCCAGGCCGCCGAGATTAACGACGCCGAGTTCGCGGCGGTCCAGAAAATTGGGCGAGCCAATCTGCTTGTGCGACTCCAGTTTGACCGCTCTCGAAGTTGGAGCCGCACCGCCGACCACCAACCGGTCGATATGACTGTAGGTCAGCTTAACCTCACCGGGAACGAAGAGGCTCTCGATCAGAAAGTGACGGCGCAATTCGGCCGTGTTGAAATGGCGGACGGCTTCCGGATGGCATACCTGCCGGATGTCGATGGTCATGGGTGCCTCTTTGAACGGGAACGATCAACGGAACAGGGCCGGAAGCCAGAGCGACAGGCCGGGAATATAGGTGACGAGCAGCAGCACCATGATGCTTGCGCCTAGGAACGGCCAGATCGTCTTCATGGCTTCGCCGATGGTGATTTTGCCGACCGCGCAGCCGACGAAGAGCACCGAACCCACCGGCGGGGTGTTGAGGCCGATGCCGGCGTTGAGGATCAGGATCACGCCGAAATGCACAGGATCGATGCCGAAGGCTTTGATGACCGGCAGGAAGATCGGCGTGCAGATGATGGTCATCGGCGCCATGTCCATGAAGGTGCCGAGCACCAGCAGGATGATGTTGATAAGCAGAAGAACGACGATGGGATTGTCCGACACCGTCTTCATGAGAGCGATGGTGGCCTGTGGCACCTGCAGGAAGGCCATGAGCCAGCCGAAGGCACTGGCGGTGCCGATGACGAGGAGAACCATCGCCGTGGTACGCACGGCGCCGAGGGTCGCCTCGACAAAGCTTTCCCAGTTCATCTCGCGATAGACAAAGAGTGTGACCAGAAGGGCGTAGACGACGGCGATGCACGAGCTCTCGGTTGCCGTGAACACGCCCGAGCGGACGCCCCCGAAGATGATGAAGATGAGCAGGATGCCCGGTATCGCCGAGACGAAGAAATAGGCCAGCATCCGGAAGCCCGGGAACGGATCGGCGGGATAGCCGCGCCGCACAGCCACCACATAGGCCGTGATCATCAAGGCCGCGGCCAGCAGAAAGCCGGGAATGATGCCCGCGGTGAACAGATCCGCCACCGAGATCGTGCCGCCGGCTGCGATCGAATAGATGATCATGTTGTGCGACGGCGGGATGAGCAGCGCGATGATCGCGGCGTTCACCGTCACGTTGACGCTGTAGTCCTTCGCGTAGCCCCGCTTCTCCATCTGCGGGATCATGATGCCGCCAATCGCGGAGGCATCCGCGATAGCCGAGCCGGAAATGCCGCCGAAGAGCGTGGAGGCGACGACATTCACCTGTCCCAACCCGCCGCGCAGATGACCGACCAAGCCAGCTGCCAGACGGATCAGGCGATCGGCGATGCCGCCGCGCATCATGAGATCGCCGGCATAGATGAAGAACGGGATCGCCATCATGGCAAAGGCGTTCATGCCGGAGTTGAGCTGCTGGAACACCACAATTGGCGGCAGCTGCATGTAAAGAACGGTGGCCAGCGATGCGATCCCAAGGCAGAACGCAACCGGCGTGCCGATGATGAGCAGGAGCGTGAAGACGCCGAAGAGAATCCAGATCTCCATGACATCAATCCTTCACGGCAACGAGATGGGGCTCGTCCACGCGCACCATCGGGACATCTTCGCCAACGAGCAGCAGGCGAACGAGCTTTTCAAGGGAAAAGAGAGCAATCAGAACACCGCCCACGGCGAGAGGCACGTAGTCGAACCCCTGCGGGATCGGCATACCCGGCATCAGCGCGGACCAGGTTTCGACCGCCAGGGATGTGCCGTACCACGCCATGGCACCGCCGAAGATCATTACCAGCACCTCCGTGACGGCGAGCATGATCTGGCGCAGGCCCTGCGGCGCATAGTGGAGGGCGATCTCGAAGCCGAGATGATTGCCGTCGCGCACGCCTACGGCGGAACCCAATAGGATGAACCAGCTCATGAGGAGCAGGGAGGCAGGCTCAGTCCAGCTCGGCGATTGGTTCAGCACATAGCGACCGAACACCTGCCAGCCAACGAAGATGGTCATAAGAATGAGGCCGATCCCGGCGGTCCATAGAGCCAATCGATTGACGACGGCGAGAATGCGGGATAGCGCGGCAAGTTCAGCGCGCATCGGTAAAGGTCTCCAGTGAGGCAAGAGACGGATCGGCTGGAGCCGATCCGGTAGCATATTGCCGTCGCGCGGCTCAGTTCATCGCCTGGATGCGGGCGACGAGCTCCTTCACCTTCGCATCCTTGGCGTATTTCTCGTAGACAGGCTTCATCGCATCGATGAAGGGCTGCTTGTCGACATTGTTGATCTGATTGTTGTTCGTGCGGATCTTCTTCTCGGCATCCTTCTCGCGCGCCTCCCAGAGCTCGCGCATCTTCGCGACGGATTCCTTCGCCGTTTCGCGCACAGCCTTCTGGTCTTCGGGCGACATCTTGTCGAAACTCTTCTTCGACATCACCAGAACCTCCGGCGACATGGAGTGCTCGGTCAGCGAATAGAATTTCGCCACCTCGAAGTGACGGAAGGAATCGTAGCTCGGCCAGTTGTTTTCGGCCCCATCCACCACGCCGGTCTGCAGTGCTGAATAGACCTCGCCCGGAGGCATCGGCGTCGCGTTGGCGCCGAGCGCATTCACCATGTCAAGGAAGAGATCGGACTGGATCACGCGCACCTTCATGCCCTTAAGATCGGCGGGCGTGTTGATGGCGCGCTTGGAATTGTAGAAGGAGCGCGCACCCGAATCGTAGAAGGCAAGCGCCACGAGCCCGTGCGGCTCGAAGGACTTCAGGATCTGATCGCCGACCGGACCATCCATGGTCTTGCGCATATGGTCGACCGACCGGAAGATAAAGGGCAGCGAAGGAACCAGGGTTTCAGGAATGAGATTGTTGAACGGCCCCATATTGATGCGGTTTAGGTCGATCACGCCGAAGCGGGTCTGTTCGATCGTGTCCTTTTCCTGGCCGAGCTGGGCCGAATGGAAAACCTGGATCTTGTATCGGCCATTCGTCTTCTTCTCGAGTAGAGAACCGAAATACTTGACCGCCTCGACGGTCGGGTATCCATCCGGATGGATATCGGCGGAGCGCAGGGTCGTCTGCGCCCATGCCGTGCCGCTCATGAGCGCTGCCCAAAGACCGAGGGTAGCAGCTGCGAAAGTTCTCTTCGTCAACATCGTTGTCCTCCTAGGCTTCCTCTGATGTTTTGTTGTTTCCCCGACTTTCCGCCGGTTTACTCTTCGCCCCTGACGCATCGGATACGCCAAAGGAGAGACCAGACGCCGTCCTTGCGACTTATCTGGTCGACTATTGTATGGTAGTATGCACTTATATATAACGCAACCCGTCGAAAGAATGAGATCTGTTGTGAACACGCCCTTCCCTGTCGGCCATGGCTCTGCGGCTCAGCGCATCGAGAACGAGTTGCGCCGCCTGATCATTGCTTTGGAACTTCCACCCGGGAGCCGCCTGTCCGAGCAGGACATCGCCGAGCGCCACGGGGTCTCGCGGCAACCCGTACGGGAAGCCTTGATTGGCCTGGCACGCACGCGGCTGGTGGAAATCCAGCCCCAGCGAGGCACTACGGTCGTCAAGATCTCAGTGAGGAAGATGATGGAAGCCCGGTTCGTCCGGGAAGCCATCGAGACGGCGGTCGTGCGCCGCGCCTGCTCATCGTTCGATCAGCAGAGCCGGGAGCGGATCAACGATCTTCTGGAGATGCAGGATCAGGCGGCCCGCAAGGACGACCATACAGCCTTCCAGCGCTATGATGAGCTGTTCCACATCGCCCTTGCCGAAGGCGCCGGCTGCCCGCTTGCATGGGAAGCGGTCCAGGACATCAAGGCCCATATGGACCGGGTATGCCAGCTCACCCTGCCCGGGCCGGAGGCGATGCTGCCATTGATCGATCAGCATCGTGCCATCATGGCTGCTATCGATGCGCGCGACGAGGAAGCCGCCGCGGAGGCCATGCGCCGGCACCTCACCGAAATCCTGCGCGCTTTACCACGGGTCGAGGCCGAGCATCCGGAACTGTTCAGCTCCTGAGCACACCGTGGGAGTTTAGGACTTCAGGACGAATGCAGTCGTCGACTTGATCCGCTCCATGGCAAACCGCGACGTGACGTTCTTGAGCGGGATCGCCTTGACGAGTTGCTTATAGAACAGGTCGTAGGCCGCCATATCGGGCACGACAACACGCAGGATGTAGTCCACGTCGCCGGCCATTCGATAGATTTCCATGACCTCGGGGATCGTCGTGACAAAATCCGCGAACCGCTGCATCCAGACCTCGGAATGGTCATAGGCCTCGACCGCCACGAAGGCCGTCAGGCTCAAGCCCACCTTTTCCGGATCCACAAGAGCCACGCGCCTTTTGATGACCCCGGACGCCTCCAGCCGCTGGATCCGCTTCCAGCAGGGCGTCTGAGACAGGTTCACCCGTTGGGCGAGCTCCGCCACGGAGATGCTCGCATCCTCCTGCAGAAACCCCAAGATCTTGGCATCGATTGCATCCATCGGCAGATCCGCATTGTGTTCGCTAATCCCTTTATGTTCTTTATAACGAACATGGTCAAGAGGCCGATATTATCGGCCGGCCATCCTCAGCGCCTCCAGTATTCCTAAGCTCAAGCATAAGCCGGGAACTAACTCGGATTTCGCATGTCGAATGGCGCGTCGAAAATTTTTCGCTCTGCATCGGACCGCAGGGAGAAGTTTCTTTCTCCCCTCCATGTTCTAAAAAAAGAACATCCTAATTGACCGGGGCCGATGCCCTGGGCACCATTCCTCAAGTCTCCGGGATGCGAATTGAGGTGGCGTCTTCAGCCTGATGAAGACCCGCGGCAGGACATGCAGCGGCACCCACAAGCAAAGCTCATGACGTGTCCGGCTGAATGCTTCCGAGAAGTGTTCCGCTCCTCGGGAGACAAGGAGCGCAATTCTTTTTCTTCTGAACCAAGGTCCTGTCCCATGCTGATGAAATCATTGACCATCTGGCACCGTCGCCGGTCGAACACGAAATTTTTCCCGGTCCTGGCGCTCCTTGCCGCATCCACATGGGCCATCACCTCTGGATCGGCACAAGCGGTGGATCCACTAAGAGTTGGCATCAATTCCGGCCTTTCGGCCGATGCCGTTCATCAGGCTGCGAAAGAAGCGAAGGAGCAGGGCCTCGACGTGAAGGTGATCGAGTTCACGGATTGGGTCACGCCCAATGCCGCGCTCGCCAATAAGGACATCGACGTCAACTACTTCCAGCACATCCCCTTCCTCGAGGATGCCAAGAAGGCGCGAGGTTATGACTTCGTGTCCATCGGCGTGGGAACGATGTCGAAGGTCGGTCTCTATTCGAAGAAGTACAAGAGCGTCGCGGATCTGCCTAATGGCGCGAAGGTTTCCATCGCCAACGATCCGGTCAATGGCGGCAGAGGCCTCGTCCTGCTCGACCGGATCGGCCTGATCAAGCTGAAAGAAGGCCTGGACTACAAGGCCACCGTCGCCGACATCGTCTCGAATCCGAAGAACATCAAGATCACCGAGCTCGTCGCCCAGCAATTGCCGACAGCCCTCGACGATGTGGATTTGGGACAGGGCTATCCTGCAGCCCTCAAGCAATATGGCGTCGACCCGAACTCGGCCCTGATCTTCGATGATGTGCAAAAGCGCTTCGCCATCCAGTGGGTGGTTCGTCCTGCCGACGCGAAGGATCCAAGGATCAACAAGTTCGTCGCCATCTACCAGAACTCGCCCGAGGTCAAAGCCATCCTCAAGAAGCATTTCGGCGACATGACCGTTCCTGCGTGGGAGCCCGTGCAAGCGTCCGCGACCAATCCAACGAACTGAGCATCAGCTGACGATCAAGCCGGGTGAGACAATGACCAAGAAGATCAACATCTACGCCTTCGACATGAACTGCGTGGGCCACATCAATCACGGAATGTGGACCCACCCGCGCGATCAGTCTCCGTCCTATACAAGCCTCGATTATTGGGTGAACCTCGCGAAGATCGCCGAGCGCGGCAAGCTCGATGGCATCTTCCTCGCCGATATCGTCGGCGTCTACGATGTCTACAAGGGCGGGCCGGAGGCGGCCATCACAGCAGGCGCTCAGGTTCCCGTCAACGACCCGATGCTTGTCGTACCGGCCATGGCCTATGCGACGAAGCATCTGGGCTTCGGCGTGACCGTGAACACCACATACGAACAGCCCTATCTTCATGCCCGCCGCATGTCGACGCTCGATCATCTCACGAAGGGCCGGATCGGCTGGAACATCGTCACCGGCTATCTCGACAGCGCGGCCCGTGGCATGGGCCTTCCCGCGCAGCTCGATCACGACCACCGCTATGACATCGCGGACGATTACCTCGATGTGCTCTACAAGCTCTGGGAAGGCAGCTGGGATGACGATGCCGTCATCAACGACCGCACCAGGGGCATCTATGCTCGTCCTGAAAAGGTCAGACCCATCAAGCATAATGGACCATACTATCAGATCGACGCCATCCACTTAAGCGAGCCATCGCCGCAGCGCACGCCCGTGCTATACCAGGCGGGCTCGTCGACACGCGGACGGGAGTTTGCCGCGAAACATGCGGAATGCGTGTTTACAGGCGGCCCCAACCCGATCGTCGCGCGCGACATCATCGCCGATATCCGCGCCCGGGCGGCAAGCTTCGGCCGCGATCCTTATGACGTGAAGGTCTTCGTCGGCATGAGCCTTGTGGTCGGGCGGACAGAGAAGGAAGCACAGGACAAGCTGGAGGAATACCGGCGTCACGCCAGCGTGGACGGCGCCCTCGCTCACTTCTCGAGTTCGTCCGGCGTGGACTTTTCGAAATACGATCTCGACGAACCGATCCAGTACGAGAAGAACAATGCCAACAACTCGACCCTGGAGGCGATCACCACGCGCAGCGCCGGCACGGTCTGGACGGTACGCAAGCTGATCGATCAAATGATCTTAGGCAGCCGCCAGAAGCCGTTCGTCGGCACCCCGGAGCAGATCGCCGACCACATCGCTTCATGGGTCAATGACGCGGACATCGACGGCATCAACTTACCTCGCACAGTAGCGCCCGAAAGCCTTGCGGACTTTGTCGATCTGGTCGTTCCCGTCCTTCAGGAGAGAGGCCTGTTCAAAGCCGATTATTCGGAGGGCACCTTACGCGAAAAACTGTTCGGTGGAGGCCGGAGCCGACTGCCCGCCGCGCATTGGGGCGCTCGCTACCGTCCCGGCACAGACCAGACCGTTCCCGCCAAGGAAGTCGCTTGATCGCCCTCATTTTCCGACCCGAATGGAAATAACAATGTCCGCCGCCACGAGTCTTTTCCCGACGGATCCGCGTACCGAATCCAGAAACACGCTGCATCGGTTCGCGTCTACGCCTGTCTCCTATGAGGAACTGGCAGAGCGCTTCCGGCCCATCTTCAAGAGGATTGCTGAAGGCGCCGTTGCTCGCGAGCAGTCGCGCACCCTGGCCGTCGAGCCTGTGGCATGGCTACGTGAGGCCGGTTTCGGCGCTCTGCGCATCCCGCAAGTCTATGGCGGACTTGGCGCCAGTCTGCCTCAAACATTCCGACTTCTCATCGAGTTAGCTGAGGCTGACTCGAACCTGCCGCAGATCTTCCGCGCGCATTTCGCATTCGTCGAGGAGCGGCTCAACAGCAAGGAAGAAGCCGATCGCGAGCGCTGGTTCCCCCTGATCATCGACGGTGCAACCTTCGGCGCAGCCATGGCCGAGAAGACGGAGGGCACGGAGACGACCGTGACCCTCACGAAGGAGAACGACCGTTGGCTTCTCGACGGCTATAAATTCTACAGCACCGGGACGATCTATGCGAACTGGATCGTTGCCGTCGCCCTGGAGGGAACGGAATATGTTTCCCTCGTCCTTCCTACCACGGCTCCGGGTGTCGTCGTCGAAGACGATTGGGACGGATTCGAACAGCGCCTGACAGGTAGCGGCACGACGCGATTCAATAGGGTCGAGATCAGGGCGGATCAGATCCTGCGGCGGCTCTCCGTCGAACAGCCGCCGAAGACGTCCTACATCATCGCCTATTATCAGCAGTTCCATCTCGCAGCTCTCGCGGGCATCGCGCGGGCGGTTCTGAAGGATGCAATCGCATTCACGCAAACCAAGACGCGAACATTCGGGGTGCCCGGCAAGTCCAGTCCGCGTCATGATCCTCTAGTGCAGAGTGTCATCGGTCGTCTTGCCAGCCTCTCTTTCACAGTGGATTCGCTGGTTGAAAGTGTCTCTGCATCCATCCAGGAGGCCTATGAGGCCTCTATAAAAGGCGAGGATGCAGACGATTTCATCACAACGGCCAACATCAAGGCCTATCAGGCGCAGCAGATCGTGATCGAGCAGGTGCTCGAAGCGACGACATTGCTCTTCGAGATCGGCGGTGCATCAGCCGTGAGCGAGACGCGTCGTCTCGACCGCTACTGGCGCAACGCGCGCACGCTCGCTTCGCACAACCCCGCCGTTCACCGCGCGCGTGCCATCGGCGATTATTGGCTCAACGGTACACCGCCGGTCGGCGTCCTCCAGGCGGTGATCCAGAGCGAAGCGCAGTTGAAGAACGCCGCCGAAGCGTCGGCACGAAATTCATAACCAGGGGATCGTCAGACATGCCCACAAACTTTCTTCCCATGTTCTGGGATGCCTTCCTCGAGAGCCTAATTATGGTCGGCACGGCGGGTCTTTTCGCTTTCGCCGCCGGAATTCCGTTGGCCGTTGTTCTCGTCACCACAAGTATCGGAGGCATCTATGAGATGCCCCGCCTCAACCGGGTGCTGGGCAGCATCGTCAATGGCTTCCGCTCAACGCCGTTCATCATTCTGCTAGTCGCCCTCATTCCCTTCACGCGCCTGATTGTCGGCACGTCAATCGGGCTTTGGGCCGCCGTCGTGCCATTGAGCATCGCGGCAACGCCGTTCTTCGCCCGCATCGCCGAAGTCAGCCTGCGAGAGGTGGATCATGGCCTGATCGAGGCGGCTCAGGCCATGGGAGCGAGTCGCTGGCAGATCATCGTCCATGTGCTTCTGCCTGAAGCCCTGCCGGGGATCATCCGGGGCTTCACCATCACGCTGGTGTCGATGATCGGCTCGTCGGCCATGGCCGGTGCCGTGGGCGCCGGCGGGCTGGGCGATCTCGCCATGCGCTACGGCTATCAGCGCTTCGATACCAGCGTGATGATCAGCGTCATCGCCGTCCTGATCGTCATCGTCACGGTTGTTCAGTCCACGGGCGACCTCATCGCCGGCCGATTCGACAAGCGTTAGAAAAGGAAGAGGGACGGCATAACAGTCTCTCCTGTTCCAACTGAGAGCCCTAGTATTCCAGCTCGAACCCCAATCCGACGGAGCTGCCACCCTCGGCATTGATCTCCCCCTGGGCCTTCAGGCGCCGAGTCAGATCAATATCGACCGTCACGCCGCTCTCCTCGGGCAGAGCACCGGCTTTCACGCCGACTCGCACATTGTCGCTGATATAGCGCGAGACACCTACACCCGGCCCTCCACCAGCACCGACGGTGATGTCGAGGCTGTCGACACCGAGAGAGCGGCGCAACTGCTCAAACGCATCGTTGCCGGAACCGCCGGAGAGCTGCGCAACAGCCTGCGCGAGCTGCAGCGCCTGCCCCGCAGACAATCCGCCTGACGGCCTCTGGAACAGGATACGGGACAGGACCTCGTCCTGAGGCAGATTCGGTTCGGAACTGAAGGTGAATTGAGGGCTCGAGGCCGGGCCCGTCACGCCGATGCGTGCGGTGACGTCCCCTGACTGTGTTTCGGCCAGGAAGTCGAGCGAAGGCGTGAGATCGCCGGTAAAATCCAGACGTCCCCGCACGAATTCGAGCCGCTTACCCAAAAGATCGAAGCGGCCGCGCCTGAGCTCGAAGGCGCCGATGGCGATGGGATCCTGCGTCGTACCCTGGAGCCGCAGATCGCCACCGAGTTCGGCATTGATGCCGCGTCCCCGCACGAAAATCCGGTTCTGCGCCGTCACTGTGAGATCGAGTTCCGCCCGGAACGGAGTGCCTCTCGCGGAAGCGGATTGCCGCCGCTGCGCCAGAGCAAGCCGCGCCGCAGCGGTCGGCGTCGGCCGCACATGCCGGGTTCCCGGGAGCGGCCTTAAGGTGGTAGGCAGCCGGTCGGGCACGGAGACGTTCATCGAGATGATGTTGATGCTGCCCGCAGCGCGCGGCCTGCTCAGAAGTGGCCCCGATATGGTCAGATCCAGATCAGCGGTTGCGTCAACGGTCTCGTTGGAGACGAGCTGGGCGCGGCTGCCCGTGATGCGGATGTCGCCGGGCAGTCCCGCGGCCGGATCGATCGTCACCTGTCCCCGAGCTGCCAAAGAACCGCCGCTCGGCGTCTGCGCAGTGAGGCTCTCGATGGTGAGCACCTGCCCGCGCGCAACGAACCGCCCTGCAATCCCGTTCAGCTGGACGCCCTGCAAAGAGTCGACGAAGCTTCCATTGGCAAGAGTAACCATGCCTTCAATGCGTGGATTGGAAAACGTGCCAGCAATTGACAGATCGAGATTGGCAGCTCCTGTCACACGTCGACCAGATGCGGACAGGAGGGAATTGGTAATCGCAAGATCGGTGCGCCCCGAGACCCTGAGTGCAAGCTCCTCGGCCGGGCTGAGAGGAACGCTTCCGGACACTTGCAAGGTTCCGCCACGTCCGATCGCAATCCGCGCATCGATGCCGGCCCGCTGATCAGCAAGGCGCCCCTGCGCCTCGATGTTAAGCGGCGGCAAGCCCGCTTGGCGCGTCTCTGCCGTGGCAAGGCCTGATACGTCGATGCGATAGTTTCCAGTCGGGCTTGCCACCGTTCCACCGATGGAGGCATTTCCGTTGACCGTGCCGGCAAGGCCGAGATTGGGCACCACGATATCGGCAACCTGAAGCGGCAGGCTGCGGACATCCACAGTGAGGTCGAGCCTGTCGGAAATCGTGCCGTTGACAGTGACCCGCCCCTGATCCGCTGCGATCACGAAGTTTGATAAGGTAACCGCACCGCTCTGCAGCGTGATGGCTGCAGGTTGTGCGAGAGCCAGGCGCCTGCTGCCGCGGCGTGCCGTGAAGCTCGCAAGCTCGATCCGCGTCGCATCGCCCGGCACGAGGCGGCCCTGCGCATCGAGATTGAATCCCTGTCCTACGGCGGATGCGGTAAATTGTGAGGCAGAAGGCGTGCCGTCGGCCACGAAGCGCACGGTTCTATAAGTCTGGCCGCCAGCCATCAGGGCGTCGGCGGAGACGTTGCCGTCGATGATGGGACGACGGTAGAGATCCTGGATGCTCAACCTTGCATCAAAGTCTCTCACCGACGTGCCCGCCACGGCAAAGCGAGTGCCTTGTGCCGTAATCGTGGCATTCTGACCGCCACCGCTCGCATCGAGCGAGATAACGGCATCGAGCGAACCATCGAGCTTCGTCAGCACGAGCGGAGACAGGTCGTCGAAGTTGCTGCCGGACAAGGAGATCTCGCCCTGCGCCAACTGATCGGAGCCCAGGCGAAGATTTCCATTGAGGGCCACCGATCCGATATCGATATCGAGCCGGTCCAGGAGCCACCCGCCTTCCGGCGGCCTTGCGAGGCGAACGGAGCCCGTTGCAGGCTTGCCGTCGACCTGTCCGTCGAGGGTGAGAGCGGCATCGAGCGCACCCGTCACGTCCTTTGCGTCGACGCTGACCGCAAGGCTTGGAATGGAACGGTTCAGGGCGCGCACGTCGGTGAGCGTTGCAACGCCTCTCACGTCCGGCAGTTCGAGAGAGCCACCGAGGCGAGCCATGACATTCGCCCGGCCGGCGGTCACCCGCGGATCCACATGCCTCAGTTCGTCGATGGTGATGTCGAGGCCAAGATCAGCCGCGGATTGCGTGGCCCTCCCATCGATGCGGGCATCGAGATGGGCGCCGTCGACACGGAAATTTTCGAAGGCGAACCCATTGGGGATGCGCCGCACCGTTCCCGCCGCAGTGACCGTGCGCCCCAGAAGACCGTCTGCAGCCGGCATCCCGGTCGAGAGGTCCCGCAATCGAGCATCGATGGCTGCCGCCATGTCGTATCGGCGGGGATTGCCTGACAATCGTGCCGTCAGATTTGCGGAACCCTGCAACGATCGGCCTGCGATGCCAGAAAAGGATGCCAGTGCCGGGATACTGGCATCGAGCGTGCCATCGAGGACGGTGCCACCGACCTGTCCCGTGAAACCTGCCCGCGCCGTGGCGGTCTCGATGCGCGCCGTTTCGACATTGGCGATGCCATCCAGACCGAAGGAACCCCGCGACGTGATCGCGAGCGTCGGGCCGATCGCCCGGGCGAGCGCCCGGTCGGCAGGTCTGATCCCTCCAGCGTTGGCGTCGATGGCAAAGGAGAACTGGCTGGGCGGCGATGGGCCGTCGACCGGGTTCATGGTCACGCGGGCCGTCAGCGTATCGAGCGCGCCCTGCGGCAGCCTGATCTCGGCGGCATCAAGCGTACCGTTGATGCGCGGCGCAGTCAGCGGCCCCTGAACCGTTCCGTCGAAATTGAAACGGGCGATCTCCGCCTCCCCTGCGCGGGTTTTCGCACCGTCGGTCGGCAGGGCGCGGGCGTTGAGCGTCAGATCGAGAACCTGGCCGGAGCTGACGGTTCCGGTCATGTCGAAGCGGGCGACGTTCGATGTGATGCGCACCGGCTGGAAGCGCAGGCTGCTGTCGTCGCCGACGGTCACGTTGCCGACGAGCTGGGTGGTCCCACTGAAGACCGGAGCAGCCGGCGCGGGCAGCAATCCTTCGATGCGGGCCGCAAGATCCAGGTTCACATCGTAGGCGGCCGTGGCACGCCTGACGGTCGCCGTCCCTGCAGCCCCGATCGTCGGTCCGGCAGAAAAATCGAGCCGGGCGGCGAAGTCGCTCATGGGCCCCTGACCGGCCAGTTTCAGGTCGACCGGCGGAAGTCCGGGCAGATCCATCAGCCGGGCGGCGATGCCGCCGGCGGGCTCCTGATGCGTGAGGTCGAGGGCGAGACGGTTCGTCTGCGGCACATAGGTGAGATCGATCGAGAGCTGACCGGGCGCATCGAGACGCTGCGCCTGGAAGTTCAGATCGAGGCCTTCGGACGGATTGCCGAGTTGGGCGGAACCTGCCGCGGAGAGCCGCGCCTGCGTGCCGAGCACCGGCTGACCGAGGATAAGTTCCTGCAGGGCGAAGCGATCCACGATCACACGCACCGGCAGCTCGGGCAGGATCGGTGCATCGGAAACAGGCGCATCCTCTTCGGCTGGCAGCGGCCGGCGCGAAATCTGCAGACGGTCGATGGTGAGCTCATCGACCTGAAGTCGTCCGGTCAGCAGCGCCGTGCGGCTCCAGACCAGGCGGGCGCGATCGAGGTTGAGCCACACGCCATCCCGGTCGGCGATGCGGATGTCCCGGATGACCGCATTCGAGGAAAGCGCCCCCTCGATGCTGCCGATGGTGACGCGCGTGGTCGGCGTCGACAGAAGGCGCGAGATCAGGCTGGCCAGAACACCCTGGTCGCTCTGCGCCTGGCTCGGACGTCCAGCCGCCAGCCAGACGGCCGCAAACGCCAGGAGAGCGATGATTGAGACAAGGGCGAGGGAGCGGATTGGCTTGTTCATCAGAAGGCCTGCCCGATTCCGACGTAGATGGCATAAGAGGGGTCGCCGGGTCCCGGATTGACCGGGATCGCGACATCCAGGCGGATGGGGCCGATGGCCGTGTAATAGCGCAGGCCCAGGCCTGCCGCGACGCGGATGGTCTCATCGAAATCCGGGAAGCTCGACTCGAAGGCCGTGCCGGCATCCACGAAGGGCACGATGCCGATGGTATTGGTGATCTTGATGCGGGCCTCGAGCGAGCCTTCGAGCAGGCTCCGCCCGCCAATCGGTTCGCCGAGGAAGGTCGGCCCGAGCGTCCGGTAGCGGTAGCCGCGCACCGAACCGCCGCCGCCGGCATAGAAGCGCCGGTTGGCGGGAATCTCATCCAGATCCGCGCCGACGATCGAACCCAGACCGATGCGGCCGGCGAGGATGTAGCGGGCCTCCTCGTCGAGGGCGTAATACGCGGAAGCCGTTCCCTTCGCGATGGTGATCGGCACCGAGGAGCCGAGGAATTCCGGGTATGGCGCCACGGAGGCAATCACCCGAATGCCCTGGCTGGGGTTAAGGGGATTGTCGGTGGAGTCGTAGCTGAGGGAGACCGGCAGGCCGACGAGGGTGTAATCGATCTGCCCGAGGATGTCCGTCGTCTGCCCTTTCTCGTACTCGATCCCGCCCTGGATCGAGAAGCTCTCGCTGAAGCGATGGCGGATGCCGGTGCTCGCATTGACGAGGCGGCTGGTATAGCCTTCCGTCCGGTCGCGTTCGACGAGACCGTCGACCAGCCAATCGTTGCGCGTTCCCCAGAGAGCCGGCTTGAGGAAGCTCGCGCGGAACCGTCCTCCGAGATTGTCCCAGAAATCCTGACTCCGGTCAGGCTGGCCGCCATCCTCGGTGAGATAGAAGATGCTGCCCTCGAGCCGAAGCCGCTCGGCACCGCCGAACAGGTTCCGATGCGCCCAATAGGCCCGCACGGCCGGTCCGTCGGTCGTCGAATATTGAACCGAGGCGCCGATGACCCGCTGCGGGCGCTCGGTCAGCTCCACGAACAGAGGCAGGTTGCCATAGGCGTCCAAAGCCTCGCCTTCGCGAATGCGCACAGATGACAGCGCCTCGATCTGGGAGATCGACTTGCGCATGGAGGCGAGTTCCGCGGGCGAATAGGGATCGCCCGGCTCCGTGTAGATGAAGGAGCGCACCACGGCCGGATCGACATTCTCCGCCCCCTGGATCGATATCGCCCCGATCCCCGCCCGAGGACCGGGATCGACGGCAAGGCTCACGTCCATCACTTGCGCCGGATGAACCACTACAGGATCCTGTCGCCGGACTTTGGCGAAAGGACGTGACTGGGACCGGAAATAATCGACGATCCGCGCTTCCGCGGCGACGATGTCGGCGGAACGTGCCGGGTCTCCAGGCTTGATCTGCACGACCCGGGGCGGGAGCTCGCCCGGCGAGAAGGGACGGCCTGTCCTCGCATCCAGGACGGCAACATCCCGCAAGGCAAATTGCGGACCTGGATCCGCGATGATCTGAATCGGCACGAGCGCACGCGCGAGGTATCCTGAGGCTGCCCGGGTTGCGGCATCCGTGCGGGGAGCCTGCAGCATCATCGGAACGCCGGCGACATTGATCGTGATACGGGCGTTGTAGTATCCGGCGCCCCAGAGCGCGTCGATCAGACGAGGCAGGTCGGCTTGTGCCCGGCTGGCCAGAGCCGCCGCATCGGGGGGCGGATCCGATTGCAGGCTTTGAAGGGTCGAGGCGTCCTTCAGAACCTGCTTCAGGTCTTTGCTGTCCGCACCCACCACGATGTCGAGGGAATAGGGCAGCGCCTGCGGGCTTGGAGGCGGCGGCGCATCGCCTCCCCCGCGAAGCCAACCGAAGAGATCGAGTGCGACGGCAGGCGCAATCGGCAGTCCACTGAGCAGAACGCCTACAAGAACGGGGAACGCGACCCGTCGTTTGTTACTCAGCCACCGCAATTGAGGCACGATCTCCCTGATGAAGACGGACCAGTAATCTCTTGGTCACACAGCAGACCCCGCCCAGCCAATGCGCCGGGGTTCAGATCAGCTCAGTTTATCGAGAGGCACCTAATCACAGTTTCCCCAACGGCAAAACCCTGGCCGTTCGAATTTGGGTTGATAGTTGATGAAAGATCACACGTGGCATTAAGGAAAATATACTTCAATAGAAGCTGTTCAATCGCTCAACCAAATGCCATTCCGACAATGTTTTACCAGCAAGCCAATAACATTCTATCTTGCCACAAAGCCAATTCGACCGGCGATTTCTCGACTTCGCCAAATGTGGCGAAAATGAGGACTAACTGTGACCGGCAGGAGAGCGACGTTCATCTTTATCGACCAGGAGCCCGATTTACCGACCAGGAGCCGATGGCCAAGGCTCATTGACCAACCGGTCGGCCCGGTGTAATTTTTTAATTTAGCTATTGGCTTATTTCGAAGTTGCTCCGATGTAGAGCGACCAATATCAAGCCAATGTTGCTTATAATTTTGTTTTGGTTGAGTCCTCTTGTAGAGTTTCCCGACCAAAAACATTGTAATGGCGTACAAGAGTTATTGCCTTCTGCTTCAAATCCGAGGCCTCTAACGGCAAGGATGGTGAGGAATGGCTGTAGCGCTCATATTGGTTCTGGTCGCCGTCGGCTCGGTCGTATTCCACCTCGTGAGCCCTTGGTGGTGGACGCCGATTGCCTCGAACTGGCGCTATATCGACAGCACGATCATCATCACCTTCTGGATCACCGGTGCCGTCTTCGTCGCCATCGTTCTCTTCATGGCCTATTGCGTCTATCGGTTCCGCCATCAGGCCGGCCGACAGGCCCATTACGAGCCTGAGAACAAAAAGCTCGAATGGTGGCTGACCGTCGTCACCGGCATCGGCGTAGCCGCCATGCTGGCGCCCGGGCTGTTCGTCTGGCAGCAGTTCATCACCGTTCCGGAAGATGCGACCGACATCGAGATTTTCGGGCAGCAATGGCAATGGAGCTTCCGCCTGCCCGGAGCGGATGGTCAATTGGCTACCTCGGGCGCGCATCTGATCAGTCCCGACAATCCCCTCGGGCTGAACAAGGACGATCCGAAATCGCAGGACGATGTCGTCATCGAAGGCGGCGAATTGCATCTGCCGGTCGGCAAGTCGGTCAAGGTGCTCCTGCGCTCGGTCGACGTCCTTCATAATTTCTATGTGCCGGAGTTGCGAGCCAAGATGGACCTGGTCCCGGGTCAGGTTTCCTATATCTGGTTCACGCCGACACGAACGGGGACGTTCGACATCCTCTGCGCGGAACTCTGCGGCGTCGGTCACTCGCAGATGCGAGGGAAGCTCGTAGTTCAAGAGCAGAGCGAATATCAGGCTTGGCTGCAGGATCAGGTCGCGCGCAGCTTCGCGCGCCTTGCACCCGCGGCCAACTGAAGAGGCGGTTGCGCCTCATGAGACGGAGAAGGAACGGAATACACCGAGGAGAGCTTTCTGATGGTCGATGTGCCGCTTGGTCCGGCCGGAGCCGTTGCACCGGCCGATGTTGAAGATGTCGAGCTCTATCATCCTCATAGCTGGGTGACGAAGTACGTCTTCAGCCAGGATGCGAAGTTCATTGCGATCCAGTATTCGTTCGTCGCCCTCTCGGTGGGACTGGTCGCCCTCGTGCTGTCATGGCTGATGCGGTTGCAGCTCGGCTTCCCCGGCGCCTTTTCCTTCATCGATGTCAATGCCTATTACCAGTTCATCACCATGCACGGCATGATGATGGTGGTCTACGTGCTCACCGCCTTGTTCCTGGGAGGTTTCGGCAATTACCTCATTCCCCTGATGGTCGGCGCGCGCGACATGGTCTTTCCCTATGTCAACATGCTGAGTTTCTGGGTCTATCTGCTGGCCGTCCTGGTTCTCATCGCGAGCTTCTTCGCGCCCGGTGGCCCCACGGGAGCCGGTTGGACGCTGTATCCGCCGCAGGCCATTCTCTCAGGCACGCCGGGAGGACAGGAATGGGGCATCATCCTGATGCTCGCTTCCCTGATGATCTTCATCATCGGCTTCACCATGGGCGGCCTGAATTACGTGGTGACGGTTCTGCAGGCACGCGCGCGCGGCATGACGCTGATGCGCATGCCGCTGACCGTCTGGGGCATCTTCACCGCGAGCTTCATGGCCCTGCTGGCCTTCCCGGCCCTGTTCGTCGGCGCCGTGATGATGCTGTTCGACCGGATTTTCGGAACCAGCTTCTTCATGCCGGCGATCGTCGAGATGGGCCAGCCGCTTGATCGCAACGGCGGCAGTCCCCTTCTCTTCCAGCACCTGTTCTGGTTCTTCGGACATCCGGAAGTCTACATCGTCGCCCTGCCCGCCTTCGGCATCGTCTCGGACCTGATCAGCACCCATGCAAGGCGCAACATCTTCGGCTATCGCATGATGGTCTGGGCGCTGCTCGCCATCGGCGCCTTGAGCTTCGTCGTCTGGGCACACCACATGTATGTGAGCGGCATGAATCCCTATTTCGGGTTCTTCTTCGCCACGACCACGCTGATCATCGCCGTGCCGACGGCGATCAAGGTTTACAACTGGATCCTCACACTGTGGCGCGGCAACATCCACCTCACCGTTCCGATGCTCTTTGCCCTCGCCTTCATCGTCACCTTCGTGAACGGGGGCCTCACGGGCCTGTTCCTCGGCAATGTGGTGGTGGACGTTCCCCTATCAGATACGATGTTCGTCGTGGCCCATTTCCACATGGTCATGGGCGTGGCCCCGATCCTCGTGATCTTTGGCGCGATCTATCACTGGTATCCGAAGGTGACCGGGCGCATGCTGAACGACACGCTCGGCAAGCTCCATTTCTGGGTCACGTTCCTCGGGGCCTATGCGATCTTCTTCCCCATGCATTATCTGGGGCTGATGGGCGTTCCACGGCGGTATTACGACATCGCCGACATGTCCTTCGTTCCGCCATCGGCTCACACGCTCAATGCCTTCATCACCATCGCGGCCCTGATCGTCGGCGCGACCCAGCTGGTCTTCGTCTTCAATCTCTTCTGGAGCCTGCGCTACGGCAGGCCGTCCGGCGGCAATCCCTGGCGGGCGACCACACTGGAATGGCAGACGCCCGAGACGCCACCGCCCCATGGCAACTGGGGGAAGGACCTGCCGGTCGTCTATCGCTGGGCTTACGATTACAGCGTGCCCGGAGCCGATCAGGATTTTCTGCCGCAGAACCAGTCCGGAATCGCACGCACAGTGCCGGGTTCGTCCCATGGGTAGCATCCTCCTGTTCCTGAGTGTGCTGGCCGTCATCGGCGCCTGGTGGCTCTCACGGCAGGGGCTGGCATCCAAGCCCTGGCTGGAACAGGGAACGGCAAGCACTTTGCCGGAAGGAAATATCACGCCAACTCCTCCGTCCAAGATCGGACTGAACGTCTTTCTCGCCGTGGTCGGATCGTTGTTTGCGCTCTTCATCAGCGCCTACGCGATGCGGATGCAATTGCCCGACTGGCGCACAGTGCCAGTGCCGACCATCCTGTGGCTCAACACCGTGATGCTTGCCTTGAGCAGCGTTGCCCTGCACGGAGCAAAGCGTGCCGCTGCGCGCGGAGAAATGCCTGAACTGAGGCTAGGTCTGCTCGCAGCAGGAATATCCGCGCTGGCGTTTCTCTCAGGTCAACTTCTGGCCTGGCGGCAGCTGAGCAACGAAGGCTACCTTCTGGCGGCCAATCCGGCGAATGCCTTCTTCTATGTCCTGACCGGCATGCACGGCCTTCATCTGCTCGGTGGATTGGTGGCGCTGGGCAGGACTGCCGAAAAGGCGTGGCGCGAAACGGTCGCGGAGCGTTTGCGACTGTCCGTGGACCTCTGCGCCACATACTGGCACTTCCTGCTCCTGGTCTGGCTTGTCTTCCTCAGCGTGCTGACGGGTTGGGCTGGTGAATTCGTGGATATCTGTCGGCAGTTGCTGACTTGAGGGGAGTTCTGCGCATGGCGGAACAGGTTCTGACGGATTTACGAACGGCTCATACCGAGCCCTCGGGCCTGCGCAGCGTCGCGGCCGACTTCTCCTCGGACCGGCAGGCCTTCAGGAGCGTGTCCTGGGGCAAGGCCATGATGTGGATCTTCCTGCTGAGCGACACCTTCGTCTTCAGCTGCTTCCTGATCTCCTACATGACCGCGCGCATGTCCACGACCGTGCCGTGGCCCAATCCGAGCGAAGTCTTTGCGCTCACCATCGGCGGCACGTCTCTTCCCCTGATCCTGATCGCGATCATGACCTTCGTGCTGATCAGCAGCAGCGGCACGATGGCAATGGCGGTGAATTTCGGCTACCGCCGGGACCGTAAGAAAACCGCCATCCTGATGCTGGTGACGGCGCTGCTCGGCGCCACCTTCGTCGGCATGCAGGCCTTCGAGTGGACCAAGCTGATCCATGAGGGCGTCCGCCCCTGGGCCAATCCCTGGGGCGCGGCCCAGTTCGGTTCGTCCTTCTTCATGATCACGGGCTTTCACGGCACCCATGTGAGTTTCGGCGTGCTGTTCCTTCTCATCATCGCCCGGAAGGTCTGGCGCGGCGATTACGATCACGCCCGAAAAGGCTTCTTCACGAGCCGCAAAGGCAATTACGAATCCGTCGAGATCATGGGACTCTACTGGCACTTCGTCGATCTGGTCTGGGTCTTCATCTTCGCCTTCTTCTACCTTTGGTAAGAGACACGTCATGGCACAGGCAACGGCACATGCGCAGGGGCAGCAGCATCCAATCAAGCTTTATCTGGTCGTCTGGGCTTGGCTTTTCATCCTGAGCGCCTGCTCGTATTTCGTCGATTACTTCCAGCTCCAGGGCCTGCTCAGATATTCCCTCATTCTTCTCTTCATGATGCTGAAGGCAGGGCTCATCGTCGCCGTCTTCATGCATATGGCCTGGGAGCGTCTGTCGCTGGTCTATGCCATCCTGGTGCCGATCAGCGCGGTTCTGGTATTCGTCGCGATCATGGTTCTCGAGGCGGATTACACGCTCCTGTCCAGAATCGTGTTCTTCAATTCCGGCTCCTGAACAGCATGGAGGCGGCCCGATGACCGGGCCGCCTCCAGATTTCTTCGCCTGAACGTCATTTACCGCACGGGATGTGCCTCGTCAGGATGAGGAGGTTCCACGACCCGGCGATAGAGATGCCAGGTTGCGTGTCCAAGCACCGGCATCACGATGGCAAGGCCGACGAAGAGCGGGATCAATCCGATGAGGAGCGACACCGCGACGATGAGGCCCCATAGCGCCATGGTGAGCGGGTTCATCGCCACTGCCTTGATTGAGGTATAAACCGCAACGGCCGCGCCGACATCGCGGTCGAGAAGAAGCGGGAACGAGATCACGCTGATGCTCAGCACCGCCACGGCGAAGACGAAGCCGATGATGTTGCCAAGCACGATCAATCGCATGCCCTCGGACGTCGTAAGGACCTGATTGGTGAGTTGCGCAAAGGATGTCGGCACCTCGTAGCCGAAGATTGACTGATACAGAAGGCGGGCCGTCGTCAGCCACACCAGGAAGATGGCCAGCAGCAGGACGCCGAGCGCGATGATCGACGGGATCGACGGGGACTTCAGGACGTTGAACGCGTCCTGCCAAGTGGTCGACAGGCCGAGTTCCCGCCGCCGGCTGATCTCGTACAGACCGATGCCCGCGAACGGGCCGATCAGCGCAAAGCCCGAGGCCAGGGGGTAGAGAAGCGGCAGCGCATTGTTGCTGAAGGTGAGCGCGGCAAGGCAGACGCCGACGATAGGATAGATCAGCCCGAGGAAAACCAAATGGGACGGCATGGCCCAAAAATCATCGAACCCCTTCGTCAGGGCTTCTTTCAAATCGGCAGGCGTAATCTTTCTGACGACAGGATGTGCCGGAGCCTCGCTTGCGCCGGCAACAATATGAAAATTGGCCATAATCGCTCCTCCAGGGCTTTACCTTGGCAGTTGAGATCACGGCCATGCGTGCGTGTCATCCAGCGGGTCACGCGTAACCGTAACCTATGCCTTGAGTATAGGATGAAACGATCAGGCTGTCGCCATGGATCCGCGTAACGTGAATCCATGGCGCTGATTTCGACATACGAAATTCAAGCCATGCTTCTTATTTCGCAAGCGCGGCCAATATTCGGGCCCATGAGCGAATGCCGTGATGGAAGCTTGACAGATCGTATTTCTCGTTCGGCGAATGGACCCGGTTATCGAAGCGGGCGAAGCCGACCATGAGCGCATCCATGTTGAGCATGCGCTTGAAATCGCCGACGATCGGGATGGAACCGCCCGTTCCTGCCAGTGCCGCCTCGCGGCCCCACTCCTCCGTGAGAGCATCCAGGGTCGGCTTGAGCCAAGGCCCATCCAGCGGCAGGCTGAGCGCCGGGCTGCCGCCATGTTCCTTGAACGTCACGGTGCAATCCGCCGGAATACGAGACTGAACATGAGCCCGGAAAGCCTCCCGGACCTTGGCCGGGTCCTGTCCCGTCACGAGGCGGAACGAAACCTTGGCGGAAGCCTTTGAGGGGATGACCGTCTTGAAGCCCTCGCCCGTATAGCCCCCGACGATCCCGTTCACTTCGCAGGTCGGACGCGCCCAGACCTGCTCCAGCACGCTACGTCCTTTCTCGCCGGCCGGAATGCTCAAGCCCACCTGTCCGAGAAAGCCGGCCCCGTCGAATGGCAGGCGGTTCCATTGATCCTTCACTTCAGCGGGAAGTTCCTGCACGCCGTCATAGAAGCCCGGCAGGGTGATGCGTCCATCGGCATCGCGCAACGTCGCGAGGATCTCGGTCAGGAGATGGATCGGGTTGCGTGCGGCGGAGCCGAACATGCCGGAGTGGAGATCCTTGTCGGCACAGGTGATTTCCACCTCCTCCCCGACCAAACCGCGCAGCATGGTGGTGATCGCCGGCGTATCGTGGTCCCACATGTCGGTGTCGCAGACGAGAGCGACATCCGCCGCCAGTTCGTCTTTGTGAGCCACCAGGAACGGCTTGAGGCTCGGGCTGCCGGATTCCTCCTCGCCTTCGAGAAGGACCGACACACGGACCGGCAACTCGCCCGATACCGCTTTCCAGGCCCGACAGGCTTCGATGAAGGTCATCAGGGCGCCCTTGTCGTCCGACGCGCCCCGCGCGACGATCCAGGTATCGCCGTTGGGAGCCGCCACGAGAGTCGGCTCGAAGGGCGGCGTATTCCACAGCTCGATGGGATCGACAGGCTGCACGTCATAGTGGCCGTAGAACAGTACATGCGGCCCCTTGGCTCCTTGGACCTGATGCCCCACGACCATGGGATGGCCTTGTGTCGTGCGAGCCGAGGCATCGAAACCCAGTTGCCGCAGTTCCGCCGCCAGCCATTCCGCCGTCCGACGGCAATCGTCCTTGTAAGCCGGATCCGTCGAGATGCTGGGGATGCGGATGAGTTCGAAGAGACGCTCGAGACTCTTGTCCAGATCGGCATCGATACGGTCGAGAACGGCAGGAAGCTGGTCGGTCACGGAAGGTTCCTCATGATACGCCGCGAAGAATTGGCAACAGCACCCGCGCTCAAGGCGGGACGCGCCGTTTTACCGCCTCCCCGTCGCAGGCAAAAGGGGAATCCTCGCGTCCACGTGAAGACATCCGCCCGCCCGAACGTTTGCCAGAACCCCGCCAGGATGGTCAGATGGATCATCATGGCGGGACAGGTACGAGCGCTATGGATCGAATTGATGGGATAGGGCGCTGGCTGGTCGATCAGGCGCCGCGCGAGAATGTGAAGGGTCTGTTTGCGGGCTTCTGCCGCGAGGTCGTCCGGGTCGGTTGGCCCGTCTGGCGCGCATCCCTTGGCCTGGAGGTGCTGCATCCGGAAGTCAGCGGCTGGCAGCATGTCTGGATAGACGAGAGCCTCTCCGTGCGGGAATCCGACCGGGCCACAGCGGCAACATCACCGTCGTATCTGAACAGCCCGACCCGCATCGTGGACGAAACGAGCAGGCCTTTCCGTCGCAGGCTTGATGAGCCCTGTCCCGACATGCCACTGCTCGAAGAGCTAAGGCTATCCGGAGCGACGGATTACATCATGTATCCGTTGCCATTCCTCGATCAGACCCGCACGGCCGCCATCTCGTTTGCCACGCAGGATCTGCAAGGATTCGATGAGGCAACCATCGACAACCTCGAACGCGCAGCGATGATGCTGAGCCCCTATCTGGAACGACATGTGCTGCGCCGTATCGCCATCGATCTGCTCGACACCTATGTCGGGCCTCGAACAGGTCAACGCATCATCGAGGGTCGGGTGGATCGCGGCGCGGTGGAATTCATCGAGTCTGCGATCTGGTTCACCGATCTTCGCGGCTTCACCCATTTGTCGGAGCAGGCACCGATTCCGGATGTGCTGGCCGATCTGAATGCTTGGTTCGGCATCATTGGGGAAGTCGTCGAAGCCCATGGCGGCGAGGTGCTCAAGTTCATCGGCGACGCCGTACTGGCAATCTTTCCGACATCTCCTGAGCAGGACAGCACGGCCGTGTGCCGGAACGCCCTTGCTGCGGCACGCGAATTCTGTCTGAGAACAGATGCCGAAAACCAAGTCCGCAGATCGGCAGGCAGCGCTCCTCTGAGACATTCTCTCTCCCTGCATTTCGGAGAGGTCGCCTACGGCAATGTGGGCGCATCTCATCGACTGGATTTCACGGTCATCGGCCCCGCCGTGAACCGAGCAAGCCGGCTTTTGGATCTGGCGAAACAGCTTGATCGAAAGGTGATTGTCTCAAGGGCCTTTGCACGGGAGGTCGATCTGCCCCTCGCCGACCTCGGTCGCCATCGGCTGCGAGGCATTGATCGTCCTCAGCAGGTTTTCGCTCTCCTTGAATAGAGTTTTGCTGTAGGTGTCACATCCATGCTTTGCGGCTTCGCAGACTGGAATGAGGAGGACTTTCCGTTGGTGGACTGGAATGCGGGACTATACCTGAAATTCGAGGACGAGCGCACAAGGCCATCCATTGATCTGCTTGGGCGCGTGCCCTTGGAAGAGGCCACGAGTTGCGTCGACATCGGATGCGGCCCCGGGAACAGCACGGAGTTGATCGCCAAGCGCTATCCGGCAGCACGTGTCCTTGGAATCGACAATTCGCCGGACATGCTCGCCAAGGCACGAGCACGGTTGCCGGATCTGCGCTTCGAGGAAGCAGACATCGCGAATTGGCAGACGGACGAACGTTTCGATCTGATCTTCGCCAATGCCGTCCTGCAATGGCTACCGGGACATCCCGGTCTTCTCAAACGCCTCGTCTCCTTCTTGAAAGACGGAGGATGTCTTGCCGTTCAAATGCCGAACAATCTGAACGAGCCCTCCCACCGGCTTATGGCGCAGATTGCGCAAGAGACACGATGGGCAGAGAAACTGTCCTCCGCGATTAAGGCAAAAGAGACGATCGGATCGTTCGAGGATTATTATGGCTGGCTGCGGCAGGCCGGGTGCGCTGTCGATATTTGGCAAACGACCTATATTCATCCCCTCGATGGCGCCGAGGCGATCGTCGAATGGTTCAAGAGCACCGGGCTGAAGCCTTATATCGACCCGCTCTCGCCGGAGGAGCGCTCCGAGTATCTGCGCCGATACCATGCTGCGATCGCACAAGCCTATCCCACTCAGCAGGACGGGAAGGTCTTGCTGCGCTTCCCACGCCTCTTCTTTGTCGCACGGCGTCAATAGATAGAGGATCGGTGGACAAGAGAGGCGCCCTGCAGCATCCGGGGCTGGTCCAAGGCATGTTCAGGGCCTGTCCTTCCCTAGCCCTTCGCAAGCCTTCATAGTATTATAACCCATCAAAATCTGTATGCCTTTCACGATGACGGCCGGTCCTTTGGCGACGGAGTTACATCATGGCATGGGATCGAACAGGTCGTCGGGTGAGCGGCCTTGCAGTTATCGAGTACATCCTGCCTGTTCTTCTTGCTCTCTTTCTGTTTCCCGAGAAAGCACAGGCGCAGAATGCCGGGTGCGCGCTGCAGGCTGCAGCGGCGCCACAGAGGCAGATTCTCCGCTGTCGTGACGGGTTGACCATCGAGGCCGAGGCCGGAGCCGAATACAGTCTCGTCGATCGGAACAGGGATAACCAGCCCGATGCGGTCAGCCTGCGGAGCCGCGCCATTTTCATCGACGCACCGACACGAATCGGCAGGCAAGGCTTCGAGACCCTGACCCCTCAGGCCATCGCAGCCGTGCGCGGCACGCAATGGGCCGTCGATGTGGCTGGAGGCAAGACAGCCGTTTTCGTCGTGACCGGGCGCGTATCCGTCAGGCGGTCGAGCGGCAGAACGGCCAGCGTCAATCTCGGTCCGGGGGAAGGCGTGGATGTGGAACCGGGGACGGCACCTCTGGTCGTCAGACGATGGCCCGCCGCCCGCGCGTCCGCTCTCTTGGCACGCTTTGGGCGATAGAATCCGAAAATGGGTCGGCACCATGTCTTCACCCTGATCGCGGCGGTTTTGGCCGGTCTCTGGGGTGCAGGGCTTGCGCTGTCGCATTGGCAGGGCCACGCGTCCTTCCTCGACCGCGTGGAAGCGCCCCTCACAGATTTGCGCTTTCTGATCCAGGGCCCTCGCCCGGCTCCGGACGCGGTCACCATCATCGCCATCGATGACCAGACGGTTCACGATGCAGGGTCCTATCCCCTCTCCAGATCCACCATGGCCCGTCTTGTTTCAGCGCTCGGGAGCATGAAGCCGAAGGCGATCGCTCTCGACATCCTGTTCATCGATCAAGGTCCGGCAGAAGGCGATCTTGCACTCACCGGTGCCCTTCGCGAAACGCCGAGCGTTCTCGCCGCTGCCGGCCTGTTCAGGCGCGGCGCGCAGGATGCACCCAATTCCACCGGTGATAACCTTGAGGGGCTTCCTGCCGCGCAAAGTCTGCTTCTGCCGCTTGAAACACTGGCGAGCGTCGCGGCTCTCGGGTTCGTCAACATTGCGACGGACGCATCGGGCGTTCCGCGCCATATCCCTCTCTTGCTGCGGTCGACCGGTCAGATCCTGCCATCCTTTCCTTTGCGGACCGTTTCCGTTGCCGTAAAGCAGGATCCTGTTCTTCACCAGGACGGTATTGACATCGGCGGCATACCGACGAGCACCGAGAGAGGATACGCCCTGCCCCTGCGCTTCTATGGCCCTGGCGGCACTATTCGCACGATCAGCGCGGGTCATATCCTGAACGGCAATGTTCCAGACGATGCGGTTCGCGACAAGATCGTCGTGATCGGCGCGACGGTCACGGGCGGTGGCGACACTTTTCCGACCCCCTTCGATCCAGTCATGCCGGGTGTCGAGGTTTTGGCGACAGCCATCACGCATCTGATGGAGAGCGACGGGCTCGTGCGTGACCGGCATGTTCGTCTCATCGATGCCGCGATGGCGGTCATTCTGCCGGTTTTGTTCGTTATCCTTCTCTCCTGGCATCGCAGCATCTGGGGATTTGCTCTCATCGCCGGCATCGTCACTCTATGGATCGGAGTGACGATCGTGGCATTCACACGCGGCATCTGGCTCAGTGCGACTCTGCCTCTTGCAGCAGCTCTGCCTCCTGCCATTCTGTTTGGAGCGGCGTGGCTCTGGCTTGATCGCAACCGGGCGGAGTTCTTGAGCGTACAAAGCAGGACCCTGCAGAGCTTCCAGCCGCCGAGTCTGACCGAGAGGCTGACAAAGGATCCGACCTTTCTCGTAAAACCAGTCCGTCAACAGGCTGCGTTGATCTTCATCGATCTGTCGGGATTCACAGGCCTGACCGAAATCCTTCCTCTCGACCAGACACGCGAGGTTCTTCGAAGCTTCCACACTCTTGTCGACCAGGAAACCGTGCGCAACCACGGCATCGTCGCCAGCTTCATGGGAGATGGCGCCATGATCGTGTTCGGGCTTCCGGACCCTTCTCCTCAGGATGCCGGCCATGCTCTGGCAGCCTGCGTTGCCCTTTGCATGCACATGGAGAGTTGGCTTGCGGCGCTGCCACTGCCGATCGCATCGCGGATCGGCTTCAAGATCGGCGCCCACTACGGACGGATCATCGCATCGCGGCTCGGAGGCGACAGCCACCAGCACATCACGACGACCGGCGATACGGTCAATGTGGCAAGCCGGTTGATGGAAGTGGCAGCCTCTCATCACGCCGATCTTGCTTTGAGCGATGCCCTCTACCAAGCCGCGGGGCCGGCGCGCTCGGTTCTTGCCTCCGGGGTCCTCGATGGGCCATTTCCCACGGCGATCCGCGGTCGGGCGGGCTTGCTTCCCGTCTGGTTCTGGCGGAGAGACACATCACGGATGACCTGATGGAGAAAGGCTCCGATAACATCCACCGGAGCCTTTCTCCATGATCGCAATCCGATGACGCTGGTTCAGAGTTGATCGGGTACCGGCATATCCGTGCCGAACCAGTTCTTCTGCATCAGCGTCTGTGCTTCCTCGACCGTTTTCTGATCACCGCGCGCCTTTGCAGCAAGAAGCAATCCGGCGGCTGCCCAGCCGTTGTTCGGTGAGCGCTGGAGCGCTGCACGGAAAGCGTCCTCAGCCTCCGCGGGCTTTCCCTGGGCCATCAGCGCCGCCCCGAGGGACTGATGCACCGGATAGTACCAGTATGGCGGCTCCATATAAGGCAGCCGATCCTGGATGGTGGCGGCCTCCGCGAACAACGTGGCGGCCTTGGCCTGATCGCCCGCCGCCTGTGCGATCCGCGCCTCGACCTCGCGGGCTGCAATGGTCAACACGTCAGGTCCGGGCACGCCGGCATCGGGCAGAGCCGTGACCTCCGGTCTCTTCGCCAAGGCGTCAATTGCAGCAGCTTCCGCACGCGCTTCATCCGCACGCCCGAGACGGGCCAGAGCAACGCCGCGCGCATAGTGCCAGGAAGCTTCGACCAAGGGAAAGTCACCCTGCGGCTTAGGAAGCGCCAGTACATCCTCGGGCTTCGAGAAGAGAGCATGGGCGTTATATGGCGCAGCAGCGATCGGCTGCGTCCACGGAACCTCACGCTTGGCGCGATCCGAGACGATGCCGGACAGTTTTTGCGCCGCATCGAGGGTCGTCTGCCCATCGCCTCCCGTCAGGGCGGAGACCATGACGAAATGGACGTTGTGCGCGTAATAGGCCTCGGAATAGAGGAGGCTCGCACTGTCCTGCTTCAGGAAAGCTTCATCGGCCGCCGCCGCACGCACATTCGCGTCGAGACTCTCGCGCCAACGGCCGAGGCGATACCAGATATGGCTCGGCATATGCACCAGATGCCCGGCGCCCGGAATCAACTTCTCCAGCCGTTCCGCATGAGGCGCCGCCTGCTCCGGATGGTCCGAGGACTCGATGGCATGGATGTAGAGATGGATGGCGCCCGGATGATCGGGATCTGGCTCCAAAGGTCCGAGTTGCTTCGTCCCGAGAACGCCCTCGATCAGGGCAACCATCCGCTCCGTCTTTCCTTTCGGCGTCTTGCCGCCATCCGCCCAGTAATCCCATGGCGTTAGATTCATGATCGCATCGGCGGTGAGCAGTGCCACATGAGCATTCTGTGGGAAGCGGGCCTGCACGGCTTCCATGGCATCCGCATAAGCCTGGTCCAGCGCCTTGCGATCAGCCGAGGGATCGGGTGAGTGCCGCTTTGACAGCGCTTCTACCAGGGCAACCTGCAGGTCGCCGCCGTTCGGTGCGAGGCTCCGCGCTTTCTCGAGCACGACGACCGCGCGCGCATTCGCATCGGCGTCCATCGGATAGTTGATATGCGGGCCGAGCACCCAGGCCTCACCCCAGAGACACATGGCGCAGTTCGGATCCAGGTCCTGCGCGGCCCGGAAGGCGCGCGCCGCTTCCGCATGATTGAAGCCCCAGCCCAGCCGATAGCCCTGATCGAAATAAGCCTGAGCCTGCCCGTTCTTGTCCTTGGTCACGGCCCAGGAGAGCTGGCCGAGATTATCGTAAAGAGGCGGCTTCCCATCCGAGCGCGGGGCGGCAGCTCCCTTTGGCAAGTCACGGCTGTAAGTGCCGAGCTCTGTGCGCTTTGGCTGAGCCTCCTGCGGCTGCGATTGCAGTTGCGCGACATTCATATGATGTCCGGCGCCATGCTGGCCCGGCTTCTGCAGGGCATGCAGCATCCGCACGCGCGGGCTGTCGTGACTTCCGAGCGGACAGGCCGCGGCCGGCCCTGCCGCGAGAATGGCCAAGATGGCAGTTGCGGAGAGAAGGACGGATCTTGCTGAGAGACGGCAGCGCTGAGCGATGAAGGTCGTCATGAGCACAGATTCCCAGGTTGATGGAAAGGCGGAGCGCCCGCAGGCGAGATCGTCCGACGCCGGGCGACGAACGCGACCAACTCAGCCCGATTGTGCCCTGAAGTTCACTTGCTCAGGAGAGGCGATCATGACAACGTGAGAGGGCAAAACTGCCAAGGAGACACGCCGATGCTCCACGTGGTCGTTCTGTTCCTGAATGGCGGATGCGCCTCGACGGCCCTTCTCCCGATGGAGATCTTCCGCAATGCCGGCGTCCTTTGGAATCTTCTGAGCGGCAGACCCCCGGAACCCCGTTTCCGTGTCACAACGGCATCGCTCGGGGGCGGCCCTGCCGTCACCGATCAGCTGGTCTCACTTCTCCCGTCCTGCGCAATCGAGAGCGTCGAGCAACCGGATATCGTGTTCGTTCCCGCAGGCGGATTGCCGCTCGATACAATGATGCAGAAAGGTTATTCCATCGATGCCGTCATCGAACGTAATGCCGGCATCATTCCGTGGCTGACGACATGGGCCGATGCGGGAACAAAGGTTGCGGGCGTCTGTTCGGGAGTGGCCCTTCTCGCCGAGGCGGGATTGCTCGATGGAAAGCGCGCAACGACGCATTGGGGCTTGGCGGAAATCTACCGCAGACGCTTTCCCGATGTGGATTGGCAGCCGGATTACCTCATCACCGATGAGGGCGATGTCGCCTGCAGCGGCGGCATCAATTCGGCCGCTGATCTGAGCCTCTACTTGGTGGAGAGGTTTGCAGGCCGCGACGTGGCGCTGGAATGTGCCAAGGCCCTGCTGATCGAGATGCCGCGAACATGGCAGGTCGCATTCGCCGATGTCATGCTGCGCAGGGATCACAATGATGAATGCATCCAGCGCGCGCAGGACTGGGTGCACAGGCATTTTCAACGACCCATCGGCGTGGACGCCATCGCGGCCAGAGTCGGAATGAGTCCTCGCAACTTTGTCCGCCGATTCAAGGACGCGACGGGACATACCCCCTTGAGCTACATCCACACCATTCGCGTGACCATGGCGAAGAGACTGTTGGAAGGCGGACAGCAGACCATTCAGGAGGTCAGTCAGGCCGTGGGCTATGAAGATGTGATTTTCTTCCGGGACCTGTTCAAGCGTCACACGGGTGTGTGTCCCACGGAATACAGAACCCGCTTCGGAACGTCGCCCATCACAAACGCTGTCAACCGGCGCGGCTCTCGCATCGAGGTTCCGGCAAGGCCCTCGTGGTGAGTGGCGACAAGCCGCGCCCTGGTTTCACGGCAGGATCGATCGCGCTGCGATCAGACGCTCTGCTCTTCGGTCGAACGCTCGATCCGGATCGAACGCCTTCTCTCACGCCGCAGACGCTTCATCAAAGCAATCGATGCAACCATCGTGCGTTCAAGTTCGGACAGGATGGCATTCGTATCCACAGCGGGTGTTAGGTTCTTTCGTTCCAATTTCATCAGTAGCCTGTTTCGCTTTTCCAATGTTCCAACTGGATTGTTTTTCAAGCTAAGCGTTGCAGTGCGGCTGGAATATGGCAGGCTGAGAATGAGTTTAGTCGCTGATCTTGCGATAACGAGTTAATACTTTTTGAACGATTTAACGATGCATCGATATCGCCGTTCGGAGTCTTGGATTTCTCCGATCAGCTCGTCTCCAGCAGAGCGTTCCACTCTGCACAATAGCGCTGAAAGCTTTCAGGGAGTTGATGGGAGGATGCCTCCCTGCCTTCCTGAAATGAGCTTTGGGCTGAGGATTCAAGCGCGAGGAGAGCAGCACCAACGCTCGTTCCGGTCGAACTGGAAACGGCGATGACCGGGCGCCCGGTCGCCTTCGACAAGGCCTCGGTATAAAGCGCATTCCGTGCAAAGGGTCCTTCCACGATAACAGGACCTGCCGCGCGCGTCAGGTCGAGGCAAGCCTTCGTCATGAGCGCCGCGTAGAGCGAGGCTGCGACATAGGTCCCGTCTAAATCAAGTTCGTTTGAAGCATTGACGAGACGATGCTCGGCATCGGGAAACGGCCCGCATCCGGACACGACGCTCGGGGTCAGGACAATGCGCTCCTCCACGACACGATGGATCGCTTCCGGCGTGGCTGCCCCCTGCCCTTTTGTCAGCAATTCGAACTCACGCCCTCCCATGAAACGGGCGGAAGGCACGGCGCGACCAAGCGCGTCCACGTTTGCGAGCGTATCACGCTTCGAGTCGAGATGATCGAGATCGCCGCCGACCGCGAAGATCACGACCCATGTGCCTGTCGAGACCACGGAGAACGGGGCCTCATGCTGACCGAGATGGGGCAGGAGCGAGGCATTCGAGTCGTGAATGCCGCAATAGACGGGCACGGGTAGAGCAAGTCCGATCTTCGCGGAGATTTCCTCCGTCACAGACCCCAGAAGATCGGACGGCTTTCTGACGGGAGCCAGATTGTCGGCGATCCCGAGTGTCTCGACGAGCGAGGAGAAGCGCCCCTGTCTTGGTCTCCAGAGATCCGTGTGGCATCCGAGAGATGTCACCTCGGTGGCAGCAATTCCTGTCAGCCGCCAGCTCCAATATTGCGGGTAGGTGACGATGGTCTGCACTTTCTTGAAGGCGCCCGGAAAGGCCGTTTTCTGATAGTGCAGCTGCGCTCCGAGATTGAGGCCGCCGGGAAGGCGTGGCGAAAACGTTTCTGAAAAATCCGGCCTGATCGCGTCATAAGCGGCTTCGATTTCTGCCGGGTAGCGGAATTCATAGTCGAGGACGGGAAGCGCCAGTCCTTCCGCACCCAAAAGCGCACCGCTCGCGCCATGGGCGGTGATCGAAATGGCATCGAACCCGAATTCCGCGTTGAGCTCCGTCAAGGACTGCAGGAAGAACGCGAAAATCCCATCCACGTCGAAATGCGGATAGAGTCCGTCGGTCAGAACTCTGTTGGGACGTGTCCGGGCAGCGATCTCGCGCCTTTCCCGGGCATTGACGATGACGGTCTTGACATTGGTCTTGCCGACATCGAGCACAGCGACTTTCATGAAATCATTCCATATGAAAGACGGTGATGAGCGGCTTATCGACCGGCGAATTGTCGGGATTTGTCGCCATGATGTCGGCCATATGGGCCCACCAGCGTTTCATCACCGGATGGCTTGGCAGATCCGCCATGCGATGATCCACCCGCCGCCATAAAACGCCGAACAGAATGCCTGTCTCCCGGTCGAGATGGATCGAGTAATCCTCGACACCCGCCTCCTTCAGAAGCTCGACCAGTTCCGGCCAGATCTCGTCATGCCGGCGGCGATACTCATCCTCCATGCCCGGATTGAGTTGCATCTTGAAGGCGTATTTCTCTTTCGTGCTCATGCGGCAGCCTTTGAACGGATGCGACGGATGACGATCGGCAGCGCAATGACGAGGATCAGCAGCAGGCCGATGAAAATCGACATGACGATGCCAGGGACGTTGAGAAGTCCAAGACCGAAGGTCACGAGCCCCATGACAATGGCAGCGAGCACGACGCCCGGAATCGTGCCCGAGCCGCCCAGGATGCTGACGCCGCCGAGCACCGCCATGGTGACCACCTCGAGCTCCCAGCCTGCTGCGATGGTGTGGCGAGTCGAGCCCAATCGTGATGTGAGACAGACAGCCGCGAATCCGCTCATGAAGCCGGTCATCAGGAAGAGCATGAACTTGGTGCGCTGAACCGGGATGCCGGAGAACTGCGCCGCAAAGGCATTGTTACCGATGGCGTAAATCCGCCGCCCAAAAGCGGTCCAGTGGAGCAGGATGCCGAAGGCGAGAGCGACGATGACGAAGGCTACCATCTCGAAAGTGACGACTTCAAAGCCGGGAAGCGTCGGCCACCAGGAAAAATCCGACATATAGCCCTGCCCGAACCACGCGAAGCTCGCAGGATAGCCGCCATAGGCCCGATCGCCGAGGACGATCTGGGCGATGCCCCGAAACAGGCTCATGGTCCCGATGGTGACGACGATGGATGGAAGCCCGACGCGTGCCACCAGAAAGCCGTTGAAGGCTCCACAGAGCAATCCAACACCAAGCCCGATCCCAGCGAGAGACGGAGTCTGAAAACCGGCTTGCGCAGCGGCTCCCATGGCCGTTGAAGCCAGCGCAATGATGGCAGCCACCGAGAGATCGATCTCGCCCGAGACGATCAGCAATGTCATGGCGAAGGCGATCATCGCCTTTTCGGTGAAGTTGTAGGTCGCGTCCGACAGGTTCCACGGATCGAGGAAGTGAGGAGACGCCAGCGAGTTTGCGATGAAGATCGCAATGGCGACGGCGGCAAGCAGGGCCTCCCAGCTGCCGAGAATTCGCCCGGCCGGAGTCGAGAGCTTGTCGGGAATATGCCGTGTCGGCTGCTTCTCCAGAGTGAGCGTGCTCATGCGGCTGCTCCTTCGGCCTGCGCTTCCGTCAGCGTCGGACTGCGTTTCACGGCATCGCGAAGAATGAGCCGTCCTTTCCGTTTCTCCTGCCGCGCATTGAAGAGAACGGCAACGATGATCACGAAGCCGGAAATGGCCATCTGCCAGAACGGAGAGATATTGATCACCGGCAATGCATTCTTGATCGTGCCGAGGAACAGGGCACCAAGGATTGCGCCGCCGACGGACCCGATGCCTCCGAGCGTCGAAATTCCGCCGATCACGCAGGCCGCGACCGTATCGAGTTCGAACCCGGCGGCGATATCGACATAGGCAACCGCATAGCGAGAGACCCAGAGATAGCCACAGAGGCCCGCCAGAGCGCCCGACAGAACGAAGGCGAAGAAGCGTGTGCGCCCGACATCGATCCCCGCATAGAGCGCAGCCGTCGGATTGCCGCCCGCCGCGTAGAGGGCGCGTCCGAACACCGTGCGTGTAAAGACGAGACTGATAATCGCGATCACTAGGATGGCGGTCCAGCCGAGCAAGGGAAGTCCGAGCACGTTGAGACGGGGCGTGTTGAGGAAGGCTGGCGTCATCTGGGTCTGATTGACCCAGGCTCCGCCTGAGAGCACGAAGGCCATGCCGCGATAGATCGTCAGCGTGCCGAGCGTCGCCACGATGGAGGGAATACCGATCTTCCACACCATGAGGCCGTTGATCGCGCCGAGAAACGCCCCGATTCCCATGGCCATCACGATGAGAACGGGCAGCGGGATCTGCGGATAAGCGGCGTTCATCATGGCGATGGCCATGCCGGTAAAGGACAGATTCGCCGCCACCGACAGATCGATGGACTTGGTAAGAATCACCGCCATCTGGCCGAGCGCCAGGATCATCAGAATGGAGGTGTCGTTGAAGATGTTGGCAAGGCTCTCCGGCGAGGCGAAGCCCGGCGCGCGATAGGAGAAGACCGCGATCAGAACGATGATAATCGCTGCCAGCAGGAGTTCACGATACTTCAGGATTCGGCTCATCGTCCCGTTCCAGATTCCTTGCCCTGCGAGGTCACACGTTGCCCGTAGCGGCGCGCACCAGCGTCTCGGCATCGAGACCGTCTCGCTCCCACATGCCGGCCATCCGTCCCTCACGCATCACCATCACGCGGTCAGACATGCCTAAGATTTCAGGCAGTTCGGACGAGACCATGATCACGCTCAGCCCCTCGCCTGCGAGTTCGCTCATGAAGGCATGCACCGCGGCTTTCGAGCCGATATCGATGCCCTTTGTGGGTTCGTCCAGGATGATGACCTTCGGCCTGGTGGCGAGCCACTTTCCGATCACCACCTTCTGCTGGTTGCCGCCGGACAGGGTGCCGACAGGAACGGAGAGCGCTGCGGCACGAAGATCCAGTCGCTCGGCATAGCGCCGGGCCAGGGCGAATTCCTCCGCCTGACGCAGGAAGCCAGCCTTGGTGGTGCTTCCGAGCGTTGCCATGGAGATGTTCTGGAAGATCGGCATCTGCAGAACGACACCGTGACGGCCACGCTCCTCTGGCACGTACACGATGCCGGCGGCCGTGGCATCCGCCGGAGAGCGGATGTCGATCCTGTGTCCTTCCAGTTCGATTACCCCTGCGCTGGGACGGGTGATGCCGAACAAGGCCTGGCAGAATTCCGAGCGCCCTGCTCCGACCAACCCATAGAGGCCTAGGATTTCTCCGCGCCGCAGGTCGAAGGAGATGTTGTCGAATTCCGTCGGATGCGAGTAGCCGGAAACCTTCAGAACGGTATTCCCGATCGCAACATCTACCTTTGGAAACACATGCTCGACGGAACGGCCGACCATCATGCGGACGATCTCGTCCTGCCCGGTCTGTGCCAGCAGACCGGAACCGATGGAGCGCCCGTCGCGGAACACCACGAATCGTTCGGCAATCTGATAGACCTCTTCGAACTTGTGGCTGATGAAGAGGATTGCCTTGCCCTGTTTCTTCAACCGCTCGATGATCCGGAAGAGATCCTCCACCTCCTTATAGGAGAGCGCAGCGGTCGGCTCGTCCATGATGACGACGCGGGCCTCGACGGACAGCGCACGCGCGATGGCGACCAGATGCCGGTGCGCGATCGAGAGATCCTTCAGGCGCGTATAGGGGCTGATCGGCGCGTCGATGGAGGTGAGCAGGGCCGCGGCGCGCGCGTTCATGGCTCCCCAATTGACGAGACCCAGCCGGTTTCTCGGCGCGTGACCGAGAAAGATGTTCTCGGCGACCGAGAGCTCGTCGAAGAGCACGGTTTCCTGATGGATTGCCGTAATGCCGCTCCGGATCGCCGCCTCGGCATTGGCGAAATGCACGGAAACACCATCGACGACAATCTCACCGCCATCCGGCTGATAGATACCGGTCAGGATCTTGACGAGCGTCGATTTGCCCGCGCCATTCTCGCCAATCAACGCCGTCACCGTTCCGGGATAGAGCGCGACGTCCACATGATCGAGCGCCTTCACTCCGGGAAACGACTTGGAAATGCCACGCATCTCCAGAAGCGGAGTCTGGACCTCGGGAACCGCTTGAACCACGGACATGGGAAACCCTGCCAAGTGCCGATGAGTGCAAGGAGGGCGCAGCTGTCCGCGCCCTCTCTCCGAGTGGCTTTACGATCTCAGAAGATCTTGGCGAATTCGTCGACGTTTTTCTTGTTGTAGACGAAGGGATCGGCCATCGCGGCCTCGCCGTTGTCGCCGATCTTGATCTTGCCCATGCGGCCGGCATTGATCTCGGAACCGGGCTTGCCGTCGGTTTCCCCTTTGACGATACGATAGGCGATCTGCGTGGCGGAATAGCCGAGGTCGATCGGGTTCCAGATCGCGAATTCCTTCGTCGCGCCGGAATGAACTGCACCGGCCATCTCGGACGGAAGCCCGAGGCCTGTCACGTAGACCTGCCCGATCTTGCCGGCATCCTTCACCACCTGCGAGGCGGCGAGCACGCCAACCGTCGTCGGAGCGACGATCACCTTCACATTCGGATGGGACTTCAACAGGCCCTGGGCTTCGCGGTAGCTCTTGTCCGCCAGGTCGTCGCCATAGACGGTGGTGACGAGATTCAGGCCGGGATATTTCGGAAGCTGCTTCTTCATCTCGGCAATCCAGGTGTTCTGGTTGGTCGAGGTGGAGGTGGCAGACAGGATCGCGAAATCGCCCTTGCCGTCAGGCAGATGAGACGCCGCGAGCTTCAGGCACATATTGCCGATGAGCTCGTTCGACGACGGGTTGAGGTGCACGATCCGCCCGTCCTTGCCGACGGCGGAATCCCAGGAGATCACCTTGATGCCGCGCTGCGCCGCCCGCTTCAGCGCCGGAACGACCGCATCGGGATCGTTGGCCGAGATCGCGATCGCGTCGACGCGCTGAGCGATGAGGGCGTTGATCACCTCAATCTGCCCTTCGGCCGTGGTGGTCGTCGGTCCGGTATAGATGACCTCGACGCCGCCGAGCTCCTTCGCCGCCTCCTGCGCACCCTTGTTGGCGGCCTCGAAGAAGCCGTTGCCGAGGGACTTCACCAAGAGACCGATCTTCACATTCTGAGCGCTTGCGGAACCGGCGAAGAGAGCCAGGCCCAGCGCCGTGCCGAGGGCAAGCTTTGCAAATGCCTTCATGTTCTTCCTCCCTTTTCAAACACCTCTCGCCGGCTCTCAGGCCGCCGATGAGGATTCCACAGACTGATCGGCGGCCGTCGTTCCGGCGATAATCAGTTTGATTCCCGCATTCTCGATCATGGTTCTGGCCGAATCCGGGATGGCGTCATCGGTAATCAGCGTGGAGACACGGTCGAGGGGACAAAGGATGAGGCTGGAGCGACGCTGGAACTTGGTGGAATCCACCATCAGCACCAGCTCGTCGGCCTGATTGATCAGCTTCTGCTCGGCCTGGATGATCAGAGCATCCTGCTCCATGACGCCAAGCGCGCCGACGCCTTGGGCGCCCATGAACATGCGACGCGCATAGAAATTGCGCGTCACGTCATTCTCGAACGGGGAAAGAATGATGCTCTGGTCGCGATAGATCGAGCCGCCCGGCAGCATCACCTGATTTTTGGAATGCTTCACGAGGTGCTCGGCGATGGCGAAGGAATTCGTGAAGACCTGCAACCGGCGAGCGGTCAGATAATGCACCATCTGAAACGTCGTGGTGCCGCCATTGATGATGATAGCGTCACCCTCGGTGCACAAAGCCACGGCCTCCCGGGCAATAGCCCGCTTCTTCGCGATGTTCTCGCTTTCCGACACGCGAAACGGCTTGGCGGCAAGACTTCCGATCTGAGCCGGATGGAGTGCCTCCGCTCCTCCGCGGACGCGGCGCAGGCGCCCTTGAACGTGCAGGGCCGCAATATCGCGGCGGATCGTGGCTTCCGAGGCGGAAGTCAGTTCCACAAGATCCTGGACTGTCGCGACCGGCTTCTCCTGGACGGCGCTCAGGATGATCCGATGCCTTTCACGTTCGTGCATGGGTCCTCAACAAGGCAGATCGACGTTGATCGGAAGGATCAAATACCTTTCAGATTCACGCAAGTTATGGCCGTAGACTGCGCATCAAACCGCTCACAGTCAATCAATATCGACATACCACCTTGGTATCATGATCATTATTGATCAAATTTGATCGTTTCTTGGTTGACAAGAACCGGGGCTCCCGTCACCTTTCGGCTCAAATCCGGGGCATGTGCGCCTCATGAGCGGACAGGAGGAAACCGTGGACACCGCGACCCAAGCCGTCAAACTCCTCGAAAATCACTGGGATGACGCCAAGGCGGCCAAGCTCGATGAGCCGGGTCTCCTGCTCTACCGCTCCAATCTTCTCGGCGCCGATAAGCGGATCACCAATTACGGCGGCGGCAACACCTCGGCGAAAGTGATCGAGACCGATCCACTGACGGGCGAAAAGATCGAGGTACTCTGGGTCAAGGGCTCGGGCGGCGATGTCGGCACGATCAAACTCGACGGCTTTGCCACTCTTTATATGGACAAGCTGCGGTCGCTGAAGACTCTCTATAAAGGCGTCGAGGACGAAGACCGCATGGTCGGCTTTCTCCCTCATGCCACCTTCAACCTCAACACGCGTGCAGCTTCGATCGACACACCGCTCCATGGCTTCCTCCCCTATACGCATGTCGATCACATGCACCCTGATGCGATCATCGCAATTGCGGCCTCAAAGAACTCCCGTGAACTGACGAAAGAGATCTTCGGCGACGAGATCGGATGGCTGCCCTGGCGCCGACCCGGCTTCCAGCTCGGTCTCGATCTCGAAGCCTTCGCCAAGGCCAATCCCGCGGCGAAGGGCGTGGTGCTCGAAAGCCACGGCCTCTTCACCTGGGCCGACGACGCGAAGGAATGCTACGCGCTGACGCTGCGCATCATCAATCAGGCCATCCAATGGTTTGCCGAGAGGACCGCAGGAAAGCCGGCTTTCGGCGGCGCCGTGACGTCCAGCCTCTCGCGGGACGAGCGCCGCAGGATCGCGGCACGCCTCATGCCCGAGATTCGCGGTAAGATCGGCCAAACCGAGCGCAAGCTCGGTCATTTCGACGACCAGGACGCGGTGCTGGAATTCGTCAACTCCGCTAACCTGAAGCCCCTAGCCCAGCTCGGCACCAGCTGCCCCGACCACTTCCTGCGCACGAAGATCCGTCCGCTCGTCCTCGACTTCGATCCGAAGACGCCGGACGTCGATGCGGTGCTTTCCGGACTCGATGCGGCGCTGGAGGCCTATCGCGCCGATTACGCGCGCTACTACGAGCAGTCGAAGCATCCGAACAGCCCGAAGATGCGCGATCCCAATCCGGTAATCTTCCTGATCCCCGGCGTCGGCATGCTGTCCTTCGCCCGCGACAAGGCGACGGCGCGCATCGCCAGCGAGTTCTATGTCAACGCCATCAACGTGATGCGCGGCGCCTCCTCGGTATCCGAATATCAGGGCCTCCCCGAGCAGGAAGCTTTCGACATCGAATACTGGCTGCTCGAGGAAGCCAAGCTCCAGCGCATGCCGAAGCCGAAGAGCCTCGCCGGCCGCGTGGCTTTCATCACCGGTGGTGCCGGCGGCATCGGTCGCGCCACGGCCGAGCGGCTGGTGAGCGAAGGCGCCTGCGTGGTGCTGGCCGATATCGATCAGGAAGCGCTGACCACAACGGTAGAGGATTTCTCCAAGCGCTTTGGGCAGGACGCGGTGCGCGGCGTGAAACTCAACGTCACAAGCGAGCCGGAAGTCCTATCCTCCTTCATCGAGGCCAGCGTCGAATTCGGCGGCATCGACATTCTGGTGTCCAATGCCGGCATCGCCTCCTCGGCCCCCGTGGAGGACACCGATCTGGCGATGTGGAACCGCAACATCGACATTCTCGCAACGGGCTATTTCCTCGTCTCGCGGGAAGCCTTCCGTCTGTTCCGGCGCCAGAAGCTCGGCGGCAATGTGGTCTTCGTCTCGTCGAAGAACGGCCTTGCCTCTTCGCCCAACGCATCGGCCTATTGCACCGCCAAGGCCGCGGAAATCCACCTTGCCCGCTGTCTGGCGCTGGAAGGAGCCGATGCAGGCATTCGCGTGAACACCGTCAACCCGGACGCGGTGCTGCGCGGCTCCAAGATCTGGACCGGCGAGTGGCGTGAACAGCGTGCAGCGTCTTCAAAGCTCGCCGTCGATGAGCTGGAGGAGCATTACCGCAAGCGCTCCCTGCTGAAGCTCAACGTCTTCCCAGAGGACATCGCCGAGGCGATCTACTTCCTCGCCTCCGATCTGTCCGCGAAGTCGACCGGCAACATCATCAATGTGGATGCAGGCAACGCGACATCGTTCACGCGATAAGCTCTGCACTAGCGCATCGTGCGGACCCAGCGGGCCGCGCTAGTGAAAAGTGGACCCGGTTTTTCGCTGCGAACGATGCGCTGCTTAAGGAATTGAGCATCGGATTGGATCCCAAAAGTGGGTCCACTTTTGGGTCCGATGCTCTAGGGAGGAAGCCATGACCGAACAAAGGATTGCGGGAGAGATCGTCTCCGCCGACAACGAGAAGCGCATGAGCGCCTTGAAGGCGGATTATGATGCTCTGGGTGCCAAGCTTGCGCGTGACGGCATCGATATCGATGCCGTCACGCGCAAGGCTGCACGGTTCTTCGTGGCCGTCCCCTCCTGGGGTGTCGGCACGGGGGGCACGCGGTTCGCGCGCTTTCCCGGCATCGGCGAGCCGCGCAACATCTTCGACAAGCTCGATGATTGCGCGGTGATCCACCAGCTCACCCGCGCGACGCCGACCGTCTCGTTGCATATCCCATGGGACAAGGTCGACGATCCGAGGCGGCTCAAGACCCATGGCGATGCGCTGGGCCTTGGCTACGACGCCATGAACTCCAATACCTTCTCCGACGCCCCAGGCCAGGAGAAGAGCTACAAGTTCGGCTCCCTGAGCCACACCGATGCGGCAACGCGCCAGCAGGCCATCGAGCACAATATCGAGTGCATCGAGATTGGACAGGCCATCGGCTCCAAGGCGCTGACGGTGTGGATCGGCGACGGTTCGAACTTTCCGGGACAGACGAGTTTCACCCGGAGTTTCGAACGCTATCTCGATGCCATGAAGGCCATCTACAAGCAGCTGCCGGAGGATTGGCGCATCTTCTCCGAGCACAAGATGTACGAGCCGGCCTTCTATTCCACCGTCGTGCAGGATTGGGGCACCAATTACCTGATCGCGACGGAACTCGGCGACAAGGCCTATTGCCTCGTCGATCTCGGCCACCACGCGCCGAACGTTAATATCGAGATGATCGTCGCCCGCCTGATTCAGTTCAAGAAACTCGGCGGTTTCCATTTCAACGATTCAAAATACGGCGATGACGATCTCGACACCGGAACCATCGATCCCCATCGCCTTTTCCTCGTCTTCAACGAGCTGGTGGACGCGGAACATCGTGGGGCTAAAGGCTTCCACCCGGCCCACATGATCGACCAATCACATAATGTGACCGATCCGATCGAGAGTCTGATCCGCAGCGCCAATGAGATTCGCCGCGCCTACGCACAGGCGCTTCTCGTCAACCGCAAGGCCCTTGAAGGCTACCAGAACGACAACGATGCCCTCATGGCCTCGGAGACCCTCAAGGCAGCCTACCGGATCGATGTCGAACCGATTCTGGCGATGGCGCGCCTGCAGGCCGGCGGTGCCATCGATCCGATTGCTGCCTACCGCGCCAGCGGCTATCGGCAGGCTATAGCAGCGGAGCGTCCGGCCGTCATCGGCGGTGGTGGAGGTATCGTCTGAGGGTTTAGCTTATTCCCTTCAGCGTTTCGCTGTTCTCTCCGGTCTCGGCCTTGTCTTTCCGGATGATACTGATCGTTCCATCGCCCTCGATATAGGCCCGCTTCACTTCCGAGCAGTGTTCGATGCCCTGCTGTCGAAGTTCACTGTTGAGCTCTTCCGTCGTGATCATCTCCTGCCGCATGTTCCGGGGCAGCATCTTGCCGTTGTCGATCAGCAGAAGCGGCGGGGGACGGGTGAAGCGCTGGAATGCGGGGAAGTGGAAGCCGAGCCAGTCGATGGCGTAGTTCCAGAAGACGATGGTAAGAACGAGAACGCCTCCCTCGGTGATCGACTTGTAATCGCTCGACATCGCATTCTGTGCCGCATCGGCGATGAGAACGATCACCAGAAGGTCCGCGACACCGATTACGCCGGTCTGCCGCTTGAGCAGAAACCTCATGATCAGGAACAGCATGATGTAGGTCACTGTCCCGCGCACGATCATCTCGGGGATCGAGTGAACGGGTACGAACATTTCCTGCCAGTCGATCATCGTATGACCCCGTGGTATCAAAATTCTATGCACAGGCCGGAAGGATGAAGGCCGGAACCCCCTGCCACAGGATCACGAGAAGCGAGAAGCCGTTGATCAGGGCGCCCGTGTGACCCATGAAACGATCTGCTGTGGAGGTTTGATTCCCTATCTGCGCATGTGTCCGCAGAGACCATGCCAATGCGATGGTGGTGACGACGAAAGCCAGGATAGTGGTGGCGAGAATGATCGCCTGAACGTTGCCCATCCCGAGCATCGTCGTGCCGGTCCATTCGCGGCCGCACAATGTCGATGTCGCGCCATAAATGAGCGTGAACTGGACTGCCCATGCGATGAGACCGGCCAGCATGAGCATGACCTGTCCTGTCCGTCCGGTCATGCTAAAGGCCTCCCGTCAGGTGCGGGAAACCATAGACGACCGTGAGACCGACAAGGCCCTGGCCAACGGTGTAGTACCAGAACAGCATCGTGTTATCGAAGGTCGTGCGGCGAACGCTGTCGAGCTTGCCAGCAAGCCAGCGGGCAATTGTGTAGCCCCCCATGAGGAGTGTCGTCAGCACGAAGAAGATTTGCAACGCCACGATGGCGTAGACGGCGGCGCCATAGGCATGGGTCGATGGGCTTAAGGCCGATTGCCGCTGCGCCCAGAGATCGACCGCCGACGCGCCGCCGACAAACAGGAGCGCTACGGCGATGAGAAGCGGTACGGAGCGTGGACTACGGCGGTCATCTCCTCGCAATGAGCGGCTGGCATAGGCGATGAGCGCGGCGCTGACGACGTAGAGGGTGGCTGCGAGGAAGGGCCAGATCCGTTCGGGCAGTTGGACGCCTTGGGGCGGCCAGGCGCCGGGATTTACGAGCCACAGGAAGAGATAGGAGAAGATCAGGCAGGTGAAGACCATGCCGGCGACGACCATGAGGACGATCATCGCCCACCATGAATGGTTCATGGGCCCGGTGACATAGACCGGGAGAACGACGCCGCCGCCGATATCGGCCGGTGGGCGGATCGGGCCTGGGTCGGTCTCCCACAGCCACCAGATCACGAAGCCGATTGCAAGCACACCGCAGATCGCCGACGGGAACACCATCTTGACGGTCAGGAGCAGAAAGAACGCTGCCGTGAACACGGCGGCGAGCAAGGGCTGCCATCCGGGACCGGGAATCTGCAGGATATATTGCGGGCGCGCATCGAACGGGCTCGTCACCAGCGCCTCGCGTCCACCCGTGACCGTGCCGGGCATGTAATAGCGACCGTCCTCCACGTCCTTCGGCAGGTTCGGTTGATCCCATAGAGGATCGCGGCTGACGACGGATGGAATGCTGCGCGTGGCATAATTGCCGTTCGGCAGCCATTCGAGAGTGCCGGCATTCCAGACATTGCCTGCATTGTCCTCGCTCGCGAACCGGAACTTACGGGCGAGATCGTAGACGAAGATCGTGACACCGGCCGCGATCATGAAGGCGCCGATGGTGGAGACGAGATTGAGCGCGTCCCATCCCATTCCGACCGGATAGGTATAGACACGCCGAGGCATGCCGATGAGGCCAGTGATGTGCATCGGCAGGAAGGTCATGTTCACACCAAGGAACATGAGGCCGAACACCCAGCGACCGAGTCGCTCCGACAGGGCATGTTTGCTCGCGACCGGTATCCAGTAGTAGAAAGCGGCGAAGAGCGGAAACACCATGCCGCCGATCAGCACGTAATGCAGGTGCGCGACGACGAAGTAACTGTCATGCGCCTGCCAGTCGAAAGGCGCCATGGCGACCATCACGCCTGTAAGGCCGCCGAGCGTGAAGATGAACAGGAAACCGATGACGAAGAGCGAGGGCGTGGTCAGCTTCATGCGCCCCGACGCGATGGTGGCAATCCAGGCGAAGACCTGGATGCCGCTCGGCACCGCCACCGCCGTACTGGCCGCCGAGAAGAAGCTCAACGACATCTTCGGCAGGCCCGTTGCGAACATGTGATGTACCCACAGGCCGAAGGAAAGAAAGCCGGTTGCGACCAGGGCGAGCACGATCAGGCGGTAGCCGACGAGCGGCGTCTGCGCCATGGTCGGCACGATCATCGACACCATGCCGGTCGCCGGCAAGAAGATGATGTAGACCTCCGGATGGCCGAAGAACCAGAACAGGTGCTGCCACAGGAGCGGATCCCCGCCCCTCTCGGCAATGAAGAATGGCCAGTCGAAGGCGCGCTCCATTTCCAGCAGCAGCGTCGCGAGGATGATCGCCGGAAAGGCGATGATGATCATTACCGCGAAGACGAGCATGGCCCATGAGTAAACGGGCAGCTTGTCGAGGCTCATGCCGACCGCGCGCGTCTTCATGACACCGACGATGATCTCGATGGCGCCCGCGATGGCGGAGATCTCGATGAAACCGATGCCGAGAAGCCACCAATCCGCATTGTCGGCGGGCGAGTACTTGGTTCCCGTGAGGGGCGGATACATGAACCAGCCGCCATTGGGTGCGAGACCGAAGAAGATCGTACCGAAGAAGACGAGGCCGCCGACGAAATAGGCCCAGAAGGCATAGGCCGAGAGGCGAGGAAACGGCAGGTCGCGCGCCGCCTGCATGTTCGGCAGGAGATAGACGCTCGCCGCCTCCACGGCGGGAACGGCGAAGAGGAACATCATCACCGTGCCATGCATGGTGAAGAGCTGGTTGTAGAGATCGTGGCCGACGAGGTCGCTTTCTGGAACCGCCAGCTGCGCGCGCATGATCAGCGCAAGGATGCCCGCCAGGATGAAGAACAGGAACGCGGTGCCGACATACCATATGCCGACATAGGTGTTGTTGACGTCCGTGATGAAGCTGAGACCGCGCGGGGATTCCCACGTTTTCTTGAGTGCCTCGAACTCGCCTTCGGGGCGCGGCAGCGAATTGGGGAGCTCGGGCTGCCGCGGCTCGAAGGATCTGGGGCGCTCGGGTGCGTTCATTTCAAGCTCTCCAGATAACCGGCCAATGCCCGCAGATCCTCCCCCGTGAACGAGCCATAGGACGGCATCCGCACTCCTGGTTTGATGTGCTGCGTGTTGGCGATCCAGCCGGCGAGCGTGCCGATATTGTTGGGAAACTGGCCTGCCCCGATGGTGCGGCGGCTGCCCACATGGGTCAGGTCGGGGCCGAACCACCCATTGGCGTCGGTTCCACGCACCACATGGCAGGATCCGCATCCGCCCACGCGAAAGAGTTCGCGGCCGCGTACGAGAAGCGGAAGGTCCGGCTCCGCAGCAGGCTTGGCCTGCGCTGCTCTCCAGGCATCGAAGGCGACCGGCTCCATCGCAACCACATCGAAGGCCATGCGCGCATGCTGGTCGCCGCAGAACTCGGCGCAGACACCGCGATAGACACCGGGTCGTTCGGCCGTGAAGTTGAGCCGGTTGATGCGGCCTGGGATCATGTCGATCTTGCCGCCGAAATTCGGAATCCAGAAGCTGTGGATCACATCGGCCGCGGTGACAGAAACGGCAATGGGCCGCCCGATGGGAACGACGATTTCGTTCGCCGTCGAGAACTCGGGCTGTCCGCGCTCGGCCGAATATTTCACCCGCCACCAATATTGCTCGCCGATCACCTCTATGGGAAGCGCGCCCCTTACCGGAGCATCCGTGTCGCGCATGACGATGAGGCCGTAGGGCAGAAGCATCGACAGCACGACGATCGGAAAGGCCAATCCACCATAGACGATGGTCCGGCGGCTTCCGAGCCAGGCCCTCCGCTCGGGCGGGGCGAAGACCGCATAAAGCACGAGACTCGTAACAACGAGGAAGATGAGGATGGCACCCGCCGTCATGATGACGGTGAGCCAATAGATCCGGAGAGCATCACCACCCGCCGGATCGAGCGCCGATTGCACGCCGCTGCAACCCGCAAGGGCCAGGACACACGCAACCGCATTCACACACCTCGTCCAGGTGCGCAGCCGCCATCGAGGGCAATGCCGGGTCGCCTCGAGCTCCATTCGCCCTACATCGGTTTCGCATGCATTGAACGGATAAGCTTGGCCGTGAGCGTTGGTTCCCTCGAAATATCACCCAGCCGACACCGAAGACACGGGCTCAGCCTCGTCACTGGATTAGCCGTCCTTCTGTTCAGCCGCCCTGCCCTTGCCCATGGAACGGCACCTCATGGCCCTGGGGACCTTTGGCATTCCTGGGCGGCCGATCCGCTGGTCACGATCCCGCTCATTGTTTCAAGCGTCATGTTCGCCCTCGGCGTGTGGCGTCTGCGGCGAAGCCTCGGGCGCCTTCTGCCGGGGTTCGGCATGCCGCAGATTCTCAGCTTCGCTGCTGGAATCGCGATGCTGGTCATCGCCCTTCTCTCCCCGCTGGAGGGGCTCTCCAAGCCGCTTCTCTCGGCTCACATGGTCCAGCACATTCTTCTGATCGCCGTTGCGCCGCCACTCCTCGTTCTCGGCAAGCCGGAGGTCGTGTGGCTCTGGGCGCTGCCCGAGCACTGGCGGCGCGGACTGGCTCGCAACGGACCGATGAGATCGACCCTCGCCTTCCTCGCGCCCTGTGCAAGACCGGTCCCGGCAGCGATGATCCATATGGCGACCCTGTGGGTCTGGCACAGCCCGACGCTCTTCGATGCCGCCGTTGCCTCCGACTTTATCCACTGGCTGGAACACCTCATGTTCTTCGGCACCGCGCTGCTGTTCTGGCGCGGCATCATCAAGGCAAGGACAGGACGTGAAGCAGCGGCGGCGGCACTGATCGCATGCTTCGTCACACTTTTGCAGAGCGGATTGCTCAGTGCGCTCCTCAGCTTCGCGCGCGAGGCTTTGTATCACACGCCAGATACGGCCAAGTGGGGTTTGACCGCGTTGGAAGATCAGCAATTGGCGGGCGCGATCATGTCCCTTCCCATGTGTGGGATCTATCTCATCGCCGGATTGATCATGGCACACAGGCTCGTGACGCCGCCAGGACGGGAACGGAGGAAGCCGTTGCCGGTTGCCCCATCGGACCTCGTCAAGCAGAGTTCATGATCAGGCACATACTCCTCCGCATCGCAATCATCCCGGCCGTTGCAGGACTGACCGCATGCAGCGACCCGCAGGAGAAATCCGTCGCGTCGCAAATCGCGGGTGGCGAGCCCGAGCGGGGGCGTGCCTTGATCCAATCCTATGGCTGTGGCACCTGCCACGCGATCAGCGGGGTCAGAGGTGCGAGAGGCCGGGTCGGCCCGGAACTGAAGGACTATGCTCAGCAGCACCTTCTCGCCGGATTCCTGCCGAACACGCCGCAGAACCTGATCGCGTGGCTGGTCGATCCCGTGGCGCTGAAGCCCAGCACCGGCATGCCGTCACAGAGCGTGACGGAGGCCGAAGCCCGCCATATCGCGAGCTATCTCTATACTCTCGGCGACAGCGGGGCCCGGGTCTTTCCCCCGGAGCCGCCGCTTCCGCTCCGCGGCGAGGAGACGACGGTCGATCTCCCGGAGCCGGCGCTCACTCCATCGGAGACGGAGCCCAGGACGCGCCGCATCGTCCCGAACCAGACCGCAGAGACAGACGCGAAAGGTTAGGGCTCGGCTGCACCTTCCTCCGCATAGGTGGGACGAAGCTGCATGACGATCGCGAGGGCTACGATCCAGAGAGCGGCGAGGATGGCGATGAGACCGAGATCGAACCAGGAAGGCTCACCCCTGGGCTGAAGAATCCAGATGATATGCGTTCCATGGTGCAGAAGAGCGAGTGCGCTTCCAACGATCATGCCGATGCGGCTCACGCCTGAGGGAACCAGCACGACGATTGCAACCAGCATCAGGCCATATGAGACCTTGAGAAGAGCGAGGCTTTCCGGATCGGAGCGCCTCAAATACCACTCCGCGCCATCCGGCAGATTGGCGAGCCAGACGATCAGGAACTGCGCGAACCATGTCCAGACCGTGAGCAAGGCGAGCGTCAGCAAAGCACGTTCAAGGCTCTTCATGCGCTTCGGCGAAGCATGCTTCGGCTTGAGCATGGTCACGAGAATCGCAATGGCGAGGGCGGCGAGAACCTGGCTCAGGCCGAAGGCAAAGCCGAACAGGCTCGACCACCAATGCGGCTCACGCGACAGAACCCAGTCGTAAGCGGCAAAACTCATGACAGGGGTTAGAAGAGCCAGGCCAATGGCGCTGGCGCGGCGTACATGTCGCGTCCGGATCAGCCAGAATGCCAGTCCAGCGCAGACCGCAAGGTAGACGGCACTTCGCGCGAGATAGAAGGCAGGGCTCAGAAAGGCCGCCCGCAGTGGCGGCAGACCCGCCCGCCCGGTAACCCACGGAAAAAGCTCTGCGAGACCGAAGGCGAGAGGAATGCCAAGAAGCAGCAGCAGGGGCAGCGTCAGCGCCGCGGCCTCGATCTCCGCCCGCACGTGAGCAAGCCAATGTTCGTCCATGAGATGGCCGATCATGAGCGCCGCGAGGCTGCCCATCGCGACCCCGGACAGGGACACGAATACGATATAGAAAATTTCCATCGTATTCATGGGCGTATCGCCTCCGGAGCCGCGCCGGACCCACGGGCCTGCAAGGCTTTGACGTAATGGGCGATGGCCCAGCGTTCCTCCGGGAGCACGCGGTCCGCGTATGGGAACATTCGGCCCTTGCCGTGGGTGATCACCTGCACGATCTGCTCCGGTGCAAGCACGCGCAGGCGCTCCTCGTGATAGGAGGGCGGTGGCGGGAAGCCACGTGCGACCACCGTTCCATCGCCGCGCCCGCTGACGCCATGGCATGGGGAGCAGAAAGCGCGGAACCGTTCTTCGCCCCGTGCCATGAGCTCTTGCGTCACCTCCGGCCCCGGTGCTGCAAGAGCGGCCTGCCGTGCCGCCGTGCCCCTGGCGATGCTGCCTGGAGGAACAGGCAGATACGGCCTTTGAATGGCGCGGGTCGAGGCGACGGCATCCCGCTGTTCCGTGCCGGTATCACAGGCCGCTAGAAGAAAGACAGCGATGAAGGCCGCCGCTAATCGCATGCGGGAACCTCCCGCACGATCTGCGGCGACAATGCCTCCAGGAAGTTTCGCGTGGCTTCGCTCTCGAAAAGCGGATCCTCGCTGAGAATGCAGAGGAAGAACCGGTCGTTGGAAGCTCGCTCGAAGCCGTGCACCTCGAAGACCGGATGGTGCAATCGCGGCAAGCGTAGAATCAGAAGCAGGCCGATCAATGTCGCCGCGCCCGCCCACAGAATGGCGACGATCAAGGTGGATGGAATGAAGGCGGGCCAACTGTCGAGAGGGCGACCGCCGACATTCAAGGGATAATCGACCGCGTTCATCCAGTACTGGGAGCCATACTGGATTCCGGCGCCGATCAGCGCCGCAACGAACGCGATCCAGGGAATGATGGTCGTGTGGATCCCAAGCTCTTCCGCAAGATCGGACAGCGGAAACGGGCTGAACACTTCGAGTTTGTTGAACCCGGCACGTTTCGCCGCCCTGACGGCCTCCACCAGGGCTTCTGGATTCCTGAATTCGGCCATGATGCCATAGAGGCGCTGCGTCATGAGGACTTCTCCAGATGCTCGTCATGCCGGGTCTCGAACATGGAGACTACGGGGAGAAAGCGCACGAACAGGAGGAGAAGAGCCGCGAACAGCCCAACGGTTCCGAGGAAGAGCCCGGTCTCGGCAAGGGTCGGCGTGTAAGTTCGCCAGACCGACGGCAGATGATCGGTCTGGAGCCCGCCGACGATGATCGAATACCGGTCGAACCAGATGCCGATACCGATAGAGAAGCCGACAAAGACCCCCGCGATGGTGCTCTGCCGCGCAGCCTTCAGCCAGAGAAGCTGCGGGATCACGACGCTGTAGACGACAGCCGTCCAGTAAAGACCCCCGTAATCGCCGATCATGCGGTTGAACATGGCTTCCTGCGTCAATCGATCCGCGAGAAGAGCCGAAGCAATCTCGTCAAGATAGAGATAGCCCGACACCAGAGCGCTCGCGAGGACGAGCTTGCCCAGAAGATCGATATCGCTTTCATCGATGTAACGCCCCAGCCGCAGGCCCCAGCGCAACAGCATGGCGACGAGGAGAACGATGGACAGGCCCTGGGCCAGGCCGGTGGCCACGAAATGGAGCGGCTGGCGTGTCTCATGCCAATCGGGCACCAGTGTCACGGCGAATTCGAAGGCCACTGTGCTCTGCATGATGAGAATCAGCGGCAGCACCAGGATGGCGACGAGGCGATAGGCGCGCTGATGATAGGCCCAATGGCGCAAGGAGCCGCGCCAGCCGAGTGCAAGGACACCGTAGATGCGCTTCGATGTCCTGCGGCGGGCCCGGTCGCGCAGGGTCGCGAGGTCGGGAATGAGGCCGACATACCAGAGCAGGCTCGTGACGATGGCATGGGTGCTGATGGCCCAGAAATCCCATGTCAGGGTGCTGCGGAACTGCGGCCAGACCTCGAAGGTCGCAGGATAGGGAAACACCCAGTAGAACAGCCACGGGCGCCCGAGATGGAAAATCGGGAAGATTCCCGCACAGATCACGGCGAAGAATGCCACGCCCTCCGCGAAGCGATTGACTGCCGTACGCAGATCATGCCGACGCAGTACCAGGATGGCCGCGAAGAGGCTCGCGCCATTGGCGATGCCGATCCACCAGGCGTAGTTGATGAGGTCGAAGCCCCACACGAAGGGAATGTTCACACCCCAGACGCCGACGCCGATGATCGTGACGGACACCAGCGTATAGCCGAGAAGCAGCACAAGCGCGGCGGAGGCCAGGAGCGCTATCCACCACATCCAGCCGAAGCGGCGGGTGAGCGGAACCTCCGCGACCGTGCTCGTAACGGCTTGGGCCTCGCTGGTCATCCGGCTACCCGTTCTCCAATGAGGATTCGATGCGGGCGAGATAGGTGGTGCGTGGCTTCGTGTTCAGGTTGCCGAGCAGCGCATAATTGCGCGGGTTCCGCTTGAGCCGGCTCACGGCGCTGTCGGGATCGTTCACGTCGCCGAACACGATGGCCTGCGTCGGGCAGGATTGCTGGCAAGCCGTCATGATCTCACCGTCGCGCAGGGGTCTGTCCTCGACGCGCGCGCCGGCGCGAGCTGTGCCGATGCGTTGGACGCAATAGGTGCATTTCTCCATGACGCCGCGATCCCGAACCGTCACCTGGGGATTCATGGCATCGGCAGAGGCGCTGTAATCCGTTCCCTGATAATCAATGAAGTTGAAGCGCCGCACCTTGTAAGGGCAATTGTTCGAGCAGGTCCGCGTGCCGATGCAGCGGTTATAGACCATGTCGTTGAGCCCCTCCGACGAATGCACCGTGGCGTTGACCGGGCACACGACCTCGCAGGGTGCCTTCTCGCAATGCATGCAGGGCACGGGCTGGAAATAGGTGTCGGGATTGGCGGGGTCGCCGGCATGATAGCGGTCGATCCGCAGCCAATGCATCTCGCGCCCCTTCGCCACCTCCTCCGGACCGACGACCGCGACGTTGTTCTCGGCCTGGCACGCGACAACGCAGGCATTGCAGCCGATGCAGGCATCGAGATCGATGGCCATGCCCCAGGCATGGCCATCATAAGGCCATTCCGGATAGAGCGAGGGATGATCGGCCTGCTCTGGTGCGGGCGTCTGATCGTGGGTGACGATGCGCACGATGTCGCGGCCCTGCAGCGAATGGTGTTGCTGTGTGGAAATGACCGTGATCCGCTCACCGACCTTCCTGATCTCGCCCACAGCGATCCAAGGCTGCCGCGAGGGACGCAACGCATAGGTATCGAATCCGATGCCGTTGCCGATCCTGCCAGCGAGCTTGCGGCCATAGCCCAGGGTCAGCGTCACCGCACCCGGCGCATGGCCCGGCAAGATCCAGACGGGCGCACGGATGGCACGCCCTTCGACCGTGAGATCGATGCCATCGCCCGACGACAAGCCGAAGACGGCGGCCGTCTCCGGCGCGATGAGTGCCGCGTTACCCCAGACCTGCTTCGTCAAAGGCTTCGGCAATTCCTGCAGCCAGCCATTGTTCGCGTAGGAGCCATCCCAGATGGACGGATCGGGAGCGAAGGCCACGTCGATTCCACCCGATGAAGAAGGAGCGGCAGGCTCGACATTCCAATCGGATCGCACGGTCACATCGATGGCCGGCAAAGCCGATCCCTCGATCACGCCATCTTCGAGCGAGCGCGCCCAGCGCTCCTCGAAGTCCTCGCCCCAGGCCTCGCGCCACGTCGCCTGAACGAGGGCGTGCCCATCCAGATTCTGCCCCGCCATGAGACCGAGGAACTCCTCCACGCTCAGTCCCGGCTTCAGCGGCATCGTCGCAGGCTGACGCAAACCCACCGTGCCGTCGAAGGCCCGCAGGTCACCCCAGCTTTCAAGCGGATGAGCTTCGGGGATGTGCCATTGACAGGCGGACGCCGTCTCGTCGCGATGCTGGCCGAGATGCAGAGACAGTGGCACGCGTCGGATGAGCGATGCCAGATCGATGTCTGCCGGAGCGGTATAGACCGGGTTGCCACTAAGAATGACGAGATGGGATACCTCACCGGCATCGATGGCCCGTGCAAGATCCGCGAGCGTGCCCATGTCGCTCGCCATCGGTCGGACCGGTTCGATGGTGCGGATCGTCGTGCCGAAAGCGCCGAGGCCGGCATTGATCGCATGCACGAGAGCATGAACCCGCGCCGGCTGCTCGCGCCCCGCCGCGACAAGGCTGCGGGGCCCAGCTTGGCGCAACGCGTCCGCGAGTTTCGCGATGGAGGGATGCGGCGCGGATGCTGGCACCGAACCTATTCCGATAGCCGCCGCGAGCGCCTGAGTGAAAGCGTCGAAATCCCTCGGCCGCAGCGGAATACGCTCGTCCGCACGAGCGCCGGCTAGGCTCGGCCGAGTCTCGACGGCGAAGAGACGCGGCAATGCGCGATCCTGCATCCTCCGTCGTGCCTGATAATCCGCCGCATAGCGCAGATGCCCCGGTTCTTCGGCGAACAAGTCGCCGCCGAGGGTGACGATGGTATCGGCTTGAGTCAGGTCGTAGACGCGATCGAGGTCCCGCCCGAACGCGGCCATGGCGGCTTCTCGCCTGTTGTCATCGTCGATGGGCGCGAACACATGCCATCGTGCGTGGGGAAAGAGCTGCCGCGCCTGTGCCGTCAGCTTTTGCAGAGTCGGCGACGAGGTCGGCGGCATCAGGATGTGCAAACCCCGCCCCTCTGCCACAACCAGTTCATTGCGCACGGGCCGGATGAAGCTCGTGAGTTCCTCCCAGCTTCGTACAGCGCCATTCTGAACTGGCATATCGGACCTGTCCGGATCGTAGAGGGACAGGATGTCGGCCTGTGCGAACACGTCCGTTGCACCGAGGCTTGCCGGGTGCAGGGGATTTCCCTCAATCTTGATCGGGCGCCCCTCCTGCACCTTTACGAGAACGCCCCGGCCGTAGCCGTTCAATGGCAGCGATGTGGCAATGGTGAGCGGCACGCCTAGCGTGTAGCCTGGCATGTTGCGGCTCTGCGACAGAAGCGGTGCGTCCGTGCGGACGTTACAGGCGGCAACACCTCCAAGCGCGAAAGAAGCGCTCATGAGCCGGAGCAAGGTCCGCCGGTCGATGGAGGACGCCTGCACGATGTCCGGGAATTCGGCCTCCACATAGCGGCGCACCTCCGGCCTATCGGCCAGTTCCTCCAGACTGCGCCAGAGTCTTGGCCCTTCCTCGGTGGCGAGGCGGGCCTTCACGGCGTCGAGATCGAGTGGCGCTCCTTCACGCATCGCGTCTACCGGTGGCACGTGTTGCAGCTGGTGAGGCGCCGCGATGCCTCTTGATAGAACACGCGCACGTCTTCCGGCAGGTCCGTTCCGTGCGGCTCGTAACCCATCTCGAACACGGCCTCTCGTGGTCGCAGTTGCGGCACGGGATCGCGATGACAATCCAGGCACCATCCCATGGACATGGTCTCGGTCTTCACTGTCTTCGGCATCTGATCGACGCGCCCGTGGCACGTCTCGCAGGCCACCCCTTTGGTCACGTGAACGGCGTGATGGAAATAAGCGTAGTCCGGCAGGCGATGAACGGAGATCCACTCGATCGGCTGACCGAGGATGAAGCTCGATCGGACCGGCTCGAGGACGCTTGCTCCCACCCACACCTGCGAATGGCACGACATGCAGGTCTGGGCGGATGGCATGCCCGCATCGGCCGCACGCTCCACACTCGAGTGGCAATAGCGGCAATCGATGTCGAGCGATCCGCTATGGAGATCGTGCCGGAAAGGGACCGGCTGCGATGCCGGCTTGCCCACGTTCCAGGTGCTGCCGGAGCGCGCCCAGACATAGGCCATGCCGCCGGCAGCGACGACGCCTAAGCTAATGAGCACGATGGCCACCCGAAACAGAGTGGTTGCCGCCGGTGTGAAGAGCTGCGCCATCGCCCGTGCCGCGTAACCTTTCCTGATCAGGCACTGCGCCCGAGATGAAGCTTCGCTGTTGACACAATCGGTTCAGCGCAGCTTCGTTCCCTCAGGATGCTCGAAGGTCGATGCGGTCTGGATGGGTGAACACCTCGAAGGCGTCGCCCCGGGCGATTGCCACCAGGGTGATGCCGCAGCTCTCCGCCACGCGGACAGCCAAAGCCGTGGGCGCCGAGATGGCAACCAGGATCGGCGCACCCATGCGGGCGGCCTTCTGCACCATCTCGACCGAGACGCGGCTGGTCAGCAGCACCAGACCGTTGGAACATGTCTCCGATGCTCCAGCCAGGGCTCCGGCCAACTTGTCGAGCGCGTTATGCCGGCCGACGTCCTCCCGGATGGCGACCACGCCCTTCCCCGGACGCCAGAAAGCCGCGGCATGAATGGCTCGCGCCTCCCTGTTCAGGCGCTGAGCCTCGGAAAGGTCGGCCATGGCCGCCTTGATGGCGGCAGGCGGCAATCTAAGTTGACCTGTGACCGGCTCGACAGGACGAGCGGCCTCAGCCAGGGATTCCACGCCACACAAGCCGCAACCGACGGGACCTGCCAATGCGCGCCTGCGTATCCGGTAGGCGCGACCGCAGCGATCCGACAGCCACATCCTGATCTCGCATCCGAGATCGTGCTCGACAACGTCCATCGACAAAAGATCGGCGGAATCGGAAATGATCCCCTCCGACAGGCTGAACCCAAGGGCGAAATCTTCCAGATCGGAGGGGCTTGCCATCATCACTGCATGGGTCGATCCGTTGTAAGTCAGAGCAATCGGCGTTTCCTCCGGCACAATGCGTTCTCCGGAGGCACAGGCATCCTGTGCCACGCTCATGCGCGGCAGGCTGATAATGGGCGACAGGTGCAGGGTCATTCTGCCGCCTCCGGCTGATGTCGCTGCAGAAGATCGATGCGGATTGGAATGGATTTCGCAGCCGGCACCTTGCTCTGATCCGCATGATGCCAGACCGGGATCAGTGGATTGCACTCCGGATAGTAAGAGGCACAGCAGCCTTCGGGAATCTCGTAGGGCGTGACGCGCAATCCGCTCACCTGACGCACGACGCCATCATCGACGGCGGTCGTCAGCGTCACGAGGTCTCCCTCCGCCAGCTCCAGGCGAGCAATATCGTTGCGGTTCATGAAGAGCACCATGCGGGTGCCGCGAACGCCTCTGAATCGGTCGTGATAGCCGTAGACTGTCGTGTTGAACTGATCGTTGGAGCGTACTGTCATGAGCCTGAAGACATTAGGGTCATACTCCTCGATGCCGAGATCTGCTTCCAGGCTCTTGGGGGAGATGAAGTTGGCCTTGCCCGTCTTGGTCTTCCATTGCCGCTCGCGGGCTGCGATGGGGCGATGGAAGCCGCCGGGTTGCCACATGCGCTCGTTGAAGCCGCGGAAATCATCCGGATAGGTTTCCTCGATCGCATCGCGAACGAGAGCATAATCGGCCACCCATTCATCCCAGGGAACCTTGTCGTTTGCAGGCAATGTCGCCTTCGCGATCTCCGCGACGATACGCGGCTCCGACAGAAGATCGGGACTTGCGGGCTTCGCCACGCCCTTGGAGCCGTGGATGCAGGCCGTCGAATCCTCGACGGCAACGGCCTGCGGCCCGGTTTCCTGTTCGTCGACCTCGATGCGCCCGAGGCACGGGAGGATGTAGGAAATCTCACCCGGGATCAGGTGATTGCGATTGAGCTTGGTCGAGATCTGCACGGACAGGCGCAGGCGTGTCCAAGCCTCCTCCAAAGCTGCTGTTTCCGGCGCAGCCCGCACGAAGTTTCCGCCGAGTGCCACGAAGGCCTTCACCTCGCCTTTGAGGATGCCCTCGCAGACCTCGACCGTGGTCATGCCCTTCCAACGCGGCGGCTCGAAACCGTACTGTTCCTTGAGCTTGTCGAGAGGCACCAGCTCGGGCTTTTCCGCAATGCCGACGGTGCGCTGTCCCTGCACGTTGGAATGCCCGCGCACCGGGCAGATGCCGGCGCCCGGCTTGCCGATATTGCCGCGCAGGAGCAGCAGATTGACGAGCATCTGCACGTTCTCGACGCCGGCCTTGTGCTGGGTCAGCCCCATGCCGTAGATGCCGATGACCGCATTTGCCTGGGCATAAACATTCGCCGCGGCTTCCAGTGTGGTTTGAGGGAGGCCGGAGCGGCGTTCCAGCTCGGGCCACGACGCCTGCCGGGCGGCCCGGGCGAATTCCTCGAAGCCATGGGTGTGCTCGGCGATGAAGGCATGGTCGAGAACGGGCCTGCTCGCGACCTGCCGGGCTCTATCGTCGGCTTCGATCAGGGCCTTGGCCATCCCCATGAGGGCCGCGATGTCGCCACCGATCTTGACCTGGTGATATTGCGACGAGATGCGCGTCTCAGATCCCGTCAGCATCTCCGTTGGTGCCTGAGGATTGGTGAAACGCTCGAGACCTCGCTCCTTCAGAGGATTGAAGGTGATGATGGGGACACCGCGCTTCGAGGCGTCCTGGAGGGGATGCAGCATGCGCGGGCTGTTGGTGCCGACATTCTGGCCGAAGAACAGGATGCAGTCGGCTTTCTCGAAGTCGTCGAGGATCACGGTGCCCACGGAAACGCCGATGCTTTGTGGGAGAGCCACCGAGGTGCTCTCGTGGCACATGTTGGAAGAATCCGGCAGGTTGTTGGTGCCGTAGAGCCGGGCGAACAGCGCCCACATATAGGAGGTTTCAAGGGACGCTCGGCCGGAGGCATAGAGCACCACCTGGCGCGGATCGAACCCTTTCAGCTCTTGGCCGATCTCGTGGAACGCATCATCCCAGCTTACGGGAACATAGGTATCGGAGGCCGCGTCGAAGCGCATGGGATGCGTCAGGCGTCCGGCTTCCTCAAGGTCGTGATCGGTCCAGGTTCTAAGCTCGGAGAGAGTATGCTCGCTGAAGAACTCGGGCGTCACCCGCTTGGTGGTCAGCTCCCACGCCGTGGCCTTGGCGCCGTTCTCGCAATATTCGAACGGGTGCGGCTCCGCCGGCTTAGCCCAGGCGCAGCTCACGCAGGCATAACCGTCCGGCTTGTTCTGCTTGAGCAGGATCGCATTGCCGCTGACGAGCCGGCCCTCCCTCGTCAGAATGGTCTCGACGGATTTGAGGGATCCCCACCCGCCCGCAGGACCAGGATAGGGTTCGATCTTCGGCACATCGTTCATGGGGCCAGCCTCCCGCTTGCCGCCGTTCACGCGCGGCGGTCGACATAATCCATGTCAATGATCGGAAAGCCTGACCGTTCCGCCGGATCCGACTCACACGATGGGAAGGCACAGGAAGGAGGCCGGCGGAGGCGCCCCGTTAAAATCTGCAATCCGAGGCCGAAAACCGCATCAAACGGGCTAGACAGGGGGCAAGCGGTTTGTTACACGCACGGCCTCTTCAGCGGACATCGCGCCGCTGAACTCGCTTCGGCGACGGGTGTGTAGCTCAGTTGGTAGAGCAGCTGACTCTTAATCAGCGGGTCCAAGGTTCGAATCCTTGCACACCCACCAATCTCTTCAAGATAATCTTTTGAGCAGCTTGAGCGGATCTAACCGCACTTAGGGCCAAGCTGCGCGAGGCCATCTCTCAGACAGGTTCGAACCGCCGGCGGAAGCGCCCGCAATCTGAAGCTTTGCCGATAGCGATACACCCCCGGCACGAACCGGGGATGTATCAAGATGAAGGAATGTTACTCCGCCGCGTGCTGGGCGTGGAGACGAGCTCCTCGGCTCATGAGTTTGTTGAGGGCGCCGAGATAGGCCTGGGCTGAGGCCACCAGGGTGTCCGGATCGGCCGCGCGGGAGGTCACGCTGCGGTTGTCGGCGGAAAGGCGCACAGAGACCTCGGCCTGGGCGTCCGTGCCCTCGGTCACCGCGTGAACCTGATAGAGCTCCAGAACCGCCTCGTGGGGCACCAGGGCCTTGATGGCGTTGAAGGTGGCATCCACCGGGCCATTGCCCTCCTGCTCCTCGATGACGACCTTGTCGTCGACCTGGAGCCGCATGGTGGCGCGCTGCGGTCCACGGGTTCCGGCGACGATGTGGAGCGAGACCAGCTTGATGCGGTCATGGGCCATGGCGATGTTCTGATCGACCAGGGCCTCGATGTCTTCGTCATAGACGTGCTTCTTGCGGTCGGCGAGTTCCTTGAAGCGCTCGAAGGCATCCTGGAACTGGTTGTCGGAGAGGCTGTAGCCCAGTTCCTCCAGCTTGTTGCGGAAGGCCGCGCGGCCCGAATGCTTGCCCATGACCAGGGAGGTCTTGGACACGCCGACGCTTTCCGGCGTCATGATCTCATAGGTCTGGGCATTCTTCAGCATGCCGTCCTGATGGATGCCGCTCTCATGGGCGAAAGCGTTCCGGCCGACGATGGCCTTGTTGTACTGCACCGGGAAGGAAGTGGCGGCAGAGGCCAGCTTCGAGGCGCGGGTCAGCATGGTGGCCTCGATGCCGGTCTCGTAGGGCAGCACGTCACCGCGGGTCTTGATCGCCATGACGATCTCTTCCAGGGCCGCATTACCCGCCCGCTCGCCGATGCCGTTGAGGGTGCACTCGATCTGCCGAGCGCCGCCTTCCAATGCCGCCAGAGAGTTCGCCACGGCCAGACCCAGATCGTTGTGGCAATGGGCCGAGAAGACCGCCTTGTCGGCATTCGGCACGCGCTCGCGCACGGCCCGGAACATGGCGCGATATTCGTCGGGCGTCGCGTAGCCCACCGTATCGGGCAGGTTGATGGTGGTGGCGCCGGACTTGATAGCGGCCTCGACGCAGCGGCACAGGTAGTCGATGGGAGTACGGGTGGCGTCCATAGCCGACCACTCAATGTCCTCGACCAGGTTGCGTGCCTGGGTCACCGTGTTGGTGATGATCTCCAGAACCTCTTCCTCCGACTTGCGCATCTGGTGCGCCAGATGGATCGGCGAGGTGGAGACGAAGGTGTGGATGCGGGGACGGGCTGCATGACGCACCGCTTCGCCGGCCCGGGCGATATCGGCAGAAATGGCGCGGGCGAGTCCGGCGACAGTTGCCCGCTTCACCTGCTTGGCGATGAGCGAAACCGCCTCGAAATCGCCATTGGAGGCGATGGGAAAGCCAGCTTCGATGATGTCGACACCCATGGTGTCAAGCAGTTCCGCAACCTCGAGTTTCTCCTCCAGGGTCATGGTCGCGCCGGGGCATTGCTCGCCGTCGCGCAAGGTCGTGTCGAAGATCAGAACGCGGTCCTTGGAGGAGCCGGATACGGAAGCGGTCATTAGTCTAGTCCTTCTCGGAGGGAGCGGCCCGAAGGAGCGATCCTTGGCGCTCAAGGTTGTTCCTGCTGTTTCAGAACCCCTGAGAGCCCAGGCGGCGACGCCCAGCCGACCCTCAGGGGCAGCTAAGGAGAAGGAGGCCAAGAAGACGCGCGCGATCGGCCGCAGGAGCGGAACCGTTCATCGATGCGCTGTGGGAGCCGATGATCATCGCTGCCCAAATCCTCCTCGGCCGCGGGCATGAAGCCGCGAACAACGGACCCGTTTGTAACGGGGCTTCAGTAAGATGGCAAGCCGTTGAAACAAACGAAAAGACAAAGCTCGACTATCGTATGGGTTATGACTCGAAGCTCGGCAGGGCTGGTCTCTCTCCAAACTGCTCTAGATCGGATGAAGCTTGGCCTTTATTCCTCGCTTCTACGTCTCCAGGAGTGTTTCCATGAGAACAGCGATCCGTTCCCTCTGTCTGACGGGATTGCTGGCGCTGCCGCTGGCCGCCTGCAATCAGACCGCCTCAGCCCCTGCCCCCGCGAGCACCAGCATCACGCCGCCCAGCTTCCGCATGCCCGACGGATCGGGCTGCAAGGGCGAGATCGACCGCTACCGCGCCGTGATGAGCAACGATCTTGCCATGGGGCATGTGAACCAGTCGGTTTATAACCGGGTCGACCGGGAGCTAGGTCAAGCCGAGGCTGCCTGCGCGGCCGGGCGCGATGCAGAAGCCGTGCGCATGGTCAACACCACGAAGTCCCGCCACGGCTATCTCTGATCAAAGACCCACGCAAAGAAAGATTGCAGGAAGAGCGGCATCCGCTCCGGATCGATATCCTCTTTCCCGCGGACAATGCGCACATCCTGCAATTCAGGTTCGTGCTGGGCCGCGATGTTGGCGCGGATCTTCGCCGCGCCCTCCTCTGCCATGACCGGCAGCGTCACCATCCGCAGGAGCGCGATGGTCGGCCAGCGCTGGACGATGATCCACTCGTCGTCCACATGGTAGTCGCTCTCGGAAAGACCTGTCTCTTCTTCAAGTTCGCGAATGAGACTTCCTGCAAGGTCGACGGAACCCTCCGACCTCAGATCCTCGCAATCCGGCGTCCCAGCCGGGAAATAGACCCGGCCCGCATTCGTCGTGCCGTTCCCCATGACCCCGCAGATGAAAGCTCCGTCGGAACCGCGCAGCGCGCCCATGGCGAAGCCGTTGGCGATGGCGGGGTCCGGATAGCCCTTGTCGATCCAGGCGACGAAATCCGCGTAATCGACCTCGAAATAGGTGCCGCGGCACAGATCCTGCTCGAACGCGACATCCTGGAGCAGCAGCACCCGCCCGTTGAACATCTGCGGCTTGCCCGCCGTGCGGCGCTTCCAGTTCTCGGCGATGAATTCCCGGTTATGCTTGGGCCATTCCCAATCCAGCGGACGCAAACAGGCTTCGACGCGGGTGACGCGCCGGATCTGAGGCTCGCGATTCACGCGATGATCTCGCCGCGGCTCACCATCACCGCCTGCCCACCGATCTCGGCTGAGACCAACGCCCCACCCTTGATCGTCATCTGCAGAGAGATCTCGCTCGGGCGGCCCATCTCGACGCCCTGCTCAATGACGATGTTGTGCTCGCCATCGCCCAGGGGCTCGCATTGCATGAGGGCGCCCGCAAAGGCGGCTGCAGCGGAGCCGGTTGCCGGGTCTTCGGCGATGCCCATACCGGGACCATACATGCGTGCGCGAAACCTCAGGCCCTCCGCATCGGGAACGCGGGCATAGACATAAGCTGCCGGATGATCGCTGTCGTTGAATGTCTTATCGAAGGCCTCGCCTTGCGGCTTGGAGCGTGCCAGGGCCTCGAAGGACGAGACCGGCACGAGATCGTAGGCTACGCCAGCCGAATGGCGGCTCGGAATATGCTGGCCGAAACCGATCTCCGTCGGGTCGAGGCCGAGAGCCCAGGCACAATCCTTGGTCTCCTTGCCCTCGCCCCAGACGAAGGGCAGGCGCGGCAGGCGGAACCGAGCCGAACCGCTCGTCCCATCCACCACATCGACGACACAGGGAACGATCCCGACCTGCTCCTTCAGCCCGAATACGACGGCACCCGGCTCGCCGTTCTGATCGAGAATGGCCAGGAGCACCGCCGTTCCGACGGTGGGATGACCGGCGAATGGCAGTTCACGGGCAGGCGTGAAAATACGAATATCGGCCCGCTGGCGCGGCTCGGAGGGCGGGAAAACGAAGACGGTCTCGGAGAGATTGAACTCCTTCGCAATCCGCTGCATTCCGGCCGTATCCAGCCCGTCCGCCTCCAGGACGACGGCAAGAGGATTTCCGGCGAAGCGCTCGCCCGTAAAGACATCGAGGGTGACAAAGCGACGGGACATGCGGAGCAGACCTCTTCGGGAGCCTTCGGGGATACGAGAACACCGATTCTTCAACACCGGATGAGGTACCGTCAGGCGCCCTTCTGTCAACCGAGCGGGCGCGCTGCCGGTGCAGAGGCAAAACCATGTCGCCGGCACAGGTGCCATGCCGGCGACATCTTTCCGAAAGCCCTCCGGCTTATATCGCAGCCTGCCGCACGAAGCGGTCGTTGAAGGTCGCAGCGAGATCGACCTTGGCATCCTTCAGCTCGGGATCGAGCTGGCGCAGCATGTCGAGCACGCTCTGCATGCCGCTCGTCTGAATGATGCCGTCGCGCGAATAGCTCTCGAGCGAGTTCTGCACGGCCTTGAGATAGAGAGGCTTGTCACCCAGGTAATATTCCTCCGGCACCGTGGCGGCGATATCCTCAGGCTTCGCACTCTGGATCCACTTCAGGCTCTTTACGAAAGCGTTGACGAGGCGCTGCGTGGTCTGCGGATTTTTCTCGGTGAAATCCTTCTTCATGTAGAGCGTCGCCGCCGGGTTCGAGCCGCCGAAGAGCTGGCGGGTTCCGGCTTCGGTGCGGGTGTCGATGAGGATCTGAATGTCTCCATCGGCTTCGAGTTTGGCGATGACCGGATCGAGGTGGGAGATCACATCGATCTCGCCCTTCTTCATCGCGGCCACCGCACTGGCTCCGGAACCGACGCCGATGATGGCCGCATCGGATGGCTTCAGGCCCGCTTTCACCATGGCATACTGCGCAGTGAGCGCGGTTGATGATCCTGGAGCGGTAACGCCGATCTTGAGACCCTTGAAATCCGCGGCCGACTTGATCTGCCCAGCCTTGTCCTTCTTCACTGCAATCACGATCGCCGGGAAGCGTCCGAGTTCCGTGACGGCGACCACGTCCTGTCCCTTGGCCTGCATGCGGATCGTGTGCTCGTAGGCTCCGGTCACCACGTCGACGGAGCCGCCGATAAGCGCTTGGAGCGACTTCGCACCACCGCCGAAATCATTGATCTCGACCTCGAGGCCCTGCTCCTTGAAGAAGCCCTTCCGCTCGGCGATGGTGAGCGGCAAATAATAGAGCAACGGCTTGCCGCCGACGCCGAGCGTCACTTTCGCCTTTTCCGGCGCTCCCTGCGCAAAGGCCTTCGTTCCAAAAGCCGCCGAGAGTCCAAGGGCTCCTGCGGTCTTCAGAAATGTACGGCGTTCCATGGCGTTTCTCCCTGTTTTGATTGGGTCGTTTTCATCCTAGGTTCGTGCAGCCAGAGAGGCTTGCGGCCGCCAAACCAGGAAGCGGTTTTCGATTCGCGTCACGAGCATGTCGATAAGAATGACGAAGACGGAAAGGATCAGCATGCCGGCGAAAACGCCCGTCACGTCGAAGACGCTCTCTGCCTCGTGGATCTTGTAGCCGAGTCCGGCGGAAGACCCGAGATATTCGCCGACGACGGCACCGACGAGCGCGAAACCCACTGACGTATGAAGCGACGAGAACACCCAGGTCAGCGCGGAAGGCCAATAGACGTGCCGAAGTAATTGGCGTTCGTTCATGCCGAGCATGCGGGCATTGGCGAGCACGACCGGCGAGACTTCGCGAACGCCCTGATAGACATTGAAGAACACGATGAAGAATACGAGCGTGAAGCCGAGCGCCACCTTCGACCAGATGCCGAGACCGAACCATAGCGCGAAGATCGGGGCGAGCACAACGCGCGGCAGCGCATTCGCCGCCTTGATGTAAGGATCGAAGATCGCGGCGAGCAGTTCCTTCCGCGCGAAGAGGAATCCGAAGATGATGCCGCCGCCTGCGCCGATCAGAAAGGCCAGGATGGTCTCGACCAACGTGATCCAGAGATGGCCCCAGATCTCTCCGCTGGCGAACAGCGTCCAGCACCGCTTCAGAACGTCGAGCGGCGTCGAGAAGAAGAACTGAACCTGCTTGGGCGTTCCTGAGATCGGATAGACGGTCAGCACATGCCACAGCAGAAGGAAGATCAGGCCCACGCCAATCTGGAGAACGGTCAGTTTCAGGCGTGGCATCAGGTCCCCTCCCCCTGGCTATAAGCCTTCTGAACCTCGGTACGCAGGCTTGCCCAGATCTCCTTATGGATGTGGTGGAACGTCGGCTCCAGCCGGACTTCCGCAATGTCGCGAGGCCGCGGCAACGCCACGGGGAAATCACCGATGATCCGCGCGGCCGGCCCTGCCGACATCAGAACCACACGGTCGGCCAGGGCAATCGCCTCTTCCAGATCATGCGTGACGAACATCACCGCCTTGCGGTCCGCGGCCCACAAACTCAAAAGCAGATTGCCCATGATCTGCCGCGTCTGCGCATCGAGTGGCCCGAAGGGCTCGTCCATCAGCAAAATCTCGGGATCGCGGATCAGAACCTGAGCCAGCGCCACGCGCTTGCGCTGGCCGCCGGAGAGCATGTGCGGATAGCGGTCGACAAAGGCCTTAAGCCCGACACGTCCGAGCCAGTCCCTTGCACGCTGCAAAGCATCGCGGTGCGCAACACCCTTCGACTCAAGAGCGACAGCCACATTGTCAAGAGCCGTCTTCCACGGCATCAGTGCGTCCTGCTGGAAGAGATAGCCGGAGCGCAAATTGAGGCTGGAAAGATCGTTGCCGAAGATCCTGACCCGCCCTTCCGAGGGCTTCAGCAGGCCAGCCGCCGCATTCAGGATCGTGGACTTGCCCGAGCCCGTCGGGCCGACGATCGCGACGAATTCGCCTGGACGAACGGAGAGATCGATTCCGCTGACGGCCGTGTAACCACCCACTTTCGGCCCGAACGTGATGGCGACATCGTTGAGCGCCACCGCCGCAAGGGAGGTTGCCTGATCCATTCCGATCCTCATGGTCCCTCTTTCGGGCGGCATTCTAGGACCGCCTGAAGAGGGATCGCAAGGCAGGTTGGCTTCGCCCTTCGACCTATTGGCTCCTCATGTCGGCTTCGCCGAATCAAGCCCCGAGGAGCGGAATCGGCCTAGACTTCTTCGGCTTCGAAACGGTAGGTCGGCGAGACGAACTCATCCTGCGCCGCGATGGTCAGGATCTCGCGCGAGCCCGCTTCTTCGGTGCGCTTGAGCAGGCCGTAGACAGAGGCCGAAGCTTCGGCCAGCGCCTTCGGGGCTGAGCGCGAGCGGGCATAATGAACGAAGAAGAGCGCCGCGATGGCATCGCCCGCCCCGTTGACGGACAGCGACAGCTTTGGCGTCCGCACGCGCCAGAAGCGTCCGCCCTCACCGGCAACGAGATCGACGCTGTCGGCGGGCGTTTCCTTCGTCTCGACCGAGGTCACGAGCATGACCTTGGGGCCCATGGCTTGCACAAGCGAGATCGCCTGTTTCACATCGTCCTGGGCCTGTGTTGTCAGACCGGACAGGTAGTCGAGCTCGAACTGGTTCGGTGTAATGATGTCGGCGGCAGGCACCGCCTGCTCGCGCATGAATTCCGGAATGCCGGGTCGCACGAACACGCCGCGCCCCACGTCACCGATCACCGGATCGCAACAATAGAGCGCATCCGGATTGAGCTCCCGCACCCACGCCACTGCGGAGAGGATCGCGTTGCCTATATCGGCGGAGCCCATATAGCCTGAGAGAATGCCATTGCAGCGCTCGAGCATGCCACGCTCCGCGATGCCCTCCACGAGATCCTCGATGGCAGGCCCATCGAAGACGCGACCTTTCCAGGAGCCGTAGCCAGTATGGTTGGAGAACTGCACCGTATGAATGGGCCAGACCTCGACGCCGAGGCGCTGCATCGGAAACACGGCGGAGGCATTGCCCACATGACCGTAGGCGACATGGGATTGGATCGAGAGAACGTTCATGGTTCTGGCCCCTTTCGCCCTTCGGTTAGCGCAACAAACGCCCCGCTTCAAATTGCCTGATGTGATCTCATTCATCACGAAGGCGGTTGGTTCTTTCCGAGATGCCTCGTATTGACCAATCCTAGCCGCAACAGGACCCCCATCGGTACCATGGATATCGAGTTTCTGAAGACCAGCATTGTCGAATTCGTGCAGACCCATCAGGCCTATGCCCCCCTGGTGCTCAGCCTCATGACCTTTGCCGAGTCGCTTGCCTTCGTCTCACTGCTGCTGCCGACCACGGCGATCCTGATTACCGTCGGTTTCGTGCTGGCTGCGGCCGATATTCCCTTCTGGCAGATTTGGGCGGGGGCAGCCTGTGGCGCCTTTCTCGGAAACTGGGTCTCCTATGCCATCGGCCGGCGCTACAAGAAGGCCGCCTATGAGAGCTGGCCCCTGTCGCGCAGTCCCAAGCTTATCGCGCGGGGAGAAGATTTCTTCCAGCGCTTCGGCCCCTGGGCTGTGTTTCTCGGACGCTTCATCGGCCCCATCCGCGCCGTGATCGCCCTCATTGCCGGCATCTTCCTGATGCCCCCGGTGCTGTTCCAGGCGGCCAACATGGCATCGGCATCCGCCTGGGCCTTCCTCGTCCTCGGGCCCGGAGCGAGCCTCATCCATTACTTGCCCTGGTAGGACCAATCGCCCGGGAACCTGGACTCCCAAGGCTCATTAACCCCCGACACCAAAGGAGGTTACCTATGGGCAAAGGCAAGATGAGCGGCGACAATTCCGGCGAGAGCAAGAAGCATCCAGGCGATCACATTCGCGGCTCGGGCGGTACGATGAAGAACCGCGTCGACCCCGGCAAGCAGAGCAACAACAAAGCGCAGAACACGAAAGGCAATCAGCAGTAAAATCCGGCGGCTCACCCACAAGTGAGCCGCCACTCCCCTCCGTTTCCAGAGGTGGCAGCAACCCTCCGTGATGTTAACAGAATAGCTATAACATCACGGAAGCCTTGTTGTGACTCTTCCTTCTCCCGCTTCTTTCGAAGAGCTTGATTCCGTTGCTCCCCCAGCCGAGGCAATCGATCCGCTGGGAACCGGCCTGCCGGCCGCATGGTGGCCCACCGTCGGGGGAATGGCGTGCTTTATCTTCTCAGTCTTCTGGATGATGGAGAGTTGGAAGGACGCCGATCCGTTGCGGGGCCCGACGAGGGTGAACTACCTCACTCAGGATCTCGCAGGCCTCCTGGCGACCCTTTCCTGCTCCTACGCCATCTATCGGTTCTGGAAGCATCGCTCGGAAACGCTCGGCATCGTCCTTGGCCTCCTGATAGCTGCCGCAGCCATGACGTGGCATCGCCTGTGAGCTGAATGGCCGGGCCTGCCCATCTCAGGTGATCCTGAATGCATCGAGCCCCCCTGCCTCGATGCGTTCCTGCGTGTGACGGTAACCGATTTCGACCACCTTCTCGAACTGCTCCCAAGCTCTTAGCGGCACATCGGCGAGAGGGGGATGGATGACGAGGGCGGCGTGGGCGCGTGCCTTCAGGGTCTGGGCATCGCTGGAAATCGTGGCCGAGCGATAGAGCAGGCTGACGATGTCCGGAGCGTTGGCCGGCAAGCCTAGAATCCTGCGCAGCAATCGTGCCTTCTTCTCTTCGTCGCCCGGAGAGGTGAAGGCGACGTCCCGCGCCACATCGATGCCGAGCACCGGCCCCCTCTGGAAGTCGGCCATCACATCGGCCGGCAGATTGTTCATCATGGCTCCGTCGACGAGCACACCCTCCGGCTCGACCACGGGCGGAAGCAGTCCGGGAATGGCGAGGCTTGCCCGCAAGGCCTTCCAGAGCGTTCCCTGACGATGGACATGGGTCGTTCCCGTGGTCAGGTTGGAAGAGACACAGAAGAACGGCAGCCAGAGATCCTCGATATTGCGCTGGCCGAAATGCTCGATCAGCCGCGCATCGACCTTGAGACCTCGGATCAAGGCGATGAGCGGCAGGGTATAATCGTTCAGCGGCGGGCTTCGAACGAAGGCCTTCATCATGAGATCGCGGGCCTCGTCGAGGCTAACCTGTATGGCACAGATAGCTGCCATAACGGCACCGATGCTGGTTCCACCGACGAGATCGATAGGGATGCCATGTTCGCGCAGGGCCCTGATGGCGCCGAGATGCGCAAAGCCGCGCGCCCCTCCTCCGGCCAGAACGAGGCCGACGGCCTTTCCGCTCGAGGTGCGGATAAGCCGCTGAAGATCGGGCAGGCTTTTCTCGCGCACCTGAATGCGCTGATCGACGGGAAGCCGCTGCAGCGAAGGATGTGCCGGCGCAGGTCGCGTGGCATCCGGTTTTTGCAGCAGGACGAGATCGTGACGACGCCAGGACGACATGGCACCGGTCAGCGCCTCGGCCTCGCAGGTCAGCGGCTCGCCGGGGCGGGCCAGCAGCACCACATGGTCGGCATGGCGGATGCACCTCTCCGTCCAGGCGCCCGACGATTCCGGGGCGACATAGATCACGCGCTCGCGGCTCACCTCGAAGCGGGAGAACCAGGTCTCGTCCTCGTGGGTCGGCATGGCAGCGATCAGATCGACTCCGGCCCCATGGCTGCGTCGCATTTCCGCGAGAAAGGCTTCCACGAAGTCCGAGACCGCTACGCCCTGCGTGACGGGAACGATGGCAAAGGTCGTTGGCGAAAAGGTCGCGGGCGTAAAGCGTGTCGCCGCGCGAAGGCGATCAGCCATCAGCTTCGACAGATAGAGCGTGACGGAAGGCCAGCGCTCGATCAGGTGCTCGAAATCCGCTCGGGCCAGCGTGAGTAGGACAGAATCCCTGAGAGCTGTCACGGTTGCCGAGCGAGGCGCATGGGAAATAAGAGCCATTTCGCCAATGGTCTCGGGCGGGACGATGCGGGAAATGCGCCGCTGCTCGCCATGGCTCCCCTGCACCGACACGCCGAGTGCGCCGGAGACGAGCATGTAGACGGTATCCGCCGGATCGCCCTCCCGGAAGAGAATTCCGCCGCCGGGAAGCATGATGTGCTGCAATTTCGACTGAAGCTCAAGGCGCGCAGCCGGATCCAGTCCGGCCCATAACGGCAGGTCGAATTCCGACAGTTCTTTCAGCAGACTCGTGGCACTCATCGCAACAAAAGAGCATCGAAGGGATCCCTTCGATGCTCTAGCGCTGTTGAGCCAAACTGACAAATCGGCATTCGGCTTGGCTTCAAGCGGACGGCACGGACCGGCCGCGCCGGCCGAAAATGGCTTAGTTCCGGCTCTTGTCGACCAGGGCCTTTTCCTTGATCCACGGCATCATATCGCGCAGGCGGGAACCGACATCCTCGATGGGGTGAGCGGCGTTGCGGGCGCGGGTCGCCTTGAAGGAGGTCTGGTTGACCTTGTTCTCGAGCATCCAGTCGCGGGTGAACTTGCCGCTCTGGATGTCCTCCAGAACGCGCTTCATCTCGGCCTTGGTCTCGGGCGTGATGATGCGCGGACCGGTGACGTACTCGCCGTACTCGGCCGTGTTGGAGATCGAGTAGTTCATGTTGGCGATGCCGCCCTCGTAGATGAGGTCGACGATCAGCTTCACCTCGTGGAGGCATTCGAAATAGGCCATTTCGGGGGCATAACCCGCCTCGACCAGGGTCTCGAAGCCCGCCTTGATGAGTTCGACGAGACCGCCGCAGAGCACCACCTGCTCGCCGAACAGGTCGGTCTCGCACTCTTCCTTGAAGGTGGTCTCGATGATGCCGGCGCGGCCGCCGCCATTGGCAGAGGCATAGGACAGCGCGACGTCATGGGCGTTGCCCGTGGCGTCCTGATGGATCGCGATCAGGGTCGGCACGCCGCCGCCGCGCTGATACTCGGAACGCACCGTGTGGCCGGGGCCCTTCGGGGCGACCATGAGCACGTCGAGGTCCTTGCGGGGTTCGATGAGGTTGAAGTGCACGTTGAGGCCGTGGGCGAAGAGCAGCGCCGCACCCTGCTTCATGTTGTCGTGAAGCTCGTTGCGGTAAATATCGGCCTGCAGCTCGTCCGGGGTCAGCATCATGACCACGTCGGCCCACTTGGCGGCCTCGGCCACCTCCATGACCTTGAGACCGGCCTTCTCGGCCTTGGCCGCGGAGGGCGAGCCCTTGCGAAGAGCCACGACGATGTCCTTCACGCCGGAATCGCGCAGGTTCAGGGTATGGGCATGGCCCTGGCTGCCGTAGCCGACGATGGCAACCTTCTTGCCCTTGATCAGATTGATGTCGGCGTCGCGATCATAATAGACACGCATGGTCCTCAAGTCCCTTATCTCAAAGGGGGTTTTCCCCCGGTCTCCGTTGGCGCTGCGCTGGCCCTGAAACCTGCGCAACATTTGTTTGTCAGGCGCCGCTTTTAGCGAATAAAACTGCGCTGACAAGCTGTTGTTTGTAGCAAAACTGCGACCCCTGGCTGCGCTGAGTGCAAGGGTCCATCCATTTCCGCCGACAAACGATCTGAACCTGGAGAGTTCAAACCTCTCTCCAATGCTCTAGATTGACGTCTCGATTCTCCACCGTGAAGGATGACGCCGCATGCAGCGCCTTGCCACTCCCGACGAAGTTGTCACGTTCTGGCGCAAGGCCGGACCGGAGAAGTGGTTCTCGAAGGACGAAACCTTCGACCAGATCTGCCGCGACCGTTTCATGCCCACCTATGAGGCCGCCGCGCGGGGCGATCTCAACGAGTGGGAACTCATCCCGGAAGGTGCGCTCGCTGTCATCCTCCTCCTCGACCAGTTCCCCCGGAACATGTTCCGGGGGCAACGCGAAACCTACAAAACCGACCCGGTCGCCCTGATGGCCGCAGACCGCGCTATCGAGCGCGGCTTCGACAGACAGGTGGAACCCGATTTCCGCCGCTTCTTCTACCTGCCCTTCATGCACTCCGAGTCCTTGGCGGACCAAGAGCGCTCGGTGACCCTGAACGAAGCCCTCGGCGAGGACTCTTCCAAGTGGGCACGCCACCATCACGAGATCATCGCCCGCTTCGGCCGCTTCCCTCACCGCAACACCATCCTCGGCCGTGAGACGACGACGGAGGAGGAAGCGTTCCTGAAGGAGAACGACTTCAGGGGCTAACCCTTACATGATCCCTTCCGCGCCACGCGCCATGGCTGCGACGCCGGTGCGGGAAACCTCCACGAGGCCGACTGCTGTCATCAGCTTGATGAAGCGCTCGACCTCGTCCGTCGTGCCGGTCAACTCGTAGACGAAGGAGGTCAGCGTCGCGTCCATCGTGCGGGCACCGAAGGCCGAGGCGAGACGCATCGCCTCCACCCGGTGATCGCCCTTGCCCACCACCTTCACGAGGCAGAGTTCGCGCTCGACGGCTTCGCCGGTGAGTGTGAGATCCACGACACGGTGCACGGGCACGAGGCGCTCCAACTGGCTCTTGATCTGCTGGATGATGCTGTCGGTGCCCGTCGTCACGATGGTGATGCGTGAGATATGCGCCTCGTGCTCCGTCTCGGTGACGGTCAGGCTCTCGATGTTGTAGCCGCGTCCTGAGAACAGACCGGCGATGCGCGCAAGGACGCCCGGCTCGTTATCGACGACGATGGCGAGCGTGTGTCGATGTGCAGGCTCGACGCGGGTCGCATCGGGATAATGGGTTTTCATCTGAAGCATGGTCTGGTTTCCCGATTTTTCTAAATTCTCAAGCCGCTTTGCGATAATTTTCGATGGCGTCCTCATCAACCTCGTCGGCGTCGACGATCCATTCTTCCTTCAAGGCGGCGGAGCGCCATTCCTGGAAAGCGGGCAACGAGAGGATCGCATCCATATAAGCGCGGGTGGTGGCATCGAGCGCGATGGAATAGGTCTCAAGACGCGTTACGAGCGGCGCATACATGGCATCGGTGGCCGAAAAGGTGCCGAAAAGAAACGGCCCGCCAGCACCGAAGCGCTCGCGCGCCTGGCGCACGACCTCGCTGAAGCGGGCGACATCGCGGGCAACGGCTTCGCCGCGATCCTTCTGCGCGTACCTCTTGCCGAGATTCATCGGGCATGCAGAGCGCAAGCCTGTGAACCCAGCATGCATTTCTGCCGCAATCGAGCGTGCCATGGCACGGGCCCTGCGATCCTCGGGCCAAACGGGAGCACCATAGGCCTCGCCGACATATTCCATAATGGCGATAGACTCCCACACGGTCACATCGCCATCGATCAGGACCGGCACCTTGCCGGCCGGCGAATGCTTGAGCACCTTCACCTTCGTGTCAGGTAGGTCGAGCGGAATGGTGATCTCGTCGAACGCGATCCCGAGCTGCTTCATCAGCAGCCAGGGACGCATAGACCAGGACGAATAGCACTTATTGGCAATGACGAGGGTTGGCATATCTCAAATCCTCATCAAACCAGCATCTTGCCCTTCTCGTCGATCACGGAGCCGATATCGGCTCCGGTCTCGCCGAGATAGTCGTTGAGCAGCATCTCGTTATGCGCCTTGCCCGACGGAATCATCGGGAAGCAGTTCTCGGTCTTGTCGACGATGCAGTCGAAGATGACCGGGCGGTTCACGTTGATCATCTCGAGGATCTTCGCGTCGAGTTCACCGGGCTTCTCGCAGCGGATGCCGACGCCGCCATAGGCCTCGGCGAGCTTCACGAAATCGGGCAGAGACTCGGAATAGCTGTGCGAGTAGCGTCCACCATGCAGCAGCTCCTGCCACTGGCGCACCATGCCCATATATTCGTTGTTGAGGATGAAGACCTTGAGCGGCAGATTGTACTGCAAAGCGGTCGACATTTCCTGCAGCATCATCTGGATCGAGGCTTCGCCCGCGATGTCGATCACGAGCGCAGCGGGATGTGCCAGCTGCGCGCCAACGGCAGCGGGCAGGCCGTAGCCCATCGTGCCGTGGCCGCCCGAGGTCATCCAGCGATTCGGCTCCTCGAACTTGAAGTACTGGGCCGCCCACATCTGGTGCTGCCCCACTTCCGTGGTGACATAGACATCGCGATCCTTGGTCAGTTCATAGAGACGCTGGATCGCGTATTGCGGCTTGATGGTCTCGGTAGAGTTGCGGAAGGCCAGGCAATTACGTGCACGCCAGCCTTCGATCTTGGTCCACCAATCCGTGACAGCCGCCTTATCCGGTTGGTGAGCGTTCTGCCGCCACAGGCGCAGCATGTCTTCCAGCACATGCGCGCAATCGCCGACGATCGGGATATCCACCTTCACGGTCTTGTTGATGGAGGACGGATCGATGTCCACGTGGATGCGCTTGGAGAACGGCGAGAAAGCATCGAGACGCCCCGTGATGCGATCATCGAAGCGTGCGCCGATATTGATCATCACGTCGCATTCATGCATCGCCAGATTGGCCTCGTAGGTGCCGTGCATGCCGAGCATGCCGAGCCACTGCTTGTCGGAGGCCGGATAGGCGCCAAGGCCCATCAGGGTCGAGGTGATGGGAAAGCCCGTGAGCCGCACGAGTTCGCGCAACAGCGTCGCGGCATGTGGGCCCGAATTCACCACGCCGCCGCCGGTATAGAACACCGGACGCTTGGCATTGGCCATCAGCTCGACGGCGGCACGGATGTGATCCAGGTCGCCTTTGACGGTCGGGCGATAGGTCTTGTGCTGGTTGCTCAAGGGCCGTGCATAGGAACCGGTCTTGAACTGAATATCCTTCGGCAGATCGACGACGACCGGACCCGGACGGCCGTTCTGCGCCACGTAGAAGGCTTCATGCAGGACGCGCGGCAGATCCTCGATCGATTTGACGAGGTAATTGTGCTTCGTGCAGTGGCGCGTGATGCCGACCGTATCGCATTCCTGGAAGGCGTCGGAGCCGATGAGGTGGGTCGGGACCTGGCCGGTGATGCAGACCAGCGGGATCGAATCCATCATCGCATCGGCAAGCCCCGTAATCGCGTTGGTCGCGCCGGGACCGGAGGTCACCAGAACGACGCCCGGCTTGCCGGAGGAGCGGGCATAGCCTTCTGCCGCATGCACAGCTCCCTGCTCGTGGCGGACGAGAACATGGCGAACCTTGTCCTGGTGGAAAAGCGCATCGTAGATCGGAAGCACCGCGCCGCCCGGATAACCGAAGATATGTTCGACTCCCTGGTCCTGCAGGGCTCGGATCACCATTTCGGCTCCGGTCATCGTCTCGCTCATCTCACTCGCTCCCTGGGGTCTTTCGCATCACTGTCTTGGAATTTAGGCAATAAAAAAGGCCCCTGAGGGGGCCTGTGCGCCATCGCCGGACCTGCGGGTCAATCCCGCTCCGTCGATGGCGCTCGTACTACGAGAATAAGCTTGCGCATGGGGGCAGCTCTCGGTTCAAAAGTTGCGCCGACGCTAAACGATCCGTTTCATTCGGTCAAGCGGGGGCGACTTGGCTCAATCCTGCTTAGCTTCTACCTTATGCCCCCTATTTTAGTTGTATGACCATGACGATGACCGAGACCACCTCCTCGACCGGAGCGCCCATACAGAACCTGCGCCTCACGGCCCGTGCCCTCCTCCTGGGCGACCGCCTCGATGTGGCGGGGCTGGAGCGCAGCGACGTGCTTTCCACCACCCCTCTTGCCTTCCGGGCCGGTCAGGATGGTTTCGTCGCCCTCTTCCGATACGGCGTCGCCGTTCTCGTCGGCCTCACACCGCTGGAAGAGGACGAGGTCATCCGCAGCGTGCGCCAGCGCATCCGGGGCGAGTTCGCCCGCCACGAGGAGGAAACGGCGATCATCGAGATTTCGCCGGATCGGGACGACCAGATCCCGCCGGGAGGGCCGATCTATATCAAGCAGCTCTCCACCGAGCGCCTGATCGTCATCGCAGACGCCTTATCCAAGAGCGCAACCCTCGCCCGCGACGAGCGGGAGGCCGCCGCCGCCTTCGAACTGGTGGAACCATCGGTCCGGCACCTCGCCGAAAAGGGCCGGCGCCCCCGGGACCGCCGCAGGATCCTCAAGCAGGTCGGCCAAGCCCTTCTGGTCCGGCAGCGCATGTCGGGCGGCGTCGCTGTCGAGGAAAAGCCGGATGTCCTATGGGACCGCCCGGACCTCGAGCGCCTCTATGCCCGCCTGGAGGACGAATACGAGTTGAAGGAGCGCGCCACGGCACTCCACCGCAAGCTCGAAGTGCTCGGCGACACGGCCCAGGCCCTCACCGACATCATCGACACCGAACGATCCTTGCGCCTCGAACTGATCATCGTCCTCCTGATCGTGTTCGAGATCTTCATCACCTTCTACCAGATGTTCACGGGCGCGCCGGGGCATTGAGCTGAGCCATCACGGCCTCGAACCCCTTCTCGGGCTCGACCCATTGCCAATCGGGCAATTGGTGGCGAAACCAGGTGAACTGGCGCTTGGCATAACGGCGCGTATCACCCTGACCTTTGGCGATGGCTTCATCGAGCGAAATCTCGCCGCACAGATAGGCCAGAAGTCCGGGGACACCGTGGGCCCGCATGGCCGGGAGCATGGGATCGAGGTTTCGTTCGCTTAAGGCGCGCACCTCATCGAGAGCCCCCTGGTCCATCATGGCAAGGAAGCGCCGGTCAATCCGTCGGCGCAATTCGTCCCGGTCCGGGGCGAGGAAGAGCTTGACGACGGGAACGGCGGCAAACGGCCCCGGCTGGCGGGCTCCGTGGAAGGAGACGAGTGGCTGGCCGGTTGCGGCGAAGATCTCAAGAGCCCGCTGGACGCGCAGGCGGTCGGAGGGACGCAAGGTCCGGGCTGTTTCGGGATCACGCTCGGACAGGTGGCGGTGGAGCTCGGGCGTTTCCAGGCACTCGCTCTCCCGGCGCACCTGCTCGCGCACCTCGTCGGGGACGGGCGGCATGTCGGACAGGCCCTCCGTCAGAGCCTTGAAGTAGAGCCCGGTCCCGCCGACGAAGATCGGGAGCTTTCGTCCCTGGACCTCACGCAGGACCTGGAGGGCGTCGGTTACATAACGCCCGACGGAAAAGTTCACCGCGGCATCCACATGGCCGTAGAGCCGGTGGGGAGCTTCTGCCTCCTCCTTGAGCGTCGGCCGGGCAGTAATGACCCGCAGGTCCCGGTAAACCTGCATGGAATCGGCATTGATCACGACGCCATCGAGTCCTTGAGCCAGTTTGATGCCCAATGCGGACTTGCCTGATGCGGTCGGCCCTGCGATGAGAACCGCGCCGATCTTCAATCCACTCACAGCCAGGTTCCCCAATGGCGTCTTCCCAAAATTCCCTCGTTGCGACCCTCATCGCCAACCCGTCTCAACCGGTTGTCACGGACGAGGTCGTGGCGCGGGCGGCAGCATCGCTCGGACAAGAGACGGAATGCTCCATCCTGGCAAGGGGAATCGCAGCGGATCTCATCGTCCCGCTCCCGGCCGAGGCGAAAGCCGTCGAAGACACTCTGCGCCAAGCCTTGGACGGCCAGCCCATCGACATCGTGGTGCAGCCCCTAGGCACCCGCCGCAAGCGCCTGTTCCTGGCGGATATGGATTCCACCATGATCGGCCAGGAATGCATCGACGAACTCGCCGACTACGTCGGACTGAAAAAGGAAGTCTCCGAGATTACCGAACGGGCCATGCGCGGCGAGATCGCCTTCGAGCCCGCCCTGCGCGAGCGCGTGGCGCTGTTGAAAAACCTGCCGGTCAACGTGGTCGACGAGATCATCGAGAAGCACATCACGCTAACCCCCGGCGGCCGCGCCCTCGTCCAGACCATGCGTGCCGACGGCGCCTATGCCTGCCTCGTCTCGGGCGGGTTCACCCTGTTCACCGGTCCGATCGGCGACAAGATCGGCTTCAACGAACACCGCTCCAACCACCTGATCCTGGATGGCGAGAAGCTCGCCGGCACAGTCGAGGAGCCGATCCTCGGTCGCGAGGCGAAGCTCGCGACCTTGATCGAGCTACGTGCCCGCTTCGGCTTAGGCCACCATGAGACCATGGCTGTCGGCGACGGCGCCAACGATCTCGCAATGCTGGGCGAAGCCGGACTCGGCATTGCCTTCCACGCCAAGCCCGCGGTTGCCGCTGCAGCCCACGCGCGGATCGACTACGCGGATCTGTCGGCGCTGCTCTACGCGCAGGGCTACAAGGCCGAGCAGATCGTCAGCGCCTAGAGCATTTTTCGGCGAAGTGGACCCGGTTCGCCGTCAAAAATGCGGCGAACCAAAGAAGAGAGATGATTCCATGCAAATGGAATCATCTCTAAGCCGCAACCTGAACCCGCCTGACAATCTCCGCAACGACGGTTGGATCGGCGACCGTCGATGTATCGCCGTGGTTCTCGTAGTCGCCGGCAGCGATGCGCGTGAGAATCCGGCGCAGGATTTTTCCAGAACGATTCTTGGGGAGTTGCGGTGCCCACTCGATCCGGTCCGGTGTCGCAATGGGACCGATGCGGGTACGCACGACCTGGACGAGATCGCGACGAAGTTCGTCGCTTTCCGCAACGCCCTCTTTCAGCGTCACGAAAGCGAAGATGCCCTGGCCCTTGATCTCATGAGGCATGCCGACGACAGCAGCCTCCGCCACTGACGGATGCGACGCCAGAGCGGATTCGACTTCGACGGTGCCGAGCCTGTGGCCCGAAACGTTGATCACGTCGTCAAGGCGGCCGGTGATCCAGTAATAACCATCCGCATCGCGCCGTGCGCCGTCGCCAGTGAAGTAATAGCCGGGGAACGTGCTGAAATAGGTTTTCAGGAAACGTTCGCGGTCGCCGAGAATGGTGCGCGCCTGTCCCGGCCATGAATCGGCGAAGCACAGGTTGCCTTTACCCTCGCCCTCGACAACGGTTCCGTCGCTGTTGAGCAAGGCAGGCCGCACGCCGAAGAACGGCTTCGTCGCCGAGCCCGGCTTCAGATCCATGGCGCCGGGCAGCGGGCACAGGAGAACCGCGCCGGTCTCCGTCTGCCAATAGGTGTCGATGATCGGGCAGCGCCCTCCTCCGACGACCTCATGATACCAGAGCCAAGCCTCCGGATTGATCGGCTCGCCCACGGAGCCCATGACGCGCAGCGACGACAGATCATGCTTGCGCACCGGTGCTTCGCCCTCGCGCATCAGCGAGCGGATGGCGGTCGGCGCGGTGTAGAAGATGTTGACCTTGTAGGTTTCGATGATCTGCCACCAGCGCGAGACATCCGGCCAAGTGGGCACGCCCTCGAACAGCACGATGGTGGCGCCGTTCGCGAGCGGGCCGTAGATCAAATAGGTATGTGCCGTCACCCAGCCCACATCCGCGGTGCAGAAATGGATGTCGCCCGGGTGATAATCGAACATCGCCCGGAAACTCGCGGCCGCATGGACGAGATAGCCGCCGGTGGTGTGGAGCATGCCCTTCGGCTTGCCCGTCGAACCCGAAGTATAGAGGACGAAGAGCGGATCCTCGGCACTGACCTCGACAGGGGCGCACTCGGCAGAGACTTCAGCCAGAGCTTCGTCGTACCAGCGGTCGCGGCCTGCCGTCATGGGGACATCCCGGCCGGTGCGGCGCACGACGAGCACATGCTCGACGAAGGGCAGGTTCTGCAGCGCTGCATCCGCATTCTTCTTGAGGGGCACGTGCTTGCCCGCCCGCAAGCCCTCATCGGCGGTGATCAGCACCCGCGAGCGGCAATCCTCGATCCGCCCTGCCAGCGCTTCCGCCGAGAAGCCGCTGAAGACCACCGAATGCACCGCGCCGATCCGGGCACAGGCCAGCATGGCAACGATGGCCTCCGGTACGACGGGCAGATAGACGCTGACGAAATCGCCCTTCTTGACCCCGAGCTTCTTCAGGACATTAGCGAGGCGGGAGACCTGCTCCTGCAGATCCTTCCAAGTCACCGTCCGGGTGTCGCCGGGCGTGTCGCCCTCCCACAGGATCGCAGCATCATCGCCGCGGTCGCGGGCATGGCGGTCGAGACAATTGAATGAGGCGTTCAGCGTCCCATCGGCGAACCATTCGATGGTCACGTCATCGGGCGAGTAGTGCGTGTTCTTCACTGTCGTGAAGGGCTTCACCCAGTCCAGGATCTGCGCCTGCTCGCGCCAGAAGCCGTCCGGATCATCGAGAGAGAGCCGGTAGAGATCCTGATAGGCCTGCAGATCCACATGGGCGGTCGATTTCAAGGCCGTGGGAACGGGGAAGACATGCTGGGTCATGGTGCTCTGATCTTGCGCACGAGGCTCGGCAGGAGCCTGCGGTTCAGGAAGATGTGCCATCCATCCCTCGGAATAGGCCTTTATGTCAATCGAATTGTTCTTAATAAAGAACGAAACGGACAAACAAAAAGGGCGGCCATTCAGACCGCCCTTTCCTTATGTTCCGCGGATCAGCTTACTCGATCGACAGGGCTACGAAGCGCACTTCGCCCTGGGCATTCGACACGAGGAGCAGAGCCGACTTGCGGCCCTGGGCCTTAAGATCGTCGATCTTCTTGGTCACGTCGGCCGGGCTCGTTACCGGCTCCTGATTGACCTCGACGATGACCTCGCCGGCCTGGATCCGCTTATCGGACGCGTTCGAGTTCGGATCGACGCGGGTGATGACCACGCCCTTCAGATCGTCCTTCAGGCTGAAACGGCGGCGCAACTCGTCCGTCATGCCGGACATGTTGAGGCCGAGGGCCTGACGGGTCGCCGTCGGCGGTTCTGTCGACGGCTGCTGCAGGCTCGCCTGCTTCTCGGTGTCTTCGAGACGGCCAAGCGTGACCTGCTTTATCACCTCCTGGCCTTTGCGGATGATGGCGACGTCGACCGCCTTGCCGACTGGAGTCGATGCCACGATGCGCGGCAGATCGCGGGAATCCTTTACTTCCTTGCCGTCGAAGCGAACGATCACGTCGCCGACTTCGAGGCCGGCCGGCTTGGCAGGCCCCTTCTCGTCAATGCCGGCAATGAGAGCGCCGCGCGCCGTACCAAGATTCAAGGCTTCGGCCGTGGCGTCATCCACGTTCTGGATGCGCACGCCGAGCCAGCCGCGGCGGGTCTCGCCGAACTGGCGCAGCTGGTCGATGATCGGCACGGCTGTTGAAGCGGGAACCGCGAAGCCTATGCCGACCGAGCCGCCGGTCGGCGAGAGAATGGCTGTGTTGATGCCGATGACCTCGCCGTTCATGTTGAACAGCGGGCCGCCAGAATTGCCCTTGTTGATGGAGGCGTCGGTCTGAATGTAGTTGTCGTAGGGACCGGACTCGATGTTGCGGCCGCGGGCCGACACGATGCCCGCCGTGACGGAGCCGCCGAGGCCGAAGGGATTGCCGATGGCCATGACCCAGTCACCGGGACGGATGGCATCGGAATCGCCGAACTTCACCGCCTTGAGGGGCTTGTCGGTCTTCACCTTCAGAACGGCCAGATCGACCTTGGAATCCTTGCCGACAATCTCGGCCTTCAGGCGCGAGCCGTCCGGGAAGATCACACTGATGTCGTTCGCATCGCCGATCACATGATTGTTGGTCACGACGATTCCGGAGGAATCGATGACGAATCCCGAGCCGAGAGAGTTCGAGCTGCGCGGGCGCGAGGGGCCGCTTTCGCCATTGCCGCCCTGACCGCGACGGTTGAAGAATTCCTCGAAGAGATCCTCGAACGGGGTGCCCGGGGGTAGTTGAGGCAGGGTCCGGTTGCGGGTCTCGACCGTCGTCGAGGCCGAGATGTTGACCACGGCGCCGGTGACCTCTTGCGCCAGATCGGCGAAGGATTCAGGCGCGGAACGGGCATAGGCCGGCAGCGGCACGGTAGCCGTTGCGACAATGGTGAAGACCGCGAAGCAGGACGCGGCCAGCCGGCGCAGAGGACGCTGGGGCAGCGCCGTCTTGGAAGACTCCAGCGCGTTCGTGGCTTTGTTCATCGAAAACCTCTCTCGGAGAATACGCATATAGATTGGTATCTGGCGCCGCCATTCAAGCGGATATTGCGGCGGAAGCTGGGCTGCAGCCGGGCGCACCGGAGAGAACCAAGCCGGGGCCCCTAACCGAATTGACGCACCAGCCAGATGACCCCGACCCCGATGAGCGCCGAGATGATGCCGACGATCCGCATCTGATCGCTCGGGCTGTGGGCGGCCTCATACATGGCCCGGCGCATACCATCCGGGAACGCGGCAAACAAAATGCCCTCGACCGCGAGAGCGAGGCCGAGGGCTGCAATCAAGTCCAACATCAGCGTCTTATTGTGCTGGAGCCGGTTGAACCGGCGCTGGGGTCGGGCGGGCCGCGGCACCTCCACCATTCCTCCGACCGGCAGGGTCATTGAAATAGCGGAAGAAATCGGAATCCGGGCTCAATACGAGGCGCGTATCCCCACCCTTGAGGCCAGTTTCGTAGGCCTGCATGGAGCGGAAGAAAGAGAAGAATTCCGGATCCTGCCCGAAGGCCTCGGCCAGAATGCGGGTTCGGTTTGCATCGCCCTCGCCTCGCAGTTCCTCGGCCTTCTGATTGGCCTCGGCGCGGATGATCGTCGCCTCACGTTCGGCCCTGGCGCGGATGGTCTGCGCCTGCTGCTGGCCGTTGGCGCGCAGATCCGCCGCCTCGCGCTCACGCTCGGTGCGCATGCGCTGATAGACGGCCTGGCTGTTGGCCGCGGGCAGATCGACGCGGGTGAGCCGCACGTCGATCATCTCGATGCCCAGGCTTGCCGCCTGCCGGTTCACGTCGGCCTGGATGCGGTTCATCAGGTCCGCACGCTCGGTGCGGACGATGGCATCGCGCGAAGCGCTCGCCAGGGTGTTGCGCATGGCCGAGTTGGTGAAGCTCTGAAGCCGTTGATTGGCGAGAGCGATGTTGCCGACGGCCTGATAGAACCGCAGCGGATCGACGATCCGGTAGCGGGTGAAGGCGTCGACCTCGAGATTCTGACGGTCTGCCGACAGAACGGTCTGGACCGGCAGGTCGAGATCGAGCACGCGCTTCTCGAAATAGGTCACGGCATCGACCAGCGGCAGCTTGAACTTGAGGCCTGGCTCGGAGATGGCCGACTGCACTGCGCCGAAGCGCAGTACCAGCGCGTACTGGGTCTGCTGGACGATGAAGACCGAGCTGTAGAGAACGATGGCCGCGAGAGCCAGAGCAATCAGGACAACCGTGCGAAGAGTCGAACCGTTCATCGCGTGGCTCCCTGCGGATTAGCGGCATTGCCCTGCGGCTGCGGGCGCGGGTTCTGGGTGAGCGGCAGGAAGGGCACGACACCCTGGCCGCTCTGATCGACGATGACCTTTTCGAGCCCGCCGAAGACGCGCTCCATGGTCTCGAGGAAGATGCGCTCACGGCTCACGTCGGGGGCCTTGCGGTACTCTTCGTAAACCTGGCGGAAGCGGGCCGCCTGACCGGTCGCGTCCGCGACCGCCTGCTCGCGATAGGCCTCGGCCTGCTGCACCGTGCGGGCGGCCTCGCCTCGGGCTTCGGGAACGACGCGACTGGCGAAGGCTCCGGCTTCGTTCTGGACGCGCACCGCGTCCTGCTGGGCGGCGTTCACGTCGAAGAAGGCCTGGCGGACCTCGGAGGGAGGCTGGGCAGCCTGAAGCTGGACCACGTTGATCAGCACGCCGGCGCCATAGGCATCGAGCGCTTCCTGCATGATCTGGCGAACCTCCTGAGCAATGCTGGCCTGCTCGGTGGTCAGGATGGCCTGGATGTTGCGGCGACCAATGACCTCGCGCATGGCGCTCTCGGCCACGGACTTGATGGTGCCCTCAGGGTTCTGGAGGTTGAAGACGTAATCCTGCGGACGAGCGGGATTGATCTGCCACACCGCATCGAAATCGATGTCGACGATATTCTCGTCGGCGGTGAGCATCAGGCTTTCCTCGATCACGTCACGGGCGCGTCCCTGTCCCGTCGGCGTGGAGCGGTAGCCCACTTCGACGCGCTGCTGAGCAGTGACGTTCGGCTTGAGTACCCGGCCGATCGGGTAAGGCAGGTTGTAGCGCAGGCCCTCACCGGACGTTCCGGTAAATTTGCCGAAGATCATGTTGATGCCGACCTCGTTGGGCCGCACCGTGTAGAAGCCGGTGAGCAACCAGACGGCGATCACGCCCAGAACCAGGATGATCAGGCCCCTGCCCCCCATGGAGCCGCCGGGAATGAAGTCTTTCAGGCGATCCTGGCTGCGGCGCAGGATATCTTCGAGGTCGGGGGGAGATCCGTTCCCCTGCGGGCCGGAGCCCCATGGGCTCTTGCCGCCTCCCGATCCGCCGCGTTGCCCCCAGGGGCCACCGCCGCCGCTTTGGTTACTCCAAGGCATAGGACGCCGTTCCTCACTCTTTAAAAACCGGCCGAGACGACCGCTGATATCTCTAGACGGTTGTGGGTGTTGCCTCTTCCGCCTGTCAAGCCTGCGAATTGGGGATTGCAGGGAACTTCGTCAACCTTCGGACGGGTCAGTGGCGCCTTTCGAGATCAATAAAGGTAAACGGATGCTCGTCATCCGGCCCCTTTGGATGGTCCTCCCGCCTCGTCTCGCGAAACTGTGACCGGTCGAAATCCGGGAAGACGGCATCACCCTCGGGCGCGGCCTGAACCTTCGTCAGGAATATGCTCTGCACCTGCGGCAGGGCCAGGGCATAGATCTCTGCCCCGCCTGCGACAGCAACAGAATCGACCCCCATCCTGGCGGCAAGCTCGCTCCCCTTGGCGACTGCCTCCTCCCAGGTATGGGCCACGTGCACGCCCTCGGCCGCAAACCCGGTATCGCGCGTCAGCACAATCGTTTCCCGACCCGGCAGAGGCTTGCCGATCGACTGAAACGTCTTGCGCCCCATGATCATCGGCTTACCCATCGTGAGTCTGCGGAAACGCCCGAGATCTGTCTTGATGCGCCAGAGGAGATGGTTGTCGCGCCCGATGACGCCATTCTCGGCCACCGCAACGACGAGGATGAGGGGGATGGTCATGGCTCCTCCGCCAGTTGTCTTAAAGCGCTTCCCGTCACCCGCTGGACGGTCCATTCGTCCATCGGAATGGCGCCGATGGAGCGGTACACGCGCAGAGCCGGCTCGTTCCAGTCGAGCACCCACCATTCGAGGCGGGCCAAGCCCTCGTCGATGCAGCGACGGGCGAGATGCCTCAGCAGCGCCCTGCCGATCCCTTTGGAGCGGAAGGCCGGCCTGACGAAGAGGTCTTCGAGATAGATCCCGTGCCGTCCGCGAAAAGTCGAGAAATTGTAGAACCACAGAACAAAGCCGACGGGCTCTCCCTCCCGCTCGGCAATATCCGCAAAGACCCGCGGATTGGCGCCGAAAAGCGCCTTCGCGATATCGGCCTCTGTCGCATCGACCTCATGCGCCAGCCGCTCGTATTCGGCGAGTTCGCGGATGAAGGTGTGGATGAGAAGAGAGTCCGAAGGTGCGGCGGGGCGGATCGAAAGGCTCATGGAACTTCTGTAAGGGAACACTGGCTCCCCGCCAACTGCTGCCCGCCCACAATTCACCTCGGTTCGTGAGAACGCGTCTCAAGCTGAGGCATCAAATGACGAAGAAGTCCTTGTGGGTCATGGCCAGCTTTTTCGACAACGTGGCGACTTCCACCACCTTGCCTCGTCCCGACCCATCGGCGTCGTAATAGAGAACGCCCTTGGCCTTGTCGTAGATGATGTAGTCGTTCTTGTCCTTGGCCTTCGAACTGACAGTGAAGTAATCCTTCTTCAACTGGGCTGGTTTTTTCTCCGATCCGGCCTTACCGACCTTGGTAAACACCTTGTTATCGAGCCAGATCGCATCGTCCTTCACCTCGAAGTCAGCGATCCTGTCCTTGTTGCTGCTCCTGTTCGGCTTGGTACCGAACGCGAAGGAGTCGCGTCCCGTGCCGCCGGTCAGCATATCGTTTCCGGCTCCACCCCAGAGCTTGTCGTTGCCGCCCCTGCCCTGGATGTCATTCGCGTTGCTGTTGCCGCGCAGGCTGTTACCTCCGCTATCGCCCGTCAGCAGAACGTCGTTCGTCACGGTCCATGTGACGGTCTGCTCCAAGGCGCTGCGGTCGCCCCTGACCCAATCGGTCGGATCATAGGCTCGTGCACTCAAGGTGTGCGTTCCGAAGCCGTAATTGTCCTGGTTGAGCTTGAAGGTCTCTCCAGAATTGACGAATGTCCTGCCGTCCAATGTCCAATCGACCTTGATCACGGCAGGATCGACGGTGTCGACATAGAAATCGGTCACGTTGTGATGACTGATCCAGGGATCGGTATAGCCGTCAAGCGGATCGACAAATTCATAGAATTTGCGAATGAGTTGCTCCCTCGCGATCGCATCGAAGGGTTGTTCCAAGCTCTTCATCTTGGAATTGAACGAGGGCCTGTAAACACCTTCTGCGTGGTAATAAGCCCCTTCATAAGCGCCGATGATGCCGATACCTGGCTGATCGTAACCAAGCCAGCGAGACCATTTGGCTCCATATGGATCCGTGGTCACGTTGACATAGGCTGGATCGGAACCCGTATAGGAACCGGAGACGCCATAATCGTACTCGTCGCCGAGATCAGCAAAAGCATGGCCGATCTCGTGAAGGGCGATCTCATAGGCTTGTGAATTTCCAGCAGAGTAGATGCCGGAGTCGTAGCCCGCTCCACCATACGCAGCGCTGTTCACCAGAATGAAGCGCATCTCGGATGTGATGCCATTGGGAAGAACAGCTTGTTCGATCTCGTCCGCCTTGCTGAGGCTGACATTCAGTGCGCGACCGCTGTAGCTCGCATTGAGGACGGTATGCCGGGAAATACCATTCGCCAAATCGTCCGCTCCGGATTCATTTGAGACGACATCGATGGAATGGATATTGAAGAAATTCCTGTATCGTCCGAAGGGCTCGCTGAGAAGGCTCCCATTGAACATGTATCCGAGAAAACCATGGATCTGAGACGTATAGTTCGTACCGATCTCGGAGGCTCTATAGCCATCTCCCATGAAGACCATGTCGATCCGGTTGGAACTATAGCCCGTCGTCTGAAAATGCCGAAGCGTAGCCATTTAACAGCCTCGAAATTAAACAATATAAAATTTCACTCAGTGTACATACTTGGCCGCCCTTGGGTTGAAAAGGAATTAATTTAAGCTTGCGTGCCTGAGCTAATCTTCCTCAACCACCCGCCGTGGCGAGCCCCATTCCTCCAGAACGGCATTCATGTCGTCAAGCACGAAGAACCGAGCACTCTCGGGGTCGTAGCCCTCTTCCAGCAGGTTGTCGTATTCTGTCAGCCTGTGCCGGATGTAAGCCGTCAGCGACAGCCAAGCGGCTGTCTCGGGCGAAGCGGTATGAAGGCCGCGGCTGCTCAGGGCATGATCGGTCACGGCCTCGAATTCATGCCGCGGAATGCGCGGCGCGAGAATGCGGACCGCGCTTTCGATGGCCTCGCGCCTGTTCATGTTCCTCAGACTGCGACGGGCGCCTTGATGGCCGGATGCGGATCGTAATCTTCGATGGCGATGTCGTCGAAGGTGAAGTCGAAGAGCGAGCGCACGGCCGGGTTGAGGCGCAGCTTCGGCAGAGACTTGGGCTCGCGCGAGAGCTGGAGGCGCGCCTGCTCTAGATGATTCAGATAGAGATGCGCATCCCCGAAGGAATGGACGAAATCGCCCGGCTGCAGGCCCGTCGCCTGCGCCATCATATGCGTGAGCAGCGCATAGGAGGCGATGTTGAAGGGAACGCCGAGGAATACGTCCGCCGAGCGCTGGTAGAGCTGGCAGGAGAGCCGCCCTTCCGCGACATAGAATTGAAACAGGCAGTGGCAGGGCGCGAGCGCCATCTTGTCGAGATCGGCCGGGTTCCAGGCAGAGACGATCAGGCGTCGGCTGTCGGGATTGCGGCGGATCTCGTCGAGTACCCAGCGAATCTGGTCAACGGTGCCGCCATCGGGCTTAGCCCAGGAGCGCCATTGTTTTCCGTAGACGGGACCGAGATCGCCGTTCTCGTCGGCCCACTCGTCCCAGATCGAAACACCGTTCTCCTTGAGGTAGCGGATATTGGTGTCGCCCTTCAGGAACCACAGCAATTCGTGGACGATGGAGCGCAGGTGCAGCTTCTTTGTTGTGACGAGCGGAAAGCCCTGGCTGAGATCGAAACGCATCTGATGGCCGAAGACTGAAATCGTCCCGGTTCCGGTACGGTCGTCCTTGCGGACACCTTCGTCCATGATGCGGCGGATCAGATCGAGATAGGCTTGCATGGGGTGCTCCTTGCCCAATCATAGGGCAGCGCGCCAAGGGTGCCGAGTCGGCCAAGCCCTATTTCTGTGAATCAGTTAACCCGGGAAGATGATCCTAGTCCGCGTCACTAAAGGTCGATCACCAAACATCTTTCATGCGGATCGCGCCGCCCTCCACTCTTTCAAAATCCGTCCGCGCCACCTATATTGGAATTGCCGGTCGCGAGATCGGCTATGGCGATAAACGGCTATCGGAATAAACCCATCGGACCCGGGGGCGGTACCCGGCGCCTCCACCAAAACTCAGGCTACGCTTGGGTTTCGGCGGGGGCGAAATAGGATCGACGAGGGCGTAAAGGGTAGACTTTCGCTCGGCATGGTTCCGCCGTTATCGGGCCGAATCTATAGTTGCCAACGACAACTATGCTCCGGTTGCAGTGGCTGCGTAAGCGGTCCCTAAAGCCGAATCAAAGCCCTTGCGGTTAGCACCGTAAGGCGGGGTCCGGAGGCACCTGGCAACAGAAGCCTCCACTTTTGTTTCTGCAAGGGCTCGCTTATGGCCGGTGGTAAAGACCTGATCCGCTACGATCTTCTGGTGCAGGACGCGCTGAAAGGCGTCGTGCGCAAGGTGTTGATCGATTGCAAGGACGGGCTTCCGGGCGAGCACCATTTCTACATCTCCTTCCAGACGGATTTTCCCGGCGTTCGCCTTTCGAACCGCCTGCGCGAAAAATATCCTCAGGAGATGACCATCGTCCTTCAGCACCAGTTCTGGGACCTCAACGTCACCGAGCATACCTTCGAAGTCGGGCTGTCCTTCTCCGGCATCCCAGAGCGGCTGCTCATCCCCTTCGATGCGCTCACCGGATTCTTCGACCCTTCGGTCCAGTTCGGGCTCAAGTTCGACAGCCAGGACGAGGATGAGGAGGAAGAAGTCGAGGAGGCTCCTTCCGCGCCGCAACCGATCCGCGGCGGCACGTCTGAGCCGGTCGAGCTGAAACAGCCCCGCAAGTCCCAACCTGCCGCGGACAAGAAGCCCGCGGCCGAAAAGGCTCCCGCCGCAGAGGCCGACACGGCAGCCGAAGATGACTCGAAGGATGAGGCGGCTGAAGGCGGCGCAGGCAGCGCCGAGGTCGTCAGCCTCGACGCCTTCCGCAAGAAGAACTGAGCCGTTCAATCCCTTCCTGTTTCAGGCCGTTGCCAACGCCTCCGTCGGAGCGCGCTGAGAGAGCCGCATCGGCAATCCGCCCCGCGGCCTCAAGGTGATCCGCTGCACCGGCGTGACTTCGTGCCCTTCCACTAGGTCGAGCCGCATGGAACGGGCAATCGTCGCCAGGACGATCACAGCTTCCTGCAGAGAGAAGCTCGCGCCGATGCAGACCCGCGGACCGGCCCCGAACGGCAGATAGGCGAAGCGGTCGATCCGGCTGCGGTTCCCAGGAAGAAAACGTTCCGGCCGGAAGGCGTCCGACTCGTCCCAGAGCCTTCGGTGACGATGAAGCACATAAGGCGAGATCGCGACCATCGAGTCCGCCGGGATCTCCAATTCTCCGATCCGGTCATCGTGAATGGCCGTCCGGCTTATGTAGGGTGCCGGCGGGTAGAGGCGGATCGCCTCGTCGATGACGGCGCGGGTATAGACGAGCTTGTCCAGATGATGGGGCTCGAACGGCCCCTTCCCCAGCACCTCGTCCACCTCCTCCTCCACATGGGCGCGGGCCCGTTCGTCCTGTGACAGCAGATAAAGCGACCAGGAGAGGGCATTGGCCGTGGTCTCGTGTCCGGCGCCGATGAAGGTGACGATGTTGGTCCGCACGTCGATATCGCTCAGGCCCTTGCCGGTCTCGGGGTCGGCAGCCTCCAGCAGAAGGGTCAGCAGGTCCCGGGGCGCAGGCTCGCCGCGGGCGAGCAGGGCCTTTCGGGCGCCGATCAGTTCGTTCACCGTCTCCTCGAAGAACCGGATCGACGGTCGCGCCCGGAGGCGCCCGATCCTGGGAACCCAGTCGGGAAAGCCGAAGATGTCGAGCGGATCGACCCGGCCTAAGCTGTTGAAATAGCGAGTGATGGCGCGCCCGAGCGCATCCGGGTCCTTCGGCACGCCTTGCGTGAAGATCGTCCGCTCCAGCACGTCGAGGGCCACCCGGGTCATTTCGAGGGAGGCATCGATCACGCGGCCATCCGGGCGTCGCTGCCAACGCCTCACGAGCCTCTCCGCCGCCTCGACCATGGCCGGAAAGAAGCCGCTCACATGGCGGGGCGTGAAAAGCGGCGCGATGGTGCGGCGCTGGAGCCGCCACTCATCGCCCTCCGCGGTGACGAGCCCCCGGCCGAGCCCCGGTGCCAAAATCCGAAGCTGGAGATCGTCTTTTCGATAATTTGCGGCGTTGTCCACGAGGATGTGTCGGATGATTGCGGGATCGCTCACCACGGTCATGCGGCCGAGGGCCCCGTCGCCGGTGATGATCGGCTCCTCGAAATGCGCCTCCATCCAGGTGTTCAGGGGGTTTTCACGCACGGCCCTCAGGAAGGCCACCATACCGAGCGGCTCTGTGCGGGGCTTAGGGTGAGGCGGGCAGAACAAGGGGGCTTCCAGGGTCTCGCTCATGCGAATTTACAAGGCCTCCATGCGCGTTCGCAGTTGCGAGCGCCACCATTTGAGATAAGAACACGCAACTCCATCGAAAGAGGTCAGGATGTCGCCCTCAACCCGCATCGAAACAGATACCTTCGGCCCCATCGACGTTCCCGCCGACAAGCTCTGGGGCGCCCAGACGCAGCGCTCGCTCCAGAACTTCCGCATCGGGACGGACAGGATGCCGCTGCCACTGGTCCATGCGCTGGCCATCGTGAAGCAGGCGTCCGCTCTTGTGAACAAGGATCTGGGTAAGCTGGAGCCGCGTCTCGCCGACGCCATCTCTGCCGCTGCCGCCGATGTGGTGCAGGGCAAGTATGACGATGAGTTTCCGCTCGTGGTCTATCAGACGGGCTCGGGCACCCAATCCAACATGAACATGAACGAGGTTCTCTCGAATCTCGCCATCGAGCGCCTTGGCGGAGAGCGCGGCAGCAAGAAGCCGGTTCACCCGAACGACCACGTGAACATGGGCCAGTCGTCCAACGACTCGTTCCCCACGGCTATGCACATCGCGGTCGCCCGCGAGATTCATGATCGGCTCGTTCCCGCGCTCAAGCACCTGCACAAGGCGCTGCACGAGAAGGCGGAGGCCTTCAAGGACATCGTGAAGATCGGCCGCACGCACCTGCAGGATGCGACCCCGGTCACCCTCGGCCAGGAATTCTCCGGCTATGCCGCCCAGGTCCAGCTCGGCATCGCCCGCATCGAGCAGACGCTTCCCGGCATCTATGCGCTCGCCCAGGGCGGCACCGCCGTCGGCACGGGTCTGAACGCCCATCCGGAATTCGCGGACCGCTTCGCCTCGAAGGTCGTGGAACTCACCGCTCTCCCCTTCACCTCGGCGCATAACAAGTTCGAGGCGCTCGCCTCCAATGACGCTCTCGTCTACACGCATGGCGCGCTTTCAAGCCTCGCGGCCGGCCTGTTCAAGATTGCCAACGACATCCGCCTGATGGGCTCGGGGCCCCGTTCGGGCATCGGCGAGATCTCGCTGCCCGAGAACGAGCCCGGCTCGTCCATCATGCCCGGCAAGGTCAATCCGACCCAGGCCGAGGCCATGACGATGCTGTGCTGCCAGGTGGCCGGCAACCAGACCACGGTGACCTTCGCCGGCAGCCAGGGCCATTTCGAGCTCAACGTGTTCAAGCCGGTGATCGTGAACGCAGTGCTGCAATCGATCCGCCTGCTGGCAGACGGCGCCATCAGCTTCACCGACAACTGCGTCGTCGGCATCGAGCCCAACAGGGAACGCCTCAACGAGTTGATGCAGCGCTCGCTGATGCTCGTGACCGCGCTTGCTCCGTCCATCGGCTACGACAAGGCCGCCGCCATCGCCAAGTCGGCGCACAAGAACGGCACGACCCTGAAGGAAGAGGCCCTCAAGGCCGGTGTGGCGGAAGACCACTTCCACGCCGTCGTTCGTCCTGAGACGATGCTTCAGCCGGGCGAGTAAGAGACATTTGCGCCATGGCTGAGATCATCAATCTGCGCCAGGCGCGCAAGCACAAGGCGCGGGCCGAGAAAGAGGCCCGCGCCGACGCAAACCGCATCGCGTTCGGCCGCACCAAGGCCGAGAAGAACCTGACGAAAGCCGAGCAGGATCTGGTGAAGAGCCGCCTCGACTCGCACAAGCGCGATGACAGCGAGAAGCCGTGAATGGGCTTCGGCATCGTCAAGCGCTCCGTCTCCATCGCCGGCCACCGGACGAGCATCTCTCTTGAGGAGCCTTTCTGGGAAGGACTGCGGGAGATTGCGGAACGGGACAGGATGTCCGTCCAGTCCCTGATCGGGCGCATCGATGCGGAACGGGGCGAACAGAATCTCTCCTCCGCGATCCGGGTTTTTGTGCTTACCGATCTACGCCAGCGCTTGAGCGCTTCCTCGTTGAACGGCACAACTCCACTTTAAACGTCAGCCGTCGACACCTTGTCACAGACACGATAGTCCTGGGATGAACTCATGCGCTGTAAAGCATGAGAGCAACCGCGTGAGGTTCGCGATGGCGACGGGATTGCTGGTGATCGATCTGCAACGCGGAATGTTCGAATCCGGCGTATCACCGCATGACGAAGAGGGCGTGCTGTCGCGGGTCGCGAAACTGCTCGAGAAGGCGCGCTCCCGCGGAGTTGCCGTGCTCCATGTCCGACATGACGGCGGCCCCGGCGACGATTTGGAACGCGATACGCCCGGTTGGCACATCCATCCCGCCGTCGCGCCACTGAATGACGAGCCGATCATCGACAAGGACCGTTGCAGCGCCTTTCACGGCACCGATCTGCATGAAAGGCTCCAAGCCCGCGGGATCGCGCGGCTTGTCATCGCCGGCATGCAGACTGAGTACTGCATCGACACGAACTGCCGCACCGCGCATGGTCTTGGTTATGCCGTCTTGCTGGTCCGTGACGCGCATACAACGTTCGACAATCCTGCACTGTCGGCCGAGCAGATCGTCGCGCATCACAACCTCACGCTTCGGAACGGCGGGTTCGTAACATTGGTCGATGCGGCTGCGGTCGAGTTTTAGAACCTCAAAACAACCTTCAGCCCAGCGCTCTATCGCATCGGCGGAGCCCCATAGACCGATGGCGGCGGGCCGATCTGGACCGGCGGGTTCAACGGTGGCACCGAGGTCTGCGATGGCGCTGTCTCGGGCTCTTCCTCCGGCTGGTTCTGGTGCTCCGATTGAAGCCGTTCTGCTTCCCGGCGGGCGCGCTCGGCTTCGGCCCTGGCTCGGGCCTGACGAAGTGCCTCCTCCTCGGCCGCCTTGGCCCGCTGCCGCTCCGCCTCCCGCTGCGCATCGATCTGGCGCTGGCGCTCGGCCGCAGCCCGCTCGAACGCCTCGATCTTTTCCAGCTCGCGCTTGAGCACGATGGCGGCAAGCCCGTTGCGGAACGGACCTGCATCGATTTGGCGGACGGGAGCCACCAGGGAGCCCTGCCAGTTCAATCCCACCGAAGGCGGCGCCCCGACCCATTCGGGCGGCGATGCCTTGGCGGTGAGTGCACCCCGCGCATCGAGCTGCAAGGTCTTGAGGTCATAGGTGACCGCGCCCTGCCAATTGGCCGGTCCGCTCTCGGCCAAGAAGGGAGAGAGACGCAGCAGGCCGCCGACGAGCGCGGCCGAGGTCTTGACGGGGCCCGAGCTGAAGGGACCTCGACCGAGTTCCATCCCGAGGATCGCCTCCGCCTTGCCCTCGGCCAGGGGGTCGTTCTCGGCGAGCGCGCGCTTGAGAGCCCTGTCGAACACCGACGGATCGGCCGCGGGAAGGCGGAGATTCGTGACATGCCACTCGCCGGCACCACCGAGATTGGCCACAAGCTCGGAGAGGCTTGTGCCCGCAGCTCCGAACCGCAGCGGGCCGGACAGAACAGCCTCGAACGGCGAGGATCCGGTCAGAGCCCACAGGGGCACCTTTTCCAGGGCCCCCTCGCCGACGATGGTCGCGGTTCCGGCCTGACGGGTGATGGTGGCCGAGCCCGTGATGCGGCCGGAACCGATGGTGGCATCGAGATTGCGGATGGAAATGCCGTCCGACTGCGCTCCGACGACGAAGGAGGCGCGGCTCGCCTGAAGGCCGCGGCCGAGCTCAAGCGCCCCGACCCGGAAGGTCACCTGCCCGCCTGTGACGAGGCGGCCACTCTGGCCGAAGCGGGCCGTGGACCAGATCGCCGTGGTGCCGACATCACCCGGCACGTTCAGCGCTAGGGCCGCCGTAAGCCATGGTAGAGACAGCCGCCCGAGCGACACCTCACCACTGATCTCCGAACGGGAGACGACGACAAGGCGCGCCTGCACATTGTCGTTCGACACCTTGCCGTTGATATTGAGCAGGGTCGCCCCCCGCTCCCGGCCCAGGGTCACACGTCCATTCACGGGCACCGGCGGAGCAACACCGGCGCCATCCCCTAAGAGGAGCAGAAAGGGCGTGATATCCGGCGTCGAGATTTCGACCTCGCCGCTATCCACCACATCGTCCGCCTCGCTCAGGGCGAAGGGGCGCGTGGTTGCCACTTTCACGCTGGCGATGTCCCCGGCGAGGGTGACGTTGAACAGGCCGGACCCGACGCGGACCCCGCGCAGATCGATCCTGGAAGGCCGGTTCAGCCCTGCCATATTCGCGCGGTTGACCCAGCGCCCCGTGTTGTCGGCAGACAGGCCGATCATGAGGTTCTGGGTCCGCCCATCGACCGATTCGACCTGCCCCTCGAACGGGCCACCGGCCACACGACCCTTCGCGGTCGTGCGCAGCCGCAGCTCGGTCGAGCCCGGAGCCGGCGCAACCCGCTCCGACGTGACATCGAGATCGAGCGCACCCTCACGAACGAAATGGGGCACGAGCTTGGAGATCCCGCCGATCCATACGCTGCCCAACAGGTCGACCAGGGGGCTGGCGCGCTGGGCGGTGACCTTACCGGTGATCTGCCCCGATCCATCGGGAGCGATGCGCCCCCGCACCCGGGCATTGGCTCCGGCGAGATCGACGATATCGAGCGTCTCAACGAGAAGCGCCGGTCCGTCGGACAGGATGCGGGCCGAGATCCGGCCCGTCGGAGCGCTCTTTCCGGCGCTGACCCCGCGCGCATCCAGGATAAAGCCGACGTCGAGATTTTCCGTGGCCTGGAACACGCTCGATACTTGCGGTAGGTCATCGAGGTTCAGGCCCTGGATCGCGACCTGGGCCTCCAGCTTGCCGCGCTCATTGGCCTCCGGCGCGGTGTAGCGGGCATTCCCGGTCAGAACCGACTGGCCCGTCTTCAGTCGCAGGCGGTTGAAGGACAGCACCGGGTTCGAGAAGGCGATCTCCGAGGAGGCCTCGACGGGACGTCCGTCAAAGATTCTCAGGAGCGGCGAATTGATGCCGATACGGGCGAGATAGCGCGCCAAGCGGTCGGACGCGTTGGAGGCCAGCGCCACCTTGCCGTTGATGCCACCTCGGGTGGTCAGGCCGAGCTGGCCTTCGAGCGCGATCCGCGTCTCGCCCGGGGCATTGAATTCGATCCGGTCGAGCGTCGCCCGTCCCGTGTCGAGGGATAGACGCAGGACGGCATTCGAGAGATCCTCCTGGCCCAGGCCGATGCTGTCGATCTTGAGGTCGAGATCGATCGGCACCCGGATCAGCGGGAGGGACCATTGCGCCAACCGGCTTTTAAAGTCCTGCCCGTTTCCTGACAGGATGAAGCTGTCCGCATCGAGCCGGCGCCCTTCGAGCTTGAGGGAGATGCGCGGATCGTCGAGGCCGATCCGCCCCTCACCCGTCATGCGAAGGCTCGCACCACCCTCGCCCGCCTCGAGACTGATCGGCTTGAGCTCGACGGCGCCCGGCACCGTCTTGAACTCGGTCTCGACGGCGATGGGGATCGGGATGCCTGCCGCCGCAACCTGTGCCGGAGGGCCGAACAGGACCTTGGCCTTGCCGACGACCTGCGGCGTTGTGGCGTCGCCGTTTCCTTCGCTTAAGCCCAGCCGGGCATCGATGTCGAAGCGCGGGTAGATATCGCCTCCGCCCGAGAGCTTGACCTGGATGCTCTTATCCTCGGCCAGTTCTCCCGTGACCAGACGAAAGGGTACGCCGGAGGTGGTGCCCTCGACCCGCCAGGGGCCGATCAGCTTCTGTCCCTCGATGGCGACGTTTTCCGCGAATGCTTGGTGCGTGCGGCCGGTGCTCGCACTCTGCGTGGTGACGAGAAGCTGGGCGACGGTGAGATTCTCGATGGTCCATCGGCGGGCGCGACCGCTGCCCGACACCAGATCCGGCGGCAGGCGCCATTCGCCATCGCCCGAAACCGGTATGCGGATATCGGCCCGGCCTACCTGCGTTTCCGTAAACCGCACATCGCCCTGGAGCAGCGGCGTCAGGGCGACTTCGGCCCGAATGTTTTCGGCGATAAGAACGGGCGAGTCCGGTGTCTTGCCGCCAAGCCTCAGGCGACCGAGGATCACCCTGGGTGCCGGCAGAAGACGGATGCTGATATCGCCCTCGGTCTTTGCCTCCGTGCCGGACGCGCGCGAGATCATCCCGTCGATCGTGTTGCGATGGGCCTCCCAGTTGACGAAGGGAGGCGCCGCCACGGCAATCGCCAGGATCAGGATCACGATGGATGCGATGATCGTCAGGATATCGCGCAAGAGGCTGCCTTTTCTCCGTTACTCTGAGACGTCCTTACCTCATGACGCCAAGGACCGGGAGCATTGTTCCATGTGTTCCACCGTCAAAGCGCAACGATCTTGCCTGGATTCATGATGTTGTGGGGATCGATGGCCTGTTTCAAGACGCGCATGAGGTCCAGCGCAGCCGGCCCATGCTCCACCTCCAGATACTTCATTTTCTTCTGGCCCACGCCGTGCTCGCCCGTGCAGGTGCCCTCCATGGCGACCGCCCGCCGCACCAGCCGATCGACAAAAGCTTCGCAGGCCTCGATTTCCGCCGGATCGTCCGTGTTCACGAGCGGCTGGACGTGGAAATTGCCGTCGCCCACATGACCGACGATGGGAGCGACAAGACCGCTTTCCAGGATGTCCTGCTTGGTCGCATCGACGCACTCGGCGAGGCGGGAGATCGGCACGCAGACATCGGTTGCCACCGATTGCGCGCCGGGCCGCAGGCCCTTCGCGGCCCAATAGGCATCGTGCCGCGCCTGCCAGAGGCGCGAGCGTTCCTCAGGTCTAGTCGCCCACTCGAATGGCCCGCCGCTGAACTCGGTCGCGATCTCGCCGAAACGCTCGGCCTGTTCGTGCACACCGGCCTCGGAACCGTGGAACTCCAGGAGCAGCAGCGGGCTCTCCGGCAGGGTGAGCTTGGAGTGAAGGTTGACCGCCTTTACCTGGACCTCGTCGAGCAGTTCGATGCGCGCCACCGGGATGCCGGATTGGATCGTCATGATCACCGCGTCACAGGCCGCCTTCACGGTCGGGAACGGGCAGATGCCGGCCGAGATCGCCTCAGGAATGCCGTTGAGCTTCAGAGTGATCTCGGTGACGATACCCAGCGTTCCTTCCGATCCGATGAGGAGACGGGTCAGGTCGTAGCCCGCCGAACTCTTCTTGGCACGGCTCGCCGTCTTCACGATCTCGCCATTGGGAAGCACCACCGTCAGCGCCAGGACCACGTCCTTCATGGTCCCGTAGCGGACTGCATTGGTTCCGGAGGCACGTGTCGCGACCATGCCGCCGATGGAGGCGTCGGCCCCCGGATCGATGGGAAAGAACAGGCCCTTGTCCCGCAGGTACTCGTTCAATTCCTTGCGGGTCACGCCCGCTTCGACCACGCAATCCAGATCCTCGTCATGGACGGCGATGATGCGTTTCATCAGGCTCAGATCGATGGAAACTCCGCCATAGGGAGCATTGATATGCCCTTCGAGAGACGTGCCCGTGCCGTAGGGAATGATCGGGACCCCATGCGCGGCGCAGAGTTTCACGATCTCCGACACCTCCTCGGTCGTTCGGGGATAGACCACGATGTCCGGCGGCTGGTTCTTCACCCAGGTCAGCGTATGCCCATGCTGTTCGCGCACGGCAGCCGAGGTCGCGACCCGGTCGCCGAAACGCCGGGACAATTCGGACGACAGGGCGGCAATGGAGGCGTCTGTGGCTTTCTGACGGGCGGTCATCTGGGGGGCATTCATGGAGGCTTCAGATCCGGTTGCGATGCTCATTCCACCCATAGCTACCAGAACCGTTGCAAAGGCAACACTCCGGATGAGAAAGATGCCACAGCCCTCATGCACAGGCCGCATGAACGTGCTAACATTCACCCCTTTCGGGGAAAGGAACGGTCATCTGAGCGGCATCGAGGAACAAGTTTGACCATGGAAAAGCGGACGCCCGTCTTTTTCTTTGCGCCCTTCGTGTCATCTACGATGCGGGTCGAACCCGCTTGGATCGACTATAACGGCCACATGAACATGGCCTATTACCATGTCCTCTTCGACCGGGCCGTGGAGGAAGGCTTCAGCCTCGTTGGCCTGGGTCATGACTATATGGAGAAGCGCAAGGCGTCCTTCTTCGCGGCCGAGGTTCACACGGTCTACAAGCGCGAATTGACGATGCACGACCGGGTGCGCGTCACGCTCCAGCTCGTCGATTTCGACGAGAAGCGCATCCACTATTACCTGGAAATCCGCCATGCCAGTGAAGGTTGGGTCGCCGCCTCGATGGAAGGCCTGTCCCTGCATGTGGACATGGAATTCCGGAAGGTGAGCCCGTTCCCGGACGATATCGCGGCCAATCTCACTGTTATGAAGACCACCCATTCCCGGCTGACGAGGCCGCAGGCCCTGGGCCGCGTCATCGGCATTCCGCACAAGGCCGAGGTTCAGGACGCCCTCTCAGCCTCGGGCACGCGCCATTAGCAAACTCTCCCCCGCCCGCAGCCCGCGCGCGGCACCGGGGGGAGATAGCGTGGGGCGAACAGCCGATCCCGATCGACATTCTGCCGGATCTGGTTGCTTTTGCTCTGAATATCCTGCTCGACGCCCAAAATACGCTGATCCTGCTGGATCCGCCGATTGATCGCGTCCGTGTTCCGCTCCGCGGGGCTGGTGCGCGGCAGGCGCGTCTGAGCCTCGGCCGGCACGGCCAGGGACAGGAGAAGGCTTGAGACGATGGCGAGGGCCATCACGATACGCATGGGACATTCCTCTTCAGGCCTGCCATATCCATATGGCAAGAGAGCCCTTCTTCGACAATGAGATGGAAGCTCGGAAGTTCGAGCCTGCGGCAGGATCGACAGGCATTCGGGCTCGACGCCGTTCGCCTTTTGATCCATGGTCCCGCCGATGAATCAGTCCGACAACCGCCCCAATCCGCAGGACAGCCTTGCCCATGAGCCGGCGTCCGGTTCCTTGAGCGCCCGCGCCCGTGCGGCGGTTGCGCCGCAATCGCCCTATCTGAGCGGCCTGAACCCGGAACAGCGCGCTGCTGTCGAGGCCACGGAAGGGCCGGTTCTGGTGCTGGCAGGCGCCGGCACCGGCAAGACCCGCGTGCTCACCACCCGGATTGCGCACCTGATCGCCACCGGCAAAGCCTATCCGTCTCAGATCCTCGCCGTGACCTTTACCAACAAGGCGGCGCGGGAGATGCGCGAACGCATCACCTCGGTGATCGGTCCGGTGGCCGAGGGGATGCGGTGGCTCGGCACCTTCCACTCGATCGGCACCAAGATCCTACGCCGCCACGCGGAACTGGTCGGCCTGCGCTCGGACTTCACCATCCTCGGCACCGACGACCAGCTGCGCCTGATGAAGCAGGTGATCGAGGCCGAGGGCATCGACGAGAAGCGCTGGCCGGCACGCCAGCTCGCCGGCCATATCGATGGCTGGAAGAATCGGGGCCTCGGGCCCGATCAGGTGCCAGCCGGAGAAGCCGGAGCCTTCGCTAACGGCAAGGGAGGCCGTCTCTATCGTGCCTACCAGGAGCGGCTGAAGGTTCTCAACGCCGTCGATTTCGGCGACCTGCTGCTCGAATGCCTGCGCCTGTGGCGTGAGCACCCGGACATCCTGGAGCAGTACCAGAACCGTTTCCGCTACATGCTGGTGGACGAGTACCAGGACACCAATGTCGCCCAGTATCTCTGGCTGAGGTTGATCGCTCAGGCGCGTAAGAACCTGTGCTGCGTCGGCGACGACGATCAGTCGATCTATGGCTGGCGTGGCGCCGAGGTCGACAACATCCTGCGCTTCGAACACGACTTTCCCGGCGCGACCGTGATCCGCCTGGAGCGCAACTATCGCTCGACTGGCCACATCCTCTCCGCCGCCTCCGGCCTCATCGCCAAGAACCAGGGCCGCCTCGGCAAGACGCTGCGCACCGAGGACGAGCCAGGCGAGAAGGTGACGATCACCGGCGCCTGGGATTCCGAGGACGAGGCGCGCCTCATCGGCGAGGAAATCGAGGCGCTGCATGCCAAGAAGCATCCGCTTTCCGAGATCGCGATCCTGGTGCGCATCTCCGCCCAGATGCGCGAGATCGAAGACCGGCTCGTGACGCTCGGCGTCCCCTATCGCGTCATCGGAGGCCCGCGCTTCTACGAGCGCGCGGAAATCCGCGATGCGCTCGCCTATCTTCGTGTGGTCAACCAGCCTGCGGACGATCTCGCCTTCGAGCGCATCGTCAATACGCCGAAGCGCGGCTTGGGCGATGCCACGATCCAGGTGCTGCACAACCATGCCCGCGCCGCCCGCGTGCCGCTGATGGAAGCCGCCCGCTTCATCGTCGAGACCGACGAGCTGAAGCCGAAGCCCCGCGCCACGTTGCGCGATCTTCTGATCTCCTTCGGCCGCTGGTCGAAGCTCTCCGAAACGATGACGCAGTCGGAAGTCGCTCAAACTGTGTTGGAGGAATCCGGCTACACCGACATGTGGCAAAAGGACAAATCGGCCGATGCCGCCGGACGCCTGGAAAACCTCAAGGAGCTTGTGCGCTCCATGGAGGAATTCCCGGACCTGCAGAGCTTCCTTGAGCATGTCTCTCTCGTCATGGAAGCCAACGAGTCCGACACCGCCGAGCGCGTGAGCCTGATGACGCTGCACGCGGCCAAGGGCCTGGAATTCGACACGGTCTTCCTGCCCGGCTGGGAGGAAGGCCTGTTCCCGAACCAGCGCGCGCTCGATGAGAGCGGCCGCGCCGGCCTCGAAGAAGAGCGCCGCCTCGCCCATGTGGGCCTTACCCGCGCCCGGCGTCGCGCCAAGATCTATTTCGCCTCCAACCGGCGAATTCACGGCCTGTGGAACTCGACCGTTCCGAGCCGCTTCGTCGACGATCTGCCCGAGACCAACGTCGAGATCGTCGAGGCACCCGCGAACTTCTCCTATGGCGGTTATGGCAGCGGCTCGCGTTTCGACCGTATGCAGCCCTTCAGCAGCTCCTCTTACCAGACGCCCGGCTGGCAGCGCGCCCAGGCCCACCGCGCCTCGACCGAAGACGGCGGCTATTCCGCCCGCCGCTCCGGCGAACGACGCGGGCCGATGCTGATCGAGGGCGAGCTGGTGGCCAAATCCACCGGAGGCTCAGGCTTTGCGGTCGGCGGACGCGTTCTCCACACCAAGTTCGGTCCCGGCACCATCGAGGCGGTGGACGGTAACAAACTTACCGTCGAATTCGACAAGGCGGGACGGAAGATGGTGCTGGATAGCTTTGTGGAGCCATTAGGCTAGCGTCCCCTCTAGCCACACGCCCGAGACTGTGGAACCATCCCGCCCCCGTCAAAGCAATCCGAGGTGGCGATGTTTCCCCTGTCTCACATGCTCAAGTCCTTCATTCGTGCCGGCACCCTGAAGGTGATCGACGCTGAGGGGAACGTGCATGTCTTCGGCGGTGAGAAGCCGGGACCGAGCGTCACCATGCAGCTGACGGATCGCTCGCTCTATCACAAGCTCTTCCTCAATCCGGAGCTGCATGCGGGCGAAGCCTATATGGATGGGCGCTTGAGCTTCGAGGACGGCTCCAACTTGCGAGACTTCCTCAACCTCTTCTCGATGAACCGCTCGACCCTGGCAAACTATCCGCTTCAGAGCGTGCTGAAGCGCATCTCACGCACCGTGAAACGATTTCAGCAGGCAAATCCCGTCGGCAAAGCGCAGCAGAACGTGGCGCATCACTACGATCTCGGGAACGACTTCTACAAGCTCTTCCTCGACAAAGGCATGCAGTACTCATGCGCCTATTTCATCAACGACGATGACACGCTGGAGGAGGCGCAGCAGAACAAGCTTCGTCTCATCGCCGCGAAGCTGCGGCTCAAGCCCGGCCTGAAGATCCTCGACATCGGTAGCGGCTGGGGCGATCTTGCGCTCTACCTTGCCGTCATGGAGGATGTGGACGTCACGGGCGTCACGCTCTCGAAGGAGCAATATGAACTCTCGAACGAGAAGGCGCGGCGCGCCGGCCTGTCGGATCGTGTGCGCTTCGAATTGCTCGACTATCGCAAGGTGGACAGGAAATTCGACCGGATCGTGTCCGTCGGCATGTTCGAGCATGTTGGCGTGCACCATTACGGCGAGTTCTTTGCCAAGATCAACGCGCTTCTCGACGATGACGGATTGATGGTGCTGCACTCCATCGGCAAGATGAGCCCGCCCGGCACCGCGAGCCCGTGGCTGCGCAAGTACATCTTCCCCGGCGCCTATTCCCCTGCCCTGTCGGAGGTTTTCCCTGTCGTCGAGCAGAACCAGCTATGGGTGACCGATCTCGAGTTCCTGCGCCTTCACTATGCCAAGACGCTCAACCACTGGCATCGGCGTTTCGAAGCCAACCGGGAGAAGATCGCCGCGATGTACGACGAGCGCTTCTGCCGGATGTTCGAGTTTTATCTGATCAGCGCGGAGACGATGTTCACCACCGGCAGTCAGCTCGTGTTCCATATGCAGCTGGCGCGCAAGCGCGATGCCGCGCCCATCGTGCGGGACTACATTACCGATGCCCAACGCGCTTACATGGCCAAAGAAGCGGAAAGGCTCAAGATTCTCGAAGGGGCCAGGGAACTGACGCCGGCTTAAGAACCGGCACCAGCTTCGTTTAGACGCTCACTTCAGGTCAGCGTCTCATAATCTTTGTTCTTCAATCCGTCATGGGAATGACGGGTCGGCAGCTTGCTTTCGGGTTGTTTCCTGAAGTGCGAGGACGCCATGGAGCCGACCGCGCCTTTCGCAATCGTGACGCCGCCATCAACGGTATAAAGCGCTCCGGTGACGTAGCCCGCCTCATCAGACGCGAGGAAGCAGAAAACATTCGCAACTTCTTCCGGCAGGCCGCGGCGGCCCATCGGCGTTGCATCGATCATCATCGATTCCATCTGCCGATCCATCGGGCCGCTCGACTTATGGGTCCAGGCCGTATCGATCGGACCGGGACAGACACAATTCGCCCGGACACCATACGCAGCCTGCTCCACGGCCACGCCTCTCATGAAAGAATGGATGAACGCCTTCGTGCCGCCATACATCGTGTTCTTGGCAATGCCGATCATCCCGGCTTCCGAACCGGTGGAGACGATGTTGCCGTGCGTCTTCTGAAGATGCGGCAGAGCGAACTTGGTCATCAGGAAAACGGAGCGCACATTCGAGCGCAGCGTCTCATCGAACTTGTCGATGGGGTAGTGCTGCGTTTCGGCGGCCGCCAGGAATACGCCCGCGTTATTGACCAGAACGTCAAGGCGACCATAGGCGTTCACGCAGGCATCGACGGCCGCTTCTGCGTGACGCTCCTCGGCGATATCGCCGAGATAGATCTCCGCGAAGCCGCCGGCTCCGTTGATCGTCCGGGCGACATCCTCCACCGGATCGTCCGGCAAACCTACCAGCAGGAGGCGTGCGCCTTCCTGGGCGAACTTGAGCGCAATCGCCTCGCCGATACCGGTGCCGGCACCCGTCACGATGGCAACCTTGTCGAAAAGACGTCCGGACATGGAGAATCTCCTGGAGAGAAAAGTCGCAACCGTCAGCCACAGGCGGCCGACATCAGGTGAGGGCACAACGGGAGGCCACTCTGACGGTTCCAGGGAAAGCCCGATCTCACACAGGTGACCTCAGGCACGAGGGATGGTAAGGCGAGGACATGCTTGAAGGTCTGCACCCCAATCGCCCCACCCACGTCTTCCGCATCACCACGGACGAGCGTTCTGCGCGCGCCATGACCGATATGATCGGCGAGATCTTCGATCCTGCCGAGAGTGCCGTCGCCTCCTTCGAGACAAAGGATGGCGGGCCGTGGATGCTGGAGGCCTATTTCGCGCATCAGCCCAATGAGGCCGCGATCCGGGATCTGCTGCGCCCGATCGTCGGCGCGGAGGCGGACAAGGGCGTTTTCCTCCCTCTCGAGCAGAAGGACTGGGTGAAAGCTTCGCTGGAAGGCCTGAAGCCTGTCCGTGCGGGCCGCGTCTTCGTCCATGGCTCGCATGATCGTCACGAGCGCCGCCCGAGCGACTTCGCCATCGAGATCGAAGCGGGCCTTGCCTTCGGCACGGGCCATCATGGCACCACCAAGGGCTGCCTGCTCGCTTTCGTGGATGAGCTGAAGACGCGTACGCCCCGCCATGTGCTCGATGTCGGTACCGGCACGGGCATTCTGGCCTTTGCTGCTGCGAAGATTCTGAAACGTCCCGTGGTGGCGGGCGATATCGATCCGGAAGCGGTGCGCGTGGCGCGCGAGAATGCGCGGCTGAACGGGATCGGGGCTTTTATGAAGCTTTACGTGGGCCCGGGTATCCGCCATGCGGAGGCTGACCGCATGGGCCATTTCGATCTGGTCTTCGCCAATATCCTGGCCAAGCCCCTGCGGATGCTGGCACCGTCCCTGGCGCGCGTGGCGAGCCGGGACGGGACGATCATCCTGTCGGGGCTGCTGGCTCGCGACGTTCCCGGAGTCCTGTCGGCCTACGCCCATCAGGGCTGGTATCTGCGGCGGCGCTATGATCTCGATGGATGGGCGGCGCTGGTCTTGAAGCGGGGCAACGCTCGTCCGCTGCCCCGTTCCTGATCCGTCTACTCGGCCAGAACGCCCGGATAGCGCTTGGCGAGTTCGCGACGAAGCTTGAGGGTTTCGGCCCAGACTTCGCGGATGGCCTTCATGGCGGTGATGATGATCATGGTGCTGTCTCGTTTCGAAAAATGGGATGGTCAGATCTTGGCGGGCAAGAGCTCGGACTGATCGAGGAAGAGCGCTGAGTGATCCTGCCTGCGGTTCAGATCGTCGATGAAGGCCTCGTGGCGGCGCAGTTCCAATCGGGCGCTTCTGGCGCGGCTTTCGACGACGGCGCTGAAGACGCGCGTTGCGATTTGCGAAAGCTTGGACGGCTTCTCTGGGCTACCGAAGAGGGCGGAAGAAAAAAGGGCTGTGATCATGGGCTCATCTCCAACAGATTGGCGCTGAGACCCTTCAGCGTTCCTCTGTTATCGTTGTCAGGAAGATAAGCTCGGCCCAACTTTAGTTGAAGTCACAAGATCACATGTGCGTCATGCATTCATTGCAGACCACCGTCATAAAAGATTAACTTCCAGGCATCCGGCGCATATTTCGCAGGCGAGTTGCTCCAAGCAACGGCAACGGCTGCAGGATGTTTCGGCAGCTGCCATGCCCACTGGATCGATCCCAAAAGTGGTTTCCACTTTTGGGTCCGATGCTCTAGCGTGTCGCCCTCTTCAATTCCGATCTTCGGTGCTGCTTTCCATGGCTCAGTTCCAGTTCTTCGACGACACGACCTCCCCTGCTCAAGGCCCTCAGCACATCGCCAAGCTGCGGGCCGAAATGGCCCGACGCGGCTTCGATGGCTTCATCGTCCCCCGGGCCGACGAGCATCAGGGGGAATACGTGCCGAAGAGCGCTGAGCGCCTGGCATGGCTCACCGGCTTCACCGGCTCTGCAGGCGCGGCGATCATCCTTCAAAATGAGGCTGCGCTCGTGGTCGATGGGCGCTACACGGTCCAGGCCGCCGAGCAGGTGGACACCTCCGTCATCACGCCGGTTCAACTGGCCAGTTCAACGCCGGAGGATTGGATCGCCGATCATCTGCCTCCGGACGGCACCCTGGCCTACGATCCGTGGCTCCATACCAGCGAGGGCCTGAAGAAGCTGGAGGAGGCGGTGAACCGCGCCGGCGGGAAACTTGCTCCGGTCGACATCAACCTGGTTGACGTGATCTGGATCGATCGTCCAACCCCGCCGCATGCTCCCGTGCGGCCGCATCCGCTGGACTATGCGGGCGAAGCTGCACCCGCCAAGTTGGAGCGCATCCGGAAGAAGATGGCGGAGGCGAAGATCGACGCCCTCGTCATCTCCGACCCGCACAATCTCGCCTGGGCCTTCAATCTGCGCGGCGGCGATGTGGGACACACGCCCCTCCCCCTCGGCTATGCCATCCTGCCCAAGCAAGGCCGTGCGAGCCTCTTCTTCGATCCGGTGAAGGTCACGAACGAGGCCGGTAATGCCGTGGGCGACCTCGCGGAATTTGCGCCCATCGCGACCTTCCAGAGCGCTCTCGATACACTCGGCCAGACAGGCGGCAAGATCCGCGTCGACTCCGCGACCGGAGCCGTCGCTCTGATCCGGCGCATCGAGGCGGCTGGCGGTAAGGTTGATGTCGGGGCCGATCCCATCGCCCTCATGAAGGCGGTGAAGAACGAGGCCGAGATCGCGGGCTCCCATGCGGCGCATCTGCGCGATGGCGTGGCAGTCGCGCGTTTCCTCGCTTGGCTCGACCGCGAGGCGCCTTCGGGCAAGCTGACGGAGATCGATGTGGTCGAGTCGCTCGAAGCCTTCCGCGTCGAGACCGGCGCTTTGAAGAACATCTCGTTCCCGAGCATTTCAGGCGCGGGCCCCAATGCTGCGCTGCCCCATTACCGCGTCACGAGTTCAAGCAACCGTACCCTCGAGCCGAACCAGATCTTCCTGATCGATTCCGGCGCGCAATACGAGGATGGCACCACGGACATCACCCGCACGATCATCGTGGGCGAACCGACGCCTGAGATGAAGGACCGCTTCACCCGGGTGCTGAAGGGCCATATCGCCATCGCGCAGACCGTGTTTCCGAAGGGCACGACGGGCGCGCAGATCGATTCCTTCGCCCGCAGGCCGCTCTGGGAGGCAGGCCTCGATTTCGATCACGGCACCGGCCACGGCATCGGCAGCTACCTTTCCGTGCACGAGGGTCCGCAGCGTATCGCCAAAACCGGGCATACGCCGCTCGAAGTCGGCATGATGCTGTCCAACGAGCCAGGCTTCTACAAGCCGGGTGCCTATGGCATCCGCATCGAGAACCTGATCCTCGTCGAGAAGCGCACGATTCCCGGCGGCGACCGCGAGATGATGGGCTTCGAGACGCTGACCTTTACGCCCATCGACCTGCGCCTCGTCGAGCCCGCGATCATGACCGCCGACGAGATCGCGTGGCTCAACGCCTATCACGCCGCGGTGCGCGAGAAGATCGGGTCGAAGCTCGATGCCGAGACACGGACGTGGCTGGAGAATGCGACGCGGGCGATTGGCTAGAGCAGGTTCCGCAGTACCACGACGGAAACCACGCCGACCGCTACCGTCCCGAGCAGCGGAAGCCTGAACGCCGCAACCGCCGTGATCGCCGCAGCAATGGCTTCCGCCCATCCGGTGGTGAGCGCGGTCGGCGCGATCACGGCTACTAGCACGGCCGGCGGAATGGCGTCGAACGCAGCCTTGGCGCGGCCCGTGAGCACAAGACGGTCGGCGACGAACAGACCTGCAATGCGGGTGAAATAGGTCACGGCCGCCATGGCGATGATGGCGAGCAGGGTCGTCGTGTCGAGGGTCATGAGCGCGTCTCCTCGGGAGCGGCCAGATAGGCGGCAGCAATGCCGGCGAGCGCACCCGAGGCCACATGCCAGGGCGCACCGATGAAGTGGTGCACGAGAGCCGCGACGCCCGCGCTGACGGCCACAGTCACCAGCGTCACGCGGCTGCGGCCAAAGCCGGCGACGAGGCCGATGAACAGGGCCGTGAAGGCGAAATCGGCGCCGATGCGCTCGGGATCGCCCAGGAACGAGCCGAGAATGGCGCCGATGGTCGAGGACAGGGTCCAGTTTGCCCAGAGCACGACCGCCATGGCCGCCCAATAAGTGCCCGTCACCGGGCGCTCCAGAGCGCGGCGCTCGGAGAGGGCCCAGGCCTCATCGGTGAGGAAGAAATAGGCCAGCAGGGTCTGGAACCGCGACATGCGGATCTTCGGCGTGAGCGACGCGCCCATCAGCACGTGCCGCACATTGATCAGCAGGGTCGCGAAGGCCAAGGCCGCGATAGGTGCCGGGCTGACCCAGGTTTCGATGGCGGCAAACTGCGCGCCGCCGGCAAAGACCAGGGCGGACATCAGTATGACTTCGAGAGGTGACATTCCCTTGGCAGCCGCAACCGCGCCGAAGAGAAGACCGATGGGAACGGCCGCAACGGCGACCGGCGCGATATCACGCAGGCCGGCTTTGATTTCGCGGCGATAATTGGTGGCGAAGGGACTCGATTGATCCATGACGATGCTCTTTTCCCGGCCTTATGCAGGACGGACGACGAGCCGTCTTGGACGAAAGTGCGGTTTTATGCGGTCCGGTAAGCCCCAGGCGTCACGCCCATCCGGGCCTTGAAGATACGGTTGAGGTGGCTCTGGTCGAAAAAGCCGCAGGCGGCGGCCACATCGCCGGGCGTCTCGCCCTGCGCCAACAGCCGCGTCGCGGCGCGGAAGCGCCGGTCGAGGAGATAGGCGTGCGGCGTCAGGCCGGTTTCCTTGGCAAAGGCGCGGATGAAGTGGCTGCGGGACAATCCTGCCAGATTCGCGAGATTGGCGAGGTCCGCCTCCTCTCCGATATGGGCATCGAGATAGTCGCGGACCCGCAGGATGCTCTTCGAACCGTAACGGACGGCCGGCAGGGCATCGAGATCAGCCCAGCGGGCGATCAGACGGCTCAGGAAATCGATCAATCGGGTGTCCTGCTCCATCTCGGAGGTCCAGCCCTCGTCCTGGCGAAGGCAGGCATGGAGCTTGACCTGAGCCTGGAAAAGCTCTGGATCCTTGATCACCGAATGCGGGAACCAGGGAGCGCGGGAGAGCGGCCGCCCGGCCACATCCTCGGCGATCTCCTGCATCAGCTCGGACGAGGGATAGAAGGTTCGGTACTCGAACCCGCCGCCATAGGGCTCCCCGTCATGGATCTCGTCAGGGCAGACGACCGCCACGGAGCCTGCTGGCGCATAATGCTGCTCGCCGCGGTGGAAGAAGGTCTCGCAGCCGGCCAGGACCGCCGCGATGGCGTAGGTGTCGTGGCTGTGGCGGGCATAGGCGTGACGGCGGAAGGTCGCACGCAGGCAATCGAGATCGCGAAAGCGCGGCACTCGCCAGAAATGCGTCACGTCGCCCGCCCCGACCAGTTCGGGATCGAGCGAGACCTCGGGGGTGATCACCGTCATGGCCGCCACCATGCCACATCATTGCGCTCAAGTCTTGGACAGAAGTCTCACCCCCGTCCCACGAGGGCGAACCAGCCGTCCTCGTCCATGACCTGAAGCCCGAGTTCAGCCGCCTTGGCGAGCTTCGAGCCCGCGCCGGGCCCGGCCACCACGATATCCGTCTTCTTGGACACGGACCCCGCCACCTTGGCCCCAAGCCGCTCGGCCATGGCCTTGGCCTCCTCGCGGGTCATCTGCTCGAGCGAGCCGGTGAACACCACGGTCTTGCCCGCCACGGGCGAATTCGCGGCGGCGGGCGCCTCCATCGGCTCGACGGTCACTTCGGCAAGAAGCGCATCGAGCAGCTCCTCGTTGTGCTTTTCCTTGAAGAATTCAACGACGGCTTCCGCCACTACCGGCCCGATGCCGCCGATGGCGGTGAGTTCCGCATGCGCTTCCGAAGTCTCATCCGCTGCCGCCTGCGCCGTTTCGCGCAAATGCTCGAAGGTGCCGAAATGGCGCGCGAGCAGTCGTGCCGAAGTCTCGCCGATATGCGGGATGCCGAGCGCGAAGATGAAGCGGTTGAGCGCAATCGAGCGGCGCTCTTCGATGGCGGCGAAGAGATTCTTCGCACTCGTCTCGCCCCACCCTTCCCGGTTCTCCAGACGCTTGAGGCTCTTCGCATTGCGGGCCTGCAGCGTAAAAATATCCTGCGGTCGCTGGACGAGACCCTCCTCGTAGAATTCGTCGATGCGCTGCCCGCCTAAGCCTTCAATGTCGAAAGCATTGCGCGACACGAAATGCTTCAGTCGCTCGCGGGCCTGGGCCGCGCAGATGAGACCGCCGGTGCAGCGCCGCACCGCATCCTCCTTGCCAGTGCGCGGATTGACCTCGCGCACGGCGTGGCTGTGACAAATCGGGCATGTGGTCGGAAACTTGTACGGCTTCGCGTCATCGGGGCGCTTCTCCAGCACCACGTCGAGCACCTTCGGAATCACGTCACCGGCGCGATTGATGATCACCGTATCGCCGATGCGGATGTCGATTCCGTTGCGGATCTTTTCGCCGTTGCCGCCGATGCCCTTGATGTAATCCTCGTTGTGCAGGGTCGCGTTCGACACGACGACGCCGCCGACGGTGACGGGCTTCAAGCGCGCAATCGGATTGAGCGATCCCGTACGGCCCACATTGATCTCGATGCCTTCCAACACCGTCACGGCTTTCTGCGCCGGGAACTTGTGCGCCAGCGCCCAGCGCGGCGAGCGTGAGACGAAGCCGAGACGCTGCTGCAGGCTCAAGTCGTCGACCTTGTAGACGACGCCATCGATGTCGTAGCCGAGATTGGCGCGGTCGGTTTCGATGGCGTGATAATGCTCCAGCATCTCCGCAATGCTCGTGCAGCGGCGGGTGAGCGGATTGACCTTGAGGCCGAAGCTCTTGAAGCATTCCATCATGCCGTGTTGCGTGTCGGCCGGCATCTTGCTCACCTCGCCCCAGGCATAGGCGAAGAAGCGCAACGGGCGCGATGCGGTGATCGACGAATCGAGCTGACGCAGGCTGCCCGCCGCCGCGTTGCGCGGATTGGCAAAGAGTGGTTTGCCGGCTGCTTCCTGCCGCGCATTGATCGCCGCGAAATCCTCGTGCGAGAGATAGACCTCGCCGCGCACTTCCAGGGTCTCGGGAATATCCTTGCCTCGCAGCCTGTGCGGAATGTCCCCCACCGTTCGGGCGTTGTTCGTCACGTCCTCGCCCACAGCACCGTCGCCGCGGGTGGCGGCGGAGACGAGCTTGCCGTCCTCGTAGCGCAGGCTGAGCGACAGGCCGTCGATCTTCGGCTCTGCCGTGAAGGCGAGCGGCGCATCGGCCTTCCATTGCAGGAAGCGACGGATGCGCTCCACAAATTCCTCCACCTCCTCGTCCGCGAAGGCATTGCCGAGCGAGAGCATCGGCACCCGGTGGCGGATCTTGCCGAATTTCTCCGACACCTTGGAGCCGACCTTCTCGGTCAGGCTCTCGGGCGATTTCAACTCGGGGAACTGGTCCTCGACGGCCTCGTAGCGCTTGCGCAGGACATCGTAGTCCGCATCCGAGATGCTCGGCGCATCCTCTTCGTAATAGAGCCGATCGTGCTCCTTGATCTCGGCGCCGAGCACCTCGTGCTCGATCCGCGCCTCATCGGGCGTCAGGTGGTCGACAGGCTTTTGAGAGATGTTGCTGCGTGGGGGCATGATCGAATCGTACGTGTGGGTGTTTGAACCATAGCGCTCCGCGACAGAGTCTCCAGGGGTGAGGAAACACTTGCGCCCGCCATCCACCGTCATCCCGGACGGCGAAGCCGATCCGGGATCGTTGACAGGATGTGGCTTCTGAGCCTCGACGCAGTCATCCCCGCGCAGGCGGGGATCCAGAACCGCCGACGGTGCCGGACTGATTGAACGTCGTGGTTATGGATCCCGGGCTCCGCTGCGCAGCCCCGGGATGACAGTGCTGGACTGGTTTGCCCCGATCCCGGATCGGCTGACGCCGTCCGGGATGACGTTCCTTCATCCGCCTCTCCGGCGTCATCCCCGTCCCCGGACTTGATCCGGGGATCAGTCCCGGGGATCCACGTCTTCTTCGGCATCCGGGTGAAGACGTGGATGGCCAGATCACATCCGGCCATGACGGCGCGGGTGTCAAAGAGCCAGCACCTGTGGGCCCGCAGCGTGAGCTGCGAGCCTGAGGGTTGATCGAGGGTGGCGCGACGGGCAGCCCGGCTCGATGTCTGTGGTGATTGGGAAGAGCCGGGAAGCCTCTTCGCGCACGGCTTCTTTAGGCGGACAGGAGAGGCCGGCTCAGTCAACCGCCGCAGGCGGTGACCGTCTGCGCGACGGCGGCCTGCGACCGATCCCGACCACCGACCCACATCCTGGGCCTCCCGTCGAAGCCGATTGCGAGTCAGCCTCACGGGACCGTGCCTGCTCCCACACTGCGACGCCTCGCGAGCGCGCCCCTCGATAGGAGCAGATCTAAGGCAACGATATAGCCGAGGTTAGGAACCTTGTCAAGAACAAAAGATGAACATAACATTGCTCTGCTCTGCCGACCCTCTCCCCGACGTCATGGCCGGCCTCGTGCCGGCCATCCACGCCTTTTGCAGTGTTGTGGCTCCAAAGACGTGGATCCCCGGGACAAGCCCGGGGACGGGGATGACGGCGGAGAGGGCGGAAGTTGGTGTCATTCCCCGCCGGAGCGCAGCGGAGGGAAGGGAATCCATAACGCGGAGCCCGAACGTGGATCCCCTTCCCGGCCTTTCGGCCGCCGGGGATGACACTGCCCGATGATAGACGGCACTATCAACTCACGCGGACGCCGCAGGTTTCGACCGCGAAAGGCCGTTCAACGCGCTGCGCAGATTGTCCGGCCCCAATCCCGACATGCCGGCCTCGACATCACCGTGAAGGTCGCGCCAGATCGGAATGGCTAAGGCCAGGACTTCCCTCCCCTTGTCGGTGAGGCGCAACAGACGGCTGCGACGGTCATCCGGATCCTTGGCAATGGCGACCAAGCCGTCGCGCTCGAGCGGCTTCAGGGCTGCGGTCAGGGTCGTGCGGTCCATAGCCAGAAGCTTGGCCACCGGCGCGATGGGCGGCGGCGCCGGGCGGTTGAGGGCGTTCAGCAGCGAGAACTGTCCGGAGGTCAGGCCGACCGGCCGTAGAGCATCATCGAACAGGCGCGAGAGCGCGCGGGCGGCGCGCTGGACATGCAGACACAGGCAGGTATCGCGCACCAGATGGGTTGTCTCGAAGGGAACGTCTCGGGGGTTTGACATGGCTCAATTATGTTGATATCAACTTAATTGTCAAGAATAAGAGACGCCAAAGCGTCACAAACTCAAGCTTTACTGCCTCAAAACCCAAGGGAGATACGCGATGAAGTATGTCGATGGCTTTGTGCTCGCCGTGCCGGCTGACAAGAAGGAAGTCTATCGCAAGCACGCCGCCGAGGCTGCGCCGCTGTTCAAGGAATTCGGTGCCACCCGCATGGTGGAATGCTGGGGCGACGATGTGCCGGACGGCAAGGTGACGGATTTCCGCCGCGCCGTGGATGCCAAGGACGACGAGGTCGTCGTGTTCAGCTGGATCGAATATCCGTCCAAGGAAGTCCGCGACGCAGCCAACCAGAAGATCATGACCGATCCGCGCATGCAGGCCATGGGCGAGCAGATGCCCTTCGATGGCAAGCGCATGATCTTCGGCGGGTTCCTGCCGATCCTCGACGTCTAGAGCATCGGACCCAAAAGTGGACCCACTTTTGGGATCTGATCCTATGCTCCACCCTTTGAAGAGCGCATCGTTCGAAGCGGAAAACCGGGTCCACTTTTTCGCACGGTGCGCTAGCCTCTCGCGAGCCAAGATCTGCCGAAGAAAACCCGGTCCACTTTTCAGCAAGGAGATGCACCATGGCCAACAGACATGGCGATTTCATCTGGTATGAGCTCCTGACCACCGACGCCGATGCAGCGGCCCGTTTCTATGAGACAGTTATTGGCTGGAAGGCCCGGGCTTTCGAAGGCTCCGACATCGGCTACAGGCTCTTCGCGATAGGGAGCACGGACATTGCCGGTTTCATGCCGATCCCGGCTGACGCCAAAGGCATGCGTCCGGGATGGCTGGGCTATGTCGGGGTCGACGACGTCGATTCCATCGCGGCCGAGATCGTCCAGGCCGGAGGCACGCAGCATATGCCGCCGACCGACATTCCCGGCGTCGGCCGCTTCGCGATGGTCGCGGATCCGCAAGGTGTCGTGTTCTATGTGATGCGCGGCACAATGGAAGGAACGAGCACCTCCTTCTCGCCGAACGAAACCGGGCATTGCCAGTGGAACGAGCTTTCCACCTCGGATCAGGCCGCGGCACTCGCCTTCTACAAATCCCGCTTCGGCTGGGAGAAGGGCGATGCGATGCCCATGGGCGAGATGGGTGACTACCAGTTCATCAACCATCACGGCCAGACGATCGGCGCTGTCATGCGACGCACGCCCGACGGACCGCCACCGGCGTGGAACTTCTACTTCGGCGTCAATGACATCGATGTGGCCGCGCGGGCCGTATCCGGCCATGGCGGCACGATCCATTACGGCCCTGCCGAAGTGCCGGGCAACATCTTCATCATCGTCGCCAGCGATCCGCAGGGAGCCATGTTCGGCCTCGTCGGCCCACGCATACCAGCGTGATCCAGTTTGCGACCACATCGCACGTGAATCTGTCCAAGGAGCTTTTCCATGGCCGATAAACTTGTTCCCGCTGCAGAACTCGCCCGCCGCTCGCCGGTGCGCTTTCCGAACGAGAGCGCCGAATACCGCGCCGCACGCACGGCTCTGCTGGCGGAAGAGATCGAATTGCGCCGCCATCTGGAACGCGTGGCGGCGCAACGGCGCGCCCTGCCGCCCGGCGGCGAGGTGACAGGCGATTACCGTTTCGAAGGCGAGAACGGCCCGGTGAGCTTTGCCGACCTCTTCGGCGACAAGCAGTCGCTCGCCGTCTACAGCTACATGTTCGGCCCGCAGCGCGAGCGCCCCTGCCCCATGTGCACCAATCTTCTCGGTGCGCTCGAAGGCAACGCGGCCGATGTTCAGCAACGTATGGCGCTCGCCGTCGTTGCCCGCTCTCCGATCGAGCGGCTGATCGCCTGGAAGAAGGAACGCGGCTGGAAGAACCTGCGGCTCTACACGGACCTCAACGGCAACTATTCCCGCGATTATCACGGCGTGCTGCCGGACGGGTCCGAGATCCCGAGCTTCAACGTCTTCACCCGCCGCGACGGGACCATCCGCCATTTCTGGAGCGGCGAGATGACCGGCGATTCCGTCGATCCCGGCCAGGATCCTCGCGGCGCTCCTGACCTCGCACCCTTATGGAACGTGCTTGACATGACTCCCGAAGGACGTGGCACGGATTGGTATCCGAAGCTGAATTACGGGGCGTGAGTTTCTGGACGAAGGGGAAGTTCGATGCGGACGACGAGCCCGCATCGATCAGGTTTGTTTTGCAGCGATATGCGGCCTCCCATCCGGGCCGCCAAGGCTTTGACGATTGAAAGCCCAAGGCCCGTTCCTTCCTGTTCGTGATCGCCGCGAACAAAAGGGTCGCACACACGTTCGAGCAATTCGTTCGAGATCCCAGGGCCGGTATCGGCAATCTCGATCTGCTCCTGTTCTTTTGCCCGTCGGGCAGAGACGGTGATCTGACCACCAGGTGGCGTGTAGCGAATGGCATTGTCGAGGAGGTTGGAAAACATCGCGACGAGATCCTGCCGTTCGGCATGCACCACTCCGGTCGGTAACGCGATGGAATCAAGCCTGATGCTTTTGCTCTCTGCCAAGGGAGCGACGCCACGCATCGCTTCCTGCAGCGCGTCGGCAAGCCCAACCCGCTGTGGCGCCTCTATCGACACGGGGGTCTCCGCGCGGGCAAGCGTCAGAAGCTGGTTCGTCAGAGTCGACATCTTCCGAAGCGCAAGATCCATATCATCCAGAATTTCTGTCGTCGCTTCGCCATTCGACGCGTGTCGCAGAGTACCGGCCTGAATTCGAAGAGCTGTCAGTGGCGTGCGCAGCTGATGTGCCGCGTTGGAGACAAAGCGCTGCTGCGATGCAAGCAGTTCCGCGAGTCGCTCGAGCGCCTTGTTCATCGCCTGGATGAGGGGAGCGATTTCGCTAGGCACATCCGATGTGGCCAGTTGCCGTGTGGAATCGGGCTTGCGAGCCATGAGTTGGCTGGTCAAGGCATCCACAGGCGTGAGGATCCGGCCCACGAGCCAGCGCACGAGAAGCGCCGATACGGGGATGAGGAACAGGACGATGATGATCGCTGGCAAGGCCGCCATCAGAGCAAGTTCCTGACGCACGCTGGCCCTTTGAGAAACCTGAACGGTGCCGTCGTCCAGGACCCAGGTGTAACTGCGCCACTGCCCGCTCGGTGCACCGAAATTCGCGAATCCGGTCGCCGCCTGACGCGGCAAATCGAATCCTGGAGGAAAAGATTTCAGCAGGCGCCCGTCCGCGTCCCAGCTTTGAACGACAATCATATCGTCCGATTCGAGCGGTGGCGCCGGCATCTGTGCCAGATCGTCGACCGAACTGACCACGTTGAAAGCGATCTCGCGCATCTGATTATCGAGGAAGTTGTCCGGATCCTGCTGAGCCACGATGTAGGCTCCGAAGCCACCGAGCAAGCCGAACAAGATCAACAGAGCGGTGAACCATACCGTGAGACGCGTGCGGAGCGAGTTGCGATGCTTCATTTCATCACCATCCAGCCGACTCCGCGGACATTGCGGATGATATCGTTGTCGAACTTCCGACGGATGTAGTGGATCAGCACGTCCACCGCGTTGCTCTCAACCTCATCTCCCCAACCGTAGAGAGCATCCTCGAGCTGCTTGCGCGACAGGATGGCTCCGGGTCTTTTAAGCAGCGCTTGAAGGAGTGCAAACTCTCGCGCAGGGAGAAGCTGCGTGATTCCTTTATAGCTTGCCTCATGAGCTGCGAGATCGAGAACGATTTCAGAGGATCGGATTTGCGATGTCGAATGTCCCGCATGGCGCCTGACGACAGCCCGAATCCGGGCTGCGAGTTCATCGAAATCGAACGGCTTCACGATGAAGTCGTCCGCTCCCAGATCCAGGCCCGCGACGCGGATTTCGACATCATCGCGCGCCGTGATGATCAGCACCGGCGTCCCATCCTTGCTGCGCCGCATTTCCTTCAGCACATCGAGACCGGATGTACCCGGAAGACCGAGATCCAGCAGGACCGCCGAGTAGCAGTTCGCGCTCAAGGCAGTGAGCGCGTCGTCCCCTGAGCGGATCCAGTCGATTGCGGCGCCGGAGCCCTCGAAGGCTCGCGTCAGGCTGCGTCCGATCAACGGATCATCTTCGACCAGCAAAACCCGCATGATGGTTGCTCACGATGCAAGGTGAGTTCAATCCAAATCCGGCGGAAATTCAACGATGCAATTTGCCGCCTGAAGCGGTCGTCCTTCGCCCTCATTCTCTCCTAAGTCGCACGTCCTAAGGTTTTTATCCGGCACCCCCGAGGTGCTGTCATTGAATGGAGAGATCCCATGAAAAAGCTTCTCATCGCCGCTTCGACCCTGGCTTTTCTCGCAGCGGCTCCGCTGACCGCACAGGCGGCAACATCAGGAGCTTCGGCGATGCCGTCACAAAACTCCAAGCATGCCACCGTCCGGCATCATACAGCCGCGAAGAAGGGTCACATCAACGAGGCGAAGAAGAACGTTTCATGTCCTGCCGGGTCGACGAACGCGGCCTGCCACCCGTCATCGACAGGTGCCATTCGCTAGAGCATCGGACCCAAAAGCGGACCCGCATCGGGGACCTAATCCGATGCTCCACTCTTTGAAGAGCGCATCGGTCCCGAGAACAAGCTCACTTTGAGATCGAGCCGATGCTCATCTTAAATGGATATCGTGCGAAAAGCCGGATCCACTTTCGCACGATATGTCCGCCACGGGGTGGCAATGAAGAAGGTAGAGGTTAGTGCGCGGCGGCTTCCAGCAGCCGCGCCGCAGCCGCGCGGGCTTCTTCGGTGATCGTCGCACCCGCAAGCATGCGGGCGATTTCTTCGCGACGGGGCGTCGCTTCAAGCGGAATGACCCGCGTCGCGACCCGGTCCTCTTTTCCGCGCACGCCTTCCTTGGCGATGAGGAAATGGCTGCCAGCCTTGGCGGCGACCTGGGGCGCGTGGGTGACGGCCATGACCTGAACCTTCCCCGCCAGGCGTGCGAGGCGCTGGCCGATGGCGTCCGCCACCGCGCCGCCGACGCCGGTGTCGATTTCGTCGAATACCAGGGTTGGGGCCGAGCCCTTGTCCGCCAGCACGACCTTCAGGGCCAGCATGAAGCGGGAGAGTTCGCCGCCCGAGGCCACCTTCATGAGGGGACCCGGCCGGGTCCCCGGATTGGTCTGGGCCCAGAACTCGACCCGTTCGAACCCGCTCGGATCGCGGCTGGTCTCGTCGATCTGGATATCCGTGATGAAGCGGGCACGCTCCAGCTTGAGAGGCGGCAGCTCGGTCTGGACGGCGGTATCGAGGGCCTGGGCGGCCTTCCTGCGGCCGGCCGACAGGACTTTAGCGGCCTTCACATAGGCCTCGTCGGCTTCCTTCAGGGCCTTCTCCAGAGTTCCCAGCTGCTCCTCACCCGCATCGATGGCGGCGACATCCTCCTCGAAGCGCTGGCGCAGGGCGGCGAGCTCGTCGGCGGGAACATCGTACTTGCGGGCGGCGGCGCGGAGGGCGAAGAGGCGCTCCTCCGTCTGTTCCAGCTCGCGCGGGTCATATTCGGTGGCGCGGATCGCCTCTTCGAGGGCCGCCCTCGCCTCGTCGATGGCGACAAGCGCCGCATCCAAGGCCTTCACGCTGGGCTCCACGAGAGCCGGTGCCTGGGCACCACGGCGCTCCAGCTTGCGCACGGCGGCCGAGAGCTCGTTGACCGGAGATGTGTTGCCGGCGACGACCTCATAGGCCTCGTTGAGGTCCTGGGCCACCTTTTCCGATTGCATCATGATTACGCGGCGCTCGGCGAGGGCTTCCTCCTCGCCCGCCTGCGGGTTGAGCGTTGTCAGCTCCTCGACCGCATGGCGCAGGAAATCGGCCTCCTTGCGCGCCTTGTCGATGCGGCTGCGGTGCTCATGCAGGGCATGCCGCGCCTCGCGGACACGGCGCGAGGCCTCACCCACGGCCTGAATTTCACCCGATAGGCCCCCGAAGGCATCGAGGATGGTGCGGTGCGTCGCAGGATCGACCAGGGCGCGATCGTCGTGCTGGCCGTGGATCTCGACCAGGGTCGCGCCGATGGCCTTGAGCACCTGCACGCTGACAGGCTGATCATTGACGAAGGCGCGGGTGCGCCCATCGGCCACCTGCACGCGGCGCAGGATCAGGTCGCCGTCGACATCGATATCGGCCTCCGTGGCGATGCGACGGGCCGGATGGTCGAGCGGGCAGTCGAAGACGGCCGTAACCTGGCCTTGGTTCTCGCCATGGCGCACGAGGCTGCCGTCGCCGCGGCCGCCGAGGGCCAGGGCGAAGGCATCGAGCAGGATGGATTTGCCAGCGCCGGTCTCACCCGTGAGGACGCTCAGCCCCTCATGGAAGTGAAGCTCAAGCCTGTCGATGAGGACGATATCGCGGATCGCCAGCTGGATCAGCATGGAAGGTGAGGCTTAACCCGTGCGCTGACCGACCTGGGGAACGCCGCGGAAGGCCTTGCTGATCCAGGACTGGGAATCCTCGCGCGGCTCGACGCCGCCCTTGGTCAGCAGAGCATGGGCGTCCTTGTACCAGGGACTGTCAGGGAAGTTGTGGCCGAGAACGGCAGCAGCAGTCTGCGCCTCGTTGACGATGCCCATGGCCATGTAGGCCTCGGTGAGACGCTCGAGAGCCTCTTCCACGTGACGGGTCGTCTGATAGCGCGAAACCACGTTGCGGAAGCGGTTGATGGCGCCTGCATAGTTGCGCTTCTGCAGGTAGAAGCGGCCGACCTCCAGTTCCTTTGCGGCGAGCTGGTCGCTGGCGACCTGGAGCTTCTTGCGGGCATCCGCGACGTATTCGGAAGTCGGATAGCGCTGGATCAGCTCCTGCAGCGTCAGGATGGCACGCTCGGACTTCTCCTGATCGCGGGTGATGTCCGGGATCTGGTCGTAATAGGACGACGCCATCAGGTAATAGGCGTAGGCCGCATCGGACGTGTTCGGATAGCTCTGGAGATAGCGGCGGGATGCCGTGATCGATTCCTCATAGAAGCCGCCCTCGTAATTGGCGTAGGCCTCCATGATCAGCCCCTTACGGGACCATTCGGAATACGGGTACTGCTTATCGAGGCTGGCGAATTTCTTCACCGCACCGTCGAAATCGCCTTTCTGCACCCGGGCGAGACCATCGTTGTAGATCTCCTCTGCGGGGGCACCCGTCACGATCTCGGGCTTGTAGGTTTCGCTCTTGTCGAACGGGTTCAGCGACGAAAGGGATTCGCAGCCCGCGAGCCCCAAGGCGCAGACGCCAAGGATCAGAGCGCGGGCGGACGCGCCTTTCATACCTGCATAAGCCTTCGCGAACGACATGCCTCGCGGTCCTCCAAAAACCGTGCCCGATGTTTTAACGATGCACCAGGGTTCTTTAGCCCAAGCATAGGGGCAGAGCCAAGCCCATACGTTAGGGTTTTATCCAACAGGAATTAAGAAAGCCTGCATGACATCATGCGGCCAATGGGCGCTCGGGCTTCGCCGCGGGGTGAGTGCCGCCCGAAAGCGGCCTCAGTGCATCTCGGGGGCGAGAACCGAAGCCGCCACGTTGCCGATATCGGCATAGCCTGTCTCGCGGCGCGGAATGGCGTCCACGATGGCGTAGTTGGAACGGTTCGAGAATAGGGCCTCGAGCACCGAGAAGTTCATGCGGTGGCCGCCGCAATAGGACCGATAGGTGCCGAGCAGCGGCAGACCGGCGAGGGACAGGTCGCCGACCGCATCGAGCAGCTTGTGACGGACGAACTCGTCCGCATAGCGCAGGCCCTCGGGGTTCATGATGCCGTCGTCGCCGATGGCGACCGTGTTCTCGAGGGACGCACCCAGCGCGAAGCCGGCGCTCCAGAGCTTCTCCACGTCGCGCATGAAGCCAAAAGTGCGGGCGCGGGAGATTTCACGGCGAAAGACGGAGGGGGAAAGGTCGACGACCTTGCGCTGGCGGCCGATCACCGGGGTCGGAAAATCGATCTCCACGTCCAGGCGGAAGGCGCGGTCATTGGGAAGAAGCTCGGCAAACGCCTTACCCTGCGTGACGCGGACCGGCTTGAGAACCTTCAGATAACGGCGGGTGGCCCCCTGAATCGCGATACCGACCTGGTCGATGGCATCGATGTAGGGGGCGGAGCTGCCGTCCAGGATCGGAACCTCCGGCCCGTCGATCTCGACAAGCACGTTGTCGATGCCGAGGCCGGAAAGCGCCGCCATGAGGTGTTCGATGGTGGCGACCGCGCCCGTATCGCGGTCGCCAATCACCGTGCAAAGCTCGGTGGCGGTCACCGCCAGATGCCGAGCATCGATCAGTCGGTCCAGGCCGCCCGGCAGGCCGGTGCGGAGGAAAGCAATACCATGATTCACTTCAGCCGGATGAAGGATCATCTTCACTTCATCCCCGGAATGAACTCCGGTTCCAACGAGGGTCACGGCAGCGCGAAGCGTGGTTTGCTGGCTTTGCTTCATTATTCCTGAACCTCAACTACCCTTGTCGCCAAACTGAGCCTATTTCGCCGGGGAAGGTGCAGTTGCTGCGTTGTGACTTCCGACCGGCAGGCTTCTCATTAGCGCTGCCCCTTTAACGTGGAGGCACCTTAGTCCTGCTGTCAGGCTAGGCCAAATCACGCTTTCTTACTTTGTGTTACAATTTGGATAACTCGCAAGCCATTGATATTAATGATTTTTTAACGAAGAAGGCCCCCAGCCGTATCGGGCTGGGGGCCTTTTGTAACATCTATGATCAGGCGTCAGGCCAAGCTTAGTTGGCTTGGCGACGCAGGAAGGCGGGAATCTCCAGCTGATCGTCTTCCGACTGAGCCCGGGGAGCCGGGGCCATCGGGGCCTGTTGAGGACGCTGGGCCTGGGGCGGCATGGGCCGGCGGGCATACTCGGCATGGACCGAAGACATGGCCTGACGCGGCGCTTCCTGACGTGGCTCGGCCGGAGCGTGCTGGGGCTCCTCGCGGCGGCCGAAGCCGATGGTCGCAAGGCGCTGGATCAGCGAAGGCTTATGCTCATGAGCGGTCTCCTCGCCACGGCTGGCACGGATCTGATTCTGCGCCGGCATCGGCAGCTCGTCGATTCGCGGCATCCGGGCCGGACGCATGGCGCGCTCCGCCTGCGGCGGGATGAAAGCGCCCTGCTCCACCGGCTCTTCATAGATCGGAGCCTGCGGAGCCGGAGCGTCGTAGGCCACCGCCTGGCGGGGCTGAGCCGGCGTGAGAACCACGTCGTCGCGAATCATGGGCTGCGGAGCGGACTCGACCGGCTGAGCCGCCGCGACAGGAGCCGCAACGGGGGCCGGAGCCAGAACGGGCGTGCCCTGGGTCAGGATCGGAGCCGCCTTCACCGGTTCAGGCTGGGCGGCGGAACGAAAAGTTGGCGTCACCTGGGTGGTGGTGGCGCGGGCCCGGGCCTCGGCCCGCAGGCGCTCGGCCACTTCGGAGATGCGCTGCTCGGTCGCCGTCAGATCGCCGCCGTTCTCCAGCATGGCATGGTCGATTCCTGTCGCCACGACGGAGACGCGGATGATGCCTTCCAGGCTCTCGTCGAAGGTCGCGCCGAGGATGATATTGGCATCCTGGTCCACTTCCTCGCGGATGCGGGTGGCTGCTTCGTCGAGTTCGTAGAGGGTGAGATCGTTGCCGCCGGTGATCGAGATGAGCAGACCACGCGCACCCTTCATCGACACGTCGTCGAGGAGCGGGTTCGCGATGGCCGCTTCAGCCGCGCGGATGGCGCGCTTCTCGCCGGACGCTTCGCCCGTACCCATCATGGCCTTGCCCATGCCGCGCATGACGGAGCGCACGTCGGCGAAGTCGAGGTTGATGAGGCCTTCCTTCACCATCAAGTCGGTGATGCAGGCAACGCCGGAGTAGAGCACCTGGTCGGCCATGGCGAAGGCGTCCGCGAAGGTCGTCTTCTCCGTGGCGACACGGAACAGGTTCTGGTTCGGAATCACGATGAGCGTATCGACGGCCTGCTGCAGCTCGTTGATGCCAGCTTCCGCCAGACGCATGCGTCGCACGCCTTCGAACTGGAACGGCTTCGTGACGACGCCAACAGTCAGTATACCGAGCTCGCGGGCCGCACGGGCCACGACGGGAGCAGCACCCGTGCCGGTGCCGCCACCCATGCCGGCGGTGATGAACACCATGTGCGAGCCTGCGAGCTGATCGCGGATCTCGTCGATCACCTCTTCAGCCGCCGCGCGGCCGACTTCCGGCTGCGAGCCGGCGCCGAGGCCTTCGGTGACCTGAATGCCCATCTGGACCACGCGCTGAGCCTTTGAGGAGGCCAGTGCCTGCGCGTCGGTGTTCGAGACCACGAACTCGACGCCTTCGAGACCGGATTCAATCATGTTGTTCACGGCATTGCCGCCGGCACCGCCGACGCCGAAAACCGTGATGTGCGGCCTGAGTTCCCGGATGTCCGGAGCTTGCTGATTGATAGCCATGACCTGTGCCTCTTCTGGCCTTTATACTGATGAGCGTTTGGCGGACGCTGACCCTTGTTGACTTGAACTCATCACGATGGCCCGCCGCGCCAACGCGTTACTCGTCTTAAAAACTCTCGCGAATCCACCGGCCCATTCGCGAGAAATAGCCGTCGGTTCCCGTACTCTGAAACAAGCCGCTGGAGCGCGGCTCGAAATACTCGATATGTGCCACCTGCGGATAAACCAGGAGGCCGACCACTGCCGAAAAGGCAGGGCCCTTTGCCGCTTCAGGCAGACCCTTGATGCCGAGCGGACGCCCGACACGAACCTGGCCCTGCAAGATGCGGCGCGCCGTTTCCGGCAGCCCGACGAGCTGGCTTGCGCCGCCCGTCAGCACGACCCGTCGTCCGGCCTGGGCCGCAAAGCCCGCGCCCTTCAACCGGTCGCGCACGAGTTCGAGAACTTCCTCGACCCGCGGCTTGATGATGCGAACGAGGTGCGATTTCGGCAGATGATTCGGAACGTCACGTTCGTCCTCATCGACCTGCGGCACCGCGATCATGTCCCGGTCATCCGCGCTCGAAGTGATGGCGGAGCCGTAGAGAGTCTTGAGCCGCTCGGCTGCGGACACGCGGGTCGTGAGACCGCGCGCGATGTCCATGGTCACGTGGTGACCGCCGACGGCGATGGCATCGGAATGCACCAGATGTCCGTTGGAGAAGATGCCGACGCTCGTGGTGCCACCGCCCATGTCGACCACGGCGCAGCCCATATCGGCCTCGTCGTCAACGAGAGCGGAGAGACCTGCCGCATAGGGCGTGGCGATCACGGCCTCGACGCCGAGATGGCAGCGCTCGACCGCGAGCATGAGATTGCGTGCGGCCGCCGCCTCGGAGGTGACCACGTGCAGGTCCGCACCGAGACGCTCGCCGATCATGCCGGCGGGATCGACGATGTGGTTCTGCTGATCGAGCGAGAATCCGGTCGGCAGCGCGTGAAGAACGGTCCTTCCACGACGCAGGTCGTAGCTCGATGCGGCATCGAGCACGCGATGAATGTCACCGGAGCTTACTGCACCGCGCACGGGGATATGCGCTTCGAAATGCTCGGACGCGAGACGCCCGCCGGTGAGGTTGACGATCACCGACTGGATCTCGACCTTCGCCATGCGCTCGGCAGCGTGAACCGCCTGACGGATCGCGCTTTCGGCGGCTTCGAGATCGACGACCACGCCGCCCTTCAGGCCCATGGAGCGCTGATGACCGATGCCGAGAATGCGCGCCACGTGGGTGCGGCTGCGCAGCGACTCGACCTCGTCGGCCGGCTTCAATTCCGCCACGACGCAGACGACCTTGCTCGTGCCCACATCCAGGACCGAGAGGATGGCGCTCTTGCGCGCGGACAGCGGCTTCAAGCGAGGCGTCAAACCGTGACCCGAGAGACTCATGTATCGACCCCCTTGCCGCGCATTGGTTTTTTCTTGAGTGCCTCGGCGCGGGCCAGGGCTGCCTCTTCCGTCAAGCGGACGACGACACGATCCGCCATGCGCAGATCGATCGCCAACACGTCCTTTTCCAGAATCTTCTGCTCGTGTTCGAGCTTCACGAGTCGGGCCAGCGCATCGGCGGCCCCGAGCTCCGGCAGGCGCACGTCCATGCCGTTATCCATCTTGAGCGTCCAGCGCCGTCCGGCCACGAGCGTGCCGGCTCGAATGCGGCTCTTGAGCGGGCCTGCGGCTTCGAGCAGCGCGAGATAATCCTTGCTGCGGGTGTTGGCGCCCTCGCCCACCACGAACGGCAGATCGAGGTAGCGTTCGTCCTGCATCAGGTCGATCACCGTACCGTCGGCGGCGATGACGAAGAGCTCGCCGTTATGCTGCCAGATGCCGTGCGCCTCGCGCTCGGTGAGCGTGATGACGAGTTCGTTCGGATAGAGCTTGCGCACGGTCGCCGACTTGACCATCGGCACGCGTTCCAGACGCTCGCGCAGATCGCTCACGTCGAGGAAGGCCAGCGACAGCTTGGAATTGATGCCCGCCGCTGCGAGAACCTCGCTCTCGGTCATCTGCGAGATGCCGGAGATCGTCACCTGTTCGAGGCCGAGGCCGACCACACGGGCCAGGGCATGATGCGGCTCGCCGTGCTCACGGATGAAGCCGTCGATATGACCACCCTGCCAGAGACCGAATCCGACCACAGCGCCGAAGAAACCGAGGGCTAAGCCCGTTCCGAGAAAGCGGGGAAGACGCCGCTCGAGCGGGACGCTCGCCGAGCGCCGGCGCACGCTGCGCGAGGAGCCGAAGATCTTTTTGATTCGCGAGGGCTTCTTGAAGTGGGAGGCACCTGCCGCCCTGCCTCCGGAGGCAGGGCGCGCAACGGCGAATCCGGCCGGGTAGGCCGTCATCGGTTGCAGGTAGCGTCCTCCACCATCCATTGCACAAGCTCGCCAAATGAATAGCCCGCATGGGCTGCCAGTTCTGGCACCAAGCTCGTCTCGGTCATGCCGGGTTGCGTGTTGACCTCAAGAACGACGAGTTCCCCGGTTCCTCCAGGAGTGTCGTCGTACCGCAAGTCGGCGCGGCTGATTCCCCGACAGCCGAGCGCTTGATGCGCCGTTAACGCCAACTCTTGGACCTTTTGGTAAATATTCGGTTTAATTTCTGCCGGGAGGACGTGAATGGAGCCCCCCTTCACATATTTCGCATCGTAATCGTAGAAGACCCCGGTGGCAGGCTGGATATCGATGACCCCAAGGGCCCTGTCACCCATGACCGCGCAGGTGAGTTCCCGTCCCGCAACATATGATTCCACAAGGACTTGCTCGCCGAAGGCCCAGTCCTCACGGGTCAGTTCCTGGGGCGGATGGGAGCGGTCCTCGCGGACGATGATGACGCCGACGGACGAGCCTTCGTTGATCGGCTTGATCACGTAGGGCGTCGGCAGGACGTGGCTTTTCGCCGCCTCCAAACGGTTAACGACCATGCCCCGGGGAACCGGCACACCGGCCGCGGCCATAACCATTTTGGCCTTGTCCTTCTGCATGGCGAGCGCCGAGGCGAGAATGCCGGAATGGGTGTAGGGAATCCTTAAGATTTCGAGCAGACCCTGGATGGTTCCGTCCTCGCCCACGCGGCCGTGGAGCGCGTTGAACACCACATCCGGCGCTACGGCCTGAAGCACGGTAGCGATGTCGGGCTGCACGTCGATGGGGGTGACCTTGTAGCCTAGCTCTTCGAGAGCCTTGCAGCAGGCCCGGCCCGACGCCAGGCTCACCTCGCGCTCCGCCGACCAGCCGCCATAGAGGATGGCAACGTGCTTCGCCATGGGTCTCTCCCGTCATGCGCCCCGGCAAGCCGGGATGATTGATTAAGTGATTCGGATCAGGCCTTCGCCAGTCCGACCCGCTTGATTTCCCATTCGAGCTCCACGCCCGACGCCTCGCGGACGCGGCGGCGTACCTCCTCGCCCAAGCCTTCGATATCGGCCGCGGAGGCGGAGCCATGGTTGATCAGGAAGTTGCAATGCATCTCGGACACTTGGGCATCGCCGATGCGAAGCCCGCGGCAGCCCGCAGCGTCGACCAGCTCCCACGCCTTCCTGCCCGGCGGATTCTTGAAGGTGGAGCCGCCCGTGCGGGTGTTGACCGGCTGCGTCAAGGAACGCGCCTCGGTGATCGCGTTCATCTCGGCGAGGATCTCGTCCGAATTGCCCGGACGGCCCTCGAACAGCGCTTCCGTGAAGATCACGTCGTCCGGCACGCTCGAATGGCGATAGGTGAAGCCCATCTGCGCATTGGAGAAGCTCACCGCTTCGCCATTGCGTGTGACACCCTTGGCCTCGACGAGCACGTCCTTCGTCTCGCCGCCATAGGCGCCGCCATTCATGCGCAAAGCCCCACCGATGGCGCCGGGGATGCCGCGCAGGAAGGACAGGCCCGCAATACCGGCCTCCGCCGCCGCGCGCGCCACCTTCACGTCAGGCGCGCCAGCGCCGGCACGCACGCGATGCCCCGGCTCGACCGACACATCGGCAAGGCCTTTGCCCAGACGGATGATCACACCTTCCCATCCGCCATCGCGAATGAGCAGGTTTGAGCCGAGGCCCACGACGAGAACCGGCACGCTGCGATCGAGGTGCTGCAAAAAGTATGCGAGATCATCCGCATCGACCGGCGTGAACAGCACCTGCGCCGGACCGCCTGTGCGGAACCACGACAGCGGCGCCGTCGGCGCATTCGCCTCCAGCTTACCACGCAGTTCGGGCATGCCGGCTTTCAGGTCGGGAACGATATCGGCAAACATCAGGCAGCCTTCTCGCCCAGATGCTCGAGCTCGCCCGGCAGCGCGTAGGCCCATTGGGTGATGTTGCCGGCGCCGAGGCAGATCACGTAGTCACCCGGCTGCGCTATGCCCTTCACGAGGCCTGCGAGGTCCTCCGACTTTTCGAGCGCCATCACGTTGCGATGGCCGCGCGCCTTCAGGCCCGACACGAGGCCGTCGCGGTCGGCGCCCGGGATCGGCTGCTCGCCAGCGGCATAGACCGGCGCGACGATGACCGCATCCGCATCGTTGAAGCAGGTGCAGAACTGGTCGAACAGGGACGACAGGCGCGAATAGCGGTGCGGCTGCACCACGGCGATCACCTGTCCGTCCGTCGCGGCGCGCGCGGCTTTCAGCACCGCTGCGATCTCGATGGGATGGTGGCCGTAATCGTCGAACACGGTGATGCCGTTCCAGTCGCCGGTGCGGGTGAAGCGGCGCTTCACGCCGCCGAAGCCGGCAAGTGCCTTGCGGATCGCATCGGGCGAGACGCCGAGCTCGTGCGCGACGGCAATGGCGGCGGTTGCGTTGAGCGCGTTATGGGCGCCCGGCATCGGCAGCACGAGGTCTTCCAGCTCGAGACGGAAACCCGGACGGCGGTCGCGGATCATGACACGGAACTTGGTCTGTCCGCCGCGCGGATCGACATCCATGATGCGCACGTCCGCCTGCGGGTTCTCGCCATAAGTGATGATGCGCCGGTCCTCGATGCGACCCACGAGATCCTGCACGGTCGGATGGTCGATGCACATCACCGCGAAACCGTAGAACGGGATCGAGTTGATGAAGGAATGGAACGCGTCCTTGATCGCGTCGTACGTGCCGAAATGGTCGAGATGCTCGGCATCGATGTTGGTGACGATGGCGACGTCCGCCGGCAGCTTCAGGAAGGTGCCGTCGGATTCGTCCGCCTCCACCACCATCCACTGGCCATCGCCCATGCGGGCATTGGTGCCGTAGGCATTGATGATGCCGCCATTGATGACAGTCGGATCGAGCCCGCCCGCATCGAGCAACGTGGCGACGAGCGACGTCGTGGTGGTCTTGCCGTGGGTGCCGGCCACCGCGACGCAGGACTTGAAGCGCATGAGCTCGGCCAGCATCTCGGCGCGGCGCACGACGGGCAGGCGCTTCTCGCGGGCGACGATCAGCTCTGGGTTGTCGCGCTTGATAGCGGTCGAGACCACGACGATCTCCGCATCGTCCACATTCTCGGCCTTGTGGCCGATGAAGGTCTTGATGCCCTTATCGTTGAGGCGCCGGACGTTGTAATTGTCGGCGGCGTCCGAGCCCTGCACCGTGTAGCCCAGATTGTGCATGACCTCGGCGATGCCCGACATGCCGATCCCGCCGATGCCGATGAAGTGAATGGGACCAAGCTTCGGCGGCAGTTTCATGGTTTTTTTCCGTTATTGTTCGAAGGAATGAGGGTAAGAACGGCTTGCGCCAGACGTTCCGCCGCATCCGTGATCCTGGCGCTATGTGCAGCGGCGGCGGCTTTGGTCAAGCGGTCAGGCTCTTGAAAAAAGAGCTGAATTTCGTTTGCCAGACGCTCAGGGGTGAAGTCCGATTGCGGACAAACGATGGCAGCGCCCAAATCTCCAAGGGTTTTGGCGTTGGCCGCCTGGTCCTGATCGAGAGAGCCCGGCAGGGGCACGAGGATCGAGGGACGGCCGATCACCGCCAGTTCCGCCACCGTCGAGGCGCCCGACCGCGAGACCACGAGATGGGCCTGGGCCAGTCTTTGCGGCAGGTCCTTGAAGAAGGGCTCCGCCTCGAATTCCACATCGAGATTCCGGTAATGCTCGCGCACGCGCTCCAGATCCTCGCCCCTTGCCTGCTGCGTGACGCCGAGACGTGAGCGCAGATCCGGTGGAAGCAGTTCGATTGCGGGCGGCACTACATCGCTCATCACCCGCGCGCCCTGGCTGCCACCGACCACGAGGAGGCGGAGTTTTCCGTTGGGCTCCAGGCTCGCATAGGGATGCTTCGCCGCCTCCAGAACCGCGGGACGGATCGGGTTGCCCGTGTGGACGAGTTTGCCCGGCACATTCGCCGGAACGCCCTTGATGTCGGCGAAGCCCGTGGCGATCACGCTGGCGCGGCGGGCGAGCAGGCGGTTAGCGCGGCCCATTACGCCGTTCGCCTCGTGGATCACTGTCGGCACCTTGAGGAAGGATGCGGCCAGAACCGGCGGCACGGTGGGATAGCCGCCGAAGCCGGCGACGACATCGGGCTTCATCTGCCGAATGAGAGAAGCCGATTTCAATGTTCCCCGCCCCAGCAGCAGCGCGGCCTTCGCCATCTGCGGTAGCGAGCGGCCGGACGGAGTAGCGGAGGGAATTTCGACGATCTCGTCGGCCGGGAACGAACCCGCATAGGCGTTGGCACGCTTGTCGGTGGCGAGCGCCACCTTGGCGCCGGAGGCCTTCAAGGCATTGGCGAGCGCTTCGGCCGGAAACAGATGACCGCCAGTGCCGCCGGCGGTCAGGAGAATGAGAGGAGCGCTCATCAATGCGCCCGATCCTGATTGTAGTGGTCCATCATCTCGGCGCGCGGGCGCCGCCGCGTGAGCGCGATGAGGAAGCCCATGCCGAGAGCGAGCGAGAGCAGCGACGAGCCGCCATAGGAGATGAAGGGCAGCGTCATGCCCTTGGCCGGCATGAGATGCACGTTCACCATCATGTTGATGCAGGCCTGCAGGCCGAACATGAAGATGAGGCCCGTGGCCGCGAGGCGGCAGAACGTATCCTCGCTGCGCCGCGCGAGCGTCAGGCCGCGCAGCACGATGAAGGCGAAGACCATGAGCAGCACGATGCAGACGACGATGCCGAATTCCTCGGCCGTCACCGCGAAGATGAAGTCGGTATGCGCATCGGGCAGGATGCGCTTGACCGTGCCCTCGCCCGGACCGCGCCCGAGCCAGCCGCCGCGGGAGAAGGATTCCATCGCCGTGTCGACCTGGAAGGTATCGCCGGAATCCTTGTCGAGGAAGCGCTCGATGCGGGCGCGCACGTGCGGCAGGAATTCATAGGCCGCCACGATGCCGACAAGCCCGGCGCCGCCGAGACCCATCACCCAGAACCAGTGCAGGCCCGCGATGAAGAACAGGCCGCACCAGACGATGGTGACGAGCATGGTCTGGCCGAAATCAGGCTGGAGGATGAGCGGGATGATGGTGGCGGGCAGAAGCAGGAAAGCCAGCAGGGTGCCCGGTACGTCCTTGCGCCGCGCGCCTTCCGAGAAGGCCCAGGCGGAGAGTACCACGAAAGCGGGCTTCACGAATTCGGAGGGCTGCAAGCCGAGCGGGCCGATCATGATCCAGCGATGCGCACCCTTGATCTCGGGACCGTATTGGAACGCCAGCAGGATCAACACCATGCCGACCGCATAGACCAGCAGCGCCAGACGCCGGATGTGGCGAAGCGACAGGAACGAGACAGGGATCATGATCGCGAGCGCCGGGATGAGGAACATCACCTGCCGGTTCACGAAGTGGAAGGTGGAGAGGCCGAGCCGCTCTGCGACAGGCGGGCCGCCCGCCATGAGGAAGACGAGGCCCGCCAGCATGAGGATGGCGAGACCTGCGAGGAGCAGGCGATCGACAGTCCACCACCAATCGCCGAAGGCCGAGCGTTCCGCACGTGACACCATGTCTAAGCCCCCTTGGCTTCGATGCCGGGTAACGCCCGGACCAGATCGCGGAAATGATTTCCGCGCACTTCGTAATTCGGAAATTGATCGTAGGACGCGCAGGTCGGCGACAGCAGCACGACGGCGGAGCTGCCCAGCGCCTGGGCATCCGCTGCCGCCTGTGCCACAGCCTTATCGAGAGTGCCGCTCTGGACATGGGGAACGTCGCTGCCGAGCGTCCCGGCAAATTCATCCGCGGCCGCGCCGATGAGATAGGCCTTGCGGATCCTCGGGAAGTAGGCTCTCAGCGGCTCGATGCCGCCTTCCTTCGCCTTGCCGCCGAGGATCCAGAAAATGTCGTCGAAGGACTTCAGCGCCTTCTCGGTGGAATCCGCGTTGGTGGCCTTCGAGTCGTTGATGAAAAGGGTCGATCCGATGCGGCCGACCTCCTCCATGCGATGCGGCAGGCCAGGGAAGGTCTGCAGGCCGGAGCGGATCTGCTCCGGAGAAACATTCAACGCCAAAGCGACCGCGACTGCCGCAGCGGCGTTCTGCGCATTGTGTGCACCGCGCAGAGAACCGATGCCCGACAGATTGGCGATGGGAGCAGCGTCGGAATCCGTCACGCCGACAAGCGTTTCACCGTCCGCAAAGACGCCCTTCCCGCTTAACGGCTCGACCGAGACGCGGGCAACGTTGACGCCAGTGCCTTCGCAGGTATCCGCAATCGCGCGGCTCGTCGGATCATCAACCCCGATGACGGCAAGCCCCGCCTTCGCCACCAGACGCTCCTTGATCGCCGCATAGAGCGCCATCGTCCCGTGCCGGTCGATGTGATCCGGCGACAGGTTGAGATGAACGCCAATCGTGGCGCTAAGCGACGGCGCGAGGTCGATCTGGAACGAGGAGCACTCGACCACGTGGATGCGGCTGTCCGACGGCGGCTCGAGCGACAGGATCGCGGTGCCGATATTGCCGCCCATCTGCACGTCGCGGCCGGCCTCGCGCAGGATATGCGCGATCAGCGCCGTTGTGGTGGACTTGCCGTTCGTGCCGGTGATGGCCACGAAGGGTGCGTTCGGTGCGATTTTCGCCCGCTCGCGGCAGAACAGCTCGATGTCGCCGATGATCTCGACACCGGCTTGCCTCGCCAGCGTCGCCGACCAGTGCGGCTCGGGATGGGTCAGCGGCACGCCCGGCGAGAGGATGAGGGATGAGAAGCGCGACCAGTCGGCCTTGCGCAGGTCGGCGGTCTCGATGCCCTTCGCGTTGGCCTCGGCCATCTTTGCCGGGTTGTCGTCGCAGGCGATCACATGCGCCCCGCCCTCCTTCAGGGCAAGCGCTGTCGCGAGCCCCGAGCCGCCGAGGCCGAAGAGCGCGACCGTTCTGCCAGCGAAGGTGGTGACGGGGATCATGCGTCTTACCGCAGCTTGAGGGTGGCGAGGCCGGTGAGCGCGAGCACGACGGCGATGATCCAGAAGCGGATCACCACCTGCGGCTCGGTCCAGCCCAGCTGCTCGAAATGATGGTGGATCGGCGCCATCTTGAAGACGCGCTTGCCCGTGAGCTTGAACGACGTGACCTGGATGATGACGGACATGATCTCCAGCACGAAGAGGCCGCCGACGATGGCGAGCACGATCTCGTGCTTGGCCGCGACCGCGATGGTGCCGATCATGCCGCCGAGCGCCAGCGAGCCCGTATCGCCCATGAAGATCTGGGCCGGCGGCGCATTGAACCAGAGGAAGCCCAACCCCGCGCCGATGAGCGCGCCGCAGAGCACTGCCAACTCGCCGGTGCCGGGGATGAAATGGATCTGCAGGTAGTTGGAGAACACCGCGTTACCGGACAGGTAGGCAATGAAGCCGAAGGTGCCTGCCGCGATCATCACCGGCACGATGGCAAGGCCGTCGAGACCGTCGGTGATGTTCACCGCATTGCCTGCGCCGACGATCACGAAACCGGCGAAGACGATGTAGAACCAGCCGAGGTTGAAGATCAGGTCCTTCGAGAACGGCAATGCCAGTTTGTTGGCAAGGCCGGGCGTCGCCATATAGGAAATCGCGATGCAGGCAAGGGCTGCGATCAGCGCTTCGATGGCAAGGCGCGAGCGGCCGGAAAAGCCCTTGTGCGACTGCTTCGTGACTTTGAGATAATCGTCATAGAAGCCGATGGCGCCGAAGCCCACGGTGACGAACAGCACGATCCAGACATAATGGTTTTCAAGGTTCGCCCAGAGTAGGGTCGAGATCAGCACACCCGCGAGGATCATCAATCCGCCCATGGTCGGCGTACCACGCTTCGTCAGCAGGTGCGATTGCGGCCCATCCTCGCGGATCGGCTGGCCCTTGCCCTGGCGCAGACGCAGGAGCGAGATCATCCACGGGCCGAACAGGAAGACGATCAGCATGGCGGTCGCGGTCGCGCCGCCAGTGCGGAACGTGATGTAGCGGAAGACGTTGAGGGGGCTGAAGTAAGGGCTGAGCTCAGCCAACCAGGTGAACATCGATCATCCTTTCAGCGCGTGGGCGGTCGGGCTCGCGCCGTAACGTTCTTTCAAGGCTTTGACAATCAAGGCCATCTTCATGCTGAGCGAGCCCTTGACGGTGACGGCATCACCTGGACGCACAGCCGCGCAGACCTCATCGACCAGTTCGGCGGAGGTATCCGCGTGGACTGCGATCTTCGCCTTCGGCAAAGCATCGACGAGATTTTTCATGAGGGGACCGCCGGCAAACAGCAGGTCGATCTTGTTGGCCTCGATGGCTTCCGCGAGCTCCGCATGCAGGCGCGGGCCCGTTTCGCCCAATTCCTTCATGTCGCCGAGAACGGCGATGCGCCGCGCGCCGCGGCCGAGTTCGACGGCGCCGAGATTGGCGAGTGCCGCGCGCATGGAGGCCGGATTGGCATTGTAGCTCTCGTCGATCAGAAGCGCCTCACCGTCGCCGATGGTAAGCATGGTCCGCTCGCCGCGCCCGACCGGCGGCTTCAGCTCCGCGAAGGAGAGCGCCACCAGCGCGAGATCGGCGCCGAGTGCGTGGGAGGCTGCGAGCACGCTTAAGGAATTGAGCGCGATGTGCCGGCCGGCCGTGCCGATCCTGTAGGTCAGGGGCTGACCGAAGATCGTGGCATCGACCACGGAATGATCGGGCTTCACGATGATGCGGTGAGCGCGGATATCCGCCGCCTCGTGCTCGCCGAAGGTGATCACACGGCCCGCCGCGGATGCAGAGGCATGGGCACGCATGCGCTCGAAATAGGCGTTGTCGCGGCTGATCACCGCCGTGCCGCCGGGCTCAAGGCCGGAAAAGATCTCGCCCTTGGCATCGGCGATGCCCCAGAGCGAGGGAAAGAACTCGATATGGACCGGCTCGATGGTGGTGATCACGGCCACATGCGGACGCACCATGCCGGTCAGCGGCATGATCTCGTAGGCATGGTTCATGCCGATCTCGAACACGCCGAAGGTGGTCTCGCGCGGCATCCGGGCCAGCGTCAGCGGCACGCCCCAGTGATTGTTGTAGGACGCGACCGAGGCATGCGTCGCGCCTTCGCGCGACAATGCAAGGCGCATGGCCTCCTTCGTGCCGGTCTTGCCGACGGAGCCGGTGATCGCGACGATCTTCGCATCGGTGCGCTTGCGCGCGGCACGGCCCATCTGGCGCATGGCCTCGAGCACATCCGGCACGACGATGAGCCTGTCGGAGCCTTGAAAGGCAGGAGCCTTTTCCTCTGACACGACGGCGGCAGATGCGCCTTTATCCAGCGCGGCCCGCACGAAATCGTGCCCGTCATGAACGTCGCCCTTGATGGCGAAATAGAGATCGCCCGGCTCCAGCGTGCGCGTATCGATGGACGCGCCTGTGCCTTTCGCGAAGCCGGCGCCGATGCGGGCGCCGGTGGCGGCTGCAATCTCATCTTTTGTCCAAAGGGGCGAATTCATCCCTGCCTCTCCGCAATGGCCGCCCGGACCTCGTCGTGGTCCGAGAACGGCAGGGTCCGGTCGCCGATGATTTGGCCGGTTTCATGGCCTTTTCCGGCCACGACCAGAATATCGCCTTGGCGAAGCTCGTTCACGGCCGTGCGGATGGCTTGAGCCCGATCCCCGATCTCGCGGGCGCTGGGTGCAGCTTTGAGAACTTCGGCGCGGATTGCGGCCGGGTCTTCCGAGCGAGGATTATCGTCCGTGACGATGACAACATCCGCCTTGTCGGAGGCAATGCGTCCCATGAGCGGACGCTTTCCCCGATCCCGGTCACCGCCGCAACCGAGGACGCAGATCAGCTTTCCCTTGACGAAGGGACGCAGCGCATCGAGCACATGGGCGAGCGCATCGGGCTTGTGCGCGTAATCGACGATGCAGATGGCGCCGTCCACCTCGCCCACCTGCTCCAGGCGGCCGGACACGCCTTTGAGGGTTCGGAAGCCCTCAAACACCTCTGCCGCCCTGCTCTCGCTTTCGACGGCGAGTACAAGGCCTGCGGCCACGAGCGCATTCTCGACCTGGAAGGCGCCGAGAAGAGGTAGCGTGGTTCGGATGGTTTTCCCAAAAGCATCAACGGTGAGTGCCTGCGTGAAGCCTTCCGCGCGCGCTTCGACGAGACGAATCGCCTCGCCCGTGCTGCCGGTGGTGAGAAGCTTCAGGCCGCGATTGCGCACGCCCTGCAGGAACACATCCGCATAAGGGCCGTCCGCATTGATAATGGCGGGCGCGTCGCCCGGCAGAAGCGTGTCGAACAGGCGCATCTTCGCCGCCGCATAGGCTTCCGTCGTCGCGTGGTAATCGAGATGATCGCGGCCGAGATTGGTGAAGCCCGCAGCATCGAGATGCACGCCATCGAGACGGCGCTGGTCGATGCCGTGCGAGGAGGCTTCCATCGCAAGCCGCGTGATGCCATCGTTCGCTAAGCGATCGAAACTCTCGTGCAGGGAGATCGGATCGGGTGTTGTCAGCGAGCCGTAGGCTTTTCCGTCCGAGGTGATCACGCCAAGCGTGCCGACGCTGGCGGATTTGTATCCCAGATGGGCGAACAACTGGCGCGTGAAATCGGCCACTGAGCTCTTGCCGCTCGTGCCCGTGACGGCGACGATCTTCTCCGGTTGCCTCGGATAGAAGCGTGCGGCGGCGAGAGCCAGCGTGCGGCGCACGTCGTCCACCTGAACATAAGCGATATGGCCCGGGAGATCCGACGGACGCGCCGCCTCACCGACAATGGCGACGGCGCCTGAGGCCACGGCCTGCGGCACGAAGCTCATGCCGTCCACCCTCGTGCCGGGCACGGCGAAGAACAGGGTGCCCTGCTCCACCTTGCGGCTGTCGGAAGCGATCTTCGAAATGACGAGAGGGGCATGCTCATGCCCCTGTGCCAGATCGACAAGATCGCCGAGATGCATGGTCCGCGCGCTCATCGGTTGCTGCCCCAGGCACCGAGGCGCGACATCAGCGGGAAAGGCTGTGCCGGCGGCTCGAAGCGCGGCGGAACACCGAGCAGCGGCGCCACGCGCTCGATCACGTTGCCGGTCACGGGACCCGCGTTCCAGCCTGCGGTCGAGAAGCCATAGGTGCCTTCCACCGCCTGCGGCTCGTCCATGATGGTGAGGAACACGTATTTCGGCTTGTCGGCCGGAACGACGGCGGTGAAGGTGGTGAAGTTCTTGTTCTTGGCGTAGCGGCCGTTGATCACCTTCTCGGCGGTGCCGGTCTTGCCGCCGACGAAGAAGCCTGCGACGGAGGCGGAGCCCGCCGAGCCTTCCGGAGTCGATGCGTTGAGGCGCATCACATAGCGCATGGCCTCGCTCGTCTCGGGCTTCAGAACCTGCAGCGCGTTCTGGCGCGCTTCGGCCTCGTTGCGTTTGAGAACGGTCGGCTTGATCAGCACGCCGCCATTGACCAGCGCGCCGACAGCCATGAGCGCCTGAAGCGGCGCGACCGCGAGGCCGTGGCCGAAGGCGATGGTCATGGTGTTGAGTTCGCCCCAGCGCGGCGGAATGATCGGCAGGGCGTTTTCCGGCATCTCGGTTTCGAGACGCGAGAGCTGGCCCATCTTGCGCAGGAACGTCTTGTGGCCCTCGACGCCGATGCCGAGCGCCATGCGCGCGGTGCCAATATTCGAGGAGTGCACGAACACTTCTGGCGTGCTGAGAACGCGCCGCGTCGGGTGATAATCGCCGATGGTGAAGCGGCCGTAACGCAGGCCCGAGCGCGCATCGAAGGTCGAATTGATGTTGTACTTGCCGGAATCGAGCGCCATCGCGACGGTGAGCGCCTTAAAGGTCGATCCCATCTCGAACACGCCGACATTGATGCGGTTGATTCGGTCCTTGTCGAGCGCATCGACCGGGTTGTTCGGGTCGTAATCCGGCAGCGACACGAGAGCGATGATCTCGCCGGTGTTGACGTCCAGGATAGCGCCGGCGGTGGCCTTGGCCTTGAACTTCGCCATGCCCTTGGCAAGCTCGTCACGAAGTGCGTGCTGCACACGCAGATCCAGCGACAACTGGATGGGTTTGAGGTCGGCGGCGGAGATGTTGAAGCCTGCGCCGTTGAGATCCTGCAGGCCCATGCTGTCGATGTATTTCTCGATGCCGGCGATGCCCACATTGTCCACGTTGGCGAAGCCGAGCACGTGCGCAGCCGCCTCCGCATTCGGATAGACGCGCTTGTTCTCCGGCAGGAATCCGATGCCGGGAATGCCGAGGCGATGCACCTCCGCCTGCTGGCGCGGTGTGATCTCGCGCTTGACCCAGACGAAGCCCTTCTTGGTGCCGAGCTTGTTGCGCAGATCCGTGGCGTCGAGGTCGGGCAGAACGGCGGTCAGGAGTTCGACCGCCTCATCCTTATCGACGATGTTGCGCGGCTCGGCGAAGACGGAGACCATCTTCACGTCAGTGGCGAGGATCTCGCCGTTGCGGTCGACGATATCGGGACGCGCAGCGGAAATCTCGGAAGACGCGACGCGGCGCACCTCGCTGGTGTTCTCGCTCGTGACGGCAAGGTAGACGAGGCGTCCGCCAATGAGACTGAACAATCCGACGAAGCAGGCTGCCGCGAGGCCAACGCGTGATGTGCTCTTGTCGTGGCGCAGACGAAACAGCTCGCGGGCGTGACCGAGCACACCACGTTTCTGTATGGGTTTCTTACCCTGCCATTCGGTTTGGGGCTCTTGCAACACGAGGCTCACCGTCTCGGGGTTTGGGTCGTCGGGGTGCGGGCGTCCGAACTCTTGTCCTTCGGCGTCGATGTCGGCCCGAGAAGCCCGAGCGCTTCGAGCTTGCGGCCGATCTCGTCCTCACGCGAGGGACGGTTCGGCAGGTCGGACAGGCGCGCGAGCTGCTGGATCTTCAGGGGCTGGAGATCGAGATGCTTGTCGGCGGCTTCCTGCAGACGGTCGGGGCGGTCGAGATATTGCCATTCGGCCTGCAGCACCGCGATGGCTTCGCGCTCGCGCTGCACCTTGGATTTCAGCTTCGCGACCTGCTCGGCATAATAGAGCGTGTCGTACTTGATCGAATAGGCATAGCCTGCCGATGCGATGAGAACAGAGATCGCAATGATGTGGAGCAGCCGGATCATCGGCGCCCTCCCCGTTTTTCGGCCGTCTGCGGCAACTCAGCCAGCATGGTGATGGCGCTCAAAGGCTCCTGCGGCGGCGTGTCGGTGCGTGCACCGGCCCGCAGCTTCGCGGAACGCGCCCGCGGATTGCGCGCCATTTCCTGCTCGCTCGGTCCGACAGGACCTCTGGTGATCGCATCGAAAGTGGGCTCCGGTGCGGCAGCCGTCGGCAGATGGCGCGAGCCGGTGGCCGCGCGCCCGGTACGGGCAGCGAAGAACTGCTTCACGATGCGGTCTTCGAGCGAATGGAACGTGACGACGACGAGACGACCGCCGGGCTTCAGAATGCGCTCAGCCGCGTGCAGCGCGCGCACCAATTCGCCGAGCTCATCGTTGACCGCAATGCGCAGGCCCTGGAACACGCGTGTCGCCGGATGGATGCCGCCGGGCTCCTGCCGGATCAGCGAAGCGACGAGATCGGCCAGCTGGCGCGTGGTTTCGAACGGCTGGCGGCGGCGCATCTCGATGATGGCGCGGGCGACCGCGCGGGCGCGACGCTCCTCGCCATAATGGTAGAAGATGTCGGCGAGCTCGGCCTCGGATGATTCGTTGATGAGATCGGCCGCGCTCGGGCCGCTTTGCTCCATGCGCATATCGAGCGGGCCCTCGTTGCGGAACGAGAAGCCGCGCTCGGCCTGATCGAGCTGCATGGACGACACGCCGATATCGAGCACGACACCATCGACGCTCTCGAAACCCTGCGATTGCGCAAGATCATCGAGATCGCCGAAGCGACCGGGAACGAGCATCAGGCGCTTCTTGAACTTGACCGCAAGGGAAGCCCCGCCCGTGATCGCATCGGGATCGCGGTCGATCGCAACAACCTTGTTTTGAGGATGCCCATCGAGAATGGCGCGGGTATATCCGCCGGCGCCGAACGTGCCATCGATGAATGTGCCGCCGCGCTTCACATCGAGCGCCGTGCACACCTCCTCCAGGAGAACAGGAACGTGACGGGACGGTCCGCCAGCGGCTCCGGCTCCTGGGCCGTCGCCGCGTCCCATCATCGTTCCCGTACTCCTGGTGAGGTGTTCTGCACTAACCTTGGCTCCATAACTCGACTTCCCAATGCTTTCTTCAGGTCTCGGACCTTCGTGCGCGCCTCCTCCAAGTGCGCACGGAAGCGCTCGGGCTCCCAAATCTGGAACTTGTGACCGAGTCCGACGAACGTCACCGTATCGCCAATCCCGGCATGCACTTTTACCGTATCCGTCAGGATGACACGCCCTTCCGGATCGACTTTCAGAATCTCGCTTGTCCCGAACAACGCCGTCGACAGCTGATCCCGCTCGTCCGAATAGGGCGACAGCGTCGACAAGAACGCATCGATCTCGTTCAGAAGCGTATTGCCGCCTGCGTCCAAGGCCTGCGCGTCCAGCGCCGGATGAACGTAGAGCCCCTCGAATCCGTCCCTGGCCAACACGGCCCGGAAGGATGCTGGGATCGAGACGCGACCCTTCGAATCCAACTTGTTGGTGAAATTGGACACGAAGCGGTTCATTGGCCGCAGCTCGCACGCTCCTGATTGTCAGCCCCAAGGCAGATCTTGAGGATCCGCCACCCGCAGCCGGTGATGACGCTACTTTCAGAAGCAGGGTGTCAGCATTTCTTGAGTGCTTGACGCCCCCTTCGGAAGACACCGTCGACGGGATGATTTGGGATAACATGGGATACTATGGGCGTCAACGGAACGGAGGTGGAGCACACGCCTCATGGCATGCGCTCTCCATGAGACGCATTTACGGTTAATGAATCGTAAGCAGAGCAAAGGTTTGCTCCGCTTTCCTGCAAATTTCAGGCCTGTGGAAAGATGGGGTCAGCCGGCCTATAAGCCGGGTTCTGTAGAGCCCAAAGTCTAAGACCTTGGACGTGGCGACCATTCCTCTGGGACGGTCATCGCTGACCGCCTCAAGCAACCAACCCGGACGACGAGCCTGGAAGCAGGCCTGGCGCGAACGCCTGTCGTCCCTATTCGGTTTTGCTCCTGGTGGGGTTTACCTTGCCGTCCGCATTGCTGCGTCCGCGGTGCGCTCTTACCGCACCCTTTCACCCTTACCCCGAGATCCGAGAACCTTTGCGGGGCGGTCTGCTCTCTGTGGCACTTTCCCTGGGGTTTCCCCCGCCGGACGTTATCCGGCACCTTGCTTCCATGGAGCCCGGACTTTCCTCCCCGAGATGAACTCGAAGCGGCCGCCCGGCCAGCTGACGGTAGGGATGTGGTGCAAAAGGCGGCCCCGCGTCAAGGCCGAAGGTTAATCGGCCGCGGCCGTCAACACCTTCACCTTGGCGCAATAGGCGCGCGATGCACCCGTCATGGCCTGCGTGCGGTGACCGAACTGATAGCGCAGGATGGTGCCGCAGGTGTCACCGCCGGCGAGCTTGTAGGCCTTGGCGAGATATTTCAAACCGTAACGGAGATTGGTTTCCGCATCGAGAAGGCCCGTTGCCGGACCCTGATAGCCGAGCGATTGCGCAGTGCGGACATTGATCTGGGTCAGGCCCATGTTCGGGCCGTTGCGGGCGCTGGCATTGTAGCGGCTTTCGAGCCGGATCACGGCATCCGCCAACTCATAGGGCAAGCCGTTCTCGGATGCATAGCGGACGATCAGCGGCTTGATCGCACTGCCACGAACGGCGTCGGATTGCCGGAGCTTCAGCCTGGCATCCATTGGCGTTGATGGAAGCGAAGCGGTCTGGTTGCCAGCCTCCTCGTCGTCCGACGGAGCGGCAGCCTTTACGACATTCTTGGACTGGGATTTGCCATCCTGAGCCTTGTCGGTCTTGGCCGCGATAGAGTTGTCCTTTGGCTTCTTCTTGTCCGATCCCTTGGCGGCCTTCGCAGGCTTCTCGGACTCGGCTGCCGCGGCGGTTTCTTCCTCGGCGACGGCTGCAGCCTCGGCGGCCGCAGCATTCAGGAATTCCTCGGCCTTGTCGGGGGAAATGACGTTATCGGCATTCCCGCCTTCCGCCCGGGCCTCGGCGGCCAGGATCAGTGCCGCGGCACCAAGAAACGCAATCGCGAGGGTTCTGAGCAGATGTTGCCAAGTCAAACCGAGACTCCAGCCGGCATAAATCGGAAGGCGCGGTCGGTGACGGCCAAATAAGGCGAAGATGTGGCTCCTCAGGCCGCATATTTGTTCAGAAAACGTTCAAGCTTGACCGTGTTCCCTCTACGCTGCCTGGCTTTGCGGCCTCAATTCTAGCCTCGGCCGAATTTGAAAATTTTTCGACAGCTTATCCGGAATGGGGAGGAACTCTTTCTCCTCCCGGGAGTTGGCGACAGCGTAAGGTCAAGCTAAACAGGAATGGGCAGCCTACAGCCCGCTCAACAACAGGGAAGCCTCCATGAAGAAGATCATGACAGCCATTGCCGCCGGTGCCCTCACCCTCTCGATGGCAGCCTGCAATACCCCCGGCGAGCGCGCAGTCGGTGGCGCGGCGATCGGCGGCCTTGCTGGTGCGGCCATTGGCGGTGCAGCCACGGGCCGTGGCAGCGGCGCTCTGGCGGGTGCGGCCATCGGTGCTGCCGGTGGCGCGATCGTCGGCGCGGCAACCACCCCGGCTCGCCCGGCCTGCCCCTACGGCACGTATCAGGACGTCTACGGCAACGTTTACTGCCGCTGATCGCGCATCCGAGACCGAATTCAGGGGTCGGGACATTCCCGGCCCCTTTTCTTTTGCCTGCACTTGAGCGTACGACTAATCGCAAGATGATTCAGTCGATTTGGGGTAAGCTGGGTGGCGCTGGCATCGGGCTCGCATTGGGCGGGCCGATCGGTGCTCTCCTGGGCGGTGTGGCAGGCCACGTTCTCATTGACCGCGAGGGCGCTCCTTTCGGAAAGCCGCCGCGCGACGTGCTGTTCACCATGGGTCTCGTGGCGCTCGCCGCCAAGATGGCGAAGGCCGACGGCGTCGTGGTCGATGTCGAGGTCAGGGCCTTCGAGCAGATCGTCGAGGTGCCGGAGAACGAGCACAGCAAGGTCGAGCGCCTGTTCAACCTCGCCATGCAGACCTCCGATGGTTTCGAGGCCTATGCCCGCCAGATCGGCGACGAATTCAAGGAAGAGCCTGCCCTGCTCGAGGACGTGCTCGACGGCCTGTTCCACATCGCCAAGGCGGACGAGGCGATCCACGAGGCCGAGTATGTCTATCTCAGGGACGTGGCGACGATCTTTTCCTTCTCCGACAAGGATTTCGAGCGCATCGCGGCGCGCCATGTGCGGCGACCGGACGATCCCTATCTCATCCTCAAGGCCGACCGGGGCATGAGCGACGAGGAGCTGAAGCGGCACTACCGCAGGCTCGTCGCCGAAAACCATCCCGACCGGGAGATCGCCCGCGGCCTGCCGCCCGAAGCCGTGAAGATCGCAACCGAGCGCGTGGCCGCCATCAACGCCGCCTGGGAACGCATCGCCGCCGAGCGGAACCTCAGGTGACGGCATGAGCGCTCTTTCCCCGGAAAGCCCGGTCGCCGGCAAGGTGTTTCCGTCGCCCAACCATGGGGAGCGCAAGGATGGCCGGCGCCCGAGCATGCTCATCCTCCACTACACGGGCATGCCGGACGAAGGCGAAGCCCTGCAATGGCTGTGTAATCCGGTCTCGCAGGTCTCGGCCCATTACTTCGTATTCGGCGACGGGCGCGTCCTCCAGCTCGTGCCGGAGATGCGCCGGGCCTGGCATGCGGGCCTCTCCTATTGGGATGGCGAGGCGGACATCAATTCCAGCTCCATCGGCATCGAGATCGCCAATCCCGGCCATCCGGGCGGCCTTCCCTCCTTCCCCGATGCGCAGATCGAAAGCGTTGCCGCGCTGGCCAGGGACATCGTCTCCCGCTGGCGCATTCCCGCGACCCGGGTGCTCGGCCATTCCGACGTCGCGCCCGGCCGCAAGGTCGATCCGGGCGAGCTGTTTCCCTGGCAGCGCCTGCACGAGGCCGGCGTCGGCCATTGGGTCACTCCTTCAGCCACGAGCGACGGCCGCTTCTTCTCGCGCGGCGACCAGGGCATGCCCATCGAAGCCCTGCAGGCGATGCTCGCCATGTATGGCTACGGCGTGAAGATCAACGGTGTCTTCGACGAGGACACGGAAAAGGTCGTCGCCGCCTTCCAGCGCCATTTCCGGCCCGAGCGCGTCGACGGCGTGGCGGACGCCTCGACCATCATGACCCTGCGCAACCTGATCGCCACGCGGCCACAGCTTGCCGCATGACAAAGAGTTAACTCGTAACGTCCCGGAAAATCGGCCACAATCACCCCTCATGACATCCTGTGTCAGAGCATCGGACCTAAAAGTGGTTTCCACTTTTAGGATCAATTCGATGCTCATCTATTGGAAGAGCGCATCGTTCGGAGCGGAAAACCGGATCCACTTTTCCGCACGATGCGCAGGAGAGAGGGTTTTTCGGTGCGTCGCGTCTGGTTGTGGGTGATCGGCATCTTGCTCATGGCAGGGACGGCTGGCTTCGTGCTGTGGAAGCCGACGGGCGGCAATGCCTCCGATCAGGCCTATCGCCTCGGCACGGTGGATCGCGGCCCGATCACGGCAAGCGTGCGCGCCACCGGCACGCTCAACCCGGTCACGACGGTGCTGGTCGGCTCCCAGCTTTCGGGGCAGGTGGTCGAGATCCTGGCCGACTACAACACGCCCGTGAAGGAAGGCCAGGTGGTGGCCCGCCTTTACGCCGAGCAGATCAAGTCGCGCCGCGACGCGGCCCTGGCAGATCTTGCCCAGGCGAGAGCCGATCTCGAGACCAAGCGCGCGCAGATCGACAAGGCGCGCTCCGCCCTGCAGCGCTCCGAAGCGCAGGCGAACGATCTTGCCGCGCAGCGCGACCGGGCGCAGGCGCAGCTGACGGAAGCGCAGCGCAATCTCGACCGGCAGCGGGAACTCAACACCCGTGCGGTGGGAACGCAGACGGCGCTGGAACAGGCCGGAACGCAGCTCGACATTCAGAAGGCGAACCTCACATCGGCCGAAGCGCAGATCGCCTCCAACAACGCCGAGACGGAAGGACTCAAGGCGGACCTCGCGCTGGCCGAGGCCGGCGTCAAATCGGCCGAGGCGATCATCCTGCAGCGGCAGGCCAAATTGAGAGACATCGAGATCGATCTTGCCCGCACGGACATCAAATCCCCGGTCGAGGGCGTCGTGGTCAAGCGCGACATCGAACTCGGCCAGACCGTCGCCGCATCTCTCTCCGCCCCGACCCTGTTCACCATCGCGCAGGATCTGCGCGAGATCGACATCTACGCCAATATCGACGAGGCGGATGTGGGCCGTCTCAAGGACGGGCAGAAGGTGAGCTTCACCGTCAACGCCTATCCGAACCGCAGCTTCGAGGGCAGCGTGCGCATGGTGCGCCTCTCCGCGCAGACGGTGCAGAACGTGGTGACCTACACCGCCGTGATCGGTGTGAGGAACCTGGATCAGGCGCTCCTTCCCGGCATGACGGCGAACCTCCAGATCATCACGGACGAACGCGAGGATGTGCTGCGCATCCCGAACGCGGCTCTGCGCTATCGGCCGACTATTGCTGTCGCCTCCGCTGAGCCGAGGACTGTTGCGCAGAACGGCCAGTCTCAACGGCGGCGTGCACGCAACCAGGACGCGGAAGCACAGCTGGACGAAGGCACCAGCGGACGCATCTACATTGTCGGGCAGGACGGCCATCCGCAGGCGGTGCATGTGCGGCTCGGCGTGACGGACGGGGCCTATACCGAGATTATGCGCGGCGATGTGCAGGAAGGCGCGGCGATCATCGTCGGAGCCCAGCGCGCCGATGCGGCGGAGGATGCGAACGGCTCGTCGTCGAACCGCCGCCCACGTCCGCCACGCATGTTCTAAGGAGCACGATGTGGCTCTCATCGAAACGCGCGATCTGAGACGGGTCTACGATCTCGATGCCGGCCGTGTCGTGGCGCTTGACGGAGTTTCCCTCGACATCGAGAAGGGCGATTTCGTCGCCGTCATGGGTCCGTCCGGCTCGGGCAAATCGACCTTCATGAATCTCGTCGGCTGCCTCGACAAGCCGACCGGCGGCCATTACCGGCTCGCCGGAACCGCCGTCGAAAGCCTCGACGCCGACGGCTTGGCACGTCTGCGCAACCGCGAGATCGGCTTCGTCTTCCAGCAGTTCAACCTGCTGCCCCGCGTCGATGCACTCGGCAATGTCGAGCTGCCGATGATCTATGCGGGCTTCGACCGCAGGACGCGCCGCGAGCGCGCCCTGCAGGCGCTTGGCCGTGTCGGCCTTGCCGAGCGCGCGCATCACCGGCCGATGCAATTGTCCGGCGGACAGCAGCAGCGCGTCGCGATTGCGCGCGCGCTCGTCAACGGCCCGAGCCTGCTGCTCGCCGACGAGCCGACCGGCGCCCTCGACAGCCGCACGGCGAACGAGATCTTGGGCCTGTTCCAGGAGCTCAACCGCGAGGGTGTGGCCATCGTGCTCGTCACGCACGACGCGGAGGTGGGACGCCACGCGCACCGCCTCGTGCGGTTCCGGGACGGGCGCGTGATCGAGGATCACCGCCAGATCCCTGTCGATGCGCGCGCGCTCACGCAGGAGGCTGCGGAATGAGACTGATCGAAGCCATCCGCTCCGCGCTCTCGGCCATTACGGCGAATGCCCTGCGCAGCCTGCTCACCATGCTCGGCATCGTCATCGGTGTCGCGGCCGTCATCGCCATGGTGGCGATCGGTTCGGGCGCACGCAATCTCGTCGACCAGCAGATCCGCTCGCTCGGCGCCAACCTCGCCATCGTCACGCCGGGAAACGTGACGCAGGGCGGTGCAAGGCTCGGCGCGGGCGCGGCCTCATCGCTGACCGACGACGACGCGCACGCGATACGGCGCGAAGTCGACGGCGTGGTGGCAGCAGCGCCCTTCGTGCAGGGCGGTGCGCAGGTTGTGGCCGGCGGCAGCAACTGGGGCACGCGCATCTACGGCATCGATCTCGACTGGTTCTCCGCCCGCGAATGGGATGTCGCCACCGGCCGCACCTTCGATCCGGAAGAGGTTCGTCGCGGCGACATCGTCATCCTGCTCGGCCAGACGGTGGCCAAAAATCTCTTCGGCGAGGACGATCCCATCGATCGGATCGTGCGCGTGCGCAACGTGCCCTTCCGGGTTATCGGCATCATGGCGCCGAAGGGCCAATCGGCCTTCGGCCAGGACCAGGACGACGTGGTTTTCGTGCCGCTCGATGCAGGCCGCCGTCGCGTGATCGGCCGCAATTACGCCAAGGACGGCTCCGTCGGGTCGATCTTCGTCAAGTTCGCCAATGAGAGCGACATCGAACCAGGTATCGAGAGCATGACGGAGCTCTTGCGCCAGCGGCACCGCATCAACGGCGATCAGGAGGACGATTTCTCGATCCGCAACCTGACCGAGATCGCCAACACCGCCTCCGCCTCCGCCAACACCCTGTCCATGCTGCTCGCGGCTGTGGCCGCCGTGTCGCTGCTCGTCGGCGGCATCGGCATCATGAACATCATGCTGGTCTCGGTCACCGAGCGCACCCGGGAGATCGGCCTGCGCCTCGCGGTCGGCGCGCGCCCGCGCGACATCCTGAGCCAGTTCCTGATCGAGGCGACGACGCTCTCCACCATCGGCGGAGCCCTCGGCATCGGTCTCGGCGCAGGCGCTGCCTATCTGGTCGCGCAACTCGCCGGCTGGCCTTCGCTCGTGTCAACCAACGCCATCATCCTTGCAGTGGGCTTCTCGGCGCTGGTGGGCATCTTCTTCGGGTTCTATCCGGCGCAACGCGCGGCGAAGCTCGATCCCATCGAGGCGCTGCGGCGGGAGTGACATCTTACGCGTGTCATCCCGGACGAGCGAAGCGAAGATCCGGGATCGTGAGGCGAGTAAAGCACTGTCATTCCGGGGCCGCGCAGCGGAGCCCGGAATCCATAACCACAACGTCTCAGGAAGGGACGAACCGCGTCACGCCTCTTTCTTCGACGTCAGCGGTTATGGATCCCCGCCTTCGCGGGAATGACAGTGTTGAGGTTCCAGCACCAGATCCTGCAAGCGATCCCGGGTTCCGCTTCGCGGCCCCGGGATGACAGTGAGAAACGCAAAGCTACTCCGCCGCCATGACGCGATAGCTTGCCGGATCGTAGTTGAGGATCGGGGCGAGCCAGCGCTCGACTTCCGCCACGCTCATGTCCTTGCGGGCCGCGTAATCCTCGACCTGATCGCGCTCGACCTTGGCGACGCCGAAATAGTAGGCGTCCGGATGCGACAGGTAGAGGCCCGACACGGAGGAGCCCGGCCACATGGCGTAGGATTCGGTCAGCGCCACGCCGATGCTGCGCTCGGCGCCGAGCAGGCTGAACAGCGTCGCCTTCTCCGTATGATCGGGCTGCGCGGGATAGCCGGGCGCCGGGCGGATGCCCTGGTACTCCTCGCCGATCAGGCCTTCGTTCGAAAGGCTCTCGTCCGCGGCATAGCCCCAGAACTCCTTGCGCACACGCTCGTGCATGCGCTCGGCGAAGGCTTCCGCGATACGGTCGGCGAGCGCCTTGACCATGATCGAGCGGTAATCGTCGTTGGCGCGCTCAAAGCGCTCCGCGATGCGCACTTCCTCGATGCCGGAAGTCACCACAAAGGCGCCGATCCAATCCGGCTTTCCGCTCTCGGCAGGCGCTATGAAATCGGACAGGCAGATATTGGGTTTGCCATCACGCTTCGAGAGCTGCTGACGCAGGCCGTGGAAGGTGGCGAGCTTCTCCGTGCGGCTCTCGCCCGTATAGAGGCGGATATCGTCGCCCACCGTGTTGGCGGGCCAGAAGCCGATCACCGCCTTCGGATTGAACCAGCGCTCCTCGACGAGCTGCTTGAGCATGTCTTGCGCGTCCTCCCAGAGCTGACGCGCGGCCTCGCCCTGCTTCTCGTCTTCGAGGATGGCCGGGAAGCGACCTTTCAGCTCCCAGGTCTGGAAGAACGGCGTCCAGTCGATATAGGGCACGAGTTCGCCCACATCGTAGCTGCGGAACACGCGCGCGCCGGTGAAGGTGGGCTTCGGCGGCTGATAGGCCGACCAGTCGATGGCGAGCCTGTTGGCGCGTGCCTTCTCGATGGAGAGGCGCTGCTTGTCGGCCTCCGAGCGCGCATGCGCATCGGCCACCTTGCGGTATTCGGAGCGCAGCGTGTCCACATAGCCGTCCCTCATATCGGGCGAGAGCAGCGACGACACGATGCCGACGGCGCGGCTCGCATCCGTCACATAGACAGCCTGACCTCTGTTGTAGTTCGGATGGATCTTCACCGCCGTGTGCACGCGGCTCGTGGTGGCACCGCCGATGAGGAGAGGAATGTCGAAGCCCTCGCGCTCCATCTCGCTCGCCACGTTCACCATCTCGTCGAGGGACGGCGTGATGAGGCCGGAGAGGCCGATCACGTCCACTTGCTCCTTGCGCGCCGTCTCCAGGATCTTCTGGGCCGGCACCATGACGCCGAGATCGATGACCTCGTAATTGTTACAGGCGAGCACGACGCCGACGATATTCTTGCCGATATCGTGCACGTCGCCCTTCACGGTCGCCATCAGCACCTTGCCGGCGGCGGAGCGCTCGCCACCGCCGCCATTGGCTTCCTTCTCCGCCTCCATGAACGGCATGAGATAGGCCACGGCCTGCTTCATGACGCGGGCAGACTTCACCACCTGCGGCAGGAACATCTTTCCGGCACCGAAAAGATCGCCCACCACGTTCATGCCGGCCATGAGCGGGCCTTCGATCACGTGCAGCGGACGCTCGGCCGATTGGCGAGCCTCTTCCGTGTCCTGTTCGATAAACTCGGTGATGCCGTTGACGAGGGCATGCTCGATGCGCTTCCCGACCGCCCAGGAACGCCATTCGAGATCGGCGGCCTTCACGGCGCCTGACCCGTCACCCTTGAATCGGGGTGCAGCCTCCAGCAGGCGTTCCGTCGCATCGGGACGGCGGTTGAGCACCACGTCCTCGCAGAGCTCGCGCAGCTCCGGATCGATCTCGTCATAGACGGCCAACTGGCCGGCATTCACGATGCCCATATCCATGCCGACCTTGATGGCGTGGAACAGGAACACGGAGTGCATGGCCTCGCGCACCGGCTCGTTGCCGCGGAACGAGAAGGACAGATTCGACACGCCGCCCGAGATGTGGGCATGCGGCAACGTCTCGCGGATGATGCGGGTCGCCTCGATGAAGGCGACGCCGTAGCCGTTGTGCTCCTCGATGCCGGTGGCGACCGCGAACACGTTCGGATCGAAGATGATGTCTTCCGGCGGAAAGCCGACCTGTTCGGTCAGGATCTTGTAGGCGCGCGTGCAGATCTCGACCTTGCGCTCCAGGCTATCCGCCTGACCCTGCTCGTCGAAGGCCATGACCACCACCGCCGCGCCATAGGAACGGCAGATCCTCGCGTGCTCCATGAAGGATTCCACCCCCTCCTTCATGGAGATCGAATTCACGATGGCCTTGCCCTGGATGCATTTGAGGCCGGCCTCGATGACGTGGAACTTGGAGGAATCCACCATCACCGGCACGCGGGCGATATCGGGCTCGGCCGCGACGAGGTTGAGGAACTCGGCCATCGCCTTCTCGGAATCGAGCAGGCCCTCGTCCATGTTGACGTCGATGATCTGAGCGCCGTTCGCCACCTGATCGCGCGCCACGTCGAGGGCGGCAGCATAATCGTTGTTGGTGATGAGCTTGCGGAACTTGGCGGAACCCGTGACGTTCGTGCGCTCGCCCACATTCACGAAAGTGATGTCGGAGGTGAGGTTGAAGGGTTCTAGACCCGACAGGCGCATGAGCGGCTTCATCTTCGGCACCGAGCGCGGTGCCTTGCCGGCGACAGCCTCCGCGATGGCGCGGATGTGATCCGGCGTCGTGCCGCAGCAGCCGCCGACTACGTTGACGAGACCCGCGTCGGCGAATTCCGCCAGCATCCTGGCGGTCGCCTCAGGGCGCTCGTCATAGAGGCCGAACTCGTTGGGCAGGCCCGCGTTCGGATAGGCGCAGACCAGTGTGTCGGCGACCTTGCCGATTTCCTGGATATGCGCGCGCATTTCACGCGCGCCGAGCGCGCAGTTGAGGCCGATGGAGAACGGCTCCGCGTGCCGCACCGAATGCCAGAAGGCTGTGGGGGTCTGGCCCGAGAGCGTACGGCCGGAGAGATCCGTGATTGTGCCCGAGATCATGATCGGCAGCTTCACGCCCTTCTCGGCGAAGACCTGATGCGTCGCGACGATGGCGGCCTTGGCGTTGAGTGTATCGAAGATCGTCTCGATCAGGATGATCTCGGAACCACCGTCGATCAGTCCCCTCACCTGCTCGGCATAAGCGTCGCGCACCTGATCGAAGGTCACGGCGCGATAGCCAGGATTGTTCACATCCGGCGAGATCGAGAGCGTGCGGTTCGTCGGACCGATGGCGCCGGCGACGAACCGGCGACGGCCGTCTTCCTCTTGCGCGATGAGCGCCGCCTCGCGGGCGAGGCGCGAGCCCTCAAAGTTCAGGTCGTAGACGATCTCCTCCATGCCGTAATCGGCCTGGGCGATGGAGGTGCCGGAGAAAGTGTTGGTCTCGACGATATCCGCGCCGGCGCGGAAATAGTCGAGATGCACGTTGCGGACCGCATCCGGCTGCGTGAGGATCAGAAGGTCGTTGTTGCCCTTGACGTCCTGCTTCCAGTCCTTGAAGCGCTCGCCTCTGAAATCCTCTTCCGAGAAGCGCGAGCGCTGCAGCTCCGTTCCCATCGCGCCGTCGAGCACGAGAATCCGCTTGGAGGCGGCTTCACGGAGCGCCTTGATCACGTCAGTGCCATTGGCGGGGCGAGGAATATACGCAGTCATTCGATCTGTTCTCGTTTCACCGCAGCCGAGTTGCTTCGACCGTCGGCGCAATTTCTGTAGGACACACACAAAGAATGCCCGGGAAAACCGGGCACCTGAAAACTTAAGCTGCGACCTTCACGCTCTGGTCGCGCAATCCGAGCAGATGACAGATCGCATAGACCAGATCGGCGCGGTTCATGGTGTAGAAGTGGAACTCGTTCACGCCACGATCGACGAGATCGATCACCTGCTCGGCTGCAACGGCGGCAGCGACGAGCTTGCGGGTCTCGACATCGTTGTCCAGTCCCTCGAAGCGGGCCGCGAGCCAATCGGGCACGCTCGCGCCGGTCTTCGATGCGAAGTTCGCCGTCTGCTTGAAGTTCTGCACCGGCACGATGCCGGGCACGACGGGAATGTCGATGCCGCGCGCACGGACGCGGTCGAGATAGCGGAAGTAATGGTCGTTGTCGAAGAAGAACTGGGTGATGGCCCGGTCTGCGCCGCAATCGACCTTCGCCTTCAGCACGTCGATATCGGCGTCGAGCGACGCGGCTTCGGGATGCTTCTCCGGATAGCCGGAGACGGAGACTTCGAAATCGCCGATGGCCTTGATGCCGGCGACGAGATCGCAGGTCTGCTGATATCCACCGAGATGTGGAGTGTAGGCCGTGCCGAGACCCGACACCGGATCTCCGCGCAAAGCCACGATATGACGCACGCCCGCATCCCAGTAGGACTGAACAACCTCGTTCACCTCCTCCTTCGTTGCGGCAACGCAGGTCAGATGTGCGGCAGGCTTGAGATGGGTTTCCTGCACGAGACGCGAGACCGTGGCGTGCGTGCGCTCGCGGGTAGACCCGCCAGCGCCATAGGTGACGGAAACGAATTGCGGATTGAGCGGAGCCAGACGCTGAATGGAAGACCAGAGCGTCGTCTCCATCTCGGGCGTCTTCGGCGGGAAGAATTCGAAGGACACCTTGATCGGACAGGAGATCTGCCGGCTGGGGCGAAGGAGCGGTGACATCAGGCGACCTCTCTGTCGGGTTCACTCAAGGGCCAATCCGTCACTACACGGCGATCCTGGCCAAGCCAAAGGGATACCGTCAATTGCTCGTCGCCTGTCCGTGGCGGAGCGATCTCCCGGTTAAGCGTGCAATCGAGCCCCGCCTCGTCGAGCCAGCCGGCAACCTGGGCAGGCGCAAAGCCGAGGCGGCGATGGGCCTGCGCTTCACGCAGGAACTCGAGATTGTGAGGCGCGAAATCCACCACGAGAATCCGTCCACCCGGCGCGACGAGGCGCGCGGCCTCCCGGATCGCCCGGGCCGGGTCGTCGAGGTAATGCAGCACCTGATGGATGACGACGAGGTCGAAGGTGTTGCGCGGGAACGGGGGCGCATAGATGTCCCCCTGCCGCAATTCGATGCCCCTCAGACCCGCCTTCTCGAGATTGGCACGTGCCACTGACAACATGGCGTGACTGGCATCGAGTCCGACCGTCCGACTGGCACGCGGTGCCAGCAATTGCACCATGCGGCCGGTGCCGGTGCCGAGGTCGACGAGGTTACGGATCCTGGCCGGTCCCAGAGCATCGAGAACCGCCGCCTCGACGACCGCCTCGGGAGCATGGAGGGAGCGAATGCGGTCCCAATCCGGCGCCAGACGGGAGAAGAAGGCCTGAGCGGCTTGGGAGCGCTGGGCCCGCACGGCCTCAAGCCGGGTGCGGTCCTCCAGCAATTGCGGATCGGACCGGTCGAGGCTCTCCAGGGTCGGTCGGATGATGCGTAGGGCCACGCCCCGGTCGGTAAGCCGGAAGAAGGCCCAAGCCCCTTCCCGGTGCCGTTCCACGAGGCCAGCCTCGACGAGAAGCTTCAGGTGGCGGGAAATGCGCGGCTGGGACTGCCCGAGGATGTCCGTGAGGTCGGAAACGGAGAGCTCCCCTTCCGTCAGCAAAGCAAGGATCCGCAGGCGCGTTTCCTCGGCGGCGGCCCGCAGGACGTCCAGGGTCAGATCCAGCGATGGAGACGGGGTGTCAGGCACAGCCAAATCTCGCTCTTACATATAAAGATATATTTATATCTATTTTGAAGAGAGGGCAAGCGGAGGCTTGGCTTCGGGGCGACCATCGTTGCCATTCCCGGCCGGAGCGTCAGCGGAGGGGAAAAGAAACCATAGCAACAGCGCGTGGGAGTGAATCCCTTCCCTCGCTGCGCTCACCGGGGATGACAATCGTGACGTCATGGCCGGGTCTATTCCGGCCATGAGGGGGAAAGCGCTGCGCCTCATTCAAGCGAGATCACCGGCACAAGGCCGGTGATGACGAGGCGGATGCCGATGAATCGGCGGCTTAGCGGAACGGCGGTTCGTCGAAGCTGCGCAGCTTGCGGGAATGCAGCGAGGACCGCTGGCCTTTCAGGATGTCGAGCGCCGCCAAGCCGATCATGAGGTGCTCGCTCACGGCACGCTCGTAGAAGGCGTTGGCCGCGCCCGGCAGCTTGATCTCGCCGTGCAGGGGCTTGTCCGAGACGCAGAGCAGCGTGCCGTAAGGGACGCGGAGGCGATAGCCCTGAGCCGCGATGGTGCCGCTTTCCATGTCCACCGCGATGGCGCGGGACAGGTTGATCTGGCGCCGCTCCTGGCTCCAGCGCAGTTCCCAGTTCCGGTCGTCATAGGTCACGACCGTGCCGGTGCGCAGGCGCCGCTTCAGCTCCTCGCCGCGCTCGCCGGTGACCTGAACAGCTGCGTCCTGCAGGGCGACCTGGATCTCGGCGAGGGCCGGGATCGGGATTTCCGGCGGGACGGCGCTATCCAGAATGTGATCGCGCCGGAGATAGCCGTGGGCCAGCACGTAATCGCCGATGGACTGGGATTGGCGCAAGCCCCCGCAATGGCCGACCATGAGCCAGCAATGGGGCCGCAGCACTGCCAAGTGATCGGTGATGTTCTTCGCATTCGATGGGCCGACGCCGATATTGACCAAGGTCACCCCATGCCCGTCCTTGCGCATGAGGTGATAGGCCGGCATCTGGAAACGGTGCCAGGGCGATGAGCCGATCAGCTCCTCGACCACGGCCTCATCAAGCCCCCGCTCGATGGTGATGCCGCCCGGCAGGACGAGCCGGGTAAAGGGCCCCTCCTCGTTCGCCAGCTCCTTCACGGCCCAGCGGATGAACTGGTCCACATAGCGGTGATAGTTGGTGAGCAGGATCCAGGGCTGGGCGCAGCGCCAGTCGCTGCCGGTATAGTGCACGAGGCGACGCAGCGAATAATCCACCCGGGCCGCGTCGAACAGGGCCAGCGGTCGAGGCTCGTCCTCATGGAAGATCCAGGTCCCGTCGGCAATCTCGTCGCCGACCTTGGCAAGAAGCGGGGTTGGGAAATGCTGGGCGAGTTCGGAGGCGGAATGCGCGCCCCGACCCAGCTCGTCGCCGCGCTCGAAGACGTAAGGGTAAGGAATCTCCTGGTCGCTGACGCCCACCTCCATAGTGGCCCCGTAATCGCGGACGAGATAGTTCAGCTGCTCCAGCAGATAGCTTCGGAAAAAGGCCGGCTGCGTGATGGTCGTCGCATAGACGCCGGGCCCCTGGAACTTGGCATAGGCGCGCTGCTTGACGGGCGGCAGGGAAGCCGACCGGTAATCAAGACGCAGCTCCGGATAGCGGAAGCGGGATCGCTCAAAGGGCGTGGGCGGCGTGCCAGTGGCAAAAAAATGCTCCAGAGCCTGGCGCTGCGCCTCGATGGCGCTGTCATGGAGCTCGATCAGCCGCTCGACGGCTTCTTCAGGGGTGGCAACGGATTGGAAGGTGGAGATGTGATCGACTGGCACGTGGACTCTCTTCTTATGTCTCGTGCCTCAAAGGTCATACACTGTTTCGTTGAAGAACCCAACTGGGTTGATTCAATTCGCGTCGGCGGGCCTGGGCAAAGAAAAAGGCGGAGGGCCTCAAGAGCCGCATCCGCCTTTCCCAAATCTGTCCTGTGAGAAGGATTACCGCGAGAACTTCTTGTACTTGATCCGGTGCGGGATCGTGGAATCCGTGCCGAGGCGGCGCTTCTTGTCCTCTTCGTAATCGGCGAAGTTGCCCTCGAACCATTCCACATGGCTGTCGCCCTCGAAGGCGAGGATGTGAGTGGCGATGCGGTCGAGGAACCAGCGATCGTGCGAGATGATCACGGCGCAACCGGCATAATCCTCCAGCGCCTCTTCGAGCGCGCGCAGGGTATCCACGTCGAGATCGTTGGTCGGCTCGTCGAGGAGCAGGACGTTGGAGCCCGACTTCAGGATCTTGGCGAGGTGAACGCGGTTGCGCTCGCCGCCCGAGAGCACCCCGACCTTCTTCTGCTGGTCGGAGCCCTTGAAGTTGAAGGCCGAGCAATAGGCGCGGGCATTGATCTCGCGCTTGCCGAGATAGAGAACCTCGTTGCCGCCCGAGATCTCCTCATAGAGGGTCTTGTTGGCATCCAGCGAGTCGCGGCTCTGATCGACATAGCCTAGCTTCACGCTCTCGCCGATCTGGATTGATCCCTCGTCCGGCTGCTCCTGACCCGTGATCATGCGGAACAGCGTGGTCTTACCGGCGCCATTCGGGCCGATGACGCCGACGATGCCGCCCGGCGGCAGCTTGAAGGACAGGCCGTCGATGAGAAGCTTGTCGTCGAAAGCCTTCTGGAGGTTGTCGAACTCGATGACGTTGTTGCCGAGGCGCTCGGCGATCGGGATGATGATCTGGGCGGTCGTAGGGCCCTTCTCGCTGGCCTTGGCCACGAGGTCCTCATAACGCTGAATACGAGCCTTCGACTTGGCCTGACGGGCCTTCGGCGAGGCCGACACCCACTCGCGCTCACGCTCGATGGTGCGCTGGCGCGATTCTTCCTCGCGGCCCTCCTGCGCGAGGCGCTTCTGCTTCTGCTCGAGCCAGGACGAGTAATTGCCCTCGTAGGGAATGCCCCGGCCGCGGTCGAGCTCGAGGATCCAGCCCGTCACGTTGTCGAGGAAGTAGCGGTCGTGGGTAACGATCAAGATCGCGCCCGGATAGTTGCGCAGATGACCTTCGAGCCAGGCAGTGGTCTCGGCGTCGAGATGGTTGGTCGGCTCGTCGAGGAGCAGGAGTTCCGGCTGCTCCAGGAGCAGCTTGCACAGGGCCACGCGGCGGCGCTCACCGCCCGAGAGCTTATCCACGGACCAGTCGTCCGGCGGGCAGCGCAGGGCGTCCATGGCCTGATCGACCTGGGAATCGAGATCCCACAGGCCCTTGGCCTCGATCTCGTCCTGGAGACGGGTCATCTCGTCCGCCGTCTCCTCGGAATAGTTCATGGCGAGCTCGTTGTAGCGGTCGAGGATCGCCTTCTTGGCGGCCACGCCTTCCATGACGTTCTCGCGGACATTCTTCGACGGGTCAAGCTGGGGCTCCTGCGGCAGGTAGCCGACGCGGGCCCCCTCGGCGACCCAGGCCTCACCGGTCCAGTCCGTATCGGTGCCGGCCATGATACGCAGCAGGGTCGACTTACCGGCGCCGTTGACGCCGAGCACGCCGATCTTGGCATCCGGGTAGAAGGAAAGATGGATATTGTCCAAGACCTTCTTGCCGCCCGAATAGGTCTTGGAGAGGCCACGCATGTGGTAGATGAACTGACGGGACACGGGAAAAGCCCTGCTGATGTGATGGAGTTGAATGGAGTTGCGCGTCAGTTAGCAGGGGGAGCCTGTATGGGCAAGGCGGATGGATGTCGCCCATCCTTTCGCCGTCATCCCGGACGGCAGAGCCGATCCGGGATCGTCGGCAGGACCAAGCGCCATTTTCGGCCTGCGATCCCGGGGCCGCGAAGCGGAACCCGGGATGACGGCTGCCCTTAAAGCCCGAACGGATAGGTCTCCGGCATACCCTTGCCATGGGCATGGGTGAGCGGGGTTACCGCCCTGGTTTCCTCGAACCAGACGAAGGCGTCGAACTGCTCTGCCAGAATGGCCTCGAAGTAATGGCTGTAGAGTTCCGTTTCCGGCCGGTAGATCACCCCGATGGCCCGCTCCAGGCGTGGCCGGGAGAGAATCTCCGTCAGGTCTGTCTGACCGGTCTCGCGCCAGTCGATCAGGAAGCAGCCGAGGTCCGTATCCCGGAAAATGCGCTCGTGGCTGTCCGGCCGGACGGGTCGCACATCCTTGACCTGCATCGGTTCGTCCCAGTTGTCCGCTGCCGCCACCGTGCCGCGATCGGTTCCGAAGCCGATCAGTACGGCCTCATTGCGGTATGCCTTGCGGCTAAGCTCGCCGATGTTGAACTCGCCCTGCCATCCCATGGCCGTGGCGGCGGCATTGCCAATGTGAGAATTGTGGGCCCAGATGACCGCCTTGGCGTTGTCGCGTCGCGCGAGGAGGCTTTGCAGGGTCTCGAACATGTGCCTGTCGCGCAGGTTCCAGGATTCCGTCGCGCCCTCATACATGATCCGATAATAGTGCTCGGCCGCATGAACGATCTTGGCGTTCTGCACCGCGTCGAAGAATTCCTCGCCGCCATCAGCCTGAAGGTACTCCAGACGCTTGTCGAGAATATCCTGGAGCTGGCGCAGTAGCGCTTCGTCGCAAGGCTTCTTCTGTCCGGTCAGGACGGCCCGGCCGTATTGCGCAGGATCCGACTGCCAGGGGCTAAGGCAACCGTAACGCCCCCTCGCCTCCCTGGCCTCCTCCGGATCGACCTTGTCGAGATAGTCCAGCACGGAGCGGATGGAAGCGTTCAGACTGTAAACGTCGAGGCCACGGAACTCGGCGCGTTCGTCCTCCCCTCGCTCCTTGTTGTACGCGCGCATCCAGTTGACGAAATCGGCGACCTCCTCATTGCGCCACATCCAGGTGGGGAAACGCTGGAAGGCGGCATCGTCGCCATCGGGAACATGGCGATGGCGGACATAAGCATCGATGCACGCCGCATCCGGCCAGTCGGCTTCGACGGCAACGATGGAAAAACCGTGGTGCTTTATCAGGCGCTTCGTGATGGCGGCTCGCGCCCGGTAGAATTCCGATGTGCCATGGGTGGCTTCACCGAGGAGCACGACCTTGGCATCGGCAAAGCGATCGAACATGGCGCCGAAGGCTTCTTCATCGGCAATTGACGGCAGGGATTCCCCATGCTCGCGCACCAGATCGATTGCTTCCCTGATGGAGGCGTCGTTCTCGCTCTGCTTCCAGGACAAGCGTGCCATGGCTTTCATCTCTCATTGAGCCAGGCACAATTGCCCGGCTCCGCCGGAGAACGATGGCGGGAGACGGCTTGTTCCAGACGACGGGCGTGCCTGATGGAAATGCAAACGGCCGGAGATGCCCTCTCCGGCCGCTTTCATTTGGTGGACGAGGAGCGCTTACCAGTAGAAGTAGAAGTGCTCTGCCTTCAGGTCCTTCATCTGGACGTTGGCCAAGGTCAGTTGATCATCGCCACCGAGCCATTCGCCCTTACCGAGATCCATGACGACGTTCTTGCCTACTTGCTTCATGTGCGGCTTGAGCGTGTTGAAATCGACGATGCTGGAATGGTTGATATCGTGGCGGATCAGCAGCATCTCGCCCTGCTTGACTTTGAAGTCATAGACGATGTCCTGACCCATGTCCGAGTTGAACACGTAGCGATCGGACCCCGTGCCGCCCCAGAGCTTATCATTGCCGGCTCCCGGATCGAGCACATCGCTACCGGCGCCGCCCCAGAGCTTGTATGGGGCTGTTTAAGTCAAGAGCTGATTCATCAGTTTTAGTTTTGGTCTGCGTGTCCTCCAGTTGAGTGGAACCTAGCGGAGGCGGGACATGCAACAATCCGAGGGGAGCTGGCCGTCTGGCACGGGCGATCGCCCGGCACCCTTGTATTCGGCGGATCACTGCGATCCGGGCCCATGATGCAATCATGCGCATCGCTGGCGCAGCTCCGCGGCGGCGGGCCCATTCTGATCACGGCAGGATGGCCATGCTCTGGGTCGGGTTGCCGCCACCTCGGATCATTGTCGGCCGTTGGCGGCCGAAGCTTGATCACCTCTCTGGTCTTTGCCTCACGCGGCCGGGCGAAGGATGAGCCCCTGCGACAGGTCCCCGGTCGTTGCCAAACGCCACAGAGCAATGAGCAACTTCCTCGCCAGAGCGACAATCAGGGTCTTGCGCGTGGCTCCCCGGCCATCTGCGGTTCGGGCCCGGTACCAGCGCGCCAAATCACTCTCGGCTTGGAACCGCAGAAATCGCCAAGCGAGCTGGAGCATGCTGCGACGGACCCGAGCATTGCCCACCCTCGCCAAGCCCTTCTCCCGGCGCTTGGCTCCACTCTCGTCCGGCGCTCCGGTGAGGCCCGCGTAGCGCGCCACGGCCCTGCGGTCGCGCAGATTGCGCGAGAGGATCTCATTGACGAGCAAGTCCGCCGTTTCGACCCCCAGCCCGATCACCCGGGCCAGCAGCCGAACCATGGTGTTATGCCGCTCTCCAGGGGCCCTTTCCAGCCGCTCCAGACGGGCCTGTTCGATCTCCCGGATCTGCTCCCGCACGACCTGCAGCCGGGCCAGATCCCGGCGCATCTCGGCCAGGGTGTTGGGCGGCAGGGGAACACCCTCAGGGGTGCGCAGCGCCTCAAGCTGTTCGGGCGCGGTCCGCAGTGTCGGCCGGAAGCTGCGAATTCCAAAGCGGGCGAGGGTTGCCTTCATGCGGTTGCCGAGCCGGGTGCGCTCCTCGACCAGGTTCTCACGCTCGCGGCTCGGACGCTTGGCGTCCTCGTCCGCCAAAGACGGGATCGCCGCCATGCTGCAGTGATCCGACTCGCCACGCAGCCAGCCGAGAAAGGCCCGCTTGAGCAAGGCGGTATCGAGCCGGTCGGTCTTGGCTCGCCGATGCTCGCGCGAGACGGCGATGCTGGTGGGATGAATGACGTAGGCCTCGATGCCGCGCGCCCGCAGCCAGCGGGCGAGCCAGAAGCCGTCACGGCCGGCCTCGAAGGCGACGGCAATGCGGGTGATCGGGCGGCCGGCCTGGACGGCCTCGTCCTGCCAGCGCCGCAGAAGGCGCAGCAGCCCGTCCTGGTCCGGCTCGAGCTTCTTGAGCGGATGGCGATCAAGGCCTGGCACCATGGCGGCCACGAGCCAGCTGGCCTGGCTCATCTCGACGACGGCGATGATTGTGCTGTCTTGTACGAGGGCACTCCGGGATCGGCTCAAGTCATGGCACTGGGGCATGGGGCGCTCCTTTGGCTGGCTCCGCCGGCGATGATGCACTGTCCTCGCCGTATCCCCATAGCTTCTGATCGGTGCCGAACCAGCCCAGCAGCACATCATCGCCATTGCCGCCATAGAGCTTGTCGTTGCCGTTCTCGCCCTCAAGTTCGTCTTTTCCGTCGCCACCCTGGATGACGTCGTTGCCCTCGCCACCGGTGATCTGGTCGTCCTGGGCTTCGCCATAGAGCTTGTCGTCGCCGTCACCGCCGTCGAGAAGATCATGGCCGTTGCCGCCGCGGAGAAGATCGTTGCCGGCATCGCCATAGAGCATGTCGTCGTCATTCTCGCCGCGAATCTGATCGTTGCCGGCGCCGCCATAGAGGATGTCATAACCGTCGCCGCCATAGATCCGGTCGACGCCATCGCCGCCATCGACGAAATCATCGCCGAGACCGCCATACAGTGCGTCGTTGCCTGTACCGCCATCGACCGTGTCGTCGCCAACCTCGCCGGTCAGGTTGTCATTGCCGGCAAGACCATTGATGAGATCGTTGCCCGCGAGCGCATTGATCACATTGGCCTTGGCAGTGCCGGTGATCTCATCGTCGCCCGATGTCGGCTTGGTCGAAGGTCCAGACTGGCCAGTGCCATTGAAAGCGAACCAATCCGCGGACAGAGCCTCCGTGGTACGAATGGTCAGGCTCCCGCCATCAGCGAAGCGCACGACGTAGCCACCCGATGTGCTGGAGATATCGAGATCGCCGAAGCCCGTTGCCCCCGTATTCATCAGGGCGATCTTGTCGCCTTCTGAGAACTTGAAATCAGTGATCGTGTCCGCGCCGTCTCCAGCGTAGTACATGAAGACGTCGGCACCGGCTCCGCCGAGCAGCGTGTCGTTTCCTTGTCCACCGATCAGTGTGTCATGGTTGAAGCCGCCAAGGAGGGAGTCGCCACCTGACGTACCGACAAGAGCGCGGCCGGCGACGGAAACCGGGTTCTTGAAATACTGCTCGACCAGCGCATCGGTGCGCTTGCCATGCGTAGAAAAGCCGTCGTCGGGGCTCGGATCGGAGACGGCCTCGCTGGCGTCGTAGTTCCACAGCCAGTAGCCACCCATCCAACCTTCACCGGCGCGATCAGTGATGATCTTGTAGAAGGCCTGATGCATCATGTACTGCTCGCGCTCGTCGATGCGGCCATTGCCCCACATCCACGGCGTGGCGTTGCTGCCGTCGAGGCTGCGAAAGCCTGTTTCCGTGAAGATCAGCTTCTTGCCGTACTGCTCGGCGATCCGTTTCAGAGCATCCATGGCGGAGATATTCTCACCGAACCTCTCCTCGATGGGCGTTCTCACTCCCCAGACGTTGGACGGTTTGGTCCAGCCGTCGATCAGTTGTTGCAGGGACGGATTGGTGCTGTCCTGAGTGAAGCTGATATAGGGATTTGCCCCCATGTAATCGAGCTTGTCCCAGAAGCTGAGGTTGAGAGCCTCGGTCCAGGTCGCGGCATAGGTCAGCTGTCCATCGTAAACGTCGCGGACCGCCTCGATGATATCGACCCAATACTCACGATACTGCGCACCTGTCATGCTTTCGCATTCATTGCCGATGGCGAAGGCCGTGACACCCTGCTCCTGCGCAAGTTTGGCGTAGTGGACCACGGCTTCCTTATAGGAAGCAAACCATGCATCAGCCCAGACCTTGGCCTGTGCGGGCGTCGAACCTTCCGGAGGACCGATAAGCGCGTTCCAATCGTCGTTCTGCATGTTCACATGCAGCTTGAAGATGACCTCCAGACCACGAGCCTGAGCCTTGGCGATCGCCTCCTTGATCGAGCCGTCGCTCTCCGTGCGCGGATTTCCGTCGACGTTGTGACCACCCGGATCGTCGTTGTCGCGATAGACCCGGGTAGACGTCAGGCTGTCCATGTAGACGGTCGGGACAATCACAACTTGAGAAGCACCATCGCCCTTGATCAGGTCGAGATTCGTCTCCGTCCACGGCATCCGGTAATTGCCGTCCCACCACGACGGGAGACTTTCGGCCTGGAAGTCGAATAATTTGGGCATAATGGATGGGTCCCTGAAGATAGCTGGCTACGCTGAATAGGCTTCTAGCATCTATATTTCGATATAGCGTTACAAATAGAATCTCTCAAGTGCGAAAGGAGGAAATAAAGTTAAGCTTCCGTTTCTGAGAAGGCGGAAAGCAATTCCGGCTACGCTGGAAGTAATGCATAGCCACGGGCCGGGATGTCAGAAGAAAATATTCATGTGCCGGCTATGCTGAAGTCTGCCCGTCATCCAGCAACCCAACCAGAATCCCATAAAAGAAAGGGCACGCCTCACCCGTGGCGTGCCCTTTCCTGTCCGTAGCCGGTGAGTCGACGCCCCGGCGTCTGGCGCTACTTCAGGTCGTTGCCGCCAGGATCGACGCGTAGGCTTCCTCGGCGGCGATCACGGTCGCCATCTGCACCGTATGGGCGAACCGGTAGGCGTCCCCGTAAACCGTCTCGTCCGGGAACTCCGTGATGAGGGTCAAGGGAGAAGGATGGCGCTCGTCCGCGGTGATCAGGCACGGCACATCGTTGATGATCTCGTACGGCGTCCCGCCGGAATGGATCGAGCAGATTTCGATCTGACGGCGATTGAACTCGGCGAGGCCCGGCACGGCCGACAGGCCGGTGGTGACGGCTTCGATCAGCGTCCTCGCCGTGTCGCCCCATGAGGGATGATGCCTCATGATCAGGAAAAAGCCTTTCGGGATCGTCCAGAGTTCGAAGCCGCGGGGCAGATAGCCGGTAAATGGCCTCGTCCATTCATGCGCCGGATAGCCGTGGAAGTTGAGGTGCAACTGAGCACCGGACATCTCCAGCGCTTGGTTGCGCGCGCCGATCTCGTAGAGCGGTTCGTTTCGTCCATATTCCAGATCGCAGCCGAGCGAGGTGTAGCGCGCCGCATGATGCATGTGGCGTGGATTGCCCTCGCAGAGCCGTCCATGCAACGCATAGCCATCCGGGTTCTCGACCGGAATATACGCGATGTTGGCCTCCGGATGGGCGAGCAGCCGACGCACGGCCCGCAACGTTCCTACCGGCGCCGACGTCTCGTTGGCGTGCTGGCCGCTGGTGACGAGAACCGGCGGACGCGAGCCCGCGCGATAGATCCCGCGCACCGGACGCCCCTCGCGGGAGATCCCCTCGAAGGTCTCGCCCGGAAGCGCCGCGAGTTCACGGTAAATCTGCGCGAGGCCCGGTGCAGCATCGGCCGTCTCGATGTCCTGTTCCGGCTTCACAGGATCCTGCGGCGGTCCAAACGAGCGCAGGGTCACGCGCACATGCGCATCGCCCCCGCCGGCGCGGATATCCGGCACGATCTGGCCCGGCTGCACGCTGCGATCCTCGGGCGGACGGCCCGACTTGCGCTTGAAGAATTCGAGCAGCGAGAAGTAAAAGTCCTCGTGCAGCGCCTCGCGCGTGCTCATGACCTCGTCGCCGTAGTCGAGCGGACGCTCGATGCCGGGGATCGACACATCAATGGCGATTATCTCCGCGTAGGGCTCCGCCTCAGGCCAAGCATGGGCTGCAACACTTGCCATGACCTTGTGAAAAACCTGCTCGGCCTCGGTCTCAAGCGCCTCGTCGACGTCCGGCGCACCATCCGCCCGTCCGGTCACCTTGAGCCAGCCGGTCGGCGTAAGATCGACTTCGTCGAGATGGTTGGTGCGCAGACGGTTCGGCGCAAAAACCGCATGCTCCGCCACGCGCCCGTCCTTATATTCAAGGATCACGCGATAGGTCAGATCCGCGGTGCCGGACTCGAAGAGAGTCTCGATACCGTCGAGCAACGCCGCGACAGGATAACCCTCCGAGAGGAAGCGCAGGCGGTCCGCGTCCTCATGCACGGGATAGCGCACGGTGACGCGCTTCAGATCAGCGGTATCGATTTCTTCGAGAAAGGCATGAACGAGCGGCTTGTAAGCGCTGCGCAGCCGCGCCCGGACGCCTGCCCCCGACAACACGGCCTCCGCCGCGCGCCGCTCCGCCTCGCCCTCGAACAGCCACGCCTCGAGGATCACGCCGCGATGATCGCTCCTGGTCCATTCACGCAGGAGGATATCGAGAGTGCGCGGGATACGCTCGTCGAGCAAAGTCGTCATCGTGAAGTCTGTCCTGTCGGGTCGAGAAGATCGCGCAGCCAATCGCCCAGAAGGTTCAGGCCGAGCACGGTGAACATGATGGCAAGGCCTGGAAAGACGCTGACCCACCAAGCCGTCTGCAGATAGGTGCGCCCGTCGGCCAGCATGCCGCCCCAGCTTGGAATGAGCGGATCGACGCCGAGGCCGAGGAAGGTCAGGCTGCTTTCGAGAAGAATGTTGTTGGCCACCTGCAGTGTCATGAGAATGACGATGGGGCCGAGCACGTTGGGCAGGATATGCGTGAAGATGATGCGCCCATTACCGACCCCGATGGCGCGAGCCGAGAGGATGAACTCCCGATCCCGCAGGGCCAACACGGAGCCGCGGACGAGGCGCGCATATTGCACCCATTGGGCAACGATCATGAAGAAAATGATCTTGTCGACACCCGTGCCTAGAATGGCGAGGAACATGATGGCGAGCAGGATGAAGGGCAGCGCCAGTTGAATGTCGGCAAAGCGCATGAGCAGGATCTCGGCGATACCGCGGTAATATCCGGCGACAAGGCCGACAATCGTGCCGACGACGACCGCTCCCATCACCGAGAGAATGCCGACGGTGAGCGAGATCTTGCCGCCGACGATCACGCGCGCCAGCACGTCACGGCCGAGGGGATCGGTGCCGAGAGGATGGGCAAGATCCTGGAACGGCGACGTGAGACGCGCCATGAGGTCCATGCTCTCGCCGCCATCGGGAAAGAGGAAGCCCGAAAACAGCACGGCCAGCCCCATGCCGCCGGTGAGCAGAAGACCGAGGACGAGTTCGATCGAGCGAAAATGCCGGCGCGCCGACGACACAGCCTGAGCGGATGCCATGGCCTCACTCCGTCCGGATACGCGGATCGATCAGCCCATAGGCGATATCGACCAGAAGGTTGATGAGAACGATGAACAGCGCGAGCACCGTGATGGTGCCTTGGAGCACCGGATAGTCGCGGTTCGAGATAGCGTCAAACGCAAGCGTGCCCATGCCGGGCCAGTTGAACACGCGCTCGATGATGACGATGCCGCCGATGAGGCCGCCGAATTGCAGACCGATATAGGTGACGAGCGGAATAGCCGAGTTGCGCAGGGCATGCTTGTAGAGGACGACGCGGTCGCGCAGGCCTTTCGAGCGCGCCACCATGATGTATTGCTGCGACAGCGTCTCCAGCATCGAGGTGCGCACGAGGCGTACATTCGTGGCAGTCAGAATGATCGCCATGGTAAGCGCCGGCATCACGAAACTCTCCGGCCCCTCCATGCCGCTCGGCGGCAGCAGGCCGAGCACAATGGAGAACAGAAGCACCATCATAATGGCAAGCCAGAAATTCGGAAAGGACAGGCCCACAAGCGACAGGATGCGGATGAGCTGATCGGGCCAGCGCCCACGGTTCACAGCCGCGTAGACGCCAAGAGGCACGGATAGGACGATAGAGGTCAGGAGAGAGGCAAAAGCCAGAAGGAGTGTTGCCGGAAGCGCGCGTGAAATGAGCAGGGAAACCGGCGTCCCGCCCATGAAGCTGTTCCCGAAATCCCCGACGAAGAGCCCCTGGAGGAAACTCAGATACTGAACATAGAACGGGCGTTCGAGGCCGAGGGCCTGTCGGATGTTCTTGAGATCCGCCTCGGTGACGTTGCCGCCTCCCATCATCATGATGGCCGGGTCGCCCGACAACCTGATCGCAAAGGAAACGATCAGCGTCACCGCGAGGACCACGAAGATGGCCTGCAGCAATCGCTTGAGAATGAAGCCCGCCACGCGGTGATCCTTCTTCTGGCGCTTGGAAAAACGGCCCCGCTTACGCGGGGCCTTCTCTTGTATTGTCCGATCTTCGGGCGCCTGCCCTTACTGCAAATGCCCAAAGATCCTCAAGTCATTCCACCGTGGTTTCCGTGAAACGGAAGCGGCGGTCGGCCGGAGCATCGAAATTCTTCACACGCTTGTTCACGCCATAGATCGTGTTCTGATTGTAAAGCGGGATTTCGAGCGCCTGATCGGCCACGTAGCGGGCGATCTCCTGCAGAACCTTCTCACGCTCCTTCACGTCATAGATCGTGCGCTGCTTCTCAAGGAGAGCATTCAGCTTGGGATCGTTGTCGTAAGGATTCCACTTCTCGCCCGAATGGTACATCAGGTAAGCGGTGTTGTCGTAATCGAAGGTCCAGCCACCCCAGGCCTGATGCCAGGCCTCGCCGGTCTTGCCGTTCGGGATGATATCGTTGAGCAGAACCGGCGGCTCGTGCGGCTGGAGCGAGGGCTTGAGGCCAAGAGCCTGGAGGAAGCCGGCGGCTGCCTGCGCCACCTCGCGGAAGGTCGCGTCATTGCCGCGGAAGTCGATCCGCACCGGTGCACCGGCCGGGACCTTCGCCTGCTGCAGCACCTGCTTCGCCTTGGCGAGATCGAAGGGCAGCGGCTTCAGGCTCGGATCGTAGCCGAAGGACAGATCGGCCTGGAAGCTCGCAATCGGCTTGCCATGGCCGAGGAGCACGGCCTTGATGATCGCCTCACGGTCGATGCCCATGATGAGCGCCTTGCGGACATTCACATCCTTCGTAATGCCGTCCTTGGTGTTGAGGCGCAGTGCGACGACGGTCGGGCCGGTGATGCTGAGCAGGCTCAGGTTGGGGCTCTTCTCGACCGTCGGCGCAAGTCCGAAGGGAATGAGCGTCGCGACATCGATGCGGCCGGACTGGAGCTCGGCGACCTGCGTGTTCGCCTCGGAGATGAAGCGGATCACGACCTTGTCGAGTTTCGGTGCGCCGCCCCAATGCTCAGGGAAGGCTTCCAGCGTCAGGTTGACCTTCGGGCTATACTCCACGAACTTGAACGGCCCGGTGCCGACCGGATTCATGTTGAAATGAGCGTCGCCCTTTTCCTGAATGTATTTCGGCGGCACGATCATGGCGCCATAGCCGGCGAGCTTCGTCAGCAGTACGGGGTCGGCCTGCTTCATGACGAAATCGACGGTGCTGTCGTCCACGACCTCCACATGATCGATAGAGGTATAGTTCGACTGCTGCGGCCCCTTCTTGCCTTCTTCGCCGAGGAGTCGGTCGAAGGTGAACTTCACCGCTGCGGCATTGAACGGCTCGCCGTTGTGGAACTTCACGTTCTGCCGCAGCTTGAAGCGGATGCGATTGTTGTCGTCGAGGAACTCCCACGAGGTCGCGAGGCCGGGCTTCAGCTTCATATCTGCGCCGCGAGCGGTCAGACCATCGAAGATGTTGTTGGCGGCAGACGACCAGTCGACCAGGAAGGTGTCGATCGGATCCCAGCTGCCGGGATCGATGGCAACGGCCGTAGTCAGCGTTCCGGCGGCTTGAGCGCCGGATGCCATCAGCGGCGCCAAGGCGACAGCGGCCGTAAGGCCGAGCGCTTTCATGGTGTTAGAGAACTTCATCTTATTGCCTCCCTTTGGAAAATCGTATCTCACGCCGCCCCACGGAGCTGATCGGGCTCGATCGCAACCCAATGTCCCGGCTCGACCTCGCGCATGCGATGAATGGCGGGCTCCTGCCCGACCGGACGAACGGGACTTGGGATTTCGCCCTCGATCCGCGTCTTTGCCCGCTCGCGCTGCGGATCGGCAATCGGCACCGCCGAGAGCAGCTTGCGGGTATAGGAATGCTGCGGATTCTCGAAAATCGCCTGTCGCGTGCCGAGCTCGACGATCTGTCCGAGATACATCACCGCGACCCGATGGCTGATCTTCTCCACCACGGCCATATCGTGGGTGATGAAGAGATAGGACAGCCGTCTCTTCTCCTGCAGTTCCATGAGCAGATTGACGATCTGCGCCTGGATCGACACGTCGAGCGCGGACACGGATTCGTCGGCAATGACGAGCTTGGGATTGCTTGCGAGCGCCCGTGCGATGCAGATGCGCTGGCGCTGACCGCCCGAGAATTCGTGCGGATAGCGCTTGGCATGCTGCGGCTGAAGGCCGACCTGCTCCAGCAATTCATGCACGCGCCGTTCGCGCGCCTTGCTGTCGTTGATCAGGCCGTGGACGATGATCGGCTCGGCGATGCTGTAGCCCACCGTATGGCGCGGATCGAGCGAGGCGAAGGGATCCTGGAAGATGTACTGGATCTCCTGGCGCAGACGCCGCCGCTCGCCATGGCTCATGGCGGCCATGTCACGCCCGTCAAAGCGTACCGTGCCGCCCGTCGGCTCGACGAGCTGCTGCAGCGTGCGCCCGATGGTGGACTTACCGCTGCCGGATTCACCGACCAGAGCCAGGGTCTCGCCGGGATAGATGTCGAAGCTAACCTCCTCCACCGCATGGACGCGATGGGTCACGCGGCCGAAGAAGGTTTTTCCGACATCGAAGCGGGTGGTGAGCTTCTCCACCTGGAGAATGGGCTTGGTGTAGTCAGCGGTGTTCTGCTCATGCGTGTCGCCGACGGACTTCGCCACGCCGCCATCCATCACCGTCACAGGCGTGCGCTTCGGCAGCGGCTGGCCCTTCAGGCTGCCCAGGCGCGGTACGGCGGAGAGCAACGCGCGGGTATAGGGGTGTTGGGGTGCGGCGAAGATGTCGCGCACGGGCGCCTGCTCCACCTTCTCGCCCTTCCACATCACCACCACGTCGTCGGCCATCTCGGCCACCACGCCCATGTCGTGCGTGATAAAGATGACGGCGGTCCCCATCTCCTGTTGCAGGTCGCGGATGATATTGAGGATCTGCGCCTGGATCGTCACGTCGAGCGCCGTCGTCGGCTCGTCGGCAATCAGGAGTTTCGGATTGCAGGCGAGCGCCATGGCGATCATCACGCGCTGGCGCATGCCGCCGGAAAGCTGGTGCGGATAACGGTCGAGGAGCTTGTCCGCATCGGGTAGACGCACCTTCTGCAGCAGCTCCTTCGCCCGCAGGCGTGCATCGCGTCCGTTGAGGCCCTGATGTAAGATCAGAGTCTCGGAAATCTGATTGCCGATGGTGAAGACCGGATTCAGCGACGTCATCGGCTCCTGGAAAATCATCGCGATGTCGTTGCCGCGAATCTCCCTGAGCTTGCTGTCTGATGCCTTGACGAGATCGATGGCCTCGCCCCTGTCAGGGCGAAACAGCACCTGCCCTCCGGTGATGCGCCCGCCCGTGTAATCGGTCAGGCGCATGATCGCGAGAGAAGTGACGGATTTGCCGGATCCCGATTCTCCGACGACCGCGAGGGTCTTGCCCGGCTGCGCGTCGAAGCTGACGTCCTTGACGGCTTTGAAGGCCCCATTTCCCCCGCCGAACTCCACCGACAGGGAGCGAACCGACAGGAGAGCCCGATCTTGAGGGTTACGATTGGCTGTGTCCGACATCCATCTTCGCTCTTGCGAAGGCACCGGCCTTACGGAGAGTAAGACCAGTACCTCTTTGATACCTGTCTTCAATCACAGCCACAGGCCCGATGCGTCAAGCTCTGTTTGCATCAGATCAGGTAATAGTGACGATCATAGATCCGCTGCGGCAAAAAACGCCAGCCCTTTGTTACTGAGTAACCCACTCTCCGCCCCGCATCAGCGGCTCTGCCCTTCCGTCCTGTGTGAGACCATCCACATCGATCTGATCGGACCCGATCATCCAGTCGATATGGATCAGGCTCTTGTTGGAGCCGTGCGAGGTGAGTTCGTCCTCACTCATGGAGCCGCCATTGCGGATACACTTGCTATAGGCCTGGCCCAGGGCGATGTGGCTCGAGGCATTCTCGTCGAACAGGGTGTTGAAGAAAAGAAGCCCGCTCTGCGAGATCGGCGAGGAATAAGGCACGAGGGCGACCTCGCCGAGGCGGCGTGCGCCCTCGTCCGTGTCGAGAACCTTGTTCAGCACGGCCTCGCCGGTGCGTGCCTTGCTCTCCACGATGCGCCCGCCCTCGAACCGCACCTGGATGTCTTGGATCAGGGTACCGTTATAGGAGAGCGGCTTGGTGCTGGTGACGATGCCATCGACCCGGTCCTTGTGCGGCGTGGTGAAGACCTCTTCGGTCGGGATGTTGGCGTTGCAGACGATGCCGTTCTTCGCCGCGGTCGAGCCGCCGTTCCATTCATGCCCGTCCGCGAGACCGACGCGCAGATCCGTGCCGGGGCCGCGGAAATGAAGGGCGGCATAGTTTTTCTCGTTGAGCATGCGCGTGCGCGCCTGGAGGCTCGCATTGTGCTTCTCCCATGCGGCGATGGGGTCCGGAGTATCGACGCGGGAGGCAGAGAAAATCGCCTGCCAGAGCTTGGCGACGGCCACCTCCTCCGGATCCTCCGGGAAGACCGTCCTGGCCCAGGCCGGCGTGGCGGCGGAGACGATGGTCCAGTTGATATCGAAGCCCGCGATCATGTTGAGCGCCGGCATATAAGCCTTGGAGCGGGCCCGGTTGGCACGGGAAACTTTTTCCGGATCCTCCTTAGCGAGCAGCGACGGGTCCTCGCCGACGATGGCGAGCCGGGCTGCACCGTTCTTGTAGGCGGCCGCCATGCCCTCATAGAGCCACGCCGGAGCCGCGTCGAAACCCTCGTTGCGCCCATGGCGGAAGCGCATGAGCGTGCTCTCCTCATCGGAGAAGATCGTCGTCACGAGAGAGGCACCGGCCTTGTAGGCATGCTCCGTGATGCGCCGCACCAGCGCGGCGGCGTCGAGCGGTGCGGTCACGACCAGCTCCTGTCCCGGCTTCAGCCCCAGCCCGACGCGGACGGCGACCTCCGCCAAGCGGTCGAGAAGCTTGGCATGGGACATGGCATCGGCCGGATTCCGGAATTGTTCGTTCATGGTCCTCGTCTCTCGAAGCTGAAAAAGTTGGCTGGAGAGGCTACACGGCTCCGCCACCGGTGCAACCTCGATGGGCAAAAATCTCACATATCCTACGGCTTTGCCGCACCAAGAGCCTCCGGATCGAAAGCGATGCTCTTGATGATGGCGTGGACGGAAAGCCCTGGAACAAGGCCAAGCTCGTGCACCGATTTGCAGGTCACGCGGGCGACAAGGCTATCGCCGCCGCAATCCAGCATCACGTCGACGCTCGGCCCGCTGATGTCGTCGATGGAGGAAATCTTTCCGGCTAGGACGTTCAACGCGCTCAGTCCCTCGGGCCGCTTCAGGGACAGGATGATGTCGCGCGCGCGAAGGCGCACGCGCAGCGTGGCCCCGATGGGACGATCGAGCCGCGGCACCATCAAGGCTCCGGCATTGGCCTGAAGCACGGTCAGATCGAAGGCGTCCTCATGTCTCAAGACCTTGGCCTCGATCAAGGCTCCGGCTTCCACCGGACCGGATTGCGCGAAAAGATTGGTATGCCGCAGGATTTCCGAAGCAGAGCCCAATGCCGTCACCCGTCCCTCGGACAGTGTGACGATGGATGTGGCAAGCCGCGCAATCTCGGCGACCGAATGGCTGACGAGAACGATGGGTACGCCACCCTCGTCGCGCAGCCGCTCGACATAGGGATAGATCTCGGCCTTTCTCGCATCGTCGAGAGAGGCGAGCGGCTCATCCATCAGGAGCAATTGCGGATCGGCCAGAAGGGCGCGCCCGATGGAAACCCGTTGCTTCTCGCCGCCTGATAACGTGGATGGCCGCCGGTCGAGCAGACGGCCGATGCCGAGAAGATCGACGACACCATCGAAGCTCGCTTCCCGCTCCCTCCCAGGCGTGAACCAGCGGCCGAAGAGAAGGTTCTGCCGTACGTTGAGATGCGGAAAGAGGCGTCCCTCCTGAAACACGTATCCGATCCGCCGCTTGTGCTTGGGAACGAAGATGCCCTTCCTCGTGTCGACGAGCATTTCACCCTGCACGACGATCCGTCCGTGATCTGGCCGGACGAGACCGCCGATGGCATTGACGATGGTCGTCTTGCCGGAGCCGGAAGGGCCGAACAGAGCCGTCAGCTTGCCATCGGACTGGAAGCGCGCCTGCAGCACGAATGCGCCCTGCTGATGCCGGATATCGACATCGAGGATCATCACGCATGAATCCGTGAACGCGCCCGCCGTGCCAGCCATTCGGAGCACCAGAGAGCAGCGATGGAAATGACGATGGAGACGAGCGTCAGCCGCATCGCACCGCCCTCGCCTCCCGGCACCTGCGTATAGGTATAGATGGCGCTCGGGATGGTCTGCGTCTCGCCGGGAATGTTGGACACGAAGGTGATCGTCGCGCCGAATTCGCCCATCGCCTTCGCGAACGACAGCACCATGCCGGCAATGATGCCGGGAACGATCAACGGCAGCGTCACGACGGCGAAGACCCAGACGGGATGCGCGCCCAATGTGCCGGCGGCATCCTCGAGCTTGCGGTCGACCGCTGCGATCGACAGGCGGATGGCGCGGACCATCAGCGGAAAGCCCATGATGGCGCAGGCCAACGCCGCTCCCGTCCAGCGAAACGACAGGACGATGCCGAATTGCTCGGCGAGAAATGAGCCGATGGGCCCGCGCCGTCCGAAACCGATCAGTAGGAACCAGCCAACCACCACCGGCGGCAGAACCAGCGGCAGGTGCACGAGAACATCAAGAATCTGCCGCCCCCAGAACCGGCCGCGCTCCAAAAGCAGCGCGACGGCAATGCCGGGAATGAGGCTTGCCGTCATCGCCACCAAGGCAACCTTCAGGCTCAGACGAACGGCCGTCCATTCTTCTGGGGAAAGCCAATCCGTCACGAACCGGAGGTCGCCTTCCCGACGAATGTAAAGCCCTGCTTGTCGAAGAACGGCTTGCTCTTGTCCGAGCGCAGGAAAGCCAGGAACGCCGGAGCATCAGGATTGGTCGAGTCCTTCGTGAGCGCAACCGGATACACGATCGGCGGATGGCTCTCTTCCGGAAACGTTGCGACGATGCTCACATTCGGATCGGAAACGGTATCGGTCTTGTAGACGATTCCGAGCGGCGCCTCGCCGCGGGACACGAGAAGGAGAGCGGCGCGCACATTATCTGCCTGCGCGACCCTGTCCTTCACGCCGTTCCAGGCGCCGAGATGCTCAAGCGCCGCCTTACCGTATTTTCCGGCAGGCACTGCATCCACGTGGCCCATCGCCAGTCGGTTGCTGCCGAGGATCGCGGCGAGATCGACCCCGGGCTGGAGCGCAACCTGCATTGTCGAGCCCTTGGGCGCGATGAGGACGAGAGAATTGCCGAGCAGGCTGACGCGGCTCTCGGGCCTGATCAGTCCCTTCGAGGCCAGATAATCCATCCAGTCGAGATCGGCGGAGAAGAAGAGATCCGCAGGAGCGCCGGACTCGATCTGCTTGGCCAGGGCATTGCTGGCGGCATAGGAGATGGTCACCCGCTTGCCGGTCTCGCGCATCCAGGCGGCGCTGGCATCGTCGAGCGCGTTCTTCAGGCTGGCGGCTGCGAAAACCACCACGTCTTTGGTCTGGGCCGAGGCCCCGCCAACCAGCGCGAAGCCTGAGAGAAACAGTCCGAGGACAATCCCTTTCGCAAATTTGCCGATTGAAGCTCGTCTCGAACGCATCTCCTGTCTCCCGCTCGGTGATGGTCTGCCGCGCAGGCATCCTAACGAACCTGGACAGGCCTTCAAGCTGGCCGCCGTCGTGGAGAGGGTTTCTTCACCAGGGAGCGGACTAGCCGGTAGCCAAGCAGCGCGGCCACGATAGCGGCATAGACGAGCGGCTCGGGCGGCCAGGACTTCACCACGAGCACGAAATGCAGGGCTGCGCCGATGGCCGCCACATAGACGAGGCGGTGCAGCTTTGCCCAGGCCTGCCCGCCCATGCGTCGGATCGCAGCGTTGTTGGAGGTCACCGCCAAGGGCACGAGAATGACGAAGGTCGCCATGCCGATGGTGATGTAGGGGCGCTTGATGATGTCGGCCACGATTGCCGCCATATCGAGGCCCTGATCGAGCACGAGATAAGTGGTGAGGTGCAGGGCCGCATAATAAAACGCGAGCAATCCGAGAGCCCGGCGATAGCGCAGCAGGTTGATGTTGAAGAGCTGGCGCAGCGGTGTCACTGTCAGGGTCGCGATCAGGAACCGCAGAGCCCAAAGGCCGAGCCCCTGCTCCAGATAGCGCATCGGATCGGCCCCGAGCTGATCGGTGATGCCGGCATAGAACAGCCAGATCGCCGGGATGAAACCGACGATATAGACGGCGATCTTCGGCACCTGAGGCAGCGCAAAGCTTTTCTTGTCTGCCTGAACGGAGGCTTGTCCCGCCATCAATAGAGCTTCCGAAGGTCCATGCCGTTATAGAGGCTCGCCACCTGCTCGGCATAGCCGTTGAACATCAAAGTCGGGCGACGCTTCACGAACAATCCGCCCTCCCCGATGCGCCGCTCGGTCGCCTGGCTCCAGCGCGGATGGTCCACGCTCGGGTTCACATTGGCGTAGAAGCCATATTCGCCCGGGGCCTGCTTGTTCCAGGACGTTTCCGGCTGCTTATCGACGAAGCTGATGCGCGTGATCGACTTGATGCCCTTGAAGCCGTATTTCCACGGCACCACGAGCCGGATCGGCGCGCCATTCTGGTTCGGTAGCGTCTCGCCATAGAGGCCGACCGCCAGGATGGCCAGCGGGTTCGTGGCCTCATCGAGACGCAGCCCCTCCACATACGGCCACTCGAGCACCGGAAAGATGGAATCCACCCCCGGCATCTCCTCCGGCCGATAGGCGGTCTCGAAGGCCACGTATTTCGCGCTCCCCAAAGGTTCCACGCGCTTGATCAGGTCTGCCAGCGGGAAGCCGACCCAGGGGATCACCATGGACCAGCCTTCGACGCAGCGCATGCGGTAGATGCGCTCCTCGAGAGCCGATGACTTGATGAGATCCTCGATCGCGAACTCGGCGGGCTTGCCGACCATGCCGTCGACCTTGACCGTCCATGGTGAGGTCTTGAGGGTGTGGGCCTTGGCCGCCGGGTCCTCCTTGCCGGTCCCGAACTCGTAATAATTGTTGTAGCTCGTGACATCCTCGCGGCTCGTCTTCTTCTCGTCCGTGGAGAAGGGACTCTTAGTGGCGGAGAGGGGTGCGGCCTCCAGGCCCTTGGGCAGGGCGGCCGCCAAGGCCAGCCCGGCCGCGCCGGCCATCCATTGGCGGCGGCTGAAATAGACCTCCCGAGGCGTGATTTCGGACGGCAGGATATCGGCAGGGCGACGGATCAGCACGGCATCAACCTCGTTTGAAACCCATTGTGAATGGGTACACCCGAGAACGCCAGAGATGCTCTCACGTTTCCGTTACAGTTTTTCTTCCAAAGCCTTATCGGGAGCTCAAGGCCTTGTAGCCCGGGCAAACCTTCTCGTGATTTCGCGCGGATTCGTGATCGCGGTCCCCACCACCACCGCGTGCGCCCCACACCTGAAAGCCTCGGCCACGAGCTCCGGCGTGTCGAAGCGCCCCTCGGCAATCACCGGCACCGGGAGTTCCGCCACGAGAGCGGACAGAAGCTCCAGGTCGGGCCCCTCGGTTTTGCGGGAAGCGGTTTCCTCCGTGTAGCCGGCCAGCGTGGTCGCAACATAGGTCGCGCCGGCCCCATGGGCGGCTCGCCCCTCCTCCAGGGTGGCGATGTCGGCAAAGACCTCCTTGCCAAGCTCGGTCCGAATACGTCCGATCAGGCGCTCCACGGGATCGCCGTTGCGCGGACGTGGCGTCGCATCGATGCCGATAATGTCGGCGCCCGCCTTCGCGATATGCTCAGCCTGCTCGAAGCCCGGCGTGATGTAGACCGGAAAGCGGTCGTCCCATACTTTGGAGATTCCGATGATCGGAAGCCGCGTCACGGCACGGATCGCCGCCACATCCGCCTCGCCATTGGCGCGAATGCCCCTGGCTCCGCCGGCCTCGGCCGCCTGCGCCATGGCGGACATGTAGACCGGGCCATGCAGCGGATTGTCGGCACGAGCCTGGCAGGAAACGACGAGCGCGCCTTTCGGAATCAGCATCTTTCGCCTCCTACTTCACCGCGCCGGCCGTCATGCCCTGGATGAACTGGCGCGACAGGGCGATGTAGAGAAGCGTGATGGGGGCCGCCGCGATGGTGAGGCCGGCAAACAGCATGCCCCAATCGGTGGTGTATTCGCCCATGAAGGTGGTGAGCCCCTGCGGCAGGGTCTTACGTGAATCGGTCTGGATGAAGACCAGTGGGAAGAAGAAGTCGTTCCAGATCGGCACCGCGTTCTGAATGGCAGCAATCGCCATAGGCGGACGCGCCAGCGGCAGCATGACCGACCACATGATGCGAGGCTCCGAGGCGCCGTCGATGCGCGCCGCATCCTCAAGCTCCGCCGGCAACGTACGCAGGAAGCCCGCCATGATGAACACGGTCGAGGGCAAACCGATGGCCGTATAGGTGACGATCAGGCTCCAGCGGCTGTCGAGCAGGCCGAGATCCCGCAGCAGGATGAAGAGCGGGATGACGGCGAGCTTTAAGGGCAGCATCAGCCCTGCCAGGAAGAACAGCAGGATGAAGGTGTTGGTGCGCGACTCGTAGCGTGCCACCGCATAGCCCGCCATGGTGCCGAGCACGAGGATCAGGATGATCGAGGTGCCCGTCACGAGGACCGAATTGACGAAATAAATCGGCATCGCGGTTTCGCCGAGCACTTTGGCGAAGTTCCCGACTTGCGTGAAATCGGGCAAGGCAAAGGGATGCTCGAAGATCTCGCCCGTCGTCTTGAAGGCGGAGAGCACCATCACCACGACCGGATAGAGCATGATGAAGGAGTTCGCGATCAGGATGACCTGAGCGAGCAACACGAAGGGAATCGCCTGACGCGTTGCCGGCGTATCGGAGGTGATGGCGGTCAAAACTGGATCTCCCGACGGCGCAGCCACAGGGTCAGCATGGACGCGAAGACGACGATGAAGAGGAAAAGAAGCGTGGCGAGAGCCGAGCCCAAACCGAAATTCTGGATGCTGGCGCTCTGGTTGCCGAAGGCCGTGCGGTAGAAGACAAGTCCCAGCACGTCCGTGGAGCCGAAGGGCGAACCGTCGAGACCCACCATTACGTAAGGGATCTCGAACCAGTTGAACGCGCCGATGAAGAGCAGCGTGAAGAGGATCGTGGTGCTCGGCGCTACCAGAGGCCACACGATATTCCTCAGAAGCTGCCATTCATTGGTGCCGTCGAGCCGCGCTGCCTCGATGACTTCCGGCGGGATGCGCTGCATGCCAGCGAGATAGACGAGAGCCGGGAAGCCGACGAAGTGCCAGGCATTGGCGAGGATGAGCGAACCGAGCGCCGTCGAGGAATCGCCGAGCCATGGCTTGGCCCAAGAATCGAGCCCCACCGAATAAAGTGCCTGGTTGACGATGCCGAAATTCGGATTGAGGAAAAGCTTCCAGAGGAAGCCGACGATGATCGTCGACAGCACCACCGGCACGAAGATCGCCACACGGTGGAAGCGGAAGCCGAAGGGCTCCTTGTAGAGAAGCCAGGCGAGGAAGAACCCGCCGCCATTCTGGATGATCATCAGCGCGACGAGCGCATAGACGTTGTGCAGGAAAGCGTTCCACACGACCGGCGCCATGGTGGCGCCGAACAGCACTTCCTTGAAATTCTTCAGGCCGACGAACTCGCCGCGTGCCAGCCCCTGCCAATCGTAGAAGGCATAGGCGAAGGCCGAGAGGATCGGATAGACCACAAACAACGACATGAAGACGATGGGCGGAACGACGAGAAACGCCACCCATAATTGGTGCTTCAGCGTGCGGGGCTGTTGGCGCGAGGCTTGCATAACATGCATTCTTTCAGGAAAAGGCGGCAGACCTCACGGCCCGCCGCCTCTTCGTCAGTGTCTTACTTCTGGAACGGCTTGTAGTAGGTCGCGATGCCCTTGTTGATCTCGGCCGCGGCCTGCTCGGGGGTCTGCTGGCCGGCGAGCATCTTCTGCACGTTCGACTGCAGCAGCACCGAACCGCTCGGCTCCTGATAGCGGAAGCGCACGAGCATCAGGTAGGACATGGAGTTCTCGGCGAGCTTCGCCACATCCTGCGTGATCGGATCCTCGATCTTGATGCCCTTGATCGGCGAGAGGTTCTTCAGCGTGTTGGTGAAGGCCGTGCCGTATTCCGGCGTGGCGAGGAAGCGCACGAACTTGAGCGCAGCGTCCTTCTTCTCGGTCTTCGCGTTCACTGCGTAGCCGCCATCGTAATAGGTGGCGATCAGCGCCTGGTCGCCCGCCTTCAGGACGGGAGCCGGGAACACGCCGAGATCGAGCGTCGGGTTCTGGTTCTTGAAGTTCGCCACCTCATAGGAGCCGCCCGCGAACATGGCTGCGCGACCCGCCACGAAGAGCTGCTGCGAGGATGGATAATCCACGCCGATGAAGTTCGGCGAGAAGTACTGGCTGATATCCTTCAGCTTGGCGAGCGCGCTGACGAAGCGCGGATCGGTGAAGTTCGCCTTGCCGGAAACGATGTCGGCTTCGAAGTCCTTGCCGAGCATGGACGAGAGCAGACCGCCGACAATCGTCTCGTTCTGCCAGGCCGTTGCCGTGCCGTTGGAGAACGGATTGATGTTCTTGGCCTTCAGCGCCTGAGCCAGCGTCATCATCTCGTCCCAAGTCTTCGGCGGGTTAAGGCCGTTATCCTTGAAGATCTTCTTATTGTAGACGACGAGCTGCGCCTGCATGGCGAACGGAACTGCATAGACCTTGCCGTCCGAACGCAGGGTCTCGGCCGCGAGCGCTGCTTCCGGGAAGTTCGCCAGTTCCGGCACGTTCTGCTTGTCGAGGGCGAGCAGGTAGCCGGGGGTCGCGATGGTCTCGAGGTTGCCATAGGCGCGCACCTGGATCACGTCCGGACCGCGGCCGGCGGCGAGCGCCGTCGACAGGATGGTCTGGTAGTTCTCGGGCGCGTAGGTCTCGAACTTCACGGTAATCCCAGGCTCCTTCGCCTGGAACTTCTTGATGACGTCCTGGTAGAAGGCCTTGTCTTCCTGGCGCCAGCTCCAGAAGGTCAGCTCGGTCTGGGCCATGGCGGCGGTGCCTGAGAGCAGGAAGCTGCCGGCGGCAGCGCCCATCAGAATGCGTCGGGTCAGTTTCATTTTGAGTTCCCTCATTGTTGAAGTCCTTGTCCTCCCACCGCGAAGCCTGCCTTTCCAACAGGCTCTGCGGAATTTCTTCAGCCCTTTGGCTCGGCTGCGATTACGAGAAAAGTTGCGTCGTCGTGGGTTTTAACACGAGGATAGGCGCCTGCCATAAGGTCGCTCCGCTCCCTTTCCCGCAATTCCTGCATCAGATCGCGTCCCCGGCCCGCAGCAAGCTGGGCATGAAGGGAGCGATCCGAATAAGCTTCGAAAACATCGACGAGCCGCATGAAGCCATCGGTCGCGAGCACGATAACCTCACCTGGCCCGACCTGTGCCTCGAACCGCAACTCGTGCCCGGCCCACGGGCGGAGCGGGCTCACGACCCAGTAGCCATCCGGCCTATTGAGCCTGGTCCGGTTCTCGAGAATCTGGCGTCGCACGGCTGCGGGGATGAAGCCCGGCTCATGCTCCTGAGCTCCCAGGGCGGCCAGTGTCTTCTTCTCGAATGGCTTCGCCCGCTCATCCGTCCACCGGACGATTCCATTTTCAGTCGGCACAAGGGCGATCACATCGCCCAGGAAGCGCCCCTGAATCCTGATGCTCTCGCCCTCCCCTGGCTCCACGCCGATCAGGCCGAGACAGGCTGAGGGGGGATGGTGATCGCCGATCTCGCCAATATGCTCCGTTTCCGTTCGGAAGGCTGACTCGATATCGGCCTCCAGGCGGCTCAGGACAGCGTCCGCCCTTCTCACGCCAGCCAAGGCCGTCAACCGGTTGTCGATCAGACCGGAAAGCCAGGCGGCGTCGCTCCCCCCGGACGTCAACTGCTCCTCCGACAGGCCCGTGGCGCCATCGATCACCCAGGCAAAGGGCCCGCGCAGGCCGATCCCGTCCTCATTGACACGGGAGCCTGGCAGGGACAGCCGGTCCAGGGACCGGAAACAGGGAATGGGGCCAGTTGCGTTCACAGCTTAACTGGTCTCATATTGGTCGCTTCGTGTCTATACTGGTCTTAAGGGCTTTTCACACCCTTCCTGGCACCCAAAAGTCTTACGCAGGGTCGGTTTGATCGAATCTGAGCCTTAAGCGTTAGTGCTTTGATCAACCTATCGGTGAAGGAAGAGCCATGGTCACTCTGGAAATAGCCGGCAGAGCGGTTGCCGTGACGAACGCAGATGAGGGGCAAGCCCGCGAACTCTTTCTCAGCGAGAGCTTTAAAGATGACCTGAAGTCGTTTAAGAGCGAGGGCCGCTCCCTCTGGGACGGCTCAGCTGCCTTGACGACACGGCCCGCATCGGAAGACGAGATCGATGCCTTCTATGAGGCCCTGGACGAAGAGGACGAGGTCGAAGACGACGAAGACTATGACGACGACCTCGATATCGATGTCGTGTTCCTGGTGTCCATCGACGAAATAGACGACGCCGCTGCCTCCGGCTGATCATCCTTATTCGGAGCCCTCGCCGGCTCCCCAGACACGGTTCAGCCACACCCTCATGCCCTTTCCCAAGACCAATCCCAGCCTCGAACGCGCCCTTTCCGATCGAGGCTACAACGATCCGACCCCCGTCCAGGCGGCCGTTCTGCAGCCGGACGCGCTTGATCACGATCTGCTCGTTTCCGCCCAAACTGGCTCGGGCAAGACCGTCGCCTATGGCCTCGCCATGGCGTCCACTCTCCTGGGCGATGCCGAGCGCTTCGATGCGCCGCGCGAACCGCTCGCCCTGATCATCGCCCCGACCCGCGAACTCGCCCTCCAGGTCAACCGGGAGCTCATCTGGCTCTATGGCCCGGCCGGCGCACGCGTCGCCTCCTGCGTCGGCGGCATGGATGTCCGCCGCGAGCAGCGAGCACTCGCCGATGGCTGCCATATCGTCGTCGGCACGCCGGGCCGCCTGCGCGACCACCTGGAACGCGGGCGTCTCGACACTTCGAAGATGCGCGTCGTGGTGCTCGACGAGGCCGACGAGATGCTCGATCTCGGCTTCCGCGAGGATCTGGAGTTCATCCTCGACGCCACGCCGGAAGAGCGCCGCACGCTCCTATTCTCGGCAACCTTGCCGAAGAACATCATTACCCTGGCACGGCGCTATCAGCGCGAGGCGCATCGCATCGACACCTTGGTCGAGAACGAGCCCCACGGCGACATCGAATACCGCGCGCTCAGGATCGCACCCAATGAAGTCGAGCATGCGGTTGTCAACGTACTGCGTTTCTACGAGAGCCGTGGCGCCATGGTGTTCTGCCATACTCGTGAGGCGGTACGGCATCTGCATGCCAGCCTGATCGAACGCGGTTTCGCGGCGGTCGCCCTCTCCGGTGAGCTGACCCAGAACGAACGCAGCAACGCCCTGCAGTCGCTACGCGACGGGCGCGCCCGGGTCTGTGTGGCCACCGACGTCGCCGCCCGCGGCATCGACCTGCCCGATCTCGGCCTTGTCATCCATTTCGATCTGCCGAACGACCACGAGACGCTTCTGCACCGCAGCGGCCGCACGGGCCGCGCCGGGCGCAAGGGCACTTGCGTGATGCTCGTGCCCTATACGCGCCGCCGCAAAGCCGAGAGGCTGGTGGATATGGCAGGCGTGGACGTGACCTGGGCCGGCCCGCCCTCCGCGGACGAGATTCGCCTGCGCGACCGGGAACGGCTGATGCAGGATCCGATCTTCACCGAGGAGACGACGGAGGAAGATCTCTCCATGGCGCGGGCGCTCCTCGCAGAGCGTTCGGCTGAAGAGATCGCCAATGCGCTGGTGCGCTTCAACCGTTCGCGGCTGCCCGCCCCCGAGGAGATCGTGGATACGGGCCCAGATCGCGAACCGCGCCAGCGCAAGGACAAGCGCGAGCGGCAGGATGAGCGCCTGCGCGGCTTCAAGGACAGAGGCCGGGATTCTTCTGAGGGCGGGTTCGAGCGCTCGTCCGAGGACATGGTGTGGTTCCGTATGAGCGTCGGACGGCGCAACAATGCCGACCCCCGCTGGCTCCTGCCGATCATCTGCCGTCTGGGCCACGTGACGAAGAAGGAGATCGGTTCGATCAAGATCTTCGACCGCGAGACGAAGTTCGAGATCGCCAAGTCTCACGCGCCGAAATTTGCCTCCGCCGTGCGCAAGACCAACGACGAGGACATCCGGATCGAGCCCGCCGATGCCGGTCCCGGCAAGCCCCGTGACATGAAGCCTCGTGACAGCAAGCCCTGGGATAAGCCGAAAGGGAAAGGTCCAAAGGAACGGGGCGGGCCTCCCCCGCACAAGAGATCGAAGGACAGCAAGAGTCCGAATGATCACAAGCGCCCGAAGGACAAGAAGCGGTCATCGGACAAGCGCTCCTAATCGATACATCAGGCCGGGACATGTCCCGGCCTGATTTATTTCATTGCTTAGCGCATTGTGCGGACCTGAGGGGCCCCAACAGTCAAAAGTGGATCCAGTTCCCCGAAAGAAGGCTCCAAAGGCGTAAGGAGCGACGCTACTCCGGCTTCTTCATTCCCTTGAGCACTGCGCCGGCGAGCGGCACGAGCAGACTCGGAAGAACGGAGTCGAGCGGGTGGCGCACGAAACCGACCACCGCTTCCCGGACACCGCGAACCTCATCACGAAACTCCGCAAGCTGCTGCTGGATGGCTTGTGCATCCGTCTCGAGAGCCTGCAGCGCGGTGTTTCGCACCTCCAAAGCCAGTTCCATCTCCCGCCCTGGCTTCGATCGCTGAGCAATCACCAGCAACACGACCGCCAGCAGAAGATTGGCAAGTCCGATCAAAGCGGCCGCCCAGATCGGACCCCAGGCCTGCTCCAGCGCGAAGAACAGGGAGAGATTGCCCATCAGGAAAGCGAAGACACCCAGCAGAGCGGCAACGCCCCGCAGGGAGGAGCGGGTCATCATCTGCCGGACGCGAATATCCGCAATGATTGATTCCGCACGCCATAGGATGCGCAGATTGCGGGCGACGTTGTCCATCATGGCCTCACGCTCTCACCATCGATCGCCCAACCGCGACGCCCAGCACGAAGGCCGCCAGGGTCGATGCCAATTGATGTTCCTTCAGGAAATCCTCGACGCTTTCCATATGTTCGGACAGCATCTTTCCCAATTCGCGCAACTGCTCTTCACATTCGACTTTTCCGCCGAGCGCCTTCGCAGCCGGAGCGTTATCCTTCGGCGGGGCCTGCTCCGTCCTGGTTGCATCTCGCCGAGACTCCGAGGTCTTGCGAAGATCCGCATGCAACATGTCGAGCTCGTTATGGAGGTCCGATGCTTTCGCCATGATCAAAGCGCCTTTCGGATCCTGGTGAAAGCGTCCCTGAGCTCGGATGCCAGAATTTTCACTGCGTCGCTCACGTCCTTGGCACTCTTGTCGAGTTCCGCCCTGCTCTCGAAGCTGCTCCAGCGCTGCTCGATCTCGAACCATTCGTCCTGCATGTCCTTTGAGCCGAGATGGATCTTGAGCTTGATCTCATCGCGGGTGCGCTTGAGGTCCTCAACAAGTCTTGCGAAATCCGGCATGATCTTGGTCCTTGCAAAGGCATTTCATCCGACAGGCGGACACAGGGCGATTAGCCGGGACCGTTCGTCGCAGCATTGATCTCAGTCAAGAAACGGCCAAGCTGAGAGAGTGAGTTGTCCTGAATGCATCGCTTGCAATATTGCATTGCAGCAAACATATTGTGCGCCGCAACATAGTCCCCATATGAGGCGTTAAGCTTTGAGATAACTCCTTACCGAAAGGGCCCCGCCATCATGCAGCGCTTAGGGCAGATGATTCGCCAATTGGCTCATTACCGACGCCAATGGGAAACCATGATGAAGGCGTCGAGTGCGGCCGCCACCGCGTTCGAGAGTTCATCGATGCCAAGCCGGCTGACGGAGGTCACCGGTTTTGGCTCCAATCCCGGCAACCTGCGAATGCTGACTTACGTTCCGGAAGACCTTCCGCTCTCGCCGGCTCTCGTGGTCGTCCTGCATGGATGCACGCAGACGGCTTCCGGATACGATCGCGGCTCAGGCTGGTCGGCGCTCGCGGATCGCTATGGATTCGTTCTTCTCTATGCGGAACAGCAGGAGGCCAACAATCCGAAGCGGTGCTTCAACTGGTTTCAACTCGGCGACATCGAACGCAACCGCGGCGAGGCTCACTCGATCCGACAGATGGTCGACCACGCCGTTCAGCAACATGGTGTCGATCGCAGCCGTATCTTCGTCACCGGACTCTCGGCCGGCGGAGCGATGACCGCAACCATGCTCGCAGCCTATCCGGAAGTGTTCGCCGGCGGGGCCATCATCGCGGGCCTTCCCTATCGCTGCGCCACCAGCGTTCCGGAGGCCTTCGAGTGTATGTTCCAGGGCCAGACGCGCACGGCAGACGAGTGGGGCGACCTCGTGCGAAGCGCCTCCACCCACGAGGGCCCTTGGCCGAAGATCTCCGTCTGGCACGGCAGCGCCGATGCGACGGTCAAACCGATGAATGCAGGTGAAATCATCAAGCAATGGACGAACATCCATGGTCTTCAAGCCGATCCGAGCCACAGCGATATCGTGAACGGCTATCCCAGGCGCGCCTGGACCGATGCGGCAGGCGAGGAGGTCATCGAGGAATACGTCATCACCGGCATGGCGCATGGCACACCGCTGGCCATCGGCAACGATGAAAACAGCTACGGCGCAGCAGGCCCCTTTCTTCTCGATGTCGGCATATCATCGAGCTATCAGATTGCGAAATTCTGGGGGCTGACGAAGTCAGCCGGAAGCAAGACCTGGGATCGTCCGGAACCTAAACGCACTCTGCAAGAACGCACTCTGCAAGGAGCGGAAACAGTTCTTCACGTTTTTCCGGCTGAGGCGGAAGCGCCGAAAGCGGAGGCTGCCGCACGCAAGCCGCAGCAGCAGAGCCGGCAATCGGCCTCCTCGCATCTGGACATCGGCTCGGTGATCACGAAGGCCCTCAGGGCGGCAGGCCTGATGAAGTGAGCGCCTCGGAGTCGGGAGCAGCGTCGGCGCCTCTAGGAGCCAAGCGTCACTTGGCGCTTGGCTCGTTAGGGTTTCTTCTCCTGGCTCAGCAGATCCTCCTGCCTGCGCCGTTCGCCCGTGATGCAGTTCATGCTTCCTAGCTGGGTCGGGACGATCAGGGATCGCTTGTCATCGATTCCTGCGATCTCGCGCATGATCTTCGTTCGAACAACCATGGCGAATTGTTCGGGATCGTGCAGAGGCAGCACGAAGGAACCGACACCGCCGATGACGCATTCCTTGAAGTAGAGATCAAGATCCTCTAGCTCCGTGCTGCCCGAGGCTCGCTTGAACATGATCGGCAGGCCGTTGATGATGATGCCGTCCGCAACGGCCTCATCGCGCGCATAGACGACGTGGCGGCCATCGTTGTTGGGGCCGTCTCCCGATATGTCGATGACACGGCGAACCGGAGCGCCGCCCAATTGCTCGAAGAGCTTGCGGCTGTGGTCGATGATGCCGGAGATCGAAGTCATTCCCGCCTGACGAATGGGCTGATAGGCAAGCTGGTTGGAAAATGACCTCGCCTTCTCAGGGCTATCGATGACCGTCCAGGGCACGATGACCCTTTGGTCCTTCACACCTGACCATTCGACATAAGTGACGGCAATGCGGCCATGCGGCCCATTCTCGACAGCCTCATGGACGAGAGACGAACGGAATGCGTCGATGAAGCCTTCACGCTGAATGCCCTGTTCCTCGCTCTCCATGGATGACGAGACATCGACTGCAATGACGAGAGCAACATCGAGCTGGGTTTCCGGAACGCTGGGGCTGCCCGCAAGAACATCACCGGCCAGCAGAAAAAACGCGAGAGTACTCAGGAACCTATTCGCCATGATCACCTCCGCTCCCAGCCCTCGATCCGTCGACCGCTGCCAAGTTTATTGTCTGTCAACGCTCCAATCCGGCTTTTGATGCTTCGGCCGAGCGGCTTCTGGCTCTACTGCGGCGATTGGCGCCAAGGTGCCGTGAAAGCGGCCAAGTTGAGAAATACCGGCCCTGAGGAAACGTAACAAAATCCACTCTCTATACGCAGAGCAGACAGGGGGTGGGCGTTTCGGGTAAAAATCTCTTACGCTACGCAAGGGGCAAACAATGAAACCGGATATGGACCTGATCGGCGCTCTCACCAGCTTCTCCGTCGGCACCCTCGATGGCCGCGATGCGATGATGGTGATCGAACTCGCGACCACGCCTGAGGAATACGAGCGCGGCATTCGCCGCCAGATGCCTGTCGCCATGACGCCCGAGCATGCCCGGGAGCTCGGCGAAGCACTGCTGCTGGCAGCCAAGGCCGCCCAGATGGGCGAGGCCCCGAGCTACGCGTTCAACTGATCCTCGTTCTCTGTCGGGAATCGTCTTCGATCCGGGTCCTCACCGGCAGGCCCGGTAGGATCCCATGTCGAAATGGAAATGATCGTGGTGAGCCTCATTATAGTCGGGGCTGAGCACGACATCGAAGAAGTTGCACGCTCCACCTCTCAGGGCGCGCAGGAACGCCACCCGGTGCGCGTTGCTCCCCGCCCAGTCGGCCTTCACTGTAATCTGCTGCCCATCCGCCAGAACGAAGCCGGCGATGTCGATGGCATTGGCGGTCGCATGCTCGCTGCGCCGGCCGCCCGCACGATGATTGACATTACGGCAGGCATAAGTGCCGAAATGCGTGACCCGCGCCACGTTCTGCCCGAAATGCTGCCGCGCGGCCGGACGTAAGGTATGTGCCTCGAACAGCGCCCAGGCCACCGCGAGCGGGCAGGTCGCCGTGAACTCTTGGTTCAAGCCCACCGAGGATCTCGACACTTCAACGGCATCGGAGAGACCGCATCCCTGCTCCATGGCACGATCCGGCACGGATCTGTGCGAGACGGACGCTTCCCTCAGAACCGCACGGCATTGCGCGCCATCCCGCTCGAGACGGGAGAGCTTGAGACGCGTCAGCCAGCTGACATCGTCGGCGATGCGCAAGGGCGTGAATGGATTGAGGCGGTTTGGAATTGCAATGACCTCGCCCCAGATCAATCCGCCGACGATCCCGAGCCCCAGGAGGATCGAAAGAGCCAACCGACCGAGAATGACCCGGGCGATTCGCGAGCGGCGCTGCGGTTGGGGCTGATCAGTCTGCACAACTCTGTTCTAGCGCGTCGCAAGGAAAAGTGGATCCGGTTTTCGCTGACGTGGCCCTTAGGGTCGGTGACGCGGACCTCCGGCTCCGCTCCCAACAATGCGCTCTTCAAGAGCTGGAGCATCGGACCCAGCTGAGAGAGACAGCCGGACCGCCCCTGAAACGGAGATGCCCGATCCCGGCAAGAGGATACGCGTCCATAAACAAAAAGAGCAAGGCAGGTAGCCTGCCTTGCTCTTTGCATCGAACCAACTGCTCGATTGATCGGAAAACACGCGAGGCGGTTTTCCATGCGCCGGAAGATTAGATGGCTTCCTTGAGGTCCTTGGCCGCGCGGAAGGCGATCTTCTTCGAGGCCTTGATCTTCACCGGCTCGCCGGTCTGAGGATTGCGGCCCATGCGAGCGGCGCGCTTGCGCACCTGCAGGATGCCGAGGCCGGACAGGCGAATCTTGTCACCCTTCTTCAGGCTCTTGGTGATCATCTCGACCACCTGGGTCATCAGCTCGTTAGCTTGGCGCTTGGGAAGCTCGTGCAGCTCGGAGATCTTCTCTGCGATGTGGCGCAGCGTCAGGATCGGAGACGACGCCGAGGAGGAAGCCTTCGCGACCTTCTTCACAGACGCCTTCTTCGCCGGTGCCTTCGCAGCCTTTGCAGGTGCCTTGGCAGCCTTCGATGCCTTTGCTGCAGCCTTCGGCGCCGCGGCCTTCTTGGCCGGAGCCTTCTTGGAAACTTTGGTTGCAGTCTTGGCCATCAGAAACTCCTTTGTAGATGGTGAATGCGTAAGACAGCAGAATCTCCATAACGCGTTCAGCCAAGAATTAAAGATGGCAAAGCTCGGTTTCCGCATAATAGTAAGAATTACTTGTCGATTTCTCGTCAATTCGGGCCTGATTGCTGCCTCTAGGGCCCTAATGGTGCTCTGCAGCCAAACCCTGAACGAGGCCGGAGCGGCTTGAATGCAAAGAAACATCACTGGCAGAACGGCTTCTTGAAGATCGGAGGCGAGTTATCCCGTGATTGCCTGACCTTTTCGGGTACTTAGGGGCTGGACATCAGTGGAAAATTTGATGTCACTTCCCCTGTCGCAAAATGGCAGCTTTGCGGGTATTGGATCGATTAACGAGCTTAAGCTCGCCACATTCGGGAAACGCCACGGTGAAAACATGACAAAGGTCGCCTGCATCGGAGAGTGCATGATCGAGCTTCGGGAGGAGGCCGACGGCCGGCTATCCCGCGGCTATGGCGGCGACACGTTCAACACCGCCGTCTATCTGGCTCGCCTGGGAACCCAGACCGACTACATCACCGCGCTCGGCGACGACAGCTGGAGCGAGGAGCTGATCGCGGCCTGGAACGCAGAAGGCGTTGGGACACAACGCGTGCTGCGCCTGCCGGGGCGTCTTCCGGGACTCTACATCATCCAGACCGATCCGAAAGGCGAACGCCGATTCTCCTACTGGCGCGAGTCTGCTGCCGCACGCCTGCTGTTCCAGGCGCCTGAAGCCGAGAATATCATTGATGCTATCGGCACATACGACCTCATCTATCTCTCAGGCATCTCCCTTTCTCTGTACGGAGACAATGGACGGGAACGCCTGTTCAACGTGCTTCGCGCCGCGCGGTCCAAAGGCGGGCGCGTGGCTTTCGACACGAACTTCCGCCCGCGCGGCTGGCCCGATCCGGACATCGCTCGGGCTGCCTTCCGTCAGGCCTTTGAGCATGCCGACATTATTCTCGCCTCGACTGAAGACCTCGATCTCCTCTTCGGCAAGAGCGGTGTGGATAAACTCCTGGCCTTCTCCGACAGGGCCGAAATCGTGCTCAAATATCCCGATCTGACCTGCCGTGTCCTGTCGCAAGGTGAGGATATCGTCGTGCCGGGCGAGTCTGCCGACGATGTGGTCGACACCACGGCGGCCGGCGACAGCTTCGCGGCGGCCTATCTGAACGCGCGCCTGTCAGGCAAGGGCCCACAAGCTGCTGCTGCGGCAGGCCACCGCCTTGCCGGCCAGGTCGTGCGCTACCGCGGCGCGATCATCCCGCGCGACGCAATGCCATAAGCCTTTCTTGCCAATCTCCACACGAGGAGTTCCTCCCATGCCTCAAGACCAGAAGGACCTCGCCGGCTCCCGCAACAAGAAGCTCGCCGACCTCCTCCGCGCCGGTCCTATCGTTCCGGTCATCACGCTCGAGCGTGTGGAGGATGCGGTTCCCCTCGCCCAGGCTCTCGTGGCGGGCGGCTTGCGGCTGCTGGAGATCACTTTGCGCACGCCGGCGGCGGCGGATTCGGCAGCCGCCATCATCAAGGAAGTTCCGGACGCCATCGTCGGCATCGGGACCGTGCTGACCCCGAAGGATCTGGAGCGCGCGCAGTCGCTCGGCGCACGCTATGCCTTGAGCCCGGGCGCGACACCGGACCTGCTCGAAGCAGCAAGCCGGAGCGAGATGCCGTTCATTCCCGGCATCGCTACAGCGTCCGAACTCATGGCGGCCCTCGCCCACGGCTTCCAGACCGTCAAGTTCTTTCCGGCCGTTGCAGCCGGCGGCATTCCGGCACTGAAGGCTCTCGCGGGCCCCTTCCCGCAGGCACGCTTCTGCCCGACAGGCGGCATCGACGAGAAGAACGCCCGCGACTGGCTGGCCCTGTCGAATGTGGTGGCCGTCGGCGGATCGTGGGTGTGCCAGACCTCCGACATCCGCGCTCAGGCCTGGGGCGAGATCACAGCGAAGGCGCAACGCGCAGTCATGTCCGTGAAGGAATGATCCTAGCGCATCGTGCGGACCCGAAGGGCCGCGCCCAAGGATGCGCCAGCCAAGAGAAGGAGCATCGGACCCAGAAGTGGACCCCACTTCTGGGTCCGATGCTCTAGGGCCGGCATAGTCGCTGACATTTCGTAGGATTGTCAGGCCCTTCCCCCTTGGTGATACTCCTCACCAAGGGGAGGAAAGATAGTGGTCTCGACGATCTACGACACGAACCTCGACAAGAACCCGGCGAATTATCAGCCGCTGACGCCGCTTTCCTTCCTGGAACGTGCAGCAAGCGTCCATCCGGACCGCCCGGCTGTGATTCATGGGGCCCTGAAGCGCAATTATCGTGACCTCTATGCCCGCTCCCGACGTTTGGCCTCGGCCCTCGCCCAGCGCGGGATCGGACGCGGCGACACGGTGTCGGTCATGCTCCCCAACACGCCGGCCATGCTCGAATGCCATTACGGCGTGCCCATGGCCGGCGCGGTGCTCAACACGCTGAACACCCGCCTCGACGCCAAGATCATCGCCTTTTCGCTTGAGCACAGCGAAGCCAAGGTGCTGATCACGGACCGGGAATTTTCGGCCACCATCAAGGCGGCCCTTGAGCTGTCCTCGGTCAAACCCCTCGTCATCGATTACGACGATCCGGAATTCACCGGCCCCGGCGAACGGCTTGGCACCATGGAATATGAGGAGTTCCTCGCCGCAGGCGATCCGAACTTCGCCTGGAGCCCGCCGCATGACGAGTGGGATGCGATCACCCTGAACTATACGTCCGGCACCACTGGCGATCCGAAAGGCGTGGTCTATCACCATCGCGGCGCCTATCTCCTCGCCTTGGGCAACATCCTCACCGCCGGCATGGGACAGCACCCGGTCTATCTGTGGACGCTTCCCATGTTCCACTGCAACGGCTGGTGCTTCCCCTGGTCGCTCTCCATCGTCGCGGGCACCCATGTCTGCCTGCGCACCGTGCGGGCGAAGCCCATGTATGACGCGCTCGCCGACCATAACGTCACGCACCTGTGCGGCGCACCGATCGTCATGTCGACACTGCTCAACGCGCCCGATCCCGAGAAGCGCTCCCTGCCCCACACGGTCAAATTCATGACCGCCGCGGCCCCGCCGCCGGAAGCCGTGCTCGCCGCAATGAAGGCTGCAGGCTTCGACGTGACGCATCTCTACGGCCTGACGGAGGTCTATGGTCCGGCGGTCGTCAACGAATGGCATGAAGAGTGGGATGTGCTCGACTCGGGCGGCTATGCGGCGAAGAAGGCCCGTCAGGGCGTGCGTTATCCGGTGCTTGAAGCGCTTGACGTGCTCGATCCGGAAACCATGCAGCCGGTACCTGCAGATGGCCGAACCCTCGGCGAGGTCATGTTCCGCGGCAACGTGGTGATGAAGGGCTATCTCAAGAACCCGTCCGGCACGACGAAGGCCTTCGAGGGTGGCTGGTTCCATTCCGGCGATCTCGGTGTGAAATATCCTGACGGCTATGTGCAGCTGAAGGACCGCTCCAAGGACATCATCATTTCCGGCGGCGAGAATATCTCCTCCATCGAGGTGGAGGATGCTCTCTACAAGCATCCCGCCATCCAGGCCGCGGCCGTCGTGGCGATGCCGGATGAAAAATGGGGCGAGACGCCCTGCGCCTTTGTGGAACTGAAGCCCGATCAGTCAGTCTCGGCGGAGGACATCATTGCATGGTGCCGCCAGCACTTGGCGTCCTACAAGTGCCCGCGCACCGTGATCTTCACGGAGCTCCCGAAAACCTCCACTGGCAAGATCCAGAAATTCCAGCTGCGCGAGATGGCACGGGCTCACAAGGCAACGAGTTGAAGACGAGGCGCTTAATCAACGTCCCTTCCAGACGGGTTTGCGCTTCGCGATGAAGGCATCGATGCCCTCGGCAGCATCTTCCGCCATCATGTTGCAGGCCATGACATTGCCCGCATAGGCGTAGGCCTCCTCCAGGCCCATGGAGCGCTGACGGCTGAACATGGCCTTGCCCGTGCGGATCGCGACAGGGCTCTTGGCGCAGATGTCGGATGACAACGCGGCAACGGCGCGGTCAAGCTCCGCATCCGGCGCGATTCTGTTGATGAGACCGAAGGACAGAGCCTCAGTGGCTGAAATGAAACGTCCCGTCACCAACATGTCGAAGGCATGCTTGGGCGATACGTTACGGGAGAGCGCCACGGCCGGCGTGGAACAGAAAAGCCCCACATTGATGCCGGAAACGGCAAAGGTTGCGCTCTCCGCGGCAACGGCGAGATCGCAGGAGGCGACCAGCTGGCAACCCGCGGCCGTCGCCATGCCGTGCACGCGGGCGATCACCGGCACGGGTAGATTGACGATGCCCTGCATGACCCGGCTGCATTGCGCGAAGAGCGCCTCATAGTAGCCCTGACGCGGATTGGCGCGCATCTGCTTGAGATCGTGCCCCGCACAGAAGGCCCTGCCGGAAGCGGCAAGCACAACGCAGCGAACCGCCTCATCTACCTTCAGATCGTCCAGCGCACCTTGAAGCGCCGTCAGCATTTCCTCGGACAGGGCATTGAACTGGGCCGGGCGGTTTAGCGTGAGCGTCACTACCCCATCCCGATCCTCGCGCAGCAGAATGTCGTCGCCGGATATGGCCTGCTGAGCACTCATGGGCATTCTCCTCCGGATCGTTCCAGGAATGTTGTTCGCAGGATCCAACCCGAATAAGCTCGATCTGACAATAAGACCCTTGAACGACACCATCCTACAGGGTCCAGACAACGAGGTGCCTTTCGTGAGCAAGCCGCCCATCAGCCGCTTTCCCGTTCCCGAGATTGCCGACCTGCCGGAGGATATCCACACGCGCATCCTCGCGGTCCAGGAAAAATCGGGCTTCGTGCCGAACGTCTTTCTGGTGCTGGCTCATCGCCCGGACGAGTTCCGCGCCTTCTTCGCCTATCACGACGCCCTGATGGACAAGCCCGGCAATCTGACGAAGGCCGAGCGCGAGATGATCGTAGTGGCGACAAGCAACGCCAATCAGTGCCAATATTGCGTCATCGCCCATGGGGCGATCCTGCGGATCCGGGCCAAGAACCCGCTGATCGCCGATCAGCTCGCCATCAATTACCGCAAGGCCGACATCACACCTCGGCAGAAAGCGATGCTGGATTTCGCCATGAAGGTATCGTTGGAAGCCTATGCCGTCGGCGACGCCGACATCGCGGCTCTGAGCCTACACGATTTCACGGAAGACGACGTGTGGGACATCGCCGCCATTGCCGCCTTCTTCGCCATGTCGAACCGTCTCGCCAATGTCACCAGCATGCGGCCGAACGACGAGTTCTATACGCTCGGCCGGGGTTAAGCGGAAAGCACCTTGCCCGGATTGAGCAGGTTATCGGGATCCAGCGCCCGCTTGAGCGTGCGGGCGAGTTCCATCTCGGTTGGGGCGCGATAGCGCGCGAGCTCGCCGACCCGGTACTGGCCGATGCCGTGCTCCGCCGAGATGCTGCCGCCGAAAGCCGCCACCACATCATGCACGATGCGGTTCACGACGCCTGAATCATGGCTGGCGTCGACGAGCACATTATAATGGATGTTGCCGTCGCCAAGATGCCCGAAGGCGTTCACGCGCGTGCCCGGGGCTCCGGCAGCGAGCGCCTCCCCTGCCTCGATGAGGAAGCGCGGAACCTCGGTGAGCGGAACGGAGACATCGTGCTTGACGCTCTTGCCCTCCCGCGCCTCGGATTCCGTCACATGCTCGCGCAGCGCCCAGAGCTGGGCCGCCTGTGCGCCTGATTCGGCAATGACGCCATCGAGCGCGATCTCCTGCTCGAAGGCCGCGCCCAGCATCGTCTCGGCCGCTTCGCGCAGGCCCGCGAGACTGGACGCCGCCTCGATCAGCACGAACCAATCGCCCTCGGCGATGGGAGCCTTCAGGCCGGCATGCCGGGCAACGAGTTGCATGGAGGTGGCCGAGATCAGCTCGAAGGCCGAGATCTGATCGCCCAATTCGTCCTGGGCGAGTGCGAGAAGCCGCAGGGCCGCTGCGGGATCGGCCACCGAGAGCAGCGCGGTCACGGAATGCTTCGGCCGCGGCAGAAGCCGTAAGATCGCCGCCGTCACGATTCCGAGCGTGCCCTCGCTGCCGATGAAGAGCTGCTTCCAATCATAGCCCGCATTGTCCTTGCGCAGCTTCCGCAGGCCATTGGCGATGGTGCCGTCCGGCAGCACCACCTCGAGGCCAAGCACGAGGCTGCGGGTCATGCCGTATCGCAGCACGTTCACGCCGCCCGCATTGGCCGCGACTACGCCCCCGATGGTGGCCGAGCCCTCAGCCGCCAGGCTGATCGGTAGCAGGCGCCCTGCAGCCGCGGCGGCATCCTGCGCCACTTTCAGAATGCACCCGGCCTCCGCCTCGATGGTCAAGCCGACCGGATCGACATTGCGGATGGCGGCCATGCGGTTGAGAGACAAGATAACCTGCGTGCCTGAAGCATCTGGCACCGCGCCGCCGGCGAGCCCCGTATTGCCGCCCTGCGGGACGATGGCCGCCCCCGCCTCACGGCAGATCCGCACGATCGCGGCGACCTGCTCGGTCGAGGACGGACGGACGACACAGGCCGGCTTGCCCGGAAAGAGCTTGCGCCAGTCGACGGCATAGGGCTCGAGATCCGGCCCTTCGGTGATGACGGCCGAAGGGCCAAGAAGCCCCGTCAGGCGCTGCAGCAGGTCCGTGGGCTTGGTCATCGAAAAATCCCTCGCGGCTTCGACCACCGCTCCTGACCGATCAGGGCGCAATCGTCAACGTGGAACCGCGAGGAACATATCGGCGAGAAGGACGCAGCACAGTTGCGCTTAGCGCTTGCCTGATCCGGGCTCGGCCATTTTGCGGTGCTGCTCGGCGAGCATGCCGGCTGGCGTCACATTGGAAAGGATGGTGGTGAACTTGTTCTTCCAGCCGCTCACCACATCACCATCCCCGCGCATCATGGCATCGAAGCCGACCTTCGCCACGAAGGCGGGATCGTCCTTCTTGTCCTGACCAACCTGTGTGTCTTCCATGCCGGCGCGCTTGAAGAACTCGGTCTCGGTGGCGCCGGGCATCAGGCAGGTGACCGTCACATTCGTATCCTTCAACTCGTTTCTGAGCGCGAAGGAGAAGGAGTCGATGAAGGCCTTGGTGCCGTTGTAGACCGCCTGGAAGGAACCCGGCATGAATCCGGCGATGGAACCAGTGATGAGGATGCGCCCTTCGTTCCTTGCGCGCATGTCTCGGCCGACCTTCTGGATCAGGTAGAGCGTACCGGTAATGTTGGTGTCGATCACATGGCGTGCCTCAGCGAAATCCTGATCGAGAAAACCATGACCGAGTCCGTGCCCTGCATTGGCCAGAAGCGCATCGACCGGCTGGCCTTTGGCAGCCGCATAGAGCTTGTCGACGCCCTCATGGGTGGAGAGATCGACCTCCAGAGCCTCGACCTTGGCGCCAAGGCCTCGGAACTCCTTGGCCGCATCCTGGATGGCGGCCCGATCGGCGGCGATCAGCAGATCGTAGCCGTTTTGGGCGCAGAGTTTCGCGAGCTCATAGCCAATACCTGAGGACGCGCCCGTCACGATGGCAAGCGGCTTTGCAGTGTCTGGCATGGCATTCCCCCAGCCGGTTCGAGAAATGGACCGGCCACTATCGGGGAGGAGCGAAACCGGCACGTGGTGCTTGAACTCTCGAAGGGCGTTTCAGTTCAAAAATTACCGATTGAGCGCCCGGTCTCGCCACGCCAAGCGTCCGTGGATTCAGTCCAGTCAAAGACCAGTTCGAGGCTGGTGCCGGACAGTTGCTTTCGCTTTTGGGGCAAGATACCTTCACCATAACAATAAAAGAAAGCTCAGGCTCTGAAGGGTCTGCAGCCGGGAGAGGCGCTCTTGGGTTCGCAAGAATCGGCGACGTTCGACGCCGCAGTAAGGGTTAGCGCATGCGGGCATGATAGGGCCCGAAACGCGGCGGAACATGGCGCCGCGACAATCTCCACATATCTTGCAGCTGCTGCCTTCGAACCTGCTCAAATCCCAGGGACGTGCTGATGACTCTCGCTCTCGAAGGCGTTTCGAAGAAAGTCGGAGCAGCGGTTCATATCGACGATGTCCATCTGACCCTGGAGCGCGGCTCCCTCAATGTGCTGCTCGGGGCGACGCTTGCCGGAAAAACCTCGCTCATGCGGCTCATGGCCGGGCTCGACGCGCCCACGACCGGCCGGGTTCTCGTCGATGGCAAGGATGTGACGGGCTGGCCTGTGCAGCGCCGCAGCGTGGCCATGGTCTACCAGCAGTTCATCAACTATCCCTCGCTCGATGTTTACGAGAACATCGCCTCGCCCCTGCGCGTCTCCAGCCTGCCTAAGAATGAGATCGAGACACGTGTCCGCGAGGCGGCCAAGCTTCTGAAGCTAGAGCCCTATCTCGACCGCAAGCCGCTGAACCTCTCCGGCGGCCAGCAGCAGCGCACCGCCATCGCCCGAGCGCTGGTGAAACGGGCGGATCTCGTCCTGCTCGACGAGCCCTTGGCCAATCTCGATTACAAGCTGCGTGAGGAACTGCGTGAGGAGTTGCCGCGGGTCTTCGCGGCCTCGGGCGCTATCTTCGTCTATGCCACGACGGAACCGTCCGAGGCCCTGCTTCTCGGTGGCAACACAGCCACGTTGTTCGAAGGTCGGGTGACCCAGTTCGGATCGACACCGCAGGTCTACCGCCATCCTCACGACCTGACCACGGCTCGTGTTTTTTCCGATCCGCCGCTCAACACCCTGAAAGCCCGCAAGATCGGCAGCAGCGCGACCTTGAGCACAGGCGGCGAGATTCGGGCGTCAGGCCCGCTCGAAGCCGTACCCGACGGGGAATACACGGTCGGATTCCGAGCCCATCATCTTGAGCTTGAGCCGGCCAATCCGGACGAGATCGCCATTCCGGCCATCGTGTCCGTCTCCGAGATCACGGGGTCGGAGAGCTATGTCCATCTCGACGCCAACGAGCACCGCCTCGTGGCGCTCGTCCCCGGCGTGAGGCGGCTCGAGCCGAAATCCGCCGTGACAACCTACATCGATCCGCGACACCTGTTCCTGTTCGATGCCGCGGGCCGTCTCGCCGCTGCCGACCCGGCGCAGAAAGCGGCATGAGGAGAGAGAGATGGCCCGCATCACGCTCGATCATCTCGCCCATGCCTACAAGCCCGATCCCCGCACGGCGGACGACTACGCTCTGAAGGAGATCAACCATGTGTGGAACCAGGGCGGCGCCTACGCGCTGCTGGGTCCCTCGGGCTGTGGCAAGACCACCCTGCTCAACATCATCTCCGGTCTCGTGCGCCCCACACGCGGCCGCGTGCTCTTCAACGATCTCGATGTGACGGATCTGCCGACGGAAGCGCGCAACATCGCACAGGTGTTTCAGTTCCCCGTGGTCTACGACACGATGAGCGTGCGAGAGAATCTGGCGTTCCCGCTCAAGAACCGACACGTGCCACGTGACAGGACGGCCCAGCGGGTGGAGGAGATCGCACGACTGCTCGATCTCACCCGCGTGCTCGACCGCAAGGCCAGCAATCTCACGGCCGACATGAAACAGAAGATCTCCCTCGGGCGAGGCCTCGTGCGCCCCGACGTGGCTGCGATCCTGTTCGACGAGCCGCTCACGGTGATCGACCCGCATCTGAAATGGCAGCTGCGCTCGACCCTGAAGGAAATCCACCGCGCGCTCGACATCACCATGATCTATGTGACGCATGATCAGACCGAAGCGCTCACCTTCGCCGACAAAGTCGTGGTCATGCATGACGGCGCCGTGGTGCAGACGGGGACTCCGGACGAGCTGTTCGAGCGCCCGGCCCATACCTTCGTCGGACATTTCATCGGCTCGCCGGGAATGAACATTCTGCCCTGCCGAGTCGAAGGCGCCACCGCCTTCATCGGCGATGAAGCGATCCCCCTACAGCGGAGCTACCGCGCCCTGTCGGACGGCGAGCGGGTCGAGCTCGGCATCCGGCCGGAGTTCGTGCGGCTCCAGCCGAAGGGAACGGGACTGCCGGTCCAGATCCGGCGCATCGACGATATCGGGCGTGCCCGCATCGCCCGCGTCGAGATGAGCGGGCGCGCCCTTGCCGCCAGCGTTCCGGAGGGCATTTCCATCGAGGGGAGCGAGGCCGCGCTCGCCCTCGATCCGCGCCAAATCCACATCTATGCCAATGGGCATCTCGTCTCGGGCGAGCCCATCGGAGGGCACAGGGCATGACGAAGACCGTCAACAACAGAGCTTGGCTCTTCGTTCTGCCGGTCTTTGCCATCGTGGCCTTCTCGGCCGTGCTGCCGCTGATGACGGTGGTGAACTACTCGGTCCAGGACACGTTCGGCAACAACCAGTTCTTCTGGAATGGAATCGGCTGGTTCCAGGAATTGCTCGATCCTTCGACCGAGCTTGGCGGACGCTTCTTCGGTGCCCTGTGGCGCAGCCTCCTGTTCTCGGCGATCATTCTCATGATCGAGGTGCCGCTCGGCATTGCCGTAGCGCTCGCCATGCCGCGCGAAGGTTGGACGGTTGCGCTCTGCCTCGTGCTCATGGCGCTGCCGCTTCTCATCCCGTGGAACGTAGTCGGCACGATCTGGCAGGTCTTCGCCCGCAGCGACATCGGCCTTCTCGGCTGGACCGTCAACCATCTCGGCATCGACTACAATTACACCAACGATCCCATCGACGCCTGGGTGACACTGATCGTCATGGATGTATGGCATTGGACAAGCCTCGTCGCCCTCCTCTGCTATGCCGGGCTTAAATCCATTCCCGACGCCTATTATCAGGCCGCCCGCATCGACGGTGCCTCGCGCTGGGCGGTGTTCCGCACGATCCAGCTGCCGAAGATGCGGCGCGTGCTGCTGATCGCGGTGCTGCTGCGCTTCATGGATTCGTTCATGATCTACACCGAACCCTTCGTGATCACCGGCGGCGGTCCCGGCAATGCCACCACCTTCCTGTCCATCGATCTGGTGAAGCTGGCGCTCGGCCAGTTCGACCTCGGCAAGGCGGCGGCTATGTCGCTGGTCTACAATCTGATTATCCTCGTCATCTGTTGGGTCTTCTACACCGTCATGACCAATGTGGATGCCGAACGCGAGAGGGTCGAAGCATGACCGGAACCATCGCCGTCGGTTCTTCCGAGACCAAGCCCATCGCAGCGCCCCTGGCTGCGAACCGCGCCCTGTCCAGCCCGCGCGTCAACGGACGCGTGGTGGTGATGACCCTCTATCTTCTGTTCCTGATGCTGCCGATCTACTGGCTCGTGAACATGAGCCTGAAGACCAACATGGAAATCACGTCCGGCCTCACGCTCTGGCCGCGGGAGATCACCTTCGATAATTACATCAAGATCTTCACCGACGAGAGCTGGTATTCGGGCTATATCAACTCACTGACTTATGTCGTCATCAACACGGTGCTGTCGATCTCCTTCGCGTTGCCGGCGGCCTATGCCTTTTCCCGCTATAAATTCCTGGGCGACAAGCATCTGTTCTTCTGGCTATTGACCAACCGCATGGCGCCGGCCGCGGTCTTCGCCCTGCCCTTCTTCAACCTCTATTCGGCCATCGGTCTCTTCGACACGCCTTGGGCCGTCGCCTTGGCGCATTGCCTCTTCAACGTGCCGCTGGCGGTGTGGATTCTGGAAGGCTTCATGTCGGGCGTTCCGCGGGAGATCGACGAGACCGCCGCCATCGACGGCTATTCCTTCCCGCGTTTCTTCGTGAAGATCTTCATGCCGCTGATCGCCTCCGGCATCGGTGTCGCTGCTTTCTTCTGCTTTATGTTCTCCTGGGTCGAGCTGTTGCTGGCGCGCACGCTGACCTCGGTCAATGCCAAGCCCATCGCCGCCACCATGACGCGCACCATCTCGGCCGCCGGCATGGATTGGGGCCTGCTTGCCGCCGCCGGCGTGCTCACCATCGTGCCGGGGGCGCTCGTGATCTGGTTCGTCCGCAACTACATCGCCAAGGGCTTCGCCCTGGGCCGGGTTTAAGGAGAACATCATGCCTGATCTCGCCTGGATGGCCTGGACGTGGCAGACCGGCCTCTTCTTTGCCGGCATCGCGAGCCTGCTGCTGCTCATGACCCTGCTCGCGATCTATCGTCCCGAGACGGAACGCGTTGGCGTGTTGCGGATCCCGACGACGCGCGGCGACCGCCTCTTCATCTCGCTTCTTGGTGCGGCCTTCATCCACCTCGCCTGGCTGGGCTTCGTCGGTCCTGACCTGTGGTGGGCTTCCGGCCTTTCCCTGCTCTACGCAGCAGCCGTGTTTCGCTACGTCTAGAAGGGAAAGGCCCAAGTGAATCCTCCGGTTAGCCCGGACCGGAGGGAACAAGACCAGCGCACAAGCCGGCCAGGGCACTACTTGGGAGGAACGAATGAAACTCACCCAATCTCATCGGCACTTGAAACTGTTCATCTCGACAAGCGTCCTCGCCGTGGCGCTCGGATCCAGCGCTGCTCTCGCGGGCATGGAAGAAGCCCGCCGCTGGATCGACAGCGAATTCCAGCCCTCCACGCTCTCGAAGGACGAGCAGCTGAAGGAGATGGAATGGTTCGTGAATGCGGCCAAGCCTTTCGCGGGCCAGGAGATCAACGTGGTCTCCGAGACCATCACGACCCATGAATACGAAGCGCGGACCCTTGCGAAAGCGTTCTCCGAAATTACCGGCATCAAACTCACCCACGACCTGATCCAGGAAGGCGACGTGGTGGAGAAGATCCAGACGCAGATGCAGTCGGGGCGCAACATCTACGATGCCTGGGTCAACGATTCCGATCTCATCGGCACCCATTTCCGCTACAAGCAGGCTATCCCGCTCGACGACTGGATGGCGGGAGAAGGCAAGGATGTGACCTCGCCGACCCTCGACGTCGCCGACTTCATCGGCAAGTCGTTCACCACGGCACCAGACGGCAAGATGTATCAATTGCCGGACCAGCAATTCGCGAATGTGTACTGGTTCCGCTACGACTGGTTCCAGCGCCCCGAGTTCAAGGAGAAATTCAAGGCCAAGTACGGCTACGATCTCGGCGTTCCCGTGAACTGGTCGGCCTATGAGGACATCGCCGAATTCTTTACCAACGACGTGAAGGAGGTCGATGGCGTCAAGGTCTATGGCCACATGGATTACGGCCGCAAGGACCCGTCGCTCGGCTGGCGCTTCACCGATGCCTGGCTCTCCATGGCCGGCAACGGCGACAAGGGCATCCCGAACGGCCTGCCCGTCGATGAATGGGGCATCCGCATGGAGGGCTGCCGCCCGGTCGGCTCCTCCGTCGACCGCGGCGGCGACACCAATGGCCCGGCTGCCGTCTACGCCATCACCAAATATCTCGACTGGATGAAGAAATATGCCCCGCCTCAAGCGCAGGGCATGAATTTCTCCGAGTCGGGACCGGTGCCGGCGCAGGGCAACATCGCGCAGCAGATCTTCTGGTACACGGCATTCACCGCCGACATGGTGAAGCCCGGTCTTCCCGTGGTGAATGCGGACGGCACGCCGAAATGGCGTATGGCGCCCTCGCCCCACGGCTCATACTGGAAGGACGGCATGAAGCTCGGTTACCAGGATGCGGGATCGTGGACGTTGCTGAAGTCCACTCCCGTCGACCGCCGTAAAGCGGCCTGGCTCTATGCGCAGTTCGTCACCTCGAAGACGGTCTCGCTGAAGAAGAGCCATGTGGGCCTCACCTTCATCCGCGAGAGCGATATCTGGCACCCATCGATGACGGAGCGCGCACCGAAGCTCGGCGGCCTCGTCGAGTTCTACCGCTCGCCCGCCCGCGTGCAATGGACGCCGACCGGCAACAACGTGCCGGATTATCCCAAACTCGCGCAGCTCTGGTGGCAGAATATCGGCGACGCGGCTTCAGGCGCCAAAACCCCGCAGGAAGCGATGACCTCGCTTGCCGCAGCCCAGGACGAAGTGCTCGGCCGTCTCGAGCGCGCCAATGTGCAGGGCGAATGCGGCCCGAAGCTGAACCCGAAGACCTCCGCCGAGGAATGGTACAAGAAGGCGGAAGCCGCCGGCACCATCGCGCCCCAGCGCAAGCTGGCCAACGAGAAGCCGAAGGGTGAGACGGTGGATTACGACACGCTCATCAAGAGCTGGCCCGCTTCTCCGCCGAAGCGCAGCTGACCGATACAGGCCCCGCCCGCAAGGCGGGGCCTTTTTCATGTGAGGCGGCGCGCACCACCTAGCCGCTCGGTCAGTACCGAAGAAGGCCGATTGTCGGCAGGATCGTCTGGACGATGACCGAAGAGGTTTGTCATGCCAGATCCATCAACCGGTTTCTCCCTCGACGCGATCTCGAACCATGTCGCTGACCTGCTCGATGGCATCGCGCCCCGACTCGTGACAGTTCACGGTCGCAGACGCGGAACGTCGAGCGGCTTCCATTGGCGTCCTGGGCTCATCGTGACGGCGGAGGAAGCACTGGAGGCCGATGGAGACGTGACAATCACTCGTCCCGATGGAAGCCAGGTCTCAGCCAGTCTTGTCGGCCGCGACCCAAGCACGGACATCGCTCTTCTTCGCACGGAAGAGCAACCGCTGGAGGAGATCGTCTTCGGTCCGACCGACGGGCTCCGGACCGGCCACCTCGTTCTCGCTGTAGGGCGGATGCCGGAGGGCCTGAGTGCGGCGCTGGGCATCGTTGCCCTGGCAGGCGGCCCCTGGAAGAGCCTGCGCGGCGGCCATATCGACCGCAGGATCCATCTGGATCTCAGGCTCAACTTCCAATCGGAAGGTGGCGTCGCCCTCGATACCAGCGCCCGGATCGTCGGCATGACGGTCCTCGGCCCGCGTGGCCGCGTTCTCGTCATCCCATCGGAGACCATCGAGCGGGTGGCTCCCCAGCTTCTCGACAAGGGTCGCGTGGCCCGCGGTTATCTGGGCCTCGGGCTCCAGCCGATCCGCATCGACAAGGCTGCAGCCGATGCGGCGGGGCTTGCGGAACCGCGTGGCCTGATCGTCGTCAGCGTGGACCAGGACGGTCCAGGACAGAAGGCCGGGATTCGCCAAGGCGACATCCTCGTCCGATGGAATGCCGACGTCCTGCCCTCGGTCCGCCGCGTCTATACGCTTCTAGGCCCCGAGAGCGTGGGCCGATCCGTCAATCTAGGAATTGTGCGGACGGGTGCGCATATGACTCTTGCGGTAGAGATCAGGGAGCGCCCGAAGCCTCAGTAGCGAAAGGCGCCGATGGGGTGAAGCCTTGTGGAAGGTCGCTCTTCACATCGACGATGCGAGCCTGCTCGATCACATCGCCACGATCCTGGCTGAGGAAGCCGGAATCAGTACCCTGCACTCAGACAGTCCTGACGTGGTCATCACGGATCACCTGCCCCTGTCCGAGACAACACCGATAATCCTCCTGGGCGACGGGCTGAATGGGCCCGAGATGCTTAGGGCGGGAGCGAGCGGGATTCTCCCCCGCCATGTCACCGCCTCAGATCTTCTGCTAGCGATGGAGGTCGTCAAAAGGGGCTTCGCCATCATGCCGCCAATAGGGAATGACAGCAGCCAGGACCTCCCACGGGATGATCTTCTCACGGCGCGCGAGCTCGAAGTCCTGCGGCTGCTGGCGGAAGGCGCCTCGAACAAACTCATTGCCCGTAAGCTCGGGATCTCGTTCCACACCGCGAAATTCCACGTCGCCTCCATCGCGGCGAAACTCGATGCAACCGGAAGAACGGATGCCGTCGCGCAGGCGGTCCGTCTCGGCCTCATCCTGCTGTAACATACCGGCGATGCGTTCCGAGTTCTTGGGTCTTGTACTTCGCATCACCACATGATGTGAAATAGCGTTATCCCTGGAGGGCTCCATGCTCGATCGCACTCCAACCTTTCTCCTCCACACGAGTGACTCCCCATCGCCGTCACGGCCGGCTTCCGATGCCCGCGATGACGATAAACTGCTCGATTCCTACTCGAAGGCCGTGACAAGCGTCGTGGACCGCATCGGTCCCGCGGTGGTACGGGTCGAGCCTCAGGCTTCGGGACGAGTAGCCGGCATGGGTTCGGGCGTCATCATCTCGCCCGATGGGCTGCTGCTCACCAACAGCCATGTCATGCAGGGCGCGCGGGAGGCGCGTCTCACCGGATCCGATGGACGTACCATCGACGCCCGGGTGATCGGTGATGATCCCGACACGGATCTCGCCCTGCTGCGCGCCAATGGCGACAGGTTTCCCTTCGCCACCCTGGGCGATTCCAAACGACTGAAGCGCGGTCAGATCGCAATCGCCATCGGCAACCCGTTGGGATTCGAGTCGACAGTGACGGCCGGTGTGGTCTCCGCTCTCGGGCGAAGCCTGCGAGCGAAGTCGGGACGGCTCATCGACGATGTGATCCAGACCGATGCAGCCCTGAACCCGGGCAATTCCGGCGGCCCACTTGTGGCGACCTCCGGCGAGGTGATCGGCATCAACACGGCCGTCATCATGGGAGCTCAGGGCATCTGCTTTGCCGTCGCGAGCAACACGGCAAGTTTCGTCGTGTCGGAACTGATCCGCCATAGCCGCGTTCGCCGAGCCTCGATCGGCATCGCGGGACAGACGGTGCCGCTGCCGCGGCGCATCAGCTATGCGGCCGGTTTGACCGGAAAATTCGGCGTGGTCATCGCCGCAGTGGAACCGGGCAGCCCAGCGGAACATGCGCAGCTCGAACAGGGCGATGTCATCCTCTCGCTCGACGGCGAGCCGGTCGGTGGCGTCGACGATCTGGTGCGCCTGCTGAACGGCGAGCGGATCGGGCGCTTCGTCGAACTCGTGCTTCTCAAGAAAGGTGAAATGCGTACTGTGACCATCACCCCCGTCGAGCGAAAGACGAAAGCCGCTCGTGTGGAATAAGCGGAGCCCAGTTTCCTATTCCGCGTCCGCTCGAAATCCCTCGTCCTCCAGGCGTGAGGGATCGAGCGTGAACAGCTCCTGCGGCCGGGCAACGCCTCTCAGCGCATAACGGCCGACCGACACGAGGCATTCCTGATCATCCTTCGACGCAGTGGCGTGAAAGGCTGAAGAGACCAGAACGTCTCTCTCGACGGAACGGCACAAAGCGCCGATCCGGCTCACTTCATTCACGGCCGGTCCCACGACCGTGAAATCCAGGCGGTCCTGGCTGCCGATATTGCCGTAAAAGACCTCGCCGATATGCAGGCCGAGATAAGCGCTCGTGACCGGCAGGTTGCATGATCGGCGCTCGTCGTTCAGGGCCTGGATGCGAGAACGCATCAGTCGCTCCGCCTTGAGAGCGGACCGGCAGGCTTCACTCGCATTCTCCTCCTTGAAGATTGCAAGTGCGCCATCCCCGATGAGCTTCAGGACATCGCCGCCTGCTTCATAAATGGACGAGATGACGGCTTCCGAATAATCGTTCAGGAAGGGGATGATCTGTTCGGGATCTGCCGTCTCCGTGATGTGGGTGAAACTGTGCAGGTCGCTGAACCACAGAACAGCTTGGATCCGGTCCGTGACGCCGCGGGCAATGCGACCGTTCAGGACGAGCCGGCCGGCGTCGCGCCCGAGATAGGTCTCGACGAGAGTCTTGGCGATGCGCGCGAGCGAAGCGCATTTCAGGGCGAGCATCAGGGGTGAGGCCAGCTCGCGCAGAAGCGCGATGTGTTCATCGGTAAAGCCGGAATGAGCGTCCGTCGTCCAGGAGGAATAGAAGCAATCCATCTCGCCGATCGCGCCTTCGACGGCAAAGCGATGGATCAGAACCACATAATCCGTCTGCCCATCGGCCCGCAGATCCTTGAGGACGGAGAAGTCCTCGGGATGGCCGGGACCGATTCGCCGTCGCAGGAAGTCCTCTCCGCTGACGAGAAGATGGTAGTAGGTGCTCCGGCGCCAGTTTTCGGCCGCCTCGCCTTCCACATTGGTGCGGCCATATTCGACCACCGGATTGAGGCTTTCCTGATCGTCACGACGCCAGCGGAAAACGCGTCCCTCATGGATCGGGTGCAGCGTGTCGATGACGATATTGACCCGCGAGACAGGCAATCCTTCCGCAATCAGGCGGTCGCAGAAGCCATGCAGAAGCTCCAACTCCGACATGCCGATCAATCCGGCCTCGGTGACCCATTTCGCGATGCTGGCTGCCCTGGCTGCGTCCATAGGGGTCTCTTCACGACGATGATTCTGCCAGCCATCCATGACGGCACATTGGATGATTGGTCAAAGCCGAATGTCGATCAAGCGGCGCGCCTGCCATCGATCTACTCAGCGGGTTTCGGTTGAGTTTCCACGGCACCGGCTCGCTTCATGCCCGCGCGCCTGAACATCCGAAGGATCACAAGCCGTACGGCCACGTAGAAGACCGGGGTCAGGAACAACCCGAACACGGTCACGCCAAGCATGCCGGCGAACACGGCCGTGCCCAGGGCCTGTCTCATCTCGGCCCCGGGTCCGGTCGCAATCGCAAGCGGCAGCACACCGAGGATGAAGGCGAATGCCGTCATCAGGATGGGACGCAGCCTCAGCCGGCAGGCTTCGACGACCGCCTCGACCGGCGTCTTGCCTTCAAATTCCGCCTGCCTTGCGAATTCGACGATAAGGATCGCATTCTTGGCGGCCAATCCAACCAGAACCACCAGGCCGATCTGAGTCAGGATGTTGTTGTCCTGCCCACGGATCATCACGCCGATCAGCGCGGAGAGCACGCTCATTGGCACGATGAGGATAATCGCGATGGGCATCGACCAACTTTCATACTGGGCCGCCAGCACGAGGAATACGAAGAGCACCGACAAGGCGAAGATGAACACCGCCGTGTTGCCGGTCTGCCGTTCCTGGAATGCCAGCTCCGTCCACTCAAAACCCATGCCGGGCGAAAGGTTCTGCTGAACCAATTGCTCCATGGTATCGAGGGCGGTGCCCGAGGACATTCCTGGACCGGCATTGCCCTGCAGGGCAACCGAGGTGAACATGTTGTAGCGCTGGATCAGATCGGCACCAGAGACCTCGCGCATCTCGACGAGCGTGCCCAAAGGCACGAGAGCGCCCGTGGACGAGCGAACTCGCAATCGGTTGATATCTTCCTGATCGATACGGAAGCGCTGATCAGCCTGGGCGCGCACCTGGTAGACGCGCCCGAAGGCATTGAAGTCGTTGACATAGGCGGTGCCGAGATTGATGCGCAGCGTCTCGAAGATGTTCGGGATCGGCACGTTCAGGATGCTCGCCTTCTGGCGGTCGATCTCCAGATAGACCTGCGGCGAATTGGCCGAGAATGTCGTGAAGACGCCGGCCAGGTTCGGGTTCTGCCGCGCCTGTCCCATCAGCTGATAGGCGACCGCCAGAATGCCGCGCACATCGTCGCCTGTCCGATTCTGGATCTGGACCTTGAAGCCGCCGGAATTGCCGAGCCCGCGCACCGGCGGCGGCGGAATGGCAATGATGAACGCCTCCTCGATCTGCTGCATGCGGGCGAAAAGATCGCCGATGATCTTAGACCCGGTATCGCCCGCCTCGATCCGCTCGTCGAAAGGCTTGAACCCGGCGAAGATCGCTGCAGAATTGGTCGCATTGGTGAAGGTGGCGCCCGAAAACCCCGCGAAGGCCACAGCATTCTTCACGCCTGGCGTTTCTTGAATGATCTTCGATGCCCTTTGCACCACTGCATCGGTGCGCGACAGGGAGGCGCCATCCGGCAGCTGGATCACCACGATGGCATAGCCCTGGTCGAGCGTCGGAATGAAGCCGCGCGGTACGTGGTTGGCGATCCATACGGTGCCGGCCAGAAGGCCGACATAGATCGGCAATACAATCAGCTTATGTCGCGCCAGCGTTCCCACAGTCCTGGCATAGCCATTGGCTGTGGCATCGAAACCGCGATTGAAGCCATTGGCCAGTGTTCGTCCAAACCGGGCAATCGGATTTCTGGAGTGCTCATGGCTATGGGGTTTCAGGAGGAATGCCGCGAGGGCCGGCGACAATGTCAGGGAGTTGAAGGCCGAGATGACTGTAGAGACTGCGATGGTCAGGGCGAATTGCCGGTAGAACTGACCGGATATACCCGGAATGAAAGCCGTCGGCACGAAGACTGCCACCAGGACTAGCGCGATGGCCACGAGCGCGGTGCCGACCTCGTCCATGGTCGTGTGGGCGGCATCCCGCGGCGACATGCCGAGAGCGATGTTACGCTCCACATTCTCCACCACCACGATGGCATCGTCGACCACGATGCCGATGGCCAGAACCATGCCGAAAAGGGTCAAGGTGTTGATCGAGAATCCAAGGGCCGCCATGAAGGCAAAGGTGCCGATCAGCGAGACGGGAATTGCCACGATGGGAATGATCGCCGTGCGCCAGCTCTGCAGGAACACGAACACCACGATCACGACGAGCACCGTGGCCTCGAACAGGGTCTTGTAGACCTCGTTCACGCTCTCGGCGATAAATTCCGTGGGATTATAGACGATCTGATAAGCTATGCCAGGCGGAAAGTTGCCCTTGAGCTCCTCCATGGTCCGGGTAATCTGATCCGACGCGGCGAGCGCGTTGGTGCCAGGCCGCTGGAAAATCGCGAGGGCGACGGCAGGCTTGCCGTTAAGATAGGAATTCGTCACGTAATCCTGGGCGCCGAGCTCGATGCGGGCGACGTCCTGCAGCCGCACGAGACGGCCCTGCGGTGTCGCCTGAACGATGATCTGCCGGAACTGGCGTGGATCCTCGAAGCGCCCCTGTGTCGTCACCGTCAGCTGGAACGCCGCATCCGTCGGTGTCGGCTCCTGCCCCAAGGCGCCGCCGGACACTTGAACATTCTGCTCCTGAATCGCGCGCACCACCTCGCTCGACGTCATGCCGTAGGAGGCAAGCTTCTCCGGATCGAGCCAGATGCGGATGGAATATTGCCGCTCGCCGAAGATGATGAGATCGCCCACGCCATCGAGCCGCAACAGGATGTCGCGCACATAGTTGCGGGCGTAGTTCGAGACATAGAGCTGATCATACGAATTGTCCGGCGAGAGCATGTGCACGACCATCATCAGATCGGGCGAGCTCTTGAGTGTCGTCACGCCGAGGCGCCGCACCTCTTCCGGCAGGCGCGGCGTTGCAATGGCCACGCGGTTCTGAACCAGCACCTGGGCCTTGTCGAGATCGGCGCCGAGCTTGAAGGTGATCGTCAACGCCATAGCACCGTCGCCGGTCGAATACGAGGACATGTAGAGCATGTCCTCGACACCGTTGATCTGCTGCTCCAGCGGTGTCGCGACCGTCGCCGCAACCGTCTGCGCATCGGCTCCCGGATAGCTCGCCCGGACCACCACGGTTGGCGGCGCGACCTCCGGATATTGCGCGACCGGCAGGGTCGTGTACGCGATCCCGCCGATGACCAGGAACAGCACCGACAGGACCGTCGCGAAAATGGGGCGGTCGACGAAGAAATGGGCAAAGCGCATGAAAAGCGCCCTCCTCGCGTAAGATCAGCTGCCGTTTCGTTCCCGCATCGGGGGAAGGGTCGTCATTTGCGGCGTGATCGGCGCTCCGGGCCGAATCCGGACAAGACCGTTTACGACCACCGTCTCGTTGCCGGTCAGCCCGTCCCGGATGACCCTGTAACCGTCGATCCTTGGACCGATACGCACGGGCTTAAGATTGACAGTGTTGTTCTCGCCGACCACGTAGACGACGCGCCTGTCCTGGTCGCTGCCGATGGCCTCGTCGGGCAGGAGAATGCCCTTGTAAGGATCGGAGGCGCCCACCGTGACGCGGCCGAACAGGCCGGGGGTCAGGAAACGATCCTTGTTCTCGAAGACCGCGCGCACACGGATCGTGCCGCTTGCCGAGTCGAGCCGGTTGTCGACGAAATCGAGATGTCCCTTGCGCTGCCCGAGGCGCTCGTCCGTCAATGTGAGCACGACTTCATTGGTCTCTCCGCTGGCGGAGGTATTCGTGCCGCCACGAGTTTGCCGCGAAAAGGCCAGGTAGGAGCGCTCATCGACGTCGAAGTAGAACTGGATCGGATCGAGCGAGAGAACGTTCGTCAGGATCGTCTCGTTGGCATTGACCAGATTGCCCTCGGAGACGAGCTTGCGCGAAATTCTCCCCGATAGGGGCGTTTTGATCTCCGTGAATTCGACATCGAGCTGCGCTTGCCGCAACGCTGCCTGCGCACGGTCCAGCTCCGCCTTGGTCGTCAGGAACGCCTGCCGCCGCTGATCGTAAAGCTGATCGGTGATATTGCCGGTTCGGCGCAGCTGCTCGGCGCGTTCGAGATCGCTCTGCGCGAATTCCAGGCGAACCTGAGTCGATGTGACGGCTGATTGCGCCTGCTCAAGCGCATTGCGATAGGGCCGCTGGTCGATGGTGAAGAGAAGGTCTCCCGCCTTGACAAAGGTGCCATCTTGAAAATGCACCTTGTCGAGGTAACCCGAGACCCGCGCCCGTATATCGACCTGATCGATGGCCTCGAAGCGCCCGATGAAATCATCCCGCTCGACGATATCTTTCACGAGGGGTTTTGCGACTGTGACCGGTGGCGGCGGCGCAGGACCGCCCTGGGCCAAGGCCAGGCTCGCCGCGCCGAACCATGAAAAAAGAACGCTGGAAACAAACACGGATCGAGGAAAGCGCATGCGTAACCTCCTGATCGGGACTATCGACGCAGCACCATACTTCCAAATTTCGGCTCTCAGCCCTGTGTGCAACGGCACGTGGAGGAGCCTTTATCCTTATTGCGATGCAATACTACGCATTGATGAGTTTCTGACAAGATACGCAACAGTGATACGCAACAGGTACAGAACCTGGCTGCACCTTCGATCTGCTTAAGCTGTCCATGAGATTCGATTGAAACGGTGCCCACAGCTTCAATGATGGGATGGCACCCATGGCCGCACACCTAGCCGGTTGGCTAGGTGCTCAGGTATAGGCATTGCGCAGATCGAGCGTGCTTTCCTGCCCGATGAACCGGTAGTTCTTGGCAAGCCATGTGCGGGCGGCATTTCTGCCAAGATCCTTGAGCTCCTTGAAGAAGCTCCATTGAGCACTGAGGCGGGACGCGGCGGTGAACTCATCAAGCTCCTGCCCGCCATGGATCCGGTGCATGAAGACGTGCTTGTAATCCTTGGTCGAAAGCTTTCCCTCCTCGATCAGCCGCGTCACGAACTCGACCGATCTGAGCTGCTGCAGCAGATTGGCATTGAACGTGATTTCGGTCAGCCGGTTCTGGATTTCCTGCACGGTTCGCGGCGTCGTCCGGCGCTCGATCGGATTGATCTGCACCAGCAGGATATCGTCCGTTTGTGTTTCGTAGAAAAGCGGGAAGAGCGCCGGATTGCCCGTATAGCCGCCATCCCAGTAAGGCTCTCCGTCGATCTCGACTGCCTTGAAGAGCATCGGCAGGCAAGCTGAGGCGAGCACATGGTCCACGGTCAGCTCAGGGCCGGTAAAGATTCGGATCTTTCCGGACCAGACGTTGGTCGCGGCGATGAACAGCTTTGCATCCTTGCAGGCCCTCACCCGCTCGAAATTGATCAGGCTGTTGAGGGCATCGCGCAGGGGATTGATGTCGAGCGGATTTAGGTCGTAGGGACTCGCGACGCGCGACCAAGCATCGAACCAAAGATGAGATGAGGAGCCATTGAAGCTCCAGTAGCTCAACAGGCGATCGAACAGTGAACGCTGGAGCGGCGAGAGCACACCGTCGAGGCTCACCCGTTTCCAGAACTTGCGCAACTGTTCGCGCGCGCCGTCTCGTCCGCCTTCGAGCCAGCCTTCGAAAAGCACCACCGCATTCATCGAACCGGCGCTCGCGCCCGTGATCGCCTCGATGGTGAGCCGGCCATCTTCAAGAAGATAATCGAGAACGCCCCAGGTGAAGGCACCATGCGCGCCACCGCCCTGCAGCGCCAGCGAGACGGATTTTTCGGCATTCGGGCACACCAGCCCACGCACAGGGTTTTTACGGCTCTCTGTTCGACCAGTCATTCCGGGCTCCCGTCGTCGCTTGGGAGATTACCATGACGGAAGCCCGGGAACACAAGTCGGAACGTTACGCCGTGAATGCGACGAGAGCCGCGATCATTCTGTTCCGACAGGCGATCCGGATAAGCTTGGCTTTGCGCCCAAGGCGCATTATCTGTGACATAGAGGCGAGGGCCACCGCCGATGGGCCAGTATTTCACCGACCTGATCACCTTGTGGGTCGTGATCGACCCGATTGGAACACTTCCGGTATTTCTGGCCGTTACGGCCGGCATGAGCGCCGTCGCCGCGAGGCGAACCGCCTTCAGGGCAACGGTGGCGGCCTTCTTCGTCCTCTTGTTTTTCGTCGTTGCGGGTCAGGCGCTGCTTCAGGCCATGGAGATCGACCTCGATGCCTTCCAGATCGCCGGCAGCGTGGTTCTCTTCCTGTTCGCACTGACGATGATTTTCGGGGAGCCGAAGATCGAAGCCGAGGAGAAGGATATCGAGACCTCGGATATCGACCGGTCGATCTACCCGCTTGCCATTCCCTCCATCGCGAGCCCGGGCGCCATGCTGGCCGTCGTCTCGCTCACGGATAACACCAAGTTCAGCATTGCACAGCAGGCTGAAACCGTGGCTCAGATGGCTCTCATCCTGCTCATGACGCTGATCCTCATGCTTATGGCCTCCCGGATCATCAAGATCATCGGCGACGCCGGCGCCAGCGTCATCAGCCGGGTCATGGGACTCATCCTCGCCAGCGTGGCCGTGAACGGCATCGTTCTGGGCATCAAGCACGCGTTCAACCTCCCGCCGTAGTGCAGGCTGAGTTGCCACTGAAAACCAACGCATTGGAGAGTGGTGGGCCTGGCAGGACTCGAACCTGCAACCAGACCGTTATGAGCGGCCGGCTCTAACCATTGAGCTACAGGCCCTTCCGAGGAAGGCAAGGGAACCTCTAATGGAGGGAAAGCCTTTCGTCACCCCTTGTCGTGGCGGAAGGCTGTGCCCTTTTCCGGGAACCGAAGCTCAGAGAGAAGGGCAGTCCAGGACGAACCTGGACCCTTCATGTTCCTGTAATACATCTCAAATCCCGTCAAGCCGGTTTTGCCCTCCTCTTCCGGGCCGGCTATCGCATGCGCTCTCGAGGCATCGGAGATCCAGGATGCCTCTTGACCCGTGCCGGGTTCGACCATCTGTCTGCTTTCACGCTCGAATCGGGTCTCCCGGACGAGGCCGGAGATGGAGGATGGGATGGGGTTGCTGATTGACGGTGTGTGGCAGGACCGCTGGTACGACACCAAGAGCACAGGCGGGCGCTTTGTGCGCAAGCCTTCTGCCTTCCGGAACTGGGTCACCGCCGATGGATCTCCTGGTCCGACGGGAGAAGGCGGGTTCAAGGCGGAACCCGGGCGCTACCATCTCTATGTCTCGCTCGCCTGCCCCTGGGCCCACCGCACGCTGATCATGCGCAAGCTCAAAGGCCTGGAGAGAATGATCGACATCTCCGTCGTGCACTGGCGCATGCTGGAGCATGGCTGGACCTTCGAGGACGGCCCCGGCGTCCTTCCGGATCCCATCAACAACGCACAGTATCTCCATCAGGTCTACACCGCAGCCGAGCCCGATTATACCGGCCGCGTGACGGTGCCCGTGCTCTGGGACAAGGCGACCGGCACCATCGTGAATAACGAATCGGCCGAGATCATCCGCATGATGAACTCCGCCTTCGACGGATTGGGAGCGAAGCCAGGCGATTACTGCCCGGAGGAGCTGCGGGACGAGATCGACGCTTTGAACGCGCGCGTCTACGACACTCTGAACAACGGCGTCTACAAGGCGGGCTTTGCGACGACGCAGCAGGCTTATGAAGAGGCGATCCATCCGCTTTTCGAAACGCTCGATTTTCTCGACGAGCGCCTGTCCTCACGCCGCTATCTCTGCGGCGACAGGATGACCGAAGCCGATATCCGTCTCTTCACCACGCTGCTGCGCTTCGATCCGGTTTATGTCGGCCATTTCAAATGCAACCTGCGCCGCATCGCGGATTATCCGCATCTCTTAGGCTACCTACGCGATCTCTACCAGACGGACGGTATCGCCGAGACGGTGAACATGGCTCACATCAAAGGGCATTATTACGAAAGCCACAGGACCATCAATCCAAGCGGCATCGTGCCGCTCGGGCCGATCATCAATCTCGACGCGCCGCATGGACGCGATAGCTTTTAAGGCTTGTAGACCTCGACTGCCTCGGCAAAACCCTGGACCGCGTGCGCGCCGAGCGGCGAAGGGTTGCCCCACAGATGTTCGACGAAGGGCTTCGACATGAGCAGCGGCTCGCCGAGGCTCTTGTTCAACTCCGCAATGCGGCTCGCAAGATTCACGTCGCGGCCGATCACCGTGAAGTCAAGGCGCTGACCGGAGCCGACATTGCCGTAGGCCGCATCGCCATGATGGAGCGCGAAGCCGACATTGATCGGCACGGGAAAGCGTCCTTCATTGTTGGCCGCCTCGATGCGACGAAGAGCCTTGGTGGCGGCGGTGAGCGCCGATTGCGCCGCACCGCCCGTATCGTCGCCCTTGTCGCGTACGATGGCGAGTAGCCCGTCGCCCAGATACTTCAGCACCTCTCCGCCCTCATCCTCGATGGGCGGCACGAGGCAATCGAAATAGTTGTTCAACAGCTCGACCGCATTTTCAGGGCTCAGCGTCGAGGAGATATGCGTGTAGTCGCGCATGTCGGCGAACAGAATGGCCGAGCGTATCCGCGTCACCTGTCCGCGCTGGATGGCGCCCGACAGAATCGCCTTGTGCGGATCGTCCCCCACATAGATGCGCAGCACCTCGTCGAGTCGGTTGCTCGTGGCACGCAGCTCGGTCACGAGCGCGAAGGACGGCATGACCATGCGCAGGATCGTCAGTTCACGCATGCCGAATCCTTCCGGCGACCTCGTTGCAAACGAGATCGCGTTCTCAGCCCCGTTGGTGAAGCGGATCGGGATGGTGACGTAATGACGGTAGCCTGCTTCCTTCAGCTCCGGGACGATCGGAAAGAGATCGTCGGGCGTGATCGCGAGATCGAGGATCAGCCACTCGCCGGTGCGGTTGACATGGGCGAAGGGGCTGGTCTGATAAATCGCCTCGCGGCGGTCCCCGTGAGGAAGGTAGCGCACGATGGTGCCCTCCTCCCGGGTCCAGAAGCGGCCGATCCCGGCATATTCCGAATGCAGCGTCTCGATGGCGGAAACGGCCCGGTCGATGGGCAGGCCAAGATCGATCAGACGGGTGAGGAAGCCAGCCAGGACCTCGTTCGAATCCTCCATCTGGCCTGCGGCCGTGATTAGCCAGTCCCGCAAAGCGATGACACGTGCGAGGCTTTCGGCATCGAGGCTTCGAGCCATGGTCAGAAGATCGCTTGAAGCGGTCGGGACGAGGGAGGACGACATCATGAGGCCAAGGTGTGTTGCCCTCATGGATCCTTCAAGCCATGAGGAAACTTTCCAACATGAAAGCTGGGATGCCCGTCCCGAAAGAGCAATGGCTTTGACAGAAACCGGCGGCCGGAATAGAGCCAAGCTATGGCAAGTATCGACACGCTTTTCGTCACCAAAGTCTACCGCGCCGAGCTGACCGGCGCCAAGGCCGAGAGCCGCAATGCGGAGCTCGAAGCCGCCTGCCTGTCCATTGCCGAGGACGACGAGGCGGGCCAACGCTGGTGCGCCAAGCATGGCTATCCGGGCTACACGTCCTATGCCTCCCTGAACGACCTGCCTTGGCGAGTGCCGGTCTTCGGCGAGCTTCTGAAGGAGCTCGACAAGCATGTGGCGGCCTTCGCCAAGGAGCTGGAATTCGATCTCCAGGGCCGCAAGCTTGTCCTCGACAGCCTGTGGATCAACATCCTCCCGCCCGGAGGCATCCACACCTCGCACATCCACCCGCATTCGGTGGTGAGCGGCACCTATTACGTGACAATTCCGGAAGGCGCGAGCGCGCTCAAGCTTGAGGATCCGCGCCTCGGCTTCATGATGGCCGCCCCGCCACGCAAGGCCAAGGCCAAGCAGGAGAACCGGCAATTCGCCTATATGAAGCCTGCCCCCGGCACGGTACTGCTCTGGGAAAGCTGGCTGCGCCACGAGGTGCCCCTGAACGAGGCCGAAAGCGAGCGCGTCAGCATCAGCTTCAACTACTCCTGGCAGTAGGACACAGCGGGTCCAGGCAAGTCCGACTCCATATCAACCTGCACCTCCTCAGGATGGGAGCGGAGTGATAGCCGGACTGGGAAGTCGGACGCTTACACCTCCGCCCACATCCGAAAAAGATTGGCGCTGCTTTTCGCCAGGAGGTCGAATTCCGGTGTCTTGCCGGATTGGGCGAACAGGCTGCGCTTGGCGGTTTCGAGATCGAACAGAAGCTCGCGCCGGGCGCTGTCGCGGACATAGCTCTGCGCCCAGCCGACCGCCACCATGCGCTCGCCGCGGGTGACCGGTGCCACCCGATGCAGGCTCGTCGAATCATAGGCGATGAGGTGGCCCGCGGGCAGCTTCACCTCCTCCTCGCCGGAGACGGATTCGATCACGAGTTCGCCGCCGTCGTAAGATTCCGGATCGGCCAGGAAGAGCGTGAAGGACACGTCCGTGCGAATACCGTTCATCAGCGGATTGTCCACATGGGAGCCGTATTCCTTGCCTTGTCCATAACGGGCAAAGGTCAGCGGCGTCAGCGCTTTCGGGCGCACGGCGAGGCTGAAGACCTCGTTGCCGAGAATGGCCTTCGACACCTTCTCCCGAAGCAGCGTCAGAGCGGCCCCCTCGCGGACCTGCTCGTTGTCCTTGACGAGTCTGGCGCTCCAGCCCGCCGTCGCGCGGCCATCCTCAAAGCGCATGGAGCCCAGCATCGTGCGGACTTCTTCGAGTTCACCTTGGGGCAGCACGTCCGCAATCGTGATCAGCATGGGAAGACCCCCTTCAGGCTTGTCAGAAATCCCCATAAGATGTAGCTAAATCCTTGTAAAGAAAGACAGTTTTTAATTTTTCTAAACTGGCCGCGGCGACCTTGTCCTGCCGAGGGGAGATGTCATGAAGAAACGGAAGATTTGGGCGGGCCTGAGCACCGCCGTCCTGGTCGCAGCACCCGCAGCTTCTCAAGCAACGATCCTGCACGCTCCTCCCCCGGCCGGGATCGAGGCCAAGGCCGATCAGCCCCTGCTTCACCTCGCCCAGCACCAGGGCCACGCCGCACCCGCGGCCACGGCCGGCGGCGAGGGAGAAGGCGAGGGTGGAGGCGCCGCGCAGCTGGAGCCTTCCCTCCATCTCTATCGCGGCATCGAGATGATCCGCGGCCATCTTCTCGTCGGTGCCGAACTCATCGAGGCCGGGCGCTGGGCAGATGCCCTGCCCCATTTCCTGCATCCGGAAGAGGAGATCTATGCCAGCATCCGGGATCAGTTGAAGACCTTCAACGTCGCGCCGTTCCAGGTCGCCCTGAAGGCCCTTTCGCAAACCGTGAAAGCCAAGAACCAGGAAGCCTATGCCCGCGCCCGCGCGGCTCTCGACGAGCGTCTGGCGGCGGCCGAAACCGCCGTGAAGGCGAAGGAAGAGAATGGCCCCTATTTCGTGCTCGAAACGGCTCTCGAGGTGCTGCAGCAGGCGGCCGACGAATATGAAGAGGCCGTCGAAAAAGGCCGTATCGCCAACGTGGTCGAATATCAGGATGCACGCGGCTTCGTGCTGGAAGTGGACCGCCTCGTCGGAACGGTCATGCCCGCCGCCACCGCGAAAAATGTCGATGCGGCCAAGGCTCTGCAGGCGAGCCTCAACGAGCTGAAGGCGACCTTCCCGTCCGTGACGCCGCCGAAGCAGGCCGTCAAGGATTCCGGAGAGTTCCTGAGTAGCGTGTCGAAGTTCGAGCTGCAGCTCGGGAATCTTCGCTAACATTCATGACGCGTGAAGGTTTTGCCAAAGCCGGCCGAGTGCTTGCGAGCCTCCTGCTCGCAGGCCTCGTCGGCGGAGCAGCCGACGAGGCCGCTCCGTTCGACACAGAACATTGGCGAAAGGTTTTCGCGCGTCCTGATCATATGCCGACGCCTGCAGACAATCCCGCCACCCCGGAAAAGATTGTTCTCGGGGCGAAGCTGTTTGAAGAGACGCGCCTGTCGGGCTCCGGCGATATGGCGTGTTCGACCTGCCATCAGGCTGACCTGTCCTTCTCCGACGGCGTCGACCGCCATATCGGCCACGACGGACAACCTCTCGGCCGTCGCACGCCCCCGCTCTGGAACCTGGCCTGGGGCCTGTCCTTCTTCTGGGACGGGCGGGCATCGAGCCTTGAAACGCAGGCCATGGCGCCGATCGAGAACGAGCGCGAGATGGCCGGCAACCTGCAGACGGCCTTGCGTGAGCTCGGCGCCGATCCGCAAATGCACCAAGCCTTCGCTGCTGCCTTCCCGGACGATCCCGCGGTGAAGCAAGACAATCTCGCAAAGGCGCTCGCCGCGTTTCAGCGCACGCTCATCTCGCCGGAAACCCGCTTCGACCGCTGGGTGAAGGGCGACGACAAGGCTCTGGAGCCGGACGAAATGGCGGGCTTTGCGCTCTTTGTCGGCAAGGCCAGCTGCGTCGCCTGTCATCAAGGCTGGCGCTTCACCGACGAAGCCTTCCACGACATTGGCCTGCCAAGCGAGGACAGGGGACGTGGACCCATTCTCGGTTTAAAGGCCGCCGACCATGCCTTCAAGACGCCGAGCCTGCGCGAGCGGGTCTGGTCCGCACCCTATATGCATGACGGCTCGCTCACGACCTTCGAGGACGTGGTGGATCACTACGCGAAACGCATCGTGCAGCGCCCTACCCTTTCAGCGGATCTGCCGCAGCGGATCGAACTCAGCACGACGGAGCGGGCGCAACTCGTCGCGTTCCTCAACACCCTCTCCAGCGACGATCCTCCCCGTCCGGCAAGCCTGCCTCCGAGGACGATGAGTTGGGGCACGAATGCGGAGGCGGTCGCCACATCCACCGTCAGCCAGAAGGACCGGCGCTTCTCGCCAGGCGCCGTCATCCTGAAGGTGGGCGAGGCCCTGCGCATCCTCAACGACGATACACGCGTCCACAACGTCCGTCTCGACGGGCCCGGCAAGAGCTTCAACTCGGACGCTCAGAATCCCGGCGACACCGTTGCCATTGGTTTCGACCAGCCGGGCCATTACGACGTGATCTGCGGCATCCATCCGGAGATGCGCCTGAGCGTGGATGTTGCGCCGGTCCCCTGAGCGGGACCCGCGGAAAGAAAAATACACGCCTCGTTTCCGGCGACACGGGCCTAAGGGTTGCGCTAAAACAGGGTCATGCCAATGCTCCGTGACGACGACACCCTCTTTGCCGCCCTGATCGCCCGCGATCCTTCCTATGAGGGGTTCGCCTATGTGGGCGTGAAGACGACCGGTATCTTCTGCCGCCTGACCTGCCCGGCCCGCAAGCCGAAGCGCGACAATGTGGTGTTCTTCTCCTGCAGGGACGCGGCGCAGGATGCAGGCTTTCGCGCCTGCCTGCGCTGCAAGCCCCTCGACATCAAACGGCCGACGAGCGGCGCGCTCGACACCTTGAGGGACAGGATCAGGGCCGAGCCGGAACGGCGGTGGAGCGCCGAGGATGTCAAAGCTCTCGGCTACGATCCATCTACTGTCCGCCGCGCCTTCCAGCGCGAATACGGCATCACCTTCGCGCAATACGCGAGATCGCAGCGTCTGGGGCTCGCGGTGAACACATTGCAACAGGGAGGCTCCGTGATGGATGCCCAACTCGATGCCGGCTATGAGTCCGGCAGCGGCTTTCGCGATGCGATCAGCAAGCTCATCGGCGACGCACCGATCCGCACGACAACGCGTCAGATCCTGACTGCCCAATGGCTCGACACGCCCATTGGCGCGATGCTCGCTGTCGCGGACGATGCCGGCGTACATCTGCTCGAATTCGCGGAGCGCAAGGCGCTTCCAACCGAGATCGAGCGACTGCGCAAGCGCGTCGGGCCGATCTCATTCGGGCAGCATCCTATGCTCGACACCCTCGCTCATCAGGTGGAAGAATATTTTGCCGGCCGCTCGATCTCGTTCGACGTGCCCATCGTTCAGAAAGGCACGCCGTTCGAAGCCACGGTCTGGGAGGCCCTGCGCCAAATCCCGACTGGCACCACGCACAGTTATGGCGAGATCGCCCGCTTCCTCGACCGTCCCGACGCGGCCCGCGCGGTGGCGCGGGCGAACGGGGCCAATCAGGTCGCCATCATCGTGCCCTGCCATCGTGTCATCGGTGCGGATGGATCTTTGACCGGCTATGGTGGCAAGATCTGGCGCAAGCAATGGCTGCTCGAACACGAGCGCCGCCTCGCAGCAACATTCTCCAAGGGGTGAAGGACATGACCGATCAAGTCACGAAGGCCAAGACGTTCAGGGCCCTCAACATTCCCGGACAACCGATCATCCTGTTCAATGTTTGGGATGCGGGCAGCGCCAAGGCCGTAGCGGCAAGCGGCGCGAAGGCTCTTGCGACCGGCAGCTGGTCGGTTGCGGCGGCGCATGGCTTCGAGGACGGTGAGTTCATGCCGTTCGATCTTGCCATCGCCAATCTCGAACGCATCGTGGCGGCCACCGATCTTCCGGTCACCATCGATCTGGAAACCGGCTACGGCGCCAACCCGGACGAGGTCGGCGGCACGATTGCCCGCGCTATCGAGGCAGGCGCCATCGGCTACAATATCGAGGACAGTTTTCGCGAGTCGGGTCCTTTGCGTGAGATCGCCGATCAGGCTGCGCGTCTCACCGGCGCCAAAAAAGCGGCCGACCGGCTCGGCATCCCCGCGTTCCTCAATGCGCGCACGGACGTGTTCCTGCTCGCGGCTCCGTATCAGCACGACGAGAGCCATGTCGCGACAGCCCTGGAGCGCGGCCGCGCCTATGCCGATGCCGGTGCGGATGGCTTTTTCGTCCCGGGCCTCGTCGACGAAAAGCTCATCGCGCGTGTCGTCGAAGGTTCGCCTCTGCCGGTGAACATCATGGCGAGCGCCAAGACACCCCCGGCTGCACGCCTCGCAGAACTCGGTGTCGCCCGCATCAGCCATGGACCTGGACCGTATCGCATGGCGATGAAGGCTCTGGAGGACGCCGCAAGGGCGGCGCTGGGCTGACAGGACTTCCTTCTAGGCCCGGGGCTTTTCGATCTTCGGCAGGAAATACGCGAGAAGACCGATGGCTGGCAGGAACGAGCAGATCGTATAGACGGTCGCGATGCTCGTGATGTCGGCGAGATGCCCGAGCGCCGCGGCGCCGAGGCCCGCCATGCCGAATGAGAATCCGAAGAAGAAGCCCGCGATCATGCCGACGCGGCCTGGCACCAGCTCGATGGCATAGACCAGGATGGACGAGAAGGCGGAGGCCAGGACCACGCCCACGATGACGCTCAGCACGGTCGTCCAGAACAGATCGGCGAAGGGCAGCGCGAGGGTGAAGGGCAGGACGCCGAGGATCGAGAGCCAGATCACATAGCGCCGTCCGATCCTGTCGCCGATGGGCCCGCCGAGTAGCGTGCCGACGGCGAGCGCACCGAGGAAGATGAAGAGGTGGATCTGCGCGTCCTGCACGGACAGCTGGAACTTGGAGATCAGGTAGAAGGTGAAATAGTTGGTGAAGCTCGCGACGTAGAAATCCTTCGAGAAGATCAGCAGCATCAGGATTCCGATCGAGACCACGACGCGCCGCTTCGAGAACAGCGATCCGGCCTCGCTCATGCGCGGCTTGGCGCGCAGATCCGCGAGCTTGGCCTGATACCAGCGCCCCACGACAAACAGGATCAGCATCGCCAGCAGAGCCACCGCGGAAAACCAGGCGATGCTCGGCTGCCCGAAGGGAACGACGATGAAGGCGGCAAGCAAGGGCCCGAGCGCACTTCCGGCATTGCCGCCGACCTGGAACACCGACTGCGCCAGTCCGTGCTGTCCGCCGGAGGCCAGGCGTGCGACACGGGAGGATTCCGGGTGGAACACCGAGGATCCCATGCCGATGAGCGCCGCCGCCAAAAGCAGGACCGGATAGGATCCCGCCTGCGACAGCGTCAGCAACCCGATCAGGGTGAAGCCCATGCCGACCACGAGGGAGAATGGCTGCGGCCGCCGGTCCGTGAACGTGCCGATCATCGGTTGAAGCAGCGATGCAGTGCACTGGAAGGTCAGCGTGAGCAGCCCGATCTGGCCGAAATCGAGGTGAAAATTGCTCTTGAGGATGGGGTAGATCGCCGGCAGCAGCGATTGGATGAGATCGTTCAGCAGATGCGAAATGCTGATGGCAACCAGGATCGGGACCGCGACCCTCTCCGCCGAGATGGGACGGGATGCAACGGACATGGCTGATGTTTGGTTGGTCATCGACATTCTTCGTTATGCTGCCAAGCTTGGCATAAGGCGTTTCCGGGTTCCGCTATAGACCAGAATGCGGCCCCGATCTCCCTCTCATGCTGCAGAGCAGGGTTACAGCGCAGGTAGGGCAAAGTTCCTCTCGACCATACGTCAATAGACGCGCCAGACAGCTCGAAACCCTATAACGATCGAGCCACAACTTCTTCCCATTTAGTCTCTAAGCCCCAGGCCATTAGCCCGGACAACGGGAAAACGAATAAGCACCAAGGGGTATTTGATGTCGCAAGCCACGGCCTATGAGCAGTTCATGCTCGAACTGGTGAACCGTGAACGGGCGAAGACGGGCGCTCAGCCGCTCACCTTCAACGGCGATCTCAACGAATCGGCGGATTCGCACAGCAACTGGATGATCGCGACCGACACGTTCTCCCATACGGGAGCAGGCGGGTCTTCCCCACATCAGCGGATGATTCAGGCAGGCTACACCTTCTCGGGTTCCTGGACCTCGGCGGAGAATATCGCGTGGGCCAGCACGCGCGCTCCTGCGGGCCTCCAGGACGAGGTGGAGCTGCTGCACACGAGCCTGATGAACAGCCCGGGCCACAAGGCGAATATCCTCAACGGGACCTTCCGCGAGATCGGCATCGGCTTCGACACCGGTCCGTACCAGACCTGGGACGGGGCCTTCGTCACGCAGAACTTCGCCAAGTCCGGCACGAAGGTGTTTCTGACTGGCGTCGGCATGGACGACAAGGACGGCGACCTTTTTTACGACATCGGCGAGGGCCTCGGTGGATTGACGGTGACGGCCGTGAGTTCGACCGGCGCCCGATACAGCACGACGACGGAAAGCGCCGGCGGCTACGGCTTGGCGCTCGCGGCCGGCACCTATGAGGTCACGTTCTCCGGCGGCGGCTTTGCCGCGGTGACCAAGCAGGTGACGATCAGCGCCTCGAATGTGAAGCTCGATCTCATCGACCCGACAACGGGAACCCCCTCCACGCCGACCTCGACCACGATCAGCGGCACCGCGAGCAACAACACCCTCAAGGGAACGTCCGTAGCCAATACGATCAAGGGCAATGGCGGCAACGACAAGCTCTACGGCAACGGCGGCAACGACAAGCTCTATGGCGGCACCGGCAACGATGCCCTCACCGGCAATGCCGGGAACGACCGGCTCTATGGCGACAGCGGAAAGGACACGCTTTCCGGCAGCAGCGGCAACGACATCCTCACCGGCGGCACGAACACGGACACGTTCCGCTTCTCGGGCCAATGGGGCAAGGACAAGATCACCGATTTCAGGAACGCCAGCGACCGCATCGATCTGCGCGCCACCGATCTGAGCTTCAACGATCTCAGCATCCGCAAATTCAACGCGGACAGCGACGGCAAAGTTGACGACGTGCTGATCAAGGCCGACGGCCAGTCGATCACGCTCATCAACGTGAAGCTCTCGCTGATCGGCGCTTCGGACTTCCTGTTCTGAGTTCGAACAAACCCAAAAAGAAAAGGCGGGCTCAGCAGGCCCGCCTTTTTTGTTTTTCGCGTTCGTAGCTAACGATTATTCGGCGGCGACCAGAACCGCTTCACCGGCCGGCGTATGCGTCTCGACATTGCCGTCATAGACGGCCTGATCGAGAATGCGCTCCTCCTTCGCGACGATCACCGGCACGAGGATCTGACCCGTCACGTTGGTCATGGTGCGCATCATATCGACGACGCGGTCGATGGCGATGATGTAACCGATGCCTTCGAGCGGCAGACCTGCTGTACTCAGGGTCAGCGTCAGCATGACGATGGAGGTGCCAGGCACGCCTGCCGTGCCGAGCGAGCCCAGAACCGCCGTCAAGCCGATGAGCACGTACTGCGTCAGCGAGAGATCGAGACCGAAATACTGCGCGATGAAGATCGACGCGATGGCGGGATAGATCGCGCCGCAGCCATCCATTTTCACGTTGGCCCCGAGCGGCAAAGCGAAGCTCGCATAGCTCTGCGGCACGCCGAGCTTCTCGACCGCGACGCGCAGGGACATCGGCAGCGTGGCAAGGCTCGACGAGGTGGCGAAGGCCATCTGCATCGCCGGCGCAGCGCCGCGGAAGAAGCGGCCGACCTTCAGGCCGTGCACCTTCAGGAGACCGCCATAGACCACGACGATGTGGAACAGGCAGGCGAGATACATGGCCGCGATGAACTTGCCGAGCGGCAGCAGCGAGGCGAGACCGTAGCGCCCGACAACCCAGGCAATCAGGCCGAAGGTGCCGATGGGCGTGAGCTGTAGCACCCAGCGCGTGATGCGAAAGACGACGGTCGCGCCCTGGTCGACAAGGGTGCGGATGCCGGCCGTCTTCTCTCCGAGCGAGACGAGGGCAGCGCCGACGATGCCGGCGAAGAAGAGCACCTGCAGCACGTTGGTATCGGCCATGGCCTTGATCGGGTTCGTCGGCACGATGCCGATCAGGACCTCGAGCGGCGTTGGGATCGTGCGCGGCTTCACCTCGCCGAGCGGCAGGTTCGACAGGCCGAGACCCGGATCGATGAGATGCCCGAAGGCGATGCCCACGAGCACGGCGATGGCCGAGGTGGCAATGAACCAGAACAGGGTGCGCAGGCCCAGGCTGGCTACGTTACCTGCTTCGGCAAGCTTCGCCACGCTGGACGTGATGGTGAAGAACACCAGCGGGATCACGATCATCCGCACGAGGTTCAGGTAGAGGTCGCCGAGCGGCTTGAACCATACGGCGGCCTGCTCCCCGGCCAGCACGCCGGCAAGGATGCCGAGGGCAAAGCCTACGGTGACCCGCTGCCAGAGCGGGCGGGTAAACCACGATTTCAACATGTTGATTGCCTTAGATTTACAAATTTATCTGGAAATAAGGGATCGGCGGCAAGAGCACCAATGCCACCCGTGCAGGGCTGGGGGCGGGCTGCCGCATGGATGGTCGATGCTCACAATGGCGTGTGAGGGCGTTGCCCCGCCGGAACGCCCGTCCATCTCGGTTCTTGTCCGACAGCAACACAATGTCAGAACTCTCTATGCTCTGCCTCTCAAGCTTCACCCTCCCCAAAGCCGGTTTGGCTTTTCTCCTGATGCTGACCGGCGCCGTTGGCGCATTGGCCCAGCCCACCTCTCCTCCACCGGCGCCGGTGCCCGATGCGAAGCTGATCGAAGAAGCGGCCACGCGCGCCAGCGACCTTCCGAACCTCCGTTCCCTGATCGTGTCCCACAATGGAAGCGTCCTGGTGGAGCGGGGATTCAGTGGTGCACGGCTTGACCGCCCGACGAACATCAAGTCCGCATCGAAGACGATCATGTCGGCATTGGTCGGCATTGCCATTGAGCGCGGCACTCTGCGGGGTGTCGACCAACCGGTCGCATCGATCCTCGGGCAAAGCATCCCCTCCGATGCCGATGCGCGGATCAAGAAAATCACCATCGGCCATCTGCTCTCCATGCAAGCGGGACTGGGGCGCACTTCCGGCCGCAATTACGGCGCATGGATCAGCAGCGACAATTGGGTGCGCTACATTCTCTCGCGCCCGTTCGTCGACGAGCCCGGTGGGCGCATGCTCTATTCGACCGGAAGCACGCATCTCTTGTCGGCTGCGCTGACACGGGCCTCGAAGCGCAGCACGCTGGAACTGGCGCGCGATTGGCTCGGCGAGCCGCTCGAAGTCGATGTCGCGCCCTGGACGCGCGATCCGCAGGGCATCTATCTCGGCGGCAACGAGATGGCGCTCTCGCCGCGCGCGCTTTTGCGCTTCGGCGAGATGTATCGTCAGGGCGGCATGATCGACGGCAAGCGCGTCGTGTCGGAGAACTGGATCAGGGAATCCTGGACGCCGCGCACCTCCTCGCCCTTCACCGGCGATGCTTACGGCTATGGCTGGTTCATGCGCGAGATGCACGGGCACAGAGCCCATTACGCCTGGGGCTTCGGCGGACAGATGCTCTACGTCATTCCGAGCCTCAGCCTGACGGTGGTCATGACCTCCAACGCAACCGAGCCGTCGCGAGAGGACAATTACATCGGTCAGTTGCACGCATTGGTCGCGGACGGCATCGTTCCGGCGTTCCTGCCGAGACAAAGCGAGACGACGGGCAGCTTGGGGACGAACGGTTCGCAGACGGAGAAGCCACTTTAGGCAAAGGCGTGTTGTCCGAGGAACTGCGGGTCAGGATCGGAAAGTGGACCCTGCTATTGGACTCACCAAGGAAGCAGCGGCCAGATTGTAACAAACTTCATTTCTGCGTAGCATCGGCCCAAGCCTTTTTTGAGGAACTTTGGGGAGATCCTGCAGCATGGCGAAGCTGGTGTTCGCTTTGAACCAGTCCTTGGACGGCTATGTCGATCACATGGAATTTGCGCCTGATCCTGCGCTCTTTCGTCATTTCATCGACGACGTGCGCGGCCTGGCCGGCAGCGTGTACGGTCGCCGCATGTACGAGGTGATGCGATATTGGGACGAAGACCATTCCGAGTGGGACGAGGCGCAACGCGACTATGCAGCGGCGTGGCGGAGCCAACCGAAATGGGTCGTATCGCGCTCGCTGAAGTCCGTCGGCCCGAATGCCACTCTTATTGGGGAAGACATCGAGGCGACGATCCGCGGGCTGAAGGCCCAACTGGACGGGGAGATTGAAGTTTCCGGACCTGAGCTAGCGCAAAGTCTGACCGAACTTGGTCTGGTCGATGAATATCGACTGTACACCCATCCCGTCGTGCTTGGTCGCGGCAAGCCTTTCTTCGCCGGCCCGCGGCCGCCGCTGCGCCTCATGGCAAGCGATCGCATTGGCGGGGACGTGATCAGGTTAACATACGTTCCCGCATAGTCGCGCGACTAACCCGACGTTCGTACGTGGTACGACCTGCCAGAGTCCTATGGCCCCCGCACATCTGCTCCACCTCGCATGAGGGAAAAGCGGTGCGTGCGTTTTTATGTTTCAGCCGCCGACTTCCCTTTACGGCTGCCTGCCTTCTTCGCCACGTTCAGCGCCACAGCCGCACGGATGAGCGCCTTCAATGCCTCTTCATCGATCGCATCGCCTTCATGAAAATCGATGGCGCGCCGCGTATTGCCCTCAAGGCTCGCATTGAAAAGGCCGGATGGATCATCGAGCGAGGCCCCTTTGGCAAAGGTCATCTTCACGGCGCTCTTGTAGGTCTCGCCGGTGCAGATGATGCCGGCATGCGACCACACCGGAACGCCCCTCCACTTCACCTCCTCGATCACATCGGGATCGGCCTGCTTGATGAGGGCGCGCAGGCGCTTGAGCGTCTCACCACGCCAATCGTTCAGTTCCTTGATCTTTGCATCGATCAGCTGAGAGGCAGAGGCGCCTTTATCGGCGTCCTGCGAAACGGTCTTCATCGTCGTCATGATTGTTGCCGCCTACATTTTCTCGCCGGGTAATTCGCTGGCCTGCTTCACCCAGGAGACGAATTGAGCTTCGTCCAGTTGGTCGTGCTCATGGATGTGGAAGTAGCGCACATCCTTGTGCTTGGACGCTTCGGGAGGGATGGGATTCAGCGACCCGCCGCGGAAGAAAGCCACCTTGATGTATTTCGCGAAGCAATGGATGCTGAGGAACCATCCCTGACCTTCGACGCCGTACAACGGCGAGTTCCATTTGACGGCTTTGCGCACGCCGGGAACGGTGCGCACGATGAGCGCATCGAGCCGGCGCCCGACATCGCTTTTCCAACCCGGCATGGCAGCGATATAGGCCTGCACGGGAGCATCGCCATAGCCCTTCGCGATCTGAGGGTTGCCGCCCGAGAGAAGAACCGGCTCCCCGGCGTTCACAGCGACTGGCTTCGCCTCGGCCGATTTTGCATCCTTCGCTGGCTTCTTAGACGTCCTCTTGAGCGCAGGATCGGTCATTGGTCCATTCCCCATTGGCGACATGCTATCGCGCTCCATGGTACTGCTATTGTGTAAACAAGGCCTAATCCAGCAGCAGCCTCAGCACCAGCGGCAGAAGCAGCGCGGTAACCAGCGCATTGAGGCCCATGGCGATGCCGGCAAAGGTGCCGGCAAGCGAATTGACCTGAAACGCGCGCGCCGTCCCGATGCCGTGCGAGGCAAGTCCCACCGCAAAACCGCGCGCACGCCAATCCTTCATGCGCAACGCATTCATCAGCGGCGTGACCATGATCGAGCCGGTGACGCCGGTGAGCATCACCAGGATAGCGGTGAGCGCCGGATCGCCGCCGAGCGCTTCCGTGATGCCCATGCCCACGGGAGCGGTGACGGATTTCGGCGCGAGCGCAATGAGAATGGGATTGGGAATGCCGAAGAGCTGCGCGACGGCGACGGCCGACACGATGGCCGTGACGGACCCCACGACGAGCGACACCACCATCGGCACGATGGAGCGCAGCACGATGTGCCGGTTCTCGTAAAGCGGAATCGCGAGCGCGACCGTCGCGGGACCGAGCAGGAAATGCACGAACTTCGCGCCTTCGAAATAGACCGGGTAGGACGTACCCGTGCCCCACAGCACGAGGGCGACCGTCACCACGGAGATCAGCACCGGATTGAAGAGCGGATGTCGCTTGAAGGTAAGCGAGATGCGATCCGCGATGACATAGGCACTGAGCGTCACCACGAGCCAGAGCAGCGGGGTCTGCGAGAGATAGACCCAGAGGGAGAAGGCCTGATCAGTCACGGGCTTTTCCCTCCTCGGCCGTTTCCATCGCGGAGCCGCTGAGGCGCGACACCACCACGAAAGCGACGACGGTCACGACGAGCGTGACGAAGGTGGAGACCACGAGAGCAACGGCAAGGCCGACGCCGTAATCGGCCAGCACGTCGAGCCGCTGGATCACGCCGACGCTCGCCGGAATGAACAGCAGCGAGAGATGGGCCAACAGCCCCTTCCCTGTCGAGTCGAGCGTCCTGCCGAATTCCGGCACCTTCGTCCTGATCCGGTCCCGTAGGTTCAGGAACACGAACAGAATCAGCATGCCGAGCACCGGCCCCGGCAACGACCAACCGAAGCCGCGGGCGACCACCTCGCCAAGCAACTGGCAGAGGAGGATAATGGTCAGACTGACGATCATGGGCAGGCCTCGAGAGCGGAACGCCCACCACAGGTATCGCGGCAGAGGGTCCAAGCAAAGCATCGATGGGCGCGTTTGAGAAAGCTAGACTGTTGCTCGAAAGTTGCCCGTGCTAAACAATCAAGGAATGGTCGGTAACCGCGATCTGTCAGGCTGGCCGGCCGGGTGACTCAAGTGCCATGAACGACACGTCTCTGCTTTTCCGTCTTGTCGTTGCCCTGGCCATCGGGCTGCTCATCGGCCTGGAGCGGGGCTGGAAGCAGCGCGAGGAGGCGGAGGGAGAGCGCACCGCCGGCCTGCGGACCTATACGCTGATCGCCCTTCTTGGCGCCCTGTCCGCCATCCTGACGACCCACACCAATGTCGTCTTTCTGGCTCTCTCCTTCCTCGGCTTCTCGCTCGCCTTCAGCGCCTTCTCCTGGCTGGAAGCAAAGGCGGAGGAGAACTTCAGCGTCACCGGCGTCGTCGCCGGGCTCATCACCTTCTCTCTCGGCGCCTATGCGGTTCTCGGTAATCTTGAGATCGCAACAGCGGCTGGCGTCGTCGTCACGCTCATCCTGGCTCTCAAGCAGCCGCTGCACAGCTGGGTCAGGCGTCTGACATGGCTGGAGATCCGCTCCGCTCTCATTCTTCTCGCGATGACGTTCCTCGCCCTGCCCCTGCTGCCGGACCGGACCGTCGATCCTTGGGACTCCGTCAATCCGGCGGAGATCTGGCTGCTTGCCATCATCATCGCGGCGATCTCCTTTGCCGGTTACATCGCCGTGAAGATCATGGGGAGCCAAGCGGGCGTCGCGCTCGCGGCGCTCGCCGGCGGTCTGGCCTCCTCCACCGCAACCACCGTCACCCTCGCCCGCATGGCGCGCGAGCATCCGACTGCGAGCCCGCTTCTCGCCGGCGGCATTCTTCTTGCCGGATCGGTCATGGTCGGGCGCGTGCTCGTCGTCGCGAGCGCTTTGAACAACGCGCTGCTTCTTCCGCTCGCATGGCCACTCGGCGCGGCGGGGATCGTCATGATCGCGGTCGCAGGGCTGCTCTTCTTCACCCATGGGCGGGGCAGCACGGAGAGTCCTCAGCTCACCATGAAGAGCCCCTTCGAACTCGGAACCGCCTTGAAACTCGCTGGCCTGATCGCCGTGATCAGCCTGCTCGCGAAGATCATCAGCACCTACGCGGGCGATGTCGGTATCACCATCCTGGCCGCCCTCTCCGGCATCGCCGATGTGGACGCCATCACGCTTTCCCTCGCGCGTCTCGCCAACAGCGGCGGCATTGCGGTCCACACGGCGGCGCTCGGAATCGCCATCGCCGTTGCGGTGAACACGGCGGTAAAGGCGGGCATGACGTTCAGTCTCGGCGGTACTCAAGCGGGCTGGATCGTCTCGGCCGCGAGTGCCGCGGCGATAGTGGCGGGCGGCGCGGCTTTCGTGCTTTTCGGCTGATCCTCAAAGCTCAATGTTCAAGAAGTAGTTTCGCAACGAGGGCAGGAAACGGAGCGGCGCGCGAAGTAGCGGACAGCGCATTGAGGACAGTTGGCAAGAACATCCTTCTGAGCCCAGAAACTATCCCAATCCATCTTCTCCTCATGAATCTCGACAGCAGCCTCAAGAGACTCGGCCTGGATTTGATGAAGAAAAACCGGTTCCTTCAACCAGCACCCGATCGATCGCAACCGATGGACTTCGTTCAACGGAAGCAAGGCAACGCTGTTGTCAGCGAGCTCGTACCATGCCTCGAAAATGCTCTCGTCCATGAGGACTTCCTAACAAGCACCTCGTCAATGAAAAGGCGGGTCTGAAACCCGCCTTTTCAATTCGCTTAGTTGTCGAGGAAGCTCCTGAGCTTCCGGCTCCGCGAGGGATGCTTCAGCTTGCGCAGGGCCTTCGCCTCGATCTGGCGGATACGCTCGCGGGTCACGGAGAACTGCTGACCGACCTCTTCGAGGGTGTGGTCGGTGTTCATGCCGATACCGAAGCGCATGCGCAGCACGCGCTCCTCGCGCGGCGTGAGCGAGGCGAGAACGCGCGTCGTGGTCTCGCGCAGGTTCGACTGGATCGCCGCGTCGATGGGCAGGATCGCGTTCTTGTCCTCGATGAAGTCGCCGAGGTGCGAATCCTCCTCGTCACCGATGGGCGTTTCGAGCGAGATCGGCTCCTTGGCGATCTTCAGGACCTTGCGCACCTTCTCCAACGGCATGGCGAGTTTCTCGGCCAGTTCCTCCGGGGTCGGCTCGCGGCCGATCTCGTGCAGCATCTGGCGCGATGTGCGGACGATCTTGTTGATCGTCTCGATCATGTGCACCGGAATGCGGATCGTGCGGGCCTGATCCGCAATGGAGCGCGTGATCGCCTGACGGATCCACCACGTGGCGTAGGTCGAGAACTTGTAGCCGCGCCGGTACTCGAACTTGTCGACCGCTTTCATGAGGCCGATATTGCCCTCCTGGATCAGGTCCAGGAACTGCAGGCCGCGGTTCGTGTACTTCTTGGCGATCGAGATCACGAGGCGCAGGTTCGCCTCGATCATTTCCTTCTTCGCCTGACGGGCCTCGCGCTCGCCCTTCTGCACCATCATGACGATGCGGCGGAATTCCTGGATCTCCAGGCCGGTCTCGCTCGCCAGGTTATGGATGTTCTCGCGCAGGTCGTGGATGCCGTCCTTCGCCTTGGCGACGAAATCCTTCCACCCCTTGCCACCGAGCTTGGAGACGCGCAGCACCCATTTCGGGTCGAGCTCCCAGCCCTGGTAATGCTTGAGGAATTCCTCGCGGGCGACGCCGTGGCTCTCGGCCAGCCGCATCAGGCGGCCCTCATGGGAGATGAGGCGCTTGTTGATGTCGTAGAGCTGCTCGACCAGGGCCTCGATGCGGTTGTTGTTCAGCGACAGCGACTTCACCGCCGTGACGATATCCGCCTTGAGCTCCTTGTACTTGCGCTCCTGGGCCGGGGTCAGCTGCTTGTTCTGCATGCGCTGTTCCACATGCTCGACCTGCAGGCGGCGCAGCTTCTTGTAGTTGTCGGCGATGGAGTCGAAGGTCTCGAGCACGCGCGGCTTCAGCTCGGCCTCCATGGCCGAGAGCGACACGTTGTTCTCCATGTCGTCGTCGTCGAGCTCGCCCTCGGGCGGGGTCATGCCCTCTTCGCCCTCGGCCGTCTCTTCGGCCTCGCCCTCGTCACCGAGCGCATCCACCTTCGGCGCGCCCTTGCCGTCCGGGCCGGCATAAGTGGCCTCGAGGTCGATGATGTCGCGCAAAAGCACCCGGCCTTCGACGAGCTCGTCGCGCCAGATGATGATGGCCTGGAAGGTCAACGGGCTTTCGCAAAGGCCCGCGATCATGGCCTCGCGGCCGGCCTCGATGCGCTTGGCGATCGCGATTTCGCCCTCGCGGGAGAGAAGCTCCACCGAGCCCATCTCGCGCAGGTACATGCGCACCGGATCGTCCGTACGGTCGGTCGGCTCCTTGGTCGTGGTCTCGCGCACCGTGACGGCGCGGGTCTGCGAGGCCTCGACGAGGTCGCCGCCTTCGGCCTCCTCCTCGTCCGCTTCCGGCTGGGCGCCTTCGTCGGTCTCCTCGGACTCGACGACATTGATGCCCATCTCGGAGAGCTGGCCGAGCACGTCCTCGATCTGCTCCGAGGAGAACTCCTCCGGAGGCAGAACCTCGTTCAATTCGTCATAAGTGACATACCCGCGCTTCTTCGCGAGCTTGATCATCCGTTTAACGGCGGCATCGCTCAGGTCGAGCAGGGGCCCGTCGCTCTGCTGCTCCGGAGCTGCCGTCTCGCCTTCGTCCCGTTCGGTTGCCTTCGTCGCCATGCTTTGCTCAACTCCAGCGCCCCGCTCATCCCCCCTACAGGACCCGCGATGCGCGAATGGGCGGCCAAGCCTTTAGAGCTCCGCCACCCGAAATTCATTTCCGACTATAAACAGTGAGTCGCTTGACTAACCGTTAACCATCCCCTGCTCAAACTGCCGCAACCGCCTGGCTTGCCGCACTCTGACGTATAAGGACATCAGTGACCCCCGGGGATCCCTGCCTTGTCCATGTCGGCCTCGGCACCCTCGACGGAGGACAGTTGGTTTTGGACCTCTCGCAGCCAGGCGAGATTGGCCTCGTTGTCCTCTTCGGCGAGTGCGCGCTCAGCAGCTCGAAGTTCGCTATGTAACGTGCGTGCGCGGCGATGCAAGGTGATGGCTTGCCTCAATGCGTCCTCAAGCCGCAAGGGATCCGCATGCGGATCCAGCATCCACCGGTCGCCGGGACGGACCAGAACCGTCAACCGATCCGCCGCCGGCGTCAGGCCGGCCCGTTCGAGGCGGGCCTTCATGACCGTCAGATCGGTCGGTTCGCCGCTCGCCGCTCCATCGAGCAAGAGACTGCGCACCATTTGGGTGGAGCGGCCCTCAAGTTCAAGATCTGCAAGGGTTTCTGCGTGATTCTGGATGAGTTCCGGATGCACCAGGAAGGTGCAGAGGATCATCGCTTCCCGCGGGCTCTCGGCCGTGCTGCCGGCAAAAAGCGGGTTGCGGGCGAGCAGTGGCGAGACGCTCAGGCGGGCGCTCGGCGTCATCGGCTGGGGCTTCTGAAAGTCCCGCCGCCCGCCCCCACCCTGGCGGTTGAAACGGCCCGGCCGGGTGTCGGGGCTGAGGGCCGCGAGGCGGCTTTCGACCTCCTCCCGGTAGTATTTCTTGAGAGTTTCGTCGCGAATCAGTGCCAGTGATTCGCGCAGGCGCCGCTCCAGGGCTGCCCGCCGCTCGGGCGTATCGAGGGGGCCCGCCTCGAATTCCCGCGTCCAGAGCACATCGACCAGAGGCCGCGCCGAGGCGAGCACCCGCTCCACCGCGGCAGCCCCGCCCGCACGCGCCAGATCGTCCGGATCCTGCCCTTCCGGCAGCATGGCGAAGCGCAGGGATTTGCCCGGCATCAGATTGGGCAGGGCAACATCGAGCGCCCGATAGGCCGCCCGCTGCCCGGCCTTGTCGCCGTCGAAGCAGAGGATCGGCTCCTCGGCGAGGCGCCAGAGCAGCGTGAGCTGGTCCTCCGTCAGGGCGGTGCCGAGGGGCGCGACCGCATGGGGAAAGCCCGCCGCGCTCAACGAGATCACGTCCACATAGCCCTCGACCGCGATCACCGTGCCCCGGTCGTGGGCCGGCTGACGGGCGAGGTGGTAATTGTAGAGAAGCCGGCCCTTGTTGAAGAGCGGCGTATCGGGCGAGTTGAGATATTTCGCCGGAACGTCGGCGCTCATGGCCCGGCCGCCGAAGGCGATGACCCGGCCGCGCACGTCGCAGATCGGGAACATGACCCGGTCGCGGAAGCGGTCGGCGGGGATCTTCCCCTCCTCGCCCGCATGAACCAAGCCTGCCTCCACCATCATCTCGACCGGCACGCCCTTGCCGGCGAGATGGTCCCGCAGGGCATAGCGCTCGGACGGGGCATAGCCGATACGGAAGCGGACCTGCGTGTCGCGACTTAAGCTGCGCCCGGCGAGATAATCTCGCGCCTTGGCGCCGGAGCGGTCCTGGAGCGAGGCCTCGAAGAACTTCGCCGCCAGCTCCATGACGTCATGGAGGTTCTTGCGCTTGACCTCCTCCTGATGGTCCTCGCGGGAGAGCTTCGGCAGCGGCACCCCCGCCTCCCCGGCCAGCCGCTCCACGGCCTCGGGGAAGGAGAGTCCCTCCGTTTCCATCAGGAAGGTGAAGATGTCGCCGTGCTTGCCGGAGGAGAAGCAGTGATAAAACTGCTTCTGGTCGTTCACGTAAAAGGACGGCGTCTTCTCCGCGTTGAAGGGCGACAGCCCCTTCCATTCCCGCCCCGCTTTTTTAAGGCGCACGCGCTTACCCACGACGGCCGAGGTCGGCAGCCGGGCGCGGATCTCTTCGAGGATTTGAGGCGGGTAGCGCACGAAGCGTGAATCTCCAAACCTGTTCCATAAACTAGGGCGGTCACGGCGAAGTTAAAAACAGAAAGGCCACGCTTTCCTGTGCCCGCAATCCACAGGGGGCGCGTCTGTGGGACACGTCTCAACCGGGGCCGATGGAACCACGAAGCGTGGCCTTCGCTTGATTAGATAGAAGCCTTTCATGGGAAAGGATTTTTCAAGCTCGAGGCTACCCATGCCGCTCACTCAAAACCCCATCGTCGAATGGCCGACGGAGTTCCTCCACCTTCTGGCAGGCTTCGAAGTGGCGGCCGGCGGGGACGGCAAACGCTTCGGCCGCGTCGACATCGACATCGATCCCCAGACGCTGTGCCTCCTCAACGAATTCGAGGCGCACGTGCGGCATCGTCAGGTCCGGCTCAGACCTGCAGACGGTGCCGGTTGTCTCGTGGGCGAGATGAACGTGCTGATCGGTCTGGGGGCCGCTGCCGATCCGACCCAGCATGCCAGCCGGATCCGGATCAGCTTTCACGATCTTCTGGATGACGACTGCGTCGATCGCTTCGCGCACACGTGACGGCGTCGAAGGAGATCCCCGACAGGACCGGCCGCGACGGAAGAGCCATCATGGCGAGACAATGTTCGAGTGGATAAGACGAAGTTCCTCATTCCTCCCGAACCATGAACGTTCCAATCTTCGTTAGTGGATGTGGATGGAGCGTCGTGAATCAGAGCATTGCCCATATCGCCCTCGTCGTTCGTGACTACGACGCGGCGATTGACTTCTATGTCAGCAGGCTCGGCTTCGAGCTGGTCGAGGACACCTACCAGCCGGAGCAGGACAAGCGCTGGGTGATCGTCCGGCCGCGGGGCAGTGCGAGCACGTCGTTGCTTCTGGCCCGTGCATCCTCCGCCCATCAGGAGACCTTCATCGGCAACCAGGCCGGCGGCCGCGTCTTCCTGTTCCTGCGGACCGACGATTTCTGGCGCGACCACGCCGCCATGATCGAGGCAGGCATCACGTTCATCCGTGAGCCGAAGCACGCCTCCTACGGCATCGTTGCCGTGTTCGAGGATCTATACGGCAATCTGTGGGATCTCGTTCAATTCACGGATGGCCGCCCGTGAAGATCATCGCTAGAGCATCGGACCCAAAAGTGGATCCACTTTTGGGATCGATCTGATGCTTCTTCTCATGGCTGGCGCATCGTGCGGACCCAGAGGGCCATAAGCGGGCCCGAAGCCGGATGACCGATGGTCTCCGGTTTTGCGCCTCGAGCTTAAGCACTACGCCGGCGCGTGTCCGACTTGCTCGCCCGCTTGGCGCGTTCGGCCTTGGTCTTCTGCAGGGCGGCCTGGGTTTCCTTGGCCATCTGCTCGCAGCGCTCGTGGAGGACTTCCAGTTCCTTATCGGTCAGCTTCTCGATTCCCATGAACACGTCGTCCGCATTCGAGGTGCGGATCAATTCGTCCAGCTTGGTTTGAAGAGCAGCACCGTCGCGGTTCTGCGTATTCTGGATGAGGAAGACCATCAGGAAGGTTACGATGGTCGTTCCGGTATTGATCACCAGCTGCCAATCTTCCGAGAAGCTGAAGAAGGGGCCTGACATCGCCCAGACCAGCACGAGGACGACGCAGGCCAGGAACACTGTCGGGGTTCCCGCTATGTGGGCCGTTGCATTGGCGAATCTGGCAAAGAATTTGTCCATCGTGACTCCGTGGCCTTGGTGGAATCACAACGGTCGAGCTGGCTTTTCCGTTCAATACGAGGACGTCGCTCGCAACCTTTAACGGCTCGCTGTCGTCAGCGCCGCGCCGATGCCGACGAAGGTCGCGCCCGCGCCGCGGTTGAACCACCGTCCATGACGGGTCAGCCAGGGAGCGATGCGCTGCGCCATGATGGCGAGAAGAAGTTCGTAGACGATCTCCACCACCACGAAGGTGCCGCCGAACACCGCGAGCTGGACGGGAAAGGACACGCCCGGGACCATGAATTGCGGGAGGAAAGCGGCGAAGAAGATCAGCGCTTTCGGGTTCGACACAGCTACGAGGAAACCCTGGTTGAACATCCAGAGGGGCCTTGCCCTGCGCACCCCCTCGTCCTGCGCGGCAACGTCCAGGACGGAAGCGGGCGCCCGCCAGATGCGGATGCCGAGATAGACGAGATAGGCGGCGCCGATCCACTTGGCGATCGTGAAGGCCTGTTCGGAAGCCGCGAGCAGCGCCCCCATGCCGGCCAGCGATGCCGCAATAAGGATGAAGAAGCCGAGCGCGCCACCCAGCACCGTATAGATCGTGGGCCGGAAGCCGTAACAGACGCCGTGCGTCAACGACAGCAGACCGTTCGGTCCCGGTGTCAGTGAAAGGCCGATCGCGGCAATCAGATAGATCAACCAGAGTTCAAGGCTCATCGGTCACCGATGCTCATTCGTGTGGGCGCATCGTCGGATGCGGGAAGGGAGTTGCCTTTTAGCACGATACGCAGGAAATCTCCGAACGGAATGTCCGTCCCGATCAAATCGCACTTTCCCGTGTTCTTTGGCTCTGTCCTCAGGAGGAAGGCCGAGAAATCCACGACGGGACTCGCCGCAAATAACGCCTCTCACGTCATTATCGGCCACGTGCCGGTGACCCCGATGGGAAAGCGCGACGCTTCCCGCATCGGAATAGCTGGTGCCATCCCCGGCGAGCAATCGAGGGAGGGGATCCACTCAGACGCGCAGTGCCATGGATTCCCTTCCCCTCCGCTGTGCTCCGGTCGGGAATGACACCGGATTCTAAACTCTCCCACGATTCTAAACTCTCCCCCCGTCATCACAGGCCTCGTGCCGGTGATCCCGATTGTGTGACATGCTGCGCTTCTCCGCATCGGGATGGCCGGGACAGGCCCGGCCATGACGTCGAGGAGAGGACCGGCAGAGCAGAGCAATGTTATGTTCATCTTTTGTTCTTGACAATTGTCCCAATCTTGGCTATATCATTGCCTTAGATCTGCTCCTGTCGAGGGGCGCGCTCGCGAGGCGTCGCAGTGTGGGAGCAGGCACGGTCCCGTGAGGCTGACTCGCAATCGGCTTCGACGGGAGGCCCAGGATGTGGGCGGGTGGTCGGGATCGGTCGCAGGCCGCCGTCGCGCAGACGGTCACCGCCGGCGGCGGTCGACTGAGCTGGCCTCTCCTGTCCGCCTAAAGAAGCCGTGCGCGAAGAGGCAGTTCGGCTCTTCCATCCCACACCAGACATCGAGCCGGGCTGCCTGTCGCGCCACCCTCGATCACCACTCAGGCTCGCAGCTCACGCTGCGGGCCCACAGGTGCTGGCTCTTTGATATTGGCTGACATCATACGGCTGACAGGAGCGACTAATCCCGGGCCCATTCCGTTGCGAGAACGATATGGGTCGTGGCGGTAGCCACACCCTGCACGGACGCCACCACGTCCCTGATCCGGTTGAGAGAGGCATTCGAGTCGCAGGACACGTTGACCATCAGGTCGATGGAGCCTGTCAGGGAATGGCAGGCGACGATCTCGGGGATTCCGGCAAGGCGCGGCACCACCTGCTTGCAGCGAAAACCGGGTTCGAAGGTAACGGCGATCATGGCGCGCACGGCCGGATCGTGCTCCGAGGCGAGCTCGACCGTGTAGGCCTTGATGATCCCTTCCCGCTCCAGGCGACGCATCCGCTCCTGCGTGGCACTGCGCGACAGCCCGACGCTGCGGGCAAGGCCCACGAGACTTTCTCTCGCGTTCCTCCGTAGGGTGGCGATCAGGATCTTGTCTTTGTCGTCCAGTACCATTCCGAAAAGATCCGCCTCGCAGGTCCTATGACCGGCATTTCGTCTGTCGGCCGGTCATCTTGTCGAGTGAAACCGGCAGAGAAAAGCGTGAAGACGAGGGCATAAGGAGATGTCCCATGACTTTTGCCAATACCGTTCTTCTGCCGGTGGATATGCAACGAGCCTTCGACGAGCCCTCCTGGCCACTTCGCTGGAACGACGCCTGCGACCGCAACGGGCAAGCCGTCCTGAGCGCATGGCGGTCGGCGGGACTTCCCGTGATCCATGTGAAGCACGATTCCGTCACGCCCGGCTCGACCCTGACACCCGGTCAGCCAGGGAACGCCTTCCGGCCAGGCTTCGAGCCCCGCGACGGAGAACCCGTGATCTCGAAAAGCGTCAATTCAGGCTTCATCGGGACGGATCTCGACCTGCGTCTGAGGCGGCTCGGCATCCGCACGGTCGTGGTTTTCGGCATCTCGACCGATATGTGCGTCTCGACGACGGTGCGGGTCGGGGCCAATCTCGGCTATGACATGATCCTCGTCGAGGATGCTTGCGATTGCTTCGACCTGCCCGATGGCGCGGGCGGGACGATCCCCGCCCGAGCGATCCATCAGGCCCATGTGGCAACGCTGGGCTTCGAGTTCGCCAAGATCATCACGACCCGGGAATTGTTGGCCGGGCTGACATCGGCCAGCCCAGCCGCGGCCTGACTTAGCCCTTCGGCAGCATGTCCTTCACGAGGCCGCTTGCCTTGGCGAAGTCCATGCGGCCGGCATATTTTCCGCGCAGGACACCCACGACCTTGCCCATGTCCTTCATGGAGGCGGCGCCGGTCTCGGCGATGGCGGCTTCGATGGCCGCCTTCGTCTCGGCCTCATCCATCTGCTGCGGCAGATAGGAGGTGATCACCGCGACCTCGTTCTTCTCCTGATCGGCGAGCTCGGTGCGCCCGCCCTGCTCGTACATGGCAATCGATTCCTGGCGCTGCTTCACCATTTTCTGCAGCAGGGCCAGGATTTCCTCGTCGGAGAGAGGCTCCTTGCCGTTGCCGCGGGCCTCGATGTCCTTGTCCTTGAGGGCCGCCTGAATCAGGCGGATGGCACCGAGCTTGCCCTTGTCGCCGGCCTTCATGGCTTCCTTCATCTCGGCGGTGAATCGTTCGCGCAGCATGGAGTTCTCCTTGGTTTCAAGTCACTTGAGCGTTGACGGAACGCGAACGGCCCCTTAAGTCACGGGGGTAGTTCAAGGGCGGCCCGGGTATGGCCTGCTCAAGCACGGCCTGTTGGCCCCGGACTTACAAGAGATCATGACGATGCTGCAAGACAAAGACGCCACCGGGTCCCTCTCGGGTGGCTGGGCCGAGCCGCGCGCGACCGCGGTTCTTGTGCTCCAGGACGGAACGGTTCTCGAAGGCTTCGGCATCGGCGCCGTCGGCGAAGCGACCGGCGAGGTCTGCTTCAACACCGCGATGACGGGCTACCAGGAGATCCTGACCGACCCGTCCTATGCCGGCCAGATCATCACCTTCACCTTTCCCCATATCGGCAATGTGGGCACCAATGAGGAAGATATCGAGAGCGTCAACGCCGCCTCGTCCTCTGGCGTGCGCGGCGTCGTGCTGGCCGCGACCATCACCGAGCCGTCCAACTGGCGCGCCTCCCGCGACCTGGACGCCTGGCTGAAAGCCCGCAACATCGTTGGCCTCTCGGGCATCGACACGCGGGCGCTGACCGCGCTCATCCGCGACAAGGGCATGCCGAACGCGGTCATCGCCCATAATCCGGAAGGTCAATTCGACATCGAGGCCCTAAAGGCCAAGGCCGCCGCCCTCCCCTCTATGGACGGCCTCGACCTCGTGCCCCTCGTGACCAGCGCCCAGCGCTTCGACTGGGACGAGACCACCTGGACCCGTGGCGAAGGCTATGGCCATCAGGATGGCGCACCGAAGCACCACGTGGTCGCCATCGATTACGGTGTGAAGCGCAACATTCTGCGCCTTCTCGCCCGCGCCGGCTGCAAGGTCACGGTGGTTCCCGCGACCGCCTCGGCGGAAGACGTGCTGGCTCTGAAGCCCGACGGCGTGTTCCTCTCCAACGGCCCCGGCGATCCCGCAGCGACCGGTGAATACGCCGTGCCCGTGATCCGCAAGGTGCTCGACGAGAAGATCCCGACCTTCGGCATCTGCCTCGGCCACCAGATGCTGAGCCTGGCTGTCGGCGCCAAGACCAAGAAGATGCACCAGGGCCACCATGGGGCGAACCATCCGGTGAAGGACAAGACCACCGGCAAGGTCGAGATCACCTCCATGAACCATGGTTTCGCGGTGGATCCGGAGACCCTGCCGAAGAACGCCGTGGAAACCCACGTCTCCCTGTTCGACGGCTCCAATTGCGGCATCTCGCTCACCGACCGTCCGGCCTTCTCTGTGCAGTACCACCCGGAGGCCTCGCCCGGCCCGCAGGACAGCCATTATCTGTTCGACCGCTTCGTGCAGCTGATGGATCAGAAAAAGGCATAAGCGTAACGATGATGTGAAGGCTGGCGCCGCGACAAACGCATCTGTTGCGCCAGCCTCCCAAATCACGGTAACCGATCATTAACCATAAAAACAAAATGATTCCGGTTATTGCTTTGGGGGTTTTACGATGGATTTCGATGACGATTCCGGCGAGTTCAGCCGACTGCACAACCTGTTCACGTTCCATCTCGGCATCGCCGTCACGCTGTCCTGGCTGACCTCGCTTTACGCGGCCATCTACGCTCCCTGGGTGCGCAACATCCGCCCCCTGATCGACCCGACCAATATCGGCACGGTCGAGAGCACCTGGTCCTATCTCTTCATCTTTCCGGTGGTGCTCACGACGGCCTGGCTGATCTCGATCTTCGGCCAGAACCTCTTCGCCCAGTTCCGCATCTTCAAGAACCAGATCGTCGAGTTCGCCATCGCGGCGGCCGTCGCCTTCGGGATGTTCTACCTGTCCATCGACCGCGCCGTCGCGGCCATGCTCATCGGCATGTAAGGACCGGCAGGAAAGGGAAAGCCCCGCTCGATCTTTCGCCTGCGCTACGCGTTCACTCCCCGATTTGAAGGGAGAGAAACATGGCTCAAGCGAAAGGATATGGCGATCCGCAGGGCTACAACGCGCCGCTCGGCACGGAGACTTACGTCTTCCGCAACAACGGCATCGTCCCGAATTCGCCCCTGCCGCTGATCGTGCGACGCGGGGCGATTTCGCCCTCCGACCACGATCCGGTCAGGACCTTCAAGACGACCTTTGCCAAGAATGGCTGGACGAATGCCTGGCTCAACGGCATCCACGACTATCACCACTACCACTCCAACACTCACGAGGTACTCGGCATCGTCTCGGGTACGGCCCAGGTCCGCTTCGGCGGCGAGGACGGCGATCTCGTGGCCGTGAGTGCCCGCGATGTGGTGATCATTCCCGCCGGCGTCGCCCATGCCTGCATCAACGCAAGCGACGACTTTTCTGTGGTCGGCGCCTATCCGGGTGGCGCCGATTACGACACCATCCGAGACGATCCGGGCACCCTCGCCATATCGCAGCAGCGCATTGCGCAGATTCCCCTGCCAGATTCCGACCCGGTGGACGGCGCCGATGGCCCACTTATGAAGCTCTGGAGCTGAGGGGAGCGGACAGCCTCCTGCCCGGCGCCCCACGGCGGGAGGTTGCTAAATCGCGTGGCTGGCCCCATGACTCGAAGCTCGCTTTCAGCGACATCTTGAACTTCGTGGGGCATTTCTTCCGATGAACTGGCGCGATTACTGGAACCAGGACACGCCGATCTATACGAGCGAGCGGCACAAGCTCCTGCATTATCGCCTGATCGCCAGCGACATCATCGGGCTCATCCCCTCCCCGGAGGCGGTGATGCTCGATTACGGCTGCGGCGAGGCGCTGTTCGCCGACAAGATCGCGGCCAAATGTGGCCGTCTCTATTTGAGCGATGCCGCGCCACTGGTGCGTGAGCGCTTGAACGAACGTTTCAAGGGCAATGAGCGGATCGTTATTCTGTCCACCGACGACGTCACCGACATTGCCGACGCTTCCCTCGATCTCATCGTGGTGAACTCGCTCGTCCAGTATCTCTCCCTTGACGAGTTCCGCGCTCTTCTAAGGCTCATGCACGAGAAGCTGAAAGCCAACGGCAAGCTCGTTTTGGGCGACATCATCCCGCCGGACATCAGCCCGCTCACCGATGCGAAGGCCCTGCTCTCCTTCGCTTGGCAGGGTGGCTTTTTAAGATCAGCCGTCACCGGCCTCGCCCGCACCGCCTTCTCGGAATATCGCAAGATCCGCGAGGAAGTGGGCCTTGCTCAATACAGCGACGAGGAGATTGTCGATCTCCTCAACGATGCCGGTTTCGAGCCCGAGCGCGCCGAGCGGAACCTCGGACACAACCAGGCCCGCATGACCTTCGTGGGACGGCCTGCTCAGGCTCGTGAGATGGAAGACCTCACCGAGCGCTGATCGCTCGCCAGCGACAGGCCGAACACCCCAAGACCCGCAACGGCCAGAGCCGCGCCGACCCATCCGGTTGAGGCAAAGCCGTAGCCTGCCGCAATCGCCAAGCCGCCGAGCCAGGCGCCGAGCGCATTGGCAATGTTGAAGGCCGAATGATTGAGGGCGGCCGCCAGAGTCTGCGCATCGGCAGCAACATCCATCAGACGGGTCTGAAGTGCCGGTCCGATGGCGACGCTGCAGCCGACGAGAAAGACGCAGGCCGAGAGCATGTAAGGGTTCTCGGCCGTGAGCCAGAGCACCGTCATCACCACGGCGCTGCAGGCGAGCACTCCGCCAATGGTCGCCATCAGATTGCGGTCCGCGAACCACGCGCCGACGAGATTGCCGACGATCATGCCTGAGCCGAACAGGGCCATCATGACTGGTACGGCGCTGTCCGGCATTCCGGCGACTTCCGTCGCAGTCGACGCGATGTAGGAGAAAACGGAGAAAAGACCGCCGAAGCCAACCGCGCCGATGCCGAGGGTGAACCAGACCTGCTTGCGCCTGAAGGCGCCCAGTTCCCGCATCGGGCTCGCGCCCTCCTGCACCTTGTCCTTCGGCAGGAAGAGCCAGATCAGCACCACGGTCAGCGCGCCCATGAAGCCGACGGCCCCGAAGGCGAGCCGCCAAGTCAGGATTTGGCCGAACCACGTGGCCACGGGCGTACCCAGTAGGGTGGCGACGGTCAGGCCCATCATGACGCGGGCGACCGCCTGGGTGCGCTTGTTGGGCGGAACCAGGGAGGCCGCCACCAGCGCCGCCACGCCGAAATAGGCGCCGTGCGGCAAACCGGTGAGGAAGCGCAGGAGCACGAAAGATTCGAAGGTCGGCGCAATGGCGCTGACAGCATTGCCGACTGCGAAGACCGCCATCAGGAGCAGGAGGAGCGTCTGGCGCGCGAGCTTGGCCGCGAGGACAGCAATGATCGGAGCACCCACCACGACCCCAAGCGCATAGGCGCTGATCGCATATCCTGCCTCGGGCGTCGTAACGTTGAATTCCTGCGCGACGTTCGGCAGCAGGCCCATGATCGCGAACTCGCCAGTGCCGATGCCGAAGCTGCCGACCGCAAGCGCCAGCTCGATCAGGGCGACGGCGAGGCGGGAATGCGGAACGGCAGGGGCCTTGTCCTGTGCAAGACAGACGTCTTCGGCAATGACCATATCGGACATGGAGCCCCCAAGATTTTCATGCGATGCGGTGATGGATGAAGCGACGGAGTCCGTTAAGCCGCTCCGATGACGATTATATTGCACCGCAAAAAAGATTTGCGGGATGTATCGGAATGCAGGCCAGGGCTGCACTGGAAGACTGGAACGTGGCCGATCCGCCTCAGATCTGCTGATGGCCTATGCAAATGTCCACTTTTTGTGCGCCATGAAGCTCCACAGCATCACAACACCCGTCGTGATGATCTGCGCGGGAAGGTACGGTCCGTCGAGCCAGACCGTGAACGCATGCATGAGGAACCAGGTCACGAGGAAGCCGATGAAGGCCACAAGAGCAAAGCGCCATGTGGCCTCGCGATGGGGCCGATCGCTCTCATAAGTATGCTTGCGGTTGAGCATGTAGGACAGGAGGCCTCCCGCCACATAGCCCGCAAGCGTTGCCGGAACGGGATCGATGTCTGCGCCTTCGACGAGGGCGATGAGGAGCCCGTAATGGGCGACAGCAGCCGCGAGGCCAACTCCGAAGAAGGCGGTGAACTGGCGGGCAAGGCGCTGGAAGGAACGAGACGCGATCACGTCCTCTCGATAGCGGCTTCCCACCCGCCCGTCACCTCATTCCCTGAAGAAGCCCTGCGATCCTGCGAGATATGAAGCGTGGAGCAAATTTGGCCCCTATGGCCCCGACCCGGTTCCTAGCGCCTGGAATGACGATGGCCTGCCCGGCCTCGTAGCCCTCTACGCCGACGCGTGCGACCTCGGCGGAGGACATCACATCCGCCTTGAAAAGTCGCGAATCCTTCAAGCCGGCCGTCTCAGAAAACTCGCTCTCGGTCGGCCCCGGGCAGAGGGCGGTCACGGTCACGCCGTGTGGCTTGGCCTCGTCGTGCAGGGCCTCGGACAGGGACAGGACGAAGGCTTTCGTCGCGTAATAGACTGCCATATAGGGCCCAGCCTGGAAGGCTGCGAGCGAGGCCACATTGAGGATTCCACCCCGCTTCCGCTCGATCATGCCGGGCAGCATCAGGCGGCAGAGCGAGGCAAGCGCCGTGATGTTGAGGTCGATCATGGCGAGTTGCTTCTCGTGCGGAAGAGAGGCGAAATATCCCCGCAGGCCGAACCCGGCATTGTTGACCAGGGTATGGACCGTGATCCCCCGTTCCCGGAGCATTTCATACAGATCCCGAGGCGCTTCCCGATCCTCAAGGTCGATCGCCATGATCTCGACAGGAACGCCTTGAGTCCGGCCGATCTCCGCGCTCAAAGCCTCGAGCCGCTCGTGCCGTCGGGCTGTGAGGACGAGTGGGCAGCCCCGGCTGGCAAAGACGCGGGCCAGTTCCGCGCCGATCCCGCTGGAGGCTCCTGTGATCAATGTCCAGCGCGGCTCTCCGGTCGTGTCCATGTTTTCCCAACCCCATTCATTATTCAGCCCGACGGATCGTACCGCATGGGCATTGCCTGTCTAAATCATGGCTCAGGCCTTTGAATTTGCTCAAGGTCCGTGTAAGAGCCTCTCTCAACCTACAATCCGATCACATCCCGGCTGCGCTTGAAGCGCCGTAGCTTTACGGCCGCGCGGCTGGACACGCCTGGGTGGCCCAATGCCAAAGCGGACAGACATCTCCTCCATTCTCATCGTCGGCGCCGGCCCGATCATCATCGGCCAAGCCTGCGAGTTCGATTATTCGGGCACACAGGCCGTAAAGGCCCTGAAGGAGGAAGGCTACCGCATCGTCCTGGTAAATTCGAACCCCGCGACGATCATGACCGATCCCGATCTCGCGGATGCCACCTATGTCGAGCCGATCACGCCTGAGATCGTCGCCAAGATCATCGAGAAGGAGCGCCCGGACGCCATCCTGCCCACCATGGGCGGCCAGACGGCTCTGAACTGCGCCCTGTCGCTCAAGAAGATGGGCGTGCTGGAGAAGTTCAACGTCGAGATGATCGGCGCGACGGCGGAAGCCATCGACAAGGCCGAGGACCGGCAGCTCTTCCGCGAGGCTATGACCAAGATCGGCCTCGACACGCCGAAATCCCGCCTCGCCAACGCCTCAGCCCTCAAGAAGGGCGACCGGGACGCCTATCTCGCCGAGCTGGCGCGCATGGAAGCCATGGATATGCATCCCGGCGACAAGAAGCGCCACATCGCGGCCTACAAGCTGAAATGGGATGCGGCCGAGAACGACCGCCGCAAGCGCTACCAGGAGCACGCCATGGGCGAGGCTCTGATCGCGCTCTCCGAGGTGGGCTTGCCCGCGATCATCCGCCCCTCCTTCACCATGGGCGGCACCGGTGGCGGCATCGCCTATAACCGCGACGAGTTCCTCGACATCGTGGAGCGGGGCCTCGACGCCTCCCCCACCAACGAGGTGCTGATCGAGGAGAGCGTGCTCGGCTGGAAGGAGTACGAGATGGAAGTCGTCCGCGACAAGGCGGACAACTGCATCATCATCTGCTCCATCGAGAACTTCGACCCGATGGGCGTCCACACCGGCGACTCGATCACCGTGGCGCCTGCCCTGACGCTGACCGACAAGGAATACCAGATCATGCGCGACGCCTCGCTGGCGGTCCTGCGCGAGATCGGCGTCGAGACCGGCGGCTCGAACGTGCAGTTCGCGATCAACCCGGACAACGGGCGCATGATCGTGATCGAGATGAACCCGCGCGTCTCGCGCTCCTCCGCGCTCGCTTCCAAGGCCACGGGCTTCCCCATCGCCAAGGTCGCGGCGAAGCTCGCCGTCGGCTACACCCTGGACGAGATCGCCAACGACATCACCGGCGGCGCGACCCCGGCCTCCTTCGAGCCGACCATCGACTACGTGGTCACCAAGATCCCGCGCTTCGCCTTCGAGAAATTCCCCGGCGCCGAGCCGACGCTGACCACGGCGATGAAATCCGTGGGCGAGGCCATGGCTATCGGCCGCTCCTTCCCGGAATCGCTCCAGAAGGCCCTGCGCTCGCTGGAAACCGGCCTGACCGGCCTCGACGAGATCGAGATCGAGGGCCTCGGCAAGGGCGATGACCGCAACGCCATCAAGGCGGCCATCGGCACGCCGACCCCGGATCGGATCCTCAAGGTCGCGCAGGCCCTTCGCCTCGGCATCAGCCATGACGAGGTCTACGAGAGCTGCAAGATCGACCGCTGGTTCCTGGAGCAGCTCCAGGACATCGTCGACCTGGAAGCCAAGGTGAAGGCCCATAGCCTGCCGACGACGCCAGGCGCCTTCCGCCAGCTCAAGGCCATGGGGTTCTCGGACGCGCGCCTAGCCGTGCTGGCCCATAAGACCGAGGCTGAGGTGCGCGAGGCACGCCGTGCTCTGAACGTGCGTCCCGTCTTCAAGCGCATCGACACCTGTGCGGCGGAGTTCGCCTCCCCGACCGCCTACATGTATTCGACCTATGCCGCGCCCTTCGCCGGCCAGCCCGCGGACGAGGCCACGCCCTCGGATGCCAAGAAGGTCATCATTCTCGGCGGCGGCCCGAACCGGATCGGCCAGGGTATCGAGTTCGATTATTGCTGCTGTCATGCCTGCTTTGCGCTGAAAGATGCGGGCTATGAGACCATCATGATCAACTGCAACCCGGAGACGGTCTCGACCGACTACGACACCTCCGATCGGCTCTATTTCGAGCCGCTGACGCAGGAAGACGTGCTGGAGATCATCGAGACCGAGCGCTCAAAGGGCACGCTCCACGGCGTGATCGTGCAGTTCGGCGGCCAGACCCCGCTGAAGCTCGCCCGCGCGCTGGAAGAAGCGGACGTGCGCATCCTCGGCACCTCGCCGGACGCCATCGACCTCGCCGAGGACCGCGACCGGTTCAAGCGCCTCCTCGACAAATTGCACTTGAAGCAGCCGAAGAACGGCATCGCCTATTCGGTGGAGCAGGCCCGCCTGATCGCCGCCGATCTCGGCCTGCCCTTCGTGGTGCGTCCGTCCTATGTGCTCGGCGGCCGCGCTATGGCGATCATCCGCGACGAGACCCAGTTCGAGGATTACCTGCTCGGTACCCTGCCGAGCTTGATTCCCTCCGACGTCAAGGCGCGCTACCCCAACGACAAGACGGGCCAGATCAACACGGTTCTGGGCAAGAACCCCCTCCTCTTCGACCGCTACCTCTCGGATGCGATCGAGGTGGATGTGGACTGCCTTGCCGACGGCAAGGACGTGTTCATCGCCGGCATCATGGAGCACATTGAGGAAGCGGGCATCCATTCGGGCGATTCCGCCTGCTCGCTGCCGCCGCGCTCCCTCTCGCCGGAGATCATCGCCGAGCTGGAGCGCCAGACGAAGGCCCTGGCCCTGGCGCTCGACGTCGGCGGCCTGATGAACGTGCAATACGCCATCAAGGACGGCACGATCTACGTGCTGGAAGTGAACCCGCGCGCCTCGCGCACGGTCCCCTTCGTGGCCAAGGTCATCGGCGAGCCCATTGCCAAGATCGCGGCCCGAATCATGGCGGGCGAGAGCCTAGCCAAGTTCGGCCTCACCCCGAAGGAATTGCCGCATATCGGCGTCAAGGAAGCGGTCTTCCCCTTCGCCCGTTTCCCGGGCGTGGACGTGCTACTCGGGCCGGAGATGCGCTCGACCGGTGAGGTGATCGGCCTCGACCGCGGCTTCGGCGTGGCCTTTGCCAAGAGCCAGCTCGGCGCCGGCAGCCAGGTTCCCAAGACCGGAACTCTCTTCGTCTCGGTCCGCGACTCGGATAAGGCCCGCATTCTGCCCACCGTCCGGATGCTCGAGGAGATCGGCTTCCGGGTCATGGCGACCGCCGGCACCCAGAAGTTTCTTGAGGAAAACGGCGTCAAGGCGACGCGGATCAACAAGGTGCTGGAAGGCCGCCCCCACGTGGTGGATGCCATCAAGAACGGGGATATCCAGCTCGTCTTCAATACCACCGAAGGGGCTGGCGCCCTCTCGGATTCCCGCTCTTTACGACAAGCTGCCCTCTTGCATAAGATACCTTACTACACCACTCTTGCAGGAGCGATTGCCGCAGCCGAGGGCATCAAGGCATACCTCAGCGGCGATCTCGAAGTCCGGGCGCTTCAGGAATACTTTGCCTGAGGCATCCGGCCTCACATTGGAACTGCGAAGCTTCTGGTAAGTTTTCGTTGATATGCGAGGGCGCTGGAAACAGCGGCCTCGTACCTCTTTTTGGACGAGACAAACGATGGACAAGGTCCCTCTGACGATCAAGGGTTTTGCGGCGCTCGAGGACGAACTCAAGCACCGGCAGCAGGTTGAACGCCCCCGGATCATCCAGGCGATTGCGGAGGCCCGCGCGCTTGGCGACCTGTCGGAAAATGCCGAATACCATGCCGCTAAGGAAGCCCAATCCCTCAACGAGGGCCGGGTGCTCGAGCTCGAAAGCCTGATTTCCCGTGCCGAAGTCATCGATATTGCAAAGCTCTCGGGCGATCGGATCAAGTTCGGCGCCACGGTAAAGCTCGTTGACGAGGACACCGAGGAAGAGAAAACTTATCAGATCGTTGGCGAACCCGAAGCCGACGTGCGCTCGGGCCGTGTCTCGGTCGCCTCCCCCATCGCCCGCGCTCTCATGGGCAAGACCATCGGCGATACGGTGGAGGTCTCGACCCCCGGCGGCGGCAAGTCCTATGAGGTCGTCGGCGTCCGATTCAGCGCCTGATTGATAGAGAGGGCAGGAAAGATGAGCAATCCTATGATGTCCCTCTCCTCCCGGCGTACCATCCTGAAAACTCTCGCCTGTGCCGGCCTTGCCGGCGCAGGCTTTGCCGCGCCTGCTTATGCTCAGGGCTTCCCACCGGCCTTCTCGTCATTTTCGGTGGATGTGAGCGTCCTGAAGGCCAAGGGCCTCGGCCCCTTTGCCGACCTTGTTGGCGCGGCCGCGCTCGACGAACTGCAGCGCTCCTTTGCCGATCGGGTCGATCCGCGTGGCCCCCGTCTGGTCCTGCGCCTGACAAGTGTCTTTCTCACCTCCTCCCCCGACAACAGCAGCGGATACAAAGGCAGGAGCGGTGGCGGCAACAGCGGACACGATGCCGTGGAGGGCGAGGCCCTGGCCGTCGGCCGCAGAGGCGAAGTCCTGGCAAGCCACCCGATGCTCGCCGTGCGTGACGTCAATACGAGCCCCCTGACCCCGAATGAGCAGGGTCGCGCCGTCGTGATCGCACAGCATTACGTGCGCTGGCTGAGGCGGCAGATCTAAAGATCCTCAACTGTCCTTATCGGATCGCGCCGGAGAGACGCGCTCGCGCCTCACGTCACGATATTGTAATTTAATATCTTTGCATTAAGCTTGGCCGGAAAGCGTCCGAGGGCAGCCATGCCGTACAATATCGTCCGTCTGGGTGGAGAGACCCGGATCAATACGTCAACGGAACAACAGCAAAACCAAATGCAATGGGTGAGGCTCCCTGACGGGCGTTTCGTCATGTTCTGGTTCGGCAACGGCACTCAGCAGGGACAGGCGGATTCAAACGGCTATTTCCAACAGATCTTCGACGCCAACGGGCAGAAGATTGGGGCTGAGACCCGCGTCAACGCAACAATCGATGGCGATGTCGAATCGCTTCTGCCGATCAACTTCTTCGATGGGCGGTGGGGCGCCATCTGGGAGTCGACCCCTGAGAATGCCACAGGCTCAGACATCTATTACCGCCCGTTCGCGCCCGACGGTACGCCGGGACAACAGGTTTCTATCAATGAAACCCCCGGCGGCATGAGGGCAGGCTCCACAACATTCCGAAATGTGTTCCTGCGCAACGATATTTCCGTTGTTCTCTGGAGCGGCAGAAGTTCTCAGGAGGGCCAGCAGGACGATGCAGGCGTCTACTTCCGGCTCATGGGCCCGAATGGCGAATTCATCGGTGGAGAGAAGCGCGTCAACGCTGCCGTGGAGGGGCGGAGTGAATCGCTGATCGCAGCCATTGCGCTCAATGATGGCGGCTTCGTCGTTACCTATAAGGCCTTCTTGGGAGGAACCTACCAGCAGGCCTTCTATGCCAATGGCGAAAAGCGCGGCGTGGAGGTGATGCTCAAGTCCGAAAACGTGAACATCGCCCCTTTCACCCGCAACCTGGCCGACGGCAAATGGGCAACGTTCTGGCACGAGGAAAAGGGCGACGAGGACTTCAACTTCTACTACCGGATCTTCAATGCCGATGGCACCTCTGCCGGCGAGACTGCACTTGTGAGCTCATCCACCACGGGCCCTCAGACCCGTCTAGGTTCCGCAGGTACCGACGATGGCGGTGCCATCTTCTTCTGGCAAGGGAATGGGACGCAGGAAGGTCAGGAGGACGATTCCGGCATCTTCTATCAGCGCTTCAATACCAATGGTGTGAAAGTTGGCTCCGAGACGCGGCTGAACACAACCGTAGCAGACGATCAGTCCAACCTCCGCTACTTCCTCAGTTATCAGCTGGACTCGGAAAGCGGGCGATACGCCATCACGCATTACGTCACTGTCTGGACGAACTCACGGGTGGAAGAGGTAGAGGGCGAGGAAGTTTCGGTGCATCTCGGCCATTCCTTGCAGGTGCTTGATGCTTCAGGTCGCAAGATCGGCCCGGAAATGCGGCTGCAGACGGACGAGTTTCCCGCGCTGACCTTCGAGTATTTTCCGACTAGCGGACGCTCCGTTTTCCTCTGGACCGGAAAAAGCACCACCGCCGGGCAGGAGGACAACGGCGACATCTTCATGCAGATGTTCGATAGCGGCGGCAACAGAATGGGCTCTGAGATCCGCGTCAACGCGACAACGGCGGGCGTCCAGAGCGACGCTCTGGTCAGGGTTCTGCCGAACGGCAGCTTCGTGGTGGCCTGGAACGGCCCCGATGGCGACAATACCGACCTCTTCATGCAGGCCTTCGATGCCAACGGCCAACGCATCGGTGGCGAGATCCTGGTCAACACCTCGGTGACGGGTGTCCAGACAGGCACGTTCCTGGATTTCACAACGGACGGCACGCTGATCGTCGGATGGGAAGGGGTCGGCAACCAGCCGGACCAGGAAGATATCGATCCGATCGGAGGGATCTATTTCCAGCGCTTCAAGATCAACGCGGCACCGGAATCGATTTCCGTCAGTGGATCGATCCAGGAGACAGCTGCCGCAGGCTCGGCGGCGGGAACCCTGTCGACGGTCGATGCCGATATCGGAGACCGCCACACCTACGCCCTTATCGATGGCGGGGCCTCCAATGCCCTGTTCGAGATTGCTGGCAGCGCAATCAAGCTCAAGGCCGGCGCGAAGCTCGATTATGAAAAGGCCTCATCCCACAATCTGCGCGTCAAGGTCACGGACGCCTTTGGCGGCAGCCATGTCCAGGACGTCACGGTAAGCGTCGCCAACGTGCGCGAGAAGACGCCCCTGCGAAAGAGCGGCACCTCGGGCAGCGACATCCTGCGTGGTGAGCTCGGTAACGACACGCTATCGGGTGCGGGCGGCAATGACCGGCTGCACGGCGATCTCGGGCGCGACCGGATCTCCACCGGCAGCGGCAAGGATGTGGTGGTCTTCGACCAGCGCCCATCGAGCAGCAACCGCGATACGATCACCGATTTCGACCCTCGCAAAGACGCGCTCTATTTCGACAACGCATTCTTCACCAAGCTCGGGAAGAAGGGCTCGCTCGAGAAACCGACCAAGCTGTCCAAGACCTATCTCGAATTCGGTGCGCCGAACGACGGCAACGATTATCTCGTCTACAACCGGAAGACAGGCGTACTGTCCTACGATGCCGATGGCAACAAGGCAGGAAAGGCCATCGAGATCGCGGTCTTCACCAACAAGGCAAAACTCACGGCCGCCGATTTCTTCGTGATCTGAATGCGCTGCGGGAATCGGGAGCCGACTCTCCTGGCAACGCCGGGCAGGTCAGGCCTTCTCCGGCTCGACTTCCTCGATCGGCACGAGCGGCTCATCCTTGATGAGATCAAGGGTCAGCGCCGTGCGGACGTTGCGCACGTTCGGAAGGCTCGTGAGCTCGGAGACGAGGCTCTGGAAAGAGGCGAGGTTCGGGGCCACGCATTTCATGATGAAGTCAATGTCGCCCGAGAGTGTCCAGCACTCGCGGACCATGGACCAGTCCTTCACCCGCTGCTCGAATTCCTGCAGCTCCTTTTTGCCCTGGATGTCGAGCTGCACCATGGCGAAGCAGACGATCTCGAATCCGAGATTCTTCGGGTCGAGGATGGCGCGGTAGGCCTTGATGATGCCGGCGCTTTCAAGCGCCCGCACCCGGCGCAGGCACGGGGGTGCCGACAGGCCGACGCGACGCGCCAGCTCCACATTGGTGATGCTGCCGTCGGCCTGCAGTTCTTTCAGGATGGCCCAGTCGATGGAATCGAGGCGTCCGCGCACGGTAACTCCGCTTATGCATGATCGGGCAAGAAAAGCCGGCTGGCTGCCCCGACCGTGCTGCATCAGGTCAAAAAATCTCGTCTTGGCTGAGTAGACCGTGTAGAGGGTCTGCACAAGAAGGACAGGCGATTAAGTCGCAACGAACTTCATGAACTCCACAGGCTCGTTGATCGAATGTTGCGCAATGATACCGGCCTTATCACCTGGGTTCTGACCGATGGCAAGGCCGGGGACGAGCTGCAGGCGCTGAGCGTGACCGAGGCTCTCGGCCTCGATCCCGAAATTCGCCGGATCGATCCGAAACCACCCTTCAGCTGGTTCATGCCCTGGGGCGTTATCGATCCGCGCGAGCGCCCCGGCGCCCCCAACAGCCCTATTGCCCCGCCCTTCCCCGATCTGCTCGTGGCCTCGGGTCGCCGCGCCGTGGCCTATCTGCGCTTCATCAAGAAAGCCACCGGCGGGCGCACCTACACGGTCTTCCTCAAGGATCCCCGCACCGGACCGAAGACAGCCGATTTCATCTGGTCGCCGGAATACGATCGCCTGCGAGGCCCGAACGTTCTCAACACCCTCACCCCGCCCCACCGGATCTCGGTCGAGAAGCTCGAAGCGGCCCGCGCCCACCCTGATCCACGCCTTGCCCACCTCCCCCATCCCAGGGTTGCCGTGCTGGCAGGCGGCGACAGCCGACACCACCGGTTCACGGATGAGGACATCGCCCGCTTCATCCGCCACCTGACCGCCTTGGCCGAGATGGGAGCCGGATTGATGATCACGGCTTCGCGCCGCACCCCCCCGGCCCTTCGGGAGGCCCTGATCGGGCTGGCTGCCCGGCATAGTGGCTTCTTCTGGGACGGCACGGGCGAGAACCCCTTCATCGCCCTGCTGGCCCTCGCCGATTTCGTGGTGGCCACGGGGGATTCCTTCAACATGATCGGCGAGGCCGCCGTGACCGGCAGGCCGATCCTGGTGTTCGAGCCCTCGGGCGGACACCCGAAACTGGATGTTTACATGAGCGCCCTTAAGGCCCATGGAATTGTGCATCCATTCGAGGGCCGTCTTGAAGGACTGCCCTATGAACCACTAAATTCAACTCCCAAGGTCGCGGAGGCCATAGCCGAGGGCTTTAGCCGCCACCGCCGCGCTCTCGGCTTGCCGGACATCGCCTTTTCACTGGAGACCCCCTGATGGCCCATTCTCACGCCAAGCTCATCATCATCGGCTCGGGGCCGGCGGGCTATACGGCAGCGATCTACGCGGCGCGCGCCTTGCTCGAACCGGTGATGATCTCCGGTTTCCAACCCGGCGGGCAGCTCATGATCACCACCGATGTGGAGAACTATCCGGGCTTTGCCGACGTGATCCAGGGCCCCTGGCTCATGGAGCAGATGCGCCTGCAGGCCGAGCATGTGGGCACCAAGATGATCTCCGACCACATCGTCAAGGTGGACCTGAAGCAGCGCCCCTTCCGCCTGGAGGGCGATTCCGGAAACACCTATACCTGCGATGCTCTGGTCGTCGCGACCGGCGCCCAGGCCAAGTGGCTGGGCCTGCCTTCGGAGGGCCAGTTCCAGGGCTTCGGCGTCTCGGCCTGCGCGACCTGTGACGGCTTCTTCTACCGCGGCAAGGAGGTCGTGGTGGTGGGCGGCGGCAACACGGCGGTCGAGGAGGCGCTCTACCTCGCCAACCTCGCCTCAAAGGTCACCCTGATCCATCGCCGGGATTCCTTGCGCGCCGAGCGCATTCTCCAGGACCGCCTGTTCAAGCACCCCAAAATCGAGGTGATCTGGAACTCGGCCGTCGAGGAGATCTGTGGCTCAGAGAACCCCTCCTCCGTCACCCATGTGCGGCTCAAGAACCTCGTTTCGGGCCAGAGTTCGGACTTCAAGACCGACGGCGTCTTCATCGCCATCGGCCACAAGCCCGCGACGGAACTCTTCACCGGCCAGCTCGACATGAAGGCCGGCGGCTATCTGCTGATCAAGCCGGGCTCGACCGAAACGAACATCCCAGGGGTGTTCGCGGCCGGCGACGTCACTGACGACATTTATCGTCAGGCCGTCACCTCGGCAGGCATGGGCTGCATGGCCGCTCTCGACGCGGAGCGCTATCTCGCGGCCTTGGAGGCGACGCAGGAAGCTGCCGAATAGAATTTGTTAACAACTGGTTAGCTCTCAGGCCGATTTCCTGTTGCATCAAACCCCCGGCTCATAAGAGATAAGGAAGCCTTGCGTTCTGAGCATGCGAGGCATGAGGGGAATGCCGTGGACTGGGACAAGATCCGGATTTTCTACACCGTCGCCGAAGCGGGCAGCTTCACGCGGGCCGGTGACGATCTGGGCTTGAGCCAATCGGCCGTGAGCCGCCAGATCAGCGCTCTCGAGCGCGAGCTGAAGGCGCCTCTCTTCCATCGCCATGCCCGCGGGCTGATCCTGACTGAACAGGGCGACCTGTTGTTCCGGGCCGCCCGCGACATGCGTATGCGGCTGGAGACCACCAAGGCCCGCCTTGTGGAAACCAGCGAGCGGCCGTCGGGTGAGTTGAAGGTCACGACCACCGTCGGCCTCGGCTCGATCTGGCTGGCCCAGCGCATCGCCGAGTTCCTCGATCTCTATCCCGACGTGCGAGTCGAATTGATCCTCTCCAACGAGGAACTGGATCTCGCCATGCGCGAGGCCGACGTCGCGATCCGTCTGCGCCGTCCGGCCCAGCCGGATCTGATCCAGCGCCGCCTCTTCACGATCCATTTCCACGTCTATGCCTCGGCCGACTACATCAAGCGGTTCGGCGAACCGAAGACCCTGGAAGAACTGGATGAGCACCGCATCGTCTCGTTCGGTGGTGACCAGCCTTCCTATCTAATGGCCGTGCACTGGCTCTCGACGGCCGGACGCGAGGGGCGCGAGCCGCGTCAGTACCATTACGTCGTCAACAACATCACGGCCCTGAAGCTCGCCGTCGAGACCGGGGCCGGCATCGCCGTGCTGCCGGATTATGCAGTGGTGGGCAATCCGGACCTGGTTCAGATCCTGCGCGACGTGGAAATGCCGTCTCTCGACAGCTATCTCGTCTATGCCGAAGAGATGCGATCGGTCGCCCGCGTACAAGCCTTCCGCGACTTCCTGATCTCCAAGGCCCAGCGCTGGACATTCTGAGGGTCCGAATCCGCTCCCAACCTCAATGGGTTAGGAGAATTTGTCTCAGAGATGACAAAAGCCATGCGCTCAGCGCAGCCCTTTTATGAGGCATGCTGCATTGCAAATAAGCGCCATGCGGCCGATATCACCCTTGGCTGATTTAAACGCGGCACCGCTTTCTTCCTCCCGGCGTTGCCGTGTCGGCCGTTCCCTCTGGAAGGTTTTGACTTTTGTCGGACCTCTACTTTAGCCGGGCTTCGAGCCCGGCTTTTTTCTTTTCAGGGGGCTTAGCGCATCGTGCGGACCCAGAGGGCCGCTTCAGCGAAAAGTAGATCCGGTTTTCCGCACCGAACGAACCGATGCTCTAGCGAGGTAGGCCCTGCTCCACCTCTTCCTTGAGCGCACGGCGCAGGACCTTGCCCACATTGGTCTTCGGCAGAGTGTCCCGAAACTCGATCCGGCGCGGCACCTTGTAGCCGGTCATGTTCTCCCGGCAGAACTGGCGCAGTTCGTCGCTGGTCAAAGCCTGGTCTTTCCGGACCACATAGGCCACCACCGTCTCGCCCGAATGCTCATCTGGCAAACCGATGACAGCGACTTCCATCACGCCCGGATGTTTGACGATCACGTCTTCCACTTCGTTCGGGTAGACGTTGAAACCGGAGACGAGGACCATGTCCTTCATCCGGTCCACGATCTTCACCTGCCCATCGGGCAGGATCACCGCCACGTCGCCGGTACGGAACCAGCCATCCGGGGTCATCACCTTGGCGGTCTCGTCAGGCCGCTGCCAGTAGCCGGCCATGACCTGCGGTCCCTTCACACACAATTCTCCCCGCTCGCCGGGCGGAAGGATCGCGCCGTCGCTTGCGCGCACGGACACATCCGTCGATGGCAGCGGATAGCCGATGGTGCCGGTGAATTCCTCGATATCGAGCCGGTTGGCGCAGACCACCGGCGAGGTCTCGGAGAGGCCATAGCCTTCGACGATGGGTTGCCCGGTTACTTCCTTCCATTTCCTCGCGACGACTTCCTGGGTCGCCATGCCGCCGGAGACGGCAAAGACCATCTGCGAGAAATCGACCTTCTCGATGCCGGGCGCATTGGCCAGGGCATTGTAGAGCGTGTTGAGGCCGGACATGAGCGTGAACGGACTCTTCTGCAGCGTCTTGACGAAGCCGGGAATGTCGCGCGGATTGGCGATCAGCAGCTGGCACCCGCCGATCCGCGTCATCAGCATGGCACAGACGGTGAGAGCGAAGATGTGATAGAGCGGCAGGGCCGTGACCATCACGTGATCTTCGCGATCGCCGAAGAACGGCAGCATCCAGGCTTCGCACTGGAGCACGTTGGCGACCACGTTGCGATGGAGCAGAGTTGCGCCCTTGGCGACCCCCGTCGTGCCGCCCGTATACTGGAGGAAGGCGATATCGTCGGGCGAGACAGTCACCGCCTGAGCTTTCCGCTTGGCGCCCTCGGCGATGACAGTCTTGAAGGCGATGGCCTGCGGCAGGCTGAAGGGTTTGACCGCCTTCTTCACGTGGCGCGAGACCAGATTGACGATAGCACCCTTGAGGCCAAGGAGGTCGCCGGGCGTGGCGAGAACCACGCGATCGAGCTTCAGATCCGGCAGCGACTCCTGGACCGTCGCGGCGAAGTTTTCCAGCACGAACAGGAAGCGCGCGCCGGAATCCTTGAGCTGATAGGTCAGCTCCCGCGGGGTGTAGAGCGGATTGACGTTGACGACCGTACCGCCAGCGAGAAGCACCCCGAACAGGATGGGCGGGAAGGCCATCACGTTCGGCAGCATGATGGCCACCCGGTCACCCTTCTTCAGCCCCTGCGCCTGGAGCCAGGAGGCGACCGCATCGGCCTCGCGTCCCAGGGCGCCATAGGTCATCCGCTTGCCGAAACTCTCGACGGCGGCCCGGTTCGAATAGTCCACGACGGCCTTGTGGAAGATGTCGTTCAGCGTGCCGATGCTGGCCTCGTCGATCGTCTTGGGGACCTGCGCGGGATAGGAGCTGAGCCAGGGTCGGGCGGCATAGGGATCCGAAGCGTCTGCCGTGGCAGGCACCGGGGTCGAGGCGGTCATTGTTGTCCTCCGCTTTGCGGCGAGGTTTGCTTCATGGGAGATGGCGTCTCCATCAAGCCTAACTTGGCGCGGAAGAGCCCATTTGTCGATGGAAATAGTTTAGACCTGAACGATCATCTACGGATCGTTCAGGTCTGACGATCGTCAGTGAGCCTTGTGCAGGACCTGCTCCGCCGGCCGGCCACTCAGCTCCGCCATGTGGTCGAACCGGGTTGAGAAGGTCCCGACGCCCGCCGTCGCCGAACGGAGTTCGACGATGAGATCGCCGATCTCCGATTCCGGAATGGTGGCGCTGAGCACCTGCCAGCCAGCCCAGCCGGGCCGCTCGTCATAACCGAGGATCTGCCCCCGCCGTCCGGTGACAAGAGCCGTTGCCTTGGAGAGCGCCTCAGACGGCATCGTGATCTCGACCGACAGAACCGGCTCCAGCAGCACGGGCTTAGCCTTCGGCAGGGCCTCCGCCAGCGCGAGCTTCGCCGCGGCCTGGAAGGCGGCGTCCGAGGAATCCACCGTATGGTAGGATCCGTCGGTGAGCGTCACCGCGAGATCCACGACCGGGAAGCCGAGAGGCCCGCATTTGAGTGCATCCCGGACGCCGGTCTCGACGGAGGGGATATACTGGCGCGGAACCACGCCGCCGGTGATCTGATCCTGGAAGGCGAAGCCCTCCCCGCGCGGCAGCGGCTTGATCTCGATCATCACGTCGCCGAACTGGCCATGGCCGCCGGTCTGCTTGCGGTGCCGTCCGCGGGCCGAGGCCGGGTGTTTGATCGTCTCGCAATAGGCCACCTTGGGCTTTGTCGTCTCGACGCCGACCTGGAAGCGCGAAGCGAGCTTTTCCACGGCCACGCGCAGATGCATCTCGCCCTGCCCATGGAGCCGGATCTCACCCATCTCAGGTCGAGTTTCCACTGCGAGGGACGGGTCCTCCTCGGTGATCTTGGCAAGCGCGCTCGAAAGGCGCACGTCGTCCTTGCGGTCCTTAACCTTGAGAGCCAGCACATAGACCGGCTCCGGCGGCGCCGGCGAAACAATGGCCTCGGGCCTTGCCTTGCCGGATGCGAAGCTGTCGCCCGTGGCGATGCCCTCCAGCCGACCGAAGCCGACCGCATCGCCGGCCACAGCCTCTGTCTTGCGATTCATCGTGCTGCCCACGAGCGTGGCGAGGCTGCCGATCCGCGCCTCGGCCCCACGCGAGCCGACCACCGTATCGCCCTCATGGAAAGCGCCGCGCATGACGCGGGCAACGGAAAGCTTGCCACCCTGGCCCATATGCAGGGTCTTCATGGCCTGGGCGAGAGGCGCGCCCTCTTCGGGAATACCGAGACGCACGCGGGTTTGCGTCAGACCCGGCGCCTCGTGGCGCAGCGCTTTCAGAAGCCGCGTGACACCGTTGCCGCGCTCGGCTGAGCCGATCAGGGCCGGCACCACATGCCGTTCCTTCAACTCCCGCGAAAGATCGTCGAAGATCTGGTCGCGCGGCGGCTCGATCTCGGAGATCAACTCCTCCATGAGCGCATCGTCGTAATCGGCCAGACGCTCGAGCATGGCGAAGCGCGCTTCCTTCTCCCGCGGCAGTTCGCCTTCAGGCAGATCCACGATTTCGCTCGGCGCATGCTCGCGATAGATGAAGGCACGCTCAAGCGCGAGATCGATGAAGCCGATGGCGATGCCGTCCTTCCAGAGCGGGATCTGGCGCAGAAGCAGCGGCGTGCGCGAGGCCTGCTGCAGCAGTGCCAATGTCTCACGTATGCGCTGAGTAGCCGTGTCGATCTTGTTGATGAAGAGGAAGCGCGGAATGTCGGCCTCCTCCAATTCGCGCAGAATGATTTCGAGGGCCGGGATCTTGCGTTCGTCCGCCTCACAGACAACGATCGCCGCATCACAGACCGGCATGACGTTGCGCATCTCGTGCAGGAATTCCGTCGAGCCAGGGCAATCCACGAAGGTGATGCTCTCGCCCAGAAACTCGACCGTCGCCACATTGGGCTCAATGCTCATGGCATGGGCGCGGGCCTCCGCGCTCGCATCGCCGACGCTGTCCCCATTCGCCACGCGACCCGCCCGGGAGACGGCTCCTGTCCGCTCCAGGATTGCCTCAAGCAGGGTGGTCTTGCCGCTCTGGAACGGGCCTACGATCGCGATGCATCGCGGGCCCGCATCTAGTCTGCCGTTGGGTGCCATTGGACGTCATCCTTCCCTGCCCCCATCGTTGGCGCGCTCTTCACGGGCGCGTTATCGCGAATGCTCTGCCTCTGATGAGAAGTTGGCAAGAGATCTTTTGCGGCTGCCGTTGAAGCAAAAACGGCCAAGCTTGTGCTTGACCATTCTCAAAGAAGAAGCTGCCGCGCCTGCTACCGCGCTCGGCGCAATTCGAAATCGGCGACCCCAAGGGCGAAGTTGAAGCCGGTCTGGCCACCGACGGAGAGAGGCTGAAGGGAAATGCTCCGGTTCGAGCCGCCGACCAGGACATTCGCTCCGACGCCGGAACCGACCGTCGCCTCGGCTGTCCCACCGACATAGCTGCCAGCCAGGGCGCCAGGCGCCACGCTGCCTTCCGAGAAAACAACCCATGTCAGGATCCCCCCTCGGGTCGCGCCGATATCGAGCCCGAACCGGCGGATCACGCCCACATAGGGTTCGTTCGGGCCACGCCTCGGGTTGAACGTGCACAATGTCGTCTTCTGCGATGTGACGATGAGACCGATTCCGCCCGATACGCTGCAGGACAGGACTCCGATCCGCCCTCGGTTCTGAGCCTGCGCCTCCGCGGCACCCAACGACGCAAGAAGGGCAAGAGCGGCAACGGGGAGAGCGGCGCGACGCATGGTGATCTCCTAAGCTTATCCAAGCTTAGCGATTAACGGCGCAGGAGCAGTGCCGTTCCATGGTGAGGATATCAATCCTGAATTGGTAAGGCCGAATCCTGATGCTCGCCGCGCCGGACGATGCGCATCGCCGTGATCGTCACGGGGCCGGCGCGCAGCAGGTTCATGGCCGAGACGATCATCTCGGCCAGGCGTTCGGGCGCGATGCTGTCGCCCTCGATATCGAGGAGAAAGTCCTTCGCCTCCACATAGCCGCCATTGGTGAAGTCGACGCGGGCGTCGAATTTTACGCGGTGCGTGGAGGCGGGATTGGCCCTGTAGGGCTCTGCCGCGGGATCCGGATGGAATGTCCGCGGCAGGGTCATCAACGCAAGGACCCGCAGAAGCGCTGGATGCGGTGGCAGGCATCCTCCAGCAACGCGTTCGACGTGGCATAGGAGATGCGGAAATTGGGGCCAAGGCCGAAGGCCGAGCCATGAACCGCAGCGACACCCTCGGCTTCCAGCAGTTCCGCGACGAAGTCCTCATCCGTTTCCAGCACCTTGCCCGATGGCGCGGTCTTGCCGATGGCTTCGGCGCAGGACGGATAGACGTAGAACGCGCCTTCCGGCATCGGGCACTTCAGGTACTTCGTCTGATTGAGCATGGAGACGACGAGATCGCGGCGCTCCTCGAAGGCTCGTCTGAACACCTTCAAGTGATCCTGCGGACCGTCGAGTGCCTCGACCGCAGCCCATTGCGAAATCGCGCTCGTGCCCGAAGTCTGCTGGCCCTGCACGAAGTCCATCGCCTTGATGAGATGCTCGGGCCCGCCCGCATAGCCGATACGCCAGCCGGTCATCGCATAGGCCTTCGACACGCCATTCATGGTGAGCGTGCGCTCGTAAAGGTTCGGCTCAACTTGAGCCGGCGTGACGAACTCGAAATCGCCGTAGGTCAGGTGCTCGTACATGTCGTCGGTGAGCACCCACACGTGCGGATGGCGCATCAGCACGTCGGTGATCGCCTTCATCTCGGCGCGGGAATAGGCCGCGCCCGTCGGGTTCGAGGGCGAGTTGAGGATGATCCACTTCGTCTTCGGCGTGATCGCGCGCTCGAGCGGCTCCGGCTGGAGCTTGAAGTTATGCTCCATGGTGCAATCCACGAAGACGGGCTTGCCGCCGCACAGCGCCACCATCTCAGGATAGGACACCCAGTACGGTGCTGGGACGATCACCTCGTCGCCCGGGTTCAGGGTCGCGAGCAGCGCGTTGTAGATCACGTGCTTGCCGCCGGTGGACACGATGGTCTGCGAGGGCTTGTAGTCGAGGCCGTTCTCGCGCTTGAACTTGCGGGCGATGGCCTCGCGCAGCGGCACGATGCCGGAAACGGGCGTGTACTTCGTCTCGCCGCGGCGGATCGCTGCGATGGCGGCTTCCTTGATATTGTCGGGCGTGTCGAAATCCGGCTCGCCGACGGAAAGGCTGATGACGTCCCGCCCCTGGGCTTTCAGATCCCGCGCTTTCTGCGTGATGACGATGGTTGCAGACGGCTTGATGCGGGAAAGGGCGTCAGACAAAAAGCCCATGGGAATCCTCCGATCGGGGCGTTAAGAAGGGAACCGTGACGGCGGCGGACCCTAATGCGGTCAAGCCGCCCAAGCAAGCAAAACAGCAAGCAGAAATAGCCCTTCCCGAACGGGTTTTTGAGGAGCCGCCTTTTCCGATGACCACATCCGTCACCCGCCGCCTCGCGCTCGGCCTCGTCGCCGGCGCGGCCCTCTTCGCCACCGCAGCCTCCGCCCAGGACTTTCCGAACCGCGTCGTCAAGATGGTGGTGCCCTACCCGGCCGGCGGCCCAACCGACGTGATCGCCCGCATCGTGGCGGAGGAGATGGGCAAGTCTCTCGGCCAGAACGTGCTCGTCGAGAACCTGGCCGGCGCTTCGGGCGCGGTCGGCACCCGCGCGGTCGCCAAGGCCGAGCCCGACGGCTACACCATCGTGTTCGGCAACAACCAGACGCACGGGAACAACATGTTCCTGCTGAAAGAGCCGGGCTACGACGCGGTGAAGGATTTCGCGCCGCTCGCGGGCGCCGGCGCCTTCGAGCACGTCTTCGTGGTCAAGAACGATCTGCCCGCCAAGACCATTCCTGAACTGATCGAACTCGCCAAGAAGGACCCGGGCAAGCTGAATTACGGCTCGACCGGCGTCGGCTCCGGCTCGCATCTGGCGACCGAACTCTTCATGACCCGCACGGGCACCAAGATGACCCACGTGCCCTTCCGGGGCGCCGCTCCCCTGGTAACGGAGCTCATGGCGGGCCGCATCGATGTGTCGAACTCGACCCTGCCGAGTGTGCTCTCCCAGTTCCAGGCCGGCCAGATGCGCGCCATCGGGATTGCCAGCCCGCAGCGCAACCCGCAGGCTCCGGACGTGCCGACCCTGCGCGAGCAGGGCATCACCGATGCGGACGCGGAATCCTGGGCCGCCTTCTTCGCGCCGGTGAATACGCCGAAGCCCGTTCTCGACAAGCTGTCGGGCACGATCATCGCGATCCTCAACAGGCCCGACGTGAAGGAGCGCATCACCAAGCTCGGCTTCACCCTGAACGTGCGCGATCCGGAAGCGTTCAAGCCCTATCTCGCCAAGGAGATCCAGACCTGGGCCGAGATCATCAAGGCGGCCGGCATCAAGGCCGAGTGAGCTTGCTTGGAACCACATCGTCATGGCCGGGCTTGTCCCGGCCATCCACGTCTTTGAACCGCGGCGCCACAAGACGTGGATCCCCGGCACAAGGCCGGGGATGACGCAAGGAGGAGGAGCAAACGCCATGCAATTCCACCAAGGCCGCCTGATCGACCATGTTCACCTGCGCGTCTCCGACCTCGAGGCGAGCCGGCGGTTCTATCGTGCTGTCCTGAAGGCCATCGGGCGCGAATTCACCTCGGAAAGTCCAAAGCATTTTTCCTGCGACGAGTTGTGGGTGGATCAGGCGGATGGGCCGGTCTCGCGGGTTCATCTCGCCTTCCAGGCGCGGGACAGGGAAGCCGTTCACGCTTTCCACGCGGCGGCGCTCGCCAACGGGGGACGCGATAATGGCGGGCCGGGAGAGCGGTCCTATCACCCAGGCTATTATGCCGCCTTTGCTTTCGATCCGGACAGCCACAACATTGAGGCGATCTATCACGGGCCTGCGGATCGCTCTGCAGAATCCGTCATCGTCAGCCCCAAAGCCTAAGCAACCCTGCCACAATCGTTAATAATTAGTTAACACCGATACTTAGCCAAGAAACCGGAAGCGGCACTTTCGGACAGGGCGGGAACTTTCTTGAATCGCACAAGTTTTTCTCCTGTAACCACCCTCCGGTTGCAGGGGTCAAGCCAATGAAAACTTTCCGACCAAGAAACGCTTATCACGTTTCGTCCCGCGTCCATCGTCTCGATCCGCGTCAGGAAAGCCGCTGCTCGCTTGCCCTGGTCATGCTGCTGGGCCTCGCGACGCTCTTCGTCATGACCACGACCCAGACTCTCTCGGCTCACGACACCAAGACTATCCACGTTTATTCGCCGCGATAACGCGTGAGTGAACGGCGGCACGGTTGACCGCCTGTCGCAGAAGTTTAGCTCTCCGGCATCGGAACGACGGAGAGATTCCAAGATGCTGAGCCCCCGACTTGCCCTGGCCTGCGCCCTTGCTCTCGGCGCCATCCCTTCCGCCCTGGCCCAGGACACCCAGCGCTTTCGCACCGACAAGGTCGAGGTGATCGTCGAGACGGTCTCCCGCAATCTCGAAAATCCGTGGGGCCTCGCGTTCCTTCCCAATAATCGCATGTTGGTCACGGAGCGGCCCGGCCGCCTGCGCATCGTCGATGCCAACGGCACTCTCTCGGAACCGCTCCAGGGCATTCCGCGCATTGTGGCCCGCGGCCAGGGCGGCCTTCTCGATGTCGCCGTCGACCCGAATTTCGCTCAGAACCGCCTCGTCTACTTAAGCTATGCCGAGGATCGCGGCGAAGGCCGCGCCGGCACCAGCGTGGCCCGCGGCCGCCTCAATGCGAACGGAACCGCATTGGAAGCTGTGCAGGTCATCTTCCGCCAGGAGCCGACCCATACGGGCAACAACCACTGGGGCTCGCGCCTGGTCTTCGACCGCGGCGGCAATCTCTTCGTGACGCTCGGCGACCGGTTCGACCTGCGCAACCAGGCGCAGAATCCGGCGAACCACATCGGCAAGGTCGTCCATATCAAGCCCGAAGGCGGGGCGGCACCCAACAATCCGTTCCTGAACCGGGAGGATGCCAAGCCCGAGATCTGGTCCATCGGCCATCGCAACCTGCAATCGGCCGCTCTGCATCCGACGACCGGCGAACTCTGGACTGTGGAACACGGCGCCCGCGGCGGCGATGAGGTCAACATTCCGCAGAAGGGCAAGAATTACGGCTGGCCGGTGATTTCCTACGGCGTCGATTATTCCGGTGCGAAGATCGGCGAAGGCACAAGGAAGGAAGGCCTGGAGCAGCCGGTCTATTACTGGGATCCCTCGATCGCGCCTTCCGGAATGGCCTTCTATACCGGCGACAAGTTCCCGGCGTGGCGTGGCAGCATCCTGGTCGGAGCGCTCGCGGGCAAGCTCGTCTCGCGGCTGGAGACCAACGGCAATCGCGTCACCGGCGAGGAACGCATGCTGCAGCAGCTCGGCGAACGCATCCGCGACGTGCGCCAGGGCCCGGACGGCTTCGTCTATCTGCTGACGGATTCCCGCAACGGCCGCATCCTGCGCATGAAGCCCGCGACCTGATCGCGGCTCAACCCCGCGGCCCGAACAGGATGAGCGCCGCGCCTGCCAAGCAGATGCCGGCGCCGGCGATGTCCCACCGGTCGGGCCGCGCCCCTTCCGCGATCCAGAGCCAGAGGATCGAGGCGACGATGTAGACGCCGCCATAGGCCGCATAGGCCCGCCCAGCCGCGTCGGCCGGAACGAGCGTCAGCAGATAGGCGAACAGTGCGAGCGATCCCATGCCGGGCACCAGCCACCACGGTGACTTGCCGAGCCTCAGCCAGGCCCAGAAGGAAAAGCATCCGGCGATCTCGGCAAGCGCCGCGCCTGCATAGACGAGGAACGCCATGGCCTCGGATCAACGCCCCTGGAAGATGAAGGCGGCGCCGGCCGCAATGAGGCCGAAGCCGATCAGGTGGTTCCAGCCCAGCGGCTCCTTCAGGTAGAGCACCGAAAAGATCGCGAAGACCACGAGGGTGATGACCTCCTGCATGGTCTTCAGCTCGGCCGCCGAATAGACCGCCGAGCCGATCCGGTTGGCCGGCACGGCGAACCAGTATTCGATGAAGGCGATGGCCCAGCTGGCGATGACCGCTATCCAGAGGGGGGATGTCTTGAACTTCAGATGCCCGTACCAGGCAAAGGTCATGAAGACGTTCGATGCGATCAGCATCAGGACGGGCGCCGTTTGAGGGTTCATGAGAAGGACCGGAGGGGAGAAAAGAGGAGGTGCGAACCCTGCCCTATTCCTTCAGGCCAAAGTGTCAAGCTGCCTGATGGACGCGATGCCCTAGCAGGAAAAGGAGCATCGGATGGATTCCAAAAGTGCAATTCCACTTTTGGGTCCGATGCTACCGGATGCCGAGGCGCTCCAGCACCTGGGAGCCGCCGGCGATCTGCGGATTGGAAGGGTCGAAACCCTCGCGCCGCTCGCGCTGTGTGACGAGTCCGCGGGCTCTCTCGAAGGCGACGTCCAGGCGACGCTCGCCTCGCAGGGCCTTGTTGAAGAAGGCATCGCCGAAATAGGTCCAGGTCGCACCGTCCCGGCAGCCGAAGGAGGGCTTGTCCGCCGCTGCGGCCGTGATGACGAGGGTCCGGGCATCGGCCAGCTCTCGGGCAAAAACGCCGGAATAACAGGCGGAGACGATCACGACCCGGTGCTGCGCCCGGGTTTGATCAAGCAGCGCCCGCACATCGGATGGGGTCATCAGGCTCGCATTGCGTCCGGCGACGAGACCGATCCCTTCCGGTGCGCCATGAGAGGTGAGGACCAACGCCACGATATCCTCGGCCGGATCGAGGGTCTGGCCCACGGCCCGCGTGGCTGCAACGAGAGTTTGCGCGGTCGCACCGGCGCGCCGCTTGGTATTGAACAGGACGATGGAGCGCCCCTTGGAACCAAACTGCCCCTCGAGGATGCGCGCCGCTCCCTTGGCCTCGCTCTCGAACACGCTCTGCGGACCCCACAGCCCGAAGGACAGGATGTAGACATCGACCTGCCCGGGACGTTGCGGGGCCAGTTTGACAGGCTCGGCCCGGCGAGCTGTCTGCCCGTGAGCCTCATAAGAAGGACCGAGGGCGAGAGAGAGCCCAATCAGGCAAAAAGCGATCAACCGGTGCATGGTATACCCCAACCTCGAGCTACCTTACGCGCAGCGCCCAGCGAAAGCCAAGGAGCCACCAAGGCATCGGACCCAAAAGTGGATTTGCACTTTTGGGATCCATCCGATGCTCATTCTTTGATGAGCGCATCGTTGAGCGCGACCCTCTGGGTCCGCACGATGCGCAGGCTGAACCGAATCCTCTCTTCCGGGTTTCCCTGTCAGGCACGTCACTGGTCATCCCAAGAGGGTATTACATGGATATCGCGCTCGATAAGGTTTGCGAACTCATTCTCCGGGTCAGGGCCATCGACGTGAAGGAAGGCCCCACCGATCCGGCTTCGGGCTCGAACCCTATCGACGACGGCAGCATCGACTCCCTCACCTCCTCGCCGGATGACGCCACCGAGGACGAGCTTCGCGACGTGATCGCGGGCCTCAACGACGACGAGCGCGCCGACCTGATCGCCCTCGTCTATATCGGCCGCGGCGACATGGAGCCCGAGGAATGGGGCGCCGCCGTGCGCCTCGCCCGCGAGCGCGAGGCCTCAAGCTCGCTCTCCACCGCCGACTGGCTCATCGGCATTCCGAACCTGGCCGAGCTGCTGGACGAAGGCCTCAACGCCATGGGCCGTAGTTGCGCCTGAGGCGCTGACAAACCCATCATCCCATCAACAGATTGCCGCCTTCGAGCCGTCGACCGAGGTACTCCGGAACAACGGTTGATGGCTGTCGCCATCACGCAAATGGCATCGACGGCACAGTGACGGCGCCCTATTTGTGACATGGATCAAGCTGATAATTCACCCTACTCCCAAAGGAGGATGTGATGACTCCGCACCTGCCCCCGGAGAGTCCGGACGACGACGTGCAAAGTGAGCTGCTCCAGGCCGTTCACAAAGCCCTGAACGACCTTACACCCATCAACGACCCGGTAGAGGAACAGCCCCTCACCGAGACGCAGCAGGACGTGCAACCATCCGCATCGCCGGATGAAACCGAGGTCGAGATCGACCGCATCGAAGCCTATCTGCGGGGTCCGACGGCGTTCACCGCCTGACCCCAACCTCTTACCTTGTCCCGCCTTCGTCCATGCGGATCGCAACACGGAAGGCCGCCCCCCAATCCTCAGCGAGCAAATTGAGTCCCTGAAGCCGTTTCGGGAAATCCGTTCGCGCGACCGATCCATCGCAAGTGGGGCCTCGGCCCCACTCCTCACTGTTAGAAATTCCTCAAGGCCTTTCAGTCTCACAGCTTGCCGAGCTTGAGGAACTGCGTCTCGCCGGAGGAATCGTCGACGCCGTCGTTGTCGGTCACGATATAGGCGTCGCCCGCGGCATCGATGATGAAGCCCTCGACCTTGTCGAGCACGTAGCCGTTCCCGGACTTCAGATCGGCAAGGAGATCGCGCACCAGCGTCTTCTGCACGAGCGGCAACTCGCCACCGAGCTTGACGGGCTTCATGTCGGCAAGCGAAACGGCATAGAGCTTCTTCAGCTTCGCCTTCTCGGCGATCTGGTTGTCACGCTCGATGATAATGACGCGATCACCCGCCGCCGTGATCTCGGACAGGCCGATCCAGCCAGCATCCGTGCTGTCGAGCGGATAGCGCACGGCGCTCCAGCTCTTGTCCGACGGCTTGTAGGCAAGGAGCTTCACGGCGTTCTTGCCGTCGTCCGCCCATTCGCGCTGGACCGCGAGCCACACGATCTCGTCGGCGCCCGATCCGGTGACGGTCACGCCTTCGAAGCCGTAGTTCTTCGCGCCCTTTTCGAGCTCCGCCGGAACCGAGATCTCCTCCTGGATCGCACCCTTCGCGTCGACCCGGATGAGCAGGTTCTTGACGCCCTTCTCGAGATTGCCCTCGGAGGCGAGCCAGAAGCCGTCAGACGCTGTCGCGATGCCTTCGAGATCGAGCTTCTCCGCCGCCGCGCCGTTGCGGGTCACGAGCGCTTCACCCGTGATCAGTGCCGGCTTCTTCGTCGCGTCAATGGTGAGGATGCGCGGTGCGCCGCCATAGACGCTGTCCGTCACCGCGTAAAGCTTGCCGGTCTGCGCCTTGTCGGCGGCAAGACCGGAAAGCGCACCCCAGCCGATCGGCAGGCCGTTGGTGTTCTTTCCCGAGCGGATCGTCGGATAGGCCGGAGCGGCGCGCTCTGCACGCTGGTAGATCATCACGTGCGGAGCAGCACCGCCATCGCCGTGCAGATCGGTCTCGCTGGTGGCGACGAAGAGATTGCGCGACGGAATGGCAATCAACCCTTCCGGACCGATGCCGGTCGGCAGAACCTGCACGAGTTCAGGCGTCGCACCGGTGTCGCGATAAACGGCGACGACCGAAGCGCGCTCGGAACCGACGAAGATCAGGTTGTCGTTGCCGAACCGGCCCGTCTCGACGCCTTCGATCTCGACGCCCTTCTTGTTGCGCTTGTCGGGATAATGGCCGAGCGACACGATCTCATGCTCCAGGCTCGCGCCGGATTCGTAGGCCACGCTGCCATCCTTGCTGAAGATGGTGAAGCTGCGCGAGCCGCCCTTCCAGTCGCCCTCATTCGCGGTCACGAAGCGATTGGCGTCGATCCAGTGCACCGCATCCGGCTCGCGCACGACCTTCTCCATCGAACCGGTCAGTTCGATCTTGCCGTCCTTCTTGGTGTCGATGTTCTTCAGATCCACGCTGCCTCCGGAAAAATGCGTCTCGACCTTGCCGGTCTTTCCATCGACGATGGCGATGTGGTTGTTCTCCTGCAGGGTCACGACGATCTTGCCGTCCTCGGACACATCCACGTATTCCGGCTCCGGATCCTCACCTGCGACAGCCGCAAGGCCGGTGAGAGCAACAGTCTTGAGAGCCGCGCAATCGAGGCTGCCGCCATTGAGAGAAGCGACCACCAGCGCGCCGGCGGGCATTTGCGGGATCGCACCCTCGTTCACCTCTTCATTGCGCTCGTTCTCGATGGCGACGGCAAGAACGCCCGCATTGGCGGCAACCGAATCGGGCTGGCCCGGCAGAGCGCATTCCGCAGCAACCTTGCGCTCGGCGAGGTTCACGGTGACGAGCTTGCCGCTCGGATTCGTGAAGCTCTCGGATGTGTTGACGGCCACATAGGCCTTCCCGCCCACTACCTTCACCGATGTAGGCTCGCCACCGACGGCAAGCGAGCCGCCGGCCTTGGGATTTGCCGGGTCGGTGATGTCGATGAAGCCGAGCGCCTTGCGCGGGCTGTCGGTATAGATCAGCAGCGTGCCGTCCTCGCTCACCGTGATGATCTCCGCCACCGTGTCGGCCTTCTGGTCCCCGTCCTTCGGCAGGTTCAAGGTGATGGGGAAGCTGGCGATACGGTCGAAATATTCTGCGGCGGAGGCGCTGAGCGCCGTGCCGGAGAGGAGTGCGGCGGCAAGCGAGCCGGCGATAAGGGAGCGATGCATGGGATTCCCCGCAAGACGGTCAAGGTTAGCCGGATCGTCATGCGCCCGTCTCATGACGGGCCGATGACAGATGGCGGGCCGCATCGAGCGGGGCCGTTTTGCACCGAAATTACCGCTCGGGCGTTGTCGAGACCGAAGCCAAAAGATAGCTCTTACCGCTTGAGCCAAACCTCGCACTGAGACGATTTTCGACAGGAGCCTCCATGAGTATCGGCCTGATCGCCTTGCTGGACGATATCGCGAGCCTCGCCAAGGTCGCTGCGGCGTCCCTCGACGATGTGACCGCCCAGGCCGCCAAGGCCGGTGCCAAGGCGGCCGGCGTGGTGATCGACGATGCCGCCGTGACGCCACGCTATGTGACCGGCTTTTCCGCTTCTCGCGAGTTGCCGATCGTCGGCAAGATCGCCTGGGGCTCGCTCAAGAACAAGCTCATCTACCTGCTGCCGGCGGCACTGCTCCTCAGCCTGTTCGCGCCCTGGGCGATCACGCCGCTGCTCATGATCGGCGGCGCCTATCTCTGCTACGAGGGCTCGGAGAAGGTGTTCGAGGCGCTGTTTCCGCATGGCGCCCACGAGCACGAACGGGCGGTCGGCGCAGCGACCCAGACGGCACAGAGCGTCGAGGACGAGAAGGTGAGCGGCGCGATCAAGACCGACTTCATTCTCTCGGCCGAGATCATGGCCATTACCTTGGCCAGCGTGCCGGCCGTATCCACCTGGATGCAGGCCGCCGTGCTGGCCGTCGTCGGCATCGGCATCACCGCTCTGGTCTATGGCGGCGTCGCTCTGATCGTGAAGGCGGACGATGCCGGGGTCGCGCTCGCCCGCAGCGACAGGCCGATGTCGAGCCTGCTGCGGCGCCCGAGCACGAGTGCTCCGCTGCATACGGATCGTCTCCTGGCTCCCGTGACCAGAGTGTTCGGGCGCGGATTGGTGAAGGGCATGCCGGTCCTGCTCAAGCTCCTCGCCATCGTGGGCACGGCCGCGATGATCTGGGTCGGCGGCGGCATCATCATCCACGGGCTCGAAGGCTACGGCTTCGCCGATCTCGGCCACGTCATCCACGATGCCGCCGCAGCGGCGGGTCACGCGGTCCCGAGCCTCGGCGGGGTAGTCGAATGGCTGGTCTCGGCCACCGCCGCCGGACTCTTCGGGCTCCTTCTCGGTGCCCTCCTGATCCCCCTCATCCATTTCGTCGCAGTGCCGCTCGTGAAGGCCTTGCGACGGGGGAAACGCGAGGCGGAGAAGCATACAGTATAACCGTCTGCACTCTTCCATTCCCCGGCTATTCGTACCATATTCGTTCTATGGCCAAATCACCCAAGAAGCCCAAGCTTTCCACCGGGAAGGCGTCCAAACCTGATCTGAAGCCCCTGGCCCCTCATCTGGCAGAACTTCTCAACCCGGCGGTGAACCGGGAACGGGAGGCAGCTGAGGGTTTTGCTGAGCGGGCGCAGGAAACCTTCATCCATGGCGACATCACCGATGTCGACCCGGCGCTCGCCAAGAAGCTTGGCCTGAAAGGTCCCGACGATGGGCCGGACGTGGCCGACGAGCTGGGCGACATGTCCTCCGGCTCCGGCGTCTCGGCCACGGTCGATGCGCTCACCAAGCTTCTGACCGAGGGCGATCCACGCTTCAAGAACGGCGTGCTCTGGGTGCCGCACCGCCCGTCCCGCCCCGAGAAGTCGGAAGGCGGCATTCCGTTCAAGATCAAATCCGAGTTCACGCCCTCGGGCGATCAGCCCACCGCGATCCGCGAATTAGTAGATGGCGTGCGCCGTAGCGAGCGCGATCAGGTGCTGCTCGGCGTCACCGGTTCGGGAAAAACCTTCACCATGGCCAAGGTGATCGAGGAGACGCAGCGCCCTGCCCTCATCCTCGCGCCGAACAAGACGCTGGCCGCGCAGCTCTACGGCGAGTTCAAATCGTTCTTTCCGGACAATGCGGTTGAGTATTTCGTCTCGTACTACGACTACTACCAGCCCGAGGCCTATGTGCCGCGCTCGGACACCTTCATCGAGAAGGAAAGCTCGATCAACGAGCAGATCGACCGCATGCGCCACTCGGCGACGCGTGCGCTGCTCGAACGCGACGATGTGATCATCGTCGCCTCCGTGTCATGCATCTACGGTATCGGCTCGGTCGAGACCTATACGGCCATGACCTTCTCCGTGAAGGTCGGCGAGCGCATCGAGCAGCGCCAACTCATCGCGGATCTCGTGGCTCTGCAATACAAGCGCATCCAGAGCGATTTCGCCCGCGGCACGTTCCGCGTGCGCGGCGACGTGATCGAGCTGTTTCCGGCCCACTTGGAGGATCGTGCCTGGCGCATCGGCCTCTTCGGCGACGAGATCGAATCGATCGTCGAGTTCGATCCGCTCACCGGCAAGAAGACCAACGACCTGCAATTCGTGAAGGTCTATGCGAACTCGCACTACGTGACGCCGCGCCCCACATTGCAGCAGGCCGTGAGGGGCATCCAGGACGAGCTGCAGCACCGCCTGCAGGAACTCGCCCGCATGGGTCGCCTTCTCGAAGCGCAGCGCCTGGAGCAGCGCACGCAGTTCGATCTCGAGATGATCGAGGCGACCGGCGTGTGCAACGGCATCGAGAACTATTCGCGCTATCTCACCGGCCGCAAGCCCGGCGAGCCGCCGCCGACCCTGTTCGAGTACCTGCCCGACAACGCGCTTGTCTTCACCGACGAGAGCCATGTGACCGTGCCGCAGATCGGCGGCATGTATCGCGGCGACTTCCGCCGCAAGGCGACGCTTGCCGAATACGGCTTCCGCCTGCCCTCCTGCCTCGACAACCGTCCCTTACGCTTCGAGGAATGGGACGCCATGCGTCCGCTATCGATCCACGTGTCGGCGACGCCGCAGAAATGGGAGATGGAGCAGACCGGCGGCGTGTTCGTGGAACAGGTCATCCGTCCGACAGGTCTCGTCGATCCCATCGTGGAGATCCGCCCCGCACGGTCACAGGTGGACGATCTCGTGCACGAGGTGAAGGAGCTTGCTGCGAACGGCTACCGCACGCTCGTGACCACGCTCACCAAGCGCATGGCGGAAGACCTGACCGAATACATGCACGAGAACGGCATCCGCGTGCGCTACATGCACTCGGACATCGATACGCTGGAGCGCATCGAGATCATCCGCGACCTGCGTCTCGGCGCCTTCGACGTGCTCATCGGCATCAACCTGCTGCGCGAGGGTCTCGACATTCCCGAATGCGCGCTCGTCGCCATTCTCGATGCGGACAAGGAAGGTTTTCTACGCTCCGAGACCTCGCTGGTGCAGACCATCGGCCGTGCAGCGCGTAACGTCGAAGGCAAGGCGATCCTCTACGCCGATAAGATCACCGGCTCGATGGAACGTGCCATCGCGGAGACCAACCGCCGCCGCGAGAAGCAGCTTGCCTACAACGCCGAGCACGGCATCACGCCGCAATCGGTGAAGAAGAACATCGCCGACATTCTGGAAAGCGTCTACGAGCGCGATCACGTCTCGGTCGATACCGGCCTCGCCGACAGGACCGTCGGCCACAACCTCAAGGCCGTCATCGCCGATATGGAAAAGCGCATGCGCGAAGCGGCCGCGAATCTGGAATTCGAGGAGGCCGCACGCCTGCGCGACGAGCTCAAGCGCCTGCAGGCCACCGAGCTTGCAATCAGCGACGATCCGATGGCGCGGCAGGCCGATGTGGAGCGCGACGCCGGGCGCTATGGCGGCTCGCGCAAATACGGACGCAACGCCAACCTGCCGCCGAAGGGCCTGCCGCCTTCAGGCGACGGCGCAAGCGAAGGCGATAAGGATTCCGCGTCTTACGGCCCGACGGGCAAGGGCCGCTCGGACGAGGGCACGCGCATCCGCAAGCCGGGCCTCGACGAGATGGGACCCGGCACGGACCGCGAGGTCCCGCTGAACTACCGCGAACGCCCGGCCGCACGCTCGACGCAAGGATTCGCCGGGCAGAAGCCAAAGTACAAGGGCCGCAAGGGGCGATAAGCCACTCTCGGCTCCATTGTTGAACAGATGACATGCCCGGCCGCGTGCTGGGCATTTTGTTTGGGCGCCATCTCGGACGGAGCATGAGCGGAAGTCGGGGATCGTGTGCAGGATCTGGCGCTCAAGCCTCGCCACTGTCATTCCGGGGCGAGCGTCAGCGAGAGCCCGGAATCCATATCCGCTGACATTGCGGAAAAGAGGCTTAACGCTACTCACCCTTTCTTGAGACGTCGTGTTTATGGATTCCGGGCTCCGCTGCGCGGCCCCGGAATGACAGTGTTTTACTCGTCTCAATGGATCTCCTTCCCTCGCTTCGCTCGTCGGGGATGACACGTGTTCCTGCCCTTACCGCCAGTTCACCGCGAACGCCTCGATCGGATGCGTGAAACCCTTCACGTTTCGGCTCCCGAGATCCACGAAGGAGAAGCGGGGAGCGACAAGACTGGTGACGATCTCCGACACCACGATGGTGTCGGGCTCGGCGCTCTGGCACAGGCGGGCGGCCATCTGCACGGTCGCACCGAACAGGTCGTTGTGGTCGGCCACCGGTTCGCCGGCATCGAGGCCGATGCGCACACGCAGCTTTTCGCGGCTTGCAAGATTGAAGGCCTCGAAGGCCCGCTGGATCGCGCGGGCGGCATCGACGGCGTCGGTGACATCGTCGAAGGAGGCCATGATGCCGTCGCCGGTATGCTTGACCTCGCGCCCATCCTTGTCGTGCAGGGCGCGGCGGACCATAGCATCGTGCGCGCGCACCATCTCGACAGCGCGCACATCGCCGAGGCGCTCGGTCATGGCGGTGGAATCGACGATATCGGTGAACATGATGGCGCGCAGGGCCGGATCGATCGCTCCTCTGGCGGCCGCCCCTGTCGGAGCGGGATCGGAGATGCGGCCGAGAAAGGCTTCGACGGCGGAGAGATCGACCTCGATCACCTCGCAGGCGATGGCCCCATGGGCCTCGTCGTGCACCCGCATGGCGGTCTCGATGTCGGGCGCGTCGACGAGACAGAACGTCGTTCCCCGGGCCTCGTCGAACCAGTAGGTCAGGAACCGCACCCCGTAGCGTCCCTGCACCTCCAGGTCCTTGCGATGCGCCTCGGCGATATCGGCGGCGGTCAGGCCTCTCAGCTCGTGGCGGTCCAGGAAGATTGGCATCGTGGCCTCCTGCGCCCCCGGCGTAATTTACACGGTTTAGCCGGACGCGGCGATGCTTCTTCCGTGCCCGTGCTTTTTCCCCTCCCCTTGTGGGGAGGGGCTGGGGTGATGCAACCGGGTGAGCGCTGGTCGAACGAGGCGGTTCTCCCTCTCCCGTTTGGGAGAGGGGAAAGCGGAGAGTGGCAGCGCCAATCATTCAACCAATCGGTTGACTATCCAAATCGGCACGTCTATATTCAACCACATGGTTGAATTACAGACATCCCGGCTCGACACCGTCTTTCACGCCCTCGGCGATTCCACCCGGCGGCGGATGCTCCGCGATCTCGCGGAGGGCGAACGCACGGTGAGCCAGCTGGCCGAACCCTTCGCGATCTCGCTCGCGGCCGCCTCGAAGCACATCAAGGTGCTGGAACATGCCGGGCTCCTCCGGCGCGACGTCCGCGGCCGCACCCATGTCTGCCGCCTCGACCCTGGACCGTTGGCTACCGCCCACCAGTGGCTCGGCATCTACGAACGCTTCTGGACCGAGCGTCTGGACGTGCTGGAGCGGCTCCTCCGCGAGGAGGACGCCAAAAAGTCCCCGCCCAAGAAGTCCCCAACCACCAAAGGAGACGACGAATGACCGATCTCGCGACCCGGAATGCCTATGGCGTGCTGACCGATCCTGCCACGCTGACGATCCAGCGCCTTCTGCCCGGCCCCATCGAGCGCATCTGGGCTTATCTCACGGAGAGCGACCTGCGCCGCCAATGGCTCGCGGCGGGCGAGATGGAGCTGAAGCTTGGAGCGCCGGTCGAATTCGTCTGGCGCAACGACGAACTCACCAACCCGCCCGGACAGCGCCCGCCCGGCTTCGGCGAGGAGCATAAGATGGAGTCCCGGATCACCGAGCTCGATCCGCCCCACAAGCTCGCCATCACCTGGGGCTCGACCGGCGGCGTCTCCTTCGAGCTGGAACGGAAGGGCTCCGAAGTGCTGCTCACCCTCATCCACCGCCGCGTGCCCGACCGCTCGATCCTGCTCAATGTCAGCGCTGGCTGGCACGCCCACCTCGACATCCTGGCTGCCCGCGTGGCCGGCGAGGTGCCGGAGCCGTTCTGGGATCACTGGGGTCGGTTGAAGAGCGAGTACGATCAGCGGATTCCGAGCTGACGGTTTTTACGAAAAGGCTCTACCCGGTTCGGCCGGGTAGGGCTCCGACTGACATCGGATACTCACGTGCATGTGGTGTTCACCCCATCGTGTCGCCTCATGAAGGGCACGGTGGATTTTACGCCTTTGCAGCTCGGTCCGGCTACCGATGAGCGATAACCATTCGGACTGTGATGGCGTTCACAGACGCAAGGCGAGCGATGCCGCACCGTACGCCCAGGATTAATCCACAGGCGAAGGCGCGCGATGCCGAACCCTACACTTATGGTCGACCTGCAGCATTGGCTTGCCGACCCAGTCGCCGATGCGTTCCCATTCGAGGCGGTCATTGCCGAATTCCGCCGGGTCGGCAAACACTTCGTCGCTGGCGAGTTACTCACGGCCCTTGCCAAGATACGTGCGGCACTGCCTGAGGGCGCAGACGCGCTGCGCCGCTTCCTGAACACCGCGCTCGATAAGTACGACGGGCGCTTCGACAACCCAAGCTATTTGGCGGTTCACGACCTACCGCTGCCGACTGTGACGGAGCAGGCCTCGCTCGAGTTCGATGCCTCCCATGCCGAGTGGCAGCGTGACCGGCTCATTATGCTGCTGGTCGCCGACCTACTGCGCTTCGAGATCGCGGCCCATGACGGAGCGACCGAGTTGCTTCCGCTCCTGCGCCCAGAGAGACGGATCACAATGAAGCGCTGCATTCTGGGCCTGCGAGCTTTGCGCACGGCGATGATGCGCCTGGGCATCGATGCCACCAGCGAGGCCGATGACCCGATCGAGACAGCACGCGCACTGTGCGCCCGTGTCGAGGCCGAGCAGACCGCAGAGGAGCACCGCATGCTCGCCGTGACGCTTCTGACTGTCTACACGATGCACGACGAGAACCTGTTCGTTCGCGTGCTTCAGTGCTACGAGACGACTTTCTCGCTCATCGCCGTCCAGCTGCGTGCGGCGATCGTGAGGGTCAAGGCAGGCGATGCTGGCGGCACAATGAGCGCGGTGCGCGGGGCCGAGTGGGCGATGCGGGAGGCCTCGCCGCTGTTCTCTCTCGTGGCAACGATGCAGCCGGAGGCCTTCATGACCTTCCGCGAGTACACCGATGGCGCGAGCGCGATCCAGTCACGCAGCTACAAGACCCTTGAGAGTCTGTGCCGGCGGCCCGATCCGGAGCGTTTGGCCGGGCCAGGCTACGACGCCGTGCCCGAGGTGCGCGAGCGTGTGCTCGCTGGCGAGCCGACACTGGAGGAGGCGATCGCTGATGCGTCCCTGTCCTCCGACAAACTCACCGATCTTCTCGAGGCGATGAGCGCGTTCGAGGCCGCAATCATAGAGTGGCGCAAGACGCACCATAATCTTGCGATGCGCATGCTTGGTATGCGGCGTGGTACGGGCTACACGGCCGGCGTGCCATACTTGGCGCAAGGTATGAAGATCCCACTGTTCTCGGCCCCTTCAGAGCAGGAGACTGCATCGGAGGCGCATGATCAGCGGCTCGTCCATCAAGACTCAAAGTAGCAAGCTCCCTGGCCTTTAGGGATGCCTGCTTTGACCATGTTAGAAGCCCTCAGGCTGACGTCACTTTGTGCCGGAGTATCGCGCGGTCTAGGTCAGGTCGACATAGAGGACGCGCTTCGACTTCACCGTTCCCACAGAGTGTCCTTCGCGAAATTCGTGGCGCGCGCCCGCAATCAGGCGCATGATCGACAGCGCCATGCCGCGTGCCTGGAAAAAACGCGAGGAGCTCGCCAAGGCGGATATCGACATCGCCGAGGGCGAGAAGCGCGTGGGCGAGCAGGTTGCCCTGATCGAGCGCCTGGCCAACCATGGGCACGACGTCACAGAGGCCATGAAACTGCTTCAGAACTACGAACGGACCCTGGAGGAGTTTCACAGACACCGGCAGATCATCCTGACCGAGATCGCCCGCCAGGAAGGGCCGGAGCCGCAAAACCCGCTGACTTCATAAAGGGTTCCGGACATGACGCGGGCGATTATTTCGCGCGCAGGGCCTCACTGATCACGCTTGGGGACAGTTCGAGGATCCTCCGGATAGATCGGCTGCTCAAGCAGCTTGCGGGATTCATCTAGCACGCGCTCGGTCTCCTCGATCCGCCGCCGGGTCAGCTTGAGCGCCAGCTGCGTCGAGCGGTGGCGAACATGCGTCCTATGTCGGTCCGACTCCAACTTGCTCATGGGCTGCAGCTTAGACCAGCCCGCCCGGATGGGCATTCAGATAGGTTACGGCCTTGGGGCTCTTTTCTCCGGGCCTGCTTGCTCCTCGTTGACCAGCCCACCGATGAAGCGAACTCATACCCGATATGCTGAGAGTCTGCGGCGCGGTCGGGCGTTGAGTTTCATGTCGGCATTCATGGTTCTGGACATCGTGGTCGTGGCGGCGCTCGCCTCGCCGCTGGGAGGCTGATTGCCTCCGGCGCCAGCCGATGACGCTGCTTATGTCGCTCGCGTTCGCCTTCGCCAGCGCGGTGCCGCTCGCGACCATCATTTTCGAGATGGTGCAAGGCCCTTGAGCTGAGCTCGCCGGCCTTGATGATCATCGGCCTCGTCAAGACCGAGAAACACAGCTTCAGCCGCGCTTGACGTAGCCCGTCGTGACCTCGTCCTTATGAGCCGCGAAGGCTGCCAGGACTTCAGTCTTCTCCTGCTTCGGGATCTTGAAGAAATCCAGGGTCCGTCCGAGCTCCGCGGCAACCGCATCGAATTCCGCAGGCGAGATCCGCAGGTCCCGGTGCGCCTCCTCCAGGCCAAGTGGCGTCGAGCCGGGCTTGGTGGCTGTGAACTCGAAGGGTCCGCCCGAAACTTGGCAGACCCACAGCGTCCGCATGAACTTGAGGCCGGGCAGCCTTTCCAGGTTCTTCGTGTGCCATTCCCGCAGCCGCGGGTTCTTGGACTTCTGGCCGACGACGGGGTTCTTCACGAGGGCGTCGCTGAAGTGATCCACCACCGCCGCAATGGCGAAGACGCCGCCGAGCCGCTCGTAGAGGCTTTTCTCGGGCTTCTTCTCGGGTTCGGTTTGACTGGCTTGGGCATAGGCGCTGTCCGCCCCTGTCAACGCCACTGGTGCGGCGGTCACCGCGATCCCCAAGATTGCGCTTCGTCTTGTTAGGTGTGTCGAAAAAAGCTGTTTCATGTGCCGGCTCCTCGGTCATGGGAACCTCTGACCTGCTGACAGTAGCTGGGACGCCTGAGGCGGCATCCTTATTCCGGCCTGTCGTGGATTTTTCTGATCCTGTCCGGCACACCAGACCTGGTTCGACAACGCCCCTATTCGCGACGGTTTCTGAATACAAAAGGGCGGCCCAAGGCCGCCCTCATTGCCTCACGTCATCAGAATGTTCAGAGCCGTCCCATCAGCAGCAGGATGATGAGGATGAGCAGGATCACGCCCAGAAGGCCGCTCGGGCCGTAGCCCCAGCCGCGGCTATAGGGCCAGGCCGGCACGGCGCCGATGAGCAGCAGGATGATGAGAATGAGCAGGATGGTGCTGAGTGCCATGGAAATACTCCCTTCACAAATGCCGCCGCGAGGCGGCGTTCTGCTAGAGCATCGGGCCCAAAAGTGGAATCCACTTTTGGGATTGATCCGATGCTCAATCTAAATCGACCCATCGTTGGGTGCGGAAAACCGGATCCACTTTTCCGCACGATGTGCCAGGAAAACTTGGCCGTAAGGGAAAAAGTTCCCGGCTCTTTTGCCTGTGGATGAGTGACGAAGGGGTAGGCCCAGTGGCGGAACGATCACCTTGGCTTGACGTTACCTCCTCGGCGATTGGGTGCCGCTGTCAGTGCGACCCCCTGCGGGAGGTCGCTCCCTTCGATGGACCAGGACACCCCAATGCAGAAAAAGAATCCAAACCTTATGCCCCACGACGATCCAGAACCCGTTCCCGGCCTCCACAAATCCTCGTCCCCTGTCCTGAGCCGCTCGGTCCAGGCCCAGATCGGCCAGCGGCTGCGCCAGTTCTATGACGCGCTGGCGCTGGGCGAGCAGCCGGTTCCGGACCGCTTCATCGAGATCATCAATCGGCTCGACGGCGTGAAGGGAGAAAAGCAGCAATCATGAGTATCGATACCGACTTGCGCGACTCCATGCTCAAGGCGACGCCGAACCTGCGCGCCTTCGCCATTTCGCTCACGAACAACGTGGACCGCGCCGACGACCTCGTGCAGGAGACGCTGATGCGGGCGATCGCCAATATCGACCGCTTCCAGCCCGGCACGAACATGCAGGCCTGGCTCTTCACCATCCTGCGCAACCTGTTCCATTCCGAATACCGCAAGCGCCGCCGCGAGGTGGAGGATGCGGACGGCAAATACGCGGCCGCCCTCTCGGTGCAGCCGGACCAGATGCCCCATCTCGATTTCGAGGATCTGCAGCGCGCGCTCGCCCTCCTGCCCCACGACCAGCGCGAGGCGCTGTTGCTGGTGGGCGCCTCGGGCTTCTCCTACGAGCAGGCGGCGGAGATCTGCGGCTGCGCGGTCGGCACCATCAAGAGCCGCGTCAACCGCGCCCGCAACCGGCTGGCCGAGCTGATGCACTTCACCGACATGGAGGAGGATCTCGGCCCGGACCGCGTCACTCTCTCGGTGATGCACGCGGTCGCCTGACGGCAAGCTGCCGTCTCAATCTTAGAAAAAACAATCGGCGCGTCCAGATCGGGTGCGCCGATAATTCCATGCAAGCATCGAATCCATCCCAAAAGTGGGGGCCACTTTTGGGTTCGATGCTCTTAGCGACGCCGGAACTGCTGGTTGCCGCGCTGCGGCGGACGCGGACCGGAAGAGGCACCCGAATCCTTGTGACGGAAGATCAGCCGGCCCTTCTCCAGATCATAGGGCGACATCTCGACGGTCACGCGGTCGCCGGCGAGCGTCTTGATGCGGTTCTTCTTCATCTTGCCGGCCGTGTAAGCGATGACCTCGTGCCCGTTGTCGAGCTGCACGCGGTAGCGCGCGTCCGGCAGAATTTCGGTCACAAGTCCTTCAAAGGTGATCAGTTCTTCCTTTGCCATGCAAAGCCTTCCTCATAACAAAAAAGCCGCCCCTGAACCGGAACGGCCATATGCAAGAGGACGTGCGAGCACGTCCTCCGGCATCAAACCTTACGCGTTCTGCAGGTTCACTGCAGACTGGCGGCCGGTGCGCTGGTCGGTCTGAAGCTCGTAAGAGATCTTCTGGCCTTCGCGCAAGCCGCGCATGCCGGCGCGCTCGAGAGCGGTCGCATGAACGAACACATCCTTGCCGCCGTTGTCGGGCTGGATGAAACCATAGCCCTTGGTTTCATTGTACCACTTCACGGTTCCCTGTTCCATGGGAAATCCTTTTCACTGTCGATTGCACGTGGATGAGGGCCCAAGGGCCAGCCACCCGTTAGTCGATAGATGGTAGAGAGAAGGAACGTGCGCCCGGCAGTGCCAAAGCGGGAAGCCCAGTCGTCCGGCCAAATGTCGATGGACCGTACCTAAGGCACAGATGGGGCAATTACAAGGCAAAGCCCTTTCGGAAAACAACGGGAAATGCGTTGAAAATTCATGGATTTCGGACAGCCCGGATGACCTAAAGGGCCGCCTCCCCGACCGGGGTGAATTGAATTTCGTCACGCCCAGCCTTGACAAGGCCCCGCTCGCCTACGCCCAGGAACACTCGCCCGAGCCTTCACGTTGGTTGCGCGACGCCACTCTCGGGTGGCCCCCAATCCACGACAATGAGGAGCGCTCCCATGGCCAATGAACGCCGCTACGGCAATCAGGATTTCGACTGGCGCGACCGCGAGGACGACGGCTACATCGCCCGCCGCGGCTTCGGCAATCGCAGCGCGGGATACGACCGGAACGCCGGTTACGACCGCGGATACCGCTCGGGCGAGGATGAAGGCTGGCGCCTGGAGCGGGATGTCCGCGAGCGCGATTACGGGGATTCGGCCGGCTACGGCACCGGTGGATCGGCCCTCGACTGGTACGATGTGGTCGGCGACGAGGATGGCTACGAGAGGCCCTTCTTCGGAACCCGGCGCGACCAGGACCGCTACGGCTGGGATCGCTATGGGCGCGACCGCCACGGATCGGACAGCTTCGGCCGCGGCTCGCGCGACTACAACGAGGAGCGCGGCTTCCTCGAGCGGGCCGGCGACGAGGTCCGGTCCTGGTTCGGAGACGAGGACGCGGAACGCCGCCGCGAGCGGGATATGCGTGAAGCCGGCCGGCATCGCGGCCGCGGACCGAAGGGCTATCAGCGCTCCGATGCCCGCATCCTGGAGGACGTGAACGACCGCCTCACGGAAGATCCGCACATCGACGCCTCCGAGATCGAGGTCACGGTGGCGGGCCGCGAGATCACCCTCACCGGCACCGTGAGCAGCCGCTTCGAGAAGCGCCATGCGGAAGACCTCGCCGATTCCGTCTCCGGCGTCACTCATGTGCAGAACAATCTGCGCATTCAGCAACCGGCGGATGCCGGCATTGCCGGCACCATGATGTCCGGTGCAGGCGCGGCGGGCGCTGGCAGTGTCGGCATGCCAGAGACCACCGGCACTGGCACGGTCGCATCGACACGCCGGACCAGGGGGCCCTCGGGCAGCGGGATCTGACTGCCCATACTCGGTTTACCAGGATGCGCTTCTTCCCTTGGGGGCGAGGCGCATCTGTCGTACCAAGGCCTTTGCCTTTCCCTTGACGTAAGCCATCCCCATATGGGGAACGGGAAAGACGAGGACACTCATGGCAGGTATTTCCGTCACGCTCGAAGGCGACAACATCCAGCTGGCATTCCAGAAAGGCGAGCAATCGACCGCCGTGGTCATGGACCCCCATGCCGCCCGTTCTCTGGTACGGGCCGTGAGCCAGCTGCTCACTGCCATCGGCGAGAGCGCCGAGGAAGGTGACGACATGCCGGAGGAAATGGTCGACGTGACCTCCCAGACCATCGATATCGGCATGGACGAGCACGGCATGGCCGTGGTGGCCCTCCAGGCCGGCATGATGCCGCCTTTTCTGCTGCGTCTAAAGGATGATGAAGCCCGTCACATCGCCCAGAGTCTGCTCGAAATCCTCAACAGCCCGCGGGATGTCAGGGTCTCCCACGGTGATCACTGAGTTTAACCAAGCTCTTTCGCCGCAAGCATAAGGGGATTGATCAGAACATCTCCACCTGACAATGTAATAATATAATTGTACCCACCTGACGCCTGAGCGCGTCTATGGGCAGTTAGGACATTGTCATGGCGGATTGGTCATCGGGCTACGTTGTCGACGTCGAGTACACTTACGGCTTCTATCAGGAGCTGACGCCGAGCCTGCTCGGCTTCCTGGCCCTGCTGCAGGGTGTTCAATCGCCCGATCTCGCCTCCCCCTCCCTCACTTATTGCGAACTCGGCTGCGGCCAGGGCTTTTCCACCAATCTGCTCGCCTCCGCCAATCCGCACATCCAGTTTCACGCCACCGACTTCAATCCTGCTCACATCGCCGGTGCTCGGACGCTCTCGCAATCGGCGCGGCTCGGAAACGTTCATTTCTACGACGACAGCTTCGCCGAGTTCCTGACCCGCAATGATCTGCCCGATTTCGACTTCATCACCCTTCACGGGATCTATAGCTGGATCTCGCCCGAGAACCGGCGGACGATTGTCGAGTTCATCCGCAGGAAGCTGAAGCCCGGCGGCATAGCCTACATCTCCTACAATTGCATGCCAGGCTGGGCCTCCACAATGCCGCTCCGGCGCCTCCTCGTGGAACATACGGTTGCCAAAGGCTCACAGCTTTCGCCCCGATCGCGTGCCTCGACCTTCCTGGATTTCGCCGAAACATTCAACAAGCTGGACATGCGCTTCCTGGCCAACAACCCCAAATTGGCGAAGCGACTGGAAAGGCTCAGGAGCCAAAATCCGAACTACATCGTCCACGAATATTTCAACACGGAATCCAATCCGTTCTATTTCATGGACCTCGCCAAGGAGCTCAGTGAAGCAAAACTCACCTGGGTCGGCCCGGCGAACGCGCTTGAGAACCTCGATGAACTTCATCTCACGAAGGAACAGCGCGAGTTTCTCGCTGGCGTTGATAACGTCGCCCTGCGTCAGATGACGCGCGATCACATGGTAGACCAGCAGTTCCGGCGAGACATTTTCATCAAGGGGCCGGTTCGGCTTGCAGCTCATCAAATTCGTGACAAGTGGCTCGACACGCGCTTTGCTCTGTCCGCCACGGGCGCGAAGATCCCTCGCGAGGTGCAAGGCATGCACCATACAGTGAAACTGCAAAGTGCCATCTACGATCCGCTGATCGGCGCACTGGACCAAGGCTCCAAGACTTTGCGCGAGATCGTGAACGAGCCGGCCTTTAGTGGGATCGGCTTCGACCGCGTGGTTCAGGCCATCACCTTCCTGGCGGCTCTGGGCAAATGTCATCCCTGCCTGCCGGATCGAGGTTTTTCAGAAAGGAAACTCCAGACAGACCACTTCAACAGGGCCGTCGCGGCCGAGGCGCGTATCGAGCGCAAATACGGCTATTTCGCCTCGCCGGTCACAGGCGGAGGCATCGCGTCGGACCGCATGGCTCAATTGATATGGCTCGCCCTGTACGAGAAGGAAGCGGACATTGTCCGCTTCGTCGACAAGGCCCTGGCGGAAGCCGGGCAACGCTTGCTCAAGGACGGCAAGCCGTTGAAGGGAGAAGACCATACCCTAGAACTGCAAAAACGCGTCGCCGAATTCGAGCAGGACCTGCTCGGCGTCTGGGCCAATCTCGGCCTTGGAGCACCAGTCGCCGGCAAGGCTGCCGAGCTGAGGCGGATCCGAGCCTGAAACGCCTCATTCCGGCATTAAGCTCGGCCGGCAAGGAACTTCATTACGGCCATTCTGTTGTCGAACGCGGGGCATTCTCGGCCGCGCTTGGACAAGGCCATGGCAGTTCACGATCCAGAGCTCGTTTCCGGTGCCCACCCGGGTGTCCCCGTCATGGACGCGAAGGCGGAACCGACCCTCAAATATCCGGAATCCGAAGCGTTCTATGCCGAGGCGCTCCGGGAGCTGAACCATCTCGGGCTGCCCTTTCTGCTGGCAGGCACCTATGCGCTGTCCGCCTATACGGGCATCACGCGGCCGACCAAGGATCTCGACATCTTCTGCAAGGCCGGTGACTACACCCGGGTCCTGTCGCATTTCAAAAGCATCGGCTACTCCGTCGAGATCGAGGACGATCGCTGGCTCGGCAAGGTTTTCAAGGGCCAGTACTTCTTCGACGTGATCTTCGCCTCATCGAACGGCACCATGCCGATCGGCGACCAATGGTTCGAGCGGGCACGCCAGATCGAGGTCTTCGGCTCTCCCGTGCGCATCGTCGGACCGACCGAGCTCGTCTGGTCGAAATGCTTCATTCAGCTGCGCCATCGTTATGACGGCGCGGACGTGGCACACACGATCCTGAAGGCGCATGACCAAATCGACTGGCATGCGTTGCTGGCCTACATGGAAGTGCACTGGGAGGTGATGCTCATGCACCTGCTCAACTTCCGCTGGATCTATCCGTCCGAGCGCGACAAGATTCCACGCTGGGTGATGGACGAACTTCTCGACAGGCTCTCAAAACAGCTCGATCTTCCGCCGCCGCAGATGAAGGTCTGCCGCGGGCGGATGTTCTCCCGCATCGATTATGAAATCGATGTCAAGCAATGGGGCTTCGCCGATGTCGGCGGCGAAGGTGAATGGCGGAATGAGTGACGAACCACAGCAGCTGATGAAGGTCGCCGCCATGGGTGATCTTCATGTTCGCGAGGACAACTGGGTTTCCTATCGCGATCTGTTCGGAGAAATCTCCAAAGAGGCCGATGTTCTGGTTCTGGCTGGAGATCTGACGGATCTCGGGAGACCCAAGGAAGCCGAACTCCTGGCGCAGGACATCAAATCCTGCCCGATCCCTATTGTCGGTGTTCTCGGCAACCACGATTACGAATGTGGTGCACATGAAGAGGTGACACATATCCTGCGCGATGCCGGCATGCGAGTCCTCGACGGACAATCGGTCGAGATCGACGGTGTCGGCTTCGTCGGCGTGAAAGGCTTCGCCGGCGGCTTCGGGCGCCGCATGCTCGGCTCCTTCGGTGAACCGGCGATCAAACAGTTCGTCGGCGAGACCATGAATGAGACACTGCGGCTCGAGAACGCCATGCGGCAGGTTCGCGCCAAGCGCTCCATGGTCATTCTCCATTACGCGCCGATCACAGAAACAATCGAGAGCGAGCCGCTGGAAATCTATCCCTTCCTGGGCTCGTCGCGACTGGCTGAAACCATCGATCGGTTCAAGGTGAACGCCATCGTGCACGGCCATGCGCATCGCGGCCGTTTCGAGGGCCGCACGCCCGGCGGACAGCCGGTCTACAATGTCGCCAAGCATATCGAGAAGCCAACGGGCAAACCCTACGCCATCATCGAGATATGAGCCGGAATGCGCGCTGCCGGCCCACGATATGCATCACTTCAATATCGCGTGCCGGGATCGGTGGGGTTGCCCGGCAGGTAATCTGGCTCCGAGCCGGGCCCTTTCGGGTCGGAGATCCCTGGATCGTTGACGGGATAGGGCGTGCGAGGTCCCGTCGGGCCGATATCCGGCTCTTCATCCGGAATTGTTCCCGGCGGCACCTCGCTTGGGATATTGCCGCCCGGCGTCGGCTCGTTCGTCGGCGTTCCTGGATTGACCATCGTTTTGTCCTCGCTTGGAAATCCGTGACTGGGTCAACAGACCCATGCCATCAGGGTTCCGATGGGCGCCGTAATCGGAACCCCTCCCCACCCCATCCGTTCACGAACAGCCCCCCACCACGGAATGGAGAATGTCATGCCTGACATCAAGCAGGCCAAGATCCTCATCATGGTGACCGACGGCTTCGAGCAATCCGAGCTGATGGTGCCGCAGGAAAAATTGTTGGATGCCGGCGCAACAGTCGAAGTCGCCGCTCCGAAATCGCGCATGAAGTCCAGCAAGATCTATGGCTGGGACAAGACGGACTGGGGCAAGACCGTGTCCGTCGACAAGGACATCGAGGACGTGAATCCAACCGACTACGACGCGCTCGTTCTGCCCGGTGGACAGATCAATCCCGATAAGCTGCGCACTGAACCGAAAGCCATCGAAATCATCCGCGCTTTCTATTCCTCAGGCAAAACCGTTGCCGCCATTTGCCATGCGCCCTGGCTTCTCATCGAGGCCGGTGTGATCAAGGGCAGGAAGTGCACGTCCTACCACGCGATTAAAACTGACATGATCAATGCCGGCGGCCAATGGCGTGACGAGGCGGTAGTGACGGATCAGGGTCTTATTACCAGCCGCAATCCCGGCGACCTTGATGCCTTCGTGAGCAAGATCATCGAGGAAGCCCAGGAAGGTTTCCATGCGGGTCGCCGCATGGCGGCAGAATAATCGTGTATCACTCTTCGGACATGAAAAAGCGGCCGGTGCAAACCGGCCGCTTTCGCCTTTGTGAAACTGAGATTTAAGCCTGCTGGATCGCCGAGACCTTCCAGGGGCCGCCCTGATCGCGGCGGAAGGTCCAGAGTTCCGTCGCCTCGTCGAGTTTGTTCGGATCACCTTCCACGACACGGCCCGTGGCCCTGTCTGTCATGACATCGGTGATGCCAAAGCGCATGGCGACGGTCGCGTAGTCCGTGGTGCCCTCGCGCCAGGCTTCCGACAGGTCGCCCTGGTTGAGACGCACGTTGGAGAGCTTGTTCACGACGCCGCGGGAGGCGTTGTCGTTGAGCTCTTCCTGGATGTAGCCAGCCATCTCGGGCGTCGCGAGCGTCCAGAGCTTGGCGACATCCTCACGCGAATAGGCGTCCTGCATCTCGACGAGACCGCGCTCGAAAGCCGCATAATCGCTCTCGCCGATGCCGACCTCATCGCGCACGCCTGGACGACGAGGAGCCTGCTGTGACCGGCCTCCAAGAGCGCCACCCAGGGCCCCACCGAGACCGCCACCCAAGCCGGAGCCCAGACCGCCGCCAAGGCCGCTGTTCATGGGATGTCCGCCGGTCGGCGGCACGCTGCCGCCCATGGAGCGGGCATAGCCCTGACCCGTACCGGCATAGGCCGGCTGCTGACGCCTGCTGCGGAACCACTTCATCGCGAACGAGACCAGCAGGACCACGAGGCCGATCTGAAGCAGCAGGCCGAGCATCGAGGCCAGGCCGCCGAGGCCGCCGAAGAAGCCCTGACCAAACAACATGCCGAGCAGGCCTGCACCGAAAAGGCCGGCCATCAGGCCCGTGCCGAAGCCGAAGCGGCGCGGCTGCGCCACATTCGGGGCCGGTGTGCCCGGACGGGTCATGTTGGGACCCTGGTTCGGAATTTGCGAACGCTGGATCGGGGCTGCGGCTTCCGGCGCCGTCCGGGTTGCCGGCGGAGCGGTATAGGTGCGCGCGCCGCGCGATCCGAAGCCGCCGCTTCCCCGCCCGGCGCGAGCCTCGGCCGCGCTACCGGCAAGGACCAAGGCAGCCGCCAGGGCAACCATCACCCGACTGCGGCGAGAAGCAAATTTTATCATCGTCTTCGTTTTCCATCCCTTTGGAGCACGACGCTCCTGCGCCTCATGTGGTGATGCCTTGAGGCTTACGGAAGGGGCTGGACCCGTTCGATTTTGGGTCGGCGCTGCAATCCTGGATCAATCATTTCGTTGGCAGAGATCCGTTCATCCAGGTTCTTGGCCCGATTGCCGGAAAGACCCGAATTAACCTTTGTTAATTGCCTCTACGGAAACCGTATGGTTAATGATATAACCGCTTATCACTTTACCTTGTGAGAACACGCAAGGCTCTTATTGTTCTATATTTGTTCCGTGACAAGAACACCCTTGCAGGCCCTTGGTTCCTCAGGGAAAGGCGGATTAACTCTGCCGAACCATCCCCGTTATCCACAGATTTCCCTCAAATGTCGCTTCAAAGCCCAATTCTTGCTTTGTTCACTTAGCTCCGTCCAGTGGATGGCAATGGTCTAGCCGGCTCAGTAACGGCATGGCAAATGCCCCACACCGGGTGTCAAAAATCCCAACTCGAATGTTTCCCCAACGTCACGGCCATCCACATCTTTTGCTCACATGAGGCCTGAAAAAGAAATGCCCGGCACGGGGCCGGGCACCATGTGGAAACGTAGTTAAAAGCCTTATGCCGCCTTACTCTTGGGCTGCACTTCGGCCGAATAATCCTCCATCAGCACCTTGGTCATGTTGCCGGGCTGGTAGGTATAGGGGCCGATTTCCGACACAGGCGTCACCTCCGCGGCCGTTCCGGTGATGAAGCACTCGTTGAAGGATGAAAGCTCCTCCGGCATGATCCGGCGCTCCGCCACCTCGAAGCCGCGGCGCTTCGCGAGGTCGATCACCGTGCGGCGGGTGATGCCGTCGAGGAAGCAATCGGCAATCGGCGTGTGGACGACGCCGTCGCGGATGAAGAACACGTTGGCGCCGGTGCACTCGGCCACGCGACCCTGCCAGTCGAGCATCAGCGCGTCGGCATAGCCCTTCCGCTCCGCCTTGTGCTTGGAGATGGTGCAGATCATGTAAAGACCCGCCGCCTTCGCGGCCGACGGGGCTGTCGCCGGATCGGGACGGCGGTACTCCGCCATGTCGATGCGGATGCCCTTCATCTTCTGAGCCGGATCGAAATAGCTCGGCCATTCCCATGAGGCGATGGCGAGGTGGATCCTGTTGGTCTGAGCCGCAACGCCCATCATCTCCGAGCCGCGCCAGGCGACCGGACGCAGATAGGCGTCCTTCTGCCCGTTCTTCTCCAGCACGAGACGCTTGGCCGCGTCGATCTCGGCTACCGTATAGGGGATCTCGAAATCGAGGATCTGGGCCGATTTCTTGAGGCGCTCGGAGTGCTCGGTCGACTTGAAGATCTCGCCGCCATAGGCGCGCTCGCCTTCGAACACGGAGGAGCCGTAATGGAGCCCGTGGGACAAGACATGGAGCTGGGCATCCTTCCAGGGTACGATCTGCCCGTCGTACCAGATCCATCCATCACGTTGATCGAAGGGGGTCGCGGACATCGTTTTTCTCCTTGAATGCCGACCTCTGTGGCCACCGGGGTCGTGTAATTTCCGGTTCGCTTCCAGCCGATTTCAATTTCATTCATTTCGCGGAAGCGGCTTGACGAGTAACAATCGTCCTGAGATATGTCAACAAGGCTGACATAAAAATTGGGAATAGGATGGTGCCAGACGCAATTCCGGCTTTGAAGTCTCAACAATCCGGCAAGGATACAGGCAAGGATATCTTGGCCGAGCAGCCGGCCTATGACCTGATCGAATTGTTCTTCTTCGCCTATCGCGACTTCGTCAGCGATCCCGACAGAATCCTGGACGAATACGGCTTCGGGCGGGCCCATCACCGAGTGCTGCACTTCGTCAGCCGCCAGCCGGGCCTGACGATCGCGGAGCTCCTCGATATCCTGAGGATCACCAAGCAGAGCCTCAACCGGGTTCTCAAGGAACTCATCGAGAAGGATTTCGTCGAGAGCCGGATGGGGACCTCCGACCGGCGCCAGCGGCTTCTCTTTGCCACTGCCAAAGGCCACGATTTGGCCTTGAAGCTCGCCAAGCTGCAGACCCGCCGCATCATGCGGGCCTTGTCCGAGATGGAGCCGGAGGCGAAGGAGACGGTCAGCCGCTACCTTCTGCGCCTCATCGATCCGGACGACAGCGCCCACGTGAAGCAGCTCGTATTCGGCCTTAAGAAAACCTGATAAGCAAGGCCCGACAAAGCAGCTTGAAGCCTGATGGATGCACGCATCGACATTCCCGACCATGCCCCGCACGTCCTCGTGGTGGACGACGACCGCCGCCTGCGCGACCTTCTGACCCGCTTTCTGACCGAGAACGGATACCGGGTCACGGCAGCTGCCAGCGCTGCCGAAGCGCGGGCGAAAGCAGGAAACTTCGTCTTCGATGCCCTTGTGCTCGATGTGATGATGCCGGGAGAGACCGGGTTCGATTATGCCCGCAGCCTGCGCGAGCATTCGCAGGTGCCGATCCTGATGCTCACGGCCCGCTCCGACGCCTCCGACCGGGTGACGGGCCTGGAAATCGGCGCGGACGATTATCTCCCCAAGCCCTTCGAGCCGCGCGAGCTGCTGCTGCGCCTCGGCAACATCCTCAAGCGCACGCTGCCCCTACTAGGCGCGGCGAACGTCGACGTGCCGGAGGTCATCCATTTCGGCCCCTTCTCGTATCGCTTCGACCGCGGCGAATTGCGGCGCGGGAATGAGGTAGTGCGCATCACCGAGCGCGAGCGCGAGATTCTGACAATCCTCGGCAGCCATGCGGGCGACAATGTTCCGCGCGAGGCGCTCGCCGGTAATGGTATTGCCGCCAACGAGCGCACGGTGGACGTTCAGATCAACCGGCTGCGCCGCAAGATCGAGATCGACCCTGCCAACCCGATCTTCCTGCAGACCGTGCGCGGCATCGGCTATCGCCTCGTGATTGATCGATGAAGATCGGAGCGACCTTACGCTATTCTCCCCTTGACCAGGCCGCGCGCTGGTTCGGCCGCTTTCTGCCGAAAGGGCTTTACGCCCGCGCGCTCATCATCATCATCGCGCCCGTCATCCTGCTGCAATCCGTCGTCGCCTATGTGTTTATGGAACGGCACTATCAGCTCGTCACGCGCCGTCTGTCCTCGGCAGTGACGGCCGATATCGCGGCGCTTATCGACATCTATGAAAACTATCCGCAGGATAAGGATGCGAGCACGCTCTCACGCATTGCATCGGAACGCCTGCAGCTCGACGTGGACATTCTGCGCGATACCGATTTGCCGCCACCCGGCCCCAAACCCTTCTTCGACATTCTCGACGAGACCCTGACCGACGAGCTTCGGCGCCAGATCGACCGTCCGTACTGGATCGATACGGTCGGGCGTTCGAGCTATGTGGAAGTGCGCATCAAGCTCGATCAGAACGACGTCATGCGTGTTCTGGCGCGGCGCAGCCAAGCCTATGCGTCGAACTCGCATATCTTCCTCGTGTGGATGGCTGGCTCGTCCTTCGTGCTGCTCGGCATCGCCATCCTGTTCCTGCGCAACCAGATCAAGCCGATCCTGCGGCTCGCGGAAGCGGCCGAGGCATTGGGTAAGGGCCGCGAGATCGAGTTCCGCCCGCGCGGCGCGCGGGAGGTGCGCCAGGCCGGCCACGCCTTCATGGAGATGAAGCGGCGCATCGAGCGCAACATCGAACAGCGTACGACAATGCTGAACGGCGTGAGCCACGACCTGCGCACCATTCTTACACGCTTCAAACTCTCGCTCGTCTTCCTCGGCCAGACGCCGGAGGTTGAGGATCTCAAGCGTGACGTGGACGAGATGAGCCGCATGCTTGAAGGCTATCTCGCCTTCGCGCGCGGCGATGCGGGCGAGCAGGCAGTCGCCACGGATCTGAGGCAGCTCCTCGAAGAGGTCCAATCCGATGCGGAGCGCCAGGGCCACGTGACGGAACTCGACATTATCGGCGATCCGATGATCACGGTGCGCCCAGACGCCTTCCGCCGCCTCCTGTTCAATCTCGTGTCCAATGCAGCGCGGCACGGCGACCGGATCGAGATCACCGCCAATCACGAAACGCGCTGGCTCGTGCTGCATGTGGACGACGACGGGCCGGGTATCCCGGCCGACATGCGCGAGGAAGTCTTCAAACCCTTCGTGCGCCTGGACGAAGCGCGCAATCAGGATGAAGGTGGATCGGGCCTCGGCCTTGCCATCGCCCGCGATGTCGCCCGCTCCCACGGCGGCGACATCGTGCTGAGCGAGAGTCCCCTTGGCGGATTGCGTGCAACGGTGCGGCTGCCCGCCTGAAATCTCTGCTCAAGGCGCCTTCTTGCAGCGCATCTCCGGCGCGCCATGCCCCCATGTCACCAGGGCTTCGCCCTGATGCTCCCAGAAGCTCTCATTGCGCCCCTGATAGCGGGCCCCGCTTCCGGAGGGCTGCACATACATCAGCGAGACGCTGTCTCCGCGCTCGGCAATCAGCGTCGCCGGATCGGTCTGGAAAAACGTGGTGGTCACCTCGTTGCGTGGATCGCCGCCGCAGACAAAGGTCACGGGGCCGATGCCGGGAACGAGGCGATACCGAGCCTGCAATTCGGCGATGCGGCGCTTGTATTCCCCTTCCACGCATCCGCGCCTGTCGTCGCTCTTCCAACACTCGTCGCGCCCCTTGATCCAGCCACGCTGCTCGGCCTGCAGCACGGGCGTCTGCTCATTCACCGCCTTGCGAGAGGCTTTCGCATAAACGTCGGCCAGCTTGCGGTCGAGTGACGATAATGCGCTGTCAGTGCAGATCATCTCCTCGATGCTGCCGGCCTGCCCCTTGTCGCAGGAAAAAGAAGGGCTCTGAGCCTGCGCGGCTCTGCCCAAAACCCCAGCTATTGAGACCAAACCCACCGCGCCGAAAACGATCCAGAGGATTGTATAGGGCCTCTTCATGAGCATGCCTCACATTGAGTGAAATCAGGAATGCTTCTCTGCCGTCAGGGACAAACTTGTGCCGCGAACCGATCCATCTGTGCCCCGCGACGACAGCGCCAGGACCTCTTCACTTCGCGAATGCCCCAGATGCCTGCAGCGGTTCGGTCGAGAGCGATGTCCCATCGCTCTCCTCTTACGGCATCGTCCAGAAGGCCGTCGCGCAACACCGTGATCTTCGTCGAAGACGGTACCTCGCCACCTTCGTTCGCCTGCACGATATGCTGCGTCGTGCCCTCGAACTCTCCTGCAATCGCCAGCGCAATGTCGAGCGGCGAAGCACCACCGGCCGCAAGGGACAATGCACTGCCATAAGCATCCGGCGCGACGACTTTCATATCCGCAACCGGCACCTCCAAAAGGGATGTGTGCCGATCGCCCGTTACAGGCTGAGCGATGGCCATCGCTGAAATGATGGAGGAACAGGCGGCAAGCGTGAGGCCATGAAAACCCCGCATGATCCCCTCGTGTTGATCTAGTACAGCCTTCCGCCCACCGGCACATCGCGATCTGGGCGGATCAGCATCACATTGCCATCAGCATCCGGCACGCCGAGTGTCAGGACCTCCGACATGAACGGCCCGATCTGGCGCGGCGGGAAATTCACCACCGCTATCACCTGCGATCCGACGAGATCCTCCGGCGAATGGTTCACTGTGATCTGCGCCGAGGACCGCTTGGTGCCGATCTCGGGGCCGAAATCGATGGTGAGCTTGAATGCCGGTTTGCGCGCCTGTGGAAACGGCTCGACAGCGACGATGCGGCCGACACGAATGTCGACCTTCAGGAAATCGTCGAACGTGATGGGCGCTGTTGCCGAACTCACCTGATCCATCTTTGCCCCTAACCTCTTTTAGATCGCCGCGGCAGGATTCTGCGTATCGCCGTTGTCTTCACTCGCGCGGCGTGCCCCCGTACGTGTCGATCTGCGTCCCTGCATCAGGGCGCGTCCGACCGCACGCAGGGGGGCACTCAAGCGCCGCAGATCCTCAGCCCCTTCTAGGATGCGCTCGGCGCGGCGCAGCTCGCGGTCGAGCCGGGCCATCGTCTTGGCGAGCGTCGGATCGTCATCATCAAGCCATGTGCGCATAGTGTTGGCATAGACGAGAACAGCCCCCTGGACCTTCAGCTTTCCAAGTGGCCCTTCCGTGTTGATGCCGGCGGCCGCAAGCATGAAGCGCTGGGAATTGAGCGAGACCTGATTGAGGGCGGCAATCGCGACAGGATCGTATTGCAGATCCTGGAAAGCTCGCCGCAGGGCCTGCCGATAAGGCTGCAGCGCATCGAAGCGGCGCATCAATACCTCGAAGATGCGTTCGCGCGCGGGCTCTCCCGCAAGATCGTCGGTCGTTCCCTCCAGCACCTGCCGGTCGATCTGGCGTGACAGCGCGCCGAGCACGGCGCCCTTCGACGGAAAGAGATCGCGAAACTCGGCAAGGGACACATTGGCGGCCTTCGCGACGTCAGTGATCTCGATCTCATGCCAGGGGCGCCGGGCAGCCAGATCCATGAGCGCTTCGACGATAGCCTTTTTCTTATCCGTGGGTGCTTCTGCCGTCACGACCAACCTCCTGAGCATCTTCCTTTGAGGATTAATCTAGGGGCCGAGAGCAGCATTCCCAAGATTAGCCCGCAAGTTCCTCCGCCCGCCGCTTGGCGGCTGCCACGGCCTCGCGCATGAGTGCCTTCAGACCGTTCGGATCGCGCATGAGGACTTCCAGCGCGGCGGCAGTCGTACCTCCGGGCGAAGTGACGTTCTGCCGGAGTGTGGCCGGCGGTAGATCGCTCTGGAACAGGAGTTCCCCTGCGCCGGTCACCGTGGCGCGCGCGAGACGCTGTGCCAGATCCGGCGGAAGACCGGCAGCCGCTCCCGCTTCGGCGAGACACTCCACGAGATGGAACACATAAGCCGGACCGGAACCCGACACCGCGGTAACGGCATCGATCAGGTCTTCGGACGGCAGCCATTCGACGATGCCGTTGCTGCTCAAAAGCGCGTCCGCCATCAGGCGCTGCGTCTCGCTGACCTGGTCGTTGGTCGCAGCTCCTGTCGCGCCACGTCCAATGCTCGCGGGCAGGTTCGGCATGGCGCGCACGATGGCGCCGGCGGCCGGAAGCCGGCTCTTCAGGTCGCCGATGGTCTTGCCGGCGAGGATCGAGACGATCAGGGTCTGGTGCCCGAGACAAGTGTTGAGCGCGGGCGCGGCGTCGTCCAACATCTGCGGCTTGATCGCCAGCACCAGCACGTCCGCAGCGGTAGGGTTGGCCGGATTCAGGGCGATTCCCCTCTCCCGGCAGAACTGCGTCATCTCCTCGGACGGGCGCGGATCGATAACGGTTACGCCCTCGGGCCTCATGCCGACCTTGAGCCAACCCTCGAGCATGGAACCGCCCATTTTGCCGGCGCCGACGAGGATGAGGGATGACGGCAGATGGGACATGTTCGACGGCATGGGCTTAACCTGACGGAATGGAGAGGAAAGGTCGCACTCTATTCACGCCTGCCCTGCCCTGTCGAGGCGGGTTTAAGAGCATTCTTCGGCGAAGTGGCTCCGGTTCGCCGTCAAGAATGCGGCAAACCAAGAAGAGAGTTATTTCCATGCAAGTGGAAATAACTCAAGCCTCGCCTTCGGTTTCGAACAGGACAGAATCGAGAGCCTCTCGGGCGGACTTGCCGGCCCAGATCACGAACTGGAAGGCCTGGAAATAGCGCTCGCAGGCTTCGACCGCGACCCGCAGCATGGTCTCGCACTGCCCATCTGTCGGATCGGCCCCGCCCGCCAGCAGCAGGGCATGGCGGAACATTACGACGTTTTCCGTGCTCCATAGGTCGAAATGCCCGACCCAGAGTTGCTCGTTGACGACGGAGATGAGCTGGATGACCTCCTGCCGCCGCCGCTCGGGCACCTTGAGGTCGAAGGCGCAGGCCATATGCAGGGCTTCCACGTCCTCGATCCACGTGAAGGCGATGTCGTAATCCGCCCAGCGGCCCGCCACCGAGATGGACATCTCATCCGTTTCGGCCCGGTCGAAGATCCAGTGCCGCAGGGAAGCGAGACGCTCGACCACATCGAGGGGATGTTCCGAGCGATCGATTTCAAGATGAATCTGCGACATGTCGATCCTGGACGCTCAATTGCCTGAATATGGTAAACATATCCGGGCAATACCATTGCGTTGACCCGGGCCTTATTCGGAAGAAGTACTCAGAATACTTCGATATTCGGAGATTCCGCCGCCACGGCCTCGAATCAGCTCATGAATCGACAGTCGTAGATTTCGACCTCTGTCACAATGCGCCGGATTCATCTGTCCACAACAGGAGACCCGCGCCGGGCGCAGACCGGTTTCCCGCTTGGATCAAGGCGTCGCGTGGCTTTTGCGGCCGGAGGAAGCCAGCTTCGCCTCGAGTTCTTTCACCCGGACTTCGAGCTTCTCGTTCTCCTCGCGAGCTGCCGTCACCATCTCGCGCAGAACCTCGACCTCCTCGCGGGTGGCGACATCCATGTCCTTGATCAGGCGCTCGAACTGGCTGCGGACCACGCTCTCAACCTCCCGCCGGACACCCTGGGCCGCCCCGGCGGCATCGGTGGCGAAGCGGGCGAGTTCATCGAAGATCCGGTTGGACGATTGGGTCATGGGGCAAATCCGCAGCATTCGACGGGCTTTTAAAGCCCTGGAATGTCACACATGAGCGCATTCGCCGCAAACTGCAACAGGGTTGACGATCCGCGCCTGGCGGGTCCAATGGCAACCTGTTCGATCAAGGCCCGCTCATGCCGCTCTCCTTTCCCATCATCGATCCCGTGGCGATCTCCATCGGCCCCTTCGCGATCCGCTGGTATGCGCTCGCCTATGTGGCTGGCCTCCTGGGCGGCTGGTTCTACGCCAAGCGCCTCGCAGCCAAGGCCGATCTCTGGGGCGGCTTGAAGCAGCCGAAGCCCACCGATGTCGACGATCTCATCGTCTGGGTGGCGCTCGGTGTCGTGCTCGGCGGGCGGATCGGCTACGTGCTGTTCTACAATCTGGGCTCCTATCTCACGCACCCGCTGGAGATCTTCGCGATCTGGCGTGGTGGCATGTCCTTCCATGGCGGCTTCCTCGGCGCGGTGCTCGCCATCGTGCTCTTCGCCCGCTCGCGGGGGCTCAACCCGCTCGCCATGCTCGACATGGCGGCGGTGGTGACGCCCATCGGCCTGTTCTTCGGCCGCATTGCCAATTTCATCAACGGCGAGCTCTGGGGCCGCCCCGCTCCCGACTTTCCCTACGCGGTCGTCTTTCCCCATGCGGGTCCCGAGCCGCGGCATCCGAGCCAGCTCTACGAGGCCTTCGGGGAAGGCCTGATCCTGTTCATCATCATGGCCATCGCCGCCCGCCGCTTCGGTTTCCAGCGTCCTGGTCTCCTCGGCGGCATCTTCGTGCTGGGTTATGCAGTGGCCCGCATCGTCTGTGAGTTCTTCCGCGAACCGGACGCGCAACTCGGCTTCCTGTTCGGCGCCTCGGTTCAGGCGCTCAGTGGCGGCATCACCATGGGCATGCTGCTCTCCGTCCCCATGGCGCTCGTCGGTGCAGGCGTCATCGTCATGGCCGTGCGCGGCTATACGCGGCCCTCCAAGACCGTCGAGGCCGCGTGAAGCCGCTGAAGGATATCTTGCGCGAGATGATCGCGCTCGAGGGCCCGATCACGGTCGAGCGCTACATGAGCTTGTGTCTGAGGCACTACTACGCCACCCGCGACCCGCTGGGCTCAGGCGGCGATTTCACCACGGCTCCCGAGATCAGCCAGATGTTCGGCGAGCTGATCGGTCTGTGGATGCTGGAGGTTTGGAACGGGATGGGCCGCCCTGCTCCATGCCGGCTCGTCGAGCTGGGGCCGGGACGCGGTACGCTCATGGCCGATCTGCTGCGGGCGACAAAGCTCCTGCCTGATTTCAAGAACGCCGCCACCGTGCATCTCGTCGAGACGAGTCCGTCCTTAAGGCGGAAGCAGCAGGAAGCCCTCACCCCATCAGGCTTCTCCCTGCACTGGCACGACCGGATCGAGGATGTACCTTCTGGCCCCACCCTTCTTGTCGCCAACGAGTTTTTCGACGCGCTACCCGTGCGCCAGTTCGTCGGCACCGAACGCGGCTGGTGCGAGCGGCTGGTGGGTCTCGACGACGAGCGCCTGATCTTCGGTCTGCGGTCGGAGCCGGAACCTGCTCTCGGCAAGCCGCTTCGCCTCGGCGATATCCTCGAATGGCCGGCTGCTTCCATCGACGTCATGAGCGAGTTCGCCCGGCGTTTGAAGCACGATACGGGCGCTGCGCTGATTCTCGATTATGGTTATTGGGGCCCGGCTTTTGGAGATACGCTGCAGGCGCTCAAGGGGCACAGATTCGCCGATCCCCTGGAGGAGCCTGGAGAGGCCGATCTCACCACCCATGTGGACTTCCATCGCCTCGCCCAGGCAGCAGTTGCCGGGGAGGCCCGGGCACATGGCATCGTCACCCAGGGCGATTTTCTCCAGGCGCTTGGCATCGTGGCCAGGGCCACCACCCTGAAAGCACGCGCCACGCCCGCACAGGCCGCCGGTATCGACCACGCGCTCGCCCGCCTGACGGAACGCGGGCCGACCGGCATGGGTGATCTGTTTAAGGTTTTAGCCGTTACACATGAAGGGATCGCAACCGTCCCCGGATTACCCACCCTGTCTCCCTCTTCCTAAGACCGAGCCATGTTCATTCAAGCGCCCGCCCTCGCCTCCCAATCCGGCATCCGCCATGCCTTCTTCACCCGCCAAGGCGGTGTGTCCGATGGGATATATGCCTCCCTCAACGGCGGCATCGGCTCGTCGGACGAGCCCACGAAGGTACAGGAGAACCGCCGCCGCATGACGGAGGCGCTGAGCATCAAGCCTGATGCCCTGATCAGCGTCTATCAGGTCCATTCACCGGATGCGGTCATCGTCGAAGGTCCATGGCATGGCGAGCGCCCCAAGGCGGACGCCATGGTCACGGCCACGCCGGGCCTTGCGCTCGGCATCACCACGGCGGATTGCGGGCCGGTGCTGTTTGCGGATCCGGAAGCGCGGGTGATCGGAGCAGCCCATGCGGGCTGGCGCGGCGCGGTGACCGGCGTGCTCGAAGCCACCATCGAGGAGATGGAAAAACTCGGTGCCCGACGCTCGAACATTGTCGTCGCCCTTGGGCCGACGATCAGCCAGACGGCCTATGAGGTCGGTCCCGACTTCATTAAGCGCTTCGCAGAAGAGGCGCCCGGACACGAGCGCTTCTTTAAGGAAGCCGAGAGATCGGACCATGCCATGTTCGACCTTCCCGGCTTCATCGGCGCGCGCCTGGAAGCGGCAGGGATCGGAGCCTTTGCCGATCTCGGCCTTTGCACCTATTCCGACGAGGAGCGGTTCTTCAGCTATCGCCGCACCACCCATCGCAAGGAACCGGATTACGGCCGGCTGATCTCGGCGATCGCGCTCACTCCTTGATACCGGCGACGTCCGGTGTCTCCCAGGCGAGATGCTGACCGCCATCGACGGCGATCATCTGCCCTGTGACGCTGCGCGCCTGTGCCAGATAAAGCACCGCATCGGCAATCTCGTCCGGCGTGCCGCCGTGCCCCAGCAGCACTGCCTCGTTCTGCTTGGCGAAATCCTCATCGCCCTGGCGCACGTTCGACAGGGTGGGACCGGGCCCGATTGCATTGACGCGGATGCGCGGTGCCAGCGCCTGCGCCATGGTCTGCGTGGCCGAGAACAAAGCCGCCTTGGTGAGCGTGTAGGAGAAGAATTGCGGCGTGAGTTTCCAGACCCGCTGGTCGATGACGTTGATAATGCAGCCGTGCATGTCGGCAGGAAGCTGATGCGCGAAGTCGCGGGCGAGGAAGGCCGGCGCGCGCAAGTTGACGGCAAAGTGCCGATCCCATCGATCCTGCGAGAGCGTCTCGACCTCATCCGGCTCGAACTCGGAAGCGTTGTTGACGAGAAGCGTCAGCGGCCCCAGTGCCCGAACCGCCTCCGGCACCAAGCGCTCGACCGCATCGCCATCGGCGAGATCGCCCTGCACGACTGCGGCCCGCCCTCCCGCCTCGCGGATGCGGTCTGCGATTTTCTCAGCCTCATCGGTCGAATTGCGGCAGTGGATCGCCACCACATAGCCCTCTGTCGCGAGCCGTTCGACGATTCGCCACCCGATGCGTTGCGCACCGCCGGTCACGAGAGCGGCCTTGTTCATGATCAACCTCTTGAAATGTAAGCACATCACAGCGCTTCAGTGCTTCGGACAAGAAAATGACATTTTTTTGCTTTGTCGTCGAACCAACGGCCAAGCTGTGCGTTTAGGACTCCGGCAATGCGCAAGGGGGAACTCGCACATTGCCGCCACAATCCTGCCACGGTGGTCTTCGGCGCTGTGGTTGTCAGGTCACAGCCCTCGACCGGTTGTCGCTCTATAAACGGGCAGTGCTTGGCTTGACCCAATGGGAAACCGGGTCGGGCACGCATGACATCGATTAGGAAAGAGAAACCATGAAGAAAATTCTTCTCGCCAGCGTCGCTCTCTTCGGCTTTGCCGGAGCCGCTTCCGCTGCGGACCTCCCGGTTCGCGCCGCTCCTCCGGCTCCGGTCATTGCTGCTGTTCCGGTCTTCACCTGGACCGGCTTCTACGTCGGTGTGAACGCCGGCTACGGCTGGAACACGAACGACAGCATCACGACGCTTGATGGCCGTCGTTTCGACCTGAACGACGAGGGCGGCTTCGTCGGCGGCGCCCAGGCTGGCTACAACTACCAGATCGGTTCGTTCGTGGTCGGTCTCGAAGGCGACATCCAGTACGCCGATTTCGGCGGCGATGACCGCTTCGACTTCGACGGCGACGGCATCCTCGACGACGACTTCAACCGCAGCGACTGGTTCGGCACGGTGCGCGCTCGCGCCGGTGTGGCCTTCGACCGCGCCCTGATCTACGCCACCGGTGGTTTCGCCTTCGCGGACGATGCTACCGGCTGGACCGTCGGTGGTGGTCTCGAGTACGCCTTCACCAACAACCTGTCGGCCAAGGTCGAAGGCCTGTACGTCAACCTCGACCAGGACGACAACAGCATCTTCGGCATCGACAGCGACGCCGAGTTCGGTGTGGTGCGCGCTGGTCTGAACTACCGCTTCAACACCTACTAAGATCCATCGCCTCTGGCGATGATCAAGGCCCGGTGGCAACACCGGGCCTTTTTGTTTATGGCGTCACCCTGGTCTTGGCATAGGCCGGAACGCGGGATTCGAAATCCGCAAGCCAGGCGACGAGCTTGGGATAGCTCTCACGCCAGCGACCGCCGAAGCGCAGGTCAAGATAGCCCAGCGCACAGGCAAGAGCGATCTGGCCGATGTGCAGATTCTGGCCGGGTTGTGCGAGATGGGCCTCAGCGTGATCGAGGCCGCGGCGGACCTTGTCGGCCTGGTGGCTGACCCATTTCGGCTCGTGCCTGTCTTCCGGCCGGAAGCGGCCCTCATAGACCTGCAGCAGGGCCGCATCCATGATGCCGTCGGCGAGCGCCTGATCGCGCAACGCGGTAAACCTCTCCGGGCCATTTGGAATGATGCCCCCGCCCCCGACGAGATGATCAAGGTAATCCACGATCACGCGGGAGTCATAGAGCACATCGCCGTTCTCCAGAATGAGCGCGGGGATCTTGCCGAGCGGATTCTGCTGACGGATGGAATCTTCCGGGTTCAAGGTATCCGCGTCGACGATCTGAATGCGATCGGTCAATCCGAGGATCGAAGCCGAGAGTTTGACCTTCCGGCCGAAGGGCGACGCAGGCGAGGAACGGAGAACGAGCATGACGTGCATCCTGTTAGAAGAACGGCAGGAGTCATGAACGCTTAGGCATCGATCGGCAATCCGTTTTAAGCAGGGGGCCCGAAGGCTTCACAGCGATAAGCGCCGTAGCCGCTGCGCGACAGGCGCCCTGCGAGTGCAGGCAAAAGCGTTTCCGCCTCCTCTCTCAAGGACCAGGGCGGGTTGATGACGAAAAGCCCACTGCCGTTGAGCCGTGACGGATCGCGCGGATCGTCCACATAGAGTTCGAGACGAAGGCCCGGGCGCGGGCTCTCCTCGTGCAATCGTGCGGCCACAGTATCGACGGGGCCGACATCCTTGACAGGATACCATCCGGCATAAACGCCGGTCGGCCATTTCTTCAAAGCGGTGAGCAGTTCCGTTCCGAGGCGTTCCAGTTCATTCGGCTTCTCATAGGGCGGATCGATGAGCACGAGCCCGCGCTTCTCCTTTGGCGGGATCAGCGCATGAAGCGCCGTCCAGCCGTCGAGATGCATCACCTTGAGATTCGTGACCTCATTGAAGGCCTCGCTCAGCACCGCGTGGTCGGCCGGATGCAGTTCCACGAACACGCCCCGATCCTGGCGCCGCAGCAGCTCGCGCACGATTCCGGGCGAGCCGGGATAGATGGTCTCGCCGTGGCGTGCGCGCACGTCCGCAACCACGCTCCGATAGGGAGCGAGGATGTTCTCGACCTCGGGCGAAAAGGCCTCGTCCAGGCGCCCGATGCCGTCGACCCACTCCCCGGTCCGTCCGGCCTCGTCGCCGCCGAGATCGTAAAGCCCGATCCCCGCATGGGTGTCGATGACGCGCAGTGGCGTTTCCTTGCGCTGCAGATAGACGAGGATGCGCACCAGGAGAGCGTGTTTCATGACGTCGGCGAAATTGCCGGCGTGGAAGGCATGGCGATAATTCATTGTCGTCCTATAGCATCGGATCCAAAAGTGGGCTCCACTTTTGGGATCAATCTGATGCGCATATCATTTCAGTGTATCGGACTCAGGCGCTATCTCACCGCCGGGACCGTAATTTCGCCCGCGCGGCAACCGTCGCGGTCGACCTCGGGACACTGGCGAAAGCCGCGCAGATCCCTGGCAAGGCAGATGCGCACTTCCTGAAAGATACGCCGTCCGCAGGAAACCGAAATCATATCGGGACGCAAGCCCGGATTGGCGTTCATGAAGGCGCGTTCAATCTCGCTCGGCAGCACCTTGGACCGGCTGTCCAGAGACTTGAAGCCGTTGGGAATGCGCACGAACTCGCGCGCCTGCCGCACTGCTCGGAAATAGCCGCTTGGGCTTTCGCCCGTGCAGGTCCCATGCTTGCGCCATTGATAACGCGCCAGATTATCGTCCGGGAACAGTCCGCTGGCGTCTGCCATCGCCGCCTGGGGAACGAAGCGGCCATTGGGTTCGCAGAAGCTGGGATAGCCCTGCTCTCGCTGGGGCCACAATCCGTGGGTCACGAAGCCGAGACTGCTGCCGGCATCGCATTGGCGGCTCCGGCTGCCGCTGCTCTCGCAGAAGCCGGGCGACCACGACAGGGCCAGCACATAAAAGTCGAACTGCCCCATCGGGGCACCCCTCGCCTCCCGGGGGCCCTGGGCCGCGGAAGGAAAGATTGAGAGAAGGCAGGCGCCTGCGAAGGCAAGCCACCGGCGCAGGATCAAGGGGCCGCCTGCTTGCAATGCGGTGCAAAGGCATAATTGCGGTCGAGGCCGTCGACGCAGGCTTCCGTGTTCCAGCCGATGCCGATGAAGCCGAGATCCTCACGGATCGAGAAGTTGATCCTGCGCTTGTAGCCGTCGGACACGATCACGGTGCCGGTGCAATAGCGGCGGGGAATGAAGTCGAGCCCCCAGGGACGCCAGGCGACTTCCTGAACGCGCTCGAAGCCGATCAGCTTGAGGTCGGAATTCCAGAACCGGCCTTCCTTGCGCGCAAATCGCGAGCTGATGTCCTGGAGCACGGACGGATCGGCGCAGGTCGGCAGCGAGGCGTCGAAAGGCTCGTCCCGTCGTTCCGCGGGCGTGATCTCACGCGCAAGCGCAGGCGCGCTCAACAGCGCACAAGAGATGATAGCCGCCAGCCACTTCATGTCGAATGCTCCACCAAGTCTTCAGACCGTGTAACAGCGACCATGTGGGCGACGCCCGCGAAGGTCAAGATGCGCTTACGGTTTAATAGATGGCGTGGCTGTTGAGCATCATCGGCTGGCCCGCGGATCGCCCCTGCTGCCTCTGCGGAGCATAGGTCTGTTCGAGCGGGCGGCCCACCGGGGGAAGCGGCGCCTGGGAATAGGATGGGGACGCGGGGGCCCTTGAATATCCTGCGTTCGGCCCCGGCAGATCGGTCGCGTATCCTCCGCCGGACGAGTAGCGCGCTGGAGGAACCGGGGCAGAGATGACAGGAGACGGCGGCGGAGGGGCTGGCGGGATATAGGCCTCTCCATCCGAGACGTCCTGCTCCAGATCGACGGGCGCCAGATCGCCGGACGCCGCGGCGCTTTGCAGAACCTCGCGGCTGCGCTCCGGATCGATTCGCGGAGCGAATTTCAGAATCGGCTTGCAGATGCGCCGCTCGCCGCGGGGATCGTGGCGCGCCAGGTCGATGTGGAAGTGATCGTAATGGAAGGCGTCGGAGCCAGGTCCCAGCACGGTCGTGAAATAGCGGCAGGCGCCGACGAAGGCTTCGCGCAGGAATTCCTGTTCAGTGGCATCCCTTCCCCGCCACCCCTTGACCACGGAGATTTCCCGACCGTCGGCCAGGACGAAGCCCATGACGTCGAGGGCGTTGCCGAACGAATGCTCCGAGAGCTTGGCGCCCATCTGGTTGTTCCGAGGACGGCAGGAATAGGAACCGGCCTTGATGTCCGCCAGAGGCACGCCGAAATACATCTCGGCGGCAGGCTTCACGATCTCGTTGAGCCAGGTATCGATGCGGGGAATGATCGGGCAGGCCAGCGTGACCTTCGATTTCAGCCCCACTGCACCGTCGTTGAAGGCCGAGACCTTGAACGGATAATCCATGCCGCAGACACCCGGCCCATCGATCTTGGAACTGAGAGACATATAGGCGGAGGGCTGTACGAGGCGCTGCGAGAGGCAGGCTTCCTCGGCCTGCGCGCGCCAAGGCTCACGCTGTTCGAACCGAAACAGCCCGCAACCGGTGAGCCCAAGTCCGGTGAGCGATAGGGCAAAAAACGCAACTAACCCACGACGCATGGGCGCGAGACTGGCTCAAGGACGTAAACATCCCGTCAACGGGAAGACGCCTTCTTCAGCGCAGCGCACGAAAACGACGGATCGCACCTGGCACTGTGCATTCAAGGAGTGAGGGCCCCTTTGCATCTTCACCGGCATTGTCCCGGGGATCCACGCCTTGGGGCGCTGTGGTTCCCAAGGCGTGGATGGCCGGATCAGGTCCGGCCATGACGCGTGGGTGTCACACAGCCAGCACCGTGGGGCCCGCAGCCTGCGCTGCGAGCCTGACGGTTGATCGAGGGTGGCGCGACGGGCAGCCCGGCTCGATGTCTGATGGGAGATGGAAGAGCCGAACTGCCTCTTCGCGCACGGCTTCTTTAGGCGGACAGGAGAGGCCGGCTCAGTCAACCGCCGCAGGCGGTGACCGTCTGCGCGACGGCGGCCTGCGACCGATCCCGACCACCAACCCAAACATCCTGGGCCTCCCGTCGAAGCCGATTGCGAGTCAGCCTCACGGGACCGTGCCTGCTCCCACACTGCGACGCCTCGCGAGCGCGCCCTCGATAGGAGCAGATCTGAGGCAATGATATAGCTAAGGCTAGGAACCTTGTCAAGAACAAAAGATGAACATAACATTGCTCTGCTCTGCCGACCCTCTCCCCGACGTCATGGCCGGCCTCGTGCCGGCCATCCCGTCTTCGGAACCGCAGCGCTGCAAAGGCGTGGATCCCCGGGTCTGATCCCCGGATCAAGTCCGGGGACGGGGATGACGGCGGAGGGGGCGGGAGTTGGTGTCTTCCCCGCCGGAGCGCAGCGGAGGGAAGAGATCCTCCTGCATGTTCAGCGCTCTCGATCCTGTGCTCCAGTGAGTTCGATTCGAGAATTTCGGGCGCCTTTTGCAACTGATTCACGTTGACAGTGGGTGCGACAGAATTGAGCAGGAACTTTTTTCGCCGAGAGTTTCGCAAAAATTTTGCGTAGAAAAACAATGGCTTAAATTTTTGTTAACGATTACATCGACCGCAGCTAAGCTCCCTATACCCCCTGCGAGACGCTTCTCAGGGCCGTAGAGGTTTGATAGCGTACCTATCCATTCAGAGAGGGGGTCCAAACCCCTTCAGAGATAGGGGCTCCGATGAACCTGACATCGAATCTGGACTGGGCGTCCAAGCTCAACATCGCGGCTGTCTGCGTATCCTTTTCCTATATTCTCGTTGTCGTAACCGGTCTCTTTTAAGGCAGCACCTTATCGCCTCGGATCGGGCGAAAAAGCGATCCTCCCTTGCCTCCACGCTGCCGAGCCCCGGCAGCGTTTTTCATGTCTCCGGGCAGGGCACTTCCGTGATGCTCCAGGACATCACGTTGATTTCCATCTGGCACTGCGCCAGCTTGGGCCCCTCGGCGGTCTTGAGGCAGACCTTCTCCCCAGGCGCGAACATCTTGCCCTGGGCACGGCAATAACAATCGAGCGGGTTGTGAGCAGGAGCCTGAGCCGTGTGGGACATCGGCACCTCATGGGCCAGAGCCGGGGCTGCGGCGATCAGGCTTAGAAAGACAACGACGCTGCGCATGAGACGCCTCCGTATGTCATTTCACGGAAGATGCTCATCCTGTCGCGAGGCCGCGTCAAGCGCAGATTAGCACCACCTCTCCGCCGCCCGGTCGTCGGCCTCCTTGGCCTCGATCCAGGCTCCGACCGTTCCGTCCTTGAGATGCTCGCGCTTCCAGAACGGTGCGTGGGTTTTCAGGTAATCCATCAGGAACGAGGCGGCCTCGAAGGCCGCCTGACGGTGGGCGCTGGCCGTAAGCACGAGCACGATCTCCTCGCCCGGCATGATCCTGCCGAAGCGGTGGATGACAGTGAGGCCGAGAAGCGACCAGCGGGTTTGCGCCTGCGCGGCAATACGGGCGATCTCGGCCTCCGCCATGCCGGGATAATGCTCAAGTTCGAGGGCCGCGAGCCGCCCGCCCTCATCCCGACACAGGCCGGTAAAGGCCACTACGGCCCCGATATCCGCCCTCCCTCCGGTGAGGGCTGCCGTCTCGACGGCGGCATCGAACGGCTCAGCCTGAATGCGGATAGTGGCTGCCATAGCGTTCGGCCCCTCGCAGGAGCTAGCCGCCCGTCATCGGCGGAAAGAAGGCGATCTCGCGCGCCCCCGCGACCCGGGCCTCGGGTTTGACGTGAACATGGTCGATGGCGGCACGGACGATGCCTTCGTTCTCGAAGGCATATTCGTATTCCTCGCCCCGCCCCCTCAGCCAGCGCACCAGCTCCGCGACGGTGTCGATGCCTTCGGGAAGCTCGATCTCCTCGTCCGTCCGGCCGACCCGCTCCCGCACCCAGGCGAAATAGACGAGCTTCATAGGCTCTAGCCCTCGTCCATGAGGTGGTGGATGCCGTTCTTGAAGTAGTCCCATCCGGTATAGATCGTCAGGATGGCGGCGATCCACAGAAGGATCGTGCCGATAAGGGTGTTGTTGGGCAGAACGGTCTCGCCCGCCGGTCCCGCGATCAGGAAGCCCAAGGCCACGAGCTGGAGGGTCGTTTTCCACTTGGCGACCCGGCTGACGGGGACGCTGACCTTCAGCTCGGCGAGGAACTCGCGCAGGCCCGAGACCAGGATTTCGCGGCAGAGGATGACGATGGCGGCCCAGATGGACACCCCTTGGATCGTCCCGTCCGACACCAGCATGAGCAGGCTTGCGGCGACCAGAAGCTTGTCGGCGATGGGGTCGAGCATGCGCCCCAGGGCCGATTGCTGGGCGAAGGCGCGCGCCACATAGCCGTCGAGGTAATCGGTGATCGCCGCCAGGGCGAACACGATCAGGGCCAGCCAGCGGGACCAATGGTCTTCCGGCCAGAACAGGAGACCGACCACGGCCGGGACCGCAGCGAGCCGACCATAGGTCAGCATGTTCGCAAGGTTGAAAGCCTTCGAGCGGCTAAAGGCGGAAACAGTCTTCATAACACCTGCAGGAAGCATGAGGACGGTCCGTCCGTCAATCGGACAGACCCCGGTTGCACACCATCGTCATTCGGCAAACACGGCAATGTGAGATCAGCCTGTCTTTCCCGGAAATCGACGTTCATGCCTATCCCCGCTCGTGGAAAAAGTCATAGATCGCGCGGGCCGTTGCGGCATTCACCCCGGGAGCCTTTATCAGGTCCTCCAGGGCCGCGCGCTGGATTGCCTTGACGGTCCCGAAATGGTGCAGGAGTGCCCGCTTGCGCGTCGGCCCGATACCGGGGATCTCGTCGAGCGGATTCTTCACCAGTTCCCTCTTGCGTTTGGCCCGGTGGGCGCCGATGGCGAAGCGGTGAGCCTCATCCCGCAGGCGCTGCACGAAATAGAGCGCTGGGTCGCGTGGCGGCATCTTGAAGGGCGGCTCGCCCGGCTTGAAGAAAGTTTCGCGCCCGGCGTCCCGATCACGGCCCTTGGCGATGCCGATCAGGGCGACGTCGTCCTCGCTGACGCCAACTTCCGCCAGGGCTTGCCGGGCGGCCTCAAGCTGTCCCTTACCGCCGTCGATCAGGACCAGGTCCGGCCAGGCGGGAAACGAATCATCGCCTACCTGCCCATCTGTTTCCGCGCCTCGCGGCTCCTCCTTCACCAGCCGGGCGAAGCGGCGCTGCAGCATCTCGCGCATCATGCCGTAATCGTCGCCTGGCTTCAGATCTTCGGACTTCATATTGAAGGTACGGTAATGCTGCTTCATGAAGCCATTGGCACCAGCCACCACCATGGCGCCGACCGCGTTGGTGCCCATGATGTGGGAGTTATCATAGACTTCCACGCGCTTCGGCACCTTCGGCAACCCAAAAGCCTGGCCCAGAGACACGAGAAGCTTCTGCTGCGAGGAGGTATCCGCAAGCCGCCGGCCGAGCGCCTCACGGGCATTGCGCAGCACATATTCGATGAGCTGGCGCCGCTCGCCGCGCTGGGGCGTATGGATCTCGACCCTGGTCTCGGCGCGCGTGGAAAGCGCCGCCGCCATGAGCTCGGCATCCTCGATCTCGTGCGAGAGCAGGATGAGGCGCGGAGCCGGCTTGTCGTCATAAAACTGCGAGAGGAAGGAGCCCAGAACCTCCTCCCGGCTCATGGACTTGTCGGCCTTCGGAAAGTAAGCGCGGTTGCCCCAGTTCTGCCAGTTGCGGAAGAAGAACACCTCGACGCAGAACTGCCCCGCCTGCTCGTCGACTGCAAAGACATCCGCCTCCTCGACCGACTGGGTATTGATGCCCTGCACGCCCTGAATGGCCGACAATGCGGCCAAGCGGTCGCGGCAGCGCGCGGCGCGCTCGAATTCGAGTTCTTCGGCCGCCGCTTGCATCTCATCCGTGATGCGTTGCTTCACCGCGTTGGACTTGCCCGACAGAAAGGCGCGCGCCTCGGAGACGAGTTCGGCATAATCCTCCGACGAAATCTCGTTCGTGCAGGGCCCCGAGCAGCGTTTGATTTGGAACAGCAGACAGGGTCGCGTGCGGTTCTCGTAATAGCTGTCGTTGCAGGAGCGCAGCAGGAACGCGCGCTGCAGCGCATTGATGGTGCGGTTCACCGCCCAGACACTGGCGAAGGGGCCGTAATAATCGCCCTTGCGCTTCCTCGCGCCGCGATGCTTCACGAGCTGCGGCGCCTCGTGATCGGCGGTGAGCAGGATATAGGGAAGCGACTTGTCGTCCCGCAAAAGCACGTTGTAGCGGGGCTTGAGCTGCTTGATGAGATTGGCCTCGAGCAGCAGAGCCTCGGTCTCCGTCGCCGTGGTGACGAATTCCATCGACGTGGTTTCGCCGATCATGCGGGCGATGCGGTTCGAATGCGCCTGGCCCCGCGCATAGGAGCCGACGCGGTTTTTTAAACTCTTCGCCTTGCCGACATAGAGTACGTCGCCCTTCGTATCGAGCATGCGATAGACGCCGGGCGCATTGGGAAGGGTATTCCAGAAATGCCGGATGACCTCGGTGCCGCGCTGGACCGAGCCCGGATGGGCCTCCAGATCGAATTCGACATCCGAGCCGCTTTCGACGGCGACCGTCTCATCGTCTTCCTCATTGTCCAGGATATCCGGCGGGACGTCATTGGTGGTGTTGCGACTCATGGGAGAGATTTAAGGGCTCGGGAGTCCGGGGGAAAGTGCCGCCGACGAACTGGCGTAGCCCTGTCATTCGGTCTAAACGGCTAAGCTCTTGAGAACTCAGCGGAGTCCGTCATGCGCCTGTCGATCGTCACATCAGCCGTCGTCGCGGCCCTGGTGGGTTTCGGCAGCACGATCGCCATCATCATCGCGGCTGCCCAGGCGGTGGGTGCCGATGCGGCTCAGACCTCGTCCTGGGTCGCGGCCCTGTGCCTGGCGACGGCGGCCATCAGCGGGATCCTCAGCGTTCGCTATCGCATTCCCGTCGTTGCCGCATGGTCGACGCCCGGTGCCGCGTTGATCGCGGCCTCCAGCGGCATCTCCATCCATGCGGCGGTCGGCTCGTTCATTCTGGCAGGCGGGCTGATCGTGCTGACTGCTTTCATCAAGCCGTTCGGGCAGCTGATCGGGCGCATCCCCACGCCGATTGCCGCTGCCATGCTGGCAGGCATTCTCATCCGCTTTGTCCTGGCGGTGTTCGAAAGTGCGCAAGCCGCGCCCGGTCTCGTCCTGCCCCTGGTCGGTCTTTTCCTTGTCGTTCGCCTCTACAATGCCGCCTTCGCGGTCCTGGCCGTTCTGTTCGTGGGCCTTGGGCTAGCCTTCGCGGGCGGCCTGGCTCAACCTCTTGCCTCCAGCCTGAGCCTGTCCTCCCTCACCTTCATCGAACCGGCCTGGGAACCGACGGCCCTGATCGGCCTGGGAATTCCGCTCTTTCTGGTGACGATGGCCTCGCAGAACCTGCCCGGCTTCGCGGTTCTGCGGGCCTACGGATACACCCCGCCATCGCGGCCGATCCTGGCCGTTTCCGGCCTTGCCTCGATCGTCACGGCCTTCTTCGGCGCCCATACTAGCAATCTCGCAGCGATCTCGGCGGCAATCTGCACCGGACCGGACACCCACCCCGACCCGGCCAAGCGCTGGATGGTCGGGCCATTCTATACCCTGTGCTATGTAATCATCGCCGCGTTCGCCGCAGCCCTGATCGGTCTGATCGCCGCCCTGCCTCCCGAGCTTATTCGGACAGTGGCGGGACTTGCCCTCATGGGTGCCTTCGCAGGCGCCTTGAGTTCAGCCCTTTCAGACACCTCGAAAATCTTTCCGGCAGTCCTGACCCTGGCCGTCACGGCCTCCGGCCTGACGCTCTTCGGCATCGGCTCTGCCTTCTGGGGCTTGGCGGCGGGCCTTCTTGTCCTTGGGCTCGATGCTCTCGCACTTCGGCTACGCAAGCCCGCCTGATCTGGACGGCGGCCTCCGTTAAGCTTAAGACTTCGTTACGAAGAACAAGAACGGGGGCCCTCATGGCCGGGATGAAGCATGCGGGGCGGTTTGCCGCTCTTGTCCTGACGGCAGCTCTGGGAGCCTGCCAGGGCTCGTTCAGCGGGTCGCCCGAGGGCGTCCCGGTCGCCCTTGAGAGCATCGACGGCGCCCCGACTCCCATCCGCACTGCTCTCGTCGACGAACTGACCAGCGCCGCCACCGACCGCAAGGTCGACCTCGTCGGCGCCAGTGCCGAGGCTCGCTACCGGGTCCGCGGCTATTTGTCGACCTCGACCGAGGACGGGGAAACCAAGGTGGCCTATGTCTGGGACGTCTTCGATTCCCAGAAGCGCCGGGCCAAGCGCCTTGCCGGATCGAGCCCGGTCCCTGCAACCTCCATCTCGGATCTCGATAAGGCGACGCTCGCGAAGCTGGCGCAGGCCAGCATGGACGAGATCGCCGAATTCCTCACCGCGTCCAAGTCCGAGACGACGGCCACACCCGAAGAACCTATTCAGACAGCAGAGATCTCAGGGGAGGAGCCGCCTGTTGCGATGCAGTGATTGCATGGCGACACGCCAAACTTGCCGCACATTGGAAGCCTTCCATGTATTGTGACGGTCTCATATCGCTGCTAAGAGCCTTGCGCCCAGCCGTGCAGGGATTATGGCATTGCGCAGCGGGTGTTATCGGTCACTCGAAGCCAAAGTTGCTTGCATGAAGCTCGTTGCGGGAAATTCCAATCGTCCGCTGGCGGAGGCTATCTCCGCCTATCTCAATGTCCCGTTGGCCAAGGCTCAGGTCAGGCGCTTCGCGGATATGGAAGTCTTCGTGGAGATTCAGGAGAATGTGCGCGGCGAGGATGTGTTCATCATCCAGTCGACCTCGTTCCCCACGAACGACCACCTGATGGAGCTTCTGATCATCACCGATGCGCTGCGCAGGGCCTCGGCCCGCCGCATCACGGCGGTGATCCCCTATTTCGGCTACGCGCGGCAGGATCGCAAACCCGCCGCCCGCACCCCGATCTCAGCTAAGCTTGTTTCCAATCTCATCACCCATGCGGGCGTCGACCGCGTCCTGACACTCGACCTCCATGCAGGCCAGATCCAGGGCTTCTTCGACATCCCGACCGACAATCTTTTCGCCGCCCCCACCCTGGCACGCGACATCAAGGATCACCTCGACGGCGGCAACCGCATGGTGGTCTCGCCCGACGTGGGCGGCGTCGTGCGCGCCCGCGCGCTCGCCAAGCGCATCGATGCGCCGCTCGCGATCGTCGACAAGCGCCGTGAGCGCCCCGGTGAATCCGAAGTGATGAACATCATCGGCGACGTGTCCGGCCGCTCCTGCATCCTCGTCGACGACATCATCGATTCCGGCGGTACCCTGGTGAACGCAGCCGACGCCCTCCTCGCCAATGGGGCGAAGGAGGTCTACGCCTATATCACCCACGGTGTCCTGTCCGGCGGCGCAGTGGCGCGCATTGCCAGCTCCCGACTGAAGGAGCTCGTGATCACCGACTCCATCATGCCGACCGAGGCCGTGAAGGTGGCGCACAACATCCGCGTCATCTCGATCGCCCCGCTCATGGGCGAGGCCATCGGACGCACGGCGACGGAAAGCTCAGTGTCGAGCCTGTTCGACTGACCAAGAAGCGGTGACGGCTCAGACAAATCCGTGACCGTTCGTTGCTCGCAAAGTATCACGCATCCTTGCGGCGGTTGGCCAGGATGCCGCCGGCCATGATGCAGGCGAGTCCCATGAAGGACAAAGCCGTCAGCACGTCTCCGAACAGGACGGCGGCGAGCAGCACGCCGAAGCCCGTGCCCCAATAGCCGATCTGGCTGAACACCACTGGCCCGGCGATCTGCTGCAGGCGAAAGTTCATCACCTGCGAGAGCGCCGACATCGCTCCCAAGCCCACGAGCCAAGAGACGATTGTGGGGTCGTCGAACCGCCACTCCATCGGTGTCTCGAAGACGGGTGCCATCAGGGCCACCATCACGCTGGAGCTGAGCGATGCGCCGCAGGAGAACGCGAGCGCCGACGTGCCCTTCGGCCACCAAGCCGAGCGGATGATATTGCCCGCTGCCGCACAGACCGGGATCACGAGGCCTACAGCCACCCAAACCGGCTGCCCGATATCGATCTGCAAAATCTGCTGCTGAACCAGGGCGATCATGCCCGTGAAGCCGATCACAATCCCGAGGAAGCGGCGCAGGAACATCCGCTCTATTCCTAAGCCCGCCGCAAAGGTCATGGTGAGCAGCGGCGACAGGCAATAGACGATGGAGGTGTAGGCAGGCCCTACCCTCTCGACCACGAAATAGGACAGGACGCTCGGTACCGCGAAGCTGACGAGCCCCAGGACGACATACAGCACGAGATGCTCCGGCGCGGTCGGGATCTTCTGCCGGAAGGCCGCGAGCCACGGCAGCAGGAACAGGCCGGCTGCGAGGTTGCCGAAGACACCGAGCTGAAAAGGCTGGATCCCTGCATCCAGCGCCACCTTGTTCATCATGATCCGGCTGGCAAAGAGGAAACCGCACAGGCCCAAAAGACCAATGGCGGATTCCGAGGCACTGGAGAGACGTGCTGCGATCATAGACGCACCTTCGAGGAGGCTTCCTGCGGCGGGGCATTGCAAGAAGCGTGACAGGAAATTATCTTGATATAAAGATAAATAGGCGATTATCTCGATGTCAAGACAAATTGAACTCCCCTCCTCGACAGCACCTCAGGATGGAATCGACGAACGCCGCGCCCAATGGGCAAAAGAACTCCCGGAGGTCGATACACGTGGCATGGCGATCCTGGGACGCGCGCGCTGGATCACGCTGACCGCGCGCCCGCCCATCGAGGCCGTATTCAAGGCTCATGATCTGGACAGCGGGGAAGTCGACGTCCTGTTCTCGCTCCTTCGCTCCGGCCCACCCTACCGGTTGCGCCCGACGGAACTGTTCCGCTCCCTGATGATCTCGTCGGGCGGCCTCACGGACCGCCTGAACCGTCTCGCCAAGGCCGGCCTGATCCGGCGAGCCACTGCTGAAGGCGACGGGCGCAGCCTGCCGGTCGAGTTGACGGATGACGGGATTCGGCTTGCGCAAAAGGCCTTTCGCGAGGATATGGCCATCGAGGCTGCCATGCTTGAGGGACTGACCGAGGAAGAGCAAATTCAGTTGGCCGACCTTCTGAGAAAGCTCGCATTGACGATCACAGCCTCGCGGCCGTTCAGCTGAGCTTCTCCGTCTCTGCCAGACTGAAGATCGGCCGAGAGACCGAGCCAACTTGTTGCATTTCGGGTGGTTCTTCTCTATAAGCCGCCTCGCGCCCGCTCGACACCCTTGGAGGCACGGGCGCGGACCTCATGGCCGCCGGCAGGTTCTTCACAGAACCCGGGCGGCCATCGGTTTTTCAACCCATTTATCAAGGACCACGACCATGAGCGAAGTAAAGCAAATCAAGGCCGTGGCGCGCGACCGGGCCGGCAAGGGGGCCGCCCGGGCCGTTCGTCGCCAAGGCCAAGTTCCCGCCGTCATCTACGGAGCCGGCCAGCCGGCCCAGGCGATCGCCCTCGACTTCAACCAGACCAAGCAGCTGATCTTCGCCGGTCACTTCCTGACCACGATCTTCGAGATCGACGTCGACGGCAAGACGGTCCGCGCCATCCCGCGCGATTACCAGCTCGACCCGGTGAAGGACTTCCCTGTCCACGTCGACTTCCTGCGCCTCGCGCAGGGTCAGGCGATCAAGGTCGTGGTTCCGGTGCACGTGGTCGGCCAGGAGAAGAGCCCCGGCGTGAAGCGCGGCGGCACGCTCCAGATCGTCGAGCACTCGGTGGAACTGCTCGTTCCCTCCGACGCGATCCCGGACTACATCGAGGCTTCGGTCGAGGGTCTCGACATCGGCTCCTCGGTCCACCTGAACGACATCAAGCTGCCGAAGGGCGCGAAGGCGACCTCCACCGAGAACGCCACCCTCGTCACCGTCGTGGCTCCGACCGGCCTGAAGGAAGAGGCTGCAGAGGCTCCGGCCGCTGAGGTCGCCCCTGCGGCCTAATGGCCTGAACGGGCGTTCAAGCCCATCGATCGGCTTCAACGCTCCGACCGAAAGGCCGGAGCGTTTCTTATGAGCAGGACCACGCGATGCGCCTCTTCGTCGGCCTCGGCAATCCCGGATCCCGCTACGCCAGGAACCGCCACAATATCGGATTCATGGCCGTGGACGAGATTGCGCGCGTGCACAACGCGGGTCCTTGGCGCAAACGCTTTCATGCGGAAGCGGCGGACGCGGTAATCGGCGGCGAGAAGGTTCTGCTGATCAAGCCGCAGACCTATATGAATCTGTCCGGCCAAGCGGTGGGAGACGCGCAGAACTTCTTCAAGATCCCGCTGCATGACGTGACGGTCTTCTACGACGAGCTCGATCTTCCCCCCGCCAAGCTGCGCGTGAAGATCGGCGGTGGCAATGCCGGCCACAACGGCCTGCGCTCGATCTCGGCCCATTGCGGCAACGAGTATCGCCGCGTGCGCCTCGGCATCGGCCATCCCGGCCACAAGGCACTGGTGCAGAACCATGTGCTGGGCGATTTCGGAAAAAGCGAAGAGCCCTGGGTCGACGACCTGTGCCGGATCATCGCGGACAACTCTGCCCTTCTCGCAAAAGGCGAGGATGGAAGTTTTCAGAACAAGGTCCACCTCGCCATGGAGGCGAGAGGCTGGACGGATGTGAAGCGGCCTGGAGAAAAGGCCACGTAATTTTAAGAACAACACCAGCGGCATGCGCTGGCTATGGACAAGGAGTGAGGCCATGGGCTTCAAGATGGGCATCGTCGGTCTGCCGAATGTGGGCAAGTCCACCCTCTTCAATGCGCTGACGCAGACAGCGGCCGCACAGGCTGCCAATTACCCGTTCTGCACCATCGAACCCAATGTGGGCGACGTGGCGGTGCCGGACGAGCGGCTCGATCAGCTCGCGGGCATCGCCAGCTCGGCGCAGATCATTCCGACACGCCTCACCTTCGTGGACATCGCCGGCCTCGTGCGCGGCGCCTCCCGCGGCGAAGGTCTCGGCAACCAGTTCCTGGCCAATATCCGCGAAGTCGATGCCATCGCCCACGTCGTGCGCTGCTTCGAGGATACGGACATCACCCACGTCGAAGGCAAGATCGATCCCGTCGCCGATATCGAGACCATCGAGACTGAGTTGATGCTGGCCGACCTCGACAGCCTCGAGAAGCGCGTCACCGCGCTCGAGAAGAAGGCCAAGGGCAACGACAAGGAAGCGAAGGAAACCCTCGACCTCGTCAACCGTACCCTGCCGCTGCTGCGCGACGGCAAGCCCGCCCGCATGGTGGAGCGCAAGCCCGAGGAAGAGCGCCTGTTCCAGATGCTCGGCCTCCTCTCCTCCAAACCCGTGCTCTACGTGTGCAACGTGGAGGAGGCCTCCGCCGACAAGGGCAACGAGTTCTCGGCGAAGGTCTTTGAGCGCGCCAAGGAAGAGGGCGCCAAGGCCGTCGTCGTCTCGGCCAAGATCGAGAGCGAGATCGCGGTTCTCCCCCTGGAGGAGCAGCGGGACTATCTCGATGCCGTCGGCCTCGAGGAGCCCGGCCTCAACCGAGTGATCCGCGCCGGCTATGATCTGCTCGGCCTCATCACCTATTTCACCGTCGGCCCGAAGGAGGCCCGCGCCTGGACGATCACCAAGGGCACCAAGGCCCCGGGGGCCGCCGGCGTGATCCACACGGATTTCGAGAAGGGCTTCATCCGCGCCGAGACCATAGCCTATGCGGACTATACCTCGCTCAAGGGCGAGGCCGGTGCGCGCGATGCGGGCAAGCTGCGGCTGGAGGGCAAGGAGTACACGGTGCAGGACGGCGACGTCATGCACTTCCGGTTCAATACCTGACAATTTCCTGAACGGCTGCTTTTTCGTCCGTTCAGGACCGTTCTGCGACAAAGCCTGCATGAAGGATGTGATTCATGCAGGCTTTTTTTGACAACTTCGTCTCTCCCGGGCTTGGCAATGCCGAATTCTTCGTCGGCGTGCTCGTCGCCTGCGGCTTCCTCATGATCGGGATTTCGTCCCTGCTCCCGAAGCGCGGCAACGACAAGCTTGAGTGGTGGGAGCGCTAATTTAAGCCTATGGCAACCGGAGCGCCTTCGGTCCGATCCCGAGGCCGATCTGCAGGCTCTCAGCGATACGCTGCGCACGATCGAGGAAGAACGCCGCCACATCCGGCTCGCAGATCTCACTTGCCGTCTTTTCAAACAGCGCCAGCCAGCGGATGAACAGCTCCGGTGTGAGATCAAGGCCGAAATGCGCCGCCTGCGGCTTACCGCTGTAGCGGCCGGTCCTGAGTGCAATCGAGGACCAGAAATCCACCATCAGGGCCAAATGCTGGCTCCAGCGGCCGGACAGCTCCTCGTGGAAGATCGGCCCAAGCTCGGGATCGCGGATCACCCGGTCATAGAAGGTTTCCACAAGCCGGCGGATCAACTCTTCCGAGACGCCCTCGGCCGGGCTGATGATCGGGATACTGCGGCCGGTAGTGGCTGAATGAGCCAATGCCTCTCTCCTGCTCAAACCGGCGCATCGTGCGGAAAAGTGGGCCCGGTTTTCCGCGCCTGACGATGCGCCACTTAAGGGATTGAGCATCGGATCGATCCCAAAAGCGCAAATCCACTTTTGGGTCCGATGCTCGACCGGACATGAACGCAAGCGCCAGTCCGGGTCAACCTGGACTTTAAAGGCGAATTGTCCCTCCGGGGATGATCCAGATCAAAGCGGATCGTTCCTGAACCTTGAGCGTTGAAGCCTTGTCACCTTCAATGCTCCACCATGAAGCTACATCATCGTCACGCTTGGAATCTCACCCCCTCCGAGGCCATCGCCCTTCAGCAGCAGCTTCGAGCGGAAGTCGTCTCCGACAGCCCCATCGATCTCGATGCTGTGCAGCTCGTGGCCGGCGTCGATGTGAGCGTGAAGAACGAGCAGTCGCAGGCGGCAATCGTGGTGGTCACCTATCCGGGCTTTCTGCCGGTGGAGACCGTGCTGGCGCAGCGCCCTACCCCTTTTCCGTATGTTCCGGGTCTTTTGAGCTTTCGCGAAGGCCCGGTTCTCGAAGAGGCATTCGAGAAACTGAAATCCGAACCGGATGTCTTCCTCTTCGACGGCATGGGCATCGCGCACCCTCGCCGCATCGGCATCGCCAGCCATATGGGCCTGTGGCTGCAGCGCCCGACCATCGGCTGCGGCAAGACGCTGCTGTGCGGGCGCTACAAGGACCTCGGCGAGGAGAAGGGCTCCGCCGCCCCGCTCGTCGACCGCAAGGAGGTCATCGGCGTGGCGCTGCGCACCCGCACCGCCAAGAACCCGATGTTCATCTCCCCCGGCCATCTGGCCGACATCCCGAGCGCCGCCGAACTCGTCCTGCGCTGCTCGCCAAAGTATCGCCTGCCCGAGCCGATCCGGTTGGCGCATAACGCGGCAGGGCAGTTTTTGCCCTGAACGCCACCAAATGCCGCAGATCGGATGGAAACCTGACGTTTCGTCAGGAATCCTCTCCGTTCAGAGAGTTGTCGCCCGCAAGGGCCTCCGCAAGAGATTAGGGCGGGACTCTTTCAATGCGGGGCATTCATCATGGCAATTATTTACGGCACTTCTGGCTCCGACGATCTTAGGAGTCGAGCGACAAACCAGGACGACACGATCTATGGGTACGACCCCAATGTGCCCGAAATCGTCGGCACGCGGATCGCGGCGGGCCTGACCCAGCCACTCTTCGTCACCGGTGCCCCGGACAATTCAGGCCGCCTGTTCATCGTGGGCAAGCAGGGAACCGTTCAGATCGTCGGCGCGGACGGGATGATTGCCGCAACGCCGTTTCTGGACGTAAGGGATCAGGTCTCAACAGCCGGCGAGGTCGGCCTCCTGGGCTTCACCTTCCACCCGGACTTTGCCAACAACGGCAAGGTTTACGTGTTCCTGTCGCTCAAGGGAGAGAATACCAGCGATCCACGGCACAACGAGTCGCAAATCCGGGAATACACTGTCGATCCGAGCTCGCCGAACGTACTCGACCCCGACAACTACAAAGTCATCCTTGAGACAACCGAATATACCGAGGGCTCAGGGAACCATCGCGCGGGCTGGATCGGCTTTAGCCCGACGGACGGCTATCTTTATGCCGCAATGGGCGATGGCGATCAGAATTGGAATGCGCAAAACCCGACCAGCCTTTTGGGCAAAATCCTGCGGCTCGACGTGAATGGACCGGACGCTTTTCCCGACGACGCCAAGAAGAACTACGCCATCCCGGCGAACAACCCGACCGTTTTCGACAATGCGGACGATTTGGCGCAGCCGTCCGAGGTTTACGCCATCGGTTTCCGCAACCCGTGGCGCGCCAGCTTCGGGCCAGACGGCCGGCTCTTCGTGGGCGATGTCGGCGCAGATACGGCGGAAGAGATCAATCTCGTGGTCGCTGGCGCGAACTACGGTTGGGGGCGACAGAACAACCATCCCGGCGATCCCGACGACGGGCCGACCCCTGAAAACAACGACGGCTACACGGACGCGATTCATTCGTACTTTCACGACGAGGGCATCGGATCGTCGGTCACAGGCGGGTATGTCTATAACGGCCCCATAGCCGCCTTGCAGGGCAAGTACGTTTTCGGCGACTTCGGCAGCGGCCGGATCTGGACGCTCGAACAAACTGGCTCCGGCTGGGTGAAAACTGACATCACCGCCATGATTCGCCCGAGTGGTGGCACGATCGGGGGCATCGCCTCCTTCGGCACCGACAGGAACGGCAAACTCTACGTGGTCGACATCGGTGGCGAGGTGTTCCGCCTCGATGCAGGCGGCGGCGGGTCAGACTTAGGCGATACCCTTGATGGCGCTGGCGGCAGCGACACCATTTATGGCGGCGATGGCAACGACATCATTAATGGCGGCACAGACGATGATCATCTGTATGGCAACGCCGATGATGATGATCTTTATGGCGATGCTGGCGCAGATACGCTCAATGGTGGTGCTGGCGACGATATCTATCATGTCGACAGCGCCGACACGATCGTCGAGGCCGCCGACAATGGGCACGATATCGTTCAGGCTCTCGCATCGTTCACGCTACAGGCCGACCAGGCCGTCGAGGTCCTCCAGGTACAGGTTGAAGAGAGCGAGGATGCACTCGATCTGACCGGAAATGAGTTTGCGCAGGAGATTTACGGAAATGCCGGCGCCAACCGACTCGACGGCAGGGGCGGCGCGGACAGGATGGAAGGTTTTGACGGCGACGACACCTATGTCGTGGACCGCGCGGACGACATGATCGACGAGGATGAGGGCAAGGGCACCGACACATTGATTGCAAGCGTCTCCTACGAGCTTGCTGACGATGCCGATGTGGAAATCCTCAAGGCTGCGGACGGCACCGATGACATCGATCTGACCGGCAATGCCATTGGCAATATCCTCTACGGCAATGGTGGCGATAACCGTCTCGATGGCGGCGGTGGTGACGATACGGTCGTCTTTACAGGCAATCGTGCCGACTACACGGTCGAACGGAATGCGGACGGCTCTGTGACCGTCGCCGACAATCGCGATGGAGCGGACCAGATCTTCAACATGGAGATCTTCCAGTTTGCCGATCGCAGGGTGAGCCGTGAGGGGCTGCTCAACGTCGCACCGAAGGGTCTTTCACTCGATAGCGATGCGGTGGCGGAAAACAGCAGGACAGGGCAGCCTGTCGGCAAAATCTCCGTTCAGGATGATGACGGTGGCACGCATCAACTCACACTTGTCGACAGCGCCGGTGGCCGGTTCTCGCTCGACGCGACCGGCAATCTCCTCGTGGCGGATGGCGTCAGGCTCGATTACGAACAGGATGTCCAGCATACGATCACCGTGAAGGCCACGGATCCCCATGGCGAAAGCACCACCAAAAGCTTCATCATTCGTGTTCAGGACGATCCCGATGAAGAGGCGATCGGAAGTGCCGGGGCCGACGTGATGAAGGGAGGCAACGGCAACGATTCCTTCCGCGGTCTCGCAGGGAGCGACCGCGTCGATGCAGGCCTCGGCAACGACACCTTGATGGGTGGTTCCGAGAACGACACTCTCATCGGGAGCGCTGGCAAGGATCGTCTCTACGGCGACACCGGTAACGATTCGCTCGAAGGGGGGAACGACGCCGACCTGCTGAATGGCGGCACAGGCAACGATCGCCTTCTCGGCGGTCTGGGCCAGGATTCCCTCACTGGCAGCTCAGGTCGGGACGTGTTCGTCTTCGACGACAGGGAGACGGGCTCCTCCAAGACCAAGGCCGATTACATCACCGACTTCTCCGGCCGCAGCGGCGACCGCATCGATCTCAAGCTGGTCGATGCCGACACCAAGAAGCGTGGCGACCAGAAGTTCTCGTTCATCGGCGAGAAGGCTTTCACCAAGGCGGGTCAGGTGCGCTACGAGAAGACGAAGAAGGAAACTTACGTCTATCTCAACACCGACAGCGACAAGGCAGCCGAGGCGGTGATCAAGCTGAAAGGCGCCATCGACCTGCAGAAGAGCTGGTTCGTGCTCTAACCGGCTGCTGAGCAAGGACAGCACTGAACACAAACCACGATTGCGGCAGCGGGCCTCCCCTCCGGAGGCCCGCTGTGTTAGGGCAACCTCCAACAGGGGATTGCCCATGCGCACGTTCGAAGATCTTCCTCCGGGCCTGACCGAGACTTTTGGCCCTCTCACCGTCTCGAAGGACGACATCCTGGCCTTCGCGCAGGAATATGATCCGCAGCCCTTCCACGTGGACGAGATCGCCGCCAAGGACAGCTTCATCGGCACCCTGATCGCCTCGGGCTGGCATAGCTGCAGCCTCAACATGCGCCTGCTCGCCGATGGGCTGATTCTGGATTCTTCTTCCATGGGATCGCCGGGCATCGAGGAGGTGAAATGGGTGAAGCCCGTGCGGCCTGGCGACACCCTGCGCTCGCGCATGACGGTTGTGGAGAGTCGCATCTCCAAGAGCAGGCCCTCGCTCGGACTCGTGCGGTTCCATTTCGACATGATGAACCAGGCCAACGAGACCGTCCTGACCCAGACCAACTGGATCATGTTCGCGACCAAGAATGCCGAACCGTTCAGGGGCGAGAGCCGCAGCGCCCTTGCGGCCGCGGCGGATGCCCTGCCCAGCTCCGCACCTGAGCGGGAAATTCCGCCGATCTCGGCCAATCCCTATTTCGAGGATCTCGTCATCGGCGAGACGGAGGAACTGGGCTCCTACACCTTTACGCCCGACGACATCATCGGCTTTGCCAGGCAGTTTGACCCCCAGCGCTTCCATGTGGATGCAGAGGCCGCAAGGAGCAGCCTGTTCGGCGCCCTGTGTGCCTCAGGCTGGCACACGGCGAGCGTGTGGATGAAGCACATGGTCGGCTACCGCGATCGCGTCCGCGCCTATGCGCTTGCCCACGGCCAGCGGCCGGCACGGCTTGGCCCCTCCCCCGGCTTTTCCAACCTGAAATGGCTCAAGCCCGTCTATGCGGGCGACACGGTCACCTATCGTTCGACCGTCACCGCCAAGCGCGCCTCGGCCTCCCGCCCCGGCTGGGGCCTGGTGTTTCATCACAACACCGGCACGAACCAGCACGGGGAAGAGGTGTTTGCCTTCGACGGAATGGTGTTCTGGGAGCGGCGGGCTTAATCGGCCTTTGAGGCCTCCGCTCGCGCTCTTGTTTCCTCATCGAGCAGAGCGCGGACCTTGGCGAGGAATGGATGAGCCGATGTCTGCTTCTGCCCGTAATCGAGATTGAACGCGTAGTCGAAGCTTGCTGGGTTCTGCCGCTGGTTGTGCTGGAGAATCGTCTCCAGTTTGTCGAGCCCCTTGGCAAGAATGGCCTCGGGCGATGAGGCCGCCTCATATTCTTCCCACAAATCCAGGATCTCGGCCCGCTTTGTCGGATGAAGCGCTTTGGTCAGGACCTCGAGATCGGCCCTCTCCTGCGTAGACTTATTGAAATCCTCCGTCTGCAGCACGGCAGGAATGTCACCACTCAGGGCTTCGCCGAGATCATGAACGATGCAGAGCTTGATGAGGCGTAAGGGATCGATGTTCTCGAATTCATCGGAGAACACCAGCGCCATGAGGCACAAACGCCATGTATGCTCGGCCACGCTCTCGGGGCGGCCGGTCGAGGTATAGCCGCTGCGCAGGGTGCTTTTGAGCCGCTCCGCTTCACGCAGGAATTCCAACGCTCCGGTAAGGCGGTCGCCCGACATCGCCGGTGCTCCTCAATGCCCTTCGAAGCTCACGAGGCTACGGACCTCGACGCCAAGATCACGCAGCTTCTGCGCCCCGCCGAGATCGGGCAGATCGATGATGAAGCAGGCGGCGACGATGTTGGCACCGATCTGGCGAAGCAACTGAGTGGCTGCGACTGCCGTGCCGCCGGTGGCGATGAGATCGTCGACGAGGATCACGCGCTCATCCTGACCGATAGCATCGGTGTGAATTTCCATCTCGTCAACGCCGTATTCCAGCGAATAGGCGATCCGCACCGTCTCGTGGGGCAGCTTGCCCTTCTTGCGGATCGGCACGAAGCCGGACGAGAGCTGGTGTGCCACCGCGCCGCCGAGGATGAAGCCGCGCGCTTCAATGCCTGCCACTTTGTCGACCCGGCCGCCTGCGAAGGGATGAACCAGTTCGTCCACGGAACGCCGGAAGGCCCGCGCATCTCCGAGCAGGGTCGTGATGTCCCGGAACACGATACCGGGCTTCGGATAATCCGGGATCGAGCGAATTGCGGCCTTCAGGTCGGTGACGAGACGCTGGTCCATGTGTGAGCCTGCCATAGGTAGAAACTGTTGAGGTTATTCGAGGAGCTGTGCCATGGCCGAACAACCCTCCCGAACCGTTCTGACCGACATCGACATTCCTTTTGGAAGCCTAGTTCTGTTCTTCGTCAAGGCTTCACTCGCGGTGATCCCGGCTGCCATCATCGTGAGCTTCATTCTGGCCTTTATCGGCTGGCTCCTCCGCTTGATCTTCGGCTTCGGCCATATGGGCTGGCCGGGCTAACTCAAGCTTTCAGGACCCTACCCGCCACCGCATCCAGCTTTCTCAGAAGTTCCGGATCACGGGCTGAAGGCGCCGTCATGATGGCGCCGTCGAGCGCCCGGTCGGAGCCTACCGGGCACGGCTCGTGCTCGGCCGGGAAATCCTTGGCAACACGGGCGACGAGGCGGGCCACTTTCGTGGCGTTCTGGTGCGCAACGGCGACGACGGAGGCGACATCCACATTGTCGTGCTCCGGATGCCAGCAATCGTAGTCGGTCACCATGGCGATGGTGGCATAGGTGATCTCGGCCTCGCGGGCGAGCTTGGCCTCCGGCATCGCCGTCATGCCGATCACGTCGTAGCCGAGCTTCTTGTATGTCATCGACTCCGCATAAGTGGAGAATTGCGGCCCCTCGATGCAGACCAATGTGCCGCCGAGGGCGAACGGGATCTTCTCGGCCACCGCCGCATCGGCGATGCGCTGGCGCAGCAGCGGACCGACCGGATGCGCCATGGGCACATGGGCGACGCAGCCCTGTCCGAAGAAAGACGTTTCGCGCTTGTGGGTGCGGTCCACGTATTGGTCCACCAGCACGAAGAAGCCGGGATAGTACTCGTCCTTGAACGAGCCGACAGCGGAGACCGAGATCAGGTCGGTGACGCCCACGCGCTTCATTACGTCGATATTGGCGCGGTAGTTGATGTCGGAGGGTGACAGGCGGTGTCCGCGCCCGTGGCGTGGCAGGAATGCGATGGTGGTCTCGCCAATGCGCCCGATGCGCAGAACGTCGGAAGGCTCTCCCCAGGGAGAAACGATGCGTTCCTCGCGCATATCCTCCAATCCCGGCAGATCGTAGACCCCCGATCCACCGATAATGCCTAGAACTGCCTTCGTCATTGTAGTCCTCGCCTGATTGGGCACTGGCCACTGTCATAGCCGAGGGCTGGTCTCGCCCCAAGCCCGGCCCTCACATCCTTGGGGATTCGCTTGAGGATCGCTCCCTGCCAGGAAAATATGTGGCCGGTTCGTCGAAACGCCTCATATAGACCCTCGACTGTCATCGATGGAAAGGCAGATTGTCCATGTCCGAGACCAAGCGCCCCTCCTTCATCCGGCACTACGAAGAGCTCCAGGGCGACGGCACCGCCGTCTTTCGCGGCACCAAGGAATTGCGGAGCATCAACTCGCCCTTCTCCGAAGCTCTCGGCCTGACGGCGCTCGGCATTCATCACGAATTGCTGCCGCCGGGCCGCCGCACCTCGTTTCCCCATGCGGAAAGTTCGGAAGAGGAATTCGTCTATGTGATCGAAGGTACGCCCGACGCGTGGATCGACGGCGATCTCTTCCGCCTTCGCCCAGGCGATGCGGTCGGTTTTCCCGCTGGAACCGGGATCGCGCACAGCTTTCTCAACAACACGGACGAGCCCGTCCGGCTGCTGGTCGTCGGCGAGGCGAACAAGGACGAGAACCGGATCGTCTATCCGGTCAATCCGGAGCTGCGCGCCCATCGCACGGATTGGTGGGACGATGCACCCATGCGTCCCCTCGGCCCGCATGACGGCAAGCCGCGTCGGCCGGGCTGATCAGCCAAGCGGAAACGAGGCGATCTCGTCCGTCATGAGGCAGGGAAAGAGCGTCTCGCGAACGAGCCTGATCCGTTTCACGGGAGCCGTGATGGAGACGGGCAAACTTTCGATGCGCGCGATCACATCATCCGAAATGGCGGTCTTCGTCCGGTAGCGCACCAGGGTCGAGTGGATCAGATCGTAGATAAGCGGCTTCTGGCCGGGCGGCGGGGGAATCTCGCGGACGATCCGCTGGCGGATGGCCTCGATCAGGCCGCTTTCCTCGGTCGCCGTCACGATGATGGCCGTCTCGGTGACCTTGAGACGGGAAAAGCACAGCTTCAAGGCCCGGTGGCCGGTGCAGAGTTCCTCCAGAATACCCTCGCCTCCTTCGGCGATGCTCCGCCAATAGGCATCCTTGTCGTAGCCGCCCTTGACCGTCAGCAGCGGATAGATCGTGACATGGAGCCCGTGCTTCGGCCCGACATGCAGAGGTTCCGGCCAGAGTTCGACGAGGGCCCGCTGCAGGCCTTCAAAAGCGCTCCGGGTTTCAGGCTCGAGGCTGGGCTGGACGTGATAGGCGAGGCACGGCTGCCCCCAGATATCGTCGGCGATCGTCTGCAACATGGATGTCGAGATAAAGTCCGTCCCGCATCGTGTCATCTCAAAAGAAAAAGGCCCCGAAGCGGGGCCTTGATCCTCAAGGATTGTGCGTCATCGGAGGAGTGGCGTGGCCTTCGACCTCGCCGCCCACCCGGGCCCAGACCTTCTTCTTCGTGAAGTAGAGCAGGCCGGACAGGACGATCAGGAACAGGATGACCTGGAAGCCGAGGCGCTTGCGGGCTTCGAGATGCGGCTCTGCCGTCCACATGAGGAAAGCCGTGACGTCGCGGGCGTATTGGTCAACCGTCTCCGGCACCTGAGGCTGGCCGGCCTCATTCTTCGGATACTCGACCTGGCCGTCGCTGAGCGGCTTCGGCATCGCGATCACGTGGCCCGGATAATAGTGGTTGTAATGACCACCCTCAGGGACCGTGAAGCCCTGCGGGGCCTCCTCGTAGCCGTTGAGCAGCGCGACGAGGTAATCCGCGCCGTTCTCCGAGTACTGACGGAACACATCGGTGATGAACCAGGGGAAGCCGCGCTCATAGGTGCGGGCCTTGGGCATCAGGGACAGGTCTGGCGGAGCCTTGCCGCCATTGGCCGACGCAGCCGCGTTCTCGTTCGGGAACGGAGACGGGAAGCGGTCGGCCGGCCGGCCGGGACGCTCGAACATGTCGCCGGCGTCGTTCGGGCCGTCCTGGATCTTGTACTCGGCCGCAAGCGCGCGGACCTGCGCCTCGGAGAATTGCGGGCCGCCCGGCTCCGACAGGTTGCGGAAGGCGACGTAGCTCAGGCCGTGGCAGGAGGCGCAAACCTCCCGGTAGACCTTGAAGCCGCGCTGGAGCTGGGCCCGGTCGAAGGTGCCGAACGGACCCTGGAAGCTCCACTTGAGCTGCGGCGGGACCGGGGTCTCGCCGGCGGCGAAGGCCGGAGCGGCAAGGCCGAGAACGGCGGCTGCGATGAGAAGAGTACGCTTCATCATTGGTCTGTTTCCTCTACTCTCGCATCAGCCCTTGGAATGCGGCTCGGCATTGGCACCGGCCGGAATGCCAGCTCCGCCCTTTTGCACGCCCATGACGGATTCGAGAATCGAATTCGGCAGCGGCAGCGGACGCTCGACGAAGCCGAGCACCGGCAGAACGATCAGGAAGTGGGCGAAGTAGTAGACCGTGCAGATCTGGGACGCGATCACGTACCAGCCCTCAGCCGGGCGGGACCCCAGCCAGCCGAGCAGGACGCAGACAAGCACGAAGACCCAGAAGAACTGCTTGTAGAGCGGACGGTAAGCCGTGGAGCGCACCTTCGAGGTGTCGAGCCAGGGCATGAAGCACCAGATCACGATGGCCGCGCCCATGGCGATGACGCCGCCGAGCTTGTCGGGGATGGCGCGCAGGATCGCGTAGAACGGCAGGAAGTACCACTCAGGCACGATGTGTGCAGGCGTGACGGCCGGGTTCGCCGGGATGTAGTTGTCCGCATGGCCGAGATAGTTCGGCATGTAGAACACCCAGTAGGCGAAGAAGATCATGAACACGACGACGGCAAAGATGTCCTTGATCGTGGCGTAAGGCGTGAACGGAACCGCGTCCTTGCCCGATTTGATCGGGATGCCGGTCGGGTTGTTCTGGCCCGGCACGTGCAGCGCCCAGATGTGGAGTGCAACCACGCCCACGATCATGAAGGGCAGAAGGTAGTGTAGGGAGAAGAAGCGGTTTAGGGTCGGGTTGCCCACTGAATAACCGCCCCAGAGGTAGTGCACGATCGTCTCACCGACGAGCGGGATCGCCGAGAAGAGGTTGGTGATCACGGTGGCGCCCCAGAAGCTCATCTGGCCCCAGGGAAGTACGTAGCCCATGAAGGCGGTTGCCATCATCAGCAGGAAGATGATCACGCCGAGGATGTAGAGAACCTCACGCGGCGCTTTGTAGGAGCCATAGTAGAAGTTCCGGAAGATGTGGATGTAGACGGCGACGAAGAACATCGACGCGCCGTTGGCGTGCAGATAGCGGAGCAGCCAGCCGTATTCCACATCGCGCATGATGTGCTCGACCGACTGGAACGCGAGAGACGCATTCGGCGTGTAGTACATGGCCAGGAACACGCCGGTCACGATCTGCGAGACGAGCATGAACGCCAGGATGGCGCCGAAGGTCCAGAAATAGGTCAGGTTCCGCGGCACCGGGAAGGCGATGAACGAGGAATGGACGAGACCGGCGATCGGCAGACGGCTCTCGAACCACTTACCGAAGGCGCTCTTAGGAACATAAGTTGTGGAATGCTGGCTCATGGATATCGCCTGATCGTCGCTGGGTTACGCCGTGGCTTCTTGGCCGATGATGATCTTCGTGTCGGACGCGAAGGTGTAGGGCGGGATCGGCAGATTGGTCGGAGCCGGACCGCCGCGGACGCGGCCGGAGGTATCGAACACCGAGCCGTGGCACGGGCAGAACCAGCCATGGTACTCACCCTGCTGGCCGAGTGGCACGCAGCCCAGATGGGTGCAGTTGCCGAAAACGACCAGCCAAGGGGCATGCCCCTCTTTCACGCGGGCCGAGTCGGCCTGGGGGTCGCGTAGGGAGGCCACATTCACGTCCTCGGCAGCCTTGATCTCTTCAGGCGTACGGTGACGAACGAAGACCAGCTTGCCGCGCCAGAAAATCTTGACGATCTGCCCTTCGGCGATCGGGCTCAGGTCGACCTCGACGGGCGCGCCGGCAGCCACCGTCGCCGCGTCGGGCGCCAGGGACTGGACGAACGGCCATACCAGGGTGGCTCCGCCGACAGCGGCGGCTGCGCCTGTGGCGATGTAGAGGAAATCGCGCCGTGTCGGCTCAGCGACATGAGTGGTGGTCTCGGCCACTTGGCTCTCCAGCATTGATCAAAAAACGAGAACCGCGCATCGGCAATACCTTGGAAACCCAGGCATTCGACACACGAGGTCCAAAATGGAACAAGCATGCGTGTCGACGCGCGCGCAATGCGACTGGGAGTCGCCACGCGGTGGCTCTTTGGCACGGCCAAGCCCGCCTGTCCATAGCCGGATTGGAGTTGTTCCAGCCTGTGGCGCAAATGCCGCCGGCTTACCAGCCTTTGAGAGCTCCCTTGACGGCAAGGCTGGTTGCCCCGATGACGGGCGCATGCCCCGTCTTGCCATCTATCAGCCGGACATCCCGCAGAATACCGGCACCATGCTGCGCCTCGCTGCGTGCCTCGGCGTGCCGGTGGAGATCATCGAACCTGCGGCCTTCGACGTCTCCGACCGAAACCTGCGTCGCTCCGGCATGGATTACCTGAGCCATGTCACCATCACGCGGCACATCTCCTGGCGCGCCTTCGAGTCCTGGCGACAGGAGGCCAAGGGCCGTCTGATCCTGACCACCACCAAGGGGGCCACCCCCTACGCCGATTTCGCCTACCGGCCAGACGACATCATCCTGGTCGGGCGGGAATCCGCCGGTGTGCCGGAGGAGGTCCACCAAGCGGCTGATGCCAGGATCGTCATTCCCATGCAGCAGGGGATGCGCTCCCTCAACGTGGCCGTGACCGCCGCCATGATCCTCGGGGAGGCTCTGCGGCAGACGAACGCGTTTCCCCATCCTGCACTTTCAGAAACCTGAAGCGATACCATCATGACCGATACGAAAGCCGTCGAGCGCCTGCAGACAGAGGCCCCCCTTTGGTTCGCTCTGCTGCGCGACAGGATCTGCACCGCCTTCGAGACCTTGGAGGACGAGGTCACGGCTCCCCTCCCCATGGAGGCCTCCGAGCCCGGCCGGTTCGCGCGCACCCCGTGGGAGCGCAAGGACCACAGCGGCGCTCCCGGCGGCGGGGGCACCATGTCCATGATGCAAGGTCGCGTGTTCGAGAAGGTGGGCGTGCATGTCTCGACGGTGCACGGAGAATTCGCGCCGGAATTCCGCGGCCAGATCCCTGGCTCGGACCAGGACCCGCGCTTCTGGGCTGGCGGCATCTCGCTCATCGCGCACCCTTGGAACCCGAACGTTCCAACGGTGCATATGAACACCCGCTTCGTGGTCACCACGAAGCCCTGGTTCGGCGGCGGAGCGGATCTCACCCCCGTGCTCGACCGGCGGCGAACAAAGGACGATCCGGACACCGTCGCCTTTCATGAGGCGATGGAAGAAGCCTGCCGGACCCATGCGCCGGAAGGCTCCTACGAGAAGTACAAGAAGTGGTGCGACGAGTACTTCTTCCTCAAGCACCGCAACGAGCCGCGCGGCATCGGCGGCATCTTCTACGACTATCACTGGACCGGGAACCCGGACGAGGATTTCACCTTCACCCGCAGTGTGGGCGAAGCGTTCCTCAAGATCTATCCGGAGATCGTCCGGCGCAACGTCACCAAGCCTTGGACCGAGGAGGACCGCATCGAACAGCAGGTGCGCCGCGGACGCTATGTGGAGTTCAACCTGCTCTACGACCGCGGCACGATCTTCGGCCTGAAGACAGGCGGCAACATCGCGTCGATCCTCTCCTCCATGCCGCCGACGGTGAGGTGGCCTTAAGAACGAAGTGTCATCCCGGACGGCGAAGCCGATCCGGGATCGGGTGACGAGGATGGCGCTAGAACCCTCCTCTCCCTTGTGGGGAGGAGTTGGAGGTGGGGGTGTGAGCGGTAGCCTATGAAGGCTTCGCGCCAGCACCCCAACCCTTTTCCCTCCCCCTTGTGGGGAGGGAAACACGCGCTTTATTTTGGAAACGATCCCGGATCTTCGCTGCGCTTTGTCCGGGATGACACAAAGGTCGACGGAGCAGTCTTAAACCTGCCCCAGCACCCGCCCGAGCAAATCCCTCGCATAAGCCTCGTCCATCCGGCAGCCTTCCGCCAGCCACGCCTGTCGGGCCCGGGCGAGCAGCTCGCCGACCTTCGGCCCCTTGGGAACGCCGCCCTCGATCAAATCGGCGCCGCGCAGGGGAAAGACCGGAATCGGCTCAGCGCCGCTGCGGAAGCGTTCGAGAGCTTCACAGGCATCGGCATGGACAACGGGGAATGGCTCGCCAGCTGTGGCTGCCACGACAATGCCGATGGCCTCGATGTCATGATCCGCGGCCATACGGCGGATAGCCACCGCATCGACTGACGAGGTCTGAGTCTTGAGCAGGCACAGGAGCCGCGCATAGGCGGTAAGCTTCTTGTGCTCGTCGTTGGAAAGCCTCAGGCGCTCCCGCAGCCGCTCGGCATCCTCCTCGACCATGACGGCGAGCGCTGCCAATCGCCAGATCGGGACTGGTTCATTCTTGTCATAAGCCGCCACCCGACTGAGGCGCCCGAACTCGGCGGCACCGCCCAAAAGCCATGTCAGGAATCCATAGTTGGCCAGGATACGGATCGTATCCTTTGCCCGCCGAGCGACGAGGAGCTTGAGAAGCTCGTGCCGGATCCGCTCCTTCGAGAGGATCGTCAGGCCCTGCCGTTCGGCGCCTGAGGCGGCAAGCCCGTCTGGATCCGGATCGGCGTCCGCATACTCCGCATGGAAGCGGAAGAAGCGCATGATCCGCAAATAATCCTCGCGGATGCGCGTACGGGCGTCGCCGATGAACCGGACGCGCCGGGCGGCGAGATCGGCCACGCCGTCGGTATAATCGTAGAGCTGTCCGTCGAGGCCGAGCGAGAGAGCATTGATGGTAAAATCGCGCCGCTTGGCATCGAGCGCGAAATCGCGGCCGAAATGCACGACCGCATAGCGTCCATCCGTCTCCACATCCTCGCGTAACGTGGTGATCTCGAAGGGTTCGCCAGCGACGATCACCGTGATCGTGCCATGCTCGATCCCGGTCGGCACGGCCTTGAAACCGGCCTTCTTCGCGCGTTCGATGATGGCCTCGGGCAGCATGGTGGTGGTGCAATCCACTTCGGTCACCGGCCGCCCGAGAAGAGCATTGCGCACGGCTCCGCCCACGATGCGCGTCTCCTCCGCATCGTCATTGAAGGCCTCCAGGAGACTGCGCAGCTCGGGGCGCTCAAGAAGGCTCGCCAGCGCCTGTCGGTCGAGGGTTTCCATCACTCGAAATGCCCTGGGACGACCCGTCCGTTTTCCACATGGGTCGGTACATAAGTGCCGGTCTGGCGCTCGGCCAAGAGGCCCGTCGCGATCAGCGAGACGATGACGAAACTCAAGCCTGCAATGGCAAGCCAGAGCGATTGATCGCTCCAATGCGACCAGATCAGGGGATTGCGGCGACGGACGACGAGATATGCGGCGAAGAGGACGAACGGCAGGAGGAACAGCACCAATCCCTGAACAACCGCACGCGTCATGAACCGTAGAGCCTCTCGTACAAATTGCGGATGATGCCCGCCGTCACCCCCCAGATGTAGCGCCCCTGATAGGGCATTGCATAGTAGCGGCGCACCCTCCCCTTCCACTCGCGCGAATGGAGTTCGTGGCGCGCAGGGTCCATGAGGAAGCTGAGTGGCACCTCGAACGTATCGGCGACCTCATCATGATTGAGGTTGAGGGTGTAGGAAGGCGCGATCCGCGCCACTGCCGGGATGACGAGATAATTCGTGGTGGATAAATAAGCGTCGAGATAGCCGAGCGGACTGATGAAGCGGCTGTCGAGGCCGATCTCCTCCATTGCCTCGCGATAGGCCGCCGCCAGGACGGAAGCATCCTCCGGGTCGACCCGACCGCCAGGAAAGGCGATCTGCCCGGAATGCTGGCGCAGATGGGCCGCGCGCTCGGTGAGGAGCAGCATCGGTTCCTCGCGCATGACGACGGGCACGAGCACCGCGGCTGGCTTCGGGGTCAAGGGATGGACGAGGGGCTCGTTGTCGAGGCTGTGATCGCCCCTCGGATTGGCCAGGACTTCGTCCGGATGCGGAGGCTCGGGCCGCAGCCGCTCGGCCGCCAGCGTCAGAAAATCCGGTGCGTCATGGGGTGCAAGCCGCATCAGGACGCGCCCAACTCGCTGACCGGAGCGATATGGAAGAACAGACCGCTTGCCGTGATACCGAAGGTGGAAACGCCTTCCTCATCCTTTTCTTCACCCAGCGCGATCAGATCTAGCGCCAGAGCTCGCGTCACCCGCGCCCACAGCTCGCCCCGAACCTTCACGTAAGGCTTCACACCGCCATTGGCGTCCCGCTCGAAGCGTAAGGGGTGCTCAGCACTCACCGGCACGAGATCGTCCACATTGGTGCGGAAGGCGATCTGGCGGCTCTCACCCTCTCCATCAACAGCCATTTCGACCGCAAGGAAAGGTGCGTCCTCGACCGTGATCCCGACCCGCTCGACCGGCGTCACCAGCACGTAGCGCTCCGGATCCTTGCGCAGAACCGTCGAGAACAGCTTCACGAGAGCGGAGCGGTTGATGGGAGTGCCCATGTAGTGCCACGTCCCGTCAGCTGCGATGCGCATGTCGATGTCGCCGCAATAGGCCGGGTTCCAGCGCTCGACCGGCGGGGGACCTTTGCGCTTGGCTTCAGCGCCGAGCGCCTCGGTCAGGCGGGCCAAGGCATTCCCGGAAATGGCGGGTGAGGGATCGGTCATGACGCAAGCGTGAACAGGATTTTGAACTTTATGGATCGACGAACAGCCATCGATTGTTACTTCCTAGAGCATAGAGTCCCCGGCGGTCCCGTCCACTCCATATCGGTCCTTTGCTGCGGCGCAACGACCCTTGCGTCTCGACACGGATCGAAGGCAGACTAGCTACCGGGGGCAGTTGCGAACGAGGAGAGTGACCTCATGACGGCCAGCATTGCTCAAGCGCCCACCGCCCTGGACGACGCGATCATCCGCAGCGCGGAGGCGACCCTTGAGACTGTCGGCCGTGCCCGCGAGGCCATTCACACGGTCATTTTCGGCCAGGAAGACGTAGTCGACCTGACCCTCATCACCCTTCTCGCCGGCGGCCATGGCCTTCTCGTCGGCGTCCCCGGCCTCGCCAAAACGAAGCTCGTGGAAACGCTGGGCATTGTGCTCGGGCTCGACGCCCGCCGCATCCAGTTCACACCCGACCTGATGCCCTCCGACATTCTCGGCTCCGAAATCCTCGACGAAGGCGCCGATCGGCGCCGGTCCTTCCGCTTCGTGAAGGGCCCGGTCTTCGCGCAACTCCTGATGGCTGACGAAATCAACCGCGCGAGCCCTCGAACCCAATCCGCCCTGCTCCAGGCCATGCAGGAGCATCACGTCTCCGTGGGCGGCGAGCGGCACGATCTGCCGCAGCCCTTCCATGTGCTCGCCACGCAGAACCCCATCGAGCAGGAGGGCACCTATCCCCTGCCCGAGGCCCAGCTTGACCGCTTCCTGCTCGAGATCGACGTCGGCTACCCGACCCGCGATGCCGAGCGGCGCATCCTGATCGAGACCACGGGTGCCGAGGAACACAAGCCCCAGGCCGTCATGAATGCGGAAGCGCTCATGAACGCGCAGCGCCTTGTCCGCCGCCTGCCGGTCGGCGAAAGCGTGGTCGATGCGATCCTCGATCTCGTCCGCTCGGCCCGTCCGGAAGGCGACGGGGTCGATGGCGTGACCGACAAGATCCTGTGGGGGCCGGGCCCCCGCGCCAGCCAAGCCTTGATGCTGGCGGTGCGGGCCCGCGCGCTGATCGAGGGTCGTGTAGCCCCCTCCATCGCCGACGTGGTGGCGCTGGCCGAACCGGTGCTCAAGCACCGCATGGCGCTGACCTTCTCCGCCCGGGCGGATGGAGAGACGATCAAGAGCGTTGTGGGCCGGCTCACCGCGCGGCTGGCAGGCTAGGATCTCAGTCATGGCCCGTGTCCGGGTCCTCCCCGAAAGTGCCCGCTCGCCAGGTCGCCGCGAAACCGAGAGCGCGCTCTCCCTGGCCAGCCGGATGCCGCATCTCGTGCTCGAGGCGAGGCGTGTCGCTGCGAACCTCGCCCACGGGATCCATGGCCGCCGGCGCGCCGGCACCGGAGAGACCTTCTGGCAGTTCCGACCCTTCGTCGCCGGAGAGGCCGCGCAGCGCATCGACTGGCGCCGCTCGGCCCGCGACGACCGGCTCTACGTGCGCGAGCGCGAATGGGAGACGGCCCAGACCGTCTGGTTCTGGCTCGACCGTTCCGCCTCCATGGGCTACGTCTCGGATCTCGCGCAGGCACCCAAGATCGAGCGCGCCATCGTGCTCGGTCTGGCGCTCGCCGACTGCTTCGTGGAAGCCGGAGAGCGGGTCGGCATGCTGGGTCTGATGCCGCCACGCGCCACACGGCGGATTGCCGAGGCCATGGCACAGACCTTGGTGGCGGATCGCACCTCGCTTGAAGAGGATCTGCCGCCGCAGGCTCCCATCGCACCGCAACACGAAGCGATCCTGATCAGCGATTTCCTGTCGCCCGTCAGCGACATCACGGCCATGGTCGAAGCCATTTCGTCGCGCGGAGCGCGCGGGCACCTCGTGATGATCGTCGATCCCGTCGAGGAGACCTTCCCGTTCCAGGGTCAAGCGGTTCTGCACGATCTCGAGGACGGCCTTTCGCTCCGCATCGGCGATGCGATCTCCTGGGGGCAAGCTTATCGACTGCGGATCGAGCACCATCGGGAGGAACTTCAGCAGCTCGCCCGCCGCCGTGGCTGGACGCTGACCATCCATCGGACCGACCGGCCTGCCAGTGAAGCGGCGCTGCGCATCATGACGCTCGTATCGACCTCTCGCGGCACAGCATTGGGAGGGTGATGAGCGATGCTGGGCCTTCCTCTCACCTTCACCGTTCCGCTCGTCCTGACGGCCCTGGCAGCTCTGCCGGCGATCTGGCTGCTCCTGCGCATCACGCCGCCGCAGCCGAAGCGCGTCGACTTTCCACCCCTGAAGATCATGGCCGACCTAAGGCCAGAGGAGGAAACGCCTGCCCGTACACCCTGGTGGCTTCTTCTGCTGCGGCTGCTGCTCGCCGCCTTCCTCATCCTCGCAGCCGCGGGTCCGATCTGGAATCCGCTCGCGGAGGACAATAACCGTTCACCGCTTCTGATCATGCTCGACAACGGCTTTGCCTCCGCCCATGACTGGCGCGATCGCCTGAACCTCGCCACCGAGCGCATCGAGGCAGCGGGACGCGACGGACGCACCGTTGCTCTGGTTGCAACGGCGGAAGCTCCTGCCGCTATCGAACTCGCGAGCCCGGCCGCCGCGCTTGAGCGGCTGCGGTCCTTAAAGCCTCTGCCGCATCTTCAGGACCGTCAGGCTCATCTCGATTCCATCAGGCGTTTCATGGAATCCACGCCTGAGGTAAATATTGTCTGGATCAGCGACGGGGTGGCCGGCGTTGATGGACAGGGCTTCATCGACGGCTTAGCGCAAATGGCGAGCGGGCAGCGGATTACCGTCCTGAAAGCGGAACGTGCTCCGGCGCTCGCCGTTGCCGGTGTTGAGAATGCCAGCGGCCAACTCAACGTCAAACTGGTACGACCCGAACCAAACGGACGCGATGCCGGCACGGTGCGCGCGCTCGATCTGAGGAGCCTGCCGCTCGCCGACATGCGCTTCTCCTTCGATCAGAACGCCACCGAGACGAATATCGCCTTCGATCTGCCGACCGAGATCCGCAACGCCATTGCCCGCATCGAGATCCTCGGCGAGGGCTCGGCTGGCGCAGTGCATCTTCTCGACGAGCGGGGCAAGCGCCGCCGCGTCGGCCTCGTCTTCGGCGGCACGTCCGATCAGGCCCAACCCCTTCTCTCGCCGCTCTATTATATCGAGCGCGCACTCTCGCCTTATTCCGAAATCCGCAATGGCCGTGGCGCGGTCGCCGATGCGGTGAACCAACTGATCGACGAACAGGTTTCCGTTCTCGTGCTCGCCGATGTGGGCGGCCTCGACCGCGAGACGCTCGGCAAAGTGACGGCCTTCGTCGAGCAGGGCGGCATGCTGCTGCGCTTCGCCGGCTCCAGGTTGGCCGCCGGCAATGATGAACTCGTGCCCGTGCGCCTGCGCCGGGGCGGCCGCAGCCTCGGCGGCACGCTGTCCTGGGACACGCCGAAGACCTTCGCACCGTTCACCCGCGAAAGTCCCTATTTCGGCCTCGCCGTGCCGGAGGAGATCGGCATCCGCCGCCAGATCCTCGCGGAACCGGATGGCGACCTGCCGTCGAGAACCTGGGCGTCGCTCGCCGATGGCACACCCATCGTCACGGCGGACAAACGCGGCGACGGTATGATCGTGCTCTTCCACGTCACCGCCGACACCACCTGGTCGAACCTGCCCCTGTCGGGCCTCTTCGTCGACATGCTGCGCCGGACCACGGCTCTTGCCGGGGCACCAGGCGATATGAATGCGGAAGCGCGCAACGCGGAGAACGAGACGGTGGCCCCTCGATTGACCCTCGATGGCTATGGCATCTTCACCTCGCCTCCGGCGAATGCCCGTGCTGTGCCGCGCAACTATGCCGACCGTGCGACCGGGGAGCATCCGCCGGGCTTCTATGGCCCCGTGGATTCGAGCCTTGCGGTGAATGCGCTTCTGCCGGGCGACCGGCTGGCCCCACTCAATTATGCGCCGCTCAGTGCGCGGATCGCGCCGCTCGCCGGTGCACAGACCATCGATCTACGCATGCCGCTCTTCATGCTCGCACTCGCGCTCCTGCTGATAGACACCCTCGTCTCGCTCTGGCTCGGCGGCCACCTGTCGAACCTTACCGGACGCCTGCGCCGAGCTGGTGCTGCGGCTGCCATCATCCTCGGCGCGTCGTTTGTCCTCAATCCGGTCTCCGATGCGAGCGCGCAGGAACGCCGGTCGTCCATGATGATGGAGAGCACCAATCCCGCTCTCGTGACGCGACTGGCCTATGTTGTCACAGGAGACTCGCAGGTCGATGAGACGAGCAAGGCGGGACTGGCCGGACTGACGCAGGTGCTGAGCCAGCGGACTGCCCTTTCGCCCGGCGAGCCCATCGGCATCGATCTCTCGCGCGACGAGGTCGCATTCTATCCGCTGATCTACTGGCCCATCGTCGCGTCGCGTCCCATGCCGTCCGAAGCTGCGATCCGGCGCCTTGATGCCTTCATGAAGGGGGGCGGCACGGTGATCTTCGACACGCGCGATGCCTTCGGCAATCGCCCGGACGGAGCGCCCACCGCCGAGGGACAGTACCTTCGCCGGATGCTGGCAAGCCTCGACATTCCCGAACTCGAGCCCGTGCCGGCCGATCACGTGCTGACCAAGACCTTCTACATTCTCGACACCTTCCCCGGCCGCTATGCCACGGGACAGACCTGGGTCGAGGCTCTGCCACCCGCACCCGAGGGTGAAGCAAACCGTCCGGCCCGCTCGGGCGATGGCGTCTCACCGATCATCATTACGTCCAACGATCTCGCCGCCGCCTGGGCTGTGGGCGCGCGGGGCGAATGGATCTATCCGGTCGTCGGTAGCGATCAACGCCAGCGGGAATTCTCGTATCGCAGCGGCGTCAACATCGTCATGTATGCGCTGACCGGCAACTACAAGGCCGATCAGGTGCACGTGCCGGCCCTGCTCGAACGCCTCGGGCAGTAAGGGGAGATCGCGTTGCTCTCGATCAGCTTCTCCCCACTCATCCCGACTTATGCCCTTTGGGTCTTTGGCGCAGTCGTCGCGCTGCTCGTAGTGCTTGCGCTGGTCTCCCGCGGACCGGTTGCAATCCTCAGAGCCATCGCCCTTGGCCTCGTTCTCCTCGCTCTCGCCAACCCGGCGCTCGTGCAGGAGGATCGGGAGAAGGTGAAGGATATCGTGGCGGTTGTCATCGACCGCTCGACGTCGCAGACCCTGGGCGACCGCTCACCCATGACCGATCAGGTGCGAGCGGAACTGGAGCGCCGCTTCGGCTCGCTGGCCGATGTGGATCCCCGCTTCATCGAGGCGGATGACGGCAACGGCGATGACGGCACGCGCCTGTTCGCCGCCCTCTCGAACGGCCTCGCCGATGTGCCGCCGGACCGGCTCGCCGGTGTTATCTTCGTCACCGACGGCGTAGTGCACGACATTCCGCCCTCCGTGGAAGGCCTCGGCTTCCGGGCACCGCTTCATGCGCTCATCACCGGCCGCCCCGACGAGCGCGATCGGCAAATCAAGCTGCTGGAGGCGCCCCGCTTCGGCATCGTCGGCAAGGATCAGACCATCCGCGCACAGATTATGGAGCGCGGCGGCACGGGGTCGGCTCTCGTCACCGTGCGCCGGGACGGCCAGGTCCTCACCCGCCAGCAGGTGCGGGCCGATACCCCCTTCTCGCTCGATGTGCGTATCGAGCATGGCGGCACCAATGTGATCGAGCTCGAAGTGGAGGGCCTGCCGAACGAACTGACGCAGACCAACAATCGTGCCGTCGTTCCGATCGAAGGCATCCGCGAGAAGCTGCGCGTGCTGCTGGTCTCCGGCGAGCCGCATGCGGGCGAGCGCACCTGGCGCAATCTGCTGAAATCCGATGCCAATGTGGACCTCGTCCATTTCACGATTCTTCGGCCGCCGGAGAAGCAGGACGGCACGCCGATCAACGAGCTCTCGCTGATCGCCTTCCCGACTCGCGAGCTGTTCCAGCAGAAGATCAAGGAATTCGACCTGATCATCTTCGACCGCTATGCGAACCAGAGCATCCTGCCATCGAGCTATTTCGAGAACATCGTGCGCTACGTGCGCGAAGGCGGCGCGATCCTCGTGGCAGCGGGACCGGAATTCGCGAGCTATGGCAGCCTCGCGCAGACGCGGCTTGCACCGATCATTCCGGGTCAGCCCAACGGCAGCATCGTCGAGCAGCCCTATAAGGCCGAGATTACCGATACCGGCGACCGGCATCCCGTCACCCGCGACCTACCAGGCTCCGAGCAATCGCCACCCGCCTGGGGCGAGTGGCTGCGCATCATCGGCTCGCAGGTGCAATCGGGCGACACCCTCATGTCGGGTGCAAACGATCTGCCGCTTCTCGTGCTGCGCCGGGAGGACAAGGGCCGCGTGGCACTGCTTCTTTCCGATCATGCCTGGCTCTGGGCCCGCGGCTATCAGGATGGCGGACCGCATCTCGACCTGCTGCGCCGCCTCGCCCATTGGCTCATGAAGGAACCGGCCCTCGAAGAGGAGGCGCTACGCGCAAGTGCGCAAGGGCGCGATATCCGAATCGAGCGGCAGACCATGGCGGAGACAACCGATCCCGCGACCCTCATCGCGCCGAGCGGTGCGGAGAGCAGCGTGCCGCTCACCGAGACGCGCCCCGGCCTCTTCACTGCGCAGGTGGCAAGCCGAGAGCTTGGATTGCACACTGTCCGTTCGGGCGATCTCATCACCTTCGTCAGTATCGGACCGGCCAATCCGCGCGAGCTGACGGACGTGTTCAGCAATACCGAGGCCTTGAGTTCGATTGCCGAGGCGACGGGTGGATCGGTGCGGCGGGTCGCGATGGCAGGCGATCAGAGCATCACGGTGCCACGCATTCTCGCGGTGCATTCTGGCACACGCTTTTCCGGCGGCGACTGGATCGGCATCAAGCCAAGCGACAGCGCCATCGTGCGCGGCGTGTCCGTCTTCCCGATGGCGCTCGGCTTCGTCGGTCTGGCGCTCCTGATCGGCTCGACGCTCGTTGCCTGGCTGATCGAAGGACGCCGCAGGGCCTGATCAGGAATTCTGGCCTGATCAGGAATCCTGCGGCAGCGGGCTCACCAGCCCCTTCGCGCCGGCCATCGCCCCCTCCGCCAGCTCCAGCGCCAGGAAACGGGCAGGATTGACCGGACCCGGAAGCTGCAGTTGCTGTGGCGGGATGCGCTTGAAGCCGAAGCGGCTGTAATAAGGCTCGTCACCAACGAGCAACACCAGGGTATGGCCTTTCGCCTTGGCGGCATCGAGCGAGCGCTGCATCAAGGCCGCACCGATGCCACGGCTCTCGAAGGCGGGCTCCACGGTGAGCGGTCCCAGCATCAGGGCGGACACCTTGCCGGCCTTCACCGGCGTCAGGCGCACCGAGCCGACGAGCAGGGTGCCGACCAGGGCGGTGAACGACAGATCGAGCAGATGGGACGCCCCTTCCCTCAGGCGAGACGCAGTGCGGGCAAAGCGGCCCGGGCCGAAAGCGCGCTCGTGCAGGCGCTCGATGGCCTCGGAATCGATGGGTTGTTCGGTGCGGATCAGGAGCGAGAGCTCGGTCATGAACGGACTCACGGAAGGACGAGAAACGACAAATGGCGGCTGGACGTGATGTCAGCCGTGTCGTCGTCGCAGAATCCGGGTGTTGCTCATGGGGCTCGGCGTTTCCTTTATGGCTTAGGCCATAGCAGCGTCGGGAACGCGGCGCAAATGCTCTCTCACCAGTTCGCTGAGAGAGATTGCCCCTCGAGGATTTCGGCCAGACGGTTGCGGGTGGCTGCCGTCGTCTCTTCTGGCAATCGGTCGAGCGGGAAAAAGCCGGCCTCGGCGATTTCCCTGTCCGGCTGTTTGACCTCCAGCACCGTGAAGCGCCGGATCACATAGACCAGCACGTGATCGCGCTGGGAGATCCTGTTGTTGAAGAAGATGCCGAAGAGATGAGGTGTCTCGTCGAGGGCGATGCAGGCTTCTTCCCGAAGTTCGCGATCAAGCGCATCCAATGCCGCCTCCCCGGTCTCGACGCCGCCGCCCGGCAGATGCCAGCCGGCAACATAGGTGTGTCTGATGAGAAAGACCCGGTCCTGCTGGTCGAGAACGACTCCGCGAACACCCAGGGTCAGGCCGCGGGAGAAGCGCCAATAAGTATGAAGAGCCCGGGAGATGAGGCGCGGCGACCGGCGTGGCTGGGAGTCAGACATCGAACCACCCAATCAGAACAAGATTACCGGACGATGAACGTGGCCATTCATGAAATGCATAGCTGTTCTCGCAATTTGGCGCGTGACCCGCATTATACGAAGGTCTAAGACAGCGCCAACCAAAGGTGCTCCAATGTTTCTCGCGCTGATCCTGTCCCGTCTCAACCGTTCCGCCCGCTTCTCCTGGTCCCCGGCCCTCAACCTTGAGGACCGCTCGATCTATTCGACCCTGATCCCGGGCGCGCAGTACTGAGTTTCGCGCCATTCTCCCTGCCCACACAGGGAGACTTGGCGGCAGCCCGCTTTCTTGTTTAGAATATTTCTAAATAGGAGCGGGTATGAAGTCTCTGTCTGAATTGTCCGAGCGCGAGGTTATCGCGCTCGCCATCGGCAACGAAGAGGAAGATTCGCGGATCTACCAGCATTTCGCGGATCGCCTCCGTCCCGATTTCCCCGCCTCGGCCGAGATCTTCGACGGCATGGCCGAGGAAGAGCGAGCCCATCGCAATTCCCTCTACGGCTTCTATCGCTCCCGTTTCGGCGAGCATCTGCCTCCCATCCGCCGGGAGGACGTGCGCGGCTTCCTGAAGCGCCGCGCCTTTTGGTGGAGCCCGCATCTCGATCTCAACCGCATGCGCCGCGAGGCGGAGGTCATGGAGCTGCAGGCGGCGAATTTCTATGAAAAGGCCGCCCAGCAGACCCTGGACGTATCCGTGCGGGAATTGTTCACGAAGCTCGCGGAAGTCGAGCGCGGTCATGAGCGCAAGGCGAGCGAGTTGCATGCTGCCCACCTGACCGAGAACGTCGAAGCTGCCGAGGAGCACGCCCGCCACAGACTCTTCGTGCTGCAATATGTGCAGCCAGGTCTGGCCGGGCTCATCGACGGCTCGGTTTCGACCCTCGCGCCCCTGTTTGCCGCGGCCTTCGCCACCCAGAACAACTGGGAGACCTTTCTGGTCGGGCTTGCAGCCTCGGTCGGCGCCGGCATCAGCATGGGCCTGACGGAAGCGCTCTCCGACGACGGTGAGATCACCGGCCGCGGTTCGCCCTGGCTGCGCGGCCTCGTCTGCGGCGTCATGACGGCAGCCGGTGGCATCGGCCATACCCTGCCCTATCTCGTGCCGGATTCCTGGCCCAATGCATTCATTCTCGCGACCAGCATCGCAACGCTCGTCGTGGCGGTCGAACTCGTCGCCATTTCATGGATCCGCACGCGATACATGGAGACGCCGTTCTGGCGCGCGACCTATCAGGTCATCGTCGGCGGCGTTCTGGTGCTTCTCGCCGGCATCTTCATCGGCAGCGCTTGACGGATCGGGCCACGCGCGCGAACTCTCGCTTCCCTCGCATCAACCCGGCCGCCATGTTCCGCATCGCTCATCTGACCGACCCCCATGTGGGCCCGCTTCCCCGGCCGCGCCTGAAGCAGCTTTTGAGCAAGCGCCTGACCGGCTGGTACAACTGGCACCGCAGCCGGCAGGATCTGCACGACATGGAGCTCCTGGCCGAGCTCGTCGCCGACATCCATGCGCAGAAGCCCGACCACATCACCTGTACGGGCGACACCTGCAATATCGGCCTGCCAGACGAATGGAAGACATCACGCGTTTTTCTCGAAGGTCTGGGCGATCCGTCTCGTGTCACCTTCGTGCCGGGCAATCACGACGCCTATGTTCGCGGGTCCCTCGAAGGCCTCATGCGAGAGATTGCGCCCTGGACCCGCGGCGACGACGGCCGTGAGGCCGTCTTTCCCTATCTGCGTCGCTACGGGCGCATCGCCATCATTGGCCTGTCATCGGCGATCCCGACCCTGCCCTTCGTGGCCTCGGGCCGGGTCGGCTCGAAGCAATCGAAGGCTGTCGAGCAGATTCTCGGAGAGCTCGGGCGCGATCCAGACTGTTTCCGCATCATCCTCATTCACCACCCGCCGCATGTCGGCGGGGCCGAGGCCGGGCGCAATCTCACCGATGCGCGCCGCTTCGAGAAGATGCTGGGCCGAGTCGGCGCCGAACTCGTACTCCATGGCCACAACCATGTCGGCTCGCTCGCCCATCTCGACGGTCCGCGCGGTCCCATTCCGGTCATCGGCGCGCCGTCCGCCTCGGCCCGCAGCGGGACGCTGACCCACAAGGCTGGCTATCATCTCTTCACCATCGACCGCGACGACACCGGCTTCCTCCTGACGGCAGAGCTGCGCGGCCTGAAGCCTGACGGTACGGTCGGCGGGATGGGCATGCTATCGCTTGCACGCATTCGTCAGCCAAAAGATAAGCTTTGATTCTGCTTTTCGGCCCAGCTTCTTGGGACGCAAAGTTTATGACAAGGCCTCACCCACCACCTGAAATGAGGAACTTCACTGGAAACCGTTGTTTTGACTGGGATTGACGAACTATCTTCCTGACAGTTGCCATCCGTTTCATCCTTGATGGCAGCATATCCTTATCTCTTCTGGAACCGCTCAGATCGCCCTCCGTTGAAGGGGTGCAGCAGACACCATGAGCTTGCAAGCCCGATTGGCTTCGCTTGGCGTTCTGCGCCCCCCTGACAACAGGAGTCATCCCATGAAAAAATATCTTTCCCTTGCGGCCTTGCTTGCATCCGTTTCGGCCGTCCCGGCCACTGCCCAGATCATGGACAGTCAGACCTATCGCAGGATGGCGGCTCAATCGGATGCCTTCGAGATCGCCTCGAGCCAGCTTGCCCTTGAGCGTTCGCGCAATCCTGCCGTGCGCCGCTACGCAGAAGACATGATTAAAGACCATGCCATGACCAGCCAGGCCCTCAACGGCGGTCGCCCGGTCTATACCGCGTCCGGTCAGTTCATCGGCGGTTCGCTCGGCGGCGGTCTGGCCGGTGCGGGCATCGGCGCCTTGGTGGGCGGCCCCGTAGGTGCAGCCGTCGGTGCCGGCGTCGGCGCAACTACGGGCGCGGCAGCCGATGCTGCGGCGAGCGGAACTCCCGGCACGGCCGGCGGGACTGCGACCGGTGCCTTGGCTGGAGCCGGTGTCGGCGCCGTGGTCGGTGGGCCGGTAGGCGCAGCGGTTGGCGCGGGTGTCGGCGCGACCACGGGCGCTGCGGCGGGCCGTGCGGCCGATGTGCAATCGACCGGCTCGGTCACTCCGATCCGTCTCGGCATGCCGCTCAGCCCCGAGAAGACCGCCATGCTGAACCAACTCGCCGCCGCTTCGGGCCCGCAATTCGACCGACTCTATGGCCAGGCCCAGCGCGAGGCTCACCAGGAAGCTCTGGCTCTGCATTCGGGTTATGCCCAAGCCGGCAACGATCCGTCCCTGCGCCAGTTCGCAGCCTCGGTCGTGCCGCATATCGAGCAGCACGCCGCGGAAGCCCGTCGCCTTCCCGGCGGCACGGCGCGCCGTTAAACGGCAGCACAGAGACAAGGACTTCACGGCGGGCTCACGGCCCGCCGTTTTCGTATTCGCCGAAAGCGGCATCGCGAACCTGACCGTGCCGGCTTGTGGTGCGCCTCCTAACGTGTAGGAAGGAGCCATTCGGACCTTATTCGCCGACCTATCGCGAGCTTCCATGGCCTACATCATTCCCGCGCCTTCGATTCCCGCCCTCCCCGTTGCCGGCAGCACCGACCTGTTTCCGATCCGCCGCGTCTATTGCGTCGGCCGTAACTATGCGGCCCATGCGCGGGAGATGGGCGGCGATCCGACCCGCGAGCCGCCCTTCTTCTTCATGAAACCGGCGGACGCTCTCCAGCCTGTCCCGGAAGGCGAAACGGCGGATCATTCCTATCCGCCGAAGACCGGGAACTACCATTTCGAAATCGAGATGGTCGTGGCGCTGGCCAAGGGCGGCAAGGACATTCCTGTCGAGCGGGCCCTCGAGCACGTCTTCGGCTATGCGGTTGGCCTCGACATGACCCGCCGCGACCTCCAGGACGAAGCCAAGCAGCTGCGCCGTCCCTGGGAACTGGGCAAGGCGGCGGATCACTCAGGCCCGGTCGGTCCGCTCCACCCGGCTTCGACGATCGGCCATCCAGCGAGCGGAACCATCTCCCTGGCGGTGGACGGCACCCTCAAGCAGAAGGCGGATCTGTCCGACATGATCTGGTCCGTCGCCGAGCAGATCGCCTATCTCTCCGCCTATTTCGAGCTTGCCCCGGGCGACATGATCTTCTCCGGAACTCCGGATGGCGTGGGGGCTGTGACGCAAGGTCAGACCATGGTGGGCGCCATTGAGGGCCTCGGCGAGATCAGGCTGCGGGTTGTGTGAGGCCTTCCGGCCACCTCTTGCCTTTTTGCTAAGTTTGGCTGTTACTGCGTCACGGCGCGGCCCGAACGGCCGCGGTTAAATCAGGCCTCAGCTGCAGCCGGGGCCCACAAACAAGGGAACGACTATGAAATTCGTTAAGTCCGTCGGCTTGGCTCTCCTCGGCTCGGCTCTCGCCATCGGCGGAGCGGCCGCCCAACAGAAGACGGTAAAGATCGCCACGGAAGGCGCCTATGCCCCGTGGAACTTCACCGGTGCGGGCGGCAAGCTCGAGGGCTTCGAGATCGACCTCGCCAACGACCTGTGCAAGCGTATGAACGTCACCTGCGAGATCGTGGCTCAGGACTGGGATGGCATCATCCCGGCGCTCACTGCCAAGAAGTACGACGCCATCATGGCCGGCATGAGCATCACCGACGAGCGCAAGAAGACCATCGACTTCGCTGGTCCTTACGCCAACTCCCCGAATGGCCTCCTGGTGGCGAAGAACTCTCCGCTTGCCAAGGTCCCGGGCACGGGCGAGGCCTATAACCTCTCCTCGCAGCAGGCTGCCGCCGAGAAGGCCATCGAGGCCTACAAGCCGCTCCTGAAGGGCAAGACCGTCGGCGTCCAGACCTCGACGATCCATTCGAACTTCGCCGACAAGTACCTGAAGGGCACGGCCGAGATCCGCGAGTACAAGGCCACCGAGCAGCACGATCTCGATCTGGCTGCCGGGCGCATCGATGCGGTTCTGGCTGACTCGACCGCTATCATCGGCACCCTCGAGAAGCCCGAGTTCAAGGACTACACCATGGTCGGCCCGTCCATCACCGGCGGCATGCTCGGCGCCGGCGTCGGCGTCGGCCTGCGCAAAGGCGAAACCGAACTCAAGAAGAGCTTCGAGGACGCGATCCAGGCCGCGATCAAGGACGGCACGATCAAGAAGCTGTCCGAGAAGTGGTTCAAGATCGACACCACCCCCCGTTCCTGATCCCATCGGATCGAACATCCAAGGCGCGGCTTCGGCCGCGCCTTTTTTGTATCGATCCACCTCAACTGCGACCGAAATCGCCAGCTTGGGCGCTTTATTCAGCATGTTTAGGACTTGCGCCGGCTTGGCTTTTGAATGTTAGCTTCTGGGCGCGAGATGGGGGTCCCTGACGGCCTTCATCCGACAATAGGATCAGTCGAAGCTGACCAGAGGGATGACAATGAAACTCTTTCAAGTTCTGGGTCTCGGCCTGCTGGCCTCAACGCTCGCCATCGGCGGAGCGACGGCGCAGGAGAAGACCGTCAAGATTGCCACGGAAGGCGCCTATGCTCCGTGGAACTTCACGGGTGCGGGCGGCAAGCTCGAAGGCTTCGAGATCGACCTCGCCAACGACCTGTGCAAGCGCATGAACGTCAAGTGCGAGATTGTCGCTCAGGACTGGGACGGCATCATTCCGGCGCTTCAGGCGAAGAAGTACGATGCCATCATGGCCGGCATGAACATCACCGACAAGCGCCTCGAGACGATCAACTTCTCCCGTCCCTATGCCTCGGGCCTCCACGGCTGGGGCGTGATGAAGGACTCGCCTCTGGCGAAGCTCGCCGGCGAGGGCAAGCGGTTCAGCCTCGACAAGGATGCGGCCGCGTCGAAGGCGATGATCGAGGAATGGAAGCCGCTCCTGAAGGGCAAGACCATCGGTGTCCAGGGCTCGACCGTGAACTCGCAATTCCTGGAAAAGTACCTCAAGGACACGATCACTATCCGTGAGTACAAGACCACGGAGCAGCACGATCTCGATCTCTCCGCCGGTCGCGTCGATGCGATCTTCGCCGCCCATTCTTCGCTCAAGGCGACGACCGAAAAGCCGGAATTCAAGGACATGGTCATCGCCGGCGGTGGGGTGAGCGGCGATGTGCTCGGGCGCGGCGTGGCCGTCGGCCTGCGCAAGGACGACACCGAACTCAAGGCCATGTTCGACAAGGCCGTTCAGGCTGCGGTCGATGATGGGACCATTCCGAAGCTCACGCAGAAGTGGTTCAAGGTCGACATGACGCCGCAAAGCTGACAAGAGCGTGTCCCGTCCGGCCTGGCGAAAGCTCGGGCCGGATGGGCGCCGGCATGGGCGGTACCGGATGTGACGGATGGCGGCTTCACCTTCAGCCCTTTTCGAAGGTGAGCCTATTCAGGAAAGTTAAAGCGTGCAGCAGCTGAGCTATTTTGAGCTCGTCGGGTTCGGCCCCAACGGATGGGGATGGGCCCTACTCACCGCGACGGGGATGACGATTGCCGTCGCCACATGCGGCTTCCTCGCGGGCTCCGTTGTCGGGACCCTGGTGGCCTGGGGGAAGATCGGAGGCAACCTGGTGATCCGGAGTCTCGCGGACGGTTACACCACCGTCCTGCGCGGCATTCCCGATCTTCTCGTGATCTATCTCTTCTATTTCGGCGGCAGCGCGGCGCTCGGCGCCATCGGCAGCCTGTTCGGGGCCGAGGGCTTCATCGGCGTGCCCGCGTTCGCGACCGGCGCCATGGCCATTGGCATCGTGTCGGGCGCCTATCAGGCCGAGGTCTTCCGCGGCGCCTATCAGGTCGTCAGCCGCGGCGAGATCGAGGCGGCCCGGTCGGTCGGCATGCATCGCTGGCTGATGTTCCGTCGCATCATCGCTCCGCAGGTCCTGCGCTATGCCATTCCGGGCCTCGGCAACACGTGGCAGCTGGTGCTGAAGGAATCCGCCCTGATCTCCGTGACGGGCCTCGTCGAGCTGCTGCGCCAGTCGCACATCGCGGCGGGCTCCACGCGCCGTCCGTTCGACTTCTACATCACGGCGGCGGTTCTCTACCTGCTCATCACCTGGGTTTCGACCTACATGTTCCAGCGCGCGGAGACCCACTCGATGCGTGGCATGCGGAGGGCTGCCTGATGGATTTCGCCTTCATGCGCGACAGCTTCTTCACGCTCCTGGGCGGCGTGCCGCTGACGCTGAATCTCGCCTTCATGTCCGTTGCGTTCGGCGCCGTCTTCGCCATGCTCCTGGCGCTCATGCGCATGTCGAGGATCAAGGTACTCGACTGGCCGGCTCAGGCCTATGTCTTCGTGTTCCGCGGCACTCCCCTGCTCGTGCAGATCTTCCTGATCTATTACGGCCTCGGACAGTTCCGACCGACGCTGCAGGAATGGGGCCTGTGGACGTTCTTCCGCGAGCCCTATTGGTGCGCGGTCCTCGCGCTCACCCTCAACACCGCGGCCTATGCCAGCGAGATCATGCGCGGCGGCCTGCAATCCGTGCCTCACAACCAGGTCGAGGCGGCACGGGCTTGCGGCATGTCGGGTTTCCTGCTCTTCCGCCGCATCGTCTTCCCGATCGCCGTCCGTCAGGCTCTCCCCGCTTACGGCAGCGAGATCATTCTCATGGTGAAGGCAACCTCGCTTGCCTCCATCATCACCATGATGGAAGTGACCGGACTTGCCGCGAAACTCATCTCGCAGACGTTCCGCGCGGTCGAGGTCTTCATCGTCGCGGGCCTGATCTACCTCATCCTCAACTTCATCATCACGCGCATCATCATGGCCATCGAATGGTGGCTCTCGCCCCATCTGCGCCGCCCCCCGGCCATCGAGCCGCGTCTGGAGGCCGCCCATGTCTAATGGAGTTGCATCCTTGTCGATCCAACCTGCCTCTGCCGAGGCTGCTCCCGCCGTCTCCGTCAACAATCTGCGCAAGAGCTTCGGCAATCTCGAGGTGCTCAAAGGCGTGTCGCTAAGCGCGAAGGAAGGCGACGTGATCTCGATCCTCGGCGCCTCCGGCTCCGGCAAGTCGACCATGCTCCGCTGCATCAATATGCTGGAAGTGCCTGATTCCGGCGAGATCCGCATCGGCGGAGAGACCATCGGGCTCCGGAAGGGTCGCAAGGGCATGGAGCCTGCAGACCAGCGTCAGGTCGACCGCATCCGCTCGCGCGTCGCCATGGTGTTCCAGAGCTTCAATCTCTGGTCTCACATGACGATCCTGGAGAACGTGATCGAAGCGCCCGTGCATGTGCAGAAGCGCCCGAAGGCCGAGTGCATCGCCGAGGCCGAGGAGCTGCTGAAAAAGGTCGGCATCGTCGACAAACGCAATCAGTACCCTTCCCACCTTTCCGGCGGCCAGCAGCAGCGCGCAGCGATTGCGCGGGCGCTCGCCATGCATCCCAAGGTGATGCTGTTCGACGAACCGACCTCCGCACTCGATCCAGAGCTCGTCGGTGAGGTTCTGCGCGTCATGCGCTCGCTCGCCGAGGAAGGCCGCACCATGCTGGTGGTGACGCACGAGATGGGCTTTGCCCGCGATGTGTCGAACCGGGTCGTGTTCCTGCACAAGGGCGTAGTGGAGGAAGAAGGTGCGCCGGCGGAGGTGTTCGGCGCTCCGAAGTCTGAGCGCTTCAAGCAGTTCATCTCAAGCCATCGCTGAGCATTGGCATCGCGAGGTTGGTGACAACACTCTCTCACGTCATGGCCGGGCTTGTCCCGGCCATCCCGATGCTGTGAAGCACTGCGCTTTTCCGATCGGGATCACCGGCACAAGGCCGGTGATGACGGGAGTGTTGTTCGACGCGCTAAGACTTGAGACACAAAGGGCGAAGCGGATGCCGCTTCGCCCTTTTCTCTTTATCGCTTTTCAATCCGCCGGATCGGATGCTGTCCTGAAGAAGGCGGGTATGGAGAGCGAGGATCGATCCGAGGCCCGCGCCAGCCCTCGACATAGGGCTCACGCCTCGTTCCGCCGAGGAACAGGCCGAGCACGGCCGGAACGGCGAGGATCACCAGCGAGACCAGCCCCCAGACCACGACGATGGCGCCAAGCCCCAGGCTTCGCAACGTCATCAGCGCCCAGGACAGCCACTCGACGGTCTCGGGATGGCCGGTGACGATATCCGCATTGCGCGCGGCAACGCCGCCGAAGAAATCGAGAAGGCCGTAGGCACCCCAGGCGAACAGCGACCACACCGCAACCGCGATCCACGCCAGAATCCAGAGGAGACGTTTCATCAGCGCTCCTCCACCCGAACGGCCGTTCCGTCGATCTCGCGCGGACCGCGCCTGGGCGTGCCCAGATGCTCGTGAATGATCCGCAGATTGCGCTGATTGGCCTTGAAGAAGACGTCGAACACGTCGCCCGCGAACGGAATCGCGCCGATGGCCGTATCGACTGCGACGTTGCCGATCATGCGCGCGATCTTCCAGCGCGGCAATCCGAGCTGACGGGCCTCCCAGATGATGTAGCTGGCGAGAGCCGCCGAAATCACATCGCCGACGCCCGGCACGAGGCCGAGCACGGCATCAAAGCCGACGCGCCGGTTCAGGCCGGGAATCAGCACGGCGCTGTCCAGCATTTTGGCGACGAGCGTGACGCGTGCGATCGCGTCGGCCTTTGTCGGGCCTGCGGTCTTGATAGCGTCGAAAACGGCGCTACGGGCAGTGTTCATTCCTGTCTCCGAGGGGCCAATCCCGATGATTGGCACAACGGGCTTTGATGTGTGAATTCAGACAAGGTTCTGCAAGATCGGAAGCTTGTTATGTCATAACTCACCCAAAATTTCCTCTCATAGGATTCCTTGCAAAATAAAGCTTTGCCAGCCGGGCACGATCCCTGATGGCTTAGGTGTTCTTGCCTATGGTCAAGCTTACCTTAGGTAGCCATGCCTAACGTTGCGCACTCAACCGTCAGTTATTGAGCGACAAGCAGCGGGTGCCGTTGGGAGGACCATTCGGCGGCAGTGACTTTGTGGGGGCTCAGAACGGGAGAACCCGATGAGCACTGATGCCCGAGTTCGCCATATGTCTATGATAGGTATGTTTCTATTGGGCCTCTCACCGGCTGCGCTCAAGGCCGGTGGAGATGGAGGGGTCATCCCTCCTACGCAATATGCCAGCTTGCCTTCCGGCGATCAGCTTAAGGATCCCGAAATCACCGGAAGCCTGCCGAGCGCCAAAACTCTCTCCGGCTTCGCCTCGTTGGTGTCGGAAGGAACGATCACCTTACGCGCGAGCGCTCCGACCAACTGCACCCCCGGGAATCTGCGCGACGTCGTGGCATCGGTCGCAGAGAAATTCGGACCCGTCAGCGTCGAGTCCACCCACCGGACCAGGGGACGCAACTGGCGTGCCGGCGGCGCTCGCCACTCCCTGCACCTCTCCTGCCGCGCCATCGACTTTCGCGTGCGCGCCCGCGCGCGGGGCATCATGGCCTATTTGCGGGCGCATCCCCAGGTCGGCGGTCTCAAGATCTATCGAAACGGCATCATCCATATCGACAATGGCGAGCGCCGTTCCTGGTGACGATCCACACCATCCCCGGTACAACATCAGGATGTTCGAGAATTTCACGCATCGCCAAATCGAAACCTCCGGCGCCGTCATCAACCTCCGCCATGGCGGAAGCGGACCGCCCGTCCTTCTGCTGCACGGGCATCCGCAGACTCATGTGATGTGGCACAAGGTGGCACCGAAGCTCGCCGAAACCTACACGGTGGTCTGCGCAGACCTGCGCGGCTACGGCGACAGTTCCAAGCCTCCAACGACAGAAGATCATGAACCCTATTCCAAGCGGGCCATGGCGCGCGATCAGGTCGAGGCGATGCAGGCTCTCGGCTTCGAGCGCTTCGCCGTCGTCGGGCATGACCGTGGCGGGCGCTGCGCCTATCGCATGGCGCTCGATCACCCGGAGCGGATCGTCTCGCTCTCAGTTCTCGACATCATTCCCACCGCAGAACATTTCCAGCGCACGGACATGGCCTTCGCCATGGGCTACTGGCACTGGTTCTTCCTCGCCCAACCGTATCCCATCCCCGAGCGTCTGATCGCGTCGGATCCGGACGTGTTTTATCTGCGTCGAGGCCGCTCGCTCTTCGATGAAGCGGCGCTTGCCGAATACCGCCGCTGTTACACCGATCCTGAGACGGTCCACGCGATGTGCGAGGATTACCGCGCCGGCGCCAGCATCGATATGCGCCTTGATGAAGATGACCAGAAGGCCAGCCGCCGCATCGCATGCCCTGTGCAGGCGCTCTGGGGCCGGAGGAACGGCCTCGACCGCTGGTACGACGTGCCGGCCGTGTGGCGCGACTGGGCCGACCATGTGGAAGGCTACAGCATCGATTGCGGACATTACCTTGCCGAGGAAGCGCCGGAGGAAACGCTGGCGGCTTTGGAGCCTTTCCTTGCCAAGGCTTTTGCGCGTGAGCGGGACTAAGCCCTCATCCTGAGGAGCAGACGCAATCTTCTCCTCAGGATGAGGTGAGAGCTTTATGAAGCAGCCTTTGCAAATGGCGCGATGGTGATGCCGTTCTCCTCCAGCTTCGCACGGACCGTGCGGGCCATGGCGACGGCGCTCGGTTCGTCGCCGTGCACGCAGATCGTGTCGAACTCGACGGGAATGCGCTTACCTGAGGTCGTCGTCACTGCCCTGTCCTGCACGGCGCGCAGCACGCGCTCGGCGGCAGCATCGGCATCGTGCAAGACGGAACCTGGCTTCTTGCGGCTCGTCAGCGTACCGTCATCCTCATAGGTGCGATCCGCAAAAAACTCGCGCGCCACCTTTACGCCAATTTGCTCGGACGCTTTTTCCATCAAAAGGCCGGGCATGCAGACATTGATGAGGCTTGCATCGACGCTCTTGATGGCACGTGCGATGGCTAGCGCGAGATCCATATCCTCGTTCGCCATGTTGTTGAGCGAACCATGCGCCTTCACGTAGGTGACCTTATGTCCGGCAAGAGACGCTACGGCCTGCATCGCGCCGATCTGGTAGGCGACCATGCGCTCGATTTCCGCCGGGGAGTCACCGCGAATGACACGGCGGCCGAAGCCGTGCAGATCGTTGAAGCCCGGGTGCGCGCCAATGGCGACGCCTTTGCGCTTCGCGATCTCCGCCGTGCGAAACATGATGGACGGGTCGCCCGCGTGATAGCCGCAGGCGATGTTGGCGGAGGAGACGATGTCGAGCATCGCCTCGTCGTCGCCCATCGGCCAGGGACCGAAGCCTTCACCCATATCGCAATTGAGATCGATCATCATGGTCGTCATACCAGAACAGGTTGGGCCGTTTGCTGCCCCACATGGAATATGCGCTTGTAGCGTTCGATTTCCACCTTCGGCCCCATAGCCTTCGTCGGATTGTCGGAAAGTTTCACCGTCGGTCGCCCATCGGCCGAGATGACCTTGCAGACAATCGAGATCGGGTCGAGCGCTCCATCCGGAGCAAGGCCACGGAAGTCGTTGGTCAGGAGCGTACCCCAGCCGTAACCGATGCGCATGCGGCCGCGAAAATGCTGGTGGATGCGCTCGATCACATCCACGTCGAGACCGTCGGAGAAAATCGCCAGCTTCTCCTTCGGGTTCTGCCCGCGCCGATGCCACCACTCGATGGCTTCCTCGCCACCTTCGATCGGATCCTTCGAATCCACGCGAATACCGGTCCACGACGCCACCCAATCGGGCGCGTTCTGCAGGAAGTTCGTGGTGCCGTAGGTATCGGGCAGAATGATCCGCAGATTGCCCTCGTAATCCTGCTGCCAGTCGGCCAGCACATGATATGGCGCCTTGGCCAGCTCCTCGTCGCTGTCGGTCAGCGCCGCATAGACCATGGGCAGTTCATGGGCATTCGTACCCACGGCCTCGACCTCACGGCGCATCGCGATGAGGCAGTTGGACGTGCCCAGGAAGGATGAACCTAAGCCCTCGATCATCGCCTGCACGCACCAGTCCTGCCAGAGGAAGCCATGACGTCGCCGCGTGCCGAAATCGGAGATGGACAGGTCGGGCAGCTGCTTGAGCCGCTGGATCTTCTCCCAGACCCGTGTCATGGCGCGGGCATAGAGCACTTGAAGCTCGAACTTCGCCATGCCCTTGAGCACGCCGCGCGAACGTAACTCGTTGAGAATCGCGAGCGCTGGGATCTCCCACATGGTGGTTTCGATCCAGGGACCGTGGAAGGTCAGCACATACTGGCCACCCTCTTTCTCGAGCAGATATTCCGGGAAGCGGAAGGTCTCGAGCCAGTCCATGAATTCCGGCGAGAACATCTGCCGCTTGCCGTAGAAGGTATTGCCGCGCAGCCAGGTGGACTCGCCCCGCGTCAGCGACAGGCTGCGCACATGGTCAAGCTGCTCGCGCAATTCGCCGGCATCGATGATGTCCGCCAAGCGGATGCGGGTGGTGCGGTTGTGAATGCCGAACGTGACCTGCACGTCCCGGTGGCGGCGAAAGATCGTCTGCGCCATCAGGAGCTTGTAGAAATCCGTATCCAGAACGGACCGGACGATCGGATCGATCTTCCAGGTATGGTTGTAGACCCGGGTTGCGATGTCCGCCATCGCCTGCTCCTTGCCACTCAAAGGAGGCGAGACAATAGCGAAGGGGCGTCCGGGATGAAAGAGTGCCGGCTACAAGACTTTCATAGGCCTTTCAGGGCGGCAGGACATCAACCTGGATCGAGGCGTAGTAAGCCGACACATCGGCGATATCCTCGTCGGACAGCTCCTTCGCAACTATGTTCATGGCGTCGTTCTTGCGCTCGCCCGAACGGTAGGCCTGTAAGCTCCTGGTGAGGTAACTTTCGATCTGCCCAGCCAGATTGGGCGATTCCGGGTTCTTCGAAAGACCATCGAGCCCGTGACAGGCCTGACACGTGGTGATCTTCTGGCGCCCTGCCCTGGCATCTCCGGCATAGGTTGGATCGGAAGCAAAGCCGCCCAGGACCAGCCCCGTCAGGGCGAGGATATGGATCATCTTCATAATTGACTTTCCCGAGAGGACGGGCGTGCCTTGCGGCACGCCCGTCGGACGGTGCTTAGCGGCCTTCGTAGGAGATGCGATAGATCGCACCAGCCGTATCGTCCGATACGAGCAGAGAGCCGTCAGGCAGCATGGCGACATCGACCGGGCGTCCGAGATATTCCCCGTTTTCCGTGAGCCATCCTTCCGCGAAAACCTGCGTCTTGTCCGCCGTGCCGTCCGGCTTGACTGGGGTGAACATGACCCGCGCACCGACCGGCTTGGTGCGGTTCCAGGAGCCGTGCTGCGCCGAGAAGATGCCGCCCTGATAGGTCTGTGGGAACATCTTGCCGGTGTAGAACATCATGCCGAGATCGGCCGCATGCGGATCCATTTCAGCCTGAGGTCCGACAACGCCCGCCGGAACCGGATCGTCCTTGTACTCGACCGTGCGGACGGTGCCGCCGCCGTAATAGGGAAAGCCGAAATTCTGCCCCATATTGGCGATGCGGTTAATCTCCCCTGGAGGCTGATCATCGCCCATGCCGTCGACCTGGTTGTCGGTGAACCACAGCGACTTGTCGGCCGGGTTGAAATCCATGCCGACGGAGTTGCGAATGCCGGTCGCATAGACCTCGCGATTCTTGCCGTCCTGATCCATGCGGACGATGCCGGCAATGCCGGTCCGCTTGTAGAGATCCAGCTTGTCTTTCGGTGGCACGTTGAAGGGTTGGCCAAGCGCGATGTAGAGCTTGTTGTCGGCTCCGATCCGACACACGCGGGCCGTATGGTTGTAACTCTCCTCCGTCGGCGGAATGAGATCGCCCTGCTTGGCTACGACGAAAGCCGCGACGTCCGGCCCTTCATAGAAGAACTCGGCGGCCGGGAACTGCAGCACCCGATTCTGCTCCGCCACGTAGAGAACGCCGTCACGTGAGAAGCAGACGCCATTCGGGATCTTGAACGAAACCGATGGCGCGAACTGCTTGACCTCATCGGCGATCCGATCCTTGTCACGGTCCGTGACGGCATAGACATTGCTCTTGCGGGTACCGACAAAGACCACACCGGCATTAGGACCGACGGCCATGTGGCGAGCATCAGGCACGATCGCATAGAGATCGATCTTGAAGCCGGCCGGAAGTTGAATCCCCTCGAGGTTCTTCCGGATGGCATCGGCACGGCGCCCTTCCTGTGCGATGGGCCGCGGCTCGGCGGTTCCGGTGCTTTGGAATGATGAGAGCTTTTCCAGATTGCCGGTTGGCGTCTGGGTTGCAGGCTGAGCGAAACTCGAGGACGCAAGAGCAACAATCGAAACTGCGGCAAGCAGGACGGACTTCATTGTTTCCTCCCTAAGACTGCCCCCGATAGATTGTTGTTATGAATGCCGAACGGTTTTTCCCGAACTATTTTTATCTCTCGAACATACTCAAGCTTGTGACGTAAAGGTAGATGAAATTGAGCCAAAGAAAAGGGGCCGCGTACGGCCCCGAAATATTTCGCGCTGCAGCGAAAATTCAGCTCAGATTGACCTTTGACTGATCGCCGGGATTAGGCTGCTGGCCGGTGATGGCGGCTTTCGCGTAGCCGTAGAGATGCACCAGCGTCGAGGACGGGCTATCCCAGTATTCGCCCTTGGCTGGATGAACGCGGATCAGGGCGATTTGCGGATCGTCCACACCTTTCGGAAACCACGCACGCAGAGGCTCCGACCACTTTTCCTCGACCGTCGCCTTGTCACGCACGATCTCTGCCCTTCCGGTCACCGACACATAGGTCTGGCTGCTCGGATCCGAATAGGCCAGGTTGACCTCGTTGTCGCGGGAGAGTTCGGCCGTTTTGGGTGACTGGATCTGGGTGAAGAACCAGAGGTCCCCATGCTCATCCGCCTCGTGGTTGTGCATGGGCCTGCTGTGAAGAGTCCCGTCCGTATCGACGGTAGTCATCATGGCGATCTTCACGTCCTTGATCAGCTCATAGAGTTTCCCGGCATTCGGATCGTTATGGCCGTGTTGATGCATCCTTGTCTCCTCATTCATTTTGCTAGGCTCTCGGGAATGATCTGCGAAGGCAGTAGCTCGGCCGGTCGAACCGGCACCCGAGGGATCGGGTGAACAACGGACAGGGTGCAGTTTTGTTCGGGATATTGCTTCTGACTCGCCGGAACGTCTTAACGTGCAGGCTCTTGCTCTATACATGAGAGGCGGAAACCTCGGAGCCATCAGGAGACTACATCGTGGCAATTACCCGTGAGCACGTGCTGCAGGCTCTGTCGACCGTTCCGGTCGATGCAAGCGGAACCAACCTCGTCGCCTCCGGGCGCCTGTCGGACGTGGTGGTGGACAATGCCGGCCGGGTCATGTTCTCGATCACCATTGAACCGTCCGAAGCCGCAAGCATGGAACAGGTGCGCCAGGCCGCCGTCGCGGCAGTACAGGGCCTGCCGGCAGTGAAGGGCGTCTTTGCCAGCCTCACCGCCGACCGGCCTGCCGGCTCCGGGGCATCCGCCCCCTCCCCGGCCACGCCTCAGCGGGCCCGGGCAGCGGCCCAGCCCAAGAACCAGCGCATTCCCGGCGTGCAGCATGTCATCGCTGTCGCATCCGGAAAAGGCGGCGTCGGCAAGTCGACCACCGCCGCCAACCTGGCCCTCGGGCTGAAAGCGTTGGGACTGAAGGTCGGCCTGCTCGATGCGGACATCTACGGCCCGTCCATGCCGAAGCTTCTCGGCATTCACGGCAAGCCGCGCGTGCTCGAGAACCGCGTTCTGGAGCCCATGGAAGCCTACGGCATCAAGGTCATGTCCATCGGCTTCCTTGTGGAAGAGGAAGCCGCGATGATCTGGCGCGGACCGATGGTGATGTCGGCGATCACTCAGATGCTGCGCGAGGTGGCCTGGGGCGATCTCGACGTGCTCGTGGTCGACATGCCGCCCGGCACGGGCGATGCGCAACTCACTATGGCGCAGGCCACACCGCTCGCCGGCGCCGTGATCGTGTCGACGCCGCAGGATCTCGCTCTCATCGATGCGCGACGCGGCGTCTCCATGTTCAAGCGGGTGGAGATTCCGATCCTCGGCATCGTCGAGAACATGGCGACGTTCATCTGCCCGCATTGCGGCCAGAGCTCCCACATCTTCGGACATGGCGGCGCGCGTGAGGAGGCCAAGCGCCTCGAGGTCCCCTTCCTCGGCGAAGTCCCGCTCAACATGACGATCCGCGAATTGTCGGATGCCGGTCGGCCGGTCGTGGTCGCCGATCCGGAAGGGCCGCATGCCAGGATCTATAAGGATATGGCGCAGCAGGTGTGGACATCGCTTTCAGGTGGTACGGCGGCAAGGCCGGCACCGCGCATCGTGATCGAGTGAGCAGCCTCGGCATGATGATGCCTCCTACCCTCGGCGTCATTCTCGCAGGTGGTCTTTCGCGGCGCATGGGCGGAGGCGACAAGCCTCTGCTCGTCCTTGAGGGGCTCACGCTTCTCGAGCATGTGGCGCAGCGTCTCGCTCCGCAATGCGATAGCATCATCGTCAACGCGAACAGCGATCTCTTCCGCTTCGAGAATATGCGCTTCCCCGTCGTGCCGGATTCGATGGCTGGTTATCCGGGACCGTTGGCCGGTATCCTGACAGCTCTCGAATGGAGCGCCGCACATCGCCCCAATGTCGAATGGGTCGTGAGCGCTCCGGGAGATACGCCATTCATCCCACAGGATCTGGTGCGGCGACTGCATGAAGCACGCCATGAATCCGACCGGCCTCTTGCCTGTGCGGCATCGGGCTCGCAGGTTCATTTCGCTATCGGCCTCTGGCCTGTGTCTCTGCGGCACGATCTACATCAGGCGCTCCTGGACGACGGCATCCGCAGTGTGAGGGAGTGGACGAGACTCCATGGATATGCCGAAGCCTCCTGGCCCATCGAGCCGGTCGATCCTTTCTTCAACATCAACACGCCGGACGATCTAGCCACGGCGAATGTTTTGGCGCAGCGGGAACGAATGCGATGACAGAACTCGATCTATCCGGCCTGAAGTGCCCGCTGCCGGTTTTGCGCACGCGAAAAGCCCTGCTCTCCCTGTCTCCTGGCGAAAGACTGCGTGTCATCTGCACGGATCCGCTGGCGGGCATCGACGTTCCCAATCTGATCCGCGAAACAGGCGATGTTCTTGAAGAGCAAAAACAGGAAACTTCAAGAATAAGCTTCCTGATCCGCAAGGCGGACAATCCCATGTGAAAAGGCCCGGCTCACGCCGGGCCCTTTTTCGTGCGCCACAATCAAGGATTCTTGCGGAGAGAATCCTTGATATCGCCGATGGCGTTCTGGATCTTACCCTCAGTCTTCTCCATCTTGCCTTCCGCTTCTATCTTCGAGTCGCCCAGGGCCTTGCCAAGGCCTTCCTTGAGGCGGCCCTTCATGTTCTTCATGCTGCCTTCGGCGCGATCGTTATCCATGACGTTTCTCCTGAAGTCGATATCCAGACAGGGCAACGTCATCCAAGACGGTTAGTTTCAAACAAACCGCAGCCCGTAAAACAAAATAGTCGGCTCTGAATAACCTGATTATTCAACAAATCGACTTTATAATAATATTTAATGCGACAATTTATTATATTATACTTTATTAATAATAAAATATTCTTAATATAATATTATATGTATTTCATTTTTCGACAAAACAACAACCTTCTACACTAAATTATGATTCCGCCCGTCCACTAACGAGGGGGATGGACAACGGCTTTGGGTGCACTAATTCGGATCAATCCAGACTTTAAACGTTATAAAGTTATATAGGTATCGCGTCCGTGCCCGCAGCCACTCGACGTCCTCCCCGACCATCATTGAGGCCTCCCCGCCGTGCGACCCGTCGTACAACGGGGAGGAACTCGGCTCACCCATTGGATCGTGTCGCCCTCCTGGCGCATCAACTGAGAACGCCTCTCTCCACAATCAATGCCTTGGCCCAAGGCTTGATCAGGCGAGCCGATCGACTGGGCACCAACGATATTCGGGCGAAAGCCGAGAAGATCTGGCGGGCCAGTCTGCGCCTCGACGAGCTGATCGAAACGATCCTGTCCTATACAAGGGCCACGGCCGGCGGAATCGTACTCAACCCAAGCGAGTTCAACCCGGATGAACTCGTCCGCCGGGTCTGCAGGGAACAAGGCGGGCAGGAACCCAACCGCCCCTTCCAGATCCAGATTCGCGGATTGCCGGAGATCGTAATCGGCGACCCGATCCTGCTGGAACAGGCCCTCGTCATTATTCTCTCGAATGCCATGAAATATTCCCGGACGGACCAGCCGATCGATGTCACCGCCCGCAAGAGATCCGGCATGATCCGGATTATCGTCAACGACCAGGGAATCGGCATCCCGGAACGTGATCTGCCCTTCATCATGCAACCCTTCTTCCGCGGCCAGAACGCGAAGAAGCTGCCCGGCACCGGCTTAGGACTGAGCCTCGCCTGGTACATCCTCAAGCTCCATGGCGGAGACCTGGAAGTCGAGAGTCAGGAAGGGCATGGAACCAAGGTCACGATGATCGTACCGGAGACGAACACGACAGGGTTCAGCTATTCCATCTGAGCCGGCACTCCGCTTCGCTCAGGAGCGAATGAGAATACAGCGAAAGTCGTTCACGTTGGTCAGCGTCGGGCCCGTCACGACGAGCCTGTCGAGTTCGGCGAATGCCGTATAGGCATCGTTTCTATCGAGATGGGCCGTGAGATCGATGCCTTTCTCACGAGCGCTCTCGAACAGGCTACCGTCGAACCAAGCGCCCGCATTGTCCTCGGAACCATCGATGCCATCGGTATCGCAAGCGATAGCCGAGATCCTGTCTTCATCCTTTAAAGCAACGGCCAGAGACAACAGGAACTCGGCGTTTCGTCCGCCTCGCCCCTGTCCGCGCACCGTCACCGTCGTCTCGCCGCCGGAGAGCAGGACACACGGTGCTTTCACCGGTTCTCCATGCATCAGGGCGGAGCGCGCAATGCCGGCCATGACACGCCCGATCTCCCTCGCCTCTCCCTCGAGCGCATCGCCGAGCACGAGCGGCGTCAGCCCCAGCTCACGGGCTTTGGCGGCAGCGGCATCGAGCGCCATCTTGGGCGTCGACAGCATATGCACCGCGCCGCCGGCTACGGGCTCGGTGATGGCGTTGGAGCGGATGGTCTGCAGGACATGATTAGGCACATCGATGCCGTATTTGCGCAGGATGCCGAGTGCAACGTCCGGATCGACGCGCTCAGGGATCGTCGGGCCGGAGCCGATGCTGCCGGGATCGTCGCCCGGAACGTCCGAGATCAGATAGGTGACCAGCTGCGCCTTCCCGGCCGCCGCAGCAAGCCGCCCGCCCTTGATGGCGGAGAGCGACTTGCGCACCTGATTCATTTCTCCGATGGGAGCGCCCGATTTCAGGAGCGCCCGGTTCAGATCCTGCTTGTCGGCCAGCGTCACGCCTTTCGCGGGAAGTGACAGGAGGGCCGAGGCTCCGCCGGACATGAGACAAACGACGAGATCGTCGGGGCCGGCCTCCTGGGCCAGGGCCAGGATCCGCCCCGCTGCCTGCAACCCGGCCTCATCGGGAACCGGATGCGCGGCCTCGATGATCTCAATGGATTGCGTCGGCACCGCGTGCCCGTATCGCGTGACCACAAGGCCGTCGCAGGTTCCTCCCGCGCGAGCCCAGGCCTCCTCGAAGGCCGCCGCCATGCGGGCTGAGGCCTTGCCGGCGCCAAGGACGATCGTCCGCCCCTTCGGCTTGGGTGGCAGGCGGCCGTCGAATTGGCCATCCGGCAGAGCCGCCTTCAGAGCGGCATCGAACAGGGCGGTGAGGATTTCAGCATCGTTTGGCATGGCGTCACTTTACGTCAGAAATCCCAGGCGTGAAGCCCAGGACCACAGATTGCACACAGGGTGGCCTGCCCATGCATCGAAGGTCTTGGATCTCGGCACAGGATCATGCTTAAAGACAGACCATTAGCCGTCTCACGATTTTCCAATAGCCCAAGGATGACCATGAAGCCCCTAGCACAGATGCCGCTGGAAACGGCGCGCTCCATTCGTGTGGTGCTGACCGATATCGATGACACGATCACCACGGAAGGAATGCTGACGGCCGCTGCCTACGGCGCACTGGAAGAGCTGCATCGCGCGGGCTTCCTCGTCATTCCCGTGACCGGACGACCAGCAGGCTGGTGCGATCACATCGCCCGCATGTGGCCGGTCGATGCGGTGGTGGGAGAAAATGGCGCCTTCTATTTCCGCTATGATCGCGAGCGCAAGAAGATGCAGCAGCGTTTCTGGGCGAGCCCCGGGGAACTGGCACGGAACCGTGCCAAACTCGATGCCATTGAGGCGGACGTTCTGGCACGCGTGCCAGGTGCGGCGCTCGCCAGCGATCAGGCCTACCGCATGGCGGATCTCGCCATCGACTTCTGCGAGGATGTGCCTGCTCTGCCGGAATCGGAAGTGGACAGAATCGTTTCCATCTTCGAACGCGCGGGCGCGCAGGCCAAGGTTAGTTCCATTCACGTGAACGGCTGGTTCGGCGATTACAACAAGCTGAGCATGGCCAAGACCCTGCTCGCCGACGTGTTCGGCATGGACTGGGAAGAGGCGAAGAAGGTCGTGATCTATGCGGGCGACTCGCCGAATGACGAGCCGATGTTTGCAGCCTTTCCCCTGAGCGTCGGCGTCGCCAATATCCAGGCCTTCACACACCGCCTGACCAACAGACCGGCCTACATCGCGAATGGTCACTCTGGCGATGGCTTCGTGGAACTGGCCAATCTGCTGCTCAGAGCAAGAAGCGCATAGGAACGCAGTGAGATTCGGCAGCTTCCATCAACAAAAAAGCCCGGCAATGCCGGGCTTTTTCATGCTCATAATCCAGCGATGTTGATGTATTTGATTTCGAGGAAGCCCTCGATGCCGTATTTCGAGCCCTCACGGCCCAGTCCCGACTGCTTCACGCCGCCAAATGGCGCCATCTCGTTGGCCAAAGCCGGCGTGTTCACCCCGACCATGCCGCTCTCGAGCGCCTCGGCCACGCGCCAGACGCGGGCCATGTCCTTGGCATAGAAATACGAGGCCAGCCCGAACTCCGAGTCGTTCGCCATCGCGATCACCTCCGCCTCGTCGGTGAACGAGATGATCGGCGCCAGAGGCGCAAACGTCTCCTCCTTGGTCACCTTCATGGCTTGTGTAACCCCTGTCATCACCGTGGGCTCGAAGAACGTGCTGCCCAAATCCGAGCGCTTGCCGCCCACCAGCAGCTTGCCGCCCTTGTCGAGCACGTCCTGAACATGCTCCTCCATCTTGGCCACGGCCCGATCGTCGATGAGCGGCCCCATGCTCACCCCGGCCTCGGTGCCGCGCCCGAGCTTGAGCGCCTTGGCCTTGGCGGCGAGCTTGTCGGCGAAAACCTCGGCCACGCCCGCCTGGACATAGATCCGGTTGGCGCAGACGCAGGTCTGGCCGGCATTGCGGAACTTCGACGCCATCGCGCCCTCCACCGCCGCGTCGAGATCGGCATCGTCGAACACGATGAACGGCGCGTTGCCGCCGAGCTCGAGCGACAGCCGCTTGATGCCGTCGGCCGCCTCCTTCATCAGCCAGCGCCCGACCCCGGTCGAGCCGGTGAAGGTGATCTTGGCCACCTTCGGGTTGTGGCAGAACTCCTCGCCGATCGGCTTGGCCTCGCCGGTGATCACCGAGAACGCGCCCTTCGGCACCCCGGCCCGCTCGGCCAGCACGGCGAGCGCCAGCGCCGAGAGCGGGGTTTGCGCGGCCGGCTTCAACACCATGGTGCAGCCCGCGGCCAGCGCCGGGCCGACCTTGCGGGTGATCATGCCATTGGGAAAGTTCCACGGCGTGATCGCCGCGCACACCCCGACCGGCTGCTTCAGCACCACGATGCGCTGGGACGGGCTGGCGCCGGGAATGACGTCGCCGTCGATGCGCTTGGCTTCTTCCGCGAACCACTCGATATAGGCCGCGTTCGAGATCACCTCGGCCTTGGCCTCGGGCAAGGGCTTGCCCTGCTCGGTGGTGAGGATCAGCGCCAGATCGTCGGCATTGGCGATGATCAGGTCGTACCATTTCCTCAGGATGGTGCTGCGCTCCTTGGCGGTGCGCCTGGCCCATTCCTTCTGCACCGTGTGCGCCGTGTCGATGGCGCGCTTGGCGGCGTCAGGGCCGAGATCGGGCACGCTCAGGATCAGCGCGCCGTCATACGGATCGGTGACCGGGATGGTCTTGCCGTCCGGCGCATCGATCCACTCGCCCGCCACATAGGCCTGAGACACCAAGAGCGACGGATCCTGCAGATCGAGGGTACGGCGGTCGGCGGGCTTCTGGTGAACGGTCATCGCAAGGCTCCAACCTAGACAATAGGGGGACAGAAAGCTGAGGCAGATATAGGCGCTGCCTCCAGCACTGTGAACAGCGAGAGATGCGGAGCAGGGTTACCGACAAAGCGGCCAAGGTCTCAAGGGTCAGCGACACCCGATGCCTGAAAATGAGGCAAAAACTTGAAGCTTAAAGAGATCTGCGACTTAAGGATGACCCCCTCTCGCATTGCACAAGGCGTGAAGGGCTGTACTTTTCTGACCATCGCCGGGCGCACCCTCACGCCGCGGTTCGAACAATGCTGGATCAACTGGCTTCGGAACGAAGGGAAGGAAATCGATGCGAGTTCTCAATAAAATTCTGTTCGCCCTCAGCTGCACCGTCATGGCGCAATCGGCCTATGCACAGCAGGCTTCCGACGGCGTGGTCAAGATCGGCATCCTGAACGATCAGTCCGGCGTCTACGCAGATTTCGGTGGCAAGTCCTCGGTCGAGGCCGCCCGTATGGCGGTGCAGGATTTCGGCGGCAAGGTTCTTGGCGTGCCGGTCGAGATCGTGAGCGCGGACCACCAGAACAAGCCTGACGTGGCGGCGAGCATCGCCCGGCAGTGGTATGATACGGAAAAGGTCGATTCCATCATGGAACTGACCACCTCGTCGGTCGCTCTCGCTGTCCAGGGCCTGTCCAAGGACAAGAAGAAAATCACGATGACGACCGGTGCGGCGACGACCGATCTCACCGGCAAGCAATGCACCCCCTACGGCTTCCATTGGGCCTACGACACTCACGCGCTCGCAGTCGGCACCGGCGGTGCGCTGGTGGAGAACGGCGGCAACAAGTGGTTCTTCCTCACCGCCGACTACGCCTTCGGCTACTCGCTTGAAGACCAGACTTCGAAGTTCGTGAAGTCGAAGGGCGGTCAGGTGCTCGGTGCTGTCCGCCATCCGCTGGCAGCCACTGACTACTCGTCCTTCCTGCTGCAGGCGCAGAGCTCCGGTGCCAACGTGGTCGGCATGGCCAATGCCGGCCTCGACACTGCCAACGCCATCAAGCAGGCTGCCGAGTTCGGCATCACCCAGGGCGGCACGCGCCTCGCAGCCCTGCTTTTCACCCTCGCCGAAGTGAAGGGTCTTGGCCTCAAGGCCGCACAGGGCTTGACCCTGACGGAAGGCTGGTACTGGGATCAGAGCGACGAGAACCGTGCCTTCGCGAAGAAGTTCCAGGAAAAGACCGGCCGCATGCCGAACATGATCCATGTCGGCACCTATTCCGCCGTGACGCAATATCTCAAGGCGATTCAGAAAGCTGGCACGGACGCTACCGAGCCGGTCGCCAAGCTCCTGCACGAAATGCCGGTCGAGGACGTCTTCGCCAAGAAGGGTAAGGTGCTGCCGAACGGCCGCATGGTCTACGACATGTACCTCTTCCAGGTGAAGAAGCCGGAAGAGAGCAAGAGCGAGTGGGACATGTACAAGCAGCTCGCCAAGGTCCCGGGCGATCAGGCTTATATGAAGCTTGCCGACAGCGGCTGCCAGCTCACGCAGTAATATTCCAACCGAAGTGGGACGGCGCGAGCCGCCCCGCCTCTTCATCGTCTGACAACGGCTGGTATCGAGCTTTGCGCGCGAACCAGCCGTTGCCTCCTCACCAAGAGAGTGTCGGCCGGTTCATATGGTCAGTACGCAACCTATCTTGAGCGCCACCGGGCTCACCATGGAGTTTCGCGGCTTCCTCGCCGTGAAGGACGTGACCCTGTCCGTCAATGAGGGCACGATCCATGCCCTGATCGGCCCGAACGGTGCCGGCAAGACAACCGTCTTCAACCTGCTCACGAAGTTTCTCACGCCGACGCGCGGGCAGATCAGCTTCAAGGGCTCGGACATCACCGGCCTGAAGCCTGCCGAGGTTGCCCGTCTCGGGCTCGTCCGCTCATTCCAGATTTCGGCGGTATTTCCGCACCTGACCGTGCTCGACAATGTGCGCGTGGCGCTGCAGCGTCCGTCCGGACTTGCCACGCAGTTCTGGCGCCCGGCTTCCGCTCTTTCGACACTCAACGATCGCGCAATGGAGCTCATCGATGCCGTTGGCCTCCGAGCCTACGCGCATTTGCCGGCCGTTGAATTGTCCTACGGACGCAAGCGCGCGCTTGAAATCGCCACCACATTGGCCCTCGATCCTGCCATGTTGCTTCTCGATGAGCCGATGGCCGGCATGGGACATGAAGATATCGGCCGCATTTCCGATCTGATCCGACGCATCGCCCGCAATCGCACGGTGCTGATGGTCGAGCATAACCTGAACGTGGTTTCCGATCTTTGCGATCGCGTCACCGTTCTGGCTCGCGGCGAGATTCTCTCCGACGGATCATACGAGACCGTCAGCCAGGATCCGCGCGTGCGTGAAGCTTACATGGGAACCGAGCATGAGTAGCGCTCCCCTTCTCGAAGTCCGCGGGCTCAATGCCTGGTATGGCGAGAGCCATGTTCTCCATGGAGTCGATCTCGACATCCGCGAGGGCGAAACCGTCACCCTGCTCGGCCGCAACGGCGCGGGCAAGACAACCACCTTGCGCGCGATCATGGGCATCCTGCGCCGCCGCGAGGGCGTTATCCGCCTGCGCGACAAGGATCTCCTGGGGCTACCGCTCCACAAGGTCGCGCAGGCCGGTCTCGGCTATGTGCCCGAGGAGCGCGGCATCTTCGCGAGCCTGAACGTCTCCGAGAACCTGATGCTGCCGCCGACCGTCGCGGAGGGAGGCATGAGCCTGGAGGAGATCTACACTCTCTTCCCCAACCTCCATGAACGCCGTTCGAGCCAGGGCACGAAACTTTCCGGCGGCGAGCAACAGATGCTCGCCATCGCCCGCGTGCTGCGCACGGGCGCGAGGATCATCCTTCTCGACGAGCCGACGGAGGGTCTAGCTCCCGTGATCGTCCAGCGCATCGGCGATGTGCTGGTCGCCTTGAAGAAGCGCGGCATGACCATCCTGCTCGTGGAGCAGAACTTCCGCTTCGCGAAGAAAGTCGCCGACCGCTTCTACCTCATGGAGGATGGGCGTATGGTGAACTCGTTCCCCGGGCATGAGCTCGACACGCGCATGGACGAACTCCACGAAGTTCTTGGGGTGTAGAGCATCATGAGTACGATTTTCGGCATTCCCACCCCGGCCCTCTTTGGCCAGATCCTCATCGGCCTGATCAACGGCTCCTTCTATGCCATGCTGAGTCTCGGCCTCGCCGTGATCTTCGGCCTGTTGCGGGTCATCAACTTCGCCCATGGCGCGCAATATATGCTGGGCGCCTTTGCCGCCTACCTCCTCCTGAGCTGGCTGGGCATCGGCTACTGGCCGGCGCTCATTCTCGCCCCTCTGATCGTCGGCGCCATTGCGGTCGTGATCGAAAGGACGATGCTGAGTCGCCTCTACGGCGTGGATCCGCTCTATGGATTGCTGCTGACCTTCGGCCTCGCGCTCATTCTCGAAGGCGCCTTCCGCTATTGGTTCGGCGCAGCCGGCCAGCCCTATGCCCCGCCGCCGCAACTGACGGGAGCTCTCAATCTGGGCTTCATGTTCATGCCGATCTACCGCGGCTGGGTGGTCGTTGCCTCCCTCGTCGTCTGCCTGGGCACGTGGCTTCTGATCGAAAAGACGCGACTTGGCGCCTACCTGCGGGCGGCTACGGAAAATGCCACGCTCGTTCAGGCCTTCGGCGTGAACGTGCCGCTGCTTCTGACGCTCACCTATGGCCTGGGTGCGGCGCTGGCTGCTCTCGCGGGCGTGCTGGCAGCTCCGATCTATCAGGTGAGCCCGCTGATGGGCTCGAACCTCATCATCATCGTCTTCGCCGTGGTCGTGGTCGGCGGCATGGGCTCGATCCTGGGCGCCATCGTGACCGGGTACGTGCTCGGCGTGCTCGAGGGACTGACGAAGGTTTTCTACCCGGAAGCCTCGAGTATCGTTATCTTCGTGATCATGGCCATCGTTCTGCTCGTCAGGCCAGCAGGTCTCTTCGGGCGGGAGGAGTAATATCATGGCTGTCGGAACCGAATATCTCACGGAGCAGCCCAAGCTGAGCACATCTTCCATGGTGCTTGGGGCAATCGCCATTACGGCTTTGCTGGCGGCTCCCTTTTTCTTCTATCCCATCATGCTGATGAGCGTGCTCTGCTTTGCGCTCTTCGCCTGCGCCTTCAACCTTCTCATCGGCTATGTGGGCCTTCTCTCCTTCGGCCATGCCGCCTTCTTCGGCGGGGCGGCCTATTTCACAGCGCACGCAGCCAAGGTGTGGGGCTGGGAGCCCCTGACCGCCATCCTGCTCGGCGTGGCAGGAGCCGCCGCCATGGGCCTCATCATCGGCTTCGTGGCCATTCGCCGACAGGGCATCTATTTCGCCATGATCACGCTCGCCCTGTCGCAGATGTTCGCCTTCATCTGCCTGCAGGTTCCTTTCACCCATGGTGAGGACGGCATCCAGGGTGTGCCGCGCGGCTATCTGCTCGGCTTCATCGACCTGAACCAGCCGCTGACGATGTATTACCTTACGCTGGCGATCTTCCTATTCGGCTTCTTTGCGATCTGGCGCATCGTAAACTCGCCGTTCGGCAATATCCTCAAGGCCATCCGCGAGAACGAGAAGCGGGCAGTCTCGCTAGGCTATCGGGTCGACCGCTACAAGCTCGGCGCCTTCGTCATGTCGGCGGCATTGGCAGGACTTGCCGGTGGAACGAAAGCTATCGTCTTCCAGTTTGCCACGCTCACCGACGTGCAGTGGCAGATGTCCGGTGAGGTCATTCTCATGACCCTGCTCGGCGGCATCGGCACGATGATCGGCCCCATCGTCGGCGCCGGACTGGTGATTGCCCTGCAGAACTATCTGGCTGCGTCCGACTTCCCCGTGACGGTGCTGATCGGCATCATCTTCGTGATCTGCGTGCTGCTGTTCCGCCGCGGAATCGTGGGAGAGATTCTGGAACTGATGAGGCGCCGAGGCAAAAGCGCCTCTTGAGATACGAGCGAAGCAAACCTTTCCGGCGCTCGTCGGATCGAGCGCCGGCCCATGTCATTGAGCCATACCATGTCAGGCAGCGATACATTCGATTACGTGATCGTCGGAGCCGGTTCGGCGGGCTGCGTGCTGGCGAACCGCCTGTCCAAGGATCCTCGCAACTCGGTCTGCCTTCTCGAAGCGGGCGGCAAGGACAACTGGATCTGGTTTCACATTCCGGTCGGCTATCTTTTCGCCATCGGCAATCCCCGCGCCGACTGGATGTTCAAGACCGAGGCCGAGCCGGGCCTGAACGGCCGTATTCTGAACTATCCCCGCGGCAAGGTTCTGGGCGGCTGCTCGGCCATCAACGCCATGGTCTACATGCGCGGCCAGCGCGAGGATTACGACAACTGGCGCCAGATGGGCCTTCAAGGCTGGGGTTGGGACGATGTGAAGCCGATCTTCCGCCAGCATCTCGATCACTATCTCGGCGCCGGCGAGCACCATGGCGTGGGCGGCGAGTGGCGTGTCGAGGCCCCTCGGACCCGCTGGGATATCCTGGACACCTTCATCGAGGCCGCGATCGAGGCCGGCATTCCTCGCGTCAGCGATTTCAATACGGGCAGCAACGAGGGCATCTCGTATTTTCACGTCAATCAGAAGAGCGGGCGGCGCTGGTCCGCGGCGCGCGGCTTCCTCAAGCCGGCCCTCGCCCGCCCCAATCTGAAGGTCGAGACCCAGGCCCATGCCACGCGCATCCTTTTCGAAGGCAGGCGCGCTGTCGGCGTCGAAATCCTCCAGAATGGCGCTTTGAGGCGTATTCTGGCGCGGAAAGAGGTCGTGCTGTCGGCAGGCGCCATCGCCTCACCCCAGCTCCTGCAATTGTCCGGGATCGGGGACAGCACCCTCCTCCAGCAGCATGGAATCGATGTGATTCACCATCTGCCGGGAGTGGGTGAGAACCTGCAGGACCATCTGCAGCTGCGTCCGATCTACAAGGTTCACGGGGTGCGGACGCTCAACGAGGATTACCGGTCCCTGTTCAAGAAGGGACAGATGGCGCTCGAATATGCCCTCTTCCGCAAAGGACCCCTTACGATGGCGCCGTCCCAGCTGGGCGCTTTCACACGTTCATCGCCGGAATATGCAACGCCGAACCTCCAGTTCCACATCCAGCCGCTGTCGCTCGACAAGTTCGGGGACGATCCACATCCCTTCCCGGCCTTCACGGCGAGCGTCTGCAACCTGCGGCCGACCAGCCGGGGCAGCGTCAGGATCCGCAGCGGCCAATCGGGCGAGGCGCCCTTCATCCGCCCGAACTATCTGTCGACTTCGGAAGACCAGAGAGTGGCCGTGGATGCGCTGCGCCTCGTTCGGCACATCGTCTCGATGCCGGCGCTTCAGAAATACCGGCCCGAGGAGTACAAGCCTGGAGCCGAACTGACGACGGATGAGGAGCTTTTGAATGGAGCCCGCGATACCGGAACCACGATCTTCCATCCCGTCGGCACCGCAAAGATGGGCATCGACAACGATCCGATGGCAGTGACGGATGCGCGCTTGCGCGTGCGTGGGATCGAGGGCCTGCGCGTCATCGACGCCTCCGTGATGCCGACCATTACAAGCGGAAACACGAACTCGCCAACTTTGATGATTGCCGATAAGGGGGCCGCGATGATCCTGGAAGATCAGACGAACCTCTCTACGCCTGTGCTGCGCTCGGCCTGACGTTCTCGAAGTACCGCCCTCGCACCCCCGTAACGAACAATGGGAGCCAGTGGCTCCCATTGTAGAAACGCGCTTAAGCAACACGATCAGCTGACGGGCGTGCCGCGCGTCGCGGGCAAATGACTTGCCGCCCAGATTGCAGCCTGCGTCCGGTTCTTTGCCTGGATCTTGCGCAGGATCGCTTTGACATGAACTTTGACGGTGGCTTCCGTGATGTCGAACTTTCGAGCGATGATTTTGTTCGAATCGCCATCCATCAAACAGCGCAGAATGACCGTCTCGCGAACCGAAAGACCTTTCGCCGGAAGGGTCACCTCATGTGGCTCTTCGGCAACTAGCGCTTCCTTGGCATGATCGGCGCGAGCTTCCCGCTCCCGCAGCAGATCGAGGATCGCACCGGGGAAGATAGCTTCTCCCAGCATCACGAGATCCAGCGACTTTACGAGTACCTCATGCGAGATTGACTTTTTGAGGTACGCATCCGCGCCAGCTTGAAAGGCTGCGACCACCTGCTTAAGGTCGTACTGCTCGATCAGCATGACCACTTTGGCGCTAGGATTGCCCTCTTTCAGCATCCGGGCCTGACGACAGGTCTCATCATGATCGCGGCTCGCATCAATGATGAGGACGACAGCGCTCGTATCGAGGCCTGGCACCGAGGCCATTTCCTCAAGGCTCGCAGCTGCCGCGGAGGGCGAATACGCCGTCTCGGCGAGAATTCTGCGCAACCCTTCTCTCAACAGGGCATTCGGCTCGACAAGCAGCGTCTTGATAGAGCGAACAGCGGCATGCTCTGCCGAAGAGGGCTCAACCGAACGTGCCAGTTCCATATATCTTGAGTACGCAACATCCTTAGCCGAAGAAGCCCCTGGATGTGGAAGGCTATCAAGATCGTAGGTGTTCCGCATCTCAGATGCCTTTCTGGTCTTGATTCGGTCAGAAAAACAACAAAGTTCCCCAGAAATGTTTAGCTTATAATCTCATTAGAGACAATCATTACCCATTCAAATCCTTTTAACAATCTTTAATCAAAAGGTATTAACATGATATAAAGTATCATTGATTGTATCTCTCGCTATGAGAGCGCTCAATGAAGCGCGCAGATACAATAAAACATTAAATATTCGGGATGATCTTAACTACCCACCGAAGCATTCAGCCAATCATTAAAGCTCACGCCTTCTTTGCCGGAGCCACATTCTGAGGAGACAGCCGACAGGCTCTCTAAACAGAAAGCAGGGAGAAGGTTTCGCAGAACTGTAGTCTGTTGATGAAGGATATTTCCCGTGAGCGAGGATCAGGGCCAAGCCTGCATCTGCTACCGTCTCATAATCCGACGGATTAGCGCATTGTGCGGAACCGAAGGTCCAACCGGTGCGAAGGCATTGAGCATCGGATAGATCCCAAAAGTGGCTTCCACTTTTGGAGCAAATGCTCTCGACACAGCTTGCTGTCAAAAACTCCACCCCATCGCGAGGGATGTTTTGCGCAAGTGAAATACCTCTGGAGGGAGCAAGATCCAATATTCTTGCGAGAGCTTCCTCAAACACAGAGGGCTCGCCGAACGACATTGATCCGGCAAGCCCGCGACGTTGAACAATCGACACCGGAAGCTTTCGCTCGTTGTTGCGTGGTGCTGATTCAGCCGGGAATCATCAGCTCTCCGATCTGCTCCCTTGGACAATTGGCTAACAGCGTCAGCGAAGACTGTGTATAGCCAGCCTGTCGCTTGACTGCACCCACGATGCATCCGCTGAATTTGAAGACAAGTGGTTGACGGCCCACATGGCAGCCTGCGTGCGGTTTGCAACGCGAATCTTGCGCAGGATGGCTTTGATGTGCACTTTGACGGTTGCTTCAGCGACATCAAGTTTGCGCGCGATGACCTTGTTCGGAGCGCCCTGCATCAGGCATTGCAGAATCTCGGCCTCTCTGCTCGACAAGGTCCGAATGGGAGAATCGTGCCCCTCCGGAGCCGAGGCGACTTGGAGAGAAGACACCTTGATGGCAGGGGCCTCTTTCGAGAGGTCCATCTCTTCTCCGTGGGTCGATATGGCCGCCAGGAAGGCAGCGGATGGGAAGACGACTTCGCCCAGCATGACAAGGTCGAGATACTTGATGAGGGCCTCGCATCCTGTTGTCGCAAGGCAATATCCGTCTGCGCCGGATTGAAAGGCGGCTTTCATGCCCTCAAGATTGAAGCTGTCCGACAGAACGACGATCCGGGCTTGCGCATATTGCTGCTTCAGGGACCAAACTCCCTCAGCCAGCCCCGACGGATAAAGATTCGCGTCGAGAATGAAGAGAAGTGGACCCGCCTGAGCCGTCTCGTCCAAAGCGACTTCCCCGTGTGTCAGGCTTTCCGCATGCAATCGGAAACGGGTACTTGAGAGGATGTGCCTCAAGCCCTCACGCAACATCGAATTCTTGCAGCCTAAGATCGTGGTGACTGGCAGAAGGTGTGACATGCGAGGGAGCCTTTCCGCAGAGGTTACCTCGAATTGTACAAGTTAACGGTTTGTTATCCATCCTTAATAAAGGGGTATCTAATTATGCTTAGGAGGTAGAAATAGATACCTCACCAAGGATAACTCATCTTGAGCCTAAATCGATACAAACAACCGGGGCAGTTATTCTTGCCAATCTGCTACACTATTGCGGCAAACATAACGGCCAAAATAGTTGTCAGAATCAAACCACACTGACCTGCGCCATCCATCATGGCCAGAATCCCGGTGTCCTTGGCGACCGAATCGTATGCCGCTCTGCGTGATATTGAATCAATCCGACGCCGCAGGAAAGAGAGAGCCCCTTATATCGCTGCCATCGTACTTGGCTCTCAAGCGCGCTTCAGGTCGAAGATCCCTTGGGTCCGACGACACGCTCCATCCATATATCCATCACTGAGCAACAGCATTTGGCGCCCCAGATGGCCCATTTCGGGTGTCATCGACAGAGCTAGTCATTTCTGATTCCGTGATGGAACGGAGAGCGACTGCTGCGAGAGGAAAGCCGCTTTCCCTAGCGCTGCTGATGAGCTCGATCGCCTTGTTGAGATCAGCGGTAACGCCGGTTCCGGACTTGTACATCAGGCCGAGCCGATATTTGGCTTCGGGGATGCCTGAATCGGCAGCGGCCTGCAGAAGGCTTACTGCCTTCTCGGGAGATGCACTCAAGCCGATTCCATCCGCATAGGCATGAGCCAAACCGATGAGCGCCTCGCTGTTGCCCGCCTCTGCAGCCTTGTCGAGGCCCGCGACAATGAGTGAGATCAGCTCATCTGACGGTCTCAAAGCAAGAAGCCGTGCAAGGGTTTGCCCGGCAACAAGATTGGTCTTGTCCAAAGCAGCAAGACTGTACCACTGCACCGCCTGCCGCTGATCCTCGACGTTGCTGCTGCCTGAGAGCGCACTGGCCATGTGCATGGCGGCAGCAGAGTCGCCACGCTCGGCCGCGACCTTGATCAGCTGCCCCGCCGCGTCGCGGTTCTGGATTCCCCGCGTTCCTCTCTCCAGATCGAGCGCTACCTGATACGCGATGCCAGGCTTGAGTTGAGCTGCCTGCCCGAAGAACCTGAGAGCCGAAGCCATATCCGTCACTCCTTCGGTCCCCAGGGCAAGCGCCCAGCCGATCTCAAGAAGCGTGCTGCGCCGACGGCCCTCGTTGACACCGTCAAGCCATTTCAGGGCGGCAGCCTCACTGCGTTCCAAGCCACGACCGGTGCCATAAGCATAAGCCGCATAAGCCATGGCACGTTCGTGCCCGACGCGGGCCGCCCACAGATACCACTCGGCGGCCTTCCTCGTGTCTGCAGGAACGCCTTCACCGCGATCGTACATGCCTGCCACGGCCAGCACCGAACTCGATGCGCCACGAAGAGCTTCGAACCGAAGCCGCCGCTCGAGTCTGGCGCGGTCTATACCCTGCAGAGCCACCTCGTGACGAGCCATGATCTTGGCCATGAGGCGCGTTGCCTCCCGGTCTCCGCGGGACGACGCGATTTTGGCCGCATCCAATCCAGTTGCGAAATCCTGCGTATCCATCTCGGAATCCAGCGCCTTCTGGCCGAGCCTGAGAAGCCTCAATGTGGACATGGCACGAAGTTGCGCCTGAGTCGGTGGTGCAGGCTGCGTTGCCGCCGATGCCTGGGGTGCGGAAACCTTCGCATCGTGCGAAGGAACTGCCATCGCCGCCAGAGAAACACTGGTGAAGAGGCAACTCAGGAAAACGATACGGGTAGCTTTGATCATCTCGCCTCTCCCACACATCGACTATGACACCCGCGATGTACTTCAAACTCCGACACGGCAGCCCAGATATTACTTCTTGGCGGCTCCTTCAGCTGTCTTCAGCCAATCCTGGGCTGCGCTTGCGTTCACATCAGTGCCGAAACCCAGGGTCATGGCGAGGCTGAGCCCGTACATGGCCTCCGAGTCACCGGCCTGTGCGGCCCGCTGTAACCATTCCGTGCTGGCTCGGGCCGAGAGCTCTACGCCATATCCCGATGCGTAGGCGCGCGAGAGCTCCTTCATCGCGATCGTATCGCCGGCCTCCGCGGCCCTCGTCAGCCATATCGCCCCGGCTTGTGCGTCCACAGGAACCCCGAATCCAAGCTGCAGGCTGCGCCCATATTCTCGCATGGCTGGCGCAAAACCACTCTCGGCGCTCTCCTTGAGAGGCACCACCGCTCCGGCTCCCTCTTCACTCGGCGTTGCCGCAAGCCTGGAAAGATCGGTCGCTACCGCGGCATCGCCTTTCTGCAATGCCTTGGAGAGCCATTCGATTGCCGCCTGCGTGCTGCGCTCGCCAGTCTGTCCGGACACATAGCCACGCCCAAGATAACGCATCGCCTCGACGCGACCTGCTTGTGCAGAGAGTTTGATGTAACTAACGGCGTCTTGCTTGCTGACAGAGTTGCCTACGCCCTCGAGCATTGCCCGTCCGATGAGAAACAATGTGCTCGGGTCCTGTGCATTGCTCCGGACCTCGACGAGTGCTTTTTGCATCCAAGAACGCGCGTGCTCCTTGTGATCAGAACCTGGAACCCTGTGATAGACCTGCGCAAGCTCGACCATGTCTCTCGCCGTGCAGACCGGCAACGCCTCCACACGGGAAAGCCACCGAGTAGCATCGGCTTCATTCTTTGCACTCGATGCCAATGCAATGGCCGCTCGCACATTGCCGGCCTCTGCTGCAGCCTGTCGCCATTCCAAGGCGTTCTTGCCGGTCGGCTGCAGCTGCGCGCCCGGAAGTTCGGCCAGTGTCGTCATCGCAGCGGCATTGCCGGCCGATGCGGCTTTCTGCAGGAGCTGCATACCGTTCAGCACATCCGTATTCTGAACGCGCTGCGCGATCAGAAGACGCCCCAATTCAAGCTGTGCGCCAGAATCTCCCTCTTGGACAGCCTGCTCGAGAAGAGCCCGAGCACCGGCTTCGTCCCGGCTTCCATCCTGCCCGTTCAGCATCCGGCGCGCCAGGAGAAGCATAGCGCGGGATCGCCCCTCCCCTGGTGCGAGAGCCGCCTCGTGCCATCGAGTCGACGCAGCTTCATCCGCAGTAACGCCCTGTCCTGAACGGTAGGCATAGGAGAGAAGGACCATGCTCTCGCGATCACCATGCTCGGCGGCATTAAGGAGAGCCCTTATATTCCTTTGTGCGGCCGCCGAATCTTTGTCCGCTTGGGCAACGAGGGCCGTGATGCTGCGCACGTGCCCAGCCTCCGCTGCGCGCTCCAACCAGGCTTTGGCCTGCGCCGGATCCGGAGCGACAACGGTGCTGCAGGCATAAAGCTCGGCGAGCGCACCCATCGCATCGGGATTGCCCCGTGCAGCGGCCTCCTTGAGAAGCCGAAGAGCTTCGTCCGGCCGTCCCGCCTGCGGATATGCCAGCAGGAGTTTCGCCATTTCCGTGAGGGACCCGACATCGCCGCGAGCCACCGCACGGCGATAGAAGGTCAAGGCCGCATCGATATCCGGTCTGCCGTTCATGCCAGCGGCATGCAGCCGTGCAAGTCCGACAAGAACGCTGGTAGTGTGCCCGGGCAAAGCGCTTGCCTTCGTCAGAGCCTCTGCAGCCTTCGGCAGATCCTGCGCCGCCCCGAACTCGCCGCGATAATGCCGTGCAAGGAGCTTGTAGGCCTCGGTATCGGCATTCAGTCCGGCCCGCTCCAGCCAGGCGATCGCCTTCGGCACATCCTTCGGCACTCTGTCCCCAAGCAGAAGCCGCTCGCCCAGCAATGTCATGGCCCGCGGCTCCCCAGCCTCGGCCGCTCGGGTGAGATGGATCAGGAATTGATCCGGGGTCGCTTTGATGCGGCCCTGCATGTAGATTTCTGCAAGAGCTAAGTCTGCCTTGGAATCGCCCTGACGGGCCGCCGCTTCAAACCATTTGACCGCGTCGGTCAGACCGCCCGGAACGAGCGAATCTTCGCTCAGGATTGCCCCGATCTCGAAGAGTGCGCCGCACTTTCCCTTCCCGAGATTGTCATAGAGTGTCTGCAGGGCAAGCTTGATCAGATCGTCTGCCGCGACCTGAGGCACAGGACCGATTTTCCCGCTGCGCTGCAACTGGGCCAACCCGATCATCCCATCGACCTGACCAGCCGTCGAAGCCGCGCGAAACAACCGTTCCGCCTCGCGAACATTGGCAGCAGCAATCCGGCCCTGCGCATGCAGCTGAGCGAGCAGGACAGTTGCATCCATGTTCAGCATGGACGAGGCAGTCGCAAGATGAATCGCTGCGCGCTCGGGATCGACAGGTCCTGCCACGGGATCGAGAAGCAGCTTGCCGAGCCGGAAATGAGCCCGGCCTCTCCCAGCCCATGGCCGATCTGCCAAGTCTTCGAGAAGCCTGCGGGCCGTCAAGGGGGATCGATGGATGTCGGCACGTCCCTCGGTGTAGGCGATCGCAGCCTCGTACATCTCCTCGGGATCGTTGACCGGCTGCGACTTGTCCCACTTGCCCCAGTCCCGGGACAGGCGCGGTTTGGAGACCGGTAAGCAGATCTTGCTGAAATCTGCATTGGGCGAGAGAGACCGCGGCGGAGGTGTTTGGGCCGCGCTCGATGTAGCCACTGCCAGCGACATGGCAAATCCCGCGACAGCAGCGCCGCTGACGCGGACTGCTTTTGTCATCGGCAACCTGCCGGTAGACTTAGGGAAGATCGCCATTCTTGTTCTCCGCCCCATCCCCATTCGTCCAGTCTTCTGCCATCCGGTTTCGGTCATTCTTCAAGCTCTTAACCCGGCGTCGCATTTGTTTGCTTTGCAAGAGCTTTCGCAGCCTGCGAATGACCGGCAAGAGCTGCTTTCTCGAGCCACCCCCGAGCCATCGCTCGATCTTTATCGGATGATGCTTGCTGGTAGCGAAGTGCCATCCTGTACATGGCGCCGGCATGCCCATTCTCGGCTGCCTGCTTAAGCCAACGGTCGGCCTCGCGCGCATTCGGCTTTGCGCCAATGTCGTTGAGCCGGTAGAGCTCGAACATCGCGTCGGACGAATTGAGACTCGCTGCTCTCTCCAGCCATGTCTTGGCAAGAGCTGGATCAGCCTGCGTACCGACCCCGTTCATCAAGGCACGCGCAACCTCGATCATGGCGATGGGGGATCCGCCCTCTGCCGCTCGCAGATAAGAGGCGAACGCTCCCTCGGCATCGACAGCTGCACCCAGGCCGGATAGTTTGGCGCTGCCGAGTTGGATCTTCGCTTCGTTCTGTCCGGCCTCACCAGCCACCGCTAGCCATTGCTCAGATTCTCGGCTGTTGCGCTCCACTCCCGCGCCATAGAGATACGCCATACCAAGGCGCATCTGCCCATCCCGATCGCCCTGGCGCGCAGCCTGGGCATAAAACTCAGCTGCCAGCTTGCGATCCTGAGTGACGCCCACGCCGCGGGCATAGGCGTCTCCCAGCGCAATTTGCACCTTGGTATCGCCCGGTTCCTCGTTATAGATCTCCCGATAAAGGGCTATGGCCCGGACAGGATCGCGAGGAACGCCATCGCCATCACGATAGGCCTTGGCAAGGATGAAACGTGCCCCGTCGTGACCGAGCTGTGCGGCTCGCCGGAGGAGAGATTCTGCCCGCACAGGATCGCGCTTCATCCCTGTCCCCCGCAGGAGAGCTGTTGCCAGAAGCGTCATGGCCTCCGCGTTGTTTCTTCGAACCAATGTTTCCAATACGGACCCACCATGCTCGATCGAGCCGGCATCAGGGAAATTGAGATATAAAAGGGCGATCTTGCCCAACTGTCCGTCATCGCCAACCATCGCCTTCTCGGCAGCGGCAAGCCACCGGCGGGCTGCATTCTGCTGTTCTGCCGTCGGCTGATGTAAGAGATAAACCTCGGCGAGCTGCAAGGCCGCTTCAGGACTTCCGCTCTCGGCCGCCTTTCTGAGCGTCGCTTCAGCCAACGTGCGCTCGCCGCGCGCAAGATAGAGTTTGGCCAGTGCGATCGGAGCACGGGTATCACCGGCCTTGATCGCCTTCTCGAGGGAGTCGCGCGCCAGATTGAAATGGCCCGGACCTCCAGCCCGTGAATAAAGTTCGCTCAGCTCTACCATGGCAGAACCGCTACCGGCTGCCGCCGCGCGACTGAACCAAGTCGCAGCCAGCGCCTGATCCTGCGGCACTCCCCTGCCATCGTTGAACATCTTGCCCAGCCGGGTCATGGCAATCGCACTGTTGGTCGCGGCGCCCTTGCGATACCATTCCAGGGCCTGTGGCGCTTCCATGCCGGAAGATCGGCTGGCATAAAGATCGCCAAGACGGACATAGGCGACCGGCGATCCGCTTTCGGCTGCCCTCAGATACCAGCGCAGGGCCTCGGCCTGGGGTTCCGATCCTCCACTGCCCCGCAAAAGGGCGTCTCCCATGGTGACCGCCGCTTTCACATGGCCGTGCTCAGCCGCTACCCGAAGGCGCTCGATCGCCGTCTTGCGCATACTGTCCGCCGCATCATCCTGATAAGCGAGTGCAGTGCGCGCGAACTCGTAGAATGCTGTTAAGTTGTCGTTGGTCGCCGCCCTGTCGAATAGCTTAAGCGCCAGAGGCACGTCACGGTCGATGAGAACGCCATCGCGAAGATGACGGCCGAGCGCAAGCAGAGCCGTCACGTCATCATCAACACGTCGAACGGCTTCGGCGAGAAGCCCTTTCGCCACCTCGCGTCCATCAGGTCCGTACTGGCTGCGGATTTCTGCCGCGAGGACCAGAGCCCGGGGAGCCTTTGTCTCGATGGCTCGATTGAGCCAGAGATCGGCCACGCCAGCCTGCACGCCGAGCGCTGCGCCGTTGTAAGGATCCTCCGCAAGGATCATGGCTGCCTCGATGGATCCGCGCTGGGCAGCCTTCTCGAAGGCAATTCTCGCCTCCTGCGGCTGGCGCAACGCCGACTTCGGATCGGCGCGAAGGCGCCCCAAGCGCAAAGCAGCCTCGCCGTCGTCCAAGTCTGTGGCGCGCTGATACCACTCGACGGCGGCGCTCATCCTTTCCGGCCCGTTAGCGGTCGTCCGATAATGATCGGCCAAAATCCTGGCCGCCTCGGCCGATCCTTGCTGCGCCTTTTGGAACAGAAGCCTTAGTCCCTGAGACGCGAAGATGTTCGCCTTTGTCGGGTCAGTCTCAAGGCGAGCGAGTTCGAGACCCGCCGGACCGTACTCGGACCGAAGAGCGATCTGATAGAGATTCTTGGCCCCCTCCGGGTCCTGCTTGCCTCCGATCCCGGCTTCCATCAGGCCGGCGAGGACAAAGGCTGCCTCATGGTTCTGCAGGGCTGCGGCACGACGCAGCAATTCGGCTGCTCGCTCTACGGAAGCCTGATCCCTGTCGCGCGCCAGCATCAATTTGGCACGCCGCAACGCTGCCGAGGGCCAGTGAGTCCCTGGCATCGTCAGGGCCTGATCGTAGAGCCGAATTGCGTCATCCACCTGCGGGACTTTGAGCGGATTCGTCTCGCTCACGGGCAAGCCATCTTGAAGCAGCTGAGCTCGTTCCATGAGAGCAGCCGGATCGTTGCGCTGCTTCAGCTGTTCAACTCTCTCCATGAGGCTGCGAAACCGATCTCGCAGTTCAACCTCGGTCACTCCTTGAGCCGATGCCGGAAGGGGCGAAAGACACGTCAGCACTATGAGAATGCTGAGCAGCCGTAGAGGTGATCGGTCCATCAACGCCCCCAAAAGCATGTGGCGTTGCCGCCGACGAGTTCGTCGATGAGAGGCCGGTCAGGCCGGAGACTGCGCGTCAACAGCGTCTTGAGTCTTTTCGTGGCAAGTCCAGCCCGCTCCCGAGCCACGACAGGCTCTACCCAGGCCATGTAATGACGTCCTTGATTGCGCTTCGTCATGAAGCTCATGTCCTGGCGGCGAAAATCCGCTTCCGTACCTGGGTTATCGTTCTCCGAGGCATAGGCCATGATCACCTCAGGCTCTGCAATTCCGTTGAGGAGATATGAAAGAAGGCGATCATAGTTCGCGGCGCCTTCACGAATGCCGTAGAGATCCGTCCCGCGCGTGGCAGCGATCTCGGCCATGACGGTCAGGCTCGTCAATGAGTAGCGCATGAACCATAGGGCACGGGCGCCCCGACGCGTTTCCAGGGCCAAGCTTCCATCGGGACGCGCCTCTGCCAGGACAGTGCGATATCCGCGGAGGCCTTTGTCATAGAGAGTATCGTCCCCCGCGACGGCGCCCCAGGCCATACGAATGCTGTCGGTCAAGGGATGCTGATGGTCCTGACCGGCATCGGTGTCGAAAGCCTGATCGATCTTGCGAACGAGAGAATCGATCCACGCCGAAACGATCCGCCATTGACTCTCGTCCAAGCCACGATTCAAGACGGAATAGGCCGCGATGGTCGGCAGAAGTGCGCGCTCCAGCCCATAGTAGCTATCACCGTCGACTTCTGTGTTCTCGAAAGCTCTCGCTCTAGCCCAGGAGAGCAGAATATCTCGCAGAGACATCTCCGAGACAGGATCTCCAGCCAGGGTCCGTCCGGCCAGCACCATCACGGCCCACGCATAGTTATTTGCGCCTCCATCTGTACCGGAGACATCGGCTGCTTTGAGTCCGTCGACTGGTTTGAGGTTGGTCCAAGCAGGATCGCGAGGAGTCGCAAGGCACGCGGCTCGGATACTCGCGAGGGCCGGCTGGGCAAGTGCGGCGCGCCGGGCGTCCACATTGAACAGCCCCTGCCCGCCCGTCTGGGCGTAGGACGGCACCGTTGCAAGGAGGCTCAAGGCCGAGAAGACAAGAATCCGTCTCATGCTGTTCCTAGGTCCCTTGAGACGAACTGGAGAAGGCCCGGTGTTGAACGCTTCCATTGATATCGGTGCAGTCGGATCCGGCGTGAGCGTTGAATATCTGAAGATCGGCCTCTCCCTCGAAGTAACCCATATCCCTGAGCCGACAGGACGATACGGGCTTCGCTGGCCGGCAGGCGCTGGCGATGAGCACATCGGCCTGGGAGGCAAGGCGCAGGATCGGCCCCTCCAACCCACGGATATCCCCACCGAGCAACCGTCGGGATTGCGTCACGAAACGATTGGAAAACATTGTCAGGCCCGAAACGCCCTGCGTATTGATTCCGACCCCGTTCGAAGAGAAGCTGTTGTTTCTGAGAGACAGACTGGTCAAGGGAGCGTAATGCCCGGCATCGCCTCCCTGGCCATCCGATCCCTTGGATTTGGGAATGTTTGCGATATAGGCGCTGACACCGGCATTGGCGTTCGCGTCGATCCTGTTTCCGTATGCCGCAACATCAAAGCTGTTGCGAATCTTCAATCCATCCCGCCTGTTTCCTGCAAGATGGTTGTTCGTCAGTACATTACAGGAACTCTCGAAGAGGGTCACTCCATCCTGGGTATTCTGGAATGAACTGTTGGCGTAGAGGATATTGTTCGTGCTGTTGCGGTCGAGAATGATTCCTGATCCTGCATTGCCGAATGATAGATTGCCGACGATCAAGCTGTCATCAGCATCACGAGACACTGTAATCCCATGTCTGAGCATGGTTCCGTAGACTGTATTGAAGGCAATGACGCCCCTTTCCGATCCATCATGGGCGTCCACTCCGTAGACGATGCTGTCCCGATATTCGTTTCCGACAACCTGAATTCGTTCGGCTTCATAGGAGTGGAAGCCGACATAGAGGTTCCGAAACACGCTATCGACGATGGTTCCAGTAGGACGCGCCTGGTCCCGCAACTCGGCAACACGATCCGGACCTGACGAATAAGTCAACCCAAATGACTTGACGCTGTCATAGCCTAGGGCGGTCAGAACAGAGGATGCCACATTCATGCGGCCATCCCCCCAGGTCAGAAGGAAAGGACGAAACAGGCCCGACTTCTCATTGTCGGACCATAAAGGCTGCCCCGTCTTTTCGTCGTAACCTACGATCTCCGCATCGACGATGTCGACTTCGCCCGCATTGGCGATGAAAGCTCCGGCATTAGCGCTTAATTTGTAAACCGGCATGTCCAAGCGCGACAGGATGAGCGTCGCACCAGGCGCAACGAGGATGGGTGCTCGTATGATGAGGGCATCGCCGTCATGTGCGATCAGATCGCGTGCATCGGTTCCCTGCAACTGACGCGCGACCATGCCCAAGGTCGCAGTTCCGCTCTGAACGACGATGATCCGCGGTGAGGGCAAACCCTGATACCGGATCGCCTGTTCGAGACGCGTGCCCCCACCCTCGCCATCTTCGAGGAATTTCGCAATATAGAGATTATGATTGGCAAAGGTGCTCGCGACAACGGCACCGCCAGGCCAGGGCGTGTTTGCTCGTATATCGGCCGAGGTTGCAAACTTGCTCGGCATCGAAACTCGAACAATTGTCGGCTTGGCCGCATCCATCTTGATCAGCGCAAGACCTCTGCGGGTCTGGATCTCCTGATCGGTCTCCTCCGCCGGGGAAACAGCGGCACCGACATCCTCAGGATGTTCACCGAGCTGATCGCTCTTAGGCATCATGAGTTGATTGGCCCGGATCTCGGCCACATGTCGAAAGGCCTTCGATCGAACCCGATCGTCTCCGACGGAGCGGAGAAGATCAGCAGCATGCATACCGGCGTCAGGCAGCGCGGCAAGTTCAAAGGCGATGTTTACCTTGTCATCGTCGTTGGACACCTGACTGAGAGTATCTCTCAACAATGCATCGGAAACTTGGTTGCGATGTCTCCGCTCGAGAAGATTTCTGACTTCCGAAGGAATGCGCAAATCGCCTTCGGTCTTCTGCCCTGTCTCGCTACTCCCAGTCTTCCTGACAGAATCGTCATTGCTTGAAGGGGCAAGCTGTTCCGCCATTTTGTCATAGCCGCCCTTCTTCAGTTCGGTGGCAACGATGAGCTGGAATGAGGTTTTTCCCGCCCCTTCCTCCATGCTATTGACGAGTTCGGCGGCTCGGAGCGGCGCCCCGCGTTCCACGTCATTCTTTATGATGACCGCCAAGGCCGCCTGCTGCCTGGAGCTATCGAAGAAACCTTGTGCCGCCGCAAGGGCAACCTCTCGCTCCTGACGCTCGATGGCGGTCTCAAGTAATGTTGAGAGAATTTCATCTCGATCCTTGCTGTCCGGCAATGCGAGGGCCAAAGAAACACCGGCAGTTCGATCTCCCATCGCCATACGCTTCTTGGCTTCGACCCTCAATTTGGCTTCTGTCGCCTTTTCCAAAGCGGTGCCCTTGAGTTGCTCCCGTGCCAGCGCGTGGCGCGCATAGGCCTGGCCACGGGCAGTTGGAATTAAACCAATGGCGCGGTTTGCCAAAGCTAACCCAGGAGTGCCGAGACCCGATGCAGCACGAGCCGCCGCATTCAAGGCACCCGAGCGCGTACCGGCTTCTGAGATCGACCCAGCCGTTTCCAGCGCCAGAGATGCATACCTTAATGCGCGGCCTTGAAGACCCGCTTTGGTATACGCATAAGCGACTTCAACAAAGGCCGCGGCCCGGTAGGCCGGCGACCTCTGCTCGCTTGCGATCTGGTGAAGGGTCACCCCGGCTTCCACTCGATCAGCCCCGGTCTGGCCCCCCGCGAGGTCCCCGAGCGAAGCCTGGAGAAGCATTGCGCTAACCATGTCGTGATCGAGCCCCTCGTCAGCCAGACGGGTGAGCTCCGCACGGGCCCCATCCCTGAGCTCGCCTGAGCCAAGAGTGCCTTGGCCGGCGAATTTTTCCAGGAGTTTGATCCTTGCCCGGACTACCTGATAAAGAGCGGCTTTCTGCTTCGAGCTGGCGTTGTTCTGCTCGGCGGCGACGAAGGCTTGGCGAGCCTCCTCCGCCAGGCGCATGACCTCATTGCCATCCTGTGCCATGGCGCCGGAAGCCAGCACCATCGACAGGATGAGAGAAGTTATCTTCAGGCGACGTTGACCGTCAGCTCGTGACGATACGGTCATACTGATCCTCCAGACGCACGATGTCGTCCTCGCCGAGATACGTGCCGCACTGAACCTCGATCAGGTGTAACTCCTCATCGCCGATGTTCTCGAGCCTATGGACATCTCCCTTCGGGATATAGACTGACTCGTTTGCCGTCATGACGAAGACCCTCTCGCCGACGGTAACCCGTGCGGTTCCCGAAACGACGGTCCAATGCTCCGAGCGATGGTGATGGTATTGCAGCGATAAACGTCCCGCCACATCCACGACGATGTGCTTGACCTGGAAGGTCTCACCTACACGCAAGGACTCATAGGATCCCCAGGGGCGGCGCACTTTCCGGTGAAGAGCCGCCTCCGAGCGCTTCGAAGCGGCAAGCTCAGCCGCCAGGCGGCCGACGTTCTGAGCCTGATCCAACGAACCGACGAGAACGGCATCAGCGGTGTCGATCACGACAATCTTCTCGACGCCCATGACTGCTACAAGGCGGGAATTTCCGTGAACATAGCTGTCGCGCACATCCTGGAGCAGCGTATCACCACGGGACACATTCCCATTCCCGTCCTTAGAACCAATATCCCAGAGCGCGGACCACGAGCCAAGATCCCTCCACTCGGGCGCGACGGGAATGCAGACGAGTCGATCGCTGCGCTCCATGACGGCGTAGTCGATTGAGATGACGGGCGCCGTATCGAACTCTGCCGCGAGGCGAATGGTATCATTGCCCCGTTGAGCCGTCGCGAGAGCGCGACGGGCACAAGCCAGAACTTCAGGCGCATGTCGATCGAGTTCCTCAAGGATCGTGCGAGCGGTGAACATGAAGATCCCGCTGTTCCAGAGGTGCCGCTCCCCGGCGACCAGCGCCTCGGCGACAGCGCGTCCCGGCTTCTCGACAAAGCCTGCAACCTTGAAGCTCGCTTGGTCGAAAGCTTCGTCGAGCTTGATATAGCCGAACCCCGTTTCCGGATGCGTAGGACGGATGCCGAAGAGTACGATCCGTCCCTGACGCGCGGCTTGTGCGGCCTGCGCAACGGCCTGAGAGAAAATGTCGGCTTTCTCCATGATGTGATCGCTTGGAGCGACAAGCATCAGCCGATCCGGATCCTCCTCCGCGATCAAAGCCGCTGCGGCTGCAATTGCCGGTCCCGTGCTGCGAACGCATGGCTCAACCAGCAACCGTGCGGCCCCCGTGCTCAACTGCCTGATTTCCCGCAAGGCGAGATCACGATGATTCGTATTCACGACGATGATCGGCTCTGCATACTGCTCGGTGCGGAACCGCTGAACAGTCTGCTGGAACAGGCTGACCTCGCCGGAAAGGGCATGAAACTGCTTTGGCTCGCTGGAACGTGAAACCGGCCAAAGTCGGGTGCCGGAGCCACCGCACATCAGAACCGGGATGATGTTGTCCATTTCTAATCTCCAAGATCTTCAAGTATGACCTTCGAAACGTGATCCGGAGCGGATCATTCCTGGGGTCTAAGTCCGGCAAGGCGCCTCCCACTGTCGACATCCGGCTCTCTGGCCTTTTTTGCTGCCGCTGCCACTTCGTTATCTTGTCCGAAGACGGCACTGATCTTTTCCCCGGCCCACATCATTGCCGCTTGAAGTTTGCTGGCTGTAGCGGCAACTGAAGATCCGGAGAAGGTATTGAAGACAACCGATACCGGTTGCCCGATGGAGGACATTTCGAGTTCGCGGCCCGGCGCGAGCTTCACGATGAAAGGGCCGGTCGAGGCGGCGTCGCTGGCGAGGGAGGGTAAGCGCTCGATCTGGCTCTCCCGCACGCGTGTGCCATCGGCATATTCGATCACGGCGCTGGCTCCACGGTAGAAGCGCAAAAGCTGATCATGAGGAATGCTGGCGGTGACGTAAGGAGTGCTCGTCTTCTCGCGAAGTGCCAGGATCGGTGCTCCCTCTCGGACGAAGTTGGCAGCCCGGCTATAACGAGTCTGAACGATGCAGTTGCAGGGACTGTCGATGACGACGCTGGTGCCCTGCGGCCCCTGGATCGTCAAAAGCGGCTCTCCTGACTTTACTTCGTTGCCAGCCGCAATGAATGTGACCTGACCATTCGAAGGGGCAGGCACGGTGACAAGATCAGCGGTGATCTGGGCCGATTGAGCCGGAATGATATACATCCGCTCGAAGATCCCCATGCCGATGAAGCCGATGAGAAGTATCGTCGCGACGCCGACGCCGACATAGCCTGCGGCACTGCGCCCATGATGGGTCAGCTGGGCGAAGAATCCCTGAGGTTGAGGACGCTGGGGAACATCACGGGTTTTCCCCTCATTGCGTCGCGCGGCGACATCCAGGACATCACCCGCATCGACAATCTCGCCGGCAAGATAGGCGTCGAGGACGAACCGGAGAAGATTGTGTTGCCGCGGTGAGACATCGACGAATCGAAGGCCGGCTCTGCTATGCTCTTCGGCGACATAGCGGACCTCGGCGTTTATCGGCAGGGAGAGTTCATAGCCGCTGAACGGAAAGACGAGCGTGAGCTCAAACACACGACCGGGCTTGACGCCAAACGATCCTGTCCTCAGGCCGATCCCTCCGACAGAAACGTCGATAACGGAAATCTGCGTCCCATTGTGGATGCATCGGATGGGGATCCGATATCGAGGATGCTGTCTTTGAACCTCAGCCTCGTGCGTGATCTTCGTCATTGCCTCAAGCTCCAAATCGATACCGTTCGCTTTAGGGGATAAAGAGCATCGGCTTCGGGGTCGGAAGCACGTCTATGCTCCAAGCAAGAACCGTCACAAATGCAACCAGTGCAAGGCTATGCATGCATGCCGACATGAAATTGCTCGCGATGAGGGGGCGCTTCGCCACCTTCGCCGAGGCTGTCTTCTGTCGTGTCCATTTCTGCCGATCCAGCCGGAACGTGACATGGACTTTGACCAGGGAGCCGAAAATCTGGTTGAAGTAGAGAAGGAAGGGATAGAATACGGATACCCTTGGCCGCGATGCCAAAAGAGACAGGGTGAGCACATACCGCGATGCCAGAATCCACAGAGCATAGAGGAGGAGCGCATAGCCGCTGATGAAGATTCCGGCGAGCAGAGCGATCACAAATCCGACAAGAGACGTCCACATCGACATCCGCTGATCAAGAATCGCCCACCACGTAAACAGCCCGATTTTCCTTGGACCGAGCGCGAGAGCCCGCGAGTTTGTGCGCAGCATGTTGCCGAACCAGCGCACCATCAGCATCGCGGCCGCAGAGATGAAGCTCTCGGATGGAGGATCCTCGACGGTCAAAACGACGACATCGGGCACATAGAGCATCTTATAGCCATTCCGAAGTAGCCAGAACCAGCTTGACTTGTCATCGCCCGTTAGGAACTTGAACCGGCCAAGGCGCCAGTGATCGATATAGTCGAGCTCGACCTGGCGTATGAATTCGGGGTTACAGATGATGCTCGCGCGAAACATTGCCATGCGGCCTGTCAAGGTCAGAACGCGTTCCGACAATCCGACCGATGACATCAGAGTATGGCGCTGAGCGAAGCGGAGAGAATACCATTCCTGAAAGATGCGGCGGCCACGGACCTCGCTCAGTTCATCCGTCGTCAGGGCTCCGACTTGAGGATCGAGCTGGAAGAACCCCGCACATTTCCGCACCAGATCGGACGGGACAATGCTGTCTCCGTCAATGACGGCGACGACGTCATCGTCGGCAGGAGCACGACGGGCGATCGCTCTGAATCCGTAGGCAAGAGCATCCCGTTTTCCTGTTCCTGCAATTCTCACCATCACAAGATCGACGTTGCCGGTATCGCCGCAAACTATCCGGAACAAGCTTTTGATGAGCCGCTGATCGCCGGCCTCCACCACCGAAGCAACGACCGTCGCTCTTCCGGGCGCCGCCAGCGCGGCCTCGAAGACGGCGCGATAGACACGCGCCGTGACCGCGCTGTCGATCCGAAATGTCGTCACCAGCAGAAAGGCATTAGGAGGCGCCTGGGCTACCGCCGCGTCTGCGGCCTCCCGCATTCGCGGGAAGCGCACTTTACGGAAGATGAGGGCACGGACGAAGTGCAGGAAGCCCCATCCATAGCGCCAGATGGCCAGGAACCCGATGGTCCCGATCATCCCGGCGCTCACGGCACTATAGGCCTGGGATGGGAGCGCAGCAGCGAATGCTGCTACGGCCACCACATAAAGCACATGTGCCCCCACCGACTCCGACAGCCGGGCGCCGCCGCTACCAGCAGATTCCTTGATAAAGGTCACCGGAACACCTTGTCTGGTCGATGCGCACGAGATCGATGAGCGGCCTATCGTCATTCAAGGCTGCCATGAGCCGCTTGGCTTCATCACGATTGCCGAGAACGAAGGCTTCCGCGTGATCGATGACTTCGTTGATATCGGCAGTCAGAAGGGAGGTAAGGTGAGGAAGATGCGCTTTGATGAACTGGAGGTTGGCTCCGGTTAGCTTCGAGACCTGGATGTTCGGATCGTAGATGCGAATGTCGTAGCCGCGCCCGTAAAGACGCTCTGCAAGCTCGACCAATGGACTTTCCCGCAAGTCATCGGTTTCAGGCTTGAAGCTCAGGCCAATGATGCCGATCCGACGCTTTCCGGTGGCTGCGACCATTGAGTATGCACGCCGCAGTTGCTCTTCGTTCGCCTCCATCGTGGCGTCGAGAATGGGTGTGGGCACGTCCAGCTTGCGCGCTGCGAAGCGCAAAGCCCTCAGGTCCTTGGGAAGGCATGATCCGCCGAATGCAAATCCCGGCTTCAGGTAAGCCTTGGAGATATTCAGCCGCGTGTCTGCGCACAGAACCTCCATAACGGCATGCCCGTCAATTCCAGCTTCCTTACAGATGTTGCCGATCTCGTTCGCAAAGCTGATCTTGAGAGCATGCCATGCGTTGTTCGTGTACTTGACGGCTTCCGCCGTACGAATAGAGACGATCCTCGGTTCGACTTTGAAGATCTTATGTAGCTCGAGCAGACGTTCGACCGTCGGCTGATCATGACGCCCGAAGATGATCGCGCCTGGATCATAGTAATCGGCGATGGCAGTACTTTCCCGCAGGAACTCTGGGTAATAGGCAATGCCGAAGCCCACGCCGGCCTGACGCCCTGAAGCACGCTCGATTGCCGGCAGAACAATGCTCTCCATCGTGCCTGGCAGAATGGTCGACCGCATGACGACGGAGTGAAAAGCGTTCTTCTCTCGAATGGCCGCGCCGATCTGCTCGGCGGCAGCGCTCACATAGGCCGTATCGAGAGAGCCGTTCGAGCGCGATGGCGTTCCGACGCATACGAAAGATAGATCCGTCCCTTGAATAGCCTCGCGCACATCGCTTGTCGCCATCAGGCGCTTGCTGCGGATACCCCCTTGGATCAGGTCTCCCAATCCAGGTTCGACGATCGGGCTAATGCCTTCATTGAGAGGGCCGACTTTCTGAGGATTTGGATCAACTGCAATGACGTTATGGCCATCATTGGCTAAGCATGCCGCGGAAACGGCGCCGACATAGCCAATTCCAAAAACACTAATTTGCATTAGGCTGTTCCTGCTGAATAACAGTGGAAGCGAGGCGCGAATTCTGAAAAGCGCCGGATACAGCCCAATTAAATACTACTGCTTCACCTAAAGTCGTTCCACTATTTCGGCTTGCGAGATACCCCCTAGGGACTAAACAAAGCATTACTACTTTCAAAAGCGAGCTTTAACTCATAAGAGCGTGGAATACCCCTTGCTTAATGATCCCTGCGCTCGGAGCTATTCTTACTTCTGATGCGGCGTAAGACTCGGGTTGGAATCTGGTATTTTGATCAAGTTGTCGCCGTTCGCACATGAGTATCTGCTGATCTCTGCTCGCTTGCGTGAAATATTTGACGCAGTTCGTTGGGCACGACAATTATTCACCAGTCCGCCCCCTGCTTTCATGCCAAAGACTGAACCGGATAAGTCAGCTACATTGACCTTCTGAACCTCAGCAATTTCTTGCAAAGCAATAAAAATCGATAATCTGCACGCACTGCCATACCGCCGTATCACTACCTCTTTGGGAGAGCAGCAATTGCATCTCTGAAGGGTGGTGTCTGCAAGGCATCTGCCAAACAGCTTACGCTTAAGGCGCTATTGCCATGATTGGCATCTTGGCGAGATGCATCGCATTGGTGGCTGCTCGACAGGTCCTTACAGCCAAGCTGACGTCCAATTGCCACGATTGATGACGAGAAATTTCCTCAACAAGGGGACCTTCATGATTTCTCGTCTTGTTCTCGCGTGTGCGGCGATCGCGTGCACCTTGCCTACACTGGCATCCGAACGAGCCCAAATTGATGCACTTGTTGCACAACACGCCAGGGCTCATGGCATTCCTGAAACATTGATACACCGCGTCATTAAACGCGAGAGCGGCTACAATCCACGGGCATCTAGTCGGGGCAATTTCGGCCTCATGCAGATCCGCTATGCTACAGCGCGCGGCATGGGCTACAGAGGAACGGTCTCAGGACTTCTCGATGCCAATACCAATCTGACTTACGCAGTCCCTTATCTGGCGAACGCCTACAACGTCGCAGGCGGCAATCCGGATCGCGCAGTCGCACTTTATGCCGGCGGCTATTACTACGAAGCCAAGCGCAAGGGCCTATTGCACACTCTCAGAACAGGCACCAGCGACCCCATAGCGACCGGTTCAGTATCCGCGTCCGCCGCATTCACATCGTCCAGCGCGCGCTAGCGCATCGTGCGGACCCAGAGGGCCGCGTCAGCGAAAAGTGGACCCAGTTTTCCGCGTCGAACGATGCTCTAGTCCACTGCTACGACAACGTCAGTCCTGAACCGTCAGAATCGTCGCACAGACCCTTAAGGATTGTGCGATATTGATGATGCGGGATTCTTCGAAAATCAGATCAGGCAGTTCCGTGTCGATGCATTTCCGGCTGATCGCCTGCATTCTGGACAGCGCAAGGGAACGACACACTCCTTCTGCATTTCCAGGTCAAGATAATGATTTAAACCAGTCGAACGAATGCAGACACGTGTGAGTTGATTCACGATGCCTGATCTGTCGAATATCGTGTTCCTTGATTTCGAGGCCTCCTCTCTCGGCAAACAGGGCTACCCAATCGAGGTTGCCTGGGTTTTCGCGAGTGGCGAGGAGGAGAGCTATCTCATCAGGCCCGCTGCATCCTGGACCGATTGGGATGTCAAAGCGGGAAGAATTCACGGCATTTCCAGAGAGCAGTTGAGAGCCAAGGGAACATCGCTCGAAGATGTCGCTCAACGCATGGTATCGGTCCTGACAGGACGTACCCTCTATGCGACGGCGCCATCATGGGATGGAAAGTGGCTGAGCAAGCTCCTGCGCACAGCAGGATTGCCGCGCCACGCGCTACGTCTTGAGGATACTGAAATGGCCCATAGAAGGATCATGCGCGACATATTGCGGGACGCTCACATTCCAGCCGATCTTCATCGCACACTCATGCGGGACATTCTTGTGCAGGCCCAACGCGGCTATGAGGAACGTGGGCCTGCGGCACACCGCGCCCTCGCAGATGCGCAACGAGCGCGTTGTCTTTGGCTCGACATCCGCCGTCGCGCAGAAGAGATCGCGGTACAATACCGACAGGACGTCGTTCAAGCTCCCGCACCAGCAGGCCAAACAAGTTAGCTGATCTCAGCCGCTTAGTAGCCGTCCGGCAATCCGGATGCGATATCCTGATCGGGACGAGTCAGGACATCGATCCGACGACCGTCAGGCAGTTGAATGGTTCGCAGTCGCATCACCTGAAGACCCGCGTCCAGCCCTTCCTGAACCGACCCGTAACGCATAACCCGCGCACGCCGTTCAATGGCGCTACGAGGCTGTGCCTGCGACACCTGCGTGCCGGTTGCGCGCCGGCGCACGACTTGCCCTTCCCTCCTCTGGCGTCCAGACGAGCTAGTCTGCTGAGAAGAAGCGCGCGTCTTGCGTTCAACAACTGGTTTCTGCTTCGTTTGATCGTCGGTTGCTGTTTTCTGCGATGCAGTCTCGTCAGCCGGCTGAGAGTCAGTAGCCTTGGCCTCTGTCGGATATGAGACGGGGGAAGGAGCCGAATTGGGACCAGCAGCTTGAGCGGGCGGCGTCGCGGGAAGGGCGGACGGCACCGACACTGGCGCCTGGGTCTTGGTGTCGGACTCGGGCGGAGGGTCAACCCAAGGGCGTCCCGCTTGGGCAAGAGCCGCCAAGGGACTTCCCAAAACTCCCACAAGCGAGGCAGTCACCAGCCAACGTCCTGAAAATCCTGCCATGACATGCCTCCAGATCATTCCATGAGGGAACGCTCCTCCTGCCATGGGCGGTTCCATTGCGCCGGCGCCGCATGGCCAACAAAGGAACTAAAGCACTGGAACCAAAGTCAATTTTGCATAGTCGACGGTGACGCGGCTTCAATGCTCATTGTTGGAAGATGTGGGTGCAGCCGCTTCCGCTTCAACGGCTCGGACATCGAGATCAGCCAATTGTGAAAGCAGCAAGCAACGACGGGATCCGGTCCAACCCCTTGCGCAAGCTCGGCAATAACCAAAATAAGGTCATGACATCATAGGAAGAGCTTCATGGACTACATATTGGCATTGACAGCGGATCCGACAGCTTGGGCTGCCCTGGCCACGCTTGTCGTGATGGAAGTCGTGCTCGGGATCGATAACCTGATCTTCATCTCGATCCTGACCAACAAGCTGCCCGCCCATCAGCAAACGAAGGCCCGGCGCATCGGTATCGGTCTTGCCCTTATCCTTCGCTTGGGTCTGCTTGGAACCATTGCGATCATCGTCCAGCTCACGGAGCCCATCTTTACCGCTTTCGGCCATGGTTTCTCCTGGCGTGACCTGATTCTGGTTGCAGGTGGTCTGTTCCTGGTCTGGAAAGCGACCAAGGAGATCCACCACAATGTCGATCCCGATCATGGACCTGACCTCTTTGAAAGCGGAAAGGCTCAGATGAGCTTTGCCTCAGCGATCGTGCAGATCCTGCTCTTAGACCTGGTCTTTTCTATCGACAGCATCATCACGGCCGTCGGCATGACGGATCATATACCGATCATGGTCGTGGCTGTCGTGGCCGCCGTGACCGTCATGCTTCTGGCCGCGGATCCCCTCGCCCGCTTCATCCAGGCCAATCCGACGGTGATCATGCTGGCTCTGGGCTTCCTGCTCATGATCGGCATGGTTCTGATCGCGGAAGGTTTCGGAGCCCATGTGCCGAAGGGCTACATCTACGCCGCGATGACATTCTCGGCTTTGATCGAGGCGCTGAACATGCTCTCGAGGCGACGCAAGAAAACACGATAAACGTCGAACCAATCGGGCGCAGTCGGCAAAGTCTCGACTGCGCCCAAGGTTTTTTCGCAAATCGGAGCGACCTACTCACCCGAGAAAGAAGCGGCAACCTTCAAACAAAGAACATACGCCTCACGAGACTGATCTATGTTAATAATCGATACAGGTATTGCAACGTTATCTCGCGTAAAACAGCACTGTGAAGCTTGAAGGCTAATCTTGTTAGAGCAATTGCCTATCAAATAGTTTCACACTCCCGCGTTGTAACAATCTATTAGGATCGTCTATAGAATATATTCTAACGAGATTTGTGCAGCGCCGAATGAAACGTCTGTTCTCAGAAGTCTACTTACACCTGATTGCAGGCGTGATCGCCCTGGGCATCCTCGGGATTTCGGCGCATACGCTTTGGATGGATCGCCAGAACACATGGCATGAGGCTGAAAAATCCTCGCGAAATGTGCTGACCACCATCGCGCGCGATCTCGACGGCAACCTCGAGCTGCTCGATCTGTCGCTGAAGGGAGCAATGGAGGGGCTGAGATATCTCAGCGTTCAGCAACTCCCTCCAGACCTTCAATACCGGATGCTCTTTGATCGCGCCGTCTCGGCCTCCTTCATGGGAACGCTGCTGGTTGTGGACCAAGATGGCAATCTCATCGCCGATGCCGGTCCTGTCATCGCCTCGCGGTCTCTCAATGTTTCGGATCGCGAGTATTTCGTCGCGCACAAAGAGAACAACCACATCGGTCTATATGTCAGCCGCCCCTTCGCAAGCAGAACACGGAGTGGCGACCTCAGCATCGGATTCAGCCGGAGGTTATCGGATTCTGCCGGACGCTTTGCTGGGGTTGTGATGGGATCGATGCCCCTGGCCACCATCAATCAACAGTTCGACAATCTGATCCTCGGCCAGCAAGGAGCTATCAATCTCTTCCGCTATGATGGCATCCTGCTGACGCGCTACCCTTATGATGCGGGCCAGATCAATCAGGACCTGGGTGCCTCTCCGCATGTCCAGCGCCTTCTCCAGGCGAAATCCGGCACCTTCGACTCGATCTCGCCGATCGATGGTGTTCGCCGCATCATCTCCTTCGAACGATTGAACAAGTATCCGCTCGTTCTCACCGTCGCTCTCTCTGTTGATGAGATCTTTTCGGCCTGGCAACGAAAGGCTCTCGTCCTCAGCCTTGCGACACTCGCGCTGTGTTGCGCCGTCGTCGGACTCACGTATCTGTTTCAGCGTGAATTGAAACGCCGCACGAGAGCGGAAACCAAGCTCCGGCGCATCGCGCGAACCGATGATCTGACGAGACTGCCGAACCGTCGTGCCTTCCGCGAAACCTTCGAGCGTGAGTGGCGTCAAGCCATTCGTTCCGGCTCAGTCCTGTCGCTTCTTTTTGTCGATGCAGACTATTTCAAGAGCTTTAACGACCGCTATGGTCATGGGCGAGGCGATGAAGTTCTCCGTGGGATCGCCAGCACGCTTGAGACCAATATCCGCCGCCCTCGCGATGTCGCAGCTCGGTATGGCGGAGAGGAATTTGCCATTGTCCTGCCCGAGACGGATCTTGCCGGCGCTCGGTTGATTGCCGAGAACATTCGCCAAACCATCATCGCCATGGGCATCGCGCATGAAGGCAGCCCGTACCAGACGGTGACGGCCAGCATCGGGATCGCCTCAGTCCAGCCGTCGCGCGGAAGCGAGCGGGCTGCTTTCCTCGATGCTGCGGACCAAGCGCTCTATCAGGCGAAAGCGGCAGGCCGGAACTGCGTGCGCAGTCCGGAGGACGGAGCCAAATTTCAGGGTGCCCTTCTCCCGCATGAAGCGGCCTGATCCGCGCTTGAGGGAGGTGTTGACCGTCTCAGAGACCACCGCGGCAAGTCCTAAAGACGAACCAAATTACAATTGCTCTCCGACTGCATCCGAGCATGGCCCCGGGCACGTCGCCGTGCGGACCGCACGTACATTTTATCTTGGAAAGGGATGGTAGCGGAGGAGGGATTTGAACCCCCGACACAAGGATTATGATTCCTCTGCTCTGACCAACTGAGCTACTCCGCCCCGGGAAGCGGGGCTTAGCCCCGCGTCAGGCATGGGCGATATAGGGAAGGTTGCCCCCCAGTGTCAAGAAAGACGCGCGCCTAAGCTGCGGATTTGTGAAAGCCGTCTTTTGAAAGGCTCCGAAAGTTCCAGCCCGCAGATCTGTCAGCCCTTCGGCTTCATGCGCCAGAGCTGAAAGCCATCGGTCGAAATCGCGTGTTCGATGGTCTTGCGGGAGAACTTGTGCGGCGGGGCCTCGCGGGAGCCCAACGTGCCGGTCAGCCCCCAGGGCGCATATTTGGCCGGAAGCTTGCTGCCTGCCTCATCGCCCGCAAATGCATGCAGGTCGTCCTTGGCTTGGGAGGTGAACATGAAGAGGCGCATGGGAATGGCTTTCGTGCTGAACAGGTCGCCGCTCCCATGCAAATAGGGCCCGAGCCCCGAAAGTCACCTCGGTCTCAAGCCCCCGCCAGTGTGGCAGCCCTTAGGCCTTCTTCCTGATTCTCATCAGCTTGAAGAACCCAACCGGGAACAGGGACCGCAGTTCCACGACCTCCATGCGGCCGGTCCCGCGCGCCCAGTCCTCGACCCGGGCCGCCTTGAAGGCCGAGCTCCAGCCGATGGCCTTGACGACGGGCGAGGCCAGTTCCTCCAGGGCCGCGATCGGGCCCGAAGGCTGGCCCCAATGGTTGGCGAGCACGATCTCGCCGCCCGGCTTCAGCACGCGCATGAACTCGCTGAGGGCCGTCTCGGGCTCCGGCACGAGGGTGATGATGAACTGGGCCGTGACCGCGTCGAAGCTCTCATCCGGAAAGCCGAGATGGGTGACGTCCATCACCTGCAGGCTCTTCACGTGGCTGAGCCCCCTCTTCTCGACCTTGTCCTGGGCGCGGCGGAGCATGTCCTTGGAGAGATCGACCCCGTAAACCTCGGCATGCCTGGGGTAGTAGCCGAGGGACAATCCCGTGCCGACACCCGCCTCCAGCACCCTGGGACCGCAGGCGACGGCGGCATCCACGGCCGCACGAGCCGCCGGCTCGGTCAGCTTGTCGTAGACGAGGTCGTAGATCGGAGCCCAACGCGCATAGGCCTTGCGCATCAGGACGGTGGTCGCTCCATCCGTCATAAACTATCCCTAGGTAAGCACCTCAGGCCGCGGCGGGTGCGGCTTCGGCTAGCGTGCGAGCAATGGTACCCCCGCCAAGCACGCGTGCCCGGGGAGCATCGCTCTCATAGATGACACAAGCTTGACCGGGAGACACCCCATCTTCGGCCGAAAACAGCTCGACCGTCGTGTGAGTTCCTGTGGATCTCAGCGTGGCCGGACGCGGCTCGCGGGTGGAGCGGACGCGCACAGCCACCTCCATCCCCTTCTCGCCCAAGGCTTCGAGGGGCACGTCACCGAGCCAGTTCATGTCCGTCACGCGGATCAGACGGGTGGCCAGAGCCTCGCGGGGACCGACCACCACCCGAGCCTCCTTGGCCTCAAGGCGCACGACATAGAGCGGCTCGCCGACGGAGAGGCCGAGCCCCTTCCGCTGCCCTACCGTGTAATGGATGATGCCCTCGTGGCGGCCGAGTACGCGGCCATCCACATGGACGATCTCGCCGCCCTGCACGGCACCGGGCTTCAAGCGCTCGATCACGTCGCTGTAGCGGCCCTGCGTCACAAAACAGATGTCCTGGCTGTCGGCCTTCTCCGCCACGGTAAGACCGAATTCGCGCGCCAGCTCGCGGGTCTTCTCCTTGGGCAACTCGCCTAAGGGGAAGCGCAGAAGGTCGAGCTGCTCCGGGGTGGTAGCATAAAGAAAATAACTCTGGTCCCTGTCCGGATCGGCTGCCCGGTGGAGCGCACGGCGCCCGTCTGACAGGGCGCGGCTTGCCACGTAATGGCCCGTGGCAAGCACATCAGCGCCGAGCTCCCTGGCAGTCTCCAGGAGATCGCGGAACTTGATGGAGCGGTTGCACTCGACGCAAGGGATCGGCGTCTCGCCCGCCAGATAGCTCTGGGTGAAGCGGTCGATCACGGCCTCGCGGAAGCGGGCCTCGTAGTCGAGCACGTAATGGGGGATGCCGATGGCCTCCGCCACCCGGCGGGCATCGTAGATGTCCTGGCCGGCGCAGCAGGCGCCCTTGCGGTGAGTGGCGGCGCCATGGTCGTAGAGCTGGAGCGTGATGCCGAGGACATCGTAGCCCTCGCGCTTGAGCAGGGCTGCGACGACCGACGAATCCACGCCGCCGGACATCGCAACCACGACGCGGGTCTTCGAGGGATCGGTGGGAAGGTCTAGCGAATTGAGCATGTTTCCATCCAGAGGCGCCGTTCAAGGCGGCGCACGGGAGGGGTTTCAAAGCCCTTCTATAGCGCATCGTGCGGAAAAGTGGACCCGGTTTTCACCGGCGTGGCCCTTCGGGTCGCTGATGCGGCCCCCTGGGTCCGCACAGAACGATGCGCCAGCTCAGAGGATGAGCATCGGAATGGATCCCAAAAGTGCAAGTCCACTTTTGGTCCGATGCTCTTGCGCCACAATTCTTAAAGGGAAAGTGCGCGGCAATAAGCCAACGTTAACGTTTATGGCTAAGCTTAGGCATTCTCGTAACCACCTGATGGGCTTAGGAAAACATTAAGTCCCGTCGCGTAGGTTCGAGCCTGTCAAAGGTCGTTGAATTTTTGTGTGAGCGTATCATGACCGAACCCCACCGCCCAAGGGTCAAGTATGTCATTGGGCCCGATGGCAGTCCCCTGACGATTGCCGACCTTCCCCCCTCCGGCACCCGCCGCTGGGTCATCCGTCGCAAAGCCGAGGTTGTCGCTGCCGTCCGCGGCGGGCTGCTGAGCCTCGAAGAAGCCTGTCAGCGCTACACGCTGACCACCGAGGAATTTTTAAGCTGGCAGATGTCCATCGACCAGCATGGCCTGGCCGGCCTGCGCACCACGCGCATCCAGCAATACCGGCAATAAGCACGTCCAAGAGTTCGCAATGAAAAAGGCGCTGCTCATCCGAGCCAGCGCCTTTTTCATTAGCCGGAAGCTAGGCCGTTAAGACCTTTCTAACCATACAATGAGCATAAACTCCTGAATCACTTCCCTTAAGGCAGGCTCACATCGTGCTTGGCATCCCGGTTTCGTTGGAACAGCAAGGTTCATCCCACGCGAATGCAGGTTCAGATACCCCCGCTGAAGCGGAACAGACCGTTGATGCCTTGAGGCGAATCCTGGTGGGGCGCACCATCGCCGATGTGGAACGCCACCTGATCCTCGACACCCTCGCCTATTGCTTCGGCAACCGGACCCACGCCGCGCGGATCCTCGGCATCTCGATCCGAACCCTGCGCAACAAGCTGAACGAGTACATGGAGGCAGGTATCGTGGTGCCGGAGCCGGGACAGAGGTCCACGGCCGTGGCTTAAGAGCGGTTCCCGCTTTATTGCTTCCGCAGCCAGAGGCTGGTCTCGTGCGCGCCGGAGACCAGCGGCAGCTCGGACAGGATACCCCGTGACAGGGCCGAGCTGACGTCTCTCACCACATAATGGCTCGCGAAGACGAGCTCGTAACCACCGCCCTGCAGGAGCGCACCGGCGAGTAGTTGCTCGTTGTACCCCCGCCAGTCCCAGATTTCCGGGTAAGCATAGGGCAGCGTGATGTCGTGAACGTGGACCAGCGTCCCGCTGGCAAGGCGCGGCAGCACGTCGAGGAAGAGGCGGTCCACATCGGTGCCGGGCATAGCAATGTGGCTGGAATCGATGAAGAGAATGTCTCTGGCTTCAAGCGCCTCGAACACGGCCGGGTCCACCTCCCGCAGGAGAGCCTGCTGATGCTCCACATTGAGCTTCTTTAACGTAGCCCGGGGAGCGGGATCGATGCAGGTGATCCGGGTGGACAACTCCCCGTCCAGCACCGCCTGGGCCATGAAACGCGTCGAGTGACCGGAGCCGATTTCCACGATCCGCTGCGGCTTCTCTCGGCGAGAGATGGCATAAGCGGCAGCCGCATCGAGACGGGGGAACCAGCTTTGATCGAAGCGTGCCGGTCCCCTGCCCTGCAGGATGGAACGCAGATCGTCCGCATGGCTCTCGATAGCCTCCAGCACCCCGGAAAAACGCGGCCGCGCTGCCTCGAACGACGGGCGCAGCGCCGGGTAATCCTGCGGCTCGACGCTATCGGCATAGCGATAGGGAATGAAGAAGCCGAGTTGCTTGACGCCAAGCAGCGTCGAGAGGCCGAAGCGCAGCCGTCGCCAGGAATGGGTCATTGATCGGAGGAGGACAGGGGCGGTGGCGGCACGGATCCGTCCGCGGCCGCTATCCGGCCGCGCCAGGCCTGCGCCAGTCGTGCTCGCTCGAACATCAGGACGACTACGAGCGAGAGGCCGAAGGGGATCAGGAGGTAGAAGAGCCGGAAGATTATCAGCGCCGCCAGCACGTCCGCCTTGGGGATGTCCGGCATGGCCGTGAGGAAGACGAGCTCGAACACGCCGAGCCCTCCGGGAGCATGGCTGACGAGCGCAGCCGAGAACGACGCCAGGAAGACGGCGAGCACGATGATGAAGCTAGGCTCGAGATGGGCCGGGAGCACGAAATAGATGATGCCGGCGGCCCCCAGAAGTTCGAGCGGAGCAGCAATCAGCTGGCGCGTCATGACGGCAGGACGGGGATATTCCAGCTTGGCCTTGCGGATGACGAGCGGCGGGAGATGCAGGATGGAACCGACCACATAAAGCGCAACAAAGCCGAGAAGCAGGAAGCCAACGACGCGGGCCGTCGCCGGATTGGTGAGCATCGACGGCATAAGGTCTTCGAGACGGTGCAGCAGGGTCGGATCGGCGACCAGCACGACGCCGCCGAGGAGAATGGTGCCGAGGCCGAAGGTGAAGGAACACAAGGCCACCAGCACGGCGATCTGCGGGGCGCCCAGGCCTTTCGAGGTGTAAGCCCGGTAGCGCACGACGGCACCGGAGAAGACCGAGGCGCCGATGTTATGGGACAGGGCATAGGTCGTGAACGAGGTGATCGACACGAACAACCACGAAATATGGCGTACGCCCAAGTGCAGCAGGGCGATCCGGTCGTACCAAGCGAGCGCAGCGTAGGCGACGAGGGTGGAGAGCGCCGCTAGGGCATAGCGCTGAGGCGGAACGGCGGTCAGGCTATCCCACACATCGTCGAGGGACATGCCGCGCAGCTCACGATAAAGAAGCCAGCCTGACACGACGACTGCCAGCAGCCCGATCACGGGCCAAATGAACTCACGCACATTCCTCATCGAGCCGGCAGAACTCCCTCATCGGTCTCCTCTGTGCCCACAATCCCTTTGCTCCGCAAGGGGATTATGCCTTGCTGCGGCATGACATAAGGTCCAATGCTGGCACCGGTCTGAAGGGATAGAGGCCGAGCAATTTTCGTGGAGGAATGCCGGGCCGGTTGGAAGCGCTGCCGGAAGAAGCGTGACGTTGGGAGGCAACGCCCTTATCAAGCATTACTTCTCCTATCTTTTACGACTTTGCAAAAGGCATAGGCACATGGCAGCGGAATCGGCGGTGACGCTCAACCTCAACGGCTATACGGACCTACCGCCGGGCAAGATCGCAACCATCGTCACCTATCTGGAGATGCGCGAGCGCCCTGCCCTCTCGCCGTTCCCAAAGCCGGACAACTGGAGTCTTCAGCGGATCAGCCAGGACCATCAACGCTACCGAGCGCTCTTCAAGACAATCGGCGAGCCCTGGCTCTGGTTCAGCCGGGCGGTGATGCCCGACGACAGGCTCGCGGCCATCCTCGACGATCCCAAGATCGAGGCCTACGCCCTTCACGACGGCGCAGCCGATGTCGGCCTGCTCGAACTCGACTTTCGATCCGAGGGAGAGGTCGAACTGGCCTTTCTCGGGCTCATTCCCGGGTTCATCGGCCAGGGGGCGGGACGGCTCCTGATGAACGAGGCGATCGACCGTGCCTTTTCCCAGCCGATCGAGCGCTTCTTCGTCCATACCTGCACGCTCGATTCCCCGAGCGCCCTCGCCTTCTATATGCGCTCGGGCTTCACGCCCTATCGGCGTGCCATTGAGGTAGCGGACGATCCGCGCCTCCTCGGATTTCTTCCGGTGGAGGCGGCACCCCATGTTCCGGTCCTGGGATCGCGAAAATAAGAAAGGGCGCGTCCGGTCAGGACGCACCCTTTCAAGAAACCCTCTTTGCGCGGAAGATCAGGCGGTTGCGCGAATGGCGCGCGCCTGTCCGGCCTGGCTGATGGCGGCATCCAGGCTCCGCTCGCGGTCTTCCAGGCTTTCGGCCTTCTTCAGTTCCTCGAAGGCTTCGCCAAGTTCGGCCTTCGCATCGTCGAGCTGGATGTGCAGGTTCTGAGCCGAAAGGCGAAGATTATCCCGACGCTGGGCTGCGGCGCGCGCGTAGGTTGGATAGGCAAAGTGGTTCGGGTCGGCGATGCCGGCCTTCTGCTCTTCTGCCGCGATTTCCCGGTCAAGGTCAGCCGCCATGCGGTCGAACTCGGCGATCATCATCTCGATCTGCGCCACGCGACGACGCTTCTCGTCAACCTGAAAGCGCTTGAGGCGGATGAGCGTATCCCGCGACTTCATCTTGATTCAACTCCACACGTCGCTGTTTCACTGCATCTCACGGATCGCTCAGTTACCCGCCAGACATGCGCACCTTCGCCGACGGAAGTTGAGCTTTCCTTACCGGCTGCGACAAAAAATTTCCTATCCCCTTCGGTCCCCTAGGATATGCCCTATCCCGGGGCCACCGCCTTCGGAGCTCGTAAACCTTTCGTTTACCGATTTCGTTAACACTGCCTCGGTCACGGGCACGGTCCCCTCGGATCCGAGTCCAGACTCAGTTGAAACGCTTACGGAATAAGCTTTTGGGATGGAGTAAGGCGGTTCCCTATGGTTACCCAGAATCCACAGGATAATTGCCTTCAGCGGATGATCCGGCTGTCAAGCTCGTTAAGCGCTTGCATCACAGAATCAGGGTTTGTTAACCATTCTGAATTAGCGTTTCGAATCAGTTCAAAAGAGCATCCGTCGCAGGCCTGGCGGCGGATGGGCAGCCAACCGCTGCTCACAAGCTCAAGGGCAAGGGCTGGGGATTGAACATGCGCGTACTTCTGATCGAAGACGACAGCGCGACTGCGCAAAGCATCGAACTGATGCTGAAGTCCGAGAACTTTAACATCTACACGACGGATCTCGGAGAAGAGGGCATCGACCTCGGCAAACTCTACGATTACGACATCATCCTTCTCGACCTGAACCTCCCCGACATGTCGGGCTACGAGGTTCTGCGGACGCTTCGCGTCGCGAAGGTGAAGACGCCGATCCTGATCCTCTCCGGCATGGCCGGCATCGAGGACAAGGTGAAGGGCCTCGGCTTCGGCGCCGACGATTACCTCACCAAGCCGTTCCACAAGGACGAGATGGTGGCCCGCATTCATGCGATCGTCCGCCGCTCGAAGGGCCACGCCCAGTCGGTGATCACCACCGGCGATCTGATCGTCAACCTCGACACCAAGACGGTCGAAGTCGGCGGCGCTCGCGTGCACCTGACCGGCAAGGAATACCAGATGCTGGAACTCCTCTCTCTTCGTAAGGGCACGACCCTGACGAAAGAGATGTTCCTCAATCATCTCTATGGCGGCATGGATGAGCCGGAGTTGAAGATCATCGACGTCTTCATCTGCAAGCTGCGCAAGAAGCTCGCCAATGCTTCGCAGGGCCGCAACTATATCGAAACCGTCTGGGGCCGTGGTTACGTGCTGCGTGAGCCGAACGAAGCGGAAGAGCGCATCGCGATCTGATGCGAGCGACAACGGAAACGAAAAAGCCCGGCGCTTCGCCGGGCTTTTCTTTTGCAATGCTAGCGCATCATGCGGACCCAAAAGTGGGTCCACTTTTGGGTCCGATGCTCTAAAAGGCAAGCTGCGACAGCCTTAAACCGTAGCAGCCTTGATCGTCACCTCGTCGCCTTCGATGCTGAAGGCGACGCCCATGTTGGAAGCGCGGGCGACCATGCCGGCATAGAAGATCTGGATGCCGTGGGCATCGACCGTGCCGGACTCCGAATTGCCGGCGAGCAGCGCCTCAGAATGCGCAGGAATGCGGGCATTCAGCCCCTTCGAGACGATCGTGAAGGCACAGTTCTCCGCCTCTCCCGTCACGGTCACGGCAATCGAACCGCCCCGCGGAATGGCGGTGGTGGCGATCATGACCAGATTGAGAAGAAGCTTCACCCGGTTCTTCGGGAACAGGAGCCGCGGCGACGACCAGGAAAAGGAGACCTTGTCGTCCAGAAAGAGCCCGCGGGCCACCTGCTCGGCATCGCCGAGATCGATGGAGGCTCCGGCCGATCCGGCGGCCCCGAAGGCAAGGCGCGCGAACTGCAGCCGGGCCGAGGCCTGCTTGGCGCTTTTCTGGATCAGGTCGAGTGCGAAGTCGCGCATAGAGGCATCGCTGTCGTCCTCCAGCACCTCGAGTCCGTTGACGATCGCGCCCACCGGCGAAATCACGTCGTGACAGACGCGCGAGCAGAGGAGAGCGGCGAGGTCGAGCGAATCGAGCGAGATCGTGGCCATGAGGGCTCCGGAGGCACCGTAATGTCAGCTATATGTTCATGAAATCGAGATTTCGACGCGTACCCATACAGCCAAACAGGAAAGAGAACGTGAACCCGGATACCCGGCTACGAGTTCTTTGGGAAGCGGGCAAAAAGAGATCGACAGTTCTTAAGCGAACGGGCACAAAGCCATGATGCGCTTCGATGGTCAAAACCCCGACGAGATCGCCCGGAAGCTCGCTCATATCGCCTGGGAGGCGGGTCGCGTCCTGCGCGGCATGGAAAGCGCTTTTCTCGACAAGCGGATCAAGGACGACGGAACGCCGACAACGGCAGCCGATCTCGCCGCCGAAGAGCTAATCATCAAACTTCTCGAGGGGGCCTGGCCCGGGGTGCCGGTGGTGGCAGAGGAAACCTGTAGCTCCACACATACGGACGATTACTTCTTTCTGGTCGATCCGCTCGACGGCACGGGAGATTTCATCCACGGCACCGGCGAATACAGCGTCAACATCGCCCTGATCCGCGGCAACAGACCCGTGGCGGGTGTCGTGGCCGCTCCGGCCATGGGGTCGATCTGGATGGCGGGCGAGACAGCCTGGAAAAGTCCCCTCCCCAACATGGCGGAGACGGTTTTCGACTGGCACGAAGCGAAGGTGCGGCCTGCCCCCGAAAAGGACCTCGTGGCGCTCGTAAGCCGCCGTCACGGGGACGTCGCCACGGAAGCCTGCCTTTCGGTTCTGTCGATCGGCACGCGGCGGATGACCTCATCCGCCCTGAAATTCTGCCTCATCGCCTCCGGCGAAGCCGATGTCTATGTGCGCTGCGGCCCGACCATGGAATGGGACACGGCGGCGGGTGACCATATTCTCACCCGTGCCGGCGGCAGTGTCGTCGGTCCGGGCGGAGCCCCCCTGACCTATGGCCACGAGGACAGAGGCTATCGGAATGGCCCCTTCGCGGCCATCGGCGATATCGCCCTCGCGCCGCGTCTCGACCTGCCCGTTTCAGTCTCGGCCGCCTGAAACTCCATCGTCAGTATCAGGTCTTCGCTGGGATCTTTCGGCGCAGATGATGAATCTCGCGTTCCCGACAAGCTTTCCGTACAGAGATTGTTAGGGTTGATGATCTTAAGGTTCGAACCTCGATAGCAGCCTTCCGTCCTGAAGAGGCCGGATTGTCCCCTGTCTCATGCGAGGAGATAGCCCATGCGCTCCCGGTCCAAGATCCTTGCGGCAGCAGCCTTTGCTGCCCTCATCGGCGCGATGCCCCCGCAGGCGTCGGCCCGAACCGTCCAACGCGCCTATGCGAGCAATCCCGGCAACCCCAACTCGTTCAATTCCAACGAACTGGTCGAGTCAGGCCATCAGTTCTTCGGCTCCGCCTCCCGCGGCCTCGCCCTAGCCCTGCAGGAAGCCGTCCGTCGCTGGGGCGAGCCCAACGGCTATATCCTGGGCCAGGAGGCCTCCGGCGCCTTCTTCGGCGGGCTGCGCTATGGCGAAGGCAAGCTGTTCACCCGCAATGCCGGGGAGCGCAAGGTCTTCTGGCAAGGACCGTCGCTCGGCTTCGATGTGGGCGGCGACGGTGCCCGCACCATGATGCTGGTCTACAACATGCCCTTCACGGACGCTCTCTATAAGCGCTTCGGGGGCATCGACGGCTCGGCCTATTTCATTGGCGGTTTCGGCGTGACGGCCCTGGCGGCGGACGAGATGATCGTGGTGCCAATTCGCGCCGGCGTCGGCGCCCGGCTTGGCGTCAATATCGGCTACCTGAAGTTCACGCCTGAGCCGACCTGGAACCCTTTCTAGGATCATTCGGCGGGCGCGCTGCATCGATGCCGGTGGAAACCACCTTCGGATGCGCTACAACGGGCGGTCATGGAGCATGACAGCTCTGGAAAGCTGCGCAGGCACAAGGCAAGGTGCTTGAGCGTTACCGGTCAAGCATACTGGAGTTGGCGTCCGCGTGATCGAAAGCATCATGATCTTTGCGCTGGGGTTCGTTGCAGCATCCCTCATCGCGCTTCTCATCATTCCTGCCATTAATGCCCGCGCGGAGCGTCTGGCGCGGCGCAGGGCCGAGGTGCTGTTTCCCATGTCGGTCTCGGAGCTGACGGCGGAGAAGGATCACCTGCGGGCGGAATTCGCCGTTCTGCAGCGGCGGATCGAGCGCAAGGCAGAGGAGGCCATGGCCGCCAAGCACGACAGCATGGAAGAGCTCGGCCGGCGGGCCATCTGGATCGACGCCCTTGAGGCTACCCTCGCCGAGCGCGACCGGACGGTATCCGAGCTGGAAGCCAGGCTTGCCGAAACGCAGACCCGCCTCGTGGGCACCGAAGCCGATCAGACCGAGACGCAGACCCATCTCACGAGCCTGCGCGAGACGCTAGCCGCCCTCGAGAATGCCCACCGCGCGACTTTGAACGAGCTGTCCAACACCCGCATGGAGCTGGACCTCGCGCAGAACGAGCGCTCGAAGATCAAGACCGAACTCATCCATGCCGAGGAGAAACTCGCCCACCTGGAGACGGAGTTCACCGATACGCAGCGGCGCCTTACGGGCTCCTTGAGCGAACTCGACACCAAGCGCATCACCATCTCGGATCTCGAAACCCGCCTGATGACCCAGACGGCACGCGGCAACGACTTCGAGCGAGCCTTGGGCGAGCGTCACAACGAACTCTCGGACGAGCGCCTTCGCCTAGCCGAATTGGCCAAGAGCCTCGCTGCCGAGCAGGAGCGCCGCCTGAGCCTGGAGCAACGGATCCGCGAGATCGAAAGCAAGCGGGACGAGGCTCAAAGCCGCCTCGAAAACCTGGACGGTTCCGCTGGCCAGAACGACGAATTGCGCCGTCGGATTTCCGAAATCGCCGCCCAGATCATGACGAGCGGCAACGGTCAGTCCGGCAATGGCAACGCCCGCGAGAACAACAGATCCCGCGAGGGCAAGCGGCGGCGCTCGGCAGGAAAGTAGCCTCCCCCGCCAAGCCGCGGGATTATTTGGGATCCAGCCGTGGATTGCCGCCGGGGCTGCCCGGTGGAGGGATGACCGGAGTCGTACCCGGATCGGGCACCGGCGCGGGCACGGTGATGTCAGGAGTGGCATTTTCCGGCGGCCTGATCACGCCGTCGGACCGCTCAAGCTTGTCGCTCAAGGTATTGGTCGAGCCTGTTTCCGAAGGATCGTTGGGCTGAGCCCCGTTCAGATTCGGCTCCACCTTCTCGGCCGGCATTTTCTGCAGCGGAGGCATGTTCGGGGCCTGTTGCTGCAGCACCTCGGGGTTTTGCGCCAGGGCAGCCGTGCCGAGGCCGGCTGCCAGGATCGTGGATAAGACCAACACACGCTTCATGGGTCGCTCCTTTTGAAAAGGGCAACGGGCGACCCAGAAGGGGGTTCCGGCAAAGCTACTCGGCCGCCAGAGCCGGAGCGCTTGCCATCTGCAGGTAAAGCTCGCGCAACCGCTTCGTGACCGGACCCGGCTTGCCATCAGCGACGGGACGTCCGTCGATGGACACGATCGGGAGAACGAAGTTCGAGGCGCTGGTCAGGAAAGCCTCGGCGGCATCGTAAGCCTCTTCGACTGTAAAGCGGCGATCCTCAAGAGGAATGCCGGCCTCCTTCGAGAGCTGCAGCAGGGACTTGCGCGTGATGCCCGGCAGGATGGCATTCGACAACGGGCGCACGACGATGCTGCCTTGTTTCGTGACGATGAAGGCGCTCGAAGAGCCGCCCTCGGTCACGAAACCGTCCTCCACGAGCCAGGCTTCCTGTGCGCCCTCCTCCTTAGCCGCCTGCTTGGCGAGAACCTGGGCGAGCAAGTTGATCGACTTGATGTCGCGCCGCTGCCAGCGCAGATCCGGCACGGTCACGACAGCAATGCCCGTCTGCGCTGCCGGAGCCTGGGCGATGGACTTGGCCTGAGTGAACATCGCGACCGTAGGCTTGGCGTTCTCGGGGAAGAAGAAATCCCGCTCTGCGACGCCGCGGGTGACCTGGAAGTAAATGAAGCCTTCCGTCATGCCGTTGCGGCGAGCGAGTTCCTCCTGAATCGAGGTCCATTCGGCTGTCGTGTAGGGATTGGGAATGCGGATCTCGGCAAGTGAGCGCTCCAGGCGCTCCAGGTGCGCCTCGTTGTCGATCAGGCGCCCATCGAGCATGCCGATGCCTTCATAGACGCCGTCCCCGAACATGAAGCCACGATCCATGAAAGGCACCTTGGCCTCTTCGATCGGCAGGAAGGATCCATTCAGGAAGACAATGCGGGACATGAGAACTCCAAAGTCGTAACCCGACTCAATCAAGCTTAACCTATGGGCAGACGAACCGCTCGATCTATATGACCGGGGGCATCTCAGCCGTGCGAGCGATAGGTAACCCCAACATGAGATCGGCGCCACTTCTCATTTTGAAAGCCTTCCCCCTCCTGTTCACGATTTCATCCGCCACCGCAGGCTCGCTGCCGGCCCAAAGCTGGTTCAAGCAGCAGGGCTATGTCGGGCCGTCGGGGAGCCAGATTATCGCCTGCCACGGCTATGGATGCGCGCGACGGATGGCGATTTCGGTCGACGGAGCGTGGATCGCTCGGGCGAGAGCTGCCCTGAGATCGAGTCAGGGCTCCCCCGATGCGGAGCGACGGGCCCTGGGCGAGGTGATACGATCTTACACGGCCTATTTGGCCAGTTCATTCGGCGGAAAGCCCGATATGCCCGGTTCGCCGCCCCAGATGTCGGGCGTCTCCGGGCAGATGGATTGTCTGGATGAGACGACGAACACCACGAGCTTGCTCCTGGTCCTTCAGGAACAGGGGCTTCTGACCCATCATGTGGTGGAATACCCGGAATCGCGCGGCTTCTTCCTCGACGGGCGCTATCCGCATTTCACCGCGGTCATTGCCGAGAAGCGGACGGGGACGGCTTGGGCCGTGGACCCCTGGGAGAAGGCGCCTGGCCAGCGGCCGGATATCCTGCCGCTCACGCAGTGGCGGCAGGATTCCTAAGAGATATCAGTTTATTTCAGGTGCTGGGCGAGATGCTTGTTCATCTCGAACATCGTCACCTTCGGCTTGCCGAAGATCGGCTTCAGCTTGTCGTCAGCCAGGATCTCGCGCTTGTTCTCGGGATTCTGGAGGTTGTTCTTCTTGATGTAGTCCCAGATTTTGCTCACGACTTCGCCGCGCGGCAGCGGGTCCGAACCTACGATGGCGGCCAGTTCCTTCGACGGCTGCAAAGGCTTCTGAAGAGCGTTGGGCTTGGAGCCGGCAGCCTTTGGGGCGGCCTTCTTCGCACCGTCTTTTCCGTCTGTAGTCTTGGTCGGCATTTATTCCTCCGGGAATGGTATGGGAAAGCTCGTCGACAGCCCTGAACCAGGCCCGAAAAGCTCATTGACCAGCCTTCGGTCGGACGTCGCGGATAGGCTTACCGGAGCCCGGCCCCCTGACAGAAGGTCAATTCCGGCAGAGCTTATGTCCGCTCAACGCCATCAGCAAGCCAGACTTCAGGAATTTAGGCGGTTTTCGGAAAGGGGAGGATCTTGGCCGCGTGTTCCGCGGAAGGCCGTGGACTTTTGGCAACATGGCTTAGGCGCTTCGTCCTCTCAGCTGCAGAGAGGACATGGGACACGATGGCCTCGTTAGGACATGGCTTGGCCAGGAAAGCCGCTCCGGGAGGAAGGTCGCCTTGAGAAGGCCATTGCCGACCCGACATGATGAGAATCTCGGTCTCAGGCCAAGATCGATGAACCTGATGCGCGAGTTCGAAGCCGCTGCGGCCCATAGGCATGTCCACATCCGTCAAAAGGACGTTCACGGGCAGGCCCGCCTCCAGAAGCACCAGAGCTTCCGTGGCATTGGCAGCCTCGACCACCTTGAAGCCAGCATCTTCGAGGAGATCTGAGATGAAGAGGCGGATGAGGGGTTCGTCTTCGACGAGGAGAATGGTGGACGGGTCGGCGGGCATCGACTTCTTGACTCACTGAACAATGCCCGACAACGCCGCCAAAACGGTTTGGTTCCAAGTCCCAATCAAGAAAATTGAAACTTTATCCCAATCTCACCACTGGCCCGCCGCTTTTCTACATGTCGAGCGAGGGCTTGCGAGGCAACATTCTTAAGCTTGGCCTCGATTTCGAAATCCGACCAGGACAGGTGGCGCATCACCAGATCGTTGACGGCTTCGTTCCACATGAGGTCCGAGTGAGCGCGTAAATCCCTCGGCTTGATCCCCATCGCGACCAGCCCCTTGAAATCCGGCAAGACCCCGATGCCCTGGTCACGCAGCAGGACCTCTCGGGAGACGCTGACATGGCTCACCGGGCGAACACCGCGCCAGGAGGCGACGATGCGTGCGACCCTTAAGTCCTCGGGCTCAATATATTCGCCTTGACTCATGATCCAGTGGTGATGGAGATCGAGGACGAGCGGCACATCATCAGCGAGAGGCAGGAGATAATCGAGGCCGTAACTGACCTCATCGTTCTCGATCGTGATCAGGTTGCGCGCCGTATGCGACAAGCGCACCAGTCCACTTCTGATACCTTCGACCCCCAGAGCCTTGGCACCGCCATGGATGTTGATGTGTGCTCCGTGCGGATGCCAGCCATCACCGTATCCCATGAGCGCCATGATCTCTGCATGATACTCGAACTCCGCCAGACCGCTGACCGCCGCCGATGGATTGGCGGATGCGATGACGCAGAACTGGCCAGGGTGCATGCTGAGCCGCACATCGCTGTCACGAGCGAGCTGCCCCATTGCAGCAAGTTTGGCTTCAATCAGACCGCGCAGATCCGGGTCGCAATAGAATTCTTTGCAGCTTGAATGCGTGTAGCCGGGAAGCAGATCGCTCGACAGGCGATGCAGGCGCTCAATCTTCGGCCGTGTCGCCACATGCGCGATCTGCAGACGGAATGCTTCCAGATTATGAGCCACGACGGCGCTGAGTTTGTCATACGCAGCCTTCGGCTCGAGCCGGCCGAGATAGGCCATCGTCACTGTGCTCGTATTCATTGCCCGCGCGGCCTGCGCATCGCCATCCTCGGGAATGTATTTGCAGCAGAAGCCGAAGCGTGAATCTTGCATGACGAGGGATGACGTCATGGCACCATCACAGGTTCCCATCCGCGGCGTCATCAGCAAGGCAAGCGATTGGCAGCGAGATGTTCCACGGATTCGAGAAGAGTCCGCTCTTCGAAAGGCTTCGAGACGAAGGCGGCTCGCCGAAGGGTTTGAGGCAAGTCGGAAGGTTTGGAGGCCGATACGAAGACAAACGGGATCTGCCGCTCGATGAGAGCCTCGGCCACGCCGAAGCTCTTACCGCCGATCACATCGATATCGAGCAGCGCGCAATCAAATTCATCGTCGATATGCCGATAAGCCTCGTCGAGGGAACTGAGGGAATCGACGATCTCGTGCCCCTCGGCTTCGAGAATGGATTGCAGATCAGTCGCGATCCACGGATCGTCTTCTAGGATCAGAATACGCATGCCCCAACTCCAACATCCGATCCTTCGACGGGACCGTCTCTCGCACCGAGCTCCTTAGGATTAGGAAGTTTTATCCATGTGCAGGGGCAACAAGTTCGTTGGCGCCTCGTTCCAGTCCAAACTTTTCAGGACAGTTCTTTGAAGAACTATGGTTAAGAAACAGGCACTGTTCCTCGGGGGGATAAAGCCATTCGTCAGCAAGCCCTTGAAACCGGAGCAGTGCGTTCCTATCTCATGCCCAACCTGGTGGCGTGATCGCTCACCAGAAGCGGTCACGATGCCGAGATGATGACGCCGGATGTACGCGCATCATCTCGCCGTGGCCGTTGTTATTTTTGGTCGAAGCCTTTGCTTCCGGCAAGTCCTTTCAAATATGCATGAAAAAGCGCCGGCTTTCGCCGGCGCCCATATTCATCTTTCGAGATCCAAGCGTCAGTGGCGGTTGGCGTCACGCTGGCCATCGAACTCGCTTTCGTGCCGGCTGAAGCGTGCTTCTTCGCCGCTGAAGGCGTCTTCCACATATTCGCGGCCGCGATCGGCCGCTTCACGAGCATAGCGGAGGCCCTGGTTACGAACCTCGTCTGCCCATTCGCCGAACATAGCGTTCTCGCGACGCGTGCGCGGCAGCAGCGCTCCCAGGAGGAGCCCTGCGGCAAGCCCCACGAGACCAACGACCATGGGATTTTCAGAGACGTAATTTTGAACGCCGCCGCGCGCATGCCCAAAGGCACGTGCAGAACGACCGCCCACCTGACTTACGCGGCGGCGCTGGCCCTGATAGGTATCGGATGCCCAATGGGAGGCCCGCTCATAAGTATCGCGCGCCCATTCGGAAGCATCTTCATAGGCATCTTCCGCTCTGTGACGCACTTGATCCGCAGCGTGTTGAGCGCGACCAGCAACCGACTCGCTCCTGTTTTGTGTCTGCTGCTGCGGCGATTGATCTTTCCGTTGACCCGTCGCCTGGCTCCCGCTGCTTGAACTGGAAGCATGAGCCGCTTTCTGATCGTGAGCATGAGGCATCGGCGGCTCACCGATATTGCCGACCGAAGTGCCAGCGGAAACATTGCCGGTCGTGCTCGATTGCGCTCCGCTCGGCTTGCCGGGTTCATTCTTGTTGTTGGCCATGAATTAAGCTCCTCTGTTCATCAAAGTCGGGGATTCATACCGGGACGCTCGAATGTTTCGTCCGATGTGTGGAAAGGCGCAGCCTCTGAACCGTAAAGGCGCGGATCCTCCATCTCCATCAGGAGATGCTCTTCCGTGATCAGATCCTCGTCGGCCGCGATCAAGCGCGCTCTCCGAGGTTTCGCAGACTGACCGAGCCGGTAAGCAAGAAGCCCGATGCCCATGGCGATCAGCATGACGGGGACCGGGTTACGCCTGACTGTGTCCAGCACCTTGTCGTAAAGCGGTCCGTACTGCCCATTGCGAGCTGTGCCGAGCATATCGTCGACGACGCCGGAGACGGACATCTTGTCCTGAAGACGATCGATAGTCCGATCAAGCTGAGCGCGGCTGCGCTCGATGTCTCTCTCCATCTCCTGCAGACTCTGTGTCGTCATCATGCACCTCTTTCGGACAGAACTTCCGCATCGCGCTTGAGCGAGCGCATCGTCCGTTGCGGCATCAGCGAGGACGAGATCATGGCGCTGCGTCCCCACAGCCCGAGACCGATGGCGATCACTGCAAGCATGCCGCCGACGATCAGCGCGGCAAGCGCCTCGGAGTTGACGACGGTGGCCAGCCACTCGACCAGGGACTCGGTCAGCAGCATGACGGCTGCAACGGCGAAAACCGCCGCTACGACGACCATGGCAAGCCCCATGAAAAGGGTGCGGATGTTCTGGGAGACCTCGGTCTTGAAGAGGGTGAATTCCTTCTGCGCGAGATCGGTCGATTCCCGCAGCGCCTCACCGACGAGGCCCTGAATGGTTTGATTGCCGTTGCCGTGCATGGCAGCCTCCATCAGGAGCCAGATTGTGTACGCGGCCGCTGGGCCTGCCGTGCGTGAACCTGCCTGCTCTGAGCCGGACTCGTATTCACGCGGTCATAGCGCAGATCCTCAGCCGTGCTTTTGATGAAACGTGCGGCAAGGAAGCCAACAGCGACAGATACGGCTGCCACGGTCGCCGGACGGCGTCGGACCACATCCTCGAACTCGTTGAAGAAGTCTGCGAAGGTGCGCTCACGAATGGAATCCGCAAGATGCTCCAACCCTTCTGCTGCGGTATCGACGACGGCGCGGATATTGGGTCGCTCATCGAAGGATCGGGTGGATTCTCGCAAGGACGTAGCGAAATCAGCAACGGATTGCGCAACATCGTCCTTGCGGCGGTCGACATAATCCGTCGCCTGTTCACGCGCGGAATCGATGAAATAGCGGCTACGCTCCACTGCTGCGCCGGCAAGGTCGCCGACATCGCCCTTGAGCGTATCCCAATCCTCGTTGCCGTTATCCTGCCTGTTGGTATTTTGCTGTCCCACGCCCATGGTAACCTCTCTCAATCGTGAGTGAGTAACCATTAGAAGCGCGGCAGGTTCCGAACGTCTCGGAGGCTCAATATCTTAGGGCTTGATGTGTTCCTAGTCGAAGCTCGACCGGGAAAGAATCTTAACTGGCCGATGCGAGCCAATCGACGAGATCTGCAACCTTCCTGCGCGCCTCGTCGTCCTTCAGCTTCAGGAAACCGCGGACGAGGCGATCACTTTCCGATCGCGTCAGAAACTCAGCCACGAGGCTATCGTCGGAGAAGCCTCCAGCACGTAATCCGGGAACTCCTTCGAAGAAGAATTCGATGCTGACATCCAGGACACCGGCAATATGGAGGAGACGGCTTGCGCCGATACGGTTGACGCCCTTCTCGTATTTCTGAACCTGCTGGAACGTAAGCCCTAAGGCGCCCGCAAGCTTTTCCTGGCTCATTCCGAGCATGATCCGCCGAGCCCTGACCCGACTTCCGATGTGTTTGTCGATCTCGTTGGGAGACTTCTTTTGCAAACGCCGCTCCTGCTTTTTCTCTAGCTTTTCCTATCTAGGCCGTTTTGCAAACCTTTGGTAGCATAGTTATTGAATTAATCCATGGGTTGAGTAACTTTATTATATGACATTTCTGATTGAAAGTCCTCGGAGGTGCTCTTGAGCGCTCGTAGCCTTGATCATACGGCACAAGCCTTTGAATTCGTCGAGGAGCTCGACCGTCTGGAAACCCCACAAGATATCATCGACGCGATGGAGCGATCCTTTTCCGACTTCGGGTTTGAAAATTTCATCATGACTGGCCTACCGCATCCGGAGCAACGGATTGAAAGCTTGGTCCTATTGAAGAAATGGCCCATGGATTGGTATTGGCGCTATATTCGGAATGGCTACGACCGTTACGATCCTGTCATCCACCTGTGCAGGCAATCCGTCCAACCTTTCGAATGGAGTGAGGCCCGCTACGATCCTGAGACGGATCCGAGAGCCGCCAAGATCATGCACGAGGCGGCAGAATTCGGCATGAAACAGGGTTATTGCCTGCCGATCCATGGTTTAAACGGCTTCGAGGCATGTCTTTCCATGGGCGGATCATCCCTCGACCTGACGCCGCAGACCAAGCCAGCCCTTCACCTGATGGCCATCTATGCTTTCGAGCGCGCCAGGCTGATCCTAGCCCCCTCCCCTCAGCCCAACCCGCTGACGTTCCGCGAAAAAGAGACTCTTCGCTGGGCCGCCTTGGGCAAGTCGGCTGCGGACACGGGTGCGATCCTCGGCGTGACGGAAAGGACCATTACCGCCCACATCGGCAGCGCCTGCCAGAAGCTGAGTGCTGCCAACAAGACCCATGCCGTGGCTCGGGCCCTTCAGCATCGCCTCATCGAGATGTGACGTAAAAGCACCTGTAATTTCCTACAATATTCAAACGCCTTAGGCCGTGAACACTGCTCTTCGAGAAATCGGGGAGCATGGGGCATGACCTCAATTCAAGTGATCACCAAAAACAACAAAGCCCGTTATTCAGAGATTCTCGACGGGTATTTCCATCTCAGGCATGAGGTTTTCGTCAACGAACGAGGATGGCATGACCTCAGGCGTGCCGACGGACGGGAGATAGATGCCTACGACAACGACCACGCCATATATCTCATCGTTCTCGACAAGGGCCGGATCATCGGCGGTCTGAGGCTTTATCCTACCCTCCTGCCGCACATGATCAGCGAGACCTTCCCTCACCTCGTGAAGGAACCCGGGATTCTGGCCGGGCCCACCATCCTCGAATGCACGCGCTATTTCATCGTCAAGGAACGGCGGACCGGTCGCACGGATTGCCGGCTCCTGGCAGCCTTCCAGCAATTCTGCCTCGAAGAGGGGATTACGGAGGTGACAGCCGTCGTCGAGATGTGGTGGCTGCCCCGCTGGCAGCAGGCCGGTTTCAAGGTGCGTCCGCTCGGTCTGCCGACCATGGTCGAGGGTCAGCCCTGCATCGCGGCGGCCATTCGCATTTCAGAGGACAGTCTGGAGTATATCCAAAAGCTGGCCGGTCTGAACGGCCCCTGCCTGTCGCGGGATTCCGGGATTCCCTCTCATCTTGATGGAGCGCCGCATGTCACTGCCTGAGGAGAACCCTCCCCTCTCCGCCTCCGTACAGGAGGAGATGACCGACCGTGCAACCAAGAACCTGGCGCATTGTCTTGCCCGTTTTCCTCCCATCGTGCGTCTGAGGCTTCTGGCTTTCATGCATCTGGTCGAGTACCCCGATACGATGAGAGCCTCGCTCGAGATCACGCCATCAGGATCTATGCGCCTGACCCTGGACACGGAGGTTGCACCGGCCCCTGCCCATCGGCATTGAGGCTTATCTTCTGGAACGACCGCAAATAGAAAGGCCTCGCGCTCGAGGGAGCGCGAGGCCCATTCCTGAAGAGCCCTCAGGCTGCCTTCGTGTTCACGCGTGCCTCAGCGAGTTCGGTCAGCAGTTTGTCGGTCTTCTTCTCCTCTTGAAGATTCTGATCAAGGAGCTTTGCGGCATCGCTCATGCCCAGTTCCTGAGCCCAGGTCTTCAGAGAGCCATAGCGGGTGATCTCGTAATGCTCGACGGCCTGCGCCGCGGCGAGGATGCCGGCATCGAGAGCCTCGCTGTCGGCGAAGTCTTCCATAACTTCCTTGCCTTCCTCGATGAGGCCATTGATGGCCTCGCATTGCACGCCGCGGGCCGGCTTATCGAGCATTACGAAAATTTTCTCGAGCCGCTCGATCTGGCCTTCCGTCTCTTCACGATGCGTCTCGAAAGCCTGCCGCAGCTCTTCCGACTCGGCATTCTTGGCCATCTTCGGCAGAGCCTTCAGGATCTGCTTTTCGGCGTAATAGATATCCTTCAGCGTATGAAGGAACAGGTCGTTCAAGGTCTTGTCCTTGCCTGCCATTGTCACGCTCCTCAGTTGAGAGTGGACTCAACGAGGGCCAAGCTTTGAGGTTCCTTCCAAATTTTCTGCTCTACGACTTGGCGGAACAACACTGCTTCACGTCGCGTTCGGCCAAGGTCAAAAAGGAGAATTGACGCGATGAACATGATGGATGGAGAGCCCAATCTCAGCATGACCGAGCGCGGCGCTTATATGCTGGCCGGCCTCGGGCTTGCGGCCGCAGCCGCCAAACCGCGCCCCAACCCGCTGCTGAACGTCCTAGCGCTTCTGGGCGGTTCCTATCTCGCTTGGCGCGGCTATGTCGGCAATTGCCCTGTCAAAGCAGCCCTCACCGGCTCGCACGCATACGACCGCATTGCCCATCACGGCTGATGCAAGAAGGGCCACAGTTTCGCTGTGGCCCCTGGCGTTCCGTTTCCGAAATCCCGATGGACGATCAGTACGACGATGTCGAACGACGTCCGGCGATCAGGCCGTAGATGAAGAGCACAAGCACGGCTCCGACGATGGCGCCGATGAAACCCGCCCCCTCGTCGGCCCGATACCAACCCAGAGCCTGCCCGAGATAAGTCGCGACGAAGGCACCCACGATGCCGAGAATGGTGGTGAGGATGAACCCGGATGGCTCGTTCCGGCCAGGCATGACCCATTTCGCGATCACGCCAGCGACGAAGCCGATGATAATGGTCCAGAGAATGCTCATGATGGGTCCCTGTCTGTGCTGCCTCCAGAAGGAACGCACAGCTTCGGCTAAGGTTGCGGCGGGAGGTTCCTCAAAGCATGTTTTTCATTATCTCGCCGCACTTGCAGCGGACGCTTCCGCTTCGCTCATAAGGAGAAACCCGACATGAACCCTGCTGGAGAACACTGGAACTATGAGGCCGTTCAAGCTCTTCTGGCGCTCGCCAGGGAGGGAGTCCCGGTATCGGTGATCAGCCTGAAGCTGAAGCGGTCGGTCACGGAGGTTCGAGCCAAGCTCGACGATCTCGGCATCACCCCAGCCGCCGAGGTTTAGAACCTAGAGACATTTAGAACCTAGAGACATTTGGAGAGACGCGCGCGAGGCTGCGGCGCACAAGGTTGCGGCCTCGAACCTTTGTCTTGCCTGCATCAATGTAAGGGAAGGGAAATGGCGCGCCCGAAAGGATTCGAACCTCTGACCCCCAGATTCGTAGTCTGGTGCTCTATCCAGCTGAGCTACGGGCGCTTGGTCGGCAGGTCGTTGCGGGAAGCAACGTTGGCCGAGGCCGGTGACATAGAGGGATCTGATCCGATTGGCAAGTCTCTTCGTGCAGAAGATATGCGGAATGCCTCAGTTTGTCCTGATCGCGGACAACCGATCCGGAATCGTAATCTTGAAACAGGTCTTTCCATGGCTCTCATCGAGAGTAATCGTCCCGCCATGGAGTTGAACGAGCTCCGCCGCGATCGGCAGACCCAAGCCCGTCCCCCCCTTTTGAGCTGAGCCCTGGAAGGGCGTGAACAGGTTGGCCTTCGCCCGCTCGGGGATGCCGGGGCCGTTGTCCTTGATCAGGATGCAGACCGTACTCCCCTCCCGCTCCGCGGTCACGTCGATCCGCGGCTGTCCCTCGGGCGATCCGGTCTGGCTCAGGGCTTGGACCGCATTGCGGACCACATTCACCAGGACCCGGGAAAGCTGGTCCGGATCGGCGTCGATCATCAGGTCTTCCGGTACCTGCGCCTCGAAGGCGATGCCCACCTCCGGCGCAAGATCGGTCAGGTTCGACAGTTCCGCGATCAAAGGCGCTAGGGGAATCATTCGCCGCTGCGGCAGCGGCTCTGTTGCGCGGCCGTAGGCCAGGGTGGTCTCGCAGAAGGCAATCGCCCGGTCGAGAGTGTTGACGAGCCTGGGGGCAATGCGCTGGACGCTCTCGTCACTGACCCGGTCGAGGCGATCGGTAAGGAGCTGGGCCGTGGTGAGCATATTGCGCAGCTCGTGGTTGATCTTGCTGACCGCCAGCCCGAGCTGCGCGAGGCGCCGCTTCTGGCGCAGCTCGTCGGCCAGCGTCGTCTCCATGCGGGCGAGCGCCTGTTCGGCCAAACCGATCTCGTCGACGCGGTCGGTCGGCTGGATGACCCTGGAGGCATCCTCGGGGTTGCTGGAGAATTCCGCGATGTTGCCGGTGAGCCGCCGCACGGGCCGCACGATCACCCATTGCAGGGTCAGATAGACCAAGCTCGCCGTAATGGCGGAGATGAAGAGGGACAGCAGCAGGATGTTGCGCGAAAACTCGATCATGGCATGGCGCAGGGGGCGCTGATCGAGAATCATCTCGACGAACTCGACTCCCATGCCCGAGCCGATGACCCGGATGGGCTTGTCGGCAGGATTGAACAGAACCTCCAGGGCGTCCTGGGCCAGGGTCATCCACTTCGTATCGCGCAGATCGACCGTCTTGCTCACCTCGGGCGGAACGTCGCCTGTTGCCAGGAGGCTCCTGCGCCCGCCTCCCTTCAAGGCGATCGCCTTGGCGCCGACGCCCTGCAGAAGACGCATTTCCAGCTCTTCCGACAGGGTTTCCTCAGGCGCGGCATCGAGAACCATGGCGGCGATCTGCGCTGCCGCCAGGCGGTCGTTGAGCCAGGTCAGCCGGAAATTGGCGACGGAGGGCACGTAGATGAGCACTTCCGCGATCATCACGAAGAGCACCGTCAGCATGAGCAGACGGGCGGAGAGCCCGAACTGGCTGAAAAAACGTCCTGCGAAGGTGGTCGGCTCGCGGCTCATTCCGGTTTCATTCCAGGCGGCGAACCGGAGAACCCGGCAGCCGCGATCACGGATTTTGAGCCGACGCTCTCGGAAACTCCATCGCCGCGCTCAACGTGACCTGGGATAAAGGTAGGTAGGCATAACCCCTCCCCGCTAGTCCTCTCTGCCTTCTTGACCATTACCCCTCGTCGGCGACGCGTCTGCGCCAGTGTCGCAATCCAACCGGCACCAGCGCCAATATTCCTAAGATAGCTAGAGCGATCATCAACTCGGGCGTCAACAGGCTTCCGGCATTGAAATCGACAGCGCAATCACTTTGACCGGTTGCAAGACAATCGGCGCGAAGGCTCTCTTGCCGGGATATCACCTCGTCGAGCCCCGATCCGGCGAAGGCGAAGGCAAAGGAAACCGGCAGCATGCCCAATTGTGTTGCCAAGATGAAAGGCCTCAGACGCATGCCGAAGAAGGCGGCGGCGAGATTCGTCAGCCAGAACGGCACGATGGGAATCAGGCGCAAGGAGAGCAGGTAGAGGAAGGCCTGCCTCCGGAAGCCAGCCGCGAGGCCTTGGATCCTGGCGCCTGCCCTCTGCAGAAGGGGCCTTCCCAGGGAGCTCCGGGCGATCAGAAAAATGTTGATCGCCCCTAGGGTGGCCGCCATGGAGGCCGCGATCCCGCCGAGAGCCCAGCCGAAAAGATAGCCGCCAATGGTGGTCAAGAAGGCCGAAACCGGCAGGGACAGGGTCACCGCCACCACATAGATCAGGCCAAAAAGCCCCAGCATTGTCCAGTGATGGGCCGCAACGAGCTCCTGAAGCCCAGCCTGATAATGGATGAAGGTCTCGAGGTTGAAGGAACGGTGCAGACCGGTTGCGAAAACACCCGTCAAGCCCGCAAGCAGCAGTGCGAGAGGCAAAATGCGCCGGAGACGGCCGGGCTTCTCCGTTCTATGGAATTTTGGCGGCGTCTCGGCCACGGATTCTCCTGGTTTCGGTGGGATATGTAACGCCTGACCGGGACAAACCTACCGGATCTGGACGCCGGGCTGATTGCCGCATAAAGGCCAGAGCGGCGTTGACTTTGCCCCTCCATTCCGTCATAAGCCCGCAAGCTGACAGCGCTCTTCTGGGGCGCTGATCGTTTTTTCGAAACAGTTTCGGGGGCAACCCCATCTTACCAGACGGGCGCGAGCCATCGAGCACCGCTGCCCCATTCGACCGGAGATGTGCCGTGAAGAGGACGTATCAACCGAGCAAGCTGGTTCGCAAGCGCCGCCACGGCTTCCGTGCGCGCATGGCGACCAAGGGTGGCCGTAAGGTCATTGCCGCTCGCCGCGCCCATGGCCGCAAGCGCCTTTCGGCGTAAGCAGCCTAGGATAGCCCGATGCGCGAGCCTCGCGCAGAGTTAAGCCTCGGGCGTCTGACGAAAAGACCTGACTTCGTCGCGGCGGCCTCTGGCCGCCGCTTTCATACCGAGCGGATGTCGGTCCAGGCTCGATTGCGCGAGGGTTCAGGCCTCGGCCTGCGCTTCGGCCTCACGGTGACGAAGCGGGTCGGCCACGCCACCGAACGCAACCGGATCAAGCGCCGACTCCGGGCCGCCATTCCGACGGCAGGCCAGGATTACGCGAACATCGATGCGGACGTGGTCGTCATCGGACGGCGCGAAATCCTCGCAGCCGATTTCGATCTGCTCATCGACGATCTTCGGCGCGCGCTGCGGGCAGTCACCAAGCCGAAAAGTGCGTCCCCCGCAGAGCGTACCAAATCCTCCTCACCTCCCCCCAACGGCGAGCGTCGCGGACATTCCCATGCGTGAAGACAACAAAAACCTCATCATCGCCATCGCCCTGTCGCTGGCGGTTTTGCTAGGCTGGCAATACTTCTTTGCGGCTCCCCAGGCCGAAAGGCAGCGGCAGGCCGCCCAGCAGCAGCAATCCACGCAGGTCAATCCGACGGCGCCAACTCCGCCCGCGAGCCCGAGCCAGGCCGGCGGTGCCTCGCCCACCGTGCCCGGAACGGTTCCGAGCACGCCGACCGGTCCGACGATCGAATCCCGCGAGGCGGCCCTTGCCCGCTCGCCGCGCGTGACCATCGATACGCCCTCCATCGCCGGCTCGATCAACCTGCGCGGCGGCCGCATCGACGACGTGTCCCTGAAGAACTATCGCGAGACTGTCGACCCCAAGAGCCCGATCATCGTGCTCCTGTCGCCCACCGGCGTTCAGAATCCCTACTACGCGGAATTCGGCTGGATCGGCGCGCAGGCCGGCAGCCTGCCGAACCAAAATACCGTGTGGACGGCGGACAAGACCTCGCTCACTCCCAGCAGCCCCGTTACCCTGACCTGGCAGAACGAGCAGGGTTTGGTCTTCCGCCGCACGATCTCGGTTGACGACAAGTTCATGTTCACGGTGAAGGACGCGGTCGAGAACCGCGGCTCGGCTCCCGTGACGCTGCAATCCTACAGCCTCGTTTCCCGCCACGGACGCCCGGTCACTCTCGGCTATTACGTGCTGCATGAGGGCATGATTGGCGTTCTCGGCGACGAGGGCCTGCAGGAAATCACCTACGCGAACCTTGATAAAAAGGAGCCGATCTCGGGCGGCAATACGGTCGGCCAGATCTGGAACTCCGTCACCGGCGGTTTCCTCGGCATTACCGACAAGTATTGGGCCGCCGCGGTCATTCCCGATCAGACGCAGCCCTTCCAGGGCTCCTTCACCTCGCAGCAGGGCCAGACGACGGATCGCACCTACCAAGCCACGATCGCCGGCGCAGCTCAGACGCTCCAGCCCGGCGCGACCACGGAAGTGACCCAGCGCCTCTTTGCCGGCGCCAAGGAGGTCGCGACCGTCGATGCCTATCACGAGCGGTACAGCATCAAGAACTTCGATCTCCTGATCGATTGGGGCTGGTTCTACTTCATCACCAAGCCGCTCTTTAAGGTGCTCGACTTCTTCTTCCACCTGTTCGGCAATTTCGGCATCGCGATCCTGCTCGTCACGGTTCTGCTGAAGATCCTGTTCTTCCCGCTCGCCAACAAGTCCTACGCCTCCATGGCGAAGATGAAGGCGGTGCAGCCGGAGATGGCCTCCATCCGCGAGCGCTATGCTGACGACAAGATGAAGCAGCAGCAGGCGCTGATGGAGCTCTACCGCAAGGAGAAGATCAACCCGGTCGCCGGCTGCTGGCCGGTGCTGATCCAGATCCCGGTCTTCTTCGCGCTCTACAAGGTGCTCTTCGTCACCATCGAAATGCGCCATGCGCCGTTCTTCGGCTGGATCCGCGACCTCGCCGCGCCCGATCCGACCACGATCTTCAACCTGTTCGGCCTCCTGCCTTTCAATCCGGGCGCGTTGCCGGTGGTCGGCCCCTTCCTGATGCTCGGCGTTTGGCCGATCATCATGGGCATCACCATGTGGCTGCAGATGAAGATGAATCCGGAGCCGCCGGACCCGGTTCAAAAGCAGGTCTTCGCCTGGATGCCGGTGATCTTCACCTTCATGCTGGGCTCGTTCCCGGCCGGCCTCGTGATCTACTGGGCCTGGAACAACCTGCTCTCGGTGACCCAGCAGGGCTTCATCATGAAGCGCAACGGCGTGAAGATCGAACTCTTCGACAACCTGCGCAAGACCTTCAGCCGCAAGACCAGCACCGCCAAGGGCTGAGCGGCAACCGATTGGACGTGATCATCCCCGGGCCCTGTCCCGGGGATTTTCGTTTGAATCATCGACGAGGCGGCAATGACGGCATCCGGTCCCAATCCCTTGAACCCTCACCCGCTCCCGGGTCATCCCCGCGTGGGGTTTCTCAAGGCCTTCGTGAACCAGCCGAACATCGAGGTCGGGGACTTCAGCTATTACGACGACCCGCGAGGCCCCGAAGCCTTCGTGGAGCGCTGCGTGCTGCACCACTACGACTTCATCGGCGACAAGCTCGTCATCGGGAAATTCTGCGCCATCGCGGCGGGTGCCACCTTCATCATGAACGGCGCCAATCACGCCATGACCGGCTTCTCGACCTATCCGTTCAACATCTTCGGCCACGGCTGGGAGGAAGGCTTCGACTTTGCCGCCGTCGAGACGGGATTCAAAGGCGATACGATCGTCGGAAACGACGTCTGGATCGGGCACGAAGCCACGATCCTGCCGGGTGTCATCATCGGTGATGGGGCGATCATTGCAACGAAGTCGGTCGTGGTGGCTGATGTGCCGCCCTACGCCATCGTCGGCGGCAATCCGGCCAAGATCATCCGCATGCGCTTTCCGGACGAGGTGATCACTGAACTGCTCTCTATCCGCTGGTGGGACTGGGGCGTCGACAAGATCACCCACAACCTCGACGCCATCCGGGGAGCGGATCTCGAGGCCCTACGAAGGGCGGCCTGATCGCTCGCGATCCTGTATCACCCCTTTGAGCTTCAGATGCTGCAGCAGCATGATGGTCTTGCCGTCGACGATCTGTCCTTGGTCAATCATGCCGAGAGCGTCTTCGAGCGCTATCTCCAGAACTTCAATATCCTCGCCCTCGTGCCTGTCGCCCCCGCCCTGGCCGATCCGGTCGATCGGCGAATAGCGGGCAAGGAAGAACATCAGCCGCTCGGTCACGCTGCCAGGGCTCATGAAGACATGGAAAACAGGCTGCAGATCGCGCAGCCTGTAGCCGAGTTCCTCCTGGGCCTCCCGGCGGATGCAGGTTTCCGGATCATCCTTGTCAAGAAGCCCCGCGCAAGCCTCGATCAGCGGCTCGAGATGGCCGGTCACATAGGCCGGCAACCGAAACTGCCGGACGAGCAGCACCGTACCGCGCTCGGGATCATAGGGCAAAATCACGGCGCCATGCCCCCGATCATAGGTCTGCCGGACCTGCCGTTCCAGGCTTCCGTCACGGCGGCGATAGTCGAAGATGAATTTCTTGAGGATCGCCCAATCATCCGAGAGGACTTCGACCGAGCGGATGAGAATGGGAGCGTCTGTCATGGTCGAGCCCTGGGGAAGAATCTCAGAGCCTCAACATGCTGGCGCCTTAGCCGAATACACTCCTCCAGTTTTGTAGAAGAGCGATACACTTCTGGAATCTGCATTTCGGAAGAGCCCGCTAGAGGTCTTCCTCGTGGCTTTCATTCCGAAACGCTCTAGATGATCGCGGCAAGAGAAACCGGATCGGCGGCTAGCCATGAACGCCCAATGGCAGGACAAGAATAAGTTCGTGAGAGCAAGCGAGATCGAGCTGAAGCTGGAACTCGCCGCAGATGCAACAGGCGAGTTACTCCAGCATCCGCTGATGGCGCAGGCCCGGATGCTTCCGGACCAGGGCGGTGCCCTTCACGCCGTCTATTTCGATTCAACGGATTGCGCCCTGCATAAGGCGGGACTGTCCCTCCGCGTTCGGGAGAAGAACGGATGCAGCACGCAGACCATCAAGGCCGAACGCAAGACACGCGGCTTCGCCCTCGACCGGGGCGAATGGGAGACACCTGTCGAAGGCGGCCTCGATCTTGCTGCCGCTACGGGCACGCCGCTGGCCGCCCTTGTCGCCGACGAGACGATCCGCAGCAACATCAAGCCGGTCTTCACGGTGGAGACAGATCGTCGGGCGTTCGAGATCAGGCGCGATGGAGCAACCATCGAACTCGCCCTGGACCAGGCCAAAGCGGCAACCGATACCGGCGCCGAGCAATTCTGCGAGGTCGAACTCGAATTGAAGGATGGCGCCCCGTCCGCTCTCTTCGCCCTCGCCGACGATCTCGCCGACAGCATCCCGTTCCGTCTCTCTCCGGTCACCAAGTCCGAACGCGGCTACAGGCTTCTCGGCGAAGCCGACAATAAGCCTGTAAAGGCCGACCGGACCGTCATTCCAACCCACGCCTCATGTGCCGAAGCGTTCCAGATGATCGCGCGCTCCTGCCTGTCCCAGATCATCCGCAACGAGGCGCCGCTGCGCCGGAGCGACGATCCTGAGTTGGTTCATCAGATGCGGGTGGGCTTTCGGCGGCTCGATGCTGCGATCTCGCTGTTCAAGCCGATGCTGCAGGATCGGAACAGCAAGGCCATGAAGGCTGAACTCCGCTGGGCCGGAAAAAAGCTCGGTAGAGTTCGCGATCTCGACGTCCTGATCGCGAGGGTGCGGAAGGTCGACGATAAAAACCACGGTCTGCCGGTGCTGGAGGAAGCCGAGCGCCAGCGCGCGGAAGCCTTCGAGGGACTTCTGGAAACCCTGTCCAAACCCCGCTTCATGAGAGCGATCCTGAAGGCCGCGACCTGGATCGAGTCCGGGCGATGGCTCACGCGCCGCAAGCCGGCGATCCTGGCGGCACGCGACCTGCCTGCTCAGGACCGCGGGATCGAGGAATTCTCGCGTCGCTGGCAGCGTATCCGGAAAGACGCACGGCAGATGGCCGATCTCGACGGAGACGCCCGCCATAAACTCCGCATCCGAATCAAGAAGCTGCGCTACGGCGTGGAATTCTTTACGACCTTGTTTCCGGGCGTTCCGGCACGCAAGAGTCGAAAGGCCATGTTGGACCTTCTGGAAGGCCTGCAGGACATGCTGGGCAAGTTGAACGACATCGAGGTTGGCCGAACCCTTCTCGATCCCTCGTTCGAAAAATCGGTGCAAAAGGCGGCCGGCTATACGAAACGGCGTGAGCGCAAGCTCCTCTCCAGGGCCGAAAAGGCTTCTGGAAAGCTCGTGAAAGCGGAGCCCTTCTGGCTCTCTGTGCCCTGAGCGACGGGAAAAGCTTGAGCGAGGTGCCTTGAACTCCAGGCACCAAGCGCCGATAAGGACCTCCATGACCGATATGGAACCCGACACCGACCCCTTTCTCGAGATCGGCCGCAAGCTCTTTGCCGGCGAGGCGGATTTCATCTGGGCCGCGAATTCCCTGAAGAACCTGCCACCCATGAGCAAGGTGGAGATCGCCTTCGCCGGCCGCTCCAACGTGGGCAAGTCGAGCCTCGTAAATGCGCTGACCGGGCGCAACACGCTCGCCCGCACGTCGCACACGCCGGGGCGGACACAGCAGCTCAACTTCTTCAATATCAACGACCGCTTTCACCTGGTCGACATGCCCGGCTACGGCTTTGCCGCCGTCGAGAAGCAAAAGGTGCAGGCCTGGACGCAGCTGATCCACGATTACCTGCGCGGAAGGGCAAGCCTCGCCCGTGTCTACGTGCTGATCGATGCCCGCCATGGCATCAAGCCGGTGGATGAGGCGGTGCTGGAAACCCTCGGCACGGCCGCCGTCTCCTACCAGATCGTCCTGACCAAGGCAGACGAGTTGAAGAAAGGCGAGCTCGACAAACGCATCGCCGAGACCCTGCAGAAGATCGAGAAGCGCGCCGCCGCCTACCCCGAGATCCTCTTCACCTCCAGCCGCTCGGGCCTCGGCATCCCGGAGCTGCGCGCCGAAATCGCCCGGCTCCTGAGCGAACGAGGCGCGGGATGAACCTCGCCGCCCGGATCCTGATCGTTCTGGCCTCGCTCTCCGGCCTCCTCGGTGTCGGCCTCTCGGCCGCAGCCGCCCATATCACGGGCGGCAATCTCACGACGGCAGCACAATTCCTGCTCTTCCACGCTCCGGCCCTGCTCGCCCTCGTGGCGCTGATGGCAGCCGGCGCCGTGAACCCCATGCTGGCCCAGATCGCCGGCTACGTGCTGATCCTCGGCCTTATCTTGTTTTGCGGCGACCTGTCCCGTCGGGCCTTTTCAGGTGTTGCGCTGTTTCCGAGGGCTGCGCCGACGGGGGGCTTTCTCCTGATGCTGGGCTGGTTACTGGTGGGAATCTCGGCCCTTCTTCGCCTGCGAGCCTGAACTCTCTGTTTCCAGCCGTCCCTCCTTCAGCTAGAAGGCAGGCCGTTTGATCCTGATGACCGCGCCGGAGCCGTCCATGTCCGATCCGTCCACGCCCCTTCCCGACGTTCATGTGCAGGCCGAGGTGCTTGTCCAGGCCCTGCCGCACATGCAGCGCTATGACCAGCAGGTCGTGGTGATCAAGTATGGCGGCCATGCCATGGGTGACCGGGCGGCGGCCGAGGATTTTGCCGAGGACGTGGTTCTGCTCGAACAATCGGGCATCAAGCCTATCGTCGTCCATGGCGGCGGGCCGCAGATCGGCAAGATGCTGGAAAAGCTCGGGATCAAGTCCGAGTTCAAGGGCGGGCTTCGCGTCACGGATGCGGCCACGGTTGAGGTCGTCGAGATGGTGCTTGCAGGCTCCATCAACAAGCAGATCGTCGGCTGGATCGGGGCTGAGGGCGGCAAGGCGGTCGGCCTGTCCGGCAAGGACGGCAACATGGTCACCGCCCGGAAGGTGACCCGCACCACGGTCGATCCCGATTCCAACATCGAGAAGGTGGTGGATCTCGGCTTCGTCGGCGAGCCGGAGAACGTGAACCGGGCGGTTCTCGATCAGGTTCTCCAAGCCGAGCTGATCCCGGTCCTTGCCCCGGTCGCGACCGGCCAAGATGGCCAGACCTACAACGTCAACGCCGACACCTTCGCCGGCGCCATTGCAGGCGCCATGACGGCCAAGCGCCTCCTGCTGCTGACGGACGTCCCGGGCGTTCTCGACAAGAACAAGAACCTCATTCCGGAAATGACCATCGAGGATTGCCGCCGCCTGATCGCCGACGGCACCATCACGGACGGCATGATCCCGAAGATCGAAACCTGCATCTATGCCCTGGAGAAGGGTGTGGAAGCGGTCGTCATTCTCGACGGCAAGGTGCCGCATGCAGTGCTGCTGGAGCTGTTTACCGACCATGGTGCAGGCACCCTGATCCGGAGGGGGTAAGGCTTTACCCTTCACGAAGCGTCCGAAAGCGCCTATATTTTTGTCAGTGGGGCCGCACGGCCCCATTGCCGTCTTTGGGATCCATGAACGCTAAACCGTCTGCTGAAAGCCACCTGTCGTCGTCCGACTCCCGACAATTCTCGCATGTGGAGACGTGGGTCTTCGACCTGGACAATACGCTCTACCCGCACACCTCGCGGGTCTGGCCTCAGATCGACGAGCGCATCACGCTCTACATCACGGAACTTTTCGGGCTCGATGGCCTGTCCGCCCAGGCGCTGCAGAAGTATTTCTATCACAAATATGGCACGACCCTTAAGGCGCTCATTGAGGAGCACGATATCGATCCGCACGACTTCCTCGATTTCGCCCACGATATCGACCACACGGATATCGAGCTGAACCACAGCCTGGGAGAAGCCATCGAGAAGCTGCCCGGCCGCAAGCTCATCCTCACCAACGGTTCCCGCAAGCATGCGGAGAACGTGGCAAAGAAGATCGGCATTCTCGACCATTTCGAGGATGTGTTCGACATCGCGGCCTCGAACTTCGTGCCCAAGCCCGATCGGCGCGCCTACGAGATCTTCCTTGAGAAGCATGGCGTGGAGCCTGCCCGCGCGGCCATGTTCGAGGATATTGCCAAGAACCTGACCGTACCGCACGAACTCGGCATGACGACCACCCTCATCGTGCCTAAGACCTTCGATCCGTTCCGGGAGAGTTTCGAGCAGGAGGCGGTCCAGACGCCGGATATCGACTACATCACCAACGATCTGGCGGATTTTTTGCGCGCCTACGCGTTGCCGGTGAAGTAGAGTTGGAAATGGCTCCACTTCCCGTCATCACCAGCCTTGTGCCGGCGACCCCGATAGCTTGAAGCCCTGCGCTCTTCACATCGAGATGGCCGGGACAAGCCCGGCCATGACAGCTGTGGGCTAACCCGACATGGAAAACAAAAATGGCCTCCATTCGGAGGCCATTTTTGTTTTCCAATGAACGAAGAGCCTAAGCAGCCTTCGTGTTGATCTTGCTCTCGGCGATCCGGTTGAGCTTCTGATCCGTGGCCTTTTCCTGATCCAGGATCTGATGCAGGACGCCGGCGCAATCCTCGCGGCCGAGCTGCTTGGCCCAGGCCGTGAGCGTCCCGTAGCGGGTGATCTCGTAGTGTTCCACGGCCTGTGCAGCGGCGAGAAGCGCTGCATCGAGAACCTGCGGATCATCGATATCGCCGGCGATATCTTGAGCTTCGTCGATGATGCCGTCGATGGCCGGACAGGTCGTGCCCTTCGGATCGTGGCCATGCATGCGGAATACCTGCTCGACCATTTGGATCTGTTGCTGGGTTTCGCCAAGATGGGTCTGGAACGCCTGCTTGAGCTGCGGGTCGCTCGCTTTCTCGATCATTTCCGGCAGCGCCTTCGTGATCTGCTGCTCTGCGTAGTAAATGTCCTGCAGGGTGTGGATGAAGAGATCATCCAACGATTTGATATCCTTTGACAAAAGGCCCATAGCGCAATCCTTCCCGAGTTCTGGGCTGTACCGATATGCGAACGCCATCAGCCGCATGGCGCCCTTGTAGCGTGGGAAGAACGTCGCGGACGAAAGGCAGTTCCCGACCTATTCCACGGCCCGGAGATTCCGGCCCTGAAGACGCAGCCACTCGGCCCGGGCCTCGGCATCGCCCTCGTCGAATTCGAGGGTTTCGATCTTTTGTCCGCGCTTGACGATCTTGTCTGTCGAGACCCGGATCTGGGAGACATCGTCCTGCGCCTGCCGGAAATGGGTATCGAGTTTCGACACCCGGGCATCGAGACGCTCGACATCTTCCAAAAGCTTCTGGACCTCGACCTGGATCACCCTCGCCTCCTCGCGGATGCGGGCGTCGCGGACCAGCGCCTGCATGACCTGGATGGCGAGTGTCAGCAGCGAAGGCGAGACGATGACGATACGGGCGCGATGCGCCTTCTGCACCACATCGTCGAAATGCTCGGCAAGGTCCGCATAGATCGACTCCGCAGGCACGAACAGCATCGCGATGTCCTGGGTCTCGCCTGGGATCAGGTACTTTTCCGCGATGTCCTTCACATGCACGAGCATGTCGTTGCGGACCTTGGCAGCCGCTCGGCCGCGGGCCTCGTCGCCCTTGGCCCCCCGGAAGAGGGTGAAGCCTTCCAGCGGGAACTTGGCATCGATCACGAGGCCGCGTTCGTCGCCCGGCAGGCGCACGAGGCAATCGGGCCGCGTGCGGTTCGACAGGGTCGCCTGGAACTCGAAGGCGTTGGCCGGCAGCCCATCGCGGACGATCGCCTCCATCCGTCCTTGCCCATAAGCGCCCCGGGTCTGCTTGTTGGAGAGGATGTCCTTGAGTCCCACGATCTCGCCCGTGAGGTTTGTCAGGTTCTGCTGCGCCGCATCGATCACGGCGAGGCGCTCGTTCAGCTTGGACAGGTTCTCCGTCTGGTGGCGCGTGGAGGTCTCCAGTCCCTGCCCGACCCGGTGCTGCAGCCCGTCGATCCGCTCCGAGATCATGCGGACGAAATCGCTCTGGCGAGTGCCGAAAACCTCGGCCATGGTCCGCATCCGCCCCGTCATCTCCGACTGCGCCCGGGTGAGTTCCGCCACCTTGTCGTCCATCTCCCGCGCCCGCTCGGCCGCGATGGCTGCCTCCAACGCCCTCTCCCGGCGGGTCCGCAGGAGAAGCGCCGTCACGAGCAAGAGGAGAAGGAGACTCAACCCCGCCATCCCCATGACGATCTGACCCCAGGTCAGGGATGTCTTGCCGAGGATCAGGACAACGTCGTTCATGGAGCTTATAGTTCCGGTTGACGGATGCATCCGAACATAAGACGAACGATTTGACCATCCTCAGCTAAGCGCTTATCTCCCGCGATCATGAGCATCAGACCCCTCGTCATCATTCCCGATTCCAAGCTCCGACTGGTTTCCGAACCTGTTAAGGAAATCACGAGCGAGATCCGCCGGCTGGCCGACGACATGCTGGAAACCATGTACGACGCCCCCGGCGTCGGCCTCGCCGCCATCCAGATCGGCGTGCCGGTCCGAATGGTGACCATGGACGTGTCGAAGTCAGAGGACGAGCGCCAGCCGCTGGTGCTCATCAACCCGGAAATCACTTGGGCCTCGGAGGAGAAGCGCACTTACGAGGAAGGCTGCCTGTCGATTCCCGAATATTACGAAGAGGTCGAGCGACCGGACCGGGTGCGTTTCCGCTACATGAACCTGCAGGGCGAGACGATCGAGCAGGACGCGGACGGGCTCCTGGCCACCTGCGTGCAGCATGAGATCGATCACCTGAATGGCGTGCTCTTCATCGACTATCTGTCGAAGCTCAAGCGCGACCGGGTGATGACCAAGTTCAAGAAGGTGGCACGGCGCGAGGCGGGAGCATGAGCCTGCGCGTCGTCTTCATGGGCACGCCCGATTTCGCGGTGCCCACTCTCTCCGAGATCGTCGGCCAGGGTCACGACGTCATCGCCGTTTATACCCGCCCGCCCGCCGCGGCCGGCCGCGGCATGGAGTTGAAGCCCTCCCCCGTCCACAAGATGGCCGACCGGTTCGGGATTCCCGTGCTGACGCCGAAGACCCTGCGCACGGAGGAAGCAGCCGAGATTTTCCGCAGCCACAATGCCGACGTAGCAGTCGTCGTCGCCTATGGCATGCTGCTGCCGAAGACGATCCTTGAGGCGCCGGAACTGGGCTGCCTCAACCTTCACGCCTCCCTCCTCCCCCGCTGGCGCGGCGCGGCCCCGATCCAGCGGGCGGTCATGGCTGGCGACAAGGAAACGGGCGTCGCCGTCATGAAGATGGAAGAAGGCCTCGATACAGGCCCCGTCGCCATGGTCGAGCGCGTGGCGATCACGCCGGACATGAATGCAGGCGAGTTGCATGACAGGCTCATGGTTCTCGGCGCCGACCTCATGGTGCGGGCACTCGCCGCTCTCTCGCGTGGGGGCCTGGGCTTCACGCCCCAGCCGGAGGACGGCGTGACCTACGCCCACAAGATCAAGAACGAGGAAGCGCTGATCGACTGGTCGCAGCCGGCTCAGGCGGTTCATGATCATATCCGCGGGCTCTCGCCCTTCCCCGGCGCCTATTTCACCGCCGATTTCGGCAAGGGCCAGGAGCGGGTGAAGGTTTTGCGCGCGACCCTGGGGCAAGGCTCAGCTTCGCCCGCGACTCTCGTCGACAATGATGGTACGATATCCTGTGGCGAAGGGGCGATCCGTCTGATCCAGGTGCAGCGTGCCGGCAAGGGACCCGTGGTTTTCGAGGAGTTCTTGCGTGGCGTGAGGCTTGGATCGGGCGCCAAATTTGCATGAGGTCCGGCATGAGGATCCGTCTTGAGGAAACCACCGATTGGACGGCACTCTGCGCCATTTATTCCGCAGCCTTCGGACAATTGGCAGAAGCGGATCTCGTGCGGGACATGCACGATGATGGCGATCTCATCCTCTCCCTCATCGCTTATGACGACAAGCCAGCCGGCCACATTGCCTATTCCCGTCTGATCCTGCTTGGGACTCCGTCTATCAAGGCGGCAGTCCTCGCCCCCTTGGCCGTTACACCCTCGTTCCAAAAGCAAGGTATCGGCGCGGCCCTCGTCCAGGACGGGCTGAAGCGGCTGACGGAAAAAGACTACGATCTGGTCCTAGTGCTGGGAGAGCCGCATTATTACGGCCGCTTCGGCTTCGATCCGAAATTGGCGGAGAAGCTGAAAACCCCTTATGACGGGCCTTATCTTCAGGGTCTCGCGCTTTCGGACAGGGGCAAAGGCGCCCATGGTCCGGTATCCTACGCCCAGGCATTCGCAGAACTGGAATAACATGCCTCGCTACAAGCTTGTCGTCGAATATGACGGCACGCCCTTCACCGGTTGGCAGCATCAGACTAACGGCCTCTCCGTCCAGCAGGCGGTGGAGGATGCCATCGCACGGTTCACAGGTTCAGCCGTGCGCATTCACTGCGCCGGGCGCACCGATTCCGGAGTCCACGCCACCCATCAGGTCGTACACGTCGATCTGGAGAAGGAATGGCGGCCGGACACGGTGCGTGATGCCACCAACGCTCATCTGAAGCCTGCTCCCGTCGCGATCCTCTCGGCGCAGGTCGTGCCCGAGACGTTCAATGCCCGCATCTCCGCCATCAAGCGCCACTACGTCTATCGCATCCTCAACCGCCGTGCGCCGCCGACGCTCGATGCGAGCCGCGTCTGGCACGTGGCCTGGGCGCTCGATGCCGACGTCATGCACGAAGCCGCACAACTGCTGATCGGGCGGCACGATTTCACGACGTTCCGGGCGGCGGAATGTCAGGCCAATAGCCCGATTCGCACCCTCGACCGGCTCGATGTGGAGCGGATCGGTGACGAAATCCGCATCTATGCCTCCGCCCGCTCCTTCCTGCATCATCAAGTGCGCTCGATGACGGGAACCCTGGAGCGCGCCGGTGCGGGGCGCTGGTCGGTGGAGGACGTACGCGCAGTCCTCGACGCGCGCGACCGCAAGCGCTGCGGGCCCATGGCACCGCCGACGGGTCTCTACCTGATTGGGGTCGATTACCCGGACCTAGCCTAGAAGGCTCCGCATTGCCATTCCGACGAATGAATTGAGCACGATGCCGAGGACGACGATGCCCAGCGCCGGCAGACTCCCGAGCCCCAGAGTCGCCTTGGTGGCGAACCATTGCAATCTCACGATGATGATCGCGAAGGCGAGGCTGAACAGGCTAGCGAGCCCCGGAGGCGCCCAGCCGAGAAGCATGAGCATGGCCGGAACCGAAAGGACCAGCATACCGATGACGGAGATCCAGTTCGTCACGATCACGAAGGGCACATAGGCCTTCTCGAACCGAAACCATCGCGCGACCCAGATCATCGCGAGCGGCAAGGCGACAAATCCCGCCACATGGCCGAACGCCACGACGAGATCGACCCAGACATTGTCGAGAAGGGACCGGTCCGGCTGCAACAGACCGAGGCGGAGGCGCTCGAAGGCAAGGGACACCACATAGGCCGGAAGCGTCAGCCAGATCGCCATGAAGGAACGCCAGAAGCCCCGCTCGCTCATATCGAAGGATTTCAGTCCCTCAGACCTGCTGTGGAGCAGATCCAGCGTTCCCCTGAACGAGCGGTTGACCTCATCAGCCGTGACGATCATGAGCGGCCTCTTTTTCGAAGACGATTGCCCTCAGAAATGGACGGACCCTGCAAAACGTTCCGGCTATTCTTCGACTTTAGTCTAAATAGTCAAGTTCCCCTTTTGAACTCACGCGGCGAAATAGGCGTCCAGCACCTTGCGGTAAATCACTGCCAGACGGTCCAAATCGGCAACGGCCACGCGCTCGTCGATCTGGTGCATGGTCTGTCCGACGAGGCCGAATTCGACCACGGGGCAATACTTCACAATGAAGCGAGCATCCGACGTGCCGCCCGTGGTGGAGAGCTTCGGCTGCGAGCCGGTCTCGGCCCTGATGGCGTCGGCGATGAAACCCACGAACGCATTGGGCGGCGTGAGGAAGGCGACCGCGTTGGTCGGCTCCACCGTCAGAGCATAGCGCACCGTGTTGCCGGCGGCCTCGCGCAGGCGCCGCTCGATCTCCGCCTCCAGGCTGTGCGGCGTCCAGAGATCGTTGAAGCGGATGTTGAAGGTAGCCCTCGCCTCAGCCGGGATCACGTTGGCCGCAGGATTGCCCACATCGACCGTGGTCACCTCCAGGTTCGAGGCATCGAAATGGTCCGTCCCCCGATCGAGCGGCTCCTTCAGGAGCCCGTCGAGCAGGCGCATCATGCCTGGAATCGGATTGTCCGCGAGATGCGGATAGGCCACGTGCCCCTGCTTGCCCTCGACAACGATCTTGCCCGTGAGCGACCCACGCCGCCCGATCTTGATCATGTCACCGAGCTGGTTCGGGTTCGTCGGCTCTCCCAGGATGCAATGACTGAACCGCTCGCCGCGCCCCTTCGCCCACTCGAGGAGCTTTACCGTGCCGTTGACGGCAGGCCCCTCCTCGTCTCCTGTGATCAGAAAACCGATGGAACCCTTGAAGTCCGGGTTATGGCGAATGAAATCGAGCGCCCCTGCCATCATGCAGGCGATGCCGCCCTTCATATCCACCGCGCCGCGCCCATAAAGCTCGCCGCCATGGATCTCGCCGCTGAAGGGATCGTATTGCCACCGGCTCACATCGCCCGGCGGCACCACATCCGTATGACCAGCAAAAAGCAGATAGGGCTCGCCCTTGCCGTAGCGGGCATAGAGGTTCTCGACGTCCGGCGTGCCGGGTTCGGAGAAGACCGGACGGTGGACCTCGAACCCCGCCTCCTTGAGCACGCTCTCGATGAAGGCGAGCGCCCCGCCCTCCTCTGGTGTCACCGAGGGGCAGCGCAGGAGGGATTGGGCGAGAGAGAGCGGAGAGAGGTCGTGCAGCATATCTCCATGATGCACGTTCGCCTATAAAATCAATCCCTAACAACCTCCGGCTCTATTTGCGCGCGGTTACTCTCAAGCGGATCTGGCCCAAATCGATTAGGACCGACCGTTCCGCGCAAACAAAAGAGTTGCACGAAAAACCATAGAAAGACCGCCCAGATTGGCAAACTTGCCCAGGTTAGCAGATGTTGTGCAAATCCGGTTTTCGTAGAATCATCTCCAGAACCGGAAAGAACATATAGAAAAGCGATCAATACGACGAAGGGCAGAGATTGCAGCAGCAGCCACCAACCGGACTTATTCCGATCATGTAAGCGCCTAACCTCGAGAGAAATGAAGGAGGCGATCAGCAATAGATTGATCCCTCCGAAGATTGATCCCTCCGAAAATGATCTCTCCCAAAATTTGTCCGAAGACCCTATTGCCGAGGGGCGAGAGCAAATCGAGTACGTTGGTGAGGATCAGATTTAAGATTGCTCCAATCCAAATATGGGCTCGATTGATGCGGCCCTCAAAGCCGAAGATATATCGCAGCAGTTCCAAGTCATCCCCCGTATATGTCACTATGTAACACAAACGAGGGGAAGGCTACAATCTTGTTAGTCCCGCAACAGCTCGTTGATCCCCGTCTTCGCGCGGGTCTGCGCATCGACGCGCTTCACGATGACGGCGCAGTAGAGGGACGGGCCCGGGGTACCGTCCGGGAGCGGCTTGCCTGGGAGCGAGCCGGGGACGACCACGGAGTAAGGCGGCACGCGGCCCAAAAAAACCTCGCCGGTGTTGCGGTCGATGATCTTGGTCGAGGCCGAGATGAACACGCCCATGGAGAGCACCGAGCCCTCACCCACGACCACGCCCTCGACAACCTCGGAGCGGGCGCCGATGAAGCAATTGTCCTCGATGATGGTCGGGTTGGCCTGGAGCGGCTCCAGCACGCCGCCGATGCCAACGCCGCCGGAGAGATGCACGTTCTTGCCGATCTGGGCGCAGGAGCCGACCGTCGCCCAAGTGTCGACCATGGTGCCCTCGTCCACATAGGCGCCGAGATTGACGAAGGAGGGCATCAGGATGACGTTCGGCGCGATATAGGCGCCGCGGCGCACGGTGCAGTTCGGCACGGCGCGGAAGCCCGCCGCCTTAAACTCGACCTCGGACCAGTTGTCGAACTTGGAGGGCACCTTGTCCCACCACACGGCATTGCCCGGCCCGCCCTTGATGATGCCCATGTCATTCAGGCGGAAGGATAGCAGCACCGCCTTCTTCAGCCATTGATGCACCTGCCACTCGCCGCCGGTCTTCTCGGCGACGCGCGCCTTGCCGGAATCGAGGAGGTTCATCGATTCCTCGACGGCTTCGCGCACAGCGCCAGTCGTCGAAGGATTCACATTGGCCCGGTCTTCCCAGGCGGCGTCGATGGTTTGGGCAAGGTTGGACATGGGCAACTCGAGGCAAGGGGTTTCGTTGCCGCCTGATTAGCAACGGCGCTCGGGCCTGTCACGTCATCATCTGCCGGTTGCGCGATTTGACAGATGGATCCCCTCCCAGCCTGCGGCCGCCGGGGATGACACCCATCCCGTCATGGCCGGACTTGTTCCGGCCATCCACGCCTTAACGCCTTGGGCAAGAAAGACGTGGATCCCCGGGACAAGCCCGGGGATGACGAAGGAAGAAACGGTTTCGCTTCAGAACGATGTGCGCTGCCGGATCGCCGCCGAGAGCGTGCCCTCGTCGAGGTAATCGAGTTCGCCGCCGACGGGGACGCCGTGGGCGAGCTTTGTCACCTTCACGGGGAGATGAGCGAGAAGCTCCGTGATGTAATGGGCGGTGGTCTGCCCGTCGACCGTGGCGTTCAGCGCCAGGATCACCTCGCTCACGCCGGGTTCGGAGGCACGGGCCACGAGGCGCTCCAGGTTCAGGTGTTCGGGCCGCACGCCGTCGAGCGGCGAGAGCACGCCGCCGAGCACATGATACCTCGCGTTGATCGCGCCCGAGCGCTCCAGCGCCCAGAGATCGGACACGTCCTCGACCACCACGAGGATGGACGGATCGCGCTTGGCGTCCCGGCAGATGGTGCAGGGATCCGAGGTATCGACATTGGCGCAGGATGAGCACACGACGATGCGCTCGTTGGCGACGCGCATGGCATCGCTCAGCGGGTTGAGCAGCGTCTCGCGCTTCTTGATGAGGTGAAGCGCCGCGCGCCGCGCCGACCGTGGACCTAAGCCCGGCAGGCGGGCGAGGAGCTGGATCAGGCGCTCGATCTCAGGGCCGGCGACGTGCTGGGCCATTCAAGGTCTCTTTTGCTTTTGTTGCATCGCTGAGTGCGAAGAACCGGTATCCACTTCTTCGCGCGATGCTCTGCTCAGAACAGCTTCAGACCCGGAGGCAGCGGAAGACCCTTGGTCAGGCTTTCCATGCGCTCCTGCGTGATCCGCTCTGCCTTGCCGCGGGCGTCGTTCATGGCGGCGACGATGAGATCCTCGAGGATCTCCTTCTCGTCCGGGTTCATGAGCGAGGGATCGATATTGATGGACTTGAGGCTGCCCTTGCCGGTCACCTTGACGGTCACGACGCCGCCGCCGGCGGTGCCGTCGACTTCGAGAGTGTCGAGCTCGGCCTGGGCGTCCTGCAGCTTCTGCTGCATCGCCTGAGCCTGCTTCATCAATCCCATAATGTCCTTCATGACCCTATCCTTGAATTAAAACAGATCGTCGTCGTCTTCCGTTTCGTGTGCGGCCAGCGCATCGGCCTCGCCGAGGATTTCCGTTTCCGCATCCTCGCCCGGCTTCTCTGCGCGCTCGATCACGTTCACGATCTGCGCGCCGGGAAACTTCGACAGCACCGCCTGCACGAGAGGATGATTGGCCGCGCCTTCCTTGCGCTCGCGCTCGGCCGCGACCGCCTTCTCGTGCAGTGTCTGCTGTCCCTCTTCAGAGGAGAGCGCCACCATCCAGCGCTCGCCCGTCCATTGCTGGAGCGCGCGGGTGAGATCGTTGGCGATGGTGCGGCTGCCGGTCTCGGTGAGGCTGAGCTCGATGCGGCCCTCTTCGAAACGGACGAGACGCACATCCCGTTCGAGTTGCGATTTCAGTACGATCTCGCGCCTCTCGCCGGCAAGCGCCACCACGTCCTCGAAGCGGCGCAGGCGCATGGTCGGCTCAGTCTGTGCTGCCTGAGGGCGCGGCTGCGGGTGGGGCTGGGACGTTGCAAGCGCCATGTTGCCGGAGGTGGCGGGACCGGAAGGCCGGGGGGCCGGCGCGGAAGGGCCGCCGGCGGGAAGAGGTGCACCGTCCTTCAGGGCGCGCAGTGCCTCGTCCGGCGTTGGCAGATCGGCCGCATAGGCCAAGCGCACGATCACCATTTCCGCCGCGGCAATCGGGCGGTTCGAAGATTGAACCTCGGGAATGCCTTTCAGAAGAATCTGCCAGGCGCGCGACAGGGTCCGCACCGAGAGCTTCTGCGCATAATCCGTGCCGCGGGTCCGCTCGATCTCGGACAGAGCCGGGTCCTTCGCGGCTTCCGGGATCAGCTTCAGGCGAGTGACGATATGCGAGAAAGCCGCGAGGTCGGACAGGATCACGGCCGGATCCGCACCGGCATCGTATTGCGAACGAAGGCTTGCGAAAGCCGCCGGCACGTCGCCGCGCATCACCGCCTCGAACAGGTCGATGACCTGGGTGCGATCGGCCAAACCCAGCATGTCGCGCACGGTGTCGGGCGTGACGACTCCCGCGCCGTGGGCAATCGCCTGATCCATGAGGGAGAGGGAATCGCGCGCCGAGCCTTCCGCTGCGCGGGCGATGGCGGCGAGCGCCTCCTGGTCCGCCTGCACGCTCTCGGCCTCGCAAATGCGGCCGAGATGGGCCACGAGCTTGTCCGCCTCGATGCGGCGCAGATCGAAGCGCTGGCAGCGGGACAAGATCGTGACGGGAACTTTCCGGATTTCGGTGGTGGCGAAGATGAACTTCGCATGCGGCGGCGGTTCCTCCAGCGTCTTCAGGAAGGCGTTGAACGCCTTCTCCGAGAGCATGTGGACCTCGTCGATGATGTAGACCTTGTAGCGGGCCGAGACCGGCGAATAGCGGATGCCGTCGATGATCTGGCGGACGTCATCGATGCCGGTATGCGACGCGGCGTCCATCTCCAGCACGTCCACGTGCCGCGATTCCATGATGGCTTCGCAATGGACGCCGAGTTCGGGCATGTGGATGGTGGGGGCACCGGAGCCGTCCTGCCTCTGGTAGTTGAGGCCGCGGGCGAGGATGCGGGCGGTGGTGGTCTTGCCCACGCCGCGGACGCCGGTGAGCATCCAGGCCTGCGGGATGCGACCGGTCTCGAAGGCGTTCGAGAGGGTGCGCACCATCGCCTCCTGACCGATCAGGTCGTCGAAGGTCTTGGGGCGGTATTTTCGGGCGAGAACGCGATAGGGGGAGGCCTTCGCTGCGGGAGCGGGCGCGGCGGGGAAGCCCGGCAGGGCCGGCTCGTCGTTCAGGGGCGTGCCGGCTGTGGTATCGTCCATCGACTGCAAGGCTTTGGAGAAACTTATAGGTGGGAGGCTGGACGAAGACCCGTTCGGTCTCGTTAGGGCTGCTTCCTTCCGGACCTGACCCGGTTGGCGAGTGAGACGTCCCTCGCCAACCTCCCACCGGCTATATGGGCGTATCGGCTGCGAAACGCAAGTTGGAAACGAGCCCCCTTCAAAGTCATCCCCGCTCTCCACTGCGGTCCAATGTCATTCCCGGCCGGAGCGCAGCGAAGGGGAAGGGAATCCATAATGCTGAGCGTTGGCTGGATCCCTTCCCTCGCCTTCGGCTCGCCGGGAATGGCACCCGAGATCAGGGATAACGACGGTCAAGGCTGACATCACGCCGCAGGCTCGGTTACATAGCGCCATGACATTCACGCTCGATTCCCGGCTCGACGCCGACACGCTCCCCGTCGGCGACCTCGCCCTCTCCTCCGTCCTGCTTCTGAACGACGCACGCTTTCCCTGGTTCGTGCTGGTACCGCGCATCGAGGGGGTGAGCGAACTCACGGATCTCTCGGAGGAACAGGCCGTCCAGCTGATGCAGGAGATCCGCATCGCCACCAAGGTCATGCTTGAGCTCTCGAAGCCCGACAAGGTGAATGTGGGGGCGCTGGGCAACATCGTGACGCAGCTTCATGTGCACGTGATCGGGCGCTTCCGCTCCGATCCGGCCTGGCCCGGTCCCGTCTGGGGCCATGGCACCCGGACACCCTATCCTGACCACGCGGCGAGCGCCCTGATCGAGCGCGCCGCCAGCCTTTTCGCAGCGGCCTGAACCCCATGAACCGACCCATTGGCTACATCACGAATCCGCTTGTCCGCCACAGCGCCGAACGGGATCCGGAGGCGCTCGCCAAGGCCGCGCAGGATCCTCGCACCGCCATGGTGATCCTGGCCGGCGACCTGCCGATCCTTCAAGCGGGAGAGCCGGGAACGAGCCTCCTGTCCGCTTCGGTGCTGAACCGTATCCCTGGCCATCAGGAGCAGGTCTTTCTCGGCACCCTCGGGGATCGCCCGGTGCTGGCGACCCTGGCGGCGCCAGAGGCTACGGAGCTGTTCCAGGACGATCCCGCCTTCGCGGTCGTGGACCTGCGCTCCATCGCCGTGCGCGGCCTCGTGCCTGAGGACGAGCTCGGGATGCTCGCCATGGCGAAATCCCTGCTCGACTGGCACCGGCGCCACCGCTTCTGCGCCAATTGCGGCGCTCCGACGAGCCTCGCCCAAGCCGGCTTCCGGCGCGATTGCGCTGCCTGCGGCGCCCAGCATTTTCCTCGCACCGACCCGGTGGTGATCATGCTGATCACGCGCGGCGACAAATGCCTGATGGGCCGCCAGCCGCGTTTCGTGGAGAAGATGTATTCCTGCCTTGCAGGGTTCCTGGAGCCGGGAGAGACCATCGAGGATGCCGTCCGCCGGGAAACGTTTGAGGAAGCCGGCATCCGGGTGGGTGCGGTGCGCTACATGACCTCGCAGCCCTGGCCGTTTCCGTCCAACATCATGATCGGCTGCATCGGCGAGGCGCTGACCGACGAGATCGCCTTCGACGGCGAGGAGTTGGAGGACGCCCGCTGGTTCACGAAGGACGACGTGAGGCGCATGCTGGATGGCTCCCACGAACACTATGCGGCGCCCTCCCCTATCGCGATTGCGAACCGCCTGATCCGGGAATGGGTGAAGGAGTAAGCGCATTTGAAGTGGGTCGTCCCGGACGAAGCGCAGCGAAGATCCGGGATCGTTGGCGGGATGGGGCGCCTGAACCTCAACCCTGTCATCCCCGCGCAGGCCGGGATCCATGAACACCGTCTAGGTAGAATGAAGGACTGTCAGCGGTTATGGATCCCGGGCTCCGCTGCGCGGCCCCGGGATGACAGTGCGTACTCGTCTTGCGATCCCGGATCGGCTGACGCCGTCCGGGATGACGTCCTCTGTCGTCATCCCCGTCCCCGGACTTGATCGGGGATCAGTCCCGGGGATCCACGTCTTCTTCGGCTCTTGGATAAAGACGTGGATGGCCGGATCAGGTCCGGCCATGACGGCGTGGGTGGGGATGGGTCTATGTCAAAGAGCCAGCACCGTGGGGCCCGCAGCTTGCGCTGCGAGCCTGTGAGTTGATCGAGGGTGGCGCGACAGGCAGCCCGGCTCGATGTCTGGTGTGAGATGGAAGAGCCGAACTGCCTCTTCGCGCACGGCTTCTTTAGGCGGACAGGAGAGGCCGGCTCAGTCGACCGCCGCAGGCGGTGACCGTCTGCGCGACGGCGGCCTGCGACCGATCCCGACCACCAACCCAAACATCCTGGGCCTCCCGTCGAAGCCGATTGCGAGTCAGCCTCACGGGACCGTGCCTGCTCCCACACTGCGACGCCTCGCGAGCGCGCCCTCGATAGGAGCAGATCTGAGGCAATGATATAGCTAAGGCTAGGAACCTTGTCAAGAACAAAAGATGAACATAACATTGCTCTGCTCTGCCGACCCTCTCCCCGACGTCATGGCCGGCCTCGTGCCGGCCATCCCGTCTTCGGAACCGCAGCGCTGCAAAGGCGTGGATCCCCGGGTCTGATCCCCGGATCAAGTCCGGGGACGGGGATGACGGTGGAGGGTTTGGAATAAGGTGTCATTCCCGGCCGGAGTGTCGGCGGAGGGGAAGGGAATCCATAACGCGGAGCCCGAACGTGGATCCCCTTCCCGGCCTTTCGGCCGCCGGGGATGGCATCGGGGGCGCCGTGCGTCTAGGTCAGCGCCAACTCGAACCGGTAGGCGACCTCGATGACCATCTGGCCGCGCAGGTCGAAGGATTGCTCCTCTCCCGGCATCCCGCCCAGCGCCTCGTAGAAGCGGCGGGCCGGGTGGTTGTCTTTTAGCACCCACAGGCCGACCGAGCGGAGACTATGCCGGCTGAGATGATCGAGCACGCCACGCATCAACTGGCGGCCGACGCCCTGGCGCTTGACCTTGTCGAGCAGGTAGATCGCAAAAATTTCGGCGACGGTGCCGAGCGCATCGGCGTTCTCGCCGCGGATCGGTCCGCCGCGCGCGAAGCCGACGATCTCGCCATCATCCGCTTCCGCGACGAGAAGCTTGGCCCGCGGATCCGGCTGCGCGAAGGCCCCCTGCCACATCCTCATCCGCTCCTCGACGGAGAGGCCTGCAAGTGCCTCGGGGCTGAGGAAATCCTTGTAGGATTCGCGCCAGCCCTGGACGTGAACCCGGGCGATGCCTTCGACATCGCCCTCGACCGCCTCGCGGACGAGGATGCTCACTCGGCGGCTTCCTTGATCTTTTCCCGGAACGGATCGGCCGGATACACGCCGAGGATGCGCAGCTCGCGGGAGAAGAATTCCAACTCTTCCAGCGCGCGCTTGAGGTTGGTGTCCTCCGGATGCCCGTCGACCTCGGCATAGAACTGGGTCGCCAGGAACTCGCCTTCGAGCATGTAGCTCTCGAGCTTGGTCATGTTGATGCCGTTCGTCGCAAAGCCGCCCAGCGCCTTGTAGAGCGCGGCGGGCAGGTTGCGGACGCGGAAGACGAAGGAGGTGACGGTCGGCCCCTGTCCGGCAGGCGTCCATTGCGGTGTCTTGGACAGGATGACGAAGCGGGTGGTGTTGTGGGCCTCGTCCTCCACATCCTCGGCCAAGATCTTCAAGCCGTAGATATCAGCCGCCATGCGGGGCGAGAGAGACGCCCGGGTCGGATCCTTCCACTCGGATACCTCGCGGGCGGAGCCCGCGGTGTCGCCAGCCACATGGGCTTTCAGCCCGAGCTTGCGGATGATCTTGCGGCACTGGCCCAGCGCATGGACGTGGCTGTAGACATCCTTGACGGTGCCGAGATTGGCCTCAGGGATCGCCATCAGGTGAAAATGGATCGGCAGGAAGTGCTCGCCGACGATGTGCAGCCCGGAGGCCGGCAGAAGGTGGTGAATGTCGGCCACGCGCCCGGCGATCGAGTTCTCGATGGGGATCATGGCGAGGCCCGCCTGCCCTTCGTCCACGGCCGCGAAGGCATCCTCGAAGGTCGGGCTCGGCAGAACCTGCCAATCAGGGCGCGCCTCGGAGCAGGCCGTATGGGAATTGGCCCCCAGCTCGCCTTGGAACGAAATGACCTTGTTCATGATGTCCTCCGCAGCGCGATGATCTCGCGCGCCCTGTCCAGATCGTGGGGAGTATCGACGCCAAGCGGCACGTCATCGACGATGACGGCATCGATACGCATGCCGGCCTCCAGCGCCCGCAGCTGCTCCAGCTTCTCGCGCATCTCCAGCGGAGACGGCTTCAGGCCGACGAAGCGCTGCAGCGCTTTGCGGCGATAGGCGTAAAGACCGATGTGATGATAGAGCGGGCCGTCGCCATAGGGCGCGGTGGCGCGGGTGAAATAGAGAGCACGGAAATGGCCGGCGGAAAGCGGGCTTCCCACCATCTTCACCACGTTGGGATTGGTCTTCTCCTCCTCCCGCGCGATGACGGCGACGAGGGTCGCAATGTCGACGGCTTGGTCCGCAAGCGGCACGATGGAGGCCGCAATCGCCGCCGGGTCGATGGTCGGCAGGTCGCCCTGGACGTTCACGACCACGTCGTGCCGGCCTTCCGGATCGAGCTTTTCCACAGCCTCGAAGATGCGGTCGGAGCCGGAGGCGTGATCGGCCCGGGTCATGACCGCCGTTCCCCCTGCCCTGGTTACGGCCTCGGCGATCTCAGGGGCATCCGTCGCCACGGCCACCGGCCCGATTCCCGCCTCCGCCGCCCGGCGCCACACATGGACGATCATGGGCTCGCCGGCGATCTCGGCCAGGGGCTTGTTCGGCAGCCGGGTTGCGGCAAGGCGGGCGGGGATGAGGACGATGGGGTCGGACATGGCGCCGTCTTTAAGGAAACTGCGCGTCCTTAGAACATCGGACCGAAAAGTGGAAGGCAGGGTCGATTTGCCATGCCCCAGGAACCCGGCCTTCGGTTGCCTTTATGCGTTGGAGCGCCGTGCTGCGACCACGAGAACGGCGAAAACTCCTGGAAACCCCATTGTCAAAACCCCATCACTACGGCTAAGCAACGGCCCTGTCGCGGGCGTTCGTCCGCGGATCCGTTCTGCTGCCCTGGTTTCGCCGGCTGTATGAAGGCGAGGAGAGCCTAACTGATGAATATCGAGACCAATAAGATCGCAGGCGCCGTTTTCGGTTCGCTTCTCTTCGTGGTCGGCGTCAACGTTATCGCCGGCGGCCTGTTTGCTCCCCATAAGCCCGCTGTCCCTGGTTACGACCTCCCGGCCCCCGAAGAGGCCGCTGCCGGCGGTGGAGCCGCTCCCGCAGAACCAGAGCAGCCGCTCCCGGTCCTTCTGGCCAGCGCCGATCCGGCGAAAGGCCAAAGCGCCGCCAAGAAATGCGCGGCCTGCCACACCTTCGAGAAGGGCGGCGCGAACAAGGTCGGCCCGAACCTTTTTGGCATCGTTGGTCGTCCGGTCGCCTCTCATGAGGGCTTCAATTACTCCGCGGCCATGAAGGGCCATGGCGGCAACTGGTCCTATGAGGAGCTGTTCGCCTTCATTCACAATCCGAAGCAGGACATTCCCGGCACCATCATGGCCTTCGCAGGCGTCGCCCAGGCCAAGGAGCGCGCCGACATCCTGGCTTATCTGCGAACCTTGGCCGACAGCCCGGTGGCCTTCCCGGCTGCGCAGTAAGACCTCCTGCGAGATCACATTTCGGAAAGCCGGGCTTGAGGCCCGGCTTTTCTTTTAGGCGCTCACAGGTTTCCCGCGTTATCTCTTGCACTCGCCTTAGCACGCACAAAATGTAAGCTGGCGCATCGTGCGGAAAAGTGGATCCGGTTTTCCGCGCTGAACGATGCGCCATTATAGAGAAGAGGCATCGGATGGATCCCAAAAGTGGATTCCACTTTTGGGTCTGATGCTTGAACGACAGACGCCTCGCCCTTTCAGGAGACGCCTTGTGATCCGCACCTTTCTGCCGAGCCTCCTCGCGGCCTGCCTCGCCTTTACCCCCCTCGCAGCCCAGGAAGCGCCATGGCGGCACGGTTCGGCCCTGCTCGACGAGCCGAAATACCCGCAAGGATTCCCGCATTTCAATTACGTCAATCCGAACGCCCCGAAGGGCGGTCTGGTGCGCTTAGGAGCCCTCGGCACCTTCGACAGCTTCAATGTCGTGGTCGCCGGCGTGAAAGGCTCGCCCGAACAGGGGCTCGGCCTCATCTACGAAACCCTGACCACCTCCGCCCTCGACGAAGCGAACGCCTCTTACGGCCTGCTCGCTGAATCCTTTTCCTTCCCGGAGGATTATTCCTCCGCCAGCTTCCGCCTGCGCCCGGAGGCGCGCTGGCATGACGGGAAGCCGGTGACGGCAGACGATGTCATCTTTTCGTTCGAGGTCCTGAAGACCAACAGCCCGACCTATGCCTTCTACTATGCCAACGTCACCAAGGCCGAGAAGGTGGGTGAGCGTGAGGTCAGGTTCACCTTCGACGAGAAAGGCAATCGCGAGCTGCCGCAGATCATGGGGCAGCTGATGGTCCTTCCAAAGCATTGGTGGGAGGGAACGGCGCCTGATGGACGCAAGCGTGACGTGACGCAGACCACGCTCGAACCGCCGCTCGGCTCCGGCCCCTATCGCCTCAAGAATTTCGACACCGGCCGCAATGCATCCTACGAGCGCGTGAAGGATTATTGGGGCGAAAAGATCAACGTGAATGTCGGGCAGAACAATTTCGACGAGATCCGCTACGAATATTATCGCGATGCGACGGTGCTGCTTGAAGCGTTCAAGAGCGACCGTCTCGATTTCCGCACCGAGAACAGCGCGCGCAACTGGGCGGTGGGTTACGACTTTCCGGCGCGGCACGAAGGTCGCGTGATCCTCGAGGAGTTTCCGTTTCGCGCCACGGGCGTGATGCAGGCCTTTGTGCTGAACATGAGGCGCGACAAGTTCAAGGATCAGCGCGTGCGCCGGGCCTTCAATCTGGCCTTCCCGTTCGAGGAGCTGAACAAGACCATCTTCTACGGTCTCTACGAGCGGCCATCGAGCTTTTTCTTCGGCCTCGATCTCGCATCGTCCGGTCTGCCCGAAGGAAGAGAATTGGAGATCCTCGAATCCGTTCGCGACAAGGTGCCCGCCTCGGTCTTCACGACGCCCTTCAAGAACCCGGTCAACGATTCGCCCGAGACGATCCGCAACAATCTGCGCGAAGCCGACCGGCTCCTCAAGGAAGCCGGCTGGGAGGTGAAGAACGGCCGCCGCGTCAACGCGAAGGGCGAGGTCTTGAGCGTTGAATTGCTCAGCAGCAGCCCGAACGAAGAGCGCGTCTTCCTGCCTTACAAGACCTCATTGGATCGGCTCGGCATCGCCACCACGGTGCGCACCGTGGATGACGTTCAGTATACCAACCGCACCCGCGCTTTCGACTTCGACATCGCGACCGGCCTCTGGCCCCAGTCGCAGTCGCCCGGCAACGAGCAGCGCGAGTTCTGGGGGTCGCAGGCCGCCGCGCGCGAAGGCTCGCGCAACCTGTCGGGCATTGCCGATCCCGGCGTCGATGCGTTGATCGAGAAGGTCATCTTCGCCAAGGATCGCGAAGAACTCGTCGCCGCAACGAAAGCGCTCGACCGCGTTCTGCTCGCTCACGATTACGTGGTTCCGCAATGGACCTCATTGAAGCAGCGCACGGCGCGCTGGAACCGTTACAGCCATCCCGAGACGATGCCACGCTACGGCGGAGCCGCCTTCCCGACCATCTGGTGGTATGACGAGGCCAAGGCCGCCAAGACGGGAGCACCGCGATGAGAAGTATCAGCCGCCGCAGCATCCTCAAGACCGGAGCCGCGAGCGCCGCTCTGTCCGTTCTGCCACACATCGGCTTCGCGCAGGAAGGTGAAACCGAAACGCATGGCCTGTCGAGCTTCGGCGAATTGAAGTATCCGCCCGACTTCAAGCATTTCGATTACGTGAATCCGGCGGCACCCAAAGGCGGCACGCTGGCGATCCAGATCAAGCAGACGCTCGGCAACCAGAACTTCGATACCTTCAACACCCTCCACATCTTCGTACTGCGCGGCGACGGCGCAGCCGGCATGGCCAGCACGTTCGACACCCTGATGACCTCCTCAGCGGATGAGCCGGACGCTCTCTATGGGCTCGTTGCGAAGAGCGTGCGCATTTCCGACGACAAGCTCACCTACCACTTTATCCTGCGCCCCGAAGCGCGCTTCCATGACGGCTCGAAGCTGACGGCGAAGGATGCGGCCTTCTCGCTGAATATCCTCAAGACCAAGGGCCATCCGATCTTTTCTCAGCTTCTGACCCAGATGGCCTCCGCAGAAGCGGAAACAGACGAGGTTCTGCGCGTCCAGTTCACACCGCAACGCAGCCGCGATCTGCATCTCATCGTCGCCGGCATGCCGATCTTCTCCGAGCGCTATTGGCTGGGGAAGGATTTCGAGGCTTCGACGCTGGAAGCACCGCTCGGCTCCGGTGCCTACAAGGTCGGCCGTTTCGAGGTCGGACGTTTCATCGAGTTCGACCGCGTGCCGGATTACTGGGCCAAGGATCTGCCCGTGAGTGTGGGCCAGAACAATTTCGAGCATATCCGCTACGAGTATTTCCGCGACCGCATCGTGGCCTTCGAGGCATTCAAGAACGGCACGCTCAATTACAATGAGGAATATACGTCCCGCATCTGGTCGACAGGATACGATTTCCCGGCCGTTCGGGAAGGCAAGGTGAAGAAGGAAGAGATCTCGAACGACGCACCCTCGACCATTCAGGGCTGGTACTTCAACACGCGCCGCGACACCTTCAAGGATCCGCGTATCCGCGAAGCCATCGGCCTCGCTTTCGACTTCGAATGGACGAATGCGAATATCATGTTCAGTCTGTTCAAGCGCACGACCTCGTATTTCGAGAACAGCGACATGAAGGCGGTGGGCAAGCCCTCACCGGAAGAATTGGCGCTGCTCGAGCCGTTCCGCGACAAGCTGCCTGCCTCCGTCTTCGGCGATCCGATTCTCCCGCCCGTCTCCGACGGCTCCGGACAGGACCGGCGCCTGCTGCGCCGTGCCGACGAACTGTTGCGCGAAGCAGGATGCAAGCGCGAGGGCGGCGTGCTGAAGCTGCCGAACGGGCAGCCCTTCCGGATCGAGTTCCTCGATTTTCAACCCTCGCTGCAGCCGCATACGCAACCCTTCCAGGCGAACCTGAAGCGGCTCGGCATAGACGCGTCGTCGCGCATCGTGGATGCCGCGCAGTACCAGCGCCGCATGGACGAATACGATTTCGACATGGCGAGCCGTAACCTCGTTGGTTCATCCACGCCTGGTGACAGCCTGCGCATCGTTTACGGATCGGACGCCGGCAAAAGGCCAGGCTCGCGGAACATTGCCGGGATCGACAACCCGGCGGTGGATGCGCTCATCGAGAAGATCGCCAATGCCAAGTCGCGCCAGGAACTGAACATCGCCTGCCGCGCCCTGGACCGGGTGCTCCGTTCGGGCCATTATTGGGTGCCCATGTGGTTCCGAGCCAGCGAATGGCTTGCCTATTGGGACCAGTTCTCGCGCCCGCAGACCAAGCCACGCCTTGCCTCGGGTGCGCCGGAAACCTGGTGGTACGATGCCGAGAAGGCAAAGCGGATCGGGAGAGGATAAGGCTTGGACACGACGCTGACGACCCGCAGAGAGGCGGACATGCCCCGTCTGCTCCTGCGCTTCGAGGGCCTCGCCCTCTTCTTCCTGGCCACGGCCGCCTTTGCCTATATGGGCCTCTCCTGGTGGCTCTATGCCATCCTCTTCCTCGCTCCCGATCTGAGCTTTGCAGCCTACACGGCGGGCCCGAAGCCAGGGGCCGTGGTCTACAATGCGCTCCACTCCACCCTCGGACCTGCGGTCCTGGCTGGATTCGGATGGCTATCGAATAACGCTCTGCTTATCGGGCTCGCCGCCATCTGGGCGGCGCATATCGGGTTCGACCGCATGTTGGGATACGGCTTGAAGTACGCATCCGGCTTCAAAGACACCCACCTTGGCCGCATCGGCCTGAAATCCGCAGGCGCTTGATGCTGGCCTATATCGCACGCCGCGTTCTTCTCATGATCCCCACCATCCTCGGGATCATGCTCATCTCCTTCGTGCTGGTGCAGTTCGCTCCCGGCGGTCCCGTGGAGCGCATCATCGCGCAGCTTCAGGGGCAGGATTCCGGCGCTTCGTCCCGCATTTCCGGCGGCGGCGGCGATTTCGGCGCGCAGAGCCCCGGCGGCGCGGGAGCCGGTGCAGGCGACGCCTCCTCCCGCTATCGCGGCGCTCAGGGGCTCGACCCGCAATTCATCAAGCAGCTCGAGGCGCAGTTTGGCTTCGATAAGCCGGCGCATGAGCGCTTCCTGAAGATGATTTGGGATTATGCGCGTTTCGATTTCGGCAAGAGCTATTTCCGCGACATATCGGTGCTGGAATTGATCAAGGAGAAGCTGCCCGTCTCGATCAGTCTCGGGCTTTGGATGACCCTTCTCTCCTATGCGATCTCGATTCCGCTCGGCATCAAGAAGGCGGTGCAGGATGGCTCCTCGTTCGACATCTGGACCTCGGCCATCGTCATCATCGGCTATGCGATCCCAGGCTTCCTCTTCGCGATCCTGCTGATCGTGCTCTTTGCCGGCGGATCGTTCTGGCAGATCTTCCCCCTGCGCGGCCTGACCTCCGAGACCTGGGCCTTCATGCCCTGGTATATGCAGATCGCGGATTACTTCTGGCACCTCGTTCTGCCGATCACCGCCATGGCACTTGGCGCCTTTGCCACCTCGACCCTGCTGACGAAGAACTCGTTCCTGGATGAGATCCGTAAGCAATACGTGCTCACCGCCCGCATGAAGGGCCTGTCAGAGCGACAGGTGCTCTACGGCCACGTGTTCCGCAATGCGATGCTGATCGTGATCGCGGGATTTCCGGGAGCCTTCATCGGCGCCTTCTTCGCCGGCGCGCTCCTGATCGAGACGATCTTCTCACTCGACGGGCTGGGCCTGCTCTCCTTCGAATCCATCGTGAACCGCGACTATCCGGTGGTCTTCGCCAATCTCTACATCTTTTCACTGGTGGGCTTAGCGGTGAACCTGCTCTCGGATCTCACCTATACCTGGATCGATCCGCGGATCGATTTCGAGACCAGGGAGGCGTGAGATGAAGTCATGCTTTCTTGTGATCCTCCGCCGAGGCAACCGCACTTCCGTCATGCCCGGCCTCGTGCCGGGTATCCACGCCTTTTGGCGCTGCGGTTCAAAGACGTGGATGGCCGGAACAAGTCCGGCCATGACGACGGTGGGGGAGGCGTGAGATGAACGAGACCATTCCTCTCGTCTCGCCGGCCTCCTCGCCCGTCGCGCCGCCTCTGCCGAAAGAAGGTTTCATCAAGCTGTCACCCCTCAATCGGCGGCGACTGCAGAATTTCAAGGCGAACCGCCGCGGCTACTGGTCGTTCTGGATCTTTATGGTCCTGTTCGTGCTCAGCCTGTTCGCCGAGCTGATTGCCAACGACAAGCCGATTCTCGCCTCTTACAAGGACGAACTGCTCTATCCGGCCTTCGTGGATTATCCAGAGGAGAAGTTCGGCGGCTTCCTGGCGCAGACCGATTACCGCGATCCGGTCATCGCCAAGGAGATCCAGGACAACGGCTGGTTGCTCTGGGCGCCGATCCGCTTCTCTTACAACACGCATAATCTCGACCTGCCCGTTCCGGCGCCGGCGCCACCCACATGGATGCTCACGGACGAGCAGTGCCGGCCCATCGCGGAGCGCACCGGCGGCACAGGCTGCAGGGACATCGAGTGGAACTGGCTCGGCACCGACGACCAGGGCCGTGACGTGGTGGCGCGCCTCATCTACGGCTTCCGCATCTCGGTCCTGTTCGGCCTCACGCTCGCTGGCATCTCATCCATCATCGGCGTTCTCGCCGGCGCGGTGCAGGGCTATTATGGTGGCTGGACCGATCTTCTGTTCCAGCGCTTCATCGAGATCTGGACCGCCATCCCCTCGCTCTATCTTCTCATCATCATCTCGGCGGTGATCACGCCGAGCTTCTTCGTGCTGCTCGGCATCCTGCTGCTCTTCTCCTGGGTGTCGCTCGTGGGCGTGGTGCGCGCCGAGTTCCTGCGCGCCAGGAACTTCGAATATGTGCGCGCCGCTCGGGCGCTGGGGCTGTCCAACGGCACCATCATGTTCAAGCATCTCCTGCCGAACGCCATGGTGGCGACGCTGACCTTCCTGCCCTTCATCATCAACGGCTCGATCACGACGCTCACCTCACTCGACTTCCTCGGCTTCGGCCTGCCGCCGGGCTCGCCCTCGCTGGGTGAATTGCTGGCCCAGGGCAAAGCCAACCTTCAGGCGCCGTGGCTTGGCCTCGCAGGCTTCTTCGTGATCGCCATCATGCTCAGCCTCCTCATCTTCATCGGCGAAGCGGTGCGCGACGCCTTCGACCCGCGGAAGACGTTTCGATGAACGAGCCTCTCCTCTCCGTCCAGGATCTCTCCGTCGCCTTCCGTCAGGGCGCGAACGATATGCTGGCGGTCGACCGCGTGTCCTTCGATGTCATGCCGGGCGAGACGGTGGCGCTGGTGGGCGAGTCGGGCTCCGGCAAATCCGTCACGGCTCTGTCGGCGCTCAAGCTCCTGCCCTACCCGTCCGCGCATCATCCCTCGGGCCGCATCCTGTTCAAGGGCAAGGACCTGATCGCTGCCGACGAAGACGAGATGCGCAAGGTGCGTGGCGACGACATCACCATGGTGTTCCAGGAGCCAATGACCTCGCTCAATCCGCTCCACACCATCGAGCGGCAGGTCGGCGAGATCCTGAAACTGCATCGTGGTCTCTCGGATCGCCAGGCGCGCGCCCGCACGCTCGAGCTTCTCGACCTCGTCGGCATCCGCGATGCGGAAAGCAGGCTCGATGCCTATCCGCATCAACTCTCCGGCGGCCAGCGCCAGCGCGTGATGATCGCCATGGCGCTCGCCAACGAGCCCGACCTCTTCATCGCCGATGAGCCGACCACCGCGCTCGACGTGACGGTGCAGGCGCAGATCCTGAAGCTGCTCGCCGAGCTGAAGAGCAGGCTCAACATGTCGATGCTGTTCATCACCCATGATCTCGGCATCGTGCGCAAGATCGCCGACCGCGTCTGTGTAATGCTGAAAGGCAAGATCGTCGAGCAGGGAACCGTCGCCGAGGTCTTCGGCAATCCGCAGCACCCTTACACGCAACGCCTCCTCGCCGCCGAGCCGAAGGGTCGCGCCAATCAGGTTGCCAACGATGCGCCGGTCATCGTCGATGCCGGGCCGATCAAGGTGTGGTTTCCGATCAAGCGCGGCTTCTTTCAGAAAACCGTCGGCCATGTGAAGGCGGTCGACGGCGTTTCCGTGCGCGTGCGCAAGGGCGAGACGGTCGGTGTGGTGGGCGAATCCGGCTCCGGCAAGACGACGCTGGGTCTTGCCATTCTGCGCCTCGTGCAATCGGAAGGCCCCATCGTCTTTCTCGGCAATCGCATCGACGGCATGCGCGGGAAAGAGATCCGCCCGATGCGCAAGGATCTGCAGGTTGTGTTCCAGGACCCTTACGGCTCCCTCTCGCCGCGCATGTCCGTGGCCGAGATCGTGGAGGAAGGACTGCTCGTCCAGAACAAGGGCCTGTCTTACGCCCAGCGCCGCGAGATCGTCGCCAAGGCGCTAGAGGATGTCGGCCTCGATCCGTCCACCATGGACCGTTACCCGCACGAATTCTCCGGTGGCCAGCGCCAGCGCATCGCGATCGCCCGCGCCATGGCGCTCGAGCCGCAATTCATCATGCTCGATGAGCCCACCTCGGCGCTCGACATGTCGGTGCAGGCGCAGATCGTGGAATTGCTGCGCGGTCTCCAGAAGCGGCGCAACCTCGCCTATATGTTCATCAGCCACGATCTGAAAGTGGTGCGGGCGCTCGCGAACCACGTGGTCGTGATGCAGAACGGCAAGATCGTCGAGGAAGGATCGGCCGAGAGCATCTTCGCGGCGCCCCGCACCGACTACACCAAGGCGCTCTTTGCCGCCGCCTTCAATCTCGAAACGGCGGCATCGAACGCCGTTCGGGAATAAGGCCTGAACGCTGCGATCATGCATCCGCATCATCACTCGACCGGCCATCACGATCACGGACATTCCCATGCTCCGCAGGCCGGCCACGGGCGCGCTTTTGCCATCGGCATCACGCTCAATCTGGCCTTCGTCGCCATTGAGGCGGGTTATGGTTTCTGGGCTGATTCCATGGCCCTGCTCTCCGATGCCGGGCATAACCTGAGCGATGTGCTCGGCCTCGCGATCGCGTGGGGTGCCGCCGTACTTGCACGGCGTAGACCAACGGAGCGTTTCACCTATGGCCTGCGCTCCAGTTCCATTCTGGCTGCGCTCTTCAACGCGCTTCTGTTGCTGGTCGCGGTGGGCGGCATCGTATGGGAATCCGTCGGGCGGCTGATCGAACCTCCGCCGGTTGCCGCAGGCGCCATGATGATCGTGGCGGGCATCGGAATCATCGTCAACGGCTTTACCGCTTTTCTTTTCATGAGCGGCCAGCACGATCTCAACATTCGCGGCGCGTTCCTGCACATGGTGGCGGATGCCGCCGTATCCCTCGGCGTGGTTCTCGGCGGTCTCGCCATCCTCTGGACCGGCGCCAACTGGATCGATCCGGTGCTGAGCCTGATCATCGCCGCCGTCATCGTCTGGGGTACCTGGGGCCTGCTGCGGCAATCGCTGGCGCTCTCCTTGCAGGGTGTGCCGAGCAGCATCGCCATGTCGGAGGTCAGGAAGGCGCTCGAGGCGATGCCGGGTGTCGCCCGCGTCCATCACCTCCATGTCTGGGCGGTGAGCACGACCGAGGCGGCACTGACCGCCCATCTCGTCATGCCGGACGGGCATCCGGGCGACCGTTTTCTGGCACAGGCCCAGCAGGAACTGAAGGACCATTTCCGTATCGGGCATTCGACCCTGCAGATCGAGATTCACCGGCCGGATTCCCACGAACACGGCGCGGAATGCCCGCTCGATCATCATGATCATGCCCATGAGGGCCACAATTCTGGCGGGCACCCTCACCATTAGGCGCCATCGCATCTTTTGCCGTAATGCCGTATCAGTCGTGATTCTCGTGTTTTGAAGGATCGTCAGTGATGCCTCGCGCTCTACTCATCGTGCTCGATTCCGTCGGTATCGGCGGAGCGGAGGATGCGGCGGCCTATGGCGATGCCGGCGCCGATACGGTCGGGCATATCGCGGAGGCCTGCGCCGCGGGTCGGGGAGACCACGCCGGTTTGCGCCAGGGCCCGCTTCACCTGCCGCATATGGCGGCCCTCGGCCTCGGCCTTGCCGTTGAGGCCTCGACGGGACGCATGCCGCCGAACTTGGCGTCGCAGGGACCGCTGAAAGGCGCCTGGGGCTATGGCGTCGAGACCTCCAAGGGCAAGGACACACCCTCGGGCCATTGGGAGATCGCGGGCGTTCCCGTCACCTTCGACTGGGGCTATTTCCCCAATACGGTCCCGACCTTCCCGGAAGCCCTGACAGCGGCCCTCATCGAGCGCGGCAACCTACCCGGTATTTTGGGCAACAAGCATGCTTCCGGGACCACCATCATCGACGAGCTCGGCGCGGAGCACATGCGCACGGGCAAGCCGATCGTCTACACCTCCGTCGACAGCGTGCTGCAGATCGCGGCGCATGAGGAGACGTTCGGGCTGCCGCGGCTCTATGATCTCTGCCAGATCGGCCGCGAGCTCTGCGACGCATACAAGATCGGCCGCGTCATCGCCCGCCCCTTCGTCGGCGCGCCCGAAACAGGCTTCAAGCGCACCGGCAACCGGAAGGATTTCGCAACGCCGCCGCCAGCCGATACCATCCTGGACACGCTCATGAATGCGGGTCGTTCCGTCGTGACTGTCGGCAAGATCGGCGACATCTTCGCCCATCGCTCAACGGGCCGGGAGATCAAGCCTAACGGCAACGATGCCTGCCTGTCCGCCGCCATCGAGGCGCTGAAGGACCTGCCCGACGGCGGCTTCGTCTTCGTCAATCTGGTCGATTTCGACAGCGAGTTCGGCCACCGCCGCGACATCCCCGGCTACGCCGCCGCGCTGGAAGCCTTCGACAGACGCATCCCGGAGATCGAAGCTGCTTTGAAGAACAGCGACCTCGTCATCATCACCGCCGACCACGGCAATGATCCGTCCTGGCAGGGTTCCGACCATACCCGCGAGCATGTGCCGATCCTGAGCTTCGGGCCGGGCGTGAAGCAGAGCACCATCGGGCGGCGGGAAAGCTTTGCGGATATCGGCGCGAGCGTGCTGACGCATCTGGGCGTGTCCCGCAGCGGCAAGGGAACCTCGTGGCTTTAGCGCATCGTGCGGACCCAGAGGGCCGCGCCCGACGATGCGCCGCTTAAGGGATTGAGCATCGGACCCAAAAGTGGAGTCCACTTTTGGGTCCGATGCTCTAGGATCCGCGAAGATGTTCCTTTCATTACGAACTGCGATAGATCGGAGTGTCACGCGCTCCAAGCGGTTTGGTGGTAATGTGCAAGTGACATAGGCTTGGACCTCGGGTTCACCTCCCGCTATGGCTGACACGGCAGATACCGCTCACGTCATTGTTCGACCGCCACTGGCATGGGGGCTCTCCGTCCTTGCCGGGTTTGCACTCCACTGGCTCATACCCCTACCGTTCCTGCCAGCCGACCTGCCTCATGGCTGGCTCGGCGCACTGGTGTTCGTCCTCGCGCTGGCGCTGTTCGCCTGGGCTATTGTTACGATGACCAGGGCCGGCTCGAACGTCCCCACGAACCTGCCGACCACCACCATCGTCGAGACAGGGCCGTACCGCTTCACGCGCAACCCCATCTATCTCGGCATGGTCCTGGGTCTGACCGGCTTAGGTATCGCTTTCAACAATCTCTGGTTGCTGGTGATGCTGGTGCCCTTCGCGCTGGTCATCCGCTACGGCGTCGTGGCTCGCGAGGAGGCGTATCTCGAGCGTAAGTTCGGCGATGTCTATCGTGGTTACCGCTCACGCGTCCGGCGCTGGCTTTAACATCACGATACCGGATCTGCGCTAGCGCTCCATCCGGCATCGTTCCTCCTGGCCAAGCTGCCGCACCCGCGAGCATGTGCCGATCCTGAACTTCGGGCGGCGTGAAATCTTTGCCAATATCGGCACTACGATATTGCATCACTTAAAAACTGCAGGTTACACTAACGGGAGATCTTGGCTGCCGGATTGAGCTCTGAATGAAAAACGCTGTTTTGGTTTTGGCTTGCGCGATTGCGAGCCTCTTTGCGACATCCCACCCTCAGGCGGCAACGCAACAGGAATGTCTCAAAGCCATCGAACTGACCAAGCGTTTCGAGCAGGAAGGTCGAAAGGCTCATGCTGTCTATCAGCAAGAGAAGACAGAAATTTCGAGATGTGAGTTTCTCAGCAAATCCAGAAAGCATTTAGCCCAGGCTGAGAAAACGACGGATATGTGCCAAGTCTACGAACCGGAACTGGCCGGAAAGTTGAAGGCCGATGTCGTCGCAGGCCTGAAAATGCTCGATTCACCGAATAATACATGCAATTCGAAATCGCGGGCTGATCTATTAGCTGAGAAGCGGTGCATGGACGCACAAAAGTCAGCTAGCGCAAAGAACGAAGTCTTCCAGACAACGCTTGCCACTTATAACGGCAACAAAAACAATCAAACCCAATGCACATTCCTGAAAGCGTCTCTCGAATACTTCACCGATGGGGAGAAGATGCTGAGGACCTGTGAGCCAATCCTTGAGCCCGGCAAGCCCTCGAAAGTGCCAGAAAATCGGGAATCGATCCAGAAGATCAGAGCAACTCAAGCAAAATTCTGCAAATAAATTCAGCATCTTAATAGCAGATTCGATCACATTTTGGCTGCAGCTTTTTGTGGCATTCTGGGCCATTGACGGCACCGCAACTTTGGATCAGTCTTCCAAAGATCGTATGGAGGCTCTCCGACGATCAGTGGGGGAGTCTTCCCGTTTTTGCGTGGAAGATTGTTCATGAGCTCGTCTAACCGCTCGACCCATATCCGGCTCACCTCCCACCCAGAGCCGAACGCAGGCACCATCAAGCATCCGATCAAATGGGGGGCTCAAGATCCCCAAATACGCGGCCCGATCATCGGCACGGTGACCAATCCGGCCGACCGCAACGTGATCGGCGCCCATGGCGGCTCCTATTCCCTCTATCGGGCGCTCGCAATCTCGGCCCGGGCGCTCAACCCGCTGGCGCGGCCCGATCTTCACAACACACACCCGACCGCCGAAATCGGCCCGCATCCGCAATGGTTCGAACCGGGCAAGATCGTCTCTCTCGATCCCTGGGGCCATATGGTCGGCGATGTTTATAAGGACGAGATCGCAAGCGGCCTCGACATCCGCCCCTCGATCGCGGTGACCAAGGCCCGCCTCAACATGCCGGAGATCCTCACGGCCATGGGTGCGAAGCGCTTGCACGCCGATGGCGGCTTCCTGCACGAGACCGGCGACATCTCGGTCACGAAGGTCGCCGTCGATCCGGTCTGGTATCTGCCCGGCATCGCGCAGCGCTTTGGCTGCTCCGAGGGCGAATTGCGCCGCACCCTGTTCGAGCAGACCGGCGGCATGTTCCCGGAGCTCGTGACGCGCCCCGACATGAGCGTGTTCCTGCCGCCCATCGGCAACATCACGGTCTATGTGGTCGGCGATGTATCGCGGCTGAGCGATCCCAAGACCCGCATCGCCTGCCGCGTGCACGACGAATGCAACGGCTCCGACGTGTTCGGCTCCGACATCTGCACCTGTCGGCCCTATCTCGTCCACGGCATCGAGGAATGCGTCCGGGAAGCGCAAACCGGCGGCGTCGGCGTGATCGCCTATAACCGCAAGGAAGGCCGCGCACTGGGCGAGGTCACCAAGTTCCTCGTCTACAACGCGCGCAAACGGCAGGAGGGCGGCGATTCCGCAGCGACCTATTTCGAGCGCACCGAATGCGTGGCGGGCGTGCAGGACGCGCGCTTCCAGCAGCTCATGCCCGACGTGCTGCACTGGCTCGGCATTCGCCGCATCGACCGGCTCATGTCCATGTCGAACATGAAATACGATGCCATTACCGGCTCCGGCATCGAGGTGGTCGAGCGCGTGCCGATTCCGGCCGAGCTGGTGCCGCCGGACGCGCAGGTGGAGCTGGAGGCCAAGAAGGCCGCCGGCTATTACACGCCGGACGGAGCGCCGGACGCGGCTGAGCTGAACCAAGTGAAGGGCCGCGACCTGGAGCGGTTCTGAGGCGCTCTTAACCTTCTCCTCAAACGGCTGAGCGCCCGATGCTGCGCTCGGCCGAGACTATGCTATCGCTCTCGTCACGAGAGCACCGGAGCCCTGCGTGACCGACCAGCCTGACCTGTCTCCTGAGACGAAAGCCGCCCGAAGCCTCCTGTCCGCAGCTGCCGTGCGCGAGCGGTCACACCAGCTTCTGCGGGCTGGGCTTGATGGCCGCCTCACGCATTTTTCGGTCGATCTCGGCCGCCTCGAGTCCTGTGCCGACGAGGTCGTGAAGACGATCCGCGAGGCTTATCCATCGCTCGACATCCCCTTCCATGCCCGCTGGCGCCATTTCTCCGCCGGCGGCCATGATCGCTGGGATGCGGTGATGCATGGCGCGCCCTGGGAGACCGCCGCCGACATGGCCCGCTCCGCCTTCGACCTCGCCATCGTGTCCGTCCTGCTCGATGCCGGCGCGGGCGCGCAGTGGCGCTATGAGGAGGGCCGCACCGGCGAGACCTATATCCGCTCGGAAGGCTTGGCGGTGGCCAGCTTCGACATGTTCGTGAGCGGCGCCTTTTCCAGCAAGCCGGAAGATCCTTTCCGCGTCGATGCCGATGTGCTGATGACCCTGACAGCCGAGGATCTGGCCGAAGGCTTTCAAGTCTCAACGGACAATCCGCTCGTCGGGCTCGAAGGCCGCGCCGCTCTGCTAAACCGCCTCGGCCGTGTCGTTGCGACGAACCCGGACATCTTCGGACAGATCGATGATCCGAGGCCGGGTGGGCTCTTCGATGTCATCGCCGCGACGGCCGAGAATGATCAGATCAAGGCAACCTCGATCCTGGAGGCGCTGCTGACCCATCTCGGCCCGATCTGGCCCGGCCGCATCACGCTCGGCGGCGTGGACCTCGGCGATACCTGGCGCCACCCCCTGGTGGAAGCGCCGGACGTCACCAAGGGGCTCATTCCCTTCCACAAGCTGTCACAGTGGCTCTCCTATTCGCTGATCGAGCCGCTCGAATGGGCGGGCTTCACCGTCATCGACATCGACGGCCTCACCGGCCTGCCCGAATACCGCAACGGAGGCCTTTTTCTCGACACGGACGTGATCGCCCTGAAGGATCCGGCGGACGCTGCCCGCCCCCATGAGGTGGATTCTCAGCTCGTGGTGGAATGGCGGGCCTTGACGGTCGCCCTTCTCGACCGCATTGCCGAACCCATCCGCGCGAAGCTAGGATTTGCCACGGAGGACTTTCCCCTGGCCAAGGTACTGGAAGGCGGCACCTGGGCGACGGGGCGGAGGCTCGCGAAGGAGAAGCGAGGTGACGGCTCGCCTCCTCTCGGCGTGATCAGTGACGGGACTGTGTTTTAGATGAATCAGCATAAGACGATCAAAGAGGGAAAAAACATGCAGGGCGTCACCGTGGTCGATCACCCTCTGGTTCAGCACAAGCTGACCCTGATGCGGGACAAGGAACGCTCGACAAAGGGCTTCCGCCAGCTCCTCAACGAGATCGGCATGCTGCTCTGCTACGAGGTCACCCGCGACCTGCCCATCGAGCGCATCCAGATCGAGACGCCGCTCACCACCATGGAAGGCGCGCAGATCGCCGGCAAGAAGCTCGTGTTCGCCCCGATCCTGCGTGCCGGCGTCGGCTTCCTCGACGGCATGCTCACACTGGTTCCCGCCGCGCGCGTCGCCCATATCGGCCTCTACCGCGATCCTGAATCGCTCCAGGCCGTCGAATATTACTTCAAGGCCCCGTCCGACCTCGCCGACCGCATGGTGCTGGTGCTCGACCCGATGCTGGCGACCGCCAACTCGGCGGTGGCGGCCATCGACCGACTGAAGGAGCGCGGCGCGAAGGATCTGCGCTTCGTCTGCCTGCTCGCGGCGCCCGAGGGCATCGAGAAGCTGCGTGGCGCGCATCCCGACGTGCATATCTGGACCGCCTCCATCGACGAGCGTCTCAACGACCACGGCTATATCGTGCCGGGCCTGGGCGACGCGGGCGACCGGATGTACGGAACGCGCTAGCGCATCGAGCTGTTAGCATTCTGCAATCCTAACAACGGATCATCCGCCTTGCGCTTTATCGTCGCCGATTGGGGAACGACCCGCTTTCGCGGTTATCTGATCGAGAACGAAGCCATTCTCGATCAGGTCTCGTCGAATGAGGGCGTCTCGGCTCTGCAGAAGGGCCAGCATCGCGACGTTTTCCTGCGCCAATGCGGGCACTGGCTGAAGGCCGAGCCGGATGCTCCGGTGCTGCTCGTCGGCATGGTGGGAAGCCGCGAGGGCTGGGTCGAGGCACCCTATGCCACCTGTCCCGCAGGCCCTGCCGAGATCGCGAAGGCGCTCGTGCCGGTGGATCTGGAGAACGGCCGCAAGGGCTACATCATTCCCGGCCTGTTCTGCGAGCCCGCTCCGGGCGCCGCCGATGTGATGCGTGGTGAGGAAACGCTCGTTCTCGGGGCTGGCATCGAGAACGGATTGATCTGTTCCGCCGGCACGCATCCGAAATGGATCGAAATGAAGAACGGGCGCATCGAGCGCTTCGCCACCTACATGACCGGCGAGATGTACGCGCTCCTGCGTGAGCATTCCATGATCGGTCGCCCGGCCACCGAGCCGGAAGACCCGAAGGGCTTCGATCTCGGCCTCGATGCAGCCGAGCGCAACAGCGGCGAGCACAGGGTCGGCCTGCTGCATCTCCTGTTCAGCGCCCGCGCCTCCGTGGTCTCGGGACGGATGAACAGCAACCTGCTGGCACCATACCTCTCGGGCCTGCTCACGGGCGACGAGATCAATGGAGCACTGGCGCAGTTCGGCCGCCCTTCTGTCGTGACCATCCTGGCCGCACCGGAGCGTGCGGAGCTCTACGCTCACGCGCTCAAGCGCCATGGTATCAAGGCCGAGACGAAGGATACGCAGCAGGCCCTGATCGCCGGCCTCGCACGGATCGTGCGCCAGCACGCATTGGGGTGAATCACAGCCGTCATCCCGGAGGAAGCGCAGCGAAGATCCGGGATTGCGAAACGTGAATGACCCATTCTTCCCTCCCCCTTGCGGGGAGGGATTGAGGGTGGGGGTCGGAAAGTCGAAGCTCTACGCTGAATTAAGCAAGGCAGTACGACCCCTACCATGTCATCATCGGCCTCGTGCCGGTGATCTCGATAATGTGGAATGCCGCGCTTTTCGGATAGGGATGGCCGGGACTGATCCCCGGATCAAGTCCGAGGATGGCCATGACGGGTGGGTCCCACCCAGTTGCACCACCCCCACCCCTGCCCCTCCCCGCAAGGGGGAGGGAAACGCTCCGTCCGGGATGACACGCGCTGCCTCAGCCCTTAAAACCTCACCTCAAGCCATCCTCCTCAAAGGTCCAGGTCAAATCCCATGCCACATCCCCTCCTCACCTTCGCGAACGACACGTCTACGCCGATCTGGCTCGTGAACGAGCAGACCTGGCCGGAGATCGCCGGACGGCTGCCGCAGACGGCACAGGGCTTTGCAAAGGCGCAAGGGTTCGAGGGCAAGGCCGGGAGCCACTGCCTGTTGCCGGATACGGAAGGCAACCTCACAGGCGTCGTCTTCGGGCTCAACGGCGCGGATGCCAAGCACAACGATCCCTTCCTCGTCGGCAAGCTGCCCACCCTGCTGCCCGATGGAGTCTATCGCTTCGAGACCGAGGCACCGAATCCGGCGCTCGCCACCCTTGCCTGGATGCTCGGCGCCTATAGCTTTGACCGCTATCGCAAGCGCAGCGAGAAATCGGTTCGCCTCGTGACTCCGAAGGGCGTCGATGCCGAGGAAGTCTCGCATATTGCGAATGCGGTTGTCACAAGCCGCGATCTCGTCAACACGCCGACCAGCGATCTCGGGCCCGACGGCATTGAAGCGGCCGCGCGTCAGCTCGCGGACAAGCATGGTGCGTCCTTCACCAGCATCGTCGGCGATGATCTGCTGAAACAGAACTTTCCCATGATCCATGCGGTCGGCCGCGCCTCCATCACGCCGCCGCGCCTGATCGATTTCATCTGGGGCAAGGCCGATGCGCCACGCATCACGCTCGTCGGCAAGGGCGTCGCCTTCGACACCGGCGGTCTCGATATCAAGCCTGCCTCCTCCATGCTTTTGATGCGCAAGGACATGGGCGGCGCAGCCGCGACTCTTGCGCTCGCGTCCATGATCATGGACGCGAAGCTCCCCGTGCGCCTGCGCGTGCTCATTCCGGCTGTCGAGAATTCGATTTCCAGCAATGCCTTCCGTCCCGGTGACATTCTGTCGAGCCGCAAGGGTATCTCCGTCGAGATCGGCAACACGGATGCGGAAGGCCGGCTCATCCTGGCCGATGCCCTGGCGCTCGCCGACGAGGAAAGCCCCGATCTCCTCGTCGATTTCGCGACCCTCACGGGCGCTGCCCGCGTGGCGCTTGGGCCAGAGCTGCCGCCTTTCTACACCGACGACGACGCGCTCGCCGCCGACATCGCCCGCCACGGCACGGCAGTGAACGACCCCGTCTGGCGCATGCCGTTCTGGACGCCCTATCAGAGCCAGCTCGATTCCAAATTCGCCGACATGAACAACACCGGCGGACCGATGGGTGGCTCGATCACTGCCGCTCTGTTCCTGCGCCGTTTCGTGGCGGCGGCGAAGGCCTATGTCCATTTCGACATCTATGCCTGGAACAGCTCGACCAAGCCGGCGCGACCCGAGGGCGGCGAGGTCCAGGCGGCGCGGCTGATGTATGCGCTCATCAAGGAGCGCTACGGACTTTAAGCATAACGCCAAGCATCGCTTGCACCGTTCGTTCTGGGTCAGAAAGATACGGATCCGGAACGAACGGTGTGATCATGCCTGTCGAGTTGCGTGCATTTCAGTCGCTCAAGCTTTGGCACGATGTGCATCTCGGCCTCGTGCACCAGGGCGGCGACCTCTCCTCCCGGCAGATTTCCATCCTGCTGACGATCTACCTGGAGACGCCGCCCCATACGGTGCGCGGGCTTGCGAAGAAGCTCGACGTTACCAAGCCCGTCATCACCCGCGCCCTCGACACCCTGGGCAAGCTCGACCTGGTTTCCCGAAAGCGGGACGAGGCGGATCGGCGCAACGTCATCATCCAGCGCACGGTCGCTGGCGCTTTGGCCGTCGAACGGCTAGGAGACATGATCATGGCCCGCGCCAAGGAGCTGCCCCGATGAGTTTCGACCGCCGCATCACGCCCGTCCGCGCCGATCTCGCCGATGAGCGCCTGCGCGGACAGGTCGAGGCCGAGCGCTTCACGACCGGCACGGTCAAGCGCGTCATCACCACCTTCTCAGCCCTGCACCGTCATCCGTCCCGCGAGGCGCCGGTCGACACGCAGGCACTCTTCGGGGAAAGCGTGACCGTCTATGACGAGCATGAGGGCTGGGCCTGGGCACAGCTGCACGACGACGGCTATGTGGGCTACCTGCCGAGCGCCGCTCTCGGCGAGCCAGGACTTGAGCCGACGCACAAGGTCCGCGCGATCCGGACCTTCATCTATCCGGGTCCCAACCTGAAGCTGCCTTTTCAGGATTACCTGACGCTGAATTCGAAGGTTGCTGTCACTGAAACGCAGGGCGATTACGCGCGCCTCGCCACCGGCGGCTGGGTTTTTAACGCGCATCTGGCCGGGCTCGATGCATACGAGACGGATTACGTCGCCGTGGCCGAACGCTTCCTGCACACGCCCTATCTCTGGGGCGGCAAGACGAGCCTCGGCATCGACTGCTCCGGACTGGCGCAGACGGCGCTCACGGCCGCCGGCATCAAGGCCCCGCGCGACAGCGACATGCAGGAGCGCGAGCTCGGCACATCTGTCGAGGTGACGTCGGATTTGAGCGGCCTCGAGCGCGGCGATCTCGTGTTCTGGAAGGGTCATGTCGGCCTGATGATGGACGCGACGAACTTCATCCACGCCACCGGCCACAGCATGACGGTGATGATCGAGCCGCTCGCAGTCGCCGAAGAGCGTATCCGCCGGACGAGCTACGGGCCGATCAGTTCGGTCAAGCGGCTTTGATGGGCTTCCCTGATCCGTCTCTGCTCCTCGTTGCAGCCTTCGGCGTTTTCATCATCGCCTTCATGAAGGGAGCCTTCGGCGGCGGGCTGGCCATCATCGGCATTCCGGTCTTGTCGGTCGTCATGGACCCGATCACCGCGGGTGCGCTGCTGGCGCCTCTCTTCATCCTAATGGATGTGGCTGCGCTCTATTACTGGCGCCCCAAGACTTGGTCGAGGATCGATCTCCTGCTCTTGCTCCCGAGCCTCGCCTGCGGCACGGCGATCGGCTTCCTGCTGATGAAGATCATTGATCGAAGTGCCATTGCCGTCCTCATCGCGCTGATCACTCTGGCCTTCACGGCTCTGTGGTTTCGCGGCGGCGGCAAGGTCGTGCAGCAGCCTCGTTCGAAGATCAAGGCCGTGCTGGCAGGCACAGCTTCGGGCATCACATCGATGATGGCGCATTCAGGTGGCCCGCCGGTCGCCATGTACCTTCTGCCGCTCGGCCTTCCGAAAGCGGTCTATGCCGGCACGACCAGCAGCTTCTTTGCCGCCGGCAATCTGATGAAGGCTGTGCCCTGGTTGATGCTCGCTCAACCCACCTCAGAACTCTGGACGCTCATGGCGTTGTGCCTGCCGTTCATACCGCTCGGCGTATGGGCCGGCTTTCAGCTGCATGAACGGCTCGACCAGAAGCAGCTTTATCGCGTGTGCTACGGGCTGCTGATCGTGACGTCGCTCAAGCTGTTGTGGGATGGATTGAGAGGTTACGGCGTCATTTGATGCCCGATGCCCCTAATAACCCCGCGCCCGGTCCACCACGTTCTCAAACGCCTCCCCCGCCTCATGGCGGCGAATCTGCTGCGCGATGTAGCGCGCCGTCGCTTCCGGTTCGCTCGTTGCCGAGTTATGCGGTGTGATCGTCACGCGCGGATGCGTCCAGAGCGGTGAATCTTCCGGCAGAGGCTCCGTCTCGAACACATCGAGGGTCGCGGCCTGGAGGGTGCCGTCATCGAGGCAGGCGAGAATGTCGGTTTCAACCTGCAGCTTGCCGCGCCCCGCATTGATCAGCATCGGCCCGCCGAGCTTGCTGTCGCGCGCGAGTTTCTCGAACAGGGAACGGTTCAGGATTCCTTTCGTGTCCGGCGTCAACGGCATGAGAGCGATGAGGATATCGGTGCGATTGAGGAACGGCGTCAAGCCCTCCTCGCCCGCATAGACTTGGAAGCCCTCGACGGTCTTCGGCGTGCGGCTCCAGCCAGCCACATCGAAACCCATGACTTTCAGCTTGCGCGCCGCATCCTGCCCCAGCACGCCGAAGCCCATGATGCCGATGCGCACTTCGCTTGCAATCGGCGGCGCGCGATCGGGCTTCCAGCGCTTCGCCTTCTGATCCTCGTCGAAGCGGCGTTGATCGCGCAGATACATGAGGCAATGCAGCACCATGTATTCGCTCATACGATGGGTGAGATCATCCTGCGCCACGCGCACGATGGGCACATCCGGCAGATCGGGATAGCTCATCAGGTGATCGACGCCGGCGCCGAGCGAGAAGATCGCCTCCAGTTTCGGCAGATCGGAGAGGCTTCCCGGCTTTGGTCCCCAGGTCGCCACATAGCGAATGGCGGCCCTGTCGAAATCCTCGCCCAGCACGACGATGTCGCGATCGGGCAAATGGCGCTTGAAGCGCTCGACCCAGGGCTGCGTTTCCCAGGTGACAGCGACGAGAAGGCTCATGCCTTTGCTCCGATCCGCTCAAGAATGCTCGGGCCCGAAACGACCTTGGCCTCACCGATCACATAGGCGGCGCGCACGGCACGTGCTGCCGCGTCCGCAGCCTCCTCGGTGCGCGCATGCACGATGGCGAGCGGACGCTCCCCATCGACCATCTCGCCGATGGCCGCGAGTGCTGTCAGGCCCACCGCATGATCGATGGGATCCTCCGGCCGCGTGCGACCGCCGCCCAGAGCGACGACGGCAACGCCGATGGCGCGTGCAGCAACCTTCTGCACGGTTCCGGAACGCTCGGCGTGGATGTCACGAACGACCGGCGCCGCCTGCAGATGGCTCTTATGTTTTTCCAGGAAATCGCTAGGGCCGCCGAGGGCCATCACCATGCTCTGGAAAACCTCGGCTGCCTTGCCGGAGGAGATCGCATCCTCGACTTTTTTGCGCGCCTCCTCGATGGTCGCGGCAAGCTTGCCAAGCAACAGCATTTCCGCAGACAGTTCCACCGTCACTTCGTGGAAGCGCTTCTCGCGGCGACGGCCTGTGAGATAGTCGACAGCATAGGCCATCTCGACCGCGTTGCCGGCGGCGGACGCCAGCGACTCATTCATGTCGGTGAGAAGAGCGCTCGTCGGCAGGCCCGCACCATTGGCGACGAGGACGAGGCTCTCCGCGAGCTTTCGCGCATCCTCAGCATTGTCCATGAAGGCGCCGGAGCCGAACTTCACATCCATCACGAGGCCCTGAAGGCCTGCGGCCAGCTTCTTCGACAGAATGGAGGCAGTGATGAGATCGATGGATTCGACTGTCGCCGTCACGTCGCGGATCGCATAGAGGCGCTTGTCGGCGGGCGCGAGATCGGCCGTCTGACCGATGATGGCGCAGCCGACTTCGCGCGTGACACGACGGAACGTGTCGATATCGGGCTGCGTGACATAGCCCGGAATGGAATCGAACTTGTCGAGGGTGCCGCCGGTGTGACCGAGGCCGCGTCCGGAGATCATCGGCACATAGCCGCCGCAGGCCGCCACCGCGGGACCGAGCGCGAGGCTGACCGTATCGCCGACGCCGCCCGTCGAGTGCTTGTCGAGCACCGGGCCTGGCAGATCCCAGGTGAGCACCGTGCCGGAATTCATCATCGCGCGTGTCAGTGCCACGCGCTCCGGCACGGAGAGGCCCTGGAAGAAGATCGCCATGGCGAAGGAGGCCGCTTGGCCTTCCGTGACACGGCCTGCGGTGAGGCCTTCGATGAAGTGCTCGATATGCTCAGGGTCGAGCCTGCCGCCGTCGCGCTTGTGGCGGATGATTTCCTGCGGAAGAAGCGTCATCTCAATAAATTCCAGTCGCCGCTGTGCTGGCCCGTCCTTCGATGGCGGCAAGCAGCGTGTCGTAGACGCTGCTCGCGCCGATGCGGAATGTCCGCGGCGTCGCCCAGTTCGGGCCCATGATGCGGTCGGCAAGATCGAGATAGATCTTCGCATCCGCAACGGAGCGGATGCCGCCGGAGGGTTTCAAGCCGACGGGCTTACCCGACGCCTTGATGGCGTTGAGCATGATCTCGGCCGCTTCCGGCGTCGCCGAAACCGGCGTCTTGCCTGTCGATGTCTTGATGAAATCGGCACCTGCATCGATGGCGATGCGGCTTGCCGTCTCGATCAGCTTCGGATCCTTCAGCTCGCCCGTTTCCAGGATAACCTTCAGGAGACGCCCCTGATCGACGAGATCGCGCACCGCCTCCACCATCTCGGTGGCCGCCGCGAGATCGCCCCGGCGCAGGGCTCCGTACGGCAGCACGAGATCGATCTCGTTGGCGCCGTCGGAGAGCGCCTCATGCGTATCATCCGTGACGCGGCTCACATCCTCGCCGCCCGCAGGGAAATTCACCACTGTCGCGATGCACACGGGCGAGCCTTTGAGATTCTCCTGCGAGCGCTTCACGAATTGCGGCCACACGCACACGGCCGCCACCGGTCCGCGGGGATCAAGCGCCTTCTTGCACAGGGCATCGATGGCCTGATCGTTGCAGGTATCGGTGAGGTCGGTGAGATCGAGACTGCGCAGGGCGCGCGTCGCTGTATGCGCATCAGACATGGGACAGCTCCGCAACGAAGGACCGGATGAGACGCTTGAACTTCTCTGAGGCTTCGGCCGCCGTATCCTTGGTTTCCTGATGCGAGGGCGAAGCGCCTTCGATCCCGGCAGCAAGGTTCGTGACGACGGAGATGGCGGCGACCTTCAGGCCGTAATAGCGCGCGAGGATCACCTCCGGCACCGTGGACATGCCGACGAGATCGCCGCCGAGAATCTGCACCATCTTGATCTCAGCCGGAGTTTCGAAGCTCGGGCCGGACAGCCAGGCATAGACGCCCTCCGGTACTTCAATGCCGCTCTTCTTCGCGGCACGCTGCAGAATCTGGCGCAGCTCCGGATCATAGGCATCGGTAAGCGAGACGAAGCGACCTTCGGTGTGATCGCGCAGCAGCGGATTGCCGCCCGAGAGATTGAGGTGATCGTTGATCGCAACGAGGCTGCCGGGGCGAATGTTGGCTCGCACCGAGCCGGCAGCATTGGTGGCGACCAGCACCGGAACGCCGAGCTCCCTCACGAAGGCGATGGGCAAGCGCATCGCGCCCGCATCGCCCGTCTCATAATAATGCGCACGGCCCTGGAACAGCAGCACGCGCTTGCCCTCTAACGTGCCGGCGACGAGCTTGCCCGCATGGCCGGAGACGCCGCTTTTCGGGAAGTTCGGGATGTCGGCATAGGCTAAGCTCACCGCGTCGCCGACCTCGTCGACGAGTGTGCCGAGCCCCGTGCCGAGCACGAAGGCTGCATCGAAACGTCCGTCGAAGCCGCGGGCGCGCACGAATTCGGCCGCTTCCTGAATCATCTTATGCATCGTCATCGTTTCAGGCCTGAACCGCAGGCCTTCCTTTCATTGTCACAATCGGTTTCGGACCTGTTCTAGCGATCCGTCAAATTGTCCGGCCCGAAGGAGAAGGGCAAAAGCTCGTCGAGCGTAAAGCGTTTCCGGATCCCTTCGGGACCCGCGATGTGAATGGGCGTATCGGGGGCGGCGAACTCGCGGATGCGCTGGCGGCAGCCGCCGCAGGGCGTGACGAGATGCTCGCCCTCGCCCATCACGACGATCTCGGCGATACGGCTTTCACCGGCGGCGATCATGGCCGCGATGGCGCCGGCTTCCGCGCAGGAGCCGACCGGATAGGCCGCATTCTCCACGTTGCAGCCGGCAAAAATCTTGCCGCCGGGCGTTGCGATGGCCGCGCCGACCTTGAAGCGCGAATAAGGCGCATAGGCCTTGGCCTGGATCGCCTTGGCCGCCTCAAACAGGGTATCCAACGACGCCATGCTCAGCGCTCCTTCACATAGGGTACGCCGGCCGCCCGGGGCGGGATCGCCGTGCCGATGACGCCGGCGAGCAGGATCACGGTCATGAGATAGGGCAGTGCCTGGATGGCCTGTACCGGCACCTCGCCGATTCCCGGCAGCGAGATGCCCTGCAGGCGGATGGCAATGGCATCGAGCAGGCCGAAGAGGAAGCACGCGCCAAGCGCGGGCCAGGCGCGCCACTTGGCGAAGATCAGCGCGGCGAGCGCGATGAAGCCCTTGCCGGCCGTCATGTTGGGGAGAAAGCCCGCCGACTGCCCGACGGAGAGATAGGTCCCGCCGATGCCGCACAGAATGCCGCCGATGATGACGGCTGTGTAGCGCAGGCCGGTTACCGAAATGCCCGCCGTATCGACGGCAGCCGGGTTCTCACCGACGGCGCGCAGGCGAAGGCCGAAGCGGGTCCGTCCCAGCACGAACCAGGTGAGCGGCACGGCCAGCAACACGATATAGACGAGAGCCGAATGACCGAAGATCGCATCGCCAAAACGCTGCGCCCCTTCCAGTGGCGGCGTGCGTCCGCCCTGGCTGTACCAGGCATTGCCGACGATGGCGGTCAATCCCGCCGCCAGCATGTTGATGGCGACGCCTGACACGATCTGGTTGCCGCGCTGGCTGATGGACGCAAAGCCGTGGATGAGCGCGAAGATCACCGATGCGCCGATGCCTGCGACAAGGCCGATCCAGGCGGATCCGAAGGCATAGGCCGCGGCAGCTGCCGCAAAGGCCGCCACCAGCATCTTGCCCTCGAGGCCGATATCCACCACGCCGGAACGCTCGGACCAGAGGCCGGCGAGGCAGGCGGCGAGAAGCGGGATCGAGAGCCGCAGAGCCGAGTCGAAAACCGTGACGAGAGAGCTGAGATCCATGGCGTCACGCCCTCGCCAGTTTCTGACGCGAGAACAGATGCGCCACGAGACGCCGGAACAGCCCGTCGAGGGCGCCGGCAAACAGGATGATGATGCCGCCGATCACCACCACCATGTCGCGGGTGATCGCCGGCTGCTCGAAGGCAAGCTCCGCGCCGCCCTGATAGAGGATGCCGAACAGGAGTGACGCCAGGATGATGCCGACCGGATGCGCGCGGCCCATGAGCGCCACTGCGATGCCGACGAAACCGTAGCCGGAGGTGAACTCGAGCAGCAGGCGGTGCTGATAGCCCATGAGTTCGTTGACCGCGAGACCGCCCGCCAGCGCGCCGGAGATGACCATCGCGATGATGATGATGCGCGCGGGCGAGATGCCGGCATAGACCGCGGCTGTGGGATTGGAGCCGACGACGCGGATCGCATAGCCGAGGCGCGAGCGGTAGATGAGAAGCCACACGAAATAGGACGCAGCCAACGCCAGCACCAGCGTGAGATTGAGCTGCGAAGCCGGGATCTCGATGCCGAAGGCGGCGAAGACATCGTGCATGAAGGGAATATGCGACTGCTCGGGGAAGGCGCGCGTTTCCGGATTCATGTTCTGCGGTTCGCGCAGCACGTTCACCAACAGATAGACGATCAGCACGCTGGCAAGCCAGTTGAACATGATCGTCGTGATCACGATGTGGCTGCCGCGCTTCGCCTGGAGATAGCCGGGCACGGCCGCCCAGGCAGCGCCGAAAACCGCAGCGCCCAGAATGCCGAGCGGAATAAGCAGGAAGCCCGGCAGGAAGGTGAGGTTGTTGAGAACGAGCGCGATGCCGAGGCCCGCAAGCGTCGCCTGGCCTTCACCGCCGATGTTGAACAGGCCTGCATGATAGGCCACCGCGACTGCCAAGCCGACGAAGATGAAGTCGGTCATGTAGAACAGGGTGAAGCCGAGCCCCTCCCCTGTGCCGAGGCTGCCCTGCAGCAGGTAGCGCGTTGCAGACAGCGGATTCTCGCCGATGCCGAGCACAACGAGACCAGCGACGAGAAAAGCCGCCACCACGGAGATGGCGGGCACGAGAATCGTGTCGGCCCATTTGGGCAGGTCGAGAGGAGCACTCACGTCTTCGAATCCGGCAGGAATATGTGGCCCTGCTCATCAAGAGGGAAGGACGGGTTCCAGGCGACTTCCCAGAGATGCCCGTCGGGATCGGCGAAATAGCCCGAATAGCCGCCCCAGAACACATCCTGCAGCGGCTTGACGGGACGTGCGCCCGCTTTCACCGCAAGGGCATAGACCTCGTCGGCCTCCTGCTTGGAGCGGGCATTGTAGGCGAGCGTGATGGCGGCAAAGCCGGTGGGCTTGTCCTCGACGCCGGCATCCTTGGCGAGATCGGCGCGGCCGAACAGACCGAGCGCCAGACCGTTCGCCTGGAAGAAGGCGACGCTGGGCTGACTGGCGGAAGAGGCCTTCCAGCCCCAGGCTTCATAAAACGCGCGGGACTTTGCGAGATCTGCAACACCCAGCGTGACAAGGGTCAAACGCGGTTGCATCAGGCGGCCTCATCCGTCACGCCGGCCATGAGGAGGCCGAGCTCCTGTTCGTTCGTCTCGGAGGCCTTGCGCTCGCCGGTGATCCTGCCGCCGCACATGGTGAGGATGCGGTCGGACAGGTTCATGATCTCGTCGAGCTCCACCGAGACGAGCAATATGGCAACGCCCGCATCGCGCAGGGCGATCAGGCGGCGGTGAATGAACTCGATGGCGCCGATATCGACGCCGCGGGTCGGCTGGCCGACGAGCAGCACCTTCGGGTTGCGCTCGATCTCGCGCGCCAGCACAATCTTCTGCTGATTGCCGCCGGAAAATTTCGACGATTTCAGCCGTGGCGCGGGTGGGCGCACGTCGTATTGCTCCATCTTCTTCGCCAGATCCGCGATCAGGCGGTCATGATCCAGGATCGGCCCACGACCGAGATGGGGCTCGTCGCTGAAGCCGAGGATGGCGCTCTCGAAGGCAGGAAAGGCGGAAACGAGGCCCATGCGCAGCCGGTCTTCCGGCACATGGAGCAGGCCGAGCTGGCGCATCCGGTGCGGGTTGTGCTCCGACCAAGGGATGTCGCGCCCCTCGAGACGGAGCGAGCCAAGCACCGGCTGGCGCATGCCGGCGATGGCTTCCAGCAATTCGCTCTGACCGTTGCCGGCGACGCCCGCGATGCCGACGATCTCGCCCGCATGAACCTTGAAGGAGGCGTTGGCGACACGCAGCACGCCTCGGATATCGACGACGGATAGGTTGTCGATCTCGAGCAGCGGCGCGCCGGGCGTCTTCTCCGCCTTCTCGACGCGCAGCAGCACGCGCCGTCCCACCATCAGCTCCGCCAGTTCGGGCGGTGAGGTATCGGCGGTCTCGACCGTCGCTACCATTTCGCCGCGGCGCATGACGGAGACGCGATCCGTGATCGCCATGATCTCGCGCAGCTTGTGCGTGATGAGGATAACGGTCTTGCCCTGCTCCTTGAGCGAGCGGAGCAGCTCGAACAACGCATCGGCCTCCGCGGGCGTGAGCACCGCGGTGGGCTCGTCGAGGATGAGGATATCTGCGCCGCGATAGAGGGCCTTCAGGATCTCGACGCGCTGCTGCAGGCCGACCGAAAGGTCGCCGACAGTCGCGTCTACGTCAATCTCGAGGCCGTAATCCTTGGCGAGCCGCGCAAGCTCGGCGCGCGCCTTGGCCTCGCCTGCGCGCAGCATCGCACCGCCTTCGGCGCCGAGCATCACGTTGTCGACCACGCTCAGGGGCTCCACCAGCATGAAGTGCTGGTGAACCATGCCGATGCCGGCATGAATGGCGTCGTTCGGGGAACGGATCGAAATCGTCTTGCCGTTGACGTGGATCGCGCCGGAATCCGCCTCGTAGAAACCGTACAGGATCGACATCAGGGTCGACTTGCCCGCGCCGTTCTCGCCGACGATGCCGTGGATCGTGCCGCGCTCGACACGCAGATTCACGTCCTTGTTGGCGTGAACGGCGCCGAAGCTCTTGTTGATGGCAATGAGTTCAATGGCTGGGGACATCGGCTTCGAATGGTCTGCCGGCGATAAAACGAGAGCCGGATTCTATCGGAAAAACAAAACTCGGTCGAAAAAGATTCGGCCGCAGACCTTTACGGATCTGCGGCCGAACCCTGTCTCATCTTACATCGGGCACTTCGAATCCGACATGTAGTCGTGCACCTTGATGGCGCCGGACTTGATGTCGGCGGCGGCCTTGTCGGCGGCAGCCTTCATGTCGGCGGTGATCAGCGACTTGTTGTTGTCGTCGAGCGCCCAGGCCACGCCGTCTTGGGCCAGACCGAGCACCGAAACGCCGGCCTTGAAGGCGTTCTTCTTGGCCTGGTCGAAGGCGTTGTAGGTGGCCACGTCCACGCGCTTAACCATGGAGGTCAGGATCTTGCCGGGATGCATGCCGTTCTGGTTCGAGTCGACGCCGATGCCGAGCTTGCCCGCATCCGCAGCAGCACGCATTACGCCCACGCCGGTGCCACCGGCCGCATGGTAGATCACGTCCGCGCCGCGATCGATCTGGCTCTTGGCGAGCTCGCCGCCTTTCACCGGATCGTTCCAGGCAGCCCCCGTGGTGCCGGTCATGTTCTGGAACACCTCACCGTCCTTCTTGGCGTATTTCACGCCCTGGACGTAGCCGCAGGCGAACTTGCGGATGAGCGGGATGTCCATGCCGCCCACGAAGCCGACCTTGCCCGTCTTGGAGGCCTGGGCTGCCAGGAGGCCGACCAGGAACGAGCCCTCATGCTCCTTGAACACGACGGACTGCACGTTCGGCTTCTCGACGACGGCGTCGATGATCGCGAACTGGGTCTTCGGGAATTCCTCGGCGACCTTCTTCAGCGCGGTCTCCTGCGAGAAGCCCACGGCCACGATCGGCGAGAAGCCGTCGCGGGCGAAGCGGCGCAGAGCCTGCTCGCGCTGGGCGTCGTTCTGCGGCTCGAAATCGCGGTAGTCGGTGCCCGTGTCCTTCTTGAACTTCTCGGCGCCCATGTGGACGCCCTCGTTGAAGGATTTGTCGAACTTGCCGCCGAGATCGTAAACGACGGCGGGCTTGAAGGCCGGCTGCTGCGCAAGGGCAGCGGAGGCGGAGAAGGCGAGGCCCGCGAGTGCGAGGCCAAACTTTGTGACTGTCATCGGCTTTGTTCCCTGTTAGACGCCGGCTTGATGCCGGTTGCCCCATGACGATGGCACGGCAAGGGTCATGACGCCAAGGCCCCTGTCAAGGCGGCATGTTATTTCCTTCACCGAATGGTTGATAGCAGGAGCCATTCCCGTAAGGTCAGAGGATGTCTCTGAGCACAAATGAAATCGACCGCTATGCCCGCCACCTCGTTCTGCGGGACGTGGGCGGGCCTGGACAATTGAAGCTGAAAGCCGCTCGCGTGCTCGTGATCGGTGCCGGGGGCCTGGGCGCGCCCCTGATCCAGTATCTCGCTGCGGCAGGCATCGGCACCATCGGAATTGTGGATGACGATGCGGTAAGCCTCTCCAACCTGCAGCGGCAGGTGATCCATGGGGTTCCGGATCTCGGTCGTCCAAAAGTCGCGAGCGCGGCGGAGGCCGTTGGACGGCTCAACCCTCATGTGACGGTCGAGCCTCACCCAACCCGGCTGATGGCCGAGAACGCGCGTGATCTGGTCCGCGGCTACGACATCGTGGCCGACGGCTCGGACAATTTCGAGACCCGCTATGCGGTCTCCGATGCCTGCTTTTTCGAGAAGAAGCCCCTGGTGACGGCGGCGCTCGGCCAGTTCGACGCCTCGCTCACCACGATCAGGGCTCACGAGACCGGCCCGGATGGCAAGCCCAACCCCACCTATCGCTGCCTCTTCCCCTCCCCGCCCCCACCCGGCGCGATTCCGACCTGCGCCGAAGCCGGCGTGCTCGGTGCGCTCGCTGGCGTCATGGGCAGCCTGATGGCCCTGGAGGTGATCCGGGAGATCGTGGGCTTCGGAGAGAGCCTTGTCGGGCGCCTGCTGATGGTCGATGCGCGGGGGATGCGCTTCGACACGGTGCGCTATGGATGGGATGAGGCGAATCCGCTGAGTGGAAGCCCTCAAGTGTCATCCTGGACGGAGCGTAGCGAAGATCCGGGATCGTCCGGGAGGTTCGCGGATGGTTGAGGCCTTTTACGTTTACATTCTAGCCACCCGGAAGGATGGACCGCTCTATATCGGGATCACCAGCGACCTGCATAAGCGGGTCTTTGAACATAAAACCCATGCCATTCCGGGATTTACTGCGCGTTACAATGTGGACCGGCTGGTCTATTTCGAGGTCTTCGAGAACCCGGAGACCGCCATTGCTCGCGAGAAGCAGCTCAAGAAATGGCGCCGTGATTGGAAAATCGAGCTGATTGAGCGAGACAATCCGGAATGGCGGGATCTGGCGGAAGAGTTCGTCCCCTAAACCCAAGCGTCATCCCGGACGCGGTATAACCGCGATCCGGGATCGTAAGACGAGTATGGCGCTCTATTTTGAGGACGATCCCGGGTTCCGCTGCGCGGCCCCGGGATGACCACTTGTCAGGACCGCAACACCGCCCCGGTCTTCTTCGACACCTCCCCGACGATCTTGGCCGAGACGGCCTCGATCTCCGCGTCGGTGAGCGTCTTCTCGGTCGGCTGCAGGGTCACGGCGATGGCGACGGACTTCTTGTCCGGGTCGATGCCGGTGCCCTCGTAGATGTCGAACACGTCGACCCCGACGATCAGCTGGCGCTCGGCTCCTTGCGCCGCCTTCACGATGTCGCCGGCCGCCACGTTGCGGCCGACCACGAAGGCGAAGTCGCGGGTGAGCGGCTGGAAGTCGGGCAGGTTGAGCTTCGGCTTCATCTTGGTCGGCTTCGCCTTCGGTGGCACAAGCGCATCGAGATTGAGCTCGAAGGCCACCAACGGCCCCTTCAGGTCGAGCGCCTTCAGCACCTTCGGATGCACCTCGCCGAAAGCGCCGACCACGTTCTTCGGGCCGAACTGCAAGGTGCCCGAACGACCGGGATGGAACCAGGACGGGCCACCCGCGACGATCTGAAGACCGCCGGCGGGAATGCCGAGCGCTGCGAGAAGCGCCAGCACATCCGCCTTGGCGTCGAACGCATCGACGCTCTGCGCGCCGCCGTCCCAGTGGCGTCCCACGCCCTCGGCCCGCGCGGTGCCGCGGCGGACCGCAGCCGCCTTGATCGACTGGCCTTCCGGCTCATCGGAGGCGAAGGTCTGGCCAACCTCGAAGAGCGCCACGTCGCCATAACCGCGATCCGCATTGCGCTGCGCCGCCTTCAGAAGGCCCGGCAGCAGGGATGGGCGCATATCGGAGAGCTCGGCGGCAATCGGATTGGCGAGCGCCAGGCGCGCATCGCCGCCCCCGAACAGCTCCGCTTCGCTCTTGGCAATGAAGGACCAGGTGACGGCCTCCACCAGCCCGCGCACAGCGAGCGAGCGGCGGGCCAGACGCGTGCGCCTCTGGATCAGGGTCAGGATGGGCTTCGCGACCGTGTCTTCGAGGCGCGGCAGAGGCTTCGGCAGGATGCGGTCGACGCCGGCGATGCGGATCACCTCCTCGACGAGATCGGCCTTGCCCTCGATGTCGGGACGCCAGGACGGTACTGTCACGCCGACACGCTCGCCCGAGCCCTGAAGATGGAAGCCGAGCTTCTTGAGGATCGCCTCAGATTCGGAAGGCTGCACGTCGAGACCCGACAGGCGCGGAACCTCGCTCCAGGGGAATTCGATGACGCGCGTGTCTTCGGGTACCTTTCCGGCCACCGTGGCCTCGCTCGCCTCGCCACCACAGAGGTCGATGACCAGCTTGGTGGCAAGGTCGAGACCCGGCAATGTGAAGGCCGGATCGACGCCGCGCTCGAAGCGATAGCGGGCATCCGTGATGATCCCCAGCTTGCGGCCGGTCTGCGCGATGTTGTGCGGATCCCACAGCGCCGATTCGATCAGCACGTCGGTCGTATTCTCGTCGCAACCCGAATGCTCGCCACCCATGATGCCGCCGATGGACTCGACGCCGCTCTCGTCGGCGATCACCACGATGCTCGGGTCGAGCTTGTAGGTGCGGGTGTCGAGCGCCAGCACCTCTTCGCCTTCCTTCGCACGGCGAACGGTGAGGTTGCCGTTCACCTTCTTGGCGTCGAAGACGTGCAGCGGACGGCCGCGATCGAAGGTCATGTAGTTGGTGATGTCGACGAGCGCATTGATCGGGCGAAGACCGATGGAGAGCAGGCGGCGCTGCATCCAATCCGGCGACGGCCCGTTCTTCACGCCGCGCACGAGGCGGAGCGCAAAAGCCGGGCAGAGCTTCTCGTCCTCGATCGTCACCGAAACTGGGCACGCGCCCTTGGCCGCAACAGCCTGCACGGCATCGCCCTTGAGCGTGCCGAGGCCGACGGCTGCCAGATCGCGGGCGATGCCGTGAATCGAGGTGCAGTCGGGACGGTTCGGCGTCAGGTTGATCTCGATCACCGGATCGTCGAGGCCCTCATAGGTCGCGTAAGGAACGCCCACCGGCGCATCGGCCGGAAGGTCGATGATCCCGTCGTGATCGTCGGAGATTTCGAGCTCCGCCGCAGAGCACAGCATGCCCGCACTCTCGACGCCGCGGATGGTGCCGACGCCGAGCGTGATGTTCTTGCCCGGGATGTAGGTGCCGGGCGGCGCAAACACGCTCTTCATGCCGGTGCGGGCATTCGGGGCGCCGCACACCACCTGGATCGGCGCTCCCTCGCCCGTATCGACCATGCACACGCGCAGGCGATCGGCATTGGGGTGCTGCTCGGCAGAAATCACATAGGCCACCTTGTAGGGCGCCAGCGTCTTCGCCTTGTCCTCAACCCCTTCGACCTCAAGGCCGATGCGGGTGAGCGTCTCGACGATCTCGTCGAGGGAGGCCGAGGTCTCGAGATGATCCTTGAGCCAGGATAGGGTGAATTTCATGGTGTATCTCCTGCAATGGGCAGGTTGGATGGAATAGTTGCGAAAATTGTATCGAGAACGCTGTCGAGAGCCGTCATGACATCGTGGTTCCAAAAGCGAAGGACCCGATAGCCCCGCGCTTCGAACCAGGAATCTCTTGCTCGATCCTGCTCAACATGCCGGTCGAAGCCATGTTGGGAGCCATCGACCTCGATCACGAGCTTTGCCGAGTGGCAGATGAAATCCGCCACGTAGGGTCCTATGGGAACCTGACGCCGCATATGCAGTCCCTGGAAGCGATGAGCCTTGAGAGAATGCCAGAGCTTGCGCTCGGCCGGCGTCATCTCACGACGCATCCGCTTGGCCTGCGACCGCATCTGCGGCTTCACTTCAGCATGCGCAGGCCCATCCCCTCCCTCCTTGTGGGGGAGGGTTAGGGAGGGGGGTACGGCGCCATCGGGTCGATCGGCATTCCCGCTCGACCCGTGGCTACCCCCCTCTCCATCTCTCCCCCACAAGGGGGGAGAGGGCTCTATGGGCTCGCGCGCAATCATTACGACGTGAGGCCGCTGACGAGGCTCGGGATATCGAGCGGGCGGAAGCCATAATGGTTCAGCCAGCGCACATCGGCCTCGAAGAAGGGACGCAGGTCCGGCATGCCGTATTTCAGCATGGCGATACGGTCGATGCCCATGCCCCAGGCAAAGCCTTGGACCTCGTCCGGATCGAGCCCGCAATTGCGCAGCACGTTCGGATGGACCATGCCGCAGCCGAGGATCTCGAGCCAGTCGGTGCCCTCGCCGAAGCGGATCTCGCCGCCCTTGCGCGAGCACTGGATGTCGACCTCGGCGGAGGGCTCAGTGAAGGGGAAGAAGGACGGGCGGAAGCGCATCTTCACCTGCTCGACCTCGAAGAAGGCCTTGCAGAACTCCTCCAGCACCCACTTCATGTGCGCGATGTTGGCCTGCTTGTCGATGACGAGGCCTTCCACCTGGTGGAACATCGGCGTGTGGGTCTGGTCCGAGTCGTGACGGTAGGTCCGGCCCGGGATGATCACCCGGATCGGCGGCGCCTTGGACGTCATCGTGCGGATCTGGACCGGCGAGGTATGCGTGCGCAGCACCTTGCGCTCGCCCTTCTCGTCGGGAGCGAGGAAGAAGGTGTCGTGCATCTCGCGAGCCGGATGGCCCTCGGGGAAGTTGAGCGCCGTGAAATTGAGATAATCCGTCTCGATATCCGGTCCCTCGGCCACGGAGAAGCCCATATCGGCGAAGATCGCCGTCAGTTCTTCGACCACCTGGCTGATCGGGTGGATACGACCTCGGGCCTCCGGCGCTTCCGGCACGGGAAGCGTCACGTCGATGCGCTCGGCGGAGAGCCGAGCATCGAGGGCAGCCTCGGCGAGCGTGTCCTTCTTGGCGGAGATAGCGCCCTGCACCTTGTCGCGCAGGCCATTGATGAGGGGGCCGCGTTCTTTCCGCTCCTCGGGCGTCATGGCGCCGAGGGTCTTCAGGAGGTCGGAGACGGAGCCCTTCTTGCCGAGCGCGGAGACACGCACGGATTCCAGAGCCGCTTCGTCGCCGGCGGCATCGACCTGGGAAAGCAGGTCATGTTCGAGTTGATTGAGATCGGTCATCGGTCCCTGGCCAGATGCAAGCGCCAAATGCAGGCGCCTTGAGTGAGGCGCGGCGCGGGAACCGTCAAGTCGTCCGAGCCGCGTAATAGCAACCGACAGCGCATAAGGCCGTCAGCGCGAATGGTCTCGGAGAAGGGGGAATAAGGCGGTGCGGCTGAAAAGCCAGCCGCACCGAAAGCAGTCTATCCGACCTTAGGCAGCCTGCTGCGGCAGGGCGGCCTTGGCACGTTCCACGTAAGCGGCGAAAGCCGCCGGCTCGTGGATGGCCAGCTCGGACAGGACCTTGCGATCGACCTCGATCCCAGCCTTGCCGAGACCGTCGATAAATCGGGAATAGGTCAAGCCATGCATGCGGACGGCAGCGTTGAGACGCTGGATCCAGAGCGCACGGAAGGTGCGCTTCTTGTTGCGACGGTCGCGAGTGGCATATTGCATGCTCTTCTCGACCGCCTGCTTGGCGATGCGGATGGTGTTCTTGCGGCGGCCGTAGAAACCCTTGGCTGCCTTAAAAACCTTCTTGTGCTTGGCGTGGGCGGTAACGCCCCGTTTGACGCGGGCCATTTAAAAACTCCTTCAAAATCCGGGATGTGGGAAAGAACCGCCTTAGCCGTTCGGCAGGAAGTACTTCTTCACGTTGTACGCGTCGCCCTCGAACAGGGTCGTGGTGCCGCGCAGGTTGCGGATCTGCTTCTTGGTCCGCTTGATCATCCCGTGGCGCTTGCCGGCCTGGGCGTAAACGACCTTGCCGGTGCCAGTGATCTTGAAGCGCTTTTTAGCGCCAGACTTCGTCTTCAGCTTGGGCATTTGGCTCTCCTTTGGACAGGCTTCCGGAGCGGCAAAGCCGCACCTTGGCCTTTTCATTGCTGCATGAGCAAAACGAACCGCCACGGCAGCCCTAACAGCCGGGCGGTTCAATGAAGGGCGGCTTATGACAGAAGGCCGCCCAAAAAGCAATGGCCGCCGGGACCCCGACGGCCATGAATTTCACTGTATGGGGAGCCCCTTAGCGCGGCGCCAGGACCATGACGACCTGACGGCCTTCGAAGTTCGGCTCCATCTCGACCTTGGCGAGATCGCCCACATCGGCCTTGACCCGATCCAGGACCTTCAGGCCGAGGGATTGGTGCGCCATCTCACGGCCGCGGAAGCGCAGGGTGATCTTCACCTTGTTGCCTTCCTCGAAGAAGCCCTTCATCGCCTTCATCTTGACCTCGTAATCGTGGTCGTCGATGCCGGGACGCAGCTTGATTTCCTTGACCTCGACCGTCTTCTGCTTCTTGCGCGCCTCGGAGGCTTTCTTCTGCTCCAGGAAGCGGAATTTGCCGTAATCGAGGATCTTGCAGACGGGAGGGGTTGCGTTCGGCGAGATCTCCACGAGATCAAGGCCTGCCTCTTCAGCAACCTTCAGGGCATCGAAGAAAGGCACTACGCCTCGGTTCTGCCCTGCATCGTCGATCAGCTGCACTTCGCGAACACCGCGAATATCTCGGTTGGCGCGCGGTCCGTCCTTTTGCGGCACCGGCATGGCTCTCATTGGTCTGCGAATGGCTCGTATCTCCTATTAAAGGCTAGGCCGAGGATCGGAGATCCCAAGGGATCCCTGCTTTGAATGCTCAGCCTTGCCACGAATGAATCGACATTTCGCGCAAATGCGCGGGAAGTCAACTTGTTCGATGGGTAAAACGACTCTCAAGAAGAGCCGAATACACATCGAGGGTACTGGACACCATGCGTTCGAGCGAGAAATGACGCTCCACATGAGTCCTCGCCCTGGTGCCCAGGGCGATCCTGGCGCTGGCACCCAGATTCAGCGCGGCTCCGACCGCTTCGGCCAGAGCATCGGCATCTCCGGCCGGGATCCGCCAGCCCGTCCGCTCATGCGGAGGCACGGCCGGCGGGGACAGGACCGTCTCCGGCACGGCTCCGAGATCGGACACCACGACCGGCGTTCCCATGGCCTGCGCCTCCACGGCCGAGCGGCCGAAGGCTTCGGGCTCGGTCGAGGGCACGGTGACGACGGAGGCCGCCAGGAAGGCCGCCGGCATGTCGGTGCAATGGCCGACCCGGCGCACGACGCCCTTCAACTTACGTGCCTCGATCAGGTTATCGAGGTCCTTCACATAAGAGTCCCTCCCCTGCGGGTCGCCGGCGAGGATATAGGCCACGTCGGTGAGGCCCGCATCGCGCAGCTTGGCCGCCGCCTCGATCAGCACCTTCTGGCCTTTCCAGCCGGTGAGACGGGCGGCGAGCAGCACCACGCGCTCGTGCGGAGAAACTTCCCAGGCCTTTCTCAAGGCTTCGATCCGCTCCGGCGCGATGGCCTGGGGCGAGAAGACCGAAAAATCCGTTCCCCGGTGGATGACGCGGATGCGGTCTCCAGACTGGGGATAGACCGAGCGGATCAGCTCCCCCGTATAATGGGAATTGGCGATCACCGCATCACCCCGCGCCATCACGGAATTGTAGAGGACCTTCACGGACGAACGGCCGGAATAGCTGCCGTGATAAGTGGTCACGAAGGGAAGGTTGAGGGAGCGCGCGGCGCCCAAGCCCACCCAGGCGGGTGCCCGCGAGCGGGCATGTACGAGCGAAACCCGCTCGTTGTGGCAGATTCGGGCGAGCTTTCGCACGTTGACGAGCATGGAGAACGGGTTCTTCGTCGCCGCCGGAAACGGAATCCAGACACCGCCCTTGGTCTGGAGCTCGCCGACCAGTCGCCCGCCCTCCGTGGCCACAAGGGCGCGGGCCCCGGCATGGACCAGGCCTTCGGCAATATCGACCGTGGTGCGCTCGGCTCCGCCGGCTTCGAGTTCGGGCACGATCTGCAGGATGGTCCGGCCCTCCAGCGGATGAACATGAGAGGACGGAAAAGCCATCCCTCCGCCGGGTCGTGTTGAAAAACTCACGGATGTAAGAGCCTTCTCAAAAGAATCGTCTAGAAACGGTTGCTTCAAAGCAGTTGAGGATGAGTTAACCATGCCGCAAAGCGTCACGGCTGGCCAGGATGCCCGCTCCATCGCCGTTTTGTCCCGCGAGGGAAAAGGACCACCTGCCGTGTGGCTCGGCGGCTTCAAGTCCGACATGCGCGCCACCAAGGCAACCGCCCTCGACGACTGGGCGAAGGAGAACGGCCGCGCCTTCCTTCGCTTCGACTATAGCGGTCACGGCGAATCGGAAGGAGCCTTCGAGGACGGGACGATTTCCCGCTGGCTCGAGGATGCGCTGACCGTGATCGAGCTTTTCGTCAACGAGCGCCCGATCTTCGTCGGCTCGTCCATGGGAGGCTGGATCAGTTTGCTGGCAGCCCGCCACCTCATGAAGACCCGGCCCGAGATTGCTCCCGCAGGCATCGTCCTCATCGCGCCGGCCATCGATATGACTGAGCGGCTGATGTGGGACCGTTTTCCGGCGGATCTCAAGAAGGGCGTGCAGGAGATCGGGGTCTATCACCGGCCTTCGGCCTATTCCGACGATCCCTACCCGATCACCTGGAAGCTGATCGAGGACGGGCGCAGGCACCTCCTGCTCGACAAGCCGATCCAGACCGGCTGCCCGGTCCATATTCTGCAGGGGATGGAGGACCCCGACGTGCCCTGGGATCATGCACTCCAGCTCGTCGAGCACCTGCCGGGAGACAGCGTGTCGTTGACCCTGATCAAGGACGGCGACCACCGGCTCTCCCGGCCGGAAGACATCGAGCGGCTGATTGCGGCTGTGGCGGCGATTGCCTGAAGAAAGCGAAACGAGGTGAGCCCTAATGCAGGCTCACCGTCGTCAGGTCATGCGCCCAGGCATTGGCCACGGCGGTCTCGTGGTTGTCCGTCAGCAGGATCGGCTCGCCGCTGGCGGACAGGAGCGCAAACAGCCGCATGCCGGGCTGGAGCTTCGGCGCCTGCGGGAACAGCCGCGCCACCTCGTCGGATTCGAGCGGCTTCACATAGGCCATCTGCCCCAAACCCAGGGTCGCCAGTTCGGCAACGTCCAGGGCCGGCACGGTATGATTTTTGATATCGAAGTTCATGGACATCTCCTTTTTGCGGATGCCGTCACACCTTGTCCGACGCAATAATGTCGATCTTGCGGATGATCCGCTCCGGCTCGGGCCGGGCGAGATCGATCGACAATAGGCCGTTGGACAGGTCCGCGCCCATCACCTCCATGCCGTCGACAAGGAGGAAGGTACGCTGGAACTGACGGGCGGCGATGCCGCGATGAAGGAAGTGCCTTGTCTTGTCGTCGGACTGGCGCCCCCTGATGACGAGCTGGCTCTCCTCCAGGGTCACCTCCAGCTGATCCCGGGTGAATCCGGCGACGGCCAAGGTAATGCGGAGACGCTCGGGGGCGTGTTCGGTGCGAGCCAGACGCTCGATATTGTAGGGCGGATAGCCGTCTCCTGCCGCCTTTGCGACACGGTCGAGCGCCTGCTCGATCTCATCGAAGCCTAACAGGAACGGATGCCCAAAGGGCGACTGACGCGACATGTTCGAAGCCCAAGGTTAGAGGCACTTCGGTGGTTTTGAGCCCGCTCATGCGGCGCTCAAGTGGCCCCGCGAGGGGCCGTTGTCAGCAATATGGTTATGGCGTCATGCCCTATCAAGCCCCTGCCAAGTCGCGCCGGCAAGGGCTTAAAATCGAAGGTTAACGGCAGGGCTGATCAGACCCGCTCCCGCCACCAGGCGACCTGCTCGGCCACTCGGACCGGCGAGGTCCCGCCGAAGCTTGTCCGCGAGCGGACGGAGTTCTCGACGCCGAGCACGTCGTAGATGCCCGGATGGATCTTGGGCTCGACCGCCTGCATGGCATCAAGGGGAAGCTCTTCGAGGGTGCAGCCACGCTTCTCCGCCTCCGAGACGATGCGCCCGGTAATGTGGTGGGCGTCGCGGAAGGGGATGTTGAGGCTGCGCACGAGCCAGTCGGCGAGATCGGTCGCCGTGGAAAAGCCCGCTCCGGCAACCGCCGCCATGCGCTCCTGCACCGGCTCCAAGTCCTGGATCATGCCGGTCATGGCCGCGAGCACGATCTCGATGCTGTCGGCGGCGTCGAAAACCTGCTCCTTGTCCTCCTGCATGTCCTTGGAATAGGTCAGCGGCAGCCCCTTCATCATGGTGAGGACCGAGATCAGGGAGCCGAAAATCCGGCCCGACTTGCCGCGCACCAGCTCGGCCGCATCCGGATTGCGCTTCTGCGGCATCATGCTAGAGCCGGTGGTCCAGCGGTCCGGCAGGCGGACGAAGCCGAAGGGAGCCGACATCCAGATGATAATTTCTTCCGCCAGGCGTGACAGATGCATGGCGCAGATGGAAGAAGCTGCCATGAACTCCAGCAGGCTGTCGCGGTCGGAGACGGAATCGAGCGAATTCCGGGTCGGACCGTCGAAGCCGAGCGCCTTCGCGGTCATGTGCCGGTCGATGGGGAAGGACGTTCCCGCAAGCGCCCCGGCGCCGAGGGGGCATTCGTTCAGGCGCCTGCGCGAGTCGCGGATGCGGCTGCGGTCGCGGGCGAACATTTCCACATAGGCCATCAGGTGATGACCGAAGGTCACCGGCTGCGCGCTCTGGAGATGGGTGAAACCAGGCATCACGGTCGCCACATGGGCCTCGGCCTTGGCCAGAAGCGCCTTCATCAGGCTGGTCAGCTGCTCGTCGGTCCGGTCGTGGGCGTCGCGCACCCAGAGGCGGATATCGACAGCGACCTGATCGTTGCGGCTGCGGGCCGTGTGCAGGCGGGCTGCCGGATCACCGACGATCTCGCGCAGGCGGCTTTCCACGTTCATGTGGATGTCTTCGAGCGCCCTGGAGAAGGAGAAGTTTCCGGATTCGATCTCGCCCAGGACCCGCTGGAGCCCCTGATGGATGGCGTCCCGGTCGCTCTCGGCGATGATCCCCTGCTGCGCCAGCATGGTGCTGTGGGCGATGGATCCTTGGATGTCCTGGGAGGCCAATCGCTTGTCGAAGTCGATGGAGGCGTTGATGGCTTCCATGAGCGCGCTGGGGGAGGACGAGAACCGCCCGCCCCACATGGTGTTGGCACCCGATTTTTTGGCTTCTTCAGACACTGTCATTCATCCGGAAAGAGGGTTGGAGAGCCTTTGCCACAATTTGCCCCTTCAGGCCAACCCGGATCGGCATCCTGCCCGACCATTAAGCACGGTGCGTAATGTTTGCCAGTTTAAAACCAGTTGCTAGACTCGACAGCGCTTGTGTGATTTGCATTCATACTGGCGCAACAAAAAGCGCTCTGAGCGCTGTAAGGGAATGGCCAATGAAGCGACTTCCGAAATTTCTCCTATCCGCAGCCATGGTTGCCACCATGGCGACTTCCTTCTCTGCCGTCATGGCAGCAACCCCGCCGGACACCCTCGTCCAGGCCTGGCAGAGCGACGACATCATCTCGCTCGACCCGGCAGAGGTGTTCGAGTTCAGCGCGTCCGAGATCATCGGCAACACCTATGAGCGCCTGATCTCGTACGACGTCAAGGACGTGTCGAAGATCTCCGGACAGGTCGCCGAGTCCTGGACTGTCTCGCCCGACGGCAAGACCTATACGTTCAAGATCAAGCCCAACCGCAAGTTCGCCTCCGGCAATCCGATCACGGCCGAAGACGTGGTGTATTCGCTCCACCGCGCCGTGGCGCTCGACAAGTCCCCGGCCTTCATTCTCGGCCAGTTCGGCCTGACGAAGGACAACGTGAAGGACAAGGTCAAGCAGACCGGCCCGCTTGAGATGACCTTCGAGGTCGACAAGGCCTACGCGCCGACCCTGGTCCTCTACTGCCTCGGCAACTCGGTCGCCTCGATCGTCGACAAGAAGCTGCTGGTCCAGAACGAGAAGGACGGCGATTTCGGCTATAACTGGCTCAAGACCAAGTATGCCGGCTCCGGTCCCTACATCATGCGCGACTGGAAGGCCAACGAGGTCCTCGTCCTCGAGCGCAACCCGAACTACGAGAAGAAGACCCCTCTCGCCCGTGTCATCTTCCGCCATATCAAGGAAACCGCGAGCCAGCGCCTTCTGCTCGAGAAGGGCGACATCGACGTGGCCCGCAACCTGAACCCGGAAGAGATCGCTGCGGTTTCCAAGAATGCGGACATCAAGATCCAGAGCGGCCCGAAGGGAACGGTCTATTACCTCGGCCTGAACCAGAAGAACCCGAACCTGGCCAAGCCTGAGGTTCGCCAGGCTCTGAAGTGGCTCGTCGACTACTCGGCGATCGCCGACACGATCATGAAGAGCAAGGGCGACGTTCACCAGAACTTCCTGCCCAAGGGCTTCCTCGGCGCCGAGACGAACAACCCCTACAAGCTCGACGTCGCCAAGGCGAAGGAGCTTCTCGCCAAGGCTGGCCTGAAGGACGGCTTCACGGTGACGATGGACACCCGCTCCACCGCCGAGATCACCGGCATCGCCCAGGCCATGCAGGCCACCTTCGCGCAGGCCGGCATCAAGCTTGAGATCCTGCCGATGGATTCCAAGCAGGCTCTGACCAAGTACCGCGCCCGCCAGCACGATATCTATATCGGCAACTGGGGCTCGGACTATCAGGACCCGAACTCGAACGCGGACACCTTCGCGGCCAACGAGGACAACTCGGACAATGCGAAGGCGAAGCCGCTCGCATGGCGTAATGCCTGGGATCCGGGCCCGCTGACCGCCAAGACCCGCGCCGCCGTGATGGAACGTGACGGCGAGAAGCGCGCGCAGATGTACAAGGAACTGCAGAAGTCGGTTCTCGACGATGGTCCGTTCGTGATCTTCCTGCAACAGACAGAAGTCGCTGCCGTGCGCAAGAACGTGGACAACTTCGTTCTCGGTCCGTCGTTCAGCGACAACGACGTGTCACAGGCGAAGAAGAACTGACGCTTCGATGGTTTCAGCAGTCATGAACGGGGGCGGAGGGCACGTTGGTGCCCTCCGCTCCTTCCTTAAGAAAGCCGCCCAGTTCGTCATCGTCCTGATGACGACCCTCCTCGGCCTTGTCGCCGTCACCTTCTTCATCGGCCGCGTCGTGCCGATCGATCCCGTCATCGCCATCGTCGGCGACCGCGCACCGGCTCATGTCTATGAGCGCATCCGGACCGAGCTCGGGCTTGACCGCCCTCTGATCGAGCAGTTCGTCATCTATGTGAAGAAGGCCGCGACCGGCGATTTCGGCAATTCCGTTCTCACCACCAATCCGGTGATGACGGATATCATCAACGTCTTCCCGGCGACGCTCGAACTCGCGACGCTCGGCACGCTCATCGGTGTCATCATCGGCATTCCGCTCGGTGTTCTCGCCGCCGTCAAGCGCGGCACGCTGATCGACCAGTTCGTGCGTGTGCTCGGCCTCGTCGGCTATTCGGTGCCGATCTTCTGGCTCGGCCTCATGGGTCTCCTGCTGTTCTATGCCAAGCTCGGCTGGGTCGCAGGCCCGGGCCGCATCGACGTGACCTATTCCTATCTCTACACGCCCATCACGGGCATCGTGCTTCTCGACACCGCCATGCAGGGCCAGTGGGATGCGTTCTGGGATGCGGTCTCGCACATCATCCTGCCCGCCTGCCTGCTCGGCTATTTCTCGCTCGCCTATATCAGCCGCATGACGCGCTCGTTCATGCTGAACGAACTGGCGCAGGAATATGTGATCGCCGCGCGCGTGAAGGGCCTGTCCGAGATGCGTGTGATCTGGCGCCATGCCCTGCGCAACGCGGCCGTTCCCCTCGTGACGGTGATCGCCCTGTCCTATGCCAACCTGCTCGAAGGCTCCGTGCTCACCGAGACGGTCTTCGCATGGCCCGGACTTGGCCAATACATCACCAACTCGCTGCAGAACGCGGACATGAATGCAGTGCTCGGCGGAACTCTCGTCATCGGGACCGTCTTCGTCCTGCTCAACCTCGTCTCCGACCTGCTCTACCGCTTGCTTGATCCGAGGACCCGCTGATGGCCGGCGCCCCTCTCGCTGAACAACCCGCAGGTCTTCGGGCCTGGCTGCTTTCCGCAGAACCGCATTCCCGCTGGCAGGCACGGCTCGGCCGCTTCTATCTCGGCTGGCGCGCCTTCTCGCGGAATCCACTCGCCGTCGTCGGCCTCGGCATCGTCATCCTGCTGATCCTCGTGGCGATCTTCGCCGATTTCATCGCGCCCTATTCGCCGATCGCCGGCGGAGACCTGCGCACGCAGCGTCTGCTGCCGCCGAGCGAAGCCTATTGGTTCGGCACGGACGATCAGGCGCGGGATATCTTCTCCCGCGTCGTCTACGGCTCACGCATCACGCTCTTCGTCGTCGTGCTGGTGGCGCTGATCGCAACGCCCATCGGCCTCCTGGTCGGCACCGTCTCCGGCTATCTCGGCGGTTGGGTCGATACGGTCCTGATGCGGACCACCGACATCTTTCTCGCCTTCCCGCGCCTCGTCCTGGCACTCGCCTTCGTGGCGGCCTTAGGCCCCGGCATCGAGAACGCGATCATCGCCATCGCGATCACCTCGTGGCCACCTTATGCCCGTATCGCGCGCGCCGAGACGCTGATGATCCGAAACAGCGATTTCATCGCGGCCGTAAAGTTGCAGGGCGCATCCACGCCGCGCATCATCATGGGCCACGTGGTGCCGCTCTGCGTTTCCTCGCTCATCGTGCGCGTGACGCTCGACATGGCGGGCATCATCCTGACTGCGGCGGGCCTCGGCTTCCTCGGACTCGGCGCGCAGCCGCCGATGCCGGAATGGGGCGCGATGGTCGCTACGGGCCGCAACTATCTCATCGATCAATGGTGGGTCGCCGCCATGCCGGGTCTGGCCATCTTCGTGGTGAGCCTCGGGTTCAACCTGCTCGGCGACGGCCTGCGCGACGTTCTCGATCCGAAGGCAGCCAAATGACGAAGCCGCTTCTCGACGTCGAAGATCTCCGCGTCCGCTTTCACCTGCGCACGGGCACCGTGGAAGCGGTGCGCGGCGTGTCCTTCCAGCTCGGCCGCGAGCGCCTCGGCATCGTGGGCGAATCCGGCTCCGGCAAGTCGCAGACGGGCCGCGCGATCCTCGGGCTCACCCCTCCCCCCGGTGAGGTGATGGCCAAGCGCCTCGCCTTCGACGGGATCGATCTGCTCACCGCCTCGAATCGCACGCTGCGCACCTTGCGCGGCGGACGCATCAGCATGGTGATGCAGGACCCGAAATATTCGCTGAACCCGGTCATGACCATCGGCGAGCAGATCATCGAAGCCTATCAGGCGCATGCCAAGGCCGGACGCGGGGAAGCCCGCGACAAGGCGCTCGCCATGTTAGAGGCGGTGAAGATGCGCGATCCGTCCCGCGTTTTCTCGCTCTATCCGCACGAGGTTTCGGGCGGCATGGGTCAGCGCGCCATGATCGCCATGATGCTCGTGACCGATCCGGATCTCCTCATCGCCGACGAGCCGACCTCGGCGCTCGACGTGACCGTGTCGATGGAGGTGCTGCGCATCCTCGACGAACTCGTCACCGAACGCGGCATGGGGCTGATCTTCATCTCGCACGATTTGAAGCTCGTTTCGTCCTTCTGCGACCGGGTGCTGGTGATGTATGCCGGGCGCGTGGTCGAGGAGCTGGAGGCAAGGAACCTGCGCGAGGCGCAGCATCCCTATACTCAAGGGCTGATGCGCTGCCTGCCGACGCTCGCGAACGACGTTCGCCCGCTTCCCACGTTGAACCGCGATCCCGCTTGGGCATTGTGACTTGGGCGCTGTAACGATGCTCGATATCCAGAATCTTCAAGTCGTCTTCGGCACCGGCCGCCTCAGGGTCGATGCGGTCAAGGACGTAAGCTTCCACGTGGAGCCCGGCGCGGCCTATGGACTCGTCGGCGAATCCGGCTCCGGCAAGTCGACGGTGCTGCGCGCCATCTGCGGCCTGGCGCCGATCAGCGGTGGACGCGTGCTCGTCGAGGCTAAGGAAGTCACCACGCCGCGCAGCAAGGAATTCTACCGCACGGTGCAGATGGTCTTCCAGGACCCCTATGCCTCGCTCCATCCGCGCCATACGGTGGACCGCACGCTCTCCGAGCCGCTCGCCATTCACGGCGAGAAGGAAGCGGAGGCGCGCATTCTCCAGGCTCTGCGCGAGGTCGGCCTTGGCCCTTCGTTCCGCTTCCGCTACCCGCACCAGCTCTCGGGCGGCCAGCGTCAGCGCATTGCGATTGCCCGTGCGCTGATCCTGCGTCCGAAGGTGCTGCTGCTCGACGAGCCGACCTCGGCGCTCGATGCCTCCGTGCAGGCGGAGATCCTGAACCTGCTCGACGATCTGCGCCGCCGCTTGGGACTGACCTATATCCTGGTGAGTCACGATCTCGCAGTTGTCGCGCATCTGTGCGAGCGTCTTCTGGTCATGCGCCATGGCGAGGCCGTCGAGGAAACCACCTCTACGGCGTTGCGCTCGGGCGCGGCATCGAACGAATACACTCAGTCCCTGATCCAGGCGAGCCAGGGCTTTAAGAGGGATACGAAACAGCCGGCCGAAGCTCTGGCCGGTTGAACCTGATTTTCAATTCTAACTGCTTGGCACGAGATCCATGTCCCGCTCTTCCCTGATGCCCGTCTTCGATGGCCATAACGACGTCCTCCTCCGCCTGATGCGCGGCAAGATCCAGCCGGAACAGGCTTTTCTGGAGGGCGACAATATCGGACACCTTGATTGGCCGCGCATGAAGGAGGGCGGCTTTGTCGGCGGGTTCTTCGCCGTCTATGTGCCGTCCGACAGCGTCGGCGTCGATGTGGACGCGCTGATGACGCAATCGCGCTATGACGTGCCCCTGCCTGCGCAGCTGCCGCTCGCGCCGAGCCAGCAGGTCACCGTGCACATGGCCTCGCTCCTCATCCGCATCGAACGCGCCTCGAAGGGCGAGGTGAAGATCTGCCGCACGGCCGCCGACATCCGCCAATGCATCGATACCGGCAGGCTCGCAGCGATCCTGCACATCGAGGGCGCGGAAGGCATCGACCCCGATCTGCACATGCTTGACGTGCTCTATGAGAGCGGGCTGCGCTCCATCGGCCCGGTATGGAGTCGCTCCAACATCTTCGGCCACGGCGTGCCGTTCCGCTACCCCTCGACGCCAGATACCGGCCCCGGTCTGACGGATCGCGGCATCGAATTGGTCCGCGCCTGCAATCGCCTCAAGATCATGATCGACCTCTCGCACCTGAACGAGAAGGGCTTCTGGGACGTGGCGCGCCTCTCCGATGCGCCGCTCGTCGCAACGCATTCCAATGCCTGGGAGATCTGCCAGCATTCGCGCAACCTCACCGACAGGCAGCTTGCCGCGATCCGCGAGAGCCGCGGCATGGTCGGCGTGAACTTCGCCACCTCCTTCATCCGCCCCGACGGCCAGCGCAACGACGACACGCCGCTGGAGGAGATGATCCGCCACATGGATTACCTGATCGAGCATGTGGGCGTCGACGGCGTCGGCTTCGGCTCGGATTTCGACGGCGCGACGATTCCTGCCGAGATCGGCGATGTGCGCGGCCTCCCCCGTCTCGTCGATGCCATGCGCCGGCACGGCTACGACGAAGCGACCCTGCGCAAGCTCTGTTACGAGAACTGGGTGAACGTTCTGGAGCGCACCTGGGGACGGTGAGACTTTTAGGCCATTGTCGCCCAGTGGCCATCCCGGGGCTGCGAAGCAGAACCCGGGATGGCCTGGAATGAGCAGCGCATGAACCTCGACAACTGTCATCCCCGCGCAGGCGGGGATCCAGAACCGTTGACGATGCCGGATGGGTCGAAGGTCATGGTTACGGATCCCGGCCTTCGCCGGGATGACAGCGTTCTATCCTGATAGCGATCCCGGATCGCCTACGGCATCCGGGATGACACCCTCTCAGGTCACTTACCGCTCCGCCTTCGAGGTCAGTGCAAAGACGCTCGCGATCCCACCGACGCCGAGCATCAGCAATAGGCTCACCGCATTGATCGCCGGCGACGCGCCCTCGCGCATCTGGCCATACATGGCGATCGGCAGCGGGGCATCGGAACCGACGAGCATCAGCGTCGTGTTGAAGTTCTCGAACGACATCAGCAAAGCCACGAGCCCGGCGCCGATGAGTGCGGGGCTCAGGAACGGCAACGTCACCGTGCGTAGCACCTGCGCGCGGCTCGCGCCGAGATCGAAGGCGGCTTCCTCCAGCGAACGGTCGAACTTGCGCAGGCGCGCGGCGATGATGAGCGTCGAGATGGTGAGGATGAAGGACAGCTGTCCGAGGATCACGAGCGACAGGCCCGGCCGCAGGAAATCGAGGTCCGTCTGAAGCCAATCCTCGAGCCCGTTCGCCACGCGCGAGAAGAAGGCGAGGATCGAGATGCCGAGCACTACGCCGGGAATGACCAGCGGCCAAAGCATCATCATGGCGAAGAACGTCTTGCCGCGGAACTCGGCCCGCTCCAGCACCCAGGCATTCACCGTGCCGATGAGCACGGCGAGCAGCGCGACGGGTATCGCGACCTTGAAGCTGTTGCCAATGCTGTCGAGCCAGATCGGGTCCATCAGCACGCCGGGCTTGCCGGTCACAGTGCCGGAACCGGTGAACCATTCGAGTGTGAAGCCGCGCCAGGGCGGCGACGGGAACGGGCTCGCATTGAAGGCAAAGATCGCCACGACGAGGAGCGGCGCGAACAGGAAGAGATAGAACGCCGCGATGTAGAGCTTCCAGGAGATGGACGGTCGGTTCATGGCGTCATGCCTGCTTCAAGGTGGTGCCGAGGCTCTGGCCGGTGAGGCGCAGGCCCAACCACACGATAGCGGACGAGAGCAGCAGGAGCAGCATGCCGAAGGCAGCACCCTGGGGCCAGTTGAAGCGCGTGATGAACTGCGCGTAGATCTGCTCGGTGAACCACAATCCGTTCTTGCCGCCGAGCAGCACCGGCGTCGCGAAATTGCCGACGGTGAGCATGAACACGATGATGCAGCCTGCGACGATGCCGGGCATCGCATGCGGAATGACGATGCGGCGCAGAACTGTCCAGCGGCTGCCGCCGAGATCGAACCCTGCCTCGACGACGGAGGGTTCTAGGCTCTCCAGCGCATTGGCAAGCGGCACGATCATGAACAGCAAACCGCCATAGACAAGGCCGAGGATCACCGCGCCGTCGTTGTAGAGAAGCTCGACCGGCTGGCTCGCAAAGCCAACCGCTTGCAGCGCATAGGAAATGACGCCGCTCTCGCGCAACAGGATCATCCAGCCGAGCGTGCGTACGAGTTCGGATACCCAGAACGGCAGCAGGCAGAGCAGCAGCAGCATCGCCTTCAGGCGTCCCTGCGCCACACGGGCGATGTAGAGCGCGATGGGAAAGGCGAGCACGAGGGTGAGCGCCGTCACCAGGATCGACATGAAAGCGGTGCGTGCGAAGGTGCGCCAATAGAGCGGCTCGGTGAAGAATTCGAGATAATTGCCGAAGCCGAAAGCATAGACCCGCGGCGCCACGCGCTCACTGAAGGAGAGGATGAGAATCTCCACATGCGGCAGCACGATGAGAAGCCCCAGCCACAGGATCGCGGGAGCGAGCAGCAGGAAGAGCGTGAGGCGCTGGGCCTGTTTCGTCATCATGCGGCAAAGACCTTCATCGCATCCGCCGTCCAGCCCACATGGACTGGCGCGCCGACCTCGATGCCGGCGAGTGGACCCGCTTGAGGCAGCACGGCGCGCACGGGCTCGGCGAAGCCTGCCATGTCGATGAGCAGGCTCGAAGCCGCGCCGTCGAAGAGCACGGCGGAGACGCGGCCTTCGAAGCGGTTGGGTAGATTGCCGAGCGACGAGGGATCCTGCGCGAGCGCTACGGCCTCAGGCCGCACGAAAGCAAGCGCCTGTGCGGCACCTCTCCCCTGCCCTTGAACGACGGCGCCGGATGGCAGCCGCACGGCAATGGCTCCATTGGAAGCCGATGCGGCCTCACCCTGCCAGCGGTTCGTCTCGCCGACGAAGCTCGCCACGAAGGGTGTGGCCGGGCTGTGATAGAGTTCGCGCGGGCTTCCCACCTGCTCAAACTGACCCTGGTTCATCACGGCGATGCGGTCGGACATGACGAGCGCTTCGGATTGATCGTGCGTGATGTAGACGAAGGTGGTGTTGAACGTGCCCTGCAGCTGCTTCAGCTCGATCTTCATGTGCTCGCGCAGTTTGAGATCGAGCGCACCGAGCGGCTCATCGAGAAGCACGAGGGTCGGCTCGAGCACGAGGCAGCGGGCAATCGCCACGCGCTGCCGCTGACCGCCCGAAAGCGCCGTCACGCGGCGCTCGCCAAAACCTTTCAGGCCGACCCGCTCCAGCATGCGGCCCGCGCGCTCATCGGCCTCCGCGTGGGACACGCCGCGACAGGTCAAACCATAGGCCACGTTCTCGCCGACGCTCATCATGGGAAAGAGCGCGAGGCTCTGGAACACCATGTTGACCGGCCGCTTGTTGGCGGGAACGCCGATCATCGATTGTCCGCGGATGCGGATATCGCCGGAGGTCGGGTGCTCGAACCCGGCGATCATGCGCATCAGGGTGGTCTTGCCGCAGCCGGAGGGGCCGAGGATCGAGAAGAACTCTCCGGGAGCGACGCTGAACGTCACGTCGTCGACGGCCGCATGGGTGCCGAAGCGCTTGGTGACGTTGACGATGTCGAGATCGGTGGAATGAGCCATAACGCTGCCACGCAAAAAGTCATCCCCCGGGCAAGCCGGGGGATGATGATACAACACATTGAGCTTTTACGAACCGGCCTTCAGACGGTCGAGGACCTTGCCCTCGATCTCTTCGAGACCAGCCGGCACGGCCGGATACCACTTGATGTTGTCGATGGCGGCCTTCGGGAAGCTCTCGGCGAACTGATCTTTCAGCTTGCCCTGCATGAGCTTGTCGGCGCCGTTGGAAGCCGTGAAGTTGCCGGCAGCGGCGGCGACCTTCGCGGCGATCTCGGGACGCATGTTGAAGTTGATCCACTTGTAGGCGGCATCGTCATTGCGGCCCTTGGCGGGGATCGCGAAGGTATCGACCCAGCCCAGCGCGCCGGACTTCGGCGCGGTGAACTTCATGTCCGGGTTTTCGGCGTTGAGCTTCCATCCGCCCGTATCCCACGCCATGGCGGCGACGATCTCGCCCGAGCGCACGGCATTGAGAAGCTGATCGGTGCCTTCCCAGAAGAACTTCACGTTCTTCTTGCACTCGGCGAGCTTGGCGCCGACCTTGTCCATCAGGGCAGCATAGGCCTTCGCATCGCCATAGGCCGCGAAGGGATCCATGCCGTTAGCGAAGGCGAAGGCGATCAGTGCGGGACGCTTGGCGCGGAAGCTGGTCTTGCCGGCGAGGGAGGGATCGCAGAGGTCATTGTAATCGGCGACCTTCGGCGCGGCCTTCGTGTTCACCACGAGGCCGTCCGTGCCCCAGATGTGCGGAACGCCGTAGACCTTCCCGTCGGCGGTGGTGTTCTTCTTGGTCGCTTCCAGCATGGAGGCGATGAACTGGTCGGACTTGACCTTGGAGAGATCGAGCGGCTTGTAGATACCGAACTCCGTCTGCGGGCCGGCGATGCGGTCCTGGCTCGGCTGAGCAAGATCAAAGCCCGCGCCCTGCGTCGCACGCAGCTTGGAGATCATCTCCTCATTGTTCGAGGTCGTCACCTCGACCTCGATGCCGGTCTCCTTCGTGAACTGGGCGACGACATCGGCCGGGGCATAGCCCGACCAGGTCAGAAGCCGCAGCTTTTCGGCGGCCTCGGCCGAACCGACGACCATGAGAGCGGCGAGAGCCGTAGCCAGCTTCAGGCTGGCGCGTTTGGTCAACATCTTAAGTCCTCCAATGTGGCTGGGCTTTTACCCATGTTCCCCAGTTGCAAAACTATATGACAGTTGCACGACGCGCCAGGGGGTGCGAAGCCGGCTCACGAAATGACGTAACGGCTGACAGGCCCGCATCTCATCGATATGGATAGGCTTCCTCTGCCGGAGCCTTCAGCGATGCGCACCTTCTACCCCGAAATAGAACCTTACGATCATGGCATGCTCGATGTCGGGGACGGCCATCGGGTCTATTGGGAATTGTGCGGCAACCCGCAGGGCAAACCCGTGGTTTTCCTTCATGGCGGCCCGGGCGGAGGTTGCACGCCGACTCAGCGCCGGCTGTTCGATCCAGAGAAATACCGCATCCTGCTCTTCGATCAGCGCGGCTGCGGACGCTCGACGCCCTATGCGAGCCTGGAAGCCAACACCACTTGGCATCTCGTGGCCGATATCGAGCGGCTTCGCACCATGATCGGTGTGGACAAGTGGATGGTGTTCGGCGGCTCCTGGGGCTCGACGCTGGCGCTGGCCTATGCCGAGACGCATCCCGAGCGCGTGACCGAACTCGTGCTGCGCGGCATCTTCACCTTACGTCGCTCGGAGCTGCTCTGGTACTACCAGGAGGGCGCCTCCTGGATCTTCCCGGACAAGTGGGAAGGCTTCCTCGCGCCGATCCCGGAGGCGGAGCGCGGCGACCTGATGGCGGCCTATCGCAAGCGCCTGATCGATCCCGACCCGGCTGTCCGGGCCAAGGCCGCACGCGCCTGGAGCCTGTGGGAAGGCGAAACGATCACGCTCCTGCACAACCAGGAATACAGCGACCAGTTCGGCGACGAGCATTATGCCATCGCCTTCGCGCGGATCGAGAACCACTACTTCGTCAATGAAGGCTTCTTCGAGGACGGACAACTCATCCGCAACGCTCATCGCCTGAAAGACATTCCCGGCGTAATCATCCAGGGCCGCTACGACATCGCCACACCACCGAAGACCGCCTGGGAGCTGCACAAGGCCTGGCCCGAGGCGAAGTTCATCATGGTGCAGGACGCAGGCCACGCCGTGAGCGAGCCCGGCATCACGCATCATCTCATCGAGGCGACGGACGCGTTTGCGAGGGGGTAAGAATACCCGTCATCCCGGACGAGCAAAGCGAGATCCGGGATCGCGGGACAAACAGAGCACTGTCATCCCCGGGGCCGCGAAGCGGAGCCCGGGATCCATAACCGCTGACGATGCAGAATTCCTGCTGCTGTATCCGCTACGTCTTTCCTTTGACTGTCGTGATTATGGATTCCCGCCTTCGCGGGAATGACAACGTTGAGTTTCTTACGTCTCGTTCGTCCAGCGATCCCGGATCGGCTTCGCCGTCCGGGATGACGATCGAAAAATTTACTTCGCCGTCCAGCCGCCATCCATCGACAGGTTTGCACCCGAGATCTGGCTTGCCGCGTCCGAGCACAGGAAGACCGCGAGCGCCGCCACCTGATCGACGGTCACGAATTGCTTGGTAGGCTGCGCTTCCAGAAGCACATCGTTGATGACCTGCTCCTTGGTCAGCCCGCGCGCCTTCATGGTGTCGGGAATCTGCTTCTCGACGAGCGGCGTCCAGACATAGCCGGGGCTGATGCAATTGACCGTGATGCCGTCAGCGGCCACTTCAAGCGCCACCGTCTTGGTGAGGCCTGCGATACCGTGCTTGGCCGCCACATAGGCCGACTTGAACGGCGAGGCCACGAGCGAGTGGGCCGAGGCCGTGTTGATGATGCGGCCCCATTTGCGCGCCTTCATGCCCGGCACCGCAGCGCGGATCGCATGGAAGGCGGACGACAGGTTGATGGCGATGATCTGGTCCCATTTCTCGACCGGAAAATTCTCCACCGGCGAGACGAACTGGATGCCCGCATTGTTGACGAGGATGTCGACGCTGCCGAATGTCCGCTCGGCGAGGTGAATCATTTCCTCGATCTCGTGCGGCTTCGACATGTCGGCCGGCGAATAGATCGCCTTGACGCCGAACTCGCTCTCGATGCCGGCGCGGGTCTTCTCGATTTCCCCCGCATCGCCAAAGCCGTTGATGACGACATTAGCGCCTTCCTTTGCAAGAGCTTGGGCGATGGCAAGGCCGATGCCGCTGGTCGAGCCTGTCACGACGGCTGTCTTGGATGTCAAAGTCATCATCTACTCCGTTAAAGCCTGGGCTCCAGGCGTCATCTCAGAGGTGGATAGCATGAAGGGCATTGCGGGGGTGAGCCTAGCAAATAGGAGCATGGAAAGCTGGTCCCCAGACACCACCCTCGCCTGCCTCAGATGCATGGCCCGATGGATCAGAGGCCCGTTGCCGGATCAGCCCCAATATGAGATGCGGAGATCTGGCCGTTTCAGATCATCGACGGGGGCATCGTGCCGACACCGAAAATACTCCCCTGCGGCGACAGTGCCGTAACCGTCGAGTTCGGCGAGACGATCGATCCGGACATCAACGGCATGGTTCTCGCTCTCGATGACATCATCCGGGCCCGCGCCCCGGTCGGTCTGATCGAGACGGTGCCGACCTATCGCTCCCTCACCATCCAGTTCGACCCGGTGGCGACCGATTATGAGGCCTTGGCCCAACTTCTGCACGAGGAAACGCGAGATCTCGCGCCCCGCAAGGCGATCGGCCGGCGCTGGCGCGTACCAGTGGTCTATGGCGGCGAATACGGCATCGATCTGGAGGAAGTGGCGGGCCTTCACGGCCTGACGCCGAACCAGGTGATCGAAATCCATTCGTCAGCTATCTATCGCATCTACATGATCGGCTTTCTCCCGGGTTTCACCTATCTCGGCGGCCTCGACAAGAGGATTGCCACGTCCCGCAGGCTTCATCCCCGCGCCAAGATCCCGGCCGGCACGATCATGATCGGCGGCGAGCAGGCGGGCATCGCGCCCATGGACATGCCGAGCGGTTGGCACAATCTCGGCCTGACGCCCGTTCGACCCTATGCGCCAGAACGCGATCCAGTTTTTCTGTTCGCGGCGGGCGACGAGATCGTCTTCGAGCCTGTCGACGCCTCTCGCTGGGAAGCGCTGGAAAAAGCCGCCTTGGCGGGCGAACCCGTGGCCGAGGAGGTGCGTCCATGACGGATCTCGTGGTGAAATCCTGCGGTCCCATGACCTCTCTGCAGGATCGCGGGCGTCTCGGCTACCAGGGCTTCGGCGTCTCTCCCTCCGGTGCCATGGACCGCCGCGCACTGGCGATGGCGAATGCGCTCGTCGGCAATCCGCCAGAGACAGCCGCCATCGAATTCATGAATCTTGGCGGCACCTTCACCTGCGAGGGCGGGGACCTTCATGTGGCGGTCGCCGGTGCAGGCTGCACGATGAGCATCGATGGAACGCCTGTCACTCCGCAGACCTCCGTGCTTCTCACAGAGGGGCAGAGCCTGGAGATCGGGCATCCACGAACCGGTACCTTCGCCTATCTTGCGGCGTCCGGGGGCTTTGCGGTTGAGCCGGAACTGGGGAGCCTGTCGTTCCATCTGCGGTCCCGCCTCGGCGGCCTGAAGGGAGCGGCACTGAAGGCAGGAGATCGTCTACCCTGCCGAGCGGAATCTCAGGATCGTGAGCCGATGCAGCTGGCCGTCGACCCGATCGAGGAAAGCGGCCCGATCCGCGTGATGCTGGGGCCGCAGGACGATTATTTCCCGCCGGAAACAATTCGTTTGTTCCTGGAAAGTGAATTCACCATCAGCCCCCAGGCCGACCGCATGGGCTTTCAGCTGACCGGCCCGCGCCTCGAACATGCCAAGGGCTTCAATATCGTCTCGGACGGCATCGTGGACGGCCATATCCAGGTGCCGGGCAGCGGCCAGCCCATCGTGCTCATGCGCGACCGGCAGACCGCCGGAGGCTATCCGAAGATCGCCACCGTGATCAGCGCCGATCTCGCCCGCTTTGCGCAGATGCGCCCAGGGTCGAGCGTGCGCTTCAAGGCTGTGGAGCGGGGTGAGGCCTTGGCCGCCGCACGCCGGTTGAAGGAATGGACCGCCTCCCTTCCCGCGAGCCTCACGCCCGTTCGTTTCGCGCTCACGACCGAGCATCTTTTGAGCCGCAACCTGATCGGCGGCACGGTCAACGCGCTGACTCCCACGGTGGCCGATTCGAACGAGTGAACGGAAAAGGGCGTCGCACCGGCGACGCCCTTTTCCGATTTATTTCGCTTTCGTCTTCGTCTTGACGCCGCTTTCCTCAGCACGGTCGGGGGCCCCTGCGGCCTTCGCCTCGCGACGGCGCGCGTGCAGGATCCATTCGGTGTAGCCGTTCGGCTGCTCCGCGCCCTTGAAGATCAGGTCGCAGGCGGCGTTCCAGGCCGGGCCCTCGAATTTCGGCGCCATCGGACGATAGAGCGGATCGCCCGTATTCTGTCGGTCCACCACCTCGGCCATGCGGCGCAGGGTTTCCATCACCTGGTCCTTCGAGACGATGCTGTGGCGCAGCCAGTTGGCGAGATGCTGGCTCGAAATGCGCAAGGTCGCGCGGTCCTCCATCAGCCCGACATCGTGGATATCCGGCACCTTGGAGCAACCGACGCCCTGATCGATCCAGCGCACCACATAGCCCAGAATGCCCTGGCAATTGTTGTCCAGCTCCTGCTGCACCGCATCCGGCGCCCAGTTCGACTGCGACACCGGAATGGTCAGGATGTCGGAGAGCTTCGCGCGCGGACGCGCCTTCAGATCCTCCTGGCGGACCGGCACGTCGATCTGATGATAATGCAGCGCATGGAGCGTCGCCGCGGTGGGCGACGGCACCCAGGCGGTGTTGGCGCCGGCCTGCGGATGGCCAATCTTCTGCGCCAGCATGTCGGCCATCTTGTCGGGTGCGGCCCACATGCCCTTGCCGATCTGCGCCTTGCCGGGCAGGCCGCAGAGGAGACCCACGTCGACGTTGTTGTCCTCGTAGGCCTTGATCCAGGCGGTCGACTTCATGTCGTTCTTGCGGATCATCGGGCCGGCTTCCATCGAGGTATGGATCTCGTCGCCCGTGCGGTCGAGGAAGCCGGTGTTGATGAACACGATGCGCTCGGATGCCGCCTTGATGCATGCCTTGAGGTTGACGGTGGTGCGCCGCTCCTCGTCCATGATGCCCATCTTGAGCGTGTTGCGGGCAAGGCCCAGCATGTCCTCGACGGCACCGAAGAGATCGTTGGCGAAGGCCACCTCGTCGGGGCCGTGCATCTTGGGCTTCACGATATAAACCGAGCCCGCGCGGCTGTTGCGCAGCTCGCCCTTGCCCTGCAGGTCATGGATGGCGATCAGCGAGGTGACGGCGGCGTCGAGAATGGTCTCGGGGATCTCCTGGCCGCCCTCGTCCAGCACCGCATCGGTGAACATGTGGTGGCCGACATTGCGCACCAGCATGAGGCTGCGCCCGTGCAGCCGCAGCTCGCCGCTGTTCGGCATGGTGTAGACCCGGTCCGGGTTGAGACGGCGCTCGACGGTCTTGCCACCTTTCTCGAAGCTCTCGATGAGGTCGCCCTTCATGAGCCCGAGCCAAGTCCGGTAGACCTGGACCTTGTCCTCGGCATCCACTGCCGCAACCGAATCCTCCAGGTCCATGATGGTGGAAACGGCCGATTCCAGCACCACGTCGGCGATGCCGGCCGGATCCTCGGCGCCGATCGGGTGTGCGCGGTCGATGCGGATGTCCAGGTGCAGGTTGTTGTGGCGCAGCAGCACGGCGGAGGGATTGGCCGCCTCGCCCTGGTAGCCGATGAACTGGGTCGGATCGATCAGGCCGGTCTCGGTGCCGTCCTTAAGCGTGACAAGAAGAGCCCCATCCCGATCGGCGTAAGCGACCGCATCCCGGTGGCTGCCGCCGGCCAGGGGAGCCGCCCGGTCGAGCACCTCGCGGGCGCGCTCGACCACCTTGGCGCCGCGCGCCTTGTTGTAGCCGCCGGAGCGGGTGGCGCCGTCCTCCTCCGGGATGGCATCGGTGCCATAGAGGGCATCGTAGAGGCTGCCCCAGCGGGCATTGGCGGCATTGAGCGCATAGCGGGCGTTGGAGACCGGCACCACGAGCTGGGGTCCGGCGATGCGGGCGATCTCGTCATCCACATGCAGCGTCTGGACCGAAAAGTCCTCCGGCTCGGGCAGCACATAGCCGATGTCGCGCAGGAAGCGCTCGTAATCCGCCTGATCGAAGGCCTTGCCGGCGCGACCGCGGTGATACTCGTCGATCTGCGTCTGGATCTTGTCGCGGACCGCAAGCAGTTCGCGGTCGCGTGCTGCGAACTCTTTGACGAGACCGGCCAGGCCGCTCCAGAAAACAGCACTCGACAGGCCCGTGCCGGCAAGCGCCTCCCGTTCGATGAAATCGTGAAGAACCGGTGCAACCTGGAGGCCGTTCGTCTGGACGCGCGTCATCGTTCCCGCTTTCGGTGTCTAAAGGACCAGCCTTAGCTTAAGGCGCTGCGACTAAAAATGAAGATCGACGCCCTTTCCATGAAAAAAAGGACGAAGGATCGGGCGTGGTCCTATGCTTTGGAAGTAGATCCGGCTCCCCGGATGAAATCTTGCAACAAAAAAGCCGCCTGAGCGGCGGCTGTTTTTGAAGATTTGGTGGAGCCAGGCGGGATCGAACCGCCGACCTCTTGCATGCCATGCAAGCGCTCTCCCAGCTGAGCTATGGCCCCTTGAAATCCGCGGCCTTTGGGGTGCCGCGGCGGTCTCTGTCGAAGCAGAGGCGCTTCTATAGTCGCCTCTGCTTTGAGGTTCAAGCCTCTTCGTCGTCTTCCAGATCGCTGTCGATCAGGTCGGATACGTCGTCGTCGCCCTCCTCCTCGTCCTCGAGGAAGGTGTCATCGTCGGCAACATCGTCACCCACGTCGATATCGTCATCGACCGGGATGTCCTTTTCGTTCTCACCGGCCTCGACCTCGTCGAGGGAGACCATCTCCGGACCGGTCGATTCGAGTTCGGTCTCATCGTCATCGGCGGCGGCGCGGGCCACCACGGGCGCGGCGACGCGGCTCAGGGCCACGGCCTGGAAGACGGTGCCGCATTTCGGGCAGACCGCCGGGTCCTTGTTGAGATCGTAGAATTTTGCGCCGCAGCTCATGCACTGGCGCTTCAAGCCGAGTTCCGGTTTGGCCACGGGTGATTGCCTTTAGGAAGTGAATGGTTGGGAACGCTCCGTTAGTCGTGAGGGAATGGCTTGTCAAATAGGAAATTGCAAGAGGCGTCGGAGCCCTGAGCCAGCTTGCGCGTGACGGCGGCAAAACCCCGTGTTAGGAGCCCGCCCGGATAAGAAGTCTCAAGGAACCCGAGCAAGGAACCGACAATGTCGCACGCGCACGGAACGCCCTCCCCGGTCGCCAGCAGGCCTGGAACGCCCCTGAAGGGGCGCATCCGCGTCCCCGGCGACAAGTCGATTTCCCACCGCTCCATGATCTTCGGGCTGCTCTCCATCGGCGAGACCCGGGTCGAGGGGCTGTTGGAGGGGGACGACGTGCTGCGCACCGCCGAGGCCTGCCGGGCCCTCGGCGCCACCATCACCCGCGAGGCACCCGGCCGGTGGCGAATCGTCGGAGCCGGCATCGGCGGCCTGACAGAACCCAAGGACATTCTTGATTTCGGCAATGCGGGCACCGGCTCTCGCCTCATGATGGGCGTAGCCGGAAGCCACCCGATCACCTCGACCTTCGACGGCGACGCTTCGCTGCGCAAGCGTCCCATGCGCCGGATTCTCGATCCGTTGACGAAGATGGGCGTAAGCGTCGTCAGTGAGGCCGAGGGCGGACGGGTTCCGCTGACCCTGCGTGGCCCGAAGGAGACGATCCCGATCACCTACGAGACCCCGGCGGCCTCGGCCCAGATCAAGTCGGCGATCCTGCTCGCCGGCCTCAACTCCCCCGGCAAAACCACCGTGATCGAGCACGAGGCGACCCGCGACCACACGGAAAGGATGCTGCGCCATTTCGGAGCGAGCGTCGAGATTGCGCCCCACGGCGCCGATGGACGTGCCATCACGCTTCAGGGACAGCCGGAGTTGCGCGGCACCGATATCGTCGTGCCGACCGATCCCTCCTCGGCCGCCTTCCCCCTGGTGGCGGCCCTGATCACCCCTGGTTCCGACGTGGTGCTGGAAGGTGTGATGATGAATCCGCTGAGGACGGGCCTCATTACGACGCTGATCGAGATGGGCGCCTCCATCGAGCGTCTGAACGAGCGCGACGAGGGCGGCGAGACGGTCGCCGACCTGCGCGTCCGCCACAGCAAGCTAACCGGTGTCACGGTTCCGCACGCCCGGGCCCCGGCCATGATCGACGAGTACCCGATCCTGGCCGTCGCGGCCTCCTTCGCCGAAGGCACGACCCGGATGCAGGGGCTCCACGAGCTGCGCGTGAAGGAATCCGACCGCCTCGCCGCTGTCGCGGCTGGTCTCGCGGAGGCCGGCGTCGAGCACGAGATCCAGGGCGACGACCTCCTCGTTCACGGCTCGAGCGGCAAGGTTCGCGGCGGCGGCAATCCGGTGGCGACCCACCTCGACCATCGCATCGCCATGTCGTTCCTGGTCATGGGCCTGGCAACAGATGAGCCGATGACGGTCGATGATGGCGCCATGATCGCGACAAGCTTCCCCTCCTTCATCCCGCTCATGCGCGAGCTTGGCGCCGCGATCCAGGACTGAGCCGCCCCATGATCATCGCCATCGACGGCCCCGCCGCCTCGGGCAAGGGTACCCTGGGCAAGCGCCTCGCCGACCATTACGGCTTCGCCCATCTCGATACCGGCTTGCTCTACCGGGCGGTCGCCCGCGTGCTCATGGATCGGGACATTCCGCTCACCGACCGAGACGCCGCGGCGGAAGTGGCGCAGAACCTGGACGTTTCCCACCTGGAGGACGATTCCCGCCTGCGCGGCGCCGCCATGGGTGAGGCCGCCTCGGTCGTGTCCGCCTATCAGCCTGTCCGCGATGCCCTTCTCGCCTTCCAGCGCCAGTTCGGGGCCCAGGAGCCGGGCGCCGTGCTCGACGGGCGGGATATCGGAACGGTGGTCTGCCCCGATGCGGAGGTGAAGCTCTTCATCACCGCCGCCCCCGAGGAGCGGGCGCGGCGGCGCCACCGGGAGCTGCTGAGCCGGGGCGAGCAGGCGGAATACGAGACCATCCTTGTGGATATCCGCCGCCGCGACGAGCGCGACATGAACCGCAGCACGGCCCCGCTCAAGGCTGCGGCCGATGCCATGACCCTCGATACGACGCATCTGGACGCCGACGGCGCCTTCCTGGCGGCGCTCGATCTCGTGGAGCGCAAGCGCCCGTAGGGCCCTGGTCTTGGCGTGGCCTTGCCTTAGTTTCAGAAGCTGGCACACTTAAAAAACCAATCCGGCTCCCGAAAAGGAGATACCGATGGTTCGTTCCGGCTTCACCCGCCTTGCCGCAGTGCTGGCTTGTCTCTGGGGGATTCTGGCCCTGCCGGCCCAGGCCCAGAGCGAGACGGAGGTCGACCTCGCCCTTGTCGTCGCCGTCGATATCTCCTTCTCCATGGACACGGACGAGCAGGCCCTGCAGCGGGAGGGCTTCGCCCAGGCCTTCCGCTCCAAGCTCGTCCACGACGCCATCCGCGGCGGGATGCTGGGCAAGATTGCCGTGACCTACATGGAATGGGCCGGCTCACCGGACCAGAAGGTGATCGTTCCCTGGACCGTTCTCGACAATTCTGAGAGCCTGATGGCCTTCGCGGACAAGATCGCCTCAACCCCTTTACGCCGTGCGCAGCGAACCTCGATTTCCAGCGCCATCGATTTCAGCGTAAAGCTCCTCGATGAAAGCAGCGTCAGTCCGACGAGGCGGGTCATCGACGTCTCGGGCGACGGCCCCAACAACCAGGGACGGCTCGTGATCGAAGCCCGCGATGCAGCGCTCGCCAAGGGCATCACGATCAACGGTCTGCCGATCATGCTGCGCCAGCCCGGCTATCTCGACATCCCGGACCTCGACATCTATTACAAGGATTGCGTCATCGGCGGCCAGGGCGCGTTCACGGTACCGGTCCGCGAACGCGACCAGTTCATCGAGGCGATCAAGACCAAGATCCTGCTCGAAGTCGCCAACCTGATGCCTCAAGAGTCCCTGTTCAACCGCATTCAGACCACTCCGCGCACCAACTGCATGGCCGGCGAGATGCAGTGGCGTGATCGCTGGAGCAATTGAGCTGTCTCTCCCATGAAGCAAATGACGTTGGCGCTCGTGGCCCACGACGCCAAGAAGGACGACATGGCCGAGTTCGTGGCCAAGTATGAAAACGACCTCCGCCCTTTCGCTCTCTTCGCCACTGGCACGACCGGCGGGCGCGTGATGGAGCGCTGCCCGTCCCTGTCGGTCACACGGTTGAAAAGCGGCCCGCTCGGCGGCGATCAGCAGATCGGCGCGATGATCGCGGAAGGAAAGATCGACGCGCTCTTCTTCTTCGTCGATCCGCTCTCGCCTCATCCGCATGACGTGGACGTGAAGGCCTTGATGCGCCTCGCCCTCGTCTACAACATCCCGATGGCGCTCAATCCCGCGACGGCCGAACGGCTGATCGAGTCGTTCAGGGATTAGGCTTCCCATGATCGTCCGTCCCGAGATGGCCGAGGATGCTCCCGCGATCCGAGCGCTCACTGCAGCAGCGTTCGAGGGCGCGCCCCACAGCAGCGGCACCGAGGCTGCCATCGTCGATGCGTTGCGGGATGCGGGCGCATTGACGCTCTCCCTCGTCGCCGAGACGCAGGGCCGGATCGTCGGCCACGTGGCATTCTCGCCTGTAACGATCAATGGTGAGGCAGGTCGCTGGTTCGGGTTGGGACCCGTTTCGGTCGAGCCTGCGGAACAGCGACGCGGGATCGGCCAGACACTTATTCGAGAGGGGCTGGAGCGCCTCAAGGCCCTGGGTGCGGAAGGCTGCGTGCTACTGGGCGACCCTGCCTATTATCGACGCTTCGGCTTCGTCAGTGATCCCAAGCTGCGCTACGGTGAGGTGCCGCCTGAATACTTCCAGCGGCTGAGTTTCACCGGTAGCGAGCCCGAGGGCGAGGTGGCGTACCATGCCGGATTCGATACTGCCGGGCCGGCATAGAGCATCGTATCATCCGCACGGCTTGAGCCTATGTCCCGCGCGGCTTGGCGCGCCGTGTCGGCGGCGCGGTGAGCGGATCCTCCGGCCAGGGATGTTTCGGATACTGCCCCCGCATGTCGGCCCGCACCGCCGCCCAGGAACCGCGCCAGAAGCCCGGCAGGTCGCGGGTGATCTGGATCGGACGCTGCGCCGGCGAGAGCAGATGCAGGATGAGCGGCACACGCCCGGCCGCGATGGTGGGATGCCTGTCGAGACCGAACAGTTCCTGCACCCGCACAGCCAGGACAGGTCCCTCCTCCGCTCCGTAATCGATCGGGATCTGAGAGCCCGTCGGTACCTCGATATGGGTCGGCGCCTCGGCATCGAGACGGCGCTGCAGGTTCCAGGGCAGAAGGCTGCGCAGCGCCTCGCTCAGGAGGTCAGCTCCGATGTCGTTGAGGCCGCTCCTGCCGACGAGATGTGGCGCGAGCCATTCTTCCGCCGTCCGGCTCAACGCCTCGTCGGACAGGTCCGGCCATTCATCGCCCTCGGCTTTGCGAAGAAACATCACACGCTCGCGCCATTGCGCCAGCGCCTTCGACCACGGCAAGGCATCGAGCCCCAATGACACAAGACCTTCGGCAAGTGCCCGTGCCGCCTCTTCAGTGGCCGGGACTTTCAAGGGACGCTCGTTCAGGAGCAAAGCGCCGAGGCGGCGCACGCCACGCGCGCGCAGCGCCTTTGCCTGACGGTCGAAGGCAATCTCGTCGCGCTGCTCGATTGTCTCACCGAACAGGCCTTCGATCTCATCCGGCGATATGGAGGCCGCAGCCAGAATCCGTGCCGAGGCGGCACCGCCCGCGATCTCGGCGATGGCGAGATAAGGCTCCTTCGCCAGCCTTTCATGCGCTTCGAGCACGGCGCCGCGCCCATTGGCCATGAGATATTCGCCTGTCTTGCCGCGCGCCTTGGCGAGCCTGTCGGGGTAGGCCAGCGTCAGCAGCGCGCCGATGGAATATGGCTCGCTGGTGGATGCGCGGGCACCGCCCTTGGCCCATCCTTCCGCCATGCGCCGCATATCCTGCGCCCGGCCAGACCGATCACGGCGGAAGCGCTCGACGCGCTCGGCGAGATCGACCGCGTCGCCGCCCAGACCGCGCTCGACGAGAACAGCCGCAAGGTCCGCCGCATCGCGCGCCTGTCCGCTCTCTCCCGCAACCATCACTATCCGCGCGAGACGCGGCGGGAGGGGGAGATCGCGCAGGCGGCGGCCCACATCCGTGATGCGTCCCTCGCCATCGAGGGCGCCGAGCTGCTGCAACAGCGCCCGCGCCTCCTTCAGGGCCGGTGCAGGCGGCGGATCGAGGAAGGCGAGCGAGGCCGGATCGGTAACGCCCCAGGCGGCGCAATCGAGCAGCAGGGGCGCGAGATCGGCCGAGAGAATTTCAGGGCGGGCGAAGGGTTCGAGCGCGCCGGTTGCGGCCTCTTCCCAGAGGCGATAGCACACGCCCGGCTCCGTTCTGCCTGCACGGCCCCGGCGCTGATCGGCAGCGGCGCGGGAGACCCGCACCGTTTCGAGACGCGTGAGACCGATATTCGGCTCATAGACAGGCACACGGGAAAGCCCTGAATCGATGACGACGCGCACGCCCTCGATGGTGAGCGAGGTTTCGGCGATGGAGGTGGCGAGCACCACCTTGCGACGTCCGGGTTTCGCAGGACTCACCGCGAGATCCTGTTCGCCCCGCTCCAGCGCACCATAGAGCGGCGCGATATCGACTGCAGGATCGCTGACGCGCTCGCGTAGCATCGTCTCGACCCGGCGGATTTCACCCTGTCCCGGAAGGAAGACGAGAATGGAGCCGCTTTCCGCCCTCAAGCCGCGCGTAACCGCATCCGCCACCTGTTCCTCGATGCGCCTGTTGGGGTCGCGCCCGAGATAGCGGGTCTCGACCGGATAGGCGCGGCCCTCGGATTCGATGACCGGTGCTTCGCTCAACAGCTTGGCGACGCGTGCGCCATCGAGCGTCGCGGACATGACGAGGAGGCGCAGATCCTCCCGCAGTCCCGCCTGTGCATCGAGCGCCAGGGCGAGGCCGAGATCCGCATCGAGGGAGCGTTCGTGAAACTCGTCGAAGAGAACGGCCGCGACACCGTCGAGCGACGGATCGTCCAGGATCATGCGCGCGAAGACGCCCTCGGTCACCACCTCGATCCGCGTCTTGCGGCTGATCTTCGAGCCTAGGCGGACACGCAGGCCCACGGTGTCTCCTACCGCCTCGCCCAGCGTCTGCGCCATGCGCGCCGCCGCCGCCCGCGCCGCCAGACGCCGTGGTTCCAGCACAATGATCTTTCCGCCATTGACCCAGGGCTCGTCGAGCAGCACCAACGGCACACGCGTGGTCTTGCCCGCACCCGGAGGGGCAACCAGCACGGCGTTGGAGCGCACGCGAAGGCTCGCCGTCAGATCGTCAAGGACGGCGTCGATGGGAAGAGAGGTGTCGAAAACCCGCATGCCGCCTGATGGCTCAAGCAGGCGGAGAGAGCAAGTGCACTGCGCTTTCCACATTGTCATTCCCGGCCGGAGCGCAGCGGTGGGGAAGGGAATCCATTGTCACCCGCAATGTGAGAGTGGATCCCCTTCCCGGCCTGTGGCCGCCGGGGATGGCACTAAACCGGAAAGCCATACTCGCGCAGTTCCGCCGCCAAATCGATCGGCTCGGCGCAATGGACCGCGTGCATGCCGACGGCACGGGCCGCCTCCACGTTGGCCTTGGAATCGTCGATGAACACGCAGTCCTCCGCCTTCAGCCCATAGCGGTCGAGCAGGAGGTGGTAGATCGCCGGATCGGGCTTGAGCAGGCGCTCGTCGCCGGACACGATGATGCCGTCGAAGCCGGCCAAGAACGGAAAACGCTGCTGCGACAGAACGAGTTTCGGGCCAGAGAAATTGGTGATGCAGTAATTCGGCACGCCCGCCTCACGCAGGCGCTGCAGCAGGGCCACATGATCCTCGAACACACCGGAGACCGTTTCGTCCCAGCGCTCGTGAAAGGCGCGGATGTGCGGCTCGTGCGTCGGGTGATCCTTGACGAGCAGGGCTACTGCTTCGTCCCAGTCGCGCCCTCGATCCTGCTCCAGGTTCCAATCATGGGTGCAGACATTGGCGAGGAACCACTCCATCTGCTCCTCGTCGTCGAAGATGCGGCGATAGAGATTGCGCGGGTCCCATCGCAGCAGAACGTTGCCGATATCGAACACGACGGTTTTAGGCTGCCCCATGGTCAAGTTGCTTTCCTTCGACTCTCGTCGACGATGTTTAGCCGTCCGGAGGCACCCGCGCCACTCTTAAGGATTAACGGGCTGCCTCCGAAATCCGAGCGACTGGACAGACGTAGATCTGAACCGAGGCTGAAGCTTGGCCGGAGCCGGCTCCCTCGTTATCGAGGGAGCCGATCATTAGGCTTATCCGCCGATGTTGTAGGCTGCGAGTGCTGCCATGTTGACGATGTCGCTGTCGGTCGCGCCGAGGGAGACGATCTGGATTGGCTTGTCGAGCCCCACCACGAGCGGGCCCAGCACCATCGCGCCGCCGAGTTCCTGCAGCATCTTGGTCGAGATGGAGGCCGAGTGGAACGCAGGCATGACGAGCACGTTCGCCGGCTCCCTGAGGCGGCTGAACGGATACTGCGCCATGGCGTCCCGGTTGAGCGCCACATCGGCGGACATCTCGCCGTCATATTCGAAATCGACGCGCATATCGTCGAGAATCTGCACAGCCTCCTGGATCTTCTCGGCGCGCTCCGCTTTCGGATGTCCGAAGGTCGAGAACGAAAGAAGCGCCACGCGCGGCTCATAGCCGAGACGGCGTGCGACACCGGCAGCCTCTATAGCGATCTCGGCGAGTTCCTGTGCGCTCGGCATCTCGTGAATAGCCGTATCCGCCACGAGAACCGTGCGGCCGCGCGCAAGGCAGAGCGACACGCCGATGACCCGATGTCCGGGCTTGGCGTCGATCACGTGGCGCACGTCGGTCAAGGCCGTCGAATAGTTACGCGTCGCGCCTGTCACCATGGCATCGGCATCACCTAGAGCCACCATGGAGGCGGCAAAGTGGTTGCGGTCCTGGTTAATCATGCGCTGGCAGTCGCGGAACAGGTAACCCTTGCGCTGCAGGCGCTCATAAAGGAACTGTGCGTAGGTCGCATTGCGGTGCGACAGGCGCGCATTGTGGATCTCGATGCCCTCGCGGCCTTCGAGTTCGATGCCGGCATGAGTGGCCGTTTCCTGAATGCGATCCTCGCGACCGACGAGAATGGCCTTGCCGAGTCCCTGGTTGACGAAGGACAGGGCGGCGCGGATCACCTGCTCCTCCTCACCTTCTGCGAACACGACGCGCTTCGGGAACTTGCGCACGCGTTCGAAGATGCGGTTGAGCGTGCCGGCCACCGGGTCGCGCCGGGCGGAGAGTTGTGCCTTGTAGGAGCGCATGTCGACGATGGGACGGCGCGCGACGCCCGTATCCATGGCAGCCTTTGCCACCGCCATCGGAATCGTATGGATCAGGCGCGGATCGAAGGGAACGGGAATGATGTATTCGCGCCCGAAGCGGGGCCGCGAGCCCTGATAGGCCGCCGCCACTTCATCGGGAACATCCTCGCGGGCGAGTTCCGCCAGCGCCTGGGCGGCCGCGATCTTCATTTCCATGTTGATCGTCGTTGCCTGAACGTCGAGCGCGCCGCGGAAGATGTAAGGGAAGCCGAGAACGTTATTGACCTGGTTCGGATAATCGGAGCGCCCGGTGGCGATGATCACGTCGTCACGGATACGGGCCACTTCCTCCGGCGTGATTTCCGGGTCGGGATTGGCCATGGCAAAGATGATCGGATTCGGTGCCATCGAGCGGATCATCTCGTCCGTGAAAGCGCCCTTCGCCGAGAGGCCGAACACCGCATCGGCGCCGTTGAGCGCATCCGCCAGCGTGCGGGCACTGGTATCGGCGGCATGGGCCGATTTCCACTGGTTCATGCCCTCGGTGCGGCCCTGGTAGATCACACCCTTGGTATCGCAGAGAATAACATTGTTGGGCGCAAAGCCCATGGCTTTCAGAAGCTCGGTGCAGGCGATGCCGGCGGCGCCCGCGCCGTTCACCACCAGCCTGGTCTTCGCCATGTCGCGACCGGTCAGGTGCAGCGCGTTGATGAGGCCCGCCGCCGCGATGATTGCCGTGCCGTGCTGATCGTCATGAAAGACAGGAATGTCCATCAATTCGCGCAACCGCTCCTCGATGATGAAGCATTCCGGCGCCTTGATGTCCTCGAGGTTGATACCGCCGAAGGACGGCCCGAGATAGCGAACGCAATTGATGAAGGCGTCCGCATCCTCCGTGTCGACCTCGAGGTCGATGGAATCCACGTCCGCGAAGCGCTTGAAGAGAACGGACTTGCCCTCCATCACCGGCTTCGAAGCAAGAGCGCCGAGATTGCCGAGGCCGAGGATCGCGGTCCCGTTCGAGATCACCGCCACCATGTTGGAGCGGGTGGTGTAGTCGAAGGCGCAGGACGGATTTTCTGCGATGGCCAGAACCGGTACCGCGACACCCGGCGAATAGGCCAGCGACAGGTCGCGCTGGGTCGCCATGGGCTTGGTCGGCACGACTTCGAGCTTACCGGGCCTCCCTTGCGCGTGGAACTGCAGCGCCTCCTGATCGGTGAAGGTGGGGCGTTTGCGGCGGATCGGGCGCTGATCGTCGGTCATGAGATATGGTTTCTTTTGATGCGGAGCGTTTCCAAAGGGGGATGCGACCTTAAGGCATAGGTGGCGCCCTCCTCAAGACTTGTCCACATTCTTCCTTCGGACCCTATGACACGGATGAAAGGGTCTCGAGGCTTTGCTACACAGGATGGATGTCGTCCCAAGCTGTCTATAAATCTCCCGAGACCATCGATCCGAGCCCCGCTCCTGCACCCACGCCTCCGCAGGACAGCCGCGTCACGCCCATGATGGCGCAGTATATCGAGATCAAGGCCGCCAATCCGGACAGCCTGCTGTTCTACCGGATGGGCGACTTCTACGAATTGTTCTTCGAGGACGCGGAGATCGCGAGCCAGGCGCTCGGCATCGTGCTGACCAAGCGCGGCAAGCACCAGGGGCAGGACATCCCCATGTGCGGCGTGCCCGTGGAGCGGGCGGACGATTACCTCCAGCGCCTTATCGGTCTCGGCCATCGGGTCGCCGTCTGCGAGCAGACCGAGGACCCGGCGGAGGCCAAGAAGCGCGGTTCCAAATCCGTCGTGCGCCGCGACGTGGTCCGTCTTGTCACTCCCGGCACGATCACCGAGGAGCGCCTGCTGGAACCCGGCTGGGCCAATTACCTTCTCGCCATCGCCCGCCGCCGCGCCTCCGACACGCATTGGTCCTATGGCCTTGCCGCCGTCGACATATCCACAGGGCATTTCGTGCTGAGCGAGACGGACGGCACCGGTCTCTCCGCCGAGATCGCCCGCTTCGAGCCGCGCGAGATCCTGGTGCCGGACGTGATCCATGACGATCCGGACCTCCGGGGCTTCTGGCAGGAGACCCGCGCCTCCATCACGCCGCTCTCCCGCGAGGGGCTCGACCCGGCTTCCGCCGAGCGGCGATTGAAGGATTATTTCGGGGTCGCGACGCTCGATGCCTTTGGCGCCTTTAGCCCAGCCGAGATCACGGCGGCGGGCAGCGCGCTCTTCTACATCGAGAAGACGCAGATCGACAGCCGTCCCACGCTCAACCCGCCCTCCCGCGACACCTCCGCCGCGGCACTCGCCATCGATGCGGCGACCCGTGCCAATCTCGAACTGACCCGCACCCTGTCCGGCGAGCGGGCGGGGAGCCTTCTCGCCACCATCGACTGCACGGTGACGCCGGGCGGCGCACGGCTCCTCGCCGAGCGGCTCGCCGGTCCCCTCACCCATCCGGACCAGATCCGCGACCGGCAGGATTCCGTCACGACGCTCGTCGAGAACAACGACCTGCGCGACCGCCTGCGGCGCATCCTCAAGCGCTCGCCCGATCTGGCGCGGGCGCTGTCGCGTCTCAGCCTCGGACGTGGCGGACCGCGGGACCTGGCCTGCGTGCGTGACGGCCTTTTCGCCGCCCGCGAACTCGGGCTCGAGCTCGCAATCGCTCCCGATCTGCCGAAGGAGCTGTTTGAGGCCGCGCAGGTGCTCCAGGGCCTGCGCACGGATGTGGCGGACCGGCTGGCGGCCGCCCTGGCCGACGAGTTGCCGCTGCTCAAGCGCGATGGCGGCTTCATCCGCGCGGGCTTCGATTCCAATCTCGACGAGCTGCGCGGGCTCCAGCAGGACTCGCGCCGCTTCATCGCGGCGCTCCAGGCGCGCTATGCCACCGAGACCGGCTGCCGCACCTTGCGCGTGAAGCACAACCACATGATCGGCTACTTCGTGGAGGTCCCGCAGAATGTGGGCGAGGACCTCTTGAAGGAGCCCTGGAAAGACACCTTCGTCCATCGCCAGACTATGGCGGGCGCCATGCGCTTTTCGACCATGGAACTCGGCGAGCTCGAATCGAAGATCGCCTCCGCGGCCGACCGGGCGCTGAAGATCGAACTCGCGTTGTTCGACGAGATGGTGCAGGCGCTGCTCGATCTCGCCAGCGACATCGCCGCTGCCGCCGAAGCCATCGCGGTCATCGACGTGACCGCGTCTCTCGCCGATCTCGCCATGCGTCTCGACTGGACGCGGCCTGTCGTCGACACCAATCTCGCCTTTACCATCAAGGGCGGTCGCCATCCGGTGGTCGAGGCGGCGCTCAAGCGCGAGGGCATTCCCTTCATCGCCAATGATTCGGATCTCTCAGGAAAAGATGCGGGCCACATCCTGCTGATCACCGGCCCGAACATGGGCGGTAAATCCACCTATCTGCGTCAGAACGCGCTGATCGTGGTGCTGGCCCAGATGGGCTCCTACGTTCCGGCGAAAGAGGCCCATATCGGCATCGTCGATCGGCTCTTCTCGCGCGTCGGCGCCGCCGACGATCTGGCGCGCGGCCGCTCGACCTTCATGGTCGAGATGGTGGAAACCGCCGCGATCCTCAATCAGGCGACTGCCCGCTCGCTGGTCATCCTCGACGAGATCGGCCGTGGCACCGCGACCTTCGACGGTCTCTCCATCGCCTGGGCGGCCATCGAGCATCTGCACGAAGCCAATTGCTGCCGGGCTCTGTTCGCCACGCATTTTCATGAACTGACGGCGCTCGCCGAGCGGATGAAGCGGATTTCCAACGCGACCTTGAAGGTTACCGAATGGAACGGCGAGGTGGTGTTCCTGCACGAGGTCGTCCCCGGTGCCGCCGACCGTTCCTACGGCCTGCAGGTAGCGCGCCTTGCCGGTCTGCCGGCTCCCGTGGTCGAGCGGGCGAAAACCATCCTGAGCGAACTGGAGAAGTCGGATCGCGAGGCGCCTAAGCGCGCGCTCGTCGACGATCTCCCGCTCTTTGCCGTGCCCGTTCGTGCCGAGCCCGCACCGGCTCCGAAGCGTGACGCCTTGCGGGAAGCGCTCGACGCCATGGATCCCGACGCGATGACGCCGCGGGAGGCGCTCGATGCGCTCTACCGGCTGAAGGCGCAGAAATAGCAGGAAGCGGTCAGGAGATCTGGGAGCTGCGCTCGCGGGAGGCTATGTCGAATGGGACGAATGTGACCGTCCGGGCATCCTCAGGCTCGCGGGGCTGACCAGCCATGAGATAGCTCAAGGCTTCGCGAACGCCGCGCTCCGTGTAAGGCTTTGCGATGACACCCCAGGCTCCTGCGAAATCTTCCGGGATCCGTTTGGCGTTTGCCGTCATGAACAGCACGGTGACCTGATGCTGGGCCGCGAGGATGCGCGCCACGTCGACTCCGGTCGGCCCGTCGGCAAGGTGCACATCGACGAAGGCGAGATCGGGTTTGATATCCTGGCCGAGGGAGAGAGCCTCCTCGGACGAGGTTGCCATCCCGACAACCTCATGACCCAGATCCTGCAGCAGGCTTTCGAGCTCGAGCGCGATCAGGATTTCATCCTCGACGATGAGGATGCGCAACGGCTTCTCGCTACTCAACCTGCGTCTCCTTCGCCTCGATGGGCATCACGATCTCCGCGCGTGTACCTGGCTCCCTATCGTGCCAAGTCAACCGCCCCTTCAACTGATGGACCAACATCGTGATCAGCGTTTTTCCAAAACTGCCCTCAGGCGAGGGAGAATGATCGAGGCCCACGCCATCATCCTCGACGGCGATCATCACGCCGTTCTCGGCCCGTCCGAGCTCGATTGTCAATCGTCCCCGGCGCCCCTTGGGGAAAGCATGCTTAACGGCATTCCCGATGACCTCGTTGAGCAGAAGTGCGAGAGCCGCAGCCTTGGAGGCTGGGACGGACAGGGGCTGGAGATGGAGGGTGAGATCGATCTGCCCGTTCGGCAATGCCGTGATCAGCTCGCCGGCGAGTTCTGTGGTGAACTCCTTCAGGTTGAACCGACTCACATCACCGGCCGTAGAGAGGAGCCGGTGCGCAGCCGAGAGCGCGCTGACCCGCTCAGCAACCTCCTGCAGGACCTTGCGCGCCTCCGGATTCTGCAGACGGCGGGCCTTGAGCAGAACCAGGGAGGTTGTCATCTGGAGGCTGTTCTTGACCCGGTGTTCGACCTCATGGAGAAGCGCCGTCTTCAGGTCGAGGGCGGTTTGAAGATCCCTGGTCCGGCGCCCGACTTCTTCCTCGATCTCGATGCGGTCCTGCTCGGCGGTTTTCTCTGCTCTGACATTGGTCAGCACCAGGGTGACCCACCGAAAGTGACCGGCTTCGTCATGGACGGGTGACATGGAGAGAGAACACCGGAAAGAGGAACCGTCTTTCCGGCAACCGAGAAACTCGGTCTCGAAAGCCTCTCCAGCGTGCATGGCGACATTGATGGCATCCAGAGAGGCCGAACCCGCACCTAGCTTGTGAAGGAAATGCCAGCCCCGGCCCAACACCTCGTCAGGGGGATACCCAGTCAGATCGAGGGAAGCCTCATTGGCGAAAATGACAGGAGCGTGCACCTGATGTGGGTCGACCATCAGGACGGGGATGCGCAGGGACTGGAAGGCTGTCCTGAAAGGGGCCTCCGCGAGGTCTGCCATTCGCTCTGAAGGAGAGAGGCGGGTTTCGGCCAACATTACGATCTCAAGGCGCCACTTGAGATCTCATGGACCCACGATGATTGCTCGCTTGAGAAGAGAATTCGCCCCATGTCAGGACCTGCCCCGTCGATATAGAACCCTTGCGCCTGCGCGAGTTTTCGAGATGCGGCTCGCGATATAGTGGGACTCAACGCGACGATGGCGGCAGGGTTCCGTGGTCGGCACATCAAGTCGCACCGGCTCCACCGGAATAGCCAGAGCAACACTATCGCGTTTCAAAACACCACGCTAACATCGAACCTCTGTGGGAGGTCGAGGGGATGGTCACGCGCGTTTCCACTGTTGCGTTCGAAGGGATCGAGGCGCGTGCGGTCGATGTGCAGGTTCAGATTTCGCCCGGCGCAGTCGCCTTCATGATCGTCGGCCTGCCCGACAAGGCGGTGGCGGAATCCCGCGAGCGGGTTCGCTCCGCCCTGATCGCCTCGAGCCTCGCCCTGCCGGCGAAACGCATCACGGTCAACCTCGCCCCCGCGGACCTGCCGAAGGAAGGCAGTCACTACGATCTACCCATTGCGCTCGGCGTCATGGCGGCGATCGGCGCCATTCCGGCGGATGCACTCAATGGCTTCACCGTGCTGGGCGAACTGGCCCTCGACGGCTCCATCACGTCGGTGGCCGGCGCCCTGCCCGCCGCGATGGCGGCCTATGAGCGCGAGCACGGACTGATCTGCCCCGAGGCCTGCGGCTCGGAGGCAGCCTGGGCCGGCAGCGACATCGAGATCCTGGCGCCGCGCTCCCTGATCCAGCTCGCCAATCACTTCAAGGGCACCCAGGTCATGGCGCGGCCGGAACCCGCCATCATGCCGGCCTCCGGCTCGTTGCCCGACCTGCGCGACATCAAGGGTCAGGAGAGCGCCAAGCGGACGCTGGAGATCGCGGCTGCGGGATCGCACAATCTCTTGATGAACGGTCCACCGGGTGCCGGCAAGTCGATGCTCGCCCAACGCCTTCCCTCCATCCTGCCACCGCTCTCGCCGCGGGAACTCTTGGAAGTCTCGATGATCCAGTCGGTCGCGGGACTTCTGGCGGATGGCGCGCTGTCCAATCGCCGTCCGTTCCGGGCGCCGCATCATTCGGCCTCCATGGCGGCACTTGTCGGCGGCGGTCTCAACGCCCGTCCCGGTGAGGCCTCATTGGCTCATCACGGCGTTCTCTTCCTCGACGAGCTGCCGGAGTTTCAGCCCCAGGTTCTCGATTCGCTGCGCCAGCCTTTGGAAGCCGGCGAGATCCTGATCGCCCGCGCCAACCATCGCGTCACCTATCCGGCCCGCTTCCAGCTCGTCGCCGCCATGAATCCCTGCCGCTGCGGACAGGCCACCGAGCCCGGCTATGTCTGCCGCCGCCAGCCGAACGAGCGCTGCGTCGCGCAATATCAGGCCCGCCTCTCCGGCCCGCTCCTCGACCGTATCGATCTCGCCATCGACGTTCCGGCAGTCACGGCCGCCGACCTGATTCTGCCGCCGCCCACGGAAGGATCTGCCGACGTTGCAGCGAGAGTCGCGCGAGCCCGTGAGCGTCAGGCAAAGCGCTATGCGGCCCTGAATCTCGAGGACATAACCACCAATGCGGCCTGCCCGCCGGCGCTTCTGGAGGAGGTGGCGCAGCCCGATCCGGAGGGCCTGACCCTCATCCGCGACGCCGCCAATGCCATGCGCCTGTCGGCCCGGGGGTTCCATCGCGTGCTGAAGGTCGGGCGCACGCTCGCCGATCTCGACGGGGAGGAACGCGTTCGGCGCATTCACGTGGCCGAAGCTCTGTCCTATCGCGCCCATGCGGATCGGCGGCCGGCGGCGGCGTAAGCGCAAGCGATGTCCCCTCCCGCCTCACCGCCGGAGCCCATGTTGCTCTCGATATTTTCCATCGGGACAATTATGTTTTCTGTCACAAAACAGTTTGAAACGGGTCTTATGTCATGGCGGAAGCGGGACAGCGGAGTAACTGCCCCGCGATCAGAGGCACGACCCTGTGAGGCAGCGATGAATCCTTCCCCGTTGAATGAGGCGGCGGCTCTTCCCGCTTCCGTGGGTCTGCGCCCTCACGGTTTGACCAAGTTCATCCCGGGCGCCGACAAGATCGTCCGCGATTACGGCTCTCTCGATCTCGTACTCGGCCGGATCGGTTCGCTGGAGGTACGTCTCGCGACGACGACCCGGGAGATCCGAAAGGCCCAGCGCCTGCGCTTCAAAGTTTTCTACGAGGAAATGTCGGCCTCTCCCAACGGGGCGTCCCTGATCTCGCGCCGCGACGTGGATGCCTACGACGCCATCTGTGACCATCTCCTCGTCATCGACTACGACGTGAAGCCGAAAGCCTTCCGTCCGGCCAAGCCGAAGGTTGTGGGCACCTATCGCCTGCTCCGCCAGGATGTCGCTAATCGCCATGGCGGTTTCTACACCAGGGGCGAATACGACATCGCGCCTCTGCTGAAGGCACATCCCCACTTACGCTTCCTCGAACTCGGCCGCTCCTGCGTCCTCGAAGCCTATCGCAACAAACGCACGGTCGAGTTGCTCTGGCACGGTATCTGGACTTACGTCCTTCACCATCGAATCGATGTGATGATGGGCTGCGCCAGTCTCGAAGGCACCGATCCGCAGGATCTGGCCCTGCCTCTGAGCTTCCTCCACCATTACGCGGCTGCTCCCGCAGAGTGGCAGGCCCGCGCGCTGCCGGAGCGCTTCACGGCGATGGACATCCTGCCGAAGGAAGCCATCGATCCCAGGGCCGCGCTCCATGCCCTGCCGCCTCTGATCAAGGGCTATCTGCGCCTCGGCGCAACCTTCGGCACAGGAGCGGTGATTGATCGGCAGTTCGGCACCACCGACGTGCTGGTCGTGCTGCCGGTGTCTGCGATCAACCCGCGCTATATCGACCATTTCGGCCCGACGGCGAACCGTCACGCGGCCTAAGCCACAGCCTCGACAGGCGTCACCATGGCGCGACGCCATTCCTCGCGCACGTCCGGATCGTCCTCGTGTTCCACCCGCCCTGCGGCGTGACGAGAAACAGTCTCCGGCGGGAGCAGGCAACCGATGGCCCACACCGCCATCGCCCGCACGAGCGGCGAGGCATCGTCAAGGAGGCGCAGAGCCTCTTCCGCCAAACCTGGATCGCCCGAATTGCCGATGGCGATGAGCACGTTGCGGATGAAGCGGTCGCGACCGGTGCGCTTGATCGGCGTGCCGGCGAATCGGGTGCGGAAAGCGGGGTCGTCGAGTTGCACCAACTCCTTGAGCGGTAGCGCCGCCAGATCCTCCCGCTGCATGAGCCGCGCCTCGCGCCCTGCTTGAGCGAACTTGTTCCAGGGGCAGACGGCGAGGCAATCGTCGCAGCCGAAGATCCGGTTACCGATGCCGGAGCGCAACTCTTCCGGGATATGCCCTTTATGCTCGATGGTGAGATACGAGATGCAACGCCTCGCATCGAGTTGGTAGGGAGCGGGAAAGGCGTTGGTCGGACAGATATCGAGACAGCGGCGACAGGAGCCGCAATGATCCCGCTCCGGCTCGTCGGCCGGCAACTCCGCCGTGGTGAAAATGGCGCCGAGAAAAAGCCAGTCGCCGAATTCCCGCGAGACGATGACGGTGTGCTTGCCCTGCCAGCCGAGCCCCGCGGCCTCCGCCAGCGGCTTTTCCATGACGGGCGCGGTATCGACGAAGACCTTCACGTCGGAGGAGGCCTTCGATGCGAGAAAGCCCGCCGCCTCCTTGAGTTTGCCCTTAATCACATCATGATAGTCGCGGTTGCGGGCATAGACCGAAATGTAGCCGCGATCCCTCTCGGCCAGCTCGGCCAGTGGATTCTCGGCGGGGCCGTAATTCAGCCCGAGCAGGATGACGCTGCGCACCTCGGGCCACAGCGTCCTCGGATCGGCGCGGCGCTCGGCCGTTTCCGCCATCCATTCCATGGAACCGTGATGACCGGCATCCAGCCAGGCCTTGAGCCGCTCCGGCGCAAGCGGGATCGCGTCAGGCCTGGCGATACGGACCGTGTCGAAGCCGAGGGCCTTGGCGCGCTCGACGAAGGCTTTCTTGAGAGCGTCGCCGTCTAGAAATCCAGGTCGTCGTAATGCTCCGCCGGCGCCATCCCCGGCACCCGGTCCGCGAGGAGCGCGCGAAAGGACGGCCGGGACTTGATCCTGGCGTACCAATGCTTCGCTGTTTCGTCCTCGTCCCATGGCACGTCGCCGAGATAATCCACCACCGACAGATGGGCCGCCGCCGCCAGATCCGCATAGGTCATCTGGTCGCCGGCCAGCCAATTCCGCTTGGAAATCAGAAAACCGATATATTTGAGATGGTATCGCACATTGGTCTGGGCAGCGCGAATCGCGCCCATATCCGGCGGACCGCCCCCGAGTTCGGTGGGCATGAACCGCTTATAGATCTTTTCCGTGGCAAGGTAATCCGAGACCTCGCTGTGAAACTTGACCAGAAACCAGTCAAGCAGGCGGCGGACCTCGATCCTCTGCGCAAGATCCCTGGGCAGCAAGCGCCGATCCCTTAAGTCCTCGCCGCGCGTCTCGTCGAGATACTCCGCAAGACCCGTCGGTCCCGCCACCACAAGCCCGTTATCGTCGATGAGGAGCGGCAGATTCCCGGCCGGGTTGATCTCCAGAAAGGGAATGCGCCGGTCCCACGGCTTTTCCTCGACCATCTCTGGCTCAAGGCCGAGCTCCGCGAAAATAAGACGCGCGAACCGCGACTGCGAGCAGAACGGATAAGAATGCAGGATGGCCATGAATCTATGTGTGACGCGAAACAGGCGGCGAGAATAAGGCCGTGCTTCGTTAAGGGTTGGTAAGGAATATTGGTGAATCTCATGTCCGTGATGCAGAAGGGTTAAGCCGGCGGCGCAAACCTTGCTTGACAGACTTGGGATAGCTCCCGCATCTGGCGCCGTTTTTCAGGATTTCAACGATGTCGCAAATCATCGAGGCGCTCTTTCTCGGCCTCATCGAAGGTCTGACGGAATTTCTTCCGGTCTCCTCCACGGGCCATCTGCTCCTCGTCGGCCATTTCCTCGGCTTCGAGTCGACCGGCAAGACCTTTGAGGTTCTGATCCAGCTCGGCGCGATCCTGGCGATCCTGTCGGTCTACTTCCACAAGCTCTGGTCCATCGCCAAGGCGCTGCCGCACGATCCGATGGCGCGTCACTTCGTCATCGGTGTTCTCGTCGCCTTCCTGCCTGCGGCCGTGATCGGCGCAGTGCTGCATGGCTTCATCAAGGAAGTGCTCTTCAATCCCTGGATCGTGTGCACGACCCTGATCGTCGGCGGCTTCGTGCTGCTCGCCATCGACCGTCTGCCGCTGGAGGCGACGAAGACCGACGCGACGCGGTTTCCGCTCTCGATGTATTTCAAGATCGGCCTCATGCAATGCGCGGCCATGATCCCCGGCGTCTCCCGCTCCGGCGCCACCATCGTCGGCGCCATGCTGATGGGCGCATCGAAGCGCGCAGCGGCGGAGTTTTCGTTCTTCCTCGCCATGCCGACCATGGCCGGCGCCTTCACCTACGATCTGTTGAAGAACTACAAGATTCTCTCCGCCAATGACGCCGCGATCATCGTCGCTGGCTTCCTCTCCGCCTTCATCGCGGCGTTGCTCGTCGTGAAGCTGCTCTTGGACTACGTCTCCCGCCACGGCTTCACGCCCTTCGCCTATTGGCGCATCCTCGTTGGCGCCGCAGGCCTCGCCGGCCTGATCGTCTACGGCTGATCGATGCCGGCGCGCGACGAGGCTCTCGCGATCATCCTCTCCATTGCGGTTGCCCTTCTGATGGTCATCGTCGCCGTGATCGCGAGTGCGAGCGCCGGACCGCAGCAATCCACGCAAGGCGGGCCTCCGGATCCGGCTTGCGTCGAATGGGCGGACAGCTGCGTGGTCTGCTCCCGCACGACAGAGGGACTCGCCTGCTCGACGCCGGGAATTGCCTGTACGCGAGGGGCACCGCGCTGCTTGAGGCGATAACTCTCGTCGCATTTCCCAGAGCGTCATCCCGGACGAAGCAAAGCGGAGATCCGGGATCGCGAGCAGAATGAAACACCGGTTTCCCTCCCCCTTGTGGGGAGGGATGAAGGGTGGGGGTGTGAGCGATAGCCAATGAAGGTGTGGCGCCAACACCCCCACCTCCAACTCCTCCCCACAAGGGGGAGGAGGGTTCTTGCGCCATTCTCGTCTTGCGATCCCGGATCGGCTTTGCCGTCCGGGATGACACTTCATCTCACGGAATCGTCTTGTCCGGATAGCGGCATAGGTCGTTGATCGGGCAGCGCCAGCATTCGGGCCGGCGCGCCTTGCAGATGTAGCGGCCATGCAGGATCAGCCAGTGATGGGCATGGAGCAGGAACTCGTGCGGGATCAGCTTCTCCAGCGCGATCTGCGTGTCCAGCGGCGTCTTGGTGATCGCGAGCGGGATGCGGTTGGTGACGCGGAAGATATGCGTGTCGACGGCAATGCGCGGGTTCTTAAAGGCGATGTTGACCACGACGCTCGCGGTCTTGCGCCCGACACCCGGCAGCGTCTCCAGCACCTCGACGGAATCCGGTACCTCGCCGCCGAACTCCTCCACGAGCCGCCGCGCCGTCGTGATGACGTTCTTTGCCTTGGTGTTATAGAAATTCAGCGTCTTGATGTGCTGGCGCAGGCCCTCCTCGCCGAGGTCTAGCATCTTCTGCGGCGTATCGGCGATGGGGAAGAGATTCTTGGTCGCCTTGTTGACGCCGACATCGGTCGATTGCGCCGAGAGCGCCACGGCGACCAGCAGCGTGTAGGGATTGGTATGCTCGAGCTCGCCCTTGGGCTCGGGATTGGCCGCGTGCAGGCGACGGAAGATCTCGATCATCGTCGCCCTGTCGACGGGCTTCGGACTGCGCGCACGCAGAACCTTCCCGACCTTTTTTGCCGGGACGGTGGGCTTTGCTTTCGGCTTGGCGATGCGGCGGGGGGAGAGCTTCAGATCGGACATTTCTGCGTTATACTTAAGGCATGGCAAGCGGCAAGGCGACATATGGCGAAATCGGCCGGTTCGAGCAGCCGGTGTTCTCGGCCGTGATCCGCCCGCACCGGTCGCTGAGTCCGCAGGGCTTTAAGATCGTCATGGCGCTTGTCTGCCTCGTCTCTGTGGTGGCGAGCCTGCCCTTCGTGATCATGGGTTTCTGGCCGGTCGCCGGTTTCTTCGGCCTCGATTTCCTCGGCCTCTACATCGCCTTTCGCCTCAGCTATCGCCAAGCCGAGGCGTTCGAACTTTTGGAGCTGACGCCGATCCGACTCCTGTTCCGCAAGGTGAGCCCGAGGGGCGAAGTACAGGACTGGCAGTTTAATCCACTCTGGACTCGCCTCGAGCGCGAGGTCGACGACGAATACGGCATGCAGCATCTCTCGCTCACCTCCCGCAATGAGCATGTCGAAATTGCCCGCGATCTTTCCCCGCCGGAGCGGGAAACCCTGGCGGAGGCCTTCGGCCGGGCCCTGGCGGATGTGAAGCGGGGTCATTGATCGAACTCCAGCACCTGTGGGCCCGCAGCGTGAGCTGCGAGCCTGAGTGGTGATCGAGGGTGGCGCGACAGGCAGCCCGGCTCGATGTCTGTGGTGATTTGGGAAGAGCCGGAGTGCCTCTTCGCGCACGGCTTCTTTAGGCGGACAGGAGAGGCCAGCTCAGTCAACCGCCCAAGGCGTTGACCGCTTGCTCAGCGGCGGCCTTGGACCGATCCCGACTACCAGCCCAGCATCCTGGGCCTCCCGTCGGCACAGCTTGCGAGGCCATGCCACGGGACCGTGCCTGCTCCCACACTGCGACGCCTCGCGAGCGCGCCCCTCGACAGGAGCAGATCTGAGGCAACGATATAGCCGAGGTTAGGAACCTTGTCAAGAACAAAGTGAGAACAAATCTTCATCCCGGGCATGCGCCTCGTCGCGTCATGGCCGGCCTCGTGCCGCCCCCCGCTTGCGAGCCGCGGCGTTGCTAAAGGCGTGGATCCCCGGGCCTGATCCCCAGATCAAGTCCGGGGACGGGGATGACGGCGGAGGGGGGTGGCTCTGTTGTCATTCCCGGCCGGAGCGTCGGCGGAGGGGAAGGGAATCCATAGAGGCAGCGTGTCTCAATGGATCCCCGTCCCTCGCCGGGGATGACACGTACGATCCTATTTCCGGATGGAGGGGCTCAGACCGCCACAGAAATCGGGTGTCGTCCCTACTCCCGGATCGCTAGGATGAGCGTCAATCAGGATGAAAGCCATGCTTGATACGTTACGCAACATCACCATCGAACCGGGCGCGATCACCGTGCCGGACGAGCCGCATTCGGATTACGAGCGGGTGCGCCGGATCATTGCGTTCATCTCGGAGCGCTGGCGCGACCAGCCCTCGCTCGAGGCGATCGCCGATCATGTGGGCCTGTCCACCACCCATGTGCATCATCTCTTTCGCCGCTGGGCCGGTTTGAGCCCGAAGGCTTTTCTGCAGGCGCTGACTCTCGACAACGCCAAGGCGCTGCTGGCCGATTCCGCGAGCGTGCTCGACGCCACCTACGAGGTCGGGCTCTCCGGCCCCGCCCGGCTGCACGACCTCTTCGTCACCCATGAGGCCATGACGCCGGGGGACTACAAGGTGGGCGGCGCAAGCCTCACCATGCGCTTCGGCTTCCACCCCTCCCCCTTCGGCGAGGCAGTGCTGATCGCGACCGACCGGGGACTTGCAGGCCTCGGCTTCGTGGATGACGGCGACCGGCGGGCGGCCCTGGCGGACCTCACCCGCCGTTGGCCCAAGGCCACCTATGTGGAGGACGAGGCCGCCACGGCACCGCTGGCGAAGCGCATTTTCAACCCGACGCAGTGGCAGGCGGAGCAACCCCTGCGGGTGGTTCTCATCGGCACGGATTTCGAGGTCCGGGTCTGGCAGACCCTGCTGCGCATTCCCCGCGACAAGGCCACGACCTATTCCGACATCGCCCGCCATATCGGCAAGCCCTCGGCCTGCCGGGCGGTCGGCGCGGCGGTGGGCAAGAACCCGGTCTCCTTCGTGGTGCCCTGCCACCGGGTGCTCGGCCGTTCCGGCGCGCTCACCGGCTATCATTGGGGCCTGACCCGCAAGCAGGCCATTCTGGGCTGGGAAGCGGGGCAGGCCTTGGGGGAGAAGGCTGCTTAAGGGACGTCCCTGACACTAATTGCCGAACCCGAGGGGCGAGCTAAACAGAGCCGCGGTGCTTGGCGGGAGCACCGCGCATTGCGTGACATGGAAGATGCTGTCATCGACCTTCTGGTAGGCGCGACCGCACCAATGCCCCCCGCCCGATTCACCGGTATCCCCGAGCAGGGCCCGATACTGGATCGTATGACCCGGCACCTCGATCCAGTCCCCGTCGACGAGCATCCGCACCCCCGCCGGGGTGATCCGGTAGGGCGCGGGCCGACAATCCGTATCGTTGCAGCAGCTGTTCCCCCACGTATCCGTCAGGCGTGAGTAGATGTCGTGGGCTTCGGCCGGGCGATCAAACCCCATCACGAGCACGATCAGGGCGAGAAAAAGTTTCTGAACCATAGGCCGCTTCCATCGGACAGGTGAGCGGCGCTCATGAGAGCGTCGGGGAAACGCCACGAACCCTTATTCTACCGCAGGACGGGGACAGAGGATACTCGGATGGTTTGTGCATCGCCTTGGATATCGCCTTGGATGACAAAACCCTCTCGTGCGAGGCGAACCGCCCTAATCGGGCTTTCCCGGATATTGCCGGTTGCCCTCGGGGATGACCACACCGTTGAGCTTGCGGGAGGTCCAGATATGGATGGCATCGGTCAGATCGACCGGCTCGTCGAGAGAGCCTCCCTTGAGGCTGATCTCATCCTCCTGGTCCTTGTTCCCATGCCATACGCGCGATCCGCAATACGGGCAGAAGAAGCAGGTCAGGGTCCGTCCGGCATCGGTCGGACGCGTCCAATGGCTGAGCTTGCCGGTCAGGAGCCTGACATCGGCGCTGCGGGCCATGACTGAAATCCCGAAGGCCGAGGCCGATTGCTTCTGGCACTCGCGGCAGTGACAGACATAGATTTCACGCGGCGATCCCGTGAGCTCATACCGCACCTGGCCGCATTGGCAGCCGCCCTGGAGCGGATATGCTCCCTTCAACTTACCCATGACCGTTACCGTATTGCGATGTTTCCTGCCTAGATAGGGCGAAAAATCTCGCTGTCGCGAAGCCATGCCGTTGCAATGACGTATCATGCCTCTTCCCGAAAGCGTTGCCGCGACCAAACCGGGCAACCAAACCGGGAAGGTCTCGCCATTGCAGTCATGCAACAGGCCCCGGATCAGACGAAATGAGGCAATCTAGCCTTCAGGATTGTCTTGCAGCCCCGAAAACCCCTTCTTATATCAGCGCCAGCACGGGCCCGGCTCGGTTGAGGCGGTCCCGGCAATCAGTCAGCAACATCCAGTAAGCCATGGGCCGGGCTGCTTTTAGGGCTCGGCGGTCTGCTTGAAAGTGAGGGATCCCGCCATGGGTAAGGTCATCGGTATCGACCTCGGCACTACCAATTCCTGCGTCGCTGTCATGGAAGGCACGACGCCCAAAGTTATCGAAAACGCGGAAGGCGCCCGGACGACCCCGTCCATCGTGGCCTTCACGGATGAAGGCGAGCGCCTCGTCGGCCAGCCGGCCAAGCGCCAGGCGGTCACGAATCCGTCGCGCACCTTCTTCGCCATCAAGCGCCTGATCGGGCGCACCTTCGACGATCCCATGACCAAGAAGGACATGGGCCTCGTTCCGTACCACATCATCAAGGGTCCGAACGGCGACGCCTGGGTCGAGGCCGACGGCAAGCAATATTCGCCCTCGCAGATCTCCGCCTTCACCCTGCAGAAGATGAAGGAGACCGCCGAGTCCTATCTCGGGCAGCCGGTCACCCAAGCCGTCATCACGGTTCCGGCCTATTTCAACGACGCCCAGCGTCAGGCGACCAAGGACGCCGGCAAGATCGCCGGCCTCGAGGTCCTGCGCATCATCAACGAGCCGACTGCGGCTGCCCTGGCCTATGGCCTGGACAAGAAGCAGACCGGCATGATCGCGGTCTACGACCTCGGCGGCGGCACCTTCGACGTGTCGGTGCTCGAGATCGGCGACGGCGTGTTCGAGGTGAAGTCCACCAACGGCGACACCTTCCTCGGCGGTGAAGACTTCGACATGCGTCTCGTCGAGTACCTCGCGGCCGAGTTCAAGAAGGAGCAGGGCATCGACCTGACCAAGGACAAGCTCGCCCTGCAGCGCCTGAAGGAAGCCGCCGAGAAGGCCAAGATCGAGCTTTCCTCCGCCTCGCAGACCGAGATCAACCTGCCCTACATCACGGCGGATGCCTCCGGTCCGAAGCACCTCGCTCTCAAGCTCTCGCGCGCCAAGTTCGAGCAGCTCGTGGACGACCTCGTGCAGAAGACCATCGAGCCCTGCCGCAAGGCCCTCAAGGATGCCGGCATCTCGCCCGGCGACATCGACGAGGTGGTTCTCGTCGGCGGCATGACCCGCATGCCGAAGATCCAGGAAGTAGTGAAGACCTTCTTCGGCAAGGAGCCCCACAAGGGCGTCAACCCGGATGAGGTCGTGGCCATCGGCGCGGCGATCCAGGCCGGCGTGCTCCAGGGCGACGTGAAGGACGTGCTGCTCCTCGACGTGACCCCGCTCTCGCTCGGCATCGAGACGCTAGGCGGCGTATTCACCCGTCTGATCGACCGCAACACGACGATCCCGACCAAGAAGAGCCAGGTGTTCTCGACCGCGGAAGACAATCAGAATGCGGTGACCATCCGCGTCTTCCAGGGCGAGCGCGAAATGGCGGCGGACAACAAGCTGCTCGGCCAGTTCGACCTCGTGGGCATTCCGCCCGCACCGCGCGGCGTGCCGCAGATCGAAGTGACCTTCGACATCGACGCGAACGGCATCGTGAACGTCACGGCGAAGGACAAGGCGACGGCCAAGGAGCACCAGATCCGCATCCAGGCCTCCGGTGGTCTGTCCGACGCCGACATCGACAAGATGGTGAAGGACGCCGAGGCTCACGCCGAGGAAGACAAGAAGCGCCGCGAAGTCGTCGAGGCCAAAAACCAGGGCGAAAGCCTGATCCATGCGACTGAGAAGTCGCTGACGGAATATGGTGACAAGGTCTCGGAATCCGACAGGCAGGGCATCACGACCGCCATCGATGCGCTCCGTCAGGCCCTCAGTGGCGAGGACGCCGAGGTCATCAAGGCCCGCACCACGGACCTGATGCAGGCTTCCATGAAGCTCGGTGAAGCCATGTATGCCGCTCAAGCGAACGCTGGCGAAGGCGGCGAGCAACCTGAGGGCGAGGCCGCCCAGAAGGACGACGTCATCGATGCCGACTTCCAGGAAGTCGACGAAGGCGACAAGAAGAAGCGCGCTTAAAACTATGAGCGAATCTTAAGAAAATCGGCACCCGGTTTCGTGACCGGGTGCCGTTTTCATGAAACGAGTTAAGAACACCAATGACCGATCAAACGACCGCCTCTCGCGATGTTCTGGCAAAGGCTTCCGGAGCCTTTCCCTGTGCAGCGCAGGCAAAACGGTCCGGCAACATGACGGAGCACACCGACGCTCCGAGGGGCGCCTGACATGTCCAAGCGCGATTATTACGAGATTCTCGGCGTCGCGAAGACCGCCAGCGAAGCGGAGATGAAATCCGCCTTCCGCAAGCTCGCGATGCAGTACCACCCGGACCGCAACCCGGGCGACCACGAGGCCGAGGTCAAGTTCAAGGAGCTGAACGAGGCCTACCAGACCCTCTCCGACGGCCAGAAGCGCGCGGCCTACGACCGCTACGGCCATGCGGCCTTCGCCAATGGCGGGCCGGGCGGCGGCGGACCGGGCTTCGGCGGCGATTTCTCCGACTTCATGTCGGACATCTTCGAGAATTTCTTCGGCGATGCCACCGGACGCGGCGGTGGACGGGGGCGTGGCGCCGGCGGACGCGAGCGCGGCGCCGACATGCGCTACAACCTCGAGATCTCCCTCGACGAAGCCTTCAACGGCAAGACCGCCGAGCTGAAGATCCCCACCTCCATCACCTGCGAGGCCTGCTCGGGGAGCGGCGCGAAGCCGGGTTCCAAGCCCAAGGCCTGCCCCACCTGCGGCGGCGCCGGCCGGGTTCGCGCGACACAGGGCTTCTTCTCCATCGAGCGCACCTGCCCCAACTGCCATGGGCGCGGCGAGGTCATCGACGATCCCTGCGGCCAGTGCGGCGGCGCCGGCCGCGTCACCCGCGAGCGCACGCTCTCGGTCAACATTCCGGCGGGTGTCGAGGACGGCACACGCATCCGGCTCGCGGGCGAAGGCGAGGCCGGCCTGCGCGGCGGGCCTCCCGGCGATCTCTACATCTTCCTGTCGCTCAAGCCGCATCCATTCTATCAACGCGACGGGGCGGACCTGTTCTGCCGCGTGCCGATCTCCATGGTGACGGCGGCGCTCGGCGGCGAATTCAGCGTTCCGACGCTCGGCGGCGCGGAAGCCCTCGTCAAGGTGCCCGAGGGCACCCAGACCGGCAAACAGTTCCGTCTCAAGGGCAAGGGCATGCCGGTGCTGCGCTCGCGGGATGTGGGTGACCTCTACATCCAGGTTGTTGTGGAGACCCCGCAGAAGCTCACCAAGCGCCAGCGCGAGCTCCTGATGGAGTTCGACCAGGAATGCTCGAAGGAAAACCACCCGGAAAGCTCGGGCTTCTTCTCGCGCTTCCGTGAGTTTATCGACGGCTTGGGCGGATCAACTTAACTTGACGGTCGTTTTCTCAGCGCATCGTGCGGAAGAAGTGGATCCAGTTTTTCCGCTCTAGACGATGCGCTCGTTAAATGAGAAGCATCGGATCGATCCCGAAAGTGGCCTCCACTTTTGGGATCGATGCTCTAGGGTTCTAAACAGCCAACGTGATCCGTCGCACAAGGGGTCCTGATCAGTGCTTCAGTCGTTCCAACGGCCAACGGCCCGGAAAATCCCCCTCAAGAAGGATCGTTTCCAGGACGAAGCCCGGTTCCTGCGCTCCTGGCTCGAACGGCCCCTCGTCGTCGGGGCCGTGACCCCTTCCGGCAGGATCCTGGCCCGGACCATGGCGTCTTACGTGGATCCGCGCATTCCCGGTCCCGTCATCGAGCTCGGCCCCGGCACCGGTCCGGTGACCGACGCCCTGATCCGGCGCGGCGTAGCCCAGGATCGCTTGGTCCTGATCGAATACAGTCCCGAATTCTGCCAGCTCCTGAAGCGGCGCTTTCCCAAGGCGACGATCATCCAGGGTGATGCCTACGATCTCAAAGAAACGTTATCCGACATCCTGAAGGAGCCGGCGGCCGCCACCGTGTCGAGCCTGCCGCTCTTCACCAAGCCCATGGACCAGCGTCTGGACCTCCTGGAGGCCGCGCAGGAACTGATGCACCCCCACGCGCCCTTCATCCAATTCACCTATGCGGTGGTGCCGCCGATCCCGGCGCGCTCTCAAACCCATAAGGCCAGAGCCTCCAACCGGATCTGGCGCAACCTGCCCCCGGCCCGCGTCTGGGTCTACAACAAGGTCAATCATCCATGAGCGCTGCGATGTCTCTCCCGACGAATTCCGCTTCAGGAGACATTCGCGACAAACTCATCATCGGCCTCGACGTCGCTAGCGTCGAGGAGGCGCGCTCGGTCGTCCTTCGCATCGGCGACGCAGGCACCTTCTACAAGATCGGCTATCAGCTGGCTTACGCCGGCGGCTTCGAGTTCGCCCGCGAGCTGATCGGCCAGGGCAAGAAGGTCTTCCTCGACCTCAAGCTCCACGACATCGGCAACACCGTGGAGGAAGGCGTGCGCTCGGTCGCCCGCCTCGGCGCCACGTTCCTGACGGTGCATGCCTATCCGCAGACCATGCGGTCTGCCGTCGCCGGCAAGGTCGGAACGGACCTGAAGATCCTCGCGGTGACCGTGCTCACGTCTTACGACGACAACGACCTCGTCGAGGCGGGCTATGCCCCCGTTTCGGCCGCGGAGCTCGTCGCCCGCCGCGCGGGACAGGCGCGGGATCTCGGCATCGACGGCATCGTCTGCGCCGCGACGGAAGCGGAGCGCGTGCGCTCGATCGTCGGCCCCGACCGGCTCATCGTCACCCCAGGCATTCGGCCCGCCGGTGCGGATGCCGGCGACCAGAAGCGCGTCGTGACGCCCGCCGAGGGCATTCGGCTCGGCGCCAATCACCTCGTGGTGGCCCGCCCCATCGTGAAGGCCGCCGATCCGCGCGCTGCGGCGGAAGCGATTGTTCGGGAAATCGCCCAAGCATCGTGACCTCAACGGCATCTCGACCTTTTCCCTCTCCCTTGTGGAGAGGGGGCTTCCATCCCCGAACCATAAGAGGAGCGCTTCATGCCCAAAGGCTATGTCATTGCCCGCGTGACCGTCACCAACCCCGAGGCCTATGCGGAATACGCCAAGGGCGCCACGGAGGCGATCCGCCAGTATGGCGGGCGGCCGCTGGTGCGCGGCGGCGCCTATGAGGCGCTCGAGGGCGAGGTGCGGCCCCGCAACGTGGTGATCGAGTTCGACTCCGTCGAGCAGGCCCGGACCTATTACAACTCGCCGGAGTACCAGGCCGCCAAGGCCAAGCGCGAAGGCGCCTGCGTCGCCGAATTTGTTCTTGTCGAAGGAGCCTGAGCCATGAAGGGCTACTGGATCGGCCGCGTCGACGTCTCGAACCCCGACGCCTACCAGAATTACGTGAAGGCCAACGCAATCCCTTTCGCCAAATACGGCGCCCGCTTCCTGGTCCGCGGCGGCGCGTATCGCGTGGCCGAGGGCGGAGCCCGCGCCCGCAACGTGGTGATCGAGTTCCCGAGCTATCAGGCGGCCCTGGAATGCTGGGACTCGCCCGAGTACCAGGCGGCAAAAGCCGAGCGTGACGGCCACGCGGTGGCGGACATCATCATCATCGAGGCCTACGAAGGCCCGCAGCCGGGTTAGTGGTGCACCGACATCCCACTGTCATTCCGGGGCCGCGTAGCGGGGCCCGGAATCCATAACCACCACATCTCAAGAAGGGGTGACTAGCGTTGCGCCTTCTTATGCAACGTCAGCGACTATGGATTCCGGGCTCGCCTACGGCGCCCCGGAATGACAGTGCAAGCTACGTAGTGGCAGGATAAAGCATCCACCTCCACGCTTCTCAGCCCCACCTTAAGCGGCTATACCCGGAGCCCGAAACAACAGGAGAGCGGCATGAGCGAGATGCGACTCGTCGTGGTGGGGGCTGCCGGACGCATGGGGCGCATGCTCATCAAAACCGTGGCCGAGACCGAGGGCTGCACGCTCGTCGGCGCCATCGAGCGGGAGGGCTCTCCCGCGCTCGGGCACGATGCCGGGCTGCTTGCCGGGGTCGGTCTCCTCGACGTGGATGTGACCGACGATCCGCTCACCGTCTTCGCCCAGGCCGATGGCGTTCTCGATTTCACGGCGCCTGCCGCCACCACGGCTTTTGCCGCTCTCGCCGCTCAGGCGCGCATCGTCCATGTGATCGGCACCACCGGCCTTCAGGAGGCCGATTTCACCAAGCTGGAGGCGGCCGCGAGGCACGCGCGCATCATCCAGTCCGGCAACATGTCGCTTGGCGTGAACCTTCTCGCGGGGCTGGTGCGCAAGGTCGCCGCGACGCTCGGCGAAGACTTCGACATCGAGATTTTGGAAATGCACCACCGCATGAAGGTGGATGCACCATCGGGCACCGCCCTTCTCCTCGGCGAGGCGGCAGCGGAGGGACGCAAGATCTCGCTCAAGGAGCGCTCGGTGCGGAGCCGCGACGGCCATACCGGCGCGCGCAATCCCGGCGATATCGGCTTTGCGACCCTGCGCGGCGGCTCCGTGGTCGGCGATCACTCCGTGATCTTCGCCGGCCAGGGCGAGCGCCTGGAGTTGTCCCATCGCGCCGAGGACCGCACCATCTTCGCCCGCGGCGCGGTGAGGGCCGCGCTCTGGGGATTCGACAAGAAGCCGGGCTATTACACCATGGCCAATGTCCTTGGCCTCAAAGATTTGTAGTGTTTTCCCTCCCCCCTTGCGGGGAGGGATCGAGGGTGGGGGTCGCAAAGTCGGAGCGCTGCGCTTGAATTGAAGAAACAATTCGGCTGATACAGCATCAACTGATCGGTCCCACCCGGTCGAACCACCCCCACCCCTACCCCTCCCCGCAAGGGGGAGGGGAACAAAGCGGAGAACTTCTCGCATGAACCGCCTTCTCGTCCTTGCACGCCACGGCCAGAGCGAATGGAACCTCAAGAACCTGTTCACCGGCTGGAAGGATCCGGGACTCACCGACCTCGGCATCGAGGAGGCGCGCAATGCCGGCCGTCGCCTGAAGGAGATGGGCATCCAGTTCGATGTCGCTTTCACGTCCGATCTGTCGCGCGCCCAGCTCACCTGCAAGCTGATCCTGGAAGAGATCGGCCAACCCAATCTGAAGACCATCGCGAACCAGGCACTCAACGAGCGCGATTACGGCGATCTGTCGGGCCTCAACAAGGACGATGCCCGCGCCCGCTGGGGTGCGGAGCAGGTCCATCTCTGGCGCCGCTCCTATGACGTGCCGCCTCCCGGCGGCGAGAGCCTGAAGGACACGGTCGCCCGCGTGCTGCCCTACTACATCCGCGAGATCCTGCCCCGCGTCATGCGCGGCGAGCGCGTGCTGGTCGCCGCGCACGGCAATTCGCTGCGTGCCCTCGTGATGGTGCTCGACGGCCTGACCTCGGAGACGATCCCGAGCCTCGAGCTCGCGACCGGCATCCCGCTGGTCTACGACCTCAACGACGACACCACTGTTGCCAGCAAGAAGGTGCTGGAGGGGTAAGGGACGCTCCGACCTTATTACCCTCACATGTCATGGCCGGGCTTGTCCCGGCCATCCACGTTTTCAACGGCAGCAAGACGTGGATCCCCGGGACGAGCCCGGGGATGACGCGGGCGGTGGCATCCTTCAAAATCGTACCATGTCCTCTATCACTCTCGTCCCCGGCCTCACCTACCATCCCGATTATCTCGACCGACCGACGCAGGAGCGTCTGCTCCAAGCTCTGCGCGAGATTACGCGCGTGGCGCCGCTCTATACGCCGCGCATGCCGCGCACGGGAAAGCCGTTCTCCGTGCGCATGACCAATTGCGGGCCGCTCGGCTGGGTGTCGGACGTGGAGGGCTATCGCTACCAGTCGACCCATCCAGAGACCGGCGAGCCCTGGCCCGCCATGCCGGATCAGGTGCTGCGCGCCTGGGAAGACCTGAGCGACTATCCGCACCCGCCCGATGCCTGCCTGATCAATTTTTACGAGCCCGCGGCCCGCATGGGGATGCACCAGGACAAGGACGAGGAGGAATTCGCCGCGCCCGTCGTGTCGCTCTCCCTCGGGGACACGGCGCTCTTCCGCTATGGCGGTCTGGAGCGGAAGGACCCGACGAAATCGATCAGGCTCCGCTCCGGCGACGCAATCGTGTTCGGCGGCCCCGCGCGGCTGATCTATCACGGCATCGACAGGCTGACGGCAGGAAGCTCGGACCTGCTGCCGCAGGGCGGTCGACTCAATCTGACCTTGCGCAAGGTAGACAAGCCGATTTAGCCTTAAGGCCATGATTACCTGCAGGTTTCCTTCGAAGAGGCATCCATGAAAGGTTTTGCAGCCGCTGCTTTGGGTCTCATCCTGTCAGCTCAAGCCGCTTTCGCAGCCGAACCGGTTTTCCCGCCCGCGTCGCGGATCGGCATTGTCCCGCCCGAGGACATGATCATCTCGAAGCGCTTCAGCGGCTTCGAGAGCGAGGGAAGGGCCGCCGCCATCAACTTCGTGGAAATGCCCGCGGGGGCTTACGGTCAGTTGGTGAACGGATTGACCAAGGATGCCCTGAAGCGTCAGGGCATGAGCGAGACCTCGCGCGAAAACCTGAAGCTCGGCACCAGGGCAGCCGTGCTGATCGGCGGCACCATGGCAGGGCCGGTCCAAGGCCGCAAATGGGTGATGGCCGTCAAGGACGAGGACCTCACGGCCCTCGTGATCGCGCAGGTGCGCGGCGGCCAGGACGGCTACAGCGAGGCGCAGATGCGCGAAGCCCTGAAGAGCATCGCTCTGCGCGGCCCGGTTTCGATTGAGGAACAGATCTCCGCCCTGCCCTTCCGGCTCGGCGACAAGGCGGGTTTTCGCCCGGTGCGGGTGATGGCGGGCAACTCTGTCCTGTTCACCGACGGGCCGAAGGATACGGTCAAGGCGGTGGAGCAGCCGATCTTCATCATGGCGGCCACCGTCAATGTCCCGGTTCCGCCGGCGGAGCGGCGCAAGCAGTTCGCTCATGCGGCGCTGAATTCCAACCAGATCCTCAAGGACATCAAGATCGAACGCTCGGATTCCTTCCGCTTCAAGGGCCAGGACTGGCACGAGATCGTCGCCAAGGCCGTGGAGGCGGAATCGGGCCAGCCGATCGTGGTGATGCAGACGATTCGCTTCGAGCCCGACCGCTACGTGCGCATGGTCGGCCTCACCCGTGTCGAGCAGCGCGACCAGAACCTGCCGCGCTTCCGGACCGTGATCGACGGCGTGGACCTCAATCCTTAATCGCGGCGGGGAAACGCGGGCAGCGACCAGCCACGCAGGAGGGCAAGCGCCCTTAACGTGAAGGCCGCGGCGAAACCCGCGGCGGCGCTCAAAAACGGATCAAGGCCTGCAGCCTGCAGAGCGACCATGACGCTGGCCCCTAGGGCGGCGGCCGTAACATAGATCTCCTGACGCAGCACCAGCGGCGTCGTTCCGGCAAAGATATCGCGGACGATGCCGCCGAAGGTGGCGGTGGTGGTGCCGAGCGCGATGGCGGAGAGTGCCGGCACGCCAGCGGCGAGCGCCTTGCCGGTGCCGGTGACGGCGAAGAGGGCAAGACCCAGGGCATCTGCCCAGAGAAGGACGCGGCCCTGCCGACCGCCCTCGATCATCGCGACCCGCTTCGGCCCGAGGACGAAGACGAACTCCGCCACGATCAGGCAGACGAGCACGTCGGTCGGATCGCCGACCCAGAAGACCGGCCGGATGCCGATGAGCAGATCCCGGATGGTGCCCCCGCCGACGCCGGTAAGCGTGGCCAGCAGGGCGAAGCCGAACGGATCCATGCCCTTGCGGGCCGCCATCAGGGCGCCGGAGAGCGCGAAGACGGCGACGCCGATGGTCTCGAAAGGGATGCTTTGAAGGAAGTCCACCGGGGCCCGATCTTACCTGCTGGAGCCGTAAATCTCCCCGGTATTGATCATGTCGGTCGGTTTCAGGCAACCGCCATTCTCGGTAGCGCCCCCCTCCTAACCCTCCCCCACAAGGAGGGAGGGGATCCCCGCGCCAGGCTCGAATTCGAATGTCCCTACGAAGCCGCCGACGAATTATCCGCAGCCTCCGAGCCGTTGCCGTTGGCCTTCGGGCCACCCTTGGAGACACCGACCAGGGCCGGGCGCAGGACGCGGTCGCCGATGACGTAGCCCGACTGGACCACCTGCAGGACCGTGCCGTTCGGCACCTCCGCATTGGGGATCTCGAACATGGCCTGATGCAGGTTGGGATCGAATTTCTGGCCCTGCGGGTCGAGCTTCTTCACGCCGTGACGCTCGAGGTTCTTCAAAAGGTCACGCTCGGTGAGGTCGATGCCCTCGATGAGGCCCTTGAAGGCGCCCTCGGCGGTCTTGCTCGCCTCCTCTGGCACGCTCTCGATGGCGCGGCGGACATTGTCGGCCACGTTCAGCATGTCGCGGGCAAAATTGGTCACGGCGTAGGTGCGGGCGTCCGTGATCTCCCGCGCCGTCCGGCGGCGCAGATTCTCCATATCGGCCATCAGGCGCAGGAGCTTGTCCTTCAGATCCGCCTTCTCGGCCTCGAGAACGGCAATCGGATCGGCCTCGGGCGCGGACGCTGCCTCAGGGGTGGCATCGTTGGCGGGCTCGGCCTGCGGGGCAGCGTTCTGGTTTTCCGTGTCGTTCGGATTCATGATCGATACTTATGATGGGAAAAGAAAGGTTCGGGGCACATATCAGGTCGAAGGCGCCACAAATCAAGCGCTGCGCCGGTGAACCGGCTCGGTTTCCTCGGTCTTGAACACGTCGAGGAGGGTTCGGCTGATGGTGGCCTGGCGGCCCGCATGGGTGATTTTCGTGCCCGTCAGATCCGTCACATAGAACACGTCCACGGCCTTTTCGCCGAAGGTCACGATATGGGCCGAGGCGATGTTGAGGTTAAGCTTGCCCAAGGCCGTCGTCAGGTCATAGAGCAGGCCCGGCCGGTCGAGGCCCGAGATCTCGATCACCGTCTGGCGGTTCGACAGGGAATTGTCGATGGAGACCTCCGGCGGGACGTGGAAGGCCTTGGAACGCTCCTTCGTGGGGCGCTTGCCGTCGACGAGGTCGGCAATCTTGACCTCCCCTTTCAGAGCCCGCTCGATGGCCTTGGCGACCCGCTCGGCCCGGCGCAGCTCGTCCTCGTCCCGGTCGAAGGCGCGGGAGAGCACGATGGTGTCGAGCGCGATGCCGTCCGTGGTGGTGAAGATCTGCGCATCGACGATGTTGCCGCCGGCCGCCGCGCAGGCGCCGGTCACGATGGCGAGCAGGCGCGGATGATCCGGCGAGAGGATGGTGAGTTCGGTCACGCCGCGAAACTGGTCGGTCTCGTAGGCGGTGGTGACCGTCCGGCCTGCCTTTTCGGCCTCCCGCAGAAGCCGCGCCTGCTTGGCCCGCCGGGTCTCGTCCGTCTTGAGCCAATAGCCGGGCGTATGGCGCGAGGCGAAGGCCTCGAACTCCGCATCGGACCAGTCGGGCAGTTCCGTACGCAGCCGTTCCTGCGCCAGGCGCACCCGCTCGGAGCGGGCGAGATCCACCGCACCACCGCCGAGGATCACTTCCGTTTCCTGGTAGAGATTGCGCAGGAGCTGGCCCTTCCAGCCGGTCCAGGTGCCGGGGCCGACGGCCTTGATGTCGGCGATGGTCAGCACGAGCAGCAGCTTCAAACGTTCCATGGTCTGCACCACCTCGGCGAAGCTCTTGATGGTGGCCGGATCCGAAAGATCGCGGCTCTGGGCCGTGTTCGACATCAGGAGATGGTGCTCGACGAGCCAGGCCACCGTCTCGGTCTCCGCCTCGGTGAGGCCGAAGCGCGGCCCGAGCTTGCGGGCGATGGCGCCGCCGGCCTCCGAATGATCCTCCGGCCGGCCCTTGGCGATGTCGTGGAGGAAGACGGCGACATAGAGCGCGAGCCGGTTCCGGATCGTGGGAAAAATCTGGTTGGCGAGCGGATGCTCGCCGCCGAGCTGGCCCGCCTCGATTTCGGTCAGCACGCCGACCGAACGGATCAGATGCTCGTCCACCGTATAGTGGTGATACATGTTGAACTGCATCATCGCGACGATGCGGCCGAAATCCGGGATGAAGCGCCCGAGCACGCCGGTCTCGTTCATGCGCCGCAGCACCACCTCGGGCGAGTTCTTGGAAGAGAGAATCTCCAGGAACAGCTTGTTGGCCTCCGGATCGTTGCGCAGGCTCGGACCGATGAGCCTGAGGGAACGGGTGGCACGGCGCGTCGCATCGGGATGGATCGCCAGATTACGCCGGTCGGCGAGCCAGAACAGGCGGATCAGGTTGACCGGATCGCGCTCGAACGCTTCCTCGTTTTCGACATTGAGACGGTTGTTGTCGATGATGAAGCCTTCGCTCACGAGCGCACCGCCGCTGCGGCGCCGGAAGCGGCCGAACATCCGGTCGAGCATGGGGCGGCGCTTGGTCTGACGGGCTTCGAGTTCGGCGCAGACGATGGCCGTGAGATCGCCCACATCCTTGGCGATGAGAAAGTACGCCTTCATGAAGCGCTCGACCGCCGACAGACCGCCGCGCGGCGCAAAGCCGATGCGCTCGGCGATGCTGCGCTGTAGGTCGAAAGCGAGGCGCTCCTCGGCGCGGCCGGTGGCGAAATGCATGTGGCAGCGCACGCGCCACAAAAACTCCTCGCAGCGGGAGAACAGATTGAACTCTCCCTGCGTGAAGAGCCCGGCCTTCACCAGCTCCTTGGGCTCTTTTACCCGGTAGACGTATTTGGCGATCCAGAAGAGCGTGTTGAGATCGCGCAGGCCGCCCTTGCCGTCCTTCACGTTCGGCTCGACGAGGTAGCGCGACGCGCCGGCCTTGGCGACGCGGGCATCGCGCTCTTTCAGCTTCGCGTCGACGAATTCCGCCGCCGTGGTCGCAACGATCTCCTGGTCGAAGCGCTTTTCCAGATTGTCGAAGAGCTCCCGGTCTCCGAACAGGAAGCGCGCTTCCAGCAGCGACGTGCGGATCGTCATGTCCGCATGCGCCTCGCGCAAACACTCCTCCACCGAGCGGGTGGCATGCCCAACCTTCAGCTTCAGGTCCCAGAGCACATAGAGCATCGCCTCGACGACGCTCTCGCTCCAGGCCGTCTGCTTGTAGGGCAGCAGGAACAGGAGATCGACGTCGGAGCCCGGCGCCAGGGTTCCGCGTCCATAGCCCCCGGTCGCCGCCACCGCGAGGCGTTCGCCGGCCGAAGGGTTGGCGGCCGGATAGAGATGCTGGACCACGGCGTCGTGAACGATGTGCACCAACTCGTCCATCCGCTCGGAAAGATAGCGGGCACAGACGAGCCCGTTATGGCTGTCCTGGAGCTTCTCCTGGGCCTCCTGATGGCCCCGGTCGAGCAGCTTCTTCAGCTCCGGGACAAGCTTGGCGCGCAGATCCACCGCATCGCGGATCGGCTGGCTACCGAGGCTTGTCAGGACGCTCTTGGGGCTATGAGATGTCATGGAACAACCGGGCACGAGGACGTGTTTGACTTATCACTTGATGGTGCCTCCGCCCAAGGGCGGACTGGCATTATCCGCCTGAGCGGATATGTTGTTCTTTATAAGAGATAGTGTTTGACATAAAAAACACTGAGTTCTATAAACCGGACACGCGCCGATTTGAGCATGCAGATTGCGGGCGCGAAACAAGTGCAGCTAAAGCGCCGGGCGCCGCGAGACCTCAGGTCAAAGCTCCCATGCGCAAGACATGGGAGTGAATACAATGACCCTGACCCGCCGTTTTCTCATCGCCGCTTCCCTCGCCACGGGCCTTGCCTCCTTCGCGACCGCCGCCTCTGCGCAGGTGAAGGAGATCCGCATCGATTACGCCACCTACAACCCGGTCAGCCTCGTCCTGAAGGACAAGGGCTTTCTGGAGAAGGAACTGGAAAAGGACGGCATCAAGGTCCGCTGGGTGCAGTCGCTCGGCTCCAACAAGGCGCTCGAATTCCTCAATGCCGGCTCGATCGATTTCGGCTCCACCGCCGGCGCCGCTGCCCTAATCGGCAAGATCAATGGCAACCCGATCAAGTCGATCTATGTCTATTCCCGTCCCGAATGGACGGCGCTCGTCACCCGCAAGGATACGGGCATCGCCAAGATCGAAGACCTGAAGGGCAAGCGCGTCGCCGTGACCCGCGGCACCGATCCGCACATCTTCCTGGTGCGCGCCCTGCAGGAAGCCAAGCTCACCGAGAAGGACGTGAAGCTCGTTCTGCTCCAGCATCCGGACGGCCGTACCGCTCTTGAGCGCGGCGACGTGGATGCCTGGGCCGGCCTCGATCCGCTGATGGCCGCCGCCGAAGTGGAAAGCGGCGCGACCCTCTTCTACCGCAATGCGGGCGCCAATACCTGGGGCGTGCTCAACGTCTCGGAGGCCTTCGCCAAGGACAATCCGGCTCTCGTCGAGCGCGTTCTGAAGGCCTATGAAGAAGCCCGCAAATATGCACTCGCCAACAAGGACGAGCTGAAGAAGTCCCTCATCTCCTACACCAAGCTCGCCGAGCCGGTGATCGACCGCCAGCTGGAGCGCACGGAACTCACTCATTCCAACATCGGCCAGCCGCAGGCCGACACGATCCTCGCCGCGGGCCTCGCGCTACAGCAGGCTGGCGTGATCACCCCTGAGACCAATGTGCGCGCTGCCGTCGATTCCCTCATCGACCGTCGCTTTGCGACCGCGTCGCGCTGATGTCTTCATCGCGGGAGAGCGCCGTGACAGGCGGAGCTACGGCATCGGACCCAAAAGTGGGCACCACTTTTGGGATCCATCCGATGCCTGCTTCCTTGAAGGGCGTGTCGTCCAGTGCGGAAAACCGGAACCACTTTTCCGCACGACACGCCAGCCAAGCCTGGTCCTCCCATGAGGGTGCCGCCGCTCTCGCGGCCCCTGACTTTGCCGAGAAGCGACGTGCCTTCGACTGGCGCATCCTTCTCGGTTTTTTATTGCCCATCGCCATTGCGCTTCTCTGGGAAGCGGCCGTTGCGCTCGGCCTCGCGGAAGGACGCCTCGTTCCGCCGCCGAGCCGCATCATCGCGACGCTCTGGGGTCTCGCCGAAACCGGCGAATTGTGGACTCATGCCTGGATGACGCTCTGGCGCGTCCTCGTCGGTTTCGTCATCGGCGCCGTCGCCGGCATCGTGCTCGGCGCGCTCTCCGGCTCCAGCAAGACCATGCGCCAATTGCTCGATCCGACCCTGCAGGCCCTGCGCGCGATTCCCTCCATCGCTTGGGTGCCGCTGTTCATTCTCTGGCTCGGCATCTTCGAGGCCTCGAAGGTCGCGCTGATCGCCGTCGGTGTGTTCTTCCCCGTTTATCTCGGCATCGCGGGCGCGATCCTTTCCGTCGACCGCAAGCTTGTGGAAGTCGGTCATGTGTTTCGTCTCTCGCGCGTCCAGCTCGCCCGGCGCATCCTCCTGCCGGCCGTGCTGCCGGAGGCGGTGATCGCGCTGCGTTCGGGCCTCGGCCTCGGTTTCATGTTCGTGGTCGCAGCCGAATTCATGGGCGCATCGGAGGGCCTCGGCTATCTGCTCGTCGATGGGCAGCAGATGGGCAAGCCCGACCAGATCCTCGCCGCCATCATCGCCTTCGCGCTCCTCGGCAAGACCGCCGACAGCCTGTTGCTGACAGCCACCAAGCCGCTCGTGCGCTGGCAGGACACCGTGCGGGAGAGGTTGTAAATGCTGTTCCTCGAACACCTCTCTAAAACTTACGCCGACGGCACGCGCGCGCTTTCCGACATCAATCTCATCGTGCAGGAAGGCGAAATCGTCTCGCTGATCGGCGGCTCGGGCTGCGGCAAGACTACTCTCTTGCGCCTCATCGCCGGCCTCGACCGGGCGAGCGGCGGCCGGATCAGCCTCGACGACGAGGTACTCTCGGGGCCACATCCCGCCGTCGGCATCGTGTTCCAGGAGCCGCGTCTTCTGCCCTGGCTGTCGGTCTCCGACAACATCGCTTTCGGGCTCGACGGCGTGAGTGCGACCGAGAAGAAGGCGCGCGTCGCGCATGCGCTCGACAAGATCGGCCTGTCCGAACATGCCGACCGCTGGCCGCGCGATCTCTCCGGCGGACAGCAGCAGCGCGTCTCGATCGCGCGCGCCTTCGTGACCAACCCAAAGGTGCTGCTCCTCGATGAACCGTTTTCGGCGCTCGATGCCTTCACCCGCGCGAGCCTGCACGAGCATCTGCTCGGCCTGTGGGAGGAGACGCGCCCCACCGTCGTGCTCGTAACGCACGACGTGCAGGAGGCCGTGACGCTGGCGGACCGCGCCATCGTCATGCAGCCCAAGCCCGGCCGCATCTTCGACGAGCTCCCGCTCACCCTCTCGCGCCCGCGCGACAAGTCAGGTCTTCCCTTCGAGACATCTGTGCGCCGCGTCTTGACGGCGCTGGACCATTCCCTCAAAGCACCGCAATTGCAGCCTCAGCGTGAACGCGACCGCCAGGCCGCTGCGTTGTGGTGGTAGGTATCAAAAGGACTTAATCATGGATGCGACCGCACTCCGCGCCCTCCAGGCGCCGCTGAAGGATCAGTATCGCAGCGATCCGAACTCCGCCGTGATCACCCTGAAGGCGCAGGGCACGCTCGACGATCAGCACATCGCCTGCAAGGTCGAGACCGGCCGCGCGCTCGCCGTCGCAGGCCTGCACCCGGCGACCGGCGGCTCCGGCGCGGAGCTGTGCTCCGGCGACATGCTCCTCGAAGCGCTCGTCGCCTGCGCCGGCGTGACGCTGAAGGCGGTGGCGACCGCGCTCGAAATCGACCTGCGTCACGGCGCGGTGAAGGCCGAAGGCGACCTCGATTTCCGCGGCACGCTCGGCGTCGACAAGACAGCGCCCGTGGGCTTCAGGAACATCCGCCTGTCCTTTGAGGTCGACACGGATGCGCCGCAGGAGAAGATCGACCAACTGCTCAAGCTCACCGAGCGCTATTGCGTCGTGTTCCAGACCCTCAACAGCAAGCCGGACTTAAGCGCCACGCTGACGCGCACGTAAGGCGGTTTGTTCGCTCGATTAGTGTGAGATTTACTCGTCATGGCCGGGCTTGTCCCGGCCATCTCGATAAGGAAAAACGCGGCGTCTCAATCCATCGGGATCACCGGCACAAGGCCGGTGATGACGTGGTGGGATGCTGCGGATGAGGGCGAGGAAGCTGAAATGCCGTCAGTTCCCAGCCACCAAGGTTCGCGGCGCGCCGCTGATTGCAACGGCAGCGCCGCCGCGGATTTCCTGCACAGTCAAGGCGCGGTCATTGGTGCCGTCGGGGTTGAAGCGGAACACGCCGTCCGCGCCGGCAAAACCTGCCGGGTTCGTGAGCATGGCATCGGTGAAAGCCTGCGCGCCCTGCATCCTGGCGAGTGCGGCGGCGAGCGTCACCGCATCGTAGGACAGCGTTGCAAGCCGGATCGGATCGATATTGAAGCGGGCGCGATAGCTTTCAGCGAAGGCGGTGAATCCACGCTTGTCGGGCGCCGCGAACCAGCCTCCCTGCAGAATGGGCAGAGCTGCCACGCGAGGCTCATCCCACAGACCCGTGCCGAGCGGCTTGACGCGCTGCGGATCGAAGCCCGTCATCTGCAGTGCTTGGGCGACGGCGGGCAGGCCATCGCCGCTCTCCGGAATGAACAGGGCATCGGCCTGCGGCGCCGGGCCGCCGATGAGAGGCGCCATGCGCTGCACGGCATTCTGCGGCTGTCCTGGAGGATAATACTCGAGCGCCGCAATGCGGATGCCCTGCTGCGCCGCCGCCTGCTGCAGACGCGCGCCGGCCACGCGGCCGTATTGCGTTTCGGGAATAAGGGCCGCGATGGAACGGCGGCCTTGGGTTGCCGCGAAGGAGACGATGCGGTCGACCTCCTCCTGCACCATGAAGCTCAGGAGATAGACGCCCTGAGCGGCGACGCTCGCATCCGTCGAAAAGCCAATGACGGATTTGCCTCTCTGGCGCGCCACCTGCCCGGCCGCCTGGACGGAGCCCGCATAAAGCGGGCCGATGATGAGCTCGGCACCTTCAGCGAGAGCCTGCTGCGTCGCATTCTGTGCGCCTTCCGGCGTGCCGTTGTCGTCCTTCACGAGAAGGGTGATGTCCGAATTCTGGAATTCGCTGAGCGCCAGTTCTGCCGCGTTGCGCATGCTCTGCGCCACCACCGCCCCCTGCCCCGCTCCGGTCATGGGCAAGATCAGCGCGACCTTGGCGGGGCCGTTGCCGATGGTGGTGCCGGCCATGGCCGGAGTGCTCTGCATCGGAGCATCGGGCGGCGTGACACCTGCCGCATAGGCAGGCTCGACGGAAGCCGGTTGGGTCCGACCAGTCTTGCGCGGAGGCGACAGGCTGCCGGAGCCGACGCAGCCCGACAGAACGAGCGACCCGGCAATGACAAAAACCCAAGCGGCCCGGCCCGTAAAGCCTCCGACAGAACCTTTCGACACGCGCGCCATCTCCACCCCCTTTTGGAAACAGCTATCCGTTATGAGGAGAAGCATGACAGCAAAAGGTAAACATTGTTTCCAATGCAGGATGATGGTCTTAACAACACGGCTTTCGCGGGCCTGCCCCTTCATGCGACAGTGACGAACGATGAGCCAGAGAATCGATAACCGGACCAAGCGGCGCGAGCCGAACGAGCGGGTCGCCACCTTCACCGCCTTCGGCCTCGCTGCCGAGGCCAAGCCCCTGTCACCCGGCCTCTATGTGGTCGCGACCCCCATCGGCAATCTGCAGGACGTGTCCTTCCGTGCGCTGAACGTGCTTGCCGCCGCAGACGCGATCCTGGCCGAGGACACGCGGGTGACGAAGACCCTGCTGGCCCATTACGGCATCACCACGCCGCTGGTGGCCTATCACGAGCATTCCAACGATGCCGTGCGCGAGCGCATGGTCCACCGCATCCGCGAAGGTCAGGCGCTTGCCCTCGTGTCCGATGCCGGTACGCCCCTGGTGTCGGATCCGGGCTACAAGCTCGTGCAGGCGGCGATCGAGGAAGGGCTGCCGGTCACCCCGATTCCCGGTCCCTCCGCGGTGCTCACCGCGCTCGTTGCCTCGGGCCTGCCGACCGACCGCTTCTTCTTCGAAGGCTTTCTGCCGTCGAAGAGCGCCGCGCGTCGGACACGCCTTGCCGAGATCGGCGCGATCCCCGGCACGCTGATGCTCTTCGAGGGCCCGCACCGCCTGCCCGAAATGCTCGCCGATGCCGCAGATGTGCTTGGCGAGCGGCAGGCCGTGGTGGCGCGCGAGCTGACGAAAATGTTCGAGACGATCCGGCGCGGCACCTTGCCGGAGCTCGCCAAGCAATTCGCCGAGGAAGGCCCGCCCAAGGGCGAGATCGTGGTGCTGATCGGCGAGGCGACGAAAGAGATGCATGCGGCGGAAGCCGATGCGGCACTCGACGGCAAGCTCGAAGCAGCACTGAAGAACCATTCGATCAAGGACGCCGCGGCACTCGTCGCGGCGGAACTCGATCTGCCCAAGCGCGAAGTCTATGCCCGCGCCTTGACGCTCGCGAAGAAGGACGCATGACGAGCGCGCTCGAACGGCGCAAAGCAACCTTCCTGCGCGGCCATCGCGCGGAATGGATCGCATTGCTGTTTCTCGTGATGAAAGGCTACCGCCCACTCGCGCGTCGCTATGCGGCATCCGGCGGCGAGATCGATCTGATCGTCATGCGCGGCGACACCATCGTGTTCGTCGAGGTGAAGGCGCGTGGCCTGATGGACGATGCGTTGTCCGCCATCACCGCCCGCAAGCGCCAACGCTTCTCGCGCGCGGTGCGGACATGGCTCACGCGCAACGACTGGGCTAACGGCAGGACATGGCGCGCCGATGCGGTGTTCATCGCACGAAAACGATGGCCGCAGCACATCGTGTCGGCGTTCGAGTTGGAGATGCTCTAAGCCGCCATGCGATGCCGGTCCGCAACCGCTTCGCGGATGTGCCGCGCCAGCTCCTGCACGACATGGTTGCCGCCGTCGCGCGGCAGATAGAGATTGACCATGAAAGGCGGCAGCGTCGGCAGGCCGGTCTCAGGCCCCAGCACGTCGAAACCGCTCGGAACGGTCGAGGCCATCCAGGCCATGACGGCGATATCGGCCGCCACCGTCGCGACTTGAGCCGATGTGTTCGTCACTTCGGAAACCGAGCGCCATTCGATGCCGGCTTTCTGCAGCACCTCGCGGATCGGCGCCCGGAAGGCACAGTCCGAGCAGCCGACGGAGACCGGCAAGGGACGCTGGCGCGCCACATCGCCGCCGCGCGCGCCGACCCACACCAGACGATCCATGACGAGGTTCTCGCCATCCGGATCGCAGGCCATCTCGGTGGCCAGCACCACATCGACCTTGCCGCCGTAAAGCTGCGAGCGCAGCGACGCGCTGGAGCCGCTGTTGAGCGAGATCTGCACGCGGGGATAGCGGCGCGCAAAGTCCTTGAGGAACGTCGGCAGATAGGTGGTGATGATGTCGCTCGGGATGCCGAGACGCACCTCGCCCTCGAATTCCGGCGTCGTCATCTCGGTCCAGATTTCGTCGTTGAGAGCGAGCATCCGCTTCGCACGTCCGAACAGCCGCTCGCCGGCATCCGTCAACTTCATGCCGCGCCGGTCGCGGGTGATGAGCTCCTCGCCCAGCGTCTCTTCCAGGCGCTTGATCTGCTGGCTGACCGCCGCCTGGGTCAGATTGAGAACTCCGGTGGCGGCCGTCATGCCGCCGGCGTCCACCACTGCGACGAATGCCCTCAAAAGGCTGACATCGAGATTCCGGGTCATGGCCGACCTCAATAACAGTTCGTTATTCTCAATATAATGAACATTCGTTTCACTTATGCAAGGGGCAGGCGCATCATTCCTTCATCAAACGAGGAGATGAGCCATGACCACCTATTCCACCACCTGCGATTGGACCTCCGAGCAATCGGCTCCCAAGCCCTCTCGCCTCAAGAGCCTCTTCGCGTCGCTGATGCATGAGATCGAGATCCGGCGCGCCCTGCGCGAGGTCGGAGCCCTCGACGAAGCCGCCCTGCACGATATGGGCATCAGCGCCGGCAATCTCGAGGACGCCGTCCGCTGCGGCCGGCACTAAACACTGATCTTTGGTGCAAACACCGTCACGGCCGCCGGCCGGATCGAGAAATGGGCGGGCGTCCGGGTCACGATCTCGCCATCCGCATTGATGGGCCTCGGCTTGCGGGTGCGGATGTCGAACTCCTTGGCCCGGACCGCCCTCACCTCTTCCCAAGCCCCATGTTGCCCGTAACGGAACGAGCGCGCCATGAGGGCGAGCTTCCAGGCCCGCTCCAGTTCCAGGCTGTAGAGATCGAGATGCTGATCGTCGATGGCCGCGTCCTTTTCCACCGCGTTCCCGCCACCATAGAAGCGGCCGTTGCCGACCGCGATCTGCAGCGTTCTCACGCGCACGGATTCATGTTCGCTGATGATCGTGGCGCGGAAGGGCTTTGCGTGCGCGAGAACATTCAAGGCGACCAGCGCATAGCCGAGGCGCCCCCAGCGGCGCTTGATGTCCCGTGTCAGCTTCTGCGCCAGTTCCGCCGAAAGGCCGAGGCTCGCCACGTTGAAGAACGGCTCGCCGTTGACGATACCGAGATCGATCTTGCGCGTGAACCCATCGGCGATGACATCGGCAGCGCCGTCGAGATCGAACGGGATGCCGAGCGTCCGCGCCAGATCGTTGGCTGTGCCCATCGGCAGAATTCCCAAGGGCAGGCCGGCCTTGATGACGCCGAAGGCCGCCGCATTGATGGTGCCGTCACCGCCGCCGACGATGGCGCAATCCACGTCCCTGGCATGCTCAACGATGAGAGGCGAGAGATCCTCCCGGCGGCCGCATTCCAGATGAACGGGCTCGATGCCATGATCCTTCAGGCGCTCGATAGCGATGTCGCACTGGACGGCGCCGCTGCGGCTCTTGGTATTGACGATCAGAAGGGCGCGGCGGGGCATGGGCTATCACATGGAAAAGCTTGAGCGGATCTGCAAGGGGTCCAGCTCAAGCTGGGCCGTTGGATAACCCGCCTCCCCCGTTTTCGTTCGCCGACCCACAGATCAACAGTTGCCATCCTCGATTTTAAGGCCAATAACCCTGCTTCCCCAAGAGGTCTTGCCAAGGAGGCTTGACGCATGACCCTAACCGTTGCGTTCCAGATGGATCACATCCGCAGCATCAAGATCGCAGGCGATACGGGCTTTGCGCTGCTGCTCGAAGCCCAGCGGCGGGGGCACCGGGTCCTGCACTACACGCCCGACCGACTGTCCCTGCGCAATGGCGCGGTGATCGCGATGGCGGAGACCATCGAAGCGCGCGACGTAGAGGGCGATCATTTCACGCTGGGCGAGCCCGAGCGGGTCGATCTGTCGGGTGTCGACGCGGTGCTCATGCGCCAGGACCCGCCCTTCGATCTGGCCTATATCACCGCCACCCATTTCCTGGAGCGCATCCATCCGAAGACGCTCGTGGTCAATGATCCGACTCATGTGCGCAACGCGCCGGAAAAAATCTTCGTCACGCTCTTCCCGCACCTGATGCCGCCGACGCTGATCTCCCGCGACAAAGGTGAGATCGAGGAGTTTCGGCGCGAGCACGGCGACGTGGTGATGAAGCCGCTCTACGGACATGGCGGCGCGAGCGTGTTCAAGGTCGGGCGCGAGGATCCGAATTTCGGTTCACTCTACGATCTGTTCTCCAACCTGTTCCGCGAGCCCTGGGTGATCCAGCGCTTTCTGCCGAAGATCACGGAAGGCGACAAGCGCATCATCCTTATCGACGGCGAGGCGGCCGGCGCGATCAACCGCGTTCCGGCAGCCAACGACATCCGCTCCAACATGGTGCGGGGCGGCGCGGCCAAGCCCACCGATCTGACGCCGCGCGAGCGCGAGATCTGCGAGACCATCGGCCCCGACCTCAAGCGCATGGGCCTCATTCTGGTGGGCATCGACGTGATCGACGGCAATCTCACCGAGATCAACGTGACGGCGCCGACGGGTATCCGCGCGATCAAGCGGCTGGGAGGGCCGGATCTCGCGGTGAAGGTGTGGGACGTGATTGAATCGAAGGTGAAGCGGTAGACACTGCGTCATCACGGACGAAGTGTAGCGCAGATCCGGGATAGGGAGCAGGATGGAGCGCCTGAATCTCAACACTGTCATCCCCGCGAAGGCGGGGATCCATAACCACGACGTGCCAAGACAGGGCGAAACGCGTTCCGCCTCTTTTTGCATCGTCAGCGCTTATGGATTCCGGGCTCGCCTGCGGCGCCCCGGGATGACAGCGTGTTCTTAAGCCGCCAGTTCCGCGATCACGGCGTTCAACACCGGAAAGCCCTTCGGCGTCACGGCAAGGCGCGAACCGTCGATCTGGATCAGGCCTTCCTCTTCAAGGATCCGCAAGCCACGTTGATTGAGCGTCTTGCCTGTAAACGCCTCGAACCGACGCGGATCGACGCCCTCCTTCAACCGCAGGCCCATGAGCAGAAACTCGTCGCCCTCGGCCTCGGAGGTCAGCACCTCCTCATCGATGACGCCGTGTCCCTCACGCTCCACAAGCTCCAACCACGTCTCCGGATGCTTCTCCGTCGCCGTTGCCAAGCGTGCATTGCCGCTTACCAGACGCCCATGGGCCCCTGGGCCGATGCCGGCATATTCGCCGTAGCGCCAGTAGAGCAAGTTGTGGCGGGATTCCGCGCCGGGTCGGGCATGATTGGAAATCTCGTAGGCCGGCAGCCCGTGCTTCGCGCAGACTTCCTGCGTGATGTCATAGAGCGCGCGGCCCGTTTCCTCGTCCGGCACCGTGATCTTGCCTGCATCGTAGAGACGCTGGAACCAGGTGCCGGGCTCGATGGTGAGTTGGTAGAGCGAGAGATGCTCGACCGCGTGCGAGATGGCCTGCTCCAGCTCTGCGCCCCATGCTTCAGGCGTCTGACCCGGACGAGCGTAGATGAGATCGAAGGAATAGCGCTCGAAGATCGAGGCCGCGATCTTCACCGCGCCGAGAGCTTCATCGACGGAGTGCATGCGCCCGAGGCGCTTCAGATCGGGATCGTTGAGCGCCTGGACGCCAAGCGAGACTCGGTTGATCCCGGCCGCGCGGTAACCGCGGAAGCGCTCGGCCTCGACGCTTGTGGGATTGGCCTCCAGCGTCACCTCGGCTTGTCGGTCGATCGCCCAGGTGCCGCCGATGGCATCGAGGATCGCGCCGACGGTCTGCGGCTTCATGAGCGAGGGCGTACCGCCGCCGAAAAAGATGCTCGTAACCGTCCGTCCCGGAATGCGTGACGCCGTATAGGCGATCTCGCGTCGGAAGGCCGAGAGAAACCGCTCCTGGTCCACCGGCTGGTGGCGGACATGGCTGTTGAAGTCGCAATAGGGACATTTGGAGGCGCAGAAGGGCCAATGGACATAAACGCCAAAGCCCACATCGCGCGTCGGATGATCGATCATGGGGCGTATATGGCAGGTCGAAGGGCGAACGTCACGGGTGCTGGTGTCGCGTTGGTTTCGACAAGTGGTCATCCCGGACGAAGCGCAGCGAAGATCCGGGATCGTGGGACGAGTTGACGCCCCATCCTGCACCCGATCCCGGATCGGCTTCGCCGCCCGGGATGACACGTCTGTTTCCCGCTCTCAAACTTTTCCGGACCTCTTCGCTCACAAGGTTGTTCACCCTGAGAGAGCCTTCCATTCTGGCCTCCGCGGGCGCGGAGCTATAAGATCGGCAAGCTCAAGAGTTAGGAACCCACCATGCGGCATTGGCGCGGCCCGTTCGACCGGCAGGGCTATCACCACGGTAATCTGAAGGAGGCGCTGATCGAGGCGGCGCAACGCTTCATTGCCGAGCGGGGCATCGGCGGGTTCACGCTAGCGGACGCTGCCAAGCTCGTGGGCGTGACGCCAGCGGCGCTCTATCGCCATTTCCGCGGCCGGGATGCCCTCGTGGCCGAGGTCGCGTTCCGTGGCTATGACGAGCTGGCGAAACGGCTCGGACGGGCCCTGCAGAGCGAGGGCACGGCGCTGGAGCGCTTCACCCGCATGGGCGAGGCCTATCTCGCCTTCGCCGAGCAGGAGCCGGGCTTTTACACCGCCATGTTCTCGGCCAAGCCCGCCGAGGGCGAGGCCTCGTGCGGCCCGTTCTGGGCCAAAAACGTCCAGAGCGGCGGCAAGCCGGTCGGCAATGCCTTCGATTTCCTGGTCCAGGCCCTGTCCGAGACCTTCCCGGAGGGCTTCCAGAGCGTCGATGTCCGCTTCATCGCCATCGAGGTCTGGGCCCTCTCCCACGGCATAGCCACCCTCGACGCCGCCGGCCAGCTTCCGAAGGGCCCCGGTCTGCCGGATAAGTACGAGCTGCTGCGGGCCGGCGTGCTCGCCCTCGTCCACGGTGCCCTGAAGGGCCGCTCCAACACCTCGGCAAAATAATCGGCGCCACCTCTCTTGAAAGCGCCAAAATCGATCCGCATGTTAATGTTGTTAGCATTAACATAGGGACCTCCAATGTCTGACTCTGCCTCCGCCGCCTGGAACGCGGGCCCGCATGCGGGCCCCTGGAACAACGGCACTCACCACCGCTGCGGGCGCAAGCCCGGACGCGGTCTCGAGATCGTCGGCATCATTCTGGGCTTCATCTTCGTCTGGCCGCTCGCGCTGGCCTATCTGGTGTGGAAAATGTGTGGATATCCGAAATACGATGAGGCCAGGACCTTCTTCCGCGACACCTTCGGACGCGCCCGCGACGATTTCTTCGCCGCTCGCGGCCCCGCCGGCTTCGGCGGCTTTGCCAGCACGGGCAACGCGGCTTTCGACGATTACCGCCGCAGCGAGCTCGAGCGCCTCGAGGAAGAGCGCCGCCGGCTCGACGAGGAGGTCCGTGAGTTCCGCAACTTCGTCGAGGAACTGAAGCGTGCCAAGGACCGCGAGGAGTTCGACGCCTACATGGCCAAGCGCCGCGGCAACAACGGCCCGACAGCCGTCTAACCGCCCTCGCTGGCCCAGCAGAGCGCCCGAAAGGGCGCTCTTTTCTTTTGCCTTCACTTCTTTGCCTTCACTGTCATTCCGGGGCGCCGCAGGCGGACCCGGAATCCATAAACACGACGGATCAAGAAAGGCGCTACGATCATCGCAGCGCCTTTTCTGTTTCCCGTTGCGGTTATGGATTCCGGGCTCTCGCTTACGCTCGCCCCGGAATGACATGGGAATGCATCAATCCCTGTGCAGGCAGCCGGCCGCGAGCTTCACGAAGGCGCGGGCGCGGTGGGACAGGCCCACGGGTTCCGGCTTCGACCAGTCGATGCCGTGCTTCTCCTCCGAAGAGATCTCCCCGAACGTCTCGGTGAAGCCGTCCGGCTGGAACATGGGATCATAGCCGAAGCCCTTGTCGCCCCGCGGCGGCCACACGACCTCGCCGAAGATCCGGCCCTCGAACAACTCCTCGTGCCCGTCGGGCCAGGCGATGACGAGGGCAGAGACGAAATGGGCTTGGCGGTCCGTTGCCTCACGCTTCAGCAATTCGCGCTCCACCCGCTCCATGGCGACGCTGAAATCCCGCTTCGGGCCTGCCCAATCGGCCGTGAACAGGCCCGGAGCCCCATCCAAAGCGTGCACGCACAGGCCGGAATCGTCCGAGAGCGCCGGCAGGCCGGTGGCGATCGCCGCCGCGTGGGCCTTGATGGCCGCGTTCTCGGCGAACATGTGCCCTGTCTCGTCAGGCACGGGCAGGCCGAGTTCGCCTGCCGAGACGGCCTCGACTCCGAAGGGGGCGAGCAATTCCTGCATCTCGCGCAGCTTGCCCGCATTGTGGGTGGCGATGACGACCTTTCCGGTCAGGGGACGATGCGTGCTCATATCTTTCCTATCCAGTCAGTGTCATTCCCGGCCGGAGCGCAGCGGAGGGGAATCCACCCACAGACTCTGCGCTATGGATCCCCTTCCCTCGCCTTCGGCCCGCCGGGGATGACATAGAGGGTTTTGCCTCAGGCCACGGCCTTCTTCTGCAGGTCCACCAGCTGCGCCACGCCGGACTTGGCGAGCCGCAGGAGGCTCAGAAACTCCTCCTCGGAGAAGGGCTTGCCCTCGGCCGTGCCCTGCACCTCGACGATGCCGCCGGAGCCCGTGATGACGAAGTTCGCGTCGGTCTCGGCGGCCGAATCCTCCGCATAATCGAGATCGAGCACCGGCTGGCCCTGATAGATGCCGCAGGAGATGGCGGCGACGGGTTCACGCAGCGGGTTGATCGAGATGATCGAGCGGTTCTGCATCCAGGTGAAGCACTCGTGCAGCGCCACCCAGGCACCGGTGATCGACGCCGTGCGGGTGCCGCCATCGGCCTGAATCACGTCGCAATCGACCACGATCTGCTTCTCGCCGATGGCCGGCAGGTTGACGACGGCGCGGAGCGAACGGCCGATGAGGCGCTGGATCTCCTGCGTGCGGCCCGAAGGCTTGCCGGAATTGACCTCGCGGCGCGTGCGCTCGTGGGTGGCCCGCGGCAGCATGGAATATTCCGCCGTCACCCAGCCCCGGCCGGTGCCGCGCAGCCACGGCGGGCCCTTCTCCTCGAGCGAGGCGGTGCAGATCACCTTCGTGTTGCCGAAGGTGACGAGGCAGGAGCCTTCCGCATACCGCGCGACGCCGCGCTCCAGGGTGACGGGGCGCAGTTCGTCGGGGGCGCGGTTGGACGGACGCATGGCGGGATTCTCCTGAAAGATCTTGATTCCTCGCCTGTTTGAAGCGCTGGCGCGGTTTAGGCAAGCGCAAGGCTTGCCTAAGGAGCTTCCGATCCGCACATAATACGGACTTGCAGGGTTGAATTGTGAGAGCGTAGAACCCTTCGGATGCACCCGACCGGTCCCTTTTCCCATCTCTCGGAAACCCGCGCCATCGCGGAGCTGAACGACCGTTCCCGCGAAATCTTCCGCCAGATCGTCGAGAGCTACCTGATGACCGGCGAGCCCGTGGGCTCGCGCCATCTCTCGCGCATCCTGCCGATGACGCTCTCGCCGGCCTCGATCCGCAACGTGATGGCGGATCTGGAGGCCGCGGGCCTGATCTTCGCGCCGCATACCAGCGCCGGCCGCCTGCCGACGGAGACAGGCCTGCGCTTCTTCGTCGATGCCATGATGGAGATCGGCGACGTCACCTCCGAGGAGCGCTCGCGCATCGAGGCACAGATGCGGGCGGCCGCCTCCGGCCACACCCTGGAGACGGCGCTGGCCGAGGCGTCGACACTGCTGTCGGGGGTCTCGCGCGGCGCCGGCGTCGTGGTGACGTCCAAGTCCAATGCGCGTCTCAAACATATCGAATTCGTACGCCTCGACCCGACCCGTGCCCTGGTGGTACTCGTCTCCGAGGACGGCTCGGTGGAAAACCGCCTCCTCGACCTGCCCGCAGGACTGCCCGCCGGTGCTCTGATCGAGGCCGGAAACTTTCTCAATGCCCGCATCCAGGGCAAGACGCTCGGCGACATCAAGCGCGAGATCCAGACCCGCCGCGAGGACATGGAGCGCGAGCTCGACGCGCTCACCGCGAGGCTCGTCGAGGCCGGGCTTGCCACCACGGTGGGCCCAGTCGATTCCCGCCAGCTCATCGTGCGCGGTCAGGCCAACCTCCTCGACGATCTCAAGGCCGTGGAAGACCTGGAGCGCATCCGCCTGCTCTTCTCGGATCTCGAGACCCAGACCGACGTGATCGACCTCTTGAGCCGGGCCGAGGGCGGCGAAGGGGTTCGCATCTTCATCGGCTCGGAGAATAAGCTCTTCTCGCTCTCCGGTTCGTCGATGATCGCGGCTCCGTTCCGGGACGGCAGCCAGAAGATCGTCGGCGTGCTCGGCGTCATCGGCCCGACACGGCTCAACTATGCCCGCATCGTCCCGATGGTCGATTACACGGCCAAGGTGATCTCACGCATCCTGGAACAGGGCCGGTAGGCTCCCTATCGGGACCATGAACCCGCCGGATGCTGCGATATAAGGGAACCATCTCCGCTTCAGGCGTTAAATCTCCTGTCCGCGAATGCGGTCTTTGTTCCCATCGATAGAGGAGGTTTCCTTGAAGACAGCGACAATCATCGCCAGTGCCGGGCTCATGATGCTCGGGGCTATCGGCTCGGCCCAGGCCCAGACCAGCGGCACGCCCGGCTCTCCATTTCCGAACGCCGCTCCGCACGAAATCCAGATGATCAACGGCGTTCCCTGCCGCACCATTCTTGACAGGCAGAGCAACGCGCGCATTCCGGTTCAATGCGCCAGCTCGGCCGGCATCGTCGGCATGGATCCGACGACGACCGGCAGCGTCCTCGTCGGCCCGCCCGCCGGAGCTCCCGTGTCGGGCACACCGGCATCTGCCTTCCCGACGGCCGCTCCGCATGAAATTCGGACGATCAACGGTATTCCGTGCCGCACCGTCCTCGTTCCGGGAACCGAACAGCGCGTTCCCGTCGAGTGCGCTCGCTAAGTGCTCGTCCCGATCGATCCCAGAAGTGGGCGTCCACTTCTGGGATCGATGTTCTTGATCAGTCGATCTGAACGCCGGCTTCCTTGACCACCGGAGTCCACTTCGCGATCTCGGTCTTGACGTGCTCACCCAGAGCCTCCGGCGTCGAGCCGACCACGGTCGCGCTGAAGGTCTTGAGTCGCTCCTGCACGGCCGGATCCTTCACGGCCTTGAGCGCCTCGGCGTTCAGGCGATCCACGATCTCTTTCGGGGTCTTGGGCGGCGCAAACACCGCATTCCACGTGTAGGTCTCGTAGCCCGGCAGCGATTCGGCGATTGTCGGCATGTCCGGGAAGGACGGAGCACGCTCCTTCGTCGTCACGGCGATCCCGCGCAACGTGCCGGCCTTGATGAATTCAGAAGCGGACGGCAGGTTATCGAACATGATCGGCACCTGACCGGCCACCACGTCGTTCAGGGCAGGTCCGGAGCCGCGATAGGCGATGTGCTGCGCCGACACCTTGGCCATGCTCTTGAACAGCTCGCCCGACAGATGCAGCGGCGTGCCCACACCCGAAGAAGCGTAATTGTACTTCGCAGGATCGGCCTTCAGGAGCGCGATCAGTTCCGGCACCGTCTTGGCCGGCAGGCTCGGATGAACCACGAGCACATTCGGCACGATCACAAGCAGCGATACGGGTGCGAAATCCGTCACGGCATCGTAGGGCTTGCGCTTGAGCATGAGCGGGTTGAGCGCATGAGTCGCCACTGTGCCCATCAAAATCGTGTAGCCGTCGGGCTCTGCCTTGGCGACGCGGGCCGCACCCGTGCTGCCGCCGGCACCGGCCACGTTTTCGACGATCACCTGCTGGCCCAGTCCTTCCGACATCTTCTGCGCGATGATGCGGGCGACCACGTCTGTGGAGCCGCCGGCCGCGAAGGGCACGACCATGGTGATCGGACGGGTCGGGAAGGTCTGAGCCGCGGCCGGCGTCAGACCGAGGGCCGTTCCACCCAGAAGGGCACCGCCGAGGAGCAGCGCTTGGCGTCGGGTTGTGTTGGTCACGATCGTGTCTCCAATGATGAAAGGCTGTTTTCGGGAAATGCCGCGCAGCCGCGTCTGGCAGCCATGCGCATTGCACTTCCGATGCGGAAGTCTCGTATGTAGCGAAAACAGAGACGAAAAACAGAGGAGGATTGCCTCAGGCAAACTCTCCTGGGGATCGACGGTTTTCAATCCGCATCCGGGCAATCGTAGAACGGCTCCGCTGATCGAGGCTCAGGCGCTCTCGGCCGACAGGTCCGGTGCAAAAAATCGGTACTGGGCATTGATCATGGCCTGGAGCCCGCCCTTGGATCCATCCGTATAATACCACTGCCTCAGGGCCGCCGATTGCGAGTATCGGGACAGATCGACCTCCGCGATGCGGCACAGCATGTCGCTGAGACTGCTGAACCCACCCTCAAAAGCGATGTCCTCGGCGCTTCGCGGCTGCCCCGTCCTGGGCCCGAACAAGGGCGGCGGTGGCGATGGCGGATGCGTGGCAAAATCCCGCCCGATGGCGTCCAGGACGCGAAAGTTCGGGTTCTGTGTCAGCGGGTAGAGCACGGCATCGTCTTTTTGCAGATATCTGTGCCGGCCACCTTAGACGATGACGGTGGGGAATGAAGCGGGAGCACGGTCAAAATTAAGGAATAGTTAACAGCAAAAGCCTGACTTGCTAAGCTACGCGCCGTTTCGTCTTAGGCCGGTACAGCGCATAGAGCAGGAAAATCCCGGCAAGCAGCGCTCCTGCAATGGCTGGCGCGCGCCAGTCGCCGGTCACCACCCGCACGATCACAAGAGCCGCACAGACGAAACTGCCGAGAAGCGGCAGAATCAGCGGGATCTCGAAGCGCCCGCGCAGTTCCCCCTCCCTGTTCTTCAACAGCACCAGCGCTCCGTTCATGAGCGCGAAGACCAGGAGCAGCAGGAGCACGGTCGCGGCGGCCAACTGGCCGATGGTTCCGATCAGAGCGAGCGGCGTCACGATCACGAACATGGCAAGGATCGCCAGATGCGGCGTGCGCCTTGCGGCATGGACACGGCCAAGCCATGACGGCAACAGGCCCTGATGGGACATGCCATAGGCCAGCCGTGACGCGGTTACGTAATTCACGAGAGCCGTATTGGCGACGGCAAACAGCGTAATCGCTCCATAGACGACGGGCGGCAGCCAGGGGGCGGCCTTTTCCATCACGGCCGTCAGAGGACCGGGCGCCGCCGCGAGTTCCCGCCAGGGCAGCACGGAAACCGCCGTGATCGCCACCGCCACGTAGATCACCGCCGCCATGGCCATGGCGGCGATCAACCCGATGGGAACGGTGCGCTGCGGCTCGCGGCACTCCTCGGCCACGTTGAGGGTATCCTCGAAGCCGAGGAAGGAGAAAAAGGTGAGCACCGCGCCCTGGAGCACGAGGAGCATCATCACATCGCTCGCGCCCTCGCCCGGCGGTGGCGTCTCCAGAAGATCGACGCTGCCCCAATAGCTGATCCCCACCGCCACCACGAGCAGAAGGCCGCCTGCCTCGATGCAGGTGCACAGCACGTTGACCCACATGGATTCGCGGATGCCGCGCAGCACCAATCCGGTCAGGAGCAGCAGGAAGCCGAGCGCCAGGAAAACAGCCGTCTGGTTGCTGCTTCCGGTCAAGGAGGCGAGATTGGCGGCAAAAACCCGGGACTGGGTGGCAACGGAAGTGAGGGACGAGCAGGCCACTGCCAACCCGACCACGAACCCGATGAGCGGCGAGCGATAGGCCCGCTCCGCGATATAGGCCGCGCCGCCGGCCCTCGGATAGCGCGAGCCGAGCGACGCATAGGTGAAGGCGGTCAGGAGCGCCGCCACCAGCGCCACCAGAAAGGCGAGCCAAACCGCATTGCCCACCTGCCCGGCCGCCTGCCCGATCAGGCCGTAGACCCCGGAGCCCAGCATGCTGCCGAGCCCATAGAGCGCCATTTGGGCCGGACCGATGGAGCGGTGAAGCTCGGGGCGCCCCGTTGCGCCAAGGTTGTCCGCGCCTTCGGTAATGACTGGAGTTCCGGCCATGGCGGCTTCCCGGATTGGTGCCCTCTCCAACAGGAGGATAGGGCGCGACGGGCTATTGGCGACGGAAATCCCATGCCGGCACGCGACACTGGCCTCCCTTGGCTTTGAGGGGCCACCCTGCTATTGCGGCCTGAACATTCTTATATCTGCAGAATTATGACCGCTCGCACCTTCGACAACATCCGCAATTTCTCCATCGTGGCCCATATCGACCACGGCAAGTCGACGCTGGCCGACCGCCTGATCCAGACCACGGGGGCGCTCTCGGCCCGCGAGATGACGGAGCAGGTGCTCGACAACATGGATATCGAGCGCGAGCGCGGCATCACCATCAAGGCGCAGACCGTGCGCCTGGAATACAAGGCGCAGGACGGAAAGACCTACATCCTGAACCTGATGGATACCCCCGGCCACGTGGATTTCGCCTACGAGGTCTCGCGCTCGCTCGCCGCCTGCGAGGGCTCGCTGCTGGTGGTCGACGCCTCGCAAGGCGTCGAGGCGCAGACGCTGGCCAACGTCTACCAGGCCATCGACGCCAACCACGAGATCGTGCCGGTCCTCAACAAGATCGACCTGCCCGCCGCCGATCCGGACCGGATCAAGGAGCAGATCGAGGAGGTGATCGGCATCGACGCCTCTGACGCCGTGCCGATCTCGGCCAAGACCGGCCTCAACATCGAGGGCGTGCTGGAAGCCATCGTCCAGAAGCTGCCGCCGCCGAAGGGCGATCCGGATGCGCCGCTCAAAGCTCTCCTCGTCGATTCCTGGTACGACGCCTATCTCGGCGTGGTCGTGCTCGTGCGCGTCGTCGACGGCACGATGAAGAAGGGCCAGACCATCAAGATGATGGGCACGAACGCGTCCTACTCTCTCGACCGTGTCGGCGTGTTCTCGCCCAAGATGACCGAACTGGCGCAGCTCGGCCCCGGCGAGGTCGGCTTCTTCACCGCCTCGATCAAGGAAGTGGCCGATACCCGCGTCGGCGACACCATCACCGACGAGCGCAAACCCACGGCTGAAGCGCTTCCCGGCTTCAAGCCCGTGCAGCCGGTGGTGTTCTGCGGCCTGTTCCCCGTCGATGCCGCCGAGTTCGAGAATCTGCGCGCCGCCATGGGTAAGCTGCGCCTCAATGACGCAAGCTTCTCCTACGAGATGGAGACCTCCGCTGCGCTCGGCTTTGGCTTCCGCTGCGGCTTCCTCGGCCTCCTGCATCTCGAGATCATCCAGGAGCGTCTGGAGCGCGAGTTCAACCTCGACCTCATCTCAACCGCGCCTTCGGTGGTGTATCATCTGAAGCTGCGCGACGGCTCGACCATCGAGCTGCACAACCCGGCCGACATGCCGGACGTGATGAAGATCGAAAGCATCGAGGAGCCGTGGATCCGCGCCACCATCCTCACGCCCGACGATTATCTCGGCTCCGTCCTCAAGCTGTGCCAGGAGCGTCGCGGCATCCAGATCGACCTGAACTATGTCGGCAAGCGCGCCATGGTGGTCTACGATCTGCCGCTCAACGAGGTGGTGTTCGACTTCTACGATCGCCTGAAGTCGATCTCGAAAGGCTACGCCTCTTTCGACTACCACATCTCCGACTATCGCGAAGGCGACCTCGTGAAGATGTCGGTTCTGGTCAACGGCGAGCCGGTGGACGCGCTCTCCATGCTGGTCCATCGCGACCGGGCCGAGGGCCGTGGTCGCGCCATGTGCGAGAAGCTGAAAGAGCTGATCCCGCCGCACATGTTCCAGATCCCGGTGCAGGCCGCCATCGGCGGCAAGATCATTGCCCGCGAGACCATCCGTGCCCTGCGCAAGGACGTGACCGCCAAGTGCTACGGCGGCGACGCCTCGCGCAAGCGCAAGCTTCTGGACAAGCAGAAGGAAGGCAAGAAGCGGATGCGCCAGTTCGGCAAGGTCGACATCCCGCAGGAAGCCTTCATCGCCGCGCTGAAGATGGATTCCTAAAGGAAAAGGCCATCGCGGCTTTCGCTGCAAAATGTGACAGGCCCAGCTCCACATCGAGCTGGGCCTTTCTTTTATCGTTTGCACTGCAACACTGAGTTCTGGAACCTGCCCTCCCTCCCAGAGTTCAACCCAGGCACGGGGCTTTGGTCTGACGACTAGTCATATGCTGGAGTACGGGATCTTCGGATGCCGGGCTTCGGCATGCCCATATCGTCCAGACCGAACCTCTCGCCAACCGCATCTCCGAACCACAGGATCTCACATCACAGGAGAGCCCATGTCTTCGTCCCTGCGGGCCACGCTGCCGACCCTCTTTGCACTTCTTCTCGGCTATGCCCTCATGCAGATCGGCAATACCCTGCAGGGCACCCTGCTCAGCGTGCGCGGGAGCATCGAGCAGTTCACGCCGACGCAGATCGGGGCCGTGGGCGCGGCCTTCTGGGTCGGCATCGTCGTCGGCTCGCTTGGAGCCGGCCGCGTGATCCAGCAGGTCGGCCATACGCGGACCTTTGCGGCGCTGGCCGCGATCGCCGCCTCGACCGCCCTGCTGCATCTGCTCGCGATCAGCCCGGCCGTCTGGATCGTCGCGCGCGCGGTGACCGGTTTCTGCTTTGCCGGCTTGTTCATCGTTGTCGAAAGCTGGCTCAACGCCTCCGTCAATGCACAGACACGCGGGCAGATTCTCAGCGTGTATGGGATGACTGGCTTGATCGCCGGGATCGGCGGGCAGATGCTCCTGCCCGCAGGCGATCCGCACGGCTATCGATTGTTCTGCTTCGTCGCCATCCTCATTTCGCTGGCTCTCGTGCCCACGGCCCTGTCGCGGGCGACCGCGCCGGCTCATGCGGTCAGCGACACCAGGATCAACCTGATGCAGCTCTACCGGCAATCGCCCTTCGGCGTGGTGGCTGCGGTTCTGTGCGGCATCACCACGAGTTCGTTCTTCGCGCTCGGCCCGATCTGGGCACAGGAGCGCGGGCTGGACACGACGGAGATCGCCATCTTCATGGCCTGCGGCACGCTGGGCGGCTTTGCCACCACCTATCCTCTCGGCTGGCTCTCGGACCGCATGGACCGGCGCCACGTGATCATCGGCGCCTCGGGCATGGCGGCGGCGATCCTGTTTGTGCTCATTCACTTCGTACCGGCAATAGGGCCTGTATGGCTGCTTTTCATCTATGTCGCCGTTTTCGGCGGCAGCGTGATCCCGACCTACAGCATCGTCACGGCGCATGTGAACGACATGGTGAAGCCCGGCGAGTTCGTCGCCGCTGCCGGCGGTCTTCTGATCCTGCAAGGCGTGGGCGCAGCGATCGGGCCGGTGATCTCAGGCATGATGATGACGGAGTTCGGACGGCTGGGCCTCCTCTATGTCGTCATCGTCGCCCAGGCTCTCATGGCGATCTGGGGCGCCTATCGCAGCCTGCAGCGCGCCGCTCCTCCGCAGGAGGAAAAGGAGAGCTTCGTCCCGGAGCCTGTCGTTCCCGTCGGAACGCAGCTGGAGGCGCCATGAGCGCCGCCGGCTGAGCGGCGGCGCAACCACTCGTTCCCTGGAAGTCTATGCCAAACCGATGCGGCGTCCGGTGGCATCGACCACCGGCTCGCCGTCTTCCTTGACGAATTCGCCCTGCTGCGGCGGCAGGATGTCGATCACCGTCTCGGACGGACGGCACAGGCGCACTCCCTTGGGCGTGACCACGATGGGGCGGTTGATCAGGACCGGGTGCGCCATCATCGCATCGAGTAGCTGATCGTCGCTTAAGGAGGGATCATCAAGCCCGAGTTCCGCATAGGGCGTTCCCTTTTCGCGGATCACATCGCGGACGCTCAATCCCATCCGCTCGATCAGCTGGCGCAGGAGCAGGCGCGTCGGCGGCGTCTTCACATATTCGACGATGTGCGGCTCGATCCCGGCATTGCGGATCAGCCCCAAGGTGTTGCGGGAGGTCCCGCATTGCGGGTTGTGGTAGATAATCACGTCCATGACTTATCCTGACAATCGAAGGCCCGGTTCGGGCATGCCATTGTGCATCAAGGAAGGCCAGCGGCGAATGTCCCTCGCGAAAGGTCAGCTCTGGCAGGCCGCCCTGCCCTGCACCTTCAATCGCACCAGCAGGTGCTGCGCAAGAGCATCGTAGGCTTCCCGCGTCGCGACACCGGAGAGGGACAGTTCGAGCACCCATTCGCTCGAGAGCGGTACGATCACGGTCTCGATCGTCATGGCATGCGAGGCCGATGGCAGGTTGGCATCGATCCAGGTGGCGGACCAGCGCATCGCTCCGGCATCGGAAGACAGAGACACCGATTGCGCGGGACGCCCGAGGAGCTCTTCGTAATCCCGCTGCAAAACAGCAGCATCGCGCGCCGCGAGATCGGATTGCGGCATGTCGCGAAGCTCCTCGGCCGAGCGAAGATCGATTGTGAGATCCGCATTTGAGACAACGGCCTTCAGGCTCGTATCCGCGAGGTGCCACTCGTCCGGCAATGAGAAAGAGAAGCAGAGATCCGGCGCGGCCTTGCCGGAGACCCGAGTCCGATGCGTGGTGGAATCGAAATGCGCCTGAATCGGCTCGTGACCGCCGATCCGGTCGAGCGGATCGTTCGCAGCCTGCGCCACGGGAGCAACGGCAAGCCCTGCCAAAATGGCTAGCCTGCCCGACCATGCTCCCCACGATCTTACGCTGTGCACCGGACCCTCCAGGGGGAACGAACCTTCTTATTCATAGCAACGCGCATCAACTGCACCGGTTGCCTCGAAACTGCAACGCTCTCGAGCTGCCCCGATGGACCCTACCTCGCCCAGAGACGGATTGAACCAGGACAGATCTGACGCGGCTTCTGCACAGTCCCGCCGGTGTGCGGGCCTCGACAGCCAATTATCCTCAGGATCACGGCTGGGCGCGCGGTAGCGATTGGGAGCCCAGCTCACCGAACTTCGAGGACATTCGAGCCTGGAACAAGTCGCAGGTCTATGCGCGCAATCGCCGGCGGCGAAACATCGACGGCATGCCGGTAACACAAGAAAAAGGCGGGCCGAAGCCCGCCTTTCTCGCCTGTGATCAGCCGCGGGCGCGGGCGCGGATCATGAAGGTGTCGTAGGCATATTCGGCCACCTGGAACCAGAGATATTCCTCGCCGCGGAACGCCTTGTAGCTGTCATAGATCTTCTTGAACTCGACATTCTTGGCCGAGATCTCATCGTAGACCTCGTTGGCGGCTTTGTAGGCTGCTTCCATGATCTCCTGCGAGAAGGGCCGCAACTGCGCGCCGTTGCCGATCAGGCTGCGCAAAGCTGCCGGATTCTTGGCATCGTACTTGGCCTGCGTATCCACGTTCACATAACCTGCCGCGCCCTGAATGGCGGCTTGATAGGTCTTCGGCAGCTCATTCCATTTCTGCAGGTTGATGTAGAGGTGAATGGCAGGACCGCCCTCCCAGAAGCCCGGGTAGTAATAATAGGGCGCGACCTTGTTGAGTCCGAGCTTCTCGTCGTCATAGGGCGCGACCCATTCCGCAGCGTCGATGGTGCCGCGCTCAAGCGACGGGTAGAGATCGCCGCCTGCGATCTGCTGCGGCACGACGCCGAGCTTGCCCATGATCTGACCTGCGAGACCTGCGATGCGCATCTTGAGACCCTGGAGGTCCTGAACGGTCTTGATCTCCTTGCGGAACCAGCCGCCCATCTGCACGCCGGTATTGCCCGCGGGCAGAGCATAGATGTTGTGCTTGGCGTAGAACTCGTTCAGCAGGGCATTGCCGTTACCCTGATAGAGCCAGGCATTCATCTGACGGGAATTGAGGCCGAAGGGCAGCGTAGTACCGATGGCGAAGGTCGGGTCCTTGCCCACGTAGTAGTAGGAGCAGGTATGGCCCATCTCCACCGTTCCGGAGCCGATGGCATCGAGCGCCTGAGGCGCACCGACGATCTCGCCGGGCGCGAAGGTCTGGATCTGGAACTTGCCGTCGGTGGCCTCGGAGACCAGCTTAGCGAAGGTCTCGCCGCCGCCGAACAACGTATCGAGAGATTTCGGGAAAGCCGAGGTCAGGCGCCAGCGAATCTCGGGGTTCGACTGGGCGATGGCGGGAGCGGCAACCGCGGTGGAGGCTGCGCCGACGGTGGCGGCCTGGAGGAATGCACGACGTTTCATGGGCGTCCCTTTCATTCGTTTACGTTTCAAGGCGCGCACGAGACAGAAAGTTTCACCGCGACGCGCTCAAACGAAAAGTTGAAGCGTCCCTATAGCGGGCCATGCGGAAGAAGGCAGATCCACGGGAGCAAGGACTTCATGCATTCAGCGCATGCGTAAGCCGGTTCCGAGCAAAGCTCGGAACCGGCTTCTGATCGACGTGAAGATACAGGAACAGGCTCGTCAGAAGATCAGCTCGCCGGCCCCCCAGGCGAGGAGGATCAGGAGAATGAAGGCGAGGAGGAAAAGGCCGAACAGGATCTTGGCGATGGTCTTGGCGCCGGAAGCGATGCCCGTGAAACCCAGAGCACCGGCGACCAGCGACACGACAAGGAAGATCAGAGCCCATTTCAGCATATTGGCACCTTTGACGTCATAAAGCTCAGCTGCACAGATTAAGCGCTCAAGCTTGATCCGGTTCCGGAGCGCCCGAGCTCAGATTACCACGGTGACCTTTTCGGCCGCCCGCGTCAGAGCCGTGTAGAGCCAGCGGCTGCGATGCTCGCGGAAGGCATAGGACTCGTCGAAGAGCATGAGGTCATCCCATTGCGAGCCCTGTGCCTTGTGCACGGTGAGCGCATAGCCATAGGTGAACTCGTCGGACTCCTTGCGCAGCACGAACGGCACCTCTTCCTCCGTTCCCTCGAAGAAGGCCTTGTGCACCGCGACCTCCACCGACCTTCGGCGGGCATCGTCGTCGGGCAGCACATCCATGCGGATGAAATCGTTGCGGATGCCGCGCAGTGCCTGGATGGTCCAGGTGCCGCCGTTGAGCAGTCCCTTGGTCTTGTCGTTGCGCAGGCAGACGAGCTTCTCGCCGGCCGCCGGCATGGGATCGCGGTAGCCGTTCAATTCGCGCAGTCGCGAGTTGTAGAGACGCCGGGTCTTGTTCAATCCGACCAGCACCTGATCGGCTGCCATGACGGCGGCTGCGTCGATCTCGCGGCGGCGGATGATGCGGCTCTCGCCATAGGTCCCCGGCTCCAGCCGCCCGCCCTCCCGGACCTGCATCGAGAGGTGAATGATGGGATTATCCTTGGCTTGGCGATGCACTTCCGTGAGCATCACGTCGGGCTCGCCTTCCGTGAAAAAGCCGCCGCCCTTGACCGGCGGCAATTGCGCCGGATCGCCGAGCACGAGAACGGGCTGCCCGAAGGACAGGAGATCGCGTCCCAATTCCTCGTCGACCATGGAGCATTCGTCGATGACGATGAGGTCGGCCTTGGAGGCCGGACTCTGGCGGTTGAGCACGAATTGCGGGCCGTTCTCATCCGACTCCCGCGAGCGGTAGATCATCGAATGAATCGTCGAGGCATCGGTGCAGCCCTTGGTGCGCAGAACGAGCGCGGCCTTCCCGGTATAGGCGCCGAACGCCACCTCGCCATCCACGTTCTCGGCGATGTGCTTGGCGAGCGTCGTCTTGCCCGTGCCGGCATATCCGAAAAGCCGGAACACCGGACGGTCACCGCGGCGGAGCCAGTCGGCGACGGCTTTGAGGGCGGCGTCCTGTTGCGGCGACCAGGTCATGCGGATTTCGCCTCGCGATGCAGGGAGTAGAGAAGACCGACGATGATGATGCCGCTGCCGAGGAAGACGTAAGGATCGAGCGCCTCGCCATAGAACTGCCAGCCGACGAAGGCGATCAGCGGGATGCGCATGAAGTCCAACGGCACGACCATGGTGGCGTCTCCCCGGCGATACGCATTGGTCATGCAGTAATGCGAGAGAAGACCGCCGACGCTGATGCCGATGAGGGCCAGGGCATGAGACGGTTGGACCTGGAGCCAGAAGGCCCGGCTCACCCCCGCGAGGTTCATGGGAAGTTGCAGCAGGTTCATGAAGAACAGGATCGAGAAGGTGCTTTCGGTCATCGTCAACCGCTTGGTCATTATCGCCACGAGGGCGAAGCTGAAAGCGACGCCGAGCATCAGGAAACTGGCCGGCTGCAAGGTTTCCAGCCCCGGACGCAGGATCACGAGAATGCCGATGAAGCCAAGCACGATGGCGACCAGACGCCCTCTCGTCATCCGCTCTTTGAGCAGCGGAATCGCGAGCAGCGCTACCCAGGCTGGCGTGGTGAACTCAAGCGCGAAGACGGTTGCGAGCGGCAGAAGCGTGAGGCCGAAAGCCCATCCGTCCGTGCCGAGAAAATGAAGGACGTTGCGCGCGAGATGCAGCGGGAAGCGGCGCGGCTTCAACCCGGGCCGCAGGTTCGGTTTGAGGAGCGCAAGGACAAGCAGGATCAGGACTCCGGCGGCGTTGCGAACGGCCAGCATCTCGAAGATCGAGAAGGTGGGCGCAAGCGCGCGTACCGCGATCGCCGTTGCGGAGAAGGAGACGAGTGCGCCGCTCATCCAGAGGACGACGGCGAGGATGCTGCGATGGGGCACGGCGGTCCAACCGATGTGAGGGTCTTCTCGCTTAGAGCATCGGACCCAAAAGTGGAATCCACTTTTGGGTCCGATGCTCCTGCAGCGACCAGGACGCACATGAGGGATGAACCCAAGAGCGAGACTCGAATGAGGCTCCGATCACTCCCTCATGCACGAGTCGCGGATTGTGATTCTCGACTCGTCGGGCGACTCGCAGACCGATTTTCGACTCCGATCGACAAATTTTTTTGGGTCTCACGCGCGAGGAGTTTGGAGCGCGAAAAAACCGCCTTCACCCCTCTCCAAGTGAAGAGGATTTCGGTTGCGATGTTGAACGAACTCGAACACGTCCGAATACTCAACAGACGTTTAACGTCTTCTTTACGAACAGCCTAAGCCATTGTTATAAAAGACTAATTTTGCGCCATCGCACGAGTGCATCATGATGAAGAGCGATGCCGATGCAACTGAAGAAGAGACTCTAACTGCCTCATCTTGAACCCGATATTGAGTCTTAGAGCTGCAAGTGCAGAGAGACTTGCCGAGCAACATATCCACAGAAAAAGTGCAAGTTCTACTGTCTACACTTTCCGATATTCGGAACCCCCTTGGTATAACGACGTTGCCTTGCAAGCGTGACGGTTGCACGCGAAGGCCCTTGAAGGAGGCGGCAATGCCGACAGATACCAAGAACCCGCTGACGATGCTGTTCACGGGTGACACCGGTGCGACCAGCACCAAGAAGAAGACCGCAAAGAAGAGCAGCGCTCGCCGCAGCTCGACCAGCACCGCGAAGAAGGCTGGCGCGAAGAAGACCGCCGCCAAGAAGACGGCAGCGAAGTCGGCCTCCCGGTCGGCCACGAAGTCTTCGGCCAAGTCCGGCGCGAAGAAGGCCACTGCCCGCAAGGCAGTCGCCAAGAAGACTACCGCCAAGAAGACCACTGCTAAGAAGACAGCTGCGAAAAAGACCACGGCTCGTTCGTCGGCCAAGTCCGCAGCTAAGAAGACCACTGCCCGCAAGGCAGTCGCCAAGAAGACGGTTGCTCGCAAGACTTCGGCCAAGTCGGCCGCCAAGAAGTCCTCGGCCCGTTCGACGGCTCGCAAGTCTGCCGCTCGCAGCTCCAGCCGCACCGCGGTGAAGTCGGCCTCGAAGGCGCGCAGCGCCGCCAAGTCGACCACGAAGCGCGCAGCTGCCGCTTCGAGCCGTACCTCTGCCACGAAGAAGTCGGCAAAGGTCGCCAAGCGGACCTCGAGCGCTCGCAAGAGCCCCTCGAAGTCGCGCAAGCGCTAAGACGCGCATGCTGCAAGCGCCGGAATAGGGCCTTCCCTATCGTCCGGCGCCTGCGCATAAAAATCGCCCGGCGAAAGCCGGGCGATTTTGTTTTGTAGGATGGCTGACCGGATTACCGGCCTGTGCTCATCGGATCGCTTGCCCCCCAATAGGGCGTGGCGTTGTAGTACCGGTGAACGTGCTCTTCCCATTCCCGATCATAGGACGCGTCATGCCCTTCCGCGCTGCGGCGGGGCGCTCCGCGCAGCTGATCCTCCGAGAGGTTCAGCTCATAGGCATCGAGCTCGGTATTGTACTTCAGGACGCTCCAGGGAAGCGTGTAGTATTCCTCGCCGAGCCCCATGAAGCCGCCGAAGCTCATCACCGCATAGGCGACCTTGCCGGATCGCTTCTCGATCATCACGCGCTCGATCGTCCCGATCTTCTCGCCGTCCGTGCGGCGCACCGGCGTTCCTTCCACCTTGTCACTGGCGATGAGGCTGTGAGTTTCGCGAACGTCGCTGCTTTGTGCCGTCGTCTGCATCATTTCGCTCCCTTCAGTGTGAGATCCTAGGGCAACGCTCGGGTTGAAAAGCAGGTTCCGGCTCCGAACCGGAAGCCTCAAGCATCGGATCGATCCCAAAAGCGGGACCATTTTTTTGCACGATGCACCCGATTTCCGACGCTCTTACCGGCTTCCTCACACCAAGCGCTGCCGTAGGAACCCCCTTCCCGACCTCACGTTGATCCACGTTTATGAAACGTGAGGATACGGAGGAGGCAGCCATGGCGGTTCGTCAGAAGCCAATCCAGGATCAGGTCGTCGTTATCACCGGCGCATCCAGCGGCATCGGACTTGCGACGGCTCACCTGTTCACTGAGCGCGGCGCCAAGGGTCTCGTCCTGGTCGCCCGCAACGAGGACGCCTTGCACAAGATCGCGGATGAGCTCAGCCATGGATCGACACGGGCCATTGCAGTGGCCGCGGATGTGAGCAAGCGCGAGGATCTGGAGCGGGTGGCGCGCACGGCCATCGAGACCTTCGGCGGCTTCGATACCTGGGTGAACGACGCCGCGGTGGCTCTCTACGGCAACCTCACGGACATCCCGCTGGAGGATCAGCGGCAGCTTTTCGACGTGAACTACTGGGGCGTCGTCAACGGCTCGATGATCGCGGCGGACCATTTACGCCATCGCGGCGGCACCATCGTCAATGTCGGCAGCGTCCTGTCCGAGCGGACCATGATCCTGCAGACCCAGTACTCGGCCTCCAAGCACGCGGTGAAGGCCTTCACGGATGGCCTGCGCATGGAGCTGGGAAACCAGGACGCACCGATCTCGGTCACGCTCATCAAGCCGTCGTCCATCGACACGCCTTACGTCGAACATGCCCGCAACTACCTCGACCACGAGACGACCGTTCCGCCGCCGACTTATGATCCGCATCTGGTCGGCAAGGCGATCGTGTTTGCGGCCGAACACCACCGCCGCGAGATCACCATCGGATTCGGCGGCTGGGCCATCGGCGCCATGGGCAAGGTCGCGCCCCACCTCGTCGACAAAGCCATGGAATGGACCGGCTATAGCTCGCAGACAACGGATCACCCCGAGCGCCCCGGAATGCGCGACAATCTCTATCAGGCCCGCGAGGACGGAGACATGTATTCGTCCCTTCCCCACGAGCCGCGCAAGACGAGCCTGCTGCTCGAGGCACAGATCCACCCCTTCGTGACGGCGGCTGTGCTGGCCGGAGTCGCAGCGGGCATCGCAGCCCTGTTCCTGCCGCCTCTTGCAACAGGTCGGCGCCAGAAGCGGCTCAAGCGGCCGACCCCGCGCTACCAGCCTGCCATGCGCCGGATCGGAAACGGGCACGACAAGCGCACCTTCGGGCCAGGCCACATGAGCCAGCGCCGTCTTAATGACGGCCGCCCGCAGCCGAGACATTGATCCCTCTTGGAGGCCGGATCTCACGGTCCGGCCGCTTCTTCAAAGAGCGACAAGATGGCAGTGCGCTGTCCGTTTCGGAGTTCCGAGATGCGCGATAGCCTTGCCGTATGAATCCGATTCGCTCCCTCGCTATCACCCTTGCTCTTCTCATCAGCGGCTCCGCCGTCGCTCAGGACAAGGGCACGCTCGACCCAAAGCCGCTGCCGCCGCTCGCCAACCCCGACGATCCGAGGCTTGCCGCGAAGGAGCTCTTCGGGCGGCGCGCCAAGCCGGCCGATCTTCGTTCGCGATCCATCGGCAGCTATGCCCGGGGTTGCGTTGCGGGCGCGGCGGCGATCCCGGTCGATGGCGACAATTGGCAGGTCATGCGCCTGTCCCGCAACCGCAACTGGGGCCACCCGCAGATGATCGGCTTCCTGCAGCGGTTCGCCACCCGGCTTCCGAGCATCAATGGATGGCCGGGCCTTCTCGTCGGCGATATCTCGCAGCCGCGCGGCGGACCGATGATCACGGGCCATGCCTCGCACCAGATCGGACTCGACGCCGATATCTGGCTCACTTCCATGCCCAACCGTCGCCTCTCACGGGCCGAGCGGGAGGAGATGTCGGCCACCAACATGGTGCGCAGCGACTTGCTCGATATCGACCCGAAGGTCTGGACGCCGCAGCACACCGCGCTCATCCGCGCCGCCGCATCGGAAAGAAGCGTGGCCCGGGTCTTCGTGAATCCGGCCATCAAGCGGGCGCTCTGCCGCGAGGCGGGCGCGGACCGGAACTGGCTGACCAAGGTGCGGCCGATATGGGGCCACAATTACCATTTCCATATCCGCCTCGCCTGCCCTGCGGGCGAAGCAGGCTGCTCCGATCAGGATCCGCCGCCGAGCGGTGATGGCTGCGGCGCGGAGCTGAATGCGTGGTTCACGCCCCAGATGCTGCATCCGAAGCCCGGCAAGCCCCGCCCGCCGCTGACCATGGCGCAATTGCCCAATGAGTGCCGCAGCGTTCTCGAAGCGCCGTGAGGCAGGCTTAAAGGCGAAAACGGCTGCATCCCGCAGGACGCAGCCGTTCTCAGTTTAAAGAGAAGCTCTGTTTATTCGGCAGCCACGCCGACGCCGATCTGGCACGACACGCCGGTGCCGCCGAGACCGCAATAGCCGTTCGGGTTCTTGGCCAGATATTGCTGGTGGTAATCCTCGGCGAAGTAGAACCGCCCGGCATCGAGAATCTCGGTCGTGATCGGCCCATAGCCCTTGGCGGCCAGCGCCTCGCCGTAAGCCGCTTTGGACGCTTCTGCGGCCTTCCTCTGCGCCTCGTTGAACACGTAGATCCCGGAGCGGTACTGGGTGCCCACATCGTTGCCCTGACGCATGCCCTGGGTGGGATCGTGGTTTTCCCAGAAGGTCTTCAGCAGGGTCTCATAGGGGATCACGTTCGGATCGTAGACCACCAGTACGACCTCGTTCTGCCCAGTCAGACCGGAGCATACCTCCTCGTAGGTCGGGTTCGGCGTGGTGCCGGCGGCATAGCCCGCAGCGGTGATCCAGATGCCGTCGCCCAGCTGCCAGAACTTGCGCTCCGCCCCAGAAGCAGCCGAGGCCGAAAACGGCCTTTTCCATGCCCTCGGGATAAGGCGGCTGGAGCAGGTGATTATTGATGAAATGCCGCTCTGCCGTCGGGATCGGACTGGTCCGGCCGGGCAGAGCCTCGGCGGCATTCGGCAGGTCGAGTCGTTTGCGGAAGCTGAACATGGAGGTCCTTTGCGTGACCTCGCTGATGTAGGCGCTGCCTCGCCCCCGCGGGAGAGCCCCTTTACGTCACCTTCCCGTGAAAACTTTAGCGGCCCGCGAGATATCCGATCGGCTCAAGCGGCTTCTGTCCCAGCCACATCAGCAGGGCGCCGAGCAGGAAGCCCGTGACCGAAGCGGGCATCTGGAGGACGTAGGTGGCGATGGGATCCCACAGCCAGGGATAACCACGCTGCGCGATGCTGCCTTCAAGCCCGGCCATTCCATTCGGGAAAAGAATTCCGCCTACTTTTCCGATGGAAGCGAACGATACAGCATTATTGACGATGGACCGCGTCCCATCGATCACCAACCCAATAAAGCCTGCCGCGATCAGCAGCAGGCCAAGGCTACGCGCTAGAAACTTCAAGGGGGATACCTCTATGAACAGAGAGGAAAATATGTAGTGCGTTTTGTCGCAATGGCAAAGGCGATTCAGGCTAAATTGACTCAAGTTCGGTCTTGCCTTTTGCCCTGATTTAGCGATACACGGGCGCTCCGCAGAGTTGTGCGGAGGACCTGACTGGCCCATGTCGAACGGCAAGTGCAAGGTTCTGGAGCCTCACAGGCTCACGCTGGAGGGGTGGCCGAGTGGTTGAAGGCGCACGCCTGGAAAGTGTGTATACGGGAAACCGTATCGCGGGTTCGAATCCCGCTCCCTCCGCCATTATCTAATGACTCAGATTTTACGCTTTAATTACAATATCCTAGGACCAAGAGCCTGAGGTATGCGTACCCAACTTGCGTACCCAGCCCCCTGCTCCCTGTGGATAGCTGCGACAACTTATTCCTGCCCCGATAGCAGCACTGATACCTTCTTACGGCATTAGCCGAGAGATACATGTCCGACGAAACTGCCTCACTCTTCCCGAATCCAGCAGGGTTCTCAGTTCAACGTGCATTACGGGGATACGACGTCGACGCGGACACACTTCGTAGGCTTTATCAGATACTGTCACGAGCCCTCTCGGAAATGGGCGATTCCATTGTCAAAGGCCTCTCAAAGCCTGATGAAACAGCCCTAGAGGAATGGGAACAATGGAAGAAAAGCTTTAGAAGTCAGGCATTCCGAGTTACTGTCACTATAACAGCCGCTGACGGAACACATTATTACGGCGATAATGTCTCTATTTTTGAGGACCAAAACCTACCTAGAGCGATAAGTACGGTCTTTTTCACCAACAACACGGCATATAAGTCTTTCACCCGCTCAGATATCAGGGACAGGTTCGATCTATTTCTTGATTTCACCAAACCACCATTAATGGATTGGTCAAATCTGCTTTCTGCGCCAACGCCCAATGGTAGCAACGTATCCGTAGAAAGCTCTAAATCAATGTTCAAGAACACGATCATAGCCGAGGTCATCGAGACCCTTCGAAGTAGACGAAAGCTATCTAGCGCTTTCCACCGAGCATTTATTTACGATGCTTTCCTTTATCTAATTGCCGTTCCGTATGGCTTCTACATTACATCGAAATTATCTAATAATACTTTTGTGCAATCTCAACCAATGGAGTGGCGAGTTCCATTCTACGTCTATACATTCTTGCTTATTGCCTTTGCCTATCGGTTCCTTTTTTCTTATTTCAAGTGGGCCTTCCCAATTAATACATTCAAAACAAATGATGACCCATCCTCAAAGCATAGAGCTTTCTTTAGCTTAATGGTTCTAGCCCTCCTAGGATCAGCGTTCTATGACGCCATAAAATGGCTATTCCTTAGCTGACCCTGCACTGACAATAGACCCTCCCCTATTGCCCTCGGAGGCTGAGCCCAGAGCATCCTCAATGACGCCTTGAATGAGACTGGGAAAGCTCGGCCAAGGTCCAGGATGTGTTGGGAGGAGACATTGGTCCCCCGGGATTAATAGGGCAGCCGCCGCTATGTCAGGCGGCGGTTTGATCTCATCTATTCCTTCACCGCACCGGTCATTGAGGAGACATAGTAGTCGACGAAGAACGAGTAGAGCAGCACGACCGGCAGCGATCCCAAAAGCGCACCCGCCATGAGCGCTCCCCATTCATAGACGTCGCCACGGACGAGTTCGGTCAGCACGCCTACCGGCACTGTCTTGTTCTCGGATGATTGAATGAAGGTGAGTGCGTAGATGAATTCGTTCCAGGAGAGGGTGAAGGCGAAAATGCCCGCCGAGATTAGGCCTGGTACCGCGAGAGGCAGCATGATCCTTGTCAGAATCTGCCAGCGTGACGCCCCATCGACGAGAGCGCACTCCTCCAGTTCATACGGGATCGAACGGAAATAGCCCATCAGCAGCCAGGTGCAGAAGGGAATGAGGAAGGTCGGATAGGTGAAGATCAAGGCAAGCTTCGAGTCGTAGATCCCGAACTTGAAGATCATGACAGCCAGCGGAATGAAGAGTATCGACGGCGGCACCAGATACGCCAGAAAGATCGCCAGACCCGTCCAGCGGGACCCCGGAAAACGGATACGCTCGATGGCGTAAGCACCAAACACCGATGCTGCGAGAGACAGGAGGGTGGAGCCTATCGCCACGACCATCGTGTTGACGAGCCAGCCGGGATAAGAGGTCTCGAACAGGAGATAGCGAATGTTCTCCAATGTCGGGTTTGACGGCCAGAAGGGGTTGTAGTCACGAAAATTGTTGAGCTCCGCATTTGGTTTAAGAGCTGTGATCGACATCCAGTAGAAAGGAAACAGCAGGACGAACACGAAGACCGCCAGTGGCAGATACACCGTGAACAATCTTTGCGGCGTGCGGTTGAGATAGCTCATCCCGACGCTGTCGTCGGCGACGGCAGGGTCGACAGGTCTGGCGCCAGAGGTCATGTGTCGGTTCCTCCCTGCTGCCAGCGGCGGCGCTGCAGCCCGAAATAGCTGAAGAGAATGGCGGCGAGAAGGAAAGGCACCATCGCGACGGCAATCGCCGCGCCTTCGCCTAACTGGCCGCCAGGAATGGCTCTTTGGAAACTCAAGGTCGCCATGAGATGAGTGGCATTGAGCGGCCCGCCTCGTGTCAGCACGTAGATGAGCTGGAAGTCGGTAAAGGTGAACAGCACCGAGAAGGTCATCACCACGGCGATCAGCGGCGAGAGCATGGGCAGCGTGATATGGCGGAAGCGCTGCCAGGATGTCGCTCCATCAAGGGTCGCTGCTTCATGGAGCGAGGGCGAGATTGTCTGAAGGCCGGCCAGCAGGGTAATCGCCACGAAAGGAATGCCGCGCCACACATTGGTGAGGATCACGGTCGCGCGCGCATTGTTCGGATCGCCCAGGAAGTTGATCGGCGAGCTGATCCATCCGAGCTTCATGAGCGCCCATGAGATGATCGAAAACTGGGCATCGTAGATCCACCAGAAGGCGATAGCCGAAAGCACCGTCGGCACGACCCAAGGCAACAAAACGATGGCGCGGATGAAGGCCTTGAACGGCAGATGCTCGTTGAGAAGAAGTGCAAGCCACAAGCCTAGCGCGAATTTCAGGATCGAGGCCGCCACGGTGTAGAGAATGGTGTTGAAGACCGAGAGCCAAAAAATGCTGTCGTCCCAAAGGAGCTGATAATTTTCCAGTCCGACGAAGACGCCGGAGCGGCCGATGCGCGTGTCGGTGAAGCCGAGCCAGACGCCAAGGCCCAGCGGGTACGAGAGAAAGACAAAAAGGAATAGCGCTGCCGGCAACATGAAAAGCAGGCCGAGAAAGCCTTTGCTCTGCAGCAGGGGTGTCCGTGTCGGCGCGGCTGTCGCGCCTGCACGGGAAAGGGCGGCATCGACCATAAGGCGTCTCCGGCATTCTCAGGAAAGGAAAAGGGGCGGCACTCCCGCGCCGCCCTTTCAGGCTCGTCAGACGCGGTAGTAACGATTGGCCCGCTGCTCCGCGCGCTTGGCTGCTTCCTCGGGCGTACGCTGTCCCGTGGCAGCCTCGGCCACCATGTCGACCGTGACATAATCCGCCATCGTTGCGGCCGATGCGTAACCCAGCGGACCGGCATAGCCGTTGGGCCGCAACGTCGCGGAGGCGCGTTTGTAGGGCTCGTGCACCGGATCGGAGGTCCAGACCGGATTGTCGATCAGGCCCTTCAAGGGCGGACAGCAATAGGCGCTCGAAGCGGTGATCCAAGCATCCATCTGCGGCTTATCGAGCATATACTGGAGATAGGCACGGGCCGCGTTCGGGAACTTCGTGTATTTGAAGATCACCGCCGAGGTGGTCTGGTGCAGTTCGACGGGCTGACCGACAGGACCGGTTGGCATCACCGTCGAACGAATGTCCTTCGCGATCTCGGCCATCTTTGGATCATTCTTGGCCGAATAGTAGAGAGACACTCCGTTCGCCGTCACCGAGATGTCGCCCGACAGGAAAACCCGGTTGTTGTTGATATCGAGCCAGCTTTCGGTGCCCGGGATGAAGGTTTGATAGAGCTCGCGCGCATATTGCAGAGCCTTGATCGTCTCAGGCGAGTTGATGACAACCTTGCCGCTCTCGTCGACCATCCGGCCGCCATGGCTCCAGATGATCCAGTGCGCAAAGTTGTTGCCATCGCCTACCGCCTTGCCTAGTGCGAAGCCCGCCGGCTTGCTCTTGGCCTTCAGAGCCTTGCACATCTCCAGGAACTCGTCGGACTTCTCGGGGAATTTCGACCAGCCGGCCTGCTGCAGCATGCTCTCGCGATAGAGAATGCCGTTGCCGATGGCCGCCAACGGCAGAGCGATGAATTTGTCGCCCTGCTTGGCATAGGATTCCGGCCCCGGAAAGTAGCCGCCGTACTTGCTGGCGAAGCTGCTCGCGATATCGGTAACATCGAGAAGCTTGTCCGGATACTGGAACGGATCGTCGAACCAGACGAGCATGACGTCAGGGCCCGAACCGACATTGGCCGCGACAGCCGCCTTGGGGCGAATGTCCTCCCAGCTTTCCTTGTCGACGCGCACGTCGACCCCGGTCGCTTCGGTAAATTTCTTCGTATTGGCGAGCCAGGAATCCTCGTCGCCCTTCACGAAAGGCGTCCACCGCAGCACGCGTAAGCTGGCTCCCTGCTCTGGCTTGTATTGCGGGGCTGCGCCCTGCGCGAAGGCCGGCCCGGCATTCAGAAACTGGGCTCCCGCCGCGCCGGCGGCAAGGCCAGCAGTCCCAAGAAGCAGATCACGTCTCGATAAGGTCATCAGTTGCTTCCTCCGTAATCCGGGATCTCTGATGGATGCGTGGCTGCCCCGGTTTAACCACGCATTTGAAGTCGGTTGATCCTTAGCTCTGTCCTCCATTCGACGGGATGGCCGAAAGCCGGATCGAACACGATGAAAATGAGCTCGCTAAACCGTACTTCCGCAGCAATCCGGAACGCATAGGCGCTTCCCTCACCCGCCTTGGCCCTGACTTGGCGCTCGAAACAGAGAGCCCGACCAAGGTGGCAAATTCGCCGACCCGGATCTTAGCGGAGCTCATGAGCATTTTGCTCTGATTTGGCTGGACGATGACGTTTGTGCAGGATGCGTTGTGTCGGGATGAGTTCGTCCAGATCGGTGACAGACGCACCGAGCGTCCAAGTCACGCGCTCGCGTTGAAGCATACGCTTCCTCCCTGCCCCTGACCATTCCTATCGCCAATCTGATGCTGGCTTGCGGTGTTATGTGCCTAAAATATTCTAGGAAGAACTGCTCCATATCAAGCGGTGAAGTCGACAGCTTTCACAGTCAGTCAAGAACCCGGCACATAGGTCAACAAAGCTGACCATTTCGAGAGCATGTCTGTTGATTTCCTCTGCCCCTGCTCCGATTCAAAAGCTGTCTCTTGCTCATTTCGGCGATATCCATCTCCGAAACTGCGGCTCAGATCCTACCGAAGGGGAGCTGAGCATCGATCTCGAGTTCGGCCAGAAGCCACTCGGCAAAAGCTCTTAGAGGGCGACGTTGCCGAACGTAGCGGGGGAAAACCAGATTATGCCCGACATATCGAACCGAGTTGGATTTCTGGTCCAACGGCATCACCAATCGGCCTGATGCGAGTTCCCTTTCTGCCAGGCGCGTGGACTCCAAGGCGACACCGAGGCCTTCCGCGGCCGCCGCAATGGCCAGAAAGCTGCGATCGAACCGGCTCCCGTTTGGAGACGGTCCGGTAAGTCCATTGGCAGTGAACCAATCCGCCCATTGGATCTGCTTGCTGTCGGTCTGGATCAAGACATGATCGAACAGATCTGCCGGCGTGGCGATCGTTGACGCGAGTTCGGGCGCGCAGAGGGGCGTAATCGTCTCCTCACCGAGAGGCACGACGATCAATCCTTCCATACGTGGCGCGCCATAGACGATGTCCGCATCGAACTCGTCCGAACTGAACCGCGTATAATCAGTGCCCGCGGCAAGACGGACATCCATGCCCGGATAACGTTTCAAAAAATCGGCAAGGCGAGGCGTCAGCCATTGCGCTGCGAAGCTCGGCGCCGAGTGCAGGCGCAGCAGCAGAGGTCCGCGGGTAGAGATAACCTCCATGCCGCGCCGCAATTCATCGAAGGCCCGACTGACATGGCGCATCAGTGCCTCGCCCTCGTAGCTCAATCGCACATTGCGCGTGTCACGGTCGAAAAGAGGGATTCCGAGGACCTGCTCAAGCTTCCGGATCGCATGGCTGACCGCGCTCGGCGTGAGGTTGAGTTCCACGGAGGCCGCGCGGAAGGATCCGGTCCGGCCAGCGGCTTCAAAGATCCGGAGAAAGGAGAGCGGCACCTGTTGAAGCATCGGATTAGTGAATCAGATTCAACAGAGGGTGTAAACAGCGCGTTTGTCCAAAGGCTCCAGCCGGAAAATACTTTCTCCAACAAAACCAAGAACGACAACTTCTGCTGGAGGAAACGATGCTTCTCGAAGGCAAGACGGCCGTCATTTCCGGCGCGGCAAGCCCACGCGGAATAGGCCTTGCGACCGCCCGTCTCTTTGCGACCCATGGCGCCAGGATCGCCATTCTCGATCTCGATGAGAGCGGCGCGAGGAATGCCGCTGCCTCCTTAGGGTCCGCTCACATAGGCATCGGCTGCAACGTCACGGATGCCAATGCGTGTCGGCATGCAGCAGAGACCGCCATCGCGGCTTTCGGGCATGTGGACATTCTGCTCAACAACGCCGGCGTCACGCAGCCCGTGAAGACGATGGAGATCGACGAGGCGAGCTGGCACCGCATCCTCGATGTCAACCTCACGGGCGTTCTTTACCTGAGCCAGGCTTTCGTTCCGCATATGCGCTCGCGCCGCAAGGGTTCGATTGCCTGTATGTCTTCCGTTTCGGCGCAGCGGGGCGGCGGAATTTTCGGCGGCCCGCACTACTCCGCCGCCAAGGCTGGCGTTCTCGGTCTTGCAAAGGCCATGGCACGGGAGCTCGGGCCCGATGGCATCCGGGTCAATTGCGTCACGCCCGGTTTAATCCAGACGGACATCACCGGCGGCAAGCTCACCGACGAGATGCGCCAGGACATCCTGAAAGGCATTCCGCTGAACCGTCTCGGCAATGCCGAGGACGTCGCAGGCGCCTACCTGTTCCTCGCCTCGGATCTGTCCGCCTACATCACCGGCGCCGTGATCGATGTGAACGGCGGAATGCTGATCCATTGATCGGCGACATGGGGTGCCAATCCGTTCGCGCCCAAACCTGGAGAGATCGATGACCACGAGCACCAGAAAGGCGATGCCGCAGGCTGCCTTGTCCAACGTATCCCTTGTGGATCGGGCCTATCGCATCCGCCGCAACGCGCTGCGTATGGGCGAAGTGCAGGGTCAGGGCTACATTGCCCAGGCGCTCGGCGTCGCCGACGTTCTGGCCGTGTCCTATTTCCACGCCATGCGCTACCGGACCGAGGATCCGGAATGGGAGGAGCGCGATCGGTTCCTGCTCTCGATCGGCCATTATGCCATCGCTCTTTACGCAGCCTTGATCGAAGCTGGCATCATCCCGGAAGACGAGCTTGAGAGCTACGGAACCGACGACAGCCGTCTGCCCATGTCCGGCATGGCGGCCTATACGCCGGGAATGGAGATCACGGGCGGTTCGCTCGGCCACGGGCTGGCGCTCGCGGTCGGCTTCTGCCTTGGGCTGAAGCGCAAGCAGTCGAAGTCCTTCGTCTATTGCCTGTTCTCCGACGGAGAGCTCGGCGAGGGCTCCATCTGGGAAGGAGCCTGGTCGGCCAGCCATTGGAAGCTCGACAACCTGATCGGCATCGTCGACGTCAATAATCAGCAGGCGGACGGACCGGCCTCGCAGGTCACAGGTTTCGAGCCGCTCGAAGCGCGGTTCGAGTCGTTCGGCTGGCACGTGCAGCGCGTGAACGGCAACGACATCGATGCCCTCGTGGCAGCGTTCGACGCAGCCCGGAACCTCGCCGAACCGAAGCCCCGCATCATCATCTGCGACACCAAGATGGCCAAGGGTGTCTCGTTCCTCGAGGAGCGTGAGCGCAACCACTTCCTGCGGGTGGAACCGCACGAATGGCGACAGGCCATCAAACTGCTTGACGCCGGGAGGACATCATGAGGCGCTCGAAATACACGCGACCGGCCTGGCTCGGGGAGCAGGGCGAAGGGGGACAAGGAACAGCCGACAAGCCGCGTTTGACGACATCCGCGATGATTGCGTCGCTTGCCGGCCCGGACCAGCGCACGAAACCGGCCCCGTTCGGCCACGCGCTTGCTGCTCTGGCCGAGACGCGTCCGGAGATCGTGGGGCTGACGGCGGACCTCGCGAAGTACACGGATCTGCACGTCTTCGCCAAGGCGCATCCCGAATGCTTCTACCAGATGGGCATGGCTGAACAGCTCCTGATCAGCGCGGCTGCCGGGATGGCGCGGGAAGGCTTTATGCCATTCGCAACGACCTACGCGGTCTTTGCGGCGCGCAGGGCCTACGATTTCATCTGCATGGCGATCGCCGAGGAAAACCTCAATGTGAAGATCGTGTGCGCCCTGCCCGGCCTGACGACCGGTTACGGACCGAGCCATCAGGCCACAGAGGATATCGCGATCTTCCGGGGCATGCCGAATATCGCCATCGTCGATCCGTGTGACGCTCACGAGATCGAGCAGGCGGTACCGGCCATTGCAGCCCATAATGGTCCAGTCTACATGCGCCTGCTGCGTGGGAATGTGCCGCTCGTTCTCGATGAGTACGATTACAGGTTCGAATTCGGGAAAGCCAAGACGCTGCGGGACGGTAATGATGTGCTGATCATCTCATCCGGCCTGATGACAATGCGGGCGCTCGAGGCGGCCGAAGCCCTTTCCGACGATCGCATCGATGTCGGTGTGCTGCATGTGCCGACCATCAAGCCGCTCGACGAGGCGACGATTCTCAAAGAGGCGTCTCGTACCGGCCGCATGGTGGTCGTTGCGGAAAATCACACCATCGTCGGTGGCCTGGGAGAGGCTGTCGCCGGACTCCTGATGCGCTCCGGCGTCATACCGCCGGCGTTCCGCCAGATCGCCCTGCCCGACGAATTCCTGGATGCCGGCGCCCTGCCGACACTTCACGACCGCTACGGCCTTTCTACGAGCGCCGTCATCCGCAGCATCAAGGGCTGGCTTTAGAACAACGATCCTCGGAGCGGCCAGCCGCTCTGAGGTTCAGGCGCATCCGAGGAGGCGCTGTCCAATATCATAACGATCAAAAAGCCCGGCCAACGGGCAGGATCCAGAAGGAGAACGCACATGAGGAACTCGATTTCACGCCGTACCCTGATTGCCGGTGCCTTCGCGGCGCCGGCCATTCTCACGTTCACACGCGGCGCAACGGCAGCAACCAATCTGACCCTTGGCCACAACGCAGCCCCCGGTAACCCGCGGAGCATCGCTACGGAGAAGTTCGGCGAGTTGGTGAAGGAAAGATCTGGCGGGCGTATCAGCGTTCGCGTGGCCGGATCCGAGCAGCTCGGCAACGAGCAGTCCCTGCTGACCAGTTTGCGAACTGGCGCCGTCGACATGACCGTCAACAGCCAGGGCTCGACTTCGGCTCTTGTGCCGGAGATCGCGGCTCTCGGCCTGCCTTTCCTCTTCGAAGACAGCGCCGCCGCTTTCAAGGTTCTGGAAGGCCCGATCGGCGAAGAACTGGCGCAGCGCTTCTCCAAGGTCCAGATGGTGCCCCTCGGCTGGTGGGACAACGGCATCCGCCACATCACCAACAGCAAGCGGCCGGTCGTCAAGCCGGCGGACCTGAAGGGCTTGAAGATCCGCACCCCGCCGGATCCCATGACGATCGATATCTTCCAAGCCCTTGGTGCGGGAACCGAGCAGATCAGCTTCGGCGAGCTCTATGTCGCCCTGCAACAGGGTGTCGTCGACGGCCAGGAGAACCCGCTGACCAATATTGCAAGCTCGAAGCTCTACGAGGTGAACAAGTTCATCAGCTTGTCCGGCCATAAGTGGGAGAGCTCTCCGTTCCTGATGTCGCAAATCACCTGGACCCGGCTGCCTGCCGCCGACAGAGATATCATCAAGGCTGCTGCCAAGGAGGCCGGCGACCTGCAGCGCAAGCTGTTTGCCGAGAATGAGGCCAAGTACAACAGCGAGTTCCGGGCCAATCCGAAGCTTGCCGTCAACGAGGTCGACAGGCCAGCCTTCCGGGAAGCTTCCGCCAAGGTGGTCGAGACCTGGCGCGCCAAGCCCTTCGGCGACTTCGTCGACCGGCTCGCGAAAACCGCCCGGAGTTAAGGTCATGACGCGCGTCGCGCCGCTTCCCGACCACGAGCAAGAGTTGGCCACGGGGGGCGGCGCGCTCGCCGTGGCCAATGTTATCGACCGTGCGGTTGGTCTCATGTGCCGAGCGGTCATTTTGGTGACCGGGATCGCGCTGCTTGCGATCCTCACAGCGAACGTCGTCGCCCGCTATGTTCTGGAGAGCGGTGGCTTTCGTTTTGCCCAGGAACTCCCCGAGCGCCTCTTTCCCTGGTTCATCATGGCAGGCGTGGCGCTCGCCGTTCAGAAGGGCGGCCATATGGCGGTGGAATCCGTTCTCTCCCGTCTGAGCCGGAACGGAGCCCGCGTCATGCTCCTCTTCGGCCACGCGATCATCATCGCTTCATACGCTGTTCTCGGCTGGGAGGCGATTGGGGTCGCCGATATCGTGTCGATCGAGACGAGCCCCGTGCTCGGCCTGTCCAGCAGCTACAGCTATTATGCGCTCGCACTCGGCTGTGCGGCTGTCATTCTCACGACCTTCGCGCTTGCGCTCCGGGTTGCCATGCTCGGCCCGGAGGCTATGCCGACCCCAGATCCAGAGGAGACGGGCATATGAGCATCGTTCTCGTCATTGTCTTCACGATCCTGATGCTGCTGGCGATCCCGGTTGGGCACGCCCTGGTCATCGCGGCCGGCGCGACGCTGGCTTGGCAGGGAGAGCTTCCGCTGATGATCGTCGCTCAGCAGATGTATCAGCAGACGCAGTCCTTCCCGATGCTTGCCCTGCCGTTCTTCATGATGGCCGGCAGCCTGATGCTCGGCGGCAAGCTGGGACAGGAACTCCTGTCCTTCGCCACCAAGGCGATGCAGCGCTGGCGCGGAGGACCGCTCTCGACCACCGTTGTGGCCTCGGTCGTCTTCGGCGGCGTGTCCGGGAGTGCGGTTGCCAACGCCAGCGCCCTTGGCTCGGTTCTTATCCCCTGGCAGAAGCGGCAGGGCTATCCGGCCGGGCTCTGCGCCGCCAACAACGCGACATCCGCGGTGATTGATATCCTCATTCCACCTTCAATCCCGCTGATCCTTTACTCCCTCGTGAGCGGCACCAGCATCGCCGATCTGTTCACGGCGGGAATCCTCCCGGGCATTCTTATGGCAGGCGGGTTCATCCTGACCTGCAGCTGGATTGCGAGGCGGCGCGGCATCCACTCAGAAGATCCGACCGTCGGGAGAATGGAGCTTCTCAGGCTTGCCGTTCTGAGCGCCCCTGCCCTTCTTATGCCCATTCTGATCCTGCTCGGATTGCGTTTCGGCATTGCCACGCCAACCGAGATCTCGGTGTTGGCTGTTGTCTATGCGCTTGCTCTGAGCGCTCTCTTCTATCGCGATCTGACATGGCAGCGCTTCCATCACAGCCTCATCGAGTCCGGTATTGCAACCGGTGTCGTCATGCTCGTCATCATGGGCAGCGCCATCGTCGGTTGGATCTTGACCTTCGACCAGGTGCCGACCCGCTTCGCCGATTGGGTATCGGCCACGATCAGCAATCCTCTGCTGGTAATCCTGGCCATGAATATCCTGCTCCTCATCGTCGGCATGCCGCTCGATCTTCCACCTGCCATCCTGCTCCTCGGGCCGATCTTTGTTCCACTGGCGGCAACGATCGGGCTGGATCCGGTGCAGCTCGGCCTCATTATGGTGCTGAATCTCGGCATCGGACTTTACACGCCACCGATCGGGACCACGCTGTTCATCTCCTCTTCTATCGCACGATCGTCTCTGGCCGATACCACCCGCGAGCTCTGGCCCTTCTTCGGCGTCGCCATGCTGGTCCTTCTTGCCGTGAGCTACATTCCCGCGCTCACGATTTACTAAGCTAAGGGGTGTCCTAAATAGGACACTCCAATCCCTTCGGCTATCAAGCCGATGAAGGGGTCACCATCGATGAGGGAACGAACGACATGACCCGCGTTGCTTTTGTCGGCCTTGGCGCCATGGGGGTGCCGATGTCATCGAATCTTGTCAAGAAAGGATTCACCGTCACGGGGTTCGACCTGAGTGCCAATGCACTCAACGCGCTCGAGAATGCTGGAGGAAGGCGCGCGGGAACTGCCGAGGAGGCGGCTACCGGGGCAGATGTCCTGATTTTGATGGTGGTGAACGCGGCCCAGGCCGAAGCCGTGCTCTTCGAAGGCGGGGCTTTGGAGGCCCTGCAACCCGATGGCGTAATCGCATTGATGGCGACCTGTCCTCCTGCAGCCGTGGAAGCAATCGAGGAGCGGGTGCGCAAGGCCGGACGACGGCTGATCGACGCCCCCGTATCGGGAGGCGTCGCAGGAGCCACGGCCGCGACGCTGACCATCATGGCCGCTGGGTCTCGCGACACATTCGGTGTCGTAAAGCCCATCTTCGACGCACTGGGCGACAAGGTTTTTCATGTCGGTGAACGTCCTGGCCAAGGCGCCATGGTGAAGACCGTCAATCAACTCCTCTGCGGTGTACACATCGCCGTTGTCGCGGAGGCCTTTGCCCTGGCCTCAAAGGTGGGAGTCGACCTCAAGATCCTGCTGGAGATCATGAGCGGTTCCGCTGCCTCGAGCTGGATGCTCAAGGACCGGGGACCGCGGATGCTGCAATCAGACCCTGAGGTCACCAGCGCGGTCGACATCTTCGTCAAGGATCTCGGCATTGTGCTTGATGCCGGCCGGGCCACGAAGGCGGCGCTTCCCCTGGCCGCGGCGGCCCATCAGATGTTCCTCGCAGCCTCCGGGCGCGGTGACGGCAACGCGGACGACAGCCAGGTGATCCGCACCTACTTCGCCTTGGACGGAGTTAAGTGACACCGTCACTAATCTCACTCTGTTAGAGCGAACTCTCTTTCTGCAGGTTGGGGAGCGCATTCGCGACGCTTCATGGCTCCGGGAACCAGGGCCAGAGGAAGGGCGGAGCCACTTGGCGGGCATGCCTCAGGTAACCGTCTCTAGCAGGCTGAAGCGAACCGGAAGAAGGTCCTCGGTTCGTGTCTGGCCGTCTTCGTCCTTGTCGATGATCGTGAGTCGCTGCATCTCTTCCGGGCCCAGGGGCATTACCAAGCGCCCGCCTGGTTTGAGTTGGGCAAGTAGTCCATCAGGCGCTCTCTCAGCCGCAGCCGTCACCAAGATCTTGTCGAAGGGGGCATGCTCGCGCCAGCCGCGGGATCCGTCTCCCACGTGGATCTCGACCGTAGCATAGCCGAGTTGGTGCAGGAGATCCCGCGCGAGGCTGGCAAACTCTTCGACAATCTCGATGGTCCAGACCTGACCTGCAAGTTCTGCCAGGATCGCCGTTTGGTATCCTAGCCCGGTTCCGACCTCGAGCACCGTGTCGTTTGGTTGTGGGGACAGTAGATCGGTCATGAGCGCCACAATGAATGGCTGCGAAATCGTCTTGTCGAAGCCGATGGGCAGAGGCGTGTCCTGGTAGGCAAAAGGCGCAAGAGCGGGCGGGACAAAGAGATGCCGTGGCACTTTCCGCATCGCGGCCATCACACGCTCATCCAACACAGCTTTGCCGATCCCATCGCTCGCTAAGTCGGTGTGAATGGCGATCATCTCGACCATATGCCGCCGCAGGATCGCTAAGTGGTTCTCGTTCATCGCCTTCATAATGCTCGACCTCCGCTAGACCCGCGTGCCGCCGGGAACACGGGCGACCATGTGGAAGCCGTCCACCGTGGCCATTCCCGTCAACAAGTTCCCACGCGGGAATCGTGATCCTCCGATGCCTCACCTGTCAACAAGCGGCGGTCGGCGGCATGACGTCAGGACGAACGTGTCGGGTCTGTGAGCGGGTCGGCAATCTCATGGGCCTGATATCCAGGACTGAGTGCCAGCCAGCCTGTCTGGCGCTCGATCATACGTCGGACTGAGGGCCTGTTAGGCCCCTGATGCAGGGCGCGGAGGCGCTCACCGACAGCGGCGTCGGCCTGGGTTATGCGCTGGTTATGCCGCACGTATTCCAGCCATGTCGGGCTGTGATAGCGCTCGATCCAGATTTCGGGGTTTTCCAGGTCTCGTAACAGCGTCCAATGGCGCGCCCCGTCCCGTCGCCGGATTCGCCGTCTCTCCGCCATGACGGCGTGGAACGTCGCCACATCCGCCTCGCGGATCACGTACTCGATGGTGATCACGATCGGGCCGCTGCGCGAGCGGATGTCGATGACGACATTGGGCTCTGTCCAACGGTTGAGCGGATCGAGGTTCAGCGTTTTCAGCTCAGGCAGCGTAAACCGCAGCCCAAGCGCTGCACCGACCATCAGCACCCCTGCCGCAATGAGGAGAGCGTTCGCCGTCCCGAAGCGCTCGGCCGCCACACCCCAGATCCAACTGCCGAAGGCCATCCCGCCGAAGGTCGCCATCTGGTAGAGCGCAAGGGCCCGTCCGACGACCCAGCGTGGCGAGGATAGCTGCACGGTTGCATTGAAACTGGAGAGCGCAAGCACCCAGCTAGCCCCGCCCAACGCCATCGCGGCCATGCTCAGAAGCGCAAGGGGGCTCAATCCCGCCGCAGCCGCACAGATGGCGTAACCAACGAAAGCGATGCGAACGAGAGCTTCGAGCGACAAGGCCCGTCTAAGGCGGGCACTGATAAGCGCACCGCCGACAGCGCCGGCGCCGAAAGCGCCGAGCAGAAGACCGTAGGTGAGCGGACCTCCATGGATCAGGTCGCGGGCGATCAGCGGCATCAGGGCCTGGACTGCGATAGCGGCGAGTCCGAAGACCGCTCCCCGCAACAGCACCACGCCGAGATTGGGGGACATGGCGACGTACCGGATCCCGGCTGCCATGGCGCTGCCAAGGGTTTCCGGCGGCAAAGTCCTGGGCACGCTGGCAGGCTGCCACCGTGCCAGAACGGTAATCAACCCGAGATAGCTCAGTGCATTGACCGCAAAGGCGGCGAAGGCGCCCGCTGCCGCGACGATGATTCCCCCGAGGGCCGGTCCGACACTGCGTGCGATGTTGAAACCCATGCTGTTCAGAGCTATCGCCGCGGGCAGGCTGGAGCGGGGCACCATCTCGCCCACCAGCGACTGCCAGGCAGGCCCGTTGAATGCCGTGCCGCAGCCGACCAGGAAGGTGAAGGTGAGCAGGAGCCAGGGTGTCATCAAGCCGAAGTAAGTGGACAGCGTCAGGGCCACCGACACGGCCAACAGGAAGATCTGCGAGGCAAGCATCAGCTTGCGCCGGTCGAAGTTGTCTGCGATGGCACCCGCCATGAGCGAGAACAACATAATTGGAAGAGTCGTGGAGGCTTGCACCAGAGCTATCAGATCAGCCGATGCACCGATGGACGTCATCAGCCATGCCGCACCAACCGATTGGATCAGCCCTCCGAAATTGGAGGCGAGGCTTGCAAGCCAGACAGCCAGGAAGATCCGATGCCGGAAGGGAGACAGAGAGGATTCCGACCTGTCCGATGTTTCAGTATCCTTTGTCGGCATGGAAAACTCGCTTCGGGCAAAGAGAAGAATCGGCCGCGACAGAACCCAGCGGTGTCATGCCGGCGGCTAAACCTCGTCTTTTATCTTGGCAGCTGCAACTACGGCTTCGAACGGTTGAGGTTTGTGGATCGCATAGCCCTGAGCAAATGTGATCCCCATCGTACAGACCATATTGAAGGTCGCCTGATCCTCGACGAACTCAGCCACTGTCTGGGCACCGAGTTCGCGAGCGACCTGATGAATCGATTTGACGATATGATGATCGACGGAGCTGGCGATCATGTTGCGGACAAAGCTCCCATCGATCTTAACGATGTCGACCGGGAACTCTCGCAGGTACCTGAATGAACTCAGACCCGCGCCGAAGTCATCGAGAGCAATCTGGCACCCTATCTCCCGAAGCTTGCCAACGGTCGATATGGCCAGGGCCATGTTGCTGATCAAGGCGGTCTCCGTGATCTCGAAGACCAGGATCTCCGGTGGGACACCACTGTCTTCAATAACCTCAAGGGCGTAGGTCAAGAAAGAGGGATCCCCCAGCGAGGCCGCCGACAGATTGACATGAATGCAAATTTCCCGATCCGATGTCAGGGCTTTTCCAACCAGGCTCAGAGTTTTCCGCACCACCCAGCGGTCGATCGCCCCGATGAGATCATATCGTTCCGCAGCTGGGATGAAGACAGATGGAGGAATGATGATCCCGTCCTTGTCGGCCATCCGGACCACGATCTCATACCGCTCGAGGGACGTATCTGCACAGGCCACGATCCGTTGAGCGAAGAGGCGTAACCGATCCTCCTCTATGGCCTCCTTGATCCCCGCGGCGACCGCGATCTCACGATGGCGATCAACAGCATCACTCTGCTCCGGCCGATAGAGGCTGACCCGGTTCCGTCCTGCCATTTTAGCCGTCAGGCAAGCAATGTCGGCCTGAGCCAGCAGAGCACTCGTCGAGCGAGAGGCGGGCGAAATCTCGGTTACCCCGATGCTTGCCCCAACTTTATAGCTGCGATCATCCCATGGAAATTGGATGGCGCTGGCAGCCGTGTTGAGCCTCTCAAGGATCTCGGTTGCATCGTCGAGCGGGCATCCGAGAAGAATGATGCCGAACTCGTCTCCACCGAGGCGACCGATAATGTCACCCTTACGAAGGTAGGTCGGCAAGGCTCCTGCCACTCCCTGCAACAGCGCATCGCCGGCAACGTGGCCTGCCGTGTCGTTGATGATCTTCAGGCGATCGAGATCGAGGAAGGCGAGAGCATGCCTGATCCCCGTCCGACGACTCTCCACGACGGCCTCTTCAAGCTCTTGCTCGAAGGCTGCCCGATTCAGAAGCCCTGTCAGTTCGTCATGGGTTGCACTATATCTGAGCTTCTCCTCAGCTTCTCGTCGTGCGGTGATATCCTGAAACTGCACAATCAGATAAGCCGGTCGCCCGGCCTCATCACGTACCAGCGAAGATGAGCGCAGAACCCACACCTCCGTGCGATCTTTGCGGAGATAACGACGTTCGCTCTCGGCGAAGTCAATCTCTCCTCTCAGGAGAGGACCATCGTCCGGAGGTGCATCATCTGGGTGGAGCACGACGGCCACTGTCTTCGACAACATTTCATCCGCCGCGAAACCGAAGAGACGGCAAAGGGCCGGATTGACCTTGAACACGGTCCCGTCGAGATTCAGAAGAGCCGTTCCGATGCCAGCCCCCCTCATCGCTCCGCGAAAGAGCGCTTCGTTATGCAAGGATTCCTGATGGGCTAGCTGCCTGCGTCGGAACTCCCGCCGCAGGTTGAAGGCTAAGGCGATCATGGCCCCAGTCAGGGCCACGACGATAATGCCAATCGTGAAGGCGCGGCGCCACCAGGCGGCATAGACGTCTCGAAGGGTGCGCCCCACGCTGATCGTTAACGGGAAATCCCCGATCTGGGCAAATGTATAGAGACGCGGAATGCCGTCGAGTGGTGAAGCGTGGGATTCGAACGACCCTGACCGTTCCATAGAAAATTGACGGTAAATATCCGTCGTGCTGATATCCGTACCGAGTTGCCTTTCATTGAAAGGCTCCCGCGCAAGCAGTTTTCCATCCCGGCGTATGAGGGCCATGGAGCCATTTGGTCCGAGATCCATCCTGCGAAACAGATCGGTGAAGTAGTCGAGGCTCAGAGCCACGTAGACGATCCCGGCAAAGCTACCATCCAAGTGGGATAGCTGCCGGCTAAAGACGATGGCCCACCCAAGACCCACCGGACTCTTGATGGGGAGCGAAACGTAGAGTCCCGTATCTGGATGATCACGGTGGGCCATAAAGTATTGGTTTGTTGCCACGTTGATGACATTCAGATCAGTGAGACGGGAGTGATATGTTAGTTTTCCGGTTTGATCCGCTACTGCGATCGCGGCAAAGTATCGTGCCGTGGCAACCTGATCGAACAGCAGCTGCCGTTGAAGATCAGACCCCTGTCGAGCAAAGTCAGGCTGCTTGATCCGATCAATAATCTTCTGGATCGTCAGATCGATGATCTCGATGTTACGGGAGATGTCCCTTCCGACAGCCGCAACAATATTTCCTGATGACCCCTTTGCCTGAATAAGGGCATTTTGCCGTTCATCGAAAATGAGAGCGACACAAAACAGATTGAAGAACGCAGCCAGAACCAGAACGTTCAAAACGGGATTGCGGGCGAGCGCGCTCCTGTACCAGGAAAATAATTTCACAGCATACTTCCTGGAGAATAGCATCGGGTAGGCGTTAGACGGCACATGGATCTGCAACTATTGTCGGCACTGGCATAAAGTAGGCCAGAAATGGATACCGAAACCTATAATCGCTCTCCTGTTACCCAAAAGTCTAACGCACAAATCAGCGCCGATAGGAAGCTGCCGAGGCCCACCGACTGAGCCTAGTTGGGATGAAGGACCTAAGTCGCGTCAGCTCGCGAAGTAGAATCGCCTAAATCAAGGTCCGCTCACACCTCACACCGCCAATGCGATAGCGGGTCTGGGAAGACCTAACTGACCGCTCACGACGGGGCAGCATGGCCATCGATTACTGATTTGGGGGCTCAGATCAGGCTCGTGGGGCAGCAGGCCCATAGCCAGTCTGTTACCTTGGCAGCCTTTGCAGCCTTAGCTGGTTGAGCCGATCCCCTTCGAAACTTGGGCCTGAGTGCTCATGCCGTGGCCACAAAACCGTCGGGCATGTCGTCGAAACGCCATCTCAGCCGAACGCCACCGTTTGCCGTAGCCTCAAGCGCCGGGATCGCGGAAAGGAGTTTGATAGTGTAAGGATCCTGCGGTTGATCAAAGATCGTATCGCGATCCCCCTCTTCCACGATGCGGCCATCCTGCATGACGATGACCCTGTCTGCGATCTGCTCAACGACCCCAAGGTCGTGGCTGATGAAGAGGCAGGAAAAGCCGTGCCGCTGTTGCAGGTCAGCGAACAGGTCAAGGACCTGGGCCCGCACCGTGACGTCGAGGGCGGAGACAGGCTCATCGGCAATGACAAATGCGGGCCTGCGCACCAAAGCACGTGCAATCGCGACCCGCTGACGTTGCCCGCCCGACAATTCGTGGGGGTAACGCCCGGCGAACTGATCGCCGAGACCGACGTCATGCAGGATCTCGCGCACCCGGTCCATCTTCTCGCGATGCCCCATCTCCGGCACCAGACGCAGGGCTTCGCGGACGAGGTCTGCAATCGTCATGCGTGGATCGAGCGAGGAATACGGGTCTTGGAACACCATCTGGCAGTTGAGGCGATAGTTGCTCCAGCCCTCGGAACCGCGGCGAACGGGACGCCCGGCAAAGCGGATGTCGCCGTCCGTGGGATCGAGCAGGCCGGCAATCGTGCGACCCAGCGTCGTCTTGCCGGATCCTGATCCTCCCACCAGCGCCACGACCTCCCTCGGCCTGATTGCCAAGCTGACGCCGTGAAGCGCCCGTTTACCGGGCTCCTTGCGAAAGAAGCCCTGTCGCCCGCGATACTCCACCACGAGATCGCGCACTTCCACGACCGGTTCGACGGAAGCAGAGAGATCGCGCTTGGGCAGGCGTCGCGGCATCGCAGCCAGCAGCTTCTGCGTATAGGGATGCCGAGGATGGCGCAGCAGATCCTGCGTCGCCCCCTGCTCGACGATTTCGCCTTTGCACATGACGATAATGCGATCGGTGTAGCGAGCGACCATCGAGAGATCATGGCTGATCATGAGCACTGCCGTCCCTCGGGCGCGTGTGAGCTCCACCATGAGCTCAAGCACGTCACGCTGGACAACAGCATCCAGTGCTGTCGTCGGCTCGTCGGCAATCAGAAGAGCCGGCTGAAGAAGCATGACCGAAGCCAGCATGATCCGCTGACGCATGCCGCCGGAGAACTGGTGCGGATAGGCTTCGAGTGCTCCCTCGGGATCCTTGATTCCAACCCTCCGGAGCATGTTGAGGATGAGCTCCCTGCGTTCGTTGGCATCGAGATCGCGATGAAGCTCCAGACCCTCGTCCAGTTGCCGGCCGATGAGCATCGACGGGTTGAGCGAGGTCATGGGCTCCTGGAACACCATCCCCATGCGTGCCCCCCTCAAGCGCCGCAAATCTTTCGGCGAGAGTTGGTCAAGGTCTTTTCCTTCGAAGCGGATGCTCCCGGCAGTCCTCTGGATCGCTGGCGGCTCAAGGGCCATGATGGCTCGGGCCGCGAGCGTCTTTCCACTTCCGGACTCGCCGACAATGCCGACGATCTCGCCCGGCGCGACGGAAAAGCTCACGTTCTTGACAACTTCGAGCCCTGCTTGCGCAACAACGAGGTTCAGTCCCTCGACCTGGAGCAGTTCGGTCCTGGTCATGATCAGACTCCTCGCATTCTCGGATCGAGTTTGTCGCGCACGGCATCGCCGAGCAGGTTGATGCCGAGCAGCGTCAGCGAGATACACAGGCCGGGGAAGATACCGAGCCATACAGCCTGGGCGATGAAGGAACGGCTGCTGGCCAGCATGCTGCCCCAAGTCGGAGCCGGAGGCGGCACTCCCAGACCAAGGAAGCTCAGGGCACTTTCCGCAAGGAGTACCCAGCCGAACATGGACGTGGCGAGCACCGTTAGGGGAGCGATGCAATTGGGCAGAATATGTCGCGCCATGGTATAGATTTCAGAATTTCCCATCACCCTCGATGCATCGACATATTCCTTTTCCCGCAGAGACAGGACGGTGCCCCTCACGACGCGGGCTACGGAAGGCGCATAGGCAAGCCCCAGCGCCAGGATGATGCCGTACTTGTTGGCGCCGATGACGGCGAGAAGACCAAGAGCCAGCAGAATGCCCGGGAAGGCCAACAGAGCATCGTTGAAGGCCATAAGAATCCGGTCGGTCCAGCCGCGCAGATAACCCGTCAGCATGCCGATCACCGTCCCGACCGCAATCGCCGTCGTCACGGTAACAAGGCTGATCCACACGCTTGTCGCGGCAGCCGCCATCAATCGGCTGAGGACATCCCGGCCGAACTCATCGGTCCCGAGCCAGTACACGGGCCCAGGTGGCTGGAGGCGAGCAGCGAAATTGATTTTCAACGGATCGAAAGGTGTCCAGAGCGCCCCAAACAGGGCGCAGACGCCAAGAACGCCGATGATCAGACCACCAAGAATGGCATTGGGAGCAGCAAATCTCATTCGGCCGTCACTCTCGGATCGAATACGGGATAAAGCAGGTCGACGACAATGTTCACAACAACGTAGACGAAGGCGATGAAAAGCAAGCAGCCTTGGATGACCGGGTAGTCGCGCGCGAAGATCGAGTCAACGAGAAGGCGGCCGAGGCCCGGAATCGTGAACACGGTCTCAACGACGGCGATTCCGCCGAGGAGATTTCCGAGGACGAGCCCGATGAGCGTCCATGTCGGGCCGAAGGCATTCTTGAAGGCATGGTGCATCAACACTGCGCCTTCGGAGAGGCCTTTGGCTCGGGCATGGGTGATGTAGTCGAGGCGGAGGACTTCTAGCGTGCTCGCGCGGGACATGCGGATCAGCACGCCCATCTCGTGCAGGAACAGGGTCGCGATAGGCATGATGATGTAGAGCAGCGCCGCCGTCGGATCCTCGGAAAACGACACGTAGCCGACGATGGGCAACCATTCGAGCTTCAGTCCAAAGAGGATCAGCAAGAGAAGCCCCAGCCAGAACGTCGGAATCGACAACAGGATCGTCGCTGTTCCAACCAGAATGAGGTCGGTCAGGCTGTTCTGACGCCAGGCCGCGATCATCCCGGCTGGCACGGCGACCAGGGTGGCGAACAGGACGGCAATGAGCACGATCTTGGCGCTGATCCAGAAGCGATCGATGATAAGAGGCAGGACCGGCTGGCTCGAAGTGATTGAAAGGCCGAGATCACCCTGGAAGATGTTGCCGAACCAGATCGCGAACTGAACCGGCAGACTCTCATTGAGTCCCAACCTCTCCCGCAGATCGGCAAGGCTCGCCGGATCGGCCATGTCGCCGAGCATGAGCGCCGCGGGATCGCCCGGGATGAAGCGGATGAGAGCAAAGACCGAGACCGCCATGATGAGAAGCGTCGGAACCGCCATGAGAATCCGTCTGGCTATGAAGCGCAGCATCGCGTCCCCTCTCTCCCTCTCCAAACAATCCCTAAGAATGTCATGGCGCCTGAATCACACTCGGTTCCGTCCTCGCCGAGCGCCTGTCCTTCAGGACGCCAGCGAGAAAGTCCTGCACCTGCGGCACAACCCGTTTGCCATCATGCGGCACGTTCGGCACGAGATCGAAACGAACACGAATTCCGGATGCCTCGAAGGAGCGGCGCAGGCTGTCGAGCCGCTCCGGGCGCGTATGTCCGGCATCGTTTGCGCCCGACATCCAGTGCGGGCTGCCCTCTCGATGCGTAATTTCCCAAGTCTCGAGGTCGGCGGCGCCCACGATCATCTGCACAGGCACACGCTGCATGGCAGCCACGTCGACCGTGATGCCGAACCGCTCCTTAACATTGCGGACACCAACCCACCAGTCACGCGTCGGATCGAGGAGCGTCACCGAACCCGGAGCTCCGATCGAAGCTGCCCAAAGACGATCTGGGTGTAGGATGAGAAAGCGATGCGTGAAGTGGCCGCCGCCGGAGAACCCGAACAGCGCGAAGCGCGTAACGTCGAGGCCATAGCGCTCGCCAACCTCCTCCACGATGGACAGAAGGATATCGTCATAGCGGATCTCGGCTTCCTGCATGTACTTGAAACCGTCGCGATTGCCGTCACCTCGTACGCTCACGGGAAAAAGCGGGCACAGAATGATGCAGTTGTTCCAGCGGCCGAACTCTGCGAAGGCATCGCGATAGGTCATGAATGCTCGGCCGGTGCCATGCATCGCGACAACGAGATCGGGGGCATTGCCTCGGCCCAGATCCGGAGGCACATACAGACAATAGGAAAAACGCGGATCGCGTTTGCTCGCGAATATCGTCGTGCGACCCCGATCATAGATCTGCCGCCCGAGCTCCTCCTGACGGACCTGATCGGTTGGCATCAGCGTGACAACTTGATTCATGAAGGGCATCCGCGTGAGAGCCGGCATCGATGTTGTCGATCGGCCGCCTGTCGGCGGCCGATCCGTATCAGAACGCAACCCGATCAGTTGGCGATGCGCACTTCCCAAGCCCGCGGCTTGGACAGGACGGAGGCGCTGTAGCCTTGGATACTCTTGCGATACGCGCTGGCTTCGATGCCATTATAGAGCATCACGAAGGGCACTTCCTTCACGAAGCGGGCATGCAGCTCGTCGAAGATCTTCTGACGCCCGGCCTTGTCGGAGACTGTCATCGACTTTTCGAGCAGAGCCTGCGCCTCGGGATTGTCCCAAACCTTACGGGGCTGCTTGTCCTTGGGTCCCATGACGGAGTCATAGCTCAAAGACGGGTCGAGGCGAGCCGAGTATGGGAATGCCATAACCTGATAATTGCCCTTGTTATACCGATCGAGCTGGGTGCCCCATTCCAGAACCTCAAGGGTGGCATTGATCCCGACTGCCTGCAGCATGGCCTGAATGAGCACCGAAGATGCAAAGGTCTGGGGGTAGCGCTTGTTCGTGAGGATGACGATCGGTTCACCTTTGTAGCCGGCCTCCTTCAGAAGCCGTTGTGCAGCCTCGGGGTCGTATGTGTAGCCCTCGTCATGAGCTGCGGTGTGATAGGACGAACTCAAGGGCACGATCGAGTTGTTGTGCTTTGCCAGACCTTCGGTGACGGCGTTGGCAATTTGAGGTGTATCGAGGGCCGCAGCAATGGCCTGCCGCAGCTTGACATTCGACAGAAGCGGATCCCGCGTCTGGATCAACAACGTGCTCAGACCCATGTTCTGGGCAATCGAGATGCCCAGCGACGGGTTGGCCTTGATCTCTTTCACATCGGCATTGGCGATATCCGGCACGACATCGATGTCGCCTCGCAGCACCGCCGCTTTGGCAGCCGCGCTGTCCGGGACCACAACGAAGCGAACCTCGTTCACCAGTGGACGCTTCGAGCCGGCATAGCCATCGATCTTGCCTTCGGCAGGGTTCGCGTAGCCATCGAACTTGGACAGCTTGACGAACTCGCCCCGGCGCCATTCCTCGAGTTTGAACGGACCGGTTCCGATTGGCTTGTCCCACGATCCGTCAGCCTTCACGGAATCCTTATGGATGATCCCGGTCATGCCGCAATCCGTGCGCGCCAACGTCGCGAGGAACAGAGCGTCCGGCTTGTCGAGACGGAACACGACCGTCTGGGCATCGGGCGTCTCGACCGCCTGCACCTTCGACCGGCCGCGCCCGTCGAACTCGGAGAGACAACGCCACTCGGTCTTGGGATCCGTATAGCGTTTCCAGCTCCAGGCGACATCCTCGGCTGTCAAGGGAGCGCCATTGTGGAACTTGACGCCGTTGCGCAGCTTGAACGTATAGGCAAGACCATCCTCGGAAACCGACACCGACTGCGCCAGAAGAGGCTTGATGCTCGAGTCTTCACCGTAGGCGACCAGCCCCTCGACAGCATGCAGAACCACTGCGTCCGTGTTGTCGTCCCGGTTGACGCCGGGATTGGTGCTGCGGATGTCGGCGTTGAGGGAAATCCGCAACGGGGTCTGCTGGGCCAACGCCGGAAGCGCCACCGCCATCAAGGCTCCTGTCAGGCAGCCTGCCAAAAGAGTTGTTGCCTTCACTGTCATCATGATCCTCCGTTTGTTCTAGTTCCCATTTCGTTTTCTTTGTCGTTGCAGCTCATGACGGCTGCTTAGATCGCCTTCACATAAGGTGCGGCTGAGACCGCCTCGAAGTGCGCCTTTATGGTCGGGCGCTGAATCTCCATGTCGAGTTTGTACTCGGTGAAGGTCTGATTCAGCGCCGGCAGCATGGCGACCTCCATGAGGCCGAGCATCGGCTCCATGACGATCATCGCCACTGTCGCGCTCAAGTTGCTGCCGAGATTCTTGCGCGGCGGTCGGCAGACCGACCAGGGCGACTCGAAGTCATCGAACAGCGCATTCTTGACGACGTCGCGCGTCACGCTGCCGAGATGCGGCTCAATCAGGGCCCGGACGCGCAGATCGCGATAGAGGCTGTCCGGTGTGTTGGCAATCCCGGTGTCCCTGAGCTTGGTGAGTGCCACCGGGCTCTGGAAGTGATTGGCGTGCACGATGAGGCCGCGCTCGGGCAGAACCTGGAACGTCTCGTCGGGCGCGCACTCGAAATCGATCGCGATGCCGTTGGCCTGGCTGACGATCATGTTGTTCGCCGCCGATTTCCGCGTCGTGTAGACCGCGTGCATCGAGGCCGCCAGTTGCTTCTGCTCCAGAACCTTTCGGCGAATCAGCGCGAGGGGAACTCCCAGCCGCCGATAGTCACGATCAGTTTCGAGATAGTTTGCGGTAATTGCGATCCCAGCGGCATTGAATCCGGACCGCGCCAGCGCCCCCGCCTCCGTGAAGGTCAGAATATCGGGGCCATCATCGCGCCTGATTTTGAGCACCACTGCGGTCTCGGCGCATTCGGCCTTCCAGTCCCAATTCTGCGCATGAATGAGACGCCCCTCTGTCGTTACCTCGGGCAGAACGACGACGCCGGTGCATCCATCCGGCTCGTCATCGAGCGCATCCCACTCGGCGGCAGGGCGCCGGGACAGTTTCAGGATTTCAGTCCGGGCATTCAGAAGCACAATGGATTCCAGCGCGACCCCAGCACCCTCGGCAATACCACGCATCTCTTCGAGGTAAGTCGGGTCGAACCGGTCGATGGCGGGCTCGAACTTGCGCACAAGCGCCTTGATGTCGTCCCCGGTGAGCTTGTGACTGGCGATCTGCGATGAATAATGATCGATCCCGAGCCGAATCCTGGCGACAGCCTGCTCCCCGTATTGGCGCCCGCGTTCACGGGGGGAGCCGGACACCTCGATGAGCGGACAGGGCAGGACCATCTGGAAAGCCTCTTCATTGACTCTGGCAATTCGATTGGACTTATTGTATTTCATCATGAGAGAATACAATCAATAGGAAATTTCAGCGTGTACCAGCCGAGCCGTTTGCAGCAGGATCTGGCCGACCGGATCGTCCGCCTCGTGAATGAGGACGGACTGCAGGTCGGGGCATTGCTGAACGAGAACAGTTTGGCGAAACGCCTCGAGGTTTCACGAACCCCCGTTCGAGGCGCCCTCCAGCACCTGGAGAATCAGGGGATTCTGGCCCGCCGCCCGAACCGGGGGATGGAACTCGTCGCCCTTCCGGAGCAGGCCCCTGCCACAGCCACTTCCGACATGGACGAGGAGTGGCTGGTGCAGATCGCCCGCGATCGCCGGAAAGACGAGCTTCCCCAGGACTTCTCGGAAGTCGAGATCATGCGGCGCTATAGCCTGAACCGCCCGACGGTCCAGCGCGTCCTGTCCCGCCTATCGGATCTCGAGATGGTCGAGCGCAAGCCGGGCTATGGCTGGCGATTTGTGACCGGTTTCCGGGATCCTGCGGCCCGCGACGAAAGCTACCGTTTCCGTCTGCTCGTTGAACCAATGGGAATTCTGGAACCGACTTTCCGGCTCGAGCCGCAATGGATCGAGGACATGCGTCGGAGCCACGCAGAGACGCTCGAACGCCCGTGGCAGGAAACCTCCAGTATCGCGTTCTTTGAAATGAACGCCGCCTTTCACGAAGGCTTGGCCGCGGCCTCTGGAAACCGCTTCATCCACTCCGCCATCCGCCACCAGAATCAGCTCAGGCGCTTTTCCCAATACGACTGGAAGTTCGGGTTCGAGCGCGTCGTGATCAACTGCCGCGAGCATATAGAAATTCTCGACTACTTGGCCAAAGGTGAGCGCGAAGTCGCTTCGGTCCTGCTGCGACGGCACCTTGAGCGGGCGAGCCAAGTCCGGTCGCGCGACAACCCGGATCCGGGCTAAACGCAAGTGTATTTCATCTGAATAAAGTCCAATAATCCGCTACAAAGCTAATCCTGTCCCAGGAGCACGCCAATGACAGCCTCGCCACAGACTGCTGCCCGTCCGTTCGCCAACGATGTGGGCGACACCTGTTGGTTGCCCTTTACGGCCATGCGGCAGTTCCAGGCGAACCCGATGATGTTCGTCGGCGCAGAGGGAATGCACTACACTACGGCGGATGGCCGCCGCGTGCTCGATGCCATGGCCGGACTGTGGTGCGTCAACGCGGGTCACGCCCAGCCGCGGATCGTCGAGGCCATCCGCGAGGCCGCAGGCCGCCTTGACTTCGTCTCCTCGTTCAAGATGAGCCACCCGGGTGCCTTCGAACTTGCCCGTCGCCTCACCGACATGGCCCCCGAGGGTTTCGAACACGTGTTCTTCACCAATTCCGGCTCTGAGGCGGTCGACAGCGCACTCAAGATCGCCCGCGGTTATCATCGCGCCCGCGGGGATGCCGGGCGCACCAAATTCATAGGGCGAGCCAAAGGCTATCACGGCATGGGTTTCGGCGGCCTCTCCGTCGGTGGCATCGGACGCCACAAACGGGATTTCGGCCCCCTTCTCCCGGATGTGGCTCACCTGTCTCTACCCTATGACCGCTCTACCATGGGATTCTCGCGAGGCCGTCCTGAAACAGGCGCCCACTATGCGGACGAACTCGAAAGCCTTCTGCAGATCCAGGATCCCGCGACCGTCGCAGCGGTGATCGTTGAGCCTGTCATCGGCTCGGGAGGCGTCTATCCGCCGCCGCTGCAATATCTTGAGCGGTTGCGCTCCATCTGCAGCCGTCATGGGATATTGCTCATCTTCGACGAGGTCATCACCGGATTCGGGCGCCTGGGGCAGCCCTTCGCCGCTCAGGCACTCGGTGTGAGACCGGACATCATCACCTGTGCCAAGGGCATGACCAACGGGGCAGTCCCGATGGGTGGCGTCATCCTCCGAGACTTCGTGTTCGACGCCTTCATGGCCGGGCCGCCAGAGGCCATTGAACTCTTCCATGGCTACACCTATTCGGGTCATCCTCTCGCATGCGCCGCCGGCCTTGCTGCCTTGGACGTGTATCAAGATCTGGGTCTTTTCGAGCGGAGTGCTGCTATCGCTCCCATTTGGGAAGCAGCGCTGCACAGCCTGCGTAACGAGACCCACGTTGCGGATATCCGGAATATCGGGCTTCTCGGCGTTGTGGAACTGGCACCCCGTACGGGCGAGCCGGGAGCACGTGGCAATCTTTGCGCGCAGATGTGCTACGAGAATGGCGTTCTCGTCAGAGCGTCGGGCGACATGATTGTCCTGTCTCCACCACTCATCATCGAGGAAGAGCAGATTGAACAGACGATCGATAGCATCCGCCTTGCCGTCAGACAGATGAATTGAGACCTGCGGATCAGAAAGACGGAGGGCAATCGTGCTGCATCGCCATCACTTTTACATCGACGGACAATGGGTTCCTCCCACGGAACAGGGACTCATCGACGTAATCAATCCTGCCACCGAGGAAATCGCCGGGACGGTTTCTGCCGGCACCGCAGCCGACGTAGACATGGCGGTCGCTGCTGCACGGCGGGCGTTTGCAACCTATAGCGATGTCAGCCGCGAGGATCGTCTGGATCTGCTCACCCGGATCATTACCCTCTATCGCCAACGCAGCGAAGAGCTGGCCGAGGCGATTTCGACCGAAATGGGGGCGCCTCTCGCTTTCGCACGTGAGCGCCACGTACCGGCCGGGCTTGGTCATCTCCAGCGTGCCATCGATGTCCTGAAAACCTACGAGTTCGACGAGGTGATCAATGCGACCGTGATCGCCCGGGAGCCGATCGGGGTCTGCGGTCTCATCACGCCTTGGAACTGGCCCTTGAACCAGATCGCCTGCAAGGTCGGTCCAGCTCTTGCGGCCGGATGCACCATGATACTCAAGCCGAGTGAAGTTGCCCCGTTCTCCGCAGCGATATTTGCGGAGATTCTGCACGATGCAGGCGTCCCGGCAGGAGTGTTCAACTTGATCAACGGCGACGGTCCTCATGTAGGGCAGGCCCTTGCAAGCCACCCAGATGTGGACATGGTGTCCTTCACCGGCTCGACCCGCGCCGGAACCCTCGTCGCGAAGGCGGCCGCCGATACGGTCAAACGCGTTCATCAGGAACTCGGTGGCAAGTCGCCGAATATTCTGCTCGAGGACGCGGATTTTGAAGCAGCCGTCACGCATGGTGTTCGGGCCTGCTTTGCGAATAGTGGGCAATCCTGCAACGCGCCCACGCGCCTCCTCGTCCCGTTCAGCCGTCAGAATGAAGTCGCAGCGATCGCAAGACGCATCGCCGAGGAGACAATCGTGGGTGACCCACGCTCCCCATCCACTACCATCGGTCCCGTGGTGAGCCAAATCCAATTCGCACGAATCCAGAGCCTGATCGAAGCAGGAATCGAGCAAGGAGCGACTCTTGTGGCAGGTGGCCCCGGGCGCCCGGCCGGATTTGATCGCGGCTATTACGTGCGGCCGACCGTGTTCGCGGATGTGCGGAATGACATGAGCATCGCGCGAGAGGAGATCTTCGGACCTGTCCTGTCGGTTATGCCTTACAAGGATGAGGAGGATGCGATCCGGATCGCCAATGACACGGTCTATGGTCTCTCGAGTTACGTGACATCAGGCGATATCGAACGAGCGCGCCGGGTGGCGCGTCGCATCCGAGCCGGCATGGTCCATCTGAACGGCTTCCGGGGTGATAATGCGGCCGCTTTCGGCGGCTATAAACAATCGGGCAATGGGCGCGAATGGGGACGGTTCGGTTTCGAAGAGTTTCTCGAAACCAAATCGATGTTCGGGTACCTGCCTCAAACGATCTAAGCGGGGCGCTTGGTGGATTGTTCAGCGTTATGACGGAAAAATCTCATCGTCTGCCGCTTGTGGCAGAGCACATGGCCTTAGCTACCTCCCGAGCCTGATCGAAGTCGCTGAGATCTCTGCTCTCAGGGGCATTGATCGCATTCTGATCAATCAGAAGGTCGAAATTGCAGCGTAGCATAGACCTGTCTGGCTGACCCTACTCAGGATTAAACATCCCGATACTTCTGAGTTACAATACTTGAATGGCGCCTTTCAGAGAAAGAACCAGAGAAACATTCAAGACGATGGTTTCAGGAGAGGGAAAGTGTGAAGAAGGGAACCTTTAGAGCTATGGATGTGGAGACGCCATTCATGCCAATCCTCAATCACCCCGTCGTACTCTCGTTGCAGCTCGCTCACTGCTATTAATGCATGGAGCTTTGCACTCTCAAGGTCAGGGACTTCTACTCCCTCATCATCGATCAATTCTTCATGGTGGTTTAATAGATGGAAGTAGCACCGCATCTGTGTTCCTCCAGCCAAAATCGGCGGCGGAATGTGACTGGGAATTCGTGGCCGAATTGTGAATGAATGGCTGCTCTAGGGGATTATCCCTCTTCCACAGATACCTTGGAGGAAGGCTGTTTCATTTCAACGATTGGGATGGATTGTCTGTCCTCATCTTGTCCAGTTCTGCAATACGCCTTTGCTTGCTCCGGTAGCCTTCTTGTACGGCTCTCAGAATCGCTCCACGGACCTGATCCGACGAGGGGATCCATGCTCGATATCGTCACGGATAATTGGGATGAAGACTAACTCGCGTTTTTCCAGGTTCCGAGAAGCATCGCAAGGAACCTTTCAGCAGCCGGAGCAAGGCGACCGCCGCGCCGCCTGACAACGCCAATGGTGCGTGACACCTCCGGGCTTCCGATCGGACGCGTGACAATGATCGGATGTTCATCCTGCGGCGTGGCGAGCCGCGGCAGGACGGAGATCCCGAGACCCGCCTCTACCAGCCCCAGGGATGTCGAGAGGTGGGTTACCTCGTAAGACCAGCTCAGGTGCACTCCTGCGCGGACAAGGGCTGCATCCAGCATGATGCGATTGCCACTCGTCCTGCTCACGGCCACAAGCGGCTGCCCCTCGAGATCCGACCATGTCAGCGACGCTCGTTCAGCCAACGGATGATCGCGTCGGCAGGCAAGCACAAACGGATCCTCCAGCAATGGTTCGAACGACAGGTCGGGATCGGATCCGCCCAGGAGATTGATACCGAATTCGACCTCGCCGCGGGCGACGCTCTCCAGTCCCTCATTCGCCGATAGGTCCAGGATCCTGAAGCGAATGTTCGGATACTGTTCCTTGAAGCGGGCGATGACTGACGGGAGAAAGTAGAACGCCGCTGTGGGGACACATGCGAGAGTGATCTGCCCTCCCCGCTGCTGACCCAGCTCCCTCATGGCGAACAGGGAAGAGTCGAATTCATCAAGCATCCGCCGCACGAGCGGCAGGAACTCCCGACCGACGGTGGTCAGGGCCACGCGCCGGGTCGTACGCTCCAGGAGCGCAGCCCCAACAGCAGCCTCAAGTCTCTGGATACGGCGGCTCAGGGCCGGCTGAGACAGGTTCAGCACCTCAGCCGCCCGGTGGAACCCCTCAAGGTCCACAACGGCAACAAAGGCGCGCAGGTCAAGGGCTTCGAAATTGATGCTCATTACGCATCAATAACACCGATCTTTGCATTTCACAGCATTTTCAATATTTGAGATTGATCGGCGGCAAAGAAATTTCACCCGGACCTGCCGCTGTGTCAGTCTCGCTCGCCATATCGAAGAAGAGTTCCTTCCAGATCCCATGCGTGCTCATGCGGGGTGGAACATCGCGGGGGCCGTTCTTCCTCGAGGAGGATCTTCCCGTTGACCCGGAAGAGCGGGATCGCTTCCTGCTTGCCGCCATGGGTTCGCCCCACGTGCTCCAGGTGAACGGCATTGGTGGCGGCAATCCGATGACCAGCAAGGTCGCGATCGTTGCCCGCTCGTCCCGGCCGGGTGCGGACGTCGATTATCTGTTCGCGCAGGTCGCGACCGACCGGGCTTTTGTGGATTTCAGCCCGAATTGCGGCAACATGCTGTCGGCCGTGGGTCCCTTCGCCATCGAGGCCGGACTAGTGCCGGCCCAGGTCGGCGAGACGACCGTCCGAATCTTTAACCGCAATACCGCAACCACTGTCGAAGCCGTGGTCAAGACCCCTGCGGGCGTCGTGGACTATGAGGGAGAAACGGCGATTGACGGTGTGCCCGGCACCGCCGCACCAGTGAAGCTAACCTTCCTGGATGCTGTCGGCTCCAAGACGGGAGCATTTCTGCCGACCGGGCACGTCCGCGAATTCATCGACAACACTCCCGTGACGCTCATCGACTACGCCATGCCGATGGTGCTCCTGCGCGCAGGCGACCTCGGCATGTCCGGAGACGAAACTCCCGACGAGCTTGAAGCCAACAATAGTCTCCTGGCTCGTCTTGAAACCATTCGCCTGGAGGCCGGCCTTCGCATGGGCCTCGGAGACGTCTCGGGCAGCGTCGTTCCCAAGATCGGGATCCTGTCCAGCGCACGTCACGGCGGCACGATCACTTCACGCTACTTCATGAATTCGAAGCGCTGCCACAAGGGGCACGCGGTCACAGGCGCATTGTGCATCGCCGCGGCATGCCGGTTGCCGGGAAGCGTCGCGCATGACCTGGCCGCTTCCGAACTTTCGTCATTGGTGAATCTCGAACACCCAAGCGGTCGGATCGAGATCGACCTGAGTATCGACGCTTCAGGCCAGATCGCGCGGGCAAGTCTTGTCCGCACCGCCCGCAGAATCTTCGAGGGGAAGATCATCGTCCCAGCAAGTGCTGTCATTGCGCCGCTGGAAGGGATACAACAAAGAGGAGAAAACGCTCATGACCATCACACGCCGACTGCTCTGCTGCGCCGCCCTAGCTACGTTGACCGCGATCACATCGCCCCTTAGCGGCGCCATCGCGCAGGATGCATTCCCGTCCCGCCCGATGAAACTCGTCGTCCCCTATGCCGCTGGCGGCGGGACGGATGCGATCGCTCGCCTTGTCGCTCAGGGTGTCGGAGAAAAGCTTGGGCAGAGCTTGGTCGTTGAGAACAACGGGTCGGCCGGCGGCAATATCGCCACTCAGCAGGCGGCGAATGCCGCGCCGGATGGTTACACCGTCCTGATGGCGAACCAAGGCCCGATGGTGGTCAACCCGCACCTGTTCAAGAACGTCAAGATCGATCCGCTGACGGCCTTTGATCCGCTGACCTTGATTACGGCGGCTCCACTCGTTGTGATCGTGCCGAAGAACTCGCCTTACAAGACGGTCAAGGAGTTGATCGAATATGCCCAGAAGAACCCTGGCAAGCTGACCTATGGGTCGGCCGGCAATGGCTCGGCAAGCCATCTGGCTACGGTTTTGCTTGCTCAGGAAGCGAAGTTCGAGGCGGTCCACGTCCCCTACAAAGGGGCCGGGCCAGCGCTGAACGACTTCCTCGGCGGCCGCATGGATTTCATGGTGACGACGGTCCCGTCCGTCCTCGGACTGATCGAGAGTTCGGATGCCCGCGTTCTAGCGGTGACCTCCAAGACCCGGGCCAAGAAATTCCCGGACGTGCCCTCCGTCGCGGAGAGCGGTTGGCCGACCTACGAGGCTACCGCTTGGTATGGCTTCGCCGTGCCTAAGGGGACGCCGAAGGACATCGCCGACAAAATCCGAACCGCAACAATTGAGACGATCAAGAACGGCGTCGTGCGCGAGCGCCTGGAGAATGAGGGTGCCGAGCCGATCGGCAACAGCCCGGAGGCGTTCGCCGCCATGATGAAGTCGGAATCCGCCCGCTGGGCTGACATCATCGGGAAGGCCTCCATCGCCACGAACTGATCCATCAATGTCATAGATCCCACCCCGGCCGCTTCCCCGTCGAAGCCACCGGGGTGGACTTCTGCAGGTGCCCTTTCGCCTGATGTTCCCGGCGACCCTGATGTTATGCGGCATCGTCTCGATCAACTCGCTGCCTACTAGAGCATCGGACTGAAAGGCGGATCCACGATACCCCACCTCTCTCCACTCGGGAGAGGGGGAATCGGGCAAGTCCGACAAATCGTCCGATGCTCTAGCACATCGTGCGGACCCAGAGGGCTGCATCAGCGACCCGAAGGACCACGCCAGTGAAAAGTGGCCCCGGTTTTCCCACCCAACGATGCGCTCTCCAAAGAGTGGAGCATCGACCCAAAAGTGGGTCCACTAATGGGTCGATGCTCTAACGTGATGTGCATCGGCCGGTTCGCCATCGCCGCGATCCTGCCTGTGATCACCCTACTGCCCACCATCCGCAAGGAATGCGACGAGGTGTTCGTGGGCGACTGAGCCGAGACGAGTGGAAATGTACTCACCATCGTTGCCCCGGCTTCCCTCCATTGCCTGTACGGGTTCCTTCCGGCATCCTCCGGGAGACCGCGGCATTGGCTGCCATGAAGCATTGTAGGACAAGCAAGCATCATCGAGGGAAACGAGGCATGACGTCGGAAGAGATGCAAGCACGCCTGCCGGTCATCCGGACGATTGCCATGCCGTCTGATACGAATCCGGCAGGCGATATTTTCGGCGGCTGGCTGATGTCCCAGATGGATCTCGCGGCCGGGAACGCCGCCGCCCGACGCGCTCGGGGTCGCTGCGTCACCGTCGCGGTGGACGGCATGGCCTTCCATTCTCCTGTCCATGTCGGCGACGAGGTCTCGGTCTATGCCGAGCTAATCTCGACGGGACGAACCTCCATGAAGTTTCAGGTGGAAGCCTGGCGCCGCTCACGGGACGGGGATGAGCAGATCAAGGTGACCGAGGCGATCTTCACCTTCGTCGCTATCGACAGCGGATCCCGCCCCCGCCCGTTGCCACCTGGGTGAGCGCGGACGGCTGCTCACGTGCGTGGCTGACATTGTGACCTCTCCAAATCCGGCGCCCCGAACGTCCGCACGTGCGCACTCCCCGCCATCTGCGATTTTTTGTATGTGAGACCGCGTCAACGTAAGACGCGCGAGAAGTGGCCGGAGCAGCAATCACTCCATGCTCCTCTGCAAGGCGAGCAACGAGCGCCGGCATGATACTGACAGCCTCGGCTTCCGCCGTCTGCGTGAGAAAATTTTCATAGAGTGCCAACTAACCATGGGCTCTGCGGGCCAGAGCAGGTGAGCCGGACAGCCCCTCCAGCCCGGACGAGCGGGACGGCAACGCTGCCGTGCGCCCCAACGGGAAAGTGCTTCATTCTTGACTGGCTGACCGTGGTATGTATTTTGGTCTGACCAAGGTAAGATGAATGACCGCTGATCTGGAAATCACGCGGCTTAGGGAGAGTGGCGGCAAGGGGTTTGAGAAGGTCTTCGCCTTCTTGCGCGAGCGGTTGCTTGCAGGCTCATTGCGACCGGGCGACCGGCTTATCCCTGAACGCGATCTCGCTGCGCAGCTCGGTGTCAGCCGACCGATCCTGCGTGAGGCGCTGCGCGCGCTAACGGTCCTCGGAGTCGTAGAAATCCGCGACCGCGTCGGAACAATCGTTCGCCGTCCCGACCTCTCCGTCCTCAACGACTTCTTTACGTTCGCCTTCGCGCAGCAATCGGAGGTCATCGACGACGTGATGCAGGCACGCATCGCGATCGAGTGCCAAGCCGTCCGGCTTGCCGCCGAGCGAGCGACAGTGTCCGATTTCGAGAGGCTGCAACAAGCGCTCGCGCGCATCGCTGAGACGATCGACGATGCCGATGCCGGCGGTGTGGCCGATTTCGAATTTCATCGCGCGGTCGTGCTGGCGGGAAAATCCGAGACACTCATTGTCCTGCACGATTCCATGTCCGGGATCCTGATGCGCTCCCACCAGGGGCGGAGAGAACTTCTTCAGGTCTTCGATACAATGAAAACCTACCTGATCGAGGATCATCGCCGCATCTTCGACGCCATCGTAGGGCGCGATCCAGAGCATGCGGAAAGGGTCATGCGCGAGCATTTTGCGATCGGCGACGATTTCCGCCGTCGTGCAGCAATCGGCGCACCCGGCCCCCGGAGCGCCTCGTGACAACACAACAAGAACGAGATGCCATGATGGAGCGAAATGACCATAAGGGAACAGTCGGCTTTGCAGGCCTGGGGACGATGGGGCGCGAAATGGCGCTCAATCTGCTCAAGGCGGGTTATGCCGTGCGCGCCTACGACGTCCGCAAGGAAGCGGTGGATAAGCTCCTTCCCCACGGTGCTATGGGAGCCGAAAGCCTCACCGATGCCGTGCGCGACGCGGATATCGTCATTTCCATGCTCCCCGACACTCCGCAGGTCGAAGAGGTCGTCTATGGCGAAGGGGGCCTTCGGACCTCGCCGCCACGGGGCCGCCTCGTCGTCGACATGAGCACGATCTCGCCGGTCGCCGTCCGGCGCATGCACGCCGATCTCAAGGCCGCAGGCGTGGCGTTCCTTGACGCGCCCGTGTCCGGCGGCCCCGTCGGCGCGAAAAACGCCTCCCTTTCGATCATGGTCGGAGGCGACAAAGATGCCTTCCTGTCCGCTGAGCCGTATTTCCGCGCCATGGGCACAACGATCACCCGTGTGGGTGAGGCTGGAGCCGGGCAGACGGTCAAACTCTGCAACCAGCTTGTTTGCGCCATCAACCTCCAGGCAATCTGCGAAGCGCTTGCACTTGGACGCGCCTCCGGCGTGGATCTTGAACAGCTCCGCAAAGTGCTTCTCGGCGGTTCGGCCGCATCATGGATGCTCGACAAGTTGGGTCCGGCCATGATCGCCGGTGATGCTTCCGCAGGGTTCCGCATCGACCTGATGCTCAAGGATCTGCGTCTCGTGCAGGAGCAGGCACTTTCGCTTTCTGTCCCGTTGCCGGGAACGGCGCTGGTGACGAGCCAGTATGTCGAGGCGCGCGCGCATGGCGAGGGCACGAACGGCAATCAGGCTCTTTTCCGCGTCTATGACCGGATGACCAATCAGACGGCTGCGTGACGAGAGACGGACCGGCATGAACCTCAATCTGGACTTCGTCACCATCCTCGAGCGATGGCCGACTTTCTTCGATGGGGCCGTACTCACCCTTCAACTCGCCTTCATCGCAACCGTGCTGGGCACGGCCATCGGGGTTCTCGGCGCCATAGGCCGACGCAGCCGCCATCCGTTCGTTTCGCGGATTTGCGGCATCTATGTCGAAGCGATCCGGAACACACCGCTCCTGGTCCAGATCTTCCTCGTCTATTTCGGCCTTGCCAGCCTGGGACTGAAGTTCTCCGCTTTCGTCGTCGCGGCGGCAGCTCTGACGATCAATGTCGGCGCCTATACGACCGAGATCATCCGCGCAGGATTCGACTCCATTCCCCGTGGACAGATCGAGGCTGCCGAAGGTCTCGCACTCTCCCGTGCCCAGATCTACTGGCACGTCGTCATGTGGCCCGCGATCGAGAAGGTTTATCCGTCTCTGACGAGCCAGTTCGTACTGCTGATGCTCGCCTCATCGGTGACATCGCAGATCTCAGCGGAAGAGCTAACGGCGGTTGCGAACTACGTGCAGTCAGACACCTACCGTGCCTTCGAGACCTATATCCTCGTGGCGCTCGCTTACATCGCTCTATCGCTGATCATGCGCGCCGGGTTCTGGCTACTCGGTCTTGTCATCTTCCCGCGTCGTCGACGCCTCGGCACCCCCTTGTGAGGAGGAAAAGATGGGCGGCTCCCTAAATGCCAATCACCTGATGTTCTTGGGCTATGGAGCTCTGTGGACCATCGGCCTGTCGCTCATCGGGCTGATCGGGGGTGGAATTGCGGGCTTCACTATTGCCCTCTGCCGCATCTCGCCGAACAGGATCGTGAGGCTTCTCAGCGCCGGCTATGTGCAGCTCATCCAGGGCACACCGCTACTCGTCATCATGTTCCTGACCTATTTCGGCTTGCCGACGCTCGGCGTGACTGTCTCTCCGCTGACAGCCGCCGGTGCGTCGCTCACGATCTATGTCGGCGCATATCTCGGCGAGATCTGGCGCGGCAGCATCCAATCCGTTCCGCGACCGCAATGGGAAGCCGCAGAAGGGCTTGCACTAAGCCGCTCCCAGCGAATGATGAAGGTGATCCTGCCGCAGGCGATCCGGATCGCGACACCTCCGACTGTCGGATTCATGGTTCAGATCATCAAGAACACCTCGCTGGCATCAGTAGTCGGCTTCGTGGAACTCGCTCGCTCCGGGCAGATCATCAACAACTCCCTCTTTGAGCCATTTCTGATTTACACCATCATCGCGGCGATCTATTTCGCCCTCTGCTATCCGATATCGCGCATCAGCCGCCGCCTGGAGATGCGCAGCGGCCCTGCCCGCCTCTCACTCGGGACTGCCTGACATGCACAGAATTTTGAATGCAGCAACCCAGTTGCCGGTCGTTTCCCTTAAGCACGTGCACAAGAGCTTCGGCTCACTCAAGGTGCTTGATGGTGTGAGTTTCGAGGTCGACCGTGGCGAAGTTCTCGTCATCATCGGCCGCAGTGGGTCCGGCAAGAGCACCGCTCTTCGGTGCATTGATCGCTTCGAGACGATCGACAGTGGCGAGATTGTCGTGTGTGGCCACCGCGTCAGCGACCCGAAGCTCGATTTGAGAGCCCTGCGTCAGGACGTCGGTATCGTGTTTCAGAGCTACAATCTGTTTCCGCACCTGACCATCGAAGAGAACATCACACTCGCTCCCTGCTCCGTGAAGGGCGTCTCGAAGGCTCAGGCGAAAGAGCAGGCGCGACAAGTCCTTGCCCAGGTCGGCCTGGAAGACAAGCTCCACCAATATCCCGAACAGCTCTCCGGCGGACAGCAGCAGCGCGCGGCGATTGCCCGCTCGCTTGCCATGCAGCCCAAGGTCATGCTGTTCGACGAAGTGACCTCAGCCCTCGATCCGGAACTGACCGGCGAGGTCCTGAAAGTCATTGAAGCGCTCGCTGCGGACGGCATGACCATGGTGATGGTCACGCACGAGATGGGATTTGCCAGAGGTATCGCCAATCGGGTGGTGTTCATGCACCGCGGCAAGGTCCATGAGACGGGACCTGCTGCAATCCTGACCTCGCCCGCAACTCCGGAACTCGCCCAGTTCGTTGGCACAGGGCTCTAAACGACAACCAAGATCTAGGGAGACAAACAACGATGATGAAGCGTCCGCTTTCCGCTGCCGCAGTTGCCATGACCTGCATCGTGGCACTCGGCACAACTGCAGCTCACGCCGACCTTCTCGACGATATCATGAAGGCGAAGAAAATCCGCATCGCGACCGACATGGCGATCCCACCGTCGGGCATGATGGATGCGAACCTTAAGCCGACAGGATCGGACGTGGAGACCGCTCAGCTTCTCGCGAAAGATCTTGGTCTTGAACTCGAGTTCGTGCAGACCACGGGCGCGACCCGTATCCCGAATATCCAAACCAACAAGGCGGATATCATCATCTCGACCCTCTCGGTCACACCGGAGCGCGCCAAGGTGATTGACTTCAGCAAGGCCTATGCAGCGCTGCAATCTGTTGTCGCGTGCCTGAAGACCGTTGAAGCGAAAAGCTGGGATGATCTGAAAGGCAAGACCATTGCCGTCTCCCGCGGCACGACGCAGGATACAGAGCTGTCGAACATGAAGGATCGGAACCTCACTCTCGCCCGCTTCGATGACGATGCCACGATGGTGACGGCAGCCGTATCCGGACAGGCGGACTGCGTCGCAACTTCGGCAACGATCGCGAACCAGATCGGCGTGAAGAACCCGGCCCGCACCTTCGAACCGAAGGTTCTCATTCGCACATTCGATCTCGCTATCGGCGTGCGTAAGGGTGAGCCGCGCCTGGTCGAGAAGCTCAATGAATGGATCTCGACCAATCTGAAGAATGGCAAGCTGAACGAGATCTACAAGAAGTTCCATGGCAGCGAACTCCCGCAGGAAATGCGGGGCTGATCCTGGAGAAATTAGGGTGGTGCTCCGGCGCCACCCGATCTGTAATCACGAAAGAAAGGTTTTTCAATGCGCGTCGTAGTCGGGTCTGATCACGCTGGGTGGCCCCTCAAGAATGCAGTGGTCGAGCACGTACGCTCGCTCGGACATGAGGTCATTGATGTAGGGTCTTTCGATGACAAGCCCGTCGACTTTCCAGACATCGCCCGCGCATTGACCCAGAAAGTCAAATCTGGCGAGGCCGAGCGCGGAATCATGGTGTGTGGCACGGGCGTCGGTGCATCGATCGCTGCCAACAAGGTCAAGGGCATTCGCGCCGCTGTTTGCCATGACATCCACTCCGCGCATCAGTCTGTCGAGCATGACGACGTCAACGTGATGTGCATCGGCGCTAAGATTGTCGGATCCTGGCTCGCACAGGATCTCGTCTCGTCCTACCTGTCGGCGGAATTCTCGACCGATGAGGATTGCCGGCGTCGCGTGGAAAAACTCCACGCTATGGATGCCGAGGACTGAGACTGAACGATTTGAGAAAGGGAGCGCGTGCAAGATGATCATTGTGTTTGGTTCGATCAACATTGATCTTGTTGCCCGCGTATCCTCGATCCCGCGTCCTGGCGAAACTGTCCTCTCTCCAGGCTACGAAACCTTGTTCGGCGGCAAGGGCGCGAACCAGGCGATCGCTGCTGCGCGGGCATCTTTGCCTCACCGAGTCGCAATGGCAGCCTGCGTCGGGGGGGATGCTTTTGGCCGATCTGCACGCGACAACCTCGTTCGCAACGATGTCGTGGCTGATCTCGTCGTCGACAGCGCTGAGCCGACCGGATGCGCTTTCATCACCGTCGATGAGCGCGGCGAGAATGCGATCACCGTCGCCAGCGGGGCCAATGCCTCACTGAGTGAGGCTACGCTTCGCGGCTTCGAGGCGAATGCCGCGACAGTTGCAGTCTTCCAAATGGAAGTCCCCTTTTCGGCGTCTCTCAACGTTGCTCGGCAAGTGCGGGCGGCAGGCGGGCGCGTCATTTGGAACTTCGCACCGGCGCCGACAGCATTCTCGACGAGAGATCTCTCGGATCTCGTCGACGAGACTGACATCTTCGTCGTCAACGAGCACGAAGCCATCACCGCAGCCAAGCTTCTCGGCTGCGAGACCGACCGCTTTGAGGATGCTGGGGCCTATCTGTCGGGAAGCGGTTGCACTTGCGTCGTCACGGCGGGCGCCCAGGGCGCCTTTGCGTTTCACTCCGATGGGCGCAGCGAGATTGTCGAAGCACCGCCGATACGGCCTGTCGACACGACTGGGGCTGGTGATACCTTCGTCGGAATCCTGGCCAGCGGGCTCGATGAGGCGTTGTCTTTCACCAAAGCTCTTCAACGAGCCTGCTACGGGGCATCGCTAGCTTGCCTTGCCTATGGCGCTCAAACCGGTATGCCGACACGCGCGCAACTCGGAGTTATCTGAAAGGATTGAGCTGTTTCCATTCGCATGGAATCAGCTCTCTTCTTTGGTTGCCGCTTTTTTGACGGCGAACCGGATCCACTTCGCCGACAAGTGCTCTAGGTTCCATCAGAACAGAATCGATCAGTTCAATCGAACTCCGCGCCCAGTGGCAGTGATATGCTAACAGGATGCGGTTAGTTTAGGGTTCTGTCCATTCGGCTCAGAAGCACTCTTCGACAGGCCGACCCACCCATATGTCATGAAGCGCCTGCTTCCGGCAAATGAGACCACTTCACGCGGATGAGACAATCGTCCGCAAACTTCCGACATAGGCTCTATGGAATAGTCGGCTTCCTTGATCGAGTTGGATTCGAGGCTGTCAAAGCCGTGCATATGGATGCCCCAAACCGTCTTACAAATCCACAATGACCGCTGCATCAAGCCGGTGAGTGTTTCCCTGCACTGGACAATCGACCGGCATTAAGATCGCAGTCCTGAGATACATCTGGGCGATGGTGGGCGTCCATTCCTCACGGCCGAGTGCAACTCCTTATCGAGAGGCAGATCAATGTCCTAGTAGTGTTCCATCGATTGTGGCGGCACTCCCAAGGGCACACAAAAACCACACAGGAAGGGTAGCATTTAGCAAAGGCGTTGCGAATCAAAAACGTAGAAAAGAACGTCAGGCTGGGAGAATATATCGTGAAGTCCGGTCATCAGTTGGCGTCTCTCAGACCCGAGGCGAGCGATTGTGCCTATAATCTGTTCGGTAACAGCCAGCGGCCTGAGATACTCTGTGCCGTCCGCGAAGACTACCCGATTCCGAGTTTTATCACTTCCGAGCAGTGGGTTTATGTAGGCTCTCTTCGCTCCGATGATGCTCGACCGCCAGGCTTCGATAATCGAGCGGCCGCCACGGGCGTGCTGTTCAATGGCTTTCACCTGTTCCAGGTTACGGCCGGGCATTGGATAGCAAAGATTGCACGACAGAGCTTTGTGTCCGGAACGGATTCCTCCCGCGAGACCGACATCGGCTTGCCCGTTCGCCAGCATGTCAAGAAGGCATTGCTGCGCCTTGTGGCAAAGCAGAGCAGCCCCGATCAGGTGATCGAGTACGTCAGTCGTTCCACGGCAGGTCAGAAATCCGCCGAGACACAGTATGTCGACCTCCTCGCGGCTCTCCCCTTTGCTGTCTACATGACGGACGCGACAGGACGCATCACCTTCTACAACGAGGCTGCCGTGGCGTTGTGGGGACGGCGTCCGGTGCTGGGGCGGGACCGCTGGTGCGGATCATGGCACATCTATTCACTCAATGGCACACCACTGCCGCATGACCGTTGCCCGATGGCCGTGGCGATCCGTGAGGATAGGAGGGTCCGGGGCGTGACAGCAATTGCAGAGCGACCCGACGGTACACGAGTTCACTTCAAGCCGTTCCCTACCCCCTTGCATGATACGAATGACAACCTTGTTGGTGCGGTTAACGTGCTACTCGATCTTGGAGCCGCCTAAGGGTCTAAAAGCATGAAGCCGCTTTCACTTCGCAATGGCTACCTTGAAGTTTGAATCGGAAGTCAGGTGCACAGGAAGTCATCCCTCACATGGAGCGGATGACGGCATACAGATCGAGCAACGCTCACCGGCATGTTTCCGAATTAATCCAGGGTTTGCTACAAAATCTCGAATTGTGAGCAGATTCTAACGTCAAGTAAGGAATAATCACCGCCTGCCAGGACGACCACTCCGTTCGGAAAGAGCGGCACTGATCTGTTCGACCAGTTCTGCGATGAGCCCCGTGCTCTCCCAGGCATAGATGGAAACCATGATCGGAGCTTCGTCGCCGAATAGTGCATAGGGCCTGACGTGACGCCCGAGCGTCGTAGCGACCGGGAGAAGCGTTATGCCGAGACCGCCCTCGACGGCGACAAGCACATTGTTGAGACTGCTGCCTGAAAAGGCGATGTACCAATGGCGGCGCTCACGCTCGATGCGTTCGAACATGGATTCGCGATAAAGGCCGCCGGGAGGGAAGGTCACAAGGGGGACTGGGTCCGGCCAGGCAACCGGGGCATCCCTGCTCTCGAACCAGCCCGTCGCCTCGGGGAAGCTCGCCCGGCAATCGTTGCTGGGTGCCGGCTCCTTGACGACGACGATATCGAACTCGCCGCCGCGGTAGCGCCGGGTCAGGTCGCGGCTCAGCCCGGCGCTGACATCCAGACGGATCTCCTGGTGGCGCTTGGAGAACTCGCCGAAAAGCCGCGCCATGGGGCGGCTGAAGACGTCCTCCGGCAACCCGATATGAATGGGCGTCGTGCCGGCCGGGTTGCTCAAGGCCGCCGTCGCCTCTTGTTGAAGCGTCACGATCCGACGGGCATATCCGAGGAGGCGCTCCCCAGCAGCGGACGGCCTGATGGGGCGAGCCTCCCGATCCACGAGGGTCTGCCCGACCGCTTCCTCGAGCCGGGCCAGCTGCTGGCTCAAGGTCGACTGGGTCATGTGCAGGCGCTCGGCCGCTCGGGTGAAGCCCCCGGCTTCGACGATTGCAATGAAGGCTCGCAATAGACGTGGGTCGAGCATCGGCTCCCCCGGCGGCGCGGCATTCGCCATTCAAGAAATCAATAGTAACAATCCAAACATTTAATTTCCAGATAAGATAAGCTGGTACTATCCTCCGGACATTGCAGCAAAGAATTTTGGCGGCCCGAGCGGATCTCCCGAGAAGAAGCGACGACCGGCAGTCTTGTAACGGCCGAGCCGGGACCGGGCTGCTGACGCTGGTTCAAATGCCGCCGACCATCTCGACGACAAGCAGAGAGGAGCGCCCCGTGCAAAGTGCAAACCACCAGAGCCGCAGAGCCTTTCTTCGCCATTCCGGCGGGCTGGCCGCCGCGTCCACGATACTGGGCTTGAGCGGCGCGCAGGCTGGGGCCGCGGAGGCCACGGCCAATACAGATAAATCCCGTCAGCAGATCATGACCCTTACCGACAGCCATTACTATTTGACCGATGTGCGCCTCGAAGAAGGCTTCGAGCGTGAGGGCGAAGTGGTGGTCGGCACCCGGACCGGAATCCACACCCTGGAAATTCAGAACGGTCGCATCAAGGCGGTGCACGGCGCGAATGCCGCATTGAATGCAGCCCTGCCGCGCTACAAGGCGCAGAGCAAGCTGCTTCTGCCCGCGTTCCGGGATATGCATATCCACCTCGACAAGACATTCTATGGCGGCCCGTGGCAGGCTCCCCTGCCCCGTCAGGGCAAGACCATCATGGACATGATCGCGCGGGAGGAGGTGCTTCTTCCAAAGCTCCTGCCGACCTCTCAGGCCCGTGCGGAAAAGCTGATTGACCTCCTCCTTTCACAGGGCAGCACGGTGGCACGCAGCCACTGCAACATCGATCCGGTGAGCGGATTGAAAAGCCTGGAGCACCTGCAGCTTGCATTGGCCAATTATCGCGACAGCTTCGAATGCGAGATCGTCGCCTTCCCGCAGCATGGCCTGCTGCATTCCAAGGTCGACGGGCTGATGCGCGAGGCCATGAAGATGGGCGCTCATTATGTCGGTGGTCTAGATCCCACCAATGTCGACGGCGCGATGGAAGCATCGCTGGATGCGATGTTCCAGATCGCGCTCGACCACGACAAGGGCATTGATATCCACATCCATGAAACCAATCCCGCCGGCGTCGCCGCTCTCAAGTACATGGTCGAGACCGTGGAAAAGACGCCGGCTTTGCGCAACCGGCTGACGCTCAGCCACGCCTTCGCCCTTTCCACCCTGCGCCCCGAGGAGCTGAACGAAATGGCCGAGCGCATGGCCACGCAGGGCGTGACCGTGGTGTCGACGGTGCCGATCGGACAGCGGACGATGCCGCTGCCGCAGCTGCGTGCAAAGGGGGTCAAGATCATGACCGGCACCGACAGCGTGATCGACCACTGGTCGCCGTTCGGCACCGGCGACATGCTGGAAAAGGCCAATCTGTGCGCGCAGCTTTATGGCGGCAGCGACGAGTTCCGCCTCTCGCGCTCTCTTGCGATTTCCACCGGCGATGTGCTGCCGTTGAGCGACGCTGGCGAGATGGTATGGCCGAAGCCCGGCGACGCGGCCGAATTCGTTCTGGTCGATGCGAGCTGTTCGGCCGAGGCTGTTGCGCGACGCTCGCCGAGGCGCGCGACTTTCCATAAGGGGCGCTTGGTTTATGGCGCTGTGGAGAATGTCTGAGGCCTCGATTTTCGCCCGAGACGCTTAGCACATCGGACCCCAAAGTGGGTCCGATGCGCCTCTCTTTGAAGAGCGTATCTCTCCCGCAGAGGGCTGATCATGCATAAACGTCTCGCCATCTCGCTATTCTTTGCACTCGGTATGATGGGCCATTCGATGACAGCTGTTGGGCAATCGACCGGCGGGAAGGATCTGTTGAACGCCGTCATGAACAAGGATGTCGATGCCGCGCATGTTCAACGCCTCCTGTCACACCGCGTCGACATCGATGCTCGGGATGAATCTGGGCGCACCGCCCTGCTCATCGCGACCCACGGCAACAGGATCGAGATCGCACGGGCATTGATCGAGGCCGGAGCCGACGTCAACGCGAAGGACCGGATCAACGACAGTCCTTATCTTTACGCCGGAGCGCGGGGCCATCTCGAAATCCTGAAGATGGCGCTCGCGCACGGTGCGGACCTCAAGAGCACCAATCGCTATGGTGGCACCGCTCTCATCCCGGCAGCGGAGCGTGGACATGTCGACACTGTCCGAACCTTGATCGAGGCTGGCGTCGATGTCGATCACGTCAACAATCTCGGTTGGACGGCTTTGCTAGAAGCCATCATCCTAGGCGATGGGGGCGAACGCCACCAGCAGGTCGTCAACCTGTTGGTAAAGGCAGGTGCCGACGTCAACTTAGCAGACCGGGATGGCGTGAAGCCGCTGCAGCACGCACGCAGCCGCGGCTACACGGAGATCGAAGCGGTCCTCATCGAGGCCGGTGCCATATGAGCCTTATCGGCGGGTCCATAAAGTAAACGAGCCCCCAACCTAGAGCATTGGGCCCAAAAGTGGAATCCACTTTTGGGATCGATTCCGATGCTCATCCTCTGAGCTGGGGCATCGGTCGGCGCGGGAAACCGGATCCACTTTTCGCTGACGCGGCCCTCTGGGTCCGCACGATGCGCTAGAAGGTACGTTCACTCGCAACGCCAAAATAACAGAGCCCATCACCGGGTTTCGCGTTCTCGTTGGGAAAGATGATAAAGCCCGCACGCGGTGCGATGACTATTTCCCCATTAGCCCGCATAATCAGGGCCTGTCCCGCTCCGACGGTATCACCAGTCTTCCACCGGCTCACAAGCCGGTCGCCCTCGACCTCGCAAACAAGGACATCAATGATATGGATGGCTTTGCGCGTGGAAACACATGGCTTGGGTGCGTCGATCAACTGCAAGTGAGCCAGCGCATTCAGGATGGCCTCGTACCCAACCTCGGCGGAGGCAGGGTCATCGTGCGGTCCGCATTCCAGGGTGACACCATATCCACCGGCGAAGCGCATGTATTCCGTGGAGCCAACACCTTCGGCGTTAGTCGGGTTGGCGTAGCCAAGGCTCGCCCGCTTTTTGAGAAAACGGTCGTAGACCTCAAGCCATCCATGGATAACAGTTTCAGTACCGAGACGGACAGCGAGCTCGCCTTCAGCTTGTGCATACCGAAACGGTTCAATGGCGCCGAAGTTGTCCGAGGGGCCTGCGAAGACGAAGGGCTCGCCGTCGCCACGGAAAGAGTGGACATCCAGTAGCACGTCGTGCTCCCGGAGCAGAGTGCAAATTCTATTGCCGACCCTGTCCTCGTAGTCCTCCGGCACGGGCTTATCACGCAGGTCTCGGTTGAGATTGCGGTCTCCCTCGCGCGTGCGCTGACGATAGGCCTTGAGGTTTGCAACCGGGACGAAAGTCACTTCACCTCGGCGGATCTTCAGGCGCCCGGCACGACAGTCGGCGATGGCTCGCAGTATAGCCTGAGGTCCACAGGGCTCGTTCCCATGCACGGCGCCCATAACGATCAGTTTCGGCCCCGGCTGCAGCCCGATGAAACGTACCGTTTCCAACGGATCATCCGGACCTCGCGCCTCGTCGTGCGCTTCTTCCATGTAGCCGATATCGATGACCATACCGGGCGTCAGGCGGCGGATGAACTCCGGCATCTTCTCCTGCGGTATGCCGATACACCCGGCCGTGCCTTTCATATCGCTTCGCGCCGCATGGATGAACAGCGCGCTGCCGCGTCCGAATTCTGGCGCTGCGTCGTTGAAGCCGATCGGGACGATGACATCGAACAAGCGCTCATCTCGCGAACGGGAAAGCCTGTCGTCAACACGCTCTTCGCCAATTGCGAAGACGAGGCGATTGTAGTTTCCACCGCCCTCCTCCCAGATCATCTCGGATGTCAGGGGAACGAAGGGAAAGGCCAGGTCGCGCGGGAAATCAGGCTGCGCAGCGGCGTTGAAGAAGCCGTAGCGCAAGGGGAAAACACCGATCGGGGTCCGCTTGTCCCCTTCTCGCTTGATCGTTGCCTGGGCCAGCCCGTCGGATCCGACGGTGCACGGAATGCTCCAGTCGCCGATGCTGAGAATGCCGGACGACGGATTCTCACCCGATCGGGACACGCGGACGGAAACTGTCGGGATGTGAGCCATCGGGAAGCATTCCATAGGTTTGTTCTGGCATGTGCTTGGGGCTGAAGAGTTCCCCCACTCTTCGGCAGCGGACGGAATGACCCGGCGCGACCTCGTCCAACTCCGGCGTCGGTGGTGTGCGGCAGATTTCGCGCATGTCCGGACAACGCGGATGGAAGCCGCACCCTGTCGGCGGGTCGAGCGGGTTCGGAATTTCTCCCGTGATCTTCGTGCCGCTTCCTCGCTTGAAAGGATCCGGGATCGCGGCGATCAGGGCACGGGTATAGGGATGCCCTGGATTGCTGAAGATCGTTTCCCAGGAACCGGTCTCGACGATGCGGCCGAGATACATCACCGCCACCCGGTCACTCATGTGCTCGACGACGCCGAGATCATGGCTGATCATGATATAGGAGAGTCCCAGGGTTTCCTTCAGTTCGAGCAGCAGATTGATGATTTGTGCCCGGATGGAGACGTCAAGTGCGGAGACTGGCTCATCGAGGATCACGATCTTTGGCTCGAGGATGAGAGCGCGGGCGATGCCGATGCGCTGCCGCTGACCTCCGGAAAACTCGTGCGGGTAGCGCTCCGCGGATTCCGGCCGTAGCCCCACCCGCTTCAGCATATCGCCGATACGATCATCGATCTCGCTCGCAGACTTGATGCCGTGAACGCGAAGAGGCATCTCAAGCGTCTTCCGAACCGTCTGGCGCGGGTTGAGGGAGGAGTAAGGGTCCTGGAACACCATTTGGGTGATCCGAGCCCGGGCCGTACGGTCGAGGCCATCTGCAACCTCGTGACCGTCCACGATGACCCTTCCCCGGGTCGGTTGCTGCAGACCGAGGATTGAAAGCGCAAGCGTGGATTTTCCGCAGCCGGACTCGCCTACAAGACCAAGGCACTCGCCGCGCTTCAATTCAAGATCGACGCCATCGACCGCGTGTAGATGACGTCGCGGCTTGCCCAGGAAGCCTCCCCCCACAGGAAAGTGGACAGCGAGATTCTCGACCCTCAGGATCGTATCGTCCGACAGATTACTCATGATGATGGCACCGAACGAGGCCGCCATTGGCGAGGCATGTCACATCGGGATCGGCAACTCTGCAGAGATCGGTGGCTGCATAACAGCGTGGGTTGAAACGGCACCCAGCCGGAAACGCCGCCACGGGCGGGACGACGCCCGCGATCTCCTTGAGTCGTTGCCGTCCATATTTCGCGCGTGCGCCGAGCAGTGGAAGAGAAGCGACGAGCCCACTCGTATAGGGATGGCTCGGACTTTGAAACACCTCATCCGCAAAGCGCTCTTCCACGAGACGCCCGGCATACATGACCCCGACCCGGCGGCACATATTTGCAATCAAACCGAGATCGTGACTGATCATGAGCACGGCCGTGCCCCGAGCGGCAGAGAGTTCGCGTATCAAGTCCAGGATCTCGGCCTGCACTGTGACGTCGAGGGCTGTGGTGGGCTCGTCGGCGAGCAGAAGATCGGGCTCGCACGCCAAGGCAATGGCAATCATGACTCGTTGTCGCATGCCTCCCGACAGCTGATGCGGGTAATCCTTGACCCGCCGCTCGGGAGCAGGCACCCGAACGCTCGCAAGAGCCTCGACGGACAGCCGCTCCGCCTCCTTCCAGGTCGCTCCCTTGTGCAGCACGAACATCTCCGCGATCTGCCTGCCGATCGGCGAGAGTGGATTAAGCGCCGTCATCGGCTCCTGGAAGATCATCGAGATGCGGTTGCCGCGCAGCTTGCGCATCTCTCCGGGCGAAAGGCTCTGGATCTCCCGGCCATCGAAGCGGATCGTTCCACCTCCGATGCCGAGCGGATGGCGCAGAAGACCGATCAGGGCAAGCGACGTGATGCTCTTGCCACAGCCGGATTCGCCGACGAGGCCGAAGGTTTCCCCACGCCCGATGGCGAAGGACACATCCTGGACAGCCGGAAATTTCGTATCACCAACCGTCAGGTCGATCCGAAGGTTCTCGACTTCGAGGAGAGGTTTCCCGCTCATGCGCGTCGTGTCCGCGATTGAGGATCGAGGATATCGCGCAGTCCGTCACCGAGCAGGTTCAACCCCAAAACCGTCACGAAGATCGCAAGCCCTGGGAAAATGGAGATCCAAGGAGCCGTGGTGATCTGGTCGCGAGCATCGGAGAGCATGCTTCCCCAGCTTGGGAACGGCGGTCGGATTCCGAGGCCCAGGAAGGACAATGCCGCTTCAGCCAGGACCGCTCCTCCCATACCGAGCGTCCCGATGACGATGATCGGTCCGAGCATGTTCGGCAGCAATTGAGTCAACATGATCCGGATGTCGCTGTAACCCAGGACCTTGGCCGCCTGCACGTAGCCCTGACTCTTCAAGGACAATGCCGACGCCCGCGCGAGACGGCAGGTAAACGACCAGTTCGTAAGCCCCAGCGCGATCAGCAGGCTGGTCAGGCCTGGATTGAGGATCGCCATGATGGAGAGGGCGAAAACCAACGATGGAATCGCCAGCATCATATTGGTCAAGCCGTTGACGAAATCGTCCCACCACCCGCCCCAATAGCCGGCGGAGAGCCCCAGGCACACGCCGATGACGGTGTTGATAAGCTGAGAGACGATACCGACAGTGAGCGAGATACGGGCGCCATACAGAACACGGCTGTAGATATCGCGACCCTGCGCATCGGTTCCGAACCAGAATTCCGATCCTGGAGGTTCCTCCGCATACATCAGGTTCGCATCCATCACCGGATCGGTATGGGCAAGCCAGGGAGCGAGAAGACCCGTGATCACCACCGTCGAGAAAAGAATGCCGCCGATCAAGAGGTTGGCTCTGATCTTCATGTCGCCACCTCAGCTATACTTGATGCGCGGGTCGATGACAGCGCAAAGGACATCGACGAGCGTATTGATCAGGAGAAAGAGCAGGACGATCACCAGAATCGAGCCCTGCACGACAGGAATGTCCCGCAAGGTGACGCTGTCGACGAGCAGTGAACCGAGGCCGGGCCAGGAGAACAGCTTCTCGACGACCACGGCCTGTCCGATGACCGTACCGAATTGGAGTCCGATGGTCGTGAGGATAATGACCAGTGCGTTGCGCGTCAGGTGCCAGCGAACGACTTTGCTCTCGCTCATGCCTTTTGAGCGTGCCGTGCGCACGAAATCGGCATTCATGATCTCGAGTACGGCCGCCCGGGTCGTCCGGGCCAACAACGCCAGTGGCGCGACACCAAGGGCAATGGATGGCAGGATGAGGTAGCGTAGGTCGCCACCGCCATAGCCGAAGCTCGGGAGCCAGCCCAGCACCAGAGCGAACAGGTACATCAGCATCAGGCCGAGCCAGAATTTTGGCAGCGACAGGCCCGACACGGCGCCGACCATGGAAAGGGTGTCAATCCAGCTCCCTGGTCGCAAGGCCGCGATAAAGCCGAGGGGGACACCGACGATCATGGCAAACAGCATGGCGGCGAATGCGAGTTGCGCGGTCGGCCACAAGCGTTCGGCGATGACGCTCGCGACGGGCTGCCTGGTACGGAAAGAGGTGCCGAGATCAAAGGTTGCGAGCTGGGCAGCGTACTTGCCGAACCGGACATAGACCGGATCGTTAAGTCCGAATTCCTTGTTCATGCGCGCCATGACCTCGGCATCCAGCACACTGCGGCCGTCGTCGCTCATGCTCGACGCGAAGGTTCCTGGAATGACGCTGAACATCACGAAGACGAGAGCCGCCACGGCCAGAATGATGGGCAATGTCTGCAGCAGACGCCGCACGATGAAGGAGAGCATTCAAAACTCCACCTGACGCCCCACGAGAAACCCGGGAGCGTCAGGAACTGCATTTCAGAAGTGAGCGTCAGCTCAAACGCAGCTTACTTGGCAGCAGGCGACGATGCATCGACCCACATGTCCTCATAGTTCTGGATCGCCAACTCCGTCGCGTTCGGCTGCAGCCCCTTCAGCCAGGGCTGATAGGACATGACGGCCTTGTTATAGTTGAACCACCACATCGGGACTTCCTCGCGGAGGATCGCATTCGCCTTCTTCAGATTGCCGAGCCTTTTGGCCTGATCGTCCGTCGCTGCGGCTTCATCGAGTAGCTTGTCGAACTCGGCGTTCTTGAACTGCGTGTAGTTGCAGGCCGTCTGCGGTGTCGCCGAGTGGAAGCACTTGAGCGAGGTCAGCGGATCCGGTCCGGAGGTGTTCGACCAGATGAAGGCCTGATAGTTGCCGCTGCGCGCGACTTCAGACAGAACAGTTCCCTCGACAGGCTTGATCTTGACCTTGATGCCCACCTTTTCCAGCATCGGGATCACCGCCTCGACGATGGGAATACCCCAGCTCTCATTGGAGGTCGCAGTCCACTCGAACTCGAAACCTTCCGCATATCCCGCCTCGGCGAGAAGCTTCTTCGCCTTCTCAGGATCATAGGCGTAGGGCTTCATATCCTTATCGTAGGCGGGAGAGGATATCGGAAGCCAGCTGGTTGCGCGGTAGGCCTTGTCCTTCACAAGACGCTTGATGATGAGATCGGCATCGATGGCATGGTTGATGGCTTGGCGAACGCGCTTGTCCGAGAAGGGCTTGAAGTTCGGATTCATGCCCATGACACGTGTATAGACCTCGGGGACCTCGAGAAGCCCCTTCGACAATTCCGGGTCGGCCTTGTAGGCGATGTATTGCGTCGGGCCCAGGATCGAGGCATCGATCTCCTTGTTGCGGAAGGCGACATCGCGGGCCGAGGCCTCGCCCATGATCGAGATCGCGACCCGGTCGGCATGGGGCTTGCCCGGCTTGTAGAACTTCTCCCAGCGCTCCGCGACAAGACGGGAGCCGGGGACGTATTCGACGAACTTGTAGGGACCGAGGCCAATCGGCTTTGTCGCGAAACTGTCCTTCGATGCTTCGTCCGCTGGATAGATCGACGTCATGGCTTGGTAAAAGTTGAAACCTGGGTCGACTTTCTCGGTCAACGTCATCTCAAGGGTCTGATCGTCGATCTTCTTCAGGCCGGAAATCTCCTTCGCCTGACCTTTCTCTACGTCTATCGCCCCCTTGATGATACGCACATAGCGCGCACCGGGATAGCCCTTCGCGCCATCCATCAGGCGCGTGAAGGTCCAGATGATGTCGCCGGCCGTCATCTTGCGACCATTGTGGAAGAACGCGTCGTCGCGCAATTTGAACGTGTATACGAGGCCATCGCCAGAGACTGTGACCTCCTTGGCCAGTTCGAGAACCGGCTTGTTGGCATTTGCATCCCAATTATAAAGCGCGCGGTGGATCGCCTTCGCCCAGATCTCGTCCTGGGCCCGGTTCGATGTATGGATGTCGAGATTTGCGAAACTTGAGCCATACGGTGCCGTAAAGCGGATCGTGCCGCCCTGACGCGGTGTCTGCGCTTCGGCAACGCCACCGATAACCAAAGCAAGCGCTGTTGTTGCGATGAACTTCTTCAACACGGTTGATCCTCCCTCATGACGACGAGCCTCGCGGCATAACCGGCTGCTGCCGAACCGCTCGGTCTCGAGTATTCCGTTGCAAGTGCAATCCACTATCTGGGCGCGCCCCTCTTCGTTTTCTAAGTCACGCCAAGACGATCATAAACAATCGCACCTCCTCGGATCGTAAGATCGCAGTACGTATTGTCAAGAATGTCCTCGGGCGTCGCAGTCAAGAGATTGCGGGAGAATACAGAGACATCGGCGAGCTGCCCTTCGACAAGACGCCCCTTGGTGTTTTCCAGCTTTTGCGAGAATGCCCCAAATTCGGTGAATGCTTGAAGAGCCTCCTCGATCGTGACACGCTCGTGGGCATCCATGACGGTGCCCTTCCAGGTCTTGCGTGTGAGCATGCTGTAGAAGTTGGGGAATGGATTGGGATCGCACACGGGCGCATCGCTTCCCGTTGCGGGTTTCAGGCCCAGATCAAACCAAGTCCTGAAGGGATAGCTGCTCAGTCCCCTCTCCTCCCCGAGCACCGACACATAAGCATCACCGAAATCATAGATGAAGACCTGTTGCGGGCAGGGATAGATGCCGGCCTTGAGCATGCGCCGATGCTGCTCGGGCGTTGAGAATCCGGAATGCTCGATGCGGTGGCGTCGATCCGGATCGGGGATCGCGGCAAGAGCGCGCTCATAGGCGGTAATCAGCTGCTCGATTGCAGCATCGCCGATCGCATGGCATGCAAGCTGATATCCTTTGACGTGAGCATCCATGACGAGCTCATTGAGTTCATCATCCGTCAGAATCTTGATGCCCGTCGTCTGATCCTCGCCGAGATAGGGTTTCGACATCCATGCCGTACGACCGCCTGCAGAACCATCGAGGAAATACTTGACGGCGCCGATCATCAGCATGTCGTCGCCTGTGCCGGAAATCAGACCTGCCTCGTAGCACTGAGGCACGATGGTGCGATCAGGATCTCCCAGCAGGGTCAACCAGGTTCTGACAGGCAGCCGGCCTTCCCGCTTGGCTCGGTGATAGGCGGCGATTTCCGCAAAGCCCCCTCGCTGGCCGACCGCGGCATCCATGCAGCTCGTGATGCCGTAGGACAGGAGATAGCGGCCGCCGCGCTCAATGGCAGCAACCAGGTCGTCTTCCGTCGGCGACGGAATGACGGCCCAGACAGGCCCACGGGCATTCTCGGCCAGGAGACCGGTGAGACTGCCGTTGCGCTGCTCGATCAGACCTCCGGGCGGGGCAGAAGAATTCTCGTTGATCCCTGCGAGTTCCAGCGCACGCGAATTGCAGATCGATATATGACCGCATGCGCGCACGAGCATGACGGGATTGTCAGGTGCGGCCTCATCAAGCTCGGTTCGGTATGGATGACGCTTCACGTCGAGCTTGGTCTGATCGTAGCCGCGAGCAAGGATCCATTCGCCTGGACGGGTCTTGGCAGCGCGTGTCCGAATTCCGGAGAGAAGCGCATCCAGGCTCGGTGCCGCCGCAGGCGTCGCATCAACCCAGCTCATCATGAAACCAAGGGAAACGAGATGCAGATGCGAATCGTTGAGTCCTGGCGTGGCCAGGCGGCCATTCAGGTCGATCACACGCGTCTTTGGACCAATAAGCGGCGCAATTTCGCTCTGCCGTCCAACAGCCAGGACCCGCCCCTGCCAGATTGCGATGGCCTCGGCCACTCCTTCCTCTCGTCCGCACCAGATCGGACCGTTCTGCAAAATAACATCTGCTCTTGGCGACACGGCGGCTTTCTCCTTAAGTGCGTTCCTGGGTGCTCATCCGCCCGCAGCAGAGCTCCGTCCGGACGAGCAGAGCGGATCGGTCATAGTGCATCGAGAGGCCAGATGGGCCTGCGGATATTCTTGTATGGCCGGTCCATGAAGTTTCGCGTGGACAATGCCCCGGTATCGACCTCGATCACCTCCCGGGCGATCGGTTCGAATGCGGCGCGGAAATGCTGCATCGATTTGACGATGACCGTCGATTTGCGGGTCGGATCGACCCCGAGCGACGTGAACTGCCCAAGGTCCGTTGCCTGCCCGTTATAGCTGATCACGATGATCTCGATACCACCGACGCGTAACAGGGCGCTCAGGCCGTAGTTGCGTCGTGCACCGCCGCCCATCGGCCCATAGGCGATGAAGCTGCCGTCTGTCAGAGCCGCCACGTAGGCCGTTATCTCAATGGGACCACCGCCCATAGAAGGATCGACCTTACCTCCGAGCTTGAGAGTGACGCTGTTGCCGACACCCGCTGCCTGAGCCTGCAGGGCGGCTTCGGGATCACAGATGGCGTGGAAGCCGACATTCTGCAGATCCGCGTCGAGCACGGCCTTGAGAAGGCGGGTCGCATCGCCGTAGGCGCCGGAGCCGGGATTGTCCGAGTAATCCGCGATGATGAGAGGTCTGTCGGCGCCCTTCTCGTCGGCCTTGGCCTTCGCGATGGCAACGTCCAGCGGCGTGAACTGGATGGACGAAAACGCCCGCTGATCCCACACATAATCCATCAGCTCGTCAGCGATGGACTGCGCTGCTGCCAGATCGTTAGCTGTCACCGCAACCGACGGGCCAATGTCGTGGACGTCGGCCGACGAGAAGCCGGCTTGGATGCTCACCGCGAGGGCTTGTCCAGCAGCCTCGATCCGGTCACCGCGGCGCAGAAGTTCCACCATGGGTGGCGAGGTGGTGCGCCCACCGTCCAGCGCATACAGGATCGGCCGGCGAGACACTGCGACCTTCGGCGTCACCTCTCCCGCCATAGCCTTTTCGAGAAGCTCTGCGGCCTGCCAAGTCCGCTCGTACTGATCGACATGCGGATAGGTCCGATAGGAAATGAGCGCATTGGCATTGTCAGCCATTTTCTGCGTCAATGTCGCGTGCAGGTCCAGTACAGCGATGATCGGCGTTTCCGCGCCAACCCGGGAGCGGATGCGGGCAAGCAGTTCTCCTTCGCCGTCATCGTGCGACTGCGTCGACATCGCGCCGTGCAGATGCAACAGAACCCCGTCTACTCCGTCGCAGGCGCTGAGAATCCGCTCCGATACGGCGTCGAAGAAAGCATCCGTCACGCGGCCGGACGGGTTGGCCGAGGTCACTATGGGGTGGACTACCCTCCAACCGTATTTCCCGGCCGCCTCGAACGCGGCTCCCATCGAGGTGCGTGTGCCGGCGAACGCGCCAGGAATATCGTTGTCGAGATAGTAGCAGCTGTTTCTGAAGGCGTTCTCGTCGGTCACTTGAACACTGAACGTGTTCGTCTCGTGCATGAACTCCGCCACAAGAACGCGGTTAGTCATATCGCTCCACTCCCCATAGCCCTAGCCCCTCACCGGCCATTATCGCCCACCTCTCTCGGGTGCTTAGCGCGACCAATTTCGATAGATGGTGACAAAGGCGAAAATTTTCTTCAAATATCAACTTCTGCTCAATTCATTCATTTTTGATATAAGGCGCAATAAGTGTGACGATATCTCCTAGACACATAGAGATCTTCCATGCCGTCATGCTGGCCGGAAGCGTGACGCAGGCCGCCATCACTCTGCGCACCTCACAGCCGACCGTGAGCCGGGAGCTCAAGGAGTTCGAGCATTCCCTTGGCTTTCAGCTCTTCGTCCGTAAAGGCAGATCTCTTGTTCCGACCGAGGCGGCGATTTCACTGCACCGCGAGGTACGCCGGTCCTTTGTCGGGCTAGAGGAGATCGGGCGGACCGCCGAGGCCATTCGTGCCAATGCCTCCTCCCATATCAAGATCGTGTGCATGCCCGCCTACAGCACGACCCTCCTCCCTCCCCTATGTCGGGACTTCGTCCAGGATAACGAATCCATCCGCCTGAGCATCTATGCGCTTGGCAACACGGTCCTGGCCACCGGCATCTCCGCTCAGCATTACGACCTCTGCATCGTCGAGGCTGATCTTGGCTTTGATGGATGGGTCTCAACCAGCGTCGTCGCCGGTGAGCAGGTTTGCATTGCGCCCAAAGGGCATCCGCTCACCCAAAAGGAGGTTCTGGCTCCTGCCGACTTCGAAGGCGTCGATTTCATCTACTTCTCGGCCGAGGATATGTATCGGCGCAAGCTGGACAATGTCTTTCGCGAGCATGGGGTGACCCGTCGGCTGAGAATGGAAGTGTCCACGGCGGCATCGGTCTGTTCTCTGGTGTCGTTAGGCGTCGGGGTGTCGATCATCAACCCGATCAGCGCAATGCATTGCCTCAATCAGGGTGTGGAGATGCGCCGTCTGTCGTTCTCAATTCCCTATACGGTACGTCTGCACAAGAACCAGAACACGAGCAGCCCCCATTCTCTCAATGCTTTCGCAGAGAGTTGCACAGAGGCGATCGCGAATATCCAGCGACAGGTGCAGGAGCGCCTCGATGGCAATACCAGAACGCTTTATGCCATTTAACTGCTTGGACAAGATCGCCGGCACTCGCCGCAGGACTGATCGGGAATTGTTGAAGATCCTGCCTGCATCACCCTTGCATCGTAGGAAACGTCTTGCACCCTCACCCCCTACGACGACGGGGCTCATGAGCGTCACGCGGTCCTCAAATCAACCGGAAGCACACCAGAGAATGCGACGGCTGTCGGCCCAATCAGGGTAATGCTGTCGTCATCATGGACTTCGACCTGCAATCGCCCCCCTGGCATATCAACCGTGATCCGGTTATCCCGTGTAAGTCCGCGGCGCCGGGCCGCGAGCACGGCCGCGCATGCTCCGCTGCCGCAGGCACGGGTCAAAATGCCCGGGCGCTCCCACACCACCAGACGGATCAGATCCGGCGCCGCCAGCTCCGCAATGCCTACATTGGCCCCCTCGGGAAGCATGGGATTGTTCTGGATTGCAGGAGCCCAGCGCCCGACATCGACCTCGTCACGGCTCGCGACAAAGAAGACGAGGTGAGGATTGCCGACATTCACCGCAGTTGGCTGTGTGAGCGGGCCTGAAACCAGATCAAGGGCGAGCGTGTCAGCCTTGTATGTGAGGGGGATGCTCTGCCAGTCCCATTTGGGAGCCGCTACACGCAAGGCGACCCCATACTCACCATCACGCGCGGCTTCGACTCGTCCTCCGAGCGTTTCCAGAACCACATGGTCGCTACCAGTCTCGCTCAATAGAAGCCACGCAACGCACCGGGTTGCGTTCAGGCAGGTCTGTGCCTCGACACCATCAATATTGTAAATTCGCATCCGGGCGTCCGCACCTGCCGCCGAGGGCGTTTCGACCACCAGCAGTTGGTCGCCACCGACGCCCACATAGCGATCACAGATCCAGCGGATTTCCTTGTGCGTGGGCCGGAAAGGCTCCTGGCGGCCATCAACGACAACGAAATCGTTGCCCAGGCCGTGCATTTTCAGGAATGGGCGTCCACTGGGAGGAAAGTCGGCCAAGGCAATGTACACTATACAAGAAGTAACGGAACCGACCTGACACCGACCGGAGGTTGAACAGTGATTTCCTCCCTGCAGCACGTCAAGCTGCCGCCTTTTCTTCCGGCCTAGACAATAGTTTACCTCACGGAGCTTTTGTCACGCCGGAGATATCGCAACTCCTAACCTGCTCTTCAGCACGGGCAACGCGATGCTGTGTTCATTGCGGACCTTCGTCAGTATATAGAGAAACGCAAACGAGCGCTCCTGCTCACCGGCCCGCATTATTCTCCAGGAAGGACTCGAACAACTGTTCGTGGCCCATCTGGCCGCCTTTGAGCATCACGAGCATGCCATCTCTCGATGCATCGTCGCTGCGCGCCAGACTGATGGCGACGCCGCTGCTGATCTGGCTGTGATAACCGAGCCCCCAATAGCCGAGACGGCCAACGATGCGGCTCGACGTGTCGCCGCCGGCGACTGCCAATCGACGGACGGGATGACGCCGCAGGATCGCATCGACGAGCGACGCGCTCACCTCCGCGAGACTGGCAGCCGCAACGTGAGGGGCATCCCCGATCTCGGGAGCCGTTGAGAGCATGACATGCTCGCCCCGGGCTAGCATGGCCACGGCCTTCGCAACGATCCGCTCACGCGCGTCGGCGCTGGACAGGATGCTGGCAGGATCGACGGCGAGGCGCCTGTAAGACTGTGCGGCCGCCATCTGCGCCCTGGTCGTCGGCGAGAGGCTTCCCACGAAGGCAAGTACAGGCCCATCCGTGGAAACCGGCATCGGGCTCGCCACCGGCTCTCGCTCCTCGAAAAAGGCTTGCGCGACGCTGCTGGGCCCGAGAACCAGCAGCGACTGTTGCTGGCTCTCGGTTCGGAGCAGGCGGCCGATCGCATCCACATGCCGCCCGTCGAGCGCATCAAGCAGCACAGTAGCAGCCGCCTGGGACAGACGCTGCCATTCCATGACAAGGGCCTCTGGATCACCGATCAGCAGAGGCCAGTGAATGGCTCCGATATCCGTCATGCCGAGAGCCGCGAGATGGTGCCGCAGGTCGGCCTCTTTCATCGGCGTTGCCGGGTGCCGGCTCATGGTTGGATGACGGTCGAGGCGGAAGACGTCGCCGCCGGCACCGAAGGACGCGAATAGGTTGGAGAAGGCGCAGTATCGTCCGAGCGATGGTTGGCCGCCGACGATGGCAACGGTTTCGTGCGTCACATATTCACGTAGGATCGCAGCGGCCACCACGATGTTTCCGAGCTCCGGCGCGCTGTCGAAGGTCGAACAGCATTTGTAATGCAGGATGCGGATGCCGAGATCGCGGAAGAACGCGCCGACCGGCGCGAGCTCGGTCCGCATCTCCTCCGGCGACATCGTACGTGCCGCACCCGCAATGCCGACGGCGTCGAGATCTCCGACCTGCGCCAGTTGCTGTGCCTGTGGCATGCGCAGGAAGAGAAAGGCGCGGCGGCCGCGCCGCGCCAGAGTCGCGAGCGTATCCGTCGCGCCCGTGAAATCGTCTCCGTACCATCCGTAGGACGGCATCACGGCAGCCTCCGTCCGTTTAATGCTTCGCGAAGAAGCCGAATGCATCGGTGAGCGCACGATGCTGCGTGCGGGCGCCGTTCACGCTCTCGCCGGTTTCCACGATCCGCCAGGCTTCGCGGATGCTGGCCACACCCTCCGCTGGTCCGCCAGGATGGGCCATGATCCCGCCACCAGCCATGAAGAGAAGGTCGGAGGTGTTCACGGCGCGATAGGTCTGCTCCACCGTTCCGGCCCATTGCCCGGAGGAAAACGCGGGCATGACGCGATCGTCCGAGTCGCAAAGCCGTGTCAGGCAATCCTTTGCGCTGTCCACCACCTCCTCGTCGGCCTGCGCGAACTTTCCGCCCAGACCATGCACATGCATGTGGTCGACGCCAGCGAGACGCCAGAGCGTCTGATAGGCCTGGAAGCCGATGCCGAGCGCGGGATGACGCGAGAAGGCGCCATAGCCGTTGCGATGGCCATGGATGACGAGATCGGTGCCACATCGCAGGGTCTCGACAGCGGAAAAGCCGCACCAGTTCAGACTCGCCATGACGCAGGTTCCGCCCTCGCTTGCCACCAGATCCGCATGCCGGCGCATGGCGTCCGTCTCGTCGGTGATGTTGAAGGCAACCATGACATGCTTGCCAGTCCTGTCCCGATGGCGACGCACGGCAGCCATGACGGCCGGGATGCGCACTGACAGAGGTGCATGGACCGGGTTGGCGGCGATCTCGTCATCCTTGATGAAATCGAGTCCGGCCGCACAGAGGCGTTCCACCAGAGACGCGATTTCTTCTGCCCGCAGTCCGACATTCGGCTTGATGATCGAGCCGATGAGCGCGCCCCGCGCGACGCCGGTCAGCCGGCGCGTTCCTGCAATGCCCTGGCGGGGCAGCGCATAAGCCTTCCGGTAGGCGCCGGGCAGCTTGAGGGCTTCGAGCCGCAGGCCGGTCACCTCGCCGAGATCGAAGAGATTGCCGGCCACGGTCGCGGCGAGCGTCGAGAGGTTGACGCCGACATTCGCAACCGGGAAGCGCACGACCACCTCGCCGCGGCGGGAAGGCGCCGACACATCCTTGCGGCCGAGCCAAGCACTCCGGACGGAAGGCTGCGCAACCTCACCCAGATCCCTGATCGTGACGACATTGGCGCGGGCGCGAGCGCGCAGTTCGTCGGTTTCGCCTTCGACGCGGGTGAAGGTGCCGCAGGATTGCTCCCCGGCCATGACCTCGGCCACCCTCTCGAGCGGCAGCGGCGTTTCGACGAGATAGGTCGCCTCGTAATGTGCGTCCGACATGGCGGGTCTCAAAGCTGCGAGAGATCAGGGAATGGCCGAACGGGATCGCGCCCGTCCCAGCCTTCCGAGGCCTCCCTGATCAGCTGGAACATCTTGCCTTTCGGCCCCGCCACTTCCGACAGCTCGATCACGGTGCCCGGGTGGTACTCGGTGTCGAAATAGACGAAGCGGCCGCGCTCGCCGACCTCGCCGCTCATCACGGGAGCGAAGCCCTGCTTCATTAGCCGCTCGAGATCGGCATCATAGCTCTCGGTCCAGTAAGCGACATGCTGCAGGCCGCGATGTCCGGCCTGCTTGAAGTCGCGATACATGGAGGGCGCATCGTTGCGGGTCTGGATGAGCTCGATCTGGAGCGGACCGGAATTGGCAAGCGCCACCGAATTGTGCGGCCGGTAGCTCTCACCCCGATAGGTGTAGTTCACGATCGGCACCTGCTCCTTGTAGAAGAACGGGCCGACGCCGAGAACGCGCGACCAATAATCCATGGCGGCCTCGATGTCGTCGACAACGTAGCCCGCCTGCCTGATCTCTCCGAGAAATCGGCTCATATCCTACCTGCAGCTTTGATGAGGGCGCGGCATCCTGAACCGCGCCCGGGGAAAGAAGGGATCCGATGGGCTGCATCGAATCCCGCGACGTTGGTCAGGCGAGCGTGCCGACCACGCTCTCGAGATGGCCCCAGGCCTCGGGACCGAATTTCTGCTTCCACTCCTTGTAGAAGCCGGCCTCGCGCAGCTTCGCACGGAAGCTGTCCGTGTCGCATTGGTTGAAGGCCAGCCCCTTACTTTGAAGATCGGCCTGCACGGATTCGTTGAGCATCTTGATGTCTTCGCGCTGCTTCAGACCCGCCTCGTTGATGGCGCGCGAGACGATCTCCTGCACATCGGCCGGCATGCCAGACCATTGGCGGCCGTTGGCAATGAACCAGTAGCCGTCCCAGATATGGTTCGTGAGCGCGCATGACGCCTGCACCTCGTAGAGCTTCGCCACCTGGATGATCGGCAGCGGATTTTCCTGCGCATCGACCACCTTGGTCTGCAGGGCGGTGTAGACCTCGCTGAACTGCAGGCTCGCCGGCGCAGCACCAAGGCCGGAGAACATAGAGATGCTGATCGGGCTCACCGGAACGCGGATCTTCAGGCCCTTCATCGAGTCCGCGCTTTTGATCGGCGCGCCGCTCGTCGTCATCTGGCGGAAGCCGTTGTCCCACATGGTCTCGAGCGCATGCAGCCGGGAATCGGCGATCGCCTTGCGGACGAAGGCCCCGACAGGACCGTCCATGGCGGCCCAAACCTGATTGTAATCCTTGAACGCGAAACCGACCGCGTTGATCGCCGCCACTGGCACGAGGGTCGCGATCACCAGCGCGGAAGGCGTGAAGAACGTCAGAGCGCCGTTGCGCACCTGGGAGAGCATGTCTGTATCGCCGCCGAGCTGATTGGCCGGGAAGATCAGCATCTCGACGCGACCGTTCGTCTCTTTCGCAATCCGGTCGGCGGCTTCCTTGGCGCGGATATTGAGCGGATGGCTGAGCGGCAGGTTGTTGCCGTAGCGCAGCGTGATCTCGGCGGCGTGAGCGTAGCGCGGGATCGAGAACAGGCTGACGGCGGCCGGGGCTGCCCCGATGCCCTTGAGAAGCGTCCTGCGGCTGATGGTCATGGCGTATTTTCTCCCAAAAAGATGGTTTTGCTCTTTCCCAATGAAAAAATCAGTCATATTAATGATGCAGTCAAATCAAAATTTTGATGTATTTTGATGTAATATCATGAGTATCCTGGTCGACAATCCCTCTCTCAGCCGGCGCGCCACCATCGTGGACATCGCGCGGCTTGCCGATGTCTCGACAGCCACCGTCGACCGGGTCCTCAACGGCCGGCAGGGCGTGAAGGCGGCGACGGTCAAGCGGGTCATGAAGGCTGCGGCAGAGCTTGGCTATGTGGACGAGAGCGACGAGCGGATCCGGGACGTGCGCCCGCTGGCTCAGATCTCCTTCATCCTGCCCCAAGGCACCAACCGCTACATCACCATGCTCGGCCGCATGATCAACGAGATGGTGCCGCAGTTCGAACGCTTTTCGCTCAAGCCCACGGTCGAGTACATCGACAGCTTCAATCCCGACCTGCTCGCGAAGGCGCTGCATCGTCACGCCAAGCACGCCGACGGCATCGCCTTCATGGCCATCGAGCATCCAATGGTGCGCGAGGCCGTCAACCGCATCACGACTGCCGGCACGCCGGTGGTGACGCTGATCTCCGACGTGGCGAGCCCGACCCGCACTGCCTATTTCGGCCTCGACAACCGGGCCGCCGGGCGCATGGCGGGCTATCTTCTGGCGCGTTTCATCAGCAAGCGTCCCGCCAAGGTCGCCATGATCGCAGGAAGCCTGAGCTACCGCGCCCATGGCGAGCGCGAGATGGGCTTCCTCGACATCCTGCAGGAACTCTATCCCGACATCGAGGTCGTCGGCCTGCGCGAGGGACATGACGACGAGGCGCTCAATTACCGTCAGATGAGGGCGCTCCTCTCCCACCATCCCGATCTCGATGGCATCTACAATATCGGCGGCGGCGCTTCCGGCATCGGCCGTGCGCTTAAAGATGCGCGGCGCGAGAAGAGCGTCGTCTTCGTCGGTCACGGACTAACGAGCGACACCCGCGAGTTCCTTCTCGACGGCACGATGGATGCCGTCATCACCCAGAGCGCCGAAGACACCATCGCGAAATGCGCCGCCCTGTTCCGCGACCTGCGGGAGGGGCAAAAACTCAGCCCGCCCGATCCCATGCGGGTCGAGGTCGTCTTCAGGGAAAATCTTCCCTGACAGCGACCATCTACACCAACGAAGAACAAAAGCAGCAGACACAGCCCAAGACGACGGAGGAGACAATGACCATGGCAACAGAGAGCATCGCCATCGGCGAAATCGAGGACATGCCGACTGGCCTTAAAAGCGGTTCGGCTCTCCTCAAGCCTATTGAGATGATCGCTTCTGCCATCCTTGTCGCGATCATTGGGCTACTTCTGATGGGCGTGACGTCGCGCTATGTGTTTTCGCTCCCTATCGTGTGGATCGATGAGGCCGCCGCCTTCTGTTTCCTCTGGCTTGCCATGCTCGGCGCCGTCATCGCCATCGACCGCAACGAGCACCTTCGCCTGACCCTGTTCCTGCACATGTTTCCGGAGAAGCTGCGCGGCTTTTTCGGCGCATTGGGACCGTTGCTCGTCGCGGTCTTTCTCATCGGCATGCTGTGGCCTGCCATCGACTACGTGATCGAGGAATCCTTCATCACGTCGGCCGCACTCAACATTCCCATGAGCTGGCGCGTCGCCGCTCTCCCGGTCGGCATCGGCTTGATGGCGCTGCTGGCGCTCCGGGAAACCTTGCGCGCCGCCAGGATATCCGAGATCATCGCGGCAGCGGCGACGATTGCGGTTGCGGGCGCGCTGCTGTGGCTCGTCTCCCCATCCTTGCCCTCCCTCGGCCACATCAATATTCTCATCTTCCTCGTCGGTTTCGTCGCCTTCTTCCTCGCCGTCGGCGTGCCGATCGCCTTCTGCTTCGGGCTCGGCGCGCTCACCTTCCTGACCTTCACCAGCTCCGTGCCAACCATGGTGATGATCGGGCGCATCGACGAGGGCATGTCGAGCCTCATCCTCCTGTCGGTTCCGATCTTCGTGCTCTTAGGCTGCATTCTCGATGCCACCGGCATGGGCAGGGCGATCGTCGAGTTCCTTGCATCGCTGCTCGGACACGTGAAGGCCGGCATGTCCTATGTGCTGCTGGGCTCGCTCTTCCTCGTCTCCGGCATCTCCGGCTCCAAGGTATCGGACATGGCCACCGTCGCGCCGGCGCTCTTTCCGGAAATGAAGCGGCGCGGCCACAAGCCGAAGGAGATGATAGCCCTGCTCGCGACCGGTGCTGCCATGGCCGATACGGTGCCGCCCTCCATCGTGCTGATCGTGCTCGGCTCCGTCGCCGGCGTCTCCATCGCCGGCCTGTTCACCTCGGGCTTCGTCATCGCCATGGTGCTGCTCGTCGGCCTTGCCATCCTCGCGCGCTGGAAGGCCCGCGGCGAGGTGATGGACGGCATCCGGCGGGCTCCTCTTCGCGTCGTCGGCAAAGCGTTGGCGGTCGCGGCTCCGGCACTCGTGCTGCCCTTCCTGATCCGCAGCGCCGTCGGCGGCGGCGTCGCCACGGCAACGGAAGTGTCCACCATCGCCGTGCTCTATGCCATGATCATCGGCATGGTGCTCTATGGCGGCATCCGGCCCGGCAAGATCTACGATATGCTCGTCGAGACGGCCGCCCTCTCGGGTGCGATTCTGGTCATTCTCGGCACAGCCTCCGCCATGGCCTGGGCGCTGACGCAGACCGGCTTCGCCTTCAAGATGGCCTCGTTGGTCACAGATCTGCCGGGCGGCTGGATCACCTATATGCTGGTGACGATTGCCGTCTTCATGGTGCTCGGCTGCGTGCTCGAAGGCCTCCCGGCCATCGTGCTGATGGCGCCGATCATGTTCCCGATCGCGAAGAATCTCGGCATCAACGACATCCATTATTCCATGGTGGTCGTAACCGCGATGAATGTGGGCCTGATGGCGCCGCCCATCGGCATCGGCTTCTATATCGCCTGTAAGATCGGCAACGTCTCGCCGGACGAGGCCATGGGCGCCATCTGGCCCTATATCGGAGCGCTTTTCATCGGTCTTCTCGTCATCGCCATGATCCCGGCCCTGTCGATTGCTTATCTCTAGAGCATCGGGCCCAAGAGTGGGTCCACTTTTTGAAGAGCACATCGTGCGGAAAACCGAATCCGCTTTTCCGCACGATGCGCCAGGTCGGGCTATTTCCACGTGTCCGCTTAGTTGCTATTCACGATGGAACTCATAGGCCTGTCCGTCATCGAAGGAGAGGCGGAGCAAATTAAGCTTGGCATTCTTATCGATCTGAAACTGAACGAAACCGTTCGGCAGAGGACCAAGATTGTCGGCCATCGCCGCAAACCGGCCATTCGGCATGATGCGTGCCGTGAAAACATCCCCATCCCAAGGCTCAAGTCGCAGCTTCGCGCCGGTCGCTTGGAGCTCGATGACAAGCGCATCGCCTTCCACTACCACCACCGCCTTGCCGAAGCTTGGGTTGGCGAAACTCCCGGCCAGTGGTGCGAGCGGTGGGAATGGCCGTGGATTCTCGGACTTGGCAAACTGCTTGGCGGCAGTCCCGAAATTGGCCTTTGCCGCCTTCAACGCATCAGCAACATGATCCACTTTGGCGTTGCCAAGAATGAGGTCCAGAATCCACTGCCCGATTGCATCCGGGAAACCGACGTTCGTTTCGTTAGTGAGGATGATCACGCCGATATTTTTATCAGGCACCATCCCGACATAGGCACCAAAGGCTGCCGTTCCCCCGTTATGCCAAACGATATTGCCATTCGGCGTCTGCTGGATGATCCAACCCAGCGCGTAGAACAGCTTGTCGGAGATCGCGACTTTCGGCGTGCGGGTAAAGGCGAGGCTCTCCGGCGAGACGATGCGGCGCCCCTCGAAAGTGCCATTACCGAGCTGCAATCGAACCCAGCACGCCATATCGTCGATGGTGGAGTTGATGTCGCCGGCTCCACCGAAATCGTACGGGAAAAGTTGTGTGAACGGCGCCTCGATCGTGCCATCGGGTGTCCAACGGTGGCCCTTTGCATGATTGGCCGCGGCTTCGATAGCTTCGGCCGTGTAGGACGAGTTTGTCATCCCCAATGGCTCGAGCAGCTCCTGACGGAGAACCGTGTCCCCGTCGGCAGCGCCCGCAGCCTTCGCCACAACGCGGCCGGCCAAAAGATGGGTGATGTTGGTATAGGCGAAGGTCGACCGGAAGCTTGAAACCGGCTCGACATAGCGGAGGGAACGGATCAATGCCGGTTCGGCGAGACCCAACAGCCCGAGTGCGTCGTTTGCGTAGGGCGGTAGTCCGGAGCGCTGAGCAAGCAGGTCGAAGACGCGAAACTCGCGGGTCACCCAGGGATCCTTGAGCTGAAATTCCGGATCGAGATCGACGATGCGCTCGTCCCAACGCAGCTTGCCGCGATCGACCGTGATGGCCAGGGTCGTGGCGAGAAATGCCTTGGTGGTCGAGCCGATCTGGAAGACCGTGCGCGTATCGACCGGCTCCCCACCGGTCTTGCTTCGTACGCCAAAACCCTTGCCGTAAACGAGACGATCATTGGCGACGATCCCGAGGGCGAGACCGGGCAAGTCGAAGGCCTTCATCCCGCCTTCAGCATAGGTCTCGATTTCCGGGATCAGCGCCTGGATCCGCGTCCCTAATGCTGGTCCAGATTCTGACGGCTCCGCAGCCTTCGCGACATCCTGACTGGCTAGAATGGCCAGCGCTACGGCGAGCAAGAGTGGCCGCATGATGCCCACGGCATCGAAGGCTCGTGGCTTTGCGGGCAAGCCGGCCGGCACGGCTCGACGGCTCCGGCATGGGGTCATCATCATAGCAGAGTCCTCCGCCGATGGACGCGGTTATCACTCTTATAACACAACGTGCTCTTCGACGCTGGCGCGCCTATGGGCGAGATCCCAACTTGCTCCCAACAACGCCTCCGATATGTTGTCGTCGCGCGCACTCTTACATTCCGAAATTTCCGCGTTCGGTCAAAAAGGCCTGAAGCGTGGCCTTTGACGGTCTGCTCATATGCCGAACTAGACTTTTGATCTTCTTCTGGAAGCGGCCAGGCCCGAAACGCCTCCACGCAATAGCCGTTGGCTGTGCACCGCAAATGATCCACTCTTCGTGGGCCCCCGCCGTTCTGTCGGTCCTATCAGAGCGATAGGACGGCACGAGGGCTTGCATGAATGGCGGTGGGAGCATGAGCGAATCTGCGCTTCACCTCGAAGATCAAGGCGGCGGATCCCCTGCCTTGATCTTCCTTCACTATTTTGCCGGCTCCCTGCGGTCATGGGTCCATGTTGCCGGAGAGCTATCGAGCAGCAGCCGATGCCTGTGCATCGACCTGCCCGGCTTCGGTCGTTCGGCGCCGCTGCCCGCCTACAGCGTGCACTCGGTGGCCCAGGCGGTCGCTCAGTTCATCGGTGAGCTTCGTCTTGAGAACTACGTTCTGGTTGGCCATTCAATGGGAGGCAAGCTAGCGCTCGCCTGCGCGGCCGCGAACCCTTTAGAGCTGGCAGGACTCGTTCTTGTCGCCCCCTCACCTCCCTCGCCTGAACCGATGGACGAGAAAGAACGAACCCGCCTGCTCGCAACGCATGGCGACCGGACATCGGCGGAGCGAACCATTCGCACGATCACGCGGCGCCCCATCCTGGCAGAAGACGTCGCGATCTGCATTGAAGACAATCTCCTGACTTCGCCCGAGGCCTGGCGCTGGTGGCTCGCGCAGGGCAGCCGCGAGGACATTACGGCACAAGCCAAGCGAGTTGCCTGTCCAGTTCTGGTGCTGGGCGGGAGCGATGACCCGGTCATACCGCCCCGTGTGATCGCTGCCGACGTCATGTCCCGCTTGGTCGACGCCACCCATATCGAGATTGCGGGAGCCGGACATCTCCTCCCGCTTGAGGCTGCGCAAGAGGTCGAGATGGCGATCCGGAGCTTCGTCGCCCGGAGGTGCCTCCGTACCGGGAGCGGGCCCCCCCGCCTGTGAGAGGCGCAGCTGGTTGAGCTCTCGCTCGACCTCTCTATCGGTCGGAGTACGCCATTTGAGGCAGCCGGCCACTGCTGCGCGCCTTTGCGGTGGCCCGCAATCAACGTATGATTTCATGAGAGACCAGTATCCTGCGTCGGTCGGGCGAGTTCGCCTGACCCCTTTGATCGAGGGGCTTTGGTGGGCCCTGCTTGGAGGCCCGCGATGGCAGCTCCCTGGTTCATGTTTGCGACCGGTATCGAGAACAGCTATCCGACGATCAAGAACGGCAGCGCCCGCGTCGACGAGATGGACAAGTGCGGCCACTACACGCACTGGCGGAGGGATTTCGAGCTCCTTCAGGAACTCGACATCCGCTACCTGCGCTACGGGCCGCCGATCCACCGCGTCTGGCTCGGTCACGGCCGGTATGACTGGAGCTTTCCGGACGAGACATTCGGTGTACTCAAGACCCTCGACGTCGTCTCCATCGTCGATCTCTGCCATTTCGGAGTGCCGGACTGGATCGGCAATTTCCAAAACCCCGATTTTCCGACCCTGTTCGCCGAGTACGCCAGCGCTTTTGCGCAACGATTTCCGTGGGTGCAGCTCTATACGCCCGTGAACGAGATGTTCGTCTGTGCCACCTTCTCGGCGGCGTATGGCTGGTGGAATGAGCAGCTTGCCAACGACACAGCCTTCGTAACGGCGCTCAAGCACATCGTGAAGGCGAATGTCCTGGCCATGGCGGCAATCCTCGAGATCCGCCCCGATGCGATCTTCATTCAAAGCGAGTCGTCTGAATATTTCCATGCTGACGAGCCCGATGCGATCGGGAACGCCGAGACCCTGAACGCACGCCGGTTCCTCTCCCTCGATCTCAACTACGGTCGCCGGGTCGACTCCGAGATGTACCAGTTCCTTCTGGACAATGGCATGACGCGCGACGAGTACCTGTTCTTCCTGACGCACCATCTGCGGCAGCACTGCATCATGGGGAACGACTACTACATCACGAATGAACATCGGGTCGCGCCCGATGGGCGAACCTGGGCGGCCGGAGAAATCTTCGGATACGCCGAGATCACCCGACAATATTACGACCGCTACCGACTTCCGGTCATGCACACCGAGACGAACTTGGCACAGGGTGCCAACGGTGATGAAGCGGCAATCTGGTTGCGGAAGGAGTGGGCCAACGTCCTGCGGGTCCGCAACAGCGGCGTTCCTATCGTCGGATTCACTTGGTACTCGCTGACGGATCAAGTCGATTGGGACACGGCCTTGCGTGAAGACAATGGCCGAGTGAATCCCCTTGGCCTTTATGATCTGGATCGCAATATCCGGCCTGTCGGCAAGGCCTATCAGCAACTGATCCAGAGATGGCGCAGAGTTCTGCCGACGCAGAGCGTATGCCTCACGCTTCCGATCATTCAGCCGAGCCAATCCGGCAGTGCGCAAGCTATATCCCAGCAGGAAGCGGCTCAGGACCTGCGCCGCGGCACTACGGCGTCGCAGACGATGACCGATCATGCGGGATGAACGCGTGCCCGTGCGGCCCGCCCAAGACAAGCCACTTCATGGCGCTCCCTTTCCTCCTGGTCGGCTACACCCTGCTCTGTATGTGGCCGAGTTCATCGGCACGGGCTTGCTGGTTCTGTTCGGGGTATCTGTCGTCATCCTCATGTTCGGGCAGGGCAGTCCGGGATCGAGGCTGATCCCTACCGAAGGGTTGCGCTTGTTTCTGACGGGAGGATTGTTCGGATCGGTCGGCGCCCTGATTGCCGTCTCGCCCATCGGCCGGATCAGCGGTGCGCACATCAACCCTGCCGTAACGCTTGCATTTTGGCTGGAGGGCAAGTTGGCGTGGCGCGATACGGCTCTTTACATCCTGGCCCAGTTGGCCGGCAGCGTGGTTGGTGCCATGCCTCTCCTGGCTTGGGGATCCATGGGGCAAAGCGTTGCGTTCGGCGCGACGCAACCGGGACCAGAAGTCCCCGCCTGGGCAGCCATGCTAGGCGAAGCTGGAGTGACGTTTCTGCTCGTTCTTGCCATCCTCACCACGGCGGCCCATCCTCGCACACAGCGCTTCACCCCACTCGTCATGCCTGCCGTCCTCTCGATCCTGGTATGGCTGGAGGCTCCCATCTCCGGTGCAAGTGCAAACCCAGCGCGCTCGTTTGGACCGGCTCTTGTGGCCAATATACCCATAGACCCCTGGATCTACATGGTGGGGCCTTCGCTCGGAGCAGTCTTGTATGCTGGCCTCGTCCGACTTGAGGCTGTCCACCTGCCCCGCGTGACGGTCGCCCGCCTGTTCCATTTCCATCTTGAGGTCTAGCGCATCGTGCGGGCTCGAAGGGCTGCGTCAGCGACCCGAAGGGCCACGCCAGTGAAAAGTGGATCCGGTTTTCCGCACTAGACAATGCGCACATTAAAGTACGAGGCATCGGATGGATCCCAAAAGTGCAAATCCACTTTTGGGTCCGATGCTCTAGCAAGCAAAGAACGGTAGACTTGGGCCCTTATTTGATCGCCATACCCATCATGGGAAAGATGGAGTTTGACCACACGCTCCGAGGCTTGTTGAACAGACCTTGCACTCCTCTACTTCCGCCCGATTGCAGCCGAATAGGGGCTTTGCAACGGCCGGATCTGCACATCCTGAAAGCCGGCCTCCTCCATCCAGTTTCGGCAGTCCACGCCGGTGTAGTCGAAGCCGGCAGGAGTCTCGATGAGCATGTTCAGGCTCATGAGCAGACCGAACGCGTTTTCGCGGCGTCCATCATCGATCATGGCGTCGTAGGCGATGAGCGCACCTCCCTTGGGCAGCGCCTCGTGGGCCTTCTGCAGGAGCAGCTTTTTTTCCTCGAGACTCCAATCGTGAAGAATATGGCCCATCACGAGAACATCGACGCCGGGAAGAGGATCTTTGAAGAAATCGCCAGCCTGGAAGGTCAAGCGCCGGTCGAGCCCCTGTTGTGCCACATACCGCTCGAACACCGGTTGCACGGCGGGGAGATCGAAGCCGTAGCCGGTCAGGTGAGGATGAGCGCGGGCAATCTCCACGGTCAGGCCACCCTGGGCGCAACCGACATCGGCAAAGGTGCGATACTCGGCCCAAGGGAAAGCGTTTGCGATCGCCCGTGCGGTGGGCAGGCTTAGGCCCGTCATGGCGCTGAGGAACAGTTCCAGGCGTGCGGGCTCCGCATAGATGGCCGCGAACAGGTCAGGCTCCCCGTGCCGAATCTCGTTCTGTGGCAGGCCGGTCCTGAGCGCCTCGGTAAGATTGCCCCAGAACCGGTAGAGCCGCCCGTTCATCATCTCGAGCATGCCCCCGACATACGAGGGCTTGTTGCGATCGAGGTAGAGGTCTGTTTCGGGTGTGTTCGTGTAGCGCCCATCCGGATCCCGCTGGAGCATGCCGAGGGCCACCAGCGCATCCAGGAAATCGTGGGCGCTGCGCTCGTGCAAGCCCAGGGCATCGCGGACCTGCGCGACCTCGAGTGGCCCGCTCTCAGCAAACTTCGTAAAGATCCCTAGCTCCACGGCACTGAGAAGCGTCTTGGAGGCCCAGAAGGCGCTCCCAAGTTGGAGGATTTTCTCTGGAGATATCGCTGTCGTCGGTGTCATTGGATGTCTCCTCCGCTAGGAATGGATGCGGCGAGCCATTGGCACGGCTTCACCAGCAGCGGCCTGGATTTCCGGGAGACGGAGAGCGGATCTTCGCGCACCCGAGCGCGACGATGATGCAGGAGCGCAGGCAGATTACGACTGCAATCAGGTGTTACCCCGCCGGCAGACAATCACCAGTCCCCGGGCGCTACCGACAGCCGAAACTCCGGAGCCCGCCACACGGTGATTGACCCAACCAGTGAGGGCCACTCCTGCGCAGCATGATCGCTCCACGATTCCTTATGCTGCCCTGCTCGTGATATCCTTCCCATCGTCAGTCAGGAGCACGAGCTTGAGAACGGAAGATATCAAAGCCGACCTTCTCCGCAAAGCGGGTGGTGCTCTCAGTGCGCCCGATGCGGCCCGCATGCTCGGCATGGATGTCGTCACATTGCAGGAGCTGGCAGCCGAGGGCGCGGTCATTGCCCTGCCTCTTCCAGGGGGCACCGCCTATCCGGCATGTCAGCTTGAGATCGGCGGCATGGTGTCAGGATTGTCCGATGCGCTCCGCTCCATGCCAATCCGCTCGCCATGGATGCGCCTCGAATGGCTGCTCACCGTGGATCCTGCCCTCAGTGGCGCCTCGCCGATAGAGGCCCTACAGCGGGGTCGCGTCACCGAAGTCATCCAACTTGCCCGCTCTCACAGAGCCGACTGAGCGCTGGTTTTTTTGCATACGCCCGGTCATGCTGCGCGGGCAACTGTTCAAGATCTCTCCCGACGAAAACAAACCCACTGCTCTGTATCAACAGAGCAGCGGAGATGAGATTTGTTAGCGGGCCGGAACGAGCTTGGTGACGTCGCGGGCCGCCCGCTCGACGGCTGCACGCGAATAGACGAGCGGTACATAGTCGCCGGCAGCCCAGAGTGGGGCCAAGTCACGGTAGTGGGCGCTGAACGGATTGCCCGATTGACCGGGAGTGTTGATGGTCACGCTCTGATCCCAGTTGCCGACATCCAGAACCATCCGGAAGGATGCACCCGCTGTCACGCGGAAGTCGGACGAGCGATAGGACGCTGCTCGGGGGCTGAAGGCGGAACCGCCCATCGCCAGCCGGCCCACCATCATCTGAGCGCGGGTTGGATCGTCCGCCAGGGGAGCCAGGGCGTGCTCGAACAGCGCGTGATGCAGCTTGCCCCAGGTCCAGTTCGAGGTGTCCGGACCGAGCGCTTGGCGCACCTCATTCATGGCGCTCCCCAGGCTTTCGAGCAGGATCTCCTGGCGGGCTATGATTGGATCGGAGCCAAGAGCCTTGTCCGGGTTCTCAAGGTAATCGACGACCGCCGCGATGTCGCTTGTGCCGAGGGCCGCGCGGGCTGGTTCGGGAATCGCCTTCGCAGTCAGAGCGCGCCCGACATGCTTCGTCATCCAGACCTCGAACAGAGCTGCGGCGGCGCTGTCTGCCGAGGTACGGTGATCCCATTGCTTGAGCAGTCTCAACCCCTCGGCGAGCGTAGGATCTTCGGATGTTATCGGCTCAAGCAGCTTGACCAGCCGACGTCCGTTGACGGTGTAATCGTCCGTCTGCAGAGCCATGGCGTCGGCAAGCGTGATCTTCTCCTTCGACGCCAGAACTTCCTTGATACGGGTGATGCGCGAGGGATCCGACCATTCGAAGCCAACCTTGCGCTCGGCCACCGGATAGCCGGCTGGAAGGTTCATTTCGTTCGCGGTGGCGAACCAACCGCTTTCCGGATTATAGACCTGCGGCAGTTCCTCGCCTTTCAGGAATCCGGACCACTCGTAGCGGCCGTCGCCGGGAACCGGCATGAGACCATCCCAATTCGGGCGCAGCGGCGAGCGGCCACCGACAATCCAGCCGATGTTGCCCGAGGCGTCGGCATAGACCTGGTTCTCGGAGGGGGCGCCCCAATTCGCCATGGCTTTCTTGAAGCCGTTCCAATCCTTGGCGGTCATGTACTCCGCCGAGTTGAAATAGGCCGAGGTGCCGGGCTCGAACCAGACGGAGCGCATAGCGAACGCTCGGCGCTGTGCCGGATCGGCATGCAGGATGGGACCATGTCGCGTGAAGCGGAGTTCAACCTCGCGTGGCGTTTCGCCTTTCACCTCGATCGTCTCGCGCACAACCCTGATATCCTCCCAGCCGTCGCGGTAGCGGTACTGGTTGGGATTGCCCGGATTGAGCTCGTAGACGAAGAGATCCTCCTGATCGATGGCAAAGATGGTCAGGCCAAAGGCGATCTGGCCATTGTGCCCGATAGAGATGCCAGGGAGTGCAGGCTCTCCGGCACCGATCACCGAGAGTTCGGGTGAGTTGAGGTGCACGATATAGCGCAGCGACGGCACGCTATGCGCCCGGTGCGGATCATTGGCCAGGATCGGACGGCCTGTCGCCGTGCGACTGGGCGCAATGGTCCAGTTGTTCGAGCCGATGGTGCTCACACGATCATCCGCCTCGGCGAGGAACTTTTCGGGATCAATTGAAGTGCGCTGCTGTCCCGGCTTTGCAAAGGTGACATCGCGCGTTGCAAGCTGATAGTCGTTCAGCACCTCGCGTGGGATCGAACAAGGGTCGAGACCATCAGGCATCTTGGTGGTCCAGTCAGGTTCGATCTTGCGCCGGAAACGATCGGCCTCGAGCCCGGCTGCGCAAGCCACGCGCGCCCGTGACACCTCAGATGCAACATTGCGGGTGAGACCATGGCTGCGGATGCTCACAACGTCTTCGGGCGCCCAGCGATCGGGCATCGTTCCGGCCACGCGAAACTCCACCGGAGCGGGTCTGCGGCCGCTGCGCACCTCGTCGACAAAGGCATTGATGCCAGCCACGAACGCTTCCGTATAGTTCTTTGCATCAGGACCATAGGCGGCCCATTCTTGATTCATGTCACCACGATAGAGGAACAGCCGGGTCGCCCGATCCTGTGCGACGTAGCTGGGGCCGAAGTCCTTCGCGAGCAGGCCCAGGCCGCGCTTGCGCCAAAGATCGATCTGCCAGAGCCGGTCGCGCGCTGCATTGTAGCCCTGTAAAAAGATCGCGTCGCGGGTGCTGCCGGCATAGATGTGCGGGATGCCCCATTGATCGACGATCAGCTCGGCGGGCTGCTGGAGCCCCTGTACCTCGTGTGAACTTGTCCGGGCCGCACTCGACATCTCGGCCCAGGCCGGAATGGCCGTGCTCGCAAGCAGAGCGCTGATATAGGGCACAAGACGTGCGGTTCGGGTCAGCGTCCTCATCGTATGTTTCTCCCTGTCAACAAACGGTCTGTTCCCTTTCTCTCCAGGATAGGAGTGGCGTGCGGGAATCAGATCAGCCCGATGGTCGGACTTTGGACAGGGTTGGAACAATTGCATTCCTGACAGGGCTGGTATCAGGATCGAGCGGGTTGTCGGGACAGTAAGCGACACTAGTTCCCCGGATCGCGCCAATTCAGGCCACAAACAGATGCTGATGGATGAGGTGTTGTCCCCTGGCACGGTAGCGGACCCGGCCGGAGAGCTTATACCGGAACGCTCCATCCGGCTGTGCCAGTCCCGTGCCAACCTGCCATGGCCCTCATAAGGCAGCATCCGATCTCACCTCGTCCGAATGACGATACCATTGCCGGCCGCTTGGGCACCCTGCTTCTGTCTCCCGGCGCAGGTCACAGCCAGGCGCCAGGAAAGAAGTAGCTGCAACAGAACCGCCAGAAGAGGTTCTGTGACGCTCATCACAGCAAGTCATGAGGCGATATGCGACGCTTGGAATCAGCAACAGGAGGTTTCGATGAACTTGAAGACTCTTCGCCTGATCTCCATCCCCAAGGTGCCTCACTGGCTCAAAACGCTCCTCATTGTTCGGCAGCCGGTTCCAGTTAGGGCGGTTGCTCGTCCGCACTATGCCTCGGCCTACCGTTCCCTCGCTGTGATTTCCGTGCTTGGTGGCCTAGTTGCATTCGGGCCCTCGTCGGCTCACGCTCAGGTGGTATGTGCTACCCGGGAGAAACTCGTGGAGCTGTTGTCCGATCAGTACAAGGAGAGCCCTGTCGGGATCGGCTTGGCACAGTCAGGGCAGGTCCTGGAAGTCTTCGCCTCTTCAGCCGGCTCGTGGTCAATGGTGATGACAGCGACAGACGGCAAGACATGCATCATCGCCGCTGGAGACAACTGGGAGATGGTCACCAAGGTGAAGGGGACTGGTATCTGACGCTTCTCCGTCCGCTGGGAGGCATGAGGATATCGTCAACCCAACCGGTTAAAGGGCCAGCGCAAAAGTGGAGCAGTGCCAGCCGGTGAACTATTCTGACAGTCTCTCACCTGTCGCCGCGTCGAAAATGTGTATTTTGGCGGCAGGTAACGTGTAGGATACACGCGCACCGACCCCATGGTCACGCCGCTCCAGCACGAATACCTTCAACGTACCATGATTTGTTCCGATGTGAACGATGGTTCCCAGCCCCATCGGCTCCACGAGTTCGACCTGTCCCGTAAGCGCCCCCTCTTTTTGGTCCGTTATCCTGACGTCCTCCGGACGTATCCCCACTTTCACGATCTGGTTATCCTGCCCCGGGATTCGGGAGACGACAGACACCCTCTCGCCCGAGCCGAACTCGATAGCCGTATGTTCCCCGTCACGGCGGAGGACACCATCAAGAATGTTGATGGCGGGGGAGCCAATGAAGCCCGCGACGAAGAGGTTGGCTGGGCGCTCGTAAAGATCGAGCGGCGTACCGACCTGCTGAATGACGCCTCCGTTTATGGCGACGATACGATCTGCCAGGGTCATGGCCTCCACCTGGTCATGGGTGACGTAGATCGATGTCGTCCCCAGGTCGCGATGCAACTTCTTGATTTCGACACGCATCTGTTCGCGGAGACGCGCATCGAGATTCGACAAGGGTTCATCGAATAAAAAAGCCTTCGGCTGGCGCACGATCGAACGCCCCATGGCGACGCGCTGGCGCTGCCCTCCGGACAGTGTCCGGGGCTTACGATCCAGCAAGGTATCCAGTCCGAGCTTGTGGGCGGCCGCAGAGATGACGCTGACCATACGGTCCGCCGGCGTACCACGGAGCCTCAGGCTGTAGTTCATGTTGTCTCGGACGGTCATGTGCGGGTACAGGGCATAGGACTGGAACACCATGGCAATGTCCCGGTCCTTGGGTGCAAGCTCGTTGACCACCTGCCCACCGATGCGGATCGTGCCGCTGGTGATACCCTCGAGCCCGGCGATCATGCGCAGAAGCGTGGACTTGCCACAGCCCGAGGGTCCGACCAGGACAACGAACTCCCCATCGTGAATTGACAAGTCGACATTGTGAAGGACGGGCACCACCCCATAGGTCTTGCGGACACCCTGAATATCGATCGAAGCCATGATGGGATCCCTTAGCCTTTGACCGCACCAGCCGTGAGGCCCTGGACGAGATAACGCTGGATGAGGAGGAAGAAGAGGCAGGCGGGGATCAGCGCCAGAATACCTGCCGCCATCATCTGTCCGAAATCGACGGAGAACTTCGATACGAAGCTCAGGAGCCCCACCGGAAACGTGCTGGCCTCAGCCTTTGACACCAGCATCAGGGCGAAGAGCAGCTCGCTCCAGGCGGCCGTGAACACAAAGCCGAGGGTGGCAGCAACACCTGGGAGCGTAAGCGGGAGAATGATCTGCCGAAAGGCGCGGAAGCGCGATGCGCCGTCGATCATGGCGGCTTCCTCCAGATCCCTTGGAATGCCATCGAAGAAGGACTGCATCAGGAAGGTTGCGAATGGAATGTTGAATGCGGTGTAGACGATCACCAGGCCGGTCAGGCTATTCGTCAGCCCGAGCGGCGAGAAGAGCTTGAAGATCGGCGCCACCAGCATGACGAGCGGGAACATCTGCGTGATGAGCATCAAACCCACCAGCCACATCTTACCGCGAAAGCTGAAGCGAGACATGGCATAGCCAGAGAAGGCAGCGACGAGCGTCACCGCGACGGCGGTGCCACCTGAAACGATGAGACTGTTCTTGAAGAAGAGCGGAAAATCGCTGTGGGCGAGCACGAAGGCATAATGGTTAAGCGACGTGCGCGACGGCCAGAGCCGGATGCCCTCGCTATAGAGGAGATCATTGGGCGTGACCGAAACCTTGAGCAGCCAGTAGAGGGGGAACAGGGCGAAGGTCACATAAAAGGCAAGCAGCCCGTAATGCAGGATCCAGTAGGCGGTATTGCGCGTGAAGGATTTCACAGGCACGTCCTCATCGTCTTAGCAAGGCCTGACGGAGCAGGATGATCACGAAGGAATAGGCGAGGAGCAGAACCAGAAGAACCACTGCCACCGCAGAGGCATAGCCGAAATCGAGCCGTCGGAAGGCCTGGGTGAAGATGTAGCTCGACACGATCTGCGTGCTGTCAGCCGGGCCGCCGTTGGTCATGACGATGATCAGATCGGCAAAATTGGCGATCCAGACGGTCCGCAACAGCACCGCGATGGCAATCGTCGGAGCCAGGAATGGGATGGTGATGTCGGTAAAGCGCCGCCACGCACCCGCCCCATCGATGGATGCTGCCTCATAAATGTCCTGCGGAATGGACTGGAGCGCGGCGAGCAGCGTGATGGCGAAGAATGGAATGCCCCACCAGACATTGGCGATGATCGGCCCCCAGATCGCGAGGTCCGGATCGGACAGAATGTTCTCTGGGCTGGAGAGAATGCCGACAGCCGCCATCCAGTGCGGCAGTGGGCCGACCACCGGGTTGAACAGCCAGGCCCAGTTGAGCCCGGACAGGAAAGTCGGCACCGCCCAAGGCAGAAAGACCAGCGCCTGTACGACGCCCCGCCCTGGAAACGCATTGTTCAAGAGTAGTGCCAGCACCAGACCGAAGGTAAATTGGAGCGCAACGGACGCGAAGGTCCAGACCAGCGTGTTTCGCATTGCATGCCAGAACGCTGCATCGGTCCAGAGGGCCTCGAAATGCTCCGTCCCCACAAAGCCGCCGCTGAAGGGATTAAGCAGTTGCATGTCGCGGAAGGAATAGGACAGACCGATCACGAGCGGCACGAGCATGATGGTCGCGATCAGGATCACGGAGGGGGCGATATAGAGATAAGGCTCTGCCTTCAGTGCGAGCCTGCGCAACGGCGTGCGCTGCGGATGCGTGGCCTCCTCGACGAAGGACATCGTGGACATGCGGCGCTCCTGAAACATTCAAAGCTGAACGGCGCGGCACAGGCTGCCGCGCCGTCCCAGACTTACTTTTTCGACGCGAGATATTTCTTCTGCGCCTTGGTCATGTAGTCGGCCCATTGTGCCGCCATGTCCTTCGGGGCGATCTGTCCGAGGAGTGCCTGCTGACTGGTCTTCACTGCGAGCGAATCAGCAAAGAAAGCGAATTCCTGCAGGTAGGTCGGCATGATGGTCGGCACGACGTTCTTATCCGCCAGTTCTTCGAACCAGCCCTTGAACTGCGGGCCGGAATAGAATGGGTCGGTCTCGGCGGACTTGTAGATCGGCAGCGCACCCGTCCTCTTGTTCCACGCAATGTTGCCGTCCGGGCTCGCAAGTGCCGAGATGAGCTTCCAGGACAGCTCCTTGTTCTTGCTGTTGGCGAACATCGACCAGCCGGCATAGCCGATGGTCGGGAAGGCCTTGCCGGCCGGGCCCTTCGGGAACGGCGCCACGCCGTACTCATCCGGCTTCATGCGTTCGGCAATGGCGATGAGCGCATCCGGATCCTGGTCGAGCATCGCGCAGGTGCTGGAATAGAAGCCCGCCACGATCTCGTTAAAGCCCCAATTGACGCTGTCCTTCGGCGCATAGCCCTTCTTGTAGAGATCGGTGAGATACGTGACTCCCTTCACCCAGCCCTCGTCGGCGAAAGTGGAGGTTCCGTCCTGCTTGAAGAAGCTGTTGTCGCCCGCCATGGTGGCGCCGAACATCACCCATCCATTGAGGCCACCAGGCCCGCCGCGCAGGCAGTAGCCGTATTTACCCGGAACGGCAGAGACTTTCTTCGACACATCCTCGAATTCCTCAAGGGTCTTCGGGGGTTCTTTCACACCCGCCTGCTCGAAGAGCTTTTTGTTGTAGAACATCGCGCGCAGGTAAAAGCCGTAAGGCAGCATATAGGCCGTGTTCTTGACGGTTCGTCCGACCTCCAGCGCCTTGTCTGTGAGCCCAGCGGTGTTCGGCCATGTCTTCAGGTAGGGCTCAAGGCTCTCCAGCGCGCCATTGTTGGCATAAAGCGATAGCCAGCGGTCCGGCATCTCGACCACGTCGGGCGTGTCGCCGGCAGACACCATGGTGGCAAATTTCTCAAACGCTTGCCCCCATGGCAGGGACGTGATCTCCACTTTGACACCGGGATTGGCATCCTCAAAGCTCTTCACGATGCCCTTCAGCGTCTCCGTGCGCTCGGGACTGGTGATGACTTCGGTGAGTTTCAGGGTTGTTTGGGCGAGAGCGCTGCCGGCAAAGACCGTGGCGAGCGCAGTGGCGAGCAATAGGCGTTGGATCATGGTCTTCCCTCTGTCTTGTTTGTCGCGAAGATGTTCGACCGCTCCTATGTGAAGGTTCATGTCAGGTCATTTTTGCCTCCCTGATGGCCTGGAAGAGATCGGTAACCAGCGCGTCCTGGCCCTCAAGGCCCACATGGAGGCGCACGATGCGTTCCGATACGCCGAAATCAATCGCCGAGTTAGGACCGGCGGCCTGCACGCGCACCACCTGCGCCGGAACCACGAGGCTCTCGTGCCCGCCCCAGCTCACGCCAAGTTTGAAGAAGCGCAGGGCATCGGCGAATCTCGGAATATCAACACTGCCGTCGAACTCGAATGAGAAGAGACCGGACGTCCCCTGTAGCCCGTCGGGCAGGGCATTGCCGAGGCCAGGATGATAGACCGCAACCACGTCGGGACGCTTGGCGAGTTGGCGCGCAACGTGGAGCCCGGCGGCCTCATGGGCCCGCATGCGGATCGGCAGCGTCCGCAGGCCACGCAGGAGGAGCCAGGCATCGAAGGGAGACAGCTTGCCACCGAGATAGGGGTAGATGCGAGAACGTATCTCCCCGATCAGGGCCTTTGAGCCGACCACCACGCCCGCCACCACATCGCTATGACCGCCGATATATTTCGAGGCGGAGTGCAGCACGAGGTCCACGCCGAGAGTGAGCGGCTGCTGAAAGATCGGACTCGCCCAGCTGTTGTCAATGATAGAGATCGCGCCGTTCTCGCGGGCCATCTTTGCCATTGCGGCGACATCATGGACATGCATGAGCCAGCTGGTCGGGCTTTCCATGTAGAAGAGACGTGCGCCGGGAAGAGCACGCCGCACCGCATCGAGATCGCGACCGTCCACATAATCGACCGTCACGTTCATACCCTTGAGATAGGTCTGGAAGAGACGATAGGCATCGGGATAGACGTGCTCGACGCACAGGATCCGATCGCCGGGCCGAATGAAGGCCAGGACGGTAGAAGAGATCGCCGCCATGCCGCTGGCAAATCCGATGGCATCCTCGCCGCATTCCAGGGCGGCCATCTTCTCCTCGAACAGACGAACCGTCGGATTGAGGCCTCGCGTATAGGTGGGGCGAACGTTCTCGCCGCGATAGGTCGCCTCCATCTCGGCATAGGAGCCGAAGGTGAAGAGGGAGGTCTGGGCGATCGGCGGCACGACAGCCTCGTAGGCATGGTCCCCGTCATGAGCGAGGATGGCCATGGCGCGTGCCAGCGGATCGACGGGTGGGCTCATTTGATCATGTCCTTGATATCTTCCTCCACGATGGCGAGGATCGCGAGGGTCTTGGCTCGGGCGGCATCGGGGTCCTTGGCTGCAATCGCCTCGAACAGCTCACGATGAAAAGGGAAGGAGCGGGCGGCGAAATCGACCCGCACGCGCGACATCCCGAACAGGGTCTGCACGCTGTCGCGCATCTGGGACAGGAGTTGGTTGAAGATCGGATTGCCGCTGGCATCGTAGATCGATAAGTGGAAAGCGAGATCCTCCGGACCGGCGCAGCCCTTCTCACGATGCACCGCCTCCATGATCAGGAGTTTCGACTCGATTCGCTCGAGATCGGCTGCCCCCGCTCTCATCGCGGCGAGAGCGCTTGCCTCGACTTCCAGACCCCGCCGGACCTCCAGCATCTGCAGAAGCCCGTTGCGCCCACTGTCAACCGCGAGCGGAAGGTGCATGGTCTCCGGCGAGATCCGACGCACCAGATAGGTGCCGCTGCCCCTGCGGCTCTCGACGACACCCAGCGCCTGCCAGTGTCTGATCACTTCGCGGATGGTGGAGCGTCCGACCGAAAGTTCCGCCATCAGTTCGCGTTCCGGCGGGAGACAATCTCCGGGCTGAAGATCCGAGCGTCCTATGAAGTCGGCGACGGCTCGCATCGCACCCGAGAGGCGTGCCGATGTGACACGGGGAGCTTGAGGTCGCCACTCATCCTGCACAGCGTGAGCCTCCAGTGCCGAACCGTATGCTTGAAAGCGTCCGCCCTAGAACGATCGCCTCAAATTGGTCTGACAACTTTAAAGCTGAATGAAGGCTGGAATCTTGTCAAGGCGCCCGTGAAGGCACGACCGGGCTCGCAAGCCGAGCCGAGTGAGATTTAACCCCTATGATCAGTTGTAGCCGAGGCTCGAGCCCGGCCATGCTGCCCCCGCATGCGCAATCCACGGGAGGGGGCGACAGCGATGGCTGATCTCGACAAGGGCATCACACGAGCGGGCGAAGGATACCAGGGCAAGTCGTGGACAATCCTCGGCCAGACTTATTTTCCGAAGGCCTCTTGCGACTCGACCTTTGCCTTCGAAACCAACAGCGATCCCGGACAGCATGTTCCAGTTCATATCCATCCCACGCAGGACGAGTTCATCCTGGTGCTTGAGGGAGAACTCCATCTGAAGCTCGATGGTGCCTGGAGCGTGGCGAAGGCTGGCGACCTGGTCCGCATGCCGCGGGGCATCCCGCACGGCTACTTCAACAAGTCGGATGTGCCGGCACGCGCCTTGTTCTGGGTCTCGCCTGCAGGCAAGTTGGAAGCGCTCTTCGACGCGCTGCACGAACTGAGCGACATTCCACGCGTTCTGCAACTCTCTGCGGAACACGAGGTCAATTTTCTCCCGCCCGAAGCGAACGAGTGAGGCAGGAAAAGGAATCACGCACTGAGCCTGGATGGCCTTCGATGTGGTAAGCCGGTGCTTCGGCTATGGCAGCGCAAGCTCAAAGTGCGCGCGGTCCGCATTCTTGAACCCGTAGAAATGACCTCCCCAGCGGATAGGGATACCCAGTTCTGCGGCCGCCTTTTTCATCACAAAGGCGATCTGGTTCTGGACCACTGGATCAAAGAAGACCCGCCCCTCCCCATCGAGCGGCCATAGATCAACGGCGTTTCCGGACCGATGCAGACTGCCCTGCGTCCTGGACCAGCCCCAAGCCACGGCCATTCGTTGGATCCGCCCATCGCGCTTGCCAGAACCGATGACGAAGCGCTGGCCGGGATTGTCGGCTTGCGCCTTCCGAACCACGCTGGCGAGAATGGGATTGAGAGCTCGGAGATTGGCCTGATGATGTCCTACCGGGTCAGGGTTCCACGCGTGAAACATGCCGAGTTGATCCCGCCCGAATTCGTCCCTGGCGGGAATCTTTGCATAGACACCATCCGGCCCATAAAGCAGATAGCCAGTGACACTTGAGGGGCTTTGAGATCCACTGCCGGGATTGGCCTGAGCCCCAGCATCCTGGCTGACGCTGACAAATGCGAGGCTGAGTAAAATGATGTCGAGGAAACGCGCTCTTTGAATCATGGCTATAGAACAGTTACAGCCGGTTGGTTTTAAATTAAGGCAGAAGCGTTGAATCCTGGGAAACGATTGAACCTGATCGGAGCGCAGGATACCGCCCGCCTGCGCGACCGATGCGCTGAATCGAATGTCATCGGTCGCACGTGTATAAGCGTGATAGGAAAATCCTGGCGCAACAGCGCTCAATCCGTGAAGCGGACGGTCCTATCCTTGCACACATCCAGTTCGGGGAGTTCGGCAGTCGATTCATCCTCGAAAGTCGCCGCAACGGCCACAATGCAGCCGGACATCCTCGGCAGCTTCAATGTGGCTTTTCCTTTTGGTGCGAGCGGTTTCGCCAATCGTACGGTTTGCCCATCGGCCTCAACAGAAATGTCGGTTACCGTAACCTCACGGGCATTGGTGATGAGGACGGCCGAGACCGGGTTCGGCTTCGTCGGCGCAGCCATGGCGGCGGTGGCTGCCAGCAGAAGAGCAGCAGCGGTGGCGATGCGGATAGTCATAACTATTCCCCTCTATACCGTTGACGATAAAATATAAGCGCGCACAGACAGTCCGAAGTCCCCGTTCTGGAACTGTCCTCATGTATTTACTGACAATATGGCTCTCGGCAGACATATCCTGTCCTTGGACCGAGTATTCATCAAAGAAAGAGCGCCAGTTGCGCTTGGCGCTCAAGGGAGGCCGCCTTTCACGGCCAGTTTCAGAGGAAACAACGACCGTGCCGTATCGGCACATCAAAAGGCTGCACCTGAGACGTTAACAGAAAGTTACCGATGCAAGCGAAAGTCTGCGTGGCGCATGTGCTGCCAGGTCTCTGGGATGCCTGCTTTGGCTCAAGTCATGAAGCTCCCTCTGCACGAAGCCCGCTTAGGTACGACATGCAGAAACGCCTGACTTCGGAAAGACACGGTTGCCAGCGACCGCATCGACGAAACTGAGGACGCCGTCGTGGCAGCCACTCCGCCCGGTACGCTGTTGCGCGGCCGTAGGCTGACCACGAGTATGCAAACAGCTCACCGACATGGGGAAGATTCTTGAACAGTGAGTGCCGGAGCGCACGAGACAAGAGCCCCCACCGTCTTAAGCGTTGTCGCCCTGAATGGCCGCGATCATGGCGTCCGTGACTTGGCGGGTCGTGGCCGAGCCTCCCAGATCCGGCGTGTGCAGCGATGGCTCGGCGGTCACCCGCTCGATGGCGCGCATGAGACGCTCGGCAGCCGGACTCTCCCCGAGATGCTCGAGCATCATCGTGGCCGTCCAGAAGGTTCCGACAGGATTGGCGATGCCCTTGCCCGTGATGTCGAAGGCCGAACCATGGATCGGCTCGAACATCGACGGGAACTTCCGCTCCGGGTTGAGGTTCGCCGTGGGGGCGATGCCGAGCGAGCCTGCCAGGGCCGCTGCGAGATCGGACAGGATGTCGGCATGAAGGTTGGTCGCCACGATGGTGTCGAGGCTCTGCGGCTTCAAGGTCATGCGCATGGTCATGGCGTCGACCAGCATCTTGTCCCACGTCACGTCGGGGAAATCCGCAGCCACTTCGGTGGCAATCTCGTCCCACATCACCATGCCGTGGCGCTGCGCATTCGACTTTGTCACCACCGTGAGGAGCTTGCGCGGACGTGAGCGCGCTACCTCGAAGGCAAAGCGCATGATGCGGGTGACGCCGGCGCGGGTGAAGATCGAGACCTCCGTCGCCACCTCTTCCGGCAGGCCACGATGCGATCGTCCACCCTGGCCAGCGTATTCACCTTCGGAGTTCTCGCGCACGATCACCCAATCGAGATCCTTCGCCGCCACGTTGCGAAGAGGCCCTTCGATCCCGGGCAGGATGCGCGTCGGGCGCACGTTCGCATATTGATCGAAGGGCTGGCAGATCGCGAGGCGCAATCCCCACAGGGTGACATGGTCGGGGACGTCCGGCGCGCCGACTGCGCCGAAATAGATCGCGTCGAAACTTTTAAGGGTCTCGCGACCGTTCTCGGGCATCATGACGCCATGTTTCTTGTAGTAGTCCGAGCCCCAGTCGAAGGTCTCGAAATCGAGCGTGAAGCCGCCGTCGCGGGTTGCCAAGATCTGAAGAACCTCGACGCCGGCCGCGATGACTTCCTTGCCGATACCATCGCCGGGGATGGCTGCGATCTTGTAGCTGTTCATGATTGCACCTGATGTTGCCGGCCGCCACCATGAGGCGGCCGAGGATCGATATTCTTTGTCCCGGACTAGCCGAGCGCGTCGGCCACGGCCTTGCCTGTGGTCTCGGTTCCGGCATTCCCGCCAAGATCACGGGTGCGCAGGGTCCGCTCGCTCAAGACATCCTCGATGGCCTGGACGATGGCGGCGGCTGCGTCCGTTTCACCCAGATGCTCCAGCATCATGGCGCCGGCCCAGATCTGTCCAATGGGATTGGCGATCCCCTGCCCGGCGATGTCGGGCGCCGAACCGTGAACCGGCTCGAAGAGCGAAGGGAAACTGCTATCCGGGTTGATGTTGCCCGAGGGTGCAATGCCGATGGTGCCTGTGCAGGCAGGACCGAGATCAGACAGGATGTCGCCGAAAAGGTTCGAAGCCACGACCACGTCGAACCAGTCGGGATGCAGCACGAAATGGGCCGTGAGGATGTCAATGTGGTACTTGTCCCACTTCACGTCCGGATAGCGCTTGGCCATCTCCTCCACGCGCTCGTCCCAATAGGGCATCGTGATGGAAATGCCGTTCGACTTCGTGGCCGAGGTCAGATGCTTCTTGGGCCGCTTCTGCGCGAGGTCGAAGGCGAATTGCAGCACGCGATCGACGCCGATGCGTGTCATCACGGTTTCCTGGATGACGACCTCGCGTTCCGTACCGGGGAACATCTTGCCGCCGATAGAGGAATACTCACCCTCGGTGTTTTCGCGCACCACCCAGAAGTCGATGTCACCGGGCTTGCGGTTGGCGAGCGGCGTCGGCACACCCGGCATCAGCCGCACTGGCCGGAGGTTAATGTATTGATCGAACTCGCGCCGGAATTGCAGCAGCGAGCCCCACAAGGAGATATGATCCGGGATCTTCTCCGGCCAGCCGACGGCTCCGAAGAAGATGGCGTCGTGAGAGCCGATCTGCTCCTTCCAATCCTCCGGCAGCATGCGGCCGTGCTTGGCATAGTAATCGTAGGACGAGAAGTCGAAATGATCGAGCTGCAGATCGAAGCCGAACTTCTTAGCGGCAGCCTCCAAGACACGCACCCCTTCGGGCGTCGTTTCCTTGCCGATGCCATCGCCTGGAATGACTGCCAGCCGATACCGCTTCTTTTGATCCTGTGCCATGTGAAAACCTGTTCGTCAGTCATGAGTGTCTCGATGGCGGGTGCGGGTTCTGAAGCCGCCCGCACCCGTCACCGGTTTTTACTGTCCCGTAACGCCTGAGGCCTTGATGACGGGAACCCATTTGTCAATTTCGGAACTCACGAGTTTGGCGAGGGCCTCGGGCGTCTGGCCCGCTTCGTCCGGAAGTTCGGCGCCGAGATCGAGGAGGCGCTTGCGCGTGTTCTCGTCCTTGAGTGCGGCCTTGGCGGCGGCGTTCAGCTTCGTGACGATCTCCTTGGGCGTTCCCTTCGGTGCGAAGAGCGCGTTCCAACCTGTCGCCTGGAATTGCGGCAAGCCCTGCTCGACCGAAGTCGGGACATCTGGGACGACCGGGAGGCGGTTCTGCACCGCGACGACTAGACCGTTGGCCTCTTTCGCCTGGACGGTCGGCACGATGGCGACCGTCTGATCGCAGACATAGTCGACCTGACCGCCGAGGAGCGCGTTCAGTGCCGGACCCGAGCCGCGGAACGGCACGTGCTGCGGCTTCACGCCCAGAAGGGACTCCATGAACAGACAGGTGAGATGCGAGGTCGAGCCGACGCCGCCCGAACCGTAGTTCATCTTGGGAGCGTTGGCCTTCAGATAAGCGATGAATTCCTTGAAATCCTTGACCGGCAGGTCCTTCTTCGCAACCACGAGCATCGGTGTCGCCGCCGAGTTCATGATCGGCTCGAAGTCGGTGCGCGGATCGTACGCCAGCTTCGGATAAAGGCCAACGCTTGCCGCCTGCGTGCCGAGGTTGCCCATGAGGATCGTGTAGCCATCGGGCTCAGCCTTGGAGACGCGGGTGACGCCGACGGTGCCCCCTGCCCCGGTGACATTTTCGACCACGAGTTGCTGACCGAGCGTGCGGCTCATGTGATCGGCCATCAGGCGCGCCACCACGTCGGTCGTGCCGCCGGCGGCGAACGGGACCACGAGAGTGATGGGCCGCGTCGGATAGGTTCCTTGTGCCTGAGCGGCCGTCGCGACGAAGCCCATGGCTATCGCGAAGGTGAAGAGAGCTTTCTTCATATACGTTTCCTTCCCTTGAGAATTTTGTTGTCGGCTATCGACGCCTCTCGCCGATCAGCGAAGCTTGGCCTTCGGTGCCTGCACCTCAGGGTCCGCGCGCTTTCGCCTCCTGAATGCCCCCGCTTCTCGTGAGCGCTTGGCTGGCTGCGTTTGATGCCTGGCAGCTTCCATGGAAGTTGGCATGCAAGAAGGCTGCTCCTCATTTCTCCCTTTGTCAATCATCCATTTATCCTTGTATGGAAGTTCACTGACGGGCATAATGAAGCGGGAGGTCTCTATGGTGGACAAGCTGCAGATGCTTACGGCACAGGAGACTGCGAGGAAGCCGTCGCTGGTGGAGGACGCCTACAGGGCGTTGAAAGAGGCGATCCGCGACAATGTCTTCCCGCCTGGCTATCAAGGCTCCGAGCAGGAAATCGCCCTGCGGCTCGGCATGAGCCGGACGCCCGTGCACGAGGCCATCATCCGGCTTCAGGAGGACGGGCTCGTGCGGGTGCTCTCCAAGCGGGGCGTCCAGGTCTGCCCGCTCGCCCCGGAGGACATTCGGGAGATCTACGATGTCATCATCGCCATCGAGGCGAGAGCAGCCGAGCTTTTGGCCGCCATGCCTTACAACAATCGGCGTCAGATTGCCGACGAGCTCGAGGAAGCGACTGCCCGCATGGAACAGGCTCTTCGGAAGGATGATCTGCACGCCTGGGCCATTGCCGACGATCAGTTCCACCGCCTCCTTGTTGAGCATTGCGGCAACAGCCGCATCCGCAGGATCGCGCAGACCATCACCGATCAGGCTCACCGGGCACGAATGCTCACGCTCAAGCTCCGACCGAAGCCGACCGGCTCGACCGCCGCCCACAGGCAGATCGCCGAAGCGATCCGGAAAGGACAGGTGGCCGAGGCTCACCAGCATGCCCGCCAGCATCGCATCAACGCCCGAGATGAGCTCCTTCCGCTGATCGAAAGCTTCGGCATCAAGCATCTGTGATGCATCGACCCAGCTAACGCAGCGCACATCATCATACGGAGAGAATTCCATGGAGATCCATGTCGCGGGAACATTCCCAACGAAACGGGCTCCCACCGATGCATTCACCGGGACCGTCTGGCACGACCCGATCGTCGATGCCCCGCCACCGGCCCGCATCCGCGCGAACCGCGTCACCTTCGAGCCCGGCGCCCGGACGGCTTGGCACACCCACCCGCTCGGACAGACCCTTCATGTCATCCTGGGCGTTGGGCGCGTGCAGACCTGGGGTGGACCCGTCAGGGAGATCAAGGCCGGCGACAGCGTGTGGATTCCACCGGGCGAGAAGCATTGGCATGGGGCGGCGCCCAATATTGGCATGGTCCACATCGCCATGCAGGAAGCCCTGGACGGTACCCATGTCACATGGCTGGAGCACGTCTCCGACGAACAATACGGCGTCGCGCCGGAGATCTGAGGCACTCAGCAATCGACTATTCGGCCAGCTCCCGCATAACCTTGATCAGGTCGGACTTGCCCTCAAATCCGATGCCGGGCAGCTCGGGCATGACGATGTGACCGTTCTCCACCCGCACACTGTCCGGGAAGCCGCCATAGGGCTGGAACAGATCCGGATAGCTCTCGTTGCCGCCGAGACCGAGCCCCGCCGCGATATTGAGTGACATCTGATGTCCGCCATGCGGGATGCAGCGGGAGGGCGACCAGCCGGATTGCGCGAGCACATCGAGGGTGCGCATGTACTCCACCAGCCCGTAGGCCAGGGCGCAGTCGAACTGCAGCCAGTCACGGTCCGGCCGCATGCCGCCGTAGCGCAGAAGGTTGCGTGCATCCTGGTGCGAGAACAGGTTCTCGCCGGTCGCCATCGGGCCCGGATAGAATTCGGAGAGCGCGGCCTGGAGCGCGTAATCGAGTGGATCACCAGCCTCCTCGTACCAGAACAGCGGGTAGTTGCGCAGCATCTTGGCGTAGGCGATCGCGGTCTCAAGATCGAAACGCCCGTTCGCATCAACCGCCAGCTGCGCCTGAGATCCTATCTCAGTAAGCACTGCCTCGATCCGGCGCTGATCCTCCGCGATGGAGGCTCCGCCGATCTTCATCTTCACGACATTGTAGCCGCGGTCGAGATAGCTGCGCATCTCGGCCCGCAGGGCGCTGTCATCCTTGCCCGGGTAATAGTAGCCGCCGGCTGCATAGACGAAGACTCTCGGGTTGGCCTCACGGCTCTGGCGCTCGGCCAGCAGGCGGAAGAGCGGCTTTCCGGCGATCTTGGCCGTGGCATCCCAGATCGCCATGTCGAGGGTGCCGACCGCTACCGAGCGTTCGCCATGACCTCCCGGCTTCTCGTTCTTCATCATCGTGGCCCAGATCTTGTGCGGATCCAGGTTTGCGCCGCTCTCATCGAGCAGGCTCTCAGGGCTGGCCTCCAGAATCCTGTCGCGGAAGCGCTCGCGGATGAGACCGCCCTGACCGTAACGGCCATTGGAGTTGAAGCCATAGCCGACGACACGGCGGCCGTCGCGCACCACGTCGGTCACCACGGCGACGAGGCTCGTCGTCATCTTCGTGAAGTCGATATAGGCGTTGCGGATCGGCGAAGCGATCGGCTGGGTGATCTCGCGGACGTCGATAATGCGCATGGACAACCTTCTCGCGTTAGGATGCTGCGGGAACGGAAGTCTTGATACGCCTGGACACCGCCGATGGGCCAATGCCAAGATCGGTTCACGTTATGCGCAATCGGCATCGAGATGGACCTGACCTGGCTTGAGGATTTCCTGGCACTGGCGGAGCAGAAGAACTTTTCCCGGGCAGCTGAGTCCCGGAACGTCTCGCAGCCCGCCTTCAGTCGCCGTATCCGCGCACTCGAAGATTGGATCGGAACATCCCTCTTCGTGCGGGGTGGCCAGGGTGCCAGCCTGACGCAGGCCGGTCGCCATTTCGAACCTTTGGCTGAAGATTTGATGCGCAACCTGCATCGTGCCCGCCGCGACACGAGAACTGTGGGCGAGCGCGAGACGGGATCGCTGTCCATTGCAGCGACCCATGCCCTGTCTTTCACCTTCTTTCCTGGCTGGATCCGCCGGCACATGCGCTTCGAGGCACTCGGCGCCCTCAATCTGATCTCGGACAGCATGGAAGCCTGCGAGCAGATCATGCTCGGCGGCGCAGTGCATTTCCTGCTCTGCCACTATCATGCCGATGCGCCGACCCGCTTCGACGACAGCCGGTTCGAGAGCATCCGCGTGGGTAAGGATCTCCTGATCCCGGTTTGTGCACCAAACGCTGGGGGCCAGCCTTTGTGGCTCCTTCCTGGCTCACCCGAAAGACCGGTGCGGCTCCTCGCCTACAGCCCGGCATCCGGGCTCGGTCGTATTCTTGCAGCCCACCAGATCAGAAACGCTGAAACGATGAGGCTTGAGAGCGTTTTCACCTCGCACCTGGCCGCCACCCTGATGACCATGGCCCGCGAGGGACACGGCATCGCCTGGCTTCCTTTCGGGCTGGCCGAGGAGGATTTAACGCGCGGGCGGCTCGTGCGGGCTGGACCGGACAGCTTTGACATCCCAGTTGAGGTCCGCCTGTTCCGATCACCTGACTGCCGCAACCATGCAGCGGATGAATTGTGGGGCCGCTTAAGCACACCAGAGAGTGAGATTGATTAGTCGTTGTTGGAAAGAGCAGTTCCCATAACAGATATTCGTGGCTCTCGCATTGCGGCGCCTATGATCCAGGACATCGAGCACGTTTCCGTGCTGATCGCAGCCTCATCGAGATGCCCGTATCACTGTGGGCAGTCGCCGCGCGGTTCTAACTGACGACGCTATGGAGCAGGCAGGATCGGCGAGCGCCGCATGAGTGATCAGCCTGCGATGTTCGCCTAAAGTTACTTTATAACTTTTTCTGGCCTTGCTCTTTCTGCCCTTCGCATCCGGTCCACATTTCCTGTTGCCTGCCTCGCTTCTTCTTGAATATCATCCTTGAAAAGAAAAGCCTTCGCTTCCAATCCCATTCGGCTCCCAACGGGCCCAATCAAGAATGGCGTCAAAGGCTCGAGATCGTCAAAGGGCGGCGGTCGGGAGGAACAGATGCGGGCACAGGACGCGGTCCTGCTCATGACCGCAGTGGCTCGGGGCTTTGAGCGCACGGGCATCTATTGTCGCGCTCGCGGCAATACCTTCGTTCCGTCGAACACTACAGGTTCCGCTGAGTTCCGCGGCCGAAACGGATCTGCGACGAGAAAATTGGAGCGTCATCTATGACGCCGCTTGTCACGATCCAGAACCTGGATAAGGCCTTCCCGGGCGTGCAGGCCTTGAAGAAAGCCCATCTCGAACTGCTTCCGGGCGAAGTTCATGCCCTGATGGGGGAAAACGGCGCAGGCAAGTCCACCCTGATGAAGATTCTCGCCGGCATCTACAGAAAGGATGCCGGCGAAATCCGCATCGAGGGCGTGCCCGTCGATGTCGTCTCTCCCCGGGCAGCGCAAGAACTCGGCATCAGCATCATCCATCAGGAACTCAACCTGATGAACGATCTCACTGCCGCGCAGAACATCTTCATCGGCCGAGAGCCCAAACGAGCCTTCGGGCTTCTCCTGGATGAGGAGGCTCTGAACCGCGCCGCCGCCGAGATCTTCGAACGCATGCACCTCAAGCTCGACCCACAGGTCGAAGTCGGCAGGCTCACCGTCGCCAAACAGCAGATGGTGGAGATTGCCAAGGCCCTATCGTTCAAGTCCAAGGTGCTGATCATGGACGAGCCCACGGCCGCCTTGAACAATACGGAAATCGCGGACCTCTTCAGCATTATTCGCAAGCTCAGAGCCGAGGGCGTCGGCATCGTCTATATCTCGCACAAGATGGACGAGCTGAAGGAAATCTCTGATCGCGTCACCGTCATGCGCGACGGCGAAACCATCGGCACCGTGCCTACTGCATCGACGAGCGTCGACACGATCATTTCAATGATGGTCGGTCGCAGCTTGACCGAAACCAAGACGGAAGTTCCCGACCTGTCGAGCCATGACGTCGTGCTCGAAGTCCGCAACCTCCACCGCCACAATGCCATTCGGGACGTGAGCTTCAGGCTGCGCAAGGGCGAAATTCTCGGGTTCGCCGGTCTGATGGGGGCGGGTCGAACCGAGGTTGCACGCGCCATCTTCGGCGCCGATGCTCTCGATGGCGGCGAGATCATCGTCAGGGGCAAACCCGCGACGATCCGCTCACCTCAGGACGCCGTGCGCCTCGGAATCGGATATTTGTCCGAGGACCGAAAACGCTTCGGCCTCGCCACTGGAATGGATGTAGCGAGCAACATCGTGATGCCGTGCCTGAGCCGCTTTCTCGCAATGGGGGTCTTTTTGAAAGCTCGCGCCATCAGCGAGACGGCCCGTTCCTATATCAGGCAATTACAGATCAAGACTCCCTCCGACACCCAGGAGGCGCGGTTTCTCTCCGGCGGGAATCAGCAGAAGGTCGTGATCGCGAAATGGCTCGCACGGGACTGCGAGATTCTGTTCTTCGATGAGCCGACGCGGGGCATCGATGTAGGAGCCAAGAACGAGATCTACAAACTCCTCAATGCACTTGCGGCGCAAGGCCGGGCGATCGTGATGATCTCGTCGGAACTGCCCGAGATCCTGCGCATGAGCCATCGTATTGTCGTGATGTGCGAAGGCCGGCTGACCGGCGAGCTCCCTGCCGAAGGAACGACCCAGGAGGACATCATGCGCCTTGCCACGCGACGGCATAGCCTGACGACCCACACCTTGACTACGGCGACCGGGGGATCAACCACGTGACGACCATCGCAGAACAGAGCTCCCGGACCATTATCAAGTCCGCCGTTTTCAGCCAGGGGGCATGGCAGAGGGTCCTGGCCTTCGCCAGTCTGATCGCGCTTATGGCAGTCTTCAGCATCGCGTCCGAAAACTTCCTGCAGCGGGACAACATCATCGGGATCCTTCAGGCGACGGCCGTCAACGGCGTTCTCGCGGTCGCCGCCACGTTCGTCATCATTACCGGCGGGATCGACCTGTCGGTCGGCACATTGATGACTTTCTGTGCGGTGATTGCCGGCGTGGTCCTGACCTACTGGGGTTTGCCCATGCCTGTCGGGATCGTCGCGGCCATTGCTGCGGGAGCCTTCTGCGGCTCCATTTCGGGCACCCTGATCGCGAAGATGAAAATTCCCCCCTTTATTGCGACGCTCGGCATGATGATGCTGCTGAAAGGGCTTGCGCTCGTCGTCTCGGGGACGCGCCCGATCTACTTCAACGACACGCCGAACTTCTCCATGATCTCGCAGGAATCCATCATCGGAGCCGTCCTTCCGTTCCTGCCGATTCCCAATGGCGTCCTGATCCTCTTCGTTGTCGCGATCGCCGCCAGCCTTGTTCTCACGCGCACGGCTCTCGGTCGCTACACTTTCGCTCTCGGTTCGAACGAGGAAGCTGTGCGCCTGTCCGGCGTGAATACCGACTTCTGGAAGATCATCGTCTACACGGTTTCCGGTGGCATCTGCGGGATCGCCGGCCTGATCATCGCCTCGCGACTCAATTCCGCCCAGCCTGCCCTCGGTCAGGGCTACGAACTCGACGCCATCGCGGCCGTGGTCATCGGTGGCACCTCCCTGAGCGGCGGGCGCGGCACTATTCTTGGCACGATCATCGGCGCGTTGATCATCAGCGTGCTCACGAACGGCCTGCGAATTCTCTCGGTGGCCCAGGAATGGCAGACAGTCGTAACCGGAGGCATCATCATTCTCGCGGTTTATGCCGATATCCTGCGCCGCAAGGGCTAGCGCATCATGTCTCACGGTCAGGAAGGGGAAGACGACAAGAGCACGGCACGAAATTCACCGCCCGGCGACTGGCCGGGTCCAACAACGAATGACAGGCAGGAGGAAGACGATGTGGAGCAGACGGTCTCTGATTAGCGCCATCGGCATTGGCGCACTCGCCGGTTTCGCGGGCCCCGCCACGGCCCAGGAAATCTATATCCCGCTCATCTCGAAGGGCTTCCAACATCAGTTCTGGCAGGCTGTCAAAGCAGGCGCCGAACAAGCCGCCAAGGACTACAACGTCCGCATCACGTTCGAAGGACCCGATAGCGAGACCATGGTCGACAAGCAGATCGACATGCTATCAGCCGGTCTCGCCAAGAACCCTAAGGCTATCGGCTTCGCCGCCCTTGACAGCCAGGCGGCAATCCCTCTCCTGCGCAAGGCGCAGGCGGCCAAGATTCCGGTCGTTGCCTTCGACTCCGGCGTCGACAGCGACATTCCTGTGACCACGGCCACCACGAACAACTTGGCGGCTGCGGCACTGGCTGCCGACAAGATGGCTGAGATGATCGGGGGCGAAGGTGACATCGCTCTTGTGGTTCACGATCAGACCAGCCGCACAGGCATCGACCGGCGCGACGGTTTCGTGAATCGGATCAAGGAGAAGTATCCGAAGATCAATATCGTGAGCGTCCAGTACGGGTCCGGCGATCACCTGAAATCGACGGAGATCACGAAGTCGATTCTCCAAGCCAATCCGAGGCTCAAGGGCATCTTCGGCGCCAACGAAGGTTCGGCGATCGGTGTGGTCAATGGTGCCCGGGAGATGAACCGGAAGATTGTCATCATCGGCTACGATTCCGGCAAGCAGCAGAAGCAAGCGATCCAAGACGGCCTCATGGCGGGAGCTATCACCCAGAACCCGGTCGGCATCGGCTATAAGACAGTCGAAGCCGCCGTGAAGACGCTCAAGGGCGAAAAGCTCGAGAAGATCATCGACACCGGCTTCTTCTACTATGACAAGTCAAACATGAGCGATCCGAAGATCGCAGCCGTCCTCTATGACTGAGGGATAGCGATCGGGAGAGGGGCCAGCCCCTCTCCTCCACCTTCACCGGTGGAAGTGCTGCGGAACCAAAGAGCGTTACGCCAGTGACGGTCGAGAATCGACAAGCAGTTCGACGGCGCGGCACGGATAGCCTGGAAAGCCGGGAGGGAGGAACTGTCGACGTACCTGCACATGGGAAAACGAGCTGCCTCCAACCGGGCAGTCCTCCTTTGACAATACAACTAAACAGCAGTGGGCGGTAGAGTTGATGGGCTCTCCTGCTAGCGCATCGTGCGGAAAAGTGGATCCGGTTTTCCGCATCAACGATGCGCCAGCTAGGAGAAGGAGCATCGGAGTCGATCCCAAAAGTGCCTTCCACTTTTGGGTCCGATGCTCTAGGACAAGGCGCGTCTTCCCAGGAGAGTCGATCCAAGGTCATTCAGGGAGGATGCCATGGATGTGCTTTGGGCGAATACGACGCTGCAGGACTGGGCTGTCCTGGGGCTTATTGCCCTGGTACCTGTGCTGATGGTTCTCGCAATTGCCTTGATCCGCAATGAAATCAGGCGATCGGCACAGCATATCTCGACCGAGTCTCCAAGACCCAAGGCATTGCCTCTCCAGCTAAAGACAACCGAGACTCAGCGACAACAGTGGCGAATGGGAAAGCAACGGCATCCGCGCGCCATCATGGATCTGACGGATGATATCGAGTCTCTCCTGAAGCGAATAAAGGCCGGCGGCTAATCGGCAGGATCCCAGTCAGGGCCGAATCGCGTCGCTCATTTTCTGGGCGTCTTCGCGCTGTTTTTCCAATTCGGGCAGGATTTCGTCGGCGAAGGTCTTGATCGCCTGATGCGGGCTGCGGCTCGCCGCCCGGTAGATACCGAGTTCCTGATCGAGCGCCTGCATCTGGACCTCGGCGTAGCGCCGGCTCAACGCAAGATAATCGAGCGGCTCCAGGTTCTCGATGACGACTTGGTGCTCGAACTCCTTCACGCTTGGCAACGGCATGTTCCGCTCGCGGGCGAAGGCCTCGATCCGTTGCAGCAGTCCTGTACGGTAGCCGACCGCCGCAGTCGCGTAACTCTTGACTTCCGGTCTCGTCTCGCGGCCGGCGGCGAGCTTCGCGGCCTGCTCCTGAAGAGACGCCGAGCTATAGGCGAGGCGCACGAACTCTTCTGGCTCGATCGGACGCGTCTGCGTGGCGGTGCCCGATGCGCCCTGCCCTTGTGCCTGGACGGCCGGGATTGCTTCCGGCAGCACCGTCACGAGAACGGATACTGCTATGAGGAGACGCCGGATCTTCATGGGCTTACTGCCATCCTGGAACGCCCGACATGTCGGGCAGGCGATGCGCGATTCCCTTGTGACAGTCTATGCAGGTTCTCTCGCCCGAGAACAAGAAGCGCTCATGCGCCGAGGCCGCACGTGGGTTCTGCTTCGTCAGGTCCATCGACTCCGAGCTGTGGCAGTTGCGGCACTCCAGCGAGTCGTTCGCTGTCATGCGCGCCCATTCCCGCTCGGCCAGATGCTTGCGCATGGCCAGGAACTTGTCGCGCGTGTCGATGGAGCCGAAGATGTGACCCCAGACCTCCTTCGATGCCTGCATCTTGCGGGCGATCTTGTCGGTCCAGTTGTGTGGAACGTGGCAGTCGGGACAGGTGGCGCGGACGCCGGACCGGTTCGTGAAGTGGATCGTGCCCTTGAGTTCTTCGAACACATTGGCCTCCATCTCATGGCAGCTGGTGCAGAACTGCTCCGTGTTCGTTGCCTCGAGCGCGGTGTTGAAGGCGCCCCAGAAGCCCACCCCGGCGACGAAGCCACCGAGCGTGAGGAAGGCCAAGCTCATATAGACGGGCGGTCTGAGCGCCGTCTGGACCCAGGAGTTTCCCCGAAACCAGTCCCAGGCCCGCGCAATTCCCGCCGCCATCAATGCCTCCCGCGTTCCGGCTGCCGCTCAGGCTCGGCAATAGCGTCCATATCGGTGAACGCGTTTTCGACGAGAGGCTTTGCGTTGGTCTGGGACACGTGACAGGACACGCAGACGTAGCGCCGCGGCGCCAAGCCGCCGAGGGTGTTTCCGGCGCGGTCCTGGTAGTGCGTCACGCTGATCATCGGGGCCTGGCTCTGTTCCGTGAACTTGCGCGCATGGCACGACATGCACTTGTTGGCATTCAGATCCATCGCATAGCCGTCAATGGAGTGCGGGATCACGGGAGGCTGGTCGGGATAGTTGCGGCCTACACGCACGTCGTCGGTGATCTGCCGCGCCATCGGCGGGGCCGGCGTGTCCGTCGTGAATGGTTCTGGCCCGCGCAAGCGCGGCGCATCCTGCGCGAAGATTGCCCCTGCCACCAGGCACGGTCCGATGCCGATCAGGATAGCAAAAACGCTGCGCCTCATGGCTGATCTCCCGCATCGGCGGTGGCGGCGGCGACAACTTTGACCGCGCATTTCTTGAAGTCGGTCTGTTTCGAGATCGGGTCCGTCGCGTCGAGCGTGACCTTGTTGATGAGCTGGCTGGCATCGAAGAACGGCACGAAGATCAGTCCCGGCGGCACACGGTTGCGCCCGCGCGTCTCGACGCGGCTGCGGATTTCGCCGCGCCGCGAGATCACCTTCACCTCCTGTCCCCGGCGAAGCCGACGCTTGGCAGCATCGTCCGGGTGCATGAACACGACGGCACCCGGGAAAGCCTTGTAGAGTTCGGGCACCCGCAGGGTCATCGAGCCGGAATGCCAGTGCTCCAGCACTCGGCCGGTCACGAGCCACAGGTCGTATTCGATATCCGGAGCCTCGGCCGGCGGCTCGTACGGCGCGCCCATGATATTGGCCTTCTTGTCCGGGTTGCCGTAGAACTGGACCCCGCTGCCCTTCTCGACATAGGGATCAAGGCCCTCACGGTAGCGCCACAGCGTCTCCTTGCCGTCCACCACCGGCCAGCGCAGGCCGCGAACCTGGTGATAGGTGTCGAACGGGGCAAGGTCATGCCCATGGCCGCGGCCGAAGCTGGCGTATTCCTCGAACAGACCTTTCTGAACGTAAAAGCCGAAGGCCTTCGCCTCGTGGTTCTCGTAAGCCGCATCAATCTCGGTCAGCGGGAACTTGTTCACCTCGCCATTGGCGAAGAGGACCTCGTAGAGGGTCTTACCCCTGTAGCCAGGATTGGCGTCGAGGATCTCCTTCGTCCAAACCTCGTCGGCGGTGAAGCGCTTGGAAAACTCCATCAGCTGCCAAAGATCGGAGCGGGCATCGCCCGGTGCATTGACGAGCTGATGCCAGAAATGCGTGCGCCGCTCCGCGTTGCCATAGGCGCCTTCCTTCTCGACCCACATCGCCGCCGGCAGGATCAGATCTGCCGCCATCGCAGTCACGGTCGGGTAGGCATCCGAGACCACCACGAAGTTCGCCGGATTGCGGTAGCCCGGATAGGTCTCGTTATTGGTGTTCGGCGCCGTCTGGAGGTTGTTGTTGACCATGATCCAGTAGGCGTTGAGCTTGCCGTCCTTCAGCATGCGGTCCTGCTGCACGGCATGATAGCCGACCTTCTCCGGCAGCAGCCCATGCGGCAGCTTCCAGATCTCCTCTGCATGCCTGCGGTGCTCGGGATTGTTGACCTGCATGTCGGCCGGCAACCGATGGCTGAAGGTGCCGACCTCGCGCGCCGTGCCACAAGCCGAGGGCTGGCCGGTCAGCGAGAAGGGCGAGTTGCCGGGCTCAGCGATTTTTCCCGTCAGCAGGTGCAGGTTGTAGACCATGTGGTTGGCCCAGACGCCGCGGACATGCTGATTGAAGCCCATGGTCCAGAGCGACATCACCTTGGTCTTCGGATCGGCATAAAGCTTCGCCAGGGCCTCGAGCCGCTCCGCCGGCACGCCCGAGAGCTCGGACGCCTTCTCCACCGTGTATTGGCTCACGAGCTTCGCGTAGTCCTCGAAGCTCGCCGGGTGGGAGACCTGTGCATCGTTGGCGTGCTGGGCCCGCTGCTCCAGCACATTCTCGGGCCGCAGGCCGTAACCGATGTCGGTATTCGCCAGCCGGAAGTTGCAGTGCTTCTCGACAAAGTCCCGGTTCACCGCACCGTTCTGGATGATGTAGTTCGCGATGTAGTTCATAATCGCGAGGTCCGAGTTCGGCTTGAAGATCAAGGCCATGTCGGACAGGTCCGTCGTACGATGTTCGTAGGTGGACAGCGTCGCGATCTTCACGTGCGGGCGGCTCAGGCGGCGGTCGGTCACCCTGGTCCACAGGATCGGGTGCATCTCGGCCATGTTCGAGCCCCAGAGAACGAAGGCATCGGCATGCTCGAAGTCGTCGTAGCAGCCCATCGGCTCGTCCATGCCGAAGGTGCGGATGAAGGTGACGGCGGCAGGCGCCATGCAGTGGCGGGCATTCGGATCGAGATTGTTGGTGCGGAATCCCGCCCGCATCAGCTTGGAGGCCGCATAGCCCTCCCAGATCGTCCATTGGCCTGAGCCGAACATGCCGACGGCTTCCGGCCCCTTCTCCTTGAGTACGCGCTTGAACTGCTGGGCCATCTCGTCGAAAGCCCGATCCCACGAGACTGGCTGGAAATCACCGTCCTTGGCGAACTGGCCGTTCTTCATGCGCAGAAGCGGCTGCGTGAGCCGATCGGAGCCGTACATGATCTTGGACAGGAAGTAACCCTTGACGCAGTTGAGGCCTCGGTTGACCTCCGCCTGCATGTCGCCATGGGTGGCGACGACGCGGCCATCCTTCACCGCCACCATCACGCCGCAGCCCGTGCCGCAGAAGCGGCAGGGAGCCTTGGACCACTGAAGCTGGAGATCCTCACCCGTCAGGATGTTCTGGGCGCCGGCCGGAAGCGCGACGTTCGCCGCTGCGGCCGCCGCGGCAGCGGCTTGTGTCTTCAGGAGAGTGCGGCGCGTGAGGTCCATGGATCTACTCCCGCTCTTGGACAGGCTCGAAGTGATGGAAGACAAGGGTGGCAGCGAGGACGCCGTCGAGGAGCTGGATGGCATTGATGCGCTCGACGACCTGGTTCTCGGTTTCCGTCTCGAGCGTGACGATCAGCTTGCCCGTTTCGTGACCGCCATGGATCTCAGCCCCTTCGATGGAGCCGATACTCTCGATGATCGATGGAACCCGATCGGGCCGGCTGTGGACGACAAGGCTGGAGATGTGACACTCGCCACTCATGAGGCCACCTCTGAGGCAGAGATCCGGATGGCATCGGCAGGGCAGGATTGGATACAGTCACCGCAGGCGCTGCAGGCGTCGGTCATGATCCTGGGGCGGGCACCACCGAGGGCCAGTTCGAACCGCATGGCACCCGTCGGGCAGACATCCCGGCAACTCATGCAGGCGATGCCCTGAAGCGCAAAGCACGAGGGGGCGATCACGGCGGACAAGGGCCCGGCAGTCTTATCGCCTCGGGTAATCCCGCCGAGCAGGAAGCTGCGGCGCCTCTGATCCACGACCTCCGTCATCGACCTGCCCTCAAACCGGACCCGGAGGTCCCGTGAACAGGTAATACATCCACACGACGAAGCCCCATCCGGCGACGATGCCGACGGCGATGAAAGGCCAGATCAGGACGGCAAGAGCGAGGAACGTGAGTGCCTCACGTCTCTTTCTGCCTGCTTCCAGTGGTTCGGATTGCATTATTCATGTTCGCTCAGAAAGACACGGGACTTACTTAACGACATGTACCTTAGAACATTCCTAAAACTTGTCCAGCAACCGAATATAGAAAACTACTACTATAAATTATGTAATTATACTTCAAATTTCTTACTATAGACGATTGCCAACATTCCGTCTTTGCGCTAAATCAAATAAGGCGATTTTTCCTACAACCTTCATTTTAGGGCGCTACTCCGGCCGGTCCATGCCTTTGAGGTCAGGTTGAATGTTGATTGCCGAGGCATCGACTGTTCAGCACCGACTGGCGTCGGAATAGATCTTCACCCAGAACCTGCATCCGATTTGTGCAGAATTCCCGGTCGAGACTAAGGAGCGGTTGCGAAATGCACGGACGCAGGGAAAATCTTTGGTTCGCCGCAGCCCCATTGTCGAGGATCTCGTGGTGTCAACCGTTGCCATCAGAACCTCACACAGATCGACAGAAGCCCTTACCGTTTCAAGTCAGTACTGCGGTTCCCAGAACTCGATCATCGCACACCGTCCCTGGGATTGGACTGTATTGAATCTCGCGTCACTTGAATGTTCAGATCAAGCTGAGTCTCAGCGAGGATCGCAAACTCGGTCAGTTTATATATGAGGTTCTTGGGCAGGGCCGCGTCCCTACATATACGCCCCAGCCTATCAAGAAGATAGGCGCCAGCTATCAGGTAAATACCTGACAACTTGCGGAATAACGTCTGAACTACGACCTATCGAAATTTTTCGCAGATCGCTGTCGATTGCATCATCTGACCTAATACGAAAAGCCCTGCCCCATTCCGGGGCAGGGTCAGGTTTCTCCTCGCCTCCAGAGTCCTCCGAAAGCCTCTGGAGTAGGCCACGCAACCGCGCTTGAGTCAAACGACCCAATGTATTCGCAACAATATAATTCCATACTCAGGTCAGCAATACTGACGGTCCGAATGAATTAATTCCGGTGTTGCTTTCATGCCATAGCCAGAACTTGCATATGCTTCATACTGCCCTTGCGACTCCTCGCACAAGGGATGAAAGCTCATGAAAACACGCCTTCTTGCTCTCTTGGCCGCTACGGCACTCGCCGCTGGCATCTCGGCTGCCTCTGCGGCGGATCTCCCGAGTCAGGCGCCGCCGCCGGCACCGATCGTGGCGCCGATCTTCACCTGGACCGGCTTTTATGCCGGTGTGAACGCCGGCTGGGGCTGGCGCGACAGCAACCGCGAGACCGTCGTGCTCGGCGGCGATGTGCCGGGCACCCTGTTCTTCCCGGACAATGGCGACGGCGGCTTCACCGGCGGTGCCCAGATCGGCTACAACTACCAGATCGGCTCCTTCGTGATCGGTCTCGAGACCGACATCCAATGGGCCGACACCGATCAGGACGAGACCGTGGCCTTCATCCCGGCCGGCCTGCCCGGCACCTTCGTGCCCGGCGAGTTCCGCTCCAACCTGTCGGACTGGTTCGGCACGGTGCGGGCCCGCGCCGGTGTCGCGATCGACCGCGTGCTGATCTACGCCACCGGCGGTCTGGCCTATTCCGATGACACCACCGGCTGGGTGGCCGGCGGCGGTGTCGAGTGGGCGCTGCCGGTGAACTGGTTCGGCTCCTCGGCGGTGACCTTCGGGCTCGAGGGCCTGTGGCTCAGCTTCGATGAGGACGACGACGACTTCGGCAACGGCTTTGTCGGCACCTTCCAGCCGGATATTGGCGGACCGCCGGTCGACATCTTTGCCCCCGCCGTCGGCAACGACGACAACGACTTCTTCGTCGCCCGGGCCAAGCTGAACTTCAAGTTCGGCACCTACTGAGCCGGCCTCCCCAACCACCGACAAGGCCCGGAGCTTGCTCCGGGCCTTTTTGTTTGCCCAACACGAATGTCGCGACAGCACGGAACTTTCAAAACGTATTGGGCGGTTAGCAAGCTACCGATGTCAAAATGGGATCGACGTCCGGGATCAAGCCTCAACGATCGAGGTGAGGATCGAACGTCGCCGATGCATATCACATTGCTCCGCGGGCATCATGAGGCGAGCGCTCGTCTCCGATAAAGGGTAGGCAATGAGGCACGTCCACGTCTCGCCAAGACTAAACGTCAACATTGCCGGAGCATATCCGTCGAAGCTGGCACTGGCCGGGGATCGTCAACGAGCGATCACAGCGTGTCATCGATCAGGATCGCATGCTTGATCTCACTGTTCTGAGCACCCTGTATGTTCCGATGCGTCGCCCTACCCGAGACATTCCGTCCAGACTTGTCGCCATGAGCCGGCATCGGCGAGCGAGCTTCCGCAAGCCGTGAGAGCCCGCACCGTCGGTGCGACCAGCTCCGCATTGGAACGCGCCACCGTTCCATCGGGCAGAAGCACATTGTTTTCGAACCCCACGCGCACATGACCGCCGAGGAGCGCAGCGCTTGTTACGCAGGCCGCTTCATGACGGCCGAAGGCACAGACCATCCAGTTAGCGAAGTCTGGCTGGCCGGGCGCAAGGAACGGCAGCAGATCGGCGGGGCGCGAGGTCTGGCCCACCGTGTAGCGGCCCAGCACATAGAGCACGGGTATCCTCTCGAACGGCACGAGCCCGCGTTGCCGCATCTTGTCCAGCCGGACAGCCTCCTCGGGCGTGTAGAGGATGATCTGCGGAACGATCCGCTCCTGCCGGAGCCAATTCAGGAATTCCGCAAAGGCAGGCTCGGATGTTTCGTCCGGAGCAAGCTCGCGCAGAGCCAACGAGACCGCCTCGGGCCGCGTGGCGCGCACCACGGCCATCTGCTCTTCGGGCTTGTAGATGCCAAGCGCCTCGCTGGTGATCTGAATCACGAGATGGTCGCCGACGGCCTGGCGAATAGCCTTCGTCATTTCCGTATAGGCATCCGCGTCGAGAAGATGTCCACCCTGCCCGTCGCGTACATGAACGTGAATCATGCATGCACCCGCCTCAAGGCACTCGGACGCCGTATGGGCCATCTCGCCCGGCGTGAGGGGAATGGCTGGATGATCGGCTTTGGTGCGGCGCCCGCCATTGGGAGCGACCGCGATCGCGACCCGCTGTTCCGTTGTCTTTTGCTGCCCATTCATGTGCCGAGTTCCGATACATCTGTTTCAAATCAGAGCAATTAAAAACAGATGTTGCACGGTGCCGAGGGCTGAGTCTATGGTTCGATGATGGATACCGCGCCTCTAGCCGCAGCGATCGTCGAGACATTCCCAGGCCTGCCGGAGCAGCTCCAGGCAGCGGCCCGCTTCATTCTCGACCGGCCGAGGGATGTGGCACTTCTCTCCATGCGCGAACAGGCGAGGCAGGCCGGGGTCCAGCCCGCGACGATGACCCGGCTGGCCAAGAGGTTGGGCCTCGACGGCTACGACGCGATCCGAGATCTTTATGCTCAGGCCATCCGCAATGACGGCCTAAGCTTCTCGGGCAAAGCCGGAGCCCAGGTGATGGTCCAGAAGGCCAGGGGCGAGAAGGTCCTGGCAGCGGAAATGGTCGCCTCCCTAACGAATCAGATCGGCCGGCTGGCCGAACCCGAACAGCTCAATCGGCTGGCAAGTGCCGCCGCCCTGCTGGCTTCTGCCGAGCGTGTCTTCTGTCTCGGCCTGCGCTCGTCGCACACGGTGGCGTGGCACATGAATTACGTGCTGTCGCTGATCGGCGAGAAGTCGGTTCTGCTCGATACCCATGCCGGCTTCGGGACGGATGCCATCCGGAACGCTACGCCGCGGGATGCTCTCTTCACTGTCAGCGTCGCGCCCTATACCCGCGCGACCGTCGAAGTGGTGCAATATGCTCATGCGCAGAACGTGCCCATTGTCGCCGTCACGGACAGCCTCGTGTCGCCTCTCGCTCAGGTCGCGCAATCCACCATTCTGGTCTCGACCGACAGCCCCTCGTTCTTCCACAGCATGACGCCCGCTTTCGTCGTCGGAGAAATCCTGGCAGCGCTCGTTGCAGGACGCGGTGGAGAGACGTCACTGGAGGCCCTCCGGCACACCGAGGGCCAACTCGCCTCGTTCAATACCCATTGGTTGCCGAAAGACGGCAGGAGACCCTGATGACCCGCATTCTTCATCGTCAAATCCATGGCACCCTGCCGGTCGCGGTCAGCGGCAAGGGGGTCGAGATCTTCGACGAGCAAGGCAAGGCCTATATCGACGCCTCCGGCGGAGCGGCCGTCTCCTGCCTGGGCCATGGACATCCTGACGTGACGGCCGCCATCCATGCACAGGCCGACAGGCTGGCCTATGCGCATACGAGCTTCTTCACCACGGAAGTTGCGGAAACCCTGGCCGACCGATTGATCGAGGACGCGCCGGCCGGACTATCTCACGTCTATTTCGTCTCGGGGGGATCGGAGGCGGTCGAGGCCGCGCTCAAGATGGCACGGCAATACTTTGTCGAAACCGGGAAACCTGAGCGCCGCAACGTCATCGCCCGTCGCCAGAGCTATCACGGCAACACGCTGGGCGCGCTCGCCACCGGCGGCAACGAGTGGCGTCGGGCACAGTTCAGGCCGCTTCTCATCGAGACGCACCATATCGACCCGTGCTTCGCCTATCGCTATCAGCTGCCGGGCGAGAGCGACCAGGACTATGCGGCCCGCGCCGCGCAGGCGCTGGAGGACAAGATCCTTGAGCTCGGCCCCGAAACGGTGATCGCCTTCGTGGCGGAGACCGTCGTCGGTGCGACCGCAGGCGCCGTGCCGCCGGTGGCGGATTATCTCAAGCGCATCCGCGCAATCTGCGACCGCTACGGCGTGCTGCTCATCCTTGACGAGGTGATGTGCGGCATGGGCCGCACGGGGACGCTCCATGCCTGCGAGCAGGACGGGATTGCGCCGGACATCATGACCATCGCCAAAGGTCTGGGCGGCGGCTACCAGCCCATTGGAGCCGTCCTGCTGGGGCAGCACATCTATGATGCCTTTGCCAAGGGCTCCGGCTTCTTCCAGCATGGCCACACCTATCTTGGCCATCCCATCGCGTGCGCGGCCGCTCTCGCCGTTCAAGAGGTAATCCACCGCGACAACCTTCTGACCAATGTCAGATCAATGGGCGCACGCCTGCGCCAGCGCCTGGGAGACCGGTTCGGAAACCACCCGCATGTTGGGGATATCCGGGGGCGAGGGCTTTTCATGGGCATCGAGCTGGTGGAGGACCGCTCGACCAAGGCCGTCTTTGATCCTAAAGAGAAACTTCATGCGCGCATCAAGCGTGAGGCGATGGCTCGCGGCCTCATGGTCTATCCCATGGGCGGCACCATCGACGGGGCACGGGGCGATCACGTTCTGCTCGCTCCGCCCTTCATCGTCGACGAAGCCATCGTCGACACGATTGTCGAGCGTCTGGGAGACGCCGTGGATGCGGCACTCGCAGGCGTGAGATTGAAAGCCGTCTGATCCTCTCTGCGGGGGCAAGGGCGGCAACGGGGGAACCAATCCCCGAACTGACTTCAAGTCCGGCACAAAGCCGGACACAACAAGAGGGACGACAAATGAAGATGTTGAATAAGACCCTGCTCGGCGCAGCCGCAGCCACTTTGGCCTTCACGGCCCTTCCTGCGCAGGCGCAGCAGAACTTCGCCACCATCGGCACCGGCGGCGTCACCGGCGTATACTATGCCGTTGGCGGCGCGATCTGCCGTCTGGTCAACAAGGACCGCAAGACCCACGGCATCCGCTGCTCGGTCGAGTCCACCGGCGGATCGGCCTACAACGTCAACACCATCAAGGCGGGCGAGCTCGATTTCGGCCTCACCCAGTCCGACGTACAATACAACTCGCTGAAGGGCGAAGGCGCTTTCAAGGACGGCGGTGCGTTCGGCGATCTGCGCGCAGTCTTTTCCGTGCATCCCGAGCCCTTCACGGTACTGGCCCGCAAGGAAGCGAATGCCAAGACGTTCGACGATCTCAAGGGCAAGCGCGTGAATGTCGGCAATCCGGGCTCCGGCACCCGCGCCTCCATGGAAGAGCTGCTCGCAGCCAAGGGCTGGAAGCTGTCCGACTTCTCGCTCGCTTCCGAGCTGAAAGCCGACGAGCATGGCCCTGCGCTCTGCGACAACAAGATCGATGCTTTCTTCTACGGCGTGGGCCATCCGTCCGCAAACATCCAGGATCCGACCACCACCTGCGGCGCACAGCTCGTCTCGATCACGGGCCCTGCCGCCGATAAGCTTGTGACGGACAAGCCTTACTACGCCAAGGCGACGATCCCGGGCGGCCTCTATGCCAACAACGCGCAGCCCACGGAAACCTATGGCGTGCTCGCGACCGTCGTGACCTCTGCGAAAGTGCCAGAGGAGACCGTCTATCAGGTGACCAAGGCGGTGTTCGAAAACTTCAACGAGTTCAAGTCGTTGCATCCGGCCTTCGCCAACCTCGATCCGGCCAAGATGGTGAAGGACGGCCTCTCCGCTCCGCTGCATCCGGGCGCAGCGAAGTACTACAAGGAAAAGGGCTGGCTGAAGTAAGCCGGCCTCCATCGAGAAGCCTATGAGAGCGGGGGCGGCGAAGGCCGCCCCCCTTGCCTTATTGAGACGCTCAAGGACACGACCATGTCGACCACTGAGAAACCCGCACTTGCCCCCTCCGCCGAGCTGGAGCAGCTCGTCGCTGAAGCCGATACGGGAGGCCGCAAGCCGACCGGTTTCACCGCTGCACTGATCACGGCGGTCGCCATCGCATGGTCCCTGTTCCAGCTTTGGTACGCATCGCCTCTGCCGTTCACGCTGGGCTTCGGCATCCTGAACGACACGGAAGCGCGCGCCATCCATCTCGGCCTCGGGCTCTTCCTGGCTTATATGGCCTATCCGGCCTTCAAGTCCTCGCCTCGTGCCTACGTGCCTGCTCTCGACTGGGTGCTGGCGCTTGCAGGCGCCTTCGCAGGCGCGTACCTCTTCCTGTTCTACCGCGAGCTCGCCGCACGGCCGGGCCAGCCGATCATGCTGGATCTCGTGACGGCAGGCGTGGGCATCGTGCTTCTGCTCGAAGCCACCCGCCGCTCGCTCGGCCTGCCGATGGTCATCGTCGCTCTGGTCTTCATCGTCTTCACCTTCGCCGGCCCCTACATGCCCGACGTGCTGCTGCACAAGGGCTCGTCGATCTCGAAATTCCTCCAGCATCAATGGCTGACGACTGAGGGTGTGTTCGGCATCGCACTCGGCGTGTCCACCAGCTTCGTGTTCCTCTTCGTGCTGTTCGGCACGCTTCTCGACAAGGCGGGCGCGGGCAATTGGATGATGCAGATTTCCATCGCGCTCCTCGGCCACCTGCGCGGCGGCCCGGCGAAGGTCGCGGTCGTGTCCTCCGCCCTCAACGGCGTCGTCTCCGGCTCCTCGGTCTCGAACGTGGTGTCCGGCGGCATCTTCACGATTCCGCTGATGAAGCGCACGGGCCTGTCCGGCGTGAAGGCCGGCGCCATCGAAGCCGCCTCCTCCATCAACGGTCAGATCATGCCCCCGGTGATGGGCGCGGCCGCTTTCCTCATGGTGGAATATGTGGGCATTCCCTATTCAGAAATCGTGACCCACGCCCTCCTGCCGGCCATCGCATCCTACGTGGCGCTGCTCTACATCGTGCATCTGGAGGCTCTGAAGATCGGCTCGAAGCCGATCCCGCGCGAGGCCATGCCTGCGAAGATGCGCTTTTTGCGCACAGGCCTCGGCCTTTCGGGCTCCATCATCGTGCTCGGCCTTCTCTATTATGGCGTCATCGGCGCGCAGGCTGTCTTCGGCACCAGCGCTCCCTGGATCCTCACGGTGGCGGGCGCCGTGATCTATCTCGTGACGGTCGCCTATGCGGCGCGCTTCCCCGATCTCGAGCTTGACGATCCGAACACGCCCATCATCAAGTTGCCACGCGCCTGGGACGTGACCCGCACAGGTCTCGACTTCCTCATCCCGCTCGTGGTGCTGCTGTGGTGCCTGATGGTCGAGGAGATGTCGCCGGGCCTGTCCGCCTTCTGGGCGACGATTTCGATCATCGGCATTCTGGCCACTCGCCGTCCTCTGCTCGCCCTGTTCCGCAAGCAGTCGATTCCGGTGGCAGCGCGAGGTGCCTTCGCCGATCTCCTGGATGGTTTCGCACTCGGCGCACGCAACATGATCGGCATTGCCATCGCGACCGCGACCGCCGGCATCGTCGTCGGCACGGTGACACTCACCGGCCTGGGCCTCATGATGACCGAGTTCGTGGAATTCATTTCCGGCGGCAACGTCATCGTCATGCTGGTACTGATCGCGGCCATCAGTCTCGTTCTCGGCATGGGCATCCCGACCACGGCCAATTACATCCTGGTTGCGACCCTGATGGCTCCCGTGGTGGTCGAACTCGGCGCACAGGCCGGCCTCGCGATTCCGCTGATCGCCGTCCACATGTTCGTGTTCTATTTCGGCATCATGGCCGACATCACGCCCCCCGTGGGTCTTGCGGCCTTCGCGGCGGCGGCAATCTCGCGGGAGGATCCGATCGCGACGGGCTTCCAGGGCGCGCTCTATTCTCTGCGTACCGCCGTGCTGCCCTTCGTGTTCATCTTCAACCCCGCTATGCTGCTGATAGGCGTGGATAGTTGGATGGATGCGGGTATTGTCATCGCCACCAACATGGCCGCGGTCCTGATCTTCTCAGCTGCGACCATGAATTACTTCGCGGCCCGAAGCCGCCTGTGGGAAAGTGCAATCCTGCTTCTCGTGTGCTTCGCCCTGTTCCGCCCCGACTGGTGGCTGAATCAGATTCATCCGGCGACTGTGGAGCTGCCCGCCAGCGAGCTGATGAACCAAGTGGCTCGTGCGCCGGAGAATCAGCGTCTCGCCTTCGTGGTGGAAGGACTGACCATCGAAGGCGACGATGTGCGCAAAACTGTGAGTCTCGATCTTGGCGAGCAGAAGCCCACGCCGCAGGAGCGCCTGCGGACGACCGGCCTCACGGTGGCAGGGCTGGGTGACCAAATGACGATCAGCAACGTGGCCTTCGGATCCTATGCCAAGCGCGTGGGCCTGGAGCCCGGCTTCAAGGTTGTGAGCGTCATCCAGCCCGCTCCGGGACGGCCCTCGACCTTGTGGGTCTACATTCCGGCGCTTGCCGTGGCGGGCCTGATCTGGTGGCTGCAACGGCGACGGGTGAAGGCTGGATCTCAAGGGCTCTCGCCGGCAACCGCTTAAAGCATTTTTCGGCGAAGCGGGTCCGACTTTAACAGCCGAATTCCCCCCTCAGAAAATATCAAGGCTCGCAGCATCCGTTGCGAGCCTTGCTCTTGATGTCACAGCACGTTGAATTGCAGGCTTCCTTAGGAGGCGGCGACCACTCGCGTACTGCCCCGCGCGGCCGATTGACCAGGCTCGGCCTGCTTCCCCTCAGCCACGCGATCCCAACAATCGTGCAGATCGGCAGACAGCCTATGCTTCATGATTCTCTGGCTCGGTGTCCGTTCGAAATCCTCGACGACCGTCAGATAACGAGGGTTTTGATAGGGTGCGAGCCGATCTCCGAGCCAGGCAGAAAGGGCCGGCAGGTCAACTTTCTCTCCCGCTTTCGGCTTCACGAATAGCTTAATGTCCTGCTCGCCGATCTCGGCCGCGACACCAATCATGGCGCATTCCTCGACCGCAGGGTGCGTCGCTGCCACATGTTCGACCTCCCAGGCGGAGACATTCTCGCCCTTGCAGCGCACGCTGTCGGTCATGCGGCCATGGAACCAGAGATTCCCGGCCTCATCGAGAGACCCGAGGTCGCCCGTATGCAGTGCCCCGACACGGAGAGCCTTTTCCGTCGCTTCCGGATTGCGGAAATATCCCTGGAAGATTGCTCCCTCGCGGTTGGTACGAACGACGATTTCGCCCTTGTCCCCCGGGGGGACCGGTTTGCCATCGGCATCAAGAATGTCGACCGCAAACCAAGGCATTGCGCGTCCTACAGCCCCCACAACGCCTGTATCGTTGCAAGTCGTGATGCTGGATGCCTCCGTCATGCCGTAGCACTCACGCATCTCCACGCCGAAGCGCTCCTGGAACAGCGGCCAGATTTCCTTGGGACAGCCGCCTCCCCATGCAATGCGAACGGGATGCTCCCGATCATGTACGCTCTCGGGCTGCTTCAGGAGGATTTGCAGGATGCCACCGAGGTAATGGATGTGGGTCGCGCCATAGGCTCTTACCTGATCCCAGAAGCGGCTCGCGCTGAAGCGGTCGACCATGGCGAGAGAGACATCACGAATGATCGGCAGGATGATCAACTGCGCCCCACCGATATGGTAGAGCGGCTCCCAAACGAACATCACATCGCCACTGCGGGCAGCGGAGACCTGCGCGACGGCCTCGCCTGCCAGACGCATCATGCTGTGCGCCACCATCACACCCTTCGGCCGGCCGGTCGTTCCGGATGTGTACATGATGGCAAAAAGATCACGAGCCTCCGGCAGGCTTTCCTCGAAAGTGGCAGAAGCTTCGATCAGGACCTCGAGCTGCAGAGACGCTGCAGTGCTCTGGGCAACGATGAACCGACTCTCGTCAATCGAGGCGCCGCACTCGCGAATGGTCGGAACCAGGTCACTGTCGCACACGATACCTCGCGGCTCGCAATGCTCGAGGATGTAGCGCAGCCCCTCCCCGCGAAGCTGGGCATTCAGCGGCACCCATACGATACCAGCCTTTGCCAAGCCGAACAGAACCGCGAGGGAGTACGGGGAGTTGCGCATCATGACCGCAACCCGGTCACCGGGCGCTAACCCAAGACGCCGCAAGCCTGCTGCAAAAGCGTCCGACTTTCGGTCAAGCGTTTCAAAGTCGACAGGATTGCCATTGAAGCTGGCGAATACCTGCTGCGGCACAAGGCGAACTTTATCCTTAAAGCTCCGGATGAAGCCTTCATCAGAGTCGGTCATTTGAGGTTCTCAGAACGGGAATGGTCTAGGCTGTACGACGAAGTCTCTCGGCAGCGAGGAGAAGAGCGGTCACGATGATGAAGACGACAACTGAGACCGCAGCCAACGTCGGGTTGAGCTGCAGGATCATGTCGTCCCACATCTGCTTCGGCAGAGTGGTCTTGACGCCTCCACTGACGAAGATCGCCACGGTGAGTTCGTCGAAGGAGGTGATGAAGGCGAACAGAAAGGCTGCCGTCAGACCACCTTTGATCAGGGGTATCGTCACCAACCGCAGAGCCTGAAAACGGTTGGCACCGAGCACAGCGGCCGCTTGGTCGAGACGCCAATCATAGCTCTTCAGCACCGCTGCGACGGCAACGAAAGCGAATGGCAGCGCAAGCACCGTGTGGCCGATCGTGAGCCCAAGATCCGTTGCCACAAGGCCCAGCTGCGCGAAGAGGTAGAACAATCCGACGGCTATCACGATGCGTGGCACGATCATCGGCGCCAGGAAGAAGGCGAAGATAACGCCTCGCCACCGTGAGGTTGAGCGAGCCAGTGCCAGCGCGGCCAAGCCGCCAATCATGGTTGCGAGCACGGCTGTCGCGAGTGCTACACCGAAGGATCGCAGCGTTGCGGATAGCCAGAGATCGGATGTGAAATAGGTCTCGAACCAACGGGTGCTATAGCCTGGGGGCGGGAATTCCAGGAACTGCGAACTGGTAAAGCCAATCGGGATGACGACCAGGGTCGGCAGAACCAAGAACAGAAGCGTCAGCGCAGCATAGACGCCGAGCAGGCGTTCCGTCACTCGTGCGCCGACAACCCGACGCATCGCTTCGCCGACCCCAGCTCCGGCATCGGCCAGCCCGCCGAGCAGCTTAAGGCCGATCCGACGCAATGCTCCGCCTGTCCCGTCCTTTCGGTCCGACGCTTCACCGGACAGGCTCGAGAGACCGAAAATCCGGTCGTAGAGCCAACACGTTACGAGAGCCGCCACCAGCATCATGGCTGCCAATGCTCCGGCGAAGGCCCAGTTCAGCATCTCCTGGATCTGCGCGATGATAAGCTGCGCCAGCATGGTCTGCTGGCGCCCTCCCAGAAGCGCCGGAACAATAAAGAATCCAAGGGAAGAGATGAAAGTCAGGAGCCCTGCCGCTGCTGTGCCAGGAAGCGACAGCGGGAAATAGACGAGCCAGAACGTTTGCGCAGGCGCTGCCCCAAGAGTTCCAGAGGCCTGTGCCAAGCGGCGGTCGATGCCCGTCATCACGGGCAGCATCGTCAGAACGGCAAGCGGAAGCATGGCATGCACCATGCCGATCATGACGCCCAGTTCACTGTGCAGGAGATTGACCGGTGTATCGAAAAGCCCAAGACCCAGACCTGCCTTGTTGATGATGCCGGTGCGTCCCAGAACGATGATCCACGCGAATGTCTTCACAAGATAGCTCGTCCAGAACGGCACCATGACGAGAAGGATCATGCGGCCGCGCAGTGCATCCGGAAGGCGAGCAAGCCAATAGGCAAGTGGATAGCCGAACAGGAGCGACAAAAGCGCAGTCATCCCCGCGATGCGGAACGTGATCAGGAGAACACGGAAATAGACATCGGTTCCGAAGACCCTGGCATAGTGGCTGCCCGTCAGGGTTCCTGTTTCAGCATCCTGAACGCTCAATCCCATCAGGCGCGCGACGGGAACGAGGAAAAAGATCAGTAGGAAGGCGAGGCCCGGCGCGGCAAGCCAGAGCGGGCCGAAGCGGAAGCGGCGCACAGCCGACGCATTCTGGATAGGCAGAACGACCGTGCTCATGGCACCACCACTGCGGCTTCCGGACGCCACGTGACAGCAACGGAATCCCCAAGCTTAGGAAGGGAGATGCCCGGTGGCACGCGAACGGTGATGAGGTCTGTACCGGGAACAGCTACGAGCACGCGGGTTTCCGATCCCGCATAGACCATTTCGGCCACGGAGCCTTTGATCTCGTTTGTACCGGCGCCACCGAGTTCCAGATGCTCTGGCCGAACGACGAGGGCCATCTCGTCCTGATCGGTGACGCTATCGGACGACAGTTGGAAGCGGCCGCATGGAGTTGCCAAATGAGCTCCGCCGTTCACGCCCCTCTCGATACGGCCGCGGAAAATGTTTGAAATGCCGATGAAATCCGCGGCAAATGCCGTGCGAGGACGGGCATAGATCTCGTGAGGCGCCCCGATTTGCTCGATCCGGGCGTGGTTCATGAGACAGATCCGATCGGAGAGTGCCAACGCCTCCTCCTGATCGTGTGTCACATAAATGATTGTCGTTCCGGTCTCGCGATGCAGGCGCTTGATCTCGAACTGCATGTGCTCGCGCAGTTTCTTGTCCAGGGCCCCAAGCGGTTCATCCATGAGGATGACCGAAGGCTGGTAGACGAAGCACCGCGCCAAGGCGACACGTTGCTGCTGCCCACCCGACAGCTCGCGCGGGAAGCGATGCGACAAGTGACCGAGCTGGACCATCTCCAGTGCGGTTTTGACCTGCCTGTCGATATCGGCGGTGCTCTTCCCGCGCATCCGCAGCGGGAAACCGATGTTTTCGGCGACCGTCAGATGCGGGAAGAGCGCGTAATGCTGGAAGACGAGACCGATGTCGCGCTTGTGTACCGGTGTATAGGTTTCGTCGCGTCCATCGATCAGGAGGCGCCCCTGGGTCGGCTCCACAAGGCCGCAGATCATCTGCAGCAACGTGGTTTTGCCCGATCCAGAGGGTCCGAGTAACGTCAGGAATTCCCCCGACTGGACTGCCAGCTGCGTGGGTTCGAGGGCAATCGTGGAGCCGTATTGCTTTGAAAGACCATCGACAAGAAGCTTCGGCTGGATGGTCCGGTCGGTGGGAGCAAGCATGTAACCCTCCTCTAGCCGAGAATCCACGCGTTGAAGCGCTCGGTCATCGCGGCCCGGTTGGCGCTCCACCAATCCTCTCGGGCAATCGCCATGAGCTTGAGATTGGTCTCGTGGGTCGGCAGCGTTACGGCGCGTTGAGTGGGGATGCTCTCATAGGCTTTCAGGTTGGTCGGGTCATAAGAGAGGAACTCCGTGAAGAGCGCCTGCTGTTTAGGATCTGCGCAGAATTTTACGAACTGGCGTGCTGCGTCGGCTCGCGGCGAGCCCTTCGGAATGCCCCATCCTTCAATCGAATAGAGACCCTGGTTCCAGACGGTTTTGACCGGTGCGCCGCCATCGATGACTGCTTGAGCGCGGGCATTCCAGAGAGCGATGAGATCTACTTCGCCGCTTTGAATGAGCTGGCTCGATTGAGCGCCGCCAGTCCACCACACATCGATATGCGGCTTAATCTTTTCCAGGCTCTTATAGGCCCGCTCAACGTCGAGGGGATAAAGCTTATCGAGGGGAACGCCATCCGCGAGAAGCGCCTGCTCCAACGTGTCGATCGGATTTTTGCGCAGGGATCGGCGGCCGGGGAATTTCTGAACATTCCAGAAATCAGCCCATGAACTCGGGGCAGCGCCATCCTTGAAGCGATCGGTCCGGTAAGCCATGATCGTCGAATAGACGTCGATCCCCATCCACAAGGGAGTGAGCGCCTCCGGCATGAGTCCCGGAGCATCGCTGGCTGCAATCCCGATCGGCTCGAGAAGGTTCATCTTGGCGAGGATATCACGCGCCGACAGGGTGAGCGTGCAGACGTCCCAGGTATACGACTTGGTGTCGACCATCGCCTTGAACTGAGCGGTAGGTTCGGCCTCGCGTGCAACGTTGACGACCTTGATGCCAGTGGCTTTCTCGAAAGGATCGTAGAACGCCTTCCGGTAGCCGGGGCTGTAGGGTCCGCCTGGATCCGCAACCGTAATCGTTGTCGCCGCGAATGCTGATCTGGTCATGATGGCTGGGGAAGCGATGGCGAGACCGAGGCTCCCGCCCCACTTCAACAGTTCGCGGCGATCAATTGTGTTGTCTTTGTGCTTCGTCACTGGATTAACCCTCTGGTTCAAGGTTGGGTTGCCGCTTCGACACGGTCTTGTTGGCTCGTAGTGGTCAGGCGCGCTGCGCAGTCCGGCGCGCGAGGAACTGCTCCATCATTCTGGCCGGCTCACCCGAAGCATAAGCCTCGCGCTGGATTCGGATGCCAGCTTCAAGGCAATCCCGGAATCCCGCCTCGGTCATCTCGCGGAAGCGTTGCTTGTCGAGGCGCATTGCCACGGGCGGCTTGGCCGCGAGCTCACGAGCAAGAGACATGGCCTCGTTCATGACCTGCTCCTGCGGCACGATGCGGTTGATGAGGCCGAGCGACCGGCACTCGTCAGCGTCCATGAGACGGCCGCTCAGTGTCAGGTCGATCGTGCGGGCCAAGCCAATAATCTCACGCATGATCCAGGGACCCGTGGTGCTGGCAATTCCTGAGTTGATTTCCGGCTGCCCCATGCGCACACCGGGATGCCCGACCCGGAAGTCACACAGAAGCGCGACTTGGAAGGCGGAGCCTGCGGCTACGCCGTTGAGGGCTGCAATGAGCGGCTTCGAGAGCGAGCGAATCGTGTCGTAGAGACGCTCCCATTCCTTCACCCATTCCTCGCCGCGGTCGGCATCGAACGTTTTGGTCTCGCTAAGATCCTGTCCTGCGCTGAAGGCGCGGTCGCCGGCGCCTGTCAGGATAATGGCCCGGATGGTCTCATCCCGCTCGAAGCCAGCCAGCGCGGCAATCAGCTGCTGGCGCATGGGGCTGTGCCAAGCGTTGAGGATTTCCGGCCGATTGAGAGTGATCAGGCCAACGTCCCCTGCCCGGTCCGTGAGAATGAAACGATCCATGCCTTCCTCCAGTGCGATAATTTACTATTGCATTGCAATAGTTGATATTGCATAGTGTTAGTAGGCTTTGGAAACGTGTCAAGCACTGTTTCAGCAATGTCATGTCACTGCTATTGAAATGCGATAACAGATTGCCCAGGGTTCGGAGTTCACATGGCTCGAAGAACAAACAAAGTTGCGTCAGTTCAGGAGCTTGGTTCTGAGGCCGAGGACCGGGACCCCTTGATGGTCCAATCGGTCGAGAAGGCTTTCAGGGTTCTGCGGGTCTTTGATGGTACTCGGCCCAATCTGAGCCTGTCCCAGATCGTCGACGAAACCGGCTTGGACATGAGTGCAGCCCAACGGTTCACCCATACCCTGACCAAGCTCGGCTATCTTGCAAAGGATGCGGATACCAAGCGCTTCGAACTCACCGTGAAGGCACTTGACTTCGGGTATCATTATGCGCGGGCGAGCACCCTGGTTGAGCGCGGGATGCCCTATCTCATGCACCTGAGCAAAACTACTGAGGAGACGGTGAACCTGACGGTGCTGGACGATACCGAGATCGTCTTCGTCTCACGCTTCATGAGCAGGCACGTGCTGAACAACGACGTGATCATTGGCACGAGACTGCCTGCCTACTGCACAGCACCTGGCATTGCCATTCTGGCACGCCTTCCGAAGGCGGATGCTCAGTCCATTCTCGATCGCTCGGACCTGCGCCCTTTCACGCCTCACACGACCTGGAGCAGGGATGCCATCGCGGCCAAACTTCAACTGACTGCGACGCGCGGCTATGCGACTGCCTTTGAGGAGTACTTTTACGGCGACCTGTCGCTCGCCGCTGCAATTCTTGACTCGAAGGGAATTCCCTACGGGGCGATCAACATCGCAGTGTCCCGCAGTCGATACACCCCGGAGGAGGCCGAAGAACGCTTTGCGTCACTGGTTGTTGCAGCGGCTCATTCCATTTCGCAATCCTCGCATTCCCGGCGATAGGAGTCTTGCATATACCTGCAAGCTATTGTGTTTTCACAACGATCATCTCCGGATGAAGTCACGGCTCAATGGCTGCTACCTGTGACCTTCTCCAAAGCCCGTTCTATCATCAGGTCATGCAGACCTTCACGCCGCTCTCGTAACGAGGCGGCCAGGAGGTCGTGGTGACCGAGGTTAGCCTCAAGCTCGCCCTGAACGACATCAAGCGCGCGCAGAAGCGAGCTTCCGATGAGACCCCGGACATCGACGCACAAGGCACAGACGATCAGGTCAGTTACGATCCTCTGAGAAGTGAGCTCTGCCGTCACGTGAGCAAGCAGATCCTCCAGTGTCTCTTTCTCAGTCTCGAACGGCTCACGTTTCAGCACGACGAAGTTCCCTGAATTGCCTCGATCCAAGCCGCGGGAGACCCGAATGCCCCGGCAAATTTCACTGAAGCGTCCGTCTCGAACACCTCGTGGGCCTATTCTTCCCTGAAAGCACGCGCCAGATGGTCGGCAATTGGCTTCGTCAGATACGAGAACACTGTCCGATAACCTGTCTGGATGAGGCCTTCCACGGGCATGCCCGGCAGTAGCTTCGCGGAACCGAGGCGCTCCTGCTCGCCTTCTGCAATGGCAATCCGGATAGGATAGTGGGATATGCCGCTGCGCTCGTCCGTTACGAGATCGGCGGCAATGCGCATGACATGCCCCTTGATCTCCGGCGTCGTGCGTTGATTGAAGGCCGATAGCCGCAGGACAGTATCGAGGCCCTGACGGAGTTGGTCGATATCCTGCGGCGCAACCTTCACCTCGATGGACAGCTTGTCGCCCTCCGGCATGACGAGCATCAGGATATCGCCCGGTCCGATGACGCCTCCAATCGTGTGTACAGCCGACTGATGTACGGTTCCATCCTGTGGCGCGCGTATGTCGATGCGCTTCAACTGATCCTCGGCCGCGACCTTGCGCTCCACGAATTCGGCGATCTTCGCCTGGACCTCGCGTAGCTCGGTGGAGACCTCACTGCGCAGATCCTGGTCGATCTGCATGATCTGCAGTTCGGTTTCGCTGATCCGGCCCTTCGCCTGAGCGACCGTCGAGATGAGCTGCCCACGCTCGCCCCGAAGCCGCGTCTCCTCGCGCTTCAGCGAGGTCACACGGGTGATTGGAACGAGGTTCTTCTTCCACAATTCCTGGACGCCCGTGAGCTCGGATGCGATCAGATCAATTTCATCCGCCTTGGCCGCCGCCTGCAACTTGGTGCCGTCAATCTGCTCGACGAGCTGTGCCACCCGCTCCCGGAGCTGCGACTTCTGACCTGAGCGCGCCTCCCGCCTGTTATCAAACAGACGCCGCTCGCCATTCATGAGTTCGGCAATGTCCAATTCGCCTGCGCGAGTCACGAGGTCCACCGGGAAGCGGATCGTCTCCGTTCCATCCCGCTCCGCCTCAAGCCGTGCCTTGCGGGCAATCATCTCGTCGATGCTCTTGGCAACCATCGCAAGATTGGCCCTTGCCACTGTCTCATCGAGACGGATGACGACATCGCCCGCCCTGACGCGATCGCCGTCACGGGCGAGGATTTCGCCGACGACGCCACCGGTCGGATGCTGGACCTTCTTCACATGGCTGTCCACGACGACCATGCCCGGCGCGACGACAGCTCCTGACAGCTCGGTCGTCCAGGCCCATCCGCCGAGACCGCCGACGAGAAGAGCGACACCGCCGAGCGCAAGACGGGTATGGCGGGTGATGGACTGGCGTGCTTTCGAATTGATGGTACCGCTCATGACGCTGCTCCCCGTGCTTCCGCGGGCCTGACCGTGCTGGATGGATGTTCGTTGTTGGCTGGAACTGGGCGGAGGACGCTGCTGAGAACCTCCTCCTTGGTGCCGAACTTGCGGACCACGCCCTCATCGAGGACAAGAATGTGGTCGACGCCAGCAAGAGCGCTCGGACGGTGGGCAATCACCACGACAATGCCTCCGCGTTCGCGCACACCGAGGATGGCCCGGGTCAATGCGTGCTCACCCTCGTTGTCGAGATTGGAGTTCGGCTCGTCGAGGACGACGAGGAACGGGTTGCCGTAGAGCGCGCGGGCGAGGCCGATGCGCTGGCGCTGACCGCCGGAAAGCGAAGCACCGCCCTCCCCGACCTGCGTCTCATAGCCCTGAGGCAGGTGCAGGATCATCTCATGGACATCGGCGGCCATGGCGGCCCGAACCACGTCCTCCGGCTTCGGGTCAGCATGGAAGCGGGCGATGTTCTGGGCGACCGTACCGGCGAACAGTTCGACGTCCTGCGGCAGATAGCCGATATGCTGCCCCAGATCCTCGGGCAGCCACTGATCGAGTGCCGCGCCGTCGAGACGGACCTTGCCGCGCCATGTCGGCCAAACGCCAACGAGCATGCGGGCGAGCGACGACTTGCCGGAGGCGCTCGGGCCGATGATGCCGAGTCCCATCCCGGCCTTCATCTCGAACGAGACATCCTGTACGGCGAAGCGCTGACTCTTGGGCGGGCCTGATCCGGCACTCTCGACCGACAGCAAGGCTTTCGGTGCCGGGAGCTGGAGCGGTCGAATGTCGGAGCCGTCGTCCTCGAGGGAAGTGCGAAGCCGTGACCAGCCCTGACGGGCTGCGACGAAGCCCTTCCAGTTCGCGATGGCGAGTTCGACAGGAGCGAGCGCCCGGGACACCAGGATCGATGAGGCGATCATGATGCCGCCCGTCGCCTCGTTATGGATGACGAGATACGCTCCGATGCCCAGCACGCCGGATTGCAGCGTCATGCGCATCACCTTTGAGAACGCGCCGAGACCACCGGACACGTCCGAGGCCTGCTGCTGATGTCCGAGATACTGCGCGTTGGCCTGCCCCCACATCAGTCCTAGCCGCCCGGCCATGCCCATGGCGTGCACGACTTCAGCATTGCGCCTGGCGCCGTCGCCGATGCCGTTGCGCTGGGATGCCGCTTGAACCGCCGCCTTGGAGGCCTTGCGGGTCAGCACATCCGTCAGCACCGTGAAGGCGACGAGGACCGAGGCGCCGCCCACCGTGACCCAGCCGAGCAGCGGATGGAACGCGAAGCAGATGAAGAGATAGAGAGGAATCCACGGCAGATCGAACAGCGCCGACGGGCCGCCGCCGGCGAGGAAGGCGCGGATCTGGTCGAGATCGCGCAGCGGCTGCTGTCCGTCGCCTTCGGCCTTCCCGCGCAGGGGTGCGGCGACCTGGAAGCGGAAGACACGTTGGCTCAGGTCTTCATCAACCGCAGCACCGACGCGGGCGAAGATGCGACTGCGGAGCATGTCGAACAGACCCTGGAACAAGAACAACGCGAGGATGATGGTCGAGAGACCGACGAGCGTCGGGACGCTGCGGCTCGGCAGGACCCGATCGTAGACCTCCATCATGTAGAGGGAACCCGACAGGTAGAGAATGTTGATCAGGCCGCTGAGCAGGGCGACCCCGAGCAGGGCGCCGCGGCAGGATGCCATGAGGCTGATGCGTCCCTTGGCGGATGGATAAGACATAGTCGTGTCCTCGGAGAATGAAGGATGAAGCCGGATGCCGCATTGGGGGGATTGCGACATCCGGCTCCAGGTCACCCCGCCGGGAGCAACACATGATCCGGCAGGGTGCTTTTCAGCGATCAGAAGATGAAGTCGGTCTGATCAAGATCGGCAGGAGAGACGCCCCTCAGGACGAGGACATCGTCGCCGTGGGTGATGACGGTGTCGTCGCCGGTGCGGGCCACGTGCAGATCGGACAGACTGTCGACTTTGGACAGACTCCTCGCGTCGATCCGGTCATGACCGTCGCGGAAGTCTGTCACGGTGTCCCGGCCGCCGTTCCGTTCGAATACGAAGATGTCGCGTCCGGAATTGCCCTGGAGGAAGTCATCCCCCTTGCCACCCACGAGGCGGTCGTCGCCGCTGCCACCATAGAGACGGTCCTCGCCGTTGCCGCCGTAGAGGCGATCATGGCTCGAATTGCCGTAGATGCGGTCCTCGCCTGCGCCGCCGGACATGGTGTCCCGTCCGCCGCCGCCCTTGAGGATATTGTCGCCGGCATTGCCCTTCAGGACGTTGGCGAGGCTGTTGCCCGTGCCGTTCACGTCGTCGCTTCCGGTCAGGAACAGTCGCTCGAAATTCGAACCGAGCTTGTGGCTCACGGACGAGGACACGGTATCGATGCCCTGGTTGCGGCTCTCGTAGACCCGGTCATCGACGCTGTCTACGTAGTAGACGTCGTTGCCCTTGCCGCCCCACATCCGGTCGCTTCCCTCGCCGCCGTACAGTCGGTCGTTGCCATCGCCGCCGCGGAGTTGGTCGTCGCCCGAATTGCCGTGGAGACGGTCATGACCGCGTCCACCCTCCATCCGATCTTCCTCATCCGTACCCTGACAGGATTCGGACCTGGACGATCCCTTCACGCTGCCGCCGATGTTCTCCACCTCGATCTTGAAGGTCTGCTGCGCGGCATTGCCGTCAGAGTCCGTCAAGACGACCGTCAGCTCGTGAGAGCGTTGGGTCTCGAAGTCGAGGGAAGCTCCCTGCCTCAGCACGACATTGCCGTCTCGGATCTCGAACAGGGTGCTCGACGCTCCCTGAAGAGAGAACGAGACCAGGTTGGCCGCTTCCGGAGCAAGCTCCATCAGGCTCGCAACCACCGTACCGGCCGACGCATTCTCCGCCATGGACGGCACCTGAGCCGAGAGGAGACTCTGCGGCTGGTTCACCTGTGCCGGAGCGTTGGTGATACCGATGAAGTCCGCCGCTGTCAGGGTCACTTGTCCGGACAGTGCGATCTCGAATGCGATCGTCGACTGACCGAAGATGCCGGAGGCGGAGCGCCCTTCCACGATGGTCTGGTTGGTGCCTGCGTCATAGCGGTAGCGTACCTGGCCACCATTGGTGAAGGCTCCGGTCCCGATGAATGTGAAGTCCTGGTCTCCGAAGGCAAACGTGCTTCTGTTCGCGTCCATGGCCGCGAGATTGATCTTGTCGACACCCTGAACGAAGTCCGTGATCACGTCCCGGTTCGCACCGGTGCCGGTCTCGTCATCATCGAACGCGAAGGTGTCGGTACCGTCGCCGCCGGTCATTCTGTCGACGCCGCTTCCACCGTCGAGGACATCATTCCCGGCTCCGCCGTTCATGGTATCGTTGCCAGAGCCACCGAAGATGGCGTCGTTGTCACCACCGCCATTCAGGACATCGTTACCAGTGGCACCATCCAAGGTGTCGTTCCCAGCTCCACCGTCAATGGTGTCGTTGCCGCCATTGCCGTTGAGAATGTCGAGACCATCGAGACCAGAGAGATTATCTCCGCCGCCACCTCCATCGATCACGTTGTTGAGAGCGTTTCCGATGCCCGTGAAAGCGCCGTTAGCGGTGTATTCGAGGTTCTCGACGCCAGCCGTCAGAGTGTAGCTCGCGAGAGCCGTCTCGACTCTGTCGACACCACCGGAACCAGCAGCGCTCTCGTCCACCACATCCCCGACATTGTCGACGACGTAGGTGTCGTTACCACCAAGTCCGCGGAGGGTGTCGGCGCCGCCGCGCCCGTCGAGGACGTTGGCAGATCCGTCACCGATCAGGGTATCGGCATTGTTGGAGCCCACGACATTCTCGATCCCGGCGATCGCCGCGAAGCCGGAGGCCGTTCCCGCCGAGAGGTCGACCGTGACACCGCTGGTGGCCGTCGAATAATCGATCGCGTCGGCATTGCCCGCCCCGAGATCCGCCACCACCCGTTCGATGTCGGCGTTGATCGTTGCCGCTTCGACCTGGGTCAGACGGGTGCCGTTGAAGGCGACCGTCAGAGTCTCACTGCCAGTTCCGGAGTCGAAGATGCTGACTGCGTCGGTGTCGGCACCGCCATTGAAGGTCGAAGTCGCCCCTCCACCGTCGATCTCGTACAGGAAGACGTCGTTTCCGGCACCGCCATTGAGGACGTTGTTGCCCGATCCGCCGTCGATGGTATCGTTGCCGTCGCCACCGTCGATGGTGTCGTTGCCCGTGCCGCCGCTGATGGCATCGTTCCCGGCTGCACCCGTGATCGAGTCATTACCTGCGCCGCCATTGATCACGTCGTCTCCCTCAAGGCCGGAGAGCGTGTCATTGCCGTTGCGACCGTTGATGAGGTTCGGGGCAGCGGTACCGGTGAAGTTGTCGCCGTTGAAGTTCGAGTTGGAGCCGATCCGCGCCGTCATCACTGATGCAACGCTTTCCTGGTTGCCCGCATCGTCCGTGAAGCTCACCACCACGCGGATGAACTGCCCGACCCGGTTGTCCGGAACCGTGTAGTTCCGCTGCGTGGCCCCATTGATGGGGGTCCAAGTCGCTCCCAGGTTGTTCGAAAACTCCCATTGGAAGCTGAAGGTGCCGAGGCCGTTGAGATCCGCGATGGCATCCGTATTGGCCGTCAACACGTTCTCGGTGCCGGAGAGCGTCGGCGCTCCTGTTGCCTGTCGCTGCGCGATCAAGACCTTCTGATCGGCGAACTGAAGGTACTCGATGTTGAACAGTCGGTCGGTGCCGTCCGAGAGGCGGTTGTTGCCCGTGGTCGGATCGGTCTCAATCGTCACGTTCACGTGCTCAACCGTGAAGCTGCCGTCGGCGTTCTTCGTGAAGGTGTAGTTCGCCCGCACGTCGCCGTAGACCGCCACGTCGTTGGCACTGTCGTTGAGGTCGCCGTCGACGATCTCGCGGACGATGCTGAGCTGGCCCGGGTTGATGGTCGCGCTAAGCATCAGAGCATCGAGGGTCTTGCCGTCGAAGACTGGCGTTGCACCATCCTTCGGAGCCCCGTGGTCATAATCAGCATCGCGGTAGACCTTCCCCGTCATGCCGTCGGCGGTAAAGACACCCTCCGACGTCGTGATGCGGATGCGGACGTTCAGCCATTTGTCACCGTCGATGATGTCATCACCGGCAAAACCCTTGATGGTGTCGCTGCCGCCGCCGCCGAGGATGATGTCCGCGGCCTGCGAGGTGTCGAGCACGATCATTTCCTGATTGCCGTTGGCATCGAGGACCGGCCTGCCCTGGGCGTCCACAACCGGAATACGGGTGCGGTGCGCCACCAGGTCGTCAAGCCCGTTGATGAGGGCGACGTTCTTCTGCAACAGGTCGTTGGAGAAGGACTCGAGCGGGGAGTCAGGTCCCGGGATTGCAGCCGTGCCCGTGGCCTCCGCCCTTGTGTTGACCGCCGCAACGCGTCCGGTGAGGATGTCGTTGTGCTTCCAGCCCGACAGGCCCTCGACGAGGTCGAAGCGGTCACGCAGGATGAACGCCTCCTGGTTGTCGAAGAGCGGGATGCCGAGGTCGGAGTTCGCCGCGACGTTGTCACCCTTGTGGATGGCCCAGTCGAAGCCGGCCATGCCGTTGTTGCGCTGGATGCCCTCGGCCTGGAACATGATGTCGTCGCCGGACTCGGCATCGTAGTCGCCGTCACCGGTCCCGGCATTGAGAACGTCATGTCCGATGATGCTGGAGTTGAAGAACAGCTCTGAGTTCTCGCCGGCCAGCGTATCGAAGCGTGCGCCACCCTCTATCCAATCGTCGCCCTCGTTGCCCATGAGGAAGTCGCCGCCGTCACCACCGAGGATGAAGTCGTTATCCGTACCGCCGAAGACCTGCTTGCCGTCCGGACCGGCGATCAGGAAGTCCTGACCCTGGTTGCCGAAGAGCAGCGCCAAGCCCGAGCCGCCCTGGATGACGTCGTTGCCTTCCTCGCCGTGCAGCTTGTCGGTCATGCCGATATCGGTGCCGGCATTGGTGATGATGTCATCGCCTTTGCCGCCATGGATGATGTCGACGCCGTAACCGGCTTCGATGGTGTCGTTGCCCTCATAGCCCCAGACGGTGTCGTCACCCTCGCCGGCCACGATCAGGTCGTTCTCGGACGTGCCGCCCATGACCACGTGGTCGGTGCCGTTGTAGATCAGCACGTCGAGGTCACCATCGCCGTCGACGTCCTTGCGCACCACCAGCGGCGAGAGAGCCTGGAGAACCGGGTTATCCCAGACCGGGTCTGCACCGACCTGCTTCGAGATGATCATCTCGAGGGTATGGGCGGGCGTGGCGAAGATGTCGCCCGGGAGCGCGGTCCGACCCTCGTCGCCGAGGTCGGTGTTGCGCATGATGATGTCCGTCATCGAGTTGTTCTCGAGCTCGTTCAGGAGGTTGAGACCCTGAACACGCGAGAGGTAGTAGAACCGATCGGCATCCTGGAGGGCTTCCAACTGGGCTTCGAAGACGAAGGAGAAGGTGGAACCCAGCATGCCGCCGAAGTCCATCTTCTTCTCGGCAAGACCGCCCATCCAGAGGTCGATGTCGTTGAGGCCGGAATTCTCGGTGGTCCAATCCCCTTCCGAGTTCAGGAAGTCGAGACGGTCTTCCGGAGCACCCGTGCCGCCAAACACGAGCAGTGCCGCCGCGGCGCGCTTTGCTTCCATCGTGGTCGCATCGAGGATGCTCTGGTGCTTCCCGTAGGCTGCGATGAAGTTGACGATCGACAGCGAGTTCTGAAGATTCAGCGCGAAGTCGGCCCAGCTCACGTAGGGTTTGAGCTGCGAGTCCTGCCCTGCCATCTGGTAGAACTGTGCACGGGCCTCGTTGAGGGACGGCAGGCCGAGATCACGGCCTCGAGCGATGTTGAGCGCCGCGAGGTCGAGCGGGATGCCGACGAGTTGGTTGCGCAGTACGTGTGTGACGAACTCGTCGATCTCGTTGCCGTGCTGGCGGGACATGCCGCGGATGATCGCGCCGGCCGCCTGCTCATGATCCACGACCACCTCGCCATTCGCATTGGTCGCGCCGAATTCGAGCGGGTTGAGGAAGCCCTCGAACAGCGTCATCGATATCTGCTGGCCGTTGACGGTGATCATGTCGATGTTCTCGTTGAGCATCGAGTGGCCGAAGCGGTACACGGCCTGCGCGAACTCCGCGAAGATCGCCGGGTTGATGTCGACCGACGGCTCGAACACGAAGGCGTCGACATCGGGCTGCATCTTGCGGGCGAACTCCTCGAAGACGAGGTGCTGGTACTCCATCTCGTTGGTGAAGCGGGCGACCTGGAACAGGCGCTCGCCGTCCCATTTCAGGGCAGCCTTATCCGCATCGGTGGTCGGGATCGCCGTGACCGGAACGAGCAGCCACTCGTTCAGGAAGCCGAGGTCGCCGCTCGAGAGCGCCAGCGACTTGACCTGGTCGACGAGATGATTGTGCTCCGAGTGGAAGACATGGTGGATGGCGGTCAGGCCGATGTTCTCGTTGCCGCGTCCGTCGCCCGTGATGTAGTGGGCGTCGAGCAGCTCGTCGTCGTAGGCAGTCTGCTGGCCGCGGGTGTTGACGAGACCGGTTGTCGAGCCGTCGGCATTCGCATAACCGACCGCGCTGTCGCCGTCATTCTGAAGGACACCACCCACGACGACGGGTACTGCCGCATGGGCGATATCGTCGAGGAAAGCGTGGGCCGTGCGGGCAGCGGTCGCCAAGCTCACCGGTGCGTCTTTCGTGCCCGAGATCACGATGTCGTCGGAGGTGTTCGGAGTGCCGTCATTGCCGAAGCCGACGATCACCTGCGCATAGCCGGTGTCGGGATCGGGGATGAAGTTGCCGTAGGGGTCGGTGCGCAGCAGCGGGACCATGGAGACGTCGGCGTCCGTCAGGTCGATGCCGAGCATGTCGCGGGCCTGCGCCTTGATGTCGGCCCAAGTGGCGAGGCCACGCTCGCCGTCGAGCAGTCTGCCGGTGGCGACCGGCTTGCCGTCAGGGCCAGTCGTGTACTCGCGTAAGAAGACCTGGTGCGAGGGATGCGAGGTGTAGGTCTGATTCTGGTCGACCCACGGCGTGGTCACGTTCATGTTCTCGCCGCCCGGTACGGCCGCACGGGTCAGCGCCATGAAGTTGGTGTGGCTGCCCGGCACGTAGAGCGGATCATCCGGCTGGAGCGGGATGTAGACTGTGCCGCTGCCGCCCTTGGCGATCAGGTCGAGACCGTGGTCGAAGAACTGGCCGAACAGGGTGAAGAGTGAGTTGTAGGGGGCGGAGTCGCCGATGTCGGGTGCGACGTTCGGGATGAGGACGGTGTTGCCGTCCATCTGGATGCCCAGCTGGCTCAGGAGATTGGCGAGGGCCGTCTGCGCGGCCGTGACGGCCTGGGACGCTCCCTGCGCATCGGCAAGGGCATCCTCGGCAGCCGTTAGCTCAGTGGCTGCCGTCGTCACGTCGGCCCGGGCCTCCGTGACCGCCGCGGCGGATTCCGATGCCGTCGCCCGTGCATCGGTCTCATTGGTCTGGGCGGTGGCCAGGGCCTCCTGGGCCGCGACGTAGTCATCGTTGGCCTCCTGGAGCCGGGTACTGACGAAATCGTACACGGCCTGGGCGTCGTTCATGGCGTCCTCGGCATTGGCGAGGGTCGCCACTGTCGTGGCGTGGAAGGCCACGTCCTCCGCTAACTGCGCCTCAGCCGCCTCGACAGCCTGCTCGGCATTCGCCAGCTCCGTGGTCGCGGCGTTCACGCGACTATTGGCAGCCTCGACCGCTACGGTAGAGAGGCCGACCTCCGCAAAGGCGGCATCCACGTCAGCCTGCCTGTCGTCAAAGACCTGCCGGGCAGCTTCAACGTCTGCGAGCGCGTCAGCGTAGGCCTCGCTCTGCTCGTTGAGTCCATCGAGCACGGACTGCGCATCCTGCAATGCCGTCTGGGCCAGATCGTGGAGGTCCACTGCTGCATCATAGGCGGATTGGGCAGCCTCCAACCGGAGCTGGGCTCCGGCAAGGGCCGTGTTGGCGTCATTCAGCTCCGTGGTTGCCGCGTCCACGTCTGCTTGGGCGGCATCGGCAGCCGCAGCAGAGGCATCGGCTGTCGCCTTGGCGTCGGCCTCCGCGGTCTTGCTCTCTGCCAAGGTCGTCTGGGCAGCTCTGAACTTGGCGTTCGCTTGAAGGAAGGCGGCCCATTCCACAGGGTCTTCAGTATCGACGCCGTCTGCCATGATGGCATCGTACGCAGCCTTCGCCTCGTCGTGCGTCTGCTGGGCGCTGGCGAGGTTCGTCAGGGCCGTCTGATGCGCGGCATAATCGGCGTCCGCCTCTGCCTGAAGCGGCGCGAGGGCGGCCTCGGCATTCGCCAGCTCCGTGGTTGCGGCATTCACGCGATCATTGGCGGACTCGACCTCCGCGGTGGAAAGCCCGACCTGAGCCTGAGCGCCATTGACGGTGTTCTGGGCATCATTCAGGGCCTGCTGGGCGGTATCGACGGCAACCTGGGCCTGTGCGATCTCATCGCTCAGGTCGTCGGCACCACTCGCGATGAGACCGTCGAGAACCGCCTGCGCGGCATCGAGTTCCTGCTGGGCAGCATCGCGCGCCTCCACGGCTGCCGCATGAGCGGCGTTATGCTGGGCCAGTTGCGTCTGGGCCGAGGACAGCTCAGCTTCGGCCGCCGCCTTCTCGGCAGTTGCGGTGGCTACGGCATCCCGTGCATCCTGGAGCGCCGCAGCGGATGCATCGACCCGGGCCTGCGCCGCGTTGACGGCGGCCTGCCCATCCTCCATGACCTGCTCGGCGGCGTTGAGATTGAGGGTCGCGATCCCGAGTTGGCCATTCATGGCATCGAACACGGCCTTCGCGTCGTTGAAGGCCTGCTGCGCAGCGGCGAGGTTCGTCACAGCCGTCGCATGGGCTGATTGGTCCGTCGAAGCCTGCGTCTGTGCCGCGGTGAAGGCTGCCTGGGCATCCGCCAGCGCCTCCTCAGCCGCATCGACGGCGGCCTGAAGGTCCGGGATGGCACCGGGCGCGCTTCCGGCAGTGGCCTCCGCCTGCGCGATCGCCGCGCGGGCGGCCTGGATCTGCGCAATAGCGGTCATCTGGGCCGCGCCCGTGATACCGGCATAGGTCAGTGCCGCGCTGATGGCGGCAGGGTTGTTCAGCGTCTGGTCGGCGACGAGGTTGGAGATGATCCGCGGATCGGAATCGACGACGTTGCCTCCGATCTGGCCGTAGTCGTTGTTGGACACGACCGTCGTCGGACCGAGCGGTAGGGCGGGGTCGTCGTTCTCGTCCACATGATCGGGCGGCGTCAGGACCGGGAACGGCTGGTCGGCGGCGCCCCAGGTCTCGCGTCCTTCGACGAGGTTGTTGTAGGTGCCGTCAACCGTGCGCAGACCGTAAGGCAGCAGAAATGCCTGGGTCGGCGTGGTGGCGGCATTGGGATCGAGCCCTCCCGCCTCGGCGACGAGCTTGCGCAGGTCTCCTCCGGCAGCGTGCGCTTCTGCAATCTTGATCTGCTTCAGAATGAATTCGAGGTCGTGCTTGACGAGATTGACCATGATGCTTCCCCTCTGGGTGGGCTCGGCCCACATTGCTGGTGATCTGCGCATTGCCGCGACCGGGGCTTCCTGGCCCGCAGGTCCGCAATTTCACCAACAGTCTTGACCAGAGCCGCGAGGGCGGCATCGGATGAAGGTGTAACGGTTTTTTAGTAAATGGTCCGAGGTCCAGGAAGACCTCGGTCTGTTAGCTTCGGTCCAAGGGCCAGACATTCGACTGGTCTAAAGTCCGACCCTGCACCGGACCGCGTTTTTCCAAATTATACTTACGGGTAGAATGCAGGTTCCTTTAGGAGGGTAGTCCTGCCGCAATCAAAAACACCGGTTATTGTGACGCACTCACGAACTGGAAGGCCGGAGAGACATGCAACCGGATGTCCCATTCCCAATCGCGCGTTTCAATCAACGCGTTCAGGAAAGCATATTGGAAGAATTCGGCGGACGTTGCCCCTCCGCATCCGAGCTGGCTCAGATTCCAGATTCCCGTTTACTGAAGTTGCCTGGTTTCGGACCGAAGACGCTTCGGAGAATTCGCTCTCTCACCCAAGGTTGGAGCAAGATTCCTGAGATCGCAGCACCCCGGTTCAGCACCCGGCTTCAATCGGAACTGGATCACCTAGAGGGGGAGATCGGCGTCCTGCAAGACGAGTTTCATCGCCGGCAGATGGAACTGAGATGTAAACTTGATCTGCTTACATCTCAGTTCCTGTCACAGCACTTTTCCTTCAAAGACAAAGCATGAGGGTTTCCAACATCAGGTTGGTGTCGCACCCGAAGCGCAGACGTTGAATGACCTCATGGGGAAGATTGGCCGATCTGCCCATTTTGATTGCGCCAGCACTTTGCAAGGAACATGCAGGTAGCGGCGACAAGAGCAACGGACCACGTAAAAAGGCGACTTACATCGGCACCTCGGTAGATCGTGAACTGTTCCAGCCTCGCTGTTGGTAGCCTCTAGGTCGGTAGAGGCCCATTGAATATTACAGTTCGCCCCATTCTCTCTTGGCGATCAGGGCTGCCTCGAGACGGTTCTTAACGTTGAGCTTCCTCAGTATGTTGCCGACGTGGAATTTGATCGTCTTTTCAGTCACGTTCATTCGCTCACCAATTTCTCGATTGGTGAAACCAGAGGACATCAGACGCAACGTGCGTTCCTCGCTTTCTGAAAGAGATGACAATGGGTCATCTGCTTCCGACCGAGCTTTACTCGACAGCAAGCGAAGGGCGAGGTTGGGAGAAATAAAGGAACCTTCGGCTTTCACGCTTTTCACCGCAGCGATCAGCTCCGGCGAGTTGATACCCTTGAGGAGATAGCCCACGGCGCCCGCTTCAAGGGCGCGGGTCACGTCGTCGTCGTCCTCCGACACCGTCAGCATCACGACTTGAGGTGGGACTGGCAGGCTGCATATCACCCGCGCTGCCTCAATCCCGTCCCCAGGCATCGATATGTCGAGCAGGATGAGATCGGGCTCATACCTCTTTGCAAGCTCGATCGCATCTGCAGCGGACGCTCCTTCTCCGACAACCTCGATCATACCGTCAAGCGCAAGTGCCCGGATCACTCCGGCCCGCAAAAGCGAGTGATCATCCACCACGGCAACGCGGATTTTCTCAACCATTTTCCCTCTTCTCAGCAACCATGCCGCTGCCCGTCACTCTGAACTGGCGGACCAGACTCACGATTGCCGAGATCATGCTCGCGCGCTCGAGCAGCGCTAATTTTGACACTTCAGCCCCAACAGAAGTTACAGCTCGTAAGCTTAATTGGAGACCATACCCCTTGCAATCGACATTATACTGATAATAACCAATACCTTAGTTCAGAAAGGCATCGTCTTTCTAAGCAAAATTGTTTAATCAGACAACTCAATACGCAGACGCGAAGCTTTAAAGTCGTTGCATTACAACGATTTCTTAAGGATTCCACGTGGAAGAGACGTGCGGCTGCAGACAAGCTTGGTCATGACCAAGCCTCACCGCGCAATACCCCCACTGAGTTAATCCCTTCTAAGCATAAAATAGCTCCTCCGTGACAGGGACGCCCTGCCTGCTCTTGGATACGTTCCTTAGCTGCGCATATCGGGGATCACTGGGGTTATCCGGACCTGTTCCAGGCATGTGTGGGGGGAAGAATTTTATGCAATTGATCTCGCTTGCCTTGATTGATGATCATCCAATCATCATCGAGGGACTTACACATGTCCTGGGATTACAAAATGACTTCAAGATCGTGGCAACGGGCAGAACCTATCGAGAGGCGCTCGCAATTGTAGAAAAGCATCGACCCGAACTGATAATCTTGGATACGTCACTTCCCGGGAGCGGTCCTTCGACAATTGCCGCAATCAAAGCCAAACACCCAAACGTTAGAGTACTTGTCTTTACCGCCGAGCCCAGCGTAGAGCACGCGGTCAGCGCACTTGAGGCGGGAGCGCAAGGATATGTTTCCAAGTCCTGCGCATTGGACGAACTTCTTCACGCCGCGAGAAGCGTGTTTTCCGGCGAGATATACGTATCGCGCAACTTTGGAAGCGTCGTCATCACGGCCCTTCGGAACGCTTCACTGCGCAAGATCGCCATGGAGGCTCTCAAACTGAGCGCTCGTGAAGATCAGATCGTTCGCCTTCTGCTCGATGGAAAGACCAACAGGGAAATTGCGACGGGTCTGGGCATTACTGAACGGACGGTCAAGCACTACATGACAGTCCTGATGCAGAAGCTCAACGCCCGAAACCGCGTCGAAGTCGTAATCGCGGCACAGAACCTCAACCGCTATCCGGTTGGCTCGCCCAGTTCAAAAGGAAGTGGCTTCAGCAGCGATCAGCTGTACATGACCGGAGGCAGACCCTATCACTCGTAATACCCCTTTTCTCTCTCGGGAAAAGCCGCCAGTCGTCTCCGTTCAGCGGGGCAACAATTCATCTCTCCATGCCTGCTTGTGGCAACTACACTTCCTAGAGCATCGGACCCACTTTTGGGTCCGATGCTCTACCGCCGTTACTCAGGCTCAAGCCGGCACTTGGCGATAGATAATTATCAGCCTTCGGTACGGCCTCGGCCATTCGCGGATTTAGTGTAGATGGTCATCATCTTGGTCATCTCGGAATTATAATCGCGCAGCGTGTCCTCCATCCACCGAGACTGGATGGCCGTCACATCCGTAAGATTCTTGCAGGCCAACATTTCGCGGAAGGTGTCGCTGTCCTTCTCAAGACGCATGGACACGAAGCCGATCATCTCGCGATGGCATTCGGTGGCGGTCGCGAACCACGTTTCCGCGGCATTGGCCAAAGCGCGGCTGCTGTCGCTGGAAAAAGCGAGTTCATTGACGCCACGCACCGTATCCGCAACTGCGGACTTCTTCGACATTGTGGTCATCGATCAGTCTCCTTAAAGCGTGTGTTTTCCTCGGAACCGAAGACTACCCCTCACATGCTTCAAATTGATGTCATTGCGCCGGAGACCACTCCGGAACGATCAGCGCAAGGTCAGTGCCCACCACTGAACACCAGGGTCCGGATGGGTAGCACGAGCGCCTGGATCCGCAGGAGCATCGCATGGACCAGCCCGACCGCATCCACAGCATGCAGGGCAAAACCGCGCACGGCCCCGACCTGGCCTGAGGCAATCAGGTCATGGTTGCTGGTATAGGCATTGGCGATGCAACTGCTGCCGGGCGTGACGCCTTCAAGCCCTCCCGTGTAGAGGGGCTCAAGGAAGACCAGGATGGTGCCCGGCCGGGACACCTGCTGAAGGTCGATCAATTGCTCGCCGCCGCGGAACTGGCCGGCCGCAATGTAGTCCTGCACACCGGTGACCACCATCGGGATCACCGTCCAGGGCTTCGACATGCAGGTTGCTTCGGCCACCATCCCGGTCTTCATGACCTGGGCCTCGATCTGCCCGAAGCCTGCTATCAGGGCCTGTCGACCGGCTTCCTCCGGGATCAGAACCCCGGCCGGCCGCATGAACGGATTGACGATATCGCCGACGCGCAGCGTGAACTGTTCCACGCGACCGTTGACGCCGGCCCGGATGACGGACTTGGCCAGCTCCGCCTCGGCCTGAGCCAAGGCGGCTTCGGCGCTGGCCTTCTGCGCCGGGAGGAGCGAGGAGATCTGCGCTTCGGCGGCTTGCTTGGCTGCGGTGGCCGCGTCGATGGTGCCCTGCCGGCCCTGCACCGCGACCTGGAGTGTCTCGATGTCCCGGGTGGCGACGGCGCCGGGATTACGGCGATAGATCTCCTGTTTGGTCGCCAGCTCGTCCATCGCCTGCTGGTGGGCGCTTCGGGCCTCCTGGATCCGGCCCTCGGCGGCTGCAACGTCGGAGCGCGCTACGACCAGCGCCGCCTCGACCTCAGCGATCTTGCGCCGGGCGGCCTCGGCCGCGGCCTCCTGCGTCGAGCTATCGAGCCGGAAAATCGGCGCGCCCTGCTTCACCTCGCCGGTCAGGCCGACATAGACCTCGGCCACGCGCCCGTTGGTCTCGGACACGATCGGAACGGATCGGAACAACAGGGTCGCGCTGCTTGTCGAGGGATGGTTGTAGAAAATCACCGTGATCAGCCCGATCGTCAGCATCAGGCAGGTGATGAGGCCCCAGCGCAGTTCGAACCACATCGAGAAGAGCGTGATTTCCTTGCCGATCCGCTTTCCCTGGACGTAGCGGCGATAGAGATAATCCGGCAGGATCGTCAGCAGGGAGCAGAAGAGAAGCTCAAGCATGGATCTTCTCCTTCGGCAGCCTGGACGGGGCCACGGTCTGCGGCACGTCGACCACCTTCTCCTCAGACTCGTCGGATGGCGTCGGCGCACTCCCCAATTCTTCCGGCGTTTCGACCGCACCTTCGCCGGGCTTCAGGCCGGCCATCTTCTCGACGGAGCCCGCGATCCTGCGAAGCGGATTGCCGAAGTCGGGAATGTCGATCAAGGCAAGCAGCAGGCCCGCCACCCAGAAAGCGTGAATATGCGTGAACAGGGCGAGAAGCCCCAGCACGGCGACGATCTCGAATTGCAGCTTGTGGGACCGATGCGCAATCCGCTCGGGCAGAGTGTGCAGGCGAAGGAACAGAAGACCGACGGCCAGCACCGCCAGCAAAAGTACCACCGCCATGACGACCATCAGGACATCGGTCTCGCCGGGCGCGGTGATGAAAATCGGCAGGTGATGAGGCGCGGCAGGATTTAGCGATGCTGTCATGTGACGATACCTATGGATCGTTTCAAGAGTGAGAGGCTGGACGTCATCGACTCTTTCCGTTGTTCTTCAATTCATCAGAGCGCATCCATCAGGCCATAATGCTGAGCCCGCCATCGACATAGGTCGTCGTCCCGGTCAGCCGCCGCGCAAAAGGTGTGGTCAGATACGCTGCGGTGAGGCCGACATCCTCGATATCAACCAGCTCGCCTATAGGTGCGCGCTCGATGGCTTCGGACAGGAGAACGTCGAAATCCTTCAGTCCCGACGCCGCCCGAGTCTTCAGGGGACCGGGAGACACCGCGTGTACGCGGATATGCTTGTCGCCAAGCTCATAGGCGAGATAGCGCACGGCGCTCTCCAGCGCAGCCTTCACCGGGCCCATGAGGTTGTAGTTCGGGACCACCTTGTTGGCGCCGTGATAGCTCATTGCAAGCAGCGTGCCGCCCTCCTTCATCAGCGGCTCGGCTAGGCGGGCCATGCGGATGAACGAGTGGCAGGAGATGTCCATGGCCACCTTGAACCCCTCACCGGATGAGTCGACGAGCCGTCCCTGCAGATCCTCCTTCGGCGCGAAGGCGATGGAATGGAGCGCGATATCGAGGCTGCCCCAGGTCTCGCGGATCTGTCCGAAAACGGCTTCGAGCTCGCCGCTGCGGCCCACATCGCAAGGTGCGAGGATCGACGCGCCGAGTTCCTTCGCCAAGGGCTCGACGTAGGGCTTGGCCTTCTCGTTGAGATAGGTGACTGCGAGGTCGGCCCCGAGCTGGCGGAAGACCCGCGCGCAGCCATAGGCGATCGAATGCTCGTTCGCGATTCCGATGACGAGGGCCCGCTTGCCGTGCAGGATCTTCGATTGAAGAGCGACTTGGGACAATTCGGTCGGATGATCGTTCATGAGCTTGGCCTCGTGCGTCGGTTGTCGCTGGCACGCCGGGTGGCTCGCTGCCGCGGCATCGTTCCCGGGCGGTCGTCGGCATCTTTCTCGAGCAGTGTCACAGTAATGGGCTCGGCTTTCGCCATGTCTTCCCCCCTGTCGTCGGACAGGAGGCGACGGATCTCACCCAACAGGGCAACCTGCTGGGCATTGGCTTCGATCCTGCCCTCCAGACGACCGAGAAGATCGAGGGTAATGCGCCTGTCCTCAGGTGTCCGCAGAAGCTTGGGAAGGGCGGCCAGAGCTCTCTCCGGTTCCAGGTCCACGATGTAGGATTGCCTGCGGATGATCTCCCGTGCATCGTCTGTCGGCATGTCCAGCAAGCCGACATCCTTGCCGACGAGTTCACGCGCCCGCTTCATGGCCGAGAGCCGGCGCCGTCCAGTGCCGACTTTCATCAACAGGAGGGCCGCGCGGACAAGTCCCGCCGTGCGGGTACCATCCTCGATATGCGCCAGCGCCTCCTTGACCAGAGGAGCGCTTCTTATGTCGATGGGTGCTTCCGCTTCAGCTTCCTTGTCTTGCGCAGCCATACCGATGCTGGCCGGGCTGTAAATGCGGAAGAAGGAATTCTCCACCGACGCGTCGCGCAGGTCGCGATAGAAATCCCATGAAGCGGATGTGACAGCCGCCATCCAGCGCTCCATTGCCGCCGTCGGGCCGTCATTGTCTCGTGGCGTCCGATTCGCCCTGGCCATCTCGGCCATGCCCTTCAGCGGCCACAGGAAGGGATTGAGATCCGACACCGACCAGCGCTGCGCCCGCTGGGGATTGAACGTCCTCGCGACCTTTGCGGTAGTCGGGGAAACCATCGGGGCCAAAACGGGATGAACGAAAGTCTCATAGGTGGAGGCGAGCGTCTCAGAGGCGGCTTCAACCGCCTTGAACGGCGCCTCGTCCTTGCGGCCATATTTCTGCAGAACCTGCAAGTCCTCGACCCGCCGCTCCGTCAGCATCACGTCGTAACGCACGCTTCCGTCGACCTTCTGCTCCTCCACCTGCATGCCGTAGAGGCCCGGCGGCAAATGCTCGATGTACTCGATCAGGTCGACGATCTGGCTATGCTCGCGCTTGGCGACCGCGCCGGACACGAAGATGCCGAGATGGCCGACGCTCTTGTGCATCAGGCCGACGATTACCTGCCCGTTTGCCTTGAGTGCCTCCGTGGAGGGATAGAGATCGGCCACCCAGTTGAAGGCCTGTTGCGGAGGGGTGATGTTGTCGCCCAGCGACGCGAATAGGATGATCGGCGATTTGATCGCCCGCAGATCGAAGGCGCGGCCCTCGGACCATTCGGCATCGCCATCCGCGAGGTTGTTGCCGACGAACAGATTCTCGACGATCCACTTGATCTCGTCTCGTCCCATCAGGAAGAAGCCGCCCCACCAGCGTTCGAATTCGAGGAAGCGCTCCGGCTCCGTGTCGATTTTCGAGAACAGCGTGTAGTACTTGTCGAAATAGGTGTTGGATGGGTTGAGATATTCGAAGTTCTCGACCAGATACGCACCGTCGAACTTGCCTGCACCAAGATCGCTCGCCAGAAGCGCGGGCCAGGTGCCGCCGAGGATGCCGCCGGCATAGCGCATCGGGTTCTCGCCATCGTTGCCGGCCCAGTAGGACATCGGCGCCCCATTGATCACGATGGGTCCGACGAGGTCCGGTTCAATGGCGCCGACCAGCATGGAGGCCCAGCCGCCCTGACAATTGCCGACCACGACCGGCTTGCGAGTCTTTGGATGGCGCTCGCCGACGATGCGCAGGAAATCCGCCTCGGCGCGGGACACATCTGCAAGCGTCTGCCCGGGCATCGGCTCCGGGAAGAAGATCACGAAATAGACCGGATGGCCCGCCTTGAGCGCCACGCCGACCTGCGAGTCCTGCTTGAACCCGCCGATGCCCGGCCCATGACCGGCCCGCGGATCGATGATCACGAAGGGGCGGCGATCCGGGTCAGTCTCGACGCCGTCGGGCGGAACGATGCGCACAAGGGCGTAGTTTGCCGGATGCTCGAAGGTGCGGGCGTCCGCAATCATCTCCCAGTCAAAGTCCAGCAGCGGCGGCTTGCCGGCCTTCTCATGCTCAAGCCAGTTGTTGCCGCGCTGGCGCAGGGTGTCCCAGAACAGGATGGACCGCTGGGTGAAGTCGAGCCAATAGGCACTCGCATCGCGCCAGAGATCGACGGGCGTCACCGGGCGGGCCGGGCCTTCCAGCCACGGCTCGCTCGCGGATTTCAACGCCTCGGCATAGCGCTGGAACGCGCCTAAGCATCGCTCCTGGTAAACCTGCGCGAACTTCACTTGCATGTTGGTGAATTCGCCCAGGCGGGCCTGCAGCCCGTGCTGACTGATCTCGTTCGCCTGCTCGATCCGTTGCATGGCTGCCACCTGTGGTTTGAGGCTATCGTTTGGTTTCGCCCCATTTGAGGAAGAAGCCGACATCACCCGGCATGCCGCCCGGCCATTCAATGATCATCGCATTTAGCTTGAAACCGGCGTCCCTAAGCTGATCGCGCCACAATTCGTAAGCCTGGCGCGGGCGTCCGGTCAGGGTTTCGGGCCAAGTCGGGTCCGCATTATTGATCGCCCGCCCATGGTCCGTGCAGATGGCATTGGGAAAGCGCATCACCATCAACTCGGTCTGACCGCGCTCCGCCGCCGCCCGCAGCTTCGCCTTCAGCGGCACGAGAATATCCCTCAACTGCTCGGGCGTGAGCTCTAGCGGCTCAGACATCCGCTTGATCAGGTCCTGACGGGCCTTCTCGGCCCGATCCATACCGTCGAGCGACTTCGTGGCTTTCGCCATCTGCATCTCGGTCATGTAGTTCCGCAGATCGGCTGCCGACATGAATGTCTCGTCGCCCAGTTCATGCCCGGCCTGTCCTGCTTCTGATTTGGTCTTCGCTGTCTCCATGACGTCAATCTCCCTGTTCAGGATGCGAGCCGGGCCTGGGTCGCGCCAAGGACGCTGCGCGTCTGCCGGGCGATCACCAGTTCCTCATTGGTGGGAATGATCCACGCGGTGGGCCCGGATCCGGCGGAAATCCGCGGTCCGCCGGTGCTGTTGGCGGCCTCGTCGAGGCTGAGCCCGGCCCACGTGAGACCGGCGATTACCTCCGCCCGAGTCGCCATGTCGTTCTCGCCGATCCCTGCTGTGAACACGAGCCCATCGATGCCGCCGAGCGTCGCCACGAGCGACCCGATCTCGCGGGTGATGCGGTAGACGAACAGATCGATGGCACGTCTGGCGTTCGGATCGCTTGCCGCCTTGGAGCGCAGCACCCGCATGTCGTTCGAGATGCCGGACACCCCGAGGAGCCCTGACTTCTTGTAGAGCACACTCTCGGCCTCATCCGGGCTGAGCCTCATCTCTCGCAGCATGAAGAACACGACACCGGCATCGACGGCGCCGCAGCGGGTTCCCATCGGCAGGCCGTCGAGGGCGGAAAAGCCCATGGTCGTCGCGACGCTGACGCCACCTTTGAGCGCGCACAGGCTCGCACCGTTGCCGAGATGGGCGACGATCACCCGCCCCTTCGCTAGATGCGGGTCGTAGTCCTTCAGCACGGACGCGATGTAATCGTAAGACAAGCCGTGGAAGCCGTAGCGCCGCACACCGAGTTCGCGCATCTCGCGCGGCAGGGCGAACAGGCTTGCGATGTCGGGTTGCGTCTGGTGGAACGCGGTGTCAAAGCAGGCCACCTGCGGCATCCCCGGCAGGCGCTGGCGGACGATCCGGATCGGCTCCAAGTTGTGGGGCTGATGCAAGGGAGCGAGCGGCACCAGCGCCTCAAGCCTCTGAATGACGGAGTCGTCGACCAGCACCGGGTGTGAAAAGGCCTCGCCACCATGAACCACCCGGTGCCCGATGGCCACGGGTTTGCGCTCCTCCCGAAACTGGCTCAACCAGGAGACGAGGTGCATCAGAGCCTCCTCGTGCCTGATCTGATCGCCGGAACTCCAGGTCATCTCATCCAACAGTTTTCCATCGATGTCCTTGACGATGAAATGCGCGGAGCCCCCCAGTCCTTCATAGAGGCCTTTCCAGACGAGCTGCGGCTCCGCGCCGTCGAACATGTCATAGACCTGGAACTTGAGGCTCGATGACCCGGCGTTGAGGACAATGAGGACGGGCGTCATGGCTCAGACCTCCGGGATGGCGAGCTGGCTGCGTTGCGCCTCGGCCACGAGCGAGGCCACGGCGCAGGAAGCCAGCCGCGTGATCGTCGAGTCAGCCCGGCTCGTGAGGATGATCGGAACGCGCGCACCAAGCACGATGCCGGCGGCATCGGCATCGGCGAGAAAGGTCAGGCTCTTGGCCAGCATGTTGCCGGCTTCTAGATCCGGCACCACGAGCACATTGGCCTGACCGGCCACCGGCGACTGGATTTTCTTGATCTTCGCAGCGCCAAGATCGATGGCGTTGTCGAGCGCGAGCGGACCGTCGAGAATCCCTCCCGTGATCTGCCCGCGGTCAGCCATCTTGCACAAGGCCGCAGCCTCGATGGTCGAAGGGACCTTCGGGTTCACGGTCTCCATCGCCGACAGGATCGCCACGCGCACCGGATCGACCCGCAGCGCCTTTGCGAGATCGATGGCGTTCTGGACGATGTGAACCTTATCCTCCAGGGTCGGTGCGATGTTCACCGCGGCGTCGGTGATGATGAGCGCCGTGTCGTGGGTCGGGACATCCATGACGAAGCAGTGGCTGATCCTGCGGGCCGTGCGTAAGCCCCCCTCGCGGCGAACGACGGCGCCCATGATCTCGTCCGTGTGCAGACTGCCCTTCATCAGCGCTTCCGCCTGGCCGGACCGCACAAGCTCGACGGCCGTCTCCGCCGCCGCATGGCTGTGCGGCGCGTCGACGATGCGCATCGCGGAGATATCCTTGCCGAGCGCCTCCGCGGCAGCCCTGATTTTCGCTTGCGGCCCGACGAGGATCGGCTCGATCAGACCGAGTCCGGCCGCTTCAAACACGGCGCTCAACGAGGCCGCATCGCAAGGATGCGCCACGGCGACCTTCAGCCTCGGCAGGGACTGAGCAACCGCAACGAGCCGGTCGTATTTGTCGTGCCGCTGGCCCTGCTGAGCCGCGTCATGAGTCGGAACTGCAACCGCCATGATAGCCTCCGCGCTGCGCTCGCGACGGGCCGTCGCGTTTGGATGCCGGGTGTGCCCCTTGAATGTCCAGGAACGAGCTTGAACCGAAGTTCGCAATGGCCCGGCTTGTCGTTGGAGGGAGTATGGCCCGTCCCGAATATCCTGCTTGACCCATTGAGCCACGGGTTTGACAGTTTAGGACACCGCGCGGGAAATGAGCGGGATCCTCATCGGTCTCGGACACGATAGCGAACGGCCCAGCCACGAGCCTTAACTATCCTTTGCCTGATGCGGGACAGTCGGATTGCGAAGTCGGTTCGGCATACGCACAAGGCGATGGCTAGCACGCCACGCCGACGGCGTCTGTCCGGACCAGCGCCGGAACGCACGGGTGAAGGCGCTCAACTCCGAATATTTTAACGCGGCCGCAACTTGGCTCAGCGCCATATCCGTCCGCGCCAGCAACTCGCAGGCAATCTCATAGCGAACCTCATCGGCCACCTGCCGGAAAGCGAGCCCCTCATGGCGCAGGTGCCGATGCAAGGTGCGGCGATGCATCGAGAACAGGCGTGCGATCCCGGCGGCAGAGCAGCTGTCGCGGAGAAGCTCGGTCCGCAACACTCGGCGCAGATCCTCGGTGAGGGAGCCAACTGCATCGCGGGATTGCAGGTCCTTGGCCTGATCGACGGATTGTATCTCCATCGCTCCCCTCCTCCTGTCCGGCGAACCTTGCATTGTCGCGCTGGGTCTACCCTAGGCAGGCTGAGGCCGTTTGCTTGATCGCTTGGGACTTTCTCTTGACACTTGTGAACCGAATGCGGGTCTCACCCCCAAATTTTTCAGCGTTGTCCGGTGTAATCCGGCCTTGACTTAAGCCTTCGATCGCGTCAGCGAGGTGAGATCGGCTCGGATGGTCAGATGCAATCTCTTGACCATTTGGGGCAATCCTGCTTCACACAGGGCGTCCTTCGGCCCGCCAGGTGGTCGGCGTCTGCCCCGACCAGCGCCGGAAAGCACGGGTGAAGGCACTGGCCTCGGAATAACCCAGGGCAGCCGCAATCTGGCCGAGTGGTACCTCGGTATCCTCCAGCAGCTGACGGGCGATCTCAAAGCGAATCTCGTTCGTGATAGCCCTGTATCCCATCCCTCCAACCTTCAGGCGGCGGTTCAGGGTACGGCGATGGATTGCCAGAAGGTGAGCGATGTCGTCGGCCGAACAGCGGTGGTTCGTCAGTCGCGTGCGCAGCAGCCGCCGAATATCATCCGAGAACTCGGAACCCGAGCCGGTTTTCAATTGATTGATCCGCTCCTCCAGCATGGCCCGTAGCATCGGATCGGCTCCGGCAATTCGTATATCCAGATCCCGGGCAGGAAAAACAATGGCTGCGATCTCCTGATTGAACCTGACGGGCGCATGGAAGTGGCGTCGGTACGGGTCCTGATCGACAGGCGCTGCCCGGGGCAACAAGACCTCGATCGGATTCCATTGCAGTCCGCAAAGCGTGCGCAGAGCGTTGATTGCAACAGCAATGGCTCCGTCCGAGATCTGCTCGGCACTCTCGATGTCCAGCTGGTAGACCGAGTACGTGAATATGGCCGTGTCGCCGCTGATCGCGAGCGACGGTACGGCACCCCTGTTCTGGATGCTCAGGTTCGACACGAGGGCGCGCACGGCATCACCCATCGTTTCCGAATGCTGCATCAACCGCCCTACGATCCCGAATGACAGGATCGTGGCACGCTTGCCGACTAGGAGCCCAAAATGCGGGCAGTTCGTGCGGGTCACGCACAACGTGAGCAGCCGCCCCAGAGCGGCATGTGGAATAACATTTGACCCGTCATCGAAAACAAGCGGATTGAGTCCTGCCTCACGGATGACCGGATCTGGCTCGATACCGAAGTCCCGCAACGACGGAACGATCTCCTTAGCGACGCCCAAGTGGATATAGCCAGGTGGAGGCGTTCGCTCCTGCCCGGCCAGGACAGTCGATGTCGCTTTAGTACTCTCTGGGCTGGCACTCGTGGACGGAAGCACGATGTTCTTGGTCATCATGGCCGCCTCGCAGAAGTCTAGAAAGGGGCGCGAAACCGCAAGATAGAAGTCATCGAACGCAACAACTTTGACCTGCATCAAGCCAACATAGGTTAATCGGCATCCTAGATGGGTTCAACGGAAATCGCTCACCCCTCGTCCCATTGGGTCAACACAATGTCCCAAAAGGTCAAGCCTGGTCGGAGATTTTACAGGATGATCGTCCACACTGTCTGGAGATGATCATGCTTCTAATGAGGACAAGAAAATTTTCCCCAACGCTCAGATATAGGCAGACTTTGATCCACTGCCGAGGTGATCCTAGAGGAAGCGTGGCATGGGCAGGCAAGACGCACTAAAGAGGAAAAGAACCGGAGAGATGACAGAGACCTCCCGGCCCATGAAGAACGCGAGGATGAAACGAAAAGAGTTCGAGAGCGAATTGAGAAAGCTGCAGGTCGAACTCGTGCGCCTGCAGACCTGGGTCAAGGCGACAGGTGCTAGGATCGTCGTCGTGTTCGAGGGGCGTGACACGGCCGGCAAGGGCGGCGTGATCAGCCGGATCACGCAGCGGGTCAGCCCCCGTGTATTCCGCCATGTCGCGCTACCGGCACCGACCGAGCGCGAGAAAAGCCAACTCTACATCCAGCGCTACATCGCACACTTCCCGGCCGCGGGCGAGATCGTGCTGTTCGACCGCTCCTGGTACAACCGAGCCGGGGTCGAGCGCGTCATGGGGTTCTGCACCGATGGGGAGTACGAGCGCTTCATGCGCCTTGTGCCGTCATTCGAGAGGGAGGTGGTAGAGAATGGCGTCATTCTTCTCAAGTACTTTCTCGATGTCAGCCAGGACGAGCAGCGTCGGCGTTTCGCCGACCGGATCGAGGATCCGATGAAGCACTGGAAGCTCAGTCCGATGGACACCGAGTCCGTACGGCGCTGGTGGGATTACACTCTCGCCTACCAGGACATGCTGCACAGCACGGATACACCTGCTAATCCCTGGTACATCGTGCCATCCGACGACAAGCGACGTGCGCGCCTCAACCTGATCGCCCATATGCTCAGCCAAATCCCGTACCAACGGGTCAAGGTCGAACTGCCGAAGGTCCCCAAGGCCGATCCTAAGCCCAAGGGTGTCAAGGAAGGGTTGCATACAACGAACGTCGTACCAGCATCGTATTGAGTACATCGCTTTCACGGAAGCCTCGGAGCATTCGGAAGTCTGTCGATGCTGGCGATGAAGCATATCTCTGTTGCCTTCACACTTGCCCACAACCAGGTCGAGTTTACGGCTGGCTCGGCTGCCCGGTCCTAACTGACACTGGATGTTTAAGCACGGAGGCTTCGAATATAGGCTGAGCTGACATCTGGATTGGCTCTCGCCACTGATGCTGCCAATGCCAATCGCAAGAAGACTTGGCCCGGCGAGATCATCTAGCGCATCGTGCGGAAAAGTGGACCCGGTTTTCCGCGCCGAACGATGCGCTCTCAAAGAGTGGAGCATCGGATTGGATCCCAAAAGTGGATCCACTTTTGGGTCCGATGCTCTAGTCCGAAGCGAAGTTATGAGAGACAGCGGCATTCAGACAATATAGATCTTCAGGGCAAGCGCCGAATGAGGAGCCTGAGTGTGAAGGTGGGGCATCAGGAATGTCAGACTGCAATCGAGGGCAATCTGCCTATCAGGATCGCAGAGCATACCACCTCGTCCTCCCTATAGGCCGGACTATGCTCTTATCACTTGGACGACGCCGAGGAATCGATCTGGTGCCGGATCCGTTGAATATAGAATTCATAGTAATCATCGAGCCCAAAATCCTTCCCCAACTCACGGCAGAGAAGAATCATCTCCAGGGCCTGTGACCATTCCCGGCATCGATAAGACGAGAGCATAGCCTCATTCCGCTCTAACAGATTTCTGAAGCCTGGATCAGCGGCCGTTTCCGCTCGCCCTAGTAACGCAAAAATTCGCTCAGGTTCCTGCTTGCCCCGGACCTGCAGATGATCAAGTTCCAGGACTGCGAATTGGGAGCGGACCGCTTGGGCAGTTTTCTCTCCAATGATGATGGGGACACCATACTGCTTTGTAAGCCCCTCCAGACGGGATGCCAGATTAACCGTGTCTCCGAGGACAGAATAGTTGAAATGCAAGTCCGATCCAAAATTTCCGACGACACAGAGGCCAGTATTCAGTCCAACCCCGATCCGGAGAGGTGGCACCGCTTGCCCGATCTCCGCCTCGCGCTGACGCTGTGCGTTCAGAGCCTTGAGGCTGTCCTGCATCGTGAGAGCTGCTTCGCAGGCATTTACTTCATGGGAAGGATCAGTAAGTGGAGCATTCCAGAAGGCCATGATCGCATCGCCCATATATTTGTCGATCGTTCCATGACACTTCACAATGTCCTTCGTCAGTGGAGTGAAGAGGCGATTGATCAGGGCCGTCAATCCTTGTGGATCGTCTTTGTACGCTTCCGAGATGGCCGTGAAGCCGCGAATATCCGAGAATAGGACGGTCAGCTCGCGCTGCTCCCCGCCAAGAGTCAATTTCTCGGGTGAGCGCGCCAACTGCTCAACCAGATCGGGGGAGAGATACTGGCTGAATGCCGACCTGATCCAGTGCCGATCCGCGGAAACAGTCAAATAGTTCGTGCAAATCAGGACCCCATAGACGAGGAAGCTCGACGTAAGCGGAAAGCTATAGTCGATCAAAAGATGAAGGAATGAGAAGCAATACCAGGACACGCCCAAGGTAAGGGCGGCGATCACGCCGCCAAGTAGGAAGAGAGGTCCTGCATTCACCTTGGGCGCCAATGCGATGACGATCAGGCTTAACAGCAGCGCCAGCACGATCTCAATGACAGCTGTGTAGCTCGGTCGGCTCAGGGTCGACCGCGTGAGCGCACTTTCGAGGAGTTGCGCGTGCAACTCGACCCCAGGGAGCGCCGGATGAACTGGGGTGACCTTGAGATCGAGAAGTCCGGCGGCAGAGGTCCCGATCAACACCATCTTTCCCGCGATACGCTCGGTAGGTACTTTTCCCTGCAAAAGGTCGATAGCTGAGATGTATTTGCTCAGATCCGGCATCGAGAAATGAAGCCAGATCCGGCCCTTGCCGTCCGTTGGGATTTCGAAATCGTGAACGACAACACTGCGTACACCACTTAAGTCCGTCTTGATCAGAATGGCACTTGCGCCGGTGGCCACACGAAGCATCTCAAGAGACAGCGACGGAACCACGGTTCCATTCGCCACCGCAACGACGGGCACGCGGCGGATCGTGCCGTCTCCTTCCGGAGCAATCGAAAAGAGGCCATGTCCCTGCGCTGCGTCGTCCAGAACGGGAAGATTTCGCAGGAGACGCGGAAAATCGACGAGGAAAGAGCGAGGATCCGGGCCAAGAGTGGCGACTGGCGTCTGAGCAGCTGGCCTCGCAACAGATGCCGTCCCTGAGACGCGATAACCTGATTGTCCGAGTACGACTTTGGAAGCCCGAATGGCATCGGCGAAAACGGTATCGTTGCTAGGGAGACGTTGTAGGCTCTCTCTTGTGGCATCGTCTAATTCTCGGAAAGTTGTAGCAGCAACCTCCGGGGAACTGCGATCCGCCTCCGGGAAAAGCACGTCGAAGCCGATAACCGTCCCGCCAAGCTCGGCGACCTTGGAGACCAAATCTGCCATGACCGTACGCGGCCACGGCCATTGTCCCAAAGCCAGAAGGCTCCGCTCGTCGATATCCACGACACTGACAGGATCCTGGCGTTCCGCTCGAGGATACATGACCTGATAGATATCAAAGGACTTTTGACGAAGGGCTTCGATAGGTCCCGGATCCCAGACACGCAATGCAAGAAGGGTAACGAGAAGCAGAAGAGCGACGATCCGTCCGATCCCGAAACGGCGCAATCCCTTCAGAAGAGTAGTCACAGCGGCCGCTCCGCAGAGTCGCTTGTCCGTGCTGCGGCAATGCTTTTCTTGACTGATAAGAGCCGCAACCGCTTCAGTTGTCGGCTTTGGCGCTCATAGAAAGGATTGAAGATACTCAGCGGCCACGGCATGGTTCCCTCATAGGATGAAGTCTGTGGAACGGGGCAGAGCGCCTGCAATGGTCAACTCTGTCGTAAGCACTTCCCCGCTGGCAAAGGTGACACTCGCCAGCACTGAGTTCCCATCGCCCACAAGCCTTCTCAGGCCACCAACAGATGCATCGAGGAAAAGCCCGTTGGATGCCCAGACGAGATCCTCTGGGCCGATCTCAGGGATTTCCATCCCATTTATAAAGACATCGAGGTCGGCAACCATGCCGCTTGGAAGCGGTGCCTCAAGTATGGAAACGTCAATCTGGTCGGGAGAGGTCAGAAGGGAGGCTCCACCCGTATTGTCGATGTCATTCAGCTGGGAAAGGCTCGCATTCCCACCGACACCGAGAGCGGTTATCTTCGCCCCATGGACGTCGTTCAGCGTCGCCAACTCAGCGTCGATCAAGCCCTGTCCGTTGCCGTCCGACAGGAAGGACAGAAAGTTCTTCTCGCCTCCCTGATCCAAACCCTGCAATCTTTCATTGGCTGCTCGTAAGGCATCTGCGAAATTCGTTTCTCCATCTGCAATGAGTCCTCTCAGATGGTTCGCAATCGTCTCTTCGCCGGCAGCTCCAAGACTGAATGTTGCCGCGTTCACGATACCCCCGTCCGTCTCTTCGGCAGGGTCGGCGCTGCCATTGAAGGGGATTACAGTGACCGTGACATCAGCCGGAGAGAAGCCCAATCCCCTGATCCGTTCGGTCAATGCGATCAGGCTCGCAATCTCTGCATCGAGAATGGTATTCGTGCGGCCATCGCCATTCAGATCGCCGACAGGCACTCCCTCGAATGCTGCCGATGTGCTGCCCGAAATGTCGACCAGATAAAGGATATTCATCTGCGGCTGCAGAACCGGGCCGAGGCCGATGATTAGATCGAGGTTCGCAGCTGCAGTTGTCGTTGCGGATGGTGCACTGATGGCGAGCGAGACTGGCTGGTCGTTAAACTCGAGAATTCCAGTGCTCAAAGCGGACTTATGAGGCGATGAGAACGTTCCCGTCCCTCGGACCTGCAAGGTGACATTCGCAGTGTCGGTCGCGCCCTTGGTGTCGGAAATCGTATAGGCGAAAGTCACCGTTGCCGTCTCTCCAGCACTGAGAGCCTTGAATTCGTTACCAGGATCGAAAATGAGCTCTCCGGATGAGTTGCGGACAATGGAACCTTCGAGCGGCGCTGTCCAATGAATGATATTGACAGAGTCGCCATCCACATCGCGGTCATTAACACGAACAGTCAGGGTTCTGCGTCCGCTCTCCTCCACATCGCCAATGCGATCTCCCGCGGCAACTGGGGCGTCGTTCCGGCCAGTGATGGTCCAGGAGATCGATGCCGGAATCCGGATGCCATCATCACTCAGCAGAGCATAATTGATAGTGACAGTCTCGGATTCACCCTCTCCCAGATGCTGATAAGCCGGATGGGAGGGATTTAACGAGAAAGTTCGCGAACTCTCGAGATATCGTACACCAGGCGGCAGCGTGGCTGGTACGATCACGGGCGGAGGTGTTGCCTCCCCCGGCGTGACACTATCCGGCAACGCATCGAGCTGTGTAAGCGGTCCATCCTCGATAGCTCTGCCACGGACCGGCGCGAGCACAGGTGTGAGGCCTGGAAGCGCATTATGGGACAACGCGCTTCCAGGCCCCCCGGGGATAACGATGGCGAATTGTGATGAATCGGGCAGATCGACGGGTTGAGGCAAGTTTACCGGAATAATCGGCGCGTCTTCGAAATCGCTGCTACCCCTCCTCTGACGAGGTTCAGGGGAAAATACCTGGAAGAGATCTCTGACAAAATCGCTTTCGCCTCTGATGTCGTCGCCTGACTTCGTGATCTGCGTGATGCGCGGCTCGGACCCTGCTATGGGTGTCAGGAGCGTCGAGGTCCGCGCATCCGACATCGATGCGATCACGCGAGATGGGTTACTCTTGTCCAGCAGCAGGAACGAGCCGACTGTTCCATCAGGTTCGGTGAGGAGCGAAAATCGCGTGGCTCCACTGAAAGCGGCGACCTCTGCCTGTACGGCCGTTCCCCTGATCGCCATTGTCGCGACGGGGGTGTCGACCTTGAGATCGCCAGTCTTGGCAATCCGACCTGCGACAAATCCGATGAGGCCTTGAACGAGAGTGAAAAGCGCAGAATTCGAGCTCGAATCTGCGGCATAGACCATATCATTCAATACCATTCGGGCGCTGGCCGACAAGCTGAAGACCGTTCCGTCATTGAATTTGATCGACAACGAGGAACTAGCGCCTGTTTGAACGACATCGCCTTTGGTGACCATGTCGCCAACCTGCAAATCAATCGATACGCCATTTCGCAGGACTGTCGCAGTTCCAGACACTTTCTCGACCCGCCCGATTGGAGCACGCACAGCGGCAGTGTTCGAGAGCTGGGCATATTGTCCTTGCAAATCGGAGCTTGCCAGTGCCTCGACGGTCTCTCCTGTCAAAATCGCACCTTCCGGTGTCGTGATGTTCAGGCGCCGGTCGCCCCTGAAGTAATCGAGGATCACTGCCGATGTTTCCTGCCTCACCAGGACAAGATCGGCCCCGGACTTTTTGAAATCCGCGGTGAAGAGAACGTCCTTATCCGGAAAGACAATGGATGCTTCAGGGTCAGAGCGACTCCCCGACGCCTCGACGGCGTCGATCCAGATGTCGAAAACACTGGCGCCGTCCCGGGACTGGTACACAGCTGAACCCTTGTGTTTAAGGGATCATAGCTCTTTCGCAAATCCTTTCCTACCGGAATGAAATCTCAGAGACAGAGACAAATAACTGCCAAACTCTGCTACAGATGCGGCCATGTTTGAGTGGTCACCGAGTTGTCGTCTCTTCTCGGTTCTCGGGATTTCCGCGATCTGGAATTGCCGTCACACGCTTATCCGGCTCCAAGAAGAATATCCCGCATCTATGTTACAAGAGGCACCCAGACGATGAGTTCGCGCACAGTTTACAGCGCTGCCAACAGGGAAAGGCGGGCCAATCAACGACCCGCCCAAGGTAATTGAGAGACAATGGCCGCCCTAGCCCTCTGCTTATAGCAGAAACCTATAGAACGAAGTAGCTCTGGCTGAAATCGATGGCATCGTCGAAATGGATCATGAAATCTGCAACCTTATCGCCGTTCACATCACCGGAGACATAGGTATCACTGGATGTCTTCCTGTATTGCAGTTCCCCGGCCTTTCCGCTGAAGGCTTGGGTGCCGATGAACTCGAAGGCTTGGTTGTCACCTGTGAGGGTGTTCGCGTCGATCGACGACAGATTGATCTTGTCCTTCTGTTGGACGGAGAAATCGAAAATCGTATCACGCCCGCTAGTTTTGACTGTCGAGTCCCCGACTGCCTTGAAAGTGAAAGTATCGGCTCCTTCGCCACCCCAGAGATCGTCCGCCCCGGCTCCACCTGTCAACTTGTCATGGCCAGCACTGCCCTTGATGCGATCATTGCCGTTCCCACCCAGCAATGTATCGTTGCCGCCGTTGCCCGTAATCCGATCACTGAAGCGGGTTCCAGTATAGCTGTCGCTGCCATTCGATCCGATAAGGTTCTGGGCTTCATCGGCAATCGCCGCGTTGAGAACTGCCGGATTGGCCTTCCGACTCGAGCTGACGCCTCCCATAAGCCCCGAGACCAGCGAGTGGAATTCGGTCCCGGCAATCGCCAATCCAGAGATTTGCACCTGCGCCGAGACTTTTATGATTCGCCCTGCTGAATTCTCGGTAAACTCACCCGAAGCCTTGTAGCTGTCCCCGAGAGTGCCAAGGCGCACCGTATTGACAGTTCCACTGACGACATGCTTCGCAAGATCATAGGCAATGGAACGGCCATCGAGAACGATGGTCTTGGTGTTTCGGCCATTCATATTGTCAAGAAGGACAATCTGGGTTCCTTTAAACTCTCCCGAACCGCCGAGAATGTACGGCCAGCCTTCAAATGAGAAATCTTTGAAGTAGCTTTTCATATAGCTATTGAAGCTCACGCCTTTGTTAGAGCTGCTTGCGGTCAACTTGATGGTGATTGTCATGCCTGCCTCCTCAAAGCAGCGTGGCTCATCCCACGCGCGACGCATCTCTTCTCGTGTTCAGTAAAGTTTGACCGACAGCGATGCCTTGGCGCTGAAGCCAGGGCTCGGATTTCCATTCAAATATTCGGTGTATTGCCGGTCGAAGAGGTTCTCGACGATGAGACCCGCGGTCACTCGCTCGCTGGCTCTCCAATTGGCGAAGAGATCGATCACGGCATAAGGATCACCGACGAAGCCAAAACCTTCCGCATTGTCCTTGGCGCCAACGAGCGACACTCGGGTCCCGAACTCGATCCGGCCGTCGTATCTGCGAAAGCCCAAGGTAGTCGTCAGGCGGTTCGGTGGCACTTTGACGAGATCTTCATTGGTGCGGCTATTCCTGCCGCGGAGAACATGGCCCGCGACGCCAAAAAAATAGGAACCGGCATCGTAGATCCCTTCGGCTTCGAAACCGTCGATAACCGCTTCGGCAATGTTCCGATACTGATAGCCTCCTGGGATGGGAAACCGCGTGAAAACCTGCTCGATGTAATCGTCCACACGATTGTGGAAGATACCGAGCTTCATGCGCAGGCGATCTTCCTCCACGATAAGATTGTCGAAACGCAGATTGACGCCCCCTTCGATATTATGGGCAATCTCAGGCTTTAGATTAGGATTGGGAAAGAAGCGTCCGGCACTGAGCGGTGGCGGATGAAATCCATCGATCAAGGTTTCCGTCAATGCCGGAGCGCGATAGCCCTCCGCGTAGCTCGCGTAGAAGGTCACCGGCTGCCAGGGCGTGATCCCGACTGTGATCTTAGGAGAAAGCCGAGAACCCTCATTTTCGATGTCATCGTCTGTCAGGCGATAGGAATCATATCGCAGGGCACCGATGACCTCGAGCCACTCCGAGAACATCACACGATCCTGAATAAATGCGCCATAGACGAGGCGCTCGCCCGAAGGGGTCAGCTTGTCGCTTACACCGAAGGGATCCTTCGTCTCGACGTTGTCCTGGAAGAGATCGCCGCCATAGGTCAGCTCGTGGCGGAACGCTCCGGCATCGAAACGGGACGTATTAAAGAGATCGAGCCCGACGGTGCCGATGTCAAAAGTCTTGACGGCACCCGCCGTGATCCCCTCAAGCGTGGTCTGCTTCACGTTCGTGCCGCTGAAATAGACCTTGGCGCTCAGGTCCCAGATCGGAGAATCCGGTGTCCACCGGTATCCCGCTGTGAATGTGTCGGCTACAGCCTGCGTTCGGTAGAGAGTCGAAAGACCGTTTTCGAAGTCACTCGTGATCCGCAAAGCCGATAGCATCAGTTCCTGATCGGATGTCGGGCGGATACGGGTCTTGAATAGGCCAGAGAGGAGTTCCTGCGCCGTATAGTCGACCGTGGAACCGTCACCGGATCTGTAATCGCCGGCATTGCGCCAAGTCGCGGCCCCGAGAAGATCGAACATCGCGCTCGGGCGCGCAGCGACTTCTCCATGGAGAAGCGGGGTATTTCCATTCGTTTCCCAGGCCCCCTTGACCCGTCCGCCGACATGGGCTCCATCCGGCAGAACATCGCCTGCATCGATTGTCGTGAAGCTCACGACACCGCCGATGGCCCCGGACCCGTAAATCGATGAAGCCGGCCCGCGTGTGACATCGACGGACTTCATCATCTCCGGATCGAAATAGAAGGTTCCTTTGGCCGAATGTCCTTCGCGTTGGAAATTCTGCCTCGCCCCATCGACGAGAACATTCACGCGGCCGAAATCCTGCAAGCCTCGAACATTGATGCCGATGCCTGGATCTCCCGGAGCCGATTGGGTCGCGACGCTCGGAATCAGGCGCAAGACATCGGCTGTGCTGCTCGGCTGGATCTGCGTTTCGATTCGTTCGCGGTCAATGACGCTCGATGCCGACAAAGATTCGTATACGCGTTCCCCCGCTTTGGTCGCCGTGACCGTGATCGCGTCGAGGTCAATCGTCGTACCGTCAGCTGGAGCGCTGGGTGTCGCCTCTTGCGCGTTGGCGGACGATACCAGCGTCGCGAGAGCGGTCAGGGTCAGGCATAGTCCAAAACGACTGGAGCGGAACGATAACACGAGGGGCAGCCTTCGGGAGACACGCGGGCGATAGGAAAGCCGGATGTGTAGTTTCATCCGGCTTTCAGCGATTAAAGGATGAAGTAACTTTTCGAGAGGCTGACTCTGTCATCGAGATGGATCGTGAAATCCGCGACCTTGTCGCCATTCACGTCGCCGTGAATGTACGTGTCACTCTTCGCCTTCTCATAACGCAGCTCTCCAGCCTTTCCGCCAAACGCCTTCGTTCCGATGAAGGAGAATGCTTGGTTTCCACCTTTAGTCGTGTTGGCGTCGATGGCGGAGAGGTCGATCTTATCCTTCTGCTTCGTCGAGAAGTCGAAGATCGTGTCGCGTCCAGTGCCGGATACGGTCGTCTCCTTGATCGACTTGAAGATGAAGGTGTCGGCACCCGAACCGCCCCACAGGTCATCGCCCCCCGCGCCGCCCGTCAGCTTGTCATTACCGCTGCCGCCATACAGATAATCGTTACCGCCGGCACCCGAGAGCTTGTCGTTGCCTGCGCCGCCGGTCAGCTTGTCCCGGCCGATCTTGCCCGTCAGCGTATCGTTGCGGGTGGTGCCGGCCTTCGATTCCGTGACATCGCCCACGTCGATCCTGATTGACTGCGTCGTCGACTTTCCGGTGGAGTCCGTGGCCTGGACAGTAATGGTGTGGCTCTGCTTCTTCTCATAGTCGAGTGCCTTGGCCACGGTGAGCTTGCCATCGGCCGTCAATGCGAAGTAGCCTCCGGGATTGCCGGCGAGGCTGTAGCTGACCGTACCGCCTTCTGGATCGACCGCCGACAGCATACCGACGCGAGTCCCAACCTCGGCCGTTTCGGAGACGATGGATTTCGAGATCGAGACATTCTCCGGCCCCTCATCGACATTGCCGACAGCGATGGAGAATTCCTTGAAGACGATATGGCCGTCAGCATCGCTGACCTTGACCCTGATCTTATGGGTCTGCTCGGCCTCGTAATCCAGCTTGCCCTTGAGTTTCAACGACGTTTCGTCGATCTCGAAGAGGCCGCCGGCGTCGTTGACGAGGCTGAAGAACAGCTCCTTACCCTCGACATCGGTCGCCGAAAGGGCGGCAATGGTATCACCGATCTGGGCGTTCTCAAAAGCTGAGGCTTTAGAAAGAGCGATGTTCTTCGGAGGAGTTCCTGGGAGTTCAAGATCGCGGACCGTATCAAGGGTCACATCCGAGAATGTCGCGGCCTCGACGTTCCTGAGTGTCGTCGTTCCACTTCCATCGTTCAAGGCGACAGCGAAGCTGCCATCCGTCAACCGCATCACCGTATAATCGGCTCTGGCACCGCTGAAGATGACCTGGTCGTAATCGCCGCCGCCATCGATCGCATCGTTGCCCTTGGTGGCACCGAACACGTCGTCACCCGCAGCGCCATTGATGGCGTCGGCGAAAATCGTTCCGGCATAAAAATCAGTCTTGGACGATCCGATAAACTTTTGAGCATACTTGTCGAGAGCGTCAGCGTATACGTTCAGCTGATTGGAAGGTGCCAACTTGCCCTTCATATAGGCTGCTGCGAAGTTATGGACCGGCCCATTCGCTTCGATCTCAACCTCCTCGGTGCCATTGGCGGGAATAGCATTAAACAGCTCGAGGCCAGAGATCTTCAGTTGAGCACTACCACCGATGAAATAGCCGTTACTGTCAAAGCTTCCGCTTCCACGCGTTCCATACTCGATGGTGTTGATCGTGCCTGCAACGGTATGCGCTCCAAAATTGTATTGGACGCTGCCGTGGGCGAGAACATACTTCCCGGCTGATCCAGTGCCATAGCCCAGGAACATCTCTTCCCCAGCCATGGTCGATGGAACACCTGGGTTTGCAGCTTGATTATCGAACGAGGGCATAACCCCTTCGACGGTCGACAGGAAGCCCCCGCGGATGAAGGCTTCGAAGTCCATCCCATCAGCACCGCTCGCATCGATTGTAATGACACCCTGTTGAACCATAAGGTCGTCGGACCTGATGACTGTGTCGGAAAACCGGAAATTCTCTACGTCACTGACAGTATCGATCCCCTCCGAGCCCGTGGTGCGCTCGTCGGTGATGGTGAAGCTGCCGTCGCCATTCTGGACGATGGCGTAATCTGCACGTCGACCGGAGAATACGACAAAGTCATTTCCGCCACCGCCATTGATAACGTCGTTGCCGCCCCCGCCCTGAATAGCATCGTCATTCGCGGTAGCGACAAGGTTATCGGCGTAGCTGGAACCGATGATGTTTTGCGCGTAGCCGTCCAGTGCCTCGTTGAGTTTTGCAACCAAGACTGTACTCGCCCCGGCGCCTTGCAGAGCCTTATAGAAGTCATATACGGCGTTAAAAGGCTTTGCCTGATCTGTGTTGATGCCCGCACCTCTTTCGGCGCTGATATTCCACCCTGAGATAATCAAATCCGCCGTGACGCCAGCCAGTTCACTAGGGCCACCTGATTGCGCCGTGTCCAGTGTGCCGAATACGACCGAATTGATTGTTCCCGAAATCCCGTGTCCATAGGCTGCACCATGGTGGATATAATCATAGGCCAGGTTCTCGCCTTCGATGATAACCTGCTTATTTGTCGCGGCATCTGACCCGTCCTTGTAACGGAAACCAACCTGAGTCCCGTTCTGATACGTCGGTGGACCTCCGTATGGATTGACATCAGGCGTACCCCCATAAAAGCTGGATGTTCCTGCCTTTAATCCCTGGAAATAGGCCTCAAAATAGGTGCCGAGATCGACGCCGTTTGCAGCAGACGATGCATTGATCGTGATGGTCTTAGGTATGGACACGCCAGCTCCCCCTTATCTCGCATGCCCGCGTCGGCGGGGCTTGGAAATCGCCACGGATCGGCCGCGGCGATCCTTTCGGGGAGCAGCTTCTACTTACACAAGCAAGTCGAGTCTAGATTAAAATCAAATATTAGAACACATCTAGAATACCGACTATATGTAATCTTTAATTAAAATCATTAAAAACTGACGTCTATACAAGCGCGCCTATGCTTGCGAATTGTAATAATTAAAATCTACTGTCTGTCCATTACAACGGACTTCCTCGATGGCATATAACTCCAACAATTGCTTTCCTACTGAAGTCAAATAGCGACTGACGGAAGAAGGCTTAAGTTGGAAAGCTTCCTGCTGAGGCTGGTTGCAGAAGAAGAGCTCCACTCATCTCAATCGCCTCTCACTGCCAACTATGGTTTCACTTTTGGTTGATATGAATAGCTGCCATCCCGCTGAGAGAGGACGCATATCGATCGCCGTCATCCAGAGTCAGCGCGACCTTCAGGTGCACAATCCTCCTGCGGCGGTTTTATAGACATAAAGTCATTGCGCGCTATCGAATGAGCGATGCGTTCTTTCGCTTTAGCAGGGCCCGTGCGCTTATCGAGAGTCTGGATCCTGCAACGTTGTCATCTCAGACGAGGCGCGAAGATGGTTCGCGTTGTGCCTGCCATGCGTCGATCGACCAGTCTCCTGCGCCAAATGCGACGAGAAGTAAGAAGCCGCCCGCAATCGCGAGATCTTTGTTGAAGTGAATGAACTCGCTGATGTCTGCGATATTCCTATGAAAGAGGATGGCGGTCAGAACGCAGAAGCTTCCTAAGGCCAATGCAGCCAGGCGTGTTTGGAAGCCGCAAGCAATCAGCAAACCGCCACCTAGTTCGGTTACGATAACGAGCGGCAGAAGCATTCCTGGTACACCATGATTTTCCATGTATTGTACCGTTCCCTCGTAATATCCGATCTTGTTCCATCCCTCGACAACGAAGATGAACGCCAACATGAGCCTTGCGGCAAAAGAAATCGGCGCCTGAAGCTTGATCATTGTCATCGTCCCTTACAAGATCCCGACGCGAGGGAGCCGTGTCGGAGAAATGCTCAGCCTTCTACCGCTTCATTGAGGAGTTCCTTCTATAGCCTCGGCCAGATCGCGATATTCCTCGCACTCCGTTCCACACAACGTCTGGATGATCTGCAATTGCTCCCGAGCGAGATCGAGCTTGCCCTGGGTGACATAGGCCTCGCCGAGATACTCGCGCACCTGGGCATATTTCGGATCCATAGCGACCGACTTGAGATAGTAGCTGATGCCCTCGTCGATCCGCCCAAGTTTTCGTGTGATGTACCCGCGATAATTGAGGGCCTTTGGCGTGTCCGGATTTCGAACCATGTTGAGCACTTCCAGTGCCTCATCGAAACGCTCGGCCTGCGCAAGAGCATAGGCGTAATCTGTCACGGCCTCGTCCGTCAAAACCTCACTTCTGACTTGGACGCACCGACGGGATCTCTGGCTATAGATCTGACCTCTGGGGCAGGTCATCATATTGAGGGAGCCGGCATCACTGCCACGTCCACCCTGCCGGCCTGCGCTTCCATTATTTCCACCCCCGCCGTCACTTCCGCCCCCGGCATTGCCGCCACCGCCACCACCGGAGTTTCCGCCTTCACCTGCCCCCATGGCAGGTGTGAGAACGCACGCGGTGCCGATCGACAAGGCAAAAGCTCCTGCCAACAAACCGAGACGACGTATCATTTCACTATGATGCTTCATCGTGTCCTCCTGGAGGGTTCAGCCCTTTCATCAAGAAAACCAAACCTCGGGCTTCACTCGACCCGACGGCTATTGTTTGTCTCTCCTACAAACTCATCTGCATCTCACTCTTTAACGTATCGTGGGCCGGTCCTGATCGACAAAGAGGGATTTCGAATGCGATGTGACAACGTCCATTGCCTTCAATTTCAGCGCTCGTTCCGTATTCAGCCAGAATATCTTCCACAATACCGAGGCCAAGTCCGCTCGAGCCGGGATCGGATCGTCCTGGCATGCCGCGCTCAGGTCTTGCTCCATCAGCGTTTCCTGAGAACCCAGGACCATCGTCCTCAACGCTGATCCGAGCCTTATCGCCCTTTCTCACCACTTGGATTGTGACATGGGTCTTTGCCCATTTTCGGGCGTTGTCGAGCAAGTTGCCCATGACCTCACCGAAGTCATGGGGATCCATGTCCACGGCCAAGTCAGCAGGGATGTCCGTCTGCCAGATGAGCCGTTCCCCCCGTGGCATGTGCTGCATCAGTCGCAGGAGGCGAGCAATCGTTTCGTCCACCTGTGCATAGGCACCACAGCCGACCGACGTGCCACTGGTGCGTACTCGCGCGACCTCGCGCTCAACATGATTGCGGATCAACTCCAGTTGCTCCTGCATGCACGCTGCGGCATCCTGTAGACCCGCTTTCTCAAGGCGCCGCACCTCACCGCCAAGAATCGTCAGCGGCGTCTTCAACCCGTGAGCCAATGCCCCGGCACGGTCTCGGGCCTTACGGACAAGGTTCTCCTGCCGATCGAGAAGCTTGTTGATGCTGTCGACGAGCGGAGCCACCTCGTTCGGAAAGCGTCGGGTCATGCGCCGGATCTGGCCGGTCTGAACCGCATTCAACTCATGTCCGACAGCCCCCAACGGGCGCAGACCGAGCGAGAGCTGGATCCAGGCAAAGAGAACAAGAACGGCGGCAATAGGGATGAGGACACGGGTCACATCCCATCCGAAGGCCTGCCGCAATTCGACAACCTGTCCGTGATCCAGGGCGACGGCAAGGCTGATACTGCGAGGACCTTGCTCGCCATCCACTGTGACCTGCCGTTCGATGACGTAGAGCTCTGATCCGTCAGGTCCATCGATCTCGAACGCTTTGTCGCGTTCGGCACTCTCGCGCGATTCAGTCAGGGAGAGTTCCTTGTCCCAAAGCGAGCGCGAGCGCATGATTGGGCGTCCTCCCTCGGAGACTTGCCAATAGGCGCCGCCATATGGCTGGTGATAGCGCGGATCTGTCAGCTTCTGACTGAGCCCGTCCTCTCCTTCAGTACCGAAGGCTGTCGCTAGTTCCGTCCAGTGGATGTTGAGATCCTGTTCCACGTACCGGAGAACCTGCCGTTCGAAGAAGACAACGAGAGAAGCGCCCGCGACGGCAATCGTTGCCACGATGGACATGACAGCGACGAGCAGCAATCGAAGCCGTATGGAGTTCCTTGTCATGGTACAGGTGTCTCCATGATGTAGCCGTGGCCGCGCCTGGTTCCGATTGCTTCCGTGCCGATCTTGCGCCGGAGACGTGCCACCAAGGCCTCGACTGCATTGCTCTCCGGCTCGTCCGACCCATAGACATGCTCGACCAGCTCGCTCTGAGCGACGACACGATCCCGGTTATGAGCCAGATATCTGAGCAAGCGAAATTCAAGGGGCGACAGCTCGATAGCCCTTCCGTTGACCATCACTCGGAGGCGCCGCGTATCGATGCGCAGGGTACCAACTTCAATGAGAGGGGTGACATGGCGCCCGACGCGACGCAGCAGGGCAGCCAATCGGGCGAGGAGTTCCTCCATTTCGAAGGGTTTTGTCAGATAGTCGTCGGCACCGGCATCGATCCCCTCAACCCTCTGCAACCAGGAGCCTCGGGCCGTCAGAACGAGAATTGGGACGGTGCTGGCCTCTTCCCGCAATCGCCTCACCACGGACAGGCCATCGAGCTTCGGCAGACCAAGGTCGAGGATGAGAGCATCGTAATCTTCCGTGGAGGCTCGGAACCAGCCCTCCTCCCCGTCTCTAACGATATCCACGACGTATCCGGTCTCGGACAGAGCGTGCCGGATGTCTCCGGCGATTGCGGGCTCATCCTCGACGAGAAGAATCCTCATCAGCGTCTCCTGATCTGGAGAATTTGATTGTTGCGGGCGTCAACGATGACCTCCCTGTAACGGCGGTCCCGGGTCAGAACGAGAAACTCATATTGCCACTCGCCGCTCCAGGACTGGCGCAAATCCACCTCCAGAACCTGGCCGGGCACAGCCTTCGAGACCGTTGGGAGAACCTGGTTCAGCGCAAGAGCCCAACCTTGCGAGACGGCCTCGCGGGCGTTCTCGGGCGACGTGCTGCCCCAGCTGCGCTGAGCCGGCGCGTCGTCTCCCCCACGCCCTCGGCCACGTCCGCGGCCGCCGTCATCGTCTCCGCCATGGCCCCTGCCCTGACCGCCACCGTCATCGCCACCGCGACCCCGCCCGCCATCATCGCCGCCGCCTCGGCCACTATTGTCTCCGCCTCCTCGACCGCCGTCGCCACCTCCGCTGCCGCTATCGCCATCCTTGGCAAGCGCGATGGGCAGCCGGGAACTCTCCACTGTGGTGAAGGCCAGGGTAGCCGCAAGCAGGGCAATGAGCTGACGTCGGACCATGAAGTCTTCCAAAGCTCTCAAGCATAGCACGCCCAGGCTGATATTTCGCTGACATACCCCGTCAGGTTCGCATGTCGCGCATCGTTCAGATTGCCCCGGCATCGGCGCTGACCTTTCGCGGCGATGGATGAACGGAGGAAAGACGATGTTGAAGCAAGCCAAAAACGGACCGAGCGTATTGGTCCTCGGCGCCATCCTCGCCTCGCTGACGGCCGCCGTCCCGGCGGCCGTCGCGAGCGCCTTCCTGTCACCGGCGCTGGCCCGTGGGGGCGACGATGGTGGCCGTGGCGGACGGAGTGGAGATGACAGCGGCAGTCGAGGTGGTCGCGGGGGAGACGACGGCGGGCATGGTCATGGCAGCGATGATGGGGGACGCGGACGAGGCCGAGGCGGAGACGATGGGCCAACCCGAAGCCGCGACGACAACTCGCGCAATCACAGCCGGGCAGATGACGGCGCTCGGACAAGGACCCGGGATCAGGATCAGCACCAAACCCGGACACGCACTCGCGGCGCCGATGATCTCATCGAGGTGCGACGGCTTCGCGGGCGTGGCGCGGATGATGCAAATATTCTGGATGACAACGGAGGACGCCTGAACCGCGACAGACGCTTCGAGCCTGGAGATGACCGCAGGATCAATGGCCGATAAGGGAGCATGTGAGACGACCGTGGGATGCCCTCTCCCACGGTCGGGACGATCAGGGGAACAATGACGGACAGTTCATCCTGCGAGGCCTCTCCTTCGCAGTATGCGCGTGAGGTCGAATGCGGTAAACAGGCCGAGGGTGCAGATCACGATACCCAGGCTCTCGGCATAGCTCGGCCATTCATTCAGGAGCGGGATTGCGAGCAGAAGCGCTCCCGAAGGCACTAAGGCGGGAAAGAGCGCAGCCTCGCCCGCGCCTATGCGCGAGACCGCCTTGGCAATGGCAACAGGTGCCAGGCACCCGCCCAGGATGCCCTGAAAGAACACCTGAGCCAACCAGACATCCGACGATGCTGCGCTGTTATGGTTCCAGACCAGAAGGAATGGAAGAAACGCGACCATCGACAGGATGGAGACTTGGCCGATGCCGACCACCGGATCGACCTTCCAGCGACCAAGAAAATAGGTGAAGGTGCCCCAGAGAAGTCCTGCTGCGAGGAAGCACAGATCTCCAAGCCAGACATAAGTAGATGGTTGTGATGACCGATCGTGCTGATCGGATGCGATGAGCAGCAATCCGGCGACGAGAACTGTCATGCCGAGCAAGCGGAGAACGGGCGGTCGCCTGCCGTCGAGCCACCAGGCAAGTGCATTGGTGCTCATCATCGTCGCCCCTGCGGTCAGCACCACGGCATGAGACAAGGGTGCTAGTCCGAAGGCCGTATTGATGAGAAGACCGAAGAGAGGTCCCGCCAACAGCGTCAATGAGAGGAGACGCACCCACCCGAGCCCATGCTGTTTGCGGCGCGACAGCACCAACGGCGTCAGCAGCAGAGCGGCAACGCCGAAGCGAAGCATGGACATGTCTATGGGAGCAAGGCCGTCCATTCGCCCAAGTCTTGAACCCGCATTGTAGCCTGTCCAAGCCAGGGCGGCAGTTAGCCCCCAGAAGATGCCGATGGCCGTCGATGCCCAGATCTTGCTCTGGACATCGCTCATCTGGGCAAGGGACATGTTACGGCACCTTTCCGAATGCTCGTTCGATCCAGACGCATTCGGACAGCGGCTGGGGCTGGCCCGCACGAGAGGGATGAATTCCTCTCTCGTGCTGGCCACTTCATTTAGCCTTGGAGCTTTGCCCACATCTCGCGATCACGTTCGGCGGTCCAGATGACGGGATGGTCGATGCCGGAGGCCTCGTCGAAGGCACGCGAGACATTGAATGGCAGGCAGTGCTCGTAGATGGCGAAGTCGCCGAACTTCGGATCCATCACCTCGCGCGTGGCCGCAAAGCTCTCCTTCAAGGAGCGCCCTCGCGCCACCGACAGCTCGGCCGCCCCATACAGACTGGTGACGAAGTCGCGCGTCATTGCCACCGCCTCGCGCACCTGCTGCTCTCCCTGCAAAGCGTCGCCGCGTCCCGGCGCAATCGCCTTGGGCTGGAAGTCTAGGATCGCATCCAGCGTCTGCGGCCATTCGCGCAAGTGAGCGTCGCCGCAATAGCAGGCGGAGTGATATTCCACCAGATCGCCGGTAAACATCACCTCGGCATCCGGCACCCAGGCGACGATATCGCCCGCCGTGTGGCCGGCACCGAGGTGGAACAGCTTGACCTCGCGCTTGCCGAGGAACACGGACATGCCGCTCTCGAAGGTCAGTGTCGGCCAAGTCAGGCCCTCCGGGATGCTGCTCTCGCCGCGGAACAGGCGCGGGAAGCGGCCGATCTCGGAGGCCTTATCCTGCTCGCCGCGCTCGACGATGAGATCGTAGGTGGCATTCGACGCGATGATGCCCTGCGCCTGGTAGGCCGAGGCACCGAGCACGCGCACGGCATGATAGTGCGAGAGCACGACATACTTGATCGGCTTGTCGGTGACGGTGCGCACGCGGGCAATCACGTCCTCGGCCATGGCGGGCGTGGCCTGGGCGTCGATGATCATGCAGCCATCGTCACCGACGATGATGCCGGAGTTCGGATCGCCTTCGGCCGTATAGGCATACAGATCCGGCCCGATTTCCGTGAACGACACCGTCTTTGCAGACAGATCACCCGTCGAAGCGAATGCTTTGGATGTCATCGTCTTGTTTCTCCCAACTAGTGGCCAGAGCCCGCCAGGCTCTTGACGCTGTTATCGGTGAACTTGAGTTTTTCCATCAGGGGCGCTCGCTTTGCGAGCCACGGTCCATGCTGGAGCGGCCAGTGCTCGAAACCGGAATCATAGCCGAGCGCATGGGCCGCATGGTGGGGCCAATAGGGATTGTAGAGGGCTTGCCGACCGATGGCGATCAAATCCGCCTTGCCCTCCTGGAGAATCGCCTCCGCCTGATGGCCGTCGAGGATGACTCCGACCGCCTGGGTCCTGACCTCCGCCTCACGGCGGATATGCTCCGAAAACGGAACTTGAAAGCCAAGTCCTCGCGGAACATTCATGTTGCGCGTCTCGTCCGAGAGCCCACCGGATGAGCAGTCAATCACGTCCACGCCGATTGCTTTGAGTTCCCGCGCGAACACGACAGAATCGTCCAGACCCCATCCGTCTTCGGTTCCGTCGACGGCCGAGATGCGCACGAAGAGCGACTTTTCCGCCGGCCATGCGGCCCGCACGTCAGCGGCAATCTCGAGACCAAGCCGCATGCGGTTCTCACGCGACCCGCCATACTCATCCTCACGAAGATTGGATTGCGGCGATAGGAAGGATGCGACGAGGTAGCCGTGTCCGAAATGCAGTTCCAGAACATCGAATCCAGCCTGCTCCGCGCGCTTGGCCGCGTCGACGAACATCTGCCGGGTCTCGGCGATTTCGTCCAAAGTCAAAGCGTCTGGCACAGACCATTCAGGCCCAGCCGCAACAGCACTTGGGCCGACGCGCCGCCATGGCTCGCCAGCCTCGTGCAACTGCTCCATCGTGAGGGCTCTGCCCCCCTCCCATAAGGCCTGCGACCCAGCCTTGCGTCCCGCATGCGCCAGTTGCACGCCGATAGCGGCGCCATTCTGGTGGACAAAGTCGACGATGGCTTTGAAAGGAGCAATCTGCTTGTCCGCCCACAGCCCGACGTCCCGCACGCCGATCCGTGCGCTCTGCTCGACAGCCGTGCTCTCGACAAAGATCAATCCTGCGCCACCCAGTGCGAACTTGCCGAGATGAACCAGATGCCAGGATCCCGCCAACCCCTGCTCGGCCGAATGCTGGCACATGGGCGAGATGACCACGCGGTTCTTGAGCGTAAGCCCCCGGAGCGTGAGTGGCTCGAAGAGCCGCGGCCGTTGATGCGCTGGTGTCATCGCTTATTCTCCAGAGCGGTTGATAAGCGCACTCATGTTCGAGGCTTAAGCCGCCGGACGGCTCGCGGTTGAAGCAGTTTCAGCCCCGGCACCGGCGAGATGCCGGCCCGCGATATAGCCGAAGGTCATGGCCGGTCCGAGCGTGATGCCGCCGCCAGGATAGTTGCCACCCATGATGCTCGCCATATCGTTGCCTGCAGCATAGAGGCCGGGAATGACATTCCCGCTCTCGTCGACCACCCGTGCATCGGCATCGGTCTTGAGCCCTGCAAAAGTGCCAAGATCCCCAGGCACAACCTTCACGGCATAGAACGGACCGCTCTCAATCGGGCCCACGCAGGGATTGGGCTTGTGATCCGGATCGCCGAGATACCGGTTATATGCGGTACTGCCGCGCTTGAACTGAGGATCTTCGCCCTTGCGCGCATCGCGATTGTAAGTCTCGACCGTCTGCTCGAATGCAGTAGCATCGACACCCAACTTCTCCGCCAGTTCGCGGAGAGTGCGCCCCTTCACCAGATAGCCGTTCTGCAAAGCGGGCGTCAGAGGCACCGGGAACGGCTTCACGAAGCCCAAGCCGTAACGGCGGATCGTCGGATGATCGACGATGAGCCAAGCTGCCTTTTCCGGATCGCTGCCGCAGGCACTGACCATGGCCTGCACGAAATCGTGGTAGGAGTTTGCTTCGTTCGTGAAGCGCTTGCCGCTCTTCGTCACGGCGATGACTCCGGGCTTGCCGCGGTCGATGAAATGCGGAAACGGTCCGGCAGTCCCATCACGGCGAGGAACCAGAGATACCGGAACCCACGCTGCCGCATTGGGAAGGCCCTCGATCGCCTGTCCACCGACCCGCTCGCCCAGACGGATGCCATCGCCAGTGTTGCCGGGAGGGGCGGGAGACCAATGCTCCGCTCCCGTCGGGGCATGCGAGAACAACTCTTTCCGCCGCAGCATGTCCTGCGGAAAGCCCCCGGCGGCCAGCACGACGCCTCGACGGGTGCGGACTTCGGTGACCCCATCCTCCGTTTGAACCAGAGCCCCTTTCACGGCCCCGTCTTCCACGATCAGGTCCTTGACGGGAGATGATGTCCAGATCGGGATGTTCTGATCCAACGCAGACTTGGCTAAGCGTCCGATGAGAGCGTTGCCGTTCGTCAGACGCATCGCACGACCATGGGATATGAGATCGCGGCCATACTTCGCCAGAAGCACACCGACATAGGCGGCCGATTTGATGGAACGAGTCACGTTGAAGAAATGCAGGAGTTCCTTGCCCGATCCGATCATCATGCCGAGGAACGTGATTTCCTTCAGCGGCGGCCGCAGACGAGCGATCTCCTTGCCAAGCTTACGTCCGTCATAAGGCGTCGCCACGACAGAACGACCGCCGGGCATGCCGCCCGGTGCATCCGGATGATAATCGGAGAAGGCCGGGCCAAGAGTGAAGTCCATCTCGGTCTTCTCCTGGAAGAACTCGACCATCTTCGGGCCATTCTCAAGGAAGGTATCGACGCGGTTCGCGTCGAAATGATTGCCGGCCTCATGCTGAAGATAGGTGCGGGCCGCTTCGCGGGAATCCTTGAAACCTTCCTGCTTCGCCAGCGGATTGCATGGGATCCACATCCAGCCGCCGGAACGCGCCGTCGTTCCGCCGAAGACAGGCTCCTTTTCCGTGATGATCACGTCGAGACCATGAAGCCGGGCCGTCAGAGCGGTCGCAAAACCGCCTGCACCAGACCCAACCACGAGAACATCGCAGGTGATAGTTTTCGTCGGCTTCATGGCGCTCCTCAAATCCCACCCAGGTCCGCAGCCTAGGGCGCTTCTGATTCAGCATTTGCGAATGCATTCGTTGATTTGTTTTAGACGAACGCGTTCGCTATTTCAAGACACTTTCGAGTACCCTGTCGATTTCTGGAACTGCAAAGCTCGTCAGATCACCTCATGCGGTTCCACGAGAAACGTCGTGATTTCCGCTATGAAGCTGAGCGCGTGCGTTTGCGAGACATTCGCTGCCGGAGAGCGAAAAGCCGCTTCGATATCGGCAACCGAGCGAAACCACAGCTCCACCATTCCATCGATCGGCAGTTCCTCGTGGGATGCAGGCTTTCCAAGGCCTGCGCTGCGCTCAGTGACGAAGTTCTGCGTATAGCCCATGAGGTTCGGGAATTTCTTCACGGCCTTGGCGTGGAAGCCCCACCATTCGTCCTTGAACTGCTCGGGCGTCAGTCCTGACTTGCGTGTCAGGATCGACATCCGTTTGACGAGCGGCTCGCCGGAGGCTTCCATCGGCACGACGATGTTTTGCTCGGCTGTGATCAAACCCGTATCGCCGACGAAGCGCACATGGTCTTCTGCTACCGCCCGATAGGCATCGGACGAGATCGCGCGATGCATGTCATCGATGCTGTCGAACCAAAGCTCCGAAATGCCGTCGATGCTCCATGTGCCCCGTGCGTGATCGATGGCAAGCTGGCGGCTGTCGACAACATGGTTCTGGTGGTACCGCTTCAAGCCCGGCAGCCGGGCCACCAGAGGCCCGTGCACGTCGCGCCAATGGCTGCGGAAGTCCTCACTGCTCAAGCCTTGCTTTCGCGTCAGAAGTCCCATGCGAACAATCATGACGACCTCCTCAGACTGCGAGATAGCCGCCATCGACCACGAGCGTCGTGCCCGTCACGTAGCTCGACATGTTGGACGCAAGAAAGACCGTCGGCCCGATCAGTTCCTCAGGCTCTCCAAATCGGCCAAGCGGGATGCGGGAAAGGAAGCGCTCCGCCCGTTCGGGATTGCTGCGCGTGGCTTCGGTCATCGGCGTATTGAGCGTGCCCGGCGCAATTGCGTTGACGCGTACGCCATCCTTGGCCAGTTCCTGTGCCAGATTCTGGGTCAGCATGCGCACGGCGGCCTTCGAGGTCGAATAGCTGATCGACGTGGATGTCGACACGAAGGATGCAATCGACGCCATGTTGATGATGGTTCCCTTCGTGGCTCTCAAGGCGGCAACGAAAGCCAGCGTCACATTGAGCGTCCCGTCGAGATTCACCTGCATCGCGGCATCCCAGGAACGGCGCACATCGGGACTGTCGATGGTGTTGCGCGGGCATATTCCCGCATTGTTGACGAGGATCGAGATTTGGCCGATGGAGGCTTCAACCTCGCGCGCTAATCCGTTGCAGGCTTCGGCATTGGCAACGTCGAGCGTGTAGGCCCACGCTTCACCGCCTGTCTCGACAATCCCCTTCGCGGTTTGCTCAGCCGCCGGTCCATTCAGATCGGTCACGATGACCCGAGCGCCTTCCGTTGCAAGGCCGCGCGCAATGGCGGCGCCATTCCCCTGACCGGCGCCCGTGACAAGTGCAATACGCCCTTTGAGCAACATCTGTTTCGGCTCCCTGATCTGATTGAGGCAATCGTCCACTCATGACTCATCGAACACTGAAATCAGACAAGCATATAACGAACGCGTTCGCAAATGGCGAATAGTCGTAGATGATGATTCAGTCGGGCCGAATGACCGCGCGTCGACGCACTCCGCGCCTGCAGAGCGTGAATCGCTGCGCGAATACGAATGAAAGTGCCGCTAAGCGCGACGGCGGCGCTTGGTGACGGGCGCCGCGGCGATCTCGGCTTCCGCCGCTTCTTGAATGGCCCTGCCATCCGCATCCGGTGCATAGCCGAGTTGCGCGGAGAGTTTCTGCGTGAAGGCCAACAAGGCCTTTGCGTCCTTGCTGTTGGGGCCGATATCGAGAACCCCCGTCGGTCCGATCAGCGTGATGGCAAGCTGCATCTGCCCGCTGTAATCGAAGACGGGAGCCGCGATGCCGTTGATGCCGGTCACCGGTTTGCTCTCCGTCGCGGCATAGCCAAGCTGTCTGGCCATTGCCACTTCGGCTTCCAGTTCCTTGCGTGACGTCGGCGCGCCGACACCTTGGATGCGCGCTCCTTTCCGGAGCTCCTCACCCAATTGCGCTTCAATGATCTTCGGAGGCATGAAGGCTGCGAAAACCTTGCCTGTCGCGGTTCCGGTAATCGAGAAGACCGTTCCTGTCCGCACGTTCACGTGAACCTGATCGCTGCCCTCCTGGACCTGAACGATGGTAGGGCCGTGTGTGCCCCATACCCCAACGGTCACCATGAGGCCTATTTCTTCCGCAAAGCCAATCACCGCATTGGCCGCAAGCCGCAGCGGATCGAAGCTCCGCAGGCGCGCAATCCCGAGCTGCAATGCGAAGGGACCGAGCTGGTATCGCCCGCTCGCCGCATCCTGCTCCACGAGCTCCAACTTGCGGAAGCTGAGGAGATAGGCATGGGCCTGGGCCGGTGCGACTTCCGCCATGGTTGCAAGCTCGCGCAGCATCAAGGGCCTGCCGGCCTTGACCAGCGCCGCGAGGATCCTCCCTCCGACCTCGACCGATTGTACGCCGCGTCCGTCGATACTCATGGCTCAATCCAATCTTCCCGAGAGCGGCAGCATCATGCCGTGCCGTGGGATACCCCGAGATAGGCCGCACGAACCTTCGGATCGTGAAGGAGTTGCTGCCCCGTCCCAGACAATGTCACATTGCCGGTTTCGAGGACATAGGCTCTATCTGCAATGGCCAGTGCCATATTTGCCATCTGTTCGACAAGCAGGATCGTGATTCCAGAACGGCGGAGGGACACGATAATGTCGAAGATTTCCTGGATGATCTTCGGCGCGAGGCCGAGCGAGGGCTCGTCGAGCAGGAGGAGCCGGGGTTTGCCCATCAGAGCCCGAGCGATCGCCAGCATCTGCTGCTCGCCTCCAGATAGGGTGACGGCGAGCTGGTTCCGGCGCTCGCGCAGGCGCGGGAACAGCTTGAACTGCTCCTCGACCTCCGCCTCCAGGGCCTCGTTGGAAAGCCTGCGGAAGTACGCGCCGAGAGTCAGATTGTCGTAGACGCTCTGATCCGGGAAGACCTGCCTGCCCTCGGGAGACAATGCGATGCCCCGCGCAACTCTGCGATGTGGCGGGAGTCTGGTGACATCTTCCTTTTCAAAAAGGATTTTTCCGGAGCTGACTGGCATCAATCCGGCAATTCCCTTCAGCAAGGTGCTCTTGCCCGCCCCATTGCCGCCGACGATGGCGACGACCTCTCCAGCGTCAACCTCGATGGTGGCTCGGCGAACCGCCGAAATCGGGCCATAGGCGAGATGAACGTCCTGAATCTTCAGCATAGCTGCTCCATCCCCTCAAGCCGCCTCGGTGGAGGTGCCGAGATAGGCCTCCATGACCCGCGGATCGGCCTGGATCTTGCCGGGCGTGCCTTCGGCGATCTTCTGGCCGTAATCGAGAACGATCACGTGATCCGAAATCGTCATGACGAGATCCATGTGATGCTCGATCAGCAGGATCGTGATCCCTTCGTTGCGGATGCGCACGAGCAACTGTCCGAGTTCCGCCGTTTCCTGTGGGTTCAGCCCGGCAGCCGGCTCGTCGAGCAGCAGGAGGAACGGCTCGGATGCGAGAGCCCTCGCCAGCTCGACCCGGCGCTGCAGACCATAGGCCAGGCTCCCGGCCGGGGATTCGGCATAGTGGGACAGGCCTGTGAAGGCTAGGATGTCATTGACCTTCCGAAGCGCCTTGGCCTCTTCCCGCCAGGCATTGGGAAGGCCCAGGAGCGACGAGGCGAAACCGTTCCGCATGCGGGAATGCTGGCCGAGGAGCACGTTCTCGCGCACGGACAGATCCTTGAACAGCCTGAGGTTCTGGAAGGTCCGCGCAATGCCGTGGTCGCAGATCCCGTGAACCGATTGCAGGGTGATGTCGGAGCCCAAGAACGTCACCTTGCCCTGGTCAGGACGAATGATCCCGGTGAGCATGTTGATGAAGGTGCTCTTGCCCGCCCCGTTCGGACCGATCAGGGCGTGAATATGCCCTTCCGTCAGGTTGACGGAGACATCCCTTGCCGGAACGACGCCACCGAAGGCCTTGTTGAGATGATCGGCCGTCAGAAGGCTTCCCGCACCCGCACGAGGCATGGGCCGCGTCGGCAGCTTGGGGATTATCCTGCTTTCCACCGCCGCGGCATCGCTTCCCGCGCTGCGGACCCAGCCGATCTTCTGAAAGAGCGATCCAAACACACCCGCCAGGCCCTTCGGCATGGCATAGAGGGCAAACAGCAGCAGCGCACCGTTGACGAAATGCTCGATCCAGGACCAGCGCGCCACGAGAGCGCCAATGATCACGAGCGTCACGGAGCCGAGCAGCGGACCATAGAGCGAACCGCTTCCGCCGAACAGCACCAGCAGGAGAATGAAGATCGACAGGTGGAAATTGATGAAGTCGGAATTGATGTACTGGTTCTGCTGCGCCACCAATGCTCCCGCAAGACCGCAGGTCACGGCCGCGATCACGAAGGCAAGCACCTTGTAGCGATACACCGCCACGCCAACCGCACCGGCCGCGACCTCATCGGCCTGAAGGGACAGGAAAGCCCGCCCGAACCGTCCACGGAGCAGGTTGCGAAGCAGGAGGTGCGCCACAAGGCACAACAGCAACCCGAACCACACCCACTGCACCATGGTGAACGGCGCGCCACCGATATTCAGAGGCTGGATGGCGTAAATGCCCATGGCGCCGCCGAAGACCTCGGAGCCTTCCGTCACCACCTTCTCGATGACGATGCCGAAGGCCAGCGTCACCATGGCGAGGCTCGGGCCTTTGACCCGCAGCGACGGCACGGCGATCAGGATGCCGAAGAGCGCCGAAACAAAGCAGGCGAGCGGCAGCGACAGCCAGGGGCCGACTTCATAACGCGTGGTCAGAAGAGCGACCGCATAGGCACCCGCCGCAAACAGGCCCGCCTGACCGAGAGACTTCTGTCCCGCGAACCCCAGCAGCACATTCATGCCTGCGGCGCAGAGGAAATAGACGCAGATCATGAAGAGCGTGCGCAGATAAAACTCGTTCTCGATGAACGAGGCAGCAAGCGCGAGAGCCGCAACGAGGCCGATGGATCCGATGATGTGGCGCATGCGCGTTAAACCTTGTCGACAGCAGCCCGGCCGAAGAGGCCTGCCGGGCGAAATGCCAGAACCAGGATGATCAGACCGAAGACGACGATCTCACGCCACTGCGCCTGCCAGAGGCCGACGGCGGACTCGAGAACGCCCAGGATGAAGCCGCCATAAATGCAGCCGCGCGGATTGTTCAATCCGCCGATGATGGCTCCCGAAAAGGCCTTGAGAGCAAATCCCATGCCCATGAAAAGCGACGCGGAAGCAATCGGCGCGATCAGGACGCCGGCCACCCCTGCGAGGCCGCTCGACAGGGCGAAAGCACCGATCATGACGAGATTGACATTGATGCCCATGAGGCTCGCGGTCTGCGGCGAATGCGCGACGGCCATCATCGCCTTGCCGATGCGCGAGCGGCGCATCACGAGATCGAGCACGATCATGATCAGAATGGCGCAGGCGAGCACGAGCAGTTCCTGCGGTCGGACCCCTGCCCCGGCAATGCGGAGAACCTCGTCTCCCAGCGGAGACGGCACCATGACGGGAGCTGGTCCCCAGACGGCGAGGCCGATGCTCTGCAGGATCACGCCGAAACCGATGGTGCTCATCACCCAATTCATGCCGCCCTTTCCGGCGAAGGGTCGGACGGCGAGGATAAAGATGAGAATTCCCAAAACACCGGCCACCACTCCGGCGCCGATGACGGCCGCAGGATAGCGCCATGCCGCCGCCGCCTCACTGGGAACAGCCGTTGCCGTGCCGGCGAGGCCGGACAGCAGCAGGAGCATCGTCACACCGATGAAGGCACCGAACGAGATGAACTCGCCCTGTGCGAAGTTGAGCGTCTTCGTGGTGGTGAAGGTGATGCTGAAGCCGAGTGCGATCAGGGCATAGACGCCGCCGACGGCAAGGCCGCTCAGGAGGGTCTGGAGATATGCGTCCAGCATGGGGCGCTCCAAGGGTGCAAAGTGTCGGGCCTGCCGACCAGCGCCGGCAGGCCCGGTGGTCGTTGACTTTACTGCGTGAAGTCGGAAGGCTTCAGGGCCTTCACCACATCGTCGCTGTAGGAGACGAGCTTGCCGTCCTTCCAGTGCGTCCAGCGATAGTCGGAGGCGGTGAGTGCCTCGTGCTCGGTCGCGGAGAACGGCTTGCTGTAGGTCTTCATGATGCCCTCGACGGGCGCCTGAAGATTCTCGAGCGCCTCACGCATCTTCGCCCCCTCCGTGCTGCCCGCCTGCTTGATCGCGGCAGCCGTGATCATCGTCGCATCGTAGCAATGCGCCGCGAAGCTGAAAGCGCTCTTGGAAGCCATCTTCGGAGCGAGGCGATCGTAGAGCTGCTGCTGCTTCGGCGTACGGTCCTCGGTGATCGTGCGCATGAAGATCGGCTTCTCGGCCAGGGTCTTGCCGGCCGTATCGAAGAAGCTTGCATTGTCGGAGGACCAGGAGGTCAGAGTCACGGGGAAGTAGTTGATCTTCTCCATGCTGCGCACGAGCTGGCCGATGGGCGTGCCCTGCGCCCAGACGAGGACCGTATCGACGCCGGCGGCCTTCATCTTGTTGAGCTGCGAGGTCATATCGGTGTCGTTGACGCCGAACTTCTCGGTCGCGACAGGCTTCAGTCCCTTGGCGTCGCCGAGTTCCTGAAGATCCTTCAGTCCGCCCTGGCCATAGCCGGTGGTCTCGACGAGATAGCCGACCTTCTTGGTGGAAGCGTTGTTCTTCGCGTAGGCGATGAGGCCCGCGACCTGCGCCCGGTCGACCATCGACACGCGGTACATATAGTTGTCCGAACCCGCGCTCTTCGTGATGTCGGTGGCCGAGCCGATGCAGCCGATGGACGGATTCTTCTTCTGGTTAGGGATGTGCTTCCAGGCAAGCGCGTTGCCGGAATTGGTCGGACCCAGAACCGCAACCACCTTCTCGTTGTCGATCAGGTCGCTCATGTTCTGAATCGACTTGGGCGGCTGCGAGAGGTCGTCGCGAACCACGAGGGCCAGCTTGCGGCCGAGAACGCCACCGGCTGCGTTGATATCTTCGATCGCGGCCTGGATGCCGAGCACACCGGCCTGTCCGCTCTGAGCGGATGGCGAAGCCGACAGATCGCCGTTGAAGCCGATCTTGATCTCCTGGGCGTAGCCGACGGTCGAGACGGTAAGCGCGCTTCCGAGAAGAGCCGCTTTCAGCGCTGCATATTTTGGCGTCATGATGTTCCTTCCCTCAAAGGGTTCGATTTCAGCTGCGGGTGAAACGCCTGTCGCGCATCGCCCGCTCAGGGCTTCTTCAGCACGGCAAGAACCTGCCGGATATCGAAAGTCGAACGGAAGGGAAGAATTGCGCGGATGTCATCCTGCGCGTGCCGGCCGCGGCAGCTCAAGCATTGCGGCTCTCGGCTCACGGACGCTCCTCACCTTCTGCATTTTGCATTGTCCGCTCTTGTTCCAGAGCTTGCCGCTATTGGTATCGTACAGCGAACGCGTTTGCAATAGACGAATTCCCGACTTTAGTCGCGTCGCAGGCAGGCTGGGCTATTTCCCGGCACGAACGGGAGCGCTCTCATCCCTGTTCGAGAGGCTCCGCCATGCCTCTGCATAGGGCTTCAGAAGACGGATGCTCGCGCATGTAAGAAGCGGCAGCCCAAATCTTGAGCCGTATCATTATTCGCTCTCGGGTCTATCGAAGTCAGTGTCCGTCCGGAACCTCGACATTGTCATCCCTGTGCAGGCGGGGATCCATAACCGCTGACGCCCGAAGGAAAGGCACTTCGGAAGCTGCCACATCCGATCCGGCATTCGCGGTTGTCATGGATCCCGGCCTCCGCTGCGCGGCCCCGGGATGACAATGCCAAGCTGGTTTGCACGATCCCGAATCTTCGCTGACGCTTCGTCCGGGATGACGTTTGTCGATGAGGGTTCTCCTGGCGTCATCCCCGTCCCCGGACTTGATCCGGGGATCAGTCCCGGGGATCCATGTCTTGGCACCGCTGTGGTTCCGAAGACGTGGATGGCCGGATCAGGTCCGGCCATGACGGGTGTGGGTAGGGATGGGTCTGTGTCAAAGAGCCAGCACTGTGGGGCCCGGAGCTTGCGGCTCCGAGCCTGAGTGGTGATCGAGGGTGGCGCGACAGGCAGCCCGGCTCGATGTCTGTGATGGAAAGGGAAGAGCCGAACTGTCTCTTCGCGTCCGGTTTGTTTCGGCGGACAGGAGAGGCAGGCTCAGTCAACCGCCGCAGGCGTGATCCGGCTGCGCGACGGGGGCCTGCGACCGATCCCGACTACCCGCCCAGCATCCTGGGCCACTCGCCTGGCCCGCTTGCGAGGCGGACCAGCAAGACCGGGTCGTCTTCCACACTGCGACGCCTCGCGAGCGCGCCCCTCGAAGAAGAGACCCTCACGATATAGCCGGGTTTAGGAGAATTGTCAAGAACAAAAACAGAACATCTGCTCCGACCCCTCGGCAACTCCCTGTCATCATCGGCTTTGGGCCTGTGATCCCGGCGGCCTGAAGCACGGCGCTTCACAGCATCGGAATGGCCGGCACTAATCCCCGGATCAAGTGTGGGGACCGCCATGACAACCAAAGCATAAGCACAAAGGGCTGGGTGAGCGCTTGCTCCCTATTACCGGCCAGATTCTGAAGTCGGACGACTACTCCGCATCCGGCTGAACGGATGGATGCGCTTTTCTGAAGGCCTCGTGCTCGCCAGCAAGCTTCTCGACGCGCAGGATGCGCGGATAGGCTTCCAGCGGCAGGTTGAATCGGCGCGCAGCATAAAGCTGCGGCACCAGATAGACGTCGGCCATGCTCGGCTCAGGCCCGAAGCAGAAGCCTTCGTCTCCGATCAGGGCCTCGACGGCCGTAAGCCCCTGCCCCACCCAAGTGGCAATCCAGGCTGCCACGTCCGGCTCCGAGCGGTCGAAAACCTTTCTCAGATGATTGAGCGGACCAGCATTGTGCAGGGGATGAATGTCGCAGCCGATGATCGACGCGACAGCCCGCACCTTCGCACGCTGAACGGGATCGGAAGGCAGCAGAGCCGGATTCGGATAAGCTTCCTCGAGATACTCCAGAATGGCCGGCGACTGGGTGATGATCGTGTGCTCGTCGAGTGCAAGCGCCGGCACCCGGCCCTGCGGGTTGATGGCGCGATAAGCGGGGGCATTCTGCTCGCCGCCATTGCGAACGAGATGAACGAAGGCCTGCTCGGCGTCGATGTTCTTCAACGCCAAGGCAATGCGCACGCGGTAGGAGGAGGTCGACCTCCAATAGGTATAGAGCTTCATGGAGGGCACCTCAGAGGGCTGGCAGGATCGTGGCCCGGCATTCGCCGAAGCCGATCGGGGCGTAACCCTCGCGACGGCCGCGGGCCCGCAGGATGACCTCGTCCCCATCCTCCAGGAAGCGCCTTTCCTCGCCGGAGGCGAGCACGACCGGGTTCTTGCCGCCGAGCGTCGCCTCCAGAATGCTGCCGCAGCTTGTGAGATCAGGACCTGAGATCGTTCCCGTGCCCAGAAGATCGCCGGGCTGCAGATTGCAGCCATTGCTGGCGTGGTGCGTGATCATCTGCGCCACGGTCCAGTACATGTGCCGCGCATTCGACAAGGCGAGACGATGCGGCGGCAGACCCTTTGCCCGCAAGCCCGGCGTGAGCAGCAGGACTTCGAGCTCCAGGTCGAGCGCTCCTTCCTTCCTGTCGCTCTCGTCCATCAGATACGACAGGGGTGCGGGATCCCCTTCCGGGCGCTGCGGCTGAGGGATGCGGAAAGGAGCGAGGGCCTCCGGCGTGACGATCCAGGCCGAGATCGTGCTGGTGAAACTCTTCGACAGGAACGGACCGAGCGGCTGGTATTCCCAAGCCTGGATGTCGCGCGCCGACCAGTCGTTCAGCAGGCAGTAGCCGCCGACATGGCCGGATGCCTCGTCGATGCGGATCGGCTCGCCGAGTCCATTGCCGGGGCCGATCCAGACGCCGAGCTCCAGTTCGTAATCGAGTCGCCGGCTCGGGCCGAATTCGGGAACCGCGGCATCCACTGGCTTCGCCTGACCGCGCGGCCGGCGCACGGGCACGCCCGACGGACGGATAGACGATGCCCTGCCATGATAGCCGATGGGAACATACTTGTAGTTCGGCAATAGGGGATTGTCGGGACGGAACTGCTTGCCGACATTGGTGGCGTGGTGAATGCCGACATAGAAATCGGTGTAATCGCCGATGCGTGCCGGCAGGTGCAGCGTGCATTCCGCCGCAATATGCAGACAGGCCTCGACCTTGTCCTGCTCAGGACTTCCCTGCGCCAGCAGCTCCGACAGACGGGCGCGCAACGCCTGCCGCGGTCCGGCTCCCAGCGCCAGAAACTCATTCAGCGTCGCGCCGGACGCAGCCTGCGCGGCTTCGCGCGCTTTCCCCTCGAAAAGACCGGCGGCGAGAGTCGCCGGCAGATCGAGGATCTTATCACCGATGGCTATTCCGCTTCGCGGCTCTCCACCCCGAGGGCTGAATACCCCCAGGGGAAGATTTTGGATCGGAAAGTCCGCGTGGCCGTTGGCCGAGATCACGAAGCTTTGACGCTTCGGGTCATGCGTATGATCGAGCACAGTTGTCACGCTCCATCAACGCTGGTTCGGGTTGAAGTGCTTTTTCAGCTTGTGCCCATAGGCGCCGTAATCCTTCTGCAGCGACTCGGTGTTCGCAGCAAAAGCCGTCACCTTCTGCGGGAAGCGCGTCTCGAACATGAATGCCATCGTGCCTTCCAGCCGGTGAGGTTTGAGCTCCACGTTGCTCGCCTTCTCGAACGCATCGACATCGGGGCCGTGCGGCAGCATCGTGTTGTGCAGGGACATTCCGCCCGGCACGAACCCACCGCCTGTCTTGGCATCGTAGACGCCATAGATCAGCCCCATGAACTCGCTCATCACGTTCATGTGGTACCATGGCGGTCGGAAGGTGTTCTCCGCCACCAGCCAGCGATCCGGGAAGATCACAAAGTCGATATTGGCCGTGCCGGGCGTCTCGGACGGCGAGGTCAGCACGGTGAAGATCGACGGATCGGCATGGTCGTACAGGATCGGCCCGACCGGCGAGTAGCGGCGCAGGTCGTATTTGTACGGCGCGTAGTTGCCGTGCCAGGCTACCACGTCGAGCGGCGAGTGATCCATGTCGGCCACCCAGAGCGAGCCGCCCCACTTCACGTACATCTTTGACGGCGCATCCTTGTCCTCATAGGCCGCCACGGGCGTGAGGAAGTCGCGCGGATTGGCGAGGCAATTGGCGCCGATCGGCCCGCGCTCGGGCAGTGTAAAGGCGCCGCCGTAATTCTCGCAGAAATAGCCCCGCGCCGGTCCGTCGATCAGCTCGACCCGGATCTTCACGCCGCGCGGGATGATCGCGATCTCACCCGGCTCGATATCGATGATGCCGAACTCCGTCCACAACCGGATATTGCCCTGCTGCGGCACGAACAGCATTTCGCCATCGGCATTATAGAAATACTCGTCCACCATCGAACGGGTGATGAGGTAGACATGCGCGCCCATGCCGGCCTGGCTGCCGGCATCGCCCGCTGTGGTGATGGTGCGCACGCCCTCCAGGAAGGAGACGCTCTCGCTCGGCAGCGGAATCGGGTCCCAGCGCATGGGTGCGATCGACACCTCCACCTCGGCGGCGGGCGCCGTGCGCCACAGGCCGATATCCGCCTTCTGGAACTGGCCCCAATGGGTCACCGTGGGGCGGATACGATATAACCAGGTCCGCTCGTTGGTGGTGCGCGGTGCGGTAAACGGCGAGCCGGAGAGCTGCTCGGCATAGAGGCCGTAGGAGCATTTCTGCGGCGAGTTGCGCCCGATGGGGAGCGCCCCGGGCAGAGCCTCGGTCTCGAAGCCGTTGCCGAAACCGGACATGTAGCCGGGCTGGATGGCGCTCTCGAGCCGGTCGGCGGCCTGATTCTTCAAGGATGGATTCTGGACATTCATGGTCGTGACCTCCACAATTGGTCACGACTGTAACTGTCTATTTTGTAACCAACAACGCCATGGCCAAACTCCAGCTCGAACAATTTCTGCCCTACCGGCTCAACCGCATCGCTTCCGCGGTCTCGCAGGATTTCCGCTCCGTCTACGGTCCGCACCACGACCTGACGATCCCGGAATGGCGGGTGCTGGCGACGTTGGGCCAGTTCGAGGAGATCAGCGCCAAGGAAATCGGCCAGCACTCATCCATGCACAAGACCAAGGTCAGCCGGGCAGTGCGGGCTCTGGAAGAGAGGCGATGGCTCAAGCGCCGCGAAAGTGAAGAAGACCGGCGCGAGGAAATCCTGACGCTGACAGCGCTCGGCCAGAAGGCGTACCGGGACATCGTCCCGAAGGCGGTGGCGTTCGAACGCCGCATCCTGGACGAGTTCGGCCCCGAGGCCAAGCTGCTGATCGCCGCGCTGGAGCGGCTCGAGCATATGTTCGACGTACGCTGATCTCTGACGGATCCTACAGTGATGTCGGAGCCGCCAGGGCTCCGACACCGTAGTACTAATGACGTTCTCAGCGAGGCGTGACATCGAAGCCGAAATACTTCATCGAGAGCTTCTCGATCGTGCCGTCGGCCTTCGCTTCGCTGATGGCCTTGTCGAACATGGCCTTCAACTCCGGATCGCTCTTGCGCAGGCCGACCGAGCTTCCGCGTCCGAGCATGCCGCCCTGGAAGCGCGGCCCCACGAGCGTCATCTCCTCGTTGCCCACCTTCGCGGCAGCGCCAGAGAGATAGGCCGTCGATGCCATGATTGCATCGATGCGCCCGGCCGTGAGATCGAGATCGTGCTGCTCCGTGGTCTTGTATTCCCGGATTTCGGCCGTGCCTTTCAGGTATTTGTCGAGGAAGTTCGCCGCGATCGACGATCCCTGCACGCCGATGGTCTTGCCCTTCAAAACCGGCTTGAGTTCCTCGACCGCAGCAGCGGCTCCCGCTTCATTGGTCGCCAACGAAAAGATCTTGGCGTTCAGAGGCATGTTCGCCAGCGGGCTCGACTTCAGGACCGCGAAGGTCTGACCGGTCGTGCCGTAGGGCTGAGTGAAGGCCATCACCTCTTCGCGCTTCGCGGTCGCCGACATGCCGGCCATGATCGCATCGAACTTGCCGGCATTCAGCGCCGGAATGATGCCGTCGAAGGACTGCGCCTCGATCGTGCACTCGACCTTCATACGCTTGCACAAGTCCTTGTAGAGATCGATCTCGAAACCATCGAGCGTGCCGTCGGGCTTGGTGAAGTTCCACGGCGCAAACGCACCTTCCGTTGCGATGCGGACCTTCGTCCAGGTCTTCTCCTGCGCCATCGCGCTCGTTCCGAGCGCGAGCGTTGCGCCGGTAAGCGCGACTGCAAGAATTTTGCTGATAGTCTTCATGATCTTTCCTTGGTTGATGATGGGCGAGCGTGTCGGGCTCGAATTGACAGGCGGAGATGGAGAGAACAGCTCACGATCCGTTATGCCAGGACTTGGTTGTCCTTTACCGTGACAGGTGGATCGACGTCATCCGGAATCGGATTGACGAAAGGTGTGCCGGCGAGCCGCTCACGGAAATCGGCCTTGGCTTCTTCGATCAGCGCGGGATTGCGGAAGAGGTCGATCGCCGTACTGGCCATCACCTTCGCCGCATGCTCCATGCCCTTGTGGGCGGCCGGCGCCTTCCCCTGTGCCACGAGCTGCCAGGAATGGCCGGGCGTACCCACGGCGTAGGTGGCGCCACGCATCTGCACGGTCGGAACCACCCAGCTGACGGTGCCGACATCGGTCGATCCCACCAGCGTCCCATCCCCGCTCTCGGGCGGAAAAATCGTATCGCACAGAGGAACGCCCATGCGCGGCTTCAGCCCGAAGCGCACAAAGGACGATTTGATGTCCTCATTCGTCAGCGTTTTCTGGATCTCGGCCGCGAAGGCCCTGTCCTGCTCATCGAAGACGGGAGGGCCGAGCCGCTCCAGATTCTGGTGCATCAACTGCTCGAGAGGCGTGTTGCCGACGAGATTGGCATCGCCGCTGACGATCTCGCTGCGAACGGTGGTTTCCGTCATGAGCGCCGCGCCTTCGGCAATCTTCTTCACGCGGCGGAGCAATCCCTGCATTTCCGGCAGGTCGCGTGCGCGGATCAGGTAACGAACCGTTGCGTTCGCCTGCACGACATTCGGTGCCGAACCTCCGGTATCGGTGATGGCATAGTGGATGCGCGCCGTGCTCGGCATATGCTCGCGCATGTAGTTGACGCCGACATTCATGAGCTCCACCGCATCGAGCGCGCTTCGCCCCAAGTGAGGCGAGGCCGCCGCGTGGGAGGCTCGTCCGCTGAAATGGAAATTGATCTCGTTGCAGGCCAGAGAGATCGGATTGTTGACACCTGCGAAAGGTGCAGGATGCCAGGAGATGGCGATGTCGACGTCGTCGAAAACCCCGGCCCGCACCATGAAGCCCTTGGCGGATCCTCCCTCCTCGGCCGGACAGCCATAGTAACGCACGCGCCCCTTAAGGCCGTGAGCTTCGAGATAATCCTTCACGGCCGTCGCCGCCATGAGCGAGCCACTGCCGAGCAGATTATGCCCGCAGCCATGGCCGTTGCCGCCGTCGACGACCGGCTTCTGCTCCGCAAGCCCTGCGACCTGACTCAGGCCCGGCAAGGCATCGTACTCGCCCAGAATGGCAATGACGGGCCCGTCCTCCCCCGCCTCTCCCATGACGGCGGTTGGGATGCCGGCGACATTGCGGGTGATCCGGAAACCCTGCTGCTCAAGAACATCCAGATGCTCGGCACAGGAGTGGCTCTCCTCGAAATTGAGCTCCGGCATCTCCCAGATGCGATCGCTGAGGGCGAAGAAGACCTCACGCTTGGCTTCGACCAGATCCCAGATCTCCGAGGCATTTTTTCCCGTCACGCCCTGCCCTTTCCTTGCGGCAGCCCGTCTCAATCCGCATTTTCAGAAATGTCAGCGATTGAGACATTGAATGTTTGCCAAAATTGGTACCAATATGATGCATGCCTGCCGGAGGGATGCAAGAGGAGGTCCGACGAATGATTTTGCGACCGCCTTGCCTTCCGCCTAAAGACGAAGCAAAGCCAATCCATGGGACGTGACGAGATTACATGACCACGATGGATGCACCCTTGAAGAAGGCTTGGATGACCGTCGCCGATCTGATCGCGCGCGACGTCCGAGCTGGCTCCTTCGCCCCAGGCACGTGGCTGAAGCAGATCGATCTCGAGCAGCGTTACGGATTTGGCCGCCCGGACATCCGGCGCGCACTCGACTATCTCACGCAGAAGCGCCTGGTGCAGCACGTCCCCAATCGCGGGTACCACGTCGTTCTGCCGGACAGCGACCAGACGGCCCATATTCTCGAGCTCCGCGTCATTCTCGAAACGGCAGCCGTCGACAGCATCGTCGCCAATGCGACGCCCGCTGCGATCGCGCAGATCGACACGCTCGCCCGCACATTCGACGAGATGATTCTCAACGGCACGGTCCTGGACCAATATGAGGCGAACCTCGCCTTTCACCGCGAGCTGCTCAGCCTGTGTTCGAACCCCGAACTATCCAATCTTGTGACGGATCTTCGCAGCAGGACGTCGTCCGCATTGGCCGGGCAGTGGAGCACGCGGGCCCGCGTCGAGCAATCGAGCCGAGAACATCATGCCATGATCAAGGCTCTCGAAGCGCGGGACGCGCAGCAGCTCAAAGACATCATCGCGCTGCATATCCGTCAGCCAAAGGATCGTTGAAGGGTCGAACCTGCCTGGAGCATCGGGCCCAAAAGTGGACCCACTTCTGGGATCTATCCGATGCTCATTCTCTAAAAAGCGCACCGTTGATGCGGCCCCAGAGGGCCGCACGATGCGCCAGTACTACACGCCGGCAACAATGGACCGGATGTCCCGGCCCTCGACGAAGGCCTCCAGCGTTGCACCGAGCCTTCCGACGTCCTTCAGATAGGGAAACGTGTTATGCCCTGTTTCCAGCTCGAAGACATCGGTCTGCGGGAATTCGCTCAATCGGTGTGCTACATTCATATCGAAGGCATTCCGCTTTCCAACCAGGATCGTGATCGAGCTCTTGGAATTGCCAGAGAGAACGTCGGTCAGATCTCCACACTCGATCTGGGTATCCTTCAAGTGCCGTATGCTCAGACTATCGGGCGTGTTCAAGATATATTCCGGAGCGGAGGCGAGGATACGGTCGGCCCCGATGCTCACGCCGACGCCCAGGGCCGGGAAGCCGCCCATCGAATGACCCAGGCATAGAATTTCGTGGTCGGCGAAACTTGATTTCACGTTCTGTAGAAATGCGAGAAGACCTGAATAGGAGGAAGCCACTCCCGGAACCCCGGTCTGATACCACTCGTTCAGGCCCGGATTCAGGAAGAGTTTTTTGCAATCGACATTGCGCAGGAAACTCGAATGCGACCGCGTTCCAAGTTGCTGGTTGATATACGCAAAAACAATCAGAAGCTTCTTGCAATCGGAATCGGGCTCGAAAATGAGATGATCCGAATTTTGAATGAAAATCGTTTCAGTCTGTATCAGATCTTGCAACATCGCAGGATCAATCCTCCACAACACTCACTGACTTCACCGGTCTCTCCATCCATGCCCGCACCAGAGACTCCATACACAGGATTGCATAAGCGTCCGCCGGCCCTGTTCGAGGGCCGCGGAGAACGTTCGCTTTGCACCACAGTGAGATCAACGATGACGGGCGATAGAATTACTCGTCCGAAGCGATGCCGCGGTAACGCACAGCATTGCTCCACGCCTGCTCGATCCGCTGGAGCGTCCGGAACGTGGTTTCGAGGTCGCGAATTTCCGCCTCATTGCGCGCGACAAGCTGATGATAGGTTTTGTCGTTCCGCCTGATCAGATCGCACAATTCGCGCCCCTTGTCCGACAGCCGGATGCGAGCGGATCTGCGATCCCGCTCCGAGGCCGTGCGAATGACATACTCAGCTTCGACAAGCCGCTTGAGGCTGTAAGAGGCGTTCGATCCAAGATAGTAGCCGCGCTCGATGAGGTCACGGACCGACAATTCACCCGACCCGATGGTGAACAGCATCATCACCTGAGACGGACTTAGGTCATCGATGCCCGCTTCGATCAGATCGGCCCGCACGAGATCGAGGGAGCGCCGATGCAGTCTCTCGATCACGCGAACGATCTCGATATGGGTGATGCCTGCCGGCTCCGCCTGAGGTGGCTCATGGCTGCCCGTGCGGCTCACGTGTTCGTCACTCCTTCGATACAAGGCCTGCAAGGTAGCATGCAGGTTGGAATCCGGTTCATCCTGCGCGACAATCCAAGGCAAGGAGTTCGATATATTTTGCATATTATACCCCATTATCGATCAATTAAACTAGTTCGAAATTCGAACTAGTTTAGTAGTGCTCTTGGCGTTTGCGGCTTATCCAACAAGTAATTTGGACAAATTGGATGGCCCTTATTTTAGTTTCCTCTGCCAGAGACTTTTTATTATTCGTCGAATCATACTTTATGGCTAGACGTTCTACCAACCGTGTTTCATAAAACCCCTCGAATATCTTTTAGGCAAAAGTTTGATCTGCCGCACCATTGCCTCTTTTGGAGTCATTTCTGCATGAAGAAAACGGCCAACCCAGAAGCTGCCGACATCATCCACCAAGGCCGCAAGGCCTTTGCAGCTGGTGTCGTCTATGCGGCTGCCCTCAGTGCCGTCATCAACGTGCTGCAGCTGACAGTTCCTCTTTTCATGCTGCAAGTGCATGACCGTGTTGTGAACAGTCAGAGCACGGATACGCTGATCATGCTGATCATCGTCTCCGCCATCGGCTTGGCAATCTATTGCATCCTCGACTACGTGCGCGCCCTCACCTATCAGGTCATGGCGAGCAAGCTGATCAGAAAGCTGAATCTCCCTGTCCTGGAGGCTGCGATATCCGCCTCCGTGACGAAGGGCATTTCAAAGTCCGGTCAGGCGATTCGCGACCTCAATGACATCCGGTCATTCATCGTCGGAAACGCCATCAGCGTTCCATTGGAAGCCTTCTGGGCTCCCATCTTTCTCGCCGTCCTGTTCGCCCTGCATTGGCTTTACGGCTTGGTGGCGCTGATTTCGGCCATCATCATCATCTCGCTCAGCCTGCTGTCGGATTTCCTGACGCGCAGAGCCATGAAGCGCGCCAACGAATCCTCCGTGCGGAACATCGGCGAGATCAGCGGCACACTTCGCCATGCAGAGGCGATTGAAGCCATGGGAATGCTCCCTGCCCTCTCGGATCGGTGGCGCCAATCGCAATTGCATACGCAGGATCTTCTGGATGTCGCGACTCGCCGGAGCCGCGCCATGGCGTCCTTCACCCGCACCTGCCGGTATGCGATGCAGATTGCCGTTCTGTCGACCGGTGCAATCCTGGTCATCCGGCAGGAAGCGAGCCCCGGTTCGATGGTGGCCTCCAGCATCATCATGGGCCGCATGCTCCTGCCATTCGACTCGATGGTCGATGGCTGGCGGCAATGGGTCCTGGCGATCTCCGCATGGAAGAATGTGGGTGATCTCCTCGAGAACCAGGCACCCAAACGCGAAACCAAGCCGACGCCGCGCACGCAGGGCGAGCTCACTGTCGACCGGTTGGTCTATGCGCCTCCCGGCTCCGATGTGCCTGTTCTCAAGGGGCTGTCATTCACCCTGTCGCCGGGCGAGGTGCTCGGCATCGTCGGCCCGTCGGCAGCCGGCAAGTCCACCCTGGCGCGCGCGCTCATCGGCGTGACCAAGCCCACATCCGGCGGCATCTATCTCGACGGCAACAACGTCTATCTCTGGGAGCGCAGCTCGTTCGGCGACATGGTCGGATATCTGCCGCAGAGCGTCTCGCTTCTCGATGGAACGATCCGAGACAACATCGCCCGGATGCGGGAATCCGACCCGCGACTGGTGCTGGAAGCTGCCCGGCTCGCCGAGGTTCATGACATGATCGGCCGACTGCCGCTTGGATACGATACACCTCTGGGAGACGGGGGATATGCTCTCTCCGGCGGCCAGCGGCAGCGGATCGGTTTGGCACGGGCAATCTACGGCAAGCCGCGCCTGATCGTCCTCGACGAGCCGAACTCCAATCTCGACACCGACGGCGAACGGGCGCTTGTGCGCACCATCGAGGCCCTGCGCGCCGACGGGGCCATCATCATCCTGATCGCGCACCGGCCTTCCATCATGCAGGCCGCCGACAAACTCATGGTCCTGCAGGAAGGCAAGATCAGCCAGTTCGGCCCGCGAACCTCGGTCGTCAGCGCGATCACTCCCGGCGAGAAGCCGATTGCTGCCGTGAAAGGAACCGCATGAGAAAGCGTTCGGAGATCGTGCAACGGCCTGCGCCCGTGCCCGCGACATACGTCGCCGTGAACCTTGAAGCCACGAGAGACCGCTTCCGGAAGCAGGACGCGCGCGAGCCCTCCTACCGTGGACCGGTGATCGCCGGCCTGGCGACGATCTTTCTTGGTCTCGGCGGTCTCACGACGTGGGCCTTCTCGGCGCATCTCGACAGTGCCGCGGTCGCCACAGCAACAGTCGTGGTCGATTCCAAGCGCAAGACCATCAGCCATCTCGAGGGCGGCATCCTCAAAACCCTGCTCGCCCATGAGGGCGAAGTCGTAAAGGCAGGACAGCCGCTGCTGCGCCTTGACGACACAAGGGCGAAGGCCGAACTCGAGCAGCTGCGTTCCAGACGGATCGGGCTTGAGGCGCGCCTTGTGCGTCTGCGGGCCGAGCAAGCCGGACTGACCGATCTCAGCTTTCCCGACAACCTGCTCCAGGCTGGAGGGCCAACGGCAGAAGAGATCCTGAAAGCCGAGCGAAAATTTTTCATGGCACGGCGCGAGATGTTCAATCGCCGCGTCGACATCCAGCAAAAGACCATTGAGCAACAGGTGGCGGAACTCCAGGCCGTGCGATCCCAAACCGACGCGAACACGCGGCAATCGGAACTGCTCGACCGGGAACTCAAGGCCATCGCGAGTCTCGTCGAGAAGGGCTATGCGCCACGCCCGCGCCTGACGGAAATGCAGACGCGCGAAAGCCAGCTCCAGGGCGATGCCGGCGAGCTTGTCTCCCGCAAGGCCAAGGCGGAACAGGCCAAAGCGGCGGCGGAGCTCGAGATCCTTTCCCTCGGCAACGACTTTCAACAGCAGGTGGCATCGGATATCCAGACCGCACAACTCGAACTGGCCGACACGATCGGACGAATCGACGCCGCGACCGATGTCCTGCGCCGCGTCGAGATCGTCTCTCCGGAGAGAGGGATCGTCACCAACATCCGCTCTCATACCGTGGGAAGCGTCATTGCCGCCGGTCAGCCGATCCTCGACATCGTGCCGGAGAATGAACCATTGATCGTCGAAGCCAAGATCGGTCTGCGCGACGTCGATTCCGTGCGCGTCGGCGCTCCGGTCCAGATTCGGCTGACCGCCTATAACAGTCGCAGCACCCCGCCCCTCGCGGGAAAGCTGACTTATCTCTCGGCCGACCAGCAGATGGACGACCGCAACAATTATGCCTACTTCGTCGCACGCGCCGAGATCGAACCGGAAAGCCTCAAGGCGAACTCCACAACAGCGCTCTATCCTGGAATGCCGGCGGAGGTGCTCATCATCAACAAGCCCAGGCGCGCGATCGACTATCTGCTGAGCCCCATTACCGAAAGCTTCGACCGCGCATTCCGCGAGGAATAGGGCGCATCGAGCGTTTCGTTTTCACACCAACTATCGACAGTTCTCTTGCAGCGGGAGGCGGGACGGCGCCTCTCGAACCGTCATTTCGAATTTAAAACTAAATCATCTTCATTAATAAAATAAAACCAAACAATACAAATACAATATTGACCTATATATGCTATTAAATTGACGCAAAATGAAAATACTACTTTAGGATTTACACCAACTACTTATTGTTTTACTTAAATCACCACCGGGATCTTCGCAGCACAAATACCATCCCGGAAATCTCCTTGCGCAGATGGCGCTTCATTTTGGCTCAAACATGCAACCGGGCGCGTAACGGTCTACCCGGTGCTGACAATAAGGATGAGAGATATGGCGACTATTGGTGGTGGAGCCGCAAACGATGTCTTGAATGGCACTTCCGGTGCGGACGTCATCTTCGGCAATGGCGGTGACGACCTGATCCTCGGCGGCGGCGACAGCGATGCGCTCTCCGGCGGAACGGGAAGCGATGTTCTCTTCGGCGGGTCCGGAGACGACTGGATGTCCGGCGGCGCCGATGACGACGTGCTGTTCGGCGGCGTCGGTGCCGACGTCCAACAGGGCGACGCCGGAAACGACATCCTGTTCGGTGGCAACAGCGACGATATCCAGCTCGGCGGCACCGGAGACGACTATCTCCGCGGTGGCAACGGAAACGACATCCAGCGCGGCGGCGACGGCAGCGACCTTCTCGAAGGCGGGTCCGGCGATGACCTTCTTCAGGGCGGTACGGGCGACGACATTCTGCGTGGTGGCTCCGGTGCCGATATCCTGGAAGGCGGCGAAGGTGACGACGTGCTGCAAGGCGGCTCGGGCGGCGATACCTTCGTCTTCAGTGGCGGCGGCGGCAACGACGTCGTTCTCGACTTCAAGGCCGGTCAGGACATCCTGCAGATCTCCAAGGGCATCAACGGAACCGACATCGCATCGGCCGAAGATCTCGCTGGCCGCGTCCAGCAGGTCGGCAGCAATACGATTGTTGACCTTGGCAACGGCGACACAATCACGCTCGTGAATGTGAACGCCGACGACATCAACAGCAATCCGAGCGACTATTTCTCGGTTCACTGATCTACGACTTCAACAAATCACGGATGTCGCGGACCTCTCTGCGGCATCCCATTAGACATATGGAGACAGGAAAGCGATGGCGGATTCTGCCATGCTCACATTGCTAGACGAGGATCTTGCCTCTCCGGGAGTTTCATCTCTCGGACGCAATGTCGTTCTGCTCACCTGGGATGTGCCCCACGCCGAACGGATTTCGTCTCCTACGCTTAAAACCGATGGCGATGACATCTGGCCCCTCGCTTCCTTGCGCCTCTCGTTGCCTCATGGCGGCACGCGCCTTTTCTGGGTCTTTCAACGTCCGCCCGAAGGGCAGATCACTGTGGATCTGTCCCTCGAAGCGCTCGGAAGTACCACAGCCGTCACCATTGATTCCGACACGGACATAGCGCCGGTGGATGCCGAAGAGTTGGTCGACGGAATCGACAGGCAGGGCTGCGTCGCTCTGGTGTCTGCCCTGTTCAATGTATGGGGCACCATGTTCCGCCTACAGCGGAACCGGACCTTCATCGGGATTCTGGAGGATCTGCTCTCGCAGATGGCCCCGGCACCCGGCCAAGCCGTTGCCGTGGCGCAGATTGCGAACGACTTTATTCTGGCAAGGACATCGCTCGTCTCCGGCTTCGGCAAGGTCGATGCGATCTACACGCTCGGCAAGAACGGCCCGACCCGCATTCCTGCGCGCCCCTACCGGATTCCGGACGCGAAGGGCGGACGAGATGTTGTCCATTTCCTGATTGACCGTGCGCGGATTTCCTCTGACGAGTCCCTCCTCATCCTGATTGGCCCCGGAGGACTGTCCGTCCGGCGCATGTTTACGCCCGATGGACGCCTCCCCTCTATCGAGCGCTGGTTCCGCGAGCACGCGCACACAGCACCGGGCCTGCGCGAGCATATGCTGACGGAAATATCCGACCGCTCCTCGGCGGGACCGGCCTACGCGCTCGAGTTGCAACTGCGCTCGCCATTGCGTCCACGACGGATTTCCAGCAGCCTCACGACCCCATCGGCCGAAATCGTATCCGCCCTGGCAACGCCGGCAGGAACCCTGGTGACCGGCTGGTACCGCGATCCAGTCGGCCTCTTCGCGGGAATTGAAGCGAGCCGTCCAGACGGCGGCTCTCTGGATCTGACGGCCGATCTGTTCAGATTTCCCGTCGAAGTCGCAGGCCCGACGGAAGGATCCCGCCTTGGCGCCACCGGATTTGCCGTCCTGGTACCCGCAACCGCCGGCTCGGCGCACATTCTCCAACCGCGCTTCCACCTGCGCCTGAAATCGGGTGCCCGTCATCCTCTCGTACCGAAGCTTCAGCCCGCCGATCCGGTCGCGGCTCGCGCCGCCGCCTTGCGGGCTATTCCGGCACAACATGTCGATCAATCCGTTCTGACGCAGATCCTCAGCCCTGTGATCGCCAATCTCCACGAACAGACACGCGAGCGAATCGGACGCCCCACTCTTCAGAAGATCGGAGCCCCTCTAGCGCGGCCAAAAGCTTCGGTGATCATTCCGCTCTACAAGAATCTGGAGTTTCTCCGCTTCCAGATCGCTGCCTTCGCCGCGGATCCATGGATTCGCACGAACGCCGAGATCATTTATGTCCTCGACTCTCCCGAGCAGGCCCAGGAAGTCGAGCATCTTCTGGGTGGCCTCCATCTTGTCTACGGTCTGCCCATCATCCTGGTCGTCATGGAGCGAAACGGCGGATACGCGCGCGCGAACAATATCGGCGTCTCGTTCGCTCAAGGCGACGTTTTGGCGCTGGTCAATTCCGACATCATCCCTGTCTCTCCGGGCTGGCTGGAGAAAATGACAGCGCGTCTGAACGGCCGCCGCCGGATTGGCGCTGTCGGACCGAAACTCCTGTTCGAAGATGGATCGATTCAACACGCCGGGATGTACTTCTCGCAGGATCACCGCGGGCATTGGCTCAACCAGCATTTCCATAAAGGCATGCCGCGCGACTATGCTCCAGCCTGCGAGGAACGTGTCGTACCTGCAGTGACCGGGGCTTGCCTTGTCACATCCAAGTCCGTTTTCGACGCTGTTGGTGGTTTCACGGAAGATTATGTGGTCGGAGATTACGAAGACAGCGATCTTTGCCTCAAAATTACCATGACAGATCGCAAGATCGCATATCTTCCGGACATCGAACTCTACCACCTCGAACGTAGATCGATGTCTCTCAACGCCGAGTACATGCGCGGAATTGCCTGGCAGTACAATTGCGCTCTTCATAGCGAGCGCTGGCGTGATCTCATGATCGCAGCGATGCAGGCTGGACGCCCTCGCAAAGGAAGGAATGCGGCAATATGAATGTGCAGTTCGATCTTACGAATGCCTCGAGTGCGATGAAGCTCCATCCTGATTCTGAATCGAGCCTCACTCATTTGATGGAAGAGATTTCCCAAAACGCCTCGCTGCCTGCTCCACCGCCCGAAAACGTCTTCGTGGGTGATGGTGATTATCGTGCAATCGGCGTCGAGTATCTCGGTCACTTCGTTCGCATCGGCGGACTCAAGCCATTCGAATCAGTCCTGGATATCGGATGCGGCATCGGGCGAATGGCCGTCCCGCTGACACAATATCTGGATCCCGAAAAGGCTTTCTATGAAGGCATCGATCCTGTGAATGCCGGGGTCGAATGGTGCGTGCAGAACATTTCATCCACCTATCCGCACTTCCGGTTCTGCCGTGTGGATATTGCTCACGAACTCTACAATCCCGGGGGAGCAATCGCCGGGCATGAGATCGTCCTGCCCTTCGCGGACGAAAAGTTCGATTTCGTGACGATGGTATCCGTCGCAACCCACCTGCCCGAAGCGGAGATTTCTGCTTACGCCCGTGAGATCATGCGGTTGCTGACACCTGGCGGACGCCTGTTTCTGACCGCGTTCATCGTTGCGGCGGGAGACCCGGACCGGCCGACCGCTCGCCCGCGCTTCACGCGGGGGACGAAGCCCGGCACGTGGTATGGCGATCCTTTGGCCCCTCTCGGCGCAATCGGCTTCGACGCCGGGATTATCGAGAGCTCCCTGAAGGAGGCAGGCCTGCAGATCCAACGCCTCAGCCTCGGCCATTGGCGAGGAATTGAGAGCGCTCACTACCAGGATATCATCATCGCCGTTAAGCCGGAGTCAATCACTTGACGACACGTGTGCTGGTCGTTGCCCACAATCATCCGGACTTTCATCCTGGCGGAACTGAGATCTTCGCGCACGATCTCTTTCGCGAGTATCGCTCGCGTCCCGATGTGGAGGCTCTGTTCCTGGCGGCGACCAACAATCTCCACCGCGGGCAGCGGCCGGGAACCAGCTTCCAGTCACCTGGTGACGCTTCGGATGAAGTCATCATGTGGTGCGGACACTTCGATCAGTTCAACCTGAGCCAGATCGACAGCTACGGAGTTGTTCCTCATCTCGTCAGCCTACTTGAGGACTTTCGACCTGATATCGTCCATATCCATCATGTTCTGCTCATCGGAGTGGAGTTCATAGCCCTGGTGCGTCGCATTCTGCCAAGCGCTCGTATCGTCATGACGCTTCATGACTATTACCCGATTTGCGCTCATGACGGATTGATGATGCGAGCGAAAGGGAAGGAACGGTGCGATCGCGCGACCCCCAATCGCTGCAGCGGGTGCTTCCCGAGCATCGCGCCCGATCGCTTCCTTCTACGTGAAAAGTACATTCAGACTCATCTCGATCAGGTTCATCGCTTCATTGCTCCGAGCCGCTTCATCAAGGACCGGTTTGTGAGCTGGGGTCTCCCGTCCGAGTCGATCGAGGTCGTTGCCAATGGACGTCCGGCTGTCCTGCCGGCTGCCCATCGACCCACTTCTTCAGGCAGACGGTCCGTCTTCGGCTATTTCGGCAACCTGAACCCATGGAAGGGGATCCCCGTTCTCCTCAAAGCCGCCCAACGTCTCGTTGCAACAGGATTTGATGATTTCGAGCTCCGCCTGCATGGCGGGGCGCCCTTTCAGTCGCAAAAATTCATCGACGAGATCGACGATCTTCTTACAGAGACTGAACCTCAAGTCGTCAGGCTTGGACCTTACGGCCGCGAGGACCTTTCCGACCTCATGGCAGCGGTCGATTGGGTGGTGATGCCGTCGATCTGGTGGGAGAATGCCCCCTTGGTCATCCAAGAGGCGTTCATACACCGGCGTCCTGTCATTGCGAGCGGCATCGGTGGAATGGCTGAAGCTATTCGAGATGGCATTGACGGCCTGCACGTCCGTCCGGACGATCCAGTCTCTCTTGCCCGTGTCATGCAACAAGCGGTCGAGACACCGGCACTCTGGGAAACCCTCGTGGCAGGAATCAATCCGCCGGCCGATATCACGATCGTCGCAGAGCACCACCTCGCTCTCTATCACAGCCTCCTGAAAGGCGCAGAGATCATCGAACTGAAGGCAAACGCGGCATGAGCACAGCACAGCACAGTAACGCGGTAGCCCTACCGGCAACTCCAGGCAACGCGCAACTTCAAGGTCGTGTCGATGCGATCGAAGGGCAGCGCCTGTTCGGATGGGTTTGGGATCGCTCCCGCCCCACTGAGCGACTTCAGGTGCGCGTCATCCTGAATGAAAAAGTCATCGCATCGGCCACGGCCGACATGCCTCGTGTCGATCTGCGCCGCAACGGGATTGGTGATGGCGGATACGCCTTCGAGATCGAGCTGCCTGATAGTGCCGAACACGGCACGGCCGGCATCTCCGTGATCGCCACATCCCCTTCGACCGGAGAGGAACTCGTTCTACGTTCGCCCAGCCAGGATGAGCGTGCAGCGGAAGCTGCACTCAATGCGCCGCTGACTCGCGTGTTCGACCGGCTTGAGCTGCTCATCGAGGCGCAGAGGCGATCGCAGCTTCTGCAACGTGAAGCTGTCGAAGCCCTCCGAGGCACGTCAAATCAGATCAACGACATTGTTGGTGAGGAGGACGGCATCGCGGCGGCTCTCGACGTCGTGCGAGCGAATCAGTCCGATCTGGCCAAGAAGGTATCCGATATCGAAGTCTTCCATATGCGCTTCGACAGAATTCTTTCCGATTTCGGGCGGCAGATTGAGGATCTTGGATCATCTGTCGACCGCCCCATGCGCAGAGCGGTCACGCTCCTGATCGCCTTCGGGGGAATCTCCGCGGCGAGCGCCATCGCGGCGCTGGTCGTCCTTCTGCGCCATCCCCCGTGGTAAGCCGCAGCTATCAAAGCAGGAGGCGAGACGATCATCGAACATAGTTCCGGAAAATCGATGCAGAACAATACACAAATAATGCAAGAGCTACGTGATCTTCCTCTCGACGGCGAGAGCGCTCTTGTCAGCCCGGTTGGAGATGACCTCGCGTTGATTGCGGGCGTGGCCGATGCGATGCCGGACAACGTCGAAGCGTTGCTGAACGGCGATCCTTCCATGTCCATGAAGACCGATATCGTCTACTGGGTTCGGAAAGGCGCGCCTGCGGAATCCGCCATCGGCTTTGTGGCGATTGTTCCCATTCGGCTCGCAAGCAAGGTTCGCTTGCGCTCGGTCGTCATGCGTCGCAGCGGACAGCCGATCCGTTACACCCTGATCAGGCCGGCATTGTCCCTTCCAGCCTTAATTCAGATCGTCACTTCCGACGCCGGAGATCGATCCTCAATCATCCTTGATCGCATTGTCCATGCCCTGATCGGCGGGAAAACCAATCAGAAGCGTTTGGATGCCGCCTTGTCGGTCCTGACATCGGCAGGCCCTACCGATGGCTGGATCGAGGTTATCGGCTCAATCGACACGGGCCAAGTCTTTCTGCAGGGCTGGGCCTCCGATCTGCCCTGCGATGCGGTACGCATCCTTGCGGCCGATGACGGATTGCTGGCTGGAGAATTCAAGTCGGCTTATGTCCCTCGCAGTGACTTGGGAGAGCAAGGCAAGGGCTTCGTAGGCCTGCTCGACACGGGCGAGTCCACTCTCGATCCAAGCAAGCTCAAGAAGATGTTCTTTCGCGGACGGGACGGATGGCGGACACTTAATGTCTATGACCGTCGCGTTCTCCTGTCCTCGACCGACGTTCCCGCTCATATCCGGGATGGTTTGATCCACGCGAGCGCAAACGCGGATACGATGCAGATACTGCGACGTGCCGGGGAGCGGTTCGACGGTCGCGACACCGTGTCGGATCTCAAAGTGCCGGTTCGCATCGGCATGGATATGGTCGCTGAGGTTCCTGGCGGAGGTATTCTGGTCGCCGGTTGGATGCTCGACCCAGAGGGCCATGTGGATTCCCTCACGTTGCGCGCCGGTGCAAACAGCCAGCGGATCGATGATACCTGGACCCGCCTGCCGCGCTCTGACGTGTCGACGGCATTCCAGCACAACAGCCTTTTTGCCGGACGCCTTGAGCCGGCCCGTAATGACCACGGCTTTCTGGCCTTTGTCCCCGGCCCTTCGTCCTCGGCAGAGACGCCCGTCTATTTCGAGCTCGCTGTCGGCGACACCATCGCCTTCTATCCTCTCACACCTCTTCGAGGCATGTCCCGACGTTCCCTGGAGAGGTTGATCTCGCCTCTCGACCCACGGACTGCAGCAGCTGGAGCTGCCATTGAGCGCCATATCGGGCCGATGATGCAGGCCATGGCCTCGCCTGCACCGGGTATCACGGAAATTCGTGACTTCGACTTCAACGACATGGAAGCCGGCAAGGCTCTGGTCATCGGAGCGGGTATGGATGCCGAGGAAGTGTCCGTCACATTGTCGCTCCTCGCACTGGATGCTGAGACGAAGGAAATGCCGATCATCGTCGCGGCTCCCGTGGAATCCTTCGACAATATTGCGCCGGAGGCAGAGCGGCTCTCGCGCTTCTACGGCATCAAAGTTCGCGTCATCGGCGCAACAGGCGTACAGGATGCCTGCGATTCTTTTGAAGCTGCCATTCAGGCGACGAGGGTGGAAACGCTGATCTTTCTTGCTGCAGGAGTTCTGCCGCGCCAAGCGGGCTGGATTTCATCGCTGGAAAGGGCCTATCGCAATCGCGGCGGCAAAGCATTGGTCAGCCCCACGATCCTCTACGAGGACAATTCCATCCGCTTCGCGGGCACTTGGCTCGACAATGGAGAGCAGAAGCTTGTCGACCGGTATATCGGATACCCGCGCGATGTCGTGCGCGGATCGCAACCGGCCGAAGTCATCGCAGGCTCGCTTGCATGCTGCATTGTCTCACGCGAAGCCATTGCGTCTGCCGGCGGGTTCACGCGGTCCTATCTGGGCGCCGGTGAAAAGGGCCGCGACCTCTGCCTCAAGATGAGGCTCGGAGGCACGCCCGCCGTCTGGTTGCCGGATGTCGAAATGATCTCAGCCGATAGTGATGCCAGCGCGTCGGCTCTTCCCATGCATCGTCTGGCCCAGAAGATCGACCGCTGGAGCTTCGAGCGGAAGTGGTCGCTCCTCATCAACAACATGAGGTAGTGGAATCATGCCCAAACATTCTCCCCGCATTCTCATCGTCTCTCACGGTCATCCGAGCTTCTCTCTCGGAGGGGCCGAGATCGCTGCCTATAATCTGCACAAGGGCCTCAACCGGGTAGGTGGAGCCGAATCCCGCTTCTTCGCTCGCGTCGGGCACCCGGTCGCGCGGCACAGCGGAACCGCTCTCATGAGCCTTCGGCAGACGGAAGGCGAGTTCCTTTACCACGCCGACGAATATGATCACTTTCTCATCTCGAACCGGAACACCGAGGAAATCGAGCGTGATTTCCTGCGCGTCCTGAGAGACCTGAAGCCTGACGTCGTCCACTTCCATCACTTCATCGGCCTCGGCCTGGAGATGATCTACGCCGTTCGACAGGCCTTGCCGGATTGCGTGATCGTGATCACGTTCCATGAGTTCCTTTCCATCTGCAACCATCACGGTCAGATGGTGAAGACAGGCGGCACCAAGCTCTGCCATCGGGCATCTCCCTCGGACTGCAACGCCTGCTTTCCGGAAATCTCTCCGGCCCGCTTCCTGCGCCGCGAACATTTCATACGCGGGCTGCTGGATGTTGCCGATTACTTCGTCTCACCCAGTCAGTTCCTTGTCGACCGCTATGTCGACTGGGGCCTGGATCGTTCGCGATTCATCGTCATCGAAAATGGTCTCGATATCGCCGAGCCGGCGGCGCCGCGTCCCCTCCCCCAACGGACAGGACGACGCTCCCGGTTCGGCTATTTCGGCCAGATCACGCAGTTCAAGGGCGTCGACATCCTTCTCGACGCCGTCACCTGCATTCCGGACTCTGTCTGGGGGGACGATGCCCAGCTGATGATTTTCGGCGGCAATCTGGAACGGCAGCCGGAACCTTTCCAGGAGAAGATCAGGAAACTGGTGGAGCGTGCAGGCCCCCGCGTTCGCTTCTACGGGTCCTACCAGAACAGCGAGATGCCGCGCCTGATGCGCTCGATCGACTGGACGATCATTCCCTCCATCTGGTGGGAGAATTCACCGATCGTGATCCAGGAATCCTTCTTTCACGGCCGCCCCATGATCTGCAGCAATATCGGCGGGATGGCTGAAAAGATCACCGATGGTGTCAACGGACTGCACTTCCGTGTCGGCTCGTCCCAGGATCTCGTCGACCGCATGACCGAGGCGCTGACCACTCCGAAACTCTGGGAAAACCTGCGCGCCGGCATCGGGCAGCCGATCACTTACGAGGAATGCGCTCGGCAGCATCTCGAACTTTATCAGGAACTTGCCACGAAGAAGGCAACAGCGTCATCGGCTGTTGCGCTGACAGCCTAGCGGGCTTGGCACAAACACAATTGGAGATATCTCGATGAAGCGTATCCTGGTCATCAGCCCCTCAGGCGAAGTCTATAACCACGACAATGTCCGTTGGTATAAGCACAAAGATATTCAACGCAGCATCAACCACTACCACAACATCGGAGACGCGTTCGTCTTCGACTCCTCGCTCAAGCTTCTGAACTACGACAAGCTCGACGCATTGGAGATTGCCAATCCCGACCTCGCCCAGATCGATCGAATCAATGCCGAATACGATTACGTGTTTCTGCGCGGGTCCAATTATGTGCACAAGGACATGGTTTGGGACCAGGCGATCGACGTTCTCAAGAAGCTCAAGATCCCGGTCATCGCCTGGGGCATCGGCGCCCAGGCACCGGTCAAGGGCAAGATCGAGCTCTCGGAAGAGACCAAGACGGTTCTTCGCATGATGGCCGATTCCACGACATCCATCGGCGTGCGTGGGGCCTATTCGGCGCAGGTTCTCTGGGATCTTGGAATCAAGAATATCCGCATCGTGGGTTGCCCGACCGCGTTCCGCCGGAACAACCCCGATCTCAACATTCAGTTGCCGGCTCTCGAGAGCATCCGGACCACCGGCATTACTGTTCGCCGCGAGGTGTCGTCCACCTATGCCCGCGATATCAAGCAGTATCTGACCTTCCATCGGGACCTCGTGAAGAGCCTGGCGGCGCGATTTGATGTGGTGCTGATGGCGCAGGGGGAAGTCGAGGAGAAGAAGATCGTGCTTGGGACCGCAGAGCAGCGGGAGGAGGCGATTGCGGCTTTGCGCGCGGACAAGCAGGTAAGCGAATGGTATCTCGACGAAGCCATGGAGAAGCTGCACAGGGAGAGGCTGTTCTATTCCGACGTGGTCGCCGACTATGAGGATCTCGTGCAGCAGAAGGATCTCGTCCTTGGATACCGGCTCCACGGCAACCTGATGGCGCTCGCGAATGGCGTGCCGTCGATCTACTTTACCTATGACAGCCGAACGGTCGAATTCGCCGAGACCTATCAGATTCCGAGTTTCGACGTGTTCTCGGGCAAGGAGTTCAAGCTCGAGGACTACTGGGACCAGTCACTCTTCGACAAGTTCAACCGCGCCTATCATCATACATACCGGGAAATGCATCAGTTCCTCGTTGAGAACGGGGCGGATACGAAGATGCTCCCTGTGATGAGGCCGCCGGAATACGGGCAGCTCCAGGCCGCCTAGTAGTCTCATGGGGTGCCGTTCGAGCTACGGCATCCCTTTCCATTTCTTCTCAACTAATCACCAAGAGCAGGGGATCAGTCATGACTGTATTGGTAACGGGTGGTGCCGGCTATATCGGGAGCCATATGGTTCTGGCGTTAGTCGATGCCGGAAGAGACGTCGTCGTCCTGGACGATCTCAGCACCGGCTTCGAGTGGATGGTCCATCCTTCGGCAACCCTCGTCCAGGGCGATGTGGGTGACGAATCCCTCGTCGCGGATATCGTTCAGAAGCATGGCGTTAAGGCCATTGCTCACTTCGCCGGATCGATCGTGGTTCCGGAATCCGTCACGGATCCGCTGGGCTACTATCTCAATAATACCGTCAAATCGCGGGCGCTCATCAGTGCAGCGGTGCGGAACGGCGTTGAGCGGTTTCTTTTCTCCTCGACCGCTGCCGTCTATGGGGACGCCAGGGAGAGCCCGATCTCGGAAACGACATCCCTCAACCCGGTCTCGCCTTATGGCACATCGAAGCTCATGACTGAGATGATGCTGCGGGATGTGGCTCGCGCTCATCCTCTCCGCTTTGTGGCCCTCCGGTATTTCAACGTAGCCGGCGCCGATCCTCAAGGCCGGAGCGGGCAGAGTACGCGGCAGGCGACGCACCTGATCAAGGTCGCGACCCAAGCGGCTCTGGGTGAGAGATCTCACCTCGACATCTTTGGAACCGATTACCCAACGCCGGACGGCACGTGCCTTCGAGACTATATCCATGTCTCGGACCTGGCCCATGCCCATACTCTTGCTCTCGACTATCTCGATGAGGGTGGCGACAGCACCATCCTCAACTGTGGCTATGGTCGCGGATACTCCGTTCTCGAAGTGATTGAAGCCGTCAAGCGGGTATCGGGTGTCGACTTTACCGTGAACCTTTCTCCGCGGAGGCCTGGCGATCCCGCCACTTTGATTGCAAGCCCGGCGCAAATTCGTGAAGTCCTGAATTGGACGCCCAAGCTCGACGATCTCGAAGCGATCATCCGCCATGCATTGGCGTGGGAAAGCAGCCTGAGACTTCGCAGAGCGGAAGCTGCTTAAGCGGGATTGCACGATGGCTAATGTGCCTCCGAGCCAAATCTTCCCCATCGCTTCGTAAAATCTTTTAGGTTTCGGCATGCAATCGCTCCGAAACAAGCACGCAATATTCAATTTTAGAATGGAATTCATATGCTGGACGAAATCATCAAGGATAGGGCGCTCGATCAACCCACCCCCAAGATGGCACCGCCTGCCAAGCCGCTGCGAGTGGCGATCCTGTGGAAGTACCCGTCTCTGGGACTCTATTCCAACGCAGCGTTCGAGGACCTTTACAATGGCATCGGCCATAACAACGGCAATCTGGCATTTGTCCATGCCATTGCCAGTCACATTTCCAATCCGGTCAAGTTCTTCGGCTGGAGCGCCTCGGCGGAGACCCTGAAGGAAAACGCGGATATCATCGTCATTCCGTGCGCCAATCAGTTGGGCCGTCACACGGATTACGGCAACATGGCAGACAACCTGGAGAGGTCCGGACTACCGATCGTCGCCATTGGACTTGGAGCCCAGGCCGACAGCTACGATCAGGACATCCAGCTCTCCGATGGGACCTATCGATGGGCCCAGGTCATTGCGCGCTCCAACCCGTCCTCCTCGACCTCCAACATCTATACCCGTGGTGCGTTCACTACTTCGCAGCTCGATAAGCTCGGCATCCACGGTTCCATTGTCGGCGGCTGCCCCTCGTATTTCACGAACCAGGAGTCGGGGCTCGGCAAGAAAATTCACAAGCATTGGTCGGACATCGCGTTACCACGCTCCATTTCTGTCGCGGCGGGACATCAGGCGTGGGTGAAGACCCGCGATATCGAACATCAGCTGATCAGCCTGATGATGGATCCGATGTATCCGGGTCAATACGTGGTCCAATCGATGGGCGAAATGATCAGGGTGTCTCGCGGCATTTTCGACGATATCGATCCTCATGCGCTCAAGGAAATCCACAACCACACTGTCCCTCATTATTCCTTCGAGGAATTCAAGGCGTGGTGCAGGAACTATGTCCATTCCTTCTATGACGTTCCGGCTTGGATGGACACATTGCGCCGGTATGACTTCACCATCGGATCCCGTTATCACGGCGTAGCTCTGGCTCTTCAGGCCGAGCGCATGGGCTTGACCGTCACGATCGATTCCCGAACCCGAGAGCTCTGCGAGAATACGGGGGTTCCGCACGTCGCCGCGCCCGATCTGACCGCGCCGCTCACGCGGTCAAGCTTGAAGAAGCTGATCAATTTCGATCCGGATTCCTATGACAGACACCGGAGTGAAGCTGCATCGAGATATCTCGACTTCCTCACGGCAAACAGGCTCCAGCCCGCATCCTTCCTGCAGCGGATTGCAACCGGCAAATGAGCTGGGGCGTCGGATCACGATAGCTCCTGTCCCCATGATCGCCGTTCTTGAGAAATTTCCTCACGGACGACAGGCAGCATGATTGAGAGGGTTCTGACATGGCCCGTTTGACGAATCTCATGAACAGGATCGGCCATTGGAACGCCACCATATGGCCAGCGGTTCTGACGCTTGTGATGAGCACGGCCGCGACCTCGGGCGAATCTCTGCACTTCTCGATCTCTCCCGAGCCCGAAGAGGTCTACAGCTATGAGCGGCAGCGATGCGACTGGCGCTCGATCCCCGATTCTCCCGCCAGGGCCTATCGCCGCCGTGACGGCTCAGTGGCCCTGATTGCGGCGCACTTCCGGAACAGGGTACTCGAAGGGCCTGGCTTTGCCGAGCTTCGGCCCAATTGCTCTGTTGTTTCCCAAGGCGAGGAATCGGCCGATCCCTCAGCTTATGATGACCGCTTCTGGGTTCAGAGCCTCATCCCGCTTGGTGACGACCGCATTCTCGGATTGGCGAGCCAGGAATTCTCCGGACTTCGCCATGACGGGCTTTGCGCCAAAGGGCCCGGCAAGCCGGAGTGCTGGTATCTTGCGATCGTTGGATTGGAGGCGAGCGAGCGGGATTTCTCATTCAAGCTGCTGCCCCGCGACCGGCGCCTCATTGCCGGGTCGAACAAGCCGTTCGATACGGGCATCAACGCCGCGGGCTTTCTCACGCTCTCCAATGCCGTCTTCGATCAAGACCATGCCTATTTCATTGCCTGGACGGAGGATGCCGCGGAACCCGGCGGACGCGGAAACTGCCTGTTTCGCGCTCCGCGGTCCGATCTCGTGACGGGCTGGCGGATGATGAGCGGAGGCCGCTTCGTCTCGCCGCCGAACCCTTATCCGGCAAGCGGACAGGAACCCGCTCAGGCGAAATGCGACCGTCTCGGCAGCGGCGACATCACCGGCAAGGTGCGATCCCTGATCTGGCTGGAGGCCAAGAACCTCTGGATGGTCGTTTGGTCCACACGAGTGAACGATCAAGGTGGCGTCTATTATGCAACCTCGACGGACTTGAGGAACTGGTCGTCAGCATCGCTGCTGGCCCCGTTTGACCCGCCTTGGGGCACAACTGAGAAGAAGATTTATTACGACTATCCCTCGATCATCGATCACGACAGCCGATCCCCTGTCTTTCAATCGGCCGGAAACACATTCCATTTGTATCTGACGCGCTTCAACTGGGAGTCAAAGCGCCCCACCATGAACAGGGATTTGGTTCGGTTCAAGGTGACCTTGGACCGCTGAAATTTTAAGCCAACCGCATCCCGGCTATCAACGGACGTTGCGCCCCTCCGCAACGACGAAGTTGAACAGCTCGTCCCTGGGCTCGACGCCGAGGCCGGCTCCTGTCGGCACGGTGTAATGTCCCTTTGCGCAGCCCATATCGCCGTCCGTGAATGCGAGATTGCGGTCGAAGACGGAGTGTTGGTACTCGTGATAGGGAACGCGCTGAAGGGCTGACGACGTGACAAGGCTTGCCGCCATGAAGATGCCGACGCTGATCGAGGCGTGTGGAATGGTGTTGATGTGGAAGGTCTGCGCCATCCGGCCGATCTGGATGAATTCGGTGATGCCGGTATGGCCGATCTCGGGCTGAATCACGCCCATGCAGCGGGCTTCCAGCCTCGGGCGATATTCATAGACCGTCCGCCACTCCTCCCCGAGCGCGAGAGGCACGCCGATGCTTCGCGCCACCCGGGTCTGACCTTCCAGGTCTTCCGGCTGGCACGGCGCTTCGGCGAAGTAGAGGTTCGAGGCCTCAAGGCGCCGGATGAGGCGCACCGCCTCGGAGGCTTCGAATTTCCAATGCAGATCGACCATGAGGTCGATGTCGGGACCGACCGCCTCACGCAGAGCCAGCATCTCCTTTACGATGCCTTCGTCGGACACGACCGCCGCGAACTTGATGCCGCGATACCCCTTTGCCACCCACTCGACGGCAAGGTCGCAGCGTTCCTGCAGAGTGGCACGAGGCAGTCCCGACACATAGGCCGGGATCGTGGAATGCCGCCGCCCGCCGAGTAGCGTGGAGACCGAAACGCCAAGGTTCTTGCCGGCGAGATCCCAGAGCGCGATGTCGACACCGGCGAGAGCATCCACGTAGTATCCGCCAAAGAACCCGCGCACCCGCATGAGGTCGTAAAGATCCTCATGGATCACCACCGCATCGCCGGGATCGCGCCCGATGATGACGGGTCCGAGGACATCGTCGATGATGGCCTTCGTCGCCTCAGGTGCCACGATGCCGTAGCACTCGCCCCAGCCGACGCGCCCCCTCTCGCCGGTGACCTTGATGAGCAGGGTCATGTCCGTGGAGGGATAGATCGTGCGGTTGCCCTTGCGCACAAGATAGCCACGCTCGTTGATGCGCTCCCCCTCCCTCAAGGGCCCGAGATAGGGCACCTCGCGCGGGATCGAGATGATGAAGGTTTCGACCTTGACGATGGAATCGACGGGATGGCTCATGAGCGATCAGACCGGACGGTGGTGCTTGTAGGGAAGCACCGCCTCTTGGAGAAGAAGTGACAGTTCGGCGCGATCTCCATCGTCGAATTTGGGGCCTTTGCCACGGACGAACGTGTTCCGGATCACACCGCGGCGCCGCAGGACCTCTTTTGTCATGTGCATTCGGAAGATCGCCTGGAAGTTCAGAAGAGGAAGCGAAGCGGAATAGAGTTTTCGTGCCGTTGCGACGTCACCCTCGCGCCAGGACTTCATCATCATGGCGTGAATGTCGGCGAGTTCGCAGGCCGGCATGGTGCCGGCCGCGCCGCGCGCCATCTCGTCCATCACGTAGCGCCCCCCGGCCCCGCCGAAGATCGCATCGACGGAATCCTTCGCCGCGTTCTTGATGCGTGTGAGGTGCTGCCCACACGGTGGCGTCTCCTCCTTGATGTAGCGGATCATGTCGACAGCGGAAGCGACCGCTGCCACCTCCTCCGGCGTCAATCCGGCGCCGATGGGCTTGGGCTGGTTCTGCAGCATGATCGGCACGCCGGCCCCGGCGGCAACCTGCTGGAAATATTCGATCTGTGCCTCAACTGAATTGCCGAGATGTCCGGGCGCCATCACCATCGCCGCGGCAGCGCCGATTTCGGCCGCATGGGCGACATGGCGGGCGGCGATAGCCGGATCGGGATCGCTCGCGCCGATGATGATCGGTATGCGGCCATCGATTTCACGGGCGAGAAGGTTGACCTGGCTCCGCCTCTCCTCCTCGCTTAAGGTATCCACCTCGCTCGCCACACCGGGATAGACGACCCCATCGACAGCGCTCTCGAGAGCGAACCGGATGATGGCCAGGAAGTCGGTCTCATCAATGGCCCCATTGGAGCGGAAGGGGGTCGGAAGAACCGGAAATGCACCGGAAAGCGAGGTCGTCATTTAACAGCTCCTGCCGTAACGCCTTGAATGAAATATCGCTGGAGGAAGAGGAACGCGGCCACAATCGGAGCCGATGCTAGAAGGGATGCCGCCATGGCGCCACCCCAATCCGAATTGACCTCGTTCAGATAGGTGAGCAGAAGGCCGGGACCGATGGTGCGCTTGTCATCGGACACGATGAGCGTCATCGAATACAAGAGGTCGTTCCACGACCACATGAATGAGTAGAGAAAGACCGTGACGATCGGCGGGATCGAGATCGGGATGACGATCGTGTGGAAGATGCGCAGGTCGCTCGCCCCATCCGCCCGCGCGGCCTCGATCAGCTCGTCAGGCACCTGCGAGAAATAGCTGTAGAGCATGTAGGTCGAGACCGGCAGGGCGAAGACGATGTAGCTCAGGATCAGTCCGGGACGGGTGTCCAGGAGCCCGATTTCGCTCATGAGCGGATAGATGCTGATCAGCAGCAGCCCGAACGGGAACATCTGCGCCGAGAGCATGAAGAGCATCACCGGCTGGCGCCCCGCAAAACGGTACTTGGCGAAACTGTAGCCGGCATAAAGCGCCAGAAGCGTATTGAGCGCCGCGCTCGATCCCGATGCGATCAGACTATTGACCAGATACATCGGCAGCTTGCCGGTCGTCAGCGCAGTGATGAAATGCGTCAGCGTCGGCGCGAGCGGAAACGGCGTCGGGACGATGCTGTAGAGTTCGGCGTTCGATTTCACCGAGGAGATCACCAGCCAATAGAGCGGAAAGAACAGGAACAGGCCGATCAGCGCCAGAAGCAAGCCGAAGACCACCTTGGAGATCGTGCTGGAGAGATCGAACATGTCAGGCGCCTTTCACCAGCATGCGCAAATAAAGGAAGGCGGGCGGCAGAAGGGTCGCCACCCAAAGCACGCCGATCGCGGAGGCAAAGCCGACATCCCATTGCTCGAAAGCGCGGCGATAGACCTCCACAGAGAGAACGGCCGTCGCGCGGACTGGCCCACCACCGGTCAGGGCATAGATCGTGTCGAATTGCTGCAGGTTGCCGATGACGCCGAGCACCACGACGACAATCAGGACCGGGCGGAGATGCGGCAGCACATGATCGCGCAGGATCGCCCAGTTGTTGGCTCCGTCGACCCGCGCCGCATCGACCTGTTCGCGGTCCATGTTCTGCAGCCCGGCGAGGAAGAACGCCATGAAGAGCGGGATCGACAGCCAGATCTTGGTGATGATCACCGCAACCATGGCCCCCGCCGATGTGGAGAGCCAGGCCTGCGGCATGTCGATGAAGCCGAGTTCCATGAGGAACGCGTTCAACACCCCATAGCGGCTGTTGAAGATCCAGCCCCAGATAAAGGCGCTCACGGTGCTCGGCAGAACCCAGGGGAGAAGCGACATGGAGCGCAGCAATCCCCGGCCGCGGAACGGCTGGTTCAGGATCAGCGCCCAGCCGAGACCGAGGATAAGCGTCCCGGTCGTCGTGAAGAACACATAGATGGCCGTGGTGACGAAAGCCTGCCACACGTCCGGCGTCGCGGCGATCTTGGCGAAATTTCCCAGGCCGTAGAATCGCGGCGCCGGTGTCTCGAGCGTGTACTCGAAGAGGGAGAGCGCCAGCGCCTGGAGGAACGGATAGAGGATGACGAGGCCGAAAGCGATCGCCGCCGGGAGCAGAAGCAACATGCCGACGCGGCGCTGGCCTGCTTTCAGCCCGCCGCGCACGGCATGCGGCGACACTTGGACCGGTGCAGGAGCTGATGTGATCTCAGCGGCAAGATTCATGGGATCATCACATGCAATGCAAGATGCAGGAGAGTTCGGCCGGCTGTGCGTTCTCGAACAGTCGGCCGATGAAATCAGTTCTGCTTATTGACATTCGCCATCGACGTCTCGAGGCGCTTCTGCATCGACTGGATGGCATCGTCGACACTCTTCTGGCCGAGCAGCGCACCTTGCGCCTCTTCGCCGATGATCTGTGTCAGTTCCGCGGCGTTCGGCCAGATGCCGACTTCGTTGCGGCGCGGATTACCCGCCGCCTTAGCCCAGGCCGTCAGATATGCGTCTCCCGTCACCTTCGGATTGGCGCGCGCGGACTTCGTCACCGGCAGAGCGCTCTGCTCCAGCGGGAACGTCGCCTGTGCCGCGTCAGAAGTGAGGTAGGTGATGAACTGGCTCGCCGGCGCATCGGCCTTCGCCTTGCCGTCAGCCGAGAACTGAACCAGCAGATGTCCCCACTGGATGGAAGCGGGCTCCTTTCCGGCAACGGCGACCGGCGTCGCCAGCGGCAGAACATTGGCGTCGAAAGATGGGCCCTGTCCGGAGAAGCTGCGCAGGTGCGTCCTGGCCTGAGGCGCGTCGAAGAAGAAGGCCGAGGCGCTTTGGGCCACGAGCCGGCGGGCGTCGGGCCGGTCGATCTCGGGCGCTGCAAGACGATCCTTCATCAGGCCGACCATGAAGCCGAGTGCCTGCTTGCCGGCATCGCCATTGCCGATCTTCACCTTGCCCTGCTCGTCGATGATTTCACCGCCGAAGGTCCAGGTCCAGATCATGAAGTCGAGCAGGATCGAGCCGTTGTTCTTGGTCGCCATGGTGTAAGGCACCGAGTTCGGCACCTTGTCGCGAACTGCGACCAGAGCGTTCCGGAATTCCTCGACGGTCGTCGGCGTCTTCGCGACGCCCGCCTTCTCCAGCACTGCCTTGTTGGCGATGAGGCCGATGGAGCCGGAGATGAGCGGCAGCGCATATTGCTTGGAGCCGATCTGCCCCATGGCGAGGGCGTCAGGCGCGAACATGGCGGCCAGCTTGTCCTTGCCATAGACCTCGTTCAGATCGACGAGACCGGCGACATTGGCGAAGCTCGGGAGCCAGCGTTCCGACAACTGGGCAACGCCCGGGAGCGTCTTGGAGCGCGCCCGCAGAAAGATGTTCTTCTGCATGTCGCCCCAGGCATAGCCCAACGGCTCGACCGTGAGCTTGGTCTGTGCCTCAAAGCCTTTTAGCAATGCTTCAACGGAGGGCTTGGCGGCCTCTTCCGCGTAACTGAAGCTCATGAAGCTGACATCGGCAGCATTGGCGGCTTGGCCCGACAGGCCGAGCCCTGCTGCCAGCATGGCAACGGACGCGATCGACTTGAATTGTTTCATCGTTCTTCCTCCCGATATGGAGCAAACTCCATATTCCTGCGCACATTTTTTCCCTGAGGCGGTTGCGCGCTAGACCACCCCTCCGTCGACGATGAATGTCTGCGCGGTCACGAGACGTGAGTCGTCGGCAGCAAGCCAGAGGGCCATCCGGGCGATGTCCGGAGGCAGGAGATGTTCCTTGAGGCATTGCACCTCGAGATATTCAGCAAACTTTCCCTGATAGATGCGCTTCGCCCGCTCGACCTGGCGCTCGGTGAGAACCCATCCGGGGGCGATGGAGTTGACGCGGATGTTGCGCTCGCCGACTTCCCGTGCGAGCGACTTCGTCATGCCCATGACGGCGGATTTCGCCGTCGTATAAAAGATGAGCCCGGCTGCTCCGCGCATCCAGGAAATCGACCCCATGTTGATGATGGACCCACCCCCGGCTTGAGCCATGTCGCCGATCACCGCCTGAGCGGCGAAGAACTGGTGGCGCAGGTTCGTCTGGAAGCGTTCGTCCCAATATTCGGGCGTCACGTCCTCAAGTGGCATCCGATCGTCGTTGCCGGCATTGTTGACCAGAACACGGACCGTCCCGATCTGCTCGGAGAGAGAACTGATGGCGGAGCGAAGCGCCCCGATGTCGCGCAGGTCCACCGCTTCAAAATGCGGCCGGTTTCCGGTCGCTGCCTCGATGCGCTGCGCCGTCTCGCCTGCGTAATCCGCATTCAGTTCGATGAAGCCGACATGGGCGCCTTGCGCGCAAAAGTGCTCGACCAGGGACGCGCCGATTCCGGACCCGCCGCCCGTGATCAGAACACCTTTCCCTTTCAGGCTCGGATAGACGGCACCTTCGACCGTTACACGCGGAATGAGTTCGGGATGAATGCTCATGCCGCATTCCTCGCCATCGGCTTCGCGGAAACCAGCGTCCGCCCATCGGCCGAGAACACATGCACCGCGTCCGGATTGATCGAGACGCCCACATATTCTCCCTGACGGATCGGTCGCTCGCCGTCGAGGCGCACGACGATCATCTCTTCCGTGCCCTCGAGCGCCACATAGGCATAAGTGTCGCTGCCGAGATGCTCGGTCATGACGATCTTGCCGTCCAGGGCATTGCTAGAGCCAGGCGCGCAGAGCTCCAGATGCTCGGGGCGCACGCCGATCTCAGCAGGCGCCTCAGGCGGAAGCGTGTTCAGGGAAACGAGTCCGCCATGCACCCTCACCCTGCCGCCTTCGAGACGCTGCCCTTGCACGGACAGGAAGTTCATGCGCGGACTTCCGATGAAGCCTGCGACGAAGCGATTGACCGGAGCGTTGTAGAGCTCGAGCGGCGAGCCGATCTGCTCGACCTTGCCCGCATTGAGTACCACGATCTTGTCGGCGAGCGTCATGGCCTCGATCTGATCGTGCGTGACATAGATCATCGTGGTGCCGAGCCGCTCCTTCATGCGCGCGATCTCGATGCGCATCTCGACGCGAAGCGCCGCATCGAGATTGGAGAGAGGCTCGTCGAACAGGAAGATCTTCGGCTCGCGCACGATGGCGCGGCCAATGGCGACGCGCTGGCGCTGACCGCCCGATAGCTGACGCGGCTTGCGGTCCACGTAATCGGAGATGCGCAGCACCTTGGCCGCCGCCTCGACACGACGGCGGATCTCATCCCGCGGCGTACCCGCCAGCTTCAGGGCATAGCCCATGTTGTCGGCAACGGACATATGCGGATAGAGCGCATAGGACTGGAACACCATGGCGATGCCGCGCTTGGCCGGGGGCACGTCGTTCACCACCTGACCGTCGATCGTCATCTGGCCCGAGGTGATCTCATCGAGCCCACAGATCAGGCGCAGCAGCGTGGACTTTCCGCAGCCCGACGGACCGACGAAGGCGGTGAACTCACCGTCCTCGACATTCAGGTCGATTCCCTTCAGCACGTCGACAGGGCCGAAGGATTTGCGGATCTGGTGTAGCTCTAATCTAGCCATGTCGATTGCGCACCCTTGCGATATCTGTCATCCGCCGAAGACGTTTTCGGGCAATCCCTTGATTCCGGTCTCAATCGCAAAGACGCTGCCCGACAGGGGAGCATCGGCGATCTGTGCGGCGGACAACCGGATGCGTGCGGAAGTGACGAACAGCGTCTGCAGGTCCGCGCCGCCGAACACGCAGCTTGTCGGACGCGGCACCGGCAGGTTGATGACGCGCTCCACACGCCCGTCCGGGTCATAGCGTGTGACGCACCAGCCATCCCAATGCGCGCTCCACACGAAGCCTTCAGCATCGATGGTCAGGCCGTCTGGCTTTCCCTCGCTTTCCGGCACGGTCACGAAGACGCGGCGGTTCTCGATGGCACCCGTCTCGCTGTCGAAGTCGTAGACGTAAATGGTCTGCTTCGCGGTATCGGTGAAATAGAAGAGGCGATCGTCGGGGCTCCAGCCCAGACCGTTCGAGACGTGGAAGCCCCGGTCCATCTGGTGAACTTGGCCATCCGGATCGAGCCGCCAGAGCGAGCCCTGGCCAGGCGTCGTGTCGATGGCGAGCGTCCCGGCCCAGAGCCGGCCGCGGCGGTCGCACTTTCCGTCATTGAAGCGATTGCCGGGGCGGTTGATTTCCGGCCGTGCGAGCACGGTACTCTCGTTCTTCACCGGATCGATTGCCCGCACCTCGCTCTGCATGCCGGCGATGAAGCCTCCACCTTTACGCGGGATGAGGAAACTCGTGAGCTCCGGCATCGCCCAGGAGCGATAGGAACCCTTCACGGGATCGCCAACACAGACGGATGGCGCAAGAATATCGACGAAATAGAGCTGCTGGTCTTGAGCAGACCAATGCGGCCCCTCGCCCAGGAAGAGGCTGGCGGGAATGGCGCAGCGCACATCGTTCCGGTCGGCGCCAAGAGGTCGCGGATTGATATTCAGCGACATCGCCACCTCGCCAATATTGCCTGAGATTCGCCGCGCCGCCTCGATGACATCGCGCCCGAGGGCATGAAGGCGCTCGGGTGGCAGCCGAAAAGACGGGCCGATGACGCCGATGGCGCCGAGGGGCTTGGCCTCGTGATCCAGAATGGGCGCGGCCACGGAGCTGATGCCGACATTCTGCTCGTCGATGGAAACCGCATAGCCGCGGGCCTTGGTGAGATCGAGCTGGCTGATCAGTTCGTTGAAATCCGCGATGGTATGAGGCGTCAGCCGTTTCAGCTCCGCTTCGCCCAGGAGCCTACGCCGCATCTCGAGTGAAAGATGCGCCAGGATCGCCTTGCCGAGGCCGCTGGCATAGGGCTTGGCCCGGCTGCCGACACCATTGCTGAGACGCACCGGCTGCGGCGCTTCACGCTGATCGATGTAGAGAATCTCATCGCCGTCGAGGATGCCGAGCCGCACCGTCTCGCCTGTGAGGTCACGCAGCCGTTCCAATTCAGGCTCGGCCGCTCCGCGCAGGTCGAAATCGTCCCAGACCCGGTGCGCCCATTGAAACAGGCGTGAGCCAAGACGGTAGGTCTGATCCCGGCTGTCGAGCTTCAGAAGCCGTTCGTCGACCAGAGCCTGGAGGATGCGATGCAATGTGCCCTTGGGCATGCCGGACCCTTCGAGCAGGTCCGTGAACCGGGGAGGCGCGGCTGCTGAGGCGACAAGCTCGAGGAGCTGAACGCCCCGCGTGAGCGCCTGCACGCCGGGAACCGGCCCGGACGCGCCGATTTCGGCCTCATCGTCGATTTTCAGCTCGGCCTGCATGCGTCCCATCAAAGCTCCGTCGAAAGGATGAGCCAGCTGCCCAATTGACCCTTCAGGATGGCTCCGATTATGTTGGAACTGAGTTCCAAGTCAACCCGCCTTTCGTTGAAGAGGCTTTTCGCGATGAAAATCACCGCCATCCATCACACCCTGGTGCGGGTGCCATTCACGGAAGACATCCTGTGGGGATCGGGCCGGAGGATCGGGACGACCCGGCTCATCTGCCGGATCGAAACGGATGCCGGGATTGTCGGCTGGGGTGAGACGATCTCGCTGATCGCAGCCGTGCCGGCCGTCTTCTCCGACATCGTTGCCAAGGTGGGGCTGGGCTATCCCGTGGCCGATGTGGAGCGGCTGCACCGGCACGTTCTCGGTGCCGGCTACTACCACCACAAGAGAGCAGCCGTCATGGCGATTGCGGCGCTCGAGATGGCCATGTGGGACGCTTTGGGGAAACAGGCCAAGCTTCCTCTGTCGAGCCTCTGGGGCGGGCGCTGGCGCAAGGATGTGGAAGCTGCCGCCTATCTCTTCACCAAGGATACGAAGCAGTTGAAGGAGCGGATCGGGAGGTTTCTCGATGCCGGCTATGAGACCTTCAAGGTCAAGATCGGCTTCGATGAGCCGAGCGACATCTTGCTGGCAGAAGCTTCCCGCGAGGCCATCGGCCCGCGGGCCCTGCGCCTCGACGTGAACGGCGCCTGGACGCCCGGCACCGCCAAGCGGCAGATAGAGAAGCTGCGCGCCTTCGATCCGGCCTATGTGGAGCAGCCGCTGGAACTCGACGATCTGGCGGGCCATGCGCTCCTGCGCCGGTCCACGCCGGTGCCGATCGCTCTCGACGAGAGCGCCTATACCCTGTCCGATATCGGCAACATCGTGCGCGCCGATGCTGCCGATGTGGTGCTGCTCGATCCGCACGAGGAAGGCGGGCTGTGGCAGACGATCAAGGCTGCCGCGATCTGCGAGGCGGTCGGCATTCCCGTCACTCTGCATTCCGGCGCGGAGCTCGCCCTGTCGCAGGCTGCCTATATCCACCTCGCGGCATCGATCCCCAACATGAGCCTCGCCATCGATACCGAGCGGGCCTATCTCGGCGGCGACATCTCGCCCGCTCCTCCGACCATGCTGTCCGGACGCTTTCAGGTTCCGGACGCGCCCGGCCTCGGCGTCGAGATCGATGAGGATGCCGTACAGCGCTATGCGGTCGACGGCATCGTCGGCGCCTATCTCGACAGCGAGCGGCGGGACTGGTTCCCCGTCAAGCCGGCCTACTAAAGGAGTTTCGCGTGTTCCTTGCCATCGAATGGACCTCGGCTGCCTTCCATGCCTATCTCTTCGCTCCTGACGGAAGCCTTCTCGGAGAGCGGCAGGAGGCGAGAGGCGTCAACCATGTCACCGACGGCGGATTTGAGGCCGCGCTGCGCGAGATCGTCGGAGATTGGGCAGCAGAGGCGAGCCGCATCTACCTCTCCGGCATGATCACCAGCCGCAATGGCTGGGTCGAGACGCCCTATGCGGAAACACCTGCTTCGCTGAACGACATCGCGGCGCGGGCAATCGTCAAACAGATCGACGATCTGCCGCCGCTCGTCTTTCTTCCCGGCGTCTCGGTACGCACGCCCCTCCCCGACATGATGCGCGGGGAAGAGCTCAAGGTCTTTGGCGCGATGGGCCAGAATAGCGGTCTTGTCGCCCTCCCCGGCGCCCACACCAAATGGGTTGCCGTCAAGGATGGTCGCATCGAGCGCTTCGCCACCTATATGTCGGGTGAGATCGCCGCGCTGCTCAAATCGAACTCGCTCGTCAGCAAGCTCATTCCCGCGCAATCGGCCGACAATCCGGAGGCGTTCGTGCGTGGCGTCAGGCTTAGCCAGGATCGTCGCATCGGCGGCAGCATCCTGCGGCGCATCTTCTCAGCGCGCAGCTTGGTTCTGTTCGAGGAACTGCCTCCTGCCGATATCAGCAATTATCTCTCCGGCCTGCTGATCGGCGCGGAAATCAATGAAGTGATCGAGGAATACAGTGCGCTGGACAAACACGTCACTCTGATCGGTGCACCGGCTTTGTGCCAGCGCTACAGCCTCGCTCTTCGCGAGGCGGGAATGAAAGCGACCGTGGCCGAGAATGCCGGTCTCGCAGGCTTTCGCACGCTTTGCTTGAGTCATTCCTGAGCCAAGCATCTTACGGATAGTTGCAGCGAACAACGATCACTCAGCCGCAACCGGCCTTGCCATCTTTCCTGCTGTTCGCTTCGGGCGAACCGAGGCTTTTCGCCGTTCGGAATCAGAGAAGACCCTGTGATGCAGTTCGTCCACATGGCGCACGGATTGCAGAGCTTCGAGCATCGGCTCGCAGATCAATCGCTCGCCGCAGGGCTCGCGATGGCAGACCGGGTCCCAAAGACCCATCGGCGTCCAGATCTCCGGATCGTGCCATTCCGGCATGCCTAAGATCGGATAGAGGCATACGCCGCGTATTGGCACGCCATCTAGAAGCAGTTCCTCCGCTTCCTGCGCCACCTCCCACAGCCAGCGGCCGCGGCTGTCGCCGATATGGCTGGTTTCCGTGATCATCACTTCGCCGCCATAGCGCTCCCACACTGAGCGAACGAGCGCGCTCAAGGACCACCGGCGCGGATCGTCATCCGCAAGCGGCGGGATCACGCCATCCTCCCGCGCCGCGCCGCCGAACTCCCATTGGTTGGTCCAGTAATAGTTGATGCCCACGATGTCCAAGTGCTCCCGGCTGCCGCCAAGCTCCGGCAACAGGCGACCGCAGAGCATGTCCCAGCTCTGGAAAACGAGGCGCTCGTTGAAGTCTCGCACTTCTTCCTCAAGTTCTGGACGGTCGAAGGGGCGAGCTACGCGGCACAGGGGATCGACATTCACCATGCGCGCGCCTGGGCAGGCCGCCCACAAGGCGTTGATACCTTCAATGGCCGCCCGCGTGAGCGCCACCTTGAGGTCCCAGCCGCGCCCCGTGACATGGGGTGCGAACAGGCCCTTCTCACCGGCTGCGTAAGCCATGAACGAGGGCTCGTTCACCGGCGTGAAAGCGCAGGTGCCTTCCGTGCGCTGTGCAATGTAGCGGCCGACGGCATAGCAATAATCGGCAAATCGCTTGGGAAAATCCTCGCTCCACAGGTCAAGGCCCCGCGGATAGCCGTAGTGGAAGAGATCCCAGATGACTTCCACATGATAGCGCCGCGCCGCCTCGACGAAGGGCTCGACCGTGGAGAAGTCGTAGCGTCCGCGACCGAGATCGACCAAGGGCCAGCGGATGGTTTCACGCGCCGCGTGAATGTCGAGCTCGGCGAGCTGCCGGTAATCCTCGTCGACCGTCTTGTCATGGCCCGTCGCGACCACCTGGTCGAACCAATCACCATGCCGGTTGTAGCCTGTGGATCCTTCGAATCCGGCCAGAAAGAAGCTTCTGAACATCCCGCTCTCCCCATTCGGCTTTAAAGGCTTGCCGCAGCACGGGACGGCATTTCGGCGAGCCTGCCGATGTTCTCGGTCCCGCTTCGCACCAAGCTCTGATAAATATCGACGGCCGGGGTTCGCACCCGTCGCAGCGGATCGGCCTCGTCCGGGACGATGTCCCACAGCCCCATCTGAGCCAGATGATCCGTCACGGGGCGACGGCCCTGGCGGTAGGCCCAGGTGACAAGGGCGAACATCGGCCACCAGGTATATCCCACCAGTGGAATTCCCTCTTCGCGCAGCTGCCGTGTGGCCGCGACCGATGCATCAAGCCAATCGAGCCGGCGGCGCAGGGAGCCGATCGAGGCCGTCTCCGAGATCATGAGCGGCGCTTGGTAACGCTCGTGATAGAGCCGCCCAAGACGGATGATGAGATCGGCGCCGGCATAGGGCATGCGGATCCGAAAACGCCCTCCGGCATCCCGCAGCAGCTTCTTCTGCGTGAACATCGGGTAGAGGTTCATGCCGATGACCGGAAGCGGAACGGCGTTGTCGAGGAAATAAGCGAGATCGGCCTCCCGCGCGCCGTTCTTCAACAGCCAAGACCAGAGCGAATGGTGCTCGTCGATCCGTCCCGAGACGAGATCCAACGCGAGAAAAACGATGTCCTGACGGCGCTGGGCCTCGTCCTCGAACGCAGGATCGTCAGTATCGAACAGGTCGGTCGCATCGACGAAGTACGGCACGATTTCCGGATCGACGTTCTCCAACGCCTTGACGGTTTCCACCATGCCTTTCGCGATGGCCAGCATCAGCGCCACGAAGCCGGGCCAGCTGCGCCGGAACGGCGGCCACCAACCGAGACGCCCGCAATACCAGCCGGTGATGCGCGGCTCGTTGAGCGGGGTGTACCAGGTGATCCGCCCGCGAAAACGCTCAGCGAGGCGCGCTGCATAATCGGAGACGAGCTTTGGATAGTCGGGATGAAGAAAGGCGCCTTCGATCCAGGACGGCAATCCGTAATGGACGAGGTCGACCTGAGGGTCGATGCCGAGATCGAGCAGGCGCTCCAGCGTCTCGTCGGGAAAGGTCCAGTCCCAGGTGCGCGGCGTAGGCTGGATCCGGTGCCATGGCACGCCGTAGCGGGCGCAGGGAACACCGAGTTCGGCGACAAGGCCGAGATCGTCATGCCAGCGGTCGTAATGGCCCGTCAGCTCATACTCGTCGAGGGTGCGCCCTGTGACCGGGTGTGGAGCCGTGATGAAGGTGTCCTCGATTCCGGTAGACCACCAGAAGGCTTCAGGTGCTGTCAATCGCTGGAGTTGAGATCGAGGCGGGAGCGGTCGGGTCATGCCGTGGCCATCTCTTGAGCGTCAGTGCTTCCACTGCAGCACAGCGATTAGGCCGCAGGCGAACCTCGGCCGTCATGGGATCCAGGGTAGGAAACGGCTCACATCGGAGAAAGTTGCACCTGATCCACCGCTTGAGAACATCCCCTGCCCTCGCGCGTTGGTCGGCGAAGAGCCGTCTGGCTTCACGCTAGACAAGGAGACGAGACATGGCCGAAACGATCTCCCCTGTAGATCTCCATCCTCGCCCGCAGCTGCGCCGCGAACGCTGGATCGATCTGTGCGGCCCGTGGGGCTTTGCTTTCGACGATGAGGATCGAGGGCTTGCCGAACGCTGGTTCGAGCGGACAGAGCCCTTCACTCGCGAGATCCTGGTGCCCTTCGCCCCCGAGAGCAAATTGTCCGGCGTGCACGAAACCGGCTTTCACCCGGTCGTCTGGTACCGGCGTGAGGTGGGGGTGGATGAGGCGGATCGTCGGGACCGCCTTCTCATCCATTTCGGCGCTGTCGACTACAAGGCCACCATTTGGGTCAACGGTCGCATGGCGGTCGAGCACACAGGCGGGCAGACCCCTTTTTCCGCCGACATCACCCCCCTGCTCGTTCCGGGCACAACCCAGGTGATCGTGGTTCGTGCCGAGGACGAACCACGCGACCTGCAGCAGCCGCGGGGCAAGCAGTACTGGGAGGAACAGCCCGGCTATATCTGGTATCACCGCACCACCGGCATCTGGCAGCCGGTCTGGCTGGAACCAGTTCCGAGGGTTGCCATTGCCGAGCTGCGCTGGACGCCCGATGTCGATCGCCTCGGCGCCGGGCTCATCCTCCGGCTCGACCGCGCGCCTCCCGCCGGCTGGCGCGTGAGGGTGCAACTGACGGGCGACCGGCCCGCACGCACTCTCATCGACGACACCTATCTGACCTCCGGCCGTGAGCTGCGGCGCGACCTTCTTCTCGACATCAACGATGCGGCGATCCGCCGACGCCGCACATTGCTCTGGGCTCCGGAACATCCCAACCTCATCGAGGCCGTAATCGAGCTGATCGACGGGAACGGTGCCATTGTCGACCGCGTCGAAAGCTATTTCGGTCTGCGCCGCGTTGAGGCCCGCGACGGGCGCTTCATCATCAACGGCATTCCGACTTTCCTGCGGCTGGTCCTGGCGCAGAACTACTGGCCGGATTCGCTCCTGACCGCCCCGGACGCGGATGCCCTCAAGCGCGAGGTGGAGCTGGCGCAATCGCTCGGTTTCAACGGGATCCGCATTCATCAGAAGATGGAGGATCCGCGCTTTCTGTACTGGTGCGACCGGCTCGGCATGCTCGTCTGGAGCGAAGCCGCCAATGCCTATGTGTACTCGGATCGTGCTGCCGAAATGCTGACCCGCGAGTGGCTTGAGGCGGTCCGGCGGGACTACAACCATCCTTCGATCATCACCTGGGTACCCTTGAACGAAAGCTGGGGCGTCCCGGACCTGGATCGGTCAAGGCAGCAGCGCGACTTCGTGCAGGCGCTCTATCACCTCACCCGTGCGCTCGATCCGACGCGGCCCGTGATCAGCAATGATGGATGGCAGCATGCGGTGGGCGACATCTTCGGCGTGCATGATTATGCGCCGACCGGCGACATGTTGCGGGAGCGTTACGCCGACCGGGAGACCATCGCGCGCACGTTCCGCGAAGTGCGTCCGCATCACCATCCGCTTTTGGGCGAAGGCGTCGAGATCGACGACGAGCCCATCGTGATCAGCGAATTCGGCGGGCTTGGCTTCGTGCCGCAGGCCAGCGAGGACTGGTTCGGCTACGGTCAGTTCGCCAGCCCCGATGAATTGCTCACACGCTATGAGGAACTCGTCGATGCGCTGCTTGCCTCCACCGCGCTCGCGGGCTTCTGCTACACGCAGCTCACCGATACGGCCCAGGAGACCAACGGCCTCCTCACCGTCAATCGCGAGCCGAAGTTCGACCTCGAGCGTCTGCGTGCCGTCAACAGCCGCCCATCGAAGGCGGTGCCGAGTGAGATCCTCGATGTGATGATCAAGCAGGAGGTCGAGCGCCGCCGCCGTGAGCGCGGGCAGGAATAGCACGTCCTCGCCGAGACGATGGGCGAGCGGACATGACAAGCTCCAGCTTCCGCCGGTAGCGCGGGCTGCTTTGGAACCTTGTCCCGGCACGCGGGTTCTCCTCGCACGGCCAAGCTTCGTTCATGGCGAAGTCGGCCGCAGGTTGTTGAGATGGTGCACGACGACAGCGTTCCGGAGACGAACAAAGACTATGCCATTGGCCTGGGTCGCGCCTTTGGCGGGGCTGTCATCTTTGCCATTCCGCTCCTGATGACCATGGAGATGTGGTGGCTGGGGTTCTCGATGGAGCCTGTTCGGCTGCTCCTGTTCATGAGCATCAATTTCGCCATCCTGATCGGCTTGTCCTACTTCGCAGGCTTCGAGAAGACCTTCAGCTGGAAGGAGGACGCGATGGATGCCTTTGCGGCCTTCGGGGTCGGCGTCCTCACCTCGGCGGCCATGCTCGCTCTCCTGGCGGTGATCACCCTCGACATGACGTGGAACGAGATCGTCGGCAAGGTGGCCCTGCAGAGCGTGCCGGCGAGCATCGGGGCCATGCTCGGGCGCAAGCAGCTTGGGGGCGGACAGGACATCCAGGCCGAAGAGGAGCGCAAGGCGGAAGCCGGATACGGTGGAGAGCTTTTCCTGATGCTGGCAGGCGCCCTGTTCCTGGCATTCAATGTGGCGCCGACGGAGGAAATGATCCTGATCGCCTACCAGATGTCTCCTTGGCACACCTTGGCGCTCGGCGCCCTCTCCATCATTCTTTTGCATGTGCTTGTCTACACAGTCGGCTTCTCCGGTCAGGAGAGCCGGCTGGAGGGTGGTACGTTTCTGTCCACTTTCTTCCACTTCACCCTGGCCGGATACGGCATTGCCCTGCTCATCAGCTTTTATGTGCTCTGGACCTTTGGGCGCACGGAGGGGGTGGCACCGACGGAGATCGCGAACATGGTTGTGGTGCTCGGGTTCCCGGCTTCGCTCGGCGCCGCAACGGCCCGACTGGTGATATGAGGCGGCGATGGAGCAGAACAGAGCAATCGAGAACGAAACTCACTCCGGCTCCGGGAATCATATTCCCTGGCTCGAATGGCTCGCATCAGGCTTAGGTTTTCTCTTGGCGCTCTGCGTCTTCGGCTTCATCGGGTGGCAGGCACTGCACGATGCGACCTCTTCACCGGCGATCATGGTTGCAGCAACGGAGACAAGCCAGGTTGCGGGCGGCTACCGCGTCATATTCGAGGCTCGCAATGTCGGCGGCGCGGCGGCCGCGCAGGTACGGATCGAGGGGACTATCTCAGGAGGTAGTGGCCCTGAGACCAGTAGCGTGATCCTCGACTACATTCCTGGCCACTCGGCACGAAAGGGCGGGCTGTTCTTCACCCAGAACCCGCAGTCAGGGCATCTTTCGTTACGGGCGGCAGGATTCGCCAAGCCCTGAAGCGTGCCAGTCGCGTTTCATGCCGGAACCTCCTGTCGCGCTGATGATTGCCCCTTGAAAGGTAACGTTTTCCACCTCATCAGCGGAGTGCCGTCTGAATGCCCATTCCTCTGCCGAACCAGCCTTATCCGGAGCCGACACCGGCCGATCCCAATCCGGCGCCTGTGAGTCCCCCGACGCCGCCTGAATCACCTCAGCCTGAGCCTGTCGGGGTGCCTCCGACAACCCCTGGCGACATTCCACCGCCGGGAGAACCGGTCGGAGTGCCACCCACGTCACCGCCGGAGATCCCTGTAACGCCGACAATGCCTCAGCCTACGGCATAATGCGTGTCAGGTGAGGATCCCGGGGCAAGTTTCAAAAGCGCTGCGCCGAGTATGGCTTGAGATCGATTCCGCTGGTCATTTCATCGATCAGATTTGCGACAAGCTGCGATGTGATTGCAGCCTGGGTCAAACCGTGATGACCATGACCGAAGGCGTAGACCACGCGATTGTCCTGTCTGGACGGGCCGATCACCGGCAGTGAATCCGGAATGGATGGGCGAAAGCCCATCCAGCGCCTTGCCTCCTGACCGGCATCGAAGTCGGGCAGGAAGCGCTTCAAGCGGGCAATCATCGCGGATGTGCGCTCATGATTGGGCTTGGCCTCCAGCCCCGCGAACTCAACCGCCCCTCCAACCCTGTCGCCGGCATCGAGAGGCGTGGTGACGAAGCCCTCACCCTCGAACATGATCGGTCGATTGAGGCCGAACGAACCCTTGGGATAGGTCGCGTTGTAGCCGCGCTCGGTGTCGAGAGGGATTCGATCTCCCAGCGTTCTCGCGAGCGGCCGCGACCATATGCCGGCTGCGATGATAACCCTGTCGGCTATGACGGCATTCGCGGCACTATCCGTATGGACATGGACGCCACCATCTTTCGGCTCCACTGCCACAGCGCGTGCTGCTCTGTGCTGCGCTCCCCGTTCGAGAGCAAGCCTCAAAAGATCGGACGCCAAGTGGGCCGGATCGGAGATGTGGCACGCCTCCGGGTAGAGCACACCAGCCTCGACGTTGTGGAGTGCTGGCTCCAGTTTCGCGAGATCGCTTCTGCTGAGAATGTCGACACCGATGCCGAGATTGCGCTGGCGATCGAGGATGTCTTTCGTCCGTTCAAAGGCATCCTGATGCTTCCATACGGACAAAATGCCCTTCTCTCGCAGATGAGCACTCAAATCCAATGAGGACAGCAACGTCTTCCAAGCTGGCAGAGCTTCCGCATTCATGGCGCGGATCGCGGCCATGCTGGTCTTGATCCGCGTCGGCGCCGATGCCAGCACGAAGCGGATGAGCCAGGGCATCAGAGAAGGCAGATAGGCTGGCCTGATGGTGAGTGGGCCCAGCGGATCCATCAGCCAGTTTGGAAGATTTCGCCAGACCTTGGGAGATGCCAGCGGCATGATGTCGGTATGAGCAATCCAGCCGGCATTGCCATCCGTGGGGCGCGCCGTCTGATCGCCCGGATCAATGAGAATAACCTGATGTCCTCTGTCGAGAAGGGCATGAGCGGCCGCGAGGCCGACGATTCCAGCACCGACAATCGCGATCCGCATCGTGCATCCTGTTCAGGGTAAAGATGAGGCTTCTACTGACTATGCTCGTTTGGCCTGATCCACGACTTGGAAGCCCTGCGCGAAGGGATCGCGGTCGTCGATGATGATCGTGTTGAAGCCTGTCACCCGCGCCCATCCCTCAATCGACGGAATGATGGCATCGCGATTTCCGACCTTCGCCCGCCCCTCGATGCGTCCGACAAAGGTCGAGCCGATGATGCTCTCATGAACGAACTCATCGCCCTCTTTCAGCTCGCCGCGAGCCGCAAGATGAGCCATGCGAGCCGAAGTTCCTGTACCGCAGGGTGAACGGTCGATGGCCTTGTCGCCATAGAACACGGCATTGCGGGCCGTGCCCACCTTCGTCTGCGCGCGTCCCGTCCACAGAACATGGGTCAGGCGATCGATGTCCGGATTCTCCGGATGGGCGATCCGATACCGTGCATTGAATGCCTCCCGCAGCTTCGGGCTCCAGCGCAGAATGTCTGAGGGGTTGATATCCGACAGGTCGGAATAGAGCTGTTGCGGCTCCACGATGGCATAGAAGTTGCCGCCATAGGCGACATCCACGGTCAGGTGTCCGAGCCCCTCGACTTCAACCTCGAAGCCCGTTTCATACAGGAAAGAGGGAATGTTGGTGATGCGGACCCGCTCGATGAAAGGGCCGTTCTGCTCGTATCGAGCCTCGACGACACCGGCCGGCGTATCGAGACGCAGGAGACCGGGTGTCTTCGGATGGATCAGGCCGTTCTCGAGAGCGATGGTGACGGTGCCGATCGTCCCGTGCCCGCACATGGGAAGACAGCCGGATGTCTCGATGAACAGAATTCCGACATCGCAATCGGGACGTGTCGGCGGATAAAGGATTGAACCGGACATCATGTCGTGTCCACGGGGCTCGAACATCAAGCCGGTGCGGATCCAGTCATACTCCGCCAGAAAATGCTGACGGCGCTCGAACATCGTCTCCCCCTTCAACTGGGGAATGCTGCCACCGGATACCACACGAACCGGATTCCCGCAGGTGTGACCGTCGATGCAAAAGAAGGTATGACGCGCCATCGCTTCACTCGCTGATCAGAGATATTGCCAACTATCACGAAAAGGGCGAAGGACCTCATGATCCTTCGCCGTAAGCGCATCAGGCGGCGGACTTCAAGCCGACGTCGGGAAGAACGGGGCGGTTCTTCAGGGCCTTGTCCATAACCGCCACCACCTCGGCACGCTCCTGGGCATTGAGAGCAAGACGCGGAGGCCGCGTCAACTCCGACCCACGGCCCATGATGGCCTCGCACAGCTTGATGCATTGCACGAGATCGGGCCGGGCATCGAGATGGAGCAGAGGCATGAACCATTCATAGAGCGCCCTCGCCTCCTCGTAGCGTCCCGCCTTTGCCAGACGGAACAGGGTCTCACCTTCCTGGGGAAACGCGTTCGACATGCCGGAGACCCAGCCGGCAGCGCCGAGCATCACGCTTTCGACGACGACATCGTCAAGGCCCGCGAACAGAACGAAGCGGTCGCCGACCATGTTCTTCGTATCGGTGAAGCGGCGCGTATCACCTGACGAATCCTTGAAGCAGACGATCGTTTCGCAATCCGCGAGCGAAGCCAGAATATCGGGCGTCACGTCGTTCTTGTAGATCGGGGGATTGTTATAGACCATCACCGGCAGGTCTGTGGCCTTGGCAACGCCGCGAAAATGCGCGGCGGTCTCATGCGGCTTCGAGGAGTAGACCAGAGCCGGCATGACCATGACGCCGTCGAGCCCGACTCGCTCGGCCTCCTTGGCAGCCTCGGATGCGAAGGCTGTCGTGAACTCGGCGATACCGGCGATCACCGGCACACGGCCACGGGAGACATCCTTCGCGGTCTCCATGACTGCCACCTTTTCCGAACGGCTCAGAGACGTGTTTTCCCCGACCGTTCCGCAGACGATCAACCCGGAGACGCCGTCTCGGATCAACCCGTCGATCACCTTGGCCGTAGCCTCGATGTCCAAGTCATAATTGGACTTGAACTGGGTGGTTACCGCAGGAAAGACCCCTTCCCATCCGATTCTAGCCATGCCGCCATTCTCCCACACTGGACATTGATGGGCATTATTGTAGATTGTATAAAATCTACCTTGTCAAGCCAAACTCCTGGGATGCTGCTATAGAGGCGGACCTTCCAAGTTCAGTGATTGCCCAACCCATGACGCTCGAAACCAAGCCAGCCGCCAGACCAGCGCAGAAGTCTCTTCAGCATCGGACGATTGCGGCTGCGGTGGCGGAAAACCTGCGGCAACGAATTCTGGACGGCGATTTCAAGGCAGGATTTCCACTGCGGCAGGACGCTCTGGCGGGCGAGTTCGGGGTGAGCCGCATCCCGGTTCGAGAAGCCCTGATGCAGCTCGAAGCGGAGGGGCTCGTCAAGATTCATCCCCACCGGGGTGCCATCGTCTCCGAGCTCTCGACGGACGAGGTGCAGGAGCTTTTTGAACTCAGGGCGCTGCTTGAACCGCGCCTCCTCAAGGCATCCGCCCGGCATCTGACCCCAAATGACTACGAGAAACTCAATCGGATCCTTCAGGAATACAGTGCGGAACTTCGGGCTCACCATGTCAGGCGCTGGGGCGAGCTGAATACGGAGTTTCATACGCTTCTGTACTCTCACGCCAAGCAACCCCGCACATTGGCGATCGTCGCCAACCTCCTTCAGGAATGCGATCGGCATACCCGGCTTCAACTCTCTCTGACGGATGGCATGAAGCGGGCTGAGGCCGAGCATGCCGAGCTATTGCGTCTCTGCGAGAGTGGACAGATCACGGCTGCCTGTTCTCTGTTAAAGACGCATATCGAGGACGTCGGCAAATCCTTGCGGGTCTATATCGAAAATCATCAGAGAGCTGACTGAGCACGATCATTGTTGACCATAAGGGCTCATGCTCGCTTCATTTAACTATGGGATGCCGTTCTCACCGGGAATGAGCTCGCCGTAGAAATCTGTCCGGACCAGAAGACATTGGCTAAGCCTTTGACATTGCTTGTCTTCATCTCGCTTCTCGCACAACTCGCAATCGCAGACCAAACCACCTGAGAACCGCTACCTCTTCGGGATAGTATTTACCCAATAGGGACTCCGGACCTACTTTGGAAAGCCTCTAGGTCCCAACCTCGCCAAGAAGGCTACGGTCCAGGGGTGGGGGATCGTCGCTGTGTCTGCTTCTTATCATGTAGAGCTTGGTACGCTCTCGGGACCGATGCCAAGAAAGAGAAGAAGTCTTGCGGGACAATTTCTTCTCGTTGCATTCGCCGTCATGCTGATGGGCATGCTCGCCATGGGTACTCTCGTGTCATGGCAGATCGAGAGGAGCGTTGCCGAAGTTAAAGGCATATCCACAGCGCTCTATGTCAACACCATTTTTGCTCCGCTTCTGCAAGATCTTGCAACAGGCGACGTCCTTTCTGAACACAATGCTCGCCGCCTGAACCAAGCGATGGAAAAACCGGATCTCCAGGCGAGCATCACCTCGATCCGCGTCTGGAAACATGATGGGCTTATCGCGCATGGTTCAGAGCCGGCTCTCATAGGAAAGAGATTTCCGCTTGACCCTCATTCCAAACGAGCCTGGGCTGGAGCGGTTGTGGCAGACTTCGATGGCACATTCGGCGATGGTGAAATCACTGAACCTTTTACCGGCATACCCGTGCTCAAAGTCTTTGCACCGATCCGAGATTTCGAGAGCGGCAATGTCATTGCCGTCGTCGAATTTCATGAGCGTGCGGAAGCGTTGAACTCGGAACTGATCGCATCGGAATGGAAGACATGGCTCTCGACCGCTTTGATCACTTTGAACATGATGGGATGCTTATTCGTCATCGTCGCCAATGGGAGCAAGACGATTGATCGACAGCGCGAAGCGCTGAGAGAGCGCGTTTCCCAACTTTCAGAACTGTTGCGTCAGAATCGGGTTCTGCAAGGACGCATCGAGCGTGCGGCACAGAACGCCACGGAGGACAACGAGCGCCTTATGCGACGAATGGGCTACGATCTCCACGATGGTGTCGCTCAACTGATCAGCCTCGCACTTCTGCGGTTGGACCGCGTAAAGGGTTCAAAGAGCGATCGAGACAATCTGCAGAAAATTCAAAAAGCCCTTTTGGATGCGCTCAACGATACCCGCAACATCTGCAAAGGTCTCCTCCTGCCGGAGATTCAAACTCTGACACTTAAGGAGGCGCTGCTGTTCATCGTCCGTCAGCATGAACGCAGAACGGGAACAACGATCACCTGTATGATTGCAGACCTTCCGGACCAAGCGCCGCAATTCGTGAAGATCGCCTTGTGCCGGTATATCCAAGAAAGCCTCAACAATGCTTTCAAGCACGCAGATGGCCATGAGCAACAAGTCGAAGTCAACTGGGATGGAGCGACCGTGACTGTCGAAGTGGCAGACAGAGGGCCAGGTATACGCGAATCGAGCGGAACCAAGGGCGAGCCTCGTTTAGGGCTGGCCGGTCTTCGGGATCGAATTGAGAGTATCGGAGGGGCTTTGAGCATCAAGAGCACGCCGGGTGATGGAACGCGCATCACAGCATCTCTGCCTCTGATGGATGCTGGAGGGGCGGATGCAGCATAAGATTCGGGTCGCGGTCATCGACGATCATCCGCTCTACAGAGACGGAGTGGTCTTTGCGCTCGAGTCAGAACATGACATCGAGGTTGTCGGCCAAGGAGAAACAGCCCTTGAGGCTCTTCAAATCGCTCAGGACCATGCCCCCGACGTTCTCCTCCTCGACATGAACATGCCAGGAGGCGGCGTCAATGCCGTCGCCAGAGTTGCGCAAAGTTGTCCTTCGACGAAAGCTCTCATGCTGACGGTCGTCGATGACGAGCATGAAGTGCGCGATGCCTTGAGAAAAGGGGCCAAAGGCTACCTCATAAAGGGAACCGGCAGCTTGGAGCTTGTGAATGCCATACGCTTGGTCAACGCCGGGCAGAATTACGTATCGCCCAGCTTCGCTGCACAACTCTTCATGTCGAGAGGAGCCGACGAAAACACCTCTTCGGAGACATCGAGGCATTTTCCTGAGCTCTCAGATCGGGAAGAACAGATCTTGATGCTCATTCATCAGGGGCTCAGCAATCGGCTGATCGGGGACGAACTCGGACTGACTGAAAAAACCATCAAAGGTTACGTGACCGCCGTGATGGAGAAACTTCATGTGCGCAATCGCGTGGAAGCCGCGATAGTGGCGGCGGAACGGCTGTCTGAGAGGAGGCTATCTCTGAAGTGACGCAGTGGACAAGCCCTTGTTTCCGACTGAGATAGACACGCGCATCGCAGTTGCTCTTTAGCATTTTTGAGAGGCAAATATTCCCTACCCACTTGGGGATAACACGCAAGGGCATGTAAGATACTATTCTCTCACTTCATAGATATTGCTGAATCCAAATTGAACTTAGTATCCTAAAATCCTGACGAAGTTCAATGAGCTCATTATTGAACAGATGAATATTTGCTGCACCTGTAAGCGGCAAGCGAGATTGGAACTGGGGGGCTCCAATGACAGGCCGAATTCGCGTTGGAGTGATCGATAAACATCCTCTCTTTCGGGATGGTGTCGTCCTAGCCTTGAATTCTCAACCGGACATTGACGTTGTTGGCCAAGGCGCAACCGTTTGGGATGCAATAGAGATTGTCAACAAGAGCCGACCGGACGCGATTGTACTCGATTCCAGTACGCTCGATGGCAGCATGGGGGCTGTCGAGTCGATCCTCCAGCAACATCCTACGATCCGTATCCTGATCCTTGCCGTTGTGGCGGGCGAAGAGCATGTCTACACTGCTTTAAAGCGCGGTGTCCGCGGCTATTTGCTGAAGGGCGCCAGCAGCACGGAACTGATACAAACGGTGCGGGTATTGAACCAGGGACAAAGCTTCATCTCACCAAGTCTTGCGGCCAAACTGCTTATGAAATCCGATACGGGTAGCGTCAGCGAAGCACAGGAACCAGGTTCTCTCCCACACCTGACTCCTCGCGAACAACAGATCTTGTCGATCCTGGTTCAAGGTCGCAGCAATAAGGAGATCGGCAACAAGCTTGATCTAAGCGAGAAGACGATCAAGCATCATCTGACCAACATTTTGCAGAAACTGCGCGTCCGCAATCGGGTGGAAGCGGCCCTCGTTGCATCCAATCATCTTCCACAAAGCCTGATGGCTTCCTGATGAGGCACACTGATTAGTCAATCGGCCTCGTTGAGGATGAGAAGGCCGGAAGGATAGCAGGCTCACATCCCGTTGAAATGTTGCAGCATGCGGTCCGCGTTCGGTTCCAGTCCTGTGAAGAGATGAAAGGCACCAACGGCTTGGAAGACAGCCATGCCGCCGCCAGACATGGTTCGGCATCCACGCGCCCGGGCCTGCCGCAGCAGTTCCGTCTCCAGCGGAAAATAGACGATGTCGGCTACCCATAGATCGGGCCGCAGCAGATCGATGGAAACGACCATGCCAGGATATTTGGCCATACCGAGTGGAGTGGTATTGATCATGCCATCGGCTTTAGCCAATGCGTCCGCCGGCGAGGAACTGAAGCACGCACGGTCTTGACCGAACCGCTCACACAAGGCAGTGGCGAGTCTCTGCGCGCGAGATTCATCGGTATCGATAACGATGATTCTGTTCGCCCCCAAAGTCAGAAGAGCATGGGCGACAGCGGTGCCAGCTCCGCCTGCACCGAACTGAACCACACAATCGCGGCGCACATCCGATAATTCGCGCCGGAAGCTCTCGGCAAACCCCCACCAATCGGTGTTGTGCCCCACACGTCGACCGTCCTTCAGAACAACAGTATTCACCGCCCCGAGGGCGGCAGCATCGGGTGCTAACTCATCCAGGAGCGGGATCACGGCCTGCTTGCAGGGATGCGTGATATTGAGACCGGCAAAGCCGAAGCGCTGGGCGGCTGTCAAAAGCTCCGGAAGGTCGTTCACGTCGAGCCCAAGCCCCTCAAGGTCGATCAGCTTGTAGACATAACGCAAGCCCTGCTCGGCCCCCTCCCGCTCGTGCAAGGCAGGCGTCCGGGAGGCCTGGATGCCTGCCCCCACCAATCCAACGAGAACGGACGGATAAGCCCATATCCCCGCGGCTGCTTCTGTCCAAGTTCCCGCTTTAGACAGTTGGCCACTCGCCATGACTCACGCCTTTGCCGATTGGCGGATCATGTCGAGGATGGCGCGAACCGCAACCGGGTAGCCATTCGTGCCGAGACCCGCGATCACGGCTGTCGCCACTGGCGAAACGTACGACTTATGATAGATCGGCTCGCGTCGATGAATGTTCGAGATGTGCAGCTCGATGAGGGGACCTGGAAACATCTTCAAGGCATCCATGATCGCCATGGACGTGAATGTGAAGGCGGCCGGATTGATGATAATGCCGCTAGCCTCATCAATCGCCTCATGCACCCAATCGATGATCTCGTATTCCCGGTTTGATTGCCGGAATATGATCGGATGATCGGATGCAGCCTCACGGCAAAGAGCTTCGACCTCGGCCAGTGTCGTGCGGCCATAGATCTCCGGCTCGCGGGCTCCCAGACGGTTGAGATTGGGCCCATTGAGAATGTAGATCGGTTTGCTCATCGGCAGTCTTCTCTCGAATGGAATTGTTTCATCCCTGGTACCCGAACAGACGAGGCAACCAGAGCACGGTCTCGGGCACGAAGGTCATGATCGCGAGAGAAACGATCATGGCGAAGAGGAAAGGCAGAGAATCCCGCACGATGTCGCGCAGGGGCTCCCCTGAGATGTTCGCCATGATGAACAGGAGCAGTCCGTAGGGAGGCGTGATCAGGCCGATCATGATGTTGACGACCACCACGACGCCGAAATGCACGAGGTCGATGCCGAGTGCCTGCGCCGTGGGAATGAAGACCGGAACGACGATCAGCAGGATCGCCGTTCCTTCCAGCACGCAGCCGAGAAGCAGCAGCAGGACATTGACGAAGATCAGGAAGCCGATCGGCGTGAGGTCCCATCCCTCAAGCAGGGCCTTCACGCCTTCCGGAATATTCTCGACGGTGATGACATAGTTGAACACGAGAGCGCCTGCGATCAGCATGCCGATGGAGGCGGTCGTCCTCGTGCTGGCGGCGAGAGCATTGTAGAAGTCGCGCCAGCTCACGCTGCGATAAAGGCCGGCGGAGATGAGAAGCGCGTAGCCCGCTGCGACGGCGGCTGCCTCGGTCGGAGTCATTACGCCGCTATAGATGCCGCCGAGCAGGACGACCGGCATCATCAGAGATGGAAAGGCCTCCCAGGTGATGCGCGGCAGCTTGCGCAGAGGCACAGGCTTTTCGACGGGGAAGTTCTTGCGGCGGGCCGTGATGGCCACGATGATCATCTGACTCAAGGCCATCAGCAGACCCGGAATGACGCCCCCGAGAAAGAGAAAGCCGATGGAGGCGTCGGACACGAGGGCATAGAGCACCATCGGGATCGATGGCGGGATAATCGGGCCGATCACGGAGGAAACCGCCGTGAGAGCTGCCGCATAGCTTCCCGTGTAGCGCCCGTCACGGGTCATCATGGCCTGCATCATGCGCCCCGTGCCGGCAGCATCGGCGATGGCCGAGCCGGACATGCCGGCGAATATGATACTCTGCAGAATATTGACTTGCGCAAGGCCACCGCGGAAGCGGCCCACCAGTGCATTGCAGAAATTCATGAGTCGGTCGGTCATGCTGCCGATGTTCATGAACTCCGCAGCCAGGATGAACAAAGGCACCGAGAGAATGACGTAGTTGGAATACATGCCATTGAGCAGCTGCTCGGCGGCCGTTCCCATGTCCAGCCCCGCCAGGAATAGATACAGGATCGAGCCTGCGATCATCGAATGGCCGATCGGCAGGCCAAGAAAGGCGAGGACCGTGATCGCAACGAGCGAGATGGAGAAGGGACTGGCCAGGTTCATACGCCGGAGCTCGCTTTCGTGGGATCGAATTCATCCGGCGCCACGCCTCGCAGAGCCTGCCAGGCGATCCAGATATAGCGGATGATGGTGGCAACCGCGAAAACGATGTAGATCGAGAACAGCCAGTCGAATCTGATCTTGAGATAACTTGTCCGCTCCACCTTCATGAAGGTGACATAGTCGACGACGGCCGGAAGTGAGATGGTATAAAGCGTGATAACCGCGAATGCGCTGATGAGCGCCATCACACGGCGAGTTCCAGGGCCGACGGCACCGTAAATGATGTCGAAGCGGATTTCCTCACGCTCGCTGACGACGAAGGCAGCACCCCACAGGACGAGCCAGAGCCACAGCACGACGCTGATCTCGTGCGTCCATCCGATGGGAAGACCCAGGACATACCGGAAGGCGATCTGCAGGAGGAAAGCTGCAAACATCGCAGCCAGCATGGCAGCGGCAATGTTCTCCGCGCGGCGTGCCAGCCAGGAGCCGATCGCCTGTAACGATGAGGTCATGAGAGCCGTTCCTTCCTGAGAAGGCACTGAGCGAAATGAAAAAGGCAGCCGCCGGAGCGCGACGCTCCAGCGGCCGCAGGTTCGCCTCACATCGCGTTGATCTTGTCGATCATCCCCGCAGGCCAGCTCTTCGCCAGATCAGAAGCCAGATACTTCTTCTGGGCGAATTCGCGGAACGCCTTCAGATCGGGCGTATAGATGTCGAGCCCCTTTTCCTTGAAGAAGGTCGCGAGCTGCGACTCCTGCTTCAGGTGTTCCTGCGTGCTCCACTCGATCGCCTTGTCGGCAGCGGCCTGGAACGCAGCTTTCTTCTCCGGCGACAGGGTGTCCCAGACCTTGTTGGACACGGCCAGAACGTCGAAGCCGACGAGATGCGACGTGAGCGCGATCTGCGACATGACCTCGTAGAATTTCATGTTCTGAACATTCGGCAGCGGGTTATCCTGGCCGTCGATAGCGCCCGTCTGCAGGCCGGTATAGACCTCCGCATAGGCCATCGGCGTGGGATTCGCGCCAAGTGACTGGCCGAGGAACTGCCAGGCATCGCCGCCGGGCATGCGCAGCTTGATGCCAGCGAGATCCTCGGGCTTGTTGATCTTCTTGTTGGGCTTCAGGCCTACATGCCGGGCACCGAAATAGGTCGGCCCGAGAATATGAATGCCGAGCTTTTCCGAGGCCATTTTCTTCAACTGCTGGCCGACATCGCCGGCAAAGACCTTCTTCAGATGGTCGGCGTCGCGGAAGAGATAGGCTGACGTGACAATCGACCATTCCGGGATCTGGTTCGAGATGTCCTGCGGCGCGATATTGCCCATCTCGAGGTTGCCGCGCTGCATAGCGACAAGCTCAGTCCCCTGCTTGAACAGGGTGCCGCCGTAATAGGGCTGGAGGTTGAAGCCCTGAGCCTTCAGGTCCTCGCCGAGGCGCTTCATCATATTGGCCCGGATGTCCTGCTCCGAGAAGACTGCCGAGAATCTCAAGTTTGCAGGCGCCTGAGCGCTGGCCACTCCGCCCACGCCCCACGCCAGAAGGGCTGCACCCGCAGCCATTAGAAAGCGACGATTGATCCCGAATGCCATGGTTTCCCTCTCCTTCATATTGCCGCGCATTAATCTGCATCTTAGTCGACACTATCCGCTCTGAGAATTTCAGAATCAATAGTGATTTTTAAAAATATCTGATATTTTGGATTTCAGCCGGCATTCCAAATGCCGTGCCGTTGGGGACAGGATGGTCAGGAGTTTATTCGTGATCAGACGTAGGTTAGTGAGGGCCGGATGAGCGTCGAGCTGCTGGCGACGTCCATTGCCGATCGGGCTTATGACCGGATCCGGGCCGATATCGTCTTCGGCCGCCTGTCCCCTGGGGCAAGGCTGCGGCTGGATCGGCTGGCGAGCCAGTATGGGGCGGGTGTCAGCACCTTACGGGAGATCCTGAGCCGCCTCTCGTCGGAAGGATTGGTCATCGCGGAAGGGCAGCGCGGTTTCCGGGTTGCCCCGGTTTCTCCTGCCGGCTTCGAGGATGTCGCGGCGATGCGGCTGCTCCTCGAAACCTATGCGCTGCCATTGTCCTTTGCGGCCGGCGATCTGGAATGGGAAAGCCGGGTCGTCGCCGCCCATCACAAGCTCGCCTTCATGGAACGGCGGATGTTGGCCGGGGATCAAGAGGGAACCGAGACCTGGAAACGCTACGACCGGGAGTTTCACCAGACCCTCATCGAGGCTTGCGGCTCCCAGACGCTACTCGATCTCTATGGTGGCGTCTTCGACCAGTATCTGCGGTATCAGATGGTGGCGGTCGTGTTCCGGGGCGAGGTCGCAGCGAACGAACATCGGGAATTGTTGAACTGCGCCCTCACGCGCAATGCCGACAAAGCATGCGCGGTGCTGACTCAGCATGTGAACGGATGCGTGGCCTATACTCTGGAGAGCGGAGCGTTGAAATGATCGACGATGTGCAGATGGTCCTGCAGCCATCCACAGTCGGGGAAAGTGCCTATCAGAGGATTCGATCCGACATCGTGTTCGGCCGCCTGCTCCCCGGCAAGAAATTGAAGCTCGACCGGTTGAAGGCCGATTATGGCGCCAGCGTCAGCACCCTGCGGGAAACCTTGAATCGCCTCCATTCCGAGCGGCTGGTGGTCGCCGAGGGTCAGAAGGGCTTCGAGGTCGCTCCCGTATCAATCGCGAATCTGAGAGAGCTCGCCGCTTTGCGCCAACTCCTTGAATGTCGGGCGTTGGAGCAATCGTTCCGGGCAGGAGACATGGAATGGGAAGGCCGGGTCGTCGCCGCCCATCACAGACTCGCGCGCATGGAAGAGCGAATGGCCGATGGGGACAGGGCCCATACCGAGGAATGGAAGCGATACGACTGGCAATTTCATCAGGCACTCATCTCGGCCTGCGGCTCGAAGATGCTGATCGACAACCATGCTGCCGTCTTCGACAAATATCTCCGCTATCAGATGATTGCCTTGAGCTACCGCGGCGAGATCGCGGCACGGGAGCACGCTCTTCTTCTGGAATGCGCTCTGGAGCGCGACGCAAAGCGAGCCTGCGAGGTGCTGACGCGCCATGTAGCGGGGGGTGTCGAGCACGCGCTGGCAACCGGCACCATCAGCTGACGATAGAAGGAGCGGCCATGCGCACGCTCCCAAGATCGAGAGAGGAAATGGACGAGGAGCATGCGCAAAGCCATTGCCACCGTTTGCCTGAGCGGCACGCTGACCGAGAAGATCGAGGCCATTGCGGCGGCCCAGTTCAAAGGCGTCGAAATTTTCGAGAACGATCTTCTCTCGTTCAATGGCACACCGGCCGAAGCACGGCGGATGATCGAGGGGCTCGGGCTCGAGACGATCACGTTCCAGCCGTTCCGCGATTTCGAAGGCATGCCGGAGCCGCAGCGTTCCAAAGTGTTCGCCCGCGCCGAACGCAAATTCGATGTCATGGAAGAACTCGGCTGCGATCTCCTGATGGTGTGCAGCAACGTCTCTCCGGATTCGCTTGGTGGGATCGAGCGAGCTGCGGTCGATTTTCATGAACTCGGCGAGCGCGCCGCAAAGCGAGGCATGCGCGTGGCCTTCGAAGCACTCGCCTGGGGACGACACATCCACGATTACCGGGATGCCTGGGAAGTCGTGCGGCGAGCAAACCATCCAGCGGTTGGGCTCGTGCTCGATTCCTTCCATGTGCTTGCGCGCGGAACGGATCTGTCGGCAATCCGCTCCATTCCGTCAGACAAAATCTTCCTCGTGCAGATGGCGGATGCGCCCAAGCTCGACATGGATTACCTGTCGTGGAGTCGGCATTATCGGTGCTTCCCCGGGCAGGGCGACCTGCCCATCGAGGATTTTATGCTCGCGCTGAACGCGACCGGATTCGACGGGCTCCTGTCCCTGGAAATCTTCAACGACCGTTTCCGGGCAGGCTCGGCGCGCAGCGTCGCCGTCGACGGGCACCGGTCTCTGATTGCCATGCTCGACGACCTGCGTCGGCGGACAGAAACACCATCACCTGACCTTCCGGCCTTGCCGCCCAAGGCCATGTGTTCCGGTGTTGAGTTCGTGGAATTCGCTGTCGATGAGCGAAGCGCCGTCGACTTCCAGCGGACCTTGAGCGGGCTCGGATTCGAAAAGGCCGGCATTCACCGCTCCAAGGCCGTGACCCGCTGGCGGCAGGGCGACATCAACATCGTCGTCAATGCTGACAAGGAAGGCTTCGCTCATTCCTTCAACATCACTCATGGAACCGCCGTCTGCGCTCTGGCTCTGCGCGTCGACGATGCGCCGGGAACGGTTGATCGGGCGGTCATGCTGCTGGACCAGCCTTTCCAGCAACCTGTCGGCCCTGGAGAGATGAACATCCCGGCCGTTCGCGGCCTTGGCGGGAGCCTCCTCTATTTCGTCGACCATAAGACCGGCCTGGACCGCCTTTGGGATGTGGACTTTCAGGCAACCGGGGCTGACGACTTCACCGGAGCCGGTTTGAGATCGGTCGACCACGTTTCCCAGTCGATGCATTACGAGGAAATGCTGACATGGCTTTTGTTCTACACGTCTCTCCTCGACGTGCGGAAGACGCCGGTTCAGACGATGATCGACCCGGGCGGTGTGGTTCAAAGCCAGGCCATCGAGACCCATGACGGCTCGTTGCGGCTGATCCTCAATGCATCCCAGAGCCAGCGCACCTTGTCGTCCCGCTTCCTGAACGATCTCTTCGGATCGGGCGTCCAGCATATTGCTCTCACGACAGACGACATCTTCGCGACGGTCGAACGCCTCAGGGCAACCGGCGTCGACCTCCTGCCGATCCCGGAAAACTATTATGATGATCTTGAGGTGAGAACCGACCTCTCCGCAGAAGATGTGGAACGACTGCGCGCGAACAACATTCTCTATGATCGAGAAGGCACCGCCGAGTACTTCCAGATCTACACCAAAACCATGGAAGGCGGGTTCTTCTTCGAGATCGTGGAGCGGCGCAGCTACCAGGGCTATGGCGCAGTGAATGCGCCGATCCGGCTCGCCTCGCAGACTCTTCTCACCTCCATGGCTGCGCCGCCAGAGATATAGCGCTTGAAAAGCGAGGCGCGCCGACCTCAAGTGCCCATGAGCTTGCGGGTCTCCGCAACACTGGCGCTCGCCGCACCGGCGAGAAGGCGAACATCGTTGGGCAGGGTGACGAGGTCGAAGCCCCAGCCTGTCGCCTTGGCTGCATAACTCGGTGAGCCGCAATGGAGCGCGGCGCGGATTCCGGCTTGATGCGCTTTTGCCAGGATCGTCTGAATAGCTTCGAGCATCTCTGGCTCCTCCCGATCAAAGCCGACGGGATAGCGCTTTCCGGTCAATCCGAGCGTCAAATCGGCAGGACCGATATAGACACCGTCCAATCCAGGCGTCGAGACGATCTCCTCCAGATTCCAGAAGGCTTCCGCCGTCTCGATCATCGCAAAGCACAGGATGTTGTCGTCGGCTTCCATCGCATAGTTCGACCCTGCCGAGAAGTTGGCGCGCGTTGGACCGAGGCTGCGGGTGCCGCCCGGCGGATAGCGGACGTAAGAAACGAGTTCCGCCGCCTCCGCACGATTGTTGATCATGGGGCAGATCACGCCGTAGGCACCCGCATCGAGCGCCTTCATAATGGCGGCAGGATCGAGCCACGGAACGCGTACGAGTGGCGTGACCTCGCTGGCACGCATGGCCTGCAGCATGCCTACGGCCGCCTGATAATCAACGACGCCGTGCTGCAGATCGATGGTGATCGAATCATAGCCCTGCTCTGCCAGGATCTCGGCCGTGAAGGCGCTCGCGATCGACAGCCATCCGTTCAGGATAGGCTTGCCGTCCGCCCAGAGCGCTTTGATCTTGTTCGGCTTCATCACGCCTCCTGGCAACCTGACATCGCATGAATCTGATTTTGTATCCCGTGGGGAAGGCCATCGTCAAAGGAGACCGACACGGCAGATCGCATGCCGGTCTCCACTGGCCTCAGCGCCCCTTCGCCTTGCGCCAGGCGGCAAAGTCGGTGGGCGTCTGCGGATCCGTCGGCGGATAGAGGCCCAGGATGGAGCGACCCTTCAGTACCTCCTCCTGCACGAAATCCTCGAACGCGGTCATCTCGACGGCTTCCGCGGCGATCTGATCCGCCAGATGAGCCGGAATGACCACCACGCCCTCGCCATCGCCGACGACGACATCGCCGGGCCACACCGGCACGTCGCCGCAGCCGATGGGAACGTTGATGTCGAGCGCCTGATGATGGGTGAGGTTTGTCGGCGCCGATGGGCGGTTGTGATAGGCGGGGATGCCAAGCTGGGCGATCTCAGGGGAATCCCGGAATCCGCCATCGGTCACGACGCCGGCAACGCCGCGCTTCATCAGGCGGGAGACCAGGATGCCACCGGCCGAAGCCGCGCGGGCATCCTTGCGGCTGTCGATCACCATGACCGCTCCCGGCGGACACTCCTCGACGGCCTTGCGCTGGGGATGGGCGCGATCCTGGAACACGCTGATCGGGTTCAGATCCTCGCGCGCCGGAATGTAGCGAAGGGTGAAAGCTTCGCCCACCATGTTGCCGAGATTGGGATTGAGCGGGCGCACATCCTGGATGAACTGGTTGCGCAAACCGCGCTTGTAGAGCGCCGTGCACAACGTCGCCGTGCTGACGGTCTTGAGCTTCTCGCGGGTTTCCGGTTTCAGCGTGGTCATGATCCTCTCCCAATCTCAATAAATCGCAGGTTCGCCAGTCGGCGCACCGAAGCTTGTTTCCAGGAAGTCGAAGTCGCAGCCCTCGTGAGCCTGCTTGATGTGCCGGGTAAACATCCAGCCATAACCGCGTTCGAAGCGGGGTTCGGGCGGGGTCCAGGCGGCGCGTCGGCGATCGAGTTCCTCATCGGAGACGTCGAGGCTGATTTTGCGCTCCGCCACGTCCACCGAGATCATGTCACCATTCTTCACCAAGGCCAGCGGCCCGCCGATATAGGCCTCCGGCGAGACATGCAGGACGCAGGCGCCATAGCTCGTGCCGCTCATGCGGGCATCCGACAGACGCAGCATGTCGCGCACGCCCTGCTTCACCAGCTTCTTCGGGATCGGCAGCATACCCCATTCCGGCATGCCAGGACCGCCCTGAGGACCAGCGTTGCGCAGGATGAGAATATGGTCGGCGGTCACATCCAGATTTTCGTCGTCGATGGCAGCTTTCATGGATGGGTAATCGTCGAAGACGAGAGCCGGTCCGGTATGCTTCAGATAACGCGGATCACAGGCACTCGGCTTGATGACACAACCATCGGGAGCGAGATTGCCTTTAAGGACCGCGAGCGCGCCCTCGGCATAGATCGGATTGTCGACGTTACGAATGACGTCCTCATTATAGACCTCCGCCTCAGCGATATTCTCGCCCAGGGTCTGGCCACTGACGGTCATGGCATCAAGATGAAGGTGATCCTTGATGCGGGTCATCAGCGCCGGCAGACCACCAGCATAATAGAAGTCCTCCATCAGGTATTTATCGCCGCTCGGCCGCACATTGGCAATGACCGGTACCTTACGGCTCGCCACCTCGAAATCGCCAAGGCCGATCTCCTGCCCTGCCCTTCTCGCCTGAGCGATCAGGTGAATGATGGCGTTGGTCGAGCAGCCCATCGCCATGGCAACGGCAATGCCATTCAGGAAGGCTTCACGGGTCTGGATGCGGCTCGGCGTCAGATCCTCCCACACCATCTCCACAATGCGCCGCCCGCATTCGGCACTCATGCGGACATGATTGGCGTCAGGGGCCGGAATCGAGGACGCACCCGGCAAGGTCATACCGATGGCCTCCGCGATGGCCGTCATGGTCGAGGCCGTTCCCATGGTCATACAGGTGCCATGGCTGCGGGCGATCCCCGCCTCCATGTTGAGCCAGTCAGCATCCGTGATCGTGCCGGCGCGACGCTCGTCCCAGTATTTCCAGGCATCCGATCCGGAGCCCAGGATCTTGCCCTTCCAGTTGCCGCGCAACATCGGCCCCGCGGGCAAGTAGATCGCCGGGAGTCCGGCACTCGTAGCGCCTAGAAGTAGCGCCGGCGTGGTCTTGTCGCAACCGCCCATCAGGACCACGCCGTCGACAGGATGGGAGCGCAGCAACTCCTCGACATCCATGGCCAGCATGTTGCGGTAGAGCATGGTCGTCGGCTTGACATATTGTTCTGCCAACGAAATTCCCGGCAACTCGACCGGAAAGCCTCCGGCTTGCAGGACACCTCGCTTCACGTCGTCAACGCGTAGCTTGAAATGGGCGTGGCACGGGTTGATGTCGGACCAGGTGTTGAGGATGGCAACGACAGGTCGGCCCACCCAATCCCTGGGAGCATAACCCATCTGCATCATACGGGAGCGATGGCCGAAACCCCGCAGATCGTCGGGCGCGAACCACCGCGCACTCCTGAGCGACTCAGGCGTCTTTTTAGCAGTCATGGTGCGGACACTCGTCAAAATGGAGGAAAGTTAGGAAGAGCCGAGCGAAGGCTCAGCTCTGGAGACCCCACTTCCGGATGGTCTTGCGCTCGATGGTCCTGAAGATCAGGTTCTCGACGACAAGACCGATGATGATGACGGTCAGAAGCCCTGCGAAGACGGAGGGAATGTCGAGCAGATTGCGATTCTCGAAGATGAACCAGCCCAGACCGCCCTGCCCCGACGAAACACCGAAGACGAGTTCCGCTGCGATCAACGTACGCCACGCGAAAGCCCATCCGATCTTCAAGCCTGTCAGGATCGACGGGAAGGCGGCGGGCACCAGGATCTTGAAGACGTAGGAGAGGCCTTTCAGGCCATAGTTGCGCCCGACCATGCGCAGGGTCTGCGATACGCCGAGGAATCCCGAATGGGTGTTGAGCGCCACTGCCCAGAGAACCGAATGGATGAGGATGAAAACGAGGCTGCCATTGCCAAGCCCGAACCAGATCAGCGCCAGAGGCAGCAATGCGATGGCCGGCAGGGGATTGAACATGGCCGTCATCGTCTCGAGAAAGTCGGTGCCGATGCGGGTGTTGATGGCGAGGATCGTGAGGACTGCCGCGATCGTGACACCTGACGCATAGCCCATCAGGAGAACCTTGAGCGATGTCCAGGCCCGGAGCGGGAGCGTTCCGTCCTTCACCCGGTCGACGAGCGTGACCAGGGTATCGGTGAGCGTCGGAAAGAGGAGGGGATTATCGAGGTAACGGCCGTAAATCTCCCAGACGATTCCGAGAAAGATGATGATCGCCGTCTTGCGGACGAAGCCGTTGCCCCAGGCCAGTTCCAGGGTGCTAAGCTTGCGCTCGATCTCACCTGTATGCGTCTGCGCCGCACCCGTGTCGGCGCGCATCACGATCTGTACATTGCTCATGAGCGTCATCCCTAATGCGCGACTTCGTCGGCGAACAGAAGTTCGTGGATATGCTTCTCAAGCTGTCCCGCGCTGCCATCCGTGGGCGAGACGCGATCCACGTCGTTCACCTCGGCCTTCACGCGGCCCGGATGAGGCGAGAGAAGCAGAATGCGATTGCCGATCTTGATGGCTTCCGCGATGGAGTGGGTCACGAACATCACGGTGAATTTCGTGTCTTCCCAAAGCTGCAGAAGCTCGTCCTGGCAGGTTCTCCGGGTGAGTGCGTCAAGCGCCGCGAAGGGCTCATCCATGAGCAGAATGTCCGGCTCCATCGCCATGCCGCGGGCAATCGCGACGCGCTGCTTCATGCCCCCGGACAGGGTATGTGGAGAGGAATGGATGGCGCGGGTGAGGTTGACCTTCTCGATATAGGCGCACGCCCGGTCCTCGGCCTCCTTGCGCGGCAGCTTGCGCGCCACGAGCAGAGGAAACATCACGTTTTCCAGAACCGTCTTCCAAGGTAATAGTTGATCGAATTCCTGAAAGACCATCATCCGATCCGCACCGGGCTCGGTGACGTCGCGGCCCTTGATACGGATCCTGCCTTCGCTTGGACTCAGATACCCTCCGACGGCCTTGAGCAGCGTGGACTTGCCGCATCCGGATGGACCAAGCAGAACGAAGCGGTCCGATTGATTGACTTGAAAGCTGACCCTGTCGGTCGCCGTCACGAGAACGCTAGGCGTTTTGTAGCGCAGCGTCACGCCACTGACATCAAGAAGAGCGGACATGAATGAATACCTGAAATGAAAGGCGGATGATGCGCCCTGCCCTTTCGCAGGGCGCGTCCGTTGTCTCAGCTGCCCTTGAGATCGTGCGCGATCGGCAGGTAGAAGTCCGTCCAGGATTTCGGCATCGTCTTGAGCGTGCCGATCTTGTAGAGATGCTCGGCAAACTTCATCGTGCCCTGAGGCTCAAGGTTCCATTCCATCATGCCCGGCTGCTTCAGCCACTCCAGCAGATCCCCGGGGCTGGTCTTGTCGCCGGTGATTTCCTTGTAAATGTCGACCGCCGCCTTGGTGTCGTTGCGGATGAAATCCTGCGCTTCCTTGGATGCAGCGCGAACGGCCTCGATCACCTTCGGATTGGCCTCGGCGAATTTCGTCGTCGTGAAGAACTGGCCCTGCGTAAGCGGCCCGCCAATGATATCGGGTGATTGCAGGATGATGCGTGCATTAGGCACGGTCTTCATCTCGATGTACTGGAAGGGCGGCGCCGCGAAGTGGTTCTTCACCTCGTGCTGCGGATTGGTCATGGCGACGACGGCATCGGGATGGCCGAGCTGAACCGTGTTCGCATCGAGCTTCGCCCATTGATCGGCGCCGAACTCCTTGGCGCTGGCCATCTGGAGAAGGATCGCCTGAGTCGAAACCTTCACGGTCGGCACGGCAATCTTGTCGCCTGGCCCGAAGTCCTTCAGGGATTTGATCTTGGGATCGTGCGTAACGAAAGCCAGCGGCAGTGCCGAGGATGCCACGATGCCCTTCACCCCGCCCTTGGTGCGGTCCCAGAGCAGGAGCAGATTGCCGACGCCGGTATTGACCATGTCGACGCCGCCGGAGAGGAGCGCATCCGTCTGTGCGCCGCCACCGCTGAAGGTGATCCACTTGGTCTTGAGCTCGGGCAAACCAAGCCTCGCAGCATGCTTCTCGATGAGTTGCTGCTTTTCGATGATGTGGGTCGGCAAATAGATGATGCCGGGTTGGCGCGTGATGGAAACTTCGCTTTTCTGCTGCGCCGAGGCGGTGTTTGCGAGAGCAAGTAACCCAACGGCAGCCGCCACACCGGCGCATAGGCGCCTCATCTGCTTTTTCATGGTGCTTCCTCGAGATGGGCTCCTCTTGTCGGGAGCCTTGATGGCCAAGATCGGCTAATCTGTCCGATGTCTCATACACTAATGCATTAGTGCATCCGAGACAAGTGTGGTATAGAAGGAGTCGACAAAAGTTCAGGTTCTTCCGAATGGCGCCTCTTCGCACAGTCCTCAGCCAGCCGATCCCAACCGCACCCTCCGATCGCCTCGAGCGGGGCCGCCAAGCTGCGCCCCAGGTCTTCGAGCGTCTGAGGGAGATGATCATTTCCCTCACCTTGGCTCCTGGGACCGTGCTGAACCGACTGACCCTCCAGAAGGAATTTGGTCTCAGCTCGACTCCGATCCGTGATGCCCTCTTAAGGCTCCAGGAGGACGGTCTTGTCGATATTTTCCCGCAGCATGCGACCGTGGTCAGCCCCATCGACCTCACGCTTGCGCATCAGGCGCACTTCCTGCGGCGCTCGCTGGAACTTGAGATCGTGCGGGGCTTGGCGCTCGTTCCGGATCCTCGGTTGATTGCCAGGCTTCAGGGCTTTCTTGCGCAACAGCAGGCCCTTATGGAGGCGGAAGACTTTGAAGCCTTTTCCGCAGCCGACCAAGCCTTTCACCAGCATCTCTACGAAGCGGCCAGAATGAATGACCTATGGGTTCTCGTGCGCAGCCGCAGCGGGCATATCGATCGCCTGCGCCGCCTCCATCTTCCGACTCCGGGCAAGGCGCAGGACATCGTGCAGCATCACAGGTTGATCGTGCAGGCGATTGCAGATGGGCAGCCGGAAGAAGCCCAAAGGCACTTGCGCCATCACCTCTCCGGCACTTTGTCTCATGTGGATGAGATCAGAGCGAAGTATCCCGGTTATGTGAGGGTCTAAAGTTGTCTTCCTGGCTTGCCGCATTTTTTGACGGCAAACCCGATCCACTTCGCCGAGAGTGCGCTAGAGTCTAGCGAGGCGCTGAAGATGCGCCTTTACAAAGGTTTCGGGTCTATCGAGATATATCTTCTAGCCCAAAGCGCGGCCTGAGTGCGATTGCAGGCGCCGATCTTCTTCAAAATGGCCTTGACGTGGACCTTCACAGTGGCCTCGGACAGATTTAGCTTGCGTGCAATGACCTTGTTGGGTGCGCCCTCCGTCAAGCAAGTCAAAATTTCCGCCTCTCTGCAGGACAATTTCCGACTTTGATGGCCGTTGGCGTTCTCTACCATCGAGTCCCCAGCAGATTCACGATGGGTGTTATGTGCGTCTATTCCTGCAATCGGGAGAACAATCGTTGCTGGAAGAACGGGTTCTCCTAGCATCACCAGTTCAAGTGACTTAACAAGCACATCCTGGTTATGGGTCGAGAGACAGAACCCGTGAACTCCTGCGCCCCAGGCTGCGGACACGGTGCCGGGATCAAAGGCATCCGCCAGTATGACAAACCGTGCCGCAGGAGCATGAGCTTTCAATCGTCGAACCAGATCGATGGCTCCGCTGGTGAAGCTGCTTGCATCAATGATGAAAAGCGCAGAGAACTCGTTCTCGATAGCGGGCAGGCTCGAGAACCCGTCGACGATGTCGTGCCACACGACAAAATCTGTGTCGGGAAGGATGCTTTCCAGTCCAATTCGAAGCAACGGATTGGTGCAGACGGGAAAAACGATTGCCAGGGTAATGGCCTTATCGTCAAACGCCAAATGTGTCCCGTTCGCGCTTTGCAGTGACATGATTTCGTCGCCTTTTCTTCGAGCGGAAATGTTTTTCTTCTTTACCTAGGCTCTGGACATTCATTGTATGACGTAGACGATTTTTCGGGATGTCGCATCGACGATCACACGATGACCGTCGACGACCGCATAACGATAGGTTTCATGCTTCGGGATAGGGTATAGTTCGATCGTCTCGGACAGGCTTTCTCCGGGAGATATCCCCCGGTCGAGAGCTGCGACCGGGAAATTCTCCTGTCCCGCATTCAGGCGCGCGGAAAGATCCGCCGCAATGTTACGAACGGTATCAGGAATAGGGTGCGATTGAATTGACGATGTCGCAGTGGTCGGATCTGGTGCGTTCGGCACTGTTGTGGGTGCCGCAACGGTGCCCACAGAGAATACGGCGAAGGCCAGATGATACGCGGCTCTCATACCCATCCTCTATCACTCGCCAAGTTGGACAGAGAACGGCGCGACTCGCGGGTTTATTCCACCTTTTTAGAAAAATTCTCAAAACTGGCAGGCAAGTCCGTTACGAGGCCTTAGACCGACAGCTTAACGGTGAGCCTCAGCGAGAGCCCTGGCTTCCGCCTCATCGACAAGAGGCCGGTCGGCGCCGATGCTTTCCAGGTAGGTTGCCATTGGCTCCCCTCCTCCGCTGGGAGTGAATTCAGCATCGTTGATGGCTTTTGCCAGGGCGATGGTCGCGTTCCATTCACCGTTGCGGCAAGCAACGGCTTCTGCTGCCGCAGTGGACGATTGAAGCCGGAATTCACGACACAGAGAGCCGTTTGCAAGACGATAGGTCGAAATCACCCGCAAGCGGCCAAACGGCAGTTCCACGTCCTTCCCTGACGCAATCCTACTTAATTCACGATGAACCAGCGGACTCTCTAGCTGCCCCATCAAACCGTCCATCCCTGGTCTGCCTTGCCAACCAGCGAAGTAGCCCAAAGCAAGCGCCACGGCAGCAATGGACGCCGCCAGAGCCATCGGCATGAACGAACCCTTTCGCGCAAGCCGCTCGTGCCGCGGCGCCTTGAGAGCGGGCTCTGCATCCAGCCTATTGGCATCCTCATAGGCCTCAACCTGAGCCGATACAGCCGCCCGCAATTCGGGCGGCACATCAGGCATCAAGGCGACAGAGAGTGCAGAACGGGTCAACCGGCGGCTCTGCTGAAAATCCATGATCCGCTTGGCCACAATGGGATCCTCTGCCATCGCTTTGGCAACGGCAGCGGCCGTAGGCTCTTCGAGTTCGCCGTCGGCAAAGGCCATCAGGATCTCATCACTGAGATACAACCGGGACATTACTATTGCTCCGCTTTTGCTTTTCTTCAGTCCCTAGGCGGCGGCTGTCATCTCCATCAGCCGCTTGCGTGCGCGCGCAAGGCGACTCATGACAGTCCCGATGGGGACACCCAAGACCTCAGCCGCCTCCCGATAGCTGAGATCCTCGGCGCATACGAGGACGAGGACCTCCCGTTGCTCCTGAGGCAGATCATCGACGGCTCGTTGGACCTCAGACAGAACCAGCCTGTTCAGGATTGGCCCCTCCCCTGGATCTCCAACAAGCTGTGTTTGCAGTGTCACGTCTTCCATTATGCCTTCAGTTCTCATCCGTCGCAGGTGATCGATCCAGTAATTGCGGAGAATACGGAACATCCATGCATCGAACTTTGTCCCCGGCGTCCAGCTATCCGAATTAGCAAGCGCACGCTCGCAAGCCCCCTGGACGAGATCGTCCGCAAGCGGCTGTGAGCGACAAAGCACCAGCGCAAAGCGCCTCAGCCGCGGCAGGAGCGCCACCAATTCCTGTCCTATGGCTGCCGGCATTCCTCCTCCGCATAGTCTCTTCGCATCATAACGAAGAACCTAGCCGCTTTATTCCAATCTCAAGTGGGAGAACTTTCGAATGACGAACGATGCGGGCGGGGCCGGCATGAATTGTCGTCGGGAATCCGCCCGCTCTGCCAATGCAAAAAAGGGCGGCCCATTCGGCCGCCCTTAGCTGAATTCAAGAAGTGGCGGGCTCTAGCGGATCACCTGCACGATCTTGCGGCTGCTCGGCTCCACCAGTACCGGCGTATTGTTCACAACCGTGTACCGGTAGCCTTTCACCTTGTACTCGGCCGGAACCTCGTGATAGGTCACGCCACTTTCCGGAAGAACCGCGCCGACGCGGACCTCTTCCCTATAGGTATAGGAAGGCACGCGCTGCGTCGTCACATACTGACGGAACTGCGGCTGCTGCTGATCGGCGATACCGCCCACGATGGCTCCCGTGACACCACCCACAGCCGCTCCGACCGGACCGCCGACGATCGCACCGCCAACCGCGCCCGTGGCGGCCCCAGCGGCAGCACCGCCCGACTGCGCGAAGGCAGCAGCAGGCGCAAGAGCGGCGAGAGCAGCGGCTGCAAGAAGGAACTTCTTCGACATGATCATACTCCTGAATGAACATTCGGGCTTTGCACCCGGCAACCGACAACGCGTCATTCCTAAAGTAGTTTCAAAGCAATTCTCGGCCCATGCGGCCAAACTCAAGTTACTGACAAGCATGAACAGAGGCTGAGCACCATCTACTATGATTATACACTTCGCCGTTATTCATCTTCTGTTCATCTGAGCCTTCCATCCAGCATCGCTTTCGGATCAGCGCCGACAGAAACTCTGAACGGAGCGTCGCCGTTCGCCAAGCCCATTCTGCTATCCAACAAGTCTCCGGCCATCCCTTGAAACAAACCCTGTGCCTTAGCCGTTATTGTCGTTTGGATGCGCTTCCCGAAATCGATTGCAGAATGTCTCGCTGGATGTCCGACTGCAAAGGTGAACCGTTTCGATGAAACCACGTCAGCGCACTCTTCTGATTGCGGTATCGTGCCTTGCCCTTGCGTGCCCGGTGAAGGTTCAGATCGATATCGCCGAGAGCGGTGGCTTAGCCTTGGAGAACGCACTCGCGACAGCTAAGGAAGGCAATAATTCCGGCGGAAAAGGCGGAGGCAACGGAAACGGTCATTCAGGTAGCACTGGTAACGCCGGGAACAATGGAAATTCCGATAATAGTGGGAACGCTGGGAGCAAAGGGAGCACAGGTGGCAGCGGCGCCTCAAGAAATAGTGGAGCTGCAAGTGCTACCGCGAGCAATGGGAACGGCAAGGGAAACAGCAACGGAAGTGAAGGGGGGAGCGAAAGTAGTCGAGGCAACGGCAACGCGAACGCAGGGCAGAGCAATTCCGGCAACCGCGGAAGCGCCTCAAATCAGGGAGGCACTTCGAAATCCGGAAAGTCATCAAGTGAGGGAAGTTCCTCCGGCCGAGGCAATGCATCTGGACAGGAGAAGCCCTCAGATAAGGGAAAGACACCGAGGCGGAATGCTGGCGCTCCGGTCGGAATTGATGGTTCCACGTCGACCATAACCAGGGGATTGTCGGCCCTTTTCGGAGCTATCTCTGACAGCCTTCGCCCTCGCACGGTGGCACCGGTAAGATCCGTTGAGAAAGCCAGAACTCGCAAGAGCGCCGCGAAAGCAAAATCGACATCAAGCAGTGCCGGATCGAAGAAAGCTGAATCCTCGCGCGTGGACAAAGTAGGCAAAGCGCAAGCGGCGGTCGGCAAGGGGAACGCAAGACAGGCGAGCGCGACGGAGCTCCATGCAGGCAAGGCATTGCCTTCCCGGCCTGCCATGCCTGCAGCAGCGGCTGATCGCCCTCTCCCTAAACCCGCTCGTGCCATGCGTTCGATCGTAGCGCTTGGCGTGACATCGGCTGACCTGGCTCGGCTGCGCGCACAAGGATTCCGCGCTGAGACGCGGACGAAAGGAACCCTTGCGAGCGTTGTCAGGCTCGTTCCACCACGTGGAATGTCTCTTGGCGAGGCGCAGCGCCGGGTGCGTATGGTCGACGCAGATACGGCGGCCGATTTCGATCATTACTATTACACGGATGAAGGTTCCGGCTGCACGGGACCGAGCTGTGAGGCTATTTCACTTGTGGGCTGGAGCGGATCCGCCTCCGAACAATGCGGCCCCCTCCCGACCATCGGCCTCATCGATACAGGCATCAACCGCGATCATGAATCTCTAAAGGGACAATCGATCGAAGTCCTGTCGGGACTCGAGCTCCACGGCAACCCGTCTCAGCCCGATCATGGGACGGCCATGGCCGCCATCCTTGTCGGACGGAGCGAGAGCAGCACGCCCGGGCTTCTCCCTGGCGCACGTCTTCTCGCCGTGGATGCGTTCTATCGCAATGGTGGAACGGCGGACCGAACGGACGTGATTACCCTCGTCCGGGCCTTGGAGGTTCTGGCAGAGCGCAATGTACGTGTCGTCAACATGAGCCTGTCCGGTTCGCCCAATGAAGTCCTGAAGCGGGCGATTGCCTCCGCTCAAGCGAAAGGCATGATCATCGTGGCGGCGGCAGGCAATAACGGTGCGGGTGCAGAACCATCTTATCCTGCTGCCTATCCGGGCGTGATCGCCGTCACAGCCGTTGACAAGAATCTCACCATCTACTCCCGGGCAACCCAAGGAGAATATATCGACATGGCCGCGCCCGGAGTGGATCTGTGGGTTGCCTCTGCTGGGGGTGGCGGGACCATCAAGAGCGGGACATCCTATGCTGTGCCGTTCATATCGGCCGCGGCAGCGATCCTCACTGCATCCAGCAGCACAGTGAATGCAACAGACCTTCAGGCGGCGCTTGAGAGCAGCACTCTCGATCTTGGCGCGCCAGGGCGCGACAAAACTTATGGTTACGGGCTGCTGCAAGCAGCCCATCTGTGTTCGCCTCGCCAGGGCGAGACACCTGTTGCACACTCGGCGGCTGAGAAAAGCTCTGAACTTCCCTGATCGGCTTTTACGGTCAATCGCATCCTTCATTCAAGAAGAATGAACTGGGCAATGGCTCGGAAGTGCTATGCACTTCCATCGCGATAGGGCAAAATAAGACGCCCGAAGAGGAGAGTGAGTCATGAAAGCGCTGGTGCTCGAGCGCAAGGACGAGCTCAGTTTGCGCGATATCCCGGTTGACGAAAAGCTTGGACCTCGAGATGTCAGGATCGCTCTTCGAACGGTCGGCGTCTGTGGGAGTGACGTGCATTACTACACGCACGGCGCTATTGGGCCCTTCGCGGTCAAGGAGCCGATGATCCTCGGGCATGAGGCCGCAGGCCAGATTGTCGAGGTCGGCCCGGCCGTGACGGAATTCAAACCTGGCGAGCGCGTCTGCATGGAACCAGGGATTCCGGATCCGGCGAGTCGCGCAACACGTCTGGGAAAGTACAATCTCGATCCAGCCGTGCGGTTCTGGGCAACCCCGCCGGTGCACGGCGTGCTCCGCCCGACAGTCGTCCATCCGGCCGACTTCACCTTCAAGCTTCCGGATCATGTCTCATACGCCGAAGGCGCCATGGTCGAGCCCCTTGCTGTGGGAATGCATGCCGCTACGAAGATTCAGGTTCAACCCGGCGACCTCGCTGTCGTCATCGGGGCGGGCCCGATCGGAATGGTCACGATCCTGGCCGCTTTAGCAGCCGGTTGCTCGCGGGTCATCGTGAGCGACATCCACGAGCCGAAACTTGCATTGGCACGCTCTCTCGGCCCCGTCGTGCCGGTCAATGTCAGGAACCAAAATCTTCTGGACGTTGTCAAACGCGAGAGCACCGATTGGGGCGCGGATATCATTTTCGAATGCTCAGGCTATCTGCCGGCCATGGCGGAGATGTTCGATCTCGTCTGTCCTGGCGGAAAGGTTGCGCTGGTCGGCATTCCCCTTGAACCATTCCCCTTCGACGTCAGCAAGGCGCAGGTGAAAGAGGCCAGGGTCGAAAGCATCTTCCGCTATGCCCATGTCTATCCGCGGGCAGTGGCAATGATCGCATCAGGCAAGATCGACGTGAAGCCGTTGATCACTGATCGCTTCGCTTTCAAGGACAGCGTCGAGGCCTTCGACTTCGCCAAGGCGATGCCTCCGGCTTCCGTGAAGGTGCAGATCGACATGCCTGCCTGACCGGCCTCAAAGGCTTCCGTTCAAGTAGCGCTGCAGGGTGGCGCGGGTTCCATCGCGCCACAGGCTGTTCAGGGCCGTCTCGAACCGGGAGCGAAACTGTGGAGCATCCGCGATCTCGCCGAAGATGTCGCGCAGGTCGAGAAAGGATGTCGGATCATCCTTCGCGGCCAAAGCGGCCGGTGTCAGGCGGCTCGCATTGGGATCGTCGAGCTTGAAAGGCTCGCCGGCATCGGTGGTCCCTGCACAATACCGGCACCACAGGGCAGATTCGAGTGCCAATCCCGTCACGTCGGCTCCCGCCTTCATGCGATCCCGCGTCGAAGGCAGGATGAATTTGGGCTGCCGGTTGGAACCGTCCTGGGCGAGACGCGGAATCGTATCGCCCACATCCGGATTGGCGAAACGGCGGGCGATCAACTGGTAATAATCCTGAAGATCGACACCCGGTACCGATGGCACGCAGGGGATGATCTCTTCGGTCTCGAGCTTATCGAGGAAGCCCCGCACCAACGGATCCGCCATGGCGTCATGCACGAAGTGGATGCCTAGGAGCCCTGCCGGATAAGCGATGGTGGCATGGCCTCCGTTGAGAATGCGCAGTTTCATCAGCTCGAAAGCCGCCACATGCGGCGTGAAGGTCACGCCGACATCCTCAAGCGCTGGGCGGCCCGTCGGGAAATTGTCTTCCAGAACCCATTGACGAAACGGTTCGCAGAAGACGGGCCAATTGTCCTGGATATCAAAGCGCTCCGCCAGCATGGCACGCTCCCGATCGGTCGTCGCAGGGGTGATGCGATCCACCATGCTGCTGGGAAAGGCGACCTGCTCTCGCACGTAAGTCGCCAGAGCAGGATCGACAAGGTCGGCGAGGCCCACCACCGCATCCTTCGCTACCTGCCCGTTATGGGGAATGTTGTCGCACGACATCACAGTGAAGGGTGCAGCTCTCTGATCGCGGCGGCGCTTTAATGCCGCTAGGAGGACACCGAACACGCCTCTGGGCGCATCCATATGCACGGCATCATAAACAATGTCAGGATGCTCCGGATTAAAAGCCCCCGTTGCCGGATCGATGCAATAGCCGCCTTCCGTGACGGTCAGGGATACGATCCGCAAAGCCGGATCGTCGAGAGCATTGACGATGGCACGTCCATCCTCGTTGACAGGCACGAAGCCTGCCATGGCTCCAGTCACCCGAGCGACATTGGCGCCGGGCTCGAGTTCCACCACCGTGGTCAGCCAATCCTGAGGCTCCAGTGCCTGGCGCATCGCTCTATCGCCCGCACGGATGCCCGCACCGATCAGAGCCCAATCGCGGCTCTTTCCGGCATTAAAGAGATCGTCCAGATACACGGCCTGATGGGCACGGTGAAAGTTGCCGACGCCGATGTGCAGAATGCCGGCCTTGAGCTCCTCGCGGGCATAGCGAGGCTTGGCGACACTGCCGGGCAGGTTCGCGAGATTGGCAAGGTTCAAGCTCTGGCTCATAACGGTTGGACCTGGTCGGGCATGGAGGAAACGCGGTTCGCTGAAACAGCTTCCGGCGCAAGGCGCGCAGACCCTGTTATGATGTCAACCGCCTTGTCGGCAATGGCCAGCACCGGTGCATTCGTGTTGCCGCTGGTGATCGTCGGCATGATTGAGGCATCGACGATCCTCAGGCCTGCGATGCCATGCACTGCCAGACCCGGCGAGACCACAGCAAGCGGATCATCGTCGCGACCCATGCGACAGGTGCCGGCCGGATGGTAGTTGGTCTTCACCGTTCTGCGGCAGTGCTCGGCCAGATCTTCATCCGAAGTGATCGCCTGCCCGGGGAAGAGTTCCTGTTCGATCATGCCTCGGATGGGGCTCATCGCGAGAACCTCCCGCGCATAGCGCAGCCCGGCCATGGTCATGCGAAGATCGCCCGGATCGGCAAAGGTCTGCGGATCCACCAGCGGCAGTGCTTTTGGATCGGCGGATGCGAGGCGCACGGATCCGCGCGCCTTCGGACGCAGCAGACACGGGTTCAACGTCACTCCGTGCGTCGGCTCGACACCAGAGACGTCGCGGTCGAGATAGACCGTCGGAACGCAATAGAGCTGAATCGTCGGCCGCGTACCGCCATCGGGATCGATGAAGGCGCAGGCCTCCACGCCGGTCGTCGTGACGGCTCCCGACTTGAACAGCACGTATTGCAACCCGTTCCGCAGCATCGCCAAGCCACGATCCTGGCCGAAATAGCCGAAGGCTCCGGACGATGCAGCGATGATGGGAACCTCATGGTGATCCTGTAGATTCCGGCCGACGCCGGGCAGATCGGCAACAACCTTGAGTCCAAGCCTGGAAAGTTCGTCGGCAGGACCGATGCCGGAGAGCATCAGGAGCTTCGGCGTCAGGTAGGTTCCGGCCGCAATGATCACCTCCGCATCGGCGAAGACTCTCTCCGATCCGGAAGGTCCGACAAGATCTATGCCTGTTGCGCGGTCCCGCTCGATATGGATACGAGTGACCGTCGTCTCCGTGAGCAGGGTCAACTTCGGATCGGCGAGAACGGGCCGGAGGAACGCATCGACCGCACTGCACCGACGACGTGTGGTCCAGTCGATCGTGTGCTGCATGAAACCGACCCCGTTTTGCCGGACTCCATTGAAATCGGCCGTATAGGGAACACCCAATGTCTGCATTGCCTGCACAAAGGCACGGCTCATAGCGGAGTGCTGCCCCAGATGGGAAATTTTTAAGGGACCGCTGACACCGTGATAAGGTGCGCCCAGGTGATCGTTCCCTTCCTGCCTGATGAAATGGGGCAGAAGATCCCTATAGCTCCACCCGGCACCGCCCAGGGCCGCGTCCCATCCATCGTAGTCCTCCGCCTGACCGCGGATATAGACCATGGCGTTGACTGCGCTTCCGCCGCCGAGCACCTTCGCCTGCGGCACGATGGGCGCGCGACCGCCAAGCTGCTCCTGAGGGAGAACGTGGTGCATCGTGAGATAAGTGTCACGGGCGAGAAACTTCATATAGCCCGCCGGCATCGCAAGGATCGGACTTACCCGGCGAGGCCCTGCCTCGACGAGCAGCACCCTGGCGCCGTTCTCGGCCACGAGACGGCTCGCGACGACGCATCCTGCACTGCCGCCCCCAACAATGATATAGTCAAATCGTTTCGAGGCCATGATCCGCCTCTGGAAAGGCCTCAACTTGCCTTGCGGGTCGGCAACCGACGCAGATTGGCCAACGGATGCCGCTGCACGCGCTCGATCGCGAGGCCGTCGCCATCGAACAGATGACAGGTCGCCGGATCAAGCTTGATGGCGATGCGCTCATGCACGCCGGTCGGGATCTCTCCGTCCGCCTGTACGATCAGCATCGTGCCATCCTTGAGCTGGGTATAGAGGAATGTCTCGCCGCCAAGGCGCTCGACCACCATCACCTCGCCGGCGATCTCCCCCTCTCCGGCCAGCCGCATATGCTCGGGCCGCACACCGAGCGTTACTGCATCCCCAACCTTCTGGCGACCGGGACGAACAGGAACACCCAGGCTTGCGCCACCGGCAAGCTGGATGGTGGTTGCCGCATCTGTTACCGCTGTGACTGTTGCGGGAAGGAAGTTCATCTTGGGACTGCCGATGAAGCCCGCCACGAACAGGTTCCGTGGATGATGGTAGAGTTCGAGCGGAGTTCCGGCCTGCTCGACAATGCCTCCTTGCAGCACCACGATCTTGTCCGCCATTGTCATGGCCTCGACCTGATCGTGGGTGACATAGATCATGGTTGCAGCAAGCTCATCGTGCAGGCGGGCTAGCTCGATCCGCATCTGGACACGCAAAGCCGCATCGAGGTTGGACAATGGTTCGTCAAAGAGAAAGACCTTGGGCTTGCGCACAATGGCCCGGCCAATGGCCACACGCTGCCGCTGACCGCCGGATAACTCCTTCGGCTTGCGATCCAAGAGCTTGTCCAGATGCAGAATGCGCGCGGCCTCCGCGACCTTGGCACGCCGTTCCTCCTTGGGCACACCGGCAAGGCGCAACGAGAAGCCCATATTGTCTGCTACAGACATATGCGGGTAGAGCGCATAGGATTGGAACACCATAGCGAGGCCGCGCTCGGAGGGTGGCACGTCATTGACGCGCTGGCCGTCGATCATGAGATCTCCCTCGGTGATCTCTTCAAGCCCGGCAATCATTCGCAGCAACGTCGACTTTCCGCACCCGGATGGGCCGACGAAAACACAAAACTCACGGTCGTCGATGGACAGATCGACTCCCTTGATCACCTGCACCGCACCGTAGCTTTTCTCAATGCCTTTGAGGACAATCGTCGACATAGCATATTTCCCGTTTACTTGACCGCACCGAAGGTCAGGCCACGCACGAGCTGGCGCTGGCTCATCCAGCCAAAGACCAGGATGGGTGCGATGGCAATTGTTGATGCGGCGGAGAGCTTGGCCCAGAACAGTCCTTCCGGTGCGGAGAAGGAGGCGATGAAGGTAGTCAGAGGTGCCGCCTCCGACGTGGTGAGGTTCAGGCTCCAGAAGGCCTCGTTCCAGCACAGAATGATGGACAGAAGCGCCGTCGACGCGATGCCGGGCAGCGACAGGGGCAGGAGCAGCATCCAGACCTCCTGCTTCGGCTTGGCTCCATCCATGCGCCCGGCCTCAAGAATATCCTTCGGCACTTCCTTGAAGAATGTGTAGAGCATCCACACCACGATCGGTAGATTCATCAGCGTGTAGACGACGATCAGGCCCCAGCGCGTATCGATCGCACCGGTATCCCGGAAGAGCAGATAGATCGGGATTAGGACGCCGACAGCCGGCATCATCTTGGTCGACAGCATCCAGAGCAGCAGGTCCTTCGTGCGCTTCCCCGGGAAGAACGCCATGGCATAGGCAGCCGGCACGGCGATGAGGGTCGCCAGCAAGGTTGCTCCCACCGAGATGACGATGCTGTTGATGGCGAAGTGAATGTAATCGGCCCGCTCGCGCACCGTAATGTAGTTTTCCAGCGTCGGGCTGAAGAAGAGTTTGGGCGGCGTTGCAATCGCCTCCACTTCCGTCTTGAAGCTCGTCAAGATCATCCAGAAGATCGGGAAGAAGATCAGCCCGGCGGCGAACCATCCGACCAGAGTGAGGATGAGCTTTTCGCGGGTTTTGGGATGCATGGCTCAACCTCAATCGGCAATGTTCTTAGCAATCGAGCGGACGAGGAAGATCGCCACGATGTTGGCGAGGATCACGGCGATCACGCCTGCTGCCGACGCGCCGCCCACATCGTACTCACGCAAGGCCCGCAGATAGATCAGAAAAGCCAGATTTGTCGAGGCAAGGCCGGGGCCGCCGGAGGTGGTGACGTAGATCTCGGCAAAGACCGACAACAGGAAGATCGTCTCGATCATGATAACGACGCTGATGGCGCGGCCAAGATGGGGCAGGATGATGAAGAAGAACATCGAGAAGGGGCCCGCACCGTCCATGCGCGCGGCCTCCTTCTGCTCGCTGTCGAGTGACTGGATCGCCGTGAGCAGGATCAGCAAGGCAAAGGGCAGCCATTGCCAGGCCACGATGATAATGACGGAAGTCAGCGGGAAGCTGCCGAAAAAGTCGATGGCCGGCAGGCCGAGGGAGCGTGCGAAGAATGCAAAGAGCCCGTTGACCGGGTGCATCAGCATATTCTTCCAGATCAGCGCACTGACCGTCGGCATGACGAAAAACGGGGCAATGGCGAGAAGGCGCGCAATGCCCCGGCCGTAAAAATCCTGGTCGAACAGGACGGCGAGCAGAGTGCCCAATCCAACCGTAATCACCAGCACCCAGAAAACGAGGAAAAGCGTGTTCGCCATCGCTGTCCAGAGCGACGGATCGGTCAACAGGAAGGTGTAGTTCTCGAATCCGGCGAACCCGCCGACCGATGGATCGAGCAGGTTATAGTATTGAAACGAGAACCAGAGCGTCATCACCAGCGGCACGATCATCCAGAGAAACAGGAGGATCACGGATGGCGCGATCAACGGCAGCGTTCTGACATTACGCTGGCTGCGTCGCCCGGCCGGAGCCGTGGCGCTGGGAACGGGAACAGTCGTGGTGGTGCTCGCCATCTCGGTACTCGCAAATGGAGAGCAATCGGCAGGCGTCTATGCCCGCCGATTGCGTGGCGATTGGCTTATTTTGGATAGCCTGCCTGCTTCATCGTGCGCTCGGTCGAGCGTTGCGCCGTTTCCAGAGCCTGCTCCACGCTCGTCTGACCAGCCAACGCGGCCGCGATCTGCTGTCCGACCGCCGTACCGATGCCCTGGAATTCGGGAATGGCGACATACTGGATGCCGATATAGGGCACGGGATCCTTCGTCGGCTTGGTGATGTCCGCATTGGCGACCGACTCGTAGACTACCTTCGCGAAGGGCGCCGCCTTCTGGTACTCGGGATTGTCATAGGTCGACTTGCGTGTGCCGGGAGGCGCAGCGACCCAACCGGCCTCGGTGCCGACCAGCGTGATGTAATCCTTCGAGGTCGCCCATTTCACGAAGGACTTGGCGGCATCGACCTTCTTCGAGGAGGCGGGAATGCCGAGCGACCACGCCCAGAACCAGCCCGAGCCGTTGCTCGTGACCTCGACCGGCGCTGCCGTGAAAGCGGTCTTGTCCGCAACCTGGCTTTCCTTCGGATTGTAGATGTAGCCCGCCGCCGACGTGGCATCGACCCACATGGCGCAATGTCCCGTTGCGAACAAAGCGCGGTTCTCGTTATGCCCGTTCGCCGTCGCGCCCGGAGGCCCATATTCCCGCATGTTCTTGACGTAGTAATTGATCGCGTTCTTCCACGGTTCTGTCGTGAGCTGAGGTTCCCATTTCTCGTTGAACCAGCGTCCGCCGAAGGCATTCACCATGGGACCGACGAAGGCCATGTTCTCACCCCAGCCCGGCTTGCCGCGCTGGCAGAAGCCGTATTGCTCCTTCGACTTGTCGGTCAGCTTGGCCGCGTATTCGGCAATCTGATCGTAAGTGGGCTTGTCCGGCATCTTGATGCCGGCCTGATCGAACAGGTCCTTGCGATAGAACGTGAACGAGCTTTCGGCATAGAACGGCACGGCATAGAGCTTGCCGTTGTAGGACAATCCATTCTTCACGGATGGAATGATGTCGGCATAATCATAATCGGCGCCGAGATCATCCAGAGTGACGAGCCAGTTCTGCTTGCCCCAGATCGGAGCCTCGTAGGAGCCGATCGTGATGATGTCGAACTGCCCGCCCTTGGTGGCGATATCGGTGGTCGCGCGTTGGCGCAGGACGTTTTCCTCGAGCACCACCCAGTTCAACTTGTTGCCGGTCGCCTGCTCCCACTTGGGTGACAGTCGCTGCATGATGATCATGTCAGCATTGTTGACCGTGGCGATCGTCAGAGTCTGACCTTGCGCCAGAGCCAGACCCGTGCCTGCAATCCAACCCGCTGCAGACAATAGCGTAAGCTGCCTCAACTGCATTGTTCCCTCCCAAAGGAAGTTACTTTGGATTGTTTTACTTGTAATAATGAATGCTCTCACGCCCAGTTATGGCCGTCAATTACTCAGACAAACCCTGAACCACTGGAGCATCTATCAATATTCATTATCAGTTTTGCTGAACTGTTTCTATTATGTGATTTACCTCCTGAGAGGAATTGCCACCATCCTCGTCATGCCTAGATAGAGCCGCCACGCTGCAGGTCAGCTTTCTGTTCTCTGTTTTAAAGCAGAAGCGAACGGCATCGACCCTCGCGCTCATATCGTTTAGTATGCGAGCTGGAGCGTAGCTTATACTGTCGACGGAAGGCTTTCGTTGTTGGTGGAAGGTCCTCGGCGCCAGATGATACTCTAAAAAAAACCGAGCCCTGCCTTGCTGTAACGTTTGATCTTTCCCGTCAGCAGCTGACACTCCATTGACGCACCCGGATCTCGGGAGGCTCGCCATGAGACAGCTGCCGTGGAGTCTTGCCGTCGTCATCGCTTGGGCAATGAATGCCGCTTCCGCCAACGCGGAAATCCTGATCGGCATGGCGGGAGCTCTGACGGGTCCCAATGCGTATCAGGGCGAGCAACAGCAGCAGGGCGTCGAAATGGCCGTCGCTGATCTCAACGCTGCCGGTGGGATCCTCGGTCAACAATTGAGGCTCATTTCCGTCGACGACGCCTGCGACAGTGGCCAAGCGATTGCTGCAGCGCAACGACTCGTCGCCGCCAAGGTATCGTTCGTCGTCGGGCACCAGTGCTCAGGAGCGTCCATTCCGGCCGCTGCGGTCTATACGAGGGCGGGTATCATCCAGATGACGCCGGCATCGACCAATCCGCGCCTCACGGAGGAGGGCCGCGCCAATGTCTTCCGCATCTGCGGACGCGACGACCAGCAGGGCGCCATCGCCGGCGACTTCCTCGTCGCGCGATGGCGCAATGCCAAGATCGCCATCGTCCACGACAACTCCGTCTACGGCAAAGGCCTCGCGGAAGAGACCCAGCAGCAACTCCATAAGCATGGAGTCACCGAGACACTGTATGAGGACCTCGTACCGGGGCAGAGCGATTATGCCCCTCTGATTGCGAAACTGCGAGCCGCTGGGATCGAGGTTATCTATTTCGGTGGCTATTATCGGGAAGCGGCATTGCTGATCCGCGGTGCCCGCGAGGAGGGCTATCAATTACAGCTGGTGTCTGGGGACGGAATTGCCAGCGAAGCCTTCGTGCAGGTCACCGGGGAGGCCGGCAAAGGCACCCTCTTCACCTCCTTCCGCGACCCGCGCCGGAGCCCTGTGGCGGCAAGCGTCGTCGAGCGCTTCCGCCAGCAGGGCTTCGAACCTGAAGGCTATACGCTCTACAGTTACGGGGCCATCCAGGCCTGGGCCCAGGCGGCCGCGAAGGCCGGATCGACGGAATCCAAGGCCGTCATCGATGCTCTGCGGAGCACCGAGTTCGATACGATCCTCGGCCGGATCAGCTTCGATGGCAAAGGCGATGTGAAACAGCCCGGTTTTGAGTGGTTCGTCTGGCGGAGTGACCGGTATGTTCCCCTGGAGTGAGGGAGGGGCAATGCCCTTACCATCATGCCCGTCCGGTTGAGCGTTCGTTGGCGCCTGCTCCTTGCGTTTCTCGGCATCAGCGCTTTCGCGGTGCTCGCGGCTGCGGCAGGCACCTACGCCTTCCGCCAGATGGCCTATGTCATCGAGCGGATCACGGAGCAGCGCGTTCCTTCGGCGCTCACCGCTCTCGATCTGTCCCGGCAAGCCGAGCGCATCGTCGCCGCCGCCCCTACTCTGCTGAGTGCGCGCTCGCAGGCACAATACCAGGAGATCTCGGCGACGATCACGGCGGAGGTCGACCGTCTCGAGGCCCTGCTTGCACAGATCAAGGGCGACGTCGATCCGGCGACAGGAACGGCCATGGAACCTGCCGTCGAAAGGCTTCGTCGCAATCTCACAGCCCTCGCCGGCCTCGTCGCCGGTCGGCTTGCGGTCTCCGCCCATAAGGACGCTCTCCTGCGACGTCTCTCGAATGCCACCGTGGCGGCACAGCGCCTGGTCGCCCCTGCCCTCGTGGTTTTGGACTCTAAGTTTGCAGCCTCGCGCCGGGAGCAGCCGACTCAAGGAGCTCCTCAGCCTCCCGCCGTGATCATCCAGGAGATCGCCGAGGACCTGCTGATGCAGAAGGCGCAACTCGAATTCGCGGCCATCGGCGATGGTCTGCTCAAAGCCTCGTTGACCGAGAACGCGGCGGACCTTGCCGTTCTGAGCTTCCCATTGAATCGATCACTCGCGGCCTTGCGTCAAATCTCGTCCGATCTGACCGATCCACGCCAGCGCTCCCGTTTCGATCAGCGCATCACTGATTTCGCCAAACTGGTCGAGGGACCGGACAGCCTCCTGTCCGCACGGAGGACAGAGCTTGGACTGATAGAGGATGCCGAGCGCCTCTTGCAGGAAAATGCCGGTCTGTCATCGCAGCTCACGAAAGCCGTCGATGGCCTCGTCACCGCGGCCCGGCATGACATTCAGGCTGCCAGCGGAGAAGCGCTGATGGCGCAGCGTGTCGGCAACAATGTGCTCCTCGGCGTTGTCGCATTGAGCCTCCTCAGTTCGCTCCTCATCGTCTGGCTGTATGTCGACGGCAACCTCGTCGCGCGCCTGCGCAATCTGAGTGACAGCATGCTGGCCATTGCGGGCGGGAACCTGCGGGCACCCCTGCCCGCGGATAGCGGCGACGAAATCGGGCAGATGGCGAAAGCACTCGCGGTTTTCAGGGACACGGCGATTGAAGTCGAGGAAAAGAATCTGCGCGAAGTCGCCAACGCCCGGCAACGTCTGATCGACGCCATTGAGAGCATCAACGAGGGATTTGCGCTTTACGACTCCGATGACCGCCTCGTCCTATGTAACAGTCGCTACGAAGAACTGCTTTATCCCGAAACCGATGTGCCCATGACTCCCGGCACACCGTTTGAGACGGTGATCCGACGCGCAGCAGAACTCGGTCTCATTCAAGAGGCAAAGGGACGAATCGACGCCTGGGTTGCCGAGAGGTTGGCCCGTCACAGAAATCCGGTTGCATCCGAAGCCCAGCACCGTGACGGCGATCGCTGGATCCAGGTGAGCGAGCGCAGAATTGCCGGCGGCGGAACCGTTGCCGTCTATACCGACATCACCGAGATCAAGCGCCACGCGGCGCAGCTGGAGCTTGCCCGCGATCAGGCCATGGCGGCGACGCGAGCAAAGAGCCAGTTCCTCACCAATATGAGCCATGAGTTGCGGACACCATTGAATGCCATCATCGGGATCACCGAAATGCTGAAGGAGGAGGCCCAGGAAACGGGCGAAGACCCGTTGATCGAACCGCTCGACCGGATCCATCATGCCGGAACCCACCTCCTGGCCCTCATCAACGAGATCCTCGATCTTGCCAAGATCGAATCCGGCAAGCTCGAACTGCATCCTGAAGAAATCGATCTCGGATCCTTGATGGAGGATGTTGCGCGGACAGCCGAGCCACTCGCGGCGAAGAACGGCAATCGCCTCGATATCAGAATCGCATCGGATCTCGGCTGCATCCAGGCTGATCCCGTTCGAATCCGTCAGGTGGTGCTCAATCTCCTGAGCAACGCCTGCAAGTTCACCAGAAACGGCACCGTCACTCTTCACGCCAATCGAGAAATCGGTTCAGGTGGGGACCGCGTGCGCATTTCCGTTGAGGACACGGGAATTGGCCTGACCGCGGATCAATGCGCCAAGCTCTTTCAAGAATTTACTCAGGCCGATAGTTCGACAACGCGAAAATATGGAGGAACCGGCCTCGGTCTCGCCATCAGTCGCCGGCTCTGCCGTATCATGGGCGGAAATATCGACGTTCAAAGTATCGTGGGGGTGGGGAGCACTTTCACCGTTACGCTGCCTGCTGGGCGAGGGCACCTAAGCAAACTCGGCTTGCACTCCGACTTAAGTCGGCCTCCGGTCCATACGCAACCGATCGGACAGGGACGGCGTGCATTGGTCATCGACGATGAGGACACATCGCGGGATATCCTGCGGCAGATCCTGACGCGCGAGGGCTTCGACGTCATGACGGCTGAAAGCGGCCGCCAGGGAATTCAGATGGCTCGCGACTTTCAGCCCTCTGTCATCACGCTTGATGTTCTGATGCCCGATCTCGATGGCTGGAGTACGTTGCAGGAATTGAAGCGCGATGTTGAGCTGAGGGAGATTCCCGTCATCATGATAACCATCGTCGACGAGGAGAACCGCGGTTATGCCCTAGGAGCTGCGGCCTATCTGACGAAACCGGTCAATCGGGAGTGTCTCCTGAAGGCTCTCGCCACCTGCCGCCCTGATCATGCGAGCCCGCGTGTCCTGGTCATCGAGGATGACGCGCATACCCGTGGATGGCTGACACGCATCCTTCGGGAAGATGGATGGGAGGCCGCAGAGGCGGAGAATGGGCGCGTTGCCCTGGAGCGCCTTTCTCTCATCAATCCTGACATCATTCTCCTCGATCTGATGATGCCGGAGATGGATGGTTTTGAGTTCGTCGATGAGATCCGCCGGGATGAGAAGACCCGCCATATCCCCGTGATTGTTTTGACGGCGGCGGACCTCAGCGACGAGGATCATCGCCGTCTAAGTGGCGGCATACGGAAAATCCTACGCAAACGACTTGGCGGGAAAGACGAGGTGCTGTCCACCTTGCGGGAAGTGATTGCCGACTGCCTGCGTCTCGGCCGCATCGACTACCAGGAGCACCTATGATCCGGATTCTGTATGTCGAAGACAACGAGGACAACGTGTACATGCTGTCTCAACGCCTAAGAAAGCATGGCTTTGAGGTCATCGTTGCGTCCGACGGTGAGCAGGGTGTGGAAATGGCTCGCCAGGAAAAACCCGATCTGATCCTGATGGATCTTGGCTTGCCTTCCCTCGATGGCTGGAGCGCGACACGTCAACTGAAGGACGCTCCCGATACCAAGTCGATCCCGGTCATCGCTCTTTCCGCACATACAATGCCCGGAGACCGGGAACGGGCATTGGACGCAGGTTGCGATGAGTACGATGCCAAGCCGGTCGTTTTTGAGAGACTTTTGGCAAAGATCGATTGCCTTTTGCAGGATCGGATGCGCCCATGATCTATACCGGGGTTCGCATCCTCGTCGTGGATGACAACGAGGACAACCGATACACTCTGACGCGGAGGTTGCAGCGCGAGGGCTGGGCGGACGTGGTCACGGCCGAGAATGGGCGCGAGGCATTGGATAGGATCGCACAGGGAAGATTTGACCTCATTCTTCTCGATATCATGATGCCCGAAGTGAATGGATACGAGGTTTTGAAGCAGCTGAAGTCCGACCCGGCAACGCGCGATATACCAGTGCTCATGATCTCGGCGCTCTCCGAGTTCGAAAGTGTCGTCCGCTGCATCGAACTCGGTGCGGAAGACTATCTGCCCAAACCCTTCAATCCGGCGCTGCTGCGGGCCAGGGTCGGTGCTTGCCTGGAGAAGAAGCGCCTGCACGATCAGGAATTGAGCTACCTTGAGGAGATCGAGCGGCAGCGCTCCCGCGCCGAGGCGCTCCTCTATGCGATTCTTCCCGCTCAGGCGGTGGACGAACTCGAAAGCTCCCAGAGCGTCACACCCCGTCGGCACGAGAATGTCGTCGTGCTCTTCGCGGACGTGGTCGGCTTCACGGCCTATTGCGATCTCCTGGCGCCTGAGGAGATCGTCGCCAACCTTCATGTCTTCGCCACGGCCTTCGAGGACAATGCAACGGAGCATGGCCTCGAGAAGATCAAGACGATCGGCGACGGGCTTCTCGCCACGGCCGGCCTTCTCCTGCCCAATGCAGACCCGGTGATGTCCAGCATCGCATGCGCGGCCTCGACGATTGCCTCGGCCCGGCGGCTGCCGATTCCTTGGGATGTCCGGGTCGGTATTCATATCGGACCTGTGGTCGCCGGCGTCGTCGGCCGGCAGAAATTCAGCTTTGATATCTGGGGCGACACGGTCAATGTCGCCGCCCGCCTTGCTGCCTATGGCACCAGCGCCAGCATTAATGTCAGTGCAGCTGCTTGGGAGCAGGTGAAAACCCGCAGAAAGGCTGTGCCGTTGGGCTCGATCCCGATCAAGGGCAAGGGCGACCTAGAGGCCTATAAGATCATCCTCGGCGACTAGAGTTCGCTGCGGTCCAACCTTGACCGGAAACTGGGATTTCATCTGTCCAATCTCAGCCCTTGTCCTTTGCAGAGGCACACTTTTCAACCTCAAGCGGACCTATTGATGCTATAATACATCCAGGGACACAAAGACCTCATTGTTGAGGAGATTGGTCCGTGTGCCTGCGGCGTCTCATCTTGAGCGTAATCGCCATTGCTCTGCCGATGGCATCGGCCATCTTGAGTGTTTCCGGAGCAGAACGGGAAACGAGCGCGGATCGGCATGTGGCGTCAATTGCCATTACCGGCGCCATCGGCCCGGCAACCGCCCAGTATGTTAAGGACACGCTTCTCTCCGCAGACCCGCAACGGGTCGAAGCCATCATCCTGCGCATCAATACGCCCGGTGGATTGGCCACCAGTATGCGCGAGATTATTGCCGACATTCTCGCTTCGCCCGTTCCGGTCATCGGCTTCGTCGCCCCGGCCGGGGCCCACGCCGCCAGCGCCGGGACCTATATCCTCTATGCCACTCATGTGGCTGCCATGGCGCCCGGCACCAATCTGGGAGCCGCCACCCCCGTCCAGATCGGCAACCCGATTTCACCCTCGCCTCAGGAGCCCGAGAAAAAAGACAAGGACGGCGGCGGACAGGCTGCATCGGAGACAAAAGATGCCTTGACGGCAAAGATGACCAACGATGCCGTGGCCTTCATCCGCAGCCTTGCCGAGCTCCGGCACCGGAATGCCGACTGGGCGGAAGAAGCTGTCCGGAAGGCGGCGAGCCTCTCGTCCCAAGCAGCCCTGGACAAGGGCGTCATCGATCTTGTCGCCCAGACTCCCGAGGAACTCCTGCGCCGCATCGATGGGCGCGATGTCCAGGTCATCGGCGAGCAAAGACGCCTCGCCACCAGGAATCTGCCCATCCGAACGAGCGAGCCGAGCTGGCTCATTCGGCTGCTCGCGGTGCTCACCGATCCCAACGTGGCCTTCATCCTCATGATTGTCGGCTTGTACGGCCTGATCTTCGAATTCAGCAGCCCGGGAGCCGTCGCGCCCGGTGTCATCGGCGCCATCTGTCTCGTCCTCGGCTTGTATGCCCTGAACATGCTGCCGGTGGATTACACGGGCCTCGCACTCATGCTCCTCGGAATCGCGTTCCTCGTGGCGGAAGCCTTCAATCCGACCATGGTGCTCGGGCTGGGCGGCCTTATCGCCTTTCTTCTCGGTGCGATGATGCTGATCGATACGGATGCGCCCGAATTCCAGCTCTCCTGGACCGTGATCGGCGCCGCCATGATCGCCAGCATCGGCCTTCTGTCGCTGACTCTCGGCTATGTCTGGCGGGCACGGCGCAACCCCGTCCGCACCGGCACTCCCGCCATGCTCGGGCAGCCCGCGGAGGTGCTCGACTGGTCGGGCCAGGAAGGCCATGTGCTCGCTCTCGGGGAACGCTGGCAGGCGCGGGCTCCTCGCACCCTAGCACCAGGCGAGCATGTCCAGATCACGGGGGTCGAGGGATTGGTTCTCGAGGTGCGCCATACGCCTGACCTGGCGGTGAATTCAGGAGGACAGCCATGATCTTCGATTATGTCGCCTACCTGGTCCTGGCGCTGCTCGTCGCCGGCTTCCTGGCATCGGCTATCCGGGTCCTCAGGGAATACGAGCGTGGCGTCGTCTTCACCCTCGGCCGCTTCACGGGCGTGAAGGGCCCTGGGCTCATCATCCTCGTCCCGTTCGTGCAGCAGATGGTCCGGGTGGATCTGCGTGTCATCGTCCAGGACGTGCCAACCCAGGACGTGATCTCGCGCGACAACGTTTCGGTCAAGGTCAACGCGGTGATCTATTTCCGTATCGTCGATCCCGAACGGGCGATCATCAAGGTCGAGCATTTCATGGCGGCGACGAGCCAGCTCGCCCAAACCACCCTCCGCTCGGTCCTCGGCAAGCATGAACTCGACGAAATGCTGGCGGAGCGCGACAGACTCAACGCCGACATCCAGCAGATCCTCGACCAGCAGACGGACGCGTGGGGCATCAAGGTGGCGAATGTCGAGATCAAGCATGTCGATCTCAACGAGAGCATGGTGCGCGCCATCGCCAAGCAGGCGGAAGCCGAGCGGTTGCGGCGCGCCAAGGTGATCAATGCCGCCGGCGAGCAGCAGGCAGCAGAGAAGCTCGTGGAAGCGGGAAAGCTGCTCGCGGCGGAGCCGCGCGCGATGCAGCTGCGCTATTTCGCAGCTCTGCACGACATCGCCAGCGAGCGTTCCTCGACCATCGTCTTTCCGCTGCCGGTCGACCTTCTCTCCCGCATCAGTGAAGCGGTCGAACGCCAGACCGTCACGCCGCCCGCCGCCGGTTCGCAGGACGATGTCCATACGGCGGAGGTATCCAGCTTAGGCGCCAAGCGCGCCTGATGGCCGCCTCAGATATGAAGCTCCTGCCCCAGAGCCTTGAGCGCCGCTTCCTGGAAGCCCTCGCCCTGCGTAGGATGGGCATGGATCGTGCCGCCGATGTCTTCGAGGCGCGCGCCCATCTCCAGCGCCAGGCTGAAAGCCGCCGCCAGCTCGGAGACGCCTTGCCCCACGGCCTGGATGCCGAGCACCAGATGATTGTCTGCTCGGGCAACGACCCGCACGAAACCATCCTCGCCCTGCTTGGTCATTGCCCGGCCGTTGGCTGAGAACGGAAACTGGCCGATCTTGATGTCGACATCCGTGCGACGCGCTTCCTCCGACGACAGGCCGACGGTCACGATTTCGGGATCGGTGAAGCAGACGGCCGGAATGCTGCGCTTGTCCCAGACACGTTTGTGGCCAGCGACGATCTCGGCCACCATCTCGCCCTGCGCCATGGCGCGATGGGCCAGCATCGGCTCACCGGTCACGTCGCCGATGGCATAGATCCCGCGCATGGATGTCTGGCACCGCTCATCGATGCGGATGAAAGGGCCGTCCATGTCGAGGACCAGTTCGTCAAGCCCCCATCCTTGCGTGACCGGCCTCCGTCCAACCGTGACGAGGATCTTGTCGGCGGCTAACGACGTCTCCGATCCGTCCTCCGCCTCGACCAGCAATGTTCCGCCCGCTCTCGCCAGGCCTTTCGCCTTGGCCCCGGTCATCACCTCGATGCCGAGGGCCTGCAGCCTCTTGGACACGGGACGCGTCAACTCGGCATCGTATTGCGGCAGGATGCGCGACTGCGCCTCGACCACCGTCACCTTCGCTCCCATCTTCGCGAAGGCCGTGCCGAGTTCGAGCCCGATATAGCCGCCGCCGACCACCACGAGCCGCTCCGGAACAGAGATGAGCGCCAGCGCCTCGGTCGAGGAGATCACGGGACCGCCGAACGGCAGGCTCGGCAATTCGACGGGAGCCGATCCGGTTGCGATCACCAGGTTCTCGGCGCGGATGATCTGCCGGCCTGTTTCAGTTTCGACCTCGACCGTCTTGCCGTCGCGAAAGCGCGCACGGCCCTGGACGATCTTCACCTTCGCCTTCTTGAGCAGGCTCGACACGCCGCTGTTGAGTCGCCCCACGATGCCATCCTTCCAGGCAACCGTCTGCGAGAGATCGAGCTCCGGCTTCGTCGTTCGGATCCCGAGGACGTTCCGGCCATTCGCCAGATGCACGACCTTATCATATTCCTCCGCCGCGTGAATGAGCGCCTTGGAGGGAATGCACCCGACATTGAGACAGGTGCCACCGGGCTTGCCCGCCTCGACGATGACCGTGTCGAGGCCCAGCTGTCCGGCGCGGATGGCGCAGACATAGCCTCCAGGCCCGGCTCCGATAACGAGGAACTTGCAGGAAATATCCTTCATCGGTCTCAAGCCTCCACGAAGATCATGGCGGGTGTCTCGAGAAGCGCCTTGATGCGCTGCACGAACACCGCCGCGTCCCAGCCGTCGATGATCCGGTGATCAAAGCTGGAGGACAGGTTCATCATTTTGCGGGGGATGAAGGTCGAGCCGTCCCAGACCGGTCGCACCATCATCTTGTTGACGCCGATGATGGCGACCTCCGGATAATTGATCACCGGCGTCGTGACGATGCCTCCCATGGCGCCGAGCGACGTGATGGTGATCGTCGATCCGCTCAGTTCCTCACGGCTTGCAAGGCCGGACTTCGCCGCCTCGGCCAGCCGGTTCAGCTCCGCTGCGCATTCCCAAAGATCCCGCGCCTCCGCGTGCTTCACCACCGGCACCATGAGGCCCGAACCCGTTTGCGTCGCAATGCCGATATGCACGCCGCCATGCTGATGCACGATGCCTGCGTCATCATCATAGATGGCGTTCAGATGCGGCTGCTCGGCAATGGCCTTCACCATCGCGCGCATCAGGAACGGCAGCAGCGTCAGTTTCGGCCGGTCGCCTCGCTTGTTCGCGTTGAGCGAAGACCGCAGGTCCTCGAGCGCCGTCACATCGACTTCCTCGACATAGGTGATGTGCGGGATGCGCGATTTCGCAAGGGCCATCTTCTCCGCAATCTTGCGGCGCAGACCAATGACCTTGATGTGCTCGACCGATGTATTCTGGGCAAGCCCCGGCGCCTTGGCGATCTGGCGGCCATGGGTGAAGAAGGCATCCAGATCCTCATGGGTGATCCGGCCCGCGGGACCGGAGCCCGGAACCTGCCGGAGATCGACCCCGGCCTCGCGCGCTCTCAACCGAACGGCGGGTGAAGCAACGGGCTTCTCGCCCTCAGCGCGCGTCACGGGTGCGCGGTGCATCCTCACGGGCGGGGGAGCCTGCGGCTTCTCGATCGGTTGAGGCGACGCACTCTTCGCCTGCCGCTCGACGATGGCATCGGGCACTTTGACCGCGCCATCCGCCTGGGCCTCGATCTCACCAGTCCGGGCAGGCGGCGCGGCCGCCTTCTCATCCTGACTGCCGGGAGCGATGTTGTCCTCTCCTTCCACCTTCAGGCGGATCAGAGGCGAGCCGATGGCCACTACATCGCCGATCTCCGCGCCAAGCCACAAAACCTCGCCGTCGACGGGAGAGGGAATTTCCACGGTGGCCTTGTCGGTCATCACCGCGGCCAATACCGCATCCTCTCGGACGAGGTCGCCAACCTTGACATGCCACTCGACGAGTTCGGCCTCGGCAATGCCTTCGCCGACATCGGGCATTTTGATCAGGTGCTCGCCCATGTCAGGCCTCCATCGTCTCGACAAGGGCGCGGCCGACACGGGCCGGTCCCGGGAAGTAATCCCATTCCTGAGCATGCGGATAGGGCGTATCCCACCCGGTCACACGGGCAACGGGCGCTTCCAGCTGGAAGAAGCACGCTTCCTGAACGAGCGCCGCCAGCTCCGCCCCGAAGCCCGATGTGAGGGTGGCCTCATGCACGACCACGCAGCGACCCGTCTTCCGGACAGATGCCGCAATGGTCTCCATATCGAGCGGCAGCAGCGTTCGCAGGTCGATGATCTCCGCATCGATACCGGTCTCCGCGGCAGCCGCCTGCGCGACATAGACCATCGTGCCATAGGCCAGCACGGTGACGGCGGCGCCTTCCCGCACGATGGACGCCTTGCCGAGGGGGAGGCTGAAATGACCGCTCGGGACTTCGCTCAGCTCGTGCTTCGACCATGGCGTCACCGGACGGTCGTGATGTCCGTCGAAGGGGCCGTTATAGAGCCGCTTCGGTTCCAGGAAGATTACGGGATCTGGATCCTCGATAGCCGCGATCAGAAGGCCCTTGGCGTCGTATGGATTGGACGGCACGACCGTCTTCAAACCCGATACGTGCGTGAACAAAGCCTCGGGGCTCTGGCTATGCGTCTGCCCGCCGAAGATGCCGCCGCCGGTCGGCATGCGGATCACCATCGGGCAGGTGAATTCGCCGTTCGAGCGGTAGCGCAGCCGCGCCGCCTCGGAGACAATCTGGTCGTAAGCCGGATACATGTAATCGGCGAACTGAATCTCGATGCACGGATGAAGTCCATAGGTCGCCATGCCGATCGCCGTTCCGACGATGCCGGCTTCGCTGATCGGCGCATCGAAGCAGCGCGTCTTGCCGTATTTCTGCTGCAGACCTGCCGTGCAGCGGAAGACGCCGCCGAAATAACCGACGTCCTCGCCGAACACCACGACGCGCTCGTCGCGCGCCATCATCACATCCATTGCATCGCGGATGGCTTCAATCATCGTCATGCGCGGCATGGCTCAGACCCCCGCCTGCTGACGCTGACGACGCAGATGCGGTGGCATCTCGGCATAGACACCGTCGAACATCTCGCGCGCGGACGGCTTCGCACCGGCATGGAGCGTGCCATAGCTCTCGGCCTCCTTCTGCGCCGCGATCACCGTATCAAGGATCTCGGCCTCCGCCTGCTTGTGCCGTTCCTCTGACCAAGCTCCTCGCAGGATGAGATGGTTTTTCAGGCGAATGATCGGATCGCCGAGCGGCCAGGCGTCGGACTCGGTTTTCGGTCGATAGGCCGACGGATCATCGGAAGTCGAATGCGCGCCGACCCGATAGGTGACGTATTCGACGAGCGTCGGACCGAGATTGCGCCGCGCCCGCTCGGCCGCCCATTTCGCGACCGCATAGACGGCGAGATAGTCGTTGCCGTCGACCCGCAGCGAGGGAATACCGAAGCCTAATCCACGGGCGGCAAACGTTCCGGCCCCGCCCCGTGCGATGCCCTGGAACGTGGAGATCGCCCATTGATTGTTGACGATGTTGAGAATGACCGGAGCCTTGTAGGTTGATGCAAAAACAAGCGCCGCGTGAAAATCCGATTCCGCCGTCGATCCGTCGCCGATCCAGGCTGCCGCGATCTTGGTATCGTTCCGGATGGCCGAGGCCATCGCCCAGCCCACCGCCTGGACATATTGCGTGGCAAGGTTGCCCGAGATCGTGAAGAAGCCATGCTCCTTGGAGGAATACATGACGGGCAGCTGGCGGCCCTTCAACGGATCGCGGGAATTCGAATAGACCTGACACATCATATCGACCATCGAATAGCCGCCGGCGATCAGGAGACCGGCCTGCCGGTAGGTCGGAAAATTCATGTCGCCCGGCTGCAATGCCTTGCGAAAGGCGGAGCTGATGGCCTCTTCGCCCAGATGCTGCATGTAGAAGGAGGTCTTGCCCTGTCGCTGCGCGATCAGCATGCGTGCATCGAAGGTGCGCAGCGTCATCATGTTGCGCATGCCCTCGACAAGTTCCTCATCGCTCAACAATCCGGCCCACGGCCCAACCGCCTCGCCCGCACGGTTAAGAACGCGGATGATGGAAAAAGCGAGATCGCGGATGGTTTCCGGATCCACATCGACATCTGGTCGGGGAACGGCGCCGGCTTTGGGTATTTTTACATTCGAGAAATCGGGCGTCCCCCCCGGTCGAACGGCCGGTTCGGGAACATGAAGGGTCAACGGTCCATAATCGGTCATGGTCTTTCGTTCTCCTCCCGAGAGAACTAGGAACGAAACACCATTCGGCCATAGGCTGAGCCGTTTCTAAAGGGCTTAAAGCCAGTTATCGACAGGCTCCGACAACCGGCGTGGCGGCTTCAAGGTTTTACAGACGCCAGAACCTCACCCGCCGTGATTTCAGGTTCTCCCTGAATCAGATCGGCCAAACTGGCGCGGATCCAGGACAGAGCCTTCTCGTTCGCCGCAAGCGCAGCCTCCCGGCTGTCGAACAGAGTGACGGAACCACCAACGCCATTGCCGCAATCGAAGACGTGATAACCCTGGAATCCCGGAGATTGCTTCAGGATCTGGCCGAGGCCGCTCTCAGCCCGCCGTGCCGCCTCAGGCACGGAGCGCATATTGCTGAATTTTCGAATGACGACATACATGGATGCCTCCACCTGCTGCAGACGAACGCAACCCCAAGGAACGTTAGAACGAGAGCAAGCATGCGCGAACCGGGATCAGAAACGACTGACACCGCGGCCGCGCCTCCATCGGACGTGCAACGACTATCTCGATCGCCCGCGGGGAGAGATCATGTCATCCCGTTCGGAATAGAGCCGGTAGAGTTCGAAGGCTGCCATGGCCACAATGCAGAATCCGATGATCACATGGGTCCAGCGCGCGGAGAGCACATTCTCGAACCAGAGGAGCCAGGGTGCCCCTGCGATCCAGAGACCTGCCATCACATTGAGCCACTCCTCCCAGTCATGCGTCCGGATCAACGCCAGGAGTGCCAGCAGGACCACGATTCCTCCACTGAGCCTGGCATTCAAGGCCGCCCAGGTCTCCTGACTGAAGCCGAGAAGCCATGGGGAGAGAAACAGGATGCCGCCAAGCACGGCATTGGTGAGATTGACGGTCATGTCGGTACGGTTGTTGATCATGCTCCATGCCCTCCTCTTCCATTGGGCATTCTTACAACCCCCGTGGCACCGCCATGCGCCATTCCCTAATGGGCCATCAGGACCGGTATGCCCGCGTGGGTGATGATGTGGCTCGTGGCCCCGCCGAAAATCATCTGTCTCAGACGACTCTGGGTATAGGCTCCCTTGACGAGCAGATCTGCATGGAACGAGGCAGCCTCTTCCAGGATGGCTTCGCCCGGGGAGCGCGTATTCAGCCGGCGTGCCGCCGTCTCGGCTCGGATGCCGTTTCGCTGCAGGCGAAGAGTGAGTTCCGCACCGGTCGGCCCGTCAACGCCCCACGCCTCCAACGACAAAACGATGACCCGACCGGCCTTCTCCAGAATGGGCATCGCGAGCGCCACAGTCCGGGCCGTTTCCGTGCTGCCGTTCCAGGCAATCACGACGGTCTCGCCGATCGATGCCGGGGAGGATGGGGGAACCATCAGCACAGGCCGTCCGCCCTCGAACAGAGCGGCCTCGAGAGTCGCCAATCGCGGCGGCTCATCGCGCGATCCGGGACGGCCGAGCACGATCAGGTCGAAGACCCGACCGAAGCTGCCGATATAGCTGTCCCCGAACAATTGCTGGCCGAGCCATCCGCAGGAAACCTCATCCGGCGCTTCGGTCTTTCGCGGCACCGCGCAGGAGAGCATGAACTCCTCGAAGAGCTGCCGCGACCGCTCCACGAGTTCACGCTGCTCCTTTTCGCTCAAGATGGTCCAGCCGACCGGAACATCGAAGGCGATGACATCGGGAATGTCGGGACCGAGCGCCAAGCCCTCCACATGGCTCCCGAACCGGCCCGCAACCAGAAGGGCCGCGTCCAGAACCGAGCGGATGAAGCTATGCTGCTCAACCGGAACCAGAATGGCTTTCATGGCAAACACCTCGGTCAGCCTGCTAGAGCATCGGACCCAAAAGTGGACCCCACTTTTGGGATCCAATCCGATGCTCAATCCCTTAAGCGGCGCATCGTTGATGCGGAAAACCGGCTCCACTTTTCCGCACGATGCGCTAGCCGCTACTTAGAGCTTTATTATACTCCCGGTTCCGCCGTTCGACATACGATTCTTTTCATGGTTCGTTTGTCGCCGTCCGGCCGCGGGTGTATCATACGGCGCAGTACCGGCAGACCCGCGAGACCTCGGTTCTCGGTGGATGAAGCCATTCCCCCATAAAGCCGAGGCCATCGTGAGCTGGGGGAGAATGACCATGAAAGCAGCTCTTATCTTTGCAGGCAGCGGGCCGATCGTCATCCTGACATCCTATCCGTCGCTCTCGGATCCGGGCCTGCTGCAGGCCCTCAAGGAGCATGGCGTCGGCAAGTTCATTGCCTATGAACTGCCGCTCGAGACCGTAGCAGCCCGATATGGCGGCCATTTCCAGGTCGTGATGAACGATGCCAGCGACAGTGACGACTTACGGGTCCTCGACGTCAATGGCGACCGCGCCTTCCGGCTCTTCCGGTTTTCCGAACTCGGCCCGCCGTTGATGTACGACGAGGGTCGTCTGGTGGAGAGGTCGGAGGCGGCAGCCTGAAGGACGGACCACACCGGATTTCAGACATGCACGTTGCCAAAGGCCAGTTCGCCCTCACCCATCGGCTTGCGCAGCGTGGCATAGAGAATCCAGCCATAGAAGATCGTCAGCGCAACAATGACAGCCCATCCAGGAATGGGGCCGACAGAGGCATTCTCGACCCATTCTCCGAGCGACGTGACGAGGTGGGCCTCGACGGCATTCTCCTGCATCCTGATGAAGGTCGTCTTTATTATCCAGGCGAGCAGGAGGATCAGGAACATCCAGCAATAGTTGCGCCGCAGGCGGCGCGTGAGAGCCTGGCTGGTGCTCGTCAGGAACAAGGGGCGCCTGAGATCCTCTCCCAGCTTTTGAATCCACTCGTCCGTCGTCCCCTCCTCCGGAGCGAAGATCTGGGCGAAGTAATTGCGTTCCATCCGGCGCACGCGATTGCGGTAGACGTCGAAGAAACGATACCGACGCGCCTCAATCACCAGCAGCAGCAGAACCAGGACCATGGCGAAGATCAGCACACCATGGTGAGCGGTCGGCGTGGAGAGCGAGACCGACAGCATGGCAGCCACGACCGTGATAGCCCAATTGGTCGTCCGGTCGATCCGATCACGCCACCCCGCCATGCGGGCGATCTCGGCGCGATGATAATGCGCCATGACGTTGATGAACTCAGTTGGCGTGCTAGGAAAGACCGGCGCCTTGATAGGCGGGCGCAGGGTCTGCACGATGCCTTGGTCGTTCTTCGGCAGCATAGCGTTGCTCCCTCAGCCCCAACGGCATGTGAACATGACCGGCCAGCTCTGAAGGCTCGTCCTATTTAAGGTCTTACCGGGACAAACTGATTATAGCACTGAAAGATGTCGTTCGAAGTTCCACGATGTGTGGAATGAACTGCCAAATCGCCGACTTTTAAACGAGGCACTTGTCCAGGGTGCTTTCCCGCTCCAGCCAAGCTGGAACAGGCAGATTCTTGGTGCGGAGGAAATCCGGATTGAACAGCTTCGATTGGTAGCGTGTACCGTAATCACACAATACGGTCACGATCGTGTGGCCGGGGCCGAGATGCTGCGCAAGACGGATTGCGCCGGCCACATTGATGCCGGAAGAGCCACCCAGGCACAGGCCTTCCTGCTCCAGCAGTTCGAAGACAAGCGGGATCGCCTCCTCATCCGGGATCTGGAAGGCCACGTCGGGCTCGAACCCTTCCAGATTCTTGGTGATCCGGCCTTGGCCGATGCCCTCCGTGATCGACGATCCATCGGCCTTCAGTTCGCCTCGCGTATAATAGCTGTAAAGGGCAGCCCCCATCGGATCGGCGAGGCCGATGGCAACCTTCGGGTTACGCTCTTTAAGGGCGAGGCCGACCCCGGCCAGCGTGCCCCCAGTCCCGACCGCACACACGAAGCCATCCACCCGGCCATTCGTCTGAGCCCAGATCTCCGGTCCGGTGGTCACGACGTGCCCGTCACGATTGGCGACATTGTCGAACTGATTGGCCCAAATGGCTCCGTTCGCCTCGCTTTTCGCCAAGCTTTCGGCAATCCGGCCCGAGACCTTCACGTAATTGTTGGGATTCGCATATGGCACGGCCGGAACTTCGATGAGCTCTGCACCGCAGAGGCGCAGCATATCCTTCTTTTCCTGTGTCTGTGTTTCCGGGATGACGATGACCGTGCGATATCCTAGCGCGTTGCCGACGAGCGCCAGACCGATCCCCGTATTGCCGGCAGTTCCCTCGACGATCACACCTCCAGGTCGCAGAAGGCCCCGCTTCTCCGCATCCTGGATGATGAACAGGGCCGCGCGGTCCTTCACCGACTGGCCCGGATTCATGAACTCGGCCTTGCCGAGGATGGTGCATCCCGTCGCTTCGGACGCGCGCTGAAGGCGGATCATCGGTGTGTTGCCGATCGCGTCGACGATTCCATGATGAACGGACATGTGCGGCCCTCCCGCTTCCGTATTGCGCTGCAGCGTCAGTCCCAAACGGCATAGGGCAGTGCATCGAGCGGTATCTTGAGATAACGCGTTCCATTGCTCTCCGGCACCGGTAATCGTCCACCCGCCATGTTCACCTGCAAGGCATGCAGGATCAGCTTTGGCATCGGCAGCTTGGCATCCCGTGCCTGACGCATCGCAACGAACTCATCCTCGGAGCGAGCTTGAACAAGGTGGATGTTCCCGGCCTTCTGGCTGGCAACGGTACTCTCCCAGGCTGGTGGCCTCCCGCCCGGCATGTAATCGTGACCTGAGAATAGCCGAGTATCGCTCGGCAGAGAGAGAATGCGCTGAATGGTGCGCCACAGAGCTTTCGCATCCCCGCCGGGAAAGTCACATCGAGCCGTGCCGAAATCTGGCATGAAGAGCGTGTCGTGGATGAAGGCGGCGTCTCCGACGACATAGGTGATGGATGCAAGGGTATGGCCTGGGGAGAAGAGGACCCGGACGTCCATGTCTCCGATCTGGAAGTCATCGCCATCGGCAAACAGGCAATCCCATTGCGATCCATCCGCCTGAACATCCGGAAGGTTATAAATCTCCTTCCAGAGCCGCTGGACATCAACGATACGTTCGCCGATGGCAGTCTTCGCACCCGTCTTGTCCTTCAGATAGCCGGATGCGGAGAAATGGTCGGCATGGGGATGCGTGTCAAGGATCCACTCGACCGTCAAGCCCCGCTCCTTAACACGAGCGAGCATGGCATCGGCCGATGTCGTCGCGACCGAGCCCGATTTCTCATCGTAGTCGAGAACCGGATCGATGAGAGCGCAGCGTCCGGTAGCAGGATCGGCGACGATATACTGGACGCTGCAGGTTCGTCTGTCGAAAAACGCGTCGACCTGTGGCCGGGCGGTGGAGCGCTCGGGCGCCGGTTGAGGGAAAGACGCTGTGCTCATCGCTTCTACTCCTTCAACCGCAGACGCACGAAACCGCTACGATCCTTCGAACCGTCATGCAGGCGGCTTGGCACACGGATATCCGCCAATAGATCTGGCCCCTGTCAAGCGCCAGGATGCGGCACGATCCGGATATAGGGCTTTGGAGCTTTCCAGCCCTGAGGATAAATCTTCTTGGCCTCTTCGTCCGGCACCGAACCAGCAATGATGACGTCCTCGCCCTGCTTCCAGTTCGCCGGTGTCGCGACCCGATGTTTGGCTGTCAATTGAAGGGAGTCGATGACGCGCAGAACCTCGTCGAAATTGCGGCCTGTGGTCATCGGATAAACGAGAACCAACTTGATCTTCTTGTCAGGCCCGATGACGAAGACGTTACGCACGGTCTGGTTGTCCGCGGGCGTCCTGCCTTCCGAAGTGCCGCTGGTGCTGGCCGGCAGCATGCCGTAGAGCTTGGAAATCGTAAGATTGGAGTCGCCGATCATCGGGAAGTTGGGTGCGGCGCCTTGAGTTTCTCTGATATCCTCGGCCCATCGCGCGTGATTGTCCACGGGGTCGACGCTGAGCCCGATGACCTTCACATTGCGTCGATCGAACTCCGGCTTAATCTTGGCCATGTATCCCAGTTCGGTCGTGCAGACCGGGGTGAAGTCCTTGGGGTGAGAGAAAAGCACGCACCAGGAATCGCCGATCCAATCGTGGAGGCGAATGCGTCCTTCGGTCGTCTCGGCTTCGAAATCCGGCGCGACATCGCCAATCTGGAGTGTCATCGAAAGCCTCCCGCTACAAGCGCGCCCCTCGCCGGTTGACATATATATACCGCGGGGAAGCGACGGTGAAGTAGCGCTCGGCAAAGGGCAAAATGCGCGTCGGCGGTACTTCCTGAGGCTCCAGAATAACGCTCCGAATTGCTGAGCCGACGTTTCCTTCCCTCTCATGCCTGCACAAAGACTTCGGCGTGCTCGACCGAGAACCGCTCCAATTCCTCCACGACTGCCTCGAGATGAGCCTCCATCGCCCGGCGGGCAGCCTGAACATCTTGAGTTTCAAGGGCCCGAAAGATTTCCCGGTGCTCGGCGAGGGTTACGACATGACGCCGGGGAGAAGAGAGAAGACGGCGCACACGGTCGATATTGGAGCGCGAGGCTTCGATCACCGCGGCCACGCGGGGCAACTCCAAACCTTCGACCAGGATTGCATGGAATTCCAGATCCAGGGCGTGGAAGCCAGAGCGATCTCCTCTTGAGACCGCCTCCTGCTGTGCTTCCAGGTTGTTGCGAAGTGCCTCGATGGCCGTGGGAGCAAGGTGCTTTGCCGCAGTCTCAGCCACCACGCCTTCCAGAGCCTGACGGATCAGCATCGATTCCCTGATTTCCGAAAGGCGGATGCGCGCGGCGCGGGAGCCACGCTGGGGCAGGATTTCGACGAGTCCCTCCGCCGCGAGCCGCGACAAGGCTTCAGAAACCGGGAAGCGGGACACGCCGAGCGCCGTGCAGGCAGCCGCTTTATCGATGAACTCGCCAGGGGCAAAATCGAGAGCCACGATGGCAGTTCTCAGCGACCGCTCCACCTGCTCGGTCGTGTGCCCACGCGCTCCCCGCTCGAGGGGAGCAAGGAATTCATATCTTTTTCTCTTGTCGATCGCGTCCATTTGCCTAACATGTTAGCCGAACCGGTGGGCGAACGCCACTAGGCCTGCCGGGTCTATGCGAGCAGAGCGCTCGTGGGAACTGAGAATCCGGCCGCAGAGCTAAGGCCTTGGGAGGAATATTGATATGATACGCTGTTCACGCCGTTTGCTGCTCGGACTTTCTGCGGCGGCCGCCCTCGCTCTGCCGGCGCTTCCAGCCCAAGCGCAAACGAAACTCAAATGGGCGCACGTTTACGAGACCTCCGAGCCGTTCCATACCCAATCCGTCTGGGCTGCGCAGGAAATCGCCAAGCGAACCAATAATCGCTACCAGATCGACGTCTATCCGGCATCGCAACTCGGCAAGGAGAGCGACATCAATCAGGGGCTGTCCCTGGGCACGGTCGATATGATCATCTCGGGGCCGAGCTTCGCAGCTCGCAGCTACCCGCCGATCGGGATCGGCTATTACCCCTACATCTTCCGCGATGCGGCCCATCTGCTCGCCTTCGCCAAGAGCGACGTCTTCAAGGATCTCAGCGCGGGCTATACCGAGAAGACCGGACACCAGATGGTCGCCCTCACCTATTACGGCATCCGTCACAGTTCGACGAACAAGCCCTTCAAGACCTGCGCCGAGATGAAGGGTCTCAAGATCCGCGTTCCCGACGCACCGGCATATCTGGCCATGCCGCGCTCCTGCGGTGCCAACACCTCGCCGATCGCCTTCGCCGAAGTCTATCTGGCGCTCCAGAACGGCACCGTCGATGCGCAGGAAAACCCGTTGACCACGATCGAGGCCAAGAAGTTCTACGAGGTCCAGAAGAACATCGTCCTCACCGGCCACATCGTCGACCATCTCGCGACGATCATCTCGAAGCAGCTTTGGGCCAAGCTCTCGGATGAGGACAAGAAGATCTTCGGCACTGTTGCGCAGGAGGCTGCCACCCGCGCCTCGGCTGAAATCCAGGCGAAGGAGAAGGAACTGGTCGAGGTCTTCAAGCAGAAGGGGCTGACGATCTCCGAGGTCAACAAGGATGAGTTCAAGGATGCCGTGATGAAGAACGTCTCCCTGGAATCGCTCGGCTATCGCAAGGCCGACTATGACAAGATCCAGGCTTTGAAAGCGGAAGGTCTCTAGGGTCGACGAGCGGGCCGCCCCAGGGCGGCCCGTATGCTGTGTGCGGCGGGATGAGCGCCGTTTGCCTGTCGCTCAGGACCATCCTTCGGGATGCTCGTCCCAAGGTTCAAGGGTAACCGACATTGAATATGAAGACTGAAGTCCACACCCAGGTCAGCGCGGAGGAACTGGCGCAGACCTTCGACGAAAGCGAACACGCTCCCGTCGATCTCTCCGAGTACGCCTTTGAGGACTGGCTCTCCCTGGCTCTGTTCTGGGCGATGGCCCTGGCGGTTTTCGTCCAGTTCTTCTCTCGCTACGTGCTGAACGACTCCTTCGCATGGACCGAAGAGATCGCGACCAACCTCAACGTCGCCCTGGTCTTCGTCGGTTCCGCCATGTGCGTGCGTATGAGCCGGCACATCCAGGTCGATTTTCTCTACCGCTATCTCTCTCCCGGTCTCGGGCGCGCACTGGCGACGTTCATCGACTTCGTTCGCATTGCCTTTTTCGCCTATGGGGCCGTTCTCATCTGGCGTTTCATGAGCATTGTCGGCGATGAAATGATGACGACTGTCGAGCTGCCGAAGAATCTCAGCTACGGATTTGTCTTCATCGGATTCGTCCTGATGTGCTTCCGCTCCGTTCAGGTCGCGATCGCCAACTGGCAGCGCGGATATTCCGTGCTCGAGCGCCCTGAAGCTTTCGATGCACCCTTACCGGCAGAAACCTGATGCTCATTCTGATTGGCTCTTTTCTTATCTTGATGATCCTCGGTCTGCCGGTGGCCATCTCGATGGCAGTCGCCTCCCTGCTCTACATCCTCGCCAGCGGCACGGTGCCCGATGTGATCGTGGCGCAACGCATGATCGCTGGAGTCGAGAGTTTCCCGCTTCTCGCCGTCCCATTCTTCATTCTCGCCGGAAACCTGATGAACATCGCTGGCGTGACCGGTCGCATCTATTCGTTCGCCGTCGCCCTCGTCGGCTGGATGAAAGGCGGCCTCGGTCAAGTGAACATCGTCGGCTCGGTGATCTTTTCGGGCATGTCCGGAACGGCCATCGCCGATGCCGCCGGCCTCGGGACGATCGAGATCAAGGCCATGAAGGACCATGGCTACTCGACCGAGTTCGCCGTGGGCGTGACAGCCGCATCCGCAACGCTGGGACCGATCATTCCGCCTTCGCTTCCCTTCGTCATCTATGGGATGATGGCCAATGTCTCCATCGGGGCCCTCTTCCTGGGGGGCCTTATCCCCGGCATCGTGATGACGCTCCTGATGATGGGGACCGTGGCCTATTTTGCCTATAAGAACGGCTGGGGAGCGGATACCCCCTTCTCATGGAATCAGCTTGGCAACGCCACCATTGAAGTTGTCATCGTCCTGGCATTTCCTGTCGCCGTCTGGCTGATGATCCAGGCAGGTCTTTCACCGAACGTCGCCATCGGTATCGCACTGGCTGTACTTCTCGCCCTCGACTGGTACTTCGACTTCTCTGCCGTGATGGCCCTGATGGCGCCCGTCATCCTGATCGGCGGCATGACGCTCGGCCTCTTTACACCGACCGAAGCCGCGGTCGCGGCTGTCATCTGGTCGCTGTTCTTGGGACTTGTTCGTTATCGCTCCATGACGTTCAGGAGTCTCGCCAAGGCGACCTTCGACACTATCGAGACGACCGCATCGGTTCTCTTCATCGTGACCGCAGCATCGATCTTCGCGTGGCTTCTCACGGTCAGCCAAGCAGCGCAGATCCTTTCAGACGCGATCCTGGGCTTCACACAGAACAAGTGGGTGTTCCTGCTGCTGGCAAACATTCTCATCCTGTTTGTCGGCTGTTTCATCGACACCATCGCGGCCATCACCATCCTGGTACCGATCCTCCTGCCGATCGTGCTGAAGCTTGGCATCGACCCGATTCACTTCGGACTCATCATGACGCTGAACTTGATGATCGGCTTGCTTCATCCGCCTCTCGGCATGGTGCTCTTCGTCCTGGCGAGAGTGTCCAAGCTTTCCGTCGAGCGCACCACGGTGGCGATTCTCCCCTGGCTCGTGCCCTTGATGCTTGCGCTCATCGCAATCACCTACATTCCGGAACTGACTCTTTGGCTCCCGCAGAAGATGGGATTGGGACGGTGATGAGCCGTTCGAACGCCATAGATAAACTTATGAGACACCCATGAGCACTCCCCGCGCCATTCGCCTCTCTCCAGACGACAATGTGGTCATCGCCATCGACCTCGTGAACCAGGGCGTCAGGGCGGCGGGATTAACCGCCCGCGAGCGTATTCTGCGGGGTCACAAGATGGCAGCGGAGCCGATCCGCGAAGGTGAGCCGATCCGGAAATTCGGACAGATCATCGGCTTTGCCAAAACCCATATCGCGCCTGGTGAATGGGTGCATGAGCACAATGTCGGCCTGCATGACTTCGAACGCGACTACGCCTTCTGCGTCGATGCAAAGGACGATGATCTTCTCCCAACTGAAATGCGCGCGACCTTCCAGGGTTATCGCCGTGCCTCGGGTCGGACGGGCACCCGCAACTATATCGGCATCCTGACATCGGTGAACTGCTCGGCGTCGGTCGCACGCTTCGCGGCCGCCGAAGTCGAGCGTTCCGGAGTTCTGCGGGATTATCCTGGGATCGACGGCGTCGTCGCCATCGTCCACGGCACGGGCTGCGGTCATGCAGCCTATGGTGAAGGATTCGATATTCTGCGCCGCACCCAATGGGGCTATGCCAGCCATCCGAACTTCGCCGGCGTGATCATGGTCGGTCTCGGCTGCGAGGTGTTCCAGATCGGTCGGATGAAGCAGGAATACGGCCTGACGGAAAGCGAGACGTTCCGTACGCTCACCATTCAGGAAACAGGCGGCACGAAACGCACCGTGCAGGCCATCGTCGATGCCGTGAAGGGTATGCTCCCCATCGCCGCCAAGTCTCAGCGCGAAACGCGTCCCGCATCGGAACTGGTGCTCGCACTCCAATGTGGCGGTTCCGACGGTTACTCGGCGCTCACCGCCAACCCGGCACTCGGTGTCGCCTCCGATCTTCTGGTACGTCATGGTGGAGCGTCGATCCTTTCCGAGACGCCCGAGATCTACGGAGCGGAGCATCTGCTCACCCGCCGTGCGGCCACGAGAGAGGTTGGTGAAAAGCTCATTTCGCGGATCAGATGGTGGGAGGATTATACGGCCCGTAACGGCGGCGAGATGAACAACAATCCGTCACCCGGCAACAAGGCGGGTGGGCTGACGACGATTCTCGAGAAATCTCTTGGTGCCGCAGCCAAGGGTGGACGCTCGACCCTCCGAGCCGTCTACGAATATGCCGAACAGGTAAAAGACCACGGCTTCGTCTATATGGACACGCCTGGCTACGATCCCGTTGCCGCGACCGGCCAAGTAGCCGGTGGGGCGAACCTGATTGCCTTTACCACGGGACGCGGCTCCGCTTTCGGCTGCAAACCCGTGCCGTCCCTGAAGCTCGCCACGAACTCCGATATCTACCGCCGCATGCTGGACGATATGGACATCAATTGCGGCGATATCCTCGACGGCGTTCCTCTTGAAGAGAAGGGAAAGGAAATCCTCGAAATCCTACTGCGCGTCGCATCCGGGGAGCATACGAAGTCGGAAGATCTTGGCTACGGCGACCTCGAATTCGTTCCCTGGCAGGTCGGCGCGGTCATGTGAGTACGCCCGAAGAAAATCGATACTTTATTGCAGACAGGTCTCGAGCTAGGCTTATGGGATAAATCTTCCCTACATTAAGATCGTTAACCAAATAGTAACCATAGTAACGCAATGGTCTTCGCGCTGATCCCGCACGCGGATCAACACTCTCCCATAAGCGAACGGGGCGCGGATGTACCACCTCGCTTCGCTTTGGGATGCAGGGTTCAAGCACGACACAGATCTGGTGCAAGGGGCGGCCCTAGCGGATCCCAATTTCTGATGCTGGGCGTCGTCATCCACATCGTTGGGCGAGACGCTCGAAGGCAAGGGCGATTGCCGCCACTGCGCTTAGCCGAGCACGTAATACGCCGCCCCAAGTGCTGCTATCGCACCAACGAATGCGTAAGGGTACCAAGCAGGAAATGGCTTGTCGTGACCGTTGAAGCTCAAGCAGGATCTCCCGAATGAAGAAGGGGCTTCCACCCTTGTTCACGCAAAATGGTATTTTCGTGAAATCTGTTTGGAGATTATCGATGCGCCCTCATTAATCTCCAACCCTCATAAGAAGCGCGGTCGCCCTCTTAGGCTTCACAAAGGCACGAGGAAACCTAAGAAAATTACTTTGAAGCTCTTTTAAAGAAGCGAATTCCGCTCCGATCTCAAGATCGTAGCGCCTCTTTTAGAATGTCTCTGATTTTCTACTAAGCCCTTGATCGATCTGAATTCTTTCAGATATCTCATCGGAGCGGCCCACGGGAATTCTCTCGATTTTGGGCATTCGATTGATCTGTCGACGATCCCTGCGCTCAGTGTCTCCATTCGAGACTCTGGAGTTGTGCATCGTGTCGGGCAGTCGCTCGCCAACGTGAGGAGCACGAGTTCATGGGCATGAGCACCTGGAATGAGCCTGGGTTTGCAGCCGGCAACATCTTCGCCTGTCTGGCCCTGCTCCTGCCTTTCAGCGGGACGGCTCTTGCTCAGGACAATGCAACCGCTTCAAGCTCCTTGCGCATCGAGTTGAACAAGATCGAGGCTTCGGGCGAAAGCTGCAGAACCTATTTCCTCATCGACAATCAAAAGGGCGAGAACTGGAAGTCCCTGAAGCTCGATCTGTTTGCTCTCGATACCGATGGCGTGGCTGTCAAAAGGCTCGCCGTGGAAGTCGGTCCGGTGCCTCGTCGCAAGACCCTTATCAAGCTCTTCGATTTTCCCGGACTGAACTGCTCGCGCTTCGGACGTGTTCTGCTCAACGATGTCCTGACATGCGAAGGCGCGACCAGTTCACGAGAGGAGTGCCTTTCCGTGATCGAGACGGCCTCCAAGATCGACGCTGTATCCTTCGTGAAGTGAGATTACCATCATGAACGAGATCATGCCCGCAGCAACGCATGACATGTCCTTCCTCGGCCTGTTTCTTCAGGCCGATCCGATCGTCAAGAGCGTCATGATCCTGCTCGTTCTGGCGTCTCTGGGGTGCTGGACGATCGTCTTCGAGAAACTTCTGCGCTTCAGAAGCATCCGCCGTCAGGCCCGCGCTTTCGAAGCTGCCGCCTGTTCGGGTGACAGACTTCATCCGCAGATGGACGGGGCCACCGGCCGAATCGTTGCGGCGGGCCACGAGGCCTGGCGCGATCAGGACGTTTCCGAGAGCCGTGCAGAACGGCGCGAGCGCATCGAGCGGGCCATGCGGGCTGCCCTCTCCGCCGATATGCGCCAGCTTCAGATCGGTTTGCCGTTTCTCGCCTCCACAGGATCGGCCGCGCCCTTCATCGGTCTGTTCGGCACGGTGTGGGGCATCATGAACTCGTTCTCCGCCATCGCCGCGAGCCAGGATACGAGCCTCTCTGTTGTGGCGCCCGGCATTGCGGAGGCCTTATTCGCAACGGCCATCGGCCTCGTGGCCGCCATTCCGGCGGTGATCGCCTACAACAAGCTGACCACCGATCTTGGCCGCCTGCAGCAATCCTTTGCCGCCGGCATCACGGCTCTCGGCGATCGACTGGCGCGCGACCGCAAATCCCACGTTCGAGCAGAGGCTGCCGAATAATGGGTATGGGACCAATCCAGACGCAGGATACGGACGACGAGTTCGGGACTGCACCCCTGTCTGAGATCAACGTCACGCCGCTCGTCGACGTGATGCTCGTGCTGCTCATCATCTTCATGGTGGCAGCTCCCCTCATGACCGTCGGCGTGCCGGTGCAATTGCCGAAGACGGCTGCGCCGAAGGTCGCGCAGCCGAAGCAACCGGTCGTCATCAGTATCGACGCACAGGGACAGCCGTTCCTCGACAAGGAACCTCTTGCACCCGAGACCATGATGCCCCGCCTGCGGCCGCTTGCGAGTGCGGACCCGACCCAGGCTGTCTTGGTCCGCGGCGACAAGACGGTTCCCTATGGCCGCATCATCGAGATCATGGGCCAGATCAATGCCGCAGGCTTCAGCAAGGTGTCCCTGATCGCGCAGGCCCCGAGCGGATCGGCCGCGCAATAGCACTTGCAGCAATCCGATGTCCGTTCAGAGCATACGTTCGCCCCAAGAACCGAGCCGGCTTGGAATCGCCTTTCTCACAGCGGCTCTTCTGCATGGCGCCGCATTGACGGCCGTGACCCTGTGGTCATCCGATGCGCCAGACGCGCCCGGCGAGCAGGAGATCACCATCGATCTAGCTCCTGCCATGGAAGAGATCGTGTCGGTGGGAGCAGCAGCGATGCAGGCCCAGGAAGCTCCTCCCGCCGAGATTGAGCCTTTACCCACTGAGACCGAGACAATCGAAGAGCAGCCTCCCGAGGAAGTCGTCGAAGCTCAGCCTCAGGAAGTGACAGAAGCTTTGCCTGTCGAAGCTGTACCGATTGAACAGGAGACCATTGAGACAGAGGCTGTCATCATTCCGCCTCCTCCTGAAACGGTGGTTGCTAAGCCTGTCGAAGAGCCGCCGCCTCCCAAGCCAGAGAAAAAGCTTCCTCCGAAGTCGGTGGAGCGTAAGCCCCCTCCACGCCGAACGGTTGCCGAGCAGAAGCCGCTTCCATCGGACGCGCGCCAGGGACAAGCTTCGGCTTTGCAAGAGAATATGAGCGGCCAGGCCGCTTCGGCCGACCCGAGCGCACGCAATCGCTATTTGGCAAGCCTTGCGTCGGCGCTGCGCAACCGCTTGCGCTATCCTGATGTTGCCCGGAGTCAGGGTGTCAGCGGCGTTGCACAGATACGGTTCACCGTAGAGCGTTCCGGCCGCATTATCAGTTCATCGCTTGTGCGAAGCGCCGGGCACGCCGCACTTGATCAGGCTGCACTTGGTACGGCAAGTCCTGGTTCTTCCGTACCGCCGGTGCCGGATTTCATCCCACAACTCACGTTCACCATACCGCTGCGCTTCAATCTGCGCTGATCGCGACTCTGGTCTGTCACAGCCAACTTGACCATCGCAAGATCAGGATTACCCTGTCACTCAATAGCGCCGGCCGTCGCTCTCAACAGAGGCTGACGGCATGAGCCGCGTGTGAAGACAGGGAAAATCGCCATGGTCGAAAAGGCATTCGCCACGCCTACAGACATAGCCGCGAAGACGGCGTTGTTCATGGAGATCGAGCAGTATCCATATGCCTATGCGCCTGAGGACGATTCGAATTCCGGCATCATCGTCGGAAATAATCGCGGCATGGCCCTCGACACCCAGGCTACGCCATGAACACCCGCAAACCCCTCTTCCAATTCGGCTACCGCCGCAGTGCGGACCAGGATCGCCCCTCTCCGGCCCGACATCCCGTCATCGTCGTCGGCGCGGGTCCCGTCGGACTTTGCACCGCCATCGATCTGGCGCAACGTGGCATGCCTGTTGTGCTCCTCGACGATGCGGACCGGATCGGGGAAGGATCGCGCGGCATCTGCTATGCCAAGCGCACGCTCGAGATCCTCGATCGGCTCGGCGTTGCCGAAACCTGTCTTGAGAAAGGCGTGACCTGGAAGCTTGGAAAAGTGTTTCAGCGCGACGATCAGCTTTATGCCTTCGATCTGCTACCCGAGGCTGGGCACAAGATGCCGGCCTTCATCAACCTGCAGCAGTATTATCTTGAACATGCGCTGGTCGAGCGCGCTGCGGAGTTGCCCAATCTCGATATCCGCTGGCGCAACAAGGTGAACGGCCTCAAACGCCGTAACGATGGCGTAACGCTGACCATCGAGACACCTGAAGGCTCCTACGACCTCGATGCGGATTGGGTGGTGGCAGCCGATGGAGCCCGCTCCGCCGTACGAGGAATGCTCGGGCTCGACTTCCAGGGTGAGGTTTTCGAGGATCGATTCCTCATCGCGGATGTGAAGATGAAGGGTGACTTCCCACCCGAGCGCTGGTTCTGGTTTGATCCGCCGTTTCATGACGGCCGCTCCGCCCTCCTTCACAAGCAGCCGGACGATGTCTGGCGCATCGACCTTCAGCTCGGCCCCGAGGCCGATGCAAAGGCCGAGCAGGCGCCTGAGCGCGTGATCCCCCGGCTACGGCAGATGCTGGGACATGAGAATTTTTCTCTCGAATGGGTGTCGGTCTACACGTTCCAGTGCCGGCGCTTGGAGCGGTTCGTGCATGGCCGCGTGGCCTTTACCGGCGACGCAGCCCACCAGGTTTCGCCTTTCGGCGCGCGCGGCGCGAATTCCGGCATTCAGGATGCGGAGAACCTAGCCTGGAAGCTCGCGCTCGTCATCAAGGGTGAAGCACCGGAGAGCCTGATCGACAGCTACAATCTCGAGCGTTCGGCAGCAGCCGACGAGAATATCGGCCATTCGACCCGCTCCACGGATTTCATTGCTCCTCGCTCGGCGCAAGAGCTGCGCTTTCGCGATGCAATTCTTGCTCTCGCGCGTCACGCGCCCTTCGCCAAGCGGATGGTGAATTCCGGCAGATTGTCGATGCCCTCGACCTATGAGACGCTTTTGTTGACACCGGACGAAGACGCTTGGTCTGGCTCCGCCCGCCTCGGCGCGCCTTTACCGGATGCCCCGATGCGTAACAGCACCGGACAGCCGGTCTGGCTGCTCGAGGCACTGGGCGGCGAGGAGACCCTCATCCATGTGCCAAGCGCAGGGCCTCGGCCAACGGGCGCTCGCGTTCTCGTCATCGGTGAAGACCTCATCGATGCGGAAGGCGTCTTCGCCCAACGTTTCGACGCCACCCCCGGTAGCACCTATCTCGTGCGTCCCGATCAGCATCTCGCGGCACGCTGGAGGCACGTGGCATCGCCGCTGATCGAGCGTGCATCGCGCCGCCTAAGGGGTCTCGAGGAAAAGCACGCATGAGCACACTCGTCACCGAAGGCCAGTTTACCGATCCAGACCGCGCCTATCGCGCGCTGATCGAGGCTCATCGCGGATTATCGGATGAGGAGAGTGCCGCGCTCAACTCTTCACTCGTGCTGATCCTTGCCAATCACATCGGCGATCAGGCCGTGCTTCAGGAGGCTCTCGCTCTTGCGAAGCAGAGCATGGAGCAGACGAAATCAACGTCGGGCTGATGCGAAAGGCTGATCACTCGATGCCGAGATAGGCCGCCTTGATCTGGGGATCGGCAAGCAATGCCGAGCCCGCTCCGCTATGGGCGACCTTGCCGGTCTCCAGCACATAGCCGCGATCCGCAATCGCGAGAGCCGCGCTGGCATTCTGCTCGACGAGCAGCACCGTGATGCCATCCTTCTTGAGGAAAACGATGGCGTCAAGAATCTGATCGACGAGGAGTGGCGACAGGCCGAGCGACGGCTCATCCAGTAGCAGAAGCTTGGGACGGCCCATGAGCGCGCGACCGATGGCCAGCATCTGTTGCTGACCACCCGACAATCCACCGGCCAGAAGCTGCCTTTTCTCGGCGAGAACCGGGAACATGCCAAAGATGCGGTCGCGATCCTGATCGATCTCCCTGTCGCGCCGTCGATAGGCGCCGAGCCGCAGATTGTCCTCGACCGTCAGCGGCCCGAACACCTGCCGGCCCTCCGGCGACTGTGTGATGCCGAGTTCCACCCTCTGATGAGGCGGCAGACGATCGATGCGCTGTCCCTTGAAGCGGATCTCGCCGCCGGTCATCGGCTGAACGCCCGAGAGCGTGCGCAGCAGCGTGGTCTTGCCCGCTCCGTTCGAGCCGACCAGCGCGACGATCTCGCCCGTCTGAACATCGAGATCGATGCCCTTGAGCACCTCGATCCGGCCATAGGCACTGCGCAGATTCGCAACCTCAAGCACGGGCAGCCTCCCGTGCGCCGTGTTGTCCCAGATAAGCCTCAAGGACCCTTGGATCATCGCGTACCTCCCGCGGTGTCCCCTCGGCCAGCGGGCGCCCGCGCTCAAGCACGAGGATCCTGTCGGAGATCTTCATCACGAGCTTCATGTCGTGCTCGACGAGAACAACGGCGACGCCCCGATCGGCGACCTGCTTGATCAGGTGATCGATCTCCTCGGTCTCCACCGCATTGCAGCCAGCGGCGGGCTCGTCGAGCAGAAGCGCGCGCGGCTCTGCCGCGAGAGCGCGGGCAATCTCGAGACGCTTGCAGGCGCCGTAAGGCAACGACCCGGCCGGAACGTCCGCGACTTCCTTCAAGCCCACATCGGCAAGAAGATCGAGCGCTGCGGCCCGCGTCTCGCGGTTCTGGCGCGAGACGGAAGGGGCTCTGAACAGGGCCGGAAGAAGACTGCACTTTTCCCGCAGATGGCACCCCACCATCACGTTCTCGCAGGCGGTCATGCGCTGGAAAATCTGCAGGTTCTGGAATGTGCGGGAGAGCCCGCGCGCGGCAAGTTTGTGGGGGGCAAGCCCCGTCACATCTTCGTCAGCGAGGTGGATCGACCCGCGGCTCGCGGCATACACACCGGATACGATATTGAAGAGAGTGGTCTTGCCCGCCCCGTTCGGGCCGATGATCGACAGGATCCGCCCGGGATCGACCGAGAAGCTTACACCATCGACAGCCTTCACGCCGCCGAAGGAAATGCCGATATCCGTCGCCTTCAGGATGCTCATGAGCGTGCCCTCCGGAAGACCAGAGCCGAGAGACTCGGCACGATGCCGTTGCGCATGAAGATCATCGCCACGATGATGATGAGGCCAAGCAGAAGATGCTCGTATTCCTGAAAGATCGTTAGGGCCTGCGGAAGCGACACGAGCACGGCCGCGCCGACGATGCTGCCGACCACGGATCCGAGACCGCCCAGCACCACCATGGTAACGAGTTCCACCGAATGCAGGAAGCCCGCCTGATCTGGGTTGATGAAGCCATTCATGAACGCGAGAGCGGAACCGGCCAGCGAAGCGTAGACGGCAGCGATCACAAAGGCCTGCAGCTTGAAGCGCGCCACATCGACGCCGACGACCTGTGCAGCCACCTCGCTGTCGTGCAGCGCGCGGAAGGCTCGACCCGTCGGCGTCTCGTCGAGATTGAGTGCAATCCAGGTTCCGATGAGCAGGAGGCCACCCGTCACCCAGTACCATGTATAGGATCCGCTGACCCGCCAGCCGAAGAGAGACAATCTCTCGACCGGCATGCCATCCGGTCCGCCAGTCCAGCGGCTTTCCGTCGTGATGACGAGAGCGACCAGAACGCCGAGGCCCAAGGTGGCGATGGCGAGATAATGCCCTTTCAGACGCAGGATCGGGCGCCCCACCAGATAAGCGAGAGCAGCCGAGAGAACCGCCCCGATGAGAAGCGCAACCCACGGAGGAATGCCGAAATGAGTCGGCCCGATGGCGACCGCATAAGCACCGATACCGAAGAACGCCGCGTGTCCCAGGCTGACCTGTCCCGCCTGTCCCATGAGGATATTGAGGCCGATGGCGGCGAGCGCCGACACCCATACGAGCGAGGCCACACGGAAATAGTAGCTCGACGGAAAGACGAGCGGGAGAGCGGCGATCACGACCGCCAGCACGACGAGTGTGATGGAACGCTGGTTCACGAGAGCACGCATTCTCATACCCTCTCCACGACACGACGCCCGAATAGGCCCTGAGGCGCTGCGAACAGGACGATGAGGATAACAAGGAAAGCAAAGGCATCCTTGTAAGTCGAGCTGATATAGCCGGCGCCGAACGCCTCCAGCAGACCGAGCAACAACCCGCCGACGACCGCGCCGACCGGATTGCCCATACCGCCCAGCATGGCGGCGGCAAAGCCCTTCAGCGCCAGCAGCGTCCCGACATCGTAGCTCGTCAGCGTGATCGGCGTCACCAGAATTCCGGCAACCGCACCGATAGCGGCCGAACCGCCAAAGGCCAGAGCCATGATCGTGGTCGTGTTGATGCCGACCAGACGCGCCGCAAGCCGGTTCGCTGCGGTGGCAAGAACTGCCTTGCCCACGACCGTGTGCTCAAGAAAGACGTAGAGCGCCAGCACGACGATCGCAGTCCCGCCGAGCACCCAGAAGCTCTGCGGCTGGACGGCCGCGCCCAAGATATCGATCGGGCTCTCGCCCGTGAAGGCCGGCAGCTTGTGAAACTGCTTGTCGAAGACAATGGCAGCGAGGCCACGCAACAGGATCGATGCACCGATGGTGATGATGATGAGCGTCACGGCGGATGCACCGCGAGCAGGCTCGATGGCGAAGCGATGGAGCAGAAGGCCGATCGCGACGGCAGTACAAATGGCAATGAAAGCAGCCAGCGGCAAGGGCATTCCAGCTGCCGAGGCGAACACCGTCACCATGCCGCCAAGCATGACGAACTCGCCCTGCGCGAAGTTCACGACGCCCGAGGCATTGTAGATCAGGGTGAAGCCGAGTGCGACCAGCGCATAGACGGCTCCCACCGTCAGACCGGAAAAGAGGAACTGGAGGAACTCGGCCATGATGCTGTCCCGCGACCTTCAGGTTGCCGAACGGGAGGCCGACGAGCAGCCTCCCGTTCAATGGGTTGCAAGAAGAGATCAGCTTCCGGATGCGACCAGGTTCCAGTCGCCGCCCTTGATCTCAAGCATGCGGAAGGCCGAGAGGTCGAGGCCAAGATGGTCGGTGGGCGACGTATTCACGATACCGCCCGTGCCGACAAAGCCCTTGGTCTTCTCGATCTCGTCGCGGATCTTCTGGGGATCGGTCGAGTTCGCGCGCTTCATGGCCTCGACCAGAATGAAGAGACCGTCATAGGCGTGACCGCCGAAGGTCGAGACCGGCTGCTTCGTGGCACTCTCGTAGGTCTGCTTGTATTCCGTCACGACCTTCTTCTGCGGATCGCTCTCCGGCAGCTTGTCGCCGACGAGGAGCGCCGCAGCCGGGAGCCGAACACCTTCAGCCGCAGCACCGGCCAGATCGATGAAACTCTTCGAGGCCACGCCATGGCTCTGGTAGAACGGAATGTTCGTCATGCCGAGCTGGGCATAGTTGCGGGTCACGATGGCCGGTCCCTGACCGAAGCCAGGATTGACCACAGCCTGCACGCCGGCCGTGTTCTTGATCTTCGTGAGCTGAGCTGTCATGTCGCTGTCGCGCGGACCGTAATTTTCGTCGATGACGATCTGCATGCCGTAATTCGGAGCAACCTTGACGCATTGCGCACGCATGGAAGCACCGAAACCGTCTGTGCCCGAAATCAGGCCGATCTTGGTGAGGTTGCGCTTCTTCAGATCCTCGAAGATCTTCTCGCAGGCCATCTTGTCGGTGTGCGGCGTCTTGAAGACGAACTTGCGCACCGGATCGATCACCTCGATGGCACCGGCGAGCGAAATGAACGGAACCTTCGCCTCTTCGAAGACGGGGATCATCGCCATCGTGCTTCCGGTGGTCGTTCCACCGACCATGGCGATCACCTCGTCGTCCTCGATGAGGCGGGTCGCGAAGGTACGCGCCTTGTTGGCGTCGCCGCCGTCATCGTAGATCACCAGTTCGATCTTCTTGCCGGCAACGCCGCCAGCCGCATTGATCTTGTCGACATAGATCCGCAGCGTCTTGTCCTCGGGTTCACCGAGGAAGGACGACGGCCCGGTGACCGAGAGAACCGATCCGATCTTGACGGTGTCCTGGGCATGCACGCCATGGGTGAGACCGAAGCCCATGACAGAGGCGACGAGCAGAGTTTTGAGAGTTGCCTTCGAGTTCATTTGTTTCCTCCGAGTGTCGTTGTCGTTTGTTGTTCTTATTGTTGCGCAAGGATCAGGTGGCCAGGAGCCTGCAGATCATTGCAGGATGAGGGCAGTTGTGAAGGAAGGCGCGAAGCCGGCGTAGCTGTGCGCGCAGATCCTGCTGATCGTCGAAACATGCCATCCCGCTTTGCTCCCTGAAGGGCCGAGTGTTGGCTCATTGACGCTGTTTCTCTCATCAATATAATTGACCGGACGGTTGGTCAATAGTAAACAAGTCGCAAGACCATCCGCTTGCCATCAGCGAAAATTCGGGAGGGCCATGGTGGAGACCGATCTCATCATTACGGAGCGTCAAGAGGGCTATCGGGTCATCACCCTCAACAGGCCCGATCGCCTGAATTCCTTCAATGAGGCGATGCACGCAGCCCTGATGTCAGCCCTCCTCGACACAGAGGCGGACGACAGCTGCCGCGCTCTCATTCTCACGGGCGCCGGGCGCGGCTTCTGTGCCGGCCAGGATCTGTCGGACCGGGTCTTCAGCCCCGGCCAGATTCCGGACCTCTCCTCAACCCTGGAGCATCTCTACAATCCACTGGTCCGCAAGCTCCGTGCATTGCAGATGCCAGTCATTTGTGCAGTCAACGGCGTTGCGGCGGGGGCAGGCGCCAACATCGCGCTCGCCTGCGACATCGTCCTGGCGGCTCGCTCGGCCAAGTTCATCCAGGCCTTTGCAAAGCTCGGCCTGGTGCCGGACTCGGGAGGTACCTGGTTCCTGCCGCGTCTCATCGGCCCGGCGCGCGCCCGCGCGCTCGCCCTGCTGGCCGAACCGGTTCCGGCGGAGCAGGCGGAAGCCTGGGGCATGATCTGGAAAGCGGTCGACGATGCCGCCCTGATGGATGAGGCCCATCGCCTTGCCGCTCATTTCGCGGTTCAACCCACCATGGGGCTCGGGTTGATCAAGCAGGCGCTCGATGCCTCCGAGACGAACGATCTCAACCGGCAGCTCGATCTGGAACGCGATCTGCAGGGACAGGCAGGCCGCACGCCGGATTATCTGGAGGGCGTCACCGCCTTCTTCGAGAAGCGGCAGCCGAAGTTCTCCGGGAGGGCGTGATGGACGCACAATCGACCCGTCTGGAAAACGCGCCTCGCGAAATCGCCGAAGCATGCGCCGAGGCCATGTGGGCGGAGGATCAGGCGAGCCAAGGACTCGGCATGGAGATCGTGCGCGTGTCGCCCGGCGAAGCCGTCATCTCCATGACGATCCGCACCGACATGACGAATGGACACGGCATCTGCCATGGCGGCTTCATCTTTACGCTCGCCGATTCGGCCTTCGCTTTCGCCTGCAATACTTACAACCAGCGTACAGTCGCGCAGCACTGCGCGGTGACGTTCCTGCAGCCGGGGCGCCTGGGCGACAGGCTCACGGCCCATGCGGTCGAGCGCAATCGCTCGGGACGGTCCGGCATCTATGATGTGACGATCCATGACGGCAAAGGCGAAGTCATTGCCGAGTTCCGTGGTCACTCGCGCACCATCGCCGGCACGCTTCTCGGCTCAGACACGTAAATAAGAACGAACGAATGGGAGGTTCCCTTGCTTCAGATCCCGCTCCGTAAGCTCTCAGAACTCAAGCCCCAGTCGGCACTTCTCGATCACTACGAACTGGCATCGCGGGACGAGCTTTCCGCCTGGCAGCGCGAGCGCCTCGCCTGGTCCTTGCATCATGCCTATGAAAACGTGCCGCATTACAAGGCAAAGTTCGACGCGGCGGGCGTGCATCCGGATGACTTCAAGGAATTGAGCGATCTCGCCAAGTTTCCTTTCACCACCAAGGCGGATCTGCGCGACAATTATCCCTTCGGCATGTTCGCTGTGCCTCAAGACCGGATCGCCCGCGTGCACGGCTCGTCGGGCACCACCGGCAAGCCCACTGTCGTCGGCTATACGAAGCGCGACATCGACACTTGGGCCGATGTGGTGGCGCGCTCGATCAGGGCGAGCGGCGGGCGCCCCGGCATGAAGGTGCACGTGGCCTATGGCTACGGCCTCTTCACCGGCGGATTGGGCGCTCACTATGGCGCCGAGCGGCTCGGCTGCATGGTGATCCCCATGTCGGGCGGCATGACCGAGCGTCAGGTGCAGCTGATCCAGGATTTCAAGCCCGACATCATCATGGTCACGCCGTCCTACATGCTGGCGATCCTCGACGAGTTCAAGAAACAGGGCCTCGATCCGCGCCAATCCTCGCTGAAGGTCGGTATCTTCGGTGCCGAGCCCTGGACGAACGCCATGCGGACTGAGATCGAAGAAGCCTTCGACATCCATGCCGTCGACATTTACGGCCTCTCAGAGGTCATGGGACCGGGCGTCGCCTGCGAATGCGTGGAGAGCAAAGACGGGCTCCACATCTGGGAAGATCATTTCTATCCCGAGGTGATCAACCCGGTGACGGGCGAAGTCCTGCCGGATGGCGAGGAAGGCGAGCTCGCTTTCACGTCCCTGACCAAGGAAGCGATGCCCGTTATCCGCTACCGCACCCGGGACCTGACGCGCCTCCTCCCCGGCACGGCGCGAAACATGCGCCGCATGGAGAAGATCACCGGCCGCACCGACGACATGATGATTGTCCGCGGCGTCAACGTCTTTCCGACTCAGATCGAGGAAAAGCTCCTCACGATCCCGACCCTGTCGGGACATTACCAGATCATCCTGACCCGCGAAGGTCGGATGGACCAGGTGGAGATCCGGGCCGAGATCAGGCCGGATGCCGATTATCCCGAAACCCGAAAAGCGGCCGCCGAGCGCTTGAGCCAGGCAATTAAAGATACCATTGGCATCACGGCCCAGGTAAATGTCCTCGATCCTGAAGGAATCGAGCGCTCACTCGGCAAGGCAAGACGCGTGATCGACCGCAGACCGAAAGAATAGAAGACACCCATGGCCCGCACCCGTGCCACCGATTATGACGACAAGCGCCGGGCGATCCTCGATCGCTCGGCTGAACTCTTTGCCGAGCATGGCTATGACCGTGCCTCGATGAGCAAGATCGCCGAAGCCTGCGGCGTCTCCAAGGCCAATCTTTATCACTACTACAGGGATAAGGAGGAACTGCTCTTCGACGTCATCCGCTTCCATCTCGAAGAACTGCTCGAGGTGGTGGAGGCGGCAGACCACCCGGATCTCTCCCCGGCAGCTCGCCTAAAGGCACTGGTCGCGGCCTTGCTGGAGGCCTACCGCGATGCCGATGCCCAGCACAATGTGCAGATCAATGGCATGCGTCTATTGCCGGCCGACCGCCAGGGCGAGCTCAAAGCAGTGGAGCGCGACCTGGTGCGGATCTTCTCGGATGCCGTGGCGGGCGTCGCGCCGCAACTCAAGGGAACCAAGCTGCTCAAGCCCGTGACCATGTCGCTCTTCGGCATGATCAATTGGCATTACCTCTGGTTCAAGAGCACCGGCGAGGTGACCCGCGCGGATTATGCCGAACTCGTTTCGCAGCTGATCATGGATGGAACCCGCAATCTCCATGCGGAACCCGCCCCGTCGCAACGCGTCAGCGCTGCGGAATAGGATTTCCTTTAGCACTTAACCGTCACTGCAAGGAGGCTTGCTCACCGAGCCTGAGCGATGCTTGCCCCGGAACGCCAAGGCCAAAGCGCGAGAGCACCGGATGAACGAGACTCTGCCATTGGGCGACGAGTTCATCCCGGCCCTTCTGGCGCAAGCCGTATTTGCGATGCTGCGCGAAATGATCCGACGTGCTGCTGCCGAAGCTGTCGGCGACGCGCGGATACCAGTAATTGACTGAGGCCTGAGCGTCGGTCGGATCATGTCCTCTGTCGAGGGCTGCCTTCAGCCCATGCTCCCCGAGTTCGGCGTGGCGCTTCTCGACAGGCAAAATCTCCGACAGCGCATCGGCGAGCGGCTGATAGGAGCCACTGGTCAGCTCATCGAGCTGCACCACGGTCGCCTGCCCCATCAGGCAGTTCATGACCACGGAATCGACCCAGCCGTTGATCGGGTAGTGGAAGACGTTGAGGCGCATGTCGCCCTCTATGCGCCGTGTGCCGAGATTGACGCTGCGATCGAGGCGCGCCGCCCAGGGATGGGCACCGACATACTGCGCCGTATTGGCGCCGAACTGCTCCATCAGGTCGAGAACCTGCCGTGCATGATTGAACTTGTCGAAGACGATGCGTGTCGCCGTGATTCGCTCCTTCAAGCCGGGAGCCAGATTGATGCAATCGGCGAAGCCCGAGGCGCCTGCCATCTCGGAATCGACGAAGATCGCCATCAGGCGCATGAGCTCGCCACGATAGCGAGGCGTGACGTTGTCCGGCGCGCTTAAGCGCCCACCACCGGCCACGAAGTTGACGACGCTTTCTTCATCGACCATGGGAGCACCTTCCTGATTAGTTGCCTCATCACTTGTCGAAATCGACCAGGATCTTATCGCTCACCGGATAGCTCTGGCAGGTCAGGATATAGCCGCGCGCGATCTCGTAATCCTCGAGCGCGAAATTCGCATCCATGTCGACCTCGCCCTCGACCAGCATTGCGCGGCAGGTGGAGCAGACGCCACCCTTGCAGGCATAGGGAAGCTCCAGCCCCTCATGCATAGCGGCATCGAGCACCGAGGCCGTGCCTTTCTCGAAGGACAGGGTGCGAGAGCGCCCGTCGATGACGATGGTGGCCTCGCACAGGTTCTTATGGTCTTCCGCTGCTGTCTCCTCCGGCCTGCGCTGGCGGCGGCTCGGGGTCGAGGTGGCGAAGAGTTCGAACTTGATCTGCCGCTTGTCGAGCCCATGCTCTTCCAGGCTCTGGGCGACGCCCAGCATCATGTCCTGCGGCCCACAGATGAATGCCGTGTCGATGGACGCCACATCGATCCAATGGTCGAGAAGCTGGTCGCACTTCTCCTTGCTCAGCCGTCCGTTGAACAGATCGATATCCTGCTGCTCGCGGCTCAGAATATGGATGAGGCTGAAGCGGTCGAGATGCTCGTTTTTCAAATCCTCCAGTTCCTCGCGGAACATGATCGAGCTCGAGGCCCGGTTGCCGTAGAACAGGGTGAAGGAGGATTGCGGCTCGGCGACGAGGGTCGTCTTGACGATGCTCAGCAGCGGCGTGATCCCGCTGCCGGCGGCAAAGCCCACGAAGTGCCGTTTGCGGGTCCGATCGAGCGGCACGAAGAAATTGCCCATGGGTGGCATGGCTTCGATCGTCTGTCCGGGCGACAATTGCTCGCTCGCCCAGTTCGAGAAGGCACCGCCTGCGATCTTCTTGATGCCGACCCGGAGCTTGCCGTCCGTCGGCGCGGCGCAGATCGAATAGGAGCGTCGCACCTCGTCGCCGTCGATCTGGGTGCGCAGGGTCAGATACTGCCCCGGCGAGAAATGGAACGCATCCTTGTGCTCCTCCGGCACGTCGAGGGTGAGGACGATGGCGTCTCTGGTCTCGCGCCTCACATCGGCGACGGTGACGGGATAGAACCTGGTCATGGAGCGTCCGCTCGTTGTCAAATGCACTTGAAATAGTCGAAGGGCTCGAGGCATGCGCGACACTGGTACTGCGCCTTGCATGGGGTCGAGCCGAACTCGCTGATCCGGGCCGTGTCTTCCGAACCGCAGCGCGGGCAGGCGATCGTCAGGGGTTTGCGCAGGAAGCGGTCGAAGGGCGAGGGCTTGTCCGCATTCTTGGCCGGCGGCGCGATGCCATAGGCCTGAAGCCGCTGCCGCCCTTCTTCAGTGATCCAGTCCGTCGTCCAGGGCGGCGAGATGCGCCGCTCGATCCGCAGGTTGTCGAGACCTTTCGCCCGCAGCGCCATCTCGATGTCGAACGCGATGACGCTGGTCGCGGGGCAGCCGGAATAGGTCGGCGTGATCGCGACGACAAGCTCGTCGCCGTCCCAGCGCACATCACGAACGATCCCGAGATCCGTCACCGAGACCGCCGGCACTTCCGGGTCGGGAACGTCTCCCAGCCAGATCCTGATCTGATCCAGGTCCGGGCGCGTCAGGCTGTCCGTCATGGCATCCCGCTCCTTACCACGTCGCGTTGGGATAGGCCCGCTGCAGGAACTGGAGATCGGCGAGAATATAGCCGAGATGCTCGGAATGGAGCCCCTGCTTGCCGCCCTTCTGCGCCCAGCCTGGCTGTTGCAGGCTCAAGGTCGCCTCCTCCGCCGTCGCGCGTACGAGGCCGAGCCAAGGCTCACGCAGCGCCGCAGGATCGGGACCCAATCCCTCGCGGATGATCGCCGCGTCGACGGCATCGGCCTCGAACAGCTCGCCGGTATACACCCAGAGATCGTCGATGGCCGCCTGCATGCGGCGATGGCTCTCCTCTGTGCCGTCGCCGAGGCGCAGCACCCATTCCTGGCTCCGCTCCAGGTGATATGTGACTTCCTTGAGCGCCTTCGCGGCGGTCTCCGCGATGCGGCTGTCCGTAGAGCCGGTGAGTTCGCGCAGCAGCAGATAGTGCCAGGCATCGAAATAGAACTGGCGTGCCATGGTCATGGCGAAATCGCCGTTCGGCTGCTCGACCAGAAGCACGTTGCGGAAGTCGCGCGCATCGCGCAGATAGGCGAGCTTGTCGGCATCCCGCCCCTTGCCTTCGACCTCGCCCGCAAGGTTCAGCCAGAGCTGCGTCTGGCCGATGAGGTCGAGGGCGACATTGGAGAGCGCCAGATCCTCCTCGAGCGCCGGCGAATGCCCGCACCATTCCGACAGGCGATGTCCCAGGATCAGCGCATTGTCGCCAAGGCGCAGCAGATATTCGAAAAGCGCGTCCTGCCCGGCCATCACATATGCCCCAGCTCTTCAGGGATGTCGTAGAAGGTCGGATGGCGATAGACCTTGCTGTTGGCGGGATCGAAGAGCGGTCCCTTCTCGCTCGGCGAACTCGCCGAAATGTCGGACGCCCTCACGACCCAGATGCTCACGCCCTCGTTGCGCCGCGTATAGACATCGCGCGCATTCATGATCGCCATCTCGGCATCCGGCGCATGCAGGGAGCCCACATGCCGGTGAGACAGGCCATGCTGGCTGCGGATGAAAACCTCCCAGAGAGGCCATTCCTTCTTGTCGGTCATTGCTCCCTCCCGCTCACGCCGCCTTGGCTTTCGCCTGTGCCGCCTTCTTCGCCGCATAGGCGTCCGCGGCATCGCGCACCCATTGGCCCTCTTCGTAGGCCTTGACCCGCGTGCGCAGGCGCTGGCGGTTGCAGGGGCCGTTGCCGGCAATCACCTGATAGAATTCGTCCCAGTTGATCTCGCCGAAATCGTAATGCCCGCGCTCGGCATTCCACTTGAGATCCGGATCGGGAACGGTGAGGCCGAGATATTCGGCCTGGGGCACCGTCTGATCGACGAATTTCTGACGCAGCTCGTCATTGGAATTGATCTTGATCTTCCAGCGCATGGACTGCGCGCTGTGGACCGATTCCGCATCGGAAGGCCCGAACATCATCAGCGACGGCCACCACCAGCGGTTCAGCGCATCCTGCGCCATCTGCTTCTGCTCGGGCGTGCCCTGGGCGAGCTTCGTCAGCGCGTCATAACCCTGACGCTGATGGAAGCTTTCTTCCTTGCAGATGCGGATCATGGCGCGGGAATAGGGGCCATAGGAGCAGCGCTGCAGCGGCACCTGGTTCATGATCGCGGCACCGTCCACAAGCCAGCCGATGGCGCCGATATCGGCCCAGGTCAGCGTCGGGTAATTGAAGATGCTCGAATACTTGGCCTTGCCGCTGTTGAGCTGCTCCATGAGTTCGTCGCGGCTCACGCCCAGCGTCTCGGCGGCGCAGTAGAGATAAAGGCCGTGACCGGCCTCGTCCTGTACCTTGGCGAGCAGGATGGCCTTGCGCTCGAGGGTGGGGGCACGTGTGATCCAGTTGCCCTCCGGTTGCATGCCGATGATTTCGGAATGGGCATGCTGGGAGATCTGCCGGATCAGGGTCTTGCGATAGGCCTCCGGCATCCACTCCTTGGGCTCGATCTTGATGTCGGCATCGACACGGTCCTGGAAGGCGCGCTCCTCCGGAGACATCTCCTCCTTGGACTGGAGGTGCTCGACGCCCGTTTTCACCATCTGTGCATACACGGCGCTTCTCCCTGCCTTCTTAAAAAATCTGTTCTGTCGCCTCGGCCGGGCGCTCATTTCCGCCGAAAGGCCAAGCCTGACCGGAGGGAGCATCTCGCATTGCCCTGCGGTCACTGATTCAACGCGGATCGGGCACTCGTCGCCTCAAGCGCACGCAAAATCCCTCGCAGGCCATGGTGCTGATCTCAATATGTCACAAAAATTTTTCTTTTCAATATTTTTTGTAACGCATTTTTTCAGACGGCCTGCCGCGAAGCTACGGGGTGGACGGCCGCGAACCTCTGCCCGAAATCTCGGTCGACTGCCGGCAAGCCCCCCCGATCGTTCTGGGCATGGGCGTCGAGCCATCGCTCAGCAGCTGGAAGCAGGGTCTTGTAGATCGCACCGCACAGGTCTCGCGCAGCGGCCCCGGCCCAGGGCTTCGGCAGAAGCTGGGCGGGCAGCAGCGGGTCCTTCAGAACCGCCCGGCGATAATCGTGGATCAGGAGAATCCGAACCAGGAGCGCATCGAGATCCGTGAACGAGGCGCCCCGCTCCAGCGCCGCGAGCGTCTCAGAATAAGTATTGATGAAGCGCCTGTACCGACCTTCGATCTCCGCGAGGGGCCAGGCGCGCTCGGCCAGGCGCCGGGCGGTCGGCAGGTCGGCGGGCGATCCGGACAGGCGCAGGAAAGCACCTTCCCCGGCCGCAGCAGCCGGCGCAATCAGGAGGTCCGAGCTGAGAGAGCCATAGCCCGCCCCCGAGAGTTCGCCCCGAAGGGGACCTCGCTCCTGACCGTTGTCGAGAAGGAGGAGATCGAACGTGCCGCGCCAGTCCTGCGACGGCTCGGCATAGATCCGCAGAGTTGCCAGGGCAAAGGCCTCCTGCCCCTGTTCCGTGAGCCGGTAATAGCTGTTGCGGCCCACCTTCCAGCGCTCGAACCAGCCCTCCGAGACGAGACGGGACAGGGCGGTCCTGACGAGAGTGTCGCTGATGCGGAAGGCGCGCATGATGTCGTGCAGAGAACTCAACGACAGCACCCCGCCTCGGGGTAGGACCGCGTCGCCGAACACCGTCACGATCAACGAACCCGCCCGGATCGGCGTCCGCTCATGGAATGCGTCCAGGAGAGTTTCGACAAACGCGGCCATTCAGCTCACTCCGGTTGCTCCAAGCCCCGGACCTCATCGATCCACGAGCCATGCCTAATCTCGTCTATCCACGCCCGACTGCAACTGTCGAGCCTTGACGCCCGGCGGGGCGTCTCCCAAAATTCCTTGACTAACCGGCCGGTCGGTTAATAATGCGGGCAGGATAGCAGCATCGCCAATGCGGCTGCGCGGATCATTCCAAGGTGCCCCATGAGACTTGAAAGCTTCGTTCGCGGAAGTTGGATCTCGCCCGGCCAGGACCTAGCCCAGATCCACAGTGCCGTCACCGGCGACGTGGTTGCCGAAGTGGCGAGCGGCGGTCTCGACATGGGCGGGGTGCTCGCTTACGCCCGGCAGGTCGGCGGCCCCGCCTTGCGTCGGCTGACCTTCCATCAGCGCGCTGAGATGCTGAAACGTCTTGCCATTCATCTGTCAGAGCGCAAGGACCAGCTCTATAAGCTCTCGTACCAGACCGGCACCACCCGCACCGACAACTTCATCGACGTGGATGGCGGCATCGGCACGCTTTTCGTCTATGCCTCCAAGGGCCGGCGCGAGCTGTCCAACACTACCTTCCTTCTGGATGGAAATGTCGAACCCCTTTCGAAGGGCGGCAGCTTCGTCGGCCAGCATGTGATGACGCCGCTACACGGCGTCGCCGTTCACATCAACGCCTTCAATTTCCCCTGCTGGGGCATGCTCGAAAAGCTCGCGCCTGCGATCCTGGCCGGCGTGCCGGTGGTGACGAAGCCTGCGACGATCACCTCCTATGTGGCGCATGCGCTCGTGCGCATGATTGCTGAATCCCGTATCCTCCCGGACGGCGCGCTCCAATGCATCGTCGGTTCCACGGGCGATCTGTTCGATCACCTGACCTGCCAGGATGTCGTGTCCTTCACCGGCTCGGCCGACACGGCTCAGAAGCTACAGCGGCATCCGGTCATCGCGCGCGAATCCGTGCGCTTCATTGCCGAGCGCGACTCTCTGAATTCGGCGATCCTTGCACCTGACGCCGGACCTGGCACACCTGAATTCGACCTCTTCATCAAGGAGGTCGCGAAGGAGATGACAGTCAAGGCCGGGCAGAAATGCACGGCGATCCGGCGCGCCATTGCCCCCAGCGCCCATGTGTCTGCCGTGATCGAGGCTTTGGGTGAGCGGCTCTCCAAGATCAGGGTCGGCAACCCGGAGCTCGAGAGCGTCCGCATGGGGCCCGTCGTCGGCCTCGGCCAGCGCCGCGATGTGCTAGCGCAGGTGGCGAAGCTGCGGAGCGAAGCGGACATCGTTGTGGGCGATCCCGATAATTTTGCGGTCGAAGGCGCGGACCGCGAGCGCGGCGCCTTCCTTCCCCCTCTCCTGCTGCATTGCCCGGACCCGATCCGCGCCACCAACGTGCACAGCATCGAGGCTTTCGGACCCGTCTGCACGGTGATGGGCTATGACGGTCTCGATCAGGCCGTGGCCCTGGCCAATCGCGGCGACGGCAGTCTCGTGGCCTCCCTCTATACCTACGATCCCGCTGCCGCCGCCGATCTCGTCTTCGGCGTCGGCGCTTTCCACGGGCGCCTCGTGCTGATCGACCGCGACTGCGCCAAGGAGCAGACCGGACACGGCTCGCCGATGCCACATATGGTCCACGGCGGACCGGGGCGTGCCGGCGGCGGCGAGGAACTCGGCGGTATCCGCGGTGTGCACCACTACATGCAGCGCACAGCCCTGCAGGGCTCGCCCGCGATGCTCTCCCGCGTGACGCAAAGCTGGATCAAGGGCGCTCCGACCATCGAAGAGGGACGGCACCCCTTCCGCTATTATTTCGAGGACCTCGCCATCGGCCAGACCTTCGTCTCGAAGGAGCGCACGATCACCCTCGAGGATATCGAGCATTTCGCGGAATTCACCGGGGACACTTTCTATGCCCATATGAGCGAGGAAGCCACGAAGAACCATCCGTTCTTCCCCGGACGCGTCGCCCATGGCTATCTGCTCCTGTCTTTCGCGGCAGGCCTTTTCGTCGATCCGGATCTCGGACCGGTGCTTGCCAATTACGGTCTCGATTCCTTACGGTTCATCAAACCCGTGCAGCCGGGCGAGACCATCAAGGTCCGGCTGACGGCCAAATCCAAATCGCCGCGCAACGAGCAATACGGCGAGGTACGTTGGGACGTGGAGATCATGACGGACAAGGGTGAAACGGTCGCGACCTATGAGCTCCTCACGATGAACGCGGTGCGCCCATGACGGCGGCAGTCACACCTGATGGGACAGAACCTGTCAGGCTGGTCCAGACGATTCCTGTCGCCCTGATTGAGATCGACAATCCTCCGGTCAATGCCACGTCGCAGGCGGTCAGAGCGGGATTGCTCGCAGCAATTCAGGAGGTCGACCGCAATTCGCAGATCGAAGCTGTCGTGATTGCCTGCGCCGGTCGTACCTTCGTGGCGGGAGCGGACATTCGCGAGTTCGGTCAGACTCCTCGGGAGCCTCATTTGCCCGATGTGATCAACGCCATCGAAGCCTGCTCCAAGCCGGTCGTGGCGGCGGTTCACGGCACGGCTCTCGGCGGCGGCTGCGAGATTGCGCTGGCATGTCATGCCCGTGTGGCCGTGCCTGACGCGAGTTTTGGCATGCCGGAGGTCAAACTCGGGCTGGTTCCGGGAGCCGGAGGCACGCAGCGTTTGCCTCGGCTTGTCGGCTTGGAAGCTGCCCTCGATCTCGTGACGAGCGGAAGAACCGTGAAGGCGGCGGAAGCTCTGCGCCTCGGCCTCATTGACCGCCTCTCCTCCGGCGATCTGCGTCAGGATGCGATGGAACTCGCGCGAGAACTGGTCGGCCAGCCGCTGCGCCGCACCGGTGAGCGGACTGTGACAGCGCTGGAAACACAAGCCACAGTTGGAAAACTCGCGGAGATCCGCAGAAAGGCCAGAGGCGCCGAGGCGCCCGGGAAGGCTGCGGAACTTGTCCTGCTGTCTGCTACTCTGCCGCTGAGCGACGGCATGGCGCGGGAGCGTGAGACGTTCCTGGAGCTGCGTTCGTCCGAGCAGTCGGCCGCCCTGCGCCATGCCTTCTTTGCCGAGCGGGAAGTCACACGCCTTCCGGGGCTCGACTCAGTTGAGCCGCGTCCCGTCCAGAAGGTCGGGATCGTTGGTGCTGGAACGATGGGCTCCGGCATCGCCATTGCCTTTGCCGATGCAGGCTTCGACGTCAAAGTAGTCGAGACCAGCGAACAGGCGCTCGCCGCCGGGCAGGCACGGATCACGGACGTTTACGACAAGCAGGTTGCGAGCGGCCGGCTCACAACTGCGGCAAGGGACGAACGCCTGCAGGCCATTAGTTATGCGGTCGGGACGGATGCCCTGTCGGATCGCGATCTCGTCATCGAGGCGGTATTCGAGGATCTGGAGGTCAAGCGGACGCTGTTTCGCGATCTCGATGCGATCCTGAAGCCTGGAACGATCCTGGCAACGAATACCAGCTACCTTGACATCAATCTGATCGCCGCGGCCACGTCGCGGCCGGTCGATGTGGTGGGGCTGCACTTCTTCAGTCCGGCCAACATCATGAAGCTCCTCGAGATCGTGCGCACCGATGCGACGGCCGACGATGTCGTCGCGACGGGCCTGAGCCTCGCCAAGCGTCTGCGCAAGATTCCGGTCGTCTGCCGCGTCTGCGACGGCTTCGTCGGCAACCGCATCCTGTCGCGCTATCGCCAGCAGGCGGAGTATCTGCTCGAGGAAGGCGCTCTGCCGCATGAGGTCGATGCCGCTCTCGAAGACTTCGGCTTCCCGATGGGACCGTTTGCCGTTTCGGATCTCGCCGGTCTCGACATCGCCTGGGCGCGCCGGAAACGTCTGGCGCCGACCCGTGATCCGCGCGAGCGCTACGTTGACATTGCCGACCGCCTTTGCGAAGCAGGCCGCTTCGGCCGCAAGACCGGAGCCGGCTGGTATCGCTATGAGGGCGGCAAGCGGGAGATCGATCCCCTCGTCACCGCGCTCGTGGAGGAATCCTCGCAGCGGCGCGGGCTGACACGGCGCTCGATTTCGGCAGACGAGATCCAGTCGCGCATCCGGGCCGCCATCGTCAACGAAGCCTGCAAGATCCTCGACGAGCGCATCGTCGAGCGCCCGCTCGATGTCGATGTGGTGATGATGCACGGCTATGGCTATCCGGCCTGGCGCGGCGGGCCGCTGTTCGAGGCGGACCGCGTGGGACTGCAATCCATTCTCGATCAGGCGAGGGAGCGGGCCGAGCGGGACGGTCCCGGCTGGGAGGTCGCCGAAAGCCTCACCAGCCGCGCGGCCTCGAACGCGAAGTTCTATCCGTAAACCCGCGCCTCAAGAGTGCGGAATGAACGATAAAAGCCAATGACTGGGGGACTCATGACCATGTTCGACCGCGCCACCGCCGAGGAGATGCTCGGCAGCGTCTTCGCGCCCTGGGTGCAGGAGCTCAACCTCTCCATCGAGAGCCTCAGTAATGCAGGCGCCGTCCTGCGCATGCGATTTTCTGAAAAGCTCTGCCGCGACAATGGCGTGATCTGCGGCCAGGCGCTCATGAGCCTTGCCGATACGGCGATGGTGTTCGCTGTCTCCTCCGCCGGAGGCGTTTATCGCCCCATGACGACGGTGGACCAGACCATGCATTTCCTGCGTCCCGCGGCCAATGCCGATGTGCTGGCGGAGGCGAAGGTCATCCGCCTCGGACGGACCATGGCGTTCGGGAGCGTGACGCTCACCACTGATGGCGACACGCGCCCCGTGGCGATGGCGCAGCTCGCCTACGCGCTGCTGCCGGAGAGCAAATAGAACGCCTGCCGTCCTCAGAGGCTGGCTCATAAAAGCTGTACACTGTCTTCCTCTTCCTTTGCGGGGAAGAGATGGTTCGACTGAGTGGGATCTTCCCGTCATGGCCGGGCTTGTCCCGGCCATCCCGACGCTGTGAAGCACCGCTCTTTTCCAATCGGGATCACCGGCACAAGGCCGGTGATGACGTGTAGAGGCGGCTCGTGTCTTGAATCAAATGCAGCGCTCTACTTTCCGCCCCCACCCTTCATCCCTCCCCACAAGGGGGAGGGAAACACGCGTTGCGTTGTTTATAAGCCCGCCCCTCAGAACGGCAGCGCCACGCTGGTCTTGATCTCTTTCAGGATCACGTTGGTGCGGACATAGCGGATGCCGGGTAGCCGGAACATGAACTCGTCCAGGAACTCGTTGTAGGCTTTCATGTCGCGCACCACGACGCGCAGGTGATAATCGGCATCGCCGGTGGTCGCGAAGCACTCCATGACCTCGGCGCGCGCCGTGACACGAGAAACGAACTCGTCGACGAATTTCGCATCGTGCCGCTCGAGCGATACATGCAGGATGGCGGAGGTCGCAAACCCCGCCTTCTCCCGGTCCACCAAAGCCGAATAGCCTACGATCACGCCGGATTCTTCCAAGGCGCGCACGCGCCGCCAGCAGGCCGAGGTGGACATGCCCACATCCTCCGCCAGTTGCTGGTTCGTGGTGCGCCCCTCCTTCTGAAGCTGCGCCAGAATGTGCTCGTCCTGCTTCTCCAGCATGACACCCTCTATGGCATTTTCTACCATTTATAGGTCCTACTCGCAGAATATCTACCGCGAAGAGCCCTAGAAGGGGAATGAATAGAAAGCACCTACCAGCAGTTCAGGATTATTCTAGAGAAGCCAAAAGATAGCGTTTCTCGTTCCGGGATCAGATCCATGGACCATGCTCCGTCACTCGATTCCTATCGGCTCTCCGACCGATACAGCCGTGAAAATGGCAGGGTCTTCCTGACCGGCACACAGGCCCTCGTCCGCATCGTGCTCGATCAGGCCAAGCGGGACAAAGAAACAGGGCTCGACACGGCAGGCTTCGTGTCCGGTTATCGCGGATCGCCGCTCGGCGGTGTCGATCTCGAACTCTGGCGTGTGAAGGATCAGCTGAAAGAGCACCGGATCGAGTTCCTGCCCGCCGTCAACGAGGATCTCGCGGCAACCGCGGTTCTCGGCTCGCAGCAGGTGGAGACCAATCCCGAAAGGCAGGTCCAGGGCGTGTTCGGCCTGTGGTACGGCAAAGGGCCCGGCATCGACCGCTCGGGCGATGCGCTCAAGCACGGCAACGCCTATGGCTCGTCGCCCCATGGCGGCGTGCTGGTGATCGCCGGCGACGATCATGGCTGCGTATCCTCGTCGATGCCGCATCAATCCGACGTCGCCTTCATGAGCTGGTTCATGCCGACGCTGCATCCGGCGGGCGTCAGCGAGTATCTTGAGTTCGGCGAATACGGTTATGCGCTGAGCCGCTTCTCCGGCATGTGGGTCGGCTTCAAGGCGGTCTCGGAGATCGTCGAGTCCGGCGTCTCCGTCGAGCTGCAGCCTCCGCGGCAATTCGTTGAGCCCGATTTCACGCCGCCGCCCGGCGGTCTGCATTATCGCTGGCCGGATCTGCCGGGGCCTCAGATCGAGGAGCGCATGGAGGCGAAGAAGCACGCGGTCTATGCCTTCGCCAAGGCCAACCCCATCGACCGCCGCATCTACGACATCCCGCAAGCGACCTATGGCATCGTCACCGCCGGCAAGGCGCATCTCGATCTGATGGAGGCTTTGCGCCTCATCGGTCTCGATGAGGCTGCGTGCCGAGCCCACGGGATCGACATCTACAAGGTCGGCATGGTCTGGCCGCTCGCCCTGCACGATGCACTCGAATTCGTGAAGGGCAAGCGCGAGATCCTCGTGGTCGAGGAAAAGCGCGGCATCATCGAGAGCCAGTTCAAGGAATACTTTTACGATTATCCGGGCTCGAAGCCGGAGCGCATGGTCGGCAAGCACGACGAGAATGGCGAGAGACTGATCCCCTGGACAGGCGAGCTCTCGCCACGTTTCCTTGCCGGCGTTCTGGCAAAACGCCTCGATCCGATCTTTCCCGATCTCAACCTGACACAGCGTGCGGCGGCGCTCACGCCAGACGCAGAGCGCGTGATCACTGTTCCGGGCGCAACGCGCACGCCCTATTTCTGCTCCGGTTGTCCGCACAACACCTCGACGAAGGTGCCGGAAGGCTCGAAGGCGCTGGCCGGCATCGGCTGTCACTTCATGGCGAGCTGGATGGATCGCGAGACCTCATCGCTGATCCAGATGGGCGGCGAGGGCGTCAACTGGGCTGCATCATCGAAATTCACAGGCCAGGGGCATATCTTCCAGAACCTCGGCGAGGGCACCTATTACCATTCCGGCTCCATGGCGATCCGGCAGGCCATCGCGGCAGGCGCCAACATCACCTACAAGATCCTGTTCAACGATGCAGTCGCCATGACCGGCGGCCAGCCGGTGGACGGTCCGGTGAGTGTCTACGCCATTGCGCACAGCGTTCGCGCCGAAGGCGTGGCGCGCATCGCACTGGTGTCGGACCATCCTGAAAAATTCGTCCCGGCGGACCTCCCGAAAGGCGTGACGATTCATCCGCGCGAGGGCCTCGATGCGGTGCAGAAGGAGCTGCGCGAGATCACCGGCGTCACGGTGCTGATCTACGAGCAGGCCTGCGCCACGGAAAAGCGTCGCCGCCGCAAGCGCGGGCAGATGGAGGACCCGAAGCGCTTCGCCTATATCAACGACCTCGTCTGCGAAGGCTGCGGCGATTGCTCAGTGGCGTCCAATTGCCTGAGCGTCGAGCCGAAGGAGACGCCGTTCGGCCGCAAGCGCAAGATCAACCTCTCCACCTGCAACAAGGATTTTTCCTGCCTCGAAGGCTTCTGCCCCAGCTTCGTCACGGTGGAAGGCGCCACCCGCCGGGCCAAGACCACGACGGGTTTCGACGCCGCTGCGCGGGCCGCGACGCTACCATCCCCTGCCCTGCCCGCTCTTGACAGACCATTCGATCTGCTGGTGACCGGCGTCGGCGGCACCGGTGTCGTCACCATCGGCGCGCTCATCAGCATGGCGGCGCATCTGGAACGGCGCGGCGTGTCGGTGCTGGACTTCACCGGCTTCGCACAAAAATTCGGACCCGTGCTGAGCTATGTCAGGCTTGCAGCGAACCCCGACGCGCTTCATCAGGTCCGCATCGACCAGGGTGCCGCCGATGCACTGATCGGCTGCGATCTCGTCGTCAGCTCCTCGCCCAAGGCGTCGGGCACCTATCGCCATGGCACGCGGGCCGTGGTGAATACGGCGGAGATGCCGACCGGCGACGTGGTGCGTTTCCGCGATGCGGATCTCGCCAGCCGCACGCGCCTGCGCGCCATCGAGCGGGTGATCGGAACTGGGAACATGGCGACGCTCGATGCCAACGCGCTCGCCGAGACGCTGCTCGGCGACACCGTCTATGCCAACGTGATGATGCTCGGCTTTGCATGGCAGCAGGGGCTCGTGCCGGTTTCACTCGCGGCCCTGTCGCACGCCATCGAACTCAACGGGGTCACCGTCGAGCGCAACAAGCAGGCCTTCGCCTGGGGCCGGCTGCTCAGCGCCGATCCTGACGTCGTGCACCGGGCGGCCGGCGACAAGCCGGACGAGATCGAGACGCTCGATCAGGTGATCGCGCGGCGGGTCGCGTTCCTCACCGATTATCAGAATGCCGCCTATGCCGCTCGGTTTGCGGCCATGGTGGCGCGTGTCCGCAAGGCGGAAAGCGCTCTCGGCTCCGAGACGCTGACCGACGCCGTGGCGCGCGCGCTCTTCAAGCTCATGGCCTACAAGGACGAATACGAGGTCGCGCGCCTTCACATGGAAACCGGCTTCCTCGACGAGCTGCAGCAGAAATTCGAGGGCGACTTCACAGTGCATTACCATCTGGCGCCGCCACTTCTGCCGTCGAAGCTCGATGCCCGCGGCCGCCCGAGGAAGCACAGCTTCGGTCCCTGGATCCAGACCCCGATGTCCGTTCTCGCCAAGCTGAAGATGCTGCGCGGCACCCCCTTCGACATCTTCGGCTACACGGCCGAGCGGCGCACGGAACGGGCTCTGATCGGCTGGTACGAGAACCAGATCGACAGGATTCTCGGCAATCTCGATCAACGGCGCTTCACCGACCTGCTCGCCATTGCCAAAGCCCCGATGGACATTCGCGGCTACGGCCCGGTCAAGGAAGCCGCCATTCATCAGGTGCAGTCGTATGTCGAGCGCCTGTGGGAGCGTCTGGCCGCGGAGCCCGTGATGATGGACAACCGCGCACTGCAGCAGCTTCGCGCGTGATGGCCACCTCTCCCCGTCATCACCGCCCCTGTGCTGGTCATAACGTGGGAGAGGAGGCAACAGTATCATTCCCGGCCGGAGATGGCGAAAGCCACCGGAGGGGAAGGGAATCCATGGTGCTGAGCGTGTGAGGGGACCCCCTTCCCGCGCTTCGCCCGTCGGGGATGACACGCGGGTCTGTTCTCTAAATGACTTGGCCTTAAGATTCCTGCGCCACGCCGCTTTGCGGCGTCGTCGCCATGATCTTTACAAGGGCCGCCACCAGATCGTCCGGGCGAATGGGTTTGTGAAGAAAGTCGGTGTTGGGCGGCAGATCGCCCGGGCCGGGGCCGGTTTTGCCGGAGATCACGAGCACCCCCACCTCCGGCCATCCCTGCCGGACGAGACGCGCAAACTCGAATCCGTCCATGGAGCCTGGCATGTTCACGTCCGTGAGTACGGCCGAGATGTCGGGGCGCGCCTTCAGCAGATCGAAGGCCTCGTCGGCATCCTGTGCCTCGACGACCCAGAACTCGGCCTCCCGCAGGATATCGACCTGGGTGAGGCGAACGAGGGGTTCGTCTTCGACCAGGAGAACCACCGGCTGCTTGAGGATCCTGCGATGCGGCTTCATGCAGCAGAAACGGGTCTGCCCTGATCCAGTTCCCATCGGTCGCACAGGCGTGAGCGGTCCAAAGGTTTATGCCGTGACAGGAATCTTGTCAGGAACGCCGGGCCTTGGCCGTGAGTTGCTTGATGCGGTCGACGATATCCTGTGACGGATAGGGCTTCTTCAACTGGGGGCCGGCTTCGCAGAGCGTTCCAGCAATATCGGCGGATCGCTCCACTCCGGATGTGAGAATCACATGGGTTCCCGGCTTGTTGGCGCGAATCCACCGCGCCAGTCCGAAACCATCCATGCTGCCGGGCATCTCGACATCGCTGAACACCACGTCGACCGAGACCTCAGGCGACTGGAGAATCGCGATCGCCTCTTGTGCGTTCACGGCCTCGTGGACCCGATAGCCGCATTCGCGCAGGTAATCCGCGATGACAGTGCGGATCAGAACCTCATCCTCGACCACCAGAACGGTCTGGAGAGGGGCATCCGTTTCAGCGGTGATGTTTGTCGATAATATGCTCACGCTCTGCTAATCGCCGAGCTTTGGCGTTGGTTCCATAGCGGCGATTTTGGACACGCGGTCAGTGGATCAGGTGAGCGGAGATCGTTTTTGGAAGAGAGGATCTGGCTCGGACAGAGCCAGATCCCGTTCGCCATTCAGGTTCAAGCGGCGCGTACATTCTGAAGGAAGCCGTCGACCTCCTTGCTCAGAGCATGCGAGTTGGATGCCAGCTCGCCGGCCGCGGCCAGAACCTGGGATGCGGCCGAACCGGCATGGGTTGCCGCCCCCTGAACCTGGACGATGCTCTCGCTCACATCCTGCGTGCCCCTTGCCGCTTCGCTGACATTCCGTGCGATCTCCTGCGTGGCAGCCTGCTGCTCCTCGACGGCCGCAGCAACGCTGGTCGCAACCTGATGCACCTCTTCGATGGTCAGGCCGATATCACGGATGGCCTCGACCGCGTCCTTCGTCGATTGCTGGATCTGATGAATGTGAGAGCTGATATCCTCGGTCGCGCGCGAAGTCTGGTTTGCAAGCTCCTTGACCTCCGCGGCCACGACGGCGAAGCCCTTGCCGGCCTCACCTGCCCTGGCAGCCTCGATGGTGGCATTGAGCGCGAGAAGATTGGTCTGGCTCGCGATCGTGTTGATCAGGGCGACGACCTCGCCGATCTTCTGCGCACCATCGGCCAGCGTCTCCACGAGCGCGTTGGTCTTGCGCGCATTCTGCACGGCTCTCGCCGCGGCAATGGACGTCTGCGAAACCTGCGAACCGATCTCGTTGGAGGAAGCTGCGAGTTGCTCCGCTGCCGCCGCCACGGCCTGAACGTTGCTCGAGGTCTCCTCCGCCGCGGCCGCCACTGAGTTCGATTGCTGGTTGGTCTGCTGAGCGGTCACGGCCATCGAGCGGGCCGTTGCTTCCATTTGCTGAGCAGCCACAGAAAGATGCTGGACGAGACCGCCGACGCTGCCCTCGAAGCTCTGGGCCAGCGTCATCATCTCGATTCTGCGTCGCTCGGCAGCGTGCTTCTCGGCTTCGGTCTGCGCATGTCGCAGATGCTCTGCCTCCTGCATGGCGCCGGCGAACACCTGGGTAGCCTTCCAGATATCGCCAACCTCATCCTTGCCGGCTTTCGCCTGCGGCAGGTTGTAGTCACCCGCGGCAAGCTTCTGAATGGCTTCGGTCACGCGTTTCAGCGGCTGCGCGATCTGGCGATGGCCGACGAGCCAGCCGATCAGAAGCGCAATGAGGGTACCCGCCAGCGCAATCGAGATGAGCAGCATCAGGCGCTGGTCATACAATTCGGTTGCTCGCCGATCGACAGCGGCGATCTCCTCGCTTCCCCGCTTGGTCAGGGCATCGATGCTGACCTGGAAGGCTTTCCGGTTGGCGCGGTTGGCGTCGTTGTTGCCCTGCGCATTGGCGGCCACGGGCGAGACATCGGCACCCAGGCGAACCGTCTCGGAACGGAATTTCCTGAACTCCGCGGCATCCTTGACCACGGCATCGAACAGCGCCTTGCTGTCGCCCGGAACGATCGGCTCCCACTCTTTCAGGAGAACATCGATATCCTTCAGAGTCGCGAGAAGCCCGTCGCCGAACTTGCGGGCTTCGGTCGTATCCTTCGACGCATAGATACCTCTTGCTTCCATGACGACATGGGTGACCAGCCGATTGAGGCGCTCTCCATAGAGAGCGCGGGTCGCCGCGAGCCTGACATCGTCGACAGCCTGGTTGTAGGTTTGCAGCGTGCTGATACCGACGGCAGCCGTCATGACGGCGACAACGCTCAACGCCGCAACGAGCGCAAAAATCTTCGTTCTAATTTTCATTATCAACCCCGAAGCACCAAAGCTACCGCGCAACATCCATGAATGGCATTCCAGGATATCGCGCGGATGCTTGTGTGAGGCTTGTCTTATCCTTCAGGTGGATACGGCCAAGTTTCTCCAGATCAGGTGACGGATTGTTAAGTATAAACCCATAGGAATGATTGCACGTGATTCTCAACGTGGCGGTTTCCATGGGCATTCGGTTCGACAAGGTTTTGGAGCAGGTGGCCAGGGCCGGAAACGTCAAGGGCCCCGTCTCCACGGCCGAACGACGAGAGCGCAAGGTTCAACGTATCGAAGAATCCATCCGCGCCCGCGAGGCGGTGGGCGACCGGATCGTGATGTGCTTAGGTCTAGCCCTCACCCTTTCGGCCATCGCCCTGCCGGTCTATGCCCTGCATTTCAGCGATGGCTATACCTATCTCAAATCGGCCGTGACCGACACGGCCATCGGCAGAGCCGTCGCGGCGAACGCGACGCGCTCCGTCGATCTGAGCCCCGCGACAACGGGCTCGCTGACCAAGAAGGACGTCGAACTGGCAGGGCGCACGGGAAGCACGGCAGCGCAGAGCATCGATAGAAGAGCGCAGTTCCAGCGCTACGTCGTCCATCGGGCGACAGGCGGATCCGCTCTGATCGAAGGTCCCGAAGGCCTCTGGTGGGTCACGCCCGGAATGACGCTGCCGGGGATCGGACAGGTCATCTCCATCGAGCGTTCCGATGCCGGCTGGGTGGTGCTGACCACCGAGACCATGATCACCCAATCACCGGCTGCGCGCGTGTCGAGCTAAGAGCGCAGGGGCACAATCTTAATGCCCCGCACGACACCTTCGCGCTGTCTTGAGCGACGCTGAAATCAAACCTTGTCCTACAGCCTCATGGCTTATTTCGTCGCCGTCACCATCGGCGCCGTCTGGTTTCCGAGCCAGACCCAGTCTGCACTGTCGGTCCCTTCCCGCTTCACATAGCGATAGCCCGTCTGCTGCCAGGGCAGGACGGCGTTGCGCTTGTTGTCGAGAATGTAATCGCCGCGATCGGTTCTCGCCATGAGCACGGCATGCCCGGCTCCAAGCTCGTCGATGACCACCGTCATGCGCAGGGCTCGTTGTGGCAGACCCGCTTCGGTGAGACGGCGGCGTTTCAGCAACTGGATGTCCTCGCAGTCGCCGAGTCCATCATCCGGATAATCCCAACGATCCGCAACGCCCCAATGATCCTGATCCGTTACCGGCAGGATCTCCTTGTTCACCCGCTCGTTCACATCGACGATGGTTTTCCAGATCTCCCGATCGAGAACGATCGTGTCAGGTTCGGAAAGGTTGTGAGCGCATTCCTGAGGTTGCTGCGTGCAGAACTCGATCCAGGCCGGGGTCGGCCCAGCCGCTCCAACCGAGAACAGAGCATCGCCGTGCACGGGCATTGCTGATTGAGAAAATGCAAGAGCCGAACCGGCTCCGACCATGGCGGACAGGACAACGGCACCGAGACCGGCCGACGTGAGAATGCGATTGAGGCGTTTACTCCGCCTCCCTGAAATCTCGAAAGTAATCCCGCACATGCCCCGCACCTGTTCAGCATTATTCTTTTCAATAAAGCTGTCAGCAGCGGAAGCTCAGCGCAAGCAGGAACTCGTCGCAAGGTCACGAACGACCCGACACTGTTGACTTCCAGCAACAGAGCAAGCAACCAGTTCCGGAGACCTCTTTGAATGAAGAGGGAAGATCAGTGCCGAGCGTCTCCAAATAAATTCGGCCTACTCGTCTCCCGATAGGTGTCCCGCCTCGGTGAAATGGTCACTCCAATGAGCGGTCGGGATCTCACTCTCTAACTTCAACCATGATCGGCGCATGTCAATTCAGCGCCTCGACCCATGGAGGCATCGTTTCGTTCAATATCGGCTCTGCGCCATGCTGCGACTTCTGGCCCAATGCTTCGTTCTCTTCGAAGAGATCATGAGCCGCACGACAGGCATTCCAATAAGCCCGACCAGGGATGCAGCGACGACCGGCACGAGAATGACAGCCATGGAACTCTCCTCATCATTTAGAGGTACTCCTTTGTATGGCATCGCAAGCTTGCACGAACCTGACGAAGTGCTTTCACGGCCTCATCGCGCGGACTTGAGGTTTACTACGTTCATAGGAACGGCTTCAGCTCATCTGAATCAGACATATATTGTTGAGACAAAGACCATTGAAAATTCCTTGGGAGATCTGCTTGAGAACGCTCTTCGTAACGCTCGCGGTGGTCATCGGCACCGGCGGCTGCGTGCCGATCGCCCAGGAAACGGTCGCCCTGTCGTGCTCGGACTATATTGGAAAACCCATTTCCGCGCGCATCGCCGCCTGGGGCCCACCTCGAACGGTCTATCGGATCGACCCAATCCAGGTCGGCTACGTCTTCGAAAGCAAGCAGACCACCTTCATTGGCGGCGAACCCTTTTACACGGTGAATTACTTGATCGGCGCGGACAAGCACCGCACGCCAATCCGCAAGGTCACGACAACCTGCAGCGGCGTCTTCATCGTGAGAGCGCCGTCCGATGCAATACCCGCCAACGAGCGGATCGTCGTGGACGTCATTTCAAAATAGCAGGTTATGAGCCGCCGAGCCTGAGCTTGGCGATGCTCATCATGAGATCGACACTGAACCCCTGCTCCATGGGTTCCCCGAACAGACTCAGCACAGGAGATGCTGCCGCTGTGCTGGTACTGGTGACGTCCCACATGGCGTTGAAGCGCTGGATCAGTCGGTCGACTTTCTTCGGATCCTGAAGATCCTCGATCTTCAAATACTTCTCCAGGTTCCGCACTTGAATGTCGAGATCGGCCCTCGATGCCGATTCAGGAATGCCGAATGTCGTCTGGACGAACTTGAGAAGCGCCTTGTCCGCCAGCAGGCTCATGGTTGTCTTTACCGAGGAGGCCTTGCGCTTGAAATACATGGCAAGCTGAACGCCCTGGTTCTGATCGCCCTCCTTCTTTTCAAGCGCGGTCTGCATGTAGCGCTCGACCGTCGTTGTGGCGACGCTCGGATCCCATGTGGCGGCCTCTCCCTTACTGGCGAAGTTGAACGCCGTAGCGAACTCCTTGTAGAGGGGATTGGTCATCTTGTTTGCCATGCTCAGAGGGTTCGTGACGCCCTCCTGAAGCAGTTTTCTGATGAGTCCCTTGCCGAAAGCCATGTCCTCAAGGCCATAGGCTTTCATGGCATATTTGTAGAGACGATCGTTCTTGAGAAACGCGTCGATGGATGTGACCTTGCTGATATTGGCCTTGAAGTATTCCGTCTCGCGTTTGACCGCCGGATCCTTCTCGATCAACTCCTTCGAGCGGGCGAGATTGGTCGTGATCATCTGGTAACGGACCGATGTGCTGATCATGGGGCGGTTTTCCAGTACGCAGTTGCGGGGGAATGGAGCTTCAAGGATCGAGACGAATCAATCGCCGGTCTCGTGCAGGATATCCCTGCAATCCTGCCTGAACCTGTCGGCGACATTTCTGGTGTCGCCCGCATTGAGGTGAAACTCGATCTTCCGGCTTTCATAGCGGTAGTTCGATAGCTCGACCGTCAGGCTTTGCGCTTGAGCGAGCCTGTCGACGAAGGCATGGACCTGTGCAGGCTCTGCGATCTGGCCGTATCGGTCGCGATAGATCCAATGGCCGACCTCGGGGCTGCCGCCGTCGAACCAGTAGACGGTGCTCCGGCCACGAGGATCGCTCCGGCCGAGATACTGCTTCTGGGCAACAGCCGCCGTGATGAAGGACACCGGCGGCTGTTCGCCGTCCAGCACCTGACGCTGGCAGGTCAGCCACAGGAGGGAACCGTTCTCGCCACGCAGACGGGCGAAAGCCGCCAGAGGTTGTCCCTCGGTATCGTGCCTGAGCACGTAATCCCATGATCCGAACCAGTTCGCCACTGCGCCAGCTTCGGTTGGGATGGCAAGCAACGCCGCAACGGAGGCGAGGCCAGCCGTCAGCGCCGCGATACGGGAATGGGAATGGAACGACAGCTTCTTCAGCATCGCGATAATCCTTTCCAACGAAAGAAGCCTCGCCCTTTGCAAGGCGAGGCTCCCTTCAGGTGGATGCTGGAACTCTTACTGGAAGAGCTTCAGGATCATCTGGCTGTTCTGGTTAGCCATCGAGAGAGCCTGCACGCCGAGCTGCTGCTGGGTCTGCAGAGCCTGGTAGCGGGTCGAAGCCTCGTTCATGTCGGCATCGACGTAGGCGCTCACGCCGGCGGTCAGCGAGTCGGACAGGACACCGATGAACTCTTCCTGGGTCTCAAGGAGAGCCTTGGTGGCACCGAGCATCGACGAGCCCTTCGTCACGGCTTCGATGGCGCGCTCGATGGTGGTCAGAGCGGTGTCAACCGAGGTGCCGACGCCGGCGCCGGCATTCACCGTGGCGCCGCTCTTCGTGGCACCGGTCAGCGTCGTCACAGTGCTTGCGTCGACCATGTTCTTACCGTCAAGCTTCGACACGAGACGGAGGTCGCCGTTCACCACCTGGGCGTCCACCAGAGCGCTCATGGCGCTGTCGCCGTTGATCTTGTTGACCACGTCATTGAGCGTCTTGGCCTCACCGGCTGCGAACGTCACAGTTGCTGCCGTGCCACCGCCGAAGTCAACCGTGATATCACCCGCCGAGGCTGCAGTGAGGGTGGAAGATCCATCCGCTGCGGTGACGTCGATGTTGACATGGCTGGCCGTCGGAGCCGCTGCGACGTTGATCGACGCCACGTTGGCGAGCAGACCGCCGGTGCCGGCGGTTGCGTTCTGGAACAGCTGCACGCCCGCGGTGTCGATGCTCAGCTTGCCGAGAGTGCCGTTGTCGTAGGACGTAACGAGCTGCACGCTCTGGGCGTCGCCCTTCAGCCAGTTCTGGCCATTGATGGTGGCCGAGTCCGCCGTGCTCTTGAGGCCGGCGATGCGCTGGCTCAGTTCGGTCTGGATAGCGTTAAGATCGGCGCCGGGGTTGCCGCCGGTGGCGACCTTCTTCTTCATCTCGTTGAGGTGGACGAGAGCCTTGTCCATCGCGGAGCTGAAGGTGTCGATCATCGACTTCGACTGCTTGATGGAGTCTTTCACGGAGCCGAGAGCGCCGTTGTCGGACTTCATCTGGGTCGCGATCGACCAGTAGGAGGCGTTGTGCGAAGCCTCGCCGACGCGCAGGCCAGACGAGATCTGGTTCTGGGTCTTGTTCATGGCATTCTGCGTCGACTTGAGCGACTGCAGGGCGGTCATGGCGGAGAGGTTCGTGTTGATCGAAGACATGTGCTTCTTCCTTGAATGATGTGATTGTTCAGGGAATGTCGGAGTTTAACCGACCCAGCGGAGGGGCTTCATGCCTCGAGGGAACCTCGATCCGCTGCTCACATGACATCCGGGCTTTTACCGGCAAAATGGATTGGCATCATGCCTAGCCTTCGTCTGAAGGCGTACCATAGTGCTTTCTTGGCACCTGAAGTGAATGATCACTTCATCAGCGGTGCTTGTGCTTCCCTGTTTACCGATGCCCGGCCGTTCCGTCAAGCAGAAGGACAACAACTTTCGCAAAAAACTATGTATTTACAGTTTGTTAACTATAGCAGCACCTTGCCTGGAATGGAAAAAGCGCCCGGCCATAGGCCGGACGCTTCTCATGAAGGAGCCAGTATTCCGTTCCTGGAGATGCCTAACGTGCGCCGACGGCAAACATTTTCGGCGCAGTCGCCGTCAGGGCCTTCGCGTAGAGACCGCGATGAGCCGGATCCAGCGCCAAGGCGTCCGTGACCCCGAGCACGGTCTCGGATGCCCCGAGGAGGAGCGAGCCGTCCGCCGCCATCGTGTTGGCAATCCGACGCAGCACATCGGCCTTGAGAGGCGCATCGAAGTAGATCAAGACGTTACGGCAATAGACAATGTCGAACTGCCCCAGGCGACTGAAATCGTCAAGGAGGTTCAGATAGCGGAAGTCCACCATCGACCGGATCTCAGGTGAGATCTGCCATTGGTCGCCTACCTGCGTGAAGTACTTCACGAGAAGGCGGATCGGTAATCCGCGCTGCACTTCGAACTGGTTGTAGAGACCCGCCCTGGCCTTCTCCAGCACGTCCGTAGAGATGTCAGAGGCAATGATATCGATGTGCCATCCCGGCATCCGGGCGGAAGCTTCCTTCAAAAGCATCGCCAGCGAATACGGCTCCTGGCCGCTCGATGCCGCGGCACACCAGATCCGCAACCTGCGGCTCGATGCCCGCTCCTTGATATACTTGGGAAGCAGGACATCCTGGAAGAGATCGAAAGGCGTCTTGTCGCGAAAGAAGAAGGTCTCGTTCGTCGTCATCGCCTCGATCGTCGCCTTCTCGAGCGCGATCACGCGGCCGGTCCTGATCTCACGGACGAGGTGCGACAGGCTCTCGAGCTTGAAACGCGTACAGACGGATGAGAGGCGGCTCTCGACGAGATATCGCTTGTCAGGCGAGAGGGCCAGGCCCGACCGGGCCTTCAGAAAGACGCGCAGGGCTTCGAATTCGGATTCGGTCATTTCGAAGCTCCGGTCATGAGGCCTTTCAACGAGCGGCCGATGGATTCCAGGGGAAGAACCTCGTGAGCGAGGCCCGCCTTCACGACACTGCCCGGCATTCCCCAGACGATGCTCGTCGCTTCATCCTGGGCGATCACGGCCGCACCCGCCTTCGTGAGGAAGCGCGCGCCATGCGTTCCGTCCGAGCCCATGCCGGTCAGGACAACGGCAAGCGCCGATGCGCCATAGACCGCCGCGGCCTCTCGGAACAGGACATCGACGGCCGGACGGCAGAAGTTCTCGGGAGGTCCGTCATTGAGCCGGATGATCGCCTTGCCGCCGGACGATGCGACTCCCATATGCCTCCCGCCGGGAGCAACGAGAATCGTTCCGGGGACGATAGCGTCTCCATCTCTCGCCTCCCGTGCCGGAATGGACAACAGAGCTTGCAGATGCTCTGCAAAGACCGCAGTGAACATCGCCGGCATATGCTGGACAATCAGCACTGGGATACCCGGCAGCACCGGCCGCATGTCTGACAGAACCCGTTCAACAGCCCGTGGACCGCCCGTGGAGGAGCCAATCAGAAGACATTGTGGCCGCGTGATACTGGATCTTACGGGAGACAGCGGAAGCGAAGAGACAGCCGCCGGAGTCAGCGCTGCATAAGTCCTGGGTTGGCGAGTCCTTGTTTCACTCAACGCTCGCATCTTCTCGACGAGGTCGCGGCGAAAATCATTCGCCGCCCCCGCAGCCCGCGCGCTTTCAGGCTTCGCCAGATAATCGACAGCGCCGAGCGAGAGACATTTCAGCGAGATCTCGGCATTCCTCTGCGTCAGAGTCGAGATCACGATCACCTTGCTCGATGGATGCGCCTTCAGGATCAGCGGCAGAGCCGCAAGGCCGTCGACTTCCGGCATCTCGATATCGAGCAGGATGATCTCGGGTTTCGAGCGTTCCGCGGAATCGACCGCCATACGGCCGTTGGACGCCGTAGCGACAATCTCGAAGCCGCCCGCTTCGGTGAGCCATCGACCGATCATGCCGCGAATGACGGCACTGTCATCAACGATCATCACGCGGGTGGAGCGACCAGGGCTAGAGCTTGTCCGGGATACAGGAGCGAGCGCCATCGTCTTACACCGAATGCGATGTGGAAAGAACGCCCAGCTCTTGGAACTTGGCCGCGAGAATGTTCTTGTCGAAAGGCTTCATGACATATTCGTCTGCGCCGGCCTCCAGCGCACGCGTAATATGATCCAAGCCGTTCTCCGTCGTGCAGAAGACGACTTTCGGCGCCTGACCTTCCGGAGTGCTGCGCAGTTCCTTGAGGAAGCTGTAGCCGTCCATGACGGGCATGTTCCAATCGAGGAGAATAACGTCCGGCATTTCAGCCTGGCAGGCCTTCAGGCCCGCTTCACCGTTCTCGGCCTCCGAGACGCGGAATTCGAGGCTCTCGACAATTTCGCGGGATACCTTCCGGATCACGCGGGAGTCATCAATGATCAGGCAATAATTCATGAAAGAAATTCCCAGGCCTCATCGCCCTGCTGCCTCAGATGGAAGGCTGGCATCAAGAGCGAATGTCGGATTTATCGACGAAGTTGAAATTCTCGACCAAGATCTCCTTGACGATCTCGGCTCCTAAACGCTTGTTGATTTTCTCCCGCACATTACCGATCATTCCATTGACGTTGTAGCGAGAGAGCTTTTTGAAATCGAGCGTCTCATCGGCATAGACATGGCGAAAGACCTCGTCCTGGATGAAGGCCTCGGGCGGCACGGAGATTTCGCGCAGGGTCTTGGCGTCAGCCGTGAAGACCAGATTCGCGATCACATAGCCCTGCACGGCCCCTTCCGCGACAATAGGGATATTCATCGGGGGCAGCTTCTTATACTGCAACCCTTCGTAGTTTCCTTTCTCCTCCGCAGGCGCCTTGCCGACGGTCCAGGTCACGGCCGCATAGCAGGATGCCAGCGTTACGGCACAAACCCAGAATCCTGCCATGACGTTCTTCATCATGCGCCGTAGCCCGCCTTGTTCATATGCGCCGAATAGGTGCTGTCGGACTCCGCGCTTTGGATCGCGTTCGAGATGATGCTCGCGACCTCCTGTACGGCATGCATGTGACGCCGCAGAATATCCTGGTTGACCTCGATCTTTGACTGGAGATCCTGAAGACGCTTCGTTGCCTTCTGATCGAGGGTGTGGATTTCGGCAGTCCGGACGATTCGGCTGATCTCAAGAAGGCATTGGCTCTTGCGCCGGTTGAACTCATCGAGGTTGGACAGATCCCGCGCCATGAGAGCAGCGGTTTCCATATCCAGAGTTTCTTCAAGACGATCCAGGGACTTCATCAGCATCATGTTGCTTCCTGCTTTCTGGCGATGATCGGCCGCCAACCTCGTCAAATCTTTTGGAGTGCGATCTTACCGGAGAAGTTCGGCGCTGCCGGAGCGGTTAGGATATCCGCGGAAGGTCCGGCCTCCCGGGAGCCGAGAAGGTGCTTCGCAATGCCTATGCCGCCTGCCTTCGAAATCTGCGCTCCGATCTGCTCAGCCATCATGGACTTCCAGATCGATCCGGCGTTACCCTTGCCATAGGTGTTCTCCGCATCCTTCGGGAGCATGGACTCGACGAATGTCTGAAGAATATAGGCTTCGAATTCCTGGTGGGCCTTCTTCGTTTTGGTGGCACTGATTGACTCAGCGTCGTTACGAAGCGAGTTCCGGAGGGTGTAAACATCGGCACCGGACGCCATCAGAGGCTGACCGGCCACGGACTTCACGGCATCCTCGAAGCTGGCTCCGTCCACAGCGGACGCGCCATCAAGAAGCTTCTGCGCCGCGGCTTGATAGCGCGCGGGATCTGCTGCCCTCGCGACGTCATTGACAATATCTGAGGGCGGGCTGATCGCCATCTCGCATCTCTCAAGTTTCTCGACTTGAGACAACATGTAACCCGGCTAGCTTACGGGAAGCTTGCGCTCTTTCCCTTTGCGAGCGTCTCAAGAATGGAAGCGAGATCCTTTTTCTCGACCTCCCGGCGGTCCTGATCCTTGAGGCCGGACAGCATCTTCTCCGTCCGCTTCGACTGCATCGCCTTGTCAAGGGTGACAACCTTCTGCACCGCCTTCGCCTTCTCGACTGCGCTGGCTTGAGACGCCAATCCTTGCAGGCGCTTGGCGGCGACATCGACGAAGAGGCCGTGAAGCGTCTCGTGATCGTTCATCGTCTGAATGAGCGTCTCCTGGGCGACCTTGAGTTCTGATGCCTCCCGCTCCAGATTGGCGAGCTTCAGCTCGGCCTCCTTCTGAAGATGCTGCTGGACCTTCAGGATGCGGTCGATTTTTCGAATTCTCTGTTTCATCTACCCTACCCGTCCCGCAACCAGGTTGAGAACGCTTCCATGAAAAGGAGAATGTAATCGCTTGCGGCAAAGTAGACGATCAGCAATCCACCGATCATGATGAAAGGGGTCGCCAGGAAGTAAACCGGGATCTGCGGCGTGAGCTTGTTGGTCAATCCGACGGCCAGATTGACGATAACCGAACACAAGATAAAGGGGCTGCTGATCCTGAGGGCGAGCACGAAGGCGACGCCCACCTGGTCGACCAGTTGCGTCAGCGAGAGTCTCGTGCCGAACCCCTCCCCCATTGGCAGCCGTGAGTATGAGGCGATGAGCCCGCGAAACAGCTCCCAATGAAGGTCGGACAGGAAGAGAACGGCCGTCGCCACCATCATGATGAAGGAACTGATCGGAGGCAGAGGTTCCGCCTCATCGATCGGCGTTCCCGGCATGCTGCCGAGGCTCAGCGCCATCGCGACGGCACTCACCATCGTTTGCAGCGCCAGGAAATACACGCGCCCCAAAAGACCGATCAGGAGACCGGTCAGCAGCTCCGACCCGATATAGACCAGAATCGCGGCAGGAGCCTGAGATGTGATGCCGGCCTGAACTTTCTCCAGAAGGACCGGAGCCAGCGCCAGACTGGTGGCCAATCCGATAAAGAGCCGCACCTGGATCGGAATCCGGCTGCTCGAAAAGCCCGGAGCGATCATCAGGCATCCGCCGATCCGGCAGAAGATCAGGAATATCCCCAGCAGGATCTCAGGGGTAACTTGGCTCACGAGATCGTACCAAGCGAGTTGACCTCGACCCCCCGGGCGATTTCCAGATGCGACAGAACCGGCAGGGACGAGAACATACGCTCGATGATCATGCGCACATAAGGACGGGCATCCGGCGCCGTCACGACGGCAAAGGTATGAACCTGTCCCATGCGGGTCTTGATGGCGTCGGATGCCTCGGCTCCGAACTGCTCGACGAGACGCGGATCGATGTCAAACTCGATGACGTCACCCTTTACATCCCGCTTCAGGCTCTGATGGAATGCGATATCCCACTTGTTGCCGAGCCGGAGCACATTCAGGGCACCTCCCTCTGCGAGATCGCCGCAGATCTGCTGGGCGATCCGCACCCGCACATGTTCCACCAGTTGCTCGGCCCGGCGAGCGTGAGGGGCAATCTCGGCGATTGCCTCGAGGATCAGGCTCAGGTTGCGGATGGAGACCCGCTCGGCCAGCAGGAGCTTCAAGACGGATTGAAGTCCGGAATAGGAGATCTGCGACGGGCAGATGTCGTCAAGGAGGCGCTTGTACTCGGAATCGAGACCGTCCAGGAGATTGCGAACGTCCTTGTAAGACAGAAGCTGAGGCAGGTTGTTGCGGATCACTTCGCTCAGATGCGTGAGGAGAACCGAGGCTCCATCCACGGCCTGAAAGCCCTGTCGCTTGATCTCGTTCAGATAGACGTCCGAAACCCACAAGGCTTTCATGCCGAAGGCCGGCTCCCGTACCTCATCTCCCGGAACGTCGGGCGTTGGGCCATCGCCGAGCACGACGAGAAGATCGCCCGGGCGGACTTCCTGCGTCGCCACGACGGTGCCGTGAATTTTGATCTGATAGCTCTTCGGCGGAATCATGAGGCTGTCGGAAAGCTTCACATCCGGCAGAACGAAACCGTAATCCTGAGCGAACTTCTTGCGCATCTTGCCGACGCGGTGCGCCAGGTCCCCGTGCGAGCTCGCAAGATAGGACGCCAGATGCTTGCCAAGGCAGAGTTCGATCTCGGCGAGCTTCAGGGATTCCTTGACCGAGTCACGCGATTCCAGAAGGTTCTGCTGCTGCTCCTGCGCCAGCTTGGCCTGAGCCTGCGCTTCCTGATCGGCCCTCTGCTTGGGAATCGAATAGGCGATGAAACCCATGCAGCCGCCGAGCACCAGGAATGGGATCATCGGCAGGCCAGGCACGATGGCAAAGACGAACATCAGAGCCGCAGAAACCATGAGGGCTCTGGGATAGGCACCAAGCTGCCCGAGCACGGCCTGTTGTGCCTGCCCCCTCGTTCCACCCTTCGAGACCAGGAGACCCGCAGCCAGGGAGACGACAAGAGCCGGAATCTGGCTGACCAGTCCGTCACCGACGGAAAGCTGGACGAAGACATCGGCTGCTTTGGACAGAGGCATGCCGTGACGCGTGACGCCGATGACGATGCCGCCAAAGATATTGACCGCGATCGTGATCAGGCTTGCGACAGCCTCACCGCGGACGAATTTCGAGGCACCGTCCATGGATCCGAAGAAGGCGCTCTCCTCTTCGAGCTCGCGCCGTCTCTTCTGGGCTTCCTTCTCATCGATCAGGCCCGCGGACAGATCGGCATCGATCGCCATCTGCTTGCCGGGAATGGCATCGAGCGTAAACCGGGCGCCCACCTCGGCGATACGGGTCGCGCCCTTGGTGATGACCAGGAAGTTGACTGTGATCAGGATGATGAAGACGACGATGCCGATGACAAAATCGCCGCTCATCACGAACTGGGAGAAGCCACTGATCACATGACCCGCGGCATCGACGCCTTTGTGGCCATCGGACAAGATGAGACGAGTCGAAGCGATACTCAGCGCAAGCCGCAACAAAGTTGCAATGAGGAGGACGGTCGGGAAAGCGGAAAACTCGAGAGGCTTCTGAATCCAGAGCGCCACCATCAGGATCAGGACGGACAGCGCAACCGAGAGGGCAAGACCCATATCGATCGCAAGCGGTGGAATCGGGAGAAAGAGAATGGCAAGGATGCCGACCACGGCGCCGGCGAATGCCAAATCCCTGCCGCGCCCTTGGGCTGTAACTTCACTTGCTTCCATGTGCCTGTCAGCTCAACGAATGAACGGTGAGACTGACACATGAACCATGAAGCTTGCGCGAGGGTCGCAAACCCACCTTGAGGAGCTGCTCCTCACCCCGCATGCCGTTCGAACGGCGACGATTTAGAACCCTGTTACAATTCGGCCATAGACCAGTTCGGTAAAGGCGAAAATCTGCGACCCGACGAAGGATCCCGTCACGAGGGCCACTACCAGAATGGCGATAATCTTCGGGATGAAGGTGAGAGTGACTTCCTGGATCTGCGTCAGTGCCTGAATGAGGGCAATGACGATACCGATGATCATTGCCGCAGCGACGGCAGGTCCTGCAGCAATGATGACGGTCCAAATGGCTGCCCGCACAAGTTCAAGGGCATCGACCTCGTTCATCATCAGCTCACAACAACGCCTGGGCCGAGAAGGAGATGAGTCCCATCCTTGAGCTTTGCGACGGCCCCCTCGCTGGTGATCGTGACGGAGGATACCTCGCCCGAGACCTTGCCATCGGCGGTCGAGACCTTGCGACCGATAACACTGTCAGCCTGCGACCACGCGGAAGACGTTAGCAGGGCATCGAGCTTGGAATTGCTTTTCACGGTCTGCTCGACCTGAGAGAAGGTCGCGAGCTGAGCCATGTAGTCGGTCGACTTCATGGGCTCGGTCGGATCCTGGTTCGTCATCTGCGCCATCAGCAGCTTCAGGAAATTGTCGTAGTTGACGGTCGAAGAACTATCGGTCGTGGTCGATCGCTGCGTGGTGAAAGCACTTGAGACTGAGGAGACGTTCATCGTGAGGCTCCTAATTATGCCGCCTGAACTGCGGCGGCTTCCTCTGGTGTGGGTTGATGAGCCTCGACCGGCTCGAACAAGGTTCGGATGAGCTTCAGCGCCTCGAATGTCCGGTCGGCTTCCACAAGATCGCCGACCTTGCGCAGAGTGTCCTTCACGCCCTCATCGGTTGAGACCTGGAGCAGAGCATCGTGCAGCTTGCGGAACGCACCCATGACCTTGGCCGCTTCCTGCGGATTGATCAGGAGAGATTGCACGACGAAATAGAGCTGACGCATCGGGGTCGTCGCCTCCGTGACCTGGAGAACATGGCTCTCCAGGAGAAAGCGCGCTTCGTTCAGAAGGCTCAACGTTACCTTCTGACTGACGGTCAGGACGGCGCCATTGATAAAGATGCGCTCACCGGCCTTGAGGGAGAATCGCATTTTAGCTTTCATTTCAGACCTTCCTGGATCATGGCATTGATATCGATCAGCGCTTCGAGACTTTTCTGCTCACCCCGGACCACACGATCCGATTCACGCATCACCCAGAGGCCGATGGAAATAAGCTGGCCTTTCAGCTGGTCGGACAAACCGTTGTCGGGATGCCCCAGATCTTTGATCAGGAAAGTCCAAAGCCGTTGAACGAAAACGATTGCGTCGATCATTTCAGGGGATTGCGAGGGCTTCCCCTCGGCGCCTTTCATCAGGTTAATGGCGCGATCAAAGAGTTCGTATTCACGTTGACGGCCTTCTCTGGAAGAGTCTTCGATAACTTCTGCGTAGGAAAAACGATACATTATTGAACTCCGACAATCAGATGAAGTTGATCAGACTCAAATTCTTGAGTTGCGCCGTTAGGGAGTAGGATGTTTGAAGTTGAGTCGACAGCTGATCGATTCTGATCTTTGCCTCCGCAGGATCGACCGCTTCTAAATGCATGATCTTTTCGTCAAAGATGTCTTTCTGCAGGCTCATCCTCTCGCCCGCCTGCTCGATCTTCTCCTGCACGGTTCCCAGCTTCGCCTGCATGCCGGTCACGCCTGTGGTGGCACCAGAGAAGGTTTCGATGGCCTTATTGATCAAGACCTCTTTCGTCTCGTCATTGAGCCCGCCAAGGCCAAGATCGAATATCATCGTATAGGCCATCGACAATTTCTGAATCGCTTCATCGTTGGCATTGACGGACGTCTCGAGTCTCTCTTGTGGAGAGATCCGACTCTGGATGTTCTCACTTGAGGCGTTCGACCAGTTCTGCCAGTTGGCCCCCTTGAAGAGATCAGCAAACGGCCCGTCTAGAAACGCTTCCATCTGAGCGGGAGTGATCGTCGATACAGCTGCAGCGTCCTGATTGAATCCGAAGCCAAGCGGCGGTGCTGCCGCGAAAGCCGCATCGACAGCGGCTTTCGCAGCTCCACCCTCATAGCTGTTAAGAGGCTTCTCTTGGGAGTTCAGCCCGCCGAAGATGTATTGACCACCAGCTCCGGTGTTCATGGCCGATATCATGTTGGCAAGATTGGCTTTCGCCTGATACGCGATCGTCTTAGCAGTTGCTTCGGTTATTGGCGTGGAGATCAGAGCGTCCATGAGCTTGTCCGCAGTCGTTCTGATCTGATCCAGCGCCTTTGTCGTCGACTTGATGCGCAGAAGAGCGGACGCATTGCTATCGGTCAGGGCATCGAGCTCGGCGCGATCCTGACGCAAGGACAATGTGGTTCCCGTCTTGTAGCCGAGCTTCAGGCCGACATCGGCCTCGCGCCCGGAAACGAGCTCCTTGTTGGCCTTCACCAGATTGGCCTGGAGCTTGTCCAGGGACGATTTGGACGAATTCCAAAGGGACATTGTTGAGACGAAAGTCGTTCTCATGGCTTAGCCTACGACGCTGAGGAGGGTTTTGAGCATCTGGTCGATGACCGACAGCAATTTTGCCGATGCCGAATAGGACTTCTCCAGCTGCAGCATGAGCGCCGTTTCATCATCCATGTTGACATCGGTTGCATTCGAGAGCGCTTCGGATGCATGTCCGAGGAGTGTCGTCTGATAATCGACGCTCTGGCTTGCGCTCTGGCGTGAGGCCTCCAGCCAACTCCCGGTCAGGGAAGCAAAGCCCTGCAGGGACGCGGTCGGCCCGAAGCCCAGGCTAGGATCGAACGGACGCTGGGCGACCATGCCCTCCGTCAGGGAGGAAAGCCGCTCGGAGAATGCGGCGTTCGCATTGCCGTCCGGATTGTAGACGTAGTCGACGCCGTTGATTCCGCCATCGCGGATATTCTCGAACTTGCCGCCTTTTGTCGGATCGATGGCATCGTTGACCCGGATCAATCCGGCAAGTCCGGCCGTCGCAGGCATCGAGGGAATGCCTGTGGCACCGGCGAAAGTGAAGACGCCGGGCATATCCGGCTTTCCCGCGCCGCTCTGATCGCTCTCGGCAAAAGTCTGGATCAACCCGCGGGCGAGCTCATCGAGCTGCTTCTGGTAGGTGACCGCAACGTCGTCCCGCAAGCGCGCCAATCCGACAAGATTGCCGGAATTCAGCGGCATGAGCGCCCCCGGTCCCGTCACGCGGATCCCGTCGATGAAGACATCCCCGCCTGTCGTGGCCGGTCCGTAGACCGTCGTCGGATTGAACGTCACCGGCCGTGCCGTACGTTCGAACAGCGGCACACCACTATCCGTGTACAGCGCGATGTCGTTGCCGGCGCGCGGCACGACCGTAATCCCGATCTCCTCGGACAGCTGTGCGATCAGGCCGTCGCGCGTGTCCATGGCGTCGCTGACGTCGGCGCCAAGAGCAGAGCCGCTCACGACCTGCTGGTTTGCCTTTTCGAACTTGAGAAGGAGGTCATTGATCCGGGCAACCGAGCCGGCCATCCCTCCATCTGCCTCCAGGCGGACGGATTGGATCGTGGCAGTGGCCTGATTCAAGGTATCCGCCAGATCCGATGCAGCCTTGACGAATCCCCGTGCCAGAACCGGATTATCGGGTGCGTTGGCATATTGCTGCAGCGCGCTGTTCAGCGCACCAACCCGTGCCGCGGCGGATTGATCCAATTCCGTATCGCCGACCGTCTGACTGAGCTTCTTCAACCCTTCAAGCAGGGCCTTCTGGGTGGCGGAATCGGACGTTGTTTCCAACATCTTCGTCAGGAGTGCCTGATCGCTGGCCCGGAGGACCGTGATGCGGGCATACCCGCCTGTCGTTGTGAGGGCAGCGATCTTGCGCGAATAGTTCGGGTCGGAGGCCCCGGACGTGTTGCGGGATACGATCGCCATCTGCGATTGCGATGCCTGCAGCGATGAGCGCGCCGTATTATAGGCTACTGACAGAGACATGGATCAATGACCCTTGAGCAAAAGGGAAAGAGTTACCGCTTCAAGTTCATCAGGACGTCGAGCAGTTCAGATCCGGTCTGGAAGACCTTCGAGTTCGCCGTATAGCTGGTCTGCGCCTCGATCATCGCCGTGAGCTCGGTGCCAATATCGACATTCGATCCTTCGAGAGCACCGGATGCAATGGACCCGAAACCGGAGGTTTCCGGGAAGCCGACCTGATAGCCGCCGGAGGCAGCAGTCGTCTCATAGACGTTGCCGGCACGAGGGCTCAGGTTGTCCGGGCTCGACACATTCGCCAGGGGGATCCGATAGGCGCCAACCCGGGTTCCATCCTCGTAGACCGCATAGACCGTGCCATCTGCGGCAAACTCGACATCTTTCACCGCAGACGGGGCATTTCCGTTGGCCTCACCCGTGACATTGTACTCGCCGGCCAACTGCGTCATGCCTGCCATATCAAGGGCAAATGGTTCGCCGCCGGGGATGCCGAAGTTCAGCACGGATGGTCCTGTCAATTGGCCATCCGCGTCGAAGGTCAGAGTCATCGTTGTCGTTCCGGTCAGCGGATCAGCGCTCGTTCCGTTAGCAACGCTGATGCTCCATTGAGTATCGCTGATCTTCGACAGAGAAATGTCGATCTTGATCGGATTGCCGACCTTGTCATAGACCTGAAGCGAAGATTGCTTACTGACGGCTGGAAGTACAACGACAGGTGCGCCATCCGGCAGATTGCCCTTGAAGGTTCCCTTCGTCGATCCGGTTGCCTGCATGGCAAAGGAAGCCATATTGACCGGCTCGACACCGTCGAGACTGTTCAGAGAGGGATTAACGGCTCCCGCTCCCAACTTGTAGCCCATCAGGGTGAACCCGGATGCGTTGACAAGATTGCCCGTCCGCCCGTCCTTGACGAAGTTGCCGGCGCGCGTCAGGTAGGGGGATCCGCTTGGGTCGCTCACCACGAAGAAGCCGTTACCCGAAATCGCCAGATCCGACGCCGACGTCGTGTAAGCAATGGGGCCTTGATCGGCGATCGTGTAGCGAACCCTGCTGGTGACCGAACCGGAATTGTAGTTGCCTTCGCTTGAAGGAAGAATAAGGGATGAGAACTCCGTCGAAGCGCGCTTGTACCCATTCGTGCTCGAGTTCTGGATGTTCTCGGCAACGGTACCCAACTTGTTCGACTGTGCGTTCATGCCAGAAACGCCGCTACGAAGAACGCCATAAAGACTCATCTGAAGCTCCTACGGTTTCAAACTGGACCTAACACCATGACGCTTGTGCGAGGCTGTATTCCGATCCAGGGTCAATGCTGCGAGACGTGAACAACTCTATTGCTTGAGGGCCTGCGCCAGATCCATGAAGGCATCACGGCTGGCAGGCATGGACGGATCCTGCCGAAGCGCTTCGTAGATCTTCGGGACGAGCACGACCGCCTGGTCGAGCTCCTGATCGTTGCCCGGGTGATAACCGCCCATCAATCGGAGATCCCGCGTATCCTCGAAGCGGGCGATCATCCCGCGAAGGCGACGCACGAGTTCCTTCTGATCCGGGGACCAGACATGATCGGCCAGACGCGAAATCGATCCCAGGACATTGATGGCCGGATACCGCCCCTGATCCGCGATCGAGCGGTCCAGAACGATGTGACCGTCGAGCGTTCCGCGAATATTGTCGGCGACAGGGTCGTTGTGATCGTCACCGTCGATGAGGACGGAGAAGATGCCCGTGATGGAGCCTTTTCCCTCCGCCCCAGGCCCCGCCCGTTCCAGCAGACGGGGCAGGTCGCTGAAGACGCTAGGAGTATAGCCACGGGCGACCGCCGGTTCTCCGGCCGCCAGGGCCACGTCGCGGGCGGCATGAGCGTAACGCGTCACGGAATCGACGATGAGCAGAACCGAATCGCCGCAATCGCGGAAGTATTCGGCGAGTGCCACCGCCGTTCTCGGAGCCTGGCGCCGCATCATCGGACTCTCGTCCCCGGTCGACACCACCATGACCGATTTATGCAGGTTCGCGTGAATGGGCCCTTCCAGGAACTCCCGCACCTCGCGGCCGCGCTCCCCGACCAGAGCGACGACGATCGTGTCAAAGCCCTCGCACTTGGCAAGCATCGTCAGTAGCGTGGACTTGCCGACGCCGGAACCCGCGAAAATGCCGATGCGCTGCCCCTGGCAGATCGGCGTGAACAGGTCGATGGCTTTGACACCGGTTTTCAGAGGCGTCTTGACCCTCGCTCTCGTCATGGCGGACGGTGGCTCGGCGTCGTTCTGTACCGGCTTGTGACCCGGAATGAGAGGTCCCAGATCATCCAACGGCTCGCCGAGAGCATTGATGACCCGCCCCCGCCAGCTGTGATCGGGGCTCAAGCCGGTATCGCTCACAATGAAGGCGGGCGTTCCGATACCGGTCTCGATGCGCCCATTGAAGGGTTTGACGGTAATGCCGCCGTCATCGATGCGAACGACCTCTCCGGTCTGCGTCTTTCCTTGAGCTGCAAACCCGACGCGGTCCCCGAGCTTCACGAACTGCGACAATCCCGAGACCCGGTAATAGCTGGGATTCACCTCGCGGATGGTCCCGCTGATCTGAATCTTCCGCCGACCGAGGGCTTCGGTCAGAACGAATTCTTCAAGCTTTTGGAGAGCATTCATCGCTGTCATCAGGAGCTGGGACCAAGGGTCCGGATGGCATCCATGAGGGTCGACTCGCTTTCCTGGATCGTCGTCGCCGCGCTATCGAAATTTCTCTGAACCGCGATCATCTTCGTCATCTCCAGAACGGGATTGACGTTCGATCCTTCGCTGAAACCCTGCTGAACTCCGGTAGAGTTGAAGTCCTGAACGACTTCACCCGGAATGTTGGATATGACACCAGAATTTCCGAAGCGGCTGAGCTTGCTGTCATTTCTCAGATTGAAGAGACCGATCGCTCCAACCTGGTTGGTTCCCTGCATGATTGTGCCGTCACGGCTGACGGTCGGAGAACCTGCCGTGGGATCGAGGGCAATGGGTGCGCCGCCGGCGTCAAGAACCTGATAGCCTTCGACGGTCAGAAGATCGCCGTTCTCGTTCATCTTGAAGCGGCCATCCCGGGTATAGACCGTTCCATTGGGGCCATTGAAGGCGAACCAGGCCTCTCCCTGAATGGCGACATCGAGCGGATTGTCGGTCTTGGTGATAGGGCCGGTCCGCCGCGACACGAAGTTTTGCCCGGAGGACGCGAAGGACACGTTCTCCTTCGCTGCGAGCGAGAGAATTTCCTCAAACTTCACCTCGTCCGCCCGGAATCCGCCCGTGTTCATGTTTGCAACATTGTTCGCAATCGTGTTGAGGCGCTTTTCCATGGCCACCTGGGCGGACAGCGCAACATAAAGCGAAGATTGCATCGAGGAACTCCGGCCTTTCTCTCATGAGGGCAGCCTGCGAGGCCGGCCCTGATGGCGCGACATCTGTCTGCCGCATGAAGCTGGCCGAGGGGTAATCGAACAGCCTTGCACGAGGCTTGCTCCCCTGTTTCCAGCTTCGCGCAAGCCTCCGCGCTTAAGACATCCTCAACAGGTTGGACTTTCACAAAAGGGACCACAACTTTGGGCGTTTTGATCGGATTGGCAGTCGCCATTGGCTCGCTCGTGAGCGGCTATGTCGCCATGGGCGGTCACCTGGCTGTTATTTGGCAGCCTTGGGAATACGTGATCATCTGCGGCATCGCGATCGGCACATTCATCATCGCGAACCCCATGTCTCTGGTGAAGGACACGGGTCGGGCCGCGCGCGAGGCGATTTCCGGCACCGTCCCTAAGAGAGATCATTACCTTTCAATCCTGGGGCTTCTTTATGCCCTCATGCGGGAACTGAAGAACAAGCCCCGCAACGAGGTCGAAGGCCATATTGATCAGCCCGAAGAATCGGAGATCTTCAAGGCTTTTCCGAACGTTCTCAAGGATAAGGACCTCACGCTCTTCATCTGCGACTACGCACGGCTGATCATCATCGGCAATGCGCGCCCTCATGAGATCGAGGCTCTCATGGAAGAGGAAATCGGGACTCTCAAGCGTGATCGCCTGAAGCCCTATTATTCCATCAATACCGTCTCGGAGGCGCTTCCGGCCCTCGGCATCGTTGCAGCCGTGCTGGGAATCGTGAAGGCTCTGGGCGCCATCGATCAATCACCCGCGATTCTGGGTGGATTGATTGCTTCCGCGCTAGTCGGAACCTTCGTCGGCATCTTCATCTCCTACGCATTCCTGTCGCCGCTAGCGAACAAGGTAAAGTCGACTCGCGAAAAACAGACCCGCGTCTATGTCATCGTCAAGCAGGCTCTCATCGCCTACATGAACGGCGCCCTCCCCCAGATCGCCGTGGAACATGGCCGTAAGGGCATCTCCGTGGAGTATCGCCCGACCATCGACGAAGTTGAAACCGCGACGACGACCGGTGGCCGTTCCGAAGACCTGAAAGAGGCCGCGTGATGATGAGCGGAGCACAAAGCGCCACCGACATTCGCGACATGCTTCTGGATGCCGCAGGCCTCTCTCTCGATCGCCTGCCGATGCTTCATGTGATCTTCGACCGCATGTCGACCAGTTGCGCCGAGCACCTGCGCCACATGGCGGCATCGCCCATGTACTACTCGCTCAGCGGGCTCGAGAGCGGACGCATCACCGAAATCCTGGAGATGTACGAAGCGAACGCCGTCGCGGGGATTTTTCATGCTCCGGAATGGGACAGCCATATCCTGATCGGTTTCGACCGTGATTTCATCTACACGATGGTGGAGGTGCTCTTCGGCTCCGATGGCTCAGAACCGCCGGTGGAGGAAGCGCGGGGCTTCTCGAACATCGAGCTCAGGATGGCTCAAACGCTCTTCGAGCAGGTCGCCAAGGCTCTGCAGGCATCATTCTCGCTGATCGTCGACACGAAATTCAAGCTCGAGCGCATCGAGACCCGTATGGACTTTGCCGTCATCGGGCGGCGGAATAATCAGGCTGTCGCAGCCAAGTTCCTTCTCCAGGCGCTCAACCGCGGCGGCGAAATGTTCGTCATCATTCCGCAATCGGTTCTCAACCCGATGCGGAAAGCCCTCTCCCATGTGGTGACCGGCGAATCGTCAGGCCGCGACCCGCGGTGGATGAAGCAAATCGCCACGGAAGTGAAGAAGACCGAGGTCACGCTCAAGGCGGTTCTCGAAGAACGCTTCCTGTCACTCGGCGAGATCGCCGATCTCAAGATCGGAGACGTCATCGAACTGCAGGCAACCCCGCGCAGCCGCGTCAAGCTTGAAAGCAATCAGCAGGGTCTCTTCTGGTGTCATATCGGGCAGTCGGAGGGATCATATGTTCTGAAGGTCGATGAACTCATCGACCAGGAAAAAGAGTTTCTGGATGATGTCCTCCCTCGCTAACGCAATCCTGTTCCTTGCTCTCGTGACGACTGCCGTCATGGTCGCGGTCATGTATCGAAAGCTTAAGAGGCTTGATCGCTACCATGCCGAGTATCAGCAGATCTTCGACAAAACCGGAGTTGCGCTGATGACCGCCCAAAACGCCGTGGCGAGCTTCGGCGCGGAGGGAAAGGAGACCCTCGTTCTTCTCAGTCAGCGCATCGAGGAAGCCCAGGCCATCGCCACGCGGCTTGAGCACCTCACTCAAGAGGCACGCCTGCAAAGGCAGTCATACTCCGGCACATCTCACTCATAAGGCCCAATCCGATGACGAATCCCTTCGAGCCCAAACCCCAGGACAAGGCAGTGTGGCAGCAGGAGAACGCCTTTGAAGGCTCCTCTCTGCACGACGACAAGCTGGGTGGCGGAAAGAATCTCGACTCGATCCTGCGCATTCCAGTCACGATCCAGGTTGTCCTCGGTTCCGCAACGATGCCTGTTGCCAATCTGATGAAGCTCGGGCGAGGCGCGATCGTGCCCCTCGATCACAGGGTCGGCGAACCGGTCGATGTCGTCGTGAATGGACGCATCATCGCCCGCGGTGAAGTCGTCGTTGTCGAAGACGACAATTCCCGATTTGGCATCTCACTGACCGAAATTGTCGGTCCTCCTACCAACGATCTTAACGGCTAAGTTGGTTTCACGACATGGTCGCTCACGTTCCCATGAAGGCGAATGGCACAAAGGTCCTGAAAGGACCTGAGCGCGTCGCAACCCTCCTCTTTGCTATGGGAAAGCCTGCCGCAAGCAGGATCCTCAAGCACTTCAGCGAGGAGGAGATTCGCCTTGTCACCAAATCCGCCGCTCAACTTGGACCGGTATCCCCGACCCAGATCGAGCAATTGGTTGAGGAGTTCGCATCGAACTTCACCGACGGCGCGGACCTGGTCGGCGGTGCGGCCCATATCGAAAAGCTGCTGACGGGAATTCTGAGCCCTGAGCAGATCGCCAGCATCATGAGCGAGGTCGTCGGAAACGCGAACAGAAGCATCTGGGAGCGTATATCGACCGTCAGTGAAAGTGCGATTGCCTCCTATCTCATGAAGGAGCACCCGCAGACAGCGGCTCTCATCCTGTCGAAGGTGAAGCCGTCCTGCGCCGCGAAGGTCATGACGCAGTTGCCGCAGCCGCTGCGGAACAATCTTATGCGGCGCATGCTGAGCATGAAACCCATCGTCGACGAGACGATGAAGAACATCGAGAAGACGTTGCATGAGGACTTCATGGCGAACTTCTCAAAGAACGCCGGGGCCGACACGCACGCGAAGATCGCCGACATCATCAACAAGATGGAACGGGACCATATGGAGGATGTCCTGACCAGCCTCTCGTCCGTGCGCCCGAAATCGGCCGAGATCCTCAGAGGTCTGCTCTTCACCTTCGACGATATCGTGAAGCTGACGCCGAAGGATCGCACCACCCTCTTCGACCAAGTGCCTCCGGATCGTGTCGTCCTGGCTCTGAAGGGTACGAACGACGATTTCCGCAAGGTCGTCCTGACCGCTCTCTCATCGCGCGTTCGCCGTATGATCGAGCACGAGCTCAACAGCAAGGAGCCATCCGCCCACCGAGACATCGCAGAGGCCAGACGTACCATTACGGATCTCGCGCTGGAGATGGCCGGTCGAGGGGAGATCGTCATCAACTCAGAAACCGAGGATGAAGCCTACTTCTAGCGCGACGTGCGGAACCGCAGGTCCGCATCAGCGACCCGAAGGGCCACGCCAGTGAAAAGTGGACCCGCTTTTCGTAACCAACGAGGCGCAAGCCCAAGAAATGAGCATCGGATTAGATCCCAGAAGTGGTCTCCACTGTTGGGTCCTATGCTCTAGCAGTCGAACCTCGGATCATGTCTGATACGGACGATAAGGACAGCAAAACAGAAGCGCCTTCCGATAAGAAGGTTCGCGAAGCTCTCGAAAAGGGAAACATTCCCTTTTCGAGAGAAGCGCCCATGTTCGCGTCCATCTTGGGAATCCTGCTCGTTCTCGCATTCTCGGCGCGCAGCACCACCAAGACCCTGACCGAGAAGCTGTCGCTCTTCGTCAATCGTCCGCAGGACTTTCGCCTTGAATCCGGGCCGGACGCGGCTGCACTGATCCAGGCAATAGCCCTTGAGGTCGGTCACTTCCTCCTCCCGATCATTGTCATTCTGGCAAGCTGCAGTCTTGCTGCATCGATATTGCAGAATGTGCCATCCGTTGTCTCCGAGCGGATCAGACCGCAGTGGAACAGAATTTCACCTGTGAGCGGGTGGAAGCGGATCTTCGGCCGCCAGGGTTTAGTGGAATTTTCAAAGTCATTGTTCAAATTCGCAACGATGACAATCGTCAGCCTCCTGCTTCTGAAGTCGGAGCAATATAAGGTTCTGAATGCCATGTTCACCGATCCCTCCCTCCTTCCGGAGTTGATGTTGACCATGGCAATGCGTCTTGTCTCCGCCATCGCCATTGCGACGATCGTCCTTGTTGCGGCGGATCTGCTCTGGGCCCGTTTCAAATGGCACAGCGATCTAAAGATGACGAAGCAGGAGGTTAAAGAAGAGTATAAGCAGATGGAGGGCGATCCGATGGTCAAGGCCCGGATGCGCTCCTTGGCTCAGGACCTGAGCCGCAAGCGAATGCTGGCCGCGGTTCCCAAGGCTACCTTCGTGATTGCCAATCCGACCCACTTTGCCATTGCCATGCGCTACGAGCGCAGCGAGGCGAGCGCTCCGATCGTCGTGGCCAAGGGCAAGGATCTCATCGCACTGAAGATCCGTGAGATTGCCGAAAAAAGTGGCATCCCGGTGATCGAAGACAAGCCTCTCGCAAGATCCATGTACGATCATGTTGAAGTCGATCGGATGATTCCTCCCGACTTCTATAAAGCCGTCGCTCAGATCCTGTTCTACATTCTCACGAGGTCGAAATGAGAGGCCTTCGCGTCGTCGAAGTTGCTGCTCTATTGAGAGAGCATTGGGACATTCAAGCCTTCGAAGAGGTCTTGGCGTGCAACATCAAGGATGTCATCGCCGATTTCTGTCTTGCAGACGCTGAGATCATTCGCTTCTATGCCGATAATCAGTTGCACGGCAACATGGACGAGATGATCACGTCGTCCGCCGAACTCTATTTCAAGGGCGAAACGCTATCCTACGGCTATGTCGCTCACGTAAATTCCGGACAAGAAGATTCGTCGTGTATCGTTCTCGAAATGGAATTCGTACACGATTCCATCACGGTCTTCTTCCAGCTCATCTTCGGCAACTATTACATCGGCGTAAAGATCAACGAAGTTCTATTGGACGTAACATTCCACAAAGCGGATTTCAATCCATCGTCCTTTGAGAGGATTCTTTCATCCGCCCGCTTGCGGCCGCTGCCATCCCGGTTCAAGTCGTCCTACTGCCTTGCCGGAACCGTGCGCCATTGAGCGCAGGACGATCACAGACCGATTCAATGCAAAACAAACTTCTGACAGCGGCGAGTCTGATGGCAGTGGCAGGGGTGATTTCGGCCTGCAACTCGACCGATGCCTCATACAGTCAAGGACCTTGGGGGCCTGGACATGTCCGTCGGAATTACCCGGAATATTCCGCACCATGGGGCGGGCGGCTGCCCGCATCGCCCGAATATGCGATCGGCGGCCCCGTTATCGCTGCGGCCAATCCGATCGAACTCGACATGGCGCGCCCCGAAAGACGGCGCGAAGTCCATCTTGAAGCGGATATAGGTCCTGCCCCCACGACCCAGGACATCGGCATCGCGCGCCCTTCAGATCAGGTCATCCTGGCCGCCCCGACGCCGATTACGCCGGATCGACCATCACGCGCGGCAAACCCAGCCCCTGCTGATAGCCAGTCGAGCCCTCCGGGCATTTTCACGGCACCTCAACGCGCTTCTTCCTACGCAGGAACCTGGAATGCTCGCGTCGGCGCGTCCTCCTGCAAGGTGCAGCTTTCCAGCGTCCCGTCTCTGGATCTTTACAAGGCCTCAACGCAAGGATGTACGCATGAGACCATGCGGAGCGTGAACGGATGGAGCTTCCGCGAGAACCAGGTCATCCTTTTCTCGCGCGGCCAGCTGGTTGCCCGCTTGTCAGGAGCGGAGGCCGCGCTTGCCGGAACATTGAACAGCTCCGGCTCGGAAATCAGGATGTCACGCTAGAGCATCATTCGATGCTCTGGATACCGCTGCCTCAACCGTCCGAAGCCGTCTGTCCGCTGCTCAAGCCAGGAGCATCCGCGCAAAAAGCTCTGGCTCCTGGGGTCCACTGACCGAATCCGGTTGCGACCATGTTGGCAATGACGCGACAGACATATCGCTTTTGTGCCGGATCGTTGTTCGGCCCCGCGTGATAGCGCGCGACGGCCATCGTCCAGGTGTCATGACGCGTCTTGAGCTCACTCAGGAAGCGCGCGGCATATTCCACGTTGGTGCGTGGATTCAACATGCTTTCCAGTGATGGAAAGTTCTCACGATGATAAAGATGATTGATCTGCATGCAGCCGAGATCGATGAGCCTTGCGCCGCCTCTGCTGGCTTCCTGGAAACGCTGCATCGCCTCAGCCGCGCTGCTCGAGAACACGGCCTTTCCTTCAACATTCATGGCGTATGGCTGCAGGCTGCCGCGACGTCCCGTTTCGGTGAGACCGACGGAATAGAGCATGCCCAAGGGAACGCCATATTTCGACGAAGCTCGCATCATCTCTCGTTCGCATAGGCCGCTCGGAGACTGCGCCATGCTCGAGGTGGCGATTCCAATGTTAAAGGTAGATCCCGCCAGTACGGCTACCGCCAGGAGGCAGGCTCTCTTTCCCATCCCTGCGCAGTTCCGACCCGCCTCTGCCATACCGCTCGTCCTGATGACGCGAGGAGTTCCCCTGACCTGCCGCCGCGCCCTGGTCAAAGGCCTGGCCCTGTGACTGAGTTCCTTGCTGAGGACGCTGGAATGAGGAACGGTCATGAGAGGCAGCTTCAGTAGATTGAATGTTGATTGCATCGGGGCGATAACCGGAGACCCGGAGGAGGCTGGACAGCTTCTCCGCATCATTCCTCAGGAGTTCGGCCGTATCCTCGTTTTGAGCTTGAATCTCCATTTCGATACCGTCGCCGGCAAGCCGCATCCTGATCGTCACGAGGCCGAGCTCCGCCGGCTTCAACTGAAGATCCAGGACTCTGAGAACCCCAGCGGATGCTCTCGCCGTGGCGACCCGATTCAAACCATCCTGCTGAAAGGACGGCTGTTGAGGTTCCGTCAGTCCCCTGACATCTTCGATGATGGACTTTGCGAGATGCTGAAGTGTTGATGGCGGAAGAGAAGCTGTTTCCGATTTCGATCCGCCAACCGGCGACTGCTTTTGCAGCTCTGCGCGACCGGAAGCGCGATCCAGGGAAACGTCTTTCACGATTCCTTCTTCCTCGCTTCTCTTTGCAGCCTCGGCTTCGGCAGTCATATCGGTCAAAGCTTGATTTAACCCATCGCCATTGCCTGCCAGCTGGCTTTTCATCTCAGCGCCTTTGGGCTTCACAGGGAGCAGAGTTTCCGTTGTCGGACCTGTCCCTTCGTCTGGAACTGTCGCGCCTGACTCAGTCGATGAGATGCTTAACCCTTCGACAATAGGCCTGAAATGCGTTTCCTGGTTCTGAACCGATACCGCAAGCTTCGATCCCAATCCTGAGTTCGCCGGACTCAGCTCGTCCACCCTCTGCTGCGGCATGGCCAAATTAGCAGATGCAAGGGATGCGCCCGATTGTCCAGCATCGGCATTGCCCCCATTCCCGGTCCGCGCCAGAATGCGGGGGAGAAGATTCTCAAGAATCGAAAGTACGGGACTTCCCGATTGAAGCGCTAAGGTGCCTGCGGAACCGTCGCTCGGCGTCACGTCAGGCAGGAGGGCCTGCAGCGGATCGATTTCGGCGCCATCCAGTTCCGGACTCACCTTGTCCGCTTCACTGCCGAGAAGAATTGTCTCCTGCTGAGACGCGCCGACACCTTCCTTCTGCGAGCGCCCTGAAAAGCCATCCAGGAGCGAACCGAAGTCAGATGTCGCGGCGTTGCCCGAATTCTCTTGGGCGTCCGAATTCACGGATGCGTTGCGCGACTGGGTGTCCACAAGCCTCGGCGTTGTCTGTGACAGAAGATCTAATCGGCTCATCGGCTTGTATACGCCTAGTTCTTAATCAACTTGTCAACGCGGCTTAAGGCGTCACGTGCTTTAGATAGCGCCTGAAGCTGTTCCAGCCCTTGCGCGGGAGCAGAAGCCTCTATCGGCTGACCGACTGCGACCTTGGTCAACTCCGGTTTTGCTGGAACGACCTGCTGAGCCTGGATGTCGGGCATTTTGCGTATCTGGCCTGCCATAGTGAGGGCAGACTCCAGCAAGCCGAGGTCACTCTCTGCGAGAGCCGACCGGTCGAGGCTGCGAAGATCGCTGACGGCACCATCGATGGCCTGAGGCGACGTGATCAACGATGCCGCACGATAGAGCCTTGCTCTTACGGCACTCGCCTTATCTGATCCTACCAGTTCCTGAGCCTTGTCGGCCAGCAATCTGGCCGAGGTGGTGAACCCCTGTTCAATCGATGAGCGCGCTGCCAGAAGATAAAGATCGCGTCTTGCTTCCGGTTCAAGCTCGGACATCATCGCCACGACCCCTTCAAAGCGCGAAGCCTCCTTCCCGAAATCGATTCGCGTCAGCACGGAGGCCAATCGCTGCCGGAAGTTGCCGGCGTAGATCGAGTGGCGATAGCGTCGCAGGTAGTCGGTGGCGAGTGACTGGAACTTTTCCATATTGTTGGTCTGGCTCACCACGAAGACCTGCCTGCGCAGAGCCGCCTCCTCAAGGAGCGTGCCGGGTGCCTGAAGTCGAACGAAGTCCAGCAACTCGTCGGATTTCGCAGCATTCTTTCGCACGACCAGAGCCGATTGAACCAGGGCCAACTGAGCTCCCAGGGTCGGAGGAAGGAAGTGAGGATCCAGGGAGGCCAGCGAATTCTGCGCCGCCTCCTCCCTGCCCTCGACATAGGCCAGTGCACCCTCAATCAATGGCCGGTCATTTTCCGCAATGACGGAGGAGCCTAGTTCCAGAAGTTTTCTCAAGATGCCTGGGTTACCGCCGCTGAGGACGAAGGACACCGCTGCTCGAACATTTTTGCTCGTCTGCCAGGTCTCCGGCTCCAGATTCATGAATCTGTCGTCCAGGATTCCGAGCAGGCCGCGTTGCCCCATATGAGCCTCCGTGGATCCGATCGCAATCTGATCCTGCATCAGATGCAACGTTCGCACGAGCTGCACCGGACTGGGAACTGACGCCGTCTCGGCCCTCTGCTCTCCAGCTTCCTGTGAAGGCGCGGTGTTCTCAGCCATCGCCGCCTGTCCGACGAGGAGCAAAGAGATCGCAATGAGAGGCAATGAAAGACCTTTCATCATGATCACTCCTGCAGAAGGATCTCGACCCGGCGGTTCTGATCCGCATTCGGATCGCTCGGGATCTTCGGCTCACGATCCGCATGTCCCTCGACGCGCACGATTCTGCTCTCGCTCAACCCACCGCGAACGAGCATGTAGAGCGCCATCTGGGCCCGCGCATGGGACAGCCGCCAGTTATCGTAATTGGCCGATTTGAAAGGCCGGGCGTCCGTGTGGCCGCGGATGACGATCTTGCCCGGGCGTGACTGCAGAATTTTCGCGATCTCGGCCATGGCCTTCACGACCTTTGAATGCGGCTCGGCGGAGCCCACGGCAAACATCGTGAAGTCGAAATCGTCCGTCAGGCTGATCAGGGTTCCTGCACCGGTCCGGCGCACCTCGATGTGCGGCTGCGGTGAGACATCCTTCGAAGGCTGGACAGCCTTCAGGATTTCCCTCTTCAGCTCTGCGGCCTTCAGGTCCGCCATCGTGGCCGCATTCGGATCGACATTCGATGCCTGACCGCCCGAATCAGAAGACGTGCCATTCGGCTGGCGTTCCTGACCTTCATTCGGCACAGAGGTCTTTGAGTCCGGTTTGCCGTCAGTCGGAGATTTCCGGCTTAAAGCCGTGATGGCATCTATGACGGCCTTCGAAGGAGCTGGCGCTGCGGTTCCTGGCTTCGAAGGTGTGTCCGTTTTCAGTTCTTCGACCGGGGCGACCTGCCAATACAGGGGATCGAACGGATCCCTGAAGGCCTCCCCTGCCTTGAGGCCAGGCACATCGCTCTCGCCTGGAGTGACATCGGCACCAAGAGTGTCGTGGGGGTTTGCTTCGATCTCATCGGCGATCTTGGCCAAAACGGCATAGGGATCCTGGAAAAGAGCCCCTTCCTTGAAACGCGGCTTCCGTAACTGGTGGGACTTGCCACCCGTCCCCTCGCCGCTTCCCTTCTCCTTGCCGTCCTTGGTGTTGTCCGTTTCATTGTCAGGCGGAACGTTCTGCGGGTCGTCGAGCCCCTTCTTGTTCGGGGTCGACTCGGCCAGTTGGACCGGATTGAAGTAATTGGCAACGCCGCTTCGGGTCTCCTCATCGGTCAGACTGATGAGCCACATCACCAGGAAAAACGCCATCATGGCCGTCATGAAGTCCGCATGGGCGATCTTCCATGCGCCTCCTTTGACGATATCCTCGCCATCGTCGTTCCTGCGAACGATGACGATCTCCTGCTTATTTGAACTCGCCATCGATCATCAGCTTTCTAACGCCTGGGCCAACCGAACCGACCAGGAATGCAATTGCGTTTGAACAAGCGTATCCTGCGCCACGGCACTGACCTCAACGTGCTCGCTCGGAAGAAACTCTATCAAACTCTCGTAATGTCCAAGATGCGACTTCATGGTCGAGAGAAGATCTTCCGGCCCGGAGATCCTCAAAAGTCTTGCATCTCGCCCGGAAAGCAGCGCCGCAAGGACATCCTTGAACTCGGCAAGAGTTTGCTGACGGAAAGCTTCCGAGACAAAAGGCCTGAGGATATTTGCAACTCTCTCCGAGAGGTTCTCCTCGATGCGCTCGACCGCCGCTGAGATCTGAGCCGACATCTGCAGCGCCTGCTGCTCGACCCAGATCGTCCGCTGATCATTCATCTCCTCCAGATGGCGGCCCCTTTCAGCGGCAATGGCATCCTCAAGCTCTCTGTGCGCTCTCTCTCTTTCCTCAGTCCTGACTCTGACTTCTGCAGACTTGATGAGCTCTGCCTGCCGATCAACGATAGGCGGCGGGGGCTGCGGCGGCTCAGGATCGGGCGTGACCTTGACGGCGCGCAGGAGACCGATTCCCGAAGGAGCGCCAGAGGCTGGATTTGAGAAGTCCGCCAAAAGTCTCGCTATCGTGCCTGCCATTACGCGGCCTCCCGTCCGAGCCACTGCTTCAGAACGGCGGCGGCTTGTTCCTCACTGAGTTCGATGATTTGCTCCAGTTTCCGCTGCGGAGTCCGCGGCATCTCGATCAAGTTCTGTTCGTCCGCTTCGGAAGCAATCTGCAGAGCAGCTTCCTTGCTGGCTTCGAGGGCTTCCTCAGCCTCGGCCGCAGCCAGCGCCGCCGCCTGCTCACGCTGGAGCTCGAGCTCGGCCTGATGACGGGCCATGAGCATCCGCACGGCGGGACGCAAGCCGAACCAGATCATCATGGCGCATAGAGCCAGGATGGTCAGGGCGTTCACAACCGTTCCGAACTGGCGCATGAGGATTTCAGTCAGCGATGGACCCGGCACCGGTTGAAGCATTCCACCGTCATCGACAAAGCTGACAGCGGCAACCTTGATCTGGTCGCCGCGGGGCTTGCTGAAGCCTGCCGCGGATGACACGAGCTGCTCGATCTCTGCGATCTTCGCATCGATCTCGGCAGGCGTTGCGCTATCGCCGAGCAGCGACGTGATACGGGACTTGTTCACCAGAACGGCTACGGAGAGATTCTTGATCTGATAGCCGTCGCTGATCGTCTGGACCGTCTTGGACGAAATCTCATAGTTCGTCAGCTCTTCGCGCCGCTGATTGTCCTCGCTCGAGCTGTCACTGGAATCGCCCCGAACGTTCTCATCGGGAAGGTTCTGCTGAACAGTGGTTGGCTTCTGGCCGCTCCTGTTCTGCGAGACTTCGGTTTCCTTGATCGTGCGCGTCGATCGCTCGACCTTCGATTCGGGATTGAAGATCGTTTCGTTGGTGCTGACCTTATCCGTGCTCAGACGGGCAGCCACGCTGACTTCGAAGTTGCCGGTCCCGAGATAGGGCGCAAGCGTGCGGCGCACACTGTCCTGGATTTCCAGGCCGACGGTCTTTTCGAGCCGGGCCATCTTGCCGGTCGCGGCGTTGGCGGCATCATCACCGGACATCAGAAGCGTGCCGTCCGTATTCATGACGGTGACCTTGTCGACCGCCATGCCCGGGATGGCGGCTGCCACCAGATGCCTGATCGCCTGCGCGGACGATGCATCGTCGGAGGGAACGGTACGAATCACGACGGAGGCAGAAGGCGGCTGCTGCTCACGGCGGAAGGAACCGCGGTCCGGCAACACGATGTGAACGCGCGCGGCCTTGATTCCCTTCATGCCCTGAATCGTGCGGGAAAGTTCGCCTTCGAGGGCCCGCACCTTGGTGACTTCCTGCATGAAGGAGGTGAGACCGAGCGAGCCGAGATCGTTGAACAGCTCGTAACCGGATTTCGTGCTGTGCGGCAGTCCCTTCTCGGCGAGCAGCATCCGGGCCTGGGCCGTATTGCCATAGCTGACGAGGAGAGCTGTTCCGTCGGCGCTCACATCGAAGGGAATGCCTGCGTCCTTCAGGACCGCTCCCATCCGCCCGACATCCTCACGGTCAAGTCCTGTATAGAGCGTTTCTTGGGCGGGCCGGCTCAGATAATAGGCGCCGATGCCGACGGATAGGAAAACAGCAAGACCGATCGCGGCCAAGGCAGCCAGGCGGCGGGCGCCCAGCAGCATCAAACTACTCCACAATCTTTCAGCGTGTTGACGACCAGGCATAGAGAATCTCGGTACTGGTGGAAAGTGTCGAGATCACTTGTGCGTCGTCAACCTTGTGCGAAGGTTGCTGCTTGTCCTTTGGCATCCAAGTTTGCGCAGTGCCATGGAAAGAGGGGCGATCAGAAATATGATCGCACCAGGCCGCTCACGAGAATGTTCCAGCCATCGATCAGGACAAAGAATAGGATCTTGAACGGCAGCGCCAGGACGGTTGGGGGCATCATCATCATGCCCATGGACATCACCAGAGTCGCTACGATCATGTCGATGACGAGGAAGGGCAATGCGATCAGGAAGCCGATCTCGAACCCGCGCCGCAACTCGGAGATCATGAAAGCGGGGATCAGGATCCGCAAATCGATCTTCTCCCCCTCGTTGGGCTTGGGATAGTTGACCGCGGCCAAGTCACTGAACATCTGGAGATCCTTGGGCCGCACATGAGTCAGCATGAACTCGCGGAAAGGTTCCGTCGTCTTGGTAAACGCCTCGCCCTCGGAGATGCGATTCTCGGTCAGCGGCCTGACCCCGTCATTCCAAGCCCGGTCGAAGGTCGGCCCCATGACGAAGAAGGTCATGAACAAGGACAGGCTGATCAGGAAAAGGTTGGCAGGCGTGCTCTGGAGACCGAGACCGGAACGCAGGAACGAGAAGGCCACGACGAACCGGGTGAAGCTGGTCACCATGATCAGCAGGCCAGGCGCCAGGGATAGAACGGTCAGGAGGACGACAAGCTGAATGATCCGGCCGCTGACCGCGCCGTCGCCGGCGGGAATGAGCGATTCGAGGCCGGCGATCTGGGCGTGGGCGCTCGTTGCCGCTAGGAAGAATGCACTGGCGAATATGAAACGAAGTGGCATCGGTCACTATGTCTTTCAAGAAAGTGGGGAGGCATCCGCCAAATGAACTGCGAACGCGCCAAAGACTGCTTCCTACTGAACAATCAGGGTTTCAAGCACCAATTCCTGGATCACGCCCTTTGAACGCAATCTCGCACGCTCATTGAGATCCTCCCGCAGGTGGAGGAGACCGCTCGGACCTTGGATCTGTGCCAATGACATGGTGCGGATATAAGACAGGATGTCCTGCCTCGTCTCGGACACCAAGACATCCGGATGCTGTTCGTCACGCGGCTTATAAACAATCGATGCCTCGATCCTGACCCAGTCGCTTTCCGAGCCCGTCAGGTTGGTCACGACCGGGGCGAGTTTCTTGATCGCAATATTGCCCGTATAGGGGCTGACGATCTCGGTCTTCTGATGCAGAGCCTTGTACTTTTCCTCGACCTGCCTCTGAATTCCGGACACCATGACCAAACCAAAGCCTCCGCCGATGGCGGCGGACAGGAGGGTCAGGAGGCCGAGTGTCAGGAGCCAGCGGAGCGACCCCTCTTTGCTCGACACGCTCCCGGAAGGCGCTGGAAGTTCTAAAGCTTTGGCCATTCTTCTCTCGTCCCAAGGATCTGGTTAGAAGGGCGCCACGGCATCGTAGATCTGCTGCCCATAGGCTGGCTGCTGGACTTCCATCAGGCGTCCGCGACCGCCATAGGACACTCGAGCCTCCGCAATCTTGTCATAGCTGATCGTGTTCTTCGGCGAGATATCCCGCGGTCGCACGATTCCGGCAATGTTCAGGATGCGGAGCTCATAGTTCACGCGCACTTCCTGCGACCCGCTGATCACGACGTTTCCGTTCGGCAGAACCTCATTAACGACAGCGGCGACGGAAAGGCGCAGTTTCTCCGATCGATCGATCGTTCCCTGGCCGGTCGAGGAGGATGATGAATCGAGACCGATGTCTCCGGTTCCGTCGGAGTTCCAACCTTTGAAGGAGAACGCATAGGCCAATCCCGCGCTGATCGAGGACTGCCTCGATCTGTCGCTTGCATTGTCGAATTCAGCCTTGTCGTCGATCTGAATATTGACCGTGACGATGTCACCAACCTGCCTTGCCCGCGGGCTCGTGAAGAGATCGGCGCTGGCATTGCTCCAGGTGGAGTTCGCCGCAGTCCGGCCAGTGGCTTTAAACAGATGAGGCAGCGGTTCACGGTCGACGACGACGCCCGAACCGACGGGCGTCATTGCCGGCTCACGACCGATCTCCTCAGGCCGCGTCGCGCAAGCACCGAGAAAGCACAGACCGGCAATCAGGAAAAGATGTTTCAATTCTGCCTCACGGTGTTCTTGTCCCGCTTGGGGGCATCGGTGATGACATTCGCCAGCTGAGCGGCGCGCCCCGGCTCCATTTCATTCAGGACAGCGCTTGCCACTCGCGGATTGAGCTTGGCGATGACAGCCGCCGCAATCTCCTCATCCATATTGGTAAGCTGCAGGGCAGCCGCGTCCGGGCGCATACGCGAATAGATCATGACGATGGTCTCGTCCGCCTTCTCCAGGACCTCGTTCCGGCGGCGCAGCCATTCCTCATATTCGGCGCGCTTGGCTTCCAGGACCTTGAGACGGCCTTCGATCTCCTTCTCCATATCGGCGAGAGCCTGCTTCTGGAGTGCAAAGCGCGCATCGGATGCTGCATCGGCGATATTGGCGCAGTATTGATTGTTCCTGGTGTCCGCCTTGACATCCTGCGCCAGGGCGGCCTGGTGACCAGCCGTCCCGAGAAGCATGCCAGCGGCGAGCGCCATCTGTCGGAGAGATTTGATGATCATGGTCGCGGTCATTGGATCACCAGTTCGGCTTGAAGGGCACCGGCCGTCTTCACGGCCTGGAGGATGGCGATGACATCCGACGGCTTGAGACCCATCTGGTTGAGTCCCTTAACGAGCGTCTGCAGATCCGCCCCCCGGACAATGGCAAGCGGCACCCGCTCCTCGGTAGCTGTGATCTGAGTGCGCGGCACGACGACGGTCTGTCCGAAGGAGAATGGATCCGGCTGCGCCACTTCGGGAGCTTCGGTTACGCGAATCGTCAGAGCTCCATGGGTAATCGCCACTGTCGAGATCTGAACGTTCTTTCCGATTACGACCGTTCCGGTCCGTTGATCCACCACGATCCGCGCCGGCGTGTCCGGCCTGATCTCGAGATCGCCCAACTCGGCAATGAATCGGGTCGCGGCAACATTCTTCGGCTTTTGCAGAACAACCGTGCGGAAATCGCGCGGAGATGCGACCCGAATGCCATAGCGCTGCTGCGCATACTGGTTGATCGCATCGGTGATCAGCGTAGCGGTCTTGTAGTCAGGGTTCTTGAGCTCGAAAGCCAAGGGACCGACGGCATTGAATCCGCCTTGGACTTCCCGCTCGATCAGAGCACCGTTGGGAATGCGCCCTGCCGTCGCCACGCCTGAAGTGAGCGTCTCGGCCTGGCCCTGCGCGGAAAAGCCAGAAACGGCAATCGCACCCTGCGCGACGGCATAGACCTGTCCATCGCCGCCCTGCAGGGCCGTGAGCATCAAAGTACCCCCCTTCAGGGAGGTCGCATCCCCCATCGATGTAACCGTCACGTCGATGCGCGATCCTGCTCCCACGAAGGGAGGAAGGTCAGCCGTGACGATAACAGCCGCGACGTTGCGGGTCCGCAGGTTGATGTCGCGAACGTTGACGCCCATACGGTCCAGCATCGATTGAAGGGACTGCTCGGTAAACTGGGAATTGCGAAGCGTGTCGCCCGTTCCCTGCAGGCCCATGACAAGGCCATAGCCGATGAGCTGGTTATCGCGCACACCTTGAACGGCGGCCACGTCCTTGATGCGTGTCGCGGCATGGCCTTGGAAAGAGACAAGAACCGCGAGAAGGAAGAGGATCGTGCGGAGCATCATTAAAATCCGATCCGAATCCGGCCATCCGGCTGAACCCGACCGGTAATGATCCGGCCGCTATCGACGTTCTTGACCTGGATTGTTTCACCCAGGGTGCCGGATTGCAGTGGGATGCCGATTCCCATGATCGACAGTCCGCCTTCCTCGAACATGATCTGAGTCTGGACGCCGCGTGTCACGAGCTTTGGATCGTCGACCGCGTTCATCGGAATCGGCTCTCCGGGTAAGAGAGTCCGACGCGCCATCTTGCCGGCGAGAACCCGGGGGGATTCGATGACAGCCGTCCGGTAGCGGTAATTTTCCGGAAATGTCCGATCCTTGAGCATCGATTCATTGATCGTGTCGCCGGAATAAATGGTGACCGAGGGAACCGGGAGAACGCGCTCCTCGGCCCTGACAGCCTGGAAGCCTGCCAGGGCTACGGCGCATGCCGTGAGAGCAAGATGAAAGAGATGCTTCATGAGACTATCACCCGGCTTCCAGCTTTAGCGGATGCCCTTCGAAACGGTTCCGGCCATATCGTCGGCGGCTTGGATCACCTTTGAGTTCATCTCGAAGGCGCGCTGAGCGGAAATCAGGTTTGTGATCTCCTTGATCGGATCGACGTTGGAAGCCTCAAGATAACCCTGATGGATCTTGCCGAATCCTGGGTCCGATGGAATGCCCACCGCCGGCGCACCGGAGGCCAGCGTCTCGCGATAATAGTTGCTGCCGATCGGTTCCAGACCGGAGTCGTTGGCGAAATTCGCGAGCGTCAGCTGACCCAGATTCTGAGGCTGAGCCTGTCCGTCGACCTTGGCGAAGACTTCGCCGGATTCGTTGATCGTAACGTCAAGCGTGTTCGCCGGAATGATGATCGGCGGGTTGAGCGTGTAGCCGTCGAGGGTGACGAGCTGCCCGTCCCCATTCTTGTTGAAAGATCCCGCGCGCGTGTAGACGATTTCACCGCTGGGCGCATTGACCTGAAACCAGCCGCGACCGTTCAGGGCAAGATCGTACTGGTTCGATGTATTCGTCAGCGATCCCTGCCGATGCAGATTCCGGATTGCAGCTGTGCGAACGCCGAGACCCAACATGGCTCCCTCAGGAACCGGGCTCGATCCGGCCTGATTGGGAATAGCCTGGGACCGCTCGGTTTGGTAGAGAAGATCCGTGAATTCCGCCCGCGCTCCCTTGAAGGCGGTAGTGTTCACGTTCGAGATGTTGTTGGCAATGACTTCGACGTTCAGCTGCTGTGCATTCATGCCCGTGGCAGCGATTGCGAGCGCTCTCATTTCAATCTCCTTAAATCGCCATCCGAGCAATTTCTTGATAGGCCGCGACCACCTTGTCACGGATGGCGATGGCCGTCTGAAGCGTCTGCTCCGCTGACATCACCGCCTCGACGACCTGCTGCACCGAGGCCTTGCCTTGAATTCCGGTGATCGACGCTGCTTCGCCCGCCTTCATGGTATCGACCGCCGATGTGGCCACCTGGGCCATCATGTCGCTGAAGCTTGTCTGGGACGCGCCGGACACGGCTCCTGCGGCGGGCGAAGTGCCGAAGGTCGGAATCGCTGCGACCGCCGACGGGCGATCAATCATCGAAGAGATTGAGGAAACTGCGCTGACCATATCAGCCTCTCATGAGATCGATGGTTGCAGAAATCATGGCTCTGGCCTGCTTCATCATCTGCAGGTTCGCCTGATAGGATCGATTGGCTTCCCGCATGTCTGCCATTTCGATCAGCATGTTGACGTTCGGCTTCTTGACCATGCCGTTCTCGTCCGCAGCCGGGTTACCGGGATCGTACTCGACTGGAAAAGCGGACTCGTCCTGTCCGACATCCTTGACCGTGACAGAGGCTGCTCCGAGTGTGCGGTCGAGCTCGGATTTGAAGGTGATCGTCTTGCGAGTATAGGGATCGGAACCGGGCGTGCGGCCCGTCGATTGCGCGTTGGCGACGTTTTCCGAAATAACCCGGAGGCGGGCCGACTGAGCCTCCAGACCGGAGCTCGACAGCTTGCTGGATGCAACTAAGGGATCGATCATCACGAAGTCCTCACGCTCGACATCAGCATTCGGTGGAATGACTTGACGACGCTTGTGTTCAAGGAGTGCTGCCGGCTGACCTCACCGGACTTGATGAGTTCCTGCTCAAGGCTGACGGAGTTCTTGGAATAAACCGTGTCCCAGCTATCCGCCTTCTTGACCTTGCTCGCTTCGGCTCTCGACGGGGTGAAGCCGATATGGCCGCCGTTCGTCGCGGCCATGGTCAATTTGGTTTTGTCCAGAACGTCGGCAAAAGGCTCAACGTCCCTGGCCCGATAGCCAGGCGTATTGGCGTTCGCGACATTTCCGGAAATCGTCGTTTGGCGAGCGGCTAGCCATTGAGCCTGTCGCGATGCCAAATCGAACAGATAGACAGGTGCCGTCACAGGGATCTCCAGGCGAGTATGGTAAAGAGGCGTTTAACCCTCCAACCTTGCCCGAGGCTGACTTGGCTGCCGATGAGCGATTCTTAGGAATTTTTAGCCATGGGTGTGACCTGTAGAATCCGGACCGATCGGCGTAGTGCTCGCTGAGGTCGGGAAGAAATGCAATTAAATGTTATATAGATTCAAATTCGATGTTTTGGTGCGCCGTGTTCCCGGCGCGACAATAGTGCAACAGGTTCAGTTGATTTTTCGATTGCTGATCTCGTCACGTTGATGCAATCGCAACGGTGACTTTTATTGCCGAACCGGCGTATCAATTTGTTGTTCAGGGCGATTCTTCGCCATTAAGCTTAGATCCTGCATGCAACGCGGCACATGGGTTGGGGGGAATGACTCATACTTCTGCGTTAAACGACGGATTCAAACTGCGATCAGAGCAAGGCGCTCGACAGGTCGCCGATGCCAACCGCGTTTTCAACTCGGTTCGCGACTTCGCATTGATCACGCTCGACCCTCACGGGAATGTTGTATCATGGAACCGGGGCGCGGAGCACATCTACGGCTGGAGAGCAGATGAAGTCCTGGGTCGCCATTACTCGCTCCTTTATTCATCGGATACTCTGAGCCGCAATAAATCCGTTCAGGCTTTGAGAATTGCCGAGAATTCCGGCCATTACGGCGATCAGGTTCGCTGCACGACGAAGGAAGGTGCTTTCCTCTTATGCAGGGTAACAATCGATGCCGTCGAGGATGAATCGGGACATATCTGCAACTTTGTTCTGACATCTCGCGATGTCAGTCGTTTCATGGCCGCAGAAGCTGCACTGAAAACCCAGGAGGAGCGGTACCGGGCCCTGATCGAGGTGAGCGCGGCCGTTGTCTGGCGAGCCTCGCCAAACGGTTCGATCATTGATGGTGCATCGGGCTGGGAAAGTTCGAACAGTCAAACCCTGAGCGATCTCAATGACTATCCTTGGCTGGAGAACGTCCACCCGGATGATCGTGAGCGGGTAACGTCGACTTGGCTGGAGACACTGGCATCTGAAGAACCCGGCACAAGTGAGTACCGTGTGCGCCGGTCCAGCGGCGAGTACCGCTGGGTCCTGACGAGGGCCGTTCCCCTTCGGGATCCTGATGGCATGGTGCAGGAATGGGTTGGGACGGTCGCCGATATTCATGAACAGAAGTCAGCGGCCGAGCGACTCCGTCAAAGCGAAGAACAGTATCGCGCCCTGATCGAAGCAAGCGCCGCCGTTGTCTGGCGTGCGACGACGGATGGATCGATTACGAAGGTCTGGGGGTGGGAGGCGTTCAGCGGTCAGGCCAAAGGGGAATACACGGGCTACGGGTTCCTGGAAGCCGTTCACCCGGACGATCGCGACAAGCTGTTCTCCCAGTGGCAGACCGTTAGGACCTCAGATGAGCCGCGCATCTTCGAGTATCGCGTTCGGCGCTCGGACGGAGAGTATCGCTGGGTACTGGCGAGAGCCGTTCCTCTTCTGAACGAAGATGGGACCGTCGCAGAATGGGTGGGAACGGTCACTGACATTCACGATCAGCGATTAGCAGAAATGAAACTTCGCAGCAGCGAGGAACGCCTGCGCCTGGCCATTGAAACGACAGCTTTAGGGATCTGGGATCAGGATCTTGTGACAGGTTGCCGACAGTGGATGCCGGAAGCCCGCCAGATCCTGGGCCTGGCACCGGATGTCGACATCACCCGTGAGCTCGTCCTCGGCTGTGTCCATCCCGACGACCGCGAGCATGTGGAGAAGACGTTCTATGCCGATGAGCCTGGCGCCAGCTTGACCTATAGCGGCACGTTCCGGGTCATCCGTGCCGACACCGGTAACGAGCGCTGGGTTACGGCAATCGGCCGCACGATGGTGGATGAAAGTGGCCGGCCCATTCGCAAGATCGGAACGATCCAGGATATCACGGAACGCAAGCTCGCGGAGAATGCCCTTCGCTCAAGCGAAGAGCGACTGCGCACGAGGGAGGCCCACCTCCGATCCATTCTTGAGACCGTCCCCGACGCCATGGTTGTCGCGGATGAGAGCGGCATCATTCGCTCCTTCAGTGCCACGGCCGTGCATATGTTCGGCTATCAGCCGGAAGAGGTCATTGGGACCAACGTCAAGTTTCTGATGCCCCTGCCCTACCGGGAGCAGCATGACGGTTATATCCGCCGTTATCGCGAAACGGGGGAGCACCGCATCATCGGAAGTGGCCGCGTGGCCGTTGCCCAACGCAAGGACGGCTCGACCTTTCCAATGGAAGTACAGGTCGGCGAGATGGAATCCGATGGAGAGCGCTTCTTCACGGCCTTCATTCGCGACCTGACCGAACGCCAGAGAACCGAAACGCGGATGCAGGAGCTGCAATCCGAGCTCGCCTACATGTCCCGCTTCACGGCATTGGGCGAGATGGGGTCGACCTTGGCCCATGAGATCAACCAGCCCCTGACTGCGATCACCAGCTATCTCAAAGGCTGCGGAATGATCCTCAGCGGCGTCGATGGCGAGAAGGTTGATCTCGTTCGACATGCGGTCAACGAAGCGGCTGAAGAGGCTTTACGTGCCGGGGAGGTTATCCGGCAGCTGCGCGAATTCGTCGCCCGCGGAGGCAGCGAGCACCAGATCGAGGGGCTCCAGCGACTTGTCGAGGAGGCCAGCGCTTTGGCTCTGGTTGGGGCCAAAGAGAAGGACGTGAAGGTCGAGTTTGACTTCCCATCGGAAAGCCCGTTGGTCTTTGTGAACCGCGTTCAGATCCAACAGGTTCTGCTCAATCTCATCCGCAATGCCATCGAGGCGATGCAGGATGTGAACCTGCGTGAACTGACGATCAGAGCCAGGACCGTACAATCTGACGCTCTGGTTCAGGTCAGTGTGCAGGACACGGGATCTGGGATCCCGCCGGAGGTCTTGAAGAACCTCTTCAAGCCGTTTACGACCACGAAACAGAGTGGCATGGGGGTTGGCCTCTCGATCAGCCGAACAATCGTGGAATCGCACGGCGGTAAGATCTGGGCAGAATCCGTCCCTGGTGAGGGAACAATCTTCCATTTCACTCTTAGGACTGTCGATAAGGAGGACATGGCCAGTGTCGAACACGCCGATCGTGTATGTGGTGGATGATGACGTTGGAGTGCGAAAAGCTCTCTCGTTTCTGCTGGTATCGGCTGGTCTGAACGTTCGTCTCTACGAGTCTGCAAAAGCGTTTCTCGATGAGGTCAACGATCCAGGCAGATGCTGTATCGTTACAGACGTACGCATGCCTGGTATTGATGGCCTCGAGTTCATTCGCCGTCTTCACGGGCGTGGCCTTAATGTCCCGGTTGTCGTCATGACGGGTCACGCCGACATTCCTCTCGCGGTGGAAGCCATGAAGGCGGGGGCCATCGATTTCCTTGAAAAGCCGTTCAGAGAAGACCGCTTTCTGGAAGTGGTGCGCTTCGCGCTGGTTTGCGACGAGAAAAGTGTCCGCAAAAACCAGGAACTCCTTCGGACGCAAGCGCGGCTGCAATCGTTGTCTCAGCGGGAGCGTCAGGTTCTCGATGGCCTTGTCGCTGGAAAAGCCAATAAGATGATTGCACACGAACTGAACATCAGCATCAGAACGGTAGAGATCCATCGTTCCAATGTGATGTCAAAGATGGAAGCAAAGAGCCTCTCCGAACTGATCCGCATGGCGTTGTTTCTCGAGGTTGCAACCGGCAATTAAGCGAGTACGCCCGCATCGATACCCAAGGCTTGAGGCACACCTCACGGCTCAACCTTCAATTCAAAAATAGGGTGTTCTCATCAATAACTGTACCGCAGCCAGAGTCTGAATTGATGGAACCCCAAGCCCTCCCGCTCAATACCGTTTCCCCATAAGGCTCTGGTATCCGCATGCCTGAAGTTAGACGCATTCCCCCGACTCCTCGCGATCAGGTTGCGGAAGACTTGCCAAGTTCTGCCGGCGATGTTCATGTCGTTACAAACAACAATCGCTGGTCGCGCATCGTTTTTGACTTCAAGGACGTTTCCGGTGATGCGTGGTGCGAGTTCAGTTTTCAAGTCGCTTGGCATCAGGATGAGGAGGCTCAGGCCGTTCATGACTTTGCATCCGTCGGCATCGATTTCTTGACGGAAGACGGTTCAAGCATCGACTTTTCGTATGTTCCAGGGTTGTCGAGAACCCAGATCGATCCTCATAGCTACTATATAGCTGGACCAGTTTACTATGAACGAGGCTGCGAGCCTTTACAGTCAGGTCGCGTACAATTCGCCTTTTTCATCCCGGCTCCGGCACGGCATCTGACGATCAGAATTCGCAGCTGGCGCAACTCGCATCCGTTTACGGTCAGCGATCTTAAAATCCACCAAGCCGTTCAGCCATCAAAAGACGGCCAAGCGACGCATGTCGGCTCTCCGGTCGTTCGCTCGATCATACCGGTTTCACGCCGTACTTGGTGGGATCTAAGCACAACGCCGCAGTGGCAGCGCTACGGCATCGTTCCAGGCCAGCCTTTTGTCGTTCGCGGACAACTCATCAACTGGGGCACAGAGAGTGGCGGGACCTTGGCCCGCATCACTTTCCGTGATGCCCAGGGCAAGGAGCTGGCACCTCCCTATGAGGGCGTCCCATCCTCTCCTGCGGTTGGAACCTTTATCGATATTCCGGTCCACCGACAGACAAGGCGTTTCACGCTCGAACTGACACCTCCTGCACAGGCTGCAACAGTCGAGCTCGGCTTTCAGGTTTGGAAAGCTGAGTCTCTGATCAGCTTGGCGACTCCCCTTGAGGTCTCCATTGGAGACGATCTCCTGCTTGAGAATATTCTGAGAGAAGATAACCCAAGTGCACTTAGCTTCGTGGAAGATGTGTGCACTCGGCTCGGATGCCGACCGAACTCGGAAACGCTCAAGATACGCGCGAGCCCGGTTGATCAATTTATCTCTCCCGAAAGTCTCGGGCCTCTTGTCACCTTTCACGATCGCCTCAGGATCATCCAACATGGCGAAGCATCGACAATTGCCGATCGCCACCTAGCTCTTTGCGACCTTGAGCCATGGCCGATTCCTGAGGTCTTTGAGTGGACGGAAGATCCTTATCGATCCTCGGCTTGGCGCCTGGAATTCCAATCGCTTTCATGGATTCTCGATCTTGCAAGAAGTCCGGAACTCGGCGGGCCTGCGAGGGCAGCGGAACTCGCGATTTCCTGGTCACAGGCCAATCCTTGGGGCCAGCCCAAGGATCCTCTGAGCACCTATCCCTTGTCGATGGCTGTGCGCGCCGAGGTGTTGCTGCACCTGTTGACCTTGGGCGCAACCTCGAAAAGCGGCAAGGATCTCAAGCGTCAACGGGAGATCTTTGCCGAGATCGTAAGATATGGCTTCGCCCTGTCGGAAATTGTAAGTCAGAATATCTTCTCGCCCTCGATCATTCAGCTCCGCACAGCGTGCGCACTGATCGCCATCTCCCGTGTGTTTCCTCATTTTCCTATAGCTCCATACTGGATATCCGTTGCCCTTGCCCAGCTCCGAAGCGGTTTCGATCAACTGATCGGACCTGACGGTTCATCAATCGAGCAGTCTCTGCACTACCGACTTGAGATCGTTTCGATCGGTCTTCTTCTGGTTCATAGTCTCGCAGATGTACCGGGAACTGAAGAATTTCGAGAGCACATTAGCACGCGATTGAAGAATAGCCTCAAGGTCATCGTCGGGATTACAGATCCCGCCGGCATGCTTCCGTCCTTTGGAGACACGCTTCGCAGCCGCCATCATGCATCCTGGCTGCGTCGGTTGATCTCCGGCTACGGCCGATCTCTCCTGTCGGACGCGAAGCTGGCAGAGGAACTGTCGTATCCAACAGGTCCGAGAATGTTTGCCCCCGAAGGAGATGGTATTGTCGCCTTCAGGGACTATGATCGCAGACCTCATTGGAGTTATTTGTGTGCGTCATTCACTGAGCAGCGTCATGAGAACGGCCACTTCGACTGCTCGTCATTTGTGTATACGGCCCGTGGTGTCCAGTGGATCTCTGATCCAGGAGGAGCAAGCCTTTATGATTCCGGTCCAGCCCGGCATTATCTGACCTCCTCAAGCGCCCATAACGTTGCGGCTCCTGACGGGCGCGGGCAATCGTCCGGCATTGGCTGGATTGAAGCTCAAACCTCGCTTAACGATGCCAATATCGTCCGCATTGGGACGAATGTGTACGGCCCGAGCTACAATCACGCCCGGACCTTCATATGCTTGGACAATCTTGACGCTGTCGCGGTCTTTGATCGCTTCCAGAATTCCGGGGGGCTCATTTCATTCGAAGGACTACTTCACTTCGAAGAAAATATTGCGGTTGCTTTGGCGAATTCCAAGCTTGCCATCGGCTTTCGCAACAAAAGCCGCTTGCGCATCATCCCGCATCCGATCGCGGGCGAGTACAGCGGCATGGCCATTCACAATGGTCGCAATGACCGCCCAGGATCTCTGCAGGGTTTTGTTTCTCACCCCCTCGGAGGCCTCCAACCAGCCAATGTCCTGAACTACAGGTTCTCTGGTTCCGACACTATCTGCGGAGGGGTCATTCTTACCATGACCGACCAAGGACTTCGGAGGATCGTGGATCTTTTGGCGCGCCCGGAGGTAAAGAAGCTTCTGGGGTGACTTATGCAAATATCAAGAGACCAGGCGCCCGCTGAGAGGCCTGCCGGGCGATATCTGCAAAAAACTACCCGGCCTCCAGAGAGGCCGGGTAGCGGATCGCACATTGATAGCGATGTCAGCTGAAAAGCGCGTCGATATCGTCCTGAGATGTCACGCCTTTGTCCGTTGTAAGAGCAGGACCATTCAGGAGAGCAGCATCCCCTTGCCGCCGCGCGTCGTCAATCGTCTCAACATCCTTGAAGCTCTCGAGGCCGCCCCAGATATCGATCATGTGATGGACACGCTCTTCGACAAATCTCATCGCATTGACGACTTTGCTGATGCGTTGTCCGGTAATATCCTGGAAGTTGCAAGCTTCGAATATGCTGATGACATGATCCAAGATTTCGCGGGCGATCTCCTGATCCCCTCCGGAGAGACGAGATGACAGGTTGCTGGACAGTTCGTCGACCTTCTCAGCCGCGGCCAGAATTGAATTGGTCGCGGTTTCCGTGCCGAGAACGATAGCTCCGAGCTCATCGGTCACTCTCGTGATTTCCTGCCCTTGAGCGCCTGCGTAGCGAAGCGTCGCAATTTCTCTCTTCGTCCGCTCTATGGCCTCATAAATCGAGTCCAGCTCCACCTTGAGGCGGAGGGCTTCCTGCATATCCCGACGATGCTCTTCCAGCAGAGAGGTCGATATCTCGCGTGCCGGAACGATCGATTCCTTGATCGTTCCGAGCATGCTCATGATCTCGGAGTGCCGCTCCTGCGTTCCTTCATCATACGAGAGCGTAGCCATGCTCGCCTCGATGCGATAGCTCTTATGTGGCTTCATTGCCGTCGCTCACAACCGGTTATCCGCTGAAGACAGCGCTGATCTTGGTTCGCAGCGTTTCAGCATTGAACGGCTTGACGATGTAGTTGTTAACACCAGCCTTCTTGGCCGCGACAACGTTCTCGGTTTTTGCCTCAGCCGTGACCATAATAAATGGCAGCGAGCTTAGCTCGGCGTCAGAACGCACCTGTTGTAGCAGTTCATAGCCCGTCATGGGGGCCATGTTCCAATCGGAGATCACAAGACCGTATTTCTTGGCCTTCAACTTCTCCAGCGCCGCCTGCCCATCGGAGGCATCGTCTACATCATTGAAACCGATCTGCTTGAGAAGATTGCGAAGAATTCTAACCATCGTCTGATAGTCGTCGACGACGAGGACAGGGGTAGAAAGATCAAGACTCACGGCATTACACCCTCAGTAAACATAGAAGTGGAGATGGGCCACTAGACCCATTTTTATGCGGCTTCCCGCTCGGTTTCGAATGCCAGAACGGCGTCGACATCGAGGACGATCAGCAGTTTGTCATGTAGCTGATGCACCCCTTGCGAGAGGCCGACCCAGCCTCGGTCCATGTGAACCGGGTTGGGCTGCATCTCATCCGCGTCGAGCTTGAGCACCTCTCCCACTTCATCCACGAGCAGGCCGTAGGCCTCCCCATGGTTTTCAAGACCAACGGCCATCCGCCGTTCTGCACCGCTGGAATCCCCTAATCCGAGACGACGGCGAAGCGAAACGGCAGTAACCACGCGGCCACGCAGATTCAGAAGACCTGCGATTTCTCCTGGCGCGAGTGGAACCGTCGTCATCTCACTGACGACGAAAACATCGTGAACCCGGCTTATCGGAAGGCCAAGCAGCTGTCCTGCAACCGTGACCGTCACGAATTCCATCTGCTTGGAATTCGTTTTCGTTACACCGGAAGTGATCGGTTCGATTGGTCTCATGGTTACGCAGCCTCTTCAAACGATGCATTGATCTCAGCCAGTGCGGAGAGCAGGCCCCGGCGGTCAATTTTCGAAACAATCTCGGAAATTCGCAATTTCCTCGCCAAAGCGATCTGCTGCGCATCAGGTTTGACGGTCATCCCGATAACGGGTGTCGAGCTATGATGCGGATCGGCGCGCAACGACGCGACGAGCGCAAATCCGGAATGCCCTGAAAGCTCCAGATCCGTCACGATCACATCGACCTGCAGTCCATTGGACAGGAGGCGAACTGCCTCCTGGGCCGTCGCTGCCGTCTGAACGCGATAGCCGGAGGCCTTCAGAACCGGAACAAGCATGTCGCGGAAGAAAGTCGAACTGTCGACCAGGAGCAGAGACTTATCCGGCCCATCACGACGATCCTTGCGCGACCAGGTCTCGAGGACCATGGGCAGGTAATGCGCAACGTTGACGATCTCGGTCGTGCGACCGCGAACGACCGCCGACCCGACCAGATCGGATCGCTCCGCAAGCAGTTCCACGTCGAGCTTGTCCTCGACGATATCCACGATCTCGGCAACGGCAAGGCCCATGGAAACGTCGCCATCGGAGAACACCAGCAGGGATTGCATGCCTTGCCGCTTGATCGCGAGCTCCTCATCGCAGGAGACCAACGGCATCAGGCGTCCACGGTATTGAACGACCGGCCGACCGCTCGACCACTCGATGGTAGAGGCCTCGATTTCCTCGAGGCGCGTCACGAGGGAAAGCGGGACGGCCTTGAGGCTCTCGCCTCCGCCGCGGAAGACAAGCAGGCTTGTCATTTCGTCTGCCGCCACGATCGTCTGCTCGAGACCTGCGTCGCTCTGGAACTCGTCACTGTCAGCGCCCGATCCGACCATACGGGCAAGCCCGTTGGGATCTATGATGAGGACGACGGCGCCGTCGCCCAGGATCGTGTTGCCGGAGAAGAGCTGGATGTGCCTGAGCTTGGAGGACATCGGCTTCACGACGATCTCCTCCGTATGGAAGACACCATCGACGAGAATGCCGAAGCGCTGGTGGGCAACCTGGGTCACAACGACGAAGCCATGATTGGCATCCTCGTTGCCGGAAAGGCCCATGACCTTCGAAAGTGGGACAATCGGCAGCAACCGATCGCGCAGGCGCAGGATCGGCGTTCCGTTTATGCGCTCGATGGAATGCTCTGAGGTGGGCGATACTCTCACCAATTCCGAGACAGCCACCTGCGGGATAGCAAACCGCTGGTCCTTGGAGGCCACGATGAGGGCCGCGACGATGGCCAGGGTCAGCGGGATCTTAATCATGAAAGTCGTTCCACGCCCCTGTTCGGAGCGGATATCGACAGTGCCGCCAATGAGCTCGATATTCGTCTTGACGACATCCATGCCGACGCCACGCCCCGACACCGACGTGACTTTCGCTGCTGTCGAGAATCCAGGATGGAAGATGAACTTGGCCACCTGGGCATCGCTCATGCGTTCCACTTCGGCGTCGCTGGCGATGCCTCTTTCGACAGCCTTCTTCCGGATGGCCGCGAAATTCAGTCCCTTGCCGTCGTCGGCGATCTCAATCGTGATCGAGCCACCTTCATGATAGGCATTGAGACGGATCGTTCCCTTCTCGGGCTTTCCAGCCGCCTTGCGGTCGGCCGGGCTCTCGATGCCATGGTCGGCCGAGTTGCGGACCATGTGCGTGAGAGGATCCTTGATGACCTCCAGCACCTGCCTGTCGAGCTCGGTGTCGGCGCCCTGCATGACAAGCTCGATTTTCTTCGAAAGCTCGTTCGAGAGATCGCGGACGACACGCGGGAGCTTCTGCCACGCATTGCCGATGGGCTGCATGCGAGTCTTCATGACGCCGTCCTGCAACTCGGCCGTGACCTGCGACAGGCGCTGCAGGGGCACCTTGTAGCCGTGGTCCTCGGAGCTTCTCCGGGCAATCTCAAGCAACTGATTCCGGGTCAGAACGAGCTCGGACACCATGGTCATCAGATGCTCAAGCGTATCCACATTGACGCGGATGGTTTGAACCTTACCGGCGATCCCTTCTCCGCTCTCGCTCGAATCCGAAGTTTCGGCGCTCTTTTTGGACGCCTGTGAGGGAGGCGGAGGAGCCGTCGCCTCCACCTTCGCGGCGCTTGCAGCAGGCTTCTCGATGACGAGGGGGGCGGGACCCGGAGCTTCGCGGAAAGCGCGCTCAAGTTCGTCGAGAGAAACCTCGCCGGGCTTCAAGGCTCGTTCGAGGACCTGATAGGTCAGCGTACCCGAGGACGAGACCTTTTCCGGTCCTGGCGCCTCTTGGAAAGCTCGCTCAAGCTCGTCCAAGGAGACTTCTCCCGGCTTCAGCTCACGTTCGAGCACCTGGTAGACCATCTGTCCCGAAGTTTGCTGTGGGGCCGACTGAGGAGCGGGCGCTGGAGCTACGGCTTCCTGCGAGGCCATCTTGTCCAGCATCTCGATCAGATCGTTGTCGGAGCCGTCCGGCTCTGCGCCTTGGCGCTCCAGCTCACCCAGGATCTCCTTGATCCTGTCGAGGGTCGCGAGAATCAGCGAGACGGCCGGAGTCGTGACGGGCATCCCATCACGGAACTTGCCCATGAGGGTCTCGGCCGCATGCGCAAGTGCTTCGAGACGCGGCAGACCAAGGAAACCGCAGGTTCCTTTGATCGTATGCACCAGGCGGAAGATGTTACTGAGGATGGCTTCGTTGTTAGGATCTTGCTCGAAGCGGACCATCTCCACGTCGACCGTTTCGAGATGCTCGTTGGTCTCGGTTAGAAACTCCAGAAGAAGGTCGTCCATTGCCGTATCTCAACTCTTACTACGCGACCTGACGGGCACAGATCATCGAGCCCCTCAAGATGGGTGAATCGTGCGGCCTTCACGCCGGCAAGAAAGAGCTGGACCTCATGTCCACGCTTGGAGAGTCGAAGGGCAGCATCCTGGTCTGCACTCAGGAACCGGCGAACATCAACCCAATGGCGAATGCCTCCGGACGGAGATTTGCAGCGTTCTTGTTGCGACTTTGTCTGGACAGCCCGGCATCTCTGAGAGCCGAGAAACAAAGATCCGGAACGCTTCCCCTACCCTTTGAGCCTCAATTATGACGTTGAGGAAGAATATGTCTCCGTTCCCTGCAATAAAGTTAACGCATTGAGGGACCGATCAACTAATTTCAGAATCTCAGGCCAATTACGGATGAATTTTTATGCTGTTGCACGTGAGGGCATCCGGCCAGCGCATCAGCGCACTCGGGCGAACGATCCGTGGTCATGCATCAGAGACCGCACCTGACGCCGGCCTAGAATGAAGGAGCGTGAGATCCAAACTCCTTCCTTTTAACTCCGCGTGATGATCGCATCATGGCCGTTGAAAATGAACAGCCACCCGCGAAGGTTCTATTTCGCGAGTGGCCCGTTTTTATCGTTCTAATCGTGAAACCGCGCCTGCTCTCTCGGTTCGCCGGGCCGCCTGGTCTCCAGCGAGCCGTCAACACTCAGGCTAGGAAGCCGCGCCGACGTAAGAGTAACCGATGTAGCGCTTTGCATCGATGGGATCATATCCAAGACGCTGGCGGAGCTTCTTGCGCAACTTGCTGATATGCCCCTCGACGACGCTGTCTTCGACATCGTCGCTGTAGATCCCATAGACCGCATCGAAGATCTGCTTCTTGGTCAGGCGATGGCCTCTCTTGCGAACCAGGTATTCGAGGATGTGCCGCTCGCGGCGCGGGAGCGCCAGAGGCAATCCATCGACCTCCGGATCGCGGCCGTCGAAGAAGACTTTGAGCCTTTCTGCATCGTTCTGCGGCTTCTTGCCGGCATTCGCATTCACTCGCCGCCAAACCGCTTCCGAGCGGGCAAGGATTTCGCGGACATGGACAGGCTTGCGAACGACGTCGTCGAATTTTGCCGTGAAAAGCTCCAGCGTCTCTTCAAGGGAGCGGACATCGCTCAAGGCAATGATCGGCGCCTTGGAGTAGCGACGAATGCTTTCCGCGGAGTGAACCCGCTCTTCGAAGCTGCCAAGCACGAAGCCCTGAACGGCTTCGAGATCGGAATTGGAGGCCGATTCCAGCCAGTCGTTAAATTCGTCTGCAAATAAGCCAAGGGAGGATATGCCTTCACGCTTGAAGCTCGCAACATATCCGGACGTTACCATCTGCCGGTCATCGACGACGATATACATTTTCTTCTGCCCCGCCTTAGTAATTAAGTGCGTTTTACGTATCTATTATTGCCGCTTGCAATTTTTTTACTCAACTTGTTCGCGATCTGCGGCGATGTCCAGAAGGTATATTTCGTTGCTCCCGCGGACAATACGTAAATAAAGGGAGCGCTCTCAGGGTTATGGTTAATGCCCCTTAACGAACCTTAAGCAGTTCTTACGACAGGTTTTGAGGGAAGCGGCCGACAGGCGCTTTCTCCGGCAGGCACACCAAGAGTCTGACAAGACAGATGTTTTTCCAGGAGCGACGTATCAGAGTTGCGAAGCCGTTCCCATACAGGGTTGCTTCGAAACTGAATCACTACGTATTTCCCGCAATTTCATCATACGTAGTTACACTCAGTCAGAGACGGGGCCGGCCTTCAGCGATAGAAGCGGTCTGACCGAATCTCATGGTGGGAGACCAGGATTCCACTACGCCCCAGCTAACCGTGTATGATTTAGTGCACGATGAAGGTTGCGTGAGGCATGTCTCTCTTCATGGCTGCAATTTAGAATCCTGACCTAAACTCCTGAATTGAGATTTGCTGCTTCAAGACAAGCATCAGATCCAGAAGTCATAACAAGCCCCGAGTGCGGTTCTTTGTTAACTGTAAATGATCGAGGAGTTCCGCCGCTTCTTGACCACGACCGGGCCAAAAAGTTATTTCTTGAACCGACTATAGTTCAAATTATTGCGGACAATACGTCAGTCAGCACTATGGCACGCCCTCTTTATGGGCCGGCATGACGCTCTGCCATTTTACCGGTTTTAAGCCCGGATATTCTGCAAGCGACGGATAGAGGTTCGCTCGAGGCATGATGCCATTCCGTTGTGTCGGTCAGACTCCGACATGTCCTGAATACTCAGATGCTTCCGAGCGGGCAGTTTTCGAATGGTAGAATGTTCTGGTCACAGCACTCTGCCTCCATGGAAGGAGGTCGACCGTCTTGCTGCACTCCAGAAGTTCGACATTCTGGATACCGGCCCGGAAGTTGAGTTCGACAGCATTGCAAAGATCGCAGCACAGATCTGCGACGCTCCAATCGCAGTCATTTCCTTCCTGGATGAGCACAGGCAGTGGTTCAAAGCCAGGATCGGCCTTGAGCTCGCCGAGACGCCCCGCGAGATCTCCATCTGCAACCATGCCATTCATCAGCCGGGATTGCTCATCATTCCCGACATGGCTGCCGACCCTCGATTTCGAGACAGACCCGCTATCGAGGAATGTGCTGAACTGTCCTTCTATGCGGGGGCGCCTTTAAGGACGAAGGGTGGCTTGCCGCTTGGGATGCTATGCGTCCTCGATCGTGAACCGCGCCCTCAGGGGCTGAGCGAACGGCAGAAAGAGGCGCTGATGGGCCTCGCTCAGGCCGTCATGACTCAGCTGGAGTTGAAACTCGCCACCAGGGCTGCAGCGGCCAGCGAAGAGTTCACGCAGCGTCTTCTGTCAAGTTCCGACGATTGTATCAAAGTCTTCGACCTTCAGGGTCGCCTCCGCTTCATGAGTCAGGGGGGCCTGCGTGCGATGGAGGTGACAGACTTCAGCACGATCGAGGGGCGCACCTGGACAGATCTCTGGAGCAGCATTGCCGGAGAAGAGGCATACGAAGCAGTCGAAAAGGCCAAGGCCGGCGGGACCGGCCGCTTTCAGGGCCCCTGTGCAACCGCGACAGGGACGCAGAAGTGGTGGGATGTGGTCATAACCCCCATCATGACCCGGAATGGAAGTCCGCAAGGCTTTCTGTGCATTTCTCGTGACATCACGGAGTTTCGGCGAACTGAGCAGAGCTTACGCAAGAGCGAGAAGCGTCTCCGCACGCTGATCGACGTCATGCCGCTCTCTTTCACATCGCCACAGGTGGTCTGGTTCAGCGATCCGGGCGGCGAATTCACATACTGCAACGATGTCTGGTACGAGTACACAGGCTTGCAGCCTGACAGGGGAAGCAAAGGATGGATCGCGGTCATCCATCCTCTCCATCGTAACCGGGTTCTGGAGCGATGGAAGGAGACGCTCGAAAGCGGCATATCCTTCGAACTGGAAATGCCTCTTCGCCGTGCATCCGACGGGATGTATCGCTGGTTCATTGTTCGGGGACAGCCCCTCAAGAACGAGCAAGGCAAGATTGAACAATGGTTCGGCATTGCCATGGATATTCATGAGCGCAAGCAATCCGAGCAGGCGCTCAGCGAGAGCGAGGAACGCCTTCAGCTTGCCCTGAAGGCTGCGCATATGATCGCGTGGGAGTTCAACCCACTCACAGGGGCCACGACACGGTCCGAGAACTCGCTTGCTCTCCTGGGCATCACGTCCGGAGCCGACAAGACCTTCATGACCGGGATTCATCCGGAAGATCGTCAGAGGGTAGAGAACTTTCTGGAGCGGATACAGATCAGCGGCTCGGACTCGGTTGAATGCCGCTATGTGATGCCGGGCGGTGAAATCCGATGGCTGCGGGCGCGGGCAGAGAAGGCGGGCCCCGATCGAATCGTAGGCGTCACGTTCGACATCAACGAGCAGAAGGAGGCGGAAGAGGAAATCTGGCGCTCGGCCAATCACGATGCGCTCACAGGCCTCCCCAACCGCAATCTCTTCCAGCGTCGCCTCGAGACGGCTCTTACCGCAGCCAAGCAAAGCGGCACGAGCATGAGCCTCCTGCTGATCGATCTGGATGATTTTAAGGATATCAACGATACCCTCGGTCATGACGCGGGTGACGCCCTGTTGCAGGAGACAGCGCGCCGTCTCTCCGCCATGGTCCGAGGGTGCGATACCGTGGCTCGGATCGGCGGCGATGAGTTTGCCGTGCTCGTCGTCGATCCGCTCAAGCTCGAGAATGCGACGCGCCTGGGTGCCCTGATTGCGGAGACGTTGCGCCAACCCTTCACTTACCAGAAACGAACCCTCGTCAGTCGCGTGAGCATCGGCATCGCAGCCTTCCCCGAGCATGACGGGACACCGGCGGAGCTGGTCAAGGATGCTGACATTGCCATGTACCAGGCGAAGTCTCAGGGCCGCAACCGGGTCGTTACCTACTCGCCTGAGATGCGCAGGGTCATTGAGCAGCGCGTTTCTCTGGGCCGAGGAATGCGTGAAGCAATCGCCAACGATGAGATTATCCCGTTTTACCAACCGAAGGTGAGCCTCTCGACAGGTGAGATCGTCGGTCTCGAAGCGCTGGCGCGCTGGCAACATCCGAGCAAGGGCATTCTAACACCAAGCTTCTTCGGAGCCGTCTTCGAGGACCATGAAATTGCAACCTCCGTCGGCAAGCTTCTGATCTCGAAGATTGCAGCGGATGTGCGCCAATGGCTCGATCAGGATCTGCCCTTCGGTCGCATTGCGCTCAACTTGTCTCCAGCTGAGTTCGGCCAATCGGGTCTTGTCGATAACATGTTGAGAACACTCGAATGGCTTAAGGTTCCGGCCGTCTTCTTCGAGGTCGAGGTCACGGAAACGGTCCTTCTCGGAAGAAACTCAAGCAACGTTTCTTCCGCACTTGCGCAGTTTCGCCAGCATGGTGTCCAGATCGCTCTCGACGATTTCGGCACCGGTTATGCCTCGCTGACCCATCTGAAACAGTTCCCGGTCGATCACATCAAGATCGACCGAAGCTTTGTGCGGGATCTGGAGCATGATTCCGATGATGAGGCCATCGTCGCCGCCGTCATCAGTCTCGGCCGAAGCCTGCAGCTTCAGGTGACGGCGGAAGGCGTGGAAACGCACGGTCAGGCGCGGCGCCTGCGTGAGTTGGGCTGTGACCATGCTCAGGGTTATCTCTATTCAAAACCGATGGCCGCGTCGCAGGTTCCAGATCTCCTGACACGCTGGAGTACAATGCTCGTGAAGCCCCGCAACGAGAGAAACGTCAAGCTGCTGAGCGGCTAGCGCATCGTGCGGACCCGAAGGGCCAGCCAAGAGAAGGGAGCATTCCCGCCTTCTGATCCTCGCGGCGTCGCTTGGAACGCCAGTCCTTGACCCATGTTATCCTTCAAAGCGCTCGAACGAGCCGATCAAAGGAGAATGCGGTCAAAAGGCTGGACGAGGAAAAGCGTATGGAGTCTCCTGTATTCAATCAGTCTTTAGCCCGTTGCCGGATCCTGGTGGTCGAGGACGAGTACTTCATCGCTGACGATATGGCCAAGGCCCTGGAAAAGCTTGGTGCAGAGGTCGTCGGGCCCGCTGCCGATCAGGAGAAGGCTTTGGCTCTTCTCTCGTCAGCGGAGCTGATCGACGCGGCCGTGCTCGATATCAACCTGCGCGGGGCGACTGTTTTCCCGATTGCGGACATCCTGATCGAACAGGGCGTGCCCTTCGTGTTTGCAACCGGCTATGCTCCGGCATCAGTGCCTCCAGTCTATGCTGGCATTCCCCGGTGGGAAAAGCCCTTCAATCCGGGCGACTTGGTCAGATCCCTGCCGAAGCTGGTCAGGGAAGCACAATAGTTCCCGGATCTGAGGCCACTGCTGCGCATGGCCTTCTTTCGACCCTGCCTGAACCTCCCAAGCTTGCATCGGTGTTGACCACTGCATCGTGCTAAGGTTGGGATGATAAGGCAAGGAGTCGTCCGGATGAGCGTTACCATTTCGAGCCCACGAATGCAGGCCCAGGTGTCCGAGAACGGCGCTGAACTCATTCGGCTCCAGGACAAGGAGGGCCGGGATCTTTTGTGGGACGGCAACCCTGCCTTCTGGACCGGGCGTTCTCCCCTGCTCTTTCCTGTCGTCGGCCGTGTGAGGAACGACCGCATACAGGTCGCCGGATCGGAATATGCGCTGCCGAAGCACGGCTTTGCACGCATCTCTCGCTTCGAGCCTGTAGAGGCCGATTCATCCCTGTGCCGCTTTCGCCTTAGTTCCAGCGAGGCCACGCTCAAGCAATATCCATTCCCATTCCAGCTCGACGTGTCCTACGGAATCGAGGACGCCACACTGACGATCACGGCATCGGTCACCAATACCGGTTCCGCGATTATGCCGGTCTCCTTCGGTTTCCATCCGGCGTTTCGCTGGCCCCTGCCCTATGGAGCGCCGCGCGACGTTCACGCGATCCGCTTCGAGCGTGATGAGCCGGCTCCCATCCGCCGGCCTGTCGACGGCCTTATCGGCCACGATGCCGAGGCCAGCCCCGTTCAGGCACGCGTGCTGTCCTTGCGCGACGATCTTTTCGAAACGGATGCCCTTGTCTTCGACCGTCTCGAGAGCCGTTCCGTCACCTATGGCGCACCGGATGGCGGTTCGATCCGCGTCGATTTTCCGGATATGCCGCATCTGGGCATTTGGACCAAACCCGGAGCCGGCTACATCTGTATCGAGCCATGGCAGGGTCACGCCGATCCCGAGGGCTTCGAGGGCGAATTCGCCACCAAGCCTGGCGTCGTTCTCGTTCAGCCAAGTGACACGCGAAGCTTCGAGATGACTATCACCGTCAGCAGCGCAGGCCTCGGAGAGATTTACCGCAAAGCTTGGTTTGTCGAGGTATGAGCCTGACCTCAATGGCTCGTCACGAGCTCGCGGATGTGCTGAACCACATCCTCGCTGGAATATGGTTTCGGCACAAAGCGCCCGTCATCGGGGATCTGCCCGCGATGGGGTTTGTGATAGGCGGATGAGATCAACAGAGAAATGTGCGGCCATCGCTGCTGAACGCTTTCAGCAAGGTCGAGACCATTCATGGACCCGGGCATATCGATATCCGTGAAGAGCACCTTTACGTCATCGGAACAGGATTCCAGCACGGCAAGGGCTATATCGGCATTGGCAGCTTCCAACACATGAAAGCCAGCATTCTGCAAATCGTCAGCCGCTGCCATCCGCACGAGGAGTTCATCCTCGACAAGCAGGACGACTGGGCTGTTATCTGAATAAGTGTTCATCATGTGCGATGGAACGAAACTAACCTATGTTAGTTCCTACTGCTCAGGTAGTTTTCCAAGCGGGGGAGCGGAACATGGCGTCGCACAAATTCAAGATTGGAGACCAAGTGCGCTTGGTCAAGTTCGCCAGCACGAATACCGTTGAGGCCTTTCTCAACATGGTGACGACCATCGATGTCACGCGGCCGCAGGAGACATGGGAGGTCACCCGCCTGCTGCCGGCGGATAGCACCGGCTTCCAGTATCACATCAAGGGCAACCAGGAAGGCCCGGAGCGCCTCGTACGGGAGGAGCAGCTCCAGCCCGCCTGACAGATCGGCCCTCTCATGAAGCGAGACCGGAAGCGCCGCTTGGCAGCGAAGTTACTGGCGGCGCTCCCTTTCAAACGTTGCAGCAACAGCCGTCTCAGCCCGCCTTGCGAAGTGGGGTTTCGGCAGCCTGATCGGGTACGGATTGGCTCCGCTTCCGGAAGTCGTGCAGCTCCTGCCGAACCGTATCGAGAACCGGATTGAAGGTCGGCCCGTGCTCCTTCGCAATCTCGACGAGCACATCGATCGCCCGGAGCAGACGCTCCTCGGTCACCGGCTCCCACTTGCGTCCTGACCACTCGTCCATCTCAGATCCTCCTCGGTGGATTGAGACAGACACTGGTCCAGAGAATCTTGCATCCGGGTTAAGGCCCACGATCAAAATACCGGCATGCACAGCCCGGTTCGCCCCTTCCTGACCCGGTCGCGCTCGCGGCCAGGCCCAGCGGTATGAGCGATCCCGGAACTGCTTGTGTCCGATAAGTGCGTGGAACCGCTGCGTGAATCGGGCAGTTTACGGTTGAGCCGGGCCATCGGGCCGGCACCCGATAAACGAGGCTGTGTCCGAGTATGGCGAATAACCCGGCTATTCAGCAATCTGGAGTGCGGCAATCCTCTTCTTTCTCGGCGGTCACGACCATGTGGGCCGTGGTTCTCGGATGGGCGCTCGTGCGCCTCGTGGCTGGCGGAGAGCGCCGTTCCATCCCGGCCGACGCCGGACGACCGTCCTCGCACCCGGCACGGGCCGCAGGACAAGCACGGAATACCGACTCGGACTTTGCGGAAAAGCAGCATGCTCCACCGCAGGCCGCCGCAGAGAAGGGGCGAGGGCGGAGCGCCGATACGCCAGCCGAGATCCCGGCGCGCGGATGGAAGGACATCCTCTGGCGCACCTATGAAGAGTTCGGCAAGGACCGCATCATGTCGGTTGCGGCCGGCGTGACCTATTACGCATTGCTCGCCGTCTTTCCTGCGATTGCAGCCCTCGTCTCCATCTACGGTCTCTTCGCCAATCCGGCGACGATCCAGGATCACCTGAATACCCTATCGGGCGTTCTCCCCGGAGGGGCTCTCGATATCATTCGCGAGCAGATTATCCGCATCGCCTCCCAGGGCGGCGGCACTCTCGGGTTCGGTTTCATCTTCGGCTTGGGACTGTCCCTCTGGAGTGCCAATGCCGGCATGAAGGCCATCTTTGATGCCCTCAATATCGTCTATGGCGAGGAGGAGAAGAGAAGCTTCATCAAGTTGAACCTTCTGTCTCTGACCTTCACCCTCGGCGCCATCGGCTTCATTCTGTTTGCGCTGGCCGGAATCGTGGTTCTTCCGATCATCCTCAACTTCGTCGGCATCGGTTCGGGAGCGGAGACGTGGCTCGCGCTCGCGCGCTGGCCACTGCTTCTGATCGGGATCGTGCTCGGTCTGTCTCTGATCTATCGCTTCGGCCCCAGCCGCGACAAAGCCGAGTGGAAGTGGGTGACGCCCGGCGGTCTCATCGCCGCTGTTCTTTGGCTCGCCGCCTCCATGCTGTTCTCATGGTATGTGGCGAGTTTCGGAAGCTACAACGAGACCTACGGTTCGCTCGGCGCCGTCATCGGCTTCATGACCTGGATCTGGATCTCGACCATGATCGTCCTGCTCGGCGCCGAGATCAATGCTGAGATGGAGCATCAGACGGCCAGGGACACCACCGAAGGCGCTCACCAGCCCATGGGCGTTCGCGGTGCGAAGATGGCCGATACGATCGGTGTGGCGAAGACCTAACGCTTCGATCAGGGAGAAACGTCTTCAGTCACTTTCCTGAGCGCATCTCTCGGACACATAGTCCATGCGCGCAGCGCTACCGGGCTCGACGCCTCTTTCCGCGCACCACTTCGCAAAGCTATCTGGCTCGATGATGATGCGTGCGATCCGAAGCCCCGCCTGCCTGCCGACATCTTCGTTGTTCTGAGCCGCAGCCAGCCAGGCATTGTAGGTTGGGGCAAGATTGTGTCGATCGGCCATCATGTCACGGATGCGGGGATAATCCTCTCGACGGTACCAGGGCAGTCCGATCCGACGGGGCGCATCCGCCATTCACGAATCTCCGGACAATCGGCACCGAACCCACCTCGAAGAAGGTCCGGTGCCGCAGCATTCTTTCAGCTCAGCAAGTAGAACACCGCCGGAGCGGCCGTCAGCAGCCCGGCTGTCGTGAACAGCATGAGCCGATGATCGGGATTCGCGATGCGATGAACCTTCCGTGCCGTTGAGCCTGCTTCCATGCTCCAGCCATTCATGCAGGAGCAGAGAAGGCGATGGGAGGCCCCCTCGGACAATTCGAAGAATTCCATGGCATCCCCGAGCGTGTCGCCCTTGAGGCCAGCAGCCCGCAGGACCGGATCCTCGAAGGCGACCGTGATGGGGGATTCGTCGGACCTCAGCTCCGGCCGTTTGTCCTTGGGGACGAACTCGATCTCGCCCAGAGACCTCAAGCGCCGTTTCGGCTGGCGCTCCAGAACTTCGGCCCAACGCTCGAGGCGTTCGCGGCGGGACAGGAAACCTTGATTGAACTCATGCACTTCAGCGACGCTACGCAGCTTCTCTACAGGCTTGTGTTCCATAGGTATTCTCCTGCAAGGGAGCCGACCCTCGAAACCAGGGCCGAGCCCAGGGAACCCTATGATCGCGCAAGTCCCTGGCTTTTTTGCGTCAAAGTATCCTTCAAAAGAGCGTCTCGTGCGGGTGGGCCACGTGCTCCTGGAAGATCGCACCGGTGGCGGGCTCCACCTCTTTCAGCACCACCGCATAGCCCCAGAGATTGGCCACCATCTGAAGGACCCGCTGAGCGTCATCCTTGTGCAGCAGGGTCCGGTTGAGGACGTGATGATGCAGGATCAGGCGCCGGTCTCCTGCGAGGTCGACATCGACCACCTGGATGTCGGGGTCGCTCCAGCCGACATCGTAGTGGCGCGACAGGGAACGCCGCAGACGGCGATAGCCCCGCTCGTCATGAATCGCCTCGATCATGAGCTCCGGCTGATCCGGATCATCGACGAGATGGAACATGCGCCATTGCCGGATCAGGTGCGGACTCAAATATTGCGAGATGAAGCTCTCGTCGCGGTAATTTGCCCACACCTCGCGCAGCACCGCCATGGCATCGCCGCTGCCGGCAATGTCAGGGAACCACTCACGATCCTCCGCTGTCGGCTTCGTGCAGATGCGCTCGATGTCCTGCATCATGCCGAAGCCGAGCGCATAAGGATTGATGCCACCGTAATGCGGATCGTCGAATTCCGGCTGCCGGGTGACATTGGTGTGCGATTGCAGGAATTCGAGGAAAGCGCCGTCGCTGATCTGCTCCGTCTCGTGCAGGCGGGTCATGATGCGATAGTGGCAATAGGTGGCGCAGCCCTCGTTCATCACTTTGGTCTGGCGCTGCGGATAGAAGTATTGCGCGATATGGCGCACGATGCGCAGAACCTCGCGCTGCCATGACTGCAGGCGCGGCGCAGACTTCTCGAGGAAATACAGGATGTTCTCCTGCGGCAGTTCGAGAAGGGCACGGCGGCGCTCCTCGCTCAGTTGCGGCTTTGCGGCTGCTCCCTTGGTCGGCACCGTGCGCCACAAATCGTTGAAGGTCTGCTCCTGGTGACGATGGCGTTCTTCTTCCCGCCGCTCCTCCGAACGCAGGTCCGGCCGCTTCTTGCGCGGATAGCGATGGACGCCGTGGGACATCAAAGCATGGGCCGCATCGAGCACCCGCTCCACGGCCGCATGCCCATAACGTTCCTCGCAGCGCGTGATGTAGCCCTTCGCGAATTCGAGATAATCCAGGATCCCGTCCGCGTCGGTCCATTCCTTGAACAGGTAGTTGTTCTTGAAGAAATGGTTATGGCCGAAAGCGGCATGGGCGATCACGAGGGTCTGCATCGTCGCCGTGTTCTCCTCCATGATGTAGGAGATGCACGGATTCGAGTTGATGACGATCTCGTAGGCCAGTCCCATGAGTCCCTGGCGGTAGCTCGATTCATGCATGGCGAAGCGCTTGCCGAAGGACCAGTGCTTGTAGAACAGAGGCATGCCGATCGAGGCATAGGCGTCGAGCATCTGCTCGGCGGTGATCACCTCGATCTGGTTGGGATAGACGTCGAGCCCCAGCTCGCCGACGGCGATGGCTTCGACCGCGTCGTTGATCCGCTGGATCGTGCCGAAATCCCAATCCGGTCCATGGAAGAGCAGGCGGTCGCGCCCGATTACGCTCATGGCACCCTTGCTCCGACTTCAGCATCGCGCCGGCGGAAGAGCTCGCGGAAGACGGGGTAGATCTCGCGGCGGTGGTTCACCTTGCGCATGGCGAGGTTGGCCCCTCCGTCCTGCAGGGTCTCATAGGTCTGCCACAGGGACGTCTTATGGTTGATGAAACCTGTCTGCATCCGGTCGCTGTCACTGCCGACTTCGAGATAAGCGTAATACTGGCAGACCGGCAGGATCACATCGCGCAGAAGAGTCGCGCTGGTGGTGCCGTCATTCGGCGAATTGTCGCCGTCCGAGGCCTGAGCCGCGTAGATGTTCCACGCATCCGGCGAATAGCGCTCCTCCACGATCCGCTGCATCTCCCGCAACGCCGAGGACACTACCGTGCCGCCCGTCTCGGGGCTGTTGAAGAAGGTCTCCTCGTCCACCTCCTTGGCCTCGTGAGTGTGACGGATGAAGACGATCTCCACGTGCTTGTAGCGCCGCGTCAGGAAGATGTAGAGCAGCATGTAGAAGCGCTTGGCCAGGTCCTTCATGTGCTCGGTCATGGAACCCGACACGTCCATAAGGCAGAACATCACCGCTTGGGCGACTGGCTTCGAGACCGGCTCGAAGCGGCGATAGCGCAGATCGATGGGATCGATATAGGGGAAGCGCTTGGTGCGTTGCTGCAGCAGCTCAAGCTCCTGCCGCAGGGCGGTGAGGCGCTCGGAGGGGCCTTCCTGTTCTTCGAGACGGTCGATCTCTTCCTGGAGGCGAAGCAGATCCTCCGTCTTCGGCCGCCGCATGGCAATGCGGCGGGACAGGGCGTTGCGCATGGAGCGCAGCAGGGCGAGGTTCACGGGAGAGCCGGTGACCGTATAGCCCGCGCGCCGGAGGCCTTGCGTCTCCACGGTCGCGACGCGCCGCTTGGCCAAGTCGGGCAGCTCCAGGTCGTCGAGGAAAAGATCGAGAAATTCGTCGCGGGTCAGGACGAAGCGGAAATCGTCCTCGCCCTCCCCACTGTCGCCACCGGCCGCGCTGCCGCCACCGCCGGGCGGCCTGTCGATGGTGTCGCCTTCCACGAAGCGCTTGTTGCCGGGAAGGATGTGATCGTGCACTCCGCCCTCGCCGGACCGCCGGAAGCTGGGTTCGCGAACACCATCGGCGGGGATCGAGACCTCCCCTCCCCGTTCGAGATCGGTGATATCCCGATCGCCTGCGGTCTGGCGTACGGCCCGCTGAATCTGCGCCTTGGCACGGCGCAGGAAGCGTTGACGGTTCGCCAGACTCTTGCCCCCTGGGTTGAGGCGCCGGTCGATGATGTACATAGGAACGCCTGATCTGCCTCCGTCTTCTGTCAGCCCGCCTGCTTCACACGCATGTACCACTCCACCAGACGCCGCACCTGGCGCTCGGTGTAGCCACGCTCCATCATCCGCAGCACGAACTCGCCGTGCTTTTTCTCGGTCTCGCTGTCCTTCTTGGAGCCGAAGCTGATCACGGGCAGGAGTTCTTCGACCTGCGAGAACATCCGGCGCTCGATCACGTCTCGGATCTTCTCATAGCTCGTCCAGGACGGGTTGCGGCCATGGTTGCCGGCCCGGGCGCGGAGCGAGAACTTGACCACCTCGTTGCGGAAATCCTTCGGGTTGGCGATGCCCGCCGGCTTCTCGATCTTGGTCAGCTCCTGGTTCAGGAGCTCCCGGTTGAGAAGCTGGCCGGTATCGGGATCCTTGAAGTCCTGATCCTCGATCCAGGCATCGGCATAGGCCACGTAGCGGTCGAACAGGTTCTGGCCGTAATCGTGGTAGGATTCGAGATAGGCCTTCTGGATCTCGTGACCGATGAAGTCCGCATAGCGCGGCGCCAGCTCGGCCTTGATGAACTCCAGATACCGCCGCTCCACGTCCTGGGGCAGCTGCTCGCGCCGCAGCGACTGTTCGAGCACGTACATGAGATGGACCGGATCGGCCGCGACCTCGATCGTGTCGTGGTTGAAGGTGGCAGACAGGACCTTGAAGGCGAAGCGGGTCGAGATTCCATCCATGCCCTCGTCGACGCCGGCCGAGTCCCGATATTCCTGCAGGCTGCGCGCACGCGGATCGACCTCGCGCAGGCTCTCGCCGTCATAGACACGCATCTTCGAGTAGAAATTCGAGTTCTCATGCGCCCGCAGCCGCGACAGAACCGAGAACCGGGCCAGCATCTCCAGCGTAGCTGGAGCACAGGGAGCGCCGGCCAGTTCCGAGCTGCGGATCAGCTTCTCGTAGATCTTCTGTTCCTCCGTGACGCGCAGGCAGTAGGGCACCTTGATCACGTAGATGCGGTCGATGAACGCTTCGTTGTTCTTGTTGGTGCGGAAGGTCTGCCATTCCGCCTCGTTGGAATGCGCCAGGATGATGCCACTGAACGGGATCGACCCGATGTTCTCCGTGCCGACATAGTTGCCCTCCTGCGTCGCCGTGAGCAGGGGATGCAGCATCTTGATCGGTGCCTTGAACATCTCGACGAATTCGAGAATGCCCTGATTGGCGCGATTGAGGCCGCCGGAATAGCTGTAGGCGTCGGGATCGGCCTGGGACAGGGTCTCGAGCTTGCGGATATCGACCTTGCCCACGAGAGACGAGATATCCTGGTTGTTCTCGTCGCCCGGCTCAGTCTTGGCAATGGCGATCTGCCTCAGGCGGGACGGGTTGATCTTGATCACCCGGAACTTGGAGATGTCGCCCTTGAACTCGTCGAGGCGCTTGATCGCCCAGGGGCTGAGCAGATTGGTCAGCCGACGCTGCGGAATGCCGTAGCGCTCTTCGAGCATCGGACCCATCTGTTCCGGATCGAAAAGACCGAGCGGACTCTCGAAGACCGGGCTGATCTCGTCGCCCGCCTTCAGCACGTAGATGGGATTGACCTCCATCAGGGATTTCAGACGCTCGGCAAGGGAGGATTTGCCGCCGCCGACGGGGCCGAGCAGATAAAGGATCTGCTTGCGCTCTTCCAGGCCTTGGGCGGCGTGGCGGAAGAAGCTGACGATCATCTCGATCGTCTCTTCCATGCCGTAGAATTCGGAAAAAGCTGGGTAGACCCGGATGGTGCGGTTCATGAAGATGCGGCCGAGGCGCGCGTCCTTTGACGTATCGACAAGCTGGGGCTCGCCGATCGCTGCCAGGATGCGCTCGGGAGCGCTCGCATACATCATGGGATCGTTGCGGCACCCTTCCAGGTATTCCGCGAGGGACATCTCCGCCTCGCGGCGGGTTTCATAGGTCTTCAAGAAACTCGAGAACAGGTCGTCGGAATGATGCATGGCGCCACCGAAATCCAATCCCTCTCAGAGATAACTATTGTGCACCGCTAAGGTTGCTCAGACCATGCGATACTATGATGCGGTCGAAATGATGCGGCGTACTCCTTTTGTCATGGCGGAGAAAAAGCAGGTCGCGACAGGTTCAATTCTGTTGGAGTGACCTGTGCGCCTTGAATAATATGCCCGCCCTCAACAGCTAGAGTCGCGGATTGCGGGCGGGACAGCAAGTTAAAGTTTCTCAAAGACACCCGAAATCCACTGTGCCTCATTGCCGCCTGCACCACCGTGCCTCGGCTTTCCATGAGCCATCGCAAGGCCTTACCCAAGAGATTGGATTGGCAGAGTCGGAATACTAGACACAGGCGGTCAATTGAACGTGACCTTGTGCATAAAGACGATTACGCCGCGACACCGGACTCCTTCGACCACCTCCTTCAAGGGTCCTGGCCCGGCTCCCATTCCGGTCCGATTTTGCGGGAAGAAACCTCCTGTCCCTCCGTTGACGACGGTCCGATCGAGCCTATCGTCTGTTGCACTTCAGTGCCTCTGCGCGCCGTCGCGCCGCTAGGTCTTGCATTCCCCGCCGCCCGAAAATTCGGAGAATATTCCCGTGACCAAAGCTTTTGGCTATGCCGCCCAGGACGCGACCACACCGCTTGCCCCTTGCCGCTTCGAACGCCGGGAGCCGCGAGAGAACGACGTCCAGATCGAGATTCTTTATTGCGGCGTCTGTCACTCCGACTTGCATACGGTCCGTGCGGAATGGGGTGGCACTCTCTTTCCCTCACTGCCAGGCCACGAGATCGTCGGCCGTGTCACACGCGTCGGCGACGGCGTGCAGAAGTTCAAGGTCGGCGATCTCGTCGGCGTCGGCTGCATGGTGGATTCCTGCCGCACCTGCAGGAGCTGCCGCGAGGGCCTGGAGCAATACTGCGAGGTGGGCTTCACCGGCACCTATAACGGCCCGGAGCAGGGCACGGGCGCCAATACCTATGGCGGCTATTCCGACCTCATCGTGGTCGATGAGAGCTTCGTCCTGAAGGTGCCGGAGGGCATGGACCTGGCCGCAGCAGCGCCTCTCTTGTGTGCGGGGATAACCACCTATTCCCCCCTGCGCCGCTGGCGCGTGCAGCCCGGCCAGAAGGTCGGCGTGGTCGGCCTCGGCGGCTTAGGCCACATGGCGGTCAAGCTCGCGCGGGCCATGGGGGCGCATGTGGTGCTGTTCACCACCTCCCCCAACAAGCGCGAGGATGCCCTGACCCTCGGCGCCCATGAGGTTGTCGTGTCCAGGGATTCGGAGGCTATGAAGGAGCATGTGAACAGCTTCGATTTCATCCTCGACACCGTCGCCGCGCCACACGACCTCGACGCCTATCTCGTGCTTCTCGCCCGGGACGGCGCCATGGTGCTCGTGGGCGCGCCGGCCGAGCCGCACCCGGCCACGACGGTGTTCAATCTGATCATGAAGCGGCGCCAGCTTGCCGGCTCCCTGATCGGGGGAATCCCGGAGACGCAGGAAATGCTCGATTTCTGTGCCCAGCACGGCATCACCGCCGAGATCGAGATCATCCCGATCCAGAAGATCAACGAAGCCTATGAACGCATGCTCAAGAGCGACGTGAAGTACCACTTCGTGATCGATATGGCATCGCTGAAGCAGGAAGCGGCTGCTTAGCCCAACGGGTCGATCCCATAAGCCTCGCATCGTGCGGAAGGCCGCAGCCGCTTTCCGCACGATGCCTCGGCAACGGCGACCGCTTCCACTTCGCAGGAACAGAGAAAGTTCCTGCCCGTTAACGGCCAAGTCACTCCGTTTGCGGCGCCGGCTCGCCCGGCGGGATTGGTCCCATGCATGTTTTCTGAAACATGGCGGCTCTTGAAGGTGGCATTCGCGGGCTGGTGGAATAACCGCGCCATGAGCCTTGGCGCCTCCATCGCCTTCTTCACCGTCTTCTCGCTGGCTCCCATGCTGCTTGCCGCCATCGCGGTCGCGGGACTGGCCTTCGGACGGGAGGCGGCCCAGGGCGCCATCGTGGCCGAACTCGGCGGTCTGATCGGGACCAGCGAGGCGTCTGCCCTTGAGGCCATGATCGCCAGCGCCAGCAATATGGGCTCCGGCATCCTCGGCACCACCATCGGCATCACGACCTTTCTTCTGCTGGTCACCGGGGCCGTGGTGGAATTGCAGGACAATCTGAACATTATCTGGAAGGCGAAGCCGCCCGCGAATTACGGCGTTCTGGATTTCATCCGCACGCGGCTCGTCAGCCTCGCCATGGTCCTCGGGATCGGCTTTCTGCTGCTGGTGTCGCTCGTCATCGACACGGGGCTGACCGCCGTCGGACACTATCTCGAGGCCAATTTCTCAGGCGCCACGATCATCCTGCGCTTTCTGAACAGCTTGGTCGCCTTCGTCATCGCGACCCTCCTGTTCGCGATGATGTTCAAGCTGCTGCCGGCCGTGGACCTGCGCTGGAGCGATGTCTGGACCGGATCCCTGGTCACCGCGCTCCTGTTCACCCTCGGCAAGTTTTTGATCGGATACTATCTCGGCAAGAGCAACATCGCGTCGAGCTACGGTGCCGCCGCGTCCATCATCACGATCCTGCTCTGGATCTATTACTCGTCCCTGATCCTGCTCTTCGGCGCCGAATTCACGAAGGCCTATGCCGAAAGCCGTGGGAGCCTGGGTTCCAGGCACGTGCCGGAACTGACACAGGAAACGAGCCGGGATTTCCCGGCTCGTTTCCCATAAATCATCGCTTGAGGCTTATTCGGCTGCCTGCCCCATGGCCGGGGTGACATCGTGGAGGCCGCCCAAAACCTCCTCGCCCGAGGCCTTGTAGTTCTTCACCGAGCTCGTCCACTGCCCCCAGACATTCGAGTCGATTGTGTCGCCGTTCCTGCCAAGATTCTGCAGGCGGCGCTTTTCCTCGTCGGTCAGGACCTGCTTCGGCAGCGGGGGCAAATTTTTCACGTCATCGGCCGTGATGCCGAGCATCTTCCCGACACGGGTGCCGTAATCGTCATGCACCATCAGGAAGTGCCACACCATGCGCTCCTGCACGTCGCGCTCGCACTGGCCGAGCAGCGTGCCCATGTTGTGAACGAGATCGTCGCGCTCCCAATCCATCATGGTGCAGTAGCGGCCACGAGCATGGATGTAATCGTTGCGCCGCTCGATCACGCTGCGGGTCAGACGCCCGCGCACTTCCGGCGGATTGTTGGGCTCCTCGCGCGGCGTCTCATGCAGGCCGTGATGAATCGACGGCTCGTAATTCACATGTGGATTCTGCCCCGGCGCCAGATCGCGGCGATAGGCCATCGTCCCACCGTTCAGGTTCGTGTGCACCTTGGCATTCTTGGCCTGATTGACGGGCAGCTGCAGATAGTTCGTGCCGACGCGATAACGCTGGGTGTCGGAATAGGAGAAGGTGCGGCCTACCAGCATCTTGTCGTCGGAGAAATCGAGCCCGTCCACGAGGACACCGGTGCCCATGGCGATCTGCTCGTTCTCGTTGAAGTGATCGTCCACATTCCGGTTCAGGGTCATGACGCCCAGGTGCCGCAACGGAAAATCCTTCTCCGGCCAGATCTTGGTGTCGTCCAGCGGATCCCAGTCGAGCTCCGGATGGTCATGATCGTCCATGATCTGCACGTACAGATCCCATTGGGGATAGTCGCCGCGCTCGATGGCCTCGAAAAGATCCTTGGAGGCCGAGCCGAGATCCTGTCCCTGCACCTTGGCCGCCTCGTCCGCCGTCAGGCTGGCGACGCCGCAGCGCGGATGGAAATGGTACTTGACCAGGACGGTATCGCCTTGCGCGTTGACCATCTTGTAGGTGTTGACCCCAAAACCCTCCATGTGCCGGTAGCTCGCCGGAATGCCGCGCGGGCTGAACAGGTGGGTCAGCATGTGCATGGATTCGGGCGTCTGACTCATGAAATCGAAGATGCGGTTCGGCTCTTGGCGGAAGGTGACCGGATCCGGCTTCAGGGAATGGATGACATCGGGAAACTTGATGGCATCGCGAATGAAGAAAACGGCCAAGTTGTTGCCAACCAGATCCCAATTGCCATCCTCGGTGTAGAACTTCACCGCAAAGCCGCGCGGATCGCGGGCGACCTCGGAGGAATCGCGACCGCCGATCACGGTCGAGAAGCGGATGGCGAGCGGCGTCTTCTTGCCGGCTGTCTGGAACAGCTTGGCCCGGGTGTATTTCGACGCGGGCTCGTCGCCGATCTTGCCGGTCACCTCGAGTTCGCCGTAGCACACGAAGCCGCGGGCATGGACGACCCGTTCGGGGATGCGCTCCCGATCGAAGTGAGTGATCTTCTCAAGAAACTGATAATTCTCCAGCGTAGCCGGGCCGCGGCTGCCCACGGTGCGCTGGGACTGGTTGTTGGCGACGGGATGACCCTGCCTGTTCGTCAGGACCCGATCGGATGCTTCCGAAGGCGTTTTGGGGTTCTTGGCCATGGCGATCTCCCTTGACTGACGGTTGATTGCGACACGCCCCCGCGAGATTGTAAGAACCCACGGCAATCAGCGCCAATCGATAATCCTGAGACGCATGATCAGATTATCTGATTGAGAGCTGTCCGCAGAAAGGCGCGCGTTTACGGAGGCAACCTCCGCAACCGGCAATGGTTGCGCGCCTCTGCGCACGAAACGCGGAAACCGGTTCAATGCGGCGCAGGTCGGGGATCGGTGCGTTCAGCGAAAGATGCGGTCGCCCTGCTCGTCGATGATCTGCTTGCCCTTGGTGACCGCAAACATGGCAGCCTCATCCTTGCTGGGATGGGTTTCCGCCCGCACGAAGCGGTGCTCCTTCATGCCCGTCTCGAAATCCTTCTCGATCACCCCGGCCGTCTGGAATCCGCCCTTGGAGGAATAAGGCGCCGGCCGGATGCGAAAGCCCTTGTATTCCACAGCCTCGGCGGCAAGTTCCTCGCGTTCGCCAGCATTGCCTCCGCCTGCGAGACGGTTCCAGAGGTCCTTGAAGATCGATGCCATTGCTGTCCCTGAACAAGGGTTGATTCGAGAACCGCAGCATAGCCGGGACGCCGCAGACGGGCGAATCCTCCGGGCCATCCCATCACGATCCGATGATCGGAGTGAGCCTTGCCTTCAAACGCCTTGACGCCACGCCCCCTGCGGCCAACTCTGGCCATCTGTCTGGCTCAGAGACCAGGGGTTTATCATGAAACTTCCTCTGTTCGGATTATGCCTTTTCGGAGCCCTCCTGACCGGCGGCATCGCCGTCGCCCATCATGGCTGGGGCAGCTACGATGCGGGCCGGGTCATGACGATCACCGGCAATGTCGAGCGGGCCGATTGGGAGAACCCACACGTCATGGTGATGGTGCCCTACCAGGGGAAAAGCTGGGAGGCGGTGCTCGCGCCCCCGTTCCGCATGAACGCACGCGGGCTGAACCCCGACATGATCAAGCCCGGAACGCAGGTCAGGCTCGAAGGCTATCCCTCCACCCGCACCGCAACGGAAATGCGAGCCGAGCGGATCGTCGTGAGCGGCAAGACCTACGAACTGCGCTAGGCCTCCCATGTATCTCGATTTCCTTGCCGCACTGGAGGGCTCCTGGCTCGGCCATACGGGACGTCATTCCGCTTGGCTCTATACGATCTCAAATTTGCTGCACGTGCTCGGGGCAGCCTTCGTCGTCGGCGGCATTGTGGTCTTCGACCTGAAGGTTCTGGCCGAGCACGGTAAGCATGCATGGCAGGTCGGGCGCTATGCCATCCCCCTCGCCGCCGTCGGCCTTGCAATGCAGATCCCGACCGGAACGCTTCTCTTGGCCGTCGAAGCGCGCGCGCTCGGGGTAAATCCGGCTTTCTACGTGAAGCTAGCCTTCATTGCCTTGGGGCTCGTCAACGTCGCCCTCTTTCACGCCCGTTTCGGAACGGCCCTGCGGGCTGGCACGCTGCCGCCGGAAGCCCGTGCCTATGCCCTTGTCTCTCTCATTGCCTGGATCGTCGTGCTCTTGGCAGGGCGAATGATCGCCTATTTGTAGCTTGGCACGTCATCTTCATTGTTCGATCATCAACTCTTCCGAGCGGGGTTCTTCATGCGCTTGTGGCTGGCGCTTTGCGGAATTGTCCTCTGCGGCGCCGCCTGGGCCAACCCGGGAGCGTCAACGGAGACCGTCGAGCAGGCCTTGTGCCGGCTGATCGAAGGGGCGGCTCGGACCCAGCAGATCCCGCACGATCTGCTCACCCGGCTGATCTGGCAGGAGAGTTCGTTTCGCCCACGCGTCGTCAGCCCTGTGGGCGCACAGGGCATCGCCCAGTTCATGCCTGGCACGGCTAAGGAAAGAGGTCTGACCGATCCCTTCGATCCCGAGCAGGCGATCCCCAAGGCCGCGGAATTCATCGCCCATCTCGCGGAACAGTTCGGCAATCTGGGGCTTGCGGCCGCCGCCTATAATGGAGGGCCTGCTCGGGTGACCTCCTGGCTCGCCGGCCAGGGAGGATTGCCTGCCGAAACGAGGAACTACGTGATCGCGGTGACGGGCCGTTCCGCCGAGGAATGGGCGGCGGATGCCAAGGAGCGGAAGAACGCCGACGATCGGCAAGCGTCAGAGCAGAGCTGCCAGCAGATCGTCGCCACCCTGCGCATTCCCGGGCGTGGCGATACCCTTGAAGCGCCCTTCGCTCCGTGGGGCGTTCAGCTTGCCGGCAACTTCTCGAAGGAGCGGGCCCTCGCCACATTCAGGCGCGCGAGCCAAGCCTATGCTTCACTCCTGAAGGACATGCGTCCGATGATCATCGGAACGCGGCTGCGCTATCGCGGCACGCGCACCTTCTACCGGGTCCGGGCACCGGCTGAAACGCGGCAGGCGGCGGAACAGCTGTGTCGCAACATTCGCACGGCCGGCGGCAGCTGCATCGTGCTGCCAAGTTGAAAAAGCCTGCACCACGCGAATGGTGCAGGCTTTCTTAGAACCCGAATGGACCGAGCGATCAGCGGCGCTGAGGACGGAGCGAGCGGGCGAGCTCGCGGATGACATTGTCCTCGATGTTGAGGTTCAGATCATTGTCGTCGCCGGCATCGTCATCGCCCAGATCCGCATCGACCGGAGCGGCGGGCCTGGACAGGACGCCCCGCTGAGGCTGCGCCGTTCTCTCGCCTGCTTGCGCGGGTGCGGCTGGCGCGTTGCGTGTCGGGGCTGCGGCTTGCGCCGGTGCGTGCGGAGTGTAGCCGCGCGGGGCGGAGTACCGATTTTCGAGCGTGTCGAGCAGGCTGTTGAGGGCGGCGTTCGACATCGGAACGTCGGGCGCCTGCGGTGCGCCTTCCAAAGCGATGGACCGATTCTGATAGGCCACTTCCGTCGTCACATCCGAACCGAACCAGGACAGGGGCCGGAAATCCCTGGCCTCCTCGTCGCTCTCGAACGGAACGGAGATGAGGTCCAAGGGGCCCGGCGTCACGAAGCGGACGATCTGGATGTCGCGGGTTCCGACAGTCAGGTGGGTGAGCAGATAGTCAAGCTTGCCGGGCGTCACGTCGAGAAGCGCCTCGGCATGAGCGCGCGGAACCTCTGTGCGCTCCTCGATCGGCCCATTGGGACCCGCATGAAGCAGGACGAGGCTGCCCTTGTCGCCTTCCACGACCACGAAGGAACTGCGGTCAGCCTGGTTGGGGAAGTGGCCTTCCGTCACACGATTGCCCCCCCGCTCCTTGCGGATCAGACGTGCAAGGGAAGAAGCAATGAGATAACGCCGGGAAGTAACCATATTAAGTTCTCTACTATTAACGGAGCGCCACTCACCGGCTCGCAGAACTGGCAGCATCCATTCTCAATAGAACGAAATTGCAATTCAATTTTCCACGCCAACAGACCTGGACTTGAACGCAACAACGTTTGCCACTGCAGAAGTTCGAGCTTGTAAGTGCAAGTTCTCTTGGAGGCCTATGATGGCGTTCCCATGGCAAAGTTCAATGGATTGGGCCAAAAGCTGCCTGAGTTTTGTCGATAAAGTTAACGCCACTCGGGATGCCGTGCTGGCAGCCCGTTGGAATCCGAAAACGCATACCGCTTCGCCCGGCAGAAACCGCGATTCCGCAAGCTCAGCTATCACATAAGTTAATGGCCTCGGCATCTCACAGATTGAGATGCCGAGGCCGCGCAAGTTGCGAGAGTACTCGCCTTACTCGCTTCCCTTGGTCTTCGGCACGTAAGGCCCATTGCCGTCGAAGGTATAGGCGGTCTTGACCGTGGTGTAGAACTCCTGCGCGTAGCGGCCCTGCTCGCGCGGACCGTAGCTCGAGCCCTTCCGGCCGCCGAACGGCACGTGATAATCCACGCCCGCCGTCGGCAGGTTCACCATCACCATGCCGGCCTCGGCATTGCGCTTGAAGTGCGAGGCGTATTTCAGGCTTGTGGTGCAGATGCCCGTCGACAGGCCGAACGGCGTGTCGTTGGCCAGTTCCAGCGCCTCGTCGTAATCCTTCGCCCGGGTCACGGTCGCCACCGGCCCGAAGATCTCTTCACGCGCCACCCGCATCGTGTTGCTGACCTCGGTGAACAAAGCCGGCGCCAGATAGAAGCCGGGCGTGTCGCGCTTCAGAAGCTCGCCGCCAGCCACCAGCTTAGCGCCTTCCTCCTGACCGATCCTGATGTACTTCAGATCCTGGTCGAGCTGGCTCTGGTCGACCACCGGGCCGATCTGCGTGCCGCTTTTAAGGGCATCGTCGATGACGAGCCCCTGCATGCGCTTCTGCATGGCATCCACGAACTTGTCGTGGATGCCCTCGGTCACGATCAGACGCGAAGAAGCCGTGCAGCGCTGGCCGGTGGAGAAGAAGGCCGAGTTGACGGCGCAATCCACCGCCACCTTCAGGTCGGCGTCGTCGAGCACCACCATCGGGTTCTTGCCGCCCATCTCGAGCTGCACCTTCTTCATCGGATCGGAGGTGACGCAGGTCTGGGCGACCTTGCGGCCCGTCGGCACGGAGCCGGTGAAGGAGATGGCGGAGACCTTCGGGCTGTTCAGCATGGCCTCGCCGACCACCGAACCGCGGCCCATGACCAGATTGAACACGCCGGCCGGCACGCCGGCGCGGATGATGATCTCGGACAGCGCATGGGCCGAGCCCGGCACGAGGTCGGCCGGCTTGAACACCACCGTGTTGCCATAGGCGAGCGCTGGCGCGATCTTCCAGGCCGGAATCGCGATCGGGAAGTTCCACGGCGTGATCAGGCCGACGACGCCGACCGGCTCACGGGTGATCTCGACATCGATCAGCGGCCGCACGGACGGCACCTTCTCGCCGGCCATGCGCAGGCACTCGCCGGAGAAGAACAGGAAGATCTGGCCGGCCCGGGTGACCTCGCCGATGCCCTCGGGCAGGGTCTTGCCTTCCTCGCGCGACAGCAGGCGGCCGAGTTCCTCCTTGCGAGCGAGAATCTCGTCGCCGACGGCCTTCAGGATATCGTGGCGCTGCTGGATCGAGGAGCGCGACCAGGCCGGGAAAGCATCGTAGGCGGCGGCAATCGCGCGCTCGGCCTCGGCCACGGAGGCGCGGGCATACTCACCCACCACATCGTTGGTGTTCGATGGATTGACGTTGGCCGAGGCTTCCGTCGCCGACAGCCACTCGCCCGCAATGTAATTCTTCGTCATCGTTAACCTGCCTGTCTGGTGTTGATGAGGCCCCGTTGGGCCAGGTTGGACATGAGAGCGCCGATGCCGAAGGTCCACGGCTCGCATTCGGAGCTCGGCTTCATGCGGTTCATCAGCGCTCCAAGCTTGGGAGCCGCAATGGTGACGATGTCACCGCGCTTATGCGTGAAGCCCATGCCGGCATCGTCCCGGTCCTGCGTCGGCGCGAACATCGTTCCGAGGAACAGCGCGAACCCATCCGGATACTGATGGTGCGGACCGACGGTCTGCGCGACGAGATCTTCGGGATCGCGGCTGATCTTCGTGATCGACGACGAGCCTTCGAGCTTGAACCCGTCCTCACCCTCGACCGTCAGCGTCACATTGGTCTGGCGAACATGGTCGAGAGAGAAGGTCTCGTCGAAGAACCGGATGAACGGGCCGATGGAACAGGAAGCATTGTTGTCCTTCGCCTTCGAGAGGAGCAGCGCGGAGCGTCCTTCGAAATCGCGCAGGTTCACGTCATTGCCGAGAGTCGCGCCGACGATCTTGCCTTGAGCGGTGACGATCACCACCACTTCCGGCTCGGGATTGTTCCAGGTGGATTTGGGATGCAGGCCCGCATCCATGAAGGCTCCGACGGCCGAGAGCGTCGGTGCCTTGGTGAAGACCTCAGCATCGGGGCCGATGCCCACTTCGAGATACTGGCTCCACGCTCCCTGAGCGACGAGAACCTCTTTCAGGGCCATGGCCTCCTGAGATCCTGGTTTGAGCCGGCTCAGATCGTCGCCGACGAGTCGCAGAACCTCGGCCCGGATGGCAGCTGCGGCACTGGCATCGCCCCGCGCCCGCTCTTCGATCACACGCTCCAGCATGGAGACGGCGAAGGTGACGCCAGCCGCCTTGATGACCTGAAGGTCGATGGGGGCGAGAAGCCAGGGTTTCGATGAATCGCGGCTGTCCGGCGCAGTATTGCCCGCAACCTCCTCAAGAGATCCAACTCGCTCGCCCTGCGCCGTCTTCACCACACGCGCCGGATCGTCCATGGCGGCAAGAGCGCTCACCGTGGAACAGGCCGAGGAAATATCGAAGAGACCATCCTCCCTGATGGCGACCACGGAAGGCCCGATGCCGGGGCGCCAGACGCGTCCGACAAGGGCCCCTTGGAACCCGTCGGCCGGCAGAATTCGGGCTATGTTCGTCGAAGACAGGTGGTCCATCGGCTGGCGCTCGCTTTCTGTTAAGGGCCGTTTCCGCCCTCTCCCCTTATGCGCCCTTGATATAGCGAGCGGGGCGTAAGGGGCTATAGGGAAAATGAGCACGACGGCCATGCACCGGGGAAACCTCGGAACAAAGCGGGTTCTTTCTCCATAACGAAGCGCAGTTACAAAACCTGCTGCCTCGAAGTCGGTCGAAAAGTCCACCTCATGGACCTTTGGAGGATCCGACCGGACCGACAGAGAGTTAACCCGGCCCTGAAAGTATGCTTTGTGCACAGCCGAGTTAAAGGAGTGCTCCTTATGAACGACGGCAAGCCATCGAACGCAGCAAGCCTCGCCTCTCCCTCCTATCGGCTGGCGGCGATGGATCAGGATTTCCTCCTGGGCGATTCCATGCGCGGGGTCCGATTCCAGCTGGAATATGCCAAAGCCGAAGAGTATCTGCGCACCTGGGGCGTGCGCTCCACCATCGTCGTGTTCGGCAGCGCCCGCGTGCGGGAGGATGGACCGGGAAAGCATCGTTTCTGGTACGAGCAGGCCCGCCTGTTTGGCGCCATTGCCTCAGAGCGCGGCGGTGCGATGACCATCACCAGCGGAACCCGGGACAACGTGATTGCGACCGGTGGTGGTCCCGGCATCATGGAGGCGGCCAACAGAGGCGCCTTCGATGTCGGCGCGCCCTCCATCGGCTTCAACATCACCCTGCCGCACGAACAGGAACCCAATGCCTATTCGACCCCTGACCTGACCTTCCGCTTTCACTACTTCGCCATGCGCAAGATGCATCTGGCGATGCGGGCCAATGCCCTCGTCGTATTCCCCGGCGGGTTCGGCACCCTGGATGAGTTGTTCGAGATCCTGACCCTGCGCCAGACCGGCAAAGCACCTCCTCTGCCGATCGTCCTCTTCGACAAGGCCTATTGGCAATCGGTCATCAAATTCGACGCCCTGCTCGACCATGGCATGGTGAGCGAACACGACCGCACGCTCTCCAACTTTGCCGACACGGCCGAGGATGTGTGGACCGCGCTCATCGAGAACGGTCTCGTGGTGCAGACCCTGGAACGCGATTCCGAGCAGGACTTCTGACCCTCCGATTTGATTTGACAAAGCCGAAGGGTTGAATTTTGATTTCCCTCATGGGGATTGCGATCTCCCCACGAGGCGACATGCCCAAGCATCGCATCCGCTCTGAACCTTTACGGATGCAACCATGTCGTCATTCAACACCATCTCCCCTGAAAAGCTCGCGCGCCTTATCGGCACGCCCAAGTGTCCTCTTCTCATCGATGTGCGCACCGATGAGGACTTTGTAAGCGATCCCCGCCTGATTCCCGGATCCAGGCGTCGACCCTTCGAGACCGTCGCGGACTGGGCGCAAGACCTCGATGGTCATTCCGTCGTCGTGATCTGTCAGAAAGGCTTGAAGCTCAGCCATGGGGTAGCCGCTTGGCTGCGCCATGCCGGATTGTCGGCCGATACTCTTGAGGGCGGAACATTGGCCTGGGCGCAAGCCGGTTTGCCCATGGTCCCAACCGAGCGGATTCCACCGCGTGACCCACAGGGACGGACGATCTGGGTCACGCGCTCGCGGCCCAAGATCGACCGGATCGCCTGCCCCTGGCTGATCCGCCGCTTCGTCGATCCCGATGCCGTTTTCCTGTTCGTCCCGACCTCGGAGGTCCAGGGTGTGGCGGAACGCTTTTCAGCCACGCCTTTCGACATCGAGGGCGATGATGTCTTCTGGAGTCATCGCGGCGAGCTGTGCACTTTCGACGTCATGGTCGAGGAGTTCGGGCTTTCCACCGAGCCCCTGAAGCATCTCGCCACCATCGTCAGGGGAGCCGATACCGCACGGCCCGACCTGGCGCCGGAAGTGCCCGGCTTGCTTGCTGCCTCGCTGGGACTGTCACGCATGTACGCGGACGACCTCGCGCAGCTCGGGGCCGGGCTTGTGCTCTACGATGCCTTCTATCGCTGGTGCCGCGATGCGACGGATGAAACGCACAATTGGCCTTCGAAGAAGCCAGGAACCTGACGTGAACGACACCTTGCAGAACTCGGACCTGCGCGGTGCTCAGGACACGCCCGACCATGGTGTCTCGTTGGGTGAGGCCTTTCGTGTCTGGCTGCGCATTGCAGCGCTCAGCTTCGGTGGGCCTGCGGGGCAGATCGCCGTGATGCATCGCATCCTGGTCGAGGAGAAGCGCTGGATTTCCGAGAGCCGGTTTCTCCACGCGCTCAACTACTGCATGCTGCTGCCGGGCCCGGAGGCCCAGCAGCTCGCCACCTATGTGGGCTGGCTGATGCACCGCACCCTCGGTGGCATCATGGCGGGCGGGCTGTTCATCCTGCCCGGCATCGTCGCCATCATGGGGTTGAGCTGGATCTATGCCCTCTATGGCAAGGTCGGCTTCGTTGCAGCGCTCTTCTTCGGCCTGAAGGCCGCCGTGCTCGCCATCGTGCTCGAAGCGGTGGTGCGGATCGGCAGGCGAGCGCTGAAGAATCGCATCCTCGTCGGGATCGCCGCGACAGCCTTCGTGGCGATCTTCTTTTTCGATGCACCGTTTCCGTTGATCGTTCTCGCAGCCGGACTGATCGGCTTTGTCGGCGGGCGCGCGGACCTGCCGCAATTCCAGACGGGCGGACATGGCGGCGATGCGCAGGACAATGACAACCTTCTGGGTGAGCATCTTCCTGCCCATGCTTCTCCAAACATGGGCCGCAGCATGCGAGTCGCCGCAATCTGGCTCGCGCTCTGGCTCGTGCCGGTTCTGGCTCTCCTGATGATCCTCGGTCGAGACGACGTCTTCAGCCAGATCGCGATCTTCTTCTCCAAGATGGCAATGGTGACCTTCGGCGGAGCCTATGCCGTCCTGGCCTATGTGGCGCAGCAGGCGGTGGAGACCTATGGCTGGCTGCAGCCCGGCGAGATGCTCGATGGCCTCGGCATGGCCGAGACGACGCCGGGCCCGCTGATCATGGTGCTGCAATTCGTGGGCTTCATGGCAGCCTTCCGGGAAGCCGGCGCGCTCAATCCGCTGCTGGCCGGAACGCTCGGCGGCCTTCTCGCCACATGGGTGACCTTTGCGCCCTGTTTTCTCTGGATTTTTCTCGGCGCACCCTACATCGAGACCTTACGCGGCAACCGGGCCTTGAGCGGAGCCCTCACCGCCATCACCGCAGCTGTCGTCGGCGTGATCCTGAACCTTGCGATCTGGTTCGGCATCCACACGATCTTCGGCAACGTTCAGACGGTCGAATGGGGCCCGTTCAGTTTCGATGCACCGGTATGGGATAGCGTCAATCTATGGGCGCTCCTGCTCTCGGGCGCGGCCATCGTCGCCATGTTCCGCTTGCATGTCGGGATGCTGCCGACGCTTGCCGCAACATCCGCGGCGGGAATCGTTCTTCATTGGGCGGGGATAATCGCTTGAACGGATGAGGTGAGACAACATCGCGTCTCACCTCTCCTTTTTGTCTTGCTTCAGGTCGAGGACGAGATCTGCCCGCCATCGACGCGCAGGATCCCGCCTGTCATGAAGGAGGCCTTCTCGCTGGCGAGGAAGACGGCCGCCGCCGCAAACTCTTCGATCTCGCCGTAACGGCCTGCCGGAATGCCGGCGCGGGCAGCCGTTGCCACATCTTCCACGGAACGACCGGTGCGCTCCGCATTGGCGGTGTCGAGCTGCTTCAGGCGATCGGTGGCGATGCGGCCCGGCGCGATGGCGTTCACGGTCACACCGGAGGACGCCACTTCACTTGCCAGCGTCTTGCCCCAGCCTACGAGCGCGGGCCGAATGGCGTTGGAAATCGCGAGGTTGGGAATCGGCTGGATCACGCCGGACGAGATCACGGAAATGATGCGACCGAACTTGCGCTCGATCATGCCGGGGAGAAGCTGATCGGCAATCCGCACGAGATTGACGAACATGGCGTCGAACGACTGGCGCCACTGGTCGGACGACACGCCCTGCGCCTTGCCGGGCGGCGGACCGCCGCTGTTGAGCACGAGAATGTCGACGCCACCGAGCGCTGCCGTCACATCCTTCACCAGAGCATCGACCTGATCGACCTTGCCGGTATCGCAGATGAACGGCAGGACGTCCTTGCCGATCCTGCCGGCGGCGGCATTCGAGCCTTCCATCGTGCGGCTGGCAATGGCGACACGGGCGCCCTCTTCCGCCAAGCCTTGCGCGATGCCGAACCCTAAGCCCTTGCTCGCGCCGAGAACGAGCGCGCGCTTTCCCTTCAATCCTGTTTCCATTCGTGAAAACTCCCCTTGCTATATTACGAGCGCTCGATGCGCTCCATCAGCCATTCGATCTCGGCAATGGTCTCCGGGCTCAGCTTCGGCCCCGGCTTGCGCAGCGTATCGGATGCGATGATGCCGCGCCGCTTCAGCACGTATTTGCGCACGGCGAGGCCGACACCGGGCTGCGTCTCGTAGCGCACCAGCGGCAGGTGACGGTCGAAGAGATCGTGCGCTTCCTTCCGCTTGCCCTGGTTGATGAGATTAACCACGCCGACCAGCATTTCGGGATAGGCGTAGCCGGTCATGGCGCCATCGGCCCCGCGCTCCATCTCGAAGGGCAGGAACATGCCGCCATTGCCGCAGAGAATGGACACGCGACGCACCTGACCGGCATCGCTGGCGCGGCGCAGAGTCGTGATCTTGTCGAGACCCGGCCAGTCTTCATGCTTGAGCATGACGCAGGAGGGGCTCTGCTCGATGATCCGCATGATCACCTTGGGCGTCATGATCACATTGGTGGTCAGCGGGTAATCCTGGATCACCCACGGCACATTCGAGCCGATGGCTTCGACCGCATCGGCGTAATAGGACACGATCTGGTCGTCGGTCTTCAGGGTCGAGGGCGGCGCGATCATGACGCCGGCGGCGCCCGCATCCATCACCTTGGACGACAGGCCCGACATGGCGGCGAAGCCCGCGGCCGACACACCGACGATGACGGGGATGCGGCCCGCCACCGTGGCAATGACCTGACGGGCGAAAACCAGCGCCTCATCCGCCGCCAGCTTGGGCGCCTCGCCCATGATGCCGAGAATCGTCAAGCCAGTGGCACCGGCTTTCAGATAGGCCTCGACCATACGGTCGGTCGAGGCAACGTCCACCCGCCCATCGCTCTCGAAGGGCGTGGGGCAGATGACATAGACGCCGGCGGCAGAACTCGTGAGCAAGGCTTCCTCCTGGACGAAGCGGGGTAAGAGAGATCGCGTCCCTCATACACCCGCTTTCCGCCCGGCGCACTACCTTAGCTGCGGCCGGCGATCCATCTTTAGCTACCCTTCTTGCCGCCGCCTTCCTGCTTGTTGACGGTGGCCCAGGCGCGCCGTTCGGCTTCCTTCTCGGAGACGCCACGGCTCTCGTAGGATTCCTCGATATGCTCGGCCTTGCGCTTCTGCTTGTCGGTATAGGCAGACTTGTCACCGCGAGGCATGGTGCTCTCCTTTCAATCGATGTCGCAGAGAGGCGCCAGGAGGCGCTTGCTCTCCCGGCGTCAACCGAACCGGAGAGGCCTGGTTCCGCAATCCTGTTGCGGGGAATTGGCGCATCGTGCGCGCCGAACGACGCGCCAACATAATGAAGAAGCATCGGATGGATCCCAAAAGCGGTGTCCACTTTTGGGTCCGATGCTCTAGCCGCTGTTGCGCAGCCCCGCAGCGATGCCGTTGATGGAGAGGTGGATGCCCTGGACGACCTGTTCGTCCGCATCGCCAGATCGGTGACGCTTCAACAATTCGATCTGCAGGTGATTCAGCGGATCGAGATAGGGAAAGCGGTTACGGATCGAACGGGCGAGGAGCGGGTTGCTGTCGAGCAGGGATTCCTGCTGCATGATGGAAAGCAGTTGCTTGATCGAATCCTCCCATTCATGGCGCAGGCGCGGGAAGATCCCATCGCGCAAGCTCTCGTCTGCGACGAGGTTTGCATAGCGCGAGGCGATGGCGATGTTGCTCTTCGCCAGCACCATGTCCATGTTCGAGAGCAGCGCCTGGAAGAACGGCCACTCGCGATACATCTCCTGCAGCAACGCCAAGCCGGTATCGGGCCGCTTTTCGAGCCATTCGTTGACGGCCGAGCCGAAGCCGTACCAGCCCGGCAGCATGAGGCGGCACTGCGCCCAGCCGAACACCCAAGGAATGGCGCGTAAGTCTTCGATGCGCCGCGAATTGGTGCGCGAAGCCGGCCGGCTGCCGATATTCAGGTTGGCGATCTCGCCGATCACCGTCGATTCCCAGAAATAGCGCTCGAACCCTTCGGTCTCGTAGACGAGCGCCCGATAGGCCTTGAAGGCGCTGTTCGAGAGCTCTTCCATGGCGTTCAGATATTCCTCGCGCGGCGCGGATTGCCCGGAATGCAGCAGCGAGGCTTCAAGGGTCGCGGAGGCGAGGATTTCGAGATTGCGCCGTCCGAGGTCCGGATTGGAGTATTTGCCCGCGATCACCTCGCCCTGCTCGGTGATGCGGATGGCGCCCTGCACGGCCCCGCCCGGCTGCGCCAGAATTGCCTGATAGCTCGGCCCGCCGCCACGGCCCACGGAACCGCCCCGGCCGTGGAAGAGGCGAAGCGCCACCTGATGGCGCTTGAACACCTCGACCAGCTCGATCTCCGCCTTGTAGAGTTCCCAGCCGGAGGTGAGGAAGCCGCCATCCTTGTTGCTGTCGGAATAGCCGAGCATCACCTCCTGCGCCTGACCGCGGCTGCGCAACAGGCGCATGTAATCGGGCAGCGCGAAGAGCGCATCCATCACGCCGCTGCAATGGCGAAGATCCGCGATGGTCTCGAAGAGCGGGATGATGTTCACATCCATCTCGCCATCGCGTGGACGCAACAGACCCGCTTCCTTCAGGAGCAGAGCCACTTCCAGAATATCGGACGGATCGCTCGCCTTGGAGATGACGTAGTTCGGCACGGCCGCGCGGCCGTAGCGGCGATGGGCCTCCGCCGCCTCATGCACGATGGCAAGCTCCGATGAGGTTTCCGGCGAATATTCGAGATAGGGCGATGTCAGAAGACGGGGCGTCCGGAGCTCTTCCAGGAGCAGAGCGACACGCTTGTCCTCCGGCAACCCTTCATAATCGGTGCCGGGATTTGCCTTCTCGAAGAGCTCGGCGACAACACGCTGATGAACATCGGAGTTCTGGCGCATGTCGAGGCTCGCCAGATGGTAGCCGAAGACATCGACGGCGCGGCGCAATTTGCGCAACCGGCCGCGCGTGAGGGACCCTGATCCGTTCGAGCGCAGGGAGCGATGCAGGATCGAGAGGTCGCCTTCGAACTCCTCGACGCTGTCATAGGCCGGCGCCTCGCCCACCGCGTGGCGGGCAACATCGCCGTGCCCCAATCGCGCCGCGGTTGCCGCAAGGCGCGCATAGATGCCCGTGATCGCCCGGCGGTAGGGCTCGTCCTGGCGATGGGGCGAGAGATCGGGAGAGGCCTTGGCGAGTTCCTGGACCTCGTCGGAAACGTTCACATAACGCCCGTCGAGGGACAACTCGGCGCCCAGGCAATGCAATTCTTCCAGATAGAAGCCGAGCGCATGCTTGCTCTGCAGCAACAGGGCCTGACGCAATGCATCCGCCGTCACGAAGGGATTGCCGTCGCGGTCGCCGCCGATCCAGCTCCCCATGCGCAGGAAGGACGGAACTTCCACCGTGCCCCAGGCGGGAACCATAGCCGCGAGCTGATCCTCCAGGGAGGCATAAACCTGCGGTAGCTCCTTGAAGAAGGTATTGTCGTAATAGGACAGGCCGTTCGTGACCTCGTCGATCACCTTCAGCCTGTTACGGCGGAGAATACTCGTCTGCCAGAGGGTGAGGATGGCACGCCGCAGGGATTCCTGGCACGCCGCCTCCTCCTCCGGAGTCAGGCGCTGACGGTCACGCCGTGCCAGAACCTGCGAGATCTCCATCTCCCGGTCGATGGTGCTCTTGCGGCGCACTTCGGTCGGATGCGCGGTCAGGACCGGACAGACGAGGGCTGAGGCAAAGAACGCCTGCAGCGCCGTGTGGCTGATGCCCGCCTCCTGGATCAGCTTGAGAGCCCGCCCCAAGGTTCCCTCGCGCGGCGCCGCAGCCTCCATAGCATGAGCGCCCGCCATCGCATGAGCCCGGGAGCGGCGGACATGGTGCTGGTCCTCGGCGAGATTCGCCAGATGCGAGAAATAACTGTAGGCGCGGATGATCTGGTTGGTGCGTCCGCGCGACAGGCTGTTCAGGATCGTCTCGAGCTCGCGGCGGGCAATCTCATCCTCATCGCGGTGGAAGCGGATCGAGGTCTGGCGGATGCGCTCGACGATCTCGAAGGTTGCCTCGCCCTCCTGCTCGCGAATCGTGTCGCCGAGGATACGTCCCAGAAGCCGGATGTCGTCACGAAGGGGGAAATCCTTCTCGGCCGTAACGTCGGGATTGATCAGGGACATGGGCGCGCTCGCTTCAGCCGCATTTTGCTGCACTGCGAAATAAAACCCTTTGCCACCACGCGGCAAGCGTAATTTTATTTTAAATTCAGCCTAATTCGTGACCGCCCAGCGCTCCGGCGCTTCCGTCTGGCCGATCAATGCCAGTCCATAGGCAATCGATTCGAACTGGTCGGCGGAGGTCAGGCGCGTTTCACCGAAGCGATCCACGAACAGGCGCCGGATGGCGGGGACGAAGGACGTGCCGCCCGTGAGGAAGACTCGCTCGATCTCGCCCGGCTTCACTCCGGCCCTGGACAGCGCCTCGTCGACCGTTCCTGCGATCCGATCAACATCCTCAGCAATCCATCCTTCGAAATCGGCACGTGTGATCTTGGCCTGAATATCGACGCCCTCACCCTGGAAGCGGAAATCCGTCTCCTCAGTGCTGGAAAGCGCTACCTTCGCCGAGGACACGGCGCGGTAGAGGGCAAAGCCGAGATCGTACTCGATGATGTCGATGAACTTTTCGAGCGGCTCAGGCTCGAGCGCTGTGCGGGCGAGCTCGCGCAGCTCCTTCAGATCTCCGCTGCCCTTCATCATCGCGAGCTGGTTCCAGCGCGCGAAATTCGCGTAGTAGTGGTTGGGGATCGACAGGATCTTGCCCATCGAGCGGTATTGCCCGCCCTTGCCGAGGCGGGGCGAGACGACCTTGTCGACGATGCGGTAATCGAAAGCGTCGCCGGCAAGGCCGATACCCGAATGGCCCAGTGGCTCGGCCCGCAGCACGCCGCCGGCCTTCGAAAATCGCATCACCGAAAAGTCGCTGGTGCCGCCGCCGAAATCCGCCACGAGCACCGTGGAATCGTGGTCGAGCTGCCGCGCATAGAAGAAAGCGGCCCCCACCGGCTCATAGACATAGCGGGCCTGCTCCGCTCCAAGACGGCCGAAGGCAGTCCGGTAGCGCTGCATGGCGAGATCGTCGTCCGGATTGTAGCCGGCGAACTGGACCGGCCGTCCGACGACGACGTTGCGGGCGCCCCAATCGAGGTGCGAGCCGCCATGGCGCATGAGCGTGCGCAGGAAAGCGCTCAGGAGATCCTCGAAGGCGTAGCGCTCGCGGAAAATCCGGGTTTCCTTGAAGGTCGCACTCGCCGCGAAGGTCTTGAAGGACTGGATGAAGCGGTGGGCGTGAAGCCCCTCCAGGAACTGGTCGATGGCCCAGGGTCCACCCTCGACCTGTGTCCTCAGGCCATTGCCGTGCCGCTCGTCCCAGAAGCAGAGCGCGGTGACATAGACCTTGAGCCGCTCGCTCCCGTGCTCGAAGGTCAGCGCCTCCACATGCCCGTCAGGGCCTGCGATGGCCACGACCGTGTTACTGGTGCCGAAATCGATGCCAATGGATAGATCGTGGGACGGGGGCATGGCGACCTCGGAGCACAGCTTGAAGGGCCGGACGGTCTATACGCCAAGGCCTGCCAAGCCAAGCGGAAATGTCGGATGGGCCGATATTCCCTATCGGCACTGCGACCCCGGCGCTGTGGACGAGCCGTTGACCGGGGGGCACCCCGCACCGTAGAAGCCGCGCCTTACGCCTTTTTCGGAGACTTTCATGCTATCCATCGGTCAGCGCATCGCGAACGAACTGAATGTTCAGGAATGGCAGGTCAAGGCAGCCGTCGATCTGCTCGACGGCGGTTCCACCGTTCCCTTCATCGCGCGCTACCGCAAGGAAGTCACCGGCACCCTGGACGATGCGCAGCTGCGCACCCTGGAGGAGCGCCTGCGCTACCTGCGCGAGCTGGAGGACCGCCGCAAGACGATCCTCGACAGCGTCCGCGAGCAGGGCAAGCTCACCGACGAGCTGGCACTTCAGATCAACACCGCCGACACCAAGGCGCGTCTCGAAGACCTCTACCTGCCCTACAAGCCCAAGCGCCGCACCAAGGCGCAGATCGCCAAGGAAGCGGGCCTGGAGCCCCTGGCCGACCTGCTCCTCGCCGAGCCGGCCCGCCAGCTGAAGGAGGCTGCCGCCGCCTTCGTGAACACGGAGAAAGAGGTCGCCACGCCCGAGGCCGCACTGGAGGGCGCACGGTCCATTCTGGTCGAGCGTTTCGCGGAAAATGCGGAACTCTTAGGCGCCTTGCGTGAAACCTATTGGGAGCGCGGCAGCCTGACCTCGAAGGTGCGCGACGGCAAGCAGAATGACGGCGCAAAATTCGCCGATTACTTCGACTTTGCTGAGCCGCTGACAAAGCTCCCCTCCCACCGCATCCTCGCGCTCTTCCGTGGCGAGAAGGAAGAGATTCTCGATCTGCGCATGGAGGAGGACAAGGATAGCGCCGAGCCGGGCTATATCAGCCGCTACGAAGGCCGCACCGCGCTCGCCTTCGGCATCGTCGATCAGGGCCGCCCGGGCGACAAGTGGCTTCTGGATACGGTGCGTTGGGCCTGGCGCACGAAGCTGCGCTTCTCAATCGAGCTCGACATGAAGATGAAGCTCTGGCAGCTCGCGGAAGACGAGGCGGTGAAGGTGTTCGCGGGCAACCTGCGCGACCTGCTGCTCGCCGCTCCCGCCGGTGCCCGACCGACCCTCGGCCTCGATCCGGGCTTCCGCACCGGCGTGAAGGTGGCCGTGGTCGATGCAACCGGAAAGGTTGTGGCAACCGATACCGTCTACCCGCACGAGCCGAAGCGCCAATGGGACGAATCCATCGCGACGCTGGCGCGTCTCTGCCGCGTGCATAAGGTCGAGCTCGTCGCCATCGGCAACGGCACGGCCTCGCGCGAGACCGACAAGCTCGCCGCCGAGCTGGTCTCGAAGCACCCGGATTTGAAGCTCACCAAGATCATGGTCTCGGAGGCCGGCGCCTCCGTTTATTCCGCTTCCGCCTTTGCGAGCCAGGAGCTGCCGGATCTCGACGTGTCCTTACGCGGCGCCGTCTCCATCGCGCGCCGCCTGCAGGATCCGCTGGCGGAACTCGTGAAGATCGACCCGAAATCCATCGGCGTCGGGCAGTACCAGCACGATCTTGCGGAATACAAGCTCTCCCGCTCCCTCGACGCGGTGGTGGAGGATTGCGTGAACGCGGTTGGCGTCGATCTCAACACCGCTTCGGCCCCGCTCCTCGCCCGCGTCTCGGGCCTCGGCGACTGGGTGGCGCAGAACATCGTCTCGCACCGCGATGCCAACGGTCCGTTCAAGACCCGCAAGGCCCTGACCAAGGTCTCGGGCCTCGGTCCGAAGACCTTCGAACAGGCGGCAGGCTTCCTGCGCATCCCGAACGGCGACGATCCGCTCGATGCCTCCGGCGTCCATCCGGAAGCCTATCCGGTCGTGCGCCACATTCTCGAAGCCACGAAGAGCGACATCAAGGTCGTGATCGGCAACGGCGCCGTTCTCAAGAAGCTCAACCCGCAAAACTTCACGGACGAGAAGTTCGGCGTGCCGACGGTGAAGGACATTTTGAGCGAGCTGGAGAAGCCCGGCCGCGATCCACGCCCGGAGTTCAAGACCGCCACCTTCATGGAAGGCGTGGAGAAGATCGGCGACCTGAAGCCTGGCATGATGCTGGAAGGCGTCGTCACCAACGTGGCGGCCTTCGGCGCCTTCGTCGATGTGGGCGTGCACCAGGACGGCCTCGTGCACATCTCGGCGCTGGCCGACACCTTCGTGAAGGATCCGCGCACCGTCGTGAAGCCCGGCGACATCGTGAAGGTGAAGGTGCTCGAGGTCGATGTTCCGAGAAAGCGCATCTCGCTCACCATGCGCATGAGCGACCCGGCCGAGAAGCGGCCTGCAGGGCGGCAGGACGACAATCGGGCGGCGTTCCAGAAGCACCGTCAGCAGAATGAGAGGAAGCCGGCCCAGCAGACGTCCTCCTCCGGTGGCGCTTTGGCCGATGCCCTGCGCCGGGCCGCAATGGCCAACGGCAAGGACAAGGGCAACCGGAAGTGATCCAAGGGGCGGCTTGTAGCCACCTCCGAAGTGATTTAGAAGCAAAGCGTCTCACGGGGAGCCTCACACGGGGCTGAGAGGTGGTCAGGCCACCGACCCGTCGAACCTGATCCGGGTCATGCCGGCGGAGGGAATGAGCATGCGACATCGCCATAAAAGCCATGCCCCGTGCAATCTGCGCCGCCCGTCCGGCCTGCCTCATGCATGGGAGCGCCAATAAAATGTTACGCAGATTGCTTCTCACCCTCGTATCGCTCGGGCTCGCCACCGGCCTCGCCCAGGCGCAGACCAAGCCGACACTCACCGTCTATACCTACAGCTCGTTTTCCGGAAAATACGGCCCCGGCAAGACCGTCAAGGAACGCTTCGAGGCGACCTGCGGCTGCGAACTCACTTGGGTTTCCGCCGAGGATGCGGGCAGCCTACTCGGACGGCTGCGGCTGGAGGGCGAGAACACCAAGGCCGATGCAGTCGTCGGTCTCGACATGAACCTCGTGGCGGAGGCGAAATCCCTCAACCTCTTTGCCCCTCATGGCGCTGAGGTAAAAGATCTGACACTTCCTATCAAATGGAACGATGAGGCCTTCATCCCCTTCGACTGGGGCTACTACGCCTTCGTCTACGATGCCAACAAGCTTCCCAATCCGCCGAAGAGCCTGAAGGAGCTGGTCGACAATCCCAATGGCCCGAAGGTGGTTCTGCAGGATCCTCGCACCAGCGCGCCGGGCCTCGGCCTGCTGCTCTGGATGCAGAAGGTCTATGGCGACAAGGCCGGCGAGGCCTGGGGCAAGCTCAAACCCCGCATCGTAACCTTCACCAAGGGCTGGTCGGAAGCCTATGGCCTGTTCCTGAAGGGCGAAGCCGACATGGTGATGTCCTACACCACCTCGCCTGCCTATCACGTGATTGCGGAGAAGAAGGACAACTACAAGGCCGCGGCCTTCACGGAGGGCCATTACCTTCACGTGGAACTCGCTGGCATGACCCGCACCACGAAGCAGCCGGAACTCGCCCAAAAATTCATGGCCTTCATCCTCAGCGAACCGTTCCAGTCGGCCATGCCCGAGGGCAATTGGATGATGCCTGCCAAGACGCCCGCCGCCGGCCTGCCGGCCGCCTTCAAGGATCTGGTGCAGCCGAGCCAGGCGCTGCTCTTCACCCCCGAGGAGGTGCAGCAGAACCGCCGCGCCTTCACCGATGCCTGGCTCAACGCCACGGCGCGCTGACCGCCCGGCATGATCGTGAGGCTGCCCCATCCCGGAAGCCTGGTGGCCCTGGCCATCGTGAGTCTGGTCGCGGGTGGCTTCATCGCTCTTGCCAGCTTCGATGGAGGGACACCGACGCTTCTCTCCATCGGCCCCTATCTCTGGCGTGTGCTCGCCTTCTCCGTCATCCAGGCAACGCTTTCCACCCTTCTGTCGCTGGCCCTCGGCATCGGCCTCGCGCTCGCGCTTGCACGCCGCAGATTTCCCGGCCGCGATGTCCTTCTGGCGATCCTGGGCTCTACGATGGTGATGCCCACCATCGTCGCCGTCTTCGCGGTCTTCGCCGTGTACGGGCGCAGTGGATGGCTCGCCGAACTTCTCGCATTTCTCGGATGGACCGAGGGCTTCAGCATCTTCGGCTATCCCGGCATTCTCATCGCCCATGTGTTCCTGAACGGCCCCTTCGTGGCGCGGATCACGCTCGACGGATTGAATCAGGTTCCCGCCGAGCACTGGCGCCTCGCCACCGCCTTCGGCTTCACGCCCTTCCAGATCTTCCGCCATCTCGACTGGCCGGTTCTGCGCGCGGAACTGCCCGGGGTCGCCGGGCTCATCTTCCTGATGTGCTTCAAGAGTTTTGCCATCGTGCTGGCGCTCGGCGGGGGGCCCAGTCGCTCCACGCTCGAAGTGGCGATTTTCGAGGCACTCAAGATCGATCTCGATTTCAGCCGCGTCGCCTGGCTCGCGCTGATCCAGCTCGCGATCTGCCTGTCGATGACGGCGCTTCTCCATTGGGCCTTCACGCGTCCGCCAGTCGGCCACACGATCCGCAGCCTCGTTTATCGCCCCGACGCCAAGAACGAGAAACTGAAGCTTCTCGATGCCGTCGTGCTGGTCGTCAGTGCTGTCTTCATCGCACCGCTCGCCTTCAGCGTGCTGACGGGCTTTCGCAATATGCTCGACGTGATCGATACCGATCTTCTTCGGGCTTTCGTCACGAGCCTGACGATTGCGACCGCTGCCGCCATTCTGGCCTGCGTCCTGGCCTTTGCGCTTGCTTCCGCGGCGCGACGGCGCCGGATCGTCCTGCGGTCACCACGGATTGCCGCCTTCTACGATTTCCTGCCCGACACGCTCCTCGCCGTTCCGCCCTTCGCCCTGACCGCAGGCCTGTTCCTGCTGATCCAGCGCTTCGGCGATCCCTCGACGGCAGGCCTCATCCTTCTCCCATTGATCAACGGGCTCGCTGCCGTGCCCTTCGCCTATCGCTATGTAGCGCCTCATCTCCTCACCACGGAGGAGCGCTATGGCCGCGTCGCAGCCTCCCTCGGTCTCGCCGGGTGGTCGAAGCTGACGATCATGGACTGGCCGGCGCTCAGGCGCCCACTCGCCGCAGGTTTTGTTCTTGCCATGGCCCTGTCATTCGGCGATTTCGGCATCATCGCTCTCTTCGGCGGCACGGAACTGGTCACCCTGCCCTATCTCCTCTATGAGCGTCTCGGCGCGTACCGGCTCGACGAGGCGGCAAGCATCGGTCTCGTCATCGTCCTCTTCGCCGTTCTACTCGCACACGCTTCAGGTCGATTGTCCCATGCTGGTGATTGAGAATTGCCGCCTGACCTGGCCGGATTTCACGGCCGATTACTCGCTCACGGTCGAGAAGGGAAATCTCTGTGCCATCATCGGCCCGTCGGGTGGCGGCAAGACGACTCTGCTTCACATGATCGCCGGCTTCGAAAAGCCTGAAAGCGGCACGCTCACCTTCAACGGACAGGATCTCTTGCCGCTCGAACCAGCCAAGCGCCCAGCCGCCACTGTGTTCCAGGATCACAACCTGTTTCCACACCTGAGCGCGGCGCAGAACGTAGCGCTGGGACTTCGCCCTTCCCTGCGGTTGAGCGCGGATGAGAAACGTCTCGTGGGCGACATGCTCGACTCGGTCGGCCTCAAAGGCTTCGATGACCGCAAACCCGGCGAGATGTCGGGAGGCCAGCGTCAGCGCGTGGCACTGGCACGCGCGCTCATCTCCGGCCGGCCGCTGATCCTACTCGACGAGCCGTTCAGCAGCCTCGATCCGTCCTTACGCCGCGACATGATCCTGCTCGTCGACGAGATGCGCCGCAAGCGCCCCGTCACGATTCTCATGACGATCCATACGCCGGAGGATGTGGCGGATGTCGCCGACCAGATGGCGTTTGTCGCGGATGGCAGGGTCGTGGCAACTGGACGTCCTGCCGACATTCTCACCAGTGCACTCGCGCCGAGGATCGCGGCGGCCGTGTCGGATTCGTGAGTGGCATCACCTCTACATGTCATCACCGGCCTTGTGCCGGTGATCTCGATGAAGAAAGGCGCGGCGCCTCACATGATCGGGATGGCCGGCACAAGGCCGGTGATGACATGGGGGTGTCACGCGCTGTCATTCCGGGGCCGCGCAGCGGAGCCCGGAATCCATAAACACGACGTGGAAGCTTGAAACATTGCGATAGCCGACGTGCCTTACTCTGCATTGTCAGCAGTTATGGATTCCGGGCTCGCCTTCGGCGCCCCGGAATGACAGCGCGGGTTGTCATCCCCGCTCAGCTAGAACCGACACACCCGAAGCATCGAAGACATGCAGCGCCCGGCGCGGCACATGGGCGGTGTAGGATCCGCCCGGCGCGGCATCGGTCTCTCCCGGCGCGCGGACGATCACGTCGTCGCCACTCGCGAGCTTCATGTAGACATAGCTCGACTCGCCGAGCTGCTCGACGGCGTCGATGGTGCCTCTGAGCGAAGCGGCATCGGCACCGCCCTCTTCCATGTGCTCGGGCCTGATGCCGACCGTGACCGCATCACCCGACTTCAGGTTGCCGGGCCTCACCGTCAAAGCGGCTTCCGTGCCTGCAAAGCCGATGGTGGCGCTGTCCCCCTCCATGCGCAGAACCTGCCCTTTGATGAAATTCATCCTCGGCGAGCCGATGAAGCCGGCAACGAAGAGATTGCGCGGAGAACGATAGAGCTCCAGCGGCGCTCCCACCTGCTCGATCCGGCCATGGTTCATCACCACGATCTTGGACGCGAGGGTCATGGCCTCGACCTGATCGTGGGTAACGTAGATCATCGTCGCCCCGAGATCCCGGTGCAACTTGGCGATCTCGAGGCGCGTGTTGACGCGAAGCGCTGCATCGAGGTTCGAGAGGGGTTCGTCGAACAGGAAAACGCTCGGGTTGCGCACGATGGCGCGGCCGATGGCGACGCGTTGCCTCTGTCCGCCTGACAATTCCCGCGGCTTGCGGTCGAGGAGCGGGGTAAGCTTCAGGATCTCCGCTGCCTGTCGCACGCGCCGGTCGACCTCCGCCTTGTTCGTCTTGGCGAATTTCAGGCCGAACGCCATGTTCTTGTAGACGTTCATATGCGGGTAGAGCGCATAGGACTGGAACACCATCGCGATCTTGCGATCCGCCGGCGGCAGCTCGTTCACGCGCCGGTCGTCGATCCTGATCTCGCCGCCGCTCACATTTTCCAGGCCTGCGATGATGCGGAGAAGCGTGGACTTGCCGCAGCCCGACGGGCCGACGAAGACGACGAACTCTCCATCCTTCACCGCGAGATTGATGTCGCGCAGGATCTCGGTCGTTCCGAAGGATTTGGCAACACCTTGAAGGGAAACGTCGGCCATGGCGGTCAATTCCTGGAATTTAGGACGTCACTTCACGGCACCGGCGGTGAGGCCACGCACGAGATAGCGCGAGAACAGAAGATAGAGGACGAGGACCGGGGCAATCGCCAGCGTCAGTGAGGCGAGCACCGCGTTCCAATCCGTCACGTATTGCCCGATGAATTGCTGCACGCCGAGCGTGATCGTCTGCTTGCCGTCGCCGGGCGCCAGGATCAGCGGGAACCAGAGATCGTTCCAGACCGGCACCATGGTGAAGACGGCGACCGTCGCGATGGCGGGGCTGATCAGAGGCAGGATGATGCTGAAAAAGATCCGGTACTCGCTCACCCCGTCACAGCGGGCGGCATCACGCAGATCCTTCGGGATCTGCTGGATGAACTCACCGAGGATGAGGATGGCGAGCGGCAGCCCTTGCGCCACGTAGACGAGAATGAGCGCGGTCAAGGTGTTGACGAGGTTCAACTCCACCATCATGCGCAGGATGCTGACGCTGCCGAGGCGGATCGGGACCATGATGCCGATGGCCAGATAGAGCGCGATCAGCGTGTTGCCTGGAAACTTGTACTCAGTCAGCGCCCAGGCGGCCATGGCGCCGATGAGGACGATCAGCACGAGAGAGATGATTGTCACCGTCAGGCTGTTGAAGAAGTAAAGCCCGAAATCCGCATTGGCGAAGACCCGGTCGAACCCGATGGTGGTGAAGGTCTGGCCGTTGGGAAGGCCGAGCGGATCGGCGAAGATCGCCCGCCTTGTCTTGAAGGCGTTGATGAGGATCAGAAAGATCGGACCGAGCGCCAGGATCGTGTAGAGGATCAGTGCGATATGGACGGCGATGCGGCTTGGCCGAACGGTTGTTCCCATAGCGCCCTCAGAACGTATGCCGCTGCAGCCGCCGCTGCACGCCGAAGAGATAGATCAGCACGCCCACCAGAATGATGATGAGCATGGCGGTCGCGACCGCTGCTCCCATTGTCGGGCTGCCGACCTGAAGCTGGAAGCCGAAGAAGGTGCGGTAGAAGAACGTGCCGAGGATGTCGGTGGAAAAATTCGGCCCTGCGAGCGCGCCTTTGATGGCATAGATCAGATCGAATGCGTTGAAATTGGCCACGAAAGTGAGGATCGAGACGACGCCAAGCGTCGGCAGGATCAGGGGCAGGCGCACGAACCAGAACACGCTGAAGGGTCCCGCCCCGTCGACGGTTGCGGCATCGAGCAGATCGTCGGGAATGTTCAACAAGGCGGCATAGATCAGCATCATGGGAATACCGACGAACTGCCAGACCGAGATGAGGGAGACAGTCAGCAGGGCCGTCGATTCCTGGCCGAGCCAGGGTCCGAAGAGGCTGCCGAGCCCCACGGCCTTCAAGAGGCTCGGCGCGATGCCCCAGAGCGGGTTGAGGATGAGTTGCCAGATGAAGCCGATGATGACCACGGACAGCATGGTCGGCAGGAAGATGAGCGTGCGATAAAGGCTGCCGCCGGTCAGCCGCGGCAGGCTGAGCAGCATGGCGAGCCCCAGGCCGATGCCGTTCTGCACCACCATGTGAATGGCGAAGAAGATCAGGTTGTTGGTGAACGCATTCCAGAACCGGCTCGACCAGTTGGGATCCGTCAGAAGAGTATGAAAATTCTGGAGGCCGGTGAAGCTGAGCGCGCCCGTCTCGTCACCGGCATAAAGGCTCAGGCGGATCGTATCGACGAGCGGGTAGATCGAGAACAGGGTGTAGATCGCGACCGCCGGCGCCAGGAACACGGCGATGTGGACAGGAAAGCGCGAGCGGGTGGGAACCACATCCGCCGGCTGGGCGCTTGAAGCCGTGAGATCCGTCATGCTGCTCCAGGCAGAAGGAGAATGGGATAACGGGCCACCCATGGGCGGCCCGCCTTGATGCTTTCAGCGCTTACTTCTTGTGCGGCTCGTACCAGCTCGCAAGACCGTCCTCGGCCTTCTTGGCCGCCTCCTCAGGCTTCATGCTGCCGTTCATCACCTGGGCGCTCACGTTCCAAAGCTCGGTCTCGAGGTCCGGCGTGCCGCGGGCCAGGATCTGGTAGGAGTTGCGGATCGAGCTTTCGCAGGTTCCGCGCCAGCCGACGAACTTGGCCGCGACCGGATCCTTCACCTCGACCTTGGCCTTCGAGAGCGGGAAGAAGCCCGGCAGCTCGTTGGCGTAGATCTCGGCGAATTCAGGCGAGGCCACCCAGGACAGGAAGGTCTTGGCCGCCTCGACATTCTTCGATTTGGCATTGATGCCGACCGCGATGTCCGTGTGGTCGCTGATATAGCACTTGTCGCCGGCCTTCGCGACGGGCGGTGGGAAGGCGTCAAACTCAAAATCAGCCTGCTTGCGGAAGATCGGCACGTCCCAGGAACCTGCCGGGTAGATCGCCGCGCGGCCCAAAGTGAATAGGTTCTGCGTGTCCGGATATTTCTGAGACTTGTAGCCGTCGCCCATGTAAGGCGCCCAGGTCGCCAGCTCCTTGAACACGTCCACGTAGGCCGGATCGGTGAACTTCTGCTTGCCCTCGATGAGCGCCTTGCGCCCTTCCTCACCCTTCCAGTAGTTCACGCCGATATTCTGGAAGCCCATGGTGGCGGCCTCCCACTGGTCGGCCGTGCCCATGGCAATCGGCGTGTACTTGCCGTCGGCCTTGATCTTGTCCAGCACCGCGTGGAACTCGGCGACCGTCTTCGGCGGCGTGAGCTTCAGCTCGTCGAAGATTTCCTTGTTGTAGACGAAGCCATGGATCACCGAGGCCATCGGCATGCAGAAGGTGGTCTTTCCATCATCGGTCGACCAGGCGCTCTTAGCCACGTCGGAAAAGTTCTCGATGCCCTTCACATCGTTGACGGAAACCAGGTTGCCTTTCTTGAACAGGTCGAGAGAGGCATCGAACGGGCGGCAGGTAATGAGGTCGCCTGCGGTGCCGCCGGCAAGGCGCGCGTTGAGGGCGGCATTGTATTCGGTCGGCGGATCGGCCTTGAACTGCACCTTGATGTTGGGGTGCGTCTTGTTGAAGGCCGGAATGATCTTGGTGTTCCAGACATCCGCATCATCGTTGCGCCAGCTCTCGATGGTGAGCGTCTGGGCCGAGGCGGCATTGGCGAAAGCAAGAGCTGCCGCGGCCACCGAGACGGTCGCGAGCAACTGTCCTGCGCGGCGCAGGACCGCTTTCGAATGGGGTTTCGTCATCGTCTTTTTCCTCCGTGACCGAGAGGCGTCTGGAAACGCCCCTGACAATGTGGCCCTCTGATTGTCCCGTGCCGATTTTATTGCATTCTTGCGCTTCCCAGCGGGCGAGCTTGACTGTTCCATCGGAAAGCGCTTTGGACAAGTGACCTCATATTGGTATCGGCAAAATTCAAAGACAACTCCTCTTTGACGGCACTCGCTGCAATTTGCCGGCTTCCTTTTTCCAACTCGTTGCTCTCTCTGCCATTGACGCCCACCCGGCCTGTTGACAACGCGCTTGGGTATTCCACGTCCATGCCTCTTCCCGAACTGGACATTAAGTGGCATGGTGCCTGTCCGTAAGATACTTCCCGAGATCCGTTTCGCATGACCGACCTTTTGTTCCTTGGCATTGACGGCGGCGGCACCAAGTGCCGGGCCCGGCTCCGCGATGCTCAAGGACATTTACTCGGGGAGGGAGCGGGCGGACCTTCCAACATCCGCCTCGATCCCGATCTGGTCTGGAACTCGATTCTGACAGCTTGCCGCGAAGCTCTCGCCCAAGCGGGGCTCCATGAGGGCGACCTGAAGCGAATCCATGCCGGCATGGGAGCTGCCGGCGCCGGGCAGACCAGCGCCGTCGAGCGTCTGCTGTCGCGTCATCATCCCTTCGCGTCCTTCGAGATCGAGACGGATGCACACACCGCCTGGCTCGGCGCCTTCAAGGGCGGCGACGGCGCCATCCTGATCGTCGGCACGGGCTCCTGCGGCTATGGCGGCACCAGCGGCCAATGCCATTATGTCGGCGGCTGGGGCTACGAAGTGTCCGACGAAGGCAGCGGCGGCGCCATCGGGCGCGAGCTCCTGCGCCGCTGCATCTGGGCTCATGATGGGCGCGCAGTCTCGACGCCGCTCTCGGATGCGGTTCTCGCCGAGTTCAACAACGATCTCGAAATTCTCGTGGACTGGGTCGGCAAGGCCCGCCCGGCGGATTATGGCCGCTATGCGCCGGTCGTTCTGCAGCATGCCGAGAAGCGCGATCCGCTCGGCATCGCGATCATCGAGGATGCGGTTGCCGGATTGGGGAGAATCGCCACGCGCCTGCTCGATCTCGGCGCTCCGTCGATCTGTCTGTTCGGAGGCTTGGCGGAGCCGCTTCGGCCCTGGCTTCCACCGCCCGTTCAGCGAACCATCGTCCCCCCTGCGGCGGACGCACTCGATGGCGCCATCCTCCTTGCCAGCATGGTCCTCCAGGGGAGGCGATCATGAACGAGCATTCCGGCGAGGCGCTGTCATTCCTTCCCCTGGACGAGGGCAATCCCACTCCTCTCTATCTGCAGCTTCAGCAGTCCATCGAGGAGGCTGTCCGCAAGGGCGCGCTCAAGGCCGATGCCGCATTGCCCGGCGAGCGCGATCTGGCCAAGCAGCTCGGCATTTCGCGCGTCACCGTCCGCAAGGCCATCACGGGCCTGGTGCAGAAGGGGGTTCTCGTCCAGCGCTGGGGATCGGGCACCTTCATCGCGCCGCAGATGCGGTTGGAACAGCCGCTCTCCCGGCTCTCGAGTTTCACCGACGACATGTCGGCCCGGGGCCTGAAATCCTCGGCCGTGATGCTGAGCCAATCAACGGGACCGGCCTCCACGGATGAGCTCATGGCGCTCGGCCTCTCGCCCGGCGACCTGGTGAGCCGCGTCAACCGCCTGCGCCTCGCCAACGGCATTCCCATGGCGATCGAGAATGCGGTCATTCCATCAAAAGTCCTGCCCGACCCTTCTCTCGTCAAGCAATCGCTCTATGCGGTGCTGCATGACCAGGGCTTCATGCCGACCCGCGCCTTGCAGAGACTGCATGCGGTTCTGCTCAATGAGGAACAGGCCTCGCTGCTCAGCGTTGCGCCTCAGAGTCCTGCCCTTTACATCGAACGCCGCTCGTTCACCGCTGCGGGCGAAGTTGTCGAGTTCACCTCGTCCTATTACCGGGGCGATGCCTATGATTTCGTGGCCGAACTGACCATCAGCCAGCCCGAACGGATGCACAACGATGATGCCTGATACCAATGCTTCTCCCCTGACGGCCATGCTGCGCGAGGCGCAGGAAGCGCCGCAGGTGGTCGCGCACCTGCTCAAGAGCAACGCGCCCCTGTGCCGCGAACTGGGCGAGCGTCTGCGCGCCTCCCCGCCGCCTTTTGCCGTGACCTGCGCGCGTGGCAGCTCCGACAATGCGGCAACCTTCGTCAAATATCTGCTCGAGATCCATTCCGGCCTCGTGACGGCTTCCGTCGGCCCTTCCGTGACCTCCGTCTATGAAGCTCGCCCACGCATGCGCGATGCTCTGTTCCTCGCCGTGTCGCAATCGGGCCGCAGCCCGGACATTCTCAACCTCGCCCAGGCCGGTCGGGACGATGGCGCGCTGACGGTGGCGCTCGTGAACGACACGACCTCGCCGCTCGCTTCCACCTGCGAAGTCGTGCTGCCGTTGCATGCGGGACCTGAGAAGAGCGTGGCTGCCACGAAGTCCTTTATCGCGGCGCTTGCTGCAGGGCTGCAGCTTGTGGCGCACTGGTCGCAGGACCGAGAGCTTCTCGACGCGCTCGACACCTTGCCTGACGTGCTTGCCAAGGCTTCTGCGACCGACTGGTCGGCTGCGCTTCCCATGCTGACAGAGGCCGATGATCTCTTCGTCGTCGGGCGAGGCGTCGGTTTCGCCGTCGCGCAGGAAGCCGCGCTCAAGCTCAAGGAGACCTCCGGTATTCACGCGGAAGCGATGAGCGCCGCCGAGCTGATGCACGGTCCCTGGACGCTTGCGGGCGATCACTTCCCGATCCTGGTTCTCAGCCAGCGGGATGAGACCCTGAGCGGCGTCAACGATCTCGTGACGAAGCTGAACGAACAGGGCGTTCCAGTCATCGTCGCGGGCGCCGCGGAAGGTCCCGCCTCCGTCGCGCTGCCGGGGATCGAGGATGCCCATCCCTATCTCGCGCCCATCGCGCTCATCCAGAGCTTCTATCCTCTCGTGGATGCCACAGCCCTGGCGCGCGGCCGCAATCCGGACAATCCTCCGCGCCTGCGCAAGGTGACGGAGACCGTCTGATGTCCATTGCTCTCGTTGGAGCCCGCGTTTTCGACGGCGCGCATATGCTCGACGGCCGCGCCGTCGTCATCGAGAACGGCCGTATCCTCGGCCTGCCACATGAACGCGATCTAGGTAGCGGCGTAGAGCGCCGCCGGATCGAGGGATTGCTGGCACCCGGTTTCATCGACGTGCAGGTCAATGGCGGCGGCGGCGTGCTCTACAACGACGTGCGCTCCGTCGAGGGCATCAAAACGATTGCCGAGGCTCACAGGACCTATGGCACGACAGGCCTTTTGCCGACCTTCATCACCGATACCCGCGAGACGATGGCGGAAGCCGTGGAGGCGATGCGCGCGGCGCTCGCTGCCCGCATTTCCGGCGTTCTCGGCATTCATCTCGAAGGCCCCTTCATCAGTCCGGAGCGGAAAGGCGTGCACAATCCCGCCTTCATGCGCCCGATGGAGGAGGAGGACATCGCGATCATGACCTCCCTGCGCGAGGGGCGCACGCTCGTGACGCTGGCGCCAGAGCGCAACAGCATGGAGGCGATTGCACGCCTTTCCGCTTCAGGCGTGCTGATCTGCGCCGGCCACACGGCCAGCGACTATGAGACGGTCATGGACGCCACCCGCCACGGCCTTCGCGGCTTCACGCATCTCTTCAACGCGATGCCGCCCATGGCCGGGCGTGATCCCGGTCCCGTGGGCGCAGCGCTCGACAGCAAGGATACGTGGTGCGGCCTCATCGTCGACGGGCATCATGTGAGCGATGCCGCCCTGCGCATTGCCATAGACGCCAAGGGTACGGAGCGGATGATGCTCGTGACCGATGCCATGTCGGTGACCGGCACGGATCTCACCAGCTTCGAGCTGCATGGCCGCACGATCTACCGCAAGGACGGCCGTCTCGCCACGGCGGACGGGACGCTTGCCGGTTCCGATCTCGACATGGCGAGCGCCGTGCGCAACAGCGTGGAGAGGCTAGGCCTTGCACTGCCGGACGTGCTGCGCATGGCATCGCTGATTCCGGCCCAGTTCCTGCGTCTCGATCACGAATTGGGCCGGATCGCACCTGGTTATCGCGCCGACCTCGTTCTGCTCGATGACGGCCTGCAGGTACGGCAGACTTGGATCGCCGGGGACAGCAACTGAGCGAGAGGCTTTCGATGGGCGCACAACGGGTTCTCGTGGTCGGGCTCGGCAACATGGGCCTGTCCCATGCCCTCGCCTATACGCGGATCGAGGGCTTCGAGATCGCAGGGCTCTGTACGCGCAACATCGAAAGCATGGAGCTTCCTGCCGCTTTGCAGGATCTCCCGCGCTTCACCGATTTCGAGGATGCCCTCGCCGCTTTGAGGCCGGATGTGGTGTCGATCAACACATGGTCCGACACGCACGCTCCCTATGCCATCCGTGCGATGGAAGCAGGCGCGCATGTCTTCGTGGAGAAGCCGCTCGCCGACACGGTGAAGGAAGCCGAGCGCGTGGTCGAAACGGCGATCCGGACGAAGCGCAAGCTCGTCATCGGCTATATCCTTCGCCACCATCCCTCCTGGATCAGGTTCATCGAGATCGCCAGGACCCTGGGTACGCCCCACGTCTTCCGCATGAATCTCAATCAGCAATCGAGCGGAGCGGCCTGGGAGGCGCACAAGCGCCTGCTACAATCGCTCTCGCCCATCGTCGATTGCGGCGTGCATTACGTCGATGTGATGTGCCAGATCACCCGTGCCAAACCGGTGCAGGTGCATGGGGTTGGCACGCGCCTGACGAATGACATGCCAGACGGTATGTACAATTACGGTCATCTGCATGTGACCTTCGATGACGGCTCGGTTGGGTGGTACGAGGCCGGGTGGGGGCCGATGATGAGCGAAACGGCCTATTTCGTGAAGGACGTGATCGGCCCGAAGGGCAGCGTGAGCATCGTCATGGCCGAGACCGCCGGTGACATCCGCTCGGACGACATCAACGCCCATACCAAGACCAATCAGATCCTGCTCCATCATGCCGCGCTTAAGGGGGACGGCACCTTCGCGAAGCCGGACGAGCGCATCAGCACCACGGACGAGCCGGACCATGATGCCCTCTGCGAGCGGGAGCAGCGCTTCCTCCTGCGGGCGATCCAGGAAGATGTGGACCTGACGGATCACATGAACGATGCGGTCCGCTCTCTGCGCATCGTGTTGGCTGCCGACGAGGCCGTGCGGACGGGCCGGGTCATTTCACTCTGAGTAACAGTCGACGGCATTGCACCGACAGACACCCCACGTCATGGCCGGGCTTGTCCCGGCCATCCCGATGCTGTGAAGCGAGACGCTCTTCTGATCGAGATCACCGGCACAAGGCCGGTGATGACGTCGGAGAGAGATCTATTCCCGGAACAGATCAACTCTTCCCATAAAGAACGAAGCTTCGGCGTCGTCCCGAGAACTCTCGCTCGTATTCCCGCGTCACCCGCCAGCCATGACGCTCGTAGAATCGGCGGGCGCTGTGATTGTCGCGGAAGCACTCGAGACTCTTCGCCCCCAATACTTCCGCCTGCCGCAAAAGAAGCGCCCCGCCCCCCTTGCCGCTGGCGGTGGGGTCCATGAAGAGCATGTCGATATGCCCGTCGGTCATGAGCAGAAAACCGATGGGAGTGTCGCCGGAGAGTGCGATCAGCATGCGTTCCCATGAGGCATTGAACCGCTCGGCAAAGAACGCCGCGCCCCGACCCACGAGCACGCTCTCTTCCAAAATATCCGCAAAGGCTGCCCGATAGGATCGCTCGGCGATTGCGGCCAGGGCCGGAATATCCTCGGCCCTGGCAGGTCGCACGATCACGGCTGCCCTCTCAGGCGTGGATCGAGCGTGTCGCGCAAGGCGTCGCCCAAGAGATTGAAGCCGAAGGACAGGAACAGGATGGCGAATCCCGCGAAGATGGCGCTCCACGGCGAGAGCATGAGGAAGTTGCGGCCCTCCGACAGCATCAGGCCAAGTGACGGCGTCGGCGGCTGCGTGCCGAGGCCGAGGAACGAGAGCGAGGCCTCGACCAGGATCGCGGCCGAGAGCAGCAGGCTCGTCTGGACCAGGATGACGGAGGCGAGGTTCGGCAGGATGTGCAGGAAGATGATGCGCGGATCCGAGGCGCCGATGGCCTTGGCACCCGCCACGTACTCGCTTTCGCACAAAACGAGCGCTGGGCCGCGCAGGAGCCGCGCGAAAATCGGCGTGTAGACCACCGCGATAGCGGCCGCCGCGCTGTAGGTGTGAGGCCCGAGAACGGCGATGGTTCCGATGGCGAGCAGCATCACCGGGAAGGCGAAGAGAACATCCATGACGCGCATGATGATGCGGTCAAGCCAACCGCGGTAGTAAGCCGCCACGAGGCCGAGCGCTCCACCGGCGAACAATGCAATGCCGACGGCCAGCAGGCAGGCGATGAGCGAGGTGCGATAGCCGTAGAGAATGCGGGTCAGCACATCGCGGCCGAGCTGATCGGTGCCGAACCAGTTCAGTTCGGATGGCGCGCGCAGGCGCCGCGCGACGCTCTGCGCCATGGGATCGTAGGGCGCGAAGAGCGGTGCGCCGATGGCGAGGATGAGTTGGATCGCCACCAGGACGACGGCGAAAGTCAGAAGCTTGTTCTTGGCCAGACGCGACACGGCTCAAGCCCTCACGCGAGGGTCGACGACGATGTAGAGAAAGTCGACCAGAAAGTTCACGAAAACGAAGCCCGCCGTCACCACGAGAATCGTGGCCTGGATCAGCGGATAGTTGCGCTCCGCAATGGCGCCGAGGATCAGGCGGCCGAGACCCGGAATAGCGAAGACCTGCTCGACCACGATGGCGCCGCCAAGAAGATAGCCGGTCATGATGCCGACGCTGGTGAGAAACGGGATCAACGCATTGCGCAGGGCATGCTTGTAGACGACGCGACGCTCCGGCAATCCCTTGGCGCGGGCCGTGCGGACATAATCCTGCCCCAGCGCGTCGAGCATGGCCGAACGCACGAGACGCGAGAGATTGGCCAGGATCGGCAACGCCAGCGCAAAGGCCGGCAGCACCATGCGCTGAAGATTGCCGACGGGATCTTCGGAGAAGGGCACATAGCCGAGCGAGGCAAAGCCCGGCGCCCAGTTGGAAAGGAGAAGGATCAGCACGATCCCGAGCCAGAAAGACGGAATCGTCAGGCCTGCGATCGCGCTCACACGCATGGTGACATCGGCCGCACCGCCACGCATCTGTGCCATCAGGCAGCCGACCGGCACGGCCAATACCGCACCGATGAAAAGCGAGAGAAAGGTGAGTTCCAGCGTCGGCCACAGATGCAGAAGGATCTCGGTCGAGACGGGACGGCCCGTCCAGAGAGAGGTGCCGAAATCGCCGCGAAGAGCCGATCCGGCCCAGACCAGATACTGCTCGATGATGGGACGGTCGAGTCCGACGCGGCGGTTGAGCTCCGCCATGCGCTCAGGAGTGATTTCGGTGTTCGCACCCAGCATGATCGCAACCGCATCGCCGGGGATCATCCGGATCATCAGGAACACGATGATCGATACGCCGAAAAGGACGATAACGAGATCGATGAGGCGCGCGAGCAGGACTCGGTTCATGCAAAAGGGCTCTTTGAAAAAAGCCCTGGCGCCGCGTGAATGCGGCGCCAGGGCGAAAGTTGCGAATTAGTAGGATGCGTTGCGCAGGGTCAGAAGCGACCGGTTCGGCATCGTGTCGAAACCCTGCAGCTTGCTGTTCATGGCCGAGAACAGGGTGCCATAGGTCAGGTGCGCCACGGGACCCGAGCAAGCGAGCTTCTGCTGCACCTTATCGTACGCCGCCTTACGCGCCGCCTGGTCCTGCAGGGTGCGGGCCTGATCGAGCAGTCCGTCGATCTCCGCATCCGAATATTTGAACACGTTGGTCGAACCACCCGTGCGGAAGGTGCGGTAGAAATAATCATCCGGATCGGGCTGGCCGGCATTGATCGAGGCGAACATGTCGAAGTTGCTGTTGCGCCAGTCCTGAATGAACTGACCCTGCTCCTGGTTGATCAGCTCCACCTTGAAGCCAGCCTTGTTCAGCTGCTCCTGCACCACCTGGGCGATGTCCTTGACGTCCTGGCGCGGCAGAACTTTCAGGGTGACGGCAACCGGCGTGGCAACGCCTGCTTCCTTCAGGAGCGCCTGCGCCTTGGCGGGATCGGGCTTGTAGCAGGCGAACTGGTTCACATCGAGCGCCCAGGATTTCAGGGCCGGCGACAGCGGTCCGCCGGGCACGCCGGCGCCGAAGAGAGCCGCATCGACGATCTCCTGGCGGTTGATGGCGTAGTTCACGGCCTCACGCACCTTCGGGTTGTCGAAAGGCGGCTTCGACACGTTCATGCCAATGAGCGTGTAGGCCAGATCCATGGTCTCGGAGAGCTTCACGTTCGGCTTGCCCTTGAGCTGCAGGGCGGTGGCCGCGTCGATATTGGGCAGAAGCGCGTATTGTGCGTTGCTCAGGCCCACCTGACGGGTGGCGGATTCAGGCACGATGTTGAATTTCAGCCCCGCGAGCTTCGGCATGCCCTTGTCCCAATAGGCATCGTTCTTGGCGAGCAGAATGAAGCCGTTCGGCTGCCATTCCTGGAACTTGTACGGGCCCGTGCCGACCGGCGCCTTCTGCAGGGCGTCCTTGTTCGCCTCCATGGCGCTCGGCACGATGGCGATGGTGGCAAGCGAGCTGAGGAGCGCCGCGGACGGCTCCTTGAGCTTCAGCTCCACGGTCGTGGCATCGACGGCATTGGCGCTGTCGATGGCCGACAGGCGGCTTGCCAGCGGCGAAGCGATATCCTTGCTCAGCACGCGCTTGATCGTGGACGCCACATCCTCGGCCTCCATGGCCGAGCCGTCATGGAATTTCACGCCCGAGCGCAGCTTGAAGGTGTAGGTCTTGCCGTCCGGCGAGGCAGTCCAGGACTCGGCGAGACCGGGGACGATCTTCAGATCCTTGTCGATGGCGGTGAGGCCCTCATAGATGTTGCCGTTCACCACCATGAAGCTCGGAAAAGCGGTGATGAGATGCGGATCGAGACCCGTGGGGCTGTTATCCGCCCCGATCTCCAGAACCTGAGCCGAGGCGGAGGCCATCGCCGCCACCATGAAACCTGCACCGATTGCGCTGCGCAGTGCTGACCTGACCATGCGTCTTTTCTCCCTTGGAAGCCGCAGGGGATTTATAGGCCATCGCCACGGACCTGTCATGGTCCAATATCATACCACTCTAGACCCATTCACCGCCTGTGCTATGGTCGGCTCCGAACAATGCCTCCCGGAGCAGCAGATGTCGCAACGCCCCCCCGTCAAAGCCATCGGCGCGATCAGCGGCACGTCCATGGACGGCATCGATGTCTCCATCGTGGAGACGGACGGCGACGCCGTCGTGCGGCCGGGACCGGGGCGGACCTTCTCCTATCCGGAGGATTTGCGGAAAACTCTCCAGGCGCTGATCGCCGAGCCAGAGCGGGCGCAGAGCGAACCGCTGCAGGATCTCGAACAGGCGGTGACGGACGCGCATATCGCGGCGATCCGGCGCTTCATGACGGAAACGGGGATTCCGGCCGCTGATGTGAGCCTGATCGGCTTTCACGGCCAGACGGTCTATCACCGGCCGGAGGTCCGCTTCACGCGCCAGCTCGGCCTCGGCGACCGTGTCGCCGCGGCGCTCGGCATCGATACGGTCTATCGCTTCCGCCACGCCGATGTGGCCTCGGGCGGCGAAGGCGCGCCCTTCGTTCCGCTCTATCACCGCGCGCTCGCGAGCAAACTCCCCCAACCCGTCATGATCCTCAATCTCGGCGGTGTCGGGAACGTCACCTATATCGACGGCGATACGGTGATTGCCTTCGACACCGGCCCGGCAAGCGCGCTGCTCGACGATTTCATCCTGCGCCGCCGCGGCCTCAGCTTCGACGAGAACGGACAGCTTGCCGCTTCCGGCAGGGCGGATGCCAAGCTCGTCATGGACTTCATGCTCAATCCGTTCTTCGACCGTCCCGCGCCGAAATCCCTCGATCGCCAGGACTTCCATGCCCGCGCCAAGGGCGTCGAGGCCCTGCCCGATGCTGATGGCGCCGCGACCCTGGCAGAGTTCACGATCCAATCCGTCATCGCCTCCCTGCGCCACGTTCCGCGCGCGCCGCAGCGCTGGCTCGTCACTGGCGGCGGACGGCGCAATGCGCATTTCATGAAGCGTCTGCACGAGGAACTGACTGTGGCCGTCGACCCGGTCGAGGCGGTCGGTTGGGATGGCGACTTCCTGGAGGCCCAGGCCTTCGGCTATCTCGCCGTGCGCTCCACGCTCGGATTGCCGCTGAGCCTTCCCACGACGACCGGCGTACCGCATCCGATGCCCGGCGGCGAACTGCATCGCGCCGCCTGAGCCCGCCATGCCTCTCAAGACCTTGATCGAACAGGCCTTCGCGCCCGCTGCCGCGTCCGTTCGCGACGGCAACATTCCCGGTGCCGTGCTCGGCATCGTCACCGCCGATGGCGAGCGTGCCGTGCAATGGGCAGGCCACGCGCAGATCGAGCCGGAGCGCGAGCCAATTTCCCGTGAAACATGGTTCGATCTCGCGTCTCTCACCAAGGTCATCTTCACGACGACGCGCATCCTGCAATTGGTGGAAGCGGGAAAAATTTCGCTCGACGACCCTCTCGTGAAGGTGATTCCGGATCTGCGCCAATACGACATGAACGCGGCGGAGCGGCGCCTCACCTTCCGCCAGTGCCTCGCGCATCAGACGCATCTGCCGGCCGTCGAACCGCTCTATACCTATGGCCAGGATCCCGAGACGCTGCGCGCCTTCATCCTGCAGCGCGTCTGGCAACCCAGTCCGCCGGTCTATTCCGACATCAACTTCAAGATGCTCGGCATCGCCATCGAGCGCATCACCGGGCAGAAGCTGATCGATCAGCCGTTGCCTGAACAATTCTCCTTCCGGCCCGACCCGAAGCTCTGCGCGGCAACGGAGCGCTGCACATGGCGCGGGCGCGTGATCCGCGGCGAGGTGCATGACGAGAACGCCTATGCGCTCGGCGGCGCCTCGGGTCATGCGGGCTTGTTCGGCACTATCGACGGCGTGCTCGATTTCGCCCATTCGCTTCTCGACGGCTCCGGCCTTTCGCCCGAGTCCATCAAGGCCATCCGCACGCGCGAATCGGAAAAGCGTACGGTGGGCTGGGAAGGCTTCTATCCCGGCTGGCATGGAGGCGATGCCTGCTCACCAGATACCATCGGTCATACGGGATTCACGGGCACCGGGCTATGGCTCGATTTCGAGCGCGGTCTTGCCTGGTCGCTGCTCACCAACCGCGTCCATCCGAGCCGGCACAAGGACAGCGGAATCCTGAGCTTGCGCCGTGCAACGGGCGAGCAGGTGATCGCGTTGATCGACCGGCGGCAGCCGCTTTAAGGATGCCAACAGAAAGTTGGTCGCTGCCCTCGTCCGGTTCTCTGCAGGCCATTGTTAGGGTTCTCAACTGGTCCTATACTGGTCTGGAAGAAAGTTGGCACAATGGCGACAGAACATTTCAGTACCCGCTACCAGGATCTCGATACCTGGCCGAGCCTCGACGTCCTCTCGGCCTTCTATGAAGGTCAGCTCGCGGCAGTGGCCGCCGTCCGGCCCTCCCTTCCCGCCATCGCGGCGGCGGCGGAAGAGGCGGTGAAGCGCCTGCGCCGGGGCGGGCGGCTCGTCTATGCGGGCGCCGGCACCTCGGGCCGCATCGGCGTCCAGGACGGCACGGAACTGCCGCCGACCTTCAACTGGCCGGACGACCGGGTGGTTTATCTGATCGCCGGCGGCACGGGCGCCATCATGCAGGCGGTCGAAAACGCCGAGGATTCGGTCGAGGAAGGCATCGCCGGCATCCGCAACAACAATGTCGGTCCCGATGACGTCGTGATCGGCGTCGCTGCCAGCGGCCGAACGCCCTTCACCATCGCGGCCCTGAAGGAAGCAGCCTCCCGCGGGGCGCAGACCATCGGCATCTCCAACAATCCCGACGCGCCGATTCTCGTCGCCTGCTCCCACCCGATTCTCGCCGATACCGGCGAGGAGGTGATCGCCGGCTCGACCCGCATGAAGGCCGGCACGGCGCAGAAGATCATCCTCAATCTGCTCTCGACGCTGATCATGGTGCGCCTCGACCGGGTCTATCGCGGCCTGATGGTCAACATGCGCGCGACGAACGCCAAGCTGCGCCGCCGCAGCGAGATCATGGTCTCGCAAATCACCGATTGCGACGACGCCACTGCCATCGAGGCCATCCGGCAATCGGACGGCGACCTGAAAACCGCCGTTCTCATCGCGCTCGGCGCTAGCCCGGCGGAAGCACGCGGCGCGCTCGAGCGAAATGGTGGCAATCTGCGCAAAGCCCTGGCAGACTTTTCCAAATCTCCCTAACAAGGAAGACGTCATAACAAAGCCGGCGGCATCGCTGGCAGGAAGAAGGCGAAGGGTCATGGGGCTGGGGCTTGGCATCGACGCGGGCGGCACCGCCACGCGCTGGCGGCTGGCGGATGCGAGCGGCCAATGCATCGCTCAAGGCTCCGTCGCTCCGCTGACCGGCCACCTCTTCTCCGCCGCCGCCGAGGAGCGCGCGCGGCAGATCGTTCTCGACATGGCCCAGGCCGTCATGAAGACGGGGCGGCCTCTCGGCATCATCGCCGGCATCACGGGTCTGACCCGCGATACGCCGGCGGAAGCCACCATGCGCTCCCTGTTCGCTGAGACCTTCGAGCTCGCGCCCGACAAGGTCTTCGTCGCAGAGGACATGTGGATCGCCTACCTGTCCTACTTTGCGCTTGGCGAAGGTATCCTGGTCTATAGCGGCACCGGCTCCATCGGCTATTACCTATCGGAGAACAAGGAAGTGATCCGGGTCGGCGGGCGCGGCAACCTGATCGACGATGGCGGTTCCGGCTTCTGGATCGCCCGCGAGGCTCTGAAGTCGACCCTTCGGACCGAAGAGGAAAGCCCCGGCCAGGGCTGGACCACGACGCTCGGCACCTGCCTCGCCAAGGCGCTCGGCGGCACGGACTGGAACATCGTCCGCTCCTTCGTCTATGGCGGCGACCGCGGCAAGATCGGCTCGCTCGCCCGCGCCGTGGGCGAAGCGGCCCAGGCCGGCGACAAGACCGCACTCCGCATCCTGAAAGAAGCCGGCGAGGAGCTCGCCCGCCTCGCCAATGCCCTCATCAAGCGACTCGGCCCGAGGCCGGTGGCCCTGGTGGGTGGCTCGGCGCGGCTCCATCCCGTCCTGTCCGATGCCTTCCGGAAGCAGCTGGTGGCGCCCGTCGAGTTCATCGCCACCGATCTCGACGCCGCGCTGACAGCCGCGCGGCTGGCGGCTACGCTCAACAAGGTGTGACGAGCGGTCAAGGCTGGCAGACCCTCAGCGCATCGTGCGGAAAAGTGGTCCCGGTTTTCCGCACCCGACGATGCGCCGCTTAAGAGATTGAGCATCGGACCCAAAAGTGCAATCCACTTTTGGGTCCGATGCTCTAGCGGGACCGGAAGACCTTGCCTAATCGGCCCCGCTCGTCCAAGACTTCAGCGGCGAAATCAGATCCAAGACGAATTTTCCGATGCATGCTCTCTTCGTGGGCCAGACCTATATCGACGTGACCTTCCTGGCGGACGAGCTTCCGACGGGAGACGAGAAGACCGTGGCACGGGATTATGCGATCTCGTTCGGCGGCAATGCGGTCACGGCCGCCTTCGCCTGCGCCAAGCTTGGACTAGCGCCCGATCTCCTGACCTCGATCGCCGATGATTGGCTCGGCCGCATGTTCATCGACATGGCGGCGAAATACGGCATCTCGGTTCACCACCGGAAGGTCCACGAATCGTCCCTGTCCTTCATCATGCCGCGTGGCGGCAAGCGTGCCATCGTCCGTTGCCGTGACGACCATTACCTGCATCCGGTGCCGCCGCTGAACCTCCAGGGCTGCAAGGCCCTGCATCTCGACGGCCACCAGGCCGATGCGGCCATGCATTACGCCAAGATCTGCCGCGAATCCGGCATCCTCACCTCGCTCGATGGCGGCGGCCTGCGCTCCAACACGCACGAGCTTCTGGAATTCATCGACGTCGCCATCGTGGCCGAACGCCTCTGCGAGCAGATGGACCTGACGCCGGCCGGCATGCTGGGCTATCTCAAGAGCCGCGGCTGCAAGATCGGCGGCGTGACCCTGGGCGAGCGCGGCCTCGTCTGGTACGACGAGACCGGTCAGGAAAGCGTGCTACCGGCCCTGAACGTCCCGAGCGAGGCGGTGGTCGACACCAACGGCGCCGGCGACATCTTCCACGGCGCCTATGTCTATTCCGCCATGGCCCGACCCGATCTGCCCTGGCGCGAGCATTTCATCTTCGCCCGCGCAGCATCCGCTCATGCCATCCAGCATCTCGGCAACGAGGCGAGCCTGCCGACCATCGGGGACATTGCGCAGGTGCAGGAGCGCTATATCGAGCGCAAGCTGGCGGCCTAGGAGCAAGCGCTCCTACCCCCCTCACGTCATCACCGGCCTTGTGCCGGTGATCTCGATTGGAAAGGCGCGGCGTTTCAAACAATCGGGATGGCCGGGACAAGCCCGGCCATGACGTCGCAATCCTCAAATCCGGCGGCCGCAGGCCCGGAGCGACAAGGTGGCTGTTAAGCCGCCTTCTTCTGATAATCCTTCACGTCGGAGAACTGGATCGCCTTGTAGCGATCGACTTCGTATTGAAGGTTGAACATGTTCGGCGCCATGAAGACCGGCGCATCGTCGAGATCGCGCGCCATCGACGACAGGTGGCTATCGATGAACTTGTCGAGCTCTTTCTGATCGCCCGCCGTGATCCAGCGGCAGATGGAAAAGCGCGTCGGCTCGTAATCGATCGGCAAGCCGTATTCGGCGCCCAATCGCTCTTTCAGCACATCGAGCTGCAGCGCCCCAACGACACCGACGATGGCGCCGGAACCGTCCTGCGGCACGAAGAGCTGCACCACGCCCTCTTCCGCCATCTGCTGCAGGGCCTCGCGCAGCTTCTTCGCCTTCATGGCATCCTGCAGCTTGATGCGGCGCAGGATTTCCGGCGCGAAGCTCGGCACACCGCGGAAGATGATGTCCTCACCTTCTGTCAGCGTATCGCCGATGCGCAATGTTCCGTGGTTGGGAATACCGACCACATCGCCGGCCCAGGCCTCGTCCGCGATGGCGCGGTCCTGGGCGAAGAAGAATTGCGGCGAGTTCAGGCTCATGGGCTTGCCCGTGCGCACGAGCTTCGCCTTCATGCCGCGCTGGAGTTTTCCCGAGCAGATGCGCATGAACGCGATGCGGTCGCGGTGGTTCGGATCCATGTTGGCCTGGATCTTGAACACGAAGCCCGACATCTTGGGCTCGCCTGCCTCGACCAGACGCTTGTCGGCCTCCTGGCCGCGGGGCGGCGGCGCGTAGGCAGCCAGCGCATCGATCAGGTCGCGCACGCCGAAATTGCGCAGCGCGCTGCCGAAGAACACCGGCGTGAGATGGCCTTCGCGGAAGGCCTGAAGGTCGAAGGGCTTGCAGGCCTCCTGCGCGAGCATCACCTCTTCCTGCCACGCATCCGCCTCTTCCGGCGGCAGCAGGCTCAAAAGCTTCGGATCGTCAGGACCGGAGACGGGCGTCGGCTCATCGTCCGTGTCGATGCGACGGACCATGTTGCGGTGCAGGTCGAAGGTGCCGGCAAAGCTCTTGCCCTGGCTGATCGGCCAGGTGACGGGCGATGTGTCGAGCGCCAGCGTCTTCTCGATCTCGTCGAGCAGGTCGAAGGGATTGCGCGCCTCGCGGTCCATCTTGTTGATGAAGGTCACAATCGGGATGTCGCGCATGCGGCACACCTCGAAGAGCTTGCGGGTGCGCGCCTCGATGCCCTTCGCAGCGTCGATCACCATGATGGCGGAATCGACCGCGGTCAGCGTCCGGTAAGTATCCTCCGAGAAGTCCTCGTGGCCCGGCGTGTCGAGCAGGTTGAAGACGCAGCCGCCATATTCGAAGGTCATGACCGAGGTCACCACCGAGATGCCGCGCTCCTTCTCGATGCCCATCCAGTCGGACCGGGTCGAGACGCGGTTCTTCTTCGCCTTCACCTCACCGGCAAGCTGGATCGCGCCTCCGAAGAGCAGGAGCTTCTCGGTCAGCGTGGTCTTACCCGCGTCCGGGTGGGAGATGATCGCAAAGGTTCGGCGGCGGCCCACGGGGGCCGGAAGGTCGGTCATGGCGCTTTTAAAATTCTCTGGGAACGAAGGTGGGGACAGAACGCCGCAGCGCCCCGTCCTTTTGCTGGGCTCTTCTCACCCCATATGGGGGTTTCCCGTCAACAGTGAAAGGAGGTGATCCAGTGTCTCATTGTCATACCCTACGGTCCCCGGTTGCCGTGACCTGGATCTTGGCCTCTGCCGAGATTGGTGCGTAACGCACGTCAAGGAGCGGCTCCTCAAGGGCCGTGGAACCGACAATGGAAAGGCCGCCTCGCAAGGGCGGCCTTTCTTTTTGTTTTCAAAGGATTTTATGCCCCCAGCAGCTTGCCCGTCCGCTTGGCCGTGGTGCCGGCGACCTTGGCGATCCGCATGCCCTGGGTGACGAAGCGCACGGCGACCCGGGCGAACATTGTACCGTCGGATGGGGCCTCGGCCAGCCTCACTGCGCCGGTCAGCGGATCGATCACTTCGGCAATCACCTCGCCTGCCTTCACTTTCGCGCCCACCTCGGTCCTGAACACCAGGATGCCGTTGGCTGGAGCCTGGACCGGCTCGGAGGCCGCTAATGGGGTTGCATAGCAGAAAGCCTCAGGGATCTGGGGAGCCTCGCCGGCTATCGCGCCGCGCAGGATCATGTAATCGATCATCGCCGCCGCATCGGCTCGTCCCGTCTCATGCGTCACGTCCTGCTCGCCACGGAACTCCAGCGTCGTCGAATGACAGCCGAACGGGATCGGATAATCCGGAAATCGGTCGGCCAGCTCCGCCCAGGGACGGCTGCAGGCCTCATCGAAAGGCTCGTCGCCCGATTCGTCGGCCAGCAGATAGGCATGGGAGCCGATGAGCGCGGAGAGGGCTGAGAATTCCTCCGCCGAGCGGGTATGGGTGTAGAGATGGACCACGGCCTCGGAATCGCAGTGCAGGTCGAGCACGATGTCCGCCTCCTGGGCCAAGCCCAGCAGGGCCTTCTTCATGACCTCGGCTGCGTTCGAGGGCTTCCAGGCTTCGAGCTCGGCTCGCAGGGCTTCGCGGATCAGGCGGACATTCGCCTCTCCGTCCTTCGTGAGCTTGCCCTCGATCCGCTCGGCGACCTTCGGCACGAGGTGAGGATAGCCGCGGTTGAAGTTGACCCCGTCGGCGAGATGGAAGCGCCCGATATGGTCTCCCATCACCCGCTGAGCGAGGCCGATGGGATTGGCGGAGGGCACGAGGATGATCTCGCCCTTGATCTTGCCCTCGGCCTCAAGAGCCGTCAGGCGCTCGCGCAGGTGATGGGCCGCGATCATGCCTGGGATCTCGTCGGCATGGAGCGAGGCCTGGACATAGATGCGCGGACGGGCACCTTCCGCGCCGAAGCGCTGAACCGTCAGCGACAGGTTCGCTCCGGGGGCGAGAGGCGAAAGGGCGATCGTTTCTGTTCTCATGTTCCGTCAATCAAGGTTTTGGAGCTGTTTCCACCGACGTGGAATCAGCTCTCTTCTTTATTTCTCCGCATTTTTTGACGGCGAACCGGATCCACTTCGCCGAAAAATGCTCCAGGCAGGACCTGTCAGGTAGCCTGCCACCCTTGAGATTGGAAGACGAAACGCTGCAGGCTCGAGACGATGGCGGCAAGCCCCTGCAGGGCCGGTTCCGGATTGACGATAGCGTAAACCGGCACCTTCCTGGCCCAGGCATCGTGCGGCGCCTTGCGGTCGAAAGCGTTCCGAAAGTCGCCGGCCTGCAGGATGTCGACCATGCGGGGCGCGATGCCGCCGGCGATGAAGACGCCGCCGGAGGATTCGAAGGTCAGCGCCAGATCGCCGGCGAAGCGTCCGAGGAAGCGCGCGAAATGCGTCAGCGAATCCATCGCCAGTTCATCGCCCTCGCGAGCAGCCGCCAGGACGTCGTTGGGGATCGTGAAGGGACAATCGACACAGCGATGCGCCGCGAGCGCCTTGGCGATGCGGAACAGGCCGGGGCCGGAGAGCACGACCTCTCCCGAGATCCGCCCGCCCACCCGCTCCAGGTGCGGCCAGATGGCGGTTTCTTCGTCATTCGTCGGCCCGAACTCCATGTGACCTGCCTCGGTCGCGAGGATCGCCAGGCGATCCTCGACCGGCACGAGCGCCCCTGCTCCAAGGCCTGTTCCGGGTCCGAGCACGACACGCGCGCCGGGCCTGGCTGGCGGAAACGTGCCGATGGGGGCGAGATCGCCCTTGGCCTCGTCGAGCACCGTCACCGAAGCGGCAACCGGCGTGTAGTCGTTGACGAGGGTCACGCGCTCGAGTTTCAGCGCTGTGCCGATGGCCTCGGCATCGACCACCCAATGAGCGTTGGTGAGGCGGATCGCGGGAGCATCCACCCGGGTCGCCACCGCGATGATGGCGGAACGGGGTGCCGGTCCCTCATAGGCTTCGAGCGCAATCCTGATGGCTCCGACCGGATCGGGCGTCTGCGCCGTCAGCGTGCGCGGCAACAGCTGAACCGGTGCACCGGGCGCGGGCAATACGGCGAAGCGGGCATTGGTCCCGCCGATATCCCCGAGCAGAACAGGAAATGCGAACATCGAAACCTATCGTCCTTTCAGCCACCCAAGCCGAACACTCATCTCAGAACGCTTCCTCCCAGCTCCGGCTCAGGCGCACGGCGGAGTTGATGAGACCGACCATGGAATAGGTCTGGGGGAAATTGCCCCACAATTCCCCGGTCGTGTAATCCGCATCCTCGGAGAAGAGCCCGAAGGAATTGCGCAAGCTCAGGATGTGCTCGAACAGCTCCTTCGCCTCGTCCTTGCGCCCGATGACGTTCAGGGCATCCACGTACCAGAAGCCGCAGATCATGAAAGCCGTATGCATGAGGCCGAAATCGTCTTCCACATCATAACGCAGAAGAAGGTCGCCGCGCCGCAGAGCCTTGCCGCAAGCCTCCACGGTCGCGATGAAGCGCGGATCGTCGGCCTTCGCGAAATCGAGCTCCGCCAGGAGAAGGAGCGTCGCATCCAGATGCTCGCCGTCGAAGGAAGAGACGAAGGTGCCGAGCTCCGGATTGTACGCACGCTCGTTGATGACCCTGTGCATGCGGTCGGCATTCTCGCGCCAGAAGGCGGCGCGATCCTCGCGCCCCATGGCCTCGGCGATCTTGACGAGACGGTCGCACGCCGCCCAGCACATCACGCTCGGAAAAGTATGCACGGCCGCCTTGGTGCGCAGCTCCCACGGGCCGGCATCCGGCTGGTCGAAGACCTCGATGGCCCTGTGCCCCAGCTTTTCCAGATGCGCGAACAACGCCTTGTTGCCGGTGCGGATCAGGCGCCTGTCCAGGAAGGCGTGAACGGAGGCCAGGACGACACTGCCATAGGCGTCGTTCTGGATCTGCGTATAGGCCGCGTTACCGACGCGCACGGGGCCCATGCCGCGATAGCCCGCCAGAGCGGTGGCCTCCCGCTCCTCGAGGTAAGGCGATCGTGTGATGCTGAAGAGCGGCGGCATGTCCTTCTGGTCGGGAATGGCCTCCATGTCGTCGACGATGTTCGTGATGTAGGTAAGATATTCCTCCATCGTCTTGGTGGTGCCGAGACGGTTGAGGGCCTGGATCACGAAATAGGCGTCACGCAGCCAGCAATAGCGGTAGTCCCAGTTGCGCTGCGTGTGGGGCGCTTCCGGCACCGAGGTGGTGAGCGCCGCCACGATGGCGCCGGTCTCCTCGTAATTACACAGCTTGAGCGTGATGGCTGCGCGGATCACCGCCTCCTGCCAGTCGAAAGGAATGGACAGGGAGCGCACCCAGTCGCGCCAGAAATCGACCGTGCTGTCAAGGAAGGCCCGGGCCGTGGAGTCCGTCTCGGACCGGAGCGGCTCGTCCTCGCCAAAGAAGAACGACAAGGGCCGGTCGACGACAAAAGGCCGCTCCTCCTGCACGTAGGACACGGACGCATCGGTGGTGAGTCGCAATGAGTAGGCAGGGCCGACGAAGCGCAGGTGGTTGCTGCCGCGGGTCAGGTTCGGCGTGTAGCCGCCCCAGTCGTAATGAGGCCGTAAGCGGACGCGGATGCGCGGACGGCCCTTCACGGGAGAGACGCGACGGATCAGCATCGGCGGGCGGAAGGTGCGGTCGTAATGCTTGAAGCGCGGTGCGAAATCCGTGATCTCGAGGATATTGCCGAAGGAATCCGTCATGCGCGAGACGAGGACCGCCGTGTTCTCGAGATAGGTCTGTTCGCAAGAGACTATGCCGACCATGTCGATGGCGAAGATGCCCTTCTGATCCGCGTCACTCCGCCCTTCGGGGCTGTCGAGCAGGGCGGAGAAGACCGGGTCGGCATCGAACCGCGGGAAGCAGCTCCAGATGATCTGGGCCCGGCGGTCCACCAGCGCCGAGATCGTGCAATTGCCGATGACGGCAAGGTCTAATGAACTCATGTCAGCAATTATCCCCTTTGAAAGGCAATACCCCTTCGAAAGCCCATGCGGACAGGCAATGTCGCAGCTCCGCGGGCGTTCCAAGGCGAACCTTGGCAATGGTTTCTCCCGCGCCAATGCGGACGGACAGGCCGCCATGTGCATTCACGGTCTTGAAACCGTTCTCGTCGGTGAGATCGTCGCCGACGAAGATCGGTCGCCGTCCCTTGTAGGGAGATTCGTGGAGAAATCTCTCGATCACTTTCCCCTTCCCCGCCGCCGAAGGAAGGATTTCTGCCACAGCTTTCCCGTGTTGAACACGGTAATCCGCGCCCAGCGCTTCGACTGCCGCATGAGCCATGGCCAGGGCGAAATCCTTCTCGTGGGGGGCAAGGCGCCAGTGAATGGCAACGGAGCATCCCTTGTCCTCGATCAGGACGCCCTCTTTGCCGGCAACGGTCCTGGACAGGCATTCGACCATCTCGCGCAGAGCGGGATGCTCGTCCTGATCACACATGGAGAGCTGTCCTGCGATGCGGTGCTCGAGCCCATGAAGCCCCGCCATATCGAAAACATGGGGCACGAAACGCCCATCGAGAAAATCGACGGGACGTCCGCTGATGATCGCGAGCGCACCGCCAAGCCGCTCCTGCAACCTGGTGAGGACATCCGGCAGGGCCGGGTCCACTGCAACCGCATCGGGACGCTCGACGATGTCGACGAGAGTTCCGTCGAAATCGAGAAAGAGAGCGTAATCCTCATTCACGTCAGCCATCGGACTCTGTCCTGCAGGAGCTTCACGCATTGGCCGGCGCAAGCCTCCGTCCCCTGGCGATCAACCGCCTGATCCTCTGCTGCTTGCGCAGGCGCGAGGCTGCCAGCAGCATCTGCCCGGCCCAGCGATAAACATTGCGTTCCTTGACCTGATCGCGCATCAGCCGCATCCGCTCGCGCTGTTCGGGCTGCGGCATGGTGAGCGCGCGATTGATGGCCTCGCCCATGGCATGGGCATTGTAAGGGTTTACGATCAGTGCCTCCGACAACTCGCGGGAAGCGCCGGCGAATGCCGACAGAATGAGCACGCCCTGCTCGTCGTCCCGCGCGGCCACGAATTCCTTGGCCACGAGATTCATGCCGTCGTGCAGGCTCGACACGATGCACAGATCCGCCGCACGGAAAAGCTCAAACACTTCGTGGGGCTCATGATGGCGAATGAGGAGCTTGATGGGCTCGTATCCATTGCCGCCATGTTTCTCGTTGATGTCGCGCGCCAAGGCCTCGGCCTCTTCCTGGAGCTGGCGATAATTGGAAAGCTTGCTTCTGGTAGGCGCTGCCACCTGAACGAAAGCAAAATTGCCCCGCCATTCCGGATGCTCGGCCAAGAGCGTATCAATGGCCTGCATGCGGTCGATAATGCCTTTCGTGTAGTCGAACCGTTCGATGCCGACGCCGATGCGCATGGTCAGGGGCAGTCCCAGACGCTCACGTACGATCCTGCGGCATTCCTCCACAGGTCTCTGGCCTTCCATGGCGGTGGGCGGCCACTCGATGGAGATCGGATAGGGGCGGATCAGGGTTTCCTCGCCGCCGAAGATCACCGAATCCCGCTCTCGGTCGATGCGGCTTTCCACGTAGGAATCGACGGAGTCGAGAAAATTGTTGCAATGGGCCTGGGTGTGGAAGCCGAGGATCGAGGACCCCAGGAGCCCGTCGATGACCTCCTCCCGCCAGGGGCAGATCCCAAAGATTTCGGCATTCGGCCAAGGGATGTGCCAGAAGGTGACGATGGTCGCCCGGGGCAGCCTGTCGCGGATCATGCGCGGCAGTAGCGCAAAGTGATAATCCTGCACCAGGATGATCGGATCCTCGCGCTTGGCCTCGGCGACCACCGCCTCGGCGAACTTCTCGTTGACGGACCGGTAGAGCTGCCAATCCGTTTCGCGAAAGACCGGCCGGACGAAGGCAATATGGCACAGGGGCCAGAGACCCTCATTGGCCGCCCCGTAATAGTATCCATCCTGCTCCTCCTCCGAGAGCCAGACGCGGCGCAGGGTGTATGAGGGATGATTCGGAGGCACGGGCACCCGATCATAGGCATCGACCGTGTCCCGATCCGCCGTGCCACTGCCATGGGCCACCCAGGTGCCGCCGCAGGCGCGCACCACCGGCTCCAGGGCAGAGACGAGGCCGCTGGCGGGGATCTGCAGGGAAATCTCACCGCCCTCGGTGCGGTTGTGGATATAGGGCTCGCGGTTCGAGACCACGATCACCTCCGAGCCCGACAGCTCGTTGGACAAGGCCGCCCGCAGTGTCTCCGGGCTCCAATCCGTATGCGCCGCATCGATGGTCCGCCTTGAGGCTTCAAGCTCCTGGAGCACATCGCGGATTTCCTGGCCGAGCGGAATGATGTTCTCCTCCGGGGGCGGATTGGCATTCCCGGCGCGGGCGCTCTCAAGCGCCTGCCGGATGGAGGCCAGCCATCGGCGCATGATGATGGCCGCGATCATGGCCGCAAGCGCTGCAGCTCCGAAGGCGACGCCGGCAAGCGCCAGGAAGAGATAGTTTCTTGCCTCCCCGCCGCGCTGGTCGGCATAGCTCAGGTCGTGCAGCACCACGAGGTGCCCTCGTCGGCCTCCTGCGTTCAGAGGGAAGGAGCTGACCAGGATGTTGCGATCCTGACTCCTGACAACCGAAAAACTTTCCGCATCGGACCGGGAAGCCTCGGAGCAGGAGAAGGACGGGGGCATGTTGCTGGTGGGGAAGCGCAGTTCCTGCCCGTCGCAATAGCCGATGGCGAGCACACGCTCGTCGGTGGCGATGCGCTCGAACAGGATGCCGGCCTGCTGAGCGTCGTTGCGGGCCAGAAGTCCGCTGACCTGATCCCGGACGGAATTGAACACGAGGCGGGATCGCAGCTCGACATCACGGCGCGACCATTGTTCCACGAAGGATGTAGCAAAGGGCAGTACGGCCAGGATGACGATGGCCGCCACGAGCATTGCGATACCGCCAAAGCGGAAGATGATCCTCAAAACGCTAAGTTCCTCAAGAAAAATCAACACTTTCATCGAAGCGGGCGCAACGGGCCTTGCGGCCAGACGTCAGAGTTCAACTTCGATGGAAAGCGACCGGGAAAGGTAGCCTTCGCCCCTGTTATGGGCTTGTGCGTCGAACTTTCCAGGCTTGACCGGACTCGAGAGGGCATCGGGGAGGATTCAAATGAAAACCGCGACCGGTGCAGTCAGCACCGGCCGCGGCTCTCGGTCGTTCAAGGAGAAAAGATCAGTGCTCGCGGAAGGCGCGGGCGATCTGCTCCTGCATGGGCTTGAAGAAGTATTCGAACGGCGTGCGTTCATTGACCTGGACGAACACCTCGGCCTGCATACCGGCGATCAGATGCAGGTTTTCAAGCTTCTTGAGCTCTTCCTGAGGCAGTTCGATGCGGATCGTGTAGAAGGTCGTGCCGGTCTGCTGGTCGCGCGACACGTCCGCCGAGATCCGGCTCACCGAGCCGTGCAGATCGGGCATCATGCGCGCATTGGAGGCATGGACCTTCACCGTCGCCTTCTGGCCGATCTTCACCTGATCGATCTCGTTGGGCAGTACCTTGGCCTCGAGCTCGAGCTTGTCGTTGACCGGAACGATGTTCATCACCGGCTCCGCGGGAGAGATGACGCCGCCGATCGTGTGGACGTTGAGCTGGTGGACATAACCGTCGCTGGGCGCACGGATGTCGATCCGCTTCAGCTGATCCTCGGCCGCCACGCGGCGCTCGGTGTATTCCGCGACCTTGCCCTGGATCTCGCGCAGTTCCTGCATCGCCTCGGCGCGCATCTGCTCGTCGATCTGGATGATCTGGAACTGGGTCTCGGCGATGCGGCTCTCGGCCTGAGCGACGGCAGCGATGAGCTGGCCGCGCTGACCCTCGATGCTGGCGGCATCGCGCTCGAGCGCGTTCAACCGCGTGATCGGAACCAGGTTCTTCTCATAGAGGTCGCGAACGCCCTTCAGCTCAGCCACGATCAGCTCGGCCTCGCGGGTCTTCGCTGTCTGCTGAGCCTTCAATCCCACGATCTCGTCCTGGGACTGGGCGATGCGCTTCTTGAGCTGGTCCTTCTGCGCATCGCGGGAGGCGGCACGTGCGATGAACAGGGTGCGCTCCGAGGACACGATCTTCTGAACGGCCGGCTCATTGAGACGAGCAGCGAACTCCGCCGGCATCTCGATCGTGGAAATACCGTCGCGCTCCGCCTCCAGGCGAGCCTGGCGGCCGATATATTCATCGAGCTGCTTCGACACCACGTGAAGGTTCGCACGGGTGACCGTCTCGTCGAGGCGGACCAGAAGATCGCCCTGGGCGACACGGTCGCCCTCCTTGACCTTCAGCTCGCCGACGATGCCGCCGGTGGAGTGCTGGACCTTCTTGACGCTGGTATCGACCACGAACTGACCGCCGGCGACGACGGCGCCCGACAGGGTCGAGGTGGCCGCCCAGAGGCCGATCGTGCCTCCGAAGAGGGCGATCATGGCCACACCGCCGATGGTCGACTGGCGCAGGATCCGCTGGTGGACGGAGGGTTTCTTCGGGGGAGCTTGAACGACCAACATTTAACCAACCTCTCGCAGGTTCGTAGCCGGAGCTGCCGGCGCCTGCTGCGGCCGCACCTGTGCCGGTGCTGGCGTCGCATTGCGTTTCATGACGGACTGCAGAACCTCGTCGCGCGGTCCCATGGCCTTGATTCGACCCTCTTCCACGATGGCGACCTGATCGACCTGGCCGAGAGCAGCCGGGCGGTGCGTGATGACGACGACGATGCCACCGCGCTTGCGGACCGACAGGATGGCCTGGTTCAGGGCCTCGTCGCCGGCACCGTCGAGGCTGGCATTCGGCTCGTCGAGCACGACCAGGAACGGGTTGCCATAGAGGGCGCGGGCGAGAGCCACGCGCTGGCGCTGACCACCCGACAGGGAGGCTCCGCCCTCGCCGATGCGGGTATCATAGCCTTCCGGCAGGTTGAGGACGAGCTCATGGGCGCCGGCCGTCTGAGCAGCGGCGATGATGTCGTCCGGCTTGGCGTCCGGCTGGAAGCGGGAGATGTTCTCGGCAATGGTGCCTTCGAACAGCTCCACATCCTGCGGCAGGTAGCCGATGTGACGGCCGAGCGAATCCGACTCCCACTGATCGAGGGCCGCGCCGTCGAGGCGGATTTCGCCGCGCAGGGTCGGCCAGACGCCGACGAGGGCACGGGCGAGGGTCGACTTGCCTGAGGCACTGGGACCGATGAGGCCGAGGCCTTGGCCAGCCTGAAGCTGGAGAGAGGCGGCCTGGACGATCGGCATCGAAACGCCCGGAGCGCCGATATAGACGTCTTCCACCGCCAGAGCGGCCTTCGGCGCAGGCAGCGGCATGCGCTGGCCCTGAGCCGGCACGAGCGACATGATGTGCTGCAGACGGCGATAGGCCTGACGGGAGGCGGTGAAGCCCTTCCAGTGAGCAACCGCGATCTCGATCGGAGCGAGCGCACGGGACATGAGGATCGAGCCGGCAATCATCAGGCCGCCCGACATCTGCCCCTGGATCACGTAATAGGCGCCGAGGCCGAGAATGGCCGACTGGAGCACCATGCGGAAGACCTTGGCGAAGGCGCTGATGCCGGCCGAGGATTCGCTGGCGAGCAGGCCGTCATTGACGTGGCGGACATGCACCTCGTCATAGCGCTTGGAGAGGAAGCCCAGCATGCCGTTGGCGCGAATGGCTTCCGCGTTGCGGCGGCTGGTCTCGGCAATGGCGTGGCGCTCGGCACCACTCTTGGTCACCTCGTAGGAGGGACCCTTGCTCTTGGCGTCCGTGTAGAGCGTCAGGAGGATGATGACCACGCCACCGACCACCGACATGACGCCGATGCCGGGGTGGATCATGAAGCAGCCGATGAGGAAGATCGGCATGAACGGCATGTCGAACAGGGCCGTGGGACCCAGGCTCGAGAGAAACCCGCGGATCGTATCGAGATCCCGGACCGGCTGCATGCTTTCGGCCTGCTTGGCGCCCTTGAGCGGCATCGTGGCCACGAGGTCGAAGACCCGGTGCGACAGCAGCTCGTCGAAGCGGGCGCCGATGCGCGCCAGCATCCGACCGCGCAACATGTCGAGGCCGCCCGAGAGGGCATAGGCTGCGAGCACGATCAGGGACAGACCGATCAGGGTGGGAATGCTCCGGCTCGACAACACCCGGTCATAGACCTGGAGCATGTAGATGGAGCCCGTGAGAGCCAGGAGGTTGACCACCGCCGAAAATACGGCAACCCCGGTAAAGGAGGGAAGGCAGGACTTCAGAGCGTCTTGGACCTCTGTGCTTTCTTCCCGATTTCTCGATGCCTGCTTCATATCTTCTTTCCATAGGCCGACCAGTCACCCGGCGCCGTCGTGGTTGTAGAGCCGTTGCGAAAGGTTATACCTTATCACAACGTTTGCCATCTGGCGATGGCGCGATGTCGGGGATGGCCCCACAAGAGTATCTCGTTATAGTTAGGCCTGCGAGCCCAAGTTTATCAGCACTCTTATGGGTATCGAGATGCCCCTAAGGTGGTCGCTTTCCGTTACGCCACCTTTTGTAACCCTATTATATGTAACTATGTCAACAAAAAGTTCTTGCTGTATGTGCGCAATGTTACATGTCCCCTCTATTTGAGCGGACATGTAACGTAAGCACTTAACATTAAAGATAACGCTTTGGTAAACTTTTAGGGTTAACTGTCTCTGACCTGAAAATGAGGTCGGAATATGGACATCAACATACGTTCTCAGGATCGCAGCGAAGCGGCGAAACAGGCTGGCGCATCATCCGCCGGCAATGTCCAGATCGACCCCATGGCCAGCGCAGCCCTGGAAGAGGCCATCAAAAGTGCGAAGCTTGGCCTCAAGCCTACCTCCCCTGATGTGGCGATGAATAACGGCATTGCAACCCGCGGCCGAACTTTTCCCACCAAGCTCCTGAGCCAGGCCGCCATGGCCCTGCTCCTCGTCGGAGCCGGCTGGTCGGCCTCCTATATGGGAACCCTGGCCAACCAGGATGCCATTCGACGCCTGGAAACCGAGACGGCTCGCAGCCAGGAGATCCTTGCCCGGCTGAGCACCGATCTGGATGCGCTGCGAGAGACGGTTGTCGCCTTCAAGGATATCGAGCACACCGCGTCCACATCGTCTGCGTCGGAACGGACGATGCTCACCGAAAAGATCGAACGCCTCGCTATCAGCCTCGATGAGCCCGGTAAGAAGCTCTCCGCTCTTGAAGGCCGGCTCGACCGGATGGAGAGCCAGATCCTGACCACCCTGGCGGGACTGAACACGAGGCCTGCAACTCCGGTCGCGCCTCCGGCCACCGAGGCTGCCGCGCGCGAGGAGGCCCCGGCTCCCAAGCCGGTCAAGAGCGAACCCGTCGACGGATGGGTGCTGCGCGAGGTCTATGACGGTGCAGCTCTCGTCGAGAACCGGAACCGGCGCCTCTACGAGGTCATGCCCGGCGGCGTGCTCCCGGGTGTCGGCCGTATCGAGGCCATCGAGCGCCGCGGCGCCCGCTGGGTGGTGGTGACCGACAAAGGCTTTATCGGCACCTATCGTTAATGGGGAATGATGCCTCTCAAGCCATAGACCAGCGCGGCGAAGATCGCGAGGCTTGCGACATACAGGAACACGAACCAGAGCAGGCGTTTCGAGCGTCGTTCCGGCGGAGGATGCGTTTCTGCTTGCATCAGTGATACCCGTAGCCGCCGCCTGAGATCTCGTCTGCCACCTTGCCGCGGAAGACGTAATAGGAATAGGCCGTGTAGGCGAAGATGATCGGCAGCACGATGGCGAAGCCAACAAGCGCGAAGAGCTGAGAATTCACAGTGTTCGCCGTGTCCCAGATCGTGAGGTTCGGCGGCACGATGAATGGGAAGAGGCTGACGCCCAGGCCGAGATAGCCGAGCAGGAACAGGGCGATTGCCAGGAAGAACGGGCGGTAATGGCGTCCCTCATCGAGATCGCGAAACAGCCTGTAGGCCACATACGCGGTCACCAATGGAATCGGCGCGAGAAACGCAATGTTGGGCCAGGAGAACCAGCGCGTCTCGATCTGCCTTCCTAGGAACGGCACCCACACCGACACGATGGCCATGGCAAGGACGGTGGCGAGGAGAAAGCGCACCGCCATCCGCCGCGCCCAGATCTCCAGTTCGCCCGTGGTCTTCATCACGCACCAGGTCGCGCCGAGAAGGCCATAACCGAAGATCAGGCTGATGCCCGTGAGCACGCTGAACGGGGTGAGGAAATCGAAGGTGCCGCCGGTGAACTGACGTCCGTCGGTGGCAAAGCCCTGCACGAAGGCGCCGAGCACCATGCCCTGGAAGAAGGTCGCGAGCAGCGAGCCGAAGAAGAAGGCATTGTCCCACAGGAATTTCGACCGCTCCGCCTTGAAGCGGAACTCGAAGGCGACACCGCGAAAGATGAGGGCGACGAGCATGAAGATGATCGGCAGATACAATGCCGGCATGAGAACCGCGTAGGCGATGTGAAACACGGCGAAGAGACCGCCACCGCCGAGGACGAGCCAGGTCTCGTTGCCGTCCCAGATGGGAGCGACGGAAAACATCATCCGATCGCGCCAGTTCTCGCTGCCAGCCGCCTTGAAGAGAATGCCGACGCCGAGATCGAAACCGTCGGCGATCACGTACATGGCCACCGCCACCGCAATCAGCCCAGCCCAGATCAGCGGCAGCCAGAAGGCCAGTCCTTCGTATTCCATTCCGAAGCCGAACATGATCTTCAAGCTCCTAGCGTATTGGCAGCGCCTTGTGCCCCGGCTCGCCTTCGAGCCCTTCGTCCGGCACCGAGAATGGGCGCTTCGGCTTCTTGCCGAGATCGTCTTCGCGGATGTCCTCGACGGGATCGGGCCCGCGCCGCAGGAGCTTGGCGAGATAATAGGAGCCGAAGCCGAACACGAAGGCATAGACGACAATGAAGGTCAGAAGCGATGTGGTCACGGCTCCGGTCGAGATGGGAGACACCGCATCCGCCGTGCGCAGATGTCCGTACACCACGTAAGGCTGACGGCCGATCTCGGCGACGAACCAGCCGAAGAGAACCGCGCCAAAGCCCGAGGGCGTCATGATCATGGCAGCGGTGAGAAACATCCTGTTGGTGAAGAGCGTGCCCTTCCAGCGTAGGTAAAGACTCCACAGGCCGATACCGAGCATTGCGAGACCGATGCCGACCATGAAGCGGAAGGAGAAGAAGACGGGCCAGACCGGCGGGCGTTCGTCCGGCGGCACATCCTTCAATCCGGGCACGACTCCGTCGTAGGCATGGGTCAAAATCCAGCTCCCGATCTTCGGAATACTGATCTCGTAGTGGTTCGTTTCCGCCACTTCGTCCGGAATGGCGAAGAAGCGCAGGGGCATGTTGTCCATGCGATCCCAGTTGCCCTCGATGGCGGCGAGCTTGGTCGGCTGATATTTGAGCACGCCGAGACCGTGCAGATCGCCGATGAGGATCTGAACCGGCACGAAGATGGTGGCGAACCACAAGGCCATCGACATGGAGCGCCGCGATCCGGCGAGCTTCGCCGCCGGCGCGTCATGCGGATGGCGAAGCAGCATCCAGGCGGACATGCCTGCTACCGCGAAAGCCGTCGTCAGGTAGCAGCCCAGCACCATATGCGCGTAGCGTAAGGGGAAGGACGGATTGAAGACGACCTTGAACCAGTCGACCGGCACCGCCTTGCCGTTCTCGATGGCAAAACCATCGGGCGTCTGCATCCAGGAATTGGCGGACAGAATCCAGAATGCGGAAATCAGCGTGCCCAAGGCCACCATGCAGGTGGCGAAGAAGTGCAGCCGGTCGCCAACCTTTTCCCAGCCGAAGAGCATGATGCCGAGGAAGGCCGCTTCCAGGAAGAAGGCCGTGAACACCTCGTAGGCGATGACGGGCCCCAAAACATTGCCGGTGAATTCGGAGTAGCGCGACCAGTTCGTGCCGAACTGGTAGCTCATGACGATACCGGACACGACGCCGAGGCCGAAGGAAACCGCAAACACCTTCACCCAGAAACGGAAGAGATTGCGGTAGAGCGGATTGCCCGTGCGCAGCCAGTTGAATTCCAGCGCCGCAAGCCAGCTGGCGAGGCCGATGGTGAAGGCCGGGAAGATGATGTGAAAGGCAATCGTGAATGCGAATTGGATGCGTGAGAGCATCAGGGCATCGAATTCCATATCCGCTTCCCCATCATCGACCTACCAGCTTTGCTTTTAGGGCGGAACGGAGGCCTGGACCAGTGGCCTGGGATCCTGGTGGGGTTGCGTGACAAGAATATATTCTGAACGACGCGGGTGCCATCGCGTGCTGAGGCGCTGCGCGAGAGCCTACAAGCCTTCAGATTACCTGCGGCAGGCGAAAGGCGGAAAGGTGCTTGCCGTTCCCGCATTCATGGCCGCGACCACCATCATGTTGGCGAGGTCGAGCTCCTCTGCGGAGCGAGGACAGACATCGCCTTGCGTGGTGCAGCCCGATGCGATGAAGGCTTCATGACGGTCGAGAAATTCCTGGCCCAACCCTTTCGTCCCGCGATGCGCGAGGGCGTCCGACCACGCCTTCTTGTAGCGAGCGCATTTCACCTCGGGCCAGCTCTGAGATTGAGGGGTTTGCGCCATAGTGGGTGCAACACTGCTGGCCAGCAATGTTGCAATGGCGATGACGGATGTCAGTAAACGTCGCATCTCACATGGGTCCTGTTTGGAGCGGATGCGATGGACCATGAGAGAGGGTTGGGTCAAGCGGCTCTCAATGCAGGCTGTCATCCCGGACGAAGCGGAGCGAAGATCCGGGATCGTTGGACGAGTAAAGCACTGTCATCCCGGGGCCGCGTAAGCTGCGCCCGGGATCCATAATCACGACCTTCAATCAGTCCGGCACCGTCAGCGGCTATGGATTCCCGCCTTCGGGAATGACAGTGTTGAGGTTCAAGCGCCTTGTTTGCACGCGATCCCGGATCGGCTGCGCCGTCCGGGATGACCGTGTGTCTTCAAACCCGCATCTCAGGCGGAGCCTTCTCCCGCCTCCTGCCCGACGACACGCGGCGCTTTTTCGCCGGCTTCTTCTCCGCCTGCTTTTCCACCTCGCGGGAGAGGCGCTGCTCCAGCAGCGCGAGAACGGCGGCCTCCTCGGGCTTGAGGCTGGACAGATCCTCACGCAGCTCCGTCTCGACCTGTTCCTTGATGTCGAGAAGCAGGCCTCCGTCGAGATAGCAGGCGAAGACTTCCGGATGCACATAGCATTTGCGGCAGATGCTCGGCGTGTTGCCGAGCCGTGAAGCGACCGTCTCGATGGCGGCGCGGATGTTCCTCTTGGCCTTGGCCTCGCTGTCGAATTCCTCGAATTCGGAGAGCGCCAATGCCGCCAGCACCGTTCCGGCCCAGGTGCGGAAATCCTTCGCGGTGATCTCGCTTCCGGTGATTTCCTTCAGGTAGGCGTTCACATCGGCCGAGGTGATCGATTGCTGCTCGCCATTCTCGTCGAGATACTGGAACAGATCCTGCCCGGGCAGATCCTGGCAGGCCTTCACGATCTTGGCGATGCGCCGATCCTTGACTTGCAGGCGCCAGGTCTTGCCGCTCTTGCCCTTGAACTGAAAGCGCAGCTCGCCGCCATCCACCTTCACATGCGGATCGCGCAATGTCGTGAGGCCGTAGCTCCTGTTCTGCTTGACGTAGTCGGAATTACCGACGCGGATGAGCGTGCTCTCGAGCAGATTGACCACCGTCGCCAGCACCTTTTCGCGCGGCAGGCCGCGCAGGCTCATATGCTCGTCGATGATCTTGCGGATCGCCGGCAACCCGCGGGCGAATTCGAGCATGTGCTCGTATTTCGTGCTCTCGCGGACCTCGCGGAAGGCCGGATGATAGCGATACTGCTTGCGCCCCTTGGCATCGCGACCTGTCGCCTGGATATGGCCGTTCGCCTTGGTGCAGATCCAGACATCCGTATAGGCAGGCGGGATCGCCAGCGACTTGATGCGCTCAAGCGTCGCCTTGTCGGCCACCTTCTTGCCGTCAGGTCCCGTGTAGGTGAAGCCCTTGCCGGATTTCTTGCGCCGGATGCCGGGCTCCTCGTCGGAGACGTAGCGCAGGCCCGCCGTCTCGGCGGCATCGCGCGGATCGATGATATTCTCGGCAGTGGAGTTCGTGTCCAGCATGAGCGGCCTTTGACAAAGCAAGACGTCAACCGGGCCGCGCCATCCCGGGTTCCCTGGGAGAGTCTCCCATGCTTCAGGACGACGGCAACGGGTCGCGATTGAGGGAGTTCCCTTTCTCCCCATGCCGAGGTTACAAGAGCGCAACCATTCCACCCGGATGATCCCTTGTCTTCCTTGTCCCTGCCTGACGTCCAAGGCCGCAAGCTCGTTTTCGTGATTACCGAAGACTGGTTCTTCGCCTCCCATTTCCTGCCCATGGCCAGGGCCGCCCGCGAGCTCGGGCTTGAAGTCACGGTCGTGTGCCGCGTGCGCTCGCACCGGGAGGTCATCGAGGCCACGGGCGCCAGAGTGATTCCGCTTGAGGCCGAGCGGCGCAGCCTGAATCCCATGGCGGCCGGCTATGCCGCTGGACAACTCGCGGCGATCCTCAAGGCTGAGAAGGCGGATCTCGTCCATTGCATCGCCCTCAAGGGCATCCTGGTTGGGGGCTTCGCGGCCGCCATGGCGGGCATCGGGCGCCGGGTCTATGCCCTGACCGGCTCAGGCTTCCTGGGTGCCCGGACGGATCCGATCGCACGCCTGTCGCAGCGGGCCGTGCGCCTGCTCGTGCGCGGCCTGGACACCCGCCAGACCCGCTATGTCTTCGAGAATACGGACGATCCCAAGCTCCTCGGCCTCGACCCCACAAGCGACCGCATCACCATTCTCGGCGGCGCCGGCATCGATCCGGACACTCTCAAGCCTGCGCCCCTGCCCCACCAGCCGCCGCTCAAGGTCGCGGTGGTGGCCCGCATGCTGTGGTCCAAGGGCATCGATCTGGCGGTGGAGGCGGTGAAGGCAGCGAGGGCCCGGGGTGCTGCCATCGAACTGTCCCTCTACGGCGCCCCTGACCCGTCGAATCCGAAGACGATTCCGGAAGAGACTTTGAAAGCCTGGAGCGCCGAGCCTGGCATCTCCTGGCATGGCGCGACACGGGATGTTGCCGCCGTCTGGCACGCGCATCACGTGGCCTGCCTGCCCTCACGCGGGGGCGAGGGTCTGCCGCGGACGCTTCTCGAAGCTGCCGCCTGCGGCCGCGCCATCGTTACGACCGATGTTCCCGGCTGCCGCACCCTGGTGCGGGAGGGCATCGAGGGACGCCTCGTCCCGGCCAACGATTCGGCGAGCCTCGCCGAGGCACTCCTGGCCTTGTCCCGCCAGCCGGACGAGGTGGCCCGCATGGGCGAGGCGGCTCGCGCCCGCGTTCTCGACGGTTTCACGGAACGGGACGTGATCGAGAGCGTCAAACAGCTGTACCGCTCCCTTTTGGCCTCATGATTCCCGACCCCGCCGCCTTCGTCCAATCCGAGACCCGGCTTCGCCCCGTGCCCCATGCGCCGGAGATCTCCTTGCACGTGGCGGACGAAGCCACGGAGCTCTGGCAGAAGACCGAGGAGGAACTGGGTGAGATCGGCCTGCCGCCTCCCTTCTGGGCCTTCGCCTGGGCGGGCGGTCAGGCGCTCGCCCGCTACATTCTCGACCATCCGGAAACGGTGCGGGGCCGGCGCGTGCTGGATTTTGCCTCGGGCTCAGGTCTCGTCGCCATCGCGGCGATGAAGGCCGGAGCCTCGGAGGTGGTCGCCTGCGATATCGATTCGTTCGCCATCGCGGCCATCGGCCTCAATGCCGAGGCCAACGGCGTCTCGATCACTCCGCTCCAGGCCGACATCGTCGGGCAGGGCGGGGGCTGGGACACGGTGCTCGCCGGGGACATCTGCTATGAGCGCGATCTCGCCGACAGAGTCATCCATTGGCTGTTCGACCTGAGCGAAAGGGGCGCCACGGTCCTGATCGGCGATCCGGGCCGCAGCTATCTGCCGAAGGATCGCTTGGAAAACCTGGCCGTCTACGAAGTGCCCGTCACCCGGACGCTCGAGGATTCGGACATCAAGAAATCCAGCGTCTGGCGCTTCCGGCCCTCTTGAGCCACCGACTCCTCTGCAAATCTGCATCGATTTCCTGCAGCCCCTTGCAATTTTTTCCCTCTTCAAATATGTAGCGTTATAACCTACATAAACGAAGTGGATTCGCGCCGTGCATGCCGGACGCGAAGACGACGGGGGCACAAGAAGCAGCTTAACCGAGGAGTGATCCGATGGCTCATACACCGTCTCTTCAGCACAGACTTCCCAACGAGGGCGCCCTGATCCGCGCTCCCAGAGCCTCTGAGAAGACGGAACAGGCTATTGCCCAGTCGGAGGCCCTCTGCCGGGCCAAGGGAGCACGTCTGACTCCCATCCGCCGCCGCGTGCTCGAAGTGCTCCATGGCTTCGACAAGCCGCTCGGCGCCTACGATCTGGTGGATCTGCTCGGCTCGCAGGGGAGGCGCATGGCGCCGATCACCGTCTATCGTGCCCTGGACTTCCTCATCGAGCAGGGTCTGGTGCATCGGCTCGCCAGCCGGAACGCCTATATCGCCAGTTCCAATGTCTCGAGCAGCCGCAAGACCACGGCCTTCCTGATCTGCGAGGGCTGCGGCGACGTGAACGAGATCACGTCCCCGGATGTGGCTGATACGGTGCTCAAGGTCCTGCAGGAGCAGGGTTATCAGCCGCGCACAAGAATTCTGGAGATCACCGGCCGTTGCGCCCATTGCCGGGACGTTCACTGACCGCCCCCAACTTCGTTCCATTAAGCCGCGCTTGACGACGAGGGCTTTTGGCATCAGCTAAACGGCGGCAGCCCTGAGCTGCCGTCGTGGATTGCAGCATGTCCTTCACTTCGCCTTCCGAGATCGCTCCCACCTTCGAGGACCTCGCCGGCCCCGCCGCGCGCCATCGGACAGTGGGCGTGCGCGTCGGATCCGTCATGGTCGGCGGCGGCGCTCCGATCGTGGTCCAGTCGATGACCAACACGGACACGGCGGATGTGGACGCGACCGTGCAACAGGTCGCGGCGCTTGCCCGGGCAGGCTCTGAGATCGTGCGCATCACCGTCGACCGCGACGAGGCCGCCGCCGCCGTGCCAAAGATCCGCGAGCGCCTCGACCGGCTGGGCGTCGAGGTGCCGCTCGTCGGCGACTTCCACTATATCGGCCACCAGCTCCTCGCCGATCATCCGGCCTGCGCCGAGGCGCTGGCCAAGTACCGCATCAATCCCGGCAACGTGGGCTTCAAGGAAAAGAAGGACCGGCAGTTCGGCGCCATCGTCGAGCAGGCGATCCGGCACGGCAAGGCGGTGCGCATCGGCGCCAATTGGGGCTCGCTCGACCAGGAGCTCCTGACCCACCTGATGAACGAGAACGCAGCCTCGGCCCATCCGCGCGACATGCGCTGGGTCACCCGCGAGGCCATGATCCAGTCGGCGCTTCTCTCCGCCGGCCGCGCCGAGGAGATCGGCTTGGGCAAAGACCGTATCATTCTCTCGGCTAAGGTTTCCGCAGTTCAGGACCTGATCGCCGTCTATCAGGACCTCGCCCGCCGCTCCGACTATGCCATCCATCTCGGTCTCACCGAGGCCGGCATGGGCACGAAGGGCATCGTGGCCTCATCCGCCGCCATCGGCATCCTGCTCCAGCAGGGCATTGGCGACACGATCCGCTATTCCCTGACTCCGGAGCCCGGAGGCGACCGGACGCTCGAGGTCAAGACGGCCCAGGAACTGCTCCAGACCATGGGCTTTCGCACCTTCGTGCCGCTGGTGGCTGCCTGCCCCGGCTGCGGACGCACCACCTCCTCCGTATTCCAGGAGCTGGCACGGGATATCCAGAGCTGGATCTCCACCTCCATGCCCGAGTGGCGCCGCACCCATCCGGGCGTCGAGAACCTGAATGTGGCGGTGATGGGCTGCATCGTGAACGGTCCGGGCGAGTCGAAGCACGCCAATATCGGCATCTCGCTGCCCGGCACCGGCGAGCAGCCGGCGGCCCCCGTCTTCATCGACGGAAAGAAGGCCATGACCCTGCGCGGCCCGACGCTGGCCCAGGACTTCCAGAAGATCGTCCTCGACTATATCGACAAGAACTATAGCCAGCCCGGACGCGATGCCGCCGAATGAGGCTGCAAGCGTGACCATGGAACCCCAAGCGAAATTCCGTTTTTAAGCTAAAGCGCGATGTGCTAGAGAGCCCGCCGCGCCGGCGATGACGGCCGCTGCGCTCTTGAAGAAGGGGCGGAGAAGAAGCCGCCCTTTGTCGTTTATAGAGAGTTTCAACCAGGGCCGTCCGCGGGCACATCCGCAAAGAAAAGCACACATGGCAGAACAGCACGCCGTCGCGCCGGGACATGCAGATTCCGCAGCCCCCGAGGCCACCTTACCGGACAGCCATTTCAAGGCGAGCTTCTGGACTCTCACCCTTGGAGCCATCGGCGTCGTCTACGGCGATATCGGCACCAGCCCGCTTTACGCGATGCGTGAGACGGTCGCCGCCGCCACCGGCGGTCACCACGGAACCCCCGTCCCGCTCACGCGCGAACTGGTGATCAGCATTCTGTCGCTCCTCATCTGGGCGTTGATCCTGACGGTCTCCGTCAAATACGTGGTCCTGCTGCTGCGCGCGGACAATAAGGGCGAAGGCGGCTCGCTGACCCTAGTGGCGCTCGCCCAGCGTGCGCTCGGACGGCGGAGCCTCCCGGTGCTCATGATGGGCATGGCGGGAGCGGCCCTGTTCTATGGCGACGCCGCCATCACGCCCGCCATCTCCGTTCTCTCGGCCCTCGAAGGCCTGAAGCTCGTCGCCCCCTCCTTCGAGGCTTATGTTCTCCCCGGCGCCCTGGCGATCCTGATTGCCCTTTTCGCTGCGCAGAGCCACGGCACAGGCAGGGTCGCGGCCTTTTTCGGACCCCTCACGCTCCTCTGGTTCATCACCATGGCGGGCCTCGGCCTCCTCCATATCGCTGACGATTGGGAGGTTCTGTTCGCGTTCAACCCTTATTATGGCGTGTCCTTCCTGGTCACCCATCCGGGCACGGCCTTTGCAATCCTCGGTAGCGTCTGCCTTGCCGTCACAGGCGCTGAAGCGCTTTACGCGGATCTCGGCCATTTTGGCCGCAAGCCCATCCGCATGGCCTGGGGCACCGTCGTGTTCCCGGCTCTCGCGTTGAACTATCTCGGTCAGGGCGCCCTCGTCCTGTCGAACCCGGATGCCATCGCCAATCCGTTCTTCCTGCTGGCCCCGCCCTGGCTGCTCCTGCCGCTCGTGATCCTCGCCACGCTCGCGACCATCGTGGCGAGCCAGGCCGTCATCACCGGCGCCTATTCCCTCACTCGGCAGGCGGTGCAGCTCGGCCTCCTGCCCCGCCTGGAAGTCCGCTTCACCTCGGAGACGCATCAGGGGCAGATCTATCTGCCGCGCGTGAACTGGCTGCTGCTCGCCGCCGTGGTCGGCCTCGTGCTGCTCTTCGGTTCTTCCAGCAGCTTGGCCAGCGCCTACGGCATCGCCGTCTTCGGCACGATGGTCGTCACCACCCTGCTCGCCTGCTTGGTGATCAGCCGGAGCTGGGGCTGGGGTCCGGTGAAGACCGGTTTGGTCATGGTGCCCCTGCTGCTGATCGATCTCACTTTCCTGTCCTCGAACCTCGTCAAGCTTCTCGACGGCGGCTACGTCCCGCTGGTCATCGCAGGCGTCTTCTTCGTGCTCATGTGGACCTGGGTGAAGGGAACCCGGATCCTGTTCGAGAAGACCCGCAAGATCGACGTGCCCTTCCTCGAACTGGTGCAGATGCTCGAGAAGAGCCCGCCGCACCGGGTCAAGGGCACCGCCGTCTTCCTGACGAGCGATCCGGATACCGCGCCGGCAGCGCTTCTGCACAACCTCAAGCACAACAAGGTGCTGCACGAGAAGAACGTGATTCTCACCGTCAACAGCGCGGATGTTCCCCGCGTAGAGGACGATGACCGCGTCGCCATCGAGCATGTGGGCGATTCGTTCTGGCGCATCCGCCTGAGCTATGGCTACATGGAAACGCCCAACATCCCGCGCGGCCTCGCGATCCTGCGCAAGCAGGGCTTCAAGTTCGACATCATGGCGACGTCGTTCTTCCTCTCCCGCCGCTCGATCCGCCCCGCCAGCCAGTCGGGCATGCCGCTCTGGCAGGACAAACTCTTCATCGGCCTGGCGAAATCGGCGAGCGACGCCACGGACTTCTTCCAGATCCCGACCGGACGTGTGGTCGAGGTGGGCACGCAGGTGACGGTGTAAGCCTGTTGCCCTCCGTTTCACTCGATGTCAGTTTTGGCGGTCCATGACTGACATCACCCTCATCCGCCCGAGCCTCGATTGGCTTCCTTCCTATGCTCATGCCCTCGAGCAGGGCTGGTCCCCCAACACTGACCAGGATGTGAGCCGCGAGCAGCTTCTGCAGTTCCGGCGCAATCCCGAGCGCTTTCTCCATGATCTCTACAACAGCCCGATGGTCCGGCTGCCGGACGGACGCGAGGTGGCGCGCCTGCCCGCTCATGATTTCTGGATTAGCGATGGCGAGTTTTGCGGCCGCATCGGCTTTCGCTTCCAACGGGGAACGGAAGACCTACCCACGGTGATCTACGGCCATATCGGCTACACAATCGTGCCCTGGAAGCAGCGGCGCGGCTACGCCACGCAGGCCCTGCGCCTGATCCTCCCCGTTTGCCGCTCGGAAGGCTTCTCACGAGTCATGATCACCTGCGACGATGACAACGAAGCGTCGCGAAAGGTTATTCTCGCCAATGGCGGCGAGTTCGCAGGCTCCCTCCCACACAACCATCGTCCTGGCCACGTGAAGCTCATGTTCTGGGTACCGACGGATTGACGACCGGTATCAGCAAAGGTTAGCCGCGAGGCCGGTATAGCCCCGCGGCGAAGGCTGGCATCTCTTCAGATGACAAGAAAGTCGAACCTAGTCAGTGTCGGGCTTCCCTGGATCGTGGCGAATTGTATCTGAGCCGACGCGGTGCCATTGCCATCGGCATCGAAAAAGACGGCTCCCGTCGCATCATCATAAATGATGCGGTCGGTAGCATCGATGGCCGTTGTCCCGATCTGGAAAGCATCGGCCGACAAAACTCCCGTTGGGAGTCCCGTGAAGACGGAATTGTCCAGTTGGATCGTATCGGCGGCAGAGTTGTAGCCTCGGACCGTGTCGATGTTGCTGCTGCCCAAGGTGCTGTTGAACGTGAAAGCATCCGCGCCGCTGCCACCGATCAGGATATCATCTCCAAGACCACCGTTCAGAGTATCGCGGCCTGCACCGGCATTCAGCCGATCATCGCCGCTGCGGCCTTGCAGTTGATCGTTGCCGTTGCCGCTGGACAGGTTGTCATCGCCGATCCCGCCATCGAGCCTGTCATTCCCAGCACCACCGATCAAAGTATCGTTACCGCTTTCGCCGAACAGACGGTCGTTGCCCGTTGCCCCGTCCAGCCGATCATCGCCCTGCCTGCCGAAGATACGGTCACTGCCGCCGAGCCCTGGCAGGAAATCGGCACTGGCCGTTCCCCTGACTGTATTGCTGTTATCGTTGGAGATGACGGTCCACTGGCCACGGATTTCGCCTGAGGGAAATTCCGAAGTGTGGGCGTTGAAATAGAAAGGTGCATCCAACCCTGGAGGATGCAAATTGAGGATGCTGCCGAATACCACGATCCAGACGTTGGCCGGATCAGCTGAATCCCATCGTCCACTCAAAGTCCAAGAATCGTCGCTGTTGAGACTGATCTGCAGATCGGGATCCTGGTCCGGGTTGATCTGACCGAAGATGACATCGCCGGTCTCACCCCTTACGCCAAAATGGACGTGAAAGCTGGTGACATCGTCGCCAGTATCCGCCGTCTGTGGCCCAAGGCCCGTGATGGGCCCGAAGTCCAGTCCGGTTATATTGATCGAATAGGGCGCCGTGATTGTATTGCTGTCATAGATCACCGTGCCAACGCCTCTTGCCGCTGAACCCGTCGGCGGCACTTCTTGGTTTCCGGTCATGATTACGCGGAACGCTGTGGCCATCTGTTCCTCCCGTTGATCCATGCCCCCGGGTAAGAAGCCCAGCCCATTGCCCCCGAATACGCGTCTAGTTGGCGTTCGGACGCACCTCACCACCGCGTCTTATGTGTTGGTGCTGAGCCGAAAAGAGTGTGAAACAACTCGTGTGATTTTCACAGAGGAAAGCTTTCGAGTTACGCCTTCGTCGTGAGTGATTGAGTATCGTGATTTCCCTGTATCAAAGAACAAAATGGCGATTACTGTTACTTAATGAAATTATCTTTCCGCAAACAATGGATCGTTGCAGTCAGTGAGAAGAAGTCGCTTATTACACAATGAATCTTTGTGGATCTGATCTTTTCATACACGTGACAACACATCCGAATCGATTGCCGTCACCGTTCCGAAGGGGGTCAAGAAATTGCGGCGATGAAGATCCTTCCGCACACATCTCTCCAACACTTGCTTACGTGATCATCCATAATAGTCCAACTGCCTGGCTTCCCACCAAAAGGACAAATGCGTCATTGCACGCAAATGGTCTTCGGATGAGAGACTGCGAAATCCGAGCCACATCTACTTTCGCTTCTGCATGATCTGGCAAAACGGCGATCCTGCCCGCTGTGAGATGCTGGAAATCAGAGCGTTGCTTAAACCTGCCGTTCCACGACGAAGTGCACGGCCTCGCGCAGGGTCCGCGCCTGCGGCCCGAAATCATCGAGAGCGCTTTCCGCCTTCTCGACGAGTTGCCGGCATTCGCGGCGGGCACCGTCCATGCCGAGCAGTTCCACGAGGGTGGCCTTGCCCTTCTCCTGGTCCTTGCCCGTGCGTTTGCCAAGCGCCTCTGCGGACGCTTCCCGGTCGAGGATGTCGTCGGCGACCTGGAAGGCTGCGCCGAGAGCGCGTCCGTATTGGACCAGTTTCCTGCGCGTCGCCGGATCGGCCTGTCCCAGAATCGCGCCTGCCTCGACCGAGAAGGTGAGGATCGCACCGGTCTTCATCATCTGCAGGAGGCGCACATCGGTCTCGTCCATCTCGGCGGTTCCGTAGCGCCCCTCCGCCGTCAGGTCGAGCAGTTGGCCGCCGACCATGCCGCCGAGGCCGGATGCGCGGGCGAGGCCGAGGACGAGATCGGAGCGGATGGCAGGATCCCCGGTCGTCGCCGGATTGGCGAGAACCTCGAAGGCGAAGGTCTGGAGGGCATCGCCCACGAGGATGGCAGTGGCCTCGTCATAGGCCTTGTGAACGGTGGGCTGCCCCCGGCGCAGATCGTCGTCGTCCATGGATGGCAGGTCGTCATGCACCAGGGAATAGCAATGGAGAAGCTCGACAGCGCAGCCTGCCCGCAGGGGCCCCTGTCCTTCCACCCCGAAGAGGCGCGCCGCCTCAATGGTCAGGAATGGGCGCAGGCGCTTGCCGCCTCCCAGGACCGCATGACGCATGGCCGCCATAAGGCGAGCCGGCCGGGCAAGCTCGCCGGGAGCGGCTTTGTCTGATAGCAAGGCTTCAAGACTTGCTTCGACAATCCTCGCGGCGTCAGAGAGCCGCGTCGTGAAAGTGCTGGTGGATGGCGCCATGACGAGCCTGAATACGGAAGGGGCTACCGCCCCGTCCGAGGGGAATGCCGGTGAACGATGGAAGCCGAAATGGACGCTGCGGTCGGGACGGTCGCGGGAGCCGATGACGGTCACCCGCATTTTCCGCCGCCTCGTTCAGATCGGTCTTGGTCTCATCCTCTTATGGGTCGGCGCGGTCTTTTGGCTAGGCCTTTTGTACTGGGCCGTGCCACCGGTCTCAACCCTGATGCTCGGCCGCTGGCTCACGCTGCAGCCGGTCGAGCGGGATTTCGTCCGCCTCGACGAGATCTCGCCCAGCCTGCCGCTCGCCGTCATGACCGCCGAGGACAGTCGCTTCTGCGACCATAACGGCGTCGACTGGGATGCCCTTTGGGACGTGGTGGAAGCGGCTGATGAGGATGGGCCGTCCCGAGGAGCCTCGACCATCCCCATGCAGGTGGCGAAAAACCTCTTTCTGTGGCCGAGCCGCTCCTATGTCCGCAAGGGCCTTGAGATCCCGGTCGCGCTCTACCTCGATCTGATCTGGTCGAAGCGGAAGATGATGGAGGTGTATCTTAACATCGCCGAATGGGGTGACGGGGTTTTCGGAGCCGAGGCGGCCGCCCAAAAGTATTTCCGCAAGTCGGCCAAGAACCTGACCCGCCAGGAAGCGGCCCTGATGGCGCGGGCTCTGCCCAATCCCCTGGTCCGCAATCCGGCTCGCCCAAGGCCCGGCCATCGAGCCCTGGCGGGGCAGTTGCAGGCGCGCATGGAGAGAGCTGCGCCCTTCAGTGACTGCCTGAAACCTTAAAAGACTCCCTGCGGCAACGAAAAACCTTCGGATTGCTTTGAGGGGCTAGATATTTGCCCAAAGACCTTGTATGAGGCGCAACCTCATCAAGTTTGAGATGTGAGCGTTCCCCGGTTGAGCGGGCGCTCCGCTATTTTAACCGGAGACGAGATATGGCCGTTCCAAAAAGAAAAACGTCGCCTTCGCGGCGCGGAATGCGTCGCTCCGCGGATGCCTTGAAGGCCCCGACCTACATCGAGGACAAGGATTCCGGCGAGCTGCGCCGTCCTCACCATGTTGACCTGAAGACCGGCATGTACCGTGGCCGTCAGGTCCTGAAGGTGAAGACCGACGCGTAATCTGACGCGACGAGCAATGATCCGAACCGGCGCCTTGAGCGCCGGTTTTTTTATGCCCACAATCCCCAAACGCCCTGATTTTCCATCACTTTTTACCCTTCATTAAGCCTGAAGGCCGATCCTGCATCCTTGGGTTCCGGGGGTTTGGTCAGGCCTGCGAAAAGGCGCCTTTAGCCACCCCCGATCCGTGCGTAATTCGAGGGTGAGTGTGATGGCGACGAAGGGGCAGGGGCGGACGGGACTTTTCAAGGGCGTATCCCGATCATCGCGCCAACGCCAAGCCTCACGCACTTCCCGCTCCCCTCTTGCGGGCGTCATCTACGCCTGGGACATGATCTCCGACGCCCTGACCTGGGGCCCCGGTGCCGCCGAGGCGCTCGGCCTGTCGTCGAGAGACCTGCCGAGGACCGGACATGCCTTCTCCCAACTGGTCGAGCCCGGTTGTGGCCTGTCCCGCCAGGATGCCATCGGTGAGGGCGCGGGTGGCGCATATGAGACCCGCTATGCCCTGCGCTTCGAGCCAGACCAGGTGGTGATGGTCGAGGATGCGGGCCGCTGGCAGCCGGATGTCCAGGGCCGCCCGGCCTTCGCCCGCGGCCAGCTGCGTTTCGATCCGGCTTCGGGGGCACGGGATCTGCTGCCTGAGATGCTGAAGCGGCGCTCGAAGCTTCTGTGCAGCATTCAGAACGGCATCAATGAGGCGCTGCGGGCATCCCAGACCTGCACCCTGATCGTCGGCGCGCTCGACGATGACGAGGCCGATTCCATGGCGGTGATCGCCCGGAAGGTGCGCCCAATGATGCGTCGCCACGATCTCTTCACTGTTCTCAGTCCCCACCGCTTTGCCCTGACCCTGACCTGCTGCCCAGCCTCGGATGCGGTGAGTGCCATGAGGCGGCTCTCCAGTCTCGTGAAGGATCACCCGGCCGGTGCCTCGCTCCATCTGGGCGCTGCCTGCGCCCCGGATCACACCTTCAAGGCCACGAAGCTGCTGCGCTTTGCCGAGCAGGCTCTGGCCTCGGGCCTGGAGCGTGGAGAGATCTGTAAACTCTATGATGCGCGTTCGAAAGTGCCCTCACCGGCGGCCGAACAGGCGCCATTCGATTGGGTTGCTGCCCTCAACGGCCGTAGCCTGACCCTCGCCTACCAGCCGATGGTGGAGGCCCGAAGCCGTGCTCCCGCCCTGATGCAGGCCTGCGCCTCGCTCTCAAGCTCCGAAGGCCATACGGTCCCGCTTGGCCCGGCGCCGGGGCTGAAGGAGGCAAACCTCCCCCTCCTCGTCGATGGGCGCACGCTGGAGCTGGCGGCCGATCATCTGAAGGATCACCCGGGCGTGCGTTTGGCGCTGCCGGTCTCGGCCAAAACCCTGCAGGATACCGAATGGCTGCCCATGCTGGCAGCCCATCTCGGCGCTCGCCCCGGCATCGAGTCGCGGCTCGTCATCGAAATCCCAGAGGCTGCCCTGGCCGAGTGCCGGAAGACCCTGGGCCGTCTCCATGCCATGAAGGCGTTGGGCATCGGACTCGCGCTGACCGGGTTTGGCGCAGGTTATGTGACGCCTCCCCAGTTGCAGATGCTGCCCGTCGATCTTCTCAAAATCGACGGCGTCTTCATCCAGCCGCTCAAGCGCTCGACCGATGACCGCCTCCATGTCCGAACTCTCATCGACATGGCTCAGCATCTCGGCATCGCCACCGCGGCGGATTGGGTGGACGACGAGGTGACCGCCCGCCTGCTGACGTCCTGGGGCGTGGATTATTTGCAGGGCGGATTGTTCGGTGAGCCCAAAGCGCTGCTGCAGCCCTCGACGCTGCATCAGATGCTGAAGAAGGCGCGCGGCTAAAAATCAGCGCTACTTGCTCGCCAGCTTGTCGAGCTTGGCCTGCATGTCGGCCATCTGCTGCTTCAGATGATCGAGATCGTTCGTTTCCTCACCCTTCGCAGAGGACTTCGTCTCGGACGCACCCGACGAGGCTTGAGGGAACGGCGAGAACATGCGCATGGCTTCCGTGAAGAAGCCCATATTCTTGCGCACCTGTTCCTCCATGGCCTGGAAGGCTCCCGGGCCGAAGGCCTGGGCCATCTGCTCCCGGAGCTTCTGCTGCTCCTGAGACAGGTTGTTCATGGAGAATTCGAGATAGCTCGGCACCAGCGCCTGCATGCTGTCGCCGTAGAAGCGGATGAGCTGGCGCAACACCGTGACGGGCAAGAGGTTCGGGCCCTCCTTGTTCTCCTGCTCGAAGATGATCTGGGCCAGGACCGAGCGGGTGATCTCCTCGCCCGACTTCGCGTCATAGACCACGAAGTCCTCGCCCTTGCGCACCATGCCGGCCAGATCTTCCAGCGTCACGTAGGTCGAAGTACCCGTGTGATAGAGGCGGCGGTTGGCATATTTCTTGATGACAGTCGGTTGTTTGTCCGTCGCCATGTTGCCCGATACACTCCCGGGAGATTCACCGTGCCCAGCATCCTTCATCCCGATCCGCGGGATGCCAGCGTTCAATGATTATAAGCCTTATGCCGAACGATCAAAGCGCCAAAAGTCTAAGGCACGCGGGGCTGGGCTGCACGAACCGATCCTTGACATCCCACCCTCTGGGGATTTGATCAGGCGAGCCCTACATTCATTCCAACGTCAAATCATCAGCACAGGAGAGAGAGGAATGGCCCGAGACAGCATCGTTATCGTCGGCGCGGCGCGCACCCCCGTCGGCTCGTTCAACGGCGCCTTCGCCAACACGCCGGCCCATGAGCTCGGCGCGGTGGCCATCAGGGCGGCCCTCGAGCGCGCCAAGGTCGAAGGCGGGGACGTGGACGAGGTCATCCTCGGCCAGATCCTCACTGCCGGCCAGGGCCAGAACCCGGCCCGGCAGGCCGCCATGGCCGGTGGCGTGCCGCAGGAAAAGACCGCCTGGGCGCTCAACCAGCTCTGCGGCTCCGGCCTGCGCACGGTCGCCATCGGCATGCAGCAGATCGCCAACGGCGATGCCAGCATCATCGTGGCCGGCGGCCAGGAATCGATGTCGCTGGCGCCGCACGCCGCGCATATGCGCGCCGGCACCAAGATGGGCGACTTCAAGCTCGTCGACACCATGCTGAAAGACGGCCTGATGGACGCCTTCAACGGCTACCACATGGGCAACACCGCCGAGAACGTGGCCCAGCGCTGGCAGCTCACCCGCGAGGAGCAGGATCAGTTTGCCACCGCCTCCCAGAACAAGGCCGAGGCGGCGCAGAAGGAAGGCCGCTTCAAGGACGAGATTACGCCGGTGACGATCGCGACCCGCAAGGGCGACATCGTGGTCGATCAGGACGAGTACATCCGCGCCGGCACCACCGTCGAGTCTCTCGCCAAGCTGCGGCCGGCTTTCTCGAAGGACGGCACGGTCACGGCCGGCAATGCCTCGGGCATCAATGACGGCGCGGCCGCCATCGTGCTGATGACGGAGGCCGAGGCCGAGAAGCGCGGCCTGACCCCGCTTGCCCGCATCGCCTCCTGGGCGACCGCCGGCGTCGATCCGGCGATCATGGGCACCGGCCCGATCCCGTCCTCGCGCAAGGCGCTGGAAAAGGCCGGCTGGAAGGTGTCCGATCTTGAGCTCGTCGAAGCGAACGAGGCCTTCGCGGCCCAGGCGCTCGCGGTCAACAAAGACATGGGCTGGGATCCGTCGATCGTGAACGTGAATGGCGGCGCCATCGCCATCGGCCATCCGATCGGCGCCTCGGGCGCCCGCGTGCTCGTGACCCTGTTGCACGAGATGGGCCGGCGCAACGCCAAGAAGGGCCTGGCCACTCTCTGCATCGGCGGCGGCATGGGCGTCGCCATGTGCCTCGAGCGCTAAAAGCTGCCTCGCGCCAAAAAACTTGACGAGGCTCCGGGAAATTCCGGGGCCTCACCCTTCCCCGTTCTGTCAAATATCCTAAGCTATGTTGTGAGGCGGTTTGAAACCGATCGTCTCACGACGAATGGATCCCTGAGAGATCCGCACGGGAATGGTCTTGGGAAGGAAACAGCATGGCGCGCGTTGCATTGGTCACCGGTGGCACCCGCGGCATCGGTGCCGCGATCTCGAAAGGCTTGAAAGACGCAGGCTACACGGTTGCCGCGAATTACGGCGGCAATGACGAAGCCGCCAACCAGTTCAAAGCTGAGACCGGCATTCCGGTCTTCAAGTTCGACGTCTCCGACGCCGCCTCCTGCGAGAGCGGGATCAAGGCGGTGGCGGCCGAACTCGGACCGGTCGACATCCTGGTCAACAACGCCGGCATCACCCGCGACGGCATGTTCCACAAGATGACCTTCGATCAGTGGTCCGCCGTCATCCGCACCAATCTCGATTCCATGTTCACCTGCACGCGCCCGGTGATCGAGGGCATGCGCGAGCGCGGCTTTGGGCGCATCATCATCATCTCGTCCATCAACGGCCAGAAGGGCCAGATGGGACAGGCGAACTACTCCGCCGCCAAGGCCGGCGTGATCGGCTTCGCCAAGGCACTGGCGCAGGAGAATGCCAACAAGGGCGTCACCGTCAACGTGATCGCGCCGGGCTACATCGCCACCGAGATGGTGAAGGCGGTGCCCGAAGAGGTGCTCAAGTCGAAGATCCTGCCGCTCATTCCCGTCGGCCGCCTCGGCGAGGCGGAGGAGATCGCCCGCAGCGTGCTGTTCCTGGCCTCCGACGAGGCCGGCTTCGTCACCGGCTCGACCCTGTCCATCAATGGCGGACAGTACATGGCCTGACGCGCAGAGTGTCGTCCCGGACGCAGTTCCACACTGCGCTCCGGGTCTGATGCGCTGGATCCTGCCTGCAACACGGAGAACGTGAGGATGAACCGCATCGACATGGCGGGCAAAACCGTCGTGATCACAGGAGGTGCTCGCGGCATAGGCTATGCAATCGGGGAGCGCCTCGTGCAATCGGGCGCCAGAGTCGCCATCTGGGATCTTCGCCTTGAAGAATCCCAAGCCAGTGCCGCCGCACTCTCGAAGGATTGCATCGGGCTGAGCGTCGACGTGTCTGACTGCCTCTCCGTCGAGCACGCCACGCAACAAACCCGCGCTGCTTTCGGACGCATCGACGGCTTGGTGAATGGCGCCGGGATCACGGGACCGGTCAAGCCGCTGGCCGAATATTCCGTCGAGGAGTGGCGCAATGTCGTCGAGGTCAACCTCACCGGCACCTTCAATTGCTGTCGCTCCATCGTGCCGATCATGCAGGAGAACAATTACGGCCGCGTCGTCAACATTTCATCTGTTGCGGGTAAGGAGGGAAATCCGAACCTCGCCGCCTACAGCGCCGCGAAGGCCGGCATCATCGGTCTCACCAAGTCTTTGGGGAAAGAACTGGCCAAGACCGGCATTGCCGTGAACTGCATCACGCCCACCACCGCCAAGACGAAGATCCTCGATTCGCTGACGCCGGAATTCATCGAATACATGCGCGTGCGCATCCCGAGAGACCGTTTCGCCGAACTGCACGAGATCGCCGCGATGGTCGTCTGGATGCTCTCCGAGGAGAACTCCTTCACCACGGCCGCCACCTTCGATCTCAGCGGCGGGCGCACAACTTACTGAAGTCCTGACATTTCGGCTCCTGGAGTTTCGCTACTTCGGGAAAGTCGTGGTAGGTGGCGGCCATGACGACTCGCACCGCCACCACCATCGGCCTCATCGCCATCCTGCTCTGGTCCCTGCTTGCCCTGTTCACGGCGGCGACGGGCACGATTCCCCCCTTCCAACTTGCCGCCATGACCTTCCTTGTCGGCGGGATGGTCGGCGTGGTGAGCTGGATCGCACGGCCTCAGGGCCTCAAGGCCCTGCGGCAGAAGCCGGTGGTCTGGGCCTTGGGCATCGGCGGCCTCTTCGGCTATCACGCGCTCTACTTTGCAGCTCTGCGCTGGGCGCCGCCGGCCGAATCGGGGCTGATCAACTATCTCTGGCCGCTTCTGATCGTGCTGTTCTCCTCGCTGCTGCCGGGCGAGCATCTGCGGCGGGCGCATATCGTGGGAGCACTGCTCGGTTTCGCCGGCGTTGTGGTGCTGATTGCCGGACGTGGTGCCTTCGATGCGCGGGCCGAATACATGCCCGGCTACATCTGTGCCTTCATCGCCGCCTTCGTCTGGGCCGGCTACTCGGTTCTCTCCCGCCGCTTCGGCCAGGTGCCGACCGATGCGGTAGCAGGCTTCTGCCTGATGACCTCGCTCCTGAGTCTCGTCTGCCATCTCGCATTCGAGACAACGGTCTGGCCGGAGACGACGACGCAATGGCTCGCTCTTCTCGCGCTCGGTCTCGGTCCGGTGGGTGCTGCCTTCTATGTCTGGGACATCGGCATGAAGCGCGGCGACATCCGCTTCCTCGGCGTCGCCTCCTACGCGACACCAGTTCTCTCGACCCTGCTCCTGGTGGTGGCCGGCTATGCGGAGCCGACCCTGACACTGGCGCTCGCCTGCGGCCTCATCGTGGCCGGCGCACTGGTCGCGACCTTTGGAGCTCGCTCAGAATCTGTCAGATCTTGAGCGAGCTCCAAAGTTTATCCTGCATGATTTTTGCCGGAAAACCGAACGCCACTTTTCCGAAATCATGCCCTACGCCGAAGAGGAGCGTCCCGGCATGACCCGGTGGGTGTACCGGTAGGCGGTCTCGAAGCCGAGCGCGCCGTAGAGCGAGCGGGCGATCTCGTTTTCTTCGCGCACCTGGAGATAGGCGGTGTGCGCCCCCTGCCCGCAGCCCCAGGCCATGAGACTCGCGACCACGCGGCGGCCGAGGCCGATGCCGCGCAGGTCCGGCGCCACCACGATGTCGTAGAGACCGATATAACCGCGCTCCACCACCCCGAGCCCCCAGGCCACAGGCCTCTCATCCAGGCTGAGGGTCGCGAACGCCGTCTTCTGGCGGATGCGGGAGACGATCCTCATCAGGATCTCGTCATCGGCCTTGTCGCCGCCATAGGATTCCGCCGCCGCTCGCACCCAGCGTTTGGAGACCTGCGGCGCGAGTTCCACCTCGGGATCGATCTCGCAATCGCCGTTCTTGATCGGAGCCGTGAGAACATGCGTCGGCTCGATGTCCTTGAAGCCGCGCTGCTTCAGCAACTCGTCGACACCCGGCGCCTCGACCCCGTTGAGGCGAAAGGTCGGACGCACATTGGCCTCGACGAAGCGGGCGATCATGTAATCGATCAGCTCATCGTCGAGACCGACACCCGGCCGAAAAGGCGTCGCGGAATTGGCGCGCTTCGAATATCCGTTCGCAAGGCGGAGAACCCAGCCGTCATAGATCTGATAATCGAACGAGGGCCAGGCATTCACGAGACGGCTCTCGAGTCCGATGATGAGGCTGTGGTCGTTCATGAAAGTTGTCCGCTCCTGCACGATGGTGCTTCTCATCAGAACCTGTTCTTCCATTCGCGCAAGGCCTGAAACACCTCCACAGGCTTTGCTCCTTCCTTATGAACGGATTTCGCGAGCGCAGGCTCTCCGGCCCGCAGGAAGGGATTGGTCGCCTTTTCCTGGCCGATGGTCGAGGGCACCAGGAAACGACCTTCCGCTTTTGCTTTTTCCGCTTCCGCCGCCCGTGCCTTCAGCGCCTCGTTGTCCGGATCGGCGGCGAGCGCGAAGCGTGCGTTCGAGAGTGTATAATCGTGCCCGCAATAGACCCGTGCCTCGTCCGGGAGCGCTGCGAGGCGCTGCAGCGAGGCCCAGAATTCCGGATAAGTCCCTTCGAACATCCGCCCGCAGCCGAGGGTGAAGAGCGTATCGCCGGCAAACAGAGCGCGATCCGCCGCGAACCAGTAGGACACATGATCCACGCAATGGCCCGGTGTTTCCCACACATGCGCCTGGAGGCCGCCCACGATTACCGTATCGCCCTCGCGCACATAGGCATCGGCATGCGGCACCGCCTCGCGCGCCTTGATCGGCGCCACCACCCGACAGCCGGTGCGGCGCTTCAAGGGCTCGATGGCCTGCACGTGATCGGTATGGCGATGCGTGATGAGGATGTCGGTGAGCTGCCAGCCAGTCTTGGCGAGAGCCGCCATGATCGGCCCCTCCTCCGGCGCATCAATGGCCGCACAGGCTCCCGTGTTGGGATCGTGGACCAGAACACCGATATTGTCCTGAAGGCAGAGAAAGGCGTGGATCTGGGCTGACATCGAGGCACCCTGTCTTGATGTGCTCTGAGCTATCATGGAACAGTCGGCGCGTGAAACCAGACCCGGACCCTCGCAATGCGGTTGCGGGACCGGATCGAGAGGCATTCTGTTGAGGCCATGAGCATCGACATCACCGATCTGCGCGGCTTCTACGCCAGCCCGTTGGGGGCCGTGACGCGCCGCTTCGTCGGACGGGCCATCGACCGGTTCTGGGGACCGCTCACAGGCCTGCGCGTGCTCGGTCTCGGCTATGCGCCGCCTTATCTCTCGTCCGTGAAGGATGAAAGCGAGCGGACGCTGGCCTTCATGCCTGCGAGCCAGGGCGTGGTGAACTGGCCCAGGAGCGGAGCCTCGGCCTCGGCCCTCGTCGATCCGCTGATGATGCCCCTGCCCGATGCCTCCATCGACCGGGTTCTCGTGGTCCATGCCCTGGAGACGGTGGAGAGCCCGAGCGAACTCCTGCACGAGATCTGGCGTATTCTCACCCCTGGCGGGCGGATCATCCTCGTCGCGCCCAACCGGCGCGGCCTGTGGGCCCGCATGGACACGACGCCCTTCGGCTACGGGCAACCCTACAGCCGCTCGCAGCTCAAAAGCCTCATGCGCCAGACCTGGTTCTCACCGGAAGGCTGGGCCGAAACCCTCTACATGCCTCCCTTGCGCAGCCGCCTCCTACTCCAGAGCGCCCAGGCCTGGGAGCAGGTCGGCGCAGGCTTCTCCCTGCCCTTCGCGGGCCTTCACATCGTCGAGGCGACGAAGCAGCTCTACCGGCCGGGAGCCGTCCGTGCGGTGCGCCGCTCCAGGCGCCTCGCCCCGGTTTTCGTTCCGGCCCCGGCGGCTCCTGCCTCGCGGCTGACACCGTCCTCCTTGATTCCGCTGGTTTTACGAGAGTAAGGCAGGGCTCAACTTGACTTGGACCCGCCAAAACGCCAGTGTCCGCCCCGCTTCGGCAGGGCTATCCGGTCACGCCGGCCTTCATTTTCGTTAGAGCATCGTGCGGAAAAGTGGATCCGGTTTTCTGCCTGAACGATGCTCTCATAAAGGAGAAAGCATCGGGTTAGTCCCAAAAGTGCAAATCCACTTTTGGGCCCGATGCTGTAGAGTCTGATGCGCAGTTATCTCGATTTCGAAAAGCCCGTCGCCGAGCTGGAAGCCAAGGTCGAGGAGCTTCGGGCGCTCGGGGAGAACCGGGACGCCGTCTCCATCACGGACGACATCTCCCGCCTGGAGGTCAAGGCCGCCGACGCCCTGAAGGATCTCTATGCCAAGCTCACGCCCTGGCAGAAGACTCTGGTCGCGCGCCATCCTCAGCGGCCGCATTTCGTCGATTACTGCTCCGGCCTGATCACCGAGTTCACGCCGCTCGCCGGCGACCGCAAGTTCTCCGAGGACGAGGCGATCGTCGGCGGCTTCGGACGCTTCCGCGGCCAGCCCGTCTGCGTCATGGGCCAAGAGAAGGGCCACAATACCGAGACCCGCATCCGACACAATTTCGGCATGGCCCGCCCCGAGGGCTACCGCAAGGCCGTGCGCCTGATGGAAATGGCCGACCGCTTCGGCCTGCCGGTGATCTCCTTCGTGGACACCGCTGGCGCCTATCCGGGCATCGAGGCGGAGGAGCGCGGACAGGCCGAGGCCATTGCCCGCTCGACCGAGATGCAGCTGTCGCTCGGCGTGCCCAACGTCTCCGTGGTGATCGGCGAGGGTGGCTCGGGCGGCGCCATCGCGATCGCCACCGCCAACAAGGTGCTGATGCTGGAACACGCCATCTACAGCGTGATCTCGCCGGAAGGCGCGGCCTCGATCCTCTGGCGCGATGCGGCCCGCGCCCAGGATGCTGCCACCAACATGAAGATCACCGCCCAGGACCTCCTGCGGCTCGGCATCATCGACGGCATCGTGACGGAGCCCGTGGGCGGCGCCCACCGGGAGCCGCAGGCGGCCATCCAGGCCACCGGCAACGCCATCGAGGAGGCCCTGCACGACCTCGGCAATATGGGACCGGCCGAGATTCGCGATCACCGCGCCGACAAGTTCCTCAATATCGGTCGCAAGCTCTAGTATCCCGTCTCTCGAATTCAGGGACTCGCCCGACTCAGGGGCGGTTCCGTTGGCTGCATGAGCGCTGCTTACCTCGGAAGAGATGGGCTTTCCTCCGATGAGCGGTGTCGAAACCCTTCGCGGGCGGATTTTTTACCTTCCCTTAATCATGACTCCATCACTGCTCCGCTTGCAGTAATGACCAGTTAAGGCTAACGATTTAGGAGTTAAAGGGGAACTGACCGGCACAAACGTCGGGCAGATCAAGAATTGCGGGGTCCCCCATGATGAAGCGTTTTGCATTGGCCGCGAGCCTGGTGCTCGCGCTTGCTGCCTGCCAGGACGACCAGCTTTCCCGTGGCTCCACCCGACACCTCGTGCCGATTCCGCCAGCCACGATGGCGTTGATGTCGACCAAGGGCATGTCCAAGTCAGACCCTATCCTGGTCCGGGCCTACAAGAAGGAATCGGAGCTGGAGATCTGGAAGCGCGGCTCCAACGGGAAATACGCGCTCCTCAAGACCTACCCCATCTGCCGCTGGTCGGGTCAGCTCGGCCCGAAAACCCGCGAAGGCGACCGTCAGGTGCCGGAGGGCTTCTATACGGTCACCCCGGCGCAGATGAACCCGAACTCGGCCTATTATCTGTCGTTCGATACCGGCTATCCGAACGCCTATGACCGGTCCTTCGGCCGCAACGGCGGCGACATCATGGTGCATGGCGCGTGCTCCTCGCGCGGCTGCTTTGCCATGACGGACCAGAACATTTCCGAGATCTATGCCATCGCCCGCGAGGCCCTCGGCGCCGGTCAGCGCGGCTTCCAGTTCCAGTCCTATCCGTTCCGGATGACGGCCGAGAATCTGGCCAAGCACCGCCTCGACCCGAACATGGCCTTCTGGAAAAACCTGAAGGAAGGCTCCGACACCTTCGATGTCACGAAGGAAGAGCTGCGTGTGGCAGTGGCCAACAAGCGCTACCTGTTCAATGCCGAAGAAAGCACTGTTGCTGCCGTGGCACACAAGCAGCGTCAGGACGAGCAGGACGTGGCCGATTTGGTTTCGAAGGGCGAAAAGCCGATCAAGCTCGTCTACAACGACGGTGACACGCACGAATCCTTCCGCGAGGCGCTCGCCAACGTGACAGGCGTGTCCGACAGCAAACTCGGTTTCGTGAGCCGCACCGAGGGCATCTCCTCGGGCCCGCGGCAAGTCGCGCTCGACGACAGCGGCCGCGAGAAGATCGAGGCGCCGACGACAGCCCTCGCCTTCGCTTCCATGAAGGAGGTCCCCGCCTCGCAGCCTGAGCCCCGTCAGGCCGAGACCCGTGTGGCGGTGACCCAGCAGACCGCGCCGGTGGCGGCCGCCGCAGCGGCTTCCAGCTCCGAGACTCCATTCTACAGGAAGATGTTCAGCAGCGTGACCGACCTGTTCAGCACTTCGGCCTCGCAGCCGGTGGCCGAGACGGTCCAGGTCGCTCCGACACCTGCCAGGGCAACACCTGTGAAGGCGGTGCCCGAGAAGCGGGCACAGGCTCCCGCCAAGGTCAACGTGGCGGCCGCGAACTGAGCGTCGCAACCATAGCGCATCGAAAAGCCCGCCTCTTCGGCGGGCTTTTTCATGGACGGGATTGGACCGCCGCAGGAAACTTTTCCAGCCTGAAAGGGGTTGAGGAGAGGAGGCAATGCCATGCTCCTGACTTCTCATGCCGTTGTTTTACCTGGTCTTTTACAGGATCGCATCGACGACTTGGCCCAGGCATTTCTCCAGCCCGCCCAAAAAATCGACTTCTCGATTCCGCCAGGAGAGCCGGCGCTGGTTGCGGCGGATTCCGTGTCCTGGCGCATCTTCAAGAATCCCATCTCCCTGTTCATCGGCGGGATCACGGCTGTTCTGCTCGAATTCGGTGAGCCCCGTGTTCGCGACGGAGTCTGGCAGCACAGCAGCTTCCGCACGGATCCGCTGAAGCGCCTTCAGCGAACCGGACTTGCCGCCATGGTGACGGTCTACGGGCCGCGCAGCAGGGCGGAGGCCATGATCGCCAGCGTCGTGAGACGGCATGACCGGGTGGCGGGCAAGACCAGGGAGGGCGAGGCCTACCATGCCAATGATCCTGTCCTGCTCGACTGGGTGCAGGCGACGGCAGATTTCGGTTTCACGGAAGCCTATCACGCCTATGTCAGACCTCTCGCCTCGACTGAGCGGGCCTCGCTCTTCGTCGAGGCCTTCCCCGCCGCAAGGCTTTACGGTGCAGCCGGGGCGCCTGCATCCCAGGAGCAGTTCGATGCATTGTTCGAGAGAATGAAATCTCGGCTCGTCGCCTCGCCGGTGATCTTCGAATTCCTGGAAATCATGACGCGGGCCCCAATCCTCCCGACACCGGCGCGACCATTGCAGCGGGTGCTCGTCAAGGCTGCGGTGGAACTCCTGCCGGGCTGGATGCGCGCGCGTCTCGAACTCGGCTCCCCCTGGTCCCTTAACACGGTCGAGCGCGCCCTCGTTCGAACCATGGCAATAGCGAGCGATCGGCTGATCCTGCCGTCCTTTCCGGCGGTCCAGGCCTGCCGGCGTCTTGGTCTGCCTGACATGTATCTCTACAAATGACCCCAGAGTTGCCTTTGGGGTCAGATGACGATTCGGGCGTAGCCTCAGCGATTCAGCAGCGTTGCCGCGCCTCGATCATGGAAAGGCCTGCAATATCGGTTTAGGGAGACCGCGCTAAGCCCGGTCGCGGCCCTAAGTACCGATGATCAAGGGCTCGGTCTGCCCGATATCCGAGGGAGGCATCCGTGCATTGCCTTTCGCAGCGGTTGTCCTGTGGTGTCTTCGTCTTGGCCTGTGCCGCAACCGGCAGCGTGGGCGCTGCGCCGGCTGTCTTCGACCTTTACGCCGGATCCTTCTTAGGAACGGGAACCATCCTGGAGGGGCCGGATGCCAGCTCCCATCGGGTCAGCTGCCGCTTCACGATCCTGCAGCAGGGAACAACGGGCCTTTCGCTCCAGGGTACATGCCGCGCCTATCTGCTCATCGCGCGAACGGTGAGCGCCCGCCTGTCCTGGGATCCCGGTTCAGGACAGGTCACCGGCACGTATACGGGTTCGCGGGTCGGGACAGCCCAACTCCGAGGTCGGCAGGTGGGGACGGATTTCGATCTGGTGATCGCTTGGCCGAGGCCCCTTTACGGCGACACAACGGCCCAGATGCGCGTTGCCAGCGTCGATCAGAACCGCTTTCGGATCGTCGTCACGGATCGGATCGGGGCGAACGGGCCTGTCAAGGCTACAACCGATCTCACGCTGCTTCGGCAGTGACGGACAACAAAAAGCCCGACACGATGGCCGGGCTTTTATCTTTTCATGATGCAGTTCAGATCAACCGAACAGGGCGTCGATGGCGTCCTGGGAGGTACGCGTCGGGTCACTGTCGAGGGCCGGCCCGTTCAGGAGGGCTTCGTCCCCTTCCCGCTCCGGCGTTGTGAAAGCCTCCACGTCGTTGAAGCTCTCCAGACCGCCCCAGATATGCGCCATCTGGGTCACGCGCTCCTCGATGAACTTCATCGAGTTGACGACCTTGCTGATGCGCTGGCCGGTAATGTCCTGGAAGTTGCACGCCTCGAAGATCGTGATCACCCGGTCGGAGATCCGCTGGGCCATCTCGGCATCCTCGCCGGACAGACGCGCAGAGAAATTTCCGGCAATCTCGTCGATTTCCTCGGCTGCGGCCAGGATGCTGTTGGTGGCGGCTTCCGTGCCGGAGACGACAGCTCCCAATTCATCGGTCACGCTGTTGACCTGACCGCCCGGGGTGCGGGAATGCAGGGTTGCGATTTCCCGCTTCGTGCGCTGGATCGATTCGGTGATGGCGTCGAGCTCTTCCTTGAGTCGCAGTGCTTCGCGCAGGTCGGTCCGGATCTGATCCATCAGAGCCTTTGAAGCCCCGCTGTTCGGCTCGAGCGCCGCATGAATGGCCGCCATGCCCCGCATGAGTTCCGCATGCCGCCGGGCAGCGATGCTCTCGCGGGATTGAGCCAGGAGATCCAGGCTCAAAGGGTCAAAAGAGACGGGTGGCGGAAGACGCATTGCGACTACTCACCCAGAACGGCGGCGATCTTCGAGCGCAGGGTTTCCGCGTTGAAGGGCTTCACGATGTAGTTGTTGACGCCAGCCTGCTTGGCGGCCACGACGTTCTCGGTCTTGGCCTCGGCGGTGATCATGATGAAGGGAAGCGCATTCAGCTCCGCATCGGCGCGGACCTTCTGGAGCAGCTCGAAGCCGGTCATCGGCGCCATGTTCCAGTCGGAGATCACGAGCCCGTATTTCTTCTCCTTGAGCTTGCCCAGGGCTTCCGAGCCGTCCTTGGCTTCGTCGACATCGTTGAAGCCGATCTGCTTCAGAAGGTTACGGATGATGCGCAGCATCGTTTGATAATCGTCGACGATGAGCACCGGGAGAGACGTATTCAATGCCATGATGTTTCGGCCTGGAAATTTAAAGGTTGCGAAGCTGGGCCTTTGACGGGGCTTCTTCAAAAAGGTTGTTGTGGTCCCTGCCTTATCGACGACGATGCTTGCCTCAAGCTGACGTCGCGATGACAACCGTCGGGGCCGCGTTCTTTTGCAGCAGAAAGCCCGGCGCGACGGCCGGGCTTGACGAGCGCTTCCCTCCTCCCTTGCGGGGAGGGATGAAGGGTGGGGGTCGTAAAGTCAGAGCGCTGTGTTGGATGATCCTAGCGACACAGTTGCCACCACGTCATCACCGGCCTTGAGCCGGTGATCCCGATTGATTGAAGCGCTGTACTTCACAGCATCGGGATGGCCGGCACAGGCCCGGCCATGACGGGGAGGTATCACCCGGTCGCACCACCCCCACCCCTGCCCCTCCCCGCAAGGGGGAGGGGAAAAGGGCTCAGTGCCGGAGGCCCGGAGCCTCCTGGCCCGTGCGCGCCACGTATTCCGTATAGCCGCCGCCGTATTGGTGGATGCCGTCGGGCGTGAGTTCGAGGACGCGATTGGACAACGCGGCCAGGAAGTGGCGGTCGTGGGAGACGAAGAGCATGGTGCCCTCGTATTTCGACAGCGCCTCGATCAGCATCTCTTTTGTGACCATGTCGAGATGGTTCGTCGGCTCGTCGAGCACGAGGAGGTTCGGCGGGTCGTAGAGCATCTTCGCCATTACCAATCGCGCCTTCTCACCGCCCGAGAGCACGCGGCACTTCTTATCCGCATCATCGCCGGAAAATCCGAAGCAGCCGGCGAGCGTGCGCAGCGAGCCCTGCCCGGCCTGCGGGAACGAATCCTCCAGGAACTCGAACACCGTACGATCGCCTTCCAGAACCTCCATGGCGTGCTGGGCGAAATAGCCCATCTTTACGCTCGCTCCGATTGTGACCGTCCCGTCATCGGGCGCTGCCGAGCCCGCGACGAGCTTCAGCAGCGTCGACTTGCCGGCGCCGTTGACGCCCATGACACACCAGCGCTCCTTGCGGCGCACGGCGAAATCAAATCCCTCATAGATGCTGCGGCCGCCATAGCGCTTGTGCACGCCCTTCAGGCTGACCACGTCGTCGCCGGAGCGCGGCGCGGGCAGGAAATCGAAGGCCACCGACTGACGGCGCTTCGGCGGCTCCACCCGGTCGATCTTCTCCAGCTTCTTGACCCGGCTCTGCACCTGGGCGGCGTGGGAGGCACGCGCCTTGAAGCGCTCGATGAACTTAATCTCCTTGGCCAGCATGGCCTGCTGGCGCTCGAACTGCGCCTGCTGCTGCTTCTCGTTCAATGCACGCTGCTGCTCATAGAACTCGTAATCGCCCGAATAGGTCGTGAGCGAACCGCCGTCGATCTCCATGATCTTGTTGACGATGCGGTTCATGAAGGCGCGGTCGTGCGAGGTCATGAGCAGCGCGCCCTCGTAACCTTGCAGAAACTCCTCCAGCCAGATGATGCTCTCGAGATCCAGATGGTTGCTCGGCTCGTCGAGGAGCATGACGTCCGGGCGCATCAGGAGGATGCGTCCGAGCGCGACGCGCATCTTCCAGCCGCCGGAGAGGGCCCCCACGTCGCCATCCATCATCTCCTGGCTGAAGCCGAGACCGGCCAAAACCTCGCGCGCCCGGCCCTCGAGGGAATAGCCGTCCAGTTCCTCGTAGCGCGCCTGCACCTCGCCATAGCGCTCGATGATTTTGTCCAGATCGTCCGCCTTGTCCGGGTCCACCATGGCGGCTTCGAGTTCCCGCAGCTCGGCCGCGACCGTGCTCACGGGACCTGCACCCTCCATCACCTCGGCCACGGCACTGCAGCCGGCCATCTCGCCGACATCCTGGCTGAAATAGCCGATGGTCACACCGCGATCGACCGCCACCTGACCCTCGTCGGGCAGCTCCTCCTTGTTGATCATCCGGAAGAGCGTCGTCTTGCCCGCACCATTGGGACCCACGAGGCCGACCTTCTCGCCCTTCTGGAGACTTCCGGAGGCTTCGATGAAGAGGATCCTGTGGCTGTTCTGCTTGCTGATGTTCTCGACGCGAATCATGAAACTCAAGGCCTAGAGGGGTTGCGGCGGCCTTATGGCATGACTCGTGCCCGACGGCGAGTATTTAGGACAAGGGCATAATGTCTGGGGCAGAGACAGGCATCGTCGAGATCAAACCAGCCATACCTGCAGTGATATCCTGAAGAGCCTACGATTCAACTTTCCGAGGGCATTCGGAACTACTGCCGACAGGGACGATTAGTCAGGTGCCACCCACCGCAACATCAACCGAGATCCTGTCCTTTGTTTCTTTCTAACGCGCAAGACTATCCCCTCTGGATCAATGCCGGAATTTTTCTCGTTGCAGCCGTGCTTGTCTGGATTGCCGGCACGCGCCTGACCTATGCGCTGGACGGGATTTCCCGCAAGACGGGCTGGGGACAGGCCTTCGTGGGCATGCTGCTTCTCGGCGGCATTACTTCCCTGCCCGAGGTCGCCAATGCGATCACGTCGTCCTGGATCGGCAATCCGGCCTTGGCGATCAACAATCTCCTTGGCAGCGCGGCGATCAATGTCCTCTTGCTCGCCGTGGCGGACACCTTCATCGGCCGGGATGCCGTAACCTCGGCCGTTGCGCGCCCCGCCACGCTGATGATGGCGACCCTATGCATTCTCCTTCTCATCGCCGTCGCCGTGGCGATTACAGTAACGGATGTCCTCGTGTTGGGAATCGGCACCTGGTCCGTGGCGATATGCGTGATCAGCGTCGGCGCCTTCTGGCTCTCCGTCGGATACAATGAGCGGGCTGCGTGGACGGTGAAGGACGCCGATGCGCGTGCTGAGGATAAGGATGACGCCGGTGACGATGGCGTCTCCCTGCGATCCCTGGTGATCGCGAGCATCGTGACGGGTGCGATCATCTTCGTCGCGGGCTATGCCCTGTCGCAGACGGGCGATGCTCTGGCCACGCAAACGGGGATTGGCACCGGCATGGTGGGATTTGCCCTCATCGGGCTTTCGACATCCATGCCGGAGCTGAGTTCGATCATCGCCGCGCTTCGGCTCAAACGCTACGAGATGGCGTTCGGCCAAGTTCTGGGCACGAACTTCGTCAATCTGTCGCTCATCCTCCTGGCCGATGCCTTCTTCGCCGGCGGCCCCGTGATCAACGAGTTGGCCCGGTTCGAAACCATCTCCGCCCTGCTGGGAGCCACCTTGACCGGCGTCTTCCTGATCGGGCTCCTGGAACGTCGCAACCCGACGGTGATGAAGATGGGCTGGGACTCGCTGGCGGTGATGGTGCTTTTCACCGGCGGGCTCGTGCTGCTCTATGCCGTGGAATAAATGACCGGGCTGGAGTGTCTACGGAATAACCCGTTCTAACTCCGATTTTCTATAGCCCTGTCAGGGGCGAGAAGACATCTTGTGACGGGGGAGAAAGGATGGTCGCCATGAGAAGGACCGTCGTTACTGCATTCTTCGGTCTATCGATCCTCAGCGGACTTGGAGTGCTGGCCCAGACAAGCGATCCGATCACCCAGCGCCAGAATCTCATGAAGAACAATCAGGAGCAGATGCGCACGCTCACCGGCATGGCCCGAGGGCAGGCTCCGTTCAACGCCGCGACCGCACAGGCCGCGTTCCAGCGGGTCGCGCAGAATGCACAGCAGATCCCCGCTTTGTTCCCGGCAGGATCGACCCAGGGCAAGACCGCTGCGCTTCCGACCATCTGGGAACGCAAGGCGGATTTCGACGCTCACGCGACCAAGCTCGAACAGGATGCCAAGGCCGCCCAGGGCGCGATCACGGATCAGGCGAGCCTGCAGGCGGCGATCCAGCGGGTCGGCCAGAACTGCGGTGGCTGTCACGAGACCTACCGCCGCAAGGAAAGCTGACGCAGTATTCGAGGGTCCGAGGAAGTCGAAGTTCTTCGACTAGTGCATCGTGCGGAAAGGTGGATCCGGCTTTCCGCGCTACCCGATGCGCCGCTTGAGGGGTCGATCCCCAAGGTGCAAAATCCACTTTTGGGTCCGAGGCTCTAAGGGAGATCGCAATGCGGTATCCCAAGGCTCCATGGCTTCTTCCCGCTCTCGTGGCGGGGCTTCTGGCCGTCGCTCCGGCCTGGCAACAGGCGCCTGACGAGGTCGATCTCGCCCTCGTGCTCGCCGTTGATATCTCCACCTCCATGGACCCGGCCGAGCAGAGCCTGCAACGGCAAGGCTATGTGGAAGCCTTCCGCTCGCCATCCGTGCATCAGGCCATTCACAGCGGTACGCTGGGGCGCATCGCGGTGATTTATGTGGAATGGGCCGGGGCGCACCCGCACATCCAGAATGTGGTCGTGCCCTGGACCGTCCTGGAAAGTCCGCAGGACAGCCATTCTTTCGCCGACCGGCTGACCCGTGCTCCGATCCGCCGCGGGGCCGGTACGTCCATCTCGGAGGCCATCGACTTCAGCCTCGCCCTCTTCTCCTTCGGCCCCTTCCTGCCCGCGCGGCGCGTGATCGACATTTCGGGCGATGGCTCGAACAATCAGGGGCCTCTGGTGACAGAATCCCGCGACAGGGCGGTTGCGCGCGGGGTCACGATCAACGGCCTTCCCATCATGCTCAGCCGGCCCGAGCGACGGGAGGACGCGACCTTGGATGCCTATTACCGCGACTGCGTGATTGGGGGATCGAATGCGTTCATGATCCCGGTGCGCGAACCCAAGCAGTTTCTGACCGAGACGAGAACCAAGATCGTCAACGAGATCGCAGGGATGCCCGCGACCGCAGGACTGGTCCAACCCGCGGGAGTTTCACCGCAAACGGATTGCGACACCAGCGAAAGCCTGTGGGACGATATTATCCCGGCACCACATGCACCGAGCAGCACCGTCGGCCACGAGCTATAGATCATCGGGCTGACGAGCGCGGCATCGGTCCGACTGGTGCCTCATGTCCGGATGCGCAGGAGGAAATCTCGCACCCGCGCAACCACCTCAGTAAGGTTTGTCTCCAACAGCCAATGTCCGCCGTCAAGCAGGTGCAATTCAGCATCCGGGAGATTGCGCAGATAGGCACGGGCCGAACCCTCGGGCATGTATCCGTCCTGTGGTCCCCAGACGATCAAAGTCGGCGGTTGATGCTTTCGTAGATGGGCCTGATATCGCGGGAACCAGGCGAGGTTGTCCTTCAGCCCTGCAATCACATCGACGGCGATCTCGCGGCGCCGCTTCGTCATCAATGACCAATGCAGCTTCCAAAGGTCGGGCGAAATCCGCTCGGCAAGTCCGGGACGAACGTCGTTCAGGAATTCGTCCCGAAATCCCTCCTCAGTGACTGCTTCACCCAGCTTGGCCCGCATCTCGGGCGTAGGATTGCGGAAATACTCCTGAAGCGGAGCGTATTTCGGGCCGAGTTGATCTTCATAGATATCGCCATTCTGGATGATCAGGGCGGTCATCCGATCCGGCCGCATGATCGCCAGCCGCAGTCCGATCTGCGATCCGAAATCATGCAGATAGAGCGCGAAGCGGTCGATCCCGAGATGGTTCATGAACCGGTCGAGGAAGGTGGCATAGCCGTCGAAATCATAAGGAAAGCCTTCGGGAGTGTCGCTATATCCGCACCCCGGAAAATCCGGCGCAAGGAGCCGCCAGCGGTCTGCAAGGAGCGGCATGAAATTGCGGAACTCGTAGGACGAGCACGGATAACCGTGAGGCAGCAGGATCGCCGGCGCGTCGGTTGGTCCGGCCTCGCGGTAAAAGGTGCCGATGCCATCCACGTTGATCCAACGGTGTTTCACAATGCTCGTATCGTCCATGTCGATGCTTCCTCGTGCGCAGCCGACCAGGAGCTTGAACGCAGGCACGCAGCCATTGGTTCATGCGTCAGAACCTCAGCTGCCCAAGGGCATCGTGCAGAACGTGGATCCGCTTTTTCCGTATCGAGGGATTCGTCGGGCCGTCACTCGGCCATCATCTCACCGGTTCCCCCGGCCTCGACCGGGAAGTCCTTCAGTTTGGGCAGACCGTCCCGCATGGGCAGGACCGTCTCCGCATAGTTGAAGTGAACGGCGGGAATGAAGTTGAGGGTGGGAATGGTCGCCGCGAACACATCGACGAGGCCGAGCGTCGGATGATTGTTCATGAGGTGCCCGCCGCATTTCGAGCAATATTGCCGCTGGCTGAATTTCGTCTTCTGAAAGGTCGCGAGATGCTCAGCACCCGCTGTCACCCTCACCGCCTCAGGCTTCCAGAGGCTGAAGGCATTCACCGGACCGCCGGACCATGAGCGGCAGGACTGGCAGTGACAATAGCCCATGGCCTCCGGCGATCCGCTGACCTCGATCTCGACGCTACCGCAGAAACAGCTTCCGATGTGGGACATGGCTCTCTCCTTCGGTTTGCTCCAGGCAGCACCCGCCAAGCCTGACCGGACGCTGCCTGGAGCGGCAGAATTCTTGGTTGAGCCTATCTTACCCCTGCTGCCTAGGAGATCGTCTGGCGCAACAGAGGTAGAAATCCCCAAGAAGCGTCACACCAGCAAAAAGCCCGGCGCGACGGCCGGGCTTTTCATGGTTGTCATGTCTTCGGCTTTTTAAGCCACATACTGCCCGTGGCAGTGCTTGAACTTCTTGCCCGAGCCGCAGGGACAGGGCTCGTTGCGGCTCACCCGGCCCCAGGTCGACGGATCGTTCGGGTCGCGGGACGAAACCGGCTCGGTCCCGGCGGCAGCGGCGGCAAAGCCGAGAGCCGGACCGGCTCCGAAGGCGTTGCTCTGCGCCAGGTCGAAGTCGTTCTCGCCGGTGGCGGGATCGAGATGCTGGGCGAACATGGGCGGCAGGCTCTGCGGCTCCGGCTGCTGGAACACCACCTGGATGCGCATGAGCTGGCCCGTCACCTGCTCGCGCAGATGGCCGATCAGCCCGTTGAACAGCTCGAAGGCCTCGGACTTGTACTCGTTCAGCGGATCGCGCTGGGCGAGGCCGCGCCAGCCGATGACCTGACGCAGGTGGTCGAGGGTCACGAGGTGCTCGCGCCAGAGATGATCCAGGCTCTGCAGCAGAACCTGCTTCTCCACGTAGTTCATGACCTCGGACGTATTGGCCTCGACGCGCTGGGCGTAAGCCTCGTCGGCCGCCTTGGTGATGCGCTCGCGGATCTCATCGTCGGCGATGCCCTCCTCCTTCGCCCATTCCTCGACCGGCAGGTCGAGGTTGAGGAAGTTGGCGACGTTTTCCTTCAGGCCGGCGACGTCCCATTGCTCGGCATAGGCGTTCTCGGGAATGGCGCGGGAGACGATGTCCTCGATGACGCCGTGGCGCATGTCGTCGATGGTCTCGCGCACGCTTTCTTCCGCCATGAACTCCTTGCGCTGCTCGAAGACGACCTTGCGCTGGTCGTTCATGACGTTGTCGTATTTCAGGATGTTCTTGCGGATGTCGAAGTTGCGTGCCTCGACCTTGGCCTGAGCCCGCTCGATGGCCTTGTTGATCCACGGATGGATGATGGCCTCGCCTTCCTTGAGACCGAGCTTCTGCAGCATGCCGTCCATGCGGTCAGAGCCGAAGATGCGCATCAGGTCGTCCTGGAGCGACAGGTAGAATTTGGAGCGGCCCGGATCGCCCTGACGGCCGGAGCGGCCGCGCAGTTGGTTATCGATGCGGCGGGATTCATGGCGCTCGGTGCCGAGCACGTAGAGGCCGCCGGCGGCGAGCGCCTTCTCCTTGAAGGATGCGACCTCGTCGAGGATCTCCTTCTCTTTGGCGGTACGTTCCTCGCCCTCGATGCCGGCGAGCTCGCGCTCGATGCGCATCTTGGCGTTACCGCCGAGCTGGATGTCGGTGCCACGGCCGGCCATGTTGGTGGCAATCGTGATCGCCCCCGGGACGCCGGCCTGGGCGACGATGAAGGCCTCCTGCTCGTGGAAGCGCGCGTTGAGCACGGCGAAATGCTTGGTGCCCCGGCCTGCTCGCGCATCGCGGTAGAGGGGCTCGAGCGCCTGCGGGTTCTCGAAGTCGATCAGGGTGTAGCCGTCCTTGATCAGGAGCTCAGCGAGATGCTCGGACTTCTCGATCGAGGTGGTGCCGACCAGAATCGGCTGACCCTTGGCAGACGATTCCTCGATATCCCGAATGACCGCCTGGTAGCGCTCCTCCATGGTCCGGTAGACCTCGTCGTCATCGTCGACGCGGGCGACGGGACGGTTGGTCGGGATCTCGACCACTTCGAGGTTGTAGATCTCCAGGAATTCGTCGGCCTCGGTCGCGGCGGTGCCGGTCATGCCGCCGAGCTTGTCGTAGAGGCGGAAGTAGTTCTGGAAGGTGATGGAGGCAAGGGTCTGGTTCTCGGGCTGAACCTGGACCTTCTCCTTGGCCTCGAGCGCCTGGTGCAGGCCTTCCGAATAGCGCCGGCCCTGCATCATGCGGCCGGTGAACTCGTCGATGATGACCACTTCGCCGTTACGGACGATGTAGTCCTTGTCGCGCTGGAACAGGGTGTGGGCCCTGAGCGCCTGGTTCATGTGATGGACGAGGGTGGCGTTCTGGGCGTCGTAGAGATCGCCCTCCTTGAGCAGGCCGATCTCCCGCAGCAGCGCCTCGATCTTCTCGGTACCCTCTTCGGTGAGTGCTACGGAACGCTGCTTCTCGTCGAGCTCGTAATCGCTCTTGTTGAGGCGCGGGATCACCACGTCGATGGCGTTGTAGAGCTCGGACCGGTCGTCGAGGGGACCGGAGATGATGAGCGGTGTGCGCGCCTCGTCGACCAGGATCGAGTCCACCTCGTCCACGATGGCGAAGTTATGGCCTCTTTGGACCATCTGCGCCATCTCGTACTTCATGTTGTCGCGAAGATAGTCGAAGCCGTATTCGTTATTGGTGCCGTAGGTAATGTCGGCCGCGTAAGCCGCCGCGCGCTCGGCATCGTCGAGGCCATGGACGATCACGCCGACGTCAAGGCTCAGGAAGCGGTAGATCTGGCCCATCCATTCGGCGTCGCGGCGGGCGAGGTAGTCGTTCACCGTGACCACGTGGACACCCTTGCCGGCGAGGGCATTGAGATAGACAGGGAGGGTCGCCACCAGGGTCTTGCCTTCGCCGGTGCGCATCTCGGAGATGGACCCCTCATGGAGGACCATGCCGCCGATGAGCTGCACGTCGAAATGGCGTTGGCCCAGGGTGCGCTTGGCCGCCTCGCGGACGGTGGCGAAGGCCGGGACGAGGATGTCGTCCAGGGTCTTGCCGGCGGCGAGCTGGGCCTTGAAGTCCTCCGTGCGGGCGCGGAGCTGCTCGTCGGACAGGGCCTCCAGCTCGGCCTCCATCGCGTTGATGGCCGCTACCTTCGGCCGATAGGACTTCAGCCGACGATCATTGACCGAGCCGAAGATTTTCTTCGCGAGAGAACCGAACATCGAGAAGCCTTCAGAATTCCAGAATGCAGGAGAAAGGGGCGTTTGCGCCGCCTTATAGACCTAATTATGCCAGAGTGCATCTTAAAGGCTGTGCCGGAGTGGCGCAGCCTCAAGCGTCCGCAAGCTGAGCCCCGTTCAAGACCCTGCGAGCGGCGATGCTGTGACATAAATATGCCATCACTTGCAAACGTAAACGCATTCGGCCATCTGATCGTCGCTGTCCGTGGGCGATCACGCTCACCAGAGGAAACCCTATGTCTCGCTCACTTAACGTTCGGAAGAGCCTTCTGACCCTTAGCGTCGCCCTGCCGTTCCTGGCCGGGGCTGCCCTCGCCCAGACCCCTCCCGCGCCTGCGACCTCCCCTGCGGCCGTGCCCGCCGTCGATCCCGCGAAGGTGATCGCCCGCGTCAACGGCGTCGACATCACGGAAGGGGATCTCGCCCTCGCCGCCGAGGACCCGGCTCTGCAGATGCCGAATGTTCCGGAAGCCCAGAAGCGCGACCTGTTGACCGGCTACATGATCGACCTGAAGCTCGGCGCCAAGGCGGCCGAGGCAGCCAAGGTCGGCAGCGGCGCCGAATTTGCCCGCAAGCTCGCCTATAACCGGGACAAGACCCTGCTCGATGAGTACCTCGACCAGGAAGCCAAGAAGGCCGTGACGCTGGAAGCTGCCCGCAAGCTCTATGACGAGACGGTCAAGAGCGTGCCCGCCGAGCAGGAAGTCCGCGCCCGCCATATCCTGGTGGAAAACGAGGACGAGGCCAAGAAGGCCGCCACCCGCGTGAAGGGCGGCGAGGACTTCGCCAAAGTGGCCGGGGAACTCTCCAAGGATCCGGGCTCCAAGACCGACGGCGGTGACCTCGGTTTCTTCACCAAGGACCGCATGGTCGAGCCTTTCGCCGAGGCAGCCTTCAAGCTCGAGCCCGGCCAGATCTCCGATCCGGTGAAGAGCCAGTTCGGCTGGCACGTGATCAGGGTCGAGGAAAAGCGCACCAAGCCGGCCCCGACCTTCGAGGAGACCAAGGATCAGGTTGAGACCTACCTTGCCCGCAAGGCGCAGCAGGACCTGATCATGGGCCTGCGCAAGAGCGCCAAGATCGAGCGCCTGGACGACAAGGGCAACCTCGTCGAGCAGAAGCAGCAGTAAGCTCTTTCAGATTTCGCGACGTTCAAGGGCGACCTTCGGGCCGCCCTTTTTGTTTCCTCACACTCTCCTGTCATCCCCGCGAAGGCGGGGATCCATAAACACGACGGTTCGAAGAGGAGTAGTGGTACGCCTCTTTCTGTGCCGTCAGCGGTTATGGATTCCGGGCTCCGCTCCGCAGCCCCGGAATGACAGTGCGGAGAAAATCACTTGTTCCTTCGCCCCATCCGGTTCGGATCGACGCCGCCTTCACGGTTGGTCTGGTTCTCGACATCGCCCTGGAAGGTCGAGCCGCCGTCGAGATCGCGCGGATCCTCGCCGGTCATATAAGAGCCTTTCGAGCGCCCGATGCCTGGGTCGACATTGAGGTCGCTGCGGGGACGTTCTTGCGGTCTGGTCTTGGGGTGCTTGCCTGTCACGGAAGGCCTCCATCGTTCGCGGATTGTGTCAACGATGGCACCGAATGGTCGTTCCGGCGTTTTCGATTCCGGCGCGGTGAAGCTTTGACTTGACAAAAAGCCTTAAAAAACCACAGGTCGCGGCTCGCAACGTCGTATCCCACGCCTCTCTTCGAGTTCTTCCATGTCCAAAACCGTGTCTCCGCTTGCGCCCAAGTCGTTCCCGACACTTTCCGCCATCGACGGCGTCAGGATCGCGACGGCGGAAGCCGGCATCCGATACAAGAACCGAACCGACGTTCTCTACGTGACCCTGCCCAAGGACACGACCGTGGCGGGTGTGTTCACCCGCTCCAAGTGCCCCTCGGCCCCGGTCGACTGGTGCCGCAAGAATCTAGGCAAGGGCACCGCCCGGGCTCTGGTCGTGAATTCGGGCAATGCCAATGCCTTCACGGGCAAGAAGGGCGCGGAAGCGGTCAAGCTCACCGCCGATATCGCCGCCGAGGCGGCAGGCTGCCGGGCCTCGCAGGTCTTCATCGCCTCCACGGGCGTCATCGGCGAGCCTCTCGACGCGACGAAGTTCGAGAATGTGCTCGCGGCTTGCGAGAAGAAGGCGAAGCCCACCGCTTGGCTTGACGCCGCCAAGGCGATCATGACCACCGACACCTTCCCGAAGGTAGCGACCCGCACGGCCATCATCGGCGGCGTCCCGGTCACCATCAACGGCATCGCCAAGGGCGCCGGCATGATCGCCCCCGACATGGCGACCATGCTGTCCTTCATCTTCACGGACGCGCCCATCGCCGCCCCGGTGCTGCAGGCGCTTCTGAAGAAGGGTGCCGACAAGAGCTTCAACTGCGTGACGGTGGATAGCGACACCTCCACGTCGGACACGCTGCTCTTCTTCGCGACGGGTGCGGCCGCTGCCAAGGGTGCTCCCGCTATTTCCCTGCCGAGCGACCGACGCCTGAAGGAGTTCCGCGGTGCGCTGGAAGGCCTCTTGTGCGATCTCGCCCAGCAGGTCGCCCGCGATGGCGAGGGCGCGCGCAAATTCGTGACCGTGAAGGTGACCGGTGCCACCGGCGCGACTTCGGCCAAGCGCATCGCCATGGCGATTGCCAATTCCCCACTGGTAAAGACGGCGGTCGCCGGCGAGGATGCCAATTGGGGCCGCGTGGTCATGGCCGTCGGCAAGGCCGGCGAGCCGGCCGAGCGCGACAAGCTCGCGATCTGGTTCGGAGATATCCGCGTCGCGGTCAAAGGCGCCCGTGACCCGGAATACAGCGAGGCGAAGACCTCCGCCTACATGAAGGGCGACGAGATCACGATCCGGGTCGATCTCGGCCTCGGTCGGGGCGAGGCCACCGCGTGGACCTGCGACCTGACCAAAGCCTATGTGGAGATCAACGGAGACTACCGGAGCTGATCGAAAGGTCAGCTATGGTACGACGGTGACCTTCATCTTCGTGGTGACCCGCATCGGGGCGCCATACTGGTCCGTTCCAATGATGGCGTAGGAGAACTCGTCGGGGCCTCGATAGCCCGGCTTGGCGACATAGAACGGCATGATGCCGCGAACACCCGCCATCCCGGCCTTCGGCTTCTGAACAATGGCCGCTTCGCTAATCGCGCCCTGGATACCGTTGAGGCCGAAGCCGCAGCCCTTGCCGGCCTTGACGGTCATTTCCCCTTGCAGATCCGCGACATGCGAGTTGAAGATCATAGGTGTGACGGTGCAGTCCTGGGCTTGCGCGTCGGCCCCAAGGGACGTGCAGGTAAGGCCGAGAATGGCCAGGACGACATGCTTTCTCATAGGTTTCTCTCCGCAGTTTTAGCAACGAAATTTCATTGCATATTTTTACCTATCGCGGAAGTTGTACCTAGCAAGACCGCCGCCTGATCGATCGAAGCGGCCTGTGCCAAAGCACACACGAAGCCATTGGAAGGCTCATGAAATTCGGTTCGCTCCAGCTCGAAAGCAGGCTAAGAGACGGAAAAACAGTTACCCGACGCCACGCTTTCACGCGGATCCCAACGTGCCCCCTCTCAAGCTCACTCTCGTCGTTGCCGTCGCCCTGATCGATACGGACAATCGCATCCTCCTGGCGCAGCGACCGGAAGGAAAGCAGCTCGCCGGATTATGGGAATTTCCCGGCGGCAAGGTGGAACCGGGCGAGCGGCCGGAGGAGACGCTGATCCGCGAGCTGCGCGAGGAACTGGGCATCAGTGTGAAGGAGCCCTGCCTCGCGCCCCTGACCTTCGCGAGCTATCCGTACGAGACCTTCCACCTGCTCATGCCGCTCTATATCTGCCGTCGCTGGGAAGGCTTCGTGCAGCCGCTCGAAGGCCAGGCCCTGAAATGGGTCAAGGCCCAGGAGCTGCGCAGCTATCCGATGCCGCCCGCCGATGAGCCCCTGATCCCGTTCCTTGTCGATCTGCTCGGACCCTGAAGAACGCTCATGTCCTCCCAGGATATCGGGGCGGTCGCATCGCCGCCTGCGCCTACCGCCGCCTTCGTCATCTCCAATCTGCTGATTTGCTCGTTTCTGTGGGGCAGCTCGTTCCTGCTCGTGAAGCTGAGTGGCAACCTGAACCCCTTCGTGCTTGCCGCCATGCGTGGGCTGATCGGGGCCGCATCCCTTGCCTTGTGGTTCATCCTCCAGGGCAAGAGCATTCTGCCCCAGCGCCACGAATGGCGCATCTGGGCCGTTCTGGGAACGCTCAACGGCTGGCTGCCGAACGTGCTCCTGGCCTATGCCCTGACGCAGCTTCCCACCGCACCTGCCGGCATGATCCAGGCCTCGTCCCCGCTGATCGTCGCCGTGCTGTCGCATTTTCTGTTTGCTGATGAGCGGCTGACGCCGCAGCGCTTCGTCGGAGTGCTCATCGGCTTCCTCGGCATGGGCATCCTGATCGGCCCCGCCGCCCTGCCGGACAGCGGCATCAATGCCACCGGCGCATTTGTCATGGTCACCGTCGCCTGCAGCTATGCGACGGCGAACATCTATGTGCGCACCGTCAGGCAGGCGGAACCGGCGCGCATGGCACTCGGCCAGCAGATCTGCTCCGGCTTTGCCGCAACGGTTCTGGCGCTGACCTTCGTGGGACCCTCGGCCTTCGCGTCCGTGCCGTCGCATCTGGCCCCGCTGCTTGCGCTCGGTGCCCTGTCCACGGCCCTGCCGATCCTGCTCTTCATGCACCTGATCCGCCGCACCGGCCCGACCCGCGCCTCGATGGTGGGCTATCTCGCGCCGATCTGGACGACGATCATGGCGGTGCTGTTCCTCGATGAGAGCATTGGCCTGCGCGAACTCACCGGAGGCGCCGTAGTGCTAGCAGGTGTGGCGCTGGTCTCCTTGAGCGGAAGGCTCAGGCCAATTCGCTGAGCGTTGCGCGCGTCTCGGGCGGGATCTCCACCGGCCGCTGGGTGGAGCGGTCCACATAGACATGGACGAAATGACCCTGGGCGACGGCCTGCTCGGCACGGGCCTTGAAGATCCCGATCCGGTAGCGCACCGAGGAGCGTCCGAGATGGGCGACCGCGATGCCGGCCTCCAGCGCATCGGGAAACGCGACGCTCTCGAAATAGGTGCAGCCCGATTCCACCACGAGGCCGATAATCGGGCTCTCGGCGATGGCAAGCAGGCCCTTCTCGACGAGCCAACCATTCACGGCGCTATCGAAATACGAGTAGTAATGCACGTTGTTCACGTGCCCGTAGGCATCGTTGTCCATCCAGCGGGTCGCGATGGGACGAAAGAGCCTGAAGGTGGAGCGGTCGGGACGTGCGGGACGATCTGACATGACGTCCGTCACCACGCCGCTTCATAGATCGCGCGTGCATCCTCAAGGGTAAGCGGACGCGGGTTGTTCACGAGAAGCCGTGTCTGTTTCATCGCATCCTCGGCCATCATCGGCACGGCCTCCTGCGGAATGCCCACATCCCGCAAGCGCGGCTGCAGCCCGACTTTCGTGCACAAGGCGGAGAGCGCCTCGACAAAAGCTGAGCCGGTCGCACGACCTTCGAGCTCCGGAAAGGCGTGAGGCGCAAGCTCCGCATAAGCGGCCTCGCAGGCGCTGGTATTGAAGCGCAGTACATGCGGCAGCACGAGGGCGTTGGAGAGCCCATGCGGAATACCGAAATGTCCGCCGATGGGATAAGCCAGTGCGTGAACGGCGGCGACCGGCGAATTGGCGAAGGCCTGGCCCGCGAGCATGGAGCCGAGCAGCATGGCCGAACGGGCTTCGAGATCGCTTCCCTGATGCACCGCGCGCTCGATGTTACGTCCGAGCAGCGCTAAGGCTTCCTTCGCCAGGGCCTTTGAGACCGGATTGTTGTTGGGGCTCGTCGAGGTAAAGGCCTCGATGGCGTGCACCATCGCATCGATGCCGGTCGCCGCCGTCACATGCGGCGGCAGATTCATGGTGAGATCCGGATCGAGCAGCGCGATGTCGGGAATGATGAGCGGCGAGACGACCCCCTTCTTCTCGTGCGCCCCAGTGGTGACGATGGAGATCGGCGTGACCTCCGATCCAGTGCCGGCCGTTGTGGGAATGGCGAGCAAAGGCAGCCGGGGGCCCTTCGCGATGCCGACGCCATAAATCTCGGAAAGACTCTCGCCGCTTGCCGCAAGCAGCGCCACAAGCTTCGCCACATCGATCGAGGAACCGCCGCCGAAACCGATGACGGCCCGCGCTTCGAAATTCCTCGCCTTCGCCACCGCGGCCATCACCACGTCCTCAGGCGGATCGGCCACCACCGCGTCGAAGACGTCGACCGCGACGCCCGCCTCCTCCAGCACATGGAGAGCCGGTGCGATCAACCCGGCCTTCACGAGGCCCGCATCGGTGACCACGAGCACGCGCGGCCCGAGCCGTTGGGCCGCGATGTCCCCCAAGCGCGCGATGCTGCCGGAGCCGAAAATGAGGGAGGGAGCAGTGTTGAAGATGAACGGCGACATGAGTGTGTCCTCTGTCGTCCGAGATTGCCTTGGGCGTGACATGCCAGCAACCCGCGCCGCTTCAGCCATTAGCAGCAGGCGCTAATCCTGAAACTCCTCGATGGCATCGACCTTCTCCGGATAGAAGGCCAGGTGGTCCTTGATGGCGGTAACGGAGGGGGCAGGCTCCTCATAGGTCCAGGCCGCGTTCTCTCGCACGAGCCCGCCGCCATTGACGGTGAAATACGAGGCATCGCCCTTGTAGGGGCAATGGGTTCTGTGATCGCTGGAATCGAGCAGATCCATGTGCACGTCCTCGCGGGGGATGTAATGCACGACCGGGAGAGTTGCCTCGCGCAGGGTCAGGGCCTGTGTCGTCTCGGCAATGATGAAGCCGCCGAGCATGACCCGGATGCGATGCGGGTTCTTGGTGATGGTGATCGGATGATCCGGGCCGGGCTCTTTCATGGGTCATGGCTTTCCAGAGGAGTCTCTGGAAAATGAAGATAGGGCAACTCGGTTGCAGCCCAAGACAGGGCACGAATCACTTCTTGTCGAGCCGAGGCGCCCCTTCCTTCACGCCGAGCGCATCGGCCAGCCGCGCCTTGGCGGAGCCTGGACGCAAGGGTTTCTGCTGGCTTTCATGCGGCGTCCAGCCGGAGAGCCAAACGATCTCGAAGGTCGCCGGAATGCGCCCATCCGCATCGCCAAAGCGCTCCGCATAGATCTCGGCCGTCCGCAGCAGGGTCGCGCGTCTCAGCGGGACTTTGCGCCGGTCGTGCAGGGCATTGGTCAGCCCCATTCGGCGCAGATCCTGCATGAGGGAGAAGACATTGGCGTAGCGTACCCGGACGATATCCGTATCCGTCACCGGCAAGGCAAAGCCCGCCCGCTGCAGCAGGCCGCCGATATCGCGCAGGTCCGCAAACGGCGCGACGCGAGGGCTGACGCCGCCCTCGACCTCGGCTTCGGCCTGCGTCAGAGACTGACGCAGCTCGGTCAGAGTCGAGCCGCCCAGGAGCGCCCCAATGAACAGGCCATCGGCTTTTAGCGCCCGGCGGATCTGGATGAGAGCGCCCGGCAGGTCGTTGACGGCGTGCAGGGCCAGAAGGGACACCGCGAGGTCGAAGCGCTCGCCCGAGAACGGCAGGTGCTCCTCGTCTCCGAGGATGCTGCCCGCCTCCGGCACCGGCGACAGGCGGATCACCCTCTCGGCGCGCCCGCTCCGGCGCAACATGTCGGCGACAATGGACGTCGGCGTGCCCACATCGAGCGCCAGTGAAAAGGTCCGCAGCACTGCGGAAAGCCGCTCCTCCAGATCCTCGACGGCGCGAACCAGGAGAAAATCGGCATAGCCCTGGTTCAGCGCACGGGCCAGCCGGCGGCGGACAAGGGAGCGGTCGAAGACGAGAGGCGTGTTCATGAGGCGCTCGATATGGCGTGTGCCGGGCGAAGAACCAAGGATTTTTTCAGGAGCGAGCGTGTCATCCCCGACGAGCGCAGCAAGGGAAGGGGATCCATAGCGTTGAGTCTGATCGTGGATCCCCTTCCCCTCCGCTGCACTCCGGCCGGGAATGACACTGGGGCTACAACTCTGAACCTCTGCTCCTCGCCCTCCGAGCCGGCTTCGGCTAAGCTTCCCTTCATGAGCGAACCCCTCGACGTCCAGTCCGTTCCTCTAAGCGCCCGCCTCCGCTTAGGCGCAACGGAGGCTTGGCGCTCGGCTCTCGGCCTGCTCTATCCGCCGACCTGCATCGCCTGCCAGTCCGCCATCGGAGAGCCCCATGCCCTGTGCGCCGCCTGCTGGTCCCACGTTCGCTTCATCGAGCGTCCCTTCTGCGAGAGGCTGGGAACGCCCTTTGCGGTGGATCTCGGCCAGCCGCTGCTCTCGCCCGCCGCCATCGCGGACCCGCCGGTCTTCGGACGCGCCCGGGCCGTAGCCGAATATGACGGCACCGCGAGCCTGCTGGTGCACCGGCTCAAATACAACGACCGCCTGGAGCTCGCCAGAGCCTTGGGCGGGATGATGGCCCGTGCCGGCGCTGAGCTTTTGGGCGATGCTGACGTGATCGTCCCCGTGCCTCTCCACCGCTGGCGGCTGTGGTGGCGCCGCTTCAACCAGGCGATGGCCCTGGCCAAGGCGGTCTCGTCCGAGAGCGGCGTGCCCTGCGATCCATTCCTGCTTGCCCGCGTCAAGCGCACCCGTCGCCAGGTCGGGCTCACCAAGGCGCAGCGGCAGGAGAACCTCCAGGGCGCCTTTCGCGTCCCCGTCGAGGCGAAGGCGCGGCTCAAGGGAAAACGGGTGCTCCTGATCGACGATGTGCTGACCACCGGCTCGACGGCCAACGCGGCCTCGCGGGCGCTCCTGCGCGGCGGTGCCACCTCGGTGGATATTCTGGCCTTTGCCCGAGTTGTCCAGGAGTTGTGATGGGAGCCTAAAGCTTCCTATATCCTCGCCATCAAAGGAGAACCCTCTGTCATGCCGTCCATCACGATCTACACCAAAGGCTGGTGCCCCTATTGCTCGGCCGCCAAGAAACTTCTCGACGACAAAGGCGCCGCCTTCACGGAGATCGACATCGAAAAGAAGCCGGAAGCCCGCGCCGAGATGATCCAGAAGGCCAAGGGCCGAACCACCGTGCCGCAGATCTTCATCGGCGAAAAGCATGTCGGCGGCTGCGATGACCTGTATGCTCTTGATGACAGGGGCCAGCTTGAGCCTTTATTGCAGGCCTGACGGAGACCAGATTCCATGACCTCGACCCGCTTCACCGCCGCCTGCATCCAGATGCGCTCCGGGCGCGATGTACTCAAGAACCGCGACGATGCGGTAGCCCTCGTGCGCGAGGCTGCCTCTCAGGGCGCACATTTCGCCCAGACGCCGGAGATGACCTCCTTCGTCTGCCGGGATCGGGACGAGCTGTTCAGCAAGGTCGGTGCGGAGGCGCAGGACCCGGTGCTCGCGGCCCTGCGCGAAGTCGCGCGAGAGCGGAACATCGTGGTCCAGATCGGCTCCATCGCGGTCAAGGAAGGCGACAAGGTCGCCAACCGCGCCTTTCTCATCGGCCAGGATGGCGAGGTCATCGCCTCCTACGACAAGATCCATCTCTACGACGTCGACCTGCCGAACGGCGAGAGCTGGCGCGAATCGGCCACCTATACCGGCGGCGCCTGGGCCGTCGCCGCCGAGACGCCGTGGGGCTATCTCGGCATGACCATCTGCTACGACGTGCGCTTTGCCGCTCTCTACAAGGCGCTGGCCGAAAACGGCGCTTCGTTCCTCTCGGCACCCGCCGCCTTCACCAAGCAGACCGGCGAGGCCCATTGGCATGCGCTGCACCGGGCACGCGCCATCGAAACCGGTTCCTTTATGATCTCCGCTGCTCAGGGCGGCCTGCATGAGGACGGGCGCGAGACTTTTGGCCATTCCGTCATCATCGACCCCTGGGGCCGGGTGCTGGCGGAAGGTGGCACAGAGCCCGGCGTGTTCCTGGCTGAGATCGACACCGCCCTCGTCGCGGAGGTGCGCGGCCGCATTCCGACCCTCAAGAATGCCCGCCCCTTCAAGGTCGAGGTCGTTCCCACCATCGAGACGGATCGGGCGGCGAGCGCCTGATCCCTTCCCTTTCCTAAGCTGAATCCTTAAGTCTCACCAGGACATGATCAAGTATGCCTTGGCCTGCGAGCAGGCCCATGAGTTCGAGAGCTGGTTTCCCTCAAGTGAGGCGTTCGAGACGCAGCGCAAGCGCGGTTTCGTGACCTGCCCGTTCTGCAACTCGGCGAAGGTCGAGAAGCAGATCATGGCACCGTCCGTCGCACGCACGGACAAGGCGCCGAAAGCGCCGGCACCAGAGACGCAGCCTGTCGCAGTTCTCTCCGAAAAGGAACGCGAGCTGCGCGCGGCTTTGCGGGCTCTGCGCGAACACGTGATGAAGAACGCCGAGGATGTTGGCAAAGGCTTCGTCGAAGAAGCGCGCAAGATGCATTACGGCGAGGCGGAAGAGCGCTCGATCTATGGCGAGGCGGACCTCGCCGAGGCGCGGGCGTTACTCGATGAGGGCATCGACGTATTGCCCCTGCCTGTCATTCCGGACGACCGAAACTAGGTTCCTCCAGGTCCGTCTTCAGCCGGTCGAGCATCTCCACCGCACGACCGGCATAAGCCCCAATCCAGCGGTCGTAGATATGCTTGATCGGGAGAGGATTGAGATGGTTCCAGCGCTCGCGCCCCTCGCGCTTGACGATCACGAGGTCCGCGCCTTCCAGAACCTTCAGATGCTGCATCACCGTGCAGCGGTCGAGCGCCGGGAATCGGGCGCATAATTCGCCCGTAGTCTGGGGCTTATCCTTCAACGCATCGAGAATGTCGCGGCGGGTCGCGGCCGATAAGGCCTTGAAGACTCGGTCACTTTTATCGCCGCTTGACATGTTATGTTTTTATAACATGATGGCGCGACACGCAAGGAGATCGGTCATGGAACTAACGTTCAAAGTGTCTGCCAGGATTGCGAAGCCGGTGGCCGAAGTGTTCGAGGCAGTCGCCAATCCCGCCGAACTGTCGCGCTACTTCACGACCGGCGGCGCCAAGGGCCGGCTGGAGACCGGTGCAACCGTCACCTGGGATTTTCACGACTTTCCGGGAGCCTTTCCGGTTCGGGTCGTCGAGGTGGTGCCGGAGAAGCGAATTGTCCTGCAATGGGAAGCCGGCGATAACGATGGACCGGATGCCTCGGGCAGCTACAACACGACCGTGACGATGACCTTCGAGCCGCTCGAAGATGGCAAACGGACCTTGGTCTCGATCTCGGAGGAAGGCTGGCGCGAAACGGAGGCCGGTCTCAAATCGTCCTATAACAATTGCCAGGGCTGGATGCAGATGCTCTGCGCGCTCAAGGCCTACAAGGAATACGGCATCAACCTGCGGGACGGCATGTTCAAGTAGGCGTATGCAATGATCGGAACGAGCCCTGGCCGTTCCGGCTTATGCCTCATCTGAGACGATGATCGGGACGGGCCTCTCTTGACGGTTTTCTTCACCAGCGACACGCATTTCGGCGATCCGCGGGTGCTGCGCATCGACAAGCGTCCGTTCAAGTCGATTCCCGAACACGATGCCGCGCTCATCGCCAATTGGAACGAGGTGGTCTCATCCGAGGACGAGGTCTGGCATCTGGGCGATTTCGCCCTGCATGTGCGCCCGGAACGGATCGACGAATTGCTCGGGCTGCTCAACGGCCGCAAGCACCTGATCATCGGTAACAACGACGGTCCGGGAACGCTGGCGGCGAAGGGCTGGGCGAGTGTGCAGGCCTATGCGGAACTCATGCTCGACGGCCATGCGCTGGTGATGTGCCACTACGCCTTCCGCACTTGGAAGAACATGGGCCGCGGCTGGATCGATCTGCACGGACATTCGCACGCCAAGCTGAAGCCGCAGACACGCCAGTTCGATGTGGGAGTGGACGCGTTCGACTACCGCCCCATTACGCTCGAGACAATTTTGGCCTCCCGGACGAGACGCCGGAAGGCCAATGCGGACGAAATGGTATCTGATTGAAAGAAGCTGTCAGAGCGCAGCTTTCACAGGCTTCAATATCGGCGATGCTTCGGCACGATCGAGCCTGCGGCTCCACAGCGCCAGGAGAAGGCCGGAGGCCGGCAACAGAGCTGCCACCCATGTGACCGAGCCAAGACCCAATCCGTGATCGATCACGAAGCCACCGAGCCAGGCGCCGAGGGCATTGCCGAGATTGAAGGCGGCGATGTTGAGGCTCGACGCCAGGCTCTGGCCGGCACCGTCGGCCTTTTCCAGAACCCACATCTGCAGCGGCGGCACGGTCGCGAAGGCGGCCGCGCCGAGCAGGCCGACGAAGGCGATGGCGGTGACCTTGTTGTGGATGCCGAGAGTCATCGCAGCGAGGACCACGGCAAGCAGACCGAGGGATCCAAGCAAGGTCGCCATCAGGCGCCGGTCGGCGAGCTTGCCACCCAAAAGATTGCCCAGCACCAAACCGCCGCCGAAGACGAGCAGGATCGGCGAGACGGCAGCCTCCGAGAACCCTGTGATCTCGGTCAGGATCGGCGCGATATAGGTGAAGACTGCGAAGACGCCGGCATAGCCGAGCACCGTGGTGAGGAGCCCGAGCAACACAGAGCGGCGCGCCAGCACCTTGAGTTCATCGCGAAAGCTCCCGCCCTCCGCGCTTTCCTGGCGATCCTTCGGCACGAAGAACGCGATGACGGCCAGCGCCACAACGCCGACGAAGGTCACAGCCCAGAAGGTTGCACGCCAACCATAGGCCTGGCCGAGCCAAGTGCCGAAGGGAACGCCAAGGATGTTGGCGACGGTGAGGCCCGTGAACATGATGGCGATGGCTGACGCCTTCTTGTCGGCGGGCACGAGGTTCGTGGCCACGACCGAGCCGACGCCGAAGAAGGTGCCGTGGGCAAACGCCGTCAGCACGCGGGCGGCCATGAGCGTCGCGTAATCCGGCGCGACGGCACAGGCGAGGTTGCCGAGGGTGAACACGATCATGAGGGCGAGCAGCACCGTCTTGCGCGACCAGCGCCCCGTGAGCGTGGTGAGCAGCGGCGCACCGATTACGACGCCGAGCGCATAGCCGGAAATGAGCAGGCCAGCCGCCGAGATCGAGACGCCGAGATCGGCGCTCACCTGCAGCAGCAGCCCCATGATGACGAATTCCGTGACGCCGATGCCGAAGGCGCCGGCCGTCAGGGCATAAAGAGCAAGAGGCATGGGAGACGTCCTTGAAAGCGGCATGGGCCGCCTCGAGCATCGGATTAATCCGATGCTTCGTTTCGCTAAGCGGCGCATCGTTCGGAGCGGAAAACCGGGTCCACTTTTCGCTGACGCGGCCCTCCGGGTCCGCACGATGCGCCGGTTGCCGCAAGATGGACGTCGCCTCGCTTATGAACTAGCCTGCCGCTAGGAATAGAATTTATGAATTGAAGTCACAATGGCGCGGATGGACATCAACCGGTCCGGCGAGATGGAGGTCTTCATCCGGGCCGTCGATCTCGGCGGCTTTTCTGCGGCCGCGCGCGCCTTGCGCATGACACCCTCGGCGGTGAGCAAGCTGATCGCACGGCTGGAGGGCCGCCTCGGTGCTCGCCTTGTCAACCGCTCGACGCGCAAGCTCCAGCTGACGCCGGAGGGCTCGGCCTTCTACGACCGCGCCCTGAGCATCCTGGCCGATCTCGACGAGGCCGAACGCAGCGCTGCGTCGGGGGCGGCCCTGCGGGGCCGCCTGCGTGTGAATACGAACGTTCCGTTCGGCACGCATTACCTCCTTCCCCTCCTGCCGGATTTTCTGGAGCAGCATCCCGAGATCACGGTGGAGATCACGCTGACGGATACCGTCGTCGACCTGCTCGAGGACCGCGCCGACATCGCCATCCGCGTCGGCCCGCTGAAGTCGTCGCAGCTTGTGGCGCGCAAGCTCGGTGAGAGCCGGATGATGCTGGTGGCGGCGCCCTCCTATCTGGACCGGCACGGCATGCCGCAAAACCCGGAGGATCTTGTTCGTCACAACCTTCTCGGTTTCAGCTTCGCCCGTCAGAGCAACGGCTGGCCGTTCAAGGACCGGAAGGGCCATGTCAGCGCCGTCGTGCCGACCGGCAATGCGCAGATCAGCGATGGCGAATCGATGCGGCTGCTCGTGCTCACCGGCCTCGGCATCAGCCGCCTGTCGCAGTTTCACATCGGACCCGACGTCGAAGCCAGACGGCTCGTGCCGGTGCTCGAGGCCTACAATCCCGGCGATACGGAAAGCATTCACGCAGTCTATGTCGGCGGGGGCCATCTCCCCGCGCGGGTTCGGGCCTTTCTCGACTATCTCGTCGAAACGGTGCGTCTGGATTGAGTGGAAACGCGTCTGGTTTTGTGATGGGTAAGGGCGCTGAAGGCTTGTCCTTCGAGCACCTCACGTGTGACCGGCGCTGCCCGAGTAGGAGACAGGAATGGATCGGCCGAAAAGCGATCTGAAGCCCGCCCATCGCATCACGCTGATGCGCCGATTCTTCGACAGTGAGGCCTCCGGCGGCATCATTCTCATGGGTGTGACGGTCATCGCTCTCGCCGTCGCCAACTCACCTCTGGCAAGCATCTATTTCAGCGCTCTGAAGACCTATGTGCTGGGCCTGAGCGTCCTGCACTGGATCAACGATGCGCTCATGGCTGTGTTCTTCCTGCTGGTGGGGCTCGAGATCAAGCGCGAGATGCTGGACGGACAGCTCTCCACCTGGCCGCGCCGGATCCTGCCCGGCATCGCAGCCCTTGGCGGCATGGTGGTTCCCGCCCTCATCTATCTCGCCATCACCTGGAACCAGCCGGAGCTGCGCAACGGCTGGGCGATCCCGACCGCCACCGACATCGCCTTTGCCCTCGGCGTTCTTGCGATCCTCGGCTCGCGGGTGCCGACAACGCTCAAGATCTTTCTGACCGCCCTTGCCATCCTCGACGACCTCGGCGCGATCATCATCATCGCGGTCTTCTACACCAGCGACCTTTCGCTTCCGATGCTCGGCATGGCTGCTCTCTGCCTTGCCGCGCTCATTGCGTTCAACCGCTTCAATCTGACAGCACTCCTCCCCTATCTCGCCGTCGGCGCGATCCTATGGTTCTTTGTGCTGAAATCCGGCATCCATGCAACGCTTGCGGGCGTCGCACTCGCCCTCACGATCCCGCTGCAGGCCCAACCGAAGAAGACCAGGGCCGAGGATTCGCCCCTGCACCAGCTGGAACACGCCCTGCAGCCTTGGGTCGCCTATGCGGTCATCCCGATCTTCGGCTTCGCCAATGCGGGCCTGCCGCTTTCAGAGCTGTCGTTCGGCTACCTCCTAGACCCCTTGCCGCTGGGCATCGCCATGGGCCTTTTCATCGGCAAGCAGCTCGGCGTCTTCGCATTCTCGGAAATCGCCATCAGGCTCGGTCTTGCCGACATGCCTGCGGGCGCGAGCCGCGCGCAATGCTACGGCGTCGCGCTGCTCTGCGGCATCGGCTTTACCATGAGCCTTTTCATCGGTGCGCTCGCCTTCCCGGATCAGGAGGCGCTGTTGAACGCCACCAAGATCGGCGTGCTTCTAGGCTCGGCCCTCTCGGCGCTCGCCGGCTACCTCGTGCTCAGCATCGCACCGCGGGAGAAGCCTCACGCCCGCGCGGCAAGCAGCATGTAATTGACGCCCGTATCGGACGAGAGCGACCACGTATCCCGCAGCGGATTATAGGCCACACCCTTGAGATCGTGGACGGCGAAGCCCGCTGTCCGAATGGCATCGGTGAGTTCGTCAGGAGTGACGAACTTGTCCCATTCGTGCGTGCCCTTAGGCAGCCAGCGGAGGATGTATTCGGCCCCCACGATGGCGGACGCGAAGGAGCGCAGGGTCCGATTGATCGTCGCCATGGCGAGACAGCCCTCCGGCTTCACCGCCTGGACGCAGGCATTCACGAAGGCCTGCCGGTCGGCCACGTGCTCCACCACCTCCATGGCGAGCACCATGTCGAAAGTTTCTCCGCGCGCGACCACGGCCTCTACGGTCTCGTTGCGATAATCGACCGAGACCCCCGCCCGCTCCGCGTGGAGCCGGGCGACCGAGATATTGGTGGGGGCCGGATCGAGCCCGGTGACCTTGGCGCCGAGCCGTGCCAGCGGCTCCGAGAGCACGCCGCCGCCGCAGCCAACATCGAGGATCGTGATCCCCTCGAGCGAGCGGGCCGAGCGCGGATCGCGCCCGAAGCGGCGGCAGGCCTCGTCCCGGATATAGGCCAGCCGCACCGGGTTGAACTTGTGCAGGACCTTCATGGGTCCCTTCGGATCCCACCAGGTCTCGGCGATTGTCTCGAAACGGGCGACCTCGGCCGGGTCGATGGTCGTGGATGCGCCGTGGGTCATCGGATCCTGTTTCCTGAGGCAAAGAAATCGTTTCCGCGCGTTGACAGGGCGCGGCCCTACCGTCATGTATACGCGCCTTTTCGCGGCGCGAAGGGGCAAAATTTCAATTTCACATCACGGCCTTCCTCGCCCATGCCCCGTCTTGTCATGAAGTTCGGCGGAACATCCGTCGCCACCGTAGAGCGCATCCGCAACGTGGCGCGGCATGTCAAACGCGAGGTCGAGGCCGGTTACGACGTCGCCGTCGTCGTCTCCGCCATGTCGGGCAAGACCAACGAGCTCGTCGGCTGGGTGAAAGAGGCCAATGCCCTCTACGATTCCAAGGAATACGACGTGGTCGTCGCCTCTGGCGAGCAGGTGACCTCAGGGCTTCTCGCCATCGCCCTGCAGGAAATGGGCCTCAAGTCGCGTTCCTGGCAGGGCTGGCAGATCCCGATCATGACCTCGGAAGCCCATGGCTCGGCCCGAATAGCCGCCATCGACGGCACGGGCATCGCCAAGGGCTTTACCGACAACAAGGAAGTCGCCGTCGTCTCGGGTTTCCAGGGCGTGCACCAGCCCTCTGGCCGCATCACGACCCTCGGCCGCGGCGGCTCGGACACCAGCGCGGTGGCGCTCGCCGCCGCCATCCACGCCGAGCGTTGCGACATCTATACGGACGTGGACGGCGTCTACACTACCGATCCGCGCATCGTGCCCAAGGCGCGGCGCCTGGATAAGGTTTCCTATGAGGAAATGCTGGAAATGGCCTCGCTGGGGGCCAAGGTGCTTCAGGTGCGCTCGGTCGAGCTCGCCATGATGCACCGCGTTCCGACCTATGTGCGCTCCAGCTTCGACGATCCCGCCGATCCCAAGCTCGGCACCCTCATCTGCGACGAGGAAGACATCATGGAACAGCAGGTAGTCACGGGCATCGCCTATTCGCGCGACGAAGCCCAGATCACGCTGCGGGACATTGCGGACAAGCCGGGCATCGCCGCTTCGATCTTCGTGCCCCTGGCAGACGCCAACATCAACGTGGACATGATCATCCAGGTCGTGTCCGACAATGCCGCCACCACGGACCTGACCTTCACGGTGCCGACCGCCGATTACGAGCGTGCCTGCGCGATCCTGAACACCCACCGGGACGAGATCGCCTTCAAGGAGCTCCAGGGCGCGACCGACGTGGTGAAGGTCTCGGCCATCGGCGTCGGCATGCGCAGTCATGCAGGCGTTGCGGCCCGCGCCTTCAAGGCCTTGGCCGAAAAGGGCATCAACATCCGGGCGATCACGACCTCTGAGATTAAATTCTCCGTCCTGATCGAATCGGCCTATACGGAGCTTGCGGTGCGCACGCTCCACTCGCTATACGGCCTTGACCAAGCCTGATTGACGAGGGAACTGTCGGGCTGCGACATTTATAATAGATAGCCGCCGGTTCGCCCTGCCGGCTCTTGAAGGACGGGAACTGTAAGCTCATGCCAAGTGCTCCCGGCGGTCCGCGCCTTCTGCTGCGCCGCCTCCGCGAGATCATGGCGGAGCCGGTGGGAGCGCAGGACCGTCTCGACAGGATCGTCACGCAGATCGCCGCCAACATGGTGGCGGAGGTGTGCTCCGTCTATGTGATGCGCGGCGACGGCGTGCTCGAACTGTTCGCCACCGAAGGCCTGAACCGGGAAGCCGTCCACCTCACCATCATGCGCTCCGGCGAAGGACTCGTTGGTCTCATCGCCTCGACGGCCGAGCCCCTGGCGCTTTCCGATGCGCAAAGCCACCCGGCCTTCTCCTACAAGCCGGAGACGGGCGAAGAGATCTATCACGCCTTCCTGGGCGTGCCGCTGCTGCGCGCCGGCAATACGCTCGGCGTTCTCGTCGTCCAGAACCGCACCTATCGCGTCTATACCGAGGAGGAGGTCGAGGCGCTTCAGACCACCGCCATGGTGGTGGCCGAAATGCTCGCGACCGGCGAACTCCAGGCCTTGGCACCTGTGGACACGGGCATCGCGCTGCGCCGCGCCGTCTACCAGAAGGGCGTCGCCCTCGCCGATGGCGTAGGCCTGGGCTATGTGGTGCTCCATGAGCCGCGTGTGGTCGTCAAGAATCTCATCGCCGAGAACATCGAAGCGGAGCTCAACCACCTGGATTCGGCCATCGCCGAGGTGCGGCTGTCCATCGACGAGCTGATCGAGCGCGGAGACGTGGCCCATCACGGGGAGCACCGGGAGGTTCTCGAGACCTTCCGCATGTTCGCCCACGATCAGGGCTGGCTCCGGCGCATGCGCGAGGCGGTCACCTCGGGCCTGACCGCTGAAGCGGCCGTCGAGCGGGTGCAGTCCGACAACCGCGCCCGCATGCTGCGCCAGACCGATCCTTACCTGCGCGAGCGCCTGCACGATCTCGACGACCTCGCCAACCGCCTGCTGCACCGTCTCGTCGGACGCGATCTGGTGGCCGAGCGGGAGCAATTGCCGGAGAACGCCATTCTGGTGGCCCGCTCCATGGGCCCGGCGGCGCTCCTCGACTACGATCGCTCGCGCCTGCGTGGTGTCGTGCTCGAAGAGGGCGGACCGACGAGCCATATCGCCATCGTGGCCCGTGCGCTCGGCATTCCCGCCGTGGGCGAGATCTCGAACGCCACCTCTCTGACCGAGCCCGGAGACGCCATCATCGTCGACGGTGCGGCTGGCGAGGTGCAGATCAGGCCCAATCCGGACGTGGAAGCAGCCTATGCCGAAAAGGCGCGTCTTCGCGCTCGTCGGCAGGAGCAGTATCTCAAGCTGCGCGACGTGCCCTCCATCACCAAGGACGGAGTCGAGGTCACCCTCCAGCTCAATGCTGGCCTCGTGGTCGACCTGCCGCATCTGGCCGAGACCGGGGCTGCAGGCGTCGGCCTGTTCCGCACCGAGCTGCAGTTCATGATCGCCGAGCGGATGCCCTCGGCCTCGGAGCAGCAGGCGCTCTACAGCACCGTCTTCGCGGAGGCCGGGGGCCGGCCGGTCACCTTCCGTACCCTCGACATCGGCGGTGACAAGATCCTGCCCTACATGCAATCCGTCGAGGAGGAGAACCCGGCGCTGGGCTGGCGCGCCATCCGCATCGGGCTCGACCGCCCGGGCCTCCTGCGCGCTCAGATCCGCGCCCTTCTCAAGGCGGCCGCCGGACGGCCGCTGAAGATCATGTTCCCGATGGTGGCGACCTGCGACGAGTTCAAGCGCGCCAAGCAGATCGTGGAACGGGAAGAGACCCATCTCGCCAACCACGGGCATCCGCTGCCGTCGGACCTGAAGCTCGGTGTGATGCTCGAGGTGCCCTCGCTACTGTTCCAGCTCAAGGAAATCTGCGAGAGCGCCGACTTCATCTCGCTCGGCACGAACGACCTGATGCAGTTCTTCTTCGCCATCGACCGCGAGAACCGGCGCGTGGCGGATCGCTTCGATCCCTTGAGCGCGCCTATGCTGCGCGCTCTGAGCATGGTTGCCGAGTATGCGCAGGCGGCCGGCTGCCAGGCCACGATCTGCGGCGAGATCGGCGGGCGTCCCCTCGAGGCCATGGCCCTGATCGGTCTCGGCTTCCGATCGCTCTCCATGTCCCCGGCGGCCATCGGCCCGGTGAAGGCCATGCTTCTGGAAATGAACGTTGTGGAGCTCAGCACCCTGATCCGCGAGGAACTGAAACATGCCGGGGGCGGCGAAACGCTGCGCCCGAAGCTCGCCCATTTTGCGGAAACCCATGGTATTCCGGTCTGATGTCGATTGCGCCTCCCTCTGATCGCCTGAACGCCATTCTCGCCCGCCATGACATCATCATGGCGACGCTCAATGCAGGCCCCGATCCCGAAACCTTCGTCGCCCTCTCGCGCGAGCTGTCCGAGCTCGACGGCGTGGTGGACGCCATCCGCGCCTATCGTGCGATGGAGGACAACCTGAACGGCCTTGAGGCCCTCATCGACGACGCCTCGACCGATGCCGAGATGCGCTCGCTCGCCGAGGACGAGCTGCCGCAGGCGCGGGAGGATCTGGAAAAAGCCGCCCAGGACCTGCGCATCATGCTCCTGCCCCGCGACGAGGCGGACGAGAAGAGCGCCATCCTCGAAATCCGCGCCGGCACCGGTGGCGACGAGGCTGCCCTCTTCGCGGGCGATCTCCTGCGCATGTATACCCGCTATGCGGACCTGAAGGGCTGGAAGGTCGAGATTGTGTCCGAGAGCGAGGGCACGGCGGGCGGCTACAAGGAAGTGGTGGCCGAGATCAAGGGACGTGGCGTGTTCGCGCGGCTCAAGTTCGAGAGCGGCGTGCACCGGGTCCAGCGCGTACCGGACACGGAAACGCAAGGGCGCATCCACACTTCTGCCGCCACCGTCGCCGTGCTGCCAGAGGCCGAGGACGTGGACATCGTCCTCAACGATGTCGATTTGAAGATCGACACCATGCGGGCTCAAGGAGCCGGCGGTCAGCACGTGAACAAGACCGAATCGGCAATCCGCATCACCCACATCCCGACCGGCATGGTGGTGTTCGTCCAGGACGAGCGCTCCCAGCACAAGAACCGCGCCCGCGCCATGGCGCTCCTGCGCGCCCGGCTCTACGACGCCGAGCGCACCGCCAAGGACGCCGCCCGCGCCGCCGACCGCAAGGCGCAGGTCGGCTCCGGCGACCGCTCCGAGCGCATCCGCACCTACAATTTCCCGCAAGGCCGCGTGACCGACCACCGGATCAACCTGACCCTCTACAAGCTGGAAGAGGTGATCAGCGGCAACGCCCTGGACGAACTGATCGACGCTCTGGTCACCGAGCATCAGGCGGCCCAGCTCGCCGCTCAGGACCAGGCGGCATGATCGAGGGCAAAGTCGAAGGACTAAGCCACATCACCCTCATCACCCGCGATCTCGCCCGCATGACCGCCATCGTTGAAGGGGCGCTGGGCGGCCGGGAGATTTACTCTTCGGGCAACGACACCTTCTCCGTTTCGCGGGAAAAATTCTTCGATGTGGGCGGGCTCTGGATCGCCGTGATGGAGGGCGAGAGCCTTCCCACCCGCACCTACAACCACATCGCCTTCAAGATCCCGGCTTCCGCCATCGACGAATATCGGGCACGGATCGAGGCGCTGGGCCTGGAGCTCCGCGAATCGCGCCCGCGGGTCGAGGGTGAGGGTCACTCGCTGTACTTCTACGATGACGACAACCACCTGTTCGAGCTCCATACCGGCACGCTTGAAGAGCGGCTCGAACGCTATCGGCAGGGCTCAAAGTCTTGAAAACCCGCTCCGAGGCCCTGAGGGAGTTGCGCCGGACCCTCTCCGAGGCCGGATTCGACACCGCAGCGCTGGATGCGCGGCTTCTCCTTTTGACGGCCCTTGGCATTTCGGCAACGGATCTTGTCATCCAGCCCGAGACCCTCCTGACGCCGGATCAGGTCGAGACCCTCGCCTCCTTCACCCGACGGCGCCTCGACCATGAGCCGGTCGCCCGGATCGTCGGAACCAGAGAGTTCTGGGGACTGCCCTTCCGCCTCTCGCCCGAGACCCTGGTGCCCCGGCCTGATACCGAAACCGTCGTCGAGACCGCGCTCGGCCTGATCCCGGACCGGCGGGCGCCCCTCAGCATTGTCGATTTCGGCACCGGGTCGGGCTGCATTCTGGTTGCGCTCCTCCATGAGCTGCCCCAGGCGACGGGCCTGGGGGTCGATCTGTCCTTTGGTGCCCTGGTCACCGCACGCCACAACGCGCATGCCAATGGCGTTGGCATGCGCTGTCACTTCGCCCTCGCCCGTTGGGCGGATGCAGTTTCGGGCCCCTTCGACCTGATCGTCTCGAACCCTCCCTACATCGCTTCCGGCATCATCCCGACACTGGATGAGGAAGTGCGGGAGCATGATCCGCGGCTTGCCCTCGACGGCGGACCGGACGGCCTCGAGCCTTACCGTATCCTCTTGGGCGAGGCGGAACGGCTTCTGGCGCCCGGCGGCCTGCTCGTGGTTGAGATCGGCTACGATCAGGCGGACGATTTAAGAAGCTTGGCTGGGGCCCGTGGCCTTGAAGTTCTGCGAATCGCCCACGATCTATCGGACAACCCCCGCTGCATCGCCATGAAGCGATCGTGATGAACGGGATGCGGCTTTTGTGTCCCAGGGTGGGATAAAGTCTGAATTAGCCCTTGTTGGACCGAGAGGAACCCGCTAGATTCGGGTCTAGAGATCGTCCTCGGTCTAAACAAATCGGCAGTCCTTAAGGGACATGCCGGAAGACCAAACGATATCAATCGCGCAGGCAGGGGCTCTTGAAACGGAACAGCCTGGCGCGATCACCTGAACCCGACACTGAAGGATGGCTTGAGCCTTTGAGGGGCCATGGCCGAATGTCAGACGGTTGCCACGCGAACGGTGGGCGTTGAGCCCGTTCGGTGAATATTGGCTTGCATATCGCGTGGGCATGAAGAACCAGCGAGGCTCGTAGAGCGAACGATGAGACCAGGACAAAACAGGCGTATGCGCGGTCGTAACAACAACAACCGCAACAACAACAAGGGGCCCAATCCCCTGACGAAGAGCTATGAGTCGAACGGCCCGGACGTGAAGATCCGCGGTACGGCTCAGCATATTGCCGAGAAATACAGCCAGCTCGCCCGCGATGCGCAGTCGAGCGGCGACCCGGTGGCGGCCGAGAACTACTTCCAGCACGCCGAGCATTATTACCGCATCATCGCCGCCGCCCAGGAGCAGCTGCGCGAGCAGTATGGTTACCAGCAGCAGCGTTCCTTCGACGAGGAAGGCGGCGAGGAAGAGGGCTTCGCCCAGGGAGAGCGCCCGAACTTCGAGCGCGCCGGTGGCGGCGCCCAGGATTTCGGCAATGGCGAGGAGCAGGATTTCGGCTCCCAGCCGCAGCCTTACGACAACCGCGCCGAGCGCCAGCCGCGCTTTGATCGCCAAGACCGTCAGGACCGCGGTGACCGGCAGGAGCGGAACGACCGCCAAGACCGGGGCGACCGTCGCGAGCGCTTCCAGCGCGATCGCGGCCCGCGTCAGGACTTCCAGCGCCAGGATTTGCAGCGCCAGGATTCCCAGCGCCAAGACTCGCAGCGTGACGAGCAGCCCTATGAGGCCCGTTCCGAGGGTGGCGAGCGCAACGAGCGTCCGTCCCGCTTCGACCGCCAGGATCGCGGGGATCGTCCGGAGCGCGGCGACCGCCAGGAGCGGAACGACCGCTTCGAGCGTGGTGACCGCCCCGAGCGCCGCGAGCGCTTCCAGCGCGACCGTCGCCGCGACGAAGCCGAGGCGCCTGAGCAGGGCACCCTGCCGGCCTTCCTGACGAACCCGGTCCGTTCGCCGACTCCGGTTGCCGTCGAGGAGACCCCGCCTGCCGCTCCGGTGGTGCAGGAAGCGGCCAATGACGAGGAAGCCCCTCGTCCGCGCCGCCGCCGCCGCACCCGCCAGGAGATGATCGACGCGGCCAACGCCGAGAATAACGGCTTCACGCCGGATCCGGTCGAGACCCCGGCGGCTGAATAAGCTTCATCGCCAAGCGATACGAGAAGGGAGAGCTGAGTTCTCCCTTTTTTGTTGTCTGACCCAGGGTCCGGAAGGAATTGATCCTTAATAACGTTTAATTTAAGTTAACGGCCAAGCTTTCTCCTTGAATGGAATCCGCCATGGCCAAGTCGCGCTGGATCACCCTCCCCTCAGCTCTGGACCGGAAGACGGCATCGTTCCTCGACCCGAAGATCGTGGACGACGGCCGCTTCCTCGATGCGGCGGCAGCCCTGGCCGCCGCTCCAAGCGCCCGCACCGTCCCCGGCACGCCGAAGGCCGATAGGCTGATCGGCACCTCGGGCAACGATGTGCTCTCGGGGCTCGGCGGCAACGACACGCTCGACGGCCGCAAGGGCCGCGACCGGATGACCGGCGGCACAGGCAACGACACCTACATCGTCGACAATAGCCGCGATCAGGTGATCGAGCGCGCCAGGGGCGGCACCGATCTGGTCAAGGCCTCGGTCCACTGGATTCTGGGCTCACAGGTCGAGAACCTGACCCTGACCGGTCGCGTGGCGCTTAAGGGCACCGGCAACGCTCTTGCCAACACCATCACCGGCAATGACGGCCACAACATTCTCGACGGCAAGGCCGGGGCCGACAGGCTCGCGGGGGCTAAGGGCAACGACACCTATATCGTCGACCATGCGGGCGACCGGGTCACCGAGAAGGCGAACCAGGGCCTCGACACCGTCCAGGCTTCAGTAAGCTATACGCTCGGCGCGCATGTGGAGAACCTGCTTCTCACCGGCAGCGCCCTGTTCGGCACCGGCAACGAGCTCGCCAACGCCATCACGGGCAATGCGCTGGCCAACCAGCTCAATGGCGACGCCGGCAACGACACCCTCGATGGCGGCGCGGGCGACGATGTGCTCCTCGGCGGCACCGGAACGGACCTGCTGCTTGGCGGCGACGGGAATGACGCGCTCGATGGCGGATCTGAAAACGATTCCCTCGAGGGCGGCCTCGGCAACGATCGGCTCGACGGCGAGGCCGCTGCGGACGCCATGGCCGGCGGTCAAGGCGACGACGTGTACTTCGTCGATCATGCCGGTGACGTGGTGAGCGAAGGGGCAGGCTCCGGCACAGATACGGTGTGGAGTAGCGTCGACTACGCCCTTGGCGCGGATGTCGAGCGGCTCATGCTGACGGGCGCCGCGCTTTCCGGCACCGGCAACGCTCTCGCCAACACGATCACCGGCACAGCCAGAAACAACATTCTCGACGGCGGCGCAGGCGCCGATACGCTCGACGGCGGCACGGGCGACGACACCTACGTTGTCGATGAGGCCGGCGACGTGATTGTGGAAGCGGTGGGCGGCGGGACCGATACGGTGCGGGCTGCCTTCGACTACACGCTCGGCAATACGCTCGAGCATCTGGTCCTGATCGGAACTGCTGTCGCAGGCACTGGCAACGGCCTCGACAATGCGATCACCGGCAATGCGCTCGACAATACCCTCGACGGCGGTGATGGTGCCGACACCCTCGATGGCGGTGGCGGTGCAGATACTCTCATCGGCGGCGCGGGCAACGACGTCTACATCGTCGACCATGCCGACGACGTCATCGATGAGCAGGGCGGGGAAACAGATTTCGATACAGTCCGCACGACGCTCCAGACCTATTTCATGCGCGCTGGAATCGAGACCCTCGTCATGCTCGATGACAACGGCACGAATGCGAACGGCAATACACTCAACAACAACATCACCACCGGCAGCGGCGACGACTTTCTCGACGGAGGCACGGGAGCGGATACGCTGCGCGGAGGATCGGGCAACGACACCTATACCATCGATCAGGCCGGAGATACCGTCGTCGAGAATGCAGATGAGGGCATCGACACGGTTCGCTCACCGATGATGTCGTACACGCTGGGCGACCATGTCGAGAATCTCACGTTGATCGGCGGTGCCATGATCGGGATTGGCAACGACCTCGATAACTTCATCACCGGCAATTCCTTCAGTAACCAACTGGAAGGACGGGACGGAAACGACACGCTTGTCGGCGGTGGAACAGACGCCCTCATCGGCGGAACCGGCGACGATCTCTATATCGTCAAGACCGACGACTGGGTGATCGAGGCAACGAGCGAGGGGACCGACACGGTCGAGGCCGCCGTCAGCTTTGTCTTATCCGAGAATGTCGAAATTCTCGTGCTCACCGGCACCGACAACATCAACGGGACGGGCAACGGCGCGGACAACCGCATCGTCGGCAACAGCGGCAACAACATTCTCGATGGCGGTGGCGGAACGGACACCCTCGAGGGTGGTGAGGGCAATGACATCTATGTCATCGATTCGCCGAACGATACGATTATCGATACGTCAGGTACTAGCACGGTGCGGGCGGCTTACGAATTCGGGACATGCACACGCCTCGACAACCCGCTCTTTACTGCGTTTACGATAAACAGCGGAGCTCTTCTAACCTTCAATCCGGAGCGCCTTGAATTGGCGGGCAATGTCGTCCTTGGCATCGGCACTGCTGGAAGCCAGCATATCCTCGGCAACAATCAGAGGAACGTGCTCTTCGGGAATGGCGGACTCGACACGCTCAACGGCGGTGAGGGCAATGACGTTCTCTTCGCCTCAACCGGACCAGCAAGGACCAAGACCGTTTTCGAGTTCAGCGGCAAGCTCGGCCACGACACGCTCAGAGGCTTCAATGTCTTTGCTGGGGACATCATCGATCTGCGACCATTCAATAAGGTCAGCGGGAGCGCTGGAAACTACTCGGTTCAAGTTATAACCAATCCGGAGAACACGAATCACAAGTACTATCGGGTCAATGTTTTTGCGAACTCTCCTACCGAAACATGGACCGGCTCGATCGATGTACCCGACATGACAACCAATATCATAACGGAAGCTCAATTGAGGGCAAATATTCTTCTCTTCTAATCTCCCTACTTTCCGATGCTAAAGGATCGCTTTACGGTCCCAGCCGCGACGGCTTGGATCACTCGAGCGCCAGCGTCGCCTGCTCCTGATCGAGATTGTCGCCGGTCTCGATTGATCCGCCGTCGAGCACCTCGGCATAGATGCCGTAATCGAGATGGCCAGGCTTGTCCCGGCTGTGTCGATTGGAAGAAGCGCTAAGCCTCAATTGATCGGGATCCCGGCACAAGGCCGCCGGCGACAGCGGACCCCACATGGTCAGTCGTTTCCTGTGACGAGATCATGATGTTGCTGCCCATTCTCGATTGACTCATTCATAACTCATCGGTTATCGGTCAAATCAATAACCAGAGAGTTATTGATCTCAATGACGGATACCCATGACGCACTTTTCAGAACCCTCGCCGATCCGACCCGGCGGGCCATTTTCGAACGGCTGTGCCGCAACGGAGAGCAGACGGTCGGGGCTCTGACCGCTCAGGCCGGGATCTCGCAGCCGGCCGTCTCGAAGCATCTCGGGATCCTGAAACAGGCCGGGCTGGTACGCGACCGCCACGAAGGCCGCCAGACGCACTACAGCGCACAACCCAGAGCCTTGGCTCCGCTGATCGACTGGACAAGCCAAATGGCCGGCTTCTGGCAAAGCCGGTTCGATGACCTCGAAGATTTGCTCAAAAGGATGGACCAATGAACGAAATGCTGACCGAAACGCGCTCCGTCGTCGTCGAACGGGAGATCCCTCATCGACCGGAAAAGATCTGGCGCGCGCTCACGCAGCCACATCTGATTGCGGAGTGGCTGATGAAGAATGACTTCGCGCCTGTCGTGGGCCACCGGTTCAATCTTCGCGGGGACTGGGGCGGCGTATTGGATTGCGAGGTTCTCGCCATCGAGCCGAACGACACGCTGTCCTATACCTGGAATTTCACGCACGACGATGCGGCCTACGATCTGAAAAGTGTAGTGACCTTTACTCTTATCCCGACAAGCACGGGCACCCTCCTGCGGATGGAGCAGGTCGGCTTCCGGCCGGATCAGAAGCAGGCCTACGGCGGCGCCAAGGCAGGATGGCAGGGATTCTTCGCGAACCTGGAGCAGGTTTTGGCGCGGATCGATTGAGGCCACCGTAGAGCGGATCACCCGGTCCGCTTCGACTTATCTTCAGAGGACATCACAATGAACTGGAACAAATGGATTCGGCAGGGTCACCGCTGGCTGTCGATCATCTTTACAGTGACCGTCATCGCCAACTTCGTCGCCATGGGGCTGGGGGAACCTCCTGCCTTAGTGGTCTATTCGCCATTGCTCCCGCTCTTCCTGCTGCTGTTCACCGGCCTATACATGTTCGTGTTGCCATACGCCACCAAGCGGCACATCGACGGAAAGGCGTGAGAACAAGGGCCGGGAAGTCACGAAGAGGTCCGCTCCGAACGATGCTCCACTCAATTGCCCGGAGGCCTCAGAGGCGCTACGCTTACCCGATTGGCACCGATCCCCACTATCTGGGTAAACTGGCGGCGTCGCGATGATGAGGGCCGGCAAAGCGGTTGACTGCACGAACCAGCTTCTCGCCGCTGTGGCGCCGGAGGACTTCGTGCTCCTCAAGCCTCACCTCGAGCTCGTCGAACTCAGGCGCGAGCAGGTGCTTTACGAGGCCGGCGAGATCGTTCGCGATGTCTACTTCCCTCACGAGGCGGTGATCTCACTCGTCAATATCCTGGAAGACGGCGGCACCGCCGAGGTGGCGGTGTTCGGGCGCGGGAGCGCAATGGGGCTTCTGAGCGGGATCGTCACGCGGGAAGCCTTCGGCCGTTATGTGGTGCAGATCGCCGGGACCGCCTCGCGGATCTCCATCGAGCGCCTGGACGAGGCAAGGAGCGCCCGCCCCAAGCTGCAGCGTTTGATGATGGGCTATACCGAGGTCCTGCTCGCGCACACGTTCCAACTTCTCACCTGCAATGCCGTGCACCCTGTGGAGGCGCGCTGCTGCCGCTGGCTCCTCATGTTGCGTCAGCAGCTGCAGCAGGACACCCTGCCGCTCACCCACGAGTTCCTGGCCGAGATGCTGGGAGTTCAGCGTTCGACGGTGAGTGTGGTGATCAGAACTCTCCAGACAGCGGGGCTGATCCGGCAGAACCGCGGGAGCATCACGGTGACGGACTGGGAGGGTCTCGAGGAAACCGCCTGCGAGTGCTACGGCCGGGTCATGGACCTCTACCGGCGCCTGCTGCGGCCCACTTCCGACGGGCCACGGCATTAGTCTCGATGGCTATCGCCGTTCCACGCTCCGGCGACGCGAGAGCCCTGCCTCCGCAGCCGGTATTTATCAGCGCCGGACAAGGTCTCCAGCCTGAGCCCGCACTCGCTTCAGTCATCGCCACCTGATATTATCACGGGAATTCTCGGCCCCTCGCGCAGCGGCAGAGACTGCCGCTGCCATTTCAGGCCAGGTCAGGGCTCCGATGGAAGCGGTGGTCTACGAACAGATCCTGGACGAGCGCCTCGCTGCCTTGGAAGCGGCCCGCGCCTGGAGCCCACGCGTGATCTCCAAGCTGGAGAGCCATATCCGCTCGGCCGATGACGTCGCCCTGTTCCGCATCAATCCGATCCGGTTCGCCGCCGAGAAGAACATCGCCGAGGCAGAGGCCATCGATCTGTTCTTGCACGGAGCCTTCCTGGGCTTGTTCGAAATGGATTGGCTGCTGCTCTGCTCGGCCTGTTCCTGCGTGGTCGAGAGCTTTGGCAGCCTCAAGGGCGTGCGCAATCAGTTCCACTGCGCCATGTGCCGGGCCGATCTGGAGGCCGCGCTCGATGACTGCATCGCCGTCACCTTCACGGTCTCGCCGCAGATCCGGCCGATCGCATTCCACCGGCCCGAGAATCTCGCGGCCGGGGATTTTGCCTTCGCCTACAAGCTGACGGACGAGGGATTGCTGCCCGATGGGACACCCTTCGTTCAGGTGCTGAAGGCCTGGACCGCCGCCATCAGCCATCTGCCGCCAGGCACCACCCGGCTCGAGGTCAACGCTCAAAAGGGGCTGCTGCATGCCTGGGCACCTGACAGCGATGCCGGTTTCGACTTCCGGGTTGACGGTGAGCCGAGTGCGTCGCCCCAGACAATCCGCATCCGTTATCTGGGCAACCGGTGCGAACCGGCCGAGGGAATGGTGGCGCCAGGCCGGATTGTGTTCGAGATCGAGAACGCGACTGGCCAGCAAGGTTTTCTCGGTGTCTCCGCCATCCCTGCCGAGGCCCTGCCCATCCTGGAGATCCCGCGGCTCGACTTCGTCCCGCACCTGTCCGGCAGCCGCCTGCTGGCGACCCAGACCTTCCGCGACCTGTTCCGCTCGGAAGCGATCCGGGCGGTCGAAGGCATCAGCGTGCGGGACATCACGCTGCTCTTTACCGACCTGAAGGGCTCGACCGACCTCTATGACCGGATCGGCGATCTCAACGCCCTGTCGCTGGTCCAGCAGCACTTCGAGCGGCTGCGGGAGGTCACGGTCCGGCATGGTGGTGCGATCATCAAGACCATCGGCGACGCGGTCATGGCAGCTTTCGTCGAGCCGGCGGATGCGGTCCGGGCAGCCCTCGCCATGCTGCAGGACATGGAAGCGTTCAATCGCCAGCTGCCCAGTCGGGAGGTCATTCTCAAGATCGGCATCCACCGAGGGGCGGCGATCGCCGTCACGCTGAACGAACACCTCGACTATTTCGGTCAAACGGTCAACATCGCGGCCCGCGTTCAGAGCCTGTCGGAAGCAAGGGAAATCTGTCTGACGAACGAGGTTCTGACTGCGCCGGGGGTCCAGGACATCCTGGCACCCTTCGCTCCAAAGCCGACGCTGGCCCAGCTGAAGGGAGTACATCAGCAGATGCCGGTCTTTCGGGTCAATGCCGGAAACACTTCCGCTCTCCGATGACGATCTAGCCCTTAGTAGTCCCCGCCCGTCCAAACAATCCTGCTGTCAGCGCGTTATGCATGCCGGATAGGGATTGCTCCTGTGGTAAGCGGATCATGCCGTCAGAAGGACACCATAACACTTCTTTGGCCCCGGGATCTCTCCCAGATCGCCGGACCAACCGGTTCCTCGCTGCGCTGGACATCGAGGACTTCGCCTTTCTGGAACAATCTCTTGAGAGCATGATCCTGCCGCGCGGCACCGTGCTGTACGAGGTGGGCGATCCGATCCGCCACACCTACTTCCCGCACGATGCCATCATCTCCCTTGTCGATGTGATGGAAGATGGGCGGCTGGCCGAGGTGGCCATGTTCGGCCGTGAAGGGCTGTTCGGCCTGCTGAGCGCCGTTGTCAGCCGGGAAGCATTCGGACGCTACGTCGTGCAGATCCCCGGCACCGCCTCCCGGGTTCCTCTTGACCACATGCACGCGGCCATCCGGACATGCCCTAATCTTCGACGGTTGCTGCTTGCCTACAACGAGGCTCTTCTGGCGCAGGCGTATCACACGGTCGCGTGCAATGCAGTGCATTCCGTCGAGGCCCGGTGCTGTCGCTGGATCCTGAGCACGCACGACCGCCGGGACGAGGATGTTCTGCCCCTCACCCATGAGTTCCTGGCTGAAATGCTCGGTGTGCAGCGCTCCACCGTCAGCACGGTCCTGCGCAACCTCCAGACCTCGGGCCTGATCGAGCAGTACCGCGGCGGCATCACGGTGATCGACCGCGCCGGTCTTGAGCAGGGAGCCTGCGAGTGCTACCGCAAGATCCGCTCCCGCTTCGAGAAACTTCTGCCTGGCACCTATGCCCGCCCTGCTGCCCTGGACGGGGAGAGCCCACCGTCACGATCTGTCCTGCCGGCCGCTCCAACGACCAAACTGTCCCGTTGAGACGCATCGGGAAGCTCGGGGCCAATGTGCCATCGGGACAGCTTTCACGATATGGACGAACCTCAACTCTGTGGTGCCCGTTAGCGCATCGGACTGGAAATCGGACTCCTGGGCTCTGGGGCTAGGCTGATGGTCGCGAGGCCATTGCCAGCGCTCGGCATGGGCCGCTTTCCATTGTCCACGCGGGCCAGAAGGGCTTAGACTCGTCGCGTCGCGTTCAGTGCAGCGCTGGCCTGATGCCAGTCACATCAACCTCCCTAAGGAGGTCCCCATGTACGCACGACTGACGACGTTTCGCGTCAAGCCCGACAAGATAGGTGACATGCTCCGCTGGCGTCAGGAGAACGAGGCCGCGATCTATGCGCAACCCGGCCTCCGGGAGTGGCTTGGGCTCTTGGACGAGGAGGGCGAAGTCTTCGTTGTTTCCCTCTTCGACAATGAGCAGGCGGCGCGTGACTCCATGCCCCAAGTTTGGGCTCTCTGGGAGCAGATGGCGCCCATGCTCCAAGGTAAGCCAGCGGCAAGATTTCTCGACGTGATGGCCGCACAAAGCTTCGCTCCGCAGGGAGCGGCCTCGGCCTGACCCTTCCGGGGCCCTCTGGGCGGGGTGAGCAGGCAGAATGTCTTCAGAGCCTGTATAAATACAATCCCGCTTGACCGTTCTGCACCCGGATGTGTGGTGTCCAGGGACGCCGCACATTTACTTTCGTCCTCATGCCTAGCGCATCGTGCGGACCCGCAGGGCCGCGCCCAACGATGCGCCAGAACGGCAACGGCTACACGCTTGCTGTCAGAATGGTTGTGTTGCGAACGACCAGGTGGGTGTCCAGCACATAGCGTATGTCACGCACGGGTTGGCTTTGCAGCAATTCGAGAAGCAGCGACAGCGCGGCCTTGCCGGCCTCCACGGACCGGTTCGAGACGGTGGTAAGGGACGGATATGTAGCAGCGCCCAGCACGTCGTCACATCCAACGATACTGAACTGGTCAGGGACCCTGATCTTGCGATCTGACAATCCGCCGAGAATTCCCTGCGCCATCAGATCGTCGAACGCGATCGCAGCCGTGGCCCCTGTCGCCAGGATCGCGGCCACGACCTCCCGCCCTGCATCGTAGCTCGCCACGGCGGCGGCCACGACGTCTACTTTCAAACCCGAGCGCTCGGCAGCCTTACGCACTGCGAGGCGACGTTGCTTGTTCGACCACGATGTCGCCGGTCCGGCGACATAGACGATGTGCCGATGTCCAAGTCCCGCCAGATGTGCGACCGCCTCCCGCACTCCTGAGCCGCTGTCGATCAAAACGCGGGGGATGCCCTCGACGTCGCGATTGATCAGAACCAGGGGCCTTTGGGCGGCATGGGCTCGGATGCGTTCGTCCGACAGGCGCGACGAGGCAAGGATCAGCCCCTCGACCTGGCCTGAGAAGCGGCCCACGAGTTTGTCCTCTTGCTTTGGGTCCTCATCCGAATTGCCCAGAAACACGCAGAAATCGGACCGGTCGGCTTCCATCTGTGCAGCCCGGATCAAGGGCGGGAAGAATGGATTGGCGATATCAGGGACGATGAGCGCGACATTCCCATGGCGCCCCGTACTCAGGGCGCGTGCCGTCTGGTTCGGGACATAGCCGAGCTTCTCGGCTGCCTCCAAGACGCGCCTGACCGTCTCGGGGCTCAGCATCTCCGGGCGGCTGAATGCACGAGAGACGCTGGAGCGGGCCACGCCCGCTGCCTCCGCCACCTGCTTGATGGTCAGTTTCTCTTTCCGCCCGCTCACCGTTGTTCCTCTATTACCAATCGCCAGTAGTACCGTTCGTCTTCGTTGAGCACAATGCTCGCGCGTTTCTCAGGACAGCGTCAGCACGCCGGGCCGTTGACATGCAACCGGTTGCAGGCTTTAGTTCATGCCATCGCCGGAGTCGGAGCACAAGAGCCCGTGTTTCGGCTGGCTGGGCGACATTCAAGAGGTTACCGTGACGGATACTCATGCTCAGCCCCCTGCCCCAGCGAGCGACCGCAGGGTCGACCGGCTGCGTGTCGAGAGTTACCGCACGCGGGCTGAGATGGGCGCGGCCAGCGCCGCCGCGATCGCAACGGAGCTCCGTGAACGGCTGAGCCGCCAGCCACAGGTGCGGATGATTTTTGCCGCTGCCCCCAGCCAGGCGGAAACCCTCCGCGGTCTTCGGGATCAGAAGGGAATCGATTGGAAGCGTGTGACCACCTTTCACATGGACGAATATATCGGGCTTCCCGGCGAAGCTCCGCAGCGATTTGCGCGTTGGCTCGACGATACCCTGTTCGCGCATCTGCCCTTTGGAGCCGTGCATCACATCGTGCCCGAACCGGATCCCGCGGCGGCGGCGGCGGCCTATAGCGAGAAACTTGCCGAGGCTTCCATCGATATCGTCTGCCTCGGAATCGGCGTGAACAGCCATATTGCCTTCAATGACCCTCCGGTGGCGGATTTCCATGATCCGCTCGATGTCAAGATCGTGACCCTCGACGAGGCCTGCCGCCAGCAACAGGTCGATGATCAATGCTTCGCGCGCTACGACGATGTTCCCGAGCAAGCATTGACGCTGACGATCCCACGCCTCCTGCGCGCGGATCGCCTGTTCTGCGTCGTCCCAGGCTCTGCCAAGCGGGATGCCGTCCGTCGAGCCCTCTATGGACCGGTGGCGACCGCCTGCCCGGCCAGCATCCTGCGCCAGCAGGCCCACTGCACCCTTTATCTCGATGCGGAGTCCGACCCTGATGCCGACCGGTAAGCCCATTGATGCCGATGCGCTCTGCGCCGGCTATCTCGCATCCGCAACGGGCCTGATGCAGCGCATCCTGACGGAGGAACGCGCCGCCACGGAGGATGCCGCCCGTCGTCTCGCGGATCAGATTGCTGCCGATCGACTGATTCATATCTTCGGTCCGGGCGGCCATTCCAATCTCGCCGCGCAGGAGGTGTTCTTCCGCGCAGGAGGCCTGATGCATGTCAGCGCCATTCTTGACGAAGGAACGCTGCTCTCCAACGGGGCGCTCCGCTCGATGGCAATCGAGCGCACTCCTGGCTACGGCAAGGTGGTGATCGCCAACCAGCGGCTCGGTTCAGGCGATCTTCTCATTCTTGTCAACGCCTATGGCATCAATGCCGCGCTGATCGATGCCGCCCTCGAAGCCAAGTCTCGGGGAGTTTTCCTGATCGGTGTCAGCTCGCGCGAGCACGCCAGCAATACCTCGCCCGATCATCCGGCCCGGCATCCCACTCGCCGGAATCTGCATGACCTGGTCGATATCGCAATCGACACCAAGGTTCCGATCGGCGACGCCGTCGTGCGCGTTCCCGGCATGAGCCAGGACATCGCGGCGATCTCGACCTTCGCCAATGCTTTCGCACTCAACTGCTTGGTCATCCGCACCGTGGCGGCGCTCGTTGAGCGCGGTATCGAGCCGCCCGTATGGCGGAGCGGGAATGCGCCGGGCGGCGACGAAGCCAATGCCCGCTTCGTCGCGAATTTCCACAACCGGGTCAAAGCCCTGTGAACTCGCCGGGCGTCATTCTCGGCCGCGATCCCGCGACGGGTCAGGGCATCGCCGTTGTGGTGGAGAATGGTGTCATCGCGGCGATCCAGGCGGTGGATGGGACCGGCCATGAGTTCATCGCTTCCGGCCTCATCGACCTGCAGGTGAACGGCTTTGCCGGCGTCGATCTGAATGACCGCCACCTCACGCCCGAGCGGGTGAAGATGCTGGCGGAACATATGCTGTCGGTTGGTGTCACGACCTTCCTGCCGACGCTGATTACCGCGCCCGAGGCCGACATCGTTCGCGCGCTGTCGGCCATCGCTGAGGCTCGCCGCCGCTTCCCGTCCGTGGCCGACATGGTCCCCTTCGTTCACGTGGAGGGGCCCTCCATTTCACCGCTGGACGGACCGCGGGGCGCTCATCCGGCCGCCGATGTGAGGGCACCGTCCCTCGACGAATTCGAGCGCTGGCAGGTGGCAAGCTCCGACTGCGTCGGCCTTGTCACGCTGGCCCCCGAGCACCCCGGGGCGATCGATTACATATCGGCGCTTGCGCAGCGGGGCATTCACGTCGCGCTTGGCCACACGGCCGCCACGCCCGACGAGATCCACGAAGCGGCCGCGGCCGGAGCGAGTCTGTCCACACATCTGGGCAACGGCGCCGCAGCCACCCTGCCCCGACATCCCAACGTCTTGTGGAGCCAACTCGCGGATGACCGGCTGACCGCGACCTTCATCGCTGACGGCCATCATCTTCCGGCCGACACATTCAAGGCGATGATCCGGGCGAAGGGGCTGGAGAGGGCGATCCTGGTTTCGGACGCGGTTGCACTCGCCGGCATGCCGCCGGGCCTTTACGAACAGCCTGTCGGCGGCCATGTCGAGGTCACAGCCGATGGACGTGTCGGAATTGCCGGCACACCCTATCTCGCCGGCGCCGGGCTGCCGCTTTGCGCCAATGTCGCGATTGCCATCCAGATGGCTGGACTGACGCTCGGCGAGGGCCTCAGGCTTGCAACGGAGAACCCTGGCCGCATCGTCGGCGGCCGGAGCCGTCTCGCCGTCGGTGCCCCGGCCGATCTGATACAGTTCGCTTGGCATGAGGGACAGTGCCGGCTCGACCTGTCGGCCGTCTGGCTGCGAGGCGAAAAGGTGTTCTCCCGGTGATCCGCGCCGGCACGGCTCTGGTGGACATCACGCCTCCGGCGGGGCTCGCCCTCTCCGGATTCGCGGCACGCAGTGAGCCTGCGCTCGGTGCGCATGATCCTTTGACAGTGCGCGCCGTCGTCGTGGAGAACACCGCTCTTCTGGTCGCGGACGTGATCGGCCTTCATGGTGACATGGCACGGCGCATCCGCGAGCGGTGCGCATTACCGGCCAACAATGTGGTCGTCGCGGCGCTGCACACGCATGGCGGTCCCGTCTCCATGATGGGCCGGCTGAGCCAGCAGGCCGACAAAGCCTATCTCGAGCGGCTGGAAACGGCATGTGTGCACGCGATCGACAAGGCAGTGGCCACCGCGCGGCCGGCACGCCTGACCGGCGGCTGGGGCGCGGATCCTGGAGTGGCGCGAAACCGCCGGCATGCGGATGGTCCGGTCGATTCTGCCCTACCGGTTCTGCGCATTCATGATACCGCCGGCGATCCGATGGCAGTGATCACGGCCTATGCCTGCCACCCGGTGGTGCTGGGCGCCGACAACCGGCTTTGGACGGCGGATTACCCGCACTATGTGCGCGAGCGCCTTGAAGCGGCCAATCCCGGCGCTATGGCGCTGTTTCTCACCGGTTGCGCGGCAGACGCCAATACGGGTCATTCGGCGCACGCCTCGATCAGCCTCGCGTCCAGCCCCTATCGCAGCTTCGAGTCGGCGCAATCTTACGGCGAGAGGATTGCCGATGCCGCACGGCAGGCCAATGAGACTCCATTGGGAGAGCATATCTCGGTAGAGAACCAAATCCTCCGTCTCGGTTTCGATCGGCGCGAAGAGGAGCCTCCGGGGGTCCTGGCGGAGCGCTGGCGTTGCGAACGGGAGACGGCGGATCCCGCGCGCGCCGCTTTGCTCACGCACTGGATTGCCTGGGCGACGGACATTGCGGGCCGCACTCCGGCGCCGGTCGAGGCGCGCGTCTCTTTGCTGAATTGGGGAGGAATGCCGATCGTGGCTCTGCCTGGAGAGATCTTCGCCGAGACCGCGCTGCAAATCCGCCAGGCTGTGTCAGGCCGCCCAGCTTTCGTCATCGGATTTGCCGAAGACAATCCCGGCTACATTCCGCCGGCGCGGGAATACAGGTTTGGCGGATATGAGGTCGACGAAGCGCATCGCTACTACGGGCAACCGGCCACCTTCGCGTCCGGATCGGCCGAGGCCCTCGCGGCGGCGGCCATTGTCCTCCTTTCCGGAAGAACCGACTGACCGCAGCAGGCTAACCGCTCAGCCGGCCCGGCAGCCGGCGGCTTGACCCGCAACCGGTTGCATGAGAACCTTCCGATTGCCAGCATCGACACCATCAAAAACAGGGGAACGGGATGATCGGCGCGCTGAATTCTGCCACCACGACTTCACTGAAGCGGCGTCCTGCCCGCGCCGCCCTACTCGGCTCGGCCTTGGGGGCATCCATGCTCGCCGGGCTATCCGCCGCATCGGCCCAGACCGTCACGGTCTGGAGCGGCTATCCGGAAATGGCCCCGTTCTACGAACACGTGGCTCAGGGCCTGAAAGCAAAGCATCCGAATCTCAACGTCAAGGTGGAGGCTATCGCACTTCGCGAGCATGAGAAGCGCATCGCGCTGGGCCTGACCTCGGGCGTTGCCGGCGCAACCGTGATCGAGCTCCAGGGCTCCACCGTTCGCCGCTATCTTGAGAACGACCTGCTGCCGAAGGCTCCCGATGCCGTGGCCAACTTCGTCAAGGACAAGGCCAATTTCGGTGAGTTCTTCACGTCGAATGCAAGTTATGAGGGCGCGGTTTACGGCGTGCCCCTGTTCCGCGGCCAGGGTGCGCTGTACTACAACACCGACATGTTCAAGGCGGCCGGGCTGAACGCGCCGCCCAAGACAATGGAGGAGTATACGCAATACGCCGAGAAGCTGACGAAGCGCGGCCCTGACGGCAATCCCACCATTTCCGGCTGGAGCCTGCGCCTCACCGGCGGCGGGCAGGGCATCGCCGAGAAGTTCTGGATCAATCTGTTCCAATATGGCGGCTCGGTGCTGGAGCCCACGGCCGATGGCAAGTGGCGGGCCAATTACGCCAACGAGGCCGGTCGCGCGACGCTCAAGCAGTACCTGCAGAACGTGCATGTCCTCAAAACCGTCACGCCCGAAATGCCAGCCGACGCGGAGGCTTTCGAACGCGGCCAGACCGCCATGTTCATCCGGGAATCCTGGGTGATCGGGGACATCGCCTCCAAGGCGCCCAATCTCAACTATGCCACCGCCCCGCTGCCGCGCGGCTCCATCGCGCTGCCAACCAATCTCTATGTGAAGGCGGATGGCGCCGACGCGAAGGCGGCCTGGGATTTCGTGATGGCGACGAACGAGCCCGAGAACCTGACATGGCTTCTCAAGAATGTAGGCTGGCTGCCGAACCGTTCGGGTGTCGACTATTCCGTCGTGACCAATGCGACACCGGCATTCAACGCCTTTGTCAACTACCCGAAGGACTATAAGTTCTTCACCCTGCCCTCGATCGGACCGATCGAGGAGGTGCTGACGCGCTTGGCCGCCCAGCTCACGAATGCTTTCCGCAATGCGTCTCTGGCCAAGGACGATGCGGCAGTCGATGCCTTCCTCAAGTCGGCAGCGGACGAGACCAACCAGATCCTCCGCCGCGAAGGTCTTCTCGGGAAGTAGCTTCCCACTCTGCTCGGTCTTGCGTCGTCCGGTGCGCTCCCGCGCACCGGACGGAGTTTGAAGAGGTCTCCTGGTGCAGCGCAAGAGATGGATGTTCGCGTTCCTCGCGATCCTGCCGACATTGGTGATCTTCGCCTATGTCCGGATCTATCCCATTGGCGACACGTTGCGCCTGAGCCTGCACAAATGGGACATCCTGTCGAAGAACAAGCCGTTCATCGGCCTTGCGAACTTTGAGGAACTCTCCGGCGATCCTCTGTTCCGGGAGGCGCTCCTCAACACCACGATCATCGCCTTTGGCGTCCTGCTCATCACCATTCCCCTGGCGCTGATCCTCGCAGCGCTCATCTATCACCGCACCCGCTCGCGTTTCGCCGGGTTCTACGAGACGGCGATCTTCATTCCCCACGTCGTGTCGCTCGTGCCTGCGGCCATGGCATGGAAGTGGGTTTTCGATGCCCGGCTCGGTCCCCTGAACGCTTTTCTCGCGACATTCGGTTTCTCGCCGAAGTCTTGGCTCTTCGATCCCGTGCTCTCGGTCGTGTGCATCATCGTGCTGTGCTCGTGGCAGGCGCTTGGCTATGCGGTGTTGATCTACCTTGTCGGCTTCAAGAGCCTGCCGACCTCGCTCTATGAGGCCGCCGAGCTCGACGGGGCGTCGGCTCCCCAGCGCTTCTGGTATCTGTCGGTCCCTCTGCTCAAGCCGATCACCCTGTATGTTTCGGTCGTCACCCTCGTCTCCGGCTTCAATGTTTATGCCCAAGCCTTCGTCCTGGCCTCTGACGCTCAGGGCGCGCCGGGCCGGCAGGTGCGTGTCCTCGTGCTCGACATGCTGGAGAACAGCTTTCGCAACTACCGCGTCGGCTATGCTGCCTCCGAGGCGGTCGTTCTGCTGGCAATCGTTCTAGCGTTGACCCTGATACAGTTCAGGCTGCTGCGGGAGAAAGGCCGCTCATGAGAGCCCATCCTGAACAGACGTTCCGCCGAGGCATGTCCAGGCAGATGAAAGACCGAATGGTCAATATCACGATTGACGTGGTGCTCACCCTGGTCTGCCTGCTGATGATCCTGCCGCTGGTCTTTCTCGTCTCCAACGCGTTCAAGACGCCACAGGAGATGCTGGCCTGGCCGCCGACGGTCATTCCGGACGATCCGACAGTCGCGAACTTCAGAGCGGTTCTGGGCGACACCCCGCTGCTGCGCTGGATCGGGAACAGCATCCTGTTCTCGATCCTGTCCACCCTCTGCATTCTGGCGACCTCGTCCATCTCGGGCTACATCCTGGGCAAGTTCCGCTACCGCGCGTTCACCGTGTTCTTCGCCATCATCCTCGCGACGGCCATCGTGCCGTTCGAGGTTTATATGATTCCGCTTTACTTTCAGGCGAAGGCTCTCGGCATCCTCAACACCACCTGGGGATTGCTGCTGGGCTATCTCGTGATGAGCTTCGGCATCTTCCTCATTCGTCAGAACGTGATTCAGTCCATCCCGGACGAACTGCTCGAGGCTGCCCGAATTGACGGTGCGGGCGAGTTCTGGATCTTCTGGCGTATCGTACTTCCGCTCCTGCGCGGTGCCCTGGGAGCTCTGGGAGTGCTGGCTTTCTTCCAGGCCTGGACCGCGTTCGCCTGGCCTCTGATCGTCGCAACGACGCGGGACAGCTACACGATTGAAGTGGGGCTTGCCTTGTTTCAGACAGGCTTCACGGTCGATCTAGGACGGCTGAGCGCGGCCTCCGCGCTGGTCCTCATTCCGAGCATCACGCTGTTCGTCCTGCTGCGACGGAATTTTGTGCAGGGCGTCGCGAGCACGGGATTAAAGGAATGACTGGATCAGGCTTCTCTCTCGCCGGCGCGCGCATGCGGTATAGGGAGGCCAATGCGGCGACCCTGCGCTGGATGCTGGCGCGTCCGCGTCTTGGCGGCGACTTTCTCAACACCAAGGCCAACAGCCTGAGTCTTGGCGATTATGGCGACGCGGATGGGTTACGTGGCCCGGCCTGTCTCTATGGCTGGATCCAGGGGCGCGGGCTCGAAGCGGTTGCGATGCATGCGGAGTTCTTCAAGGCAGAGGATCCCGCCCTGGCCTCAGAACTCGACGAGACGGGGCGTGCTCTTTATGAGGCGCTTTGCCGACTTAAGCGTCGCGATGGACACGGCTATTTCTGCTATGATCATGATCTGGAGCCCGTCTATGCCGATTCCGACGGCGCGCTGCACCGGCAGGCTCCCGCAGACGACGTGTTTACCTATTCCGATGCCTTCTTCGCCAAGGGGCTCATCGCTGGAGCTGCACGCTATGCCCGGGCGGACCTTCCTGAGCATCTCACCTACCTGGCCGAAGTCATCGACGCGATCGAGCAGCAGCGCTTTCAAATGGACGAGCGTCGTCAGCTCTCGCCCCGTGCGGCTGCGGACGAGCCTGACGATTTCGGTCCACGGATGATCCTCCTCGGTGCGGCGGGTCTCCTCCACCGCGTTGGGCTTGGCGAGCATTCAGCTTTCGCAGACCGCTTCATCGCCCATGTTCTCGAACGTCATTTCGACCCAGAGAGTGGCCTGTTGCGCAACGTCCCGGGAGCGGATGTCTGCAATGTCGGGCATGCCATCGAGTTCGTGGGCTTCGCACTGGACCATTTCCAGGGTGATGCCGAACCCGCCTTGGTGCAACAGCTTCAGTCCGTGCTCGGCTCCTCGTTCGCGCGCGGCTTCGTTGGTCCCGGCCTCTGCCTGTCAGTTTCGGCCGCAACCGGCAATCCCTTGAGTCCTTACTTTCCCTGGTGGTCTCTGCCCGAGACCATTCGGTCTGCTGCCCTGTGCTTCACTGCAACAGGCGATGGCGAGGCGCTCCGCATCTGGGAGCAAGCCGACCATGCGTTCTTTACGCGTTACTGGCGGGGTTCCCTCGCCTATCAGACCCTGACGAGAAACGGGCCGGTTGATTTCGTTCCGGCAACGCCCGATCTCGATCCCGGCTATCACACGGGACTGAGTCTCCTGGCCGCCATTCATGCGGCCGACCGGATCTCGATCCGTCCTCTTCGCAAGGTGTCGGAACGAGAACGCCCCAACTGAAGCCTCTTGCAAACTCCAGCCAGGGCGCGTGCGATGCCGGTTGCAACACCGCACCACCATTCTACTCTGCCTCCGATAAGCGTCAACGGCGGTCAAACAAGAGCGCCCCGGCTGAAGGCTGAGCACCAAACCTTCTGCCAGAACACATGCAATAGGTTCCGATATCGCCTGCGGAATACGATCGCGGATCGCGATCACGGGAGAGCGCGTGAGCAGATCACCATAGAATGGTGATGTGCGGTTGTTGGATCGTGTTCCTCGGTCGTTTGAAACCGTTAGTTAACCATGAAGGCCCATGCTCTCCCTTGTGCCTCAAGGGCTGGGCGGGCTTCCTCTTACCTGGAGACGGTTGATCATGGCGGAGAAAGGTTTCACCGACACGATCGAAGAGAAGTTGGCACTGATCTCTCCGACGTTGAAGGCCATCGAGTTCGGAGGAGATCTGCCCTATCTCCACGAACTGCAGACGCTTCTCAGGCAGCACCTGGCAAGCCTTGTCGTCCAGTTCGAGCGAGATCCCGGTCTGGATGCCGCAACGACCGATTTGTACGCGGCAGCTGCCGCTGTCGTGAACGACACCACAACGGCCTCGCAACCACTCGCTCGAAAACGCCGTCTGCTCAAAGAGGCTCAAGCTCGCTTCCACGAGCGCATTGCGACGGCACGGCCGAGCGAAAGAAGAGCCTGCGCTTCCTGGCGACAGAACGAACTCTTCCTTGCAGCCTGATCCAAACCCAGGTTCCGCGTCAGCGAACAGTGGACCCTGTTATTGGCTGACGCGGCCCTCCGGGTCCGCACGATGCGTTAGAAGTCCATGCCGCCCATGCCACCCATGCCGCCCGGCATCGCCGGAGCGCTTTCACGCTTCGGAGCCTCGGCCACCATGGCCTCGGTGGTAACGAGCAGGCCGGCGACGGAAGAAGCATCCTGGAGGGCCGTGCGAACGACCTTTGCCGGATCGACAATGCCGGCTTGGACCAGATCGACGAATTCCTCGGTCTGGGCATCGAAGCCGAAGGTCTCGGACTGTGGGTTGTCGGTGATTCTGCCGACCACGATCGAGCCCTCGACGCCGGCGTTCTCGGCGATCTGACGGATCGGAGCCTCGAGAGCGCGCAGCACGATATTGATGCCAGCTTGAATATCGGGGTTGTCGCTGGAGAGCTTGGCAACCGCACCCTTGGCGCGCAGCAGAGCCGTGCCGCCGCCGGGAACGATGCCCTCTTCCACCGCAGCCTTCGTGGCGTGCAGAGCGTCGTCGACGCGGTCCTTTTTCTCCTTCACCTCGATCTCGGTGCTCCCGCCGACATGAATCACCGCGACGCCGCCTGCGAGCTTGGCGAGACGCTCCTGGAGCTTCTCACGGTCGTAGTCCGAGGTGGTCTCCTCGATCTGCGCCTTGATCTGCTGAATGCGCGCCTCAATGTCTTGTCGAGAGCCAGCTCCGCTGACAATGGTAGTGTTTTCCTTCTCCACACGCACGGTCTTGGCCCGCCCGAGCATGTCCAGCGTGACATTCTCGAGCTTGATGCCGAGGTCTTCGGAGATTGTCTGGCCGGCGGTGAGGACCGCGATGTCCTCGAGCATGGCCTTGCGGCGGTCGCCGAAGCCCGGAGCCTTCACAGCCGCGATCTTGAGGCCGCCCCGCAGCTTGTTCACCACAAGCGTCGCGAGCGCTTCACCCTCGATATCTTCCGCAATGATCAACAGCGGTTTGCCGGTCTGAACGACAGCCTCGAGGATCGGCAGCAGAGCTTGGAGCGAGGAGAGCTTCTTCTCGTGGATGAGGATGTAGGGATCCTCGAGCTCGGCCACCATCTTCTCGGCGTTGGTGATAAAGTACGGCGAGAGATAGCCGCGGTCGAACTGCATGCCCTCGACCACGTCGAGTTCTGTCGCAGCCGTCTTGGCTTCCTCGACGGTGATAACACCCTCGTTACCGACCTTCTGCATAGCCTCCGCCAGCATGCGGCCGACCTCGGCATCGCCATTGGCCGAGATGGTGCCGATCTGAGCGATCTCTTCGGACGAGCCAACCTTCTTGGCGCGGGACTGGATGTCCTTCACGGCCTCGGCGGTGGCGAGATCGATGCCGCGCTTGAGGTCCATTGGGTTCATGCCGGCGGCCACCGCCTTGGCGCCCTCGCGGACGATGGCCTGGGCCAGAACCGTCGCGGTGGTGGTGCCGTCACCGGCCACCGTGCTGGTCTTGCTCGCCACTTCGCGCACCATCTGGGCGCCCATGTTCTCGAACTTGTCGGCCAGCTCGATTTCCTTGGCGACGGTGACGCCGTCCTTGGTAACCCGTGGCGCCCCGAAACTCTTCTCGATCACCACGTTGCGGCCCTTGGGGCCCAGGGTGATCTTCACGGCATCGGCAAGGATGTCGACGCCACGGAGCATCTTCTCACGGGCGCTCGTAGAGAATTTGACTTCTTTGGCTGCCATAGCTTCCTCCAATTCTGATCGTTCTCGAGTGACACCGTCTAAGCGGCTTTCTGGGCGTTAGCAGTCCGTTCGATGACGCCCATGATGCCGGATTCCGTCGGGATCAGGAGCTTTGACCGTCCATACAAACCTCGGTGCCGGACCACTTGCCGAAGAGCACGCCGTCGCAGAGGCCGATGGCGACTTCAGCCTCGATGCGACGGACGACAACAGGGTCGTACAAGGGAAGAAATGTCATAGGGCTCCTCCTTGTTCTGTTCGTCAATGAGGGGGCTCGTATGCGCCGGGCAGTTACTTTAGCACTCGACACGCCGGAGTGCTAAGAAGAGATAATCATGCCGCCGGGAGGGCTGCAAGCCTATCCTTCTTGAGGAGAGGAACTTGAGGGAGAACCGGACCCTCAGGAGCAGCGTTAAACCGCCATACACTGCTTGGCCGTACCGAGTTCCATTAAAGCGCGTAGAGGGTCGTTGAGGCTATCCGTGAGCGGAGACAGACAACCCTTACCAAACGATGATACACCGGAGGCCTGAGCTGGCCTTCCTCACCCTCGTCCTCCGTGCATGTTCAGGAAGGCGCGGCAAGCCAAATCGCCTCGGAGAATGTCATGACGGACCACAGCCACGATCAGCACGAGCATTGGAAGCAGCACGGTGTTCAGGTGATCAAAGGCGATCGCCTCGATCCGAACACAGCGCAGACTCCGGGCATGTTTCGCCAGGCCGCCATCAATCATGCCCGGGTCGGCGCACAGAAAATCTGGGCGGGTACGGTCTCGATCCAGCCGAATGCCAAGACTGGGGTGCATCACCATGGCGAATTGGAGAGTGTCATTTATGTGGTGCGGGGCAAGGCTCGCATGCGCTGGGGCGAGCGGCTGGAGTTCGTCGCGGAGGCCGGGCCGGGGGATTTCATCTATGTGCCGCCCTTCGTGCCCCATCAGGAGATCAACGCCAGTCCAGACGAGTCCCTCGAATGCGTCCTGGTGCGCAGCGACAACGAAGCCGTCGTGGTGAACATCACCGATGTGGACCCGGTCGAACAACCGGAGGAGGTCTACTGGATCGATCCGATTCACAAGCAGCCGGAATAGGCGCAGGATAGCGCCCCGGAGACGAGCCCAAACGCAGCCGATACTTGAATCGGGCCGACGTAGAATTCACTCCGCCGGCACGCTAGCGCATCGTGCGGAAAAGTGGACTCGGTTTTCCGCACCGAACGATGCGCTCTTCAAAGAGTGGAGCATCGGATCAACCGCTAATGTCGCGTCGGATACAGGCCTTCAAATGTCCGGGCGAAACCTCTTCGAGCGGAGGCACCACGGCCGCACATCGTTCCTCCGCATGAGGGCAACGCGTGCGAAAGACACAGCCTGAAGACGGATTGGCCGGGCTCGGAATGTCATCTTTCAGGATCTCGCGCACGTGGGCCTTGGCCGGATCCGGAGACGGAATTGCCGAGAGTAGTGCCCGCGTATAGGGGTGACGTGGATCGCGATACAATTGCTCGCTCGGGGCGATTTCCATGATGCGACCAAGATAGAGCACGATGACTGTATCGCAGATGTATTCGACGACGGCCAAATCGTGCGAAATGAACAGCATGGACAGACCAAGGCGGATCTGCAGGTCACGCAGAAGATTGACGATCTGAGCCTGAATCGAGACGTCGAGCGCGGAGACAGGTTCGTCGGCCACGATCAGCAGCGGCTCGAGCGTCAACGCCCGCGCAATGCCGATGCGCTGGCGTTGGCCGCCGGAAAACTCATGAGCATAGCGATCGAAAGCGTCGGCCGGAAGGTCAACTGCCGCAAGCGCCGCTTTGGCACGTTGGACCCGCTCCTCACGCGTGCCGATCCGTTGAATCTCAAGGCCCTCGGTCAGAATCTGCCCGACGGTCATTCGCGGTGACAGGCTGGCGAAGGGATCCTGAAAGATGTACTGCATGTACTTGCGCTGACGGCGCATCTCGGCGGAAGAGAGTTTGGTGAGGTCGACGCCGTTGAAGCGCACCTCGCCCGAAGTCGGTTCGATGAGGCGCAGCACGGAGCGCCCGATGGTCGTCTTCCCGCTGCCCGACTCCCCGACAAGGCCGACGACCTTCCCGCGCGGCACATCAAAGGAGATATCGTCAAGCGCGCGCACTACGGAGCCGCGGGAAAGGCCGGTCGGCTTGAAATGCTTGGTCAACCCTCTGACCGAGAGCAGCAGTTCCTCCATCTTAAACCTCCTGCCATCTGATGCAGCGGCTCTTCCGTCCATTGCCGCTTTGGTACAAGGACGGCATGTCGACCCGACATGCGTCGACGGCATAGGAGCAACGGGGAGCAAAGGAGCAGCCTTTCGGGAGCTGAGCTAGGCTCGGCACGGAGCCCGCGATGGTCGGCAGCGGGATGCCCCTTCGCCTCAACTCGGTCGCCTCCCCCAGCTTGGGGACCGAGCGCATCAACCCGACTGTATAGGGATGCCGTGGATGTGCGAACACATCGGCGACTGAGCCGGTCTCGACGATGCGGCCGGCATACATCACAGCCACTCGGTCGGCGATCTCCGCCACGACTCCCAGGTTATGCGTGACGAACAGGATGCCCATGCCCCGTTCGGTCTGCAGCTTCTGCAGGAGATCGAGGATCTGGGCCTGGATTGTCACGTCGAGCGCGGTGGTCGGCTCGTCAGCGATCAGCAGGACCGGATCGCAGGCAAGCGCCATGGCGATCGTGGCACGCTGACGCATGCCACCGGAGAGCTCGTGCGGGTATTGCCTGGCACGCCGTTCGGGATCGGGGATGCCGACCGCGGTCAGGAGGCCGACCGCTGCGGCTGCTGCATCCTTGTGGCTGCGCCCGAGATGGATGCGCATCGGCTCGGCGATCTGCTCGCCGATGGTATAGACGGGATTGAGGCTCGTCATGGGTTCCTGGAACACCATGGCGATGTCGTTGCCCCGAATTTGCCGCATGCTCTCAGGGTCAAGTTGGGCAAGGTTCTGCGTCTGGCCCGACTTTCCTCGAAACAGAATGCTGCCGCCGGCTATCTGGCCTACCCGTTTTGGAAGAAGCCCCATGATCGAGAGGCTGGTGACGGATTTGCCTGAGCCGGATTCGCCGACCAGCGCCAGGGTCTCGCCCGGCGCAATGGTCAGATCCAGATCCTGTACGGCTGCGACTTCGCGCTCGCCGATCCGGAAGACCGTCTTAAGACCCGAAATGTCCAGGATCGGGGCCGCATGCATGGCTTCAACTCACGAGCCCGGCGGCTCGAACGATCTCGTCGACCTTCGAAGCCTCGTCGGCATTGAGCGAGCGCTGCGGCTGGGCCATCGTGTTGGTGGCAATGACACCGAGTGAACGCATGGCCGTCTTGAAAGCGCCGACGCCCGCTGAGCCGGCGCTGGTGCGGGGCAGGGAAACCCAGACCATTTCGAACAGCCGGCACAACCGCTCCTGCTCTTTGCGCGCGGCCTCCCAATCTCCAGCCTGAGCGTAGTCCCATAGCCGGACATAGCCGTGCGGATCAACGTTGGCGAGACCCGGGACGACGCCATGCGCTCCCATCTGGAGGGCGTTGTCGACGACGATCTCAGAGCCCGTCATAAGGAAGACGTCAGACTTGTCGGCGAGATCCAGCAGACAGAACCGGAAGTTCCCGTCATCGCCGCTCGAGTCCTTGAGCCCGGCGATGGTGCCCTCGCGAGCCAGCGTCACGGTTGTGCTCCGTTCCAGCTTGGTGTGGACGCAGACCGGAATGTCGTATGCGATCACCGGAAGGTCGAGCGCCTCGCGCAGGTAGCGGAAATGGTCGATCACCTCCGGCTGGCTCGTCCGGGTATAGAAGGGAGCCGTTGCGACGACAGCATCGACACCGATCGACTGCGCCACTTTCGCATGGTCGATAACCCGGTGGGTGGTCGGATCGATCACGCCGGCCAGGATCGGCAGGCGCCCGTTCACCACCTTCACGGTGTGTTCGAGGATCCGACGTCGGGTGGCCTCGCCGTGAAAGATCACCTCGCTCGTAGAGCCAAGCACGAAGAGACCGTGCACGCCGCCAGCGATGAGATGTTCCAGCACCCTGGTATAGGACGGATAGTCAACCTCATAGTTCTCGGTCAGAGGAGTAACGACGGGAGGCACGACGCCGCGAAACTTAGTCATGGTAAGCCTTTACTGCTTGGTCATTGAAGATCGGAACGGGGATCGAAGGCGTCGCGCAGACCGTCGCCGACGAAGTTGATCGCCAGAACGGTGATGACGAGCGCCACGCCCGGGAACATCCACTGCCAGACATACTGCTCGAGCACGCTGGTCGAGCGCGCCGCGTTCAGCATATTGCCCCAGCTGGCCTCGGGAGGAGCGATGCCGAGCCCAAGGAAGGACAGACCCGCCTCAAGCAGAATGGCATTGGCGATCTGCAAGGTCGCGTAGACCACCAGGATGTCGACGCAGTTCGGCAAGCCATGTCGGAGCAGAAGATGTCCCATGCCGGCTCCCATGCCGCGTGAAGCGACCACAAAGTCGCGTTCGCGCAGCTCAAGGAGCCGGGCCCGGATCATGCGCGAAAGCACGGGCCAGGACAGCAGCGAGATCACGGCGATTGTGGGCGCGATACCCGTGCCGACGATCGAGGCGAGGACGAGCAGCAGGATCACGGGCGGCAGCGTCATGGCAAGGTCGACGAGGCGCATGATGGCGCCGTCGACCACGCGGCCGCTGAAGGACGACACGGCGCCGACGAGAAAACCGATGACGATTGAGACCGCCACCGATGTCACGGCGACGAGAAGCGAGATGCGACCGCCCTGCATCAGACGCGCAAGGACGTCGCGGCCAACGCCGTCCGTCCCGAACCAGTGGCTGGCACTCGGTCCCTTGTTGAGGGCGCGCAGGTCGATCTGGTTGGGCGAGTAAGCCCACCAGATGGGATAGGTCAGGATCGCCAGGACGATGACGGCGAGGACCGCGAGCCCCAGCAGAGCGACGGGATTGGTGGCAAACCGGTCGAGTGCCCTGGCGATCGGCCCTCGGCGGGAAGCGGACACTGCGGTAGCGGCACTCATCGTCAGGCGACCTGGATGCGAGGATCGATGGCGGCATAGGCGATGTCGGTCAGGAGATTGACCATGATGACGCAGGCTCCGATGATCAGCGTCGCCCCCATGATGACCGGGTAGTCTCGGGTATCGACGGCATTGATCAGCAGCAGGCCCATGCCCGGCCAATTGAAGACGCTCTCGATGAAGATCGCGCCGCCCACCGCGATGCCGATGGTGGACCCGATGAGTGTGACGACCGGCAGCAGCGCGTTGCGCACCGCATGCTTCATGATGACCCAGAACTCCTTGACGCCCTTCGCGCGGGCGGTGCGGACATATTCCTGATTCAGAACCTCGAGAAGTGACGCGCGCATGTAGCGCATGATCAGCGCAGCGTGGCCAATGGACAGAAGGCAGGCCGGCAGAACGAGATGAGCCAGGAGATCGCCGGTCGAGAATGGCGCACCGGGTGTCAACATGCCGCCCGATGGCGCCCATCTGAGAACCACGGAGAATAGGTAAAGCCCGAGGAGCGCCGTCAGGAAGGCCGGGCTTGAAATGCCAAAGAAGGCGATGATGGAAAAGCCGATATCGGTTGGAGAATTCCGCCGGACCGCACTGAGGATTCCTGCCGCAATGCCAAGTACGATCGCAATCGCAAGTCCGGCCGCCATCAGCAGGACGGTCGGTCCGATGCGTTCGAGCACGAGGGGCAGAACTTTCACCCCATTGCGCTGGATCGAGTAGCCGAGATCGCCGGTGGCGGCGGCCCGCAGCCATGCCAGGTACTGGACAGGCAAGGGCTGATCGAGCCCAAGGCGCGCACGCAGCGCATCCATTTCAGCCTGAGACATGGCGACGTTTGGGTTCACGTAGGCGTCGATGGGGTCGCCAGGCGCCAGACGGAGGAGGATAAAGACGAGTATGCTCAAAGCGACGAGCATCAGCAGACCGGTGGCGAGGCGCCTCAAGATGTATGGCAGCATGAGTGTGCTCTCGTGATTTCAAGTGAGGAGATGGCCGGACTAACGCCGCGCCACCTCCCCCTGAGTCGTCGGACGGCTTTGTCTATTTCTCGATCGACCACTTCTCGGGGTGAGCATTGTAAGGTCCGCCGGCCGGAGCAGGCACCCAGACGAAGTCCTTCAGCTTGGTCGAGGCGACTCCGTAACGGTTGGCGACCCACATCGTGGCCCAGGGAAGATTGGCGTTCATCACCTTGCAAACATCCTGATAGCGGGCATTCAGCTGCTGCGGGTTGGTTTCTGCAAGCGCGGCGTCCAGCGCCTTGGTCAGGTCCGGCATCTCGATGCGCAGAAAGTTTGCTCCGGCAGGGGGCTTCTGCGCCGCGTTCAAGCCGATATTGATGCCCGATGGATCAGGTCCGTTCTGAAGTCCGGCGTAAACGAGCGGGAACTGGCTGAAGTCAGGATTTGCCGCGTAGATGATGCCGTTGTAGGTCGGGGTATCGACCACGCGCGGAACCACATTGATGCCCACCTGCGCGAGCATCGCCTGCACGGCGGCCATGACGTTGGCAGCCTGGGGCGTGTTGTAATAGGTCAGCCAAGTAACCGGCTTGCTTCCATTGATCTTGTCCCAGCCGGCCTCCGCCAACAGAGCCTTGGCCTTGGCTGGGTCATACTTGTACGGGTTCAACCCTTCGGGAACGAGTTGCTTGGCGACGTAGCCGCAATTGGCAACGGTCGCGGCTCCGCCATAGAGGCTGTCGATGATGGCCTGACGGTCGATGGCGTGCATGATCGCTTGGCGGACACGAACGTCCTTCCAGAGCGGAACCTGTTGATTGAAACCCACATAGTTGGCAACGAAGGACTGTCCCTCGATGACGCGGAAGCTCTTGGTGTCCTTAAGAGCCGGGACATCGTCAGGCTCGACGTAGGTAAACTGGATTTCTCCCGCGCGCAGAGCCGCCACGGCTGCAGCCGTGTTCTTGAAATAGCGATTGATCACCCGGTCCACCTTGGGACGGCCAAGGCGATAATCCTCGTCAGCAGTCAGTTCGACATACTGGTCGGTCACATATTGCTTGAACTTGAACGGGCCGGTTCCAATCGGCTTGGTTGCCCACCATGTGCTGGTCGCCAATTCCTTCGGTGTCATGCCGGAGAGCGCGTGTTCAGGCAGGATCATGAGCTTTGTCAGCGTCGCGAGGAGGCCCGCATCTGGACGCGAGAGTTTGATGACTGCCGTACGTTCGTCAGGCGTCTCGACGGAGGAAATCGCGTTCAGGCGGGCGGAGAAGACCGTTCCGGTTTCACCGTTCTTGGCGAGGTCGACCGTAAACTTCACGTCCTTGGAGGTGAAGGGCTTGCCATCGTGCCAGGTCTCTCTGGCGAGCTTGAAGGTGTATTCCGTCTTGTCGGCGTTGACGCTGTATTCGGTGGCGAGCGTCCCTTCGATGGCCGTCAGGTCGGCATTGTAGTTGATCAACGGCTCGAAATAGACGTTGAGCCAAGTGAAGCCGCCGGTCGCCGCGAGCGGATTGAAGTTGCCCTGGAAGCCGCCCGGACCAACATCGAAGCCGCCGGTGATCGTCTTCTGCTCTTGCGCTGCCAATGGCGATATCAGGGCCGTTGCCCCAAGAAGAGCTGCGATGGGGACAGCTCGCACGATGTTTTTGAGCGACATTAATTCCTCCCGTTAACCGTTGGTGGATCTTCTGTTATTCGCGATAACCTCGGAGATACCTTCGTAGTGTTTGTCGAGCCTTTCTCGGGCTCGTTCGACATCGCGCGCCGCAATCGCCTCAATGATCTCATGATGATCACGCCACGTGGAGAGCGGGTCGGCATTGGCGAGGTTGGCGAAGTTGGAAGCCTTGTAGAAGGCCCGCCAGAAAACCTCGATCAGGCCGGTGAGCATTCGGTTGTTCTGGCAGCGGAACAGCAGCCTGTGAAACTGCTCGTCCTCTTCGGCGAAGCTTTCGTTGCGCTCGGCGCGCTGGCGCATCCGTTCCGTCACTTGGCGCAACGCGGCAAGATCGTCCTCGCCGATCATCTCGATCGTTTTGTGAATAAGACCAACCTCGAGGACGCGGCGCAGCTCGCGAAGTTCCTCGACATCCCGCAAGGCGTCACCGAGACCATAGGCGAGATTGTCCAGGAGCGGCTGGAACGAGAATTCCTTCACGAACACGCCGATGCCGCGACGGGTTTCCAGGATTCCGAGGGATTCGAGCGCTTTGATCGCCTCTCGCACGGAGTTGCGGCTGATCCCGAGCTGCTGAGCAAGAAAAGTTTCGGGCGGCAGGGCATCGCCGGCCTTCAGCTGATTGTCCTCAATGTAGCTGCGCAAACTTTCCTGCACGGTGACATGCAGAGACGGAGGCTTGGTCAAAGGCTTTATGTCTTTCAAGCCGGACATGCTTACTCCTGCTCGCCGTCGGCATCGCGCCAGTGCATCGAACGTGAAAAGTGGTCCTTCGGATCGCACGCGGCGCTTAGCGAGAACCACTATTCATCTTGATGCATAGCAGGTTGTAGGATATCCAGCAAGTGGACTACTGGACAGGCATAGGGACATGCGGGTTTGTCTTTTGGGTGTCAGTCACTGGCACGCCGCGATGCATCTGGATGCGGTCAGGGCTTCCGGCGGCGCTGTCATTGCGGTTTGGGACCAGGACGCGAGAGCAGGAGCTGACTTTGCCGGCGCTCACGGACTTGCCGCCTGCCAAAGCGTAGGACAGGCGCTCGCCAACAGGCCCGACCTGGTGGTGCTCATGGGCTCCCCCCGGGAGGTTCCGGATATCGCCTTGGGGGTTGTTGCCGCAGATATCCCGATGGTTCTTGAGAAGCCGGCGGCCAGCACGACAGGAGAGTTGCTGCGGATCGTCAAGGCTGCCCGGAGCCAAGGCCGCTTCGTCGGTGTGCCTCTCCCGAACCGCTTCGGGCCCGTCTTTCAAGCAATGGCAGAGCTTGAGGCGGAAGGCCGCCTCGGCAAACTCGCCCATGCCCATTTCCGGATCGTCAATGGTCCGCCACAACGTTATCGAGACGACGGCGTCGGCTGGATGCTCGATCCGGCAGTCGGGGGCGGCGGAGCGTTGCGCAATCTCGGCATCCATGGCGTCGATGCCGCCCTCTCCGTCGCGCAGGGAACATTGCGGGTTATCTCAGCCTCGATCGGCAATCGTATCCACGGCGAGCGGGTCGAGGACCATGCCCTTCTAATCCTGCACGACGAAGCCGGAACGCTTTTTACTGTCGAGGCCGGGTACACCTATGCCTCGATGGCTCCTGGCGGCGATTTCGAATGGCGGATCGCCACCGGCAATGCCTACCTGATCGATCGGGGCGAGGCGGCGCAATGCGCGACGCTGGACGATGGACACACCCGCGCGCTTGCTCCCGAGCATCCCAGTACGCGCTACCGCCTGTTCATGGCCGACACATTCGCCAGGCTGCGCTCGGGTGAGGCGCCAGCGGTAGACATCGAGGATTACCTGGCAGCGATGCAGATCATCGACGCCGCATACGAGAGGGCAAACGCATGATCGGAGTTGGGATTATCGGGGCCGGCCATTTCGGCGCAGTTCACGCCCGCGCCATGACGGGCGTCGACGAGGTCAGGCTCGTCGCATCCTGCCGGGAGAATGCGGATGCCGCAGCGGCCTTCGCGGCCGAGCATGGTGGCAAGAGTTACCGTGACTGGCGCGCCCTGCTCGACGATCCGGCCGTCGATGCCGTGCTGATTGCCACGCCGCACCACCTGCATGAAGAAATCGCCGTGGGGGCCGCGCGGGCCGGCAAGCATATCCTGCTTGAAAAACCAATGGCGCCGAGCGTCGATGCTTGCGATGTCGTACTCGCGGCAGCCAACGAGAACCGCATCAAGCTGATGATCGGGCATGTGATGCATTTCGCCCTGCCCTGCCTCAAAGCCAAGGAAATTATCGATTCAGGTATCCTCGGCCGACCAGTGTTCGGCACGAGCTGGATGATCAAGCTCTGGATGGAAAGCAACCGCCGTCCCTGGCACCTCGATCACGCCTCGGGCGGTGGTATGCTGATGACGGCAGGAATCCACGCGCTCGACCGATTGATCTGGCTCATGGGACAGCCAGTCACCCGGGTGACCGCAATGACCGGCACCTATTTCCACGAGCAGCAGGCCGACGATTCCGCGCTGATCGGATTACGCTTTGCGAACGGACAGATCGGCCAGGTCACCAGCGTCGGTTACCGCAATGGAGCGGTGACGTTCGCCATGGACCTCGTATGCGAGAAAGGTATGATCCGGATTGATTTCGACCACGGCGTCTCCACCGGTCAGGATGGGGCCTGGACGCCGGTCAGCGGGTCCATTGAGCCGAATTGGATGGACGTGGCCGTGGCGCGCGAGTGGCGGGCATTCGCCTCAAGCATCACGAACGATACGCCGTCGCCGGTCACGGGAGCCCATGGGCGCCATATCGTCGCCTGCATCGAGGCGGCCTACCGGGCAAGCGCCAGCGGGTGCGAAGTGCCGGTCGCTGATGCAGCGACAATGCAACCCGCACCCAACGCTCAACAGGACGCTCAACAGGTTCGGAGTTCTTCGTGACCTCGTTGCTTGCGGACGCCGCACTCACAGACAGCCTGCGAGGCGGCTTGATCGTCTCGTGCCAGCCCGTTCCCGGCGGGCCATTCGATGATCCCGCGTCGGTCGTCCGCTTCGCGCTTGCTGCCCAGAACGCCGGTGCCAGAGCCCTGCGAATCGAGGGCATCGCCAATGTCGCGGCGGTCGCCGCCGCCTGCTCGCTCCCGATCATCGGTCTGGTGAAGCGCTATTTGACGAACACATCCGTCCGCATCACCCCCTGGGTCGAGGATATTGCCGCGCTGTCCGAGGCCGGTGCGGCGATCATCGCCTTTGACGCCACCGACCGGCCGAGACCCGTACCGATCAAAACGCTGATCGAGGCGGTGCACGCCCGGGGCCGCCTCGCGATGGCCGACATTGCGACGATCATCGAGGCCAGGAGCGCGGACGCACTCGGAGCAGACATCATCGCCACCACGATGTCCGGCTACACGGAGGAAAAACCACCTCCGCAGGGGCCCGATATCGACCTGGTGCGGGAGGCAGGCAGGCTCGGCAGGCCTGTCTTCGCCGAAGGCCGCTACAACGAGCCGCGCCTTGCGGCCGCAGCCATGCGGGCCGGAGCCACCGCGATCGTTGTCGGCTCCGCCATCACCCGCCCAGAGCACATCACGCAATGGTTCAGCAACGCGATCGCGGCTGCGGTACTGCCGGAGAGACCTGTTCTCGCAATCGATATCGGCGGCAGCAAGACAGCCGTTGCACTGGTCCTGGGAAACCGCATCATCGAGCGGCGGCAGATTTCAACGAGACCCGCCGATGGCGCGGAGGAATGGCTAAGACTCACCGTCGACGTAACACGCGATTGGCGCGGACAGTATAGTGGGGTGGTGGCTGCGGTAACCGGTCTGGTGCGCAATGGACGCTGGACGGCGGTCAATCCGGCGACCCTGCCGGTCCCAGCCGACTTTCCTCTGATACCACGGCTGGAAGAGCTCTTTTCCTGGCCGGCCTTCGCACTCAACGACGCTCAAGCCGCAGCCTGGGGCGAGTTTCGCTTTGGCGCCGGCCGGGGTCGCGATCTTCTCTTCCTGACGGTGTCGAGCGGGATCGGAGGAGGTGCCGTCATCGGCGGACAGCTCTTGGATGGCGCGAGTGGCCTCGCGGGGCACGTCGGCCAGATACCGGTGCCAGCATCTGATAACCGCTATCACCGCTTGGAGGATCTGGCGTCCGGGTTTGCCATAGCGGCTGCGGCGCGCACAGCCGGACATGATGCGAATGCCAGAGCGGTTTTCGCCGCCATGGCAGCGGGCGAGACGTGGGCCGAGCGCATCGTCGACGAGGCCGTCGACCATCTCGCTCTAGCTCTGCCGGGATTACAGGCTGTTCTCGATCCGCAAGTGATGGTGATCGGTGGTGGTGTGGGTCTCGCACCTGGCTTTCTTGCCCGTCTCGAGAACGCTCTGTCCCGTTTTCCCACGGCTCTCAGACCCTCTCTCTCGCTTGCTTCACTTGGAGCCGATGCTGGTCTACTTGGCGCAGCGGACCTTTTGGACAGGCGGCGTCCTGTCGCGTTCGTCTAGCCACCGGGTGTCCTTCGTCTCCGGTCAGGTCTGGCACCCGAGATAGTTCTTCCGGCCGGCGAGCAGATCGAAGACGGCACGATACCGCGTGGTCGACCAAATCCGTTGCACCTCTTGACATAGGTAGTGCCAAAGCCGCCAAGCGTCTGGTGCGGAATCTGCTCACGAAGCAAGGCATCTCAAAGAAGGTAGTCATGCCGAGCATTGTGTCCCGCCGGCATGAAGGCCTGAACAACCGTCCCGTCGACGCGACTGGTTCGGCTCCCAACGGCACGATCAATGTGACGATGTCGTTCCATTTCGAACCCGATAGGAGGTCACGGATTCGCCAGTTGGCTTTTGATCGCGCGTTCGATCCACTCATCACGCGTCATTCCAGCCCGACCCGCCGCTTCGTCGATCTGGTTGAGCAGATCCGGTTTTAGGGCCGTCTGAACGAGAACATCTGTCTCATCGGGATTCGCCGGCACATAGGCTAATCCCGTCACCAACCGCGCAAACCGACGAACTCGGTCGGCTTTCTGCTGATCGGAAAGGGAGCCGTCGGCGGCGACGAGCGGACAATAGGCGCCAATCAGGTGGTCCACGATGAGCGCAGGCTTCATCCCGCTTCTGCGAAGATTGGTCATGAGCTCCCCAAGCCGGTTGCCTGCGGTGACGTCATTGGCCCCTGAATACAGATCCTTGAGTGTGGGAGCAGTTCCCGTTGCGCTTGTGGCGGTCGTCTCCGGGCAAGTGAAGGCTGCGGCACCGGCTGGTGCGAGGGCTATGCCTCCGATTCCCACGATAGACACCAGAGCAATGAACAACGCGTGTCTAACGGTCATCATGCCCTCCATTTGCATCTTACAGGGCTCGAGATCTTAACGCTTTGCACATGCCAGCGGTAGATCGCCGAAGTAGAGAATAGCGCCAGACGGTGAGTTAACATCTCTGTCTGGAAGGTTGTACAGGGCCGATCCGCTTAAGAAATCGGGGCGCGGATAACCGTGATGGCCAGGAGTTCTACTCCGCACGGATTGGCTACATGGGCGCAAGACCAACTTCGCCATCTCGAAACCCTCTTGCGACGCACGGCCGGTCCATACATTGGGGTCAGGCGGTAAAGTTCGCTGACTTTTCGAAATGTCCGACGCTCCCCGCGTGCGCGGATATTCGGCGTACTTCAGGGATGTGCCGATTTCGTTCTCTCATGGGTCAAGGGGTGGCTCTAGAACAAAAGATGCGGGTCGGACTATGGAAGCGCCTGCCAAGCGTGACAGGAGGCGCAGGAGAACGCAGTCGATCCGGTTCTTGGACTTGCTCCGGGAGCACCAGTGCGGCGCCTCGCAGGGTAGTGTAACCTTCCTCCACTGGCTTTAGGAGCATGCTCGATGTCCTTTGAAACCAAGCGGCTCGGCACGTCGCCTGACGCGACCGCCCCTGACGGATCCGAGGTGCGCATCCTGTGCAGCGCGAGTCGGGGCAGCCTGGCCCATTTCACATTGCCGCCGCATGCAGTTTCGAGAGCAATGGCGCATCATACCGTTGACGAGGTCTGGTACTTTGTCTCGGGCTGCGGGCAGATGTGGCGCCGCTCGCATGACTTGGAAGAGATTGTGGACGTGGAGCCCGGCGTCGCCATCACGATCCCGGTCGGAACCCACTTCCAGTTTCGCTCCGTCTCGCCCGAGCCGCTGACAGCGGTTGGGACAACCATGCCACCCTGGCCGGGCGAAGGCGAGGCATTTGCCGTCGACGGAATCTGGGAACCAACCGTTTAGCGGCGTCCCAGCAATCCCACGTCAAGGAATCGGCATAGGGCATCAAGGCCTGCGAGAACGTCGCGCAGGTCAAATCCACAAGGGGATCATGCCGGAAAGCAGATCAATCGGCTGGAGTTGCTTCATCCTGGTCGATTGGAACATCTGCACGGCATCAAAGGCGGCGCCTGAGAGCAGCCCGGAAACGATCTGCCCAACTGCCGAATGCGGCATTCAGATCGTTTGAGGCCTCGCGCCATCGCTTTAAATGGCATCGCGGCGCGAGACGATCAGCGCTACTTCTGGAGGTTGGTACTGAAGAATTTCAGCGCTTCCGCCTTCGCCTCGCGATCCACTTGTGCGTCGTAGCGGAGTGGCAGATTGAACTTCTGACCGATCTCCGTTGCCTCAGGGTTGGTGAAAGCGTGCACCGCGCCCGGGTATTCGATGATCCGGTACTCTGCCTTGGCCGCGTCGAGATCCTTCTTGAGCGCCTCATATTCCTCGCGCTTGACGAAGGGATCGTCCGCGCCGTTCAGAATCAGGACCTTCGCCTTCACCACCCCTGGCCCCGGCGCCGGCGTGTTGAGTCCGAGCGAGGCGTGGAAGCCCGCAACCGCATCGAGGTCGGCACCGGTGCGGGCCATATTCAGCACAACGGCGCCGCCGAAGCAGTAGCCGACAGCGCCGATGCGCGTTGAATCGACTGAGGCATGCCCGGCGAGTTGGCTCCGGGCAGCGTTGAACCGTGCCTCCATCACCTTCGGATCCTTCATCACCGAGGTCGCAAGCGCGTCGGCATCCTTTGGGTTGTCGGCGGTCTGACCGTCTCCGTACATGTCTGCGACGAATGCGGTGTAGCCCTGCTGCGCGAACTTCCGCGCCTCGTCGCGAACGTGGCTCGTAATTCCCCACCATTCGGGCACCATGACGATCCCGGGGCGCTTGCCTTGAGCCGCGTCGTCGTAGACGATGAAGCCCTTCATCGTGCTGCCGCCGTCCTGATAGGTAACCGGCTCCTCTTTGATCGCCGCGTGTGCGTTCACGGTCATCGTCAGGGCACAGAGTGCCGCCGCCATCATCGTCATTCGCATGAGGATCTCCCAGAGCATTCGGGAGATGGAGCCGAACCCGACCTCTCTCAGGTGGACGGGCCCTGGCCTCCATCCTCGAGAGATTGTGCTCCTTTCCGAAGCTTGTGGCTATCCTCTGGTTGCTTGTATTCGCGTTGAGATAAAGCAGCTCGATCCAACGGGGAATTTGCCTTCGCCTGTGACCTCAAAGATGCTGATGCATGAAGGCCCCAGACTTCGCGAGGGCCTGACGCCCTGGTCCCAGATGTGCGTTCCACAACGGCCAAGCATGGATCCGGCCAGCCTCGGTGACCAAGCGGCGATCTCGCTCTTGTTCATAGGCTTTAACTCCGTTGGCCCGGCGGATTTCCTTTACCGCCGTCTCGGCCGGCTCCTTGGCCGGTCCTCGTTCTGTTTCATCGTCTCTTCCTCAAGGGTTACGATGAACCAGAAACTCTTCCTTCTTCAACTTGTCTGACAGTATCTCGGCGGCACCGATAAGGTCGCCGCTTGGTCGGGTCGCACCTCTTCTGGATGAGTCGACCTCGATACTCCGTTATGCCACGCTGCTCTGCAGATCTGTGAAGTTCAGGACGTTGTCCTGATTTATCCCGGCTGTCGTCCCCGATGAAAGCCAACCATTGGAGGATCTCATGGTCCACCTCGTCATCAGAGTCATTGGATCAGCCAAGTGGGTGACGGTCGAGGACCTGAGCGGTCCGGTGATCAAGTTCAATGACCGCGTCGAGGCCCAGCCCAAACCCGGTGACTACAGCAAAGATGTCGTGGTCGACATCCACTCCACCCCGACGAGGCCCGGACGTGCGGTCGTCTACGCCGGGCGTCGCGAGAGCGACAGGTCAGTCAAGTTTTATTGCGAGAATCTCACGAGGTCATGCGTCCTTAAGATATCTGACGATGACCTTCGGCCCAGAAGTGAGGACAGCGCGGGTTTTGCCGATTGCGAATGCAGAAAAATCGCGCTGCCTAGAGAGAAAGAGTCACCGCCTGAACAGACAGAGGCTGAGCAATCAGCAGGTGATCGCGCAAGAGCGGATGCCGAAGCGGACGCGACCAGTAACTAATGCACTTTGCGGAGAAGCGGACCTGCTTTTTCGCCGCCGCGGACCTACGGTTCACACCGGATAATCGCTCATTCCAGAGGTGGAATCCACTCCGGGCACGATGCTTTAAACGAAGCAATTCGTTGCAGGCGGGAAGAGACCGGCGAACTGCCCAAGTGCGGCTGCATGCTCGCCTCGTCGCAGCAATCATGAATTGGTCAGGCGGCCGCCCCTATGGGACATCTGCATGCGGCTGTCATAGGTGTTGGGCGCACGTTTTCCGGGGAGATTGGCATCGAGAATGAGGGTTTCGGCCGTATCGACCGCTGCGCTGATTTCCATCAAAGGGGTGCGCATCTTCAGACGCCACATGCGATAACTGTTCGAGGCGAGCGGTCCGGTTTCGTCAAACCCACACCCGACCGCGGGCAGGTCTGGTCCATCGTAGTAAAAGGCGTAGATCCGGGTCTTGTCGGGCCTGAAGCAATGTCCTTCGAACGCATAACCGTAAATGGCCGCGATAACGACCGTATTATTTTGAAGGACGTTGAAGCCGCCCGCGCCCATCCGGTAGCGAAGATCCAACTGCAGCACGACCGTCTCCTGCGCGGGGCGGAAATTGACATGCTCCGTCAGGTCGAGGCGGGCATAGTTCTGGACGGCGTTCAGTTTGACGCCGTAAAGGATGATCTCATCCGTTGCGAATTGATCGGTACTGCCAGGGGCCGGAACTTCGGAAGCATAAGGCATTCGCTCTCTCCAAAGCGCTGAAGGTGTGTTGCGTCAAAGAATGTCCCGCCAGACGAAATTGTCATGGATCCTGTCGGCGAACCGATGCCCCCGCCCCTGTTCCATCCGGCGCACGATGGCGCTTGCCGCATTCCGGAATGAGAGAGTGTCGGGGGTCAGGAGCTCCCAGGAGCGAAGCAACGCGTCACCGACGATATCGCGCGCCTCTTGCAGGGCTGACTTCACGGCAAAGTGCCGGATCTGGTAATCCTGTTTCGATACTGCGAGCTCCCGGTCGATGTCGGTTTGCGTCAGACTTTCGCGAACGGACTTGATCCTTCGCGTGTCCAGAGAAGCAAGGCCGCGTTCCAGGAGAATGAGCTGAAAGATCTCAAGGAGTGCGTCGAACATCGCGCCTGTGAACGGCCTCGACAGGTCATGCACCTCGCTTCCCACATCGGACAGCTTGAGGGAGTTGCTTGCCTTTCGGATCTGACGCTCGTCGAACAGCTCAGCCACGCGGTCGAGCTCGTTCGAGACGAACAGGTTGCCGTTGGTCCGCCGCAGCATTCTGTCCAGAGCCGTGTCGAAATGCAGGAGTCCGATCAGTGAAATGAAATCCGCCGCGAACTCGTGATAGGCGAGATACTCGACCCCGGGACCGGACCGCTCCGGCACCCCCAAAGTGCCGAACAGAACCAGATGCCCGGTCTCGTGCGCGATCACGTCGAAGTTGAGAGCATACGGAACGGGCTCGTCCCGGCTATCGTCCTCCCCGAGTTCCAGGAAGCCGTATCCGGACTGAGCATTGGTCCAGGGGAGGTGTGGAATGATCTCCAGGCGTTCGTAGGTTGGCAGGAAGAACCACGGAATCTCGCAGCCTACATAGCTTTCACAAATATCCAGGACTCTCCTCACGCATGCGAAGGCGTGCGCGGCCATGAACTGACGTGTGTGGACGGGAATGTAATCGAAATGTCCGTCCGGCCCCGGCTCCGCCGGAGGATACGATTCTCCCGTGTAGGGAGGAAAGTAAGGCCTTTGATAGGGTGCTTTGGCGATCAAAGGATCGGTCACATACATCCGGTGATCTTCGGGACCTGTTCCCACGCCACCCGGCGGCGTCGATATCCAGATGATCTCCGGCTCTTCATAGCCTGGAATGAAAGGGGCTTGCGGATGGACGCGGAAGCGGGTTCCCAATAACGGGGCTCCCGATGAAGCAGTGTGCCATCCGGTAGGTGAGACGTCCATAAGCAGGCTCGATATCCAGCGCCGGTTCGAGCTTGGCACATCTCCACCGGCGGGTCACGGCTACTACCACCTTTGCGCACCAAGCCGGCCTATGTCGAATCCGGCGTCTTCAAGATCCCGAACGAAGGCTTCCGTCAGCTGAAATCGAGGGGCGCGGACGGCTTCCGTCATACGCGTCCCTGCTCGCATTGCCAGCTGGCGCAGCAGGCCGATAGCGTCGATCCGTTTCTGACTGATGGTGTGATCGCGTAGCCAAGCCTGCAGGTTACGCAGGGATGAGGCGTATTGTGCCGGGATCTCGGCTTCTGCCCTCGTCAGGACATGAGAGTAGCTGCGCTCGAGAAAGTGGGTGGAGCGGGCGATTCCGACCAGATGCTCGCGAAGGTTCGGCGGAACGATTCCAGCGCGCACCGCGCGGTTGAACGTGATCCTCATGTCGATGAGTGCATCGCCCAACGCTCCTGCGCCGAGTTCGGGAGGAGCCATGGCGACCGCAACCTCATCGTCCTCGGCGAAGGGAACTGACCGATACCAGCGGTAGATAAGGCCATAGCCCCTCATGCCATAGCCCGCGAGTTCCGCCGCGCGGAGCGCGCCGAGGCTCGACGCCCCGAAGATTTCGACGCCCTGAGCGAGAGCCCACAGGATCTCCTTATGACGCACCGTCGGGACCGAGCCGAAAGCGCCATCGATGAGAACGATGATTCGCGGCCGCAGCAATTGCACGGCCTCGACGATATCGCCCTGATCGGCTGGAGCGGCATAGTGAGCCTGAAGCAGGTTTCGCGCTTGCTCCTGTGGCAGACTTGGTCCCAGGAAGACGACGATCCGGTTATCCATGCCGGCCTCCAGGCCATAGACGCAGGGGCGGAGCGACGACGCGGACCACATAAACTCCCAGCGTTAGGGAAGTGAACAGAGGGACTACCAAGATCGCGCGCGCTCCGGCCTGTTTCAGCGCCTCGACGAGCATGGGCAGCCCCGTGGCATCCCCTTCAGGAGCATGCCGATCCGGCTCATGCGACACCGAACCTTTCGAGCGAAGCTGATCGCGCCATTCCGCCAGATGCTTCCGTTCGTGCGAGGACGGGTACATTCGCCGCGTCAGGTCCTCCCGTGCTCCCGCAATAGTGGCTGCTCTTGCCTGACACGCCTCCAGGAGCGCGCTGACGAGAGCGCCGTCGCTGGTGAAGCGGCAGGCCGATCCTTCGGCGGGCATCGGGGCCAGCTCTAACGGCCATTCGCCTTCCATCACATGGCAGCGATAGACCGGCAGGGGATGCGCTTCCTGCGCCCGCCAGGCCGCAACGACGAAGCCCGCGTCCTGCACTCTGCGCAGCAGCGACACGGCGTCTCCTTCGCGGACCGTCGTCAGATCGATCTGGAACCGTTCATAGAAGTATGGTGTGCGACGCGTTCCGACCAATGCGTGCCGCTCCAGGATCTCGAGGCCCGCTTGAATGATCGCGGCCATCAGGCTCCTTCCGGCACCCAGCCCCGTCGTCACGCGCGGAAAGACCGCCGGATGCGGATCGGGACAGGTGTAAACCGTATCGACGAGAGCAAGCGGTACAGCGCCGGGAGCGGAAGACATAAGATCCCAGCTGTCGATCAACGGAACCTCGCGCGACGCCCAGTTCGCCTGCATGGTAGGATCAACCCATCGGGCGTACAACTCCATCCAGTCCATGCCCAGGGCCGATGGCGCTGCCATGCGTACGGCCGTATCCGGAATGCGCTCCGCTGCCCATGTTTCAAGAGACTCCATAAGGCCGGACGCGGCCGCCGTCAGGATGTCCATACCTTTTCCCTGGGAGACGGCATTGGAGAGCGCAAGCGGCCTCGTGACCTGCACGACGGACAAGCCAATGCGGTCGAGCCGGGTCAAACTGCCGACGCGCGTAATGCCGAAGTGCTGGCGGTTGCGTAAGAGACGGCGCAACCATGTACTCAACTCCTCTGCATCGATATAAGCGGCAGGTGCATCTTCTTCAGCTATGAGAAGATCGGGAACATGACGAGCGTGGGGCGCGAGGATTCCAGTTATCGGCATCAGCCTTGGTCCAAGCGTTGGAGATCATCGCGAACGCGTTGAGCAATTGTCTCGGCCCCTTGCGCTACAGCCAGCGAGAGTGCGCGCTCCAGATCGAGTCGCACGAGCACTGCGGAGCGCCCGCATTGCTCGCCAAGTGCCGCACGCCGCCGATAGAGTTCCGGCAGCCAGAACACATCGCTCGTCCGCTTCGCATACTCGAGCGCCTCCTCTATGGCCCGAAGAGCGAGATCGTCGCGACCCTCGCATTCGAGCGTCGCGGCTCTCATATCCATGTAAAGGGGAAGATCTTCTTCCGTGCCAATTTTCAGTTGATGCTTCAGGCCCCGCTCAAACTTGCCGCGGCCCTCAGTGACATGACCTTGCAGGGCAAGGGCCCAACCGGAAAAGATATCAGCTTTCGCTTCGCAATTGGGAAGGTCATACTGTACGGCGAGCTCCCGCATCCTGGCGGAGAGCCGCAGCACCTCGGGACCATTCTTCTCGAAATGGTTGAAGATGAGCGCTACATCCAGGGCATGACAGATGCTGCCGAGATGATTGATCTCCTCCGCCCAGTGCAGTGCAGCTTCGACGCTTTTGGCAGCGGCCGCACGATCACCACGGAACCAGAGCGACTGTCCCCGCTCCGCTAGGCCGCAGACCTTGGCGTCATGCCCTCCATACTTTGTCCGATTGAGGACGGCCCGTTCCCGATCGTAAAGCCGCAGACCCTGATCGATGCATCGGAGACAGTCCAAATGGTTGCCGGCATGGAAATGGGTCGCCCAGGAACAGTGCAGCGCTTGAAGCCTGATCTCCGGATCAGACGTCTTCTCCAGATCGGAGACGATGACCTGCGAGCGCGCAACCGCTTCGGAATTCGGCGAAGTGATCCACCAGCCCCAATAGAGCGGAAACCACTGCTCCCGATCCGTCGGGCCTTTGCCCCTGCAGATGGCGATGGCCTCCTCGTAGGTGCGACGGGCCTCGCGTGATCCGCTCCCGTACAGAGCCATTTCGACCGGTCCTCTTGTCGCCAGCAGGCGCAGCATGAGGTCGTCCGTCGAGGAAGATTGCGTAACCCGAGACAGACAGGTTTCGGCCGACGCCAGAAGCTGATAGGCCTCATGCATAGCGGAGCGGATAGCGCAGCCTTCGGCGGCCCTGATAGCATATTGCGTAGCCTCCTGGAACAGGCCAGCCCTTTCGCAATGCCAGGCCAAGACATCATCGGACAGCTGTGGCGAACCACTGCCTTTCGAAGCGGCGACGATCCGGCGATGAAGTTCGCGCTGCTCCGATTTCAGCAAGCTGTCGTATGCTGCTTCCTGAAACAGCACATGCCGGAATCGGAAGGATCTCTCTCCTTCCCCACCTGCAGGATGAACAACATTGTTCGCGACAAGGCTTTCAAGGTGGCTCGCTATCGTGTCATGCGGCATCCCGCCTGCAATCGCCACCAGATGCGGGAAAAGGAATTCCCGCCCGATGACGCTTGCAATCTGGGCGATCCGCCGTGCGCCGTTCATGCCGGCGATACGCGCCAAGAGGAGATCCTTGAGTGTCGAAACCCCTTCTTGGACCAGCATGGTCTCCCAGGAGACTTTAGTGCTATGCGCTGAGCCGAACCTATCCTTGAGGAGGTATGCCAACTCCTCCACGAAGAGCGGAACGCCTTCGCTCCGCGCCTCAATGAAGTGTGAGAGACCTTGAGGGACTGGGTGCGGCTTCCAGATCTCCTCCACCAGTTGAGCGACATTGCCTGACGACAATCGCGCAAGGTCCTGTACGACGACCCCCGGACAGCTGGTCAGATCAGGGCCCACAGGCTCTCTGGACGAGACGACGAGCAGCGCCCGAATACCGCCGATCCCACGCGCCAATTCCGCAACCAACGATTTCGTCAGCGCGTCCGCCCACTGATAATCCTCAAGAATGATGAATTGCGGTTTACGTGCAGACCAAGCAGACAGGACGTCGATCATGGCTCCGATCGCTGCTCGGCTAAATTGCTGACCTGGAACATCGATCGGGCTCATATCGCCCCCAAGCCTTCCAGGGCTCACTTCCGCAAGAAGGCACAAACTGTCGATGCTCTCCTGACGGACATCGGGAACGAGCTTCGCGAGATAAGCACGGACAGCGGCGTTATCGACTTCCTCCGACCCTGTGAAGTGCCGGATCTCGCGAATGAAGCGGTCGATGAGTGCATGAAATGGACGCCGGTTGCCGCGAGGCTGGCACTGGAACAGCCGTCTGTCGCAGCTCGAGCGATCAACGTGCCGGGAAAGCTCGGATACAAGCCTCGACTTTCCAATACCGGCCTCACCTGTCAGGAAGAGAATGCGTCCTGTTCCTTTCTCAACTTCACTCCAGCAGCGCAGCCCAACTTCAATCTCCTGCACCCGCGCCACGAGAGGCGTATCCGCGCGGCGTCGCGTTTCAAACCTTGAATCCAGCTCCCGCTTCTCGAGCGGCTGCCAGACAGGCTGCGGCTCGCTGAAGCCCTTCACGGTGATATTGTCGACGAACCGATAGTGGAATGCGCTATGGGTGAGCCGGTGCGTCGTCTCCGATACGAGGACCGAGTCTGGGGCTGTCAGTGTCTGAAGACGGGCGGCGAGGTTGACCGCCAGCCCAATGATCTCGACCCCTCCGGGAAGCCCCACTCTCGAAGAGGAATTGACCACGACGGTGCCGGTGGCGAGGCCGATTCTCATCGGCACTGCGGAAATTTTGTCGCTCGCCTGCTCCAGGTTCCTACAACGTTGAATGATCTCAAGGGCAGCGTTGACCGCCGCCTCCGCTGCATCTTCCGTTGCAACGGGATAGCCGAAGAAAGCACAACCGCCATCACCCGCAATCTGGTCAAGATATCCATCGTAACGCTGGATAATGGATGCAACGGTCGTATGGATGGCTCTTTGCGCATCCGCGAATTCCTCAGGGTCGAGCATGCTGAGAAGTGAGGTCGAGTCGACGATGTCGTAAAACATCGCCGTCACCTGTCGACGCTCTCCGATAGGACTCGCAAGCTTGGGATCCGCAGAACCGATAGTGACCGGATTGCCTGTCATAGTTTTCCCAAAGATGTTGGAAAACTATATCGCAGGGTCAGACCCCCAACAATGGACTTGCAAGGCCGGCAGCGCGAGCGTGCCCGTTAGGTTATATCTTTTGATTAACTGCCCTGCTCATAATAGGATCAGAACATGATGATTAAGACAGATGCGGGCTCAGGGCGGCCTGACCCATTGCAGCAAGCTGGGTGGGGTTCATCGCTAGCGCATCGTGCGGGCCCAAAGGGCCGCGCCGAACGATGCGCCGCTTAAGGGATTGAGCATCGGATCAAGCCCAAAATGCAAATCCACTTTTGGGTCCGATGCTCTAATGTTCAGTCTGAGCTGCACTCATGGCTCGAATAGTACACTGCTCTTTCCTCGCAGTGGCTCAGAGAATGCTGCGCGTCCAGATTACTTGGCCAGGGGATCGGGGCGGAGCTGGAAGTGCACAACGACCGGCTTGCTGCCCTTGCCGCCCTCCCGGAGCCACGGCGCCCGGTCACCACTCGTGGTCCACAGACCTCGACCCTTCCATCCGGTATTGGGATCATCAATGCGCCCATCAAATCCCTTGGCATAGAAGCCCAGTGGATATGGCACCCGCAATGAGACCATCCGATCGCCCTTGAGCGCAACTAGGCCGTCCGTCAGGTTCGCGGTAGACATCGGCACATCCTCGCCCAGTCCGAACGTGTTGTGCTGATCAACCCAGGTGTAGTAGCTCGACTCGGCGCTGTTCTCCCCGATCCCTTGAAAGCCAGGACCAGGGTACTGATGGAAGGACCAACCCTCCGGGCAGTGATCACCGGTGGCCTGTGGTCCTTTGAGCGGCCGCTTGCATTTTCGCCGGTCGAAGCTCGCCAGATGGCCGCTCGACAGTGAGGCCCAGACCACCCCTTGCCGGTCAATGTCGGCACCGCGGATGCCGAAGCCGGGCCGCGGCACGTGGTAGATTTCTGCCAGCGCAGTCTGAGGCGGATTTGGCCCGGGATCCAGACGGACCACCGCCGGTGTCCCGCTGAACACGCCCACCGAGCCCCAGATGGAGCTATCCACCGGGCTCGGGCTCACCGCATAGAAGCCTCCGGCAATGCGCTTGTCCTTCATCGGATCGAGCGGCTGATTAGGCTCGACATATTCATCCCGTTGGCCGTTGCCATTCGTGTCGAGCACTAGCGCCGTCCAGCCCTGCGCCTTGGCCGCATCGCCCGTCTCGTCGAATAGCTTGGTATTGATCCAGCCGACCACCGGGCCGCCGCCGCTTGTCCACAAGGTGTCGTTCGCGTCATAGCCAAACTGCAGGTGATGGGTCCCGAAGCAGGTATCCACAAACGTGTACTGCATCGTCTCAGGATCGAGCCTCGTGATAGAGCGGGTCGTCCGCTCCAGCGGGAACAGCTTCGCCGAGGGGTGGTCGGAGCCCTTCTTGCAGAAATCCGGATTGTTGGAGCCGCGCACGGTTGCGGCAAACCACACCCGTCCTTGGCGGTCGAACATGCCGTTGTGATTGTTGGCCTTGGTAGTCCAGATCTTTTCCTCACCCCAGTAGGGCGATGGCGCCAGCACTTTGTCGCTTGCGGCATGTCCGGGTCCGAGCGCCTCTGGCGTATTGGGATCGCGCACTGGTGCCACGAATTCGGTGACAGTATGCGTCTTCGGATCGAGGATCGGGATTACATCGGTGGAGTACTCTGCCGAGCCGAACAACGGGCCATAGGCATTGACGGTTGGATGGCGCCGGTCCGACGAGATCAGATCGTGCAAGTATTTCTTCTCGTTGAGCCACTCCCACGTGGTCACCACGATGTTACGCTCAATACCTTCCGGCCGTTTGGGCTTGGCATGCGGCAGCTCGCCTTTGGCGATGCGGTCCATCCAGTCAGCGTAGTATCGGAATGGCACTCCGCCGAAGCGCCCAGCGAGCTGGTTCACCATGGTCTCGCCCGACTGGCCTGAGGACACGCGGCGGATCCAGGCCTCCTCCGACGAGCTGAACTCGCCCAATTGCTTCGGGATCGTGCGGGTGGAGTGCTGGCCGAGCTGATGGCAGCCGATGCAGCCGATGTTCTTGACCTGCTTGAGCCAATCGACTTGCGTGATGGTGTCGGGGATGTCGCTCGTGCCGCCGAACTGGCTCGCCTCCGGGATCTTGAGCATGGAATACCAGTAGATGGCCGGGTAGTACTGTGCCGCTTCCTTTTGGCTTGATGTCGGCACCGCCTGGAGATCGAGCAGCCTGCCGGGAGCGCTGGTCCTCTTGGGCGAGTCGACGAGGCCATAGCCACGTACCCAGACCGTGTAAGTGGCCTTCGGCAGATCGGGTACGACATAGCGGCCCCGATCATCCGTGACGACCATTCTGGCGAACCTGGTCGGCAGGTCGGTGGTCTCGGCAATGACCCAGACCCCGTCTTCGGGCCCATTCGGTCCGGTTACCACGCCGCCGATGTCATCGGGGTCGATGGCAATCATATCCTGAGCACACAACCGGGTCGGAACGACTGCCACGCACCCGACCGCGCCGATCGCAGCAATGATTGAATGAAGCCTCTGCCGACGTGCCATTGCTGTTCTCCCGGGCACCGTCTCCTCATCGACGCAAAGATAGCATGGATTGCTCCGAAGCCCGAGCGTCGAGGTTTCCCGTCCTGCTGTGGAGTTGCGGAACAGACGGCGCATCGTTCGTGAGAGAATGTCCTGCAGACATCGTTCGTTACCGGTTCCGAATGCCTCCGGATCCGCAGCCTTGCACGATCACCCAGATCGTGAGCAGCGGCTCGGCCGCAGTACGGCGCTTAGGCGTAGGAAGTTTCACCTCGCTTCAGTTTGCCTGTCCTGCCCTCGCGCGGATGACACCCGATAGATTGCCAAGCCAAGAACACCAAGGGCTGCCATCGGTACGACCCAGGCATCTGGCGAGCCCATCGTCCAAAGAGTTGCCCCACTGAGTGCGCACCATATCAGCGGAATGATCATGAGCCCCCACGGGGGCCGCTTGTCCACGGTCAGGAGGACACCGAGCGTGGCAAGCACGGTGGGATCAGGCGCGACACCAAAGATCTCGGCCTGCCACCAATCACGCCCCACAAGCGGGCCAATCAATGGCTGCACCGCAAGCGCGAACAGAACCAACCCCATTCCGGTTCGGCTGATCCAATCTCCATATGGCAGAAACAAGATCCGGTTGCGAACGAGGCCTGTCCAGATCAGCAGCAGCGCCTCGACCACAAAGGCGGTCGCCAAATACCGCGCCGCCCAGTTGATCGTGTCGTAATACTCAAGAAGGTAAGCCCAAGCCGTCCAAAGCCAGCCGGCAGCAAGGATCACCATCACGACCGAACCTTGCTGAGGGCCGGTGCGTTGCAGGCGCCACAGGAGGATGAGCCCGAGCAGCAGCGCCAGAAGCTGTGCCGGCCAGATCGCCCGGTTGTAGAGCTCGAACAGACGATAATAGGTGCGGGCCGAAAACAGCAGGAAATCCGATAGCGTGTAGGACAACCAGTCCGCCATCAGAGGCGCTCGACATAGGCGATCATGCGGGCCCGCATCGCCGCATCCGGCAGGGGGCCCGTGGCCGCCGTCATATTCTCGCGCACGTGATCTACCCGGGTTGTCGCCGGGATGGCGCAAATTACAGCCGGGTGTGACAGGATGAACTTCAGGATGAACTGGGCCCAGCTTCGTGCATCGATCTCGGCCGCCCAAGTCGGGAGCGGATGGGACTCCAGGCGATCGATTAAGGCGCCTTGCCGGAACGGGCGATTAACGATGACCCCGATGCCGCACTCAGCGGCCAAGGGCAGAATGCGATCCTCGATTTCACGATCGAGGATGTTGTAGGTGACTTGGATGAAGTCGAGCGGATGCTCACGCATCACGCGCTCGAACTCGCGATGTCGGCGTCCTTCCGAAGTCGTGATCCCAACATAGCGCACCTCGCCGGCCGCCTTCATGGCGAGCAGAGTCCTGAGATGCGCCTCCCAGATCAGAAGATTGTGCACCTGCAGCAGGTCGAAGCGAGGGATCCCCCAGTGGCGACGGGACTCCTCAATCTGGCTTCGTCCGGCGGAAGCGGACGAGGTCCAAACCTTGTCGGCCGCGAACAGGCGGGATGGATGACCGAGCTTCTGCAAGCCATAGCCGACTACCTCCTGCGACGAACCGTACATGGGGGAGGAATCGATCAGACTTCCACCGGCCTCAAAGAACGCGCGCATGACCTCGGCACAACTATCCCGTGCTTCGATGTCGCGGCCGACATTGAATGTGATCCAGGTGCCGAGCCCTACAAGGGGCAATGGCTCGCCAGTCGAGGGTATGGGTCTGGTGAGAACGGGACTTGGTTTTGCAGTTCCTGTCAATGGCCACAGCATCGCAGTGGCGCTGGTCGCCGCCAAGGAGCAGAGAAGACTGCGGCGGCTAAGGGGTTGTGATTGCTGCATCGAAAGATCTCCCGATCTATCGCCTCCTGCCGCATCAAACCCTACGTGCCTCGAACAGTTCTGCCAAACCCTTTCACAGTCTGCTCGCTGGGCCTGACCTACTCCGGTCGGCCACCAGTCCAAACGAGGCGAGCGCGAACAGCGAACAGACGGCCATGATGAGGATCAGCGGCCAGACGGTGACGCTGAGCGTAGCACCAACAACCGGAGCGACAAGCGCACCGAACCCAATTTGAAGGCTGCCCGACAGACCAGCCGCCGCGCCTGCAACTTCCGGCTTCACGCTGACCGCGCCAGCAATGCCGCTCGGCAAAACCAGTCCATTGCCCAGACCGATGAAGAACGTGGGACCGAACAGAGCCGCCGGGTGCAAGATGCCAATGGCAAAGGTCAGGGCCATGCCGGCGACACTGGCCAGGGTCACGCAGGTGCCGGCTAGGATCATCCGGTTCGGCCCAACCCTGGCCGCGAGCCGGCCGGAGGCAAAGTTGCCCAGAATGTAGCCGCTCGGCACGATCGCGAAATAAAAGCCGTATTCTGCCGGGCTGCGGCCCATCAGCTCGATCATCACGTAGGGCGCGCCCGCCACAAAGGCGAAGAACACGGCAGAGACAAAGCTGGCGGCCAGTGTGTAGCCCCAGAACAGTCGAGAGCGGAACAGACTCAGGTAGCTGTGCATGAGGTGCCGGATGGAGCCTGCAGCATCGCGATTGTGGTTGGTCTCGTGCAGTTGCCAGTAGGCGACGAGCAGGACCAAGCCGCCAAACAGCGTCAGGAACACGAAGGAGGCGCGCCATCCATAAAGCGTCTCGAGCACGCCGCCGATCGTGGGTGCAATCATGGGGGCCACCGCCATGCCCATGGTGACATAGCCGATCATGCTGGCCACCTGATTGCCTCCATACAGGTCCCGTACGATGGCGCGACTCAGGGTAATTCCTGCACAGCCGCCGACCGCCTGCACGACACGACCGACGATCAGGAGCCCGACATTCTGGGCTGTGAGGCAGACAAGCGAGCCGAGCACGAAGCCTAGAAGCCCGATCAGGAGCATGGGCCGACGGCCGAAGCGATCGGAGAGTGCGCCAATGATCAACTGCCCGCAGGCCATAGCGGCGAGATAGAGCGACAGGGTCAGCTGAATCGTGGCGAAATCGACCCCGAAGGCCCGCGCCATGCCCGGCATGGAGGGCAGGTACATGTTGATGCCGAGCGGGCTCACGGCCGAGGCGGCGATGAGCAAGGCGATGAAGGAGTGCTTGGCGGCAGGCTGCGGCGCGACAGCGCTGGTACGGGTCATGATGTCCTAATTGTCTGAGGCGACGGCCGTGAACGACCTTGAACGCAGAGCCGACTTGAGATCTCTCTTTGTAGCACAAGCTCGCATCCGACCGACACATTCGGAGTGCGAGTTGGAACAGCACCTGCAAAATTCTCCCTATTCTGGCTGTAATGATCTGAGGGGCGAGGTGCAGTCGAGATCGTCTGAGGCCGGCTCTGCGCCCGTGATCTGCCCTACCCTGCCCAATTGCCGAATGGCAGCAATCTGCCCAAGGGCCAACGTGGGCTCTGCGGAGCGCATGAGGTTTGTGGGCAGATTGGTAACGGGTCGGCTATGCTAGGTTTTCAGCCAGACGAAGCAAGACCGCGAGGCACCTTCATTTGTTAAAGCGCATCCCATCCAAACCCGAACTGCTGATCCATCTCAAGTTCCGGAGTTCCTGCAGATCAAGATCTGTCTGCTCGGCTCAGCCCCCATGATCTGGCGGCGGGTTCAGATGACAGCCAGCCCAACGCTGCGGGAGCCGCGCGGTATCTTTCAGGGGCGTTGTCATGTCTGGATGGCGCCCGTTTGGCAATGTGCTTGGGGATGACAGTGGGGCTCGATGCTTCAACCTCAAGGTTCTACCAAAAATGCGTTCGTAGCAGTGATCCTCGCTATTGAGCTAGGCATTAACCCACAGGAACCCCAATCCTTGCATCCTCGTTGGCCTGACACGCGCCGTCAGCTAAGAGGTCGAGCCAATGATTTGGCCGCTCTGCAAGCAAGAGGTCCATGACCCCAGCCGGAATACCGTTGAGATGCAGTGGCGGGCCAGCGATCACATCGAGCGATGCGATAGGGCTCTGAAGAACCTGAAAGGGATTGTGTTCGGCTAACCATGCCGGCCGGCGTAGCGCCGCTTTTTGGCAAGGTTCTTCTGTCCTTCGAGCGTCTTAGCTGGGGCAATCACGTCCCTGTAGCGGCGGGTGTGCTTCTTGAATGACGGTCGCATACGCGCTTTCCCGGCCATAGTTCTGTCCTTTCCGTATATGAAGCATGGAACCACAATGGGTTGAGTATACAACCCGAGAAACTGGTTGGTCGCTTACCTAATCCTTGGGTGGCTCGCGTCGCGCGAGCCGCTCTACAAGCTCTGTCAACCGAGCCGGGAGTGTGTCCTCGACCGGACCGTAGGCGACCTGCAGCCGCTCTCCGAGCCTTTGAAGGTCACAGGAGTTCAGTGACTGATTCACCGGAAGGTGAGACGGGAGAGACAACGTAACTGTTGGGGTATCATTCGGGAGCAGGACCTGCATTAGAACACTCTCTCTGACGGCATGATTGGCCGCTGAATGCCCCTATTTCCTTGCCCTGTTCAGGATCGTTTATGTGCAAAGAGCGGGGCTTTGTGGCAAATGTACGGACGAGGTGTTGGCTATCGGCCCAACGCAGGATTCACCACGATGTTGCTCGAACTGAACAAAGAACACTTGGGCGCCCTCAGGCGCGCCCTTGAAGCGAGAGCCCGTGACATGCATCTGCGTCTGGGGAGCGACCCTGGTGACGATGGCTTCCGGCGCGAAGCGGCACTCGCGACCCAGCTTCTGCGGCAGGTGGAGGCTCTGGAGCGACGTGCCGGTCACCGTGCTTGGGGCATAGGCGATATCGAGTCTCTGCCCGAAGAGGATGATAATTGAGTGGAAACAAGCCTTGGGGGCTGACCTCCTGTCGTTGGCCGCTTAAGCCGATCTGCTCGCTAAAGAGTCACGCGTGGGCAGGGTTCTCCTCGACAAGAGTTCCGATCAACCGGAGCAGTTCATGCTGTTCCGGACCTCCGCCGCGACTCAGGAAGGTCGCGATCTCCTCATGTTCCACTTGCCCTCCAGAAGCCACATTGGCCTCGTGACGGATAAACACAGAACCTGAAGGGTCTGCAATCAAGTACCAGCGGTCACCGCTGGAGCTTTCGTAGAGCTTGCGCACCTTTTTCATACGAATTCCTGTCAGATGGATATATCGCGCTTATTGCACCTATTGGACAGAAGGCAGAAAGTGCTCGCCGCGTGGCCGTTTCCTTATGAGAACTTGGTTTGCATCTCCAGGGTACGACACTGCTCACATTCGGCTTCGGGGAATCGTTATTCTAGGAAGCCGTTCTGCCTCAACAACCCTCGTCGCTTGGGGCAACCTCCGTTCAGAATAACCTCGTATCGGTCTTGCTGTTTCGCGAAGACGAAGACTGAGTTGCTCGACCTCGGACGCTGTCATGGACGTTCCGTGCGTGATGATCATTTCTGCGAGATCTTCCGGGAGTGCATCGACGTGCTCTTGGAGGAGAAGAAGAGCGGCACTGATGGTACTCAACTCTCGTTCGTCAACGACAAGGATGAGTTTCTTCATTGGGAAGCGTCGGCCTCTAAATTTGTCCGTTCAGGCTAACAGTCGATACGGCGGAAACAAGGCAGACATTGACGAGGAAAATCATCTTACGAGGGTCTGAGAGACGACAGCCTGAACAAATCGCGCTGACTTGAGGCATACCGGACACCGCGCCAGCCCAGCGGCACACTTTGCCCTGGAACGGCAACGAGGGTCCGATGGGGCCGCAATCACGTAAAGTCGAGCGACTGATGCAGTAGGCGCGTCGGGGCTGATGGAGGCGGACGAGGCATGAACCTTTCTGCCATTCAAAACAATTCTGCCCGAAATCGTTCAACCATGGCGTTGCCATGTTAATGGACAAGAGGCGCACTGAGACAAACTCAGGCGCTTGGCGGTTTCAGGCGGCAGTGCCGGCTGCAGACTTCCGCTCCGCCCGGCACCGAGTTACCGACGAGGGACACATGCCTGGCTTCAAGCGACGGGTCGAGGGGCGCTGGGACCGCTGATCCGGGCCTCTGCCTCAACAACAAAAAGGCCCGGTCGGGGCCTTTTCCTGTTCTCGGCTTACCAAGTCTGGCGGTTATACCAGTCGTCCACATCCCGGCGGACGCGGTCCTTTTCGAGGCCGTAGCGCTCTTGGATCTTGCCCTCGAGCTGCTCGCGCTGGCCATTAATGATATCGAGGTCATCGTCGGTCAGCTGGCCCCACTGCTCCTTGACCTTGCCCTTGACCTGCTTCCAGTTGCCTTCAACCCGGTTCCAATCCACTTTGTGACTCCCTCACCGTTCTGACACTGAGACCGTAACGCCGGGGAGCGGACATGGTTTCCTGGTAGGCCAAGGGCTGACTTGGCTCAAAGTGGCGTGTCGGCGCGATTAGAGAAGTCACAAATTTTCATGAGGTGGAGGCCTGCTGCCGAGACTGCCAAGATGATCGAGTTCCTTTGGTGCCTGCTAGAGCCTATGGAGGGCGTTAAGCTAGAGGACGTGCCGATGGAGCGGGAGCATGCCATGAGTGGGGAAGCGTGGTAAGCTATTGAAAGATCGCCCACATGACGATGGCAAGGGGAGCCACTGTGCCGAGTACGAAGGAAAGTGCGTTCTGAGTCATGACCATCGTCCTTGGATGATCCTCTATCGCACACCTCAGCATGGCTGGTCTGTGAGAGTACGCACAGTCTTTCTTGCATACTTACGGTCGGGCTTAATGACGTCTTCTAGGCAAAAGCGTTGAAGGCTACCTGCTCCGGGCGTCCTGCAACCGCGCTATGGTTGCATCGATCTCCAGAACGGGCAGAAATGTCCGATCGCCGTTTGTTGAACCGGCCTTTGTCGAGACAATTTCCATTTTTTGATCCTCGGAAACAGCAAGATGAAACCAGGCTCATAGCATGGATCGATCTGGCATTCGGCAGTTAAAGCCACCAACTCAATCCTGCTCCTTGATGGTCCCCGGCCCACTTCTGGATTTTGAGATGACCTCGCCTCTATTGGGTTGCGCCAAGACGGCGAATGGGTTGCGCCAAGACGGCGAAGCAGGTCAGCCGCCTCCTGGTGGCCGTTCCGTTCAGCTTCCGATAAAGGAGTCGTACCATCCCACCTCCGCGCGCCTTGAAGCTTGGCTCTCTTGGCGGCAAAGAGTTCGATCATGCCAGTCACCCCATACGAAGCGGCGAAGTACATCGGTGTGCCGCCGTTGGAGCTCTCCGCCTCGATGTCCGCATGGTAGTCGAGGAGCATCCTGGCCATCTCGGTTTTGTTGTTGAGGATCGCGTGGTGGAGAGGTGTCATCTTGTTGGTGGCCCGAGCATTCACGTCGGTTCCATTGGTCAGCGGAAGTCTTGCCGTGCCGACATGACCCTGTCTCGCAGCAATGTGCAGGGGTGTTCTGTCGTAAGCATCCCGGGCATCAATGATCGCGCCGCTGGTCATCACCTCACGTGAGAACGGGGAAATACATCCTTTCACCAGTCATTTATCTGCTACCTGGTGATATTTGCTGCCTAGTGCCGGATCGAACGCGCGAAGGGGCTGTGATCTGCTATGCTCGATCATTTCGACGAAGAGGATTGGCCTGATATCAACCAGGAGCCTCCGAAAACTCAACGCCTGGCGAGGTCGAAGATCGAGAATGCCATGCGGTAACCAAGTTGAACTGTCCATGGACCGGCTGAGCCGGAGCCTAAGGGCGGGCCGACGGGAGTATCGGAGATCAACGTCAGGGTATCCCTATTCTTAGAATATTGAGGCAGTATACCAACCTATGTAAATAGGTGCTGAACCAATAAATTAACCTATGTAAATTTTTCTGATGGAATCGTCAGTGCCAAAGTTATTAGTCCATACCTCCTATCGAGGTAGCGAATATGCCCTATTGAGGGTTATCTTTTCATTTTCAAATAGGTCATTACAATTTCTTTTGCTTGCATTTCAGAAAAACCAGGAGTCCACCCTCAGGTTAATTCTTAAGCTTTTTAAGTTGTCGAGCGCACTGGCTCGGCGGTTAGCGAGGCGTGTACCATGCAGTATCTCAATTGGAACGGGACCTTCATGTTCGACTCATGGGGGGATCATGGCAGCCCGGGTGACCCACCAACCAATAAAATAGGGGGGGCAGCACAGGGCATCACCAATTTTGATACCTGGGGCGATGGCCTCGATGTTTATACGATCTACGGCACATCAGAAACCGATCTCATCTTTCTGGACAGGGTAGTCGGCTTTGATACCCCGCGCCTGACCAACGTCACACAGATCAGCGGTGGAGTTGGAAACGATGTGCTCGACCTGACCTCTACACGCTTCACGTATGGAGCAGTAACGCTCGACGGTGGGGCTGGAAATGACTCTCTTCTGGGAAACACAGGAGCCGACCGCCTTTTCGGACAATCCGGCCATGATCGGCTCAAAGGTTATGGTGGTAACGATTACCTGAGTGGTGGCCTCAACAATGACCATCTGTATGGCGGCCGAGGGAATGACAAGCTGATCGGAGGATCGGGCCACGACTATCTCTATGGGCAGTTCGGCAAAGATGCTCTTTCGGGCGGAAGCGGCAACGACAGATTCGTTTTTGACGTCTCGCCCACCAAAGCGAACCTGGACACGATCACCGACTTCTCGGTGAAGTACGACAGCATCCATCTCGCTCGATCCGTCTTCACCAAGGCGGGATCGACCGGCGGCCTGAAGGCCAGCGCCTTCTGGAGCGGATCGAAAGCACATGATACGAATGATCGGGTCATCTACAACGATAAGACCGGCTATCTCTATTACGATTCCGATGGCACAGGCGATGCTCCCATGAGGGCGATTGCGAAGCTGTCCAAGAACTTGGATATCACCCACAAGGACTTCTTTATCGTCTAAAAGGGAACTTTGCTTACGACACTTATGGACCGATAGGCACTCACTGACCTGCAGAACCGCCGCAGCGGTGCTCGGATTTAGACGGTCGCTCTCGTGTTGAGTCAGGATATCTTCCCGAGTGAGTTCTCACGCGCCCATCAGCACCATGCTCATCAAGTCTGCTGTCCCTCGCATGAGAACGGGGGCAGGACGCCGACATAGGGCTCGTTAGTGCCTCAAGTGGCGATCGGACATCAAAATGACTCAGCAACATTATTGAGACGAATCACGGTGCTCTTAAACGCCTGACCCGACCGACACGCGGGTTTCAGAAGATGAGAACGGCGCCTGTCACTCTGAAGGGATTTGAGGTCATGCGAATGATCCGTCAGCATCACTGCATCCTAAGGCATCAGGGTGTGGCGGGCGAAATCCGTCTGTGAACGAGCTGTTTGGTCTTGCTGCATGAGGAGGCCACTCCGGTAGGTGTGCAATGACCAACCTCAGTTACTGCAGCAGAGCCCGATCCATTTACCCGCCCTATCCGAGTTAGTGACAGCTCCCTGGAGGAGGCTGCCAGCTCGTTCGTCATATATTCGACGGAAAGGATGATCCCTCCTCTCCGGCCGCTGTATATGGGAGCGCTAAGCGACTCCCGCGATAACAACACGCAGATGCGGCAGCACTGCAGACTGTGTCGGGGACTCCCTCGCGTGCGGTGGCGCACAGATCACCCGCCCTCATGACGAGTATAAAGTGACGAAAGTCGACATTCGTCAGGTCTCAGGTTTCGCCTGAGCCATTTGAAGAGGGAACTCCGGCTGTGCGCTGGCTCGGATCCGCCCACAGGCAAGCGCCTAGCCGGGAGAAGGCGTACCGGAGATGAATGCCATGCACGCATCCCTGCCCATCCTCACATTTGGTCTTGCCGCGACGCTTGCTGCCTGCCAAGCAAAGCCCCAGGAAGCGGTAAAATCTGATCGCCCGGTCTTGGTGCAGGCGGTGGCTTTTGAGCCTCAGGCTCCGGAACGGACCTTTGTCGCGACCATCCGGCCCCGTGTCGAAAGCGATCTCGGCTTCCGCGTTGCCGGGAAGGTGGCCAGGCGTCTTGTCTCCGTTGGCGACACGGTCAAGGCAGGTCAGGCGCTGGCCGCCCTCGACGCGACCGATCTGCGCCTTCAGCGGGAGCAGGCGGAAGCTGAGATGAGAGCTGCGACCGCGGCGCTCCTGCAGGCTGAGTCCGAACTCCGGCGCATCCTCACCCTGAGGGGACAGGGCTGGTCCACGACGGCAACCTACGACCGCCAGCAAGCCATTACCGAGGAGGCGCGAGGCCGCCTGGCCCGCGCCGAGCGCGCCCTATTGCTAGCCGAGAATGCTTTCTCGTATGCAACCCTGACCGCCGATTTGGACGGTGTTGTTACTGCCACTCAGATCGAGCCGGGGCAGGTGGTCGACACCGACAAGGTCGCCATCCGCATCGCCCGCTTGTCGGAGAAGGAAGCTGCGATCGCGATTCCGGAAGCTCAGATCGCTGCGGTCCGAACCGGCACCGCCTCCATTACTCTCTGGTCAAATCCGGACAAGCGCTATCAGGCGACTCTGCGCGAGCTTTCGCCCTCGGCCGACCCGGCTACCCGCACGTATCAGGCCCGATTCTCGATCCTGAGCGCAGAGGAAACGGTTCAGTTCGGCATGACGGCGACGGTTACGATCGGTGAGGCAGGAACTACGGAAGTTGCGCGCCTGCCTCTCTCGTCACTCCACAACCAGGGCGGAGGCCCGGCCGTTTGGGTGGTCGGCACGGATGGACGACCGGCTCTGCGGCCAGTCACGGTCGCGGCCTACCAGTCCCACGATGTGCTCGTCACTAAAGGAGTGAGCGACGGCGATCGTGTGATCATCCTAGGGGTCCAGAAGCTCGATCCAGGCCAGCGGGTCCGAATCGTCGAGACGCTGCAGTTCTAAACCTTCGGAGCCAGCCATGAAGCAGTTCAACCTGTCTCAATGGGCCGTGCACCATCCGGCGCTCATCCTGTTCCTCATCGTCGCGATCAGCCTCGGCGGGCTACTCTCTTTCCGCTCACTCGGGCGCGCGGAAGATCCGAACTTCACCATCAAGAACGTGATCGTGACGGCGATATGGCCGGGCGCAACGGCGCAGGAGATACAGGACCAGGTTGCAGATACCATCGAGAAGAAGCTGCAGGAGCTGCCGTGGCTTGACAAGGTTGTCACCTACAGCAAGCCAGCCTTTGTGGCGATGAATATCGGCCTTCGCGACAACACTCCAGCTCGGGACGTGCCGCAGCTCTTCTATCAATTGCGTAAGAAGCTTGACGACATCCGAGGCCAACTGCCTAGCGATCTGATCGGCCCCAATGTGAATGACGAGTATGGAGATGTCGATTCGCTCCTCTACATGCTGACCGGCGACGGCGCTGACTTCGCACAACTCAAGAAGGTCGCCGAGGGGCTGCGTCAGCAACTCCTGAAAGTCCCTGGGGTCACGAAGGTCAACCTTTATGGCGTGCAGGATGAGCGCATCTATGTTGAGTTCAGCCACGCCAAGCTGGCCACCTTGGGCATACCGCCACAGGCTCTGTTCGAGTCGCTGCAGAGGCAGAATGCCGTTGTTCCCGCTGGCATAGTCGAGACAAGAGCCCAGCGGATCCCCGTGCGTGTGACGGGCGCGCTTGACGGGGCGAAGGCCGTAGCCGAAACCCCAGTCGAGGCGGATGGGCGCGTGTTCCGTCTCGGTGACATCGCGACGATCACCCGTGGCTTCGAAGACCCATCCGACTTTCTGGTGCGCCAGCGCGGCCATCCTGCGATTGGTCTCGGAGTTGTCATGGCCAAGGGGGCGAACATTCTCGCCTTCGGCCACGATGTGAATGCCGCCAAGGACGCCTTCGTGCAGGCGGTGCCGCAGGGCATCGACATCGAGCAGGTCGCCGACCAGCCGCAGGTGGTTGATCACGCGATCACCGAGTTCGAACACTCGTTCATCGAAGCCCTCGGAATCGTGCTCCTCGTCTCGTTCGTGTCGCTGGGCTGGCGCACCGGCATCGTGGTGGCGCTCTCCGTTCCCCTTGTGCTCGCGATCACGTTTGCTGTGATGAGCGTCCTCGGCCTCGACCTCCACCGCATCACCTTGGGTGCTCTGATCATAGCCCTCGGCCTGCTGGTCGACGATGCGATCATCGCCGTCGAGATGATGATGGTGAAGATCGAGCAGGGCTGGGACCGTATGCGCGCAGCGGCTTTCGCTTGGACTTCGACAGCTTTTCCGATGCTCACCGGAACGCTGGTGACCGCAGCGGGCTTCCTCCCGGTTGGCTTCGCCAATTCGGCAGTCGGCGAATACGCCGGCGGCATCTTCTGGGTCGTCGCAATCGCCCTGATCGCATCCTGGTTGGTGGCGGTGATATTCACCCCCTACATAGGGGTCAAGCTTCTACCGGAGACGCTTGCCCAGCACGCGAACCCGCACGAGATTTACGAGACCCGTATATACCGTGGCCTGCGCCGGATTGTGCAGGCCTGCGTTCACCGGCGGGGACTTACGGTATTGACTACGATCGGCATCTTCGTGACTTCAATCGTTGCCTTCGGCCGGGTCCAACAGCAGTTCTTCCCATTATCCGAACGGCCCGAGCTTTTCTTTCAGATGCGTCTGCCCGAAGGCACGGCGATCGGCGTCACAGCCGAGACGGCCCGACAGGCGGAGGCAATCCTCCGCGACGATCCCGATATCCTCACGCATACGACCTATATCGGTCAGGGCTCCCCACGGTTCTGGCTCGGCCTCAACCCTCAGCTCCCCAACGAAGCCTTCGCGGAGATCGTGATCGTCGCCAAGGACGTGCCGGCGCGCGAACGTGTCAAGGCACGCATCGAAGAGGTAGTGGCACAAGGCGCCCTCGCCGCGGCGCGGGTACGGGTCGACCGCTTTAATTTCGGGCCGCCTGTCGGCTTCCCGGTTCAGTTCCGCGTCATCGGCCCGGACGCGATGACAGTGCGCCAGATTGCATCCGAGGTCCGCGACGTCATGCGGACCAACCCCGATGTGGTCGATCCCCATCTCGAGTGGAACGAGTTGGTCCCATCAGTGCGGCTGGTGGTCGATCAGGAGCGTGCCCGTGCGCTCGGGCTAGATCCGAAGACCGTATCGCAGTCCCTGCAGACGCTTCTGTCTGGTACCCCTATTACCACCGTTCGTGACGGCACCGAACGGGTAGAGGTCGTCGCCCGGACAGTAGAGCAGGAGCGCCTGGATCTCGGTGGCATTGGCGACCTTACAATTGTGTCCCGCAACGGGCTCGCGGTGCCGCTCGCCCAAGTCGGACGCATCGAGTATGCCCATGAGGAGCCGATCCTTTGGCGGCGTAACCGCGATCTATCGATCACAGTTCGAGCCGACGTGGTCGATGGCGTCCAGCCGCCGGATGCGACGAGCCAGATCTGGCCGACACTAGCAGGGATCCGTGACCGGCTTGAGCCCGGCTATCGTCTCGAAATCGGCGGTGCGGTGGAGGAGTCGGTGAAAGGCAATGCATCCATCTATGCGCTGTTCCCGCTGATGATTGGAGTGATGCTGACGCTGCTGATGATCCAGCTTCAGAGCTTCTCGCGTCTGCTCCTGGTTTTCCTGACCGCGCCGCTTGGCCTGATCGGCGCGGCGCTCGCACTCAACTTGGCGAGCCGGCCCTTCGGCTTCGTGGCGCTGCTCGGCTTGATCGCGCTGGCCGGCATGATCATGCGCAACACCGTAATCCTGGTCGATCAGATCGAGATAGACGTGGCGCAGGGTGCAACCCGGCGCGAGGCCATCGTCGAAGCAACGGTACGTCGGGCGCGTCCGGTGGTGCTCACCGGACTGGCGGCGATCCTGGCAATGATCCCGCTCTCCTCGTCGGCGTTCTGGGGACCTATGGCCGTCACCATCATGGGAGGTCTGTTTGTCGCTACCTTCCTGACCCTGCTCTTCCTGCCAGCACTCTATGCGCTGTGGTTCCGCAACCACCTCGACGAGCGTGGCGCCGGAAACCGCTCGGCCGAGGAATCTGGGATAGGTCGATCAGAAGAATTGGATAGGCAGCCCTCGCTGCCGATTGCCGCTGAGTAGGCTCGCTGCGAGGATGGGAGCCGTGCACTAAGCCATTCATTGACGAATGATGAATTTTATCATAGGTTTAGTCCATGGATGCTGATGCTGTTCGCACTTCGGCTGAGCCTGACACCCGCTGTCGTATCGTCGAGACGGCCGAGCGGCTTTTCCGGCAGATCGGCTATCAGAAAACCACCGTAGCCGACATCGCGAAGGCGCTCCGGATGAGCCCGGCGAACGTGTACCGCTTTTACGACTCCAAGAAAGCGATTAACGAGGCGGTCGCCGAGCGCCTAATGCGCGAGGTCGAAGAGGCAATCGAAGCGATCGCACGTCAAAAAGTTCCGGCGGCAGACCGATTGCGAGACATGATCGCGACCATGCATCGGATGACTGCGGTCCTGTACACCGATGAATTGCGCATGCATGAAATGGTGGAGCGGGCTCTGAGCGAGAGCTGGCAGGTTGTCCACGGCCATCTTGAGCGCAAGAGTGCGATCTTCCAGCGGGTCGTCGAGGAGGGGATCGCCGCCGGTGAGTTCACGTCCGCCGATCCGGTGGTGGCGTCGCGGTGCGTGCTGGTTGCCCTGATTCGCTTCTGTCATCCGGCGCTCCTCGTGCAGTGCGCTGGAGAACCCGGCCCATCCTTGGATCAAATGACGGAGTTCGTGCTGGCCGGCTTGGGCTGCCGCACTGGATCGGCGGTAGAAGGCTGACCTTGCCACGGTGGTCATGGCTAAACCCGGGATTGATAGAGTTCGGTCGATTGGCTGTTGCGTCAAAACGCTTCGGCAGGAGACTGCATCGCGGGTCCCAACGAGCCAGAGAGCACTACCATCATCAGTGAGCGCAATTTCGCCAATCGTCGACGGGGCGAAGCTCCCCAACCTGTGGGCGGTGTGTCTGGAGCCTCATAGGCTGGCGACGCGGGGCAAGTCCCGTTTCAATGCTGGCAACACTTTTCAAAGCAAACTCTCATCTGATTACTCAGCTGGGACGAAGCTCTCGCGATGTGTTTGGACCAAGTCAGCCTTCGTTGCCATAAATCCAATATAGATAAAGAGTGCGACCGAGATCACAGTCACGAATTCCCCGCCAAGTAAAAGAGGCAAACCCAAATCCATGTGACCAAAGACGACGAGGGTAAGCCCAACCATCATCGCAGGAAGGCCGATGACGGCAGTCCAGAAATGGGTCCATGAAAGCCGGGTCCCGGCGGTGTGTGGAAAGAAGCGATAAAACGAAGCGTAAAGAAAGAAGCCGACCCAACCAAGCAGATTCACATGCACATGCACAGGCCTAACCGTAAAATCTTGCGACAGGGACATAAATATACCCATGGAAACCCCTGTTCCGAGGAAGACGAGAGCCGCGCGTAAAAAGAGATTAGACAGATTGATCACGGCATATTATCCTTCTATCATGAAGTCATTACTTCCAAAACAAGAGCACAGAATTGAAATAAACTGCGGGCAGTGATTTTCATTCACACGCACTACTTCTAAGTGACGTGATATATTATCCTGGAAGATGACCGAGACAACTCTGATCACAGAGGCTATCCGGCCGACGGAGCATTGACCGTTCGTGGGCTTCAATCATCTGTTTGTTGGTCTCAGCGTAATTCACGTCTCTGGTGCTGATACGACCTATGTGCTCGGGTTGCCGGACTTACTTGAAAGACCGTTACGCTGCATACGGTGACACCGTATTCGGCTCCTGCCCGAAAGCCCTCAATGCAGTACTGGACTCGAGCACCGTCAGTTCAGTTCCACAGTCAGCGCAGGTACCGATCGAGGGAGCTGCAATCAGTTTCTTAGTCCCGCATGCCTCGCAGCCGCAGAGCGCCGGGATCAGTGTCTCTGCGGCTCGCTCCGCAGCCGTTCTCAATGCCTCGCTTGTTTGTACGATGTGATCGAACATGGTCATCTCCTCATGTCTAGTCCAACAGGGCGCGTCTTGATCAGTCTTGCGCTAAGAAGACTTTCCTCATTTGCCTCCTTGACAATGCGGCAGTTGTAGCGAGCATTTTCTTCCGTGGCTCTTATCGGAAGTTGTCTGTATTTTCCGGAAGTTTCCCGGCCAATTTCTGGGAGTTCACGGACAGGCGGGGTGATGCTGGACGACAGGAAACAGATTGCGGCAGTGATCAGGGACTACATCGCGCGTGAACGCATGTCGCGCGAGCAGTTCGCGTTCAAAACGAAGTTGGGCAAGTCGACAGTCGACAAACTGCTGACAGGACGCTTCTCCGATAAGACCCTATCGATCATTGAGAGCCAGACGCAACTTTCCCTGCGACCTATAGTCGGTGGATCGTTCCGGTTACCGAACGACACGGCCCGCCACTCCCCTAAAGCCGCAGACTTGAAGCCCCTCGACAAGCCATCAATCGCTGTCTTGCCCTTTGTGAACATGGGCATGGATCCTGAGCAGGACTTTCTCGCGGACGGCATCTCCGAGGACATCATCACCGCCCTTGCACGTCTGCGCTGGCTGTTCGTCACCGCCCGGAACTCCACGTTTGTCTACAAGGGCACGGCCGTGGATATCCGACAGGTCGCGCATGATCTCGGGGTCCGTTACGTCTTGGAGGGTAGCGTCCGAACCGCCGGCTCGCGCATTCGTGTCACCGGTCAGCTTATTGATGCGACATCAGGCAAGCATATCTGGGCCGAGAAGTATGACCGCGACAGGCAGGACATCTTTGCCGTTCAAGATGATATTGCAGAGCGTGTAGTTGCTGCCGTAGAGCCGCACCTTTATGCCGAGGAAGGATTTCGCGCCTCAACGGAGCAACCCGACAGTATCGATGCCTGGGGGCTAGTGGTTCGGGCCATGACCCTTCTCAACAAGGTGGAGCGGACGCAGAATGAGGAAGCCCAGTTGCTCCTGCGGCGTGCCGTTAGCCTGGAGCCGCGTTATGCACGAGCCCATGCCCTCCTCAGCTGGGCCATTTGGTGGGCATGCATGTGCCTGTGGGCGCCTGACGTGGAGGCAGGTTACGAGCAGGCAGCCATTCACGCCCAGGATGCTCTTGCCCTCGATCCCGGCGAGCCTTGGGCCAGAATGGTGTCTGGACTAGGTCTCAGCACGGCCGGCCAGCATCAGCGAGCATTGGCGGAACTCGAAACCGCTCTGATGCTCACCCCGAGCTTCGCACTTGGTCATACAGCGCTCGGATGGGCACTCCTGAGAGTAGGCCGGTTCGAGGAGGCCATTGTCGAAACTGGGTGGGCATTGCGCATGAGCCCGCTCGACAGTTTCTCCGGGTTCTATACGACCACCCATGGCCTTGCCCTCTTGGGTGCGCGTCGATTCGAAGAGGCACTCCCTTTTCTCAGAGCATCCGTTTCCGGTTTCACAGACTACACCGGGCCCTTCAATACCCTGATTAGCTGCTGCGGCCATCTAGGGTTAATTGAAGAGGCTAAGGAGTTAATTGCTGTTCGAGACCGAATGGACCCGCCGCTGAGCCTGAGCTTAGTCCGCAGGCATCTGCACAAATTCGCGCACTGTGAGGTGTTCGTTGAGGGCCTTCGCAAGGCGGGCGTTCCTGAATAGGTATCATGAATTTCGCCTCCAGCGAAATACCATGACGAATTGCAGCATCGGCCTTGTCATGGGAACCTGACCCCAGCCGCAACCGAGAGCGCATTGGATCTTGTTATTCTGCCGAGGCCGCAATGCGCCATTGACGAGTCGCTTCTGCCCTGAATAGAGACCACCGTCTCATCCAGATGCCACGTACCGGTCGGTTGAGGACGCAGTCGGCGCAGATTGCGGGTGAAGGCAGGTTCGAACTTATGGACCTGCCGCCGGACTGTCTCATAGGATAGATCCAGTCCGCGCTCGGCCAGGAATTCCTCTGCATCACGGTAGCTGAGAGTGAAGCGCAAGTAGAGCCAGACGGCCTACCGGATGACCTCGGGTGGAAACTGATGGCGAGCATAGGAGATCGGCTGCATTCCCTACCCACCCTACCGTGCATCAGCCTGCAGCCGTTTCCCGTAACAAGGCCAGGCTCTCCGGTAACATCATCCTGAAGAAAGGCGTCGTCCGCCCTTCATGACAGACAAAGAAGAACACCTCCGAACGTGGGTTCGGAGGCGCATTTCTCTGGTTGCGGCGGACTAGATCCACCTCGCCGTCAAAATGTGATGTCCTAGGTTCCGGAGCCACCGATGCAGGTTGCCGCGTTCTGCGGGGTGCAGACATCGAGACCGGTATAAGTCGGATCCTTCGGCGCAGGCTTACCGTCCTTCATGTCCTTCAGGAACAGCATGGTCTTGTAGCCCATCTCGAATGGACGCTGACCGACCTGTCCCTTGGAGAGTCCCGCCTTCATGAGGTCCATCTGGACCGGGAGCGTGTCGGCGACGACCAGCGCGAGCGAGCCGTTGTCGATGCGGTCCTTGTATTTTTCGGCAACCCGGCGATAGGCCTGCGGAATGAACTGCGGGAAACCACCCGTCGGAATGAAGGCATCGAGTTGCGGGTTCTTGCCGAGGATGTCCTCCATCTGCTGAACGGCCCGTGGGAAGTCGTCATCCGTGTAGAGCGGGCAGCCGTCGATCTCGCGCCAACCGTTCTGGCCTGTCAGCTTCGTGCCTGGAGCCGCGCTCGATTTCGCTCCGGACAGCGTATCCCGGATCCCCTGCATGCGCTCGTTGTGGTTGGCCGCGGCTGCGCCGCCAGACTGGATGCAAATCGTTCCCCCCTGCGGCTTGAGCTGCTGGGCGAGCTTGGCGAGGTTCACGCCAATGTCATAGTTGTAGGTTCCGACATAGGCCGTGCGCAGGGCCTTGTCCTTGTCGAGAAGGTCGGAGTCCCAGGTCAGAACCGGGATGCCGGCCTTCTTCGCGCCTTCGAGAGCTCTCGCCATCGCGGCTGCGTTCGAGGGGGAGACAGCGATGCCGTCAACTTTCTTCGTGATCAGGTCGTTCACGACCTGAACCTGCTCATCGCCGCCGCCATGTTCGCCGGGGCCGATATACATGCACTCGATCGCGCCGTTCGACTCCTTCTCGGCCTTCTTGCAACCGTCGCGGGCCTGATCGAAGAATGGGTTGTTCATGTTCTTAGGCACGAGTGCGAAGGTGTATTTCTTCCCCTGCGCCTGAGCGCTGGCGCCCAGCGCAAGGAGAGCGGCAGCCGCCACGCCTAAGGTTAGAATCCTCATTGGTGTCCTCCTGTGGTTATGATCGCCCGGCATTGTGCTCAAGCCGAACGTTTGCCGCGGATCCGCTGGAGCAGAACCGCCAACACGATGAAGAGGCCGACAAAGGCGCCCTGCCAGTTGGCATCGACGCCTGCCATGAGAAGAGAGTTGCGAATGACTTCGATCAGTGCCGCACCGATAACGGCGCCGTAAGCGCCACCCTGACCGCCCATGAGATCGGCCCCGCCGATGACGGTCGATGCAATGACGCGCAGTTCATAGCCTTGTCCAAGAGCGTTGATGGCCGAACCCTGCCAGCCGACGATCAGGACGGATGCGAGCGCTGCCGTAAGGCCCGAGACGATGTAGGCCTGCAGCTTCACGCGCCGGACCGGAACGCCGGTCAGACGGGCGGCATCCTCATTGCTGCCAATGGCGTAGAGATAGTTGCCCCAGGCCGTGAAGTTGAAAATAAAGCCAAAGATGAGTGCCAGGATCGCCAACACCCAGACGGGATTGGCGATGCCGAGAATCGAGTCACCCCCGATAGCGTTGAACGTCTCTCCCCATGGCCCGAATTCATAGATCATCCTGTTCTCGGACAAAACGATTGCGAGAGATCTGGCTGCCGAGAGCATGCCCAGTGTGACGACGAAGGCTGGAAGCCCGACATAGGCGACGAGAAATCCGTTCACCGCTCCTGCGGCCGCGCCTGTGAGAAGTCCTGCCAGGATCGCAACAGCCCAGTGATACTCGGCCTGGAGGATGAGACCGCAGACCACGCCCACGAGACCCATCAAAGAGCCGACGGATAGATCGATGCCGCCAGTGAGGATCACGGCCGTCATGCCGACGGCCATGATACCGATGAAGGCGAAATTGCGAGTGATGTTGAAGAAGTTGTCGGACGTGGCAAAAGCATCGGGCTGATCCCACGCCATGACGGCACAGATGATGACCAGAGCGATCGTAACCCAGAAGGGCTGGCTTGAGAGCAGCCTTTGACCAAGGCTCCGTTCCTTGAGGCCCGTAATATCCTCAATCGCGACGCTGCTCTGGAGGGGGCGAGTGGGAACGGTCGTCATAGGTCCTCGGGGTTATACTGCGTGAATGGCTCCTGTGATGAGGCCGGTGACCTCCTCAGGAGAGGTTTTGTCGACAGGTTTGTCTGCGACCTTCGTGCCTCTGCGGATGACAGCGATACGATCGCACACGGCGAACACGTCCGGCATGCGATGGCTGATCAGCATGACGGCGATGCCTTTGTCCCTCAGACGCCGAATCAGATCGAGCACCTCGGCCACCTGCCGCACGCTGATCGCCGCCGTCGGCTCGTCCATGAGCACGATGCGCGCGTCCGACAGGCGCGTGCGTGCGATGGCCACGGCTTGGCGCTGGCCACCCGACATCTGCTTGACCAGATCGCGGGGGCGCGTCTCCGATTTCAGCTCTTTGAACAGCCCGGCGACGCGGGCATACATGGCCGGATAATCGAGGATCTTGAGCGGCCCGATCTGGCGCTTCAACTCCCGGCCGAGGAAAACGTTGGCGGCGGCCGTGAGATTGTCGCACAGGGCGAGGTCCTGATACACGACCTCGATGCCCTCGGCACGGGCATCGACCGGTTTATGGAAGTGCTTGACCTGACCCTGTATCCGAATCTCGCCCTCGGAGGGGCGGAAATTCCCGGCAATAACCCGCACGAGAGTGGATTTGCCGGCGCCGTTGTCGCCCATGAGGCCAACCACCTCGCCGGCATCGACGGAGAGATCGATGCCTTTCAATGCCTCGATGGCACCGAAATGCTTGGCAATACCCTGAAGCTCGAGGAGCGCCATGCATCCTCCCTCGATCGGTTCTCAACGCGAACCGGGCTGCCTTCTCGGCATCTCTTCAGGGGAGGATTGCAGTTCTGTTGGGAACGGTAAAGCCCTTTCGTCAGCGGCCCATGGCACGACAGGATATAGCTTAGTTCTCTAATACTTAATTCCCAAAGATTTCGGCCACGCCGTTTCCCTTGCGCCGGAGGCAGAGAATGCTCCTAGCGCATCCTACAGAACCGAAGGGTCGCGCCGAACGGTGCGCCCGCTCAGAGAAGGAGGATCGGCCTGCCGTCACCTCCGCGGGCACCGACCGTTGATGCGATGCGGCGTGTGGGGGGCTTCACAGATATCGGTCAGACCCAGCCGCCATCGACGATATATTGCTGGTTGGTGCAGGCCGAGGCTTCGTCGGAGGCAAGGAAGACCGTGAACCTTGCGATCTCGTCCGGGACGAGCTTCCGCTTCAGGCACTGACGCTGCATCAATTCTCGCTCGCCTTCGGGCGTCAGCCATTTTTCGATCTGGCGTTGCGTCATGATCCAGCCCGGCGCGATGGCGTTCACGCGAATATTGTAGGAACCGTAGTCGCGGGCGAGCGAGCGGGTGAGCCCAAGGACAGCGGATTTGGCCGCCGTGTAAGCGGCCATGCCGCCTTGGCCCGCCATCCAGGAGACCGACCCAAAATTGATGATGGCGCCGCTGTTCGCGGCCTGCATATCCGGCAGGACGGCCTGGGCAGCGAAGAACTGATGCTTGAGGTTTACGGCAATGCGGTCGTCCCAGTACTCGGGCGTAACCTCCGGCGTGGGATGGCGCTCGTCGTGAGCGGCATTGTTGATGAGGATCTGAATGGCACCCAGTCCATTCCTGATCCGGCCGATCGCGGCGCGCAGGGCTCCGATGTCGGTCAGGTCGGCATATTCGAAATGCACGTCGAGGCCTTGATCCGTCAACTCGCGGACGAGCCGCTCCGATCCGTCACGGGCAATATCGATGAAGGCAACCCTGCATTTCTGCTCGGCGAAGCGGCGAACGATTGCTTCGCCGATGCCGGAACCGCCGCCGGTGACGAGGACCACCTTGCCCTCCAAGTCGGTATATATCGCAGCCATCCGATCCTTCCGCTTTTCGGCCGTCAGACCCTTCCCGACTGAGTATCTGGCGGAGTTCTTCGGACGTGCAAGCATGATCCAGGAAAAAGGACGCTGCGTGTCGGGTTGCGACGCGATGCCAATCCTGCCCCGGCTTCGAGGACGAGCCCATGCAGCCTACGTTCCAAATCGGACAGCATGAAGTCAACCAGCTGGCCATGCTTGTCGGCAGCCCGAAACAAGGACTAGGGGGCAAAGCGATGACCTTGGTATGAACGGATCCGCTTCGCCATCTTCGGAGCGTAGCGCTGCACCCACCGAAAGATCGTGGATGGGTCGATCTCGACGCCCCGCACCTAAATCATCTCGGCGAGATCGCAGTAGCTGATCCCGTACTTGCAGTAACGGCGGACGCACAACAGAGTGATCTCGACTGGAAAGCGGCGGCGCTTAAACAGAGACAACCGGGCAACCCCTTGGCTAGCCTCCTGTCCTAGGCCGCCAAGATCAATGCAACAGCCCCTCGAACGTCCTCGCCAAGTTCGTTCCTGAACCCAGTCAGATAGCATTTTCGATTGTAAGACTCGGGAGCGGGTCGGCGGTCTTCACGTTCTTCGTTATCACGTACGTGAAATACCGCTCGATCCCAAGATCAAGCCGCAACAGCTTATCGATCAACCTCTGATAGGCATCGATGTCTTCGGATACGATCTTGAGAATATAATCGACACCGCCGCCGGTCGCGTCACAGGAGATGATCGCAGGTTCCTTGAGAATTGCCTCCTCGAAGCGGTCGAAATCGGACTGCTGATGGCTTTTCAGCATGATTTCTACGAGGACGGCGGTTCGGCGGGCCAATTTGTTCGAATTGATGCGCACCGTATAGCCGGTAATCACTCCACTCTTCTCAAGGCGGCTCAGGCGCTCCCAACATGCCGTGGGAGACAGATTGACAGCCTCGGCGAGCCGAATTTTGGTCATCCGGCCGTCCCTCTGGAGCGCGGCAAGGATCTTCAAGTCAATTTTGTCGAGTTTCATGGCTATCTCGAAGTTCCAGCACAATGTAAGGCTTTATCCATTTCAATCGTTCGAGACAATCCCATGCGCGAGCTGCCTCGCCCCCTTGATGACCAAGACGCCTTTATCCAACCCGAGGAAACGCGGATTGCGGACTGGCGCCCCACACTGACCAAGCGGAAGGGGGTCACGAAGCACAAGCTTCTGACCGAACGGATCATCGCGGATATAGACGCGGATATCCTGCCGGCGCATGCGCGCATGCCGACGCACCGGGACCTTGCCCGGCAGCTCGGAGTGTCCGTGCAGACAGTGAGCCTCAGCTATCGGGAGGCCGAGCGGCGCGGCTATCTGCGTGGAGAGGTCGGCCGAGGCACCTTCGTCCGCAGTCGGGTTACGGAGAAGGCCGACCGCTTCATGCTTGATCGGGATCCTGGCGAGACCGTCGATCTCTCCATTATCCGGGCGGTCTACACCGAAGCGCACGAAGACGCGTCCCGCGCCGTCATGAGGCGTCTTGCCCAGAGCGACAACAGCGCCTTCATGCGCCCCTGCAGGCCCATTGCGGGGCTGGAGCGCCACCGGGCGGCGGCACAGGTCTGGTTGAGAGGTCTTGATGCGGAGGCGGCGACGGATCGCATCCTGATCACGAACGGCGCCGCCCACGGCCTGTTTCTGGCGGTCGCAGCCATCGTCCAGCCTGGCGAGATCGTTCTCACGGAGAATCTGACGGACCATGGCATCATCGGCCTTGCCAATGTCCTGGGCTTTACCCTGCGCGGCGTCCCAACCGACCACGAAGGCATTCTCGTGGAAGCCTTCGAGGAGGCCTGCGCTGCCGGCGGGGTGACCGCTCTGGTGCTCATCCCCTCGCTGGGTAATCCGACCAGCCATGTGATGGGCGCCGAGCGGCGGCGCGCCATCGCGGAGATTGCCCGTCGCTACGGCATCTATGTCGTGGAGGACGAAGTCTATAAGCCGCTGCTGGAGACTCCGCTTCCATCCTTTACCGAATTGTTGCCCGACCTCGGCTTCTTCGTCACCAGCTTCACGAAATCGGTCCTGACGGGACTGCGTGTCGGATATCTCGTGGTGCCGCCGCAATACTCGATTCGCGTCGCAAGCATCATGCGCGTGACGAGTTGGAGCGCCACGAATCTTCCTGCCGAGATCGCAACCCTGTGGATCGAAGACGGCACGGCCCTGAACCTGATCGACCTGCAACGCCGGGAGGTGCGGGCGCGCCAAGCCATGGTGTCGGAGATCCTCGGAGCGCACATCGCCCGGACTCATCCCTTGTCTCTTTGCGCTTGGCTGAAAGTGCCGCCTCGCTGGACGGAAGAAGGACTCGTGCGGATGCTGGCTCAGAAGAACATCGCCGTGACCCCGGCTGATCCCTTCAAAGCAGCGGCAGACAGCACGGGCGGCATCCGCATCTGTATCGGCGGTCGTCTTTCCCACGCCACCCTGAGCCGCTCGCTGCGGACGATTGCAGAGACCTTTGAACAGTTGCCGCCAGTCTTCGATACGAGTTCCATTGCATAAACTGCAGCCTCCTGAACAAGGCATCGGGTGAACCGGGCCAGGATTGTTTCATGACAATATAATGATTGACATGAAAATTGACGCATCACACCATCGCTTTGTCCTGGCAAAATGTCAGCCGGCAAGGGGTGACGATGCAGTCGAGCCGCACGCATTATCGAAGTCATGAAACTTGCCGCGTCGGTACGGGCGCAGCCTGCCAGGGCCGCTGCGCATGAGCTTGGTCGGCCTCGATAGCATCACGGCAGCCGCCAACCGGATTTCCGGTCATGTCCGGCGAACGCCTTTGGTCGAGTCTCCCAGCCTCTCAAGGCACTGCGGCGTTCCAGTCTTCCTCAAGCTCGAAAGCCACCAAACCACCGGCAGCTTCAAGCTCCGGGGCGCCACCAATGCAGTTTTATTGCTTGGGAATGAGGCGCGTGCACGGGGTCTCGTCACTGCGTCCACCGGCAACCACGGACGTGCCCTCGCCCATGCGGCCAAGGCGGAAGGTGTGCGGGCGGTCGTGTGCATGTCAGCCCTCGTGCCCTCGAACAAGGTCGAGGCCGTGCGGGCACTTGGCGCGGAGGTTCATATCGTGGGCCGCTCCCAGGACGACGCCCAGGACGAGGTCGATCGGCTGGTGCGCGAGGAGGGCCTGACGGCCATCCCGCCATTCGACCATCCAGACGTCATTGCCGGTCAGGGCACCATGGGCCTGGAGATTGCGGAGGATTGCCCGCAAGCCGAGTTGATCCTCGTGCCCCTCTCGGGCGGCGGCCTCGCGTCCGGCGTTGCTGCGGCAATCAAGGCCGAATTGCCCAGCGCCCGCGTGATAGGCGTGTCGATGGAGCGAGGAGCCGCCATGGAGGCGAGCCTGCGGGCGGGGCAGCCGGTGGCCGTCGAGGAATTCGAGACGCTGGCGGATTCCCTCGGCGGCGGCATCGGCCTTGCCAACCGCTACACGTTTCCCATGTGCCGCGACCTTCTGGACGGCACGATCCTGCTGACCGAGGACGAGATTGCGGCAGGCATCTGCCACGCCCATGCCGAAGAGGGCGAGGTGGTCGAAGGCGCCGGCGCGGTCGGCATCGCTGCGCTGATCGCTCGCAAAGTGCCCTTGAACGGTCCAGTCGTTGCCGTGCTTTCGGGCCGCAATATCGACGAAGCCCGCCATCGCAGCCTCACGGGCGCGGATGGGCTCGCGACGGCGGGAGATTCCTGATGGCCAAGATGGTCATTCTCACCGAACCCGATCTGCGCAGGATCGTCACCCTCGACGACAGCGCGGTCGCCTGCGTTGAGGATGCCTTCCTGGCGCTCGCCACCAAGCCTGTCGTCATGCCACCGATCCTGCGTCTCGACATCGTGGAGAACCGGGGCGAGGTCGACGTGAAGAGCGCCTATGTGCCGGGCCTCGACGGTTTCGCTATCAAGGTCAGCCCCGGGTTCTTCGACAACCCGAAGATCGGCCTGCCGAGCGTCAATGGTCTCATGATGCTGCTCAGCACGAAGACCGGCCTCGTGGAGGCGCTGCTGCTCGACAACGGCTATCTCACGGATGTGCGCACCGCCGCCGCCGGAGCCGTCGCTGCGAAGTATCTGTCGCGGCAGGATTCCGAAAGCGCCGCCATCTTTGGCGCAGGCATCCAGGCGCGCCTGCAATTGCAGGCGCTGACTCTCGTGCGCCCGATCCGCCGCGCCATGATCTGGGCTCGCGACCCTGCCAAGGCTGAGGCCGCCGCGCGGGACGCATCCGCAACGCTGGGCATCCCGGTGGAACGATCTTCCTCGCCTGAGGCCGCCTGTCGCAACGCGGACATCATCGTCACGACGACGCCTGCCGAGCAGCCGATCCTGAAGGCCGAGTGGGTCCGGCCCGGTCAGCACATCACGGCCATGGGCTCGGATTCCGAGAACAAGAACGAAATCGACCCAGCCCTGATCGCCCACACAATCTATGTGGCAGACAGCCTCGCACAGACGCGCCGCCTCGGCGAGTTGCACCACGCCATCCGCCTCGGCCTGATGCCCGCCGACAAGGTTTTCCCCGAACTTGGCCAGATCGTCGCCGGACAGGCGGCAGGCCGGGAGCGCCCGGACGCCATCACCCGGTGTGACCTCACGGGTACCGGCGTGCAGGACACGGCCATCGCCACTCTCACCCGCCGCCGTGCTGCGGAAGCCGGTGCGGGCAAGGCCATCGATACGCTAAAACCAACCGGAGAAACGCCTTGAGCGCGCCCAATCTCAATTTCAGCCGAGCGGAATACGCCGAGCGCCTCGCCAAGACGCGCAAGGCCATGGAGAAAGCCGGGATCGACCTTCTGATCGTTACCGACCCGTCCAACATGCACTGGCTGACGGGTTATGACGGCTGGTCCTTCTACGTCCACCAATGCGTGCTCGTACCGCCGGACGGCGAGCCGATCTGGTACGGACGCGGCCAGGACGCCAATGGCGCAAAGCGTACGGCCTATCTGTCCCACGACAACATCATCGGCTACCCGGACCATTACGTGCAGTCCACGGAACGCCACCCGATGGACCATTTGTCCGGCATCATCGCCGAGCGCGGCTGGAACAAGGGCACAATCGCGGTCGAGATGGACAACTACTATTTCTCGGCGGCTGCCTACGCGTCATTGGCGAAGCATCTGCCGAATGCGAAGTTCAAGGATTCCCTATCGCTCGTGAACTGGCAGCGTGCCGTCAAGAGCCCGCAGGAAATCGAGTACATGAAGATCGCCGGGCGCATCGTGGAGAAGATGCACCAGCGCATCCTTGAGAAGGTCGAGCCCGGCATCCGCAAGAACGACCTCGTGGCCGAGATCTACGATGCCAGCCTACGCGGCGTCGACAATTACGGCGGCGACTACGCCGCCATCGTACCGCTCCTTCCCTCGGGCGAGGAAGCGTCGGCTCCCCATCTGACCTGGGACGACAAGCCCATGCGCAGCGGCGAAGGCACGTTCTTCGAGATCGCCGGCTGCTACAAGCGCTATCACTGCCCCCTGTCTCGCACGGTGTTCCTCGGCAAGCCCACTCAGGCGTTCCTCGACGCCGAGAAGGCAGTGCTGGAGGGTATGGAGGAAGGCCTTGCAGCCGCCAAGCCCGGCAATGCCTGTGAGGACATCGCCAACGCGTTCTTCGCCGTGCTCAAGCGCTACGGCATCGTCAAAGATAACCGCACGGGCTATCCCATCGGTCTGAGCTACCCGCCGGATTGGGGCGAACGTACGATGAGCCTACGCCCCGGCGACAAGACCGAGCTTCGGCCCGGCATGACGTTCCACTTCATGACAGGTCTCTGGCTCGAGAACATGGGCCTGGAGATTACCGAGAGCATCGTCATCACCGACAGGGGCGTCGAGTGTCTGTCCAACGTGCCGCGCAAGCTGTTCGTGAAATGATGGACACCATCCAGCGCCCCTCCCCCATCGCGGCCAGCGTCGATTTCGATGCGGATGGCGTGCAACACGGCTTCCTGCGTCTGCCCTACAGCCGGGACGACTCGGCCTGGGGCTCGGTGATGATCCCGATCACGGTGGTGAAGCGTGGCGAAGGGCCGACGGCCCTTCTCACCGGCGCGAACCATGGCGACGAATACGAGGGGCCTATCGCCCTCTTCGATCTCGCCCGCACGCTGACGACCGATCAGGTTCGGGGTCGGGTCATCATCGTGCCGGCCATGAACTATCCGGCCTTCCGCGCCGGGACCCGCACGTCTCCTATCGACCGGGGCAACCTCAACCGCAGCTTTCCGGGCCGACCGGATGGCACGGTGACGGAAAAGATCGCCGACTACTTCCAGCGCACATTGCTGCCGCTGGCCGACATCGTGCTCGATTTCCATTCCGGCGGACGCACTCTCGACTTCCTGCCCTATGCAGCCGCCCATGAGCTGCCGAACAAGGACCAGGAAAAACGCTGCTTCGATGCGGTCGCGGCCTTCGCGGCTCCCTATTCGATGCGAATGATCGAGATCGATGCCGTTGGCATGTACGACACGGCTGCCGAAGCAATGGGCAAGGTGTTCGTGACGACCGAACTTTCGGGCGGCGGCACCGCATCGGCCAAGACGGTGCGAATTGCCAAGCGGGGCACCCTGAACGTGCTCAAGCATGCCGGGATCGTCTCCGGCGCACCGGAGACGCAGCCCACACGCTGGCTCGACATGCCGTCCGCCGATTGCTTCCGCTTCGCGGAGGATGACGGCCTCGTGGAGCCTATCGTGGATCTGGGCGATCCGGTGCGCAAGGGCGACGTGATCGCGCGCATCCATCCGGTGGGCCGCACCGGACAGGCGCCGATGGAATATCGCGCCGCTCTCGATGGCGTGCTCGCCGCCCGGCACTTCCCGGGCCTCGTGAAAACCGGCGACTGCCTCGCGGTGATCGCCACGGTGGAGGACTGACCACACTTGAAACACCGCCAGCGACAACGCTGTAAGCCGGATCAACCGGCACGCGGATCCATAGACCCAGAGGAGAAAACCAGATGAAGAAGACCATCCTTTCCGGCATCGCCGCTCTCGCTCTCGTGGCGGGCATCGGCGCCGCTCAAGCCCTCACTCTCGATGAGGTGAAGAGCAACGGCTACATCCAGGGCGCGACGGCCAACGAGGTGCCCTATGGCTACATGAAGGAAGACGGCACCGCCGCCGGCATCGGCCCGGATGTGGCGATCGCCGTGCTCAAGAAGATGGGCATCAACGAGGTCAACTGGACCGTGACGCCCTTCGGCACTCTCATTCCCGGACTCAAGGCACGCCGCTTCGCTTTTGCGGCCGCCGAGCAGAACATTTCGCCCGAGCGCTGCAAGCAGGTCTCCTTCACGGAGCCGAACTCCAGCTACGGCGAAGGCCTGCTGGTGAAGAAGGGCAACCCGAAGAAGCTGACCACCTATGCGGATATCGCCAAGGATCCGTCCCTGAAGGTGGCCGTGGTATCGGGTGCCAACAACATCGACTTTCTCCGCGCCGTCGGCGTGAAGGAGAACCAGATCGTCATCATCCAGGCCAATGCGGACGCACTTTCCACGGTCCAGACTCGCGCCGACGCCTATGCGGCCACCGAGCTGACCGTCTCCAAGCTCGCCGAGGGCGGCACGAATGTGGAACAGGTCAGGCCCTTCACCGACCCGATCGTGAACGGCAAGCCGGTGCGTAACTACGGCGGCTTTGCGTTCCGTCCCGAGGACAAGGACCTTCGCGACGCCTACAATGCCGCGCTGGTCGAGTTCCGCAAGACGGAAGACTACAAGAAGATCCTCACGTCCTACGGCCTGAGCGAGGAGAGCATCAAGGCCGCCATGGCCAAGAACGTCGCCGACCTCTGCGCCGGCAAGTAGTCCGCCGCATCCTTCGAACCGCCCGGCCCGGAACTTGCATCTCCGGCCGGGCGGAACACCGTCAAGAAGGGATCGACGATGACCTGGTCGCAATATCTCGTGCCCCTGCTCAAGGGCGCGCAGATCACCGTGATGATTTCGCTCGCCTCGATCATGCTCGGCGTAGTCCTGGCTTTCGCAGCAGGCATCGCCCGCACATCGAGCAACCCTATCATCTCCGGCATTGCCTTTGTCTATATCGTGCTGTTCCGGGGCACTCCGCTCCTCGTGCAGCTCTTCTGGTTCTACTACGCCTTGCCCCTGATCGGCATTTCCTTCGACCCGATCACTACTGGCATCATGGTTCTCTCGCTCCTGACAGGAGCGTTCGGAGCCGAGGTGGTGCGCGGCGCTCTGCTTGCGGTGCCACCGCAGCAGCATGAGGCGGCACGTGCGCTGAATTTCAGCAAATCCTACACGCTCTGGCACATCTCCATGCCGCAGGCGATCATCGAGATGATGCCGGCCTTCGGCAATCTGGCGGTGCAGAATCTCAAGGACACGGCTCTCGTGTCGCTCATTTCCATCGCCGACCTGACATTCCAGGCCCAGTCCCTGCGCAACATCACCCTGGACAGTGCCACGGTCTACACCATGACCCTGCTGGGCTATTTCATCATCGCGCTCTGCCTCATGTTCATCATGCGGTTCATCGAGATGAAGCTCCGGCGCGGCCCAGCCTTTCCCCGGAGTGCCCATTCATGATGTACGGCTATGAATGGGACACGACGACGACGCTGTCCTTCGCCCTCTCGATCCTGCCGATCCTGGGGATCGGCCTTCTCGTGACGCTTCAGGCAGCGGCGCTGGGCTATGCCATCGCGCTGGTCCTCGGCCTTGTCCTGGCCCTGTTGCGGCGCAGCCGCTACAAGGCGATCTCCTGGACGGTCGCCTGCTTTACGGAGTTCGTCCGTGACACGCCGCTTCTGGTCCAGCTCTTCTTCCTCTACTACGTCCTGCCCGATTTCGGCATCGTCCTGCCCGCCTTCATGACAGGCGCGCTGGCGCTGGGCCTGCAATATTCGGCCTACACGTCCGAGGTCTATCGCGGCGGCATCAATGCCATCCAGCGCGGCCAGTGGGAGGCAGCAACGGCGTTGAACCTCACGCGGCTTCAGACCTACAAGGACATCGTTGTGCCGCAAATGATCCCGCGCATCGTCCCGGCGCTCGGCAACTACCTCGTGTCCATGCTGAAGGAAACGCCGGTTCTCTCCGTGGTGACGGTGCTCGACATGCTCGGCCTCGCCAACATGATCGGCGAGCGGACCTTCGATTATCTCGTGCCGCTCTCCATGGTCGGCCTTATCTTCCTCCCCATGACTCTCATCTGCTCGGCTCTCATCCACCTGGTGGAAAGAGCTCTGCCCAAAAGCGGGATTCCCCTGCGATGACGCCTATCATCCGCTTCAAGAACGTCACCAAACGGTTCGGCGCACTCACTGTTCTGGACAACTTCAATTTCGATGTCCGCCAGGGCGAGAAGGTGACGTTGATCGGGCCGTCCGGTTCCGGCAAGTCCACCGTTCTGCGCATCCTGATGACCCTGGAACCGTTTCAGGAGGGAGACCTGGAACTTGCCGGCATCAGCTATCACGAGAAGCATGGACGCGGTGCATTCAAGGCCAGCGATAAGCACCTGCACAGGATCCGCAGCAATGTCGGCATGGTGTTCCAGAGCTTCAATCTGTTCCCGCATATGACGGTGCTGCGCAACATCGTGGAAGCGCCGGTCGCGGTGCTGAAGATGAAGCGCGACGAGGCGGAAGGCCGTGCCATTGAGCTGCTTCGCATGGTGGGGCTCCTGGACAAGAAGGACCATTATCCGAGCCAGCTCTCCGGCGGCCAGCAGCAGCGCGTGGCCATCGCGCGGGCGTTGGCCATGCGGCCCCGCGTTCTCCTCTTCGATGAGCCGACCTCGGCGCTCGATCCGCAGCTCGTTGGCGAGGTGCTGGGCGTCATTCGCGGTCTCGCCCATGAACACGACCTGACCATGCTTCTCGTCACCCATGAAATGCGCTTCGCCCGCGAGGTCTCCGACCGGGTCTGCTTCTTCGATAAAGGCCGCATCGTGGAACAGGGCGAGCCCGATCGCTTCTTCAGCAATCCTGAACAACCGCGTACGCGCGAATTCCTGAGTTCGGTGCTGAACGGCTGACCCAGGAAAGTCTCGGTTGCAGCCCGTCAAAACCGAGACTTTCTCTGCCTCCCTCGCCAAGAACCGAAAGTGTCTCGCCGCCTGAGCGGCTAGTGTCTCGCCATTGGTTTTCAGGAGAGCGCCGCATGAATGCGATCACGCACATCACCTCGTCCCTACCGGCCAAGCCCGACACCCACCCTGCCCTTAGCCGCCTGCGGGATCCGCGCATCCTGCGCGAAATGGCCTATATCGACGGTCGCTGGGTCGGAGCGGAAGCCGATGCCCGTTTCGAGGTGCGCGATCCGGCCTCGGGCCTGACCGTCGCCCACGTGTCCCGCCTGGGCGCCAAGGAAGCGTCCCAGGCGGTCGATGCCGCCGCTCGCGCATTGCCAGCCTGGAAGGCCCTTCTGCCTCAGGAGCGCTCGGCACGCCTGCGTGCCTGGCACGATCTCATCCTGGAGGCCCGCGAGGATCTCGCCCTTATCATGACCCTGGAACAGGGCAAGCCCCTCGCCGAGTCGCTCGGCGAGATCTCTTACGCCGCCTCCTTCGTGGAATGGTACGCCGAAGAGGCCAGGCGCCTGAATGTGGAGAGCGTCACGAGCCACCTGCCCGGCACCGAGATGCTGGTGCGCCGGGAGGCTCTCGGCGTCGCGGCCCTGCTGACGCCCTGGAACTTCCCGTCGGCCATGCTGACTCGCAAGGCGGCTGCGGCCCTCGCCGCCGGTTGCACCGTGGTGGCGCATCCGTCTTCCTACACCCCGCTCTCGGCGCTTGCTCTGGCGGAACTGGCGGAGCGTGCAGGCCTGCCAGCGGGCGTCTTCAACATCGTGACCGGAGACGCTGAGCCCATCGCCAACCGGTTCTGCGACGACGAGCGCGTGCGGGTCGTCAGCTTCACGGGTTCGACCGCGATCGGCCGCAGGATCGCGGCCCGCTGCGCCGGAACCATGAAACGGCTTGTCATGGAACTGGGCGGTCATGCGCCCCTGCTGGTCTTCGATGATGCGAACATCGACAAGGCCGTCGAGATCGCCATGGCGGCCAAGTTCGCCACCTCCGGCCAGGATTGCCTGGCGGCCAACCGCATTTACGTCCAGCGCTCGATCTACAATGCTTTCTGCGAGGCGTACGGCAAGCGGATCGCCGGTCTGAAGGTCGGCCCGGGTCTCGAGGCCGACACGGAGATCGGGCCGCTGATGCATGCCAATGCCGTCTCGAAGGCTCACGCCCAGATCGACGATGCCTTGGCGCTGGGTGCCCGCCGCGTGGCCGGGGACGCAGCCCCTGCCGGACCGCTCTACGTGATGCCGACCCTGCTGGCCGATGTGCCGGACGACGCCCTCATCATGAGCGAGGAGACCTTTGCGCCGATTGCCGCCGTGACCCCCTTCGATACGGAGGAGGAAGTGGTGGCCCGGGCCAATGCGACCGAGTACGGTCTCGTGGCCTATGTCGTGACCGAGAACGGTGCGCGAGGCCTAAGGCTCGGCCGCGCCCTCGAATACGGCATGGTGGCGGTCAACCGGGTGAAGATCACCGGTGCGCCCATTCCGTTCGGCGGCATGAAGCAGTCCGGCATCGGCCGCGAAGGCTCGCGCCACGGCCTCGAAGCTTTTACAGACCTCAAATACCTCTGCCTCGACATCAACTGATCCGGAGTTCCCCATGCTCGAAGAGAACCAGACTCTCGATAACCAACTCAACGCCTGGGACCGGGATCACTTCTTTCATCCCTCCACCCATATGGCCCAGCATGCGCGCGGCGAAACGCCGAACCGCATCATCACGGGCGCGGAGGGCATATATATCGTCGACCGTCAGGGCAAGCGCAGCCTCGACGCCTTTGCGGGCCTCTATTGCGTGAATGTCGGCTACGGCCGCACCAAGATCACCGATGCCATCGCGGCGCAGGCCGCCGCCCTGCCCTATTACCACGCCTATGTGGGCCACGGCTCGGAGCCGTCGATCCGTCTTGCCAAGATGATCATCGACCGGGCTCCGAAGGGTATGAGCCGGGTGTTCTTCGGCCTCTCCGGCTCGGACGCCAACGAGACCAACCTCAAGCTCGTCTGGTACATCAACAACGTGCTCGGGCGCCCGGAGAAGAAGAAGATCATCTCGCGCTGGCGCGGCTATCACGGTTCGGGTCTCATGAGCGGCAGTCTCACGGGCCTCGCCGCCTTCCACAACCTCTTCGATCTTCCCCGTCCGCCGATCCTGCACACGGAAGCGCCGTATTACTTCCGCCGCCCCGACCGCTCCATGAGCGAGGAGCAGTTCTCGCAGTTCTGCGCCGACAAGCTCGAGGAGATGATTCTGGCCGAGGGGCCGGAAACCATCGCGGCCTTCATCGGCGAGCCGGTGCTCGGCACCGGCGGCATCGTGCCGCCGCCGAAGGGCTATTGGGACAAGATCCAGCCGGTGCTGCAGAAATACGATATCCTGCTCATCGCCGACGAGGTTATCACCGGCTTCGGCCGTCTCGGCACCATGTTTGGCTCCGATCACTACGGCATGAAGCCGGACCTGATCACCATCGCCAAGGGCCTGACCTCGGCTTACGCCCCGCTTTCCGGTGTCATCGTGTCGGAAAAGCTCTGGCGCATCCTGGAGCAGGGCTCCGACACATACGGCCCCATTGGCCATGGCTGGACCTATTCGTCTCACCCGCTTTGCGCGGCGGCAGGCGTCGCCAATCTCGAGGTGGTGGACGAGCTCGATCTCGTGGCCAATGCGGGCGAGGTCGGCACCTACTTCAAGAAAGCCCTGACCGATGCCGTGGGCGGCAACCGCTTCGTGGGCGAGGTGCGCGGCGAAGGCCTGATGGCAGCCGTCGAGTTCGTGCGCGACCGGGACGACCGGGTGTTCTTCGATGTCTCCGAGAAGGTCGGCCCGCGCATCACAGCAGCCCTGCTCGAGCGGGGCGTCATCGGTCGCGCCATGCCGCAGGGCGATATCCTCGGCTTTGCTCCGCCGCTCTGTCTGACACGGGACGAGGCCGACACCATCGTGGCAGCTACGAAGGATGCCGTGGAAGCCGTGACGTCAACTCTTTGACGCTTTCTCCCTTGACGGGCAGGTGAACAAGCCTGCCTGTTATTCAAGCCATCACCGACAACGATACAAGGTCGGGAACATCTGGGAGACGCTCACATGCTGATCGGGGTGCCGTCAGAAATCAAGGACAACGAAGCTCGCGTGGGGCTGATCCCCTCGTCCGTTCACGAACTGACCCTTCATGGTCATCGCGTCATGGTGCAGTCCGGAGCGGGCCTCGGCTCAGGCTTCACCGATGAGGATTACGGACTCGCCGGAGCCGAAATCGTCGACGGTCCAGACGCGATCTTTTCGAACGCCGAGATGGTGGTGAAGGTCAAGGAGCCTCTGGCTCAAGAGCGCAAGCGCCTGCGGCCAGGGCAGATCCTGTTTACCTACCTGCACCTTGCGCCCGACCCGGAGCAGACCCGGGATCTCATGGAGTCGAGGGCTATCTGCATCGCCTACGAGACGGTCACCTCGCCCTCGGGCGCCCTGCCCCTTCTGACGCCGATGTCCGAGGTCGCGGGAAGACTCGCGCCACAGGTGGGGGCCCACGCTCTTGAAAAGGCGCAGGGCGGACGCGGCATTCTGCTGGGTGGTGTTCCGGGCGTGCCGGCTGCTTCCGTGGTGATCCTGGGTGGAGGCGTGTCGGGCACTCACGCAACCACGATTGCCGTCGGCATGGGCGCGCAGGTGACGGTTGTCGACCGATCGCCGGAGGCCTTGAGGCGCCTCTCGAGCCAATTCGGCAACGCGATCTCCACGGTTTATTCCACGCGCGCGGCGATTGCGGAGCTTGCCAGGGAGGCCGATCTCATGATCGGCGCGGTGCTCATTCCCGGCGCCGCCGCTCCGAAGCTGGTGAGCCGCGAGGTTTTACGCACCATGAAGAAGGGCTCTGTCGTCGTGGACGTTGCCATTGACCAGGGAGGCTGCTTCGAGACTTCCCGCCCAACCACGCATTCCGAGCCGACCTATGTGGTGGATGATGTCGTTCACTATTGCGTCGCCAATATGCCAGGCGCGGTGGCCCGGACGTCCACCTTGGCCCTCAACAATGCAACGCTGCCGTTTGTGCTGGCTCTCGCGGACAAAGGCTGGCGTATGGCGCTGTCACAGGATCCGCACTTGCTTGCCGGCCTGAACGTGTTCGATGGCAAGATCACCTGCCAGCCTGTTGCGGAGGCACAAGGGCTTCCCTATACGCCGGCCCACACCCTGGTGGAGGACCACCGCTCCTGAGCGGCTGGCGCATCGTGCGGCTCTTAGGGTCGTGCCGGACGATGCGTTTGAACTGATCCCACGAACGCGAAGTCATCTCTGGATTCTCACAACCGATGAAGTCATCCGGCGTCTTCGGTCAATCCGGTTCTCGGCTTCCTACCAAAGGCTCCCGCATTGACGACTGCAGCTCCCAAGACCGAATTCTCATCGATACGTCCCCTTTCCGAAGCCGACCGGGATCGCATACTCGCCGCTGTCGACACGGCCTTTGAAACCCAGCTTGACTTTCTGTCAGACCTGATCCGTTGCGTCTCGCTTCGGGGGCAGGAAGCCGAGGTACAGGAACTTGTCGAAAGGGCGCTTTTGGAGCGCGGATATCAGGTTGATCGCCAATCGATCGATCCAGCTCTGATAGGACAGCATCCGGCTTTCTCCCCGGCGACGGTTAGCTATGACAAATCCTGGAATGTCATCGGAGTTCACAACCCGCCAATGATCGATGGGCGATCCCTCATCCTGAACGCCCATGTCGATATCGTGCCCACAGGCGATCCAGAACGTTGGCAGTATCCGCCCTTCGAGCCGACGCGGCATGGCGAGTGGTTGTATGGCCGTGGCTCCGGAGACATGAAGGCGGGGCTGTCTGCGGCGATCTTTGCTCTCGATGCGATCAGGGCTGCAGGACTTGAACTGACGGCCCCCGTCCAGATCCACTCTGTCGTAGAGGAGGAGATCACTGGGAACGGAGCCGCGATGGCTGTGGCCAGTGGAAAGATTGCCGACGCGGTTCTGATTCCGGAACCGACCGACGAGAAGCTCGTTCGGGCAAACTCCGGCGTGATCAAATTTGCCATCACGGTTCAGGGCACTCCTGCTCACCCACGCGAAGTCAGTGGAGGTGTGAGCGCACTTGAAGCGGCGATGCGGCTCATCGATCACTTGCGTAAGCTCGAGGCACGCTGGAATGAGGAGCGACCGACAAGGCCATTCTTCGACGAGGTCGACAATCCTGCAGCTCTGACCATTGGGACGATCAATGGCGGCGAGTGGATCGCATCTGTTCCATCATGCTGCCGCTTCGAGGGTCGCATCGGCTTTTATCCTGGCGATGACCCGCAGGAGCGCGTGAAGGAATTCGGGGCCTTTGTCGCTGTGGTGGCGGCCGATGATCCGTTGGTGCAGCGCTGCCCGGGGCCCGTTGTGGAGTGGGTCGGTGTCGTACATGCAGGCTATACCCTTGATCCCGGGTCCGAAGCCGAGGCCGTCCTAGCCGAGGCTCACGCTGCTGCCAATGCACCTGATGGTTCGCCAATACAGACCTATGTCATGGCGTGCTACCTGGATGCTGCCGTCTATTCCGTCCACGCGAGTATTCCCTCTCTGGTCTACGGGCCCATTGCGGAGAACATCCACGCCATCGACGAGCGTGTATCCCTTCCTTCCTTGCGGCGTGTGACGAAGGCGATCGCATTGTTCGCGGCATCGTGGTGTGGCGTTCGCCCTGCAGAGAGCGCACCGCGCATCTCTGCCGCGGGTCTTGAATCCTGAACTTTCGGCTGAGGCCCTGATCGAGAGATAGGAAGCACGGCCATTCGAAGAAACATCCAACGAATTCCTGACCTACGACAATTGCTAGGCCGCGCAAGCTGAAGTTCTGCAATGGGTCAGACATTCAGGCCGCGCAACAAACATCGGCTTTGAAGCACCAAAGCCGGCCAAGCTCTTTGGTCCGGGGACCCCAAGAGCCGCCTTTTGGCTCGGATTGCGGTCCTTCTGCTATCGACCCACGGACGACGCACAACCGTCGCCTCTATTGCGGCACTGGCGAAGCCATTTTGCCCCTTGACTTAGAGTGCGCTCCAACCCCTAGCCTTGGAAGCATCGGGGCGAAAGAGAGCATCCATGAAGATCGGGGAACTGGCGAAGTGCTCGGGGTTGTCAGCCCACACCATCCGTTACTATGAACGGATCGGGCTGCTTCCATATGCCGACAGGGATCAATCGGGTCAGCGTGACTACGACGCATCAATCCTGATCTGGATCGAATTCCTCGGCCGTTTGAAGATGACCGCCATGCCGATCCGGGAGATGCTGCGCTACGCAGCCTTGCGGGAGCGCGGCGTCGACACGGAAGCGGAACGCCGTGAGCTGCTGGAACAGCATCGCGAACGTGTGCGTGCCCGCCTGGCCGAACTGTCGGATTGCCTTCTCCTCCTCGACAACAAGATCGCCGGCTACACCGCCACAACGATGAGGAGAAAGGAATATGACCCGGCACCTCCAGAGCACCGACGAAAGCCGGCTCGCGCGCGGCCGGCGCATGCTCGCTGAAATTGACGGCGAAGCCGGCAGCAACAATGTGATCGCGGCCCTGGCAGACATGGCACCCGACTTTGCAACCTATCTGTTCGAGTTTCCTTTCGGCGACATCGACAGCCGACCGGACCTCAATCTACGCGGCCGCGAGACTGCAACGATCGCCGCGCTGACAGCTTTGGGCAATGCCACCCCAACAGAAAGCCCGTCCCTGCAATGCGGGAGACCCACGGCCGGACAGAACTGGGCATCGCTGGCCAGTCTGCCGGTGGATCTATGGCGTTAAACAAAAGGAATGAACCGTGAAGACACGCAAACTCGGTCCCCACCTCACCGTTTCGGCCGTTGGGCTCGGTTGCATGGGCATGAGCCACGCATATGGTGGCCAGGACGAACAGGAGTCCATCCGCACGCTTCATCGGGCCGTCGAGCTCGGCGTCACCTTCTTCGACACGGCTGAGGCCTATGGCCCATTCGAAAACGAAATCCTGGTCGGCAAGGCGTTGAAGCCCTGCCGCGACAAGGTGGTGATCGCCACGAAGTTCGGCTTCCGGCTCGACATAAGCAAGAAGGGCGCGGACGCCATGTCTGGCGTCGACAGTCGGCCGGAGCATGTCCGCGAAGTGGCCGAGGCGTCGCTGAAGCGGCTCGGGGTCGAGGTGATCGACCTTTTCTACCAGCACCGCATCGACCCGCAGGTACCGATCGAGGATACCGTCGGCGCCATGGCGAATCTTGTGAAGGAAGGCAAGGTACGCGCGCTCGGCCTTTCGGAGGCGGGAGCCGCCATCATCCGCCGGGCCCACGCTATCCATCCGATTTCCGCTCTTCAGAGCGAATACTCGCTCTGGACCCGCGATCCGGAAGGCGAAATCCTCGACACCTGTCGTGAACTCGGCATCGGCTTCGTGCCGTTCAGCCCGCTCGGCCGCGGTTTTCTGACGGGCAAGATCCAGAAGCCGGAGGATTTCGGCGCCGAGGATTTCCGACGGACGCTTCCCCGCTTCAGTCCCGCGAACATGGCCGCCAACGCCTCACTCGTGAGAATGCTGGAGGAGATGGCGGTGGAAAAGGGCGTGACAGCGGCACAGCTCGCGCTTGCCTGGATCATCAACCAGGGAGATTTCATCGTGCCCATTCCCGGTGCACGGAAGATCGCGCATCTGGAGCAGAACGTCGCGGCTGCGGATATTACGCTTTCACCGGAGGAGCTGAAGTCGCTCGGCGACATGCTGGCGCCGGAAAAATTCGCCGGCAAGCGCTATGGCGATGCAGCCATGTCGCTGACCAACAGGTGAGTTTGCGTGATGCCACCCTGTCCTCGGCGTGGCATCACAATCAAATCGAGTGCTCTCCATCCGCTGATGAAAGTAAAGGGAGACGATGTTGGAGGAGGAGACAGTCCAGTCCATCGTCTAACTTTACTTGGACGACAGGGACGCATCCCTGTCGTTCGCGAAGCTCAATCGAAAAACCGGCTCCCTATGCGGTCGTTCGCCGTCCAGATCTTAGGATCGCAATAGGTCAGGCATGAAGTTCGCCGACTTTTTGGAATGTCTGGTGCTCCCGCGTAAGCGGACATTCGGTGTACTTCCGCCCCCTGCCATTAGGCGACCTTTACGGCTCCCGTTTATCCATTCCATCGGGGTCCGCCCCACCAGGTGATCGAGTTAGCTGTTACGTCGTCGCGATCCCCTCGCGCTGATTGAGGACGCGACAGTACCCGCGCTTTAAGCAGGTCACACGATCGAGGACAGAGCGCTGGGGCCATGCGACAGGACCGTCGCCAGAAGGTTGAGCCCGCGTTCCAGCACGGCTTGGTTCTGTGCCGCGCCAAGAGAGACGCGAATGGCCTCCGGAGCAGGCCCGACCGCGAAGGCCTCGCTTGGCACCAGGGCAAGGCCCGACTGCCGCGCATAGAGGTTGAGGTCGGTCCGGCGCCAACGCTCCGGCAGGGTCAGCCAGAGATGATGTCCTTCCGGGTGAGCCTGGAATTCGAGGCCTTGCAGAGTTCGGCGTGCGATAGACTGCCTGGCGGCACTCTCCTCGCGAATGGCCGCCGTGATGGCATCCAGCGTGCCGTCCAGGATCCATTTCGAGGCGAGGGCCGCCATGAGGGGCGGCATCATCAGGGACATGGCCCGGATTTCTGCCGCGAGCCGCAGGGTGTCGGCAAACCCGGGTGTAACCACGTAGGCCGTCCTTAGGGTGGGTGTCACGCACTTCGACAGGGTGGCGATGTGCCAAGTGATCTCCGGCGCGAGCGCTGCGATCGGTGCCGGAGCCTGGCGGGGCAGTGCGCCGTAGGCGTCATCCTCGATAATCGCGATGCCGGTGCGGCGTGCCACTTCGGCGACAGCTTCGCGCCGCTGGGTGGACATGGTCGCTGTTGTCGGATTGTGGACGGTGGGGACGCAGTAGACCGCTCTCAGCTTCTCACGCCGGCATGCGTCCTCCAGAGCGGCAGGGTCGATCCCTTCCCGGTCCATGGCTACGGGCACCAGCCGTACCTTGAGCTGCTCGGCGATCGCGCGCAGGCCCGGATAAGTGAGATCCGGCACGCCGATGGCCTCGCCCGCCTGAACCAGAACCCGCACGACGGCATAGAGCGCCGTCTGGGCGCCTGATGTCACCACGAGGCGATCGACCGGGACCGGACCCAGGCGTGCGCCGAGCCATCGGGCGGCTGCCGCGCGATCCGGCCCGGCGCCGACGCTCTCCTGGTAGTGCAGGTGCATGAGTCCGTGGGGAGACGAAAGGACACCTGCAATTCCCTCCTGGATACGCTCGCGCAGCCTCGCCGCCGATGGCTGCGGTGGCATGTTCATGCTCAAGTCGATGATCGGGGAGTCGGCGGGCCCGGCATTGTCCTGTTCCGGCGCCTTGCCCCGCACGTAGCTCCCCCGTCCGGTGTTGGCCTCTATCAGCCCCATCCTGCGGGCCTCGTTGAAGGCGCGGGTGACGGTGGTGAGGTCCACTCCGAGTTCTTTCGCGAGCTGGCGCTGCGGCGGCAGGCGGTACCCGGGCTTGAGGCGTCCGGACTGCACGTCGGCCAGCAGAGCCTCCGCAATGGCCAGGTACTTCGGCCCGCTTTCCTTCTCGATCTGCGGCAACCAGGACAACACGTTTCCTTGACCTTCTTGTCTTGTAAATGTATGGCTCATGCACGACATACATAATGTGCAAAGTGGGCTGGTGCAAACCTCGACCCGGTCCGTTGCATCTTCTCGGCTCGGGCACCGAAATTATTGCCTAATGTATGGACAATCAATCCATACATATACAACTGACCCCGAAAACCGGGCCTAGATCTGAAGGATCTGAGATGACCAAGACCCTGACCGCCAAGGACGCCGTCCTCAAGTACGGCCTCAAGTGCCGCTGCCCCAAATGCGGGAAAGGCCGCCTATTCAACGGCTTCCTGACGCTCGCCCCGCGTTGCGAGTCGTGCGGCCTCGACTTCTCCTTCGCTGACCCGGCCGACGGTCCGGCCTTCTTCGTCATGATGACGATGGCCATTCCCGCAACGGCATTCGGCGTGTGGATCGAGATGGCCTACGAGCCGGGTCTGTGGGTGCACTTGCTCTCGACCTTGCCGTTTCTGTTGCTGAGCTGCGTGCCGACGATCCGTCCGTTCAAGGGCATGCTGGTCGCCAGCCAGTACTTCTACAAGGCCGAGGAAGGCCGTTTCGCAACCCCGCAACGGGCCGATGCGAAGAATGAGGTAAGCTCCGTCGGGTCCGCCGCGTCGGGCGGCTGAGTCTTTCGCCGTTCAAGAAGGCTGCCGCTATGTCCGATACCAACCCTATGTCGACTTCGTCGATCCGGGAATGGCGCACGATACCGCCAATCTGGCGCGGGAGTGCGACAACGTCCTGCTCCTTCGCACGATGAGCAAGGGCTACTCCCTCGCAGGGCTGCGCCTGGGCTACGGGATCGGCTCGCCGGGATTGGTTTTGCCGATGCTGACCAAGACCAAGGATTTCGTACAACGTGGACGCAATCGCCCAGCAGGTAGGCGAGGCCGCGGGGTAGGCCTCGACGGCATGGATCACTCAAGCGCCAGCGTCGCCTGCTCGCGATCGAGACTGTCGCCGGTCTCGATCACGCCGCCATCGAGCACTTCGGCATAGATGCCGCAATCGAAATGGCCATAGGCTTTCATCAGGCTTTTCGGGATTTCCAGGTCGCGGATGCCTCTCTCCGGATCCACATTGGTGGCGGCGCAGCGCGTGATGCGACTGGTGACTTTGAGACGCAGGCCCGAGGGCGCGGTCAGCACCTGGCCGACGAGGTCGAACTCGGCCCACGGCGCCAGACCCTCGATATGAATATTGCCGCGAAAGCGCAATGGATCGACCGGCGCACCGACCACATTCTCCAGTTCACGCACGCTCGCCAGATTGATGAGCGAGACGAAACCGCGCCGGGAATCGGTGAAGCGGAAGCCGTCGGGTGCTGAAAGCACCTTCGGCGGGCCGCGCAGTTCCTTCGGCATAAAGCGACGGAAGTAAGCTTCGATGGCAAGCCGCCCTTCCCGTGTCGAGAGATCGCCGCGAACCACCTCGCGCCCGCCCTGCTCGATGAAGAGCGTGGTGATCGAATCGAGATAGCGGGTTTTCAGCCGCGCCAGGCTCTCGTTCTTCATCAGCATCAGGAACTTGATCTTGGGCTGATGCTGCGGCTTGTCCGGATCGAACCCGGCCGGCCCGTTCTCGATGGCAAACAGCCGGTCGCCGGGAAAGTAGTCGCCCTTGGTGAGAGTGACGGACGTCAGCGGCTCGGGCGACAGGCCCTTGACCGGATAGCGCTGGAGGGACGTGATGCGGATGCTCATGGCTTCAGCGATAGAGGGCGCGGGGGTGCGGGGCAAGGGACCTGCTTAAACGTTCCGCGCCTCTCCCGTCATGGCCGGACTTGTTCCGGCCATCCACGTCTCACGCCAGTGCCGAATAAGACGTGGATTCCCGGGACAGGCCCAGGGATGACCTGGAGGGATTGAACAACGAAAAAGCCCCGCCATTCGGCGGGGCTTTCGCCAAAAAAGCGTAACCGCCACGCTTAAGAAGCGTCGCCCGAGCGGGCCACCTTGGACCGCTTCATCTGCGGCGTGAAACCGGCTTCGCGACGAGAATGTTCCACCTCCACCCGGTGCGGATCCTGGTGCATGCCCTCGTTCGCAGTCTTATGCTCCGGAATATGGGCGGTGGGTCCGGCCTCCTGCTTCATGCGTAGGGCCTTTTCGGCATTGGCCTTCAACTCCTCGCGCGCCTTGTCGGCCTGTTCGGCCTTGCGCTTCTTGGGGCTGAGGCGGGACATCATCTTCGATAGAACCATGGTGCATCACTCCTTTGCGCGCGACAGGATGTCTTCGTCATCATCCGGCCGCTCGGTTTCCAATTCATCGGGGTAGACGGGAACGCGCCCGCTTGGCGGAATTGTTCCGGTGCCTGTGGAATCCCCATCATCTGTCTCAAGAGGCTCGGCACGCTGGGCGGCGGCCTGGTCCCGAGCTTCTTTCCGGGCCATTTCGGTCGTATCGCCAAAGGTCTCCGGGGTGACAGAGGGTCCTTCCTCGACCGGGCTTTCGGGCACCGCAAGGCCAAGCTCCGCATTGCGGGCAAGGTCGGCGCGGGCTTTCTCGGCGTCTGAGCGCGGATCGCGGATCATGGGAACCTCCTTGAATGGTTGCAGGGTCAATGCCAGCGCCGCGAGCGGGTTCCTCCCCTTGTTGTTCCGGATCAATGCACCCACCTAAGGTTCGCGGATGCTCCAAAGGGAGGTCCGACATCGCAGGATCGGCCTGTGCCTCCAGAAGGGCGGGCGGATCTGAGGAGGGATGAGAATGAATTTTGAAAAGTATACCGAGCGCGCCCGGGGCTTCGTTCAGGCGGCGCAGAACCTTGCCGTGCGCGAAGGCCACCCGCAGCTCGCTCCCGGTCATGTCCTGAAAGTTCTGCTCGACGATCCGGAAGGCCTCTGCGCGGGCCTGATCGACCGGGCCGGCGGGCGCTCCCGCGACGCGCATGCGGCCGTCGAGCAATGGCTCGCCAAGCAGCCGAAGGTGTCCGGTTCGGCCTCGCAGCCGCAGGCGACGCGCGAGCTGATGCGCTTCTTCGACACCGCCGAGAAAGCCGCCGAAAAGGCGGGCGATTCCTTCGTCACCGTCGAGCGGATGCTGCTGGCCCTTGCCGTGGAGAAGGATACGGAAGCCGGCAAGATTCTGGCCCAGGCCGGCGTGACCGCCCAGGGCCTCAACACAGCCATCAATGCCCTGCGCAAGGGCCGCACCGCCGACAACGCTACGGCGGAGAACGCCTATGATGCGCTGAAAAAATATGCGCGCGATCTGACGGAAGCTGCCCGCGACGGCAAGCTCGATCCGGTCATCGGCCGCGACGAGGAGATCCGCCGTACGATCCAGGTTCTGTCGCGTCGCACCAAGAACAACCCGGTGCTGATCGGAGAGCCCGGCGTCGGCAAGACCGCCATCGTCGAAGGCCTGGCGCTGCGCATCGTAAACGGCGACGTGCCGGAATCCCTGAAGGACAAGCAGCTTCTCGCCCTCGACATGGGCGCACTGATCGCGGGTGCAAAGTATCGCGGCGAGTTCGAGGAGCGCTTGAAGAGCGTGCTGCAGGAAGTGACCGCAGCCGAAGGCGGCATCATCCTGTTCATCGACGAGATGCACACGCTTGTCGGCGCAGGAAAAGCCGATGGCGCGATGGATGCGTCGAACCTCTTGAAGCCTGCGCTTGCCCGCGGCGAGCTGCACTGCGTCGGCGCGACGACTCTCGACGAGTACCGTAAGCACGTGGAGAAGGACGCGGCGCTCGCCCGTCGTTTCCAGCCGGTCTTCGTGAGCGAGCCCACGGTGGAAGACACCGTGTCGATCCTGCGCGGCCTGAAGGAGAAATACGAGCAGCATCACGGCGTGCGCATCACCGATAGCGCGCTCGTGGCTGCGGCGACGCTCTCGAACCGCTACATCACCGACCGCTTCCTGCCGGACAAGGCCATCGACCTCGTCGACGAGGCGTCGTCCCGTCTGCGCATGCAGGTCGATTCGAAGCCGGAAGAGCTCGACAACATCGACCGCGAGATCGTGCGCCTCAAGATCGAGCAGGAAGCCCTGAAGAAAGAGACCGATTCGGCGTCCAAGGATCGCCTCGAGCGCCTCTCGAAGGAGCTTGCGGATCTGGAAGAGCAGTCGAACGCGATCACCGCGCGCTGGAAGGCGGAGAAAGACAAGCTCGGCACCGCGGCCGATCTCAAGAAGAAGCTTGAGGAGGCGCGCAACCAGCTCGCCGCCGCGCAGCGCAACGGCGATTGGGCGAAGGCCGGTGAGCTTTCCTACGGGGTCATTCCGGGGCTCGAGAAGCAGCTCGCCGATGTCGAGGCGAAAGCCGATGGCGGCGGCCTGATGGAAGAGGCGGTGACGCCCGACCACGTGGCTGGCGTCGTCTCGCGCTGGACCGGCGTGCCGGTCGACAAGATGCTCGAAGGCGAGCGCGAGAAACTGCTGCACATGGAGCAGGATTTGGCTAAGCGCGTCGTCGGACAGGCCGAGGCCGTCTCGGCGGTCTCAACCGCCGTGCGCCGTGCGCGCGCCGGCCTGCAGGATCCGAACCGGCCCATTGGCTCGTTCATGTTCCTCGGCCCCACAGGCGTCGGCAAGACGGAGCTGACGAAGGCGCTGGCCGCGTTCCTGTTCGACGACGAGACGGCGCTGATCCGCCTCGACATGTCGGAATACATGGAGAAGCACTCGGTCGCCCGGCTCATCGGCGCGCCTCCCGGCTATGTAGGCTACGAGGAGGGCGGCGCGTTGACCGAAGCCGTCCGCCGCAGGCCCTATCAGGTGGTGCTGTTCGACGAGATCGAGAAGGCGCATCCGGACGTGTTCAACGTGCTGCTGCAGGTGCTCGACGACGGACGCCTCACGGACGGGCAAGGACGCACCGTGGACTTCCGCAATACGCTCATCATCATGACCTCGAATCTCGGTGCCGAATATCTGGTGAACCAGCCCGAGGGCCAGGACACGGATGCGGTGCGCGAGGAAGTCATGGACGTGGTGCGCACGCATTTCCGGCCCGAGTTCCTCAACCGCGTGGACGAGATCATCCTGTTCCACCGGCTGAAGCGTTCGGAAATGGGCGCCATCGTGGACATCCAGATGCGCCGCCTGCAGAAGCTCTTGGAGGATCGCAAGATCGTGCTGCAGCTCGACGAGGAGGCACGCAACTGGCTCGCCGACAAGGGCTACGATGCGGCTTACGGAGCGCGCCCCTTGAAGCGCGTGATTCAGAAGAACGTGCAGGATCCGCTGGCGGAGCTCATCCTCTCCGGCGTGATCAAGGACGGCGAGACCGTACCGGTGCATGCAGGCCCCATGGGCCTGATGATCGGCGACGTGACGGTCAGCGGCGCCGAGCGGAGGCCGGAAGGCGCGCGGCTGAACTGAGCTGCGTGTCGGTAACGAGTAAGACAATGGCCGGGCCTAAAGCCCGGCCATTTTTGTTTTCAACTTATCCACCGATGTCATTCCCGGCCGGAGCGGAGGGGAAGGGAATCCATCGGCTTCGAGCACATGAGTGGATCCCCTTCCCGGCCTGCGGCCGCCCGGGATGACAGTGACGCGTTAACTTGTCGGATTATTCAGCGGCGGCGCGGTAATCGCCCTCGTCATTGGCCACCGGGATGGTGCTTTCCTCACTCCGCTCCCTGCGGCTCGGCGCCATGCCTTCACGCAGGAGCATGTCCTTGTCGACGCGCTCGGCCTTGTCCTCGCGCAGTTCGCGCTTCGAACGGCGAAGCTGCTTGGCGGTCTTCTGCAGGGCGGCACGGAAAGCCGTATAGACATCCTTGTCCTTGGCCTCCCCGGTCATCATCTTGAGCGCGCCCATCTGCATATTGACCGTACAGCGATAGGTAATGCCCTCCCGTGTGACGTGCACGGACGCCGCACTCAAGTGGCCGAAATATTTTCCGGCGACCTGACGGATATTGGTTTTCGCATATTCGGGAAACATTTCGCCCAGATCGACTGCTGAGCTTTGCACCAGGATATTGGGTTCGGTGCTATCAGGTTTCATTCGCTCCTCCGTTGGTGAAGGTTCGATGACTAACGATGGGACTGAACGAAAGTTTCGGCCCTGAGGAAACAAATCAGAGCCTGCAAAGTTATGTTCTCTTTATGGTCTGCGCATGCGCGACGTCTGTTCTCCCACATCGACGACGGCCACATCGACCGTTTCGCGGCGGTCGTTCCGGAGAATGGTAATAGACACGGTCTGGCCGACGCCGCTGCGCTCAAGCCTGTCCGTCAAATCCGACAATTGCTTGACCGGCGCATCCTCCACCGCAACGATGATGTCGCCGATTACGCCCGCCCGCGCATCGACACCGCGCAGGCCGGCCCGGTCCGCCGGCGAGCCCGGCACGACATCCGCCACGATCACTCCGTTCACGCCAAGCTGCGCCGCGAGCGTTTCGTCGCCCGCGAGAATCCCGATCCCCGGTGTCGGCACGCGGCCGCTGCGGATCAGTTCAGGCACCACCCGATTGACCACGTCGACGGGAATGGCAAAGCCGATGCCTGCATTGGTGCCGGAGGGTGAGAAGATCGCCGTGTTGACGCCGATGAGCCTCCCGGCGGAATCGAGCAGCGGACCCCCGGAATTGCCCGGATTGATCGCCGCATCGGTCTGAATCACATCCGCGACTTCACGCCCGCCGCTGGTGGGCAGGCGGCGCTTGAGCGCGCTGATGATGCCGGTGGTAAGCGACTGGTCGAGACCGAACGGATTGCCGATGGCATAGGCCGTCTGGCCCACTTTGAGATCGGCCGAGCTTCCCACCGGAACCGGTGGCGGCAATCCGCCCTGGCGCTCGACGCGCAGCACGGCAAGATCATAGTTCGGCGCCTGGCCCACGACCTCGGCCGGCAGCACCTCGCCCGATGCCAAGCGCACTACGAACGAGGAGCCATTGGCCACCACGTGATCGTTCGTCACCACATGGCCCGCTGCGTCCCAGACGAAGCCTGTGCCCGAACCGGATGGGTCGCCACCCGCAGGCCCGCGGCCCGACAATCCGACCACCTGAACGACGGAAGGCGCGACAGCCTCGAAGACATTGATTGTCGACTTCTCGTAATCCGAAAGGTCTCCACGCGCCGCGACCGGTCGCGGTTCCCGCGCCGAGAAGAGATAGGTGTTCACATAGGGCTGAAACACGAGGAGCGCGAGCAATACCGCGACGATCACCATGACAATTCGTGTTGCCCGATCCTTCATCTCATCCCCACAATCGATCTGTCTTACAACGGACACGCTTGCCTGAAGTTCGACCTCTTAAAGATATTAAAGATAAAGGTGGAAACAGGCGCCTCGCGAACAAAAACTTTCTGCAAACGTTCGCCCTCACAACTCGTTTGCAGGAGAATTCTTGATGTCACGCTCGCTCGTGATTGCCGGCCTCATCGCCGCCATCGGCCTGCCCGCCCTCGCCCAGCAGCAGAACCGGGCCATTCCCTATCCCGCCACGCCGCAGCCTGCCGAGACGCAGCCCAATCCGGCCCTGGGGCAGAATGTACAGGAGCGCCAGCAGCGCACACAGCAGGGCGGCGCGCCTCAGGATACGCAGACGCCCTTGCGCCAGGGCCAGGCGAGCGCGCCAGCCGCCATGGGCCAGCAGCAATCGCAGGCCGACCAGCAATACATTCAGCAGATGCTGGCGCTCAGCACCATTTCGCTACAGCAATCGAACTTCGCTCACGGCAAGGCTCAGAATCCACGTGTGAAGCGATTCGCGGAATTCGAGATCGGGGAACAGAATCTTCTCACCGAGATCATGCAGTCCTTCGCCGATCCTTCTGCGACAGCGTCGACCACGCGAGGCGCTCAAGCTGCCGCCTCGACCGCGCCCGAGCTGCCACCGAGCGATGCGCAGGCCATGGAGCGCCTGTCGAAAGCACAGCCCGGAGCGGCCTTCGACAAGGACTACGTCGCCTTGCAGATCGAGGGGCATCAGAAGTTGCTGAAGCTTCAGGAAAACCATCTCCAGCAGGCGTCCGGCAATCGCGAGATGACGAACATCGCCAAGCTCGCACGCGGGCAGATCACGGAGCATCTGGCGCTGCTGCAGGACATCCAGAAAGAGCTTGCCAATTGAGAAAAACCGGCCCCGCTTTTTCACTTATGCGGGGTCGGAACACCCGTCCTCGACAGGACGTTGCCTCCTGGACTCGCAGGCTGCGCGAAGCCTGCCCAATCACGAAGAGGAATAGCCCATGGCGCGAGACAAGCGCGGACAGCCCACCGAGCCGGATGTGGATGAGGTCATGAACGAGCTGGCTCAGCAGGAAGGCGGCGACGATTTCATCGCAGGCCCGACCCAGCGCAACGATGTCGGCAACGCCAAGCGTGCTGCGGCAAAAGCCACCGGTTCGATGGGCGCCTCGAAGAAACTCGATCCCGATCTCGACATCGACCATGTGGACGACAACCGCGTGACGAGCGGCTCGAAGGCAGGCCTGCGCTCGTTCAAGGAGGTGCCACCGGAGAAAGGCGCGAATGATGCCGGTTTCGAACTTTCCAACAAGGACATCGCCGAGAGTGTGAACACGACCGCGACCAAGAGCCCGGCTCCCCGCGCCGCACAGACCCGAGGCAAGGTGGGTCCCACCGGCATGAGCGGCGGTGCCACCTCCCGCGCCCGAGTGCCGGCGCCCGGCAATGCGGTGGATGTGCCCAAAGGCACCCTAGTGCGTGGCCATCCCACCGCCAGCCAGTCCGGCGGACGCTCGATGTCCTCCACCGGCGACGAGAAACCGCCGAAGCGCTCCGCCCGTGCCGGCGGCGGGCAGCACGAGCGCCATGTGGCCAAGGGCGGCGAGGAGGAGCGGTAAGCCTGTTCTGTTCAAGGCGTCATCCCGGACGGCGCGCAGCGATGATCCGGGATCGCAGGACAAGGAAAGCACTGTCATCCCGGGGCCGCGCAGCGGAACCCGGAATCCATGACCGCTGACGGTTTTTCATCCTGCCAAGACGGTGTTTATGGATTCCCGCCTATACAGGGATGACAGTGTTGAGGTTCAAGCGCGACATTCTGCCGACGATCCCGGATCTCCGCTGTGCTTCGTCAGGAATGACACGAATATGACCCCACTGCATAGCTTGTCCTCTCTTACTGCATATCTGCATCAACGGAAGGCGGAGTGACGCGGCAGGTCTCCCGCTTTATGGAATGTTCAGCCGAACCGGCAGTGACGACATAAATCGGTCGAGGAAATGCTCATGGATAGAAGAAAAGTTCTCAAAGGCGCGGGCCTGGCAGCTGCAGCAGGTGCCGTCGCCTCCCCCGCCATCGCGCAGGCGCAGCCGGAAATCCGCTGGCGCATGACTTCGGCCTATCCGAAGAGCCTTGATACCCTTTTCGGCGCGGGCGAGATGATCGCTAAGCGCGTGGCTGCTGCTACCGACAACAAGTTCCAGATCCAGCCCTTCGCGGCGGGCGAGATCGTCGGCGCGCTCCAGAGCCTGGATGCCGCGCAGAACGGTACGGTCGAGTGCGCCTATACCCTGTCGAGCTTCTTCATCGGCAAGGACCCGACCTTCATGTTCGAGACCTCGGTGCCATGGGGCATGAACGTGCGCCAGCACAATGCCTGGATGTATTACGGCGGCGGCCTCGACCTCGTGCGCGAGTTCATGAAGGAATACAACATCTATCCGATCCCGGCCGGCCAGACCGGCGCGCAGATGGGCGGCTGGTTCCGCAAGGAGATCAAATCCATCGAGGATCTGAAAGGCCTCAAGATGCGCATCGCCGGCATGGGCGGCCAGATCATGGCCAAGCTCGGCGTGGTGCCCCAGGTGCTCGCCGCAGGCGACATCTATCCGGCGCTCGAGCGCGGCACCCTCGACGCGGTCGAATTCTCTGGTCCCCACGACGACGAGAAGCTCGGCTTCGTGAAGGTCGCTCAGTACTACTACTACCCGGGCTTCTGGGAAGGCGGTGCGCAGCCCTCGCTCTACGTGAACATGAACAAGTGGAACGAGCTTCCGGCAAATTACAAGGCCATCCTCGAAGCGGCCTGCGCCGAAGCCAATGCCATGTGCGTCGCCAAATACGATGCCCAGAACGCCGATGCGATCCGCCGCCTCGCGAGCCAGGGCGTGCAGCTGCGTCCTTTCCCGCGCGACGTGATGGAGCAGAGCTACAAGGAAGCCTACAAGCTCTACGGCGAGCTCGCGGCTTCCAACGCCAAGTTCAAGAAGATCTACGATTCCTGGAACGCCTTCCGCGAGAAGGAACTGACCTGGTTCCGCATCGCCGAATTGCCCTTCGACTATTTCGTCAACCAGCAGCAGGGCCAACCCCGCTAAGGCTTCCTAAAAATGGCGCCGAAAGGCGCCATTCTCTTTTGAAGCGGATCGAAGCTTGGCCTGATGCGTTATCTTCTCAAAGGAAGTTCCCATCCGAACGGAGACATCACGATGGACAAGAACCGCAAGCCGGACGCCTCGAAGGACAAGCACGAGCGCAAGGACGACAAGTCGTCCGAGAACAAGAAGAAGCACGAGGACGAGCTGCTCGACGAGGGCGTGGAAGAGACCTTCCCCGCCAGCGATCCGGTGTCCGTGAAGATCACCAAATAAGTTCGCAAAATAAATTCGATTGCCGACGAAGCCCCGGAGCATCCGCTCGGGGGCTTTTTTACGTTTCAGCTGCGGCTCGCCACCGCGACGCCGAGAGCCGCGAGCGCCATGCCGGCGAGTTGGATCGGGCTCAGGGTCTCGCCGAAGAGCGCGAAGGCCATCAGGGCGGCAACCGGCGGCACGAGATAAAGCAGCGTCGCCACGCCCACGACCGCTCCCTGCCGGATCAGGAAAAGCAGCAGGCCGATGGCGCCGATGGACAGCCCGAGCACTGCCCAGGCCATGGCGCCGAGGAGCGGCAGGGTCAGCTCCATGTGTCCTTCCTCGGTCAGGAGCACCAGCGGCAGGGTGACGGCACCCGCGCCGCTATACTGGATGGCCGCATTGACCCGCAGGTCGAGATTGCTGCCGGTGCGCTTCTGCCAGATCGTGCCGAGGGTGATGGAGAGCATCCCCAGCACGCAGATGGCAAGCGCCAGGGGCGGCACGCCGCCCGCCCCCAGTTTCGGCGCCACCACGAGCGCTGCGCCCAAAAAGCCGATGCCGATCCCGATCCAGCGCCCGCGCGAGACCCGCTCGCCCAGGAGAGGCCCGGCGAGAAGTCCGGTCGCGAGCGGCTGAAGCCCGGCGACCAGGGCGGAGATTCCGGCCGGCAATCCGTGCTTCACTGACCAGAAGACGCCGCCGAGATAGAGTCCGTGCAGGAGAATGCCGGCGATCAGGCTGTTGCGCCAATCGTGCCAGTGGCGCGGCCAGGATACCCGCGCGACGGCAACGATCACGGCGAGGACGAGCGTTGCCAGCACATAGCGGACGAACAGGAAGGTCAGCGGCTCGGCATAGGGCGCCACGAACCGGGCTACGATGAACCCCGTCGCCCAGATGAGCACGAAGAGCGGCGGCGCAAGGCGGGCGAGGACATTGGGGTTCATGGCGGGAACGGGAATCGCGACCTGAAAATCTGGATGCCTTGTAGGCTCTAGGCCCAATCTTTGTCGATGTGCGAAGCCTCATCCAAACGTCGACCTTCAAGTCTGGTTGATCAGGCTATGAGATGCAGGCGCTATTTCCCTCCCCCTTGTGGGGAGGGCCAGGGCGGGGGTGTCGGCGCCAGGCCTTCATAGGCTATCGCTCACACCCCCACTTCCAACTCCTCCCCACAAGGGGGAGGAGGGCTCTGGTCGCGCCGGACGCGTAAGCGTGTATTCCTTGCCCTTGGCTCTTGGCGCACCATCTCCAGCAGCCTGGAGACCCGTCTTTTGAACCGCCTTCGCCTCTCGTTTGAACTCCTTGCCATCGCCTCCACCCGCTTCGTGCTGCACGACGCCTGGGCGATCGCGAGTCACATCGCCCTCTCGGTCCTGACCTCGCTGTTCCCATTCCTGATCCTGGTCACCGCCATGGCGAGCCTGTTCGGAACCGGATCGCTCGCGGACGAGGTGGCGGACATCATTCTGGAGGCCTGGCCGCAGGAGGTCGCCGGGCCGATTGCCCGCGAGGTGCACACCATCCTCACGGGACGGCGCAGCGATGTGCTCACCCTGGGTCTCGTGCTCGCACTCTATTTCGCATCGAGCGGCGTGGAGAGTCTCCGGGTGGGCCTCAACCGCGCCTATGGCGTGCGCGAAACACGGGCCTGGTGGCTGACGCGGCTCGAATCCATCGCCTTCGTGATTGCCGGCGCCTTCATGCTGATCGCTCTTGCCTTTCTCGTGGTGCTCGGCCCTTTCATCTGGCGCTTCGTGCTCTCCTGGGTGCCGGCATTGCAGCCCTTCGATGGGCTGATCGCGTTTCTGCGCATCGGCGTGGCGACCCTTGTCATCGTTGCGGGCCTGCTGCTCTCCCATAAGCTCGTGCCGGCCGGACGACGAAGCTTCCGCGCCGTGCTGCCGGGAGTGGGCGTGACGCTGGCCCTGTGGCTTTTGGGCGGCTTCGCCTTCAGCTGGTATCTCGAATTCTATCCCGGCGCCTATGCCTCGACCTATGGAGGACTGGCCACCGCCATGGTGGCGCTGATCTTCCTCTACACGCTCGGTGCCATCTTTCTCTTCGGTGGAGAACTCAACGGCACCATCATCCTCGCCAAGCGCAAGCGCCTCGGCAAGGAACCGAAGCCTGAAAGCATGAGCGACCTGATTACGCTGCCCTGAGCGTGGATCTCGGCCCTTAACCTAAAAATCCATATCCAATGAGGCTAACGAGACCCAGGCCCACCAGGAAGAGGTGAAACCAGCCCGGGCAGTGAAGAGCACAATCATCCGTATCCAAGCGCTCCCCGAAAATATCTTTGCTAAATTGGTTCGTCATGCGGCGCGGATAACGCCGGAATATCTCAGTTTCGTGACGCAGCAGAACGAGCGAGCAAGGAGCGGAAGCTCACTCCGCGTCAGAGATTGGGCGCGATCCGCAATTCGAGTTTCGCGGAAGCGACAGGCTGGGTGTTGGGAGCAAGGCCATAGCCCAGCCTGACATTGAGATCGGACCGGAACCGGTCCGCGGGTGAGGTCAGCCGGGTCTGGCCGACGATCTCCGACAAGAGACCGGTGCTGATGTCTCCGTTCGTCGCATCCAAATTCACGCTGGGAGAGAGACGCAACTCCGTGCTCCATGTCTGCAGAGAGAGGTCGAGCGGGATGTCCATGGTGCCGATGAAGGATTGCGAATAGCCATTCTGAACGCTGTCGACGAAGCCCGCCGTCGAGAGACCGATCATGACGCCGAGGCCCTGCCAATCCCGTTTCAGATAAGCCTCCCAGCTCGCTTTCGACGACAGAAGACTCGACTCGCTGCCACCACGGATCAGTTCCGTTCCGACCAGGAAATTGTAGTCCTGAAAGGGCTGCATCTTGGCCCCGATGGCGCGATCGAAATCCGTCGGCAGGAACGCATGCATATCGGAGCGGGCGATGCCATTCGCCCAGACCTGCGTGCGGTTCAAGCGCGGCGAATGGCGCGGGCGGACCGCGCGCTTTGCCACCACATGATCGTTCAGCCACGCGGGGGTGATGTTCGCGCTCCAGATCTCGTCCTCATTGGCGATGGCAATCGTCGACATCACCACCCATGCGAGCAGACAAAATCCCAATCTGCGAAGAAGCGAAATCATCAAAATAACCAGAATAAAATGAGGATCGAAAACACAACGATTCCATCATTCGAAGTGTCTCTGGTTAACGCGTCGTTAACTTTGGTTCAATCTTTGAGAGTGGCGAGTTTGTCGTCAGAAGAAGCATAAGAGATGCAGCCAATTTCGGCCGCGACATCAGTCACATGGCGAAATGGGCTGCCTGTTTCGCCATCAGTAGTCAAAGTGACGCAGCGTGCAATCACACAGGTGTGCTGCTTTTCCGCCCATCATCTGCACAAACGAAAACGGCCGGGCATATGCCCGGCCGCCTCGTATCTCGATGAGAAGAGCGATCAGCTCACGATGCGATACTTCACGAAGCCTTCCGGCGCATCGCCCATCTTTTCGACCTTGATGCCGGCCGGTTGATAATTGGCGGCATTCGGGCCGGTGGTGAAGGTCATGGTGACGCCGGCAGGCGCGGCGAGCGACCAGGAGCCGTCCGCCTTCGGCGCCACTTCCTTCTTTTCGATGATGTAGCGCATGATCGCATCGCGGGTGAGATCCGGCGCCTCGAACACGATGGTGGTGCCGTCCGCGCCAGGGAAGTTGCCGCCGCCGCCTGCGCGGTAATTGTTGGTCACGACGATGAACTGCTGATCGTCCGTCACCGGCTTTCCGTTATAGGTCAGGTCCTTGATGCGATGCGCATCGGCATTCACGACCTTACCGTTGTCATCGTAGCGCGAGGCTTGCGTCGGATCGATCTTGTACTGCACGCCCGCGATGACGTCGAAATTGTAGGCCGGGAATTTTTGATTGATGAGTTCCTGCTCGCCGCCCTTGGCCACATCGATCTGGTTGTAGACGCCGGCCGAACGCTCGAGCCATTCGCGCACCTGCGCACCGGTGATCTTCACCACGCGGATCGTATTCGGATAGATGTAGATGTCCGCCATGTCCTTGATGGCGAGCGGGCCCGGCTTGATCTCGGTGAAGTAGTTCGGGCCACCGCGTCCGCCGGCCTTGAAGGGCGCAGCTGCTGAGAGAATCGGCAGATCCTTGAAGGCGGAGGCTTTCAGCTGATCGGCCACGTACCAGGCCTGCGCCTCGGCAACGAGCTTCACGGAAGCATCGTCGGCCACGAGTGAGTAATAGGAGTGGATCGGAACGGCCGTGGTGCCGACGGGCTCGCGCACGTATTTCAGCGTCGCGTCGTGACCCGCCTGCGCGGCTGCCATTACGGCTGCATCGGAATCCACCTTCGCGACAACTTTACGGTCGACGCGATCGTAGATCGGGCGCGCCTCAGTGCGGAAATTCGCGACCTTCCAGACATTGCCTTCCTTGATCAGTTCCAGATCGATGAGGCCGAGATGGCTGCCCCAGAAGCCGGCCATGACGGCGGGCTTGCCATGCAGCGTGCCGGCCTTCACGTCAACGCCGGGGATGTTGTTGAATTCCTTGCCACCCGGGAACGTGAAGTGCTGGTGACCGGTGAGGATGACGTCGATGCCATCGACCTTGGCGAGATGCAGCGCCGCATTCTCCTCGCCCCCCTTTCGCTCGCCACCGGCGATGCCGGAATGGCAGAGCGCGACGACGATGTCGGCTCCGGCCTTCTTGAGATCCGGCACATGCTTGTTCGCCGCATCGACGATATCGATGGTGGTGGCCTTGCCGTCGAGATGCGACTTGTCCCACTGCACGATCTGCGGCGGCACGAAGCCGATCACACCGATCTTGATCTTCTGCTTTGCGCCGGCCTCATCGGTGAATTCGCGGTCGAGCACGAGCCACGGCTTCTGCAGGGTCTCGCCGTTTGCCTTGATGACGTTGGCGCAAACCAGCGGGAATTTCGCGGTGCCGAGTGCGTTCTGCAGGAACTCGAGGCCGTAGTTGAACTCGTGATTGCCGAGCGTGCCGCAATCGTAGTTGAGCTCGTTCATGGCGGCGACCATGGGATGCACGTCACCCGCCTTCATGCCGCGGCGATAGGCGACGAAATCGCCGAGCGGCGAGCCCTGGATCAGGTCGCCGTTGTCGAAGAGCAGGCTGTTCTTGGCCTCCGCCCGCGCGCCCTTCACGAGGGTCGCGGTGCGCGCGAGACCCACCGTGTCATCGGCCGCATCGCGATAATAGTCGTAAGGGAAGATGTTCACGTGAAGGTCGGTCGTCTCCAGGATGCGGAGCTTTACGACAGGACCGGCCGCCCAGGCGAATTGGGGGATTCCGGAAATAGCGGCAGCGGCCACGCCGGTCTGCAGGACGCGGCGGCGGGTGATGGAGTGAGTCATGGTCTTCCCTCGGCTTGTTTTTTGCGAAACAGGGTTCGCCTGTAGCGGAGAGAAGCACAGGTTTTGTGACAAGATCAATATAGCTGGCTAAGGGGCGCCCACTATCCACTGTCCCCCTTCGACCGTCATGGCCGGGCTCGTCCCGGCCATCCACGTCTTCAACCAGCGCAAAGACGTGGGTGCCCGTAAACCAAGTGCGGGCATGACGTAAGAGGATGTCATCCCAGGCGAGCGTAGCGAGGGAGGGGGATCCACACACAGGCTCGACGCTATGGATTCCCTTCCCCTCCGCTCCGGCCGGGAATGACACTGAAGCGTCAGCCCCTCAGCGCCTCGTCGAGATCCCGATAAAGATCCTCCACGTCCTCGATGCCGGTGGAGAGGCGCAGGAGGTCTGGCGGACACGGGGTGCCCGGTCCTTCGATGGAGGCGCGGTGCTCGATCAGGCTCTCGACGCCGCCGAGCGAGGTCGCGCGCTTCCACAGGCCCACGCGCGCCGCCGTGCGGATCGCGGCGGCCTCGCCTTCCGAGACCTGGATCGAGAGCATGTAGCCGAAGCCGTTCTCCATCTGCCGAGCAGCAATATCATGGCCAGGATGCTGCGGCAGGCCGGGATAGAGCACGCGGGCCACCTTGGGATGCGCCGAGAATCGCTGCGCGAGATCGAGCGCACTTTTCGCCTGTGCGGCGGTGCGGACATGGAGCGTGCGCATGCCGCGCATCAAAAGATAGGCCTCGAACGGGCCGAGGATCGCGCCCTGCATCTTGCGGATCGAGACGACCCGCGCCCAGAACGCGTCGGCCTTCGCACCGGCAAGTGCGCCTGCCACTACGTCGGAATGGCCGTTGAGCACCTTGGTCGCCGCATGCATGACGATATCGGCGCCGAGCGTCAGCGGCCTTGTGTGGATCGGCGAGGCGGTGGTGGAATCGACTGCGAGGCGGGCGCCGGCCGCATGCGCGATCTCGGCGGCGGCAGCGATATCGGTGATGGTCCAGAGCGGGTTCGACGGCGTCTCGACCCAGACCAGCTTGGTCTCGCCGGGCTTCACGGTGGCCTTGAGGGCCTCGAGATTGTCCGTCTCGACGAAATCGACCTTGAGGCCCCAGCGCACGGCTTCCGTCATGAGCCAGCTGCGCAGGGCCCAATACATGACCTTGGAAGCGACGATATGATCGCCGGGGTTGAGCGCCTGGAACACGGCCGTCGCCGCCGCCATGCCGGACGAGAACAAAAGCGCGCCGGCCTCAGCCTCCTCCAGCATGGCCAGCACTTCTTCCGCCTCACGGATGGTGGCGTTGTCAGGCCGGCCATAGACGAAGCCGGAGGAATAGGCGTTGTCCTCGTCGCGGATATAGGTGGTCGTCACATGGATCGGCGGCACGATCGCTTTCGTGATCGGATCCACATGGCCCATGGCCTGAGCGGTCAGGCTACGCTTCGACCATGGGGAACGCGATGACGACATGAGGGAACCTCCGCAAGCGTGACAGGTTGCGTCACAGGGACAACGATGCGCCCCTCATAAAGGGATTTCGAGCATGCATACAGACCAAACTGCGCCGGGCAGCCATGCAATGCCGCCGCTGCCACGCTTCCTGGTGGCCGTATTGCCGGTGGTCGCGGTGGCCGTGTCGGCAAGCCTCATCACGCAGCCGAACATCCCGACCTGGTACGCGAATCTGCTCAAACCCGGCTTCACCCCGCCGAACTGGGCCTTTCCGGTCGCCTGGACGCTGCTCTATGCCATGATGGCCTATGCGCTCTGGCGCATCCTGAGCCTGCCCGAGAACCGACTCGGACGCTCGACGGCGATCGTCGCCTTCTTCGTGCAGCTGATCTTGAACGGAATGTGGTCCTTCGCCTTCTTCGGCGGCAAGAGCCCGCTCGCGGGGCTCGTGATCATCGCCGCCCTGATCGTGGCGATCCTCGCCACGATCCGCTCCTTCTGGCGGCTCGACCGCGCCGCCGGCCTGCTGCTCGTGCCCAATCTCGCCTGGGTCGCTTATGCGACCCTGCTCAATGGCACGATCTGGCAACTCAACGGCTGAAGCTTTGGCTGACGCATTCTCTTAACGGCGAACCGGCATTCACTTCGCCTGAAAAAGCTATTGTCCCGGCTTGTCGAACAGGTCCGGGCTGTCGTCGTGGTGATCGAGCACGCCGACATAAGGCAGCTGGCGGTAGGAATGGGCCACGTCCATGCCGTAGCCGATGACGAACACGTCGGGGCAGGTGAAGCCTACGTAATCCGGGTGGATCTGCACGGCGCGCTTGCCGGGCTTTTCGAGCAGCACGGCGGTCTTCACGCTCTTGGCGCCGCGGGCCATCAGGAGGTCCTTGGCGAAAGTGACCGTGCGGCCCGACTCGAGGATATCGTCCACGAGCAGCACGTCGCGTCCGCGCACATCGCTTTCCACGTCGCGCAGGATCGTCACATTGCCGGTGGAAACGGTACCGTCGAGATAGCTCGACAGGTGCACGAACTCGACCTGCGGCGCCAGACCGGTCCGATGCAGGGCGCGGATCAGGTCCGCCGCAAACATGAAGCTGCCCTTGAGCACTGCGACGACGAGCAGGTTCTCGGGCTTGGCGGCCGCGATCTCCTGGGCCAGCGCCTCGTTGCGCTTGGCAATGGTGTCTTCGTCGAAAAGGACCCGGACCCGGGGGGCAGTGTTCATCGTCATCAATCCAGCAAAGAATACTAAAAGCCTTGGGCTTGCCTCTTCACGACCATGCTTAGGCAAGGATGTCAAACGGACTTGGTGACTTTTGGGGATGATAGACGGCTTCCACGTCATGGCCGGGCTTGTCCCGGCCACCTCGATACGCTGAGGGTCAGTCCTTCAGGCCATCGGGATTACTGGCACCAGACCGGTGATGACGCGAAGGGTGTCACCTCCTTCTCCCTGCCCCTCCTGCGGCAATGTCCCGCGAAACGCTCGCTTTCCGTCGTCGTTTGCCGAGTTTATGGCTTGCTAACCATACAGGGGCGATAAGAAGGCGAATCGCGGTCCTGTCCGCCACAAGAACCGACAACCTCCAAGGATGGCTTGAGCACGCGTGAGGGCGCTTTACGACGAGGACTACGATGAGGGCGCGGCTCCGGCCGTGCACTTCGAGAATGTGGGCGTGCGCTATGGCATGGGGCCCGAGGTCCTGCGTGACCTGACCTTTTCCATCGAGCCCAATTCCTTCCAGTTCCTCACCGGCCCGTCCGGTGCCGGCAAGACGACACTCCTGCGGTTGATCCTACTTTCCGTAAAGCCGACCCGCGGCCTGATCTCGCTCTTCGGCGAGGACGTGTCGCGGATCTCCAAGGAGGAGCTCACCGGGGTTCGCCGCCGCATGGGGGTGGTCTTCCAGGATTTCCGCCTGCTCGACCACCTGACAACTTATGAGAACGTGGCCCTGCCCCTGCGCGTCCAGGGCAAGGAAGAGTCGAGCTATCGAGCCGAAGTGGTTGAGCTTCTGCGCTGGGTCGGCCTTGGCGACCGCATGCACATGCTGCCGCCCGTGCTCTCCGGCGGCGAGAAGCAGCGCGCGGCGATTGCCCGCGCGCTGATCGTGCGCCCCGACCTGCTGCTCGCGGACGAGCCCACCGGCAACGTGGACCCGTCGCTCGCCCGCCGTCTCTTACGCCTCTTCATCGAACTCAACCGGCTCGGAACCTCGGTGATCATCGCGACCCACGACTTCAGCCTCATGGATCAGCTCGACGTGCGCCGCCTCGTGCTCGGCGACGGCCGGCTGCATATCGACGAGTGAGCCGGATGGGTGCGTCTCCCAAACCTCGCCTGAGGAAGGCCGCGGCTCCGGACGGGCAAAAACGCTCCCTGCCGGCCTCCTTGAGCCGCAACGCACCGCTCGTGCCGGTGGATTCGGCCGGTGGACAGGCGCTGGCCGCCGTCATCGCCATCCTGACTTTTCTTGCCGCGCTCTGCGCCGGAGGCGCGGAACTCGTTTCCGCCTCTTCCGCCCAATGGCGCTCCGAGATTGCCCGCGAAGTCACCATCCAGATCCGCCCCAATGCCCAACGCCCGATCGATCAGGACGTGGACCGTGCCGTGGCGCTGGCCCGGCAGACACCGGGCGTGGAGCAGGCCCAGGCCTTCTCCAAGGAGGAATCCGAGCGCCTGCTCGAGCCGTGGCTCGGCACCGGCCTCGATTTCAAGGATTTGCCGGTGCCGCGCCTGATCGTGATCAAGATCGGGCAAGACGCGAAGCCCGATTTCAGCACCTTGAGACAATCCCTGCAGCGCGACGTGCCGGGGGCGACCCTTGACGATCATGCCCTCTGGGTCTCGCGGCTCTCGACCATGGCCAACACCATCATCGGCGTCGGCGTGTTCCTGGTAGCATTGGTGCTCGTCGCTGCGGGCCTTGCCGTGATCTTCGCCACGAGAGGCGCCATGGCCGGCAACCGGGAAGTCGTGGAAGTGCTCCATTTCGTCGGGGCGAACGACGATTTCATCGCCAAGGAATTCCAGCGCCGTTTCTTCCGCCTAGGCCTCCGCGGCAGCGCCATCGGAGCCGCCGCCGCCCTGGTCCTCACCTTGATCCTGGGCTTCGTCGCCAGTTCCTGGCGGGCCAGCCCCACAGGTGACCAGCTTGAGGCGCTCTTCGGTGCCTTCACCATCAGCTGGCGCGGCTATGCGGTGGTGATCCTGATTGCGCTCCTCGTCGCGCTCATCACCGGCATCGTCTCACGCTTGACCGTGAGACGCTTTCTTAACGAAAATGGTTGATGGTGACAGTTAACCCGAACCGAGCGCATCATGCGGAAAAGGGGATCCGGTTTTCCGCGGGCAATGATGCGCCAGTTAAAAAATGAGCATCGAAACGACCCCAAAAGTGGCCTCACTTTTGGATCCGATGCTCTAGGAGGCCGCCTCTCCATTGCCGCATTCTCCATTATGGTCGTCCAGGATGATCTCGCGAACGCAGAGTTGGAGTGCGCCGGGCGCCATGGATCCCACCGAGGCCGTAGGCTGGGGCTGGACGATGCCCGCATCGACTAGGCACCCTGTTCGGCGATCCATCTTAAGCCGCCTCCTCGCCTTCGGATTCTGGAGCTGCATCGCGACCCTAATCGTCGGATTTCTCGGTTTTCTGGGCTTCGTCTATCACCTCGACCGCTTCGAGCAGCCCCCCGAGACCCGCGCCGACGGCATCGTCGCCATGACGGGCGGGGCGCAGCGGATCGGTGACGCCATCGACCTTCTCGCCAAAGGCTATGCCAAGAGGCTCCTGATCTCCGGCGTCAACGAGAACACCAGCCGCGACCAGATCGCCCGCCTCAACCCCGGCCAGCGGCGGCTGTTCGATTGCTGCGTGGACCTGGATTACCGGGCCCGCAACACCATCGGCAACGCCATCGAGACAAGGCGCTGGGCCGACAAGAATGGTTTCGATACCATCATCGTGGTGACGTCGAACTATCATATGCCGCGCACCCTGGTGGAGCTCGACCACGCCCTGCCGAACCTCCAGAAGATCCCCTATCCGGTCGCGGCCACCATCGACCCGCACGAATGGTGGCACAATCCAGCCGTCGCCCGGGTGATCTTCACCGAATACCTGAAATTCCTGGCTGTCTGGGTCCGGACCCGCTTCGAGGCCGATCCGGAAAGATCCTCGGTGGCAAATATCATTAGCGGCGGAGCGCCCATCAAGGCCCAAGTCGTCGCCGAGCCGATGTGGCGCTAGCGCATCGTGCGGCCCCGAAGGGCCGCTCCAAACGATGCGCCGCTTAAGAGAATGAGCATCGGATGGATCCCAAAAGTGGGCCCACTTTTGGGTCCGATGCTATAGAGCCTCAAGAAAAAACCTTCTATGGTGCCGCACTCGCGGAGCCTCATGCTCCGCTTTTCGTTTTCAAGAAATCATGCTGATCGTCCGCTCCCTGCTGTTCAACGTCGCCTTCTACGCCAACCTGATCCTGTGGCTGATCATCCTGATCCCAGGCTTTTTAGTGCCCCGCCGCATGTTCATGGAACTGGTCAAGATGTGGGGGCGCACGTCACTCTGGCTTCTCCGCGTGATCGCAGGGACGAAGGTCGTCATTACCGGCAAGGAGAAGATCCCGTCTGGCGGGGCCCTGGTGGCGGCTAAGCATCAGTCGTTCCTGGAAACCTTCGCCCTGATAACGATCCTCGACGACCCGACCTACATCCTCAAGCGCGAGCTGATGTGGATCCCGTTCTTCGGCTGGTATCTGGCGAAGGCGCGCTGCGTCCCGATCGACCGCAAGGCCGGTTCGCTGGCGCTGGTGCAGATGACGGCGCGGGCCAAGGACGAGGCCCAGCACGGCCGCCAGATCATCATCTTTCCCGAAGGCACCCGCCGCCCACCGGGCGCTCCCCCGGCCTATAAATACGGCGTGGCGCATCTCTATCAGAATCTTGGCTTCCCCTGCATTCCGGTCGCCATGAATTCGGGCCTGTACTGGCCCCGCCGCCAGTTCATCCGCCGCCCCGGCACGGTCCACATCGAGGTTCAGGATGCCATCGCTCCCGGGCTGCCGCGCGACGAGTTCTTCAAGTTGATGCAGGAGCGGATCGAGTTGGCCTCCAACCGGCTGCTGGATGAGGGCCGGAAGGAACTCGGCATCGGCGCCGGTTCCTCGTCAGAGGCCTCGCTGTCCAAGGTGTGAGGATCGGCAGCACCGTGTCGTTCCCGGCCGGAGATGGCGCAGCCATCGGAGGGGAAGGGAATCCATGGCGCTGAGCGTGTGAGGGGATCCCCTTCCCTTGCTTCGCCCGCCGGGGATGACACCCTCTTCACGTCATGGCCGGGCTCGTCCCGACCATCCCAATGCGGAAAGGCGCGGCGCTTTTCCAATTGAGATCACCGGGCACAAGGCCGGTTATGACGCAGGCGTGTGGGCACAGCGGAAAAACCCGCAAACCCAAGCACAGCCAAGCTTTCAGCTACCTTGACGACTCACTTGGCCGTTCTTACATATAAGAACATATGGCGAACAAACGAACCATATCCTGGAATGCGGCCATGCGGGATCTCCGCAACGACCGAATGCGGAGGTCTGGTGTGCGCGAGGAAAGGCTACGGGCGACCGCAGGGCTTCGCTCCTCTTCCACCTTGAGTTCCTGGCGCGGCCGTTCGGGACGCCGCTACATCGTCGGCGTGCATCCGTTGAACGAGACGGAGCTTCTCGAAGTCACCGATGCCGTGATTCTTGCCGTGAAGCGGGACCGGTCGGGCAATGGCATCGTGGTCGATGCCGCGATGGCGGCCTCCGATCCGAGTGAGCAGATCCGGATGCGCTGGCTCGCCAAGGTTCAGGAACTCGGCGCCACCGAGCTCCACATCCACCGCCTCGCCGCAACCGAGGACGACCGCCGCGCGATCTTCGAGGACCTGCGCGAGAGCGAGACTCACGCCTCCTGATCAAGCGAGTCGATGATTTTGTGCAGGAGCGGATCGACCACGTGCATGCCAATGAGATGCTCGTAGGTAGAACGCACATAATCGGGATTGCGTCCGGAGATGCCCTGCCCCTGGCGCACGAGCCTCAAGACCTCATCATAAGAAAGCCGGCCCGCATATTGCCCATGGTTGCGGTCGACCACATAGGCGAGCGCGCGGATCCGGCGCGCATCGGCGAGCCGTACCGGCAGATGCCGCTCCAGATAGACCGAGGTGACCTGCTCGCGCTCGCGTAAGTACTGGATCGTATCCTTCTCGTTTTCAGGCGCGACCCGGAAGGCGACCCCGTGGCAGCGCCCGCCCCGATCGAGGCCCAGGACCAGACCCGGATGCTCCGGCGTTCCGCGGTGGACATGGGAGAAGACGCACAGCGACCGGTGATAGCCGAAAAGATGGGCGTGGACCCGTTCAACGAAGGGAAAGCCCGGCCGCCACATGAGTGAGCCGTAGCCGAAAACCCATAAATCCTCCGTGAGGTCCTTCATCTCACCCGCGCCCGAACCTTGCCTGCATCCGGCGCTATCAGCTACCACGCATCAGCACAACAGGAGATCACGCATGGATCAGGCCGTCCCGGAGGGGAGTGTTCGCCGCAGTCGTTTCTGGCTCTACGCGCCCTTCGTTCTGCTGCTCCTCCTCGCCATCGCCTGGAGCATCGCCTGGTTCGTGATCCGCAACCGCACGGCAGGGGCGCTCGATGGCTGGATCGCAGCGGAGGCCAGGGCCGGGCGGCAATGGGCCTGCGGCGACCGCACCATCGTCGGCTATCCGTTCCGCATCGAAATCGTCTGCAACACCCTCGATCTGAAGCGGGGCGCCGTCTCCGCCTCCTTCGGACGCACCGAGGCAGTCGCCCAGGTCTACCAGCCCCGTCGAATCATCGTGGAGGTGGCCGGTCCCTTGCGGGTGACCGATGGAACCGTGACGGTCGATGGCAGCTGGGATCTTCTGCAGGCGAGCATCAATGCCTCGCAGACCGGGCTGCAGCGCCTGTCGCTGGCCGCCAATGTCCCCAAGGTGACGATCACCGGACTGGGCGGCGGCGAGATCGCAGGATCGGGCAAGCACCTGGAGCTTCATGTGCGGCCCAATCCCTCAAGGCGAGCCGAACTTGCCGGCGATGTGGCCGCCTCCCTGACGGAAGCCCGCATTCCCATCCTCGATGCCTTGGTCGGCGGCGCGGAGACCACCAATCTCAATGCGGACATCACCGTGACCCAGGCCGACGGGTTCAAGGGCGGCACCATTGCCGAGGAACTGGAGCTCTGGCGCAATGCTGGCGGCAAGCTCGACATCCTGATGCTCTCGGCCGCAAAGGGGCCCCGCCAGATCGAGGCCAAGGGCGAGCTGCGCCTCGACGAGCAGCACCGGCCCGCGGGCCAGCTCAACGTGGCCGCCGCAGGCCTCGACGGCATCATCGGCAATCTGACGGGCGGCCGGCTCGGCGGCAATCTTTTGGGCATGCTGCTCGGACAGAATCCGCGCACGGCCCAAGGCCAGCCCAATGCGAAGCCGCAGCTGACCTCCCTGCCGCCGCTGCGCCTTGAAAACGGCTTCCTGGCGATGGGGCCGTTTGTGATTCCCAACGTGAGGCTGCGGCCGCTTTATTGAGGGCGATTGTGTTTCTCCCCTCCCCCTTGCGGGGAGGGATCGAGGGTGGGGGTCGCAAAGTCGAAGCCCTGCACTTCCTCCAGCAGGTGTGAAGGCCGCTACAACCTCACCTCTCCTTGAGGGAGAAGTTGTCCTGCGCCCGATCCATTGATCGCTCGCCCCGTCGCACCATCCCCACCCCTGCCCTCCCCGCAAGGGGGAGGGAAGAGGAAGGCCGTTTACGCCTTGTCCTCGCGCCGACGGCCGAAATCCGGTTCCGGCGTTTCCTGGCCCGACGAGATGATGCCGCGCCGGATGGCGCGGGTGCGGGTGAAAAGGTCGAAGAGCTTGTCGCCCTCGCCCCAGCGGATGGCGCGGGCGAGCAGTGCGATATCCTCGTTGAGGCGGCCGAGCATCTCCAGCACGGCCTCGCGGTTGTGCAGGAAGACGTCGCGCCACATGGTCGGATCGGAGGCCGCGATGCGGGTAAAATCGCGGAAGCCGCCGGCGGAGAACTTGATCACCTCGCCCTGCGTGACGGTCTCGAGATCCGCCGCCGTGCCGACGATGTTGTAGGCGATCAGATGCGGGACGTGGCTGGTGATGGCGAGCACGAGATCGTGGTGCTGCGCGGTCATCACTTCCACATTGGAGCCCATCGCTTCCCAGAAGGCGCGCACGCGCTCGATGGCCGCCTCATCTGTGCCCTCGGGCGGCGTGAGGATGCACCAGCGATTATGGAAGAGCGTCGCAAAGCCGGCATCGGGGCCAGAATGCTCCGTACCTGCCACCGGATGGGCCGGGACGAAGGACACGCCTTGCGGCAGATGCGGCTGCACCTGTGCGATCACAGAGGCCTTCACCGAACCCACATCGGACACGATGCAATCGGGCTTGAGACCCGGCTTCATCGCCTCGGCCACTTTTCCACAGACGCCGACCGGCACGCAGAGGATCACGAGATCCGCATCCTTCACGCCAGCAGCGACGTCAGTCGTTGCCTCGTCGGCGATCCCGAGTTCCCGCACCCGCTCGACCACAGACTCGCTCGCATCGATGGCGACGATTGTGTGGGCGAGGTTGAGATGCCGTGTGGCGCGGGCGATCGACGAGCCGATCAGCCCGAGACCGATAAGGGCGATGCGCTCGAAGAGCGGCGTTTCACGCGGAGGACCGAGACGCTCAGGCATGTTTGCCGCCCATGAAATCGCGGAGTGCCGCGACGACGAGGCCGTTTGCCTCCTCGTCACCCACGGTCAGGCGTAGGGCATGTGGCAGGCCGTAAGCATCGATCCGGCGCAGGATCAGGCCGCGGCCGGAGAGAAACGCATCCGCATCCTTCGCGGTCCGGCCGGCCTCGTTCGGGAAATGGATCATCAAAAAATTGCCGACGCTCGGCGTGACCTTGAGGCCGAGCGCCTCGATCTCGCGTGTAAGCCAGGCGAGCCAGCGCTCGTTGTGCTCGACGGCCTTCGCGATATGCGCCTCGTCCTGGATCGCCGCGATTCCCGCCGCCATGGCTGGCCCGTTGACGTTGAACGGGCCACGGATGCGGTTGACCGCATCGACGATATGGGGCGGCGCCACCATCCAGCCGAGACGCAGGTTGGCGAGGCCGTAGATCTTCGAGAAGGTGCGCGTCATCACCACGTTCTCGGACGTGGCGACGAGTTCGAGGCCCGACTCGTAATCGTTGCGGCGGACATATTCCGCATAGGCGGCATCGAGCACCAGCACCACATGCGGCGGCAGCGCCGCGTGCAGGCGCTTCACCTCGTCGAACGGGATATAGGTGCCGGTCGGGTTGTTGGGATTGGCGAGGAAGACGATCTTTGTCTTGTCCGTCACACGGCTGAGGATCGCGTCCACATCCGTGCGAAGATCCTTCTCCGGTGCCACGACGGGCGTGCCGCCGGCGGCCAGGACGGCAATGCGATAGACCAGGAAGCCGTGCTCGGTGAAGATGCCCTCGTCGCCCGGACCCACATAGGCATGGGTGATCAGCGCCAGAAGCTCGTCCGAGCCCGCGCCGCAGATGATCCGGTTCGGATCGAGACCGTACTTGCCCGCGATGGCCTCGCGCAGCTTGGTGGCTGTGCCGTCCGGATAAAGCTCGAGATGGTCGAAGGTCCGGATCGCCTCCAAGGCTTTCGGCGATGGCCCGAGCGGGGTCTCGTTCGAGGAAAGCTTATGGACCTTGGCAACCCCTGCGGCCTTGCTCTTGCCTGGCACATAGGCGTCGATCTGCATCACGCCGGGGCGGGGTTGGGGACGAACGGACATCATGACTTCCTAGCAATCAACCAATGGGAGAGGCTCTAGCGCAGCTGCTGACTTATTTCACGTGGAAACGTTCGGCATGGCTGCCGATCTCGACGAGCTGGGCGAGGCTGGCTCCCGCCTTGGTGAGAGCGGCCTTGAGCGCCGCGGGCTCAACGGTGCCGGGCACGGCGATGAGTTCGGAGAGGCCGTTGGTATCAGCGGCACTTGCCACCACCTCGCCGCCGAGCTGGGTCAGGGCCTCGTTGGCGCCCTTGTGCCAGCGCTCGAACTGGGCGGCATAGAGCACCACGTCGCGCACGGCCGCATCGGTCAGAGGCTTCGAGATGACGAAGACCGGAGTGCCGGCCGGATGGTCGGGCCGCTCGATGAAGGGCAGGCGCGCGATGATCTTCGGACGGCGCTTGTCGGCGAGCGTGCGCCACCACGCGCCGCTCGTGGCTCCCTGATCGAGCCGGAAGATGCCGAGATCGCCGCGGGAGGCCGCCACCGCCTCGATCACCGCCGCTGCGCTCGGATGCGTGATGTAGGGCACCGTGAAGCCGAAATGGAACCGGGCCGAGTCGCGCATGGGGGCATCGCCCCCGGAAATGTCGGCATGGACCGAGTAGTTGGACTGGACATAGGTGAAGGTGCCGATGATCACCCGCCAAATGCTCTCCACCGTATCGAGCGGGAGCAATCCCTCGTGGCGCTCGGCCAGGGCCTTCATCATCGAGGCCTCCCGACCGGGGCGGAAGGCCGAGCTCAGACCCGCCTTGGAGGCCTTCTTGGACGCGATCAGCCGATCGATGATGGTGCCGCGCTCCATGAGCAGCCGATGCATTGCCTCGTCGATGCGGTCGATCTCCTGGCGCAGATCGGCAAGGGACGGAGCGGACGTCTCAGTGGACATGGGCAGGATCCTTAGGGGTCGGGCGCCCTTCTTTGACGTTTTTAGGCCCCCTTGTCATCCGGGATTGCGCGACGAGGGCTTTGGGCAGGCATGCATGAGAGGAACAGCTTGCGCCCTATCTGGCCCTCGGCCGCAGTTAGCCGCCCACCAGGAAATCGATAACGGTCCTGACGGCCGGAAGCTCACTGCGCCGATGCGGCGTCAGGATCGTCGAGGTCACGCTGCCGGCAGACCAGTCCGGCAGCACCGCTGCCAGCTCCCCGGCTCCAACCAATGGCGCCGACATGGCTTCGGGAAGGCATGCGATGCCAAGTCCGGCAGCCGCAGCCTTCAACAGCACCATGGATTCATCCGCAACCAACCGCGACGCCGGAGTGACCTGAACCTCCCGGCCGTCCTTGTGCGTCAGGCGCCATGTCTTTGATGCGGGTCCTGTCAGCAACCCGTCATGTCCAACGATGTCATCGGGGTGCTCCGGCATGCCCCGGTTGGCCAGGTATTCCGGCGAAGCAACCAGCGTGATCCGCTCCACCGTCATCCGACGCTGCACCAAATCGGAGTCGGGCAGCGGCGCGAAATGGCTCCGGACGGCAATGTCGAAGCCCTCGCGAACCAGATCAACGAAACGGTCGGTGATGTGGAGTTGCAGATCCAGTTTGGGATAAGCGCGCGCGAGAACCGGCAGGCGATCGGCAAGATGAAACTGCGCCACCGGCACGGAAGCGGTGATCCGGACCAGACCCTGCGGCTCCGCCTGCCGCCGCTGCACGACGCCCTCCGCTGCTTCCGCCTCGATGACGGCCGCGCGGGCATGATCGTAGAAATCCCGGCCGACATCGGTCAGCACGAAACTGCGCGAGGTGCGATGGATCAGGCGAATGCCGAGGTCGGCCTCGAGTTCGGCGACGCGCTTGCTGATGGTCGACTTGGGGATGCCCAGTTGCCGCGCGGCAACGGCAAAGCCCCCGTTCTCCACGGCTTGCACGAAAATATGCAGATCGTTGAAGTTGAACCTCATATCGTCGTTCACAATCATGGACTTTGGGTTTCAAAAATACCGACTACAGCCCCAAAGTCTACACTGGCAGGGTAGTGTCGTCACAAACAAGGAGACACACCATGGTCCAGACCCTCATGTACGGCGTCCCGTCAGGATGCTCGTTCGGCTCAATCGTCGCCCTGGAATGGCTCGGGGAACCATATCGGCTCTGCCGCATCGAAATGCCGGCGGTCGTGACGAGCAATGCCTATCGGACGATCAATCCGGCCGGCGAGACCCCGACGCTGGTGACCGCCACGGGCGAGCGGATCAGCGAAAGCATGGCGATCCTCAATCACCTCGGCGCGCGCGGCATCGACAAGGGATTATCCTTCGCGCAGGGCACAGCAGGGTTTGACCGCCTCAATCAGATGCTGGCATTCCTCAACACCAGCTTCTTCGCCGCCTTCGGCCCACTCTGGTATGCCCTCGAGCACGAGGCAGAAGGGCCGGATAGGGATGTCCTGAGAGCCTATGGAGCAGCACAGGTCGCGAAAGCGCACGCCAACCTCGAAGCCATGCTCGGGGATAAGGAATGGCTGCTGGGTGATCGGCGCACATTGGCGGATGCGTATTTCATCGGCATCGCCCGCTGGACCAAGTATCACGACGTGGTCGACCGGCGCGACTACCCAGGCTTGCAGCGGCTATTCGAGCGGCTGGAGGCGGATCCGGCGGTGCGGTTCGCGCATGCCATCGAACGTGGCGAAGCCCCTGTCGGCACCGGCGGGTTCCAGGGAGAGGTCTCGTTGAACGACATCCTGCGCCAGCAGGCGCTCGCGGCCTGATCGAGAATGGAAAGCCCGCCTCTCACCAGGAGGCGGGCTTTTCGCAAAATGTGAGGTCGTTGGGGTGGTCCTTCATAGGACCCCTCAGCTCCCGGAGCGCGATGCTCGTTGACGTGACAGCCTTACCGCAGTACCCGTCGTTCGGAGAAACGAACATTTCCGTTTAACGATGTCCTTTGCGCCCCTGTCCTCCGAACCGCGAAGCCAGGTCGACGATCCGTCGAGCCTGGTCATGCGCTTTGGCGCGGACGAGCCCCTGATGATGGATTCAGGCGTGGCGCTTGCTCCCTGGCAGATCGCCTACCAGACCTACGGCACGCTGAACGCGGAAAAATCCAATGCTGTGCTGATCTGCCATGCGCTCACCGGCGACCAGCATGTGGCGAACGACAACCCGGTGACGGGCAAGCCCGGCTGGTGGCTGACCATGGTCGGGCCCGGCAAGCCGGTGGACACCAACCGCTTCTTCGTGATCTGCGCCAACGTCATCGGCGGCTGCATGGGCACCACGGGCCCGGCCTCGATCAACCCGGCGACGGGTGAGCCCTATGCACTGGATTTCCCGGTCGTCACCATCCGCGACATGGTGCGGGCGCAGGCGGCGCTGATCGACAAGCTCGGGATCGAGAGCCTGTTCTGCGTCATCGGCGGCTCCATGGGCGGCATGCAGGTGCTGCAATGGGCGGCGAGCTACTCAACCCGGGTCTTTTCCGCCCTGCCCATCGCCGCCGCCGCCCGCCATTCGGCCCAGAACATCGCTTTCCATGAGGTCGGTCGTCAGGCGGTGATGGCAGATCCGGAATGGCGCGGCGGACGTTATCTAACGGAAGGAACGCGTCCCTCGAAGGGCCTCGCCGTCGCGCGGATGGGCGCGCATATCACCTATCTGTCCGAGATGGCCCTGCACCGGAAGTTCGGACGCAATTTCCAGGACCGCAGCGCGCCGACCTTCTCCTTCGACGCCGATTTCCAGATCGAGAGCTACCTGCGCTACCAGGGCATCTCCTTTGTCGAGCGGTTCGATGCCAATTCCTATCTCTATGTCACCCGGGCGATGGATTATTTCGACATCGCGGCGGAGCATGGCGGCTCGCTGGCAAAAGCCTTCAAGGGATCGGCCACGCGCTTCTGCGTGATCTCATTCACCTCCGACTGGCTGTTCCCGACATCGGACTCGCGCGCCATCGTCCACGCGCTCAATGCAGCCGCGGCCTCCGTCGGTTTCGTCGAGGTGGAGAGCGACAAGGGCCACGATGCCTTCCTGCTCGAAGAGCCGGAGATGTTTGCGGCCGCGCGCGGCTTCATCGACGCGGCCGCGCGGGTGCGGGGGATCGTATGACGCTGTCCACCCTGCCCGCAGCCGATCTTGAAACCGGCCATCGCCTCGATTTTCTGATGGTCGCCGACATGGTCCAGCCGGGCTCGCGCGTGCTCGATATCGGCTGCGGCGACGGTTCGCTTCTCGCCATCCTGCGCGACCGCAAGGGCGTCGACGGGCGCGGCATCGAGATCTCGCGCGAGGGCGTGAATGCCTGCCTCGCCAAAGGGTTGCCGGTGGTCCAGGGCGATGCCGACACGGACCTTGCCGATTATCCGGACGACGCCTTCGATTACGTGATCCTCTCGCAGACGATTCAGGCGACGCGCCAACCCAAGGTGGTGCTGGAGCATCTTCTGCGCATCGGCCGCCGGGCCATCGTGTCCTTCCCGAATTTCGGCCATTGGCGCGTGCGCGTCGATCTCGTTCTTCGCGGCCGGATGCCGGTGACCGAGAACATGCCCTATTCCTGGTACGACACGCCCAACATCCATTTCTGCACCATCCGCGACTTCGTGGAACTGTGCCGCGAGGTCGGCGCGCAGATGGAGAAGGCCGTGGCCCTCAATGCCGGTGGCCAGCCCATGCGCGTAACCCTGCCCTGGTGGGTGTGGAACCTGCTCGGCGATCAGGGCGTGTTTTTGCTGAAGCGGCGGTAACGTCTCAAGCACTGTCATTCCGGGGCCGCGCAGCGGAGCCCGGAATCCATAGCCGCCGACATTGCAGTAAGAAGAGCAATGCCGCTCAGCCTTTCTTGAAGCGTCGTGTTTATGGATTCCGGGCTCGGCTCTCACGAGCCGCCCCGGAATGACAGTGGAGGATTTCCCTACCCCTCCCCCTCCGCCAGCGGATGCAAATCCCGCACCATGCTCTTCAAGCGCTCATCGAGCACATGGGTATAGATCTGCGTCGTCGAGATGTCGGAGTGGCCGAGCAATTCCTGCACCACGCGCAAATCCGCCCCGTTCTGGAGCAGATGGCTCGCGAAGGCGTGGCGGAGCACATGGGGGCTGATCTTGTCGGCGCGCAGGCCCGCCGCCCCGGCCACGACTTTCAGGTCGCGGGCAAAGGACTGGCGGGTGAGATGACCACTCTCGCTGTCGGCCGGAAACAGCCAGGGGCCGGCAGCCTTTGTCTGCTCCTCCTGCAGGGCGAGATAGGCGCGTGCGGCGTCCCGAGCGGCATCGGTGAGCGGAACGAGCCGTTCCTTGGCGCCCTTGCCGCGCACCACGAGGAACCGGTCGCGGGTCTTGGCGGCGCTGCGCGGCAGGGCAACCAGCTCGGAGACGCGCAAGCCCGTGGCATAGAGCAGTTCCAGCAGACAGGCCATGCGAGCGGCGCGCAGGCGCTCGCCGGGCGTGGCTTTCGGGTGCTGGACGCCCTCATAGGCCACCTGCAGCAGGCGGTCGACCTCAGTGACGGAGAGAACTTTTGGGAGCGCCCTCCCCCGCTTCGGCGCGGAGACGGCTGCCGTCGGGTCGGCGGGGGCATAACCCTCCACGTAGAGGAACTTGTGGAACTGGCGCACGGCAGAGAGCCTGCGGGCGGCCGAAGAGGCCCTCAGGCCGCGCTCCTCAAGGCTTGCCATGAAGCCCCGAATGGTGGCGGAGGTCGCGTTGTCGGGCTGACCGCCCGCTTCCTTCAGGTACTCGAGGTAATCGTCGAGATCGCGCCGATAGGCATCGAGCGTGTTCTTGGAGGCGCCGCGCTCGGCGGCGAGCATGTCGAGAAAGAGACTGGCGTGGCGCGCGCCGCTCATGAAGAGGAAGGCACCCGGCTGGTGGGAACCGGCACCGTGATCTCGCGCGGATCGGGATCGACGAAGGTCGCAAGCGCGAACATGGCGGCGAAGCCAAGGCCTGCGAGAATGGCGACGACGAGGAGAAACCGAAACAGGGTGGGCACGGGAGCCTCTTGAAACGTTAAGTCGCTAGAACCATGCCACAGCCTTGAAGGCAAGCCCCTCGCATCGGCTAAGTTTGGCAGGGATAGGAGGATAACGCCCTTGTGACAGGGCGCCGCGCCCGTGCTAGGACATGGCACATGAACAATATCAGCCGCTTCAATTCGCTCGATGAAGTCGGCGGGCAAGACCAGGCAAGCCAGCGCGGCCATCCCATCAGCCGCCAGCTCGGCACGCGATCGCTTGTGCTCGTCGGGCTCATGGGCGCCGGAAAGAGCACCGTGGGCCGCAGGCTCGCGCAGACGCTCAAGCTGCCTTTCCGTGACGCCGATCACGAGATCGAGACCGCGGCCGGCATGACCATCCCGGAAATCTTCGCCATCCATGGCGAGGATCATTTCCGCGACGGCGAACGCCGCGTGATCGCCCGCCTCCTGCAGGAAGGCCCGATCGTGCTCGCCACCGGGGGCGGCGCCTTCATGAACCAGGAGACCCGGAGCCGCATCGCCGAGCAGGGCCTCTCGCTCTGGCTCAAGGCCGACCTCGACATCCTCATGCGCCGCGTCCGCAAGCGGACGACCCGCCCTCTCCTGCAGAACCCGGACCCGGAAGGCACCATGCGTCGCCTGATGGAGCTGCGCTATCCGGTCTATGCCACGGCGGACATCACCATCGACTCCCACGAGGCGCCGCATGACCGGGTGGTCGCCGACATCGTCAAAGCCTTGGGCGAGTGGTTCGAGAAAGAAAGACAAGGGAGCGCCGCACCATGACGAGCGCAGCCGCCCGGATGGAAAGCCCATCCTTGATCACGGTTCCGGTCCCGCTTGGCGACAGGGCCTATGACATCCTGGTCGGGCGCCACCTGATCGGGACGGCAGGAACGCGGATCGCAGGCTTAGGCGCCCGCGCAGCCGCCATCGTGACCGACGAGCACGTCGGCCCGCTTTATGTCGAGGCGCTGGTAAAGTCCCTGGAAGCGCAAGGTTTGCGCACCTCCGTGATCACGCTTCCTCCCGGCGAGGCCACCAAATCCTATGCCAGCCTGGAACAGGTCTGCGACGCGGTGCTGGCCGCGAAGATCGAGCGCGGCGATCTCGTAGTGGCGCTGGGCGGCGGCGTGATCGGGGATCTCGCGGGCTTCGCGGCAGCAGTCGTGCGTCGGGGCGTGCGCTTCGTCCAGGTGCCGACCACCTTGCTCTCCCAGGTCGATTCCTCGGTCGGCGGCAAGACGGGCATCAACTCCCGCCACGGCAAGAACCTCGTCGGCGCCTTCCATCAGCCGAGCCTCGTTCTCGCCGACACCGCCCTCCTCGACACGCTCCCGATCCGCGAAATGCGCGCCGGCTATGCGGAGGTGGCGAAATACGGCCTGATCGACGACGAGCGCTTCTTTGCCTGGTGCGAAGCGAACTGGCAGGGCATCTTCGCCGGCGGCCCCGAGCGGGACGAGGCCGTGGCGCAGAGCTGCCGCGCCAAGGCCGATGTGGTGGTGCGCGACGAGCACGAGAACGGCGACCGGGCGCTGCTCAATCTCGGCCACACCTTCGGCCATGCGCTCGAAAAGATCACGCGTTACGATTCCGCACGCCTTGTCCACGGCGAAGGCGTCGCCATCGGCCTGTGCCAAGCATTCCGCTTCTCGGCCTCGCTTGGTCTCTGTTCATCGGCGGATGCAGAGCGCGTCGAGGCGCATCTGTCGGCCACGGGACTTCCCACGCGTCTCGCCCATGTCCCCGGGGGCTGCGGCACGGTCGACGAGCTTCTCAACGCCATGGCCCAGGACAAGAAGGTGAAGGGCGGTGCCCTGACCTTCATCCTGGCCCGCGGCATCGGGCAGAGCTTCATCGCTCCTGGCATCGAGGCCGACAAGGTCCGCGCCTTCCTGGAAAGCGAACTTAAACCGTCACGGTCATGATCGAAGAATCCTCCGGCGATCTCTGGTTTGCGGCCTTGGTCGTCATCTTCTGCCTTCTGCTCTCCGCCTTCTTCTCGGCCGGCGAGACGGCTTTCACGGGTGCATCGCGCTCCCGCATGCTGGTTCTGGAAAAGGGCGGCGACCGGCGCGCCAAGCTGGTGAACCGCCTGCTCGAAATCCGCGAGCGCTTCATCGGTACGGTTCTGATCGGCAACAACATCGTCAATATCGGCGTCTCCGCCTTCGCCACCAGTGTGCTCGTGGCGATCTTCGGCGACGAGGGCGCGATCTACGCCACAATCATCATGTCGGTCCTGGTGATCGTCTTCGCCGAGGTGCTGCCGAAGACCGTCGCTATCTCTTCGCCGGAGACCGTGTCGCTTTTCCTTTCGCGGCCGATGTCATGGGCCGTGGCGCTGCTGGGGCCGCTGGCGATCGCCATCGAGCGGCTCGTGAAGCTCATGCTGCGGCCCTTCGGCATCAGGATCGGCGAGAACACGCCGATCCTATCGGCCAGCGAAGAGATTCGTGGGCAAGTGGCCCTGCTGCACAAGGAAGGCGGCGTCGCCAAGGTGGAACGCGACATGCTCGGCGGTCTCCTTGACCTCGAAGACCTGACGGTCTCGGAGGTCATGGTCCACCGCACCAAGATGCGCACCATCAACGCGGATCTGTCCTCGGAAGAGATCGTGCGCGAGGTGCTCTCCTCGCCCTATACCCGCATGCCGCTCTGGCGCGAGAGCCAGGAGAACATTGTCGGCGTGCTCCACGCCAAGGACCTGCTGCGCGCACTCGACGCGGTCGGGGGCGATGCGAGCAGGCTGAAGGTCGAAGCGATCGCGCTGGAAACCTGGTTCGTACCGGATACCACCTCCCTGCGCGACCAGTTGAAGGCCTTCCTCGCCAAGAAGACCCATTTCGCGCTCGTCGTCGACGAGTACGGTGAGGTGATGGGTTTGGTGACGCTTGAGGACATCCTCGAAGAGATCGTCGGCGATATCAAGGACGAGCACGATCTCTCGGTCCAAGGCGTGCGCCCGCAGCCCAACGGCTCGGTCAATGTCGACGGCTCCGTGCCGATCCGCGACCTCAACCGCGCCATGGACTGGAACCTGCCGGACGAGGAGGCCACCACCATCGCGGGTCTCGTCATTCACGAAGCGCAGACGATTCCCGACACGGGCCAGATCTTCACCTTCCACGGTTTCCGCTTCCAGGTGCTGCGGAAGTCGCGCAACCGGATCATGGCACTCAGGATCATGCCGCTTACCCAGGTCCGTGCCAGGGCGGAGTAAGTTCAGGATTTCAGAAAATCCAGCAGCGCCGCGTTCACGGCATTGGGCTCTTCATGCTGGACCCAATGAGTGGCATTCTCGATCCAGCGAATATCGCCTGACTGGCATAAGGCGAGACTTGCTTCCGCCAAACCCTTCTCCAAAAAACGGTCGCGACTTCCCCAAACAACAAGTGTCGGGGATCGAACAGTTGAATCCTTCATGTCGGGCTTGAATGGCAGCGCCCGATACCAATTGAGCATGGTCGTGAGCGCGCCGGGCTGCGACCAGGCTTTCTCGTATCGAGCGATATCCTCGTCCGAGAACGTACCGCGACGGCTCGTGCGCAGGAGCGCATCCTTGAGGCTACGATAGCCGTCGGCCGAGAGCATGGCCTCGGGCAGCCGCGGAATCTGGAAGAGGCCGACATAGAGGCTTTTCAGCATCTGGCTCGGATGCGAGCGCATATAGGATCCGGCGACGCTCGGATGGGGTGCGTTGAGGACGACGAGCTTTTCAACGCGATCGGGATAGCGCGAAGCCGTCCACCAGGCGACGAGCCCGCCCCAATCGTGGCCCACCACGGAAAATGTCCTGTGCCCGAGCGTATCCGCCAATCCGACCCCATCCTTCGCCAGCGTATCGAGATCATAGGCACGCCGGCCTTCGGGCTTGTCGCTCAAGTTGTAGCCGCGCTGGTCCGGCACGAGCACGCGAAAGCCGGCGTCAGCCAGAGGACCGATCTGATAACGCCACCCCCACCAGAACTCGGGAAAACCATGGAGCAGGATCACGAGCGGACCATCCGCAGGCCCCGCCTCGACTACATGAAGCGTCACGCCATTGACCCGGTGGCGGGCGCCCGGTGTCTGCGGATCGAAGGTCTGCCTCATGCGTGCGCGGACACTCTCACCCGCTTCGGAGGAGGCTCCTCGGTGGCCATGAACTGCGCCTTGGCCAGCTCCGCGAACCTGCCGCCCTTCGCGACGAGTTCCTCGAAGGTGCCGGTCTCGATCACGCGTCCCTGATCGAAGACGAGAATGCGGTTGGCGTTGCGGATCGTGGCGAGACGGTGGGCGATGACGAAGGTGGTGCGTCCCTTCATCACTTCGTCCAAAGCCCTTTGCAGCTTCTGCTCCGTGGCCGCATCGAGCGCGCTCGTCGCCTCGTCGAGGATGAGGATCGGCGGGTTCTTCAGCAATGCGCGGGCGATGGACAGGCGCTGGCGCTCGCCACCCGAGAGGGAACGCCCGCGCTCGCCGATGATTGTGTCGAGACCTTCCGATTGGCGCGAGATGAATTCGATCGCCTGCGCCCGTTCCAAGGCCTCGATCATCTCCGCGTCGGTGGCGTCGGGCCGCCCGACCTGCAGGTTCTCACGGATGGTGCGGGCAAACAGCATCGGCTCCTGGAACACCACGCCGATGTTGCGCCGCAGGGACGAGAGCGTGACATCGCGAATGTCGAGATCGTCGATGCGGATCGAGCCCGATTGCGGATCGAAGGCGCGATGCAGAAGGCCCAGCGTCGTCGACTTGCCGGAGCCCGTGGACCCGACCAGCGCCACGTTCTCACCCGAGCGAACGGCAAAGGACACATCCTGCACGGCCGGGCGCTTGCCGTCATAGGAGAAGCTCACATTGTCGAAGACGACGTCGCCGCGATAGCGCTCCACGTTCCTGGCATTGGAGCGGTCGTGAACGACGGGAGCCGTGTCCAGGATCTCGAAGAATTCCTGCAGCTTCGGCGCCTGCATGAAGAGCTGGTTGATGAAGCTCACCGCCTGCTCCAGCCGCCCGATCAGCATGGTGGCCATGCTCATGAACATGACCACCTCGCCGATGGTGGCCAACCCGTGCAGATGCAGCCAGGTGCCAAGGAGAAAGATCGCCGTGACGGTGATCGTCGCCGAAGCGCGGGACGCGACGGAGGCCAGTGCCCACCAGGATAAAACCGGATTCTGCGCCTGCAGCAATTGCTGAATGATGGTGCGCAGCGAGCGGCTCTCGGCCTCGACGCGAGTGAAGGACTGGATGACCGGCACATTGCCGAGCGCGTCTGACGCATGTTCCGCGAGGCTCGAATGATAGCGCTCGACCGAACCCTGCAGGGTTTCCGTCTTGCGCAGCACGATGGCAGTAAGAAACGCGAACACTGCCACGAGCGCGACGAGGAGAAGCCCCAGGCGCCAGTTCAGGAACACAGTCAGCGGCAGGAGGACGACGAGCGCGATGATCGCCGAGAAATGCTCGCGGAAGAAGCCGAGCCAGAGCCAGGACATGGCGCCCGAGCCTTCCAGCATCACCTTCAGCACACGGCCGGAATGGGTCGAAGTGTGGAAGGCGAGCGGCAATTCGAGCACGTGCTCGAAATAGTTCGCCACCACGGCGAGTCGACGGCGGTGCGCGAGACGGTCAGCATGCAGCGCCACGAGCGCGCCCGCTCCGATGGAGAACAATCCGAACGCCACCCAGGCGAGAATGAGCGGCGTGAGAACGCTAAAAGTCACGGGCGGAGCGCCCGGTATCTGAGCGCGTGTGAGCACATCGATGATGCGCCCGAACAGGATCGGCTCCGCGAAAGCCGAAATCGCGAGACCAATATTCGCCAGGGCCAGCAGCACGCCGACCCTCATATCGGACCCGAGCTGGCCCAGAACACGGATATAAAGCCTGATCAGCCGCATGGGGATCTACCTGCGAACGTGACGACGGGCATTCCGTCTCCGATCAAGATTTACGCACTTCACCCCGCTTGAAAAGCCGGAACCTTTCGGATTGCCTCTCATCATGCCCGGCCCCGGGCCGGCTTCAGGCTCCGGCGAAAACGCCCGATCCATTTCGGTCCGAGCTTCGATTGCGAACGCCCGTTCGGTCGCGACCGGGGACGGGCCAGAAGAATGGCCCCTTCCTTGGTCTTGCGGATGTGGAGCGTTCGGGTGTGAAACTCCTCAAGGCCGGGCCGGTGTCCAATTGACAGAACGCTCGCACCCTTCAATTCGTTCTCGAACAGCGCCAGCATGGACGCCTGGTTCTCCTCGTCGAGCGCGGAGGTCGCCTCGTCCATGAACACCCATCGGGGCTTGTGCAGCAACAAGCGGGCAAACGCCACACGCTGCTGCTGGCCGAGCGACAGGCTCTTGTCCCAGCGCTCATGCTTGTCGAGCATCTCGACGAATTCGCCCAGTCCGCAGCGATCGAGGGCCTCCCTCAATTGGGCATCGTTGAAGGTTTCGGGCGAGGCTGGATAGCTGATGGCCGCCCTCAGTGTGCCCAGAGGCAGATAGGGCCGCTGCGGCAGGAACATCATTTCCTCGGGCCTGGGGATGCGGATCCGGCCCGATCCCCAGGGCCAGAGACCGGAAATGGCGCGAAACAGCGTGCTCTTGCCAGCGCCCGACTCGCCCATGATCAGCACCCGTTCGCCGGGCTGGATCTCCGCCGTTGCATCCTCGATGAGGATGCTGCCATCGCTGAGCGCAATCGAAACGGCTTCGAAGCTGAGGTAGTCCTTGGGGTGAGGCCCGATCTCGATCTGGCGGGTCTCGGCCGCAACCTCTTCGAGATCGATGGCGGCCTGCCGAAAGGTGGCAACGCGCAGGACGGCGGAACGCCAATCGGCGATCTTCGGGAAATTGTCGACGAAGTAGCGCAAGGCCGATTGCACCTGATTGAAGGCGCCGACCACCATCATCATCTCGCCGAACGAGAGGCGTCCCGAGAAATAGTCCGGCGCTGCCGCCAGGATCGGCACCACGATGGCCAGCCAGCCGTAACCGGAGGTGATCCAGGTCAGGCGGGCAAGACCGCTGGAGAGGCGCCGGGACGCCGTGAGGACGGCCTCGACGAATTCATCGAGGTTGCGGCGCTCGTCCGGCTCTCCGTTGTAGAGAGCGACGCTCTCGGAACTCTCGTTCACGCGCACGAGCGCGAAGCGCAACTCGGCCTCGCGGGCGTAGCGGAGCGTGTTGAGGCGGATCATCGGGCGACCGACGAGCCAGGTGAGACCGGAGCCGATACCGGCATAACCGACGGCAACCCAGACCATGTAGCCGGGGATCGTGATCTCGCGTCCGCTTAAGGTGAAGCTCACTGGTCCGGACAGTGCCCACAGGACACCGATGAAACTCACGAGGAGGAGGAAAGCCTGCAGCATGCCGACCCCGAGCTCCGTCGAGAGCTCGGAAAAGAGACGGCAATCCTCCTGCATCCGCTGGTCCGGCTGGGCGCTGCTTTCGCCCATGAAGCCGAGCTGGTAGGCCCGGTTCGGCTTGAGCCAGATGTCGAGCAGCACCTGCGTCAGACGCTGCCGCAACCGGATCTTGAGACGCTCCTGCAGCCAGGTCTGCGCCACCACCAGCGCCAGGAGCACGACGACGATGACCAGGAAAACAAGAAGCTGATGGAGGAATGCGGAGGTATCGCGCTTCTCGACCGCATCGAAGAAGGCGCCGTTCCATTCGTTGAGCCGGACCTGGCCGACCATGTTGCAGACGAGGATGACGAGAATGGCGGCCGACAGCCGCAGCATCGGCCAGCCCTTGCCGTGCCGGAGCATGTCGCGAAAGAGCAGATACAGCTCGCGCACGATGCTCGGGGCCATCTCATGAGGATGCGGAGGCTCCGGATGATGGGCAGCCGCATTAGCGGCTTCTTTCGCCAGCGTGTTGCCTTGCCCGGGACCGACTTCCTGTTCACTTCCTGTCGCAGGGGGCGGAGGCAGCTGCCTGCCCAGTTTGGGGTCGAAATCGGGCATGTGTCGAGACGCGCACTCTTTTCAGCTTGGGAGTTCCTCAAGCTAAAGCGCGCTCGCTCGGCGAATGTTCCAAACGCTGCCGTTCTGGACCCTGAGACTGATCAGCGCTTGTCGGATGCCAGCGCGAGGACCCAGTAAACCTTGTACTTGGAATTCGGCGCATAGGCCGTCGCAATACCGATCCGTGTCGCTTTCGCGTCGAGAAGGACGCGGTTGTGCTGCGGACTCTCGCGCCAGCCCGAGAAGGCCTCGGCCAGCGTGTGGTAGCCCGCGGAAAGGTTTGCCGCCGGTGCGGCAAATCCCCTCGCAGCCAGCCGGGCCTTGAAGGCCTCGGCGGAACTCGGCTTGTCGGCCCTCGCCATGGCATCGGCCTCCGCTTGGGCGGCAGCCTGGAGATCGGGATCGAGGGTCAGGGGCCGCAAGCCATTGTTGCCGCGATAGGCGCTGATCATGTCGCGCGCCATGGCGGCATCCACCTCGGCACTGGCATTGGCCATGGAGACGTAAAAGCTCGGAGTCTGGCTGCGCTGGACAGGCTTCTCGCTCTGGCAGGCGGTGAGAGCGAGGGCGGGAAGGATCAAGAGGATAAGACGCTTCATGCAGGCGTCTTATCCTTGAGAAGGGTTAAGGTTTCGTCCTCTTTCTCCTCCGCCTTCAGAGCCTTGTCCTGCGGTTCCTCTTCCGGTTCGAGGGCTGGGGCCGGCATGGGAACGCCGATTCCGGCTTTGCGCAGGCCGCGGAAGATCTCGAAATAGATGTCGCTCGAGACGCGCCCGGCCGCATCGATATCGTCCACAAAACAGATGAGATCGAAATCGATGGTGTTTTCCGTCACCTTCTTGAACAAAACCCGCGGCGGCGGCTCGCTCATCACCTCTCGATGGGCGAGCGCAGCCTTGCGCATGATCTCCGCCACCTGATCCGGATCAGACGCGCGGGGAACCGGAACCGAGACGAGCACGCGCCCGACGCGATCGTTGCGCACGCGGTTGCGCACGATGCCGGAGATCAGGTTCGAGTTCGGCACGATGATCATTGAGCGGTCGAAAGCCTGGATCTCGGTGGAGCGCACATTGATCCGGCGCACATAGCCCTCGCCGTCGCCGACGACCACAAGATCGCCGACGCGGATCGGACGCTCCCAGAGCAGGATAAGACCCGAAATGAAGTTGTTGACGATGGATTGCAGGCCGAAACCGATACCGACCGAGAGCGCACCGGCCACGATAGTCACTCGCTCTAGGCTGAGGCCGAGATAGGTAAAGGCCATCACACCCGCGATAATGATGCCGACATAGCCCGCTGCGGTGCTGATCGAATTGCGCAGGCCCGCATCCAGTTCGGTCGCCGGCAGGAAGGTGTTGTTGAGCCAGCGCTGGATCACGCGCGTGATGGCGAAGCCCGCGGCGAACAGCAGGGCCGCAATGAGGATCGACGACAGGGAGATCGTGACGTCGCCGACATTGAAGCCGAAGAACACCGCCCGCAGGGAACCCGTCACATCGGCCGATTCGATGCCCCAGGGAGCCAGCACCAGCAGGATGCCAACGATGATAAGGGCGAGCCGCGCAACGCCGCTGCCTAGAACGCCGATTTGCTCCAGGGAGCGACGGCGCAGACCGGTATTGGCCTGCAGCGCCGTGGCAAGCTTGGTCTGACCGCGCAGGGAGCCGCCGATGAACTCGTCGGCAAGTGCGACACCCAGGACCAGCAGCGCGATGACGATGGAGATCCAGACCGCCTGATCGACCAGGAAGGAGGCCAGCGCCACATAGCCGCCGAGCACGCTGCCGACGATGAGGGCCACGAGGAACCATCCCAGGCTGCGCAGAGGTCCGCCAATGTCCACATCCTGGGCAACGTAGGGCCCGAGGCAGGCTTCATCCTGCGTTTCGCGGGTTGCGAAGCGCCGCAGCAGCTCGGCGAAGATCAGAGCGGCCGCCAGGGCGAAGATCGCTCGAGTGATGACGGTGACGGGCAAGGCCGCGGCAATGGCAGTGTTGAACGCCTCAATCACTTTGCCGGCGACCATGACGGTCGCCAGGGTGACCGAGAAGCTCATGATTCGCGTGGCAGAGACATCCCTGACCGGAATCAGCCGCCAGGGGGTATGGTCCGGCGCCAGGATGGCATCGATCAGGGCGCGCACGAAGGCGATGAAGGCGAGGCCGCTCAGGAGAGCTTTGACGACCTGCTCCAGCCGCGGTGGGACGACATCGGCGGAATCGAAGGCCACCCAGACGATCCAGCTGCCGGCGATGGCCGGACCGGCTCCCAGGATCAGGACGCCAAGAGCGGCCAGAAGACGGCTGCGTCGCGCGGGATCGGTAATGGCGGGATCGCGCTTGACGAGACGTGGGGCAATCGAGCGTCGCCCGGCATAAAGCGCGATGGCCGCGCCGATGGCGAGGCCGAGAACAAGCAGGACGCCGAGCGAAGTGTTGCGCTGGAGCTGCTCCAGGGCGTCGCCCAGGACGATCCCCAGCGCCCGCAGTTCCCGCGGAACGGCCTGCACCACGTTCATCCACAGGTTGGGGCTGACGATCCCGTCGCTCTGCTCGAACAGGGCGCGGGTAAAGCCCGCCCGGCGCAAATCGCCGATCTGGGTGTTCAGCTGCTCGGCCTGGACGAGCAGGGCGCGCCCGAGTCGCTGGGTCTCGTCGAGCTCCGCCACGGCCGCCTCGCGCTCGGCGCGATCGCGGGCAACGTCGGCGCTCTCCTCGGGCTGACCCTTGTCCGGCTTCGGCCCGAGCTGGCTCAGGCGCTGCTTGCTGGCCTCGAGCTTCGGGGTCTGTTCGTCGATGACGGCGCGGATCTCGCCGATAATCGGTTCGATCTGCACGCGAATGTTCTGCAGATCCGCGTCGGACATGGTCCGGCCCTGGATCGCCGCTTCCTTCTGATCGAGATCGGCCTTGAAGCCGTCGAGCTTGGCGCGGGCAGCCTTCGTCTCGGCCGAAATTGAGGTGGCGGGTGCGGCCGCTACAGGGGCAGGAGCAGCTTGGGGCGGAGCGGCGGCCGGGGTTTGAGCCTGAGGCTGGGTATTGGGGGAGGTCTGAGCCTGCTGTGCATAGGACGCGCCGCCTGCTGCAATGCTCAACGCAATCACAGCGGCCCCGAAGAGCCGCTTCATGCCAATACTCGTCATTCAGTCTACCCTAGAGCACCGGATCGATCCGGTGCTCCCCTTTTGAAGAAGCGCGTTGTTCCAGGCCGAGGATCGGCTCCGCTTTTGCAGCGCAATGCGTCGGCGGGCCGGTTCTTTGCGAATCATTACGGCGAAAAGTCGCCGCCCGGCCAACGAAGCGCAACAAAAAAGCCAGGAGAGGATGATGGCCTCTCCCGGCCTCCCTAAGGGAAAAAGCGTTACGGCTTCGGCGCTTCGTTGGCCGAAGGCTGGGCCCCAGGCGCAGGATAGGCCGGGTTTGCAGGGGAGACGCGGTCGGTGGGATTGGCGGACGAGCCAGTGGTCGAACCCGTCACATTGGCGCGGGCCGCATCGGTTCCGGGATGGTCAGGTGACGTGGAACCGACCCACAGCATATAGCCGGAAATCGCGACGCCCGCGAGCAGAAGCGCCCCGATCAGAACACCCAGGACCGGGCGGCCCGGGGGCCCTTGTCGGGCGCGATCGTCAGGAATCTGTGGAGCCATCTCTAGCCTCTTTAAAAGGTGGTTGGTCGGGCGAGCAGCGAGGCTCGGCATTGTCAGGGCAACGCGAGATGAAAGAGCGGGTTCCTGGCTGTCTCGCCACCCTGCCGGTCGGAGGTTCCCGGTCCGTCCCATCCCCGGGATCAAATGAAGCGTTTCTCCGTTGTTCGAGACGGGCCACCGACGACAGTCAGAGACGAGGGGCCGATGGGTCGAACGCGCTTCGGGGACACGCGATGTCGCAGGCCGGATACCTTCCCGCATTGCTTGCCGTCAGTCATGTTTTCGCCGCTTTCAAAACCTTTGGGTAATCTCTGATTCAAGGAGATATCATGCAGGACAATCGCATCAGCCTGGACGGGACTTGGGAATTTTTGCATGTGGCCGACGACCGTCTGTCGGGCCCGGCGGAGGTTCGCCAGATCACGGTGCCGAGTCCCTGGCAGGCCCAGTTTGCGGATCTGCGCATGCGCGCCGGCATCGGCATCTACCGCAGGACGATCGAGATCGACGAAGCCTGGCTGCATGACAGTGTCTGGATCCGCTTCGGCGCCGTCTTTCACAATACGAAGGTCTTCATCAACGGTGAGATGGTCGGCCACAACGAGGGCGGGTTCCTGCCCTTCTCGTTCGATGTGACGGCCTACCTCAAGCCGGGCGCGAACGAGATCAAAGTCCGCGTCGACAGCCCGACCGACAACCCGGCCGAATTCCCGGACTCGCCCTTCGCCGAAATCCCGTTCGGCAAGCAGAGCTGGTATGGTCCGCTCTCAGGCATCTGGCAGTCGGTCTGTCTCGAACGCCGCATCTCCGATCACATGAGCCGTGTCCGCCTCGTTCCCAACCTGACGACGGGACGGGTGACATCGGGCGTTTTCTTCGCGCGTCCGCTGACGGACGCAACCCAGATCCGCATCGAGGTCACGGATCCGTCGGGCGATGTGGTGCTTGATGAGATGCACGAGACACAGGTCGGCGTCACCTCCATGCCGTTCGAGTTCACGCTCGACGATGTGCGCGCCTGGTCACCGGACCATCCCAACCTCTATCGTATCCGCCTCGAACTCAGGCGCAACGGCGAGGTGAGGGACGAAATCGCGGATCATTTCGGCTTCCGCTCCATCGAGACGCGCAACGGCAAGTTCTATCTCAACGGCGAACCGCTTTACCTGCGCTCCGCTCTCGACCAGGACTACTATCCGGACACGATCTGCACAGTGCCGTCCGTAGAATTCCTGGAAGACCAGTTCCGCAAAGTGAAGGAACTGGGCCTCAACTGCCTGCGCTGCCACATCAAGGCGGCCGATCCGCGCTATTACGAAGTGGCGGACCGGATGGGCGTTCTCATCTGGACCGAGTTGCCGAACGGCGGCATGGCCACCGACCGCTCACGCGGTCGCAAGGAGAAGCTCCTGAAGGGGATCGTCGACCGCGACGGAAACCATCCCTCGATCATCATCTGGACGATCATCAACGAGAACTGGGGTGTCGATCTCGTCAACGACGCGGATCACCGCGACTGGCTCAAGCGCACCTTCGCCTGGCTGAAGGCCTACGATCCGACGCGCCTCGTGGTCGACAACTCACCGCTCGCTCCGAGCTTCCACGTGGAATCCGACATCGCGGATTATCACTTCTATGCGGCCTATCCCGATCATCGGGCGCAGTGGGATATCTTCGTCGACGAATTGTCGAGCCGTGCCTCGTGGCTCTATTCGCCCCATGGCGATGCGGTCATCACCGGGCGCGAGCCGCTGATGTGCTCCGAGTTCGGCAATTGGGGCCTGCCCTATCCGAAGGACCTGCGTGACGAGAAGGGCGAGGAGCCTTGGTGGTTCGAGACCGGGCACGATTGGGGCGAGGGCGTGATGTATGCCCACGGCGTCGAGAACCGCTTCTCGGACTGGAGCATGGATCGCGTCTTCGGCGATCTGCGCCGCTTCGTCATCGCGGCGCAGTGGCAGCAGTTCCGCGCCTTGAAGTACGAGATCGAGTCGATGCGCCGCAAACCGAATCTGGCGGGCTACGTCATCACCGAGCTGCATGACTGCCATTGGGAATCGAACGGTCTGCTCGACATGCGCCGGAACCCGCGCGTGTTCCACGAACTGTTTCACATCATCAATACGGACACGGTGATCGCGCCGAAATGGGAGCGCGCTTCCTATTGGTCCGGCGAAACGGTTGCCCTTGAGCTCTGCATTGCACACGGAGCCGGACAGCCCCTCGAGGATTGCCAGCTGGAGATCTCGGTCTGCAGCGAGACCGAACGACTGCCGCTTCCCGTTATCAAGGCACCCGACGTCTTCAACTTAGGGCGTGTCGAAATCCCCCTGCCGGCGGTCGATGAGCCGTCGCTCCGGCGCATCAGCTTCGATCTGCGTGCACCCGGCGGCAAGCTCATCGCACACAACCACCACGACATCGCCATTCACTCCAAGCGCACCAAGCCGGTTCATGCGCGCGAACTGGTATGGTCGCCGGATGAGGATATCCGCGAGCGCTTCCGGGCTCTGGGCTACAACATCGCCCGTGCCTTCGAGGAATCGACCCTGATCGTCTCCCGTACGCACAACAAGGCCATTGCCGATCATGTCCGCGCGGGCGCTAAGCTCCTGCTTCTGCCGGAAGAGGACATGACGCTTTATCCGTTCTTCCCGCATTGGCAGGCCGTGCGGGTGCAGGCGCGCGCCGGCACCCTCTGGTCCGGCGATTGGGCATCGTCATTCGGCTGGCTGCGTCGCTCGGGCCATTTTGCCCGCTTCCCCTCCGGCCCCCTCCTCGACGAGACCATGGACCGGGTGCTGCCGGATTACGTGATCGTGAACTGCAATCTGCTCGACTTCCAGGCGCGCGTGTTCGCCGGTCTCGTGGTCGGCTGGATTCACAAGCCGGTGGCGCTCGGTGTCGAACGCTCCTATGGGCGCGGACGCATGGTCACTTCGACCCTGCGACTGTTCCGGGACCAGCCCCTGGCCGATCCGACCGCAACCCTTCTGACGGATGCGTTGGTGGAGCTGGCCGTGGAATCCCGCGCTGCGCGCCTGGAAGAGGCCGTCCGGGCAGCCGAGGCCGCAGCGTAAAATCCTCAATCTCGTTTCATGAAAAGAGCGGCGCGGAGACATCTGCGCCGCTCTTTTTCTTAAGCAATGTGCGAAAGCTCGGGAGCACAGTCTCTTACGAGACCCTGGCCGCCGATGGCGACATGACCTTCACCGAGGTGGTGTCAGCACCGACAGGCAGGGATTCGTTGATGCGCCGGAAGGTGGCAAGCGCCTGACCGACGATCTGGTCCATGTTGTAGTAGCGATAGGTGGCCAGACGGCCGACGAACCACACGTCGGGCGTCGCCAGGGCGAGCCGCTCGTATTTCTTGAACAGTTCCTGATTTTCCGCCTTCGGGATCGGATAATAGGGATCGCCCTCGGCGGATGGATACTCGTAGGTAAGCGCCGTCTTGGCATGCTCCTGACCCGTCAGGTGCTTGTACTCCGTGATGCGGGTATAATCATGGGTCTGCGGATAGTTCACCACACCCACGGGCTGGTGCCAGGCCTTGTCGAGCGTCATATGCTCGAAGCGCAGCGAACGGTAAGGCAGCTTGCCGAACTGGAAATTGAAGTATTCGTCGATCGGCCCGCAATAGATGACGCGGCGATGGGGAACGACGTTCTTCACATCGTCGTATTCGGTCTGCGTCATCACATGGATATTCGGATGCCTGAGCATCTTCTCGAACATCCGCGTGTAGCCGTGCTTCGGCATGAACTGGAACTCGTCCGTGAAGTAGCGATCGTCGCGGTTCGTGCGTGTCGGCACACGTGAGGTCACGGACTTGTCGAGTTCCGAAGGATCGAGCCCCCATTGCTTGCGGGTATAGCCACGGAAGAACTTTTCGTAGAGCTCTCGTCCGACGACGGAGACCACCACATCCTCCGATGTCCTGATCTCGCCGATCTTTTCCGCCCGTTCGGCAAACCAGTCCTGAAGCTGCTCCGACGTGAGGTTCAACCCATAGAGCTTGTTGACCGTATCGAGATTGATCGGGATCGGCACGAGCATGCCGTCGACTTCCGCCAGCACCCGATGCTCGTAGAAGCGCCATTCCGTGAACCGGGAAAGGTAGTCGAGGATCTGCTTGGAATTGGTGTGGAAGATATGCGGGCCATATTGATGGATCAGCAAGCCATCATCGTCGTAGCGGTCATAGGCATTGCCGCCGATATGAGGACGGCGATCGATGAGAAGGACGCGCTCGTTACGCTCGGTGGCAAGACGCTCCGCCAGGACGCTGCCTGCAAAGCCTGCGCCGACAATCAACCAGTCGTACATTCCAGATCACTCCGCAGGCGTCGCGACATAAACAGGAAGAGAGGAAGCAGGATGATCGGTTGTCGTGTCGCCGGTGGCATCTAGCATGAGCTTGTGCATGGAGGCCCAGGTCTTGTCCCAGGATCCGGCCGCCAGATGGCGGTCGACTTTGGCGAGCCACGCCTCCTTCGGCCGGGCCAAGATGGCCTCGGTCTTGGCAACCACCTCCTTTGCGTCCTTGGCGATCTCGACGAGGCCTTTTTCGCCGTAAGGCCGCACCACATCGGTGATCGGCGTCGAGACGACCGGAACGCCGGCCGCCAGGAACTCGGGTGTCTTGGTCGGGCTGATGAACTTCGTCGCCTCGTTCAGCGCAAAATTCATGAAGCCGACATCCCAGCCCGACAGGTATTGCGGCAGTTCATTGTAGGATTTTCCGCCGAGCCAATGAATGTTGGGCCGCTGCGGCAGCGTCGAAGGGTCGATCTTCACCACTGGACCAATCATGACGAACTGCCAGTCGGGGCGCAGATCGGCGACTTGAGCCAGGAGATCGATGTCCATGCGCTCGTCGACGACGCCGAAGAATCCAAGGCGGACATGCGGAATATGCGTCTGATCGTCGGGATCTCTGTCGATCGAGCGCGCTTGAGAGAAGTGCTGGAAGTCGATGGAGGACGGGAAACCGTGGACACTGCGGTGACGATGGCGCTTGGCCTCGTAAAGGCTCATGCCGCCGGTGAAGACCAGATCGCAGCGGGCGAAGAGCGCATTTTCCAGATCGAGCAATTGCTGCGATGCGCCTCGAAAGAGCGAGAGCTCATCCATGTTGTCGTAGACGCACAGATCACATTCGAGATCGCTCGTGAAGGCCATGGCCATCGGCGTGTAGTACCAGAACACGCGCGATTTCGTGGCTTCACGGCCAATGAGCTCCTCGATCAGGTCATGCTGCTCGGCGATAATGTCGTCATGCAACAGCCCCTCCGGCAGAACCGGCACGGCGATCGTGACGTCCTGCGGCCGCTCGCTCACATCCATATGCGGCTTCACGCCTGCCTTGAAGATCGGCTCTTCGATGAACAACACGTCGTAATGCTTGACGGCACGGCTTAAGAGATGCTGCGGGCGCTGCCAGACGAAATCCCAGCGAAGATGAGAGAAGCAGACGAGGAGAGGTTTTTCCGAATCGGCTTTGGCAGGGGAACGAAAGGCACGGGACTGCGTCATCAAACGCTCATGCATAGCGCGATCCTCAAATACATGGGTCTGTCACGATCGGACGAAAAAACCGGTCCAGGGTGAATTAGGCGATGTTTTAAGTGAAGCGCTCCAGCGAAGGGTCGCGGTCGCAATCGATTACACAACGCAGACGATGCCATTTGGTTCCATCTACGTTCATCTTCATGAACAGCTATTCATGGCTATAGCTGCCATCACTTCTTTTCGAGCATCAGTGTTCCCTGCTTCTGGATGAAGGTCTTTGCCTTCTCCGCAATCATCGCCAAAATCCAGGGTAATTGCACTTCAACGCGGACCTGATCTTGCATCACCTCAAGGTATCCGTTGACGTTCTGGCCCATGGCGCCGACGCGGAAATCCATACGGTTTCCGCTCCAGGTTTCTTCGATGGAAGCGACCTTGTCCCCGAACTGGGATTTTAGACCTGTCATGCCGCCGTGAAGCCTCCGCATCGCTTCAGCCTGGCCGAGATTGTGGGGAATGGAAACGATCAGTGGCTTGGCCATTGTGGTGCTCCGCTTTTCATCGACAAGCGAGGCAGTGCGGCTCGGGTTCCCGAGCACCGACCCCAAAAGTGAAGAGCACTTTTGGGATGGATCCGACGCTCATTTTTAATTGGCGCATCGTTCTCGCGGACCCGGAGGGCCGCGTCAGCGAAAACCGGAACCACTTTCCGCTGGCGTGGCCCTTCGGGTCGCTGGCGCGACCCTCTGCGTCCGCACGAGGCACTACAGCATTTCCACCTTGATCGCGCGTATCGCGATGGTCTCCTGCTCGAACCGACGCTCCAGATCGGCGCGGTAGCGTTCCCACCAGGGATGATCGAGTTCGCGCGCCATGACCTCGAACACGACGATATCGTCATGAGATGTATGGCCGCCTTCTTTCCAGACGCCTTCCGCCGGCGCACGGGTGAAGCTCGTGATGCCACCGAACCGCTCGGACAACTCCGTGCGAACCCGTGCATAAACCGCGCGGTCGAGACGGCGGCCCCGATTGTCGGCAAGCGGCAGAAGAATCTGAACCAGATGCATTGGCATCCCCTGAAGCGCCAGCAATTGGCAGGAAATAGTTCAGGGAATGAAAAAGGCGAGTTCTTCGCTTCGCGTCACGCCTGCAGGGCGGCAAACAGCTCGCTATCCGATTTGGACCATTCGTCGTCGATCCGATAGCGGCTCGTCGGTTTCGAGACGCGCCAGGGGCACGCCATGGACGCATGGATCGCCTCGGAGGGACGAAGCCGACGTGCCGTACCATCCGCCTGCATTTCATCAATCACGACGAAGCCGAAGATGGTGAGCCGTGTAGCCATGACCTTGGTTGCATGATCGCCCGCCTCGATCGGTAACGAGCCCGCGGCATAGACCGCATCCATCAGACTTCGTTGATCGCGATGAGGATTGACTGACGAGCGTGCGCCCGGAAAGCGGATGACGTTCGTCGGCTGAGACGATCTCGATTCCATGTAAGCAACCCTTGGTCCCGAATCGGGCCAAGAATCGCCGGAAGGGATTAAGAAGCGCCTAATCGAGCCGATGCAAAGACACGTAGCCCGTGCCGGCGGCCGTCAGTCCGAGAGCCAGAGCAGGACCCTTGGCGAGGTCGATGATTCGCCGATGGGCAAAGGGGCCGCGGTCGTTCACCCGGACGACCACCGAGCGGCCATTGGTTTCATTCACGACCTTGAGTCTCGTACCGAATGGCAAGGAGCGGTGAGCCGCCGTCATGTCATTGGAATTGAAGCGCTCGCCACTGGCTGTTTTCCGACCGTGGAAGCCCGGCCCATACCAGGAAGCCGTGCCGCGCTGAAAGGCTTTGCTTGTCTCGAAATTCGCTTGTGAGATGGATCCTGTGGTGGCGGGATCGTTGGAGGCGGTCGTATTGCACGCCGCGATGAAAAGTAGTGGCACCATTGCAGATGTGCGGGTGAGGATGTTCTTCAAGGTCTCACTCCCCTTGCGTTTTGCTTGGAAGTGAAACTGAGCCTTAAGAAGGCAAGAATAAGGCGGTGGAAATTTTTCTACGCTCGCTCATCCTTCAGAGAGAGGGAATAATTCGAAATACTAGCCTGAGAAATTTATTATCTGCGCTGATATAGCCTGAATAATGTTTCTTTTCCGCAAAGGAAAACCATCACTATTTGATGATTTCGAACCGCTGCCTCTGGTCGAAAAGCCAAGGTGATCTAGTTTAGTCCGCTATCGTTCTGCCGGCCGGGCCGCGCGAGCCGTGATCTGGAGTGCCGCGAAGGCGAAATCGCATGCTTGGCGCCCGGCGATGGGCGCACTAGCGCATCGTGCGGACCCAGAGGGCCGCGTCAGCGAAAAGTGGACCCGGTTTTCCGCGCCGAACGATGCGCCCTTCAAAGAGTGGAGCATCGGATTGAATCCCAAAAGTGGGTCCACTTTTGGGTCCGATACTCTAGCTCGCGAAAGCTTCCTGAACGTCCCGCGGGGTGGCCGTGACAAGCCCGAGCCTGTCGCGGCGCAGCCAGCGCCACAGCATCAGCAGAGCCACGACCGCAAGGGCGCTGGCGAGCCCGATCCAGATGCCGACTCCGCGAAGGCTGGTGCCGAAGGCCAGGATGGCGCCGAGCGGCAGACCGATTCCCCAATAGCCGAAGGCCGCGAAAAACATCGGAACGCGGGTATCCTGCAATCCGCGCAGCATCCCGGCGCCGACCGCCTGCGCGCCGTCCGCCAGCTGGAAGATGGCCGCCAGAACCAGGAATGAGCGCGCCAGATCGACGACGAGCGCGTTCTTGGGGTCGCTCACGTCGAGGAAGGCGCCGATCAGGAGATGGGGCGCGAACAGCATGAGCGACGCCGTCACGGCCATGAAGCCGGTGCCCAGTGCAAAGGAGGTCCAGCCGGCGCGGGTGACGCCTTCTGCATCCTGTGCGCCATAGGCCCGGCCCACGCGCACCGTCACGGCCTGCCCGATTCCGAGCGGGACGGAGAAGCAGAAGGAGGCGATCTGCAGGGCGATCGCATGAGCCGCCAGCTCGCTCTCGCCGAGACGGCCCATCAGCATGGCGGCCGCGTTGAAGATCGTCACCTCGAAGGTGAGCGTGAGGCCGATGGGAAGGCCGATCTGCCAGAGGGTACGATAGCGCGGCCAGTCGGCCCGCCAGAAGCGCCCGAAGATATGATAGCGCTTCAGTCGGGGATGAAAGGCAATGACGAGGGCAAGCGCCACGAACATGAAGGTGCTCGAGATCACCGTGCCGAGACCGGCTCCGATCAGCCCGAGGGCCGGCAGACCGAAGGAGCCGAACATCAGCGCATAGGCCGCGGCGAAGTTGACCGGGATGGCGAGCAGGCCGATGAACAGGGCCCAGCCGGGCCGCTCCAGGGCCGCCAGGAACGAGCGCAGCACCAGGAAGAGCAGGAAGGGCAGAAGACTCCACTGAAGCGCCCGCACATACTGGCCGGCGCTATGCGCAAGTCCGGGCTCCTGCCCGATCGCCAGCAGGAGCGTCTCGCCATTCCACATCACGATCCAGATCGGGATGGCGACGGTGGCCGACGCCCAGAAACCCTGGCGCACCGTGCGCCGGACCTCGCGCACGGAATGGCGCTTGCGACCGAGCTCCTCGGCGATCATCGGCGAGGTCGCATTGACGAGGCCGATGCCGAAGATCAGGAAGGCGAAATAGACATTGGTGCCAAGCGCACCCGCGGCCAGCGCCTCCGATCCCATCCAGCCCATCAGGATGACGTCGGATGTGATCAGGGCCGTCTGCGCAAGGGTTGCAAGCACCAGCGGCCAGCCCAGAGTCAGGGTCGCGCGCAGCTCTGCCAGCCAGGCGGCTCGCTCAAAGGTCGAATCTCTCGAAATCATGATGCTGGGCTTGTAACCAACCCCAGGCCGGAAAGCCACACCCGCCGGGCCGGGGCCGGAAGTCTCCCAGATCGAGGAACCTGAGCGGAAGTGCACCCGTTCCCCTCAGCGCTCACGTTTTCGTGTTGTTTTTCCGGAGTTTTCGATGGCGCAGCCTGCGCTCTCAACCGAGATCGATTTTGCCCTGCCGCCGGTCCTGCACAACGAGCAGGGACAGATGCGCACGGTCGGAATCGAGATCGAGTTCGTGGGCCCTTCCGCCGAGAAGACCGTGCAGGCACTGCAGGAGGCTCTGGGTGGGCGTCTCATCGAGGAAGACCCGCATGCCTTCGCGTTGAAGGAATCCGCTATCGGCGATCTGACGGTGGAACTCGACAGCCGGATCCTGCACCCGGGCAAGCAGGCCGGAACGCAAAGGGGCGTCCTGCCCAAGATCGCCGCCCTGTTCGGCTTTGCGGCGCGCTATCTCGTTCCATGCGAACTCGTCACGGCGCCGATCGCCATGGACCGACTGCAGGAACTCAACCGGGTCCTGACGATCCTGCGCGGGGTCGGCGCCAAGGGCACGCAGGATGCGCCATTCTATGCCTTCGGCCTGCATTTCAACCCGGAAATCCCGCGCCAGGATGCGGCGACCCTCGCGGCCTTCATGAAGAGCTTCGCGCTGCTCAATCCCTGGCTCCGGCGCGAGGCCTCACCGGATACGACCCGCAATCTTCTGGGCTTCGCCGATCCGTTCCCGGCCGAATACGTCCGCAGGATCGCGGATCCGGGATACTGGCCGGACATCCCCGCCTTCACCGACGACTACCTCGCCTTCAATGCGTCCCGGAATCGGGATCTCGATCTTCTGCCGCTCCTGCATCATTTCGATGCGGGGCGGGTGCGTGCGGTTCTGCCGAACGAGAAGATCAACAGCCGCCCGACTTTCCATTATCGTCTGCCCGATGCACGCGCGAGCGATCCCGGCTGGAGCATCGCACCGGACTGGAACCGCTGGGTCTGCGTCGAGCGGCTGGCAGGCGACCGGGGGAAACTGGATGCGGTCGGCTCTGCCTACCTGTCGTTCGAGGGCGAGGACAAGAGCTGGGCCAACGTGGTGGAGCAGATCGTACGGTCATGACGAGCCCCCTGATCGGCGTCACAACATCGAGGCAGGGTGGATGGCGCAGCTACCTGATGCATCGGCTGGCGCTCTATCGCGCCGGCGCGCGCTCGGTCCGGCTCGTGCCGGGGGATCCGATGCCCACAGAGCCGCTGCAGGGCCTCGTGATCGGCGGCGGCGACGATATCGGTGCGGAGATCTATGGCGGAAAGGTTCTGCCCGACGTGCGCATCGATCCAGAACGCGACAAGATGGAGCTCGGCCTGCTCAAGGCCGCACTTCCCGCAGGACTGCCGATCCTCGGCATCTGCCGCGGATCGCAGATGATCAACGTGGCGCTCGGCGGCACCCTGCACACGGACATCTACGAAGTTTATGTCCAGGCGCCGAAGATGCGCACCGTCCTGCCGCGCAAGACCGTGTCCATCGCGCATGGCTCACGATTGGACCGAATCTTGAGCTGCAATCCCTGTCAGGTGAACGCACTCCATCACCAATCCGTCGACCGGCTCGGACAGGGTTTGAAGATTGCCGCCCAGGACGAAATCGGCATCGTGCAGGCCATCGAGAGCGAGGGCGCGCCGTTCCTGCTCGGTGTTCAGTGGCATCCGGAGCTTCTGGTCTGGAAGAAGCCGCAGCAGCGATTGTTTGCGGCTCTCACCGCCGCGGCGCGAGAGGTTGTAGCCCCTCTCTCCGCAACAGTCCTCACATCGTGACTACCGTGCTCGCCGCGAGGCGCGCGGAAACAATGGGATCACCTTGTTGTCGCTCTGCGCATTGAGGTGGCGCTGGATGGCGACATGCAGGTCGCGGCTGACGATGGGCTTTTGCAGCAGCGGGAACTCGCTGTCCTCGCCGGTGACGACTGGATTGCCCGTAATCAGCAGTACCGGCAGGTTCGGAAGGACCTGCCGCACTTCGCGTGCCAGCATGACACCGTTCATCGTGCCGGGCATGGCGACATCGGCGAGCACGATCGCGGGCCTGCGCGTGTTCAAGGTCTTCACGGCCTGCGCGGCATCGGTGGCGATGCTCGTCACATAACCGAATTCTTCCAGGGTCGATTGCAGCGCGAGCGCAACTTCGAGCTCGTCGTCCACCACGAGGACTTCCGTGTGGTTCTGTACGCTCTCGTCGGGCGCCTCGTCCTCGCTCAGCGGACCGGGCGGCAGCAGGGTGGCTGCATCGGCGCGCGGAATGTAGAGAATGATGGAGGTCCCCGTTCCATCCCGGCGCACCTCCGAGGCGCCGCCGAGCCCCTGCAGGAAATGCAGGCTCTGGCGCAGGGACAGCCAGGACGAGAGATCGAGATCCCGCAGGGCGAAGGCCTGTTCCAGTTCGGTCTCCGGTGCCTGGCGTGCCTCCTCGGGACCGGTGCTGCGGATGGTGAGCTGCACGAAATCGCCCTCGCGCGCCAGATCGGGCAGCGAACCCTTTTCGACCTGAACGTTGCGGGCTTCGAGCGTGATGGTGCCCCCTTGAGGCAGGGCGTCCCGAACATGGGCACTCAAGGTCACGATGGCGGTCTGGATATCATCGGGATTGGCCTCGATGGACCAGAGATCCTCCGCGAGAGAGAGGCGCAGTTCGACCGTGTCGCGCAACAGCGAACGGCTCATCAGTTCGGCCACGGAACTGACCTGTTCGGCAATGTTCACGTATTGCACCTTCGACTCGCCCTGGCGGGCAAAGGCGGTCGATTGGGCGAGGAGCTTGGCGGCCTGATCGGAGGCCACAAGGGCCGAGAGCAGTTTTCGTTGCAGGATCGGCTGATCCTTCAGCTGGCGCGCCGCCGCATCGATATTGGCGCTGATCACCATGAGCCGGTTGTTGAGGTCGTGGGTGATGCCGTCCCGCAGCCGGTCGACGGCCTGCGCCTTCTGCATGCGGCGCAGCGCATCGTCCTCGTCGGGTGCTGGCATGTCCTCGAAAGCGGAGAAATCAGCGAATGGAGGAAACGACGCGACAGGTGGCTCGAACGGAGCCACGGTCACATCGTCGAACACGGAATACTCGTCGGAGAGATTCTCCTGCTCTCCGGGATCCCGCCTGACCTGACGTCCGATCACGAAGGGAAACCCGGCGGCGAGCAGCAGAAAAAGCCCCGCCGAGGCAGCAACGAGGGCTGAATTCCTGACATAGGCAGCCGCCGCCAGCGCGAAACCCGACATGATCAGGGCGCAGGACAGGCTTAGCAGGGACAGCTTCAACGACACAGGCAGCAGATGCATAAGGCTTTTCTAAAATATGATTTGACCTGGCAGCCCCCAGACGCCACTTGCACGACTTATCTTATGTAGCACGAGCGGGCGGCAAGCGAGGGAACCTCGCGATAAAGTGTTATTGTTCCAAAAGGAGATAATTGTGCGGCTTTCTGATGTCCCTGGCTTGACGCAACTGACGCTTGCATTGGCTATGATGGCTCCATTCCTCCCGACGGCAGGCGCCCAAGAACCCAAAGAGCAATCCATCGAGCGCCGCGTGAACGAGCTTCTTGGGCAGATGACCCTGGAGGAGAAGGTCGGCCAGCTGAATCTTGTCTCACACGGTCCGCCGCTGCGCTGGGAGGACATCTCCGAGGGCAAGGCCGGTGCCCTCCTGAACTTCAACAGCGCCCAGGATGTGGCACGCGCCCAGGCCCTGGCACGCCAAAGCCGCCTCAAGATCCCGCCGCTCTTCGGCCTCGACGTCCTGCACGGATTCCGCACCCAGTTTCCGCTTCCTTTAGGGGAGGCTGCCGCCTTCAGCCCGCGCATCTCCCGGCTCGCCTCCGAATGGGCCGCGAAGGAGGCGTCTTATGTTGGGGTGAACTGGACCTTCGCGCCCATGGCCGACCTGTCACGCGACAGCCGCTGGGGTCGCATCGTCGAAGGATTTGGCGAGGACCCCACGCTCGGCGCTGCGCTGACCGCCGCTCGCGTCGAAGGCTTCCGCAAGGGCGGCCTTGCCGCAGCCGCCAAGCATTTCGCGGGCTACGGCGCGCCGCAGGGCGGACGCGACTACGACACCACCTATATCCCGCGCGCAGAGATGTACGACACTTACCTGCCGCCGTTCCGGGCGGCTGTGGAGGCGGGCACGGCGAGCTTCATGGCCGCCTTCAATGCCTTGAACGGCGAGCCTTCGACGGCCAACCCATGGCTGCTGACGGATGTGCTGCGCACCCAATGGGGCTTCGACGGCTTCGTCACCTCGGATTGGGTCGGCATCGGCGAACTCATCAACCACGGCATCGCGGCGGATGGCGCTGAGGCGGCCCGCAAGGCGATCCTCGCCGGCGTCGACATGGACATGATGGGCCTGCTCTACATCAAGCACCTGCCCGACGAGGTGCGCGCAGGACGCGTGCCGGAGAGCGTGATCGACGAATCCGTGCGGCGCGTGCTGCGCACCAAATTCCGCATGGGCCTGTTCGACCGTCCGGATATCGATCCGACCCGTCTGGATTCGGCCTTCCCCTCGCCGGAATCGCGTCAGGTTGCCCGTGAGGTCGCCCGCGAAACCTTCGTGCTGCTGCAGAACCGGGACAATGTGCTGCCGGTGCCGCCAAGCGTACGCTCCATCGCCGTCGTCGGACCGCTCGCCGACGCGCCACACGACCAGATGGGTCCTCACGCCGCGCGCGGTCACAAGGAGGACAGCGTTACGATTCTCGAAGGCATCCGCCGCCGCGCCCAGACCGCTGGAATATCGGTCAAGCATGCGCCGGCCTGCGACCTGTTCTGCCGTAATACGGATGGAGTACCGGCAGCTCTCGAGGCCGCGAGGCAATCGGATTTCGTGATCGCCGTCTTCGGCGAGCCGCAGGAATTGTCCGGCGAGGCCGCCTCTCGCGCCCATATGGAGCTCAACGGCAAGCAGATCGAAGTACTGGAGGAACTCGCCAAGACCGGCAAGCCGGTCGCTCTCGTCATCATGGGTGGCCGCCCGCAGGTGCTGGGACCAGTGGCGGACCGTATCCCGTCGATCCTGATGGTCTGGTATCCGGGCACGGAGGCAGGCCCTGCCGTGGCCGATGTGCTGTTCGGCGATGTGAGCCCGAGCGGCAAGCTGCCAGTCACGTGGCCACGCGCCACGGGACAGATGCCGCTCTATTACAACCGGCTTCCCACCGGACGCCCCACTCTGCCGAACAACCGTTTCACCCTGCACTACATCGACGAGGCGATCACGCCGCTCTATCCTTTCGGCTGGGGCCTGAGCTACACGCAGTTCGCCTATTCCGGTGCGACGCTGGCACGTAAGCAGCTCGATGAGAGCCAGGTGCTGGAAGTCTCGGTCAACGTGAAAAACACGGGCGCACGGGAAGGCCAGGAGGTCGTGCAGCTTTATACCCGCGACCCGGTAGCAAGCCGCAGCCGTCCCTTGCGCGAGCTGAAGGCCTTCGAGAAGATTGCGCTCAAACCCGGTGAGACGAAGCAGGTGACCCTGCGCGTGCCCGTCGAGTCGCTCGGCTTCCACCTCGATGACGGCACCTATCTCGTCGAGGCCGGCACCATCCAGGTCTTTCTCGGCGGTTCTTCGCTGGCGGATCCCGTCGGCGAGGCCGAGATCCTCAGGACCTTCCGCATCCCGCCCATGGATCGGCGCGCCTCGGCTTCAACCACCGTCGCGCAATAAGCAATAAGCAGGAACGCAGAAGCTGCCCGGTCCCCGGCGTCCGGGCAGCCTTTCGGTCTATTGAATCTGAGCAGGGATCAGCGCTAGAGCGTCGGACCCAAAAGTGGACCCACTTTTGGGATCTGATCCGATGCTCCGCTCTTTGAAGAGCGCATCGTGCGGAAAACCGGATCCACTTTTCCGCACGATGCGCTAGGCTGAAGCTTATGAGCGCTCAGTCGACGAATCCGGAACACCGCGATTTCACGATCCGGTCGGTGAAGACCATCGCCGCTTCCGAACGAACAGGAGTGGCCGATACGCTCCTCGGCATGGCTCTCACCTTCGTCGCAGGCGCCATCAATGCCGGGGGTTTTCTGGCCATCGGCCAGTATACCTCGCACATGTCGGGCATCATCTCCGCCATGGCCGACAACATGGCTCTTGGCTCTGTCGGCCTCGTGGGGCTCGGCCTTGCGGCCTTCCTGCCCTTCGTCCTCGGCGCGGCCTGTTCGGCCATGCTGATCAACTGGGGGCGACGCCATCACCTGGGCAGCCGCTATGCCATGCCGCTGATGCTCGAAGCCTTCCTTCTTCTGGCTTTCGGATTGTTGGGCTGGCTCGCTCATCCATCTCCTGGCTTTGTCGCAATCGCCGTGCCTCTGCTCTGCTTCATCATGGGCCTTCAGAACGCCACCGTGACGAAGATCTCGGGCGCACGCATGCGCACGACCCATGTGACCGGCATCGTGACGGATATCGGCATCGAACTCGGCAAGCTGCTCTACTGGAATCGCAATCCGCATAATCCGGACCGGGTCCTGGCGGATCGTGACAAGCTGCGCCTGCTCGTCCTCCTGTTTGCATCCTTTTTCATCGGCGGCGTCATTGGCGCTATCGGGTTCAGCCAGATCGGCTTTCTGTTCTCGCTGCCCCTTGCTCTCCTCCTGCTGCTGCTTGCGGGACCGCCCCTCGCTGAGGATGCTGCGGCCCTGACCCGGCGAATGACGAAGAGCTGACCCGCCATTGGCGGGCATGCCGGGGCCCCTAGATTCCCGATATGCTAGAGCGAGCACCAGCCTCCTCACAGCGAACCGACTCTGCTCTCGATGCACGCCGGACGGCACGGCTTGTCGGCGCGGCGTTCCTTCTGGTGCTGGCTCTCTGGATGATCCAGTCCTATCTGATCGCGCTCGGCTGGGCCGCGATCATCGCCATCAGCGTCTGGCCGCTCTACCGCCGAATCCAGGCCCGTCTCGGCGGATCGCGCATGGCGGCACCGCTGCTCGTCACGGCAAGTCTCGCTGTGCTTCTCCTGATTCCCGTCGCTCTTGTACTTACTGAAATCGGCCGGGAAGGTCAGTTCGCGATGCGATGGCTGACGGAATTGCAGCAAAACGGCGTGCCCGTGCCGGATTGGGTTCATGGCCTGCCCCTCATCGGTCGGCATCTCGACGCTTGGTGGCAGACCCACTTGGCACGGCCTCACTCCGCCGAGCAGATCCTGAACGACATCGACAGGCAGACCGTGACCGGATGGTCAAGAACGCTCGGCGGCGCGCTGCTGTCGCATCTCTTTCATGCTTGCCTCACCTTCCTGACGCTCTTCATCCTGCTGCGCAGCGGCGACCGGATCGGCGGCCATGTGCTCGCCATCATCGACCGCTGGTTCGGGGATCCCGGTGAACGTCTGGCGGAGGGCATGGCGGCCGCCGTGAGGGGAACGGTCAACGGAACGATCCTCGTTGCCGTGGGCGAAGGCATCTTGATCGGCATCGGGTACATGATAGCCGGCGTGCCGAACGCCGCCCTGTTCGCGGTTCTCACCACCGCCTTCGCCATGCTGCCCTTCGGGGCATGGTTCGCCTTCAGTGCTGCTGCCATTGTGTTTGTCCTCACAGGTGGCACCATCGTCGCGGCGGCCGCAATCATCGGATGGGGCGCTATCGTCATGCTGATCGGCGACAACATCATCCAGCCTGCCTTGATCGGCGGCACGGTCCGCCTCCCATTCCTGTGGACCCTGCTCGGCATTCTCGGTGGCCTCGAAACCTTCGGTCTGATCGGCCTTTTTCTCGGCCCCGTTCTGATGGCCGCGCTCCTGACGATCTGGCGTCAGCAGAGTGGATCCGTCGCGGACCATCCTTCCTGAGGGAAGCCGGTCATCGTGAGGAACATCCGTGACGGCGAGGCGGTTCACCTCTGACAGAAGGAGCCGCATCCATGCCCACGACCCGCCAGAACCCCGTCGAGACTTTAGCCCGTCTCGGCTATGGTGCGCGGGGCGTGGTGTACGGGCTTGTCGGCGGACTGGCCCTTCTCGCCGCCATTGGATCGGGGCGCGGGACTGGAGGCAGCCGCAGCGCTCTGCAGACTCTCCTCGCTCAGCCTTTCGGCAAAGTCTGGCTTGTTCTCATCGCCCTGGGTCTCTTCGGTTTCTGTGTCTGGCGTATTCTGGAAGCGCTGACCGATGCCGACCATCGCGGCTCGGACATGAAGGGGTGGGGCGTCAGGGGCGCCCATCTGGCCAGCGGTATCATCTATGCCGGTCTTGCCATTTCCACCCTGAATCTCGCCCTCGGCCGGGGCTCCGGCGGCGGTGAGGACCAGGCCGCCCAGGAATGGACGGCCTGGCTGATGAGCCAGCCCTTCGGCCAATGGCTGGTCGGTCTCGTCGGAGCTGCCGTGGCAGGGACAGGCCTCGCCTTCATCTGGAAGGCGTGGCGCGGCGATGTAACGGAACGTCTGTCGCTGCCTGTCGACAAGAGAAATTGGATCGCCGCTCTCGGCCGCATGGGCTTTGGCGCCCGCGGTGTCGTCTTCCTGATGATCGGCGGCTTCCTGATCCTGGCCGCCCTTCACGCTTCGTCTTCGGAAGCCCACGGCCTCGGCGGTGCCCTCCAGGCCCTGCAACAGCAGCCCTATGGCTGGGTGCTGCTGGCCCTCACGGCCCTGGGCCTCTTCGCCTTCGGCCTTTTCGGCCTCGTCCAGGCCCGCTACCGCCACATCGACGCCCCCGATCTCGACGACGCCAAAGCCGCCGTCGCACGGGTGGGACGATAAGGAATGACATTTGCCGAAAAACTGGCGATCCCGGGAAGACTCGAACTTCCGACCTTCGGTTTAGGAAACCGCTGCTCTGTCCTGCTGAGCTACGGGACCGCTTGAGACCACGGGATGTAGCATGGTCGGCATGGTCATTCCAGGGGGTTGAAGGCCTGGAAAGCTGCCCCACACGCGACGACGAAGATCCCGCGGAATGTCCGAAGGAACTCCACTTGGCCCGACCGGTTGTGAAGGAACCGGAGGCATATCATGGCGCAGACGCTTCGCGATTTTCTGAAACAGGTCGAAAATCTTCCCCCCGACACCCTTCTTTGCGTCGCCGAGGTGGATGAGGCGTTCGCCACCCATGTGGCCGAGATCGAGATCATCGATGATGCGAAGGCGCAAAATCGTAAAGCGGAAGGCACCGAAGCCGTCGAACTGGGCAATGGCCGCCAGAGGGTCGTGGTGATCCGCTGGTAGGGACCTGAAAAGTCCGCTCCTCTCCTGCAGAAACCAATCGATCTTGGCCGCAACGTTTGACCCGGATGGCCATTGATCCCCGGCAAACGACGATCCGACCGCATGCTATCGCCTGCCTCGCCGTTGCCCGATCGAAACTTTCAACCCGTTAGGACGACACGATGGTCAAGGACATTCCCGGCACCCGGACGAACCCTGAAGGACTCGCAGGCGGCAAGCAGGGTAGCGCGACCCATTAGGAGAGCCGCGATCACAACAAACACAACAATCCGGGCCAGGGTGGGCACAAGCCGCAGCAGCCCAATCCGGCACAGGAAAAGCATTGATCCGGCGCGACCAAGCGTAGCCGTTTTATGCGAGACGGGTATGATCCTGTCCCATGATGGGATCGACCCTGCGGATTTTCCTGGGCGCGAGCCTCGGGACCGTTTTGGTGGTCTCGCCGGGCTGGGCCCAGCCTGTTTCGCCGCAAGCAAAGACAGTCTGCACCGCCGAGGCGCAGCCTGATCGGCTGCAAGACCTTTCCTCGGAGGGCGATCTCATTCTCGTCTCGGGCGGCCTGGCAAAGCTCGCCGGTCTCCGGCTGTCGGATACGCCGCCCTATCGCGATCAAGCCCTGGCTTGGCTGCGGGCCCGCTTCAATGAACCGGTCCTTGTTCACGCCGTGGCCGGTCCCGACCGCTGGAACCGGAAATCCGTCCGGATCCGATCCCTGGACAGGACCTCGCCGCTCGATTGGAGCCACGGCCTGATCGAAACAGGTCTGGCGATCACCGATGCCGGCCTGGATGAAGTCTTCTGTCAGCCCGAATTGCTCGCCCTCGAGGCCACGGCCCGCGAACGACGCCTTGGTCTTTGGGCCGATGACCGCTATAAGCCGATGGATGTCAATCAACCCGAGCGTCTGCGGGACCGAATCGGCAGCTTCGCGCTGGTCGAGGGTCGCGTCAGAAGCATCGGCGAGCGTAGGCAACGCACCTATTTGAACTTCGGGGGGCACTGGGCAGAAGATTTCACGATCATCATCCCGAGGAGAACCTGGAAACAGATGTCGGACCGCGGCATGGGCGCCGAGGCGCTCAAGGGTCAGCGGATCAGGGCCCGAGGCATTTTGCAGTCTTGGCAAGGGACAGCTCTTTCCATTGTCATACCGGATATGATCGAGCGTCTTGAAGGCGGCCGTCTGCCACGATGAACGAGCATGAGCACAACACGTCAGACAGGTAGCGCATCGTGCGGAAAAGTGGTCCCGGTTTTCCGCTTTAAACGATGCGCTCTTCAACGGCAGGAGCATCGGATGAATCCCAAAAGTGCGTCCCACTTTTGGGTCCGATGCCCTAGCCTCCGGATCCTCGCCGGTGTCACGCTCGCAGCGCTCCTTGCGGGCTGCACAGGCTTTGGCGGAGACATTTCACTGCCTGCCAATGCGCCGCGGGTGATCGGCCCGGACCGGGACCGTGACCATATCCGGCTCGTGCGGGCCTTCGGCGGCGAAGGCCGGGCTCCGCAGCTCCAGCAGATGCTCACCGATGTGACGAACCGGCTCGTCATGGCCACCGACAGGCCCGACGAGGCCTTTCAGGTCACGATCCTCAACTCGCCGGTGGTCAACGCCTTCGCCCTGCCCAACGGCCGCCTTTACGTCACGCGCGGGCTCCTGGCGCTCGCCAACGATACCTCCGAGGTGGCGGCCGTGCTGTCGCATGAGATCGCCCATGTCACCCTCCGCCACGCCTCTCAGCGTAGCGAGCTGCAGGCCCGTTCGGACCTGATCGAGCGCGTGGCCGAGAATGTGCTGAACGACGCCGAGGAGGCCGCCATGGCGCAGAGCCAGGCCCGATCGACTCTGGCGAGCTTCTCGCGCACACAGGAACTCGAAGCGGATCAGACCGGGGTCAAGGTTCTGGCCCGGGCCGGCTTCGACCCTTACGGCGCCCCGCGCTTCCTGACCGCTCTGGGGCGCTCGGGCACGAGTTCGGACACATCGACGGCGGAGCGAAATGCCTCGCATCCGCGCACCGACGATCGCGTCTCCCGGGCACTCCAGGCCGCGCGGCGTACGGGCATGCAGGGAACCGGTGAAACCGGGCGGCTTGCCTATCTGACGGCCCTCGACAGCCTCGCCTACGGCGACGATCCTGCAGACGGCGTCGTGAAGGGCCGCCGCTTCATCCATTCGAGGCTCGGCGTTGCCTTCGAGGCACCGGACGGCTTCACCCTGGAAAACACCTCTCAGGCCGTACTCGGCTCCTCAGGTGACGGCGAGCGGCGCCTCCTGTTCGACGCGGCCGATACGCCGGAGGGGCAGAGCCTGGAAGATGTGCTGCGCTCGACCTGGACGGATACGGTCGAGCCCGGGACCCTGACGACCGGGATGGTGAACGGTCTGCCTGTGGTGACCGCCCTGTCCAACGGCAAGGAATGGACCTTCCGCCTCTCGGCCATCCGGATCGGCAATACCACCTATCGCCTCATCATGGCGACCCGCGGGAACAGAGGAGACCTGGAAGGGATCTTCCAGCAGACCCTGAACAGCGTCCGTCAGGTGCAGCCCGACGAGGCCCGGCGGATCAGGCCCCTGAAGCTGCAGGTCGTCACCGCTCAGCGGGGCGACACGGCACAGACTTTGGCCGCCCGGATGCCGGTCGACCGGGCGCTTGAGAAATTCCTGCTTCTCAACGGTCTCGATCGGAACGCCGCACTCAAGGTGGGCGAGCGCTACAAGATCGTCGTGGAATAGCCTTTTCGGCTCCCGAAAAAGATCGGCGAGGCGGATACCCGCCTCGCCCAAAAATTCCGACATCGAGATCCGGGGGAAGTCCGGCGCCCTACACGAAGGCGCCCGAGGCCTGCGGGTACTTTTCCACCAGGGCGCGCTTGAGCTTCTCCAGAGCGCGGTTCTCGATCTGACGCACGCGCTCCTTCGAGATCCCGAGCCTGTCGCCTAGGAACTCCAGGGTCACCTGCTCGTCGGCGAGGCGGCGGGCACGCAGGATCCGCAATTCGCGCTCGTTGAGAACTTCCAGCGCCTGCTGCAGCCAGAGCACTCGGCGCTCGGTATCGATCACGTCACTGACGCTCTCGTCCGGCAGCGGGCTGTTATCGACGAGGAATTCGACGCGCTCAGCGGAATTTCCCGGATCGGCGTCCAGGACCGGGGCATTCAGGGACGTATCGGGAGCCGAGAGACGGGCGTCCATCAAGGCCACATCGGCCTTCGATACGCCGATCGCCTCGGCGATCTTCTCATGCACGTCGGAGGAGATGCGCTCCTCTCCGCCACGGGTCAGGCGAGCGCGCAGGCGGCGCAGATTGAAGAAAAGTGCCTTCTGAGCGGAACTCGTTCCACCGCGAACGATTGACCAATTGCGAAGGATGTAATCTTGCACGGAGGCACGGATCCACCAGGTCGCATAGGTCGAGAAGCGGACTTCGCGCTCAGGCTCGAACCGGGCAGCGGCCTCGAGAAGACCGACATGGCCTTCCTGGACGAGGTCGGCCATCGGCAGGCCGTAATGACGGAAGCGGGCTGCCAGCGCGATGACGAGGCGCATATGGGCAGCAGTCAGTTGGTGAAGCGCCGCTTCATCGCCGGCCTCTTTCCAGCGCACGGCAAGAAGGTGCTCCTCTTCTCTTTCGAGAAAAGGTGCATTCATGGCTGCGCGGACAAACCGGCGGCGAACCCCTGAGATTTCTCCCATTGTGTGCTCTCCCTTGGCAGAGACACAACGAGCGAGGCCGCAAAAAGTTCACTCCCAACAGCCAAGTTTCGCAAAATAGATTCCCGCCTTTGAAAAACAAGGCTTTGGCCATAAAAAAGCCCGGCACAGGGCCGGGCTTTTTGGGTGATCGAGTTCGACCCTTCGATCAGGCGGCCTCTTCCTGAAGGTCGTCGCCCTCGGCATCAGCCTCCGCCTCGGCACCCTTGGCCCGGCGCGGGGACTTGGCAAGGCTCTGCTCGATGAGCTTCAGAGCTTCCGTATCCGTGATCTTGTTGACGGCCGCAATCTCGCGCACGACGCGATCGAGAGCGGATTCGTAGAGCTGGCGCTCGCTGTAGGACTGCTCGGGCTGAGCCTCGGAGCGATAGAGGTCGCGCACGACTTCCGTAACGGCAATCAGATCGCCGGAATTGATCTTGGCCTCGTATTCCTGCGCGCGGCGCGACCACATGGTGCGCTTCACGCGAGCACGACCTGTCAGCACGTCCAGAGCCTTTTGGATCAGAGCCGGTTCGGCAAGCTTGCGCATGCCGACACTGGAGGCTTTACCGGTCGGAACCCGAAGGACCATCTTGTCCTTATCGAAAGAGACCACGTACAGCTCCAGTTTGAACCCCGCGATTTCCTGCTCTTCGATGGCCGTGATGCGGCCGACACCGTGAGCGGGATAAACGATCGCTTCACCGGACTTGAACCCAAGGCGCTGGGCGGACTTCTTGGCGGTTGTCATGCGAGAGAGGCCTCCTTGCATGGTCCTCGCTTGGCAACGAGGAAGCTGTAGTTCCACTGGGCAGGGTCCCAAGGGAACGAGGATAAGATGTGAGCGTCACGGAACTTGACTATTCCGCTCGTCTCCCTGATGTAAGCCAGCGGCTACAAACGCCCATGCCCTTGACCAAGGCAGCAACGCTCCCTTAAGTCAAAGGACGCGAATCTTTGCTTCATTATGTGAACCGCCGGTCTGCAGAGACGGTGCACGGCTTGAGCGCAAGCGACGGCATTTGCGGACCCTATCACAGTCCGGCCGAAAAAGCAAAAATATTTCAAAGCAAAGCGTTAAAGAGAGCCGAGTTTCGCCTAGATTTGGACCTTGGTCTTTCTCGTCCAGACTTTAGTCACCCTCGCCCGGATTGGCCGTGAAATAGGCCTCGAACTTGCCCGCAACGCCATCGAATTCCTTCGCATCGGCGGGCGGATCCTTCTTGATGGTGATGTTGGGCCAGCTCTTGGCCAAGTCGGCATTAAGCTTCAGCCATTGTTCGAGGCCCGGCTCCGCATCGGGCTTAATGGCTTCCGCGGGGCATTCCGGCTCGCAGACGCCGCAATCGATGCACTCGTCAGGATGGATGACGAGCATGTTCTCGCCCTCGTAGAAACAGTCGACCGGGCACACCTCCACGCAGTCCATGTATTTGCACTTGATGCAATTTTCAGTGACGACGTAGGTCATGAACGGTCCTTCGAGGGTCTACTCTGGAATATAAACAATCGTCGCCGCTCTAGCTCTTGTCGCTGTCGCTGACAAGCGCCGCGTTGTCCTGGTTGAGGTCTATGTAGAGCTGCCTTGCTTCCAGTGCAGGACCACGGCGCTCGCCGAGACCTTCGACCCGGACCACAAGAGTGGTCCGGGACAGTGCTATGGTGACCACGTCACCGATGGCCACCGCCTTGGCGGCGTTGTCGGTACGCTGGCCGTTGAGGCGGACGAAGCCGCTGGTGACCAGCTTGGCCGCCAGCGTCCGGGTCTTCGCGAAGCGCGCGAACCACAGCCACTTGTCGAGCCGCTGCCGGTCCTCACGCATGCGCTTAAAACCTCACTTCTTGTTGTCCTCGAGCTGGGCCTTGAGAGCCATCAGCTTGGCGAAGGGCGAGTTCGGGTCCGGCTGCTTCTCGCGCCGCTCCTGCCCGCCGTCGCGCCGGTTGTCGGGGCGCGGTCCACGACGCTCATCACCGCGGCCGGGACCGCGCGGCGGCCGGTTCTGCGGACGCCCGCCCTCCCCTTGCGCCTCCCGGCGCTCGGGACGCGGACGGCGTTCGCCTCCCTGCTCGCCCTGACCCTCGCCATGGCGCGGGCGACGGTCGCCGCGCTCCTGCCGCTCGCCACGCTCGTGACGGCCGCCACGCGAATCGCGGCCATGACGGGCTTGGCCGCCCTCGTGGTGACGGCGGCCCTGGCGCCAGACCTCGATCATCTCGGGCTCGGCAGGGATTTCGGCGACAGCGGCCTCGGTGGACGCCTCAGCGGGAGCCAGGAACTGGCCTTCCGGCGAGGCCACGGCCTCGGCAGCGCTGGTCGCGACTTCCTGCTCGGAGACGGCCGCCTCAGGAGCCTCGACGGCGACAGCGCCGATCTCTTCGGTCCCGACAGCCGTCTCGGCGGCCTCGGCCGGAGCTTCCGGCGCCGGAGCGGCGGCTTCTTCCTCTGCGGGAGCGGCCTGGGGCTCGATGGCCTTCGGCGCCTCGACCAACGGCGCGGTGATGGCGGGGCCAGGGCGGCGCTCCATCACGTAGCCGAGGGACTTGAGGATCGTGGCGAAGTCCTCGCCGGCACAGCCCACGAGCGAGGTCATGGACACGGTTGGAACGAAGCTCTCGCCATCGGCGGTACCCGCCGGCGGCTCGCCGGGGGTGATTCCAGGGCGGTAGGCGATGGCGGGGCGGATCAGATCGGCCAGCCGCTCCAGGATATCGACGCGCACGGCACGGCCGCCCAGCACACGGAAGCCCGCGGCGCGATAAAGCCCATGGGCGATCTCCTGGTCGACCGGGATCGAGGTGCGGCCCGACTGAGCAAGATGGGCGATCTCGTCGATGCCCTTTTGATCGAGGCCTCCGTTCTGCAGCGCCCAGAGCTGGGTCGCCAGAACACGAGGGGCCGGCTTCAGGAGAGCAGGAAGGTAAAGGTGATAGGCGCCGAACCGGACACCGGCCTTGCGCAAGGCGCCGCGGGCATCCTGGTCGAGGCTGCGCACGTCGTTGAGAACCTTCGCGCGCTCCAGCACACCAAGGGCCTCACCGATCTGGAATCCGATGCCGCGGGCAAGGCCCGTCAGCTCCGTGCTGTCCTCGAGCTGCAGCAACGGACCGAGCAGGCGCACGATATAGGCCTTCAGCCAGGCGCGCAGGCGGTTGTCGACCTTGTCCCGGGCCGGGCCCGTGAGATGCTCGTCCGAGAGGATGCGCACCTTGGGATCGAACAGCTTGTCGCCGGCTTCCAGCTTGGCCACCGGGTCGCCCATCCAGCGGATCGTGCCGTCGTTCGACAGCACGAGCATGGCGTCAGGCGTCTCGGCAAACCGGTCCGCCCGCGCCTCGATCTCGCCGGCCAGCGCCTTGCTGGCAGCATTGCGCAGGGTCTTGGCCTCCGTCGTGTCGGCCTGGGGATCGGGCACGAAATGGAAGCCGTGCAGGTGACCGATGTGCTGACCCTCGACAGTGACGTCGCCGGTGGTCGTAATTTCCGCTTCGAGCATCTTGTTCTCTCTCAAGCGCCGCATGAGAACGCTCGTCCGCCGGTCGATGAACCTTTGGGCCAGACGTTCATGGAGCGCATCCGATAGCTTGTCCTCTACCTGACGCGCAACATCCTGCCAATGCTCTGGATCCTTCAACCAGTCGGGACGGTTAGCGACGAAGGACCAGGTCCTGACCTGGGCGATGCGGTTGGAGAGGGTGTCGATATCCCCATCGGTCCGGTCCATGGCGGACAGATGGCGGGCAAACCAGTCGGCCGGGATGGCCCCATCCTTCATGAGGAAACGATAGAGCTGGCCGACGAGATCCGCATGGGTCTGCGGAGACACTTTGCGATAATCCGGCACCTGGCAGATCTGCCAGAGCCGTTCCACGGCATATTGGGAGCGGGCCATGGCCTGGATGTCGTCTTCCCGCGCGAGAACCTCGAGGGCCGTCGCGTCCTCGCCCGTGGGCGCCCGCACGAGACCGTGCTCCCTCGGCTGCTGGCCAAGCGAGTCACGCAGACGGGCGAGCGACGAGAAATCGAGATCCGGGTTGCGCCACTGCAGGATGCGAACCGGGTCGAAGACATGATTTTCGAGCGCCTCAACGGTTTCTGCGTCGAAAGGCGGGCACCGGCCCGTGGACCCGAAGGTGCCGTCGCGCATGTAGCGGCCGGCGCGGCCGGCGATCTGGGCGAGCTCCGGGTTGTTCAGCTTGCGGAACTGAAATCCGTCGAATTTCTTGTCGGACGCAAACGCCACATGGTCCACGTCGAGATTGAGGCCCATGCCGATGGCATCGGTAGCGATCAGGTAATCCACGTCCCCGTTCTGGTAGAGCTCGACCTGAGCGTTGCGAGTCCGGGGCGACAGCGCTCCCAGCACCACCGCAGCACCACCGCTCTGACGGCGGATCAGCTCCGCGATGCCGTAGACCTCTTCCGCCGAGAAGGCCACGATGGCCGAGCGGCGGGGCAGGCGCGACACCTTCTTCTCGCCCGCGAAGGACAGTTTCGACAGGCGCGGCCGGGTGACCACGTGAACGCCCGGGATCAGCGCCTCGATCAGCGGGCGCATGGTGGCCGAGCCGATGAGGAGGGTCTCCTCGCGTCCGCGCTGGTTCAGAAGGCGATCGGTGAAGACGTGGCCCCGATCGAGGTCGCTCGAGAGCTGGATCTCGTCCACGGCCACGAAGGCGAGATCGAGATCGCGCGGCATGGCCTCGACGGTGGAGATCCAGTAGCGCGGCCGGTCCGGCTTGATCTTCTCCTCGCCCGTGATGAGAGCGACGTTGTGGTGCCCCGCCTTCTCCACCACGCGGTTATAGACCTCGCGGGCGAGCAGGCGCAGGGGCAGGCCGATCATGCCGCTGTCGTGGCCAAGCATGCGCTCGATGGCGAGGTGGGTCTTGCCGGTATTGGTGGGGCCGAGCACGGCGGTCACGCCGCGCGACCGCGCCTGCGGGGGAAGGGAACGACGGGCCATGCCTGGATGACGGGTAATGCTTAAAAGGTCCCGGATTGTGAGCCGAGAGGCTGCAGGACCGGAGACCGGCACGAGCAGACTTCTCTTCCAAGCAGCCTAAAGCCCATCGGGCGGCTGCGGTTAGCCCCTTATATGGTGCCAGAGGCTTCTTTCGCTACCGAAAACGGCATGAATGCCTAAGGATTTTCGGGACTTACTGAACGGCCTCGGCCTTGATGGTCTCATCGGCCCTCTCCGCCTTGCGGGTCGGCGGCGACTTACCGTCTTCCTCCAGCGACCAGAGGGAGGCCTGCATCTCGCCCATGCCGATCATGGTGCGCACCGAGACCTTGAGCGGGAAGAGCAGGCGCGGCCCCTCGATGGGCGCCAGCCACACGGACATGTCCTTGTTCTCCTGCATGAACTTGGTCGCCGGGCGCTCGCTCCGGTGGCCGGAGATCGGCACGTAGCGGGCATTGCAGACGAGGACGGGCCCGGAATAGCCCGGGACCTCGACCTTCTTCGTCTCCGCATAGGAGAGAACCACGTTCATGCGCGATGCACCGTCGAAGACGGGGATGGTCCGGTCGCAATTGGCCGGATCGGTGAGGGTCTTCGAGGCCACGGCCGGCATGAGCAGCGCGCTCATGGGATCGACCACGCCCTTTTTGTCGGCCGCCTTGACCGGAACCCGGTCGGGCTTCGGCTCAAGCGGCGGGTCGATCTCGACCTTGGCCACCCGGCCGCTCTTGAGCCCCATCTGGACGCTGCGCTGATTATCCGATGTCTTAGAAACAACGGCGAACTTGGTCGAGCGCGGCGGCGCTTCTCCGGCCAGGGTGCCGGACGCGCTGGCCTCCCCCTTACCGCCGGTCAGGATCATGGCGAGTCCGGTCAGCTTCGCATTTCCCTGCATCTCGTATTTCGACCCGTTGAAGGACGACAACAGGTCCGCCTTGCCCAGAGGCAAGCCGGCCAGCGTGAGGTCGTAGCTCACCTTCAGGGTCTGAGGCTTGGCGGGTTGGGCTTGCGCGAGCGAACCCGATCCGGCGAAAGCCAGGGTCACGAGAGCTGAGGCGATGAGGCGCATAAGGCTTTTCCGTTAGTCTATTCCGTTGCATCGCACGAGATTCAGAATAAATCATGACCACGGTGCTTCAAAAAAACGAGATGCGGCGTCGCACTATTCTTGACGTCCTCCCCTTTTTTGGCCTATAGGCTCGCACCTTCCAAGGACTTCCGGTGTCCGGCCGCGTGGGATCTGCGATCAGCAAACCCACGAATTCGAGGCCGCGACCCTTTATTGACGAATAGGATTGAACCCATGTCGCGCCGTTGCGAACTGACCGGCAAGGCCGTGCTGAGTGGCCATCTGGTGAGCCACTCGAACCGCAAGACGAAGCGGAAGTTCCTGCCGAACCTCTGCAACGTCACGCTCCAGTCTGACACCCTGCAGCGCTCCGTGCGCCTGCGCGTTTCCGCCAATGCGCTCCGCTCGGTCGAGCACCGCGGCGGCCTCGACGCCTTCCTGGCCAAGGCCAAGGCTGGCGAGCTCTCCACCACCGCCCTGGCGGTGAAGCGCGAGATCGAGAAGAAGCTCGCCGCTGCGAGCTAACCTCGATCGCCGAAAAATTGGCTTTGCGGGCGGCCCTGGTGCCGCCCGTTTTGCATTGTGTTAAGGCTTAAGCATTCGCCTGGACGAGGCTTCTCATGACTCAGATCGACCGCCGCGACTTCCTCATTGCCCTGACGGCAATGACCCTGATTGTCCTCTCGTCGAATATCCTAGTCCAGTATCCCTTCCATCATCTGGGTCTGGGCGACTACCTGACCTGGGGCGCCTTCAGCTATCCGTTCTCATTCCTGGTCACCGACCTGTCGAACCGGCGCTTCGGCCCCAAAGGCGCACGTCGGGTGGTTTATGCCGGCTTCGCACTGGCCGTGGTGCTCTCGGTCATCTTCGCGTCACCCCGTATCGCGATTGCCTCGGGCGCAGCCTTCCTGGTCGCTCAGCTTCTCGACATCCAGATCTTCTTCCGCCTGCGCGGCCAAGCCTGGTGGATGCCGCCCTTCGTGTCGTCCGTGATCTCGTCGGGCCTCGATACGGCAATCTTCTTCTCGTTCGCCTTCTATTGTGGCGTGGTGCCTGGCCTCGGCCTCACCATCAGCGACGCGCTCGGTCAATTCGGCATTGCGGATCAGTGCATTGTCCTGCCTTGGACGAATCTGGCGATTGCCGACTATCTGGTGAAGCTCGCGCTCGCCGCCATTGCGATTGCTCCTTATGGAGCGGTTCTGCGACTCATGCGCTATGAGGCGAAGCATCACCACCAGACGGCTTAAGGCACCCCGGGGCCCAACGAATCGGGCCCCTTTTCACTTCGATCAGAGAACCTCTTCCGCATAGGGCGGGTGAGGAATGGCCTGATGGGCCGCGCGCAACGCGGCGGACCAGCGCTCGCGCAGATCCCGGAAATAGGGCTCGTCCTCCTGGATGCGGTAGGTTACCTGCGCCTTCAGGGCATCGCGCTTGGCCACGACGATATCGATCGGCAACCCGACGCCCAGATTGGACTTCAACGTCGAATCCATGGAGATGAGTCCGAGCTTCAGGGCCTCTACGAGACTCGTGCCATGGGAGATCGCCCGGTCGAGGATCGGCTTTCCGTATTTGGGCTCGCCGATCTGCAGGAAGGGCGTATCGACAGTGGCCTCGATGGCATTGCCGGCCGCGTAGATCTGATAGAGGCGCATCGGGGCCGCCCCAATCTGTCCACCGAGCAGCATGGTGACGTCGAAGGTCATCTGACGCTTTTCCATCTCGACCCCGTCGACTTCGTAGACATGGCGGACGGCGCGCCCGACGAGCTGGGCTGCCTTGAACATGCTGGAGACGCTCAGAAGCGTCTCGACCTCTCCGGTCTCGGGGTTCTCGATGCCGTCGGACAACAGCGACATGACCGACTGGCTCGCGGAGAGATTCCCGGCCGTGGCGAGGGTAATGACGCGCTCGCCCGGCTTCTCGAACAGGTGCAGTTTGCGGAAGGTCGCGATGTTATCGACGCCGGCATTGGTGCGCGTATCGGCGATCATGACGAGACCATCCCGCACGAGGATGCCGACACAATACGTCATGGGGGTTCCTCCAGGAGCCTTCTGGTCGAGTTGCTCGGTTGTCGGGACCATTCTCACGCCTGTACTTGACGGGCGCCTTCGATCCTTAAACGAACGTCGAGCGCTTCACGGGTGATTCCGTAATAGCTTCCTCGAACCGGGGCTGCATCAAGATAATCGAGCCCGATGGCCAACCGGACGTAATGTTCCGTTGCGGAAACGGCATTGGTAGGGTCGAAACTGACCCAGCCGAGATCCGGGACATAGGCCTCCGCCCAGGCGTGCCCCGCCTCCTGCTCGGCCTCGCCGGGCTTGTGGAGATAGCCTGAGACATAACGGGCCGGAATTTTCAGGGATCGCGCCGCGCTCAGAAAGACGTGGGTGAAATCCTGGCAGACCCCGTGGCCCGCCGCGAAGGCATCGGCACCCGTGGTCGTGGCGCTCGTAGCCTCCGTGTCGAAGCGCAGGCGCTCAGGGATAGCATTCAGAAGAGCATGAGCCTGATCGAGAGGGCTGGTGAAGCGGCCGGCCGTCAATTCCGCAAATTCGTGGATAGCGGCATCCGGCCGGGTCAGGGCTGTCTCGCGCAGATAGAAGATTTCCGGGAAACGCTCGACCCCTCCCCGGATGATTCCGGCGGTGTCCGTCGTCTCGATCTCGCCGGCCACATGCAGGGTGATCTGGCTCACGGGACCCTGCACGGACAAGCTGTGGACAATATTGCCGTACCAATCCTCCCGGCGCATCAGCCGGCCATCGCCTTCGAGGTCGATATTCCAGGACAGGACCGTCTGACTGTCGCAGCCGCGCGGCGTCAGCCGCAGGAGCTGGATCGCCGACTTGGCGGGCTCGCTGTAGTGATAGACCGTCTCGTGGGTGATGCGGATGCGCATGGGTCAGCCGAGATATTGGTTCGTGATGGCGTGCCCGAGCCGGTTGTTCTCGGCGAGGAAGTCCTGCAGAAACTCATGCAGGCCGTGCTGGAAGATATCCTCGATATTCTGATTCTCCAGGCGGGCGTGAGTTGCCCTCGCCTGTCGCTGCGCGGGACCCGACGTGCCGTAGCGTTGCGAAATGTCGTCGAGATGGCGCGACAGGAATGCGTAGCAGGCGGCGAGCGAGCGCGGCATCTCCTCGCGCAGGATCAGGAGATCGGCCACGAGCCAGGGTCTCAGGTTCTGGTGATAGACCCATTGATAGCTCACCAGCGCCGAGACCGAGCGCAGGATGGCGGCCCATTGGTAATAGTCGATGCCGCCGCCCACCGCCGCGTCCTGCGGCAGCAGCACGTGATACTTCACGTCGAGCACCCGCGCGGTGTTGTCGGCGCGCTCGATATAGACGCCGAGCCGCGAGAACCAATAGGCATCGTTGCGCAGCATGGTCCGCATGGCGGAACCGTCGTAGCGGAGCGAGGCCTCCTTCACGAGGTTCAGGAAGCGGGGAAGATCCTCGACCTTAATGCTCTTGGCCTTGTAGCGGCGCAAGTCGAGCCAAGCGGAATTGATTGCCTCCCACATCTCCGATGTGAGCGCAGAACGCACGGAGCGGGCATTCTGCCGGGCCGTGTCGAAGCAGCATTGGATGCTGGACGGGTTCGCCTCGGAGAAGGCGAGGAATTCGATCACGTTCTCCGGCGTGGCATCGCCATAGACGGCGCGGAACTGATCGATGCCGCCGGCGGTGATCAGGGCGGATTCCCATTCATTGGTCTCGACGCCGTTATAGGAGATCGGCATCGATGCCATGCGATAGGCGACATCGAGGATGCGCGCCGTGTTCTCGGCCCGCTCCACATAGCGGGAGAGCCAGTAGAGGCTGTCGGCATCACGACTCAGCACGCGAAACGCTCCCGCTCATTCGCTCAACACCCAGGTATCCTTGGTCCCGCCGCCCTGGCTCGAATTGACCACCAGTGAACCCTCCGTCAGGGCCACACGGGTCAGCCCGCCCGGCACGAGCCTGACACCGTCGCGGCCGGTCAGAACGAAGGGACGCAGATCGACGTGGCGCGGCGCAAGACCTTTCTCCGTGAAGATCGGACTCGTCGAGAGAGCCAGCGTCGGCTGCGCGATGTAATTGTCGGGCGACGCCAAAATCCGGCTCTTGAAATGCGCGCGCGCTTCCGTCGTCGCATGCGGTCCCACCAGCATGCCGTAGCCGCCAGAGCCGTTGACCTCCTTCACGACGAGTTCGTGCAGATTGTCGAGCACGTAAGAGAGCGCCTCCTGCTCGCGGCAGCGCCAGGTCGGCACGTTCTTCAGGATCGGCTCCTCGCCCATGTAGAAGCGCACGATATCGGGCACGTAAGAGTACATGGCCTTGTCGTCGGCAACACCCGTTCCCGGCGCATTGGCGATGGCGACATTGCCGGCGCGATAGGCAGCGATCAGGCCCGGCACGCCGAGCGCAGAATCAGGCCGGAAGACCAAAGAATCGAGGAAGTCATCGTCGATGCGGCTGTAGATCACATCGACGCGCTTCGGCCCCTCGGTCGTGCGCATATAGACCATGTCGTCGCGCACGAAGAGATCGCGCCCTTCGACCAGTTCCACGCCCATGCGGTCGGCGAGGAAGCTGTGTTCGTAATAGGCCGAGTTGAGAGAGCCGGGGGTGAGGAGAACGACGGTCGGATCCCACGGGCTACTCGACGGCGCGACGGATTTGAGCGTGCCCAGGAGTTCATCGACATAGTTCTCGATCGGCCGGATGCGCTGCATGCCCACGAGCTCGGGGAAGAGGCGCATCATCACCTCCCGGTTCTCCAGCATGTAGGAGACACCGGAGGGCGTGCGCAGATTGTCCTCGAGCACGTAGAAATCCTGGTCGTCGACCCGGACGATGTCGATGCCGGCCACCTGCACGTAGATGTCGCTGTTGAGCGACAACCCGTGCATCTGCGGGCGGTAATAGGGATTGAGATAGACAAGTTCCGGCGGAATGATCCCGGCACGCAGGATTTCCCGCTGCCCGTAGATGTCCTTGAGGAACATATTGAGCGCCTTGACGCGCTGTTCGAGGCCACGCGCGAGGCGGGACCATTCCTGGCCGGACAGAATCCGCGGGATGATGTCGAAGGGGATCAGCCGTTCTTCGGCTTCCGCATTGCCATAGACGGCAAAGGTAATGCCGACCCGGCGGAAGAAGAGTTCCGCCTCCTCGCGGCGGTGTTCCAGCAATTGCGGCGGTGCCGATTTCAGCCAGTCCTGGAGGACGCGGTACGCATCTCTGCTATGGCCGTCATGGCCGCTCATTTCATCGAAGATCGCCTGTGCCGCCACCGGGTCTCCTCAAGCCTCTCGAAACGGACACCCGGCGCAAAGATTGGCATCGGGCCCACATGAAGAGAGCTTAGTTGCCTAAAACATAGGGCTTCAAGCAGGACGAAGGGATAGAGGCGGGCAAAGAATGATGAGAAAGAGGGCGAATGCCCACCAGGGAGGCAGGCTCAGCCCGGAAGCGAGAATTCGAGCAACAAGGTTCTCTGCAGGGAGCTGAAATTGTTGTCGGAGATCAGGGAGAGGACGATATCGCCGCCTTCCCGATGGACCGCGAGGCCTTCCATATTGTCGACCTGATGCGAGGCTTCGCTCTCGTAGAGGATCTCCCCGTCGATGCGGGCTCCCGGCCTGATCGCGCTCGCCTCGACCCGCCGAAGACGGCAGCCGAAGCCGCCGAAGAGCGAAAAGCGGCGCTCCAGGATGACAACTTCCCCATTGGGCAGGAAGGCGAGATCGGTCACGTCGAAGCCGCCCGAGAGAACAATCTGGAAGGCACCCTGCCGCGGGCCGGTCAGGATGAAGCCGCTGCCGCCTTCCGCGATGCCGACGAGTGCTCCGTTCAGGGGCGAGCGCTGGGGTGCAATGCCGAGGGCTTCCAGGCCGCCGTTGTTCGGCAGGTCCCTCAGCTCCTTCGGCACGGGAATGGGAACGCCGCGAATGATGCTTCCCGTCCCGGTGCGCTCGAACCGGATCACCGCATGGTTTCGCTCGACGCCGACGAAGGCGGTGTTGCCTGCAAGCGCAAAGCTCTCCGTGTCGTAATAGCGCGAGCGCCGCATGGGGACGCCGTTGGCCAGAATGAGCGGAGACAGCACCGGGCCCGATAGGCCCGAGAGCCGCCCGTCCGATGTCTCGACCCGCGCTTTCAACAATTGCGCGTTATCGGCGAGCGCGATGATCTCCTGGCCATTGGCCGAGCGCCACAGACCGGAGAAGCCGCCGAAGGCCGAGACCCGCGACCGCAAGTCCACGCCGGAGCGGAACATCACGGCGCCGAAGCGCGAGCGGTCAGGATCGGTGGTGGAGAGCCGGCTGATCGGCTGCGCCTCCACATCGATGGAGGTCGCGCCGCGGAAGGCCTGCGGGCGCTGCGCCAGGGCGACGCCGGCACAGGCCATGGATGCGGCAGCGGCACCGCCGCCGATGAGAAAGTTGCGCCGGCTGAGCCTCAAGCGACGGCTCTGCGGCGGGGCACACCGCGGGAGGGCGGCGCTGCGTTCTCCTCGAACAGCTCCGCGAGCTTTTCGGTCATGACACCGCCAAGCTCCTCCGCATCGACGATGGTCACGGCGCGGCGGTAGTAGCGCGTCACGTCGTGGCCGATGCCGATGGCGATGAGTTCCACGGGAGAGCGGGTCTCGATCTCCTCGATGATGAAGCGCAGATGCCGCTCGAGATAATTGCCGGGATTGACCGAGAGCGTCGAGTCGTCCACTGGCGCGCCGTCCGAGATCACCATCAGGATGCGGCGCTGCTCGGGCCGCCCGAGCAGGCGCTTATGCGCCCAGTCGAGCGCCTCGCCATCGATGTTTTCCTTCAGCAGGCCCTCGCGCATCATCAGGCCCAAGTTCTTGCGCGCACGCCGCCAGGGCGCGTCCGCCGACTTGTAGATGATGTGACGAAGGTCATTCAGGCGGCCGGGATTGGCCGGCTTGCCGTTCTGCAGCCATGTCTCGCGCGCCTGCCCGCCCTTCCAGGCGCGGGTGGTGAAGCCGAGGATTTCCACCTTCACGCCGCAGCGCTCGAGCGTCCGGGCGAGAATGTCGGCGCAGGTGGCCGCCACCGTGATCGGGCGCCCGCGCATGGAGCCGGAATTGTCGAGGAGCAGCGTCACCACCGTGTCGCGGAAATTCGTGTCCTGCTCCTGCTTGAAGCTGAGAGGCTGGAAAGGATCCATGACGATGCGCGGCAGGCGCGCAGGATCGAGCGTGCCCTCTTCGAGGTCGAACTCCCAGGACCGGTTCTGCTGCGCCATCAGGCGACGCTGCAGACGGTTCGCGAGACGGCCGACCACGCCCTGCAGATGGGCGAGCTGCTTGTCGAGATAAGCGCGAAGCCGCGTGAGCTCATCCGCATCGCAGAGGTCTTCCGCGTGGATGATCTCGTCGAATTTCTGGGTATAGGCCTTGTAGTCGGGTCCCCGCGCCTCGTTGGAACGCGACGGCGGACGCCAGGATTCGCCGGCATCCTCGGAATCCGCTTCCTCAGATTCCTCGGGCAGCTCGCCGGAAGGACCGTCGGCCTCTTCCGTGGCGCCGTCCTCCATCTCGTCGCTGGAATCCTCGCTGATTTCCACCTCGGCCCGGTCGCCCTGGGCTTCCTGCTCGGATTCGCCTTCGCCCTGCTGCTCCTGCTCCTCGGATTCGTTCTCGTCCTCGTTCTCCTCATCCTCGGAATCCATGGCCGCCTCGTCGGCCATGTCGAGGGAGGAGAGCAGGTCGCGGATGGAGCGGGCGAAGCTGCGCTGGTTCTCGATGTTCTTGAGCAGGCCATCGAGATCGCGCCCGGCGCGGTTCTCGATGAAATCGCGCCAGAGATCGACGATCTTGGCCGCCGACGCGGGCGGCTTCGCGCCGGTCAGACGCTCGCGCACCATGAGGGCAAGCGCATCCTCGAGCGGCGCATCGGCGCGGTCCGTGATCTCTTCGTACTTGCCGCCGCGATGATAGCGGTCCTCCAGCATCGCCGAGATGTTGGAGGAGATGCCGGCCATGCGTCGCGAGCCGATGGATTCCACGCGCGCCTGCTCGACCGCATCGAACACGGCGCGGGCGGCTTGGCCCTCGGGGGCGAGTTTCCGGTGAAGGGCGGTGTCATGGCATGCCAAGCGCAAGGCCATGGCATCGGCATTGCCGCGCAGGATCGCCACATCCTGCGACGTCAGCCGACGGGGCGGCTCCGGCAGGCGCGCCTTGTCCTGGCCCATGAGCACCGGACGGTCGGACGCGAAGGCGACCTCGAGATCGGGCTTGCGGGCGATCGCCTTCATGGTGCCGGCAATGGAGCGCTTCAGCGGCTCCGCCGGCGCTTCCTTCTTCTCACCTAGCTTGCGGTTCGAGATGGACATCTCACCTCTCCTGTCATTCCCGCCTTTGTCATCCCCGCGCAGGCGGGGATCCATAAACACAGGCCGTCTTCCAGCCTTTCAGCGTTAGCGGTTATGGATTCCGGGCTCGGCTGCGCCGCCCCGGAATGACAGGGTTAGTTTTACGACAGCACCATATTCACGGCGCTCTCCGGCAGTTCCTTGCCGAAGGAGCGCTGGTAGAACTCGGCCACGAGGGCACGTTCCAACTCGTCGCACTTGTTGAGGAAGGTGACGCGGAAGGCGAAGCCTGTATCGCCGAAGATTTCGGCGTTCTCGGCCCAGGTAATCACTGTGCGCGGACTCATGACGGTCGAGAGATCGCCGTTCATGAAGGCCGAGCGGGTCAGGTCCGCCACGCGCACCATCTTGTTGACGATGTCGCGGCCATCCGAGTTCTCCTGATAGTGCTTCGCCTTGGAGAGGACGATGTCCACCTCCTTGTCGTGCGGCAGGTAGTTCAGCGTCGTGACGATGGACCAACGGTCCATCTGGCCCTGGTTGATCTGCTGCGTGCCGTGATAGAGCCCCGAGGTGTCGCCGAGGCCGACCGTGTTGGCGGTGGCAAAGAGGCGAAAAGCCGGGTGAGGCCGGATCACGCGCTTCTGGTCGAGCAGCGTGAGCTTGCCCGATTGCTCCAGCACGCGCTGGATCACGAACATCACATCCGGGCGGCCGGCATCGTATTCGTCGAACACGAGGGCCACGTTGTTCTGCAGCGCCCAGGGCAGGATGCCGTCCTGGAAGGCGGTAACCTGCTTGCCCTCCTGCAGCACGATGGCGTCCTTGCCGACGAGGTCGATACGGGAGACGTGGCTGTCCAGATTCACGCGCACACAGGGCCAATTCAGGCGAGCCGCCACCTGCTCGATATGGGTCGACTTGCCGGTGCCGTGATAGCCCGTGATCATGACGCGGCGGTTGCGCGCGAAGCCGGCGAGGATGGCAAGCGTCGTATCCCGGTCGAAGAGATAATCGGGGTCGAGATCGGGCACATGCCCCTCGGCCTGCGAGAAGGCGGGAACTTCCAGATCCGAGTCGATGCCGAAGACCTGTCGCACGGACACCTTCATATCGGGCAGAAGGGTCGCTGTCTCGGTTTGTGCCGTCATAGGGGCCTCTCGGTCTCTTTCGTGTGTCGTGAAGATGTCATGGGCTTCTTAACCCCCATGACGGAATGGCGCAATTTCCTAATGAGCTGGTCAGCCCTGCCTGAAAGGATATGGTTTCAGCACAGGCCGGCGCTTTTCAGGGCATCGTGCGCCTTGATGATGTCACGCAGGCGCTCCTCGAAGGAGCGGTCGCCCCCATTGGCATCGGGATGGAACCGCTTCACCAGGGCCTTGTACTGGGCCTTGATGGCGGGGCCGTCGGCGGTCTCGTCGAGGCCGAGGATGTCCAGCGCCCGGCGCACCGCGCCCGTATAGCGCGGACGCTTCGGCTCGGGCCGGGCCCGGCTGGTCCGAGCCTGAGTGAAGTCCTCGCCCTTGAGGACCCCGAGGGGATCGAAATAGCCCCAGTCCCGCGGTTCGGCCTTGGCGGTATGCTCCTCGCCATGGCCGGAAGCGTTCATGCCCATGGTCCAGGTCGGGCGATGGCCGATGATGGAATCCTTCTGGAAGGCCGCGACGGCGGAATCCGACATGCCGGCGAAATAATTGTACGAGGCGTTGTACTCGCGCACATGCTGGAGGCAGAAACGCCAGTACTGGCCCTCCCGGTCCCGCCCCTTGGGCGCACGAAATTCCCCCGCCGCCTTGCAGGAGGGGTGCTCGCACACGGGTCCCTTGGCCTCCTGCGGCTCCTCGCAGGAAGGCTTGATCCGGATGCGGTCGAAAAGAGGCGAGTTGAGATCCATGATTCAGTGATTATGAGTGGCTTGGGGCCTTGAGCCAAGGCCTGAACGCTTTTCGCCGCAGACCCGTTCAAAAAGGTTTTACAAAACAGCATGACCCTTCAGCACTGGATCACACACACTTTGCAGGAGAGCCTGCAGCCGACCGAACTGACCGTCATCGACGAATCAGAAAAGCATCACGGCCATGCTGGATGGCGGGAAGGCGGAGAAACTCATTTCCAGGTTTATATCGTATCGGAAGCCTTCTCCGGCAAGAGCCGAGTCGAGCGTCACCGCCTCGTCAACGACACCCTGAAAGGCGCCTTCGACAGGGGCCTGCACGCCCTGGCCATCCAGGCCAAGGCGCCGGGGGAATAGACCTCTCCGGTGTCATTCCCGGTCGACGCGAAGGGGAAGGGAATCCACTAATGCGCTCAGCGCTATGGATCCCCTTCCCTCGCCTGCGGCTCGCCGGGGATGACAAAGCCGTACGGCTTTGTCACTTGATCCGCTCGAGCACGCTCACGTAATTCGCCACCGCCGCGCCGCCCATGTTGAAGATGCCGCCGAGAACCGGATTCTTCACCTGGATGCCTCCGGCCTCCTCGCAGAGCTGCATCGCGCTGAGCGCATGCATAGAGACGCCGGTGGCGCCGATGGGGTGGCCCTTCGCCTTGAGACCGCCAGAGGGGTTCACCGGAAGCTTGCCGTCGCGATTCGTCCAGCCTTCCTTGATCGCGGTCGCGCCCTGCCCGCGTGGGGTCAGGCCCATCGCCTCGTATTCGATGAGTTCGGCAATGGTGAAGCAGTCGTGGGTCTCGATGAAGGAAAGATCCGTCAGCTGGATTCCGGCCTGGGAGAGTGCGCGCCGCCAAGCTTCCGCGCAGCCTTCGAACTGGATGATGTCGCGCTTCGACATGGGCAGGAAATCCTGCGCATGGGCTGTGGCCCGGAAGGCGACCGCGCGCTTCATGCGCAACGCCGTCTCGGTGTCGGCCAGGACCAGAGCGGCCGCGCCATCGGAGACGAGCGAGCAATCGGTGCGCTTCAAGGGTCCTGCGACGTAAGGATTCTTCTCGCTTTCGGCGCGGCAGAACTCGAATCCTAAGTCCTTGCGCATCTGCGCATAGGGATTGTCGACGCCGTTCTTGTGGTTCTTCGCGGCGATCAGGGCAAGCGCATCGGACTGGTCGCCGTAACGTTGAAAGTAAGTGCCGGCGATCTTGCCGAACACGCCCGCGAACCCGCCCGGGGTGTCGCCATCCTCCGGCAGATAGGACGCCTTGAGCAGGATGTTGCCGATCTCGGGCCCCGGCGTCTTCGTCATCTGCTCCACGCCGACCACCAGCACCGTCTTGGCGCGCTTGGCCTCAATGGTCTTGATCGCCTGATGCACGGCGGCCGATCCGGTCGCGCAGGCATTCTCGACCCGGGTCGCCGGCTTGAAGCGGAACTTGTCGCTCGCCTGGAAGACGAGGGAGGCGGTGAAATCCTGGGCCGAGAAGCCGCCGTTGAAATGGCCAAGCACCACCTCGTCCACGTCCTCGACGGCAAGGCCCGCATGTTCCAGCGCCTCGTTGGCGACGCGGACGATCAGGCTCTCGACACTCTCGGTATCGAGCTTGCCGAAGGGAGTATGGGCCCAGCCGACGATGCAGGCAGTCATGGATGTCTCCTCGAGGATTGTGTTGTTGAGAGACAAGGTGGCTCTCTTTGGGGCTTTCAGCAAGCCGGCCGATCGCATGTCAGGTGCGCTTGAGAGGCTTGAGCTTGGCTTCATCCTGTCGTTCATCGATGCGTGACACGAATCACGAAGGAAAATCCCATGCGCCTGTGTGTCTTCTGCGGCTCCAGCAGCGGCCAGGATCCTGTTTATCTCGAGACTGCGCGGGCACTCGGTGAGACCATGGCCGCCCAGGGGATCGATCTGGTCTATGGCGGCGCCTCTGTCGGGCTCATGGGCGCGGTCGCCGATGCGGTTCTCGCCAAGGGCGGCCAGGTGATCGGCGTCATGCCGCAGGCGCTGGTCGACAAGGAGATCGCCCATCGCGGATTGAGCGACCTTCGGGTCGTAGGCTCCATGCATGAGCGCAAGGCGCTCATGGCCGAGCTCGCGGACGGCTTCATCGCCCTGCCCGGGGGCTTGGGCACCTTCGAGGAGTTGTTCGAGGTCTGGACCTGGGCGCAACTCGGCTATCACCGCAAACCCTGCGCGCTTCTGAATGCCGACGGCTTCTACGACAAGCTGACGGATTTTCTGGACGACGTGGTCGAGCGCGGCTTCGTGAAGCCGATCCATCGCGCGATGCTGATCGTCGAGAATGAGCCTGCCGCCCTGATCAAGGCCATCCGCGCCTATGAGCCGCCGAAGGTCGACAAATGGATCAAGGCGGGCGAGCGGTGATCGAGATCGTCACCGCCCTCGTCCGCAACGAGCGTGGCCATGTCCTGCTCGTGCGCAAGCGCGGCACGACGCATTTCCTCCAGCCCGGCGGAAAACGCGAGCCGGGCGAGAGCGATTTGGATGCCCTTGCACGGGAACTCCATGAGGAAATCGGCTGCCGCATCGTTCCGGGATCCGCAAGGCACCTCGGTGTTTTCGAAGCGTCGGCAGCAAACGAGCCTGGAAAGACGGTGCGGGCCGTCGTCTATGCGGTCAGCCTTGCTGGAGAGATTTTCTGTCAGGCCGAGATCGACGAATTCATCTGGATCGATCCGCGTGCGCCGGTCAAAACGCAGCTCGCCCCATTGACGCGAGACACCATTCTGCCTCTTGCACTGTCGCTAAGCGACTGAGATCAGGCCTTGTAGGCGCCCACGCCTTCGCCGAGATTGGCGTTGTTCGCCTCGCGGATCTTGGCGGCCTCCTCGTCATAGAGGAAAGGCAGGAAGGCAAATCGGCGGCCCTCTGTCACGCGAGACACCGCATGAAGAAGCGGGCATGAGAACACCACCGCGCCTCCGGCCGGAGCCTTGTAGCTCCGCGAACCGAATTCCGGGAAACTGACCTCGCCGCCTTCGAAATCGCTGTTGAGATTGATCGAGACGGCGAAGCGTCGATGGGCCGTGCCGCTCGTCGTGTTGTCTCGGTGCGCACGGAAATGACCGCCGTCCTCCGCCGCATAGCAGGAGACGATGTAGCGCTCCATGCGCGAGGGCTTGAAGAAGTGCACCCGTTCGATCTCGGGATTGATGCGGCGGATGATGCGGTGCTGCACCTGGCGGATCAGATTTTGATCCGTGATCGTGTAATCCTTGCGCCGCTTGTGGTTCGGATCATGGGTGGCAACGGTCTTGCCGTTGACCTCGCGCATGAAGCCCGATTCCTCACCGCCATGCTGCTCGTAGAGACCGATCAGGTACCGGCAGAATTCGGGCTCGAACACGTCCGGGATCACGAGTACGGGAGCGGGAATCTCGAAACCGGCGAACCGATTCACCGGGGGCAGGTCACGTACATAGGCCATCACCTTCTCACGGTCGCTGCCATCGGCCTCGAAGGGAAAGATGGCACGCACGCGCAAGGTTGGGTTAAGTACCATCCAGAAGCGTCGGATCGGAATCTGCGACTGGCCCGGCAGTGCGTTGCGCGGCAGAGCACCATAGAGGCGACCGACAGTGCCATCGAAATCCCAGAAATGACGGATGCCCGGAACGATCTGCTCCGCCCGCATCTCCGACTCGTCCGACGGATCGACGCTCACGCCGAAGATCGCGACCTTGTCGTCGTCGAACAGATCGCGGTGTGTCTCCTGGAACGAGGCCAGGGTCGCACGCCCGACATCGTCCGAACCCATGCCGTAGAAGCACAGGACGACATAGCGCCCAGCCACCGTGTCGAAGCTGAATTGCGGATTGCTGGTTGAGTTCTGCTTGAACCAGGGAGCTGGGTCCCCAACCTGGAGAACACGGTAGGCAGGTTGAACAGTCTCAGGGGCAGCGGCACCAGTCATGAAAAGGGTCCGAACACGTTCATTGGATATGCAACGTTGTTCGTTAACATGTGACTGCCGCAGCGACAAGCTAACGTTGCGCCAGGAGCAGTAAGCCGACGCCGGCGAGGATCAGGAGCATGCCGGCCAGTTCCCGTCGGGTTGTCGTCTGCGCCAGGAAGCGATGAGAGACCGCCTGCGCCATCAGCACCTCGACGAGAGCCAGCGTACGGACATTCGCCGCTGTCGTCAGCGCGAAGCCGATGAACCAGAACTGGGATGCGAGCGCCCCGAGAAAGCCCGCTCCCAGGGAGGGACGCCATGCTTTGAAGCTCGCCATCAGCGCCTTGCGGTCGAAGAGCCCAAGCCAGATCAGAAGGATCGCCGTCTGCAGGCCCAGGCCCCAGACAAGGGTCGTGGAAGCCCTGATCAGGGGAGATCCCCCGTCGAGCGACAGGATGGCGCCGCGAAAGCCGATGGCTGCCAGAGCGAAGAAGGCGCCCGAGGCGAGGCCGAAGAGAATAGGCTTCAGGCCCGATGACGCGAGGCCCGTGCCGGGCTTCACGGACATGAGCAGAACTCCTGCCGTCGCGACGACAATGGCCAGTCCCATGGTCGGTGTCAGGTGATCCCCCAAGAGCACCAGCCCGAACAGAGCCACCTGCACCGGCTCCGTCTTGGTATAGGCGGTCACTACCGAGAAGGCGCGCTCGCGCATGGCCGCGAGCATCAGGGCCGTGGCAAGGATCTGGGTGACGGCGCCGGTGAGGACGTAGGCCAGAAAGGTCGGGTTGGATCCTGGAACAACCTCTCCGGTCACAAGGTTCATCACGACCAGCGCCAGAAGAGCGAAGGGAAATCCGTAGAGGAAGCGGACCTGGGTCGCTCCCACGGTTCCAATGGTTTCGGTCAGGCGGCGCTGGGTGGCATTGCGGCCGGTCTGCGCAGCGGCTGCAGCCAGCGTCACCGGAATCCAGAGAAGGGATGTATTCATATCGATCTTCAAACCGCACTGCTCTTGCCACTCTCTTGCCACGGATTTCGTTAAGAACGGTGATACAAACAAGCAATAAGCCGCCAAAACCTAGCCAAGGCCAAGGTTTGGCACTAAAAATAGCCCAGCTGACAGGCGGGGCCCGATCGATCCTCTCCTATCGTTGAACGAAGCCAAGGAGTCGTTCCGCATGAACGTTAGCCGAGCCCTCCGCGTGACAGCCTTTGCTTTGACTGCTCTGATGAGCGGTTCGGCTCTGGCCGCCGGCGGCCCCGCTCTTGTGGTTGAAGTGGAGTCCGGCCGCGTCCTGCACGCGGAGCGCGCGACTGACCCCTGGTTTCCCGCCTCGATTACCAAGCTGATGACGGCCTATGTGGCCCTCGACAAGGTCCGCTCCGGCCAGTTGAGCATGGAAACGCTCCTGACCGTCTCCGATAGCGCGGCCGCCCTGCCTCCCTCCAAGATGGGCTTCAAGCCCGGCACGGAGATCCGTCTCGACAACGCCCTGAAGATCATGATGGTCAAGTCAGCGAACGATGTCGCTGCAACCATTGCCGAAAACATCGGCGGCTCGATCGACGGCTTCTCGGAACTGATGAACGAGCATGCCCAGCGCCTCGGCATGGTCAGCAGCCACTTCGTCAATCCGCACGGCCTGCCCGACGAGCGCAACCAGACCTCGGCCCGCGACATGGCCGTGCTCGCCCGCGCGCTGCTGCGCGAGTTTCCCGCTCACGCAGACCTGTTCGATATCGGCGCAGTCCAGTTCGGTCGGCGCATCATGCGCAACACCAACGGGCTGATCGGCCGCTATCCCGGTGCCGACGGCATGAAGACCGGCTTCATCTGCTCGGCCGGATTCAACGTGGTGGCGAGCGCGACCCGCAATGGCCGCCATCTCATCACCGTCGTGCTCGGCGCTCCCTCCGCCAACGAGCGCACGATCAAGGCGGCCGAGTTGTTCGATCGCGGCTTCAGCAGCAAGGTGAACTTCACCAATCCCGAGCTTGCTGCTTTGCCCGCCTCGGCCAATACCACGCCGCCCGACATGCGCCCCGTCATCTGCGACCGGCGCGGACCGATGCCGCAGGAAGAGGATACTCCGGCCGTCGCCGAGACCGACAGCAACATCCCGAACCTGTTCTCCTCCGAGGTCATGGCCTTTGCCGGGGATTCCTCTGAGAAGCCGGTGCGCACCGTGCTCGGCCCCCGTGCCACGGTTCAGCCTGAGCGCGTCTGGATCGGCCTGAATCCTCCCTCCGAGGCCGAACTGGCCGCCCAAGCGGCAGCGGAAGAGGCCGCCGAGCAGGCTCGCAAGGCAAAGACCAAGAAGGCCACCGCTTCCAAGAAGACGCAGGCCAAACAGGCCGATGCCAAGGCATCGGACGACAAGAAGGCTGACGCGAAGGAGCCCGGGAAGGCCACCGCCAAGGGCAAGGAGCAGTCACGCGCCAGCGTCGCCGTCAAACCGGTGACCGGCAGCGCCAAACCTGCCGCAAAGTCGAAGCCCTCGACGGATACCAAGGCCAAGGCCCCGCAAAAGGCCGACGCCACGGCAAAGCCGAAATTCGTCGCGAACTGACCCGACAGATATCTGCTTCTCTGAAACGCCCGGCCACCGACCGGGCGTTTTGCTTTGGGCCTTGCATTCCCGCCCCTTTCGGGCGAACGGTTCCGCCTCATAGCCGAACCTTGCAATGAATCGCACCTCCTCCCCCGTCGACGGACTGCTCTTCGCCCTCGTCTCAGCCAGCCTCTACGGTTTCAATATCGTCTATGCCCGCATGGCTTCCTTTGCGGGAGCCAATGGCTCGGCCATCGTGGTCTATCGTGTCTTCTTGATGCTGGTGCTGGTCGGCATCGTCGCCGCTGTCACGAGAACTTCCCTGAGGGCGGCCCGGGTGGAGCGGGGCACGCTGCTTCTCCTCGGGGTCTCCACCGCCTTCGTGGGCATCTGTTATCTCTCGTCGGTCGCCTTCATCCCGGTCACGGTGGCGGCGGTGGTGTTCTACACCTTTCCTAGTCTCATCGTGCTCGCGAGCCCCTTCGTGGAGGGAACGAGACTCACGCCAGCTCTGCTTGGTGTGGTGGCAACGGCAACACTCGGCGTTGCCCTCGTCGTCGGACCGGCTTTCGGCGATCTCGACTGGCGTGGCCTGGCCCTCGCCTTCGGCGCGAGCATCGCCACCGCGATCCAGTTCTTTGCTGCCGCGCGGTGCCGCAAGACCGGCGTCATGGCCAAGACCTTCTGGATCCACCTGATCGTGCTGCCGACCGCCACGCTCATCAGCCTGGCCGCGGGCCAGCTCGCACCACCCTCCGCGCTCGCCATCGCGCCCTTCGCGGTCGCCATGACGATCGGCGGCTACGTATTCGGTTTCGTGCTGCAGCTCCTGGCGCTCGGACGCATCACGGCGGTTGCGGCCGGTATCATCTACTGCACAGAGCCCGTGGTGGCTGCCGTTGCATCGGCCGTCATCCTGAACGAAACGCTCGTCCCACTGCAAATCGCGGGCGGGGCTCTTGTGCTGGCGGCTATCGTTGCCAACGTTCTGTTGGAACAGCGCCGCCTGAAGGATGCGCCCCTAGTGCCGATTGCGGATTGACCCGATGACAACCATGACTCCCCCTGCCCCGATCCCGCTCACCATCCTCACCGGATTCCTGGGGTCGGGCAAAACCACCCTGCTCAACCGGCTCCTGAAGGATCCCGCGCTGCAGGACACAGTGGTCATCATGAACGAGTTCGGCGAGATCGGCCTCGATCACCTGCTGGTGGAGACCATCGACGAGGGCATGGTGCTGCTCTCCGCCGGCTGTCTCTGCTGCACCGTGCGCGGAGACCTCATCGCGACGCTCGAGGATTTGCTGCGCAAGCGCGATAACGACCGCATCCTGCCGTTCAAGCGCGTGATCATCGAGACCACGGGCCTCGCCGATCCGGCACCGATCCTCCACGCCGTACTCTACCATCCCTATCTGTCGATGCGTTACGCGGTCGAAGGCGTGGTGACGGTGGTCGATGCGGTGAATGGCACGGCCACCCTGGATGCGCATCGTGAAGCCGTGAAGCAGGCGGCCGTGGCCGAGCGGATCGTCATCACCAAAACCGATCTCGTTCAGGATCGGGACAGCCTCACCCTGCTGCGCGAGCGATTGCACCAGCTCAATCCCGGCGCGGCTCTTCTGGAGACGGATGCACCGGCCGAGGCGGTCATCTCGGGCGGTCTCTTCGGTCTCGACGGCAAGATCGCCGACGTCGCCGCATGGCTGAAAACGGAGGCTGTCGAGGAGGCGGAGCGCGAGAGCCATGCTCATCAGCATGGGCACCATCATCACCATCATCACGATGTGAACCGGCACGACGAGAAGATCCGTGCCTTCTGTCTCACCAGCGACGAGCCGATCCGCCAGGGAACACTCGACATGTTCCTCGACCTTCTGCGCTCGTCTCAAGGAGCGAAACTTTTGCGCGTGAAAGGACTCGTGGCTCTGGCCGAAGACCCAGAGCATCCGGTCGTGATCCACGGCGTGCAGCATGTGATCCACGTTCCCGCAGTGCTGCCGCGCTGGCCGAGCGAGGATCGCCGCAGCCGCATCGTGTTCATCGTCGATGATCTCGAACGCGAGACAGTGGAAAAGCTCTGGAACGCCTTCCTCGGACGCCCCGCCGTCGATCAGCCCGACGCGGCGGCGCTCTCCGACAATCCGCTGTCGTTGAGGCGTTAAGCCGCCATCTGCGAGCGCTGCGCCCAGCCGGTCATGGAGCGCTCCACATAGGCCGTGATCGCGTACATGATGACGCCGAGCACCGCGAGCACCAGGAGAGCCGCCCAGACAAGAGGCACTTCGAAGGCCGCGGAGGCGCGGGTGAGCAGGTTGCCGATGCCTACGTTGGACGCATTCTGTTCGCCGATCACGGAACCCACATAAGCCAGCGTGATCGCCACCTTCAGGGAACCAAAGAAATACGGCATCGCGCGCGGCACACCGACCTTGAACACGATGTCGCGCTTCGAGGCGCCGAGCGCCCGCAGCACGTCCTCCATTTCCGGCTCGACCGTGGAGATGCCGGTGGCGACGTTCACCACGATGGGGAAGAACGAGATCAGGAAGGCCGTCATCACCGGCGGCACCCAGCCGACGCCGAACCAGAACACGAGAATCGGAACCACGGCCACTTTCGGGATCGAGTTGAAACCCACGAGCAGCGGATAGGTGCCGGCATTGATGAGCCGCGAGGAACCGAGCAGCATCCCGAGCAGCAGCCCGAACCCGACCGCGAGACCGAAGCCGGCCAGCGTCATCCAGAGGGTGTGCATGGCGTGGTAGGCAAGCTGAGTCCGGTATTCCCACACGGCGAACAGGATTGTGGAAGGCGCCGGCAGGATGAAGCTCGAGATCCTCAGAACATGACAGAGGATTTCCCACAGGACGAAAAAGCCGATGGTGAAGACCCATGGAGCAAGAGCGAGCTGGTTCTTGGTTTTCATGGGTTTCTCATGCCGCTTGGCGCGCCTGCGCGATGTGACCGCGCAATTCGTGGACGAGAGCGGAGAATTCCGGCGTGTAGGTGATCTCGAGATCGCGCGGCCGCGGGAATTCGACCTCCCGCTCGGCAACGATGCGGCCCGGACGCGCGCTCATGCAGAAGATTCGATCCGACAGGAACGCGGCCTCGCGCAGATCGTGGGTGACCAGAATGATCGTGACCTTCTGCGCCGCATGCAGATCGCGCATCACGCACCACAACTCCTCGCGGGTGAAGCTGTCGAGCGCGCCGAAGGGCTCGTCGAGCATCAGGAGTTTCGGCTCATGGATCAATGCACGGCAGAGCGAGGCGCGTTGCTGCATGCCGCCCGAGAGTTGCCAGGGAAATTTGTGCCCCTGCCCCTTCAGGCCGACCTGCTCCAGCAGGCTCTCGGCCTTGACCACATATTCCGCCTTGTGACGACGCAGGCGTGAGCGGTGCGGCTCCACGATTTCGAGCGGCAGGAGGATGTTGTCGAGTGTCGTGCGCCAGGGGAGCATGGTTGGGTTCTGGAAGGCCATGCCGGCGAGCTTGACCGGCGCGCCCACCTGCTTGCCGTCGACGATCACCGTGCCTTCGCGGGGAAACTGCAAACCGGTGGCAAGCTTCATCAAAGTGGATTTGCCGCAGCCCGAGGGGCCGACGATGGCAGCGAACTCGCCCTCGCTCACCTTGAGGTTCAGGTTTCTGACGGCAGGCAAGCCATCCTCGGCCCGCGCATAGACATGGGTGACGTCGTGAATGTCGACAAAGGGTTTCATGAAACAATGCCGTCGGGTCAAAAGAAAAGCCCGGCTGCTGTCACAGCCGGGCTCGAACGTTCAGTTCACCTTGCGCTGGTCGGCGGCGGGGAGGAACTGCTCCGTGAACACGGCGTCTACCTCCGGCTTTGTCTTGTAGGTGAAGGTGAGGCCGATCTGGTCGAGGGCTTTGGCGAAGCGAACCTTGTCGATGCCGCCAAAACCGTTCTCCTTCACCCACGAGGTGATCATGTTCTGCTCCAGCACCATCTTGAGGCGCTCGAGTTCCACGTCCTTCTTGGCGACGTCGTTGCGCTTGATCACCGAATCCACTGCGCTCGACGGATCCTTCACCGTATCCTGCACGCCCTTCATGATGGCGCGCAGAAGCCCCTTCACGGCCTCCGGCTTCTCCTGGGCGAACTTCTGCGAGACGATGATGGTGTTGCCATAGAGATCGACGCCGTAATCGCTCATGAGCATCACGACGATATCGTCCGCTGGCACGCCGCGGGACTTCAGGTTGATGTAGGAAGACATGGAGAAGCCGAACACTGCATCGACTTCTCCCTGAGCCAGCATGGGCTCGCGGACGGGGAAGCCCACATTCTCGAACTTCATGGTGGAATCGTCGATCTTGTTGACGGCCTTGAAGATCGGCCATTGCGCATAGGCGCCGTCGGCAGCCGGAGCGCCGAACTTCCTGCCCTGGAGACTCGACACCTCCTTGGTGATGCCGCGGCTCTTGCGCCCAATGATGGCGAAGGGCGGACGGTCATAGATGACCATCACGGCCTTGATGTCGGTACCGGGATTCTCGTCACGGAAGCGCACGAGGGAGTTCACGTCGCCGAAGCCCACGTCATAGGTGCCCGAGGCGACGCGGGAAATCGGCTCGCGGGAGCCTGCGGCCGGATCGATCGTGACGTCCAATCCCTCTGCCTTGAAGTAGCCCTTGTCGATGGCAACGGCGAAGGGGGCCGCCGGGCCTTCCCAGCGCCAGTCCAGGGAGAACCGCACGGGTGTTTGAGCCTGAGCCGCAGCGGACCCGAGAAGCACGGCCGCTCCGGCCAGCATCCCCTTGACCCACTTCGCCTTCGTCGAACGATCCGCAAACATCACCGTCACCTCTGTTTTTATGGTCTGTGGCCTCGTGGCGCTCTTTTTCACCATCTGTCCTGTTCTTGACCATGCAATCAGATCGGCTCTCCGGGTCAAGTCTCTTGCCCGGGCAACCCCGCCTCCAGAACCGGCACATGACGTAAAATTGAGCAGAAATTCTTAAGTTCCGGACCCTTGACGGGTACAAGAGAGCTTCCCAAGTTGGACCCATCGGCGCCCGGGCCCCTCTGGCAGGATGCAGCATGCGACTGTGATGTCGGAGCCGATGCTTGAACAGAAGCAATCAAAGGTCCGGTTATGCCAGAATTCCTGCTCATGGAATGGCTGGGTAAGCCCGTCTGGATGTGGACGGCTTTCCTGAGCCTTGTCGTTTTTCTCCTCGCTTTCGATCTCGGTGTCCTGAACAGAAAGGACAAAGAACTCGGCGTGAAGGAGAGTCTCCTTCTATCTGCTTTCTACATCGGCATCGCAGCCGCCTTCGGTGCCTATATCTGGTGGTCCTTCGAGACCGGCCTGCTGGTGACCGAAGACGGCACGCACGCGGGCATCTCGTATTTCACAGGCTTCTTCATCGAGAAGTCCCTGTCGATCGACAATGTCTTCGTGATCTCGCTGATCTTCAGCTACTTCGCGATCCCCCGGAAATACCAGTACCGCGCCCTCGTGTGGGGTATCATCGGCGTCATCGTTCTGCGCGGCATCATGATCGCATTGGGCGCTGCGCTGGTACAGGAATACGCGTGGATGCTCTATGTCTTCGGCGCCTTCCTCATCGCGACGGGCATCAAGATGCTGGTCGTACCCGAGAGCGATCCCGACATCGAGAAGAACCCGCTCGTCCGCTTCCTGCGCAACCACATGCGGGTCACGAACCGCCTGCACGATCAGCACTTCTTCGTGCGGGAGCCCGATCCGAAAACGGGCAGGATCGTCACCTGGGCGACGCCGCTCTTCCTGGCCCTTGTGGTGATCAATGTCGCGGACCTGATCTTCGCGGTGGATTCGGTGCCGGCGATCTTCGCCATCACCACGGACACCTTCGTGGTCTACACCGCCAACATCATGGCGATCCTGGGCCTGCGGGCGCTCTACTTCGCGCTGGCCGCCATGGTGCATCGGTTCCATTACCTGAAATACGCCCTGGCTCTGGTGCTCGTCTTCATCGGCGGCAAGATCTTCTGGAACCAGCTCGTGGGCAAGCTCGATCCCACCATCTCGCTCGGGGTGACTCTCGCCCTGATCGCAGGCGGTGTCGTCTACTCGCTCTGGAAGACGAAGAACGAGGAAGAGACCGTTACCGGTTAAATCACCTCATACGTCATCACCGGCCTTGTGCCGGTGATCTCGTTTGGAAAGGTGCCGCGCCCCTCTTATCGAGATGGCCGGGACAAGCCCGGCCATGACGTCATGCGGCAGTCACACCGGCAGCATGCCGTCGCTCTTCACTTCTTCCATCACCGCATAGGTGCGCGTTTCCTTCACGCCCGGAAGCGCGAGAAGAATCTCCCCAAGAAAATGCCGATAGGCGGCCATGTCGGCCACGCGGGTCTTGACCAGATAATCGAACCCGCCCGCCACCATGTGGCATTCGAGAACCTCCGGAGCGCGCTTTACGGCAGCGGCAAATTTCTCGAAGACGTCCGCCGTCGTCTTGTCGAGGGAGACCTCCACGAAGACCAGAAGCCCAAGCCCGAGCCGGTGCGGATCGAGCCTCGCGCCGTAGCCGGCAATCACCCCCTCCCGCTGCAGGCGCTTGACGCGCTCACCGGTGGAGGTCGGCGACAATCCTACCTTTTCTGCAAGCTCGACCGTGGCGATGCGGCCATCGGCCTGGAGAGCCTTGAGAATCTTGCGATCGATCCGGTCCAAATCCGTCATTATCACGGCCCTTTGACACTTTATCCGCCGTTTCTAAGGCAGCATCGCCGATTTTGCCATCGAAACACGCCCGCCGGCCTCATATATTTCCGGAAACATCCAGAGGATTTTCCGATGAGCTCTGCTGCCAGCACCGCCCTGCCCTTCAACCCGCCCTATGCCGAAGACGACAAGGCCCTTGCGGCTCGGCTCCTTGCCGGCGCGCGGCTCTCGCCTGAGCGGGAGAAACGCGTCGACGAGCAGGCCACCCGCCTGATCGAGGCGATCCGCGCCAAGGGCGGCGGCCTCGGCGGCGTCGAGGAGATGCTGCGGGAATATGCGCTCTCCACCAAAGAGGGCCTCGCGCTCATGGTGCTCGCCGAGGCCCTGCTGCGGGTGCCCGACGCTGCCACCGCCGACCGGCTGATCGAGGACAAGCTGGGTCAGGCCGATTTCGCCGGTCACGAGGCGAAGTCCGATGCCTTCCTGGTCTCGGCCTCGGCCTGGGCGCTCGGCATCACGGCCCGTATCATCCAGCCCGGCGAGACGCCGGAAAGCATCCTGGGCCAGCTCACCAAGCGCCTCGGCCTGCCCGCCGTGCGCACCGCCACCCGTCAGGCCATGCGGGTGATGGGCAACCATTTCGTGCTCGGCCAGACCATCGAGGAGGCGCTCAAGCGCGCCGGCTCATCGAAAGGCCGCGTCTACCGCTATTCCTTCGACATGTTGGGAGAAGGCGCCCGCACCGCCGAGGACGCCCGCCGCTATTTCGAATCTTATGCCTCCGCCATCGATGCCATCGGCCGTTCCGCCGGCAACGAGCCGCTGCCGAATCGTCCCGGCATCTCAGTGAAGCTCTCGGCTCTCCATCCGCGCTATGAGGCCACGAGCCGCGAGCGGGTCATGCGCGAGCTGGTGCCGCTCACGATCGAGCTGGCGCAAAAGGCGAAGTCCTACGATCTCAACTTCACCATCGACGCGGAAGAAGCAGACCGGCTCGAACTCTCGCTCGAGGTGATCGAGGCCGTGCTCGCCGATCCGTCGCTCGCCGACTGGAAGGGCTTCGGGCTCGCCATCCAGGCTTACCAGAAGCGTGCCGGTTCGGTGATCGATGCGATCGCCGCCATGGCCGAGCGCTATGACCGCCAGCTCATGGTGCGCCTGGTGAAGGGCGCCTACTGGGACACGGAGGTGAAGCGCGCCCAGGAGCGCGGGCTCGACGATTACCCGGTCTTCACCCGCAAGGCGATGACGGACCTGCATTACATGGCCTGCGCCGAGAAGATGCTGTCCTTACGCCCGCGCATCTACCCGCAATTCGCCACGCACAATGCGCTCACCGTCGCGTCCATCATCGAGCGCGCCGGCGGAACGGAGGGCTACGAGTTCCAGCGCCTGCACGGCATGGGCGAGGCGCTTTATGCGCGGCTCCTGGAGGATAACCCGGGCCTCGCCTGCCGCGCCTATGCGCCGGTGGGCGGTCATCGCGATCTCCTGGCCTATCTCGTGCGACGCCTGCTGGAAAACGGCGCCAATTCCTCCTTCGTGTCAGTCGCGGCCGACACCGACGTTCCAATCCAGTCGCTGTTGAAGCGTCCAGCCGACATCATCGTATCCGCCGACCGGGCGCGTCATTCCAAGCTGCCGCTGCCGCGTGACCTCTACGGCCCGGAGCGCGCCAATTCGAAGGGCGTGGAGTTCGGCCATCAGGCCTCGCTCGATGCGCTGTTGGCGGAGATCAAGAAGGGTGGGCAGCAGAGCTTCAAGGCGGAGCCGCTGATCGATGGCAAGGCGGCCTCCGGCACCTCCCGCCCGCTCGTCAGTCCCATCGACGGCAGCATCGTCGTGGGTCATGTGACGGAAGCCTCTCCCGATGTGGCCGACCGCACGATGATTGCGGCGCAGGCCGGCTTCGCAAAATGGAGCCGAGAGGATGCAAAGACCCGCGCTAGGGCTCTGCAGCGCGCAGCCGATCTCCTGGAAGAGCGGCGCGGCGCGCTGCTTCACCTTTTGCAGGTCGAAGCTGGAAAGACCCTCGACGACGCACTCTCCGAGGTGCGCGAGGCGGTCGATTTCCTGCGCTACTACGCCGTCCAGGGTCGTACTCTCTTCGGTGCGGGTGAGGCCATGCCGGGACCGACGGGCGAGAGCAACGTGCTGCGTCTGCGCGGCCGCGGCGTGTTCGTTGCGATCTCGCCCTGGAACTTCCCGCTCGCGATCTTTCTCGGCCAGGTCAGCGCCGCGCTGATGGCGGGCAACGCCGTTGTCGCCAAGCCCGCCGAGCAGACGCCGCTGATCGCCGATTTTGCCGTGCGCATCCTGCATGAAGCCGGTGTGCCGAAGACGGCACTCCATCTCGTGCCGGGCGACGGACGCGTCGGCGCGCGTCTCGTCGAGCACAAGGACGTCGCGGGCGTGGTCTTCACCGGCTCGACGGAAGTGGCCCGTATCATCAACCGCGCGCTCGCGAACAAGGATGCCGCCATCGTGCCGCTGATCGCAGAGACCGGTGGCATCAACGCCATGATCGTCGACGCCACCGCTCTTCCTGAGCAAGTGGCCGACGACGTGGTGATGTCCGCCTTCCGCTCCGCCGGCCAGCGCTGCTCCGCGCTTCGCCTGCTCTGTGTCCAGGACGATGTGGCCGACCGCATGATCGAGATGATCGCGGGCAATGCGCAGGAACTGAGGATCGCCGATCCGCGCGAGATCTCGACCCATGTGGGGCCGGTGATCGACCGCGAGGCGAAGGACAAGCTCGACGCGCATATCGAGACGATGAAGCGCTCGGCGAAGGTGCATTACGCAGGCGAAGCGCCGGCCACCGGCACCTATGTGGCGCCGCATATCTTCGAGCTCAGCAAGCCGCACGATCTCGCGCAGGAGGTGTTCGGCCCGATTCTGCATGTGGTGCGCTACAAGGCGGGTCGTCTTGGAGAGGTGATCCAAGCCATCGAAGGTACTGGCTACGGCCTCACGCTCGGTGTTCACTCGCGCATCGACGCCACTGTCGAACGCGTCGTGCAGGCTCTGTCAGTGGGCAACGTCTATGTGAACCGCAACATGATCGGCGCGGTTGTCGGGGTGCAGCCCTTCGGCGGTCACGGTCTGTCGGGCACTGGCCCGAAAGCCGGCGGCCCGCACTACCTTCTGCGCTTCGCCACCGAGCAGACGGTGACGATCAACACGGCAGCCGCCGGCGGCAATGCGAACCTGATTGCGATGGGGGAGTAGATCCGCTCACCGCATCCTTGGCTTTCTCTCGTCATCCCCGGACTTGTTCCGGGGATCCACGTCTTTGGACGCACCTAGAAAAGACGTGGATGGCCGTGACAAGCACGGCCATGACGTTGCGGTGACTTCACGAACCAAAGTGAAAACGCCTCACTTTCTCCCACGGTCCACCGCGATACCACCACAACTCGAGCCCAACGGCCTTAACCTGAAACGACTTGAATCTGTCGCTCAGTTCTTCCAGGAGAGCCCTGGCCTGAGTCGGATCGACCTTGTTCTGCACCGTCACATGCGGATCATGGTTCTGCCGGTCCTGCGGCTTGAGCCAGTCAATCCATTGCAGGGCAAGATGTCGGCGCAGCTGTGCCAATTCCGCCGATTCAAGCATATATGCAACGCCGCGCCCGAGAGAGCGCAGACCTGTCACATCAAGAATGAAGGGTTTCTGGCCTGGAACCCACGTCTCGATGTCATGCTGAATGATTGGAAGATGCTCACCCGGCAGAGCATGGAACAGCGTGAGATGCGCGGGGATGAAATTGGACTTGGAAGGAAAGTAGCGCCGTCTTCTCTCTTCGAAGAAGGCGAAGGCTCGCTCGTCGAATGTCAGTGTGAGGATGAGCGGCGCGGTCTGGTCCATGAAATGAAAAACCCGGCTCGGGGCCGGGTTGTTTCAGCTTAGAAGTTCAGCGCCGCCTTGGCTTCGCGCAGCTGTGCGATGGCCGATTCAGCTGCATGCTTGGCTGCCGGTTCGTTGGTGGCGTCGTAGTGCATTTCCGCTGTCAGGATCTCCTGGTCGAGGATATCCTGAGTCAGCTCCTCCTCCGGAAGAGCGCGCTCGGCGAGGACCGTAAGGCCGTTCTGGTTCACGTCGGCGAAGCCACCGCGCACGAGGACGCGGCGCCCATTGCCGGGCGTGCTGGTGACGACGAGGAACCCGGTCTTGAGGGTGGTCATCACCGGCGAATGGCCGGCCAGAACCGTCATGTCGCCCTCGGTCGCCGGCAGCACGACGGCGTCGACCTCGCCGGAGAACAGCACCCGCTCGGGAGAGACGAGTTCGAAGTTGAAGGTAGCCATCTGAGCTCCTCATCATCCCGACCGATGATCGGGAATCGTTTGGGAGATACGCTTGGACAAGAGCATCCCGGAGCGTGCAGGCACGGCTCCGGGATGCTGCTTAATTTAACTTAAGCCGCTTCGGCTGCGAGGCGCTGGGCCTTCTCGACGGCTTCCTCGATGCTGCCGACCATGTAGAAGGCAGCTTCGGGAAGGTGATCGTACTTGCCTTCCACGAGACCCTTGAAGCCCTTGATGGTGTCTTCGAGAGCGACGAGCTTGCCCGGCGAACCGGTGAAGACTTCGGCCACGAAGAAGGGCTGCGACAGGAAGCGCTCGATCTTGCGGGCGCGGGCCACGGTGAGCTTGTCCTCTTCGGAGAGCTCGTCCATGCCCAGGATCGCGATGATGTCCTGAAGCGACTTGTAGCGCTGCAGAATCTGCTGCACCGAACGCGCGACATTGTAGTGCTCCTCGCCGAGGATCGCGGCGGAGAGCATGCGCGAGGTCGAGTCGAGCGGATCCACCGCCGGATAGATGCCCTTCTCGGCGATCGAACGCGACAGCACGGTCGTGGCGTCGAGGTGGGCGAAGGAGGTGGCCGGAGCCGGATCGGTCAGGTCGTCGGCGGGCACGTAGATCGCCTGCACCGAGGTGATCGAGCCCTTGTTGGTGGTGGTGATGCGCTCCTGCAGCATGCCCATGTCGGTCGCAAGCGTCGGCTGATAGCCCACCGCGGAAGGGATACGGCCGAGAAGCGCCGACACTTCGGAGCCGGCCTGCGTGAAGCGGAAGATGTTGTCCACGAAGAACAGCACGTCCTGGCCCTGGTCGCGGAAGTTCTCGGCAACGGTGAGACCGGTCAGCGCGACGCGGGCGCGGGCACCCGGAGGCTCGTTCATCTGGCCGTAGACGAGGGCGCACTTGGAGCCTTCGCCGCCGCCATGCTTGTTCACGCCCGACTCGATCATCTCGTGATAGAGGTCGTTGCCCTCGCGGGTGCGCTCGCCGACGCCGGCGAACACAGAATAGCCGCCATGCGCCTTCGCGACGTTGTTGATGAGCTCCATGATGAGCACGGTCTTGCCGACGCCGGCGCCGCCGAAGAGACCGATCTTGCCGCCCTTGGCGTAGGGAGCGAGCAGGTCGACGACCTTGATGCCCGTGACGAGGATCTGGGCTTCGGTGGCCTGCTCGGCGTAAGACGGAGCGGGCTGGTGGATAGCGCGGACGCCTTGCGCCGGGATCGGGCCGGCTTCATCGACCGGCTCGCCGATGACGTTCATGATGCGGCCGAGCGTTCCGTCGCCGACCGGCACCGAGATCGGTGCGCCGGTATCGGTGACGGGCTGGCCGCGGACGAGGCCTTCGGAGGTGTCCATGGCAATGCAGCGCACGGTGCTTTCGCCGAGCTGCTGGGCTACTTCGAGCACGAGGCGGTTGCCGCCGTTCGTGGTCTCGAGAGCATTGAGGATCTCGGGCAGGTGTCCGTCGAACTGCACGTCGACGACGGCGCCGATGACCTGGGTGATGTGACCGACCTTGCCGGCGGGAGTAGCGGTGTTAGCCATGTGAGGCTCCTCTCGGATTCGTCAGAGCGCCTCGGCGCCCGAAATGATTTCGATCAGTTCCTTGGTGATCATCGCCTGACGCGACCGGTTATAGGTCATCGTCTGCTTCTTGATCATCTCGCCCGCGTTGCGGGTCGCATTGTCCATGGCGCTCATGCGGGCGCCCTGTTCGGAGGCTGCATTCTCGAGCAGCGCCCGGAAGATCTGCACGGTGAGGTTCCGCGGCAGGAGCGTCGCGAGGATCTCGCCTTCCTCGGGCTCGTACTCATAGACCGCGTCGGGGGCGCCGGCGCTGGCCTCGATCTGGGCTGGGATGATCTGCTGCGCGGTCGGGATCTGGGCAATCACCGAGCGGAAGCGCGAGTAGAACAACGTCGCCACGTCGAACTCGCCCGCCTCGAATCGCGCGAGGATCTTCTGAGCGATCATGTCGCCCTGCTCGAATCCGAGCTGACGCACAGAGCGCAGGTCGATGAGCTCGATGATCTGCTCGGCGAACTGGCGGCGCAGGATGTCGTAGCCCTTCTTGCCGACGCAGATGATCTTGATGGTCTTGCCCTCGGCCAGGAGCCGGGTGGCATGATCGCGGGCAAGACGCGCGATCGACGAGTTGAACGCCCCGCACAGGCCGCGCTCCGCGGTGCAGACGACCAGCAGGTGAACGCGGTCGGAACCGGTGCCGGCCAGAAGACGCGGCGTGTCGGGCCCGATGGTGATGCCGGACGCGAGGTTGCCGAGCACCACGGCCATGCGCTCCGCGTAAGGGCGCGCGGCTTCCGCCGCGGACTGCGCGCGGCGCAGCTTCGCGGCGGCCACCATCTGCATGGCCTTGGTGATCTTCTGCGTCGCCTTAACCGAGGCGATGCGGTTACGAAGGTCTTTTAAGCTCGGCATCGAGCGTCCCTACCCTCTCCGGAAAACCGGCTGGATCTTACGAAAACGCAAGTCTTTACGAGAAAGACCTTTACGAGAAAGACTTGGCGTAGTTCTGGACGACGTCCTTGAGCTTCGCTTCCGAGTCGCTCGACAGGTCCTTCGAAGCGCGGATGGCATCGAGGAGATCGGCGTGCTTGCCGCGCAGGACCGACAGCAGGCCGTCCTCGAAGGCGCGCACCCGATTGAGGGCCAGACTGTCGAGGTAGCCGTTCACGCCGGCATAGATCACGGCGACCTGCTCTTCCATCTTCAGCGGCGAGAATTGCGGCTGCTTCAGGAGCTCGGTCAGGCGCGAGCCGCGGTTCAGCAGGCGCTGCGTCGTGGCATCGAGGTCGGAGCCGAACTGAGCGAAGGCCGCCATCTCGCGGTACTGCGCCAGCTCGCCCTTGATCTTGCCTGCGACCTTCTTCATCGCCTTTGTCTGGGCCGAGGAGCCCACGCGCGACACCGAGAGGCCGACGTTCACCGCCGGGCGGATGCCCTGGTAGAAGAGGTCCGTCTCGAGGAAGATCTGGCCGTCGGTGATCGAGATCACGTTGGTCGGGATGTAGGCCGACACGTCGTTGGCCTGCGTCTCGATGACCGGCAGAGCGGTGAGCGAACCCGAACCGTTCTCCTCGTTGAGCTTCGCAGCGCGCTCGAGCAGGCGGGAGTGCAGGTAGAACACGTCGCCCGGATAAGCCTCGCGGCCCGGCGGGCGGCGGAGCAGGAGCGACATCTGACGGTAGGCGACGGCCTGCTTGGACAGATCGTCATAGGTGATCACGGCATGCATGCCGTTGTCGCGGAAGTACTCGCCCATGGCGCAGCCGGCGAAGGGCGCCAGGAACTGCATCGGGGCCGGATCGGACGCGGTGGCCGCGACGATGATGGAATATTCCAGCGCGCCGTTCTCTTCGAGAACCTTCACGAACTGAGCCACCGTGGAGCGCTTCTGGCCGATGGCGACATAGACGCAATAGAGCTTCTGGCTCTCGTCGTCGCCCTGGTTCAGCGGCTTCTGGTTGAGGATCGTGTCGAGGGCGATCGCGGTCTTGCCGGTCTGGCGGTCACCGATGATCAGCTCGCGCTGGCCGCGGCCGACCGGGATCAGGGCGTCGATCGACTTGAGGCCCGTCGCCATTGGCTCGTGCACCGACTTGCGCGGAATGATGCCGGGGGCCTTCACGTCGACGCGGCGGCGCTCGGTGGCCTGGATCGGACCCTTGCCGTCGATGGGGTTGCCGAGCGCGTCGACGACGCGGCCGAGCAGGCCCTTGCCGACCGGCACGTCCACGATGGCGCCGGTGCGCTTCACGGTCTGGCCTTCGGCGATCTCGCGGTCGGAGCCGAACACCACGACGCCGACATTGTCGGTCTCGAGGTTGAGGGCCATGCCACGCACGCCGCTCTCGAATTCGACCATCTCACCGGCCTGGACCTTGTCGAGGCCGTAGCAACGGGCGATACCGTCACCGACGGACAGAACCTGCCCGACTTCGGTGACTTCAGCTTCGGTACCGAAGTTCTTGATCTGCTCTTTGAGGATCGCGGAGATCTCAGCGGCTCGAATGTCCATCAGCGGACCTCTTTCATCGCTAGACGAATGGAATTGAGTTTGGTGCGCACCGAGGCATCCACCATGCGGGACCCCATCTTCACGATGAGACCGCCGATGAGGCTCGGGTCGATTTTGACGTCGACGGAGACGTCAGCCTTGGCGACGTCGCGCAGCGCCGCCTTGATTTCGTTGAGAACGGTGTCGGACGGCGCTTCCGCCAGAGTGACCTGCGCCTGGACGATGCCCTTGGCTTCGGAGACGAGGTTCCGGTAGGCGCGGATCATGTCGGGCAGCGCAAAGAGGCGGCGCTTGGACGCGACGAGACGGATGAAGTTGCCGGCAAGGCCGGAAATGCCCGCCTTGTCGAGGACGGCTCCAATCGCGCCCGCCTGCTCTTCAGCCGTGAAAACGGGGTTCTGGATCAGGCGCTGAAGGTCTTCGCTACCGCGGATCAGCTGATCGAAGCGGCCGAGGTCGCTTTCAACGGCATCCACCGAATTCGCTTCCCGGGCGAGTTCGAACAGCGCCGAAGCATAGCGCAGTGCTACGCCCGACAGGAGGGGTCCTTCTTGCGAACCGCTTTGCGCCACGTAACCGTCTCTCTCGTGTCTTAACGGGCCTCGGACCGGGAATGCCTCTCGAACGAGGCCCTCGGGAAACCCGTCAGGTGTGGAAATGAGCCCGGGGCGGGAGCCTTCTCCCCCGTCAGGCGAGGGTGCACTAGCATGGGTTTTTCTGAGGCGCAAGGCGAGCTGGGCCCTGTCTGGCCGGGAAAAAACCGAGCACCCGGTTAAGGTAAAGCTCCTGAGGAGCCCCTTCGTCGAAAAACGCCCTAAAGCTCCAGGGCGGCAACTTCGCAGTTGCTCAGGAACCGCCCGACAAGCTTGCTGAAGAAGGTGCCATGCCCGACGACGGCAATCATCGTCTCCGGCCGCGCGGCGAGCCAGCCCCGAAACCGCTCGACCCTTTCCTCGAACACGTGGGCAGGCTCGTAGATGAAGCCCCGTTCGTTCACCTCGCCGTCGTTATGCCACCAGACTTCCTCCAGATGTCCGAAGTGCAGATGCGGAAAGTCCTGTGACAGCTGGGAAACGGCACGCCCCACATCGCAGCTGCTCTCCAGATGTTCCCGGTGGAGGCATTCGACGAGGATCGGCGGTGAGGACGGATGCGTTCCGAACAGCCCCATGGTGGTCTGGATCGCCCGGGTCAGCGGGGATGTCACAATGAGCTCATAGGCGTGCTGGCGCAGCTCCGGCGCCCGCTCGGCCACCTGTCGCTGACCGAGGTCGGTCAGAGGCGCATCGAAATGCAGCGGGTCCTCGCCGTGCTCTGCGAAATGGGCGTTGAAGGTCGATTGGCCGTGGCGGATGCAATGGACGATCTTGGTCATGGTGCCTGTCTTGATGCGAGGATCTTGCTTAATCACAAGAAGCTCTGCGGGTCCACGTCGATGGAGACGCGCGTGTTGCCGCGGATTTTCGGGCAGCGGGCCATCCAGCTCCTCAAGTAGGCCTGAAGGTCCACCTCGCGCTCGGTTTTGGCCAGGAGCCGGAAGCGATAGCGGCCCCGGATCAGGGCGAGCGGCGCCTCGGCGGGGCCGAGCACCGTGACACCGGGCGGCGGTTCCGCCACGAGCGCCATGGCGCGGGCATGGGCTTCCGCCACCTCGCGCTCCTCGGCCGAAACGATGAGGGAGGCCAAGCGGCCAAAGGGCGGCAGGCCCGCCATCTCGCGGACACGGGTCTCCTCCTCGTAGAACCGCTCCGCATCGCCGGAGATGAGAGCCGCGATGACCGGATGGTCCGGCTGCCAGGTCTGGACCAGGGCCCGGCCCGGCTTCTCGCCGCGCCCGGCGCGGCCCGTCACCTGCTGGAGCATCTGGAAGGTGCGCTCGGCAGCCCGCGGATCGCCCGAGGTGAGGCCGATATCGGCATCGAGCACGCCAACCAGCGTCATGAGTGGGAAGTTGTGCCCCTTGGCCACGAGCTGGGTGCCGATGACGATGTCGAACTCGCCCGCCGCGATGGCCGCCAACTCCGCCCGCAGCCGCTCCGTGCCGCCGGGAAAATCGCTGGAGAGCACGATGCAGCGCTTGTCAGGAAACAGCTCCGCCGCCTCTTCCGCGATCCGCTCGACGCCGGGGCCGCAGGGCACCAGCGAATCGACGCTGCCGCATTCGACGCAGGCGTGAGGCGTGCGCTCCACGTGGCCGCAATGATGGCAGACGAGGGAGCGCCGGAACCGGTGCTCGACCAGCCAGGAGGAACAGTTCGGGCATTCGTAACGATGGGCGCAGGCCCGGCAGAGGGTTAAGGGCGCATAGCCGCGCCGGTTGAGGAAGAGCAGGGCCTGCTCGCCTCGTCCGACGGTCTGCTCTACGGCCGTCACCAGGGTCGGCGAGAGCCAGCGTCCTTTCGGGATCTGCTCCTTGCGCAGGTCCACGGCCCGGATCTGCGGCATCGAGCGCCCGCCGAATCGTTCGGGGAGCTTCACGTGGCGATAGCGCCCGCGCTCCACATTGACCCGGCTCTCGATCGACGGCGTCGCGGAGGCTAGCACCACCGGGGCATTCTCGATCTTGCCCCGCACCACCGCCATGTCGCGGGCATGGTAATGAACCCCGTCATCCTGCTTGTAGGCGGTCTCGTGTTCCTCATCGACGACGATGAGGCCGAGATCGGCGTAAGGCAGGAACAGGGCCGAGCGGGCGCCCGCCACCACCTTCACCTCGTTCGCCGCGATGGCTGTATAGAGCCGCTCGCGCTTGCGGCCCGTGACGCCGGAATGCCAGGTCGCCGGCTTGACGCCGAAGCGGGCGGCGAACCGGTCGAGGAACTGGGCCGTCAGCGCAATCTCCGGCATGAGGATCAGGGCCTGCCGGCCGGTCCGCACAGCCTCGGCCACCGCCTCGAAATAGACCTCGGTCTTGCCGGAACCCGTGACGCCTTCGAGCAGGATGACCGGGGGATGCTCCTCGCTCATGGCGGCGACGAGCTTTTCTGCCGCATCACCCTGGCCGTCGGAGAGCGCCGTGTGATTAAAGACCGGATCGGGCATCTCGGCGACGGGCTCGGCCAGAAGCGCCACCGTCTCGAGGGTGCCCTCGTCGATCAGGCCGTTGACCACGCCGGCGCTGACCCCCGCCGCATGCGCCAGCTCGCTCTTCAACCGCACGATTCCGTCCTGGGCGACCTCGATCACCTTCTGCCGCGCGGGCGTCATGCGCTTCGGCAAGGCACCTGCCAGCTTCACGCCGACCCGCGAGACCTCCTGCCGGTCCGGGTCCGGGATCTTCAAGCCCATGGCGAGGGCCGAACCCTTGGGCGCCAGGGTGTACCAGGCGATCCAATCCAGGAACTTGCGCATGTTGGGCGACAGGTTCGGCGCCTCGATGACGCCCGTCACCTTCTTCAGATTGCCGCCCTGCCCTTCGCGTAATGACCAGACGACGCCCGCCACTTCACGGTTGGCGAGCGGCACCTGCACCACGTCGCCCTCCTTGAGGGCGAGGCCATCCGGCACGGCATAGGAATAGGCCGTGTCCAGCGCCAGCGGGATGAGGACATCGGCGATGCGGCTTGTCATTTGATAAGGAGTTAACCTGTGACTGTTATGGTTCTGCCCTTGCATAAATGGGACTCATGTCAAGCAGCGCCACGCAAAATGCCCTCGATCTCGTCCTTCCCGGCGCAGATGACACCCGCCGTGAGGCGATGGCGTGGCTCGCCTCCCTCGCCAAGGAGCGGCGGCTCTCAGGCAAAACCGTCGAGGCCTATGCCCGGGACCTGCGCCAGTTCCTGACCTTTCTGACGAACCATCTCGGCGAGCCGCCCGGCGTGAAGGGAATCCTCGGCCTGAAGCCGATGGATATCCGCGCCTTCCTGGCGGCCCGGCGCATGGATTCGGTGGGAAGCCGTTCCCTCATGCGTCAGCTCGCGGCCCTGCGCTCCTTCGCCCGTCATCTGGAGCGGGAGGGATTCGGGACGGCCTCGGCCTTTGCGGCGATTCGCACCCCGAAGGTGGACAAGAACCTGCCGCGCCCCCTCTCTGCCTCCTCGGCCGTCGCCGTGACGGATGCGGAAACGCGGGCAGGAGAGAGCCGCAAGCCCTGGATCCTGGCACGGGACGCCGCCGTGCTGTCGCTCCTCTACGGCGCGGGCTTGCGTATTTCGGAGGCGCTCGGATTGCAGCGGCGCGATGCACCGGTGAACGGCATCGATACGATCACGGTCACCGGCAAGGGTGGCAAGATGCGCAGTGTGCCGGTGATTCCGCCGATCCAGCGCGCGGTGGAAGAATATCTGCAGCTCTGCCCCTATGCGATTCCACCGGAAGGCTCCCTCTTCGTCGGCGCCCGCGGCGGGCCACTCTCGCCCCGCATCATCCAGCTTGCCGTCGAGGAACTGCGCGGCGCCCTCGGTCTTCCGGAAAGCGCCACGCCTCACGCGCTGCGCCATTCCTTCGCGACGCATCTGCTGGCCAAGGGCGGCGACCTGCGCGGCATCCAGGAATTGCTGGGCCACGCCTCGCTCTCGACCACGCAGCTCTACACGAAGGTGGATGCGGCAAGGCTGATGGATGCGTTCAACGCGGCGCACCCGCGGGCACGGGTGAAATCGGAAGCCTGAAGGTGTCATTCTGGACGGCGTAGACGATCCGGGATCGCTTAGAGAATGCGGCGCCTGAACCTCAACACTGTCATCCTCGCAAAGGCGGGGATCCATAACCACTGACGATGCCGAACTGGTCAAAGGTCGTGGTTATGGATCCCGGGCTCTGCTGCGCAGCCCCGGGATGACGGATGTGTCTGTCAAAGAGCCAGCACCGTGGGGCCCGCAGCTTGCGCTGCGAGCCTGAGTGGTGATCGAGGGTGGCGCGACAGGCAGCCCGGCTCGATTGCGCTGATGGGAGATGGAAGAGCCGAACTGTCTCTTCGCGTCCGGTTTGTTTCGGCGGACAGGAGAGGCCGGCTCAGTCAACCGCCGCCGGCGGTGACCGTCTGCGCGACGGCGGCCTGCGACCGATCCCGACTACCCGCCCAGCATCCTGGGCCACTCGCCTGATCCGCTTGCGAGGCGGACCAGCGAGACCGGGTCGTCTTCCACACTGCGACGCCTCGCGAGCGCGCCCCTCGAAGAAGAGACCCTCACGATATAGCCGGGTTTAGGAGAATTGTCAAGAACAAAAACAGAACATACCTTCGGCCTCCACCTCATCTGCGTCATGGCCGGGACAAGCCCGGGGATGACGTGGAGGATGTCATTTCCGGAAGGACACGTCGGCGGAGAGGAAGGGAACGTATCCTCCGCACCTGATCGTGGATCCCCTTCCCGGCCTGCGGCCGCCGGGGATGACAGCGGCAGCGTCAAGTCCGGGGATGGCCACGATTGAGATATCGGGCAGGAGCGCCGGCGGATGGAGACAGAGCCTACTCAGCCGCCACGGGCTGAGCCAGCAATTGTCGCGCCGCCGGCCCGATATCGCCCGCCGTCCAATGGGGCCGGCAGACGGAGACGTAGCGGCCTTCGCCGCCGATCTCGACCACCTCGCCGGAGCGCACGGCCTCGCCGTTGCGGTCGTATTTCAGGATCATCGTCGCCTTGCGGCCGCAATGGCAGAGCTGCTTGATCTCCTGAAAATCCTGAGCCAGCGCCATCATGGCGATGATGGCATCGCTGAACAGCGTGCCGTAGACGTTGTTCTTCAGCCCGTAGGCCATGACCGGGACGTTCAGCTCGTCGACGATCCAGGCGAGCTGGCGGACTTGGTCCGCCGTCATGAACTGGACTTCGTCGATCAGAACCACCGTGACCGGCTTTTTCGCGTGCTCGGCGGAGACGAGGGCGCCGATGTCGTCGCTCTTCCTCAAGGGGATCGCATCGGCCTCGAGGCCGATGCGGGATTTCACCTTGCCGACGCCGAAGCGGTCGTCGATCAGGCTCGTGAACAGCAGCACGTTGCCGCCGTTCTCGATGTAATTGTAGCGAACCTGCAGGAGATGGGTCGTCTTGCCTGCATTCATCACCGAATAGATGAAGTGAAGCTTTGCCATGAATCCATATTACATATGGATGGCACGCTTCTCTACCGCGAGCGCTGCTTCCTTCACAGCTTCCGCGAGCGTCGGATGCGCGTGGCAGGTGCGGGCCATGTCCTCGGAGGATCCGCCGAACTCCATGGTGATCGCCGCCTCGTGGATGAGGTTTCCGGCTTCCGGGCCGATGATGTGGACGCCGAGCACCTTGTCGGTGGTGGCATCGGCCAGGATCTTCACGAAGCCGTCCGTGGTGCGGTTGACCTTGGCGCGGCCGTTGGCCGTGAAGGGGAACTTGCCGACGTTGTAGGCGATGCCCGCATCCTTCAATTCCTCCTCGGTCTTGCCGATGGAGGCGACCTCGGGGAACGTGTAGACCACGCTCGGGATCACGTCGTAGTTCACGTGGCCTGCCTTGCCGGCGATGATTTCCGCCACAGCAACACCTTCGTCCTCGGCCTTGTGGGCGAGCATGGGGCCGGCGATCACGTCGCCGATGGCGTAGATGCCGGTGACGTTGGTGGAGAAATGCGCATCGGTCTGGATACGGCCGCGATTGTCGAGCTGGACGCCCGCATGGTCGAGGCCGAGGCCCTGCGTGTAGGGCACGCGGCCGATGGCGACGAGCACCACATCGGCCTCGATGGTCTCAGGCGTGCCGCCGGCGGCGGGCTCGAAGGTGAGCGTCGCGCCGTTGGCCGTCTTCTCGACCTTGGTGACCTTGGAGCCGAGCTTGAACTGGAAGCCCTGCTTCGAGAGGATGCGCTGGAAGTTCTTGGCGACCTCGCCATCCATGCCGGGCAGGATGCGGTCGAGATATTCCACCACCGTCACTTCGGATCCGAGGCGGCGCCACACGGAGCCGAGCTCCAGGCCGATCACGCCGGCACCGATGACCACGAGGCGCTTCGGCACGCTCTCGAGTTCGAGCGCGCCGGTCGAGGAGACGACGACCGTCTCGTCGATCTCGACACCCGGCAGGCGCGTTACATCCGAACCCGTGGCGATGATGATGTTCTTCGTCTCGAGCATCTGGTTCGAGCCGTCCTCGGCGGTCACCTCGACCTGACCGACGGCGGCGATGCGCGCGGTGCCGATGAAAGCATCGATCTTGTTCTTCTTGAGCAGGAATTCGACGCCCTTGGTGTTGCCGTCGACGCCTTCCTGCTTGAAGGACTGCATCGTCTTGAGATCGAGCGTCGGCGCGGAAACGCCGATGCCGAGACCGGCGAAGTGATCGCGCGCATCCTCGAACATGTGCGAGGCGTGCAGCAGCGCCTTCGAGGGGATGCAGCCCACGTTGAGGCAGGTGCCGCCATGGGTCTTGCGCTTCTCGACGACGGCGGTCTTCAGGCCGAGCTGCGCGGCCCGGATGGCGGCCACGTAGCCACCCGGGCCGGTGCCGATGACGATGACATCGTAGGACATGGGAATCATCCCTTTTTACGTCATGGCCGGGCTTGTCCCGGCCATCCACGTCTTGAAATGGCCGCCCGGTTCAGAAGGCGTGGATGCCCGGCACAAGGCCGGGCATGATGAGGTGTTTTGATTACAGATCGAGAACGAGGCGGGCCGGATCTTCCAGCGCCTCCTTGACCCGCACCAGGAAGGTCACGGCTTCCTTGCCGTCGACGATGCGGTGATCGTAGGAGAGCGCGAGATACATCATCGGACGCACGACGATCTGGCCGTTGCGGACGACCGGTCGCTCCTCGATGCGGTGCATGCCGAGGATGCCGGATTGAGGCGCGTTGAGAATCGGCGTGGACAGGAGCGAGCCGTAGATGCCGCCATTGGTGATGGTGAAGGTGCCGCCCTGCATCTCGTCGATGGAGAGCTTGCCGTCGCGGGCGCGGCGGCCGAAATCGGCGATCTTCTTCTCGATGCCGGCGACCGAGAGATCGTCCGCATCGCGCACCACCGGAACCACGAGGCCCTTATCGGTGCCGACCGCGATGCCGATGTGGTAGTAATTCTTGAAGACGAGATCCTGACCGTCGATCTCGGCGTTGACGGCCGGAACGTCCTTGAGCGCCTGGATCACCGCCTTGGTGAAGAAGCCCATGAAACCGAGCTTGGTGCCGTGCTTCTTCTCGAACACGTCCTTGTACTGGCTGCGCAGGTTCATCACCGCGCTCATGTCCACGTCGTTGAACGTGGTGAGCATCGCGGCACTGTTCTGTGCATCCTTCAGACGACGCGCGATGGTCTGGCGCAGCTTCGTCATCTTCACGCGCTCTTCGCGCTCGGCATCGACCGGAGCGGAGGGAGCACGGACCTGGACAGGAGCGGCAGGCGCGGGAGCCGCAGCGCCACCCGTGGCGATGGCGGCGAGCATGTCGCCCTTGGTCACGCGTCCGTCCTTACCGGAGCCGGCGACACCGGCCGGGCTCACGCCGCTCTCGGCTGCCAGACGGGCGACCGCCGGACCATGATCCTTGGCGGCGCCGGGAGCGGCCGGTGCGGGGGCGGGAGCCGGGGCCGGAGCGGCCTTGGGAGCCTCGGCCTTCGGCGCGGGCGCGGCGGCAGCCGCAGCGCCGCCCTCGACGATGGAGCCGAGCACTGCCCCGGGGCTCACCGTCTCACCGTCCTTGGCGATGATGTCGCCGAGCGTGCCGCTCGCAGGAGCGTTGACCTCGAGCGTCACCTTGTCGGTCTCGAGCTCGAGCACGGGCTCGTCGGCCTTCACGGGATCGCCGGGCTTCTTGAACCAGCGGCCGATGGTGGCCTCTGACACGGATTCGCCAAGGGTGGGTACGCGGATTTCGGTTGCCATGGTCGTCTTCGGGTCTTGCGGGACTCTTTCGAGCCCCTTGGAATGGGGTGAGAGCCGTCGCGGTGTTTAAGCCGCGAAAGCCTCGTCGAGGAAAGCCTGCAATTGGGCCGTGTGCTTGGACATGAGGCCTGTGGCGGTGGCGGCGGAGGCGGGACGTCCCACATAGCGCGGACGATCCACCTTGGAGCCGGCCGTCTTGAGCACCCACTCGAGATAGGGCTCGACGAACATCCAGGAGCCCATGTTCTTGGGCTCTTCCTGGCACCACACCACGTCGGCCTTCTTGAAGCGGGAGAGCTCTGCAGCCACCGACTTCGCCGGGAATGGATAGAGCTGCTCGACGCGCAGCAGATAGACATCGTCGATGCCCCGCTTCTCGCGCTCTTCGAGCAGGTCGTAATAGACCTTGCCCGTGCAGATCACCACGCGCCGGATCTTGTCGTCCTTCACCAGCTTGAAATTCTCGCGCCCGGTCTGAGCGTCGTCCTGCAGCACGCGGTGGAAATGCGTTCCTTCCGCGATGTCGGCGATGGTGGACGTGCAGCGCTTGTGGCGCAGCAGGGACTTCGGCGTCATCAGGATCAGCGGCTTGCGGAAATCGCGCTTCAGCTGCCGGCGCAGGATGTGGAAGTAGTTCGACGGCGTCGAGCAGTACCCGACCTGCATGTTGTCCTCGGCGCACATCTGCAGCCAGCGCTCCAGACGGGCGGAGGAATGCTCCGGCCCCTGGCCCTCATAGCCGTGCGGCAGCAGGCAGACGAGGCCCGACATGCGCAGCCATTTGCGCTCGCCCGACGAGATGAACTGGTCGAACACCACCTGGGCGCCGTTGGCGAAATCGCCGAACTGCGCTTCCCACAGGGTCAGCGCGTTGGGCTCGGAGAGGGTGTAGCCGTATTCGAAGCCGAGCACCGCCTCTTCCGAGAGCATCGAGTTGATGACCTCGTAGCGGGCCTGGTTCTCGCTGATGTGGTTGAGGTTGGTGTAGCGCTCCTCGTTCTCCTGGTCGGTGAGAACCGTGTGGCGCTGCGAGAAGGTGCCGCGCTCCACGTCCTGGCCGGAGAGGCGCACGCGATGGCCTTCGAGCAGGAGCGAACCGAAGGCGAGCGCCTCGGCCATGGCCCAATCGATGCCCTCGCCGGTTTCCAGCATCTTCTTGCGATTGTCGAGGAAGCGCTGGATCGTGCGATGGAGGTGGAAGCCCTCCGGAATCGTGGTGAGCGCCTTGCCGATCTGCTGGATGGTCTCGACCGAGATGCCGGTCTGGCCGCGGCGCGGATCGTCCTGATCCTCGCGCACCGCCTTGAGGCCCGACCAGCGTCCGTCGAGCCAGTCGGCCTTGTTGGGCTTGTAGTTGGACGCGATGTCGAACTCGGCATCGAGCTTCGAGCGCCAGCTCGACTTCATCTCCTCGACCTCGGCCTCGGTGATGACGCCCTCAGCGATGAGCTTCTTGGAATAGAGCTCGACGATCGCCGGATGCGAGCGGATCTTGCGGTACATGAGCGGCTGGGTGAAGGCCGGCTCGTCGCCCTCGTTGTGACCGAAGCGGCGGTAGCAGAACATGTCGATGACGACGGGCTTCTGGAACCGCTGGCGGTACTCCGCTGCCACCTTCGCGGCGAACGTGACAGCCTCCGGATCGTCGCCGTTCACGTGGAAGATCGGCGCCTCGACCATCTTCGCCACATCCGACGGATAGGGCGAGGAGCGCGAGAAACGCGGATCGGTGGTGAAGCCGATCTGGTTGTTGATGATGAAGTGGATCGAGCCGCCGGTGCGGTGACCGCGCAGGCCCGACAAGCCCAGGCACTCCGCCACGACGCCCTGGCCCGCGAAGGCCGCGTCACCATGGATGAGGAGCGGCATCACGGCCGTGCGGTTGTCAGGCGAGCAGCCGTGCTGGTCCTGCTTGGCGCGGACCTTGCCGAGCACCACCGGATCGACGATCTCGAGGTGCGACGGATTCGCGGTGAGCGACAGGTGGACGTTGTTGCCGTCGAAATTGCGGTCGGAGGAAGCGCCGAGGTGATACTTCACGTCACCCGAGCCTTCCACGTCGTCCGGCGCGAAGGAACCGCCCTTGAATTCATGGAACAGTGCCCGGTGCGGCTTGCCCATCACCTGGGTCAGCACGTTGAGGCGACCGCGATGGGCCATGCCGAACACGATTTCCTTCACGCCGAGATTGCCACCGCGCTTGATGATCTGCTCGAGCGCCGGGATGAGCGACTCGCCGCCGTCGAGGCCGAAGCGCTTGGTGCCGGTATAGCGGACATCCAGGAACTTCTCGAAGCCTTCCGCCTCGACGAGCTTGTTGAGGATGGCGCGCTTGCCTTCCTTGGTGAAGGAGATTTCCTTATCCGGCCCTTCGATGCGCTCCTGAATCCAGGCCTTCTCGACCGGATCGGAGATGTGCATGAACTCGACGCCGAGTGTCTGGCAGTAGGTGCGCTCCAGGATGCCGACGATCTCGCGGACCGTGCCGAACTCGAGGCCGAGCACGTTGTCGAGGAAGATCTTGCGATCCCAGTCGGCTTCCGTGAAGCCGTAATGGGAGGGGTGCAGTTCCTGATCGTTCGGACGCGGATTGATCTCGAGCGGATCGAGCTTGGCATGCAGGTGGCCGCGCACGCGATAGGCGCGGATCAGCATGATGGCGCGAATGGAATCGCGTGTCGCCTGCTGCACGTCGATCTGGCTGATCTCGGCGCCCTTGGCTTCCGCCTTCGCCTTGATCTTGTCGCCGACAACCTTCTCGATCTGGGTCCAGTTGCCGTCGAGGGCGGAGATCAGCTCGCCATTGGCATGGATCGGCCAGTTCTGTTTTTCCCAGGACGGACCGTTGGCCGCCTTCTCGACAGCCTGCTTGTCGTCCTTCAACGCGCCGAAGAAAGCCTGCCACTCGGCATCGACCGAGGCGGGATCCTTCTCATAGCGGGCCTGGAGCTCCTCGATATAGGACGCATTCGCCCCGTAGAGGAAAGCGGTGTTCAGGAGGTTTTGGTTGGCGTCTTGGCGTGCCATGGCAATCTACAATCCAAAAAGCTGGTTGGCCGCCCCGTCGTCGGGGCGGCCTGACTTGTTACTTACCCTTGAGAACCTCGACGAGGGTCTTGCCGAGGCGCGCCGGCGACGGCGACACGCGGATGCCCGCGGCCTCCATGGCGGCGATCTTGTCCTCGGCACCGCCCTTGCCACCGGAGATGATGGCACCGGCATGGCCCATGCGGCGTCCGGGAGGAGCCGTGCGGCCGGCGATGAAGCCGACCATCGGCTTCTTGCGGCCCTTCTTGGCCTCGCGGGCGATGAACGCGGCCGCCTCTTCCTCGGCCGAGCCACCGATCTCGCCGATCATGACGATCGACTCGGTCTTGGGGTCGGAGAGGAACATGTCGAGCATCTCGATGAACTCGGTGCCCTTCACCGGGTCACCGCCGATGCCGACCGCCGTCGTCTGGCCGAGGCCTTCGTTGGTGGTCTGGAACACGGCCTCGTAGGTGAGCGTGCCGGAGCGCGACACGATGCCGACGGAGCCGGGCTTGAAGATGTTGGCCGGCATGATGCCGATCTTCGACTCGCCGGCGGTGACGATGCCCGGGCAGTTCGGGCCGACGAGGCGCGACTTGGAGCCTTCGAGCGCACGCTTCACGCGCACCATGTCGAGCACCGGGATGCCTTCGGTGATGCAGACGATGAGCGGGATCTCGGCCTGGATCGCCTCGCAGATGGCGTCCGCCGCGCCCGGCGGCGGAACATAGACGACGGAAGCATCGGCGCCGGTCTTCTCGCGCGCTTCCATGACCGTGTCGAACACGGGCAGGTTCAGGTGCGTCGAGCCGCCTTTGCCGGGCGAGGTGCCGCCGACCATCTTGGTGCCGTAGGCGATCGCCTGCTCGGAATGGAAGGTCCCGTTCTTGCCGGTGAAGCCCTGGCAGATGACCTTGGTGTCTTTGTTGATGAGGATGGACATCAGCTCGAAACCTTACTTTCCGCCGCGCACGGCGTTCACGATCTTCTGGGCGGCGTCGTCGAGGTCGTCCGCCGGGATCACGTTGAGGCCGGATTCACGGATGATCTGCTTGCCCTCTTCCACGTTGGTGCCTTCGAGGCGCACCACCAGCGGGACCTGCAGGCCGACCGCCTTCACGGCGGCGAGAACGCCGCGGGCGATGACGTCGCATTTCATGATGCCGCCGAAGATGTTGACGAGGATGCCCTTCACGTTCGGATCGGCGGTGATGATCTTGAACGCCGCCGTCACCTTCTCTTCCGACGCGCCGCCGCCGACATCGAGGAAGTTCGCCGGCTCTTCGCCGTAGAGCTTGATGATGTCGAGCGTCGCCATGGCGAGGCCGGCGCCGTTGACCATGCAGCCGATGGTGCCGTCGAGGGCGATATAGGCGAGGTCGAACTTGGAGGCTTCGATTTCCTTCTCGTCCTCTTCCGTGATGTCGCGTAAGCCAACCACGTCGGAGTGACGATAGAGAGCGTTGCCGTCGAAGGAGATCTTGGCGTCGAGGCATTTGAGGTGCTGATCCTTGGTGACGATCAGCGGGTTGATCTCCAGCATCTCCATGTCCTTCGCGGTGAAGGCCGTGTAGAGCTTGGTCACCAGATCCTCGGCTTCCTTGGCGAGCGCGCCCTTCAGGCCCAGCGCCTTGGCGACCGTGCGGCCGTGATGGGGCATGATGCCGGTGGCAGGGTCGACGGAGAAGGTGAGGATCTTCTCAGGAGTGTCATGCGCGACCTGCTCGATGTCCATGCCGCCTTCCGTCGAGACGACGAAGGCGACCTGGCCCGTGGCGCGGTCGACGAGCATGGAGAGATAGAGCTCGGTGTCGATGTCGGAGCCGTCTTCGATGTAAAGACGATTGACCTGCTTGCCGGCTTCGCCCGTCTGGATCGTCACCAGGGTGTTGCCGAGCATCTGCTTGGCGAACTCCTTGACCTCTTCCACCGACTTGGCGAGACGCACGCCGCCCTTCTCGCCGGCAGCGGCTTCCTTGAACTTGCCCTTGCCGCGGCCGCCCGCATGGATCTGGGACTTCACGACCCAGAGCGGACCGCCGAGTTCCTTGGCGGCGGCTTCCGCCTCGTCGGGCGAGAAGATGGCGATGCCGCGGGAGACAGGCAGGCCGAATTCCTTCAGGACCGCTTTGCCTTGATATTCATGGATGTTCATGTGCTCTTCTCTTTCGTCATCCCGGACGCCGTAGTCGATCCGGGATCGTTGACCGCGTCAAACTCGTCATGCGATCCCGGCTCTTCGGCCGGGATGACGCTTTACTTCAGAGCCGAGTTGATCTGCTTGCAAGCGTCGACGAGGCCCTGCACCGAAGCGACGGACTTCTCGAACATGGCCTTCTCGTCGGCGGAGAACTCGACCTCGACGATGCGCTCGACGCCGTTCTCGCCGATCACGATCGGAACGCCCACGAACATGTCCTTCACGCCGTACTGGCCGTTCAGGTAGGCCGCGCACGGCAGGACGCGCTTCTTGTCCTTGAGGTAGCTCTCGGCCATTGCAATCGCCGAAGCGGCGGGAGCGTAGAAGGCGGAGCCGGTCTTGAGCAGGTTGACGATCTCGCCGCCACCCTTGCGGGTGCGCTCGACCATGGCGTCGAGCTTCTCCTGGGAGGTCCAGCCCATCTTCACGAGGTCAGGGAGCGGAACGCCGGCAACCGTGGAGTAGCGCACCAGCGGCACCATGTCGTCGCCATGGCCGCCGAGCACGAAGGCGGTCACGTCCTCGACCGACACGTTGAACTCTTCGGCCAGGAAGTGACGGAAGCGGGCGCTATCCAGCACGCCGGCCATGCCGACGATCTTCTCAGGCTTCACGCCCGAGAACTTCTGGAGCGCCCACACCATGGCGTCGAGCGGGTTGGTGATGCAGATGACGAAGGCGTTCGGGGCATATTGCTTGATGCCGTTGCCGACCGCTTCCATGACCTTGAGGTTGATGCCGATGAGATCGTCGCGGCTCATGCCGGGCTTGCGCGGCACGCCGGCGGTGACGATGATCACGTCGGCGCCTTCGATGGCGGCGTAGTCGTTCGCACCCTTGTACTTGGCATCGAACCCGTCGACCGGCGCGGATTCGGCGATATCGAGACCTTTGCCCTGGGGAATGCCTTCCGCGATGTCGAAGAGAACGACGTCGCCGAGTTCCTTCAAGCCGACGAGATGGGCGAGTGTTCCGCCGATCTGGCCTGCACCGATGAGCGCGATCTTTTTCCGGGCCATGGTCTGTCCTTGGGTTTTTTGGCAGGAGCCTTTTTGAGGTGGCGCTGTTTGCCATGAGAGATGGGCCGCCATCAAGCGACCAAAAGGTTAACGGGCAACGCTTTGAGCCTTCGGAAAAGTCGCAACAAGCTTAACCGTTCAAAAATACTTTTTTATTACAGCAGCTTGACCGCCCCGAAGCCGCTCTAATTTTCTTGTTACATTTTTTGAAATTTGTAACTAACGTTACACGCTACCGTTCGCCAGGGCCCGCAGGACGACCCGGATCATGGTGGCGAGACGCTGATCCAGGATGTCCTGAGGGACATCTGCATCAAGGCGAACCGTCAACGGATTGATGAAGCGATAGACGGAATCCGTAATGAAGGCATGGGCCTTCTCCCGATCCCGGGGGTCGAACTTGCTCGTCGTGATCCCCTCGTCCAGCACCCGCTCGATCAGCAGGCGCATCCGGGCCCGGTGCTTGCGGATGAGAGGACGCGCCGTCTCGGTGGCCGTGCAATAGACGTCGAAGAGATGCCGGTCTTCCTTCAGGAGATCCCGGTGGAGGCGGGCCCAAGCCTGGATCAGGCGCTCCAGCTTGTCGTCGGCAGGATCGGGGGAATCCGCAACGTCGGCGATGGCGGCCTCCATCTCCCGCAGCCATTGCCCGGCCACCGCATCGATAAGAGCCGCCTTGTTGGCAAAGTAGCGATAGACATTGGCATGGGTCATGCCGGCGGCGTCGGCAATACCAACCACGGTGATGTGCTTGGGCCCGAATTCCTTGAGCTGGTCGGCGGCGATGGCGAGAAGCCTTGTATCGGCCGGAGCGGCCTCCGCGGCCCGCAACGATGCGCCAGCCGGCCGCTTCATGTCTCGGCAAGCCCCGTCGTGTCGCCGGAAGCTTCCGAATCCGAGCGGCCATGCGGCAGGGACAGGTATTCCTCCGACCGCATCTCGATGAGACGGGAGACGGTGCGGTCGAACTCGAAGGCCTCGCGGCCGGAATCCGCATGATAGAGCTCATGCACCTCGGCCTCTGCGGAGGCCAGGAGCTTTACGTGAGCGTCGTAGAGAGCATCGATGAGCAGAATGAAGCGCTTCGCCTCGTTGCGCCGCTCGAAGGACATTTTGGGGATGTTTTCGAGGACGACCGTGTGAAACTCCTCGGCGACGGTGAGGTAATCGGCGGCGCCCAGGGGCTTTGAGCAGAGATCCGAGAAGGAAAAACGCGCCACGCCACCCGCCGCCTGCGGCACCTCGACGGGATGTCCTTTGACGGTCAACGTCAATGGCCTTCCGCTCTCGCGGCCGGTCAGACTCTTGAAGGCGCGGGTCAGGCAAAGATGGGCGTGGTTGTCTGCGGGTGTGTAGAAGACGGGACTTCCGGCAAGCTTCTCAAGCCGGAAATCCGTGCGGGATTCGAGCTTCACCACCGCCATCCGCTCCTGCAGCAACCCGATGAAGGGCAGGAAGAGCGAGCGGTTGAGGCCGCCCTCGTAGAGCCGGTCGGGCTCTACGTTCGAAGTGGCAACCACCACGACTCCGCGAGCAAAGAGCGCCGTGAACAGGCGCCCGAGGATCATGGCGTCTGCGATGTCGGTAACGGTGAACTCGTCGAAGCAGAGCACCCAGGCCTCGTCGGCCAGCGCCTCCGCTACGGGACCGATGGGATCGTCACCGGTGACCTGACCGGCCTTCAATTTCTGGCGGTAGGCATGGATGCGCTCGTGCACGTCGGCCATGAAGGCATGGAAATGGACCCGGCGCTTTCGCCTCACGGTCAGCGCCTCGAAGAACAGGTCCATCAGCATGGTCTTGCCGCGCCCGACCGAACCCCAGACGTAAAGGCCCTTCGGCGTCTCGGCGCTCTTCTTGCCGAAGAGCCAGCCGAGCGCGCTGGGCTTACGGGCGAGGCGGTGATTGGCGAGGTTCTCGGCCAGTGCCTCGAGACGCTTGAGCAGCGCCACCTGCGCCGGATCGCGCTCGATGGCACCCGAAGCGACGAGAGCGTTGTAGCGGGCCGTGATGGAATGAGGCGAGGAGAAGGAGGTGTCGTTCACGGAATGATCGATACCTCTCTCAGGATGTCAGCGCAAACGTCTTCAGGCCGGTCCGGGCTGAAAATCCGCCAGCCCCTGGCCTCACCGCGAGAGAGTGACAGGCGCGCCGGATTTGGCGAGAACGCCGCTGAGCGACGAGGACGAGCCGCGCAGGCGCGCCGCCACCGAACCGCCTGTCTGGTAGAGATAGACCTCGCCGTCGCGGTAATCCCAGGCGTTGACCTTGGACAGATCCTGGTTCGAGCAGCCGGAGGCCGAAGCCCGGTAGAGATCGAGTGCGGGCGAGCTCGAGAGCTGGACCCGGCAGGAACCGCCGGACGTCTGGACGTTCCAGTTGCCGACCATGGCGGTGCGGCTCGACGGTGTCGGAGCGGGCGCGGGTGCCGTAGGTGCAGGCGACCCGAAGGTCGGCGGCGGAGGCGCGGGCGGCAGGCCGGCGATATCGGTGCCGCCGGGAGGAGCCATCGGATCGGGAACTGTCGGCGCGCCGGCGATCGGCGGCAGCGGCGACGCCTCGATGGGGCCGGACGGCACCGCCTCGACCGGCGGAGCCTCGGTGATCGGCGCCGCGGCTGCGCCACGGATCGGCGGTCCGCCGAGCCGGGTCGAGGAGCACGCGCCGAGCGCCAGGGCGGAGCACATCACAGCCATCGTCAGCCAAATCGGCTTCGTCATCTTGATCCTCGCATACGGGACCGTCCTTGGGACGGTTGATCACGCGGCCTAGGCTATAAGGAGGAATATGAACCCAGGCCAACATTGTTCCGGTTACGACATATGAGATCACAATTCACAAAAAAAGGCGCCTGTGGCGCCTTTTCACGAAGATGTTGCAAGGAAGCGTCACCGACGTAAACGTCACACGGCCCGCGCGATCATCATCTTCTTGATCTCGGCGATGGCTTTCGCCGGGTTGAGCCCCTTGGGGCAGGTGTTGGCGCAGTTCATGATCGTGTGGCAGCGATAGAGCCGGAACGGATCGTGCAGGTTGTCGAGGCGCTCGCCGGTGGCCTCGTCGCGGCTGTCGATGAGCCAGCGATAGGCCTGCAGAAGGGCCGCCGGGCCAAGGAACCGGTCGCCGTTCCACCAATAGCTCGGGCAGGAAGTGGTGCAGCAGGCGCAGAGGATGCATTCATAGAGCCCGTCGAGCTTCGAGCGCTCCTCCGGGGTCTGACGCCATTCCTTTTCGGGCGCCGGCGTTTCGGTCTGAAGCCAGGGCTCGATGGAAGCATGCTGGGCGAAGAAGCTCGTCAGATCCGGCACCAGATCCTTCAGCACCGGCATGTGCGGCAGCGGATAGATCTTGATCGAGTCCGAGGCGCAATCGTCGATGCCGAGCGTGCAGGCGAGCGTGTTGCCGCCCATGATATTCATGGCGCAGGAGCCGCAGATGCCCTCTCGGCAGGAGCGGCGGAAGACCAGCGTCGAGTCGACGTTGTTCTTGATCCACAACAGGGCGTCGAGAACCATCGGGCCGCAATCGTCGCGGTCGACATAATAGGTGTCGATGCGCGGGTTCTGCCCGTCATCCGGGTTCCAGCGATAGATGCGGAATTCCTGGACGTTGGAGGCACCCGCCGGCTTCGGCCAGGCCTTGCCTTCGGTGTAGCGGGAATTCTTGGGAAGTTGAAACTGGGCCATCGTTTTTCGTCTTCCTTAGTACACGCGAGCCTTCGGCTCGATGTACTGGATGTCGTTCGACATGGTGTAGGTGTGCACCGGGCGGGAATCGAGGGTCACCTTGTGGGAGGTGTCGTCGAGCCACGCGAGCGTGTGCTTCATCCAGTTCTTGTCGTCGCGCTCGGAGAAGTCCTCGCGGGCGTGCGCGCCGCGGGATTCCTGACGGTTCGCAGCACCCTCCATGGTGACGACGGCCTGCCCGATCAGGTTGTCGAACTCCAGCGTCTCGAGAAGGTCGGTGTTCCAGATCAGCGAGCGGTCCGTGACCTTGATGTCGGCGGCTGCGTTCCAGACATCGTGGATGAGCTTCACGCCCTCATCCAGCACCTCGCCGGTGCGGAACACCGCGCAGTTGTTCTGCATGGTCTTCTGCATCTGGAGGCGCAGGTCTGCGGTCGAGGTCGAGCCCTTGGCATAGCGGAACTTGTCGAGGCGCGAGAGCGCGAGCTCGTCGGCGTTCTTCGGCAGATCCGCATGACGGGCGTTCGGCTCCAGGATCTCGGCGCAGCGCAGGCCCGCCGCGCGGCCGAACACCACGAGGTCGATGAGCGAGTTCGAGCCGAGGCGGTTCGCGCCGTGCACGGACACGCAGGCCGCTTCGCCCAAGGCCATCAGGCCCGGCACCACGGTGTCGGGGTTGCCGTTTTTGAGCGTCAGCACTTCGCCGTGATAGTTCGTCGGGATGCCGCCCATGTTGTAGTGCACGGTCGGCAGGACCGGGATCGGCTCCTTCGTCACGTCGACACCCGCAAAGATCTTCGCACTTTCCGAGATGCCGGGCAGGCGCTCATGCAGGATCTTCGGGTCGAGGTGATCGAGGTGGAGATAGATGTGATCCTTGTTCTTGCCGACACCGCGGCCGGCGCGGATCTCCATGGTCATCGCGCGCGAGACCACGTCACGGGAGGCAAGGTCCTTGGCGGAAGGAGCATAGCGCTCCATGAAGCGCTCGCCTTCCGAGTTGGTGAGGTAGCCGCCCTCCCCGCGCGCGCCTTCGGTGATGAGGCAGCCCGAGCCGTAGATGCCGGTCGGGTGGAACTGCACGAACTCCATGTCCTGCAGCGGCAGGCCGGCGCGCAGCACCATGGCGTTGCCGTCGCCCGTGCAGGTATGGGCCGAGGTGGCGGAGAAATAGGCGCGTCCATAGCCGCCCGTGGCGAGGATCGTCATGTGGGCGCGGAAGCGGTGGATCTCACCGGTCGACTGGTTGAGCGCGACGACGCCGATGCAGCGGCCGTCGGAATCCATCATCAGGTCGAGGGCGAAATACTCGATGAAGAAGTTGGTCTGGTTGCGAACGGCCTGACCGTAGAGCGTGTGCAGGATCGCGTGGCCGGTGCGGTCGGCGGCCGCGCAGGTGCGCTGCGCGGTGCCCTTGCCGAACTCGGTCGTCATGCCGCCGAAGGGGCGCTGGTAGATCTTGCCCTCGGAGGTGCGCGAGAAGGGAACGCCCCAGTGCTCCAGCTCATAGACCGCGGCGGGCGCGTTGCGCACGAGATACTCGATGGCGTCCTGGTCGCCGAGCCAGTCCGAGCCCTTCACGGTGTCGTACATGTGCCAGCGCCAGTCGTCCGGCCCCATATTGCCGAGCGAGGCGGAGATGCCGCCCTGCGCGGCCACCGTGTGCGAGCGGGTCGGGAACACCTTGGTGATGCAGGCGGTGCGAAGGCCGGCCTGCGAGCAGCCGACCGTGGCGCGAAGACCCGCGCCGCCTGCACCCACGATCACCACGTCGAAGGTATGGTCGATGATGGTATAGGCCTTGCCGTTGACGGCGGCGCCGTTCGTTGCTTGAGCCATGAGAGAATTCCTTAAACGAGGATGCGGCCGAGGCTGACCTTGAGGATGGCGTAGAGGCAGGCCACCCCGATGATCACGGCGTAGAAATTGTTCGCGATGACGGCGACGATCTTCCAACCCTTCTCGTGGACGTAATCCTCGATGACGATCTGCATGCCGAGACGCATGTGGTTCGTGACCGAGATGACCGCGAGGATCAGGATGATCGCGATCAGCGGGTGCGAGATGACGGCGATCGCCTCCTGATAGGAGGGAGAGCCGGCCAGCGCCGCGATGATGATCACGAAGGCGATGACGAGCGGGACGTTCGACACCGCCGTGACGCGGTGGATCCACCAATGCTCGACGCCATGCCCGGAGGGGCCGAGGCCCTTCACGCGGGAGAGCGGGGTGCGCATGGAAACGCGGGTATCAGCCCTGTTGTCGGCCATGGGTCCTGCTCCTTTAGAAAGCGATGAAGGCGACGATCCAGATCGCCAGCGTGAGCGCGACCGAGCCGACGAGGGTGAAGCGGGCCATGTTGATGCGCTGCTCCGGCTCCATGCCGTAGCCGAAATCCCACACGAGGTGGCGCACGCCGCCCAGCATGTGGTGCATCAGAATCCAGGTATAGACGAAGAGGATCAGGTAGCCGAGGGGCGAGCCGAAGAACCATTGCACGGCGTCAAAGGCCGAAGGCCCGGAGGCCAGGGCCACGAGCCAGATGGCGAAAAGCGCGATGCCGCCATAGAGCGCAAGGCCTGTGAGACGGTGGGCGACGGACATCGCCATCGTCCAGCTCCACCGATAAATCTGAAGATGCGGGGACAGGGGCCTGGGGGCCACTTTCGCCTCTGCCATGGTATACACTCCTGGTCGGCGACGATCGGTCGCCCTTAGTTTGGAATGGCTCGTATCTGATGCGCGGCAACACCGCAATGTGTCTTCGGCCCAAGAAGGCTACATCAGGACACACTTCGTCAGCCGCGAAGATAGATCCAGGCTCGCTTACTGCACAATTTTTAATTATTCTTATCTACCTTCGCGAATGACGAAGGAAGCCTCATGCAATTCGATCTGACGGACTTGAGCCTCTTCCGGCATGTGGTCGAGGCCGGCAGTATCACCCATGGCGCCGAACGGGCCCATCTGGCGCTGGCGGCGGCAAGCACCCGCATCCGCAACATGGAAAAGTCTCTCGGCGCTCCCCTCCTCCTGCGCAACCGTCAGGGTGTCACCCCCACGCCCGCCGGCCGGACCCTGCTCCAGCATGCTCGTGCGCTGTTAGCCCAGGCCGAATGCCTGCGGGAAGACCTGGGCTCCTACACGGGCGGGCTCATCGGCCAAATCCGGATTCTCTCCAACACCAATGCGCTGACCGAGTTCCTGCCCGAGGCGCTCGGCGCCTTTCTCGCCGAGCACCCCCATGTCTCCATCGACTTGGAGGAGCGACTGAGCGACGAGATCGTGGGCCTGATCGCCGAAGGCGTCGGCGATCTCGGCATCGTGGCGGGCACGGTCGATACGGGCCGGCTCGAGACCTATCCCTTTCGCAGCGACCGCTTCGTCCTCGTGGTGCCGAAGGGCCATCCCCTCGCCTCCAAGGCGAGCATTCCCTTTGCGGAAGTGCTGGACCACAACTTCGTCGGGCTCGACCGCGCAAGCGCCCTCCAGCGCTTCCTTGCCGGCAAGGCGACGCGCATCGGAAAGCCCATCCGCCTGCGGGTGCAGCTGCGCAGCTTCGATGCCGTCTGCCGCATGGTGGAGGCCGGTGTCGGCCTCGGCATCGTGCCAGAGACTACGGCCCGCCGCGCCGCCCGCACCACGGCCATCATCCCGGTCGAACTGGAAGATGCCTGGGCCGCCCGCGACCTCACGCTCTGCATTCGATCATTAAAAGACCTGCCGCCGTCCGCACGCCAACTTGTGGAGCATTTGCGCAAAGAAGCGTGACGGATTGCTCTAGGAATTCACGCCTGCCCGCCTTCAAAACGCCGTGAGGATGGAATGATGATCCTTACGGGATTGTCTGTAGAGCCGTCCGCCTCGAACAAGGACGGCCTGACACCATCAAGGAGGAAGCAATGCGTGGAATGGAACGCCTATCGCTTATCGCCGCCATCGGCCTTGTGACCCTGGCGCCCATCGGCGCCGCCCAGGCGCAAAGTGTCCAGGAGACCACGTTCTTCGTCACCAGCGTCGGCTCCGGCAAGGGTGCGGATCTCGGCGGGCTCGAGGGCGCAGACCGGCATTGCCAGACTTTGGCCGAAGCCGCCGGCATTCGCGGCAAGATGTGGCGCGCCTATCTGTCGACTCAAGGCACGGGCGGCGGAACGGCCACCAATGCCAAGGACCGCATCGGGCGCGGCCCGTGGCAGAACGCCAAGGGTGCGGTCGTCGCGAAGGACGTGGCAGACCTGCACGGAGCCAGCAACAACCTCACCAAGCAGACGGCCCTCACCGAGAAGGGCGAGATAGTGAAGGGCGGCGGCGACCAGCCGAACCAGCACGACATCCTCACCGGCTCGCAGCCCGATGGCACCGCGTTCGCGGGCAATCAGGACATGACCTGCGGCAACTGGACGAAGAGCGGCACCGAGGGCGCGGCCATGATGGGCCACCATGACCGTAGGGGCCTGGACGAGTCGCCGCCGGCCAAGTCCTGGAACTCGTCGCACGCGAGCCGTGGCGGCTGCAGCCAGGACGCCCTGCGCGGCACCGGCGGCGCCGGCCTGTTCTACTGCTTCGCGGCGAACTGATTAGGCGGCGAAATCCACCGCCGGCATGGTGAAGCCGCGTCGCAGGCAGGCGGCCTCCAGCGTGTTGCGCAAAAGGCATGCGATGGTCATGGGGCCGACACCGCCCGGCACCGGCGTGATGGCGGAAGCGACTTCGGCCGCTTCCGCGTAAGCCACATCACCGACCACCTTGGTCTTGCCCTCGCCGGCGGCCGGGTTCGGCACCCGGTTGATGCCCACATCGATCACGATGGCGCCGGGCTTGACCCAATCGCCGCGCACCATCTCGGGCCGGCCAACGGCGGCGATGAGGAGGTCCGCACTGCGGCAGACTTGCGGAAGATCCTTCGTCTTCGAATGGGCCACCGTCACCGTGCAGCTCTGGGCGATGAGCAGCTGCGCCATGGGCTTGCCGACGATGTTGGAGCGCCCGACCACGACCGCGTTGAGGCCGGAGAGATCCCGCCGCACCGATTGCGCCAGCAGCAGGCAGCCCAAGGGCGTACAGGAGACGAGGCCGGGCACGCCGGTCATCAACCGGCCAGCATTGATGGGATGGAAGCCATCCACATCCTTCACCGGATCGATGGCCTCGATCACCTTCTGCGCATCGATCTGCTTCGGCAGCGGCAATTGCACGAGAATGCCGTCCACCGCCGGATCAGCATTGAGCTGCGCGACGAGATCGAGAAGCTCCACCTCGCTGGTGGAGGCGGGCAGCTTATGTTCGAAGGAGCGCATGCCGACCTCGACGGTCTGGCGCGCCTTGTTCTTCACATAAAGCTGGCTCGCCGGATCCTCACCGACGATGACCACCGCGAGGCCCGGCGTGACGCTCTGTCCCGACAGGGCCTTGACCGCATGGGCAATGCGCCCACGCAGGCCTTCGGCATAGGCTTTTCCGTCGATGATCGTGGCGCTCATGGCTCTGTCCGTCCTGTCAGTGCGGCGAGGGCAGCGGCAAGCTTTTGCCCCTCGCCGGAGATCGCAAAGGTTTTCAGCCGGGCGGTGGCGCCCGCCTCGAGGCTCACCGCCGAGGCGGGAACCTTGAGCGCCTTGGCGAGCAGGCGTCGGACACCCTCGTTGGCCGCCCCATCCTCCGGCACCGCCCTGACCCGGACTTTCAAGACCGGCCTGCCATCGGAGAGAGTCTCGATGCCGTCAATGGCATCCCGCCCGCCCCGGGGCGTCACGCGCACCCGGACCTCGAGGCCGTCCGGGCGGATGCTCCAGGGCAAATCCTCAGCCCCTTAAAACGCGATCGGCATCAAGTAGTCGACGATCAGGTTCTGAATGAAAATGATCAGCAGGATCAGGATGATGGGCGAAATATCGACGCCGCCGAGATTGGGCAGGAGCTTCCGGATCGGCCTCAAGGCCGGTTCCGTCACCGCATCCAGGAAATTCCAGATCGAGCGGACGAAATCGTTGCGGGTGTTGACCACATTGAAGGCCACCAGCCAGCTCAGAATCGCCGAGGCGACGATGAGATAGGTATAGAGCTGCAAAGCCAGCAGGATAACATTGAGGAGCGCGCGCATGAGGAACCTGTCAGGGATCGGCTTTGCTCATGTAACGATTGAAGCGAAGCTGAACAACCCATAACCGCCTCGGCGGGCTGCCACTTCCCCTCCGGATGCCGTTGCCAGCCTGTCGCCGGCCGATTGACAGACCAAAGCCGGGGAGCCTAAAACTTGCGCCACTTGGCTCGATTCAATCGACCGGGGCTGTAGCTCAGATGGGAGAGCGCTGCAATCGCACTGCAGAGGTCAGGGGTTCGAATCCCCTCAGCTCCACCAAGTCCCCATCCTCATCCGGTCGTCACTGATAAAACGTCCAGAGAAGGCTTTCGCTGAGTTCCTTCAGGGCCTCGACGGCTTCGGGCCGCTCGCGAGCGATGGCGGCGACGATGGCATCGGCGAGCGCGAAGGTCGCCGTCGGCGAATTCGGCAGCAGCCGGTTCCTCGCCGGGGCGAAGAAGGTGATGTCGGCGATGGGCACGAGCGGCGAACTTGGCGCATCCGTCAACGCCAGCACCGTTGCCCCGCGATTCTTGGCGAGTTTCGCCAGATCGACGGTGCCGCGCGAATAGCGCGGGAGAGAGATGGCCAGGACAAGATCGTCGGCCCCGACCGTCATCAGGTGCCGGATCGCTTTCTCGGGCCCGCCGCGTGACGACGCGAAAATCACGTTCGCATCGAGATAGAGCGTCAATCCCTCCTCGAGATGAGCCGCCACATGGTGGCTCGCTCCGGATCCGACGATGAAGATCCGGCGGGCGCGCAACAGGGCGTCCATGGCCCGGGAACAGGTCTCCTCATCAATGGCGGCAAGGGTCTCGTCCAAATTGGCCGCCTGATCCTTGATGGCCGTGACGAAGGTCGAGAATGCTGAGCTTTTCGTGCTGTGGGCATCGGCCAGGCTGTCGACGGGAGCCATGGCGAGCCGGAGCGCCGCGGAGAGCGCCGCCCGGAACTCGCCGTAACCGCCGTAACCGAGAGCGCGAACGAACCGGGTCACCGTCGCGGTGGAAGCGCCGCAGCGCTCGGCGAATCCCTCGATCGTCATCGTCGCCGTCTCAAGCGGGTTTTGCAGTACGAAATCCGCCGCACGCCGGTGGGCACCGCTGAGCGAGGGATAAACGTGCGCAATCCGGTTGGCCAGATCCGTCGTCGGCTTCAGGACTTGCGACATGGGCGCTCCCTGCTGATTGACGTCAGAAAATTTTCATGATTTCTAATTCGCGAAAATAAATCTGTCAAAAAGGCAGTAACAAGGGAACCGGAGAGAAATCCAATGCGCAATCCTGTCATATTCGCCTTAGTCGCCGGCACGTGCCTGCTCAACGCTCCTGCCTGGGCTCAGTCCCTCAAGATCGCCCTCAGCTCGGAGCCGACCGCAATCGACCCACACTATCACGATCTGTCGCCGAACAATGCCTTGGCTGCGCATATCTTCGACAGCCTGACCAAGCAGGACGAGAAGCAGAAGGTCCTGCCGAGCCTTGCGACGTCCTGGGAGAACGACGGCGAGAATCGTTGGACGTTCAAGCTCCGCCAAGGAGTGACGTTCTCCAATGGCAAGCCTTTCACCGCCGACGACGTGATCTTCAGTTTCTGCCGGACCCTGAAGAACGAGACGGCGATCGCAGGCTCCTTCGCCGACATCACGGGCAACTTCACGGCTGTCGAGGCGCCTGATCCGCATACCCTCGTCATCACCACGAAGGCGCCGGATCCGCTTTTGCCGAACTTCCTGTCCAGCATCGCCATCCTGAGCTCATCCATCATCCCGCATGACAAGCTGAGCTTCGATCCCGCCAAGAACTGCGGCGTCACCGGACCATGGCCGGTCGTCGGTGACTTCAACGACGGCAAACTCGCCATCGGCACCGGCCCGTACAAGTTCAAGAGCTATGTGAAGGGCACGGGCATCGAGCTCGAGCGCAACGAGAAGCACTGGGGCCCGGCCGAACCCTGGGCCAATGTCAGCTTCGTGCCGGTTCCGAATGCCGGTCCGCGCCTGGCAGGCCTGCTCGCCGGCGATTACGACGTGATCGAGAACCCGGCCGCGCGTGACATATCCCGCATCAAGGACGACAAGCGCTTCGGCCACGTGATCACTCCCTCGACACGCGTGATCTACTTCCAGCTCGATGTGGAGCGCGAACCGAGCCCCTTCGTGAAGGCCGATAACGGCAAGAACCCGCTGAAGGATCCGCGCGTGCGCAAGGCGATGTCGCTCGCCATCGACCGTGACGCCATCATCAAGCGTATCATGGACGGCGCTGCGGAGCCTGCCTATCAGTTCCTGCCCACCGGCATGTTCGGCGCGCTGCCCAATCCGCCGAAGCTTGCCTACGATCCGGCCGCGGCGAAGAAGCTCCTGGCAGAGGCCGGCTATCCCAACGGCTTCCTGATCACGCTCTCGACGACCAACGACCGTTACATCAACGACAGCCAGATCACGCAGGCCGTCGCACAATACCTGACTCAGGTCGGCATCCGCTCCGACGTGGACGCCATGGCCCGCGCCCTCTATTTCCCGCGCCGCGCCAAGAAGGAGTTCAGCGTGGCGATCGGCGGCTGGGGTTCCACGAGCGGCGAGGCTTCGTCCTTCCTGCGCCAGTGGCCCGCGACACCGGACGAGGCGAAGACCATCGGCGGCTCGAACTATGGCGGTTATTCGGATCCGGAATTCGACAAGCTGCTCCGCACGGCCATCGCCACCCTCGACGACGGCAAGCGCTCGGAGATTCTCCAGCAGGCCGGAACGAAGGTTCTCGAAGGCGGCGCGTTCATCCCGCTGCATTTCGAAAGCACCGTGTGGGCCTATAAGGCGAACCTGAAATATGTCGGCCGCGCGGACCAGTTCACGATGGCCATGCAGGTCAAGCCCGCGAAGTAAGCAAGCAATCAGCGAAATCGCGAGCAGATCGGAACGTTTGACATGACGGCCTACATCTTGCAGCGCCTGATCCAGAGCGTCCTGGTTCTGCTCGCGGTCTCGGTCGTGGTTTTCCTTGCCGTCTACGGCATTGGAGACCCGATTGAACTCCTGGTTCCTCCGCAGGTCAGCGCCGCCGAACGTGCGGCGATGATCCGGCGCCTCGGGCTCGATCTGCCCGTCTGGCAACAATATTTTGGATTCCTGGGCAATGCTCTGAAAGGCGATCTCGGGCGCTCCTTCGTCCACGGCGTTCCAGCCGTCGATCTGATCCTGGCGCGATTGCCGGCCACCTTCGAACTCGTTCTTCTGGCCATGAGCCTTGCGGCTGTCGTCGGCATTCCGCTCGGTCTCCTCGCCGGCCTCAACCCCGAGAGCCGCCCGAGTCGCGCGATCATGGCCGGGACGATCCTCGGCTTTTCCCTTCCGAGCTTCTGGAAGGGCATGATGCTCATCCTGCTCTTCAGCGTTTTCCTCGGCTGGCTGCCGACGGCGGGGCGGGGCGAAACGGTTTCCATTCTCGGCATTCAGACGAGCCTGCTGACGCTCGACGGCCTGAAGCATCTCGCCCTGCCCACGCTCAACCTCGCCATTCCGAACATGGCCCTGATGATCCGCCTCGTCGCGGCGGGAACGACGGAAGCGATGACACAGGACTACGTCAAATATGCCCGCGCCAAGGGCGTGCGCAGCAAGCGCATCGTCGGGCGGCATGTGCTGCGCAACATCCTGATTCCCGTCGTGACGGTGGCCGGCATGGAATTCGGCAGCCTCGTCGCCTTCTCGACGATCACCGAGACCGTGTTCGCCTGGCCGGGCATGGGCAAGCTTCTCATCGACAGCATTTATCACCTCGACCGCCCTGTCGTCGTCGCCTACGTCATGCTCGCAACCTTGCTTTTCGTCGCCGTGAACTTCCTCGTCGACATTCTCTACGCGGCGCTCGATCCGCGCGTGAAGCTGACGGGAGAAATGGCATGAACCTGTCGAACCCGATGGCGGCAACCGTGGCGGCCGATGCCGATACCACATTGCGCAAGAAGGTCCTGCGCCGGATCAGGAGCCGCCCCACGACACGCGGTGCTGTCGTCCTCTTGGGGTTTCTTCTGCTTCTTGCGGTTCTTGCCCCGTTCATCGCTCCCCAGAATCCGCATGACCTCGCATCGCTGAGCGTGATGGACAATCGCCTTGAACCCGGCTCTCAGGGAATGACCGGCATCACTTACTGGCTCGGCACCGACGCGCAGGGCCGCGACATGCTCAGCGCCATCCTGTACGGACTTCGGACCAGCCTGCTGGTCGGCCTGACATCCACAGCCGGCGCGCTCGCCATTGGCATCTTCGCGGGGCTCGTCGCGGCACAATTCGGCGGCGCCATCGATGCCACGATTATGCGCGTCGTCGATTTCATGCTCGGCTTCCCCTCGATCCTGATCGCCCTCGTGCTGCTCGCCTCCATCGGGCGCGGTGTCGACAAGGTGATCATTGCGATCATCCTGGTGCAATGGGCCCAGTATGCACGGTTGATGCGCGCGGCTGCGCTCGTCGAGCGGCGCAAGGAATACATCGAGGCCGCCGTCAATTTTGGCCTGCCGACGCGCCATATCATGCTGGCCCATCTGCTCCCGAACTCCATCGGCTCCGTGCTCGTCGTGTCGACGATCAGCATCGCGGGCGCGATCACCCTGGAGGCGACCCTCTCTTTCCTCGGTGTCGGCGTTCCGGTGACGCAGCCCTCGTTGGGCCTGCTGATCGCCAATGGGTTCGAGTTCCTGCTCTCGGGAGAATATTGGATCGCCGTCTTCCCGGGCATCGCTCTCGTGCTGCTGATCATGTCGCTCAATCTCGTTGGCGAACGCCTGCGCCGCAGCTTCAACGTGAGGGGCTCATGACGTCTCCTCTGCTCGAAGTTCGCGGGCTGAAGACCGTGTTTCACGATCTCGCGGGCGCTTGGCCCGCCGTCAATGGCGTCGATCTCGTCGTGCAGCCTGGCGAGATCGTGGGTCTCGTCGGCGAGTCCGGTTCCGGTAAGTCCGTGACCGGCTTCTCGCTGGTCCAGCTGATCGATCCTCCGGGCGAGATCGTTTCCGGCGACGTGCTGTTCAAGGGAGAGGATTTGCGCCGGGCTTCCGAGGAGCGTCTGCGCCATCTGCGGGGCGACCGCATCGCGATGATCTTTCAGGATCCGCTGATGACCCTCAACCCTGTCCTCACCATCGGCGAGCAGATGTGCGAAGCCATCCTGGAGCATCGCCCTTGCAGCAGGCAGGAGGCCCTGAAGGAAGCGTCGCGCGCCTTGTCGCGGGTCGGCATTTCCTCTCCGGATGCGCGCCTGAAGCAGTATCCGCACGAGTTCTCGGGCGGCATGCGCCAGCGCGTGGCGATTGCAACCGCGCTCCTGAACGCGCCCGATCTGATCATCGCCGACGAGCCGACGACGGCACTCGACGTGACGATCCAGAGCCAGATCCTGTTCGAAGTCCAAAAGCTCAGCCGCGAGACGGGCACGGCGGTTCTCTGGATCACCCATGATCTCGCCGTCGTCGCGGAGCTCGCCGACCGTGTCGCCGTCATGTATGCCGGGCGGATCGTCGAGACAGGAACCGTCGACGACGTCCTCGACCGACCCCGCCATCCTTACACGGTCGGCCTGCTCGGCTCCTCGGCCACAACGGTCGCTCCCGGCGAGCGGCTGAAGCAGATCAATGGAGCTGCGCCCAGCATCGACGCCCGCCCGAGCGGATGCCCGTTCCGTCCGCGGTGCGAGCGCGCTCTGCCCCTCTGCGCGGAGATCGCCCCCCCGTCACAGGTCACGAGCAACGGGCACAGCTATCGTTGCCACAATCCCGTGCCTGAGAGCCACGCCCCATGACCGAACCCTTCTTCGAACTGCGTGGCGTCAAGAAGCATTTCCACGGCAAGTCGACGTTTGCGCAGCGCATCCTCGTCGCAACCGGAAATGCTCCGCCGCCGCCCGTTTTGAAAGCGGTCGATGGTGTCGATCTCAGCGTGAAAAAGGGAGAGGTCCTGGGCCTTGTCGGCGAATCCGGCTGCGGCAAGTCCACGCTTGCACGGGTTGCGACAGGCATCACCAAGCCCAGCGCCGGAGACATCGTTTACGAGGGACGGCGCGTTGCCGAACTTCGCGGCAAGGAACGGCTCGATTATCTGCTCAAGATCCAGATGGTCTTTCAGGACCCCTATGCTTCGCTCAATCCACGCATGCAGGTCCGCAACATCATCGGAGAGGCCCTGCAGGTTCATGGCCTGCTGCCGAAGAGCGAGATCGACGCGGCGGTCGACAGGTCTCTGACCGAAGTCGGCCTCGACCTTGCCTACAAGAATCGTTACCCGCACCAGTTCTCCGGGGGACAGCGCCAGCGCATCGGCATTGCCCGCGCGCTTGCGGTGAAACCCGACTTTCTGGTTTGCGACGAGCCAGTCTCCGCACTCGACGTCTCAATCCAGGCACAGGTCATCAACCTGTTCATGGATATTCGCGAGAAGCACGGGCTGACCTATCTGTTCGTCAGCCACGACCTTGGAGTCGTCCGGCATATCAGTGATCGCGTCGCGATCATGTATCTCGGACGCATTGTCGAGATCGGGCCGGCCTCCGCCATCTTCGCCAAGCCGGCTCATCCCTACAGCGCGGCACTCATTGCGGCGAGCCCCTCGACGGCACGGCGCAAGCGTGCGTTCCAGCCGCTCAGGGGCGAGCTGCCTTCCCCTCTGGCACCGCCCAGCGGCTGCCCGTTTCACCCCCGCTGCGAGCACGCCATGGCGCAATGCCGTGAAGTCCGCCCGGTCCTGAAAGAGATCGCTCCCGGACGCAGCGCGGCCTGCCATTTGCACCATTCGGACAACGCATGACGACGACCACGCTTACCCCTGAGATCGGCCGTAGCACGCTTCCCTTCACCGATCCGCATCACCCCGACAGACCGCTGGAGATCAACTTTTTTCGCCCGGCCGATCATGGTCCCGACGATCCGGTCGTCATCGTCCAGCACGGCATGCTCCGCAACGGCGACGAATATCGGGACTTCTGGATTCCCGCCGCGGAAAAGCACCGTATCCTGATCGCGGCACCGACCTTTTCCGACACGCGCTTTCCCGGCCCGGAATCGTACAATAACGGCCTGGTCGTCGAGGACGGCGGAAGCCTGCGTCCTTTCGAAAAATGGCTCTATGCCGTCCCGGCCCGCGTCTTTGCTGCCCTGCGGAAGAGCGGCGTGACGCGCCGCTCGAAGGCACGGCTCTTCGGTCATTCGGCCGGCGGACAATTCGCACACCGGATGCTCGCGACCCAGGATCATGGATCCTTCGAGGCCGTCATCGCAGGAAATCCAGGCTGGTACACCCTGCCGACGCTGGAACGCGACTTCCCGGAAGGACTCGGCAGCCTCAGCCTCGACAAGGCCAGTCTCGCGCGCTGGCTCGCTTATCCGATGCACATCTTCGCAGGCGATCAGGATATCAGCACCGACGATCCCAACCTGCCGGCCCAGGCCGAAGCCTTGAGACAGGGACCGCATCGTTATGCGCGCGCGCAGTTCGTCTACGATTTCGCTCGCCGCGAAGCCGAACGTCTCGGGCTTCCCTTCCATTGGAAGCTCATCCGCGTCGAAGGCGTGGGCCATGACGGTGCCGCCATGTCGCGTGCAGCTGCCACCTATTGGTTCGAGGGACGCATTCCACCGGCTGAAGAACTGGTCACCGCAGAAGCGGGCGCTTTGTAAATCGACCTCGATTCAATAACCATCTACGATTGACCTCGGAGCAAGACATGAACGTTCGAAATGAGATCTGGCAGCATGTGGATGCTGCAAAGAGCCGCCTCATTGCCTTGAGCGACCGGATCTGGGGAATGCCGGAGGTCTGCTACACCGAAGTCCGCTCGGCGGCCGAGCATGCCGCGGAGTTACGCCACCAGGGCTTTCGCGTCACCGAGGGTGTTGCCGGTATCCCGACCGCGGTCATCGGCGAAGCGGGTGAAGGCGGCCCGGTCATCGCTTTCCTGGGCGAGTACGATGCCCTTCCAGGGCTGAGCCAGGAATCCGGTGTTGCGGAGCATCGGCCCATCGAGCCCGGCGGCCACGGGCATGGATGCGGGCACAATCTCCTCGGGTCGGGTGCCATGCTTGCCGCCGTCGCCTTGAAGAACTGGCTTGCGGAGAAGGGCATTCCAGGTCGCGTCCGGTATTATGGCTGCCCGGCCGAGGAAGGGGGCGCGGCCAAGGCTTTCATGGTGCGCGCCGGTGCCTTCGACGATGCCGATATCGCGATCTCATGGCATCCCTACAGTTTCTGGGAGGTCGCGCCGGCATTGTCGCTGGCCAACACGCGCGCCGACTTCTCCTTTAGGGGGCGCGCGTCCCATGCCGCCGCAGCTCCTCATCTGGGACGCAGCGCACTCGATGCCGTCGAGCTGATGAATGTGGGCGTGAACTATATGCGCGAGCATATGCCGTCTGATGCACGTGTGCATTATGCCCTGCTCGATACGGGCGGCATCGCGCCGAACGTGGTGCAGGCCTATGCCCGCGTGCGCTATTCGATCCGCGCCATGGACCTGCCCGGCATGCTCGACCTGATCGAGCGCGTGCACAAGATCGCGCAGGGAGCCGCACTCATGACGGAAACCAGCGTCGAGATGCGCATCGTCAGCGCCGTCTCGAACACGCTTGGCAACACCCCGCTCGAGCATGCCCTTCACAATGCCATGGAGGAGCTCGGGGCGCCTCCCTTCGACGACGCTGATCGTGACTTTGCGCGCAAGATCCGCGCAACGCTATCGGAACAGGAGATCGCATCCGTCTACCGAGCCATCGGCCAGCCGAAGACCGATGCGCCTCTCGCCGATTTCCTGACGCCTCTCGACTCGCCGCGCAAACCCATGATCGGCTCGACCGATATCGGCGACGTGAGCTGGGTCGTGCCCACCATCCAGGCGCACGCTCCGACGGTGGCGATCGGCACGCCGTTCCACACATGGCAGATCGTCGCCCAAGGCAAGATGCCGGCCGCGCACAAAGCGATGGTGCATGTTGCCAAGGCCATGGCCGCAACCGGCATGGCCGCGATCACCGATCCATCCCTGATTGCCGCCGCCAAGGCCGATCTTGCGGAGAGAACGCGGGAAACCCCGTATGTGAGCCCGCTGCGCGAGGGTGTCGAGCCGCCCCTGGACATGTCGCGCAACTGACAGAAGCACCAGAACTCCGGTCGGTGGGCCTGCAAGCGGCCCACCCCTGGCGCATCGTGCGGACCCGAAGGGCCGCCGCCGCGGTACGAGATTACGCCCCGCGGCTCTCCAGATAGACCCTCGCCGCTTTGATGGCGGCGTTACACTCCGCCGATGTGCCGCCGAGGACCTCCTCGGGAGCGGTGTTGCCGGTCCAGACGTTCAGGGCGGTTGTGACGACCCAAAGCGGCTCGGCCATGGCGCGATCGGCGAGCTTCGGCAGAGAGGTTTCGGCGCAGGTACGCACGTCGGCAATGATGGCCTGAGGCGCTCGGATCTGGGCCAGGCGGTCCCTCATCTCCGCCTGGAGTGGATCGACGATCAGCACGCTGACGACGAATGCCAATAGGTCTTGAAGCATTCTCACCTCTGCGCCGGCATCGGATCGGGAAAGATCCGACATCACGCGAGGGCCGGCACGGCTCGCGTCAGAGGGGCCCGGATCGGGGACTTTCAGGACTTAAGCATCACAGGCCAAGGTTCAAGGGCGCCCCAGCGCGTGCGCATCGTGAAGCCATAAACATAAGATCATCGACCTATTTCCTGCCCATAAACCCATGTCGCGGAGAAAAATACGCCTGAGCTGAAATGAACTGATCCGATGGGCGGCAAGAGCCTCAAAGTTGCCTGGATTGCCCCTGTATGAGCTGAGCCGTGTTGGAAGCGATTTGCGGATCGGATCATCAGCCTCATGAGCAGCCCGCCTCAGCCTCGAAGTGACTTCACCTTCCCCTGGTCGATCGATCATGAACCGCAAGACCGACTTTTTGAGAAACTCGAGCAGTTCTACAGGCTGTGCCATCTGCGATGGCAGTTCATCGAGACGTGCAGGCTGGCGGCGCGTCCCGCGCTTGAGCGCGCCGGTGTCGTGCTCGATCAGACCGTTCTCGCCACTGCCCTGATCGTTCTTCCAAAGGCGTTTGCCAGCTGGGATGCACTGCGCCCCGCCCTGCTCTCACACACACGAGCGCTATTGCCGTTCATTCCACTCGCCAGTGCTGAAGAGGAAGCGCTCAATGCTGATCCGATTTGGAACCTCCTAGCCGAATTTCGGGCGCTTGCACCGGAGCAGCAGGACAAATCCGCCAAGAATCTTGCTCTCCTGTGGGATCACTTCGAGACCACATTCGATGGCTTGAGCGGCTTCTTGGCAGAGCCACAGGCCGAGCAGTCCCTGTATCTCGAAAAGCTCATGACGGCCTCGCGGCGGATGAAGCTCGCCCGCGGATCGGAGGTCGCGTTCCACTATGTTACCGTCGAACTGATGCGGCTCTACGTGCATGGTCTGCAGCGCGGACGGTCGGATCGCGCCGCACTGACGCTCGCGTCTAACGTCGTCGCCCTGATCAACCGCGGACGCATGATGACGCCGGCGATTACGGCCGACGCTCCATCCCGTCCGCTGCATGCGGCCGCAGCATAGGCATCGGAACACGCCCCTTTTCGGACCGTTCCTTTGCTGAGTCGGAATTCGAATCGGGGAGGATCATGTCATGGACGAGAGCACCCGCGCGCCCGATACCAGGCCGCATTTCGAGACCGTCGATCCGGCGACCGGACAAATGGGCCGGACCTATGAGGGGCACACACAGGACGAGGCGCTCGCCATCGCGCAGCAGACCCGTCAGGCTTTCGAGGAATGGCGCCGGACATCCTTCAGCCATCGCGCCGGCCTCATGAAGACGGCCGCGGCAGTGCTGCGGCGCCGGCAGACGGAATTGGCCGGGATCATGACCGACGAGATGGGCAAGACCCGCAAGGAGGGTCTGGCCGAGATCGAGAAATGCGCCTTCAACTGCGATCACTTCGCCGAGAATGCGGAGCGCTATCTGGCCCGCGAGCCGGTCGATCTCGGCGGCCCTAGGGCTTTCGTGACGTTCAATCCCCTCGGCGTGGTGCTCGCCGTCATGCCGTGGAATTTCCCGTTCTGGCAAGTCTTTCGCTTCGCCGCACCGACGCTCATGGCCGGCAATGCGGGTGTGCTCAAACATGCCAGCAATGTGCCGGGATGTGCTCTCGCCATCGAGAGCGTGTTTCAGGAGGCGGGCTTTCCGAAACATCTTTTTCGCACGCTTCTCATCCCGAGCCGGGATGTGCGCGCCGTGATCGAAGCGCCATCCATCGCCGCCGTCACGCTGACAGGCAGCGTGACGGCCGGACGCCAGGTGGCGGGTGCTGCCGGGGCCGTGCTGAAGAAAAGCGTGCTCGAGCTCGGCGGCTCCGATGCCTATCTCGTTCTGGACGACGCCAACATCGAGAAGGCGGCTCGCGTCTGCGCTGCCGCCCGCATGGTCAATGGCGGGCAAAGCTGCATCGCCGGCAAGCGCTTCATCGTGCAGAAAAGCGTGCGCGAGGCCTTCGAGCGCGCCTTCGTCGAGGCCATGAGAGCCTATCCGATGGGAGATCCGCGTGATGAGGCCACGAAGCTCGGGCCCATGCAGAGCATCAAGGCGCGTGACGAGATCCACGATCAGGTGCGAAGAAGCCTCGAGAAGGGGGCACGCCTGCTTCTCGGCGGCGAAGTGCCGGGCCGGCCGGGTGCGTGGTATCCGGCAACGGTGCTCACGGATGTGCGGCCCGGCATGCCGGCCTATGACGAGGAGGTCTTCGGCCCTGTGGCGGCGATCATTGAGGCCGCCGACGAGGCAGAAGCCATCGGCATCGCCAATGCTTCGCCCTTCGGCTTGGGTTCCGGCGTCCTGACCGAGAATCTGGAGCGGGGCGAGCGCATTGCCGCCGAGGAATTGGAAGCCGGCATGAGCTTTGTGAACGCGAATGTACGCTCCGACCCGCGCATGCCCTTCGGCGGCGTGAAGGAATCAGGCTACGGCCGCGAATGCGCGCGTTTCGGCATCCGCGAGTTCACCAACATCAAGAGCGTGCTCGTCGAGGGCTGATTGCGTGATCGCCTTGGCAAAAATCGGGAGGCGCTTTAGCGCCTCCCTGACGGATCGAATTCGATATTCACTAGCGGCAGCGGCGGATGCGGCGCGTGACGATGTCGCCATCGGGTTCTTCCTCACGGATCACCACGGTGCGGCACCGGTTGATGCTGCCGGTCGACAGGTCGTCGCGGTCGTAGACGCGACGGCGCTCGATATAGCGACGCTCGTAACGATCCCGATCAGGCCCAACGCGGACGCTCGGGCCATCGGGGCCGATTCCGAACTGCACTTGAGCAGATGAAGGCGTTGAAACGACAACGCTCGAACCAATTAAAGCGGCTGCCAAGAGCCAAGCTGATTTCCTCATCGTTCCATCTCCACGTATTGGCATTGGATGACCAACGCATTACTTCGCTTTACGTTTCATGAAATGGAACGACAGAACGCATCACACCCGGAGAGCGCGACTGTACGCTAATGCCTTAGGACAATAACTACAAACAACGACAAGAATGGGGACAAATACGCAAAGCCGACGCTTGCCTGCAGCCAAGCTTCCGCTCTCAATGCTAGCGCGGCGCGGCCTCGATCTCGGTCTGCTCGACCACACGCTCGATCAGCTCCGCTTGGCTTTTGATGCAATAGAGCGGCACACCGCCGGCCGTGGAGGGCAGGAGGCGGAGAATTCTGAACAGATCCCGGGGGAGGTTTGGGGCGGCGGCGCTGGGGCGAACGACTTGGCCGATCTTGAACATGTGCTCCTTCATGGAACCCTCCAAAGGAACCAAGGGACGACTGCATCATACCAGCCTCACGCCCCGCCCGTGAGACTTTGTCGACAGATCGCATCACTCTTCAGAAGGAGCGATAGACTCTTCGCTGGATCGGCACGAAATCAGATCGGGCCTCTCGGGATGTCATGCCAGTAATCCCGCATCTCCTGCTCACGCTTGCGGTCGGGCCAAACCTGATCGTCGCCGTAGAATGAGGGCGCGCCCTGGACCTGAGCCTCCGTCACATCCGTGCGGTAGCCCTCGAGCTCCGTGTCGTAGGACAGCTTCTCCCACGGGATCGTATGGTGGTGAACACCGAGACCGAGGAAGCCGCCGAAGGTCACGTCCACATAAAGAACCCGTCCGCTCACCTTCTCGATCAGCAGGCGCTTGATGGTGCCGATCTGCGTGTCCAGTGGACCGTAGACGGCGGTGCCTTCCACGCGGTCGCTCTCGATCACCGGATGCCAGGAGTCCGACCGGTTGATCGGCCCCCAAAGGTAGAAGCCATTCTCGATGATCCCGGCGGCGACGACGGCCCGGCTGACATTGAGCGTCCACTCGTCATCGGGACCGACCTGCTGGACGAGGGTCCAAGGCCCCTGCTCGACCGGCAACATTTCGCCCGTCGCGCCCTCCGTGAAGCCGCGCAGCTCGGGAGTCGTCTTGGACTGGAACACATAATACGTTCTCATGGGCGCCTCCCGTCCGGCTGGATCGATCGCTCCGCATCCCCTCACTGGCGCCGAAAGAACGCAATCGCCGCTCAGCGAGGTGATCTAAATTTCAACCTCAAGCTCTTGAGCGCGGTTCCTCGCAAGTGCGAAAATGTGGGCAAGATTCTGACTCGCACGACCTGTTTTACGGCGTTGGACCGCGGGCCTTTCGGTGCTAGGCTGAGTATGCGGGTGGGGAGCTTCGCAGTGCAGGGAAGGAACCTGTGGTCGCAGACTTGGCAATATCCTTGCTCGTTGTTCTGGCCGGCGCCGTCGGAATGCTCCTGCTGCTTCTCACATGGTTCGGCGGCAGAACCATCACGCCCGAGATCGAGGACGATCTCGATCCGATTCTGGGCGCACGAGACCCCATGGCCATCTACGAATCCCATGGCCCGTTCATTCCCATGCCGAGCCATCTGAAGACCAACGATCAGATGGTGGAATGGATGACGAAGGAGCTTCCCAGGCTTACAGCGGAAAGCGCGAATCCCCGGGCGTAGCAGGCCGAACGCGTGACATCCGTGGATTCACATCGACGTCAATCGCAGCGGCGGACCCGCCGCGTGACCGTGCGGCCCCACTCGTTCTCTTCATGAATGGTGATGTTGCGGCAGCGGCTCTCATAAACGTCATAACGGCGCTCTTCGCGCAGAGCATCCCGGCGACCGGCTTCATAGGCGCGGGCACGCTCCTCTCGCCGGCGTTCACGGCGTTCGTAGCGCTCCTGCTCGGGGTCGCGCACACCGATCTGCGGACGGCCATCGGGTCCGATACCAAACTGGATCTGCGGCTGAGCCGAGGAGGACGAGGCAACGAAGAAACTTGAACCCATGGCTGCGACGGCAAGGAGAATCATTTTTCGCATTTGAAAAGTCCTGTTCGACAATTCGCAATCCAACGCCCGCTTACACACCCGGTTCCAGACCAGATTGCTGAATGTCGTCAAACAATAGCTTAATAAAAATGGATTGAAGCGATAACGTTTCACGGGAACATTAGGGCTGAAATCAATACACTCACTGCATATGCCAAAGCAATCAGAAGCGGCACGAGCATAGCGGCTGACGCAAGCAGAAAAACCGACAAGCTGAGACCGCGCATGATGTGGCTCCTTCAATCGTGACGTTTGCAGCCTACCCGGAACCTGGGCCGCAACATGGCACAAACTTGGCCAAACATAAGAAGCTCTACAAAGACGGCGCTCTTATATAGCCTTGCGCGACAAGGAAATTGTGCTCAAATTGCAGCAAATTTCACCGATCGCAGCTGTTCGGGAATCAGCCGTTGGAACTGTCGCGCGGTCTCGGGCGTGTTGCGATGTAGAGGCCGACGCTGCCCATGATCGCCGCGAGAATAACGAGCAGGATGCGATTTTCCGTGAGCCACAGGATCAAGGCGTAGGACAGAACAAGCGCAGCAAGCGCATAGAATTTGGCGTGCAGCGGAATGGCTCTTTGATCGCGCCAGGCGGTTAGCAATGGTCCGAAGCGAGGATGGTTGTACAAACGCTCGGCAAGGACCGGATTCGAGCGGGCAAAGCACCAGGCCGACACGAGCACGAAAGGCGTTGTCGGCAGAACCGGCAGGAAAATTCCGACGATGCCCAGTACGAGGCTGGCATAGCCAAGGCAGAGATACAGGCGACGCATCATCCGGTTTCTCGCAAGATCAATCCGGAATGGGCATAACGCGTCATCCTTCGATCCTGTGCCTTCACGATCCGCTCGCCAGCATCGTCTCGACGCCTGCGGCAATCTCGAGAAGCCGCCGGTCGTGACCGTGGCGCGCTATCAGCATGAGTCCGACCGGCCGCTCCGTGCCGGGGATCGGCAGCGAGATACCGGTCAGATCGAACTGGTTGCCGAACATGGTGTTGCGCAGGATCAGCCAGTCCATCTTGTTGTAGAGCTTGTCGTCGGCTTCCAGCGGTGCGATCAGGGGCGCCGAGACAGCGGTGGTCGGCAGCACCAACACGTCGAGCGGGGACAAACGCTCGTCCATGGCGGCCGCGAGCGCGCGCCGGCGGCGCAGCATGCGGATGTAGATCGGTGCCGGCACAGTGCCGCTGCGCGCGATCCACCAGCGCACGCGCGGATCGATTTCCTTCGCTTTTGTCTCCAACCAATCCGCATGGACTTCCGATGCCTCGATGGATGCGATGGAGGCCGCGACGGTGGTGTCCGCCATCTCCTGTAGCAGATCCTCGATGCCGTGATCGACGATTCTCGCGCCGACGCGGGACAGGAGCGTCAACGATGTCTCGAAGGCCCGCTCCACCATCGGCTCGGTGTCCGAGAACAGGCGACCGCGTGGAACGCCGATCCGCAATCCGGCCAGGGGATGTGGCCTCAACGCGCGTGTCTCCTCACCTGCCATGATGGCATCCGTGACGGCACAATCCTGCACGGTGCGAGCCAGCGGTCCGATGGAATCGAGACTGGGCGAGAGGGGGAAGGCACCGTCGAGCGGCACCCGATGCGCCGTCGGCTTGAAGCCGACGACACCGTTGAGCGCTGCCGGAATGCGCACGGAGCCGCCGGTATCGCTGCCGATGGAAATCTCGCTCGTGCCCTCCGCCACCGAGACACCAGCGCCCGATGACGATCCGCCGGGGATCCGCAAAGGATCTGCCGCATTGCCGGGCGTGCCGTAATGCGGATTGAGGCCGAGACCCGAGAAGGCAAACTCCACCATGTTGGTTTTGCCGAGGATGACGGCGCCAGCGCGGCGCAGGCGGCGGACGATGATCGCATCGCTGTCAGCAGCAGGCGCATCGCGCAGGGCAATCGAGCCTGCAAGCGTCGTCTCGCCCTCCACATCGAAGAGATCCTTGATCGAGATGATTGTGCCATCAAGCGGCCCGAGCGAGAGACCGGCATGGCGCCGCGCATCGGCGGCATCGGCGGCAACGCGGGCCGCCTCTTCGTAAACGCGCAGAAACACACGTTCGTCGGCCGCACGCCCGGCAAGGCGCTCCAGAATGGTTTCGAGCTTGTCTCTGATCGTCGTCATAAAGGCACCGGATGAGGGGACAATGGCTTATAGCATCGGACCCAAAAGTGGATCCACTTTTGGGATCCAATCCGATGCCCAATTCCTTAAGCAGCGCATCGTTCGGAGCGGACCCAGCGGGCCGCGCCAGCGAAAACCGGGCCCACTTTTCGCTGACGCGGCCCGCTGGGTCCGCACGATGCGCTAGCCCATCACCTGGAAATGGCACTTTAGCGCCTCGCTGTCATCCCCGGTGAGCGAAGCGAGGGAAGGGATCCACCCACGTGCTCAACGCCATGGATCCCCGTCCCGGTCCTGCGGACCGCCGGGGATGACATAGGGGACTGTGTCCTATCCGTCATCAAGACGCATAGCGCTCGCAGGTCTCGTCCGCATCGCTCAGGTCGAGGGCCAGGGTCGAAATCGGGAAGGTGATGACGCAGCGGATTCCGGCCGGTGCGAAATCGAGCTTGATCTCGCCTCCAAGCTGCTGCGCGAGGCCGCGCTGAATAAGCTTGGATCCAAACCCCTGACGCTCGGGTTGCTTTACCGGAGGGCCACCGCTCTCGACCCATTCCACAAGAAGTGCAGGTTGTCCGCTTCCTGACGCGACGGCCCACATCACGTGAACCTTGCCATCCGGAACGGAAAGCGAGCCGTACTTGACGGCGTTCGTCGCCAGTTCGTGGATGGCAAGCCCCAGAGCCAGAACAGCGCCCGGCTGCAGATTGATCCGCGGACCGCGCAGGCGGATGCGCTGCTGCATGCCATCCTGATAGGGCTCCAGCTCGTTCTTCAGCACGTCTTCCAGAAGCGCACCCTGCCATTGAGTGGCCGTGAGAAGGTCATGAGTCTTGGCCATCCCGTGCAACCGATCCATGAAGGCGTTCCACGCGGCCGGATCATTGCTGTCGGCGGAGCGCCTGGTCAGCGAGGCGACCGATTGAACCGTCGCCAGCGTATTCTTGACCCGATGATTGAGTTCGTGAAGCAGAAGCGCCTGCCGCTCCTCGGCGAGCCGGCGCTCGGTGATGTCCTGTGAAACGCCGACCATGGACAGCTGTCCATCCGGTCCGATTCTCATGCGACCGCTCACCCGAATCCAGCGCTCGCTGCCGTCTGGCCAGACCGCCCGATACTCCACATGAAGGTCTGTGCGGGTTGCGAGAGCCTGCGCGACGGCTTCCGCCTGCATCGCACGATCGTCAGGATGGATCGACGCAACCAGATCCGCATAGGAGAATGGCTCGTCGGGTCCACGCCCGAAATGAGCGCGGCAGATGGCCGATGTGGTGAAGGCCCCCGTGGAAGGGACGAACTCCCAGGAGCCGAGATGTCCCGCATTGAGCGCCAGGCGCAGGCGCGCTTCGCTCTCGGCCACATGGGCGAGAACCTCATCCCGCTCGCGCTCGTGCGTGCGGATGCCGGTGGCCGCCTCCACGAGAGCCTTCTTGATCGTGTCGAACTCCAGAACTCGCGTCGTCGTCGGATCGGCGACTTCATCTCCACGCCCGAGGGCTCGCGCTGCCGCCACAAGCTGGTCGACCCGCTTGGCGATGGAGCGGGAAAGCAGAACCGCCAGGAGAATGCCGCCCAGGATGACAGCTCCGAGAATCGTGAGCCAGAAGAGAGAGCGCTGCGCCGATTTGGCCAGTTCCGCTTCCGGGATGCTGATGACGAAAGACCAGCCATAGGTCGGAGACTGGCTGAAATAAGTGCGCACTGGAATGCCATCCAGCGTGACGCTCTGGAGCCGGCCTTCCTGCGCGGCCGCAAGGGCCTCCTGAATGTAAGGGCTGGCAAGCTGCCCGACGAATCGCTCTGGCGACCTGGAGCGGGCCACGATCCGCCTGCTGCGATCGAGCACCGCGGCATTCCAGCCTTCGGCAATCCTTTGATCGCGGATGATGTTCTGGAAGACATCCGGCGTAATCGCGAGCGACAGGATATAGGCGACCCTCTCATCGAGAATGACCGGGGCATCGATGATGATCAGGCGCTGTCCCGTCAATGAGCCCACATATAGATCGGACACATGCGGCTTACGGGATTCCTGAACGCGCTGCAGAACATTCGGACGGTTACTGTTCGGCAGGATGACGCCGTAAGGCACGTGGGTGTTGAAGATCACTCGCCCTTCGGGTTCGAAAAGAGCCACCCAGGAGGGCTCCGAGAGAGGAGTGTTTTTCGCCCGCTGATAAAACTCTTCGAAGTCCCCTCTGGCGAGACTGGACGACTGAGCTAGAACCTGCAGGGCCACTACCGATTTTTCGATTTCGCGATCGAGCGATAGGCTCAGGGCGCGGGCCGTTTCCTGCATGCGCAGATCGGTGGCCTGACGCTCGGCCTGATAGCTTGAATAAAGCCCCCCAGCGGCCACCAGAATCGTCGGCAGGGCGAGAACCAGCACCAGTCCCCACAACACCTGCCGCAGCGATGTGCGGGCGCCTTCGGGGCGCCCCTCAATCGATGATCCGGTGTTGAATCTTCGGCCTTCCATCTAGCCGACATCCTGGATGGGCATGGTGACACACACCAGAACGGCGGGATTGTCGAGCGGCCATTCAACACCAGCGTCGAGCTGGCGCGCGAGAGCTTTCAGGATGGTCCCGGAGGCGCTGTCCTTCGCGGCCTGCTTTTCCTCGAGACTGAAGGCATCATCCGAGATCCGGAAGAGCAGCGTGCCATCGTGGATCCGGAGCGTGAGCTTCAACTTTCCTTGCCGTTCCCGGTAGGCGTGTGTGAGTGCATTGACGACGATCTCGTTGAACAGAAGCGCCATGGGGGCTGCCTTGGCGGCCTCGACCTCCACATTCCCGATTTCGAATTCCGGCGTGATCCTCACGCCAGGAACGGACGCAGCCAGCTCCTCGCACAAGCCCCTGGCAAAGCGCGAGGCATCGAACCGCGCCGATCCCTGCCCATCATAGAGGTCGCGATGGGCGGCGGCGAGAGCCTGCATGCGCTCCTTCATGCGCCCGAGCACCTGGCGCACCTGCTCGTCCTTGGCCTGACGGAACTCGATTCCGACCAGGGAGAGCAGCAGCTGGAGATTGTTCTTCACCCGATGATCGAGCTCGTGCAGAAGCGCCGTGCGCTCATCGAGCATCTGCTGCAGGGCACCCTGCGCCTGCCTTTTCTCATCGCGCTCGCGGGCTTCGGCCAAGGCCCGCAGGACGGTGGCGGGCAGGCGGTCGAGCTTGTCCTTGAGGACGTAATCCGTCGCGCCGCGCTTCAAGGCCTCGACGGCAACCTCTTCGCCCAGGGCGCCGGAAACGAACACGAAGGGCGTGGCGGGAGATATGTCCCGGGCGATCTCGAGCGCTTTCAGGCCATTGAAGGCCGGCAGAAGATAATCGGCGAGAATGAGATCCCAGCTTTCCTCCCGAACGGCCTTTGTGAATTCATCGGCGGACACCACCCGCTCGATCGATACGGGAAGCCGGGCATCGATCAGGGCTTCCGTCACCAGCTCGGCATCGAGCGCGCTGTCCTCCAGGAGGAGGATGCGCAGCTCCCGATCGGACAGGATGACGGGCGGCCGATTCATCGATATCTCTATCCTCCGTTGCGCCGCGGCGGCGGCTCGTTGAGGATAGCCCAGAATACACCGAGATCCTGGATCGCGTCGAAGAACTCGCGAAACCCCACGGGCTTTACCACGAATGCGTTCACGCCGAGCTCGTAGCTGCGCACGAGGTCGCTTTCCTCCCGCGACGAAGTGAGCATGACGACAGGTGTCTGCCTCAAGTGCGGATCGGCCTTGACCGCCTCCAGCACCTCGAGCCCATCAATCTTCGGCAGCTTGAGATCGAGCAGGACGACGGCCGGGTCGGCGGTGTTGCGGTTTTCATGGGCGCCGCGGCGATAGAGAAAATCGAGCGCCTCCTCGCCGTCGCGCACCACGACGACCTCGTTGGCGAGCTGGCTCTGCTCCAGGGCCGCCATGGTCAGTTCGAGATCCTTCGGGTTGTCCTCGACCAGCAGAATCGGCTTCAGCTCCGCCATTCATGCGGCTCCTTCACTCTGATCCGGCAGGGCGATGGAGAAGGTCGCTCCCTTGTCGAGCACTCCCTCGGCCCAGGCCCGGCCTCCATGTCTTTCCACAATGCGGCGTACATTGGCCAGCCCGATCCCGGTTCCCTCGAAGTCTTCCATTCGGTGCAGACGCTGGAAAACGCCAAACAGCTTTTCGATGTACTTCATATCGAACCCGACCCCGTTGTCGCGCACGAAATAGACCGTCTCCCGATTGTTCCGATAGGAGCCGATCTCGATACGTGCCTTCTCCCGGGTGCGGGTGTATTTGACGGCATTGTCTAGCAGGTTTTCGAAGACAAGCCGAATCAGTACCGGATCGGCATTCACCGCCGGCAAGTCCCCAACGATCCACTGGATCCGGCGGTTCCCCGATTCCATGGCCAGTTTCTGCAGGATCTCCTCAACCATGCCGGCGACGTCGACCTGCCGGGGCTTCAGAGCCGTGCGGCCCATCTGCGAGAAGCGCAGCAGGTTGTCGACGAGGGTTCCAGCCGTGTAGGCGGCATCGATGATTGTGTCGATGTAGCGCTTGCCCTTTTCCGACAGATCGCTCCATTCCTGTTTCTTCAAAAGTTCGGAATAGCCGACGATGTGCCGGAATGGTGCCCGCAGGTCGTGCGAGACCGAATAGGAGAAGGACTCCAGCTCTTTGTTACTGCGGCGCAATTCCTCCGAGAGCGCCGCCAGTTCCTCGGCCCGACGCAGCACGATGCCGACGATGGCGTTGCGAAGTTCCTTGACCGCCTCGACCTCGCTTCGATCCCAAGGCAGGGAGCGGTCGCGCACCGTCTCCTTCCAGATCTCGAAGGAGCGCCGGGGATGGAGCCTTAAGCCTCCCGCCTCCTCCTCGACAGGTTTTTGCGGATTTCCGCCCCATTTGACATTCTGCACGACCTCGGGGCGGAACCAGAGCACGTAGCTCGAATGCACCTTCGAGATTGAAATCGAGAGCAGCCCGCTCGCCTTGTCGGCAAAGGCTTTCGCCGCTGGATACACCTCGGACAGATTGTCAGCGACAAAGACATCCTCCTGATGGTTCTCGGACAGCCAGTCGAACAGAGCCCGAACCTGTTCCTCATCGGGGGTTTGGCCCACGCACCAGCAATGATCCTGCGTCAGCACGGCGGCTCCTTTCGCACCCGCGAGCATCATCAGGTCGTCCGGATGGTTCACCAGCCCCGCGATGAAATGCTCCTCCGCGGCCATATGGGCGAGAAGCCGTGTCTGCACGGCACCGAGGCGCACGCGGTTTTCGGCGAGAGTCGTGTTCTCCCGTGCCTCCAGCTGCAGGGAAAAGATCTGCGTGAGGAAATCGCAGCCGTTGCGCACCTGCAGCGAGACCCGCTTCGGCTCCTTGTTGTGGCAGGAGATCAGGCCCCACAGCTTGCCGTCGCGCAGGATCGAGATCGACATGGAGGCAAGCGTCCCCATGTTGCGCATGTATTCGAGATGAACCGGCGAGACGCTACGCAGCACCGAGTCGCTCAAGTCCAGCGGCGCGGGATCGCACGACTGGATCGGGACAGGTGTATAATTCGCATCGGGAATGATGCGCAACCGGTTACGCCGATAGAGCTCCCGCGCCTGGGCGGGAATGTCGGAGGCGGGGAAGCGCAGGTCGAGATAGGAAGGCAGCGCCTCGTTGCGGTCCTCGGCGATGACGGTGCCGTTCCACTGCTCGTCGAAGCGGTAGATCAGCACCCGGTCGAAGCCGGTCATGCGGCGGATATCCTGCGCCGCAAGGCTGCACAGGACCTCGACCGTGGAGGCTCCCTGCAGCTGTTCCACGAATCGGCGCAATGTGGGATAGAGCGCATCGATGCTGGAGATTGCACCGAAGGGCGGCTCTTCCAGTTCGAGAACGGCATGCTCGCCCGAGCGGGAGATTGCCGTCTCGTAGAATCGTTCCTCCCGCGCGGTCTGGACCTGGATGGTCCTGACGAAACGCGTGCTTCCCGCCGATGGCGGATCGTCCAGCTGCGCGCTGAATTCCGCGCTCAGAGCCGGCAGCACCTGCTCGAAAGGCCGGCCGAGAACATCAGCCGGATCGAACCCGAAGGTCTCGGCGATGTTGGTGCTGGCATAGGCAATCGTCCTGTCGGACAGCCTGATCGCGAGAAGCATCCCGTGCGGCTGGATGCTGCCGGGAATGTGGATCGGCTCCCGCTCGCAGGCGGTCAGATCGATGTCTTGCGGCGTTTGCAGCGTCATGGAACCTCGCACAGCCAGTCATGCATCACATCGAAGGTTTGTTGCGCAGATGCGACGATCAGATCATCGGTTTCTGGTGACGAAGCCTCCAGAAGCACCGCGCCGAACGATTTCCACATGGCAGCGATATCGCGGCCGTAGCTGCGGAAATAGGCGCAACCTGTCTCCGCATTGAGCCCGAGCTTTCGCTCGACCTCGCGCGCGATGATGGCGCCGCCAAGCGTCGAGCCCTCGACCACATACATGCTGCCCAGCACCGCCTCGGGGGCCCGCAGCGGCATGAGTGGTCGACCTTGCGGCAATTGAATGATCTCGTCGGAGGTGAGTCCCAGAGCCTCGATATCTCTGGCGAGAAGCTGCGCCTTGCAGCGGCTCTGAAAGAACGTCCGATCCGGAGCCGCTTCGAGGGCTTCGCTCTCCCAGGCCTCGTGGAAGCCGTAAAAGCGGATCAGCAGATCCCTATAGGCATCACGCGATGAGATTCGGCGGTCGAGATCGATGGCTGCCTCGATCCTGTCATGTGCTGCGCGGGTTTCGATTTTCAGGCGTTCGAGAAGTGTCATGGGGCCTCGTCCACGGGGCGGCCCAGCCTTCCAGCAACCACCCGTTCGACTATCCCCAATCCGTCGTGGATCAGAACGGCGAGCAACGCAACCACCAATCCGCCCTGCAGCACGAAGGCGACGTTGTTGGATTGAAGGCCGGCAATGATGACCTCGCCCAATCCCTTCGCCGCCACCGTCGAGCCGATGGTGGCGGTACCGAGACTGATGATCACCGAGAGACGAATGCCGGCCAGGATCACCGGCAGTGCGAGCGGGAGTTCGACCTGCATGAGACGCTGACGCGGATTCATGCCCATGCCCTTGGCGGCTTCAAGCGTCTGCGGCGACACTTCCATCAGGCCGGTGAGCGTGTTCTCGAAGATCGGCAGAAGACCGTAGAGAAAGAGCGCGATGAAGGTCGGCTTCTCGCCGAAACCGACGAGCGGCACCGCAATCGCCAGGACTGCGATGGGCGGAAAGGTCTGGCCGATATTCACGAGGCTGCGCGAGAGCGGCAGGAACTCGCTTCCTGACGGACGCGTGACGAAGATGCCGAGCCCCACGGCGAGAATCGTGCTGGCCAGCGTCGCCAGAAACACGATGCGTAAGTGCGATAGGGTCAGGGCGAGCAGGCTGCCCTGATTGTAGATCGCCGGCGCATCGTTCACGGTCAGGGGCTTGAACGCGAACGCGAAGAGCTGCGGTGCAGTGATGAAGAGCACCAGCAGGAGCAGCGCTGCACCACGCAGGACGAGCGAACGGCCGCTCATGGGACGGGCCGCCCATGCGCCATGATGCCCCTCACGCTGACGCGTCCGACGATGGCACCGGAAACATCCGCGACTGGCAGTTCGTTCCTTCCCACCCAGATCAGCCGTGAGAGAGCATCCCGTAAGGAATCGGTGACGAGGATGGGCTCTCCCTCGACGGCACCCTGCTCGAGAGCTTCCTGCACGCGAATCAGGGACAGGAGACGGAAAGGCCGCTCCGCCGTTCCCACAAGCTGCTCGACGAAATCTTCCGCCGGATGTGTGAGCAGTTCCGCAGGCGTCGCATATTGCAGGAGCCCTGCCCGATCCATCACGGCGATCTTGTCGCCCAGTTGGAAGGCCTCGTTCATGTCGTGCGTGACGAGAACGATGGTGGTGCCGAGGCGGCGCTGGATCGCGATGAGATCGTCCTGCGCCTTGCTGCGGATGACCGGATCGAGCGCGCCGAAGGGCTCGTCCATCAGGAGAAGAGCGGGCTTTGCTGCGAGCGCCCGCGCGACGCCGACACGCTGCTGCTGACCGCCGGACAGCTCGTGCGGGAATTTTCTGGCGAATTCCGCCGGATCAAGCTGGAACAGATCGAGCAGTTCCTCGACGCGGGCCGCGATCCGCCTTTTGTCCCAGCCGAGAAGACGCGGCACGGTGGCGATGTTTTCCGTGACCGTTCGATGAGGAAACAGCCCGTAGCCCTGGATCACGTAGCCGATCCGGTGCCGCAGCTCGTCCTCCGGGATCGTCATGGTGTCTTCACCGTCGATGAGCACGCGGCCCGAGCTTGGCTCGACGAGGCGGTTGATCATGCGCAGCAGGGTCGATTTGCCCGCGCCCGACGTACCGACGACGACCGCGATCGTTCCCTCATCGACCCGGAAGGACACGTCGTCGACGACGGTCGTCGCGCCATAGCGCTTGGTGAGATGCTCGATCTCGATCATGAGGAGCCCCGCTTGGTCAGATCGATGATCGCATCAAGGGTGATGGCGGCAGCAAAGGACAGCGCCACCGTCGGAATGGCGCCCAGGAGCACGAGGTCGATGGCCGTCTGTCCGATGCCCTGGAACACGAAGGTGCCGAAGCCCCCTCCCCCGATCAATGCCGCCACCGTGGCCAATCCAAGGTTCTGAACCAGCACGATGCGGATGCCGGCGAGAATGACGGGAAGCGCCAGGGGTAACTCGACCTGCCACAGGCGCTGGCGCGGGGACAATCCCATGCCACGGGCCGCATCGATCACGTCGGCCGGCACCTGCTTCAATCCGGTGACCGTGTTGGCCACGACCGGCAGCAGGGAATAGAGAAAAAGCGCGATGAAGGCTGGCGCTACCCCGATGCCGCGAATGCCCAAAGCCGCGGCCAGAGGCACATGCGCGGCGAGATAGCCGAGCGGCGCGATCAGGATGCCGAAGAGCGCAATGCTCGGGATCGTTTGGACGATGCTGAGCACTTGAAGAATCGCCGTTCTGAGACGCCGGATGCGATGGCCGAGAATGCCGAGCGGCAGCCCGACGAGGCAGGCTGCCACCATCGAGCCGAAGGCGAGCCACAGATGCCGGCCTGCCTCGCGCCAGAAGGTGTCCGACCGATTCGCATATTCCTTGAGCAGGGAGAGATCGTTCCAGGCTCCGGAGACGAGCAGAAGTGCAATCGCACCCGCCGCCACAGCGAGAGCGGCGAGCCGCGCCCAGGGTCCCAGGCGCAGACGCGCCAGCGCATCGGCCGCAAGCAGCGCGAAGGAGAGAGCGAGCAGCCAGAAGCCGAGAGACGGTGAGACGCGTGCAAAGGTGTTGCCGGCCGGCGTGATGAATCCGGCAGACCATCCGACTGCGGGAAAGATCACGCACAGGCCAAGAGAAGCGGCGGCGAGGCGAATCAGTGGCGTGTGGACCAGCGCCGCGCACAGCGCAATGCCGAGCGACACGACCAGGACGCCGAACGCGCCCGAAAGCGGCAACGCGTCGATCAGCATTCGCCCTTCGCCGGCCACGATGCGGTTGGCGCGATAGATCACGAAGGGCGATGCGAAGAGCGCGATGCCGATCAGAACGGCGATCACGCTCCCGAGGCGATCGAGGGACAAGGATGGGCGCAACGAAGGCATACCGGGCGCGGTCGTTCGGGTCGAGATCGTATTCACAAAACTTCCGGCCTTTGTCGCGCCGCCTGTCGTCCCTTGGACGGGACTTCAGATCATTTCAGAAAACCCTTGGACTTCAAATAATCCGTCGCCACGGCCTTTCCCGGTTCGCCGCCGACCTGAACGCGAGCATTCAGCTGCTGGAGTGTCGCAAGATCGAGGGATGCAAAGACAGGCTTCAGGATCTCGGCGATCTTTGGATTCTCCTTCAGAACCGATTCGCGAATGATCGGAGCCGGTGCATAGACGGGCTGCACATTCTTGTTGTCTTCCATCACCACCAGGCCCGACGGGGCGATGCCGCCATCGGTGCCATAGACCATGGCCGCATTGGCGCCGTTGGTCTGCTCCGCCGCCGCCTTGATGGTCGCTGCCGTGTCGCCGCCGGAGAGTACGATGAGCTGCTCCGGCTTCATCTTGAAGTCATAGGTCTTCTGGAATGCCGGCAGGGCCGAGTCCGAATTCACGAATTCGGCGGAGGCCGCGAGCACAACCTTGCCGCCCTTCGAGATCCATTGGCCGAAATCGGCGAGGGTCTTCAGCTTGTTGCCATCGGCCAGGTCCTTCCGCAGCGCGATGGCCCAGGTGTTGTTGGCGGGCGAGGGGTCAAGCCAGACGATCTTGTTGGCATCGTAATCGAGCTTCTTGGCCATCTCGAAGCCCTTGGCCGCATCCTTCCAGACCGGATCGTCCGCCTTGTTGAAGAAGAAGCCCGCATTGCCGGTATATTCCGGGTAGATGTCGATCTCGCCCGCCGTGATCGCCTTGCGCACCACTGGCGTCGCCCCGAGCTGGATGCGGTCCTGGGTCTTGATGCCGTTGGCATTGAGCATCAGCAGAATGATGTTGCCAAGCACTGAGCCTTCCGTATCGATCTTCGACGAGACGACCACATCGGCCTTGGCGGCACCCACCGCTGCCAATGCGAGGGCAGCAGCCAATGTCAGCGACTTGAGGACGGTCTTCATGGGAATCCCCTTATGGAACCTTGCCCTGCTGTTTCTAGGACAGTTCCGCCATTTAGGCAGAGGGGGCCTCAAGAAGACTTCGGTTTGGGGATAAAAACTTTGTGTGGAAACGACAAAGACCCGCCGAAGAAAATTTCATTCTCCGGCGGGGACGGCCGTCAAGCGCTCTCGGGGGCCTCGTCAGGCGCTCAAGGTCGTCGGAGGCTCCTGGGCAATGGTGAAGCGGACCTGGGCCTGGGGCCGGTGATCCTCCGACAGGCTGCGCCAGGTGCGCTCGGCCTCGGTGCGGCTCTCGAAGGGGCCGACCACCCGCTCGGTGCCCTGGACGATGGTTTCGCAGTCGCAGGAGGTGTACTCGCCGCCAACCACCCAGAAACGTGACTTAAGCATTTTCAATCTCCATTGGTGCAAAATTTTGGGGTTCGCCAAGGCTCATTCGGCCGCCTGAAGCTTGGCCGAGGTCTGGAACTGCGCGGTCTCGGTCGATTCCGCCATGGCCGTTGTGGAGGACTTGCCGCCGGTGATGACCACCGAGACCTGGTCGAAATAGCCGGTGCCGACCTCGCGCTGGTGGCGGGTAGCGGTGTAGCCGTCGGTCTCGGCGGCGAATTCACGGACCTGGAGCTCGGAATAGGCACCCATGCCGCGGTCGCGGTAGCCACTCGCCAGCTCGAACATGCCGTAATTGAGCTGGTGGAAGCCGGCGAGCGTCACGAACTGGAACTTGTAGCCCATGGCGCCGAGTTCGCGCTGGAACTTGGCGATGGTGGCATCGTCCAGCTTCTTCTTCCAGTTGAAGGACGGCGAGCAGTTATAGGCGAGCAGCTTGCCCGGATAGCGTTTGTGAATCGCTTCCGCGAACTTGCGCGCATCGTCGAGATCCGGATGCGAGGCCTCCCACCACAGGAGGTCGGCGAGTTCCGCATAGGCCAGGCCGCGGGCGATGCAATGGTCGAGGCCGGCGCCGTCCTTCAGGCGATAGAAGCCTTCCGGCGTGCGGCTGTCGGGCTCGATGAAAGGCCGGTCGCGCTCGTCGACATCCGAGGTGATGAGCTTGGCCGATTCCGCGTCCGTGCGGGCCATGATGAGAGTCGAGGTGCCCATCACATCGGCGGCCAACCGCGCAGCGATGAGGTTGCGCTCATGCGCCGAAGTCGGAATCAGCACCTTGCCGCCGAGATGGCCGCACTTTTTCTCCGAGGCGAGCTGATCCTCGAAGTGCACGCCCGCGGCGCCGGCCTCGATATAGGCCTTCATGATCTCGAAAGTGTTGAGCGGTCCGCCGAAACCGGCCTCCGCATCGGCCACGATGGGCAGGAACCAGTCGCGCTTCGCGCCACCCTCCGCATGCTCGATCTGATCGGCGCGCTGGAAGGTGCGGTTGATGCGCCGGCACAGCTCGGGGCCGGAATTGGCCGGATAAAGCGACTGGTCGGGATACATGGCGCCGGCCACGTTCGAATCCGCCGCCACCTGCCAGCCGGAGAGGTAGATCGCCTCGAGGCCGGCGCGGGCCATCTGCATGGCCTGGTTGCCAGTCATGGCGCCGAGCGAATGGACATAAGGGCGCTCGTGCAGGAGCTGCCACAGGCGCTGTGCGCCGCGCTCGGCGAGCGTGTAGGCGATGGGGAAGGACCCGCGCAACCGGGCGACATCGTCGGCCGAATAGGGTCTGCGGATACCGTCGAAGCGCCCCTCGGGAGCGGCGGGGATCAGGTCCTGCAGGGAACCCGGATTCGGCTGGCTATTCATGATTACCCTTCCTTTTACATTTCTTGACAAAACTCTCCTGCAGGCCAGAATTGTTGCAAAGCAGCAGGACGTCTTGACTTGATTAACTCTCGAAGAAGCCGTTGTTTCAACGGTGGATTTCAAAAGAAAAGTCGTTCTGTAAAGCTTTGACTCGACGGGCCGTGTAAACTTGTAAAAAGATTTACAATATGGATGAGAGCAGAAAGCTTTTCGTGGGACCCCGCCTCAAGCGGCTACGGCGCGAGCTCAACATGAGCCAGTCCCGCATGGCCGAGGAGCTCGGGCTGTCCCCGAGTTACCTGAACCTGATGGAGCGCAATCAGCGCCCGATCACCGCGCAGGTGCTGATCCGCCTCGCCCATGCCTATCAGCTCGACCCGCGCGAATTCGCCAACGACGATCACGAGCGCACCGTCTCGGAGCTGGAAGAGGTTTTCGCCGACCCGCTCTTCCGCTCCACGCCGGTGGCGCGGCTCGAGCTGCGCGAGACCGTGGAGAGCGCGCCCTCCCTGGTCGATGCCATCAACCGGCTCTACCGCGCCTATCAGGCCATGCGCGGCGCCCGCGAGGCGGTGACGCCGAGCCTCAGCGACCGCGACCGGGCGGAGGACTCAGCCCAGGTCAATCCGCTCGACCGGGTACGGGAACTGATTCACGAGGCCAAGAACCATTTTGCCGAGCTGGACGAGGCGGCCGAGGCCCTGGCCTCGGACCTGGCCATGACGGGGCACGACCTCTTTTTCGCGATCAACGAGCGCCTGCACTCCAAGCACGGCATCCGGGTGCGCGTGATGCCCATCGACGTGATGCCGGATTCACTGCGCCGTTACGACCACCATCGGCGTCAGTTGCTGATCTCCGAACTGGTCGATCCATCTGGCAGAACCTTCCAGGCCGCCTACCAATTGGCCTTCGCCGAGATGCGCGAGACCATCGATGCACTCGCCGCGCGCCTCGAGTCCACGGACGGACCCGCACGGCGGCTGCTGCGCGTCTCTTTCGGCAACTACTTCGCCGGCGCCCTCATGATGCCCTATGGCAAGTTCCATGCGGCGGCCGAAGCGCTCGGCTACGACGTGGAGGTCCTGGGCGCCCGCTTCGGCGCGAGCTTCGAGCAGGTGGCGCACCGGCTCACGACGCTGGCCCGCCCCGCCGCACGCGGTATTCCCTTCTTCCTCGTGCGGGTGGATTCGGCCGGCAACGTCTCGAAACGCTTTTCCTCCGGCCGCTTCCCGTTCTCGCAGTTCGGCGGCACCTGTCCGCTCTGGAACCTGCACTCGACCTTCCGGACGCCGGGTCAGGTAGCGACCCAGATCGTCGAGCTGCCGGATACGTCTCGCTGGTTCTCCATCGCCCGCACGGTCAAGCGCGCCTTCAACCCCTGGGGAGCGCCCGATCCGCAATTCGTGGTGGGCCTCGGCTGCGAGCTGAAATACGCCCATCGCCTCGTCTATGCGCGCGGCCTCGACCTCGCATCTTCGGACGCGACGCCCATCGGCATCAATTGCCGCCTGTGCGAACGTATCGCCTGCCCGCAGCGCGCCGCCCCTCCCCTGATGCATGCGCTGATCGTCGACGAAATGAAGCGCGGCGTCTCGCCCTTCGAGTTCGATGCTACTTAGGCACCACCTCCCTTTACCTTGAAGCGTCTCAGGCCGGGCGGTTGTGACGGTAGAAGGCGTTGGGGATGCCGTCGACATCCCGGATACTGGTGAACGCCATCCCGACCTTTTCCAGAACTCGGCGGGAGGCTTTGTGCTCAGCCACCGCGAACCCTATGACGTGATCGACGGCCTCAACCCTGTAGATCCAATCCAGCAGCGCCCCGGCAGCCTCCGTTGCATAGCCTTGGCCCCAGAGGGGTCGCATGAAGGTGTAGCCAAGTTCGAGTTCCCAGGTCGCGTCAAATCGCCCAAAACCAGCCCGGCCGATGAAAGCCCCTTGCCGGTCGGTGACCTTGAACTTGGTCCAGCCATGGGCCGCATAATCCGCCCGGAAACTCTCGAACTTCTTCTGGAGGAACAGTTCATCCCAGGGCGGATCGCCCATCTGCAGAAAATGCTGCACCTGCGGATCACCATGAAGGGCTGCCAGCAGAGGAAAGTCCTCAGGCTCCCAAGCATGAAAGCAAAGACGCTCGCTCACCAGAACAGGGGTCTTCGTCATCCGGAATTTTTATCCCTTGTCATCGAGCCAGTGATCGAGGAACCGATCGAGCCAGCGCGAGACATGCGGGTCGTGCTGGAAGCGTCCGGCCAGTTGCCGCACACGGTCCTGGGCACCCGGCATACGCAGTCGCTCCTCCGCGACCACCGTCCAGCGGCACATCATGGCGTGGGTGACCTCCGGGTGGAACTGGAGCCCGAAGGCCCTTTCCCCGGACCGGATCGCCTGAGTCGGAAAATCGTCGCCGGTCGCCAAGGTCTCGGCACCCGACGGGCAGTCGAAACCTTCCCGGTGCCAGTGATAGACATGGCTCGGCCAGGGAACGCCCCAATCCTCGCTGAGGGCTTCGCCGGCCGCTGTCGGCAGCAAGGGGTAATAGCCGATCTCGGCCCGGCCTTCGGGATGAGCCCACACCCGGGCGCCGAGATGCTTGGCCATCATCTGCGCCCCCAGGCAGAGGCCGAGATAGGGCTTGTTCTCCTTCAGAGGCACTTCGATCCAGTCGATCTCCGTCTTGACGAAATCGTCCGGATCGTTGGCGCTCATCGGCCCTCCGAAGATCACGGCTCCCGTATGCTCGGCAAGCGTTTCCGGCAGGGGATCGCCGAAGCGGGGGCGTCGGATGTCGAGGCGGTAGCCGCGCTCCATGAGCAGGCGCCCGACCCGGCCGGGGGTCGAATGCTCCTGGTGCAGAACGATGAGAATGGGTGCTTTGGAACGCCGCCTAGGCATGGTTTCGATCCGATGCAGAGGCGTTCATGACGAATGGAGAGCGATCACGCGAGGACAACATGGGCCGATTATTCGGGACAAGGAGCATGCTCCGCAAGAGGGCACCGGCAGCCGATCTGGCCCAGTCCTTTGCCGGATAAACTGAAGTGGTACGAGACCTAGGCAAGGGCAGGCTACCGCCCTAAGATTGGCATAACGATATCATGGATCAGGCCGGTTACGTCCGGTTTTTGCTTGGATACGCAAAAATGATAGAAGCGCTTGATTCTCCAGGCTTGAAGTCCAGAACATCCAGCGCATCTTGTCTCGTGCTCTGCTGAGCCATCGGCCAGCGCTCCAGCGTGAAAGAAAGTGAACCCGTGACCGAAAGCGTAACGAGCGACGGCGATCTCAACGGCCTGCGTATCCTTGTCGTTGAGGACGAAGCCGCGATCTCCCTGCTCCTGGAAGACATGCTTCTCGATTTCGGCTGCGAGGTGATCGGCCCGGCGGCCCGGCTGTCGGCGGCCCTTGACGTCGTGTCACGCGAACAGGTCGACCTGGCCATCCTCGACGTGAACGTTGCTGGCGAGCCGATCTATCCAGTAGCCGAAGCCCTGGCCCAGCGCTCGATCCCCTTCGTGTTCTCGACGGGCTACGGTAGCGCCGGAATCCGCGACGCCTTCCGCGACCGTCCCGTTCTGCAAAAGCCCTTCGCCCAGCACGATCTGAAGCAGAAGCTGCTGATCGCGCGCGGCAAGATGGCTTGAAGCGGGCCCCTCCCCCTCGGTTGAACACCTCATCTGTGGCTTTCATGCCGCAATCGTTCACCCTGTGCTGCAAAACACACCGTCCATGATGTGAATCGGCTTTGATCCGAAGCCCTTCCTGCTAAGCTAAAGTAACGTTAGAGCAGGTACATGTCGGTCAAGTTGGTTCTTTCATGTCCGTAGGATTCTTCAGGCTTCTGGCCGCAACGAGCGCCCTGGCGCTGTGCCTTGCCGAAGCACAGGCCCAAGCACCCTTGCCGCGCCAGACCCCGGCCGCAGGCTCCATCGTCGCCGCCAAGGGCGGCGAGGAGATGCGCTTCGTGCGCGAGGATCTCTGGCGTGCGGCCCAGCTCCAGCAGAGCCTCGTCGGCGGCGATACCCTGCGCACGAATGCCATCGGCAATCTCGCAATTCTGTTCAAGGACCAGACGCAGATCCGCGTCGGCCGCAATTCGACCCTGACCGTGAACGAGGTGGCTGACGGCCCGACAGACGCGACCCAGCTCAGTCTTCAGGGCGGCAATATCTGGGCGCGCGCGGCCCGCGGTGGCTCGTGCGTCGACGTCAAGACGCCGGCGGCGGTCGCGGCGATCCGCGGCACCGACTGGTCATTGGCGGTGGACGGCTCGGGCAAAACCTCGCTCGTCGTGCTTGAAGGCGTCGTCGAGCTCAAGAATCCGCAAGGCGCCGTGACGGTGCGCCAGGGCGAAGGAGCGGTGGCCGCAATCGGCCAGGCCCCGACGAAATTCGTACTCGTCAGCCCCAACGACCGCGAGCAGATGCTCTTCTACATGTCGATGCGGGAGGTCTTCATCAACCTGCCGACATCGACCCTGGAGCCGAAACAGTTCGAGGCCGAGGATACGAGGATCCAAGCTCTCGCGCCGGAAGCGCGCACGACGGAAGACTGGCTCACGCTTGCCGAGAGCCTCATGAACTCCAAAGGCAGGCAAGCCGCGGCAGCTCCCCTTGCCGAGGCTCGTGGCCGTCCGATGACCAGGGCGCAGCGTGCCCGTGCCGATTATCTGGAGGCACTCATCGCCGGCGCAGACCGCCGTTGGCAGGACGCCATCAAACTGTTCGAGCGCGCGAAGCCGGGCCTGGATTCGCGGCGTCGGGGCTGGGCCGAGTATGGTCGCTATGCAGCGGCGTCTTTGGCCGATCCGAAGCGGGTTCAACCCGCGCCGAAGGTCCCCATCAAGGACCCGAGGACTGCGGAGATCAACGCCTATCTCACCGGCTTTCGTGAGGATCTCAAGGCTGCCGCAGCAGAAGCCGCCGCAGCTGGAAAACAGTTTCCGAAGGATGCTGGCCTTGCCATCCTCTCGGCGTCTCTCGCGCAGGATCTCGACCATCGCAAGGACATGTATGCGGCCTATGAACGGGCTCGGGCCATCGATCCGACCGATCCGAACGTGATCGCATTCGGGGCCACGATCAAAGCGGATTATGCCCGCGATATCGACGGAGCCTTGGCAGACCTTTACAAGGTCGTGAAGACCGATCCGAATTTCTCGCTCCTGAACCAGATCGGACTGCTCGAACAGGGCCGGGGGGCCTTCATCGAGGCGGAGGCCGCGTTCCGGCGTGCCATCGAAATCGAGCCGCAGAACCCGATTCCCTACACCAATCTGGCCATTCTTCTCCTCGATCAGAGCCGCGTGGAAGAGGCGGGCGCTCTCATCGACAAGGCGCTCGCTCTCGATCCGCCCACGGCCTATTCGGCCCGCGGGCGATACCTTTTGCAGAAGGGCAAGATGGCCCAAGCCATCGAGTCCCTGCTGGCCGGTTCTGCCGTCAATCCGGCCCTTTCCAACGATCAGGTCACCCTGGCCGATGCCTATTTTCAGAACGGCGACTACGAACTCGCCTGGCAGACCCTCGACAACGCGGACCGGCTCGACCCCAGGGCGCCCATCGTCCCCATTCTGCGCACGGCCTTCGCGCTCGATCTTTATCTGGCCGACGAGGCGATCCTTGCGGCGCGCGAAGCCCTGCGGCGCTACCGGGCTCGTGGTGGTGACTATGCCGGCATCTCGGTCACCAAACAGACCGGGTCCTATCCGGTCGAGGCCTACCGCTTCATCAACATGCATGAATGGGCGCGCTTCTATGCCGACCGCACATTCGATCCTTTCGAGGCGCAAGGGTATTTCGACCAGGCGATCCTCAGCCGGCCGGGCCTGTTTCCCACGGAACCGACGTTGTCGGCGGCGGAAGGAACCGATCTCAACAGCGCCGCTCTGAATCTCTCGATCCAGGGCCTCCTTCTCGACCCTCTGGCCGTTTCCGGCCGCATCGGACGCTTCGATCCCATCCGCCGGCCATTTCTCGACACCGAGATCGGCGGCGGCGCGATTGTGCGCGGCGGGAAGGTCGGCTGGGAGTCGGGCGTGCTGGTCAACGGTTTCTCCAATGAGCCGTTGCCGACGAGCTTCAGCCTGTCTGCGAGTGCCAACGAGGCCCGTGGCAATCTGACCGCCGATAACGAAAGGGGGCGGGGGATTACGCTCAGCATCGGCACTGCCCCCAATGCAGCCGACCGGTTCATGTTCATGGGCTGGGCGATTGAGGCCCAGCCTGGCCTGACGGATATCGACCGGTTTGACCGCACCGAGCAGATCGAGCGGGACGAGACCACCCTCTTCGGCGTGGCGGGCTGGAGCCACACTTTCGCCTATCGGAATGTCCTCTCGGCCGCCGTGTTCGCGACCCGGAACGATACGCTCGATCGCGGAGAGCTCTGGGACTTCAGTGCGTTTCCCACCATCAATACCCTGTGGCAAGAGAAGCAGCGCGTGGATGGCGTCGTCGGAGCAGTGAGCCATGCCATCGGGATCGGCGACTTCAATCTGCGCTATGGCCTGGAGGCCCAGGCAGGTCAGCTGCGGTACAAAGGGTTCAGCCATTCTCGCGACATTTATTTTGGAGGATACGAGGAATACCGGCAGGACTCAGCGGCCTTCGACAGCCCCTTTCGCGGTGGCCGTGCCTATGCCGATCTTTCATGGCGCCCGAACGATTGGTTCGAGGCTCAGGCAGGCATCCATCGCACCTTCCTCGACGTGAAGAATGCCAGACCCGATGTTTGGGTGGCGCCCCGCTTCGGCATCGGCGTCTCGCCGCTGGAAGGCCAATGGCTCCGCGCCGCCTATGTCGAGAATGCCGATACTTATCTGAGCTACTCCCTCGGACCGGCGACGACGGTCGGACTGATTCCGAACGATACCCCTGCAAGCGGACCGACGAAGAGTCTTATCCTGCGCTGGGACGCGGAATGGACTCCGCATGTCTTCACGGCCCTGGAATATCAGCGACAGACGCTGAACGATCTCAACATTCCCAGAATCAACACGTTGAGCAGCATCGAAGGTATCGAGGAAGCCCGTGCGGAATGGATCGCCGCAACGGTCAACGTCTGGCTGGGTCATGGCATCGGCGTCTTCGGCACCGTCGGTGGAGCGACCTCGAAAATCCTCGCGACATCGGAAGATCTGGAAGGACGAGGTGTGGGAGAGCCGGTGCCCTACATTCCGGAGCGCTTTGCCCGCCTCGGGTTCACCTTCGTTCACCCGAGCCGGCTGCGGTTCACCGTGACTCAGAACTTCATCGGCGAGCGATCCGGGAACTACGACAACGATCGATTGGAATCCTTCTGGACGACCGATGCTGCGATCACCTGGGAAACGCCGGACCGGCGCTTTCAGGTCGGCCTGACGGCCCTCAACCTGTTCGACCAGAGTTATGATTTCGGGTTCGACATCCCGGCCCCAGGCCGCACCGTCGCAGCCACCGTCAAGGCACGGTTCTAGAGTGAGCAGGAAGCCGTCAGCCTCGAGCGACCATGGCGGCGGAGAGCCCCTCTGGCGCCACTTCGCCATGGCCGCGCTCATCGCAGCCCTGCTGATCCCGGTTCTCTACGTTCCGCCTTTTCGCCTCATCGAAGCGCGGCTCTACGATATTCTCTCTGTGATCGCGCCGCCGCTCCCGGCACGGCCGGGCGCCGTGGTGGTGGCAATCGACGAGCCGTCCATCGGAGAAATCGGCCAGCGCTGGCCGTGGTCGCGGGAGCTTCACGCGAAACTGGTCGAGAGCCTGCGCATGGCGGGCGCGAAGGTGATCGCCTTCGATATCATCTTCGCCGACCCGACCACCGAGGAAGCCGATACGGCCTTGGCAAAGGCGCTCGGCCCGGATGCGGTGCTGGCAGCCGACGATGTCACCACCCCGCTGGCTCAGGGCATCCAGGTGACTCGGGTCAGCCCTCTTGATCCGTTCCTCGATGCCGGTGCGGTGGCCGGCATGGCCTCGATGCATCTCGATGGAGATGCCTATCTGCGCCGCATGCCGCCGATGCCGGACAGCTTTGCCGCCGAAGTGCTTCGGCTGAAGGGGGAGCCGCAGGCCACCGCTCCCGATGGCGCGCTGATCCAATATTTCGGGCCAGCCCGCTCCTATCCGACCGTTTCCTATTATCAGGCTCTGGACCCGAAGAACTTCCTGCCACCAGGGTATTTCAAAGATCAGGTCGTACTGGTGGGCCTAAGCCTGAAGCAGGCGACCACGGCCGATATCGGCGCCCCCGATACGTTCGCGACCCCCTATACGCTGACCGAAGGCACCCTCACGGCCGGCGTCGAGGTCCAGGCCACGATCCTCGACAATCTTCGTCACAATCTCTACGTGCTGCCCGTGCCGCGGCTTGTCATGGTGCTTCTGGTGATCGCCGGAGCTTTTCTGGCCGCGGCCTTTTCCACCCACGGCGTGTCCTGGAGGACCGGACTGGCGGCAGCCTTCCTGCTCGCCTTCTTCATCATAGGATCCTGGGTCGTGCTGCGCTTCGGCCGCGTCTGGGCACCGCCGGCCTTGCCGGCGGCGGCGGCGCTTGCCGTCTTCGGGACGAGGTTCGGCCTGGATTATGCCCGTGAGCGCCAGCTGCGCCGTACCGTGTCAGAAGCGTTCTCGCGCTATCTCTCGCCCGATCTCGTGGCGCAGCTCGCGCGCGATCCGAGTGCCCTCAAGCTCGGGGGCGAGCGCCGCAATCTCTCGATCCTGTTCTGCGACGTGCGCGGCTTCACGACCCTGTCGGAGAAATTGAAGGACGAGCCGGAGCGGCTGACCACGCTCATCAACCGCCTGCTCGATCCGCTCTCCGAGGCGGTGCTGGCGGAAGGCGGTACCATCGACAAATATATCGGCGATTGCGTGATGGCGTTCTGGAACGCGCCGCTGCCGAGCCCGGACCATCCCTTGCGCGCCGCGCGCGCCGCCATGCGCATGCTGGAAGCGGTCGATATTCTGAATGCGCAGCTGCGGCAGGAAATGGGCGAGGATGCACCGCGCTTCGCCATCGGTGTCGGCATCAACACCGGCGATTGCGTGGTCGGCAATGTAGGCTCGCGCTGGCGCTACGATTATTCCGTGCTCGGCGACACGGTGAACCTCGCCTCGCGTCTGGAGAGCCTGTCGAAGGAATACGGTGTCGCCATCGTTCTCGGTCCCGCGACGGCGGAAGCGCTGCGGGAGCATTTCGTGCTGATCGAACTCGACCGCATCGCTGTCAAAGGGCGCGCCGAGAAAACCGCCATCTTCACCATCGTGGCACCGGCTGGACAGAGTCAGGATCCTGCGCTTGCGGAGCTGACGGAGCTGCATCCGACGCTTCTCGACAGCATCGGCGCCGGACGGCGGGTCGAGGCTCTCGAACTCGTCCAGCAGTGCCAGGCGCTCGCTCCATCCCTGTCGAACTACTACAAGAAGATCCTGCTCAAGGCGACGGCCATCCCTGAATAACCGATTTCCCCTCGAAGCCTGGCCGCCACACGACTTTGCCGTTCATCGCCCATGATCAGACTTGACCTGCACATGAAATGTTTTTCCGCCAACGTGATTTTGCGAACGAATTGCAAATAAAAACAAAGTCTTGCGCTTGAGACAGCACGGTCTATAAGGGCGCCTCGTTTCCCGCAGAACCCTCTCGTTACGCATCGCGCCATGGACAAGATTCAAAAACTTGCCCTCGGCAGCATATTCGTCGGAACCATTGTTTTCGTCCTGAAATATGCCGCCTATTACATCACGGGCAGCATTGCGCTTTATTCGGATGCGCTGGAGAGCGTCATCAATGTGGTGACGGCGGTGGCGGCCTTCATGGCCGTGCGCCTGAGCGCCACGCCGGCCGATGCAAACCACCCTTACGGCCACCACAAGGTGGAATATTTCTCCGCGGTTCTCGAAGGCGTGCTGATCATCGTGGCGGCACTCGCCATCCTGCGGGAAGCGTATTTCGGTTTCCTGTCTCCCAAGGTCATCGATGCCCCCGTGCAGGGCCTTGCCATCAATGCGTTGGCCGGTGTGATCAACGCTTTCTGGTCCTGGATGCTGATCAGCCGGGGCCGACGCCTGCGTTCACCCGCACTCGTGGCCGACGGACGCCATCTCCTGACCGACGTGATGACCTCTGCCGGCGTTATCGTCGGCCTCCTGCTCGTTCCGCTCACCGGCTGGCACTGGCTCGATTCTGCCCTTGCCGCATTGGTGGCCCTCAACATCCTCTGGTCCGGCTGGGGTCTGATGAAGGAAAGCATCGGCGGCCTCATGGACGAGGCCTTGCCCGAGGCGACCTTGAGCCGCGTCCGCGAGATCATCGCGGTCAATGCGGAAGGCGCCATCGAAGCGCACGACCTGCGCACGCGCCATGCCGGCCGGATGATCTTCATCGATTTCCATCTGGTGGTGCCGGGCCACATGAGCGTCACTGATGCCCATGACATCTGCGACCGGCTGGAGCGCGCCCTCAAGGCAGATGTGAAGGATTCGCTCATCACGATCCACGTGGAGCCCGACAACAAAGCCAAGCACGCAGGCATCGTGGTGCTGTAGAACTTTTTGCACCGGGTTGGTTCGACAGTCATTGTCTGCTGTCCGGATCATTAAATCTTTAATGCATCGTTAAAATTTTTCAGTATTTACCAAGATTACAGTCCCATTTTTCTGCAGGATTAAGTAGTTCTGCGTAATGACTTGCCCGAAACTGAAAATTTATAACGAGAATGCCTGGTTGAGCGCGTCGTGGGGGCGCGCGCCTCCCGCGGCGATGCGGGCGGGCCACCGAACAGCGATGCGTGCCTTGAACAATCTCAAGATTATTACGAAGCTGGCGATCCCGGTCATCGTGATGATGGCCGTCACCATCGGCCTCATCATCTTTGCGAGGAGCGGCCTCGATACGCTTGCGGAGAATACGCAGCAGATCATCGACACTCACGCAGCGCGACGTGACATCGCTCTCACCATCAAGGTGAACGTGAACGAAGCCTCCATCCAGGAAAAGAACCTGCTCATCGAAAAACGCTTCCAGGAGATGGCCGTCTACGACGAGGCCTTCAGAGAGGCCAAGAAAGCAGCCCTGACGAATCTGGATGCCCTGATCGCGCTCTCGGATACAGCGGAGCTTCGGGCAGCCAATGAACAGCTGAAACGGAATGTCGAAGACTATTTCGCAATCATGGGCCGAACCATTGCCCATGCGCAGCTGAACGAAAGCGACGAGGCCTTCGCGCTCTCGACCGGCGATGGACGGGCCCTGCGCAAGAAGACCCTGGACATTCTCGATAACCAGACCGCAGCCATTGCTCAGGCTCTCGATCGAGCCAAGGCGGACGCGACTTCTCTCGCGTCCTTCACGTCGACGCAGCTGATTACGGCGTCCTTTGTGGGCTTGACGCTGGCGATCGGCCTGCTCTGCACGATCGCGATCTTCGGCGTTGTCCGCCCGATCTCCGTGACAACGGCAGCCATGAACAGTCTTGCAAACGGCGATCTCGGGGTGGCTGTGACAGGAGTCGAGCGCAAGGACGAGGTCGGTGCACTGGCCCGCTCGCTGCAGGTGTTCAAGGACAACGCCATCGAGGCCCGTCGTCTCGCAGCGGAGCAGGAAGCAGAGAACGAGGCCAAGATGCGCCGTGCCGAGCTGCTCGATCAATTGACCAAGCGCTTCGAGTTCAACGTCTCGACCCTGACGCAGGGCCTGTCCTCCGCGGCAACCGAGATGGAGGCCACGGCGCAGTCGATGACCACCATCGCCGGCCAGACCACCACGCAATCCGTCACTGTGGCCTCCGTGGCGCAGCAGACTTCGGCCAATGTGCAGACCGTGGCGGCCGCCACGGAAGAGCTCTCCATCTCGATCCGCGAGATCGCGTCTCAGGTGAGCCAGTCCTCACAGATTGCGGAACGGGCAGTCGAAGGGGCCCAGCGCACCAACGGCACAGTACAGGATCTCGCCGCCATGGCCGACAGGATCGGCAACGTGGTGCAGCTGATCAACACCATCGCGGGCCAGACCAATCTGCTGGCGCTCAACGCCACCATCGAGGCGGCGCGCGCCGGCGAGGCCGGCAAGGGTTTTGCTGTTGTCGCCTCCGAGGTCAAGGATCTGGCTAATCAGACGGCCAAAGCGACGGAAGAAATCTCGATTCAGATCAATTCCGTTCAGCAGGCCACCCAGCAGACGGTTTCGGCGATCCAGGAAATCGCCCGCACGATCACCGAGATGTCGCAGATTGCCGTGTCGATTGCGACGGCGATGGAGGAGCAGGGAGCGGCCACGGCCGAGATCGCGCGCAACGTACAGGAGGCGGCGCGCGGCACTGAACAGGTGACCGGGAGCATTGTGGATGTGCAGCACGGCGCCGGCGAGACCGGGGCGGCAGCCAGCCAGGTGCTGGGCGCTGCACAGGAGCTGTCGCGCCATTCCAACGACCTGGGACGGGAGGTCGCAGCCTTCCTCTCGGAGGTCAAGGCAGCCTGAGCATCTCCGTTCAACATCCACCGAAATCAAAAAGGCTCGGCTAACTGTTAGCCGAGCCCATTTTCTTTGCCGCCACGCTGAAACAAGCGCCCTTCGAGAATCTTTAGGTTACGATGGGTTGAGGTCTCGCTCCTGGAGACATACCCATCGTAGAGAGCGGACCGGCATGCTTGTTCGAGCGGGTTCCTGACCGACGCTGGTTCCGCAACATCGATGAACCGGGCACCCGCCCCGGCTTGAACGGATGGAGGCAGGCATCGCGATTTCGCCTGGGCTGAAGACCCCCTCCGCGTCGATACTTTGAGCGTTGGAGGCACCCTTCAGCTCGACATTTTGGAATTCACTAACCGGTTTACCCGGATGAACGTCAATGACGTGTGACCGAGAGTCACCGCGGGCCCTTCCATCCATGGAATGGGCCCGTTTGATTCATGAGCGCAGCTTCTTGCTGGACGCATCGTCTGGAGCATTTTTCGGCGAAGTGGATCCGGTTCGCCGTCAAAAAATGCAGCAGCCCCAAAAATGCGGCAACCCAAGGAGAAGAGATGATTCCACGTCAGTGGAAACAGCTCTAGCGCATCGTGCGGAAAAGTGGTCCCGGTTTTCCGCACGATGCGCTCTCCAAAGAGTGGAGCATCGGATCAGATTCCAAAAGTGGGTCCACTTTTGGGTCCGATGCTCTAGTGCGAAGAACCAGAGCCACTTCTCCACACGATGCTTAAAACACGAAAGGCGCCCGAAGGCGCCTTGTCGATGAGTTTCCCTTGGGAAGGAAATTGGAGCGGGCGAAGGGATTCGAACCCTCGACCCCAACCTTGGCAAGGTTGTGCTCTACCCCTGAGCTACACCCGCACGCTCCCTCTCGTCTCTAGCATCGGACCCAAAAGTGGAATGCGCTTTTGGGAGCACTCCGATGCTCCTCGTCATGTTGGCGCATCGTTCGGTGCGGAAAACTGTAAACACTTTTCCGCACGATGCGCTAGCAGGATGGTGGAGCCAGGCGGAATCGAACCGCCGACCTCTTGAATGCCATTCAAGCGCTCTCCCAACTGAGCTATGACCCCCTGCCATGCCTTCCGGCCTGACGTCGCCGTCAGGAGTGGAATGGTGCCGCAAGAGGGATTCGAACCCCCGACCCCCTCATTACGAATGAGGTGCTCTACCAGCTGAGCTATTGCGGCATCGCAATTCTGCGATCCGAGAGGCCGCCCTCTTACCCGCTCCCCCGCCGCTTGGCAAGGGAGGGAAAGGTCGGAACGGCCTACCAGACCGAAAAAACGCTGCGACGTGCGGACGCCTGTTCCTTCGGCTTCGGCACGTCGGGCGGCGTGGTCGGGAAGACAACCGGCTCGGGCTGCGGGAGGGATGCTTCCTCCTTTACCTCATCCCTGACCGGCTCTGCGACGATGGCTTCGGCGCGGACTTCTTTCTCCGCAGGCGCGGGCTCAGGTGCGGGAGCGGGCTCGCTGACAGGCGGGGGAGCAGGCTCTTCCGCTGCCGCAATGGGCAGCGCCCTGACCTCGTCATCGAGATCGGCCGTCACGTCGTCGTGCAGGGTGAGCTCGGGGGCGATCAGCACATCGGGCGGCGCCTGCCAGACGAAAGCGTCGAGGCGGCCGGTGACGGGGGAGATCGGCGCCCAGTGGTCCGACACAACCCCGTCGGCGATCCAGGCCGGATCCCGCGGCGCGCGGGTGGCGCGGGCGAGCCATTCCCGGCCCTTGCCCGTGGAGCCGTGCTCCGCCTGCTCCAAATCGGACATGAGCAGGCACACCCGCATGCTCGGACGATCCTGCAGGAGCGGTTCGAGTGCATCGCGGGCGCGGCCGAACTCGCGCGCTTCGAGAGCCGAGCGTGCCACAGCGAGCCTGCCTTCCGGGGCTCCGTTGGAAAGGCGGGACAGGGTCTCGGCGCGCTTGAGGCGGTCGAGAGCGGAATCGCCTGGGCGAAGATTAAGATAGACTTCCGCCAGATCCGGATGCGGCTGGGTGCTCCAGGCGGCTTCCACCACCTTGGCGGCCTTGCGCAAATCGCCCTTTCGCGACAGCAGACGGCCGGCAAGGGCCGCAGCCGGCACGAGGTCGGGCGCGAGCTTCGTGGCATCCTGAGCGCTGCGGAGCGCACCTTCCGGATCGTGATCGACCCTTTCCAGGGCATCGGCGGTCAGAAGCACAGCCCGGTGACGCTTGGCCGTTTTCTTGTCGAGAAGACCGAGAGAGGTCCGCCGCTCGACGGTCTCCAGGGCTCCGCGCCAATCCCGTTCAGCGCAGCGTGCTTCGAGAACCGCATCGCTCGCCCAGGCGGCGGCCGGGGCCAGACGCACGGCTTCGGAGGCGTATTGGTGGGCCGAGGCTGCATCACCCCGGCGTCGCGCCTCGACGAACAGGCCGCGCAGGCCGAGAACCCGAGTCTCGTCCTCGTCCATCATCTGCGTGAAGGCTGCCTCGGCTGCCTCCCGATTGCCCGAGACCTGGGCGGCCTGGGCCTTGAGCAGCAGCGTCAGCGGCTCCTTACCCAGGAGGCGCTCGGCCTCGTTGGCATAGCGGCGGGCGGCGATGGTATCGCCCGCGCCGACCGCCACCATGCCCCTGGAGACGGCCTGATAGCCGCGGGAACGGCGGCGCGCACGGGACGCGAAGGTCAGGCGGGTGGGAAGCTGGATGAGACCGGTGATCAGGGCCCAGAGCAGAGCCAGCGCCAAAGCCAGGCCGGCCAGCGCGATGGCGGCCACCGCCACCGACATCTGAATCTCATAGCCGCCGAAGGTGATCAGGACCGTCCCCGGCCGGTCGGCCAGCCAGACCGCGCCAAAGGCCGCGACGCAGAGAAGACCGATGAAAACAAGAGCGCGCCACATGCGGGGCAGATCCTTTTATTGCGTCGTACGGTTGAGGGTGGCGAGAGCATCGGTGCTGATCGCCTGCGCGGCCTGATGGGCCGCGGCGACCGCCTTGACCTGCCGGCCCCATTCCTCGGAAAGCCGCCGCGACGGCTCCGGCAAGGCATCCCATGCGGCAGCGGCCTCGACCACATCGCCGTGCTCCAGGGCCTGCCGGATGCGTGCAGTAAGGGCCGGAACGCCGGTCGAGCCGGCTTCGTTCACCGGCTTGACCGTGACCACCCGGTCGGCCATGCGCAGCAGCCGGTCGGTCCAGCTGTTCGTCGGGCCGCGGCTCTCACGCAGGATCGCCGTCTCGACCGGCTCGAAGCTGCGGGCCAGCGACTCCGCCGTCGGAGCGCCCTGCTGCGCGAAGGGCTCCAGAGGCGCCACGCGGCTCGCCTCGGCTCCGGCCTTCTTCACGCCGTCGAGCACGTCCGCATAAGGCGTGCCGCTGTTCAGCGTATCGTTCAGGCGACCAGCGAGAACGACCTTGGTTCCGGTCTGGCTCGCTGCCTCGGCGTTCCGGGTGTTTTCCACCGCCTGCTGAGAGAGCGCGGCAAGACGCTGCTCCTGCTCGGAGAAGCGGCGGTCGGTGTCCGTGAACCGGCGCTCCGTCTCCCCAAAACGTCTTTCCGCTTCACCGAATTGGCGGACCTGGTCAGCGAAGCGACGATCCAGATCCGTAATGCGGCGGTCGAGATCCTGCGTGACGTTCGCGGCATTCGTCGCGTTCTGGGCATTCGCCCGAACCTGCTCGTCCAGCGCCGAAAGACGGCTGGTCAGGTCCGTGAGCGCCGCCTCGTTCTGGGGAGCCGGCTGCGGAGCCTCAGGCATGGGACGGTTCAGGGCTGCCTCGGCTTGGCTCGCGGCCTGCTGGGCCGTGCTCTGGATGCCTTGGAGCCGTTGATCCAGCTCGCCCTTGGCGGTTTCGAGCGCCTGCACGCGCTCGGTCAGCGCCTGGACATTGCCCTGCGGCTGACCAGCCGGTCCGGGCTGCCGGAGGGCTCCCAGGCGCTGCTCGAGCTGAGCCAGACGCAACTCGACCGGCTGGTTCTGCCCTGGCGATTCCTGCCATGCCTGCAATCCATAGAGAAGCCCGGCACCGATGACGCCTCCGAGCAGGCCGGCCCCGATCAGGGCACCGGCGGAACTGCGCTGCTCGGGAGCGGGGCGCGGAGGCACGGTTTCCTCGCGCGTCTGCGACGTGGAAGGTTCTCCGAAGGAGCTTTCCGGTAAAATGGTATCCTGCCTTCCAGACTCCTCGACGGAGGCCCCGGAGGGGAGCGTATCGGTGCCGATCCCCGAATCGAGAGTGGCTTCAGGTGAAACCACCACATTATCGGCCGGAGGCTCGCTGGAGCTGGCGATGGTCTCTTCCGGCTGCGCACCCGGCAGGGTATCCGCCGATGCAGCCTCCGGCGCGCGAACGTCCCTGCCAAGAGTGTCCGGTCCAAACGTGTCGTTCCCAAGCGTATCCTGGGCTTCGCCTTCGGGACTGGCCCGAACCGAACCGTCGTTGATCACGGTCGCCTTCAGGTCGAGGGTCGCCGGCTCACGCGAGGGCTTCTTGCGGGACGATTTCGGACGTCGGGGATCAGATGAATCGGTCACGGGTCACTCTTGCACGGGTCGCCAGGGAGGGATTCGCCTGGAGCGAGATCTTCAAACGGTCAGTGTGAAAGGCAATTGAGGCGAGCTTGGGCGCAGCGTTTCGTTCCCTCCCTGCGGTACGATCTCAAAATCGGACAGGCTCATCGGATCATGATCCTCTCCATATGGCAAAGATCCCTATCACCAGGATCGTAACCAAAGCGGCGACAGGTTTCACGGGAGCGGATCGAGGAGCCCAAGAAGCGCCTCCTCGGAAGGCTCTCCCGCCACAAGGGTCTTAGCGCCGGCCGACATCAGGGGCGCAGCCACATCGGCCGACAGGCAGAGATGGGGAAAAGTTTTGAGACTGGACGCCAGTCCCGCCTCCTCCGCCAGCCGGACGACGAGATCCGCGCTCCGCCGTGAATAATGGAGCGCGGCGCCGATTTGGCCAGTGCGCAGGGCCTCGATGGCAGCATCGGGAAGATGTTCGACGGCTTTCGCCTCATAGGCCTCCCATTGCAGCACGTGAAATCCCGCCGCGCGCAGGGAAGCCGCCGGCTCCTCCTTGTGATGACGGGCCGTCACGTGGAAAAGGGTGAGGCTGGATTGCAGCTGCCCACGAATCAGCCGCGATAGCGAAACCGCGTCGCCTTCCGCCACGGACACGTCGACGAATCCTTGCGAGCGCACCGCATCGGCCGTGCGCTCGCCGACGGCAAAGACCGGCTTTTGCCGCTCCAGATCGCCCAGAGCATCGACGGCGTGAGCGCTCGTGACGATGAGCGCATCATAAGCTCCGTCGGGCTTGAGGTCGCCCGTCGGCACGATCCGGGTGACGGGCGCAAGGCACGCCTCATGACCGCGCGCCGTCAGCCTCTCGGCCGTGCGCTCGGCGTCCTCGGGCGAGCGGGTGACGAGGATTCGCATCAGGCTTTCAGGAAATCCGGCGGCATGCGGGAGCGAAGTTCCGAGCCAGCCTCGCGCCCGAGCGCCACGGCATCGTCGGGCGAGCCGCGGCGCACGACCTCCAGGCTCTCAGAGCCATCCGGACGCAGCACGAGGCCGCGGATTTCGAGTTCGCTGCCGTTCAGCCGCGCATGGCCCGCAATCGGCGTGCGGCAGGAACCGTCGAGGATGGTGAGAAAGGCGCGCTCGGCGGCGAGCGCCTGGCCGGTCGGCGCATCGAGGATTGGATGAAGCGCCTGACGCACCCGCTCGTCTTCGGCCCGGATCGCGATGGCGATGGCGCCCTGTCCCACGGCGGGGAGGAAATCGTCCGTTTCGAGAACCGTCGTCACATGACCGGTGAGCCCGAGACGGCGCAGGCCCGCCATGGCGAGGAGAGTCGCATCGACCTCGCCGCGCTCGAGCTTTGCCAGACGCGTCTGCACGTTGCCGCGCAGAAGTGTCACCTGGAGATCCGGCCGCAGGCGGCGGATCTGCGCCTGCCGCCGCAGGGACGCGGAGCCGACAATGGCTCCTTGCGGCAAATCGTTCAAACTCTTGAAGCGATGGCTGATGAAGGCGTCGCGCACATCCTCGCGCGGCAGGAAGCCGGCGATGACGATTCCGCCCGGCAGGGTCGTCGGCAGGTCCTTGGCGGAATGGACCGCGAGATCGATGGAGCCGTCGAGCAGCGCAATGTCGAGTTCCTTGGTGAAGAGTCCCTTGCCGCCAGCCTCCGAGAGGGGCCGGTCCTGGATCGCATCGCCCGTGGTCTTGATGATCGACAGGGGCAGGTGCTCCACGGTCCAGCCATGGGCGGCGACCAGCCTGTCTTGCGTCTCGTGAGCCTGTGCGAGAGCCAAGGGGCTTCCTCGCGTACCGATGACCAGGGTGGGTGAAGCGGTCATTCTGGCTGGGTTCTCCTTCAAGCATGATCAGGATAAGTGGAAGCCGGTTGTCCGCCCGGATCATGCGAATTCAATAGAATGTCAAATGCGATCTGCGTTTGATCTTGTGCGGCGCGGCGGACTATAGGGGGAGGAACGCCGGGCCGAAAGCCCGGACAACACCTTAATCGAGCAGCCAACGATCATGCGCATTCTAGGCATCGAGACCACCTGCGACGAGACCGCGGCCGCCGTGGTCGGCGTCGGCTTCGACGGACGCGGCGAGATCCTCTCCAACGAGGTGCTGAGCCAGATCGCCGAACATGCCCGCTATGGCGGCGTCGTGCCGGAAATCGCCGCCCGCGCCCATGTGGAGGTGATCGACCGGCTCGTCGCCCGCGCGCTGAAAGGCGCCAATTGCTCGGTGAAGGACATCGACGGCATCGCGGTGGCGGCCGGTCCCGGGTTGATCGGCGGCGTGCTGGTGGGCCTGACCACGGCGAAAGCCATCGCGCTCGTGACCCGCAAGCCCCTGATGGCGGTGAACCATCTCGAAGCCCATGCGCTCACCGCACGCCTCACCGACGGCATCGGGTTCCCCTATCTCCTGCTGCTCGCCTCCGGCGGCCACACGCAACTCGTGGCGGTGCGCGGCGTCGGCGATTACGTCCGCCTCGGCACCACCATCGACGACGCCATCGGCGAGGCCTTCGACAAGGTCGCCAAGATGCTGGGCCTCCCCTATCCCGGCGGGCCGCACGTGGAACAGGAGGCAGCAAAGGGCAATCCGGAGCGCTTCGCCCTGCCACGGCCGATGCAGGGCCGCGCGGAGCCGAATTTCTCGCTCTCCGGCCTCAAGACCGCCGTGCGGATCGAGGCGGAAAAGATCGCGCCGCTCACGGGAAGCGACATCGCCGATCTCTGCGCCAGCTTCCAGGCCGCCATTGTCGACGTGGTGGTCGACCGCACCCGCGTGGCCTTACGGACCTTCCGCGACATCGCGGGCCATCCGACTGCCCTCGTGGTGGCGGGCGGCGTCGCCGCCAACCAGGGTATGCGCCAGGGGCTGCAGCGTCTCGCCGTCGAGGCCGGTCTCAAGCTCGTGGCCCCGCCGCTGAATCTGTGCGGCGACAACGGCGCCATGATCGCCTGGGCGGGCCTGGAGCGCATGCGCCTCGGCCTCATCGACGATATCGCCGCCCCCGCCCGCGCCCGCTGGCCGCTGGACACCAGCCGCGACGAGGCGGGTGCGAAGGCGTGATGGCACAGGCGGGTCCGATCGGGATTGCCGGAGCGGGTGCCTGGGGAACGGCGCTGGCCAATGCCGCGGCCATCGCCGGCAACGATGTGGCGCTCTGGATGCGCTCGCCCGAGCATGCCGCGGCGCTGACGGCGACGCGTTCCAACGAGCGTTTTCTGCCCGGCGTGCAACTCCACGACCGCATCCGTCCGACCGCCGCTCTCGCCGATCTGGCCTCCACTCGCGCCGTCCTTCTCGTCACGCCCGCTCAGACGACGCGGGAGATGAGTGCGGCGCTGGCTTCCGTGCTGCCGCCCGAGACGCCCCTGGTGCTCTGCGCCAAGGGCATTGAGCGGGAGAGCAAGGCCTTCCTCTGCGACGTGGTGGAGATCGTTCGTCCCGGCTCGCCCGTGGCCGTGCTCTCGGGCCCGAGCTTCGCCGACGACGTGGCCCGCGGCCTGCCCACCGCCGTGACGCTCGCCTGCCGCGATGCGGTTCTCGCCGAAGAGCTTGCAACGGCCCTCTCCGGCCCGACGCTGCGTGTCTATCACCGCCAGGACGTACGCGGCGTCGAGATCGGCGGCGCGGCCAAGAACGTGCTCGCCATTGCCTGCGGGGCCGTGGCCGGAAAAGGCCTCGGCGAAAGCGCCAAGGCCGCCCTCATCGCCCGCGGCTTCGCGGAACTCCTGCGTTTTGCCCGCGCCTATGGCGGCGAGGCGGAGACTTTGATGGGGCTCTCAGGGCTTGGCGACTTGGTCCTCACCTGCTCCTCGGCCCATTCGCGCAATTTCGCCTTCGGCCAGCGTCTCGGCCAGGGCATGAGTGTCGTTGAGGCCGCCGGCGGCAAGCTGGTGGAGGGGGCTGCGACCGCAAGCGCCCTCGTGGCGCTGGCGCGCGCGAAAAACATCGACATGCCGATCGCGGAAGCCGTCGAGCAGATCCTGTCCGGCGCATGGACCCTCGATCAGGCGGTCGATGCGCTGATGAACCGTCCGATCAAGTCCGAGCATTGAAGCGAAACCCGCGGAAGATTTCGCAAAACGAATGAAGGGGTAAGCACACCATGGCCCACTGGCTCTACAAATCCGAACCTTCGGTCTGGTCCTGGGAGGCCCAGGTCGCGGAAGGTGCGAAAGGCACCCACTGGAACGGCGTGCGCAACCACGTGGCCAAGCAGAACCTAATGGCAATGAAGAAGGGCGAGAAGGGCTTCTTCTATCATTCCAACGAGGGCAAGGCGGTGGTGGGCATCGTCGAGGTGATCAAGGAATACTATCCCGACCACACTGACGAGACCGGCAAGTTCGGCATGGTGGACATCAAGGCGGTGGAGCCGTTTCCGAAGCCTGTGACGCTCGACGACATCAAGAAAGAGCCGAAGCTGAAGGACATGATCCTGGTCAACAATTCCCGCCTCTCGGTACAGCCGGTGACTGACGAGGAATGGAAGCTCGTCTGCAAGATGGGCGGATTATAAGAAACGTTCTATCATGCATCCGCTTGCTGGGGTCTTGAGAATGCCTGACATCAATTATCTCGCCGTCGTGCTCGCGGCCGTTGCCGCCTGGCTCGTCGGAGCGGTCTGGTACATGGCCCTGGGAAAGCCGTGGATGGCCGCTCTCGGCAAGACCCGCGAAGAGTTGATGGGCCCGACTGGCAAACCTTCGGCAGCCCCCTTCATCATCTCCTTCGTGGCCGAACTGGTAATGGCGTTCGTGCTCGCTGTCCTCATCGTCCGGCTCGGACCGGTGACGCTCGCGAATGGAATCGCAACGGGTTTCCTGGCCTGGGTCGGGTTCGTCGCCACCAGCATGGTGGTGAATCACGGCTTTTCCGGAGCGCGCCCGATGCTGACGGCCATCGACAGCGGCCATTGGCTCGCGGTGCTCCTGGTTGAGGGGGCCGTGATCGGTGCTTTCGGATCGTAAGGGATCGGACACCCGAAAGTAGCAACGACCAAAGTCCGATCCCGGTCCCGCTTGCCGGGCCCCTCTCTCTTTCCTTAAACCTAGCGCTAATTCTATTCGAGGATGCGTTGGGAGAAGCGCCATGGAAGAGAAGATTTACGACGTGCCGGGGGAGTGGAAGCATCGGGCCTATCTGGACGATGCGGGCTATCTCGCGAAGTACGAAGCTTCCATCACGAACCCGGAGGCCTTCTGGGCCGAGGAAGCCAAGCGCATCCATTGGTTCAAGGCCCCGACCCGGATCAAGAACACCCATTTCGGGCCCGGCAACGTCGCGATCCGCTGGTTCGAGGACGGCGTCACCAACGTGGCCTATAACTGCATTGACCGGCATCTCCACACCCGCGGCGACCAGGTCGCCATCATCTGGGAAGGCGACGACCCGTCGGAATCGAAGACGATCACCTATCGCGAGCTTCATGACGAAGTCTGCCGCATGGCCAACATCATGCGCAACCGCGGCGTCGAGAAGGGCGACCGGGTCACGATCTACATGCCGATGATCCCGGAGGCCGCCTATGCCATGCTCGCCTGCGCGCGGCTCGGGGCCATCCACTCGGTGGTGTTCGGCGGCTTCTCGCCCGATTCGCTCGCAAGCCGCATCCAGGACGCCAAATCCGCCTTCATCATCACGGCGGACGAGGGCCTGCGTGGTGGTCGCAAGGTGCCGCTGAAGGTGAACGTGGATGCCGCGATCGAGCGCGTCGGTCCTGGTGTCGTCGATCACGTGCTGGTGGTGCGCCGCACCGGTTCTCCCGTCAACATGGTGCCGGGCCGTGACGTCTATTACCACGAGGCGGCCGAACTCGTCTCCGAGGAGTGCCCCTGCGAGGAGATGAACGCGGAGGATCCGCTCTTCATCCTCTACACCTCAGGGAGCACCGGAACGCCCAAGGGCGTGCTGCACACCACCGGCGGCTATCTCGTCTATGCGGCGATGACGCATCAATACGTGTTCGACTACCACGACGGCGATGTCTATTGGTGCACCGCCGACGTGGGCTGGGTCACCGGCCATTCCTACATCCTCTACGGACCGCTGGCGAACGGCGCCACGACCCTGATGTTCGAGGGCGTGCCGACCTATCCGACGATCTCCCGCTTCTGGGAGGTGATCGACAAGCACCAGGTCAACATCTTCTACACTGCCCCGACGGCGATCCGCTCGCTGATGCAGGCGGGCGAGGAACCGGTGAAGAAGACCTCGCGCAAGTCCCTGCGCCTGCTCGGCTCCGTCGGCGAGCCGATCAATCCGGAAGCCTGGGAATGGTACCATCGCGTGGTCGGCGACGACCGCTGCCCGATCGTCGATACTTGGTGGCAGACGGAGACCGGCGGCATCCTGATCACGCCGCTGCCGGGGGCCACGAAGCTCAAGCCGGGCTCGGCCACGCGGCCGTTCTTCGGCGTGAAGCCGGAAGTGGTCGATGCGGATGGCAAGGTGCTGGAGAATGCGGCCGAGGGCAACCTGGTGATCGCCGATTCCTGGCCGGGCCAGATGCGCACGGTCTACGGTGACCACGAGCGCTTCGTGCAGACCTACTTCTCGACCTATCCCGGCAAGTACTTCACCGGCGACGGCTGCCGGCGCGATGCGGACGGCTATTACTGGATCACCGGACGCGTCGACGACGTGATCAACGTCTCCGGCCATCGCATGGGCACGGCGGAGGTGGAATCGGCGCTCGTCGCCCATCCGAAGGTGTCGGAGGCCGCGGTGGTCGGCTATCCGCACGACATCAAGGGCCAGGGCATCTATGCCTATGTCACCCTGATGACCGGCGAGCAGCCCTCGGAGGATCTGCGCAAGGAACTGGTCGCCTGGGTGCGCAAGGAGATCGGCCCGATCGCCTCGCCGGACCTGATCCAGTTCGCGCCGAGCCTGCCCAAGACCCGCTCCGGCAAGATCATGCGCCGCATCCTGCGAAAAATCGCCGAGGACGAGTTCGGCTCGCTCGGCGACACCTCGACGCTGGCCGACCCCGCCGTCGTCGACGACCTGATCACCAACCGGCAGAACAAGCGCACCCAAGCGGCGTGATCGACCACGAGCGTCAGCCGATCCGGGATCGCTGGACGAGCATGACTCCTTCTTCTCTCCCCCTTGCGGGGAGGGATTGAGGGTGGGGGTCGAAAAGTCGGAGCGCGCTGCTTATATCCAGACAGCACCGAAGCGTTTACCGCCTCACTCGGCTAGCCTTCCCCCAATCAAACCACCCCCACCCTGCCCCTCCCCGCAAGGGGGAGGGAAACAGCGCCCCGTCCGGGGCGCGGTTCCTAAACCTGACGGAACCGTAGCCATGTGCTTCGCGTCTCACCCTCACGCATCATCCGCAGGAGGGTTCGAGACATGGGTGCGCGCGCCGCCTTCGCCATCGCCGCCATCATCGGTATCGTGGTCACCAGCACCGGGACTTCCGCCCGCGAAGTCGTACCCTTCGAGGGACGCGTCTCAGCGGGAACCGTCGTGATCAAAACGGCGGAGCGGCGGCTCTATTACGTGCGTGGCAACGGAACGGCGCTGCGCTACCGCGTGGCCGTGGGCAAGCCCGGCAAGCAATGGTTCGGCGAGGCGCGGATCGACGGCAAATATGTCAGGCCGGCTTGGTCGCCACCGGCGGAGGTGAAGCGCGACAACCCGCGCCTGCCCGACGTGATCCCCGGCGGCGCGTCGAACAATCCCATGGGTGCGCGGGCGCTCACCCTCGATCTCGACGAATACGCGATCCACGGCACCAATCGCCCGAGCTCCATCGGAACTTACGCGTCCTACGGCTGCATCCGCATGCTCAACGAGGACATCGTTCATCTCTACGATCAGGTGAGCGTCGGGACGCGGGTGGTGGTGGTGCCATAGATGAACGGCGAGATCTGACTGCGCCACTTAGATCAATCAAAGATCACACTGAGCCGAAGATCTTTCGGAGGCAGCGTTACGACCCGGTCAAGACATCTCTATGCCAGGAACACCGGACCTATCTTTACGGAAGGGTTAACGCATTCTCAATCTATGCGCTCGATGATGCCGAACACAATCTCTGAATAATTTCTGATAACAGTTTGGCCGGGGGGCCTCATGTTCGGTTTTCTGTCACGGATTTCTTTGCGCGCTCAGATTCTGAGTCTTGGTCTGCTCGGTGCGGCGAGCGTGGTGGTGCTTGCTCTGGTTTACATGATCGGTGACGGCACCGTGCAGGAATATCAGCGCAAGGCCGCGACCGAAACGCGCCTCGAGCACCTGATCGACGCGGCCGACAAGGGACTGCTCAAGGCCCGCCGCGCCGAGAAGGACTTCTTCCTGCGCAGCCACGAACAGCATGTCGCGGACCATGCCGGCGTCATCGCTGAGGTCAACCAGGAACTCGCCGAGGTCGAGCAGATCGCAACGTCAACCGGCAGGGCCGATCTTCAGGCTCAGGTGAGCAAACTGAAAGCCGGCCTCGTCCAGTACACCAAGCATTTCAATGCTGCGGTCGACCTTCAGCGCACGCTCGGTTTTGATGAGAAGTCAGGACTGCAGGCAGCCCTCCGGACATCGGTTCAAGCGGCCGAACAGAAATTGGAGAACTTCGACGACGATCACCTGAAGGTCTTGGTGCTGATGATGCGCCGGCATGAAAAAGACTTCATGCTCCGCGGCGATCCCAAATTCGGCGAGGACATCAAGAAGCGTGTCCAAGAGTTCACGCAGGATCTGTCGGGCACTGCGATTCCGGCCAAGACCCGGGCTGAACTCGTCGAAGCGATCACAGCTTACCAGCAAGCCGTTCTCTCCTTCATCGGGGCCCAAGTCGAGCTGATGGCCGAGAGCAAGGCTGTCGCGGAGGCTTATGCCAGCATCGAACCCGTGATCGGGGATGTCCTCAAGGCGGTCGACGAACAGTTCGAAAGCGCTCAGACCGCCGCCGAAGCAGCGATATCCCAAACCGCGTTCATCATGTGGTCTGCCATCGGCTTGACTCTCGCGGCTTTGTTGATCGCGGCTCTCACCATCGGCCGCGCAATCACGAAGCCGCTTCTGGCTATGACAGGAGCGATGCAGCGCGTTGCGCGGGGCGACTACAGCGCCCCCATACCGGGTCTCGGCTTCAGAAACGAGATCGGCGCCATGGCTGCCGCCATCCAGGTCTTCAAAACCAATGGCGAAGAAATGGAGCATCTGCGTGCCGAGCAGGAGAACACACGGATGCGAAGCGAACGCGAAAAGCAGCGCATCATGGCCGAGTTGGCTCAAAGCTTCGAGGCAAGGGTGGGTTCGCTGACCCGGAGCCTGTCCTCGGCGGCAACCGAGATGGAGGCCACGGCGCAGTCGATGACGGCGGTGGCCGGCCAGACGACGCAACGATCGGTCACCGTGTCCTCGGCGGCGCAGCAGACCTCGGCCAATGTGCAGACCGTGGCGGCCGCCACCGAGGAGCTGTCGATCTCGATCCGCGAGATCGCGTCTCAGGTGGCGCAGTCGTCGCAGATCGCCGAGCGGGCGGTGCAGGGGGCGCGCCGCACCGATGCGGCGGTGCAGGACCTAGCCACCACCGCCGCGAAGATCGGCGACGTGGTGCAGCTGATCAACACCATCGCGGGCCAGACCAACCTGCTGGCCCTCAACGCCACCATCGAGGCGGCCCGCGCCGGCGAGGCCGGCAAGGGCTTTGCCGTGGTGGCGACCGAGGTCAAGGAGCTGGCGAGCCAGACCGCCCGGGCGACGGACGAGATCTCGGCCCAGATCGGCTCGGTGCAGCAGGCGACGCAGCAGACGGTTTCGGCGATCCAGGAGATCGCCCGCACCATCACCGAGATGAGCCAGATCTCGACCGCGATCGCGGCGGCGATGGAGGAGCAGGGGGCGGCCACGGCCGAGATTGCCCGCAACGTGCAGGAGGCGGCGCGCGGCACCGAGCAGGTGACCGGCAGCATCGCCGATGTGCACCAGGGCGCCGGCGAGACCGGGGCGGCGGCCTCCCAGGTGCTGGGCGCCGCGCAGGAGCTGTCGCGCCATTCCGCCGATCTCGACCGCGAGGTCGAGCAATTCCTCGCCGGCATGCGGGCAGCCTGATCGCCCGGTCCGGACCCAGCTCAAGCCAGGGAGAAGGAACGTCAGCCCCCTCCCCTGGCGCGGCCGGACGTCGATCTATCGATACAAATCCGCCCGGCTCGACGGCACGCCAGAGAGTCCGCGCGTACGTTTGGAGGCGAGTATCTGGTTCACACCGATGACGCCGCGTTCGAAGCCGAGGGACACGCCGGCGAGATAGAGCAGCCAGGCGCGTGTCGTCTCAGGCCCGACTTCGGCCTCCGCCTGTGCCTTGCGGGCGACGAGGTTCTCCCACCAGAGCCGGGTCGTGCGCTGATAATGTTCGCGCCAGGCCTCGACATCGTGCACTTCGAAGCCGAAGCGCTCGAGATTGGCCACCGACATGCCGAGGTGATCGAGTTCGGCACCGGGGAAGATGTAGCGCATGATGGCTTTGGCTTCCGGCCGTAAGCGGCCAAAGGCTTTGTCCGAGCGCTTCGCGCGCCGGGCGATGGTGTGGTGAAGATAGAGCCCGCGCGGCTTGAGCAGCCGATGGACGGTCTGAAAATAGGTCGGATGGTTGGCGATGCCCACATGCTCGAACATGCCGATGGATGAGACCTTGTCGAACTCGCCGTCCATCTGGGTGAAATCCTTGAGGATCACCTCGACCCGATCCTGCAGCCCGAGGCGCGCAACCTTCTCCCGTGCGAGCGCCGCCTGCTCCTCGGCGAGCGTCACACCGGTGGCCTTGACGCCGTAATGCTGCGCCGCGTGGCAGATGAGCGCCCCCCAGCCGCAGCCGATGTCGAGCAGACGCTCGCCGGGTTTGAGCCGCAGCTTGCGACAGATCATGTCGAGCTTGTCGCGCTGCGCGCGGGCGAGATCGTCGTGCCAGTCCGGCTGGAAGTAGGCGCAGGTATAGACCATCTCCGGGTCGAGGAAGAGTTTATAGAACTCGTTCGACACGTCGTAGTGATGGGCGATGTTGGCCTTGTTCGTGGATGGCTTGCCATCGCGTGTGCCGGGCGCTTCGGTCGGCCGGTCGAGCGGGCGCGGCATGTCGGCCGGCGCACGCAGGAAATGATAGGCGGTTTTGAGAGCTTTCAGTTTGCTCAAGGTCTTCAGACGCTTGCCGATCTTCTGCGGGCGCTGGGAGGCGAGATCGAAGATGGTGCCGTTCTTGAGATCGAGCAGGCCGGCCACATAGGCATTCAGCGCGGTGTCCAGGCTCGGGCGGCGCAGGAGAGCCGCGATCACGCTCTCCTGCTTGATGGCGAGCCGCATCGCATAGGACGGCAGGTCCGCGGGAATCGTCGACCCGTCCCACAATTCAAAGCCGAACTGGAGATCGAGCGCCCGATGCGCATCGCTCAACAGATCCCGGAACAAACCCAGTCGCGCCGTCTCGGCCACCCCAGCCATGAGCCTTCCCCTTTTCGGGCAAGGTAGCGGGAGGCTGGCGAGGGAACAACCGTTCCTTCGCCGCCATCCACGTCAGGAAAGGGTCGTGGAGCCGATCAGGTCCGACAGGTGCCCGAGCTTCTCAGGGTTGCGGACGATATAGACCCCGACGATGCGGCCCTCCTCGATGTCGATGGTGGTCGTCTGCACGATGCCGTCCCGTTCGAGGGTGACATAGCCGGGCAGCCCGTTGATCAACCCCTTGTAGAGAACCGGCGGCACTGCGAATGCGGTCTTCTGCGCCACGTCCATGAACAGACCGGACACGCTGTGGAATCCGAAGAGCGGTTTGAGGGCCGCATTCCGGATGCCGCCGCCATCCGTGTAAGCCACGACGTTCTCAGCCAGGAGATTCCGCAGCGCGGTCAGATCACCGCTGCGGGAGGCTGCGAAGAAGGCGTCAGTCACGCGCTCGCCTTCCTCCCGGTCGATGGCATAGCGCGGTCTTTCCGCGCGCACATTCTTTCGTGCTCGCGCCGCAAGCTGGCGGCAGGCAGCCGAGTCCCGGTCAAGGGTTGCAGCGACCTCGTCGAAGCCGAGCCCGAACACGTCATGCAGGAGGAAAGCTGCGCGTTCCAGCGGCGAGAGCCGCTCCAGCGCCATCATGAGCGTCAGCGACAGATCCTCGCTCATGTCCTCCTCCCGGTCCGTTTCCAGAACCGGCTCGGGCAGCCAGGGCCCGATATAGGTCTCGCGCTTGACCCGCGCCGATTTGAGGATGTCGAGGCACAGGCGCGTGACGGTCTTGGACAGGAAGGCGCCGGGCTCACGGATGGCAGAGCGGTCCGTCTGGTGCCAGCGGATATAGGCCTCCTGCACCACATCCTCGGCTTCCGCGATGGAGCCGAGCATGCGGTAGGCGAGACGGACCAGCCCCGGCCTGAGGGGCTGGAACTGGTCCGCGGCGTCACCATCAGGCGGCAACACGGCTCGCCTCGACCGGATGAATGGAACGGAAGCCGATGGCCAGGCGGTTCCAGGCGTTGATCGCGCCGATCAGCAGCGTCAGGTTGACCTGCTCGGCTGGGGTGAAATGCCGGCTGAGTTCCTCATAATCCTCATCGGGAGCATGGGTCTCGGCCACCAGGGTCAGGGCCTCGGTCCAGGCGAGCGCGGCGCGCTCGCGGTCGCTGAAGAGCGGCGATTCCCGCCAGGCGCTGAGAAGATACAGCCGCTCTTCGGTCTCGCCATTGGCGCGGGCGTCCTTGGTGTGCATGTGGATGCAATAGGCACAGCCGTTGATCTGCGAGGCGCGGGTCTTCACCAGTTCGATCAGGCTGTACTCCAGACCGCTGTTCTTCAGGGTCTTTTCCAGCTCCACCATCGGCTTCAGGGACGTGGGGGCGACTTCAAAGGGAATCAGCCGGGCTTTCATTGTCTTGGTCCTTATGGATCGTGTTGCTCACGATGCTAAGACGAGATGGCAATGCCGGATGTGACATGAAGCCCGAAAAGTTTTTCAGCAAACCGACTTTTGCCTGAGCCTTCAGCCGTTAAAAGCCGACGAACAGCATATCGAGCGCTCGCTTGATAGGGTCCTGATCGGCGGCGAGCGAACCGGCGGGACGCTGCAACTCACGAACGGGAATGGAAGCGAGCAGCGGGATCATCACCACGAGATCGCGTCCATCAAGGCGAACCAGAGGCGTCAGTTCGTTGAGGAAAGGCGCTTCACTGCGCTCAAAGAGCGGCGCAACGATGCGGGTGGCGAGCGGTCCCAGGAAGCCGGATTGCAGATCGACCACGAGCCGGTTGGAACGGCCGACACCGGTATAAACATCGAACTGGCTCATCAGAATTGCCGGAACTCGTCGAGCGGCAGCCCGTCCCCTTCGACCATGTCGTTATAAGCCTCGATGGCTGCCTTGTTGTCCTCAAGCCAGCGGGCCTTCCGGGCTTCGGCTACCGAGTGAACCAGTCCGCTTTCGCAGGCCTGAGATACGTTGATGTTGAGGGCTTTCGCCTCGGCCACAAGCTCGACGGGAAGAGTGACGTTGGTAGGGCGCCGATCCCGCATGGCTCCGATTGGCTTGGACATTACACAGCTCCACGCATAGTATGCGCATATGTTATGCGCATATATCGCTTGAGTAAAGTTAGAGGAGCTTGAAAAGCATTGTTCAAAAATCGCTTGCGATGCCCTTCACTTCCCAATCCTCATAGCGGACGGGCTCGAGGCCGCCGCGGCCCTGGAGCTCCTTCTGCTTGGCGATCTCGGCCGCACGGGCATCGATTTCGAGCCGGCGGTGGGCGGCCTCTTCCAAGGCCCGCTGGGCAGCGGGGCTGAGGGTCTTGCCCGGGGCCGAGCCCTCAATGAGGCGATCAGAATTGGTGATATCATTCGTGCTCATGAGGTGCCTTATGCCAGATAGAGCATCGGACCCAAAAGTGGATTTGCACTTTTGGGATTGATCCGATGCTCCATTCTTTGAAGAGCGCATCGTTGGGTGCCGAAAACCGGATCCACTTTTCACTGGCGCGGCCCTCTGGGTCCGCACGATGCGCGCCCCTCTTGGGAGGGAGCTGGACCATTCCCACATAGGGTTCAACGGATGAATTGTCGCTGACCACGAGGTGGAGACCCCGATGAACACCGTCAAGACCGGAATGCTGCTGGCGGGCCTGATGGCCCTGTTCGGCGTCGTTGGCTATTTCCTGGGCGGCGGGACCGGCATGATGATCGCGCTGGGCTTCGGCCTCGCGACGAACCTCTTCGCCTATTGGAACTCGGACCGGCTGGCGCTCGCCGCCCATCATGCGGTGGAGGTAGACGAGCGCACGGCGCCGGAGCTGGTCCATATGGTGCGCGATCTCGCCCAACGGGCGGGCCTGCCGATGCCGCGGGTCTATCTCATCGACAATCCGCAGCCCAACGCTTTCGCCACCGGCCGCAACCCCGAGAATGCGGCGGTCGCCGCCACCACGGGCCTGCTCCACATGCTCTCCCATGACGAGGTGGCGGGCGTGATGGCGCATGAGCTCGCCCATATCAAGAACCGCGACACCCTGATCATGACGGTGAGCGCGACCATTGCCGGCGCCATCGCGACGCTCGCCCAATTCGGCTTCCTCTTCGGCGGTCGAGGCGACGACCGACCCAATCCCATCGTGATGATTGGCACCGCGCTTCTTGCACCGCTGGCCGCCATGATCATCCAGATGGCGATCAGCCGCTCGCGGGAATACGACGCCGACCGGATGGGCGCGCAGATCTGCGGCCAGCCTCTGTCGCTGGCCTCCGCGCTCGCCCGCATCGCCGGCGGCGTGGCGCATATTCCGAACCCGGATGCGGAGCGCCGCCCCGCGACCGCCTCGCTTTTCATCATCAACCCGCTTTCGGGTCAGGGCGTGGACAACCTGTTCTCGACCCATCCCGCGACCGAAAACCGGATTGCGGCCCTGCACGCTTTGGCGCAGGAGATGGGCGCGTCGGCGCAACAGCCCGGCTTCTTCCAGCAGAGTTCGTCGAGTCCTTGGGGGTCCGTTGGGGGTTCCACCGGGGGCTCGTCAGGAGGCTCGACCGGCACTCGTCGCGGGCCTTGGGGATAGGATTTTGAATCAATCGGACGAACAGGCAGGTCTCGGACCGCGCCGCTTGGCCTGGATGGCGGTGACGGAGACCCTGAAGCGGCGCGTGCCGCTCGACGATGTCATGGAGGAGCTGGCCCGCGCGGAAAATCTCTCGCCTCGCGACGAGGCCCTTGCCCGCGCCATCGCCATCGTCACCTTCCGGCGCCTCGGCACCCTGGGCCACGCCCTGCGGGAACGGCTCAACAAGCCGCCGAAGGACGAACGCTTGATGCATCTTCTCGCCATCGGGGCGGCGCAGATCCTGTTTCTCGACGTGCCGGACCATGCCGCCGTCGACAGCGCCGTTGAGCTCGCCCAGAACGATCCCAAGCTCCATCACGCCGGCGGCTTCATCAACGCCGTCCTGCGTCGCGTCGCCCGCGAGCGCGAGCAGATCCTTAGCCAGGACGATCCCTGGCTCGATACGCCAACCTGGCTGGAGGAGCGCTGGATCGCGCAATATGGCGAGCCGCTCGCCACGAAGATGGCGGAGGCCCACCGCTCCATGGCCTCCGTCGACCTGACGGTGAAGAGCGCCCCGGAGGCCTGGGCCGAGCGCCTCGGCGGCGTGCTCCTGCCCACCGGCAGCATCCGGCTCAAGGAGCGCACCGCGATCCGCGAACTCCCCGGTTTCGAGGAAGGCGAATGGTGGGTGCAGGATGCCGCCGCCGCCTTGCCCGCCCGCCTGCTCCAGGCAAAGCCCGGCGAACGCATCGCGGATCTCTGCGCCGCGCCCGGCGGCAAGACCGCGCAATTGGCCACGACCGGGGCCGAGGTGCTCGCCGTCGACCGCTCGGCCAAGCGGCTGCAGCGGCTGGAAGAGAACCTCGCCCGTCTCCAGCTGAAGGCCGAGACCCGCGCGCTCGATGCGGAAAAGCTCGACACGGAGCCCTTCGACGCCATCCTGCTCGACGCCCCCTGCTCGGCCACCGGCACCATCCGCCGCCATCCGGACGTGGCCTGGACCAAGAGCGAAGAGGACATCCGCAAGCTCTCCGGCCTCCAGAGCCGCCTGCTCGACAAGGCAGCAAGTCTCCTCAAGCCCGGTGGACGGCTGGTCTACTGTACCTGTTCGCTGGAAGCCGAAGAAGGCGAGCGACAGGCGGAAGCTTTCCTCGCCCGCCATCCCGACTTCACCCGCAAGTCCGTCACGCCCGATGAAATCGGCGGCTTTGCGGAATGCATCACGCCACAGGGCGATCTTCGCACTCTGCCGAGCCAGCTGGCGCTGGCGGAACACGAGCGCAGCGGCCTCGACGGATTCTTTGTCGCACGGTTTGTGCACAAAGGATCATGAAGAAGGTGAATCGTCCCTTACCTGTTGTTAACCAGTCAGCAGGAACTCCTCACCTAAGTTGGCTGAGATTCAGCACAACGAAGGGAGCGCCACGGGTGGATTTCGGGCCGGATCGCTGGCGTTTGTACAGGCTTGCCGCGCGCGAGGCAGGCCGTGCCATGCGCGAAAGCACCGTCTGGGGCCTGTCGAAGCTTTCCAGCCCGCCCGTGCCCACGCGCCTGCTCTTCGCGCCGCAGGATCTGCGCACCGCCGATCCCACCATCGCCACCGACATCTATTCCGGCTTCTTCGCCTTTTCCGGCCGCGCCATCACCACTGGTGGGCGCTCGCCTTTTGCGTTTGCCCCGCCGAGCCGCGCCTGGGGCGAGGCGCTCTACGGCTTCGGCTGGCTGCGGCACCTGCGGGCGGCCGGCACGGCCCTCGCCCAGGCCAATGCCCGTTCCCTGGTGGACGAGTTCATCACCTCGAAACTCGGGGACAAGCGCATCGCCTGCAGCCCTGAGATCACGGCCCGTCGGCTGATGTCCTTCATCAGCCAGTCGCCGCTGATCCTGGAAGGAGCGGACCATGCCTTCTACCAGCGTTTCCTGAAGATCATCGGCCAGCATGTGCGAAAGCTGGAGCGCCAGGTTCGCTCCGGCGCCCTGCCCTTCCAGCAGCTCATAGCCGGCATCGCGCTCTGCTATGCGGGTTTGTGCTGCGAGGGCCTCGACCGAAATTTAAGGCGCGCGAGCCGCCTGCTCGCCCGCGAACTCGAACGGCAGATCCTGGCCGATGGGGGACATGCGAGCCGCAACCCGCGGATCATGGTCGATCTCCTGTTCGATCTCCTGCCCTTGCGCCAGATGTTCGCCAGCCGCGAGGTCGATACGCCCGAGGCCCTGCTCCACGCCATCGACCGCATGCTGCCGATGGTGCGCCTGTTCCGGCACGGAGACGGCACGCTCTCCCACTTTAACGGCATGGGCGTGACGGCGGCCGATCATCTGGCGACGCTGCTCACCTATGACGACATGCGCAGCCAGCCGATCCATCACGCGCCCCATTCCGGCTACGAGCGGCTGGAAGCCGGGCGCACGTTGGTCGTCGCCGATGTGGGCGCCCCGCCGCCGCGGCCGCTCTCGCAGGATGCCGGTGCCGGCTGCCTGTCCTTCGAGTTCTCCAGCGCCGCGCAGCGCATCGTGGTCAATTGCGGAACGCCCTATATCGCGGGCGATGCGATCATCCAGGCTTCGCGCTCGACGGTGGCGTATTCCACCGCCTCCATCGACGACATCTCGTCCTGCCAGATCGTCGACAAGAAGGGGAATTGGCTGCAGCGCCGGATCTCCGCCTGGGTCCTGCGCCGCGTCGGCCCCGTCGTCATCAGCGGGCCGGAGCGGGTGACGGCGGAGCGCAGCGAACGCGAACACGCGCAGGTTCTGAGCGCCAGCCACGACGGCTACAAGCCCCGCTTCGGGATCACCCACGAGCGGCGCTGGCAGCTCGCGCCCAAGGGCAATGTGCTGGAAGGCGAGGATAATTTCTGGAGTGAGGGCGGTCAGGCCGGCACGGCACGGGCCATCATCCGCTTCCATCTCGCGCCCGGCATCAAGGCGAGCCGCGCACAGGGCGGACGCGTGGTGATGCTGGTTCTGCCCAATCGGGAGGCCTGGCAGTTCTCGGCGATTCCGGTCGAGGCGGAACTCGAGGACAGCGTGTTCCTCGCCACCGCCGAGGGCATGCGCCGCACGGAACAGATCGTGCTGACCATCCGTCCGAGCGAGACTCCATCCGTGCGCTGGCGCTTCGAGCGCCTGGCTCGCACTTTCAATGCGGAGCAGCCTCAGGATCAGGGGCCGGAGCTGATCTGAATGCGGATCGGCAAAACTCACGAGAATCGTTCGACCCGAACCGACAGGCCTCATTAGCGCATCGTGCGGAAAAGTGGATCCGGTTTTCGCTGACGCGGCCCTCTGGGTCCGCGCCCAACGATGCGCTCTTCAAAGAGTGGAGCATCGGACCCAAAAGTGGATCCACTTTTGGGTCCGATGCTCTAGCGAAAAGTCGCTCCCGCATTCCCGCAAGAGTTCTTGGACAGTGTTCTTGGACATTGTTCTTGGACATTGCGCGTCGGATTCATGAATCCGTTCGTTTCGCCCAGCAACGGAAAACCGCCCTCCCGAAAGATCGGAACGGCGGGACATAAGCGCGAAATGAGAAGGAAAGGAGCGTCATGGGCCTGTGGCCGATGACGCTCCGGGAAGGGGTTGGTTAGAACACCGGGTAGTAGTCGTGGCCCATGTCGACGAGGGTGTCGCCGTCCGAGATGGTGGCGACCTGGGCCGAGGTGGCGCTGCCGCCGAAAGCCGTGTTGGTCGCGTTCTGGTCGATGGTGTTGAAGGACTCCTGATCGTTGAACCAGCCGCCCCAGTAGCCGCCTCCGGAGTCGAGGAGAGCATCGGCATCGGCGATGCTGGCCACCTGGGCCGATGTCGCGTTGCCATGATCGGCCGTGTTGGTCGCGTTCTGGAAGATGTCGTTCACCGAAAGCTGGAAGTTGTCCATGATATTACCTCTTCAAGTTGGCGTTGCTCTCAAGACCGCCTGAGATCTTCTCTCCGTTGGCGATGAGTGGACTTTGAACGACTTCGACGGACCTCGCTGTGAAGCGCGTCACACCCAAAAATTTTTTTCATTTTTTTGTCGCTTCTGGAGCCCAACAGAAAGAAGCGCCTTGGAGCATTGTTTGGCGAAGCGGATCCTGTTCGCCGCCAAACAACGCGACGAACCAGGAGGAGAGATGATTCCAGACAAGCGGAACCATCTTGAGCGCCGATCCGGCTCGTTTCAGTTGGGATAGCCGGTAACTTGAGCGAACCCTTCGACGACTCGACAATTGTGACCTGATCACGAGCGTTGCTTTCGCGACGATCGTTGAACGTCACGTTCGGAATGCGCGGATTCGATCGTGTCGCTCCGCGTCGAAAAATCGCCTTTCCGGGAGGCGGGGAAGGCGGGCAAGGAAGAAAAGCGAAGTAAGAAGGAAGGGAGCGCCATAGGCTCACAAGCCGATGGCGCTCGAGGAAGGCGGGGACTATCAGAAGGGGAAGAGGCCGTCGGGGTCGATGGCCGTGTTGACCGCCGTCTGATTGATCAGGTTCGTCGAGATTTGGAAGTTGAAGTCCGGAGAGCCGCCTCCGGAATCGACGAGAGCATCGGGATCATTGATGCTCGCAGCCTGGGCCGAAGCCGCATCCCCATCCAATGCGGTGTTGACGGCCGTCTGGTTGACGATGTTCGTGTCGACTTGGACGTTGATCTCCGGAGATCCCGAATACCAATCCCAGCTGTCCCCGGAATCGAAGATGGTGTCGGGATCACTGATGCTCGCAGCCTGAGCCGAAGTCGCGCTGCCACCAACCCCGGTATTGGCGGCGGTCTGGTTGATGTCGTTCAAGGAGAACTGAAAATTCTGCATGAAATTTCCTCTTCAAGTTGGCGTTGCTCTCAATACCGCCCGAGCTGCTCTCTCAGTTGGCGATGATCGAACTTGAATGAGTTTCAAGATGAGGGCTGTGAGCTGCGTCACAGCCGGACATCGTTCTGACTGGGCACGGATTGCAGAGAGAGGTTCTGCGGCTTTCGCTGCCAGCGTACAGGAAACAAGCAAAAGGCCCCTCAGGGTACTGAGAGGCCGGAAAGGAGCGTCATGGGCCTGTGGCCGATGACGCTCCGGGAAGGGGTTGGTTAGAACACCGGGTAGTAGTCGTGGCCCATGTCGACGAGGGTGTCGCCGTCCGAGATGGTGGCGACCTGGGCCGAGGTGGCGCTGCCGCCGAAAGCCGTGTTGGTCGCGTTCTGGTCGATGGTGTTGAAGGACTCCTGATCGTTGAACCAGCCGCCCCAGTAGCCGCCTCCGGAGTCGAGGAGAGCATCGGCATCGGCGATGCTGGCCACCTGGGCCGATGTCGCGTTGCCATGATCGGCCGTGTTGGTCGCGTTCTGGAAGATGTCGTTCACCGAAAGCTGGAAGTTGTCCATGATATTACCTCTTCAGGTTGGCGTTGCTCTCAAGACCGCCTGAGATCTTCTCTCCGTTGGCGATGAGTGGACTTTGAACGACTTCGACGGACCTCGCTGTGAAGCGCGTCACACCCAAAAATTTTTCTGAATTGAACGCCGATTGGGCGAAGTGGCCCGACCTCTTCCGCCTATCTTGGCGCAGTTCGTCGCGAGCGGCCCAAAGGACTGAACCGGAGACCTAACGGCCACGCTCTCCATGCATCCCAGGCAAAAGGGGATGGTCCGAAACTCAGGCCTGCCCGGTTCCCATCCTTGGCCTGCCGTGGTATCGCGCCCGCATCTTCACCCTTGAATGGAGCGGCCGCCATGCCGAGCGACCTGAAGCGCGTTTCCCGCGCTCTGCTTTCCGTATCCGACAAGACGGGTCTCGTGGACTTCGCCCGCGCGCTCTCCGAGCGCGGCATCGAGCTGGTCTCCACCGGAGGCACGCATAAGGCGCTCAGCGAGGCGGGCCTAGCCGTGAAGGACGTGAGCGAGCTCACCGGCTTTCCCGAGATGATGGACGGGCGCGTGAAGACGCTGCACCCTTCCGTCCATGGCGGCCTGCTCGGTATCCGCGCCAACCCGGAGCATCAGGCGGCGATGCTGGCCCACGGCATCCAGCCCATCGACCTCCTGGTGGTGAACCTCTATCCGTTCGAGGCGACGGTGGCCGCGGGAAAACCTTACGACGATTGCATCGAGAACATCGATATCGGCGGCCCCGCCATGATCCGTGCGGCGGCCAAGAACCACGGCGACGTGGCGGTGGTGGTGGACGGCGCCGATTACGGCGCGGTTCTTGACGATCTTTCCGCCTATGACGGCTCGGTGACGCTCACCTTGCGCAGGCGCCTCGCCCAGAAGGCCTATGCCCGCACCGCCGCCTACGACGCGGCGATCTCCAACTGGTTCGCCACCGAGCTCGGCGAGGAGACCCCGCCCTTCCGTGCGCTCGGCGGCACCATCGCGGAAGTGCTGCGCTACGGCGAGAACCCGCACCAGAGCGCCGCCTTCTACCGCACGCCCGAGAATCGCCCCGGCGTCGCCACCGCCCGTCAGGTGCAGGGCAAGCAGCTCTCCTACAACAACATCAACGACACCGATGCGGCTTATGAGGCCGTGGCAGAATTCCTGCCGGAGCGCTCCGCCGCCATCGTGATCGTCAAGCACGCCAATCCCTGCGGCGTGGCGGAAGCCACAACCCTGCGCGAGGCCTACGAGAAGGCCCTGCGCTGCGACCCGGTCTCGGCTTTCGGGGGCATCGTCGCCATGAACCGCCCGCTCGATGCGGACGCCGCGAAGGCCATCACCGAGATCTTCACCGAGGTGATCATCGCGCCCGACGCGACCGAGGAGGCGATCGCCATCGTGGCCGCCAAGAAGAACCTGCGTCTGCTGCTGGCGGGCAGCCTGCCCGACCCGCGCCAGGAGGGCCTGACCCTGCGCACGGTCGCCGGAGGCTTTCTGGCCCAGAACCGGGACAACGCGGTGGTCGACGCCATGGACCTGAAGGTGGTGACGAAGCGCGCCCCCACCGACCGGGAGCTGGAAGACCTGCGCTTCGCCTTCCGGGTCGCCAAGCACGTGAAGTCGAACGCCATCGTCTATGCTAAGGATCTTGCAACGGTCGGCATCGGCGCCGGCCAGATGAGCCGCGTCGATTCCTCCCGCATCGCCGCCTGGAAGGCCGCCGAGGCGGCAAAGGCTGCCAATCTGCCTGAGACCCTCGCCAAGGGCTCCGTGGTCGCCTCCGACGCCTTCTTCCCCTTCGCGGACGGCCTGCTGGCCGCAGCAGAAGCCGGCGCCACGGCAGTGATCCAGCCCGGTGGCTCCATGCGCGACGACGAGGTCATCAAGGCCGCCGACGAGGCGGGCCTCGCCATGGTGTTCACGGGACACCGGCATTTCCGGCACTAAGCCCAACACAACGCGTCATCCCGGACGGCGAAGCCGATCCGGGATCTTTTTTGGAATAGAGCTCTGGACCCTCTCCCCCTCGTTGGGGAGAGTTGGAGAGCGGGGTACAGCGCCGGACTGGAACGAGGAAGGCGCCAACACCCCTTCCCTAGCCCTCCCCCACAAGGAGGGGGCCTCCCGCGCTAAACTCCTCAAGCGATCCCGGATCTCCGCTACGCTCCGTCCGGGATGACGTTCCTCCTACCTCTCCCCATATGAAGCGGAGCAGAAGGAGACGTTCATGATCATCACCACGACGCCGAGCATCGAAGGCCGCCGCATCGCTTCCTATCGCGGCATCGTTTCGGGCGAAGCTATCTTAGGCGCCAACGTGTTCCGCGATTTCTTCGCCTCGATCCGCGACGTAGTCGGCGGACGCGCGGGATCCTACGAGCGCGTTCTGCGCGACGGGCGCGACACGGCCCTGCAGGAGATGATCGAAGAGGCGCAGCGCCTCGGAGCCCACGCCATCGTCGGCGTTCACCTCGATTACGGCGCGCTCGGCAAGAACGAAGGCATGATGATGGTGTCGGTCAGCGGCACGGCGGTGACGCTGGAATAAACCTCTCCACTGTCATTCCGGGGCGAGCGTAGCGAGAGCCCGGAATCCATAAACACGACGTTTCAGAAAGAGGCGAGTAGCGTTCCGCCTGCTTCTGCATCGTCAGCGGTTATGGATTCCGGGCTCGCCTGCGGCGCCCCGGAATGACAGTGGGTGAGACTAAACCCGCTTCACGCCGCTCAGGAGCCAGAATCCAACAAGCAGGAACAGGATCAGCACCGCCGGTCCTGCCGCCTGCGTCTGGAAGATTGCCGTCGCGACGGCGACGGCGAGCGGCGCGAGGAAGGACGTGACTTTTCCTGACAGCGCCAGCAGGCCGAAATAGCGCCCGGCTTCCTGCGCGGGCACCAGCCGCGCCAGGAGGCTGCGCGAGGAAGCCTGGAGCGGACCGGCAACGGCACCGATGACGAGGCCGAGCAGCACGAACAGCTTCTCGGGCGCGGAGCCGTAGAGGCCGTCGTCAGGAGCGGGCGCCGCCGTTGGCACGACGAAGAGGATGTGTTCGCGTCCGAGCGACAGCACGCCGAGGCAGACGAGCGCGAGAATCACGATCGCTCCGAGGATCACCGGCTTTGCGCCGATGCGATCGTCGAGCCGCCCGCCGACCAGCGCGCCGATGGTCCCGGTGACGGTGAGCAGGATCCCGAAGATGCCGAGCTCGATGGCCTGCCAGCCGAACACGCCGGCACCGTAGATGCCGCCGAAGGCGAACAGTGCCACAAGCGCATCCTGATAGATCATGTTGGCGATGAGAAAGCGCCCGACGCTCTCGTGCCGCCGTGCATCGGCGATGGTGCTCCTCACCTGCTCGAGCCCCTTTCGCGCCGCCTCTTTCAGGCGCATCCCCGAGCGCGGAATATCGGGCGTGAAGAGAAAGAGCGGCAGCACGAAGAGCAGAAACCACAGGGCGGAGAACGGTCCCGTGATGCGGTCTCCTTCGCGCGTGGCCGGATCGAGCCCGAAGAGCGGGTCTAAGCCGAAGACCGTCTTCATCGACACCGGATCGGGGCTAAGAAAACCGAGCACGATCACGAGCGAGACGAGACCGCCCAGATAGCCCATCGCCCAGCCGGTGCCCGAGAGACGCCCAAATCGCTCCGGCGGCACGAGATGCGGGATCATGGCATTGTTGAATACCCCTGCGACCTCCACCGCTACGGTGCCAAAGGCGAAGCCGATCAGCGCGATGGCAATGGCATAGGGCTGTCCCGGCGCCGCGTACCACAATGCGAAGGAGGCGATGAACAGCACGAGACCGCACGACGCGATCCAGGGCTTTTTCGGCCCCGTGGCATCGGCAATGGAGCCGAGCACCGGCGAGAGGACGGCAAGCACCAGTCCCGCCGCCGCCGTCGCATAACCCCACAAACTTTGTCCGCTCACCGGATCGGGCGCGAGTGCGGAGGCGAAGAAGGGCGCAAAGACGAAGGTGGTGACGAGTGTGAAGAACGGCTGGCATGCCCAGTCGAACAGAAGCCAGCCGAAGATCGCGGGACGCGAGGCCTTTTGTGAGGGCGCGAGGGGATTGATGTCTCTCACTGGAGTTTGGCTTCCACTTTAGCGTTCCCCTCCCCCGTCATCGCCGGCCTTGTGCCGGTGATCTCGGTCCGAAAAGCGTGACGCTTCACATCATTGAGATGGCCGGGACAAGCCCGGCCATCTCAATGATGTGAGAGGGTGTCATTCCCGGCCGGAGCGCAGCGGAGGGGAAGGGAATCCATAACCCCGCGCATCTGCGTGGATCCCCTTCCCTCGCCTTGCTTGGCCTGAGGATGACACCTGCGTAATTCTCCTCCCCGCAAGGGGAGGAGAGTCCGCGAGCTTAGTTAGCTCATCCGCGCGAGATCGCCGAGGAGGCTCGCCGCGACGGTGATCTTCGACAGCGTCAGGCCGGACGAGACGATGCCGTCCACCGCGCTTCGGATGCGGTTGACGTCGGCGCCACGCTTTTCGCTCCAGGCCCGCACGGCCTCGACGCCCGAGAGATCCTGAGACGACACTTCGGCCGTCAGGCCGCGATGGGCATAGGCGATGCTGTCGATGGCGCGATCGAGCGCGAGACGATCAAAGTAGTCGCTGACATTGATCTGCTGTGCCGCGCTGATGAGCGCGCCGAGCCGGAACGAGGCCTCGAGCGCGAAATGCGTGCGGGCAATGTCGTTGACGGGTTTACCAGTCTTCTGCGCCGTCTGCACGATGTCAGGGGCAGCAACCAGATCCGGCAGCGATGCGATGCGGCGTGCCAGATCCTCCGGCGTGCCCTCATCCACCAGTGCCTTGGTGCGTGCATCCCATGCGGCCTGCGCTTCCGGCGACAGCGTCTCGGTGAGGCTGCGCTCGACCTCGGCGATCCCGGCCTGATAGGTGCCGATGATCTCATCAAGGGAATGGTTGACGAAATCCACGTTGCGGATGAACCAGACGATCCGGTTCATCAGAAGATCCTGCAATTCGCCATAAAGATGCAGCTGCACCTTGCCGGGCACAACGCCGTCGAGCGCATCGATGGCGAGGTTCAGCTCGGTGAGGCCGAAGGAATCGCGGGTGGCCGCATAGGCCGCCGCAATCGTCGGCGCATCCGCGCCGGTCTGGTCCACCAGACGGGCCACCATGGTCGGCCCGCCCCGGTTGATGAGGGCATTGGCGAGCTGCGTCGCGATGATCTCGCGGCGCAGGCGGTGGCTTGCGATCGCGTCCGGGAAGCGCTCACGCATCTCCGCCGGGAAATAGCGTTCCAGCTCCTTGCCGAGATATGGATCGTCCGGCACAGGGCTTTCCAGAAGCTCGTCGTGGAGCGAAAGCTTGGCGTAAGCCAGCAGCACCGCGATTTCCGGCCGCGTCAGTGCCTCGCCGCGACGTCCGCGCTCGGCGAGCGTGCTGTCGTCCGGCAGATATTCCACCGCGCGATTGAGACGACCCTGCGCTTCCAGCATGTGCATGAGCCGGCGCGCGAAGCCGAGATCGGCAAGGCCCAGCTGCTCGGAGAGCGAGAGCGCCAGCGTCTGCAGGTAGTTGTTGCGCAACACGAGAGCGGCAACATCCTCGGTCATGTCGGCGAGAAGTTCGTTACGCTGGTCCTGGGTCAGACGCCCGTCGCGCTCCGGCGTGGTGAGCGCGATCTTGATATTCACCTCCACGTCGGACGTGTTGACGCCGGCCGAATTGTCGATGGCATCGGTGTTGAGGCGAACACCGCTCTGCGCCGCTTCGATGCGCCCGCGCTGGGTCACACCGAGATTAGCGCCTTCGCCGATCACTTTGGCGCGCACCTCCGGACCGGTGATGCGGATCGCATCGTTGGCGCGGTCGCCCACCTGCTCGTCGGTCTCGGCAGATGAGCGGATATAGGTGCCGATGCCGCCGAACCAGAGCAGATCGACACGGGCTTTCAGGATCGCGTGCATCACCTCGGCCGGCGTGGCCTGAGGCTTGTCGATGTCGAGAAGCGCGCGCATCTCGTCCGAGAGCGGGATCGACTTCGCATTACGCGGGAACACGCCGCCGCCCTGCGAAATCAAGCTCTTGTCGTAATCCTGCCAGCTTGAACGGGGCAGGTTGAAGAGACGCTCGCGTTCCTTGAAGGCGCTTTCCGGATCCGGGTTCGGATCGATGAAGATGTCGCGGTGGTCGAAGGCCGCCACGAGCTTGAGCGCCCGCGACAGGAGCATGCCGTTTCCGAACACGTCGCCCGACATGTCGCCGACGCCCGCCACCGTCACCGGCGTGGTCTGGATGTCGATGTCCATCTCGCGGAAGTGGCGCTTCACCGCTTCCCAGGCGCCGCGGGCCGTGATGCCCATCTTCTTGTGGTCGTAGCCCTGGCTGCCGCCGGACGCGAAGGCATCGCCGAGCCAATGGCCCTTCTCGATGGACAGCGCGTTGGCGATGTCGGAGAAGGTGGCCGTGCCTTTGTCGGCCGCGACCACGAGATAGGGATCGTCACCGTCATGCCGCACGGTATCGGCGGGCGGGACCACGCTCTCGCCGACGATGTTGTCGGTGAGCTGCAGCAGCGTGCGGATGAAGATGCGGTAGCTCTCAGTCCCTTCCGCCAGCCAGGCCTGCCGATCGCTCGCGGGAGGCAGGTGCTTGGGCACGAAGCCGCCCTTGGCGCCGACCGGCACGATGACCGCATTCTTGACCTGCTGCGCCTTGACGAGACCCAGCACTTCCGTGCGGAAATCCTGCGGCCGGTCGGACCAGCGAAGGCCGCCGCGCGCCACCTTGCCGAAGCGCAGATGCACGCCTTCGACGCGGGGCGAATAGACGAAGATCTCGTAGAGAGGCTTGGGCAGCGGCAGGCCGTCCACCTTGGCGCATTCGAACTTGAACGCGATGGTCTGGCGCGGCAGGCCATTGTCCTCGAGCTGGAAGAAATTGGTCCGGATCGCGGCCTCGATCAGGTTGACGAAACGGCGCAGAATCCGGTCGTCGTCGAGGCTCGTGACGTCCTTCAGCTGATTTTCGATTTTTTCGCGGATCGCGGCTTCGGCACCGGCACGATCCTTGTCCTGGCGCGGGTCGAAGCGCGCGTAGAACAGCTTGACGAGATCGGCCGCGATGGTGCCGTGACGGGCCAGCGTCTCGGCGATGTAATCCTGCGCGTAGGTGACTTGTATCTGGCGCAGGTAACGGCCGAGCGCCCGCACCATGGCGACATCGCGCCAGCCGAGACCGGCTTCGAGCACGAGGCGGTTGTAGCCGTCCGATTCCGCAAGGCCGCGGAAGAGAGCAAGCAGCGCCGCTTCGATCAGGGCCTGGATCTCGTCGATCTTGATGACGCCGCCGGAGGCGCGCTCCAGGGTCATGTCGTGCAGCCATACCCTATCCGTGCTTGAGAAAGCGACGCGATAGGTACGCTCGTTGACGACGCGGAAGCCGAGGTTTTCCAGCAGCGGCACACGCTCCGACAAGGGCAGCGCCACGTTGAGCGAGAACACTTTCAGGTTCACGCGGGTCTCTTCATCGCCTTCGCGGCGATAGAGATCGACGGCGCGGGGACGCGCCTCCGAGAGCTGCTCCAGCAGAGCGATATCGGCGATGGCCTGCTCGGCGCCGAAAGCCTCGCGATAGGCGGCGCTGAAGGCTTCCGCATAGCGGGACGCGAGCGAGCGAGCACGGGCGCCACCGACGGTATCATCGAGCGCATCGCGCAGCGCATCGGCCCAGGTACGGACGATGGCGGAAATGCCTTTCTCGAGAGTTTCGCGCGGCACGTCCGGGGTCTGCCCCTCGTCGCGGCCGATGATGTAATGGGTGCGTGCGAGCGGGCCTTCCGGATAATCTGGGTAAGAAGCGGAAACGCGGCCCTCGTAAATGCTGGCTAGGAACTGGCCGATGCGCTGGCGCGCCTGGGTGTCGTAGCGGTCCTTCGGCACGAAGACGAGAACCGAAACGAAACGGTCGAACTCGTCGACACGGGCGAGCGCCCTCACCCGCGGACGCTCCGACAGGTTCATGATGTCGATGGCGAAGTGATAGAGCGTGTCCTCGTCGATCTGGAACAGTTCGTCGCGCGGATAGCTTTCGAGCACGTTCAGAAGCCCACGGCCCGCATAGCTCGCCGGATCGAAGCCGGCGCGCGCGAGGACCTTCGCCACCTTGAGGCGCAGGTAAGGCACCTCGCCCGTGGTGTTGGTGTAGGCGCTGGACGTAAACAGGCCGACGATGCGCAATTCGCCGCGCAGATGCCCGCTCTCGTCGAATAGCTTGACGCCGATATAGTCGAGATGGGCGCGGCGATGGACGCGGGATTTTACGTTCGCCTTGGCGATGATGAGCGCCTGCGGACGCGCCAGGAAGGCCCGAACCTCCGGCGTCATCGCCACAAGCTCGCGGCCGCGGCGCAGCACGCGCACGGACGGATCGCGCAAGAGGCCGAGGCCCGAGCCTTCGACCGGATCGGCCGCGGTATCGCCGGAAGGAAGACGGTATTCACGCAAACCGAGGAACGTGAAGTTGTCGCGCGCGATCCAGTCGAGGAAGGCGATGGCTTCGTTGACCTCGTCCTCCGGCAGCGGCGGGGGATTGAGGCGGTAATTGTGCACGATCTCGGCAACCCGGGAGCGCATCCCCGGCCAATCGTGCACCGCAACGGAGACGTCCCTGTGGACGAGGCGCATGGCCTCGATCAGGCGGGTCCGGGTCCCGGGATCGTCGAGGCGCGGCAGATGGATGTGGATGAAGCTTTCGCGCTTCACGCCGAGCCGTAGCGCCGCCGTGGCCTCGCCGACCAGGCGCACGAGAGCGCCGTTGGAATCCCGCTCTACGGCCAGGATCGGATGCGCCACCAGCAGCGGCTCATAACCCTGGTCCACGACCTCGGCGAGGGTCGAATCGAGCAGGAACGGCATGTTGTCGTTGACGATCTCGAGCACCGTCACATCCTGGCGCCGGCCCTCGCGCTCGATCTCGAAATCGAGGAGGCGGATGTCGGCACCGTCGGCGGTGCGGGAGGCCTTGAGATGCTCGAAGGCTTCCGCAGCGAGATCCGCCAGCGTCTGCGGCGAGTAAGGCGCCAGATCCTCGGGCGGCACACGCCCGAACAGATCACGCACGAAGGTTGGCGGAATGGATTTGTGCCCGGATTCCAGCACAGCGACGGCTTCCGCCGTCACTTCGCTTCCGCTGGTCGGTGTATCCAGCTTCATGCGCGCATCCTCTTAATTTTTTGGTCGCGGGAGCGTTGCCACAGAGCGGCAGATTGCGCAATAAAAGCATATCGTTCTGAGCAAAGTAGGGTAAAGTTGCTGCACTGCACAGGCACTTTACGCTGCTTTGGCCTCCGCAGACGACAGATTCGTGTCACCCCATTCCTTCATGGCCATCAGCACCGGCTCCAGAGAGCGGCCGCGGGCCGAGAGCGTGTATTCGACCCGAGGCGGCACCTGGGCATAAACCGTCCGGATGATAAGACCGTCGGCCTCCAGCTCGCGCAGCTGGTGGGTGAGCATGCGCTGCGTGATGGACGGGATGAGCCGGCGCAATTCGTTGAAACGCAAGGTTCCGCGCAAGAGCTTATAGAGCACGATGATCTTCCACTTGCCGTCGATCAGACTCATCGTCCGCTCGACGGAACATCCCTGGACCCTCTGCGGCATCACGGTACCCTTTTTGACACTATGGGCTGTTTTTGTGCGTTCTTGCGATGCCCTACACTATGCCCAACTATGCTCCCGTCAACAGGAGACAAATCATGCGCGCCGTCGGATACCAGCAATCCCTTCCCATCGATCAGGACGCTTCTCTCGTCGATGTCGACCTGCCGCGCCCCGAGCCCGGACCGCGCGACCTGCTCGTCGAGATCAAAGCGGTCTCCCTCAACCCGGTCGACACGAAAGTCCGCATGCGGGCTCAAGCAGAGCCCGGCAGCTGGAAGGTTCTGGGTTTCGATGCGGCTGGGATCGTCAGAGGCGTGGGCAAGGATGTCACCCTGTTCAAGGAAGGCGACGAGGTGTTCTATGCCGGCGCCATCACGCGGCAAGGCACCAATGCGGAGTTCCATGCGGTCGACGAGCGTCTGGTGGGCTCGAAGCCGAAATCCATCGGCTTCGAGGAGGCAGCCGCCCTTCCGCTGACCACGCTCACCGCCTGGGAAACCCTGTTCGACCGGCTGGAGGTCAAGCGTCCGGTGAAGGGCGTGGCCAATGCCATCCTGATCGTGGGTGGCGCCGGCGGCGTCGGCTCCGTCGCGATCCAGCTCGCGCGTCGGCTCACCGATCTGACCGTGATCGCCACCGCTTCGCGACCTGACACGCAGGCGTGGGTCAAGGAACTCGGCGCCCATCACGTGATCGATCACAGCAAGCCTCTCGCCGCACAGGTTGAGGTCTTAGGGCTCGGCGCGCCGGCCTTCGTGTTTTCGATTACCCATACGGACACGCATTTTGCCGAAATCGCCAAAACCATTGCGCCGCAAGGCCGTTTCGCCCTGATTGATGATCCGAAGACGCCGCTCGACATCAGCCTCTTGAAAGGCAAGAGCGTCTCGATTCATTGGGAATCCATGTTCACGCGCTCCACTTTCCAGACCGCCGACATGGAGCGGCAGCACGAGATCCTGAGCGAGGCCTCGCGTCTTGTGGATGCAGGCACGATCAGGACGACATTGGCCGAGGTGATCGGGCCGATCAACGCCGCCAATCTCAAGCGCGCGCACGCTCTCATCGAGAGCAACCGCACGCGGGGCAAGCTCGTGTTGTCGGGATTTTAGATCTGTCTCACGCGAGCCAATTTCCGGCTCCCGTTAAGAGAATGCTAACCGAGATAAAAAGAAGGGCTTTGCGATCTGGACCATCGCAAAGCCCTTTAAACAAAGGAAAAGGCTGCCTTGGAAGGCAGCCCTGTGTCTCGACTGGGTGGCCCGGCTCCTCAAGCGACTCAGAGGGCTGGGGGGCTGACGTGTCCAAGCCGTTCAATGAGCCGGGCCGTCGAGGCAACTTAAGCATTAACAGCATTCAGTGCGGCTCCATCACGGCGCGAATGAGGCAGGAATATGATTTGCACGAGCAGCGGACCCAAAAGTGGAATGCACTTTTGGGATCGATCCGATGCTCACGCTTTACATTGGCGCATTGTCTTTGCGGAAAACCGGATCCACTTTTCCGCACAATGCGCTAAAGAACCGGTGATTCATTGTGTCATGATGGGTTGATCCCTTAGCCGCCGAAGCCCATCATCAGCATATGTTGACCAGTCATGGGAGGCGTCATGAGCGAAGGTGACATCGCAGAGCCGCTGCGCGGCGGCTCGATGCAGGGTTCGGCCCACATCGTTCCTTTTCCCGCCGCGCCGAAACAGGTGTCCTTCGACCGTGTCGAGTTGCAGGCCATTCTCAATCTCTACGGCCGCATGGTAGCCGCCGGCGAATGGCGCGATTACGCGATCGACTTCATGCCCGAAAAGGCCGTTTTCTCCATCTTCCGGCGCACGTCGGAAATACCCCTCTACCGGATCGAGAAGGATCCGAAGCTCGCCAAGAAGCAGGGTGCTTATTCGGTCATCGTCTCGACGGGCCTGATCCTCAAACGCGGACATGAACTCGCACGCGTGCTGCGCGTCCTCGACAAACCGAAGGTTGTGTCGGCTTAACCGATAGGCATTGGACGCGTGGGAGGCTCCTGCATGCCGCGTCCAAGGGCCCGCTGCATCAGCACGGTGGAAAGCCAGCGCCCGTGCTTATACCCGATGCCTTTCAGGATGCCGACGGGCTCGAACCCCATGCTCCGATGCAGGCCGATGGAGCCCTTCGATTCCTCGTCGCCTATGACGGCCACCATGAGCCTGAAATCCCGTATTTCACATTCCTCGATCAGAGCGGCGAGCAACAGACGACCCACGCCCTGCCCCTGTGCGGAGGGCGCGACATAGATCGAATCCTCCACCGTCGAACGATAGGCCGGCCGGGTGCGGTAGGCCCCCGCATAGGCGTAACCCAGAACTGCGCCATCCTTCTCCGCCACGAGATAGGGATAACCGCCTTCCAGAATGGCGGTCCGCCGGCGCACCATCTCGGCTTTCGACGGCGGATCGAGCTCGAAGGAAGCCGTGCCATGCGTCACCGCATGGGCGTAGATCGCGGTGATGGCATCGAGATCGTTTTCTGAAGAGGCGCGGACGAGAATGCTCATGGGGATTCTCTAAAGCACTTTTGGGCCGGGAAGGAATAGCATTCCGGCATTGGGAAGACTGTCTTTTCATCTCCCTTTTGCCTTAATATGAGGCATTACAGGAAAGGCTTGCGCGTGAACGAGTTCGGGCCAAGCAAGACGCAGCCCTCCACTGCCTCCGGGACACAGACCTATGTGGTCTGGACCGCAATCCTGGCTTCCAGCATGGTTTTTGCCGATGGCGCCATCGTCACCGTCGCGATCCCGCAGATGCGCGAGAGCCTGCAGGCGTCGCTCGCCGAGATGCAATGGATCACCAATGCCTATGCGCTGACCCTGTCCGCCTTCCTGCTGCTCGGTGGCGCGGCCGGCGATGCCTATGGCTTGAGACGGGTCTTCATGATCGGCATTGCCTGCTTCGGCCTCACCTCCCTGTGGTGTGGTCTGTCCGGATCGGCCGGGATGCTGATCGCGGCCCGGGCCTTTCAGGGCATCGGCGGCGCCCTGCTGGTGCCGGGATCGCTCGCCCTGATCAGCGCCCATTTCCCAAAGGAGGCACGGGGCAAGGCCATCGGCACCTGGGCGGCCGCCTCCGCTATCGCCGCCGCGCTCGGGCCGATCCTGGGCGGCTGGCTCATTGATATCGGGCCCTGGCAGGCGATTTTCTGGATCAATGTCCCCATTGCTGCGCTGGCGCTCTGGCTGTGCTGGAGGCACGTGCCGGAAAGCCTGGTGACACGACAGGCCGCCATGGACTGGCTGGGCGGCGTTCTGGCTGTCGTGGGGCTTGGTCTCCTCGCCTACGGGCTGACGGCGCTTGGCGAACGGGATAGTCAGCGGAGCATCGCGATCCTGCTGACTCTCGCCAGTGCGATCGTTCTTGGCCTCTTCGTGCTGCACGAGAAGCGCTGCGCTGCGCCGATGATGCCGCTCGACCTGTTTCGCGTACCCGCTTTCGCCAACGTCAATGCACTGACCCTGCTGCTCTATTTTGCGCTGAGTGGCGCTTTGTTCTTCCTGCCGACAGCCCTGATCGAGGCTCATGGCTATTCGGCCGCCAAGGCGGGCTCGGTATTCCTGCCCTTCACGCTCGTGATGGCCGTGCTCTCCCGGCTCGGCGGCGTGATGGCCGACCGGTTCGGCACCCGCATGCTCCTGACGGTAGGCCCCCTCATCACGGGCTTAGGCTTCGCACTTATGGCTCCCGCCGTCCTTCACGGCGGCTATTGGCTCGCGATCGTGCCGGTTATGATTGTCATGGGCCTCGGCATGGGGATTACGGTCGCGCCGCTATCGACGACAGTGATGAATGCCGCTCCCGACGAGCGCATCGGCGTAGCTTCCGGGATCAACAATGCAATCTCCCGCGTCGCGGGGCTGATCGCAGTGGCCGGTCTCGGCGTCACCGCTACCTTTGGTTTCCAGCACGCCGCCGCCTGGGCCAGCCCGGAGATGGCGGGTCTCTTCGCACAGGCGACCTTCGGCACCGCGCCGCCGATGTCGGCCCCACCCTCCGACAGTTTAAGGGAAATCTATGCCACGGCCATGATCGGCGGGTTCGGGCTGGTGGCGCTGATCTGCGCCGCTGCGGCCGTTGCGAGCGCCTATTTCGGCTATCGCTGTGCAAATGACTCGCCGCTCTCCCGAATCGAGCGTTAACTACATTCGCTGGGGCCAAACTCTGACGGATGAGGTGAGCCATGGCCTTGTATCTCACGCGCTTCAGCTACACGCCCGAGACCTGGGCGCGCCTGATCGAAAACCCCGAGGATCGACGTGCGGCGGCGAGTTCGTACATCGAGTCGGTCGGCGGAAAGCTGCACGGATTCTGGTACGCCTTCGGCGAACACGATGGCTGGAATTTATGGGAGGCACCGGACAATGTATCGATGGCAGCTGTCGTGCTTGCCATCGGCGCGGGAGGCGCGCTTCGCTCGTGCGAGACAACCGTCCTCATCAGCGTCGAGGAACTGATGACAGCACTCGGAAAGGCGAAGTCGGTCAAGTATCGCCCGCCGGGAGCGTAGAGACGTTTCAAGCGTATGCTCGCCAAAAGAAAAGCCCCGGCTTTTCGGCCGGGGCTTTGCGATCGTTCGATCCGCTCGTCCTTACTCGTTGCGGTTGCCCACGAGAGCGAGGAGGAACTGGAACATGTTGATGAAGTCCAGGTAGAGCGTCAGGGCGCCGAAGACGGAGGCCTTGGCAGCTGTCTCGGAGTCGAAGTTGCCGTAGAGGTACATCTCCTTCAGCTTCTGCGTATCGTAAGCCGTCAGGCCTGCGAAGATCAGAACGCCGATCACGGAAATGCCGAACTGCAGGGCGCTCGACGCGACGAAGATGTTCACGATCGAGGCCAGGATCAGGCCGACGAGACCCATGATCAGGAACGAGCCCATGCCCGACAGGCTGCGGTTCGTGGTGTAACCCCACAGCGACAGCGAGCCGAAGGCCGCGGCCGTGATGAAGAACACCTGCACGACGCTCGCACCGGTGTAGCGGATGAGAAGCGTCGAGAGCGAAGCACCCATCACCGCCGCGAAGGCGAAGAAGGTGCTGCGGGCCGCTGCCGCCGACATCCGGTCCATGCGGAACGAGAAGAAGAAAATGAAAGCCAGAGGCGCCAGCGCCACAATCCACATCAGCGGCGTGGTGTAGAGGGTCACGCCGAACTGGGTCAGTCCGATGCTGCCGATACGGGCGACGGCAGCAGCCGGATCGCTCGTCGTGGCCAGCATGTTCACGCCGAGTGCGACCAGGGCCGAGATGGCAAGGCCCAGGACCATGTTGTTGTAGACGCCGAGCATGAAGGTACGCAGGCCCTGGTCGACCTGTGCCTCCGTCCGGGCAAAGCCGGTGCCATAGGCGTTTTGGTTTTGCTCATACGGTTGCATCGGAGTCCTTTCTCGCGGTGTCCCGTGTGTTCCCTCGAAAGGCTGGAAAGTCAGCCCTCGGCCGCCGCAGTTTTCGGCAGCACCTGAAATATGAGAGGGCTGGCTTCTTTCCGCAAGAGGGAGGGCCAAGCTTCAAACTTTCGTGAAAAAGAAGAATGAAAAGCAGAAAGGTTTCTGCCTCTCATTCTGCCTTTCACGATCCACTATAACAGTCGGGCTCAAGCCCGGCGTTAAAGGTTTCTTAAGTATGACGCCGGCTTTTGACTTAAGATCCGCCAAGTTCCCATCAGACCTAATCCGACACTCACGAGAACGGCGAGCGCGGAGGCCAAGACCGCGCCCGACAAGTCTAAGGTAAAGCTTAGGTTCATCACGCGGGTAATGATGAAGTAGGACGCGACGGTGCCGGCCAGCAGGCCGAACACGGCCGTGGCAAGGCCCAGCAATCCATATTCCAGCGCATAGGCCGAAATCAGCTTGGTCCGCGTGGCGCCCAGGGTCTTCAGCACCACCGCATCGTAGAGGCGCGCCCGATGGCCGGCCGCGAGCGCGCCGGCCAGAACCAGAAGGCTTGCGATCAGCGCGATGGAGCTTGCGCCGCGAATGGCCATGACGAGCTGAGAGACCACGTCGTTCACCGCCTCCAAGGCATCCTTGACCCGCACGCTCGTGACCATCGGATAGGTCTGGGCCGCGCTTCGCAGGATCCTCGCATCAAGGACCGCATTGGAACCGTTGGGGAAGGTGACGGTGGCCAGATGCGTATGCGGCGCACCGGCAAAGGCATTGGGCGAGAATACCATGACGAAGTTGATGCCCATGGTGCGCCATTCCACCTCGCGCAAATTGGCGATGGTGGCACTGATGTTGCGCCCGAGCACATTGACGGTGATCTCGTCGCCGATCTTCAACCCTAAGCCCTCGGCGATCTTATGATCGAAGGAGACCAGCGGCTTGCCCCGATAATCGTGCGGCCACCACTCGCCCTGCACGATCTTCGAGCCCTCCGGCGGCACCTTGGCATAGGTGATGCCGCGATCGCCCGAGAGCACCCAGGCCACGTCCTCGGCAGCCTTGATCTCGCCCACGGGGCGCCCGCCGAGGCTCACGAGCCGCCCGCGCATCATCGGCACGCGCTCGATATGGGCGTCGGAGGCTTGGGCTTTCAGGAAGCCCTCGAAGGAATCCGCCTGCTGGTTCGGGATGTCGAGGAAGAAGAAGCTCGGCGCCTTCTCCGGCAGGCTCTGCGTCAGCTGGCGGGTCAGGTTGGTATCGATGAGCGCAAGCGTCACGAGGAGTGTAATGCCGAGGCCCAGCGAGAGAACCAGCGACGGCGTGAGCGCGCCGGGGCGGTGGATATTGGCCAGCGCCAGCCGCGGTGCCGTCCGGCGAGGACGCGGCAGACGGCCGGCAAGCGCCATGATGCCGAGAGCCACGAGACGCAGCAGGATGAAGGAGCCGGCAGCGGCGCCGACGAACATCAGGGCGATGCGCCGGTCATAGGCCGCGAGCAGCGACAGCCCCACGAGGGCCGCAACCGACAGCACAAGCGCCGTCACATAGCGCTTGCGCGGCCAGCGCCGCTCCGGATCGACCTGGTCCCGGAAGAGACCGGAAACCGGCACGTCATGCGCTCTCCCTAAGGGAGCCAGCGCGAAGACCAGGGCCGTGAGGATGCCGTAGAGCAGCGCGATCCCGAGTTCGCTCCAGGCCAAAGTCGGCTGGATCGGGATCGGCAGGAGGTGGCCGAAGAGCCCGGTGATCACGAAGGGGAGCACGGCCCCGAAGGCGAGGCCGATGCCGATGCCGACCAGAGCAATCAGCATCACCTGCATCAGATACAGCATCACCACCTGCCCACCCGGCGCGCCGAGGCTTTTCAAGGTGGCAATCGAGGCGCGCTTGCGGTCGACGAAACCGCGCACCGCATTGGCGACGCCGACGCCGCCGACAAGCAGCGCCGTGAGGCCTACAAGGGTCAGGAACTGAGTGAAGCGCTCGATGTTGCGGGCAAAGCGCGGATCGGCGTTGAGGCGGGTGCGGATATTCCAGCCCGCCTCCGGCAGCACGCGGTTCGCCTCCGCCTCGATCTGCGTCAGGCCTTCTTCCGTGGACATGTTGGGCGGCAGGGTGAGCCGGTACGTCCAGCGCACGAGGCTTCCGGGCTGGACGAGGCCGGTCGCCTTCAATGCCTCCTGCGAGAGCAGGAGGCGCGGCCCGAAGCCGATGCCGTCAGCGATCTTGTCGGGCTCGGACACGAGGCTCGCCCGCAATTCCACATTCGCCGCGCCGACCGTCACCCGGTCGCCCACTTTCAGATCGAGGCGCGCAAGAAGGGCCGGATCGACGGCGGCTCCGAAGGCGCCGTTCTTCTCGGCGAACACCTCGGCGGGAGACATCTGCGGATCGGTTTCGAGCAGGCCGACATTGGGATAGCCCCCGTCGACAGCCTTCATCTCGACGAGCCCCGAGCCCTTCTCGCCGGCCACCGCCATGGCCCGCATGGTGGCAATCACATTGACCCGGCCTTTCGATTCGAGGAACGCCCACTCGGGTGTCCCCGCCTCCCGCTGGAGCAGCGAGAAGGCCATGTCGCCGCCGAGGATCCGACGGCCTTCGCGGGAGATGCCTTCCGTCAGGGAGCGGGACAGGGACGAGACGCTGGCGATGGCCGCAACGCCGAGCGCGATGCAAGCGAGAAAGATGCCGAAGCCTGTGAGACCCCCGCGCAATTCGCGGAAGGCCAGGCGCAGCAGGAGGGGCATCCGGGAGGCCGAGACGACGGGCCGCTTTTGCGGCGTGGCGGGAAGGGAGCCGTGCATGACTGGACCCTCACGCCACGGCCGAGGCCGCGCCGGCCTCCACCTGCCCCGAGCGCAGGCGCACCATGCGGTCGCAGAGGCGGGCGAGATTGAGGTCGTGGGTCACGAGGACGAGAGTCGCGCCCCGGTCACGTTTCAGGGCAAAGAGCAGGTCGATGATGGACCCGCCGGTATTCTCGTCGAGATTGCCGGTGGGCTCGTCCGCCACGAGGATGGCCGGATTGGGCACGATGGCACGGGCAATGGCCACGCGCTGCTGCTCGCCGCCCGAGAGCTGCGCCGGATAGTGATGAAGGCGATGGCCGAGGCCCACCGCCTGGAGCTCGGCCTCGGCGCGCTCGAAGGCCTCATTTTCGCCGGCAAGTTCCAGGGGCAGCGCCACGTTCTCCAGCGCCGTCATGGTGGGAACGAGGTGAAAGGACTGGAACACGATGCCGATCCGCCGGCCGCGAAAACGGGCGAGCGCATCCTCGTCGAGGCCCGACAGATCGGTGCCGTCGACGATGACTTTTCCGGAATCGGGGCGCTCGAGCCCGGCCATGGTCATGAGCAGGGTCGACTTGCCCGAGCCCGAAGGACCGATCAGGCCCACCGCCTCGCCCTTGTCGACTTCAAGCGAAATTCCCTTGAGAATATGCACCCGCGCGGCCCCGCGCCCGAGGCTCAAATCGACATCATGCAGCGCGATGGCCTTGTCCTGCATACCCATTCACCCGATCTGTTGGAAACGATCCAAGACGTCTGTTTAGTTCTGCCTAGATGGGAAGCCTATCGATGAAGCGCCAATCCGGCCCATTCATGACGATCATTTTTGCGTGTGCGGCGGCCCTTGCCGCCATGGTCGTCGCCCTCCCCGCAGCTCAGGCCCAAACCAAGCCAATCCGCCTCGTGGCGCTTGGCGACAGCCTGAGCGCCGGCTACAACCTGCCGCAGGAGGCGGCCTTCCCGGTTGTGCTGGAGAAGGCGCTGAAAGCCAAGGGTTACAACGTGGAAGTCGCCAATGCGGGCGTGTCCGGCGACACCTCCTCGGGCGGCCTCGACCGGCTCGACTGGTCGGTTTCGGACGGCACCGATGGGGTGATCCTGGAACTCGGCGCCAACGACATGCTGCGCGGCCTCGACCCCGCCGGGACCCGCAAGAACCTGGAGGCCATCGTCGAGCGCCTGAAAAGCCGCAACATCCCGGTGATGCTCGCGGGCATGTATGCCTCGCGCAATCTCGGGCCGGAATACGTGCAGAAATTCGATGCCATCTATCCGGACATTGCGAAGAAGCACGACCTTGTGCTCTATCCCTTCTTCCTGGATGGAGTCGCCGGCGACCGCGCCCTCAACCTGCCCGACGGGATGCACCCGACGGGCAAGGGCGTCGAGACCATCGTCGAACGCATCCTGCCCAGCGTCGAGACCTTTCTCGCCCGCCTTTCTCAGCGCTGAATCGCTTCAGCGCCTCATTCTCGCCTGAACGCGGCGGATCATGTCCCCGCGAGGAGCCAGACTTATGGAATATCGCCGCCTCGGCCGCACAGACCTCAACGTCAGCCTCATCTGTCTCGGCACCATGACCTGGGGCCAGCAGAACAATGAGGCCGATGGCCACGCGCAGATGGATTATGCCCTCGACCAGGGTATCAATTTCTTCGACACGGCCGAACTCTACTCGATTCCGCCCCGGCCTGAGACCCAAGGCTCGACCGAGCGGATCATCGGCTCCTGGTTCAAGGCCCGGGGCACGCGCGATAAGGTGATTCTCGCCACCAAGGTGGTCGGCCGCACCGACAATACCTGGTTCCGCGACAATGGCTCCAAGGGCGAGCTTTCCCGCGCACAGGTCGAGGAGGCGGTGAACAAGAGCCTCAAGCGGCTTGGGACCGACTATATCGATCTCTACCAGATCCACTGGCCCGACCGCCCCATGCCCTGGGGCTCAAACCCGACGATCTTCCGCCATCAGGAGGGCGAATCCCACCCGATCGCCGAGACCGTCGAGATCATGACGGACCTGGTGAAGGCCGGAAAGATCCGCCATTTCGGGCTCTCCAACGAGAGCGCCTGGGGCACCATGAGCTTCCTCAAGCATGCGGATGCCAAGGGCCAAGCCCGGGTACAGTCGGTGCAGAACGCCTACAACCTCCTCAACCGTACCTACGAGGTGGCGCTGGCCGAGGTGACGATGCAGGAAAATGTCAGCCTCCTCGCCTATTCGCCACTCGGTCAGGGCTATCTCACCGGCAAGTATCTCGACGGGGCTCGTCCGCCGGGCACGCGTACCACCCTGTTCGGCCGCGGCCAGCGCTACGAGAACCCGACCGCCGAGGCAGCGATCCGCAAGTACATCGCGCTCGCCAGGGAATTCGGCCTCGACCCGGCCCAGATGGCGCTCGCCTTCGTCAATTCCCGCCCCTTCCTCACGTCGAACATCATCGGCGCGACCTCGATGGAGCAGCTGAAGACGGACATCGCCTCCATCGACGTGACGATCACGCCGGAGCTGGAAAAGCGCATCGACGCCATCCATGTCGAGCACTGCAATCCGTGCCCATAAGCGCGTAACGAAATGCGTCATCCCGGACGGCGTCAGTCGATCCGGGAACGTTAAACGAATAAAACACTGTCATTCCGGGGCCGCGCAGCGGAGCCCGGAATCCATAACCGCTGACGGCGCTTTATTCTGGCAGAACGGTGTTTATGGATCCCCGCCTTCGCGGGGATGACAGTCGAGGTTCCATTGCCAGATTCTTAGAGCGATCCCGGATCTTCGCTTCGCTCGTCCGGGATGACGTTTTACGATCTGGAACAAACCCGGCCACCAATCGTCTGACGCATTGTCAGCAAGCCTCGGGAGGTGGTGCATGCCACGCCTGTTCACCGGCATCGAGATCCCGCCCGAGATCGCGCTGGCCCTGTCGCAGTTTCGCGGCGGCTTGCCTGGGGCGCGCTGGATCGACCCCGAAAACTATCACCTCACCCTGCGCTTCATCGGCGATATCGACGATCGCATGGCGGATGATGTCACTTCGATTCTCGGCGAGAGGCGTCAACGCGCCCCGCTCACCGTCACCATCGATGGACTGGACACGTTCGGCGGCGGGAAGCCCCGTGCCGTCTTCGCTCGCACCTCCGGCAACGGCGAGTTGAACGAACTCCAGGCGGAACAGGAACGTCTCCTGCGCCAGGTTGGCCTGTCTCCGGAGACGCGCAAGTTCACGCCGCATATAACACTGGCGCGGCTGCGCAATGTCTCACCCATCGATGTGGCGGACTACATCGCGGTCCGCGGCCATTTCCCGAAACTGACTTTCACGGCGGATCGCTTCGTTCTGTATTCCTCGCGGAATTCTGTGGGCGGCGGGCCCTATATCGTCGAAGCGGCCTATCCTTTGAGCTGACTCGACGCACCTTTGAAGGACTGTTACATCGAGGTCCATGGCTTCGCTCATCTTCATCACCCATCCCGAAGTGGTCATCGACCCGAACCAGCCCATCCCCGAATGGCCCTTGAACGCCATCGGGCGCGCCCGCATGGAACGCTTTGCAGCGATGCTCGGCGACAGGGATGTATCCGCCGTTTATTCCAGCACCGAGCAGAAGGCGATGGATGGGGCCGCCATCGTGGCGGAAGCGCTCGGCCTGTCCTATGAGACCGACGAGGATCTGGGCGAGAACGACCGCACGTCGACGGGCTTCATCGCGCCGCCGGAATTCTGGGACGTGGTGCGCGAATTCTTCGGTCGCCCGCATGAGAGCATCCGTGGCTGGGAACGCGCCATCGACGCACAGACGCGGATCGTGAACGCCATCCGCCGGATCCTGCGCGAGGACGAGACATCCGGTGACATCATTGTCGTCTCCCATGGCGCCGTCGGGTGCCTGCTGACCGCGCATCTGCAGAAGGTGGAGATCGGGCAGGAAAGCCGCCCGCAACATCCCGGCGGCGGCTGCTTCATCGTCATCGACCGCGACTCGTTCACACTGACGCAGGATTGGCGCTCCATCGAGGATGGATTTGCGTCTTGAATTAAGTGATACGCGAAATACCCCGCTGTCATTCTTAGGAATGACAGCGGGGTAATTTCAGGCTTGCATCCTCTGCACCTTGGGACTAGCCCCTGCCTCAAGACGCCCAGGACTGAAACGACCTCCATGAATATCAACCGCATCGCGCAACTGGCGCCCGGCATCGGCTTGTGCGCGGCAATTGCGATTGCGGCGATGGGTCTGCAATGGGCGGAGGAGCATTGGACCGGACGGCCCTGGCTCGAGGCGCTCGTCATCGCGATCCTCATTGGCACCATCGTGCGGACTCTCTGGACGCCGGATAAGCGCTGGGCCCCCGGCATCGGCTTTTCCGCCAAGACTCTGCTCGAGATCGCCGTGATGCTGTTGGGCGCCTCGATCAGCTTTCAGGCCGTGCTCGATGCGGGGGTCGGACTCATCCTCGGCATTGCCGTCGTGGTGGCGCTTGCTATCGGGGCGAGCTACGGGCTCGGCCGCTGGCTCGGTCTGCCGAAGCGCATGGCGATGCTCGTCGCCTGCGGCAATTCCATCTGCGGCAATTCGGCGATTGCCGCCGTGGCGCCCGTCATCGGCGCGAGGCCGGAGGATGTCGCCTCCTCCATCGCGTTCACGGCGATCCTCGGCGTGATCGTCGTCCTCACCCTGCCCCTGCTGGTACCGCTCCTCGACCTGTCGATGACCCAATACGGTGTGCTTGCCGGACTGACCGTCTATGCGGTGCCGCAGGTGCTGGCCGCAACCGTACCAGTGAGCCTCGTCAGCACGCAGCTCGGCACCCTGGTGAAGCTCGTGCGCGTGCTGATGCTCGGGCCGGTGGTCATCGCGCTGTCGCTTGCAATGGGCCGCAGCACGACGGATGCGAAGCCGAGTCTGTCCTGGAACCGGCTCGTGCCCTGGTTCATCGTCGGCTTCTTGAGCCTCGCCCTGCTGCGCTCTCTCGGCGTCATTCCCGATGCGGTCTTGCGGGCGATCGTGCCGACCGCAACGCTCTTCACGATCATCTCCATGGCGGCTTTAGGGCTTGGCGTCGATCTCAAGGTGCTCAGGAATGTCGGTGGGCGGGTGACGCTTGCGGTCACGCTCTCGCTCCTGGTGCTGATTGCGATCAGCTTAAGCCTCATCCGGCTTCTCGGCATTCCGTAAGCCCTTGAAACATCGCTTCTGTGCTTCATCACTAAGGCGAACCTGTCCTCACGATGAAGCACACCTATGCCCCGTCTGACCGAATCCGAACGTGCCGAACTCCTGCCCGCCCTCGACGGCTGGGCGCTCGTCGAAGGCCGCGACGCCATTCATAAGCGCTTCGTCTTCGACGATTTCAACGCGGCCTTCGGCTGGATGACCCGCGTCGCGCTCGTGGCGGAGGCCATGAACCACCATCCCGACTGGAGCAATGGCTACAACAAGGTCGAGGTGACGCTGTCCACCCATGATGCCAAGGGCCTGACGCGCCGCGACATCGAGCTGGCGCAGCGCATGGACCAGATGGCCGTGGGACTGTTGAAGCGATAGGCCTTCAGCGACCGCCGCGCCTATTTCGGCTGCATGCGCAGCGCGCCGTCGAGGCGGATGCCTTCGCCGTTGAGCATATCGTTCTCGATGATCGCCTTCACCAGGGTCGCATATTCCTCCGGGCGGCCGAGGCGGGAGGGGAACGGCACGTTGGCCTCCAGCGCCTTGCGGTAATCCTCGGCAATGCCCTCGAACAGGGGCGTATGGAACAGGCCCGGCATGATCGTCATCACGCGGATGCCGAAGCCGGACAAATCGCGGGCGACAGGCAGCGTGAGACCCAAAACGCCGCCCTTTGAGGCGGCATAGGCCGCCTGTCCGATCTGCCCGTCCTGGGCCGCCACCGACGAGGTGTTGACGATGACACCGCGCCCGCCGTCTGGCGTGACCGGATCGAGGCCGGCCATGGCCGTGGCGCATTTCGCAATCATGGCATAAGTGCCGATCAGGTTGATCTCGACGGCACGGCGGAAGCTTGCCACATCATGGGGGATGAGTTCGCCCGTTTCGCGCTTCTTCGCGACCGTGCGCTTGCCCGGCGCGATGCCGGCGCAGTTGACGAGAATGCGCTCAATGCCATTCGCGGCGCGGGCGGCGGCCAGCGCCGAATCGATGGACGCCTCGTCCGTCACGTCGGCCTTGCAGAAGACGGCGCCGATCTCGCGGGCAACCTCTTCGCCGCGCTCGGCGTTCATATCGAGGATAGCGACTTTCGCGCCGTTTTCGGCAAGCATGCGCGCGGTGGCCTCGCCGAGGCCCGAGGCTCCCCCTGTGACAATGGCTGCCATCAATTTGTCGAGCTTCATCGCTTTTCTCCCACTATCTATGGTCGTCTTAAGCTATCCTCGACCCATCGGGAACGCCCCTTAAGGAAGGAACAGATAGATGAGCGCACCCTTCATGAAGCCTTTCACCAAGGCCGAGATGGAGGCCATACGCAACGAGACCCGTGACGAAGAGGGTCTGAAGCGTCGGTTCTGGGACAAGCTGAAGCGTGTTGCCGGCAAGATCCCCTTCGCGGAGGATCTCGTGGCCGCCTTCTTCTGTGCCACCGATCCCTCGACGCCGAGCCGTGTGAAGCTCATTCTCCTCGGCGCCATCGCGTATTTCGTGTTTCCCACGGATGCGATCACCGATCTCCTGCCTCTGTTCGGCTTTGCCGATGATGCAGCCGTGCTGGCCGCCGCGATCACGCAGGTCGCCGGTTCCATTACGGAAGAGCACAAGGAGAAGGCGCGGAAAGCTCTCAGAGAGACGGAAAAACAAGCTTAACCTTGCGTTCGATAGGATCATATTCAGAACAAAGAATATTGACTTATTGCAATGTTGTTTCTGATCGTTATAGAGAGATCTTGTTCGCAAAAAAGTTATTTCGTTTCCTCCGACTTTTAAAAGACGAACAAGCTTTGAGTGCCACTGAGTTGGGCCGCTTCGGCGGCCGTTTTTATTGGGCTGCGGTTCAGGTGAAGCCGCCATGCTTGTCGCCACCGCCACGTTTCGACGCATCGCCAATCCGTTGGCGCAGCCTTAACGGAGATGGTGAAGAGTTCTTAACCATCCGGTTGTATGGTCCGCCCCATGATTACTGCATCTCTCCAGCGCGGCATCGCCGCGGGCATCCTTTCCGCCATATTCGTCATCGGAACCGGGCCTGCAGCTCTGGCTCAGTCCCAGCGTGGGCAGCAATCGACACGGCCTGCCGCCAAACCGGCGCCGGCCGCGAAGCCCAAACCTGCAGCGACGACCAAGACCAATGCGGCCAAGCCCGCTGCCGCCGCGGCTGCGGGAACCGCCGCTGGAGCGGCCGCTGCTGCCGCCAGGCCGGCCCAGGCCGCGACCGGCCCGGGTGGCGCATCGCTCCTCACCTCTTACGGGGATTGGGGCGTCTACACGGCCCTGACCGGCCGCTCGAAGATCTGCTATGCGCTCAGCCAGCCCAAGGACCGGCTGCCGAAGAACCTGAACCGGGATCCGGCCTATCTTTTCGTGTCCTTCCGCCCGGCGGAGAACGTGAAGAACGAAGTCGCCCTGGTGCTTGGCTTCACGGCCAAGGAGAACGGCCCGGCGGAAGCCGCCATCGGCAATGCGTCCTATGCCCTGATCACCAAGGCCGCCAATGCCTGGTTGAAGAATCCCGCCGAGGAAGGCCAGGCCATCGCCACCATGGCGAGGAGCGGAACCGTGACCGTGAAGATGCAATCGGCCCGCGGCTCGAGCCTGACCGACCGCTATTCGCTCAATGGCTTCAGCAAAGCCCTGGAGCATGCCCGCAAGGAATGCGCTTCCTAACACCCCTGCACGGTTGAAAATCGATGCCTCGATGAGCATGTTCCGGGCTAGAGCATCGGACCCAAAAGTGGATGCCACTTTTGGGATCTATTCGATGCTCACCTTTTTGAAGAGCGCATCGCTCTTCGCGGAAAACCGGAGCCACTTTTCCGCACGATGCGCTCGCGCCCGGAATTTTGTTTTTGAAGGCTCACGGTTTCGGCGCAATCGTGTTATATGGCACGCCAACTCCCAACAACGAGGCTTGAGATTTCCCATGGCGACGGTGCTCGACATCGCCAAGCATAACCCCAATGCGGCACCCGTGGCCGTCAGCGATGCTGCACGCGCGGCCGGGTTCATCGAAAAGAAGGCGGAGCTGAACGTCGTAGCCGGAGCCGCTCCCGGTGGCGCGTCGCTGATCGGCCTCACCCGTGACCAGTTGAAGGACTCGCTTGCTGCCATCGGCGTGCCCGAGCGCGAGCTCAAGATGCGCGTCGCCCAGCTCTGGCACTGGATCTATTTCCGCGGGGCGAAGGACTTCTCCGAGATGACCAATGTGGGCAAGGAGCTGCGCGCCAAGCTCAGCCAAGCCTATACGCTTGCCCGCCCGCAGGTCGTCTCCGAGCAGGTCTCGAAGGACGGCACCCGCAAGTGGCTCATCCGTATGCCTTCCACCGGCCCGCTCGACAAGGGCGCCGAGATCGAGTGCGTTTACATTCCGGAAGTCGACCGCGGCACGCTCTGCGTGTCGAGCCAGGTCGGCTGCACGCTGACCTGCTCCTTCTGCCACACGGGCACCCAGCGCCTCGTGCGCAACCTGACCTCGGCCGAGATCGTGGCGCAGCTCATCGTTGCCCGCGATTCCATCGGCGACTGGCCCCATGCGATGCCGCCCGAGGGCGCCTTCGTGCCGACTGATGGCGGACGCTTCGTGTCCAACATCGTGTTCATGGGCATGGGCGAGCCGCTCTACAACATCGGTGACGTGGTCGCCGCGATCGACGTGATGTCGGACGGCGAGGGCCTGACTCTCTCGCGCCGCCGCATCACCGTCTCCACCTCCGGCGTCGTGCCACAGATGGAGCGTCTGGGTGCGGAAGCCAATACCATGCTGGCGATCTCGCTCCATGCGGTGCGTGACGAGCTGCGCGACGAGCTGGTGCCGATCAACCGCAAATACGACATCAAGCAGCTGCTCGACGCCTGCCGCGCCTATCCTGGCCTGTCGAACGCGCGCCGCATCACCTTCGAATACGTGATGCTCAAGGGCGTGAACGATTCGGATGCCGATGCGCGCGAGCTCGTGCGCCTGCTGAAAGGCATTCCGGCGAAGATCAACCTGATCCCGTTCAATCCCTGGCCGGGCTCGAAATATGAGTGTTCGGACTGGGAGCGGATCGAACGCTTCTCCGAGATCGTCTATCGCGCCGGCTACGCCTCGCCGGTGCGCACTCCGCGCGGTCGCGACATCCTCGCCGCCTGCGGCCAGCTCAAAAGCGAGACCGAGAAGCTGCGCGCCCGCGCCCGCATGATGGCCGAACAGGGCATCGGCGCCGAGGGTGTCTATGCGCTGGGGGATGGGGAGTAAGCTCCCGTCGGTTCCCAAGCGGGCTCCAAGAAAGCTTCGTAACCTCTCCCACGTCATGGCCGGGCTTGTCCCGGCCATCTCGACTGTGTGAAGCACCGCGCTCTTCGGATCGGGATCACCGGCGCAAGGCCGGTGATGACGGACGCAAAACGGAAGTCCGCACGATTCTCTAAGCGTTGTCCCGCACGGCTTGCGCACGCTTGCCCGCCTGCGAGACGCGGCCGACGTCCATAGGATTGACGATCCGCTCACGACGGTCGCTCACATTCTTGCGCATGCCCTTCCGGGGCGTCTTTCCCGAATCGGGACGCGCCGGCGCCTCCGCGCCCTGTCGGAGAGCCAAAGCGCGGCGGGCGTTCGCGCGGAACTCATCCGCCTTGCGGCGCGTGCGCTCGCTGTTGATCCGGGTCAGTGCTTCGGCGAGCACTCCGGCCTTCTGACGGTTGCCGGCATCCTGCTTCTCGAAGGTCGTGCCCTGCCGGCCCTTGCCGCGGACTTCGCGGCGCTGGCGACGGGCGATGTCCCGCGCCCGGTCGCGCCGCTCCCGCAGACGCTGGGTCAGGTCCTTGAGCGCCGCATCGTCCAGTTTCCCCAGCACCGGATAGCGGGTCTGTTCGACGAGGGTGAACTCCTCGTCGCTCATGAGCCGCCGCTCGTCCAGTTTCGACGTGGCCATGGCGTCCTCCTCCTGCATGGATACCCGCCGCCCGGCTCCTTAATTAGTGCATTACCCGGCGGGGAAAACCGGACCCTTCCGCCGAGGCCTCTAGCGGCGCCAAGCGAACTTTGTCACTATGCGCCGGCATGATCCGCTGGCTTCTCCTGATCCCCTTCGCGCTCCTCATCGCCATCGGCGTGAGCGGCACCTTTTTTCTCATCGCCACCATCGTCGATCCGGTCATGGCGATGCTGACAGGGGATACGCTCTTCGTCGGCTTCTGGTCCCTGGTGGACGCGGTGTTCGCCGCAGAAGATCCCGGGCCCATCGTGGAGGATGCCTTTCTGGCCGTCGGCCGGATCATGTTCACGCTGCTCATCTTCCCGCCGCTGCTGATCGCGATCATCAGCGAGGTGCTCGGGATGCGGAGCCTGCTCTGGCATGCGCTCGCCACCGGCATCCTGACGGCGGCCGTGCCGTGGATCCTGCGCGGGTCGGCGCGCATCGCTACGCCGGCGGAGCTGCATGTGAGCCTCGTGCTCGGACTCACCGGCGCCGTGGCGGGCCTCGTCTATTGGCTCATCGCCGGGCGGGAGCCGCGGCGGCCCGATCCCAGCGCAGCGTGAAGCCCGAACGATGCACCAACGAAGGAGTTGAGCATCGGACTTTTGGCGTCGATGCGCGGCGCCGGGATCATGCCGCAATGCGATGTGCACGGCCATCGAAAAGCGGCTTGTTGAAACGGGGGCCCTGCTCCATGTGTTGATCCCAGCAAAGGTTCGAAAATCCGAATCGGGGGAAGGACAGACATGACGGCTTTGCTTTCAAGGATGCACGTTGCGCTGACCGGCATGATTCTGGCATTCGGCCTGTCCGCCTGTGGCATCAACAATGTCCCGACCCTGCAGGAACAGGCCAAGGCCGCCTGGAGCGAGGTGCAGAACCAGTACCAGCGCCGGTCCGACCTCATCCCCAACCTCGTCGAAACCGTGAAGGGCTTCGCCCAGCAGGAGCGCGAGGTCCTGACCCAGGTAACGGAAGCCCGGGCAAAGGCCACGCAGATTCAGGTCGATGCTTCCACCGTGACGGACCCGGAGAAATTCCGGCAGTTCCAGGAGGCGCAGAACCAGCTCTCGGGCGCGCTCGGCCGCCTGCTCGCCACCGTCGAGCGCTATCCGGAGCTGAAATCGAACGCCAACTTCCTCGCCCTGCAATCCCAGCTCGAAGGCACGGAGAACCGCATCGCGGTGGCGCGGCGCGACTACATCTCTGCCGTGCAGGCCTACAATACGGAGCTGCGCACGATCCCCGGCCGCTGGATCGCCGCCATCGTCTATCCCGATGCCAAGCCCATGGAGACCTTTACGGCCACGGCGGGCTCAGAGCGACCGCCAGAGGTGAAGTTCTAAGCGGATGATGGGCACGCCGTCTTTCCCCTCCCCCCTTGTGGGGGAGGGCCAGGGAGGGGGGTGTCGGCGCTATGCTGGTTCAAGTCCGGCGCTCACGCCCCCCTCTCCAACTCTCCCCCACAAGGGGGGAGAGAGCAGGACGGCGTTCCTCATTGCTGTTGTCATAACCCTCCTCATCCTCCTCTTCCCCCTCCCAGCCCTCGCCCAGACCTTTCCCCAGCTCACCGGCCGCGTGGTCGATGCGGCGAACCTTCTGAAACCCGAAGAGCGGGCGGCGCTCGAAGCCAAACTGAAGGCCCATGAGGACAAGACCAGCGACCAGGTGGTGGTCGCGACCGTGCGCTCCCTCGAAGGCTACACAATCGAGGATTATGCCAACCGCCTCTTCCGGCACTGGCAGATCGGCCAGAAGGATAAGGATAACGGCGCGCTGCTTCTCGTCGCGCCGCAGGAGCGGAAGGTACGCATCGAGGTGGGCTACGGGCTGGAGGGCGCGCTGACGGATGCACTCTCCAAGGTGATCATCACCACGGCCATCGCACCGCAATTCCAGAAAGGCAATTTCGCCGGTGGCATCGATGCGGGCGTCGATGCCATGCTGTCGATCCTCACCGGCGATGCGGAGGAATGGCATCGCCGGGCGGAAGTGCGCGAGGACAACACGACGAGCATCGACCCCGTCATCGCCTTCATCATCCTCATGATCCTGTTCTTCCTGATCTCCCGCCTGATGGGAGCTGGCCGTGCGCGCAGCGTCAGGCGCGGGCGCCGCGGTCCCTGGATCGTCACGACCGGTGGCTGGTCGGGCGGAAGCGGATGGTCCGGAGGCGGTGGAGGCTGGTCCGGCGGGGGCGGCTTCTCGGGAGGAGGCGGATCGTCGGGCGGCGGCGGCGCTTCGGGGAGCTGGTAGATGATTTCACCCGACGATCAGGCGCGCCTTGCCCATGCGATCAGCGACGTGGAGGACGATACCTCCGGCGAAGTCGTGCTCGTGATCGCCGAACAGGCCGCCTATTACCGTGCGATCCCGCTTCTCTGGGCGTTCCTCGCGGCGCTGATCACGCCCTGGCCGCTGATCTGGCTGACATCGATCAGCACGTCGCGGATCTTCCTGATCCAGCTCGCGGTGGCGCTGGTTTTGAGCCTCATGCTGTCCTGGCCCAAGCTGCGTTACGCTCTGGTTCCGCGCTCTATCAAGCGCACTCAAGGCCATGAGGCCGCCTCGCGCGAGTTCCTGAGGCGGGGACTCACCCGCACGCGCGAGAAGACCGGCGTGCTGATCTATCTGGCGCTCGCCGAGCATCACGCCGAGATCCTGGCCGATACGGGCATCGCCGACCGGGTTGATGCGACGATCTGGGCCGACATCGTCGCGGACCTAACCGCCGCAATCGGACGCGGGCGCATGACGGAAGGCCTGATCGAGGCCATCCGGCGCACAGGCGCGATCCTGGCCGAACACGCCCCGCCCCGCCTCGACGACGTGGACGAGCTGCCCAACAAGGTCATTATCCTGCTTTGATTAAAGCCCTGGGGCCTTGGCGGCGCCCAGAATGACACCGGGCCTTGCGGCATCCGTGCTCTGCAGCAGCACCACATAGGCATCGCCGCCGCTGCGCGCTGTCTCGAGCGGCACCTCGAACCGGGCCGAGCCGCCGAGCCACTCGCCGACGCGGTTCAGGCCCCGCACCACATTGGCATAGGTGATGGTCTTGCCGCGGTTCTCGCCGCGTTCGATCGGCACCGTCTTAGCCCTCAGGATTGGCAGCACCCACAATTCAGCCGCGCGCTGCGTGGTGTCGGGTGTTTCCTCGACGGCAATCGTCACGGTGCCGTTCTTCTCATCGATGGTCACGTTCACCGGCAGAGTCTTGCGGCCCTTCGACGTGGCCTGGATCGCCTTCTCGATCTGCGCCCGGTCCGAGCCGATGCAGGATTTCTTGCCGTTGACGATCATCTGCGGCGTGAAAACCTGCCGGTCGCTGCGAGAATGGGCATAGGCCTTCTGCCGCTCGGTGAAGGCCACATGGGCGAGCGTGTCCTTCCAGCCGAGATAATCCCAGTAATTCACCGGCAGGGACAGCGCGATGATGTCCGGCTGGCGGGAATACTCGACCAGGAGCTCATCGGCCGGCGGGCAGGAAGAGCAGCCCTGGCTCGTGAACAGCTCGACGACTGCGCGCGGCGGGTCTGCCAGAGCAGGCTGAAGGAGGGCGGTCAAACCGAGGGCCGCCAAAGTCAGTATCAAACGGGACGCCATGGTGCCGCCATCGAACACGAAATCGACCTCAAGGGAAACTCACGTTACCTTGAACGCTAGCGCACCGTGCGGACCCGGCGGGCCGCGCTCAACGATGCGCTCTTCAAAGAGTGGGGCATCGGATCAGATCCGAAAAGGGGAATCCACTTTTGGGTCCGATGCTCTCGTCGGAACCCGCCAGCGGCGGTGCATCCACAGCCACTGTTCTGGATATTCTCTCACCCATTCCTCCACCACGGAGGTCATGGCCTGCATGGCGCCCTGGACGTTGATCTGCCCGTCGGGATCACGCGGCAGATCGAGCGGCGGCGTGAGCTGCAGGCGGAAGCGGTGGTTGGGAAGGCGGACGACCCGCACGCCGTGAACCGGGCAGTCGAACCGGCGGGCGAATTTGCCCAGGATCGGATTCACCAGCGCCGGGCGGCCCATGAAGTTCACGATCACGCCGCGGGTGAAATGCTGGTCGATGAGCATGCCGAGATGACCATCCTTCTCCAGCGCGCCCTGCATGGCGAAGGCCGCGCCCTGGCGGGCCGCCTCCAGGTTGCCCATGGTCTCGCTGCGGATCTCATGCAGGACGCGGGCAATGGCCGGGTCGTTGGGCGCGCGGAACACCGCCGTCGCGTCGAGCCCGAAGCGGGCGGCGCAGATGGCAGGCAGTTCCCAATTGGCGAGATGGGCGGAGAAGATGAGCCCGGGCTTGCCGTCGTCACGCAAGCTGAGAAAGTGATCGATGCCGTCGACCTCGGTACGGCCGGGCACTGTGCTGTCCGGATCAAAATCGAACAGGCGGCCGAGATGGGGATATTCACCACCCGTGCGGCCGAGATTATCCCAGGCCGAGAGCGCCAGGGCCTTCACCTCGGCGTCCGACTTCTCCGGATAGGCGGCGCGGATATTGGTGAGCGCCGTCTTGTGCGCCTTCAGCAGCGGGCCGAAGGTGCGCGTGATCGCCGCGCCCACGGCGCCGGAGCGTTCTGGACCCAAGGCCCGCGAGAACGCGAAGACGCCGCGCACGACGCCGACCATGACCGTTCCGAGAAGACGCGAGACAAGGTTGCGGGAACGGTGGGTTTGCTGCACGTCGGTGAAGTCCTGGCACGATGAGCGGCGCGAAGCCGGCGTTGAAAAGAAAGGGCCCCGCGTCTTTTTCGAAGGCAGCCCGTTTCGTCAAGATCTGTGGTTACGCGGCCGTTTGTACCAGGGGCCGGGTCAGAACGTCACGATCACCTTGCCGAAGACCTTGCGGCCTTCGAGCCGCTCCAGCCCCTTCTGGAACTCATCCAGCGGGAAGACGGCGTCGATGACCGGCGTCATGCCGCCGGCCATCTTGTCGAGGGATTGCGCGATGTTCTCGATCCGGCAGCCGAAGGATCCGAAGATCCGGTATTGCTGCTGGAAGAGCTGCATCAGGTTCATGGTGGTGGAGACGCCCGAGGTGGAGCCGCAGGTCACGAGGCGCCCGCCGCGCTTGAGGCACAGAAGCGAGCCATTCCAGGTCTCGGCGCCCACATGCTCGAACACCACGTCGACGCCCTTGCGCTTGGTGAGACGCCGCACCTCGCCCTCGAAGCGCTCGGTGCGGTAGTTGACGACGTAATCGGCGCCGAGCGCCTTCGCCTTCTCGCCCTTCTCGTCGTCGCCGACCGTGGTGTAGACGGTACAGCCGATGGCCTTGGCCATCTTGATCGCCGCCGTGCCGATGCCGGAACCACCGGCATGGACGAGGATCGATTCACCGGGCTCGAGCTTGGCGTTGTCGAAGAGCATGTGCTGCACGGTACCAAAGCCGATCGGTGCGCAGGCCGCCTGCTCGAAGGACACTCCCTTCGGCACCGGAATGACCAGCCGTTCCGGCCGGTTGATCAGCTCGCGGGCAAAGCCGTCGATATGGAAGCCCATGATGCCGGCGACGTTCTCGCACAGATTGTCCCAACCCTTTTGGCAGGCCTTGCAATGGCCGCAGGTCTCGGCGCCGTACATGGTCACCGGGTCGCCCGCCTTGAACCGGGTCACCCCCTCGCCCACCGCGGCGATCTCGCCCGAGGCCTCGACGCCGACGGCCTGGGGCATCTTGCGCTTGGCGAAGGCCATGCCGCGGAAGCCCCAGACATCGAGAAAGTTCAAGGCCAGCGCCTTCACGCGAACCTGCACCTCGCCGGGGGCGGGCGGCGGAGGCGCCTCCATCTCGGTGATGCGGAGGTCACGGTCGCCGAAGAGTTGAAGGGAGCGCATGCGAAAAAATCCTGTTCGGCCTCATCCCCGGACTTGGTCCGGGGCTCTCCGTCTTGCCGGGCAAAGACGTGGATGGCCGGGACAAGCCCGGCCATGACGCGGAGAAATTGTTTGCGGCGACTTAAAGGGCAGCGAGGCAGATGGCAAGTTTCCTGCCGACATCTCGTGTCATCCCGGACGCCGCAGGCGATCCGGGATCGCAATCAGGACATGGCGCCGGAAACTCCACATTGTCATTCCCGCGAAGGCGGGAATCCATAAACACTGTGGTCGCAGGATGAAGAAGCGTCAGCGGTTATGGATCCCGGGCTCCGCCGCGCGGCCCCGGGATGACGGCGGTGTTTACCGATGCACGCCCAACATTGACGTGAGCCCACCGTCGATGGGCAACACCGCGCCGGTGATGTAAGCGGCGGGCTCGGACAGGAGGAAGGCGGCGAGGCCTGCGATTTCCTCAGGCTTGGCGAAGCGCCCTGCCGGGATCTGCTTTTCCATGTTCTCGCGGTAGGCCGCGTAAGGCGCCATCATGTCCGTGTCGATGAAGCCCGGCGCAATCACGTTGACGGTGACGCCGCGCTTGGCGGTCTCGACGGAGAGCGTGCGGCAATAGGAGATCAGCGCGCCCTTGGAAGCGGCATAGGCTGCGTTGCCCGGATTGCCCTGGAGCGCCGCCACCGAGCCGATGGCGACGATGCGCCCCCCTTTCGCGCGGATCATGCCGCGCATGAGCGCCTTGGCGATGCGGGTCAGCGACCAGAAGTTCACCTGCATGGCGGCTTCGGCCTTGTCCTGCTGCATCATGGCGGCGAGCGCATCGTAGGGCTGACCGGCATTGTGCACGAGACCGAAATAGCTCTCGCCTTCGATGCTCTCGCAGAACGCCTCCAGAGCCGCCTTATCGGCGAGATCGACTTCATGAGCCGTGATGCTGCGGCCTGGATGGGTCTGCATCAACTCGTCGGCCAGCGCCTTCGCGGCATCGCCCGAGGAGCGGTAGGTGAAATCGACATCGTGGCCGGCGGTCACGAGGGCCCGCACGATGGCCGCGCCGACGCCCTTACCGCCGCCAGTGACGAGAACCCGGGTCATGTGTTTTGGCTCCGGCAATATCCCCTCCCCCTTGTGGGGAGGGCTAGGGTGGGGGTGGCGGCGCCCGCAGATCGGAGGTCGCGCTCACACCCCCCTCTCCAACTCTCCCCCACAAGGGAGGAGAGGGTTCTGTTGCGCCATGTATGAGCAGACATAACCATTGAGCTACTTGGGCTCGGCCCCGAAGACGAGGCAGGTGTTCTGGCCGCCGAAGCCGAAGGAGTTCGAGAGCACGTAATTCACCTTCGCGTCGCGGGCGACATTCGGCACCACGTCGAGCGGGATTGCGGGATCCGGCACCTGATAATTGATCGTCGGCGGAATGCGGCCCGTGGCGAGCGTCAGCAGCGACATCACCGCCTCGACCGCACCGGCTGCGGTGAGCGTATGGCCGATCATCGACTTGTTCGAGGAGATCGGAAGGCTCGCCATGCGCTCGCCGAACACGGCGGTGCAGCTCATGGCCTCCATCTTGTCGTTCTCCGGCGTCGAGGTGCCATGGGCATTGATGTAGTCGATGTCTTCGGGCGACACGCCTGCATCCTCCAGCGCCTGGCGGATCGCCATGATGGCCGGCATGCCGTCGGGCGAGGAGCGGGTGCGGTGGAAGCCGTCGCCCTTCTCGCCGCAGCCGAGCACATAGCCGAGGATCGTGGCGCCGCGCGCCTTCGCGCTTTCCGCGTTCTCCAGCACCAGGGCGGCACCGCCCTCGCCCATGACGAAGCCATCGCGATTCTTGGAGAAGGGCTTCGACGCACTTTCCGGATTTTCGTTCTGGGTCGAGAGCGCCGAGAGCAGCGAGAAGCGGATGAGCGATTCCGGGTTCACGGAACCGTCGGTGCCGATGCAGAGCGCCGCATCGGTTTCACCACGGCGGATTGCCTCGACGCCGAGCTGGATCGCAGTGGCGCCGGACGAGCAGGCGGTCGAGAGCGAGATCGGCGAGCCCTTGGTGCCGAAGCGGTCGGCGACCCGGTCGGCCACCGAGCCGAAAATGAAGAGGTCGTGCCAGGGCTTGAAGCGGCCCGTGGCCGCGGCCTTGAGAAGATCTTTGTAAGTGACCTCACCCGTCTGGCCGGAAGCTTCGGCCAGCGCCTCGCGCTGCGGCCATTCCATCTCGACCGGCGGCACGGCGATGAAGAGCGCGCCCGGAAAATTCTCTTGGGCCAGGCCCGACTGGCCGACGGCTTCGTCGGCCGCCAGCGTGGCGAGACGCTCGGAAAGCACGGGCGCGCAGAAGGGCTCCACATCGACCGAGTCGATGGTGCCCGCAATGGTGGTGCGCAGGCCTTCCGTGGGAAAGCGCTCGATGCGGTGGATGCCGGATTTTCCGGCCGTCAGGGCGGTCCAGGTGTCGCCCTTGCCCTGGCCGAGGGACGTGACCACGCCCATGCCGGTGACGGCGACGAGCGGACGGCCCTGTCTGTCGCGAAGTGCCATTGCCTTCTCCTCAAGCCTTGGTGAGCCGGATGACGCCCTCGCCGCGCCAATGTCCGATGGAGGTGACGAGCGCCTCCCCGGCCTTTCCTTCAGCGATCAGCCCTGCGGCGAGCGCCACGCCCGTGGGCGCCTGCGCTTCGATCATATGGCCGACGAGATCGCCGGTGGCGTGAATGGCTGCCCCCGGGGCGATGTCCCTCAGTGCCGCCTGCTCTTCTTCCGTGATGCCCTTGATGCCGGTGGCGCCTGCCAGTACCACGTCCGGCTTCGCACCGAGCTGCTTCGACAGGGCATGGAGCGCCCCTTCGACGCTGCCGGCCTTGCGGCGGGAGCGGTCGGAAGCGACGCCCGTGATGGAAGCCAGCGGCTTTGCGCCACGTGCAGCCGCGTGCTCGCGGGATTCGAGCACCAGGAAGCAGGCGCCGGAGCCGAGGATCATGCCGCCGCCATCGGCGGGGCGTTCCCAGACCGAGGCATACGGCTTCTTCCAGAGGAAGCCGCCCATCTCGTAGATGAGGAGCACATCCGGCCGCTCGGCGTTATAGGCGCCGCCGACAAGGAAGATGTCGTCCTGGCCCGAGGCGATGCGCTCGCGGGCAATGCGCAGCGCATCGACGCCGCTCGATTCCTCGCCCATGAAGGTGCGGGACGCGCCTGTGACGCCGTGGACGATGGAAATGTTGCCGGCCAGAAGATTGGAGAGCTGGGCGAGAAAGAGGGTCGGGCGCAGGTCGCCCATCAGGCGCTCGTTGAGGAAGACGCCCGGGTTGTCCGCCTTCGCCAGGCCGGTGAGGATCTGCCCGTCGACCGTATAATCCCGCTCACCGCCGCCGGCGGCGACAATGAGCTGCATGCGGCTCTTGAGGGCCGCGTCGTCCTTGGCACCCGCCGCGTCGAGGGCGAGGCCTGCGGCATAGCAGCCGAGCTTCTGCCACGCTTCCATCTGGCGCTGGTCGGATTTTTTCGGGATCTGCCGGTCCCATTCGAGGGTGACGACCGGATGAACCGGAAACGGTTCGAAGGTAGCCGCATCCGTGTTCGGAGCGCCGCCGGCTACAAGCGCCGTCAGATGTGCCTCCAGACCCTCTCCAGCACTGGAGACGAGGCCGGTCCCTGTGATGACGACATCCCGCATCAAACACTCTCCTCAAGGAGGCCGATACGCTTGGCTTGTGCGCGCATCAGACCATCCATGCCTTCGGGGAAGGGCATGATCCGGAAACGCAGCTCCGCATCGCAGATCGGCTTGCCCTCGGCTGTGATCTTGGCCTTGGTCACCGCATAGCCCGAGCCTTCATGCTCTAGCTGCGCCGTGACGGTGAGTACCGTACCCGGTCCGACGAAGGTGCGAAAGCGCGCCTTGTCGACGCCCATGAGGAACGGCATGTGGGTGAAGCCCATCAGCCCGAGCACGAGATAGCCGGAAGCCTGGGCCATGGTCTCGGTCAAAAGGACACCGGGGACGAGGGGATGGCCGGGGAAATGCCCTTCGAAAACCGGGCTTTCTTGTGGAACGGTGGATGAGATCTCGATCCGCTTGGTCTCGCGGTCGAGGCTCGTCACCCGGTCGATCATTTCAAAATATTCGAGGCGCATCCGGCTCTCTTACCCTCTTGCTCCCGGCAGGTTCAATGGGAAGAGAATCCATGAGGCGCGGCGCTGATGGATCGCCTCTTCGAGCCGGCCTCGGCTGGCCGGCCCGCCGGGATGATTTTTTCCTAGATTAGGCCTGCTTGGCGGCCACGAGCGCGTCGATGCGCGCCACGAGGTTCTTCAGGACGAAGTATTCCTCGGCGGGGGCCTTGCCCTCGTTCACTTCCTGGGTCCACTGCTCCAGCGGCAGCTTGATCCCGAAGGCCTTGTCGATCGCGAACGCGATATCGAGGAAAGCCAGCGAATCGATGCCGAGATCCTCGATGGCATGGCTCTCGGGCGTGATCTGCTCGCGCGGGATATCGGCGGTCTCTGAAATGATACCGGCGACGGTCTCGAAGGTGGACGACATGACGTCGCTCTCCTGAACTGCTTGTTGGTCTCAACGATCCAGCGCCGGCAAGCTTGTCTTAGCCCGGTGTCCAGCCACTCTTTTCGTCAAGGAGGGTTGTTTCGAAACGCACCCCTTACACGAGAGCCTGCAGGGCGGCAACCGATTGGTTGCATCTCGCTCTGTTTGACCTTGGCCGAAATGTGGGAATTTGACCTGCGGCAACTACTTGAGGTGCAAGCGATTGATTAATCGGCTCCCATCGTCGATAAGGGCCGCCTTCGGTCGCAAACCGAATTATCTTACATTTTAGACAGATTGCTTGGATCGACGTGTTCAACAGGTTCCTCAAACCTGAAGTCCGCTATGCACGCCGCATGGCCCGCATTGCCCGCTGGGACAAACCCGTCGGAGGGCTGTCCGGGCGTCTGCGCGCCTGGGCCCATATGCTGCTCGCCGATCACGGGGTCTTCCGCCTGTTCTACCTGAACAAGCACCAGGTGACCGACCGCCTGTGGCGCTCGGCCCAGCCCGCCCCGCATCAGATTTCCGCTCTCAAAGCCGAAGGCGTTCGCACCATCATCAATCTGCGTGGCGGCCGCGAGCACGGCTCATGGCAGCTCCAGAAGGAAGCCTGCGAGCGGCTCGGCATTCATCTGGAAGAGTTCGTCGTCCGCTCCCGCGGGGCGCCGGACCGGGAAACGCTGCTCTCCGCCAAGGAATTCTTCGACAGGATCGAGTATCCGGCCGTCCTGCACTGCAAGTCGGGCGCGGATCGGGCCGGCTTCGTCGCAGCCCTCTACCTCGTGGTCTACGAGGGCAAGACCATCGACGAGGCCCAGCGCCAGCTCTCCATGCGCTACGGCCATTTCCGCTTCTCGAAGACGGGCATTTTGGACGAGTTCTTCGATCTCTACCGCCGCGAGGGCGAGGCCGAGGGCATCCCGTTCCTGACCTGGATCGAGACCCAGTACGATGCGGATGCCCTGGAGCGGAACTTCCGCCCGAGCTTCTGGTCGAGCCTCCTCGTCGACAGGATCATGCGGCGGGAATAGACCCAGGTCCGGTCCTCTTAAGATGACGCCACGAGGCTCGGTTCTTCGTCGTCGGAGAGCTGCAGGCGATGCAGGCGGGCGTAGACACCTCTCCTGGCGATCAGCGCCTCGTGCGATCCCATCTCGGCGATGCGCCCGTTCTCCATCACCACGATCTTCTCCGCATTGCGCACGGTCGAGAGGCGGTGGGCGATGACCAGGGTGGTGCGGCCCTTCATGAGGCGACGGATGGCGTCCTGGACCAGGCGCTCCGATTCAGAATCGAGCGCACTGGTCGCCTCGTCGAGCAGCAGGATCGGGGCGTCCTTCAGGAAGGCACGGGCAAGCGAGATGCGCTGGCGCTCGCCGCCCGAGAGGCGTCCGCCGCCAGGGCCGACCGTCGTGTCGTAGCCATCGGGCTGCTTCAGGATGAAGTCGTGGGCTGCCGCTGCCTTGGAGGCCGCGATGATCTCCTCGTCCGACGCATCCGGCCGCCCGAAGGCGATGTTGGCCCGGATCGTGTCGTCGAAGAGGATCACATCCTGGCTTACCACCGCGACGGCGCGGCGCAGGCTCGCCAGGGTCACGTCCCGCACATCTTGCCCATCGATCAGGACGGCGCCCTGATTGACGTCGTAAAGGCGCGGCACGAGGGACAGGAGGGTCGATTTGCCTGAACCGGAGCGGCCGACCAGAGCCGTGGTCTGGCCGGCCTCGGCCACCAGATTGACGTGGTCAAGCGCCACCGCCTCGCCATCGTAGGAGAAGGTGAGGTTCGAAAATTCGATCTCTCCACCTCCGAGCGCGAGCGGCTTCGCACCCGGCGTGTCCTGGATTTGAGGCCTCTCGTCCATGACCGTGAAGGTGCGGTGGAGGGCCGATGCCGCCTCCTGCACGATGGCGTTGAGGTTGCCGAGTGCCCGGATCGGCTGCGCCGCCATGACGAGCGCGGTGACAAAGCCGGTGAAATCGCCCACCGTACTGTCTCCGGAGAGAATGCGCTGGCCAACCAGCATCAGCACGATGGCGACCGCGAGGCCACCGCCGGTCTCGAGGATAGGATCCATCCGCCCGCGGGCATTGGCGGCCTTCATCTTGAGGTCGCGCACATCGTCGAAGGTCTTGGCGGCCTTCGTCTTGAGATAGCGCTCGAGCCCGTAGGTCTTGGCGATTCGCGTCCCGGCGAGGCTCTCGGTGATGAGGCTCGCCATCAGGCCCGTCTGCTCCTGGGTCGAGATGGCGACTTGGCGCAGCCTGCGGCCGATCTTGTTGACGGGATAGGCGAAGAAGGGCGCGATGATGGCTGCCACCAGGGTCAGAATCGGGTCGATCCACAGCATCACTACGATGAGCGCGATGATCGTCGTGACCTCGCGCAGGAAGACCGTCGAAAGGCGGGTGAGCGCCTCCCGGATGAAAGCGAAATCCGTGGTGAAGCGCTGGGTCAGCGCCGCCGGGCTCTCGCGCCCGGTCTGGGCGAGATCCGCATCGATCAGATGGCCGTAGAGCGCCGTCTGCATATCGGCCTCGATCCGAGTCACCACCTTGTTGGTGAGGATCGTCAACGCGAGCAGCGAAAAGCCCTTCACCGACGTGACCGCGATCACGAAGAGCGGCGCCAGCATGATCGCCTGCGCGTCCTTGGCATCGAAGGCATCGAAGGCGGCCTTGATCAGCACCGGATAGAGACCTGTCGCGCCTGAGACCAGGGCCACGAGCAGGAGCACCAAGGCCAGCGTCTTCGCGTGCGGACGCATCCAGTCCCGCCACAGGCGGCCGATCAAGGGAAGGGTATCGCCCCGAAGGAGACTTTTACGGGCCATGCTCTCTCTTACTGATCTCTTGCAGTTTCTCGTGCCGAAGGGCTCGCGGTTAGCACGCAAAGCCCTTCCGCCGCAAATCCTGAGCAGGGCTGGAACTTTGTGGGCGCCATTTCGCCGCTTTCGAAAAAGTCCTCTCTTTTCTCGAGACTGTCCTCACACGGCCCTGAGATGCCGGATCGGGCGGCCGGGCGCGATCATCTCGGCGGCGGAGATGATGCCCTGGGCGTCGATGCCGAAATGGCGGTAGAGGTCCTTGATCGTGCCGGTCTGGCCGAAATGCTCCACGCCGAGAGAGCGTGTGCGGTGGCCCATGACCGACCCCATCCAAGCGAGCGTCGCCGGATGGCCGTCGATCACCGTGATCAGCCCGCAATGGGGCGGCACATCAGCGAGCAGGCGCTCCACATGAGACCGGGCATGGACGAGGCCGCGCTCGCGGGCGCGCTGCGCCGCCGTCCAGCCGGCATTGAGCCGGTCGGCCGAGGTGATAGCCAAGAGGCCGATATCGCGCCGGTCCTCGGCCATGAGGCCCACGGCCTCGATGGCTTCCGGCGCGACGGCCCCGGTATAGGCCACGACCACCTGGGCATTGGGACCGGGTTTCCGCAGCCAATAGGCGCCGGCCATGATGTCGGAGGCGAGTTCCGGACTCATCTCGCGCTGTGGCTGCTCGAGGCTACGAGTGGAGAGGCGAAGATATACCGAGCCGCCGGTCTCGTCGCGTAGCCATGTTCTCTCGTCCGGCTCGCCCTCGCCGTCGCGCTGCATGTAGTCGAAGGCCCAGCGCATGATCACCGCGAGCTCATCGACGAAGGCTGGCTCGAACGAGGCCAATCCGTCCTGCGCCATACCGACCAGCGGCGTGCCGATGGATTGATGCGCGCCGCCCTCCGGCGCCAGCGTTATCCCTGAGGGCGTGGCGACGATCATGAAGCGGGCATCCTGGTAGCAGGCATAGTTGAGCGCGTCGGCACCACGATAGATGAACGGGTCGTAGAGGGTGCCGATGGGAAGAATCCGCTCGCCGAAAAGCGAATGCGAGAGGCCAAGCGCCGAGAGCACGATGAACAGGTTCATCTCGGCGATGCCGAGTTCGATATGCTGGCCGGACGGCGAGAATTCCCAATTGTAGGTCGAGGGAATCCGTTCCTTCTTGAAGGTGTCGACGAGGCTCTCGCGGGCATAGAGCCCGCGCCGGTTTACCCAGGCGCCGAGATTGGTCGAGACGGTGACATCCGGCGCCGTGGTGACGACGCGCGAGGCGAGCGCATGGTCGGAGCGGGCGAGCTCGTTGAGAATGAAGCCGAAGCCCTGCTGGGTCGACATGGCCGGATTGGCCGGGAAGATGAGTTTTTCGGGCACCGGCACCTGCGGTGCGGTGTAGCGCCGTATGCCCTTCTGGATGAACGGGACCTCGTTCAGGAAGCGCTCGATCTCCGCCTGCGGGAGCTTCAGACCCTCGAACTTGTCCCATTCATGCCCCGGCCGCACGCCTTGCGTCTTCTGCCAGGCCTCCATCTGGGTCGGCGTCAGCATGCCGGAATGGTTGTCCTTGTGGCCGGCGAGCGGCAGCCCGAAACCTTTGATCGTGTAGGCCAGGAAGCAGACCGGCCGGTCGTGCTGGCGCGCCTTCTCGAAGGCGTCGAGCAGGCTCGGCAGGTCGTGCCCGCCGAGATTGGACATGAGCTGTGCCAGCTCCTCGTCCGAGCGCTTCTCGATGAGGCGTGTCACCGGCCCCTGATCGCCGAGATCGTCGAGGAGGCGTTTGCGCCAGGCGGCTCCGCCCTGGTAGGTCAGGGCCGAGTAGAGTTGGTTCGGGCAGGAATCGATCCAGTCGCGCAGACGCTCGCCGCCGGGCTCCTTGAAGGCCTCCTGCATCAGCGCGCCGTGCTTGAGGATCACCACGTCCCAGCCGAAATTGCGGAACAGCGCCTCGAAGCGCTCCCACAGGCCCTCGCGGATCACTGCGTCGAGGCTCTGGCGGTTGTAGTCGATGATCCACCACGTGTTGCGGATGCCATGTTTCCAGCCTTCGAGCAGCGCCTCGAATATGTTGCCCTCGTCCATCTCCGCATCGCCCACGAGGGAGATCATGCGGCCCTCGGGCTTGTCCTTGGCCCAGCCATGGGCCTTCACGTAATCCTGCACGAGGCTGGCGAAGAGCGTCTGCGCGACGCCGAGGCCCACCGAGCCGGTGGAGAAATCGACATCGTCGATGTCCTTGGTGCGGGACGGATAGGATTGCGCGCCCTTGTAGCCGCGGAAATTCTCCAGCTTCTCGCGGGTCTGGCGGTCGAAGAGATACTGGATGGCATGGTAGATCGGGCTCGCATGCGGCTTAACCGCCACCCGGTCCTCCGGACGCAGCACCGAGAAGTAGAGCGCCGTCAGGATGGTGGAGAGCGAGGCCGAGGAGGCCTGATGGCCGCCGATCTTCAACCCGTCCTCATTGGGACGCAGGTGATTGGCGTTATGGATCGTCCAGGTGGAGAGCCAGAGCACCTTGCGCTCGAGTTCCTTCAAGATGCTCAGGTGCCGCGCGTCCGCCATGTACTTTCTCCCGGTTTGGCCGAGATATACGCCCGAAGCTTTTGGGAGGCGAGGCCCAAGTCCCTTGGGCTTTGGGAGGGGATTGAAAAACGAAAAGCCCGCCAGATGGCGGGCCTTCGTAAGTCTCTCGAATTTGAGAGAAATTGGAGCGGGCGAAGGGATTCGAACCCTCGACCCCAACCTTGGCAAGGTTGTGCTCTACCCCTGAGCTACACCCGCGCTCCGCGACGCCGGGGCGTCGTTGCGAGGCCCGTGATGTGCCCCAAAACGCGGCGCATTGCAAGTGGGTCCTGCAGAACTTTTCCGGCAAACCCTTGAGCCTGCTTCATCCGGTCGCTAGCGCATCGTGCGGAAAAGTGAGCATCGGATGGGTTCCAAAAGTGGTTTCCACTTTTGGGGCCGATGCTCTAGAACGCAGGCCGATATGGAGGATCGTCTTGGCCCATCTGTCCCCGCAGGAACTCCTGGATCGCCTGTCCTCGCTCGGCATCGAGACCGAGACGGTGGAACATATGCCCGTCTTCACGGTGGCCGAATCGAAATCGGTCAAGGAGGAGGTTCCGGGCGCCCATTCCAAGAATCTGTTCGTGAAGGACAAGAAGGGCCGCTTCTTCCTGATTTCCGCCAAGCACGATACCGCTATCGACCTCAAGCGCACGCACGAGGCCATCGGCGCCTCCGGCCGCCTCTCTTTCGGCTCGGCCGAGCAGCTGCGCGACCTGCTCGGGGTCGAGCCCGGCTCGGTCACCGCCTTCGCGGTGGTGAACGATACGGAAGGCAAGGTCACGATGGTGCTCGACGCCAATCTCATGGAGCATGAGCGGGTGAATTTTCACCCGCTGGTCAATTCCATGACCACCGGCGTGTCCCGGGAGGATCTGGTGACCTTCCTGCGGGCCACGGGGCACGATCCGCTCATCCTGCGACTGCCGGAGCCGGCGGAATTGCCAGACAACGCTTAAGCTCCCATGTAAGGAGCGTCCTTCTCACGACTCTCACCTCTCGAGGATCGCATGCTGTCCGATACCCCCGTTCCCTCCTCCGACGATCTCGTGAAGGACACCACCACGGCGAATTTCCGCCAAGATGTTCTGGCCGAGTCGATGCAGCAGCCTGTGCTGGTCGATTTCTGGGCCCCCTGGTGCGGCCCCTGCAAGCAGCTCACGCCGATCCTCGAGAAGGCCGTGCGCGATGCCGGCGGCAAGGTGAAGCTGGTGAAGATGAACATCGACGAGCACCCGCAGATCGCAGGGCAGCTCGGCGTGCAGTCGATCCCCGCCGTCTTCGCCTTCCAGCGCGGCCAGCCGGTGGACGGCTTCATGGGTGCCCTACCGGAAAGCCAGATCAAGAGCTTCATCGAGCGCCTCGTCGGACCGCTCGGCCCAAGCGCGGCTGAGGAGATCCTGGCCGAGGCCGACCGGCTCCTCGCCGCCGGCGATATCGGCGGAGCGGCCGAGCTCTATTCCGCCGTTCTCGCCCAGGACCCGGAGAACATCGCGGCCCTGGCAGCCCTCGTGAAGCTCCATGTGGAGGTGAGCGATCTGGAAGGCGCCAAGCGGTTCCTCGCCATGGCGCCGGAGGCGAAAGCCAATGATCCGGCGCTCACCGGTGCGCGGGCAGCCATCGAACTCGCCGAGCAGGCGGGCTCTCTCGGCGATCTTGCGGATCTCCAGCGCAAGATCGAGACCGATCCAGAAGACCATCAGGCGCGCTTCGATCTGGCGGTCGGCCTGAATGCCCGTGGACAGCGGGAAGAAGCTGCCAATCACCTCCTTGAAATCGTCCGCCGCGACCGCAATTGGAACGATGACGGCGCGCGCAAGCAGCTCGTTCAGTTCTTCGAGGCCTGGGGCCCGATGGACGCGATGACGCTGGCAGGGCGGCGGAGGCTCTCCTCGCTCCTGTTCTCTTGACGCTGTCCAACGCGACTTAGGAGATCGGGATGGGAATGAACGCGGTATACCGAGGGCCGGAGGATTGCCCGTCGGTCATCCCCGTCTTCCCGCTCCCAGGTGCGCTTCTTCTGCCGCGCGGACAGATGCCCCTCAACATCTTCGAGCCGCGCTATCTGGCGATGGTCGATGAGACACTGAAGACCGACCGCATCATCGGCATGGTGCAGCCCGATGCGGACAACGATCCGCTGGCGAATGTGCCGAAGCTCTATCGGGTCGGATGTGCCGGCCGCATCACGCAGCTCGCCGAGACCGGCGACGGGCGCTATCTCGTCACGCTGATCGGCATCGCGCGCTTCCGCATCGAGGAGGAGCTCCCGCCAGTCAACCTGTACCGCCAATGCCGGGTGACATTCGAGCCGTTTACCGATGACTTCACCGCCCGCGCCGGCGAGAACGACGTGGACCGCGCCGGCGTGGTGAAGGCTCTGCGCGATTTCGTCAACGCGGTGCATGTGAAGGTCGATTGGCGCGGCATCGAGGAGGCCCCCAACGAGGCCCTCGTGAATGCCTTATGCATGATGAGCCCCTTCGGGGTGCGCGAGAAACAGGCGCTGCTCGAAGCGCCGAACCTCAAGACCCGGGCGGAAGTGCTCATCGCGCTCACCGAGATCGAGCTTGCCCGCGGCGGCGCCAGCTCCGACTCGACCCTGCAATAGGACATTGAACGATGGTTCCAGATACGAATCCGGCCGAAACGCCCCAGCCCGTGGAGGCGACGCGGATCGACCCCAAGCTCCTGGAGCTTCTCGTCTGCCCGCTCACTAAGGAAACGCTCGAATACGACGCGGCCCGGCAGGAGCTGATCAGCCGCCGCGCCAAACTCGCCTATCCCATCCGCGACGGCATCCCGATCATGCTGCCGGAAGAGGCGCGGCCGCTGGGGGATTGAATCATTTCAACGTCATCCCGGACGCCGCAGGCGATCCGGGACCGTATGCAGAACAAGACGCCATACTGGTCTCGCGATCCCGGGCTCTGCTACGCAGCCCCGGGATGACCACTTACTGCGCCAGTTTGGTAATTGCCTCCGCTAGCGCCAGCGTCCGCTTCGCCATCTCCGCGTGAAGCCGCTCGACCATGCGGCCGTTGAGGCTGATGGCTCCCTTGCCCGCGTTCTCCGGCTGCTCGAACGCCGCAACGATGGTGCGTGCGCTTTCGATCTCGCCCGCCGAGGGCGCAAAGATCTCATTGGCAGCAGCGATCTGATCCGGATGGATCACCGTCTTGCCGTCGAAGCCGCAATCGCGTCCCTGCTCGCACTCAGTGCGAAAGCCCTCTGTGTCGGACAAGTCGTTGTAGACCCCGTCGAGAATGTCGATGCCATGCGCCCGCGCGGCGGCGAGCGCCGTCATCAGCCAGGGCAGCATCGCCGCGCGTCCCGGCAGCAGGCGGGCACGGGTGTCCTTGGCGAGATCGTTGGTGCCCATGACGAAGCAGGCCAGCCGCGTGTCGACGTCATGCGCCGCGCTCGCGATGGATTCCGCCCGCAGGATCGCGAGCGGCGTCTCGATCATCGCCCAGACCTTGGTGCGCTCTGCGGCGCCGAGCTTGCGCAAGCGCAGGCCCACCGCTGCGAGCGGTTCCGCCGAGGAGACTTTTGGAACGAGAATCGCATCGGGAGCGGCCGCGACGGCGGCTGCGAGATCCGCCTCGCCCCAGGGCGTTTCGAGCGCGTTGATGCGAATCACCAATTCCCGCTGTCCATAGCCGCCCGCCTTCACCGCAGAGCAAACCTGCTCGCGAGCCTGCGCCTTCGCATCGGGCGCTACTGCGTCCTCCAGGTCGAAGATCACCACATCGGCCGTGAGGGTCTTCGCCTTGTCGATCGCGCGGGCATTGGAGCCGGGCATGTAGAGGGCACTGCGGCGCGGACGAATTGGGGTCATGGCTTTTTCCTCGAGCGACAGATCGGTTTTAGTGGTGGTCCAACGCGAAGAACAGTGTCATTCCCAGCTTGCGAAACGACATAGAGCCGTCATGGCCGGACTTGTTCCGGCCCTCCACGCCTTTAGCACTATGCAGAATAAGACGTGGATCCCCGGGACGAGCCCGGGGATGACGAGGAGACGATGATCAATGTGGGTTGCAGGGGTCGATGGCTGCCGGGCCGGGTGGATCGCGGTGCTCATGCGGGTGGATGATCGTAACACCCATCGCATCGTGACGGCGTCGACGCTCGCCGATATTGCAGATGCCCCGGAGCAGCCTGCCGTGATCGCCGTCGATATGCCCATCGGCCTGCCCGACCGGACACAAGGATCGGGCCGCGCACCGGAGCAGTTGATTCGTTCCTTGCTCGGCGAGCGGCAATCCTCCGTTTTCGCCATTCCCTCGCGTAGCGCCGTCGAGGCGATGGATTACGCCGAGGCCTGCACCATCGCGGCTGCGACCTCTGACCCGTCGCGAAAGGTTTCGCGGCAGGGCTTCGCCATCTTCCCGAAGATCCGCGAGATCGATGCCCTGTTGCGGGCGCGGCCCGATCTCATGCCGCGCGTCTACGAGGTGCATCCCGAACTCGCCTTCTGGGCACTGAACGAATGCCAGGCGCTCCTCCAGCCGAAGAAGGTGAAGGGCGTTCCCTACGGTCCCGGCATGGCGCTTCGTCGCGAGCTTCTTAGGGAATCCGGGCTTCTTCCCGATGCTCTCATCGAGGCTCCCCCTCCACGCGGAGCCGCCCAGGACGATTTTCTCGATGCGCTTGCGGGGTTGACCGTGGCGCTCGATCTCGCGAGAGGTGGGGGACAATCTTTTCCCGATCCGCCCGGCCGTGACGCACACGGCCTTCCGGTCGCCATCTGGACGCTCCGCAGGTAGCTCATGACCATCACACGCTCCGAGATCGAAGCGGCCCATGCCCGCATCGCCCCCCATGTTCGCCGCACACCGGTCCTGAACTTGGGCAACGCCTTCGGCCATGACGGGCCGGTGAGCCTGAAGCTCGAATTCCTGCAGCACGCGGGCTCGTTCAAGACCCGCGGCGCCTTCAACACACTGCTCTCGAAAGAGGTCCCTGCCGCGGGCGTCGCGGCAGCCTCGGGCGGTAATCACGGTGCGGCAGTGGCCTATGCGGCCAGCCAACTCGGCGTGAGGGCGCGCATCTTCGTGCCGGAAATCTCGAGTCCCGCCAAGATCGCTGTCATCCGTTCGCACGGCGCCGAGGTGGTCATCGGCGGGGCGCGCTATGCCGATGCGCAAGCGGCCTGCGATCTCTACGTGGAGGAGAGCGGGGCGCTACGCATCCATCCCTTCGCGGCCGAGAGCACCATGATCGGTCAAGGTACGGCCGCGCTCGAATGGGAGCAGGATGGTCCAGCCCTCGATACCGTCCTCGTCGCCGTGGGCGGCGGCGGGCTGATCAGCGGCGTGTCGAGCTGGTGGGCGGGTCGCGTGAAGGTCGTGGGCGTCGAGCCGGAGGGCTCGCGCGCGCTCCATGCCTCGCTCGAAGCCGGACGGCCCGTCGATGTGGACGTGGATTCGGTGGCGGCCGATTCGCTCGGCGCGAAGAACACCGGCGATCTGGTCTATTCCATCTGCAGCCGCACGGTCGATCACGTAGCGCTCGTCACCGACGTGGCGATTCGCGATGCGCAGAGGTTGCTCTGGCGCGATTATCGCATTGCATCCGAACCCGGCGGAGCTGCCGCACTGGCGGCGCTCATCTCAGGTGCCTATAACCCCCGCTCAGGCGAGCGGATCGGCGTGCTCCTGTGCGGAGCCAATGTCGAACTCGCCAAGCTTGCCGAGATCACCCACCCGTAATGGAAGGACGCCCATGTTCCCGCAACGTCTGACCGAAGGCTACCGCGCCTTTCTCGACGAACGCCTTCCACGCGAGAGGAACCGTTACGAGGCTCTGGCGGAAAAAGGACAATCGCCCGAGGTCATGATCATCGGCTGCTGCGACAGCCGCGTCTCGCCGGAGGTCATCTTCGATGCGAGCCCCGGCGAGATGTTTGTCGTCCGCAACGTGGCCAATCTCGTGCCACCCTTCGAGACCGGCGGCGATTACCACGGCACTTCGGCCGCGCTCGAATTCGCCGTGCAGGCCCTGCGGGTGAAGCATATCGTGGTGCTCGGCCATGCCCGCTGCGGCGGCGTGCGCGCCTTCGCGGATGATACCGCCCCACTCTCGCCGGGCGACTTCATCGGCCGCTGGATGAGTCTCATCGCGCCCGCCGCCGAGCGGATCGGCCCGCGCGAAGGCGATCCAGCGGAGTATCTGACGCGCCTGGAGCTGGCCACCGTCGAAAACAGCCTCAAGAACCTGATGACGTTCCCCTGCGTGCGCATCCTGGTGGAGCGCGGCAAGCTGCAGCTCCATGGCGCCTATTTCGGCGTGGCAACCGGCGTTCTGCTGGTGCGCGACCCCGAAACCGGCGCGTTCAAGCCGGCGGTGGAAGAGGTGCCGGAACGGATTTCCCTGTTCAGCGCTCGCGACGCGGGATCGCTTTAAATGAAAAAGGCCGCCCGGAGGCGGCCTCTTGTCTTCTGGATGATTACGCCGCCTGCCTCTTCGGCTTCAGCAGGCCACGGTTGGCCATGGCTTCGGCGATCTGCACGGCGTTGAGCGCCGCGCCTTTCCGCAGGTTGTCGGAGACGCACCAGAAGGACAAGCCGTTCTCGACCGTGATGTCCTCGCGGATGCGGGAGATGTAGGTGGCGTCCTCGCCGGCCGCCTCGTGCGGGGTGATGTAGCCGCCGGGCTCGCGCTTATCGACCACCATGATGCCGGGCGCCGCGCGCAGGATGTCGCGCGCCTCGTCGGCCGTGATCGGCTGCTCGAATTCCAGGTTCACCGCTTCCGAGTGGCTGATGAAGACCGGCACACGCACGCAAGTTGCCGTGAGCTTGATCTTCGGGTCGAGAATCTTCTTGGTCTCGGCCACCATCTTCCACTCTTCCTTCGTGTACCCGTCCTCCATGAACACATCGATGTGCGGGATCAGGTTGAAGGCGATGCGCTTGGGGAACTTCTTCTCCTGCACGTCCTGGAGCGAGTAGAGCGCCTTGGTCTGGCGATCGAGTTCGTCCATGCCGTCCTTGCCCGCGCCGGAGACCGACTGGTAGGTGGCGACGACCACGCGCTTGATGGTGGCGCGGTCGTGAAGCGGCTTCAAGGCCACGACGAGTTGGGCGGTGGAGCAGTTCGGGTTGGCGATGATGCCCTTCTTCATGTCGCGAAGCGCTTCGGCATTCACCTCCGGCACCACCAGCGGCACCTCCGGGTCATAGCGCCAGGCGGAGGAGTTATCGATCACCACCGCGCCCTGAGCGGCGATCTTCGGCGACCATTCCTTCGAGACCTCGCCGCCGGCGGACATGAGGCAGATATCGACATCGGAGAAATCGTAGGTGTCGAGAGCCTTCGTCTTCAGGGTCTTGTCGCCGTAGGAGACTTCCGTCCCCTGGCTGCGGCGGGAGGCGAGAGCCACCACCTCATCGGCCGGGAAGGCCCGCTCGGCGAGGATGCCGAGCATCTCGCGGCCCACATTGCCGGTCGCACCGACGACGGCGATCTTGAAACCCATTGGACTTCTCCTGTTGTCGCTCTCCCCGGGAGATATAAGAACCCTGTTCGGGTGTCGCCTCTCGCCCCGACGGGAGAGAGGACCGGGGACGACGAGGCTTATTCGGCCGTCGTTTTCACGGCCGTCGTGGCGGTTTTCGTTTTGCTCGTCGTCTGAGTGAGCATCGCCATTGCCATCGTCCATCCAAAAGCCCGGTCGGGCTTCGATACGCCGCCAGCAACACACCAAAGTTACGCTGCCGTCAAGCGTTCTCTTGGGTTTGAGCGGTCTCAATCTCCCGTCAGCACGTCGGTCGAGAGATTGAAGCGATAGAACACCTTGTTCATCCGCTCGGCGCCGAGGCGCTCGTAGAACGTCTGCGCCCCCGTGTTGGTGCCATCGGTCGTGAGGTCGATTCGGGTGAGGCCCTGCGCGCGGGCGTGCTCTGCGAGCCAGCGCATGAGCACGGCACCGACCGCCTGACCCCGTGCGTGGCTTTCCACGAATAGTTCCTTGACGAAGAGAAGTCCGGTGAGCCTGAAACCGGGCCTCAGCACGGCGAAGCAGACCAGTCCGATGGCGCGCCCGTCGCGGTAGGCCAGGGCGTAACGGGTCCCTTCAGCCTCTCGCATCGAGCGCTCGACCATCTCTCGTGTCGGCTCGATCGGTTGAGCCACATCCGGGCCGACATAGTGCAGATCCAGGGCGCGGACCAAGGCCGCAACGTCGGCAGCATCCTCCTGGGCGGCGAGGCGGACGACGATATCGGGCATGCGGGACTCTGATCGGTTAAGCTTTGGTTTACCTTGCTTAGCAAAACCTTTCGATGCCTGGCCAGTGTCACGGTAGAACATGGGGATGACGTGATCAGCAGGTTGACTGGTTTCAAGCGATGCCGCGGGCGGTTTATGCCGAATGGGATGAGGACGACGTCGCCGAATGGGTCGACGAACGCCCGGCTCGTCGCCTGCGCCGGAAGCCCCTGCCCTGGCTGCGCATCGTCCTGATGTCGTCCTGCAGCATCGCCGGCTTGGTCTACTTCGCCATTGAGCAGCAGCAGAATATCCGCCCGGCCCAACGCCAGAAGGCCGTTCCATCCTCTGTTCTCGTCGCGCCGGCGCCAGCCTGGAAATCGCTGTCCCCCTCCCCGGCCATCTATGCGCTGGCAAGCACATCCGCCTCCGTCACATCGGAAGCACGCGAGCATGCGAACGGTGCGCGAGAGGACACCCTGATTCTCGGGCGCTTCGGCGACTTCCGCCATGCGCAGGTGGCCATCGTGCAAGGCATCGCCGAGACCGCCGGAAGCTTTTATATCGATACGGTCCGCAGGGCGGCGCGCTCCGGCCTCGCAGTGGCCCATCAGGGCCAGAGCCAGATGATCGCGACGAAGTTCGGCTCCGTGGAAGCTGCACCCTTGACCCTGGCGAACAAGGGCCAACAGGCCTGCCAGGCCTTCCGCTTCTCGGACACGACGACCGAATTCGGCTTCCAGGGCTGGCTCTGCGGATCTTCCGCTCCCGATGAAGCGCAGCTCGCCTGCTTCATCGACGGCATCGCCCTGACAGGCGCCGCCAGCCCGTCCTTGAAGGCAGTCTTCGCTCAGGCGGATCGCAAGCGCACGGAGGCCTGCGGGCCGAGCGCCCGCACGGCCTCGGTGGCGGTCAAACCTCCCGCCCGACCGTAACCGCGACCCGGTGCATGACATTGCAGCCATAGCCGTTCGGATTCCAGTTCGCGGCCCGGAACGGTTGGCCGCGACCTTTACTGTCGGTTGCGCGGGCATGGATCTCGTAATAGCCATCGCCGGGCAGGGTTAGATTGGCCTGCCAGCGCACCCAGTCGTAGCGGTTGCGCGGCGGTTTCATGGATGCCTCGATCCAGGTCGCGCCGCCGTCGAGAGTCACCTCGACCCGCGTCACGTCGTCGTCGCCCGCCCAGGCGGCACCGCGCACCTCGATGGAGCGCGTGCCTTCCGAAAAACGCTCGCCATCGGCCGGCGCGGTGACGATGCTGCGCACCGGCATCGACTCAAGAACACGGGTTTCGACCCCTTCCCCATCAGAACCCGGCGGCAGGGGTTGAACCGGCATTCGATACGAAAGCCCCGTCATGCCCGGTCCATCATGCTCGCGGTCGCGGATCCAGATCCGTTTGAGCCATTTCTGGCTCAAAGATCCCGGCCAGCCCGGCACAATCAGGCGTAACGGTCCGCCATGGATGAAGGGCAGGGGCTCGCCGTTCATGGCCCAGACGAGAAGCGTGTGCTCCTCCAGAGCCTTCTCAAGCGGCACACCGCGGGACATGGCCTGATGCTGGTAGTTGCCATGCTTGTCCGGATCGGCGCCGAAATGGCCGGTGAATAGCGCGGTCTTCTTCAGGCCAGCCTCGCGGAGAACATCCCCGAGCGAGACGCCCGTCCATTCGGCGCTGCCGGCGCCACCATTGGTCCAGGCATTGCCTTCGGCCTTGGGCGCGAAGAAGGAGCGGCCATTGCCGCCGCATTCGAGCACCATGCGGAAGGTCTTGTGCGGGAAGCGGCTTTTCAATTCCGCCAGAGTGAGCTGAAGCGGGCACTCGACCTCGCCATCGATGGTGAAGCTCCAAGCCTCTGCATTCTCTACCGGTGGAGGCAACAGGCCATTGTTGCGAACGAAGAAGCGCGCGATCGGCGTCGTCTCGTCGTCAAGGAACTCCTCGGGGGTCTCGGCAACCAGCGGTGTCTCGCCCAGAAGACTCAGACCCTTTTTTGCCGATAGATCGAAACCAGCCTTGGGCTTATCTTGCATCGGCCGTTGTCCTTCTCACCCTTTGGTAAATGTCACGCTTCGACGGAACCATTTTATGGGAGGCCGTCTTGTTTTGACATCATCGCACATGATGATCGCGCACAGCACAAGGACTGGGCGCCGTTCTTGGAGGATTACCCATGCGCCGCTTCGCACTTTTGGGTCTGGCTTCATTGGCTGCGCTCACGACCATCTCGGTGGTGGCTGATGCGCAGGCCCAGGATCGTCCCCTCGTTCTCCGAGTCCAACCCCGCAGCTTCCTCGATCCCGGCCCAGTGGCGCCGGTCGGATCGCTGAATCGCTACGTCACAGCGCCGATGATCTCCTCCATTGCAAACCCGCCCTACGGTTTCCAGAAGGACCGCTTCGGCGAAGGCACGCTGCCCGATCCGATCGGAGGACCTTTCGTCGGCGCGCGCAACCCCTTCCCCATGTTCGGTGTTCCGGAAGTCGGGGTGACAGGCTCGATCCGATAATCTTTCCCTGGAACGGAAAGCCCCGGGTCATGCCCGGGGCTTTTGCTGTTACGACTGGGCTTCCAGCTCCTTGACGATGGCATCGCCCACATCCTGCGTGCCCACGGCGTTCATGCCGGGGCCGGCGATGTCCTTCGTGCGGGTACCGGAGGCGAGCACGTTGGCGATGGCCTTATCCAGGCGATCCGCCTCGTCGAGGAGGCCGAAGGAATAGCGCAGCGCCATGCCGAAAGAGCCGATCATGGCGATGGGGTTGGCGAGACCCTTGCCGGCGATGTCCGGCGCGGAGCCGTGCACGGGCTCATAGAGCGCCTTGCGCTTGCCGGTCGCCGGATCCTCGGCGCCGAGCGAGGCGGAGGGCAGCATGCCGAGCGAACCGGTGAGCATCGCGGCGATGTCCGACAGGATGTCGCCGAAGAGGTTGTCCGTGACGATCACGTCGAACTGCTTCGGATAGCGCACGAGCTGCATGGCGCAGTTGTCGGCGAGCACGTGCTCGAGCTCCACATCCGAGAACTCGGCCTTGTGGATGCGGGTGACGACCTGGCGCCAGAACACGCCCGTCTTCATCACATTGAATTTCTCGGCCGAGGAAACCTTGTTGCGGCGCTTCTTGGCAAGATCGAAGGCGACGCGCGCGATACGCTCCACCTCATGCGTGTGATAGAGCTGCGTGTCGACGGCGCGCTGGGAGCCGTCCTCCAGAGTCACGATCTCCTTCGGCTCGCCGAAATAGACGCCACCAGTGAGCTCGCGCACGATCATGATGTCGAGGCCTTCCACCACCTCGCGCTTGAGCGAGGAGGCATCGGCCAGCGCCGGATAGCAGATCGCCGGACGCAGGTTGGCGAAGAGGCCGAGATCCCTGCGCAGACGCAGCAGGCCCGCTTCGGGGCGCACCGCATAAGGCACGCTGTCCCACTTCGCCCCGCCGACGGCGCCGAAGAGCACCGCGTCGGCAGCCTGAGCGCGATCCATGGCGGCTTCCGAGATCGACGCGCCATGGGCGTCATAGGCCGAGCCGCCGACCAGATCCGTCTCGGTCTCGAAACCGACGCCGCGCTTGCGGAACCAGCCCACAATCTTCTCGACCTCGCGCATGACCTCCGGGCCGATGCCGTCGCCGGGGAGAAGGAGAAGCTTGTGCGTTGCCATGGCAAGACCCTTGTTCTGTCGTGATTGAATTGCAGGGCTCTTAAAAGGCCGAACGGACGGCTTGGCAAGCTTTTGTCGCGTTGATCGTTAGGCGAAGATCGGTCACTCGTTCACGATCCGCCGGTCCCTGGGCGTCCGCACGACCGTCACCGAACAGGGCGCCTCGGCCACGACACGGGACGAGACGCTTCCCAGGTAGCGACGCAAGGCGGAGGAGGCCCGGGCGCCGATGACGATATGATCGACATTGTTGTGGCGGGCATAATCGACGAGCGCGGAAGCCGGATCGGGTGCCTCCAGCACGCTATAGGTGATCCGCTCCTTGGGAACGTCGAGCGCCGCGCCCCAGTGCCGGAGCTGAACAAGGCGCTGGACATGGAGGCTTCTCCCCTCCTCGTCCTCCAGGATGTCGACGGCGATGCGCGAGGTCTTCAGGATGTTGACACAGGCAATGCGCGCCTCGCTTTCAATGGAGAGGATGCGGCCGATCATCATGCGCAAGGAATCGGCGAGATCCTCGCTTCCCGGCGACAGGTCGATGGCGGCGAGCACGATGGGCGCCCGCGACAGATGACCGGCGATGTTGGGCGTCTCCAGCGGTTGCGCCTTGCGCGCTTTGAGCCAGCGCCGGAAGGTTTTCACGCCGCCGTCCCGCTCCAATCGCTCGGCGCGCTCGGTCAGCTTCACCTGCGCAGGATTTTCCAGGTCCAGGGCCAATTGAGCCGCCGTGGCATAACGGTCGTCCGGATCGATCTCCAGGCAGCGCAGGATCACCTCCTGCAGCCAGGGCGGACAATCGGGATTGAGTGCCCGCGGGGGCACCGGATCGCGCCACAGGCGACGGCGGATCTGGCCGCCGCGCGGATTGCCGAAGGGGCGCTCGCCCGTGATGAAGAAATACAGCATCACGCCGAAGGCAAAGAGATCGCTGCGCGGATCGGCCCGGTCCTGCAGCACCTGTTCCGGCGCCATGTAGGGCGTGGTCCCGAAGGGCTCGCGAAACTCCTCGGCCAGGAGATCGGGCAGGCGCTCGTGCCGGGCAAAGCCGTAATCGATGAGAACCGCCTCGCCGCTCTCACGGATCATCACGTTGCTCGGCTTGATATCGAGATGGATCACATGCTGGAGATGCAGATCGTGCAGAGCATGCGCCACCTTCGCCCCGATGGCGACGACCTCGGGCCAGGGCAGGGGAACCTCGTCGAGCCGCGCCTTCAACGATTCTCCAGGAATCCGCTCCATGACGATGTAGGGCATGGGATCGAGCGGCCCCGCCGCGACGAAGCGGGGCACATGCGGGCCCGTCAGGCGCGGCATGATCATCTGTTCGGTCTCGAAGCAGACGATGGGAAGCGGATCGTCGCTGTCGATCAGCATCGGGATCTTCATGATCAGCGGCGTCGGGTCATCGTCACGCCTGACCGCCCAGAGCTGCGCCATGCCGCCAGTGCCAAGATTTTCCTCGAGGGTAAAACCGTCGATCACCATGCCTGGATGCAAGCGCCAGCGCATGCGTCAGCGGCCCTGTTCGAGGCGAAGCGCCAGCTTTTCCGGCAGACCCGCCTCGCGCACCTTGCGGGCCGCCGCAGCCGAGTCATAGGGCACGCGCAGGTAGCGCAGGGTCTGGCGGGCCGTGTCGAAGACCGCGTAATTCGCCGCCGCCACTCCGTCCCGCGGCTGCCCGACGGCGCCGATCACGGCGAGCCAGGTGCGGGTCGGCAGAAGCGGGATGTCATTGTTCGCCACCGGCGAGAAGGTGCCGACCTTGGCGGTGGTGCTCATGTGGTAAAGCATCGGCACATGGACATGCCCGCAGAAGGTGATATGCGCGTCCACCCTGCTGAAATGCCGGATCGCCTCCATGGGACCCGCCATGTAGTCCCAGTTGCGCGGGGCATAGCCGTTGGCGTGAACGTAAAGGACGCTCCCCTCCTCATGAATGAGGGGAAGGCCGGCCAGGAAACGCCGCTGCTCCATCCCGAGCTGATTGCGTGTCCAGCGGATCGCTTCCCGAGCCACGCTGTTCATATCCTCGTCGGAGCCGTCGATGGCCGCATCATGATTGCCGAGAAGCGCCACGGCGCCCTTGTCCACGAGTCCCCTGACCGTATCGACCACCCAGGCCGGATCGGCGCCGTAGCCGACATAGTCGCCGAGAAAAATCAGACGGTCGACATGAAGCAGGCGCGCATGGGCGAGGCAGGCCGACAGAGCCTCGCGGTTGCCGTGGATGTCGGTGAGAAGGGCGATGAGCATGGAATCAGTACAACTCCAAACTCACTGCCACTGCAACTGGCTGATGGGGCTACGGGAGGCGCGCGAGCTTACCCTCGCAGCGCTTCCAGCACCTTGCCGCCCGGACGGCCGCGCGGTTCGAGGCCGATGCGGCGCTCCACGTCCTTGATGGCCTCGCGGGTCTTGGCGCCGATCTTGCCGTCCGGCTCGCCCACGTCGTAGCCGCGGGCGGTGAGCAGCTGCTGCAGCTCTCGGCGCTGGGCGCGCGAGAGCGGCGGATCGTCAGTGGGCCAGGCGGTCTGGATGCCGGGCAGGCCCTTCAGCCGGTCGCCGAGCAGCGCGATCGCGAGCCCGTAGGATTCGGCTGCATTGTAGGAATAGACCGCGTCGAAATTCTTGGTGACGAGGAAGGCCGGGCCGTTGATGCCGGCCGGAATGATGATGCCGGCGGCGTAATTGCCCGCGAGCGGACGTCCGTCGACGCGACGCACACCCATGGCTGCCCAGGTGGCAAGCGGCTTCTTGTTCTTGCGCCCGGCAAGGCCAGCATTGAAGCTTTCCGGCAGGCGCACCTCGTAGCCCCAGGGCAGGCCGTTCACCCAGCCGGCTTTTTTGAGGAAATTGGCGGTCGAATGCACCGCATCCGGCACGGAGTTCATGATATCGCGGCGCCCATCCCCGTCGCCGTCGACGGCAAGCCGCTGAAAGGTCGAGGGCATGAACTGGGTATGGCCGAAGGCGCCGGCCCAGGAACCGCGCAAGTTCGCCGGGTTGATGTCCCCGTCCTGCACGATCTTGAGCGTCGCCATCAGCTCGCCCTTGAAATATTCGTTGCGGCGCGGCGCGTAGCAGACGAGCGTCGACAGCGACTGGATCAGCGGCCGGCCGCCGATATCCTTGCCGAAATTGGATTCTACGCCCCAGACGCCGGCGATCGCATGGCGGTCGACGCCGAAGCGCGATTCGGCCGAGGCGAGCGCCTGGCCCCATTGGCGCATGGCGGTGCGGCCGTCCTGCACCCGCTCCTCGTCGACGAGCGCCGAGAGATAATCCCAGATCGGCGTCTTGAACTCGGGCTGGTTGCTCATAAGGTCGAGGATCGTCAGATCCGGCGTGACGCCGCGGGTCGCGACATCGAAAGCTTGGCCGGAAATGCCCTTGGCAGAAGCCTGACTGCGCAGGCTAGACAGGCACGAGGCGAAATTCGCCTGAGCCATAGCCGGCGCGGCAGCGGCAAGGCTTGCGAGAACGAGAAGAGTGGGGGCAAGAATGGTCTTCATGCCCGGCACATTGCAGGGAATTTGGTTAATCTTGTGAAAACGGGACTGGAATCCGTTCTGTCCCTGTCATCCCCGGACTTGTTTCGGGGATCCACGCCTTTTAGACGCTGCGCTTCCTAAGACGTGGATGGCCGGGACAAGCCCGGCCATGGCGGATAATAGGCAAAGAGGTTAAGCCCAGGCGCGCTCGGAGAGCTTCTTCTCGAAGGCATCGATGGCAGGCGCCTTTTCCATGGTGAGGCCGATGCCGTCGAGACCGTTGAGCAGGCAATGCTTCTTGAACGGGTCGATATCGAAGGTGACCGAGCCGCCATCGGGGCCACGGATTTCCTGCTTTTCCAGGTCGATTGTGAGCGTGGCATTGGCGCCGCGCTCCGCATCGTCGAACAGCTTTTCCAGGTCCTCGGGGCTTACCTTGATCGGCAGAATGCCGTTCTGGAAGCAGTTGTTGTAGAAAATGTCGGCGAAGCTGGTGGAGATCACGCAGCGGATGCCGAAATCGAGCAGCGCCCAGGGGGCATGCTCGCGGGACGAGCCGCAGCCGAAATTGTCGCCCGCGACCAGGATATTGGCCTTGCGGTAGGCCGGCTGGTTGAGCACGAAATCCGGGTTCTCCGAGCCGTCCTCGCGATAGCGCATCTCCGAGAAGAGGCCCGTGCCGAGCCCCGTGCGCTTGATCGTCTTCAGGTACTGCTTGGGGATGATCATATCGGTGTCGATATTGATGATCCGCAGCGGCGCCGCGACGCTTTCCAGCACGGTGAACTTGTCCATGGTCCTCACATCCCTTCAGGCGGCAGCCGAACCGCCCGTCAGTTGCCTCATATCAAAGGCTTTTGATGACCGCTAGGCCAACGATGGTCGCGGCGGGATGGGCACTGGCCCTCAGCGCCAGAGATTCGTCTTGGCGAGGTCATAGACCTTGTCGGCGCGGCCGCTCAGCACAGCCTTGACCATGTAGAGGGTGAAGCCTTTCGCCATGTCGAGGGTGATAGACGGCGGCATGGCGACCTCCGTGCGGTTCACCACCGCATCGACCAGGACTGGCCCGTCATGGGCCAGGGCGGCGGCGATCCCCTCCTCCACCTCGGCCGGATCCTCCAGCCTGATCCCACGAATACCGATGGCTCCGGCCATGGTTGCGAAGTTCGGGTTCTGAAGCTCCGTGCCGAAATCGAGAAAGCCGGTGGATTTCTGCTCGAGCTCGACGAAACCCAGAGTGCCGTTGTTGAACACCACGATCTTCAGGGGCAGGCGCTGCTGCGTCAGGGTGAGGAGATCGCCCAGCAGCATGGTGAAGCCGCCGTCGCCCGAAAGCGAGATCACCTGCCTGCCGGGAAAAGCGGCCTGCGCGCCGATCCCCTGCGCCATCGCATTGGCCATCGAGCCATGCCAAAACGACCCGAGAAGCCGCCGCTTGCCGTTCATTGCGAGATAGCGCGCCGCCCAGACCGTCGGCAGGCCGACATCACAGGTGAACACAGCGTCATCGGCCGCCTGATCGCTGATTGCCTTGGCAACCTGCTGCGGATGGATCGGCCGCTTGCCGGATTTTCCGACGGCGAGATCGTCCAGTGCCTGGCGCGCCTTGGCATAATGCTCCCGCGCTTTAGCGAGGTGCTTGCCATCGCTCTTCGGATCGAGAAGCGGCCGCAGGGCCGCCAAGGTCGCGCGAACATCGCCCACCACGCCGATATCGACCGCAACGCGGCGGCCGATCTGCTCACCGCGGATATCGACCTGCGCGATGCGCGTGTCGGCACCGTCCGGATAGAATTGGCGATAAGGGAAATCGGTGCCGAGCATCAGCAGGACATCGCAATCGCACATGGCGTAGTAGCCGGACGAGAAGCCGATCAGCCCGGTCATGCCGACATCGTAGGGATTATCCCATGCCACATGCTCCTTGCCGCGCATGGCATGCACCATGGGCGCCTGCAGGCGCTCGCCTAAGGCCAGCAGCTCGTCACGAGCCCCGGCGCAGCCCGAGCCGCACAGGATCGTGATGCGCTTAGCGTCGTTGAGCAGAGTCGCGAGACGGTCGAGATCGTCCGGCGCGGGCGTAATGACGGGAGCCTGCGGCAGCAGCCCGTCGAGTTTGGTCGATGGCGCAGCGGCCGTCTGCAGGGCAACGTCGCCGGGCAACACCAGCACCGACACGCCGCGCTTGGCCCATGCCTCGCGGATGGCGACCTCGAGGGTTCGCGGCATCTGGCTGGGAGCGGAGACGAGTTCGCAATAATGGCTGCATTCGCGGAAGAGATTTTCCGGATGCGTCTCCTGAAAATAGCCGCTGCCGATCTCAGGCGACGGGATATGGGCCGCGATGGCGAGCACCGGCACGCGCGAGCGATGGCAGTCGAACAGACCATTGATGAGATGCAGGTTGCCCGGTCCGCAGCTTCCCGCGCAGACGGCGAGTTCGCCCGTCAGATGCGCCTCGGCGCCGGCCGCGAAGGCTGCGACCTCCTCATGCCGGACAGGGATCCATTCGATCCCGCCCTGGCGGCGGATGGCGTCGGTCAGACCGTTGAGGCTATCGCCGACAATTCCGTAAACGCGTTTGACGCCCGCAGCGGCCAGGATCTCGATGAATTGTTCGGCCACAGTCTGTGCCATGAATCCTCTCCCGAGTAAGGACGGAATGCGGCCGCCGGGCGGCGAGCCGGTTTGTCGTCGGGCAAGAGCTATCTGGCGCAGCCTCAGGCCGATGGTAGCTTGCAAGCCCTGGAGCTGTTTCCACCTAGATGGAAACAGCTCTCTTCATTGCTTTCGCATTTTTGACAGCGAACCGGATCCACTTCGCCAAAAATGCTCTAGCCGGCAGCCGCTTCAATCGTCTCCATGTCATCGTCGGAGAGGCCGAAATGGTGACCGATCTCGTGGACTAGCACATGGGTGACGATGCCGCCGAGACTCTCCTCGTGCTCGGCCCAGTAATCGAGGATCGGGCGACGGTAGAGCCAGACCATGTTGGGGAACTGGCCTGTGTGCATCATCCCACCGCCTTGGGCGAGGCCGATGCCGCGGAAGAGGCCGAGCAGGTCGAAGGGCGTTTCGCACTCCATCTCGCGCATCGTCTCATCATCGGGAAAGTCCTCGACCCGGATCACCACGCCCTCGCAGAGACGGCGGAACTCCTCCGGCAGGCGGGCATAGGCGTCCCGTGCCAGGGTTTCGAGATCGGCGAGGGAGGGAGCCTGGAGATCGGCTAAACTCGTCATGGTGTCAGAGGATTCTCAACTGGATCAGAAGCCAGATGGCGAGGATGACGACGCCGATGAGCGATAGGGCGCGGCCAATGCGGCGGCCCCAGAGCTCGATCGGATCGGTGCCGCCGCCCTCGGCCGCCCCGATGGCGTCCTTGGCGCCGAAATGGTCTCCCGCGCGCTGTCCCATGCGGGCGAGCGCCGACGAACCGAGGGTCTCCGAATCCCGCTGGACCCGCTCCAGCGCTTCGCGCGCCTCACGGGCTTCCCGGTCCTGGTCACTCATGGATCCCTCCTCCAAACATTCACGCTTGCTTTACCATGGCGCTTGGATCGCGCCTTCGCAACGGAACGCCTCCGGCTCTCCGCCGTTAACAGCCCTGGATAGTTCAAGCGTTAACGAGGTAACGATGCGTAGGATGTTGAGTATCCTGGCTGCGGCCGGGCTGGTGGTTTTCGGCGCCGGTGCGGCGTCGGCACAAGGTGTTGACGTGCGGATCGGCCCCTCGGGCGTTCGCGTCTCGCAGGAGCGGCATTACGCTCCGCGCTATCGCGAGCGCATCGTCGAGCGGCGCGTGGTGCGTCCGGTCCGGTCGCGCACGGTCTGCCGGACCGTGATCCGCGAGCGGGTCCGTCCCAGTGGCGTGGTGGTACGCCGTCCGGTCGAGGAATGCCGTCGCGTCTATGCCGGCCGGCGGGCCTATGTGGACTGAGCCATCGAGGCTTTTGTCTTGGAAAAGTTCTTGGAAAAGGCCGTGACCTCAGCGGGTCACGGCCTTTTCCCATAGTTTCCTTGAAGTTGCCTGACGTCTGGCCGGCCGGAGGATGGCGCGGATTTCGCCTTCCATGTCGAAGGTGCTGTCCCCAAGCATCTGGTTCGAGGTATCGATCAAGGCATACATCCCTGTCACCTCGTCACGGCGCCTTCGTGCCGTTCGTGCGTGCTATTCCTCAAAGCGACCTGTGGCGTCACGATCGCGGTCGTATCGTCTCGTAAGCGGAAACAGCGGCAACCAGGACTCGCGACGGATGGTCCAGAGTTCGTAGGTTGGCCTCAGTTGGTCAGGGGCATCCAGGGATCCCAGGTTCACTTCGATTTCGTCCGCGGTGCGAGAGAAAATGGACGAGCCGCAGCATGGACAGAAAAACCGTCCGGCGTAGTCGCGTGTTTCGCCGTCGATCGTCACCGCATCCTGAGGGAACACTGCGGAAGCGTGAAAAAGGGCCCCATGATGCTTGCGGCAATCGAGACAGTGACAAAGGCCGACCCGGTATGGGCGTCCCGACGCCACGATCCGGACTTTGCCGCACAGGCAGCCGCCGGTGAATCGGTCCATGCTGCGTCTCCTCCGAAATCAAGCGGTCGGAATGGCTAAAACGAACCCCGTCGGGCGTCCATGACGCTCTACCCAGGATGCGATGTACCGAGACAATCGTACCTTGGCTCATATGCTATCGAATGCGAGCATGGCCTTTTCGCCATGTTCTTCAGAGCGTGCCCGCCATCGTATGCGAGCAGGAGGCGTTGTATTCTGCAATCCGCTCTTTAATCGATTTTCTCGGTCTGCCGCGTTCTTTTGCGTCTCTGTCCAATTTGGCTTCGCGTTCGTTGAACACGGCACGACATTCCGGAAAGTTCGTCTGTCTCCATTGAGCAATCTCAATGTCTCGTTTCAGCCGCTCACGCCGGTTGTAGCAGACAGGAAAATCAGGCTTTGCGCCCGACTCGTTCGCGAGAAAAAATCGGAGCTCGGCATCCGGATATTGCCGCAGCATGCCGAGCGTTCTTTCGAACTCGCTTTGTTTCTTGGTGCATTCCCAGGAGTGCTTCCGAGCAGCGGCATCGTCCCGCCTCTGCGCAAGAGCAGGATGAGCCGCCGCCAGTGGAAGGGCGACCGCCAGGGAGAAGATCGGCCATGAGCAGTATGTCATGGCCGGATACTATATCAAAACGAGCGGATGTCCACGAACCGACCCGCGATGGCCGCTGCTGCCGCCATGGCTGGCGAGACGAGGTGCGTGCGGCCCTTGAAGCCCTGGCGACCCTCGAAGTTGCGGTTCGAGGTGGAGGCGCAGCGCTCGTGGGGCGCGAGGCGGTCGGCGTTCATGGCGAGGCACATGGAGCAGCCGGGCTCGCGCCAGTCGAAGCCGGCGGCCTTGAAGATCTTGTCGAGGCCTTCCGCCTCGGCCTGCATCTTCACGATACCGGAGCCGGGCACGATCATGGCGTTGACGCTCTCGGCGACGCGCTTGCCTTCGACCACCTTCGCCACTTCGCGCAGATCCTCGATGCGGCCGTTGGTGCAGGAGCCGATGAAGACGCGGTCAAGCGTGATGTCGGTGATCTTCGTGCCGGGCGTCAGCCCCATATATTCCAGAGCGCGCCACTTGGAACGGCGCTTGTTCTCGTCCTGGATGTCATCCGGGTTCGGCACCACACCGGCAATCGAGACCACGTCCTCAGGCGAGGTGCCCCAGGTGACAATGGGCGGCAGGTTCGCAGCATCGAGCCGGATCTCGGTGTCGAAGAAGGCGCCCTCATCCGTACGCAAGCTATCCCAGTAGCGCACGGCCGCTTCCCAGGCCTCGCCCTGCGGCGCCTTGGGACGACCCTTCAGATAGGCATAGGTCTTCTCGTCCGGAGCCACCATGCCGGCGCGGGCACCGCCCTCGATCGACATGTTGCAGATCGTCATGCGGCCTTCCATCGAGAGCGACCGGATGGCCTCGCCCGCATATTCGATCACGTGGCCGGTGCCGCCGGCGGTGCCGATCTCGCCGATGATGGCGAGGATGATGTCCTTCGCGGTGACGCCGGCGGGCAGCTGCCCGTCCACGGTCACGCGCATGTTCTTGGCCTTCTTCTGGATCAGCGTCTGGGTGGCGAGCACGTGCTCGACCTCCGAGGTGCCGATGCCATGGGCGAGCGAGCCGAAGGCACCATGGGTCGAGGTGTGGCTGTCGCCGCAGACGATGGTCATGCCGGGCAGCGTGAAGCCCTGCTCCGGGCCCACCACGTGGACGATGCCCTGGCGGGTGTCGAGCTCGTCATAATACTCGACGCCGAAATCCTTGGCGTTCTGGGCCAGCGTCGCAACTTGAGTGGCCGATTCCGGATCCTCTATGCCGTGCGAGCGGTCGGAGGTCGGCACGTTGTGATCGACCACGGCCAGGGTCTTGTGCGGCTGGCGCACCTGGCGCCCGGCGACGCGCAGACCTTCGAAGGCCTGGGGGCTGGTCACCTCATGGACGAGGTGGCGATCAATGTAGAGAAGGCACGTCCCGTCATCCTGCTGATCGACGACGTGGTCGTCCCAGATCTTGTCATAGAGGGTGCGGGGCTTAGCCATGTGTCTCTTCCAACGGTCGAAAAATGGTGGTCTGGCGTGTTTAGCGGTCTCACGTCCGAACGGGAAGATGTCCTGAGCGCACACCGCCTTGAAACGATCGCATAGCAGACAAAGGGTATCGCGCAATTATATTTTTGTCGCGATTGCTTGCCGCCAAGCGTGCTTCACTACGTGCTTCACTAGCAAAAAGGCGCGGTTTCAGCCGCGCCTTTGCAAATTCTGAAGATTGAGACGAGAGCCTTACTCGGCCGCAGCCGGGGTCTCGGTCTTCTTCTCGGCGCGCTCGGCGATACGGGCCGACTTACCGCGACGGTCGCGCAGGTAGTACAGCTTGGCGCGACGGACGGCGCCGCGGCGCACGACCTTGATGGACTCGACCAGCGGCGAGTAGAGCGGGAACACGCGCTCGACACCTTCGCCGTAGGAGATCTTGCGGACCGTGAAGCTCTCGTGGAGGCCGGCACCCGAGCGGGCGATGCAGACGCCCTCATAGGCCTGAACGCGGGTACGCTCGCCTTCCTTGACCTTCACGTTGACGATCACGGTATCGCCGGGCTGGAAGACGGGAACGGTCTTGGCGAGCTTGGCAATCTGCTCCTGCTCGAGCTGCTGAATGAGGTTCATCGTAATACTCCTGCCGTTGCGTGGCCCTGAGCGATCTCAAAACCCGCGGGATTTCGGCGTCCTGTTTTAAGTTGAGGTCGCGCCTATACAGGAGATTGGGAGGATTGTCGAGCCTCTCTACTTGCTGTCATCCCGGACGGAGCGTAGCGGAGATCCGGGATCGTAGGCAGGATTAGGAGCCATTCTCGTCCGACGATCCCGGGTTCTGCTCCGCAGCCCCCGGATGACTGCCATTCAGGCTCTTGCAGGTGCAACCTCAGCGAACAGATACCGCTCAAACCAGTCCGGGAACGCCCGCGCCAAAGCTCTCGGCCCCTCCACCACGAGCCCCATCCGCTGCGCCTCGGCAAAGCTCACATCGCCCCGCCACCAAGCCACCAATGCCGGGAGGCGGGTCCGAACGCAGAGCGGCTCGGGAAAGCCCGGGTTCTGCGTGCAGAGCGAGACCTCGGCCTCCTTCATGAGCAGGAAGCGGGGCTGGCGCTGTCCTTCGATTTCGAAGCGGAGGACGATGGGCTCGGGCGGCAGAGCATCGGTGCGGACGCGCCGCTGCATATCGACGAGCACAGGCTCAAGATCGAGATCCTCATCCTCAGCACTCCGCGGCAACCAGCGCTGACCCCAGGTGCCGAGGGCACCGACGATGCCCATCAGCTCCCGGCCTGCTTCCGTCAGCGCGTATTCCGGGCCGTGCTCGCCTTCGATGCGTGTGACGGCTCCGACATGCACCAATTCCTGCAGGCGCTCGGAAAGCATGGTGCGGGAGATGCGCGGGATGCCGCGGCGGATGTCGTTGAACCGCCGGCTGCCGCACAGCAATTCGCGCACCACGAGAAGCGTCCAGCGCCCGCCGATGGCCTCGTGGGCGCGGGCCACGGAACAGAACTGACCGTAATCTGCCATGGATGAAGCGCTACCATGGCAATGAAGCTTGGAGAAGTCCGGATTCCGGACCTGACACGCGGTTCGCCTCGGCCTATGAGGGCGGACGTTTTTGGACAAAGCTCATGACCGCACAGCCCCACACCATCCTCGACCGTATCGGCAACACGTCTCTCATCGGCCTGCGCAACATCCGGCCCGCCAATGGCGCCCGCATCATGCTGAAATTGGAGAACGAGAATCCTACCGGCAGCATGAAGGACCGGATGGCGCTCGCCATGATCGAGGCGGCGGAGGCGGATGGGCGGCTCAGGCCGGGTGGCACCGTTGTCGAATATACCGGCGGCAGCACCGGCGTTTCCTTGTCGCTCGTCTGCGCCGTGAAGGGATATCCGCTCGACATCGTCACCTCCGACGCCTTCGCACAAGAGAAGCTCGATCACATGCAGCTCCTCGGCGCGACGCTGCATATCGTGAAAAGCGACAGCGGCCGCATGACCGAGAAGCTGACCAAGGACATGATCGAAGAAGCCCGCATCATCGCCGAGGCGAAAGGCTCCTTCTGGACCGACCAGATGAAGAACCGAGATCAGATCGCCGCCTATCACCGGATGGCCGACGAGATCTGGCAGCAGACGGAGGGCCGCATCGACGGTTTCGTCCAGAGCGTCGGAACGGCAGCTTCCTTGCGGGGAATCGCAGAGGGCCTGCGACGCCATCACGACACGATCAGGATTGTTGCCGTCGAGCCTGCCGAATCCGCCGTGCTCTCCGGCGGCCCTTCGGGCGCGCACAAGATCGACGGGATCGGCGCAGGCTACGTTGTGCCGCTCTGGCAGCAGACCATCGCCGATGGGATCGAGCGTGTCTCGACGGAGGAGGCCATGGCGATGGCCTTCCGGCTCGCGCGCGAGGAAGGTTTGTTTGCCGGCACGTCCACCGGCGCCAACGTGATCGCGGCCCTGCGTCTGGCCGAACGACTGGGACCGGATGCAACCATCGTCACGGTGATGTGCGATACGGGCATGAAATATCTGAAAACGTTTGGAGCGAGGCTCGGAGCGAATGCCGCTTCAGGATGAGGGCTGACGCTCCAGGAATTCAACGACGATGCCGTCGGGATCCTTGCAAAACGCGACTTTGCGGATGAGCTCGGCATTCGCCGCCTTGCGCGGCGGGACGGAGAACTCGACGTTGGCGGCACGAAGCATTTGGTAAACCGCTTCGACATCATCGACCCGAAACGTTATGTGGCGGATTCCGGCCTCGGCGATCGGAACCTCGCGCGCCGGCGTCGCTGCGCCGGCAGCAGGCTCGACGATTTCGAGCATCACGCCGCCGATTTCGAGAAACGCGATGCGCCCGCCCTCGCCCGTGCGCTTGACCAAGACTTCCTTCAATCCCAACAGTCCGCAATAGAACGCGATGGTCCTGTCGAGATCGCTGCTGGTCATGCCCACATGCTCGAAGCCCTGCACCATCGACACGTCTCTTTTGTTCAGCGCTGGGCTGCGATGAGCAGGAACATCGGACGTTCGCGCTCTTCCGCCCATTCGGGGTGAGCGGCGGTCTGCGCATCGCTCGGCGCCCATTCCTCCACATGCGTAATCGTGAAACCCGCGCGAATGAGCAGGTTGAGGTTGGTTCCGAGCGTGCGGTGCTGCTTGATCACGCCGTCAGTGAGCCAATTCGTCCGACGCGGACCTTCCTTCTGATAAGAATCGAGCGGCCATGTCTTGCGGCCATCCGGGCCGAGGGACCAGCTGGCTTTCGTCGGCGCCGTAAAGATCGGGTGCTCGACCGAGAAGACGAATTTTGAGCCAGGAGTAAGAGCACGGTGCAGCTCGGTCAGGAGACCGGGGAGATTTTTGATGTAATGCAGCGCGAGCGAGCTATAGGCGAAGTCGAACGTCTCAGTGCCGAGATCGAGCTGTTCGAGATCGGCGCGGCGATAGGTGATGCCGGGATCGGACGTCATCTCTGCCGCCCGTGCCAGCATGCGCTCAGAGACATCGAGGCCGAGCACGCACTGCGCGCCATGTTCGCGCGCCCAGCGGCAGAACCAGCCATAGCCGCATCCGAGATCGATGATCCTGCGGCCGCTGAGATCAGGAACAAGAGCCCGCAGCGAGGGCCATTCCGGGGCAGCGGACAAGCCGTCTTGCGAACGCGGAAGGCGGCTGTAGTTTTCGAAGAATCCAGGATCGTCGTAGATGTTCTGCGTTGTCATGTGCGACTCCCGGATTGGCCTTCACTCCAAAAGATCCGGCCGCCGCTCGCGCGTGATCCGCTCCGATTCCGCGCGGCGCCAGCGCTCGATCATGGCATGGTTGCCGGAGAGAAGCACATCGGGAATGGGCCGCCCCTCCCATTCGCGGGGACGCGTGTAATGCGGATATTCGAGGCGGTTCGACTCGAAACTCTCCTCGGTACCGGAGGCTTCCTTGCCCATGACGCCGGGCAGAAGCCGCACGCAGGCATCGAGCACGATCATCGCCGCCATCTCGCCGCCGGAGAGCACGTAATCGCCGATGGAGACTTCCTCCAAGCCGCGCGCCTCGATCACGCGCTCGTCCACGCCCTCGAACCGGCCGCAGACGATGACCACGCCCGGGCCCGCTGCCAGTTCGCGCACGCGCGATTGCGTCAGCGGCTTGCCACGCGGGCTCATGAGCAGCTTCGGACGCGGATCGTTCTCGGGAATGTTCGCGTCGATGGCAGCGGCCAGCACGTCGCAGCGGATCACCATGCCGGGACCGCCGCCGGCCGGCGTGTCGTCCACCGTGCGGTGACGGCCGAGGCCATGGTCGCGGATGTTCTTCGCCGTGAGCGACCAGACGCCGCGCACGAGCGCATCGCCCGAGAGCGACATGCCGAGCGGGCCTGGAAACATATCGGGATAAAGGGTGAGGATGGTGGCGGAAAAGCTCACGCCTCGTCCTCAGGCTCGGGTGCAGGTTTCGCCTGTTCGAACAGATCGTCCGGTGGCGATGCGATGACGCGCTTGCCCGCTATATCCACAGTCGGCACGAAGGCCTTGGTGAAGGGCAGGAACGCCGTCGGGCCTTTTTGCGTGGGCGCGATTTCCAACAGATCGCCACCGCCGTAATTGGGCACGTCAACCACTTTGCCGACGATCTCGCCCGCTTCGGTCTGAACGGAAAGGCCGATCAGGTCGGCGAGCAGGAATTCGTCATCCTCGTCGGGCGGCGGAAGCTTGTCGCGCGCGACGTAAAGCTGCACGCGGTTGAGCGCCTCAGAGGCTTCGCGCGTGGTGACGCCGTCGACGATGGCGATGAGTAGATCGGGCGCGCCGCCGGGAGCAGGCCGCACGTTCTTGAGAGAAAAGGTTTTGCCGTTGGATGCGATCAGCGGCTTGTAGTCGGCAATCGCTGCCGGATCGCCGGTATGGGATTTCAGCCGCACCTCGCCTTTCAGGCCATGGGCGCGACCGAACTCGCCGACGAGGACGAGATCGTCTTGGGGCTGCACGACTCGCCCTCCCCCCTCCGCGGGGGAGGGTGGCGAGCGGAGCAAGCTGGGAGAGGGGGCGTTCTTCGATTGAGCACGGCCCCTCTCCCGCCTCTCGCTGACGCGAGAGGCACCCTCTCCCGCTTCGGGGAGAGGGTTGGAGCCACGCATATTCGAACGCCCCCGCTTCATTGGGATGCTTACGCAGCCTCACCTTCGCCGGCGGCAGCGGCCTTCTCGGCAGCGCGCTCCTGGGCCTTCTTGCCCGGAACGGCCTTCTGCGGATTGTTGCGCGGCGAACGCTTCAGGAGGCCGGCGGCGTCGAGGAAGCGCAGGACGCGGTCGGTCGGCTGGGCGCCCTTGGCGAGCCAGGCCTGGATCTTCTCGTTGTCGAGAACGACGCGGCCGGCATCGTCCTTGGCCTTCATCGGGTCGTAGGTGCCGACCTTCTCGATGAAGCGGCCATCGCGCGGGGAGCGCGAATCGGCAACGACGATGCGGTAATAGGGACGCTTCTTCGCACCACCACGGGTGAGACGGATCTTCAGGGACATTTTTAGCTCCTAATGTTTAGGCTTTTCACCAAATTCGCTGATCAGGCGTTCGATAGAGGACTCGTCCTCCAAGTCACCCGCGGTTCGGAACACTTCCACATCGGTTGCACCGTCCTCGAGCAGATCAATCTCCCAGTATTCACCGGGAACGCGTGCGAGAACGGTGAGCCCGTCCTCACGGAAGAAGCGGATCTCATTCCAGATTCCCGCATTCTCCAATCTCCTTGACAGCGCATGAGCGCGCTGAAGAAGCTCAGCAGCTGTCATTTCAAAACTCACTTCTTCTTGCCTCCAAACGGGAAGCCGCCGATTCCCGGGAGCCCCGGGATCTTGCCACCACCCAAGCCGGGCAGGCCCGGCACACCCTTCGGCATGGGCGGAAGGCCGCCGGCGCCGCCGGGGAAGTCGGGCAGCTTGCCGCCCATCTGCTTCTGCAGCGCCTCGATCTGCTCCGGCGTCGGCTGGGGCATGCCGCCGCCACCACCGATGCCGAACATCTTTCCGAGCGCGCCGGCCATGCCCTTGCCCTTGCCGCCGCCCATCATCTTCATGACGTCGGCCATCTGGCGGTGCATCTTCAGGAGCTTGTTGATTTCCTCGACCTTCGCGCCGGAGCCCGCCGCAATGCGCTTCTTGCGCGAGGCCTTCAGGATATCCGGGTTGCGGCGTTCGGAGGGCGTCATGGAATCGATGATGGCGCGCTGGCGCTTGATGATCTTGTCGTCGAGATTGGCGTTCTCAAGCTGCGCCTTCATCTTGGCGACGCCCGGCAGCATGCCCATCAGACCGCCGAGGCCGCCGAGCTTTTCCATCTGGCTCAGCTGATCGCGCAGGTCTTCGAGATCGAACTTGCCCTTGCGCATCTTCTCGGCCATGCGCTGGGCCTGCGCCTGGTCGAAATTCTCCGCCGCCTTCTCGACGAGCGAGACGATGTCGCCCATGCCGAGGATGCGGTTGGCGACGCGGCTCGGATGGAACTCCTCCAGCGCATCGACCTTTTCGCCCGTACCGATGAGCTTGATCGGCTTGCCCGTCACGGCGCGCATCGACAGCGCGGCACCGCCGCGGGCATCACCGTCCATTCGCGTCAGCACGATGCCGGTGACGCCGAGGCGCTGATCGAAGGCGCGCGCGGTGTTGACCGCGTCCTGGCCGGTGAGCGCATCGGCGACGAGCAGCACCTCGTGCGGATTGGTGGCGGCGCGCACGTCGGCCGCCTCGACCATCAGGGCCTCGTCCACGGTCACGCGGCCGGCCGTGTCGAGCATCACCACGTCGTAGCCACCGAGACGCGCGGCTTCCATGGCGCGGCGGGCGATCTGCACGGCCGACTGGCCGGCGACGATGGGCAGCGTGTCGACGCCGACCTGCTTGCCGAGCACCGCAAGCTGCTCCATCGCGGCAGGTCTGCGGGTGTCGAGGGAGGCCATGAGCACACGGCGGTTCTCGCGGTCCGTCAGGCGCTTGGCGATCTTGGCCGTGGTGGTCGTCTTACCCGAGCCCTGGAGACCGACCATGAGGATGCCAACGGGCGGAACCGCATTGAGGCTGATCACCTCCGCGTCCGAGCCCAGCATCTCCACGAGCTGGTCGTGGACGATCTTGACCACCTGCTGGCCGGGGGAGACCGACTTGACCACCTCGGCGCCGACGGCGCGGGAACGCACCTTGTCCGTGAAGGAGCGCACGACCTCAAGCGCCACGTCAGCCTCGAGCAGGGCGCGGCGGACCTCACGCAGGGCCGCGTTGACATCCTCCTCGGTGAGCGCGCCGCGGCGCGTCAGCCCGTTCAGGATATTGGAAAGCTTGTCGGAAAGGCCTTCGAACATGATCACTCAATTCCTTTTGCGATGAGTGGTACATCGCTCTTGGCAAGGGCCTTTTCAAAGTGGTCGATCGCCGCCTTGAACTTGTCGCGGCAGCCGGGATTGCAGAAACCGACGACTTCGCCGCGATAGAGGGTGAGCGAATCCGCCGCGATCGGCTTTCCCGACCACGGGCAGGTCTCGTTGACCGCGTCCTCGATGCGCAATGTGTCGTCCGACATCCGTTTCATCCTCTTGCGTCATGGTCGCACTTGATGCGGCCATCCACATCTTACAAGCCTGGGGGCCAAGGCGTGGATGACCGGGACAAGCCCGGTCATGACGGCGTAAAGGAAACCCAAATGAAAGCGCGCCCGAGGGCGCATCGCGCTGTCGGACGTTGACCTCCAGCCTCTCGGGCTGGTCGGCGGCTCAAAAGGGCTCGCTCTACAGATTTGCGGTCAGCGCTTAAGGGGAAAAGGCAGCAGAGTCAAGGAAAAGGCCCATAATCGCGTCATCCCGGACGACGCGCAGCGAAGATCCGGGATCGTTTGCAGGATGAGGCGTTGGAACCTCAACACTGTCATTCCCGCGTAGGCGGGAATCCATACCCACGGCAGAATCAAAGGAGGACGCAACGGCCAGCACCTTATCCTGCAACACTCGCGGTTATGGATTCCGGGCTCCGCTGCGCGGTCCCGGAATGACAGTGCCCCGTTCCGAGAACGATCCCGGATCAGCTGCGCCGTCCGGGATGACGCTGCGTGCTCTTGCTTATCAGTCTCAGCATCCCCACGCTTAAAGCTTCGCCACAGACAGTACCTCAATGAACCGCCGCACCCTGCTCAAGGCCCTCGGCCTTCCCGTCCTCGCCGCCACCGGCGCCCTCGGCTGGATGACGGCCGCCCGGGCGACCAACCGCTATTACGAGGGGCCGGTCAGTGACCATTTCGACGGCGTGCGGTTCTTCTCGCCGGGCCAGCCGCAGGACAAGGGGTTCCTGGAACTTGCCCGCTGGCAGCTCGGCGGCGGGCGGAAAGACTGGCCTGAAACCTTTCCGAGCCCGTTCCGGGACAAGCCTCCAGCCGAGGTACAGGGCCTGCGCTCCGCTCTCATCGGCCATGCCTCGTTCCTGATCCAGGTGGCAGGACTCAATATTCTCACCGATCCGGTCTTTGCCGAGCGGGCGAGCCCGGTCTCCTTCGCGGGCCCCAAGCGGGTCAATCCGCCCGGCATCGCCTTCGAGGATCTGCCGCCGATCCATGCGGTGCTGATCACGCATAACCATTACGATCATCTCGACATCGAGACCTTGGGGAGGCTCTGGCAGCGATATCGCCCCAAGTTCATCACGCCGCTCGGCAACGATGCGGTCATCCGGGCCGAACTCCCGGACATCCCGGTCGAGACGCGGGACTGGGGCGGATCGGTGGATCTCGGCAACGGCGTCACGGTCCATGTCGAGCCCGCCAATCACTGGTCGGCGCGGGGCATCAACGACCGGCGCATGGCGCTCTGGTGTGCCTATGTGCTCACCACGCCTGTAGGTACGATCTACCATATCGGCGATACCGGCTTCGGCGACGGCAAGATCTTCCACAGGGTGCGCGAGCGCTTCGGGCGCCTACGCCTCGCCCATTTGCCCATCGGCGCCTATGAGCCGCGCTGGTTCATGGAGCCGCAGCACATGAACCCGGAGGATGCCGTAAAAGTGCTGCGCATCGTCGAGGCGGAGCAGGCGCTCGGCCACCATTGGGGCACGTTCCGGCTCACCAATGAGGGCGTCGACGAGCCGCCACACGAACTGATGGCAGCGCTCCAGGCGGCCGAGATTCCGGCGGAACGATTCAGGGCGCTGCGGCCCGGGGAGGTGTGGTCGCCGCCGTCAGCGTGAGGATCGGGGCCACCAGCCCCTGCGGATCGTCGACGAGGCAAGCGGTGCCAGCGTCCAGCAGCTCCTGCCGGGACCCATAGCCCCAGGTGACGCCGATCGTGGCGATGCCGTTGGCCTTAGCACCAATGGCATCGTGCTTCCGGTCGCCGATCATGACGGCGCGTGTGGGATCGAAGCGCTCCTGCTCGAGAATATGCCGGATGAGATCGCGCTTGTCGGCATTCCGGTTGTCGAGCTCCGAACCGTAGATCTCGACGAAGGAGCCGGAAAGGCCGAAATGCTCCAGGATCCGTCGCGCGAAGACATGCAGCTTCGACGTCGCGACATAGAGGTGGGCGCCCTTCTCCTGCAGGTCCTGGAGCAAGGCCGGAATGCCGGCATAGACCTCGTTCTCGAACAGGCCGACATCGCTGTAGCGCTCACGGTAGAGGCGCACGGCCTCCTGCACCTCATGCGTCCCGCCCAGAAGCTCCGTGAAGCCTGCGATCAGCGGCGGCCCGATCATCCAGGTCAGCGCGTCTGCCTCCGGAACGGGGCGACCGAGCCTTTCGAGCGCATACTGCACCGAGCGGGTGATGCCCGTTTTCGGATCCGTCAGGGTCCCGTCGAGATCGAAGAGCGCGATCATTCTTTCGGCTGAACGTAGATGTTCACCTCGAAATTGGTGTCCTGCGAATCCGTGAAGTCGCTCACGTATTCCTCGATGAAGGCGTCCTTGGCGACGATTTCCTTGATGTCGAGATAGGCCGTGATCGTCTCGTAGGTGCCGTCGATTTCGTCATAGGCATCCTTGTGCACGAAGCGGAAGGACTTGCCCTCCGGCGTCCGGCCGAACTTGATCTCGGGCGTGAGTTCGGTCTTGCCCTCCGGCACCTGGGCAATCGGCACCATCGCTTCGTATTTGAAACCGTTGTCGTCCGTGTCGACGAAGATCGTCAGCGGGCGGCCCGTTGGCGCGATCCCGGCCTTCTTCAGTTCGCCCTCGATCTTGGCAAAGGCCTCTTTCAGGTTGGTGAAGGCATCGTCCCAGGTGCTGATGCCCTTGAGCACCACTGTGGGCTTTGCCATCAGCACGCCCTCTTCCACGCCGGTCGGATCGCTCGGGTTCGGGAACAGGGTCGTGCGCCCGGCCTGTTGGGCAGGCGCGGATGTGGTCGGTGCCGGAGCTGGAGCGGCTGGGGCCGGCTGCGCAGTTGCCGGGGCCTGAGGGGCCGCGGGCGGCTGTATCGGAGCCGGGCTCGGGGTGCTCTGCGCCTGCGGCGCGGCAGGCGTGGCCGGACTTGCCGGAGCAGAAGATGAAGCTGGAGCCTCGGGTGCGGCCGGCGGCGGATTGGCCACTGGGGGCGTCTGCGCAAGCGCCACGCTCGAGCAGAGGGCGAGAACGAGTAGAAGACCTGTAGAGCGCAGCCGCATGAAAAAGACGCCTCACCCGCGAATCACGAAGGGATATGGGGCAGCACCATAGGGGGGATTTGTTGCAGCGGCGAGGCCGTCCGTGCGCCTCTGTGGAGGGCGGATTGCAGCAGGCCGTCCATTCATGGGATGCACAAAAATCCTCTGGCCGGGTGCCTGACGCCCTCTCGGAACGTCATGTCTCTGGCCTATGCTCAAGCCGTCATTGTCCCTCGTTGAGGCCGCCCAAGGAATGGAAGATTTTCTGATTTTCGCGTTGATCGGCTTCGGGGCCCAGCTCGTCGACGGGGCACTCGGCATGGCGTTCGGCGTGCTCTCGACCACGAGTCTTCTCGCCTTCGGCGTACCGCCGGCAACCGCCAGCGCCGTCACCCATGTGACGGAGATCTTCACCACCGCCGCGTCCGGCGCTTCCCACGTGGCCCATCGCAACGTGAACTGGCATCTGGTGGCCCGGCTCGCACCGGCCGGCATGATCGGCGGCGCCATCGGGGCCCTCATTCTCTCCAGCATCGACGCGAAGACGATTCAGCCCGTGGTGTCGGCCTATCTCATGGGAATCGGCCTCTACATCGTTTTCAAGGCGTTCCGGCCGCTCTGGCCCCGCGCGGTGCGGGACTGGATGGTGCCCTGGGTCGGCGCCGGCGGCGGTGTCCTCGATGCCATGGGCGGTGGTGGATGGGGGCCCATCGTCACGAGTTCTCTGATCGGTCGCGGCCACACTCCCCGACAGGTGATCGGCTCTACGAACCTGACCGAGTTTCTCGTCACCTCGATGATTTCCGCCACCTTCATCGTGACGCTCGGTTGGTCGGAGCTGAGCTCGGCGGCGGGGCTGATTGTCGGCGGGGTCCTGGCGGCACCTTTGGGCGGCTTCGTGGTCAGCCGCGTATCGACCCGGCCCCTGATGGTCGCGGTCGGCCTGCTCATCATCGCCACCAGCATCCCCCGGATCGTGCAGGCTTTTTAGCGCATCGTGCGGAAAAGTGGATCCGGTTTTCCGCGCCCAACGATGCGCCAGCTGGAGATGAGCATCGGATGGGTCCCAAAAGTGCAAATCCACTTTTGGGTCCGATGCTCTAGACGATATTGCCGCAGACGAGCGCGATCCCTCTCGCGATTTTCGGCATTTTAAGCCATATACGCCCCATGAGTGCCCTTTCGAACAGCCGTTTCCTGAAAATGAACGGTCTCGGCAACGAGATCACCGTGCTCGACCTGCGCGGCTCCGCCCATCGCGTGAGCCCGGCGGAAGCACGCGCCATTGCGGCCGATCCGCACTCGCGCTTCGATCAGCTCATGGTGCTGCACGATCCGGTGACGCCGGGCACTGATGCCTTCATGCGCATCTATAACACGGACGGTTCGGAATCCGGCGCCTGCGGCAATGGCACCCGCTGCGTCGCCTGGGCGATGACGGTCGATCCGGTCATGAGCCGTCCGGTCGAGGGCGATCTCGTGCTCGAGACCAAGGCCGGGCTGCTGCCGGTGGAACGCGTCTCGGACACGGTGTTTACCGTCGATATGGGCCCGCCGCGCCTCGCCTGGAACGAGATTCCCCTGCGCGATCCCTACCCGGATACCCGCACCATCGCCGCCGACACCAAGCTGCCCGAGATGCCTGAACTGCAGGGACCTTCGGCCGTGAGCATGGGCAATCCCCACGTCATCTTCTGGGTCGAGGACGCGCAGGCCTATGACCTGGCCGCCATCGGCCCGATCTTCGAGTACGATCCGGTCTTCCCGGAGCGCGCCAACATCTCGTTTGCCCAGGTCACGAGCCCCGAGCACATCGTTTTGCGCGTGTGGGAACGCGGCGCCGGCGCGACACGCGCCTGCGGCTCGGCCGCCTGCGCCACCCTCGTGGCGGCGGCGCGGAAGGGGCTGACCGGTCGCAAGGCCGTGGTGACGCTACCCGGCGGCGATCTCGTCATCGCATGGCGCGAGAGCGATGACCATGTGCTCATGACCGGCCCGATCGAGCTGGAGCACGAGGGCTCCTTCTCCCCTGCTCTGTTCACCGAGGTGGCGTGATGGCGGTCGAGGTCGTCACCTTCGGCTGCCGGCTCAATACCTACGAGTCGGAGGCGATGCAGCGCCACGCGGAGGAAGCGGGCCTCGGCGAAGTCGTGATCGTCAACACCTGCGCCGTCACCGGCGAGGCGACGCGCCAGGCGCGCCAGTCGATCCGCAAGCTCGCCCGCGAGAAGCCGAATGCCCGCATCGTCGTGACCGGCTGCGCCGCGCAAGTGGAGCCTGAGACCTTCGCGGCCATGCCCGAAGTGTCGCAGGTCGTCGGCAACCACGAAAAGATGAAGGCCGAGACCTGGGCCGGGATGCGCGATTTCGGCGTCGGCACGAGCGAGAAGGTTTTGGTCAACGACATCATGGCGGTGAAGGAAACCGCCGTGCATCTCATCGACGGCATGCGCGGACGCACGCGCGCCTTCGTGCAGGTGCAGAACGGCTGCGATCACCGCTGCACCTTCTGCATCATTCCCTACGGCCGCGGCAATTCCCGCTCGGTGCCCATGGGCGCGGTGGTGGAGCAGGTGCGGACCCTTGTGGAGCACGGCTCGCGTGAGGTCGTGCTCACCGGCGTCGACATCACCAGCTACGGCAAGGACCTGCCCGGCGAACCGAAGCTCGGCACGATGGTGAAGAGCCTTTTGCGCCACGTGCCGGAGCTGGAGCGCCTGCGCATCTCTTCCATCGACTCGGTGGAGGCCGACGACGACCTTCTCGACGTCATCGCCAACGAGTCCCGCCTGATGCCGCATCTGCATCTCTCGCTCCAGGCCGGCGACGACATGGTGCTGAAGCGCATGAAGCGCCGCCATCTGCGGAAAGACGCGATCGCCTTCTGCGAACAGGTGAAGAAACTTCGCCCCGATATGGTCTTCGGCGCCGACATCATCGCGGGCTTTCCGACCGAGACCGAAGAGATGTTTTCCCGCTCCCTCGATATCGTCGAGGAATGCCGCCTGACGCATCTCCACGTTTTCCCCTTCTCGCCCCGCCCCGGCACTCCCGCCGCCCGCATGCCGCAGGTGGCCCGCGACGTGGTGAAGGACCGCGCCCGACGCCTGCGCGAGAAGGGCGAGGCCGCTCTGCTGAAGCATCTCGGTGAGGAGGTCGGTGCGAGACGCAACGTGCTGATCGAGACGAACCAGCTCGGTCGCACGGAAGGATTTACGCTCGTGCGTTTCGACAGGCCCGTCACCCCAGGCGAGATCGTGCCGACCACCATCGCGGGGCACGACGGCAAGGATTTGCTGGCGGCGTAACATGACCGTCATTCCGGGGCCGCGAAGCGGAACCCGGAATCGTAAGCCGCATGCAGCGCCTTAAATTTCGGACGATCCCGGATCGGCTGCGCCGTCCGGGATGACGCCGCAGGCCTCCACCCGTTCCCGCATATGCTCCGGTACCGGAGCCTCCACGAAAATCGGCGGCTTCTTCGGGTAGAGCGGCACAGTGACGCTTCTCGCGTGCAGGTGCAGACCCGGACCATGAAAACGCGGGGCCGTGCCGTAGATCTGATCGCCTAGGATCGGAAAATTCATCGCCGCGCAATGAACCCTCAGCTGATGGGTGCGGCCGGTGATGGGGCGCAGTTCGAGGAGAGACAGGCCCTCGCCCCGCCCCAATACCCGCCAATGCGTCAGCGAAGGCTGGCCCTTCGGATCCACCTTCATCCACCAGCCGCGGTCGGGCGATTTCGGCGCGAGCGGCAGATCGATCTCCCCCTCGTCGACCTGAGGCCCGCCCTCGACCACGGCCCAATAGACCTTGTCGACCTCGTTCTTGCGGAAAAGCTCGTTCAGCCGAGCGATGGCCTTGGGGTGGCGCCCCAGCACGAGGCAGCCGGAGGTGTCCTTGTCGAGGCGGTGCGCAGCCTCCGGCCGGCGCGGCAAACCGAAGCGGAGGGCTTCGAGATGATGAAACAGGGTTTCGCCTCCCTTGGGGCCCGGATGCACCGGCAGGCCAGCGGGCTTGTCGATCACGAGCATCAGGGCATCGCGATAGAGCAATCGGCTTACTATCTCTTCCGCATTCATGACGCCTCGGCTAGAGCATCGGGCCCAAAAGTGGAAGGCACTTTTGGGATCCGTCCGATGCTTAAGCTTCTTGATGGCGCATCGTTCGGAACGGACCCGGAGGGCCGCGGCGGCGACCCGGAGGGCCACGTCAGTGAAAACCGGATCCACTTTTCCGCACGATGCGCTATGGAGGCCACGCGCGTTAAAGCAAGCACGAGATTCTTTGAAAGGCACAGCGAGACCCATGGCCGAGAACAAGCCCGGAATTCTGTCCCGTCTGTTCGGGCGCAAGGCTGAAGCTCCCACCGCACCCGAACCGGCGCTGGAGACGCCGCAGGCCGGAGGTACGCCGGAGGCGATGCCGTCTCCGCCTGCACAAGCCGCGGACGATCTCATCGCCATTCCTTCGACCGTGACCACCGCCTCGCCCGACACGTCGGAGGAGGACAAGATGCCACCGGAGCTGGCGGGCGCCGATCTCCAGCCCGTGGAAGATTTTGACCCGGAGGGCACCAGCCCGCAGGAGCCGCTGCCGCAGATCGTGACCGAGGCAGGTCCCGTGCTAAGCGCGGGCATTGCAGCCGCGGATCTGCCGGTCCTTGAACCTGCGCCCGCCGAGGTCGTCCCTGCTTCTGTCCCCGAGACCAAGCCTGCCGCTTCTCGCGGCTGGTGGCAGCGCCTGACGGAGGGCATGCGCCGCACCTCGTCCTCCCTGTCGGAGAGCGTCACCGGCCTCTTCACCAAGCGCAAGCTCGACGATGCCACGCTCGAAGAACTCGAGGATGCCCTGGTCCAGGCCGATCTCGGCGTGCCGACCGCCATGCGGATCACGGAGGCGATTGCGTCGGGCCGCTACAACAAGGAGATCTCGCCACAGGAGGTAAAGGCCATCCTCGCCGGCGAGGTGGAGAAGGCGCTCCAGCCCGTCGCCCAGGCCCTCACCATCGACCGCGCGAAAAAACCCTTCGTGATCCTCATGGTCGGCGTGAACGGCGCGGGCAAAACGACAACCATCGGCAAGCTCAGCCAAAAATTCCGCCAGCAGGGTCTGAAGGTCATGCTCGCCGCCGGCGATACCTTCCGCGCCGCTGCCATCGAGCAGCTGAAGGTGTGGGGCGAGCGTGTCGGCGCATCGGTTCTCGCCCGCGAGCAGGGCGCCGATGCGGCAGGCTTGGCGTATGACGCCCTCCAGGAGGCGAAGGCCAACGGCACCGACGTGCTCCTGATCGACACGGCCGGCCGACTGCAGAACAAGGCCGGGCTCATGGCCGAGCTCGAAAAGATCGTGCGCGTGGTGAAGAAGTTCGACGATACAGCGCCGCACGCGACGCTTCTCGTGCTCGACGCGACGGTGGGCCAGAACGCCATCAGCCAGGTCGAGCTGTTCCAGAAGGCCGCGGGCGTCACGGGCCTCGTGATGACCAAGCTCGACGGCACGGCGCGGGGTGGCATCTTGGTGGCACTTGCTGCCAAGTTCGGCTTGCCAGTGCATTTCATCGGGGTCGGCGAGGGCGTGGAGGACCTGGAACCTTTCACCGCACGGGATTTCGCAAAAGCCATTGCCGGGTTAGAAGCAACCTCATGACCGACGAAAAGCGCCTCCCTCCCCTGCTCAAGCTCGTCCTCGAACTGGGCCCGCTCGCCCTGTTCTTCATCGGCAATGCCTATGGCGACCGGTTCGGATTTCCGGAAGGCCAGCGCATCTTCGCCGCCACGGGCATCTTCATCGTGGCGACCGTCGTCGCGCTCGGCATCAGCTACGCCTTGATCCGCAAGCTGCCGATCATGCCGATGGTGTCGGGTATCGTGGTGGTGGTGTTTGGCGGACTCACGCTGTTCCTGCAGGACGAGACCTTCATCAAGCTCAAGCCCACCATCGTGAACACGATGTTCGGGCTGGTGCTGCTCGGAGGCCTTTATTTCCGCAAACCCCTGCTGCAGATCGTGCTCGACAGCGTGTTTGCGCTCGATGAGGAAGGCTGGCGCAAGCTCACCTTGCGCTGGGCCCTGTTCTTCTTCGCGCTCGCTGTGTTGAACGAGATCGTGTGGCGCACGCAGACCACCGATTTCTGGGTCAGCTTCAAGGTTTTCGGCATCATGCCGCTCACCATCGCCTTCGCGCTGGCGCAGACACCGCTGCTGTTGCGGCATGAGGTGAAAAAGGCAGAAGAGGTTTAAGCCTTTTACCCAAACACCTCGTCATCCCCGGGCTTGTCCCGGGGATCCATGTCTTAATCCGCCGTGTTTCTTGAGACGTGGATGGCCGGAACAAGTCCGGCCATGACGGGAAACGATGCCCCCTCACCCCACCGGCTTCATCAGCACCATCTTGCGCGTCACGCCTGGAAGCGGCTCACACTCGACCTCCATCCAGAGCGCCTCTTCCCCCGCCGCCGCGACGGTTTCCTGCGAGGCCAGCAATTCGCAGCCGGCCGCCTTCGTCGCCTGCTCGATGCGCGAGGCGATGTTGACGGTCTCGCCGACGACGGTGAATTCGAGCCGGCTCTCGTCGCCCACCACGCCGCAGAACACGTCACCCGTATGGATGCCGATGCCGAGGCGCACCGGCGGGCTGAAGCCGCGCTTGGTGTTCCAGCGCTCGATCAGGTTCAGCAGCGTGCGGCCGCAGGCGAGCGCGCGCTCCGCGTCCCCCTCCTGCGCTCCCGGCACGCCGAAAAGGATGAGAGCCCCGTCGCCGGTGAACTTGTCGATGACGCCGCCGTGCCGGCTTGCCGCTCGCAAGACCCGGCGGCGGAACGAGGTGATGAAGACGGCAAGCTGCGCCGGCTCCATGGTCTCGCCGAAGGTGGTCGAGGCCCGGATGTCGACAAAGAGCAATGTCACCGGAATGCGCCGCCCCTGACGTAAGGACGCGAAAGCCTGGTCGGTCAGGATAGGGGCGAGTTCGCGCGGCAGATAGCGCGTGAGCGTCACGCGCAAGGTTGTCTCCCGCACGGCCCGTTCCAGCATGAGGCGCCCCTGCCGCGCCACGAGGATCAGAATCAGGCCCGCGGCGAAAACCATGACGATGCGCACCAGATTGGCCTGCATCGAGAACAGTCCCCCCATCCCGACCAGCTCCTGCTGGCGCTCCGCGGGACTTACGAAACCGCCGCCGAAGGCCAGGAGGGAGAGACCAATCACATAGATGGCGGCAACGAAGGCCTGAAGCCGGGGCTGATAATGGATTGCCGCCGCCGCCATGGTGATCGGCACCACCCAGGCGACCGGAAAAACCGAAAAAAGGCTGCCGGGAACGCCTAGCCCCCAATGCGTGTAGCCAAGATTGCCGAGAATGAGGCAGGCGTCGAGAATGGCGGTGACGACCGGCAGCTTTGCGATGGCGATCCGTTTCGAGGCAAGCCAGGCTCCAACCCACCCGAGGGCTCCGAACAACACCAGGGTCAATTCTGCGGCCCAGATCTGCTTGAGCGCCATCGGGTTGGTGAATTCGACGCTCGCTGTGGTGATGAGGACGGCCAGCAGCAGCAGCCCGGCCGTGACCATGCGCGCGAGCCCTGCCCGCTGCAGGGCGCCCATATCCGCCTCACGGATCAGCCGGTGCGTGGCATCGCTCAAGACAGGCGTCGTACGCAGGCTGTCGATCAGGCCCAGAGCGGCGCGGATGCGGTATCGCGGAGTCACGGGTTTCTTTCTGCTTCCAAGGATTTATATGGTCCGGCCAACACGTGCCGCAACGCCGATTACCGATTGGTTACGCCGTCACGGCCAGCCGGTCAGGCCCCGGCATCATCCCCGCATCTCACAGGAATATATGGCCCATGAGCGAGGTCTTCCAGGCGATCACCCTCTATATCGATGCGGATGCCTGCCCGGTAAAGCCGGAGGTCTATCGCGTCGCCGAGCGCCATCGGATCAAGGTCTTCGTGGTCTCGAATTCCTTCCTGCAGGTGCCGCAGGATCCGCTGATCGAGCGGGTCGTCGTGAGCGCGGGCTTCGACGCGGCCGACGACTGGATCGCCGAGCGCGCCCGGCAAGGCGCCATCGTGATCACCGCCGACATTCCGCTCGCGAGCCGCTGCGTGAAGGCCGGCGCCGAGGTGATCGGCCCCACCGGAAAGCCCTTCACAGAAGCCTCCGTCGGCATGGCGCTCGCCACCCGCAACCTGATGGAGGACCTGCGCGCCATGGGCGAGGTCTCAGGCGGGCCGAAGGCGTTTTCGCAAAAGGACCGCTCGGCGTTTCTGTCGGCGCTGGATGTGGCAATCAACCGGCTCAAGCGTGCGGGGTTTAAAGTTGGCTAGTCCGCTCGTTGATAGGGAGATCAGGGCGGTAATGACGAATGAGGTTCAATACCTCGACCCTCGCCGCAGCAGCAAAGAGCCCTCGATCAAATTCGATCACAGCATTCTGTCCATACATCTTCAAGTTCGGCGGTCCGATTACTTTAATCGTGTTCTCTTGCACATTAACCGATTGAATCTCGGCCCACGATAACGTTCCAACCCGGAAAATAAAGTTCCGCCTGATACCTTCTGGTCCGACGATAAAATCTGGTCTCCTATCAAAAGCATGAAATAGTAGGCAGCTCGACGACAAGGCAACAACGATAGATAGCGCCCCAAATAGCGCCCCACGTACCCACCACGGCAACGTAAGCAGGATATCGCCGACCAAACTATTGCGCATTCGGTTGCCTCTGGGACGCCAATCCGGATCGGATAGGTCATATGCAATCCACAAAAGGAGCAAAGCTAGCGCAATAAAGAGCGCGGAAAATCCCAACACTTTGGGTTTGGAGAACGAGTAGCGCTTCTCAGGTTGCCCTATAGCTTGAGGTCCTATCGGCTTATCCAGGTTCTCCTCCCAATCTCGTCAGGATGAGAAACTTTATTACATTTTTGCGACTGTCCGCAACTTTTCCTTGAACCCGGAAAAATTCTCCGGCGTCAGCGGGCCGATATGCTTGTGGCGGATGGTGCCGTCGGGGCCGACGATGAAGGTTTCGGGCACGCCGTAGACGCCCCAGTCGATGGAGGCGCGGCCGTTGGGATCGACGCCGACGGCGGCATAAGGATTGCCAAGCGTGCCGAGGAAGCGGCGGGCGTTATCCGGGTTGTCCTTCTGGTTGATGCCGACGACGCGGATCGACGGATCCCTGGCGAGATCGACCAGCAGCGGATGCTCCTGACGGCAGGGGGCGCACCAGGAGGCCCAGACATTCACCACCGTCACACGGCCCTTAAGGTCCTCGTTGGAGAAGCCGGGCACCGGTTGGCCGTTAGCCAGAAGACCCTCGAGCGGCGCGAGATTGAAAGCCGGGACAGGCTTGTTGATGAGGACCGAAGGCACCTCGGCCGGGTTTCGGCCTGAAATCAGCTGTACGCCGAAGAGCACCACCAGGGCGATGAAGACGAGGGCCGGCAGCAGGAAGATGAGGCGGGTGCGGGGGCGCTCAACAACTTCAGCCACGGCGGGACCTCCGGCCGATGCCGCGCGCTTCGAGATCGGCCAGCGCACGGACCTGAATGCGATGATCGATCACGGCGCGCAGGATCAATCCGATCACGACCAGCGCGGTCAGGATGTAGGAAAACGCGATGAAGAACGTGTGCGACATGGATCAGGCCGCCTGTGCGTCGAGGCGCTCCGCCTCGAGGATGGTGAGCGTGCGCACCCGGCGGCGCAGGATCTCGGTGCGCATGCCCGACAGATGCAGTGCGAGGCCAGTCAGGGTGAAGGCCACCGCCATGATCAGGAGCGGGATGAGCATGGAGGAATGGATCGTCGGCCCATCGAGGCGGAACACGGCGGCCGGCTGGTGCAGGGTGTTCCACCAATCGACTGAGAACTTCACGATCGGCACATTCACGGCGCCGACGAGGGTGAGAATCGAGACGGCACGCGCGGCTCGATTCGGCTCCTCGATGGCGCGCCAGAGGGCGAGAATGCCGAGATAGATCAGCAGCATCACCAGCATGGAGGTGAGGCGCGCATCCCATTGCCAATAGGTGCCCCACATGGGCTTGCCCCAGAGCGAGCCGGTGACGAGGCAGATCAGCGTGAAGGTGGCCCCAATGGGCGCGGCCGCCTTTTGCGATACGTCCGCGAGCGGATGGCGCCAGACCAGGGTGCCTAGCGCCGACGAAGCCATGATCATGTAGAAGAACAGGGACAGCCAGGCCGCTGGGACATGGAGGTACATGATCTTGACCGTCTCGCCCTGCTGGTAATCGGCCGGCGCCGTAAACCAGACCATGTAAAGCCCGACGGCCATCAGCAGTGCCGCCAGACCGCCCAGCCACGGCAGAAAAGTGCCGCTGAGGCTCATGAAGCGGGTCGGATTGGCAAGCTCTCGGATCATGGGGCTCGATGTAGCGGTCTTAAAGAGTGCCTGCAACGGAGACATCGCCGCAAGCCGAATAACGATTTCGCCATTTGCGGGCTTTTAAGAACTTTGGAGCCGTTCGGGCATTCCGGAAATGTGCGTAGGACCTTGGCTTTAACGTCTCCCTGGTCCTCACCCTCGTCATCACCGACCTTGTGTCGGTGATCCCGCTTTATGGAAGCTCGCTGCTTTCCTGATCGGGATGGCCGGGACGAGCCCGGCCATGACGGAATGGGTGTCATCCCGGGCGGCCGCAGGCCGGGAAGGGGATCCACTCATGTGCTCGAAGCCCATGGATTCCCTTCCCCTCCGCTGCGCTCCGACCGGGAATGACAGCGAAGCCCAATTTCGTGCCCTTCATCCGCCACGCGAAACGGCCTATAATTCCGCATCATTGTTGCGGAGCGATCATGCGCCTTGGACTCTTGAGCCTCATCGGCCTCACCCTCGCTCTTCCCGCAGCAGCGCAGGACATCACCTTGCGCCTGCCGGTCGTCTGCGAGATCGGCCGCACCTGCTTCATCCAGAAATACGTCGATCACGACCCCTCGCCTGCCATGCGCGATTATCAATGCGGCGCCGTTGGGGAAGACGGGCATGATGGCACCGACATCCGCCTGCCGAACATGCTGGCACAGAAGACCGGGATCGACGTGGTTGCCGCAGCAGATGGAAAGGTCGCCAGCACCCGCGAGGGCGTTCCCGACACATTCGTGAAGGCGGAGGATCGCGAGCGGATCAGCCAGATCGGCTGCGGCAATGCCGTGGTGATCGATCACGGCAATGGCTGGCGTACCGCCTATTGCCACATGGCGAAGGGCAGCCTCACGGTGCGCTCCGGCCGCGAGGTGAAAGCGGGCGAGAAGATCGGGCAGATCGGTTTGTCCGGGCTGACCGAGTTTCCGCATCTGCATTTCACAGTGATCAAGGACGGCACGCCGGTCGATCCCTTCGCCTATGGCGCGCCGGAAAAATCCTGCGGCGGCGGCAAATCTCTCTGGGAAGCCTCGCTCCAGCGGGCGCTCGCCTATCAGGGCGGCTCTGTCCTCAACAAAGGTTTCGCCCCCGGTCCCGTGACGATGGAGGCCATCGAATCGGGAGCCGTCGAGCAGGACAAGCCCACGACCAAGTCCCCCGCCCTCGTGGCCTATATCCGCGCCATCGGGCTCAAAGGCGGCGACGTGCAGACGCTCACCCTGTTCGATCCCGACGGCAAGCCGCTCGCCCAGAACAAGGCCCCGCCGCTTGACCGCGACAAGGCGCAATGGATGGCTTTTGCCGGCGTGAAACAACCGCAGGGCGGCTTCCGCCCCGGCCTTTATCGGGCGATCTATCGGGTTGAGCGCGACGGAAAAGCCGCCATCGAGCAGGCTTTCGGAATCAGCCTGCGGCCGTGATGCCGTCGTGCGCCGCGCGGCTGTCCGCAGGCACCTCCTCGCGCTCGTTCAGGCCATAATCGCGAATCACGCTCGCGACCCGCAGGCGGTAATTGCTGAAAACACCGGCGCGGCCCTCCCCTTGCGTGGCACGATGGGACGGCAGGTTTCGCCAGGCCCGCACCGCCTCCTCGTCGCGCCAGAACGACAGCGACAGCAGTTTTCCGGACTCAGTCAGGCTCTGAAAGCGCTCGACGGAGATGAAGCCGTCCATCTCCATCAGATCGGCGCGCAGGGCGGCGGCGAGATCGAGATAATGGTGCCGTCCGTCGTCCCCGGCCGGCCAGACTTCGAAGATCACCGCAATCATGGTTTGATAAGCTCCGCATGGGGGGCCGAGGCGAGCCGGAGAAAGACCCGGTCTTCCCGGCGGATGAACTGTTCCCTTTTAGCGAATTCGTAATTGGCGCGCCCACCGGAATCGTTGCGCAGGCGCTCGCGATAGGCCTCGTATTCGTCCAGGCTCCTGATGTTGTAGAGGCCGTAGGCCGTCGTGGCCGAGCCCTCATGCGGCGCGTAATAGCCGATGAGATCCGCGCCGCAGCGGGGAATGGCCTGGCCCCAGTTGCGGGCATATTCGTTGAAAGCCTCCACCTTGAACGGGTCGATCTCGTAGCGGATGAAGCAGGTGATCATCTCAAAACATCCTTTTGGCTGAACCACGCTCGTTTCTAACCGATTGTCCGACGTCGATGGTTCGGTTATGATCGAAGTATGAAAGAAGGTCCCATCATCGCGTCCGTGGCCGCGCTCCTCGGCGATCCGGCCCGCGCCAATATCCTCACCGCCCTCATGGATGGGCGGGCGCTGACTGTAAGCGAGCTTGCGCAGGCTGCAGGCGTCACGCTCCAGACCGCCAGCGGGCATCTCGCCAAGCTCGATGCCGCCAATCTGCTCACCGCCGAAAAACAGGGGCGCCACCGCTATTTCCGGCTCTCGGGACCGGATGTGGCACAGGTGCTGGAGGCCCTGATGGGCCTTGCTCAGCGCACCGGTGCCACCCGTGTCCGAACCGGCCCGAAGGATGCGGCACTCCGATCCGCCCGCGTCTGCTACGACCATCTCGCCGGCGAACGCGGCGTTGCGATGCTGAAAGGCGCACAGCGGCAGGGCCTCATCGAGGGCGGGCAGGACCTCGCCCTCACGACGAAGGGGCGCACCTTCTTCGCCGATTTCGGCATCGATCTCGCGAAGCTGGAAAAGGGCCGCCGCCCGGTCTGCCGCGCCTGTCTCGACTGGAGCGAGCGTCACAGCCATCTCGGCGGCGCACTCGGCGCCGCGATTCTCAACCGGTTGATCGAGAAACAATGGGTCCGACGCGATGCCGGCCGCGTGCTGACTTTCACCTGCGAGGGCGTGGAGGAATTCGAGACGGCCTTCGGTCGGTCATAGAGATTTCGATGACAGCCACTTCTCGAACCAGTGATGCGCATAGGGCTCGCTGTTGAAGGGCGCGACCTCCTCGTAGCCCTCCCGACGATACAACACCTGAGCCTCCGTCAGAGCGCGGTTGGTTTCCAGATACAGCCTCGCGAGACCGACCTCGCGTGCCTTTTCCTCAAGCGACCGCAGCACCCTTCGCGCGATCCCGAGGCCGCGGGCGGAAGGCGACGTCCACATCCGCTTGATCTCGCCCGTAATGCCGTCTGCGACTTTGAGCGCTCCACAGCCAACGGGCTGGCCGTCGAGCCAGGCGACGATGAAAAATCCCGCCGGGGGCGTCATTTCCTCGGCGCTCGCCGAATTGCTTTTGGCAGGGTCGAAGCCGACGTCGAACCGCTCGGCAAGCTCCCTGAAATACTGCTCCAGGCACGAGCGCGCGGCCGCGCTGTCGGGCGCCTCAAGGCGCAACTCCACCTCGCCGATCCGCAATAGGCGCACGACGTCTGCCATGGCGTTGATGAGGCGCTCGCGCTGCGCCGGATCAAGGGGCATCAGAAAGGACGCAGCGAGTTCATCGGACAGTGCATCGTAGGTTACTCGCTCGGCGCACCCTTTTGACGTCAGGACAACATGGCGGACCCGGCCATCGCCCATCCGATGCTGAGTCTTCACAAGGCCCTGGTTTTCGAGCGAGCGAAGCAGACGGCTGACATAGCCCGAATCGAGCTTGAGCCTGTCGCGCAGGATCCGCACCTCGATCCCATCCGGACCGATCTCGTGGAGAAGCCGTGCCTGTCCAAGCGGGCGACCCCGCTGGAGATAGCTGTCTTCCAGCGCGCCTACATGTTGCGTGACGATGCGGTTGAAGCGGCGAACCTGCTCGATCTGGCGCGGATCCATTCTCTGACTTTAGTCAGATATGTGGCCTCGGGCAAGGCTGGTGCGATTCGATGGAAGAGCCCCTACTCCCCCGACCTCAGGGCCGCGGCCGCGCCGACCGTACCGACCACCGCCGCGATCAGCGACAGGGCGATCAGGATCAGGAAGGGTGTCGCGAACGGAATCGTCCCGCCCAGAGCTGCATTGGCGGCGGAAACCCCGAAGATCAGGGTCGGGATCATGAAGGGCAGGACCAGGATCGCCAGGATCAGCCCGCCGCGTCGCAACGACGACGTCAACGCCGCCCCCACCGCGCCGATGAAGGTGAGCGCGGGCGTGCCGACCAGCAGCGTCGCCACCATGGCAAGCATGCCCTCGGGTGTCAGAGCAACGAGGAGGCCGAGAAACGGAGCCGCGATGGCGAGCGGCAGGCCCGTGACGAGCCAGTAGGCGAATACCTTCGCGAGCACGACGATTTCCAAAGGCGCGTGCGAGAGTCTTAGGAGATCGAGCGACCCATCCTCCTGGTCGGCCTGGAACAGCCGGTCGAGACCGATGAGCGTCGCGAGCAGGGCCGCGATCCAGAGGATCGCCGGGCCGATACGCGAGAGCAGGTTGAGATCGGGCCCGAGCGCGAAGGGAATCAGCGTCACGATCATCAGGAAGAAGATGAGGCCCATGACGCCGGAGCCGCCGACACGCGCGGCGAGTTTCAGGTCGCGGACCAGGAGAGCGCGGAAGGAGCGAATCATGTGCCTTCTCCCGCGAATGCCGAGGGAGATGGGGTCCGCTCGATCCTGATCTCCTTGGCATCGTTCAGAAACAGCGGCGAATGGGTCGTGGCCGCGATCATGCCGCCATTGTCCCGATGGCTTTCCAGGAGGAGACGCAAGGTTTCCTGGGACGCGGTGTCAAGAGCCGAGGTCGGCTCGTCGAGAAGCCAGAGCGGCCGTTTCGCCACCAGCAGCCGGGCGAGCGCAACCCGTCGACGTTGCCCGGCCGAGAGATAGGCCACCGGCAGCCGGGCTGCATGGGCGAGCCCCACCGCGTCCAGAGCCTCGCGCGGCTTCAAGGCCGGGTTGCCGAGGAAATCGCGGGCGAAGGTCAGATTCTCCTCGGCCGTGAGCGCCGCCTTCAGGGCATCGCGATGACCCACATAATGCAGGCATTCGGGCAGGGTCCGCTCGCCTGCCTCCTCCAGAAGAATCACGCCGGCTGCGGGATGCAGCCGGCCCGCGAGGATCTCGAGGAGCGAGGACTTGCCGGCGCCGTTGCGGCCGGTGATCACCAGAGCCTCGCCTGGAGACAAGGTAAACGAAACGCCTTTGAAAATACGGCGCTCCCCCCTCTCGCAGGCCAAATTGTTAACGCTCAGACGCAAACCCCAAGACCCCTGCCCTGATTGCACCCCAGAATGGTTCTAAACCGTGTAGCGGGACGGCTCGAAATGATCTATAGCACCCCTGGCTGCGCCGCGCGCCAAGGCGTCCAATCCGCCTCGCGCGCTTCCTTCCCTGTCCGGGCGCCCCCGGAGCGGCGCGCGCTTATCGCGCTTTCGGCCGAACACATGTTCGTAACCCAAATGCACGCGAGGATTCGCCGTGACGCTCAACAACAGCTTCAATGCCCGCCAGACCCTCAAGGTCGGCGACAAGACCTATACCTATTACTCCCTCGTGGAGGCCGAGAAGAACGGCCTGAAAGGCGCCTCGAAGCTGCCCTTCTCCATGAAGGTATTGCTCGAGAACCTTCTGCGCTACGAGGACGGCCGCACGGTCACCAAGACCGATATCGAGGCCGTGGCCGCCTGGCTCGACAACAAGGGCAAGGACGAGAAGGAAATCGCCTACCGCCCCGCCCGCGTCCTGATGCAGGACTTCACCGGCGTTCCGGCGGTGGTGGACCTCGCCGCCATGCGCGATGCCATGAAGAATCTCGGCGGCGACCCGCGCAAGATCAACCCGCTCGTGCCCGTCGATCTCGTCATCGACCATTCGGTGATCGTGGACGAATTCGGCACCCCGAAGGCCTTCGACCGCAACGTGGAGCTGGAATATCAGCGCAACGGCGAGCGCTACCGCTTCCTCAAGTGGGGCCAGACCGCTTTCGAGAACTTTTCCGTCGTTCCTCCGGGCACCGGCATCTGCCATCAGGTGAATCTGGAATTCCTCTCTCAGGCCGTCTGGACCCGCAAGGACCCGGTCTCCGGTGAGGAAGTGGCCTATCCGGACACCCTGGTCGGCACCGATTCGCACACCACGATGGTCAACGGCCTTGCCGTTCTCGGCTGGGGTGTGGGTGGCATCGAGGCCGAGGCCGCCATGCTCGGCCAGCCGGTCTCCATGCTCATCCCCGAGGTGATCGGCTTTAGACTCACCGGCAAGCTGAAGGAAGGCGTGACCGCTACCGACCTGGTGCTCACCGTCACCCAGATGCTGCGCAAGAAGGGCGTGGTCGGCAAGTTCGTGGAATTCTACGGCCCCGGCCTCAACGACATGTCGGTCGCCGACCGTGCCACCATCGGCAACATGGCTCCCGAGTACGGCGCGACCTGCGGCTTCTTCCCGATCGACGACAAGACCATCGCTTACCTGCGCACCACCAGCCGTACCGACGAGCGCATCGCCCTTGTCGAGGCCTATGCCAAGGCACAGGGCATGTGGCGCACGGCCGAGACACCGGATCCGGTCTTCACCGACACCCTTGAGCTCGACCTCGGCGACGTGGTTCCCTCGCTTGCCGGCCCGAAGCGCCCGCAGGATCGCGTGACGCTCGATAACTCCAAGACCGAGTTCCTTGGCGCCATGGAGAAGGAGTTCCGCAAGGCCGGCGAGATTGGCAAGCGCGTGAAGGTGGACAGCGCTAATTACGATCTCGGCCACGGCGACGTGGTGATCGCGGCCATCACCTCCTGCACCAACACCTCGAACCCGAGCGTGATGATCGGCGCAGGACTTCTCGCCCGCAACGCGGTGAAGAAAGGCCTGACCTCCAAGCCGTGGGTGAAGACCTCGCTCGCGCCCGGATCGCAGATCGTAGAGGAATACTTCAAGAAGGCCGGCCTCCAGGGCGACCTCGATGCGCTCGGCTTCAACCTCGTCGGCTTCGGCTGCACCACCTGCATCGGCAATTCCGGCCCGCTGCCGGAAAACATCTCGAAGGCGATCAACGACAATGACCTCGTGGCCGTGTCGGTGCTCTCCGGCAACCGCAACTTCGAAGGCCGCGTGAACCCGGACGTGCGCGCGAACTACCTCGCCTCGCCTCCGCTGGTGGTCGCCTATGCGCTCGCCGGCTCCATGCTGGTGGACCTGACCAAGGATCCGCTCGGTACGGGCTCGGACGGACAGCCGGTGTACCTGAAGGACATCTGGCCCTCCTCCGCGGAAGTGCAGGAGTTCATCGACCGCACGATCACCAGCGAGCTGTTCAAGACCCGCTACGCCGACGTGTTCTCGGGCGATGCCAACTGGAAGAAGGTCACCTTCGAGCCGGGTCTCACCTATGAATGGGACATGGGTTCGACCTATGTGCAGAACCCGCCCTACTTCGAGGGCATGACCAAGGAGCCGAAGCCGGTCACGGACATCCTGAACGCGCGCATCCTCGGCCTGTTCCAGGACTCGATCACCACCGACCACATCTCGCCCGCAGGCAACATCCGCGCCGCTTCCCCGGCCGGTGAATACCTGCAGTCGCATCAGGTGCGCGTCGCCGACTTCAACCAGTACGGCACCCGTCGCGGCAACCACGAAGTCATGATGCGCGGCACCTTTGCCAATATCCGCATCAAGAACCAGATGGTGAAGGACGAGAGCGGCCACGTGGTCGAGGGCGGCTACACGATCCACCAGCCCTCCGGCGAGCGGATGTTCATCTATGACGCCGCCATGCGCTACCAGAAGGAAGGCGTGCCGCTGGTCATCCTCGCCGGCAAGGAATACGGCACCGGCTCGTCGCGCGACTGGGCGGCCAAGGGCACGAACCTGCTCGGCGTGCGCGCCGTGATCGCCGAGAGCTTCGAGCGCATCCACCGCTCGAACCTCGTCGGCATGGGCGTTGCCCCCTTCGTGTTCGAGCAGGGCACCTCGTGGGAAACGCTGGGTCTCAAGGGCGACGAGACCATCACCATCAAGGGCCTCGCCGGCGATCTGAAGCCGCGCCAGCGCATGGAGATGGAAGTCACCTCCGCCGACGGATCGGTGCGCAAGGTGCCGGTCCATTGCCGCATCGATACGCTTGAGGAAGTCGAGTACTTCCGCAACGGCGGCATCCTGCACTACGTCCTGCGCCAGCTCGCGGCATAAGGCTCGACAGAACAAGGCACCCGCTCTTCGGATGAGAAGCGGGTGTCAAAGACAAGCAGGGCGCTCCAACGATGGAACGCCCTGTTTTGTTGGTGTATCTAAAGCTTTGTGAGGCCGAACGAGGATCTGGATTACCGGGACAGGCGCGAAAGCTCGCCTGCGAGAACCACGTGTGAAATGGAACCGCCACTCCGGGCATGGGGGAAGCGTCCAGCGAGAACCGCTTCCTCGATGGTCGTCTTTGCCCGATCCAGATAATATCTGGGAAAGAAGCCCGCTCCTCGCATCTGTTCGTAATGTTTCAGAAAATCGTCTCTGAGCAGGTGAAGAGCTCCCTCCTTCGTGAAATCTCCCGGCTCCTCCGGTATGACTTCTCCCGCGAAGACATGTCCATCCGTCCGGGCTGAGAGTACTGCATCACCAGCATCGACCACATCACTAAAATGACGCGCATCGAACGACTTCCCCGGGTCATCGTATGGCATTGCGGCCAGTTCGCGATCGGCATTGATGAGAATATCCGCCAGCACCTGACTGCGGTCGATCTGATCGGATGGATACATGGAGGAAGCCTGCCTCAGAGCGGCGCCCGACAACGGCGAGAGAAGATTTCCATATTGCGGTGCGCGTCCTCCATGGCAACGATCGCGGAAATGACGATAATGAACGATCAAAGGATCAACGGAGGCTTCAGCACCTCCGCACAGCATCGAGAGATCCTCAAGGATATCCCGCTTTAGCTTCCTGAAATGGGTCGATGAGGGAATGAATATGCGGTGGGCTCTGATGAACTTGCCCGGCGCCATATCGGGATAAAACCGCCTGTGGCCCTCACCGCCAGCCCCACCGAACTGGACCGCGGTTGGAACGGGACGGGTAACGGGGAAATAGATCGGGCCATAAACACCGAGACACAGAGACTTCCACTGTTCATATGCTTCTGCTGTGCCTCGGCGAACAGGCATGCGTGGATCCTTACCTTTATCCATGAAGCGCAGGTGATACTTCTCTGCGATGCCCCTCGCGATCGCGAAATCGCTCTTGGAAGTTTTGTTGCTCGTGAAGTTGACCTTTCGGATGACCCCATCTCCGATATTGCGGGCCGCAGCCAGCATCAGAGACAAAACCGCACGAGAATCCCGACCGCCGGTCAGGTCAGCACGCATGTGAAGGTCCGATCGGAGCAATGTCGCCATGCGCCCAATCCAAATCTCCATGTAGTTACGGAATGCGCCTTTATGATCCTCATACGCGGTCCGATTAGAAACAGCCGATGTCATCCGCAACTTTACGGCGGTCCCGAAGAACGTGCGAGCGATCACGGCTTCCATGGTCGAGGGCACCAATCGGATTTCCTTGACGCTGGTTCTTAAGGACGTCAGCTGATCTCCAAACGATCCTTCAATAAAAAAGCTGGAAAGGTGAGCCTCGTCGATTGTGACAGGCAGATCCTTACCTGCAACAAAGCGTACAAGCTCAATGAAAGAGTTCGACAGGGCCCATCGTTCTCCACGCTGATACAGAAAGAGTTTGCAGTAACCACTGAAATCAGTGCCCACGACCGTCTCGCCATCGAGGGTGCAGATGACGATGTAAGCTCCATCTTGGCCCGGCTGAATATACCTCTTCCTCGACGCGATATACTTCTCATAGCCGGCATTGCCGAGAATGAGATCTTCGTCCTGAAAACAGAATCCGTGCAGGCGATGCGGCGGAAGAGCGTCGTAGCTGGAGATTAACAAAAATGCCTCGCTCGTCATTCTATGCAACGAGTGCGGCGCCTGCACTTACCGGTGATTTTCCTGATGGCATTCGAGACTAGCATTCAAAGCATCTCCCAGGTCCTGAACTCATTCACCAAATGAGTGGAGCGGCATCAACGGAAGATCTTTTCATGCTTCGTCTGCCGGTTTTGGGTGCAAGCAAGCTCAACAAAACACCCGCTCGCCATGTGAGAACCAGTCGGGTCCCTCGGTCAGGGTGGACTTCAGGGGAACAATTCATTTTACTGAAGCGATCCCGCTCGCTCCCTTTCACCCGTTTCTTTCCGACGGCACTCATAACTTCACCGCCAGGGCTACCGATTCCGGCGCTCACTTCCTTCAAGCGGAAATAGGAGGTGAGCGAAGAAGCGAATAGGATACAGTGCCCTGGCGAGCAGAGAATTGCCTGTGGCAAATCGGATATAGGCGGCCGCCAATCGATGCGCTCGTGAAACAGCCAATGCCTCACCGATTTTCCTGAACTCCTTGAGTTCCCTCTCGGTACTGCGCAAATTGTCCTGTAGTCGAGCGCAGGTTTTCTTGAAACGCTCCTTCTCGGAGTCGTGCCTGTTTCCGGAAGGCTCTCTCTCGGCAAGCAGCTTCTCAAGCTGATCCCTGTCGAGAGCTGCAATCCGGCGGATATCCCGTGCCCGTCGTTCTGCAAGACGCGCAAGAGACTTGTAGTATTCCAGGTTTTCGGAACCGAATGGCGTTTGCGGGACATCGACTTTTTTAAGCATATTGAAGATGCCTCTGCTGAATACCAAAAAGCTCCGCGACGCGTTTCATGTGAACGTCTGGCGAGTGCACTCTGCGAACATGGGCACGACCTTTTTCGGCCAATTCGCGGGCGAGACCGGGATCGTCCAAGAGACCTTGGATGGCTTGCATATAAGAAGAGGCCATGTCGCGATCATCAGCCAGAGACGGCAGCAGGATCCCTGTTTCTCCGTCGATAACGACCTCGGAAATGCTTCCGACATTGGGAGCGATGACCGTGAGGCCATGGCTCATGGCCTCCAGGATCACGTTGGGAATGCCGTCATGCAGGCTTGTGTAGAGAAAGATTGAAAACCGGGAGAGCGGCAGAGTGCCAAAGCCGTTGTAAGGCCCATGATATTGAAGGTTGCGTAGCCGTTCTAATATGAAGGGATCGAATCCGTTGAAGACGGATCCGCCGAATACATCGATATGCGCATCAGGAGCACTGCGGCTCAGGCGCGAGGCAATCAAGGGAAGCAGAGAGGGTCTCTTTTCGGTATCAAGGCGTGAAGCCCATAGAACGCGCCGGGCAGCATTGTTTTCGCGCGAAGGCAGCACCGCCGGCGCTTCGACCGGAGCATGGAGGCAGTGCCATTTATGTGTCTGCAAGCCGAGTCGATGATGATCCTTCTCAATCGTTGTCATGCTGTCACAGACGATCTTGGAAAGATAATCGAGATTGTCGGAGATAAGTCCGAGAGGAGAAGCCACGATCGATGATTGGCCGTCCTTGATGCGCTCGATATCGGAAAAGCGGTAATAGACGCTTTCTCTGTCCTTCAGGACAACGCCATACAAGCCCAGAAACCGGTCGACGAATATGGATTGTCGCATGTGGATCCGTGTCTCGGATGAACATGTTTCGATCAATTTCAAGGTCAGCACGCAGCGCTCATCCAATGAAAGCGCGCGGCAATGCACAGCCATGTCGACGACTACAGCATTCGGCGGCAGGCGCCCGGTCCATCGCGCGTTGTCAAGGTCTTCACCGAGAACGACGAGAAAGTCCTTGAAAGGATCGAGTTCGTACAGGGCCTCCATAAGATGCAGAAAATATTTCTCTGCCCCGCCTCGTGACATGAAGGGCAACAGGAACACATCGCTGAAATCACGATCTCGGACGATGTCGCATAGATCGCGATAGGCGGCTCCCAGAGGATAGGGTCCCGTGAAGTTCTCGTAGACTCGGCAAGTTTTATATCTTTCCGCTGAAATAGATGGCTCGATTGCGTTGGCCCGTGCAATGAAGTCTTTTGTTTGCGGATGTTCCGTAAGGCGGATCCTCAAACGTTCAGGCCGTTCCGACCTGACGTTTTCGCCCTCGACCCGGCCGCGTTGTTCGTGGCTCTCTGAAAGTTTCAGATAGACAGTAGGCTCAAAGAGTCGCGTCGGCGGTATTTGTCGGATTGAGATCGCATCGGCGGCCTTCAACAGGCTGTCTGGTCTCTGGCGATAGAACAGGATTGTTCCTGGAACGGTATGGATGTCGACGCCGAAGGCTACGGCCTCCGCGTTGAAATGCCAATCTTCATAGGCATAACCTCTCTGGAGCCGGACATCCGCATAGGGAATGCTCAGAAATATGTCCCTATGGGCACATAGGCGGGATATGTAAGGCTGCCTGTCGACGAAAGTCTGGGGAGGAATGACCTCCAAGCCCTTATAGGCGATAATCGAGTACTCACCCCCGAAGCAAAAAACTTGTTCGGGAAAATAAAGGGCGTTGTTACCTTTTTTATGAGCTTCTATTAAGATATCATGAAAGTAATTATATGAGACAAGATCATCCGCATCGGCGGTGAAGATATACTCTCCTGAGGATTGATTAATTCCATCATTGCGAGACGGCCCTAGGGATCCGTTATCGACCTCGATGATCTTGATTTTTTCATAGATACTTAAGTCGGACGATGACAGAACCTGCCGGGTTTCGTCATCTGTTCTATCGAGAACCGCAATCAGCTCCAGATAGATCCCTTTTGATCGTGCAAAGGCCCCAGCCTCGGAAAGAGAAAGAAGCGTACGCCGCAAAAAGACCGCTTCACGATGGATGTTGAGCACGATGGAAGCATGGATAGGATTTTCAACCATTGACTATGCTTTCCACGACGCTCCTGAAGCAGGAAAAGCGCGCGTCCTATCCAGAATCACCCGCCATCAATGCAAGTAACACAACTTCATTACATTTCGAAATGGGATTGTCAGGTCAAGGCTGTAAAATTTGGACGGATTGCTGAGAAACCGGCCACTCCAAATCCAAGACAAGCCTAGATCGATTTCTTCGACGGTTTTCCACACGAAGCACCGTCGGCCCACGGAACCGATGAAACGGCGCCCTCCACGGATGGAAGCGCCCCCTTCCCGGCTCAGATGACGAAGAGGTCGTGATAGTAGAGCTTGGTCTTGTTGGAGATCGTGGCGATATGATCGCCGAGACTGTAGCCGAGCGAAGCGACGACCCAGTCGCTTCCCTCATCCGGCTGCTCGGCAATCCCGTCGCCTTCATCGACGAAGAAGGTGTCGTCTCCTTTGCCGCCCCAGAGACGGTCCAGTCCGGCACCGCCGATCAGGATGTCTCGCCGTCCCATCCGTACAGGGAATCGTCGTCGGTCTCACCGCGGAGGATGTTGCTCACATTGTTGCCGAAGAGCGAGTTGGCCTCGGAGTTGCCGGTCCCCTCGAGAGATCCATATCCACGCAGCTCGAGAATTTCGACGTGATCCGGAAGAACGTAGGAAACATAGGCGACGAGCAGCTCGAGACTGCCCTCACCGGCTTCCTCGACCACAACATCATCGGGCGTCTCGACATAGTATTGGTCGTTGCCGAGACCGCCGATCAACGTATCGGCGCCGAGTGAGCCGTTAAGGATGTTATCGGCATCGTTGCCCGTAATGACGTTGTTCTTGGCATTTCCCTCCACTGGCAGCGCTCTGCCCATGCACATCGACGAGGGAGAAATTCTGCGTATCGGGCTCCAGTCGATAAATATTCCAGACAGGATCAAACGGATACTCGCTCATCGACTTCAAGCCCCTTTCGCAAAGGAGGGTGCTTATGCTTAGCCTTCCTCTTGGGAAGTCGGTCTTATCAGAGCAGGGATCGTTTCATACCGCCCGCAGATTGCAGAGCCATTGACGACATATCGTGAATGTATTTTCCTGTCATTGTCAGACGGATCGGGGAACCTGGGCAGGCGCTTGCGTCATTTTGGTCTGTCCCTTCAACCTTCTGACTTTGCTTAAAAAGCCACGCTTTCACCATCAGTCTTCCTATTTCGTTAAGGCACCATTAACCCTTTCACGCGGAAACTGAATTCATTGCTTCTCTTGACCCTTTTGCCAAAGCCATGAGCGACCTTCTCGTCAGTATCCGTCATGCGAAGCCCGATGACGCCGCTGCCTTGTCCAAGGTCTTCGATGCTGCCTGGCGCGAGGCCTATCTTGGGATCATTCCCGGCGTGACCCTGGACAAGATGTTCTCCCGGCGCAGCGCGCGCTGGTGGCGCTCCACGCTGTCGCGCGGGCGTCCGCTGGTGGTGCTCGACATCGGCCAGGGCGCCGTCGGCTATGCTTCCTATGGACGCTGCCGCGACCGGTCACTGCCGGCGAGCGGGGAGATCGACGAGCTCTATCTCCTTCCCGAATACCAGGGCATCGGCTTCGGCCGGCGCCTGTTCAACGCCGTGCGCAACGATCTTAAAGCGCGGGAAATGGACAGGATCGTCGTCTGGGCCCTTGAAGACAACGAGCGCGCCTGCGCCTTCTACGAGAGCATGGGCGGGCGAACGATCGCCCGCGTCGAGGAGCGCATCGGCGGAACGCCGCTCGCCAAGGTTGCCTATCTCTTCCGCTGACGGCGCTTCAATCGCTGCCCTCAGAGGAACCTTGTTTCGATTCTCGCTGCTGGGGCCTTCTCCCGAAGGAGAGGGGCATCCGATTGATCCAAAAGTGGGTTCCCCTTTTGAGTCCGATGCTCTAGTGAGGCGTCCAAGCTTCAGAAAGCGGCCTTTTCGGCCTAAGGGTTAAGCCGCTCTCAAGACGAGCTTTTGCCGCATTTTCACCGGCGTTCCGGCTTCCCCATTTCGGAGAAAGCCCGCCTCAGAAGATGCTTCAAGCCTTGTTCCGGAGAACAGCTCTATGCGCCTTGACGCGATCAAGATTGGTAAGAACCCGCCGGACGACGTGAACGTCGTCATCGAAGTGCCGATCGGCGGCGAGCCCATCAAGTACGAGATGGACAAAGAATCCGGCGCGCTCGTCGTGGATCGCTTCCTTTATACCGCCATGCGGTATCCTGGAAACTACGGCTTTATCCCCCACACCCTCTCGGGCGACGGTGATCCTTGCGACGTGCTGGTGGCCAACACCCGCGCCATTGCGCCCGGAGCTATCATCAATGTACGTCCGGTCGGCGTTCTCGTGATGGAGGACGACGGCGGCCAGGACGAGAAGATCATCGCGGTGCCGTCGAGCAAGCTGACCCAGCGCTACGACCGGGTGGCGAACTACACCGACCTGCCCGAGATCACCATCAAGCAGATCGAGCACTTCTTCGAACACTACAAGGATCTCGAGCCCGGCAAATGGGCCAAGATCATCCGCTGGGGCGACGCCGAGGAAGCCCGTCGCCTGATCGTCGAGGGCATCGAGCGGGCCAAGGCCGAGAAGTAAGCTTTTGCCAGTTTCTGAAATGATGAAGGCCAGGCGAATGTCTGGCCTTTTTCGTAGGTAGCCTCACTCGGCCGGAACGGGAGCGGTGGAACCTGCGCTGCGGTATTCCGCCCAGGCCTGCCTCAAGATCTGCACGGCTGAGGACAGGAACAGGCCGGCCATGATGCCGGCGACGATCAGGTCGGGCCAGGCGCTCGTGGTCACCCACACGGCGCCTGCCGCCGCCATGACGATGACGTTGCCGATGGCATCGTTGCGCGAGCACAGCCAGACCGAGCGGACATTGGCGTCGCCGTCCTTGTAGCGCATCAGCAGGAGCACGCTGGCGAGGTTGGCCGCGAGCGCCAGGACCCCGATGCCGCCCATGATCTCCGCCCGCGGCAGGCCGAGGATCAGCACGTGATAGAGCGTTGAGCCGAGCACCCAGGCGCCCATGAGCGACAGGCTCACACCCTTGAAGAGGGCCGCCGTGGCGCGGGTGCGCAAGGAAGCGCCGATGACGGCGAGGCTGAGGCCATAGGTGACCGTATCGCCGAGAAAATCGAGGGCGTCGGCCTGCAGGGCCTGCGAGCGGGCGAGATGGCCGGCCACGATCTCGGTGACGAACATCGCGGCATTGATCGCAATCACGGTCCAGAGGACGCGCTTGTAGCGCGGATCGACGCCATCGAAGACCGGCACACCACCATGACAGCCACAGGTGTCCGCATGGTCGTGGCCCTTCGCTGGAGCGACCTCATGAGCATGATGGTCGTGGGAAGAGCAGCACGCCTCGTGCCCATGGCTGTGATTCTGGCTCATCCGAATCTCCTTTTCGTCCGTTCGGATGAGTCGTACAATCTCTAGCGACTAGAGGTTCAAGAGGAAAATGACGGATCTGTCCATCGGGGAATTGTCTCGCCGGGTCGACGTGAAAGTCCCCACCATCCGCTATTACGAGCAGATCGGCCTTCTCCCCTCGCCGCCGCGCACGGAAGGGCGCCAGCGGCGCTATGGGGCGGAGGATGTGTCTCGCCTCAGTTTCATCCGCCATGCGCGCGAACTCGGCTTCGAGGTCGACGCTATCCGCGAGCTCCTGAGCCTGAGTGCGAAACCGGAACAGCCCTGCGAGCCGGCCGATCAGATCGTGGCGCGTCATCTGGAGAGCGTCGAGCGCCGCATCGCCCAGCTAAAACTCCTCCGCTCGGAGCTGCGGCACATGCTCGACGATTGTCGGCACGGAGAGATCGGCGAATGCCGGATCATCCAGGTGCTGGCCGATCACGACCAGTGCCGGCACGAGCACGGCAAGGTGAGCTAGAGCGTCTCACCTTTCAGCAATCGCGGCGCCTCTCGCTCGGTCAATCCCGCCGCCTCGCGGATGAAGAAGCGTTTCAGGCCCGGCATTCGGTCGACGAGACCGAGGCCAAGATCGCGGATCAGGCGGACAGGCAGCACGTCGTTCGAGAACAGGCGGTTGAGGCCGTCCGTCATCACGCCCATGGCGGTGATGTCGGTGCGGCGCGCGCGCTCGTATTGGTCGAGCACGTCGGCGGCGCCGGGATCCATGCCGAGACGCATGGCGTCGGTGATGATCTCGGCCAGCGCCGCCGCATCGTGCAGGCCGAGATTCAGGCCCTGGCCCGCAATCGGATGAATGACATGGGCAGCATCGCCGAGGAGCGCGAGGCGCTCAGCCACGAAGGAGCGGGCCACGCCGAAGGACAGCGGAAAGGACTGCGGTTTGGTCTCGAAGATGAGTTTTCCGAGCTGCAGACCGAAGCGGCGCTCCAACTCGTTAAGCAGGTCTTCGGGGTGCGATTCCAGCAGCGCCGGCACGTTGTCGCTGCGCTCGGTCCAGACGATGGAGGAGCGGTGCTTAAGACTGCCGTCGGCCTGGATCTCGGGCTTGAGGGGCAGGATCGCGAAGGGACCGGAAGGCAGGAAATGCTCGATCGCCTTGCCCTCATGATCGCGCTCGTGGGCGATGGTGGCGACGATGCCGGACTGCTTGTAGGGCCACGAGATCCAGCCGATGCCCGCCTGCTCGCGCAGGCGCGAACGAGCGCCGTCGGCAGCGACGAGGAGCGCAGCTTGCAGACTATCGCCATTCGTCAGAGCGACATCCGTGCGTGCGCCGTGAACGGAAAAGCCCTTCACGCCCTCAGATCGCAGATCGACTCCGGCCTCGCGGCAGGAATCCAGCAAGGCGGCAGTCAGGTCGCCCGCCGTGATCATGTGCGCGAAGGGCTCGTGCCCGTCCACGTCGCCCTCGAAGGTCAAAAAGGTCGGCCGCACCGGATCCTGCAGGCGGCTGTCGGTGATCACCATGTCGAGGATCGGTTGCGCCTTGTCTGCGACCTGATTCCAGATGGCGAGCGCTTCCAGCATCCGGCGTGCAGCCGCAGCGATGGCATAGGAACGCTTGTCGCCATGGGGGTTGCGCTTGAGAGCCGGGTCGCACATGACCACGTCGATCCCATCGGCGAGCGCCTTTTTGAGCGCCAGCGACAGGGACAGCCCGGCAAGCCCCCCGCCTGCAATGACGATGCGCGGTCGCTCCATATCCGTTGCTGCGCTCATCGCTCTAACTCCATGTCTTCAACGTTATAGGTGGGTGTCAGCGATCCATTGGCCAGCGTCAAGCTTGACCTTCCTGAGTCTCTCACCGATGGATGGCTGTTGCCGATCGAAGGATTTTGAATCCATGTCCCGTGCCGTCACTGACCTTCTTTCCATTCTCGACCTCGAGCAGCTCGAGGTGAACCTGTTCCGCGGGCAGAGCCCGAAGAGCGGCTGGCAACGTGTCTTCGGCGGGCAGGTGATCGGACAGGCGCTGGTCGCCGCGACCCGCACGGTCGACGGGCGCCATCCCCATTCGCTCCATTGCTATTTCATGCTGCCCGGCGATCCCAAGGTTCCGATCATCTACGAGGTCGACCGCATCCGCGACGGCAAGAGTTTCACCACGCGTCGCGTCCTGGCGATCCAGCACGGCCAAGCGATCTTTTCCATGTCGGCCTCCTTCCATCTCGATGAGGAGGGTTTTGCGCATCAGGCGGACATGCCGAAGGTGCCGGGACCCGATGAACTGCCCAGCGAGGAAGAGGTGAAGGGCGGCCTGATTCTTCAGATGCCGGAGCCCATGCGCGCCTATTACGAGCGCGAGCGGCCGCTCGAGATCCGGCCCGTGGAGATCAACCGCTATCTCTCGCGCGATCCGGGCGAGCCACGCTTCCATGTCTGGATCAAGACCACCGGCCGCCTGCCAGACAATCCGGCGATTCACCAATGCGTGCTCGCCTATGCGTCGGACATGACCCTTCTCGACACCTCGCTCATTCCCCATGGCCGCACGGTGTTCGAGCCCTCGATCCAGCCGGCGAGCCTCGATCATGCCATGTGGTTCCACCGGCCCTTCCGCGCCGACGAGTGGCTGCTTTATGCGCAGGACACGCCGAGTGCCGGCGGCGCGCGCGGCTTTTCGCGCGGACTCATTTTTAAGCAGGACGGGACTCTGGTGGCTTCCGTTGCTCAGGAAGGGCTCATCCGCGAGCGTCGCACCTGACCCCATCTGCCTAAAAATTCATCAGATAGGCACTTTTATAGCCCAGCTTCCACTGCCTAGGAAAGAGGCAGCGGCCCTTTTCCTATGGCCGGAAAGCTTGGCATGTTTCTTGCGTATATCCCCCTGACACCCGTCCATGAGGCCGGGTTCATCATTGGAAAAGCTGCCTGAGCATTTCGGGCAGCCGTCTCAAAAAGGGGGCCAAACCCATGAAAATCGTGATGGCGGTCATCAAGCCGTTCAAGCTGGAAGAGGTGCGCGACGCGCTCACCGCTCTCGGCGTGCACGGCCTCACCGTGACTGAGGTGAAGGGATATGGACGGCAGAAGGGTCATACCGAGATCTACCGTGGCGCCGAATATGCCGTGAGCTTCCTGCCGAAGCTGAAGATCGAAGTGGCGGTGGCGAGCGAGATGGTGCCCCAGGTGATCGATGCGATCACGGCGGCCGCGCGCACCGGCCAGATCGGCGACGGCAAGATCTTCGTCACCTCGCTCGAGAAGGCGGTCCGCATCCGCACGGGCGAGACCGACATCGACGCCCTTTGATTCCATTGTTTCAGTCATTCCGGAGTTTGAATCCGATGAAGTTCCGTCCTCTCCTCCTGCCGGCGCTCGGTGCGCTCGGATTAGGTCTCGCGGCCCTCGAGCCCGCACTGGCACAAGACGCCGCGACTGCTGCTCCCACCGTCAACAAGGGTGACACCGCCTGGATGCTCGTCTCGACGATCCTCGTGATCCTCATGACGATCCCGGGCCTCGCTCTGTTCTATGGCGGCCTCGTGCGCACCAAGAACATGCTTTCCGTGCTTATGCAGGTCTTCGCGGTGTTCAGCCTCGTGGCCATCCTGTGGTCCTTCTACGGCTACTCGCTCGCCTTCACCTCCGGCGGCGAGGGCATCGGCGCCTTCATCGGCGGCTTCTCCAAAGCATTTCTCGCCGGCGTGACCACGGATTCCACTGCCGACACCTTCACCAAGGGCGTGGCCATTCCGGAATTCACCTTCGCGGCCTTCCAGCTCACCTTTGCTTGCATCACCCCGGCCCTGATCGTCGGCGCCTTCGCCGAGCGCATCAAGTTCTCGGCCGTGATGCTCTTCACCGGCCTGTGGCTGACCTTCGTGTATCTTCCGATCGCCCACATGGTGTGGTTCTCGGAAGGCTATCTCTTCGCCATGGGCGCTCTCGACTTCGCCGGCGGCACGGTGGTTCACATCAATTCCGGCGTCGCCGGCCTCGTCGGTGCTCTGATGATCGGCAAGCGCATCGGCTATGGCCGCGACCTGCTCGCGCCGCACTCGCTGACGCTCACCTTCGTCGGCGCCTGCCTTCTGTGGGTCGGCTGGTTCGGCTTCAACGCCGGCTCGAATCTGGAGGCCACGGGCGGTGCCGCTCTCGCGCTCATTAACACCATCCTGGCCCCGGCCGCTGCCGGCCTCTCCTGGATGAGCGTGGAAGCTCTCGGAAAGGGCAAGGCCTCGCTGCTCGGCATCGCCTCGGGTGCCGTCGCCGGCCTCGTCGCCATCACGCCGGCCGCCGGTCTCGCCGGTCCGATGGGCTCCATCGTGCTCGGCCTCGTCGCCGGCGCGGTCTGCTACGTCGCCGTCACCGGCGTGAAGAACGCGCTCGGCTATGACGACGCCCTCGACGTCTTCGGCATCCACGGCGTCGGCGGCATTATCGGCGCCATCGGCACCGGCATCGTAGCGGCTCCGTCGCTCGGCGGCTACGGCGTCGGCGAGTACTCGATCGGTGGCCAAGTCTGGACCCAGTTCATCGCGGTTATCATCACCCTGATCTGGACCGGCATCGGCTCCGTGGTGCTCTACAAGATCACCGACCTGATTGTCGGCCTGCGCGTCACGCAGGACCAGGAGCGCGAAGGCCTCGACCTCGCGGACCACGGCGAGCGCGCCTACAACTACTAAGAACACCCGCATCGCCCCGACCGGGCGCTGCGGCAAGAAGCCTTCCAGAGGCTCAAACAGGAAAGCCCCGACCGAAAGGCCGGGGCTTTTCTTGTTGCTGATCCAACGGTCATCCCGGACGCCAGAGGCGATCCGGGATCGGATGCCGTAGTCTCAACACTGTCATTCCCGCGAAGGCGGGAATCCATAACCGCTGACAATGCTGAATTGGTCGAAAGTCGTGGTTATGGATCCCAGGCTCCGCTACGCGGCCCCGGGATGACAGGGCTTTATTCTGAAAACGATCCCGGATCGGCTGCGCCGTCCGGGATGACGCGGATCTGGCTTCATCCATTCTTCACGAGCTGCCGCAGCTTCGCCCGCCGCGTCTCCTCCGACTCCTGGAAGTTCGACGTGCCATAGAACTCGCCCTTGCTGTCCATCAGGAACAGCGTCGCCGAATGGTCCATGGTGTAGCCGTCATCCGTCGGCACCTTGCGGTAATAGATCTTGTAGGCGCGGGCGGCCGCTGCGATCTCGTCCTCCGTGCCCGACAATCCGACGATGCGCGGATCGAAGGACGAGAGATAGGTCTTCATCAGCTCCGGCGTGTCGCGCTCCGGGTCTACCGTGATGAAGGCGGCCCGCAGCCTGTCCGCATCCTTGCCCAAGGCCGCCATGTCCTGGGTCAGATCGTAGAGGGTGGTCGGGCACACCTCCGGGCAATGGGTGAAGCCGAAGAAGACCACGAAGGGCTTGCCCTTCAGGTTCTCCTCCGTGAACGGCTTGCCCTCATGGCTCGTGAGCTTGAATGGCCCGCCGATCGGCACTTTTCCGGCGCTCTGCTGCTGTTGTGTCGGGAAGAGCAGCAGGCCCGCCGTCACGACCAGCACCAGAAGGCCGGCGGTGAAGACGAGAAGCGGCACGAGAAGACGTTTGAGATTCATAGGCGATCTCCCGCGCTAGAGCATTTTTCGGCGAAGTGGTTCCGGTTCGCCGTCAAAAAATGCGGCAAATCAAAGAAGAGAGTTGTTTCCATGACAATGGGAACAGCTCTAGTGCTTGTGCTCGGCAGGCGCCGCACCGCCCATGCCGCGTACCACATATTCCACCTCGACGGAGCCCGCCTTCTCGAACACGAGCGTACCCTTGATCGTCTGGCCCTCTTTCAACGGCTCCTTCAGGTCCATGAACATGAGATGGTATCCGCCCGGCTTCATCTCGACCGTTGCGCCCGGCTTGATCTCGAGCCCGCCTTCCACCGGCTTCATGCGCATCACGTCACCTTCCATGCGCATCTCGTGCACCTCGACTTTGGAGGCGACCGGAAACGCGCCGCCGATCAGGCGGTCGGGGGCCGTGCCCGCGTTGGTGATGCGCAAGTAGCCGCCGCCGACCTTGGCGCCGCCCGGCGTCGCCCGCGACCAGGGCTGCTCGATGGTGAGCGGACCGGCTTTCACGGCCTGCGTCGTATTGACGATGCCCACGATCCGCACGCCGGGTGCCGGGGATTTCAGGCCGTGCGGATCCTCGCCTGCGGCCGGCACCTGAGTCCATTCCTCGGTTGCGCCATCGCATTCCTGCACCACAGGGAAATGGACCGTCGCGCCTGGCTGATAGGCATCGGTGAAGCGGGCCTGGAATACGAACTCGTCGTAGAAGGCGTCGTCGAGGGAGCCGGTCCAGACGATATCGGTCACGCCCTCGGACACGGCCTCTCCGTTGACCTGATAGGCCTTCACATAGGCGCCCTTGGTGGTCTCCAGCTTCCATCCGGCCTTCGGCATCGGCTTGACCGCGACGATGCCCTCCGGAATGCGGACGCGCACTTTCAGGGTCGCCTTGCCGGCGCAGCCATGGGGGATGCGCAAGACGGCCTTGTAGGTGGAATTCGGATTAGCCTGCCCGTTCTCGAAGGTGACATGGGCGAAGGCGGGAGCGGAAATCATGAGAGCGGCGGCGGTTAGCGCGGCGCCGAAGCGTGACGAAGTCATCAGGGACATCCTTGAGAGATGGTATGGGATTCTTGTCGAACGGCAATCAGCCGAGGCGCGGCGGCGCGCGAGATCCCAGGGGCAGGACGTCGGAAGTCAGACGTAAGGACGGCGGTTCGACGGCCCGGTCGCCCAAGACCGCCATCGGTGCGAGCCGCTCCAGAATGGCGGCAGCCGGGATCGGGCCTGTCGCGCCGGAGCTGTGGCAGCTTAAGGTGCAGCAGAGATTCTCATGGGCCTTCTTCGGCCCATGATCCGGCGCGGAGGAGCTGTCCTGGACACAGATGATCCCCTGCGCCTCGGCCGCCGCTGCGGCGTGGAAGGCGCCACTGACCGAGAGAAGCAGGGCCTGCAGGACGAACGCATAGGCCATCACCGCCACAATCGCGGCGCGTGTCCAACCGGTCCGGAAGCCCTTGCGTGTCATGGCCGGGACACTGGTCTTTTCGCGGTCGCCCGTCAACAGGGCAGAAAGGTCGTTACGGTTAAAGGACCCTTAACCCCACCGCGCTACGATCCGTAGCAACATTGTCCCGTCCTATGGTTTTTTAGAGTGGTTTGATGCGCGCGGCCCGCCGTTCTTCTTCCGCCTATGATGGCCTCTTCAGCGCCTTCCGAGCCTTCCTGGCTCGCCGGGCGCAGGAGCTGACGGGCCTGTGCCTGATCGCCGTCGCCGGAGCGGTCGCAGTGGCGCTCGCCACCTGGTCGGTCGACGATCCGAGCCTCAACAACGCCACCGATCTGCCCGTCCGCAACCTTCTCGGCTGGCCCGGCGCCATCGCGGCTGACCTGCTGATGCAGCTTTTGGGCCTCGGCGCCATCGCGGCCGTGCTGCCCCTGGCACTCTGGGGCTGGCGGCTGATGAAATCCGGCGATCTCGGCCGCCTGCAGCTGCGCCTTGCCCTCTGGGTCATCGGTGCGGGCGCCGCGACCGCGCTGGCCAGCGCCCTCCCCCCGACGCAAAGCTGGCCACTGCCGACAGGCCTCGGCGGCGTGGTCGGCGACGCGATTCTCGCCGGGGCGAAAGCCATTACGGGCCTCTCCAGCGGTCCGGCCAGCGCTGTCCTCGGCTTCCTGTTCGCCGGCATCGCGATCTTGAGCCTCACGGCCGCCTGCGGTCTTGGCCCGGCGGAGGAGCGGCACCACGAGGAGCCGGAGGAAATCGAGGAGCGCCAGCCCATCAGGCGGCGCAAGATCCAGGATTGGGACGAAGCGGAGGAGACAAGCCACGACGAGCCGGGTTGGGGCATCGTTTCGCTCGGCGCCCTCGCCCATGGCGTCATGAGCCTGCGCGCCTCCGCCCGCCGCTGGAAGGAGAACCGCCGCGTCGCCCTTGAGGAAGATTATTACGAGGAGGCGCCCCCGCAGCCGAAGCGCCCGGCCCGCCAGCCTGGCCTGCGCCGCGAGCCGGTTCTCGACGGCGCTCCCGTCCGCCCGCGCCCCGCTCCGGCTTCCGTGCCGATGCATGACGAAGATGAGGCCGGCTGGGACGAGGACGATATGCCTCCCTCGCCGGCGGCACGCCCCGCCCCTCGGCCCGAGCCGGCACCCACGCGCGTCGGACCAGCGCATGCAGCGCCCAAGCCTGGCAAGCGCATGGCCCGCGAGGCCCAGCCTTCGCTGCTCGACGAAGAGAATTACCAGCTGCCGCAGCTGAACCTGCTCGCCGAGCCGAAGCGGCCGTCAGCCCCCACGATCTCGGCCGAGGCGCTGGAGCAGAACGCCGCCCTGCTCGAAGGCACATTGGAGGATTTCGGCGTCAGAGGGGCCATCACCAAGGTCAATCCCGGCCCTGTTGTGACGCTGTATGAGTTGGAGCCTGCGCCGGGGACGAAGTCGTCGCGGGTGATCTCCTTGGCGGACGACATCGCCCGCTCGATGAGCGCGGTCTCGGCCCGTGTGGCGGTGGTGCAGGGCCGCAACGCGATTGGCATCGAATTGCCCAACCACAAGCGCGAGACCGTGTACCTGCGCGAGCTTTTGGCCAGCCAGGACTTCGAGACCTCGAAGCAGAAGCTGGCGCTCTGCCTCGGCAAGACCATCGGCGGCGAGCCGGTGATCGCCGATCTCGCCCGCATGCCGCACCTGCTCGTCGCCGGCACCACCGGCTCGGGCAAGTCGGTGGCGATCAACACCATGATCCTGTCGCTGGTCTACCGGCTCTCGCCGGCCGAGTGCCGCCTGATCATGGTCGATCCGAAGATGCTCGAGCTCTCGGTCTATGACGGCATCCCGCACCTGCTGACCCCGGTGGTGACCGACCCGAAGAAGGCGGTGGTGGCGCTGAAATGGGCGGTGCGCGAGATGGAGGACCGCTACCGCAAGATGTCGAAGCTGGGCGTGCGCAACATCGACGGCTTCAACGCCCGCGTGGTCGAGGCCAAGGCGCGCGGCGAGACCATCACCCGCACGGTGCAGACCGGGTTTGACCGCGAGACCGGCGAGGCGGTGTACGAGGACGAGGTGATGGATCTCGATCCGCTGCCCTACATCGTGGTGATCGTCGACGAGATGGCCGACCTGATGATGGTGGCCGGCAAGGAGATCGAGGGCGCGATCCAGCGCCTGGCCCAGATGGCCAGAGCCGCCGGCATCCACGTGATCCTGGCGACGCAGCGGCCTTCCGTGGACGTGATCACCGGCACGATCAAGGCGAACTTCCCGACCCGGATCTCGTTCCAGGTCACGTCGAAGATCGACAGCCGCACCATTCTGGGCGAGATGGGCGCCGAGCAGCTGTTGGGCCAGGGCGACATGCTGTACATGGCCGGCGGCGGGCGGATCACGCGCGTGCACGGGCCGTTCTGCTCCGACGAGGAGGTCGAGAAGGTGGTGGCGCATCTGAAGCGCCAGGGCCGGCCGCAGTACCTCGAGGCCGTCACGGCCGAGGAGGACGAGGGCGGTGGTGCCGCCGACACAGCCGTCTTCGACCAGGGCGAGTTCGGAGCGCCGGGCGGCGATCTGTACGATCAGGCGGTGGCGGTGGTGCTGCGCGACAAGAAGGCGTCGACGAGCTACATCCAGCGCCGGCTGCAGATCGGCTACAACCGCGCCGCCTCGCTGATGGAGCGGATGGAGAACGAGGGCATCGTCGGCCCCGCCAACCACGCCGGTAAACGCGAGATTCTGCTTGAAACTCCGGGGATGGGAGAGGATTAAGGATCCGCGCTGGAACCTTGGCCGCTGACCTGCGTCATTCTTGAGCCATGCGCAATGGCCAAGCAGCGGTCAATATCATGTTCCGAAGGAGACTTGATCGGATGCGTTCCGTCCCTCTCGCCAGCCTGGTGGCGGCCCTTGTCGCGGGTCCTCTGCCGGCCATGGCACAGACGGCGCTGCCGATCGAGATGATCCTCCCGTCTGCCCGGTCGGTTGCCGCTCAGGGCTTCAGCCCTTCACCCCCTCACCTGCCGACGGCCTCGTTCCATCGCACAACGCCTCCGGTAGCGGATGCTCAGCCGTCCCGGCCGGTCATTCCCCGGCCAGCCAATGGAGAGCAGGTACTGGCCGCGACCGCACCGCTTCCGCCGAGCCGCCCGATCATGGCGGAACCCCAGAAGCTCACCGCGCCAGAACCCATCACCATTGCGCCCCAGCCCATCGTGACCGCGGCCGTGGAGCCTGTGGCCCTGCGGCAGCCCCTGCCGAACAGCACGGTGGTGGAGCGGGCCAATGCCTATTTCACACATCTGACCACCCTCGTGGCCGATTTTACGCAGGTGGGCGGCGACGGACGCCGACAGGGCGGCACGCTCTATCTCCAGCGCCCCGGCAAGGTGCGGTTCGAATACGATCCGCCCGCCACTCTCCAGGTGATCGCCGATGGACGATCCGTCGCTGTGCGCGACCGCAAGCTCGCAACCCAGGACCTTTATTCAATCTCTCAGACGCCGCTGAAATTCCTGCTGCGCGAGCAGGTCAATCTCGGCCAGGATATCCGGATCACCGGCATCACCAACGACGGCGAAACGGTGCGCATCAACCTGGAGGATTCCTCGACGCTGGGCGGCACCTCCCGCATCACCCTCTATTTCGATCCCCTGGTGGAGAGCCTGAACCAGTGGCGCATCATCGATGCGCAGGGCTTCCAGACGGTGGTCGTCCTCAACAAGCTCGAGCGCGGACGCCGGATCGACCAGGATCTGTTCAAGATCCAGTACGAAGCCATCGTGGGCGGGAACAAATAGGCGCCACGCGTTCTGCCACGCTTCCCTCCAGCCCAAATCTGTCGTAGCCGGATAGGGTCTTTCGAAGGGCTCTTCCCGTGCAACTGACCGTCTCGACCTGGAACATCAATTCCGTTCGCCTGCGCCTCGATCAGGTAGGCCGCTTCCTGAAGGAGCGCCGCCCCGACATCCTGTGCCTGCAGGAGACCAAATGCCCGAACGACAAGCTGCCCCTGAAGGAGCTGCAGGCCTTCGGCTATCCCTTCGTCGTCCATATGGGCCAGAAGGGCTATAACGGCGTCGCCATCCTGTCCCGCTATCCGTTCTCCGAGAACAGCGTGATGGAGATGTGCGGCCGGCAGGATGCGCGCCACATCACCGTCACCTTGAGCCGGGAGGCCAAGGCGGCCGCGGGCCTGACGATCCATAACTTTTATGTCCCCGCCGGCGGCGACATTCCCGATCCGGGACTGAACGAGAAATTCAAGCACAAGCTCGATTTCATGGCCGAGATGCGCTCATGGGGCAGCAAGGCGAAACCCACCTCCGCACCGGCCATTCTCGTGGGCGATCTCAACGTAGCGCCGCTCGAACACGACGTCTGGAGCCACAAGCAGCTTCTCGACGTGGTGAGCCATACGCCTGTCGAGACGGAAATGCTGGAGGAACTGCGCCAGGAGGCCGAATGGATCGACGCCATGCGCGTCCTGCGCCCCGAACCTGAAAAGATTTATTCCTGGTGGAGCTACCGGTCACCCGGCTGGGCCGCCGCCGACAAGGGCCGCCGGCTTGATCACATCTGGCTGTCGAAGGGCATGAAGGACAGCCTACGCTCCATCGACGTCACCCGCGAAACCCGCGGCTGGGACCGTCCCTCCGACCATGCCCCTGTGACGGCGGTGCTGGAACTTTAGGTCTTATCATCCTCCGGGGTCTGCGCCGGGATTTCCTCGCCGTCGATGGCGATGAGCTGCTGGCGCACCCGCTCCAGGCCTTCCGTGAGGCGGTTCAGCTCCTCGGCCATGGTCTCCTGGATGGCCGCGGCAGCGTCCGGAAACTCCTCCAGCACCCGGCGCATGAGGCTCGGCGTCACGCGGATGATCGCCGAGGGCTCGCGGGCGGTGGCGGTGGCGCGACGTTCGATGCGGGCGAACAGGGCAGCCTGTCCGATGAGGGAGCCCGGACCGGCCAGGAAAGCTTCGGGCGAACCGTCATCGCTGGCATCGAGCGCGATGGCACCGCGACTCACCACGTAGCCGCCGTCCGAGCGGTCCCCTTTTTTGAACAGCACGTCGCCTTCGCGATAGGTCCGGTTCTCCGACGCGAAGGCGACGAGGCGCAGGGCATCCCGCTCCAGCAGGTTGAACAGCGGAGCCTGGCTTAAAACTGCGATATCGTCGTCGAGCGCCATGGGGTTTTAGGGAATCAGCTTGTAGCCGCCAGGCTCGGTGACCAGGATGCTGGCATTCGATGGATCGGATTCGATCTTCTGGCGCAGGCGATAGATATGCGTCTCAAGGGTGTGGGTGGTGACGTTGGAATTGTAGCCCCAGACCTCGGTGAGCAGCGTGTCGCGTCCGACGACCGCCTGACCGGCGCGGTAGAGATAGCGCAGGATCGCCGTCTCCTTTTCCGTCAGCTTGAGCTTGGAGCCCTTCTCAGTGGTCAACAGCTTCGAGCCCGGGCGGAAGATATAGGGCCCGATCTGGAACACTGCATCCTCGCTCGCCTCGTATTGGCGCAGCTGCGCCCGGATGCGGGCGAGTAGCACGGCGAACTTGAAGGGTTTGACCACATAATCGTTGGCGCCGGCTTCCAGGCCCATCACCGTATCCGTGTCAGATCCTTGGGCGGTGAGCATGATGATCGGGCTACGGAAGCCGTTCTGGCGCATAACCTTGACCGCCTCGCGCCCATCCATGTCGGGCAGGCCCACATCCATGATGGCGAGATCGACCCGGTCCCCCTTCACCGCCTCGATGGCGCCCGTGGCCGTCTCGGCGGTTGCGACCTGAAACTCGTCATAGAATCCGAGCTGTTCGGCTAGGGTGTCGCGCAGGTCCTGATCGTCATCGACGACGAGGAGGCGGCTGGCATTCGACATCTCAAACCTTTCAACACGATGAATCGTAAAGGCGTCAGCACGGCTTTCAAAAAGCGAAAACACGTCAGCCTTGAGCCGGTTCGTTCGCTCCCTTGTCGCCGCACATGATCCCGATCGAAAAATCGCAGCCTAGCGCGAGCTGGCGCGAACCTTGAGCTTTTAGATCATGCTTGACGCATAAGAGTAATCATTCCCAGCTTGACAACAAGGGGGCGTTCAAGGCCCTTCCACTGCCTATGAAATTGTCTCACGTCAATGTCATCCGCGTCTTCCGCTCCCCGCTCGACCACCGGCGCGGGCGGCTCGAGGCCGGCAATCTCGTCCTTCCTTGCGCGCTCGGACGCTCCGGGACGGCCCGAGCCAAGCGCGAGGGTGACGGCGCCTCGCCGGTCGGGCGCTTCAAGATTCTGCAGGCTTTTTACCGTCCCGATCACGGCCCGCGCCCCCGGACCGGCCTGCGCTTAAGGCCGATCCGTCCCACCGACGGCTGGTCCGACGACGTGAGGGACCGCCGCTACAACCGCCTCATCCCCCTGCCCAGTCCCACCAGCCACGAAAAGATGTGGCGCAACGATCATCTCTATGACGTGGTGCTCGACATTGCCTGGAACCGCGGCCCCATCGTCAAGGGCCGCGGCAGCGCCATCTTCCTGCATCTGGCCCGCCCCGGCCTCCTGCCAACGGAAGGCTGCGTCGCCGTGGAGAAACGCATGATCCGCCGGCTCTTGGAGCGGATCGGGCTGCAGACGCGGATCGAGATCGTGGGCTGATGACGGCCATCCTGATCGCCACCTGCTTGGAGTACCCGCATCCGACGCCGAACCTTGAGGCTTTGCTTGGTGCCCTGCGGTCCAGCGGTGCCGAGGCCTCCTATCTGCCCTGGAAGACAACGCCGCTGGAAACCTTCGCGGCGGCCGATGCCGTTCTGCCCCTATGCTGCTGGGACTATTACGACGATCCCGAGCGGTTCCTTAGGTGGGTCGATGCGCTTGAAGCCAAGGGTACACAGCTCATTAATCCCCCCACGCTTCTGCGTTGGAATTTCCGCAAGACTTATCTTCTGGAGATGGCGAAAGCAGGTCTTGCCGTCCCCAATACCTTTCACCTATCCGAGGTCAGCCGCGAGGCCATCGAGCAGCGGATGGAGGAGAAAGGCTGGCGCATCGCCGTTCTCAAGCCGGTGTCGGGCCAGAGCGGACACGGCGTTCGCAAATTGGATTGGGACAAGCGCGCCGAATGGTCTCTCAAAGGGATAACCGGTGAGTCGCTGCTGCAGGAGTATCAGGAGGATATCGGGGCGCTTGGCGAGACGACCCTGACCTTCATCGAAGGCGCGTTCTCCCATGCCGTCCGTCGTGTGCTCAAAGCCGGCGAATGGCGGGCCAACCAGCAGTTTGGCGCGACCTATGAGCACGTGGACGTGAGCCAAGACGTGATCGATGCCGCGCGGGACTACCTCAGCCATCTCGCGCAGGTGCCGCTTTACGCTCGTGTTGACGGACTCGTTCGTCCCGATGGCTTCATACTGACGGAGTTGGAGCTGATCGATCCTTATCTCTATCTCGAATTTTCTTCAGGGAGCGCCGATGTGTTGGCGCGGGCGCTCCTACGGCAGCTTGGATCATAGAGCAAGGAATCGCCGTCATGGCCGGGCTTGTCCCGGCCATCCACGTCTTCATCACAAACTCTCTCACCTCCTCAGGATGAGGATTATGCCAGGAAGAAGACGTGGATGCCCAGCACGATGCAGGGCATGACGCGTTGTGGTTTGCCAATACTGCTCAACCGACCACTGTCTCATAAAACATCTCCGGCCCGTCGATCTCGCGCAGCCTGCCCTTCTCAATAAGCAGGAAGCGTGTGCCGACGGTTTTGACGAAGCTGCGGTCGTGGGAGACGAGGATGCACGTGGCTTCCGTATCGAGAATTTCCGATTCTAGCTGCTCGCGGCCCGGAATGTCGACGTGGTTGGTGGGCTCGTCCATGAGATAGAAATTCGGCTCGGACAGGCGCAACGCCAGCAACCCAAGTCGCGCCTTCTGACCGGGCGACAATTTCGCGATGGGCAGCTTCTGCTTCTCGACGGAAAAGCCCGCTTCCGCCAATACCGCGCGGCTGCGCTGATCGCCGAGGCGGAAGCGCGACAGGATGAAATCGTGCGCCGTGTCCTTCCCGGGCAATTGCTGCATATCCTGATCCACATAGCCGAGGGCGAGGCTCGGACTCACGCGGATGCCGGCTAAACCATCGGGCTCATGCATCGCCTTGTGCAGTAGGCAGACGAGCTGCGACTTGCCCGCACCGTTGCGACCGAGCACCACGATCCGGTCGCCCTGCGCCACATCGAGCTTTGGAATCGCGAAGAGCTTGCGCCCGTCCGGCGCCTGCACGGTAAGGTTCTCCAGTGCCACCAGCACGCGCGCATGGGTGCCGCGGTTACCGAGCCTGATCTCGCCCGGCCGCTCCTTGTGCACGGCGCGCGCGCACTGCTCCAGCGCATCGGCGCGCCGTCTGATCTGCGCCGATTTCAACTGCGCTGCGTCGCTGCCGCTGTTGATGCCGACATTGCGCAATTCCTGCGCGCTTTGGCGCAGACGCTTCACCTCGCGCAGGGTCTTGTCGCGCTGCGTCTGTGCAACTGAATCGTGTGCGTCGAGCAGTTCGCGGGCGCGGCGATAGGGATGCGCGAAGGAGATCGATTCCTCCGGCCGCAGGAACAGCGTTTTCGTCGTGCAAGCATCGAGAAAGTCGCGGTCGTGGCTCGCCACCACGATCGGCGCCCTATAGCCCGCCGCATTGATCCAGGCTTCCAGTTTGAACAGCTTTTCGAGATCGAGATGGTTCGTGGGCTCATCCAGAAGCAGCAGATCGGGCTCGGTGATCCAGGCGCGGGCGATTAGCGCCAGCCGCTGCCAGCCGCCGCTGAGTGCGCGCATCGGAAGAGTGCGCAGATCGATGGGTGTCTCGAACTCGTCGAGCACCATGTCGACGCGCCATGCCTGATTTTCCCGCTCATCCGGCGGTAGGACGTTGAGCAGGACATCGTGCAAGGACAGGTTGAGCAGGCTGTCGGGAATGTCCTGCTCCACGAGCGCGACGCGCAATCCGCGCGAGCGGACGATGTCACCGTGCGTCGGCTCGATGAGACCCGCGAGACATTTCAGAAGCGTCGATTTTCCGGCGCCGTTCGCGGCGACGAGCCCGAGGCGGTCGCCCTCGCCGATGACGAGGTTCAGGTTCTGGAACAGGGGTGTATGGGCAATGACGGTGACATTGCGAAGGCTCAAGGAAGCCATGGGGTAAATCTCACTGGTGCGGCGCGCTCGGGTTCTGGGCCATCACAAGCGCGAAAAGTCTGGAACGTGTCGGACGCGCCGGATCCTTGCGGAGCTACGAGCGCGTTGAGCCGTTCAGAGCTGACCAGAATGAGGTGAGGACAATCAGAAGATTGTCAGATCCGCTCGGTGGTCGGCCCTGCAACAAGCTGCTGCAGGGCATGCCAGGGGCCGAACTTGCGTTGATGCATCGCTTCCAACATGCAGCCCTCCCTGGTTCGAATGAGATCGGAGCGTGAGGCTTAACCGGAAAATACCGTGGATGCAATGTCGCCGATGGGCGGATCCGGTCGGCGCTTGATGAAATCGACAAAGGCACGCAGGGGCGCCGGCATGTGCCGACGGCTCGCGTAATAGAGGAAGGGTCCGGAAAATGGCTGCAGCCAGTCTTCCAGCACTGGCACCAGGGCGCCGCTCTTCACATGCGGTTCGACGAATCCCTCAAAGGTGGCGATCAGCCCAAGTCCCTGAACAGCTGCCGCGATCTCGAGATCGATGCTGTTGGCGATCACGCGGGCATTCGGCGTGATCTTCACGATCTCGCCGTCGCGCTCGAACTCCCAGGGGTGCATGATTCCACTGGCGAAGCGGTGGCGGATGCAGGTGTGATTGAGAATGTCCTTCGGATGCGTGGGTCGGCCATGGGCGGCGAAATAGGCCGGCGCTCCGGCGACCACAAAGCGCTGCACGCGTGGGCCGATGGGCACGGCGATCATGTCTTTCTCCAGCCGCTCGTCATAGCGGATGCCGGCATCGAACCCGGCCGCCAGCACATCGACGAAGCTGTCCTCGGTGGTCACCTCGAGGATGATGCCTGGATGAGCGGCGAGGAACAGCCCGATGATCGGTGGCAGCACCAGCCGCGCCACGGCGGTGGGTACGTTGAGGCGCAAGGTCCCGGTCGGCGAATCGCGAAAGCCGTTGACCGCATCGAGCGCGGCCGCGACCTCGCCCAGGGCGGGGCTCAGACGCTCCAGAAGTCGCTGTCCGGCCTCTGTGGGCGTGACGCTGCGGGTCGTGCGGTTCAGCAATCGCACACCGAGCCGTGTCTCCAGTCGGCGCAGGGCCTCGCTCAGAGACGAGGCGGAAACCCCGCGTAGGCGGGCCACGCTGCGAAAGCTCCGCGCCCGCGCCACCGCCGCGAAGGCATCGAGATCCGCCAGATCCACATCGCTCATTGTTCGAAAATCCAAACAGCCTGTTCTTGTTATGCCGGATTATCGCACGAACCGGAAGCGGGCATATCCATTGACGCCAGCGAATACGCTGGCCGACATTTTCAGGAGATCATCAGATGCAACAGCGCCGTTTAGGAAAAACCGGCCCCTCCGTGTCCGCCCTCGGTCTCGGCTGCATGGGCATGTCAGGCATGTATGGACCCTCGGACCGGGCGGAGAGCATCGCCACCATCCATGCGGCTCTGGAAGCGGGCGTCACCCTGCTCGATACGGGCGATTTCTACGGCATGGGCCATAACGAGATGCTGATCGGCGAAGCGCTCCAGGGCCGCAGCCGCGATCAGGCGCTGATCAGCGTGAAGTTCGGCGCCCTGCGCGATCCGGCCGGGAACTGGCTCGGCTACGATGCACGGCCGAAAGCCATCAAGAGTTTTCTCGCCTATACCCTGCAGCGTCTGCGGGTCGATCACATCGACATCTACCGTCCCTCGCGTCTCGATCCGGATGTGCCGATCGAGGACACGATCGGGGCCGTCGCCGATCTGGTGAAGGCCGGCTATGTGCGCCATATCGGCCTCTCGGAGGTCGGCGCCGACACCATTCGCCGCGCTGCCAGCGTGCACCCGATCTGCGACCTGCAGATTGAATATTCCCTGATCTCACGCGGCATCGAGGACAGCATCCTGTCCACCTGTCGTGACCTCGGCATCGGCATCACAGCCTATGGCGTTCTCTCCCGCGGCCTGATCAGCGGCCATTGGCAGAAGGGCGGTCAAGGTCAGGGCGATTTCCGCAGTCACAGCCCGCGCTTCCAGGACGGCAATGTGGAGAAGAACCTCACGCTGGTCGAAGGCCTCCGGCGCTTGGCCGAGGCCAGGGGCGTCAGCGTCGCGCAGATCGCCATCGCCTGGGTGGCGGCGCAGGGCGAGGACATCATCCCCCTCGTCGGCGCTCGTCGGCGCGATCGGCTGACGGAGGCTCTCGGTGCGCTGGATGTAAAGTTCACGAAGGAGGACCTCGCCGCCATCGAGCAGATCGTCCCTAAAGGAGCGGCGGCCGGCGACCGCTATCCGTCCGCACAGATGGCGATGCTGGATAGCGAGCGGGTGTGAACGAGCGGAACACCGGCCTTGTGCCGGTGATGGCGATGGATTGAGGCCCCGCGCTTTTCACAATCGGGATGGCCGGGACAAGCCCGGCCATGACGAAGAGGCAGCAGATTTCCTACCCAGCTTCCACTTCTGGGCTGTGTGGGCATGCTGATGGTGTGCGATCTCACCGTCGGAAGGCATTTGTTCTGTTATAGCGAGCACTCCCTTGGTGAAGCGATCGCGAGGACATCCATGAAACGCGGACTGATCCTGGCCGTCGTGAGCGCCGGCCCCTCCTCGCTGCCCGTCTCAAGCACTCTATCGCAAGATTTCGGTTTCTGGCGAGCGCTCACGACCGAAGAGGAGAAGGCTCGCATTGGGGATGCGTCGGCCAATTCCATTGACCCTACGATGATCGAAGCCGACTTCGATGGCGATGGAAAGAAGGACAAGGCGCTAATCGCGATTCGAAAGATCGACGGGGCCCGCGGCCTCATCGCAGTCCTGAACGGTCGCGTTCATGTCATCAGTCCAGATGGCATGGAGCCGTCAGACGGCCTTGGATTGGCCAAGCGGGGCCCCTGGGATACGATCTGCGGCAATGCTTTTCGTGAGTTCCACGACTGCACGCATTATCCAAGTCGCGTCATGCTCAAAAATCCCGGGATCCTCTGGATCGGAAATGGCCGGACCAGCCTCCATTTCTGGGACAGGAAAAAGAAGCAGTTCGATACTGTCCTGATGGTCGATTGATGGCTCAAGCCTTCGGCCGGCTCCCGAAGATCGCGCTGCCGACCCGCACATGGGTGGCACCGAGCTGGATCGCGGCATCGAAATCGGCGCTCATGCCCATGGAGAGCCATGTCAGTCCGTGGCGCTTCGCGATGGTGCTGAGCAGGGCGAAATGTGGCGACGGTGGGTCCTCCGCCGGCGGGATGCACATCAAACCTTCGACACTCAGGCCATATTTGTTGCGGCAGGCATCGAGGAAAGCATCGATCTCGGTCGGGATCACGCCGCCCTTCTGCGGCTCCTCGCCGGTGTTGACCTGCACGAGCAGACGCGGCCTCCGGCCCTGCTTGGCGATTTCCTTTGCCAGCGCTTCAGCCAGCGACGGTCGGTCGAGCGTATGAATCACGTCGAAGAGCTCTACCGCCTCCTTGGCCTTGTTGGATTGGAGCGGACCGATCATGTGCAGCTCCACGCCGTCATAACGCTCGCGCAAGGCGGGCCACTTGGCCTTGGCCTCCTGCACATAGTTCTCACCGAAGACCCGCTGGCCCGCGGCGAGCACCGGCTCGATCGCTTCGGACGGAAAGGTCTTTGAGACCGCCACGAGGGTGATGGACGACGGGTCGCGACCGTAATCGGAGGCCGCGCGACGGATGCTCGCCCGTACCTGTTCCAAGCCTTCGACCGCGCTGTTCTCGCTCATGGACGTCCTCTCCTGCTCCTGTCATCCCCGGCCGGAGATGGCGAAGGCCATCGTAGGGGAAGGGGGTCCACGGTCAGGCACACCGCAATAGATCCCCTTCCCAGCCCTTCGGGCCGCCGGGGATGACACATGCGTCGAAACTTGACCGCCTCCGCGACGCGAAACCGTTGACCGCGCGGGAGAGCTGTGTCCTAGTCCGCGCCAATGCTGCGGCGCAAGCCGCTTGAATCGCTAAACGACGGATGGCTTAAGAAAAATGAGGCCTGAGCGCTACAACGCCAAGGAAGCCGAGCTGAAATGGCGGAAGGTCTGGAACGACCGCGACCTGTTCAAGACGAACAACGACGACCCGCGTCCGAAATATTACGTGCTCGAGATGTTCCCCTATCCGTCGGGGCGCATCCATATGGGCCACGTGCGCAATTATACCATGGGCGACGTGGTGGCCCGCTACAAGCGCGCCCGCGGCTTCAACGTGCTCCATCCGATGGGCTGGGACGCCTTTGGCATGCCAGCCGAGAACGCCGCCATGCAGAACAAGGTCCATCCGAAGGAATGGACCTATGCCAATATCGCCACTATGCGCGCCCAGCTGCAGTCCATGGGTCTCGCCATCGACTGGAGCCGCGAGATCGCAACCTGCGATCCGAGCTATTACAAGCATCAGCAGCGCATGTTCCTGGACTTCCTGGAAGCCGGGCTCGTCGACCGTAAGACCGCCAAGGTGAACTGGGATCCGGTCGATCATACCGTGCTCGCCAACGAGCAGGTGATCGACGGGCGCGGCTGGCGCTCAGGCGCACTCGTCGAGCAGCGCGAGCTGACCCAGTGGTTTCTGAAGATCACCGATTTCGCGCAGGATCTGGACGACAGGCTCGATACGCTCGACCGCTGGCCGGAGAAGGTGCGCCTGATGCAGCGCAACTGGATCGGCCGCTCGGAAGGCCTGCTGGTGCGCTTCGCCCTGAAGCCTGAGACCGTGCCGAACGGCGAGACCGAGCTGCAGATCTACACCACGCGGCCTGATACCCTGTTCGGCGCCAAGTTCATGGCAGTTGCGCCCGATCATCCGCTGGCGAAGGCCGCAGCCGAGAAGAACCCGGAGCTCGCCGCCTTCATCGAAGAAGCCAAGCGCATGGGCACGGCGCAGGAGGCCATCGACAAGGCCGAAAAGCTCGGATTCGATACCGGCATCCGCGCGGTGCATCCGTTCGACCCGGACTGGACGCTGCCGGTCTATGTGGCGAACTTCATCCTGATGGAATACGGCACCGGCGCCATCTTCGGCTGCCCGGCCCATGACCAGCGCGACCTGGATTTCGTCAATAAATACGGTCTGGGCAACACCCCTGTCGTTTGCCCGCCGGACGTGGACCCCGCCAGCTTCGTGGTCACGGACGTGGCCTATGATGGCGAAGGCCGGATGATCAATTCCCGCTTCCTCGACGGCATGACCATCGAAGAAGCGAAGGAGGAGGTCGCCCGCCGCCTGGAGAGCGAGGTCCGCGGCAACCGGGCGGTCGGCGAGCGCAAGGTGAATTTCCGCCTGCGCGACTGGGGCATCTCACGCCAGCGCTACTGGGGCTGCCCGATCCCGGTCATCCATTGTGATGCCTGCGGCGTGGTTCCGGTGCCGAAGGATCAGCTTCCGGTGGTGCTGCCGGAGGATGTGTCCTTCGACGTGCCGGGCAATCCGCTCGACCGTCACCCGACCTGGAAGCATGTCGACTGCCCGCAATGCGGCCGAAAAGCCCGGCGCGAGACGGACACTATGGACACCTTCGTGGATTCGTCCTGGTATTTCGCGCGCTTCACCGATCCGACCCTGACCGACAAGCCGGTCGACCGCGCGACCGTCGATTCCTGGCTGCCAGTCGACCAGTATATCGGCGGCATCGAGCATGCGATCCTGCACCTGCTCTATTCGCGCTTCTTCACCCGCGCGATGAAGAAGACCGGCCATGCCGGCCTCGACGAGCCCTTCGCGGGCCTGTTCACGCAGGGCATGGTGGTGCACGAGACCTATAAGGATGCGAGCGGCGGCTGGGTGCTGCCCTCCGACGTGCGCTTCGAGGCGGTAAGCAACACGCGCAAGGCCTTCCATGTGGAGACTGACGCACCGATCGAGATCGGCTCGATCGAGAAGATGTCGAAGTCGAAGAAGAACACGGTCGATCCGGACGAGATCATCGCGTCCTACGGCGCTGACACGGCCCGTTGGTTCATGCTGTCAGATTCGCCGCCTGAGCGTGACGTGATCTGGACAGAGGAAGGCGTGCAGGGCGCAGGCCGTTTCGTGCAGCGCGTGTGGCGCCTCGTCGGCGAGATCGCCGAGCGCATCGGCAGCGCCGACGGCGTTTCTGGTGATGGTCCGATTGCGCTCGCAGTGCGCAAGGCGGCACATAAGGCGCTCGCCAGCGTGGAAGAGGATGTGGAGCGCCTGCGCTTCAACCGCTGCGTCGCCCATCTCTACGAACTGGCCAATTCCCTGCAGGATCTGGCGAACCAGGCCAAGGCGAGCGACGAGCCGGGCGTGAATTCGGCCTTTGCCGAGGCCGGACGCATCTTCGTGCAGTTGCTGGCGCCGATGATGCCGCACCTGGCCGAGGAATGCTGGGAGTCGCTGGGCCAGCCGGGTCTCGTCTCCGACACGGCCTGGCCCGTTGTCGACCGTTCGCTTCTCGTCGAGAACACGATCACCCTGCCGGTGCAGGTCAACGGCAAGAAGCGCGCCGACGTGACGGTTGCCCGCGATGCGGATCAGGCTACTGTCGAGGCGGCTGTGCTCTCGCTAGACGCCGTGCAAAAGGCTATGGAAGGCAAGCCCGCCCGCAAGATCATCGTGGTTCCCCAAAGGATCGTGAATGTCGTCGCTTAAGTTCAAGGCTCTCGCCCACGTCGCTCTCGTGGCAGGCCTGTCTCTCGGCCTGTCCGCCTGCTTCCGGCCGCTCCATGGGCCGACCGTCTCGGGCCAGTCGCTTCAGACGGTGCTGGCCTCCATCGACGTGCCGGAGATCGAGTGGCCGCCGGCGCTCGCGAATACGGGGCATTACCTGCGCAGCGAGATGATCTATGCCCTCAATGGGTCGGGGTCGGATACGCCGAAGAAATACAACCTGAAGATGTCCATGCGCGAGAGCCAGTCGAGCCCGGTCGTCGACAGCGAGACCGGCACGGCCAGCTCCGTCATCGTCGGCGGAACGCTGACTTACACCCTGACGAGCCTGGACGGAAAAACCGTTGTGACGCAAGGGGTTGCGACGTCGTCGACCAGCTTCGACCGATTCCCACAGCGGTTCGCCAACATTCGGGCGGCGCGGGATGCGGAGATCAGGCTCGCCAAGGATCTGGCGCAGCAGGTGAAGACCCGGTTGTCGGCGACACTCGCAACTCAAAGCTGAGTCGATGGTCGCCGTCAAAGCGGGTGACGTGGATGGGGCGCTGCGGCGCCCCGATCCGCGCATCGGCGTGTTTCTGTTCTACGGGCCCGATATGGGCCTGATCAATGAGCGGGCGCGCATGGTCGCCGAACGCTCAGTGGACGATGCGTCAGACCCCTTCCAGCTCATCCGCATCGACGGCGACGACATCGCCGCCGATCCCGCCCGCCTCGCGGACGAAGCCGGGACGATGGGCCTGTTCGGGGCGAAGCGCGCGATCTGGGTGAAATCGACCTCGCGCAACATCGCACCCGCCGTCGATGCGGTCCTGAAGGGCGAGTTGCAGGATACGGTCATCGTCATCGAGGGCGGTGATCTGCAAAAATCCTCGCCGTTGCGGACACTCTGCGAGCGCTCGCAAAAGGCGCTCGCCCTGCCCTGCTACGCCGATACGGGCCGCGATCTCGGCACCGTCGTCGATGACACCTTGAAAGCCAACGGCTTTTCGATTCAACGGGAGGCCAGGACTGCTTTGATCGCAAGCCTCGGTGGCGACCGCCTCGCCACCCGCGGGGAGCTCTCAAAGCTCATGCTCTATGCCCACGGTCAGCATGAGATCACCGTCGCCGATGTGGACGCGATCATGAGCGACGTGTCGAGCCTCGCCATGGATGCGGTGGTCGATGCAGCCTTTGGCGGCGAAGGCACGGGCCTCGAGACCGGCTCCCGGCGTCTCGCGGCCGAAGGCGTGAATGCGTCCGTGCTGCTCGGCGCCGCACTCCGTCATGCCCTGATGCTGCTGAATGCCCGCTTTTCCGTAGAGGAGGGCCGCCCGATCCCGGCCGTGATGGAATCCATGCGTAGCCTGCATTTCCGGCGCAAACCCCTGGTCGAGCGTCATCTCCAACGCTGGACCAGCGACAGTCTCAAGAACGCCATCACGCTCCTGCAGACGAACCTTCTGCAGACCCGCCGCCTGTCCGATCTCGACGATACGATTGCGTCGAAGACCTTGCTCGACATCGCGCGCGCGGCACGGCGGTAGCCTTTATGTGATGCCTGGGCTTGTGCCGGCCATCTCGATACGGACACGCGCTTACGGGACGGGCGTGTCATTCCCGGCCGGAGATGGCGAAGCCATCGCAGGAGAAGGGAATCCATAACACTGAGCGCAGGACTGGATCCCCTTCCTGGCCCTGCGGGCCGTCAGGGATGACGCCCATCACGTCATGGCCGGCTTTGTGCTGGCCATCCCGATTTGAAGAATATCGCGCCTCATAGAAACGAGATCACCGGCATGAGACCGGCGATGACGGGGAATGTGACTTGCCTGATCGGGCTTCTTACGGATTCAGTCGCCGGCACAACCCGTCGAGCTGCTCCAGGGACTTGTATTTGATGCGCAATTCGCCGCCCTGGCCTTTATGGTCAATGCTGACGGTAAGACCAAGCACGTCCTGCAGTGCCTTTTCGAGGGCGCGGGTGTCCGGGTCCTTCTCGGCCTTACCGGGCTTGACCGACTTGGTTTCGAGCTTCGGCTGCGCATTGTCGCCCTGAGCGATCTCCTCGACCTGGCGTACGCTCAGTCCCTCGTTCAGGACGCGCTTAGCGACAGCAACCGGGTCCTGCACGGCCAGCAGCGCGCGGCCGTGTCCGGCAGTGAGCTTGCGGTCGACCAGGAGGGATTTGACCGGCGTAGGCAGATCCGTCAGGCGCATCATATTGGCGATGTGGCTACGACTCTTGCCGATGATCTTGGAGAGATTCTCCTGCGTGTAGGAGAATTCGGCCATCAGACGTGCATAACCATCCGCCTCCTCGATCGGGTTGAGGTCGGCGCGCTGGACGTTTTCGAGAATGGCGTATTCGAGCGAGGTCTTGTCATCGATATTGACGATGACCACCGGCACTTCATGGAGACCCGCCTTCTGTGCCGCGCGCCAACGGCGCTCGCCGGCAACGATCTCGTATGAATCGGCCTTGTTCGGCAGGGGCCGGACCACGATGGGCTGGATGATGCCGCGGTCCTTGATGGACTGTGTCAGCTCCTGAAGCTCCGAATCCTCGAAAGCCTTTCGCGGGTTGCGCGGGTTCGGGCGCAGGAACTCGACGGGCACCTTTTTCTGCCCGCCCTTGCTGCCCTGCTGCATGGTGCCGATTTCGTCACCGACCTCGCCGATCAATGCGGCCAACCCCCGGCCCAGCGATTTCATTTCCTTCGCCATGTCTTGTTCTCAACTCTCGTTACGCGGCGCGCAGAGCGCGTTCACGCTGAATGACTTCGGATGCTAAACGGAGATAGGCCTGCGAACCGGCGCATTTCAGATCGTAGAGCAGCACCGGCTTGCCGTGCGACGGAGCCTCGGACACGCGGACGTTGCGCGGGATCATGGTCTCGTAAACTTTGCTGCCCATGAACTCGCGCACATCGGCCACCACCTGGCCCGAGAGGTTGTTGCGCGGGTCGAACATGGTCAGCACGACGCCATGGATCGACAGATCCGAATTGAGGGCCGAGCGGACCTGTTCGACCGTCTTGAGAAGCTGACTGAGGCCTTCCAGGGCAAAAAATTCGCATTGGAGGGGGACCAGAACCGCGTCAGCAGCCACCAAGGCATTGATGGTCAAAAGATTAAGCGATGGCGGGCAATCGATCAAAACATAGGTAAAAGGTTCGCTTACCTCGGAGGCCGAAAGGCTCTGAATCGCCGAGCGGAGTCGATGCGACCGATTCCGTTCATTCGCGATCTCCAATTCAACGCCGAGCAGGTCGAGCGTCGAGGGCGCGACCGCCAATCCGGGCACGACGGTCTCGGTGATGCTCTCAGCCAGCGACGCTTCACCGGCGAGCACATGATAGGTCGACACCTTGCGGCTCTTGCGGTCGATGCCGAGACCGGTCGAGGCATTGCCCTGCGGGTCGAGATCGATAATCAGCACCTTCTCGCCGATGGCGGCGAGCGCCGTGCCGAGGTTGATCGCCGTCGTCGTCTTGCCGACGCCACCCTTCTGGTTGGCAAGCACGAGAACGCGCGGCTTCACGCCATGCGCACCTGCTTCGGGTCCGTTGCGGTCGGTCATCATGAATGGCTCTCGATGGAGGTTATGCGAAGAATCCTGGCGTCAGAATCGGTCAGGCTTGGCAGGATCTCTGCCTCGAATGTCCACTTTTTCCGAGCCTCGGTCAATTCGGTCTCGACGTCGCGACCCTTGGGAAACAGGCCCATTGTCCCCGCTTTCAACAAGGGTGCCGTCCAATCCAGCAGCATGCTTAATGACGCCAAGGCGCGGGCCGAGACCACATCGGCCTTGCCGACGAAGCCGGGCACCACAGTTTCCAGCCGCGCCTCGTGCACCGTAGCCGGAGCCTCCGTCAGGCGCGCGATCTGGCGCAAGAAAGCACATTTGCGCGAATTGCTCTCGACCAGATGGACCTTCAGCCCCCTCTCTGCGCCGACGATAGCGAGAACGAGACCGGGAAATCCAGCGCCAGAACCAAGGTCAAGCCAAGTCCTGGCATCGGGCGCAAGGTCCAGAAGCTGGAGAGAATCGACGATGTGGCGGTCCCAGATTTGGTCGAGCGTAGCCGGTCCGACGAGGTTTTTGATCGCCTGCCAGCGGAGAAGCTCGCGCTCCAGGAGTTCCAGCTTCTCGAATGTTTCACGTGAAACATTGAGGTCCGAGGCGGTGATTATGGCGGATTTCGTCACGATAGTGCCCCAGACGCGCGGGCGCTTCGTCCCGACCCTTTACGGGCATGAGCAGCCAACAAGGTCAGGGCTGCCGGCGTGATCCCTTCGATCCGGGCCGCTTGCCCAAGAGTCTTGGGGCGGACCAGATCGAGCTTGGCCTTGATCTCGTTCGACAGTCCGGGCAGCCCCTGGAAGTCGATGCTCTCCTCTAGCACCACACCCTCATCGCGGCGATAGGCGGCAATGTCGGCCTGCTGGCGGTTGAGATAAACCGCATAGGTGGCATCCGTCTCCAGCCGCTCCTGCGCCGATAGGCTCACCGGTCCCAGATCCGGCCAGACGCGCTTCAGGTCATTCCAGCCAATATTCGGATAGGACAGGAGCTGATAGGCGGAGCGGCGAACGCCATCCTGATTCAGTTCCAGACCATGGCGGGAGGCCTCTTGAGGGGTGAGGCTGAGAGCCTGCAGCCGCTGCCGCGTCTCGCGGATCTCATCTTGCGAGCGCCGGAAATGCGCCTCGCGCTCTGAGCCGACGCAGCCGATCTCCAGGCCCTTGCCGGTCAGGCGCTCATCCACATTGTCGATGCGCAGGCTCAGGCGATACTCAGAGCGTGAGGTGAACATGCGATAGGGCTCGCTCACCCCGCGGGTGATTAGGTCATCGACAAGCACGCCGATATAGGATTCGGCCCGGTCGAACACGATGCCGTCCTGACCGGATGCCCGACGCGCGGCATTCAAGCCGGCGACGAGCCCCTGAGCCGCTGCTTCCTCATAGCCCGTGGTGCCGTTGATCTGGCCTGCGAGGAAAAGACCCTGAACCGCCTTGGTTTCGAGCGCGGCCGTCAGGTTGCGCGGATCGACATAATCGTACTCGATGGCATAGGCCGGCTGGAGCATCCGGACTCTCTTCAGACCCGGGATGTGCGTCAGGAAAGCAAGCTGCACATCCTCGGGCAGGGAGGTCGAGATCCCATTGGGATAGACCGTGATGTCGTCGAGACCCTCCGGCTCCAGAAAGATCTGATGCCCATCCCGGTCGCCGAAGCGCACGACCTTGTCTTCGATGGACGGGCAGTAGCGCGGCCCCCTGCCCTGGATCTCGCCGGAATACATGGCCGAGCGGTGCAGGTTGTCCCGGATCAACTCATGCACCTTGGCGGTCGTGCGGGTGATGCCGCACTCGATCTGCGGGTTTTCGATCCGGGTGGTGAGAAGAGAAAACGGCACCGGCTCATCGTCCGCTGCCTGCTTGTCGATACCCGCCCAGTCGATGGTACGGCCGTCGAGGCGTGGCGGAGTGCCAGTCTTCAGACGACCGAGAGTGAAGCCGAGCCGCTCGAAGGTCTTCGGCAGGCCGAGGGAGGGACGCTCACCCATGCGGCCAGCCGGGATCTTCTTCTCGCCGATATGGATCAGTCCAGAGAGGAAAGTGCCGGTGGTGATGACCACGGCTCCGGCTGTGAGAACACGGCCGTCGGTCAGCAGCAGGCCAGTGACGCGACCGTCCTGCACAACGAGATCGTCCGCCTCCCCTTCCACGATCGTCAGGTTCGGCGTCTGCAGCAACTCCGCCTGCATGGCGTGGGCATAGAGCTTGCGGTCGGCCTGGGTGCGCGGCCCTCGAACCGCCGGTCCCTTGCGACGGTTGAGCAGGCGGAACTGGATGCCGGCCCGGTCGGCGATGCGGCCCATGACGCCGTCGAGGGCGTCGATCTCGCGCACAAGATGGCCCTTGCCGAGGCCGCCGATGGCCGGGTTGCAGGACATGGCGCCGATAGTCGATAGCTTGTGGGTGACGAGGGCCGTGCGTGCGCCTATGCGCGCCGCCGCCGCCGCCGCCTCGGACCCCGCATGGCCGCCGCCCACGATGATCACATCGAACACCTGACTCATGAAATTCTCCATGTCAGAGCATCGGACCCAAAAGTGGAATGCACTTTTGGGATCGATCCGATGCTCCTTTTCCTGCCGAGCGCATCGCTTGGCGCGGAAAACCGAAAACACTTTTTCGCACGATGCGCTTGGATCTAAGTCCCGGCGCCACGGAGGTCAAAAGGGCAAAATGTTTCACGTGAAACATTTTGGGCCTGATCTCGGATGCGCACAGCCTGTTCACAGGCTGTGCGCATCCGATTCAACATTGTTCCACCGATTCGTGAACAGACGAAAATCGACTCTCACAGATTCGAGTCAGGGTTACTGATGACGGATCACTTGCCAATGCAGAAGCTGGAAAACAGGCGGTCGAGCACATCCTCGACATCCACGCGGCCCGTGATCTCGCCGATGGCGCGGGCGGCCAACCGCACCTCTTCCGCCGCCAATTCGAGCGGACCGTGGCTGACCAGCATGGCGCGGGCACGCTCCAAAGCGGCATAGGCGCGCTCTAGAGCCTTACGGTGACGCTCACGGGTAACGATGGCATCGCCCTGCCCCATCAATGCTGCAGCCTCCTGCTCCAGACGTGCGATGAGTTTCGGCAACCCCTCGCCGGTGGCGGCCGCAATCATGAGGTCGCAATCGCGTCGGATCCGATTCAAATCGGATTTCGTGCCCACGCGCAGAAGACACTTGGCCTGAGGCGGCTCGCTTTCCCCGCCTTCCGGCGGAACGAGCCAGAGCACGAGGTCGGCATTTTCCACTCGGGCGCGGGCGCGGGAGACGCCCTCCTGCTCGATCAGATCGCCGCTCTCCCTGAGGCCCGCGGTATCGACAATGATCACAGGCAGCCCGCCGAGATCACAATGGACCTCGATCACATCGCGGGTCGTGCCGGCAATCGGCGAGACGATGGCGACGTCCCGCTGAGCGAGCGCGTTCAGCAGAGTCGACTTGCCCGCATTGGGAGGTCCCGCCAGCACGACCGTGAGCCCCTCGCGCAGGCGCTCGCCGCTGCGGTTCGCCATGGCGCGGCCGATCTCGCCCCGCACTCGATCGATCATCTCAAGAATCTCCGCTTCCAGATCCTCCGGCACATCGCCCTCGTCGGAGAAATCGAGGCTGGCCTCCAGCAGTGCCAGAACCTGCAGCACGTTCTCGCGCCAACCCTCGGCGGCATTGCCCAGACGCCCGCCGAGCTGAAGCATGGCTTGGCGACGCTGTGCCTCCGTCTCGGCATCGATGATGTCGGCAAGGCCTTCGACTTGGCTCAAGTCCATCCGCCCGTTGAGAAAGGCGCGGCGGGTGAACTCGCCGGCTTCCGCCAGTCGGCAATTGTCGATGGTGCCGAGCGCCCGCAACACGGCCGCGCGGGTCGCCAGGCCGCCATGGATCTGGAGCTCGGCCTGATCCTCGCCAGTGAAACTTCCCGGCCCCGGCATCCACAGAACCAGGGCTTGATCGAGAGGCTCCCCGGTGGTCGGATGCTTCAAGGTCCGCACGACAGCGCGCCGGGGCTCGGGAACCCTCCCCGCCATCCGTTCCAGAATGGTGCGGCTCTCCTTCCCACTGATCCGGATTAGGCAGACGGCGGCGCGGCCGTGACCGGAGGCGGTGGCGAAGATAGTGTCGTCCGAACGCATGAACGTGAACCTCGTACAGGCAAGAAGATTTAAGGTTGATGAAGTCTTAAAAACATGAGGCGTGGTCAGAATCGGTTCTGATCCGAATCGATTGAGCCCGAAGCCGGAGCAGAACCCATGAATCGCCTGAAAGAGGCCAGCTCCCCCTACCTTCTGCAGCACAGGGACAATCCTGTCCATTGGTGGGAATGGGGTCCCGAGGCTTTGGCCGAGGCCAAGCGGCAGGGCAAGCCGATCCTGATCTCCATCGGCTATGCCGCCTGTCACTGGTGCCATGTGATGGCCCATGAGAGCTTCGAGGATCCGGACGTGGCCGTGGTCATGAACGAGCTCTTCGTCAACATCAAGGTCGACCGGGAAGAGCGGCCGGATGTGGACCATGTCTATATGAGTGCGCTTCATCTGCTCGGCGAGCCGGGCGGTTGGCCGCTCACCATGTTCCTGACGCCGGAGGGCGAACCGTTCTGGGGCGGCACTTATTTCCCGAAGGAGCCGCGCTTCGGGCGGCCAGGCTTCGTCGGCGTACTGCGGGAGATCAGCCGCCTGTACCACGCCGAGCCCGAGCGCATCCTCAAGAACCGGGATGCGATCAAGCAGCACCTCGCCAGGACCGACGGGAGCGATAGCGGCACGCTTGGCCGCGACGATCTCGACCGCATGGGCCTCAGGCTCACCGAGCTGATCGACACCGAGAATGGTGGGCTGCAGGGCGCTCCGAAATTCCCCAACCCGCCGATCCTCGAATATCTTTTTCGCTATGCCCGCCGCACCGGAGATGACGAGGCGAAGAGACGTTTCCTTCTCACCTTGGAGCAGATGGCACTCGGCGGCATCCACGATCACCTCGGCGGCGGCTTCGCCCGCTATTCCGTCGACGAACGCTGGCTCGTACCGCATTTCGAAAAGATGCTCTACGATAATGCACAGCTCCTGGAACTCTATGCGCTGGCCTTTGTGGAGTCCGGCCGCGCCCTCTTCCGCGATGCGGCCGAAGGAATCGTCACTTGGCTTCAACGGGAGATGAGCACGCCCAAGGGCGCCTTCGCCTCGAGCCTCGATGCGGATTCAGAAGGTGAAGAAGGCCGCTTCTATGTCTGGTCCCTCGCTGAGATCCGCGAGACCTTAAGCGAGGAAGATGCCGCTTTCTTCGCCAAGGCCTATGACATCACCGAGGAAGGAAACTTCGAGGGCCGCAACATCCTGAACCGGCTCATCTCCGGCGAGGCGCTGCCTGCTGTCGAGGAGCGGCTCGCGATCATGCGCGGAAAACTTCTGGAGCGGCGAGCCTCACGGGTCAGGCCCGGCCTCGACGACAAGGTGCTGGCGGACTGGAACGGGCTGATGATCTCCAGCCTCGTACGAGCCTCTTTCCTTCTCGACCGGCCGGACTGGATGACGCTCGCGGCCCGAGCCTATCGTTTCGTGGCGGAATCGATGAGCCGCGACGGCCGGCTCGGCCATTCCTGGCGCGGCGGCGCGCTGATCTTCCCCGGCTTCGCCCTCGACCATGCCGCCATGATGCGGGCGGCACTGGCTCTCTTCGAGATGACTTCCGAACCCGCCTACCTCCAGGATGCGCAGACTTGGCGCGATGTGCTGCTCGCCGAATATTGGGTCGAGGAAACAGGCTCCCTCGCCATGACCGCTCAGGGCGCGGACCCCTTGGTCGTTCGACCACAGCCGACGCAGGACGATGCCGTGCCCAACGCCAATGGTATCTTCGCCGAAGCGCTCGTTCGCCTAGCGCAGATCACGGAAACAGAACACGATCTCCGGCGCGCCTCCGACATCCTGAGCCGGCTCGTGGGCGCCGCACGCTCGGCGCCGCTCGGCCACACCTCGATCCTCAACGCCCTCGACCTGCACCTGCGCGGCCTGAGCATCCTCGTCACGGGCAACAACGCCGCCGCTTTGTTTGAGACCGCGCTCAAAATCCCCTACCCCGACCGCAGCGTCCGGCAGCTGCACATGGGCGAAGCGCTCGACGACAACCATCCGGCCAAGGCTCTTGCCTCTTCGCACACCGAGGCCCAGGCCCTCATCTGTGCCGGCATGCGATGCTCCCTCCCGGTCACGGATCCGGAAGGGTTGAAAGCGCAGGTGGAGGAGATGCTTGAGATCCGAGGCAAGGGCTAATAGCCCTCCATGACACAACCCTTCCGTCATGACCGGGCCTGTCCCGATGCGGTGAAGCTCGGCGCTTCAATGATTTGAGATCACCGGCACGAGGCCGGTGATGACGAAAGAGGTGAATGTCCAGCCTGACTCTCTGGCATGGGCAGAATCGTTGCGAGGAGCCCTCAGCAATCAGGCTTCCGCTCCTCAACCTCCCGCTTGAGATGTGTCAGCGGCAGAGCCGCGTCGGATTTCACGCGCGTGAGGGCGAAGTTGGAGCGGATGTCGCCGATCATCGGCAGGATCAGGATCTTTTCCGTCAACAGCTTCTCGTAGGCTTTGAGATTGGTCACCACGATCTCGGCGATGAAATCGGCTGTGCCGGAGACCATGTGGCAGGCCACCACCTCGGGCATCGCGGCGAGCGCCTGCTGGAGCGCCTGTGCATTGTCGCGGGAATGTTTTTCCACCTTGATCTCGACGAAGACGGTAAGACCCAAGCCGACGGAGTCCCGGTCGAGCACGGCTCGGTAGGTGCGGATGAAGCCATCACGCTCCAGGCGTCGGATCCGCCGGAGACAAGGAGAGGGCGAGAGGCCAACCTGATCGGCCAATTCCTGATTGGTCAGCCGCCCGTCGCTCTGAAGGGCGTTCAGGATCCGCAGATCGATGGCGTCGAGATTGATATAGGGCATGGATGCGTGAAACCCAGTTTTGCGCAATTTTCTGCCAAGAATAGGCAATCATCAAGTCAAACTTCGCAAGGACATGCCATACCCTGAAAGCCTATGCTCTTAGGCAGGAGGTTTCCCATGTCCGATCTTGCCCTTGCCTCGCCCCAGGCTCAAACTCGCCCTGCCCTGATCGGCTGGCTCGCCGCCTTCGCCACAGTCACGATCTGGGCCGTCTGGGCGGTCGCCACCCGTCATGCGGTGACGCATGATTTACCGCCGGCCGCCGTCGGTCTGTTGCGCTTCGGAGTTCCCGCCCTCCTGCTGCTCCCGATCAGCTGGCGGATCGGTCTGTTCCCGAAGAATCTCGGTTTCTTGAAAGGACTCGGGCTTCTCGGCTCCGGTGCTCCGTTCTTTCTCATTGTTGCGCTCGGCATGCAGTTCGCTCCGGCAGCGGAGATCGGCCCGCTTCTGCCCGGCACCATGCCGCTCTTCGTGGCGCTGATCGGCTGGCTCGTCTTTGGCGAGCGGCTCGGACGTATCCGGATCGCGGGCTTCGCGCTCATCCTCATCGGCGTCGTCTGTATCGGCGGCTATGGATTGCTGTTTGCCGGCAACGGCACTTGGCGCGGGCATGTGCTGCTGCTCGCCGGCGCCTGTTTGTGGGGGATCTATACCCATGCCTATCGCCGCAGCGGATTGTCGTCCCTTCAGGCCGCAGCGCTCATCGGGCTATGGTCGTTCCTCGTCCTCCTGCCCCTCGGCGCTCCATCTCTCGTTCATGCGCTTGATGATGGACTTGCTGGATCTGTGATCTTGCAGGCCGTCGTGCAGGGGTTTCTCTCGGGCGTCGCCGGCATCGTGCTTTACGGCATCGCCATCGACCGCCTTGGCGCCTCGCGCGCTGCAGCCGTCTCGCCCTTGTCGATCGTGCTGGCAGCTTTGATCGCTATTCCCGTTCTCGGCGAGATCCCGGATACCGTCGCTCTCACCGGGATAACATTGGCGACGCTCGGCGTTGTGCTGGCAAGCGGCGTCTTCGGTTCCGCAAGCAAAGGATGACCCGCGACAGCATAAGGGAGCGGCGATGTTCTTGTTCTTCTCGAACCGGCTCGGCTGCGCGGGCTCGCTCCTGGTCTCCGCCGTGTTGACCCTGATCGTGCTGTGGCTGATGGGCGTGTTATAAAACACAAAACAAAAGCCCCACCCTCCTGGCTTGAGAGGATGGGGCCAAAATTCCGTAGGCGGACGTTCCGCCTTAGGTGTTCATCGAGTCGAAGAATTCCTGGTTCGACTTGGTCTGACGTAGCTTGTCGAGCAGGAACTCGATGGCATCCACCGTGCCCATCGGGTTGAGGATGCGGCGCAGCACATACATCTTCTTGAGCGTGTCGCTCGGCACCAGCAGTTCTTCCTTACGGGTGCCGGAGCGGGTGATGTCGATGGCCGGGAAGGTGCGCTTGTCGGCGACCTTGCGATCCAGGATGATTTCCGAGTTGCCGGTGCCCTTGAACTCTTCAAAGATCACTTCGTCCATGCGCGAGCCGGTATCGATCAGCGCGGTCGCGATGATGGTGAGCGAACCGCCTTCCTCGATATTGCGCGCCGCACCGAAGAAGCGCTTCGGACGCTGCAGGGCGTTGGCGTCGACACCGCCGGTGAGCACTTTTCCTGAAGACGGCACCACCGTGTTGTAGGCGCGGCCCAGACGCGTGATCGAATCGAGCAGGATGACCACGTCGCGGCCATGTTCCACCAGACGCTTCGCCTTCTCGATCACCATCTCGGCGACCTGCACGTGGCGCGTCGCCGGCTCGTCGAAGGTGGAGGCCACGACCTCGCCCTTCACCGAGCGCTGCATGTCGGTCACTTCCTCCGGACGCTCGTCGATGAGCAGCACGATGAGGTAGCACTCGGGATGGTTGGTGGTGATCGACTGCGCGACGTTCTGCATCAGCACGGTCTTACCGGTGCGCGGCGGCGCGACGATGAGCGCGCGCTGGCCCTTACCGATGGGCGAGACGATGTCGATGATGCGCGGCGAGAAATCTTTTCTGGTCGGATCCGCAATCTCGAGATTGAAGCGCTCGTGCGGGAAGAGCGGCGTCAGGTTGTCGAAGTGAACCTTGTGCCGGATCTTCTCGGGATCCTCGAAATTGATCGTGTTGACCTTGAGCAGCGCGAAATAGCGCTCGCCCTCTTTCGGACCACGGATCGGACCGTCCACCGTGTCGCCGGTGCGCAAGCCGAATTTCCGGATCTGCGAGGGCGAGACATAGATGTCGTCGGGGCCGGGCAGGTAGTTCGAATCGGCGGAACGAAGGAAGCCGAAGCCGTCCTGCAGCACCTCGACGACGCCGGCGCCGATAATTTCCACCTCGCGCGCCGCCAGCTGCTTGAGGATGGCGAACATCAGCTCCTGCTTACGCATGGTGCTCGCGTTCTCGACCTCGAGCTCTTCAGCGAAGGTGATCAGTTCGGTGGCGGATTTGGATTTCAGGTCTTGAAGTTTGATTTCCCTCATCGGGGAACACTCTCGGGGTAAAATCGCGGGCAGATGGAGCTGTACGCGGGAAGGTCGGGGAAACGTTGGACAGGGCCGCTCAGTTCACGAAGGGTGACTTGAGAGAGCCCTGTCGGGCCCGTGCAGCGCAACCTGTCTTTAGAGGAAGAGGACTCCCTTTTAGCCTTATTCGGGCCAAGGCTCAAGAGGGTTTAAAACACGACGTCGCGAGCACCGGGGCGGGCAGGACGTCTCTTCCCTCCCCCTTGCGGGGAGGGATTGAGGGTGGGGGTCGAAAAGTCGGAGCGCTGCATTTTCCAGCTGGATCAATGGCTACTACAGTATCCGGCTGGACTGATCGCTCACCTCGTCACACCACCACCGCCCCTGCCCCTCCCCGCAAGGGGGAGGGAAGATCGCGCCATACTCGTCCTGCGATCCCGGATCGGCTGCACCGTCCGGGATGACAGTTGTGTTGAATGTGTTGAACAAAAAATCAAAATGGCTTCACGATCACCAGGATCACGATGCCGATCATGAGGATCGTCGGGACCTCGTTGATCATCCGGTAGAACTTCGCCGGTCGCACATTCGCGTCGGCGGCAAAGACTTTCACGGTCTTCGACAGGAAACCGTGGACGCCGGACAGGATCAGCACCAGGAGCACCTTCGCGTGCAGCCAGCCGGAGGTGTACCAGCCGCCTTGCCAGATTAGGATCAAGCCCAGGATCCAGGCCAAGCTCATGGCCGGGTTGATGATCGCCTTGAGCAGACGCCGCTCCATGATCTTGAAGGTCTCGGACTGGATCGAGCCTTTCGGCACATCGCAATGATAGACGAAGAGACGCGGCAGATAGAGCATGCCCGCCATCCACGCGATGATGGCGATCACGTGGGCCGCCTTGATCCAAAGATACAACATCTCATGCCCCCCGCACGCGAGCGATCATCTGTTCCACGTGTTCGATCGGTGTCTCCGGCAGGATGCCGTGCCCGAGATTGAAGATATGCGGCTGTCCGCGCACCGCATTGAGGATATGATCGACACCTTTGGTCAGCGCCTCGCCCCCGGCAATCAGCGCGAGTGGATCGAGATTGCCCTGGGTCGCGACCATGCCCGGCAGGGTCGGCAGCACGACGGCTGGATCGAGGGTCCAGTCGAGGGCCAGGGCATCGCCGATCCCGGCTGCCGCGAAGCGATGAAGGTTGGCACCGCCGCCGCGCACGAACACGATGGCCTTTGCCTGCGGCCGCGCCGCCTTCAAGCCCTCCACCATCCGGCGGATCGGGCCGAGCGACAGCCGGTCGAAAAGCGCGGGTGGCAGGGCGGATCCAAAACTCTCGAAGATCTGGACCGCCTCCGCGCCTGCATCGATCTGGCGGATGAGATAGGCAGTGGAGGCTTGGACCAGCCGGTCGATCAGTGCATCCATGAAAGCCGGATCGCGATAGGCGGTCAGCCGCGCCGGTGCCTGATCGGGCGTCCCCTTGCCGGCGATCATGTAGCTCGCCACCGTCCAGGGTGCGCCGCAGAAGCCGAGGAGCGTCGTTTCCTTCGGCAGGCTCTTGCTCAGGCGGTCGAGGGTCTCGAAGACCGGATCGAGCCGCTCCAGCGGCAGCTCCTCGGCGAGTCTCGAAAAATCTTTCTCGGAAGTCACCGGATCGAGCTTCGGTCCTTCATTCTCGACGAAGCGCACGTCCTGGCCCAGCGCATGGGGGATGACCAGGATGTCGGAGAACAGGATCGAGGCGTCGAAGCCGAAGCGGCGGATCGGCTGAAGCGTTACCTCCTCGGCAAGCCTCGGCGTGTAGCAGAGATCGAGAAAGGAGCCCGCTTGGCTTCGGGTGGCTCGATATTCCGGCAGATAACGGCCGGCCTGACGCATGATCCAGATCGGCAGCGGCCAGACCGGCTCGCCGTTCAGCACGCGGAGGATCGCTTTGGTGGGACGCTCGCTCACAGGCCCTCTCTTAAAATATAATCTTTGAATCAAAGAATCTGATGTTTCTCTTGGGCCGTGAATCGCAAAGCCGCAACCCCGTCCACAGGCGTTCCACATGGGCTGCGCTGTTAACGGGTCATTAACGGTTGGGGCGGACGTGCCACAATCCTTTCCGAATTGTTAAACCTTAACAGCCCGTTAACGAAGATTAACCAAATCTGAATCGAAAATTTGGGGGTGATTCGTGCCGGATTCTCCCAATTGGACAGTTTCAGAGTCGCACAACGATGAGCCCTGTTGATGGCTTGAGACGAATCCCACAGGCCCCTCCGCTGGACCTCGGGACCGGGTCGTTTTATCCACACTGATCGACTCCTCTCCATGGAGAGCATCCGCCGTGGGACGCAGCTATTTCCATCTCCATCTCGTCTCGGATTCGACTGGCGAAACGCTGATCACCGTCGCCCGCGCGGTGGTGGCGCAATATGAGGGCGTCGCCGCCATCGAGCATGTCTATCCGCTCGTGCGCTCCAACACGCAGCTCGAGCGCGTGATCAGCGAGATCGAGACCGCGCCCGGCATCGTGCTCTACACCCTGGTCGAGCAGGATCTGGCTCATCGGCTCGAAGAGGTTTGCCGCGCCACCGGCTCGCCGCATCTCTCCGTGCTCGAGCCGGTGCACGCCCTGCTCTCCTCCTATCTCGGTACGCATTCGACCGCGCGCCCCGGTGCGCAGCACATGCTGAACGCAGAATATTTCAAGCGCATCGACGCGATGAACTTCACACTTCTCCATGACGACGGGCATCTGCCGCATGATCTCGATGAAGCGGATGTGATCCTCGTCGGCGTGAGCCGCACCTCGAAGACGCCGACGGCGGTCTATCTCGCCAATCGCGGCCTGAAAACGGCGAATATTCCTCTCGTGCCCGGCGTGCCGCCACCACCGGTTCTGGAATCGGCTAAAAAAGCCCTCATCGTCGGGCTCGTAGCAACGCCGGAACGCATCGTGCAAATCCGGCAGAACCGCCTCCTCAGTCTCAACGCCGATGACGACACGTCTTATGTGGATCGCGACGCGGTGGCGGAGGAACTCGCAGCGTCACGGCGGCTCTTCGCCCGCAACGGCTGGCCGGTGATCGACGTGACCCGCCGCTCCATTGAGGAGACCGCGGCGGCGATCATCGATCTCTATCGCGACCATCGGCTGCGTTTTATCGCGGAATAGATTCATGCCCGCACTCTGGACCCATTCCGAAAAGCTGCTTCTCGCCTCGACAAGCGCGACACGCCTTACGCTGCTCGTGAGTGCGGGCCTTCCCGTCGAGACGCAGAATGCGGGTATCGACGAGCGCGCCATTGAAGAGGCGGCCGCAGCGGAAAAACTCGATCTGCCTGCGCTTGCCACACGCCTTGCTGCGGAAAAGGCGCTTGCGGTGAGTCGCCGTCATCCTGAAAGGGTCGTGCTGGGGGCTGATCAGGTGCTCGAATGCGAAGGAGAAATTTTTCACAAATCGGTAGACCGGGCCGCCGCACATGCGCAGCTCAAGCGCGTGGCGGGGCGTCAGCATGCTCTCCATTCCGCAGGAACTCTCGCCATCGGCGGGCAGGTGGTCGAGGATTTCGTGGCGAGCGCCTATCTGACCATGCGGCCTCTGACGGATGAGGTCATCGATCTCTATCTCGACCTCGCCGGTCCGGATGTGCTCAAAAGCGTCGGCGTTTACCAGCTCGAAGGGTTCGGCGTTCATCTCTTCGAGACGGTCGAAGGGGATCACTCGACGATTTTGGGCCTTCCTCTCCTCCCGCTTCTCGCCGCCTTGCGCCGTCTCGGCTGCCTTGCCCTTTAAGGATTTTGACTTCATGACGAAGGCCTTCGTCGTCGGCCATCCGATCAAGCATTCCCGCTCGCCGCTGATCCATGGGTATTGGCTGCAGCAATACGGGCTCGACGGCTCCTATGAGCGCATCGATGTCGCGCCTGTTAACTTCGGGGATTTCTTGAAGGGCTTTCGGTCGCAGGGCTTCGCCGGAGGCAACGTCACCATCCCGCACAAGGAGATAGCTTTCCTCGGCGTCGAGCGTCGCACAGCGCAGGCGGAGAGGGTGGGCGCCGTCAACACCCTCTGGATCGAGGATGGCGTGCTCTGGGGCGACAACACGGATGTCACCGGCTTCATGGCCCATCTCGATGCGACCCTGGGGATAGGCTGGGAACAGGATGTGGAGACGGTTCTCGTGCTCGGGGCCGGCGGAGCCGCCCATGCCGTGGTGGCGGGTCTTCAGAACCGGCCTTGCAAGCGCATCTTCGTCGCAAACCGTACCCTGTCGAAGGCCGAAGACTTGGTCCGGGATCTCAGGCCCGGCAGTTCCGTCGGCTTGGAGACCTCGGCCTGGGAGGCTCTTCCGCGGGTGATCCCGCATGCCCAGCTCATCGTCAACACCACGTCGCTCGGCATGGCGGGCCAGCCACCGCTCACCCTCGATTTGTCCAAGGCGCCGCGCAACGCCGCCGTGGCGGACATCGTCTATGTTCCGCTCGAGACCCCCCTCCTGGCTGCGGCGACGGCGCAGGGTTTAAGAACAGTCGATGGTCTCGGCATGCTGCTTCATCAGGCAGTGCCTGGATTCAAACGCTGGTTCGGCGTGACGCCCGAGGTGACGCCTGAATTGCGCGCGCTGATCCTCGCCGATATCGAGGGCAAAAGATGACCTTCGTGCTTGGCCTCACCGGCTCCATCGGCATGGGAAAATCGGCCACCGCCGATCTGTTTCGCAAGCTCGGTGTGCCGGTTCATGATGCCGACGCTGCCGTGCACAAGCTCTATCGCGGCCGTGCCGCGCCGTTGATCGAAAAAGCCTTTCCCGGCACGGTCAGCGACGATGCCGTCGACCGGGCAAAGCTCGGAGCGGCGGTCCTCGACAATCCCGAGCGTATGACGCAGCTGGAGGCCATCGTGCATCCGCTGGTGCGCGAGGAGGAGGAAGCCTTTCTCAAAAAGGTCTCGGTCCTGTCGCCGGTGGCCGTGCTCGACATTCCCCTCCTGTTCGAGACCGGAGGCGAAACGCGCTGCGACGCGGTTCTCGTCGTCACCGCGCCAGCCTCCGTTCAGCGCGACCGCGTGCTCGCCCGTCCTGGCATGACGGATGAAAAATTTCGTGCCATCCTGGCCAAGCAGATGAGGGACGAGGACAAGCGTCGGCGCGCCCATTTTCTGGTTGATACCAGCCGCGGTTTCGACTCGGCGGAGGCGCAGGTGCGGTCCGTTCTCGCCTGTCTCGCCGGCCGGCCGGGACGGCGTCATCCTTTTTTGATGAAGAGTTAGTCAACGATGTTGCGTGAAATCGTTCTCGATACCGAAACTACCGGCACCAACCATGCGAATGGCGACCGGGTGATCGAAATCGGCTGCGTCGAGCTTCTCAACCACATCCCGACCGGCAAGAGCTATCACGTCTATATCAACCCGGAATGCCCGGTTTCGCCCGGCGCCTTCGCGGTCCACGGCCTGTCGGACGAGTTTCTGGCCGACAAGCCGGTTTTCGCGGCGGTTGCGGACGAGTTCGCCGAGTTCGTCCGCGATGCGCGGCTCGTGATCCACAATGCCGCCTTCGACATCGGCTTTCTGAATGCGGAATTCGCCCGCACCGGGCACAGGCCATTCAACCTTCCCGATGTGGTCGACACGCTCTCGATGGCCCGGCGCAAGCATCCGGGTGCGGCGAACAACCTCGATGCGCTCTGCAGCCGTTATGGAATCGACAATTCCAAGCGCACCAAGCACGGAGCATTGCTCGACGCCGAGATCCTGGCCGAGGTCTATATCGAGCTGATCGGCGGCCGGCAGGTCGGCTTCGACCTCGCGATGAAGCCTGCCGCGCGAAGCCGCGCGACCGTGCAGGGCGAGATTGCGGCACGAGAGGCCCGTCCGCGCACCCTGATCTCGCGCCTGACCGACGCCGAGCGCGCGGCGCACGAGGCCTTCATCAAGTCCCTCGGAGAGAACGCTCTCTGGCGCGAATATCTCGGTGAGACCACGCCTGAGGCGTCCTGAGATCGATCCCAGGGTGGATCGACTGCCTCAATGTGTGCCGAAGCGCCAGACGAGGTTGCCTTTGAGCGCATGGTCCTGCGCGCGTTCGTCGATCTGACCGGAATAGGCCACACCAAGGCTCAGGGCGTCCGAGGCCTGCCAGTCGAGACCGGCCTCCACCGCGAGTGCGTTTCGACCCACGGGCACGCCCGCCACCGCAAAGGCCGAGGCGCTACCCGCAAAGGCGAGAAGCGTTTCAGGCTCGACATCGAAGGCATGGCGCCAGCCGAGCATGCCGCGGATTGTCAGTGGAACGTCGGCGCTCAGGCGCGTCTGAGCCCGCAGGCCCAGCGTGGTGGTGGCGAGATCCTGATCCTGTCCGAGACCGGTGAGTGCGGCCGCCCCGCCCTCCTCCTGGAAGGTATCCATATGTAGCCGCAGCACGGAGGCGCCGATGAACGGCTCCAGCTGAAAGCCTGCGAGATCGAAACGATAGCTGAGTTCGGCGAAGGCCTGTGCGGACCAGCCGTCATAAGATGCGCCGGTCGAGTCCGTGAAGCCCGGGAACTGTACCCGACGCTGGATATCGACATCATACCAGGCATAAGCCGCGCCGAGTCTTAAAGAGAGGGCGCCCCAGGTGCTGGACCCGTAGAGCGCACTGAAGATGCTTTCGTTGGTGCCTGAGGACAGGCGCCCATCGATATCGAAAGTCGTGCGAGTAAAGCCGCCGGCGACGCCGAGGCGCCAGGTCGGATCGAGCGCGGCATCCGCGCCGAGGATGAAGCCGCCGGTGGACGTGTCGAGAGAGGCCGCGTTGCCGTTCGAATCCGCCTTGCCCCAGGACCCGAAACCTTCGCCCCAAAGGGCGAGGCGGCGCGGATCGAGGCTGAGCCCCGGCACGGCGATTGTTTGTGGCCCCGCGCCCGGCAGATCGGCGGCATAGGCGGCGTTGTATGAGCCCTGCTCGAGTGTCGGCAGATTCGAGCCCGCCGGCTGGCGCAGGCGGGTGAGGATCGCCTCGCGCACCCGTCGGCCATCCTCATAGGCCACACTCATGGCCGAGGCATGCGCCTCCCCGGAGAGAGCATCGAAGGCCTGGCGCGCCGCGCCGACGCTGGCACCCAGCACCGTGCGATAGAGGGTGTCGCCCGCGCCCAGCGCCTCGACCGCATCGGCGGTGCGGTATTGGTTGATGGTCTGGGCGACGGAGTGGAAGGCCGTGGGGGTTGGCTCGTCCGGGTTTGTCGGATCGGTCGGGTCCGTTGGATCCGTCTTGCGGACGAGGGTGAGGGTCACCGTGTCGTTGCTATAACCGAGGGTGGGTGTGACGAAGGCGAAGGGACCGCCGCTCGTGCCTGCGAACTGCCCGCTCACGCCGCGCTGGGCAGCGAGGATCGTATAGGGCCTGTTCTCGACATAGCCGGTGCCCTGGTCTGGTAGGATCTGCACCGTGCCGCCGGAGAGCGTCGCCGCGCCGGTGGCGGCGATCCTGTCGGACCGTCGGGCCTTGTCGATCTCGAGCGCATAGACCGAGCCGGGCGCAAAGGAGACGTTGCCGTTCACGTTCAAGGTGCCGATGGAATTGCCCGGCGCCACCGTGCCGCCCGACAGCACCGACAGGCTGCCGACGATGCCGGTGCCGCCAAGCGTGCCCTTGCCATGGGCGTCAACGCTCACCGAGACCGGAGACGAAGCCAGAGATCCGTTCACCAGCAGGAGACCGTTCAGAACCTGCGTCGGTCCCGTGAGTGTGTTCCTGCCGTTCAACGTGAGCGTAACGGGGGTGACCTTCTTCAAAGTGGTGTTGCCGCTGATAGTGCCGTCGAAGATGCCTTCGCTGATCGTGAAGGTCGCGCCGTTGCCGGTCAGCGTGCCCCGCCCACGCAGGTCGAAGAAGGTGGAATCGTAAGTCGTCAAATCGACGGTGGCGTTCTCGTGGATGGTCAGCGCCTGCGCGCCGCCACTGAGAAGCGTGCTGAGCGCCCGAGAACCCGCCCTCAGCGTGCCGCCGACCACATCGATCCAATATATCCCATAGCCGTTGCGCAGCGGACCGACGACGCTCACCGTTCCGGTATCCGATGCGGTACCGAATCTCAGGGTTGCACTATTGCCGACGAAACCGAAATTGATGTTGAGCGTCTGGCCCATCGCAGCCGAGATCGTTCTGACGGGATCGCCGGCTCTGATGATGATGGGGTTCGAGAGCGTCGCCGTGCCGGCGATGTTGGAGCGCAGGTGACCGCCTGCCAGGAAGATGTCTCCCATTCCAAGCGCAGCGGCGTTCCGGATCTCGATGGTGCCGTCGTTGATCGTCGTGCCGCCGGTGTAGGTATTGCTGCCCGAAAGCGTCAGCGTGCCGATACCGGTCTTCGTCAGAGAACCTGACCCGCTTAAGACATTCGCGATTCCGATAGTGTGGCCATTGCTGTCGAGAAACGCTCCGCCACCATTGATGACGACATTTCCAGGTGCAAAGCCGGAAACAAAGCTGCTCTCATCGCGGGTGGCACGCAGAATGCCTCCATTAAACGTCAGCGTGCCGTCACCCCGGTCTTTGATCACTTGCCCGGTTGTCAGGATCCCGCGCGATATGTTTGTCCCGTTTAGGGTCAGTGTGCCTTGCCCACCCACATTGAATCCCAATGTCGTCACATCGGAACTGACAGCACCGCCATTCGCAATGGTCAGTGTGCCGGTGCCGTTACCGCCGACATATAGAATGTTATCGGTGGTCCATCTGGAGCCTGCCCCGCTCACCGTCACCGTACCCGATGAGCCGGTATTGTCACCAATCAGGCTTGTGCCGCTGTGGACGCTGCCACCATCCTCAATGGTGAGCGTGCCGGTGCCGTGATTGCCAACAGACAGATTGCCCTCAGTGCTCCATTGCGAGCCAGGGCCTCTCACCGTCACCGTACCCGATGAGCCGGCGACAAAACCGATATAGCTATTGTTGTTGATGACATTGACGGTGCCGCCATTCTCGATGGTCAACACGCCGGTGCCAGAATCGCCAACACTGAGAAGGGCGTTGGACCTGAGGCGCGAGCCGGCTCCTGTCACCGTCATGCTGCCGGATGAAGTGTCTACGTGGGAGCCGAGCGCGACACCGGTACTGGTGACGCTGCCGCCGTTCTCGATGGATAACGTGCCCGTGCCCCCTGTACCGAGATAGAGACGGGTAGTGATCCATTGGGAGCCGTTGTCTCTCACGGTTACCATCCCGGAGGAGCCAAAGGTCGCGCCGATCACACCGTCGACACTTCTGATCACACCACCGTTCACGATGACCAAAGTGCCGGTGCTTGTGTCGCCAACAGTGAGGACCCCTCCAGCATCCCACGGCGACGGATGGGTGCCGGGAATGGTGACCACTGCGCCATTATCGATGATTTCATCAGCATGAACGGCAGGCGGCAAAGGCAGCAGGGCTGCCAAAGCTGTTCCGGTCAACAGCAACCGCTTGTGAAAATTGATGGGCCTCTCGTTTCGATGGTCCCGAGCGAACAGCATGCCAGCCTCCCCAGCCGGACAGATTCATGCGGTGCGAAGCACCCCGACGCCTTTTTCCCTCATACAAGGAATTGCTTCTCAGGAGACTTGCCTTTGGGGCAAACAGCGAAGGTTTTGCAAGGGTGTATTATTACCGCAACATGTTTGCTTGGAGAGCAAGACTGTGCTCTCGCAGCCCAGAGAGCGTCTCCAAAAACAAATCGGGCGAAGCGGAGGCCGCTTCGCCCGATCCGATAATATTTTGAAACGCGTCCGAGCGCTTACGACAGCGTCTGGCCGTTACCCGGCTGGCCCTGCACCTCGGCAGCGCGCTGGCGGTAGAGGGCGACGAAGTCGATCGGGTCGATATAGAGGGGTGGGAAGCCGCCGTTGCGCACCGCATCCGCCACCATCTGGCGGGCGAAGGGGAAGAGCAGGCGCGGGCACTCGATCATCACCACCGGATGCAGCTGCTCCTGCGGGATGTTCTGGATGCGGAACACGCCGGAATAGGTCAGCTCGAAGGCAAACAGCACGTCCTTGCCGCCGATCTTGGCATCGCCTTCGAGGGTCAGGTCGACCTCGAAATCGGCCTCGGCCAGCTGCTTGGCATTTACGTTGACCTGCAGGTTGATCTGCGGGCCTTCCGATTGCTGCTGCAGGGAGCGGGGGGCGTTGGGGTTCTCGAAGGAGAAATCCTTGCAGTACTGCGCAAGGGCGTTGAGCGCGGGCGCTCCGTTGTTTGCCGGATTCTCGGCCATGGGTTTCTTGCTCCCTAAGGGGTGTCTCGTGGGGCCCGGACGGGATACGTCGTCAAGCAAAGCGCCGGCTCGCTTCGGGCCATGGGCCTTCGCGCTATCAGCTTCTCAGAGCTGAGGCAAGATTTGCGCGAAGCGAGATTTGAGCCCATGCATTCGCTTGTCGGGCGCAGAGGTGGATGTTACGACCTCAAGACCCCATATGCGAAGGATGACACCTTCGCCTCCTTGACACAACGCCCGGCGGCAACCGGGCGCGGGCAGGCTCACAACGGATCGACGATGCAGGATTCCTTCGACATCACGACCCTTATCTTTATCGTACTCGCCGTTTTCGTGATCTGGCGTCTTCGCTCCGTCCTGGGGCAGAAGACCGGCAACGAGCAGCCGCCCTTCGACCCGATGTCGCGCCGCGATGCGCCACTTCGCCCTGGCAATGCGCCGGCCGAGCCGGATCACAATGTGGTGCGTCTGCCCGGCGCCAATGGCACCCGTCCCGCCGCCGAGGTTCAGTCCCCTGAGCGTTGGAAAGGCATCGCCGAGCCCGGCACGCCTATGTCCCAGGCCCTCGACGGGATTGCCCGTCTTGAGCCGAATTTCAATCCGACCGAGTTTCTGGAAGGCGCCAAGGCCGCCTACGAGATGATCGTCTCCGCCTTCGCGCAAGGGGATCGCAAGACCCTGAAGGATCTTCTCTCCCGCGACGTCTACGAGGGCTTCGAGCGGGCGATCACCGAGCGTGAGCGCCGGGGTGAGACGGTCGAGACCACCTTCGTGTCCATCGACAAGGCCGAGATGGCCGGTGCCGAGCTTCAGGGCAAATCGGCCCAGATCGTGGTGCGCTTCCTCTCCAAGCTCATCACCGCGACCCGCGACGCCTCCGGCAACGTGGTCGACGGCAGCCCTGAGACCGTGGCCGACGTCACCGATGTATGGACCTTCGCCCGCAATCTCGGCAGCCGCGATCCCAACTGGCAGCTCGTGGCGACCGAAGCGGGGCAATGAGGCATGCCGGGCGGGCCCTCCTCGCTTGTTCTCTCGTCTGGACGCTGAGCATGTCCGCTGCCGCCGGATCGGCACTCAAGGACCAGGCGCGCCTTGAGCCCCTGCCCTTCACGGAACTTGCCGGCTGGGTGGCGGATGATCACGCCGCTGCCTTCCAGGCCTTCTTGCGCTCCTGCCGGGCGTTCGATGCCAAAGCCGCCACGCTTCGTCCGGCTCAGGCGCCTCAAGAAGACCTCCTGGCCGTCTGTCGCGAGGCCCTGAAGACGCCTCGTCTCGGCAAGGCCGAGGCGCGGCGCTTCTTCGAGACGCTTTTCCAGCCCGTCAGCGTGGCCCCGCTCTCCGGAAACGGCTTTCTCACCGGTTATTACGAGCCTGAGTTCCAGGGCTCGCGCACGCCGGACGCCATTTATCGCGTCCCCCTGCTCGACCGCCCTGGCGACCTCGTCACTATTCCGCAGGGCGAAACCCTCCCCGGCCTCGACGGGGGCCTACAAGCCGCCCGACGGACCAAGGATGGTTACGAGCCCTATCCGGATCGCGCCGCCATCGAGGAAGGGGCCTTAGGCCAGCTCGCCAAACCCATCGTTTATCTCCGCGAGCCGGGCGAAGCCTTCATCATCCATGTACAGGGCTCGGCCCGCATCCGCCTGAACGATGGCTCGGTCATGCGAGTGGCCTATGCCGGCCGCAATGGGCGGCCTTACACGTCCATCGGCCGTCTGCTGGTGCAACAGGGCGAGATGGATCTGGAGACCATGACGCTGGCAAAGCTCATGGGCTGGCTGAAGGGCAATCCAGAACCGGCCAAGGCCCTGATGCGGCAGAACCAATCCTACATCTTCTTCCGCGAGGCGAGCGAACTTGCCCCCGAGGACGGACCCATCGGCGGGGCCGGTACCCCGCTCGTGCCCGGCCGGAGCCTAGCAGTTGACAGGTCGCTTTGGGCTTACGGCCTGCCCGTCTGGCTCGACGGGCAATTGCCGCTGACGCTCGACAAGACCGAGCCCCTGCAGCGGCTGATGATCGCGCAGGACACGGGCTCGGCCATCGTCGGCCCGGCGCGTGGCGATTTCTTCTTCGGCAGCGGCGAGGAGGCGGGGCGGCGTGCAGGCCTTCTGCGCCACGCGGTCCGCTTCGTGGTTCTGCAGCCCAAACCCCGTTCATGACCAAGAAAAGCCGCACCCGCCAGCTCAGCCCCGAGGAGAAGCGGCTCTGGTCGCATGTGGCTAGGCACGTAAAGCCCATGACGGGAAAGCTCCTGCCGCCCGAACCGGAACCCGAGGCGAAGCCCGCGACAACTCCTGCCCCGCAGATCGTGGCCCTCGCTCCTGTTCTGCCCCCGCTCCCACCCCAGGCGAAACCGGCCCTGCCACCGCTTTCTCCCGTGGAGCGCAAGACGCTTCAGGCCCTCCGGCGCGGCCGCAAGGATGTGGACAGCGTCATCGACCTGCACGGGATGCGACAGGAAGAGGCCCATTTCGCTCTTCTGAGCTTCCTTCGCCGGGCACAAGGCTCCGGCTACGGGCTCGTTCTGATCATCACCGGCAAGGGTGGCGCAGCCATCAGCAGCGGGATGTTCGAGGAGCGTGGAGTCTTGAAGCGCATGGTTCCCCATTGGCTGCGCCTGCCCGACCTTCGCTCGCTCGTGATCGGCTTCGAGGAAGCCTCTCCTCAGCATGGCGGATCCGGTGCACTCTATGTCAGGCTCCGCCGCCGGCGGGGTGCGGGATAGATCCATGACTCCTTTCGGTGAACGGGTGCGGCAGCTGCGCCAGGAGCGCAGGCGGATGTTGAAGGACATGGCCGCACATCTCGGTGTGTCGAGTGCCTATCTCTCTGCGCTGGAGCGCGGCGAGCGCGGTAAGCCGACCTGGGCGCTGATCCAGGGAGTGCTGCAGTATTTTCACATCATCTGGGACGAGGCCGATGAGCTGACCCGCCTCGCCGATCTCTCCGACCCCAAGGTGAAGATCGACACGGCCGGTGGCGATCCGAAGGCGACCCTGCTCGCCAACCGCCTCGCTCGCGAGATCCGCAACCTCTCCGAGGCCGAACTCGCGGACATGCTCGCCATTCTCGACAGCGCGCAGAATCGGGATCGCCGCGCGCCCGTGCCGATCCAGGCGGTGCAGGACGCGGTCTGAAATGGCTAAGCATCGGACCTAAAAGTGGATTCCACTTTTAGGATCTATTCGATGCTCATCTCTCAGCGATGCATCGTTGAGCGCGAAAAACCGGATCCACTTTTCCGCACGATGCGCTGGACTTGACCGCGGGGGCGGTGGATGCGAAAGCGCCCCGTCTTTTCATAATCCCGGTTGCCTAATGTCCCAGACCCGCATCGACGTTCTCACCCTCGGCAACGCCATCGTTGACGTGCTCGCCCATACCGACGAGGCCTTCCTCCTGCAGAAGAAGGTCCACAAGGGCGCCATGCAGCTCATCGACGAAGCCCGCGCCGAGGAGCTCTACGGCGACATGGGTCCGGCGATCATCGTGTCGGGCGGCTCCGGTGCCAACACGGCGGCGGGTGCCGCTTCCTTCGGCGTCAAGGCCGGCTTCATCGGCAAGGTGAAGAACGACGAGACGGGCAAGCTCTTCGCCCACGACCTCAAGGCCATCGACGTGCATTATGATGTGGCTCTTGCCGAGGACGGCCCCGCCACCGCGCGCAGCTTCATCCTGGTGACGCCGGACGGCGAGCGCACCATGAACACCTATCTCGGGGCCTGCCAGAACCTCACCCCCGACGACGTGAACCCGGAGACGGTGCGCGCCTCCTCCATCGTTTATCTCGAAGGCTATCTATGGGATCCGCCAGCCGCCAAGGAAGCCTTCCGCAAGGCGGTGAAGATCGCCCACGAGGCCGGCAACAAGGTGGCGCTCACCCTCTCCGACGCCTTCTGCGTCGACCGTTACCGCGACGAGTTCTTGGGACTCATGCGCGACGGCAGCCTCGACATCCTCTTCGCCAATATCCACGAATTGCAGAGTCTCTACGGCACGTCTGACGCGAACACCGCACTTGCTGCGTTGCGTGAAGAAAACGTCCTCGGCGCCATCACCCGCTCGGCGGAGGGCGCCCTGATCGTGAGCCGCGGCGAGACAAAGGCCGTGCCGGCCTTCCCCGTCGAGCGCGTGGTCGACACCACCGGCGCCGGCGACCTCTTCGCCTCCGGCTTCCTCGCCGGCCTCGTGAAGAACCTCGACCTCACCGATTGCGCCCGCCTCGGGGGGCTGGCCGCCGCCGAAATCATCAGCCACCTCGGCGCCCGCCCGCAGACGAACCTGCGCGAGCTGGCGCAGCAGGAAGGATTGTTCGCCTGAGGGAAATCTCCGGAACGATGCCACGGCCGTAAGTTCGCGGCATCACCTGTCCGCCATCTCGTCGATCTTTGCCGCTACGAGCTTCTGCAATCGCCAGAGGTTGCTGTCGTGGATGCCGTGCTCTTCCAGATGCATGACCGTGTTGTGGAGATATTCGGCGCCTGAACCCCAATGTCCGCAGGCTCTAGCAAGCACATCGGCCACCTCCTCGGGTGCAAGGCGTCCGACATAAGCCGGTGCCTTGCGGTTCATGACGAAGGTAAGGGCTGTTACAGGGCCGTCTTCGATCGTGACTCTGATCCAACGCGGCATGCTATTGGGTGGCTTCGCGGTGAACTCGCGGCGAAATAATTTCCCCAATTGAGCTTGCAACGATGCGCCCGGAAGCCGGTAGAGAAGTCCCTGGCATTGCCCTCCTCGGTCGAGCGCCATCATGAGGCCGGGTCGATCCTTCGTCGCGCGAAAGCGGGTGATCCTGAAACAGAAGGATCGGTGCCATCCATGGGCCGTGCCCCGCCGCGCCTCCACATGATCCACTTCCGGTTTCCAGATCAGGGAGCCATAGACGAAGAGCCAGGCATCATCGCCGGCAGGATGCGACGACAGCATGGCTTGGACGATCGCGTCGTAATCGTCCTCGGTGTGATAGACGAGACCGGGTTCGGGGCCGGGATCGTCCAGGACACGATGAACAAGCGCCACAAGGTCGCGCGTGAGCGCCATCTGTCGGGCTTTCATCGGGACATCCTTTCGGCATGAGGCCGCGATTGGCAAAGATTAGCTCAGGCCGAATGGTCGGTCCAAAGGTGTAAAGGGTTTGCCTCAATCCCCGCCCGTGCGCCCGAACCAGATGCTGAGCAGGGCGGCGAGCGCGACGAGTACCAGGAAGCCGTTGAAGATCACGAGCAGGAACGGCGGGATCCGCTGTACGTCTGGCTGCGGCGGCTGTGCGCCCGTAAAAATCTGGCGCCAGACCGCAGAGGCGAAGCAGAAAGCGCTGAAAAACACAAGGATTGAGCCGGTGGAGATGATCATCCAGTCCGGAACCACACCTTCCAAAAGCTTCTTCGCGCCGATGCCGGAGGCCAGCGACGCCAGACCGGTGCGCACCCAGGCAGCATAGGTGCGCTCGGCGGCAAAGACCGTACGGTTGGCGGCCAGTTCCGTGCGCCGGTCGGCGCTGTCCTTCATCTGCACGCTGGCGACGGCGGTGGTTGTGGCGGCAGCCTGCGTATGTTCGGCCGCTTCCTGCGTCTGCTCGGCGGCCTCCTGGGTCTGAGCCGCCGCCTCCTTGGCGTGCTCGGCACTGCGCTTGAGTTTTTCGTCGACCGGCTGCGATGTCATGGGGCCTCCGTTCATCTGGAGGCACAACGCCCACGGTTACGGAATGGTTGGCGCTTTTCCGTTTACCTTTGTCGCCAACTTCTTGGCCCGGCGGGACCTGGCGTTCGCCGAGGGGTTGCGTTCCGCCACTTGCCATAGAAAGATCCTCCCAGGGGGCGTTGGAAGAGGATCGACCAATGCGGGTGGTCGCCTTTATCGCTTGTCTTGCAGTCCTGGGCGCCGTTTTGCGCCCTGAGATATCCCTGGCACAACCGAGCGGACCATCGGAGTCCCGCTCGGTGGTCCGAGCGAAGGGGCAATCTGCGAGACCGCCTGCGGTCGTGGCCACCACCACGGCTATGCCGACTACGAAGGCAAGCCTTGAGCCGACGCCAATCCCTCCGACATTCTATTCAGTCAGCCAACTGGGCGATCATTTGCATGCGATCCGATGGGAGCTGGCCCTCGTTGGAGCGGGATTTGCTGTCGTCGGCTTCAAGGATTGGGACTGGGGCAACACCTCCGGGTTTCAGACCATCGAGGAAGGATGGTTCGCCAAGAACACCCGCCACGGCGGAATGGACAAGATCGGCCATTCGTTCTCGACCTATGTCATCGCCGACCTCCTGACGGACCGGATTCGGGCCAATGCCTCGAATCCCATAGGAGCCCCGATCACAGCCGCGCTCGTCGCATTCAGCATCATGGGGCTCGCCGAAACCATGGACGGGTTCACGGGCCGGCATCGCTTCTCGCGCGAGGATATCGTGGCGAACGGCGTCGGTGCGCTCTTCTCGATCGTCCGGAACTCTGTTCCCGGGCTGAGTGAGAAGCTGGACTGGCGGTTCATGTACACGCCCGCAAGCTACGAGCGGCCCGGCATCACGGGGGAGAATGGTATTCTCCCCCCGTACGAGCGTCAGCGCTACATCATGGCGCTGAAAGGCAGCGGGTTCGAAACGCTTAAAAATACTCCCCTGCGCTACGCAGAACTGCACGTCGGCTTCGATGCACGTGGTTTCGAGGAGAAGGAGCGCGAGCTCGGCTATCCGATCGAGCGATCCTTCTATGTCGGGGTGGGGCTGAACCTCAACGAGGTGCTCTTCGGAACGGGACCCAATCCGAATTTCGCCCGGTACAGGGACACGTTGCCGGGCTGGGCTGCCCGCAAGACCTTGGAATACGTTCAGGTGCCCTACACGTCCGTTTACGCCAAGAGCCGCTTCTCGACGGTGCGCCGCGTGGGAACGACGTTTCAGGACTAGCGCATCGTGCGGACCTTTTGGGTCCGATGCTCTAGAGTCGTCTCAGCGCCACCGTCTCGATCCGGTGGCTCGGGCCCTTTTTCAGGATCAGGCTCGCGCGCTGACGGGTCGGCACGATGTTTTCCTGCAGGTTCACCAGGTTGATGCGATTCCACAAGCCATCGGCAATGTTGATAGCTTCCGCCTCGGGCAGTTCCGCATAGCGCCGGAAATAGGACAGCGGATCGCGGAAGGCTGTGTGGCGCAGGCGCAGGAATCGACTCACATACCAGCGGTGCAGATCTTCCTCGTCCGCGTCGATATAGACCGAGAAGTCGAAGAAATCGGACACGAAGGGGATGGCGGTTCCGTCCTTCGGCATGCGCGCCGGCTGGAGCACGTTGAGGCCTTCGACAATCAAAATGTCCGGCCGGTCGACCACGGTTTCCTCGCCGGGCACCACGTCATAGACGAGGTGGGAATAAAGCGGCGCCTTCACGTTGCGTTTGCCGGCTTTGATGTCGGCGAGGAAATGCAGCAGCTTTCCGGTATCGTAGCTCTCGGGAAAGCCCTTGCGCTCCATGAGGCCAAGCCGGGTCAGCTCTGCATTGGGCAGCAGGAACCCGTCGGTGGTGACGAGATCGACCTTCGGCGTGTTCGGCCAGCGGGCGAGAAGAGCTTTCAGTACGCGGGCGGTGGTGGATTTGCCGACCGCCACCGACCCCGCCACGCCGATGATGTAGGGCACCTTCTCCTGCTGCTCGGCGAGAAGGAAGCGCTGGGTCGCCTTGAACAGCCCCTGGGTTGCCGCAACGTAGAGCGAAAGCAGGCGCGAGAGCGGCAGGTAGATCGCCGCGACCTCATCGAGGGAGATCGGATCGTTGAGGGATTGCAGCTGCAGCACCTCGTCGGCGGCCAGCGTCATCGGCGCATCGGCGCGCAGCTTGGCCCATTCGTCGCGGGAGAAGGTGCGATAGGGCGAGAGGCCGTCATCGTCCTCATCGGCGGAAATCAGGTTGGGCTGGTCCATGCGAACCACCTCTTTTCCATGTTTTAAGTCTTGCGTGCGGCCTTCTCCGCAAGACCCGACTGCGCCGTGCGGCGCTCCAGTTCGGCCATTACGTCACTTAGCGGAATGTTTGCGCCCTGCAACACGACCAAAAGATGATACAGCACATCCGCCGCCTCGGCCGTGAGGTTTTGCCGATCGCCCTCGACGGCCGCGATGGCGGCCTCCACCGCCTCCTCCCCCAGCTTCTTGGCCGCCTTGGCCGGCCCACCGGCGATGAGCTTGGCCGTATAAGACTCGGTCGCCGGAGCCGCCGCGCGCTCGGCGACGATGCGGGCGAGGTCGTTGAGGGTGAAGGAGGTCATAGTCTGTCCTTCTGCTCAGGCGGCGTTCTTCGCCGGCTTGTCCAGCCGCATCTTCAGACCCTTGTCCGCCATGTAGCCCTTGGCTTCCGAAATCGTGTGGGTGCCGAAATGGAAGATCGAGGCCGCGAGCACGGCGCTGGCATGGCCGTCTTTCACGCCGTCGACCAGATGGTCGAGATTGCCGACGCCGCCGGAGGCGATGACGGGCACGGAGACCGCGTCGGCGATGGCGCGGATGAGCGCCAGGTCATAGCCGCCCTTGGTGCCGTCCCGGTCCATGGAAGTGACCAGAAGCTCCCCTGCCCCCAGCTCCGCCACCTTTCTGGCAAACGCGATGGCGTCGATGCCGGTGGCGTTGCGCCCGCCATGGGTGAAGATTTCCCAAGCCGCGGGCTCGCCCTCCCCCGACACCTTCTTGGCGTCGATGGCGACGACGATGCATTGGTTGCCGAACTTTTCCGCCGCCTCGCGCACGAAATCAGGGTTCTTCACCGCGGCCGTATTGATCGAGACCTTGTCGGCGCCCGCGAGCAGGAGCTTGCGGATGTCCTCGACGGTACGCACGCCGCCGCCCACCGTGAGCGGCATGAAACAGGCCTCGGCCGTGCGCTGCACCACGTCGAGCAGGATCCCCCTCGCCTCGTGGCTTGCCGTGATGTCGAGGAAGCACAATTCGTCGGCGCCGGCCGCATCATAGGCCTTGGCCGCCTCGACCGGATCGCCGGCATCGACGAGATTGACGAATTGCACGCCCTTCACGACACGGCCGTCCTTGACGTCGAGACAGGGGATGAGGCGGACTTTGAGCATCGGCTGCGTTCCCAAGAACAATGCCGGTCAGATGCCAAATTTCTCGCGCGCTGTCACCCATGACGGAAAGATGGTCATCCATGACGGAAAAAGGCGCCTGTCAGATCACGAGGAATTCCGCCGCATTCATGGCGAGCTTGAGCTTCTTGTCGAAGGCGGCGATCTGATAGGCCGCACCCTTGCCGGAGCCATCCGCATCGTAGAGCAGGACTTTCTTCTTCGAGTCGAAGACCAGGTAGTCGTTCTTGTCCTTCGCCTTCGAGCCCGCAGCGAAGAAGTCCTTGTTGAGCTTGCCTTTCTTCGTCAGGCTGCCCTTGCCAAGCTTCTTGAAGACGGCGTTGTCGAGCAGGATCGTGTCGTCCTTCGTCTTGTAGTCCGTGATCTTGTCGAGATTGGCCTTCCAGGACTTCTTGTCGACCTTGGCGGTGAAGACGAACTCATCCTTCCCGGCGCCGCCGGTCAGCGTATCGTTGCCCGCCCCGCCATTGAGCTGGTTCTTGCCCGCATTGCCGACGAGAATGTTGGCCTTGGCATTGCCGGTCAGGTTGAGCGCCGTTCCGGCGCCGATCTCGCGCGCCATCAGGATCTCGATCTCGGAGAAGTCAGCAAGGCTGAAGCTTGCATCGGTGAGAACCGTGTCGATTCCGCCACTGGCTGCTTCGACGATCACATCGCCCGTATCCGCCAGATAGGTATCGTTCCCGCCGCCGCCGATGAGCGTATCGGCTTCCGCACCGCCGGCAAGCATGTCATTGCCGAGGTCGCCCGAGAGATGATCGGCGCCCTCGCCGCCCTCCAGACCGTCATCGCCGCCGGCGCCGAACAGGGTGTCATTGCCCTGGGCTCCGATCAGCCTGTCCGCCCCCTCCCCGCCGACGAACCTGTCCGCCGCGGCCGTTCCCGTCGCGATCTCCGGATTCACGTCGGTGACCGTGATCGTGAGTTCCTGCTCCAGGGTCTTTCCGCCCGCATCGGTGACGCGCACCTTGATCCGGTGGGAAGAGGCCTGCTCGAAATCGAGAGCCAGGCCGTTCTTCACCAGGATCGTATCCTCGGACAGCATGAAGCGCCCGCCGGCATCGTCGAGAAGCTCGAAGGTGAATTCCTCCTCCGCGTCCGCATCCTCGGCTGAGAGCGCGCCCACCCGCGTTCCCGGTGCCGAGAGTTCGCTGACGCGCCCGCCCTCGATCACGATCTCGGTCGGCGCGGCGTTGACATACACGCCATCGGCATCCTCGATGACTTCAATTCCCTGGCGGAACAATTGTCTTCGCTGAGCCAGCGAGAAAACATCGTCGGTATCGAGGACGACGCGGTCGTTGCTGCCTGCCTCGCCGTTCAGGAGAAGCGCCGTCGCCTTGTCGACAACCGTGACTGTTGTGCCCGACGCGTCCGTCAGAACAGTCTCGGAAAAATTCGTGACTGTCGTCGAGGTCAGGTCGAGAGCGCCTCCACCCACGAGGCGCAGAACATTCGTGCCGCCCTTCCCGTCGATGGTCAGAAGGTCTGCAATCTGGGCATCACCGGCGATGAAGGTATCGTCGCCCTCCGAGCCCTCGACGGTCTCGAACCATTGGCTGACGGTTAAGTCGTGGGTACCGGATGTCGTCAGTCGGAGCGTATCGAGGCCGTCACTCCCATAGATGGCCGTCAGCTCAGAAAGCTGATTGGCGCTGACGATGATGGTATCGTTGCCGACTGATCCCTGAACGATTTCAAACCCGGCGAAGATGGCTGGAGCCGTGAGGTCGAGAGCGCCGGCCTCCTCCATTCGCAATGTATCTTCGCCGCCCTGGGCGTTGAGCTCATCGCCGGCATTGAGGGTGCCGGACGCAACGTACAATGTTTCGTCGCCATCCGTCCCTGTCGCCTTGTCGACGGCGACCGTCAGGAATTCGCCGGAGGCGCGCTGCTGGTAGATGTCGGCGCCCGCTCCCTCCTGATCGAGCGAGGACCACCACGCGGTGACCCAGGAGCCGTCCTTCAGCACCGTGATGACGGGGGAGAACTGCCGTCCGTCCGTTGTCGTGTTGACGATGGTCTCGCCGCCGACCTTGCTGCCGTTCGCGTCGTAGCGCTGCTGCAGGACCGCATAGTCGGAGCCGTCCTTGCCGTCGGCCCCCCAGGTCACGATCCAGCCGCCGTCCGGCAGGGCCTTAACCTGCCCGTTCACATGACCGCCCGCCTTGGTGGTGTTGACGCTTTCAATGGGTGTCACCGATGCTATCGCCGTCCCATCTGCCCGGAAGCGTTGCTGTTTGACGGTCCAGGTCGCTCCGCCACTGTTTTCGAAAGCCGACCAGGTCACGACCCAGTTGCCATCCGCGAGAACCGTGACGTTGGGACCCTGGAGAAACTGTCCCTGGTCAGAATGGATGGCGACGGCTTTTCCGGCGGTGCCATCTGCGTAGCAGCGCTGCTGGTAGATCGCGCCACCCATCGGGCCGCCGGCTGCCCAGGTGGCGATCCAGCTGCCATCGGGCAGAGCCGCGGTGCTCACCGAGAGCTGGATGCCGGTGCCGGTTGTCCCTTGGATTGCGACGGGATCTTCGACGGGATCGCCCTTAGAATCGTAATACCGCTGATAGATCGTGGTGTCGGAAATATCCCCCGACACCCAGCTGACGACCCAGCCACCCTCATTCTCGCCATCCAGAGCAGTGACGACCGGGTAATCCTGAGATCCAGAGAGCGTGCCGCTGACGAGAATCTCGCCGCCGGCCTTACCGCCGTCAGAAGCATAGCGCTGCTGATAGACCTGGTAGTTACCGTCGCGATCGTGATCCGACATCCAGGTGACAACCCAGCCGCCGTTAGGTAGCGCAGTCACCTGAGGGGCTTCCTGATGCCCGGCAATCGTGGTGTTGATCTGGGTTTCTTCCCCGACCTTCGCCCCATCGGCCGTGTAGCGCTGCTGGTAAATGCCGCGGCCGTTGCCGGTCCCTTCCTTGGCACTGTCGCGCCAAGTGACGACCCAGCCGCCATCCGCGAGGGCGGCGATGCTCTGCTCGACCTGGGTGAAGTCCGTCGTCGTGTTGACGCGGATCTCGCCGCCCTGAATTACTGTGAACGCCATGGAAGCCCCCGATATGTAACTTTATCTCGAGGTTTTATAACCTATGTTGGCGTCGTTAGGGAAGAATCCTAGCCGTTCGACTTGAGCTTGAGAAATCCATAGGATTTGAATTTAAGCCGGCACCGATTTCAGCAGCGCCAGCGCTTCTGTCGGATCGATCCGCCCGTCATAGAGCGCGCGGCCCGAGATGGCACCGTTGAGGACGGCGCAATCGGGCTCCGTGAGGCGCTCGATGTCGGCCATGGAGGCGAGGCCACCCGAGGCAATGACGGGGATCGAGACGGCGCGGGCGAGCCCCAAGGTCATCGGGAAGTTGAGACCTTTGAGAATGCCGTCGCGGGCGATGTCCGTGTAGATGATCGCGGCGACGCCTGCATCCTCGAAGCGCCGGCCGAGTTCCTCCGCCGACAGCGTGGAGGTCTGGGCCCAGCCCTCCACGGCGACGAGCCCGTCCTTGGCGTCGATGCCGACCGCGATCTTGCCGGGATGGAGGCGCGCGGCCTCGCGCACGAAGGCGGGATCGCGCACGGCGGCCGTGCCGATGATGACGCGCGACACCCCCTTCGACAGCCAGCCCTCGACCGTCTTCATGTCGCGGATGCCGCCGCCGAGCTGCACCGGGATCGTCACGCGCTTCAGGATATTCTCGACGGCCGCGGCATTCATCGGCTTGCCGGCAAAGGCGCCGTCGAGATCGACCACGTGCAGCCACTCGAAGCCCTGGCGCTCGAAGGTCGCGGCCTGGTCGGCCGGATCGTCGTTGAACACGGTCGCCTGGTCCATGTCGCCTTGAATGAGGCGGACGCAGCGGCCTTCTTTGAGGTCGATGGCAGGGTAAAGGATCACGGGCGCCACCTTAGGAAATTGGCGATGAGCTTGAGGCCGAGGGCCTGGCTCTTTTCGGGGTGAAATTGCGTGCCGACGAGATTGTCGCGGCCGACGATGGCCGTGACCGGGCCGCCGTAATCGGCGGTGGCGACCACGTCGTCCGGGATGGCCGGCGAGAGCGCATAGGAATGCACGAAATAGGCGTGCAGCCCATCAGGTCCGGTCGGAATACCGTCGAGCAGCGGATGCGGCTTCACCTGTTGCAGCGTGTTCCAGCCCATATGCGGGATCTTTAAGCTGGGGTCGCTCGGCGTAATCGCCTTCACGTCACCATGGATCCAGTCGAGGCCGTAGCTCGTCGTGTGCTCGAGGCCGCGCGTCGCCATGAGCTGCATGCCGACGCAGATGCCGAGGAAGGGGCGCTTGTCCTCATGGACGCGCCGTTGCAGCGCTTCCACCATGCCCGGTACGGCATCGAGACCGCGGCGGCAATCGGCGAAGGCGCCGACGCCCGGCAGCACGATCCGGTCGGCCTTGGCGACGAGGGTTGGATCGGAAGAAACCGTGATGGTGAGATCGAGCTCCGCCTCGCGCGCGGCCCGCTCGAAAGCCTTGGCGGCGGAGTGCAGGTTGCCGGACCCGTAATCGATGATGACGACGCTCACCGGGGACGCTCCGCATCGGGAAAGAGGCCGATCACCGGTTCGGACCTCCGAGGAGTGGACAGGATGGATGTGGACGCCGGGCTGCGGGGCAGGGAGGTCGGCCTGGCCTCGAGCCAGCGGGCGAAGGCTTTGGTCTCCGCTTCGTCCCGGTCTTCTGCTGTGACCGCATCGACCATGGGCAGGCCGCGGCGCGCCAGGGTCCAGCGCCTCAGGCTATTGGCCTCGAGCCCGATCAGAACCTGCAGCAGAAGCTGCGCGACGGTGCCGGCAAGCGGATGCACGTCGAGCAGGGCCATGAGGCCGCCGAAGGCGAAGACGAGGATCAGCACGCCGATTCCGGCAAGCCAGAGCCGGTGGTAGAAGAACCACAGGAAGGTGAAGAAGAAGGCGCCCCAGGAAAAGGCATCCTTCACGAGCTCCGACTCGTCCAGAGCTGTCGGATCACCCGGCCGCGCATCGCGCGCGAGGTGCAGAGTAAAGGTGGTCATGGCGACGTTTCCTCAGGCCTCGTCCGGTGAGGTGACGCTGGCGTGCCCGCCGGACAAGGGATCTTAAAGGGATTTAGAGTGTACCCTTGGTGGAGGGAACGCGGCCCTCTTCCCTTGGGTCCAGTGCCACGGCCTGACGCAAGGCCCGTGCCAAGCCTTTGAAGCAGCTCTCGGCGATATGGTGGCTGTTCTCGCCATAGAGCGTCTCCACATGGAGCGTCAGGCCTGCGTTGATGGCGAACGCCTGATAGAATTCACGTACCAGTTCGGTGTCGAAAACGCCGATCTTCTCCGTCGGGAAGGTGGTCCGGAACACGAGGAAGGGGCGGCCCGATATGTCGAGGGCGACGCGCGTCAAGGTCTCGTCCATCGGGAGATGAATGTCGGCATAGCGCGAGATGCCCTTTTTATCGCCAAGCGCCTGCAGGATGGCCTGGCCGAGCGCAATCCCGGAGTCCTCGGTCGTATGATGCTGATCCACATGCAGGTCGCCGGTCACCTTCACGGTCAGGTCGAAGTGACCGTGTCGGGCAAACAGTTCGAGCATATGGTCGAGGAAGCCGACCCCCGTGGAGATCTCGGCCTTGCCGGTGCCATCGAGGGCAATCGACACGGCGACATCGGTCTCGGCGGTGCGACGGCTAACGCTCGCGGAGCGCATCATCAAAATCCTTTGCGGAACAAGAGACGAGGCCTTCTAGCAAGACCTGCGCAGAAATGCCACCCGCGTTGCTTTTGCCCGATCAGTGATTAAGTCAGGCCTTGAAACGGCCGTGTGGCCGATGCTGATTAGATCCTGCCCTCCGGAGTTTGACCCTCGTGTCTGAAGACGCCACCCCCCGCATGCATGCCACCACGATTCTTATGGTCCGCAAAGGCGGCCGCGTCGTCATCGGCGGCGATGGGCAGGTCAGCCTTGGCCAGACTGTCGTGAAGGGCAATGCGAAAAAAGTCCGCCGTCTCGCCAAGGGCGGCGTGATCGGCGGCTTTGCCGGCTCAACGGCGGATGCCTTCACCCTGTTCGAGCGGCTCGAGGCCAAGCTCGAACAATATCCTGGCCAGCTTACCCGCGCCTGCGTCGAGCTCACCAAGGACTGGCGTACCGACCGCTACCTGCGCCGCCTGGAAGCGATGATGTTGGTGGCCGATAAGGATGTGGGCCTGCTGCTCTCCGGTGCCGGCGACGTGCTGGAGCCGGAAAACGGTATCATGGCCATCGGCTCCGGCGGCAATTATGCGCTCGCTGCCGCGCGGGCGCTCGCCGATTCCGACATGGATGCGGAAGCCATCGTGCGCCGGTCTCTCGCCATCGCCGCCGAGATCTGCGTCTATACCAATGCGAACATCGTCATCGAAACATTGGACGCCGCATAGAACCGTTCGTGTCATCCCCGGCGGCCGCAACGCGGCCGGGAAGGGGATCCGGACACGGAAAGCCTTGATTGTGGATTCCCTTCCCCTCCAGCAGCTCTCGCTGCTTCCGGCCGGGGATGGCACCGGAAGATGAAGTTATGACCACGTTTTCTCCCCGCGAAATCGTTTCCGAACTCGACCGCTACATCGTTGGCCAGAACGACGCCAAGCGTGCGGTCGCCATTGCTCTGCGCAACCGCTGGCGCCGGCAGCAGCTCGAAGGAAACTTACGCGAAGAGGTGGCGCCGAAGAACATTCTCATGATCGGCCCCACGGGTTGCGGCAAGACAGAGATCTCGCGTCGCCTCGCCAAGCTCGCAGGCGCGCCTTTCATCAAGGTTGAGGCGACGAAGTTTACGGAGGTCGGCTATGTCGGCCGTGACGTGGAGCAGATCGTGCGTGACCTCGTCGAGATTGGCATCGGTCTCGTGAAGGACGAACGCCGCCGCCAGGTCCAGGCAAAGGCGCATGTGTCGGCGGAAGAGCGTGTGCTCGATGCGCTCGTTGGTTCCACTGCCAGCGCCGCCACCCGCGATGCCTTCCGCCGCAAGCTGCGCGCCAACGAGCTCGACGATAAGGAGATCGAGGTCGAGCTGCAATCGGGTGGAGGGCAGGGGATGCCGATGTTCGAGATCCCCGGCATGCCCGGCGCGTCGGTCGGTGCGATCAATCTCTCCGACATGTTCGGCAAGGCGTTCGGCGGTGGCCGCTCGAAAACCCGCCGCACCACCGTGCGCGAAGCCTATGAGCCGCTGGTGACGGAAGAAGCCGACAAGCTGATCGACCAGGACGCCATCGTCCAGGAGGCGCTGCGCCAGGTGGAGAACAACGGCATCGTGTTCCTCGACGAGATCGACAAGATCGCCGGCCGCGAAGGCCGCACCGGTGCCGATGTCTCCCGCGAGGGCGTGCAGCGCGATCTGCTGCCGCTGATCGAAGGCACGACGGTGTCGACGAAATACGGGCCGGTGAAGACCGACCATATCCTCTTCATCGCATCCGGCGCGTTCCATGTCTCGAAGCCGTCGGATCTGCTGCCCGAGCTGCAGGGTCGTCTGCCGATCCGTGTCGAGCTCGCACCGCTGACGGTAGAGGATTTCAAGCGCATCCTCACCGAGACGGAAGCGAGCCTGATCAAGCAATCGGTCGCGCTGATGCATACCGAGGGCGTGAATCTCGTCTTCACCGACGATGCCATCGATGCGCTCGCTCAGGTCGCTGTCGACGTGAACAACTCGGTCGAGAATATCGGCGCCCGCCGCCTGCAGACGGTGCTGGAACGCGTGCTCGACGACGTCTCCTTCACGGCCCCCGATCGCTCCGGCGAGACAGTGACCATCAACGCCGCTTATGTGCGCGGCGAGGTGGAGATGCTCGCGAAGAACACGGATCTGAGCCGGTTCATTCTGTGAGCTGAAGAGTTACGTAATCACAATGGCCGGGCTTGACCCGGCTATTGTCGTTTTCGGTCTTACAATCCTCATCCTGAGAGGGTGGCCTACAATCATGAAACCGCCCTCTCGATCCTCACGTTCCCGCGAGAGATAGACCGAAATTCCTCAAAAGGGGAACGACCCGAGGTTTTTTGCGTTCGCCTCCCGAGATTGGAGGAGTTGTCCCATGCGTAAATTCTTCATGGCTGTCGCGGCTACGGCTGCGCTCGGCACCTTTGGCCTCGCCGCTCCGGCTTTTGCTGCCGAGGCTCAGACCACACCAATGAATGAACTTGTCGCCGCGGTGCAGAACGGCAACGTGAAGACTGCGTACGCGCAGGATTACTATCGTGGACGCGCCATTCGGCGTGCTTATCGCGGTGGTGGCCCGCGCTATGTAGACCGCCGTTACTATGGCGCGCGCCGCGGCTACTATGGCTCCCGTTATGGCTATTACGGCCCACGTTACTACCGCCGCGACTATGGATCAGCTGCCGCAGCAGGCGCCATCGGCCTTGCGACCGGCGCCATCATCGGCGGCGCCATTGCCCAGTCGCAGGCTGCGCCGGTCTATGGCGGTAATTCCTATTGCGCTCAGCGCTACCGGTCCTATGACCCGGCCTCGGGCACCTATCTCGGTTATGATGGCCGACGCCATCCCTGCCCGTAACGAGATCGAAGGGTGAATGAAGAAGCGGGCCATATGGCCCGCTTCTTTTTGCTGAAAACTTAACTTGGCAGCAAAGCTTACTTGGCCGCGATGACCGCGATCTCGACCTTGAAGGCCGGGGCTGCGAGCTTGGCCTCGACGGTCGCGCGGGCAGGGGTGTTGCCGGGCGAGACCCAGGCATCCCACACGGCATTCATCTCCTGGAACGTGCCCATGTCGGTGAGCCAGATATTTGCCATCAGGATCTTCGACTTATCAGTGCCGGCCTCACTGAGCAGGCCGTCGATGATCGCGAGGATTTCCTTGGTCTGCTCGGTGACGCTTTGCCCGGCGGTCTGATTGGCGACCTGGCCGGCGAGATAGACCGTGTTGCCGTGAACGACGGCGCCGCTCATGCGCGGGCCGGGCTTGATGCGTTGGATCGTCATGGAATGTCCTTGTGCCTTTTCCAGAACAAGTGGGATCTGCCTTTTCGGGGGCAGGGGACTTCAGGTCAAGCGCATCCTGCTCAATAAAGGGTTGTACGCTGCCTTTCCGGCAGTTCCTTGTCATAAGCTTCGCCGCCCACCTCGTTGTTCGACAGGGCCGCGAGGATCTGGCCCGCGCTCGGCAATGAGCCGCGCGCCACGTGCTTTCTCGGGTTCCATAACTCCGAGCGCAGGATCGCGCGGGCACATTGGAAATAGACGGCCTCGACCGTGACGGCGATGACGGATTTCGGCGCCTTGCCGTCGATGGCGAAGCTTTCGAGCAGAGAAGGATCGACCGAAATCACCGCTCGACCGTTGACGCGCAGAGTCTCGCCGATGCCGGGAATCAGGAACAGCAGGGCGACGCTCGGATCGCCCACGATGTTGCGCAGCGAATCGAGGCGGTTGTTGCCGCGCCGGTCCGGCAGCAACAGGGTCTTTTCTTCCTGAACGCGCACGAAGCCCGGTCCGTCGCCGCGGGGCGAGCAATCGAGACCCTCCGGTCCCCGGGTGGCGAGTGCCACGAAGGGCGCGGCCTCGATGAAGGCGCGATACTCGGGCACAACCCGATCCGTCTCCTTCAGGAGCGAACCCTTGCTGACCTCGCCGTAAAGGGCTTCGAGTTCCGCGAGGCTGGTGATGAGATGAGACATAGAAGAGGAGCCGATGCAGGGATCGTGATTTGACAATCCGCACCTTGGTGCAACTGCATAGCGGCAGGCAAGCCTGAAAGCCTTTGAAGCTGGGCCGATGTGAAAGACGCGTATGAAAAGCCTGCAAGGCAAACTGGCACCGGAGCCGCCCGTCTCTGAGATCACGATCCGGACGCGCGAGATTCGCCTGTTCACAGGCTTGGTGCTCGGGGCCTTTCTCCTCACCCATTTCAGCAATCACGCGCTCGGCCTCGTTTCCATCGAAGCGATGGAAGCAGGACGCGTCTGGTTCAACCGCCTTTGGCGAAATCCCGTCGGGACTGTGCTTCTTTACGGCTCCATTCTCGTGCATTTCCTGCTGGCGCTATTGGCGCTCTATCGGCGCCGCACCCTGCGCATGCCGGTCCGCGAGGCGGCACAGCTGGCCTTGGGGGTGAGCCTGCCGTTCCTGCTGATCGCCCATGTGGTCGGGACCCGGGTGGAATGGGCCCTGACCGGGCAGGATTCCGGCTACCCGGACGTGGTTCGCAATCTCTGGATCAACAATCCCGAAGTTGGTGCCAGGCAGGTGATCGCTTTGGTGATTGCCTGGCTGCACGGATGTCTCGGGATCTATTTCTGGCTGCGCCCGAAAACCTGGTTCCCGCGCTCCGCACTGCTTCTCTACACGGGCGCCGTCCTTGTTCCCGTCCTCGCGCTGCTCGGCTTTGCCGAGGCGGGGAGGGAGATCGCGGACGAGCCGGGACGGTTCGTGCAAAGTCCGGCTCCCGCTGCCTCCGGCTTGATACCGATGGCCGGTCCTGTCCTTTATGCCTTCTTCGGGGGGCTGCTTGCGGCCACTGTCGCAGCCCGCATCATTCGCAGCGGATTGTTGTGGTCACGGCGGGTGCGTGTCTTCTATCCCAACGATCAGATCGCGACCGTGCCCCAGGGATTCAGCGTGCTGGAGGCAAGCCGTATTGCCGGCATTCCGCATGTCGCCGTCTGTGGCGGAAGAGGGCGCTGCTCCACCTGCCGGGTGCGAGTGCTCGATGGTCATCAGCGCCAGCCGCCGCCAACCGCCCAGGAGCGCGGCACACTAGCGCGCATCAAGGCCGGCCCCAATGTGAGGCTCGCCTGCCAGTTCCGGCCGACCCACGACGTCTCGGTGGTGCCGATCCTGTCCACGGGGCGCAACGGCGTGACCTCGCTCGTCCGCAGCGGCCGCGCCCAGGGACAGGAGCAGGAAATCGCGGTCCTGTTCTGCGACCTGCGCGGGTTCACGACGCTGGCGGAGCGGCGCCTGCCCTTCGACACGGTCTTCATCCTCAACCGCTATTTCGAGGCAGTGGGTGAATCCGTCGAGGATGCGGGCGGCTATATCGACAAGTTCATCGGCGATGGCGTACTCGCCCTCTTCGGCCTCAAGACCACGCCGCAGCAGGCGGCGAAACAGGCGCTCGATGCCGCGCTGCGGATCAAGGCAGCGCTCGTCCATCTCAACGAGGAATACGAGAGCGAATTCGAGCATCCCTTAAAAATCGCCATGGGCCTCCATGCTGGCCCTGCCATTGTCGGGCAGATGGGCTACGGCCAGGCGACCAGCCTCACCGCCGTTGGTGACACCATCAACGCCGCAAGTCGCCTGGAAGGGCTCGCCAAGGAACTCAACGTCGAACTCGTGATCTCCGAAGACCTCGCCACCCGCGCCGGCCTCGACCTCACTGCCCGCGACCGCCAGATTGTTCAGATCAGGGGGCGCGCGGCGCCCCTAGGGAGCTGGATTATTCCGGAGGCGGATAGCCTTGGCACTTAGAGCTGACGCAAAATCCTTTAACTTACTTGCATACATTCACGACAATGTAGTTTTAGCGCAACGTGGCTTGTGATCGCTTAGGGAACATGTCCGCGCTTCCACACTTTTACCCACCGGCTCGCCTGTGGATAAGTGAGGCATCCAAAGTCCAGTGGACTCTAAATACACGAGTCTCGACAAGGACTTGACTCTCAGCGAATCATTGAATTGAAAAATGTAGTTTAAAGTTATATATTGTTTATGCGGAGTAGCACCGCTGTATCGGCGGGAAGCGCTCCGCTCTCAAGAGGGTCCCAGGGCAACTTGGGGCCCTCATGTGCTTCTAATTATACCTAAAGGGTCTTTTCTATAAGCTTGTTTGACTAAAACAGGCTCCAGAAGCATAAAAGCGTCCGAGATACCAAGCTTGTTCGTATTTGGCGTAGGTGCTTCTTTCCTGAGAAGCGAAAATGCACAAAAATCAGATGCTTGAATCAGCAAGCTCTTGGAAGAGTCTCTATAAACTGGATCTTCGATAATTTTCTCAATTGGGATGTTTTTGGCAGTCGATCCGTCATTCCATGTGCCGAGTTTACTAATTATATAATTATGTCTCCTCATGCGACGCACTAGCTTATCATAATTTTTTCCTTCATCTGAGAATATTATACAGGAACTATTTGATTTGCTCATGTTAACATTGATCCTATTGAGCAATCTCTCAAATAAAATCATTTCATCCTTCTTAGAGCCGCAAGCATTAAAGATCTGGACTTGAGGTAACTTAATTATCTCCTCTAAAAATAGGCGGAAAATGCGGGCTCGCGTAATTTTTAGAACAGTATTGTGAGCAATATTTCCGCGCCCACCTATCCAGTCTGTTGCATGCATTTCAATGCTTGAAAATATACCCTCAGATTTGCGGATAGAACGCCGAAATTCAATAAGTTGATTTAGAGCTTGGAGCCAATGATTGGCAGGGATGCATAAAGCGGAAAAGCAACAAAGGACGTTGTCTTTTGAGTCATCGATATAGATGAGATGCATAGATCGGTATTACGCAAAAACACAGATAGTACTATGAAAGAACATTATGCCTGCTTATGTCAAGAAAAAGGGGCGGTTTCAAACCGCCCCTTTTCATTTATTATCTGATTTAGGCTCTTACTCGCCGGCCTGCTTCTGCTGATCGCGCTGGGCGCGCTCGGCTTCACGCTCGGCCTTGAGCTGCTCGGTGATGTCCTCGCCGGTCTCCTGGTTGACGACCTTCATGGAGAGACGGACCTTGCCGCGCTCGTCCATGCCGAGGAACTTCACCTTCACCTTGTCGCCCTCTTTCACGACGTCGGTGACCTTGCCGACGCGGTTCTTGGCGAGCTCGGAGATGTGGACGAGGCCGTCGCGGGAACCGAAGAAGTTCACGAAGGCGCCGAATTCCATCACCTTCACCACCGTGCCCTCGTAGATCGTGTTGACCTCGGGCTCGGCGACGATGGAGCGGATCCAGTTATAGGCGGCCTTGATCGACTTGCCGTCGGCGGACGCGATCTTGATCAGGCCGTCGTCGTTGATGTCGATCTTCGCGCCGGTCTTCTCCACGATCTCGCGGATGACCTTGCCGCCTGAACCGATGACTTCGCGGATCTTGTCGACCGGGATCTGCATGGTCTCGATGCGCGGGGCATGCTCGCCGAGCTCGGCGCGCGGCGCGGTGAGAGCCTTGTTCATCTCGGCGAGGATGTGCGTGCGGCCGGCCTGAGCCTGCTCGAGCGCGACGCGCATGATCTCTTCCGTGATGCCGGCGATCTTGATGTCCATCTGGAGCGAGGTGATGCCCTGCTCCGTTCCGGCCACCTTGAAGTCCATGTCGCCAAGGTGATCCTCGTCGCCGAGAATGTCGGACAGGACCGCGTAGCGCTCACCCTCGAGGATGAGACCCATGGCGATGCCTGCCACCGGGCGGCGCAGAGGAACGCCTGCATCCATCAGCGCCAGCGAGGCGCCGCAGACGGAGGCCATCGATGAGGAGCCGTTCGACTCGGTGATCTCCGACACGACGCGGATCGTGTAGGGGAAGTCGTGAGCGGCCGGCAGCATCGGGTGGATGGCGCGCCAGGCGAGCTTGCCGTGGCCGATTTCGCGGCGGCCGGGCGAGCCCATGCGGCCCGTCTCACCGACGGAATAGGGCGGGAAGTTGTAGTGCAGCAGGAAGGTCTCCTTGCGGGTGCCCTCCAGCTCGTCGATGAACTGCTCGTCCTCGCCGGTGCCGAGCGTGGTCACGACCAGCGCCTGGGTCTCGCCGCGGGTGAACACGGCCGAACCGTGGGTGCGCGGCAGGACGCCGACTTCCGACACGATCGGACGGACGGTCTTGAGGTCGCGACCGTCGATGCGGGTGCCGGTGTCGAGGACGTTCCAGCGCACGACCTTGGCCTGGGCTTCCTTGAACACGGCCTTAACCTTCTCGGCCTCGAAGCGGGCTTCGCCCTCGGCAGGGCAGAGCGCGTCGAACACGCGTGCCTTCACGGCGTCGACGGCAGCATAGCGATCCTGCTTCTTGGTGAGCTTGTAGGCTTCGCGCAGATCCTTCTCGGCGATGTCGAGAACGGCCTTTTCCACCTCGGACACGTCCGCAGGCTGGTAGTCGCGCGGCTCCTTGGCGGCCTTCTCGGCGAGGCGGATGATGGCCTCGATCACCGGCTGGAAATGCTTGTGGCCGAACATCACGGCGCCGAGCATCACGTCCTCGGGCAGCTCCTTCGCCTCGGACTCGACCATGAGCACGGCGTCGGCGGTGCCGGCGACCACGAGGTCGAGGGAGGTCTGGTCCATTTCCTGCAGCGGCGGGTTCAGCTTATACTGGCCGCCGATATAACCGACACGGGCAGCGCCGACCGGTCCCATGAAGGGCACGCCGGAGAGCGTGAGAGCAGCAGAGGCGGCCACCATGCCGACGATGTCAGGATCGTTCTCGAGATCGTGCGAGAGCACGGTCACGACGACCTGCGTGTCGTTCTTGTAGCCCTCGACGAAGAGGGGGCGGATCGGACGGTCGATGAGGCGGGAGACCAGAGTCTCCTTCTCGGTCGGGCGGCCTTCGCGCTTGAAGTAGCCGCCCGGGATGCGGCCGGCGGCATAGGTGCGCTCCTGGTAGTTCACCGTGAGCGGGAAGAAATCGATGCCGGCCTTCGGCTCCTTGGCCGAGACGACGGTGGCGAGAACGGTGGTTTCACCGTAAGTGGCGACGACGGCGCCGTCGGCCTGGCGGGCCATCTTGCCCGTTTCGAGCACGAGCTTGCGCCCGGCCCAGATCAGTTCTTCGCGTTGAATATCGAACATGGCGTGTCTTTCATGACAGCGGGGCGGGGGCTCGATGCCATGAGCAAGACGGCGAGAGGCTCGCGCCGGCGGACAAGCCCGCCTTACAAGCCTCTTGCGATCCTGCCATGGTCATCGTGTCTGCCGCCTCCTTTGAAAACACCGGGACTTGAGTCCTCGCAGTGTCGGAGAAATCCGTCCGGAGCCGGGCTCCGGACGGAAGTTTTTCAAAAAGCTTAGCGGCGGATGCCGAGCTTCTCGATCAGCACCTTGTAGCGGTTCTCGTCCTTCTTCTTCAGATAGTCGAGAAGCGAACGGCGCGACGACACCATCTTCAAAAGGCCACGACGGGAGTGGTTGTCCTTCGTGTGGCTCTTGAAGTGGCCGGTCAGGTTGTTGATCCGCTCGGTCAGAATGGCGACCTGCACCTCGGGGGAGCCGGTATCGCCAGCCTTCTGGGCGAATTCCTTAACAAGCGCGTTCTTGCGCTCAGCCGTAATCGACATCGTCAATCCTTTCAGGTTGGCTTTATCAGGAGACCTTGGCCTTCAGGGCTTCAGGTCGGGGGCATCCGGAAGGGCCGGGCCGGGATGTCGTCCAGCGCGGTCCGAACCCGGACGCGTCTTTTGCGGCATGAGCCGTCAAAAAGATGGCGCACCATACACGAAAAGCGCCCAAGTGCCAGAGAAATCATTTTTCTCAAGCGGAGCAATGGGATGGCTGATCGGTGATGCCCTTCCAGGCTCTTTGCCGTCATGGCCGGGCTTATCCCGGCCATCCACGTTTTATGGCCTAAAGACGTGGATCACCGGAACAAGTCTGGGGATGACGGGTGAGGGTGTGTCAGACCCCCAGATTGAACACTCGGTGGGGCACGAGTTCGCCGCGCTCCACGTCGCCGACGGCAATGAGGATTCCGTTGCAGGTGGCATAAACCTTGCCAGACAAGGGTGCCTCGCGGCCGCGTAGGATGATGGACTGGCCGCGCATGAGGCGGCCGGCCATGTCGCGGCTGACCGTGATAGAGGGGATTTCGCTGAGCGCGATCTCCACCGGGCGCAGGGCCGCCGGATCGATGGCGATGTCGTCGACCATCACGGCGTCATGCTCCGTGAAAGGACCGACGCGGGTGCGCCTGAGCGCCGCGATATGGCCGAGGCAGCCGAGCGCGCGGCCGAGATCGCGGGCGATGGCGCGCACATAGGTGCCCTTGCCGCAATCGGCCTCGATCACCGAGCGGTTGCCCACATGATGGATCAGGGAGAGGCGATCGATCTCCACAGTGCGGGGCTGGAGTTCCACCACCTCGCCGTCGCGGGCGAGATCGTAGGCGCGCTCGCCGGCGATCTTGATGGCCGAGAAGCGCGGCGGCACCTGCTGCACCTGGCCGGTGAAGCGGGGCAGGAATGCCTCGATCTCGGACGGATCCGGCAGCCTGTCCGTCCGCTCGACCACTTCGCCCTCGGTGTCATCGGTCGTGGTCTCCTCACCCCAGGCGACTGTGAAGACGTAGGATTTGCGCCCGTCCATGACGAAGGGCACGGTCTTGGTCGCCTCGCCGAGCGCAATCGGCAGGATGCCGGAGGCAAGCGGGTCGAGAGTGCCGGCGTGCCCCGCTTTCTTGGCGGACAGGCCGCGCTTCACAACAGCAACCGCATGGGTCGAGGTCATGCCAACGCCCTTGTCGAGGATGATCCATCCATTGACGTCGCGTTTCTTCGGGCGGTCTCCGTGAGGCCTCCGCTGCGGGCGTTCTTCGTTCATCGCACTTACTCGCTGTCGTCTTCGGAGGTGTCGGTTGCGGGCTTCACCGTATCGCGGGCGACGCGCTCGGAGCGCAGCAGCGCGTCGATACGTGCGGCCTCGTCGAAACTCTCGTCGCGGCGGAAGCGCAGGTCGGGTGCGAATTTCAGGTTGACCCGCCGGGCCACTTCCTGGCGCAGCAGCTTCTTGTTCTTGTCGAGCGCCTTGAGCACCGCTTCCTCGTCCTTGCCGCCGAGCGGCATGATGTAGGCGGTCGCGAGCTTGAGATCCGGCGACATGCGCACTTCCGGAATGGTGATGACGTTGCGCGTCAGCACATCGTCCTGCAGGTCGCCTCGGGAGAGGACCTCCGCAAGCGCATGGCGAATAAGCTCGGCCACGCGCTGCTGGCGCTGGGAGGGTCCGGTGGTTTGTTCGAAACGTTTAGCCATTTTTACTTCTCCGGGATTGGACCGGACCATCGTGCAAGGCGGCGTGGCAGGTCGCCGGCCACCTCGATTCAGTAGGAACTCTGCCCATTAAAGCGAGATCACCGGGACAAGCCCGGTGATGACGCAATGTTCAGGGTGGGAGTAGCGAAGCGGCTTACAGCGACCGCTTCACCTCTTCCACGCGGTAGCACTCGATCAGATCGCCGACGCGCATGTCCTGGTAGTTCTCGAAGGACATACCGCATTCCTGACCGGACGTGACCTCGCGGGCGTCGTCCTTGAAGCGCTTGAGCTGTGAGAGCTTGCCTTCGTGGATCACCACGTTGTCGCGGATCAGGCGGACATGGGCGCCGCGCTGAACCACGCCGTCGAGGACGCGGCAGCCGGCGATCTTGCCAACCTTCGACACGTTGAACACCTCGAGGATCTGCGCCTCGCCGAGCCGCTCTTCGCGCAGCGTCGGAGCGAGCAATCCGGACATCGCCGCCTTCACGTCATCCACGAGGTCGTAGATGATGTTGTAGTAGCGGATCTCGATACCGGCACGCTCGGCCGCCTCGCGCGCTTCCTTGTGGGCACGCACGTTGAAGGCGAGGATGATGGCGCCCGAGGCTTCCGCCAGGGTGACGTCGGATTCCGAGATGCCGCCGACGCCCGCCTGGACGATGCGGGCCGCAACTTCCTCGTTGCCGACCTTCTCGAGAGCACCCACGATCGCTTCTGCCGAACCTTGGACGTCGGCCCGGACCACGAGCGGGAATTCCTTGCGGCCCGCTCCGGCCTTGAGGTCGCGCATCATGTCGGCGAGCGTGCGTCCGGACGAACCCATGCGGGCCGCCTGACGCTCGCGCTTCTGGCGGGTGCGGTACTCGGTGACCTCGCGGGCGCGGGCCTCGGACTCGACCACCGCAACGCGGTCGCCCGCTTCCGGCGTGCCGTTGAAGCCCAGGACCTCGACCGGGACGGAGGGACCGGCTTCCTTCACATTGGCGCCGAGATCGTTGATCAGGGCACGCACGCGACCCCACTCGGCGCCGGCCACGACGATGTCGCCGGTGCGGAGCGTGCCGCGCTGCACGAGCACGGTCGCCACGGGACCACGGCCGCGATCGAGCTTCGCCTCAATGACGGTGCCTTCCGCCGACCGCTCGGCATTGGCCTTGAGCTCGAGGATTTCGGCCTGGAGCTGAAGACCTTCGAGCAGGGTCTCGAGACCCTGGCCGGTCTTGGCGGAAACCTCGAATTCGAGGGTCTCGCCGCCCATCGACTCGACGACGATGGAATGCTGCAGCAGCTCGGTGCGGACCCGCTGCGGGTTGGCGTCGGGCTTGTCCACCTTGTTGATCGCCACGATCAGCGGCACGCCGGCCGCCTGCGCGTGGTTGATCGCCTCAATGGTCTGCGGCATGACGCCGTCATCGGCCGCCACCACCAGCACGACGATATCCGTCACCTTGGCGCCGCGGGCGCGCATGGCCGTAAAGGCCGCGTGGCCGGGCGTGTCGATGAAGGTGATCTTGCCGCCGAGCGGCGAGGTCACCTGATAGGCGCCGATATGCTGCGTGATGCCGCCGGCTTCGCCGGAGACCACGTTGGTCTTGCGGATCGCGTCAAGCAGCGAGGTCTTGCCGTGGTCGACGTGGCCCATGATGGTCACGACCGGCGGCCGGGTGACGAGGTTCTCGTCCACATCCGGCGTATCGAAGAGGCCTTCCTCGACGTCCGATTCCGCGACGCGCTTCACCGTGTGGCCGAGCTCCTCCGCGACGAGCTGCGCGGTATCGGCATCGATCACGTCGGTGATCTTGTGCATCTCGCCCTGCTTCATCAGGAACTTGATCACGTCCACGGCGCGCTCCGACATGCGGTTGGCGAGTTCCTGGATAGTGATCGTCTCAGGAATAATCACCTCGCGGGCGATCTTTTCCTTCTGTTCCACCTGACGGTGGCCCATGAGACGCTGATTGCGGCGACGGAAGGAGGCGAGCGAGCGGGTCCGCTCATCCTCGCCCGAAGTCGCGTTCGCCAGGGTCAGACGGCCGCGGCGCTTTTCCTCGCCGGGGGCTGCCCGAGGCGTCTTCGGCAGGGCTGCGGGCTTGGCTGCAACGCCAGGACGGCGGATGGTGCGTGCACCCTCGTCGTCATCCATCACCACAGCGCGAGCAGCAACGGGCGGAGTTGTGCGAACATTCGGCTTCGCGGTTTCCGGATCGGGCGCGGCCGGCGCGGCCGGGCGCGCCATATGGTTCAGGCTCGGCGGGCGGCCACCCGTGGTGCCGACGCCGGGGCGAGCATAGCCGCCTGAACGGGGGCCATCCGAACGTGGGCCGGAGGGACGGGGTCCATCGCCGCGTGGGCGATCCGAACGGGCGCCGTCCTGACGCGGAGCGCCGGACCGGGCTGCCGGAGCAGATCCTTGAGCCGGACGCGGCGGAGCGGCCTCTTCGCCCAGACGACGGCGAGCCTCGTCCTCGGCGCGGCGCTTGCGCTCCTCGTCCTGACGGCGACGGTCTTCCTCTTCGCGCTTGCGGGCCTCGGCCGCTTCACGCTCCTTGGCCTCGATGGCCTCGCGCTCGACGCGGCGAACCGCTTCCTCGGCCTGACGGCGACGCTCTTCCTCGTCGCGGCGGCGGGCATCGGCCAGCGCGTTCATGCGTGCATCGCGCTCCTGCTCGGAGAGCGTCTGCAGCACCATGCCACCGGAACGGGGGGTGTTCGGAGCGCTGCGCTGCGGGCGGCCACCTTGAGCCGGGGCAGCCGGCTTCGGAGCCGGAGCGACAGGCTTGGGCGCGCTCGCGGGTGCCGCGGCCTGATGCGTCGCGGGTCTGTCTTCCTTGGCCCCGCCGGGACCGACAGCAGGGCGACGCTTGACCGTCTCCACCACGACCGACTTGGACCGGCCATGGGAGAAGCTTTGGCGCACCGTGCCTTGCTCGACAGGGCGCTTCAGAGAAAGCGTCTTGGACGACACATGAAGAGTCTTGTCGCCCTGGTTTTTCGTATCACTCATTCCGCTAAAGTTCCTGCGGGTTCAAAATCGTGGGTTCGCCGGTCTCGTTTCCGAGGCCAGTTTGATCGGCGCCGAGGCCGCGAAAGACGCGGTAACGATGCCAGCGGTTCAGAAAGCCGTCGCTCCCAGCGCCCGCGACGAGGGCAGCATGTATCACATGTGACCGGCCTAATGCCAAATCCAATTCGTCATTCGACAATTCTTGGATGACCGGAAAGCTAGATATTGCCTCGCCGAGGCGTTTACGCAACTGGTTTGCCAATTTTCTTCGCCCATCTTCGGCCGCCTCTGCGGCATGAATAAGGGCGACGACGGGTTTATCTGCGATGGCCGACTCGACCTTGAAGAAGCCGGTGACCACCGCGCCCGCCTTGTTGGCGAGCGACAGGCCCTGACGGAGATCGTCCCGGAGAAGACGCTCGATATCCTGGGCCAGGGTCTCCGGTGCCCTGGCCTCGGTCTTGAAGGCGCGGGAAAAGAGGCGACGTTTGGCCGCCTCTTCCACCATGTCAAAACGGGCCGTGACCCAGACGCCGCGGCCCGGCAGCTTGTGCCGGAGGTCGGGCACGACCTGGTTGTCGGGCCCGAGGACGAAGCGGATCAGTCCCGCGGGGCTTTGAGCCTCGCGGGTGACGATGCAGGTGCGCTCCGGTTCATGCCGCGGCACGGGTGCTGACCTCGCTCCATCATAGCCGTTTTAAGACGGCTGAGCTTCGGTCTCGGCCTCTTCGGCCGATCCCTCGGTCTCAACGATCTCTTCCGGCTGCTCGATCCAGCCCGCCTTCACGCGGGCGGCCATGATCATGTTCTCGGCGTCCGCACGGGAGACGTCGAAACCGTCGAGCGCACCCTTGTAACGGGTCGCCTCGGCGCCGCGGCCTTCCGTCCAGCCGACGAGATCGTCGGTGGCGCAGCCGGCCAGATCCTCGACATTCTTGATGTCGTTCTCGCCGAAGGCCACCAGCATGGCCGTGGTGACGCCGTCGATCTCCTTCAGATCGTCGGCGACGCCAAGCTCCTTGCGACGCGTCTCGTTCTCGGCCTCGATACGGGCCAGATATTCCTGGGCGCGGCTCTGGATCTCGGCTGCGGTGTCCTCATCGAAGCCCTCGATGGAGGCCACCTCGGCAGCGTCCACATAGGCGATTTCCTCGACCGAGCGGAAGCCTTCGGAGGCAAGGAGCTGGCCCACCACCTCGTCGACGTCGAGCGCATTCATGAACAGCTCGGTGCGCTCGGCGAACTCCTTCTGGCGACGCTCGGATTCCTCAGCCTCGGTGAGAATGTCGATGTCCCAGCCGGTGAGCTGCGAAGCCAGACGCACGTTCTGGCCGCGGCGGCCGATGGCGAGCGACAGCTGATCGTCGGGCACTACCACCTCGATGCGGTCGGCTTCCTCGTCGAGCACCACCTTGACCACTTCAGCCGGCTGCAGCGCGTTGACGATAAAGGTCGCCTGATCCGGGGACCAGGGAATGATGTCGATCTTCTCGCCCTGGAGTTCGCCGACCACCGCCTGGACGCGGGAGCCGCGCATGCCGACGCAGGCGCCGACCGGATCGATGGAGGAATCGCGCGAGGTCACGGCGATCTTGGCGCGGGAGCCCGGATCGCGGGCAACCGCCTGGACCGAGACGATGCCGTCATAGATCTCCGGCACTTCGGAGGCGAAGAGCTTCGCCATGAACTGCGGATGGGTGCGCGACAGGAAGATCTGCGGCCCGCGGGCCTCGCGGCGCACATCGAAGAGATAGGCGCGGATGCGATCGCCCGGACGGAAGGTCTCGCGCGGGATCAGCTCGTCGCGGCGGATGATCGCTTCGCCACGGCCGAGATCGACGATCACGTTGCCGTATTCGACGCGCTTGACCGCACCGTTCACGACCTCGCCGATGCGGTCCTTGTATTCCTGATACTGACGGTCGCGCTCGGCGTCGCGCACCTTCTGCACGATCACCTGCTTGGCCGACTGGGCGGCGATGCGGCCGAAATCGAAGGGCGGCAGGGTATCGGCGATCACGTCGCCGACCTGGGCCGCCGGGTTGTGGCGGGTACGGGCCTCGGCGAGGGTGATCTCGCGGGAATCGTTCTCGACCGCGCCGTCATCGACCACGAGGAGGTGGCGGGCCAGGCGCAGCTCGCCGGTCTTCCCGTTGATCTCGGCATGGATGTCGGTCTCGGCACCGTAGCGGGACCGGGCCGCCTTGGCGATGGCATCCGCCATGGCGTCGAGCACGATCTGCTTGTCGATCACCTTCTCGCGCGCGACCGCATCGGCGATCTGCAAGAGTTCAAGCCTGTTGGCGCTGATAGCCATCGAGGTCGCTCCTTAATTCGGTTTCGTCTTATCGGACGGGTCGCGCGACTCCGGCGCTTCCACCACATCCGTGTCTTCATCAAGGTCGTCCGTGGTCGGCGCCGTTCCGCGGCGCAGCGATTCACGGATCAGCTCATCGGTGAGAACGAGGTGCGCCTCGCCAAGATCCGTCAGGGGCACGCGGGCGATGGGCTCGAGGCCCTCCTTCACGTCCGGCAGCTCGATCACGAGCATCCCGTCCTCCACGCCCCGGAGGAAGCCGCGGAAACGTTTGCGGCCCTCAACCGGCACAGCCATCTCCACCTTGGCCTCGTAGCCGCTCCAGCGTTCGAAATCGCTGGTACGCACGAGCGGGCGATCGATCCCCGGCGAGGAGATTTCCAGGTGATAGGCCGTGGCGATGGGATCCTCAAGATCAAGAACCGGCGAAATCCCCCGGCTCACAGTCTCGCAATCGCTTACCGACATGGTGCCGTCCGGCCTCTCGGCCATGATCTGCACCGTGCATCCATTCTGGCCGGTGACCCGCACCCGCACCAGATTGAAGCCCAGATCCTCGATTACAGGCTCGACGATGGCCGCCACCCGGGCAGCGACGCCGTTCTCCGTAATCAGCCGCTTGTCGCGTTCGTTTGTCATGGCTCTCCGCACGCTCCGGCGTTCAAGCAATAAAAAAGAGCGGACCCCGGGGGGCCCACTCTCGACCAGCAGCTTGACGCTGCAACCAGAGCTGACGTCAGAGATATACCGATTCAAGTCAAAAAATGCAAGGGTCCTGTCAGCATCCCTTGACATGGGACGGATCGTCGGCTCCTCCGGAAAGCTACGCTATCGTGGCCTGTCTTAAGCTATGATAGGCAGGACCTCCTTCGGAGGACCATGCCTTGAAGATGTCGCGCCTCGTTCTTCTCGGGATCGTGCTGTTGGCAGCCGCGGCGGCATATTGGCGCTTCAGCTGGCCGCCGGAGGTCGCCGTCGTTTCTCCGGAGCACGGAGACGTGGCCGAGATCGTCTATGCGACCGGCGTCGTGGAGCCGCGCACCTGGGCCAAGGTGGCGCCTCTCCTGCGGGAGCGCATCGTCGAGCTGTGCAATTGCGAGGGCGAGTCGGTGGAACGGGGAGCTGTCCTTGCCCGCCTCGACAGCCGCCAGCCGGAGGCCACGCTCGCGGAGCTTAATGCGCGGCAGAAGCTGAACACGGCGGATTACGACCGGATCGCCGCTCTGGTGGAACGCCGGGTCGCCAGCGATCAGGCTCTCGACCGCGCCCGCAGCGAACTCGGCCAGATTCAGGCTCTCATCGCCGGCCAGGAAACCCGGCTCGAGTCTTACGTCCTGCGGGCTCCCATGAGCGGGGTCGTCGTGCGCCAGGACGGGGAAGTGGGGGAGGTGGCCGAGCCCGGGACCGTGCTGTTCTGGGTTGGAGAGCCCAAGCCCCTGCAGGTCGAAGCCGACGTAAACGAGGAGGATATCCCGCGCGTTGTGGTCGGCCAGCGCGCCGTTCTCAAGGCCGACGCCTTTCCGGAGCAAGTTCTGGAAGCGAAGGTCGATTCGATCACCCCGAAGGGTGATCCGATCGCCAAGACCTATCGTGTTCATCTCGCCCTGCCGGAGGACACACCCCTGCGCATCGGCATGACCGTGGAGGTAAATGTGATCGTCCGGGTCGAGTCCGGCGCGCTCCTGGTTCCCGCCAATGCCCTGCGTGGCAGCACCCTGTTCGTGCTGGAGGGCGACGTGGCCCGCAAGCGTGACGTGAAGGTCGGGATCCGCGGCGCCCGCAACACGCAGGTTCAGCAGGGCCTTGCCGAGACGGATCGGGTGATTGCCCCCTTCCCGGACGAATTGACCGATGGGGTGAGGGTTCTGGAAAGGAGAGGCTGACATGCGTCTCCTCCTCGAACTCGCCCTGACCCATATCGCCGGACGCGGCCGGCAAACTGTCGTGGCGATTCTCGGTGTCGCTCTCGGCGTCGGCTTCTCCATCGCCATGGCGGCCTTGATGCAGGGCACCGAGAAGGATTTCATCGCCCAACTCGTCGACACCATGCCCCATGTTCAGATCACCGACGAGCACCGCGCCCCGCGCCGGCAGCCCGCGGAGGACCTGTTCGCCGCGGCACAATTCGAGGGTCTGCGCCCGAAGGAGGATCGCCGGGGCATTCTCAATCCCGCCGCCGCCACAGCCTCCTTGCGGACCTGGGTGCCCGGCCGCTTGGCGCAGAGCCTGCGGACACAGGGCGTGGTGCGCTATGCAGGACGGGACGTGGGTGTCACCGTGATCGGCGTCGAGCCGGAGATCGAGGCTCAGGTCTCGTCCGTCGCCGCGGATTTCATCGAAGGCAGCTTCGACGCGCTTCGGGCCGGCGGGAACAACATCATCGTGGGCGACCGCCTTGCGCAGAGACTCGGCGCGTCGACGGGGACGACGATCCAGGTCGTCGCACCAACCGGCCAGTCACGAGGGTTCAGGATCGTCGGACAGTTTCACACCGGTACCAACGCCCGCGACGAAGGCGAGACCTATGTGCTGCTCAAGAACGCACAGATCCTGAGCGAGCGCCCCAATGCCATCAACGACATCCGCCTGCGCCTCGACGACCCGGAGGCCGCCCCCCAGGTCGCCCGTCAGGCGGAAGCCGAGCTCGGCTACAAGGCGGTGCCCTGGCAGGAGGCGAACGAATCCCTTCTGGAGGCCTTGGTGGTGCGCAATGTGGTCATGTACACCGTGGTGGGCGCGATCCTGCTCGTAGCAGGGTTCGGGATCTTCAACATCATCTCCACCATCACCCACGAAAAGGCGCGCGATATCGCGATCCTGAAATCCCTCGGCTTCACGCAAGGCAATATGCGCCGGCTGTTCCTGATCGAGGGACTGGCACTCGGTCTTGCCGGCTCGGTGGTCGGCTGGCTTTTGGGCTTTCTCCTCTGCTTTGCCTTGTCACAGGTCGAGTTCAAGGTCTCCGGCGCAGCCATCGGCCGCGAGATGACCAAGCTCCCCTTGTTCTGGTCGCCCTGGCATTACCTGATCGCGGCGGGCTTCGCCCTCGCGTCGGCGGGTGTCGCGGGCTATCTCCCGGCGCGCCAGGCCGCCCGGCTCAACCCGGTCGACATCATCCGGGGCGCCACATGACGCCGCTCATCGAAGCCGAAGATCTCACCCGCATCCTGCCCGCCACGGTGCCGGTCACCCTGGTGCGGGACGTCTCGCTCACCGTGAGCGAGCGGGAGTTCATCGCCATCACCGGCCCGTCCGGCTCCGGTAAGTCCTCGCTGCTCTACCTGCTCGGTCTTCTCGACCGCCCGACCAGCGGCAGTCTCAAGATCGCCGGTCAGGACACGTCCGTCCTGGACGACAATGCACTCGCGCGACTGCGGCTCGAGATGCTGGGCTTCGTGTTTCAGTTTCATTTCCTGCTGCCGGAATTCACGATTCTTCGAAACGTGGAACTTCCCATGCGCAAGGCGGGCCGTCTGTCGGCCGCGGAAATGCACGATCGCGCAGCGGGGCTTCTGGAGGATCTCGGTCTTGCCGGCCATCTCGACAAGAGGCCGGACCAGCTCTCTGGCGGCCAGCGCCAACGAGTGGCGGTAGCCCGCGCGCTCGCCAACGATCCCCATGTGGTGCTGGCCGACGAGCCAACGGGCAGCCTCGACAGCAAGAGCTCGGAGCAGGTGTTTCAGATCCTGCGGGACCTCGTGCACAAGCGCGGCAAGACGGTCATCGCCGTCACGCACGACATGGAGATCGCGGCACGGGTGGATCGGCGCATCCATCTCGTCGATGGCAGGGTCGTGAGCGGCGAGCATGCGGCCCGGGCTCCCATCTGACGATCAGATCCGCACGAAGGTCAGGTAGCTCGGCACTCGGCCTTCGCGGATGGCCTTGGCCTCGTAGCGAGTGCCCGGCCAGCCCTCATAGGGTTTGCGCCAGTCGTCGGCGCGGGCCGCGGTCCAGCGGAAATGCGGGGAGCGGAGGGCCCGGGCGAGCACCCAGCCGATATAGTCGTCGATGTCGCTGGCAAAGCGCAGCTCCGCACCGGGTTTCATCACGCGCGCGAGCAGATCGAGGGTCTCGTCCGAGACGAGGCGGCGCTTGCGCTGACGGCGCTTCGGCCAGGGATCGGGATAGAGGATGTAAACCCGGTCGAAAGAGTCGTCTGGCAGGGTCGGCAACAGATCGGTGACGTCGTCGTCCCAGACGCGGACATTGTCGAGGTGCTCGTGCTCGATCACGGCCAATAGCTTCGCCATGCCGTTCACGAAGGGCTCGCAGCCGATGAAGTTGACGTCTCGACGTTCGCGGGCCTGAGAGGCGAGATGCTCGCCGCCGCCGAAGCCGATCTCGAGCCAGGTTTCCCGCGCCTCGCGGTTCGGAAACTGGCCCGTGAGATCGCTGCCCGGAACCACGCGGATCGCGGGCAGCAGGTTCTGAACCAGTTCGTCCTGGCCGGCGCGAAGCTTCTTGCCCTTCCGGCGGCCGAAAAAGGCGCCGGCCCGTTCGGAGACGTCACTCATCGGACACATGCTCCTGAAGAAACCACGATCCGGTTCATAGGGATCCGGCACTTCGGCCAGACAATACATTGAGAGCCGGTCCCTTCCGGGGAACCGGCTCTTTTCGGGAAATCCCAATGCCACCGAAGCAGGTCCGGCGGCCGGAGAATTTCTTAGCGGAACGCTGCCTTGAGGCGGTCGGCCAGATCCGTGCGCTCCCAGGAGAAGCCGCCATCGGCCTGCGGCGCGCGGCCGAAATGGCCGTAGGCCGAGGTGCGGGCATAGATCGGCCTGTTGAGGGCGAGATGCGTGCGGATGCCGCGGGGCGAGAGGTCCATGGCGTCCATGAGGACGGCCTCGAGCTTGCCCTCGTCCACCTTGCCGGTGCCGTGGAGATCCACATAGATCGACAGGGGCTTCGCCACGCCGATGGCGTAAGAGAGCTGCAGGGTGCAGTTCTCGGCGAGACCGGCCGCAACCACGTTCTTGGCGAGATAGCGCGCGGCGTAGGCGGCCGAGCGGTCCACCTTGGTCGGATCCTTGCCGGAGAAGGCGCCGCCGCCATGGGGAGCAGCACCGCCATAGGTGTCGACGATGATCTTGCGGCCGGTCAGGCCGCAGTCGCCGTCCGGACCGCCGATCACGAACTTGCCGGTGGGGTTCACGTGCCAGATGGTCTGAGCCGAGATCCAGCCCTCGGGCAGGGTCTGGCGGATGTAAGGCTCGACGATGGCGCGAACGTCGTCGGAGGAGAGGTTCTCGTCCAGGTGCTGGGTCGAGAGAACGATCTGGGTCGCCGCGACGGGCTTGCCGTTCTCGTAGCGCACAGTGACCTGGCTCTTGGCATCCGGGCCAAGCTTGGCCGCATCGCCGACCTTCGCTTTACGGGCAGCGGTCAGGTTCTCGAGGATCTTGTGGGCGTAGTAGATCGGTGCCGGCATCAGCTCGGGCGTCTCGTTGCAGGCGTAGCCGAACATGATGCCCTGGTCGCCCGCGCCTTCATCCTTGTTGCCGGCGGCATCGACGCCCTGGGCGATATGCGCCGACTGAGCATGGAGATAGACCGAGACGTCGGCGTTCTTCCAGTGGAAGCCTTCCTGCTCGTAGCCGATGTCCTTGATGGCATCGCGGGCGAGCTCGATCACCTTGTCCTTGGTGATGGAGTCAGGGCCGCGCACTTCGCCGGCGATGACGACGCGGTTGGTGGTGGCGAGCGTTTCGCAGGCCACGCGGGCTTCCGGCTCAGCGGCCAGATAAGCGTCGACGACGGCATCGGAAATCCGGTCGCAGACCTTGTCCGGATGACCTTCGGAAACCGACTCGCTCGTGAAAAGGTAGCTCGAACGCCGCACGATAGAATTCCTTCAGGCAATAGAAATTGGGTGCCCGCAGTCAGCTACAGGCTTCAAAACATGCTCATGCCGCAGGCTTAAAGAAAGGTCAAGCGAACGTGTTCTTTATGACGAACGCTCTACCTCTTCTTGGGCGGCAAGCGCGCCGACAAGCTGAACAATGCTTTTACGGACCTTTGGACTCTTGATGCTGGCGAAAGTTCGGACGAGCTGCAGGCCTTCGGGCGTCGACATCATGTCGGCCACATAGGGAGGGGCGCCGGGTTCGGCGAAGCCTGGCTCGGCCTTTCCGCCCTTGAGGCCATCAAAGAAGAAATCGATCTCGACATTGAGGATCTTGGCAATTTCAACGAGACGGGCGACGCTGATCCGGTTCATGCCCTTTTCGTATTTCTGAACCTGCTGGAAGGTCAGACCAAGCATATCGCCAAGCTTTTCTTGGCTCATCCCAATAGAAATCCGGCGCATACGCACCCTGCTTCCGATTTCCTTATCGATAGACCCCGTCGATTTCTTCATTATGGCCTGTCCCCTCGCCAATACTGACGTAACGTCAAGGCATGATTTACTTAAGGAAAGGATGATTGGCGCCTTTGACGTACAATCAAGACCATTAAGCAGATCATAAGCGTGGCCGTCAAAGAAAACCTACCCCACTTCCTATAAAGAGTACTGGGTTCCGCAACTGGAAGAGATGAGTCGATGATACCTTCAACTCCCAATGGAAGGTTATCCACGATTCGGCCAAAAGGATCGACCACGGCCGAAATCCCGGTATTGGCGGCTCTGACCAGAGGCAGGCCTTCCTCCACCGCCCGCAGGCGGGCCTGGGCGAAGTGCTGATAGGGTCCTGGCGTCTGCCCGAACCAAGCGTCGTTGGTCACGTTGAGGATCAGGTCGGGACGTGGGCCCTCGGCCAGGATCTCGCCAGGAAAGATCGCCTCGTAGCAGATCGTTGCGGCGACCGGCGGCAGACCCGGGATGGACAGCGTGGTGCGCTTCTCGCTCGGCTCGAACCCGCCAGGAATGTGCACGAACTGACGCAGTCCTGCGGCCCGGATCAGGGCGTCGAGGAATTTCGGCACGTATTCCCCGAAGGGCACCAGGTGAACCTTGTCATAGGCGCCGAGGATCGTGCCCTTCTCGTCGATCACCTGGATGGCGTTATAGAACTTGCCGACCGCCTCGCCTGGCAAAGGGTCGTCCATGCGGGCGGCGCCCGTGACCAGAACGGAGCCAGGATCGAGGAGCGTGGCGATCTGCGCGAGCGAACCGGGATCGCGATGAAGCAGGAAGGGAAAAGCCGATTCCGGCCAGATGATGTGAGTTGGTGCAGCGATACTGCCGTCCCGGCCTGGGCTTGCGCTCAGGGTCAGGTAGCGCCGCATGATGGCGTCGCGGTTACGCGGGTTGAACTTGGCGTCCTGCGGCAGGTTGGGCTGCATGATGCGCAGGCGCACGTTCTCGACCGTGCGTGAGGCCTCGGAGGGGATGCGCCAGAAGCCGAAGACGGCAAGGCCGAGAAGCAGTGCGGCCGCGATGCCCGGAGCCGTCCAGCGCGCGCGCGTCCTCTTTCCCGTGAGCAGAACCGCGGGTGCGGCGCCGATCATGAGGCTCAGGAATGTGAGGCCATAGAGGCCGACGAGCGAGGCTGACTGCATCAGCCAGAGGTTCTGGCCGAGCGCCAGCCCAGGATTGTTCCAGGGAAAACCGGTGAAGAGATGGCCGCGCAAGAATTCGCTGACGGTCATACCGAAGGCGAAGGCAATGATCCGCCAGGCATCGGGCAGCCAGAACAGGCGGGCCAGCGCAAAGCCGGAAGCGGGAAAGAAGGCGAGCAGGGCGGGCAGGCCCAGCACCCCGAAGGGCATGGCCCACGCAAATTGGTCGGCCTCCACGAGAAAGGCTGCACCGAGCCACCAGAGCCCGGCGACGAAATAACCAAGACCCCAGAACCAGCCGACGAGCGCCGCAGACTTGAAAGGGGCCCAGCGGGATGGACCGTCCTTGACGGTCCCGTCCAGGAGCCAGATCGCGGGAGTCAAGGAGAGAACGAGGGCGGGCAGGAACCCGAAAGGCGGCATGGCCAGGGCGCCGATGGCCCCAACTGCAAAGGCCAGCAACCAGCGGCGCCATCCTCGGGCGAGGATGACGCGGTCGCCCAGGCGCCTCATTCCGCGGCAGCGCTTTCAGGGCGCGGGGCAGTCGCTTGGCTTTCTCCGGTCTCGGTCTCGAGAGCGAAGGTACGGCGATGGACGCGCAATCGCTTCACGCGCCGCGGATCGGCATCGAGAACCTCGAATTCCAGGCCCGAGGGGCCCTCGATCACTTCGCTGCGGGAGGGCACGCGCCCGGCGAGCGTCACGATGAAGCCACCGATCGTGTCGATGTCCTCGGCACCTTCTTCATCGGTGAGGTCGAGGCCCAGCACGTCCTTGACCTCGTCGAGGCTCGCGCGAGCGTCGGCGATATAGGTGCCGTCGGCCGCCGGCACGATGGTCAGCGTCGAGTCCTCGTCGTGCTCATCCTCAATGTCGCCCACGACCATCTCGACCAGATCCTCGATGGAAACGAGGCCATCGGTGCCGCCATACTCATCGATGACGAGGGCCATATGCGTGCGGGTCGCCTGCATACGCACCAGAAGGTCGATGGCCGGCATGGAGCGCGGCACGAACAGGACTGGCCGCAGGATGTTGGCGGAGGAGAGCGCCATGGACAGGTCGATCTGGCCGAGACTCGGCAGGGGAGCCTCGTCGCTCGAACCCGATTCCGAAGCACCGCCATCGGCCCGCATGGCGATGAAATCGAGAAAGTCGCGAATATGGACCATCCCCTTGGGATCATCCAGCGTCTCGCCATAGACAGGCAGACGGGAATGGCCAGCCGTGCGGAAGAGGCTCAAAAGCTCGCCGAGATTGGTGTCGGCGGCAACCGCCACGATGTCGGCGCGGGGCACCATCACGTCCTCCACCCGGATCCGGTGGAAGGAGAGCACGTTCTTGAGCATCGCCCGCTCCTGGGGCGAAAAGTCGGTGTCCTCGACAGTTTCTGCGAGGACATCCTCAAGATCGTGGCGGATGGATTCGCGGGGTTTCAGGCCGAGACGGGTCAGAACCCGGTCGTACCAATGGTCGCGTGTGTCGTCTGTCTCGGTGAGGGGGCGGACAGGTCGGTCGCTACGACTTCGATCTTCGTTCATTGCAGTGGGTTTTCAGCCTAAACGTCAGCCGTTCAAGCTGCCATATCGCGATAGGGATCGGCGATGCCAAGAGTGGCGAGCGCCTTGACCTCAAGACCTTCCATGATTTCCGCCTCCGCCTCGACCTCGTGGTCGTAGCCGAGGAGATGCAGAACTCCATGGACGATCAAATGGGCAAAATGATGCGCGAGTTCCTTGGATTCCTCTTCGGATTCGCTCACCAGGGTCTCGTACGCTAAAGCAATATCGCCCAAATGGCGAGGGCCTGTCGCACCCGGTTGCTCGGGCGCCGGGAAGGAGAGCACGTTGGTGGGCTTGTCCTTAGCCCGCCAGGTGCGGTTCAGTTCCTGGATCTCGGCATCGTCGGTGAGCATGACGCACGCTTCGTATTCGCCCTCGGCCTCGTAAGTGACGGCAAGCGCGGCCTCGGCGGCCTTCTGGGCCAGGGCCTCTGCGTCCTTGAGGCGGTCCCAGTCGCCCGCCTCGATCATGATGTCGAGTGTGATCACGGCCTGCGGTCCCGGTAATCCTGGCGCGGCGGTTCCGGCGGCGCCTCGCGGGCGGCCTTGTCATAGGCGGTCACGATGCGGCGCACGAGATCGTGGCGCACCACGTCGGCTTCCTTGAAGGTGACGCGGGCGATGCCCTCGACGCCCTGAAGGATGCGTATCGCCTCGACGAGACCCGACTTCTGGCCCGGCGGCAGGTCGATCTGCGTCGGGTCGCCGGTAATGATCATCCGCGAGCCTTCGCCGAGGCGGGTCAGAAACATCTTCATCTGCATCGATGTGGTGTTCTGCGCCTCGTCGAGCAGCACCAGAGAGTTGGTGAGCGTGCGCCCGCGCATGAACGCGAGCGGCGCGATCTCGATCATGCCGGTCTGCAGGCCCCGGTCCACGTGTCGGGCTTCCATGAAATCGTAGAGCGCGTCGTAGATCGGCCGAAGATAAGGATCGACCTTCTCGCGCATGTCGCCGGGCAGGAAGCCGAGGCGCTCGCCCGCTTCCACGGCGGGACGGGAGATGATCAGGCGGTCCACCTGCCCCTGTTCCAGGAGCGAGACTGCGTAGCCCACGGCGAGCCAGGTCTTGCCGGTGCCGGCAGGGCCCTCGGCAAAGACGAGCTCGTTCGTCTTGATCGCCTTGATATAGGCATTCTGCGCCGCATTGCGGGCACGTACCGGACCGCGCCGGCGGGTGGAGATCTGGTCAAAGGCAGTAAGTCCAGGAACGGAAGCTTCTTCGGCGGCGGGGAAGAGACTGCCCTGCAGCGTGCTTTCCTCGATGGCACCGTCGACGTCACCCGGCCCGAGCGCTCCGCCCTGGCGGGCGCGCTCATAGAGCCCTTCCAGCACCCGGCGCGCCATCTCGGAGGCTTCGGGCGTGCCCTTCACGGTGACTCGATTGCCGTTAGCGATCGCGGTCACGTTCAGGCGCCGCTCCAGATGGGCGAGGTTCTGGTCGTATTGTCCGAAGACGAGGCTGGCGAGGCGGTTGTCGTCGAAAGTGAGGATGATTTCGGCCTCTTCGACGACGCCGGGATGCAAGCTGTTGGCGCTTCGTCCCTTCTGTGCTCGTGCGGTCGCATTGTCCGCTGGACTCAAATGCCTCTCCTTTGATGATCCGCCGCAAATGTTGCGACGGACGAATATGGGGTCTCGCCGGACAAGGATCTAGGCCGCGGCTTGGCTGCCGGGTCCGACCCATTCTCCGAACAGGCTGTTAGAACCGGCCTGCGTGATCCGCACCGTGACGATCTCGCCGACGGCGTGGCGGTCGCTCTCGATCTGCACCGCCTGCAGATAGGGCGACTTGCCCGCCATCTGGCCCGGATGACGACCCGGCTTCTCCAAGAGAACGTCGAGGGTCTGCCCCACGGTTCCGTGATTGAAGGCCTGGCGCTGCGTTTCCAGCAGATTCTGCAGCCGCGCCAGACGCTCGGCCTTCACGGCCTCGGATACTTGGGCTTCGATCTCCGCTGCCGGCGTGCCGGGGCGGGGGCTGTACTTGAACGAGAAGGAGCTGGCGAAGCCCACATCGGACACGAGCCGCATGGTCTCCTCGAATTCCGCATCCGTCTCGCCAGGGAAGCCGACGATGAAATCGGAGGAGAGCGCGAGATTGGGTTGGGCCTTGCGGATGCGCTCGATCAGGCGGCGATATTCATCGCCCGTGTGCTTGCGGTTCATCACATCGAGAATGCGGTCGGAGCCGGATTGCACCGGCAGGTGCAGGTAAGGCATCACGGCCGGCAGATCGCGATGGGCGGCGATCAGCTCGTCGTCCATGTCGCGCGGGTGGCTGGTGGTGTAGCGAAGCCGTGCGATGCCGGGCACTTCCGCCAGACGATGAAGCAGGCGCCCAAGGGACCAGACCGAGCCGTCCGGTCCCTCGCCGTGATAGGCATTCACGTTCTGCCCGATCAGCGTCAGCTCGCGCACGCCGGCATCGGCGAGGCGCAGGGCCTCGTCGAGGATTTTTGCGACCGGACGCGAGATCTCCGCGCCGCGGGTATAGGGCACGACGCAGAAGGTGCAGAACTTGTCGCAACCTTCCTGGATGGTGAGGAAGGCCGACACGCCGCGGCTCTGGGTCTTGGCCTTGCTTGGTGCGGGCAGGTGGTCGAACTTGTCCTCGATCGGGAATTCCGTGTCGACGACGCGCTCTGCACGCGACTTTTTCAGAAGCTGTGGCAGGTTGTGATAGTTCTGCGGACCGACCACAACGTCGACAGCGGGCGCCCGGCGCAGGATCTCCTTGCCCTCGGCCTGGGCGACGCAGCCGGCGACCACGACTCTTGTCTCCTGGCCGTGAGCCTCACGCTCCTTTTTCAATTCGCGTACGCGGCCGAGCTCGGAATAGACCTTTTCGGCGGCCTTCTCACGGATGTGGCAGGTGTTGAGGATGACGAGATCCGCCTCCTCCATCGTCTTGGTTTCGCTGTAGCCTTCGGTCGCCAGCATGTCTGCCATGCGCTCGGCATCGTAGACGTTCATCTGGCAGCCATAGGATTTGACGAAGACTTTTTTCACGAGGTCGGCCTGTTCTGCTTGCAATCGGGCGGAGGAAGATCGAGCGCCCTTTTATGCCTTTTATGCGTGCAAGAGAATAGCGGCCGTTTGGCTCAAGGATTTTGCGGGATTTGACGTCATCCCGGGGCTATGCAGCAGAACCCGGGATCGTAGGACGAGTATGGCGTCTTATCCTGAATGCGATCCCGGATCGGCCTCGCCGTCCGGGATGGCAGCCGTCGTTGGGATCACTCCCGAAACGCTTCCTCCACGGGAGCTGACAATTCCGCATCGGCGGCAAGGATTTCAGAAACGACCTTTGCAAAAGCCGGACGCGCGCTGAGCCGCGCGTACCAAGCGGCAAGGGCATCGTAGCCCCGCAGCGATGGCCCACCGAGGCGGCGGGACCAGAACACGGCCATGAAGACCGCGATGTCGGCGGCCGAGAAGGCGCCGCAGAGATAATCCTTGCCCTGGAGCGCCCGGTCGAGCTCGGCGAAATGGCCGGCGAGAACCGGTTCGGCCTCCCTGGCTTTCAGCTCCTTCGCTTCCCAGCCTGTCAGGTCGTCGGGCTTCGGTTCTGTGCGATGCATCAGGAAGCGCAGCGGGGCCAGCATGATCTCGTCGCCGAACACGTCGAAGAGCCGGGAGCGGGCGCGCTCCGCCGGCGTCTTCGGATAGAGCGCCGGTTCGGGGTAGGCGTCTTCGAGGTATTCGAGAATCACCGTCGAATCGTAGAGGGACAGGTCCCCATCGACGAGGACCGGGACCTGTCCCTTGGGATTGATGGCCAGCACATCCGGATTCTTGGGGCTGTAGCCGTTCGTCTGCGTGAACGGCACCAGGATCTGTTCGAAAGGGAGTCCCTTTTCATGAAGCGCGATCTCGACCTTGCGGGAAAACAGGCTTACCGGACCAGAATAGAGCTTCATCAGGGTGCCTTTCGGGAATTCATCGGCTGAACGCGGAGGGAAGGTGATCCTGCCAGGAGGCGGCATTCAAACCCTCCACGTCGGCCCGTGACAACCCGATATCGGCGAGCGCCCGATCGTCCATCGTGTACAACTCCTTCGAGGTTCCGCGCCGGTCGAGCCATGACTCGAACCGCAGAAGCATCTCGAGCATGGTGTTCCGGCGCTCGCGGCGGGCGGCGTGAAGCCCAAGATTTGCTGAGGCATATCCGATCGCCATGGCGGGTCTCCTTCAATGGCGTTTCATTGAAGAGAAATGTGCTCCTGTGATAGGTTATAAGCAAACGAGAAGTTCTTGAGTTTCACCCAAGTAAAACTTGGTCAATGTATCCGGATCTGCCATGTCCCGCCGTCGTCTCCCGCCGCTCAATGCCTTGCGCGCCTTCGAGGCCGCGGCCCGTCACCTGAATTTCGAAAAGGCCGGTGACGAGATCGCCGTCACGGCAAGCGCCGTTGGCCAGCAGGTGAAATCCTTGGAGGCCTGGCTCGGGCGGCCTCTCTTCGTGCGCCAGCCGAGCCGGGGCGTCGCGCTGACCCCGCTGGGCGAACATTACGCCGCCTCGCTCTCCGATATCCTCGACCGGCTCGACAATGCGACGGCGCAGGCCCTGCGCTCCGACCGGTCCAAGGTGATCACGGTCAGCTCCATGCCGAGTTTCGCAGCCGGCTGGCTCATTCCTCGGCTCGGCTCGCTCAAGGCGCAGCATCCCGACCTGGAAGTCCGAGTCTCGGTCGATACGCGGCTGACGGATTTCGCTCGCGAGGACGTGGACGTGGCGATCCGCTTCGGCCGGGGGAATTATCCGGGCCTGCGCTCGGACCTGTTGATGGATGAGTTCTTCTTCGCCGTCTGCAGCGCATCCCTGCTGAACGATCCCGAACGGCCCCTGAAGGAGCTGTCGGATCTGCGCCATCACACCCTGCTGCACGAGGCGGTGGAGAGCATTCCCGACTACACCACCTGGGATCGCTGGCTCGCGACTTTGGGCGTCACGAGCGTCGATACCTCCCGCGGTCCGCGCTTCACCCACACCTATCTCTGCCTCCAGGCCGCGGCTTCCGGACAGGGCGTGGCGCTCGCGACCAACGTCCTGATCGGCGACTACCTCCAAGCCGGTCGCCTGATTCAGCCCTTTCCTCAGCAGGTGAAAGGGTCCTACCAGTATTACGTCGTCTGCCCGGAAGCGACGGCGGACCGCCCGGCGCTTGCCGCCTTCCGGGCCTGGCTTTTGGAAGAGGCGAAGGCGCATGTGGCTGAGGTGGCACGGGTGTGAGCCTGCCGCCGATAGGGGCTCACTTAGAATTCGGTAAAGGCCAATTCAGATTCCAGCCTTGCTGGGTTCGGTCTGCACTCGTCATCGATTCTTGCGTTGCTCCGTTTTCCTTATCGAAAGTCACCTTGAATTTGATGCGGTCATCGCCATCCCATTCGATGAATTCCCAACGTTCATTGAGGATTTTTTCGGGGATGCGATAGCGGAACACTTGTTTCGGTTTGTCCGGAGCAGTGGACCAAATCGCCACGGCATATTCGCTGCCTTCGTACGGATTGGGGTCGATAGACGCGAACCACCGACCGCTTGGCGAAAAATGAGGCAAGGAGGGCAAGGTTATAGAAGCTCCCGTCTTACTGCTGATAATCAGAGAGCCGCTTTCCTCATATCCTCTCCATTGCACAACATAGACATACTGAGCAGGTCGATAGGCTCGCAGGTTAAGACGCAGACACTTCTCTCCGTCATCTTCCTCGCAAGCTTGGCGGTCCTCCTTGAAGGCTTCCGCCGCGCCATTTTCAAATCTTAAGTACAGGATATTCCCTTTGCGGGTGACAATGCTCTTGAGCTCGCTAAGGCAATCAGCTTCCCGCTCGCATTGAACCATGCCCTTCTTTGGGGAAATATTTTGAGCGAGAGCAGGACACCCAATCAGTACGGCAAACACGATGCCAAAGCGCCACATGCCGTTTCCTATCGCCATGACCGGATATGTTATCTAGAAACATAGCGGGCTTGGATGAGTTTCCAAGGATCGATGACATATTCCGTGAGTTACGCCGCCTTCAGCGCCCGGCGGATCTCGGCCTCGGCTGACGCCGTCGCCTGTTTTCGGTTGCCGTTGAAAAGAATCGGTTCGCCCCAGGTCACGACGACGTCGAGCGGCACGCCGCGCACGAACATGTTCAGATGCGGCGCAAGATCCATATCGCCGTACCAGGCGATGAAGGGGCGCTCGCGCCGGGTCACGGGCAGGCCGTTGCGGTGGGTATAGGCAATGGCGAGCGGCTGCAGAAAAACCCGCTCGACGCTGTCATGCATGAGTGCGGCCTGAGCCCCGCCGACGAGCGAGGAGCGGAAGGGCAGGAGGCGGTTGCCATCGCTGGTGGTGCCTTCCGCAAACAGCACGATCGCCTCGCCCTTCACCAGCCGGTGCGCGAGCGCATCGTTGACCTCGGCGGTGGCCTTGCGGCGCTGACGGTCGATGAAGACGGAGCGCTGGAGTTTCGCGCAAAGGCCAACCACGGGCCAACCTTCGACCTCCGATTTGGCAATGAACGAGAGCGGATGCAGCGATCCGATCACCGGGATATCGAGCCAGGAGACATGGTTGGACAAAACAATGGTGGGCGCGTCAGTCGGCGGCGTTCCCCGCTCGATCACACGCACGTTGAACAGTCTCAGCAGGATCCTGTGAAACCACACCGGCAGGACGTGCAGCATCGACGACCAGCCGAAGCGCAGGGCCAGCATCTGCAGCGGCACGAGCACGACGCTGCACAGGCCGAGCACCAGGAGCCGTAAGGCGACGCCAATTCTTGTCACGCGTCGTCCTTGTCGAGCGGCACCGCGTAGAGTTCGAGCCGGTGATAGACGACCTTGTAGCCGAGCCGCTTGGCGATCTCGTTCTGCAGCGCCTCGATCTCCTCGGAGCGGAATTCGATCACGTCGCCGGTCTCGAGATTGATGAGGTGGTCATGGTGCTCCCGCGTGGCCTGCTCGTAGCGCGAGCGTCCGTCGCGGAAATCGTGCCGCTCCAGAATACCTTCGGTCTCGAACAGTTTGACCGTGCGGTAGACGGTGGAGAGCGAAATACGGTCGTCCACCTCCGCCGCGCGCCGGTGCAATTCCACCACGTCCGGGTGATCCTCGGCAGCATCGAGAATCTGGGCGATGATCCGGCGCTGGCCCGTCATGCGCAGGCCCTTGTTGCGGCAGGCGCGCTCGATGGCGTCCGACCGGCGCGGTTTGGCGGATGTGCTGTTCCGTGTAACCAAGGCTGACTCACTCCTTGGGCATCGGCCCCACAATTGGAAGGCACTTTGGGCGCCCATCCGATGCTCATTCCTTAATTGTGCATCGTTCGGCGTGGCCCTCCGCGTCCGCACGATGCAACTGCCCAGGCTTATAAGCGAGGGAAGCGAGGCGGGCTATAGGTCCAAAGCCATGGTCAGCGCGGCAGTCTTCGTCCCGTCGGCCTTCTGATAGTATCCCTCGCGCCGTCCGATGTCCCGAAAATGCAGGCGGCGATAGAGGGCTAGGGCCGGCGCATTGCCCTCCTCGACCTCTAGATGCACGCGTCCCACGCCCCGGCGCGAGAGCTGGTCGAGATGATGGGAGAGCAGCGGCCGGGCATGGCCCTTGCCGCGCGCCTCCGAGGCGATCGCGACCGTGATGATCTCCGCCTCGTCGAGCACGATCCGTGATAGGACGAAACCGGCAGGCTTCATGGTGCGTCCGAGAAAGAGCCCATCCGCCAAGACGCCGCGCTCGCCGAGCAGGCGCTCGAAATCGAGCGTGCTCCAGGCCCGCGCAAAGGCGGAGGCATGGATGGCGGCAAGCCGGGCGGCGGCCTCGGTTCCGACGGCTTCGATGCGCGGAGCTGGCGGGTGGATGAAGCGGTCGAGAATACTCATTGCCTGGCGATTCGGGCCCCGTCCTGCGGCTTGGCATCGGGCTCGCGCAGGTAAAGCGGCTTCGGCAGCGCCTGATTCGGATCGGCAAGCACTCCGAGTCTTGCCACCCAGGTGATGTCGGGGAAGCCTGACACATCGCTGATATGGGCTTCCACTCCTTGAGCGCGGGCCTCCGCGGCGAGCATGGCCGAGGCCGATCCGGCAATGAGGATCGGCCCGGAGCCGAGAAGCCGGATAGCGTCGCGATAGGTCATGAGCCCCGGCGGAATGATGGTCCGTCCGCCCGGCGCGATGGCCTGAATGTAGATATGGCCGTGCTTGGCATCGATGGCAGCGGTGAAGAGACCGCGCTTGTCGCTGACCATCAGCGGCGCCAGGAAGGCAGAGAGGGTTGCAACGCCTACGACTGGAATCTCGGCTGCAAGCCCGATGCCGCGGGCGGCGCTGATGCCGACGCGCAGGCCGGTATAGCTGCCGGGCCCGACCGTGACGGCCACTCGGTCAAGGCTCTCGAAGCCGCCCTCGACCTGTGCGGAGAGCCGGTCGAGCAGCGGCATCAGGGCCTCGGCATGGCCGCGGTCCATGGGAATGGTCTCGGCAGCCAGCGGCACGGTCTCCCCGGCCTCAATGATGCAGGCCGAGCAGGCGCCGAGGGCAGTATCGATGGCAAGGACGCGCAACATTCGTCTCCGTCAGATCTTCCTGTTTCTTTAGAGCAAGACACCGAGAGGAGGGAACCCGGAATCAGAGGCGCAGGGGCGGAGTGATGGATTGTATCGGATCTTCGCCCTGCTCCGTCCGGGATGATGTCTCAACAGGCATATCAAAGAGCCAGCACCGTGGGGCCCGCAGCTTGCGCTGCGAGCCTGAATGGTGATCGAGGGTGGCGCGACAGGCAGCCCGGCTCGATATGCGCTGGTGTGGGATGGAAGAGCCGGAGTGCCTCTTCGCGCACGGCTTCTTGAGGCGGACAGGCGAGGCCAGCTCAGTCAACCGCCGCAGGCGGTGACCGCTTGCTCAGCGGCGGCCTGCGACCGATCCCGACGACCGACCCACATCCTGGGCCTCCCGTCACCCGCACCTGCGTTCAGTGCGTGCACGGGACCGTGCCTGCTCCCACACTGCGACGCCTCGCGAGCGCGCCCCTCTCAGGAGCAGATCTACGCAATGATATAGCCAAGATTGGGACAATTGTCAAGAACAAAAGATGAACATAACATTGCTCTGCTCTGCCGGTCCTCTCCTCGACGTCATGGCCGGCCTCGTGCCGGCCATCCACGTTTCAGGATCCGTGCAAAAAGCGTGGATCCCCGGGACAAGCCCGGGGATGACGGCGGAGGGTGTGGGATGAAGGGTGTGGGATACGGTGTCATTCCCGGCCGGAGCGTCAGTGGAGGGGGAGGGAATCTACTTGCATGCGCAGTCCTGTGGATCCCCTTCCCTCACAACGCTCGCCGGGGATGACACGGAAGAATGGGCGACGCGAAAGCTGTCGAGCGTGCATCAAACTCCAATCTGCTGCAGAGTGCCCGCCCCGTATTGGGCTGCGAACTCGGCACTCGGCGGGATCGGCTTGATTATGTCGATCAGCACGCCGTTGGGATCCCTGGTGATGAAGTGGCGCTGGCCGAAGGGCTCGTCTCTCAGGGGGATGAGAATTGGCAGTCCCGCTTCTTGGACCTCATGGTAGAGGGTCTCCGGATCCTCGATCTCGAAGTTGAGGATCAGCCCGGAGGCAGGCTGACGGGCTTCGGCGGGAATTGTGTCGTGCCGGCTGTCCAGGATGGCCAGATTGACCGAAGGATCGCCGCCGAACTGCAGATGCACGTACCAGTCGCTGCTGAAAACCGGTCGGAAGCCGAAATGCCCGGTATAGAAGGCGACCGTGCCGGCCACGTCGCGGGTCAGGATCACCGGATAGTAGCTTGTGATCTTCATCTCTGTTCAACCTCCGCCATTTGACATACAGTCTGCCTGTTTCTGATCAATAACATACAGGCTGTATGTATGCAATCGAGGCGGACCAATCCGGAACGGGCCGAGGCCACCAGGGCAGCCCTGCTCGACGCGGCGCGGGCGCTGTTCATCGAGAAGGGCTATGCCGAGACCTCAACCCCGGAGATCGTCGATGCGGCCAAGGTGACTCGCGGCGCGCTCTATCACCACTTCGACGACAAGCGGGATCTCTTCCGGGCCGTGCTGGAACGGGAGGCTCGGGCCGTAGCCGCAGAGATCGAGGCATCGACCTCTTCGATGCTGCCGCCTCGGGATGCGCTGCTGAAAGGAAGCATGGCCTATCTCGACGCGATGTCCGTCCCAGGCCGCACGCGCCTTCTGCTTGTCGACGGCCCCGCCGTCCTCGGAGCAGGCGATATCGCGGCCATCGACGAGGCCCACGCGGCGCGAACCCTGCGCGAGGGGCTGGAAGCCGCACTCGGATCGCCCAAGCCGGACTTTTCGCTCCCCGCCATGACCGCGCTTCTGTCCGCTGCCTTCGACCGGGCGGCGCTCGCTATCGAGGCAGGTTCTGACCCGGCAGCCTTCAGGTCGGCCGTGATCGGCTTTATCGAGCGGATCGTGTCGCCGACCCGAGGCTGACCCTCATGCGATGGCGCAGAATTCCTCGAGAGCGAGACGCGGCTGGCGCGGATGGAGTTTTTCGGGGATGCCGTAGCCGAGATTGATCAGGAAGTTCGACTTCAACTTGCCGTTCGGGAAGAAGGTCTCATCCACGCCCTTGCGGTCGAATCCGCCCATAGGTCCGCAATCGAGCCCAAGCGCGCGGGCGGCCATGATGAGATAGGCGCCCTGAAGGCAGGAGCCCTGGAAGCCCGTTCTCTCGATGGCATCCGGCTTGCCGGCGAACCAGCTGCGTGCACCGGGGTTGTTCGGCGCGAGGGTGGAGAGCTTCTCGTAGAACTCCGTGTCATAGGCCACAATCACGGTCGCGGGCGCGCTCGTGGCCTGGCGCACATTACCCTCGTCGAGATGCGGCTTGAGCCTCTCCTTGGCTTCCCGAGACACCACGAAGACGAAGCGGCCGGGCGAGGAATTGGCGCTGGTCGGGCCCAGCTTGGCGAGTTCGGCGATGCTGCGCAGGGTCTCTTCCGGGATCGGGCGGTCCTGCCACCAGCGATGGGTGCGCGCTTCGTGGAAAAGCTGATCCAGGGCGATATCGGATAAGGCGGGCAACATGAAACTCCCAACAAAAAGCGCGGCTCGAAAGGCCGCGCTTCGATAACCGAATTCCTAAAATCAGATCAAACCGTCGCCGATTTAAAAATGATCATCGGATTGATCCCAAAAGTGCCCTCCACTTTTGGGTCCGATGCTCTAGACCGCCTGCACCTCGCGCACATCCGGCAGGAAGTGGCGCAGCAGGTTCTGGATGCCGTGGCGCAGGGTGGCGGTCGAAGACGGGCAGCCCGAGCAGGCGCCCTTCATGACGAGATAGACGGTGCCGTCCTTGAAACCGCGGAAGGTGATGTCGCCGCCATCGCCCGCCACCGCCGGGCGGATGCGGGTCTCGAGCAGTTCCTTGATGGTCTCCACCGTGGCGGCATCCGCATCGTCGAAGAATTCCTCGCCATCATCCTCCGTCGCACCGTAGCCGTTGGCGAAGAGCGGCGCGCCGGTCATGAAATGCTCCATGATCGCGCCGAGGATGGCGGGCTTCAGATGTTGCCACTCGCCGTCCGCCTTGGTGACAGTGACGAAGTCATAGCCGAAGAACACAGCCGTGACGCCCGGCACGGCGAAGAGCCGCTGGGCGAGGGGAGAGACTTCGCCGGCTTCAGGGGTCTTCGCCTCGAACGTACCCTCGGGCATGACCACGCGGCCGGGCAGGAACTTCAGGGTGGCAGGATTGGGGGTCGCTTCAGTCTGGATAAACATCGCTTCTTTCGTCCTCTGCGCCGGTTCAAGGCCGGCCGAGTGTGGGTGTTAGAATCGTTCTAACAGGTTCCGACCTCAATGTGGAATGGATCGGAGTGGATTCCAAGGGGAGAATATAGCCCCGCAAGGCATCGCGGGGCTGCATAGCAGAACCCGGGATTGTTCGACGAGAGTAGCGATTTATCCTGAGAGCGATCTCCCGGATCTCCGCAGACGCTCCGTCCGGGATGACGTCTCCCTAACCGGCTAGCGCGTCGATCTCCTCGTCCGTCAGGCCTCCCGGGACGATCACGATAGGGATTGGAAAGGAGGCGGCGGAGCGGCCAGCGAGGGTCGAGACCAGGGGGCCAGGACCTTCCTTGGCGCTGCCGGCGGCGAGCACGAGGAAGGAGATATCCTCGTCCTCGTTGATGAGCTTCATGATCTCGTCGGCCCGGTTGCCGACGCGGATCACCTGCTCGGGCTCGACGCCTGCGGCGCTGCGCGCCTCGCGGGCGGCGGCATCGAGCTGCTTCTGGGCTTCCTCGCTCGCCTCCTCGATCATGGCCTCGCCGACGCCGAGCCATTCGAAATTGTCGGGCGGGTCCACGACTGCGAGCATGATCATGCTCGCGCCGGTACGGGCGGTTCGCCGCGAGGCGAAGTGGACCGCGCGGGCGCATTCCGGGGTCTGGTCGACCACCACCATGAATTTCGGCCGGTGGCCGGATTCGTAGGATCGGCGCTTGCCGCTCACAGCACGTTCTCCTGAGATCACGAAAGATGCTGCCCTGCCGTCGCGACAAGAGCAAGCCCAGGCATCCGCCGTAAGGTCGGGGATCAGCGTGCCCGCACGAAGCCGACGATGTCCTTCACCGCATCCATGGTTACGGAGGCCAGCGCACGGGCTCGTGCCGAGCCATCGGCCAGGACGGCGTCTATATGGCCGGGATCGGCCATAAGGCGACGCATCTCGTCCGCGACGGGCGAGAGCTTCGTCACGGCGACATCCACGAGGGCGGCCTTGAAGCCTGAGAATTGCGAGCCGCCATGCTGACGCAGCACGTCTTCCGGCGTGGTGTCCATGAGGGCCGCGTAGATCGCTACCAGGTTCTCGGCCTCGGGACGGGCCTTCAGGCCGTCGACCTCGCTCGGCAAAGGCTCGGGATCGGTCTTCGCCTTACGGACCTTCTGGGCGATGGTATCGGCATCGTCCGTCAGGTTGATGCGCGAGTAATCGGACGGGTCCGACTTCGACATCTTCTTCGAGCCGTCGCGCAGCGACATGACACGGGTGGCCGGGCCTTGGATCATCGGCTCGGTCAGCGGGAAGAAGGCATCGCCGAAGCCATGGGCGGCAATCGATTCGGCCCAGTCGTTGTTGAACTTCTGGGCGATGTCGCGGGTCAGTTCGAGATGCTGCTTCTGGTCCTCGCCCACCGGAACGTGCGTGGCGCGGTAGACCAGGATGTCGGCGGCCATCAGGTCCGGATAGGCGTAGAGGCCGACTGAGGCGTTCTCCCGGTCCTTGCCCGCCTTGTCCTTGAACTGGGTCATCCGGTTGAGCCAGCCGAGGCGTGCAACGCAGTTGAACACCCAGGCGAGCTCCGCATGCTGCGGGACCTGGCTCTGGTTGAAGACGATATGGCGCTTCGGGTCGATGCCGGCGGCGATGAAGGCGGCCGTCACCTCGCGGATCTGGCGGGTGAGGTCGGTCGGGTTCTGCGGCACGGTGATCGCGTGCATATCCACGACGCAATAGATGCAGTCGTAGTTCTCCTGCATGGCGACGAAGCGCTTGATGGCGCCGAGATAATTCCCGAGATGGAGATTGCCGGTGGGCTGAACGCCCGAGAACACCAGCTCCTTGAACTGCGCCATCGTCTTGAACTCCCACAGGGTGCATGCGCAAGGCTGAACCGCCAACCGCCCCAGATTGCCTTATGATCGCATTGTTTCGCAGCGAACCGGAGGCCGCTTAGCTCGACAATGCTCCATTGAGGCGCGCGTTATGACAGGGCCGCGCCACGATGCAAGGGTTCTCACGATTTTTTCGTGAGAACGGCCCAATCGTCGCGGGTCACCGCGCCGGTGGCCCAGGCCGCAAGCGCATAAATCGCCAAGCCGCCGAGGCAGAGAGCCGCGAGGGAGAGGGCGCCCCCCTGTGCGATGGCGCTCATGATGGTGCTCATGGCAGCTAAGAGTGCGAGGCTCATGGCGAGAACAGCAACGACGATCCGCATCAGGCGGGCCGTCAGCGCCCGGTCCGGCGACCAGAGGCCGAATCGGCGGAGGCCGATCGCCACGGCGCCCGCATGGCCGAGGCACCCGATGCTGACCCCGAGCGCGATCCCGGTCGGGCCGAGAGGCCAGGCGAGCAGGAGGGAGGCGGCCAGGGTCAGAACAAGGCCGAGGACCGCCGCCATCAGCGCCGCTCTCAAAGAGCCTCGGGCGAACAGGGTCTGGCTCAACACCTTGGCGGCGGTCGCGAAAGGCAGGCCGACGCTCAGGGCCATGAGAACGAGAGCAGTGCCCTCCGCGTCGGAGGATTGAAACGCGCCGCGCTCGAACAGCACGCTGGTCATGGGACGGGCTATAATGAACAGCGCTGCGCTCGCCGGCAGAGCGAGCAGCAGCGCCACTTCCAGCGCCCGGTTCTGTGCCGCCACGATGGCCTGCGTGTCGCCTGATTGGTGGCGGCGGGCGAGTTCGGGCAGGAGCAGGCTCGAGCCGAGAGCAGCCATCAGCCCGAGCGGCAGCTGCATGACCCTCTCAGCATAGTAAAGCCAGGACACGCCGGAGGGCCAGAAAGAGGCGATCTGGGTCGCGGCCAGGATGAAGAGCTGCACGGCGCCGCTCGCCACCAGCACGGGAAACCCGGCGAGCAGGAGACTTTTCAAAAGCGGCGACCAGCGCGGCTTGCGGAAGCGCACGAGCGGGATCTCACTATTCCACAGAGCCGCGGCGATGAAGGCGAGTTGGATCAGCCCGGCGAGGCTCGACGAGGCGGCGAGCCATGCCGCCTTCTGCGCGAGCGGTAGGGAAAGGCCGGCTTCCAGGACGACAAGCGCCAGGATCAGCCCGCCATTGACGGCAAGCGGCGCCAGCGCCGTCGCGGCAAAGCGCCCGCGCATGTTCAGGATCGCGGCCCCGATGGAGGCAAGCGTCACGCATAAGACGATGGGAAAGGACAGGCGGGTATAGAGCGCGACCAGCGCCAGTGTCTCGCTATCGTCGTGCAGGCCCGGCGCGAGAATAAGGGCGAGCAGTCCCGCGCCGATCTCCACAAGGGCGGTCAGCCCGAGCAGCGTTAGTCCAAAGACCGCCAGCACATCGCCGGCCGTCTTTGCAGCCTCGTCAGGTTCCAGAGCACCGAGAGCCGGAACGAGCGCCGGATTGAGCCCGCCCTCGCCGACGATGCGCCGCACCAGATTCGGCACGCGGAAGGCCGCGAGAAATGCATCCGCCACGGGCCCCGCTCCCAGAGCCTGCGCGAACAGCACGTCCCGGACGAAGCCGAGAACACGCGAGGCCATCGAGCCGAGGCCGACCAGAAGCGAGGAGCGGATAAGCGACATGCCCTTTGGGGCTTAGCCGGTCCCGGGGAGAATGTCTAAGGGGACAGCTTGGATGGGTGTTACCGCTGTCATTCCGGGGCCGCGCAGCGGAGCCCGGAAGCCATAGCCGCTGACGCTGCAGAATGGGCGTGACGCTGATTATCCTCTTCTGACACGTCGTGTTTATGGATTCCGGGCTCGGCTCTGACGAGCCGCCCCGGAATGACAGGGAGGCGTTAACCCCTCGCCCGCGCGATCGCCTCGCGCTTCTGCTCCAGGCTCATGCCACCGATATAGGCCTCCGTGCCGATCAGGAAGGACGGGGTCGCGACGAGGCCGAGATCGTTGCCGGTGGCGAACGCATCCTTCATCCACTGGGTCGTCTTCTCGCTGTCGGCGATCTCGGCCATGCGCTTGGGATCGCCGCCGAGACGCTCGGCCTCGGCCAGCGCCCGCGGGCCGTCGACCGTGCCGCGTAAGGCGAACAGAGCAAGATGCAGCGGCAGATAGCGCTCAGGCCCATAGAGCTGCAGATAGGCCAGGGCCGCTCGCGTGGCAGCAACCGATTGCGGGCTCAGCACGGCGAAATTCACCAGGACATAGGTCAGCTCGGGCTCGGCCTTCAGCAGATTTGGCAGGGCTTGCGCCGAGCGTTTGCACCAGGGGCAATTGTAGTCGAAATACTCCACCATGATCACATCGCCATGCTTGTGGCCGAGGCGCACGATGGAGGGCAGGTTCAGCGCGTTATCGATCAGCTCCACCGGGATCATCTGCGGCTCCGGCGCCGATTGCGCAAAGACGGGAGCTTTCGTGCCGGCAAGAGCAAGACCGGCGAGAACGACGCGGCGAGACAGGATCATGAACGGAACTCTCGTAAGGAGAATCTCTCGTGCCGGTCGATCGTGGCGATGGCAAGGCCAAGGTTGTTTTTCTCGCGGAGTCGTGACGGGGGAGGTATCCGCCGAGCGACTGCGATCACATCCCGACCCACAACGTGACAAAGGACGGCACGTTCTCGGCGGGCATGGGACGCCCGAAATGGTATCCCTGCACGAGATCGCAGCTCATGCGTTGCAGAAGGGTCGCCTGAAAGGCGCTCTCGACGCCTTCGGCCACCACTTCGATGCCAAGATTGCGGCCGAGATTCAGCAGAGCCCTGACAATGGCGGCGTCGTCCGCATCGGTCTCCAGGCCGCTCACGAAGGTCCGGTCGATCTTGATCGCGTCGACCGGAAAGCGCTTGAGATGCGACAGCGAGGCATAGCCGGTGCCGAAATCGTCGAGCGCGATCGTCACGCCCTCCGCACATAACGTACGCAATGCTCGCTCCACGTACTCGGCTCCGGAGCCGAGAAAGACGCTCTCGGTCACTTCCACTTCGAGGCAGCGGGCGGGCACATCCATCCGCCTCAAATCGTCGAGCACGCGCTCGGCATAGTTGTCGCGCCGGAATTCGGCGGCCGACGCATTGATGGCGATGCGGCCGACGGAAAGCCCGGCATCGAGCCAGCCGCGGATATCCCTGAAAATACACGATCGCATGCGCTCGCCGATGGCCGTGCCGAGCTCGGTGTCGTCGAAAGCCGGAGCGATCTGTTCCGGCGACTGGATTCCGTTGTGGGGGTGACGCCAGCGCAGAAGCGCTTCGAATCCGCCGAGCGCTCCTGAGGCCAGCACCACCTTGGGCTGGTAGAACGGCACGATCCAATCGGACGTGACAGCTCGTGCCGCCACCTCCAGGGCCGAGGCCGTCTTTTGCGACTCCTCCCGCATGGTCGGGACGAACATCTTGAACGAGCCCCGTCCGGTGGTCTTGCTGCGATAGAGCGCGAGGTCGGCCTGCTTCTGAAGCTCCTCGGGACTCATGCTGAAGCCGGCAGCAATGGCCCCGCCGATGCTGGTGCGGCAGTCCAGCAGCCTGCCGTCCCGCTTCAACGGCTCCTGCATGCGGGCCAGAATGGAATCGGCCATCGCGACGACATCGCTCTCTCCCGCGATCTCGGGCAGGAGGACGGCGAATTCGTCGCCACCCAGCCGGGCGACGGTGTCGGCGGGGCGCACGACACTGCGCAGCCGCTGTGCGAATTCCTTCAGGAGATCGTCGCCGGCATCATGACCGAACCGGTCGTTGATCTGCTTGAGATGATCGAGATCCATGACCAGCAGACCAGCGGCCGGATGCGCGTCGGATATCCCGTCGAGCGCCTGCTGAAGGCGCTCGCGGAAAAGTCTGCGATTGGCGAGACCCGTGAGATCGTCATGGTGGGCGGCCCAGCGGAGGGTTTCCTCCGTGAGCTTCCGGTCGTGGATGTCCTCGGCAGCTCCGTACCAACGAATGACAGTGCCGTCGTCGCTGCGGCGGGCCGCGGCGCGGGAGCGGAACCAGCGATAGGTACCATCGGCCATGCGCAGGCGATAATCCACATCGAGATCCTCGCCGGTCGCCACGGAGTGGGACCATCGCTCGATAACGAGTGCCGAGTCATCGGGATGAAGTGCTTCGGCCCAGCCGGAACCCAGCGAGTCTTCCGGTCGCTTGCCGGTGCGATCGTACCAGCGCGAGGAGACGTCGAGGATGTTGCCCTGCGGATCGGCCGTCCAGGAGATTTGAGGATTGAGCTCGACCGAGTGGCGGTGATGCTCTTCGCTCTCGCGCAAGGTCGCATCGTCCCGCTGCCGCTCGATGGCCAGCGCCGCCAGATGGAGCAGGGCTTCCATGCGCATCATTTCGTCGCCGGCCGGGGCGCGGGGCTCGCCATAATAGAGGGCGAGAGTGCCGAGGACTTCGCTGGAGCGCGAGAAGACCGGCTTCGACCAGCAGGCCCGCAGGCCGTGACCGAGCGCAAGGTCGCGCCAATCGGCCCATAATGGGTCGGATGCAATGTCGGTGACGATGACGCTGCTGCGCGTATGGGCAGCCGTGCCGCATGAACCTGCTTTAGGCCCGACAGACGCCCCGTCGATGGCGGCACAATAGGCGGCGGGAAGGCTGGGCGCCGCGCCGTGCCGAAGCCGTCCGCCCTGGGGGTCGTGCAGCAGGATCGAACACCAAGCACCTGGGATACGTTCCTCGGTCAGTCTGCAGAGAGCGGCGAGGATCTCGCCCACGGGCTGACCGGCGGCGACCATTTCCAGGACGCGGGCATGATCATGGAGGGTCTGTTCTGCCTCTTTCCGGTCGTGAATGTCTTCCGTCGTACCGTACCAGAAGATGATTGTGCCGGCTTCATCACGACGGGCGGCCGAGCTGGACCGGCACCAGCGGTAGCTGCCGTCAGCCGTCTTGATCCTATATTCGCATTGATAGGGCGTCCCGGTCGCCAGACTTGCGCGCCTCGACTGAATCAGACGAGGCAGGTCGTCGGGATGGACCAGTTTTACCCAGCCGTTGCCGACCAGCTCTTCAGGCGGCTGGCCGATCCATTCGGCCCAGCCGGGTCCGATCTGAACGACCTTTCCATCCGCATCGGCAAGCCACGGGATCTGTCGGCTCAGTTCGAATGCGTAATGATACAGACTTTCACTAATTGGCAAACCATTCCCTTTGGGCATGAGCAGATCTTCGTGAGATAAGCCGTGCGCCGGACCAAAGGGGAAGTGGTCGTTCCATTGCATATCGCAAACCAGAATGCCGCGAATATAAGATAAATTCTTGGCCTACATTAGGATATCTGTCCATTAGGATGAATGGACTAAGTTGGCCTTATTTGGAGGCCGAAGAGACCGTTTTTTACTGATGATTTATTAGTAAGGTTAAGTGGCCTTCGAAACGTCGAGCCCTGATGTCACGCTTCAGGGCTGAGATTACCGGCCCGATTTTCGAGAGACGTGCCAGCTGGTGCACTCCATTCCTGCCAGATTCGGAGGAGGGGCACCAATAGGTTTGATCCAGGTTTGCCAGATCTTTGGAAGAGGGCGCTTAGCGCATCGGACCCAAAAGTGGATTTGCACTTTTGGGATCGATCCGATGCTCAATCCCTTAAGCAGCGTATCGTTCGGTGCGGACCCGGAGGTCCGCACGATGCGCTAGCCCTCTTCACCTGTCACGCCGGCGGCATCCTGGGCTTTGAGCACCTCGGGGCGCGGCATCGAGATGATGTTGTAGCCGGAATCCACGTAGTGGATCTCGCCTGTCACGCCGTTGGAGAGGTCGGAGAGCAGGTAGAGGGCCGAGCCGCCGATATCCTCGATGGTCACCGTACGGCGAAGGGGAGCATGCGCCTTCTGGTAGGTGAACATGAGGCGGGCATCCGAGATGCCGGCACCGGCCAGCGTACGCACGGGCCCCGCCGAGATGGCATTGCAGCGGATTCCTTTAGGCCCGAGATCGGATGCGATATAGCGCATGGAGGCTTCCAGCGCCGCCTTCGCCACACCCATCACGTTGTAGTTCGGCATGACTCGGGTGGAGCCGCCATAGGTGAGGGTGAGGAGCGAGCCGCCGTTCTTCATGCGCTTGGCCGCGCGCTGTGCGATCTCCGTGAAGGAGAAGCAGGAGATCACCATGGTGCGCGAAAAGTTCTCGCGGGTGGTGACGTCCACGTAAGAGCCCTTGAGCTGCGACTTGTCGGAGAAGCCGATGGCGTGAACCACGAAGTCGAGGCCATCCCAGGTCCTGTCGAGGGTGTCGAATACCGCATCGACCGAGGCGATGTCCTCCACGTCGCAAGGGAGAACGAGGCTGGAGCCGAGCGATTGAGCTAGAGGAGTGACGCGCTTGCCCAGAGCCTCGCCCTGATAGGTGAAGGCGAGTTCAGCTCCATGCTCCGCCAGGGTCTTGGCGATGCCCCAGGCGATGGAGTGGTCGTTGGCGACGCCCATGATGAGGCCGCGCTTTCCTTGCATCAGACCGGTCACTTGGGTCCCCCTATGCATCGGCTCCATGGTGCGACGCCAATTGTTATGAAAGTGTGCATCGCGAGCCGGAAGAATGGTGTCGGTGAGCGTGTCCATGCGAGGTCCCCTTTGATCGACCGGGGCTTCGCATGGACCTGTCTCAGGTTTATGACGGTGTCTTATCCGTTATAGCGGCTGAAGACGAGTGTGGCATTCGTGCCGCCGAAGCCGAAGGAGTTCGACAGGACGGTGTCGATCTTGGCGTCGTCGATGCGCTTACGGACGATGTTCATGTCGGCGAATTCCGGGTCGATTTCGTCGATATGGGCGCTCTCGCAGATGAAGCGGTTGTTCATCATCAGGAGCGAATAGATCGCCTCCTGCACGCCGGTGGCACCGAGCGAATGGCCGGTGAGCGATTTCGTCGCGGAGATCGGCGGGCACTTGTCGCCAGAGCCGAAGACCTCGCGGATCGCCTCGATCTCCTTCTGGTCGCCGACCGGGGTCGAGGTGGCGTGCGGGTTGATGTAATCGACTGGATTGTGCACGTCCTTGAGGGCCATGCGCATGCAGCGAATCGCGCCCTCGCCCGAGGGCGCCACCATGTCGTAGCCGTCCGAGGTCAGGCCGTAGCCGACGATCTCGCCATAGATGCGGGCGCCGCGCGCCTTGGCATGCTCCAGTTCCTCCAGCACCAGCACGCCCGCGCCGCCGGCGATGACGAAGCCGTCGCGGTTGGCGTCATAGGCACGGGAGGCGCGGGATGGGGTGTCATTGTACTTGGTGGACATGGCGCCCATGGCGTCGAAGAGGTTGGACATGGTCCAGTCCAGGTCCTCGCAGCCGCCGGCGAACATCATGTCCTGCTTGCCGTACTGAATCATCTCGTAGGCGTTGCCGACACAGTGGTTCGAGGTCGCGCAGGCGGACGAGATCGAATAGTTCACGCCCTTGATCTTGAACCAGGTGGCGAGCGTCGCGGAAGCCGTGGAGGACATCGCCTTGGGCACGGCAAACGGGCCGATGCGCTTGGGGCCTTTTTCGCGGGTGATGTCGCCGGCTTCCAAGATGATGCGGGTGGAGGGACCGCCCGAACCCATGATGATGCCGGTGCGCTCGTTGGAGATATCGTTCTCCTCAAGACCCGCATCCCGGATCGCCTGGTCCATGGCGACATGGTTCCAGGCCGTGCCCTTGGCGTGGAAGCGCATGGCGCGCCGGTCGACGATCTCTTCCGGGTTCAGGCTCGGAGCGCCATGAACCTGGCACCGGAAGCCGTATTTCGTGTAATCCTCGGCCTTGCTGATGCCGGATTTCGCTTCACGCAGAGAGGCCAGCACCTCCTGCGTGTTGTTGCCGATGGACGACACGATGCCCATTCCGGTGACGACGACGCGCCTCATAGCCTACCTCTTCAAAGGATCTTCACTGCCAGCCTTAACGATTCAACACGTAAGGCCGACGATGCGCATTCTCAACAGTGAGCCATGCGAATGGGATGAAAGCGTGATCCCGAACATGGACGGCCCCGCCGTCGAGCAGCGAGGCCGGTTCTTTAAAAAAGAATACTCTTTGTCAATACGATGGGACAGCCGCTGACGTTTGGTCAGCGCCAAAAGGCCTAGCCGCCTGCCGGCGTGTCCGCCTGGAAAAGGCCGACCCGCATGTCCTTGGCCTCATAGATCCGGCGTCCGTCGGCCTCGAGCCAGCCGTCGGCGATGCCGAGCACCAGCTTCGAGCGGAAGACGCGCTTGAGATCGACGCCGTAGACCACTTTCTTGACCGTGGGCAGCACCTGATCGGAGAACTTCACCTCGCCGACGCCGAGCGCCCGGCCACGGCCCGGAGACCCGCCCCAGCCGAGGAAGAAGCCGGTCATCTGCCAGAGAGCATCCAGCCCGAGGCAGCCCGGCATCACCGGGTCACCCTGGAAGTGGCAGGGGAAGAACCAGAGATCCGGCCGCACGTCGAGTTCTGCCAGCACATGGCCCTTGCCGTAGGCGCCGCCATCCTCGCCGATGGAGGTGATGCGGTCGAACATCAGCATGGGCGGAAGCGGCAATTGCGCATTGCCGGGGCCGAACAATTCTCCGCGCCCGCAGGCAAGGAGCTCTTCATAAGTAAAGCTGGACTGGCGGGCCATTCCGGATGCCGATCCTTTCATCGCGACTTCAAAAAGCGGCCTCGAGAAAATCTCGGGACCTGGGTGCGGGCTCTGGTAGCACAGGCTTGGCCATCCATCAAAGGGACCTGAGCCGGGATTCTTTCGCTGTCTTAAGGATCATTCCGGCCGCCATCGCAGGGCAGCCTTGCAGTAACCCTCTCGCTTTCCTATGATTGTGATGTTAGAAGCGCCCATTCGTCCATTCAGTTCCGCCGATGACCGATCCTTTGTCCGCCTATATCGAGTCCACCACCGCTTCGCATCGGAAGGGCTGCCCCGTATCCGAATTGCGGGACAAGCTGCGTCGCGTGGGCCTGCGCCCGACCCGGCAGCGCGTGTCTCTGGGCTGGCTCCTGTTCGGCAAGGGCGACCGGCATATCACGGCTGAAATGCTCTTCGACGAGGCATCCCGCGCCCGCGTCCCGGTCTCGCTGGCGACCGTCTACAACACCCTGCACCAGTTCACGGAAGCCGGCCTCCTGCGCCAGCTCGCGGTGGATGGGGCCAAGGCCTATTTCGACACCAACCCGACCGAGCACCACCACTTCTTCCTGGAGGAAGAGGGCGAACTCGTCGACATGCCCTCCTCGGGTCTGAGCGTGGCTGACCTGCCCGAGCCGCCGGAAGGCATGGAAGTGGCGGGCGTCGAGGTCATCGTGCGCCTGCGCCGCAAGACCGCCTGATCCGCATTCCCTTTCGTGAGAGCGGCGGTTCCGTTCCCCAATGCCGCTCAGCCATAGCCTCGTCGCTCTTCTCGTCACGACCATCTGGGGCCTGAGCTTCGTCGTCATCAAGCTTGGGGTCGGCACCATGCCGCCCCTGCTGCTCGCTGCGCTCCGCTTCCTCTTCGCAGCCCTTCCCGCCGTGTTCTTCGTCCCGCGGCCGAAGACCGGTTGGCGCAAGATCGTCGCCTACGGCTTCTTCCTCGGTGTCGCTCAGTTCGGGCTGCTCTTTGCGGCGCTTGCCATCGGCATGCCGGCAAGCCTCGCCTCCGTGGTCATGCAGGCGCAGGTCTTCTTCACGATCCTCTTCGCGACGCTGTTCATGGGCGAACGGCCTGGGCCGCATCAGGTCATCGGCGGTCTTGTCGCCAGTCTCGGCCTCGTCCTGATCGCCTGGCCGCGCATGACCGGGGGAGGGGCCGTCCCCTTCCTGATGACGGTCGTTGCCGCCGCCTCATGGGGTGTGGCGAACATCGTCTCGAAACGCGCCGGCCGGATCGACATGCTGGGCTTCATTGTCTGGTCGAGCCTCGTCGCGCCGCTGCCGCTCTTCGGTCTGTCTCTCTGGCTCGATGGTCCCACGCAGGTCTTCGCAGCGCTCAGGCACATCGATGGCGGGACGCTCGCGGCGGTGGCCTATCTCGCCTATCCAACCACGATCTTCGCCTTCGGGATCTGGGCCTATCTCCTCTCCCGCCACCCGGCGGCGACCGTGACGCCCTTCGCTCTGTTCGTCCCCGTCGCGGGCATCCTGGGTTCCGCTCTCATTCTCGGCGAGGCCATGCACCCGATCGAGGCCATCGGCGGCGGCGTGATTGTTCTGGGTCTCGCCTTCAACATCTTCGGCCAGCGGCTGATGCGACGGGTGGTCTAAATCTCGCCGTCATTCCGGGGCGCATCTCTGGTGCAAGCCCGGAATGACAGTGAGGGAGTCAGCGGATGAAGCCGTAGCCGACGAGCCCGTAGGCGATGAGGAAGATCGCCACGAAGATGTTCAGGAAGCGCGGAATGAAAATTGAGGCGGCGCCGAGGGCGATGGCGAGGATCGGAAGAAGTTTGAAGCTCAGGTTCAAGGACATGGCAGGCTTTCCGGTAACGGGAAACGATGTTGCCTTCTACCGGCCGAATGCTTGATAAATCGGAAAAGGCCTATTCGACCGCCTCATTGGGATAGACGCCCCACAACTTTTCCTGCTGGATGTAGCCGTCTACGTCGCGGGCTCCGTCCATCACGATCATCACGCGGCACCATTTACCGTCGCAGCCCTTGATGTTGGTGATCACGCCCGGCTGCAGATTAGCCACCACGCCGGCCTTATCCTCCGCGCGGTCCAAAAGGCTGATCGGGGGCTGATTGCCCTTGGCCCAGGGCATCACGAGAGCCGTGCGCCGACCCGACAGCAGGGAGTGGAGAACCCAGCCTTCCGTGCCTTCCGAATCGCGGATCCGCCGCCAGGTCTCGTATTCGGCGATGATCTCCACGGGGAGCCCGGCGCGCTGGAACACCCAGGCGGTCCTGTGATCCTTGGAGGGGCCCTCGCGCAGATTCACCCGATCCGTCTTGAGGCTGACATAGCGCGGCACCGGCAGGCCGGTTCCCAGGCGACCGCCCGGGGGCTGCTGCGCCAGCGCCGATGCAGCGCTCAGGCTGACAAGAGCAAGGGCAAGGACGATCTTGCGCATGGTTCCCCCGGATAGTGGCTTTGTCTTGGGTTGAGGCTCTGGTAGAGAAGCTTGACGGAGACCGCCACGCGGCGGGTCGTCACCTTTGATCGCCGAAGCAGAGTTAAGAGAGCGTGAAACTCTTTATAATTCGCAGGCTTTTCAGTGCTGGGGACGCTTGAAGTCGATGAAAAAGAGACCTGTCGTCGTTGTCACCCGCCGCCTGCCCGACGTGATCGAAACGCGCCTGCGCGAATTGTTCGACACGCGCCTGAACCTCGAGGACAGGCCGCTCTCGGCCGAAGAACTCTCCGAAGCCGTCAAGACCGCCGATGTGCTCGTGCCGACCATCACGGACGAGATCGATGCTGCGGTGCTGGAGCAGGCCGGTCCCAACCTGAAGCTCATCGCCAATTTCGGCAACGGCGTCGACAATATCGACGTGTCGGCCGCAGTGGCGAAGGGCATCACCGTCACCAACACGCCCGGCGTGCTGACCGAGGACACGGCGGACATGACCATGGCGCTGATTCTGGCGGTCGCCCGCCGCATCCCGGAAGGGGCGCGGGTGATCCCGGATGGAAACTGGGCCGGTTGGTCGCCGACCTGGATGCTGGGGCGGCGCATCACGGGAAAACGCCTCGGCATCGTCGGCATGGGCCGCATCGGCCAGGCCCTGGCCCGGCGCGCCAGGGCCTTCGGCCTGTCGATCCACTACCACAACCGCCGCCACGTGCCGCCGAGGATCGAGACCGAACTCGAGGCGACCTATTGGGAATCCCTCGACCAGATGCTGGCCCGTATGGACATCGTATCCGTCAACTGCCCGCATACGCCGGCGACCTATCACCTGCTCTCGGCACGGCGCCTGAAGCTCATGAAGCCCGATGCGATCCTGGTGAACACCGCCCGCGGCGAGATTATCGACGAGGCTGCGCTCACCAAGCTCATCGAAGCCGGCGCCATCGCGGGCGCGGGCCTCGACGTGTTCGAGGAGGAGCCGGCGGTCAATCCGCGCCTCGTCAGGCTCGCCAAGCAGGGCAAGGTGGTGCTGCTGCCGCATATGGGCTCGGCGACCCATGAGGGACGCGTCGCCATGGGCGAGAAGGTCATCGTCAACATCCGGGCCTTCGTCGACGGTCACAAGCCGCCCGACCGCGTTCTGCCCAGCATGCTCTGATCCTTGTTTTCCAGTGGGCACCATGCTTCGACCGGCGAGCCATCGCCGACAATGCCGGACCCCAAAAGTGGACCTGCACTTTTGGGATTCAATCCGATGCTCTACTCTTTGAAGAGCGTATCGTTGGACGCGGAACCGGAGGGCCGCACGATGCTCTAGGGCACATTTTTTCCTTGCTCTAACGTAACGATAACATAAGTTAATTTATGTGATTCGCGTTGTTCGGCCTGCGTAACCCTCCCCATCCTGCGGCGAGCGCCCCCGATCTGATGAACGGCCCGACGATTTCCTTGCGCCCTGTCGTGCTCCTCGTGGAGGACGAGCCCTTTATCCGCATGGCGACGGCCGATGCCCTTGAGGATGCCGGTTTCGAGGTAGTCGAGACCGCCAACGCCCAGGCGGCGCAGGAGGTTCTTCTGCACCGAGCGGATATCCGGGTTCTGTTCACCGACGTGAAGATGCCCGGCCCCATGAACGGTCTTGAGCTCGCTTCCCTCGTTCGCAGCCGCTGGCCGCACATCTCCGTCGTCATCACCTCCGGCCATCTGGAGCCGGGCAACGGCTTGCTGCCGCGAGAGGCCATCTTCATCGCCAAACCCTATGGCGAACACGCTCCCGCCAGGGCGATACGGGCTCTTCTGGACTGACGTTCCGAGTCTACAGGACGACTCCGGCGCACTCCCTCATCGATGGATCAACCGAATCTTCGGCCTCGTTGCGAATCTGAAGATGTGGGTCGCGGTCCCATGCAACCAAAATCCATCTTGAGCATAAACATATGTGAGTGCGGCTAAGAGTGGAGTTTGACCAGAACAGGAGTGTCCCTACCCCTATGGCCTTGATGACCAATTCCCTCATTCTAAAGCTTGAGAAGTACGACGGGCTCTCCGACGCAGAAAAAGGAGCTCTCGAGAACGCGATTGCACGTATTCGCGTCGTCGAAGCCGATGAGGACCTCGTGCGGGAAGGCGACCGCCCAACGGAAAGCTCGCTTCTTCTTGAGGGCTTTGCAGCTCGCTACAAGATCGTCTCGAATGGTCGGCGACAGATCTCGGCCATCCATGTTGCAGGTGATTTCATCGACCTGCACAGTTTCCTTCTGAAGACGATGGACCACGGGGTTCTGGCGCTCACCAATTGCCGCATCGCTCTCGTTCCGCATGCGACGCTTGAGAAGATCACCGATGAATTCCCTCATCTCACACGGCTGCTCTGGCTCAGCACCCTGATCGACGGCGCCATTCACCGGGAATGGCTGACGACCATGGGGCGCCTTTCCGCCACGGCGCACATGGCTCATCTGATCTGCGAGCTTTTCCTACGTCTTAAGGTAATCGGCCGGGTTGAGGGTGACACGATCCAATTACCGATCACTCAGGCAGAGCTCGGTGATACCTTGGGACTTTCAACCGTTCATGTGAACCGGGTGCTGCAGGAATTGCGCAAGGAAGGGTTGATCCGTTTTCAGGGTGATGCGTTGACCATTCTCGATTGGGAGCGGCTGAAGAAGGTGGGCGAATTCACCTCGACCTATCTCAGCATTCAGAACGAACACCGATAGCGCTGACTTGCGGAAACGAGATGCACGACATTACTCTCAAACCGATGCCCGTTATGGCCGACGGCGGCCGTCATGAGGGACAGCTGGTCCTCGTGGATGGGCAGCTGATCGCCGTCTTTACCTGGGTGACGCCGGAAGAAACCGTCGGCGGTCGGGGGCAGGCCGGAGGCTGGTTTCTGGAAGCTGGCTTCGGCCCCTGCAGCGGTCTCATCAGTGTGACGCCTCCCGTTCTTGCCACGCTCGACGAGGCCGTCACCTGGGTGCGCGCCCAGCTGGATACTGGCTTGTCTCAGCCCTGAACGCCGTCAGCGTAGTTTAGCGACAATCTCTCCGGCCGCTCTCTCGCCTTCCTCCCAGGCTCCTCCGGCCGTGCCCCACTGGGCACGCGAGAGCGCTTCGCCGGCAAACCAGATCCGCTCTCCAACCGGCATCTTCAGGATATCGCGGATGGCATAAAGTCCCGGCGGCACCACGGCCCAGGAGGCGCGCGACCAGGGATCATGCCGCCAGGCGGTGCTGTGCAAGGCGGAGAGATTGCGGACCGCCCGATGGCCGAACTGCTCCGACAGTACAGCACGTGCATAACGATAGGGCGCATGAATGTCCCGCCGGTCGAAACTGGCAGCTCTGGGCTGATCGAGCTCGAAGAAATGAAACGGTGTGCCGTCGATGCGGGTCAGGAGACCCGGCGGCTGCAAGCGAGTCCCCGTCAGGCTCGCCAGCCGGTCCGCGCCGTGGAAGGGCGAATCCGGCCAGTGCAGGACCACATGTTCGTAGACGCCTTGCGTGAAGCCGTGAACGGCTTCCGCGATGGTGTTGGGCAAAGCGGGTGCGAAGCGGATCGCACCCTGCTGCAGCACCGCCATGGGTGTGGTGACGATCACGGCCCTGGCCTGAAGCGTCCCGGCAGAGGTATCGATCCTCACGCTTTGCCCCGACCAGTCGATGGCACGGACGGCGGTGCCGAGCCGTACCGGCAAATCCTGGCCGAGGCGGCGCACATAGGCGCCGAGGCCGCCGGCGATGAAGAGATTGTCCGAATATTCCATGCTCGGGAAATCATGCAGGCTCACTTCGTCGAGAGGCCGGCCTGAGACGAGACTATGAATGGCAGCGACGCGCTTCCCTTGAGGTCCCATGGGAGGCAGCGTTTTGGCAGCCGGTTGATCTTCGCGGGCTTTCGCGGCCTGGGTCATCGCCCGGTCGGCCATGTCGAAGGCGCGGTCGAGGGCGGCGCGCGCGGCTCCGCTGCCCGGCCGGCCGCGGATGAAGAAATGTCCGTTCACGGGAGCCCGGCGTAAGGGTTCACCTCGCGTCCGTCCGAGCTTCACCAAGGGGTTGATCGGCCCCGCATGAAGCCAATGGGCGCCAAGATCGAGCGGATGACCCTTGAACATACGGGTAACGGTGCGCCCGCCGATGCGATCCCGGGCCTCCAGCACCGTCACCGTCAATCCCGACGCCAGCAGGCGCCGTGCCGCGGCGATTCCGGCGCTCCCCGCGCCGATAATCGCCACGTCCGGATTCGTAGGCAAGCTCGTCCACGTTGCATCTTCCATCGGCACGATGATCTCCACCCCTCGCTTTGCGGCGGGTTCGTTCATAAGTAAGGTCCGCCTCCTGCATCAAGGGATGCTGAATGAAGGACACGAACGACAGATGCTGATCCAATCGGTTTTCGCGGCGGCCCGCGAGATCTTCTCGCCCGCCCTGCGGCACATTCTCTGGAAATCGATCGGATTGACGGTGGCGCTGCTTATCCTGGTCTGGCTCGGCCTGACCAAGCTGTTCGACATCTTCCTCACGAACCACGATCTGAGCGCCAGCTATCCTATCATCGACAGCTTCGCGTTCTTCCTGGCGGGCTTCGGCCTCTTCGTTGCGTTGATCTATCTGCTGCCGGCGATCTCCGCCATCGTGGCGGGCTATTTCCTCGACGACGTGGCCGAGGTGGTGGAGCGCAAGGACTATCCGGCCGATCCGCCGGGACAGGCGCTGCCCTTCGGCAAGTCCCTTCTCTACGGTCTTCGCTTCGCCGGCCTGTCGCTGCTTGTGAACCTCATCGCCCTGCTCCTGTTCTTCATCCCCGGTATCAATATCGGCGTGTTTTTCGTCGCCAATGCCTATCTGCTCGGCCGGGAATATTTTGAACTGGCGGCGGGCCGCTTCTGGCCGGCTGAGGATGTGGCGCGCCTGCGCACCGAGCACCGGGGCACGGTGCTGGCCGCTGGTGCCGTCGTGGCGGGCCTCGTTCTCGTGCCGGTGCTGAACCTGATCACGCCGATCTTCGGCGCGACGCTGATGGTTCACCTGCACAAGAAGCTCGCGCAGAATTCGGCGAAGCGGATGCCGCTTCGCCGTGAAGAGCCCGCACCCATCGAGAAATATTGAAGGGCTTGCTTCTAGAGCATCGGACCCAAAAGTGGACCCACTTTTGGGGTCGCTTCCGATGCTCCTTCTCTTGGCTGGCGCATCGTTCAGCGCGGAAAACCGGATCCACTTTTCCGCACGATGCGCTAGCCCTTCAGTGGCCTGTCGACGGCGCGTTGCGCTTGAGGTCGAACTGGCCGGTCTTGCGGAAGCGCAGGAGGTAGCTCGGCACGATCGCCTCGATGGTGGTGGGCGTGAGGCCGAGTCCCTGGAGCGTCCGGCCCTCGCGGATGGCGCTTTCCGAGACCACGTTGTCCGTCTCCAGCAGGATTGCCTGGTCGCGGGTGGTGACGATCTCGTCGGGCAGAAGGCCGAGCGTCAGCCAGTCGAGGGTCCCAAGGACGCTGCCTTGAGTCCGCGCCAGGGAGTTCGGCACCGGGATGATGACGCGCTTGCGCTCGGTGACCTCGAACACGAATTCCATCATCTGGCGCATGGTGCGGATCTCGGGTCCGCCGAGCTCATAAGTGCGCCCGCCCGGCACCGCACCGTCCACCGCCCGCACGATGGCCTCGGCCACGTCGCCGGCATAGACCGGCTGGAAGCGGGTCTCGGCGCCTGGCAGCGGCAGCACGGGGAGCATGCGCGCGAGCGTGGCGAAGCGGTTGAACGAGCTGTCGCCCGGCCCGAACATCAGCGAAGGACGCAGGATCGTCGCATCCGGCCGCGCCTCGAGCAGGGCCGTCTCGCCCTCGGCCTTGGTGCGGGCATAGGTCGATTCGGAACCCGCATCGGCCCCGATGGCCGAGACATGGGTGAAGGACACGGCCTTCCTGGCCAGGCGCGCGATCATGGCCGGCGCCTTGGCCTGGAGCGTGTCGAAGCGCTGGCGGCCGGTCTCCTGCAGGATGCCGACGAGGTTGACCACATGGTCCGCCCGCGCCACCGCATGGGCGATGGAATCCTCGTTGCGCAGGTTGGCATGGATCGGGTTGATCTGACCCACCTTGCCCAGGGGCAGGAAGTTCGCGAGGTTCGGCTGGCGGGTCGGCACGAGGACGCGATAGCCGCGCTCGGCCAGACGGCTCACCACGTAGCGGCCGAGAAAGCCCGATCCGCCGAAAACGGTGACGGTTTGTTGCTCAGGCGTGCGAAGGGCACCGATCATGAAACTCTCCTGCCCGGTGAAGGGCCCGTATGGAGCTTGGGGCGAAATTTAAAACGTCTCTAGTCAAACGCCGCCCCCCTGTGAAGAGGTGCGACAGCAAGAAACCGCATGGGACGCATTTTCGGCGATTGACGCGGCCCCAGAAGCACCGTAAACGAAGCCTCGCCGACAAGGCATGCCCAGGTGGCGGAATTGGTAGACGCACTGCTTTCAGGTAGCAGCGGGTAACACCGTGGAGGTTCGAGTCCTCTCCTGGGCACCATCTTTCCTGATGGTTTTCTAAGCTTTCTCAAGAGGTTAAGTTAGATAATCGGTTGCTCGTGGTCACACACGAGGTCACACTGGTGTCAGTTTTAACCCTTCAGATTGGCTCTCTAAAAATCACCGTGAAGTACACTGTCCTGAAGCGTGGTGTCTGGTTCTACCGGAGACGTATTCCGAAGGAACTGCAACACCATTACCCGCAGCCCTATCGCTATGAGAGCCTGAAAACACAGGACCCTCATCAAGCGGCGAAGTTGGCTGCGGCTTTGGCTGCGAAAGACGATGCCTTCTGGCAATCCCTACGCTCTCCTGAGGGACAAGCTTCGGGCCTTACAACCCGTGAGAACACAGAAGGCGCTAATGCGCTCCTGAAGTCTCTAGGGCTTGCCCCTGGCGATTTGAACCGTGATGCAAGCCAAACGGTGGACGCGCTAGACGCTTATATGTCACGGCGCTATGGCACGGCGTATCTTGAGTCCCGCCACGATCCTCATGTGTCTCAGGTTCGCCCCGTAGATAGCTTTTACACGCCCGTGGAGGCCGAAGCTGTTCGCCTCCTGAGTGAAGGGACTACCAAACACCGTCCTCACTTGAGCGAAGCCGTAGAGGCGTATCTGAAGCAGCACGCCAAAGGCAAACAGAAGAAGTTCATTGAGAACACCAAGCGGGCTGTTGGGCATCTAGAGAGTGTGGCAGGAGACCTCCCGTTAGACCTCTATAATCGTGCCCATGGTCGGGCTGTGATCGAAGTTCTATCGGCTAAGGGCAACAAGACAGCCACTATCCGCCGCCGCATCGCTGTACTTAGCGCGGTGTTCAACATAGCGATTGACGAGCTTGAACTACGTGGCTTGGACAACCCGTTTAGGCGGCTCAAAATCCCTAACTTGGGGCTGGATAAGCAGCGGCGTGTGTCCTTCACAAAGGAAGAACTTACGACGATTGCTAAGGATTGCGTGGAAAGGGATGACGATATTCGCCATCTGGTTGCTGCTCTGTCCGATACAGGCGCTCGGTTAAGTGAGATTGCCGGATTGCGGCTTGAGGACGTTTTCTTAGACCACGCTGTTCCGCATATCTGGATACGAACTCACCTGAAGCACGGTCGATCCCTCAAGGAAGAGACAACGGAACGTAAGGTCCCCTTGGTTGGCATGGCCCTTTGGGGAGTCACAAGAGCCGTCAAGCAATCCAAGGCACTCAAGCGCAGAGATGGATGGCTCTTTCCCCGCTATGCCAATGATGAAGGCGTTAACGGCACTGCGGCATCCAACGCCATCAAGAAGTGGCTTCGGAATTCCCTTGAAATCAGCAAGACATCTCATTCATTCCGCCACGCGATGAAGGACCGCTTGAGATTAGCCAAGATACCTGAGGAGGCTCACAACCGCATAGGTGGATGGGGGAGATTCACGATTCCTCAGGGCTATGGCGAGGGGCACGAACTCAAGCAGCTTCAGGGTTATCTAGAAGAGGTTGTAATTTACAGGCCCGAATAGTCGGCGCATGTTTATAATGTTGCATAATTGCAACACAATACTCCAGAGTTGAGGCTCCCATGTGCTGGTGACACACGGTGACACACGAAACAGGCTAAACACTAATGAACGGGGCCTCCCCGATGCTTAAGGTCCTTGAACTCCTTAGAAACAAAGGATTTCTCGTGTCTCGCACATCGGGGTGACTCCTAGCGATTACGCTCAAATATCGAGCGTCTCACCCACCTTATAGCCTTTGGGAAGCTCCCAGAACCTCCCCTGTTTCGTCCGAACCCTTGTGAACCCTAAGGCCCCCAGGTCCTGCGTCATTTGATTGTTCGGAGGTCTCTTGTACGACCCCGTGAACTCCAAAGAGGCTTCTATCAGCGGGATGGTTGTGAGCCCTCTCGCGTTAGAGACCTCAGGCACCTCACGACGCTCAAGCATCCCTGCCACCTGCACGTAGAACGGGGAGCGACTATCCTCAATCAGACTGCGCTTGTGTTCCGTCTCAGGAGGTCTTGCGAACGGCTGGAATCTTCCGGTTCGCTCGATCTCCTTCATACGATCTTCAAACCACCGCCTAAGGCTTCCAAGCGCTCCCATGTGAGGCAAGCGTGTCTCAGGATGCTTGAGATACTTCCACCTATCAGACCACCACTCCGCAGGCATGGCGTCCCGCTGTGGGCTCTCAAAGGTGAACCACCGCCTATCCTCCTCATCAAGAACGATAGCTGATGATCGGTTGGAGAAAGCTAAGAAGTGAATCATGTTACGGGTGTTCTGTTGTGGCCCGTACTTGATGTTCACGAACTGGCTTTCCTCACTCTGCCAAGTCTTGAGATTATCAGCGAATCCATAGTCGCCTTGCTCATAAAGCTCGTTAACGACTGCGAGCGTGGTTCCCATCACGAACGATTGGAAGCCCCCTTTCAGTGTGCCTGAGGTGATGTTCTTATAGTTCCTAGTTCCCACCATGTACTTAAGAGCCTCCGCAATGAAGCCCTTACCGGCACCTGTTAGGCTGGACACAAGCAATACCGAAACAGGCATCTTCACATCTGGTCGGCATATGAGATGTGTGCACCAATCTAGGAAGTAATCACGCTCCGTCTCGTGATCCCCAAAGAACCTCTCCACCACATCAAGGAACCACCTAGGCTCCTGATATCCCTTGGTCCTGATAGGTTTGACCTCAGGAGGGCTCCACAGGTTCCAGACCTTAGCTCTCTCAGGAAGCACAACGATACTCTCTTTGCCCGGGTAGGTGTCCATGAAGTCCACCACCATGCGGTGTAGGGCCGTAAAACCCTGCTCATCGACCTTGAGATAACTCCCAAGCGTCTTGTGCAGTATCGGGCTAGAAACCTCAGATAGTTGAGGGGCTTCATAGGAAAGCCTCACCTTCCCATCGTTCCTTCCATAAGAGAGCACAGGCTTCTCAGAGGAAAAGTCGAGATCAACCTTCATCTGTGCCGCGTTATCCCTGAGTGGCGTCCTATCGGCTCCGAGACTCCGATAAAACCACGCATTGGCCGTAACGACGAAGATAAGGTTCCTCGCTACAGCCTCCCAAAGGCTTGCCATCATCCTGTGGTGCTCAGACGTTCCAGACCTAACAGCCTCTCCCGCCTTAAGAAGTCTACTCGCCTCCTCCGCTGAGATTAGCTTTGAGTCTCTTGGCATAATTGTTTGACGCCTCCTGCGTCCCTCACAAGTTCTTCTTTGTGTCGCATGGACACGGCGATTGCTGCGTTCACGAGTCTGCTCAGAGACAGCCCATGAACTCCCGTTATTTCTCCAAGCCTGTCGAGATACTCAGGGTTGATATAGACCCTCACAGGTACGGTCTCTCTTTGAGTGGTTTTCCCTCTCAATGGAGCCTCCCTTTGAACTCAAGGAGCCATTCTTCAGGTACAGCACCCTTACCAGCCCATGTGAATCCGTTGGCGTCCGCCCACTCAGCGTAAGTGGTTGTGTCATCACGTGAGAGCGCTTGGTTCTCGCGTTGAAACACAATGCGGAGGTCAATTTCTGGGTGCTGCTGCTGGACGAGAAGGAGCTTTCGGCTGTCCCGATCTGGATTCACGAACCTCCCCTTGATTTCGAGGAATGTGCTCGGACCCAGCTTGAAATCAGGAGTGTAGTTGTGGACCTTCCTGCCCATGATGTAGGGCAACACCTCACCCTCATAAACAAACGGAATCTCAGCTTCCGTGAGTTGCCGTGAGACCTTCCACTCAAGATCAGAGCGGTACTCCGTTCTCGTGAGATTCCTAGACTTCCTTTTGCGTATCTTACCCTTAGCCATTTCCGGCTTCCCTCAGGTACGCCTTGAGTAGCTCATCGAGCAGGATGGGATTGCTTGGTGTGGCTCCTAGCCGCTTGGCGGCAATCTCGTGTGCCTTTCTGAAGAGTTCTCGGCTCTCACCTGAGAGCCGCACATAAAGCCCATAGAACGGAGTTTCCTCCGAGAGGCCCCTTGGTTCGTTGAATCGACGCGTAATCATCGTTGTTGTCCTGTCTGAAAATGCGAAAGGACCCCCATCGCTGGAGGTCCTCTCTTGATTGACCCTAAGCGCCCTTAGGCGCTCTCTTGGTTTGTCTTGGTGCTTTCCGCTATTTGCCCCTGAACAGGGAGCCAATGCTGCCGATGATCGAGCCAGCCGTGGACATTGCCGAAGGTTGTGCCTCAGTCTTGGAGGTTGAGAAGCCTTCGCTACCCCAAAGCTTGTTGCCTACGATGTTGTAGAACTTATCAAGGAGCGACTGCCTGCGCGTGTCCTTGTACTCGTACTTCTGCATGGCGTTATCGAGCTTGGACTGTTTGTCACCCTTGAGAAGCTCGGCAATCGATGACTGAAGACCCAGAACACCAGCCTCATTCGCTAAGGCATCATTCATCATGGTGCTGCCCCTTGCGACTGTATCTCTGGCAAGATCGCCGCGCCCCCCATCGCCCATCAGACTCTTAAGAATGCTCTGCTGATCGCCCTGGCTCATCTTCAGCCCCGTACTCCACGCATCACCACGCATGGTCGCTGATGTGTCACCGGCGAAGTCAGCGACTCCACGTTGAGCAATACCAGCCGCCACGCCCGCACGAGTGCTATTAGTGTTACCAGTGGTCGCGGCGTTCTGGTTGATGCCTCGAATGGTGTCCTCATTGAAGGTCCGTTGAGCATCACGAGTAGAAGCCTCCACCATCGCATCCATGAACGGGTTGTTAGAGTACCGTCCCGCGTTATCGATGTGCGTTGCGGTCCAATCCTTCGCCGCAAAGTCCTCAAGGCTTCTATCGACCTCAGTGAGGGCCTGAGAGCCCCGAGAGAACAAGTCCTGACCACCAGCAGCCTGCGTATCGATGATCCCTTGGCCTGTAGTACCCGCCCAATCACGGACTGCCCTCATGCCTGAGATATCTTGAGGCTCGTAACTAGCAACGTGGTTTCCAGAGTACCCGTTGGAATCCTTCTTGCTGTTGTAGATCTGTTGGGCCTCAGCAAACGCATCCTTCAGATATGGCTGTTGACCGGCCCAAGGGTCAGTTTTCTGATATTCTGTGGTTTTCTGTGATCCGCCACCCATTCGTTATTCCTTTCCGTGGCAAGTGTCTGTGTCTTCATGACAACAAAAAAGAGCCCCGCCATGAAGGCGAGGCCCTGAGAGTTCGGAGAGAGGGGAGAGCCCCTTTCCATAAGATGTTCCTGGAGAGATGCATGATGCCGCTCATGGAAGGCACACACTTCCCCTAAAGCGTCCCATTTCTGCGGGTCTGATGGATCGCATGAGCGGTGCGTTCTCCTTAAGGCTGGCAAGAATGCTTGGAGAGGCTCCCCTTAAAGGGCACAAAAGTGCACGCCCCTCCTTAGGGGCCACAAAAGTGAGTGCTCTCTCCTTAAGGGAGACAAAAATGCAGCCTCTCCTTAAGGGGGACAAAAGTGCGGCATCTCCTAAAGCGTTCCAAAAGCATTAGGAGGTTCCGCGTGTCCCCTTAAGACTGGTAAAAACGCATCTAGGCGCTCTCTCCTTAACTGTGCCAAAAATGCGCGCGCTTGAGAGGTGCTCTCCCTAAGGTGTCCAAAGACGCATTGGTCCAAAATATCTCTTGTGAAATTTGTAAACGGTCATATACTGATTTCACAGACGAGGTTACAACCATGGCTGACGGAAACTTTGTGGCTTATTACAGGACCTCAACCCGCACTCAGGACTTGGGTATCGAGGCACAGAAGGCCACTGTCATTTCCTGGCTCAATGGTGGGAAGCACCAAGTCATCGGAGAGTTTGAGGAACACGAGAGCGGTAAGAACGATGAGCGTAAGCAGCTTCAGGCGGCTATCACCCTCTGTAAGAAACGCAAGGCCACCCTCGTTATCGCCAAGATGGACAGGCTCTCTCGTGATCTCGCGTTTATCGCGAACCTCATGAAGAGTGGCGTTGAGTTCGTGGCCTGTGACAACCCCCATGCCAATAAGCTCACCATCCACATCCTTGCTGCCGTGGCCGAGCACGAGCGGGATATGATAGCCAAGCGCACATCTGAGGCTCTCCAGGCCCTCAAGCGTTCTGGCAAGCGCCTTGGCTCTCCCGAGATCGAGAAGGCACAGGCCAAGAGCCGGGAGGTCAGGACCGTAAAGGCTGACCAGTTTGCGGCAAACGTCCTGCCTGTCATTGAGAAGCTCAAGGCTCAGGGGTTCACGACCCTGAGGGCTATCGCCTCTGAGCTAAACGAGAGGAACGTTAAGACTTCTCGTGGTGGCGAATGGTCTGCCAAGCAAGTGCAGCTTGTCATTGAGCGTGGACACCGCGCCTAATGTCTGAAGGGTAGATCTATCCGTGCTCCTTCCCCTCATCGTCGCTGGATACCCACGAGACCTGAGAGGGCAGAGGCATACTGTGATTGAGAGCTTCTCTTGCTGCCAGTGAGGAGATTGGGTCCCTTTTTGGGTCCCTCCGCTGACCTTTGGCTTTCCTGGACCCACCCACCCGGTTCTTCAGAAAAGAGCTAAAGCCCCAAGCGTTGTTGTTAGCCGCTGCCGTGCAGTGTCGTGAATTTTATGGGTCCCATCTGTAGGGGAAACGCAGGAGCCACCGCTGTCCTCTAAGATTGAGGTAACGGTTATTTGGGTTTCCCATACGTCGCCACAAATAATAGAGATAGGTATTAGTCAGTAATTACTATGTGATTATGTGCGGGAAATACTTATTGCCGACTTTTTTCCTGCGGGTTATAGACACCTTATTGCCTTATTTGAGAAGAAGGAGATGGCAATGACTAAGGGGTCTTATAAGCACTTTCCCGATTTCTATATTACTTGGCACAAAGAACACGGGGCGGCGGCTACCGCGAACACATTAGCGGCAGTAGAACTTCTGCAATCGTCTGGTTACGATCTACACAACGGCCCAAGTATCTTGCTTGCTGCTTCTGAGTTGGAAAGACTGTATGCCGTTATAGATGAGGCCGGGTTATCTACGGTGACTTTATAGAACTAGAGAGGCCCCATTGTTTCCGCAGGGGCCTTTCTTCGGGTAGAACACATACCAATTGCTATATACTATCTACTGCTACTGTACGATTTCCATACAACCCGATTGCTTGGCACCTTAGCGGCTTTAAACTCCGATGCCTTATGAAACGGACCAAAGCGGTTCGCCTCCTGTTGGCTTGGGGCTAGATAGAGCCACAGAGATACACAGATGCCGAATAGCCCTCCAATGACGGCCAGCACCGGCGAAAGCCAAATCATCGCTACTACCCCAACCCACACGGCTGTTAGCCAGATTAGATGTAAGGCTGAGAAGCCAAGGTCATGAAGGCGTTTTGCTTGGAGAGCGTAGAGGCACCAATAGCCTACCGCTTGGAATGTGAGGAAGGTGATCCACCAAGGCAGGGCATTGCCGACAACGCTAATCGATGACGCCATCACTACCTCATGTATGCCGCCTACGATGCTTAAGATCACCAAAACGAGCATCGAATAGCCAAAGTAGGTCAGACGACCAATTCGGCCCTTGAAGCTGAAGAGAATGTCATCGAAAGCCATCGCACCCCCCTTGCGTTAGATAGCTGTTCTAAAGCTAAGCTTAGGGTCCGAGAGTTCCTAGCGTCAATCATGGCAGGCTCCCTTAATCACGTGGTTCTCAGTCAGCCTTGAAAGCTTATCCGCCACGTTCCTGAGCTTGTCTTCGGGGGTTCTTTTGCCTCTCAGAAGCTGGTTCTGCTATAGTCGTTCCAGGGGCGTGCGGTCTTGTATTGAAGATTACAAACTGCGTTTCTCATCCCCCCAAAGGATAACCAAAAGCTTTCTGCCTCATACTTGCCAAGATTTCAGTGAGGCATCTACTTCCTTCTAGTGAATGTCATAGGAAGTGACATGCGTGAGAGTGACCCTTTTCCTATCGAGACGCTTCCACCCAGAATCAAAACTGCTGTCCTTACGGAGTTTCATGGACGTTGCCCCACCGTCCTGGAAGTAGCCAGCACACCTGACTCGCACTGGCTTACAGTACCGAACATGGGTCGCTCATCCCTTGCCCAGCTACGCTCCGTGACAAGGGGGGTGCGCCGGAAGGTTGGGATACCTACCCTATCAGGATTGACCGATACCGAATTGCTGACACACGTTCGGCACTTAGAAACACAACTCAGCCAGTTCAGCGGCGAACTTAAGGCATACCGGGCCGAACTTCACATGAGAGGCATCACCCTTCCTCGTGTCTTATAAGAGCCAGAAGCCTTTAGGTGTTTTGCGCTGCTCTTTGTGCCAATGCTTTCAGCCCTCCTGAAGGCAGAGAGGCGGCTCCAGGGAAGAGGCCCAAGCTTTCCTCATGGAACACTACTTTTCGGAATTGATTGGCTCGCAGGGGAGCCCATGCAGAAAGAAGCCATGCCAAAATACTTCTTCAATATACATATCGGTGAGGATGTTCTCAGCGACCCTGAAGGGCAGACCCTCCGCGATCCCGATCAAGCGTGGGAAGTAGCTAAAGCGATGGCTCAGAACCTGATGGACGCTCAGTTTGAGAGGCCGATTAACTGGGCGTCATCCCATGTTGAGGTGAAGGACGATCTGGATGAAATCGTCCTAGAGTTTCCATTCTTGGAAGCTCTTCAGTTTCCGCAGCAGTCCCACTAGGAACCTTCAAGGCTTCCACAAGGCGTTTCGGGGTAGCAGCCATCCACAGTCTCCCTTACGGCTTATCGACGAACCCACAGGCTCTATGAGATGTTCCATTTTTGTTCTCATGGAGATTCGCCGTGCCCATCCGCCAACGCAAACTGACCGCTGAGCAGGTTCTTGAGGCCCGTCTAAGGTATGCGTCAGGGGAGCGGGAGTGGGGAAAGCTCTCGCGGGATTACAGTGTGAGCCGAGGGGCGATCAAAAGCGCCGTAATGGGCGAAACCTTCAAGGACTTGCCGATGCCACCCAAGAAGGCGCTCCACGATAGGCCCTTCCCGTACGGATAGTTCGCTCAGGAGCCCCGATAGCACCTGTCCATGTCTCTGAGAGACAACCTTCTGTCAGAAGTATTTCTGTTCCACTGTGTGAAGATCTGGGTCAAAAAAACTGTATCATTGCTGCGGCTACCGGGATGTTCTGAACAGTGGCGCAGGCTATCCCCTTGGGCGGCATCTATTTTTCCCAGATTCATTGATGCGCCGGCACAACATTTAGGGCCTTCAGCGAGGCGACCTTGATCCGGCGAAGCGTGGCCGTTGTGAATCCTCTGAAAGGATTCTCAGAGGAATCTCTGTGGCTTAGCTACTTTTCCACATACTTAACAATCTTCCACTATATATAGTTGGAACCGTGAGCCACGACACAAGTTCTTGACGTAGGTGGGGTCCAAAAATTACCTTGCTGAAAGTTCGCGGCTACGTCGAACGAAGGTGATTCGGAGGCCATCTAGAAGAAGAATAACGAGCACACAAGGGTTAGTGTTCAGATAACTCAAGGTTTTCCCGTCGCTGCGGCTGCTCTTTTCCTACGAGCTTCAGCAGCCGCTGAAGGATAGTCGGCATAAGCTGCTATCAATCCGTAAGGAAACCTTATGAGACCACTAACTTGCCCGATCCACCAGCCTGTAAGCGTCACGGACTATCGGCGCTATCGGTTAGGAAAGTGGGAGTATGTGCGCTCTCACTGCCGGGGAATGCCTAAGCGTTAGCCTAAGCACCCCCCGTAGTGCGCAGTCTGGTTGAGGATCAAAGGTTGGTCGCCTTCCTCACCCGGACACCTGAAGGGGGGCGAGAGATCGTCCCCTTTTTCTTTGCTCCACATGGAGCGAAACTGATTGAACAATGCGTCAAACACGCAGCGAATGTTCGGTTCCCACGTACATTGGCTTATCAACTGAATGTTGACAAGCGGGCAACATAAGTGCCGCTCGTGTCAAATAAGACCCCCGCCAGGGAGGCTAAATTCCGCTCCCGACACAAATGCTTACCGGATAGATCGGTGTTGAAGCATTGTGGACAAGGCCACGAACGTGATCCCAGGTATGCAGCTTAGACAATCACCGCCCGCTCTAAAGGAGCCGGCCGAAGGTCACACATTTGCTCACACAGGCTTTACAGGGTGTTACCAAAGTGTTGTAAAATAAGGCTTCTGAGCAACCGATTTCGGTATGTTTGGCCTCTCCTGGGCACCAACCCTTCTCTAAGGGTTGATCTGCAGAGAAATCCAAAGCGATCGAGCTTTGAAGCTCCCCGATGGGGCGAATGGCTCGTTGTGTTCGATTCCGGCCCTTCCTCTTCAATTTGGACACATTCAACGTGAGAGAATGGGCCTGATCTCCTGAAGATTCTCGATGGTATGTTCCAGGTGGCGGCGGAGCGCCTGTGAGGCGTCGTGGTTCCTGCCGCGCTCCAGCAGGTCGAGTATCTGCAGATGCTCCTCGCATTGCTGGCGATAGCGCTTGCGGTCGATCATCGAGCGATAGGAGAGCAGGCGGCGCACGCGGTTGATGCGCCGAACCGCTTCCAGGAAGAACGGATTGCCGGAGGCACCGATGATGGCCTCGTGAAATCGCACGCCGCGTTCATGGAGAGCGTCAGCGCTATCCGTCTCGATGGCGCCATTGAGAAGCCGGAGCTCTGCCTCGCGACAGCGTTCTGCCGTCTCGGGATCGAGATGGTAGGTAGGCTCCAGCAAGGCGGCGGGTTCGAGAGCGAGGCGGACCCGATAGGTCTGTTCCAGGCTCTCGGGCGTCGTCAGCATGGGAGAGAAGGACCAACCGTAGCCGGGGCGGCGCTCGGCCCATCCCTCCTGGGCAATCCGGCTCAAGACCGTGTTCAGCTGCGCCTTCGTGACCCCGTAGGTTTCTTTGAGATAGGCCTCGGAAGCCGGGTCGGGCAGGCCGCCATGAAGATGATCTTCGGCGATCCTGAAATAGATCTCGGAGGTGTCGTCCCGTTTGGCCAGCCCGAGGGCCTCCGCCGACGGAGTCTTCGCATCGGAAACGAAATAGCCGCGGTTGCGCTCATGGACGAGGACGCCCTTGGCCGCGAGGAGCTGCAGGGCCTGTCCTACGGGAAAGCGGGAGACGCTGAACCGCTCCGCCAGTTCCTGGGCGGTGATATGGGCCCCGACAGCCAGTCCCGATCCCCGGATATGATCGAAGATCTGCGCGGCGAGCCCGTCGGTCATCTCCCGCTTGCTGCCTGCTGCACGTTCACTGACCGGGACACTCATCGAAGAAGCCTGACCTCGCCACGGGAAATCACTTTGTCTCTTAAGCGATTCCCCGCGGTATAGCACCGGGAGACCGAAAATCGATCTCCCGGCCAGTCGTTATCAGGACTTCACGAGGCCGATCGACTTCAGGACGTCGCCGACGCGGGTCTGTTCCTCCTTCAGGAAGGTTTCGAACGGCGTACCCGCCAGATAGAAGTCCTCCCAGCCGCGCTGCTTGAGGATCTCGGCCCATTCCTTCGACTTGACCAGCTTGTCGATGGTCTCGGCATGGGCCTTCTTCTGGTCCGCCGTGATGGCCGGAGGCGCCATGATGGCGCGCCAGTTCACGACCTCCACGTCCATGCCCTGCTCCTTCAGGGTGGGAACATCGGCGCCGGTCAGCCGCTTGCCGGACGAGAGGGCAAGCGCCCGCAGCTTACCGGCCTTGATCTGGCTCTCGAACTCGCCGTAGCCGGAGACGCCGGCCGTCACGCGCCCGCCGAGCATGGCCGCGAGAGCCTCGCCGCCGCCCGAGAAGGCGATGTAGTTGACCTTCGCCGGATCGGACCCGGCCGCCTTGGTGAACAGGGCCGCGAGGATATGGTCCGCACCGCCAGCGGAGCCGCCGGCCCAGGTCACCTTCGCCGGATCGGCTTTTGCCGCGGCCGCGAGCTCCTGAACGTTCTTGATCGGCGAATTCGCCGGCACGACGATGACGAGCGGATCGCCCGTGAGACGCGCGATCGGCGTGACCTGATCGAGGCCGACCGGCGACTTGTTGCTGAGGATCGCGCCGATCATGGTGATGCCGTTGACCATGAGCTGGTTCGGATCGCCTTTTCCGTTGTTGACGAATTGCGCGAGGCCGATGGTGCCGCCGGCGCCGGTGACGTTGGTGACCTGAACGCTCTTGGCAAGCCCGGTCTGCGTCAGCACCTGCTGAATCGAGCGGGCTGCGGAATCCCAGCCGCCGCCGGGGCCGGCCGGGGCCATGATCTTGAGTTCCTGCTGCGCGAAGGCCGATGATGCGACGAGCGTCAAAGCGGCCACGGCAACGCCGCGAAGTGTCTTGCTGAAGTGGCTCACGAGTTCCTCCCTTTAAGGTTGCGTGAGATGGTGAGCGCGAAGCGGATTTTTGCCGCTCAGCGTCAGGTGTTCGGCGAAGCCTCTCGCCGGGTTGTTTCACCGTTGCCGGTGAATTCAGGTGCAGGCTTCTCGCGGCTTGTGGCCTCCGCGTTGACGACGCGCTGCAGGATGAGGGGAATGATGCCGCCGCTCTTCAGGATCTCGACCTCGAGGCCGGTTTCGATGGCAGCAATGGCAATGAAGGTTTCGCTCGCGCCCGATGCGCGCCGGATCGTGACGGGCACGGCGCAGCGCGGGCTGATCTTCGCGGCATCGGCATCGATGAGAATTTGATCGCCGGGCAGAAGGTGCAGATCGTTCGGATGCCGCTCTGCAGGCAGGCGGAGAGGCAGGATGCCCATGCCGATCAGGTTCGAGCGATGGATGCGCTCGAAGCTCGAGGCCAACACCGCGCGCGCGCCGAGAAGCGCCACGCCCTTCGCCGCCCAATCGCGCGACGATCCCATGCCGTAGCGCTCTCCCGCCACGACGACGACGGAGGCATTCTCGCTGGCATAGCGCTCGGCGGCGCGCCACAGGGGCAGGTGCTCGTCCGTTCCGACATGAATCGTGAAGCCCGGCGCGATCTGCGGGTCGAGCAGGTTGCGCACCGACTTATTGGTGAACAGGCCCCGGACCATCGCTTCCCAATTGCCGCGACGGGAAGCGAAGACGTTGAGGTCACGCCGGTTCTCGCCGCGCTCGATGAGATAGTCCGCAGCCTCTCCCGTTTGCGGAATCTGTCCGGCCGGCGAGATGTGATCGGTGGTGACGTCGTCGCCGAGCACGAGCAGCGGATGCGCCGCATAAGTGCCGAGCAGCGTGCCCTTGCCGAACCCTGCGAAGGGCGGACGGCGGATATAGGTCGAGGCCGGATTCCAGGGAAAGAGATCGGTGGCAGGCGCATCGAGCACCCGCCATGTCTCGCTGGCCTCGGCCTCGTCGTACGAGGTCTCGTAATCGCCTGCATCGATGGCCATGGCGAGCGCTGCATCGATCTCGCCGCCGGTGGGCCAGAGATCGGTGAGTCTGATCTCCTCGCCGGACGACGCGCGCCCGATGGGATCGGTCAGGATGTTGCGGTTCACGTCGCCCGCAAGGGCAAAGGCGACGACGAGAGGAGGCGAGGCCAGGAAGCCTGCTTCGAGCTGCGGGTGAACGCGTCCCGGAAAGTTGCGGTTGCCGGACAGAACGGCGACGGGAAGGATGCCGCGCTCCGTCATGGCTTGCTCGACCACGGCAGGCAGCGGACCGGAATTGCCGATGCAGGTCGTGCAGCCATAGCCGACGATGCCGAAGCCGACCGCCTCAAGATCCTCCAGCAATCCGGCGCGGCGCAGATAGCGTTCGGCTGTCGGCGAGCCCGGCGCGAGCGATGTTTTTACCCAGGCTGGCGGCGTGAGGCCGAAGCTTCGCGCCTTGCGGGCGACGAGGCCCGCGGCGACCAGGAGCCTCGGATCGGACGTGTTGGTGCAACTCGTGATCGCCGCGATGGCCACGGACCCGTTGCCCAGTTGATCATCCGAGATCGGACGGCCCGCGAGCATGGGAGCAAGAGCTTCGACAGTCTTACCTGCTGGAATGCGGTCCTGCGGTCGGCGCGGCCCGGCGAGGCTGACTTCGACCTCGTCGAGATCGATCTCGATCGTGTCCGTGAAGCGCGGAGACGCTTTAGGATCGAACCAGAGACCCTGCCGCTTGGCATAGTCTTCCACGAGACGGATGTGATCGGCGCTGCGGCCCGTTTCACGCAAATAGCGCAGTGTCTGATCGTCGATGGGAAAGAACCCGGAATTGGCGCCGAATTCCGGAGTCATGTTGGCGATGACGGCGCGGTCGCCGGCGGAGAGTGTCGAGACGCCCTCGCCGTAGAACTCGACGAAGCGGTCGGCGAGATCGATGCGACGGAGGCGCTCGGTGACCGTCAATGCCAGATCGGTTGCGAGTACACCGTGACGTAGGCGTCCTAGGAGGCGCACACCGACGACGTCCGGCACGCGGATCATCACCGGCATGCTGAAGAACACGCTCTCGGCTTCCAGTCCGCCGACGCCCCAGCCGAGCACCCCGATGCCGTTGATCATCGGCGTGTGGCTGTCGGTGCCGATCAGGGTGTCCGGCATGGCCCATGACACGCCATCCCGCTCGGCCGTGGTGACGACACTCGCCAGGCGCTCGAGGTTGAGCGTGTGCATGATGCCGGTGCCGGGCGGATGGACGCGGAATCCAGTCAGCGCCCGTGTCGCCCATTTCATGAAGCGGTAGCGCTCGGCGTTGCGTCCGTATTCGCGCTCCATGTTGAGGCGCAGGGAATCGCGGGAGCCGAACACGTCGACCCCGAGGGAATGGTCGGTCGAGACATCGACCGGCAGGACGGGATTGAGCCGGCTCGAATCGTGCCCGGCCTCGGCGAGGGAAGCCCGCATGCCGGCAATGTCGACCAGAGCCGGGCCGCAGGTGGTGTCATGCATCATGACGCGGCCGGGCAGGAACGGGATCTCCTCGTCGCTGCGCCCGGTCTCCAGCCAGCTCAGGATCGCGGCCCTGGCCCGCGGCGCATCCTCGCCTGCGTTGCGCAGCACGTTCTCCAGCATGATCCGCAGGATATGCGGCATGAGTTCGAGGTCGCCTCCGGCCGCTGCCGGGAGGTCGACGATACGAAGCCGCCGCCCATTGACGTCCATGGTCGATACGCCGGCTCGGATTTCCGATCTGTGGATCATGGGTAGATATTGCATAATGAAATTTAGAAATGCAAATAGTTTTTTGCATTTTATTGATTCAATATGCCAAAGTGGTTCGCCGTGCGCCGCGCCCCAAGCTGGGCGACGCGTCGATGCTGTTGTACAAGAGATCTCAAAAATCCCTCGTAACCACTGATTTTGCTATGAATATGAGCGCTTTGGCACCGTGCCGAGAAGGCGCTATCCCTTCCTGAGGGTTTGCTGCGAAGCCTGAAAAAGGCTCAGCAACAGCACATCGCGCCGACCGTTAAGCTGGCGTTCCTAGCCTTGGTAGAACTGCGGATGCCGTTTTTCGAAGGCGCGGACCGTTGGTCCGCGCCTGACAATGCTCCAGAGCAATTCCTGGACAACCAGACTGATGACCGGGTACGGGTGCCTGACCTTGCAGCCGTCTTGACGCCCGCCGTCAGGTTCGCCGTCCGAGCACCATGTAGGCAGCGGCCGTCCAGGAGAAGGTGTCTCCGCCAAGACCCTCTCCTGTCGTCGGATCGAAATATTCGCAGAAACCTGCCTTCTCGATGGCTCGCACGGTTCCGCGCTCGATCCGCCGCGCAAGATCCTCGGACCCGTTCAGGCGCAGGCCGTCCGAGATAAGCCAGTTGACGACGGCCCAGACGGGGCCGCGCCAATAGCGCTTCGGTTCGAAGGATGGCGAGAAGGCGGGCGTCGAGGGAACGCCGACGACCATGCCGTCGAGCCAGCGTTCGATCTCCTCCGCGATCGCCTTCCGCTTCGGCTCATCGAGGGTCAGGGCGACGAGAGGAATGAAAGCGGCCTGCGTCGGCGTCTCGATATCCTGTCCTGAGATCAGGTCGAGATTGACGAAACGCGACAGCTCCGGCCGCCAGCGGCTGGCAAGACCGTCGAGGAGCTTTTCGTGCATGCGCGCGAGTTCCGACTTCTCGTCGTCGGACCCAAATGTTTCTGCGAGATGCATGAGATCGGCCGTCGCGCGTGCGAGAACGCCGGTCATCTGCACGTCGGCGATCTTGAAGGGGGCAGCCGCCCATTGCCGCTTCGGATCCCAGCCGCAATCGCGATAGGTATCGACGAGATGGATGAAGCGCTGGTAGTCCTCGTCACGCGGACGCATAGAGGCATCCACGTGGCCCGTGTCCTTGCGGCGGATCGTGGTCGTCGTGGTCGTAGGCACGCGGGCGAGCGCCGCGTCCCAAGCCGGCGAGTTGTCGCTGCCGCTCTCCCAGGGATGAAGGATCGAGACGACGCCGAGTCCCTCAGGATCGCGTGCCGATAGCCACCAGCGATGCGAGCGCAGGGCCGCCTGGAACAGCGCCTTCGTGCGTGCCGCGGCATCGGCCCTGCTGGTGGCGAGAGCCGCTTCGTGAACATGACGCAGGGCCATGCCGAAGACCGGTGGCTGCGTGATGCCGGAGGTCGGAATGCGGTGGTGCGTGCCCCACACGTCCGGGCCAGGAAAATACGTATCGCTCGGCGCATGGAACACGATATGTGGGATCATGCCGTCGTCCCACTGGCCCTCGATCAAGCGCTCAAGCTCGCGATAGGCGCGGTCCACGTCGAAGAGGGCAAAGCCCATGGCCACGAAGGCGGAATCCCAGTTCCACTGGAACGGATAGAGCCGGTCGGTCGGGACTGTGTATCCACCGCGATCGTTGCGCGCGAGAATGGTGCGCGCGGCTTCTTCCTTCGGAAGCATGGTCATTTGAAAAATTCCTTTAATTCAAACCCGGGCGAGCGCCCGCCCGGTGGTGCTGTCGATCCAGGTCACGCGCGCGGGATCGACATTCAGGCCCACGCGCTCGCCGGCATTCACTTTTGCCGTCGGCGGCGCGACGATGCGGGCGAGCTGGCCGTCGATGGCACCTGTCAGGAGCAGGTGCGAGCCCATCGGCTCGACGACGCGCACATCGAAGGGAATGCCGGAGCCGTTGGGGCTCAAGCTCGCATCCTCGCCGCGCAGTCCGAGTTCCATGTCCTTGCCTGTCGATGGGCATGGCAGCGCGGCCTCGCCGATCCTCGCTGTGCCATGGCTGCACTGGACCTTGATGAAGTTCATCGGCGGCGATCCGATAAAGCCGCCGACGAAGCGGGTCGCGGGCGTGGCGTAAATCTCGAGCGGCGAGCCGATCTGGTCGATCTTGCCGCCGTACATGACCGCAATCCGGTCGGCGAGGCCCATGGCCTCGGTCTGGTCGTGGGTCACGTAGATGGTCGTCGTGCCGGCCTCGCGCAGAACGGCCTTCAGCTCGGTGCGCATCTCGAGGCGAAGCAGCGCATCGAGATTGGAGAGCGGCTCGTCCATGAGCAGAACGGCCGGCTCGACGGCGAGCGCGCGCGCCACCGCCACGCGCTGGCGCTGGCCGCCCGAGAGTTTCGCCGGGTAGCGGTCGAGATAGGTTTCGATGTGGAGCAGGGCGGCCGCGCGCTCGACCTTGCGTTTCACATCGGCTTGAGAGGCTTTCTGCATGCGCAGGCCGAAGGCGACGTTCTCGAACACGGTCATGTGCGGGAAAACGGCGTAGTTCTGAAAAACCATCGCGAGGCCGCGCTTGCGCGGTGCGAGGTCGCTTACGTCCTGCCCGCCGATCACGACGCGGCCGGCGGTCTGCGTCTCGAGGCCCGCGATGATGCGAAGCAACGTGGTCTTGCCGCAGCCGGAAGGACCGAGCAGGGCGACGAACTCGCCGTCGTTGACGGTGAGCGAAACCTCCTGCAGGGCGCGGAAGGTGCCGAATTCCTTGACGACGCGGTCGATGACGATATCAGCCATGGGACGATCCGTTACTTACTGGCAATGCCCCACACCGCGAACAGGTATCGCCTGACGGCGAAGATGAAGAGCACGGAGGGGATGATGAGGATGAAGCCGCCGGCGAAGCGGTAATGCAGCGGGCTCTCGGCGAGAATCCGGAGCAGATAGGCGGTGAGCGTCCGTTCGCGCACGGTGAGGATCGAGGCGGCGAACACCTCGTTCCACGAGATCACGAAGGCGAAGATTGCGGTTGCGGCAAGGCCCGGCAGGGCCAGCGGCAGGATCACTTTGATGAAGGCCTGGAAGCGCGTGCAACCGAAGACCCAGGCCGCTTCCTCGTATTCGCGCGGGATGCCCATGAACAGGCTCTGCGTGACGAGTGCCGCGAAGGGCAGCGCCAGCACCGTATGGATCAGCGAGACGCCGACGGGCGTGTCGTAGAGTCCTAAGCGAATGAACGAGACGGTGAGCGGCAGCGCCAGGATGGCGAGTGGGAAGGCGCGGGTGAGGAGAACGAGCAGCCGATAGGCGTTCTGTCCGCGGAAGGTATAGCGCGCCAGCGCATAGCCCGCGGGAGCACCGAGCGCGATGGAGAACACCACCGTCAGTCCCGCCGCGATGAGCGAATTGACGAGGGCGTTGAACACGCCCTCGATGGCGAGGAACTGGCTCATGGCCGCAAAGGACAGATCCGTGGGCCAGATCGATTTCGGCCAGCGGAACACGCCGAGCCTGCCGCCGAAGGCGCCGAGCGCGACGAGATAGATCGGCACCAACACCCAGGCGATGAGGGCCGCAAGGCCGGTCCAGAGAAGCAGGCGGCGCGCGGAGGGAAGAGCCATGCTGCGGCTCGTCGAGGTGGATTTCAGTTCGGCAGCGCTGCTTGTCATGGGAGCTGCTCCGGACGCGTTCTCAGCACGCGCAGATAGACGGCGGTGGCGGCGAGCGAGATCGCCATGATGAGAACCGCATAGGCCGCGGCGACGCCGTAATTCTGGTTGTCGTTCTGCCAGACATAGGCCTCGCCGGCGAGAACGGGGAAGTTGCGCCCGCCGAGCGCGTACACAACGGCGAAGACCTCGAAGGCGAGCACCGTGCGCAGGATCAGCGCCGATTGCAGGCTGGGTTTCAGGAGTGGCAGGGTGATCTTCGTGAAGCGCGTCCAGGGCTTCGCACCGAAGATCTCGGCGGCTTCCGCAAATTCCTTCGGGATCAGCTGCAGGCCGGCAATCAGGATCACCAGCACGATGGCCGTGGCGCGCCAGAGTTCGGCCAGAACGATGGCGAAGAACAGGGCGACGGGAGTCTCCTGCGAGAGCCAGCCGACGGGCCCTTGGATGAGCCCGAGCGCATAGAGCGCGGAGTTGAGATAGCCGGTGTTCTGCAAAAGCGCGAGCCAGGCGAGACCGGCGGCGAGATCCGAGATACCGAGCGGAATGGTGAGCACCCACAGGACGAGATCCCGCCCCTTGTCGAGCTTCGTCACCATGGTGGCCATGGCGAGCGCCAGCACCACCTGGAGCGGCACGACCACGAGGGTGAGCAGGAAGGTGTTCTTGACGGCGAACGAGAAGTTCAGGTCGCCGGCCATGCGCCGGTAATTCTCCAGCGACATGCCCTCGCCTGCGGAGAATGACAGCCACACCGTCTGCACCAGCGGCACAAGAAACAGCGCAGCGAGAAAGACGACCGATGGCGCGATCAGCGCATAGGGAATCCAGGATGTGCGCGCAGGCATGGAAAGCCGCTCCACTCGCGAGGAGGTGGCCCGGCGAAACGCATTCCGCCGGGCTTTTGCTATTTTACTGAACGGCGCAGGCGCCCTGGCTCGGCTTGTCGGGAGCCCAGCACGGCGCGCCGGTTTCCTTCATGAGCGCGTCGAGCACTTTCGCCTGGGCTTCGAGCACGTCCTTCACCGGCTCGTTGCGCAGCACGATGCGCTGGAACGAGTCCATATAGACCTTGTTGAACTCGCCGCCCTTGGCGCCGAGGCCGACAGGCAGGAGCGAGACGAGCGCATCCTTTGCATTCTGCGTTGCATCGACCGCGCCGGCGAGCAGCTTGATGCCAGGCGCAAGATCCGGCGGCAGCTGGGCCTTCACGACCGGGAAGAAGCCGACTTCCGCGGCCGTCGCCAGCTGCGTCGCGGGCTTCGTCATGTGCTCGATCACCGCCACGGCGCCTGCGCGGTTCGGCGCATCCTTCGGAATGGCGAGGCCGGCGATCACCGGCATGTAGCCGCGCCCCTTCGGGCCTGCCGGCGCCGGGAAGGCGACGAACTGGTCGGGCTGCAGGGTGAGCGCTTCCTTCACGCGGGCGATATGGTCCCACGCGACCCAAACTTCGCCTGCGAGCAGCGGCTCCTGCATGAAGTTGTAGTTGGTGGAGTTAGGATTCGACACCGCCCAGATTTCCTTCAGAGCATTCCATCCGGCTTCGGCATCGGCCGACTTGAAGGTCGTCACCACGCCGCCGGTGAAGGAGGGATAGAAATAGCCCTGGAAGAAGCGCGGCAAGAGGCCCGTCGGGCCGGCCGGGAAACCGAGGCGGCGCTGGCCGGTCTTGTCGACGATGTTCTTGCCCCATTGCTGCAGCTGCGCATAGGTGAGGTTGTTCACGTCTGCACCCGCCGGCAGGTATTGCAGCGCCTGCTTGTTGGCGACCATCACGTAGGTGGCCTGCATCCACGGGATGTATTGCTGCTGGTTCGTTCCGAGCTTGCCGAGATCCATCAGGCTCGCCGGAATGCCGCGATCGGTCAGCTTCGCGGCGACATCGTCGACGGGCTGGAGATCGGCCGGCACGTGCGGCTGCAATTCGCCGTGCAGCGCGCCGACGACGCTCGCCGTGCGCTTGCCCGCCTGCGTCTCTGCCTTCATGCGGACAGCGAAGGCAGGCGGTTCATCGACGACGTATGTGACCTTGCCGGGCAATCCCTTCAGCAGGACCTCGCGGACTTTCGTCGCTTCCTCGATGGGACGAAGCTGTGTCGAGTAGAAAATCGTTTCCTGCGCCTGAGCGACCGTGAGCCCTCCGAAAAGGGCGGCCGCGGCGGCAATGGCGCGAAGCGATACCGGATGCGTCATTTCCTTCCTCCATCGGTCCCTTCTTAGTGCCGCTCGACCCGGGGCCGGAAAGGTCGAGGGCATCAGGCTCAGTTCGCCGTTCCGTGAGTGGCCCTCGGAACCTGCCGAACCGGCAGAATGGTTTGCAGCTCACGGGCATCGCGTCCGCCAAGCCGCGCAATCAGCATCTCCGCCAGCTGCCGGCCGACATCGGGCGCGGCGATCTCCATGCTCGACAGCGGCGGGTCCGTGAATGCAGCGGACGGCAGATTATCGTGACCGATCACGGCTATATCGCGCCCGGCAGCAAGGCCGCGCTCCTTGAGCGCGCTCAAAGCGCCGATCGCCATGCTGTCGGTCGCGCACAGAAGAGCCGTGGGAGGCGCGTCCTGCTGCAAAAGCCATTGCGCGGCCTCGTAGCCGCCGGCTTCCGTCGGTTGCGCCGTATATTCGATTGGCTCCGAGTTCATCTCTTCAACGGCATCCAGCCAGCCCTTGCGGCGCAGATGAGCGAAAGTGAAGTCCTGCGGAGCCGCGATATGGGCGATGCGCCGGTGGCCGGAGGATGCAAGCTGTCGAGCGGCATCCCGGAAGCCGGCCTCTCCGTCGCCGTCGATGAAGGCGTGCTCTTCCGGCTGGGCGGTGCGGCCATGGGTGACGAAGGGAATGCCGCGCTCCTTCATGAAGGCGACCCGCTCGTCCTCGAGCCGCGTGCGCACGACGATCACCGCATCGGCGCGCCTTCCATCGAGGAGACGTCGGTAGGTGTCCATCTCGCCGGCGCGGCCGGCGGTTGGCAGCAGCATCAGGTCGAGCCCTTCCTCGGCAAGCCTCTGGCCGCAGGCAGCGAGCATGTTCAGGAAGATCGGAGGGCCGAAGCGCCCCGGCTCCGTCGGCAGGGTTACGGCCACCGCTTCGGCCCTGCGCCGGCGCAGGCTGCGCGCGGCCGGGTTCGGCCGGTAATTCATGGCCTGGGCTGCCGCTTGCACCCGCTCGCGGGTGGCCGGCGCCACGTCGGAATAACCGTCGAGGGCGCGCGATACCGTCGTAATCGACAGGCCGAGCGATTGCGCAAGAATCTTCAGGTTCGACACAGGGTTCAAACTCTCCTGGTGCTCATAAATAGATCTCCAAAACGTTTTGGAAAGTCAACATTCCCAGATTAGGTCCTTGGTATAGGGTTCAGACTAATGGGGATGCAGAGGGGCCGGGCCTCAGTGCCTGGCCAGGAATGACACCCCTCATCGCCGGGCTCGTACCGACCCTCGATTAGAAAAACGCTGCACCTTTTGGATCGGGATCACCAGCACAAAGCCCGCGATGACGAAAGTGGTGAGTTTTCGGTCAGAAGCTCAGCCTGACCAGGCCGCATCAGAACGCAGGCCAGCCGGGGCCAGAGTCCACGGGCTCGGTGGCAGGACCGACGGGATCAGGTTCACACCGAAGATCTCCGTCAGCATGGGGGGCGTCAGCACCGTCTCGGGTCGTCCTCGCGTCACGAGCCGCCCTCCATGCATCAGGACCAGGTCGTCCCCCATGCCGGCGGCGAGTTGGAGGTCGTGCAGCACGACCATGACAGCGAGGCCGCCCTGCGCGAGGCTCTTTGCCGTTTGCAGCAGAGCGAGCTGGTGCTTCAGGTCGAGGCTCGCGATGGGCTCGTCGAGAAATAGCATCTGCCGCGACTCGACGGTTCTGCCTGCCTGCAGCTGCGCCAGCACGCGGGCGAAGTGAACCCGCTGCCGCTCCCCGCCCGAGAGCGTCTGATAGTTGCGATGCGCAAGATGCATCACATCGGCCTGCGCCAGCGCATCGAGGACGAAGCGCTGCCGGTCGCTGCGTGACAGCCCGCGTCCGATGCCCTCGACGCCGAGGCTCGCGACCTCGAAGACCGTGAAGGGAAAGCTGAGATCGGAAGCTTGCGGCATCACCGCCCGACTATGCGCAAGACGCCAGGCTGGAAGGGAACGCAGGAGTTGCCCATCGAGGCGAACCTCGCCTTCCGTCGGCGAGAGTTCGCCGCACAGGATGCGCAAGAGCGTCGATTTGCCGGCCCCGTTCGGGCCGATGACGATGGTGAAGGAGCCACTTGCGATGGATAGATCGACGACTTCGACCAGCATGCGTCCGCCGCTGCGATAGGAAACGCCTTTCGCTTCCAGAAGCACGCTCATGGGGCGATGCCTCCCTGACGCCGGAGCAGGAGCCAGAGGAAGAACGGCGCGCCGATGGCGGCGGTGAGAATGCCGATGGGGAGTTCTGCCGGCGCGACGATGATGCGCGCCACCGTATCGGCGGCAACGAGCAACGCGGCGCCCAGAAGGGAGGAGGCGGGAAGCAGCATCTTGTGATTGGCGCCGGCCATGAGGCGCAACACATGCGGCACGACGATCCCCACGAATCCGATCATGCCGGCAGCAGCTACAGAAGCACCGATAGCCAGCGCGACAAACAGGATTGCAGCGGCCTTCACCCGCTGCACTGGGATGCCGAGATGAAAGGCTTCCGCCTCGCCGAGCGACAAGGCGTTCAGCCCTCGCGCCAAAAAGGGCATTGCCAGAAGGGTGGGCAGGACGAACGGCGTCACGGCGATCACCTTCGTCCAGGTCGAGCCGCTCAAGGAACCGAGCGTCCAGAACGTCAGATCGCGCAACTGGCGGTCGTCGCTGAGATACGAGAACAGGCCCATGCCCGCGCCCGCGAGCGCAGCAAACGCGACGCCTGCCAGCAGCATGGTGGCAATCGAGGTGCGCCCGCTGCGGGTGGCGACGAGATATAAACCGAGCATGGTGATCAATCCGCCGGCAAAGGCACCGATGGGCAGAGCACTGAAGGGCAGGGAGCCGACGAGCGGCGCAAGCAGCTTGTCGCCGAGCACGATCGTCGCGGCGGCGGCGAGCGCCGCGCCGGCCGAGACGCCGATGAGACCGGGATCGGCCAGCGGATTGCGGAACAATCCCTGCATCATCGCGCCAGACGAGGCGAGCGCCGCACCGATCAGAAGACCGAGCAGCAGGCGCGGCAGGCGCACCTGGAGGATGATGAGCGCATCGCCTCCCGGCGCGACATGACCGGTAAGTGCATCGCCAAGGACGGAGAGAACGCGGGATAGGGGAATACCCGTTGCGCCGAGACTTAGACCAAGGAGGCTCACCAGGAAAAGCAGCACCCCGAGCGTTACGAACAGAAGCGTCCGACGATCATGCAAGGCTGAACGCCGATGGTCCTGCTCCAGGGCCAACGCCGTCATGGCTTGGCTGCGACGACCTGATCGGGATGAAGCGCCGCCATCAGGTCGCGCGCCGCGGCCGGCGTGCGCGGGCCGAAGCCGAGAAGATAGAGTGAATCCATGACGATCAGGCGCCGCTGCGCGGCCGCCGGCGTTGCGGCGAAAGCTGGCGAGGCGAAGGGATCGGACGCCGCGCCGCCGGGACCGTGGTTCATCATCACGACGGCTTCGGGTGCCGCCGCGATCAGGCCCTCGTCGGACAGGGGCTTCCAGCCGGTGAGTGACGAGGCGACATTGGTGGCGCCGGCAAGCGCGAACATGGCATCGGCAGTCGTTCCCTGTCCGCCGACGAGCGGTCGTCCGTTCTGAAGCGACAGGACGAAGAGCGCCTTGGCCGGCCGCGTCACCCGCGCCCTGGCTTCGGACAATTGCACAAAACCCTTCTTTATTTCGGCGATGAGCTCGGCGCCCTTCTCGGCGGCATTCACCGCCTTGGCGATGACTTCGACCCGCTTCGTGATTCCAGCAGGGCTCGGCTCGTCCGTGATGCGGACGATGGGAACGCCGGCCTGCTCGATCAGGCGCAGGGCATCGGGCGGGCCGGCGCCCTCGGAGGCGATGACGAGTGTCGGATTGAGGGACAGGATGCCCTCGGCCCCGAGCTGGCGGACATAGCCGATATTCTTCTTCGTCTTGAGCGCCTCTTCGGGAAAGAGGCTTGTGGAATCCACCCCGACGATCTCATCGGCCTGGCCGAGGCGGTAGAGGATCTCGGTAGCCGCCCCGCCGACGCTGACGATGCGTTGTGCGGGTTCGGCGCGGAGCATTGAAGCATAGAGCAGAACGGGCGGTGCCAGAAGCAGCGTGCGGCGTGACAGGATGGGCATGAAAGCGGCTTTCTATTTGGTGAGGATCAGCTTGCCATTGGCCGTGATGCGCAGGCGGTAGCGTTCGCCCCTGTGAACCAGAACCACTTCGCGCCCGCTCCCGACCAGGCTCGCAATATCGACCTCTTTCACGAGTGTCGGCCGGTCGGTTTTGGCATTCGAGAGCGAAGGCGGGGTATGCACGGCTGTCTCCAGTTTATACTTGTTCTAAATTAGCAAATATTCGCCACTGTTCAGTATTCGCAGTTTAGAATTATGTAAAACTGCGACCGTCAGAGTTTATATTGACGCAGTTACTTGATTTGGATATCGGATGCAAACTCTTCTCTTCAGGGAGAGGGTTAAGATAGCCAGCCAGCGCGAACCTGATTTCTGCGCAAGCCATCCATTCGCTCAAGAATAACAATGTCAAAGACCGGGATCGTCGGGATGTTTACCTTCCTGTCTGAGGGGCCTCGCGCATCCGTGTCACCCTTCGCCGTTCAGATTGACGCGCCTCCGGCTCCGGTCCGTGCAGACCGTGACAGGCGCCGGCCTCTGATCTCATCCCATCCGATACGGAGATAGGTTTCGATGTTCATCGCCATGAACCGCTTCAAGGTCCTCAAGGACGTCACGCAAGACTTCGAGCAGCGCTGGCTGACTCGCGAGAGCTATCTGCATGAACTCGACGGCTTCATCGAATTCCATATGCTGCGCGGGCCGGAGCGCGAGGACCATGTGCTCTATTCCTCGTACACCCTTTGGGTCTCGAAGGCGCATTTCGAGGCCTGGACGCGCTCCGAGCAATTCCGCATCTCCCACATCCGCGCCAGCAGCGACTCGGACAAGCCGATGACCCTCGCGCATCCGGAATTCGAAGGCTTCGAGGTCATCCAGTCGATCGGCCGCATGCCCACGGCAGCGGAGTGAGCGCGATGGCGTCAGCAGAAGAGCTGATCCGGCAGGATCTTGCGGCAAAGCCTGATGGAATTCTCGAGACGATCGCGGAAGAGCGCGCCGTTCCCATGCAGGCCGTGCTGGATTGCTTGGGGCCGGAGAACACGCAACGTGCCGATGGCGCACGCTTCGAAGAGATCTGGCAGGATCTGACCGGCTGGGGCGAGATCACCTTCGTGATCCACACCCGCGACGGCGTCTTCGAGTGCAAGGGCAGCGTTCCGCCCGGATCCCTCGGCCGCGGCTATTTCAACATTCACGGCGACAGCCCCATCGGCGGGCATCTGAGGATGGACCGCTGCCGGTTCGTCTATTTCATCGACCGGCCATTCTTCGGCAAGCGCTCCTGCTCGGTCCAGTTCGTCAACCAGGATGGCGACGTCATGTTCAAGGTCTTCGTCGGCCGCAACGAGGATCGGAGCCTGAAAGAGGACCAGCTTGCTCGATTCGAGACGCTTCGCGAACGGCATCGCTAGCGCATCAATGGATGCTCCAGCGAAGGAACCGGGCGCCGGACCCAAAAGCGTTGTTCACTTTTGGTTCCGATGCTCTAGGGTGTATAACCCTGATAGAGAAAGCCGGAGGATGCGAGATGGCAAAAGACCCGACTTTGCCCGTCGATGACGAAGCTCGCGCTCTTGCAAAGAAGCTGATGCGCACCGCCCGCTCCGGTGCGCTCGCCACCAACGACGCTGAAAGCGGCATGCCGTTTGCCAGCCTCGCTCAGGTCGGAACGGATCTCGACGGTTCTCCCATCATCCTCACCTCGCAGCTTTCGGTACACACGAAGCTGATCGAAGCCGATCCGCGCTGCTCCCTGCTTTTGTCCTCCATCGGCAAGGGCGATCCGCTGGCGCATCCGCGCCTGACGCTGCAGGCAACGGCAGAGCGGCTGGAGCGGGAAACGGATGAAACGAAGAGCATCCGGCGCCGCTATCTGCTGCAGCATCCCAAGGCCGAGCTCTATGTCGACTTCCCCGATTTCAGCTTCTGGCGCCTCAAGATTGCATCCGGCAGCCTCAATGGCGGCTTCGGCCGAGCCTATCGCATGACGGCGGAGGACCTGCTCACCGACATGTCCGAATTCTTCGATTTCTATGAATTCGAAGCCGGAGCTGTCGAGCACATGAACGCCGAACACAGCGATGCGGTATCGCTCTATGCCACCCAGCTCTGCGGCGCCCGCGAGGGGGCATGGCACCTGATCGGCATCGATCCCGAAGGCATCCAGATGGCACTGGGCGACGAAATCCTCCGCCTAGCCTTCCCAAAGGCCCTGACGGGACCGCACGAGGTGCGCCCCATGCTCATCCGCTTGGCGAATGAGGCTCGGAGCCGGATCTCGTAGACGTCCAAGGACGGGTGGGACAACCATGGGTCTTGCCATGCGGCGTCCTTGACCGCATCAAGGGACCGGATCGCGCAACTTCGTTCGCACGGTCCGCCGATCCACGATGTCCAAGCCGACGATGCGACTAGCCCCCTTTTCTCCCCGCGCCCGATCGATCCTTGCCGCCCTCGCCGATTCCGGCAGGAGCTTTGCGCGCAACGACGGGTTGGCCATGGCAAGCCATGTGGCGCTCTCGCTGGTCATCGCCCTGTTCCCATTCCTGATCTGCGTCGCCGCCCTGGCGGCGTTTCTCGGAGCGGGACGCATCTCGACGCATATCGTCCACCTGCTCTTCGATTTCTGGCCCGAAGGAGTGGCCGGCCCTCTGGCGCGGGAGGCCGATAAGGTTCTGATTCCGCGAAGGAACGTGCTGACAATCAGTATCGTCCTGACACTGCTCGTCGCCACCAACGGCGTCGAGAGCCTCCGGGTCGCCCTGTGTCGGGCCTATGGCGTCGAGCGCTTCCGGCCCTGGTGGCAGGCGAGGCTCATCGGTATCGGCTTCATCCTGATCGGGGCAGGAGCGCTCGTCGCCTCCTCTGTCCTGGTCGTTCTATGGCCGTCGATCTGGCGCTGGGCCGTGTCCTACATGCCGGATCTCAAGGGCCTCGGCCCGACCTATGACGTGGTCCGCTACGGCCTAGCCTCCATCGTTCTGGTGATGGGGCTCTCCGCCACCCATCTGTGGCTGCCCGATACCCGCCCGCGTTCCTGGGACGTGGTGCCCGGCATCGTCGCGACCCTGGTCCTGTGGCTCGCAGGAGCAAGCCTCTATGGCGAGTTCCTGGCGAACATGACCCACCTGAAATCGACCTATGCAGGCTTGGCGGGGATCCTGACGGCCCTGATCTTCCTGCAGCTTTCCGCCGCGATCTTCATCTTCGGGGCGGAGCTCAACGCCGCTCTGCGTCGGCGGAAACAAGCCAATGAGGCGCCGGAGGAATCCTTTTCAGCGTCACCGGATGATGAGCCAGTCTCTGTGCCGCAGCTCTAGGAGCTCACGCCTTCGTCCCGGTTCCTTTCGCAATCCCGTTTAGGGGTCTGCTGCGGAGCCTGTTGCTGCTGGGCCATGATGGGATCGTTATTGGGAGCTTCCGTTGCATGAGACGGAGCGGCGAAAGCTGTCAGGACGGCAAGGGAGAGAATGCGGAGCATGATCTGTCTTTCCTTGGTCGAAGCGCCCGGATGCTAGCGCTCGTCGGATGCGATGGCCAGACAATTTCACAGGCGTGCCGACCCATGATGATTGGCTTTCTGTCTCCTCTTGAAATCCGGAAAATCCGTTCCTAAAATCAATATTGCTGAGGCCTTTCAAAGGCTTGGCATTTCGGGCGCCGGCGGGTGTCCGGCGCTCTCACGTCCATGTTGCTCATTGGAGGATATGGTAATGAGATCAGCTTTCGACTTCTCTCCCTTGTATCGCTCGACGGTTGGTTTCGACCGGCTGTTCGATATGCTCGACCAGTCCGCCCAGGTCGAGTCCATGACCAACTGGCCGCCCTACAACATCGAGAAGGTCGGCGAAGACCAGTATGTCATCACGATGGCCATAGCGGGCTTCTCTCCCGATGAGATCGAGCTCACCCAGAAAGAGAGCCAGCTTCTCGTGACCGGCCAGAAGAAGGGCTCGGACGAGGGCAAGCAATATCTGCACCACGGCATCGCCACCCGCACCTTCAAGCAGACCTTCAATCTCGCCGACCACGTGAAGGTCACGGGCGCGAATCTTGAGAACGGCCTGCTGACGGTTGAACTCAAGCGCGAAGTGCCCGAAGCGCTCAAACCGCGCCGGATTGAGATCAGGTCCGGTGCCGACGCGAAAGGTTCGGGCCGGCATCCGCAGCAGATCGAGCACGGCAAGGCTGCTTAAAGTTCAGCATGACATTCAAAGAGCGCCGGCCTTAAGCCGGCGCCGCAACCCTCAGCTTAAGTGAAGGAGGAAGGCACCATGAACATGCGTGATCTTATTCCCTGGGCTCGCAACCAGCAGATGGCTCCGAGCCGCTATCGCGACGAGAGCGATCCCTTCATGACCCTGCATCGCGAAATGAACCGCCTCTTCGACGATGTTTTCCGCGGCTTCGACATGGCCTCGCCTGGCAGCACCAACCGCATGGCGGGCTGGCCGCATGTGGAGGTCGTCGAGACCGATAAGGACGTGCGTGTCTGCGCAGAACTACCCGGTCTTGAGGACAAGGATGTCGAAGTCCTGATGGGTGACGGCGTCCTGACCATTCGCGGCGAGAGGAAATCCGAGATCGAGGACAAGGAGCGCGCCTTCAGCGAGCGCTATTATGGCCGCTTCGAGCGCCGCATCCCGCTCGCCTGGGAGGTCGAGGAAGACAGGATCGACGCCAGCTTCAAAAACGGCGTTCTCACCGTGACCATGCCCAAATCGACCGAGAACCGCCCGGAGGTGAAGCGCATCGCCATCAACCGCGCGGGCGAGGAAACCAAACACTGATCGTGATCAGGGGCGCCCGGATTGTCGGGCGCCTCGACCGAGCACCCACCTCATTGGTTCCTAAGCCCTGTCTGAACCGGCGGCATGTCCCCTCAGGCGAGAATTCCTTAGAGGGATCAGGCAATCTCCGGGTTACCAAGTGATGGGCCTCAAGGAAATCGAGCGTCCTGGAATCGATGCTATCGAGATGTTCTGTCGAAATCGAGTAATGGTTAGTTATAACGTATAATTTATGTCAATGATTTCCTTTGTTATGACCATGGCGTGGGGGCGTTCACGAAGAGGAAACGCCCATGGTCAGCAAAACAACCATCAATGGTGACAACACGTCGAATGTGCTTCGCGGCACCGATGCCGCCGATGTGATCTACGGCTTCACGGCTCATTCGCAGGCGACTTCGATCCAAGCGACAAAGCTTGCCTCGTACACCCTGGAATCGCTCGAACTTCCGAGGCCTCTGGTCATCGCGAGCACACCGAATGATCCGGATCACTTGTTCATCGCCGATCATACAGGCATCGTGAAAGTCCTGGATCTCAATTCAAACCAGACCCTCACCTCGCCGTTTCTGGACTTGACAGCCGAAGTGGCAACCGCGGGTGAACAGGGCTTGCTCGGTTTTGTCTTCGATCCGAACCATGCCGAAAACGGCTATGTCTATCTCTACATGAGCACCCGGTCGAAGGATGTGGAGATCCGGCGCTATACGGTAGCGGCCGACAATCCGCTCAAGATCGATCCCGATAGCAAGCACGTTGTGAAGAAGATCGATTTTCCTGACAGCGGTAGCGGTATACGCCACCGCGGTGGCTGGATCGGCTTCGGCCCCGATGGCTATTTGTATGTCAGTATCGGCGATGCCGAGAACGGAGCCAATGCGCAGAGACTCGATAACCCGTTCGGCAAAGTCCTGCGGCTCGACGTGAGTGGCGACGGCTTTCCGGGCGATCCCGGCAGAAATTACATTGCTCCCTCAGACAACCCGACCGCCATCGCGGGCATCGCAGGCGATGCGTCCGGTACCGGGATCTACGCGGCAGGACTGCGCAATCCCTGGAAAGGCAGCTTCGACCGCGCCACCGGTGACTTGTATGTCTCCGACGTAGGTCAGGCCACAGCCGAAGAAATCAACTGGATCAAGGCAGGCGCCAATTATGGTTGGAGTCAAACCGAGGGCACGTTCGATCCGGCAGCCTATCCTTTTTATACAAACCCTATCCACGCCTATGGCCGCAGCATCGGAACGGTGATCGTGGGGGGATACGTCTATCGCGGACAGGAGGACGCCTTCCACGGGCAATATTTCTTCAGCGATCTCTACAACAGCAAGGTCTGGACGATGAACGTGGCCGGACCGGATCGGTCGGTGACCGATGTCACGGCGGATGTCAGAAACGATCTCGAGAATTACAGGAATCCAGGCGTCTATGGCGAGGATGCCTTGGGCAATCTCTATCTGGCGATGTTCGGCGGTGACATCATCCGCCTGTCTCCCCAGACCACCTCTCTCGATCAGGCCGATACGCTCGATGGTGCCGGCGGAAACGATGTCATCTATGCCGGCGCCGGCAACGACAATGTTCTGGGAGGATCCGGAAACGACGAACTGAACGGCATGGCGGGCAACGATTCCCTCGACGGTGGAATCGGACAGGATCGCATGATCGGCGGACGCGGCGACGATATCTACGTCATCGACAATGCCAAGGATGTTGTCCTCGAGAGAACCGGGGAAGGGCAGGATACCATTCGGACCAAGGTCAGCTTCGCCTTGGCGGATACGATGTCCGTCGAGATTTTGTGGACGACGAACACCTCCGGCACGGCTGCGATCGACCTGACCGGCAACAAGCTGGATAACAAGATCTCCGGCAACGCGAGCGGCAATGTTCTGACAGGCCTCGGTGGCAAGGATCTCATTCGGGGCCTCGCCGGCGGCGATACGATCGCGGGCGGCTCGAACGACGACGATCTGCATGGCGATGGTGGTGATGATCACATCGAGGGCAATGCAGGCGACGACAAGCTGGAAGGCGGCTCAGGCATCGACCGGCTGACGGGAGGCTCCGGTGCCGATACCTTCGCATGGCTATCCACCGGGGGGACCGGCTCCTCCGCATCGAGTGCTGACATCATGCTCGATTTCGATCGCACCGAAGGCGACCGGTTGAACCTGGTGAAGATCGACGCGAGGGAGGATCGGGATGGCGCGCAGGCCTTCACCTTTGTCGGAACGGCCGAATTTACCCGTTCCGGTCAGGTGCGCTTTGGTGTCGATGGCGAACAGACACTCATCTTTCTCAACACGGATGCAGACGGCGAGGCTGAAGCTGTGATCTGCCTTGCCGGACGGCATGATGTGAAGGCCGATTGGTTTCTGCTCTAACGCATCGTGCGGACCCGACGGATCACGCCAGCGAAAAGTGGACCAGGTTTACGCTGACTCGGCCCTCTGGGTCCGCGTCCAACGATGCGCTCCTCAAAGAACGAAGCACCGTGAGTGCCGGCGTCATTTGGTGAGCCGGCACTCACGGTGCGGCGTGCATGAAAAGAGCGGCCCTCACGAGGTTGTCGGGGCCGAGATCGTTCTCGGCATCGAGGTTCAGTATTTCCGACAGGCGATTGCGGGCACGGTTGATCCGGCTCTTGATGGTTCCGATATTGGTGCCGCAGATCCGTGCCGCGTCCTCGTAGGATAAGCCTTCAGCGCCGACGAGCAGAAGGGCCTCGCGCTGATCGACGGGAAGCTTGCTCAAGGCCTTAAGCATATCGGTGAAATCGAGCCGCGCGCCCTGCTCGGGCATCACCGCCACCTTCTCGGCCCACGATCCTTCCGGATCCTCGACCTCGCGCTTGCTCCGCCGGGCCTGGGTGAGAAAATCATTGCGCAGGATCGTGAAGAGCCAGGCTTGCATGCTGGTGCCGGGCTGAAACTTGTCGAGATTGCTCAAGCCCTTGAGCAGGGTGCTCTGCACGAGATCGTCCGCCCTGTCGACGCTGCCAGAGAGGGAGATGGCGAAGGCCCGCAGATGAGGAATGGCGTTGAGCATCTGCTGCTTCAGGGAGTTTTCGACTGACACTCTTCCAACTCCTCCGATTCGGACCCGTAAGAAGACCCTCCCGAGCAGCTTGCCGCATTAACCTATGCGAAGTCTGACATTGTTCCCTTGAGAGAGGCTTACCCTAGGCCGGAAATCGCCAGAGGGACAAGGGAAAGAGATCCTAGAGCTTGCTCACGAAGACGTGTCCGCGAATACTAAGTGAGGGAGCAATTGGCCTTGTCCCATAACCCAGGTGTCAAAGACAAAAGCGGAACATCGCGGCTTGGCATGCCGTTGTCATCAAAGTTCCAGTTATTGGAGGACGCCATGGGCGTTTCGTTCAAGACTTTGATGGGTGCGGGTTTTATTCTTGTCGGTGCCGTGGCCTTTCAAACCGCTCCGGCCGAAGCCCAGCGGGGCTGGGGTCGGTACGAGGGCGATTACTACGCTCCGCATGGACTGAGACAACGCTATTATGCTCCCCGCTATTATGGCGGTGCTCGTTACGGCTATTATGGGCGCCGCGGTTATTACGGCGGTCGTTACGGCTATGGCTATCCCTACGGCTATTACCGGCGTCCCAACTACGGCGGTGCGGTTGCGGCCGGTGTGATTGGCGGCCTCGCTCTCGGAGCCATCGCAAGTGCTGCGGCCAATCCCTATTATGGTCCGGCCTATTACGCTCCGCCGAGATGCGCCTTCGAGCGTCGCCGCGTCGTCAATCCCTATGGCCGTGTGGTCGTGCGCCGGATCCGGACCTGCTATTGAGGTCCTCCCAAAGGTCGACACTGGGAAAGCTCCGCCTAATGCGGGGCTTTTCTCGTCCATTGAAGCCGGTGCCGAGACAGGTTAGAGGCTTGTCTGGAGCATTTTTCGGCGAAGTGGATCCGGTTCGCCGGCAAAAATGCGGCAAGGTATAGAAAAGAGCTGATTCCACCCACGTGGAAGCAACTCTAGCGCATTTTTGGATTTGCCATGACAGTACGCTTCCACCGCGGCGACCTCCCCGCCAGTTACAAGCCCGGTTCCGCGATCGCCATCGATACCGAGACGCTCGGTCTCAATCCGCATCGGGACCGGCTCTGTGTGGTGCAGATCTCGACAGGGGACGGCACGGCGGATGTGGTGCAGATCCTCAAGGACGGCCCTTTGCCGGAAAACCTGATCCGCGTGCTCTCCGACGAGAGCGTGCTCAAGATCTTCCATTATGCCCGCTTCGATCTTGCGGTTATCTTCCATACCTTCGGAATCATGCCGCGCCCGATCTATTGCACCAAGGTCGCCTCGCGGCTCGTGCGCACCTATACCGACCGCCACGGGCTGAAGGATCTGGCGCGCGAGCAGCTCGGGGTGGAACTGTCGAAGCAACAGCAATCCTCCGATTGGGGTGCGGAGACCCTGACCACGGCCCAGCTCGATTACGCCGCTTCCGACGTGCTGCATCTCCATGCCCTGAAGGACAAGCTCGACCGTCTGCTGGAGCGCGAGAACAGGCTCGGCATTGCCCATCAATGCTTCAGCTTCCTGCCGACCAGGGCCCAGCTTGACCTTCTCGGCTGGCCGGACACGGATATTTTCGCCCATTCTTGACGCGCGCTTAAACTTTCCCGCATAAAACCCATATCCGTCATAACATCGCCATGTCCCTCCGGCATGGCGCCGTGCCGATGATGAGGCGGAAGGGGTTGGACAAGGTGGCGGGAATTCAGGGCACCACGATGCGTGATGGCCCGGCCTCGAGGTCGGCTGTACGGTCGCGCGCCTTCAATAAGGCTCGTCGCCATTCCCGCTGGGTCCGGTTTGCCAAGATTGCGATTCCCCTCGGCTCCCTGATGGGCATGGCCGGCGTCGGCGTTGTGGCTTATTACAACCCGTTCCAGCAGATCGAGAACCTGAGCTTTGACTCCATCGGAGTGAGCGGCACCAACGTCACCATGGAAAGCCCGAAACTGAACGGCTTCAAGAATGACAACCGCCCTTACGAGGTGACGGCCAGCGCGGCCACACAGGATGTGCGCAAGCCCGACCTCGTGCAGCTCAAGGATCTCAGGGCGCGCATCGTGACCGATGAGCGCGGCAGCGTCGCGAAGCTTCAGGCCGATTCCGGCACCCTCGACACCAAGAAGGAGACGATGAGGCTGCGCGACAATATCGTGGTCACCACGGACTCTGGCCATGAGGTCAAGCTCCGTAGGGCCTTCGTGCGGTTCAAGGCTGGTTCGGTGGTCTCCGAGGATCCCGTCAGCGTGTCCTTCGGCAACGGCACCATCGAGGCGGAGGGGCTCGATGTCTCGGACAATGGCAAGGTCATGAGCTTCAAGGGCCGTGTCCGCACCGTCATCCAGCCCTCGTCGGGCTCTGCCTCACCCACCTCGGAAGCAATCGGCACGGGCTCAACAGCGCCTGCACCCCAACAGACAAGTATCCGTCCATGATGAGTTTCACACGCGCCGCCCTGGCCATCGCGCTTCTCACCCCGGTTCCGATGCAGGCCGCCTGGGCCCAGGCCAGCAAGGAGCGCGCCGTTGGCTTCGGCAATTTCGGCTCCAGCAAGGAGCCGATCAAGATCGACGCCAACAAGCTCGACGTCTTCGACAAGGAAGGCCGCGCGGTCTTCTCCGGCGACGTGGTCGCGGTTCAGGGCGAGAGCACTATGAAGTGCACGGTCATGACCGTGTTCTACGAGCAGCGAGACCAGAATGGCGGCCAGGCCGCGCCGGCCGCGCAGACGGCCGATGACAGCGCCATCAAGAAGATCGACTGCAAGGGCCCGGTCACCATCGTGTCGCGCACCCAGGTGGCGACGGGCGAGAACGCGACCTTCGACCGCGGCTCCAACAAGATCCTGCTTTCCGGCAACGCGACCCTGAGCGACGGGCCGAACGTCACCAAGGGCGAGCGGGTGCTCTACGACATCAATACCGGCGTGGCGAATATCGAGACTGCGCCCGGCGGCCGCGTGAGGGCGCTGTTCGTGCCCGGCCAAGGCGGGCCTGCCCCGACCGGAGCCGGTGGCGGAGCGCCTGCCGCAGGCGCGGCCAAGCCGAAGCCTCAGCAAAGGCCGGCCACGAACTAGAGCGGGAGGTTATCTCCCGCTTTTCCCCTTTTCATGATCGACGATGAGCCTGTGAAACCGCTTTTCAACCGTTCTCAAACCGGTCCCTCCGACGTGAGCCTCCTGGAACCCCATCCGGTCAGGTCGAGCCCGCATGTCTTTCATCGCGCCGAGAGCGAAGCCGTGTTCGGCGGCCCTGGAATCCTGGCGGTCAAGGGTCTGCAGAAGAGCTATCGCGGACGCACTGTGGTGCAGGATGCGGGCCTGAACGTACGGGCGGGCGAGGCCGTCGGCCTGCTCGGCCCCAACGGCGCAGGCAAGACCACGATCTTCTATATGATCACCGGCCTCGTCGGCGCGGATCGCGGCGTCATCAGCCTGGACGGGCACGACGTGACGAGTCTGCCTATGTATCGCCGCGCCCGTCTCGGCATCGGCTACCTCCCGCAGGAGGCCTCGATCTTCCGCGGCCTCAACGTGGAAGACAACATCCGCGCCGTGCTCGAGATTGTCGAGCCGAGCCGCAAGGAGCGCGAACGCAAGCTCGATGCGCTCCTCGACGAGTTCAACATCACGCGCCTGCGCAAATCGCCCTCCATCGCGCTCTCGGGTGGCGAGCGGCGGCGCTGCGAAATCGCCCGGGCGCTCGCGGGCGAGCCGACCTTCATGCTCCTCGACGAGCCTTTCGCCGGCATCGATCCCATCGCCGTGGGCGACATCCAGAACCTCGTGCGGCACCTGACCCGGCGCGGCATCGGCGTGCTCATCACGGACCACAATGTCCGCGAGACGCTGGGCCTCATCGACCGCGCCTATATCATCCATTCCGGCCGCGTCCTGACCGAGGGCACGCCCGATGCCATCGTGTCGAACGAAGAGGTGCGACGCCTCTATCTCGGCGAGGATTTCCGCCTCTAGAGCATCGGACCCAAAAAGTGGACCCACTTTTGGGATCCAATCCGATGCTCCACTCTTTGAAGAGCGCATCGTTCGGTGCGGACCCAGAGGGCCGCGTCAGCGAAAACCGGGTCCACTTTTCCGCACGACGCGCTAGCACATCATCGGTGGAAGAGACCTTCCGGCCTTCACACCCGAGGATGTTCTAGGAGAATTCACCTTTTGACCTTTGGCGAGTGAGCGCAGTAAAACTGTTTAGGCATGCAAGAAGCATGCCTGATGGTTCTCCGGGTGCGTTCATGTGTGCGATGCAGCGGCTGGAGCTGCGCCAGGGCCAGTCCCTGACGATGACTCCCCAGCTCGTCCAATCCATCAAGCTGCTACAGCTCTCCCATGCGGAGCTGGCGGCCTATGTGGAGGCGGAGCTCGAGCGCAATCCGCTTCTGCAGGAGGGGGAGACCCCAGCGGATGCGCCTGTGCCGAGCCTCGCCCATTTCCTGCGCGCCAAGCAGAAGGCAGAAGCTGCGAGGCCGAGGCTCGTGCCCGGCCCGCCTCCATCGCGGGGGGAGGCCGTGCCGGCTTCAGGCGGGCAGGCGGCAAGCGCAGGCCACAGCGAGCTCAGGCCCGAAATGGGAGACGTACTCGCCCAGGCGACGAACCTGAGCGCACATCTGGAGGCGCAGCTCGACCTCGCGACGGCAGATCCGAAGCTTCGCATGATCGGCGAGCACCTGATCCACAATCTCAACGAGGCCGGATATTTCACCGAGGACTTGGCGGAGTTCGCAGCCCGGCTTCAGGTGACGCCTGAGGAGGCCGAGACGGCGCTGCGGCTCATTCAGAGTTTCGAGCCGTCCGGCGTCGGTGCACGCAATCTGGCTGAATGCTTGAGTATTCAGTTACACGAACGCGACCGGCTCGATCCGGCCATGGAAGCCCTTCTCGCCCATCTCCATCTCGTCGCCCGCCAGGATTTCTCAGGCTTGAGGAAGGTCTGCGGTGTCGATCAGGAGGACCTCGCCGACATGCTGGCCGAGATCCGCCGCCTGGAGCCCAAGCCCGGCCTCGCCTTCGCGCCCGCTGTCATTGACGTGCTCGTGCCCGATGTCCTGGTGCGGACCACCCCGGAGGGCAGCCTGAACGTCGAGCTGAACCCGGATACCCTTCCCCGCATCCTGCTCAACCGCTCCTACTATGCCGAAGTTGCGAAGGTGGTGCGCAAGGACGAGGACAAGAGCTTCCTCTCCGATTGCCTGCAGACCGCAAGCTGGCTGACCCGCAGCCTGGACCAGCGCGCCAAGACAATTCTGAAGGTGGCCGCCGAAATCGTCCGCCAGCAGGAGGGGTTCTTCCGCCAGGGTGTCGCAGCCTTGCGTCCCATGACGCTCAGGAGCGTGGCGGAAGCCATCGGCATGCACGAATCCACCATCTCCCGGGTGGCGGCGAACAAGGCGATCGGAACCGAGCGCGGCACCCATACGATGAAGTTCTTCTTCAGCGCCGCGACGGGGGAAGGCGAGCATTCCGCCAAGGCCGTCCGTCACCGAATCAGGCTGCTGATCGAGGCCGAGCGTCCGTCCGATGTGCTCTCGGATGAGGCAATTGCCCAGAAATTGAGAGCAGATGGGATCCAGGTCGCCCGCCGCACGGTGGCGAAGTACCGGGAAGCCCTTCGCATCCCCTCCTCGGCGGAACGGCGCAGGAGGTACAAGCTGAAAGCCTGACCTGTCGATTCTATGCCATTTCAAGGCTTGCATTGGCCTCCATTCGGATCATCATCGTCTCAAAGCGTCACTTTGAAGGATCGCAGCAAAGCGACGACGCAGGAGGAGAACACGATGACATTGAGGGTGTCGGGCAAGAATCTCGATATAGGCGAAGCCCTTAGGTCTCAGGTCCAGGATCGGGTGGCCAGCGCGCTGTCGAAATATTTCGACGGGGGCTATTCGGGTCATGTGACCGTCACCCGCGATGGCACCGGCTATCGGACGGACTGCGTGCTTCACCTGACCTCGGGCATGACCCTGGAGGCCTCCGGCGCCGCCCAGGACGCCTACGCCAGCTTCGATCAGACGGCGGGCCGAATCGAGAACCGCCTGCGCCGTTACAAGCAGCGGCTGAAGGGGCGTTCCGGTCCAGCCAGTGGACGTGCAGGCAATAGCGTCGAAATGGCTTATGCCGTCCTGGAGGCTCCCAGCGACGAGGCGGTCGAGGAGGAGGCGTATCATCCGATGGTGATCGCCGAGACCACGAAGCCCCTCCACAATCTCTCCGTCAGCGACGCTGTGATGCAGCTCGATCTCACCGGAGCGGCGGCTCTTGTGTTCATCCACGCTAGCACCGGCCGCGTGAACGTCGTATACCGCCGCGGCGACGGAGCGATCGGTTGGGTCGATCCGCCGCTTGCACAGCCTTGACGGGGGTTACCTCTTCTTGGCCCGGTTCTTGCGTGGAACGGTGAGAGGCCTTCCAGGCTTCACATCATAATGCAGCGTGATCGATGCCTTTGCTGGATTTTCTAGACCCTCGGGCCGTTCTGCCCGCCCTGCGCGTCAGCGGCAAAAAGCAGGCTCTTCAGGAACTGGCCTCCCAGTCGGCCCGGCTCACCGGTCTTCCCGACAACGCCATCTACGAAGCGCTCCTGCAGCGCGAGCGCCTCGGCTCGACCGGGATCGGCGAGGGCATCGCCATTCCTCATGGCAAGCTGCCGGGCCTGACCCGCATCTTCGGCCTCATCGCGCGGCTCGACAAACCGGTCGATTTCGAGGCTCTCGACGGTCAGCCGGTCGATGTGCTCTTCCTGCTGCTGGCTCCTGAAGGAGCAGGAGCCGATCATCTGAAGGCGCTGGCACGGGCGGCGCGGGTGCTGCGCGAACCGGGACTGATCGAGCGGGTTCGGGCGACCAGGGATGCCAATGCGCTTTATGCCATCATGACCGAACTGCCGAAGGCCGCCTGATTCCTGCGGCAAGCAGGCTTCTAACCTAACGTAAATCTCTCTTTAACACGTCCGCCCCAATCTTGCCGCAAAGTCCTAAAGGGGGATTCGGGGGAATGTCGTCTCTTGCTCGTGTGAGGCGGCCGTCGGTGCGGGTGCGCGTTGCCACGTTGAGTGGCGTCATGGTGCTCGGCTTTGCGGTCATCGGTGCGGTGTTTCAGACGGGCCGCAATGAGGTCGAACAGGCGCTGTCGGCGCAGCAGACCTACTCGGCCCTGGCTGAGAAGGCCAACAGATTCCGGGGACAGGCCGACGCTTTGAAAGTGACCGCCGGGGAATGGACGGCGAGCCGCCTCGGTCATCATGGCCAGGCCTTCATCGACCGGCATAAAACCCTCGTCACCCAGCTTGACGAAATGAGCGCCGCCACCGGTGCCGGCCTGATCGAGCCCGAAGTGTCGGCCCTGAAGCAGCATTCCGCGGCCCTGATCAGTCAGGGCACAGCCCTCAACAAGCTCTACGTCGCCATCGGCACCAAGCCCGACGAGGGTGCGCAGGGGCGCCTTCTCAAGGCGGAAGGCAATCTCGAGAAGCTCGTGCGTCCCATGACGGCGAGCGGCGAGGCCATCGCCTGGCGTCTCTGGGCGGCCATGCTCGGCATGTTCAACCAGGAGGCCCGCGCCCGCATTCTGCTCGAGGAGAGCATCCTGGGTGCCTTCGAGGTCGAGCAGGGGCGCTTTACGCGGGCGCTCGCCCAGCTCTCCGGCGATCCGAAAGACAAGGCGGCGATCGAAACCGCGAGTGTCTCTTTCCAGGAGGCCTTCCATGCCTGGGGTGAGCTGGAGCAGCAGGTCTCCGGCCAGGGCGAGAAGCTGATGGGGCAGTTCGATCTGCTCGTGCCTGCTCTCGATCAGCTCCTGGCTAAGGTCCGCGCCGAAGCGAACAAGACCGAAGAGCAACTCACCGCCTCGCAGCATCGCACCTTCGCCCTGATCCTTTGGGCCATGGGCGCCACGCTGCTGTTTGGCCTGATCCTCAATTTCATCGTGGGGCGCTCGATCTCCCTGCCTCTGACCCGCCTTCAGCAGGCCATGCGGCGGCTGGCGGATGGCGATGCGGCGAGCGAGATCCCATTCACCGGCGCGACCGACGAGATCGGCGCCATGGCCCGCACGGTCCTGGTCTTCCGCGACAATGCCCGCGAGCGCGAGCGGCTGACGCGGGAGCGCGAGGGCATGGCGGCGATCGACGCCGAGCGGGCCCATACGATCTCCAACGCGATCATGGCCTTCGATGCCTCGGTCGAGCAGATCCTCGCCGAGGTCAGGCAGGTCACGGGCGATCTCGCCAAGGCCTCCGGGCAGCTCGAAGGATCGGCCAACCACGTGACCCAGCAGGCACAGATCGCGGGGGCGGCGTCCACCCGTACGGCGCATAACATGTCGGCGGTGGCGAGCGCTGCGGAGGAGCTCGACGCGTCCCTCGCCGAAGTGGCTGCCCAGACCAACGCTTCGGCGCAGGCCTCCGAGCGCGCGGTGGCGGAAGCGCGCGGCGCCTCCGGCAGCATGTCGACTCTCTCGACGGCAACGTCGCAGATCGGCGAGGTGGCAAACCTCATCCGCTCCATCGCGGCCCAGACCAATCTGCTTGCGCTCAACGCCACCATCGAGGCCGCACGAGCCGGCGAGGCCGGAAAGGGCTTCGCCGTGGTGGCCTCTGAGGTGAAGGACCTCGCTGGCCAGACCGCCAAGGCGACGGAAGAGATCGCCCGGCAGATCGAGGCCGTGCAGGCAGCCTCCCGCGAGACGCTGGTGGCGCTCGGCACCGTGCAGGCCTCCGTCGAGGATCTGGCCGGGGTCGTCTCCACGGTGGCCGGAACGGTCAGCCAGCAGACTGCGGCGGTGTCCGAGATCGCCCGCTCCGTGGCCCAGGTGTCGACGGAAGCGCAGGCCGGCACCTCCGCCATTGAGACGACTCAAGGAGTCGCCTCGCAGTCGCTCGACGCTGCCCGGAACGTGGCGGATCTCTCGGTGGCTCTGGAGAGCCAGGCCCAGCGCCTCGGCGCCGAGATCGGCCAGTTCCTCCAGAGCGTCAGAGCGGCTTAAGCAATCGGGCGTTGCCGGACGCGAGCGCTATTTCCCTCCCCGCAAGAGGGAGGAGAGCTAAGGCCGCCTCAAGGCTTCTGCGCCATCTCCCAGACGAGCTGGACATTGGCCGTGTAGCGGATCGTGGCCGGCGGGACGATCGGAACCGACTCGGCGCCCTTGGCCATCGCCATGGACATGCGCATGTCGGGCTGCGGCTCGAAAGGCTGGGCCGAGCCGTCTCTGATCTCCAGAAGGCGGCCCAAGGAGACGCCGGCAGCCGCCGCATAGATCTCCGCCTGACGGCGGGCGTCGCGCACGGCTGCCTCGCGGGCCTTGTCGCCACCCTCTTCCTGCTTGTCGAGGCCGAAGGTGACCGACTGGAAGGTCATGTCGCCACTGGCCAGGATCTCGCCGGCGAGGCGTCCGACGCCGTCGAGGTCGCGGGTGGTGATCCGGAGCTGATGGTTGGCCGAGAATTTCGGGGTCTTCACTTCCTTGCCGTCCGGTCCAACCTGCTGCGGCGTCTGGAAGACCTGGAAGTTGGCGGTCCGGATGTCCTCCTTCTTGATGCCAAGGCTCTGGATGCGGGCGAGAACCCGCTCCGTCGCCGTATTATTGGCGCTGGTCGCCTGGGCCACGGTCTCGGCCTGCGTCGCCACGGTCACGTGGATGCGGGCGAAGTCCGGCTTCAGCTCCGCCTCACCGGTTCCCATCACGCTGATCGTCGGCTGGCGCGGCGTCGGGGTCTGGGCGAGCGCCGGGGAGGCGATACTCAAGGCAACGAGAGCGGCGGCAACGGCAAGGCGCATGACGAAACGTCCTTCTTACATAAAAAAAGCTCCGCCCGTAGGCGGAGCTTTCAGGGCATCGGGACAATGCCAAGGCAAACCTGAGCGGCGGATTAACGACCAGTCTTCACGCGGGTCCAGAGCCGGGTGACGGTACGCTGCGAGCGCTCGTCATAGGCTGTGTTGGTGAAGAGGCGCTTCATCGTGGCCTCGTCCGGATAGATGCCGGGATTGTCGAGGATCGCCTTGTCGATATGCTGCTTGGCGGCGAGATTGCCCGAGGCATAGGACACGAAGTTCGTGTTCATGGCGGCGATCTCGGGACGCAGCATGAAGTTGATGAATTCATGCGCCTCGGCGGCATTCTTGGCATCCGCCGGGATCACGAAGCTGTCGAACCACATCAGCGCGCCTTCGCGCGGGATGACATAGCCGACCTCGACGCCGTTCTTGGCTTCTTCGGCGCGGCTCTTGGCCTGGATCATGTCGCCCGAATAGCCCACCGCCACGCAGATGTCGCCGTTGGCGAGCGCGTTGATGTACTCAGACGAGTGGAACTTCTGGATGTTGCCGCGGACGCGGAACAGGGCATCGCCCGCCTTGTTCAGATCTTCGACGCGCTTCGAATCCGGATTGAGGCCGAGATAGGCCAGCACGCCGGGGAAGAGGTCCTCGGGGCTGTCCAGCATGTAGATGCCGCAGGCCTTCAGCTTCGACGAAATCTCCGGCTTCAGCACCAGGTCCCAGGTGTTGAGCGGCATGTCGGCCCCGAGAATCTCCTTCACCTTCTTCACGTTGATGCCGATGCCGGTGGTGCCCCACATGTAATTGACGGCATATTGGTTGCCGGGGTCGAACACGGCGAGACGCTGCGTTACCTCCGGCCATTGATTGGCGAGGTTCGGCAGCTTGGCCTTGTCGAGCTTCTGGAACACCTTGGCGCCGATCAGGCGCTGCACGAAGGGGCCTGAGGGCACGACGATATCATAGCCGGACTTGCCGGCGAGCAGCTTGGTCTCGACGATCTCGTTGTTGTCGTAGGTGTCGTAGACCACCTTGATGCCGGTCTGCTTCGTGAACTCGTCCAGCGCCTTCGGATCCACGTAATCGGACCAGTTATAGACGTTGACCACACGCTCCTGGGCGGTGGCGGCGGTGACAAGGCCGAGGCCTAAAGCAACCGAAGCGAGAAGACGGAACATCAGGGGTGGGAACTCCTCAAGAGCGAGTGACAACAGGGGCAGGCTAGGAAATTCTGAGCAAAGAAACAATGTCCAAGTTGTTGGCAGGCCAGACGGATTTTAGGCGGCCTTTCTGATCGCCTTCGCCAGCCGCTCCAGCCCGGCATCGAGCGTCGAATCTTTCTTGGCGAAGCAGAAGCGGACCACATTCTTGACCGCGCCTTCGGCATAGAAGGCCGAGACCGGGATCGCCGCGACGCCGTGCTCCGTGACGAGGCGGCGGCAGAAGGCGACATCGTCGGTCTCGCCCAGAGGTGCGATGTCGATGTTGACGAAATAGGTGCCCTGGCTCGGGATCACGTCGAAGCCCAACGTCCGCAATCCATCACTGAATCGGTCGCGGCTGCGGGCGAAATTTTTGCGCATGTCCTCGAAATAGGCGTCGTCCTTCGCAAGGCCGTAGGCCACCGCGGCTTGCAGGTTCGGCGCGGTGGTGAAGGTGAGGAACTGGTGTGATTTCGCCAGCACCTTCATGATATGCGGCGCGGCCGCCACGAAGCCGACCTTCCAGCCGGTGAGGCTGAAGATTTTTCCGGCCGAGCCGATCTTCACCGAGCGGTCGCGCATGCCTTCGAGTCCCAGCACTGGCTGATGCTTGTGGCCGTCGAAGACGACGTGCTCCCAGACCTCGTCCGAGATCGCGATGGCGTCGAACTTGCGGCAGAACGCGGCGAGAAGATTCAAGTCCTCGTTCGAGAACACGGTCGCGGTCGGGTTGAGCGGATTGTTGAACACCACCGCCTTGGTTCTGGGCGAGAAAGCCTTGGCGAGCGCCTCCTCCGTCAGGCGGAAATGCGGCGGCTGAAGCGTCACGAATTTCGGCACGCCGCCGGCGAGCCGCACGAGGGGCAGATAGGCGTCGTACATGGGCTCGAACAGCACCACCTCATCGCCCGGCTCGACGATGCCGAGGATCGCGCCCGCGAGCGCTTCGGTTGCGCCTGACGTCACCATCACTTCCGTGGTCGCGTCGAGGTCGACGCCCTGCCAATGCTTGTAATGGGTGGCAATCGCAGAGCGCAGTTCCGGGATACCCATCATCGACGGGTACTGATTATAGCCATTCAGCACCGCATCCGCCGCCGCCCGCCGCACGTCCTCGGGACCGGGATCATCCGGGAAGCCCTGGCCGAGATTGATCGCACCGGTCTCCCGGGCGAGGCTCGACATGACTTCGAAGACGGTAGTGGGCAGGTTGGCAAACAGTCGGTTCATGCCGCTCTCTCGTTGATGGATCGTCGTGGCGTCGAGGTGCTTCGTATCACGGAGTTGTGGGAGATCGAACCGGCATTCATCCAGAAAAGACAAGCACCTTCGGGCTCGGAGCCGTTTTAAGCTCCGAGCCTTTGAGGCAATCGAGGGTGGCGCGACAGGCAGCCCGGCTCGATATGCGCTGGTGTGGGATGGAAGAGCCGAACTGCCTCTTCGCGCACGGCTCTTTTAGGCGGACAGGAGAGGCCGGCTCAGTCGACCGCCGCAGGCGGTGACCGTCTGCGCGACGGCGGCCTGCGACCGATCCCGACTACCAACCCAGCATCCTGGGCCTCCCGTCGAATGAGGCTGCGTCACCTCAGCCACGGGACCGTGCCTGCTCCCACACTGCGACGCCTCGCGAGCGCGCCCCTCGATAGGAGCAGATCTACGCAATGATATAGCCAAGATCAGGATCATTGTCAAGAACAAAATGAGAACATAGCATTACTCCGCTCGGCCGGTCCTCTCCCCGACGTCATGGCCGGGCCTGTCCCGGCCATCCCGCTTTAAAGAGGCGCCGCGCTCCCCCGCATCGGGATCACCGGCACGAGGCCGGTGATGACGGTGGAGAGCAAAGTGTTCTCCCTCCTATCGAGTGGGAGAGGGAGAGGCGCTATACGCGTGCAACGATCTCGGATCGCCTCTGGCGTCCGGAGACGACGCGAGGTGGGGTGCTTTGTCATCTCCGCGTTTCATGCTCTATCGACGAGAGCAACGAAATCGTATCCATGTCCCTCGCCCGGTCGCCCCTCCTCCTCGGTCTGATCGCCTTCATCGGCGCTTTGAGCATCGCGTCCCTCGTCATCGGTCCGGCGCCGATCACGGTGCCCGTGGCGCTGAAGGCGCTCGTGGCGGATCAGGGGGCGGCGAGCATCGTGGTGCGGGAGATCCGCCTGCCACGCACGCTCCTTGCTCTGCTGATCGGCTGGATCTTCGGTCTCTCGGGGGCGGGGCTGCAGGGCCTGCTGCGCAATCCGCTCGCCGATACGGCGGTGTTCGGCGCGCCGCAGGCGGCGGCCTTCGGGGCGGTGCTCGTGATCTATTCCGGGTTGATCGGCACCCTGTCCTGGGTCCTGCCTTTCGCGGCGATTGCGGGAGCGCTCCTGTCCATCGCCCTGGTCGTGGCGGTGGCGGGACGAAGCGCCACCATCGTGGTGCTGGTTCTCGCCGGCCTCGCGGTCGGCAGCCTGGCGGGGGCCGGCACGTCGCTCGCCATCAGCCTCTCGCCCAATCCCTTCGCGGTGACGGAGATCGTGTTCTGGCTTCTCGGCTCCTTCGAGGACCGGTCCATGATCCATGTGGTACTGGCCACGCCCTTCATTCTCCTCGCCTCCATCCTGCTCCTCTCGGCCTCGTCGGGCCTGCGGGCATTGGCGCTCGGCGAGGACACGGCGCAGAGTCTCGGGATCAACGTGCCGCTCCTGCGGGGCCTGATCGTCGCGGGCGCCGCCATCGGCACGGGAGCCTCGGTGGCGGTGGCCGGGTCCATCGGCTTCGTCGGCCTGGTCGTGCCCCATCTCGTGCGGCCCTTCGTGGGCTACGATCCGGCCCGCACCCTCGTGCCGGCAGGACTCGCTGGGGCAGCCCTGCTGCTCGCGGCCGATATCGCCGTGCGGCTCATCCCGTCGAGCGCGGAGATCAAGATCGGCGTGCTCACGGCCCTACTCGGCGTTCCGTTCTTCCTCTGGGTCATTGCCCGGCGCAAGGCGGAACTGGTGGAGACGCCGGCATGATGCGTCTAAAGGCCCGCTCCCTGATGGTGAACCTGGGGGCCCGCCGCGCCCTCGATCGGATCGACCTGTCCCTGGAGCCGGGACGGCTTACGGTGATCATCGGTCCCAACGGCGCCGGCAAGACGACCCTGCTGCGAAGCTTGGCCGGGCTGGCGGAGCCTGCACAAGGCGATGTCAGCCTGGACGATATGTCTCTTGCCAAGATGCGCGCCTCGGAGCGGGCGCGCTCCATCGCCTATCTGCCCCAGGGTGGCAGCGTGGCCTGGCCGCTGCCGGTGGCAAGCGTCGTCGCCCTCGGCCGCCTGCCCCATGGGGAAACGCCTGACGGCCTGTCGAATGCCGGCCGGGAGGCCGTCGCTGTGGCGCTCCAGTCGGTCGGACTGCAGGGCTTCGCGCACAGGCCGGCCACGGCACTATCCGGCGGCGAGCGTGCCAGGGTGCTGCTCGCCCGCGCTCTCGCGACGCAGGCGCCGGTGCTTTTGGTCGACGAGCCCGTTGCGGCGCTCGATCCGCGCCATCAGCTCGTCGTGCTCGATGTCCTGAAGGCCCGGGCCCGGGCGGGCGCGACGGTGGTCGCCATCATGCACGACCTGACGCTCGCTGCCCGCTTCGCCGACGATATCGTGTTGCTGAATCAGGGAAAGATCGCAGCCTTCGGGCCGCCGGAGACGGTTCTGACCGAGGCCCGGCTCGCGGAGATCTTCGGCATCCGGGCGCGGGTTCTGGGGCAGACGGGCGGTCTCGTGGTGGTGGCGGAAAGCCCCCTGCCGGATGCATAGCGCATCGTGCGGAAAAGTGGTTCCGGTTTTCCGCTCCGAACGATGCGCCAGTCAAAAATGAGCATCGGATGGATCCCAAAAGTGGATTTGCACTTTTGGGATCCATCCGATGCTCTGACGATGGCATTTGCGCGCATGCCGCCTGTGATGGTCTTACATTGACAAAGGCATGAGCCCAGCCGATACCCCGGGGCTGGGGTATGGCAAGGTTATGAATCAGCAGGGTCTCAAGAAAGCGCTTATCGTTGTGCATGATCTCGTGATGACGGGTGTGGCCGTCGTCGCGACCTTTTACGTGCGCTTCGAAGGTCCGTTCCTGAATGAGCGCCTTGCTCATCTGCCGGTCTTTCTGCCGCCCTTCATCGCCTTTGCCGGCGTGGTCTACTGGTTCTCCCAGCTCTACAAGTCCAAGTGGCGCTTCGCGTCCCTGCCGGACCTGTTCAACATCTTCCGGGCCGCGACCATCCTGGCGGTCACCCTGCTGGTGGTGGACTACATTCTCGTCTCGCCGCAGCTGAGGGGCACCTTCTTCTTCGGCAAGATCACGATCGCCCTCTACTGGCTGATCCAGATGTTCCTGCTGGGCGGCCCCAGGCTGGCCTTCCGCTACATGAAATATGCCCGCTCGCGCCATACCCTGCAGCGCGACGCCAGCACGCCGACCCTGCTGCTCGGGCGCGGCAGCGACATCGAGGTGATCCTGCGCGCCATCGAGGCCGGCACGGTCAAGAAGACGCAGCCCAAGGGCATCCTGTCCTGGCGCACCGACGATCTCGGGCAATCGATGCGCGGCGTTCCGGTTCTGGGCACGTTCAACGATCTCGACCAGGTCATCCAGGATTTCCACGAGCGCGGCACGCCGATCCGTCGCCTGCTGGCGACGCCGAGCGCCCTGATGCCGGAGGCGCACCCCGACATGCTGCTCGCCCGCGCCCGCCGCCTCGGCCTGCCGCTGGTGCGGGTCACGAGCCTCGGCGAGGGCATGCGCGATGCCGAGCTGGCGCCGCTGGAGATCGAGGACCTGCTCCTGCGTCCCACGGTGCAGATCAATCGGCAGCGTCTCGAAAACTTCATCCGCGGCAAGCGCGTGCTGGTCACGGGCGGCGGCGGCTCGATCGGATCGGAGATCTGCACCCGCGTCGTCGCCTTCGGCGCCAGCGACCTGCTGATCCTGGAAAGCTCCGAGCCGTCCCTGCATCATATCCTGGAAAACCCGACGCTGCTCTCGAGCGACACCAACGTGGATGGCGTCATCGCCGATGTGCGCGACCGGGAGCGTGTGCGTGAGGTGATGAACGAGTTCCAGCCCGAGGTGGTCTTTCACGCGGCCGCCCTCAAGCACGTCCCCTATCTCGAAAAGAACTGGACGGAAGGGATCAAGACCAACGTCTTCGGCTCGGTGAATGTGTCCGATGCGGCGGTGGAGGCCGGTGCCGACACCATCGTCATGATCTCCACCGACAAGGCCATCGATCCGGTCTCCATGCTCGGCGCCACCAAGCGCTTCGCCGAGATGTACGGACAGGCGCTCGATGCCGAGTTCATGGGCCGCAACGGTGCCACCCGCATCATCGCCGTGCGCTTCGGCAACGTGCTGGGTTCGGTCGGTTCCGTGGTGCCGAAGTTCAAGGCGCAGATCGCCCGCGGCGGGCCGCTTACGGTGACTCACCCGGACATGGTGCGCTACTTCATGACCACCCGCGAGGCGGCGGATCTGGTGCTCACCTCCGCCTCCCATGCGGAGGAGAGCCGCGCCGTCACGGAGCGCACCAACGGCGACGAGCGCGCCTCGGTCTACGTGCTCAAGATGGGCCAACCGGTGCGCATCTATGAGCTGGCCGAGCGCATGATCCGGCTTGCCGGCTACGAGCCCGGCGAGGACATCGAGATTTCCGTCACCGGCACGCGCCCCGGCGAGCGGCTGCACGAGATCCTCTTCGCCCGCGAGGAGCCCCGCACCGAGATCGGCATCGACGGCGTGATGGCGGCCAAGCCCATCTTCGCAGACCGCGACCGGGTCGATCAGTGGCTGCAGATCCTCAACCGCGCCATCGCGAATGGCGATCGTGTCCTGGCCGAGCAGGTGTTCGAAGATGCGATCCCGGAATTCAAGCGCCGGACGCCTGCGCCCCAGCCTGCCGTGCCAGTTCAGCAAGTGCGTCTCGCGTCGAACTGACCGGCTGCCAGCCCAGATCTCTCAAGGCCTGAGGGCTGGCGACCAGCGAGCCCGCCAGACGCTCATAGGCCTCGCTCCGGCCTGCGAGGGAGGCTGCCCCTTTGAGGACGAAGGACGGCACCGGGATCAATCCCGGTTCGCGCCCCAAACCCTTGCGCAGAGCCGTGACCATCTCGGGGATCGTCACCGGCTCCGGATCGGTCACGATGAAGGGGCGCTTCAAGGGCCCCGGCGCTTTCAGGACCGTATCCACGGCCGCTGCCAGATTATCGAGGGAGAGAAGCGAGCGCTTGGCCGTCAGCCCGCCAAGCGGCAGCGGCCATGGCGATTGCGCGAGGGTCAGGAGGGCCGCCATGTTGCCCTTCACGCCGGGGCCGTAGACGAGGACGGGACGAAGGGCCGCCCAATCGAGCCCGAGCGCGCTCAAGCCCCGTTCGGCCTCGAGCTTCGAGCGACCATAAGGATCGGTGGGCTGTGGCTCCTGGGTTTCCGTTAGAATGCCCTCGGCCGTCGGGCCGGCCTGGGCACGGATTGAGGACAGGAACACGAAGCGTTTCACGCCGGCCCGCTCGGCCGCCTGTGCCAGCCTGACGGTCGCCTCCGTGTTGATGGTCCGGTAATCGTCCTCCGGCCGCCCCGACATGGCATGCGCCAGGCCCGCCGAGTGGATCACCATGTCCACGTCGCGCAGGGCCGCCGCCATGTTGTGAGGCGAGGCGATATCGCCGATCACCGCGCTCGACGCGCCGGCCGGCACCTCGGACGGGCGGCGCAGCAGCACTCGGATCCGGTAGCCGCGCTTCGGCAGTTCGTTCAGAAGGTGCCGCCCGATGAAACCCGTGGCGCCGGTCAGCGCGATCAGGGGTGCATTCATCGGGAAACCTCCAGTCTGGGCTGAGAGAAGCGTCTGAGAACAAGACCGACGAGAACGGCACCTGCGACGAGCGCCGCGATCTGCACGGCACTCGAGGGCCAGACAAGGGTCATAGCGGCCAATCCCGCCAGGACAAGGTTGAGCCCGAACACATGACCGCTGACCTGCAAGACCGAGAAGCCGTTGTCGGTGGCCTTCTGGTAGAAATGGCTGCGATGCGCCTCCCACACTTTCTCAGCCTTAGCGAGACGACGCAGCAGGGTGATCGTGGCATCCATCAGATAGTAGAGCGGCAGCAGGATCGCTGCGGCGAGCGCCCCCGTGCCCGCAAGCTGCAGCAGCATCCAGCCGACGAGAAGGCCGATCGGCAGCGAGCCGACATCGCCGAGGAAAAGCCGGGCGACGGGCTTGTTGAAAGGTGCAAAGCCGAGGAGCGCACCGCAGAGGGCGGGCGCGATGAAGAGCGTCTCCCATTGAGCGCGCTGAAACAAACATGCAACGGCCAGGAAGGCGGTGATCGGTACCATTTCGGCGACGGTGATCCAATCGAGCCCGTCCATGAAGTTGGTGAGGTTCACGAACCAGACGCCGCCGAAGATAAGCAGGGCGTGTTCCACCGGCAGGGGCACCGAGTCAGGCAGGATGCGAACCTTGCTGCCCACAACAACAACCGCCACGGCCACGATCTGCAGCAAGAGACGAAGGATGGCGGGGAGGGGACGGATATCGTCTACCGTGCCCACAAGAGCCAATCCGAGAGCGGCGGCGGCCACGGGATAAAAGCCGGACAGAGTCCATGCCGATAGTCCAGCTCCGGCAGCGATCAGGGTTGCTCCGACGACCGCGATCCCACCGCCCTGAGGGGTCGGCAGCTTGTGGCTTGAGCGTGCATTGGGCCGCGCCAGCGCGTAGCGGATGAGCAGCGGCTTCAGAACGACAATCAGCAGCGCCGAGAGAGCGGTTGAACCGACCAGAACAGCAATCTGGAGCGCAAACAGCAAGAAGAAATCCATCGCTCAACGCCCATGATATTGCTTGTACCAATCCACAAACCGCGCAACGCCCTCCTCAAGTGACGTCGCGGGCGCGAAGCCCACATCGCGGCGCAGGTCGCTCACGTCCGCACGCGTCTCCAGCACATCGCCGGGCGGCAACGGCACGTCCACGCGGATTGCCTTCTTCCCCAGCGCGTCTTCGATCAGAGCGATCAGGTCGTTCACTTCCTCGGGGCTGTCGTTGCCGATGTTGTAGACCCGGTGCGGCGCCGGGCTGATGGCCGGATCGGGCGATTCCGCATTCCAGGCGGGATCGGGCGCGGGCGGCCTTTCCACCAGCCGTACGATGCCCTCCACGATGTCGTCCACGTAGGTGAAGTCGCGCCAGACCCGGCCCGCATGGGCGACCTGGATCTCACGGCCTTCGGCGATGGCATGGGTGAACTTGTAGACCGCCATGTCGGGACGGCCCCAGGGACCGTAGACGGTGAAGAAGCGCAGGCCCGTCGCAGGAAGGCCGAACAGAGAGGCGTAGGAATGCGCCATCATCTCGTTGGCCTTCTTGGTGGCGGCATAGAGGCTGATCGGGTGATCGGCACTATCGTGCTCGGAGAAGGGCAGCTTGCCGTTGGCGCCATAGACCGAGCTCGACGAGGCATAGACGAGGTGCTGGATCTCCCCATGCCGGCAGGCTTCCAGCATGTTCATGAAGCCCATCAGGTTCGAGGCAGCGTAGGGCTGAGGATCGACGAACCGCACCCCCGGCTGGGCGGCGAGGTGAATCACCTTCTCGAAGCGATGCTGCTGGAACAGCTCGCGGGTCGCCTGCGCGTCGGCAAGGTCCAGGCGCTCGCCGAGAAAAGTGTTGTGCGGGGTCAGGTTTCCGAACCGCGCCTCCTTCAGGCTCACGTCGTAATAGGGCGTGAAGCTGTCGACACCGACCACCTGATGGCCATCGGCCAGGAGCCGCTGCGCCACATGAAAGCCGATGAAGCCTGCCGCGCCGGTGACCAGGATGGGAGCTGACATGAAAGGGTCCGGATGATGAAGTGGCCGGCACCTTAGCGCATCGTGCGGAAAAGTGGACCCGGTTTTCACTGGCGTGGCCCTACGGGTCGCTGACGCGGATCTTCGGTCCGCGCCAAACGCAACCGATCGGCTTCTGTCCGGAATCAGATGACGAAGAAGTCCTTGTAGGTCATGGCCAGCTTCTTGGAGAGACTGGCGATCTCCACGGCCTTGCCCTTGCCGGAGCCGTCAGCGTCGTAATAGAGCACACCCTTCTTGCTGTCGTAGACGATGTAGTCGTTCCTGTCTTTGGCCTTCGAGCCGATGGTAAAGGAACTGCTCTTCAGCGCCGCTGGCTTGGCTTCCGTGCCCGACTTGCCGAGCTTGGTGAACACGGCATTGTCGAGCCAGATCGAGTCGTCTGTCACCTTGAAGTCGGCGATCTTGTCCCTGTTGGACTTCGTATCGGGTTTGGTGTCGAACACGAAGGTATCCTTGCCCGTGCCGCCGGACAAGCTGTCGCTGCCGGATCCGCCCCAGAGCTTGTCGTTGCCGCCATTGCCGTAGAGTTTGTCCTTGCCGCTATGGCCATAGAGCTTTTCGCCGCGGGACGAACTCCTGATCACATCGGCACGGTTGATCCACAGATCCGCGTCGATGGTGGCGACGGTGGACCGAGAGACATCGCTGACGATGATCTGAAAGGAGATCGGCGCAACGGAAGGCGATGCGCTCTCCAGGTGAGGCGCCTGGGTGAAGATCAGATTGCGTATGGCGGCCTGCACCTGTGCCGGGGTGCCGCTGATCGTATAGGTGCCGGTCAGGGAATTGTAGGTTCCGCCGCCGAGGCTCGAGGCGAGGAAGGATCCTTGTTTCGGATCACTGATGACGACGCTCACCGTGAGGGGATCTCCGTTCGCGTCGGCAATGCCCACCAGCGAAAAGGGATTGTCCATGTCCGAGATCGTCTTCCGCCGCAGATCGCCCGTGATCTCGGGAGGAAGATTCAGACCGCCTGTCCCACCGCCCTTGCTCCCGCCGACATTTCCTTCGCCGTGATGGGGGAGCCATTTCGTGACGGTCACGATGCTTGCATCCACGCCCTCGCCATTCTCGCCGCCGCCCGTATTGGAAATTCCAACATAGATCTGCCGGTAAAAATCGTCCGCGAGCGTTTCCGAAGTATTTCGATAAACTAGGGACTGAATGAATGTCGCGGCGATGAGGCCCCGTGGGTACTCGCTTTCGTTCTCATAGTCGAAGAAGAGATGGAAATTGTAAGTTCCGCTGCCGCCAGGCGCGATGATGCCGCTATACCCGCCGATGGTGATGATACTTCCGACATTCAGGCCATTGGTAGCGGAGACCCCTCTCGTCGTATCGAGTTCGAGGCGGTCATGAACCGGGTCGGCCAACATCACGGCGACCTGTATGTCGAGAATGCCCCAACCGGTATCGACCGTGGAGTTGGACCCCCAGTCGAGATAGACGCCCACGTTGGGGCTGATCCTGTGCCAATCGCCATCCAGGTTCGTTGAGAAGATGGTCGTGCCCATCGAAAATCCTCGCAATCCGTTCGCGGCATCTGCTCTTCGCTTCCAAGCGACGAGGTGGCCCTACGGAACCGTCCGCTCATGGCATGATATAACGAATGAAATATAATAATGAATAGCGAATGGACCGATATACTCTTCCGTATAGGAAGAACGTTCTGCCAAGGGCCCTATTCCGCACCTCAAGGAAACCGACGAGGGCTCCACATATGCAATTTGCATATGTCTGGATATCTGAAGGACGCTTTCGGGAGTCTGCGGTGCATCGTCAGGGGCGGACGCTTGGTTCCGCACGATGCGCTAGGTGGCAAAATCCTTTAGGGGAAGCGATCGCCGCTCCTCTGTTGTCGTCGTGGAAGTCTTTGCACAATCCGTGTCGAAGTCGTTTTCCACCGGCTCGAAAATGAAGGATTGGCGTTCGCGTGCCATGAAGGCGGTCGGCATCATGGCCTGCATCTCGGCCTCGGCGGCATGCAGGAAGGAGTCGTCATGGCCGGGATAGAGATGGAAGATCGCGAGTGACTTCACACCGGCCGCTTTGGCAAGCTCCACGCCCTTCTGCCATGTGGAATGGCCCCAGCCGCGACAATAGGAATATTCGGCGTCGGAGAACATGCCGTCGAAGATCATGAGATCGGTGTCGCGCACGAAGTTCGCGAGGCCGGGATCGGGCCAGATGTCGCTGTGCTCGACGTCGCTGATGTAGCAGACGCTGCGGCCCTGGTGGCCGATGCGAAAGCCTGTGGCTCCGCCGGGATGGTTCAGGAGATGGGTTTCCACCCGCGTGCCGTCGTCGAAGGTCAGGGGCTCGCCCGCTCTGAAACCGTGGTGCTCGAAACGGGCGGGAAGCTGGCCGAGGCGAACCGGAAAGAGCGGCGGGGCGAAAAGGCGGCTCAAGGGCTCCATGGCGCTCTCGCCATCCAGATTGCCGCAATAGGTGCGGATCACCCGCTCCTTGGCGAGAAGGGCTGGCTTGAAGAACGGAAGGCCGCTGATGTGATCGAGATGGAGATGACTCAGGAGAATGTCGATTTTTTCGGGGGCAGTGGGGCCGAGTTCCATGCCCAGCGCGGACAGGCCGGTTCCCGCATCGAGGATGAAGAGCCGCTCGCCGCAGCGGACCTCGACACAAGGGGTGTGCGAGCCGAACTCGACGAATTGGGGGCCGGATGTGCAGGTGGAGCCGCGTATGCCCCAGAACCGGACCCGCAACGCGTCAGAGGATGCAACTCGCCTTACCATGTCAGGATCATGACCAATCGAAAACCCTGCTTATGTGCGCTAGCGCACATCGATAAGCTGCCCCCGAGGGGGATGGCCGGTCAAGGTAAATGTGTCACGCACTCAGCACCTCCAGGGTCCTGGTGCGGCGATCCATCACCGGTTCACCTCGCTCGAAATGGATAACCGCGTCGAACGGCGGTTGATCCATGGCCGGCGAAATCGACGGCGTCACCAGGATCAATCCCCGCCCGACGAGGGCGCGGCGCAGATTGGCGACGAGCTTGTCGGCGGCAGGTCCCGGCAGACCGTCGAGCGCCCGCTGCACCACCAGAATGCTGGGTCGGCGCACGAGGCAGCGCACAAGATCGACGGCGGCGACCTCGCTCGAGGTCAGATCGTCGCCCTGCGGATCGATGGGCGTATCGAGCCCGATGCGCGAGACCTCGCCGTCGAGACCCCTCTGCGTCAGGACTCGACGCGTCACTTCGTGCACCGACTCGAGAGCGCCGGCCTGATCGGCCGCGATGCGCCCGAAGAGCAGGTTATCCTGAATGCTGGCCGCCGCACAGAAGCGTTCCTCGTCGTAGAACTCGATCGAGGGCTTCAGGCTCACCGGCAGCATGCGCGCGAAATCGGCGCGGGCAACGAGGATCTGCTCTTCCATGCAGGTTTCGAGCAGACCGAGGCGATGCCGGCTCTCGTTGTAGCGTAGCGCGAGGCCGATCAGGCGCTCCCGGTCCCGCGAGGTCTGATCGCTGCGCCGTTGCTCATTCTTCCGGTCGACGAGGTCCTGAAAATAGGGGCGGTCCGCCGCCGAGAAGAACGAGAAGCGCTCAAAGAGCGGGGAGCCATCCGGAATGTCGGAGAAGATCTCGATCATGCTGGTTGCGATCGAGAGCCCCATCCGGGCGAGCGGCTTTGTCAGCTCGTTGGCTTCCAGGATCGCCCGCACGAAGGGATGGCCGGCCAGACGATCCTCCTCGAAGGCATCGCCGATGGGCTTTCCGAACAGCAGGTTCTCGCCGATCGTGGCGTAGCGGTTGTAGCGTTCAGCGCTGAAGGAATCGACGAAGCGGTCGAGCTGCTCGGCCGCCAGCACCGCCTGCACGGCGCGGCGCGCTTCCACAATGGCGGCGGCGAATTTCGGTTCCCGTTCCGGATCGATGGTTCCGGACAGGCCGCGCGCATGGGTCAGCCGGTCGAGACCGGCCACGACGATGGCCTCGGAGAGACGGTGGCCGAGCTCGCCCTCCGGCACGGAGGCGCCGTAGAGCAGATTGTCCTTCAGGCTGCCATCGATCAGCACCGTGTTCCCGGCAAAGGCGATACGCCGGCTGCGCTCGACCGGATCGGCGGCGGCGAGATCGATGCCGCCATAGGTAAGGCGGCCGAGGGATGGAGGGATCTGGCCGCTCATGAGGGCCGCCAGGAGCCGCGGGCCCGCATCCCCGTCACCGACCAGGGCCACATGGGACGGGAAGGCGAGGTTCAGGTTGACCGAGGTGACCCGCGCGCCGCTGGCCGGGTCATAGGCCGAGACGCCCTGGGCCACGAGCGCGCCACTCTCGGGCAGGCCGGCCTTGCCTTTCAGGGCCGCACGCAGCTTCAACGGCACCAACCCCTTGCCGAGATCGATGAGCAGCGCCCGCGCCCTTAGGGCCAATCGGTGCCATTGGACGACCTCCCGGGTGCCATAGGCGGCGAGCGCCGCGGCAAGGACGCAGGCAGCCACCGTTCCCGCGGTCGTCGGACGGGCTTGGGAGAACCAGGCACCCAAGGCCAACACGGAGAGGGGCGCGATCATGAGCACGGCCGCGGAGGCCGCCTCGGCAAGCGCCAGGCGGTACTCCCGTTTCATCACCGGCCGGTGGCTTCCCACCAGCGCCTCGCGCACCCGGTCGCGCTCATAGGGCGCGGTGCCGTGGGCGCGCAGGGCCGGGATGCGATGCTCCAGCTCCGCGAAGACGCCCTCGGCCTCGTCGCCTTCCCGGTGCCGGGCGGCAGTGGCGTCGAACCGCAGGAGCGAGCGGCGCGCGCCCACGATGGCTCCCAGCGCCAGAATCAGTGCCAGAGCCGCGCCGAGATGCCAGTCCATGACGAAAATATAGGCGCAGGCGAGCCCGATCATCCCGCCGAGCTTCACCGGCACCAGAAGGCTCGAGCCCAGCACGCCGCTTTCGCGAGCCAGGCCCCGGCCGGCCAGCGCCGTCACCATGGCGATCTCGTCATGGGACGCGGAGGGCACTTTGAGGATGACGTCGAGGGCTGCCGATTGGGTGCGCGTGAGCATTCTCAGGCCGATGCCGACCGTCAGCCATTCGAGCCCGATCAAGACCAGGCCGAGAAGCATGGGGATGAGCAGGATCCCGGCAATCGAGGCGAGCGCGAAAGCCTGAGGACCTAGGATGAAGCCGGGAAACAGGACGATGGGTTCAGGCCAGAGCTCGACCGGCGGGCTGATGGCGAGCCGCAGAAAGGCCGCTGGTGCATCCCAACCGCCCGCCGCTCCCGTCGCCCGGTCGACGACGATGCGCACGAGATCGAAGCCGACGAGGATCAGAACTCCTGCCAGGACCAGAAGGCTCAATCCGACGAGATGGCGAAAAGGAGATGCTTTCCACGCCAGGCGCAGTGGGTCGCGCTCTACGACAACTCCCAAGGACAACTCCAACGATCGATCAGGTTCAGTGACGTTAGCGCATCGTGCGGAAAAGTGGATCCGGTTTTCGCTAACGCGGACCTCCGGTTCCGCATCAACGATGCGCCGCTTAAGGGATTGAGCATCGGACCCAGAAATCCCTTTTGGGTCCGATGCTCTAGAGAACCTAAATCATTTTTCGACGAATGGGATGAGCTTCGCCGTTAAAAAGTGCGCTCCAGCACAAAACTGCGGGACCTCGTGCCGGAAAAGAGCGCTTCTGAGGCCCAAGACCGATCCGAACTGTGCCGATTTGCCCCTCGTCGCGCCGCGCTTCAACGCTATGTCACCCCCCTTGGTTCTCTGCTTTTGCCTTTCACGGAGGATCGGTGAACTCGCCCATGACGTCTCCCCTGCCGCTCGATCCGGTTTTCCAGCTCGTCCTTGAGGTTCCGACCCGCACGCCGAGCCCGGACCTGCCGCGCCGTCTGACGGGACTCTTCAAGGAACTGGCTCTGCAGGAGCCGGCCCGTCCGGTCGAGGATATCGAAGACCAGATCTGGGCCCTGTGGGGATCGCACGAGGACCGCCTGGCCGAGGAGACCATGATGGCGGCCGTGGAGGCCTTGGGTTCGGGCTCGCTTAAGATGGCGAGGCCCCTGCTCGATCATCTGGTCGCCAAGCACCCGCGCTGGGCGGAGGCCTGGAACAAGCGGGCAACGCTCGCCTCCATCGAGAAGCGCGATGCGGACAGCCTGCTCGACATCGCGCAGACACTGGAACTCGAACCGCGCCATTTCGGCGCCATCGCCGGCTTCGGCAATATCTGCCTGCGCAACGGTCATCTCAACGAGGCCCGCGCGGCGTTCCAGATCGCATTGTCCATCAATCCGCATATGGACGATCTGCGCGACATGCTGGAGAACCTGTCACCGCATCACCTGATGCTGCATTAGCATCGGCTGGTCTACCCCAGCTCGAAGGTCGTGATTCCGTAGGTGCGCAACAGCGGCAGGTCCGGCGTTTCGCCGCGATACATCCGCGCCGTCTCGAACACGGGCGACAGGCCGTGGCGCGTGGCGAGCCGAATGGCAGCCTCGTTCGGCTCGGGCAGATCCAGGAACACTGCATCGCCTTTCGCCTCCGAAGCCAGCGTTCGAAACAGCAGGTCGGCCTCGCGCTCGCTGTCGGCGAAGAGCGGCCCGATCTTGTAGCCGCTCCGGCAGGCGCGGATGACGCCGTAGCCCTTCATGATCCCGTCTTCCAAGACGGCAAAGGCGCTGCGCGAGTCGGGCTTGAGCCAGCAGCGCAGAAAGATGTCGCGCGGTGCGGGAAAGAACGGCCGGTCGTAGGCGAGAACGGCGTCCACGATCTCCGGCGTCACCCGCCGCAGGCATTCGTTTCGAGGCGCTTCGATCTGAGGGGTGCCGCCGAAGCGCACGTTGCGATGGGCCAGGACGAAGCCGGATCGCCCGTAATTCGCCTGCTGCGCCACCACACCGTCGAGGCCTACGGTACGATTCTCGAGAGAGACCATGCCGGCCTGCCAGACGCGATAGCCGAATCCGCGTCCGCGTTGGTCCGGCCGGACGATGTAGAGGCCCAGAAAGCCGAAGCTGTCGGCGTAGCGAACCACCGAGATCGAGGCGATGGGCTCGTCGCAGAGACAACCCATCAGGAATCCCGCCGGATCAGCCGCATGGAAACATTCGGCATCGTTAAGTCCGGGGTTCCATCCCTCGGCGGCGGCCCACTCGATCGCCAGATCCAGATCCTCGCGGGTCATGACGCGGATCGTGAGATCGTCCAGATTTTCGCGTGTCATGTCGGGCCTCGTCGTGGCTCTTGTGAGAGGGCCTGCTGCCTCAAGTGTATCTGAGAAGAGAGCCGCCGTTGAGACTGATCGCAAACGCGACAATGGAGCCATTGCGGGACTGCCGCGAGGGCGTACCTTAGGCGCCATGTCCGATTCGCCCGCCATTCTTCCCCGTCCCATCATTCTGCCCGTCGACGGCCGCCAATCCACCGTTGCCGCCGGTGTCCAGCGCGGCGTGCGCCGCCTGTTCTCGGAGCTCGGCCACGTCACCTTGCCCGAATTCACCCTTGCCAATGGCAGACGCGCGGATCTGATCGCGCTCGCGCCCGACGGCGCGCTCACGATCATCGAGATCAAGTCGAGCGTGGCGGATTTCCGGGCCGACCGGAAATGGCCCGATTACGAGGATTTCTGCGACCGGTTCTATTTCGCCGTGCCGGAAACCGTGCCCTTCGACATTCTGCCTGAGGATCGCGGCCTCATCGTTGCCGACGGTTTCGGGGCGGCGATCATGCGCGAATCGTCCCGCCATCCGCTCGCCGGTGCGCGCCGCAAGGCCGTGACCCTGCGCTTCGCCCATGCGGCGGCTTCGCTGCTGCATGCCCTCGCGGATCCCGACAGGATCGCGGACGGACGGCTTTGAGGCTCTCTCGACTGTCATTCCGGGGCGAGCGAAGCGAGAGCCCGGAATCCATAAACACGACGTTTCAGAAAGAGGCGAGTAGCGTTCCGCCTGCTTCTGCATCGTCAGCGGTTATGGATTCCGGGCTCGCCTGCGGCGTCCCGGAACGACAGTGGAGGGGTTTACCTTAGGGTGTGCTTGGCCATAATCCGCTGCATTGGCAGGCTGTGACGATTGTGGGGGCAATCATGGAACAGGTCATCAGGTTTCTGCTCAGCAATTTCACGCTGACGCTCTTCGTCATCGGGCTTATCGCATCGCTTATTGCCCTGCTGCGACACCCGCGCCCCTGGAGCCGGGCGACGGTGACCGAGGCCTTGTTGTCCTGGTTCCTCTTCTTTTCGCTTGGGGTCAGCTTCCTCTACAATTTCGTCATGCACGTCTTCTTCTCCGAGATGGCGGCCGCTTTCATCGGCTGGCAGGCCAGCCCGTTCCAGAAGGAAGTCGGCTTCGCCAGCCTCGGCTTCTCCGTCGTCGGGTTCATGGCGTTCAAAGGCGGCACCGGCATGCGCCTCGCCGCACTCGTCGGCCCGGCCTGCTTCCTCTGGGGTGCTGCGGCCGGCCATGTGGTGCAGATGGTGGAGGCGCACAATTACGCGCCCGGCAATGCGGGTGTGATCTTCTACACGGACATCCTGCTGCCGGTCTTCGGATTGATCTTGCTCTGGATGCAGAGAGGAACTGTGACGATCACGGAGACAGGAATGCCAAAAACGGCGTTCCCTCGCTGAGGGATCAGCGAGGAGCGCGCTTGGCGAGAATCCGCTGCAGGGTCCGGCGGTGCATGTTGAGGCGCCGCGCCGTCTCCGAGACGTTGCGGCCGCAGAGTTCGTAGACGCGCTGGATATGCTCCCAGCGCACCCGGTCTGCCGACATGGGATTTTCCGGTGGTAGGGCACGCTCGCCGGGCTGGGCCATGAGGGCGGCATGGATCTCGTCCGCATCGGCGGGCTTTGCCAGATAATCGAAGGCGCCCATCTTCACCGCCGTGACGGCGGTGGCGATGTTGCCGTAGCCGGTGAGGATGACGCCGCGGGCATCCGGGCGGCGGTTTTTCAGGCGTTCGATCACATCGAGCCCGTTGCCGTCGCCGAGCCGCATGTCGATCACGGCGAAGGCCGGCGGTTCGGTCTCGATAGCGGCAATTCCGTCCGACACGCTTTCGGCCACGCGAACCTGATAGCCGCGGCCCTCCATGGCGCGGGCAAGACGGGTCGAGAACGGCCGGTCGTCGTCGACGATCAAGAGGCTCTTGTCGGCGCGATCTTCGAACGCGGCGGGCGCATCGGCCATCAGAACTTCTCCTTGCATCTCAAGTGTGAACCCCTCTCATGAGGCGAGCCTGTCCGGCTCTTCTCTCATATGGGAATTCTTCCCCTAACCTTTGAGAGACAGCTTGGACTCTCCCTGCGGCGAAATTGCCGCACCTCGGTCAAACGCATGACGCGGCCAAACGATCCGTGCGATGGCTCCGGAGGCGGGCGGAGCGGCATTCGTCAGCGTCAGCTCGGCGCCCGAGCGCTCGATCAAGGTCTTGGCGATGAACAGGCCCAGTCCCAATCCTCCGCCCTCCTCGCTGTTCTCGGTTCGCTCGGCGGCGCTTCGGGTTGTGACATAGGGCTCGCCCACCCGAAGCAGAATATCGGGAGCGTAGCCGGGGCCGTCATCCCGGATCTCGATGAAAACCTCGTGAGGAGACCAGCAGGCCTCGATCGTCACCCGGCTCTCGGCAAAATCCGTGGCGTTGTCGAGGATGTTGGACAGGCCGTAAACGACGCCCGGATTGCGCCGTCCCATGGGCTCCGGGCCGTCGCCCCGTGTCTCGACCTGCACATCGAAGCCGACGGCCCGTTGCGGCTCGACGACCTCTTCCACCAGATGGCTGAGCGAGATCGTCTCCAGGAATTCCGATTCCTCCTCCTGACCCATGGAGGTGAGCTTGGTCAGGATGGTGCGGCAGCGCTCCACCTGCTCCTGCAGGAGCCTCAAGTCCTCCCCGACAGGGCCTTCCTTGGGCATGGAATGGCTCAGCTCCTTCGTCACCAGGGCGATGGTGGCGAGCGGCGTGCCGAGTTCGTGGGCCGCGGCCGCAGCCAACCCGTCGAGCTGCGACAGGTGCTGCTCGCGGGCGAGCACCAGTTCGGTGGCGGCGAGCGCCTGGGCGAGCTGCCGGGCTTCCTCCGCCACGCGCCAGGCATAGATGCCGGTAAAGGCCGTCCCGAGCACGATCGCGGCCCAGATCCCGGTCACGTAAAGGAATGGAAGGGTGAAGCTCTGCCCGGGAAACCATGGCAGGGGCCTGTGGGTGAGAACAAGGAGCGTGGCACAGCCGATGGCGAGGAGACCGAGCCCGAGGGTTCGTTCCGGGGTGAGCGCCGTGGCTGAAATCAGCACGGGCGCCAGGAACAGCATGGCAAAAGGGTTCTCCAACCCGCCCGTCAGGTAGAGAAGCCCCGCCAGCTGCAGGATGTCGAAGGCCAGAAGCGCCGTGGCGATGTTGTCGCTGAGCCGGTGGCTCGCCGGATACTGGATGCGCAGGAGCAGGTTGACCCAGACCGAGGCACTGATGACCAGGAAGCAGAGGGCGAAGGGGAGCGGGAAGCCGAGTCCGAAACGGACTCCCGCCACCGCCGCCGCCTGACCTGCAATGGCAAGCCAGCGCAGGCGAACGAGCGTGTCGAGGCGTAAGTGCCGGGCGTGATGGGTCAGGCTCTTCTGGTCGATCTTGGACATCATCGAACAGAATAGGGTCGCCCTATCGTTCGCCAAGCACTTGGCTCTGGTCTATTTTCCTATTGTCGACTTGGGCGATGCTCTGAAACCAAAGTATGTAGTTCGTTTTTGCGGTGGAAGAGCTAGCCTGTTGCAATAAACTGAAGGAACTTTAATCTTAAAATTACGGTTGAGGATAAAGCCTACCGCATTGTGCGAGAAAAGGCGCCCGGCCTTTGGGGACAGTGATGAATTTTTCTTATGTATGGTACGACACCGCGCATTGGCTTTTGAGTCCGGCTCGCGCCGCTTCCGATTTCACGAAGCACTTCTTCGACAATCCTGGTAATCCGCTGACCAACACGCCCTATGGCCGAACCGTGTCGGCGGCCTGCGAATTGTTCGAGCGCACCACAAGGCGTTACGGCAAGCCCGCTTTCGACCTGCCGACCACCGTGATCGGCGATGAGGAGGTGACGGTCACCGAGCGAATCGTCTGGGAACGTCCCTTCTGCCGCGTCATCTCCTTCGAGCGGGATCACGCGAACGCCAAGGACCAGCCGAAACTCCTGATCGTAGCGCCCATGTCGGGCCATTACGCCACGCTCCTGCGCGGCACGGTCGAGACCTTCCTGCCGACCCATCAGGTGATGATCACCGATTGGACCGATGCCCGCATGGTGCCCCTGGCGGAGGGCGCGTTCGATCTCGACGATTACATCGACTACCTCAAGGCCATGGTCCGCAAGCTCGGGCCTGATCTGCATGTGATGGCCGTGTGCCAGCCGGCCGTGCCGGTGATGGCGGCGGTCGCCCGTCTCGAGGCCGAGAACGATCCCTTCACCCCGCGCTCCATGATCCTCATGGGCGGACCTATCGACACCCGCCGCTCGCCCACGGCCGTGAACCGGCTGGCGGAGGAGCGCGGCATCGAGTGGTTCCGCCGGCACTGCATCACCAAGGTGCCCCCGTCCCATCCGGGCTTCTGGCGCGACGTCTATCCGGGCTTCCAGCAGTTGTCCGGCTTCATGGCCATGAACATCGACCGGCACCTCAGCGCTCATTACGAGATGTTCAACCATCTCGTCGACGGCGACGGCGATTCGGCCGAGAAGCACCGCGACTTCTACGACGAGTACCTCGCCGTCATGGACCTGACCGCCGAGTTCTACCTGCAGACAATCGAGAAGGTCTTCGTGAACCACGAGCTGCCCAAGGGCGAGATGATGCACCGGGATCAGCCCGTGGACCTCATGGCCATCCGGCGCTGCGCCATCATGGCGGTCGAGGGCGAACGGGACGACATCTCGGGCGTGGGCCAGACCCTCGCGGCTCTGGACTTGACCCCCAACCTTCCCTCGGACAAGAAACTCTATCACCTGCAGACCGGGGTCGGTCACTATGGCGTCTTCAACGGTTCTCGTTTCAGGGCTCAGATCGCTCCTCGAATCGTTGAATTCATTGAGAATCACAATCGAGAACCAGTCCGGGGGAAGCCGTCAAGAGCCTGAACCTGTTCTTGATGCGTTCCTAGGAGCGGCAAACGGCTCCGCTGACAGAATCGAGCTGATGGGGCAGATTGCGGACATGAAATCCGCCCTGTTCCGCCGCGTTCCTGCGGACCCTCCTCATCTCAAAGTTTTCCATGAGGGACATCCCTTCAAGGTGGCCCTCAAACGCCGTCCGACTGCGAAGCGGATCACGCTGCGCGTCTCCAACGCGACCGGCGAGGTCGTGCTCTCGATCCCCGAGCGCACCGATGTGGGCCTGGCCCAGAAATTCGCCGACAGCCACAGCCAATGGATCGCCACCCGGCTCGCCAAGGTGCCGGAGCGGGTCCTCTTCGAGCCGGGCGCCCTCGTGCCCTTTCGCGGCATCCCCCACCGGATCGTCCATTGGTCGTCCGTCCGGGGCGTGACTCAGGCGACCAGGGGCGGCGCGGGCGAGCCGATCATCGCGGTTGCCGGCGAGGTGGCCCATGTGGCCCGGCGGGTGCGGGATTTCCTCGAAACCGAGGCCAGACGTGACTTCGCCGTGGCCGTGAAGAAGCATACCGCCCAGCTCGGCGTGCCGGCCAAGCGCATCACCGTGCGCGACACGAAGAGTCGCTGGGGTTCCTGCTCGGCCAATGGGGCACTCAACTTCTCCTGGCGGCTGATCATGGCCCCGCCCTTCGTGCTCGATTATCTCGCCGCCCACGAGGTGGCGCACCTGCGCGAACTCAACCATTCCCACCGCTTCTGGAAGCTCACCCACCAGCTCTGCCCGCGCACGGACGAGGCGGAGGAATGGCTCAAGACCTACGGCAGCGCCCTGCACCGGATCGGGTGAGATAGACTCTCTTTCTCTCTTGTTCGGGAGAGAGTTGGGGTGAGGGCAAGTCGGAAAGGGGAATCTGCTGGTACGCAGCCGCCACGTCATCACCGGCCTTGTGCCGGTGATCTCGATTGCCTGAGGTAATGTGCTTTTCAGAATCGGGATGGCCGGGACAAGCCCGGCCATGACGTGGGAGACACCAATCCCTTTGTTTCCATTGAACAATTTATCGCTTTTTTAACCATCGCCCCCCAGAGACATGACGTTAGGGCAATAGACCGCTTGCGTGCCAATCCAGCCATCCTCCCAGAGCTGGAAGGCGGGCCGGTCTGCAGGGGCATGATTTCAATGGCACTGAAGAATTTTTCGATTCCGCAGAAGGTGATTGCGGTTGTTTCTCTCATGGGGCTCGTCGCCGCCATGATCGCCGTGGTGGGCTGGCGCGAGACGTCCAAGCTCAAGCAGGAGATGGAAATCGTCGGCCTGCGCGAAGAGGCTGCGCGCGAGGCGATGGATCTGCGCGTCGACATCATCGCCATCAGCCGGATGACCTATCAGGTCGCGCAGCAGCCGAACAAGGCATCCGATTTCGGCACCGAGGCCGACCGCCGTACGAAAGAGATGCTTGATCGGTTCAAGATGCTCGAAGCTGTCGCGGATTCGCAGGAAAAGACCCTGCTCGATCAGACGCGGGCTGCGCTGAACGCCTATTTCGACGTCATCCGCTCCATGATCAAGGTGGCGGCCTCCGACAAGGGCAGCGATCAGGCGATCATGAACGCCGAGGTCGAGAAGGGTCTGGCCTCACAGCGCAATGTCACCGACACGGTGAAGGCGTACAGCACCTACACGGCCAAGAAACTCGCCGACATGCGTGGCGCCGCCGAACAGGGCGCGAATGCCGCCATCAGGCTTCAGATCGGCGTTGCCGCCATCGGCATCGTCCTCGGCGTGCTGATCAGCCTGCTGATGACGCGGTTCAGCATCGTGTCGCCTCTGCGCAACCTGACCTCGGTCATGCGCCGTCTGGCGAACGACGATCTTGCGGTCGAACTGCCCTCCGGCAATCGCAGCCGCGACATCGGCCAGATGATCGAGACCGTGCAGGTGTTCAAGGATCGCATGGTCCGCAACAAGGCGCTTGAGCACGAGGCGGTGCAGGCCCGCGAGGCGTCTGAAGTCCAGCGCAAGCGGATGATGACCGAACTCGCCGAGACCTTCGACAACGCCATCGGCGAGATCATCCAGTCGGTCTCGACGGCCGCCGGCCGCATGCAATCGACCGCGGAGCAGCTGACGAATTCCGCTCAGGCGACCTCCTCGCGCTCCACGGCCGTTGCCGCGGCCGCCGAACAGACCTCGGCCAACGTGCTCGCCATGTCGAGCGCCACGGAAGAACTTGGCGCCTCTGTCAGCGAGATCAGCCGCCAGGTCGAGCAATCCGCCGTCATGTCCCGCGAGGCCGTGCAGGCCGCGACCCTGACGACGGAGATCGTCTCGCAGCTGAGCACTGCCGCCGATCGGGTCGGCGCGGTGATCGACATGATCTCGGCCATCGCCGGCCAGACAAACCTTCTGGCGCTCAACGCCACCATCGAGGCCGCCCGCGCCGGGGAGGCCGGCCGCGGCTTCGCCGTGGTGGCGACCGAGGTGAAGTCTCTCGCCGACCAGACCTCGAAGGCGACCGCCGATATTTCGAGCCAGATCGCCGCGATCCAGGCCTCGACCGCGCAGGCCGTGGAGGCCATCAACGGCATCACTCACCGCATCCAGGCGATGAGCGATGTTTCGGGCAGCATCGCCATGGCCGTGGACCAGCAGGGTGCCGCCACGCAGGAGATCGTCACTTCCGTGAATCAGGCTTCTGCGGGAACGGGCGAGGTGACGGCCAACATCAACAGGGTCGCCCAGGTGGCCGAGGAAACGGAGGTGGCGGCCCATCAGGTGCTGACATCATCTTCGGCACTCGTCAGCCAGGCCGAGCACCTGCGCCATCAGGTCAACGACTTCCTGGCGACCGTCCGCGCTGCTTAAAGCGCCTAAAACAGATGACAGGCACGCGGTTTGGGCTTAACCCGGCGTGCCTGTCATTGTTGAACCTCTCTCATGCTCAAGCCCGATACGCTGGCCCTCACGATCGTCCTGGCGCTTCTGACTGCGCTCGGGCCCCTCTCGACGGATATGTACCTGCCGTCGCTGCCGGCGATTGCGTCGGGGCTTGAGGCCACCACGGGACAGACGCAGCTCACGCTGTCCGCCTTCCTTCTCGGCTTTGCCGCAGGGCAGTTCTTCTACGGGCCGATCTCCGACCGGATCGGACGCAAGCCCGTGCTGCTCTTCGGGCTTGGGCTTTTCACCCTCGCGAGCCTGATCTGCGCGCTCTCGCCCAACATCGAAACCCTGATCGGCGCACGCTTCCTCCAGGCGCTCGGAGCCTCTGGCCCCATCGTGCTCGGGCGCGCCATCGTGCGTGACTTTTATGAAGGGCCGCGCGCGGGTCGCGAGCTGTCGCGCATGGGCACGATCATGGGCGTGGTGCCCGCCGCAGCTCCCATCCTCGGCGGCGTCATCGAGCGCTTCACCGGCTGGCGCGTGACCTTCGGCGTGATGATCCTGTTCGGCGTGGCGCTCGCCGCCACGATCCTGTTTCGCATGCCAGAGAGCATTCGCAAGAAATCGGATGTGCCGATCTCGTTTGCGGCGATCCTGCGCGGATTCAGGCTCCTGCTGGGACATGCCGGCTACCGGACCTATGTGGGCTTATCGATGCTCACCTATGGCGGGCTCTTCGCCTTCATCTCCGGCTCGTCCTTCGTGCTGCAGAAGATCTACGGCCTCGACGAATTGTCCTTTGCCTTTTCCTTCACGTTCGTGGTGGCGGGGTTCATGACGGGCACCATGCTGGCGCAGCATTTCGTCGGCCGTTATGGGCTCGACGGCACGATCAGGCTTGGCGTGACGTGTCTGGCGCTCGGCGGCGTCACCATGCTGGCTCTCGTACTGGCGGGTGTTCCGTCCTCATTGAGCATCAGCGCGCCGATGGCGATCTATGGCATCGGCGTCGGCCTTACCATGCCGCAATCCATGGCCTCGGCGCTGATGCCTTTTCCCGATCGTGCCGGTGCGGCCTCGTCGCTGCTCGGCATCTGCCAGATGACCTTTGCGGCCATCGTCGGGATTCTGTTGGGCCGCAATCTCGATGCCTCCGCGATTCCCCTGCCCGCCACGATCGCAACGACCGGCGTGCTGGCGCTTGCCCTGTTCCTGGCGACGGGACGGGCGCGGGAGCATCAGCCCAAGGGCTGATCCGTCATCGGGATATCGGCCAGGATATCGGTCGCTTTGTGATCGGCTGAAACCCCGTCGATGAAGAACACATCGCCTCTGGAATTGTTTGTCCGAAGCGGCAGGATCTGCCGATAGGCCGGGGACTCGTACCACGCGCGGGCGCTCGCCTTGTCCGGAAACGCGATCACGATCAAGTCGCCCGACCAGGATCCCTCCGCCACCGTCACGGGTCCGCCGTGGATGATGAAACGCCCGCCGTACGGGGCCAGGGTTTCGTCGATGCGACGCAGATATTCGACGATGTCGGGACCGAGATTGACGTCGTGCAGGTGGCCGATGGCATAGGTGGACATGGGTTGCCCCTTCATTTGACGGAGCGAGCATGCCGGAAGCAGGGAGCGCTGGCGATTACGTGACAGGTAATGGTTTGCGGGTTATCTCAACCCATTCCTCTGTCATTCCGGGCTCGGCTCTGACGAGCCGCCCCGGAATGACAGTGCGGTGTATGAGAAAACCGGCGCTAAAGCCCGAACAGCTTCTCGAAGAAATTCTTCTCGCGGCTGGCGCGGCGTTGGGGGGCAGGCTGCGGCGGGATCCAGCCGTTCTCGCCGGCGTTGGCGTAACGCGGATCCTGTCCGGCGCTGGCGACCGCCGGGCCCGATGGGGTGCGGAACCGCTCGCTGCCGGGCAGCGCGACGGGCTGTTTGTCCTTCAAGGCAATCTGCATGAAGTTGTGCCAGACCTCCGTCGGCAGGTTGCCGCCGGTGACGCGCTTGGTCAGCGTGCCGTCGTCGTTGCCGAGCCAGACGCCGGCGACGAGATTGCCAGAGAAGCCGACGAACCATGCATCCTTGTAATCGTCGGTCGTTCCGGTCTTGCCGGCGAGCGACCAGCCGGGCACCTGCGCCTTCTGCGCGGTGCCGATGACGAAGGTGTTGTGCATCATCTCGTTCATCATCGCGACGACGCCCGGATCGATGACACGGCCGAGACCGCCGGAGTTCGGACGCTTGTAGACGAGCTTGCCGTCCGTGGTCTTCACCTGGGTGATCACGTAAGGCACGACGCCGATGCCGCCATTGGCGAAGGCCGCATAGGCACTGACCAGTTCGAGCGGCGTGACCTCTGAGGTGCCGAGCGCGAGCGAACCGTTGGCCTGGAGCGGCGAGGAGATGCCGAGACGCTGCGCCGTCTGCACCACGTTTTTCGGCCCGACCTCCATGTTGAGCTTGACCGCGATGGTGTTGAGCGAGAGCGCCAGCGCATCGCGCATGGCGATGGGGCCGCGGTACTTGCGGTCGTAGTTCTTCGGCGCCCAGCCGCCATAATTGACCGGGCCGTCTTCCAGAACCATGTCGGGCGTGTAGCCCTTCTCTACGGCGGTGAGATAGACGAAGGGCTTGAAGGACGAGCCCGGCTGGCGCCGCGCGGCTGTGGCCCGGTTGAACTGGCTCGTCTCGTAATTGCGGCCGCCCACCAGTGCCTTGACGGCACCGTCCGGCTGCATGGCCACGAAGGCGCCTTGGCTCACGTTGAACTTCTGGCCCTTGGCGTTGAGCTCGTCCACGAGAACGCGCTCGGCCGCCGCCTGCATGGTGGGTTCGACGGTGGTCGAGACAACGATGTCGGATTCGACATTGCCGACGAAATCGTCGAGCACGTCCATCACGTAATCGGCCGCGTAATTGGCGGAGCCTGCCCCGTTCGGGCGCACCGGCTCAGCCGGCGTGCCGAGCGCGGTCTTGGTCATGCCCGGCGTGATGAAGCCGAGCTCGTTCATGGCCGCGATCACGAGTTCCGCGCGGGCCTGCGCCCGCTCAGGGTTTCGGTTGGGCGCAAGGCGCGACGGCGATTGCACGAGGCCGGCCAGCACGGCCGCTTCCGAGAGCGACACGTTGCGGGCCGATTTGCCGTAATAGCGCTGGGCCGCCGCCTCGACGCCATAGGCGCCGGCGCCGAAATAGACCCGGTTGAGATAAAGCTCGAGGATCTGGTCCTTCGAATAGTTGCGCTCGAGCCAGAGCGCCAGAATCGCCTCCTGGATCTTGCGCGAGGCGGTGCGCTCCTGGGTCAGAAACAGGTTCTTGGCGAGCTGCTGCGTTAAGGTCGAGCCGCCCTGAAGGCCGCCGCTGCGGGAGAGATTGCGATAGATCGCGCGGGAGATGCCGACGGGATCGATGCCGAAATGGTCATAGAAACGCCGGTCCTCGATGGCCACGAAGGCCTTCGGCAGATAGGGCGGCAGTTCCTTCAGCGTGACGGTGCGTCCGCCGGTCTCGCCGCGATTGGCGAGAAGCGAGCCGTCGCTCGCCATGATGGCGATGTTCGGTGGCCTTTTCGGCACCGTGAGCTGGTCGATGGGCGGCAGTTGCGAGGCGTAATAGGCCACTACTCCACCGATGGCGATGACGCCCCAGAGGCACAGCACGACACCGGCATACACAAGCTTGCTGAAGAGGGAACGGCCGCCTTTGCGCTTGGCTCTCTTCGGCTTGGCGGCGCGGCGCGGCCCATCGCCGCCGTTCGAAGAAGCTCGCCTGCGCGCCATTGTTCCCCCTGCCCGGTCTCCGGGCGAGAGGCGAAAGTCCAGCTCCCCCGCTTCCCCAGCGGGTGCATCGAAGACCGGCTCTCGCCGGTCACGTCCGTTCGCCACCTCTAAAAACCCCGCATCGTATGGCCGGTATATCGTCCGGCCTTTCATGCTCTGGAGACCCTAATTGTGGCGGTTTAAGGGGCGGTTAACGGGGGTTAACACCTTGGCTCCGGACCTGTTGCAAGAATGCCCTACTCTGCCGCCAGCGGCAGCTCTCCCGTCTCCAGATCGGCCTGGGCGAGATCGTGAATGCGGCGCAGGTCGTTGAGAAACGCCTCATAGGCCTCCCGCTTCGTCGCCTCGTCGGGCAGGCGCAGCAGGTAGGATGGGTGCACGGTGACGTAGCCCTCATACGGCCCGAACCGGGCACGGCCGCGCGAGCGGGAGATCGGCGTGGATTTTCCGGTCAGTGCCAGAAGCGCTGTGCCACCCAGCGCCACCACGAGCTTGGGCTTCACCAGTTCCAGTTCCTTCATCAGCCACGGACGGTAATGCTTCACCTCGCCGGCGGTCGGCTTGGAATGGATGCGCCTTTGGCCGCGCTGCTCGAATTTGAAGTGCTTCACCGCATTGGTGAGGTAGACATCTTTGCGGTCGATCTCAGCCTCTGTCATCGCCTTGGTGAAGAGCTTGCCGGCAGGACCCACGAAGGGCCGCCCCTGCACATCCTCCTGATCGCCCGGCTGCTCGCCGACAAAAACGATCTCGGCATGGGCCGGACCCTCGCCGAACACCGCCTGGGTTGCGCCCGGCACGAGCGGTCCGGCCTTGGCAATGATGGCGTTGAGCTCCTTCAAGCTCTTCGGCTCCTGATCCCACATGGCTTCAAGAGCACGCTCGGGGGTGCGTTTGGTAGGCATCGTCGCCTCCTGTTCGATCATCCGGTCAACGCACTGGGCGGCGGTTTGGATCAGACCGGGAATCGCGGCGGTCTCGGGCATGTTGCGCCAGTACTTCTTCGGCATTTTGGCGCGCATGGCGGTCGGGTTGACCCGTGCCGGATTGAACACGCTCTCGTAATAGCCGCGCCAGCCCTCCTCGAAGCTGTCCTCGGCCGGCGCATCTTCGCGCCGCGCTGGCGGGCCAAAGGTCAGGGCCGCGCGGTCCCAGCGCACGGAGCCGATGGGCGTGAGAATGGTCCAGTCCATCGAGCGGAAGCGGTCGGCAAAGAAGGGCGCTGCCGCCTCCAGGATGAAATGCTCCGGCTCGAACCAGGCAGCGAAGCGTTCGAGATCCTCGCCTCCCATTCGGCGGAAGCGCACGAAGGCGTGCATCTTGTGCAGGTCACGCCGCACGGAGCGCGCCATCAGGTCGATGCGGTGGACCAGCGGATCGCTGGCGATCTCGAGAAGATCGCGCTCGCCGTTCAGCACCCGCCAGACGAGCTGGTAGAGCAGGGCATAGCGCTCCGGATCGCTGTGACAGACGACCTGCTCGATCAATCGTGCGATGCCCTTCGGGATCGACACCGGCGGCGCGTCGCCAGCGACATCGCGACCGAAGAGGGCAGGCGCCTCATCGATCTCGAAGACGACATGCTGCGGCGCCAGCTCCTCCGCGATCAGCCACCGCACCGCGTAACGAAAGTTCTGGAGATCGGCGCCTGTTTTAAGGGTGATGCAGTGGAGGTTCATGCTGTCTCTCCTTCGTCATCCCGGACGCCACGGGCGATCCGGGATCGTGTGCAGGATATGGCGCCATTCTGGTCCAACGATCCCGGGTTCTGCTGCGCAGCCCCGGGATGACAGCCAGACATCCGCTCATCCAAACAAGCTCAACTGTTCCGGCTTCTCGATCAGCCGCTCGCGCAGGTCGAGTTGGTCGAGCTTCGCTCTTGGATGATGATCGGCCGTGATGAGGAAGGGTTTGGCGCGTTTCAGCCCCGAGGTGAGACGGGCGATGTCGTCGAGTCGCAAGGCCGTGTGCCTGCGGGCGACCACGATCTTGTCGACCGCCCGCGCGCCGAGGCCCGGCACACGCAGCAGCATCTCGCGCTCGGCGCGGTTCACATCGACGGGAAAGCGGTGGCGGTTCTTGAGCGCCCAGGCGAGCTTGGGGTCGATGTCGAGATTGAGCATGCCGTTCTCGCCGCTCGACGCGATCTCGTCCACGTCGAAGCCGTAATAGCGCAGCAGCCAATCGGCCTGATACAATCGGCTCTCGCGCATCAGCGGCGGCGATTTCAGCGGCAGGATCGCGCTTGAATCCGGGATCGGGCTGAAGGCGGAGTAATAGACGCGCTTCATGTCGTAATGGCCGTAGAGCTTGGCCGAGGTGCGCAAGACATCCGCATCCGTGGTCTCGTCGGCACCGATGATCATCTGTGTCGTCTGACCCGCGGGTGAGAAATGACGATGTTCCTCGCGCGCCTCCTCGATGCGCTCGAACATCTGCGCCATGGCGCTCTCGATGGAAGCACCGTCCTTCTCCGGTGCCAGCCGCTCCAGGCTCTTTTCCGTCGGCAGTTCGAGATTGATCGACAGGCGGTCGGCCCACAGGCCCGCCTCCTCGATGAGCCAGGGACTCGCTTCGGGAATCGTCTTCAAATGGATATAGCCGCGAAAGCCATGGTCGCGGCGCAGCTTCTTCGCCACCAGCAGCATCTGCTCCATGGTGTAGTCGGGCGAGCGGATGATGCCGGAGGAGAGAAACAGGCCCTCGATATAGTTGCGCTTGTAGAACTCGATGGTGAGCGTCACCACCTCGTCGACGGAAAACTTCGCCCGCTTCACGTTGGACGAGCGCCGGTTCACGCAATAGGCGCAGTCGAACAGGCAGTAATTGGTGAGCAGGATTTTTAACAGCGACACGCAGCGCCCGTCCGGCGTGTAGGCGTGGCAGATGCCGGTTCCGACCGTCGAGCCTAAGCCTCCTACATCCGCGTTGCGCTTGGGCGCACCGGAGGAGGAGCAGGAGGCATCGTATTTCGCCGCGTCCGCCAGGATGCGCAGCTTCCGGCTAAGCTTCTCGTCCATGGGTCTTTCGCAGATTTGTTCCTGTTTTGTTCTAGCATGAAGGTGAGACGATGGCGAGCGTCGCCGGGAGGGGCGGGAGGTCGCATCGTGCGGTTGTGAAACCGGAAGCTGAACCAAGGAGAATAGAGCATCCAAGTCTAATAGAGCATCCAGGTCTAACTGTACGCTAATTTTGGACTTGGATGATGCCGGGTGAAGGACTTCGGGAACAGCCCGGCCATCGAAGGAGATTTCCATGCGTCTGTCTCAATTCGGAACTTTGTTCACTCTCGGCTCGTTGCTCGTCTCACCCGCTTTCGCGCAGACGGCGGCTCCAGGTGCCGCTCCATCCGGTACAGCGGCGAAGCCGCCGATGACCAGCACGGCCCCAGCGGCGGGCACAGCCAAGCCTATGCCCCACACGACAGCCTCCACCAGCGCTCTGCTCGATATCAATACCGCGCCCAAGGATCAGCTCGACAAGCTTCCCCAGATCGGCTCGGCCCGGGCGGATGCGATCATCAAGGGCCGCCCGTACAAGGCCAAGAACGAACTCGTGGACAGGAAGATCATTCCGCAGAATGCCTATGATGCGATCAAGGACCGGATCATCGCACACCAGAAATCGTAAGCAGCCAATAAGAAAGGGGCCCATCGGGCCCCTTTCTCACTCCAGCGAGAGGACTTAGCGGCTGTACTTGAATTCCGGCGCCGCCTTGAGCTGATCCTTGGTCATGTTCAGGAGAGCATGATCCGGGGCCGCCCGATTCATGGTGTCCGCAGGCGCGGCCGGAGCCGTCGTCGCAGTCGAACCCGTCGTTGTCGGGGCGCTTGTGGTGGCGCCCGTCGTTGTGCCGGCTGCCCCAGGAGGGGCGGTGTTCGCCGCGGTCGCAGCCGCGCGCGGCTCGTTGACGAACTTGATCTGGTCGAAAGGAACGGCCACGTCATGTTCACCCATGCCGAGGAAGCCACCCACACCGACCACGACGGCCTCGATTCGGCCGCTCTGATCCACCAGCAATTCGCGAATGTCGCCGATCTTCTCGTTACCTTCGTTGTAGACGTTCAAGCCTTCGATCTTGGAGGCGCGCCATTGGCCCGGCCGCTCCTGGGTCATCCAGTTGCCCGTGGACATGGTGGACGACGAAGCGGCGCTCGGGCTCGCGGGCGAGCTGGGCGATTGCGTTTGGGCGAGAGCGGGCACCGACAGCAGAGCCGTGCCGAGAAGCGCCATCATGAGATGTTTGGAAGCCATGTATTCCTCCTGATTTTATGTGACGCACGATCGCATCTGACCTCTCAACGGCGAAGTTGGCGATTGGTTCTGTCAGGAAGACGGGTAGTGTCGCAGGCTTTGCTCAATGCCTGTGCAGCGCGGCATTAAGGACCCCCTTGCTCCTGCCGTGAATGGTCCTAAACTCGGCTACGCTTTCTCGTCGATCTTTTGACACGGACCGCATGATCCGAACCTTCCTCGACGGCCTTTATCTTTTCGCTGGCTACCTCGCTGGCGTTTTTCTCCTCATCATCTTTCTCCTCATGATGGGCCTGTCCCTCGGGCGAGGCGTCGGCATCAACATTCCCGCGGGCGACGATCTCGCCTCCTGGTCCATGGCCGCGATGGCCTTCCTGGGCTTGGCCCATACCTTTCGCTCCGGCGAGATGATCCGGGTCGGGCTGATCACCGACCGCCTGCGCGGACGCGCCCGCTGGTGGTTCGAGATGTTTGCGCTCGTGATCGGCTTGTGCTTCGTCGGCTTTTTCGCCTGGCATGCGGTGGTGCTCACCTATGACAGCTGGCGCTTCAACGACATGGCCCAGGGCGTGCTGGCGATCCCGCTCTGGATCCCGCAGATCGGTTACGCCACCGGCCTCGTGATCCTGTTCATCGCCTTCGTCGACGAGTTCATCCATGTGCTGCGCGGCGGCGATCCGCGTTACGAGAAGCCGCCCGCCACCACTGCCGAAGAGGTGGTGGAGCGCGCGATCCAGAGTGGAGTGTAGCGCGTCATGGAACTCATCGAGATTTCGGGCCTGCTGCTCCTGTTCCTCGCGGTGCTGCTTGCCGGCGGCGTGTGGATCGCGATCGCGCTCATGGCCTGCGGCTGGGTCGGCATGCAGTTCGTCGGAGGCGGCATTCCGGCGGGCTCGGTGCTCGCCACCACGATCTGGGGCAATTCCGCGTCCTGGACGCTCGCGGCGCTGCCGCTCTTCATCTGGATGGGCGAGATCCTGTTCCGCACGCGGTTGTCGGAAGAGATGTTCCGCGGCCTCGCCCCCTGGCTCAACTGGCTGCCGGGGCGGCTGATGCACGTGAACGTGCTCGCCTGCGGCCTCTTCGGGTCCGTTTCCGGCTCATCGGCGGCAACCTGCGCGACGGTCGCCAAGATTGCATTGCCCGAATTGAAGAAGCGTGGCTACGACGAGACGGTGAGCTTGGGTTCGCTTGCCGGTGCAGGCACGCTCGGCATCCTCATTCCACCGTCGATCACCATGGTGGTCTATGCGGTCGCCGCCAACGTCTCGATCATCCAGATCTTTCTGGCGGGCTTCCTGCCGGGCCTGCTCGTGATGGCGCTCTATTCCGGCTACATCGCCGTGTGGTCGCTGCTCAATCCGAAGAAATCGCCGCCGCCCGAACCGAGGATGAGCCTTAGCGAGAAGATCAAGGAATCGACCAATCTCATCCCCGTGGCCTTGCTGATCACGCTCGTCTTCCTCACCCTGCTGCTCGGCTGGGCCACGGCCACCGAATGCGCGGCCTGGGGCGTGCTCGGCTCGCTGGCGATTGCGTGGTGGTCGGGCTCGCTGTCGTGGGAATCGTTCTGGGCCAGCGTGATGGGCACGACGCGCATCACCTGCATGATCATGCTGATCCTCGCCGGCGCCTCCTTCATGTCGACCTCGATGGCCTATACCGGCATCCCGCAGGCGCTCGCGACCTGGGTCGACAGCCTGCATCTGTCGCCTTACGCGCTCATCGCCGCGCTGACGATCATGTACATCCTGCTCGGCACGGCGCTCGACGGCATCTCCATGATCGTGCTGACGACGGCGGTGGTGATCCCGATGGTGAAGACCGCGGGCTTCGACCTGATCTGGTTCGGCATCTTCCTCATTCTCGTGGTCGAGATGGCGGAGGTGTCGCCGCCGGTCGGCTTCAACCTCTTCGTGCTGCAGACCATGTCGGGCAAGGATTCGAACACGGTGGCGCTCGCAGCATTGCCGTTCTTCTTCCTGCTCGTCGCGGCGGTCGCGATCATCACCGTGTTCCCGCAGATCGTGATGGTGCTGCCGCAGATGGCCTTTCCGGATTAGATCCGTTCATAAAAACCAGAGGAGAACGATGATGAGACACATGACACGCTTCGGTCTGACCCTCGCGGGCGCGCTGCTCGTGGCAGCGCCCGCCATGGCGCAGACCAAGTGGAACCTGCCCGCTGCCTATCCGCCGGATAACTTCCACACCGAGAACCTGAACGCTTTCGCCAAGGACGTCGCCGACGCATCAGGCGGCAAGCTGCAGGTCACGGTTCACGGCAATGCCTCGCTGTTCAAGGCGCCGGAAATCAAGCGCGCGGTGCAGACCGGGCAGGCCCAGGCCGGCGAGGTGCTGATGTCGCTGCACGAGAACGAGGATCCCATCTACGGCCTCGACGTGGTGCCCTTCCTCGCCACCTCCTTCGATCAGGCGAAGAAGCTCTGGGACGTGCAGAAGCCGGCGGTCGAGAAGAAGCTCGCGAGCCAGGGTCTGATGCTGCTCTTTGCGGTGCCGTGGCCTCCGCAGGGCATCTTCGCCAAGAAGGATATCAACACCGTCGAGGATCTGAAGGGCGTGAAGTGGCGCTCTTACAATCCCGGCACCGCGCGCATCGCCGAAATCGTCGGCGCACAGCCTGTGACGGTGCAGGCAGCGGACCTGCCGCAGGCGCTCGCCACCGGCGTCGTCAACACCTTCATGACCTCGGGTGCCACCGGCTACGACTCGAAGGTGTGGGAATCGCTCTCGCACTTCTACGACACGCAGGCCTGGATCCCGAAGAACCTGACCTTCGTCAACAAGGCGGCGTTCGATGCCCTCGACAAGCCGACCCAGGAAGCGGTGCTGAAAGCCGCCAAGACGGCGGAGGAACGCGGCTGGAAGCTGGCTCAGGAAAAGACCAAGTGGTACACCGACCAGATGGCCTCGAAGGGCATGAAGGTCCAGCCGCCGAGCGCAGGGCTCAAGTCGGGCCTGCAGAAGGTCGGCGATCAACTGACGCAGGACTGGCTGAAGAAGGCTGGTTCCGACGGACAGGCGATCATCGACAGCTACAAGAAGGCGGCGATGTAAGGATTTAAACGTCATCCCGGACGGCGAAGCCGATCCGGGATCGCGTGAAGAATGGAGCGCAGGATTCCCTCCCCCTTGCGGGGAGGGCAGGGGTGGGGGTGGTACCGCTGAGTGAGATCGCCCCGTTGCACCCACCACGTCATGGCCGGGCTTGTCCCGGCCATCCCGATCCTGTGAGGCTCGGTGCTTTTCTTCATCGAGATCACCGGCACAAGGCCGGTGATGACGTGGAGTCTAGTTCTGAGATCGATCCCGGATCTCGCTTCGCTTGTCCGGGATGACGCTCTCTAAGCCAGCGTGAAATCCATCGTGATTTCGGCGTTGAGCACCTTGGAGACCGGGCAGTTCTTCTCCGCCGCGCGGGCCAATTCCTCGAACTTGGCGCGGTCGATGCCCGGCACGTTGGCGTTGAGTGTCAGGGCCGATTTCTTGATCGTGAAGCCGCTGCCCTCCTGCTCGAGGGAGACGACCGCCTCGGTGGCAAGCTCGGTGGGCGTGAAGCCCGCGCCTTGGAGCTGGAAGGCAAGGGCCATGGTGAAGCAGCCGGCATGAGCGGCGGCGATCAGTTCCTCGGGATTTGTGCCCTTCTCGTTCTCGAACCGGGTCTTGAAGGAATAGGGCGTCGCTGACAGGACGCCGGAATCCGAGGTGAGATGTCCGGTGCCATCCTTGCCCGTGCCCTGCCAGACGGCTCTTGCTTTGCGGTTCATCCTGATCTCCTTTTGCGGATAGGCTTGGTGATCTAGCGCATCGCGTGGAAAAGTGGAGCGTGGGATTGATCCCCAAGTGGAGTCCACTTTCCGATCCGATGCTCTAAGACAGATCGTGTCAGGCTCCAGAGGTCCCGTTCGGTTTGGTTTGCGAGTTCTCGATGCTCATCCCCCTCCAGGCCCGCCTGCGTCCACGGCTTCTCGGCTCCGCCGTCGTTACGCTTCTGGTCTTCGCCATTCTGCCGTCGTCCTGGCCGGCGAATTCGCGGATGCTCGTGGGCTGGGATATCGGTGTTGCCTTCTATCTCTTCCTCGCCTGGACGATGGCCCTGCGCTCCTCCCCGACTCAGATGCAAGAGCGTGCGACGCAGGAGGACGAAAGCGGGGTCGTCGTGCTTGCATTGACGCTTGCAGCGTCCGTCGCGAGTCTGGCTGCCATCGCGGTGGAGTTGACCAATATTCACAATAGCCAGGCCGATCAGCAGGGCTTCCACCTGACCATTGCCGGCATCACCATTCTCTGTTCATGGTTCTTCGTGCACACGATCTATGCCATCCATTACGCGCATGAATATTACGGCGATGATGGAGAGCGACAGGGTCTCGCCTTTCCGGGCAAGGGCGAGCCCGATTACTGGGATTTCCTGTATTTCTCGTTCAACCTCGGCGCAGCGGCGCAGACCTCGGACGTGGTGATCGTCTCCCGGCGCATGCGCCGCTTGGTGCTCGCCCACACGATCCTGGCCTTCCTCTTCAACACTACGATTCTTGCGTTGGCGGTGAATGTCGGCGCGGGATTGCTCTAGCGCATCGTTCGGAAAAGTGGATCCGGTTTTCGCTGACGCGGACCTCCGGTTCCGCATCAACGATGCGCCGCTTAAGGGATTGAGCATCGGACCCAGAAATCCCTTTTGGGTCCGATGCCCTAGAACATTCCGTGCTCCAAAAACTCAAGGCTTCTCGATGTCACGTTCCCTCGTCTTCTCCGAAACAGTGCCCGTTCTCGAAACCGAGCGTCTCATCCTGCGCGGCCATCGGGCGGAGGATTTTGCCGATTGTTTCGCTCTCTGGACAAACCCGGAGGTGACTCGCTTCATCGGCGGCAAGCCGTCCACGCAGGAGGAGGTCTGGGCAAGGTTGCTGCGCTATGCCGGACATTGGGCCCTGCTGAGGTTCGGTTATTGGGTCATCACCGAAAAGGAAACCGATCGCTTCATGGGAGAAGTCGGGTTTGCCGATTTCCGGCGGGAGATCGAGCCCTCCCTCGATGGGGTACCGGAAATCGGCTGGGTCCTGGCGCCTCACAGCCATGGCAGAGGATATGCAACGGAAGCCGCACGGGCTGCTCTCGCCTGGGGCGAAAAGCATTTCGGTCCTGTGCGCACGGCCTGCATCATCGCGCCCGAGAACGCGCCATCGATCCGGGTGGCGGAAAAATGCGGCTACCGGGAATGGCAGCACACGACCTACAAGGGCAATCCGACCATCATGTTCGTGCGATAGACACGCGCTTCTATCGCCTCACGCCTCAGACGACTCGCTCGCGAATGCCGCGCCGGCTAGCTTCTCGGCGTGGGCTCGAAGGTCCTTCGGCCAGAGCTGGATCAGAGCCTTGAACAGCCTCTGATCTCCGCCAAAGAGAGCGCGCGAGGCTTCCTCAAAACCGGCTTCATCACCGGCGAGAGTCGACATGAACCGATAGAGCGCCTCCTGGGCCTGCCGTACGCGATCCTTGGACTCGTTGCTGCGCCTTGCTTCCTCGACCACTTTGCGCAGCGCAACGGACGCACCGCCAGGCTGGGCATTGAGCCATTCCCAATGCCGCGGCAGCAGGGTCACCTCTCGCGCAACGACGCCGAGCTTGGGCCGGCCCGGGCCGCGGGGCTCGGGCTTGTCGGAAACCTCACCCAGCCGCTTCAGCACATCTTCGGGCGTGCCGCGAAAATCCACCTCAACGACCCGACAGGTCTCGTCGTCGAGAACGAGCACCGGCGCGCTCTCGCCCTCGTCGAGAACGGTCTTGGTTGCCTTGGCAACCGCGGCGAGGGGGCCCGAAGCGATCAGGCGCGGGCCCGCAAAGGCCGTGTATGTCTTGATTGGCTCGCCCATGATGTCCTCGCCGTTGTCGAATGTCGGCGAGTTTTATCCGGGTTAAATTAACTTGTCAATAATAGCCGGGTAAAACAGCGGCCTATGAAATGTCAGGCTCGTCGTCCTGCTCCGAGTCGATCACATCCCGCGCCACGTCGAACCGAAAGCCGGCCCGCGCCATGGCGGCGAGATCCTTGTCGCGATAGGGCGCCCGCTCGCCGGGTCTGAACGGTCCGAGCTTGCGGCGGCGGGCGAAGGCGCGGGCGGCCTCTTGCTCGTCGCCTTCCTCGCCTTCCAGGGCGGCCGCGATGGTCGAGCGGTCGACGCCCTTGGCGGAGAGCTTGGCCTGGATCGCACGGGCCGAGCCGCCGCGGCGGCGTAAGGATGCGACGCGGGCCTCGGCATAGCGGGTATCGTCGATGAGACCGCTGCGCAGGCTCTTGGCCACCACTTCATCGATCATCTCGTGAAACTCAGCCGGTTCCTCGCCGCGCAGGCGGCAGCGCTTGTCCACCTTGCGCCGCAGCACGCGGCGCAGGTTCTCGGCGGAAGATGAATAGCGCTCGAGATAGGCGAGCGCCGCGCGCTGCAGATAGGCGGGCGTGACCTTTCGCGGCGGCTTGCGGGCCGGCTTGTCGTCCTGGGTCATTCCGGCTTCGCGTCGGATGTGGGCGCGAGCTCGCCCGGCTTTTCCACCTGGCCGCGCCGTTGCAGCTGCAAGGCCACGAACCAGCACAGAGCCGCCCAGGCCGCGCCGACGGTCCAGCCGGCAAGCACGTCGCTCGGCCAGTGCACGCCGAGATAGACGCGGCTGACGCCCACGAGCAGGGTCACGACGATGGCGAGCGTCATGATGAAGGCGCTGACGCGTTTGCTCTTCTCGACCCGCGCGAGCAGCGCTCCCAGGGTCAGGTAGGTGATGGCGGAGAGCATGGCATGGCCGCTCGGGAAGCTCGCGGTATAGACGCGGGCCGCATGCGGCACGAGATCCGGCCGGGGCCGCTCGAAACCGATCTTGAGGCCGGTGGAGATCAGCATCCCGCCGACGATGGCAAACAGCACGAGAAGGGCTGCACCGCGCTTGCCGATCATCAGGAGATAGGCAAGGGTCGCAAGCGTCAGGAAGGTGAGGATGGCATAGCCGCCGAGGCCGGTGATGTCCCGCGCAGCCTCCTCGATCCAGGACGGCCCGAGCGGATTGGCCGGGTTCTGCGGGTCGCGCAGAGCGAGCAGAAGCTGGCTGTCGATGGCGTGGGTCTCTCCCTCGCGCACCTCGTCGGCCAGCGAGATGAAGGCCCAGGCGAAGAAACCGCAGGCGGACAAGGACAGAAGCGGGCCGATTTCATTGAGCCGCAGGCGAAGCCACAGGCGCGTGGCAGGGGCGAGAAGCGAGTTCATGGTCCCATGAGATAGGAAAGTTTGAGACGTCTGACGAGGGTTGGAGAGTTGCCCGTGTCATTCCCGGCGAGCCGAAGGCGAGGGAAGGGGATCCATAGAGCAGTGCCTGCAAGTGGATTCCCTTCCCCTTCGCTGCGCTCCGGCCGGGAATGACACCCCGGTAGGTCACACCTCCAGCCGCTTCCGCCATGGCTTCGGCGCGGTGATGCTGCCGAGGTTGAGCCATTCGGCCATCAGGCGCAGCTCGTCGCCGAGCGCAGGTGCGATCTCGTCTGGAGCAACGGCGGCCTCCGGGTGAATCGAGTGCACGATGAGATTGCCCGCGGCCCGGTCGGCCTTGAGGTCGACGCGGGCGACGATCTTCTCGCCGAGCACGAAGGGCAGGCAGTAATAGCCGAATTCGCGCTTCTCGGCTGGTGTGTAGATCTCGATCCGGTAGCGGAAATCGAACAGGCGCTCCGTGCGCGTACGCTCCCAGACGATGGGGTCAAAGGGCGAGACAAGCGCTTTCGCCTCGACACGGCGCGGGATCTTGGCCTGTGGGTCGAGATAGACCGGCCCGTTCCAGCCCTCGACGGTGACAGGGACCAGATCGCCCGCCTCCACGAGTTCGGGGATTCGCGCCTTCGCGTCCCGCGGCTCCAGGCGGAAATAGTCGCGCAGGCAACGCTCGGACGCGATGCCGAGCGAGCGGATGGAGAGCCGCAGCAGCTCGCGCTGCGCCTCGTCTTCGGCCGGTGTCGGGGCGTTCACGATCTCGGAGGGCAGAGCCCGCTCGGGCAGGTCGTAGATGCGTTCGAATCCACGCCGCGTGGCGGTGGTCACCTCGCCGGCCCAGAACAGCCACTCCAGCGCCCGCTTGCCGTCGCTCCAGCCCCACCAAGAGCCCTGGCCTTTGTGACCCCCTGAAAGCTCGCCCGCAGCCATGGGGCCGTGCGCCGCAATCTCGCGGCGGACCTCCTCGATGAAGGCGCGTTTCTCCAGCCCGAACCGGGCAAGTCCGCCATAGATGTCCTCGCCCCGCCTGGCGCGATCCATGCGCCAGCGGAAATAGGGTTGCAGATCGAGCCGGATCAGCGAAGCCTCGTGACCCCAGTATTCGAAGGCTTCGCGTTTCCTGCGGTGATAGGCCGTCTTTTCGAGCAGGCCCCGGTCATATGCGCCGATTCGCGAGAAGAGCGGCATGTAATGGGCCCGCACCAGCACATTGACCGAATCAATCTGGAGCAGGTGCGAGCGCTGCAGCACACGGCTCAAATGGCGCTTGGTCGCCGCGTTCGGTCGGCTTTCGTGAAACCCCTGGGCGGCCAGGGCAATGCGCCGGGCCTGAGCGAGAGAGAACTTGGTGCGGATTGCCATGGCGCGAACAATAGAGGAACATCGCCGGCCGACGCCAGAGGCGAGATTTCCACCTGACAATGAAAAGACGCGGAACCTGTGGATGGACCTTATACTTTAGATCAATCTGCGGTTCGAACGCATATCTGCCCTGCAACCGAGGGTCGGACAAAACCGCTTTGTCTCCTCTAGATGGGCTCTCCGGCACGCGATGGATACGATGGACCAGTCAACGAACGAGAGCCTGCGGGGAAATCCGACACCTGCTTTGAGCCACACCGAAATCCGCACGATCATCCTCGGCGTGATGCTCGCAATGTTCCTGGCGGCGCTCGACCAGACCATCATCGCGACGGCGCTTCCCACTATCGGCCGCGAACTCGGCGATCTGGAGCACCTGCCCTGGATCGTGACGGTCTATCTTCTGACCTCCACGGCCGTGACACCGCTCTACGGCAAGTTCAGCGATTCGTATGGCCGGCGCGTCACCATGCTGATCGGCATCGTGATCTTCATCATCGGCTCCATCGCCTGCGCGCTCGCACCCAACATGATCGTCCTCATTCTGGCGCGCGGCCTGCAGGGCATCGGCGGCGGTGGGCTGATCGCGCTGGCACAGACCATCATCGCCGACATCGTCGCGCCGCGGGAGCGCGGGCGCTATCAGGTCTATTTCGCCAGCGTTTTCATGAGTTCGAGCCTGCTCGGACCGGTGCTGGGCGGCTTCTTCGCAGAGCATCTGCACTGGTCGGTGATCTTCTGGATCAACCTGCCGCTTGGATTGCTCGCTCTCACCATCGCCTTCCACTCCCTGAAGAAGCTCCCGCGCTTCGAACGCCCGCACAAGCTCGATCTGCTCGGCGCGCTTCTCCTGGTGGCGGCCACCGTCGCGATGCTGTTGGCCCTGAGCTGGGGCGGGTTGCGCTATCCCTGGGGCTCCTGGCCGATCCTCGGGCTCTTTGCCCTGTCGCTCGTGCTCTGGGGGCTGTTCGCCACTCGCATGCGCCTCGCGCCCGAGCCGCTGATCCCGCCGGGGGTGCTGCACAATCCGGTGGTGCGCATGGCCGTGCTCGCCGCCTGTTTCGCCATGGGCACCTATATCGGGCTCACCATCTATCTGCCGGTCTATTTCGAGGCCGTACGCGGCCTCTCGGCAAGCGCGTCGGGTCTCGCGCTCATTCCGCTCATGGCCGGAACGGTGGTCGGCGCGACCATGTCCGGCCGCAGCATGGCGAAGGTGAAGCACTACAAGCGGCTTCCCACCGCCGGCCTTCTCGTGGCGATGGCGACCACGGGCGTGCTCGCGGTCTATGGGCCTTCCCTGTCCATCCTCACCGTCGAGATCATCCTGGCCGTGATCAGCGTGGGCTTGGGCACGGTCCTGCCCGTCACCATGGTGACGACCCAGAACGCGGTCGCTCCGCACCAGATGGGTACCGCGACCGGCACGGCCAATTTCTTCCGTTCGCTCGGCGGTGCCTTCATCGTGGCGATCTTCGGCGCCATCGTGCTCGGTGCGTCAGGCCTGAGCGGTGCGACGAGTTTCGAGACCCTGAGCGCGGTCGCGGCCCAGAGCGGCGTCGATCTGGCCGATGTGTTCAGCTACGTGTTCATGGCGGCCGTCATCGGCTTCGGGCTTTCGCTCGCCTTTCTCCTCGCCCTCGAAGAGCGGCCCCTGCGCGGCAGCGCGATCAAGGCCGCCGAGGCGGCGGTGGCCGATTGATCATCAGAGCATTGGAACCAAACGTGGATTGCACTTTTGGGATCAATTCCGATGCTCAATCCGCTAGTCCAGCGTCTGGCGGAAGCGCGCCACCGCCACGCCCATGGCGAACAGGGTGAAGGCTGCGAGCGCCAGAACGTCGGTCTGCAGGTCGGTGAAGGTCGCGCCTTTAAGCATGATCCCGCGCACGATGCGCAGGTAATGGGTCAACGGCAGGATCTCGCCGATGGCCTGCGCCCAGCCGGGCATGCCCTTGAACGGGAACATGAAGCCGGAGAGCAGGATGTTGGGCAGGAAGAAGAAGAACGACATCTGCATCGCCTGAAGCTGGTTCTGGGCAATGGTCGAGAAGGTGTAGCCGATCGATAGATTCGCCAGGATGAACAGCAGCGTCAGGCCGATGAGAAGCCAGAGGTTCCCGATTACCGGAATGTTGAACAGGAGCCTTGCGGCAACAAGGATGATGGTCATCTGCACACCGCCGACCATCAGATAGGGTGTGATCTTGCCGAGCATGATCTCGACCGGGCGGATCGGCATGGCAAGCAGGCTCTCCATCGTGCCGCGCTCGATCTCCCGGGTAACGGACAAAGCCGTGAAGACCAGCATGGTGAGCGTCAGGATCAGGCCCATGAGGCCGGGCACGATGTTGAGGCGGGTCTCGCCCGCCGGGTTGTAGCGCTGGTGCACACGTAATTCGTAGGGCAGCGGCTGGGGCGCAAGGTTTGCTGCAGGGCCGGTGAGTTCGCGGGAGAAGACCTGCGCCGAGAGCCCCTGGAGAGCTGCAACGGCACCACTCGTCGCCGTCGGATCGGCGGCATCGGCCACGACGAGAAGAGCGGGGCGCTCGCCGCGCATGAGATCGCGCCCGAAATGCGCCGGGATCTGCACGCCGAACAGCACCTTGCCGGAGAGGATCAGGCGGTCGAGATCCTCCTCGCTCGTGGCCGATATGGAGATGTCGAAATAATCGGTGGCGCGCATCGCCGCGATGAACGAGCGCGCAAACGCGCTGTCATCCTGCACGAGAACGGCGGTGGGAAGATGCCGTGGACTGGTGTTGATTGCGTAGCCGAACAGGGTAAGCTGCAGGAGCGGGATCATAATCATCATCGCAAAGGTGATGCGGTCGCGCCGCAGCTGGATGAACTCCTTGATGAAGGCAGCGCGAAGGCGCATCAGCGACGCCTTGATGCCCCGCGTGCGGCGATCGACATCGCTGATTCCGGCGCTCATCCGAAATTGTCCTTCGACCGGCTCATCAGATCGATGAACACATCCTCGAGCGTCGCTTCGCCCGGCTCCCATCTCTGCGGCCCGCGCTCACGCAGCTCCTTCGTGGCTGCATCGAGCCTCTCGCTGTCGCGCCCGCTCACATGAAGCGCCATGCCGAAAGGTGCGACCATGTCGACGCCGTCAAGCGTCTTGAGGCGTTCGGCGAGTTCCGCAAGATCAGGGCCCGTGACGGTGTAGGTCGCCAGATGCGCATTCGCGATGACATCGGCAACAGAGCCTTGCGTCAGCAATTCGCCATAAGCGATGTAGGCGATCTCGTGACAGCGCTCGGCCTCGTCCATGTAATGGGTCGAGACGAGCACGGTCATGCCCTCATGCGCGAGCGCATGGATCTCGTCCCAGAAATCCCGGCGCGCCTTCGGATCGACGCCGGCGGTCGGCTCGTCCAGGAGGAGAAGCTGCGGCTCGGGCAGAATGCACGCGCCGAGCGCCAGACGCTGCTTCCAGCCGCCGGACAATTCGCCCGCAAGCTGCTCGGCGCGGTTTTCGAGACCGAGCCGGCGGATCGCGTCGCGCGCGGCCTGTCGCGGATCCTCGAGATTGTAGACCCTGGCGACGAATTCGAGATTCTCGCGGATCGACAGGTCTGCATAGAGCGAGAATTTCTGCGTCATGTATCCAACGTGACGCTTGATCTCGGCCGATTGTGTGAGGATGTCGTAGCCGAGGCAGGTGCCGTGCCCGCTGTCGGGCGTCAGCAATCCGCACAGCATGCGGATGGTCGTGGTCTTGCCGCTGCCATTGGGCCCGAGAAAGCCGTAGATCAGCCCGCGCCGGACCTGCATGGAGAGATTCTTCACAACAGTGCGGCCACCGAAGGATTTGGTAAGCCCCTCGACATCGATGACGATCTCGGGTTCCGTCGCGACAGGGTGCGATGGGGCTGCATCCAGGGTCATGATCGCGGTTCCGGCTCGGTGGGCGTGACCGTCACCGGCAGGCCGATGGGCAGATCGGTTCCGTCGAGTGGACGCGCTTCGACGCGGAACACCAGCTTCGCCCGCTCCTGCTCGCTGAAGATCACCGGCGGCGTGAACTCGGCCTCGTTCGAGATGAAGCTGATGCGGGCCAGGAGCCCCTCCTTGCAGCTGTCGCAGGTGAGGCCGACAACCTGGCCGAGCGCGATCGTGGCAAGCAACGGCTCGGGCACATAGAAGCGGATGCGACGGTTGGCCGGAGGCAGGAGCGCGAGCACCGGCTGGCCGGCATTCACCGTCTCCCCGGCGCGAAAATAAACGTCCTGCACCTGGGCATCGGACGGGGCCTTCACCTCGCGCTTGGCAAGGCGAGTTTCCGCCTGCACCAGAGCCGCCTCATTCGCCTGCACGGCCGCTTCTGCCGCGCCGATCTCTCCCGAACGTCCCGCGATCTGTCCGGCATGGATCTGCCGCTGCACTTCGGCCAGCGCGGCCTTGTCGCGTTCGAAGGCGGTTCTCGCCTGATCGTATTGTGCCTTTGCGGCGATGCCGCGCTCGAACAGGGTTCTCTGCCGGTCGAGCTCCACTTGCGACAGGCTGAGTTGCGCCTGCGCGCGCTCTTCCTGCGCTTCGAGAACAGCGATCTCTTCTGGCCGTTGGAGAGCTGCTTTAAGATTAGCAAGCTGCGCGCGGGTCTGCTGCAGCTTGGCATCGGCCTCGTTGCGCTGCGCAGATTGTACTGATGCATCGAGCCTGAAGAGAAGCTTGCCCTCCGTCACGCGATCTCCGGAATCGACGGTCAGTTCATCGATGCGCCCACCTTCCTCGGGCGCCATGAAGACGAGATAGCCTTCGACATAGCCCTGGAAGCGGGTTGTACCGTCCGACCGCGGCCAGAAAAACCAGGCGGCTGTTCCCCCGGCGAGAAGCAGCACGGCGAGGACGATGAGCCGCGCGACCTTCATGACGGATGCCCTTTCAGCGCCTTCATCAGAAGCGTCAGATGCGCTTCCAGCATTGCCTCGATGTCGATGGGATCGAAGCGCTGGAAGAGGCTGGTCCAGAGCAGGGCGACGAGTCCCGGCGCGATGGCGAGCTGCGGAAACCGCACGATCTCGTCCGAGCGGAACTCGCCTCGAGCGACGCCCCGTTCGGCGATGCCGCGCAGGATCCTTAAGCCTCTGGCAATCACCTCGCGGTGATAGACCTCCGCCAGTTCCGGAAAACGGCTCGCTTCCATCAGGAGGAGGCGGACGATCTCGCGACGGCGCGTACCGAGGATCTCCGTCCTTAGGAACAGGAAAAGCGCCCTGAGCTGCTCCTCGGCCGAGAGCTCGGGATCCGGAATCTTCTGCTCGATGAGACCGACCGGACCGCCGATGCCGGAGCGCACCAGTGCCTCGAACAGGGCCTGCTTGGAGGACACATAAAGGTAAAGGGTGCCCTTGGCGACGCCCGCCCTGGCGGCCACGTCGTCGAGGCGGGCATCCGCAAATCCCTTTTCCAGAAAGATATCGAGGGCGGCATCCAGGATCGTCTGGAGCTTGGCCTGACGTTCGCTCTCGCTCCGGGCCGGAGCCCGCCGTTTCGTCTGCTGCCGTGCCGTCACGACATCCTCACCAATCAATTGACTGACTGGACAGTCATTATAGGGAAAATCGATTCGGAAGTCGAATCGGATTTCGCTCGGGCTCTCTTTGTGGGAGGCCATTGTGAGGTTCGGGCGGGTCTGAAACCCGTGAGCGGGTGACTAAAGCATCGCCAAACCGCCTATCGCCGGTGATGGCGTACCAGGGTCAAGAGAAGCGAGATGGTGAGAATCACCAGCAGGACGATGCCGACGGTCGTGAAAACCGTCTCGGCGCGTGAGGCGCCGGCAGGCGGGAGCATCAACCCGTTGGTTTCCTCCTGGATGATTGACCGATCGGCTGCTGCCTCCGGAGCCGGAATCCAGCCTGGCTCTTCTCCAACGAGGGCCGGAACGGCATGAAGGACGCGGCTGACGGAAAGCTCGCCGGGCATCGATCCCCTCCTGTATCGAGGTCCACGGTCGTTCCGAAAGTTAATGGTCGGGGAGCAGGCAGGTTTCCCAAAACCTGCGGCGTCATGGCTGGGGAAAGCCTATTTCGCCTGTGGAGGACTGACACCGACCCGGCACTTCCTTAAGCCTTGCCGTGTTAGGACCGGGCCGGGTTGTTTTCGAGGATGGCAAGAGGGAGGCTGATGAGGGTCGGCATCGACATGGGACAGGCGTCTTCCGCCCCCGGAGGACAATCGGCACTGCTCGATCTGGAAGAGCTTCTGGCGACGCGTCTGCTCGTCCAGGGCAATTCCGGTTCCGGCAAGTCGCATCTCCTGCGCCGCCTCCTCGAACAGAGCGCCAATCTCGTCCAGCAGGCCATCATCGATCCGGAGGGCGATTTCGTCACGCTGGCCGACAAGTTCGGCCATGTGGTGGTCGATGCCTCCCGCAGCGAGGGCGATCTGCAGCGCATCGCCGCCCGCGTGCGTCAGCACCGTGTTTCCGTGGTGCTGAGTCTGGAGGGGCTCGACGCCGAGGCCCAGATGCGCTGCGCCGCCGCTTTCCTCGGCGGTCTCTTCGATGCGGAGCGCGACTACTGGTATCCGATGCTCGTGGTGGTGGACGAGGCGCAGCTCTTCGCCCCTGCCGCCGCAGGCGACGTGTCCGACGAGGCGCGAAAGGTCTCGCTCGGTGCCATGACCAACCTCATGTGCCGCGGCCGTAAGCGCGGATTGGCCGGCATCATCGCGACACAGCGTCTCGCCAAGCTCGCCAAGAACGTGGCGGCGGAAGCCTCCAACTTCCTCATGGGGCGCACCTTCCTCGACATCGACATGGCCCGCGCTGCCGACCTTTTAGGCATGGAGCGCCGGCAGGCCGAGATGTTCCGCGATCTTGAGCGCGGTCACTTCGTGGCGCTCGGGCCCGCGCTCTCGCGCCGCCCGTTGCCGATCCGTATCGGCGCGGTCGAGACCTCCACCCGCACGGGCACCTTCAAGCTGATGCCGTTGCCGGAGCAGCCGAAGGCGGAGGCCCGCGATCTCATCTTCAAGGCCGGCGAGGACGAGGTGGTCGCCCGCCCGGTCATGCCGCGTCGTGCACCCCCGCCGCCTCCGGCTCCGTCCACCAACGATCTTCTGGCCCAGCTCGCCCGCACCCGGCCCGCAGCTGCGCCCGAATCGCAGCCTGAGGAGAACGAGCAGTCCAAGGCCGAGCGCGAGGCTGCCCTCGATGCGATCCTGCGCGAGATCCTCGACGATCCGGAAGCCGCGTTCCGCTCGGTTGCCGTTCTGTATCAGGATTTCCTCGTCCGCTGCCGCATCCGCCGCGTTTCCGGCGAGCCCTTGAACCTCAATGCCTTCCGTCGCCGCCTTGCGGTCGCCCGCGCCGGCGTCGATACGGCCACCGCCGAAGGTTCCGAATGGGACCGCGCGGTCGCCTTCGCGGCCGATCTGGCGGAAGACATCCAGGGCGTGTTCCTGCTCATCGCCCGCGCGGCCATGGAAGGCTCGGCCTGCCCGCCCGACGGCGAGATCGCCCGCGCCTGCGGCAGCCGCTCACCCGGACGCGCCCGGCGCCTCATCGCCTATATGGAAAGTCGCAACATCGTCGTGACCCGCAACGATCCGCGGGGGCTTCGCATCATCGCGCTCCCCGATCTTGGGTGGGAGACCGGCCCCGGCGACCCGAACGCTTTCGAGGAGCCGCAAGTGCCCGAGACACGGGATCTCTTCGCGGTGGGCTAGCGCATCGTGCGAAAAGTGGACCCGGTTTTCCGCGTCCAACGATGCGCTTTTCAAAGAGTGGAGCATCAAGACGGATGGTCGATACGGACGCCCACCTGTTCATGGGATCACGGGTCTAAAGGTGCCTGAATCAGATCAACATGCGGGTCAAGCATCCAGCCGAGTTGACCGGCGACGTGTGAGTATAACTGCGTTTTGAGAAAGCGATCCTTGATTGCCACAACAAGGTCGCGGCGACCTGAATATCTCCAGAGCGGCTCATCTGCTCCAGCGGCCGATATCAGGACTTCAGTATCCTGAGACACGAGGCCGTGGTGCCTGTTGAGCTCAAAATTGATGCGATACTCGTCAGAGCCTCTTTGCCCGTTCTTCTGCACCTTCACCTGAGCAACGACCAGGATATCGCTGCGCCCTCGCAAGGGCTCGGCTGAGAGTTTCAGGGTATCCCACAAGATGACTGAGTTTGGCCCAAGCCCGACCATGGCCGTTCTCCAGCTCCAAGAATATAGCCACCGCTCCTTTTTGGAAAATGTATTCACGATCCGTTCAACGGGACCACCTGGACCAACAGGTGTCTTTCGTCAGCGACTTCGACGACACACAGGGTTGGGTCCAAGCCCTCATCCGGCATTCTCGCTGCGAAGGCTTGGGCAATCCTCTGCGCCTCATCGTGGGCTGCCGTGAGATCGGGCAGATAAACTGAGCCAAGATCCTCAGTTTCCGCCAGGCATCGGAGGGTAAAGTAGAAGAGGCATTTCAACCTCCTGACGCATTTAAGACAGGATACACCATCTCCAATTCTTCATCGACGATATTCGGTTGAGTAGCCTGCCGCCGAACACTGTCCCATTGCCGTAGTTTTTAAGCAGATTTGTCTGAGAGAGGCTCTATCCGTCTCTCGGACGTCTTCGCAGTTGGACAAGTCATCAACTTAGCGCGATTGTCACCCCAGGGACAAAGAGTGTTGCATCATTGCGCCTCTCGCCCGCCTGATTCGGGTCGATGACGATGAGATGTGCCGATGTTCCGCTACTTCGAGACCCGGATTGACTTCAGGAAAAAGCCCCCGGAGGAATCGCCGCCGGACAATCTCTGGGGCTTCTACTGGCACTTCATCGCCCAGGCGAAGGGCCTGTTCTTCGCACTCTTTGCGCTGGGCTTCGTGCTTGCCGTCGTCGAAGCGCTCATTCCCTATCTCATCGGCCGCTTGGTCAACGCCCTCGCGCATACGTCGCCTGAGGGCATCTTCCGTGAGGCCGGGCCGCTGCTGATCGCCATGGGGGCGATCATCCTCCTGGTGCGACCGCTCGGGACGATCCTGTTCCGGCTCCTGGTCAACCATTCTCTTGCGGTCTCGTTCACCACCATGGTCCACTGGCAGAATTACTGGCACGTGGTGCGCCAGCCTTTGGGCTTCTTCCAGGAGGATTTTGCCGGGCGCATCGCCAACCGGGTACTGCAGACGGGAAGGCCCCTGCGCGAGACGATTCTGTCGGTTGCCCGGGCCGTCTGGCAGATCCTGATTTTCGGCGCGGCCTCCATCGGCCTTCTCGGCACGCAGGATTGGCGTCTCGCCCTGCCCATGGCCGGATGGTTCACTCTCTACGCCACGCTTTTGGCCGTATCTCTGCCGCGTATCCAGACGCGGTCGCGTGCGTCAAGCGAGGCGCGCTCGGCCGTGACCGGCAAGGTAGTGGACAGTTTCACCAACATCATGACCGTCAAGCTGTTCGGGCGCCGGAAGGACGAGGACGAGTATATCAGCGAGGGCTATCGCCGGCTCACCGATGCCTTCATGAGCCAGCAACGCATCAATACGTTCTATGTGGCGGGGCTCACTTTCCTCAATGCGATCTTCCTGGTCTCGACCGGCGCGGTGGCGGTTTGGCTCTTCAGCGCGAACCGGATCGACGCCGGCACCATGACGACGGCCCTGCTGCTCTCCACCCAGATCGTCTCCATGTCCGGCTGGGTCGCCTTCGAGGTCATGGGCATCTTCGAGAACGTGGGCACGGTGCAGGAAGGCATGAAGACGATTTCGCGTCCGCTCACCATGCAGGACAAGCCAATCGCCAGGCCCTTGACGGTGACACGCGGCGAGATTCGTTTCGATGACGTCAGCTTCTCCTACGGCGACGGCGACAAAGTCCTCGACCGGCTGAATCTGACCATCCGGCCTGGCGAGAAGATCGGCCTCGTCGGGCGTTCCGGCGTCGGCAAGACGACGCTGGTCAACCTGCTCCTGCGCTTCTTCGAGCCGCAGGAGGGGCGCATCCTGATCGACGGCCAGGACATCGCCGATGCGCGCGAGGAAAGCCTGCGCGCGCAGATCTCCGTGGTAACGCAGGATACCTCGCTCCTGCACCGCTCGATCCGCGAGAACATTCTCTACGGACGGCCAGAGGCGAGCGAGGAAGCGATGCGCGAGGCGGCGCGTCAGGCCCATGCCGTCGAGTTCATCGAGCGTCTCATCGACGGCCGCGGTCGGCGCGGCTTCGATGCCCATGTGGGCGAGCGCGGCGTCAAGCTCTCCGGCGGTCAGCGCCAGCGCATCGCCATCGCCCGGGTGATCCTCAAGGATGCGCCGATTCTGGTGCTTGACGAGGCGACATCCGCGCTGGACTCCGAGGTCGAGGCCGCGATCCAGGAATCGCTCGCCACCCTCATGGAGGGCAAGACGGTCATTGCCATCGCGCACCGTCTCTCGACCCTGCAGCTCATGGACCGCCTGATTGTCATGGACGAGGCCCGGATCGTCGAGGAAGGCACCCATGAGGAGCTTCTGGAGAACGGCGGCCTCTATGCCGGCCTCTGGTCGCGTCAGTCGGGCGGGTTTCTTACGGCGCGCAAGGGCGTGGCGGACGAAGCGGTCTAAAAGTCCGCACTGCGAAAGGCGAACGGCCTCCTCCCTTTCACCTTGGAGCGAACCTCGATATTGTCGCGCCGATCCCATTTCGCGAGACCTCATAACATTATGCACAACGACCGCCTGAGCCTTGATGCTGTCGCCCGTCATGTCGATGCCAAGGCCGAAGATTACTGCGCCCTGAGTGACCGGATCTGGGCTGTCCCGGAGCTCGCCTTCGAGGAGCATCGCGCCGTTCAGGAGCAGATCGCCATGCTGGAGCGCGAGGGCTTCCGCATCACCAGGAATGTCGGCGGCATGGCGACTGCCTTCATTGCGGAATTCGGCAAAGGCGGTCCCATCGTCGGCATTCTCGGCGAGTTCGATGCTCTGCCCGATCTTGCGCAGGAATCCGGCCGCACCGAGCATGTGCCGACGGTTAAGGGCACACCCGGCCATGGCTGCGGCCACAACCTGCTCGGAGCAGGTTCCGCACTGGCCGCTGTTGCGCTCAAGGATGCACTCGAAGCCGAAGGCATCGCCGGCACCGTGCGCTATTACGGCTGCCCGGCGGAGGAGAGCGGCTCGGGCAAAACCTTCATGGCCCGTGCCGGCCTGTTCCACGATCTCGATGCCGCCTTCTGCTGGCATCCGAGCGTGGTGAACGAGGTGCAGACCACTTCCTCGCTCGCCTGCATCCAGGCTTACTTTCGCTTCAAGGGCCGCGCAGCCCATGCGGCCGCGGCTCCGCATGTGGGCCGTTCCGCGCTCGATGCGGTGGAACTGATGAATGTGGGCGTGAACTACATGCGCGAGCACATGCCCTCCGATGCGCGCGTGCATTACGCCACCACCAATACGGGCGGCAATGCGCCGAACGTGGTGCAGGCCTTCGCGGAATCGCTCTATCTCGTGCGCTCGCCGCATCTGCCCGATGCGGAGCGCCTGTTCGAGCGCGTGAAGAAGATCGCGGAGGGCGCGGCGCTGATGACGGAAACCTCCGTCACGGTGCAGATCACGGATGCGACCTCCAACGTTCTGCCCAACAAGGCGTTGCAGGAGGCCATGTACGAGAACATGCGCCGCCTCGGACCGCCCGACTTCGACGAGGCCGATCTCGCCTTTGCGGAGAAGCTCCAGAAGACGGCGCTGACCGAGGAGGAGATTCTCGCGAGCGTGAAGCCGCACGATCTCTCGCTCAAGACCAAGGTGCTTCACGACGGCGTGCTCACCATGCCGACCCGCGAGGAGGTCATGATGGGCACCACCGATGTGGGCGATGTCAGCTGGATTGTGCCAACGGTGCAGTGCCACACGGCCTGCTTTGCCATTGGCACGCCATTCCACACCTGGCAGCTCGTGACTCAGGGCAACCTGCCGGCCGCGCACAAGGGCATGGTGCTCGCCGCCAAGGCCATGGCCGCGACCGCCGCCGATGTCTTACGCAACCCGGATCTCATCGCCCGGGCCAAGGCCGAGCTGAAGGAGCGCAATGGCGGAAGGGTCTATCTCTGCCCGATTCCGGAGGACGTCACACCGGACGACCTGCGCGGGAAAGCGGCCTAAGCGATCAATCTCTTTCAATTCTGCAAGCGCCCTGGCCCATGGCTGGGGCGTTCTTGCATTTCGGCAAGGTCGCCTTGGCGTGTCGCGGGCTCGTAACGGCACCTTTGCAAGTCTATCTTCATCGCAACATTGATGGAGACAGCACCATGAAGCTGACGGGAATTCACCATTTGACGGCTGTGACGGCCAATGCAAAGGGTAATCACGACTTCTATACGCAGTCCTTGGGACTGCGCCTCGTCAAGAAGACCGTGAACCAGGACGATGTGAGCGCCTATCACCTGTTCTATGCGGACGGAAAAGCCTCGCCCGGCACCGACATCACCTTCTTCGACTGGCCGGTCGGGCGCGAGCGGCGCGGCACTCACAGCATTTCTCAGACGGCCCTGCGCGTGAACGGCGAGAAGGCGCTGGCATGGTGGCGGGACCGTTTCAAGAGCCTCGACATCAGCAGCGAGCAGATCGTCGAGCGCGACGGGCGGCTCACGCTTGATTTCGAGGATTTCGAAGGCCAGCGCCTCAGCTTGGTCGACGATGGCGGGCAGGGCGAGGTCCATCCGTGGGAGCGCAGCCCCGTGCCGGCCGAGTACCAGATCCGGGGACTCGGGCCGATCCGGATCAGCGTGCCGAAGCTCGAGCGCACGGCCCGCGTGCTGACGGAAGCGATGGATATGCGCGCCGCCCGTGAATACCGCGTCGGCGATACGCCGGTTCATGTGTTCGAGATGGGCGAGGGCGGCCCGGCGGCGGAACTGCATGTGGCGGTCGAGCCCGGTCTGTCCCCGGCCCAGCCCGGAGCGGGTGGGGTTCATCACGTGGCCTTCCGCACGCCCAACGAGCAGACCTATCAGGAATGCTGGGAGCGGTTGCAGTCCTTGAGGGCGCCCTCCAGCGGCCCGGTCGACCGCTACTATTTCCGGAGCCTCTATTTCCGGGAACCGAACGGGATCCTGTTCGAAATCGCCACGGACGGTCCGGGCTTTGCCACGGACGAGCCTATGGACAAGCTCGGCGAGCGCCTGGCCCTGCCGCCCTTCCTGGAGCCGCGCCGGGCCGAGATCGAGGCAGGTCTCAAGCCCCTCTAAAGGCTGCCGATCTTTAGCCCCGAAAGACCTGAAGCCGCCTCGCATCATCGTGCGAGGCGGTTTTTCTTTGCAGGCACAATCTAGGATTTCATGCCTTGAGATTTAAATGCCATTACAAAATAACACCGGCGGTTTCGCCGCTTTTACTTCCGAGGCAGAGTTGTGTAACACTTTGATCAATTTTATGTGCTTCTATCGCTTATATTAATTTTTCCGTAGGGGATCCGCATGCTTGGCGCCAAGGTGAGAACGGGCCTGCTGGGAACGTTTGTCGCGTTCCTGGGAATCATCGGCGTGGCCTATGCCGCGTCGCTGGCCGCCCCCAAGGAGCGACCGATCCTCACCATCTCGGGCAAGATCGGGGTGACCAACAAGGACAACACGGCCCAGTTCGATCGCGCGATGCTGGAGTCCCTCGGTCTCGTGACCATCGAGACGACGACACCCTGGTACGAGGGCAAAGTCAAATTCGAGGGCGTTTCCCTCGACAAGCTGATGAAGCAGGTCGAAGCGAAGGGAGATCGCGTGTCGGTCGTGGCGCTGAACGATTACGCCACCGAGATCCCGATGGCGGATTTCGGGAAGTACAATGTCATTCTCGCACTCAAGCGCAACGGCGAGTACATGCCCGTGCGGGACAAAGGTCCGCTCTTCATCGTCTATCCTTATGACAGCAATCCCGAACTCAAGACCCAGACCTACTATGCGCGCTCGGCGTGGCAGGTCGCCAAGATCGAAGTGAAGTAGCAGCAGCCGGCAGGTCTCGGAGGCCTAAAGCATTTGTCCCTGCGCACCTTCAAAACGGTTATTGCGATCGTCATTGGCGGCTTTCTGATCGCCGGCATCTACATTTCGGTGCTGGTCGTTCAACGCCAAGGTGCGTTGCAGCAGATCTCCGTCTACAACCCGGCCTGGGAGGCGGGCCAAGCCGCCTCCGAGTTCGTCCGTCTTGAACATCGCCTGGCGGAGTTCGGAAAGCCGGGAAGCGATGTGGACAAGGGCGAGGTCGAGCTGCGCTACGACATTCTCCTCGGCCGGGCCCAGATGCTGAATGAGGGGAGCTTCCAGGATCTTCTCCAGCGCAATCCGGAGCATCATGCCACCCTTCGCGAGTTTCAGGAGAGGCTCGCTGCAGCGCAGCCCTTGATCGCGGAACTCGACCAGAATCCGGAAGCAGCCAGAGAGGCGCTTGAAATTCTGCGGCCGCTGGAAAGCAGACTCGCGCAGCTCGCATCCGTGGCGCACAACCATGGGGCAACGCTCGTTCAGAAGGATCAGGAGGAACTGATCCGGCTGCACTGGGCCTTCTCCGGCATTGCGGCAAGCTTGATCCTAGTTGGAATTGTCCTGATCTTCCTGCTCGACAAGCATAACCGCCTGTTGGGGCGAGCCCATGAGGAGCTGCACGTCCTGGCGCATCAGGACGCGCTCACGGGCCTCCCCAATCGTGTGGTGCTTCGCAACGAGCTCGAATACGCGCTCATGCGCCTGAAGCCGAACGGTCGTACGTTGGCGGTCTCCTATCTGGATCTCGATCACTTCAAGGATGTGAACGATTCCTTCGGCCACGAAACGGGTGATGAACTGCTCAAGGCCGTGGCCGAGCGTCTCCGCGTCTGCATTCCCGCCAGCGAAGGTCAGGTGCGAAACCTGATTTCCCGCTTCGGCGGCGACGAGTTTGCCATTCTGCAGACCGGGATTCGGCGGCCCGAGGAAAGCGCTGCGCTAGCATCGCGCATCGTCGAGGCCCTGCGCGAACCCTTCAGCGTGAACGGCCAGGAACTCTTTATCGGCACGAGCATCGGCATCGCATTGGCTCAGAGGCATATGACCCCGAGCCAGATTCTGAAGCATGCGGATATGGCGCTCTATCATGCCAAGGCGGATGGCCGCGGCACATTCCGTTTCTTCGAGCCGGATATGGACGAGCAGCTTCAGGCTCGCCGCGCGCTGGAGGTCGATCTGCGCAAGGCGATGACCAACGGCGAGTTCGAGCTGTTCTACCAGCCGCAGATCAACATCCAGAGGAACGAGATCAGTGGCTTCGAGGCGCTCCTGCGCTGGCATCACCCCGAGCGCGGCCTCGTCCCCCCAGCCGAGTTCATCCCGGTCGTCGAGGATACCGGCCTGATCTCTCCCCTGGGCGACTGGATCATGGAGGAGGCGTGCAAGGCGGCGGCTTCCTGGCCGGGCGACATTCATGTCGCCGTCAATCTCTCGCCGATCCAATTCAGGAACAGGGGCCTCGTGCAATGCGTCAGCCGCGCGCTGGCGGCGTCGGGACTCGCTCCGAACCGGCTGGAGCTGGAGATCACGGAATCGGTGCTGCTCCAGGACAATGAGATGACCGTCTCGACGCTGCATCAGCTGCGGCGGCTCGGGGTGCGCATTGCGATGGACGATTTCGGGACCGGCTATTCGTCTCTGAGCTATCTGCGCAGCTTCCCGTTCGACAAGATCAAGATCGACCAGTCCTTCGTGCGGGAAATGTCCCAGCGCGCGGACTGCCTCGCGATCGTGCAATCGGTCGCCAACCTCGGCGCGAGCTTAGGGATGCCGACCGTGGCCGAAGGCATCGAGACGGAAGACCACTTGCGGCAGATTCAGGCGGCCGGCTGCACCGATGCGCAGGGCTATTATTTCGGCCGTCCCAAGCCGGCGCGGGAACTGGTCCATACGCTGGCCGCGCTCCAGCACAAGGTCAGGGTCGCGTCATAAGTGGTCCATCGATATTCCTGGTAGAGAACGATCGATAGCCGATGCGCAGCGCCCTTGCGCGATTTTGTCGACGAAGCGAAATATGCTAGGCAGATTTTCCATTGTCTGAACGCAGAAATGCCGATTGGATCGCATGTTCAGCACGCTGCGCCTTTAGGTTCGCAACGAACAGAGAGCTGATGACGGGAGCAAGGTGAATGAAGACATATTGCGAGTTTACGTTCGAAGCCGCGCACTCGGTGGCTCCCTATTCCGGGCTGCATGGACATACCTTCATCGTTAAACTCACGTTCGGTGGAGCCGTCGACGAGATCTATGGCTGGCCGGTCAATCTCTATGACGTCGAGAACTACATCAAGGAGATCAAGGGCGAGCACGGATCGGGCCTCGATCACGGCAATCTCGATCTCAATCCCGAGATCGGCATCGCCTCTCTCGAGAACGTCACCACCTATATCTGGCGGCTGGTGGAGGCGCGTTTCCCGAACCTCGAAGAGGTCGAGCTCAAGCGCGGCATGCCCGGCTCGACGGAAGGCTGCATCTATCGTGGTGAATCCGCGAGCAAAGCCAGCCTTGCGGCATAAGAGATTGGTTCGAAGCAGGCTGTCGCAAATCTAAACCCTCATCCTGAGAGCGCCTCCAGCGCGCACCGGAACCTCTTTCGAGACAGTCACTGCGTGATCTGCTGAGAGTCTGGCTCATCATTCGTTGTGTGGCGCAGGTGCTTTTTCCCTCCCCCTTGTGGGGAGGGTTAGGGTGGGGGTGTGAGCGATAGCCTATGAAGGTTTGGCGCCGACACCCCCACCTCCAGCTCCTCCCCACAAGGCGGAGGAGGGCTTAACGGCACTTTATGAGCCAGACTTTCAGAATGAGGTCGAGACTGACAAGAACATCCGCCAAGAGCCGCCATGAGGCGGCTCTTTCATTTTGATGCGGGCACCGCGCTTACGGCACGTAGCCGAAGGAGTAGGATGCGGTCAGGCCGAAGCCCCACTGGTTCTCCGAGCCGAAGCGCTTGACGATCGGGCTGTCGGCGGCATCGCCCACCAGATGCTTGTAGGTGACGAAAGCGGTGGTCGACCATTGCTGCGACCACTCATAGCTGATCGCGCCCGTTGCGCCGACCGAGGTGATACCGCCGGACGGGTCATAGGGCGTGACCTGGCCGTTCAGCGCGGCCTCGGCGGGCGTCACGCCGAAATAGGTGCGGGTGAATTCGCTGTCGCCGAGCGCAAGGCGCGGACCGACCGAGACGGTGAACGCTCCGAACCTCTGGACCGCATCGAGGCCGAAATCGGCCACGAAGCCTTCATGCCCGCCAAAGCCGCGCCGGATTTCGGCGCGCGCGCGCAGGAATTCGAGGGGCCAGTACTCCACGAAGACGCCGGGCTCCACCGCCCAGTCGATCTTCTCCAGTCCGAAGAGTTCCGGATTGTCCTGCAGATAGCGGCCGCCCACGAAACGACCGACGACACCGAATCGGACGGTGGAATCCTCCAGGAACGAGAAGCTCAGGCCGTCGTCGGGGGCACTGTAGCGCTCCACCGTGCCGGCCCGGCGGAAGCTCAGGGACGGATAGCCGATGAAGCTGAATTCGTCCGAACCGGGATAGGATGGCCCAACCCGCAGGTTGCCCTTCACGGTGACGATCCAGCCCGAAGAGTCCTGGATGGGCTCCGGCGAGAAGAGCAGATCCGCCGCCTGAGCCATGGTCGAACCGGCTGCGAGGAAAGTCAGGAGGGCGAGGGTTCGGGCTGCGCGCATGGCTCTTCCGGTGCAAAATTCCACCCTGCCGTCGTGGCCTCAAACGGCCGTAAGGTCAAGCCGTGGATTGCGCCTATGGTTTCTCCGTCGTGACCGTAGCAAGAAGAACCGTAAGGCATCGACCGCAGGAGAACTTTCACGCGCGTGGGCGGTTGAACACGAGACAGAATGTTGCAAAGGGAGAGCTTCTTGTCCGTGTTCAGTGCCAGCAGCCGTCCGCAGCCGGACGAATTCTATCCCAAGCCGCCGCCGACCGAGCCGGTGCCCACCATGCCGATTCCTCCCGAGACTCCTCTGCCGCCGGTGCCCCCGAGTGCGCCGTCATCCATGCCCGAGCAACCGCCGGAATCCGAAAAACCGGTCATTCATCCGATGCCGCCGCCCGAGGTTCCGTGAGCCGCGACGAGACGATCGGCGAAAGGGAAGCTCCCACGGTGTGGGAGCTTTCCTATATTTCAGGCGCCTTCGACGCGAAGATTGTTCTGCACATGCGCGACGCCCGAGGCCAGCTCCGCCAGATCCTCGACGCGGCGCTTGAGACCGCGGCTCGAAACGGTCCCGTTCAGCGCGACTTCGCCATCCTTCACGGCCACCTCGATGTTCGAAGCATCGATGAACGGGTCTTCCGTCAGGCGTTCGCACACATCCTCATGAATGCGCTCGTCCGAACGTTTGTAGCCCTTGGGGCCGCGGCCGCGATGATTTTTGCTCCGGAGGGAGTGGCGCTCTTCGTCGTCAAATTCGGAGCGGAGTTCCGGATCGTTCGGATCGCGTGAACCGAGTGCTCCGTAACCGGAGCGGTAGCGGCTGTAGCCGGGATCGAAACCTTCGTCATCCGGAGGCCCGCGCCGTCCGTCTTCGATCACGCCTCCGGCAAAATCGCCGGCATCGCTGCCGTAGCCGTGCGGATTGCCACGGCCGTCGTCCCGGAAGCCGACAGCGCCACGCGAAGGCAAATCGCCATATCCTTTATCGTCGTCGAAGGGGTTTCGATTCCTGCGGCGGGTGTCTACCATAGCTCTCTGCTCCTCTCATCGCAGGGGCAACCACACCACTTCCCTCGGGTTCCACAGGAAGAAGCGCAGTTTTCCGGCATGAAAGCGGCTCAGCGCCTCAGGCTCTTCAACGATGTCTATGTCCGCGATGAAGGGCATTGCGTCTATTGCGGAATCCTCGCGCGGCGACCGGGACGCGGCGTGAAGCGCGCGCCCGATCTCGCGACCCTCGACCATGTGATGCCGAAGTCCTTCGGCGGTCCGCTCAACCGCGACAACATCGTGCTGGCCTGCTCCGCCTGCAACAACGAGCGCGGCACCATGGATGTGCAGGCTTTCAAGGCGCTGAAAGCGAACCGGAAAGAACCGTGAGCGCGTGAAGCGAAGGAGAGTGGGAACAGGCCTGTCCATCCCGACGTTCGATAGCGAGCAGCATCATGCGAAAGGACGTCGGCGATGAATATCGAGGATCAAGTGCGCGAGGCCATCATGGCCGAGCTGAGGCGCCAGTCGGAGGCGGGACAGCAGGGCCTTCGCGTCAAGCCGGGCGAAGCCGAGATGATCACCATCGAAGGCCGCGTCAACCTCGACGAGCTGACCATGGCGGTGGTCGGATCATTGGCCGGGGGGCCATGAGATCATAGCCTGAGATCATAGTGTCCGCGGCAGGTGACGGTCCCCACGATGTGCGCGATAAGAGGCCGGACGACGTGGGGAGATTGTTTTGGCAAAGCAGGACATTTCGATTCGGACAGACGACGGAACCGCCAAGGCAGGCCTGTTCCGCCCGAGCCATCAACCCGTTGCAGGCGTCATCCTGTACATGGATGCCTTCGGCCCCCGTCCCGCTCTCGATGGGATGGCCGAGCGCCTCGCGAGCGAGGGCTATGTGGTTCTCGTGCCCGATCTCTTCCATCGCTTCGGCGATTATGGCCCGTTCGATGCCAAGACGGCCTTTTCCGAAGAGCACACGCGCACCCAGTTGCGGAGCATGATCGACGGCACGAGCCAGGAGATGACCCGGCGCGACACTGCCGCGTTTCTTGCTGCATTGACTGGGGCAGGTGCGACGGGCCGCATCGGCACCGTCGGCTATTGCATGGGTGGCAGCCGTGCCATCCACGCGGCGGCGGCCTATCCCGACCGCATCGCCGCTGCCGCGAGCTTCCACGGCGGGCGCCTTGCGAGCGATGCGCCCGACAGCCCGCATCGCCACGTGTCGACGATCAAAGGACGCGTCTATGTCGGCAGCGCCGGCGTCGACGGCAGTTTCCCACCGGAGCAATCGGCCCTGCTTGCAGAGGCGCTGCGTCGGGCCGAGATCGATCACATCATCGAGAATTATGTCGGCATGGCTCATGGCTGGGCGGTTTCCGACCACAGCGTCTATGACGAAGGCGGTGCCGAGCGGCACTGGAAGCGGCTGCTGACCTTCTTCGAAGAAACGCTGCGTTAAGATCGGGCTTGCTCGTCCGCAATGTCTCAGGCGGGCTTCGAAGCCTTCGACGGCAGCGGGAACAGACTCACGAAATGCCGGGCCAGGGCGCGATCACCCTCGACCTGCAATACGCCCGCCTGTTCCATCGCCTCCAGCGGCTGGCCGCCATAGATCGCACCGGCCAGCGCCGGCGGCGTCCCTGTCAGGATCACGCCGGCTTCGTCGAGAGGATTGCGGGCGATCTCGATCGTTCCGCCGGTCAGATGGGCGAGGAAGGTTTCCTCGCCGATCCTGAAGCCGATTCGCGCATCCATATCCTTCGCCCGCTCGGCATTGAACATCGTCCTCATGGACAGGATGAGGGAAGCGGTGCTGAACGGCAGGGTCGGGTCGTGTGAGGGCGAGCGCGCCGCCCAGCGGCCGAGCGCCTGAAAGATCGGCTCGCTCTCGTATCCCCATTCCGTCAGCTCGTAGACCTGCGCCGCCGCGGGCGGGGGCAGCTTGCGCTTGATGAGCACGCCGGCCGATTCCAGCCCTTCGAGACGCTGGGTGAGCACATTGGCGCTGATTCCGGGCAGGCTCTCGCGCAGGTCGCTGAAACGCTTGGGCCCCAGCATGAGCTCGCGCATCACCAGAAGCGCCCAGCGCTCGCCGACGAGATCGAGGGCGTGAGCCGTCGCGCACGCGTCCTCGTAATGGCGCTTCGTGCGGGCTTCCGAATTTTCAGTTATTTTTTCTAACTTCATAGTTGCTATTTATAACTTTCCATGGAATCAATGTCAAACCACAAACCAAGAGGGGAATATCCAATGTCCAAGTTGATCTTCGTGAACCTGCCCGTTGCCGACCTGCCGAAGTCCATCGCCTTCTACGAGGCCCTCGGTGCGGTGAAGAACGAGCAGTTCACCGACCACACGGCCGCCTGCATGGTCTTCTCCGAGACCATCCATGCGATGCTCCTGACCCACGACAAGTTCCGTGAATTCACGCCGAAAAAGATCGCCAATGCCAAGGAGACCTCGGAGGTGCTGATCTGCCTGTCCGCCGACAGCCGCGACGAGGTCGACGCGACGCTCGCCAAGGCCGTGGCGGCCGGCGGCAAGGCCGATCCCGGCCCGCAGCAGGATTACGGCTTCATGTATGGCCGCAGCTTCGAGGATCCCGACGGCCATATCTGGGAAATGATGTGGATGGACCTCGCGGCGGCTACGGAAGCCATGAGCAATACGGCATCGGCGTAAGCGCAAGTTTGAATGGGAGTGACAACAGTGACCGACCAGAATGCCGCCAAGTACGAACTCTCAATTACGCGTTTCATCGAAGCGTCGCCGGAAGCCGTCTACAAAGTCTGGACCGAACGCACCGGCGAATGGTGGGCACCGCGCCCCTACACCACGCCGGTGGTCGAATTCGATCTTCGTGCCGGCGGCCGCGCCTACACAAAGATGCGCTCGCCCGATGGCGCCGACATGCCCCATGAAGGCGTATTCCTGGAGGTCGTGCCCAATCGCAAGATCGTCGTGACCGATGCCTTCAAACCCGGCTGGATTCCGCAGGATGCGTTCATGACCGCCATCTTCACCTTCGAACCGGAAGGCGGTGGTACCCGCTACACCGCCCGGGTGCGGCACTGGAGCGAAGAGGCCCTGAAGCAGCACGAGCAGATGGGCTTCCATGAAGGATGGGGCATCGTGGCAGGCCAGCTCGCGGAGCTCGCCGAAGGCCGGCCCGTATCCTCTGCGGCGTAGGTCATCGAAGGGAGAAAACGGATGACGACGATGCCTTACGCAGCAACGGAACAACCCGGCAAGGGGAGCCGTGGAAGTCCCTGGATCGGACGAGTCTTAAGCGGTTTCGTCGTCCTCTTTCTCATCTTCGACGGAGCGATCAAGCTCGTGCCGCTTCAGGTGGTGATCGATACCGTGATCCCGCTCGGCTGGCCGACCGATCCCACCCTGTGGCGCGCGCTCGGCATCGTGCTCATTGCGTCCACCCTGCTCTATGCCACTCCGCGCACGTCGTTCCTGGGAGCGATCCTGATCACCGCCTATCTCGGCGGCGCGGTCGCCACCCATGTGCGCATCGGCTCTCCGCTGTTCAGTCACATCCTGTTCGGCGTCTATCTCGGAATCGCGCTGTGGGCCGGGCTCTGGCTGCGCGATCCGCGCGTGCGGGCGCTGCTGCCCATCGCCCGCTGATTCCTCAACCAAACATCGTCTCGACGAATACGATGGAGGATGTCCATGTCCAAGATCACGCCCTGCCTATGGTTCGACGGAAAGGCCGAGGAAGCCGCAAAATTCTATGTCTCTCTTCTGCCCAATTCGCGCATCGACGCCGTCGTGCCCTACAGTGTCGAGACGCCCGGCGGAAAGCCCGGCGACGTGATGGTGGTTGAGTTTACGCTGGCTGGCGAGAGCTACATGGCTCTCAATGGCGGCCCGTATTTCCAGTTCACGCCGGCGATCTCACTTTCCGTGAGCTGCTCCGACCAGGCGGAACTCGACCGGGTGTGGGATGCCTTGTCGGACGGCGGTTCGCCGCAGCAATGCGGCTGGATCACGGATCGCTACGGCGTGTCGTGGCAGGTCGTGCCAGCCGCGCTCGGCGCCATGATGAAGGACAAGGATCCCGCAAAATCCCGTCGCGTCATGGAAGCGGTGCTCAAGATGATCAAGCTGGATGTGAAGACGCTCGAGAGCGCCTATCGTGGCTCCTAGCGCATCGTGCGGACCCAGAGGGCCGCGCCCAACGATGCGCTATTGAAGGGAGCATCGGATCGATCGCAAAAGTGCAGATCCACTTTTGGGTCCGATGCTCAGGAGATGTTTCCACTTGCGTGGAATCACCTCATTTTTCGGCATTCGGTAGCAAACGCCACCAGACCGTCATAACCTGATCGAAAGTCCTCGCACGGGCACCTCCGACGCCATGCATCACGGCAGCAGTGACCGTGTCGTCGGTGCGAGCCGCGACACCTCATTCTGCCGCCATGTCCGCTGCTCCATCTCGGGGACGGCCTCCCTGGTCCAGGTCACGGATCGCGCAAGTTCGGCAAGGTGCGTCTCGTATGCAGCCACACTTGGGAAGGTGGAGAACCAGACGAAGACGGTTTCCCCTTCGCGGACGGGCAGCCTGGAAAAAGTATTCGGGCTCCGCTCGGTTACCAATGTGGCCAGAACAGTGGCCAAGGCCTGCTCGAGATGGGGTCTGACAACCGCCTCAAAGAACCTGGCGAACTCGTCCTCCGTGCGCGGCGCGAGATAACAGATTGTTGCGACCACAAGCCCGCGCGGCATGTCGCTCGCGCCAGGCGCAGGACGCGGAACAAGCGGAGGGGCAAAGCCTGCCCCAGGCGATGTGGGACGCAGCAGCAACACGTTGTCCGAATTGATCATCGTGCCGTTCGCTTGGTCTCGGTGAGCGGCCCAGACAGGGCCGGTGTAGAACGCGTTCAGGGCTGCTGCGCGCGAGGGCATGTCGCGAAAGCCTCTCAGCCACACGAAGCTGTTAGGATCATCGAGGTCGCGGAACTGGCCGATCACGCTCATGCCCTGCGTTTCCTGGGACTCAATGAACTCGCGGTCGAACAGGTCGATCAGCGTCTCCCGGGTGCCAGGATACAGCCGATACCGCCGCAGTTCGATAATCGCGTCGGCCGTAGGTCCGGTCGCCTGCGGAATTGATCCGCTCTCCTGGGTGAGACTTGTGAAAGATGCCATGTGTGCCTCTCGGAAAACCGGACAAGCGTCCTGTTTCGGATTACAGGACGCTTGTCCGGTTTTGTCAAGCTGCTATGCTTGACGGCAAGGAGAGACCCCATGGCGGATAAGTCTGCCTCACCGCACCGTCGCACGAACGATCCTGAAGGCCTGCGGCTGCGGCTCGTGGATGCAGCCTATGCCGCCTTCACGGCTAGCGGCTACCATTCCACTGCCCTGCATGACCTCAGGCGCGAGACAGGGGTCACGGGCGGGGCACTTTCGCATCACTTCCCCTCCAAGAAGGCATTGGGGCTTGCCGTGATTCAGGATCGTGTGGCGGATGCCGTCGAGGAGACCTGGATCGGACCGGTTGAACGTGCGCCTTCGACGGCGGAGGGCATCCGGGCGGTGTTCGCCAGCATCGTGTCGGAACTGGAGCGGAATGGAGCGGTATCAGGCTGCCCGCTGAACAATCTCGCCCTCGAACTGTCCCGTCAGGATGAGGACTTCCAAGCCGCGATCGATGCGATCTTCCAGCGCTGGCGCAGCGCCATCGCTGCCAAACTCCGGGCAGACCTGCAGACCGGCACTGTTCGAGACCTCGATCCCGAGGCCGTGGCAACGCTGGTTGTGGCAACCTATTCCGGTGCCATGGCGATGTCGAAAGCCTGCCAATGCGTGGATCCCCTGAAGATCTGTGCCGAGCAGCTCATATCGATCATTCGGAAATAGGCATCGCCGGATGCCAACGCTCTTCCGTCCGGCCGACTTGGCCTCGTAGAGAGCGCCGTCCGCTGAAAATGAGCTCCTGAAAAGGCGAGCTTTATAGCGCCATATGTATCTTTATGTCATCTTTTCGACCGGATGGTGACAAGAGGGCTATCGCGCGCCATCCGGCCGAGCGGCGTCACGCTGATGATTCCGGATAGGATTGAAAAAGGCGCCGGCGGGCTGCAACCTTGAGCGACTTCAAAGGGGACGAGGGATGGGTCTTTACGTTTTGGCGCTCCTGATCGGAGTGATTGCCGGCTTGCGCGCGATGACCGCTCCCGCGGCCATCAGCTGGGCGGCTTCCCTCGGCCTCATCAATCTCGAAGGAACCTGGCTGGCCTTTCTGGGCTACCGGTGGACGCCCTGGATCATGACGGTTCTCGCCATCGGTGAATTGATCGGCGATCAGCTCCCGACCACACCGAGCCGCAAAACGCTGCTTCCCTTTACGACGAGAATCATCATGGGCGGCCTGTGCGGCGGTGCGATTGCGGCCTCAGGCGGTTCCTTCCTCGGCGGGCTTGTTGCCGGAGCCATTGGGGGCATTATTGGGACGCTCGGAGGCGCGGAAGGCCGGGCGCGTCTGGCCGCCGCCTTCGGGAAGGATCGTCCTGCCGCCCTGATCGAGGACGCCGTCGCGATCATCGGAGCGGCCTTGATCGTGGGAGCGGTGCCATGACTCAGATCTTCGATGCCATCGTCGTCGGTGCCGGACAGGCGGGACCTTCGCTTGCCGGGCGACTGACAACCGCCGGCATGAAGGTCGCCATCATCGAGCGCAAGCTCTTTGGCGGAACCTGCGTCAATACCGGCTGCATGCCGACGAAGACGCTAGTGGCGAGCGCCTATGCGGCGCATCTCGCGCGCAGGGGCACGGATTACGGCGTTTCCATCGCGAGCCCCGTCGCCATCGACATGAAGCGGATCAGGGCCCGCGCCGACACCGTCTCGACCAATGCGCGCACGAATGTCGAGAAATGGCTGCGCGGCATGGATGGCTTGACCGTCATCGAAGGGCATGCCCGCTTCGAGGGGCCGGACACGATCCGCGTCGGGGATGAGGTGCTGAAGGCGCCGCGCATCTTCCTCAATGTCGGCGGCCGCGCGAGCGTTCCCGACATGCCGGGCGTCGACACCGTTTCCTATCTCACCAACACGTCGATCCTCCAGCTCGATACGCTTCCAAAACATCTCGTGGTGGTCGGCGGCAGCTATATCGGGCTCGAATTCGCGCAGATGTATCGCCGCTTCGGTGCCGAGGTGACGGTGGTCGAGAAAGGACCGCGCCTGATCGCGCGCGAGGACGAGGATGTCTCGGACGCCATTCGCGACATCCTGACAGCGGAGGGGATTGCCGTTCGCACCAATGCCACCTGCATCGGCTTCAAGCCGCATGCGAATGGCGTGGCGGTCGATGTCGATTGCACGTCGGGCGATCCGACGGTGGTCGGGTCGCATGTGCTGCTCGCCGTCGGGCGCCGGTCCAACACGGACGATCTCGGTCTCGACAAGGCAGGCGTTGCGGTCGATGCGCGCGGCAATATCGTGGTCGACGAGTTTCTCGCAACCAACGTGCCGGGCATCTGGGCGATGGGCGATTGCAACGGACGCGGCGCCTTCACGCACACGGCCTACAACGATTACGAGATCGTCGCCGCCAATCTCCTCGACGGCGCGTCCCACCGCGTCAGCGACCGGCTGCTGGGCTACGCGCTCTATGTCGATCCGCCGCTCGGCCGTGTCGGCATGACGGAGACGGAGGCGCGCAAGACGGGTCGCAAGCTCCTCGTGTCCAAGCGCCCGATGACACGAGTCGGGCGCGCGATCGAGAAGGACGAGACCAAGGGCTTCATGAAGATCGTGGCCGATGCGGAGACGAAAAAGATTCTCGGCGCCGCCATTCTCGGAACCGGCGGTGACGAGGCCATTCACGGCATCTTGAACATGATGAACGCCGGTGCCGATTATCCGATTCTGCAATGGGCGGTGCCGATCCATCCGACCGTTTCGGAGCTGATTCCAACGGTTCTTGGAGACCTGAAGCCTGTCGTTTGAGGCAGTACGGGCCTCGTCCTCCTCCGAACTGATCGGTCGCATTACGGAATTGTAATTCTCCTGCAATGAAGCGGGCAAACGGCCACGCCTACCGTGAGCCTTGTTCTAGCGTGAACCCTTTCATTGCTATGCCGGCTCACACGGAGAATCACATGACTTCGAACCAGGAGCTCAAAGGGCAAAGAAGAACGACGCTATCGTCATTGGATCTAAAACAGATCAGGGACGCCGTCAGCGAACTGCGCGCCGCAAGCCCGAAAAGCGTCTTGGCGGATCTCGTCGAGGAAAAGATCCGGGTGCTTGAGGATGACGATCCAGGTCTTCTGCTGGAGTGTGCATCTTCGCAGGATTGGCGGGTCTTCAGTTAGAGCATCGGACCCAAAAGTGGATCCACTTTTGGGATCCAATCCGATGCTCAATCCCTTAAGCGGCGCATCGTTGATGCGGAAAACCGGATCCACTTTTCCGCACGATGCGCTAAGCGGAAGTCAACGCGAATACCATCAACACAAAGGGCGCCTTCCTGCGAAGGCGCCCTTTGGTATTTCCAATATGAAGACAATTAAACGTCCAGGTTCGCCACCGAGAGCGCGTTTTCCTGAATGAACTCGCGGCGGGGTTCCACCACGTCGCCCATGAGCTTGACGAAGAGATCGTCGGCGTCGGTGGTGTCTTTCACCTTCACCTGCAGCAGCGAGCGCACGTCGGCGTCGAGGGTCGTTTCCCAGAGCTGCTGCGCGGTCATCTCGCCGAGGCCCTTGTAGCGCTGGAGCTGCAGGCCCTTGCGGCCGGCGGCGAGCACCGCGTTGAAGAGCGAAAGCGGACCGTCGATCTGCATCTCGTCGTTCTTGCGCACGAGCTTTGCAGGCTTGGCGTAGACATCCTGCAGGGTCGTAGCGCGCTCGTCGAGCTTCTTCGCTTCCTGGCTGGCGATCAGCGCCTGATCGAGCGTCGCGGTCTGCGTCACGCCGCGCACGGTGCGCGAGAAGACATAGCCGCCTTCGCGAACCTCGCCCGTCCAGCCGCGCTCAAGCTCTTCCGAGATCGCATCGAGGCGCTGAGCGATATAGGCGGCAGCTGCGGGCCCGCGATCCGGGTCTTCGACCACGTCGGGGCGAAGCGCACCGGCAATCGCCGCCTGCTCCACGGCCTTGCGGTTATAGCGCGTGTGCAGGCTGTTCAGAACCTGACGCACGAGCCGTGCCTCATCGATCAGGCTCTTGAGCTGATCGCCCTGGAATGCCACGCCGGTTTCGAGCTGCAACGCGGCGTTCTCGATGCCCTCGCCGATGAGGTAATCTTCGAGCGCGCGCTCGTCCTTGAGATAGATCGAGGACTTGCCGCGGGTCGCCTTATACAGCGGCGGCTGCGCGATATAGAGATAGCCGCGGTCGATCAGCTCCGGCATCTGCCGGAAGAAGAACGTGAGCAGCAGCGTGCGAATGTGCGAGCCGTCCACATCCGCGTCCGTCATGATGATGATGCGGTGGTAGCGCAGCTTGTCGAGGTTGAACTCCTCGCGGCCGATACCGGTGCCGAGCGCGGTGATCAGCGTGCCGATCTCCTGCGACGACAGCATCTTGTCGAAGCGCGCGCGCTCGACGTTCAGGATCTTGCCGCGCAGCGGCAGAACCGCCTGGAAGGCGCGGTTGCGGCCCTGCTTGGCGGAGCCGCCAGCGGAGTCACCCTCGACGAGCAGCAATTCGCATTTCGACGGATCGCGCTCCTGACAATCGGCGAGCTTGCCGGGGAGCGACGCGATGTCGAGCGCGCCTTTACGGCGGGTGAGCTCGCGCGCCTTGCGTGCGGCCTCGCGGGCGGCGGCGGCCTCCACCACCTTGCCGACGAGGGTGCGGGCTTCCTGCGGATGCTCCTCGAGCCAGTTGTTCAGCGCCTCGTTCATCACGTTCTCGACGGCGGGACGCACTTCGGACGAGACGAGCTTGTCCTTCGTCTGCGACGAGAATTTCGGATCGGGCACTTTCACGGACACGACGGCGGTCAGGCCCTCGCGGCAATCGTCGCCGGTGAGCGAAACCTTTTCCTTCTTCGTCAGGCCGGAGGATTCCGCATAGCCGTTCACCTGACGCGTCAGCGCCGCGCGGAAGCCCGCGAGGTGTGTGCCGCCGTCGCGCTGCGGGATGTTGTTGGTGAAGCAGAGCACGTTCTCGTGGTACGAGTCGTTCCACCACAGAGCGACCTCGACGCCGATGCTGTCCTTCTCGGAACGGATCATCACCGGCTGCTGGATCAGCGGGGTCTTGGCGCGGTCGAGGTAGCGCACGAAAGCCTCGACGCCGCCCTCGTACATCAGCTCCTCGCGCTTGTGTTCCGCATGTCGCTTGTCGGTGAGGATGATGCGCACGCCCGAGTTCAGGAACGCGAGCTCGCGCAGGCGATGCTCCAGCGTCGCATAATCGAACTCCACCATGGTGAAGGTTTGAGGCGAAGGCGTGAAGGTCACTTCCGTGCCGCGCTTGTCCGGCGCATCGCCCACGACGGCGAGCGGAGCCACCGCATCGCCGTGGTGGAACTCCATGAAGTGTTCCTTGCCGCCGCGATAGATGCGGAGTTTCAGCGAGGTGGAGAGCGCGTTCACCACGGAGACGCCCACGCCGTGCAGGCCGCCGGAGACCTTGTAGGAATTCTGGTCGAACTTACCGCCCGCGTGCAGCTGGGTCATGATGACCTCGGCGGCCGAGACGCCTTCGCCCGGGTGGATGTCGGTGGGAATGCCGCGGCCGTTATCGGTGACGGTCACCGAGCCGTCCGCGTTGAGCGTGACGGTGACTTCCGTTGCGTGACCGGCGAGCGCCTCATCGATGGCGTTGTCCACCACCTCGTAGACCATGTGGTGCAGGCCCGAGCCGTCATCGGTATCGCCGATATACATGCCCGGCCGCTTGCGTACCGCATCAAGGCCCTTGAGCACCTTGATCGATTCCGCGCCATAGGCGTCGGCATTCACGTTGATAGCAGGTTCGGCCATTTGGGATCCTTCAAGACGCGCGGAAAGGAACAGGCGCGCCAGGGTTTTGATTCGTCAGATCAGATATTTAGTGACGAATGGTTGAAATTTCACCCCCGCGCGTATACGCGCGCGTGGAAAGGGGCGGAAAAATCCACCAAAAACTGCCGAATCGGGGCCTTTAAGGGGCGGTTCTTTGCCTCAGGAGGCCAAGGCCTCAACGTGACGCTACGGCCGCTGCCGCACCGGCCAGCAGGGCGCCTGTGGTGCGGTTGAGGATCCGGATCGCCTTCGGGGTCGTGAACAGCTGCCGGGCGCGGGTGGCGAGCACGATGTAACCGGCGAAGACCACCCCCAGCACGACCAGGGTCGCCGCCACCAGCTCCGCATAGCCCAACACCGTGATCCGGGTGAGGTCGAGGATGGTCGGCAGGAGGGCGAGGTAGAAGACGATGGTCTTCGGGTTGCCCAGGGTCAGGGCGAGCCCGCCGAGCAGAAGCTTGGCCGGATGCTCGGCTCGTCTGTCCGCCTTCACGTCCTTCGCCAGCGCGGGTGCCGTCCAGATCTTGTAGGCGATATACAGAAGATAGGCTGCACCGGCATATTTGATGACCAGGAACACCTCGTGGAAGGCCTGGGCAAGGGCGGCGAGGCCGAGGATCGCGAAGGTCAGCCAGACCACGTCACCGAGCGCCACGCCGATGCTGAACGCGACGGCCTCCTTGGGCCCGCGCCCCAGAACCCGCGCCACGATGGCGGCGATGCCGGGACCCGGCGAGGCGGCGGCGATGAAAAGGGCGGAGGAAAAGAGCAGCAGGCCTGCGAGATCCATGGCGTTCAACCGGAAGACAGCACTGCCCGCCAGCATAAGGCGAAGCGGCTTTCCAAACCATCAAGGAGTTGTGATGAATCTCATCACGAGTGCTGGCCTGCGGGCGAATACGAACGGCCGGGCTTTCACCCTGCGAAACTTTGGACGAGCAGCACGAGAAGAGGCGTCACGACCCAGAAGGTGACATGGGTTGCTCCATGAGCCAGCATCGCATGTTCCAGGCTGCGGGAGGCATAGAGCCAGCCGAACAGCAGGCCCAGGACAAAGTTGAGGACCAGGGTCCGGGCGACCAAAACCTGATTGTCCATCTGCTGCATCCCGGCCAACGCGCCGAGATGGCCTGCCGCAAAGGCCAGGGCTGCGAGCCCCACGGCGATCCAGACCAGAACAGCCCGCCCCCGGCCTCGGGTCAGGCGCAAACCCAGCCAGAGCAGGAGCGTCGTCAGACCGAAGCGCAGCATCAGCTCTTCCGTGATGCCGCCATAGAGAAGACCGAGCAGACGTCCGGCAAGCGTGACGTCGTCCAGCCGGGGCACACGCTCGAAGGCCCCCGGGACAACTTGCCGGAGGGCGAGGTCAGCGGCTGCGACGGCGGACGCGAAGATGAAGGCCAGGAGGAGTGTGGATCCCCAGCCTGTCTTGCCACGCTTGACCGCCTGTCCCCGCAGGAGACGCAGGATCAGGGAAGTCAGGTCCGCCTTCTCGGCAAGCCCAACGCCCAAGGCAACGGCGACGAGCAGAAGCAGGGCCGGCTGTCCGAGGATGAGAAGGGCGAAGACGGCGTCCGACAGCGGTGGCGCGCCAGGCAACCGGCTGGCCTGCTCGATGGTAGCCTCGATGAGCGGTACGAGCGACAGGATGCCAAGCAGTCCGAGGCCGCTGAGGGCAAAGAAAGGTTTCAGGAAGCGCGTCGAGAAGGTCATGGCGTCGTGAGCGGCTCAATCTGTCCCGGCAGCACCTGCAGTACGTCTGCCCGGCCCCGCAATTCCGCGAACAGGCTCGGGTCCGCTCCCGTCATCCAGACCTGACCGCCGAGCGTTTCCAGCGCGTTATACAGGCCGGCGCGGCGGCGGGGATCGAGATGGGCGGCGACCTCGTCGAGGAGCACGAAGGGGGCAATGCCGCTCATGCTGGCGACGAGCCGGGCATGGGCGAGCACGAGGCCGATCAGCAGCGCCTTTTGCTCGCCGGTGGAGGCCGTGTTGGCCGGGATGTCCTTGGGGCCGTGGCGCACGAGAAGGTCGGAGGCCTGGGGGCCGACGAGGGTGCGTCCGGCCGCCCGGTCGCGGGAGCGGTAGTCGCGCAGGATGGCGCGGTAGCGGTCCTCCGCATCGACGGCGGGCAGGGTTGCCACCAGCATGTCGAGATCGCCTTCCAGACCCATCGTGGCGAAGGGGAAGGGCGATTCCTCCTCGCGGGTTTCGAGGATGAGGGAGGCGAGCCGCTCCACGGTCTCGCGGCGCGCGGCGGCGACCGCGATGGCGAGCTCCGCCACCTCGCGCTCGAGCGCATCGAGCCACAGGCGGTCGTCCGGGTTTTCCTCGAGCACGCGGTTGCGTGAGCGCAACGCCCGCTCGAGCGCGTTCACCCGCGTGCCGTGTTCCGCATCGACCGCGAGCACGAGCCGATCGAGAAAGCGTCGCCGATCGCCGGCGGGCCCACGAAACAGCGCATCGAGATCGGGGGTGAGCCAGACGATGCGCAGGTACTCAGCAAAGGCTGTGGGCGAGGAAGCGGACATGCCGTCGATGCGGCAGACCCGTGAGGCACGGGACCCTTCCCGCGAGGCGCGGGAGCCTTCATTCTGATGCTCGATTCCGGTGCCAAGGCGATGCTCGCCGTAAGGAGCATCGAGCGTCACGGAAATGGCAAAGGAGCCCGGCCCCTCGTTGCGCGCCATCTCGGCCAATTCCGCGCGTCTCAAGCCCCGACCGGGCATGAAGAGCGAGATCGCCTCCAGCACATTGGTCTTGCCGGCCCCGTTCTCGCCTACGAGCGCCACGAGCGGGCGCGAGACGGCGAGGTCCAGGCTCGCATAGGTGCGGAAATCCTGAAGGATCAAACGGGCGATTCGGGAAGCGGCAACAGGCGAGAAGGACATGCGGCTCCTTCATTGAGGAGCGGACGCGAAAGATCAAGCGTTGGTCGCGATGGAAGTGTCATCCCGGGTCTGCGGAGCAGAACCCGGGATTTCAGGCAGAAAGTAACGCTGAACCTCGACTGTCATCCCCGCGAAGGCGGGGATCCATAACCGCTGAGGATGCCGGACTGGTCATAGGTCGTGATTATGGATTCCGGGTTCCGCTGCGCGGCCCCGGAATGACAGTGCTTTACTGGTCTTGCGATCCCGGATCATCGCTGCGCGCCGTCCGGGATGACCGACACTGAAGTGGCTCACACCCGCATCGGCATCAGGACGTAAAGCGCGGAGGCGCCTTCGCGGTCCTGGACGATGGTGGGGGAGCCGGGATCGGCGAGCTTGAACAGGGCGGTGTCGCCGTCGAGCTGGGCGGTGATGTCGAGGAGATAGCGGGCGTTGAAGCCGATATCGATCGGCGTGGCATCGTAATCGACCTCGATCTCTTCCGTCGCGCTGCCCGAATCCGGATTGTTGACGGTGAGCGTCAGGCGGCCATCGTTGAGCGCCAGTTTCACCGCACGACCACGCTCGGACGAGATGGTGGAGACGCGGTCGACCGCCTTGGAGAAATCGCTGCGCTCGACCACGAGAACCTTGTCGTTCCCGGCCGGAATGACGCGCTGGTAATCGGGGAAGGTGCCGTCGATGAGCTTGGAGGTCAGCACCACGCCGTCAAAGGTCAGCCGCACCTTGGCGGAGGAGAGTTCGAGGGTGACGTTCTCGGAGCCGTCCTCGACGAGCTTGACGATTTCGGCCACGGCCTTGCGCGGCACGATCACGCCGGGCATGCCTTCCGAACCGTTTGGTGCCGGGATCTCAACCCGGGCGAGACGGTGGCCGTCGGTGGCAACCGCGCGCATGACGACAGAGCCGCCCGCATCGATCGTGTGGAGATAGATGCCGTTGAGATAGTAGCGTGTCTCTTCCGTCGAGATCGCGAACTGCGTCTTCTCGATCAGGCGCTTGAGATCGCTTGCGGCCAGCGTGAAGCGGTGCGGCAGGTCGCCGGCAGCGAGATCCGGGAAGTCGCTTTCCGGCAGGGCCTGCAGCATGAAGCGCGAGCGCCCGGAGCGGATCTGCATCTGGCCCATATCGGCGGTCATTTCGAGCGAAACCTGCGCGCCGTCCGCGAGCTTGCGCACGATGTCGTAGATCATGTAGGCCGGGACCGTGGTCGAGCCGGCTTCGGTGATCTCGGCGGGGATCGTCTCCGTCACCTCGATATCGAGGTCGGTGGCCTTGAGACGAAGCGATCCCTCATCCGCGCGCAGCAGGACATTCGACAGGATCGGAATGGTGTTGCGGCGCTCGACGACGCGGTGCACATGCCCCAGCGCCTTCAGCAGAGCGGCGCGCTCAACGGTAACTCTCATAACCTAGCACCTGGTTTCGGTGAAATTCTTGGCCCAATCCCGCGAAGGACTGGCCTCGAGCGGGACAAGCAGGGCAGCAATGTTGGCTTTTGTCGCCCGAGAAAGCAAGGCCGGGGGTGTCCCGGCCCGGAAGGCTTACTCCTGCAGCATCCGCTTGAGGAGTTCGACCTCGTCGGAGAGGGCGTGATCCTCGCCCAAGGCCTTCTCGATCTTGCGCACCGCGTGGAGCACCGTGGTGTGGTCGCGTCCGCCGAAGCGGCGGCCGATTTCCGGCAGGGAACGAAGGGTGAGCACCTTGGACAGGTACATGGCGATCTGGCGCGGGCGGACCACGGCGGCGGTGCGGCGCTCCGAAAGGATGTCGGAGCGGGAGACGTTGTAGCGCGAGGCGACCAGCTTCTGGATGTCCTCGATCTTCACCCGCTTGGGCTCGCGGTTGCGCACGAGATCGCGGATCGCCGTCTCGGCGGTTTCCAGGGTGATGGCGGAACCGGTGAGCGTCGCATGGGCGAGCAGGCGGTTGACGGCGCCTTCGAGATCGCGCCCGTTGGCGGTGATCGCCCGGGCCACATAGGCGATGACGCTCGGGCCGACATCGAAGGTGGGATGGATCGTCTTCAGCGCTTCGATGCGGGTGGTCAGGATCGAGGTGCGCAGTGCCTCGTCGAGAGCGCTGACCTCGACCACGAGACCGCCGGCAAGGCGCGAGCGCACACGCTCGTCGAGATTTTCCAGATCGGCCGGCGGACGATCCGCGGCGATCACGATCTGGCGGCCTGCATCGATGAGGGCGTTGAGCGTATGGCCGAATTCCTGCTGGATCTGCTTGCCCTGGATGAACTGCACGTCGTCAATGATGAGCAGGTCGATACCGCGCAGGCGTTCCTTGAAGGCGAGCGACGTCTGCGCCTTCAAGGACGCGACGAAACCGTACATGAAGCGGTCGGCAGTGAGATAAATGACACGACGGCCCTGTGCGCGCACCTCATGGCCGATGGCATGGAGAAGATGCGTTTTGCCGAGACCCACGCCCGCATGGAGATAAAGCGGGTTGTAGATCGCCTGACCGTTCTGTGCGTGGGCGACCCGGTCCGCTGCTGCATGGGCGAGCGCATTGGAGCGTCCGACGATGAAGCTCTCGAAGGTGAGGCGGGAATCGAGCGGCGCGCCGCCGAGATCGCCGTTCTCGCCGCGCTCCTCCTGGGGCGCTGCGATGGAAGGAGTCTTGAACTCTCCCGAAGTGCTCGGGAGAGCCATGGATGCGGCCGGTGCCGGACGGGGCGCTTCGCTCACCCGGCGCTGGGCTGCAGGATCACGTCCAAGCGTGTTGCGCACACCGATGGAAACGCGCTCCACATCGCCGGACTCGGAGCGGTAAATCGCCAATACCCGGTCGGCATAATGGGATTCGATCCAGCTCTTCAGGAAGCGGGTGGGAACGGTGAGATAGGCGCAGCCCTCGATCACCGAATCCAGTTCCAGGCGACCGAACCAGCTCGCGAAGATGTCCTCCCCCAGCTCGGCCCGGAGACGGCGCTTGACCCGCGCCCATACATCCGATGCCGTTTGTTCGCCCGGAGCCTCCAT